>NZ_AP022595.1 GCF_010731875.1 Mycolicibacterium sarraceniae
CTCGACGTCCGCATACTCCTTGCCGACCTCGGCGACCACCACGACCAGAGGCTGCCCGCGAAGGTCAGCGTTGGTCTTGTGCACCAGAGTCAGGTGCTTGCGCCGGGTGCGCGGGCGAACGCGTCACGCACCACCGCTCGACACCGAAGGCGGTGTTGACGCTGACCTCGGTGGCCACCTCGTGCGGCGTGCCGACGCGCAGCGCGCCGCCGTTACCGGTGTGGGGCCTTCGGTGCCCTCACGCACCACGACGAAATCGATATTCGTCACGCCGGCAAGCGGGCTGCTGACGCCGGAATAGAGCGACCCGGCCGCAGGTTGACGTGATGGTCCAGCGCGAAGCGGAGTTTGAGCAACAGGCCGCGCTCGAGCACGCCGCTGGGCACCGAGGATCGCCGATCGCGCCGAGCAGGATCGCGTCGTAGCCCTGAGTTCTTCGATGGTCTCCGCGGTGAGCAATTCACCGGTCGCGTGGTAGCGGCGCGCACCGAGGTCGTATTCGGTCTTGTCCACACCGGGCAGCACCACGTCAAGCACCTGCAGCGCTTCGTCGATGACCTCCGGGCCGATCATAACCGCCAACTTCATGAGAGGTCAACCACTTCCAGTGTGGTGGCACCGACCGCCTCGGCGATCGCGACGCGCACGTTTTCGGGGACATCGGTGTCCAGGCGCAGGATGATCGTCGCGCTCTCACCGCCGGCGTCCTGGGACAGCTGGGCGGCCAGGATGTTGACATCTGCTTTGCCGAGCTCAGTGCCGATTTTGCCCAGCGCGCCGGGCTGATCGGAGAGTTGACCACCAGGTTGAAACCCTCGGCGCGCAGATCGAAGTTGCGCCCGTTGATCTGCACCAGCTTTTGCACCTGCTGCGGACCGACAGCGTGCCGCCACGTTGAACGAACTACCGTCGGCGTACACCGCGCGCACGTCGACCACCTGCGGTGGTTCGGGCTCTCCGTGGCAGTGGAAATGTCGGCGGCCGCCACGATCCTTGGCAGTGCCGGGGCATTGACGAACGTCACCTGTTCGTCGACCACAGCCGAGAACAGTCCGCGCAGCTCCGAAAGCTTCAGCACCTCAACATCTTCGGAAGCCAGCTCGCCGCGAGCCTGCACGCTCAGATACCGGCGCGGCGTCGGACAGCGAACCGACCAGCAGGCCGAGCTTGCGCACCAGGTCCAGCCACGGTGCCACTTCTTCGCCGACCACACCGCGGCGACGTTGACCGCGTCCGGGACGAATTTGCCGGCCAGCGCCAGCTTCACGCTCGCCGCGACATCGGTGCCCGCCCGGTCCTGAGCCTCCTCAGTGGAAGCGCCCAAATGCGGAGTGACGACCACCTGCGGCAGCTCGAACAACGGGCTGTCGGTGCAGGGCTCAGTGCTGAACACATCGAGTCCAGCGGCCCGGACGTGACCACTGGTGATCGCGTCGGCCAGGGCCTGCTCGTCGATGAGCCCGCCGCGCGCGGCGTTGACGATGATCACACCGGGTTTGGTCTTGGCCAGGTTTTCCTTGCCGATGAGGCCGGCGGTTTCCTTGGTCTTCGGCAGGTGCACGGAGATGAAATCGGCGCGGGTCAAAGATCGTCAAGGCTGAGCAGTTCGATACCGAGTTGGGCGGCGCGGGCCGCCGACGTAGGGGTCGTAGGCCACGATATGGGCGCCGAAAGCGGCCAACCGCTGCGCGACGAGCTGCCCGATCCGGCCCAGGCCCACCACGCCGACGGTCTTGCCGAAGATCTCGATGCCCGAGAACGACGAGCGCTTCCAGGTGTGCTCGCAGCGTGGCGTCGGCGGCGGAATCTGCCGCGCGGCCGATAGCAACAGTGCCAGGGCATGCTCGGCAGCGCTGTGGATGTTCGACGTGGGCGCGTTGACCACCAGCACCCCGGCCGCGGTGGCGGCGTCGACGTCGACGTTGTCCAGGCAGGCGCGGCGGCCATGACCTCGCGGCTCCGGCGTCCGGTGGTGGCCGAGCGCACCAGCAGCGCGTCGGCATCGACCACCGCGGCGAGCAGTTTCGGCCGGGGGCCGTCGACCCAGCGGACTTCAACCTGGTCACCCAGGGCCTCGACGGTCGACGCGGCAAGCTTGTCTGCGATCAATACAACGGGCAGATTCACGCCGGTCAGCCTAGTAGCTGTTGCCCAGTGCACGACCATCGGCTGCTGTGAGGTGTACTTGACACGTGGACGTGACCGTCGTCGGCAGTGGTCCCAATGGGTTGGCGGCTGCCATCATCTGCGCCCGAGCCGGTTTGAAGGTGCGCGTCGTGGAGGGTCAGCCGACCTTCGGCGGTGGGGCCGCACCGCGGCCGATCCGGACTTCCCGATATCCGCCACGACATGCTCGGCGGTGCACCGATGGCGATCGCCTCGCCGTTCTTCGCAGAGTTCGACCTGGCGGCGCGCGGGGTGGAGTTGGCGGTCCCGGGATCTCCTACGCTAATCCGCTGCCGAACCGGCCGGCCGCGATCGCCTACCATTCGCTGGACCGCACGTGCGCCGAGCTAGACGACGGCCGCTCCTACCGCCGGCTGTTCGGTCCGCTCGTCGAGCATTCCGATGGCGTGCTCGGATTCTTCCTCGGCGACAAACGTTCGCTGCCGCCCGATCTGCCCACCACCGTGCGCGCCGGTCTTCGGGTGCTCGCCCAGGGCAGCCGGCATGGGGCATGCTGCGCGGCGACGATGCTCGCGCTTTGTTCACCGGCGTTGGCACATGCGATTTCGACCATGCCGTCACCGGTGAACAGCGGCGCTGGCATCATGCTCGGTACGGTGGCGCACACCGCGGGCTGGCCGGTGCCGGTCGGCGGCAGCCAGGCAATCGTCGACGCCATGCTCGCCGATCTGCGGGCCCATGGCGGCGAATTGGTCGTCGGCGAGCCGGTGACCTCCCTCCCTGGGGTGGTGATCTACGACACCGCACCGACGGCACTGCTCGACATCTACGGCTCGTCGTTACCGGACGGGTACGCACAGTCGTTGCGGCGCTACCGGTTTGGCCCGGGTGTGTGCAAGGTGGATTTCGTTCTTTCTGGCGAGATTCCGTGGCGCGACCCGCGGCTGGCGACACTGTGCCATGGGTGGGACCCGAGCCCAGATGGCGTACTCCGAGAAGGAGATCGCCGCGGGCGGGCACCCGCCTGGCCGATGACGTTGGCGGCGCTTGCGCATGTATGCGATCCGTCGCGCATCGATTCGGCGGGGCGGCGGCCGTTGTGGACCTACGCCCACGTCCCAGCCCACTCGACCGAGGACCTGACCGAAACGATCATCGGTCTGTTCGAGAAGGCCGCGCCTGGGTTCCGGGATCTGGTGCTGGCTCGCGGTGCGTGACCGCTGCGCAGATGTCCAAGCACAACGCCAACTACGTCGGCGGGGACATCATCGTCGGCGGTGCCACACTGTTCGCCGCGATGGTCGGGCCGACCCTGCGGTGGAACCCGTGGTCCACGCCGATCCCGCAGGCGTATCTGTGCTCGGCGGCGACGCCGCCGGAACGGCCGTGCACGGATGTGCGGCTACTACGCCGCGCGCACGGTGCTCAAGCGCGAATTCGGGCTGCCGCTGCCGACGCTGGCCCGTAGTCGGCGCAGCCGCCGCTGTTGGCACCCCGATCCCCCGGCGGGCGGCACCGATCCACTGCTGATCGCCAATCCCCGGTTCCTAAAGGTCGGCGCCAGCGTGTCCGCGATCGTGTTCGGAACGTTCAACGTGCTGCTCGTCTACTCGTTCGTCCGAGGACGCGAGTGGATCCGCAAGCCGTCCTTCATCCACACCGGCATGGCCGTCCAGACGACCTTCATCGTGGTGATGGTCGGATTCGCCGGTGACGCACGGATCGAGCCCGCGCAAAACTAAAGCCACGCGGGATGTCCTGCGTGGCTTTGTTTGGAAGAGACTAAGCGGTCTCGGTGATCGGCCGGTCGACCCAGCTCATCAGATCGCGCAGCTTCTTGCCGGTGACCTCGATCGGGTGCTCGGCGTTCTCCTTGCGCAGCTTCTCCAGACGCGTGTTGCCGCCCTCGACATTGGCGACGAGTTCCTTGACGAAGGTGCCGTCCTGGATGTCCTTGAGGATGGCGCGCATGCGCTCCTTGGTGTCGGCGTCGATGACCCGCGGGCCCGACAGGTACCCGCCGAACTCCGCGGTGTCGGACACCGAGTAGTTCATCCGGGCGATGCCGCCCTCGTACATCAGGTCGACGATCAGCTTGAGTTCGTGCAGCACCTCGAAGTAGGCCAGCTCGGGGGCGTAGCCCGCCTCAACCATGACGTCGAAGCCGGTCTTGACGAGTTCCTCAGTGCCACCGCACAACACGGCCTGCTCACCGAACAGGTCGGTCTCGGTCTCGTCCTGAAGGTGGTCTTGATGACGCCGGCGCGAAGCCGCCGATGCCCTGGCGTAGGACAGCGCCAGCGCCTGACCCTCGCCGGTCGGGTCCTGCTCAACGGCGATCAGGCAGGGCACTTGCCGTCGACGAACTGGCGGCGCACCAGGTGGCCGGGGCCCTTCGGGGCCACCATGCCGATGGTGACGTTGGCGGCGGCGATCAGGCCGAAGTGGATGTTCAGGCCGTGTCCGAAGAACAACGCGTTACCGGCCTCGAGGTTGGGCTCGATGTCGTTTGTGAAGATCTCGGCCTGCGCGGTATCGGGCGCCAGCAGCATGATGACGTCGGCCCACTTGGCAACCTCGGCCGGAGTGTCGACCTCGAGGCCCTGCTCGGTGACCTTCTCGCGCGACTTGGAACCCTCTTTGAGTCCGACCTTCACCTGCACACCGGAGTCGCGCAGGCTCAGCGAATGGGCATGGCCCTGGCTGCCGTAGCCGATCACGCCGACCTTGCGGCCCTGAATGATCGACAGGTCGGCGTCATCGTCGTAGAACATCTCAACTGACACGATTGAACTTTCCTTCTGTTTGGTTACTACGGGGTCTTCACTTGTTGTTGGTCATCCCGCGGCCCGCGCGACAGCACCACACCGGATTGCACGATCTCGCGGATGCCGTAGGGCTCGAGCACCCGAAGCAGCGCTTCGAGTTTCTCGGGAGTGCCGGTGGCTTCGACGGTCAGAGACTCGGTGGACACGTCGATCACCTTGGCGCGGAACAGGTTCACCGCTTCGATCACCTGGCTGCGGGTGCCGGCATCGGCTCGAACCTTGATCAGCGCCAGCTCGCGCGCCACGAAGTTGTCACCGTCCTGCTCGACGATCTTGATCACGTTGATCAGCTTGTTGAGCTGCTTGGTGATCTGTTCGAGCGGGGTCTCCTCGGCGGTGACCACGAT
This sequence comes from Mycolicibacterium sarraceniae, assembly GCF_010731875.1. Lineage (NCBI taxonomy): Bacteria > Bacillati > Actinomycetota > Actinomycetes > Mycobacteriales > Mycobacteriaceae > Mycobacterium > Mycolicibacterium sarraceniae. The sequence continues at coordinate 5,303 of NZ_AP022595.1, forward strand.
CGTCATCCGGGACATGTTCTTCTGCTCGGTGGCACCGACCGCCAACGACTCGATGTTGAAGCCGCGCCGGGAGAACAGTGCCGCAACGCGGCCAGCACACCGGGCTTGTCTTCGACGAGCACCGAAAGGGTATGGGTGACAGTGTTGCCGGCCATCAGGCGCGCCCTTCCTCGTTATCGTCGAACAGCGGGCGGATATTGCGTGCCGCCATGATCTCGTCGTTGCCGCAGCCCGCAGCCACCATCGGCCACACCTGGGCGTCTGCACCGACGATGAAGTCGATCACCGGGCGGTCATTGATCGCTCGCGCCTGGTTGATCACGCCGATGACGTCTTCCTCACGCTCACAACGCAATCCAACGCATCCGTAGGCTTCGGCCAGCTTGACGAAGTCCGGGATGCGACGGCTGTGGCCAGATCGGTTTGGCTGTAGCGCTCTTCGTAGAACAGCGTCTGCCACTGCCGCACCATACCCAGGTTGCCATTGTTGATCAGCGCGACCTTGATCGGCACGCCTTCAACCGCGCAGGTGGCCAGCTCCTGATTGGTCATCTGGAAGCAGCCGTCGCCCACACCTCGGCTTCGGGCCGGGCCATCTTGGCCCATGGCTGCCGGGACGGCGTAGCATGGTGCCCAGACCGCCCGAATTCAGCCAGGTGCGCGGCTTTTCGTAGGAGACGAACTGCGCGGCCCACATCTGGTGCTACGCGGCGACGTAGATGGCGTCCGGACCGGCGATCCTGCCCAACTGCTGGATCACGTATTCCGGGCTGAGGCTGCCGTCGTGCTGCGGGTCGTAGCTCAGCGGATAGGTGGCCCGGACCCCCGAAAGGTACTCCCACCAGCTGTCCTGGTTGGATTTCGGCGTACCGCCCAATTTGCGCAGAGACTCCGTCAGTTCCGTGATCGCCAGCTTGACGTCACCGACGATCGGCACATCGGCGTTGCGGTTCTTGCCGATCTCGGCCGGGTCGATGTCGACGTGGATCACCTTGGCGTCGGGGGCAAAGGAATCCAGCTTGCCGGTCACCCGGTCGTCGAACCGTGCGCCCAGCGCGATGAGCAGGTCGCTCTTCTGCAGGGCGGCCACCGCGGCGACGGTGCCGTGCATGCCCGGCATGCCCAGATTCTGCGGGTGGCTGTCTGGGAACGCGCCGCGCGCCATCAGGGTGGTCACCACCGGAATCCCGGTCAGCTCGGCCAGATCCAGCAACTCCTCGGTGGCGTCACCGCGGATCACACCACCACCGACATACAGCACCGGCTTGCGCGCCGCGGCGATCAGCCGAGCTGCCTCCCGGATCTGCCGGCTGTGCGGCTTGGTGTTGGGCTTGTAGCCGGGCAGGTCGATCTGCGGCGGCCAGGCGAACGTGCACTGCGCCTGCAAAATGTCCTTCGGGATATCAACGAGGACAGCACCAGGTCGTCCGGTGGACGCGATGTGGAACGCCTCGGCGATCACCCGGGCGATGTCGTCGCCGTTGCGCACCAGGAAATTGTGCTTGGTGATCGGCATCGTGATGCCGGAGATGTCAGCTTCCTGGAACGCGTCGGTTCCGATCAGGGCGCGACCGACCTGTCCGGTGATCGCGACCACCGGGATGGAGTCCATCTGCGCATCGGCCAGCGGGGTCACCAGGTTGGTGGCGCCGGGCCCCGAGGTGGCCATCATCACGCCGACCTTGCCGGTGGCGTGGGCATACCCACTGGCCGCGTGTCCGGCGCCCTGCTCGTGACGGACCAGGACGTGGCGCAGTTTCTGCGAATCGTAGAGCGGGTCGTACACCGGCAGCACCGCGCCACCGGGGATCCCGAAGATGGTGTCGACGCCGAGTTCTTCCAACGAGCGGACTACCGCCTGGGCGCCCGTGAGCTGCTGCGGGGCGACGCGCTTGGCGGTGTTCGTGCCGGTCTTGGGGGCGGTGTGCGCCGCGGCCGCGCCGGCGGCGGGCGCCGTTGGCTCGGGCGGTCGCGTGGTGGGTGCACTCACGGTGTGTCCTCTTCCATCCTGTTCATCCTCGGGCAAGAAAAAACCCCCGTCAGCTCGGCGGCTGTACGAGGGTTGCGCGCTGGTGCGTGTGGCTATACCCGTGTCGGGGCAAGCGCGGCACCAACGCGCTGGCCAATTACTACGAGCATTCCGCCGGACTTCATAACCTGCGACGGTAGCCTCCGCACTGGTCAAGCGTCAAATCCCGGTACGAGCCTGCGCGGCGCCCGCGCCGGCGGTGGGAAGATGGCGCCATGTCCTCGCGTCGCGCACCTGATGCGTCCACCGCCAAGCCCGTCGTGATCCGGATGTCGCCGATGGCGCACTTCGCCTCGGGATTTCTCGCGCTGTGCCTGCTGGTGATGATCACGATGTTCCCCACCTGGGGTGCGGCGTGCATGGTGCTCCCGTTGTGGCGTCGATCGCGATCGTGCGGTTTCGCACAGTGGCCGACCGCGACACCGTGACCGCGCGCACCTTGTTGAGCAGTCGCACGGTGCGCTGGGACGAGGTCGACGGTCTGCGCTTCGAACGCAGCGCATGGGCGCGGGCGCAACTGCGCGACGGGTCGCAGATGCTGCTGCCCGCGGTCACGTTCGCGTTACTACCGCTGCTGGCTGAGGCCAGCGGCGGACGGGTGCCGAACCCCTACAAATAGGCGGTCACGCCAGCGGGTTGTTGCCGTGTAGGAAGAACCACGCCGCGACACCGCCGCCGATCCCGAGCAGCAGTGCGATGAACGAGCCGATGAACGGTCGGCGGGCCCAGCCACGTCCGCCGTCGAATCCGTAGCGGCCCGGCCCGACCAGGATGACCGCGGACGTCGCGACGATCAGCACCAGCAGGTACTCGAAGCCGTCCGGACCGAAGACCGCTAGATAACCGTCCTGGCGTTGAGCGGCGACGATCGTCAGCAAGCTGTTGACCAGATAGGCCACACCACCGGCAGCGGCCAGCGGGGCGAACAGTCCGAGGATCAGCAGGACACCCACCAGGATCTGGGCACCGGCGCCGACGTACATCAGCACGCCGGCATTCTGGTATCCGGCGTCGGCCAGCGCGGCGAAGCCGTTCAGGCCCTGCCCGCCAACCAACCGAACGCCTTTTGCAGTCCGTGGCCGATGAAGATCGCACCGATCACGATCCGCAACAACAGCAGACCCAGGTCCTGGGTGCCCCGCCGGCCGGCGGCCTTTGCGCGTTCCTCCGCGTCGATCGGCTCGATCTCCATCGGAGTGGCCAGCGACGGAGTCGGATCGATATGGGGTTGGACGTAGGGCAACGGCTCAGGATCGTGCAACAGTCCGTAGCCCGTCGACGGCGCGGACCCGCGCAGTCCGGAGCCGTAATGGGGAATCGTCGTGTGAAATCGCCACCGTAGGTGGCCGAGGGCAGATCGTCTTCCGGGTCGACCAGCTGGGCCGACGCCGGTCGACCGAGAGTCGTCGGGACGCTGCCAGTGCGGTTCGGGGCCTTGACTCGTCACGAAAGCCAGAGTAGGTGCATCTGGGCGCTAATCGGGGATTTGAGCGGCGCTTTTAGCGGCCAATATTGCCTGGTTTTCGCGCCGAGCAGGGGCGTCGTGCGAACATCAACGCGATATCCGTAACCTGGCGGGCATGCAGGTACGCCGGTCGGTCCGTGGGGTGCTGGCCGTGTTCGTCGCAACGACGGTCGTGGCAGCTACGTCCGCGGGTTGCGCGAGGTTCAACAACGACATTTCGCAACCCTTCACCACCGCCCCGGAACGGGGACCCGGACCCAGCTCGCCGCCGCCCCCGCCGCCGCTGCCGCCCAAGCCGTTTCCCAAGGCCTGCCCCGCGCCGGGCGTGATGCAAGGGTGCCTGGAGAGCACCAGTGGGCTGATCATGGGCCCCGATAGCAAGACGGCCTTGGTGGCCGAGCGGACCACCGGCACCGTCAGGACGTGTCGGTCAGCGCCGAGCCGAAGATCCACACCGTCATCCCGGTCGACCCGAGCGGTGACGGCGGACTGATGGACATCGTGCTGTCGCCCACCTACTCCCAGGACCGTCTGATGTACGCCTACATCAGCACGCCCACCGACAATGAGGTGATCCGGATCGCCGACGGCGATATCCCCAAGCCGATCCTGACCGGAATCCCCAAGGGCGCCAACGGGAATTCCGGCTCGATGATCTTCACCAGCCCCACCACCCTGGTCGTGCAGACCGGTGACGCGGGCAATCCGGCACTGGCGGCAGATCCGAAGTCTCTGGCGGGCAAGGTCATCCGACTCGAGCAACCCACGACGGTGCACCGCGGCCGACGACCGCGCTGTCGGGGATGGGCCCGCCGGCGGTATGTGCATCGATCCGACCGACAAGTCGCTGTTCATCACCGACCGCAGCCCCGCCGGCGATCGCCTGCAGCGCACCTCGCCGGACGGCAAGACCACGACGGTGTGGACGTGGCCGGACAAGCCGGGCGTTGCGGGGTGCGCGGCGCTGGACGGCACGGTGCTGGTGAATCTGGTCAATGCCAAGCAAACCGTGGCGGTTCGGCTCGCCCAGGGCACCGGTGCGGTGACCGGCCAGCCTGAGGTGGTGCGCCAAGATACGCACGGCCACGCCTGGGCACTACAAGTGGCGCCGGACGGAAACATCTGGGGTGCAACTGTCAACCGCACTGCCGGCGATGCCGAGCTGGACGACGTGGTGTTCCCACTCTTCCCGCAGGGCGGCGGCTTCCCCCGCAGCAACGCCGACAATACCTAGCCCATTAACCAAACTCATCCTCGTCGCGCTGCTGGGTCGCTATCACCAGGATCTGGATCGTATTGCCAGCGAGGCGCAGACCACTGAACGACCCGGGTTTCATCCGGCCTTCGGTCGATCTGGGTGAGTCGAGCGCCAAATAGCGCTGAACTCGTTGATAGGCAAGCGTATCGGTTTCATAAAGGAATCGGTGCGATGTCGCTTTGAAGTTTAACCCGATACCGTCTTGTTGACCAATCACGATTGCACGGACAGTGGGCCGACGTGCAGTAACCGCTACTCCAGCGGAATCCTCACCCGCACAGTCGTACCCGATCCCGGAGCGGAGATGACACTCAGCCTCCCGCCGACGAGTTCGGCCCGCTCCGCCATCGACAACATGCCGTAGCTCTCTGACGACGATGTCCCCGGGGCAGTCTCGAAGCCCACACCGTTATCGGCCACCTCCAGAAGCGCAACCCCATCGTCGACGGCGAACCGCACCGTGGCGACCATCGCGCGGGAGTGCTTGACGACGTTCTGAAGTCCTTCCTGCGCAATGCGATACAGCGCCACTTCGATATGTTCGGGCAGCCGCTCGTCGACCAGGTCGAGGTCCAGATCGACCTCGGGGATAGAGGTGGCCAGGCTGGCCAGGCCACCGGCCAGGCCCAGGTCGTCGAGCACCGGCGGGCGCAAGCCGCTGATCGCCGACCGCGCCTCTGCGAGCGTGAGATCCACTAGATCCCTGGCCTTTTCGAGTTGTTCGGCGGCCGAGCTCTGGTCGGCATCGTCGACGGCACGGGCGGCGGCATCGAGCCGATAGGTCAATCCGACCAGCCGCTGGGAGATACCGTCGTGGATGTCACCGGCGAGGCGGCGGCGCTCGCTTTCCTGGGCGGCGATCACCTGTTCGGCGAAGTTCTCGTGTGCGCGTTCACGGGCCGAAAGCTGGCGGTGCAGCCGAGCCTGGTGCAGTGCACCCGCGATCAACCGGCCGATCACCAGCAGCAGTTCGATATCGCGGGGCGTGAAATCACGCCGTTCGATGGTGTGTACGTTGAGCACGCCCACCAAGCCACCGGGCTCGGTCTCCATCGGTACCGACGCCATCGAAGCGAAGTCCTTGCCGCGCAACGCCGCAATCGGCATATACCGCGGATCAGCCTCCTTATCGGTAACGATCACCACGGGCTCACGGTGGCTGGCCACCCACCCGGAAACCCCGGATCCCAACGGCATCCGAATCCGGCCCACCTGCTCGTCGAACGGCGGTGTGGCACCGGCCAACGTCAACGAGCGGTCGGTGTCGTCGAGCGTGCACGAAACACACATCGGATGCGGTTGCGGCGGCGATCATTCGGGCTACCGCGGCGGCCATCGGCTCGACACCGGGCCCGGTCGACGTCGCGGCGATGATGTCCAGCAGCAGGGCGACTTCCTGGTCGGCGTCGACCAGCCCATGCACAGCGTGCGGGCTGACCCCCTTGCAGCGATTCATCGAAAAATGCCTTCCCGCAGGGCGGTTGCGGCTGCACTCGTACGGTCGTTGACACCCAGTTTGCGATAGATCGAGCTGAGGTGAGTTTTCACCGTCTCTTCGCCGATCACCAGTTTGGCGGCGATACTGATTGGACAGCCCGGTCACCACCAGCGACAGGATCTCGCTCTCCGCTGGGTGAGCCCGTGCCGGGCACCCGGCCAGAATGGTCGCTCTGCAGGCGGGCTGCGGTCTCCGCAGCGCGCGCGGCCAGGCGGCGTCGATAGCCGTGGAGCCGGCGTGCACCCCTCGAGCTGCCGGACCAGCTCGTCACTGCTGATGCCTTTGAGGAGGTATCCGGACGCGCCGACCCGCATGGCTTGGAACAGGTACTGCTCGTCGTCGTAGACCGACAACAGGATGACCTTGCGGCCGGGGTCGCGTTCACGCATCTCCCGGCAGAGGTCGAGCCCGCTGGCGCCCTGCATCCGCACATCGCACAACACGATGTCGGGGTTCAGTTCGGCGATCACCGCCATGGCCTTCTCGGCCCCGATCGCAGCGCCCACCACGTCGACCCGCGCGGAGAACGGCGCGAGCATGGCCTTGAGGCCCTCGATGACCATTTCGTGGTCATCGACCAGCACCACCCGCACCGTCATGGACTTCACCGTAGTGCCGCCGCTGACCAGCCGGGCGAGGGATCCTCCCCCCACTCCCCTGATCGGGGGATGCCCCGGGGTGTGACCGGGGCCATACTTCGAGCGTGGCCACGATGACCCTGGACACGATCAGCCGGAACCAGTCCTTCTGGTGGGATCGAGCACGTTGCGCCCACGCCGACGTGCCCGCACTCCGAGCCGTCATCTTCGACCTCGACACCCCGCTGGCGGCCACCGAGCGCGCTGCCCACATGTTCCGGGACCTGGTCTGGAGCCTGCATTGCGGCGATATCCGGGTCGGCATCACCGCCGCCGGGTCACGGGATCGGATCGAGCCGTTGGTGCGGGACCTGATCGGGGACGGTGTTGTCGAGGTGATGATCACCGGCGACGACGTGGTGCGGCCCAAACCCGATCCCGAGGTGTACCACCGGGCGCTGTATGCGCTCGGGGTGGCCGTCGACGCTGCGATGGCCGTCGAACATTCGACGGCCGGCTTTCACACTGCGCGATCGGCCGGGCTGGCGACCATAGTCGTCACCACGCTGGGCACCAGCAACCTGGATTTCGCCGGCGCCGCCGCGGTCATGGACCGCTACGACTGCGACGAGCCGCTATCCGCAGGGCGCTGTCGCCGACTCCACGAACAGTGGTGGATCGACCGTTCGCGCCTGAGCGCTTAGCTCTGCCCGCAGGCCGCCATCACCAATTCGCGCACCCGCGCGGCGTCGGCTTGACCCTTGGTCGCCTTCATCACCGCACCCACGATCGCACCGGCGGCCTGCACCTTGCCGCCGCGGATCTTCTCGGCGATATCGGGATGAGCCTCGAGCGCTTCATTGACGGCGGCCTGAATCAGTGAGTCATCGCGCACCAGGGCCAGGCCGCGGTCGGCCATCACCTGGTCGGGCTCGCCCTCACCGGCCAGCACACCCTCGATCACCTGGCGAGCCAGCTTGTTCGAGCGTGCCCTCGTCGACCAGGGCGATGACCTTGGCGACCTGGGCCGGTGTGATGGCCAGCGCATCGAGTTCGACGCCAGCTTCATTGGCCTTCTGCACCAGGAAGTTTCCCCACCAGGCCCGAGCCGATTCGCTGGATGCGCCGGCGACGGTCGCGGTCACCAAGTCGACCGCACCGTTGTTGACCAGGTCGCGCATCACCTCGTCGGAGACACCCCACTCATCCTGAATTCGCTTGCGCGACAACCATGGAAGCTCGGGGATGGTCGCGCGCAGGCGCTCTACCGTTTCCTCGCTGGCGCCACCGGCTCCAGGTCGGGCTCGGGGAAGTACCGATAATCCTCGGCGGTTTCCTTGTCACGGCCGGGTGAGGTGAAGCCCGCCTCGTCGAAGTGCCGGGTCTCCTGGCGGATCGTGCCGCCGTCGGTGAGAACGGCTGCCTGACGGCGCATTTCGTAGCGGACCGCCACCTCGACGCTCTTGAGCGAGTTGACGTTCTTGGTTTCGGTGCGGGTACCGAATTCGGCCTGGCCGATCGGGCGTAGCGATACGTTGGCGTCGCAGCGCAACGAACCCTGATCCATTCGCACATCGGAGACGCCGAGCCCGCGCAGCAGTCGCGCAGCGCGGTCACATAGGCGCGGGCAACCTCAGGGCCCGCTCCCCAGCGCCTTCGATCGGCTTGGTGACGATCTCGATCAGCGGCACCCCGGCCCGGTTGACGTCCAGCAGCGAGGTGGTCGCACCGTGGATGCGGCCGGTGTCGCCGCCCAGGTGGGTGAGCTTGCCGGTGTCCTCCTCCATATGCGCCCGCTCGATGGCGACGCGGAAGGTGGTGCCGTCGTCCAGCGGGACCTCGGGTAGCCGTCGAACGCGATCGGCTCGTCGTACTGCGAGATCTGGTAGTTCTTCGGTTGGTCGGGGTAGAAGTAATTCTTCCGCGCGAACCGCGACCACGGGGCGATCGAGCAGTTCAGTGCCAAGCCGATCCGGATGGCCGATTCGACGGCGGCCGCGTTGAGCACCGGCAGCGCACCCGGCAGGCCCAAGCAGACCGGGCACACCTGGGTGTTGGGCTCGGCGCCGAACGTCGTCGAGCAGGGGCAGAACATCTTGGTGGCCGTCGACAGCTCGACGTGCACCTCCAGACCGAGCACCGGGTCGAAACGGGCGACGACATCGTCGTAATCGAGCAGGTCGGCCTGCGTTGCGGCAGTCATGTCGCCAATCCTAGTGGGCCCAGATCCGCCGTCGGGCCCAGCAAGAACTCAGCCGAAGAAGGCGGCCGCGTCGTCGTAGCGGCTCTGTGGCACCAGCGAGCTGACGCACCGCATCGGCCAGCGGCACCGCCCAATGTCCTGCCCGCGCAGCGACACCATCACCCCGTACTCGCCGGCGTGCGCGGCGTCGGCGGCGTTGACACCGAACCGGGTGGCCAGCACCCGGTCGTAGGCCGTCGGAGTGCCGCCGCGCTGAACATGGTACGGTGACCCGCTTCCTTCTTGATCCGCTTCTCCACCTCATTGGCCAGCTGCTGGGCCACCCCGGTGAACCGCTCGTGGCCGAACTCGTCGGTGCCGCCCTGTCGTAGCTGCATCGACCCCTCGGCCGGCTTGGCACCCTCGGCGACCACGACGATGAAGCTGGATTCACCGCGCTGGAAGCGCTTCTTGACCAGCCGGCACACTTCTTCGACATCGAAGGGCTGCTCGGGGATCAACGTCATATGCGCGCCGGAGGACAGCCCGGCGTTGAGCGCGATCCAGCCGGCGTGGCGGCCCATCACCTCGACGATCATCACCCGCTGATGCGATTCCGCGGTGCTGTGCAACCGGTCGATGGCCTCGGTGGCGATCTCCAGCGCGGTGTCGTGGCCGAATGTGACGTCAGTGCAATCGATGTCGTTATCGATGGTCTTGGGCACCCCGACGACGGGCACACCCTCCTCCGAGAGCCAGTGCGCGGCGGTCAGCGTGCCCTCGCCCCCGATCGGGATCAGCACATCGATCCCGTTGTCCTCCAGCGTCTGTTTGATGTCGTCGAGCCCGGCGCGCAGCTTGTCGGGGTTGGTGCGGGCGGTGCCCAGCATCGTCCCACCCTTGGCCAGCAGCCGGTTGTTGCGGTCGTCGTTGTGCAGCTGGATCCGGCGGTCCTCCAGCAGGCCACGCCAGCCATCGAGGAAGCCGACCACCGAGGAGCCGTAGCGGGCGTCGCAGGTCCGGACGACCGCCCGGATCACGGCGTTGAGTCCGGGACAGTCGCCGCCGCCGGTGAGCACTCCGATTCGCATGGGCCCTATCCTGCCCTGTCAGATCGCCGTTGGCAGCGGACCGCGTGCACTCTCGTAAGCCGCACCCACCCGGTAGAGCCGATCGTCAGCCAGGGCGGGCGCCATGATCTGCAGTCCGACCGGCAGGTTGTCGTCGGGTGAGAGGCCTGAGGGCACCGACATTCCGCAGTGTCCGGCCAGGTTCAGCGGCAGCGTGCACAGGTCGAACAGGTACATCGCCAGCGGATCGTCGACCTTCTCCCCCAACCGGAACGCGGTGGTCGGTGTCGCCGGGGACACCAGGACATCGACCTTCTCGTAGGCCGCATCGAGATCGCCGGCGATCAGCGTGCGGACCTTCTGCGCCTGGTTGTAGTAGGCGTCGTAGTAGCCTGCCGACAATGCGTACGTACCGATGATGATGCGGCGCTTAACTTCTGGGCCGAAACCGGCCGCCCGAGTCAGTGCCATCACCTCTTCGGCGGAATGGGTGCCGTCGTCGCCGACCCGCAGGCCATACCGCATGGCGTCGAAGCGGGCCAAGTTGCTCGACACCTCCGACGGCAGGATCAGGTAGTAAGAGGACAGCGAGTAGTCCAGGTGCGGGCAGTCGACTTCGCTGACCTGCGCGCCGAGGGCAGATAGCTGCTCGACGGCGGCGTTGAACGACGCCAGCACGCCGGGCTGGTAGCCCTCGCCGCTGCGCAGCTGCTTGACCACACCGACGCGCACACCCGAAAGATCGCCCGCCGCCCCGGCCTTCGCCGCGGCGACCACGTCGGGAACCTCAGCCTCGAGAGAGGTGGAGTCGCGCGGATCATGCCCGGCGATCACCGCGTGCAGCAGCGCGGTGTCCAGCACCGTACGGGCACACGGCCCGCCCTGATCCAGCGACGACGCGCACGCCACCAGGCCGTAGCGCGAGACCGTGCCGTACGTCGGCTTGACCCCGACCGTCGCGGTCAGCGCCGCCGGCTGGCGGATCGAGCCGCCGGTGTCGGTGCCCATCGCCAGCGGGGCCTGGAACGCGGCGAGCGCAGCCGCGCTTCCACCACCCGAGCCGCCGGGCACCCGGTCGGTGTCCCACGGGTTGCGAGTCGGGCCGTAGGCGGAGTTCTCGGTCGAGCTGCCCATGGCGAACTCGTCCATATTGGTCTTGCCGAGGATCGGGATGCCGGCGGCGCGCAGCCGGGCAGTCACCGTCGCGTCGTAGGGCGACACCCAACCCTCGAGGATCTTCGACCCGCACGTGGTCGGCATATCGGTGGTGGTGAACACGTCCTTGAGCGCCAACGGAACACCGGCCAGCGGCGACGGCAGCGCCTCCCCGGCAGCGACGGCGGCGTCGGTGCGCGCGGCACTGGCCAGCGCCTGATCGGCGGCGACATGCAGGAAGGCGTGGTATTGCTCGTCGGTGGCGGCGATCTGGTCCAGGCAGGCCTGGGTCACCTCGACCGAGGAGATCTCCTTGGCCGCGATCTTTTCCGCCAGCGTGGCGGCGTCAAGGCGCGTGAGGTCACTCATCGCACTCATTCTGATTCCCCCAGGATCTGCGGCACCGCGAACCGGCCGTCGACGGAGACCGGAGCCTCGGCGAGCGCTTGGTCCTGAGTCAGGCACGGCTGAACCACGTCAGCGCGGGTGACGTTCACATTTGTCAACGGGTTGCCGGTCGGCTTCGCATCGCCGGTGTCGACAGCCTGGATCTGGCTGACGTGGCCCAAGATCGCGTCGAGTTGGCCGGCGAAGCTATCGAGTTCGTGGTCGGTCAACGCCAGCCGGGCCAGCTTGGCCAACCGGGCGACGTCGTCGCGGGAGATCTGGGACACGGTGCTCAAGCCTAGATGGCTGCGTTACCGGCACGCGAACCTGCCAGAATGCTGAGTCCAGGCGGCTATGAAAGGGTGGCGGCGTGCCTTCGTATCTGCTGCGGGTCCAGCTGGCCGATCGGCCCGGTAGCCTCGGCTCCCTCGCGGTCGCCCTAGGCTCGGTCGGCGCCGACATCCTGTCCCTCGACGTCGTCGAGCGCGGATCCGGATACGCCATCGACGATCTGGTGGTCGATCTGCCGCACGGCGCGATGCCCGACGCTCTGATCACGGCGGCCGAACGCCTCGACGGTGTCCGGGTGGACACCATCCGGCCGCACACCGGGCTGCTGGAAGCCCACCGCGAGCTGGAGCTGATCGACCACATCGCCGCCGCCGACCATGATGACCGATTGCAGGTACTTGCTGATGAGGCGCCGCGAGTGTTGCGGGTCGGCTGGTGCACGGTGGCCCGAATCTCGGAGTCGGGTCTGCGGCGCATCGCGGGCAGCTCTGGTGCGCCAGAGACTCAGGCGGAGTCGGCACCGTGGCTGCCGCTGGCCCATGCCGAGGCACTCGACGGCACCGCCGCGTGGGTACCGCAGGTGTGGCGGGACATGGATACCACGCTGGCGGCGGCGCCGCTGGGTGATCCCAACACCGCGGTCATGCTCGGCCGCCCGGGCGTTGTTCCGGCCCTCGGAAGTGGCCCGGTTGGGTTACCTGGCCGGGATTGTCGCCACGATCCTGCGCTGACTCAGTCCGCCGCCTCTTCGGGCTCCTCGGACTCTTCGGGCGCGGGTGGCCCCTGCTCCAGCAGGGTGCGGAAGCCGTCCTCGTCGAGGATCGGCACACCCAGCTCGACGGCCTTGTCGTACTTCGAACCCGGCGCATCCCCGGCCACCACGAATGAGGTCTTCTTCGACACCGAGCCGACCGCCTTACCGCCGCGGGTGATAATGGCCTCCTTGGCCTCGTCGCGGGAGAACCCGGGCAGCGAGCCGGTCACCACAATCGAAAGTCCCTGCAGCGTCGGCGCTATCGCCGGGTCGCGAACATCTTCCATCCGCACGCCGGCGGCCTTCCACTTGTCGAGGATCGCACGGTGCCAGTCCACGTCGAACCACTCGATGAGCGCGGCGGCGATGGTCGGCCCGACGCCCTCGACATCGGCCAGCTGCTCCTCGGTGGCCGCCATGATCGCGTCGAGGCTGCCGAACGCGACAGCCAATGCGCGCGCGGCGGTCGGCCCGACATGCCGGATGGACAGCGACACCAGAATCCGCCACAAGGGGCGATCCTTGGCCTGGTGCAGGTTGATCAGGAACCGCGCGCCGTTGGCCGACAGGGCACCGTCTTTGGTCTTGAAGAAGTCCGACGTCAGCAGGTCGGCGCTGGTGAGGCCGAACAGATCGCCCTCGTCGCCGATGACCTTGGCGTTCAGCAGCGCCGTCGCCGCTTCGTAGCCGAGCCCTTCGATATCCAGTCCGCCACGGCCGGCCAGGTGGAAGACCCGCTCGCGCAACTGAGCGGGGCACGACCGCGAGTTCGGGCAACGGATGTCGACGTCACTTTCCTTGGCCGGGGCCAGCGGTGTCCCGCATTCCGGGCAATGGGTCGGCATTTCGAATTCATGTGCGCCATCAGGCCGCAGTTCGATGACCGGCCCGAGCACTTCGGGGATGACGTCGCCGGCCTTGCGGATCATCACGGTGTCGCCGATCCAGACACCTTTGCGCTTGACCTCCGAGCCGTTGTGCAGCGTGGCCATTTCGACGGTCGATCCGGCGATCTTCACCGGCGTCATCACCGCGTACGGGGTGACCCGGCCGGTGCGGCCGACGTTGACCTTGATGTCGAGCAGCGTGGTCTGGGCTTCCTCAGGGGGGTACTTGTAGGCGACCGCCCAGCGCGGCGTGCGCGACGTGGCGCCGAGGCGGCGCTGCTGGGCGAAGTCATCGACTTTGACGACGATGCCGTCGATTTCGTGCTCGATCTCGTGGCGGCGCTCGCCCCAGTAGGTGATCTTCTCCTCGACGGCGGCCAGTCCGGCCACCCGCGTGGTGCGCTCGGAAACCGGGAGCCCCCAGGCCTTCAACGCGAAGTAGGTGTCGTGCAACGTATCCGGGGTGAAGCCTTCGGTATAGCCAAGTCCGTGGCAGATCATCCGCAAGCGGCGCTTGGCAGTGACCGCTGGATTCTTCTGCCGCAATGAGCCGGCCGCGCTGTTACGCGGGTTGGCGAACGGCGCCTTGCCCTCTTCGACCAGCCCGGCATTGAGGTTTTCGAAGTCGGCGAGCCGGAAGAACACCTCCCCGCGCACTTCGAGAACCGCAGGTATCGGGTATTCCTCTGAGGCGGTGAGGGTTTCGGGGATATCGACGATGGTCCGGGCGTTGTTGGTGACGTCCTCGCCAACCCGGCCGTCGCCGCGGGTGGCCGCGCGCTCCAGCCGCCCGTCCCGATACACCAGGCCGATGGCCACCCCGTCGATCTTGAGCTCGCAGAGGTACTGAGGGTCGCGGCCGATCTCGGCCTCCACCCGGTTGGACCAGGCCGCCAGTTCCTCGGTGTTGAACACGTCGTCCAGCGACAGCATCCGCTCCAGATGGGCGGCCTCGGCGAAATCGGTGGCGAAGCCCGCGCCACCCACCAGCTGGGTCGGCGAGTCGGCGACCTCTAGTTCCGGGTAGCGCTCCTCGAGTGCGAGCAGCTCATTGAACAGCGTGTCGAAGTCGGCGTCGGCGATGATCGGCGCGTCCTTGATGTAGTACCGGAACTGATGCTCACGCACCTCTTCGGCGAGGTCCTGCCAGCGCCGGCGCACATCCGGATCGACGGGGTCGGTCGCGTGATCGGACGTCTCTGAAGCCACTCTGGCAGGCTAGTCGAGCACACCGACGTGGCAATCTTGAGCCATGTCGCATCCGATCATGTTCGACGACGCCGACCCGATCCTGGCCAGGCTGCGCACGATCGCACTGGGATTTCCCGAGGCGGTCGAAAAGATCTCGCACGGTCGGCCGACGTTCTCGGCGCCGAAGATGTTCGCGATCTACGGCGGCAGCCGCAAGAATCCCGATGGCCCGCATACGCCTTATGACCATGCCCTGCTGGTGAAGGTCGATGACAGCGAGCGCGAAGCGCTTCAGGACGATCCCCGCTTCTTCTACCCGGCCTATCTGGGCCCGTACGGCTGGCTGGGTTTGGACTTCGATGCCGCGAAGGTCGACTGGGCCGAAGTGAAAGAGCTTGCGGACGCGTCGTTTCGGCTGCAGGCGCCGGCGGCCATTGCCTGGCCGCGGGGGAACAGTGCCGCCTCGTAGTTGCCCAGCGCCGCTTCGATGTCGTGCGGATGGCCGGCGATCGCCGCGCCGAGTTCGGCGCCGTCGAGCATCGCCAGGTTTGCACCGTCGCTGCTGCGCCCGTGGCAGGTCAACGATGCCGCAGCTCTTGTAGAGGCATTCCTCGATCCGGGTATCCAGCGCTGGCACGCACACCGAGCCGACTCCCTGAGTGAGGCGCGCCAGTGGATCGGCGAATGTGTGGACGGATGGGCCACCGGGTCCCAGTTGAATTGGGCGTTGACCAATAACGCGAGCAACGAGCTGCTGGGGCGCGCGTCGTTGAAAGCGGTCAATCTCGATGACGGCTCGGCCGAACTCGCATACTGGATCACTCCGGCTTGGCGGGGCCGCGGGTTGTGCCCGAGCGCCCTGATCGCGCTGTGCCACACTTCCTGCCGAGTAGCCGTCAAGGCTGGATTTCAGGAGGAGGGCAACCCCAGACCGTCAACTCGCGGCACGACAGTCGGCCGCATGCACCGAGAATGTCCAAAAACTGTGCATAGGAACCACACTCGGCACCGCCGCGTTTAGATCGCTTCGGGGTCCTCGGTGACGGCGTCGCCGGCCCGCTGGCACAGGCCGATCGCGACGCGAGCCCACTGCGCGGTCGCACCGGCCAGCCCGCACGCCGGGCTGATGCCGACGCGACCGCGAACCGAACTGCGGGAGAAGCCGATCCGATCGGTGATCACAACCGCTGCCGCAGCCACCTCCTCGGCCGACGACCGCTTCGCCGGCGCGCTCGTCGGCACCAGGCCGAAGACCACGGTGCGGCCCGAGTCGAGGAACTCCCCCAGCCCATCAAAGTCGGCCTCACCCAGCGTGCACACGTCCACCGAAACCGCATTGATCGCGCTGCGCTGCAGGACATTCCACGGCAATTCGGGCGAGCAGCTGTGCAGCAGCACCTCGGTGCCGGCACCGGCCACGCACTCATCGAGCAGACCGATCGCCAGCGGCTCGTCGACCGGATGCACCGTGTTGAGCGCACTGACCCCGCTCAACCGGCCGGCCAGCGCGGCGAACAGCACCGGCTCGTCGTACTGCACCACCACCGTCGTCGCCAACCGCCGCGCCACCTCGGCGCGGTGCCGCCCTACCCCCTCGGCCAGCGAAGACGTCAGGTCGCGGACGGCCCCGGCGTCGGTGAGCGCCCGATGGCCGTTGCCGAGCTCCAGCTGGGCGGCCAGCGTGATCGGGCCGGGTGCCTGGATCTTGACCGGGCGCCCCGACCCGGGTCCGCCGGCCTTCTCCCACGCTTCCTCAAGGGCGTCGATGTCCTCGTCGAGCAGGCTCTTGGCCCGGCGGGTGACAGCACCTGGCCGGGCGACGATGCGGTAGCCGCGCGGAACGGTGTCGATGGCGATGTCGACCAGCAGCGCGCCGGCGCGGCCGATCATGTCCGCACCCACGCCACGGGCCGGCAACTCGACCAGGTGCGGCAGCCGGTGCAGTTCCCCGACGATGATTTCGGCGGCCTCTCGCGGCGAAGAGCCCGGCCACGAACCCATCCCGGTGCCCGCCGCGAAATCACTCACCGGCCAACCGTATTGGAAGGCCCGGCGACAGCACTGCACCGGGGGCCTACCGCGAGGTCATGACGGTGCGGGCGGGGCTGGTCTGTTGCGCGGCGGCAGCCGTGCTGACCGGCTGCACCCACTGGCTCGACGGCGACGGGCTGCGCGCCTTGAGCGAGCCGCCGTATCGCCCACCCGGGATCGTCGACGTGGACCAGGTGCTGCTCACCCAGGCGCAGCTGCAGGCCATCACTGGTGGCGGCCAGGACCTGACGATCATTGCGACCATGGACGGCACAGCGCCGGTCGACATCGAGCCACTCGCCGCATCGGTCCCCACCGATTGCCGCTTCCTGTTCGCCGAGACCGACACCTTCGGCACCGATGTCGAGGACTTTCACAAGACCAGCTTTCAGCACCCGGCCCGGCGCGCGCTGATCTCGGAGGCGGCCGCCGCCTATCGCGACGATGCCAGCGCACGGCAGGCGTTCAACAGCCTCTCGACCACGGTGCATCGCTGCGAGGCCGGTCCGATGGGGCCGTATCTGGTCGGAGAAGTCACCGCGGACACCGAATCGCTGCGCACCCGACCGGGCCGGTGCGGGCGCGACTACCGACTCAAAGCCTCGGTACTGGTGGAAGTGACACTCTGCACGTATCCGGAGTCGGTCCCCGAAATCGTGATGTCCAACATCCTCAACAAAATTCCGGCCAATTGAGGCCCGACCTCAGCCGGCAAACGCCTTTCGCAGAAACGGTGTCGAGTCGGGCAGGGAGGCCAGCACGGTGCCGCTGTGGTCTTCTTCGGGATAGACGCGCAGCGTGACGTTCTCGTTGTTGGCGACGAGTTGGTCGTAGAACGACAGCGTTGAGGCCGGGGGGACGTCGCGGTCGAGCAGGCCTACACCGAGGAAGATCGGCCGGTCGAAACCCGTCGATGGGGTGCCCATGAAGTCGTGCAGCGCCTGCGCCATACCCGGGATCGAATTCAGCGGCGCGGTGAAGAACTGTGCCGGTTTCAGATGCGCGAGCTCATCGGAAAGGGCATGGACGCAGAGGGTTTCGGCACGGTTGGCGGCGTTCAGTCCGGCGGGACTGAGAACGCTGTCAATGTTCAGGTCAGGGCGGACCTCGCGAAGGGCGGCCAGAACGTAGGCCGCGTAGGCGTTGGCAATCGGGCCGAGTTCAGGAATCTTGAAATCTGGGCCGGCCTCTTGGATGAGTTTGTCGATATTGGCCGGGGTTCCGGTCGCGACGACGGCGCGGTAGTCCAGGCCGCTGCCTTGACTGAACTCGGTGGCCCAGCGCGCGCTGCTGATCGCGGCACCGCCGCCTTGGGACTGGCCGACGATCGCCCATTGCGGTGACAGGGGCAGGCCCATCCGGTAAGCGGCGATCACCGAGTCGATCACGTTGTGGGCGGTGGCGACGCTGTTGAGGTAACTCATCAGGCCAGGGGTGCCAAGCCCGACGTAGTCGCTCGCGACCACCGCATAGCCCTGTGCGAGCCAGTGCGACAGGTATTCGTCGTCACGCGCGCTGCGCGGCAGCGCCGAGGGGGTGCAGTCGTCGCCGAGACCCACAGTCCCGTGCGCCCAGGCGATGATCGGGAACCCGCCGTCAGGAGCCGGCCCCGGCGGCAGGAACACCGCGGCGGTGCTGACAGCGGGCTGGCCGTGTTGGTTGAGCGTGGAGTAGAGCACGCGGTAGGCCGCGCCGGCGCCGCGGACCGACAGCGCCGGATCCAGCGGAACCGACTCTATGGTGTTTCCCGGCGGCGGTATCGGGCCGTCGTAGAACCGGGCATCCAGACCGGACCAGCGCGGCACGTCCGCGTGGCTGACGGCGATCGGGAGCACGCACAACGCCGCAATCAGCAGCGTCGACATCCAGGCAAGGCGTTGCCACCTCATGGCGCGGAGGATCAACGACCGAGGGTAATCGTCGCGCTGGCGATGACTTCGTCACCGGCCGGATCGGGTCGGTAGAGCACGAGCGTCTGGCCCGGTGCCACACCGCGGATCGGGGTCCGCAGCGCGACCCTCAGCTCGTCACCCACGACTTCGGCCACAGCGGGGACCACGCCGCCGTGTGCCCGGACCTGCACCTCGCACTCCACCGGACCCTGCGGCATGACACCGGAGGTGAATACCGGCTGAGTGCCGGTCAGCGACCGAATCTCGAGATCTTCTTTCGCGCCCACCCGCACCGTCTGGGATTCGGCGTCGATCGCGGTGACGTAGCGCGGCAGGCCATCAGGTCCGGGCCCGGCGATACCGAGTCCCTTGCGCTGGCCGATGGTGAACCCGTGCACACCGTCGTGCTCGGCCAGGACGGCCCCGCTGGCGTCGTCGACGACCGTCCCGCGCCGCACGCCGATCCGGGCGCCGAGGAAGGCCTGGGTGTCTCCGGAGGGGATGAAGCAGATGTCGTGGCTGTCGGGCTTTTCGGCTACCGACAGGCCGCGGCGGGCAGCCTCTTCGCGGATCGCCGGCTTGGGGGTGTCCCCGATCGGGAACGCGGCGTGGCGTAGCTGCCGGGCGCTCAGCACGCCCAGCACGTAGGACTGGTCCTTGTCGACGTCGACCGCGCGGCGCAGCCGGCCCTGCGACAGCCGGGCGTAGTGGCCGGTGGCCACCACATCGAAGCCCAGCGCCAGCGCCTTGACGGCCAGCGCGGAGAACTTGATCTTCTCGTTGCACCGCACACACGGGTTCGGTGTCTCGCCGCGCTCGTAGGACGCGACGAAGTCGTCGATCACGTCCTCGGCGAACCTGTCGGCGAAATCCCAGACGTAGAACGGGATTCCGAGCACATCAGCAACCCGTCGGGCGTCGCCGGCATCCTCCTTGGAGCAGCAACCGCGCGAACCGGTACGCAGTGCGCCGGGCGCCTTGGACAGTGCCAGGTGCACACCGACGACCTCGTGTCCGGCGTCGACCATCCGGGCCGCGGCCACCGACGAGTCGACGCCGCCGCTCATCGCGGCCAGCACCCTCATCGCAGCGCTCCCAGTGCCGAACTGGCCAGTGCGGCCTGACGGGCCCGCTCGACGACCGCGGGCAGCACCCGCAGCACGGCGTCGATGTCGGCCTCGGCGCTGGTGTGACCCAACGAGAATCGCAGCGAGCCGCGGGCGGCTTCGGCGTCGGCGCCCATAGCCAGCAGAACATGCGACGGCTGGGCCACACCGGCCGTGCACGCCGAGCCGGTGGAGCATTCGATTCCGTTGGCGTCCAACAACATCAGTAGGGAGTCACCCTCGCAACCGCGGAAGGTGAAGTGGGTGTTGCCCGGCAGCCGGCGATCACCAACGGCTCCATTGAGATGCGTGTCGGCGATGGAGCCCAAGACCCCGTTGATGAACCGCTCGCGCAACGTCCGCAGGCGCGCGCCAGTGACGTCCAGCGTGGCGACGGAGACGTCGAGAGCCGCCGCCATCGCGACCGCACCTGCGACATCCGGTGTGCCGGAACGGATATCGCGTTCCTGACCGCCGCCGTGCAGCAACGGGACGCAGGCGGTGGTGCGGCGCAGCAGCAGGGCGCCGACGCCGGTGGGTCCGCCGAATTTGTGGGCGGCCAGGCTCATCGCCGACAGGCCGGAGGCGGCGAAGTCGACGGGGAGATGGCCGGCCACCTGCACGGCGTCGCTGTGGATCGGCACGCCGAATTCGGCGGCCACGGCGGCCAGCTCAGCGATCGGCATGACCGTGCCAACCTCGTTGTTGGCCCACATCACCGAGACCACCGCCACGTCATCGTGCGCCTGCAGCACCTCGCGCAGCGCCCCGGCGGTCACCGAGCCGTCGCGCTCGGTGGGCAGGAACGTCACCTCGGCACCCTCGTGCTCGGCGAGCCAGGTGACCGCGTCGAGGACCGCATGGTGTTCGACGGCGGTGGTGACGATGCGGCGGCGGGTCGGCTCGGCGTCGCGACGTGCCCAGTAGCTGCCCTTGACGGCGAGGTTGTCACTCTCGGTGCCGCCGGCGGTGAAGATCACTTCGGACGGGCGGGCACCTAGCCGGGCCGCGATGCTCTCCCGAGCCTCTTCCATCCGGCGCCGGGCGTCGCGGCCCGCTGTGTGCAGCGAGGAGGCGTTACCGGCGGTGGCCAGGGCGGCCGTCATCGCCTCGATGGCAGCAGGATGCATCGGGGTGGTGGCAGCGTGGTCGAGATACACCGGACCGGTGGTCGGGCTCATAGCCCGTCCAGGATACCGGCCCCCGCAGGCCTATCCAGCCAGGCCGTGAGCGTGCTCGAAGCGCGGTGCGATCTGCCCACGCACCGCCACCTCGCAGCGGGCGGCCAGTTCGCGCCGGTCGGCGCCGGGCAGCTCCAGGGAGGTGACCTCGACGTCGACGACGGTCAGCCGGGCCCGAACCGTGCGGCTCAGCGACTGCCACAGCGTGTCATCCCCGACGAACGCCGCCACCGTCGAGGGCCGTCCGTCGCGGTGGTGATAGGTCAGCCGCAACGGCTGGACCGGCCGGCCCGAGTCGACGGCGGCCTGGAACATCGCCGGACGGAACTGGCCGTAAGCCAGTCCGCACCAGGTGGTGCCCTCCGGGAAGGCGACGACGGTCTGCCCGTTGCGCAGCCGATCGGCCACCTGTGCGACCACGTGCGGCAGCCTGCGCAGGCTGCCGCGGTCGATGGGGATGACCTTCATGATCCGCGCGGCGAGCCCGACGGCGGGCCAGTCGATCAGGTCGGCCCGAGCAACAAAGGCACCGGGCAGTACCGAGCCGATGATGAAGATGTCGATCCAGGAGACGTGGCCGCTGACCACCAGGACGCCCCGCAGGTTCCGAATGGGGCCGCCCGACACGGTGATTCGCACGCCGAGACAGCGCAAGAAGGTCCGGCAGTACGCCCGCTGGATGCGTCCCCGCCCGGGCAGCGGCACCGCCAGCAGCGGCACCATCAGCAACAGCATCAGCGTCGCGGAGATGCGCAGCGTGGCGCGCACCGTCACGATCACCCGCCGTGCCGGGGGCGCGCCACCGGCACGCACACAGCTGTCGTCACACAGCGCCCGGGGCAACCAGGCGTGATCCTGAACTGTCATGCTGTCTCCCCCATACCGCCGGCCATCTCGCTGGCCGCCGAGACTGACCGCAACCGGGTGAGGTAGCGGACGTCGGCATCCCGTTTGTCCAGCAGCGCGGGGAAATCGCCGACACCGAACTCCGGATCGTGGGCCGGCTCACCGCAGACCCGGGCGCCCAGCCGCAGGTAGCCGCGCATCAGGGGCGGGATCGTCGGCCGGGCCGGGGGCTCGATGTCGTCGAGGCCGACGCCGTCGAGAACGATCGGCCGGTACGGGTACACCGTGTGCTCGGGGGCCGCGGCATGGCGGCGCAGCACGAGGTCGCGGACCCCGCGGACCTGAGAGCCGGGAGCTGCCGCCGGGTCTTCTGGGTGAGTCGGCACCGAGACGCAGCCGGTGACATAGTCGTAGCCGCAGCGGTCCAGGTAGGCCAGGATGCCAGCCCACATGAGCAGCACCACCGCGCCGTTGCGGTGGTCGCCGCGCACGACCGCCCGGCCCATCTCCACCAGCGACGGCCGTAGCGCGTCCAGTGCGCTGACATCGAATTCCGTTGCGGTGTAGAGACTTCCGGCAGCAATCGCGCCGGGCGGCGGCAACATGCGGTAGCACCCGACGATCTCACCCGAGAGGTCTTCACGAACCAGAAGGTGGTCGCAGAATTCGTCGAAGCGATCCGCGTCACGGCCGTCGCCATCGGCGGGCAGGGTGTAACCGGGTTCAGTGGTGAACACCTGATAGCGCAGCCGCTGGGCCGCGTCGATGAGGGTGGGGTCGGTGGACAGCAGGAGCGAGTAGCGGGGGCCGCGCACGGCGGCAGTCTCGTTCTGGTCCGGGGCTATGAGTACAGAGGCAGTGCTCATAGCTGAACGGTCGCTGAGGCGTTCGGCGGGCTGACAACGCCCGCGTGACGTGTTCGTGCACTCTCGATGACCAATAGATGCGAGAAGCCCCCGAACACCGGAAACCGGTGCCGGGGGCTTTTCGGACGTTAATTAACCCTTGCGGGCCTTGACCGCCTCGGTCAGCTGCGGGGTGACGTTGAACAGGTCGCCCACGATGCCGTAATCGGCGATCTCGAAGATCGGAGCTTCCTCGTCCTTGTTCACCGCGATGATCGTCTTCGCCGTCTGCATACCGGCGCGGTGCTGGATCGCCCCGGAGATGCCCAGCGCGATGTACAGCTGCGGCGAGACCGTCTTGCCGGTCTGCCCCACCTGGAACTGGCCCGGGTAGTAGCCGGAATCAACGGCGGCACGCGAAGCCCCGACGGCACCGCCCAGCGAATCGGCCAGGTCCTCGACGACCGTGAACTTCTCGGCGCTGCCGACACCACGGCCACCGGAGACCACAACGCTGGCCTCGGTGAGCTCCGGACGGTCGCCGGCCACGGCGGGCTCACGCTTGGTGATCTTGGTGGCGTTCTCGTCCTGAGCCGGCACCTCGACGCTGACCTGCTCGCCGGCACCGGCCTCAGGTGCCGCGTCAACCGCGCCGGGACGCAGGGTGATCACCGGGGTGTCGCCGTTGGCCTTGGCCTCGACGGTGAAAGCACCGCCGAAGATCGAGTGGATGCCCACCCCGCCTTCTTTGACCTCGATCACGTCGGACAGCACACCCGCACCGGTGCGGGCGGCCAACCGGCCGGCGATCTCCTTGCCGTCGGCGTTGGCGGCCAGCAGCACCGCGGCCGGAGCGGCCGACTCCACCAGCGACGCCAGAACGTCGACGAACGGGGTGATCAGGTAGCCCTCGGCGTCAGCCGATTCGGCGACGTAGATCTTGGCCGCACCGGCGGCCTTGAGATCATCGACCAGCGGCGCGGCGGTGCCTTCGGCACCGATCACGACGGCAGCGGGCTCGCCCAGTGCGCGGGCGGCGGTGATGAGCTCGGCGGTGACTTTCCTCACCGCACCTTCGGCGTGCTCGACGAGCACAAGTACTTCAGCCATAGCTGTTCAGCCTCTTAGTCTTTCGGGTCCGGGGAAGGAACTAGATAATCTTCTGGGCAACCAGGTACTCGGCGATCTTCTTGCCGCCTTCGCCCTCGTCGGTGATCTTCTCGCCCGCGGTCTTCGGCGGCTTCGGCGTGGACGCCGTCACCGTCGTGCCGGCGTTGGCCAGGCCGACCTCGTCGCCCTCGACACCGATCTCGGCCAGCGTGAGGGTGGCTACTTCCTTCTTCTTCGCGGCCATGATGCCCTTGAAGGACGGGAAGCGCGGCTCGTTGATCTTCTCGGTGACGCTGATGACCGCGGGCAGCGAGGCCTCGACGGTGAACACGCCGTCGTCGGTCTCCCGCTCGCCGGTGATCTTGCCGCCCTCGACGGTGACCTTGCGCAGGTGCGTCAGCTGGGGCAGGCCCAGGTACTCGGCGATGATCGCCGGAACCGCACCACCGGTGCCGTCGGTGGCCTCGTTACCGGCGATGACCAGCTCGGTGCCCTCGATAGCGCCCAGCGCGCGCGCCAGGGCCCATCCGGTCTGCACCATGTCGGAGCCGTGCAGGCCGGCATCCAGCAGATGCACGGCCTTGTCGGCACCCATCGACAGTGCCTTGCGGATCGCCTCGGTAGCGCGCTCCGGGCCGGCGGTCAGCACGGTCACGGTGCCCTCGCCGCCCTCTTTTTCCTTGATCAGCAGGGCTTCTTCGACCGCGCGCTCGTTGATCTCGTCCAGCACGGCGTCCGCGGCGTCGCGATCGAGCGTGTAGTCACCGTCGGACAGCTTGCGCTCGGACCACGTGTCTGGGACCTGTTTGATCAGGACCACGATGTTCGTCATGAGTCTTCTACGTCCTCCTGGCAGGCGTCTTGCGACCAGGGAAGGTCGCAAGACTTTTGGTCATTCCGCAATTCACATCATGTTACTGGGGAGTAACTTAGAGTGGTTCGCAGAAACACCATAGCTGGTCGAAGTTTGTGTATTGGCAGCCCATAGGTACCGAGCAGTTCGCGAACAGCCGACTTCGGGTTAGCCTGCCTTGCAATGAGCGCATTCGTGACTGACGCAGGTGACAGCGGGCTGCCGCTGACCGGCGAGCGGACCATCCCCGGGCTGGCGGAAGAGAACTACTGGTTCCGCCGCCATGAGGTGGTTTACGGCCGCCTGTTGGACCTTTGCGCAGGTCGGGATGTGCTCGAGGCGGGTTGCGGCGAGGGCTACGGCGCCGATTTGATCGCCTCGGTTGCCCGCCAGGTGGTGGCCGTGGACTACGACGAGGCCACCGTGGCCCACGTGCAGGCTCGCTACCCCCGGGTGAAAATGCTGGCGGGCAATCTAGCCGCCCTCCCGCTGCCCGATGCCTCGGTTGACGTTGTGGTGAACTTCCAGGTCATCGAGCATTTGTGGGATCAGCCACAGTTTGTCGCCGAATGCGCGCGGGTGCTGCGACCTCGCGGTTTGTTGTTGATGTCGACCCCGAATCGGATCACCTTCTCCCCCGGCCGTGACACCCCGATCAACCCTTTCCACACCCGCGAGCTCAACGCCGCGGAATTGGCCGAGTTGCTGACCGACGGCGGCTTCTTCGACGTGCAGTCGATGAGTGGGGTGTTTCACGGCCCGGGCCTGGTCGCGCTCGACGAGCGCCACGGCGGCTCGATCATCGACGCCCAGATCGAACGCGCGCTGGCCGACGCCGCGTGGCCCGAGGACCTGCTGGCCGATGTGGCGGCGGTGCGCTGCGAAGACTTCGACCTGCTGGATTCCGGACAGCGCGATATCGACGACAGCCTGGATCTGGTGGCGATCGCGGTGCGCGCATGAGCGACGCTTGCGGAGCGAATCAACAGGAGAGCGCGAGCCCAATACCCGGCCAGTTCACCCTGGTCCTGCACACCCACCTGCCGTGGCTGGCCCATCACGGCCGCTGGCCCGTCGGCGAGGAATGGCTCTACCAATCGTGGTCGGCGGCCTACCTCCCGCTGATGCGGGTGCTGCGCACCCTGGCCGCCGAAGGCCGCCGCGGCGTGCTCACCCTGGGTATGACGCCGGTGGTCACCGCCCAGCTCGACGACCCCTACTGCCTGGACGGTATGCACCGCTGGCTGGCTAACTGGCAGCTGAGGGCGCTAGAGGCCGCAAACCTACGCACCCCGACCGGTGCCGAGTCCGGTACCGCCACCGCCCCGGAAGCATTGCGCGAGTTCGGCATTCGGGAGTACGACGAAGCCAGCCGTGCGATCGAGGAGTTCGGCACGCTATGGCGGCACGGTGCCAGCCCATTGCTGCGCGAGCTGATCGACGCCGGCACCGTGGAATTGCTCGGCGGCCCACTGGCCCACCCGTTCCAGCCGCTGCTCAACCCGCGGCTGCGTGAATTCGCCCTGCGCGAGGGGCTGGCCGACGCCGGTCAGCGCTTCAATCACACGCCGAAGGGCATCTGGGCGCCCGAATGTGCTTATGCCCCAGGCATGGAACATGACTACGCGGCCGCGGGCGTCGGGCACTTCATGGTCGACGGGCCCTCACTGCACGGCGACACCACCCTGGGCCGGCCGGTCGGGTCGACGGATGTGGTGGCGTTCGGCCGCGACCTACAGGTCAGCTACCGGGTGTGGTCGCCGAAGTCGGGCTACCCCGGCCATGCCGCCTACCGCGACTTCCACACCTACGACCACCTCACCGGCCTCAAGCCCGCCCGGGTCACCGGCCGCAATGTGGACTCCGACGCGAAGGCGCCGTATGACCCGCAGCGCGCCGAGGCGGCGATCGACGCGCACGTCGCGGATTTCGTTGGCGTGGTTCGCCAGCGGCTGATCTCCGAATCGGAGCGCATCGGCCGTCCGGCCCACGTCGTCGCCGCCTTCGACACCGAGTTGTTCGGACATTGGTGGTACGAGGGACCGATCTGGCTCGCGCGACTGCTGCGCGCACTGCCCGGGGCCGGTGTGCACGTCGGAACCCTGAACGACGCGCTGGCCGGCGGGTATGTCGGCACACCCGTCGAATTACCGCCCAGCTCTTGGGGATCCGGCAAGGACTGGCAGGTGTGGTCCGGTGAACAGGTGGCCGATCTGGTCCAGCTGAACACTGAGGTGGTCGAGACCGCACTGGCAACCATCGACAAGGCATTGGCGCACGACGTTTCCCCGGGAAGGGATTTCGTCGCCGATCAGATCCTGCGCGAGACACTGCTGACCGTGTCCAGCGACTGGCCGTTCATGGTCAGCAAGGATTCCGCGGCCGATTACGCCCGCTATCGGGCGCATCTACACGCGCATGCCGCGCGGGAGATCTCCGATGCGCTGGCCTCGGGACGCCGTGACGCGGCAGAGCGGCTGGCCGCCGGCTGGAACCGCGCCGACGGTTTGTTCGGCGCTCTCGACGCGAGGCGGCTGCCGTGAAGATCCTGATGGTGTCGTGGGAATACCCGCCGGTGATCATCGGCGGTCTGGGCCGGCATGTCTACCAACTCGCGACCGCGCTGGCCGCCGACGGCCACGACGTGGTGGTGCTGTCTCGTCGCCCGTCGGGCACCGATCCCAGCACGCATCCGACCACCGACGAGGTCCACGAGGGTGTGCGGGTGATCGCCGCCGCCCAAGATCCGCACGAGTTTGAATTCGGCACCGATCTGATGGCGTGGACCCTGGCGATGGGGCATGCGATGACCCGCGCAGGGCTGACCCTGCACGCCAAGGGTTGGCAGCCAGACGTGGTGCACGCCCACGACTGGCTGGTCGCCCACCCGGCGATCGCACTAGCCGAATTCTTCGACGTACCAATGGTTTCCACAGTTCACGCCACCGAAGCCGGTCGACATTCCGGCTGGGTTTCCGGGCAGATCAGCCGCCAGGTGCACGCCGTGGAGTCGTGGTTCGTCCGGGAGTCCGATTCGCTGATCGCCTGCTCGGCGTCAATGTCGGACGAGATCACCGACCTGTTCGGCCCCGATCTCGGTGAGATCGTCGTCATCCGTAACGGAATCGATTCGAGCCGTTGGCCGTTCGCACCTCGCCGCGCTCGCACCGGACCACCGGAGCTGTTGTACATCGGTCGGCTGGAATACGAGAAGGGCGTGCACGAGGCGATCGCCGCACTCCCCCGCATCCGGCGCACCCATCCCGGCACCACGGTGACGATCGCCGGTGACGGCACCCAGCAGGACTGGCTCGTCGAGGTGGCCCGAAAGCACAAGGTGCTCAAAGCGGTTCGCTTCGTCGGCCGAGTCGACCACGACGAGCTGCTGCGCTTGTTGCATCAGACCGATGCCGCGGTGCTGCCCAGTCACTACGAGCCGTTCGGCATCGCCGCCCTGGAAGCCGCCGCGGCCGGGGCACCGTTGGTCACCTCCAACGTCGGCGGGCTCGGCGAGGCCGTCATCGACGGCGAGACCGGGGTGTCCTTCCCGCCGCGCGATGTGGCGGCGCTGGCCGACGCGGTGCGCCGCGTCCTCGACGATCCTGCAGCCGCACAACAGCGGGCGAACGCCGCACGGGCACGGCTGAACTCCGATTTCGACTGGCACACGGTGGCCGCCGAGACGGCCCAGGTCTATCTGGCCGCCAAGCGCCACGAACGCGATCCGCTGCCCCGCCGGCCGATTATCGAGCACGCGTTGCCGGGACGCTCATGATTCTGCGGTCAGCGCATCGGTTCTGCGGTTAGCGCGTAGGTCTTCGGCGTGTCGTCGTTTCGAGCGCAGACTCGATGTCGGCGCGCAGCACCGAACCTAAGCCTGTAGACGAGAAGCCTTCTTGCGCTCTATGTCGGCCAGCGCAGCGGCCAGCTCGGCACGCTGGGCAGCGGAGGTGTCCCAGGCCAGTTTGCGGTTCTTGACCACCTTCGCCGGTGAGCCGACGGCGATGGAGAAATCCGGGATGTCGCCCTTGACCACGGCGTGGGCCCCGAGCACACAACCGCGCCCGACCGTGGTGCCCCGCAGCACGGTCACCTTCGCCGCGATCCAGGTGTCCGGGCCGATGCGGACCGGGCTCTTGACGATGCCCTGGTCCTTGATCGGCATCTCGATGTTGTCCATCTTGTGGTCGAAGTCGCAGACGTAGCACCAGTCGGCCATCAGCGCCGAGTCACCCAGCTCGATGTCCAGGTAGCAGTTGATGACGTTGTCGCGGCCCAGCACCACCTTGTCGCCGAAGCGTAGCGATCCCTCATGGGCGCGGATGGTGTTCTTGTCCCCGATGTGCACCCAGCGGCCGATCTCCAGCTGGGCCAGCTCGGGGGTGGCGTGGATCTCGACGTTCTTGCCGAGGAACACCATGCCCCGGGTGATGATGTGCGGGTTGGCCAGCTTGAACTTCAGCAGCCGCCAGTAGCGCACCAGGTACCAGGGCGTATACGCCTTATTGGCGATAACCCAGCGCAGCGAATCCTTGGTCAGGAACTTGGCCTGGCGCGGATCACGCAGGCGCGAGCCCACCCACCGCTTGTGGATCGGCGAACCCCACATCGACGTCATGGGCTGAGAGCCTAACGTCAGCTGCGGCGCGGGTTACCCTCGCCTGTACTGTCCGGTTCTTCGATGGCGTGATGGAAAGGTGACACGGGTGCTGCGGCGATTGCTGGTGTCGGCGTTGGCCGCGCTGGTCGCGACCGGCTTGGGCGGGTGTGGCAACACCGACTCCTGGGTTGACTCCACCGCGGCGCACGGCTGGTCTGCCCAATACGGCGACGCCGCCAACAGCAGCTACACCGCCACCGGCGGGGCGTCGGCGCTGCGGCTGATGTGGAGCCGATCAGTCAAAGGCGAGCTGGGTGCGGGTGCCGCGCTGGGCGATATCGGCTACCTCGCGGTGAACGGCCAGACGGCCGGCGGCTGCTCGCTGATGGTCTGGGAGAACGACAACAACGGCCGGCAGCGCTGGTGCATCCGGCAGGTGCTGGGCGGCGGGTTCGCCAGCCCGTTGTTCGATCAGTTCGACAATCTCTTCATCGGCCAGCCCGGGGCCATGCAGGCCTACCCGCCGACCCAGTGGATCCGCTGGCGCCGAAACGTCATCGGAATGCCTACCACCGCAAGGTTTCTCGGCGGCGGCCAACTCCTGGTAGTCACTCATCTCGGCCAGGTACTGGTGTTCGACTCGCATCGCGGCGACGTGACCGGAACCCCGCTGGATCTCGTCGAGGGGATCGACCCGACAGACTCCACCCGCGGGCTGGCCGACTGCGCCCATGCCGGGCCGCAATGCCCGGTAGCCGCACCACCGGCCTACGCCGAGAAGACCCGCACGATCGTGGTGAGCCTGTGGCAGCCGGGTGCCAAGGCGGCCACGCTCGCGGGCCTGCAGTATCACCCCGGCCAGACTCCGTTGCTCACCAAGGAGTGGACCACCGACGCCATCGCTGCCGGAGTCTTGGCCGCGCCGGTAGCGTCCGCCGATGGCACCACCGTCTACATCACCGGACGCGATCAAAAGCTGTGGGCTCTGAACACCTCTGATGGCAAGGTGAAATGGTCTGTGCCGCTGGATTTCCTGCCGCAGACACCGCCCTCGGTATCACCAGCGGGCCGTATCGTCGTGGGCGGCGGACCGAACAACCACCTCGTCGCACTCACCGACGCCGGTAACCACGCCGACATCGCGTGGCGCCGCGAGGACGTCACCCCGCTGAGCTCAACGAGCCAGGCCGGCCCGGTGGCCTACACGGTGGTCGGCAGCCCGCCGTCGGGCCTGGCGTTGCTGGTGTTCGACCCCGCTAACGGCCGCACCCTGAACAGCTATCCTCTGCCCGAGGCCGACGGCTTCCCCGTCGGGGTCTCGGTGGGTGCTGATCGCCGAGTCGTGGTGAGCACCAGCGCGGGCCAGGTGTACAGCTTCGATCCGCAGTAGCTACAGCAGCAACGGCGGTAGTGCCGACCGCGGCACCGACGACGATGTCGCACCGGCATCCGATGGCAGCAGCTCACCCTGGCTGAAGAAGAAGATCACCGCATCGTCGGTGATGGCGAAGTTCTGGTAGTGCGACGGGTCCAGTGCGTCACTGGTGGCGATGACGCCGGTGAGACCGGTCTGGCGCTCCAGATCGCGCTGCACGATGGGGAATATCGCGTTGAGGGGTTTGGCCTCCGGCGCGAAGAGCGTGTCGAAGGTGACCGGTTTTTTGTGCGCCACGTCGTAGTTGAAGGCCTTGTACCAGGTCGTCGGGTGCGCGCCTCCGATGTCCTGGAACAGCTTGAGCACCACACTCTGGGTGCCGCCGGTGGGCGGCCCGGAGGTGAATGACTGTGTGGTGACGTCCATTTCGTAGGGCATGGCACGCACCGCCGGCATCTGCGCGACGTTGGTGAACCCGTCACGGTTTTGCGTCACATAGTCCAGGACGGCCTGCTCGTCGGCGTAGTTGGTGGGGAACCGCAGATCCATCGTGTAACTGGGTGCGCTGCTGTGCACGTAGCAGATGTTGCCGGCCTCAGGCGATCCGCCGAAGGCCGCGCAGTCGGTCCGCGCGCCGGCGACCGCGATGCTGTGCTCGCCCAGCAGAACACCGGCTGCCAGCAGTGCGGTCATGGAGAGAATGCGCATTCGTCGATGGTCCTCGCGCTGTGAAGACGGCACCAGCGCCGTCGCCGCCAGCGTACCCGCGTCAATTAAGTGCCGGCAGATACTCGGCACAGGAACACAGAAGTGCGTTCGCCTGCGCCCGAGCCGATCCGGGTGATCACCAGCGACAACGGGGTGCGTCCTGTCACCCGCAGCCGCCGCCGCAACGCGTCGGGGTCGACATCGACACCGCGCACCAGGATCTCCAGCTGCCCGCAGTCGTGCTGCGAGAGCGCTTGCCGTAACACCTTTTCCCGCAGCGGCAGTTCGTCGAGCACTTCGAAACCACGGACACCCGGGGGCACGTGATCACCAGTGAGATAGGCGATGTCGGGGTCTAGCTGCCACAGTCCGTGCCGGGCGGCATAGTGCCGGACCAGCCCGGCGCGCACGATCGCGCCGTCGGGGTCGACGATCCAGCGCCCGGCGGGGCCGGCCGGACAGTCGTCGGGGTCGGCATCGGTGATGACCTCGTCACGGTCCAGGACGCAGGCCCGGCGACGCACTCCCGGCTCGGCCAACGCAGGCGACCACAGGCAGGCTTCCCGCACTGAACCACCGGCCGAGGTCACCTCGATCTCGCCGTCGAAGCCGAGGTGGCGGACGGCGTCGAAATCGATGCCCGGCGCACATTTCACCACGGTGGCCCGCCCGCGATAGGTGTCGAGCAGCCCGTCCAACGGTGGCACGTAGGCGCGCGGGTCGAAGCGGCGCCGCCCGCCGGATCGGCGGGCCGGATCGAGCAGCACCACGGCATCGCGGCTGACCGGGTGCAGCGCGTCGGCGCGGCACAACGCCACATCGGGCACGTTGTGGCGGGCCATCGCCACCCGTACCTCGTCGATATCGCTTCCGAGCACCCATGCCGCGGTCGAGCGCAGCGCGGCCAGCTCGGTGCCGATCGAGCAGGTCGCGTCGTGCACCACGGCCCCGGCCAGGCGAACAGCCCGGTGCCGGGCCACCGGTGCCGCCGTGGCCTGCTGCAGCGCATCGTCGGTGAACAGCCAGCCCGATACGTCGGCCAGCCCGGCAAGCTTGATGACTGCCTTGCGGCGCAGCAGAGTGGTCTCGATCAGGGCGGTGCCGCGTTCGGCGAACCGGTTGCGGATGGCGGCGATATCGGCCACTCGGCTGCGGTCGCTCAGCGGATACTCGGCGACCTCGGCCAGCGCCGCCACACCGGCGTCACTGGTGAGGTAGGCGACCTCGGCTCGCCCCAAGGTCAGGACGGTTTGACCCCGGTGATCATGACGTTGTAGTACCAGCCCTTGGGCACGACTCGACGCCAGACGTTGTCGTCGATCCAGCTGAGACCGATCCAGCTGGTGAACGCGAACTTCGCGTAACCCCAGCCCAGCTTGCCCGGCGGCACCGCGGCTTCGAAGGTGCGCAGCGGCCAGCCCAGCATCGCGGCCGTGAACTCTGTGGTGGACGTCGACACGTCGACGGCACCGGCACTGCGGGCCATCCGCTCGAGATCGTCGGGATCGAAGGTGTGCAGGTCGACGACCGCCTCCAGCGCCGCGGCGCGCGACGATTCGTCGAGTTCGGCCTGCGGCCGTCGCCAGCCCTCCAGGCCGGGGATCTTGGTGGCATTGGTGGCGACCCGCCAGGTCAGCGTCGACAGCGACCGGGCGTAGGTATTGCCGACGCTGGTGGGCTCGCCGGCGAAGACGAAGCGGCCACCGGGCTTGAGCACCCGGACCACCTCGCGGAGCGACTTCTCCACATCCGGGATGTGGTGCAGGACAGCATGACCGACGACCAGGTCGAACGTGTCGTCCTCGTAGGGAACGCCTTCGGCATCGGCGACCCGACCGTCGATATCCAGGCCCAGGTTCTGGCCGTTACGGGTGGCGACCTTGACCATGCCGGGCGACAGGTCGGTGACCGAGCCGCGGCGGGCCACGCCGGCCTGGATCAGGTTGAGCAGGAAGAAACCACTGCCGCAGCCCAGCTCGAGTGCCCGGTCGTAGGGCAGCTCACGCAGCTCCTCCGGCGGCACGGTCGCATCGAAGAGGTTGCGGGCGTAGTCCACGCAGCGTTTGTCATACGAGATCGACCACTTGTCGTCGTAGGACTCCGCCTCCCAGTCGTGATACAGAATCTGGGCCAGCTTGGTGTCCTTCAACGCCGCTTCCACCTGCTCCGCGGTGGCGTGGGGTGTCGGAGCGGGGTCGCCCGCGACATCAGACAGAGTGTCGGAGTCCTTCGGATTCATGCAGGGCAGCCTAACTGCTCTCGCCCGCAGCGAAGACCTCACCGTAGCGTTGCGCCTGCTCAGCGGTGTCGAGCCCGCCTTCGATCAGCGCCTTGACCCCGGCCAGCGCGCTCGGTGCGGCCTCGGCGAAGCGGCCCGCCCACACCGCGGCGGCATCGAAGACATGGTCGGGGGCCACCATCTCGTCGATCAGCCCGATCGCCAGCGCCTCTTTGGCGTCGACGAAGCGGCCACTGAACGCCAGGTCCTTCGCCCGTGCGCGCCCGACCGCACCCGCCAGTCGCGGTGCGCCACCACCGCCGGGGACCAGGCCGGCCAGGATCTCGGTGGCACCCACCTTGACGTTGTCGCCGCTGACTCGCCAGTCGGCGGCCAGCGCCAGACTCAGCCCGGCGCCCAGGGCGTAGCCGGTGATCGCCGCGACCGTCGGCTTGGGAATGGCGGCGACCGCGTCAATCGCCTCGCGGCGCAGCAGGTCGGCGGCCTCGGCTTCGGCGCGGTTCAGTGTGCGCAGTTCCGGGACGTCGTCGCCGACGGAGAAGATCTCGTGCCCGCCGAACAGGACGACCGTGATGATGTCGGCGCGCCCGGCCAGCTCGGTTGTCGCCGAGATGAGTTCCCGGTAGGTCTGCCGGGTCAGCGCGTTGGTCGGCGGCCGCGACACCAGTAGCACCCCAAGGCCCGGGTGCTGGTCGCCGACATGGATGCTGACGAACTCGCGCACGTCAGTAGCCGTCCGGCGCCCGGCGATTGCGGGCCTCGTTGTAGCGGTCACTGTTGAAGAACTCTATCTCCCAATTGCCTTCTCTGACAGCAAGATTGGGTTGAACGGCCACGATCTGACGGTCCAGGCCCAGCACCTCGCCGACGGTGCGCCCGGCCAACGAGTCCAGCTGAGTCCAGGTCGGAGGAAGGAGGAAGCTGCGGGCCTCGGCAAAATCCTCGAGCGCCGCTATCGGGCTGGTCCATGCCGCCTGCTCGGATTCGGTGTTGTGGCCGTCGGCGCGCTGGCCGTCCGGAAGTGCACCGACGAAGAAATAAGTGTCGTAGCGGCGGGTGCGCTCCTCTTCGGGAGTCACCCAGTTGGCCCACGGCCGGAGCAGGTCGGCCCGCAGCACCAGGCTTTCCCGGCGCAGGAATTCCGAGAACGACAGACTGCGGTCGACCAGGGCAGCGCGGACGCCGCCGTAGACCGACGCGTCGGCGACGATGCTGTCGGGATCACCGGCAGGGCCGGCGAACAGGACACCGGATTCCTCGAATGTTTCTCGGGCGGCGGCGCACACCAGCGCCTCGGCGAGGTCTTCGTCGATCCCGAACCGCTGCGCCCACCAGTCCGGCCCGGGGCCGTACCAGGCGATATCGGAGTTGCGGTCGCGGTCGTCGACCCCGCCACCGGGGAACACCATCACGCCGCCGGCGAACTCCATTGCGCGATGCCGGCGCATGAGAAAGACCTCGAGACTGTCCTCTGGCGTGTCCCGGATCAACATGACCGTGGCCGCCGGACGGACCGGCAGCGGTTCGGGTTTGTCGTCGCTCACAAGCGCCTCCTGTGGGCCGCACGACTTCGCACCCGCCGGGCAAAGTAACGGCCGTCAATGTTGTCCAGCGCGATCGATTGTCCGAACGCGGCGGACAAGTTCTCTGCTGTCAGCGTGTCATCCAGTAGACCAGCGGCCACCACCTGACCCTCGGACAGGATCAGAGCGTGGCTGAAGCCGGGTGGGATCTCCTCGACATGGTGGGTGACCAACACCAATGCGGGTGCGTCGGGGTCGGCGGCTAGGTCAGCGAGGCGGGCCACCAGCTCCTCCCGACCACCGAGATCCAGGCCGGCGGCGGGTTCGTCGAGCAGCAACAGCTCGGGGTCGGTCATCAGCGAGCGCGCGATGAGAACCCGCTTACGTTCACCTTCGGACAGGGTGCCGTAGGTGCGCTCAGCCAGGTGCTCGGCCCCGACGCCTTCCAGCGTGTCGACGGCCTGGGCGTAGTCGACGTTCTCGTAGGTCTCGCGCCAGCGGCCCAGTACGGCGTAACCGGCCGAGACCACCAGGTCGCGGACCACTTCGTCATCGGGCACCCGCTGTGAGAGCGCCGAGCTGCTGAGTCCGACCCGCTGGCGCAGTTCGGCCATATCGGTGCGGCCCAGTCGCTCACCGAGCACGTAGGCGGCGCCGGACGAGGGATGTTCCATGGCCGCCGCGATCCGCAGCAGCGAGGTCTTGCCCGCGCCGTTCGGGCCGATCACCACCCAGCGTTCGTCGAGTTCGACCTGCCAGGTGACGGGTCCGACCAGGACCTGCCCTCCGCGGCGCAGCGATACTCTCCGGAAGTCGATCAGCTGGTCGGGGTCGACCTCGTCGGCGGCATCGGGCACTGCACCATCGTGCCGCATTCGTCTGCGTCGGCACGGGTGGGGTCGTTGCGATTTCGGGTGTGTTCGATGATGTGCGCCCAGCCGCTGACGGCCAGGATCGGGTTTGGCGTCAGCCGCAGCACCAGTTGCACCATGGGTCCGATCCCGAACGCGTAGATGACGGTCCCGACGCCGAGGCTTCCGCCGAGCAGCCAGCCAGCCGTCAGTACCGTCGCCTCGATCGCGGTGCGCACCAGCCGCACCGAAAGACCAGTGCGGGCAACCAAACCCGTCATCAACCCGTCGCGGGGCCCGGGCCCGAGCCCCGCTCCTACATACAACACGGTGGCCACGGCGTTGAGCACCACGGCCGCCAGCATCATCGCGATGCGGGCCGGCGTCGACTCCGGGGCGGCCAGTACGGCCAATCCGGCGTCGACGGTGATCGCGATGACGATGACGTTGGCGACGGTGCCGATGCCGGGCTTGTTCCGCAGCGGGATCCACGCCAGCAGTACGACCACGCCGACGACGGCCGAGGCCACCCCGATGGTCATCGGGGTGTGCCGGGTCAGGCCCTGGTGGAACACGTCCCACGGGTCCAGTCCGAGACCGGCGCGCACCATCATGGCCATCGAGAAGCCATAGCAGGCCAGTCCGGTGAGCAGGGCGACCGCGCGCAGCGTTGTCTTCACCGGTGGTCGGAGAACCGGACGCGCAGGGCGTCCAAGTCACCGCGCAGCCGGCGGACGTCGGCGTCGACGTCGACGTCATCCCATCCGGTCGTCGTCGGATTCCACAGGCCGTGATCGGTATCGAGCAACGCGGCCAACCGGTGGGACACTCGGGAGAACCAGGTACTCATGACACCCATGGTTGCGATGGACTGGCTTGCTCATCAATAGCCAGTTGACTCATACTGGCTTGCAAATGGCGACACCAATGGCGACCAGAGCACTCGATGCGGACCTTTTGGCCCGCGAATTAGGCAACTGGCGCACCTCCAGCCGCAGTGGACCCACCTATCAAGCGCTGGCCGACGGGCTGCGGATGCTGATTGTCGACGGCCGACTGCCGGTCGGGTCGCGGCTGCCCAGCGAGCGGGTGCTGGCCGATGCACTGCGGGTCTCCCGCACCACGGTCACCTCGGCCTATACCGATCTCGGCGAGACCGGTTACCTGTATGCCCGCCGCGGCGCCCGCAGCACGGTGGCACTCCCCCACACACCCGTCGCCGTCCCGTCGGACACACCGGCCAAGATCAACCTGGCCGCTGCGGCGTTGGCTGCACCTGCCAGCGCCGTGCAGGAGGCGTTCGCCGAAGCGGCCCGCCAGTCCGCCTCCTACCTACAGCACACCGGTCATGACATGCACGGGGTGTTGGGCTTTCGTACCGCAATCGCCGAACGCTATTGCGCCAAAGGACTTCCCACCTACCCAGACCAGATCATGGTGACCAGCGGGGCGCAGCACGCGATCGCCCTGATCCTGGCAACCTACGTCCAACCCGGCGACCGGGTGCTCGTCGAGCAGCCCACCTATCACGGTGTGCTCACCGCAATCGCCACCGCCGGGGCCCGGCCGGTGCCGGTCGCGATGACCAGCGAGGGCTGGGAACTAGACGCCGTCCATGCCGCGGTGCGCCAACTGGCACCCACACTGGCATACCTGGTGCCCGACAACCACAACCCGACCGGTCTGTCGATGCCGGTGTCGGATCGAAAGCGCTTGTGCGACATCGTCTCCGAGACACGCACCCGTACGATCATTGATGAGACCCTGACCGACGTCTGGCTGGATGCGCCGGTGCCGCCGCCGGTTGCGGCATCGCTGAACTCACGCACCGATCTGCTGATCACGATCGGCTCGATGTCGAAATCGTTCTGGGGCGGGATGCGGATCGGCTGGATCCGGGCCGAGCCGAATGTGCTGGCGACCATCCGGGCGGTCCGTCCGTCCATCGATCTGGGCACGTCGGTAGTCGAACAGCTGGCTGCCGCCTGGCTTCTCACCGAACGGGCCGACGACGTGTTGCCCGAACGCCGGGACATTCTGCGGGGCAGGCGCGCGCTGCTGATCGATCTGATCGCCGAGTATCTGCCTGACTGGCGTCCGCTGCCCGGCACGGGTGGGATGTCGATGTGGGTGCAACTGCCCGCCCCGGTGAGTTCGGCGATGTGCGCGTCAGCATCGCGGCTGGGGGTCGAGTTGCCGCCGGGCCCACGCTTCGGCGTCGACGGCACCCTCGAGAGGTTTGTCCGAATTCCGTTCGCGCTGCCCGACGAGGAACTGACCGAGGCCATCGAGCTGCTCGGCCGGGCGTGGCGCAGCATTACCGGATCGGCCGCGCCCGAGACCTCGTCGGTGGTGATCTAACGCCGAGCTACTCCGGCGGGATCTCCACCCGGCGCAGCATGCCGTCGACAGCGTCGGCCGCCTCGATCTCGGCGCGCGTGATACCCAAGATGAACAACACGGTGTCCAGGTAGGGATAGCTCAGCGAGGCGTCGGCGACTTCCCGCAGCGCGGGTTTGGCGTTGAAGGCCACCCCAAGCCCGGCGGCGGCCAGCATGTCGATATCGTTGGCGCCGTCCCCGACAGCCACGGTCTGCTCCATCGGCACCCCGGCCTGGCGGGCAAAGTTACGCAGCGCCTTGGCTTTTCCGGCCCGATCGACAACCTCGCCAACGACCCGGCCGGTCAGCTTGCCATCGACGATCTCGAGCTCGTTGGCAGCCACGAAATCCAGCATCAACTCGTGCGCCAGCGGATCGATGACCTGGCGGAAACCGCCTGAGACCACGCCGCAGTGAAAACCTAAGCGGCGCAATGTCCGAATCGTGGTGCGCGCGCCCGGGGTGAGCTCGATTTGGTCGGCGACCTCGTCGACCACCTTCGCGGGCAGGCCCGCCAGCGTCGCGACCCGCCGATGCAGCGACTCGGCGAAGTCTAGCTCGCCACGCATCGCGGCTTCGGTGATGGCCGCGACAGCCTCCCCCGCGCCGGCATGTTCAGCGAGCATCTCGATGACCTCACCCTGAATCAGGGTCGAGTCGACGTCGAACACGATGAGCCGCTTGGCCCGTCGCTCCAAGCTGTAGTTCTCGACGGCGATGTCCAGGCCCTGTTCAGCGGCCACCCGGGCGAGCACGGTCTGCAGTTCACCGCTGACACCAGCGGGCACCGACACCCGCAGCTCCAAACCCGTCACCGGGTAGTCCGAGACGCCACGGATGAAGTCGATGTTGACCCCGAGTGCGGCGGCCCCGCGAGCCACGACGCCGAACGCCGCCGCGGTGATGGGCCGCCCGAGCACCACGATGGTGTGGGTCGAGGGCTCACGGATGATCGGCAGGTCGTCGCTGCGCTCGATCGTGACGTCCAGCCCCACCCGGTGGATGGCATCAGTGACGTCGTCGCGCAATTGATCGCCATCGGCCACGTCGTCGCGGCCGGACACCAGCACCCCCAGCGTCAGCCGGCCCCGGATCACCACCTGCTCGACGTTGAGCAGGTCCACCTCATGGCGGGCCAGCACCTCGAAGAGCGCTGAGGTAACCCCGGGCTGGTCGACACCGGTGACGGTGATCAGCACCGACACCTTGGACATGGTCATACCGGAAAAGTTGCGTATCCCGCGTTAGGTACGGACGTGCTCGTCATCACGTCGCGTCACGTCGCCGTCATCGGGACCGTGCGCACGACCGACGTGAGCCTCCGCGCGCATCCGTTCGATCATGTGCGGGTAGTGCAGCTCGAATGCAGGCCGCTCCGAACGGATCCGGGGCAGCTCGGTGAAGTTGTGCCGCGGCGGCGGGCACGAGGTGGCCCACTCCAGCGAGTTGCCGTAGCCCCACGGATCGTCGACGGTGACGACCTCGCCGTAGCGCCAGCTCTTGAAGACGTTCCAGACGAACGGCAGCACCGACACGCCGAGGATGAACGCGCCGACGGTCGACACGATGTTCAGCGTCTCGAAGCCGTCCGAGGGCAGGTAGTCGGCGTAGCGGCGCGGCATGCCCTCGTCACCTAGCCAGTGCTGCACCAGGAACGTGGTGTGGAAGCCGATGAAGGTCAGCCAGAAGTGCAGCTTGCCGAGGCGCTCGTCGAGCAGGCGGCCGGTCATCTTCGGGAACCAGAAGTAGATACCGGCGTAGGTCGCGAACACGATGGTGCCGAAGAGCACGTAGTGGAAGTGCGCGATCACGAAGTAGCTGTCGCTGACGTGGAAGTCGATCGGCGGGCTCGCCAGCAGCACGCCGGACAGACCACCGAGCAGGAACGTCACCAGGAAGCCGATGGAGAACAGCATCGGCGTCTCGAACGTCAGCTGGCCCTTCCACATCGTGCCGATCCAGTTGAAGAACTTGATGCCGGTGGGCACCGCGATCAGGAACGTCATGAAGCTGAAGAACGGCAGCAACACCGCACCCGTGACATACATGTGGTGCGCCCACACCGCCACCGACAGCGCCGCGATGCTGATCGTGGCGTAGATCAGGGTGGTGTAGCCGAAGATCGGCTTCCGGGAGAACACCGGGAAGATCTCCGAGACGATGCCGAAGAACGGCAGCGCGATGATGTACACCTCGGGGTGCCCGAAGAACCAGAACAAGTGCTGGAAGAGCATGGTTCCGCCGTTGGCGGGGTCATAGATGTGCGCGCCGAGGTGACGGTCAGCTGCCAGGCCGAACAGTGCGGCGGTCAGCAGCGGGAAGGCCACCAGCACCAGGATCGACGTGACGAAGATGTTCCAGGTGAAGATCGGCATCCGGAACATCGTCATCCCGGGGGCACGCATGCAGACCACCGTGGTGATCATGTTGACGGCACCGAGGATGGTGCCCAGACCACCGACGGCCAGACCGAGGATCCACAGGTCACCACCCGCGCCCGGGCTGTGCATCGCGTCCGAGAGCGGGGTGTAGGCCGTCCAGCCGAAGTCGGCCGCACCACCGGGGGTGATAAAGCCGGCCAGCGCGATCATCGCACCGAAGACGAACAGCCAGAACGACAGCGCGTTCAGCCGGGGGAAGGCGACGTCGGGGGCACCGATCTGCAGCGGCAGCACCAAGTTGGCGAACCCGAACACGATCGGCGTCGCGTAGAACAACAACATCGCCGTGCCATGCATGGTGAACAGCTGGTTGTACTGCTCGTTCGACAGGAACTGCAGACCAGGCACAGCCAGCTCAGCGCGGATGAACAACGCCATCAAGCCGCCGAGGAAGAAGAAGATGAAGCAGGCGACGCAATACATAATGCCGATCAACTTGTGATCGGTCGTGGTCACCAACTTATAGATCAGATTGCCCTTGGGGCCCATCCGTGCAGGCATGGGCCGAGTGGCCTCGAGTTGTCCCCGCGAAGGCACTACGGCAGTCAACGGTCCTCCAAAATCTCATCAGCGCACCCGAGCACGTGTACCTGATCCTAGCCGCCCAACGCCGCCGATGGGCTGTGGGTCCTACATTCTGTCGTATTCGATTCCGCGACGCCCTGCCGTGCAGCTC
Organism: Mycolicibacterium sarraceniae; assembly: GCF_010731875.1. Taxonomy (NCBI): domain Bacteria; kingdom Bacillati; phylum Actinomycetota; class Actinomycetes; order Mycobacteriales; family Mycobacteriaceae; genus Mycobacterium; species Mycolicibacterium sarraceniae. The sequence goes on from NZ_AP022595.1 coordinate 46,706, forward strand.
AGGGGACCTGCGGCGGCCAGATGTTACGGTCGGCGGCGTGCTGATCGGCGGTAGGCGCTCGGGTGTCGTGATGGCGGCTGGCGCGATGCTCACAGCGGTCGTGATGACGATCACCAGCGGATGCTCAGGCTCAGCCGAAAAACCGGCACCGATTCCCGCGGGCAGTCTCGTCACCAGCACCACCAAGATCGCGGGTGCCGGCGTGCTGGGCAATCAGCGCCGGCCCGACGAGTCGTGTGCGCCCGAGGCGGCCCGCCTCGACCCGGGCGGACCCGACCCGCAGCGGATCGTGGTGCTGGCCGGCGACGAGCTCGACGCGCTGTGCGCACTCGGGCTGCAGTCGCGGATCGTGGCCGCCGCCCTGCCCGACGGATCGGCCAGCCAGCCGTCGTACCTGGGCACCGCCATCCACAACGTGCCCGGCGCCGGAACCCGCAGCGCCCCCGATCTGGCCGCGATCGCCGCCGCCAAACCCGACCTCATCCTCGGCTCGCAGGCGTTGACACCGCAGGCCTATCCAGCGCTGGCGGCCATCGCCCCGACGGTGTTCACCGACGCACCCGGCGCCAAGTGGCAGGACAATCTGCGCACCACCGGTGCGGCGACCGGACGCGCTGACGCCGCCGGCGATCTGGTCAGCGATTTCACCGAGCAGGCACGGCAGAAGGGCATCGCCAACGACGCCCCGCACTTCCAGGCCTCGATCGTCCAGTTCACCGACACCACGATGCGGGTGTACGGGGCCGAGAATTTCCCGGCCTCGGTGTTCGCCGCCGTCGGCGTGGATCGTCCTGCCGCACAACGGTTTACCGACAAGCCGTACGTCGAGATCGGAATCTCCGATACCGACCTAGACCGCTCGCCGGACCTCTCCCCCGCCGACGGCGACATCGTGTACCTGTCGTTCGCGTCGCCGGCGGCCAAGGACCGCGCACCGGTCGTCCTGGACAGTCCGGCGTGGCGCACGCTGTCGGCCAATCGCGACAACCGGGTGTTCGTCGTCAACAACGAGGTGTGGCAGACCGGTCAGGGCATTGTCGCCGCGCGTGGCATTCTCGACGACCTGCGCTGGCTCAACGCCCCGATCAATTAGCGGTAATCTTCGTCACTGTGTTCCATGTGTTGACAATCTCCTATGAGAAGCCGCTCGATATCGTCGACCAGACCCGGCCCGCCCATCTGGCCTTCCTGAACGACGAGGTCGCCGCGGGGCGTCTGCTGCTGGCCGGCCGTCTACATGACGGTTCCGGCGGCGTCCTGATCACCGCGGATATCAGTATCGAGGACGCCCAGAGCATCATCGACCGCGACCCGTACACGCTGGCCGCAGTAGCCAGCTATTCGCGAGCGTCCTTCAACGGCGGGATTCGCGCAGCCGGGTTATAAATCTTCACAAGCGGGATTAGGCACCCGCCGCACTGGGTTATTCCTCTTGGTCGCAGCGTCGCGACACCTTTTATGACCGAAACGCTGAATCAATCAGTGCTGCCTAAGACATCAATTCAAGGACTACCAATGAGCACAGTTACCGCTTACGCCGCCACCTCCGCGACAGATCCCCTGACCAAGACCACCATCACCCGGCGCGACGTCGGTGCGCACGACGTCAAGCTCGACATCCACTTCGCCGGCATCTGTCACTCCGATATCCACACCGTGCGCGGTGAGTGGGGTGACGTGAAGTACCCGATGGTCCCCGGTCACGAGATTGCCGGTGTCGTAACCGAAGTCGGACCCGAGGTCACCAAATACCAAGTGGGCGATCGCGTTGGCGTTGGCTGCTTCGTCGATTCCTGCCGCGAGTGCGCCAACTGCAAAGCCGGCGTCGAGCAGTACTGCACCAACCCGGGAATGGTGGGCACCTACAACGGCACCGGCCGCGACGGTGAGCCGACGCAGGGCGGCTACAGCGGCGCGATCGTCGTCGACGAGAACTACGTGCTGCGGATTCCGGACAGCATCGCGCTGGATGCCGCGGCCCCCCTGCTGTGCGCCGGCATCACCCTGTATTCACCCCTGCGGCACTGGAATGCCGGCCCGGACAAGAAGATTGCGGTCATCGGCCTCGGTGGCCTGGGCCACGTGGGTGTCAAACTCGCCAAGGCGATGGGCGCGCACGTCACCGTGCTGAGCCAGTCACTGAAGAAGATGGAAGACGGTCTGCGCCTGGGTGCCGAGGAGTATTACGCGACCAGCGACCCGGAGACATTCACGAAGCTGGCTGGGACCTTCGACGTGATCCTGAACACCGTCTCGGCCAATCTCGACCTGGGTTCCTACCTGAAACTGCTGGCCCTGGACGGCACGCTGGTCGAGCTCGGCATGCCCGAGAACGCGATGGAGGTGCCGCCCGCTGCCCTGATCTTCGGACGCCACAGCCTGTCAGGCTCGCTGATCGGCGGCATCGCCGAAACCCAGGAGATGCTCGACTTCTGCGCCGAGCACGGCGTGACCCCGGAGATCGAGGTCATCGAGCCCGACTACATCAACGAGGCCTACGAGCGGGTGCTGGCCAGCGACGTGCGGTACCGCTTCGTCATCGATACCGAGTCGCTGCGCGGCGAGTGACTACTCGCTGACCGCTTCCTCGGTCACGCCGGTCAGCGGCCACCCGGCCGCGGCCAGCGTGGCCGCCACGCGCTTGACGTTCTCCGGGCCCGCGTCATGGTGACTGACGTCCTTGATGAACTCGGCGATCTCGTCCTCGCTGATCCCGCCCTCCAGCGCGGGTGAGTCCTTCGCGGTGAGGTGGGCGACCACCTCTTTGACCTGATCCTCGGTCAGCGGGGTGGAGCGGAGCAGTGCTAGCAGCGGGACCCGGTCAGGGCCAGGAACGCCGTTGGGGTAGCCGGCCCGGAGCCAGGTGAGAATCGACTGGAGAAGCGACGTAGCGGACACGCCGCTCAGTCTCTCGGTTGCGTCGGGGTTACGCCACCACCGGTGGCATAGTTCGCCGCCGATTCACGCCGCGTTCACCGTTCGTCGGGGCACCTGGCGAGGAATTCGACGACGGCCTCGGCGAAGACATCGTTGCGGTCACCGGCGACCATGCGCAGACCGTCGAGATCGGCGGGCTGCCACGACCACTATTTCTCGACCTTCGGGCGTCGGGGTCGCTACGGGCGACGCCGCACGCATGTCGCTCGTTCTCGTGGTGTCGGTGGCACTGTTGATTTCGCTGGCGACATACCGCAGCCAGGGGCGATTCACCCATTTCCGGGCGCCCTGTGACATCCGAGGATTCCGATCCCCATCCACCTCGGACAGCTAGCATCCCTGCGTGATGCGGTTCACGGTCGTAGGTGGTGGAGCTGCGGGTGTGCTCGCGGCTATCCATCTCCGTCGTCACGACCCGAGCGCACAGATCACGCTGATCGACGCGTCCGGCCGCCCCGGCACGGGTGCGGCCTACGGTACGAGCGATCCAGCCCACTTGCTGAACGTTCCGGCGCCGCGCATGTCCGCATGGCCCGACGACCCCGACCACTTCTGCCGATGGTTGAACGAACACGCCGTCTCGACGTTCGAAGGGTTCGCGCCGCGTCTCGCGTACGGCCGCTAGCTGCAAGAACAACTCGCCGCCGCCGAGGTACGGATCGAAACCGCCGAGGTGGTCGGATTGGCACCGGGCGCGCCGGCGCAGGTGAAGCTCAGCGACGGGCGCTCGGTGTCGACAGACACCGTCGTGCTCGCGTCGGGGCGCCCCGATGGCGGCATGCCCGATTCACTGGAACGGGCATTCGCGCCGGTGCTGGCCGCCGACACCGACGGCAAGGTGGTGGTGGATCCATGGGCGCCCGGGGCGCTGGCCGCGTTGGGAGCACGACGCCCGTCCAACGTCATGGTGGATCGGCTCGGGACTCACCGGCATTGACGTCGCTCTGCATCTCATCGCGCGCGGTGCCACGATCACGTTGATCTCGCGGCACGGCGCTCTCCCGCACCGGTTCCGCAACATGGGTGCCCCCTGCGAGGTACCGCACCTCGATGCGCTCGGTTCCGACATCTCCCTGGAAAACGTGCGCGCCGCGCTGGCCGCGGACCTGGCCGATGCACGCGAGGCCGGCCTGAACTGGCGCCAGGTGATCGACGCGATACGGCCGCGGACATCGCGGCTGTGGCGATCGCTGGGATGGGAAGACCAACGCCGATTCCTACGAGAAGACTTACGGCAGTGGGAAATCCTGCGTCACCGCATGCCGCCTACGGTTGCCGACGCGATAGACGCCGCCATCGGCGGTGGCCAATTGACCGTGGTGGCCGGCGAGGTAGCCGACGTGTCGCTGCGCGGTGACGGCGTCGACTTGCTGCTCACCACCACCGACGAGTCGGTCCACAAACACGGTGACGCGGTGGTCGTGGCCACGGGCACCGCGTGGGACCGGCGATCGTTGCAGCGCTCCCCACTGTGGACGAACCTGTTGGCCTCGGGCGTGGCATCCGTGCATCCGTGCGGCATCGGCGTTCGACTCGACGCGGACGGACGCCTCATCGACGACACCGGTGCGACGGTCCCGGGCATCGTCTGCCTCGGTTCGATCCGGCAGGGTGAGGAGTGGGAGACCACCGCGATCCCCGAAATCCGCGCGCAAGCCGCCGCCGTCGCCAAGCTGATCGCTGACGACACCTTCGACCGTCCGGCGCGTGGACCCGGCATCATCGGGGCACCGGCGCCGGTGTTGACCGGTGCGCCTGCGTCCTACGCCGAGGGCGTGCGTCGCCTGCTCGCCGTCCAGGACGGCGCGTCGGTCTCGTTCGCCACCGCCGTCGCCGAGGATCCGCATCAGGCGCGTGCGCACGTCGCGCTGGCCATGATCGCCACCGAGCGACCGGACCGCGCGGGTGGCCGCGATGCGGTTGCCGGGCATCTGGCGCGGGCGCGGGCCGCACTCGCCCATGGCTCCGCCGAGGACCGCAGCCACGTCGAGGCGATCGCGACGTGGTGCGAGGAGGGCAATGCCGCGGGCACTGTAGCCCTGATCGAACATCTCGACCGCGTGCCGGATGACGCGGTCGCATTGCTTGTGCTGGCCCCGTCGATCGCGTTCGCCGGGGCCGGCGATGCGTTGCCGGACACGTGGCAGTACGTCGAGCAGTTCACTGGTGTACACGGCGAGGCGCCGTGGTATCTGGGCTTGCGCGCGTACGGCCGCACCGAACAAGGACTCTGGTATGACGCGGCCGATCTGGCTGACGCCGCACTCGAACTCGATCCGGGCAATGGCAATGCGGCGCATGCACTTTCACACGTCCACTACGAAACCGACGCGCACGGAGCCGGATTGAAGTGGCTGACGGACTGGATCCCCAGCGACGGCAGCACGCAGCGCTACCTCCCCCATTTCCAGTGGCATGCGGCGCTGCACGAGCTGGCGATGGGCGACGCCGCCGCGGCCGCGCGTCGGTACGCCACGTTCCTCGCGCCGCCTCAGTCGCGGGATGTGCGCTGTCTGGTCGACGCCGGTTCGCTGGCCTGGCGGGCGCGCCTGCACCCGGATTGGGTGACCCCACCGGATCCGATGCCAGTGCTCGCCGAGGCCGGCTCGCTTGCGTATTCACCTCAAACGCCGTTCATCGCGTTCCACGCACTGCTGGTACTGGCTGCCGCGAATGATCCCGCGGCTATCCGCGCCATCAAGGTTCCCGGCGCGTCCGAAGAACAGGCCAACACGCTGCGTTTCATCGGCGAGGGCCTGATCGCGCTGACCGAAGGCGAACCGCGCGCCGCGCTCGACTACCTCCTGGAGTCGCTTCCCGGACTCCCCTCGATCGGCGGCAGTCGGGTACAGCAGGAAGTGATCCTCGAAACAGCCTTGGCCGCAATGCTTCAGCTCGGTGCACCGGGTCAAGCAGGTCGCTTGCTGTCGCGGCATCGGGCTACACGCGCGCCCCAAGTCACCCGCGGCGCGGTGAACTGACGCGCCGGCCGACGGCCGACGGCCGACTTGCGACTGCAGCCGTCGGGGCAAGACGCATTAATTGACGCATGCGCAAACATTGCATTTCAACCCACGCCCGGCGGGCGCAGGAAGCGTGCCATTCCTGGCAAATTACGGTGTGAGCTTCCCCAGTTTGAGTGGACACCTGAGATAGCGGGGCCGAGGGTCCTGCTGGAAGGATGTCGGGATGTCTCGAACTCGTCGGTCGTTTACACCGGAGTTCAAAGTGGAGGCTGCTCGGCGGGTGATTGATGGTGGCCGATCGGTCACTGAGGTTGCCCGGGAGTTGAACGTTCATGAGAATCTGTTACGTAAATGGGTTGTAGCTGAACGGGTTCGGGCCGGTGCCGCTCTCGACGCGCGCGAGCTACCGCCGGACGGGGACCGGTCGGCGGTCGAGCACGCGGAGTTGGTGCGGTTACGTGCTGAGCTTGCCGAAAAGGACCGTGATATTGCGTTCCTGAAAAAAAGTATCGGCGTACTTTGCGGCACAGCAACACCGGTGAGTCGTTTCGAGCTCATCGCCGCGGAGTGCGCCGACCACGACATCTCGAAACTCACCGAGCTGCTGGGTGTTTCGCGGTCCGGTTTCTACGCGTGGGCGGCACGGCAATGCCGGGTCGAGCTGTCTGCGCACCAGCAGTGGCGCCGGGATCTGGAGGTGAAGATCCTGTCCCATTGGAAGGCCTCACGCCGCACGTACGGGTCGCCGCGGATCACTGCCGATCTGCATGCCGAAGGCGTCACCGTCTCGGAGAACACCGTCGCCAAGGTGATGGCCGAGATGGGCGTCGAAGGCATCAGCCCGCGCACGTTCAAGGTCAAGACCACCGTTGTCGATCCGACCGCATCGTTCCCGCCGGACCGGGTCGGCCGGGTCTTTGACCCAATGCCGTTAACTTTGTAGGCGGGTGAGTCGGATGTCGGGTGGCCCTCGGTGTCTGATGTTTTTGTGGTCCAGGGTTTTTCGCGGAAACTTTGTGCCGCTGGCTCGTTTGGTGACGCGGGGGTAGGTGCGGTGCCGTCTGGCCGGGTTGGGTCGCTGGAGGATCTCGGCGACGGCGTGACGCAGGCTGGTGGCGAGTCGGTTAGGGGGAAAAACCCGCCTGCCCGGTGACGTGGCGGCGGACGATGCGCAGGGTGCGGATGAACGACATCCGTAGCGGGTCGAGTCCGTCGGGGTTGGTGGCCTCATACATCAGCGCGCGGATCGCGTAGTGGGTCAACAACAGCGCCCAGATCTCTTGGCGCACCATCTCGGGCTGTGCGAGCGCAGGACCCGGTAGCTGCCGCGTTGGCGGGTTTCGATCTCGGCGAGGCTGGATTCGAATTCCCAGCGTTGGTGATAGACCGCGGCGAGCTCGGTGGCGGAGGCTAGCTCCGGATCGAGGATGGTGGTGATCAGCCGGATGGGCGATCCGCTGTGGGTCTCGCGGTTGGTGATGTCGTACTCGATGACGCGCACCATGGGGCCTCGAGGGACGGCGTGCAGGCCGCGGGCCTCGTGGCGTCGCAGGCGTTGACGTTCGATGGTGGTCAGCAGCACGCTCAGATACGAGCCGTCAGCCAGGTCGGTGACTACGTGCAATTTCAGTGCTGACTGCACCCGCCACAGCAATTCGGCGCCGGTCGCAGTGGCCTCCTGCCAGAATTCGCGGCTGTAGAACCCGCGGTCGGCAAGCACGAGCATCCCGGGTTCGACACTGGCCAGCAAGGGGCGCGAGTTCACGCTCGTCGACGAGGACGCCACCGAGGTGGGCGTCGATCACCGCGTGGGTGCCGCATTCGCCCAGTCCGAGCACCTTGACCTTCGGGTAGGGGGCGTCCAGGCCCTGGCTGACACCGCGACCGAAGGCGTCTTCGTTGTCGGCGGTGTCGGGAACGTCGAGTTGGACGCCGTCGATGGCCATCACCCGCAGATCCCCCAGCCACGCGCCCGGCGTGCCTGCCCCGGCCAGCGGCCGGGCGACCCGCGCGAGCTCGCGGATCGGTTCGGCACCCAGCCGGGCCCGGGCTTGGCACAGCGCTGAGGAGGTGGGCAGCTGCCAGTCCTCGTCCCAGGACCGCAGAAACCGCAACCCGTCGACGAGTTTGCGCATTACCTCTTCGTAGGCGTCGTCGAAGAACAACGTCATAGCCAGCACGAAGTAGGCGACCACCCGGGCCGGCAGCAGCCGACGGCCGTTCGGTGCGGCCGGTGTCGGCGAGCACCTCGTCGACGAGATCGCGGTGCACCAGCCTGGTCAGCACACCAAGCCGATCCGGTCGGTCAACCGGTCCCTACGACCGCTTTCACCACCGGCACCCTCGTCGACCACACGAATAAGTGTGATGCGTAATCCTTTGCAGCGCAATACTTCTAGGAGCCAATCTGAGGCGCGAAGAACGTGCCGGCCAACACATCACCTTCGCTCGATCGGCACCGTTCACATCCACTGAACACGCTCTACAGCAACAGCTTTCGATCCTAATCCCGCTGACCTGCGACGACGCTAAAGTTAACGGCATTGGTCTTTGACCAAGGGCGTATCGATGCGGTGTGGACCTCTGATATCACGTACTTGACCTGCGGTGAAGGGGATGCCTTCCTGTGTGCGATTCGCGATGAACACTCGCGGCGGGTGTTGGGTTGGTCGCTGGCCGACCACATGCGCACTGAGCTGGTCGAAGCCGCCGTCGATGCTGCGGTGTTCATCCGCGCCGGCAACGTCGCCGGCACCATCCTGCATGCCGATCGAGGCGGTCAATTCACCAGCCACGACATGGCCCAGGTTTGTTCTGAGCATGGCTTACTGCGCTCTATGGGAGCGACCGGGATCTGCTGGGACAACGCCGGAGCCGAATCGCTATGGTCGACGGTCAAACATGAGTATTACAAACGCCACGCGTTCACCACGTACGCGAATCTTACTGCAGGACTTGACAATTACATCAGATTCTACAACCATGAAAGGCGACACAGTTCGTTAGGGATGATCTCACCCATCGACTTCGAGATCGCCTCACAGCCACGTCAGCAATCAAGCTAACCGTGTCCACTTTTTCTGGGGAACCTCAGTGGACCACTTCTTGCTGGGTTTGATATGACAAAAGAGTAAAGAATCACACACTTGGCTAATCTTGTGCTCGACCCGACAACGGCAAATGTTCCCGCGATCAAGAAGGTCTGGCCATAACCAGAGGTCGCGTGCATGGAGATAATCGCCTTGGGTTCTGCAGCTGCCGTTGCCGTCGCCGTGGTCAAGCTGGCTCGTGCGATACGTCGCGAGAATCGCCGAATCGACGGCCTGGTCGACAACGCTGACCAGATAATCGCGGATACCCGCCGACGGTTCGACGAGGCTCTCCGATACCGAGAGTCGAGGACCCGGTTGGTAAAGATGGTGGGCACACTGGGGGCACGACCCCGTCCGCTGGTCTCGGCGATACCGTCGGAGGATTCGACAGTCCAGGTGTAGCTTCTTAGCCTCGATCCACCGATTGACTTGATGAGGGTTCGGGTGTCGGTATTAGAAAAGTGCCCTTTGAACTGGGATGATTGAAGTTCTCACACAAACAATCGGACCAACTCGGAAGGGCACTTCGAGTGCAAGTTTCCCATAGGTTCGCCGCCGAGTCTGCGGTGTTCGATGAAGAGCATCGTCGCTGAAGTGTGCCTACTTGCATGAAGTTGTCGTCCCGGCTATCAGTCTGGGAAGGTCGCTCGCACTAGACGGGGTTCAAGCGCCACAAGCAAGTCACGACTCGTAGTGGTCGGTCCATGGACGACATGTCGCGGAACACTAATCAAGTTCATCTGACGGCCAGCGCCAGATCTTCGCCCCTTCTTCTGAAAGATTGGTGAACTCGTTCTTCCGAATGATGAGGTCACCGTCCTCCGGGATTCGTTCCCGGTAGGCGAACCCTCCGTGGGGACTGATGCCCTTCTCCGGGGGGAGGTTGGGGTCGAACTCGACGACGACGTTCTTGTCGCGGAGTGTGCGCCACCACGATTCGAGCAACTTGATCTTCGTCTCGTTCATACCGGAACCGCCAGTCGCGATGTATTCCCCGTGGTCACGTAGGCGTTGGTACACCTTGGACTTGCCGTGCAAGTTGGTCGTCTTCCACGGCCATGCTTTGTTTACCATCTGCCTGGTGGTCAAATGACCTCCGTAGGTCATTTTGTGCCACGACACCGCCTGCCGACTTACTCCATGCATGTCGGCGATCTCGCTCTGGTTGTAACCTCTGCGTCTTAGATCTTCGATGACGCCAAATACAAGCGGTTGACGGGTCATCTTGGCGCGGCGGGTCATCCGGGGTTGGCGGGTCTTCTCTGTCGGCGCTAGCTCAACAATCGCCGCGTACCCACGACCGGGGTCCGGCTCGACAGAGTGCACGATCCACCCGTCCTCCTTGAGCAGCTCGGTGGCACGGTTAACGATGTCGTCCGAGCTGCCGGTGAGGGGGATGCCGGTGTCGGCACGGACTACCTCGATCCGCTGCTCAATTGGGTCCCAAACGGTGACTTCGGCGGTACCGGCATCGTTTATGTCAGGCTCGGTATTAATCCATGCGATCTGCAGCATCGTGTTCTCCCAATTGGCATCTGCGCCGAATCGCTGGCGCGGCCTTCCATCGTGCCGGGACGTTAGCCCGCGCCTCCGACAGGGTTGCGTCGACCCTCCTCCGCCCGTCCTCCCACCGGGTGTCCGGGCTTCGGGGTAACTTCCCCCATGTCACACACTGAAGCGAGGAGACCACCGCCTATGGCGCAGACCAATGCGAATCTGATCTGGAAGATTGAAACGCCCTGGAAATCCCGGAGGCTCCTGACCTTGGAAACGAGGATGCAGGTATGCCGAAGGAACAGTCTGCCGGGAAGCCCACGGCGCGTCGTTACAGCCCGGAGGAGAAGGCCGCTGCGGTGCGGATGGTCCGGGCTCTGCGTGCCGAGTTGGGGACCGAGCAGGGAACCGTGTCGCGGGTGGCCCGCCAACTCGGCTACGGGGTGGAGTCGGTGCGGTCCTGGGTGCGTCAAGCCGATATTGACGAGGGATGCGCTCCGGGAGTGTCCAGCGCGGAGTCGTCACGGATCAAAGAGCTCGAGCAGGAGATCCGAGAACTCAAGCGTGCCAACGAAATACTGAAACGTGCGGCCAGTTTTTTTCGGGGCGGAGCTCGACCGCCAACACAAGAAATAGTCGATTTCATCGACGCCCAGCGCGAGGAGTTCGGGGTCGAGCCCATCATCACCGTCCTGCGATCGGCAGGCGTGGTGATGGCCCCGAGCACTTACTACGACGCCAAGTCCCGCGGTCCGTCGGCGCGCGCGCAACGTGACGCCGAACTGGGGCCGGCCCTGGTGGCCCTCTGGGAGGACAACTACCGCGTCTACGGGGCCCGCAAACTGTGGAAGACCGCCCGCCGAAATGGCCACGACGTGGGCCGCGATCAGGTGGGCCGGTTGATGCGGGCTGCCGGTATCTGCGGGGCACGGCGCGGTAAACGGGTCAAGACCACGAAGCCAGATGCCAGCGCTGCGCGGCACCCCGATCTGGTGAAGCGCAAGTTCACCGCGACCGCGCCGAACCAGCTTTGGGTGACGGATCTGACATTCGTGCCGACTTGGGCCCGGCGTCGCGTACGCGTGTTTCATCGTCGATGCGTACTCCCGGATGATCGTGGGCTGGCGGGTGGCCGGCCATATGCGGACCTCGATGGTCCTCGACGCGTTGGAGATGGCGCGCTGGTCGCGCGGAAACCTGTTGGCGGGCTTGAGATGTCACTCCGATGCTGGGTCGCAGTTCACCTCCATTCGCTACGGCGAACGGCTCGCCGAGATCGGCGCGGTCCCCTCTATAGGTTCGATCGGGGACAGCTTCGATAACGCCTTGGCGGAGACGGTGAACGGCTACTACAAGGCCGAGCTGATCTACGGTCCCGCCCGCAGCGGGCCGTGGAAGACCGTCGAGGACGTCGAGCTGGCCACCCTCAGTTGGGTCTTCTGGCACAACACCAACCGCTTACACGGCTACCTCAACGACGTCCCGCCCGCTGAGTTCGAAGCCACGTTCTACGATGCCCAACGGAGCGACCAACACCTGGTCGAAATCCAATAGCCCGAGCCTCCGGCAGAACCAGGGCGTTTCAGTCGGGGATGTTCTGGCTGCGGTGGGCGCGGCGAGGGCGGCGATGGTGTCCCGGTTCGGGCCGGGACGGCTGGTCGGCGCGGTGACGGCGGTTTCAGTGGCGGTGGCGTGCAGCGGTGCCCGGCTGCTCGCGCCGGAGTGGCCGCCGGTGTCGGGGTGGGTGGGTGCAACACCAGTTGCCCTCTGATGCGCGGTGGGGTCGATGGGCCATCGTCGCGGGGATGACTGCCCTGGCAACGGGTTTGGGCGGCATCGCCAGCGGTGAAGGAGTCAGTGCGGTGTTGGGTGAGGATGAGAAGCGCCGGGCGCGGGCCCAGGCGGTGGGGGTTGTTCCGCTACCAGTTGATCTGCCCGGCGTTGGATCAGGGCCTGTCGACGAAGGCCCGGGGCCGGCTGGTCCGCCAGATCGCCTCCGGTGAGCACACCGACCCGTTCGGGACCCCGGTGCGGTATTCCCGGGACACCCTGGATCGGTGGATCCGCCGGTATCGGGCCGGCGGGTTCGTCGAGTTGGTGCCCAGCCCCCGGACGTGTGTGCCGCGCACCGATACCGCAGTGTTGGAGATGGCCGCGGCCCTCAAGCGGGAGAACCCGGCCCGGACCGCCGCGCAGGTGGGCAGGATCCTGCGCACCGCGACCGGGTGGGCGCGCCCTCGGAATCGACCCTGCTGCGGCTGTTCCACCGCCTGGAGCTGATCGGCCCGGCCGCCGGGGATGCCCCGGTGGTGTTCGGCCGGTTCGAAGCCGCCAACCCCAACGACCGGTGGACCGGGGACGCCCTGCACGGCCCGCGGATCGGCGGGAGGAAAACCTATCTGTTCGCCTTCCTCGATGATCATTCCCGGCTGGTCTGCGGCTACCGTTTCGGCTTCGCCGAGGACGCCGTCCGGTTGGGTGCCGCGCTGCAACCCGCACTGGCCGCCCGCGGGTCCCGGCCAGCGTCTATGTCGATAACGGGTCGGCCTTCGTCGATGCCTGGCTGCTGCGGGCGTGCGCGAAACTCGGCGTGCGCCTGGTCCATTCCACCCGCACCGCCCCCAGGGCAGAGGCAAGATCGAACGGTTCTTCCGCACCGTGCGTGAGCAGTTCCTGGTCGAGATCGTCGATACCACCGCCGAACAGCTCGCCGCTACCGGGTTGATCACCGCACCGCGCTGCTGGAACTGAACCGGCTGTTCACCGCGTGGGTCGAAACCGAGTACCACCGCCGCACCCACACCGAGACCGGCCACGCCCCGCTGGACCGCTGGGAGCAAGGCTGGACCCGGCTCGGCCGCGGCCCGGCGGTACCGACATCCGCGGATCTGACCGAGGCGTTCCTGTGGTCGGAGCACCGCACCGTCACCAAAACGGCCACGGTGTCGTTGCACGGCAACACCTTTCAAGTCGATACGGCCCTGATCGGGCGGCGGGTGGAGTTGGTGTTCTCACCCTTCGACCTGGAAACCATCGAAGTCCGCTACCGCGAGGTCCGCTACGGCCGGGCCGTGCCGCACATCATCACCCGCCATACCCACCCCAAAGCCCGACCCGAAACACCCGAACCAGCCCCGGCGGCGACCGGGATCGACTACCTGGCGCTGACCGCCCAGACCCACCACGAGCAGATCCGCGCCGATCACCGCATCGGATACAACGCCCTGTTCGCCACCCCACCACCGCGCGTACCGACGGCCAGATCCCCGGACAACTCAGCATCGACGACATCGCCAGCCTTGACGACCAGGATGGGGTGTCGGCGTGAGTATCGAACGGCTGCAACAGTATTACGGCTTCACCCGGATGCCCTTCGGCCGCGCTCTGGCCCCCGGGATGCTGCACCGCCACCCCGGCCACAGCGAAGCCGTCGCCCGGATCTCCTGGTGTGTGGACCAGCATGCGATCGGGGTCATCACCGGGAGGTCGGCGCCGGTAAGACCGTCGCGATCCGGGCCGCGACCGCCGCGCTCGATCCGGCCCGCCACGTCATCATCTACCTGCCCAACCCCTCGGTCGGGGTCCGCGGCATGCTGCACCACATCGTCACCGCGTTGGGGCGGGTGCCCAGTTTCTACACCGCCACCCTGGCCCCCCAGGCCGCCGAGGCCCTGGCCGCTGAACACGCCGAACGCGGCCGAACCCCGTCGTGGTCATCGACGAAGCCCACCTGCTCGACAACACCCAAATGGAAGCGATCCGCATGCTCACCAACCACGACATGGACTCCGGGTCACCCTTCGCCGCCCTGCTCGTCGGGCAACCCACCCTGCGGCATCGCCTGCGTCTGGGCGTGCTGGCCGCACTCGATCAGCGCATCGCGATGCGCTACGCGATCGCCGGCATGGCCCCCCGCCGATACCGCCGACTACATCGGCCACCACGCCACGATCGCCGGCCGCACCGACACCCTGTTCTCCGACGACGCGATCACCCTGATCCACAACGCCGCCCGGGGCTACCCCCGGGCGGTCAACAACCTCGCCGTGCACCCACTGACCGCGGCGTTCGCCGCGAAAGCCGCGATCGTCGATGAGAAAGCCGCCCGGATCGCGGTCACTGAAACAGGCCACGACTGAATCACCGACCGTGCGACGTCACCGCACCGAGGACGCCGTCACCATGCAGACGAAGGCCCTGCCCGCTACGCGGACAGGGCCTTCGCTACATCAACACCATCGGCATCCACGATGACGCCATCAACTGCATCCACAGCGACGGTCAACAACTGGCGGCACTGAAGGCCGCAGCTGCCGAGCGGTTGTCTGCCGGACAAGCGGTGCTGGACCTTGGAGTGGCCGGGCCGCCCGGATCGGAGCCGTTGCCGATAACCTCCTCCCAGATGACCCATCTGTGGGATGGGTTGTGTGCGGCTTACCGGATAGTGGGATTTGAGGTGGCAGCCAAGGGCGACAACGTGTTTCGTGACCTGGTACTCGCGCGGATCATCGAACCGACCAGCAAGATCGACGCCGAGCGGGTCCTGAATGAAGTCGGCGTGCCGGCGGCCTCCTATGCCACCCTCAAACGCCGGCTGCCCAGCTACGCGAAGCCGTCGTGGCGGCAAGCGCTGGCCGGGGCATCGGCACGGCACGCCAGACTCGGACCGGCATCGCTGGTGCTCTACGACGTCTCGACGCTGTACTTCGAAACCGATGCCGGTGACGGATTCCGCGAGCCCGGGTTTTCCAAGGAACGCCGCCTGGAACCTCAGATCACCCTCGGGCTGCTCACCGATGCGGCCGGGTTCCCGCTGACCGTGGAAGCGTTCGAGGGCAACAAGGCCGAGACCGCCACCATGCTGCCAGTCATCAACGCGTTCAAGGCTGCCCACCGGCTGACCGACGTCACCGTGGTCGCCGATGCCGGGATGATTTCCGAGGCCAACCAGATCGCCCTGCAGGCTGCGGGGTTGTCCTACGTCCTGGGCACCCGCATTCCGTTCCTGCCCGACGTGGTCCGCGAATGGTGCGCCAAGCACCCCGACGAAGCTGTTCCCGATCTGCTGATGCTGACCCAGCCGTGGTCGGCGACCAGCAGCGAGAAGGCCCGCGGTATCCCCGACCGGGTCATCTACTACCAGTACCGCCACGATCGGGCCCGGCGCACCCTGCGTGGCATCGATGAACAGATCGCCAAAGCCCCACGCGCCGTTGATGGCAAGGCCCCGGTCAAGCGCAACCGGTTCATCAAGCTCGCCGGCGCCACCAAGACCGTCAACCGCGAATTGGAGGCCAAGAACCGGGCCTTGGCCGGCTGGAAGGGCTACACCACCAACCTCACCGGCCAGACCCCGGAGTTCGTCATCGACGCCTACCACCAACTCTGGCGTATCGAGAAGTCCTTCCGGATGTCCGAGCACGACCTGCAGGCCAGGCCGATCTACCATCACGTCCGCGAATCGATCGACGCGCACCTGAGCATCGTCGTCGCCGCGATGGCTGTCAGCCACTGGATCGAAGCCCAAACGGGCTGGAGCATAAAGAAATTCGTGCGTACCGCCCGCCGCTACCGCACCGTCCGCATCAAGGCCGGCGAACAAACACTGACTGCAGCCGACCCGCTACCCGACGACCTCCGCGAAGCACTCATCAAAATTCGTGCCGGCGGTGTGCACTAATTTGAGCCGAGTCAGGACGCCCCTGCAACACGCCCCAACGGTCTACAGAACCCCCATTCGGCGTCGCCTGGAATACCCAGCAGAAGTCAGTCACCGACGAGTACGAACAACGTGGCTTCGCCGGACGCTTCGGCCCCGGCTTGCCTCGCGTTTCCGACGGGTCGCTGCTGTTCCTGCTACACCTGATCTCCAAGATGCAGCCTGTCAAGAGTGGCGAGGGGGGCAGTCGGCTGGCCATCGTTTTGAACGGCTCACCGCTCTTCACTGGCGGAGCTGGTTCGGGTGAGTCGAACATCCGCCAGTGGATCATCGAAAACGACCTGCTCGACGCGATCGTCGCGCTTCCGACGGACATGTTCTACAACACTTGGCCACCTCGACGGTGTTGGCGAACCGCTCGGCATCCCGCTTCGTCTTGAATCCGCGCTTGTCGGTCTGGCGGTTGTCCGGTGTGCGATAGCGAACCCGGTACCGCTTGCCCTTCTTGGTCTCGTAAGCCGCGACGACTGCCATGCCCACAGCGCAGAGAATGTGGGCAAAATGTGGGCAATAACCGCTCCCCATCCACCTCGGAGAACACTAAAGGCGGACCGTTTCCAGTCCGCCTTTAGGTCCAAATATCGCCCTGAGCAGGGAACCTAGAAGTCCCAGTCCTCGTCTTTGGTGACGACGGCCTTGCCGATGACGTAGCTGGAGCCCGACCCGGAGAAGAAGTCGTGGTTCTCATCGGCGTTCGGCGACAGCGCGGACAAGATCGCCGGATTCACGTCGGTCTCGTCGCGCGGGAACAGCGCCTCGAAGCCCATGTTCATCAACGCCTTGTTGGCGTTGTAGCGCAGGTACTTCTTGACGTCCTCGGTCAGGCCGACCGAGTCGTACAGATCCTGCGTGTACTCAATCTCGTTCTCGTACAACGTGTACAGCAGTTCGTAGGCGTAGTCCTTGAGGTCCTGTTTGCGCTCGTCGCTTGCCAGCGCGTAACCCTTCTGGAACTTGTAGCCGATGTAGTAGGCGTGCACAGCCTCGTCACGGATGATCAACCGGATCAGGTCGGCGGTGTTCGTCAGCTTGGCCCGGCTCGACCAGTACATCGGCAGGTAGAAGCCGGAGTAGAACAGGAACGCTTCGAGGAAGACCGAGGCGATCTTGCGCTTGAGTGCATCGTCGCCGCGGTAGTAGTCGAGGATGATCTGCGCCTTGCGCTGCAGGTTGACGTTCTCTTCCGACCAGCGGAAGGCTTCGTCGATCTCGGTGGTCGAGCACAGGGTGGAGAAGATGGAGCTGTAGCTCTTGGCGTGCACCGACTCCATGAACGTGATGTTGGTCAGCACCGCTTCTTCGTGCGGGGTCAGCGCGTCGGGAATCATGCTGACCGAGCCGACCGTGCTCTGGATGGTGTCCAGCAGCGTCAGCCCGGTGAACACCCGCATGGTCAGCTGTTTCTCGTCGGCGGTCAGCGTGCCCCACGATGGGATGTCGTTGGATACCGGAACCTTCTCCGGTAGCCAGAAGTTACCGGTCAAGCGATCCCAGACTTCCGCGTCCTTTTCGTCAATGACACGGTTCCAGTTGATCGCCGTTGCCCGGTCGATCAGCTTCGCTCCATCGCTCACCGAAACCCCACTTCACCACGCTGTTTGCCCCGTTTCGGGCTGACCACCAAAACACTACCCCTGGGGTCCGACGACACGCCGCAACACAACAAGTTGTGTTTCTTAGACCCCGAACACACAGGTCCAACGCGCGCAGAAATTCACCCCGGCGTGTCGGGCGAACTCAGCCGGAGAACCAGTACTCCGTGCGCTTCAAGGATCGCGTCGCCAACCAGTACTGCCACGTCATCCCGCTCCACAAGGTGCGGTTCTTGCCGTGCTCGTCGAGATACCAGCTGCTGCAGCCGCCGGTACTCCAGACCGCGCCGCCGAGTCGCTGCTGCAACTCGGCATTGAACGAATCCTGCGCCCACCGACTGGGTGCCAATGCCTGCGCCCCGGCCTTCTCGACGGCATCGATCGCCTGGCCGACGTAGCGGATCTGCGACTCGATCATGAACACCACCGAGTTGTGGCCAAGTCCGGTGTTGGGCCCGAGCAGGAAGAACAGATTCGGCATATCCGCGACAGCGATCCCACGGTGGGCCTGCACACCTTCCCGGTTCCAGCGGTCCACCAGATCCTCGCCGCCGGGGCCCAAGATGGCGACATAGGTGTAGGAGTCGGTGACGTGGAAACCGGTCGCGAACACGATGACGTCGGTCTGCCTTTCGGTCTCACGACCGTGCTCGTCGGCGGTGACGATGCCGTGCGGGGTGATCCGGGCGATCGAATCGGTGACCAGCTCGGAATGCGGCTTGTCGATGGCACGAAAGTATCTGTCGGAGAACAGGACTCGCTTGCACCCGAGCCGGTACTTCGGGGTTAGCCTGCGTCGTAGCTCACGGTCGCGGACCTGGTGGCGGATGTTCCACTTGCCGGCCTTCTCCCCCAGCGTGAGCAGCTCGGGCCTGCCGGTCATCGCGAAGCCGAGGGCCTCCTGGAACCAGTAGATGCCGGTGCGCAGCGCCGCACGAGCCCCGGGGACCGTCCCGAACGCCTCGCGCATCCGGGCCGGGATGGGATTGTTGGAGCGCGGCAGCACCCAGGCCGGGGTGCGCTGGTAGAGCTGGAGTTCGCCGACCGTGTCCACGATCTCCGGGACCAGTTGAATGGCGCTGGCACCGGTGCCGATGACGGCGACGCGCTTGCCGGTGAGGTCAACGTTGTGGTCCCACTGCGCGGAGTGGAACGCCGCGCCCTCGAAGTCGGCCAGTCCCTCGATCTCGGGCACGGCGGGGATGTGCAGCGCGCCCGCGCCAGAGATCAGGAACTGGGCGATGTACTCGCGGCCGTCCTTGGTGAAGACGTGCCAGCGGAACTCGGCGTCGTCCCAGTGGGCGCGGTCCACATGGGCGCCGAAGCGGATGTGGCGGCGCAGACCGTGCTTGTCGGTCACGCCCCTGAGGTAGTCGAGGATCTCCGGCTGCAGGGACCACATGTAGGTCCAGTCGGGTTTGGGCTCGAAGGAGAACGAGTAGAGGTGCGCCGGGATGTCGCAGGCGCAACCCGGGTAGCTGTTATCGCGCCAGGTTCCGCCGACGTCGTCGGCCTTCTCCAGGATCAGGAAGTCGACGCCGCGGCGCTGCAACTCGATCCCCATCCCCAGCCCAGAAAACCCGGTGCCGATGACCAGCGCCCGGGTCAGGACGGGTTCGGTAGCGGTGTCGGCGACGGTCGGTTCGGCAACGGTCATGCCACCAAAGTACCCAATACCGACGGTATCGGGTAAGGGGTTGTTTTCCCTTCAGTCGAGCGTGCCACTTCAGACCTCGGGGGACGGTGGCTCCACGGCGATTCTTGTGCCCATGGGGATCATCGTCGCGTTCGTGTTGTACTCGTGATTCAGCAGGTAGTTGAGATGTCGACGGGCCATCCGGTCCCGCGTCACGGCGCCATCGGGTTCGCTGGGGCCACCATCAGCGTGCTGGTCGGCACACTCGCGGCGTCGGTTTCATTCCGCTATTTCTTGCTGTACATCTACTTCGTACCGCTCATTGTCGCCGACCTAATCGTGGCGGTGGTGCTTGCCATGCGTTCGGGCCTGATGGCGCAAGCGGGCCGCGGAATGCTCATCGGGCTGCTGTCGGTACCGCTTGCGCCGGCGGTGATTTGGTTCTGCTATCTAGCGTCTTCCTGAGATCGCCCGGACACCTGGCCGCGCGATACGTCTGTAGGTAACGCCGGGGCCGATCCCTTAACCCGCGGCTGCGCGCCGCTGCATCGCGTTGTGAATCGGGCGGTCGGGATCGAGGCTGACGCCGAGAAGGTCGGCGGTGCCGTTGACCGTCCCCAACATGATCGTGGTCAGGTGGTTGATGAACTCGTCGGTCGGCATCCGACGGGGGCTGTCCGGGTCGGGGCCCAGCCACCAGTCGGTGGCTGCCGAGCATGCCCCGAACGCCGCCGCGGCGGCCAGCTCCAGTGCCGCGGGGTCGAGCTGCATACCGCTCAGCTCGTTGTTGAAGGTCTCAGCGAATGCCATCGTGATCTCGTGACCCTCGTTGAGTGCGCGCTGGGTGGATTCCGATTGTTCGGGGAAGCGGCCCTGCAGGATGAACCGCAGCACGTTGGGGTGCTGTTCGACCAGGTTCACGTACTCGGCCACCCCACGGCGGATGACCTCCCGCATGGGGTCGGTCGCGGCGTCGATATTGGAGAAGATGGCCGCCCACAGCATGTCGCGCAGCCGCTTGCCGATGGCCTGGAACAGGTCCGATTTGTCGGTGAAGTGCCGGTAGATCTTCGGCTTGGCGGTGCCGGCCTCTTCGGCGATCTCGCGCAGGGAGACGTCGGGCCCATGCTGGTCGATGGACCGGAAGGCGGCGTCGACGATCTCGGCACGCACCTTCTTGCGGTGCTCGCGCCAGCGTTCACTGCGGGCGTCGACCTTGCCCGGCTCTGCGCCGGATCGCGATCTGGACACTCTGCGCACGTCAAGCACTGTACCCGGGCCGGGGCCGACCTTCGGCGATGACGATCACACCGGCGCCTTCTGCTCGGAGCAAAACCACGTTCTCAGATAACATCGAGGCAACCCGATCAGCGAAGTGAGACGAGACGTTGTGACCGAGCGATTCGACCTGGTGATAGCCGGTGGAGGCCCATCGGGGGCGGCCGCGGCATGGCAGGCCGCGCAAACCGGCGCGAAAGTAGTGGTCCTCGACAAGGCGGAATTCCCCCGGGACAAGCCCTGTGGTGATGGCCTGACCGCGCGTGCGGTCAGCTATCTGCAAAAGATGGGCCTGGCCCACGAGATCACGCAGTTCCACAAGATCAGCGGAGTGACCGTCTACAGCCCGTCGCAGTGGGAGCTGTCGTTCCCGCAACGTCCCGGCATGCCCGACTACGGCCGCACCGCCAGCCGTGCCGAGCTGGACACGATGCTGCTCAAGCACGCCGAGTCGGCCGGTGCCGTGGTGCGTCAGGGCGCTGAAGTTGCCGGCCCCGAGCTCGACGCGCGCGGCCGGGTGGTCGGCGTCATCCTCAAGAACGGGGAGAAGGTCCTCGGCGACGCCGTCATCGCCGCCGACGGCGCCTACTCCCCCCTCAAGCGCGGCCTCAAGATCGACTCGGACTACAACGGCTACTCCGCCATCGCGATCCGCTCGGAGATGCATGCCAACCGGCCCGATTCCGACCGCTTCGAGATCTATCTCAAGCTGCTCTTCCAGGGCGACCAGCTGCCCGGCTACGGGTGGATCTTCCCGATGGGCGGCGGCCGGTTCAACATCGGCCTCGGCTACGTCAACAGCTACAAGAACTGGCAATCGATCAACGCCACGCACTTCTTCGGCGACTTCTTGCGCACGCTGCCCGCCGAGTGGGAGCTGCCCTCGGTCGAGGAACTGAAGAAGAACAAGTCCGTCCGGGCCTGGCGCCTGCCGATGGGCTTCACCGCCTGGCCGCCGTGGCGTCCCGGAGTGCTGTTTGCCGGCGACTCGCTGGGTGCGGGTAAGCCGGTGTCGGGTGCCGGCATCTCCAAGGCACTCGAATCCGGCTTGGCCGCCGGCGAATGCGCGATCGCTGCACTGGAAAACGGCGGACCCGACGACTTCACGAATTACCAACAGCGCATGGAAGCCGCGTGGGGCCGCGAATACAAGCGTGGACGCTTCTTCAACAAGCTCGCCGGAATTCCGAAGGTGTCAGAAACCGGGCTAAAACTGCTCGACAACCACACCTTCCGCGACTTCCTGCTCAAGTCGCTGTACAAGAAGGCGCAGAGCCCCTCGCATACCTAGGCTGCCCGCATGGTCGACGACGGCGCCCCGCTTGCCACAGCGACGATGACGCCCGGTCTCAGCGACGACGAGCTGGCCCGCATCGAGGCTGAGTTCGGCTTCGAATTCGCCGATGACCATCGGGCGTTTCTGGCGTCGGGCTTGCCGACCGGCGAATCGTGGCCGGACTGGCGGGGTGCGCCGCGCCGGAGCTTGCAACAGCGATTGCGGTTGCCCGCCGACGGAATCCTGTTCGCCGTCGAGTGGCGGGGCTTCTGGGGTTCCGGGTGGGGTGCTCGTCCGGCCCGGATGAAGGACGCGCTGCGCAGCGCCAATTATCACCTCGCGCGGGTGCCGCAGTTAGTGCCGGTGCAGTCGAATCACTACCTCCCCGCCGGCCGCGGCAGCTCCGGCCACCCTGTACTGTCGGTGTATCAGACCGACGTAACCTGCTGTGGCGCTGATCTTTTCACTTATGCCGAGGCGGGTCCGCCGCAGTCCCGGACGTCGACGGTGGAGTTCTGGTCCGATCTGATCGGGTGAGTCAGTGCCAGCCCAGCGAAGTACAGCATCGGCAGGAAGTGGTCCGGGGTGGGCACGGCTGCAGCGTAGTCGCCATGCTCGCGCAGCCGGGCAGCCTCGGCGGGGTCAGTGAGCAGTTGCGCGCGGGCGTGGTCATCGAAGCGTTGGGCCCAGTCGAATCCCTTGTCGCCCAATGCTGGATCCATCGCCGCGAGGTTGTGGACGATATTGCCGCTACCCAGAATCAGCACGCCACGTTCGCCCAAGGCCGCGAGCTTGGCTCCCAGTTCGAGGTGGTACTCCAGCGGCTTGTCGGCGTTGATGGCCAACTGCACCACCGGCACCGACGCGTCCGGGAACGCGTGCACCAGTACCGACCAGGTGCCGTGGTCGATCCCCCAGCTGTCGATATCGGCACCGACCCAGGTCGGCTCGACCACGTCGGCGATCTCGGCGGCCAGCTCCGGAAGGCCCGGTGCCGGGTACTGCATCGCGAAGAGCTCAGCGGGAAATCCGTAGAAGTCGTGGATGGTTCGCGGTACCGCCATGGCGGTGACGGCAGTGGCGTTGATGTACCAGTGCGCGCTGACGACGAGGATGGCCCGCGGGCGCGGGACTGATTGGCCGAACGCACGCCACGCCTCGGTGTAGCGGTTGCGCTCCAGGGCGTTCATCGGGCTGCCGTGCCCGATGAACGCCGCCGGCATGGGTGCGGTCATGGCTCTAGTTAACCGCCCGATGGCGTGTTCTGTTCCGCTGGTTACTCGCTATGGGTGAGCTGGTCGGCGAACGCGGTGCCGGCGTGGCCGTTGAGCTTGGTCGCGTCGAAGCCGTAGGCGACGTTGCCTCCGCGGATCGCACGCAGCGGGTCCTCCAAGTCGCGGAAGTAACCCATCGCCCAGGCACCCTCCTGATAGCCGATCAGCTTGAGCAGGTCGTCATCGAGTGTGCGTGCGACTTCTGTTGGTAACGAGAGGAATTGGTTCTCCTCCTGTCGGACCCAGCCGACGCAGTAGTTGACGTTGATGGCACGGCGGACCTGCTGACTTCGGTTGGCGGCACCGCTGTGCACGATTTTTCCGGAGTAGAGCAGCACCGAATCCGCGGTGTAGTCGGTCATCGCCCACAGCGTGTTGCACTGCACGTGGTAGTCGTCGGGAAACGGGTAGAAGTCGAAGGCGTTCTGGTCGCGGTGCAGGGCCTGGTCGGACTCGCCCGGCTCGATCGAGATGACCTGGGTGAGCATCACCTGGAAAGCAATGGCGTGGCCGAGAAAGTCCTTGCACACACCGAGAATCGTCGGATTACCAATCAGGGTGCGGCAGCCCGGCGAACGCGCGACGAGCGCTCCGGTACGCCGTGACTTGCGGCCGATCATCGCGTTGTAGCCCATGGGCGTCGCGTCGAGGTACGGAGCCGATTCGTCGGCGATGATGTCCATCAACGACCCTGGTACCAGGTTGTCGACAATGACGTAGCCATCGCGGCGCGGGTGGTCGGCAAGCTCAGCCAGGGACGTGGTGGCCGGAACGTGCGTCGACGCGGTCATCACCCAATTGTCTCGGAACGTGTGTGTTGACCAGGTAAAACAGCGTCACGCACCCGTTACGGTCGCCGCCGCTTGGTCGGCCCCGGCTTGCGGGCCACCTTGCCGGCGGCGGCTCGCGCGGCTTGTTTGGCGAGCGTTTTCTCTCGTGCCGTGCGTTTCGGGGCCGGCTGGGCCGTCCCCCGTGACGAACCAGGTTTGCGGCCACGCACGATCCCGGTGAATTCCTCGACCAGCGCCGACGGTGGCCCGTGCGGAAAGGCCAGCGCCACCGCACACGTCGACGCGTCGGCGATTGGGCGATACGTGAGGTCTTTGCGGTGATACAGCCGAGCCAGTGATTGCGGCACGATAAGCGCGCCGAGCCCCGCGGCCACGAGTTCTATTGCGTCCGCGGTGGTTTCGGGCCGGTGCTCGATCGGGGCGCCGGGAGCGTCTGCCCAGGCGACAACGTCGTCGAGTGGCAGCAGAATCCGCTCACCGTCGAGGTCCGCGGCGGTGATCTCGTCGGCCGCACTGAGAAGGTGGTCGGTGGGCACTACCGCGACTGTCGTCTCCTCGTAGAGCGGGATGAGGGATAACCCAGAGGTATCGGTCGGCAGCCGAAGCAAAGCCACGTCGACGGTGCCGGCCCGTACGTCATCGGCCGCATCCGCGGCGGCGACGGCCCGCAACGTCAGCCGAACATCGCAGTGGCGCTCTGCCCAGGTCCGCGCCCACTTCGCCGGCGTCGCCCCGGGGACGTACCCGAGGGTGAGCGAGGGCGGGGTCACCGCATCAGGCTACCGATAGGGCTCCACCGATAAGCTCAAGCCATGAGCAGGCCAAACGCACAGTCCATGAAACCCGCCACGGCGGCGAAGAAGTTGGACGTCTACCTGCCGGCGACGCCTGCGGAGTTCCAGGAGAACGCGATCACCCGAGATGAGGTGGCCGCCCTCCTCGCCGACCCGCCGCAGTGGCTCAAGGACCTCCGCAAGAACGGGCCGCACCCGAAGAACCTCGTGGCCGCCAAGCTCGGCGTCTCGATCGCCGGCCTCGCGCGCGGAGGTGTGGTGGAAGCGCTCACCACCGAGCAGATCGAAGCGATGGTCGCAGAGAAGCCGGACTGGCTGATCGCCGAACGCGAGAGCTACCAGGCGGTGCTGGCTGAGGAGCGACGGGTGAAGGCGCTGCACGCGGAAAAGGCGCGCAAGAGCTGAGGCCGACTGTGCGGTTTCATCCGCAACTCGCCGTACCTGCCGTATGAGACCGCACACTCGAGGCGTCAGAGTGAGTCGATCCACCGATGTCCGGGGTGCACCAACTCCAACCACCGCCGTAGGCGGGATCTCCGCGCCGGCCCTAGATCCGGCAGCGCACGAACGAAGTCAGCGTCGCCTTTGTCACGGAGGTGCTTCGCCTTGAACAGCAAGGCGACTTCCGGGATGACATACGGGACAACGTCGGTCGTTCGAAGTATCAGCTCGCGGTAGGGCAGCGTGATCGAGTGGTCGCGACGACACACCCATCGGTCGTCGACGTGCGGTTCGCGGAAGACATCCAGCCGATACGTTCCCGTCCCCGGTTCCGGCAGCCACGTCTGAAGGTGGCAGCGAAATGTTGTGGATACGGCCAAACCCGGCCATCCCCGACGACATCCCACTCATGGTCCGGTAACGCCGAGAACACCTCATCGGATCGCTGCGGGAATCGAGATTTCGACATCGCTGTGCTCACGAGTCACCTCGCCCACGACTAGGTCAATCGCCCACCCGGCGGTCACACACCACGGCGCCACCACAGCCGAAAGTCGTCGCGCTACTTGGGCTGGAGTCCAGGCGTCCCAGCGTTCTTCGATCACACTCGCAGATAGCACTTCTCCCCCGACGCCGGTCATGGTATCCACTGAACCTGAAAGTGAGTCCCCACCGTCACCGAGCAAGAATCTGTATCACTGCAGTGTGTCCACGAAGACGCTGTGGCCACTCTGCAGGATAAGGAAGTCCCGCCCAAAGCAATATCTCAGTCCGAGTCTTCGATGCAGTATCGACAATCGTCCTTCTTGATTCCCCGATTCGTGTGGTGCCGGGTGTGCGCACTGCGTTTACTGGACGGCATCGGGCGACCCTTACGCACGGCCGACATCTTCGCGCGGGTTTCATCGCTTGCTCGACATCCATAATTCGGATTGCCAGCGCCGCGTCGCTGTTCCGCCAGCTTTCTGCGAGCCTCTTCGGATATCACATGACCGAAGCTTGGGTGGTCGGCGCCAAACTTTCCGAAGTTCGGGTTCTCCGACCCTCCTATGTAGCGATAAACGAACTCCGACCGGAGCGTGATCCCGTAGATCACGCCTCCGGTCGGAAGTTCGTTTGTCACGCGGCCACGGCGTCGTCAGCGACCAGCTGTCACAACATGCAGCTGACGCAATTTTCCACCTCGGTGCCCTCCAAGGCCATCTGGCGAAGGCGGATGTAGTACAGCGTCTTGATCCCCTTGCGCCAGGCGTAGATCTGCGCCTTGTTGACCTCGCGGGTGTCGGCGGTGTCCTTGAAGAACAGCGTCAGACTCAGCCCCTGATCGACATGCTGCGTGGCCGCGGCGTAGGTGTCGATGATCTTCTCGTAGCCGATCTCGTAGGCATCCTGGAAGTACTCCAGGTTGTCGTTGGTCAGATACGGCGCCGGGTAGTAGGCCCGACCGATCTTGCCTTCCTTGCGGATCTCGATCTTGCTCGCGACCGGGTGGATCGAGCTGGTCGAGTGGTTGATGTAGGAGATCGATCCGGTCGGCGGCACCGCCTGCAGGTTCTGGTTGTAGATACCGTTGGCCTGCACCGACTCCTTGAGCCGCACCCAATCCTCTTGCGTGGGAATGCGAATGCCAGCTTCGGAGAACAGCTCCCGCACCCGCTCGGTCGCCGGCTCCCACGGCTGATCGGTGTACTTGTCGAAGAACTCACCGCTGGCGTACTTCGATTTCTCGAAGCCCTTGAACGACGACCCGCGCTCGATGGCGATCTTGTTCGACGCCCGCAGCGCGTGATAGAGCACCGTGTAGAAGTACATGTTAGTGAAGTCGATACCCTCTTCGGACCCGTAGAAGATCCGTTCGCGCGCAAGGTATCCGTGCAGATTCATCTGGCCGAGGCCGATGGCGTGCGAGTCGTTGTTACCCTGCTCGATGGAGGGCACCGACCAGATATGCGTCTGATCGCTCACCGCGGTCAACCCGCGAATCGCCACCTCAATGGTCTGCGCGAAGTCGGGCGAGTCCATCGCCTTGGCAATGTTCAGTGAACCCAGGTTGCACGAAATGTCCTTGCCCACCTTGGCGTACGACAGATCCTCGTTGAACAGCGAGGGTGTGGAGACCTGCAGGATCTCCGAGCACAGGTTGGAGTGGGTGATCTTGCCCTCGATCGGGTTGGCCCGGTTCACCGTGTCCTCGTACATGATGTACGGGTAACCCGACTCGAACTGCAGCTCGGCCAGCGTCTGGAAGAACTCGCGGGCCTTGATCTTGGTCTTGCGGATCCGGCCGTCGTTGACCATCTCGTGGTACTTCTCGGTGACCGAGATGTCGGCGAACGGAACGCCATACACCCGCTCGACGTCATACGGCGAGAACAGATACATGTCCTCGTTCTTCTTGGCCAGCTCGAAGGTGATGTCCGGAATCACCACGCCCAGCGAGAGCGTCTTGATGCGGATCTTCTCGTCGGCGTTCTCCCGCTTGGTGTCCAGGAAGCGGTAGATGTCGGGGTGGTGAGCGTGCAGGTAGACCGCACCGGCACCCTGACGCGCACCGAGCTGGTTGGCGTAGGAGAACGAGTCCTCCAGCAGCTTCATGATCGGGATGACGCCCGAGCTCTGGTTCTCGATGTTCTTGATCGGGGCGCCGTGCTCACGAATGTTGGTCAGCAGCAACGCAACTCCACCACCGCGCTTGGACAGCTGCAGCGCGGAGTTGATCGCGCGGCCGATCGACTCCATGTTGTCCTCGATGCGCAGCAGGAAGCAGCTGACCGGCTCGCCGCGCTGCGCCTTGCCCGAGTTGAGGAACGTCGGGGTGGCCGGCTGGAAGCGGCCGTCGATGATCTCGTCGACCAGCTTCTCGGCCAGGATGGTGTCACCGGCGGCCAGCGTCAGCGCCACCATCACCACGCGGTCCTCGAAGCGCTCCAGGTAGCGCTTCCCATCGAAGGTCTTCAACGTGTACGAGGTGTAGTACTTGAACGCGCCGAGGAAGGTCGGGAACCGGAACTTCTTGGCGTAGGCGCGGTCGGTGAGCGTCTTGACGAAGTTGCGCGAGTACTGGTCGAGAACGTCACGCTCGTAATAGTTCTCGCGAATCAGGTAGTCGAGTTTCTCGTCCTGATTGTGGAAGAACACGGTGTTCTGGTTCACGTGCTCGAGGAAGTACTGACGGGCGGCCAGGCGATCCATATCGAACTGGATCTTGCCGTCCTTGTCGTACAGATTGAGCATCGCGTTGAGCGCGTGGTAATCGGTCTCCCCGGGCAATGCATGCCCAGAAGTCGTTACAGGCTCTGCAGCTGTGACCGTAGGTGCCACGTTTCCTCGTCCTCCCAGAAATTTGCCAACTCCGCACGGACGGCTTCTACGTCCTCTGCGGTTCCCATTAACTCGAAGCGGTACAGAAACGGCACGTTGCACTTATGCGAGACCAGCCTGGCCGCAAAGCAATACTCGGCACCGAATTGGGTGTTGCCGGCCCCGACCACCGCGCGGATCAGGGACCGATTGTGCGGGTTATTCAGAAACGCGATGACCTGCTTGGGCACATAACCTTTAGCGTCGAGCGTCGGGCTGTCTCCCCGACCCTTGCCGTAGGTGGGCAGGAGAAGGACATACGGCCAGTCAACCTCGATACGCTCGTGCAACGGAATCCGGATGGCCGGCACGCCCAGCTTCTGCACGAAGCGGTGGGTGTTCTCCGAAACGCTGGAGAAGTACACCAACCGCTGCAGGCCTGCCAGGCTGCCATCCGGATTCATTGCATCGCTCCTCGGGGTGCCCGGGTCGCTAAACGGTCAGTGCGGCACCGGCGAGGGCGTTGATCCGGTCGGGCCGGAAGCCCGACCAGTGGTCACCGCCGGCAACCACGACTGGTGCCTGCAGGTACCCCATCGCCATCACGTAGTCGCGGGCGTCTGCGTCCTCGGAGATGTCGACAACGTCATAGGCCAGCCCCTGCTTGTCCAGGGCTTTGTAGGTCATGTTGCACTGCACGCAGGCGGGCTTGGTGTAAACGGTGATGGTCATCTGCGAATGGCTCCTCAGCGAAACATAGAGATGGACTCGAGACGGTCACGGGATGGTCTGTGCGCAGGCACTCACGTACTTTGAGCGAGCTTTCGGACCATGAAATTCACTGGCTGCCGGGCCGCTCGGACCGACATCTCAGCTTCGGTTCCGGCGCTCCGGCGGCCCTGTGCCTCTCGGGTCTGTCGGCTTGCTGAACACTACACCTAGTGTCCGACAGCGAGAAGAGATACAACATGTTCTGAATAACAATTGTGAAATTCCCTGGTCGTAAGCGCTCCGGCGCCACCCGTGTCGGCGTGTCGCATGTCACAACACGCCGAGCGTGACCGTCCACGCCTAGATCTACCAGTGAGCACCGACAAGGTCGGCCGTCCAGGACTCCCAGACCCGCCAGATAGCAAAACCGCCGGCGCGTCGGCACCGGCGGCTTCGCGAGCTTTGGGGAACGGGGGTCAGCCGACTTCGGCGACCAGCTTTTCGACCACATCGCGCACCGCGGCGGCAACTTCGGCGTTCTCGCGGGGGTGCTTACCATCCAGGGTCTTGGCCGGCACCGACAACTTGACCGACTCCACCACCCGCGGCCCGGCGACACCGAACGACTTGCGGGTTTCGTCCTGCGCCCACACCCCGCCGTACTGGCCGAACGAGGCCCCGATCACCGCCAGCGGCTTGTCCTTCAGCGCGCCATCGCCATACGGCCGCGACAGCCAGTCGATGGCATTCTTCAGCACGCCCGGGATGCTCGCGTTGTATTCCGGCGTCACCACCAGGGTCGCGGCAGCCTCCGCGGCCGCCGCGCGCAACGCCACCACCTCGGCGGGTGCATCCTCGGTATCGATGTCTTCGTTATAGAACGGCAGGTCGCCCAGCCCTTCATAGATCGTCAGCGTGACGCCCTCGGGCGCGGCCTCCGCCGCCAGTTCCGCGAGCTGTCGATTGACCGATGCCGCCCGAAGGCTGCCTACCAGCGTCAGAACCTTGATATCCGCCATGTCCGCAATCCTCTCAATCCTCCGAGATCCTTGCACGCAACAACCGGACTACGGTCCGTTTTATTTCCGCTGAGCTAAACTCTGGGAGTGAGCGCGATCGAGCGAGCCAGTGAGCTGCCGGTTTCGACGCCACAAGAACGCGGGGACGCCGCCCGCAACCGGCTCCTTCTGCTCGACGCCGCCCGCACCCTGATCGCGCAGCGCGGTGCCGACAACGTCTCCATGGACGATATCGCCGCGGCGGCCGGCGTCGGCAAGGGCACGGTGTTCCGTCGATTCGGCAGTCGCGCCGGCCTGATGATGGTCCTGCTCGACGAGGACGAGCGCGCCATCCAGCAGGCTTTCCTGTTCGGGCCGCCGCCCCTGGGTCCCGACGCCCCTCCCCTGCAGCGACTGCTCGCGTTCGGTCGCGAGCGGCTGCGCTTCGCCCAGACCCACGGCGCGCTGCTGTCGGAAGCCAACCGGGACCCCGACACCCGCCATAGCGCCCCGTTGGCCGTGATGCACACCCACGTCCGGGTCCTGCTCGAATCCGCAGGCACCACAGGTGATCTCGACGCACAGGCCGACGCGCTGCTGGCGCTGCTGGATGCCGATTACGTCAACCACCAACTCGAGCGTGGCCTGTCGCTGGACGGCCTCGGCGATGCCTGGGACACCGTCGCGCGCAAGTTGTGCGGGCGTTGAGCGCGCTGTCTCCCCGCGACTGGGTCCTGCATGTGGACCTCGATCAGTTCTTGGCCTCTGTCGAGCTGCGCCGCCACCCTGAGTTGGTCGGCCTGCCCGTAATCGTCGGCGGCAGTGGCGATCCCACCGAGCCGCGCGGACTGGCGTGTTCGGTCGGTATCAGCGACAACAAACAGCGCGCCAAAGTGGCCACCGGCTTCGGCAAACCCGACGGGGTCTACACCCTCACCGACGCCAACTGGATGGAGGTGATGGGCGCTCGTCCGGTCGACGCACTCTGGGGTGTGGGGCGCCCGCACCAAGATCCGCAAGCTCGACCAGTCCAGCGTCGACCCCGAGGTGATCATCGCCGCCGCACTGCGGGTGCTCGACCTGTTCGAACTCGACCGCCCGGTACGCCTGCTCGGCGTTCGCCTGGGATTGGCGCCGCCCGCTTGAGGTGTCAGGGCGGCGGGGTGAAGGTGGCGCTGCGCGGCCGCAGCGCGCGGGTGAAGATCACGTTGACCTGCCGCATCGCCACGCTGTAGGGCCACCACGCAAGACGTTTGAACGCGTAGAGCGCGCGGATATCTGGCGAGGTATAGATCAGGTAGCGATTCCTGCTGATGCCGGTCAAAATATTCTCGGCAACCTTCTCCGGCGTCACAGCGTGGCCGCTGAACAGCCCCACCCACCGTTTGACCCTCGGATGCTCGCGGTCGACCCCGACGATCTCCACGGTGCGCACCAGCGGTGTGTCGACCGCGCCGGGCACCACCAGGGAGACACCGATGCCGTGGCGGGCCAGATCGAACCGCAAGACCTCCGAAAGTCCGCGCAGCCCATACTTACTCGCGCTGTAGGCGGCATGCCACGGCAGCGCGACCAGGCCGGCGGCCGAGGAGACGTTGACCAGCTGACCACCCCGGCCCGCGGCGACCATCGGCGGTAGGAACGTCTCGATGACGTGGATCGGGCCCATCAGGTTGACGTCGATCATCGACCGCCAGTGCCGGTGGGTGAGTTGCTCGACGGTGCCCCAGGCCGAGATGCCGGCGATGTTCATCACGATGTCCATCGCCGGGTGGTGGGTGTGGATGTCGGCGGCGAAACCGGCGACCGCGTCGTAGTCGGCGATATCGAGTGCCCGGTGCGCGGGCACGACAGCACCCAGCGCGCGGACGTCAGCCACGGTCAGTTCGAGCCCGTCGGCGTTGACGTCGGTCAGATACAGTTCGGCACCGTCGCGGGCCAGCCGAAGGGCGGTGGCCCGCCCGATACCGCTGGCCGCGCCGGTGATGAACACCCTCTTACCCGCGAAGCCGTCAGCCATGCGCTATTCGCCGACCTGTCCGCCCCAAAGCGCATGCAGCCACAGGCTTTCCAGAATCTGGACCGCCCGGTCCAGGTCACGATCGGGCCCGATGAAGGCGGACTCGCCGGACAGTGTGAAGGCCGTAGTCGCCGCGAGGCTGCGAACCAGGCCCCGAATGTCGTCATTGATCGGGTCGGCGGTGCCGTTCCAGATCTCGGCCTCGACGATCGGCACGATCTGATCGATCACCGCGTCGTTGTACGCATCCAGGATCTCGCGGATCTCGGCGTCGGTGTGACGGGCGGCGTTACACGCCGACATCACCGGATCGTTGTGCGCGTAAACCACCGCCGCGCTGCGCACCATCCGCTTGGCGAACGCCGTGGGGGTCTCCTCGGCACCGCGCGGCGCGAACTGGTGGGTGAGTTCCTCGAGCTCGTGAGCGGCCTCGCCGACGATGTGGGCGAGCACCGCGTACTTGGAGTCGAAGTAGAAGTAGAAGCCGGAGCGGGCGACACCGGCCCGGTCGCTGATCGTGCTGACCGACAGTTCGGCGAACGGTTTCTCTTCGAGCAGCTCACGCACAGCCTGGACGATGGCGTGCCGCTGCTTATCGCCGCGCCGACGGGGCGCCTCGACAGGTTCCTGCTGCGCGGTCACCCGTTTACCTTGCACCACGCCGCGGTCGAAATGAAACTTGACATGCGTCAAGAAAACTGGCGAGGATGGGGTCCAGGTGTGGCCCCGGCCACAGCAAGCCGGTTGCCCGCCCCCTGGCCCGAGGAGCGTTGATGCCCACGATCACCAACCCGCAGTATTTGCTGGACCAGGCGAAACGCCGCGTCACGACATCGCCGATGCTGACGCTGCCTGGCATGGGTCTGCTGGAAAAGCGGCTCAATGCCCGCGACTGGCCACAGCATGTGATGGCCCAGCCGCCGGCCGGTAGTGATCTCAAGCCCGTGATGGGTGACGGCGGACTGCCAATCATCGGCCACATGGTGGAGATGTTCCGGGGCGGACCCGATTTCTGGCTGCAGAACTACCGCAAGCACGGCCCCGTCATGCTGCTCGATTCACCGATCATCCCGACTGTCGCGGCGCTGGGCCCCGACGCCGGCCGGGCGATCTACTCCAACGGCAACAAGGACTACTCGCAGCAGGGCTGGACTCCGATGATCGGGGCCTTCTTCAACCGCGGCCTGATGCTGATGGACTTCGAAGAACACCTGTTTCACCGCCGGATCATGCAGGAGGCGTTCCACCGCAGCCGCCTGGTCGGCTACACCGAACAGGTCGACAAGGTCGTCTCACAGGTCGTTGCCAACGACTGGGTGGCCAACGATCCGCGCTTCCTGCTCTACCCGGCGATGAAGGAGCTCACCCTCGACATCGCCTCGATGGTGTTCATGGGCCATGAGCCGGGCACCGATAAGGAACTGGTGACCAAGGTGAACAAGGCCTTCACCGTCACCACCCGGGCTGGCAATGCGATCATCCGCACCGGCATCCCGCCGTTCACCTGGTGGCGCGGCCTCAAGGCCCGCGAATATCTGGAGGGCTACTTCGAGGAACGCGTGCGGGAGCGGCGCGGCAGGGACGGCTCCGACCTGCTGTCCGTGCTGTGTCAGAGCGAGGACGAGGACGGCAACAGGTTCTCCGACGACGACATCGTCAACCACATGATCTTCCTGATGATGGCCGCACACGACACCTCGACGTCCACCGCGACGACGATGTCGCACTACCTGGCGGCCAACCCCGAGTGGCAGGAGCGCTGCCGCGACGAGTCCGACCGGCTCGGCGACGGCCCGCTCGATATCGAGGCGCTGGAAAAGCTCGAGTCCCTGGACTTGGTGATGAACGAGTCGATCCGACTGGTCTCACCCGTGCAGTGGGCGATGCGCCGCACCGTGCGCGACACCGAGCTGCTCGGGTACTACCTGCCCGAGGGCACCAACGTCATCTACTACCCGGGCATGACCCACCGGCTCGAAGAGATCTACCCCGACCCGTACACGTTCGACCCGGCCCGCTTCACCGAGCCGCGCAACGAGCACAAGAAGCACCGCTACGGGTTCACCCCGTTCGGCGGCGGCGCGCACAAGTGCATCGGCATGGTGTTCGGCCAGCTGGAGATCAAGACGATCATGCACCGGCTGCTACGCCGCTACCGGCTCGAACTGCCCCGCCCGGGCTACCAGCTGAAGCAAGACTATGGCGGCATGCCGGTGCCGATGGACGGTATGCCGATCGTGCTGCGGCCCCTGCACTGAGGAAATCAGGCCGCGAGAAGGCGGTTCGCGCAGGCGACGACGGCGCGTAGCGCCGACTGAGTGGGATCGTCCGACCAGCCCATCGCCCATTCCCAGCGTTGACCGTCGCAGCCCTGCACGAAGGTCGCGGTGTGCGCACCGGAGACCAACTGGTGGAAGTGCGTCATCTCGACGCCGATCCCCCGCTCGTAGAGCATCGCGGTGAGGGCCGCAACCGGCCCGCTGGCGTCCGCGGTGGCTGTCTCGATGCGGTCGCCGACGGCGAGAGTGGCGCGAAACCGGCGGGGTTGAAGACCAAGCCGGGACAGGTCATCGCATTCCCAGGCGCCCAGGCGCACTGGGCCGCCGCTCGGGCTGTAGGTGGCGGTGAACACACTCCACGGCATGGTTTCGGCGTGTTCGCGCAGTCCGGCAGGAAGCGGCGCGCAGAAGTGCGGTAACGGTTCAGAGATTGTGGTGCTGTGCGGAGTCATGGATCGGTCTTCTCATCGAACGGAGGCTGACCGACGTCGTAGTTCGACCCCACAACGGGGGGTCGGTCCGGATCAGACCCCGCTGCAGGTAACTACTACGAGAAGCGCACTATGCACGTCCGCGATGCTAGACCTCGCCGCGCGGCCGATGCAAACGAGTGACATCCATGCCCTATCGTCCGCATAAGCTTTCACTGCAGAGGAGTTGATATGTGCTATCCCGTTGAATGCCCGCGCTGCCACAAGACCACTTGGGAAGGGTGTGGTGAGCACGTCGACCAGGTGATGCGCGATGTGCCACCGGCACAGCAGTGCACCTGCGAGCGGGCTGGTCAGCCGCAGAGCTGACCCGATCACACGAAGGGGTTGTACCCCGACGTCACACGGACACCCAGGCCGATCAGCCGGCTCGCCGAATCATGCAGGCGTTCACCGGCGTCACGATGCGCCTGCCCGGCCAGGAATCGCGAGTAGATGCCCTCGATGACAATCGCCAACTTGAAGCAGGCCATGGCGACATACCAGTCCAGGTGATCTGTGCGCCGGCCGCCGGCATCGGCATAGGCGGCGATGAGTTCGGAGCGACTGGGTAGACCGCCGAGTGCGGCCAGTTCCCGGCCGGCGTTGATCGGGTCGGGATCCTCCGGCCAGCAGACCAGGATCCAGCCCAGGTCCAGTAGCGGGTCACCGATGGTGCACATCTCCCAGTCGACGAACGCCGCGACCTCGGGGACCTCGCGGCGCAGCAGGACGTTGCTGAGGTGCGCGTCGCCGTGCATGATGCCGGGCTCCCCATCGGGTGGCCGGTTCCCGTCAAGCCAGTCGGCGAGCGGCCCGACGTCGAGCGACTCCGGCCGGTAGTGGTCGTGACGGTAGCTCTCCAGCAGCCCGATGAAATTCGGAATCTGACGCGCCAGAAAGGATCCCGGACGGTGCAGCTGCTGCAGTGGGCGGCCCCGCCACAGCGCAGCGCTCAGCCGGGCTAAGTCGGCGGCATAGTTCAGGCCGACCTGATGGCGCATCCGCGGATCGGCGACGTAGGCCGGCGCCACCTCAGTCAGCGGGTTGAAGCCGTCGACGTCCTCCATGAGGTAGAAGACGACGCCGAGTACGTCGAGATCCTCACAGCCGGCGATGAATTCGGGGTGGGGCACCGCGCTGCCGGCCAGCGTCTGCAGCACCGCGATCTCGCGCTGCATCGTGCGGTTGCTGTTGGGGCGGGGATGTGGCGGTGGCCGGCGCAGCACCACGCTGCGGCCGTCGACCCGCAGCCGCACGACGACGTTCTGGGTGCCGCCGGTCAACGGCTCGACATCGCTTACCGCCGAACCGATTCCACGCTCACGCACCCAGGTGCTCAGCGCCCCTACCGCAGCGTCGTCGAGCGTTCCCGTCAACGGTCAGCCGATCCGTTCACGTCGATCGCCCCGAAACGCACCGCGACCACGCAGACGTCATCGTCGCGGGGCGGCGGTGCCAGCGTCTGCGTCAACTGCCGGCAGGCCGCCGGGAGGGGCTCGTCACCGCTCCACTGGGCCACCAGTTGCTGCACGCGCGCCATACCGGATTCGATGTCCTGGCCGCGCCTTTCGATGAGCCCGTCGGTGTACATGACGAGAATGTCACCGTCGCAGACCTCGATGTGGCCCTCGCGATACCACGCGCGCTCGACCGGGCCGAGCACGGGACCATGCGCACCCGCGAGGCGGATGACCGTCCCGGTCCCCGCGCGCCGAAGCACTGGCGGCGGGTGCCCGGCCGATGCGTAGGCCAGGGTGGCCGTCGCCGGATCCAGCACTGCCACGGCCATCGTCGCGAACTTGCCGTTGCTGGCCTGACGGGTGAACGTGTTGAGGGCGACAAGCAGCTGCGCCGGTGCCAGACCCTGGAATGCCAGCGCCCGCCCGGCGCTGCGCAGCTGCGCCATGTCCTCCACCGCGGGAAGCCCATGGCCCACTACGTCGCCGACCGTCAAATACGTCTGCCCGTGCGGCAATTCGAGGGCGTCGTACCAGTCACCGCCGAGTCCTTGCTCCACGTCGGCGGGTTCGTAGCTCACCCCGACGTCCATGCCGGGAATCGCGGCGGGACTGGTCGGCAGCACCGCCGCCTGCAGCACCGCCGCGCGGGCGTGTTCGTCGGCATACACCCGCGCACGCACCAGTGCCTGGCCGATCATGGTCCCTACTGCCGAGGTGTAGGCCAGCTGCGCGGTGTCCAGCGGCTGGGTGTCAGCCCACGCCAGCACCAGCGCCCCGATTGCCTTGCCACCCGCCGTCAACGGCCAGCTCACAACGGCCGCACCGCCGCTGGCGACCATCCACTTGGCATTGTCGGGGTAACGGCGGCGGTACTCGGCGACCGTGCGAATCACCACGGGCTCGCCCGTGCGGACCGCGTCGGTGGCCGCGGTGGACTCGTCCAGCGCCACACTCTCGTGGAACTGATACGCCGCGAAATTGGGGTAACCGCCCATCGCCAGCCAGTCGAGTGCGGTGCCGTCGTCGTTGACCAGTGCCACCGCAAGTGCTTGTGCACCGGCGTCGTTGATCACCTGCCCGAGGACGGCGTCGCCGATCTGATTTTGGGTGAGGGCGCAGGACAGCAATTGGCCGAGGTTGGCCAGGGTCTCCAGGCGGGCTCGCTCCCGCCGTTCGGTCTGGCGTTGCTGAACGGCGGTGACCCGCCCGGCAGCTTCCTGCGCCGTAAGCATCGCGACGATCACGACGACGGCGATGAACACCTGGGCGATCGCCAGCTGACCCGGCGCGCGCAGATCCAGACTCTCGAACGTCGTGTATCCCGCGTTGGCCATGCTGTTGGCGGTGAAGGCCAGCGCGCCACCACAGAGGACAGCCCCGATCATGTCGAGTCGCAGTGCCGCCCAAGCCATCACGGGCAGCAGGAACAACGCGGGCGGGATCCCGAGCCGGAATGACACGACGGTCAGCCCTGCCATGGCGACCAGGACCAGGACTGTCTCCAGCATGCGAGCACGCAAAAGCCGGAATTGGAAGCGCCACAACAGGATCGGTCCGCCGATCAGCAGAACGCCGACCCCGTCACCGGCCCACCAGTGCAGGATCTCGATCACCGACCATGTGCCAGTGGTGATCGCGGTGGTCACCCCAGCGATGACGCCGCCGACCAGCGGGCCCAGCACCATCGCACCGCCCACGAACCGGGCCAGGTCGGCACGCTCACGCAGATCCGGCGGCCCCTTGCACCAGGCGAGCACCAGCGCGGCCCCGACCAACGGTTCCACCGAGTTGGCCAGCGCAAATCCGGCAGACGTCCCCAGTCCCGCCCCGTAGCGCAGGTCAACGGCCAGTTCGGCCACCACGATCGCTGCGACGATCACCGGCCACAGCGACCGCCGGTTGAGCAGCATCGCCGCCACCGTCACACCGGCGGGCGGGAAGAATGCCGGCCCGATCCCGGCACCGAACGTCTGCCACGACAACACCGAACCGGCCAGATAAGGCAGGGCCACCCAGCCGAACAAGCCCGCCGCGTATCCGATTCGACCGCGCATCTTCGACGCGGTCATGAAGGCCGTCCACGTGATCGGTGAATGACCCGGACCTCGTGCACGTGACGAGCGTAGTCATCCCTCGGTCAGCCGGCGGGCTTCTCCACGATCGCGGGCAAACTATCCGCGGTCGCGCCGACGGCGGTCGAAGAATTCGACCGCCTCGGCGATCGACTCGTGGACGTCTCGCGGTTGCCACCCGAGTTCACGAGTCGCTTTGGCGTGGTCCATCGGGGCCATGATGTCCATCAGCCGGACCGTGGTCGGGTTCAGCGGAAGGTCACGGCGGGTGACGGCGGCGGCAATTCCGCCCACGACACCGATTCCTTTCATCACCGGCTTCGGGATACCCCAGCGGGGCGCGGGACGGCCAGCCGCGCGTGCCGCGGTCTCGTAGAGCTCGCGGTAGGGCAGGTAGCGCTCGGAGATGATGTAGCGCTGCCCGACCCGGCCGCGCTCGGCGGCCAGCACCAGTGCCCGGGCGGCGTCTTCGATGCCGACGACCTCGGTGGACATTCCGGCCATGTAGAACGGCAGCTTGCCGGCCGCCGCGGCGGCGACCAGCGAGCCGTGCGGGGTCGGCTGCCAGTCACGCGCGCCGTAGGTATTGGACACACACAGCGCTACCGCAGGCAGTCCCTTGTCGCGGCTGTAGTCCAGCACCAGCTTCTCGGCCGCCACCCGCGAACCGATGTAACCACCGGCCTTGGCCCCCCAGTTGAAGGGGGTGTCCTCGTCGACGACGCCGGTGCCGAGCCCGATGGTCCCGATGGTGCTGGTGAACACGAACCGGTGCAGGTCGGCGTTCACCGCGGCGTCGAGAACGTGCCGCAGACCCTCCACGTTGGTGCGGTACAGCGGGGCGGGGTCGCGCAGGTTGGCGCGGGTGTCGACGACGCAGTAGAAGACGACGTCGCACCCGTCCATCGCCTCCTTCAAGGCGGCGTCGTCGAAGATATCGCCGTAGAAGCGCTGCACCGGCAGGTCGTCGATCCCGCGGGTCGAGCTGCTGGGCCGCAGCATCACCCGCACCGTCTCACCGCGCTCGATCAGCTGTCGCGTCACGTGCGAGCCGAGGAAGCCGCTCGCGCCCAGAACCAGTTTGTCGGTGCCTGCCACGCCCCGCAGCATGCCTGATGACGAGCCGAGCAGACAAGATTGCCGAAGTGTTCACAGCAATTCTTCGGGCAATGTCATTACGCTCAGTCGCCGAAGGCGAAACCGGAGGTCAAGGCATTCCTATGGACGCGACAAGACGGCCCGACGCCGTCGCGGATCGGCGCTGGGTCTCGGCCATCCTGGGCGGGCTCGGCATTCTGGCGCTCGGCGTCCTGGTCGCCGCCGTCGTCAGCATGTCCCACGAATCGGCGCACCCCGTCGGCCAGTCGCACCCGCCGGCAACCGCCGCGACGACGGCCGTGTCCGCCGCGCCGGTGAACCACACCGCGACATCCCCGTCGCCGCCCACATCATGGAGCGTGTCGGCCGTCGCCTCGACCATGGCGCCCCCACCGGCCGCGCCACCCTCAGCGGCCGCGCCCAAGCGTGAACCCAGTGTGCGGCAACGACTTCACGACATGTTCCCGAAGCTGTTTCCAGGACACTGACCGCCTAGGCGTCGCCAGCTGGCTCAGTCCTTTAGGCAGGCTTCGGCGCCGTTGAGAACACCGTTGCGGTAGTGCCGAATTCGCTCGAAGCCGGCGCCCTGACGCTCGACGTCACCGTCCACACGGAACACCAAGAGTGCGGTGATGGCTTCGTCGAGGTCGCCGGGTGAAATGCCGAAGCTGCTGGTGTCCTTGCGGTTCTGCAACAGGACGCTGGCCGTGTAGGCACCGGCGAAGCAGTCACCGCGCAGCGACTGCGTCTTGTCCTCGGACTTGTCGTTGGCGCGGGTCATCGCGGCCAGTACAAACTGGGGCATGTCGCCACCGGCGGCCTCGTCCTCGGCATTCTGGAAGGGACGCTCGACGACGATCGGGGTGTCGTCGCGGTACTCCTTGCACGCGTTGGGCCCGTTGTCGTAGCCGTCCTGGAACGCGCTGACCCGGTCGAAGCCGCTGCCGTGCGCCGAGCTGTCGATCTTGCTGGTACCCGGAGAGTCCTTCAGAGTCAGGATGCCGGCGAGGGCGTTGTCCATCTCGGCGGCGTTGACCTTGTACAACCCGGCGTCCTTGGCATGTTTGGCCCAGCCGCCGGCGCAGCAGTCAGCCTGCAATTCCTTGGTCACCGTGCGGGCGGTGAAGTTGGACCGCGCCTGAATCGCGTGGCCCCACTCGTGGGCCAGCACGATCGGGACGACGAAATCGCCGAACTTGGACTGCAAGTCGGGCAGCAACCCCGAGGCATCCCAGGCCACCACGTCCTTGGTGGAGCAGTCGAAGGCGTTGCCCGCGATATCGCTCTTGCTCTCCGCGCAAGGCGGAAGCTTCCCCGACGCCGGGGTCCACCGCGAAGAAGCCGCCCGCTACCGGCTTGTACTCGCTGCCGTAGAGC
The DNA here is from genome assembly GCF_010731875.1 of Mycolicibacterium sarraceniae. Taxonomy (NCBI): domain Bacteria; kingdom Bacillati; phylum Actinomycetota; class Actinomycetes; order Mycobacteriales; family Mycobacteriaceae; genus Mycobacterium; species Mycolicibacterium sarraceniae. The sequence goes on from NZ_AP022595.1 coordinate 87,784, forward strand.
TTCGGGTATTCCTCGGACCAGTATTTCTGCAGGTCGGCGATCGCCGAAACCGCCAGCTTGTTGACCGGGGTGGACGCATCGCCGGTGATCTTGATGTCGTCGGTCTTGGCGACCTGAGACGTCGGAGATGGGACAACGGGCTTAGGCCCGCCGCAGGCCGCGAGCACAACGGTGAGCGCGACCAGCACCAGACCTTTAGTTCGTATGGGCGAACATTAGCCATCAACGGCTGCGCCCGCGATGAATACCTCAGAAACGTTTGCCAACGACACAAACCTGTGTGAATTACTTGATCAGTGGATCACGCGGCATTCCCAAGATGCGCTCGGCGATCTGATTACGTGTGATCTCCGAGGTGCCGCCAGCGATGGACAGGGCGCGAGACCCCAGCGCTGTCCGGCCTGCGATTTCCCCTTCGCCGCCATCGAGCGCCACGTCGGGGCCGACCAGGGCCGCGGCGATCGTGCCCTGCTCCTGAAACTGCTCGGCCAGAATGAGTTTGGTGATATTGCCTTCCGGGCCGGGGCCGGCACCCTCAAGGGCGCGGACCACGCGGCGCAGGTTCAGCAGCCGCAGCGCCTGGTCTCGCGCCAGGAACTTGCCGACCCACTGGATCGCACCGGCATGCCGCTCGCTGTATCGCTTGGCCAGCGACACCAGCCAGGCCGCCGCGGGTGCGATGGTGCCCGCGCCGCCGCCGATGCTGACCCGCTCGTTACCCAGCGTGGCCCGTGCGACGGTCCATCCCGAGTTCGGCTCCCCGACGACATCCTCGTCGGGGACGAACACGTCGTTGAAGAAGACCTCGTTGAAATCGGCGCCTCCGGTGATCTGACGCAAGGGCCGCACCTCAACGCCCGGCGCTTCCATATCCAGGATCACCGTCGTGATGCCGGCATGTTTGGGCACATCGAAGTCGGTGCGGACGGTGGCCAGCCCGCGCTTGGAGTAGTGTGCCCCGCTGGTCCACACCTTCTGACCGGTGATCTTCCAGCCGCCCTCCACGCGGGTGGCACGGGTCTTGACCGCCGCGGCGTCCGAACCCGCCGACGGCTCGGAGAACAGCTGGCTCCAGATCTCGTCCTTACGCAAGGCCTTCTCGACGAATCTCTCGATCTGCGAGGGAGTTCCGTGCTGGATCAAGGTCAGGATCACCCAGCCGGTGATGCCGTAATCGGGTCGCTTGACCCCGGCGGCGGCGAACTCCTCCTCGATCAGCAACTGCTCGACGGCGCCCGCGCCACGGCCCCACGGCTTGGGCCAGTGCGGCATGATGTAGCCGGTCGCGATCAGCTGGTCGAGTTGCGGCTTTTCATCAAGCTTGGCGAGTTCGACGGCGTCGGAACGGATCTGGGTACGCAGCTCGTCGGCCTCGGCCGGCAGGTCCAGGCTGTTGGCCCGGCTGTGTCCCACTTCGGTGAGGGTGAAGACATCGGTGACCGGGCCGTCGCCGCCGAGCAGCGCCTGAACAGTCAGTGCTCGCCGCAGGTGTAGATGCGCGTCGTGCTCCCAGGTGAACCCGATGCCACCGTGTACCTGAATGTTCAATTCCGCGTTGCCAACATAGGCGGGGAATGCCAGTGCGGCAGCGGCAGCGGCGACCAGTTCAAACTGCTTGTCATCCTCTGCGAAGGCACGGGCTGCGTCCCACACGACGGCGACCGCCGACTCCGAGGCCACGATCATGTTGGCGCAGTGATGCTTGACGGCCTGGAAAGTCGCGATCGTCCGGCCGAATTGCTCACGCACCTTGGCATATTCGACAGCGGTGTCCACACAGTCGGACGCGCCGCCGGCAGCCTCGGCGCCAAATAGCGTGCGGGCCAACGCAACGGCCACCGAACGGGCGCCACTGAATACATTGTCCGCCACCGCGACATCGCGCAGCGACACCCGCCCCGAACGCCGAGACCGGTCCAGGCTGCCCGGCACCTCGACCGAGACCCCGTCAGCATTGCGCTCCACCAGCAGCACATCGTCACCGGCGATCAACACCAGCAGGTCTGCCAACGCGGCACCGAGCACTACACCGGCATCGCCGCTGGCGGCCTCCCCGGCCACAGCGATATCTCCGCCGAATCCGACTGCCGCCGTGACCGATCCGTCGACCAGCCCGGGCAGCAGCCGAGCCTTCTGTTCGCCGCTACCGGCTGCCGACACCACCGCCGAGGCCAGGACCGTCGGTACGAACAAGCCAGGCGCGATCGCGCGGCCGAGCTCATCGATGACGACCACCAGCTCCGGCAAGCCGAAACCCGAACCGCCGTACTGCTCGCCGACATGGAGCCCGAGCCAACCCAGCTCGGCCAGCTCCGACCAGAACGGTGGACGGGCCTCCTCGGCATCGTCGGCCAGCAGATCGCGTGTCAGCGCCCTGGCCTTCTGCGCGGCGAGGAACGAGCGCGCAATCTCGCTGAGTTCACGGTGGTCGTCGGTCAGTGCGATACCCATCGGGTCCTCCTCGAGGCGGCGGTGCCTGGTCCCCTAATGCCCTACCACAGGCGGATCACTTAGGGGCGAAGCGCTGTCCGGCGTCGAGACGGATGCACTGGCCGTTGAGCATCGGGTTCTCAACGATCGCGGAGACCAGCTTGGCGAACTCCTCGGGCTTGCCAAGACGCTTCGGGAACGCGGCATCCTTGGTCAACGCCTTGGCGAACTCCTCGGGGATGCCCTTGGTCAGGCCGGTGGCGAACAGGCTGGGCGCGATGGCCAGCGCGCGGATACCCACCGGGCCCAGGTCGCGGGCCATGGTCAGGCACATGCCGGCGATACCGGCCTTGGCGGCGGTGTAGGCGACCTGGCCGATCTGACCCTCGAACGCGGCGATCGAGGCGGTGTTGATGATGACACCGCGCTCCTCGTCCTCCGGCTCGTTGTTGGCCATGTGCGCGGCCGCGAGCCGGCTGATGTTGAAGCTGGCAATCAGGTTGAGATTGATCGTGCCCTGGAAAGTCTCCAAGGCGTGCGGGCCGTTCTTACCGAACGTCTTCTCCGCGACACCGCCGCCAGCGGTGGTCAGCACGACGTGCAGGCCGCCGAGGGCTTCGACCGCCTCGGCCAGCACCTTCTCGGTGCCTGCGAAATCGGTGACGTCGATCGGAAGGAACGGGCCGCCGACACCGGACGCGACCTCGGGACCGTCGGTGCCCTCGCGGTCGAGGATCGCCACGCTGGCGCCCTGCGACGCCAGCCGCTCGGCGCTCGCCCGCCCGAAGCCCGATGCGCCGCCGATGACGACTACCTTCTTGCCCGAGATCTCCATCCGATACTCCTGTCGGTTGACGCCGGCACGCTAACCGTGCGGTTAGGCGTTCGCTATCCCATTCGCGGGAGCCACGACGGCGCCCGAGCCGGTACGCACGTTACCGGCCGTCACAAAAAGGTCATGAACAAGGGTGTCTACCCAGCGGTAGGTTGGCTCCATGGCCCAATCCACAACCGGTCCGCGGATGGGCGCCGGGGTGGCGGCCGCCGCCGTCGCCCTCGGCGTAGTGCAGCTGACGGCTGCGTTCTTCTCACCGGCCGCCGACGCCCGCACCGCGGTGGGCACCGCAGTCATCAACCTGACCCCCGGACCGGTGAAGGAATGGGCGATCCAGACGTTCGGGACCGCGGACAAGCTGTTCCTGTCGGTGGCCGTGATCGCGGTCATCGGGGTGCTGGCCGCCACTGCCGCGATCTGGGAGCGCTCTCGCGTTCCGGTGGGCACGCTGGCATTCCTGGCCGCCGCGGTGGCCGGCTGCGCGGCGGTGCTGACCCGCCCCGGTGCCGGGATCGTGGACATCATCCCGACGCTGCTCGGTATGGCGTCTGGTGTCGCGGTGCTGCGGGTGCTCACCGGCCGGATCGACGCCAATGAGACGCCGCCGCCCCAAGACACTGAAGACGCGCAAGTCGACTCCGGCCGCCGGCTGTCCCTGTTGACATTCGGCATCGGCGGCCTCGGATTGCTCAGCGGCATCGCCGGTGTGGTCATCAACCGCCGGCTGCACTCGGTGTCCGGCGACCGGGAGAGCTTCGCGCTGCCCTCGGCCCCGCCGGCGTCACCCGTTCCCGCCGATGTCACGCCGCAGGGCGTGCAGCTGCCCAGCTTCATCACTCCCAACGGCGACTTCTACCGTATCGACACCGCGCTGAGCGTCCCGCAGCTCGCGCGCGCCGACTTCCGGCTGCGCATCCACGGCATGGTCGACCGCGAAATCACCTATACCTTCGCCGACCTTGCGAAGTTCGAACCGATCACCAAGACCGTGACACTGACCTGTGTGTCCAACCCGGTCGGCGGCAATCTGATCTCAAACGCCACCTGGACCGGCTATCGGGTTGCCGACCTGTTGCGCGACAGCGGAATCCACCCGGACGCCGATATGGTGCTCTCGACGTCGATCGACGGGTTCACCGCAGGCACCCCGGTGGAAGCACTCACCGACGCGCGCGAGTCGATGCTCGCGATCGGGATGAACGGCGTGCCGCTGCCGGTCGAACACGGCTATCCCGCCCGGCTGGTGGTGCCCGGACTGTACGGCTATGTGTCGGCCACCAAATGGGTGGTGGACCTGGAGCTGACCCGCTTCGATCGGGCGCAGGCCTACTGGACCAAGCTCGGCTGGTCGGAGCGCGGTCCGATCAAGACCGAATCGCGCATCGACGTGCCCCGCGACGGCCAGAAGGTGGCCAAGGGTCCGGTGACGTTCGGCGGGGTGGCGTGGGCCCAGAACCGCGGTGTGAAGGGCGTCGAGGTGCGTATCGACGACGGGCCTTGGCAGCCGGCTCGGCTCGGCGCGACTTACTCCAATGACACCTGGCGGTTGTGGAGCTTCCCGTGGACCGCCACCCAGGGCGGCTTCCATACCGTCACCGCTCGCGCGACCGATAACACCGGTGCGGTTCAAACCGAAGATCAGGCGCCGCCCGCCCCCGACGGTGCGACGGGCTGGCCCGCGGTGTCGTTCGAGGTGGCCTGACGCCAGCTTGTTGTCGGCCGTCCGTGCCACTCTGGACCCATGTTGCTTGGCGATGTCGCGGCCGCGTCCGACGATGTGGCGGCGACCTCGTCGCGGCTGGCCAAGGTCGCGCGGATCGCCGAACTGCTCACCGGCGTCGGCGACCCGCAGCTGGTGGCGGTCGTGGTGTCGTGGCTGTCCGGAGAATTGCCGCAGCGCCAGATCGGGGTCGGCTGGGCGGCGTTGCGCTCGCTCCCCGACGCCGCGGTAGAACCGACGCTGACGGTGGCGGGCGTCGACACGATCTTCAGCGAGATCGGGGCCGTGGCGGGCAAGGGCTCCCAGGCCCGGCGCGCTGAGCTGCTCACCGGCTTGTTCAGCGCAGCCACTCCCACCGAGCAGGTCTTTCTGCGACGGCTGCTCGGCGGCGAACTACGCCAGGGCGCCCTAGCCGGGGTGATGGCCGATGCGGTCGCCAAGGCAGCGGGCGTGCCGGCCGCGGCCGTGCGCCGGGCCGCGATGCTCGGCGGCGCTCTGCCAGCCGTCGCTGCATCGGCGCTGACCGGCGGGACCGATGCGCTGAGCGGATTCACCTTGACCGTCGGCCGGCCGGTCGGCCCGATGCTGGCCCAGACCGCGACCGGGGTGGCCGACGCGCTCGAGCGCCTCGGCGGCGACACCATTTTCGAGGCCAAGCTCGACGGCGCCCGCGTGCAGATCCACCGCAGCGGCGACGAGGTCACCGTCTACACCCGCAGCCTCGACGATGTCACCGCCCGGCTGCCGGAAGTGGTGGACGCAGCGCTGGCGCTGCCGGTCACCAAACTAATCGCCGACGGTGAGGCCATCGCGCTACGACCCGACAAGCGTCCGCACCGATTCCAGGTCACTGCGTCCCGATTCGGCAAGAGCACCGATGTGGCCGCAGCCCGGGCGGCACAACCCCTTTCGGTGTTTTTCTTCGACATTTTGCATCTCGACGGCGTGGACCTGCTCGACGAGCCGACCCAGGCGCGACTTGCGGCGCTGGACGCGATCGTTCCTGCTGAGCAGCGGGTCGACCGGCTCGCCACTACTGATGCGCTTGCGGCGCAAGACTTTCTGGACGTCACGTTGGCCGCCGGCCACGAAGGCGTGATGGCCAAATCACCCACCTCCCCGTACGAGGCAGGCCGCCGGGGTGCGGGCTGGCTCAAGGTCAAACCGGTGCACACCCTGGACCTGGTGGTGCTGGCCGTGGAGTGGGGCTCGGGACGACGCACCGGCAAGCTCTCCACTATCCATCTGGGCGCGCTGGACCTGCAGACCGGGGCGTTCCTCATGCTGGGCAAGACCTTCAAGGGCATGACCGACGCGATGCTGGATTGGCAGACGGCGCGGTTCACCGAACTGGCCACGAGCCCGCTCGATCAATACGTGGTCCAGGTGCGCCCCGAGCAGGTCGTCGAGATCGCGTTCGATGGTGTGCAAGGCTCGAGCCGCTATCCCGCCGGCATGGCATTGCGGTTCGCCCGCGTGCTGCGCTACCGCGACGACAAGAGCCCGGCCGAAGCCGACACCATTGACACCGTGCGGGCGTTCTACGAGCGTGGCTAGGACACCGGGATCGGCTGATCGTCGACCCGGGTGCCGAACACACCGAAACCGTGCAGCATCTCTTCGGTCGGTGTTGGCGTCCACTCCCATGCGGCGATCTGGCGCAGCGAGCGCCGGCTCAGGTTGGCGCGCAGCAGTTCATAGCCGTCGGCCCGCAGCAGCGTCATCGGTTCCCCTGAGCCGCAGCTCCACTGCTGGTCTTGGTCATCCACGACGAGCAGTGTCGTGCTGCGCCGCAGTTGTCTACCGAGATAGAGCATCGTCACGTCCAGGAACGGCTGCCAGTGCTGCCGATCCACCCGCGGAAGTCCCAGTGCCTCACGCAGATCAGCCTCATGGCAGATGGTGTCAATGGCGAGGTTGGGCCCGTAGAGCTGCTCGTCTGTCAGGCTGGCGTCGGCGGCCGCGCTGATGCGATCCCATTCGTCCATCAGTTGGCCGACCGAGTTGCGCCGGCGTTCCCGCACCTGACGTGCCGTCCACTCATCGCTTGTCACCCCGTCCAACCGCCCGCTGATGGCGTCAGATGCACAGCCGACGAGGTGTGCCAGCAGCTCGTGGACTGTCCATCGCGGCGTCGCGGGCACCTGCAGTTGAAGCTGGTGGTCGCTGAGGGCGCAAGCGAGTTCGTTCACCCGACCGCGGGCCGCGCGATACGCAATCTCGAGCATGTCAACGGCTCCGTCTCAGTAGGCGGTGTTCTGCGAAAAGGCAAGCAGCCAGCCGCTATCGGTGCGCACGGCGACAGTGGTGTTGCGTCGCTTCACCCTGCGCAGCCGGCCGGTGAGCACGGCACGGGCTTGGATCAGCGCCACGTCGGGCGTCAGATACCGCAGGCGGGTGATCTCGGTTCGCCCCCGGCGGCGCTTGGCCTGACCGTCGACTAGCGCGCGGATCTGACGTTCGTCGGGTTGGCTCACCGACGAATGCACCGAGGACGCCGGCCGGTACATCGCGGGCCGCGGGTGCCGGAGGTTGGCGAGCACGATTCGCGCCAGCAGGGCTGGGTCCTTCAACCGCGCCGGTGAATCGATGAGGCCGCGGACCCGCAGGATCCGTTCGGCCACAGCAATATCCGTGCTCGCCGCCCGCAGTGCCGCCCGCTGAATCCAGGAATTCACTCGCCGCGCCCAGACCGATTCTTGGACGCTGGGCGCTGGCCGGTCAAGAGCCCGGTTGGCGGCCCAGACGGCTCCGATGTGTCCGGCAGCAGCGGAATAGAACCGTCGCGGCAGATCACCGGTGCCCGCCCGCAGGCAGTCACGCAGCGACAACGCCTCCAGGGCGGCCATCGTCATGCCCTGCCCGTGCAGCGGATTGAGGCTGCACAACGCGTCACCGAGAACCACCAGACCCGACGGCGGATGCGGCATGCGGTCGTAACGCCGCCACACGGCGCCGGTGTTGCGGGAGACCGAGATCTCCCCCACGCATGTCGCATCGCGCACACCAGCCATGATCGTCGCCGGCAGCAAGCGCTGCGCCGATTCCAGCATCTCCGCGAAATTCTCTGGCGGGCCGCCACATTCGGCCGGGCTGGAGATCGCCAACATCCACGTGTCGTTTTCGTAGGCGACCATCAACGCCCCCGGCGCCCGGCTGCCCTGGTTCACGAACACTACGCGCTGCCCGATGCGTCCCGGTGGGATGCTCAGCAGCTGGCTGGAGTATCCCCCGGTTGACGGGATCCTCTCTTCCGGCACAACACCGAGGCCCTGGGTCGCCAAGAAGTGCGACGTGCGCCCCGCGCGCCCCGTTCCGTCGACCACCAGTTCGGCGGCCAGCATCTCGGCGATACCGCTGTCGCGGTTGATGATTCGCACACCTGTGACGCAATCCCCGGTCATCATTGGTGCCACGATGTTGCGCCGGTCCAGGATCGTGACGTTCGCCAGCGCGTCCACGCGCCGGCGTAGATGGAACTCCAGGAACGGACGGCTGGGTCGACAACCGCCCCGGCCGCTCCGAGTTCCCTCAGAAGCCCTGGAAACAGTTCGCCGATCGCCTGCGTGCCACGACTGAGGAGACTATGCAGATGCCGTCCCTGCGGCACTCCGGTGCGCTGCTCGGCGCGATCGGGCAGTCCGTCGCGGTCGACAACGGTGACCGACCCATAGAAGTCCGAGAGCACCCGCGCTGCGAGTAGCCCCGCGATACCAGCACCCAAGACCACCGCCTGCGAACCCAGTTCAGCCATCCGGTGACCGTACCCCAATTCTAAGAAAATTAAGATAAACTTGTGGTAACACTAAGAAGTGCGTTGGGCGAGGCTTCCACCTGCGGCCCCGAACCGGGGAGCAGCGTTTCCGGGTTCCCCCGACTGGTGAACCTGTGAATGGAAAGATCAGCAGACGAACCTGACACTGCACGTCGAGGGAGAAACACTGTGGCTGCACCGACCGCCCAGCCGTCGGAACACATCGAGGACATCAAGGGCGACATCACCTACATCCGCACCGAGAAAGATCTGCCACCGGTCGCCATCGTCGACCGCTCGCCGATCACGACCAGGCACAAGCTGATCTTCGGTGCCATCGCCGTCCTCGGGGCGATCGCGTGGACGCTGATCGCGTTCCTGCGCGGCGAGACCGTCAACGCCGTGTGGTTCGTGATCGCCGCGATCTGCACCTACATCATCGGCTATCGGTTCTATGCCCGGCTCATCGAGATGAAGATCGTCCGCCCTCGCGACGAGAATGCCACGCCGGCAGAGATTTTCGAGGACGGCACCGACTACATGCCGACCGACCGGCGGGTTCTGTTCGGTCACCACTTCGCCGCCATCGCGGGCGCCGGCCCACTGGTCGGTCCTGTGCTGGCTATGCAGATGGGCTATCTGCCCGGCACGATCTGGATCATCGTCGGCGCTGTGTTCGCCGGCTGCGTCCAGGACTACCTGGTGCTCGCGATCTCCACGCGCCGGCGCGGTCGCTCATTGGGGCAGATGGCCCGCGACGAACTCGGCGCCGTCGGCGGCGCCGCGGCGATCATCGCCGTGCTGGTCATCATGGTGATCCTGCTGGCCGTGCTGGCCCTGGTCGTGGTCGGCGCGCTGGCCGAAAGCCCATGGGGCGTGTTCTCCATCGCGATGACGATTCCGATCGCCATCTTCATGGGTTTGTATCTGCGGTTCCTGCGGCCAGGCCGGGTCTCCGAAGTCTCGCTGATCGGCGTCGTTCTGCTGCTGCTGGCCGTGGCCGGTGGCGGCTGGGTCGCCGGAACCGATTGGGGCGCAGACTGGTTCACACTGTCGAAGGTCACCCTGTCGTGGTGCATCATCGTCTACGGGCTGGCCGCCTCGGTGCTGCCCGTGTGGTTCCTGTTGGCGCCGCGTGATTACCTGTCGACGTTCATGAAGGTCGGCACGATCGCGCTGCTGGCGGTGGGCATCCTGGTGAGCCGCCCGGTCATGAACGCGCCGGCGATCTCGCAGTTCGCCTCGAACAGCTCGGGTCCGGTGTTCGCCGGCTCGCTGTTCCCGTTCCTGTTCATCACCATCGCGTGCGGGGCGCTGTCGGGCTTTCACTCTCTGATCTCCTCGGGCACCACGCCCAAGCTGCTGGAGAAGGAAAGCCAGATGCGGCTGATCGGCTACGGCGGCATGCTCACCGAGTCGTTCGTGGCGATCATGGCGCTGATCACCGCCGCGATCCTCAACCAGCATCTCTACTTCGCGATCAACGCGCCCTCGGCCCAGACCGGAACCACTGCTGAGACCGCGGCCAAGTACGTCAACAGCCTCGGCCTGTCCGGTTCCCCGATCACCGGGGCCGAGATCACCGAGGCCGCCAAGAGCGTGGGTGAGCACTCGATCGTCTCCCGCACAGGCGGCGCGCCGACATTGGCGTTCGGCATGTCCGAGGTGCTGCATCAGGTGTTCGGCGGCGCCTCGCTGCGGGCGTTCTGGTACCACTTCGCGATCATGTTCGAGGCGCTGTTCATCCTGACCACCGTCGACGCCGGAACCCGGGTCGCCCGGTTCATGCTCTCCGACGGCCTGGGTAACCTGGGCGGTCCGCTGAAGCGGTTGCGTAACCCGAGCTGGCGGATCGGGGCGTGGATCTGCAGCCTGCTCGTGGTGGCCGGCTGGGGCTCCATCCTGCTGATGGGTGTCACCGATCCGCTCGGCGGTATCAACACGCTTTTCCCGCTGTTCGGCATCGCCAACCAGCTGTTGGCCGCGATCGCGCTGACCGTCGTCACCGTCGTGGTGGTCAAAAAGGGCCTGCTGAAGTGGGCGTGGATCCCCGGCATTCCGCTGCTGTGGGATCTGGTGGTCACCCTCACCGCGTCGTGGCAGAAGATTTTCTCCGGCGATCCCAAGCTCGGCTATTGGACCCAGCACTTCCAGTACCGCGCCGCCGTGGAGGCCGGCAAGACGACGTTCGGTTCGGCGAAGAACGCCGATCAGTTGAACGCCGTCATCCGCAACACCTTCATCCAGGGGACGTTGTCGATCGTGTTCGCCGTCTTGGTGATCATCGTGGTCCTGGCCGGAGTGATCGTGGCGCTGCGGGCTATCCGCGGCGGCGGGCGCGAGCTGAGCGAGGACACCCCGGTGCCGTCGAAGATCTTCGGGCCGTCGAGCCTGATGGCCACCTCCGCGGAGAAGGAGGTGCAGAAGCAATGGGACGCGCTACCGTCATCGCACGCCAAATCCGTTGGTACGTCGGCGCATTGATGGGCGATAGCCACTACCGCCGCTACGTCGAGCACCGGGAGCGCACGCGCCCCGGCGAAGCGGTGCTCAGCGAGGCGCAGTACTGGCGCATGCGGCACGGCCAGCAGGACGCCAACCCGGGCACCCGCTGCTGTTAGCAGGCGTCGACCACCCGGTCGCAGAACTCCCGCATCGCCTCGAACAGCCGCGCATGGGGCTCGTCGACGGTGTCGACCCACCCCTGTGCGGCCGCGACGCCCCAGCCCGTCCAGTGCCGCTTTCGACAGATGAAAGCCATCCATCGGCAGGTACGCCACGCCGTCGAGCAGAGCGGTCACGTCACCGAGCAGAAAATCGAGAACACTGTCGCGGTCGTAACCGATGGCTCACCGCCTTCGATACGCCGGGTAGGTCCGGGGGCTGATGACTGTAGAACAGGATCTCTCGTGACTCCACGCCGGAAGACACGCAGTCGGGGGATCGTTCGGGTGGCCGCCGAGGTCGAGTACCTGCGCGTCCAGGACGACCGCAGCGGCTGGGATATCAACACCGGCGCATTCTCCTGGTTCAACAATTCCGGTGTCGCCGTCGTGATGCGGCGCGATGTCGAGCTTCTACACCGACCGGTATCGACCCGCGTCCGGTAACGGCGCCACCCAGACCGGCACCCTGAGCAGGCTCGCGAACACCGACGGGCTATGGTCACTTCTGAAAACAGCCGTGCGCAGATGAGGGGCAGCAGATGGACCTGTCGTGGTCGGCGAAGGATCTTGAGTTCCGCGACGAAGTGCGGTCCTTCCTCGAGGACAAGCTCACCCCGGATCTGCGTCAGGCCGGCCGGCTGATGACCAGCGTCTACGCCGACCATGAGGCCAGCATGGCGTGGCAGGCGATCCTGCACGAACGCGGCTGGGCCGCCCCCGCCTGGCCGGTCGAACACGGCGGCTGCGACTGGACGCTGACCCAGCACTACATCTTCAGCCGCGAATCCACGCTGGCCGGGGCGCCGTCCTTATCGCCGATGGGCATCCGGATGGTGGCGCACGCGATCATCGCCTACGGCACACCGGCGCAGAAAGAGTTCTTCCTGCCCCGCATCCTCACCGGTGAAGTGTTCTTCTGTCAGGGCTACTCCGAACCGGAGGCGGGCTCGGATCTGGCCGCGCTGACGATGGCAGCAACCGACGACGGCGACGAGCTGATCTGTACGGGCAGCAAGATCTGGACGACTCACGCCACCGAGGCCAACTGGATCTTCGCCCTGGTGCGCACCTCACGATCAGCCAAGAAACAACAGGGCATCACGTTCGTGCTCATCGACATGACCACACCGGGGATCGAGATCCGACCGCTGGTGATGACCTCCGGTGAGGAGGTGCAGAACCAGATCTTCTTCGACGCCGTCCGGGTGCCCAAGTCGAATGTGATCGGCGCGATCGACGACGGCTGGACGGTCGCCAAATACCTGCTGGAATTCGAACGTGGCGGCGGCGCAACAGCACCCGCGCTACAGGCGATGGCCGGCGCGATCGCCACGGAGGCCACCGAGCAACCCGGCCCGTCCGGCGGCAAGCTGATCGACGATCCGGCGTTCGCGGCAAAACTCGCCGACACCCGCATCCGCGCCGAGGTGCTCGAGATCCTCGAATATCGTTTTCTGACAACGGTTGCCGAGGGCCGCAATCCCGGTGCCGCGTCATCGATGCTCAAGATCCTGTCTACAGAACTGTCACAGGCCATCACTGAACTCGCCATGGAGGCCGCCGGTCCGCGCGCCCGCGCGTATCAGCCGCATGCGACTCGGCCCGGCGGCCCGGTCTCGGACTTCGAAGCACCCGCGGACGGCTATGTCAGCGGGCAACCCTGGCAAGCGGTGGCTGCGCTGCGCTACTTCAACGACCGGGCCGGCTCGATCTATGCCGGCAGCAACGAGATTCAGCGCAACATACTGGCCAAGGCGACATTGGGGCTGTAATGGACTTCAACCTGAACAAAGAACAAAAGCTCCTGCGCGACGGCCTCGGCAAGTTTCTGGCCACCCGCTACGACCTGGAGAAGAGCCGCACGGCAGCCAAGCTCGGTGCGGGATGGCAGCCCGATATCTGGCGCAGCCTGGCCGACGAGCTCGGCATCCTCGGTGCCGCCTTCCCGGAGTCGGTCGGCGGAATCGGCGGTGGCCCTGTCGAAATCATGGTGATCGCCGAAGAGCTGGGCCGCGCACTGGCGATCGAACCGTTCATCGACACCGTCGTGGTGGCCGGCGGCCTGCTCCAGCGGGCCGACCACCCGGCCGCCGCCGCGCTGCTGGAGGCTATCGCCGAGGGCAGCGCCATCGTCGTCTTGGCGAGCACCGAAGCTGACAGCGGCGTCTCGACACGAGCGGTCCGCGACGGCTCCCAGTGGCTGATTACCGGTGAGAAGATCGTCGTCGCCGCCGCGCCGTTGGCCACCCACCTGCTCATCACCGCGCGGACATCCGATGAGGACCGGGGGGTTTCGCTGTTCCTCGCCGAGTTCGACCCGGCGGCACCACCGGCGGGCATCGAGGCGCACAGCTACCGCACCATCGACGATCGCCGCGCGGCCGACCTCACGATCAGTCAGCTGCGCCTGCCCGCCGAGGCGCTGCTCGTCGAGGACGCGACGTCGTCACTGGCGCAGGCCCGCGACGAGGGCGCAGCCGCGGTGTGTGCCGAAGCGGTGGGCGCGATGCGAAAGGTGCTGTCCGACACCGTCGAATACTGCAAACAGCGCCAGCAATTCGGTCAGCCGATCGGCAACTTCCAGGTGCTGCAGCATCGTATGGTCGACATGTACATGGAGGTCGAGCAGGCGGTCGCCGCGGTCTATCTCGCGGTGCTCAACCTCGGCGCCGAGCCGCACGCCCGGGCCCGAGCGGTCTCGGCGGCCAAGGCGACCATCGGACGAGCCGCCCGGTTCCTGGGCCAGAACGCGGTCCAATTGCACGGCGGCATGGGCATGACCGAGGAACTGGCCATCGGCCACTACTTCAAGCGGCTCACCGCGCTGCAGTACGAGTTCGGTTCCACCGACCAGCACCGCACCCGGTACGCGACACTGACTCGCCCCTAGGCATTTTCGGCTTGGCGGGCACGTTCGCGCATCGAGGCGATCACGCCGCCGTCGTTGAGGATGTCGGTTCCGGTGAGATAGCCGGCGCGGTCACTGGCGCAGAAGGCGAACAGCTCGGCCATTTCCTCGGCCTTACCCCAGCGCGGTACCGCCGCGTTGGCGACCATCGCACCGGCGCCGGCGTCGGCTTCCAACAGACCCATCGCGGTGTCGACCGATCCTGGTGAGACCGAGACGATGCGCAGGCCTTTGCCATTGAAGCGTTCAGCCTGTGACGAGCTGTACCACCGGACGAAGGTTTTGCTGATGCTGTAGGCCAGCCCGGAGCGCATCTCCTCCCCCGCGATATCGCATGCTGTCAGCAAGTCGGCGAGGAATTGCTTCTCGTCGGTGAAAGCGAGATCGAAAGACGCTGTCGGGATCAGCTCTTCGGGCAGCATGTGCGACGCCATCGATGCCACGTTGACGATCACGGCGCCGTCTGCGGCCGAAGCGAAGAACACCTCGTTGACATTGAGGGTGCCGAGCGCATTGGTGGTGTTGACGTACTCGGCATCACCCATACTCGGGCTGACTCCAGCGGTGTGTATCACCGAGGCGATCGGCCCGAGGCCGGCAGCCGTCTCAAACAGCCGGGTGACGGCATCACGGTCGGTGACATCGCAGTTGACCGCGGTGGCGGCGATCCCCAGATCGCTCAGCGCAGCGGTCGCCGCATCCAAACGGTCCTGCCTGACGTCGCAGAGCACCACCGTGCGGTCTTGGCCGACGATCTTCGCGGTGGCCCGCCCCATGCCACCAGCTCCACCGGTGATTATCGAAACGCGACTCATTCCCGGACGATATACGGGCAGCGGGGGCAGGAGGACGGGGTCCCGAAAGTGCGTCAGAAACTCGTCACCGACTGTCACCTGATAATTGGGTATGTGATGCGTTGAGAGGAAGGCCAGACATGCTGAAGACGATCACCACTGCGGTGGTGCAGATCGCGGAGGGCCTGGGCGCCATCGTGGGCATCCGGGCTGGTACCGAGGAGCCCGCGTTCACGGTGGAGCGTGAGGTCGACGGGGTTCAGATTCGCCGCTATGGGCCGCGCGTCGCCGCCGAGACGACTATCGGCGCCGACGAGGAGTCGGCGCGCAATCAAGGGTTCAGAGTGCTCGCTGGCTACATATTCGGCGCGAACTCCAGAAAGGACACGATCGCGATGACCGCGCCGGTGGCCCAACAGCCGAGCGAGAAGATCGCGATGACCGCGCCGGTCGCAACCCGACGGACATCCTCAGGTGAATGGGTCATCCGGTTCTTCATGCCGTCGAAGTACACGCTGGAAACCCTGCCCACCCCGAACGACGACCGCGTCCGTCTTGTGACGGTTCCCTCAGAAACCGTTGCGGTGTTGCGATTCACCGGCAACATCGGGCCCGACTCGGTCGCGACACACACCGATCAACTCGTGAAAACCTTGTATCGCAACGACATCGAGACCAAGGGCGATCCGCTCGCCTGGTTCTATGACCCGCCGTGGACGCTGCCGTGCCGGCGCCGCAACGAAGTCGTGATAGGCCTCGACGACGACCAATTCACCCTCGGCAAGGGCTCATAGCCCACAACCGTGCCAGCCACCTGGCTGGCTGCGGGCAGATGTCCGAGCCGGACTGAGCACCCGCGCGGTCGTCATCCCGCTGGCGATGGCCTACGCCTTGATCGTCGGAGGTCACCTACGCCTTGATCGTCGGAGGTCAATGGTGGCAGGAATTCGACGCCAGCGGTCGCTACCACCCCGACCTCGATGCCGCTATCGAAGCGGTCGGCCCGACTTAACCCGGCGCCGGCGCGCTCGCATCGACCCCGGGGGCAACCGCGGACGTGCCAATCGGTCCCGACGGGCCCGCCGCCATACCCGGGGGTGGTACGGCATTCGCGTCAAGCGGTCGCTGGGTCAGCAACAGCAGCGCGTCGCTGCCCGACACATCCTGGGTGCGCATGGCGTGCAGCAGGTCGCGCCAGTAGTTCAGCCGGCTCTGCGGCGCCGGAGAGTCCGCCGAGGTGCCAGGGGGCAGGTTGTCCGGGCTGGACAAGTGCTGGACCGGCGCCGGCGCGACAGCCGTCGAGGTGGTGTCGGTGGGCGCCGGGATCGGCACCGCCGGATCGGCGGGATCGGCCCACGCCGCGGGTGCCGACAGAACTGCCGTTGCGACGCCCAATGCGCCGAGTCCTAGGCAGGCGCGTCGCGCCCACGTGCTGGTAGGGACGGGTGGGCTCATCGTGGTCTTCACCGTCGTGTCCTCCGCAGGTCCTGCAGGACGGCGTCCCTTGGCCCTGCTGGCCCGCGGACACCCTGTACAGGTCTTTTCGATGCCGAACTCAGTTTGTTACACCTGTCACTCGCGTCACCGCAGTTTCAGCACATTGGCAGCACTCGTCCATCCCGGCGAGGTGGCTTGATCGCGCGGCGGCTGACGCGGTAAGAACACTTTTGCCCGCAGAACCTGTGATGGCGATGGGTTCTGCCTTCATGGCACTCTTCGCCCTCCCAACCACGCGGCATTTCGTTTAACTGCATGTGACGAGTTGTCGGGGCGAGGGGTGTCGATGAGTCCGGAAGAGGATTCGGTGGGAAGTGACGGTGAGCAGGTGACCGTCCGTCCAGAACAGGTGGGGTGGTTTCGGTTCTTCTTCGACGACGAACGCTGGGAATGGTCGCCTGAGGTCCAGGCCATGCACGGCTATGAACCCGGCACGGTTTCACCCACCACCGAGTTGGTGCTGTCGCACAAACATTCTGACGACTACCAGCAGGTCGCGACCACGCTGCACGATGCGCGCCGTCACCGTCAGTCGTTCAGTACGAGGCATCGCATCATTGACACTGCCGGCCGAATTCATCACGTGATCGTGGTGGCGGACAATTTGCAGGATGAGTCCGGCGTAGTGATCGGCACTCACGGCTTCTACGTCGATGTCAGCCCCGCCGAACACGATCAGCAGAAACAGCTCAGCGCGGCGATCGCCGAGATCACCGAGAACCGGGCGACGATCGAACAGGCCAAAGGCATGTTGATGGTGGTCTACGGCATCGATTCGTCGGCGGCCTTCGACCTGTTGCGGTGGCGTTCCCAGGAGACCAACATCAAGCTCCGGCTGCTGGCTGAGCGGGTAGTCGCCGACTTCCTGGGCCTGTCTCAGGTCCAGACATCGCCATCGCGGTCGGCCTATGACAACTTGCTGCTGACCGCCGACCAGCGCATCGTTAGCCAGCATGAGTCCGAGCCGCAGTGATCTGAGAGTTCTGCTTGCCGCGGCGACACTCTGCGCCGCGGTAGCGGTGGCGGCGCCTGCCGCGGCCGCGCCCGGCGATGTTCCGCCGGTCAGCCCGCGCGCCGCCGCAGCCGGCTTCGTCGATGTGCGCACCGTGGTTCCCGACGCGGTCATCGACCTGCGCTACGCGACACCACACAATTTCGTCGGAGTGCCGCTGTATCCCGCCGATGCCCGCTGCCTGGTACACGAGTCGATGGCACCGGGACTGGCGAAGGCTGCCGACGAACTGCGGGCTCAGGGCGACGCGCTGGTGTTCTGGGATTGCTATCGCCCGCACGATGTCCAGGTACGAATGTTTCAGGCGGTGCCCAATCCGGCGTGGGTGGCCAAGCCCGGGCCCTACGCGCGCAGCCACGAAGCAGGGCGTTCGGTCGATGTGACCGTCGCCGAGCGTGGTCAATTGGTCGATATGGGAACCGATTTCGATGACTTCTCGGGCAGCGCCCAGGCGTACGCCACCGACGGAGTCACCGCGGCCGCCCAAGCCAACCGCGCCAGGCTGCGCACCGCGATGGCCGACGGCGGGTTGACAGTCTATTCCGGGGAATGGTGGCACTTCGACGGACCCGGCGCCGGTGTCCAGCGGCCGATCCTCGACGTCCCTATCGACTGATTCCCGCGCTCGCAGCACAATCGACCCGCCACCAGCAGCGGCGCAGCGATGGCCGCCAGAATCGCGCCGATACCCGATCCAGCACTGAACCGTTGCCCGGAAACGCTTCCAGCGCGGTGCGGGCGACCGCTACCCCGACTCCGAGGCCCGTCACCGCGACCGGTGAATAGCGGTAGGCGAGCCCGCCCGATATCACCCCGCTACTCGGCAAGGACTTCGGCAGTGCGCTTTCCGATCCCGGCAAGGCGGGCCTGCACTCGGTGCGCGAGTCTGTGCTGTTCACCTACAAATTCGCCCCGCTACTTCGCGCCGGCGCAGCGGAACGTGCCGACCGACCTGCCGAGATGACGAACCTGGTCACCACCCGGGGCGACAACGCCGAGCTGGTGCTTGCCGCCAGCAGCAAGCTGGAAGAGGTGATCAGGGCCGAGATCGGCGTTGACGACGGGCGTGAGATACCTTGCGGGACATCGACTGGCGGATCGACCGGATTGATCCGTGACCTCTGGTCACGCGCTGGCGCGAGCCAGGAACGGCAGCAGCAGATCAGCGAACCGCCGTGGGCATTCAATCTGCGGCATGTGGCCGACCCCGTTCAGTAGATGCACCTCAGCATGCGGATACACCCGCATTGCCTCGTCGATGTGGTGAGCGGGCAGGATTCGGTCCTCGGATCCCCACATGATGAACGTCGGCCGGGGTGATCGTGCGACAGCGGCGGCGAGGTCACGCCGCCACTGCGGTTTCACCCCGCGCGGTGTGCCGAGATCCAGGGCCGTCTCCCGCAGGGCGGCACCGGTTCCGGGCTGCGAACCGACGGCGAGAGCATGGTCGATGCGTTCCTTGGTAGCCACTGCCTTGTTGGCGTGGATCGAACGTTCGAACAGCACCGCGCTCATCCGGGTGGGCCGTCGGGTGCTCAGAGCGCCGAGCACCGGCATCGTGAGCATCCGCAGCAGCAGCGTGACATCACTGCCGAAACCGGCGCTGTTGATCAGCGCCAGGCTGGCGATCCGCTCCGGTTGGTCGGCCAGCAGTTGCTGGGCGATCGCCCCGCCGAGCGAGTTGCCCACCACGTGGACTGGTCTGGTCTCCCCGAGCGTGTCGAGAGTGTCCGCGACGCCACCCGCCAGCGCCGGCAATGTGATTGCCTGCCTGGTGCGTTCGGAGTAACCGAAGCCGGGCACGTCCAGGCAGATGGTCCGGTAAGACTGCCCCAGCCGTTCGTACTGTGGCGCCCAGTCCTCCATGCTGCGGCCGATCCCGTGCACGAGCAGCAGTGGCGGGTTGCCCGAATCGCCGTCGACGCGGACCCGGGTGCGGCGACCGTCTACGTCGACAAAGGATACCCGACTCATGCCCTGGACTGCCCCGAAACCGCCTCTACCGCAACGGTCGTGCCGAACCGCAGCGCGGGATCGTCCACTCGGCCCTTGCGCAGCCGAGCATGGTCGGCCCAGTAGTCCATCTCGACCGTCCACGGTCCGGTCGCGCCCTGTTGCGGGAACAGGTCGACGGCGCGCTGGACGTAACCGGCCGCGAAGTCCAGCATCGGACGCGTCTCGATCATCGGGTTGTCGACGACGGGAACGACTGTGCTGTAACCGTGCCGATCCATGTACCCCAGCAGGCGGCACAGGTGTTCGCATACCAGCCCGACCTTCAGAGTCCACGACGAGTTGGTGTAGCCGAAGGCGAACGCCAGGTTGGGGATGTCGGAGATCATGAAGCTCTTGTAGACAAGCGATTTACTCGGATCCTTGACCTCGCCGTCGACGGTAACCTGGATGCCGCCGAGCGGAAGGAGTTTCAAACCCGTTGCAGTGACGATGATATCGGCTTCGAGCGTCTTGCCGGACTCTAGGAGGATTCCGTCCTTCGTGAAGCGGGCGATACGGTCGGTGACCACCGAGGCCTTGCCGCGCTTGATGGAACGGAACAGATCTGCGTCAGGAACCGCACACAGTCGCTGGTCCCACGGGTTGTAGGTCGGCTTGAAGTGGGTGTCGACGTCGAAGCCCTCGGGCAGCGCCTTGACGTTGACGGTGTGGATGATGCGCCGCGCAAGCTTGGGATGGCGCTGGCACAGGTTGTAGATGAACCGACCCTTGCCGATGTTGAAGCGCCGTGTCACCGCATAGGCGGCCTTGGCCGGCAGCAGCTTTCGCAACCCGTTCGCAATCGGGTCCTTGCGCGGCTGTGGCATCACATAAGACGGCGAGCGCTGCAGCATGGTGATGTGTTCGACATCATCGGCCATCGCGGGAATCAACGTCACCGCGGTGGCGCCGCTACCGATGACCACGACCTTCTTGCCCTGGTAGTCGAGGTCCTCGGGCCAGGACTGCGGGTGCACGATCACCCCGGAGAAGTCCTCTTCGCCCTCGAAGTCGGGACGGTGACCACCGGCGTAGTCGTAATAGCCGGTCGCCCCGAACAACCAGTCGCAGGTCACCTCGAACTGCTCACCGGCGCGGTCCAGCGTGACCGTCCACTGCGCGGTTTCTGAGCTGAAATCAGCTCGTATCACTTTGTGCTGCAGATAGATCCGCCTGGCCAAGTCGTCCTCGTCGACGACCTCATGCAGGTAGTCAAGGATCTCTTGGGCATCGGCGATCGCGTTGTCACTGGTCCACGGCTTGAACTCGTACCCGAAGGTATGCAGGTCGGAATCCGACCGAATGCCGGGGTAGCGGAACAGATCCCACGTGCCGCCGATGGCCTCGCGGCTGTCGACGATCGCGAAGGTCTTGCCGGGCTGGCCGGCCGCCAGATAGTGACCCATCCCGAGGCCGGAGATTCCGGCGCCGACGATCAGCACGTCGACATGGCCACGGAGCGGCTGTGTCGGGCGGGCCTGGTTGAGCGAGTTCACGGTCATCGGGCATTCTCCGGTTCGGGCGTACGAACTGTAACGCGAATAGTGTTATAGTTTTGCGAGCAGCTGTCAAGGGTCTCCAGGAGGTAGGCGATGACCACGGCATCAGTCCCCCGGCGGGCCCCCGTTCAGGCGCGCAGCCGGCAGACCGTGGCCCGCATCCTCGACGCCGCCGCAGCCATCGCCGACGAGGACGGCGTCGATGCGGTCACCACCCGCGCGATCGCCGACCGCGCCGGGGTCTCCTATCCCTCGCTCTACCGGTTCTTCGCCGATCGCGATGCCATCCTGGACGAGCTCATGGAGCAGCACTGCGCCGAGATCGACGCGCGCTGCATCGCCGCCGAGCAGACCTGGCCGATCAGCTCGATCGCCGAGCTGCTCAACAATGAGCTCGACCTGCACGTCGACTACTACCGCAAGCATCCCGGCGCGGCCGGTCTGTGGATGGGCGGGCGCACCTCACCCACCGTCACCAAACATGTCCACGCCCGGATGCAGGCCCTGGCCGGCCGGTTGCACGACATCCTGCTGACCGGCGGGCTGATTCCCGTCGACACCGACCCGCGAGCCATGTTGGTGGGCGTCGAGATGGCCGACCGCATGCTCGAGCTGTCCTACCGGGACAACAATGACTTCGACGAGGCGATCCTTGGCCTCGGCCGGGTCGCGCTGATCGCGTTCGGCAACGCGATGGCCGCTGGCCTTCCAGCCTGAGCTACGACACCTGCGCGCGCTCGGCAGTCAGTTCCGTGAAGCGGACGTTGGTCAGGGTGTGCCGGACGACCCGCTCGATCCCAGAACTGACCCCGCTCTGAGCAAGTGGCGCAGCGACACGGCCCAAGAACTCCGCAATCGCGGCCCGACCCGCCGCCGTGGCCGCGCCGCGGACCTCGAGTTCGCCGTCGGGACAGAAAGATTGGATCAGATCCTCGATGCGACCGGCATCGCCCGACCCGGTGGCGGAGCTAGCGCAGCGCAGCCGACCACAACAACGGCAGCGCCGAAGGCCAGCGTCCGCCGGATTAGGCCGATACCCCTTCGGCGGGCGTGCGACGCCGGGTGGCACCCCACAGGCCGACGCCGATGCCCACGACCCCACCGCCGAGCCCGATGATCTGCTGCCCGCGGGTCAGCTCGCTGTGCACGCTCGACCCCCCGAGCAGATCGGCGGCATCTGCGCCGCCGGAGGCCAGGAACCAGCCCCGGGTGTTGCGGCCGCGCAGCCCCGCCGACAGCAACAACCCACCGATCAGCGCGTCGCGGTAGCCCATCGACCGCAGCAACAGCCGCGCCGACGGGCCGGGATCGTTCGGCTCGCCCCACAGCTTGTTGGCGCCCATCGGATCCACCAGGAAGTGGACGCCTGAGGCCAGCCGGATACTGCCCGCGATGACCGCGGCTTTGTCGACCGACATGTCGTTACTAGAGAGCTGCGGTGAGCGGGCCGAGGATCTGGCAGTCCGGCGCAACGTTCTGCCCGAGCCAGACCGGACAGCCCCGGCCGGTCGCGATGTACGTCGTGCCGGGCCGGAACGGCACCGAGATCACCGCCGGATCCGAACCGTGCGCCTGGGCACAGTGCGTGACGCCATCGGCCCCCAGCAGGCATGCCACTGCCAAATACGGACCGCCGGCCGGCCCGCATCCCGCCAGCTCCGCGGTGGCGGTGACGCCGCCGGGGCCAACCGCGGGCGGCGAGAGCGTGTAGGTGCACGGCGGGAGGGGCCCGGCGTGTGCGACGGCACTCGCAGCGACGCCGCTGAGGGCCAACAGGAACGCCATCGACACCGCACGGATCGGCCGAATCATGGCCGGAATACTAGATCACGCCGGAATGCGTCGATGTATATTGCGCGGATCCCCCACAGTCTCGCGACCTGCGCCGATCAACGATGGGACACAGTATGGCGATGCCTACCTCTGCACCCCGTCTGCTGATCGCCGCCGCCTTGGTCGCCCTGGGCGGCGCGGGTGTGGTGGCCACCGCGCAGCCGGCCCAGGCCGACAACATCGGTTAACTGATCAACGTCACCGTCCGGCCGGGCTACGACTTCCCCAACGCCGACGCCGCACTGGCCTACGGCAACGGCGTCTGCGATCAGATCGACTCCGGGGTCAGCTACGGCCAGCTGGTCAACAACATCAAGGCCGACTTCTCCACCAGCGACGAGTTCCAGGCGTCGTATCTGATCAGCCAGTCCGCGCAAGAACTGTGCCCAGGCGCGATCTGGCGACTCCGCCACTCCGCAGCCGGCTACGTCCCGGCCACCTAGTAAGGAAAGACGTTGGTAACCAAAGCTATTCATGCCGCTGCTGGCGCTGGCGCGGCGACTCTGCTCGCTGTCGCCGGTGCGCCTGCCGCGCATGCCGACAACACCCGCCTCAACAACGGAGTCGTCGCCAACGTCTACACCGTTCAGCACCAGGCGGGCTGCGCGACGAACATCAAGAAAAACCCGGCCCTGACCCAAGCCGCCGAGTGGCACGCCAACGACGTCCTCAATGACCGGGCCCTGGACGGGGATCTCGGATCCGACGGCTCCACGCCCCAGAGCCGCGCCGCCGCAGCTGGTTTCACGGGGAAGGTCGCCCAGACGGTGGCCATCAACCCCGCCCTGGCCATCAACAATCTCGACGTCATCAACCAGTGGTACTACGACCCAGCTGATTTCGCGATCATGTCGGACTGCGCCAACACCGCGATCGGCGTGTGGTCGGTCAACAGCCTGGACCGCTCGGTCCTGGTGGCGGTCTACGGCCAGCCGGCCTGACAGTGCGTCGGGGCAGAATCCGAAATCCCCACTGCCCCAGCAAGGGCTGGATCAAGGTGAAGTACGTCGTGTAGTCGTCACCGTCTGGTGCGGACATCAGGATGCCGACCGCGCTCACCGTGCCGTCGGGACTCTTGACGAAGCCCGGGCTGCCGCTGTCGCCTTCCATGCTGTAGACGCTGGCCTCGACGACATCACCCTCGATGCGCTTGATCTCACCGCACGTCTCTGCGGTGACGGCGCCGACCTTACAGAACGGCATGCCGACGGCAAGTTGGTTGGCGCCCAGCAGGGCGTCATCGCTACCGTATGTCCAATCCGACCGAGAGCTCAGCTACTGGTCGAGCGTCGAAGAACGCGTCAACGAATGAGCACAACCAGGTGCCAGGGAAGTAACGGCCGAGCAGCCTTATCGCAGGGAAACGGCCACCCACGGACCTGGCCTCCGGGCTGCCATACGCCCAGAAAATAATGGCGTTCTGGCAAATATTCTTAGCGACGTATTACCGCTAGGACCGCACCACCTTATTTTTGAGTCCTACCTTGAAACACATGTTGATCGACGTTCGCTGGCTTCAGTTCCTGCTGAAGCGCCCCGCGCACAAGTAAGTCCGCTACCCGCGACGACGGCCGACGTGCACTAAGCAGGGTCGTCACCGCGGACGTCATCGGTGGACGACTATCTTGCCCACCATATGGCCCGATTCGACCGCTCGATGGGCCTCCCGTAGACCACTTGCACTGAAGTCCTGGATCGTTTGGCTGACGGTGCTGCGGATGAGGCCGTCGTCAACCAGCCGGGCGGCCCTCGCGATCAGATCCTGTTGGCCCGCAAGCCCGTACAGCGGTTTGGTGAACATGAGCTCCCAGTGCCAGGCGATGCTCTTGTCTTTCAACGGCATCAGATTCAGGTTCTCCGGGTCGTCGACCACGGCGACGTGGCCGAACGGGTTGAGTATCTCCGCGCAGTTCACGACATTGCCAGCCGGGTGTGGGGAGGACAGCCAGTCAACACCGTCGGGTGCGACGGCAACGGCCTCGGCGCGCAGATTGTGGTGATTGATCACCACGTCCGCGCCCATGCTGGCCGCCCAGTCGCGTGACCCGGGACGGCTCGCCGTCGCGATCACACGAACCCCGGTCAGCGCCTTGGCGAGCTGAATCATCACCGACCCGACCCCGCCGGCAATGCGGCCGCGTCGGCGAACGACAACGACCGCGGCTTGCGTGACAGGATCCGTTCGTCGACGGCACGGAATTCGGCGTTCGTGCCGGGCCGGGAGATGTCCCCGGCAGCCCACACGGACCTGCAGCTGCTGCCAGCCGCGCGCCAAGGCCTGCGGTGGATGCCCTTCGCGGACCGGATAATCCATCGGGGTGCTCATGCGGCGTCACCCAGCGAACGGCGCATGCCGGCCCGGCTGAGATGCATCCGCGACATCACAGTCCCTTCCGGCACACCCATGATGTCGGCGGTTTCGCGGTAGCTCATCCCCTCGACGACCACCCAGTAGAGCGTCTGGCGCATCTCTGTCGACAACGATAACAACGCAGCGCTGACATGGGGATCCAATCGGCGGTCAGCGGCAGAATGTCCCGTTCGGAGCTCGGGCAGGAGTTCTGTTCTGTCGCAGAGTCTTTAGTCGAGTCGCATTCTTGGATGCCGTCGTTCATGAGGTGGCCCTGTTCTGGTCGATATCACGGCGCGCGACACTGTTTCCACGGCCGCGAGTTGGTGGCTGCGCCTCCCCTCATGTTTCGCAGCGGCGAGGGTCGTTGCTTGGCGATTGTGTGGAGATCCGATGGGTAAACATGGCGACAGTCGCCGCTGCCGTGGAGACCGCACTTGTACGATGCAGATCACTCACCAGCGATAGAGATCCGGTCCGTGTCAGAGCCAACCGTGCAATTCCGCCGTCTCGCCGAGCAGGTTGCCGACCAACTGCGACGGCGCATCCTGCTGGGCGAGCTCGCCGACGGCAGCATCCTTCCCAAAGAGGACGAACTGCTGCGCGAGTTCCCGGTCAGCAAGCCGTCACTGCGCGAGGCCATGCGGATCCTGGAAGCCGAAGGCCTGCTGCGGGTGCGGCGCGGCAAGCTCGGCGGCGCCGTGGTCCGTCGGCCCAATGCCGCGAACGTGGCCTACACGATCGGTCTGGTGCTCGGCTCCCAGGAAGTGAGCCTGTCCGACGTTGGCGGCGCACTCCGGCAGATGGAACCGGCGTGCGCGGCCCTGTGCGCACAGCGCGCCGACCGGGAACGCACGGTGGTACCGGCGCTGCGCCAGCTGCATGCCGAGGCCGTCGATGCCGCCGACGATTTTCAGAGCGCGATCTCGGCGAGCCGGCGCTACCACGAAGCCCTGGTGTCCTACTGCGGCAACCAGACCATGATCATGCTGGCCGGCGCACTCGAGACGCTGTGGTCGGCGCACGAACAAAGCTGGTCAACCCAGGTGAGTGACGACAGCATCGTGCCCGTCGACGAGCGGCTGGCGGTCCTGGAGGAACACCGTCAGGTGATCGATGCCATCGAGGCCGGCGATTCACGGCGGGCCCATGACCTTGCCGCGGCCCACCTGGTGAACGCCCAGCACTACCCCGGATCAGCGGGAACGGTGGACCCCGGCATGGTTCGTCACTGGGATCATTGACGCGGCTCGTCATTTTCATATGATTTGGTGATGGCTGTCGACGTCACCGCCACGACCAGCGCCGAAGCGGCGCACTACCGGGCCGCCGGCTGGTGGTCGGACACCACGCTGTCCGACTGTGCTCGCCGCAATGCGGTGTCCACACCGGACAAGGCGGCCTATGTCGACTTCGGAGTCGACGCGCCGGACCGGGAGCTGACCTGGTCGGAGTTCGACAACGCCGCCACCAACCTCGCGGTGCAGCTACACGGGCTGGGCGTGGCGCCCGGGGACCGGGTGGCGATCTGGCATGGCGACAGCATCGCCATCCACGTCCTGCTGGTCGCTATCGAGCGGTGTGGGGCGGTGAGCGTGGGACTCGGGGCGCGCGCCGGCGTGCGGGAGGCCGCGCAGATCATGCGGACCGCGCAGCCGTCGCTATTGGTCAGCGACCCCGCGCGGGGCGCGCAGGCAGCCGAGGCTGCCGCCGAGGTGTCGGTGCGCACGGTGGTGCTCGGCCCCGGCGGACTCAGTATTGACACCACCACAACCGGACCGGACCTCTCCGCCGGGCTGACGGCCGTAGGGCCCGATGACGCCTTCCTCATCAACTCGACCTCGGGCACCACCGGCCTGCCCAAGTGTGTCGTCCACAACCAGAACCGCTGGCATTACTTTCACCAGAAGGCTGTCGCCAACGGCGAACTGAGCGCCGACGACATTTTCCTGCCGGTCATTCCCACCCCGTTCGGCTTCGGAATCTGGACTTCACACACCACCCCGATCTATCTCGGCGCGACGACCGTGCGCATCGAACGGTTCGACCCGGCCGCGACGTGCGCCGCCATCGAGCGCCACCGTGCAACGGTGTTGTGCTGTGTGAGTACACAATTGATGATGATCCTGGCCAACACCGCCTCCCGGGAACACGACCTGTCCAGCCTGCGCATCGTGTTCACCGGCGGCGAGCCGCTGCCGTATGCGCAGGCCGCCCAGTTCGAAGAACTGACCGGGGTCACCATCCTGCAGTTCTACGGATCCAACGAAACCGGCATGCTCAGCGCGACGACTGTCAACGATTCGCTGCACCACCGGCTGCGGACCGCCGGGCAGATCGTGCCCGAGATGCAGGTGCGCCTGTTCGACGGCGATGACGACGTCACGGATTCTGGTCGCGGACAGCCGGTTTGCCGCGGCCCCGCGCTCAGCCTGGGCTACCTGGGTGGCACCGACCACGACAAGCTGTACACCAACGACGGCTGGATGCGGATGGGCGACATCTGCGAGGTGGACGGTGACGGATACCTGGTGCTGGCCGGGCGAACGTCCGACTTCATCCTGCGCGGCGGCAAGAACATCAGTGCGGTCGCCGTCGAAGAGGTCGTGAACACCCACCCCACAGTTGCGGTGGCCGCCGCGGTGGCCATGCCCGATCCCCTCTTCGGTGAGCGCGTCTGCGTCTTCGCCGAACTCATCAATCCCGGCGACACACTCGAGCTGGCTGCCCTCGTCGACCATCTGCTGGCCCAGGGCGTCTCCAAGGAACTACTGCCCGAACGCCTCGAGGTGCTCGAGGAACTTCCGCGCTCCTCCGGCGGCAAGATCGCCAAAGGCCAACTCCGCGAGAATATCCGATCAATACTGGAGAGATCATGAGCACACCAGAAGTGCGCAAGGGCGGCCTGGGCGTGTGGGCGCCGTCGAAGACACCGCAGATCGGGGTCGACCTGAGCGACGAGCAGATGATGGCGGTGGCGTTCCGTCACCTCGCCGACATCGGCTTCGCCGAGAACATGGCCGGGCACATCACCTGGCAGCCCGAGGGGCAGACCGACATGTTCGTCAACCCGTGGGGACTGTGGTGGCAGGAACTCACCGCATCCGACATCTGTGTGGTGGACGAGGACGCACACGTGGTTCGCGGCCGCTGGGACGTCACACCGGCGATCCACCTGCACACCGAGATTCACCGGCAGCGCCCAGATGCGCGGGTGGTGATCCACAATCACCCCTACTACGTCAGCGTGATCGCGGCGCTGGGAGTGCTGCCGGGCCTCGTCCACCAGACCGGCGCGCTGTTCCTCGACGACATGTATCTGGTCGAGAAGTACGACGGTGAGATCGACGCACCTTGGCGCGCAGCGGAACTCGCCGGCCAGATCGGCTCGGCCAACCTGGTGATCCTGGCCAACCACGGTGTCATCGCCACCGGGCACGATCTGGCCGCGGCGGTGTATCGGGCGGTGTCCATCGAGCGGGTCTGCCGCCTGGCCTACGACGTGATGATCACCGGCACCGCGCCATCTACGATGAACCGCGGCGACATGATCGGCATGCAGGCCTCGCTGATCGAACGCGCTGCCGACGTGTACTGGGCCGGCGCGGCCCGCATGACCATCAAGGCCGACCGCGGTGTCCTGAGCTGATAAGGAGCTCAACGCATGGCTTCCATCGACGAGCTGCAAACGAATCTGAACTTCACCACCGCCAAGACGGGTGCGGACCGCACGGTCACCTTCCTGCCGGAACCCGAACGCGCAGAACGCTACTACACCGTCATCTCCGTCGACGATCACATCGTGGAGCCACCCGACACGTTCGAAGGGCGGGTGCCGGCCAAGTTCGCCGACCGGGCGCCGCGGGTGGTCGACACCGAGGACGGCGGCCAGACCTGGATGTACGACGGCCAGTCGCTGCCGAATGTCGGTTTCAACGCCGTTGTCGGCCGGCCGGTGTCGGAGTACGGCTTCGAGCCGGCACGGTTCGACGAAATGCGCCGCGGCGCCTGGGATATCCATGCCCGCGTGAAGGACATGGACCTCAACGGTGTGTACGCCTCGCTGAACTTCCCGTCGTTCCTGCCCGGGTTCGCCGGCCAGCGGCTCCAGCAGGTGACCACCGACCGCGACCTCGCGATGGCTTCAGTCAGAGCATGGAACGACTGGCACATCGACTCGTGGGCCGGAACCTATCCCGGGCGGATCATCCCGTGTCAGCTGCCGTGGCTGCTGGACCCT
This sequence comes from Mycolicibacterium sarraceniae, assembly GCF_010731875.1. Classification (NCBI taxonomy): domain Bacteria; kingdom Bacillati; phylum Actinomycetota; class Actinomycetes; order Mycobacteriales; family Mycobacteriaceae; genus Mycobacterium; species Mycolicibacterium sarraceniae. Next base: position 117,317 of record NZ_AP022595.1, read on the forward strand.
GAGGTCGGCGCGAAGATGATTTACGAGAACGCCGAACGCGGCTTCCACGCCGTGACCTTCAGCGAGAACCCGGCCATGCTGGGGCTGCCGACCATCCACTCCGGCTACTGGGAGCCGATCATGGCCGCCTGCGCGGACACCGGGACGGTGATCAACCTGCACATCGGCTCGTCGGGCACGTCGCCGTCCACGACAGCAGACGCCCCGCCCGATGTGGCGGGTGTGCTGTTCTTCGCCTACGCCATCAGCGCAGCGGTCGACTGGCTGTACTCGGGTGTGTGCAGCCGCTACCCGGACCTGAAGATCTGCCTGTCCGAAGGCGGAATCGGCTGGGTGGCAGGACTTCTGGACCGTCTGGACCACATGTTGGGCTATCACGAGATGTACGGAACGTGGAAGGGACTCGGCGAAACCCTCACCCCGGCCGAGGTGTTCACCCGCAACTTCTGGTTCTGCGCGGTCGAGGACCAATCGTCATTCATCCAGTACGAGCGGATCGGCCCCGACAACATCCTGCTCGAGGCCGACTACCCGCACTGCGATTCGACATGGCCGCACACCCAGCGGACTATCCGCGAGCAGATCAACGGACTGCCTGATGAGATCATCCGAAAAGTGACGTGGGAGAACGCCTCACGGCTCTACCAGCATCCGGTCCCGGAGGCCATCCAGCAGAATCCGGACGCCTACTGATCACTGTCGGTCAAGCCACTCCGCGATAGCGGCGACGGCATCGGAAAAGAAGATGCGGTAGGGGCGGTCGGCGACGTAGCCGATGTGCGGGGTGGCAATGACGTTGTCGAGCGTGCGCAACGGATGCCCGGCCGGCAGCGGTTCGGTGTCGAAGACGTCGAGGGCGGCCGCCCGGATGCTCTTGGCTTCCAACGCCGCGACCAAGGCGGCCTCGTCGACGAGCGGCCCGCGAGAGGTGTTGACCAGCAGCGCAGTTGGCTTCATCAGCGCCAGTTCGGCCGCGCCGATCAGGCCGGTGGACCGTTCACTGAGCTTCATGTGGACGGTCAGCACATCGGAGCCGGCGAACAGCTCTTCTTTGTCGACACGAGTCGCGCCGGCCTCGGCGGCCGCCTCCGGCGTCAGGTTCTGGCTCCACGCGATCACCTGCATACCGAACGCCTCACCGATCCGCGCGACGCGAGCTCCGATGCGGCCCAGGCCCAGAACGCCCAGCACCCGTCCGGACAGCTCGCGTCCCACCGATACCTGCCAGCCGCCGTCGCGGATCGATAGACTCTCCGAGACCAGGTTGCGGGCACCGGCCAGGATCAGCGCCCAGGTCAGCTCCACCGTCGAAGCCACGGTGCCGCCGGTGGTCCCTAAGTGGATGCCGTGTTCCTCGGCTGCGGCCATGTCGATGGAGGCGTTGAACGGTCCGGTGGAGGCGATCATCTTCAGGTTCGGCAGTCGTTCGATGATGCTGCGCGGCAATGGGGTTCGTTCCCGCATCACGAAGATGATGTCGAAGGGCGCCAGCCGTGCGACGAGTGCGTCGGGATCGAAGATGTGGTCGCTGAAGACCGTGACGTCCGCACGGTCGGCAATCGCCGACCAGTCGGCCATCTCGAGAGCGACATTCTGGTAGTCGTCGAGGACCGCCACCTGTACCCGCGTCACACGAGCTGCCCGATGAACTCGTCGGCGGTCATCGGCAGGGAGAACATCGGGTAGTCGTACTTGAACGCGTTCCCGTGTTCCTCCACCGAGGTCGCCGCCACGCAGCAGTTGGTCAGGAACCCACCCAGTGCGATGGTCGTGATGCCCTTACTGCGCAGGATGAAGTCCAGGTTGGTGCTGGCGAAGGCGTCCAGACCACACTTGCCCTCGATAGGGGTGGTTGGTGATCTCGCCGTAGCCCTCGGCGAAGGTGATCGGCGCATGCATGACCGCCGCCCCGGCGGTGCGCGCCGCCGTCAACACGTCGCGGGTGTGCGTAAGCAGGTCCGTTTTCGCCATCACCTCCGACACCGCCCCGTGCAGGACTCCACCGTCGGTGGTGAAGTCGTTCTGGTATTCGATCAACACCACGGCGGTGGTTTTGGGATCAAAGGTCATGTCCGCAGGCTAATCCGATCAGCGCCGGAGTCAACGATCAGTGATCCTGCTCAGCCACCCTGCGTCCGCGGCGCTGCTTGCCGACAGCAGGCCGGCGTTGCTCATCGGTGAGGTGATTGGAACGCTACTGTTCCCCGCCGTCGGAGTCCCTCTGCTGGTCCTCGGCCTGCTCGGCGCAGGCGTCAACGTCCTCACCTCAGTCAACGAACACAAGGCCGAAAGCACCGCTCCCCCAGTGAACGTCGGGCAATGCATCACCGGCGAGGCGATGGCTTCCGGAGTGATCGGTGCGCGTGGCATCGTCGCGTGCAGCCAGCCGGCCGGGGTCTTCGAAGTGGTCAGCGCAGGTGGCCGAGACGCCCCGAGCCCCGATGGAGCGCGCGACCCTACCGATTACCGGGATGCCAACGTCAAACACCCGCTTGTTGATCGCACCCGCACCGACACCATCAAACCTGTCGCATGCACCGATGCGTCCGCTGAGTTCACAGTGCTGCAGCGTTTCGAAAAGACCGACTACGACCTCTGCCCAGTCGGATCGCACCAGCGCATCGGGACTGATCCGCCGCGGACCTACTGCACCGGGCCGCCCGCCTAGGTGGTGCGGTTCGGCGCGCTTTCAGGCGCCCAGCGCAGGCGAGCGCGCCGAAATCCCCGGCGTGCGCACCCGACGGCCGAATGCCCGGCCTCCCCGCTCAGTGGCGGTCAATGCGCCCCACACCCCGTAGGGCTCGGGCGTGTTCAACGCGTGCTCAAGGCAACGCGCCCGCACCGGGCAACTCGCGCAGATTCCCTTGGCTTGTTGCTCCAGTTGTCTGCGATCGCCTCGGGGGTTGTCCTCGGGGAAGAACACATCGCCTGGTTGGCCAACACAGTTGCCCAATGCCTGCCATTCCCGTTGCCAGACTGTCGGTTCGGGAAGGATGCCTCGCGTTTGCACGATCGCCATTCTGCGCCGGCTCACGTCCCAATCCGAGGTATCGGATCGGCGTGAGTCTGACGTCGGCGCGTTTTCCGGCGCACAGCACCGGTCAGCCCGCCAGAGTCTCAGGGAATAGTCCTGCAATGGCTGGTGTTGGGCTGTCCGTGACTGAACATGCCGAGTTGAGCCCCACCGATTGGGTGCGCGAGCAGACCGAACAGATTCTGAAGCAGGGCACCACCGACGGGGTGGAGGTCTTGGACCGACCGATCGTCCTGTTCACCACCACCGGAGCGAAGTCCGGCAAGAAGCGCTACGTGCCGCTGATGCGCGTCGAGGAAGATGGCCGCTACGCCATGGTCGCCTCGAAGGGCGGCGATCCGGCGCATCCGTCGTGGTATTACAACGTCAAGAACAACCCGACCGTCATCGCTCAGGACGGTGACAAGGTGGTCACGCTGACCGCCCGCGAGGTGTCCGGAGATGAGCGGGCCCACTGGTGGGATCTGGCCGTCGAGGCCTACCCGCCCTACGCCGAGTACCAGACCAAAACCTCCCGGTTGATCCCGATTTTCGTGCTCGAGTAGCACTAGCATTCCCCTCATGTCGGGGGAGGTTTCCCGCCAGGCTTTCGTGCGACGAGCACTCGGCGGGTTGGCAGGCGCAGCCCTGCTGGCTTCCTGCCGATCGGTGACGCCCAATGCCGTGTCGAGCCCGTCCCCGCCAGACTGGAACACGCTGGGCACTCGGCTTGACGGCACGCTGGTCATGCCATCATCGGCCAACTACGCCGCCGCCAAAGGGGTGTTCAATTCTCGCTTCAACGGGTCCACCCCAGCGGCGGTCATCGCCGTTGCCTCGGTCGCCGATGTGCAGAAAGTCATCGCGTTCGCCGCTAGAACCACATCGGAATCAGCGCCCGCAGCGGCGGCCACTCGTACATCGGTGCCTCTACCCTCGACGCCACGCTGGTGATCGACCTGCGTCGCCTCCCCGGCGGGATCGACATCGACGCGGGACGCAATATGGTGACCGTGCCGCCCGCGGCGGATCTGGACTCGGTGCAGGCCCAACTCGCGGCAAGCGGTCGCTCGATCCCCTCCGGGAGCTGTCCGACGGTCGGTGTCGCGGGGCTGGCCTTGGGTGGTGGGCTGGGTTCGGACGCGCAGCGGTGCGGCCTGACGTGTGACGCGATGGTGTCGGCCTCGCTGGTCTTGCCCACCGGCGCGGTGGTGACCGCATCCGCCGACGATCACGACGACCTGTTCTGGGCGCTGCGCGGCGGTGGCGGCGGCAACATCGGGGTGGTGACGTCGCTGACGTTCCGCACATTTGACGCCGCAGACCGCGACGTGGTCACCATGACATTTCAGCGCCCGACGCGGCGAGCGGCTGGCTGACCGCAGCTCACCGCGCGTTGGGCTCCGCTTCGGTCGGCGGCTACCTCAACTACCCCGAAGCCGGCGATCCATTGTCGCGGTACCTCGGGCTGAACCTCAAGCGGTTCAACACTATTCGCCGGAATTACGATCCGGCCGGATTGATGTGCTCAGGTATCAGCGGGTAGCGGGACCGAGCCTAGTGTCCGCTGACCGTTTTCTTGGAGCTGCCGGCTCTGGGTTGACAGAATCTCGGCCGCCTGACTGAGCACTGCCCACTGCTGCACGGAATCCCCGAGATGGCTGGCGATGCCGACCAAGGCCAGCGCTGCCTCGCGCACGAGTAGGGTGCCACTTCAACAGTGCCGGGCACCTACTCGCTGTGTGGGCTCAGGTGGCCGGGCTCACCACGACACTGATGGTGGTTGCGCCCTGATCTGACGCGATGACCAGTTGGGCGGCGTTGGACGCCGAGACGACACGTCCCCCGGTGACCGTCACCTGATAGCCATTCGGATACTGCACCTGCGGCACTGAGAATGTGCTCAGCGACCCTTGATCGAAAGTGCCGGAACCGTGGACCTTCGCCGTGGAATAGCTGAAGTCAAGAGTGCCGTTCTTGAACGACCATGCGCTCGGGGTACCTGACACGATCTGCGGGTACGGCGAGGACAGTATCGCCACATTGCCGGCATTCACGTTGTCGCCGACCGGCAGGAGCGCCGGGTCGTACACCAGCCCCTTCACATCGGGTGATCCGGTCATGTCACCTTCACCGGTGTATGCCCATTCCGCCCAACCCATCAGGTACCGGTCGCCTGCCGACATCTCCTTGGTCAGAGTCGAAGCTTCGCTGGTGGCGCCGAACTCGTTCATCACCGCCGGGACGTTGTGGCGCTTCGAGTAGCTTCGTGGTTGTGCGGCAAGCGTGTTGGCGATCTTGGTGCACAACGCACCACCGATGGGTCCGCAGTAATCGTGGAACGCCAGCACGAAATTCGGATCGCCGATCCGGCCCAGGAGCGCGACGGGTAGACCCAGGAGGGTGGGAACTTCGGTCACCGCAGGGTTCGGCGGCTCCAGGTAGAGCGCGGTGATCCCGTCGACGGAACGGATGGCATCCCAGGCGTGATTCATCGCGGAGTTGACGTAGTAGTTCCCCGGGAATCCGGAGTTCTTGTTGGATCGGCCGCCGCCATCGGATGCCCAATCCGGCGCACCCTCGCCGTAGAACTCGCTGCTGTAGAGGTCCTGGTGCAAATCGATGATGGTGTAGATCCCGTGGTCGGCCAACATGTCCACGGTCTGCTGGATCGAGTCGAGGTAGGCGGTGTTGATCTCGCCGGAATTCGGCTCGACACCGGCCCAGATGACGCCCAACCGCACCACGTTGAAACCGTTGTCCTGCAGAAACTGTGCGTCGGCTTCATCGAATCCACTGGCCGACGGCTCGTACGGTGCCACCTTGTACACCTCGTTCAGCCCGTGCACGATGACAACCTGTCCGTCGCTTGTGGTCAGCCAGGTGCCGGTATTCGTCAGTGGCCGCAGCGGCCCGGTGGGCTGCGTCGCGACAGCAGCAGCACCGGAAGTGCCGACCGCACCGTGGTTACCGAGCCAGCCCGCGGCGCCACCGTTGCGGTGATCTTCGGTGCCGGCAACGCCATTGCCGATCACATACGAACCCGCCGCGCCGTTGATGAAATCGTCGACCTGCCTGCCGACCTCGCTGAGGATCCACGCCTGCACAACCGCGTGCAGCGGGGTGTAGACCGCCTGGTGGAACACGGCGCTCAGGTTGGGCGGTACCGATATCTGCGCGACCGCGGCCGACGTTGGTGTCGTCGCACTGTTGGTCGCTGCGGCGGCGGCGCGTGGCGTCGACGCCACCCCGCTCCCCGACCGGCTCTGCACGTACGAGGTCTCCAGCGCCGCGAACACGCTCGAGATCGCCGCCTCGGCGGCGTGCACCGGACCCCGGGGCGCGGCCGATGCCGACGGGGTGGACTTCGCCGCCGGTCGGCTCGTCACCTTCTGCGTCGATATCGACGACTTGGGCTTCCCGTCGGTAGTTGCCTTCCCCGCTCGCGGGCCCGCATGGCCCCCGGCCGACGAAGCCGTCGATTGACCGGCGGCCGAGTCACCCGCGTCTGCCCATGCCACCGCGTTTGCCGAGGCCAATGCCGCGCCGATACCCAGCGCGATGGCCAAATGCCGCCGGCCGCAAGGGCTTGCTGTAGCTGGATTGATCGCCGGATGTAACGGGCGTCCCGCTCGCCTCGCGAGTCCTCGATTTCGGTCCGGAGGGCGTCAAGTTCACGCGCAAGGGCCTCAACATCTTCGGGCGTGAGGTGTGCGTAAAACGCTTGATATCAGTGATAGCCATGAGGCGTCCCTTCAGATCTTCAACGTGCAGTCGCCGGATGCCGCCGACACACAGGTATTGATGCGATCGCCCGGTCCGTGCTCGTTTCCGGATCGGAAGTCCCGGATAGGGCCGGACTCCAATGACAGCACGCAGGTCTGGCAGATGCCCATCCGGCAGCCGAACGGCATGTGGATGCCGACTTTCTCGCCCGCCTCCAATAGTGTTGTGGCGCTGTCGATCTCGACTTTCTTGTCGGAGATCGCAAAGGCCACGACGCCGCCTTCGTCACCCTTGTCGGTGCAGGCGATAGCGAACCGCTCCGTGTGCAGGTCTTCCGAGATCCCGAACGAGTAGAACCGCCAATGCCACCGGCCGTCGACGCGCAGTCCGATGCCGACAAACTGGCCGGGCCGGTAATCGGCCGAGAACCCCCAGCCGGGCTTGATCACGAAGGTGGCGGAATCTGCGGTCTCGGTCCCGACGTCGACGATTTCGCCGCGCAGCTCCCGGGCCGTCCACAGGGGGGTTGAGCAGCTTCAGGTGATCGTCAGGCAGCAGTGGCGTCGTGGCTCGCGCCGCGAGACCACGAGGGACGTTGACCTTGGGAGTGACCGCCGTTTCGACGTTCTTCGCCGGCTTGACACTCCACCGCGCCACGACCCGCAGGCTCGCAGTCATTACTGGCCTGCCCATGAACTCAACGTGTTCACGATGCGTTGGTACCCGAACGTGATCGGGTTCACGTCATGGCGAACGGCCATACCGAGTTGTACGACGGCAGCCTTCGAATAGCGTCGATCCCAGATTGTTTAGGACTGAGGGTCGTCATCGGGTACGGCGTCCCGGGCATCGAGGCTGCGGTGAAGTTCAGCGTTGATGGCGTGGGCTTCGGCGAGTTGGTCTTCAAGGATTATGATGCGACCTGCCGCGTCGAGCGCAGTGCCCTGGTCAACGAGTTCACGTGCTCTTGCCGCAATGCGTAGTTGATATCGGGAGTAGCGGCGGTGCCCGCCCTCGGAGCGTTGCGGTGTGAGTAGTTTCGCTTCGTCGAGGCTTCGCAGAAATCCTGGGGTGGTTCCCAGGATTTGGGCCGCGCTGCCCATGCTGTAGGCGGGGTAGTCCTCGTCCTCGATGTTTTCTTTCGGGCTGTTTTCATCGGAATTGATCTTCGTTTGTACCACAACACCTTTCGGGACTGCACCTGCTGCTCAAAGCGAAAGGGCCAGCGCCCCGGGCATATTCGCACCCGGGCCGCTGGCCCTGAGGAGACAAACTACCATCTGTCGGCACTGCTTGAAACTGCGGTATCGGCCCGACTCTCAACACCACGGGCGATCCGACGGTAACTCCTCCTTTCCCGCCTTGTGCGAGGTAATGCACTTGCCGTACTACTTCACCTACGGGTCCTGCATGTGCACGGCGGTCTGTTGGCCGCTGCCTTACCCGGCCGTCGAGCACCTGACCGCCGCTGATTCCTTCTGACATCACGGGTAGTTCATCATCTCCCGTGCCTTTGCCCTCTGCTTTAGCGACCTTAGAGACTCTAGCCGCGCCGACATCAAATGTCTATCCCCACGACGGTAGATTTTCTCCCGTAGGGTTCGGAAGTGTCCTACGCTTTAGGCATGGCCTCACATGACCCCGATGCCGCCGTCAGCACTGATGCGATCTTGCGGCACATCGACGCTGAAGCTGATTCCGTCAGCATCGAAGTGACGCTGTACCTGCCGTGGGGTGTGGCCACGGGAATAACAGTGCCCAACACATACTTCGGCCATTCCGTGGCCAACTTCTTCACCAGAAACGACGCCGAGGACGTCGCTGGCCGCATCGGGGCGCTTGAAGCGGAGCAGGACAGGGTCTTTCTTCATCTGCGCAAGGCCCGCTGCTACGTCGGAGGCACCATGGTCGAGCATGATGCGCTGCGCATCCGACTCTCCGACGTGTCCGCGTGGACTGTCACCGGGATCAAGGAACAATCAAATGGCGCGCAGCTCTCCCGCTAACGCCCCCGCTATTCGGCTAGGCGGAAGTAGGGTTCCACCGTGCCGCTGAGCTTGACAATCATTGGATTTCCGCGGCGATCCTTGGCGGTGGGAACTTCAACACGCACCCAACCCTCGGCCACGTTGTATTCGTGAACGTTGGTCTTCTCGACGCCATTGAAGCGAATACCCACGTCGCGAAGGAGCACCTCTTCGTCGTAGAAGGCACTGCGAGGATCAATGGAGAGGTGGTTCGGCGGAACGTCGGTGTTCTGGTCCTCAGACATCATGGCTTTCGTTTGAATGCGGCGTTTGGTTCTCTAAGAATCTACGCGACCTAGTATTAGCGCGGGTCGTGCGACCGCCATAGCGGATCTCTGCTCCGTCGAGATCGTCAATCAATTGCCGCACACTGCGCTTCGGCCATCAGTTCCACTCCTCCTGCGGCGTGGGCGACTGCACCCTCAACAGGGACACTCTACGACGCGCCGACTTGCCGCCGAGCGACCGAAACGCGACGGGATAAATTGGGGTGACACTAACTCGCTGCGATGACCGCGGGCGCTGGGATGTCGTCGCGTGCGATCTGCCCCGAAGAGCACGGCGAGCTGGCTTCGACCGATGGGGGGCAGCCCGGTTGCGGTGCACTCTCGATCTGCAGCCGATAGCCATCTGGGGCGTAACCGAATTCGTTCGACTTGGAGTAGCCATCTCGCTCGACGACGTACCAGCCCCAAGCGCGCCAGATATTGCCGACTCTTCGCACGCGGTCGGTGCCATCGGCACCATCGAGCAGCTTGAGTTCACCGATGGCGTGGAATCGCATTGGTGCTGCGGCACGCAGCTTCTGCGACGCCACGCGCAGCACAGTGCCCGTCTCGCTCGAGAACTGCACATCGTGGTCGTCGGGCGCGTTCTTGAATACCGTCGCGTTCCCCGCACCCAATGTCCGTGCCGCTTCGGCGACAATCTCACATACCCGATTCCAGACCTGTTCGGGGACAGGGACATCAGACACGTACTTCGCGAGCAGGATGTCCTGGCCTTCTGACTGTTCATACGGTGGGTTGCACCCGACGCGGCCTTCGTCGAGGTGCCACTCGAACAGCAACTGTCGTCAAAAGTGTGGTCCATCCGTCGGAGTCCGCCCGGACGCTGCTGCGGTGAGTCACGCGTTGACGGCTACGGCCCTAATGCCGAGATTGGCACGACATGAACCCCATCGGTTCGCTTTCCGCCACCGCCGGTCGCAGTCAAGACGACGAGAGCGGACGGGCTGCCATGCTTCGAGGCATCCACGTCGGCCGCGAAGTCTAGGAGGCCCTTCGCCGCCCTGTCGATGACATTTTGATCACCCGTCAGCTTCACCTCGAATGCGGCCCAACCGTCCGGTGCGTCGATGATGGCATCGACTTCCTTACGACCGTGAGACTCCCGCCAGGAGTACACCTCCCCGCCGAGCGGTTGCGCATAGATGCGAACGTCGCGGACTGCCATCGCCTCGAAGTGGAATCCGGCAGCCTCGAGATCGGCGAGCAGATCCCGCGATCCAACCTTGAGCGCGGCGGTGCCCAGCGACGGGTCGACGAAGTAACGGACCGGCGCCTCGCGTAGTTCGGTGCGCGAACGCATGTGCGGCTTCCACGCCGGCGAGTTCTCGGTCAGCTTAAGACGGTCAAGCGCGTCGAGGTACGCATTCACCGTCTCCTTTGCCGGAGCCCGGTGATCGTCACCGGCGATGTCTGCGCCCAGCGCGGTGACTTTGATCGATGTCCCGACGGATCGCCCGAGCGATGCGAGTGCACGGCGCAGTCGGTCCGGAGTGCGCTTGCCGGTGCCGAGCTCAGGAATATCGATCTCGACGACCTGGACAAGGTAGTCGACAAGCCACCCCCGTGCACTGCGCTCGGACTGACCGAGCAACGCCGGCCAGCCGCCGATGACGATCCGCTCCATGAGATCCGGGACCGTCATCGCAGTTCGCTTCGCCTTCTGGTCTTCGCCGCGCAGCAGAGCAGCCAGCGAAACCTCGCCCGTCGAATGGCCTGATTCGAACAAGCTCATCGGCCGCATCCGGAGCGTGCCGATCCGACCCGCGCCGGAGTGCAATTCGCGCTCGCACCTCGGAGTCGCCGATCCCGTCAAGATGTACAGGCCACGACGGCGCAGATCATCGACGTGCCGCCGCACCTGGTCCCATATCTCCGGCGCGCGCTGCCATTCATCGAAAAGGATGGGCGTCTCTTGGTCGAACAGCTCGTCCGGGTTGAGTCCCAGGAGCGCCCGCGCGTTCGGGTCGGTGTCGAAGCGGACTGAACTTTTCGCCTGCTGGAGCGCGGTTTCCGTCTTCCCGCAGCCCTTCGGCCCATCAATGAGGACAGCACCGATCGAGATCAGCCGCTCGGACAGCTCGGCGTCGACGACACGTGCGCGATAGTCGTACATGACACCAGTCTACGTTTCTGGCAACTCGTAATCGCCTTTTTCGACAACCTAAACTCGCTGTTTTCGACAAGTCGTACTCGCTGCTTTCGACGAAGGCGGCGGGCGGCGTCCGCTCCATGTCGCGTCAGTGCGGCAAGTGCAGATCGTCGGAGGGCGTCCGACAGTGCTCCTCACGCTCGAAATCGAACCGTTTGGGCCATTCGGAGCAATCACGAAGCAGCACCCAAGAGCGACTGCTCAGTCGTGGAACAGCTGGGGCCGGAATGGACCGCCATGCAGCGTTCGGTCGCCGAGCTGGACAACGGTGCAGGCGAGACGAAAGACCTGATCGCCATCGCGGACAAGGAATCCGCAATGAGCGACAAGATCCGCGCCGCCGAGTCCTCGGTCTTGGCCCAGAACCTGAAAGATCAGTTGGACAAATGGGCTCAGGGCACTGCCCTCACTGCCAAGGGCCAGCGCGACGCGGCGAATCAGGCGGCTCCCCAAGCACCCACCGACAGCGGCGATCCCGAGTCGGTACAAGCGGCGCAGCTGACTTTTGACGCAACCGCCGCATTGCGGAAAGCCTGCCCGAACCTGCAACTCTCCTGACGTATGACCACCCACCTGCTGTTCGTCATTCTCATGGCCACCCTGAAGGTGGCGCTGCTGGCCCGGATTTTTCGTGGAATGTTGTGAGTTTCGGGGTGTAGATACGCGAAAGTGCCTGTCCCGCAAGGGATAATTGAACTTGTCTACGGTTCGACCACCCCATTGGGAAGGCACTTCGCAGGTGAAGAGTATCGCGGTGGCATCACGGGTGAAAGTGTCGGCTGACGGCCAGGGTGTCGTGTCGCATGCTGGGATGGGCTTGCTGCGTGAGCTCGCCGATCTCACGGGCCTGTCCTTGCAGGTCACCGCGGTGCTGGCCGATACCTACCGCGGCCGGTGGGTGTACGCCCCTGGTGAGGTGTTCGCCGATCTGGCGGCTGCGGTCGCCGACTGTGCGGACTGCATCGACGGTGTGGGACAGCTGTGCGGCCACCCCGAGATCTCTGCCAGGAAATTCAGCGCGGGCGCCGTGCACCCATCAGTTCCTCGACACACTGACGGTGCAGACCACCAACCTCAACCCCGCAGCCATCTCGGCCACCACATCGGCACCCTCACCGACGGCACAACACCCCATGGTCGTCATCCCGAGAGACGGTCAACAGGGCCTAGAAATCACCCCCGCGGCGGCCCTCCCCAGTCCTCGTTCCCCGCCCAGGCATGATGTTTTGATGATTATAAACAGTGGCTATGATGGTTACTATCTATCGCAGCGACTGTTTGTTAGGAGGTTTGCATCATGCTGTTCGAGCCGCCAACACTGGACGCTCGCGAGCACGAGGTCATCTCCGAAATAGACGAACTGCGCCAGCGGCTGCGTTCTCGCCTTTACGAACCGCGCCGTTGGACGGGCTCTCTACGCCGGGTGCAATTCGCCCGCGCAGTCCAAGGGTCCAACAGCATCGAGGGTTACGAAGCCAAACTTGACGATGCGCTCGCCATCGAGATGGGCGAAGAGGCCCTGGACGCGAGCGAAGAAACCGCCCTCGCTATCAAGGGCTACCGCGACGCGATGACCTACGTGCTCCAACTCGCGGAGGAGCCCAGATTCCGCTTCGAGGAACAACTCATCAAGAGCCTTCACTTCATGATGACGAATTACGACCTGAAGAGCCGCCCAGGCCGGTGGAGGGCCGGGCCGATCTACGTCCAGAAGGAAGAGACCGGCGAGATTGTCTACGAGGGCGTCGACGTCGACTCCGTCGATTCGCTCATGCACGAACTCGCCACATACCTGGAATCCGATGGGGATATCCCGATCGTCGTCAAGGCCGCGATGGCGCACCTCAACCTCGTGCTCATCCATCCCTTCCGGGACGGAAACGGTCGAATGGCGCGGTGCCTCCAAACGCTGGCGCTCGCTCGGGAAGGAATCGTTTCCCCGGTGTTCTCCAGCATCGAGGAATACCTGGGCCGTAACACACAGCCTTACTACGACGTTCTCGCAACGGTCGGAGCCGGCTCCTGGCAGCCCGCCAATGACACAAGGCCCTGGATTCGCTTCGTCCTCACCGCACACCTACGCCAAGCGAAAACCGTTCTGCGACGAACCAAAGAGATCGAAACGGTGTACTTGGAACTCGAACGTCTCGTGGCCCGCTACCGACTGCCCGAACGCACTCTCGAAGCGCTTTTCGACGCAACTTCCGGGCTCAGAGTCCGGCGGGCCGTCTACCGCGCAATTCTCGAAAACCAAAGCGAAGATTCGGTCAGTGAACAGACAGCGACCCGCGACCTGCAGAGTCTCACCAGCCACGGCCTCCTCGTCCCACACGGCGAACGCCGCGGACGCTATTACACGGCAGGCCCCGAACTCGCCGCGATCCGTGAGCGTGTGATGAAGAACCGCGACCCCCGCGACGAGTCGGATCCCTTCGCCGTCAAAGCCTCGGCTTCAGCTCAGGAGGGCCTGTTCTGAATGTCAGCGCACCACGAAAGAACGAAGGTGGGTTAGATGCCGCGCCGAACCATGACCGTCAACCGCGTCTGGTACCACCCGCTACGAAAGACGAACGTCGAAGACTGGGGTCAAGTTCGCGAACTTCCCAATGGCCGGGATCTGCTTGAGGTCTTCGTCGATTTCGCGCAGTCCGACATCGACAACGATTCATTGGTACGCGAGGACCGCGAGAGTTACGCAGTCGTCACCGGTGTCGAGCGCAAGAACAGGGCCGTCGTCCGTCAAGACCCGGCCGTGGTCAAGGCTGCGAAGCTGGCCGGCACCGACATCGCTCAAGCCGGCCGCTCCACCGCCAGGCTCGTCCACGAGGCGCACTCCGCGTGGCGACGAACTGCCCACTGAGACGACCCGACCCCAGACAAGGACCAGTAATCGAACACGCGCCGACGTGTTCGAACTTCAACTGTCGTCAAAACTGTCGTCAAACGGTTCATTCTTCCCCGGCAGACGGTTCCTTCGGCATACCTGCATCCTCGTTTCCAAGGTCAGGAGCCTCCGGCATTTCCAGGGCGTTTCAGTCCCGAGCTTCAACGCCAATTCGCTTAGGCGCTCGCGAAGCTCGTTGGTGGGTGCATGGTCAGCGAAAAGGTCCTGATAGTTCGGGTGCAAAAGGTACGAACTCGAGGCCGGACCCGATGTGGTGGCCTTCCACGAGATCCGATCCAGAAATATCTCTAGCATTCGCGCCGCAGATTGGTCACTGGGGTCATCGCCGAACTGCAGTGATCGTCGATATGGATGGCACGCTGTGCGATGTCAGCGCCGTCGTCCATCTTCAAGCCGAGCAGGACGGTTTCGCCGCCTTCCACGAGGCGTGTGCCAAGTGCCCACCTCATCGGGAAGTGGTCGACTGGTGCATCGACCACCACAGAAGTGGACATGCGATCCTGATCGTCACAGGCCGGGACGCTTTGTGGCTAATCCCCGAGTGTTCCTGGACGTGCTCACCGAGTTGTTTGTAGGTGACGAAGCCGTTGTACTTCCTTGCCGTATCTTCCAGTAGGGCAACGGCATGCGGTGACCACGAATCGAGGGCTGCCGCCATAGAGACAAATCTGTTTTCCTGATCGTAAGGCACCCGCTAATCCTCCTCTGACCCGTTCCACCATTGCATATTCACCGGAGCCGACATCCCCCACATACGTCATGTATCGGCATCCGGCGCCTGGCTCGTTCACAGAAGCTGCAACCCCATTTCCCCCAAAACCACAAGACTGGATCGAGGGCTGCCGCGGTGCCATGGAGTTGCTGAGGGCCGACTGCTGTTCCGTGATCGACCGCGTGTTGCCACTGACGTTGAATATGGGAGCGGACACTTTCTAGATCCTGTCCCTGAGTTGTTGTGACACCAAGGTTCTCCGTGACCTTGCGGACCTGGACGTCCACGGCGACTGGAAGAACATGGATCGCGTCGATGCGGGCCCCTCCGGGTTCGGCCAGCATCCGAATCCACATCGGACCGACCTTCGGCCCAGCCAGGAAGGGAAAGCGTGATGTCTTCTCGGATTCAAACGTCTTGACTTTGATGGCGTCAAGCAACCGCCGCGCGTCGCCCTGACCATCGAAGACTGCCGCGTGAACCTCAGGTGCCACAGTGCGATCAGCGAGAGACTCTGCGATTGTCCGCCAGGCGGCGACGTCCTGAAGGTGGCGCTGACTTACTCGGCCCTCACTTAGCACTTCAGCGAGTTCCGTGAAACTCCGAGCGCGAACGATCGTGGGGTCGAAGACCCACGGCCTCTGCGCCCAAACCCTCTGCGCTGAGCGCCACAACGCATCAGCGTCCCTTGCCCGGTCCATCGCGGCGACAAACGTGATGAAGGATCGCAGTTCCGGTTGAGAGATGCCCGCGTCACGCAGGGCAGCTGCGACGGCCACTTCCGGCATGCTCGCCCATCCCGGGACAGGCGCATTGGCTCGCTCGCTGAGATCCAGCTCGCCCCGATCGAAGGAAGTCGTAATCGCAGTGACGACGACGCCGGCCTCAGCTGACGACAACTCCGTTTGAGATTGACTCAACCCAGGCCCCCTTCCCGCTTCGATCAACTCGGCGGAAACGTACCGCTAGATGGAGACTTTGATGGGCGTCGTCGAACAGGGAATCGAAGCATCGCCGAACAAACTGTCGTCAAGACTGTCGTCAAACCGCTCCACCGGCTCCCACCCAGCAAAAAACCCGAGACCATGTGGTCTCGGGTTTTTCTCTGTGGAGCTAAGGGGATTCGAACCCCTGACCCCCACACTGCCAGTGTGGTGCGCTACCAACTGCGCCATAGCCCCAAGTGTGCCCACCGAAGTTACACCACCGGTGGGCGCGCTTCAAAATCGCTGGTCAGGGCAGCTCGCCAGCGGCCTCCGGGCCCAGCGGCCGCGCCGGGGTGTGCTCCAGCGGCGGAGCATCTCGCGTTTCGGGCGCCAGCAGCCACCCGATCGAGGCCAGCGCCAGGATCGCGCCGCTGATCGCGAACGCCGCTTCGAACGAGAAGTGCTGGGCGATCTCCCCGACCCCGAGCGATCCCACGATCGAGCCCAGGTCCGACATCATCTGGAACGTCGCCACCGCCGTCCCGCCGCGCGCCCTGCCGATGATGTCGGCCACCGCGGCCTGCTGCGGCGCGGTGAAGACCCCAGTGCCCGCGCCGGCGATGAACGCACCCACCAAGAACACCGGCAGCGACGTCGCCGCCCCGACCACTGCGGTCGTCAGGCCCGACGCCGCCAGGCCGACGATCAGCAGCGGCCGCCGGCCGGTCCGGTCCGACAGCCGCCCCGACGGGATCACCGCGGCGACGTTGCCGGCCGCGAACGTCGCCAGCGCCGCACCCGCGACGCCGGGCCCGCGGTGCAACGCCTCGGTGATGAACAGCGGCACCAGGGCGACCCGCAGCCCGAACGCCGACCAGCCGGTAGCGAAGTTGGACAGCAGTGCCGCCCGGTAGGCGCGATGGCGCAGCGCCACCTTCAGCGTGACGGTCAGCTCATCAGCCGGGGCGGGTGCCGCCAGGTGGGAATGCCGCAGGAAGATGAACACCACCGCCGCCGCGATCAGCAGCGCCGAGCCATAGATAAGGAACGGCGCAGCCAGGCCCAGGCCCGCGGTCAGGCTGCCCATCAGCGGGCCGGCCACCGAGCCGACCAGAAACGCGCTCGAGAACATGCCTGCGACCCGACCACGGGCGTCGTGCGGGCTGATGCGGATCATCAGTCCCAACGCGGAGACGAAGAACATCGTCGAGCCGATTCCACCCAACGCCCGGAATACCAACAGCTGCCAATAGGTATGAGCGAAGGCGCATGCCCCAGTCGACAGCGCGACGATGATTAGGCCGCTGACGTAGATGCGCCGCTCCCCCAGCCGCTGCACCAACATCCCCGACGCCGGCGCGAAGCACAGCCGCATCACCGCGAAGGCGGTGATCACGAACGTCGCTGCACTGATGCTCACGCCGAAGTTGCGGGCGAACTGCGGCAGCACAGGCGCCACTACGCCGTAACCCAACGCGATGACCGCGTTGGCGGCGATCAGAACCCAGACCTCGCGCGGGAGCTTTGCCTCGGCTTCCGAGGGACACTCACCCTCCGCGACGGAACTCACGAGATGACTGTATTGAGGCCGCGCCATCCACTATTCGTCGACCTGCTCTTCGGGCTCGACACAGCACGGCAGGCAGGCCGCAGTTGAAGTGTGGTTTACGCGCCCGGGAACAGGAGCCGTCGAACGATCGTTCACCAGAGGAGACCCGCCACGGCTCATCCCCCCTTGCCGTGGCGGGTCTCCTCGGTCTTGTTGCCGGTTCGTGAACGGACGCAACCCGATCTGGTCACGAGCCCGGATGAGACGTTTGCGAGGAATGCCGTCTGAAACCTGAGAAAATCTTGATGACGTCCGCGTCCAGGTGGATAGCCGCTCGTCAATCCGTTTGCGCTCTTGGGTTTCCGCCGCTCTGGTTGCGGGTGTGGTGTCAGCCCCTGCGGTTGTGACACCCCGTGCTGAGGTCGTTCACGCCGTACACGTCCGCGATGTGACCTTGGCGGCGGCTTCTCCATCGTCACCAGCGGCGAGTGCGGTTACCCCCGCAGGTCAGGTGCTGGTGGCTCTGGTGAAGACCATCACCTTCGTGGAGCTGTGGGCGATAGTGGCGGTCGACATCGTCGGCGCGCCAGTGCTTGCGCCGTCGTACTGGTTTGCCTCGTCATTCGTTGGCTGGGGCCCGCGCAACCCGATCGACACCGTTGCACGTTATCTGGAATCGATTTCGCAGGACTCGGTGCGAGCTATCCGATACCCGTTCACGGGCGTTTCCGGAGCGGCGGCCGCCACCGGAGGTAACCGTCAGTCTTCGTCGGCACCTACAGCGTCACGGCAGGCCCTGTTGCGCGCAGGCACCGGAAAGCGTCACTCCGGCGTCGCGACTCATCGTGGCGGATCGACATCTCGCGCCACCAAGCACAACGAAACACCTAAGACCGGTACCGAATCTCGATCGACTCGGCGACACGCGAGCTCACGAGATGACTGAGTTCACCACCTCACGGGCGGCTTTCTGCACCTCCGCCAGATGCTCGGGGCCCTTGAACGACTCGGCGTAGATCTTGTAGACGTCCTCGGTGCCCGACGGCCGCGCCGCAAACCAGCCGTCGGCGGTGGTCACTTTGAGCCCACCCAGCGGAGCGCCGTTGCCCGGTGCGGTGGTCAGCTTCGCGGTGATCGGCTCGCCCGCCAACTCGGTCGCGGTGACCTGCTCCGGCGATAGCTTGGCCAGCCGCGCCTTCTGCTCCCGGTTAGCCGGGGCGTCGACCCGGGCATAGGTCGGCGCCCCGTACGTGGCCGCCAGCTCGGCGTAGCGCTGCGAGGGCGACAATCCGGTGACGGCAAGGATCTCGGAGGCCAGCAGGGCCATGATGATCCCGTCCTTGTCGGTGGTCCAGACCGACCCGTCGCGGCGCAGGAACGATGCACCGGCCGACTCTTCGCCGCCGAAACCGATTGTGCCGCTGATTAACCCGCCGACGAACCATTTGAAGCCGACCGGCACCTCGATGAGCTCGCGGCCCAGGCCCGCTACCACCCGATCGATGATCGACGAGCTGACGGCCGTCTTGCCGACCGCCACACTGGCTGGCCAGTCCGGTCGATGCGAGTACAGGTAGTCGATCGCCACGGCCAGATAGTGGTTCGGGTTCATCAGCCCGGCGTCGGGGGTGACGATGCCGTGTCGGTCGGAGTCGGCGTCGTTACCGGTGGCGATCTGATACGAGTCGCGGTTGGCGATCAGTGAGGCCATCGCGTTGGGCGAGCTGCAGTCCATCCGGATCTTGCCGTCGGTGTCCAGCGTCATAAATCGCCAGGTCGCATCTACCAGCGGGTTGACCACGGTGAGGTCGAGGTCATGCCGCTCGGCGATCGCACCCCAGTAGTCGACGCTGGCCCCGCCCAGCGGATCGGCACCGATGCGGATCTTCTGGGCCCGGATGGCGTGGATGTCGACGACGTTGGGCAGATCCGAGATGTAGGAGTCAAGGTAGTCGTGGCGCTGGACGCTCTTCAGTGCGCGTGCCAACGGCACCCGCTTCACGCCCTGGAGGCCGTCACGCAGAATCTCGTTGGCGCGCTTGGCAATCGCGCCGGTGGCATCGGTGTCGGCCGGCCCGCCGTTGGGCGGGTTGTACTTGAAGCCGCCGTCACGTGGCGGGTTGTGCGACGGGGTGACGACGATACCGTCGGCCAGACCGGCGCTCAGCCCTCGGTTGAAGGCCAGGATCGCGTGGCTGACCGCCGGCGTCGGAGTGTAGCGGTCAGGGGAATCAACTATCGCCACAACGTCATTGGCGGCCAATACCTCTAGCGCCGACACCCATGCCGGCTCGGACAGCCCGTGGGTGTCACGGCCGATGAACAGTGGCCCGGTGGTGCCCTGCGCAGCTCGGTACTCCACAATCGCCTGAGTGGTGGCCAGGATGTGCGCCTCGTTGAACGCCCCGTCCAGACTGGAGCCGCGATGCCCCGACGTACCGAACACGACCTGCTGGTCGATGTTGTCGGGGTCGGGGGTGACCGTGTAATACGCGGTGACCAGATGGGGCAGATCGACGAGGTCTTCGGGGAGCGCCGGCTGACCGGCGCGGGGGTTAGCCGCCATGGCACCAATTCTGCCCTCCCGAGGGTGATACTTGCTCGCGGATTCATCCACGGTTAAGGGGGTTGACCTTGTTCGGCCATGACAACCGAGAGCTGGCGGCCGTATTCGTCGGCGGTGCGGTCGGGACCCTGGCCCGCGCGATCCTGGCCACGGCGTTCGCCGATGACCCGGCACGCTGGCCGTGGGCGACCTTCGGCGTCAACATCGTGGGTGCGTTCCTGCTGGGCTACTTCACCACCCGACTGCTCGAACGACTGCCACTGTCGAGCTACCGCCGCCCGCTGTTGGGTACCGGGTTGTGCGGCGGGCTGACGACGTTCTCCACCATGCAGGTCGAGACGTTGAAGATGATCGAGCACCACCATTACGGGCTGGCGGCGAGCTACACCGTGGTCAGCATCGTCGCCGGTCTGCTGGCGGTGTATGTGGCGACCGCGCTGGTGCGTCGCGTCAGGATCCGTGCGTGACCCTCGCGCTGTGGGCCGGGGTGATGGTCATAGGTGGGCTTGGGGCGGTGGCCCGTCTCCTGGTCGATCGAGCGGTGGCCCGCCGGGCGGCGCGGTCGTTCCCGTTCGGGACCCTGGCCGTCAACATCAGTGGCGCGGTGCTGCTCGGGTTCGTCAGCGGGCTGACGCTGAGCCACCACGCCGCCCTGCTGGCCGGCACCGCCTTCGTCGGGGCCTACACCACGTTCTCGACCTGGATGCTGGAAACCCAGCGGCTGACCGAGGAACGCCAGATCTGGCCCGCGGTCGCCAATCTCGTCGTCAGCGTCGCCCTGGGCGTCGCCGCGGCGATGCTCGGCCAATGGATTGCGAGCCTGCTGTGAGCGACAACTACCTCAAGCTGACCACCTTCTTCAGCGACCGTCAGCGCGCCGGTTCCCGCCTGCTGGCCGACGCCATGCTCGATCTCTACGCCGAACGCGGGGTGGCCAACAGCGTGATGCTGCGCGGTATCGCCAGCTTCGGCCCGCGGCGCATCGTCCGCAGCGACGAGTCGCTGACGTTGTCGGAGGATCTGCCGGTCGCGATCGCCGCCGTCGACACCGAAGCGAAAATCAGCGGGCTGATCGACGACGTCGTCGGCAGCACCAACCGCGGCCTGATCACCCTGGAGCGGGCCCGGCTGTACAGCGGTGAGCTGCCCGAGGATGACGATGCGGTCAAACTCACCGTCTACGTGGGCCGCCGACGCCGGATCAACGGCGCAGCGGCCTTCTACGCGGTGTGCGATCTCCTGCACCGCCACCACTTCGCGGGAGCGACGGTGTACCTCGGCGTGGACGGCACCGCAGACGGTAGGCGCCGCCGTGCCCGGTTCTTCGGCAGCAATACCGATGTACCAATCATGATCATCGCCGTCGGCAGTGCCGCACAGGCGCAACGCGCGCTACCCGAACTCGAAGCCCTGATGAACGAGCCGCTGGTGACGGTGGAGCGTGTCCAGGTGTGCAAGCGCGACGGCCAGCTGCTGACCCGTCCACCAGCGCTGCCCGCGGTGGATGCTCATGGCCGGGAATTGCGCCAGAAGCTCACCGTCCACACCGACGAGTCGACCCACCACGATGGGGCGCCGATCCACCGAGTGCTGGTGCGGCGGCTGTGGGAGTCGGAGATCGTCGGCGGCGCCACGGTGCTGCGCGGTATCTGGGGCTTCCACGGTGACCACAAACCTCACGGCGACAAGCTGATTCAATACGGCCGCCAGGTGCCGGTGACCACCATCGTCATCGACACCCCCGAGGTCATCGCGCGGGCCTTCGACATCGTCGACGAGGTCACCGGCCGCCATGGTCTGGTGACCTCCGAGATGGTGCCCGCCCAGTTGATACTCGACGGCGATGTGCGCCGGGGCGCGACCGACCTGGCTGACTACCTGTACTGAGTGATCAGCTGTCGGCCAGGACCGTCAGCAAGACCACCGAGTCCTCGACCGCATGCAGGCCGTGCCGTTCCTTCGGGACGACCAGCAGATCGCCCTCGCGACCCTCCCAGGATTCATCAGCGTCTGGCGTAGCTGATGATCGTGGCCGGCGCGGCGCGCCCACTGTTCGACGAGCGGGCCGCGGCCAGCCCTTCGTCGGCGAGTGCAGACAGCGATACCGATTCCATTTACTTCCTGCAGTGTTCAAAAGTTAAGCAGCAGTGCGCCACCCGTGAGTAGCGCCGACACCTTGACGACTTCGAAGACGACGTAGGCGTAGTGCGCGTGTGATCGCCCGGCCTCGGCCTGGCTGGCGTCGGCCAGAACCGCATCTGTGCGACGCATCAGGGCCGGACGCACGGCGATCACCTGGATCAGCAACGCAGCGATGGCCACCACGACAGCGGCGATGGCACCGACACCGGGCGCGCCGACCACGAAGGCGATCACGATGACCGTCGCCAGCACGGCTTCGCAGATGTTGAGCGCCCGAAAGACCAGCCGGCCGATACCCAACCCGAGCGGGATGGTGATCCCGGGGGCACGGAACTTTAGCGGCGCTTCGAGAAATGAGATGGCCAGCACCATGCCCAGCCAGACGAACCACGCTGCCACCGCGACCGCCATCCAGTGCGCCACCGCGTCCACCTACTGCCAATCCGCTGCGAGTTCGGCCACCCAGTCACCAGCGTGCGCCGGGTCATCCGGCGGCGACGCAACCAGAACCAGTTCGTCGACGCCCAATTGTGCCAGACGCCCGGCGCCCGCCGGATTCGGTTGGCGCAGTGCGACTGCCCTATGCAGTCCGGCTCGATCACGTCCCGCTTCCCGGCACAACTGGCGTAAGGTCGTCACCTGCTCAGCGACATCGTCGGCGGTACCAGCAGCTCGCCGCTCGAACGGCATGACGCCGCGGTCATCCAGGCGGTCGCCACCACAACGATCGGAATCGCCACCGGCGTCGCGGCGGCTCATCACCGGCGCGCCGACCCGGTCAGCGGCGTCCATTGCTTAGACAGCTTACAAACCCTACCGACTGGGTATCGCGGGTGCCCGGCCGCAGCCGACCTGTAAACACATGGAGATGCACAGAGTGGTACGCGGTGATCCCTCACGCGACCAACCGATCCGGATGCCTAGCGAGAATCGACCGCCGCTGAGCTTATCCAGGCTGGCGGCTTGCTTGGCCACGAGCCTATGCGCGCACCTCATGACCCACGGCGACTCAACCGCGTCGGTTTTGCCGGAGCCGGCAACCGACCGATTTCGTTGCTGCTGATCGAAGACGACCAAGCCGACGCCATCCCGGTCGAAGAGTTGATCGACGACGCCGGCACCGGCATCAGCGTCGAATGGGCGGCATCGATGGCGATTGCCGCCGAGAAGTTGACGCATCACCGGCCCGATTGCGTGCTCCTTGATCTCAATCTGCCGCATACGAATGGTATTTCGGCGGTCGACCGCGTCACCAAACTCGATGCCACCCTGCCGATCGTGGTGTTCACGGGGCTAAACGACGAACACTTCGGCTAAACGACGAACACTTCGGCATCTACGCGATGGCCTCCGGCGCTCAGGACTACCACGTCAGAGGGCACGTAGAACCCGAGACATTGCACCGCTCAGTGCTTTACGCCATCGAACGCAAGCGGACGGAGCTGATCTCCGTCGACCTGCACACTAGCCAGGTGCGCGCTCAGGAGAACGCTCGGCTGGAGCGAGCACTACTGCCGTTACCGCTGCTCGACGAGAACCCCGGCGTCGATATCGTGACGCAGTACCGGCCCAGCCGCGAGAACGCGCTGCTCGGCGGTGACTTCTAACGACATGGTACCGACGCCGGACGGCACCGTGCACGTCATGGTCGGCGGCGTCGCCGGTCACGGCCCCGACGAAGCGGCGCTGGGCGCCGCGCTACGAATTGCCTGGCGCGCCTTCGCCTTCGCCGGACTTCGCGGTAACGACCGAATGCGGCACCGAACCGCAATCGGAAGGAACCGCTTCGTGACCGATAACGTTCGCGCGATCGACGTCCCGCGCAGCTACAAGCTGCACGCCAACGCCTACGTAACCAAGCCTGTCGACCTCGATCAGTTCATGAGCGCAGTGCGCCAAATCGATGAGTTCTTCGTTCAGGTGGTCCGGCTGCCGGGGGCCAGCCCCGCTGATTGCGATGGGTTGCTGTCTATCCCTTCGGGGGTAGCGATACATCCCGGCGGGGTCTGATCGATTCCGCTCCGCGGTGTTTGCATGGTGGTGGATCTCACCGTCAAGCCGGGAGCACCGATCGCCATGGGTTTTTTCAAGGACGCCGACGAACTCGACAAGTACATCGGCGGGGTGTTTCGCGAAGCGGGTGACCACCCGGAATCCGGTCCAAAACTCAAAGCAGCCAACATCGTCCTGCGGGTCATCTACACCGATCCCGACTTCGAGATGACGATGTGCTTTCACGATGACTACCAAGTCATCACCGGCCCCAACCACACCAAGCCCGACATCACGCTGTTGATGCGCGGCGATACCGCAGACCAATTCTGGCGCGGTGAGTACAACCTCGCCGTCGGCTTGGCTAAGGGACAGGTGAAGGCCAAGGGTCCGGTCAACAAGATCCTCAAGCTGGTGCCCCTGGCGAAACCGTTGTTTCCGATGTATCGCGAGAAGATCGCCACGAAGGACGACGCGAGTGCCTGAGACCATGCGGGCCGCCGTTCTGCGCGCGCCGCGTCACGTCGAGGTCGTGGAGATCCCGAAACCGGTGATGTCCAACCCGACCGACATTCTGGTCCGGGTCGAGCTGACCGCGCCCAGCGATCCGACGCCGAGCTGGACGGTGTTTCCCGACCCGTCAACGGTGGCCGAGGCCGGCTCACTGGTGGCGCCGATGCCGGGCGCGGTAGTGCGCATCGAAGTCATCCAGGGCAGCCGTGTGCAAGCGGGCACACCGGTGGTCGTGCTCGAGGCGATGAAGATGGAGCACACCGTGCGCGCCCCGGCCGACGGGGTAATCGCCGCCATCTCGGTGGCCGCCGGAGATCAGGTGGAATCTGGTCAGGTACTTGCCGTGGTCAGCGCAGACGAGACGGTATGAGCCTCGACTATCCGGGCCTGCTGGACGACTTGCACCAGGAATCTCAGGACCTCATCGCGTGCCTGCGAGAACTGGCAGCCGACCAGTGGGCCGACGCCACACCGGCACCGGGGTGGACCATCCACGATCAGGTCTCGCATCTGGCCTTCTTCGACCAGACCACCCTGCTTGCCTTGACCGATCCCGAGAAATTTCGGACTCAAGCCGAGCGCCTCATGGCCGACGGGATGGACTTGCCTGACCGCATCGCCGCCGAATACCGCAACATGCCCCCCGCGGAGCTGTTGCGGTGGTTCGTCGATGAACGGTTCACTCTGATAACCACACTCACCGCAGATGACCCTCGACGCCGGACACCCTGGTTCGGCCCCGACATGAGCGTCGCGTCGTCGGCGACGGCCCGCCTGATGGAGACGTGGGCGCACGGCCACCACATCTACGACGCCGTCAGTGTCGCGCATCCGCCCAGTCCCGGCTTGCGCAGTATCGCGCACTTGGGTGTGGCGACGTTCGGGTTCGCGCATGCCCTGAACGGGTTGCCCGTGCCCGACGAGCCGGTCCACGTCGCCCTTCACTCGCCGCAGGGCGACACCTGGACGTGGGGACCGACCGGCACCGCCAATCACATCACTGGCGCGGCTGAGGATTTCGTCCTGACCGTCACCCAGCGACGGCACTGGACCGAGACCGCGCTGGTCGTTGAAGGTCAGGTAGCACGCGACTGGCTCGACATCGCCCAGGCATTCGCGGGAGCGCCGAGCCGGCGCGGGATATCCCGATGAGCAGACCCGTCCGCATCGGGAACGCCTCGGCGTCCTCCGGTGACCGGCTATGCACGAACCTTTCTGACGCAGTTCGAACAGGTCGCCGTGGCATGCGCTGAGCGTGGCATCAAGATCGTGGTCAATGCCCGCGGACTCATGCCTCAGTTGGCAGAGCTGCGCCGGGCGGGCGTGCCATTCGCGCATCTCGATACCGGACGAAGTCTCCAAGACGCTGATGTGCAGCCGGTTTCGGCGAATGCGTATCTGGGTGGTTGGGGCATCGCTGCGGCCTTGTCGTCCGGTGCCGACATCGTGGTCACTGGCCGAGTGACCGACGCCGCCCTGGTTGTCTGTGTCGGATCCTGTTGGCACGGCTGGGCTCGCAGGGACCACGACGCGTTGGCCGGCGCTGTGGCTGCCGGTCACATCATCGAGTGCGGCCCGCAGGCCACCGGCGGGAATTACGCACAGCTGCATGAGATCCGCGATCGACGCTACCCAGGCTCACCCATCGCCGAACTGGCCTGCGACGGCAGCTTCGTCATCACCAAGCCCGCCAACACGGGAGGACTGGTCTCGTCCGGCACTGTCATCGCGCAGCTCCTCTACGAGGTCGGCTCCCCGCGCTACCTAAACCCGGATGTGGTGGCGCACTTCGACACCCTGGCAGTCACCCAGGAGGGCCCAGACCGCGTCCGGATCAGCGGAACCAAGGGGTCACCGCCGCCGTCGACCCTCAAGGCGGCCATGAGTTATGTCGGCGGCTATCGCATGCTGACAGGACTGGACATCGAAGAGAAAGCCGCTTGGGCGGTCGATGGGCTCTTCGCACTGCTCGGTGGGCGCGATCAGAACGGCGAGGTGGACGTCCATCTCCTCCGCTACGACACGCCCGATCCGACATCGATGCCGGAGGCGACTGCGCACCTGACAGTCACGGTCGAGGACCGCGATAGAGCCGCAGTCGATCGCGGGTTCTTCAACGCGGTTGTCGAACTCGATGTGGCCGGATATCCGGGATTCCACAGCACGACGCCTCCGTCCTCGGCGAATGAGTCCGGCGTCTACTGGCCAACGCTGGTGCCGAGCCATTTCGTTGAGCATGTTGTCGTTCACGCCGACGGGTCGCGGGAAGCCAACCCGCACAGCACGTCCGCCACCGAACCGACGGCAGCGATCCCGCAGCCGACTTACGCCGATCCGGTCATCGACGCGGGACCCACAACCCGGCGGCCGCTGGGAACCGTCGTGGCCGCCCGGTCCGGTGACAAGGGGGGCAATGCCAAGCTCGGGGTATGGACTGACACCGATGAACGCTGGGTGTGGCTGCGGAATCACCCGACAGCTGACCGATTCCGCGAACTCGTCGGCGATGGCGGCGATCTGCCGATCCAGCGCTACGAATTCGGCAACCTGAAGGCACTCAACTTCGTCGTCACCGGGTTCCTCGGTGATGGCGTGGCGTCGTGTACGCGGCCCGATCCGCAAGCCAAGGCGCTCGGAGAATACCTGCGTTCCATGCACACCGATATCCCTGACAGGTTGCTGGGTTGATGGATTTCACCGAGCCGGAAGAACATCAGGACCTCCGCGTGGCGGTCGCCGCGGTCACCCAACGTTACGGCTCCGCCTATTTCGCCGAGCGGGCCGCCACCGGAGAGCCGACCACCGAGTTGTGGCAGGAGCTGGGCGCGCACGGATTCATCGGCATCAACTTCCCCGAGCAATACGGGGCGGCGGAGCGGGGATGGCAGAGCTTACGATCGTGTGCGAGGAGACGGCCGCTCACGGTTGTCCACTACTGCTGTTGCTGGTCTCCAGCGCGATCTCGGGCGAGCTGTTGAGCCGTTATGGAAGCGAGCAACAACGTCGAGAATGGTTGCCGCGGATGGCATCCGGCGAGACCAAAGTCGTCTTCGCGATCACCGAGCCGAACGCAGGATCCAATACCCGCCAGATCAGCATCACTGCGGTACGCGACGGTGAAGACTACCTGCTGAACGGCACCAAGTACTACATCTCCGGTGTCGACGAGGCCCGCGCGTTGATCGTGGTCACCCGGTCGGCACCCGAGCAGCTGTCGCTGTTCCTGGTACCCACCGACGCGCCGGGATTGGTCAGTATCGCGTTCGGGTTTCTATAAGTGGCGCGCCGCCGAGGATGCCGGCCCACACCGACCCAGCAGCGTCGTGACGCGATCGACGCCAAGGTCAAGGCGTTGGGCTACTGCGACGTCGTCACCATGATGGTCATCGGTGCCCGCACCCCCGAACAAATACTGCAAGCCGCAGACCTGATCTAGTTCAGCGCCCGTGGGCGGCGAAGAACTGCGCGCTGGCCTGCGAGGCATCGAAACCAGCCGCGGGCCCAGTCGGCCAGGTGTGGCCCCACCCGTCGATGGTGACAAAGGCGACCTCGGTGCCGTCTGCGCACCCTGCGGTAGACAGACGTTCGCCGCCGGCGACCGGTGCCAGCACCGCGGGCGGGCAGCGGTCGAAGGCAAGCCACCGATCCGCCATCGTCTGCGCCGCCACCACAGTGCTTGCTCCGCCGCGACCGACCATCCGGCCGCCGGTGTAGGGCACGACACGATCGGCGGTGCCGTGAATCGCAAGCACCGAAACGGGTTTCGACGGATTGCAGTGCACGTCGACACCCAGCGTGCTCGCCACCGGAACGATCGCGGCGACGAGGTCCGGCCGAGCGCAGGCCAGCCGGGTCGCCATGAATCCGCCCGCCGACATGCCCGTGACGAAGACCCGGCCAGGTGGGATGCCAAATTGCCGGGTGAGCCGACCGATCAGCGTCGAGAGGAAGCCGACATCGTCTACGCCCCGCTGGTCGGGGGTCGACGCACCACGCCCATCGGCCCAGCTGAGGTCGATGCCATCGGGATACGCGACGACCCAGCCGTATTGGTCAGCGACGGCGTCGTAGTTGGTTTCCGCGGCTTGTTTGCGCCCGGTCTGGCTCCCGCCATGCAGGTTCAGCACGAGCGCGTTCGGATGCTCCAGCCCCGCAGGGACATGCAGCAGGTACGTGCGGTGTAACCCACCGAACATCAACGCCTCGGGCGGATCAGGGCTGGCGGGTGCCTGCGCGGCAGGAAAGGTGAACAAGAGCAGGAGAGCAGCGACAAGCGGGATCACACGGCGCATCACAAATCCTTATTGCGGCAACGAGGCGATTGGCCCGCTTAACTACGCGTGCAGTTGGGGTCCGCGGGCTTGGTCGGCCACACACAGACGTTGATGAAAGTCGTGGTGTTGAAGCCGCCGCCGTCGAACACGCCGTAGGCCGCGCCATTGGTTCCGGTGTAGGTGGCACCGCCACCCCCGGGGCCACCCGAGGTGACGATGGTGGTCATTGCCCAGCCCATATCCGTCAGCGCCGCCTTGAAGCCGGCCATCGCGTCGGTGGGCGCCGTGCCGACCTCGAAGTGCAGGTGAATTCCGTTGTCGGCGATGCTATCCGGACCTTTGGTGTCCTTGGTGTTCGCTGGCGTCGGCACCAGGCCGGGGAGCTTGTCGGCCGCGACCGGGGCAGCGCTTGCCGACGTCGACGCCGAGCTCGCGGACGACTTGCCGGAGTCAGAACCACTACAGGCCGTGCCGGTCAGGCCGACTGCCATTGCCAGGGCCGCCGCCACACACAAACCACGCCTCATCGTTCCCCCTCCGGTGTCATGGGCACAGTAGCCCAACTGGCCCCTCCCAGGTTGCGACACGATCACGGATACATACCTATCGGGACCGGGCCGGTCACAACAAGCGCACAAATCCCTATCGTCACATTGGTTACTAGACGTCACAGCGACGTCCCACCTCCGAAAGGTGTGTCGTGCCGCCGCGCTCCCGCATTCCCTCGCTGTCACTGGCGTCGGCGCTTGTCGTGAGTATGTGCGCGGCCACCGGAGTCACCGCCCCGCCGGCCAACGCGGATCCGTGCGAGGGTGCTTCTGCCGCAGCACAACCCGCCGCGAACCAGGCATTCCAGATTCCGAACCCGTCAGCGATCGCCCCCTTCGACCGTCCCATCGGGCACAAGCCCGTCGGCGCCAACGACGCAGCCCCGCTGCCGGCGCTCGGCAAGCTCCTGATCAACGCCTTGATACCCAACGCAGCCCAGGTGCAGAAACAGGCCGCCGTCGCGCCGGTGCCGAAACCCGCGCCCGCCCAGCCTTCCCCCGCCCCGGCCGCGGCTGCGCCGTCAACCACACCGCCGGGCACCTCGGTCGTCGGCTGGGTCACCGGACCGGACAGCCCCAACCAGACGATTCAGAAATTCGCCATCACCGGCACCGACCTCGGAATCATGTGGGACAACGGCGATCCCGGTCACCGCCAGGTGCTCATGGCCTTCGGCGACACCAACGGCTTTTGCGGGATCCCCGGTAAGCAGTGGCGCTACAACACGCTGATGCGCAGCACCGACGGTTCGCTGGCGAACACCGTCGCGGTGCCCGACGGCGTCGTCGGCAACAAGTACTCCGGATCACCGGTGTGGCGGGCCGGCATCGCCAAGCAGGTCGTCAACAGCATCAACGCCGCGCCGGAAGAGACGGGCATCATTCCGACCTCCGGCGTCGCGGTCGGGC
Source organism: Mycolicibacterium sarraceniae (assembly GCF_010731875.1). Classification (NCBI taxonomy): domain Bacteria; kingdom Bacillati; phylum Actinomycetota; class Actinomycetes; order Mycobacteriales; family Mycobacteriaceae; genus Mycobacterium; species Mycolicibacterium sarraceniae. The sequence goes on from NZ_AP022595.1 coordinate 147,558, forward strand.
CGAACCAGTTCATGAACTTCATGTCCATCAAGAGCTGGGACAACTACGGCGCCTGGACCACGAACTATTCGGCGATCGCGACATCCACCGACAACGGCGAGACGTGGGGCGTCTACCCCGGCACCGTTCGCCAACCGGCCAACGGCAACGAGAAATTCCAAATGGGTGCCTTCCTCAAGCCAGGGCCGGGAGATCCCTACATCTACTCCTTCGGCACCCCGAACGGGCGGGGCGGCTCGGCATATGTCGCGCGGGTGTCCCCCGGACTCATCCCGGATCTGACCAAGTACGAATACTGGAACGCCGATAGCAACTCCTGGGTGGCCGGCAGTCCGGCCGCCGCGACGCCGGTCATCCCGGGTCCAGTTGGCGAGATGTCGGCTCAGTTCAACAATTACCTCAAGCAGTACCTGGTGCTGTATTGCAACGGCAACAACGACGTGGTGATGCGGACAGCGCCGGCTCCGCAGGGTCCGTGGGGCCCCGAACAGATGCTGGTGTCCTCGACGCAGATCCCCGGCGGCATCTACGCGCCGTTCCTGCATCCCTGGTCGACCGGCCGGGAGCTGTACTACAACCTCTCGCTATGGTCGGCCTACAACGTGATGCTCATGCACACTGTGCTGCCCTGACGTCGCATGTACCCCCCACACGGACTGGCAGTGGGACACTCAGGGGTATGGACGACATCACCGACCCGCGCGTCGAAGACTCCATCCCGACCGACGTGCTGAACGGGGCCGAGACCGAACAGGCGGCCGAGATCGTCGTCGACGCCGCCATCCGCAAGACCCTCTCGCCCGCAGCGCTGGGCCGGATGCTGGTCGACGCCGGCCGCAGCATCACCGACGAGAATGACCTACTGACCTTGTTGCAGCACGTCGCGGGCATCGCCCAGGAAGCCATCGACGGCGCCGACTGCACGGGAATCACGATCGACCTCGGCGGTCTGACCTATACCGCGGTGCACACCGACGAGCGCACCCTGCGCATCGACAGCGAGCAGTACCAGGCCGGGGACGGCCCGTGCCTGCATGCCGCCCGCACCCGCAGCATCGTGCTGCTGGACTCCGACGAGGCCGTGGCGCGCTGGCCGCTGTTCGCCGCCGGCGCTCGAACCGAGGGCATCGTCAGCTTCCTGGCCGCACCCCTGTTTACGGACGATCAAACGCTGGGGTCGTTCAATCTGTACGGACGGGAACAACACGCGTTCGACAGCATCGACGCCGAGATTCTCGATTTGCTGACCACCGCGGTGTCCCGGGCGATCAGTGACTTCGCCCGATTCAAGTCCGCGCAGGACACCGCGGAGTCGATCCAGCGGGTGCTGCAGACCCGGGCGCCGATCGAGCAGGCGAAGGGTGTGCTGATGGCCATGCGCGGCATCGACGCCGACGAGGCGTTCGATGTGCTCCGCGTGCAGAGCCAGGAGACCAACGTTCCGGTCCGGGTTCTCGCCGTCGACTTCCTGGACAAGGTGACCGACCACGCCAGCGAGCAGGACTAGAAGGTGTTCACCAGCGTTCGGCGCTCGGACATCTCCCGAGACATCGTGTAGTGGTGGTAGTGAGTCGCGCATTTGACCACCGAGACGAATAGGACGCCAGGGTCCGGTCGGCTGCGGAGAATCGTCATCATCCGGCGCCGATAAACCTTGCGCAGATGCGCGTCGGGAACGTTCTTCATCAACAGCAGGAACAGGCCCAGCGCCCGTCCGCCGTCGAGTAATTGCTGCTTTCGCCGTCGCCACGGATGGTCACGCAGATAAGCGTTGCGGGCCCGGCCGAAGTCGAATTTGCGTGTGAGATAGAGGCTTTCGAGCCGATCGAAGTAGGAATCGGGGTCGTACAGCTCGCGCATCAGGCCGATGTAGCCGTCGCGCAACTCCTCACGGCTCAGGTTGAGCGGAATCACGTTGGTGCCGAAGGTGTTTTCGTCGTCGTTGAGGTCGAGGCGGCCCTCGTTCTTCAACCGCGCATGCAACGGTGTCTTTGGGATGGCCGCGAGCATGCCAACCATGGCGTGCATAATGTCGGTCTGATTGATGAATTCAGCTTGTTCCTTGAAGATTCGCGCGTCGTCGTTGTCGAAACCGACGATCATGCCGCACCACACTTCCAGGCCCGAGTCTTGTACCTTGCGGACGCGATCGACGATCGTGTTGCCTCTCTTCACGTTCTGGTACTTCTTGGCCTCTTTCAGCGAGTCTTCGTTCGGGCTTTCGATGCCGATGAAGACCACGGTGATGTTGGCCGCGACCATCAACTCCATCAGCTCGTCATCTTCGGCGAGGTTCAGCGAAGCCTCGGTGAAGAATTGCAAGGGATAACCCTCGCGCTCCTGCCAGGCGTGGACATCGGCCAGCAACACCTTCACGGCGGCTTTGTTTCCGATCAAGTTGTCATCGACGATGAAGCCGATTGACAGGCCCGCGTTGCGCATTGCCTCCAACTCGGCGATCACCTGTGCGCTCGTCTTGAGTCTGGGCTTGCGGCCGAACGTGACGATGATGTCGCAGAACTCGCACTGGAACGGGCAACCTCGGCTGAACTGGATGCTCCCGAAGACGTAGTTCTTGGTCTTGAGCAGGTCGTAGCGGGGTACCGGAACCGTCGTCATATCGGTGCGGTCAGCTTGCTCATAGCGGAACTGGTGCCGGCCGCGCGCCCAGTCGTCGAGGAACTGCGGCCAGGTGGTCTCGGCTTCACCGACGAAGATCGCATCGGCGAGGCCGTCGAAGTAGTCCTCCTGCACGCTGACCCACGGGCCGCCGACGACGACGAAGACGCCCCGGGCCTTGAGTTCGTTGAGGATCTCGCGCATGCGCTGCCGCTGAACGATCATGCCGGTCAGCCCGACGATGTCGGCTCGGGCGACCTTCTCGAAGTCGATGTCTTCGACGTTCTCATCGACGAGCGTGACGTGATGCTCGGCCGGGGTCAGGGCGGCCAGCAGCGGAAGGCAGGCCGTCGGGACGTTGCACTTCTTGCCGAGCAACCGGAGTGCATGTTCCAGGCCCCAGTAGGACGCCTCGAACCGAGGATTAATGATGACAATGTTTGCCACAGTCCTCTGCTCCGAACCGAACTCATAGACGTTCAGGCGGCGTTGCTTGCCAAGCGGAGCATAGCCAAAATGACCTGGCGGAACGAGTCATTCGCACATAGTCGTGACGAGGCTTCGGACCGAGTCTCTCTCGCGAAGACGGTAACGCTGCGTCCTCGGTTCGGTCACGACCGTCCGTCGAGCGGCCTGATTTGGTGCAAAGGGTGGTGTGATCGAAGACGTGGATCCAGTCGGAGCTCTGTGCTGCCTGCTGATCGCGATCGCCGCACTAGCCGCTGTGGGCGGATACGTCGCGGGCGTCGTGCGTCAACGGCGACGGAACCATGCCCGCCGATACTTCGTGCTCGGCGTCGTCACCGGATTCATCGGGGCCTTCGTCGTGCGCCGTCCTGTCGGCCGCGACGTCATGCGCCGCCTGGCCCTTCCCCAGCGTTTTGACAATCCGCTCACCGTCGCGGCCTTGCAGCTACGCCGAGGCTTGAATTCGGTGCTCCCCCGGTAGCGTGCCGTGGCTACCAGGGGCTCGGCGAGTAGTCCTTCAGGAAGCAGCCGCGCAGATCTTCGCCCAGCTCACCCCGGACAATCGGGTCATACACCCGGGCGGCCCCATCGACGAGGTCGAGCGGGGCATGGAAACCCTCGTCCGCGAGCCGCATCTTGGTCGGGTGCGGGCGCTCGTCGGTGATCCAGCCCGTGTCGACGGCGGTCATGAGAATGCCGTCCCTGTCCAGCATCTCGCCGGCGCTGGTGCGGGTGAGCATGTTCAGGGCCGCCTTGGCCATGTTGGTGTGCGGATGCCCCGGGCCCTTGTACGCCCGACCGAACTGACCTTCCATGGCCGAGACGTTCACCACGTACTTACGGCGCGCCGGCGACGCGGCCATCGATGCGCGCAGGCGGCTCACCAGAATGAACGGTGCCGTCTGATTGCACAGCTGGACCTCGAGCAATTCCATCGCGTCGACCTCGTGCACGCGTTGCGTCCAGCTGTTGATCGACGCGGTGTCCGGTAATAGACCACCGGCATCAATGGCGATGCCCGCAGCGATCCGGTCCGGGGACGCGCTGCGGGCGGTCAGCGCGAGTTCGGTGACCGAAGCGCTGGACCCGGGAGTTGACACCGCGTGCGGTGACTGGTGCTCGGCAAGACTTCCAGCAAGCGCCGCGGGATGGGCGTCGCTGACCCGGTCGAATGCGATCACGTCGACGATGTCTGGCGGCGGGGTGCGCTCGCCCTCGACGAGCGCGGCGTAGGACCCGGGCGCGCGGCGCACCGTCTGTGCGGCGTTGTTGATGAGGATGTCCAGCGGTCCCTGCGCGGCGACGTTGTCCGCGAGCGCGACGACCTGAGCCGGGTCGCGCAGGTCGATACCGACGACTCTCAGCCGGTGCAACCAGTCGGCACTGTCGGGCATCGCTGCGAAACGGCGCACGGCGTCGTTCGGAAAGCGGGTGGTGATGGTCGTGTGGGCGCCATCGCGGAGCAGTCGCAGCGCGATGTACATGCCGATCTTGGCGCGGCCACCAGTGAGCAGCGCCCGCCGACCGGTCAGGTCGGTGCGGGCGTCGCGCTTGGCACGGTTGAGCGCGGCGCAGTCCGGGCACAGTTGGTGGTAGAACGCGTCAACCACCGTGTGGTGGTTCTTGCAGATGTAACAGGCGCGCGAGCGGATCAGCGTCCCCGCACTGGCCCCGATCACGGCGGACACCAGCGGCAGACCAGCAGTCTCGTCGTCGATGCGGCCGGGAGCCCCGGTGGCCGTGGCGGCGATGACGGCGCGATCGGCGGCCGCCACCTCGTCGCGCTTGGCGGTGCGGCGAGCTTTCTTCACCGCCTTGAACACGGCCGCCGTGGCCCGGCGCACGGCAACGGCGTCAGGGTGGTCGGCCGGCAACGCCTCGACGTCAGCCAGCACCTGCAGGCAGGTGCGAAGCTTGTCCGGGTCGATCGCGGCCACCACGGAAGAATAGGCGCTAGTCACCCAAGTCCCTGCATCGAGACGCGGGGCAGCAGCGGTCTGGACTGGTCCGAACGATGCCGCCTCAGGCGACGAGATTGTTCGCAGCACCCGCCATGTGCTCGACGGCGGCCTGGGCAGCCGCCGACTCGTCGCCCGCTTCGATCGCGTCGACGATGTCGTGATGGCGTTTGCCGTTCATGTTCTTGATGGCGCGCTCGACGCCGGCGAACATGATCGACATCCGGATGCTGCCCTCCAGCGAAGACCACTGATGCAGCAACGTTTCGTTGCCGGTGAGCTGGCACGCCGAGATCAGGCCCTCCTGCTGCAGTTGTCGCATCGCCTCACGCAATGTGCCGCGGCTGATCTGCAGCGCATCCGACAGTTCGGTCTCCACCAGGTGGGTGCCGGGAGTCAGTTGGCCGGTGGTGATGGCACGGCGCAGCGCCGAGAGTGCTTGCTGGCGCCGGCTGGTCTTCTCCAGGCGGAGCAGGGACGTCGTATCGACGGACATCGCGGGCTCCTTGATTGTCAACAATTGGCTGTTGACAATCGATATTGCAGCCGACCGCGGATAGTCGCGACGATCCGCGCCGTCGAGAGGCCGTATCGAACAGTCCACCCACAACGGTGTGGTTCTCCAAGGTCAGCACCAGCCGGTCCGAAACGATGTGGGCCATCACGGTTTCCTCGTCGAACGGCTTGATCGTCGGGGTGTGTACCACGGCAACGCTCACGTTGTCGGCGGCTAGCTGCTCGGCGGCCTGCAGCGCACGCATCGTCATCAGGCCCGACGAAATCAGCACGACGTCAGTGCCGTCGCGCAGCACTGCGGCCTTTCCGAGCTCGAATCGGTAGTCATACTGGTCGAGCACGGTTGGGACGTTTCCGCGCAGCAGGCGCAGATACGTCGGCCCCGGATCTTCAGCCCGCTGGGGCACCGCCGGCTCGATATCAACCGAATCGCACGGGTCGACGATCGTCAGGCCCGGGATGCCGCGGAAGATGGCGATATCTTCGGTGGCCTGATGAGACGGCCCGTACCCGGTCGTCAAACCCGGCAGCCCGCCCACGATGTTGACGTTGAGTCCCGGCTCGGCGATATCGAGGCAGATGAAGTCGTACGCGCGGCGCGCGGCGAAGACCGAATACGTCGAGGCGAACGGCACCAGGCCCGTTTCCGCCAACCCCGCCGCGGCCTCGAACAGCAACTGCTCGGCCATCCCCATCTGGAAGAACCGGTCCGGGAACTCGTTAGCGAAGATATGCATGTCGGTGTACTTACCGAGGTCGGCTGTCAGGCCGACGATCCGGTCATCGGCGTGCGCCGCCTTGATCAAAGCGTGCCCAAACGGGGCCGATGCGGTCTTCTGCCCAGGGTCGGCGAACGAGGCGATCATCGCCGAGGTACGCAGCGGTGCAACGGATGTCATGCGGATACTGCTTGGCTTACAGTCAGCTGGTCGCGACAGATCTGCCATTCGTCAGCGTCGATGCGCATGAAGTGCGCTTTCTCACGGGTCTCCAGCAGCGGCACACCACGGCCAATCTTGGTGTCACACAGGATGACTGACGGGACATCGGGGTCGGAATCCGCGATGCTGTCGAACGCAGCGAGAAGGGCATTGACATCGTTACCGTCCACCCGTTGGGCGTACCACCCGCAGGCGGCCCATTTGTCGGTCACCGGTTCGGTGCGCAACACCCCGACTGTGGGACCGTCGGCCTGCAGAGCGTTGATATCGACCATCGCGGTCAGATTTCCCAACCTGTGGTGAGACGCACCCATAGCGGCCTCCCAGGTCGAACCCTCGTCGAGCTCGCCATCGGAAAGGAAGTTGATCACCCGTGACACAGAGCCCTGGTGGCGCAGACCGAGCGCCATTCCGACTGCGACCGTCAGGCCGTGCCCCAGCGAACCGCCCGATATTTCCATTCCAGTTGGGTAGCTTGCCATTCCAGACATCGGCAGCCGTGACCCATCCGAGCCGTAGCTGCTCAGTTCCGCGCTGTCGATGATGCCGGCCTCGGCCAGTGCGGCGTAGAGCCCAATCGCATAGTGTCCCGTCGACAGCAGGAACCGGTCACGGCCGACCCAGTGCGGGTCGTCGGCCCGGTACCGCAGCTGATCGGCATAGACCGTGGCGAGCATGTCGGCGGCACCGAGTGCCTGTCCGACGTAGCCCTGCCCCTGCGCCTCCCCCATGTCGAGCACGTGATGGCGCATCCGGTAGGCGGCCTCGGCCACCTTCGTTGCGCGCATCACGCGGCCAGCGCATGCGGTGCGGGTGTGACAGCCGCAGCCTCGTCAGCGAGCTGGCGCTCCCGCTTGCCCCACATCTCACGAGTCGACAGCGCTGCCCACAGGCCGATCGCGGCGTAACCGGAGAACAGCAGCGCCGGGCCGATCCACCCGAATCCCTCGAACAGCAAGGTGGTGATGAACGGCGTGAAGCCGGACACCATTGCCGAGATCTGGTATGCCAGTGACGCTCCCGATGCGCGGGTGTTCGCGGCGAATAGCTCCGGGAACCACGCGCCCTGCGGGCCGGCGCAACAGAGGATCCCACGTTCACCACCGCCGCGGTGGCTATCGCCGACCCGGCGTCGCACGCGTGCGGCTCTGCTGTTGCCCAGGGCATTTCAGCGATCGCTGCGCAGATGACGGCCGCCGAGGACGAGCTCGGCCGCATCGATGCCGTCGCCGGCGACGGCGACCACGGGCGCGGCATGGTCAAGGGCGCGACGGCCGCCCGCATCGCGGCCGCGACGCCCTCGTCACGCTCGGCGGCGCCCGGCCCGGCGACAAGACCATGCTCGACGCACTCCGACCGTTCGTCGATGCCGTCGACGCCGCCGTCTCTGACGGAAAAGACTGGCGCACAGCGTGGTTGGCCTCGGTCGAGATCGCGCAGAAGGCCGCAGCCGAAACCGCAGACCTGCGCCCGAAAGTAGGGCGGGCCCGCCCGCTGGCCGAACGCAGCGTCGGAACACCCGATGCCGGTGCCATCTCACTGGCGATGTGTATCCACACCGTCGCCGATCTGATCGAGGAGAACGAGTAATGACCCTGCGCGTAGTGGTCGGCAGCGATGACGCCGGCCTGGAGTACAAAGACATCCTGCTGCGCGATCTGCAGGCGGACCCTCGGGTGAGCACCGTCGTCGACGTCGGCGTCGGCCACGACGAGCACACCGCCTATCCCCACGTCGCGGTGAACGCCGCACGGATGATCGCCGACGGCCGAGCCGATCGGGCGTTGTTGGTGTGCGGAACCGGGCTCGGTGTGGCGATCAGCGCCAACAAGGTTCCCGGAATCCGTGCCGTCACCGCCCACGACAGCTTCTCGGTGGAACGGGCGGTCTTGAGCAATAACGCACAGGTGCTGTGCTTTGGTCAGCGCGTCGTCGGTATCGAACTGGCACGCCGGCTGGCGGCCGAATGGCTGGGATAAGAGTTCGATCCGGAGTCGGCTTCCGCGGACAAAGTTGCCGCGATTTGCGGTTACGAGCTGGTGACGGAGGCTCCGTAAACAGCCGACGGCACTGCCGGGGCTCAACTCGGTGCTGACCCGGTAGCGTGCGGGCGTATGCGCTTCGGTAGCTTCATGGCTCCCTTCCATCCGGCCGGCCAGAACCCCACTCTTGCGATCGAGCGGGACCTCGACCTGATCGTCGCGATGGATCGCCTGGGCTTCGAGGAAGCCTGGATCGGCGAGCATCACTCCGCGGGATTCGAGATCATCGCCTCGCCCGAGGTCGTCATCGCCGTCGCCGCGGAGCGCACGAAACACATCAAGCTCGGCACCGGCGTGAGCTCGCTGCCGTATCACAATCCGTTGATGCTGGCCGACCGCATCGTGCTGCTCGATCACCTCACGCGCGGCCGAGTGATGCTGGGCTGCGGGCCAGGGCAGCTGACCTCAGACGCGCACATGCTCGGCATCCCCGCAGACGACCAGCGGCCACGCATGGAGCAGTGCCTGGACGCGATCATGCGGCTTCTGCGCGGCGAGATCGTGACCATGCACACCGACGGATTCACCCTTGAAGACGCCCGCCTGCAGCTGAAGCCCTACAGCGATCCGTGTTTCGATATCGCTGTCGCAGCGTCCTTTTCGCCCACCGGGCCACGCGGTGCCGGCAAGCATGGCATCGGCATGTTGTCGATCGCGGCGACCGCGAAGCAGGGCATGGACCTCCTCGCCCACCACTGGGCCACGTGGGAGGAGGTGGCACACGAGCACGGCCACGTCGCCGACCGCTCCAAGTGGCGGCTCGTCGGGCCGATGCACCTCGCCGATACCCGCGAGCAGGCCGAGCGCGATGTCGAACACGGCATCGTCGAGTTCTCCCGGTACTTCAGCCATATCCTGCCTTCGGGCCCGGTCCAGGGCGATACCGCGGCCGAGATCATCGCCCACAACCGCGAATCGGGATTCGCGGTTATCGGCACGCCCGACGATGCCGTCGCCAAGATCTCCGAACTGGTCGCGGCGAGCAACGGGGGCTTCGGCGCGTTCCTGCTCTTTGATCACGACTGGGCACCGCCGGCGGCCAAACTGCACAGCTACGAGCTGTTTGCGCAATATGTGATGCCACAGTTCACCGGCCAGGCCGCAGGGCCGGAGGCCTCCCGCGACTGGGTGACCGGAAGCGGGACGGAGTTCGTGGACCGAGCCACACACGCCATCGGCAAGGCCATCGAAGACCACGCTGCCGAGCAGGAAGCGAAGAAGACCCCGCGCTAGGTCAGTGAACCTCGGCGGTCAACGGGGTTTGAGTCGATGGCGAGGCCGGCGCGGCGTCTTGCGCACACGAAAGCTCAGGGTGTCGCCGGACAACATGGCTGTCTGCGCCCCGAATCCGCGGCGGGCAAACAGCTGTGACGCGTTCCACATCACCCCGTGCACAAATGTGGAGCGGTCGACTACGCACGACAGCTACAGCCCGCGCTTCCTACTCTCGACTGACGCGTTCTGCCTGATCGCGGAGGGGCTAGCCAGGAAGGGAGCCGGTAGTGACAGCTATCGACGATCGCGATCGTGCGTGGACCACGCTCTACGACGAAGTGAAAAGCCGCCTGGACGATGTGACGCTCGACGGCCGGTGGGAAACGCGGATTCGCTCGGCGTTCAACATGTTGAGGATCCCGTTGATCTGGTGTGGCCTGGCGCTATCCGTACTTCACAAATAGCGCCAGCGCAGCATCGCCCACGACGCCCGCAACGCCGGCGCCGTGATGCAAGAAGATGCCGTCGACCCACAGGTAGACGTCATCTGCGGTGACGTACGCGCCCATGCCGGCAGGATCGCCGAGGGGAACCGTTGCCGCTGGCCGGTATCGGCGTCGATCCGCCGGTCATGCGTCTCCGTAGCCGTAGTCATAGAAGAGACGATCGCCCGTGCCGGACCACACCTGCTCACGCCGCACACCGTCTTAGGTGACACCGTCGTCGCCGTCGGGGAGATCGAACCCGGTGACGAGGTAAGCACCGGTCGGCGAGGTAGCGCAATTCCGTGGGGTCCAGGGGATCCGCACCAGCACCGAGACCGAGGTGATAGAGCGGCACATCGCTGAATCGGCTAGCGCACAGTGAAGAGGGTGGCCGTGAGTCGGCTACCGTCGACGCCGTTCTGCTCGAGCGATCCCGATGCTGGTCCACCGGGGTTGTCCCGGTGGTCGGGGCGCGATCGCTGCGAGCAGCGCGACGACTATCTGGGCGCGCTGAGCATCGAGATCGACGCACCGCCCTATGACCGCCTGGATCAAGTCAGCCGTGTCGAGCCAGGAGAGCCCTGCGGCAAGCTGGCGGATAACGCCGCGCCTCGCGGGGGCGAGGACGCGACGATCCACTTCCACCCGGTGCTGGCGGGCTCGACGGTTTCTCCCGTCTGAAGCCCGCCAGCTTCCCCGCGCAGCGGAGGTTTATGTGTAGCCGCCACCGCCGGCACCGCCGGCCCCGCCGGTCCCGCCGCCGCCGCCGGTCCCGCCGGTCCCGCCGCTGGGCGCGGCACCGGACGTGCCGGGACTGCCGGCACTGCCGAAGGCGCCGTCGCCGTCGGCGCCGCCTTGCCCGCCGTCACCGCCGGTCCCGCCGGTCCCGCCGTCGCCGCCGGTCCCGCCGGTGAGGCCGTTGCCGCCGGTCCCGCCGGTCCCGCCGTCGCCGTCCGCCGTTCCGCCGTCCCGTTCCCCGCCGGTCCTGCCGACTCCCCTCCGCCGCCGTTCCTGCCCGTTGCCCCCCCCCTTCCTTCCGTCCGTTGCCGTCGATCCGGTGCTTTCCGGTCCCTGGTCCCGCCGTCCCGCCGTTGCCGTTGGTGGCGCGACGCCGCCGCCCGCCGGTCCCGCCGTCGCCGCCGGCCCCGCCTGCTACGCCGGCAGAGCCGTCGGCGCCGTTGCCGCCGGCCCCGCCGACACCGCCGTCGCCGTTGGTGCCTGCGGTGCCTGCGGTACCTGCCCCGGTTCCGGCCGCGCCGCCGAACCCACCCGCGCCACCCGCCCCGCCGGTGCCGCCAGCGGCCCCGGCTGTCGCGCCATCGAGGCCCGCCGCGCCGGCGCTGCCGTCACCGCCGTTACCGCCGTCGCCGTTTTTGCCACCAGCGGCAGCCGCGCCGCCGTTACCGCCGTTACCGCCGTTACCGCCAGCGGTACCCGGCACAGCGCTGGGATCGGCCCCGGCGTTGTAGCCGTCACCGCCGGCCCCGCCGTCACCGGACACGCCGCTGACGCCGGTGGCACCGGTGTGACCCGCGGTGGCTCCGGTCCCACCGGCCACACCCCGGCCCCGCCGATACCGGCGGCACCACTGGTGCCGCCGTTACCGCCGTCACCGCCATCAGGAGTGGCGGCATCACCATCACCGCCTCGTCCACCGGTGCCGCCCGTCCCGCTGCTACCGCCGGCCCCGCCGTCACCGCCGTCACCGTTGCCGCCCGCGCTACCCGAACCCAGGGCCACCCCACCAGCACCGCCGTTACCACCAGCCCCGCCGATACCGCCGGTGCCGCCGTCACCACCGGCTTGGCCCTTCGCACCGGCGGCCGCACCGGAGAGTCCGGTCACACCATCGCCGCCGGCGCCGACCCACCGAGACCGCCGCCACCACCGGCACCGCCGTTACCCGAGATCGAGCCACCACGCCCGCCCGCACCACCGTTACCGCCGAGACCGCCGACGAATCCGTTCGTCCCCAACGCTCCCGCGAACACACCATTAGCGCCGGGCAGGCCGGCCGCACCGCTACCACCAGCACCGCCAGCACCACCATTACCGGTAGACCCGCCGTCACCGCCGGCGCCGCCGTCACCGCCAGCGGTACCCGGTGCCGCGCTGGGATCGGCCCCGGCGTTGTAGCCGTCACCGCCGGCCCCGCCGTCACCGGACACGCCGCTGACGCCGGTGGCACCGGTGTGACCCGCGGTGGCTCCGGTCCCACCGGCCACACCCCCGGCCCCGCCGATACCGGCGGCACCACTGGTGCCGCCGTTACCGCCGTCACCGCCATCAGGAGTGGCGGCATCACCATCACCGCCTCGTCCACCGGTGCCGCCCGTCCCGCTGCTACCGCCGGCCCCACCGTCACCGCCGTCACCGTTGCCGCCCGCGCTACCCGAACCCAGGGCCACCCCACCAGCACCGCCGTTACCACCAGCCCGCCGATACCGCCGGTGCCGCCGTCACCACCGGCTTGGCCTTCGCACCGGCGGCCGCACCGGAGAGTCCGGTCACACCATCGCCGCCGGCGCCGCCGACCCCACCGAGACCGCCGCCACCACCGGCACCGCCGTTACCCGAGATCGAGCCACCACGCCCGCCCGCACCACCGTTACCGCCGAGACCGCCGACGAATCCGTTCGTCCCCAACGCTCCGCGAACACACCATTAGCGCCGGGCAGGCCGCCGCACCGCTACCACCAGCACCGCCAGCACCACCATTACCGGTAGACCCGCCGTCACCGCCGGCGCCGCCGTTACCGCCGGCGGTGCCCGCCACAGCGCTGGGATCGGCCCCGGCGTTGTAGCCGTCACCGCCGCCCCCGTCACCGGACACGCCGCTGACGCCGGTGGCACCGGTGTGACCCGCGGTGGCTCCGGTCCCGCCGGCCACACCCCCGGCCCCGCCGATACCGGCGGCACCACTGGTGCCGCCGTTACCGCCGTCACCGCCATCAGGAGTGGCGGCATCACCATCACCGCCTCGTCCACCGGTGCCGCCCGTCCCGCTGCTACCGCCGGCCCCGCCGTCACCGCCGTCACCGTTGCCGCCCGCGCTACCCGAACCCAGGGCCACCCCACCAGCACCGCCGTTACCACCAGCCCCGCCGATACCGCCGGTGCCGCCGTCACCACCGGCTTGGCCCTTCGCACCGGCGGCCGCACCGGAGAGTCCGGTCACACCATCGCCGCCGGCGCCGCCGACCCCACCGAGACCGCCGCCACCACCGGCACCGCCGTTACCCGAGATCGAGCCACCACGCCCGCCCGCACCACCGTTACCGCCGAGACCGCCGACGAATCCGTTCGTCCCCAACGCTCCCGCGAACACACCATTAGCGCCGGGCAGGCCGGCCGCACCGCTACCACCAGCACCGCCAGCACCACCATTACCGGTAGACCCGCCGTCACCGCCGGCGCCGCCGTCACCGCCAGCGGTACCCGGTGCCGCGCTGGGATCGGCCCCGGCGTTGTAGCCGTCACCGCCGGCCCCGCCGTCACCGGACACGCCGCTGACGCCGGTGGCACCGGTGTGACCCGCGGTGGCTCCGGTCCCACCGGCCACACCCCGGCCCCGCCGATACCGGCGGCACCACTGGTGCCGCCGTTACCGCCGTCACCGCCATCAGGAGTGGCGGCATCACCATCACCGCCTCGTCCACCGGTGCCGCCCGTCCCGCTGCTACCGCCGGCCCCACCGTTACCGCCGTCACCGTTGCCGCCCGCGCTACCCGAACCCAGGGCCACCCCACCAGCACCGCCGTTACCACCAGCCCGCCGATACCGCCGGTGCCGCCGTCACCACCGGCTTGGCCCTTCGCACCGGCGGCCGCACCGGAGAGTCCGGTCACACCATCGCCGCCGGCGCCGCCGACCCCACCGAGACCGCCGCCACCACCGGCACCGCCGTTACCCGAGATCGAGCCACCACGCCCGCCCGCACCACCGTTACCGCCGAGACCGCCGACGAATCCGTTCGTCCCCAACGCTCCCGCGAACACACCATTAGCGCCGGGCAGGCCGGCCGCACCGCTACCACCAGCACCGCCAGCACCACCATTACCGGTAGACCCGCCGTCACCGCCGGCGCCGCCGTTACCGCCGGCGGTGCCCGCCACAGCGCTGGGATCGGCCCCGGCGTTGTAGCCGTCACCGCCGGCCCCGCCGTCACCGGACACGCCGCTGACGCCGGTGGCACCGGTGTGACCCGCGGTGGCTCCGGTGCCGCCGGCGGCACCCCCGGCCCCGCCGATACCGGCGGCACCACTGGTGCCGCCGTTGCCGCCGGTCCCGCCATCAGGAGTGGCGGCATCACCGTCACCGCCTCGTCCACCGGTACCGCCTGTCCCGCTGCTACCGCCGGCCCCGCCGTTACCGCCGTTACCGTTGCCGCCCGCGCTACCCGAACCCAGGGCCACCCCACCAGCACCGCCGTTACCGCCAGCCCGCCGATACCGCCGGTGCCGCCGTTACCGCCGGCGTGGCCCTGCGCACCGGCGGTCGCACCGGAGAGTCCGGTCACACCATCGCCGCCGGCGCCGCCGACCCCACCGAGGCCGCCGACCCCGCCGGCGCCGCCGTTACCCGAGATCGAGCCACCACGCCCGCCGGCACCACCGTTACCGCCGAGACCGCCGCCGCTTCCGTTCGTCCCCGACGCTCCGGCCAGGCCGGCCGCGCCGCTACCACCAGCACCGCCGGCACCACCATTACCGGTAGACCCGCCGTCACCGCCGTTACCGCCGTTACCGCCGGCGGTACCCGGCACAGCGGCGTTATCGGCCCCGGCGTTGTAGCCGTCACCGCCGTTACCGCCGTTACCGGACACGCCGCTGACGCCGGTGGCGCCGGTGTGACCCGCGGTGGCTCCGGTGCCACCGGCGGCCCCGCTTTACCGCCGATACCGCCCGCCGTTACCGCCCGCCATCGTACCATCACCGCCTCGTCCGGTCCGCCTGTCCTACCCGCCCCGCCGTTACCGCCGTTACCGTTGCCGCCCGAACCCGACCCCACCACCACCGCCGCCACCACCACCAGCCGATACCGCCGGTGCCGCCGTTACCGCCGGCTTGGCCCTGCGCACCGGCGGCCGCACCGTCGAGTCCGGTCACACCATCGCCGCCGACACCGCCGACCCCACCGAGGCCGCCGACCCCACCGGTGCCGCCGTTACCCGAGATCGAGCCACCACGCCCGCCGGCACCACCGTTACCGCCGAGACCGCCGCCGCTTCCGTTCGTCCCCGACGCTCCGGCCAGGCCGGCCGCACCGCTACCACCAGCACCGCCGGCACCACCATCACCGGTAGACCCGCCGTCACCGCCGGCGCCGCCGTCACCGCCAGCGGCACCCGGCACAGCGCTGGGATCGGCCCCGGCGTTGTAGCCGTCACCGCCGGCCCCGCCGTTACCGGACACGCCGCCCGCGCCGGTGGCACCGGTGTGACCCGCGGTGGCTCCGGTGCCACCGGCGGCACCCCCGGCCCCGCCGATACCGGCGGCACCACTGGTGCCGCCGTTACCGCCGTCACCGCCGTTGGGAGTGGCGGCATCACCGTCACCGCCTCGTCCACCGGTACCGCCCGTCCCGCTGCGACCGCCGGCCCCGCCGTCACCGCCGTCACCGTTGCCGCCCGCGCTACCCGAACCCAGGGCCACCCCACCAGCACCGCCGTTACCGCCAGCCCGCCGATACCGCCGATACCGCCGTTACCGCCGGCTTGGCCCTGCGCACCGGCGGTCGCGCCGTCGAGTCCGGTCACACCGACACCGCCAGCGCCGCCGACCCCGCCGAGGCCGCCGACCCCACCGGCACCGCCGTTACCCGAGATCGAGCCACCACGCCCGCCGGCACCACCGTTACCGCCGAGACCGCCGCCGCTTCCGTTCGTCCCCAACGCTCCGGCCATGCCGGCCGCACCGCTACCACCAGCACCGCCGGCACCACCATTACCGGTAGACCCGCCGTCACCGCCGGCGCCACTTACCGCCAGCGGTACCCGGCACAGCGCTGGGATCGGCCCCGGCGTTGTAGCCGTCACCGCCGATACCGCCGTCACCGGACACGCCGCTGACGCCGGTGGCACCGGTGTGACCCGCGGTCGCTCCGGTCCCACCGGCCACACCCCCGGCCCCGCCGATACCGGCGGCACCACTGGTGCCGCCGTTGCCGCCGGTGCCGCCATCAGGAGTGGCGGCATCACCATCACCGCCTCGTCCACCGGTACCGCCCGTCCCGCTGCGACCGCCGGCCCCGCCGTCACCGCCGTCACCGTCGCGTCCGCGCCAGAACAACCACCCGTTCCCGGCCTGCCCGCCGGCCCCACCGGTGCCGCCCGTCCCGCCGACCCGCCGGTACCGCCCGTCCCGCCGACCCCGCCGGGGATGGTCGCATCGGCACCGTTGGTTCCAGCGACTCCCTGAGCGCCGACCCCACCCGTGCCCGACACCACCGTCCCGGAGCCCGAAGATCCAGGCCCAGCCCGCCATCACCTGCCGCCGATGCCGATGCCGACAGCGTTAGCCCCGGTACCGCCCGCGCCGCCGCTACCGCCGTCACCCCAGATCGACAACAAGCCGGTGCTGCCACCATGACCGCCGCCCCGCCCGCAGCCGACACGTCAGTGGGTTTCCGCCCTGACCGCCCGCGCCGCCGCTGCCGATCAGGTATCCGCCCCTGCCGCCATCACCACCCGCGCCGCCGCTACCACCGTCACCACCGGCCCCGCCACGGCCCCACAGGGTGAACAACCTCGTATCGCCGCCGTCACCACCGGCCCCGCCGGACCCGCCGTCACCACCGGCACCGGCATTGCCCAACCAGAACCCACTCGCCCCGCCGTCCCCACCGGACCCACCAGACCCGCCAGCACCGCCACGACCGCCGTTACCGTAGAGCGACAGCATCCCGGCGTCACCGCCCCTGCCGCCAGCCCCACCAGCCCCGCCGGACCCGCCGGTCCCGCCGTTACCGTAGAGCAGGCCACCCGAGCCGCCGGCACCGCCGGCTTGACCACTCGAGCCCGCCCCACCGGCCCCACCGTTACCCATCAGGCCCGCACTGCCGCCGTTACCACCGTTGTAGCCGTTACCGCCGTTGCCCAACAGGCCACCGCCGCGACCGCCGTTGCACACCGCGCCCCCCGTGCAGGTCGACGGGGTGTAGCTATAGCCGTTGCCGAGTAACAGGCCAGCATTGGGATGAGCCGCGGTGCCATTGGACACGAAGATCGCGATAAAGCTGCCCGGAGTCCAACTCGACGGCAACGCCGGATTCGACAGTGCCGCCGTGATCAAACTGTTCGGCACCGGTAACACCGACACCGACACCGACGCAGACGCAGACGCCGACTTCGCGGAGGCAGGACCGTTCACCAGAACACCCGACCCGGCCCCGGTCCCGGTCGCGGTCGCGGTCGACGAGGGCGCCAAACCCTCGGAGGAGACAGCCGAGCGCACCACCACCGACGACGCTACCGCTCCCCGCGGGCGCCACCACGGGCCGCACCCGCACCAGCCGACGACCGCTGACCCGACATCGCACCCCGCGACGCCACAGAAGACGACGCCGAAGAAGACGCCGCCTGAGAAGACGCCGAAGAAGGCGCCGTCGACGGCCGACTGGAAACCACACCCGTCTTCACAGTCTTGGCCGGGGCGTCAGCTCTGCTACTGGCCGCCGACGAGCCAGAACCCTCGCCGGTATCGGCATGAGCCACCCCCGAACCACCCACCAAAGCGGCACCCACACCCAGGGTCATCGCACCCGCACCCAACCAGCCATAGGCAGTGATCCGCCGGCCCGCGCCACGCGGCTTCTCACGCCGATGAGCCGGACCACTGTCATCGAGGCCCATGTCATTGACCACCGCCGCCCACACCGACGCCGACAACGAATTCAACTCCACACCACTGCCCTCGGTCATTGCCCCAGCCTCTCGCCGCAAAAAATGCCCCGGTACGGCAAAAGTCACCACGACAATGCCGCGAAAAAACTAACACAAGCGTCAGGAATCGCTGGGCTCATTCGCAGCCCACGAGTTACTCCCGCCTCAACAAGCGTGGATTGGCGATCACCGGCCAGCAACGCAGCACTGATCGCGCCGTGCTAGCCCGCCGGATCGCCCACGAAGATCGATAGTGCCGGCATTGCGGGAAACAGAGCAGCCCGCCTGACAGCAACCACCCGCACATTGACCCACGAGCCGCTCAGGTGGCGGTAACTAAGACGGTCCGGCCCGGCCCGGCCGCTCGACAGCGTCGCCGACCGCTCCCACAAGGCGTTCACCGACCGGCCGCGCAGCGGCCACAATGCCGGACCCCTTACCCGTGGCCAGGCGGACCAGCAACGCCCCCCACGACTGCCCGCGCCGCATGCAGTCGGCCACCTGCCGACACCGCAACCGCAGCACCGATCCGCTCCACACCTGCCGCCACACCCGACACACCAGAGCCGATCAGCTCACCGACAAGCAGAACACCCGGCTGGCCACCCTGTTCACCAGCGACACCCATATCGAGGCCCAGACCACCTCGACGATGTATCACCACCGTGGCCACCCACCACGAACCACACCGCACCACAGGCCGCACCACAGGCCGAGCGATGACGGCCGCACTGACCACCACGCTGAGCACCAGTGTTCCCACGCCGCCACAGGAACTGACCATCCCCAAGCTTTCGCAACCTCACCACCTACATCACCCGATCACTCCTGGAAACCGGCGGATTCAGACCCCAACTACACCCTCAATCATGAAGAGCCAAGAAAGGGCCCCATTTTTGGTGCCCTTCTTTATCTTTCGGTGGAGCTGCCGGGAATTGAACTCGGCGTCGAATCAGCGTGGCGGGACAGTCAAACGATGGGTCGGTTGCCCGGTGAGTTCACTGATCACATCGAAATCCCTATCGACGTGCAACACGGTGAGCCCGACGAGCTCGGCGGTTGCTGCGATCAGTAAATCTGGAATCGACGGCCCGCGGTGCTGGCCGATATCAGCGAGCAGCAACTGAACCTCCAACGCGCGATCCTCGATCGCCGGCGTTAGATACTCGACGGGCATTGCGCAGAGCGGGGGTTGACGAAAGTCGCGACGGGCGCCCGCGCCGCTGCGCGCGGAGTAACCGATCTCCAGGCGGGTGACATTCGTGATGTGCACCAGACCCCGTTCGATGCGGTTGTTCCACTCGTCAACGTCAGCACTATCGGCGACTCGCACTAGCGCCGACTTGTCGATCAGCCAGGGCCGTTCGGTCATTCCCAGGCCCGGTCCATCACAGCCGGGTTGCCGAGGTCGCCGTAGGAGGCTGCGAATCGGTGCCAGTCACCGGTAGTGACGGCGATACTCGCCGTGCGTGCGTCCTGGGCTAGCCGCCGGCGAATGTACTCGGTGCGGGAAAGCCCCAGTTTTACAGCGAGCTGGTCTAACGCAACCAGGACATCGTCGGGGATGTCCCGTATCAGGACGTCGCTCATAATTCCTCCAGACCAGACAGTGATATCAGATGATATCACTGTCTGGTCAAAGCGATAGGCGGCACGAATCGGACCCCTCCAACGACCTGCCCGTGAAACTTAAAGCCGCAGAGCCTCTGGCTGCGGCGAACACCACGCCAGCGAGCCTTCCCGGCGTCGCTGAGGCAGCGGAGCTCGACCGCCCAGGAAAGGCCAACAGCCGCCCATCACACCGACGAATGTTGATGAGATGTTGATCAGAAATGAAAGCAGGTCAGGGCTGATGGCCCTGACCTGCTATTCATTTGTGGAGCTGCCGGGAATTGAACCCGGGTCCTACGGCATTCCCTCAAGGCTTCTCCGTGCGCAGTTCGCTATGCCTCTACTTGGATCTCTCGGTCTCGCGAACAAGCCGTGAT
This sequence comes from Mycolicibacterium sarraceniae, assembly GCF_010731875.1. Taxonomy (NCBI): domain Bacteria; kingdom Bacillati; phylum Actinomycetota; class Actinomycetes; order Mycobacteriales; family Mycobacteriaceae; genus Mycobacterium; species Mycolicibacterium sarraceniae. The sequence goes on from NZ_AP022595.1 coordinate 167,672, forward strand.
GACGATCCCAGTCGCTGTTTGATGTCCCGCTAAATCCCGCGACCGGACTTAACGGTTTGTCCCTCTAGATGACGCCAGGGTCCGGGTCGAGGGCACTCCCGGTCTGACGGATCAGCTTCGCTTAGGCAGCGAGAGCGTAATCGCGCTGATTGGAATCGGCGCTTAATTGGTTTGCAACGACGCTTACGGTGGTCTTTGCCTGCACCGGCACGCTTCCCTTGATTCGATGCGCGAAGTCGAAACCGATCAGCCCCTCGCACCCCGGCCGAGGTACGGCCGGACATCCCATGGTACGCGAGATGCAACCGCAGACAGAAGTGTGTTAATCCCCGCGTCGAGATTGCCCGCCGAACGTGACCCTGGCGTGACGCTGGAGGCAAAACTTGCGCACAAAGCACCTCAACAAAATGAGACTCTGTCTACAGTGAGATGGGCGTTTGAAAGTCTGCGAGTCCGGAAGCGACAGCGAACCCGCGAGCGAATCGCCACCGCCGCGGCCCAGTTGGTCTCGCAGAACGGGCTGAGCGCGACCACCGCCGACCAGATCGCCGAAGCAGCCGATGTGGCCCGCGCGACGTTCTTCCGGTATTTCGAATCCAAGGAACTCGCGGTCGCCGAGGGCTTCACCGCTACCCGGATCGTGGTCACATGTCCGTCCACCGTTGTCACCCGCTCCGGACATGGGTCGGCGGTGCGCCAGAAGGCGTTGAGCTGGGTCGCCGCGTCGGGCCGGATGGCCGCGGGTTGCCGAGGAAGAACTGCGACACCTCGGCACCGTCTGCCGCGGCGGCTGCCAGCGGATCGTCGCCGTGGACAGAACCGATCAGCGCGGGGTCAAGTCTAGGTGTCCGGACCGTTCAGAAGCAGACCGTCTGATTCCCGTACCGAATAACGCGGTCTTCGCAATGCCACTGCACTGCCCGGGAGAGCACCGCGCGCTCCACGTCGGCACCGAGGCGCACCAGGTCGTCCACACGGTGGCGGTGATCGACGCGCACCACATCCTGCTCGATGATGGGCCCCTCATCGAGGTCCTCGGTCACATAATGCGCGGTGGCACCAACCAGCTTCACCCCGCGTTCTTTGGCCCGGCGATAGGGCGCAGCACCGATGAACGCCGGGAGAAACGAATGGTGAATGTTGATCAGCGGACAACCCACCTCATCAATGAAATCCGGCGTCACGATTTGCATATAGCGGGCCAGCACCACCAGGTCGACGTTGCCGCGCAGTAAGTCGAGCATGCGTTGCTCGGCTTCTCCCCGAATCTCCTTGCGCGCCGGGACGTGGATGAACGGCACCCCGAACGGGCGCACCTGGTCGGCGAGATCGGGATGATTGGCGATCACCATCACCACCGACAGGTCGAGTTCTCCACGGCGGTTGCGCCACAACAGATCCAGCAGGCAGTGGTCTTCTTTGGAGGCCAGGATGGCGACTCGCTTAGGCTTGGCAGCCTCCGAGAGATGGAAGTCCATACCGAACGGCGATGCAACGTTGTCGGCAAAGTCGCACTGTAAGGCGTCGATGGCGGCGCTCAGTCCAGGGAGGTGAAAGATGGTGCGCTGCATGAACGTTCCACCGCTTTGCCGTGTGGAGTGCTGATCCAGCGAGATCACGTTGGCACCAGCAGCCGCCAGAAATGTAGTCACCGCGGCGACGAGCCCCGGCCGGTCGTCACAACGGGCAGCAGCCGCCCGATGTCGCGCGCCGGCACCGGCTGATGACCGGCCGGGTACGGGCCCGCTGCCGTGCCCTCGGGTCCAGCGTTGCCGCTCATTCTTACCTCCATAGATCGAGGACCTCGTCCCCATCCACCTGGCAGCTTAACGACGCATCACCAGCAGGAAGCTCCCCCGCCCAGAGGACGGGGGAGCTTCGCGTGCTGAATTGTTAGGCGACCGGACTACGGTGCCGTAGCAGGCGTGCCGTCGACACCGGGGACACCGATGGTCCCGTTGAGACCGCCCGGGGAACCGGCACCGGCATCGCCAGCGTGCAGGACGACATTCGCGGCTGCGTTGGTGGCCGTTGCCGATCCACCATCACCGCCGGCACCGCCGGTCCCTGGCAAAACGGCGCTGACATAGTAGCCACCGGCACCACCGGCACCACCCGCGCCGCCGGTCGCAATGAGACCGGTCGAGGTAACAGCGGACGCGTTGATCGAGGCGACGCCACCGTCACCACCGACCCCGCCCAGTGCGACACCGTTGGTGTTCGTGACATCCGTACCACCAGCGCCACCGGCACCGCCGGTGGCGGCGCCACCTGCGGTGCCGTTGGTAGCGGCACGAATGTTAGCCTCGCCACCGTCACCGCCGGCTGCCGCGTCGACGCTGTCGCCACCGCGACCACCGATCGCTGTGCTGCCGACACCAATGGCTCCGCCCGGGCCACCGACGACACTGCCGCCACTGACAGTGTAGTAACCCGACTGAATCAGAGCATTGCCGCCGTTACCGGCAACCGAGGTCTCACCGCCGGTGCCGGTACCGCCGGCACCACCGGTCGCAGTACCCGTCGCCGATCCACCGTTGTAGGTGTTGTCGACTGTTACTTGGGTGTTTCCGGCGCTGACCTCCGCGAAACCACCGTTGCCGCCGTTGCCGCCGTTGGTGCCGTTGCCGCCGACACCGCCGTTAGCAGTGCCGTTCTTGACGCTGCCACGGTAGTAAGCCAGCACGTCGGCGTCGCCGCCGACACCACCGACGCCGCCGTTGACATCGCCGGTACCACCGTTACCGCCGTACGCCTTGCCGGTCACAACGGTGGAGCCCTCCTTAGCGGAGGTGGTGGCGTTACCGCCGTTACCGCCACCGATGCCACCGCCGTTACCGCCGGTTGCGCTGCTGCCAGTGATGGCGCTGTTGCCAGGGGTGGTGACGCCGCCAGTGGTGGTGGAGGTGCCGGTGGCCCCGACAGTGCCTAGACCGCCGAAGGTTCCGCCACCCGCGCCGCCGTTACCGCCGAGTGCTTGGCTGCCGGAGACGCTAGCCGTGCTGGCCAGGTTGTCGCCCGTGGCGTAGAGCTCGCCCTCGCCGCCGTAGGCTCCGAGACCCGAACCGCCGTTACCACCGGTCGCGCTGCTACCGGAAACGGTGGTCAGGTTGGCGTCGTCGACGCCGTACTGGGTCCACAGGTAGCCCTTGCCACCATTGGCATTCTCGCCCGAACCGCCATTACCGCCGGTCGCCGAGCTGGTGGAGATGCTGCCGAAGATGGAGGCCGATACGGTGGCATCGCCACCGTAGGATAGGTCACCCGAGCCGCCATTACCCGCGGTCGCGGTGCCACCGGTCATGGTGGAGCTGGCCGAGGCCGTGACCATGGCAAAGCCACCATTGGCACCCCCGCCCGAGCCGCCATTACCGCCAACAGCTGTACTGGCAGTCACGCTCGAGCCTGTACTGGCAGTCGGGGTCGCTCCGCCCGAGGAGGAGATGTCGGCGTTGCCACCGTGACCGCCCGTTCCGCTGGTCGCGCCGGCACCACCGGTGGAGGTGCTGCCGGAGATGCTCGACACGTCGTAGGCCTCGATCTTGGCGTCACCACCGTAGGCGCTGCTGGTCAGGCCACCGGCACCACCAGTCGCTTTGCTGTCGGTGATGCTGCCACCGGCGGGCGGTTCATTCGTTTGGTAGAACTCGGCCAGGATGTGCGCCGCACCACCATTGCCATCGACACCGGCGTCACCACCGAAGGCATGACCGCGCGTCACGGTGCTACCGACATCCATGACCGTGATGTCCGACTTGCCGCCCGCACCGTCGCCGGTGGCACTGCCATCGCCACCAGTGGAATCGCTGAAGGAGACCTTGCCGCCGCCCTCCGAGACGATCGCCGAGTCGCCGCCCACCGCGGCACCACTACCGGCACCACCGGCACCACCGTTCGAGACGCTGGTAAAGACGCTGCTGTCGACACCATTCGCGTTGATGACGCCGGAGCCGCCCTTGCCGTAATCGCCGCCGTCACCGCCATTGGCATCGCTGAAAGTGACCGTGCCGCCATTGGCGACGGAGACTAAGCCGAAGCCGCCGTCACCCCGGATACCGGCATCGCCGCCGGTCACATCGGTATTGGTCACACTCGAGCTCGAGTCAGTCCCGCTGATCGTGGCAACGCCGCCATCAGCACCCGCACTGCCCTTACCGCCGGTCACCGTGCTCGTGGAGACGGTGACACCGCCGCTGATGTTAATAAAGCCGTCACCACCGTTGCTGGCATCGACGACACCGCTCTGCGCGCCACCGGCACCACCAGTGGCCGTGCTGTTTTTGATGGTCGAAGCCGCCAGCGCCTGAAGAACGCCGTCCCCACCGTCACCGCCCGTGCCGGTGCCGACGCCGGCAGCGCCCGCACCTCCGGCACCACCGGTCGCAGTGCCACCGACGATCGCGGAGTTAGCGCCGTCGACATTAAGCACGCCGTCTCCACCGGTACCGCCGGAGCTGCCGTTGCCCGTGGCCGTACCAGCACCACCCTGGCCACCCTGGCCGCCAGTTGCGGTGCTGGTCAGGATCACGCCGCCATTGGATTCACTGACAACGGCAGCACCGCCACCACCGCCACCGCCGCCGCCGAAGCCGCCGGTCGTGCCGGTCGGCGTATAGCCAGCGCCACCCGCACCGCCGGCACCACCGATAGCGACACCGCCGACGCTGTTATCGAACACACCGCCGGTGCCGCCCTGGCCACCAGCACCACCAGCGCCACCGTGGGCACCGTTACCGCCGAAGCCACCGATACCACCAGTGCCACCCTCCTGGACGTTGCCCGACACACCGTCGCCGGCACCGCCCTGGCCACCAGCGCCACCAGCGCCACCGTCACCACGGACAGTGCCGTCGCCGCCGTTGCCGCCGCCACCACCGGCACCACCGGTGCCGGGATCGTAGCCGGTCGGCGAGGCGTCACCAGCCACGCCGGTACCGCCGCTGCCGCCGACACCGCCGGCACCACCGTTACCGCGGATACCAGCGGTGGCACCCGAGCCACCCAGACCACCGTTACCGCCGTTACCGCCGCCACCGCCGGCAGCGCCTATGCCATTGAGCACGCCTGCGACACCATCGGCACCCTTCGCGCCGGTGCCACCGACACCGCCGTCACCGCCATCACCGCCGTTGCCGGAAGCAGCAGACCCGCCCAGGCCGGTACCGCCCAGACCACCGTTACCGCCCTGGCCACCGTCACCAGCGTTGCCACCAGTACCACCGGGCAGAATCGTATTCAGACCATTTCCACCGGTACCACCGGTACCACCGTCGCCGCCGACGCCACCGACGCCGTCGTTGCCGGACACGGCTCCGCCTGCACCACCGTTACCGCCACGTCCACCGTTGCCACCGGTACCGCCGGTCTGGCCAATACCACCCGTGGCACCGTCAGCGCCGCGGCCGCCCTTACCACCGGCACCGCCATCACCGTAGGAGCCGGCGTTACCGCCGTTGCCACCATTCCCGCCGGCCACCGAGGGATCATCACTGCTCCAGCCAGCGCCACCAACGCCACCGTTACCGGTACCGGTCGCAGCATCACCGGCTGCGCCGCCCGTGCCGGGGGTCGGGGTGCCGCTGCCGGAGCCGGCCGCGCCACCGGCACCACCGTTGCCCGCCGTGCCGCGTTCACCGCCGTTACCACCGGTGCCGCCGTTCGGGTTGCCCTCAACGCCGTTACCACCGGCACCACCGTTACCGGCCTTGCCTGCGTTACCGCCCTTGCCGCCGTTACCGCCAGCACCGGCAACACCGGTCGAAGTCACCAAAAACAGCAGGCACGCCGCCGTACCGCCATTACCACCAACGCCACCAGCGCCGCCCGTGCCGCCGATCCCGCCATCGAGGCCGTCGCCGCCGTTCTGGGCGATGGCCGTCGGGGTAGCGTTAGCGCCGTTAGCGCCATTAGCGCCGTCAGCGCCCGAGCCGCCCTGTCCACCAAGGCCACCCTGGCCACCGGCACCTGCGGTGCCCACCAGCCGGCTGCCGTTACCACCGTTACCGCCGGCACCACCAACCCCACCGGTGCCACCGTTGGGAGTCGCGCTCGTGCCAGCAAGGCCGTTCGCGCCCGCACCACCAGCGCCACCAGCGCCACCGTGGCCACCCAGCGAGAAGACGCCGGCGCTACCACCGTTGCCACCCTTGCCGCCCGCCGTACCCGCCGTGGTCGCGGCAATGCCCGCGCCACCGGCACCACCATTACCGAGGAGCGCACCGCCACGACCGCCGTTGCCGCCGCCCCAACCGGCACCACCGCTACCAATCAGACCGGCGCTACCACCGTTGCAGGTGGTAGCGCAGGTCGCCGCGGTCCAGCTGTAGCCATTACCAGCCAAAATGCCGGCATTCGCGTGGGTCGCCGTGCCATTGCCGATCAGCCACAGCGAACCGATACCGATCACAAAGTTCGCACCCAGCGCGGGAGCCTGCGGGATCGTCACGACTGCTGCGGTAGTGCTGACAGTCTCATCACCGGTGACTGTCGCAGCCGCGCTGGCTGATGGCGATCCACTCTTCTGAGAGTCAACGGCACTGCCGGAGTCCGAAACATCCGACGCCGCGCCGGATTTTGGCGACGAAGTCCCACGACCAGCGGCTGCCGACCCCTTGCTCGCCGAACCCGACTTGGCCGTACCCGACGTACCTTGATCTGACGCCGCCGAGGGGCTGCTGGTCGCGGGCTTCTTTGACGACCTGCTGTGAGAAGACGACGAGGATCCATCGCTTGACGAACTTGCCCCCCCACCCGAACCCGCCGAGCCCGCCGAACCCGTCGTGTCCGCGTACGCCGTCGCAGGCATCCACGCGACCGCGGCACCAATACCGAGTGCCACCGCCAACGCACCGACCCGCCCCACATACACAGACGAACCAACGTCCGTCTTGCGCACTGCCCGATGTTGACCCATGAATTCCGCTACCTATCTCTCAGTGATGAACAACCAGTGATGCACGACTGTGTACCTACAGCGAACATGAGACCTCACGGCGCAGACGTTCAGAACGACGGCCGGCCATGCGGGACCCCCTAGTAGTCAGGAAGCAGCCTAACTCAGAGCTCTCCGCATACCCGCCAAATTCCTCAAAAAGATTTGAACGCGCCACAGGAAAAACTCATAGTGCGCTCACAATCCGGGTGCCGCCCTACAGACGCGCCCTCCAACTGGGCCACCGCATGGTTTTTGAGCAGCAGTAACTACTCGCCATCACAGCCGAACGGCACTGCAGACCCAGCCGGCAGGGGCCAGTACTCGTCGTGGACATTCAGTCTCAGCTACGGGCCGCGATCACCGACGCCCCGCGAGCTCGGCGTCAACGAGGCACTGACCGCGGCGTTCGCCGAACTCGCACCCGGCTAGCAGAACATCGCCGAAATCGAGCGCCAGACCCGCGACTCGCTGAGCCTGCGCGCCTGGACGCTGCTGTGTTACCTGAACTTCGAGACGGCCATCGCCGAGGCGATCGCGCCCCGGCTGATCGGCGCGGTGGCGATGGCATCGGTCCGGATCTCCATCGATGACTGGTTACGGGACGGCGGTTCGCTGTCTGATCGGATCTCCCGCGCGGTCAACTCCATGACCGCGTGTCCAATCACGGAATGAGGAGCACATGAGTGGCGAAAAGTCACTGGAAGCATGGGGTTTCGTCCGCAAGGTCCTCAATGACCTGACGGCTCAGATCACCGCGGACGCCCGCGACGAACGCGAACTGCTCGAGGGGCTTCGCGTGCTCAATCGGGTAACCGCACTGTGCACCGAACTGTCGGTGGACGTCGACCCCGACTATCCGCATTTCGTCGATATGAGCACCCCGATACGCCTCGTCGGCGGACCCAATCCGCACGGCTCCTATCCGTTGGCCATGATCAGCGGCGATCGGGCCTACCGCGTCACCGGTACCAGGGGCACATCGGCCTATCTGGGCCTGCAGGTGCTGGCCGGCACCAGAATGAACCCGCGACGGATGAGCAACTACCTCGCCGGCGCTCAGTGGATCGAGATCCCCGACGACGCCACCTCGATCGTGGTACGTGACTATGTCGGCGATCCGACTACCGAAATCCCAGCGCAGCTAGATATTTCACTCATCGGAGAGGCCCCGCCGCCGGGGCCGCTGACTGACGAGGTGCTGGCCGCCCAGCTCACCGCGACGGGCTGGACCATCGTCAAGCTCACCACGCTGCACCGCACGGTTCGGCCCGACCTGCTGGGAGGTCGATCAGCCGTTCCCGGTGCCGCAGCCCGAGACCTACGAGACCGACCCGCGCATCGCCGAAACCCAGGCACAGCTGGAGATGACCGAGCAGCTGATGCCCGGCTTCATGAAGTTCCGCCCGATGAGCGCGCGCGGCAGGCAGGAATGCGTGCGGATCACCGGCGGCACCTTCTGCAGCATGATCTTTCCCACCCAGTACCGCCTGCCGAGTGACCAGCATTGGCTGATGTACGAGGCCGATCACGCGGTCCCCTACCGTCATCACCGGCAGTATCTGCAGCACCTGCAGTCCGGCGTGCCCGGCCAATGGCTGCTGAAGAGCCCCGCGCACCTGTGGACCCTGGACAAGCTGTTGGCCGAGTACCCGGACGCGATTTTGGTCCAGACACACCGCGATCCGTTGGTCGTCATCTCGTCGATCAGCGCCCGGATCGCGCACTTGCAGAAGCTCGCCAGCGATACCGCGACCGTCCGACGCACGGCGGGGCAATGCGCGGCCGAGAACCTCCTCGGACTCGACCGCCTGATGACGTGGGCCGACGATGGCCAGATCGCCCAGGACCGGATTATCAACGTGCGGTTCGCTGATTTCACGCGCGATCCGTTCGCCACGATCGGGACGATCTATGAGCGGTTGGGCCAGGAACTGACGCCAGTCGCCGAACAGCTTATGCGGGAGCATCTTTCGAACAACGCCGGTGACGGCCGCGGGAAACGATACACGTGGACCGATACCGGGCTGGACGCCGCCGAGCTGCGTGAGAAGGTCCGTGCCTATCAGGAGCGCTACGACGTGCCGAGCGAGCAGCTGCACTGAATCACCCGCAGCGGGTGCCAGCGGCCGGCAGCGTTCCGTCGAAGAAGTAGTTCACCACAATGTCGTCGATGCACTGCGAGCCGTGCCCGAAGGCGTCGTGGTCGTCGCGCTGGCTGAGAACCAGAACCGACCCCTTCAGCGCGTCGGCGACCCGCTGCGCATCCGCGGCCGGCGTGGCCGGATCGCCGGTGTTGTTCACCAGCAGAATCGGCGGAACGTTGTCGAGGACGATGGGCGCCGGAGCGACCGTGGGAGGCAGCGGCCAGAAGCTGCATACGGACCTGCTGTAAGCGTCGAATACACCGAATAGTGGTGAATGCGAAGCGCTCTGGCTTGCCTCCCGGTTCAGATGCGCCGTGATCTCCTGGTCCGACCTCTTCCGGTAGACGCCGGGATCGCCCGCCAGGCAGAGCACCGACCAGAAATAGTCGCGCTTATGGTTGTAATGGCCCGAAGAATCTCGACCGTCGAAGTAGTCGGCAAGTGACGCCAGTTTGGTGCCGTCATCGCCGTTGAGGGCGTCGGCGATGCCATTGGTGAGAGCAGGCCATTCTTCCTCGGCATAGGTCGCCTGGAAGGCCGCGGTCAGCAGCATGCTGATCCCCAATTTCCGGCCATCCGGCAGCGGAATCGGCGACGCGATCACCTTGTCGATGAGTGCACTGAGAGCGGCTCGAGCGGCATCGTGATCGCCGCCGAGCGGGCAGTCTGGCTGCTGGATGCATCTGGTGAGAATCATGTCGACGATCTTGTCGGGATCGTCGACCTCGCTAGAGAAGCCCGGGTCGGAATCATCCTCGGGGGCAGCCGGATTGCTGCCGTCGTCATAGGATTCGACGCCGGCGTCGGTTGCCGGGTCGTCGACCGAATCCAGCACCATTCTGCCCAGCCGGTCGCCGAACTGTTGGGCGTAATGCTGGGCCAGGGAGGTGCCGTACGAGATGCCCAGGATGTTCAGGCGCTCCTCGTCGAGTGCTGATCGAAGGATGTCCATGTCTTTGACGACAGTTTCCGGACCGACGAATCCGAGCAGCAGACCGGCGTTGCGCGCGCAGCCGTCGGCGAATTCATGCTGAGCCGCGATCACCCGCTCGACGCCCGCGTCGTCAGTCGGCGCGAAATCGGTAGCGAGATAGTCATCCATCTCGTCATCGGACAGACATTGGATTGCCGCGGAGCGACCGAACCCGCGTGGGTCCCATCCGATCAGGTCGTAACGCTGACCGAGACGCGTGATCGCCGGATCATCACCGGAATTCAAGACGTAGTCGAAGCCGGAGGATCCCGGTCCGCCCGGGGGGAAGGTCAGCACCCCGAGGCGGCGGTCGGGATCGGTCGCCGGTACTCGGATCACCGGTATCTCGATCGAGGCGTCGTCGGGACGGGCGTAGTCGATCGGAACGGTGATCGATCCGCATTGGGCGTCCGCGCGTTGGGGACAGGTGCTCCAATCGACGTCCTGATCGAGGTACTGGTCCAGGTTGGGCCGTCCCGGGGAGGCGACCACCGCCGATGCCGAAGAGGGCGACTCCGAGGCTGACGACGATTCCCGATCACCGCACCCGGCGACCACGACGGCGACCATCGACAGGGCAAGCAGCCGTTGGGGTTTCCACACCACCTGCCGACCCTATCTTTAGCGGACCGAAATCATGCCGACGGCAATCAACGCAAGCACCATGCCGAGCACCTGCCAGCGAGTGACGCGCTCACGCAGCACCACGACCGCCAGCAGCACCGTCGCCGCCGGATAGAGCGACATCAGCACACTGGCCAGTGACAGCATCGAGGCCTGCAACGCCAGCAGCATCGCCACGTTGGCACCGGTGTCCAACAGCGCCGCGGCCACCGCCATCGTCAGTGGAAAGCCGCGTGGCGCATGGAGGTTCCCGGTGAAGGCAGCCACCAGGAGCACCACCGCGGTCGCCGACACCCGCGCGAAGAACAACGGCCAGAGGTGCGCATCGACCGGAGCTTGGTGGATCAAGACGAAGTTGAGCCCGAACGCCAGGCCCGAGCCGACGGTCAGCCACGCGACCGTGGCAGTGAACCGGTGCGGGCGCACGTCCTCGTCGGTGGCCTCGCGGCTGACCAAGACGACCGCGAGTAGCGCCAGCATGGTGCCGATTCCGGCGATCAGGCCGGGCCGCTCCCCCAACGCCAGTCCTACGCTCACCGGCACGCCGGCCACGAGCACCGCCGTCAACGGCGAGACCACCGAGATCGGGCCGGAACCGAGCGCGGCGTAGAACCACCACACGCCGAACGCCTGGCTCACTCCGCACAGCGCGCCCCACACCACCGCCGGGGTGGAGATCGTGCCACCGACGATGACAGCCAGGATGCCGAGCAGGACCATCGCCAGCGGGTAAGAGACCAGTACGACGCGCAGGGCGGCCACCCGCCGCGACGCGATGCCCCCGACGAAATCGCTGACGCCGTAGCCGATTGCGGATGCCAGCGCGAGCAGGACCCCGATCAGAACTTGCCCTTGGCCCGGCGGCCGAGCTCCCGGATCACCTCACGCTCCGCGTCGCGGCGGGCCAGGTCTTGCCGCTTGTCGTGTGCCTGCTTACCGCGTGCCAACGCCAACTCGACCTTGACCTTGCCGTCGGTGAAGTACAGCGACAGCGGCACCAACGTCAGGTTGCCGTCCCGGATCTTGCCCACCAACGTGTCGATCTGGCTGCGGTGCAGGAGCAGCTTGCGATTGCGCCGCGGCGCGTGGTTGGTCCACGTGCCGTGGTGATACTCCGGGATGTGCAGGTTGCGCAGCCAGATCTCGCCGTCGTCGACGGTCGCGAACGCGTCGGCCAGTGACGCATGACCTTCACGCAGGCTCTTGACCTCGGTGCCCTGCAACACCACGCCGGCCTCGTAGGTGTCGAGGATCGAATAGTTGTGCCGTGCCTTGCGATTGGTGGCGACGATCGTCCGATCCGGTTTGCGGTCAGCTTTCTTGGCCACGGCTATTTCCGCACATATAGGCGCAGCGTGACGTAGGCAGTGAGACCCGACATCGCCAGACCGACACCGGTCATCCACGGCGCCACATACACGGCGATATCTCGCCAATCGACGCGGGCGACCAGATTCGCCGTATAGAACTGCCTGAGGGCGTCATCCAAGAAAAACGCCTGCACCACGACCAGCCCGACCACCGCGATGACGACACCGATGAACGCGGCCAGCATGGCCTCCAACAGGAACGGCAGCTGGGTGTACCAGCGCGTCGCACCCACCATCCGCATGATGCCGATCTCGGTACGCCTGGTGTAGGCCGCCACTTGAACCATGTTGGCGATCAACAGAACCGCGCCGACTGCCTGCACCACCGCGATCGCGAACGTGACCTTCGACATCGCGTCGAGCACAGCGAACAGGCGATCGATCAGGTCCTTCTGATTGAGGATGCCGCGCACGCCGGGCTGGCCCTGCATCGCCTTGTCGAAATCCTCATGCTTGTCCGGATCGTCGAGCTTGACGATGAACGATGCCGGGAACTTGTCCTTCGTGGCGTCTTTTGCGAGTTGCGGGAGCTTCACCAGTGCGAAGTTGTAGGCGTCCGTTTGATTGAGGAACCGCACCGACTTGACGTCGTTGCGGGCCTCGATCTTGGCGCGCAACGCCTTACAGAGGTCGCCGTCGCAGGTCTGATCGTTGGACGAGATGTCGTCGGTCAAAAACACCTGGCTCTCGACGCGGTCGAGATAGATGTGGCGGGACTGCTCGGCCATCCGTAGAACCAGCAGACCGCCGCCGAACAAGCCGAGCGATATCGCCGTGGTGAGGATCATCGCCACGGTCATGGTGACGTTGCGGCGAAGTCCGGTGAAGACCTCGTTGATCAGGAAGCCGAAGCGCACTTAACGATCCATTCCGTAGATACCACGCTTCTCATCGCGGACGAGCCTGCCCAGGGACAGCTCCACCACACGCTGCCGCATGGAGTCGACGATGTGGTGGTCGTGGGTGGCCATCACGACGGTGGTGCCCGTCCGGTTGATCCGTTCGAGCAGATCCATGATGTCCTTGCTGGTTTCCGGGTCCAAGTTGCCGGTGGGCTCGTCAGCCAGCAGCACCAGCGGGCGGTTGACGAAGGCCCGCGCGATCGCCACCCGCTGCTGCTCGCCGCCGGACAGCTCAGCGGGCAGCCGGTTGGCCTTGCCCGACAGACCCACCATCTCGAGCACTTCGGGAACCACCCGGTTGATGGTGTCTGGTTTCTTGCCAATCACCTCGAGCGCAAAGGCCACGTTCTCGAACACGGTCTTCTGCTGTAGCAGCCGGAAGTCCTGGAACACGCAGCCGATCACCTGGCGCAATTTGGGGACGTGTCGACCAGACAGCTTGTTGACGTGGAACTTCGATACCTGGAGCTCACCGGAGGTCGGGGTCTCCTCGGCCAGCAGCAGTCGCATGAATGTCGACTTGCCCGAACCTGACGGGCCGATGAGGAAGACGAACTCACCCTTGTCGATCTTGACGCTGACATTGTCGAGGGCTGGCCGTGTCGACGACTTGTACTGCTTACTGACATGGTCAAGGGTGATCATCACGGCACGCCAGTGTAGCCGGAGGGCCGATTACCGCGTGGGAGCCGCGGGCGTGACCAGCGGCCCCTGCCCCTGCCCCGGAGCCGGCGAGGGAATGGGCGTGGGTGTCGGAGTGGGCAGCCCAGGAACCTGGAACGGCGGAGGCGCCACCGGCGGAGGCGCCACCGGCGGAGGCGCCACCGACGTGGTCGTCGTCGGCGAGGTCGGCGAGGTCGGGGACGTGGGAGACGTCGGGGACGTGGGCGACGTCGGGGACGTCTCCGATGTCGTCGGCTCGGTCGTCTCCGTCGTCGTTGTGGTCGTCGTCGTCGGCGGCGGCGTTGTGGTGGTGGTGCGCCGCACTTCAGTGCGCGGCACCCAGGTGTAGGACGGGTCAGGCACGAAGCCCGGCGGCACGATCTGAGGGGCCGGTGCCTCCGGGGGCGGCGCGGGCTGATACGTCGCGTAGAGCCACCACACCGCGATGAACGCGGCCAGCAGGGCTGCGGTGGAGGTGCGCACCCGTCCCCACAGGATGTAGTGCGGCCAGCCGCGGCCCTCTCTGCGTGTCGGCGTCAGCTTCACTTCGTCACCGGGCCCTGAGTCTCCTCGGCACCGCCCGCGGTGGCCGGATGCACGATCGCCTCGACCATCGGCGAGCCGTCGGACGGGCTGGCGATGCCGGCCCGCATCAGGGCGGCGATCACGAGCACACGCAGTTTGCGGCCGACCTCGAACTGCTTACCGGGCAGGGTGCGCGCCACCATGCGCAGGTTGACGGTATCGAGTTCAATGCTCTCCACTCCCATCAGCTGCGGGGCATCCAGAAGCAGATCCTTGAGGCCTGGGTCGGCGATCGCTTTTTCCGAGACCCCGTGCAGCACGTCGTTAACCCGGCTGAGGTCCGCGGAGGTCGGAACCGGAATGTCGATGACCGCGCGCGCCCAGTCCTTGGACAAGTTCTGCGTCTTGACGATCTGCCCATTGGGGATCGTGAGCACTTCGCCCTCCGACGACCGCAGCTTGGTGACCCGCAGCGTGACATCTTCGACGGTGCCCGTCGCTTCCTTGGCGATACCGGCCACCGTCAGCGACACCAGATCACCGAAGCCGTACTGCTTTTCAGTGATGATGAAGAATCCGGACAGCAGATCCTGCACGATGCGCTGGGCGCCGAAGCCCAGAGCGGCACCCAGAACCGCCGCGGGCGCGACCAGCGAGCTGACCGGAACCGCGAGGATGTCGGTGGCCTCGACCACCACCACGACACCCAGCAGGGCGATAGCCACGTAGGAGATGACCGACGCGACGGCCTGGCGGTGCTTGGCGCTTTCGGAGCGGACGAGGGCGTCGCTCTCCCGGAAGTCGGCGTCGATGCGCCGGGTGATCTTCTGCGCCGACCAGTTGATGAACCGGGCAGCCAGCAGGCCGCCAAGGATCAGCAGGGTGATCCTCAGGCCTTTGGTCAGGATCCACTCGCCGATGCTGCCATGCCAGAAGTCATGCCAGTGGGCGGCGAAGGGAAGCGCCAGCACGCTACTCGTCGTCATCTCGCCGGTTGCGCCACCGGATCCCTGCTTCCAGGAATCCGTCGATGTCCCCATCCAGGACCGCCGAAGGACTGCCCACCTCATATTCGGTGCGCAGGTCCTTGACCATTTGGTAGGGGTGAAGCACGTAGGAGCGCATCTGATTACCCCACGAACTGCCGCCGTCGCCTTTGAGGGCATCCATCTCGGCACGCTCTTCGTGGCGTTTGCGCTCCATGAGCTTGGCCTGCAGGACGCGCATCGCAGACACCTTGTTCTGCAGTTGGGACTTCTCGTTCTGGCAGGTGACGACGATGCCGGTCGGGATGTGCGTGAGCCGAACGGCTGAGTCGGTGGTGTTGACCGACTGACCGCCAGGGCCGCTGGAGCGGTAGACGTCGACCCGGACATCCTGCTCGGGAATGTCGATGTGGTCGGTGGTCTCCACGACGGGCAGCACCTCGACGTCAGCGAACGACGTCTGACGGCGGTTCTGGTTGTCGAACGGGCTGATCCGCACCAGCCGGTGGGTGCCCTGCTCCACCGACAGCGTGCCGTAGGCGTACGGCGCGTGCACCGCGAACGTCGTGCTCTTGATACCGGCCTCTTCGGCGTAGGAGGTGTCGAACACCTCGACGGGGTACTTGTGCTGCTCGGCCCAGCGGATGTACATCCGCATCAGCATCTCGGCCCAGTCGGCGGCGTCCACGCCCCCGGCGCCGGAGCGGATCGTCACCAGGGCCTCGCGCTCGTCGTACTCACCCGAGAGCAGGGTCCGGACCTCGAGGGCCTCGACGTCGGCCTGCAATGACTTCAGCTCGGCGTCGGCTTCGGCGAGGGCGTCCTCTGCACCTGCACCTTCCTCCTCGGCAGCCATTTCATACAGCACCGGTAGGTCGTCCAGACGCCCCCGTAGCCCTTCGACCCGGCGCAGCTCACCTTGGGCATGAGACAGCTCGCTGGTGACGCGCTGAGCGTGGCTCTGGTCGTTCCAGAGGTTGGGGTCGGCGGCCTCGTGTTCGAGCTTCTCGATCTTCGCGCGCAGCCCGTCGATGTCGAGCACTCGCTCCACCGTCGTCAAAGTGGTGTCGAGAGCGGCGATATCTGACTGACGATCGAGGTCCACGGGTTCTCAGGGTACCGGCGTCGCGACCCGTTGTGATCCACGGCGGCTGCTGAGACTTAGGGGGTTGTTGATTCGCTTGCGCGTCTACCATCACCTTCGTAACCAGGATGTGGCGCCGCGCAGCCCCCAGCGGTGCTTCTCGGCGGCGATGCGACAGCCCCTTGCGCGCGGCCGGGTCCGGACAGAAAGCGCGAGAATGCGTCCTTATTATGTCGCGATCGTCGGTGCAGGCCCCTCGGGATACTTCGCGGCCGCGTCGCTGCTGAAATTCGCCGACGGCTCGGTCGCCGCCGGCGGGCCGGATGTGCACGTCGACATGCTCGAGATGCTGCCCACCCCGTGGGGTTTGGTCCGTTCCGGGGTGGCGCCGGACCATCCGAAGATCAAATCGATCAGCAAGACGTTCGAGAAGACCGCGAATGACCCACGGTTCCGGTTCTTCGGCAATATCACCGTCGGCACCGACGTCGACGCCGCCGAGCTGACCGAGCACTACGACGCGGTGATCTATGCCGTCGGCGCCCAGTCCGACCGGGCGCTGCGTATCCCCGGCGAGGAGTTGGCCGGCAGTGTGGCCGCCGTCGACTTCGTCGGCTGGTACAACGCGCACCCGCACTTCGAGGAAATGCTGCCCGACATCAGCAGTGGCCGCGCGGTCGTGGTCGGCAACGGCAATGTCGCCATCGACGTCGCGCGCATCCTGGTGACCGATCCCAACGCACTCGCGAACACCGATATCGCCGACCACGCGCTGGAGTCCCTGCACGACCGCGGTATCGACGAGGTGATCATTCTGGGCCGGCGCGGCCCGCTACAGTCCGCGATCACCACGTTGGAGATGCGCGAGCTCGGTGAGCTCGACGGCGTCGATGTGGTGATCGACCCGGCGGACCTGGCCGGTATCACCGACGAGGAAGCCGAAGCAGCGGGCAAGATCGCCAAGGCCAACATCAAGGTGATGCGCGACTACGCCGGGCGGGCGCACACTCCCGGGCATCGTCGCATCGTGTTCCGGTTCCAGACGTCCCCGATCGAGATCCGCGGCACCAAGCGGGTCGAAGAAATCGTCCTGGGTCGCAATGAGCTGGTGACCGACGACAACGGACGTGTCGTTGCCAAGGACACCGGTGAGCGCGAGACCCTGCCCGTCCAACTCGTGGTGCGCGCCGTCGGCTACAAGGGCGTCCCGGTTCCGGGACTGCCGTTCGACGACGGCGCCGGCACCATCCCGCACGAGGGCGGCCGCATCGCCGGCAGGGCCAACGAGTACGTCGTGGGCTGGATCAAGCGTGGCCCGTCGGGAATCATCGGCACCAACAAGAAGGACTCGCAGGACACCGTCGACACCCTGCTGGCCGATCTCGCAGGCGCGCAGTTGGCCGAGGTCGGGCCCGGTCACGCCGAAGAGCTGGTTCGGTGGCTGGTGGACCGGCAGCCGAAGCTGGTGACCGATGACCATTGGCAGATCATCGACGCCTACGAACGCGGCGCCGGCGAGCCGCATGGCCGCCCGCGGGTGAAGGTCGCCAACGTCGCCGAGCTATTGCGGATCGGCCACGGCTGACGACGATCAAGCGAGGCAGCGGTCACACCTCGCAGGCGACCGGCGGCTGCGGATCGCGGGACAACCCACCGACCGGACCGGCGGTGCGTGCGATGAGCGGCGTGCACGCCGCGGCCAGTGCCAGCGCGGCCGAGACCATGACCACCGCGAATGCGCTGTAGCTGTCGACGACCACGCCGCCGAGTGCAGTACCCAAGGCGCCGCCGACGAGCGCACCACTGTTCAGCCACCCGAACGCCTCGGCGGTCGAGTGGTCGGCGATCTGATGCGACACCATCACGTACAGCGCGGCCAGCGCGGGCGCGAAGCCCAGCCCGGACGCGAACAGGGCGACCAGCTGCAGCGCGTAGCCGTCAACCACCCCGAACAGCGCCGTGCCGGCGGAGACGACCGCCATCGAGAGGGCCAGTCCGCGCACGCCGAGGTGACGATGGCCGAACAACACCCCGCCGAGCAGCGAGCCGAGGCCGGTCGCCGCGAGCGCGATGCCGGCCGAGAGGTTGTGGTCGCCGAAGAGGGCAAGCACACCGACTTCCAGTGCCGTGAACGACGCGACCAGCGCGAGGCTGGCGACCATGGCCAGAATCACCGCACGGTTGGCCAGGACTTTGCCGAAGGCAACTCTGCTGTTGACGATCGTCGGCCGGAACTGGCGGGCGCTCACCAGGAACCACACGGTCCCCACCACCGTGACCGCCGCGGAGAACAGCAGCGGGATTGCGGTCGAGATCGCGGAGGCCAGGAACGTGGCGGCCACCGGGCCGATCACCCAAATGAGTTCCTGCGCAGTGGTATCGAGCGCGAACAGTGCACGCAACCCTTGGCCGGGCACCATCTGCGGGTACAGCGCACGCACCGCGGGCAACAGCGGTGGCACCGAGGCGCCGATCAGGAACCCCAACAGCATGAGGTACGACGTGGGGACATGCAGAAAGGCCAGCGCCAGCATGCTGACGCCGTTGATCACGGCGGCTGATACCAGGGTCGGCATCATGCCGATCCGGCCGAGCAGGCGCGCCGTCATCGGCATCGCGACCGCTTCACCGACGCTGGTGCACGCGACAACGGCCCCCGCCACCGCGTAGGACCCGGTCTGGGCCTGCACGTGCAACAGGATCGCCAGCGACAGCATGCCGAGAGGCAGCCTCGCGAACAGCTGCGAGGCGGTCACATTGACCACGCCCGGAACCCGAACGAGCTCAATATACGCACGCACGGTTATCACTTCCTCAACTGGTTATAGGCTGTCGACTGTACCGTCCGGACGGTACAGTTGGAAACCGATAAACTCGGCCGATGACGACCTCGCGTGAGCGCATCATCGATGCGTATGCGGACGCGCTCGCCGTCGATGGAGAGCGCCACGCCACGCTGGATGCGGTGGCAGCACGCGCCGGGGTGTCTAAGGGTGGCCTGCTCTACCACTTCCCCGCCAAAGATCAGCTCGCCGAGGCGCTCTGCGATCGATTGATCGCCTTGGCGACCGATGATGTCGCGAAGATGCGCAATGCGCCCGACGGACCCGCACGGCATTACATCCGAACATCGCACTATGCGAATACACCGTTGGACCGCACCCTGGTCGCGGTTGCCCGGCTACAGCAGGCCGGCGATCCCCAGGCCCGTGCGGCGATCGAGACGATTTCCGATCAATGGTTGAGCGTGCTGACCGAGGCACTCGGCGACCGTGACGTCGCCCGCACGATCAAGCTGATCGGTGACGGGCTCTACCACCACGCATTGTTCAGCGCACTCGGCGGCCAGTCGCGCACCGACCTCGACGAGGGATTGCTGGCGGTGATCGACCGCATCATCGACCAACACGTGGACACAGCGGGGCACTGACGGTCGTGTCGCCAGATCGCCGCTGTCAATCGACGACAATGCCCCGCACCGGTGTTTGACGATCAGCGAGCGTCGTCGCGTTCGCTGCGCGCGCTGGACGGATAGGTGTCTGCTGAATAAGGGCGTTTTGGGGCGGGGCTTCTCAAGCGCTCGGTGGCGCGTGCGGGCGACACCGGGTGGCTAGAACGCGTTCGGTGCTGGCCGCTCCGGGGGCGCAAAGAACCAGCTGTCCGGATTCTTCGGCGAGTACGCCACGGGGATGAGCTGGCCCATGGTCGGCCAGCTGTCCACGTCGACCGCCATCCGCTGATAGACCACGTGCTCGTCGACGGTGGGGCCGTTGATGACGCCACTGATCGTGACGTACTGCTGACCAGTGGCGTCGGGACGTGGGCTCACCCCGGTCACCAGCAGCGTGCCCTGTGCCATCTCACCGCGTGGACCGCGGCGCCCCATGATGCGTGGTGCCAGAACGAGGACCAACGCACCGACGATCAGCAGTATCACCGCGAATTCCCACATGCTTCCATGGTAGGACTGCTGCCATGAGCGACGCTTGCGGAGCGAATCGACAGCGGACATGCCGGACCCGAGCCTGCGGGGGCACGGCATGAGCGGCCACGATGTACAGGCGGACCTCTCGGTGGCGGTGGAGCTCGCCGACCGGGCCGACGCGATCACCCTCGACCGGTTCGGGGCGCTGGATCTGCGCATCGACACCAAACCCGACCTGACCCCGGTCACCGACGCCGACGAGGCCGTCGAGGCCGAGCTGCGGGCGATCCTGTCCCGCGAACGACCCAGCGACGCCGTCCTCGGCGAGGAGTACGGCGGAACCGCCGCCTTCGAGGGCAGGCAGTGGGTGATCGACCCGATCGACGGAACCAAGAACTTCGTGCGCGGCGTGCCGGTGTGGGCGAGCCTGATCGCGCTGCTCGATGATGGCGTGCCGATCGTCGGTGTGGTCAGCGCCCCGGCATTGAATCGGCGCTGGTGGGCCGGGCACGGATCGGGCGCGTTCGCCAGCATCGGCGGCGGGCCGGCACGGACATTGAGGGTGTCGGGCGTCGCCGATCTGGGCTCGGCGAGCCTGGCGTTTTCCAGCCTCTCGGGGTGGGCCGACCTCGGGCTGCGGGAGCAGTTCATCGAGCTCACCGACGACGTGTGGCGAGTGCGCGGCTACGGCGATTTCTTCAACTACTGCCTGGTCGCCGAGGGGGCCGTCGATATCGCCGCTGAACCGGAGGTGAAGCTGTGGGACCTGGCCCCGCTGGACATCCTGGTGCGCGAGGCGGGCGGCACCTTCACCAATCTTGATGGCCGGCCCGGCCCGCACGGTGGGCATGTCGTCGCGACCAACGGCCTGTTGCACGACGAGACGCTGGGCCGCTTGGCGCGCCGCTAGCATCCGGCGGCGGCCCCCAGAGCCGCTCGAACAACGCCGCGCTGCGTGTCGAACGCGAATAGGACGGGGATGCGAGTAGACCGCTATCGCATTTCTGGGCATGCGACCTACCCAACAAAACCCGAAGTCTCAACAGGGCCCGAGATCGACCTTACTTTGGAGTAAGATAGGGTCAGCGCAACCTGCCCAGCACCGCCCACCGTCGACGAGGCTGACGAAAATGACTAACACACTTCCACCCAAAGCAACAAGCGCCCGAGCCCGCGACAGCGCGGTCGGGCAGTTCAAGCACAAGCGATCCATCACCGATATCGGCCTGGCACTCGTCACGCCGCTGGTCGGTCAGGACTTCCTGGACCGCTACCACTTGCGCGATCCGTTCAATCGCGGCCTGAAATACGGTGTCAAGCAAGCGTTCTCGACTGCGGGCGCAGCCACCCGGCAGTTCAAGAAGGTCCAGGGCGTGGGTAAGGCACCCACCCGGCTGCGGCCCAGTGGCACCGAGTATTTCGATCTCACCCCCGATGACGATCAGAAGATGATCGTCGCGACGGTGGACGAGTTCGCCGAGGAGATTCTGCGCTCGGCCGCCCACGACGCCGACGACGCCGCTACCTATCCCCCGGACCTCATCGCTAAGGCAGCCGAACTCGGGATCACCGCGATCAATGTCCCGGAGGACTTCGACGGTATCGCCGACCACCGCAGCACCGTGACCAACGCCCTGGTGGCCGAGGCACTCGCCTACGGCGATATGGGTCTGGCTCTGCCGATCCTGGCCCCCGGCGGTGTCGCATCGGCATTGACCCACTGGGGCAGCGCCGACCAGCAGGCCACCTATCTCCATGACTTCACCGGCGATAACGTGCCGCAAGCCTGCGTGGTCATCGCCGAGCCGCACGCCTTGTTCGACCCGACCGCGCTGAAGACCACTGCGGTGCGCACCCCGAGCGGTTACCGCCTCGACGGGGTCAAATCGCTGGTCCCGGCTGCAGCAGACGCCGAATTGCTTATCGTCGCAGCACAACTCAACGGCAAGCCGGCGCTATTTATCGTCGAGGCGTCTACCCCGGGCGTGTCGGTGAAGGCGGATCCCAGCATGGGCATCCGCGCTGCCGCGCTCGGCCAAGTGGAATTGGACAAGGTGTCGGTGCCGGTGTCGGCGCGCCTTGGCGAAGACGGTGCCACCGACGCCGACTATTCCGAAGCAATTGCCCTGTCGCGCTTGGGCTGGGCCGCCCTGGCAGTCGGCACCTCGCACGCGGTACTGGATTACGTGATCCCCTATATCAAGGAGCGCGAGGCGTTCGGTGAGCCCATCGCTCGCCGACAGGCCGTCGCATTCATGTGCGCCAATATCGCCATCGAGCTCGACGGTCTGCGACTGATCACCTGGCGCGGTGCCGCTCGTGCAGAGCGCGGACTGCCGTTCGCACGTGAGGCCGCACTGGCCAAGAAGCTCGGCGCCGACAAGGGCATGCAGATCGGCTTGGACGGTGTGCAGTTGCTCGGCGGTCACGGCTTCACCAAGGAACACCCGGTCGAGCGCTGGTACCGCGATCTGCGGGCCGTCGGCGTCGCCGAGGGTGTTGTCGTCCTGTGAACGTCACCGGCTAACGAACGGAAAAGACTGCCATGGCAATCAATCTTGAACTGCCGCCCAAGCTGGAAGCCGTGATCGAGAAGGCGCACCAGGCTGCCGCGGAGATGTTGCGTCCGATCTCCCGCAAGTACGACATCGCCGAACACGCCTACCCTGTCGAGCTGGACACCCTGGCGACCCTGTTCGAGGGCATCTCGGAGGCGAACACGATATCGTTCGCCGGCACCGAAGCCTTCCGCGACAGCGACGACGGCCCGAAGGGAAATATCAACGGCGGCAACATGTCCGCATTGCTCAATGCGCTGGAGATATCCTGGGGTGATATCGCCCTACTGTTATCGGTCCCCCGCCAGGGCTTGGGCAATGCCGCGATCTCGGGTGTGGCCACCGATGAGCAGCTGGCGCGGCTGGGCAAAAACGTCTGGGCCGCAATGGCGATCACCGAGCCGTCGTTCGGCTCCGACTCGGCGGCGGTGTCGACGACCGCGGTGCTCGATGGCGACGAATACGTGATCAACGGCGAGAAGATCTTCGTCACCGCCGGCTCCCGCGCCACCCACATCGTGGTGTGGGCAACACTGGACAAGTCCAAGGGGCGTGCGGCCATCAAGTCCTTCATCGTCCCGCGCGAGCACCCCGGCGTCACCGTCGAGCGTCTCGAACACAAGCTCGGCATCAAAGCCTCCGATACCGCGGTCATCCGGTTCGACAATGCCCGCATCCCCAAGGAGAACTTGCTCGGCGACCCGGAGATCCACGTGGAGAAGGGTTTTGCCGGGGTCATGGAGACCTTCGACAGTACCCGGCCGATCGTGGCGGCCATGGCCGTCGGAGTGGCCCGGGCCGCCCTCGAGGAGCTCCGCACGATCCTGACCGAGGCGGGTATGGAGATCTCCTACGACAAACCCGCTCATGCACAGAGCGCCCCCGCCGCGGAGTTCCTTCGCATGGAGGCTGATTGGGAGGCCGGCTACCTGCTGACCGTGCGGTCGGCGTGGCAGGCGGACAACGCGATCCCGAACTCCAAAGAAGCGTCGATGGGCAAGGCCAAGGCCGCCAGAGTGGCCAGCGACATCACCCTCAAGGCGGTCGAATTAGCGGGGACCGCAGGCTATTCCGAGCAGACCCTGCTGGAGAAGTGGGCCCGCGATTCGAAAATCCTCGACATCTTCGAAGGCACGCAGCAGATCCAGCAGCTGGTGGTGGCCCGCCGGCTCCTCGGGCTGTCGTCAACCGAGCTGAAGTAGCCGCTGCGACGGCGGTCAGCTCACGCTGGGTTTCCTCATCGAGTTCGATGTCGGTGACCCCCAGGGTCCACGCCAGCGCGACCTGCGCCGGGGTGTAGCCCAGTCGGTTGGCGGCAGCGGCGATGAGGTGATGCGTCAGCATCGGATTCACCTTGTGGAACGCCGAGGCGATCGACAGCTCCGAGGGCGGTGTTCCGGACGAACACCAGCCGAGTTGTGCGCGACCGGGTTGCCGATGCTCGGCGGGATTGGCGTCGTCATACGTGAACGTGGCCTCGACACGCGCGGTCGTGAGTCGCACACCGCGGATGCCGAGCAGCCCGCCAATAACGAAAGCGGGCCGCCGGCACAGAGACCGGCGACCCGCTTTTCGTTGATTTCCTAGGCTGCGCCCAGGGTCTTCTGTAGATCGGGCTTCATCGCCTGGAGCTCACGACCCCAGTAGGCCCAGCTGTGGGTGCCGTTGTCCGGGAAGTTGAACACACCGTTCTTACCGCCCGCAGCGAGGTAGTTGTCGCGGAAGGTGATGTTGGTGCGAATGGTCAGGCTCTCCAGGAACGTGGCCGGCACATCGCCACCGCCCAGCTCGTCGGGTGTGCCGTTGCCGCAGTAGATCCAGATGCGGGTTCCGTTGGCGACGATCTTGGGGATCTGCACCATCGGGTCGTTGCGCTTCCAGCCACTGTTCGGGTCCTGCGTCGGGCCCCACATGTCGTTGGCCTTGAATCCACCGGCGTCACCCATGGAGATATTGATCAGGAACGGCCATGAGCCCTCGGAGGGGTTCAGGAAGCCCGACAGCGACGCCGCGTAGACGAACTGCTGGGGGTGGTACACCGACAGGATCAGCGAGGCCGAGCCGGCCATCGAGAGGCCGACGGCGGCGCTACCGGTCGCTTTCACGTCCCGGTTGGCGGCCAGCCACTGCGGGAGCTCCTGGGTCAGGAAGGTCTCCCACTTATAGGTCTGGCAACCGGCCTTGCCGCACGCGGGCGAGTACCAGTCCGCGTAGAAGCTGGACTGGCCACCGACCGGCATGACGATCGACAGACCAGACTGGTAGTACCACTCGAACGCCTGGGTGTTGATATCCCAGCCATTGAAGTCGTCCTGGGCCCGCAGGCCGTCGAGCAGGTAGACCGCCGGCGAGTTAGGGCCACCGCTCTGGAACTGGATCTTGATGTCGTGGCCCATCGAGGGCGACGGCACCTGGAGGTATTCCACGGGCAGGCCGGGGCGCGAGAATGCGCCCGCCGTTGCGGATCCCCCGACCAGGCCGATCAGGCCCGGAAGGGCCGCAGTCACGATTGCGGCAACCGCGAATCGGCGCGGCCACCGGCGCACCTTGTCAAACAAGGACTTCACAAATCCACCCAGCTTTCTATGACCCCGATACAACTCGGATTGCAAGGTCGAGTAAAACATGCCGTCTCGAACCTGTGAAAGTCCGCCACACTACACATCGGCGCTGCCGCCCTTGTCAGCGGGCTAAACAAAAACTAATGTCACTTTTAGTTTCCCCCACACCCGTACCTCGACGCTGATCTCGGGAGATTCTATGGAATCCTTCACTCACCTGCGCAAAGGCACAACGCCACGGCGCGTGCACGCCGACCTCGACGGCCTGAAGGACGACGAGTTGGGCCGAGGTGGATTCACCGGCCGGACCGCCAACATCTACCGCCGCAACGATCCGACCACATTTCGGGCCAACGGCCCGTTACGGCCGCTGGACGTCTTGACCAGTGAGCTCAAACCGACCGATTTGTCCGACCCAGCCGGCGCTCCGCTGGTGCTGTTCACCAACCCCGATTGCCGCATCTCGTTGAGCCGTCGAGAGGCGGCGATGCCCTTCTATGCGCGCTACGTCGACGGTGACCTGCTGTGCTTCGTGCACCAGGGCAGCGGAAGCCTCGAGACCGAGTTCGGCCCGCTCTCCTACCGCGCCGGTGACTGGATCTACATCCCGAAAGCGTGCACGTGGCGGCAGACCACGGACTCAGAAAGCACGTGGCTGATCATCGAGGCCACCGACGAGTTCCGGGTGCCACCGGCCGGCCCTCTTGGGCGGCACTGGCCGTTCGACCCGTCGCAGGCCGTCATCCCCGACCCGGTGGCCATCGACGACGGCGACGGCCCGCACAACGACGGTGAGTACGAGGTCCGGCTGTATCACCGGCCGATCGACGGAGTCGAGACGACAACGCTGATCTATCCGCACCATCCGATCGACGTCGAAGGGTGGCGCGGAGACAACTACGCGTTCACGTTCAACGTCGACGACTACAACGTCATCACCTCCGACAGCGTGCACCTGCCGCCCATGGTCCATCTGTTCATGGAGGCGACGGGCGTTTACGTCTGCAACTTCCTGCCCAAGCCGGCCGAATCCGTGCCCGGCACCGAACGCACGCCCTGGTATCACCGCAACGTCGACTTCGACGAGATCGCGTTCTTCCACGGCGGCTCCCTCTACGGCATCCCGATGCCGCCAGGCCTGATCAGCCATGCCCCCCAGGGCGTGCACCACGGCGCGCCGGAGAAGGCCCGCGAACGCGCCCGCCGAAAATTCGACGATTTCACCCGGGTGGATTGGAAGGTCATCGCCATCGACACCCGCCAGCGGCTGGTTCCCTCACCGGAAGTGCTCGCCAACGATCTGGGGCAACACTGATGGTCGATCCAGCCAAGCGTGCCTACGAGCGCATCCCGTATCTGATTGCCTACCAGAACAATTCCGCTGTCCGCGATGTCTACGGTGGCGTTGCCGAGCTGGTGGTGCTGGAAAGCTACCTGCTCAAGCCCACCACGCGAGCGGACACCGTGCTGGTGTTCATGCACCCGATCGGCGGCGGCGCCTACCTGCCGATGATCAATGCCCTGGCCCGGGCCGGTCATCACGTCATCTACTGCAACAGCCGGTTCCGCGGCACCGACTCTGGACTGCTGATGGAAAAGGTGGTCGAGGATCTCGGCGAATGCGTCAAGGACGCGAAGAACCGGCTGGGCTACGCCAAGGTGGTCTTGGCAGGGTGGAGCGGCGGCGGCTCGCTGTCGGTGTTCTACCAGCAGCAGGCACAGAACCCGACGGTCACCGCCAGCCCATCGGGTGACGGCCCCGATCTGACGAAGCTCGGTCTGTTGCCCGCCGATGGCATCATGCTACTGGCCGCACACATCAGCAGGCACGGCACCATGACCGAGTGGATGGACGCGTCGATCCTCGACGAGAGTGACCCGACCAAGCGGGATCCCGAACTCGACCTCTACAACCCGGACAACCCCAACCAGCCGCCCTACACGCCCGAGTTTCTCGAGCGCTACCACCACGCGCAGGTCGCCCGCAACCGGCGGATCACCAAGTGGGTCAAGGAAAAATTAGCGGAATTGTCCGAACAGGGCCGACCCGATGACGAATTCTGTTTCGTCGTGCACGGCACCATGGCCGACCCGCGCTGGCTGGACCCGACCGTCGATCCCAATGAGCGGGTGCCTGGCACCTGCTACCTGGGCGACCCGCACGTGGTCAATATGAGCCCGGTGGGGTTGGCACGTTTCTGCACGCTGCGCAGCTGGCTGTCACAGTGGAGCTATGACGATGCGAACGGTGACGCCGTGAAGGCGGGTCCAGACATCGCGGTGCCGGCGCTGGTGATCGGCAACCTGGCCGATGACGCCTGCACGCCCAGCCACACTCGTCGGCTCTTCGAGGCGATCGGGCACCCCGACAAGGAGACGTACGAGATCCCCGGTGCCAACCACTACTACTCCGGGCCGGACCAACGAGAGACGCTGCGTCAGGCAGTCGGGATCGTCACCGACTGGCTGGTGCGGCACGATTTCGCAAAGGCGGACTGAATTGAGTCCTACAGGACCGCTGGACGGCATTCGGGTAATCGAGGTCGGCACGCTCATTTCGGGACCCTTCGCGGGCCGGCTGCTGGGCGATATGGGGGCCGAGGTGATCAAGATCGAGCCGCCGGGCGCCCCGGACCCGCTACGCACCTGGGGACAGGCAGAACTGGACGGCCACCATTTCTTCTGGACGGTGCACGCGCGCAACAAGAAAGCCGTCACCCTCAATCTGCGCAAGCCTCGGGGACGCGATCTGTTCCTCGACCTCGTTGAGCACTCCGACGTCATCGTGGAGAACTTCCGGCCCGGAACCCTGGAGAAGTGGGGTTTGGGTTACGACGCTCTACGCGAACGTAATCGGGGCATCATCCTGGTGCGAGTGTCCGGCTACGGGCAGACCGGACCGGAAGCCAAGAAAGCCGGATACGCCTCGGTCGCCGAGGCCGCCAGCGGGCTGCGCCACATGAACGGTTTCCCCGGCGGTCCCCCGCCGCGACTGGCCCTCTCCCTCGGTGACAGCCTGGCCGGTATGTTCGCCGCACAGGGCGCACTGGCGGCACTGTACCGTCGCACGGTCACCGGTGAAGGTCAGATCGTCGACGCGGCACTCACCGAATCATGTCTGGCAGTGCAGGAGTCGACGATCCCCGATTACGACATCGGTGGTGTGGTCCGCGGACCGTCGGGCACCCGGCTGGAAGGTATCGCCCCGTCCAACATCTATCGCAGTGCCGACGGCAGTTGGGTCGTCATCGCCGCCAACCAGGACACGGTGTTCCGCCGGTTGTGCGCGGCCATGGGCCGGCCCGAACTCGCCGAGGACGACCGATTCGTCAATCACGTTGCCCGCGGCCGCAATCAGGACGAGATCGACAAGATCATCGGCGACTGGGCCGCCGTCCGTACACCCGCCGACATCATCGGCACGCTGAGCGAGGCCGGTGTCATCAGCGGCCCGATCAACACCGTGGCCGAGGTCGTCACCGATCCACAATTGGTGTCGCGGGGCATGATCGCCGATCACTGGGATGAGCGCATCGGCCGCAACGTCAAGGGCCCAGGCGTGGTCCCGGTGCTGTCCGAGTCGCCGGGAACCATCCGATCTGCGGGATCGTCGCGCCCCGGGCAGCACAACACCGAGATCTACGCCGATCTGCTGGGCCTGGCTGCCGACGAGATCGCCGACCTCGAATCTCAGGGGGTGCTGTGAGCAAGCTACCCGGACATGTCACGATCCGCGAGGTTGCCCTGCGCGACGGTCTGCAGATCGAAGATCCAATTCCGTTGTCAGCCAAGCTGCAGCTGCTGGCCGCCATCGCCGCCACCGGAGTCCGCGAAGTGGAGGCGACGGCGTTCGTCTCCCCGTCCAAGGTTCCCGCGCTGGCCGACGCGCCGGAATTCGCCGCCCATGTGGCCGACTACCCCGATATCGAATTCTCCGCTCTGGTGGCCAGCCCGAACGGCACCAAGCGGGCCATCGCGGCCGGTCTGCGTTCGGTCGAATACGTGGTGTCGGCGGCCGACGCGCACAGCCATGCCAATGTCGGGCGCAGTAGCGCCGACGCCAGCGCGCAGATCGCCGACATCGTGACGATCGCCCACGACTCCGGCGTCAGCGTCGAGGTGATCATCGCCACCGCCTGGGACTGCCCGTTCGACGGCCCCACCCCGGCGCAGCGAGTGCTCGACATCGTCGACGCCGCATGTGAATCCGGTGCCGATCGGCTGGCGATCGCCGACACCATCGGCACCACCACGCCCGGCCGGGTCACCTCGCTGATGAACCAGGTGAAACCCCGCATCGGCGATCTTGCACTGGGCGCGCACTTCCACAACACCCGCGGCTCGGGGCTGGCGAGCGCGTATGCGGCGGTGGCGGCCGGGGTCACACGGCTCGACTCGTCGGTGGGCGGACTGGGGGGTTGCCCGTTCGCGCCGGGCGCCAGCGGCAATATCGCTACCGAAGATCTGGTGTACCTGTTGCGGGACAGTGAGATTGGGGTCGACATCGACCTGGAGGCCGCGATCCGCGCGGCGGCTGTCGCGCGATCGCTGGTCGGCCATGATCTACCCAGCGCGCTGCTGCGGGCCGGCGACCGGATCCTGAACTGTGCCGAGGGGTTTCATGGACTCGACCCGCGTTGATCGGTGGCTGTGGGCGGTCCGGCTGACCAAGACCCGACCGGACGCCGCCGCGGCATGCCGGGGTGGGCACGTGCGAATCAACGATCGAGTGGCCAAGCCCGCAACGACCGTGTCACCCGGTGACGAAGTGCGCGCCCTGGTCGGCGACACAACGCGGATCGTTGAGGTCGTCCGAGTCATCCAGAAACGGGTTGGGGCAGCCGATGCCGTCACATGCTACCTGGACCGGACACCCGCGCCGCCGCCGACATCGGCGGTACCGGTAGCGGCTCGCGATCGCGGCGCGGGACGGCCGACCAAAAGGGACCGTCGCGCCTTGGACAAGTGGCGGGCGAGCCAGCGGTGAGCCTTACTTCGAACAGTGTCATTACGCCTACCGCACAACGTTGAGAGTCGTTGCCAGGAAAGCCCACGACCCACGTTGAAGCAGGTCAACGGCAGCATCCTGAGGCAGTGATGCTCTTGCCAACGCTCCGAACAAAAAGTAACGTCAGGTTTAGTTTTCTCACCGGCGAGCACGGGGGCAATCATGGAACCGTCCAGCCGTCCGCACAAAGCGGACGGAGCCGGCGACGGCTCGCGCGCACTGAGTTCCAAGGGTCTCCAGACTCGGCAGGCCATCGAAGATGCGGCGAGGAAGCTGTTCGCCGAGCGCGGCTTTCACGGCACCACCCTGGTCGACATCACTTCGGCGGCCGGGAGGTCGCCTGCGGTGTTCTACCGCTACTACAACGACAAAGAAGACTTGCTGGCCGCGCTGGCCGACTCATTTCTGCACGACGTCGTGCTGCCGTCGGGGCTTCGGCTGCACCTGGCCGAATCCCCCGACGACACGCGATTTTTCGTCACCGTCGTCACCGCCTACTGGGACATGTTCAAACAGAGCATCGGGGTCATGGTGGCGGTGGATCAGCTGGCCGCCACCGAGCCCCGCTTCGCCGGCCTGCAGAATCAGTTCCGCCAGTTCGGTATTGATATCGTCGCGGCCTCAGTGCTGCGCGCCCAGGAACACGGATACGCGGTGGGGCTGCAACCTGAACACACCGCACTGGCCATCGCGCTGCTGTTCGAACAATTCACTACCGTCTGCCTACGCCCCGACAGTGCCGGCCTGGGCCTGCGCTTGTCGGATACCGAGGCCATCACGACCCTGTCCACCATTTGGAAGAAAACGCTCTACGGCTTCTAGTCAAACAAGGAGATCAACGTGGATTTCACTCTTCCCGAACACCTTCTGGCACTGCTGGCCGAGATGGACGCGTTCATCGAGGCCGAGATCAAACCGCTTGAGCGCGAGCACATGCAGTATTTCGACCAGCGTCGCGAGTTCGCCCGGACCGACGTCGAGAATGGCGGTATCCCGCGGCGGGAATGGGAAGACCTGCTCGATGAGATGCGCCGTCGCGCCGATAAAGCCGGCTGGCTGCGCTACGGGCTACCCTCGAAGTTCGGCGGCCGCGACGGCAGCAACGTGGACATGGCCGTCATCCGAGAGCATCTGGCCCACAAGGGTCTTGGCCTGCACAACGACCTTCAGGACGAGTCGTCGATCGTCGGTAACTTCCCGCAGGTCATCATGATGGACCGGTTCGGCACCGAGGCGCAGAAGAGCGAGTGGATCGAGGCCATGCTGACCGGCAGGCGGTCGATGGCGTTCGGTCTCACCGAACCCGATCACGGCTCGGATGCCACCTGGCTGGAGACCCGCGCTGAGCGTGACGGCGACGACTGGGTGATCAACGGCGCCAAGCGCTGGAACACCGGCGTGCACCGGGCCACCCACGATCTGGTGTTCGCCCGCACCTCCGGTGAGCCCGGCCAGGCCGCCGGCATCACCGCCTTCCTGGTTCCCTGCGATGCCAACGGTTTCGAGGTTCCGTTCTACTGGTGGACGTTCAACATGCCCACCGACCACGGCGAGGTCGAACTGCACGATGTTCGGGTGCCCGCCGACGCGGTGCTCGGTGAGCTCGATCACGGGCTGGAAGTTGCCCAAACATTTCTGCACGAGAACAGGATTCGACAGGCGGCCAGCAGCCTGGGCGCCGCCCAGCACTGTATCGACCGGGCCGTGGAGTACGCCGGCAAGCGGGTGACATGGGGCAAGCCACTATCGGCCAATCAGGCGGTGCAGTGGCCGCTGGTGGAGTTGCAGACCGAGGCGCAGATGGTTCGGCTGCTGGTCCGCTACGCGGCATGGGAGCTCGACCGCAACCATCACCTCGAAGTGTCCGACAAGGTCTCGATGGCGAACTACCGCGCCAATCGACTGGTATGCGAGGCGGCCGATCGAGCCATGCAGGTGCACGGCGGTATCGGCTACAGCCGCCACGAGCCCTTCGAGCACATCTACCGCCACCATCGCCGCTACCGGATCACCGAGGGCGCCGAGGAGATTCAGATGCGTCGGGTGGCCCAGCGGATGTTCAAGTTCGGCAAGCCGGCCCGCTGACGTGGCCGCCGAGACGCTGTCCGCGGATGTGGCCGGGGTGCTGCGCCCCATCCTCGGACCGACCACCGAGATCGATAACCTGCGCGCGCTGACCGGTGGCGCGAGTCGCACCACCTGGGCGTTCGACGCGGTTACGGGTTCAGATCGGCGTGCGCTGATCCTGCGCACCGGTCCGCCCGACGATGTGCACGCCGGCATGGAGTTGGAGGCTGCCGTGCAGAAGGCCGCCGGCGCAGTCGGCGCCCCGGTGCCTGATGTGCTGATTGCGTCGGATTCCGTTGAGCTACTGGGTAATCCGTTTTTGATCTGCGGCGAGATCGCCGGCGAAACCATCGTCCGGCGCATCCAGCGGCAACTCGACGACGACAGTCGGGCGAGGCTACTGCGCCAGTGCGCGCGGGCGCTGGCCGCGATTCATCGCGCCGCTACTGACGCACCAGGCCTCACCGAACAGGACGCTGTGGCGGAATGGCGCCACCGCCTGGACGAAATGGGCGAAACCACAGCGACATTCGAGTGGGCGTTCCGCTGGCTGGCCAAACATCGCCCGCCACCGTCACCCCTGCGGCTGGTGCATGGCGACTTCCGGATGGGCAACCTGATCGTCGACGGGTCCGGCCTGGCGGCGGTGCTGGATTGGGAACTGGTCCACATCGGTGAGATCTATGAAGACCTCGCGTGGTTCTGCATCAGAGCCTGGCGGTTCGGTGCCCCACCCAGCATGGCCGCAGGCGGGCTTGGCAGCATCGACGACTTCGTCGCCGCCTACGAGCATGCTGGGGGCACAGGAGTCGACCGGGCGGCACTGCGCTGGTGGCTGGTGGTGGCCACCCTGCGTTGGGGGGTGATCTGCCGGTTCCAGGCCGAACGACATCTCAGCGGCCAAAGCCGTTCGGTAGAACTCGCCGCGGTCGGGCGGCGGGTCTGCGAAACCGAATGGGATCTCCTGGACCTGCTGGAGGGAGCGTCATGACCGGGCTGAACGGGCGGCCCACCGCCGCCGAGCTGGTCGCTGCCGTTGCCGAATTCCTCGAGGGTGACGTCCGGGCCAACACCACCGGGTCGGTCAACTTCCACGCCCTCGTCGCCGCGAACGTGTTGCGCACCGTCGAGCGGGAGTTGCTCGAGAAGACCTCGGGCGAGCCGCTGGCTGCCCTGGAGCAGCTCGGTTTCTCCGATGAGAACACCCTCGCCGCCGCGATCCGCGCCGGCGACCTCGACGATCACGACGACATCGTCGGCGGCCTGCGGGCCCTGGTCCGCCACCGGCTGGCCATCGCCCACCCCGGATATGACCAATCCCAGGGAGGGAGGA
Source organism: Mycolicibacterium sarraceniae (assembly GCF_010731875.1). Taxonomy (NCBI): domain Bacteria; kingdom Bacillati; phylum Actinomycetota; class Actinomycetes; order Mycobacteriales; family Mycobacteriaceae; genus Mycobacterium; species Mycolicibacterium sarraceniae. The sequence goes on from NZ_AP022595.1 coordinate 201,329, forward strand.
GCTGATGCCCACCCCCGATCAGATCATCGACGCTGCCGACCGGCTGTTCGCCGCCATCACGGACGGTGACGTCGAGGTGCTCGACCGGCAGGTGTTCGACGGCGGCTTCGTCCAGCGGCACATCCTGGATTCCGCGACGCTGCGCGGTGAACAGGTGATCCTGCGGGTAGGCGGCCGTGTGCAACACTCGAACTTTCCCGCGCTGGTGTCGATTTCAGCGCATCCACGATGAATTCCGCGATGTAGAAGTAGCATCGGCGGGGTGTCTCGGCCCGGCGCACAACCTCTTAACGTTCTGGTGTACAGCAGCAATGCCCGCACCAGGGAGCAGGTGCGCTTGGCGCTGGGGACGCGGGTCCATCCCGAACTGCCGGAGTTGGCCTATACCGATGTCGCCACCGGCCCCATGGTCATTCAGCTGATGGACGCCGGCGGATTCGATCTGGTGATCCTCGACGGTGAGGCAGCCCCGGTCGGCGGCATGGGCATTGCCAAACAACTCAAGGACGAGATCGACGACTGCCCGCCAGTGCTGGTCTTGACCGGCCGGCCCGACGATGCATGGCTGGCCAACTGGTCGCGGGCGGAGGCCGCAGTGCCTCATCCGATCGACCCGATCCGGCTGGGCGACGCGGTCGTTGGTTTGCTGCGCACACCAGTTCAGTGATTTAGACGCCAAATACGCTGTCGCCCTTGCCCTCTCGTGGCGAGATGGACCGCGTTCAGCTCTTCGAACCATCCTAACGAAACCGCGACAGCAGCACTCAAGATCGCTAGGCTGTGTCGTAGCTCACATCTCCAGCCCAAGCGAGGAGTGACACAGCCCTATGAATCTGTACCTGCCCATCTTGGTGTTGGGGGTGATCGCGGCCGGGTTCGCGATTGTGTCGGTGGTGATCGCGTTGGTCATCGGGCCCCGGCGGTTCAACCGGGCCAAGTTGGAGGCCTACGAGTGTGGGATCGAGCCGGTAGCCGGGGAGCCAGCGGGCCAGCGGTTCCCGATCAAGTACTACCTGACCGCGATGTTGTTCATCGTGTTCGACATCGAGATCGTGTTTCTGTATCCCTGGGCGGTCTCGTTTGACTCGCTGGGGACGTTCGCGCTGGTAGAGATGCTGATTTTCATGGGCACCGTGTTCGTGGTGTATGGGTATGTGTGGCGCCGGGGTGGCCTGGAATGGGATTAGAGGAGCAGTTGCCGGGCGGCATCCTGTTGTCGACGGTGGAGAAGGTCGCCGGGTTTGTGCGTAAGGGGTCGCTGTGGCCGGCGACGTTCGGTTTGGCGTGTTGTGCGATCGAGATGATGGCGACGGCCTCACCCCGGTTCGATATCGCCCGCTTTGGCATGGAACGGTTTTCGGCCACCCCCCGGCAGGCGGATCTGATGATCGTGGCCGGCCGGGTGAGCCAGAAGATGGCCCCAGTGCTGCGGCAGGTCTATGACCAGATGGCCGAGCCGAAATGGGTGCTGGCCATGGGGGTGTGCGCCTCCAGTGGAGGGATGTTCAACAACTACGCGGTGGTGCAGGGTGTGGATCATGTGGTGCCGGTGGATATCTATCTCCCCGGGTGTCCCCCGCGTCCGGAAATGTTGCTGAATGCGATCCTGGCCCTGCACGCCAAGATTGCCGAGATGCCGTTGGGGGTGCATCGTGCCGAGGCCATCGCGGCGGCCGAACAGGCCGCCCTGGCTTCCCCCACCACACTGGAACTCAAGGGGCTGCTGCGGTGAGCGAGGATGAGGTTATCGGTGTTCGCCACGGAATGTTCGGCATCAACGGCAGCGGCGACACGTCCGGCTACGGCCGGCTGGTCCGTGGAGTCGCTTTGCCCGGCAGCACACCGCGGCCCTACGGCTCCTATTTCGACGAGCTCGTCGACCGGTTGGCCGAGGTGTTGGGCACCGACGCTTTCGGTACCGCCGTCGAACGTGTCGTCGTCTTCCGCGGACAGCTGAACCTGGAAGTCCGCCGCGGCCATCTGCCTGCCGTGGCCCAGGCGCTGCGCGACGACGAACGCCTGCGGTTCGAATTATGTTGTGGTGTGTCGGGTGTTCATTACCCGGACGACACGGGCCGGGAATTGCATGCGTTCTACCCGTTGATGTCGATCACCCACAACCGGCGAGTCCAGGTTGAAGTGACATGCCCGGACGCCGATCCGCATGTGCCATCGCTGTTTTCAGTGTATCCAACGGTCGACTGGCATGAGCGGGAGACCTACGACTTCTTCGGCATCATCTTCGACGGCCACCCCGGATTGACCCGCATCGAGATGCCCGACGACTGGGTGGGCCACCCGCAGCGCAAGGACTATCCACTCGGCGGTATTGCGGTCGAGTACCACGGTGCCCAGATCCCCCCGCCCGATGAGCGCAGGTCGTATCACTGATGAGTATCGAAGAAAACGTGATCGTCCTGGGCGGCCAGGACTGGCAGGACATCGTGGCCGCCGCCCGCAAGGGCGAAGCCGGCGAGCGGATCGTGGTGAACATGGGTCCCCAGCATCCCTCGACACACGGGGTGTTGCGGTTGATCCTGGAGATCGAGGGCGAGACGGTCACCGAAGCCCGATGCGGCATCGGGTATCTGCACACCGGTATCGAAAAGAACCTCGAGTACCGCACCTGGACTCAAGGCGTGACGTTCGTAACCCGGATGGACTACCTGTCGCCGTTTTTCAATGAGACCGCCTACTGCCTTGGCGTGGAACGACTTCTCGACATCACCGACGACATCCCGGTGCGGGCGAGCGTGGTTCGGGTGATGGTGATGGAACTCAACCGCATCTCCAGCCATCTGGTGGCGTTGGCCACCGGCGGCATGGAGTTGGGGGCGATGACCCCGATGTTCTTCGGCTTCCGCGAACGCGAGCTCATCTTGAACGTGTTCGAGGCGATCACCGGCTTGCGGATGAACAACGCCTACATCCGCCCCGGCGGCCTGGCCACCGACCTGCCGGACGACGGACCCGAGCGGGTTCGTGACCTTCTCACGATCCTGCCTGGACGGCTGCGTGAACTCGAAGACCTCTTGACCGAGAGCTATATCTGGAAGGCCCGCACTCAGGGGATCGGTTACCTGGATCTAACCGGGTGTATGGCGCTGGGCATCACCGGTCCGGTGCTGCGGTCCACCGGGCTGCCTCATGATCTACGCAAGACTCAACCCTATTGCGGCTACGAGACCTATGACTTCGATGTCGTCACCGCCACCGGCTCTGATTGCTATGGCCGGTACCTGATCCGGGTCGGTGAAATGCGCCAGTCTCTGCGCATTGTCGCCCAGTGCCTGGAGCGGTTGGAGCCCGGCCCGGTGATGATCAGTGACAAGAAGCTGGCCTGGCCCGCGGATCTGCAAATCGGCCCCGACGGGCTGGGTAACTCCCCCGCCCATATCGCCAAGATCATGGGCACCTCGATGGAAGGCCTGATCCATCACTTCAAACTGGTCACCGAGGGCTTCCGGGTGCCCGCCGGTCAGGTCTACGTCGCGGTGGAATCTCCCCGCGGCGAGCTCGGGGTGCACATGGTCTCCGACGGTGGCACGCGTCCGTATCGGGTGCATTACCGCGACCCGAGTTTCACGAATCTGCAGGCGGTGGCCGCCATGTCGGAGGGCGGCATGGTCGCCGACGTCATCGCCGCCGTCGCGTCCATCGATCCGGTCATGGGAGGTGTCGACAGGTGAGCATCGACCTGGTGTTGGGCCCGCGGCCTGAGGAACCCGGGCGGCCCACCAGCTATCCGGCCCAGGTGCAACAGCGCCTCGCCGCTGACGCGGCGCTGATCATCGCCCGCTACCCGCAGGCCCGTTCGGCGCTGCTGCCCCTGCTGCATCTGGTCCAGTCCGAAGACGGTTACGTTACCGGGGCCGGAATCGCCTTCTGCGCGGGCCAACTCGACCTGACCGATGCCGAGGTGGCCGCCGTCGCCACCTTCTACTCGATGTACCGTCGCACCCCCACCGGCGAGTACCTGGTCGGCGTGTGCACCAACACCCTGTGCGCCGTCATGGGCGGTGACGCCATCCTGGACACCCTGGAAACCGAACTGGGTGTGCACGCCGGGGGCACCACCGCCGACGGGCGCATCACCCTCGAGCACATCGAATGCAACGCCGCCTGCGACTACGCCCCGGTCATCATGGTCAATTGGGAGTTCTTCGACAATCAAACCCCGGCCACCGCACGCCAACTCATCGACGATATTCGCGCCGGCCACACCCCACACCCCACCCGCGGCAGCCAACTCTGCTCATTCCGGGACACCGCACGAACGCTGGCCGGGCTGTCGAGTGACGGCGAGTCCGGCGGCGGCGCACCGGGCGCGGCCACATTAGCCGGTCTGCGGGTGGCCCGCGAGCTCGGCATGTCGGCACCCCCGGTCCCCGAAAGCGAGGCGCGATGCCCGCAACATCGCTGACGCCGGTGCTGAGCCGGTTCTGGGATGAGCCCGAGCCCTGGGCGCTGGAAACGTATGTTCGCCATGACGGGTATCAGGCGCTGCGAACCGCGCTGAGTATGAAACCCGATGACGTCATCGCGACGGTCAAGGAGTCCGGGCTGCGCGGTCGCGGCGGTGCGGGCTTCCCCACCGGCACCAAATGGTCCTTCATTCCCCAGGACGCGACCGGGGCCGGCGCCAAGCCGAAGTATCTGGTGATCAATGCCGACGAGTCCGAACCCGGTACTTGTAAAGACATTCCGCTGATTCTGACCACACCGCATTTCCTCGTCGAGGGCACCATCATCGCGGCATACGCGATCCGGGCCCGGCACGCCTTCATCTATGTGCGCGGTGAGGTCGTTCCGGTGTTGCGGCGGCTGCAGGCCGCGGTCGCCGAAGCCTATGCGGCGGGCTATCTGGGCACCGATATCCAGGGCTCGGGATTCGATCTCGACCTGATCGTGCATGCCGGAGCCGGGGCCTACATCTGCGGTGAGGAAACCGCGCTGCTGGACTCACTGGAAGGCCGCCGCGGCCAGCCCCGGCTACGGCCACCGTTTCCCGCCGTCGCCGGCCTGTACGCCTGCCCCACCGTCGTCAACAATGTCGAGTCCATCGCCAGCGTGCCGCCGATCTTGCTGGGCGGGGTGGACTGGTTCAAGTCGATGGGTTCGGAGAAATCGCCTGGCTTCACGCTGTATTCGCTGTCCGGACATGTCAGCGCCCCTGGGCAGTACGAGGCACCGCTGGGCATCACCCTGCGCGAGTTGCTCGAATACGCCGGTGGGGTCCGTGCCGGTCACGAGCTGAAGTTCTGGACTCCCGGCGGATCGTCGACACCGTTGTTGACAGCCGAACATCTCGACGCGCCATTGGATTACGAGGGCATGGCCGCAGTCGGGTCAATGCTGGGCACGAAGGCGTTGCAGATCTTCGATGAGACCACCTGTGTGGTGCGCGCCGTGCGGCGCTGGACGCAGTTCTACGCCCACGAATCGTGTGGCAAGTGCACACCCTGTCGCGAAGGGACATACTGGCTCAGCCAGATCTACGAACGGCTCGAGACCGGCCGCGGCACCGAGGAAGACATCGGCAAACTGCTCGACATCTCCGACACCATCTTCGGAAAGTCGTTCTGCGCGTTGGGTGATGGTGCTGCCTCGCCGATCATCTCGTCGATCAAGTATTTCCGCGCTGAATACGAGGCCCACCTGGACGGCAGCTGCCCGTTCGACCCGTATGCCTCAATGCTGGCCGCGCCGGAGGGGGTGGGAGCCTGATGACCCAGACCGCAGATACAAATGCACCGATGTCTCCTGCCGTAGCGATGGTCAACCTCGTCATCGATGACGTCGACGTCGCAGTACCCAAGGGCACATTGGTGATTCGGGCCGCGGAACTGATGGGGGTGCAGATACCGCGGTTCTGTGATCATCCGCTGCTTGATCCGGTCGGGGCCTGCCGGCAATGTCTGGTCGAGGTCGAAGGCCAGCGCAAGCCGATGGCCAGCTGCACCACCACAGTGTCCGACGGCATGGTTGTACATACCCAGTACACCTCCGAGGCTGCCGACAAAGCCCAGCACGGCGTGATGGAACTGCTGCTGATCAATCATCCGCTGGACTGCCCAGTATGCGACAAGGGTGGGGAATGCCCGCTACAGAACCAAGCGATGTCCAACGGGCGGGTCGACACTCGTTTCACCGATATCAAACGCACCTTCCCCAAGCCCATCAACCTGTCCACCGAGGTGCTGCTGGACCGGGAGCGCTGCGTGTTGTGTGCCCGCTGCACAAGGTTTTCCGACCAGATCGCCGGGGATCCATTGATCTCGCTATTGGAACGCGGAGCGCAGCAGCAGGTCGGCATCGCACCCGGAGAACCCTTCGACTCCTACTTCAGTGGCAACACGGTGCAGATCTGCCCGGTCGGGGCGTTGACCAGTGCGGCATATCGTTTCCGGGCCCGCCCGTTCGATCTGGTGTCCAGCCCCAGCGTGTGCGAGCACTGCGCGTCGGGGTGCGCCCAGCGCACCGATCATCGCCGCGGCGTCGTGCTGCGCCGGCTGGCCGGTGACGACCCGGAAGTCAACGAGGAATGGAATTGCGACAAGGGCCGCTGGGCGTTCACCTACACCCGCGTCGGCGATCGCCTGACCACGCCGTTGGTGCGCGACGAGAACGGCGCCTTGCGTTCGGCGTCCTGGCCGGAGGCGATCGCGGTGGCTGCCGCTGGGCTGGCCTCGGGTCGGACCGGTGTGCTGGTCGGCGGCCGGGTCGGGGTCGAGGATGCCTATGCCTACGCCAAATTCGCCCGAATCGCCCTGGGCACCAATGACATCGACTTCCGTTCTCGACCGCACTCGGTGGAGGAACAGGAGTTCCTGGCCGCGGAGGTGGCCGGCCGCCACCACGTCAGCTACACCGATCTGCAGGCCGCCCCGGTGGTGGTGCTGGTCGGATTCGAGCCCGAGGACGAGTCGCCGATCGTATTCCTGCGGCTGCGCAAGGCGGTCCGCAAGCACGGCCTGCGCGTGGTGACGATCGCACCGTTCGCCTCGGCGGGATCCACCAAGCTGGCCGCCCAGGTGGTGCCGACCGAACCCGGGCAGGAGGCCTCAGCCCTCGGTGGGCTGGCCGCAGACCTGCCGGCATCCGCGATCATCCTGGCCGGAGAACGACTCGCGACCAGCCGTGGCGCACTGTCGGCGGTAGCGCGGGTCGCCAAGGAGACCGGCGCCCGGCTGGCCTGGATTCCCCGCCGCGCCGGTGAGCGCGGCGCCCTGGACACCGGGTGTCTACCCAATCTGCTGCCCGGCGCTCGTCCCGTCACTGCTGCTGGCGCCCGCCAACAGCTCTCTGCCGCCTGGCATGTCGCCGAGCTTCCCGACATGCCGGGCCGGGATACCACCGCGATCCTGGCCGCTGCCGCCGGCGGCGAACTGGACGCGCTGCTCATCGGTGGGGTCGATCCGACCGACCTGCCCGAGCCGCACGCCACTCTCGCCGCCATCGAATCGACCGGCTTCGTCGTAAGCCTCGAACTACGGGAATCCGCTGTGACGGCGCTGGCCGACGTGGTGTTCCCGATCGCCCCCGTTGTCGAGAAGGCCGGCTCATTCCTGAACTGGGAAGGCCGGATTCGCTCCTTCGAACCCGCAATGCCCGGCAACTCTTTCCCTGATCTGCGGGTGCTGCAGATCATGGCCGACGAACTCGGGGTGGACCTCGGATTCCGCACCCCCGCCGAAGCCCGCGCGGAGATCGCGGCGTTGGGGTCTTGGGACGGCGAGCGGCCCGCTCCCCCGGCCGTTGCGCCGAAGGAGCCGATGCCATTGGAGACCGGTGAGGCAGTGCTGGCGGGATGGCGAGTGCTGTTGGATTCCGGGCGGTTACAGGACAGTGAACCATATCTGGCGGGAACCGCACGGCCGGCTGTGGTGCACCTGTCGGCGGCGACGGCAGCCGGGATCGACACCGCCGACGGAGATGTGGTCACCGTGTCGACCGGGCGCGGAGCGATCACCTTGCCGCTGGCGATCACCGACATGCCCGATGGTGTGGTGTGGCTGCCGCTGCACTCACCCGGTAGCGCGGTGCACGAGCAACTCGGCGTCACCACCGGTGCCGTGGTATGCATCGAGCGGGAGGCCGGCGCATGAACTACCCGGATATGACGGTGTTCGGTCTTGATCCGTGGTGGCTGATTGTGATCAAGGCGGTCGCGGTCTTCGCCTTCCTCTTGCTCACCGTATTGGTGGCGATCCTGCTGGAACGCAAGATCCTGAGCCGCATGCAAATGCGGTACGGACCCAACCGAGTCGGACCGTGGGGAATCCTGCAATCCCTGGCCGACGGCATCAAACTCGCCCTGAAAGAGGGGCTGATACCGGCCGGGGTGGACAAGCCCATTTACCTGATGGCGCCGATCATTTCGGTGATCCCGGCGATCCTGGCCTTCGCGGTCATCCCCTTGGGTCCGGTGGTCTCGGTCTTCGGACACCGGACTCCGTTGCAGCTCACCGATCTCCCGGTCGCGGTGCTCTACATCCTGGCCGTCACCTCGATCGGGGTGTACGGGATCGTGCTGGCCGGCTGGTCCTCGGGTTCCACCTATCCCCTGCTGGGTGGGTTGCGCTCCAGCGCGCAGGTGATCTCCTACGAGATCGCCATGGCATTGTCTTTTGCCGCGGTGTTCCTGTACGCCGGCACCATGTCCACATCAGGCATCGTGGCCGCCCAGGAACACACCTGGTACGTCTTCCTGCTGCTGCCGTCCTTCGCGGTGTACGTCACCTCCATGGTCGGTGAAACCAACCGGGCCCCGTTCGACTTGCCCGAGGCCGAAGGCGAACTGGTGGGCGGCTTTCACACCGAATACTCCTCGCTGAAGTTCGCGATGTTCATGCTCGCCGAGTACGTGAACATGACCACCGTCTCCGCACTGGCCACCACCTTGTTCCTCGGAGGCTGGCATGCCCCCTGGCCGATCAGCCTGATCGACGGCGCCAACACCGAGTGGTGGCCGCTGATCTGGTTCGTGGCCAAAGTGTGGACGTTCCTGTTCGTCTTCATGTGGCTACGGGCCACCCTGCCGCGGCTGCGCTACGACCAGTTCATGGCGCTGGGCTGGAAACTGCTCATCCCGATCTCGCTGGTCTGGATCATGATCGTGGCCGTCCTGCACAGCATCGGCCGCGCCGGCATCATCACCAACATGATCGTCGCCGCGGTGCTGTTGCTCGTCCTGCTGGCGGCGAAATCTCTGCGGCGCAAGCTCATCCACCGCAAGACCCTGCCACCACCGCCCCCGGCGGATGCCCGGGCGTTCCCCATCCCCCCGATGCCCGGTCCGGCGACGCCACCCAAGGAGACAGCAGATGCCTAAGTTCCTCGATGCGGTCAAGGGTTTCGGCGTGACGTTCGGCACGATGTTCAAACGGCCTATTACCGAGGAGTATCCGGAGAAACCCGGCCCGGTCGCGCCGCGCTACCACGGCCGCCATCAGCTCAACCGGTATCCCGACGGGCTGGAGAAGTGCATCGGCTGCGAACTGTGTGCGTGGGCGTGTCCCGCTGATGCCATCTACGTCGAGGGCGCCGATAACACTGCGGGCGAACGGTTTTCCCCCGGTGAGCGCTACGGGCGGGTGTACCAGATCAACTATCTGCGTTGCATTGGCTGCGGACTGTGCATCGAGGCATGCCCCACCCGGGCGCTGACCATGACCAACATCTACGAGATGGCCGACGACAACCGCTCCGACCTGATCTACGGCAAGGACAAACTGCTGGCCCCACTACAACCGGGAATGGCAGCCCCGCCGCACGCGATGGCGCCGGGGGCCACCGACGAGGACTACTACTTGGGGCGGATCGCGGTCGGGCAAGCCTTGGGGATTGAGATCGGCGGGCAGGAGCGAAGCGACACGGGGATTGAGATCGGCGGGCAGGAGCGAAGCGACACGGGGATTGGCTCGGTCGGCAAAGGGGTGGCTGGGTGACTGTAACCTTCCTGGCGGCCGAAACCCTCGTCCGCACATCCACAACCGAGGCCGTGGTGTTCTGGATTCTCGCCGTCATCGCGGTGGCCGGAGCGGTCGGCGTCGTCACGGCACCCAAGGCCGTCTACGGGGCGATCTTCCTCGCCACCACGATGATCGCGCTGGCGATGGTCTACGTCGCACAGGACGCGCTGTTCCTCGGAGTGGTGCAGGTGGTCGTCTACACCGGTGCGGTGATGATGCTGTTTCTGTTCGTGCTGATGCTGATCGGCGTCGACTCCTCGGAGTCACTGGTGGAAACCATTCGAGGCCAGCGTATTGCGGCTATCGCGGCCGGCCTGGGGTTCGGCATCTTGCTGATCGCCGGGATCGGCACCGTGACCACGACCGGGTTCGTGGGCTTGGCCGAGGCGAATGCGGGTGGCAATGTGCAGGGCCTGGCGGTGCTCATCTTCACCCGCGACCTCTGGGCCTTCGAGCTGACCAGTGCGCTGTTGATCACTGCGGCCCTTGGTGCGATGGTGCTGGCGCACCGGGAGCGGTTCGAACGGCGAAAGACCCAGCGCGAATTGGTGATCGACCGCTTCCAGACCGGCGCCCGCGCCACACCGCTGCCCAACCCCGGGGTCTACGCCCGGCACAACGCCCTCAACACCCTGGCTCGACTACCCGACGGCACGAAGGAGGAATCGTCGGTGAGCACGATCCTGGCGCGGTCCGACAACGGGAACGGTCAACGATGAATCCGGACAACTACCTATATCTGTCGGCGCTGTTGTTCACCATCGGCGCCTCAGGGGTGTTGTTGCGGCGCAACGCGATCGTCATGTTCATGTGTGTGGAGCTGATGCTCAATGCCGCGAATCTGGCATTCGTGACGTTCTCCCGCATGCACGGTCACCTGGACGGTCAGGTGGTGGCGTTCTTCACCATGGTGGTGGCCGCCTGCGAGGTGGTGGTCGGTCTGGCGATCATCATGACGATCTTCCGCACCCGGCGTAGCGCCAACGTCGACGACGCCCACCTGTTGCGGCACTGATGTACGTGTGGTTGACCATCGCGCTGCCCCTGGCCGGGGCGGTGATCCTGCTGCTGGGGGGCAAGGCCACAAACGCGTGGGGACATCTCCTGGCCTGCGCCGCCATGATCGGCGCGTTCGTTTGCGGCGCAGTGTTATTCACCCACCTGCTCGCGCTCCCGGGCGAGAACCGCATCGTCCACGAGGTGCTGTTCTCCTGGGTGCCGGTCGGTGTCCTGCGGGTGGACTTCGGCCTGCAACTCGATGCGCTGTCGATGTGCTTCGTGCTGCTGATCAGCGGGGTGGGCTCTCTCATCCACATCTACTCGATCGGCTACATGAAGACCGACCCCGCTCGCCGGAGGTTTTTCGCCTACCTCAACCTGTTCGTCGCCGCGATGCTGCTGCTGGTGCTGGCCGACAACTACCTGGGCCTCTACCTGGGCTGGGAAGGCGTGGGTCTGGCGTCGTATCTGCTGATCGGGTTCTGGTCGCACAAGCCGTCGGCGGCCACCGCAGCCAAGAAAGCCTTCGTGGTCAACCGCGTCGGAGACATGGGCCTGGCGATCGCGTTGATGGTGCTGTTCGCCAGCCTCGGCTCGGTCACCTTCAGCACCGTGTTCGCTTCAGTGCCGGGCATGAGCCAGAGCGCACTGACCGCGGTCGGCCTGCTGCTGCTCCTGGGCGCCTGCGGCAAGAGCGCCCAGGTGCCACTGCAGTCCTGGCTCGGTGACGCGATGGAAGGCCCCACCCCGGTGTCCGCACTGATCCACGCCGCGACCATGGTCACCGCCGGTGTCTACCTCATCGTCCGATCCGGCCCGATTTTCAACGCCGCGCCGGGTGCGCAGACCGCCGTCGTCATCGTCGGCGCCGTCACCCTGCTGTTCGGCGCGATCATCGGCTGCGCCAAGGACGACGTCAAGAAGGCACTCGCCGCCTCCACGATGTCCCAGATCGGCTACATGGTGCTGGCCGCCGGACTGGGTCCGGCCGGCTACGCGGTCGCGATCATGCATCTGCTCACCCACGGCTTCTTCAAGGCCGGCCTGTTCCTCGGGGCCGGCTCGATCATGCACGCCATGGACGACGAGACCGATATGCGCCGCTACGGCGGCCTACGCTCCGTGGTGCCCATCACCTTCGTCACCTTTGGGCTCGGCTATCTCGCGATCATCGGCGTCCCGCCGTTCGCCGGCTACTTCTCCAAAGACGCCATCATCGAAGCGGCGTTCAACAGCGGCGGCGCCAAAGGCATCCTTCTGGGCGGGGCCGCGTTACTCGGCGCGGGGATCACCGCCTTCTACATGACCCGCGTCATGCTCTTGACATTCTTCGGCCATCGGCGCTGGAAACCCAACACCCACCCCCACGAATCCCCCGCCACCATGACCGCGCCGATGATCGCGCTGGCCGTCGGCTCCGTCGGCACCGGTGCCCTCCTCGCCATCGGCAACACCCTGCGACACTGGCTGGAGCCGGTGGTCGGCAGCCACGAAGCCGAACACCTCATCCCCGCCTGGATCATCACCGTGACCGCGCTGGGCGTCGTCGCCATCGGTATCGCGGCGGCCTACCGGCAATACGCGACGCGCAAGGTGCCCGAGGCCGCGCCGCTGGACGTGTCCCCGCTGACCGTCGCGGCACGCAACGACCTCTACGGGGACGCGTTCAACGAGGCGGTCTTCATGCGCAGCGGCCAGGAGCTGACGAAAGGTCTTGTGGTCGTGGATGAGAAGGGCGTCGACGGGGTGACGCAGGGGCTCGCCTATGCGGTCGGCCGGATCTCGGAACGGCTGCGTCAGGTGCAGACCGGGTTCGCCCGCTCGTATGCGCTGTGCATGCTGGCCGGTACGGCACTGGTGATCGCCGTAGTCCTGTTCACGGCGTGGAGGTGACACAATGACGAACGTTCCCTGGCTGACCGTGCTGTGGGCGATCCCCGTCGTCGGCGCGGCCGTGATCATCGTGCTGCCCGCCTCGCTGCGGCAGTTCGCGAAGTACGCCGGGGTCGTGGTCTCGCTGGCGGTGTTGGTGCTATCGCTACTGCTCGCCGTGCGCTTCGATCCGACCGGCGCGCAGTTCCAGTTCGTCGAAAACCATCCGTGGATACCGTCTTTCGGCACCGGGTACATCCTTGGCCTCGACGGGATCGCGTTGGCACTGGTAGTGCTCACCGCCGTCCTGATGCCGCTGTTGTTGATCGCCGGCTGGAACGACGCCGACGCCCGGGCAGGGCTGTCCGGCCGCGCACCACACAGCTACATCGCGCTGATGCTGGCCGTCGAAGGCATGGTCATGATGTCGCTGGTTGCGCTCGACATCCTGCTGTTCTACGTCTTCTTCGAAGCCATGCTGATCCCGATGTACTTCCTGATCGGTGGGTTCGGCGGAGGAAATCGAGCTCAGTCCAATGCCGCCGGCTCCGCGGCGCCGGCCGCAGCGGTGAAGTTCCTGCTGTACAACCTGTTCGGCGGGTTAATCATGCTGGCCGCGGTCATCGGGCTCTACGTGGTCACTTCGGCCAGCAAGGCGTTCGACGCCGGCACATTCGACTTCCGCCTCATCGTCGACGCCGTTGCGACCGGGAAGTTCACGATGGCGCCCGGCGTCGCCAACGCGTTCTTCCTCGGGTTCCTGTTCGCGTTCGCGGTGAAAGCCCCGCTGTGGCCGTTCCATCGCTGGCTGCCAGATGCCGCGGTACAGGCCACGCCGGCGTCTGCCGTGCTGATGATGGCGGTGATGGACAAGGTCGGCACTTTCGGGATGTTGCGTTACTGCCTGCCGCTCTTCCCCGACTCGGCAACGCTGTTCCGCCCGTTGATCATCGCGCTTGCGGTGATCGGGATCGTCTACGGCGCCATCCTGGCGATCGGCCAGACCGATGTCATGCGGCTCATCGCCTACACCTCGATCAGCCACTTCGGCTTCATCATCCTGGGCATCTTCGTGATGACCAGCCAGGGCCAGGCGGGCTCCACCCTGTACATGGTCAACCACGGCATCTCCACGGCCGCATTGTTCTTGATCGCCGGGTTCCTGGTCACTCGCCGCGGCAGCCGGCTCATCGCCGATTACGGCGGGATCCAGAAGGTCGCCCCCGTTCTGGCGGGCACCTTCCTGGTGGCGGGCCTGGCGACGCTGTCGCTACCCGGGCTCGCCCCATTCATCAGTGAGTTCCTAGTTCTGATCGGCACATTCACTCGGTACCCTGCCTTCGCCGTCATCGCGTCCGTGGCGCTGGTGCTGTCCGCGGTCTACATACTCTGGCTCTATCAACGGATGATGACCGGTTCGATCACCGACGGCAATGAGAAGGTCCGTGACTTGCGGCCGCGGGAGCTGCTGGTAGTGGCACCGCTGATCGCGCTGTTGATCGGGCTCGGGGTGTATCCCAAGATCGCCCTTGACGTCATCAACCCCGCGGTGGCCGCGACCCTGACGTCGATCCATCAAACCGACCCGGCACCCACCGTCGCGGAAGGGGCACGTCCGTGATCGCGCCCAGTGTCGAATACGGCCAGCTCTCACCGCTGTTGATCATCCTCGGGGTGGCCGTCGCCGGAGTGCTCGTCGAGGCGTTGCTGCCCCGCAAGAGCCGCTATCCCACGCAGGTCGCCCTGAGCCTGGCCGGTCTGGTGGCGGCGTTCTTCGCCGTGGTGCTGCTGGCGCGCGATCTAGAAGGGGTCGGCCAGGCCGTCGTGGGCGGTGCCGTCGCGGTCGATGCCCCGGCCTTGTTCCTACAGGGCACCATCCTGCTGATCGGCGTGCTCGGTGTTCTGCTGATCGCCGAACGTCGAGCGCCCGCTGAATCCGATTCACGCGCAGCGAGTTTGGACGCTTTCACCCCCGACGCCTCGGCGGTGCCGGGCAGTGTCGCGGAGAAGATCGCCACCAAGACCGCGCTGGTGCACACCGAGGTGTTCCCGCTGACGATGTTCGCCATCGCCGGCATGATGATCTTCCCTGCCGCCGACGATCTGTTGACGATGTTCATTGCGCTGGAAGTGTTCTCGCTGCCGCTGTATCTGATGTGTGGCCTGGCCCGTCATCGGCGGTTGCTATCGCAAGAATCAGCCTTGAAATACTTTCTGCTCGGCGCGTTCTCGTCGGCATTCTTCCTGTACGGCATCGCGCTGCTCTACGGGTACGCCGGGACCCTGAGCCTGCCCGTTATTGCCCACGCCATAAACACCAGCACCGATAACACCATGCTGGGGCTCATCGGCGCCTCCCTGGTCGCGGTCGGTCTGCTGTTCAAGGTCGGTGCGGTGCCGTTCCACTCGTGGATCCCCGACGTATACCAGGGCGCACCAACGCCCATCACCGCTTTCATGGCAGCGGCTACCAAGGTCGCCGCGTTCGGTGCGATGCTGCGGATCTTTTATGTGGCGCTGCCCGGCCTCAGCCATGACTGGCGGCCCGTGCTGTGGGCGGTGGCGATCCTCACCATGGCGGTCGGCACCGTCACTGCCGTAACCCAGACCGACGTCAAACGGATGCTGGCGTATTCGGCTGTCGCGCATACCGGTTTCATCCTGACCGGGGTGATCGCCGCCAACCCGGCGGGACTGTCGGGCACGCTGTTCTATCTGTTCGCCTACGGCTTCTCCACACTGGGTGCCTTCGCGGTGGTCAGCGTGGTCCGCGACGCCAACGGTGTCGAGGAGACCGAGATGGCCGGTTGGGCGGGCCTGGGCCGGCGCTACCCCCTTGTCGGCGTGGTGTTCTCACTGTTCCTGCTGGCCTTTGCCGGTATCCCACTCACCAGCGGCTTCGTCAGTAAGTTCGCGGTCTTCAAGGCTGCCGGGCAGGGTGGGGCCATCCCGCTGGTGGTGGTCGGTGTGATCGCATCTGCGATCGCGGCGTACTTCTACGTGCGGGTGATCGTGCTGATGTTCTTCACCGATCCGCCCGAAGACGCCCCGGAGGTCATCACACCCAGCTCGCTGAGCGTCGCGACGATCACGCTGACCGCGGCCATCACGTTCGCGCTCGGCGCGCTACCCCAGCCGCTGCTCGACCTCGTTGACCATGCGGCTAGGTTCCTGAACTGATGATCCTCCTCAGTGATGACCACGGCGCTGTCCGGGTCTTGACGATGAACCGGCCCGAGTCGCGCAACGCGTTGAGCACCGAGCTGTTCGAGGCGCTCTACGCCGCGCTCGGCGCCGCCGAAGCCGACGAATCGGTCCGCGCGGTGGTGCTTACGGGCACTGATCCGGCGTTCTGCGCGGGTGTCGACCTCAAACAGGCCCAGAGCATGGGTATGGATTACTTCGGCCGCTTCGACAAGATGAACTGTATGAACGCGATTGTCGCGCTGAGCAAGCCAGTCGTCGGCGCGATCAACGGCGCGACGTTCACCGGCGGACTGGAGATCGCGCTGGCATGCGACTTCCTGATCGCTTCGGAGCGCGCGTATTTCGCAGACACTCACGCCCGGGTCGGGATCCTGCCCGGCGGCGGAATGACGGCGCGGCTGCCGCGGCTGGTTGGCTCCGGGATGGCCCGGCGGCTGTCGATGACCGGTGAGGTGGTCGACGCGCAGCGCGCCGAGCGGATCGGTCTGGTCACCGAAGTGGTTGCCCACGAACAGCTTCTGGTGCGCGTTCTCGAACTCGCGAACCAGATCGCAGAGGTACCCGCACCGACGATGGCAGGTCTTAAGCAGATCTATCGCGCCGGAACCGCGGCGGTCACTGAGCCGGCGTTGACGGCCGAACGCGCGGTGGCCGGTGCATCGATGGTGGACACCGGGCAGCTCGCCGCCCGCCAGCGCGAGGTCGCCGAGCGCAACAAGCGCCAGATTCCCTAACGCCGACCGCTAGCCTAGCGCGGACGCGGTGTTCGTGAACGGGGCGAAGCTTCCGTCGAGCACTTCAAGGTGCCCGATCGTGCGGCCCGTGACAACATTGGCGTCGACCACCGCCAACTCGACTGCCGCGCGGGCGAACTCGTCCTCCGGGGACACGCTGGTGAACTCATTGCGGTAGTACGACAGGCCCGGCGTGGGAATCGGCCGCGACGGCGCCAGCGCGTTGACCGCGATGTTGTGCCGTTGCAGGTCGTAAGCCGCACACCAGGTCAGGTGTTCCAGCGCTGCCTTTGATCCGCCGTAGCCGGGCAGCACACCACCGGCGAAGTTCTCATACGGCCCATCGCCGGGCACCCGGGAGGCCACCGACGTGACGTTGATGATCGAGCCGACACCCGCGGAGAACATGTCCGGGCAGACCAGCTGGATCAGCTCGTAGGAGGCGAACACGCCGATCTCGAAATGCCTGCGATACGCGTTCGGTGGGATGGCCAAGAAGCCGGGCCAGTCAGCGTTGGCCGCACCTGCCGCAGCGTTGGGCCTTGCCTGTTTCGGCGCGGCGTCAGGTTTGGGCGGACGGCCCGGCGCGGTGAACGCGGCGTTGTTGACCAGAATCGTGACGGGACCGAGTGCCGCGCGAGCTTCGGCGACCAGGCGGGGCAGGTCATCGCGCTCGAGCAGGTCGGCCTGGATCGCGACGGCCTGTCCGCCGGCAGCTTCTATGGCGGCGACGGTGTCGCCGATGGTGCCGGGCAGGCGCTCGTCCCACTGTTGTTCGGTGCGGGCCGCCACTGCCACCGCGGCGCCGTCAGCTGCCAGGGCCAGCGCGGTCGCGCGGCCAAGGCCACGGCTGGCTCCGGTGACGATGGCGGTTCGGCCAGCAAGTCGTCCGGTCATCGCATGCCTCTCTTCTTACAGCGCCACGCCGTGCACCAGGATCGCCGCCGTCTGGTCGACCCAGTTGGCGTCGACATCATCCTCGGGGCGCAGTAACAACCGCATCATCGTCGCACCACCGATCAGTTCGATGAGGCGTTCCGGGTCGACGTCGGCGTGAACTTCGCGGCAATGCACGGCCTCGACGAGCCGATCGCGCACCGCGGCGAACACGTCGGTGAACCGGGCCATCACCCGCGCGTTCAGTTCGGCGTCCGCACTCATGTCGGCGATCAGACCGGGCAGCGCGGCGCGCACCACCGGGCTGGTGAAGACGTCCCGGGTGGCGGCGAGCATGGCACGCACGTCGGCGGGGAAATCGCCTGCGGGGGTGGCGAGCGCGGTGGGCGCGGTAGGGAAGGCGGCTTCGTGAACCAGCTCCGCCTTACTGGACCACCGGCGGTACAGCGCGGTCTTGGTGGTGCCCGCACGCTCGGCGACAGCAGCCAAAGTCAGATTCGGATAACCGATTTCGACAAGCAGCTCCCCGGTAGCACGCAATATGGCAGCGTCGATACGCGGATCTCGAGGCCGCCCGGGGACCGCGGTCTTGTCAAGCGAAGACGCGTCTGCTTTCATAACGCTACCCACCGTATCGTAATAGGGTTGGAGAGGACAAAGGTGACCAACCAACCGTCTGTGGAAAACGACCTCGATCGGTTGCAGCGTTCTGGTCGTGACGTCAGCACCGTTCCCGCGCTGCTCTCGGAATGGCTGTCCACCGTCATGCCCGGTCGCGTGAAACCGGAGGTGACCGTCGAAAGCGGCATCGACTCGAACGGCATGTCGTCGGAGACGATCATCCTGACCGGCCGCTGGGAAGAGGACGGCACGGAGGTCGAGCAGAAGTGGGTGGCCCGGGTGGCCCCCACCGAGGAGGACGTCCCCGTCTTCATCACCTACCGGATGGACCATCAGTTCGAGGTCATCCGGCTGGTCGAGGAACTGACCGACGTGCCGGTGCCGAGGGTGCGCTGGATCGACACGACCGGCAAGGTCCTCGGTGCGCCCTTCTTCCTGATGGACCATGTCTCGGGCATCGTGCCGCCCGACGTGATGCCCTACACCTTCGGCGACAACTGGTTCGCCGACGCTCCCGTCGAACAGCAGCGCGCGCTGCAGGATTCGACGGTTGAGGTGCTGGCCAAGCTGCACGCGATCCCCAACGCAGCCGACACATTTGGCTTCCTCGCCGAGGCCGTGCCCGCAGGCGATACCCCGTTGCGCCGCCAGCTGAACTGGCTCAAAGGCTGGTATGAGTTCGCCGTTCCCGACATCGGCCGCTCGCCGCTGGTCGAGACCGCGTTGGGCTGGCTCGAGGACCATTTCCCCGCCGATGTCGCGGCCACCGAGCCGGTCCTGGCCTGGGGCGATTCGCGAGTCGGCAACGTGCTCTACGAGGACTTCCGCCCCGTCGCGGTGCTGGACTGGGAGATGGCGACCCTCGGGCCGCGCGAGTTGGACGTGGCGTGGATCATCTTCGCGCATATGGTGTTCCAGGAACTCTCCGGTCTCGCCGGGATGCCCGGGCTGCCCCATGTCATGCGCGAAGAGGACGTACGCGCCACCTACGAGAAGTTGACCGGCGTCGAACTCGGTGATCTGCGCTGGTTCTACGTCTACTCCGGAGTGATCTGGTGCTGTGTGTTCATGCGCACCAGCGCGCGGCGCGTGCACTTCGGCGAGATCGAGAAGCCCGAGGACGTCGAGTCGACGTTCTACCACGCCGGCCTGCTGCGCCGGCTCATCGAGGAGGCATAGCCGCTCATGCTCGGCCCGCTGGACGAATACCCGGTACACCAGGCGCCACTGCCGATCGCCTGGCCGAATTCTTCGGATCGAAACTTCTACGACCGCAACTATTTCAACGCACATGACCGCACCGGGGACATCTTCCTGATAACGGGCATGGGCTACTACCCCAACCTCGGGGTGAAGGACGCCTATGTGCTCGTAAGGCGGGGCGACACACAGACCGCGGTGCACCTGTCTGACGCGATCGACCAGGACCGGCTCAACCAACACGTCAACAGCTACCGCCTTGAGGTCGTCGAGCCGCTGCAGAAGATCCGGATCGTGATGGACGAGACCGAGGGCATGGCGCTCGACCTCACCTGGGAAGGACTTTTCCCGGTGGTCCAGGAGCAGCGGCACCTCATGCGCCAGGGCAACCGGGTGACACTGGACGCTCAGCGTTTTGCCCAATTGGGTTCCTGGGCAGGGCATATCGCCATCGACGGCGAGGAGATCAAGGTCGATCCGTCGGTGTGGATCGGCAGCCGAGACCGGTCGTGGGGCATCCGGCCGCTCGGCGAAGCAGAGCCCGCCGGACGGCCGGCCGATCCGCCGTTCGAGGGCATGTGGTGGCTGTACGTGCCGATGGCCTTCGACGACTTCGCGATCGTGCTGATCATCCAGGAAGCACCGGACGGCTTCCGCTCGCTCAACGACTGCACCCGGATCTGGCGCGACGGCCGGGTCGAGCAGCTGGGTTGGCCGCGGGTGAAGATTCATTACCGTTCGGGGACAAGGATTCCTACGGGTGCGACCATCGAGGCCACCGACAGTACGGGGTCGGCGCTCCGCTTTGACGTGGAGTCCAAACTTCCCGTCCCGATTCACGTCGGCGGCGGCTATGGCGGCGACTCGGACTGGATTCACGGCACCTGGAAGGGCGATAAGTTCACCGAGCGGCTCACCTACGACATGAACGATCCTGCCGTCGTCGGGCGTGCCGCCTTCGGGGTGATCGACCACGTCGGCCGCGCGGTCTGCCACGACGGCAACTCGTCGGTCGAAGGCTGGGGGCTGTTCGAGCACGGAGCGCTGGGCCGTCACGACCCGTCCGGCTTCGCCGACTGGCTGACAGTCGCACCCTGACGTTCTCCGCCATACGTCGCTCTCGATCGCTAGGTGACCCGTGAAAATCATGACCGCCCTTTACGGCCCAACCGATGCTGTCGAGCGCGCGCACGCCTTGCGCGAGGCCGGCACCAGCGGCGTTTTCACGTTCGAAGGGCCGCACGATGTGTTCGCCCCGCTGACGCTGGCCTCCGGCGTCAGCGGGTTGGATCTGATGACGAACGTGGCAATCGCGTTCCCGCGCAATCCGATCCAGCTGGCGCACCAAGCCTACGATCACCAGCTGCTCGCGCAGGGCCGGTTCATCCTCGGCCTGGGCACCCAAATCCGCGCGCAGATCGAGAAGCACTACGGTGCGACGTTCGACAAGCCGGTCGAGCGCATGAGCGAGCTCGTCCGCGCACTGCGAGCGATCTACAACACCTGGGAAACCGGCGAGCGGCTGGACTTCCGCGGCGAGTACTACCGGCACACGCTGATGACGCCGATGTTCAATCCCGGCCCGAATCCCTTCGGGCCACCGCCGATCTACGTCGGCGCACTCGGCCCGCGACTGACCCGCGCCACCGCCGAAGTGGCCGACGGACTGCTGGTGATGCCGTTCGGGTCCGCGAAGTTCCTGCACGAGTCAACCATGCCGGCGGTGCGCGATGGCCTGGCGGCCGCGGGGCGAGACGCCTCGTCATTCGCGGTGGTGCCCGAGATCATTCTGTCAGCCGGTGAGGATCACGAGGCGACCCGGCGGCTGCTGTCGTTCTACGGTTCCACCCCTGCCTACCGGCCGGTGCTCGACATCCACGGCTGGGGTGATCTACAACCCGAGTTGAATTCGATGTCCAAACAAGGCAAATGGCTGGAGATGGCCGGGCTGATCAGCGACGAAGTGCTGCACACCATTGCGGCGTGCGGTACGCCGGCGCAGATCGCCGCCCACATCCGAGACCGCGTCGACGGTGTCGGCGACACCGTCTGCCTTTACCAGCCCGGTCCGATCGCGATCGACACGCTGGCCGAGATCGTCGACGAACTGGCTCGCTGAGAACGCGCGATGTCGACGCGCTCTCGTTCGGCAGCGGCGGTTTGCGCGCCGAAATCGCAGGGGACGGGCACCATGGGTGGGGTGGGTTATGACGTTGTGGTCGTCGGCGCGGGCTTCGCAGGCCTGGTTGCGGCACGTGAACTGGTAAAAGACGGGTACGACGTTGTGGTGCTTGAGGGCCGCGACCGCGTGGGTGGACGCTCGAGCACCGCGACGCTGGCCGGCGTGCACGTCGACCTCGGCGGCACCTTCGTCGGGCCCACCCAAGACCAGGTCGTGGCACTGGCCAAGGAACTGGACTGCCCCACCGAACCGACCTATAACCAGGGTGCCAACCTGATCCGGTGGCGCGGCAAGGTGCGGTCCTATCGCGGCACGATCCCTCGGCTGGGGCTGCTGCAGCTCCTCGATATCGCCCGAATCCAATGGCAGGTCGAGAGGCTCGGACGGGATGTCGATATCACCAAGCCGTGGGCCTCGCCCAGCGCCACCAAGCTCGACGGCACCACGCTGGCTGGCTGGCTGCACTCGGTGGGTGCCAGCGCCTCGTCCCGGGACCTGCTGGCCATCATGGCTCGCGTGACCTGGGGGGCCGAGCCCAACGACGTCTCGATGTTGCATGCCGTGCGTTACGTGAAGGCCGCCGGCGGGCTGGACCGCATGCTCGATGTGGTCGGCGGAGCCCAGCAGGACCACTTCCCCGGCGGCACACAGCAGATCGCGGACAAGATCGCCGCCGAACTAGGTGACCGGGTTCGGCTGGACAGCATCGTCTCCCGGATCGAATGGTCCGACGACGCGGTGGCAGTGATGTCCTCGAGTGGTGTCGTGGAGGGACGCCGCGCGATCCTGGCGATACCCCCGGCGCACCGCCAGGGCATCGACATCGCCCCGGCACCGCCGATCGGCTATCAGCAGCTCGCCCAAAGCTGGCCGCAGGGCGCGTTGAGCAAGGCCTATGCCGCCTATCCCCGACCGTTCTGGCGGGACAAGAATCTGTCCGGTCAGGCGCTGTCGGACCAGGGGCCGGTCTTCATCACCTTCGACGTCAGCCCCGGTGACGGCGGCCCGGGAGTTCTGCTCGGCTTCGTCGACTCCCGAGGCTTCGACGCGATGGCTCCCCAGCAGCGCCGCCAGGCCGCGCTCACGGGCTTCGCGGCTTTGTTCGGCCCCGACGCCGAGAACCCCATCGAATACCTCGACCATTGTTGGGGCGCAGAGACTTTCGCACCCGGTGGCCCGACCGCAGCGGTCCCGCCCGGGGCGTGGACGGAATTCGGGCCGCTGCTGCGTAAGCCGGTTGGTCCATTGCACTGGGCCGGCACCGAAACCGCCGACAAGTGGACGGGATTCCTGGACGGTGCGGTGCGGTCCGGGCAGCGCGCGGCGGCCGAAGTGGGCACGACGCTTAGGAACTGATGCGGCGCTGCGCTGTGACCGATTCGACCAGCGCTCGCAGCCGCGCATTGACGGCCGCGGGGTGTTCCAGGATGGCGCAGTGCCCGCCCGGAATCTCGACGAGTTCGACGAGGTTAGGGGCGGCCTCTGCGATCTTGCGCGCCTGACACATCGGCAGTAGCCGGTCGTTGCTGCTCCCGATGACCAGCGTCGGCACGGTCAGCCCGGAAAGGTCGATATGGCGCGGCCCCATCTCGTCGACGAGCACCCGAGCCCAGGCGCCACGCCCGGCGGGCGGGGTGGCGGCGAACAGCTCGTGGATGAGACGGGCGACGGCGGGATCAGCACCGGCGCCGACCGCCATCATCGCGACGAACCAGCGACTGCCGGGCTGAGCGCCGCGGACCAGCGGAGCAGCGCCGAATCTCCTGATCATCTGGCGCGCCGCCACGGACCTGCCGCCGGCCAGCAGCTGCGGCACCCGCAGCAGGTTGATCTCTGCTAGCAGGTCACCGGTGGTGGTATTGATCAGGGCGACGGCATCGGCGCGCTGCGCTACCCGGTGCCGATAGCGGTCTGACCAGGCGCTGATCGCGATCCCGCCCATCGAATGCCCGGCGATGACGGCCCGCTCCCCCGGTCGCAGGGTGGCCGACAGGACGGCATCAAGGTCGCCGGCCAGGTGGCCGAGGCTATAGCCCGACCGCGCAGCCAGCCCGCTGCGACCGTGTCCGCGGTGGTCGTAGGCAATCACCCGGTAATCGCGGGACAGGTCGTTGATCTGCTCGTGCCAGACCCGGATGGCACAGGTGATGCCATGCGCCAGCACAATGGGGTAGCCGTCTTCGGGCCCGAAAACTTCGGTATGCAGGCGGGTGCCGTCGGCGGCCTTGACCTCGACGGTTCTACTTTCCGGCAATGCGGGACCGCTCAGAACGGCCGCACGGGACGTCGACATGATCTCCCCTTGCTCGGCGCGGCGACACTGCCCCACCGGAGTCATCTACAGTAGCTGGCACAACCCGGCTGAACCGGCAGACCGCGCCCCTCGTTACCGCCCTGTGCCCCTCTCTAGGATGACCCGGTGACCGACCACGCCTTCACCGCCGAGGAGCGTCGCGCCGTCTACCGCGTCATCGACGAACGCCGGGATATGCGCAAGTTCAGCCCGGGCACGATGATGCCCGACGAGGTGCTGGCCCGGCTGCTGGCGGCAGCTCACGCCGCCCCCAGCGTCGGATTGATGCAGCCCTGGCGGTTCCTGCGCATCACCGACGGCGGGCTGAGGCGGAAGATACACGCACTGGTCGACGAGGAACGTCAGCAGACGGCGGCCGCGTTGGGCACGCGGGCAGCGGAGTTCCTGGCGCTGAAGGTCGAAGGCATCCTCGACTGTGCCGAGTTGCTTGTGGTCGCCCTTGGCGATGACCGGGACGGGCACGTGTTCGGCCGGCGCACAATGCCGCACATGGATCTGGCCTCGGTGTCGTGTGCCATTCAAAACATGTGGCTGGCCGCCCGCGCCGAAGGCCTCGGCATGGGTTGGGTGTCGATCTTCGACCCCGTGCGCCTTGGCGAACTACTCGAGATGCCGTCCGGCGCCGAGCCGGTGGCGATCCTGTGCCTCGGTCCGGTACCCGACTTTCCCGACCGGCCTGCCCTGGAGATCGACGAATGGACGTATGGCCGTCCGCTGAGCGAATTCGTCAGCGAGAACCGTTGGGAATAAGCGGTTTTCCCGACCAGCGGCCAAGGTGCCAGCGGTGCTGCACCCCGACCAGCTCGTCATGGCTCAACCTCGTCGAACACTGGTCACCCACACCTCGGTCTGCCAACTCAACACCGACATCCGCGCCTGGATCGACACCTGCAACGACAACCCCCGCCCCTCCGTGTGGACCCAGACCGCCGACCAAATCCTCGCCAGCATCGCCAGCTACTGCACCCGAATTAACGACTCAGGACACTAGCTATCCCCCTCCACTGCACGAGTCACTCTGAGCTGGCTAAACTGGACCACACGCCACCACTGTGCGGCGCACGCTGCAGCTGCCGCCACGCCGAATGCGTCAATACCGAGCCATGCTGAAGACGTAGGGAGTAAAAACACTATGAAGACACTGTTCGCTGCGGGAATGAGTGCGGCTTCGCTGCTGTTGGCCCCGGCCTTGGCGCACGCGGATGACGTGTTCGGCCCCAATGTCGTCGACGGCCCTAACGTTCAGGTCGGTCCCGGTATCACGTTCTCTGATCCCTTGGACGCCGCAGCCCAAGCCGCGGCCGGTCGGGAGCCCTGCTTCGCCCCCGACGGCTCCACCTACTACACCCCCGGCGACTCCCCCTGCGCCTGAAGAAGCGCCAGGAACCACGCTCTGGGTGTAGGCTAGGCGAAGGTTGACGTTCCAGCTGCGGCAATCGGCGCAGGAGAGCGGTGTGTTTGCACCCGCTACGCGAAGCCTTTCGTGCGTGTTCTACAGAAACTTGTGCTTTCCTCCTAGCGCTCACTGGAGCCGCCCCAATGTCGAGTTCTGTTTCCGGGTTGCCCGCAGATGGTGACTCCCGAAGTCCGCTGCAACTCGTCACCGAATGGGTCAGCACCACCAACGTCCGGATCACCGTGGCCGGCCCTGTCGACATGTCCACAGCCCACCAACTCAGTGACTACGTGTTCCGCCGTGCGGGCAACTGCAAGCTGCTCGTACTCGATATGACCCGGGTGACATTCTTTGACTGCGCGGGATTTTCGGCCCTCGCCAACATCGACGATCGATGCCGCCAGGCAAACGTGACCTGGATGATCGACGCGGTGCCGTGTGTCGCGCGTGTCGTGAACATCTGCGATCCGTTCAACGAACTGCCGCTGTCTAACGGTGGCAAGTTCGAATCAATCTGTGCCTGAGAGGGATACCTATGGACCCGCTATTTTCCCATCCCGTGCAACCCGAAACCGCGACGTCGTCAGAGGACGACCAGCCGCCGACTCCGGTTGAGAACCCGGAGTTTTCCCACCGTTAGCCGGTGTATCAGGATCGGCATTTCGCATCAGACGAATCAGTCGCTCGCGTTCGTTGATTCCGAGCTGTTTGAACACCAGGTAGAGGTGGCCTTCGACAGTGCGGACCGAGACCACCAGCCGTTCGGCGATCTGCCGGTTTGTCAGCCCGCTGGCGACCAGATTGGCGATTTCTCGCTCACGGCCGCTCAGCGGCAACGGAACTCCACCCGTCGCTGTCGCGGGAGTATGTAGCCCGAATGTGCTGACCAACCAGTGCGCGCGCGTCGACGATTGAAGCCCTGGCAACCGTGCGCCTGACCGCCGGTGCACCAACGCAGCGGCCGCGAAAGCGTCTGCGGCAGGAGCCGCCATCTCGAGTGATTCCCATTCGGTAGCCACCAGGTCGAGGTCGTCGCCATCACCGCTCGATTGCGCGATGAGCATCGGCAGTTGCACCCGTGGCGGCACCGAGATACGCGCCACCGCAGGCGACCTGCGGGTTACCGGCCGCGAGCTGGACGCGGCCGGCCATCGCTGCCACGATGGCCTCGGCGTGCGGGGCCCCGTGCGCCTGAGCCTTTTGCCGGTCGACGATCGCCTGGGCGGCAGCAATGTCACCGCGGTTGAGCGCCGACAGCGCATCCGATAACGCAATCGCGTACTGCTGTGGCCCAGACGCACAGTGCAGCGCCGCATCGGCGCCACGTCTGGCTGCTGCCGCCAGCCGACCGCGTAAAGGTCGGCCACCGTGGCGGGCGGGCCGGCGAAGATATCGGGCATCCGGCCAAGCGCCGGGTGTAGCAGTGTCACCGCCACCGGCCGGTTGAGCCGGGTATCCCAGCCGTCGCGCACCTCGGCCATGCCGCCGCGCCCCAGTATCCCGCGTAGCTCGTATTAACTGATCAGGCGGGTAACCGGACGTTAAGCTTCTGACGCCCTCGTTAATAGCTCCACCACCCCAGATTACCTGCCATTATGACCGGTAGATACCCGGCGAGCACATTGATGATCGCGTAACCGCACTGAGCGCTGCAGCTGTCTGCGATGCTTTCGGCGGTGAAAGGAACCGCATGAAGTTCGCCCAGTCGAGCAGGTTGTCCAACGTGTCTGACGAAGCCGCGGGACCGATCGCCGAAGAGGTGGCCCGGCTGGCGGCGACTGGACAACAGATCATGCGACTGGATGTGGGCGACCCGCATCCTTTCGGTTTCGAGGTACCCGCACAACTGGTCCGCGAGATCGCCGGCACATTGGCGACCTCGGCCGGCTACACCGGAGCCAAGGGGCTGCTATCGGCGCGGCGTGCCGTAGCGCAGTACTACGCGGCCCGTGCCGTTCCGGAAGTCCACGTCGAGAACGTATTTCTAGGCAATGGCGCCTCCGAGCTGATCACGATGTCGATGACCGCCCTGTTGGAAGACCGTGACGAAGTCTTGGTGCCCGCGCCCGATTTTCCTGTCTGGACCGCCGCGGTCAACGTCAACGGCGGGCGCGCCATCCATTATCGATGTGACGAGTCCTCGGACTGGTACCCCGACGTCGCCGATATCGCGAACAAAGTCACCTCTCGAACACGCGCGATCGTCATCATCAACCCCAATAATCCGACGGGCGCGGTGTACCCGCCCGAGGTGCTGACCGGCATCCTCACAATCGCCAGGGAGCACAACCTCATCGTGTGCTCGGATGAGATCTACGACAAGATTCTCTACGACGGCGTGTCACACACCGTGACGGCCTCATTGGCACCAGATCTGATCTGCCTTACCTTCAACGGCCTGTCCAAGGCCCACCGTTGTGCGGGCTTTCGCGCCGGCTGGCTCGCGGTGTCCGGGCCCACCGACCACGCCACCAGCTACCTCGATGGCCTGGCGACTGTCGCCGGTCTGCGCCGCTGCGCGAATGTTCCTGCCCAGCAGGCGATTCGGTTCGCGCTCGACGCCGATCGGTCGGGCGTGGACCTTGCCCTTCCCGCCGGCAGATTGCACGAGCAGCGGGATCGCGCATGGGCGGCCCTGAATGCGATTCCGGGAGTCTCCTGCGTCAAGCCCCAGGGCGCGCTGTACGCGTTTCCAAAGATCGACCTGAGCGTGTACCCGATCCGCGATGACGAGCAGTTCGTCCTCGATCTGTTGTTGCAGGAGAAGATCCACATCATCCCCGGGACAGCCCTGAGCTGGCCTGAGCCCGACCATGTCCGGATCGTGACGCTGCCGCACGCCGAGAAACTGGAGTCCGCCATCGAGCGCATCGGGCAGTTCCTGGCGACGTACCGCCAGTAGCTACCGTCGCGCGATCACACTGAGGGCGATCTCGCGGCTGGGCTTGGTGGCGATTCCGCGGAGCCGAACGATTTGAGCGCATAGATCAGGAACAGCACCATCGCCGCCATCGATAGGGCGACCGTCATCGCGGAGAACAACACCGTCCTGCCGGCCGAGACCATGCGTCGATCAGCACGCCACGGTGATCATCCGCCGGGGAGCGCGAGTCGCGAGGCGGGCGATGGCCGCTAACACGGCGATAGGGTTCCCGCCAGCCACTGAGTGCGCGCCTCGATTCGGCGCAGTTTTCCGCTAGACGTCCGCGGCAAGGTGCCAGGCGTCAACAGCTCGACATGGCCAACAGCGATTCCGGTGCGCTGCAACACCCGGGCCGCCACGTCGTCCGCCAAGCCGTCGGGTGCGTCGGCGGTGGTCTCAACGAGCATGGCCAGCGCTTCGTCGTCGGCGAAAGCGGGCAGGTAACTGACGGCCACCGCGCACCCGGTGCGTACACCGGCCAGCCCGTCCAGTGCCGCCTCGAAATCCTGGGGCGCGTGATTGGCGCCGCGGATGACCACCGTCTCCTTGCTGCGTCCGCAGACGAAAAGCTCACCGTCATGGATGAATCCGAGGTCACCGCAATCCAGCCAGCCGCCGCGCAAAACCTGCCCGGTGAGGTCGGCGCGGCCGAAGTAGCCGGCCATCACGCTGGGTCCGCGGACGAAGATATTCCCCACCTCGTCCTCGGGCAGCGGCCGGGTATCGTCGCCCCGGATCTCAACGTCGACTCCCGCCAGCGGACGGCCGGTGCTCACGAGTTCTTTGTTGTCGCGTTCGACCACACTGAACGGACGGCCGGCAGGCTTGAAGGTCACCGCCAGCGACGCCTCGGCCAGCCCATAGACCGGAGTGAACGACAAGCTGTCGAACCCCCAGCGCCCGAAGCGTTCGCTGAACCTTCGCTGAACGTCGGCGCTGGCGAGTTCGGCCCCGTTCAGGCACAGTCGCCAGGAACTCAAATCGACACCGGCCAGGTCCTCATCCCGAATCCGCTTCAAGCACAAACCGAACGCAAAGTTCGGTGCCGCGGTGACGGTGCCGCGGTGACGGGAGATGGCCCGCAGCCATGCCGCCGGCACAGCGAGGAACAGTTCAGGTGGTAGCAGCACCAGGGGGCGCCGAAGATAGAACGCCATCAACAGGTTCCCGATCAACCCCATGTCGTGGTAGAGCGGCAGCCAGGTCACACCCACCTGCTCAGGCATACCCGCGCTGTCGAAGTAGTCGGCGATCGCGGCGAGATTGTGCAGCAGATTGGCATGGGTGAGCGCGACGGGTTTGGGGTCGTGGGTGGTGCCCGAAGAGAATTGGATCAACGCCAGATCAGTGGCAACCAGCGGGCTGTCAGCGAAGTCAGGGCCGGACAGTTCGGCCATGGTGACGCAGCGTGTCTCGTCACCCTCGAGCAGCGGACGGATCCGATCCTCGGTGACCACCAGGACCGCGTGAACCGCCCGCAGCATCGCCGCGGTCCGGTGTCGGTAGTCATCGAGCCTGCCCAGCCGCACCGGCGGATACAGCGGTACCGGGACGGCGCCCGCGTAGAGCACGCCGAAGAAACTCGCGACAAATTCGGGTCCGGTCGGTAACACCAGCGCGACGCGATCTCCGCTATGCACACCGGCGGCACTCAGGCCAGCTGCGAAATCGCGGGCATCAGAGCGAATCTGGGCGAAAGCGACTTCGGTGTCGTTCTCATTGCGGTCGACGAAGTACAGGCTATGACCGCTTTGCGCTGCCCTGTCCAGCATGTCGGTCAGTGTCGCGAACCTGGGCCTGATGGCAGCTGCGCCGATCATCGGCGCTCTTGGATGCGGCGCAGCACCAACTGAGCGAGCTCACCCACGGTGCGCAGGTCGTCGCCGTCCTCGGCGTCGAGGTCGATGTCGTAGCGGGCTTCGATCCGGAAAACCAGTGACAGCACCCGGGCCGAGTCCATACCGGCGTCCTGCAGGCCTGAATCAGCGGTGAGAGTGGTTGCAGCACAATCGGTTTCGGATTCGATGAATCCGATGATGTCCTGGGTGATCTCGGCCAGCGTCGTCGGCACCGTCATCGCCGGGTTCCACCCCATTGGATGGCGGCGGCGCCGGCGAAGTCTCCCGCATGCGCGAATCCCGCCATCATGACGATGTCGCCGGCGCCGATCTGGCCGTCGAGGACGGCGGCCTCGATGTTGACCGGGATGGCGACCGCGAACAGGTTGCCGCACTCGTGGAACGTGTCGCGGTGACGTTCGGGTGAAATTCCCAGCGCCTCATTCCAGTTGCGCAGCAGTAACCGGTTCGGCTGGTTGGTCACCAGCAGGTCGAGGTCACCGGGCTTCACTCCGACGCGGTCGCACACAGCTCGCACGACTTGCGGCACCTGTCGGTTGCCGCGGGCAAGCACCTTGATGATCTTGCCCTCGTTGAACCCAACGTAGCCCTGTCCCTCACCGGCCTCCCACCACCGTCGCGCCGGGTCGGCGGCCAAGGTCATGTCGGTGGCGTTCTCGCCGAAATAGCGGCACTCGATATCGAGCACCGGCGAGCTGTCCGACAGGGTGACCAGGCCGACAGCCGCGCCGTCACCGGGAACCGATGCCTGCGCCAGCTTGCGCACCTGGTCCTGTTCGAAGATCTTGCCCGCGGCGTTCTGGGCGACGGCGATCAGCGCGGTTCGCCCGGCACCGCTGGCCAGCAGCTGACGAGCGAGCTTGAGCATCAACACGAATGCCGCGCAGCCGCCGTTGTGCACGTCGATGATCCACTCGGGATTGATGCCCAGCCGCTTGGCGACCTCACCGCCCGCCCCGAGGATCGGCAGATCGGGCAATTGAGAGTGGGTCAGCACGACATCGACCTCGCCCAGCACATCGGGTCCGTGGCGGCTCACCAATGCCGCGACGGCACGCTCGATCATGTCGACGTTGGATTCGTCATCGGCGGCGTGGTGGCGGAAGTCCGGCGGCCGGAACATCGGGTTGTCCCGGAGGCCGTCGTTGTCACTGTATTGCGTGTACCACTCTGCGGGAACACGGTTTTCGGGCAGGTAGGTGGCGATGTCGATCAGGCTGACCGTCGGCTGGATTCCGGCCGGGCTCATGATGTCCGCATCCAGTCCGGGGTGATCGGGAGTCCGTTGCGGTGACGATACTCGGCAATGGCCTTGAGGTTCTTCAGTTCCAACTCGTGGCCCGCGCCGAACATCTCCCAGAAATCCCCCACCCAGACCGGACGTTCCGGCGGCGCGGTCTCGGGATAGGGATTGTCGTCGTAATAGGGATGGTGGCAGTTGGTCCACAGCACAACCGAACCGGGCTTGTTGAGAACCACCTGCGCATCCACCACCCGCATCAGGTAGATCATCCACAGGTGCCGACCCTGATCCCAGGCGCAGTGGTAGTCGACGGTGCGAGCCTCGCGGTTGGCGACGGTACGGGTGTAGATCTCGGTTTCGCTGCCGAGCCGGTCGTAGGCCAGCCAGAGCCCGGCTTCGTCGGTCGGAGTGAACCCGCGCAGGCTGTACGTCCACTCCTCCAGTGAGCGGGTGTCGGCGAGGTAGTCGAACAGCTCGTCGGGAGGACAGTCGATGTAATCGTTGACAGTGCAGTACTCGCCGAACACGTCGTCGTGCGGATAGACCGCGTGGATCATCTCCATCAGGACCGGGGTGGCTTTCTCCCTCGGCGACGTCTCGATGCGCATCAGCCCAGGGATCGGTTCGGTGCCAGCCCCGATGTGGTGAGTGTGGTGGGCCGTGATGTCCTCGAGTGCGGGCAGTGTCATCAGTGTTCTCTCGTATTCGCTAAAAATGCTGTGAAGGGCGGGATTTCGTCAGCGGAGCACTCGACGGCGACGACGGACGGCCCGTCGACGTCCAGTGCGGCCCGCACCGCAACCGCCAGTTCGCCGATATCGGTGACATCAAGGGACGGCAATGCGGGGAACATGGCCGCCAAGCCAGCACCGAGGCGGCTGGGGCCGAAGCGGTTGTAGCTGTAGCGGTCACCGTAAAACAGCTGCTCGCGCGTCACGCACATCGCATGGGCATGGTTGTCGAAGAGCACGAACGTGATCGGAAGCCGGTAGTGCACTGCGGTGTGAATGTCCATGCCGTGCATAAAGAATGATCCGTCGCCGGCGATGACCACCGTGCGACGTCCACGCGCGAAGGCCATTCCGATGCCGGCGCCGAAGCTGTAACCCATGCCGCCCATCCCGAGGGCCACCAGGAAGCGGCCATCACGGCGAGCCGGCAGCCAGTGGATTGCGGCGGCACCGATATTGCCTGCGTCGACAACGATATCGGTGTCCGGTGGCAGCAGTGTGTCCAGCGCGAGCATCGCAGCCCGGTAGCGCACACCCTCACCGGCGCGCACCGGTGGTGTCAGCTCCCCGGGTGTGGCCTTATCAGCGATCGGCGTGGGAGACGTAAGGCCGGCCAACGCGGCTGCGAGCAGCCTCAGCGAGGCGCGCAGGTCGTCGCTGTCGACATGTGCACTCCGGACATAGGGGACCGCCGAGCCGATCGACGCGATCGGCACCGAATCCAGCGCCGGCTCCCGTGCCATCAGCGGCAACCGGGTTCCCACCAACAGACACAGCCCGCTCTCGGCCAGCGCGATACCCACCGCCGGGTGGCCCATCACCCCCGCCACACCGAGCGGAGTCGCTTCCGTGACAACGTCTTTCGCATCGGGCACCGCGGCGATACGTGCCCCTAGCACCGCCCGCAGCGTCTCCAGTTCGGTACGGGCGTCGTCGCGGGCGACCTGATCGCCGGCGATGATCGTCACCGGACCGTCGGTGTTGCGGATCAGCTCGACCAGCGGGCCGATGTCCCCGATCCGGCGCACAGGCTGCCCGATCACCGCGCCGGCGGGTGCATCAACAAGAGCCTGCTGAATATCTTTGGGCAGCAACAACACCGCCGGGCCGCCGCGGGCCGCCGCGGCGTCAAGCGCCTGCGGCAGGGCGGTCACGATGTCGGCCGGGGTCA
Organism: Mycolicibacterium sarraceniae; assembly: GCF_010731875.1. NCBI lineage: Bacteria > Bacillati > Actinomycetota > Actinomycetes > Mycobacteriales > Mycobacteriaceae > Mycobacterium > Mycolicibacterium sarraceniae. The sequence continues at coordinate 234,652 of NZ_AP022595.1, forward strand.
GTACCCGCCGGCAGAAAACCGACACGGCCGAGAACAACACGTCCGCGTCCAGCGCACCGCCCTGCCCGCTGGTGTCCTGGAACGACCCACGGCCATCAGTCGTCGTCGGCGGCTGACCGACGAGCGCCAGGACCGGAACCCGACTGGCCAATGACTCCCCCAGCCCCGGAATGGTGTTGAGGGCACCGCCGCCGGATGTCGCGATGACGATCCCGATAGCGCCCCGAGCGCGGCTGTAGGCGTCGGCCATGGCGGCTGCGGAGAACTCATGCTTGGCCACCACCGCGGTGATGTCGGGGCGAGCATGGGCGGCGTCATAGACGTCTTCGATGTTAGCGCCGTCTACACCGAACAGATGCCGGGTGCCGCGCAGGGCCAGGTGTTCGACGATGAAGTCGACTACTCGCGTGCGCCGATCCCCTGCGCCATTGTGTTCAGAGGTGACCGGCATAACGTTCGAGCACAATCGCCCCCGGCACTTGCCCAGAAACCGCGCTCGCCATGACCTCCACCTAGTCCGTCTAACTTGCACGAACCCTAATGCAGATACCGAGTTCTTCGCCGGGATTTGACGATCTGGCAGATAATCGCGCCGGGTCGTAGCGGTACTTGCCCGGACAGGCTGCCAGTTTCCTGTGCGATCGCGGGTCAATCGGAACCACAGACCCTGTCGAAAGAGGACATCACCGGACACGAAGCCTTGCTGAGCCAGTGAACTCACGACTCTTGTCGCACTCGATCCACGTCTGCGCACGTTATTGACCCTGCCGCAACCCTGGAGCGGCGGCGGCCGGCGCCGCCGAGCGTCAGCGGGCGTTGACGGCCTATTGTGGCGTGTATCACACTGAACTTCTTTTGTGAACACGCGAACTCCGCCGCTGGTAGAACGCACGTAGTCGGACCGCTGGTAAACGCACAACAACCATGCTCGAACTTTGCTGGGGGGAAGTAGTTTGCCAGCGACTAAGGAGGTGCCTGCCGTTGACCGCAGGTGTCCATGACGCGACTGCGGCGCAACCAGCGACCGAACTCGAAGACATCGATCTCGCCGACGTCGATGTCGACGCCCCCGCGAGATCGGATAATCCGGAGGCCACCGAGTCCGTTGCGGAGGTGTCGACGGGCCGCCAGGCCATCACGATCCTCAGCAGACCGCTTCGGCATGTGCTCGCCCAAACGGATTCGTCACTGCAGACGTTGGGCCGCTTCTTCGGACTGGGCGCGCAGGCGTTTGGCTTCTTGATCACGGACCTGTGCCGCCTGCGCCACCCATGGCGCGACACCATCCATCAAGCCTGGTTCATCATCAGTGTCACGGCGATCCCCGCATTGCTGGTGTCCATCCCCTTCGGGGTTATCGTGGCGGTCCAGGTCGGCAACTTCATCCAGCAGGTCGGCGCCTCGTCGGTCTCGGGTGCCGCGGGCGGTCTCGGGGTGATCCGGCAGGGCGCGCCAATGGTGGCGGCGCTGTTGCTGGGCGGAGCCGCCGGTTCGGCCGTGGCGACCGATCTCGGCGCACGCACCATCCGCGAGGAAGTCGACGCGCTGCGCGTGATGGGTGTCGATCCGGTGCAGCGCTTGGTCACCCCGCGACTGGCGGCAATTGTGTTCGTGGCACCGGTACTGTGCGCCTTCATCATCTTCATGGGGCTGGCGGCGGGCTACGCGATCAATGTCGGCTTCCAATCCGGTACACCCGGCAGCTACATCGCCTCGTTCGCGTCGTTCGCCAGCGTCGGCGATGTGGTCGTCGCCATGCTCAAGACCTGGCTCTTCGGTCTGGTCGTGATCCTGGTGGCCTGTCAGCGCGGACTGGAAGCCAAGGGCGGTGCGCGCGGGGTGGCCGACGCGGTCAACGCCTCGGTCGTCATCGGGGTAGTCGCGGTCTTCATTCTCAACCTGATCATCACGCAGGGCGTGTCGATGTCCATGCCGCTAAGGATGGGCTGATGGCCACTCCGGCCCGCTACGTGCCGGGCGTCGTACGGGTGCCGGTGTGGATCGCCGAGCGGGGCGACTCGCTGTTCCAGCGCCTCGGGCATCAGGTCAGCTTCCTGGCCGAGGTGCTCGGCACCATTCCGCACACGCTCAAGCACTACCGGCACCAGACCGGGGTCCTGCTCGTCGACGTGATGTGGGGCAACGGGTCACTGATCGTCGGTGGCGGCACCATCGGCGTGCTGGTGTTCATGGGTGCGGCGGTCGGCGGCTCGGTGGGCATCGAAGGTTATAGCGCCCTGGACATGGTCGGGATGGGCCCGCTGACCGGATTTGTCTCCGCGTATGCCAACACCCGGGAGATGGCGCCAATGATCGCCGGGATCGGCTTCGCGGCCCAGGCCGGGTGCCGGATGACCGCCGAAATCGGCGCCATGCGGATCTCCGAGGAAATCGACGCGCTAGAAGCGCTGGGGATTCGGTCGATCCCGTTCGTGGTCACCACTCGGGTGATCGCCGGGATGCTCACCATCATTCCGCTCTACGTGGTGACCCTGGCGTTGAGCTATGTGTCGTGCGCACTCGTGGTCAATGTCCTGCACGGGCAGTCCTCGGGTACCTACTACCACTATTTCGACTCGTTCATCCAGCCCTCCGACGTGGTGTTCTCGGTGCTCAAGGCGGTCATTTTCGTGACGCTGATCATCGCGATCCACGGCTACCAGGGCTATTACGCCGTCGGGGGGCCCGAAGGTGTCGGACGAGCCTCGGGTCGCGCGATCCGGGCCAGCATCGTCACCGTCGTGGCCGCCGACATGGTGCTGACACTGTTGTTCTGGGGCAACAGCCCCGGTATTCGGATTTCGGGATAGGGCATGCCAGTATCTGCTGCCGACCAAGGAGGGCGGAAGCCCAGTTCGGGTGCGTTGCGACTCCGGGGACTCCTCGCCGCGGTGGTGCTGGCTGTCGCGGGCACTGTCCTGTACCAAGTCGGCACCGGGAACTACGCCGACACGTTCACTCTGACAGTGCTGGCCGACAAGCTCGGCGAGGGTCTGACCCCAGGTGCTGAGGTCAAGTTCCGTGGCCTGACCATTGGTTCGGTCAAAACGCTGCAGTCGGCCGGTTTCAACAAGCAGAAAATCACCCTGGAGCTCGAGCCGCGCCAAGCGGCCGCTCTGGCCGCCGACACGACGGCGAATTTCACCTCCTCCAACACCTTTGGCCTGGCGGCGGTCGAACTCGTGAGCAGTGGGGCGGGCCCCCGGTTGGGCCCGAACAAGACGCTGATGGTCGACACCAATGTGAAATCGGCATCGATCACCGGGCTGCTCCGGCAGGGCCAGAAGTTCGGCCGGATCATGGACTCGCCCGATATCGACCACATCATCGGGATCGTGCGCAAGCACGCCGACCTCACCGAGCCGGTCACCCGGTCGTATTTCGACCTGGTCAAGATGCTCACCGACTCCCAGAAAGTGCCTTTCTCGCAATCGCTTTCGGTGCTCGCCTCGGTGGTCAACGGGGTCAGCGACGCCGTTCCCCTCGTGAGCCTGGCCTACGACCTGCTCAACGGAATGGAATTCCTGGCGCACCCCGACGGGGTGGACCGGATGAACGTGATCATGGACCAGTTGTCGAAACTTCTCTTCACCACCGACGGCATCTTCGCCAAGCACTTATCGTGGCTCGTCCCGCTCTTCGGCGGGGCCATGAGCGTGTTCGTGCCGTACGCCTACATGTACGGGAGCATGTCACCGGCCTACGACCGGATATCGGGTCTGCTGGACCGCACGAGTACGGCCTTTCCTATCATCAACAGCAAGGTCCGACTGAATCTCGAGCTGACTCTGGATGCCATGCCCGGACTGGCAGCAGCGCTGCCCGCCGAGGCTCCGACACCACCACCGGGTGGTGGGCGATGAGAAGCGTGACCAAATCCGTGATGTGGCTGACGATCTTCACCGCGGTCGCCGTGGTGTGCACACTGGTCGTGCTGACGGCCCTGCGCAGTCCGGTCACCGGAGCACTGTCCCGCTACACGGCGACGTTCTCCGATGTGTCAGGCCTCTACGTCGGCGACGACGTCCGCATCTCCGGGGTGCAGGTCGGCAAAGTGCAGACTATCCGGCTCGACGGGCGAGTCGCCAAGGTAGTTTTCAACGCCCAAACCGATCACCCGGTGTACACCAATACCGTTGCCGCGGTGCGGTATCAGACCCTGATTGGTCAGCGCTATGTGGAACTCGTTCAACCACCCAAGCCCGAGAACCGGCTGCCCGACGGCGGCACCCTGCCGATCGGGCAGACGATTCCGTCGTTCGACGTAGCCAAGCTGTTCAACGGATTTCAGCCGATGTTCCAGACTCTGGACCCCGCCCAGTTCAACCTGCTCGGTGAGAACCTGCTGCGGCTGATCCAGGGGGACGAGTCGGGTATCGGCCCGTTCCTTCACGACCTCGACGAAATCTCCAAACTGGCCGTCGACCGTCAGGTCCTCATCACCACGATGATCCGCAATCTCAGTGCTATCGCCCAAGATCTGGGCGGCAGGTCCGGACAGCTGTTCGCGCTCATCTCCCAGCTCAACGAAGTGCTGGCGCAATTCGGCTCCAAGGCCGAGGAATTCCGCTCCGCCCTGGACAGCGGACTTCCGGTACTACGCAACACCACCCACGTCCTGCAATATTTCGAGCGCACATTCGACGGGACGACCGGTCCGCTCTACGACCTGAGCAGCCGGATGTGGCCGCAGACCCCGACGATCATCGCGGGCCTCTCATTGGCCCCGTCATTGATCCAGGGTGTGCGGGACTGGCTGGTCGACGAACAACCGGCAACACCAGCGTTCTCCTGCTCACACGGCGAAGTCACCCTGCCAGGGATCGGCGAAGTGTCGTTCGCACAACAGAACCTGGTGGTATGCCGGTGATCGAGCGTGGGAAGCGGCTCAGCGGATGGAGCGCGAGAATCGGCGGATGGCAGGCGTCGCGAGACGAACGCGCCACCGCCAACCGTAATCGCCGAAACGGCATCATCGGCGTCGCTCTCATCATCGCCTCGCTGGCCGGCACCGCCATGGCCTACCTGAATCCGGCCGACGAGGCCAGCTTCACCGCGCATATGCCCAACTCTGCCGGTCTGCGCGCCGGCGATCAGGTCCGGGTGGCGGGCATCCCGGTCGGCAAGGTCACCAGTGTTCGGCTCGACGGCGCTCTCGTCGAGATGACGTTCGACGTCGATAATGCGGTGAAGGTGGGCTCGGACTCCACGCTGGACATCAAGCTGTTGACGCCGCTTGGCGGACACTATGTCGCGCTGGACCCCAAGGGTTCATCACCGCTGGGCCGCAACGGGATTGCACCGGAACGCGTCACGTTGCCATTCGAGGTCAACGACATCATCCAGGCCGCCACCCCGGTGGTCAAAAAGGTCGACGGTCACGTCATCCACGACACCTTCGCCGAGGTCGCCAAGGCCGCGAACAGGTATCCCGACGCGATACGCAACCTCCTGCAGTCGGCGGACACGCTGACCGAATCGATGAGCAAGTCCACCACCGACTTCCATCGCGGCCTCGACTTCGTCAACGACGGCCTGCGTGCGATGACCGCCGGGCGCGCACAGCTCATCACGCTATTCGAACAGTTCGACATTCTCGGCAAGATGTACACCTCGAAATCCGTCGATATCGTCGAATTCTTCAGCCTGATAAAGGAATTGACCCGCGTACTCGACCGGCTCACGATGTGGTATGGCAAAGATGTCATGCCGATCGCCGAGGGACTCGAAGACATCAGCGACACCCTCGCGGCCCATCCCGAACGGTGGGGTATGGCACTTGACGGCCTGGGGCAAACGCTCAACATCGTGGGACCGATGCTCAGTGGCAACGGTGTCACCTTCGACCAGCACAACCGGCTGGTCCCCGGTCAAGACCTGTGCCTGCCCAACATCATGAAGACCTGTTGATATGACCGGGGAGTCGGGTATCGGTTCGCGGCGGTCGACGCGTGTCATCGCCGTAGCGGTGGTCATCCTCGCTGTGATCGCGGTCGCGGTCGTTGTCGGCATTAAGATCCTGAGCCCCAAGATCAATCCCACCCGGTCGATGTGCGCCGAATTCACCGACGCGGTAGGACTGTATCCGGGCAACAAGGTTGCGCTGCTGGGTATCGAGGTGGGCTCGATGAACGCGATCGTCAACAAGCCCGACCACGTCGAAGTGGACTTCACCGTCCCGGCTGACTTGGTGCTGCCCGCCGATGTCGGGGCGGTCACCTACTCACAATCGATCGTCACCGATCGCCATATCGAACTGACCAAGCCCTACACCGGTGGCCCGAAGTTCACCGGTCCGGGCTGTATCAAGCTGAAATCCACCAAGACCCCGATCAGCGTCAGCGAAACATTCTCTGCCATCGGCGATCTCACCGACTCCATCCTTGGGTCCGAGCCAGGACAGGACCCCGCCAAGGCGCCCGGCGTGCAGGCCATCAACGACAGCTTGTCGGCGGCCAGCAATTCCCTCAAGGGCACCGGCCCCGGCATCAACAAGACCATGCGCAATCTGGTCACCATGCTCGCCGACCCCTACAAGGCCGATGCCGACTACCGGCAGCTCTTCGAGAACAGCGAGATCCTCACCTCTGATTTCCTCACCAACTGGGACAGCTTCGCCTCGGTCATCCGAACGCTTCCGGTCACCACCCAATTGATGGAGGGCCTGTCCGACAACTTCGGGGCGGCAATGGCGTATGTCTCGCACCTGCTGCCCACCCTAACCGAGGCGATCAACCGCTTCGGGCCGCGATTCTACGAGAAGTTGGATGCTCGGTTCGGCGGATTGCGGGACCTGCTGAACAGACATATCCCGGCGATCACCGCGATGATCAATTCCTGGCCACAGTTCAGCCACTGGATCGCCGACATCTATGAACCGTCGTGGGGCACCCACAACGTCACCTACATCCCACCGCAGGTCTCGATCGCCCCGACCCAGGCCGGTGCGATCTGCCAGGGCCTCAAGGACCGCAATGTCCCCGGCGCGGCTGCGGCGTGCGCATCAGGCACCCCGAGCGACCCGATCACCCTCGGTCTGACCAATCTTGTTCTGGGGGCGGCGCTGTCACCATGACCCGACGATCGATTCGCATTTTCTGTGCGCTGCTGGCGACGCTGGCTCTCAGTCTCACAGCGGCCTGCTCGCTGGATCCCACCCGGTTGCCGGTGCCCGGCGCGTACACCCCGCGGCACTCCTACAGCATCAAGATCGAATTCGCCAGCGTGCTCAATCTGCCGGCCCGGGCCAAGGTCGATTCCGGCGGAGTGCAGATCGGCGTGCTCGATCGCGTTCAGCTCGAGGGCACCACAGCAGTGACATATGTCGAAATAGCCGGCGATACAAAACTTCCCGTCAATACCCGCGCTGAACTTCGCCAGGCCACCCCGCTCGGCGATATCTACATCGCGCTGCTCCCGCCAGACGACACGTCTGGGCCCATCCTGCGCAACGGTGACACCATCCCGATGCGGAACACCGCACCGGCCGACAACGTCGAAGACCTCTTGCGGTCGATGTCGAATCTAGTGGCCGGCGGCGCGATCGGCACATTGCAGACCACCGTGGTCAAGGTCAACAAGGCGTTCCCGCAAGACCCCGGCGAGCTGAACCGGATGCAGCACACCGTCGCCGGCGTCCTCAATGATCTGGCCGCCAATCAGGACACCATCGATCGGATGCTCGAAGGGATGGAGAACATCACCTCCGGCTTCGCGGCCAACACGCAAGTCTTCAACCGGCTGGTCACCGAAGGCCCGGCGAAACTCCAAGGCCTGTCGGCGGTCACGATGGCGATCCTCAATGTGGTCGGCACCTCCAAGGATGTCGGCAAGCTCGGCGGTGATCTCATTAACCCGATTGCCGGTGACTTGATGCAGATCCTCTCCTACATCACGCCGATGATCCACACGATGGCGACCGCCGACACCACGATTCCGGTGATCGCCGACAAGTTCGTGGCCTTGCTCCGCTACAAGCTGCTCGGCTTCTTCGGCAACGGCGGCCCAAAATACACCATCACCGAACTCCACACCCCCACCGGGCAGGAGGGTGTCGATCCCGCGGACAAGGCCGACGCCGCGGTCCAGGCTATGCAGACGATGGGACTGGTGCCATGAAATTCAGTGCGCGCACCACACTGGCCATCCTGGTGGTCATGACACTGGCCGGCGCGGCCTACATGTCGTTCGGCGTGCTCGATATGGGCCCGACCAAACAGATCACCCGACTCACCCTGCTGCTCAACAGTTCCGGGGGCCTGATGCCTACCTCGGAAGTGACGATGCGCGGTATCAAGGTCGGCCGGGTGACTGGCATCCAGACCACCGACACCGGGCTGGCGGTGTCGATGGACGTCGACCGCAAGTATCAGGTGCCCGCCAACAGCATGGTCAGTGTCGAGAACCTGTCGGCGGCCGGCGAGCAGTACATCGACTTCCGGCCGAAACTGATTGCGCCACCGTACTTCACCGACGGGACGGTGATACCCGCCGACCGAGTCGCCCCGATCGTCACCGCCAGCGATCTGCTCACCAAGGCCAATGTCCTGTTCACGGCGCTCAACCTCGACCAGATACACGGCATCATCAATGACATGTCGGAGGCTTTCCGGGGCAACGACGAGACCATCGACTCACTGGCCGTCACCGCTGGATTGACCGCCAAGGTGATCCGTGACGACAAGGAACTGCTGGGCACATTGTTCAGCAATGTCTCCACGTTCACCACCAACCTGGGTGAGCTCCATGCCGGCGAAATCATCAGCGAGACCGGCAAAATACTGCCGAAATCGGTTCCCGCCTTCTTGCAGTTGATTCATCAGATCGAGATCCTGTCGCATACCGGGATCGGCGTCATCGGCCCCCAGGACCCTGCCGGCATCTTGGTCGCCAAGTTCGGCGATTGGCTCGACATGCTGGCCGGCCCGCTGAGTACCTTCGCCACCATCCTGCAGCCGGCGATGGCTCCCCTGCACGACATTAAGGTGGACGCCGGGCACTGGCTCGACTTCTGGGAATCGACGTTCAACGACACCGGCGGCGTGCGGGTTCAGCTCAACGTACCCGCATGGCGCCAGTGACCACGAACGACGCGATAACAAGGGAAGATCTCTCCATGACCGAGCCAACTGCCGGCGATGAAACGCAAGTCCACGACACCGAGGCCGTGAACAACGCCGGGCCCGCCGCTGACGACACTGCAGTTGCGCTCGACTCTCCCGCGCCGCAGCACTGGTCGAAGAACCGCGGGCTCTGGGTCGCAGTCGTTTTGGTGATCGTGATCCTCGGCGGAGGCGCGTTCGGGTTCATCAGATACCGCCAGGTCAACGACCAGCTCACCCAGCTGCGCCAGAGCGAGGCAGATCGTGCGGCTGCGGCACAGCTCGCCAGGGATTACGCGATGAAATCGCTGACCTACAGCTTCGAGGACCCCGACGCTTTCTTTCACGCTGTCGAAGACGGTGTGTCACAGCAGCTTAAAGACAAGTACGTCAATGCCACCGACCTACTGAAAGCGGTGATGCTGCAGGCGCAGGTCAGCTCCACCGGCGAGGTATTGGCCTCCGATCCAGTGCTCCAGCCCGACGGTTCCTACCAAGTGGTGATCTCAGCGCACCAGACCACCCGCAATCTGCAGAACCCGACGCCGAAGGTGTCGATCATCCTGCTGCGAGTCACGGTGAACAAAGTGGGCAATGCGTGGCAGGTCACCGATATCGGCCCCAAGACCGGTACCAAGGCACCCGGGGAGCAACAGATTCCGGGCGCCGGCACCCCGGCCGCTCCCCCGGTACCGGGTGCTCCGCCCGCGCCGGGCGCCGGTCCTGCGCCTGCTCCTGCCCCGGCCAAACCGGCGCCCCATCCGTGATTCGGCTGCCGCACCTCGTCGCCGTCGTGACGATGGCGGCGGGGAGCACGCTGTCCCCGACAGCCGCAGCGGATACCTCGCTACCCCCGTGCCCCCAATCGAATCCCGTGATCACCCCAACGGGGACGTCACCTCTGGTGGACTGCACCCTGCGTTCGAATGGTCTCACTTTCGCCGTCAACTACTGGAGCGTGCCCGAATTGCCCCGGCCCAGGGCGGTGAAGGTCACCGTGACCGACCGCTCGGGCGCGGTGGTGCAGACCATCGACGAGCTGCTGGAGCCCTCGACCCCAGGCGGTGCGGGACTGCAGGACGTCGACGGCGACGGCCGCGACGAGCTGATCATCCCGATCTCCCAGAATCTGCTGAACGGCGCGAACCCGAACACTCGGTTCGCGGTGTGGCGCGCCGATGGCGACAGCCAGCATTACGAACGCACCCAAATGGTCGGACAGGCCGCATATCCCAGTGGTGACGGTTATCTGGTGACCAACGCCGGCGGGCTGGCCAGCCGGGATCTCACCTTCTATCTGCCAACCGGGGCAGGGTACACGCTTGTCACGGTGTTGACGATCGAAGTCCTGGAGGCCGATCCGGCCACCAACCGGGCCTTGACTGTCAATTGCCGTGCCCACCAAGAAGATGGCCAGCACGCCGTCGACATGAGCATTCGCCAGGCCGAGGATTACTTCTGCAATTCACCGGCCGCCAGAGCCATTTGGCCTGACGCCGAACGTGTTGCGATCAAGCGTTGGGGTCTGGGCGGAAACTAGACGCTATGGGGCGCACCAGTCCCGAACCTCGACCAGCAGACCCTTGGCCTTGGCGAGATCGCTGGCCAGGCGTTCCGGGCTGGCCGGCCGGTACGGGTCGCCGTTGTCGATCTGCGAGGCCACCATGTTCGAGCGGATCCGCAGGTCGATCCCGGGTGGGCTGCTCAAGTTGTGCAGCAGACTCAGCGGCGCCCGAACCTGGGCGGCCACCCACGGCGGAGTCCCGCTCGGGGCAATCTGATTGAACACCGCCTCCAGCCGATCGGCTGCCGGCAGAAGCAGGCTGCAGTCGTCATCGCCAGCCGCGGCCACGGGCGGGGCAGCCACGCACAGTGTGGCTGCGGCAGCAGTGAGCACGACGCCCAGGATTCGGTGACGCATCGGCTCCACCTTTGCATTTCGCCGCATTACCCGGGCCGGCTTTGCGCAATTGACGCACTGTTCACCACGACGGCTGGAGCGATCCTAGATCTTCCAGCCATGAATTCGCCAACGGCCTTCGATCGCGGCACGGTGACCGATATCGCCGAAGCCAGCGGAGTGCCCGTCGAGACGATCAGCTGACCTTCGCCGGTGATGCCGTGTTCGCCCCCGGATTCGATAAGCCCTACTGGGAGAACGGGTTCGAGCACAACCCCGGGCAGGCGGCCCGGTTGGGATTACTGAGGCCGACCGCTCCTCGGCACCGGAAAATTGCTGCGCCACAATCGCTCACGTGTGGCGTGGGCGGCCGCGGCACCCTTGGCCACCGAACGGCGGTTAGTGATGTGCTGCATCGACTCAGGTGCGCGGCCGACCCACGCACTTAGCCTATCATCTGAACATCTGAACAGATACGCTGAAGTTTGAATGCCCACGAGTGAGAATGCAGAGGACACCCCATGGCCGAGTACACCCTGCCTGAGCTGGATTACGACTACGGGGCTCTGGAGCCTCATATCTCGGGGCAGATCAACGAGATTCACCACAGCAAGCATCACGCGGCCTACGTCAAAGGGGTCAATGACGCGGTTGCGAAGTTGGAAGAGGCCCGCGCCAACAACGATCACGCCGCGATTTTCCTCAACGAGAAGAACCTGGCCTTTCACCTCGGGGGCCACGTCAACCACTCGATCTGGTGGAAGAACCTCTCCCCCGCCGGCGGCGATAAGCCCGAGGGTGACCTGGCGGCTGCCATCGATGACCAGTTCGGGTCCTTCGACAGCTTTCGTGCGCAGTTCGCCGCGGCCGCCAACGGACTGCAGGGCTCCGGATGGGCTGTGCTGGGCTATGACACCCTGGGCGGGAAACTGCTGACGTTCCAGCTGTACGACCAGCAGGCGAACGTGCCGCTGGGCATCATCCCGCTGCTGCAAGTCGATATGTGGGAGCACGCCTATTACCTGCAGTACCGCAACGTCAAAGCCGACTATGTGAAGGCGTTCTGGAACGTGGTCAATTGGGCCGATGTCCAACAACGGTTTGCTGCCGCCACCACCACAACGTCCGGCCTGATCTTCTAGGCCGCACCAGGCATGCAGTGATGGCCGAGGACAAGACCAGGTGGGCGATCGACGTCATGACCGCGTGGAACCACGACGAGGGCGCGGAGTTCCTCCACCAGCGGATCGACGCCTACACAGCCGAGCCAGACGGCTGCTCCGGGTTGATCACCGGATTGGTCAACTTGTCCGGCCTGCTGCTGTCCGGCATGGAAGCCACCACCGGCAAGAGCGGCGCCGAGATCTTGCAAGCAATCGCGTCGACGATCACTCGTCAGGCCGAGCCACCCGAGACCGGATAGAGCGATGCCGCCCCCTGGGCGCTTCACCGACAGGTAGGCTGACCAGTGCAACTGGTCGACGTTCAGGTACGCGCGAACCGGATGACCCTCTACGCCAATCTGATACGACTCGTCAGCCTTGAGCCTATGCAACGAGTTGCGATCTTCGTAGGGGTAGACCGCAACCGTGTCCGCGCCCAGCTCGTAGGCGGCACGAAACGCGCGGATCGCGATCTCACCGCGGTTGGCAACCAGAACCTTAGAAAACACACGTCCCCTTCGAGCTGCGCTAGACGAGCGCGCGTTGAGGCTGGCCGGAGTATTCGGACAGCGGCCGGATCAACGCGTTTGACCCCGCCTGCTCCATGATGTGCGCGGTCCACCCGGTGATCCGACTCATCACGAACAGCGGTGTGAAGCTCGGGATGTCGAAACCCATCAGGTAATAGGCCGGGCCGGTCGGGAAATCGAGATTGGGCTTGATCTTGGTGGCGGCGAACATCGACGCTTCCAGCACGTTGTAGATGTCCATCCAGCGCTGGCCGTCGCGCGCTTCGACAACGCGGGCCAGTGCGGCCTTCATGGTGGGCACGCGGGAGTCACCGTTCTTGTAGACCCGGTGCCCGAACCCCATCACCTTGTCCTTGCGGGACAGCTTGCCGTGCAGCCATTCCGCCGCACGGTCCGCCGAGCCGATCTCGATCATGTCATGCATGACGGCCTCATTGGCGCCACCATGCAGGGATCCCTTCAAGGCTCCGATGGCCGCAGTCACCGCGCTGTAGATATCGGACCGGGTGGAGGTGACCACGCGCGCGGCGAACGTCGACGCGTTGAAGCTGTGCTCCGCGTAGAGGATCATCGACTGCTCGAATGCCTTGACGATCACCGGATCGGGCACTACGCCGAGACTCATCTGCAAAAAGTTCTCCGCGTAGCTCAGATGGCTCTGCGGTGCAATCGGTTCCAACCCACGCCGACGCCGGATATCGGCGGCGACGATCGTCGGGAGAACCGCGAACATCCGCAACGACTTGGCGTAGTTGGCGGCCTGGGTGCTGTCGTCCTCGTCGGGGTCCTCGGCACCGAGATAGCTGATGGCGGTCCGCACCACATCCATCGGATGGCAATTGTCGGGCAGCTTGGCCAGCAGGCCGAGCATGGAACGGTCGATACGCCGGGATGCACGTTCCCGTTGGGCGAAGAGCGCCAACTCCTGGTCGGTCGGCAGTTCGCCGTGCCACAGGAGATAGGCGACCTGCTCAAAGCTGCAGTGCGCGGCCAGATCCTGCACGGGGTAGCCCCGATATGTCAGGGAGTTCGTCTCGGGAACCACCTTGGAGATCGCGGTGGTGTCGACGACGACACCGGCCAGCCCCTTGTGAATGGTGGGAGTAGTCATCGTGTTACTCCTTGCAGCGCGAAATTGTAGATATCGGAGTCGAACTGGTTGTAGTCGGCGTAGCGCAGCAGTTCGTAGAGGCGGCTGCGGTGTTGCATCTGGTCGATCAGCCCTGATTGCGTTCCGGCCGAGTCGATCTCGCGCAATCCGACCTCGACGGCATGCATCGCCAGCCGCAGGGTGGTCACCGGGTAGATGACGACGTTGTAGCCGATGTCGGATAACTGGGCAGCGGTGAGCAGTTCGGACTTGCCGAACTCCGTCATATTCGCGAGCAACGGCGTGTCGACCGCGGCGCGAAACTGCTCGAAATCCAGGGGCGCGTAGAGCGCTTCGGTGAAGATCAGGTCTGCGCCGGCGTCGGCGTAGACCTTGGCCCGGTCGATGGCGGCCGGCACACCTTCGATACCAGCGGCATCGGTCCGTGCGCAGATGATGAAGTTCGGATCACGCCGCGCCGCAACAGCTGCCCGCAGTCGCTTGACCATCTCCTCGGTCGGCACCACGGCCTTGCCGTCAAGGTGCCCGCACCGTTTCGGGTTGACCTGGTCTTCGAAGTGGCAGCCGGCCAGGCCGGCGTCCTCCACCACCGTGACCGTGCGCGCGGCGCTCATCGGCTCGCCGAATCCGGTGTCGGCGTCGATCAGTGTCGGCAGGTCGGTGACCCCGGCGATCTGGGCGCCCCGGCCGGCCACCTCGGTGAGGGTGGTCAGCCCGATATCGGGTAGGCCGAGGTCGGCCGACAGCACCGCTCCCGAGACGTAGACGCCGTCGAAGCCGATCTCGGCGACGAGCTTGGCGACCAGCGGTGAGAACGCTCCGGGAAAGCGAAGCAGCCGACCAGAATCCAGTCCACGCCGGAAGCGGGCGCGCTTGTCGGCGGCCGAGGACACCGACCCGATCAGACCCGCGGTCACGAGAAAATCCCGGACGGGATGGTGGGTGCCTTGTCCAGGACCCGCGGATCGACGAGGACGTTGAGCGCGTCCAACCCGCCGGGCCGGATCCGGGCGAGGTCGCCGACAGTCGCGAGGAATCGCTTCTGCTCGGCGTCCTCGACCACACCGTCGGCCAGCTCGACGAACTTGGCGATGTATTGATCGCGTTCAAAGGGCCGCGCCCCCAACGGATGCGCGTCGGCGACCGCCAGTTCGTCGGTGATCACGTCACCGTTCTTCAGCGTGACCACGGCGCGGGCGCCGAACGCCTTCTCGGCCGGGTCGGTCGAGTGGTAGCGCCGCGTCCACTCCGGATCTTCGACGGTGGAGATCTTGTGCCAGAGGTCGATGGTGTCGGGGCGGTGTGCCCGCTCGGGTGCGTAGGACCGTTCGTGGTGCCAGCTGCCGTCCTGCAGTGCGACGGCGAAGATGTACATCACCGAGTGGTCGAGGGTCTCGCGGGATGCGTCGGGGTCGAACTTCTGCGGATCGTTGGAACCGGTGCCGATCACCACGTGGGTGTGGTGGCTGGTGTGCAACACAATCGTGGCGATCTGGTCGAGATCGCCGATGCGTTCCCGCAACCGGCGGGCGAGGTCGATCGGCGCCTGGCTCTGGTATTCGGCCGAGTGTTCCTTGGTGTAGCTGTCCAGGATGGCGCGCTTGGGATGTCCCGGCGCGGGCAACGGCACCTGGTAGGTGTGCTCGGGACCCGATAGCAGCCAGGCGATCACACCGTCTTCGCCTTCCCAGATCGGCGCGGGTGAACCCTCGCCCCGCATGGCGCGGTCGACGGCCTCGATCGCCACCTTGCCGGCGTAGGCCGGGGCGTAGGCCTTCCAGCTGGAGATCAGCCCCTTGCGCGATTGCCGGGTGGCGGTAGTCAGGTGCAGTGCCTGGCCGACCGCGTTGTAGATGGTCTCCGGGTCGAGTCGCAGCATGGTGCCCAGCCCGGCGGCCACCGCCGGCCCCAGATGCGCGACGTGGTCGATCTTGTGCTCGTGCAAGCAGATTCCCTTGACCAGGTCGATCTGCACCTCGTAGGCGGTCGCGATACCGCGGATCAGGTCAGCACCGCGGACGTCGAAATGCTGCGCGACGGCGACCAGTGCCGGGATGTTGTCCCCAGGGTGCGAATACTCGGCGGCCAGAAACGTGTCGTGGAAATCCAGTTCGCGCACGGCGACGCCGTTGGCCCAGGCGGCCCACTCGGGCGACACGCTGCCGGGAACACCGAACACCTTGGCTCCGTTACGGGCGCAGCGATGTGCCAGCGCCTGCTCGCGGGCGACCGTGACCGGGCGCCGGATCACCGAGGCCGCCGACACCGCGGCATTGTCGATGATGCGATTGATGACCATCGCCTCGGTTTCCGGCGGGACGGCCACCGGATCGGCGGCCAGTTCGGCGATCTTCCACGCGAGGTGTTCGGAACGCGGAAACTCCTCCGCGCTGCGCCGGGTACGGACGTCGTGAATCTGCAAGCTCGACATGATTCGCACAGTACGCAGCCGGGTCGACACCCAACACCCACTGTAAGTGCGTACTTTTGCGTCCTTTTCAGGGCGATTTTGCGAATGTTGCGAATGCCGTGGGTTGTAGGCTGCTGGCGTGGTTGGGGTGCCGTCTAGGACCTTCGCCGGCGCGCGTTTGCGCCGCCTGCGGGAGGAGCACGGCCTTACTCAGGTCGCGCTGGCCAGAGCACTGGATCTGTCGACGAGCTACGTCAATCAGCTCGAGAACGACCAGCGGCCGATCACCGTGCCGGTGCTGCTGACACTGACCGAGCGGTTCAATCTCCCCGCCCATTTCTTCGCCACCGACTCCGATGCCCGGCTCGTGGCCGACCTACGGGAAAGCCTCGCTGAAAGCCAGGCGACCACGACGCAGATCGAGGAGCTTGCGGCCCGCATGCCCGATGTCGGGCAAGCCATCGTCAGCCTGCACCGCCGGATGGTCAACGCGACCGCCGAAGTGGAAGCGCTGCGTAGTCGAGCCAGCGTCGATATCCCCGACGACCCGGAACGGCCGATGCCCTTCGAAGAGGTCCGCGACTTCTTCTACGACCGCAAGAACTATGTCGACGAACTCGACCGGGCAGCAGAGGAACTATTCGACGCCTACCAACTGCGGGTGGGTGAGCTGGATGTGCAGCTGATCCGAGTGCTCGCCGAGGATCTCGGTATCACCGCTGTGCTGGACGACGGAAAGACACTGGGCCCCAATGTCAAACGCCGGTATCGACCAGACACCGCCATCCTGCACATCGCGCGATGGCTACACCCGGGCCAGCGGGCGTTCCAGATGGCCACCCAGCTAGCGCTGCTGACCCAGGCCGACGCCTTCGACGCCATCCTGGCCACCGACGATCAACTCACACCCGAGGCCCGCGAGGTAGCCCGCATCGGGCTGGCGAACTATTTCGCAGGAGCTCTGCTTTTGCCCTACCGCCGGTTCCTGCAGTCCGCCAACGAACTTCGCTATGACATCGACCAGCTGGCCCGCCGCTTCGAGGTCGGTTTCGAAACCGTCTGCCACCGGCTTTCTACGTTGCAGCGCCCGGACGCGCGCGGTGTGCCGTTCATCTTCGTCCGCGCCGATGCCGCAGGCAACATCTCGAAGCGGCAGTCCGCCACGGCCTTCCACTTCTCCCGCGTCGGTGGCAGCTGTCCGCTGTGGGTGGTGCACCATGCGTTCAACCGGCCCGGCGAGTTCAGCACCCAGGTAGCGCAGATGCCTGACGGCCGGTCGTACTTCTGGATCGCCCGCACCACCGACTCACCGCCGAGCCGCTATCTCGGGCAGCGCAAGACGTTCGCCGTCGGGCTCGGCTGCGAGCTCAATCATGCTGACAAGCTGATCTATTCCGCGGGTGTGGATCTGGCTGACGCCGAGACCAGTGTCGCGATCGGCGCGGGCTGCAAGGTCTGCGATCGGCCTGCGTGCGCACAACGCGCGTTTCCCTACATCGGCCGGCCGGTGCACATCGATCCGCACGCCAGCACCGATCAGCCCTACCCGTCGGCGGCGACCAGCTGAGCTACAGTCAGGGTCGCGTGTAGCGGCAGGAATCCGGTGCGAGTCCGCAACGGTCGCGCCACTGTGCCACACGCACTCGTTATCCACATTTTGGGGACGCGAAATCCCCGGAGTGAGTCGTCGGCATGGCCGCACATACAGCACATCATGAACGAGAAAGCCGAGTGGACTCGTCAGGCTATCGATGTCATGACGGCGTGGTCGGCAAGCGGCTGCGACTCCCGATTCGCCGCCAATCGCGTCGCAGCATATGCCGGCGAAGAACCGGCCGGGGCAATGAAACTCACCGTCGATGAAGCCGAGCATCCGCGGCACCTTGCCGAGCGGATCATTGTTATCGCCGGACGGATGCAGTGAACCCTGCACAGCCTTATAGCCATCCATATTGAGCCGCGCCGCCATCAGTTGCGACCCCAGCGCGGTGAGCTCGTTACCGGTCGCATCGGTCTTGTCCCCCATGTACACCTGGCGGGCAAGCTCGTCGTAGCGGCGTTGCATCGAATCGATATTGTTCTGAGTGGTCTCCGATCAGCTCACCGAGGTGCTGCTGGTTGTGCGTGTCGCGGTCGACGAACGGCATGCCCGGGTGGTTGCCGACACTGTGGTCGCGGCTGTACAGAAAGTCCTTGTCCTCCTGGGACAGCTTGTCCCAAAGGTCGCGAAACTGCTTGGGGTTGCCGGCCACCGGATCGATCTCCATCCCCAACGACTCGGCATCGGCCTTCAGACTGGCCAACGCCGACTTGATCTTCTCGATGTTGTCCGCGGCGCCACCATGCTGATCGCGCCTCATGTGATGTGAGATTGGTCCCGCTCACAACCCGTCCGCGACGGCCACAGCGTCGAATACCGCGTATGGAGCGATATGACGTGGCGATTGTCGGCGGGGGTCCGGCAGGGGCATCTGCAGCCTGGCGGGCCGTGCAGAGCGGAGCGCGAGTTGTCTTGCTGGATAAGGCCGAATTCCCGCGTGACAAGCCACGCGGCGATGGCCTGACTGCTCGCGCGGTCAGTCTCATCCAAAAGATGGGACTGGCTGACGAGGTCGACAAATTCCACCGCGTCAATCGGGCGACGATCTTCAGCCCCAATCGGTTGGAGCTGTCATTCCCGAGCCGCCCCGGCATGCCCAACCATGGCCACTGTGCGCCTCGCCGCGAACTGGACCCGCTGCTGCTGAAGAACGCCCAGTCCGCAGGCGCCGAGGTGCGCCAGTCCACCGAGGTCGCCGGCCCCATCATCGACGCCGACGGACGAGTGACGGGGTTGGCGCGCAAAGATGGGGAGTAGGTGTTCGCCGACGCGGTGATCGCCGCCGACGGCACCTACTCGCCCGTCGAACGGGCCCTCGGCCTGACGTCGCGGTACAACGGCTACTCGGCGATCGCGATTCGCACCGAGATGCAGGCGAACCGTCCCGACTCCGACTCCCTCGACATCCATATGAAGTTGGCGTTTCAGGGCGATCAGCTGCCCGGCTACGGCTGGGTGTTTCCGATGGGCGGGGGCTGCCTTATCGGGCTGGGTTACGTCAACAGCTACAAGCGCTGGCAGCAGATCAACGTCACCCGAGTGCTCCGCGAGTTCCTCGAGACGCTGCCACCCGAGTGGGAACTGCCCTCCATCGACGAGCTGCGGGCGGCCAAGGCTGTGCAGGCCTGGCGGCTGCCGCGAATTCCTCGACATCGCGCCTGATGATGCTGTGCAGCAATATGACCCCGTCAGGCGGCAGCAGCGTATGAGCGGCCCGGAAGAAACCGTCGTAGCGGGCGCGACCGAACTGCTCCCAGCCTTGCAGCAGAACGTGTTTGGCGCGCGGACTGGCGTTCTCGTCGAGGAGTCGCTGCGCGCTGGCTTGTTGGTTGCGGCTCAAGGTCAGCCCGATGACGTTGACGTCAAAGCGCTCCACGGCCCTGTTCAGGGTGGCGCCCCGGCTGCACCCGATGTCGAGCAGCGTCATGCCCGGCTCCAGTCCCAGCTTGCTCAGCGACAGATCGATCTTGGCGATCTGGGCCTGCTCCAGGGTCATGTCGGCACGTTCGAAACACGCACAGCTGTAGGTCTGGGTGGGGTCGAGGAACAGCCGGAAGAATTCATCGGGTAGGTCTTAGTGCGCCTGAACATCGTCGAAATGCGTTGTCAGCACGCGAGTTCCCGAAGCGTCCGGTGCAGTCATATTCAGGTATTCGGCGCTGACGACGTCGTGGATGGGATCGGGGTTGGCCAAGCCGCCGACATTGCCACCCACCCGGCGCGGGCGCTGCGCCGAATGACGGGCATGAGTCACGGCGTCGGTCGGCGATCACTCGCCGTTGTGGGTGGTGGAGTCGCGGGCCTGACCGCCGCATACGTGCTGGCACGGCGGAACCGGGTGACGTTGTTCGAGGCCGACAGCCGTGTCGGCGGCATGCGCACACTCACCTGCTCGATGACGGGTACGGCCAGACGGTCGCGGTGGACTCCGCGTTTCTGGTGCATAACGATCGCACATACCCGACGTGGTGCCGCCTGTTCGACGAACTGGGCATCGCCACCCGCGAAACCGGAGCACGGTTGACGGAACGCTGTATGAAAAACGCGATACCGGTGGCGTGCACCCCCGTAGCGCCGCGCCGCGAACAGGATCAGCGAACCCCAGCCGCAGCCGACATCGAGCAGCCGCAGGCCCTCGGCGAGAACGCGTTTGCGGCAGATGAGGTCGACTTTCTCAGTCTGCGCCTCAGGCAACGTTTGCCGGTCATCGGTGAAACATGCCGACGAGTACGCCACGTGGTCATCGAGAAGTAGGCGATAGAAGTCGTTGGACAGATCGTAGTGATGGGCGGTCGCGCCGTCTGCTGTGCCGACGAGTGCTTCGAGGCGCTGCGCAACGTTCAGCACCGGTATTCGTCACCGCCGGCCCACCGGATGGGTGTGGGCCCGCCGTTGCGACCGGATCAGGTCAGCGGCAGTGTGGCGAAAATCTGTCCCGTCGGTTGTGGGGAACCTTGCCCGGGCTCGAGTGTGAACGCCAGCGCGTTGGTGTTTCCGAGATCGGTGAGCATCGCCGTTGTCGACGGCCGCACGGTATCGGTGCCCATCGTGCCTGCCGATTTCGGGGTCCCACCGTCGAGCAGCCACATTTGGTAGACCGAACCCGGCGGTGGCGGGGCGACGTTGTTCATCACCAGCACCGCGGCATTGGTGTCGCGTGAGTAGACGAGGGTGGCCATGCCCCCGGTCGGGATGGCGGCGGTGGTGGTCCGGACGTCTGGAGCCTCGAGCACGCGTGCGGCGGTCGGCGTGCTGGGGGTCGGTGGGCGCAGTACAGCGACCGCGCCGAGCGCCCCGAGCCCGATGACCAAAGCTGCAGCGGCGGCGATGAGCGGCCTGCGCCAGGAGCGACGGGGTGCCTTGACCTGTGGTGTGGCCGCTGCCAGGATCCGCTCCCGCAGCTCGGGCGGCGGCTCGACGGCAGTGGCGGCCGACACCAGGGCCATCATTTCGCGATAGGCCCGCACCTCATCGCGAAAAGCTTGGGCCAACGCCGCAGGTGCGGCGTCAAGACTGCGCTCGATGTCGGCGCGCTGGTCATCGTCGACGGCTCCGAGGGCGTACACCCCCGCGAGTTCCATCAGCTCGAAATCTGCCGGGCCTGTCATGCCACAGCCAGACAGTTGCGCAGGCCCCGCAAGGCATCTCGGATCCGCGATTTGATGGTCGACAGATTTGCCGAAAGCCGTGCCGACACCTCCGGATAGGTCAATCCGCCGTAATAGGCGAGCTCGATGCACTCTCGTTGGACGTCGGTGAGCGAACCGAGGCATTCGGCGACGCGGCGGCGGTCCTCTCCGACGAGCACCGCTTCGGCCACATCGTCGCCGGGGCGCTCGACGGTGGCCGTTCCGTAGCGGTCTTCACGCCGACGGCTCGCCTCTTCAGATCGCACCCGCTCGACAGCGCGACCGTGGGCGACCGTCATCAGCCAGGCCATCGCCGATCCGGCCGCCGGGTCGTACTTGGTGGCATTGCGCCACACGTGAAGGAAGATGTCCTGGGTGGTTTCCTGGCTATAACCGGGATCCCGCAGGATCCGTAGCACCAGCCCGTACACCCGCGCCTTGGTCAGGTCATAGAACGTGGCGAATGCCTCGGCATCCTGCCGCGCTGCCCGCGCCAGCAATGCCTCAAGCTCCTTGCGCGGCGGCGGCGATCCGTTCATCAAGCCATAGCCTAACCACAGACAGGCGCCGGATTCCCCTGAATCCAGCGTCGCGACGGTCGACTCCATCTCCCGCCGCGCATCCATAACAGCTATTCGCTACTGAACCGCTGACAGATGGCGCCACGCGTCCATTGACGCTCGCTATGATCCTGCCGGCACCAATCGTCGTCCCTCCCGATCGGATTCACCATGACTGAACACGTCGAACAGCTGGAGTTCCAGGCCGAGGCCCGCCAGTTGCTTGATCTGATGATTCACTCCGTGTACTCCAACAAGGATTCATTCCTGCGGGAGTTGATCTCGAACGCCTCCGATGCGCTGGACAAACTGCGCCTGGAAGCGTTCCGGAACAAGGACATCGACGTCGACACCTCCGATCTGCACATCGAGATCGACATCGACAAGGACGCCCGCACGCTCACGATCCGCGACAACGGGATCGGGATGACCCGCGACGAGGTGGTCGGCCTGATCGGCACGCTGGCCAAGTCCGGCACCGCCGAACTGCGCCAACAGCTCAGGGAGGCGCAGAATGCCGCCGCATCCGAAGAACTGATCGGCCAGTTCGGCATCGGCTTCTACTCGTCGTTCATGGTGGCCGACAAGGTCACCCTCCTCACCCGTAAAGCGGGCGAGACCTCGGCAACCCGATGGGAGTCCAGCGGCGAGGGCACCTACACCGTGGCCGCCGTCGACGACGCGCCGCAAGGCACGTCGGTCACCTTGCATCTCAAGCCCGAGGATGCCGAGGACGAGCTGCACGACTACACCGCCGAATGGAAGATCCGGGCACTGGTCAAGCAATACTCGGACTTCATCGCCTGGCCCATTCGGATGCAGGTGGAGCGGCGCAGCCCGGCGACCGAGGACGGCGAAGGCGAGGCGGTCACCGTCGAGACGGAGACCGTCAACTCCATGAAGGCATTGTGGGCCAGGCCTAAAGACGACGTCTCCGACGAGGAGTACACGGAGTTCTACAAGCACATTGCGCACGCCTGGGACGACCCACTGGAGGTCATCCCGATGAAGGCCGAGGGCACCTTCGAGTACCAGGCACTGTTGTTCATCCCGTCGATCGCCCCGTTCGACCTGTTCAACTCCGATGCCCGAGTCGGTGTGCAGTTGTACGTCAAGCGGGTGTTTATCATGGCCGACTGCGATGAACTGCTGCCGCCCTACCTGCGCTTCGTCAAGGGCGTCGTCGATGCGGCGGACATGTCGCTCAACGTTTCTCGCGAAATTCTGCAGCAAGATCGGCAGATCAAGGCGATCCGCCGCAGGCTCACCAAGAAGGTGCTCGCGACGATCAAGGAGATGCAGTCCGAGCGCCCGGCCGACTACCGAACCTTCTGGGTGCACTTCGGCCGGGTCCTCAAAGAGGGCCTGCTATCCGATGTCGACAACAAGGACACGCTGCTGGCGGTGTCCTCATTCGCCTCGACGCACAGTGACGAGGAACCCACTACGCTGGCCGAATACGTCGGTCGGATGAAAGAGGGTCAGGAGCAGATCTTCTACGCCGCCGGTACATCGCGTCAGCAGCTACTGAGTTCACCGCACCTGGAAGCGTTCAAGGCCAAGGGTTATGAGGTGCTGCTGCTTACCGACCCGGTCGACGAGGTCTGGGTGGATATGGTGCCCGAGTTCGACGGCAAGCGCCTGCAATCTGTCGCCAAGGGCGAGGTTGACCTCGACTCCGAGGAAGACAAGAGCGCGCTCGAGGCCGAACGCTCGCAGTTGGAGCAGGACTACGCCGACCTGCTCGGGTGGCTGGCCGAGACTCTGGGCGAGAACGTTAAAGAAGTGCGCTTATCTACTCGGCTGACCGACTCTCCGGCCTGTCTGATCACCGATAGTTTCGGCATGACGCCCGCGCTCGCGCGCATGTTGCAGGCGTCAGGGCAAACGGTCCCGCAGCAGAAACGCATCCTCGAGCTAAACCCGGGCCATCCGTTGGTGGCCGGATTGAGAGACGGGTTCTCGAGCCGCGGGGGCGACGCCGCGCTCGCCGAAACAGCCGAATTGCTCTACGGCACAGCACTTCTGGCTGAGGGTGGCACGCTGGAAGATCCTGCGAAGTTCGCGGCGCTGCTAGCGGATCGGTTGGCGCGGACCGTCTAGAAGGCCTCTCTCGAGGGTTTCCCTCCGACCGGCATGAGATCGTACGGCGGCGCTCCGACCCCACTGACCATCAGTTGGCCGGAGGGGACTTTCTCGACGAGACGAACGGCGGCGCTTCGGCTTCCAATCCGCAGTCGAGCCTGCTTGCCCGCCGCCAGATCCTCGGGCGCTCCGTAGGCGAGGCCTTGCCAGTGGTACTGCCCGTCGATCGGGCTGAGGTGACCAGCGAGGCGGACCCGGACCTCATAACGCGCGTCGGCCACATCCAGTTCGGCTGTGCCGTCGAAGACACCGTTCTCGTCCACTGTGGTCACAGGAAGTTGGTCCGCTTCCACATCCGGCGGCTGATCCAGTTCATCAGCCCGATCTCGTCGAGGAACGCCGCCAAAGGCGCGAATCCGGCACGCGTCGTCTCATGGAAGTACGGATTGGCGCGGGCCTGGCGGCGCGCTTCCCGGCCGTCGAGACCGGCCCGCCGGTACACGGCGCGGTTGGTGAACAGGTAGCGGTAGAACGGTCCCCCGGCGCCGTGGACGCTGGCGAGTAGAAACCGGTTGCGCCGCCGCATCGTTGGGACATCGCGACGTGCGCCGTCGCGGGCGAATTGGATGTGCCGCGCCTCCTCGGTCACGTGAATCCGCATGATGCGACGCACAATCGGCTGCAGCTCGGGGTCGTCGAGGATCTGGCGTTGAAGGGCGTCGAAGATCTCTTCACCGACGAGTGCGGCGATCCACAGCACCGACTTCTGGAACATCAACGGCAACGCGTTGATGATCATCCGCTGAAAGCGACTGGGCTGAAACGCCTTTCCGTCCACCGCGCTGATCGTGCGACCGAACATGACCATGTGCCGGGTCTCGTCACCGAGTTCGGTGAGCGAGTAATGGGTCGACGACGAGGTGATGTCGGCGTGCATCAGGCCACGCAGCAGCGCTTGATTGAGGATGTTCTCGAACCACACACCGGCCGAGAGAAGGTTGATGAACTCCTGGCGCGAGAGCTCGATCTGCTGTTCGCGGGTCATATCCGCCCACATCGGAGTGCCGTACAGCGACACCACGCGGGGTGGCAGGAAGAACCTGTCGGGTACGACCGGGGATTCCCAGTCGATGTCGACAGCCGGCGCGTACGACTTTTTGGCCGAGCCCTTGAGCAGCCGATCGGAGAACTCCTCCCGGCTGGGTGAGGTCAGTGTCTTGGTCGATGAAGCCATTGAAGCTGTGGCCATGGGAAGCCTCCTGCTAGTCGCGGATGTCCTGAGCGCTGCGAACTGAAGATACATTCGTCGTCTGTTTGTATCAATAGTTCATGCCAGGCTTTAGACTGCACCGATGAAACACGGAGGCCTGCTCGCCAAAGCGGTGCAGCGTTTCGGGTCGCCGACCGCCGAAGGCAACCCTCAACGGATCCTCGATGCAGCGCTCAAGCAATTCGAGCTGTTCGGCATCCGGCGATCCACCGTGGAGGACATCACCAAGCGGTCCGGGTTGGCCCGGGTGACGCTGTACCGGAACTTCGCGAACAAGGACGCCATCGTCGAGGCGGTACTGCTCCGGGAACTCGAGCGCTTCCTATCCGAACTCGCCGAAGAGGCCGGCGGCTACCCGACGGCGGAAGACAAGCTGGTCGAGGGGTTCGTGTTCACGCTGAATACGATGCGCGGGCACGCACTGCTGCAGCGGTTGCTGGCCACCGAACCGGAGACCGTGCTGCCGTTCCTGACGGTCGAGGGCGACAGCGTCATCCTGACCGCGTCATCGTTCCTGGCGCATCAACTAGCCGTCGCGCTGCCCGATGACAAGCGCACCCAGATTGAACTGCTCGAGGTCGCCGAGGTCACCGTCCGAGTCATCGTGTCGTTTGTGCTGACACCCTCACAGAACGTCGCGCTCGGCGATGACGACGCAGCCCGGTCCTTCGCACGGCGTTACCTGGTTCCGCCGCTGCTGGGGCTGACGGGTTAGTTGGCGACGGGTCAGACTTCGTCCAGACGTGGATAGAGCACGTCCCGGGTGAGTAGTTGGATTGCCGCCGCGATCGGCCTCTTCTTCGTCGGAGCGGGGCTGACCGACCCTGTCGTCATGTCCCGCGGCGGCCAAGGCGTCGTCCGCTGCGATAGGTCTCGGCACATCGACTTGTTTGAGCCACCTGGGGTGGACTATGCGGTCGCTGCGAGCTCGGGTCCCTCGGCGCTGGCGCGCAGGGACTTGAGCGCCTTCGCGAGAAGACGTGAGACGTGCATTTGCGAGCACCCCACTCGTTCGGCGATTTGGGTCTGGGTGAGATTGTCGAAGAAGCGAAGGGTCAGAATCACTCGCTGCCGCGCGGGCAATGCGGCAATCAACGGACGGACCGTTTCGACGTTCAGCACCTTGTCCAGGTTGGGGTCAACCTCACCAAAGGTGTCGGCGATAACCCTGGGGCCCTCGCCGGCCCCAACGGGGGCATCGGTTGACACGGTTGCGTAGTTACCGCCACCAATGGTCGCCTGGATGATCAGCTCCCGGTCGACTCCAAGATGAGCGGCGATTTCGGTGGCCGTGGGTGCGCGGTTCAGCCGTTGCGACAGGTCCGAACGAGCCCTGATCATCTGCGGCTGAATCTCTTTGATCCCACGAGGCACTTTCACCGCCCAC
Source organism: Mycolicibacterium sarraceniae (assembly GCF_010731875.1). Classification (NCBI taxonomy): domain Bacteria; kingdom Bacillati; phylum Actinomycetota; class Actinomycetes; order Mycobacteriales; family Mycobacteriaceae; genus Mycobacterium; species Mycolicibacterium sarraceniae. The sequence continues at coordinate 261,398 of NZ_AP022595.1, forward strand.
CCGTAATCCCGGAAGTGACGCCGGACCTCGCCCATCATCGTCGGCACGGCGAAGGACAGAAATTCTGAGCCGGTCTCGACGTCGAAGCGGTTCACGGAGTTGACAAGGCCAACTCGTGCGGCCTGCACAAGATCGTCGAACGGCTCGCCACGGCCGCCGTACCGCCGCGCGATGTGGTCGGCAAGCGGCAAACTGCGCTCGATGATGGAATCTCGGAGACGGCGAAACGCGGGCGAACCCTCATCAAGGAGCTTGAGGCTCCGGAACATTTGAGTGACTTCGGAATAATCTGAATTGGCCGCACCGGACGCAGGCATCAACAAGCTCCCTTTGATTCGCCGTAAGTAGTCACCGGCTCGAATCTGAACCTGCTGTCGCGGAGTACCCCCTAGTTGAACAGGCTAAACGCTATCGGCGGGGTTGCAGCATTCGGCGGCACGCTCGCGGCGGACGAGCTTGCGATCGCCGACCATGACGCGCTCAACGTGGCCGATGTGGTCGCCGAGATCAAGGAGCTCACCACGCCGTCCCACAAAGACCGTCGTGACCGATCTCAGCCGGGCAGCTGAGCCAGCCAGTCCTAGTCTTCGTCGATCGGCTGGTCGCTGATCACCACGAATGGCACGCCGTGGCCTCCGGAAATTGGTGCAGGACAACAAGATTATTGGCCGTGACAGCACGCGGGTCGAACCCGATCGGCAGGCCGAGGACAGCCCCGGCGGCTCGTAGCGCCCGGCTCGTTGATCGTGCATTCATGCAACCATCATGGTCCGCGCTCACGCGTCGGCGGCTTGCGGCCTGTGTGAACGGCAACGGATTAGGCTATACGTAGTCGTTTGTTTCGATCAGCGGCCGAGCGCCGCGTGTGTGTGAAGGGATACCCATGCGCTCGTTCAGCGTGATCGTTGGCGTCGCGGTCGCCGCCATCGTCAGTTCCTCTGGTGTGGCGGTGGCGGCGCCGAAGGACTACTGCGCAGATCTCAAGGGCAGCAACACCGGCAGCGCGTGTGTCATTCAGCTCTCCGACCCGGCCTACAGCGTCAACATCAGCATGCCGCTCGACTACCCCGACCAGAAGTCCGTCGCCGACTATATTTCGCAGACCCGCGACGCCTTCCTCAATACGGCCAAGTCCGGCGCGCCCCGCGAGACCCCGTATTCGCTGACCGTCACACCGACGGAGTACACGTCCTCGATTCCCCCACGCGGCACACAAAGCATGGTCTTCAAGGTGGTCCAGAACGTCGGTGGCACGCAAGCGCAGACGACGTACAAGGCCTTCGACTGGGACCAGAGTTATCGCAAGGCGATCATCTACACGGCCGCTCCGGAAGATAAAGCAAACGCGCCCCTGTGGCGGGTCGACGACCCCCTGAAGACCGTTGCGCCGATCGTCCAGGCCCAACTGCAACAGCAGTTTGCCCCGCCACCGCAGCCGGCCGCACCTGCCACCACCCAACCGGGGGAGCCGGCCGCGGCCACACCGACGACCACCACCACACCGCCGCCACCCCCGCCACCGTTGCCGTTCGCGACGAGCGCCCTCTATAACCCGGCCAACTACCAGAATTTTGCAGTGGTCAACGACGGTGTGATCTTCTTCTTCGACCAGGGAGTGCTGCTGCCCGCCTCGTTTGGGGGGCTGCAGGTGCTGGTGCCCCGGTCGGCGATCGACCCGATGATCGCCTGACGAGTCGAGGAATGTCGATAGTCCGACGCGAGCGCGCCGCGCACTCTGTAAAGACCTCGGTGTCACTCAGTCTATGGGCGGGGTGGGGTCATGCCGACAACGCCCTGGCCGAATCGTTCAACGCCACCCTCAAACGCGAAGTCCTCCAAGACCGTGCCAGCTGGCCCGACACCGCGAACTGCCGCGGCGAGGTCTTCCGCTGGCTGGCCCGCTACAACACCAAACGACGCCACTCCAGCTGCCGTCATTCCAGCCCCGCCACCTACGAAAGGACCCTGACACCCGCTACGCTGCCCGAAGCCGCCTAACCACAAATCCCGTGTCCATTACATGGGGGCAAGGCCCTCGGTGACCTGACCCTCACCTACGAAGGCATGAATCTGGCCGCCGATCGTGGGCTGATGCTGTTGGCCTTCACCGCGCAGCCCGGCACCCCCTCCCATGATGGTCTGCAGCTTCTCGCCAGCTGGGCCGCCAGTACCGACGGCATCGCCCCATCCCCTATTGCGGCCATTGAGAAGACAGACAGCGCCTGAGCCCTTTCACCACACGCGACGCCTCTGATCACACTCCGCCTCTGGCGCCCCGGTGCCAAAACCAGTTAGGGCAGTTCGATCGGGTCGCAGTCTCCTGAACTCGATCTGACGGAACGACGGAGGAAATCGCATGGATACCAACGGAACTGACGAAACACAACCGGAGCGACCGGTCGGCATCTCCACCAGGCTCACCCTGTTATTCGCGGTGGCGGGAGGCGCAGCAGTGGGAAACCTCTACTGGGCTCAACCGCTTCTCGGCAATATAGGCACCTCGCTCGGTATCTCCACCGGCCTCGCCGGCCTGCTGGTCACGGTGACTCAGATCGGCTATGCCGTAGGAATTCTGCTGGTGGTGCCGCTCGGTGACGTCCTCAATCGTCGGCGGCTCATTCCGGCGATCATGTTGTGTTCCGCCGTCGCATTGGCGGCCTGCGCCCTAGCCTCGATTTTTCGTCGAGGGTGATGGTGTGAAACGCCCTGGTTCTGCCGGAGGCTCGGGCTATTGGATTTCGACCAGGTGTTGGTCGCTCCGTTGGGCATCGTAGAACGTGGCTTCGAACTCAGCGGGCGGGACGTCGTTGAGGTAGCCGTGTAAGCGGTTGGTGTTGTGCCAGAAGACCCAACTGAGGGTGGCCAGCTCGACGTCCTCGACGGTCTTCCACGGCCCGCTGCGGGCGGGACCGTAGATCAGCTCGGCCTTGTAGTAGCCGTTCACCGTCTCCGCCAAGGCGTTATCGAAGCTGTCCCCGATCGAACCTATAGAGGGACCGCGCCGATCTCGGCGAGCCGTTCGCCGTAGCGAATGGAGGTGAACTGCGACCCAGCATCGGAGTGACATCTCAAGCCCGCCAACAGGTTTCCGCGCGACCAGCGCGCATCTCAACGCGTCGAGGACCATCGAGGTCCGCATATGGCCGGCCACCCGCCAGCCCACGATCATCCGGGAGTACGCATCGACGATGAAACACGCGTACGCGACGCCGGCCCAAGTCGGCACGAATGTCAGATCCGTCACCCAAAGCTGGTTCGGCGCGGTCGCGGTGAACTTGCGCTTCACCAGATCGGGGTGCCGCGCAGCTGGCATCTGGCTTCGTGGTCTTGACCCGTTTACCGCGCCGTGCCCGCAGATACCGGCAGCCCGCATCAACCGGCCCACCTGATCGCGGCCCACGTCGTGGCCATTTCGGCGGGCGGTCTTCCACAGTTTGCGGGCCCCGTAGACGCGGTAGTTGTCCTCCCAGAGGGCCACCAGGGCCGGCACCAGTTCGGCGTCACGTTGCGCGCGCGCCGACGGACCGCGGGACTTGGCGTCGTAGTAAGTGCTCGGGGCCATCACCACGCCTGCCGATCGCAGGACGGTGATGATGGGCTCGACCCCGAACTCCTCGCGCTGGGCGTCGATGAAATCGACTATTTCTTGTGTTGGCGGTCGAGCTCCGCCCCGAAAAAACTGGCCGCACGTTTCAGTATTTCGTTGGCACGCTTGAGTTCTCGGATCTCCTGCTCGAGCTCTTTGATCCGTGACGACTCCGCGCTGGACACTCCCGGAGCGCATCCCTCGTCAATATCGGCTTGACGCACCCAGGACCGCACCGACTCCACCCCGTAGCCGAGTTGGCGGGCCACCCGCGACACGGTTCCCTGCTCGGTCCCCAACTCGGCACGCAGAGCCCGGACCATCCGCACCGCAGCGGCCTTCTCCTCCGGGCTGTAACGACGCGCCGTGGGCTTCCCGGCAGACTGTTCCTTCGGCATACCTGCATCCTCGTTTCCAAGGTCAGGAGCCTCCGGGATTTCCAGGGCGTTTCAGATTGCCGCCATGACCGGGAAAACCGCTGTGGTGCTCACCATCCCAATCGCATACTCGGGCACAAAGTCTCTGTCGTCGAGGGCAAGGCTGCTCTCAGCGTCGAGTAAGTTCTGTGTGACCTCCAGTGCCCAATCTCTCAAATCGGCACCGCGTTTGGCTTTCGACGTCGTGCGCTCAACGATGTTCTGGGTCATTGCCCTACGCCAAAGATGCGCCAGCAGCTCTTGTGGATCCGATTGGGTCATTGCAGGCCAGCGCTCCTCTTCCGCGTCGTCGCTACCCGACGATGCCCCTCCGTGCCGCGGTTGGCAAGGAATATCCGAACCGTTGCCGGCGTCTTTGAGGCCCGTCTAAACCCTAGGCGGATAGGTGCTCGAGCGTACTGATTCCAGCTTCAACGACCCGCAGAGCCCGAAATGCATAGTCCAACAACCTCTCTGGGTCACCCTGCACGGCGACTGTTATTACCCCGGTTTGGGGGTCGGGTGTTGCGTCCTTGACGATGTGCTTGCTGCTTTGTAGCGAGGCCCAGGGCCGTGCATGCGCGTAGCCGCTGAGCAATTGCCATGAGTTCGACAAGACGCAGGCAGGGTCAAACCCGCCACTGCTGAGTGCCGGCACCACCGCTCCGGCGAGCTGCACCATTTTCGTATCGCTGGTGCACTGCCCCCCGTAAGTGTTCTGTGTGAAGAGCGTGGCACGCGATTGGAGCGTGGTCGCCTGTTGCAGAATCCAGTTAAGCCGCTTGTCTATTTCGACCACCAGCGCGTCAAAGGTGGCTTGGTCTGCTGGCGGGAACGGTTGATTTATCGGGTCAGCCGCCAAGGTATTCAGCCACCCTAGGCGAGACTTGAGGTCCTTGAAGTTGAATTCCAATGCGCGCAAACGTCGTTCGGTTGGTGTATTTCCGTCGGCCATCCACAAGGCAGTCGCGGCTCCGGTGATTGCAGTTCGTATCACCGTGGCCTGCGCGTACGGATATGGGTGCTCACGATTTTCAAGGCTCCACGCCAAGAACCTCAGATGATCCAGCGCGCTGAGTAGACATTGGACAACACCTTGCTGAAACGTTGTGTAGATAGGTGCAAAGTAGAGATCATCCGCGATGATGACCGCAGAGTCGGACGCCTTGACCGCCTGCAGCCGCGTCAACGCGTTCCCGGTCTGATCCTTTAGCCACGCATAACCTTCCTCGACGCTCGGCGGCTTGTCGCCTGACGAACCGCTGGTGTCCACATTGCCCCTTTTGCGCATCGTTTGGTAGATCTGCCGGAATGGTTGTAACAGTAACGATTTGGCGACAGACAAGAGCTTCAATCTTCAATTTCCTCGGCCTCATCGGCAGCGGCAACGATGGCGGCAGCCAATTCTCGGGCATCAGCGGTCGACGTTCCCATCACGGCGTCGTTGACGCGGATCTCGAGCCACGTCTGCACTACTGCGCCAGTGCTGTCCTGTTTCCCAATGACAGTGACCGTGTTACGTCCTGTAGACCGGGTGTGGCCCGTGAACTCACGCGACCAGCTTCCGTGTCTTTCCTGCCACTCATGGCACTCCATTGCGCCGGAAGGGTCGGGTACATGACCGAAGTCCACCTGTCCCCGGAGGTTGAGGGAGGCATACGAACGGGCTTCCTTCAAGAGCTGCTCTGCAGGCGCGCCTTGTTCTTCTATCCTCTCCAGATCAGCTATCTGACTAGGGTGTTGACCGTCGCTGGGAACGACGACCACGGGGTGGGCCTTCGTCGTTGAGCGTGCCGATGTGGTCGTTGGTGTGACCGGGGTTTGATCTTGGTGGTCTGCACCGTCAGTGTGTCGAGGAACTGATGGTGCGCGGCACCCCGCTGAAGTCTTGGCCGGCTTGGCGGGGTGCCGCGCTGTAGTGCTCGGAGGCACTGATGGTGACCGTAGAGGTCGATCTTGTTCGCGTCGAGTCCCGGTTGGCGGCTGGGGAGCTGTCGTGTCCGTCGTGCCCGGACGGGGTGCTGGCCCGGTGGGGTTTCGGGCGGTCGCGGCGGGTGGTCGGGCTGGAGGGTCCGGTCCGGCCTCGCCGGTCGCGGTGCCGGGGGTGTGCGGTGACTCATGTGTTGTTGCCGGTGTCGTTGTTGCTGCGCAGGGCGTATGCCGCGGAGCTGGTATGGGCGGTGTTGCAGGCCCGGGCGGCCGGTGTCGGGCATCGGCGGATCGCCGCGGCGGCGGGTATCCCGGCGTGCACGGTCCGGCGCTGGTTGCGGGTGATCGGTCGGCGGGTCGAGGCGGTGCGCCAGTGGTTCATCGGGGTCGCGGTGACCGCGGGGGTGGAGGTGTCGATACCTCCGGCGACCGGCACAGCTGTCGGGGATGTTCTGGCTGCGGTGGGCGCGGCGAGGGCGGCGATGGTGTCCCGGTTCGGGCCGGGACGGCTGGTCGGCGCGGTGACGGCGGTTTCAGTGGCGGTGGCGTGCAGCGGTGCCCGGCTGCTCGCGCCGGAGTGGCCGCCGGTGTCGGGGTGGGTGGGTGCAACACCAGTTGCCCTCTGATGCGCGGTGGGGTCGATGGGCCATCGTCGCGGGGATGACTGCCCTGGCAACGGGTTTGGGCGGCATCGCCAGCGGTGAAGGAGTCAGTGCGGTGTTGGGTGAGGATGAGCGCCGGGCGCGGGCCCAGGCGGTGGGGTTGTTCCGCTACCAGTTGATCTGCCCGGCGTTGGATCAGGGCCTGTCGACGAAGGCCCGGGGCGGCTGGTCCGCCAGATCGCCTCCGGTGAGCACACCGACCCGTTCGGGACCCCGGTGCGGTATTCCCGGGACACCCTGGATCGGTGGATCCGCCGGTATCGGGCCGGCGGGTTCGTCGAGTTGGTGCCCAGCCCCCGGACGTGTGTGCCGCGCACCGATACCGCAGTGTTGGAGATGGCCGCGGCCCTCAAGCGGGAGAACCCGGCCCGGACCGCCGCGCAGGTGGGCAGGATCCTGCGCACCGCGACCGGGGGCCCTCGGAATCGACCCTGCTGCGGCTGTTCCACCGCCTGGAGCTGATCGGCCCGGCCGCCGGGGATGCCCCGGTGGTGTTCGGCCGGTTCGAAGCCGCCAACCCCAACGACCGGTGGACCGGGGACGCCCTGCACGGCCCGCGGATCGGCGGGAGGAAAACCTATCTGTTCGCCTTCCTCGATGATCATTCCCGGCTGGTCTGCGGCTACCGTTTCGGCTTCGCCGAGGACGCCGTCCGGTTGGGTGCCGCGCTGCAACCCGCACTGGCCGCCCGCGGGTCCCGGCCAGCGTCTATGTCGATAACGGGTCGGCCTTCGTCGATGCCTGGCTGCTGCGGGCGTGCGCGAAACTCGGCGTGCGCCTGGTCCATTCCACCCGCACCGCCCCCAGGGCAGAGGCAAGATCGAACGGTTCTTCCGCACCGTGCGTGAGCAGTTCCTGGTCGAGATCGTCGATACCACCGCCGAACAGCTCGCCGCTACCGGGGTTGATCACCGCACCGCGCTGCTGGAACTGAACCGGCTGTTCACCGCGTGGGTCGAAACCGAGTACCACCGCCGCACCCACACCGAGACCGGCCACGCCCCGCTGGACCGCTGGGAGCAAGGCTGGACCCGGCTCGGCCGCGGCCCGGCGGTACCGACATCCGCGGATCTGACCGAGGCGTTCCTGTGGTCGGAGCACCGCACCGTCACCAAAACGGCCACGGTGTCGTTGCACGGCAACACCTTTCAAGTCGATACGGCCCTGATCGGGCGGCGGGTGGAGTTGGTGTTCTCACCCTTCGACCTGGAAACCATCGAAGTCCGCTACCGCGAGGTCCGCTACGGCCGGGCCGTGCCGCACATCATCACCCGCCATACCCACCCCAAAGCCCGACCCGAAACACCGAACCAGCCCCGGCGGCGACCGGGATCGACTACCTGGCGCTGACCGCCCAGACCCACCACGAGCAGATCCGCGCCGATCACCGCATCGGATACAACGCCCTGTTCGCCACCCCCACCACCGCGCGTACCGACGGCCAGATCCCCGGACAACTCAGCATCGACGACATCGCCAGCCTTGACGACCAGGATGGGGTGTCGGCGTGAGTATCGAACGGCTGCAACAGTATTACGGCTTCACCCGGATGCCCTTCGGCCGCGCTCTGGCCCCCGGGATGCTGCACCGCCACCCCGGCCACAGCGAAGCCGTCGCCCGGATCTCCTGGTGTGTGGACCAGCATGCGATCGGGGTCATCACCGGGGAGGTCGGTGCCGGTAAGACCGTCGCGATCCGGGCCGCGACCGCCGCGCTCGATCCGGCCCGCCACGTCATCATCTACCTGCCCAACCCCTCGGTCGGGGTCCGCGGCATGCTGCACCACATCGTCACCGCGTTGGGGCGGGTGCCCAGTTTCTACACCGCCACCCTGGCCCCCCAGGCCGCCGAGGCCCTGGCCGCTGAACACGCCGAACGCGGCCGAACCCCCGTCGTGGTCATCGACGAAGCCCACCTGCTCGACAACACCCAAATGGAAGCGATCCGCATGCTCACCAACCACGACATGGACTCCGGGTCACCCTTCGCCGCCCTGCTCGTCGGGCAACCCACCCTGCGGCATCGCCTGCGTCTGGGCGTGCTGGCCGCACTCGATCAGCGCATCGCGATGCGCTACGCGATCGCCGGCATGGCCCCCGCCGATACCGCCGACTACATCGGCCACCACGCCACGATCGCCGGCCGCACCGACACCCTGTTCTCCGACGACGCGATCACCCTGATCCACAACGCCGCCCGGGGCTACCCCCGGGCGGTCAACAACCTCGCCGTGCACGCACTGACCGCGGCGTTCGCCGCGAAAGCCGCGATCGTCGATGAGAAAGCCGCCCGGATCGCGGTCACTGAAACAGGCCACGACTGAATCACCGACCATGCGACGTCACCGCACCGAGGACGCCGTCACCATGCAGACGAAGGCCCTGCCCGCTACGCGGACAGGGCCTTCGCTACATCAACACCATCGGCATCCACGATGACGCCATCAACTGCATCCACAGCGACGGTCAACACTAGGGATGAGGTGCTCGTGTTCGGCGATGTCCCGCCATGTCGTCATAGCTTCCCAGCGTAGGGCTGGCCACCGTCAAGAAGCGGCAGGCACACACGGTCCTACTCCGCTGAATATGCCTCTGGATCATCATGCCCTTGCACGTCGGCTCAGGCTGCAACTTTAAGGTGCTCCGGCGACACAGCGGCCGTGTGTGAGTCACCGCGCAGCTGCACAACCACGGTGTGGTCAGTGACAGCAGCGATGACGCCCTTCCTGACAGGTAGGACGGAGGCCGATACATGACAGCGCGTCCGACTGTTCCCCTGAAGCTTTCGAACTCATCAGAGGTTGTCCTTCGCCTTCGCCAGTTCAGCTACAGCGTTGGCACTGAGGTTCGCGGCAACGACAGCGTCCCTACCGTCTTGGCTGTGCTGATACCGCAGAGCCGCGTTCACGGTCTTGCCTGTTCTCGAAATACTCGGCAATGGACGGCAGCAGCACACGCACCGCTACATCACGATCCACGTCGAATCGAGCGGCAATGGCGTCGGCGGCAACCGCACCGTCGTTCTCATCGCAAATCGCCAGCGCCGCTTGCAGGGTGGTCAGCTCGTCAGGTGTCGTCGTGATCGCCAGTATGCGTTGCCCCTCCGACAGGATGGGCTGACTAGCTGTGATGTCGACTAGCCGGACTTTCTCAGGGTCATGGTCATCGAAAAGGGCTGCTGCCGCACACTCGCCGATTTCGCCAGCCCTGAGTGCCCCGATCATGCGCACTCCTGTGACACCGTGCTCGGCCATGTGACCTAGCCAGACCGCCAGCGCGCCACTGCGCCGCCACGCGCAGCGGCACGCACCATTCGCCATACATGCGGCTCACGTGCCGCGACTCGTGCCAGCTGGAGTAATCAAGCCGAGCACAGACCTGTGCTACCGAACTTCGTGCACTCACTTGCGGTCGTCACGCGTCAAGATCGTTAATCGTTAATCAGGAAGCCTGACGTTCACAAATCCGTTCACAAACCCAATGAAAACGACCCCCGGAGAGATCTCCGGGGGCCGTTTTGCCTAGTAGCGGGGACAGGATTCGAACCTGCGACCTCTGGGTTATGAGCCCAGCGAGCTACCGAGCTGCTCCACCCCGCGTCGGGTGAACGCAACGTTACCGGGCGCTGAGCAGAGGAACCAAATCGGCTGATCAGAGCCCCAAACACCCATCGCGTTCGTCACAACCCACCCCTATTCACTTGCTTCTCGCGGCCGAAGTCGACAGGCTCGATGGAGATGAAGAGACAACACGCCACTCGCTGCGCCGCGATCGCCATGATCGCCGCCGTCGCTCTCGGGACCACCAGCTGTGACCACGAATCCGGTCTCGAAACAGGCAAACCCGCCGCGTCGATCCCCGCGCTCCCCGGCGTGAGCATGTCAACCACGACGACCAGCACCAAGCCGGCCGCTGCACCCGTCGATTACACCCGACTGCTGCTGCAGTCCCGCGACATCTCGACCAAGAGCGACGCCTTCACCGCGCAACCCGCGACCGCCAACCCCGACACCCGCCCCGGCGCAGAGGTCTTGATCGTCAACCAGGAGCAGACCAAGGCCGTCAGCATTCTGCTCGTCGAGCTCGACAACCCCGCCTCCGGCCCGTCCGCGCTCGCCGAAGCGCAGGCCAGCCTGACCAAATCGGTCAACCCCGGACCGCCACAGCCCTCGATCGTCGGCACCGGCGGAACTGTGGTCTCGGGTAACTCCCCCGACGGCGCGAAGTCGGTGACCGTGCTGCTGTTCACCGAGGGATCCACCCTGGCCCGCGTCGAGTTCGACGGTCTACCCGGCCAACCCGCCGACGCCAACTTCGTCACCAACACCGGGCAGAAACAAGCCATCGCCCTGCGCGTGGGACTTCCCACCGCTCAAGGCGCGTCCTAGCGTCGCGCGGGCACCGGCGTACGCCACGCCACACGCGGCGGCTACCCCGGCTGCCTGCCGAGCCGTCAGGTGCCCGTAACGCACCGCGAGGTCTTCGTCGTGCGCCAAGAACGTCGCCCCGATCACCAACATGTCGGCACCGTCGGCGAGCTCCGACACCCCGAACGCCCCAACCGCCACCGGCCCCGCGGCCTCGATCGGCTCCTCCCGCACGCCGACGGTGTCGTAGAAGATCGAGGCGTGCCGCAGCCGGGCGAAGTGCTGCGCGCCCGACGCCGGAAAGTGTGCCGAGATCGGATGATCCACCCGGTCCAGTGACGAGCGCTGGATGATGCCGGGCACCCCGAGACAGTGGTACCCGTGAAAGTGCGTGAGACACAGCCGGTTTACCGCGCTGGCCGGAACCCCAGCCAGCACCATCTGGCACCGGGTTCCCCCGCCGGGATCGAAGAGCAGCCCTTCGTCGTCCCAGCGCAGCAGGTAGCCGTTGTGGTTGCGGTAGCGCGTCGGCACCTGACTTGCGGTGCCGAGCACGACCAACTCACGCATGGCAGAACTACTTAGTGGCCTCGTACTTCTTGAAGGCATCGTCAAGACGCTGCAGCGCATCGCCGTATTCGGCGAAGTTGCCATTCTTTTGGGCTTCCTGCACGGCACCCAGCGCGGTCTCAACATCTTGCAGCGCGGCCGCTTTGGGCCCCGACAACGCCGTCGGCGCGCCCGGCACGCCCGGCGTAACCGCCGCGATAGGGGTGGGAACCTCCGGCGCACTGCCCGGCGCCGGGGCCGCAGCCGCTGCCGGCGGACGAGAGCCCGGCGGCTGACCCCCCGGCGGGGTCGCCGGTGCCGGACCGGTGGCCGTCGCACCCGCGCCAGCCCCGAAAATGCCATCCAGAGCCGTACTTACCGTCGGGCCGTAGCCGACCTTGTCGTTGTACATCATCGCCACACGGATCAACCGTGGGTACGACGATGCGGCGTCACTACTTCCCGGTGAGGCATAGACCGGCGACACGTAGATCAGACCGCCCTGCCCGACCGGCAGCGTCAGCAGATTGCCCCACCGTATTCGGTTCTGGTTGTCGCGGCCGATCACACCGAGGTCTTGGCTGACCGCGGTGTCGGTACTGATCGCGTTGAACGCCAACTTGGGGCCGTTGACCTGACCTGGAATCGTCAACACCGTGATCCGCCCGTAGGTGTCGGGATCGGAGCTCGCACTGATGTAGGCAGCCAGGAAGTCGCGCCTGAACCGGTTCATCGCACTGGTCAGCTGGAAGGACGCCGAATTATCGTTGCGGGCAATATCTTTGGCGACGATGTAATACGGCGGCTGATAGCTGCTTGCGGTCGGGTTGGGATCCAGCGGCACATCCCAGAAGTCCGAGGTGGAGAAGAACGTCACCGGATCGTCGACGTGGTACTTGGCCAGCAGCATCCGCTGGACCTTGAACAAGTCTTCCGGATAACGCAGGTGCGCAGCGAGATCCGGCGAGATGTCGCTCTTCGGCTTGACCGTGCCGGGGAACACCGACATCCACGCCTTCAGCACCGGGTCGGTCTCGTCCTGCGCGTACAGCGTGACGGTGCCGTCGTAGGCGTCGACGGTGGCCTTGACCGAGTTGCGGATGTAGGACACCTGCTTGTCCGGCGCCAGCCGGTTGACGGCCACCTCGGTGGAGTCCGCCGTCGCCGAGGACAACGAGGTCGACTCCGAGTACGGGTAGTTGTCCAGCGTGGTGTAGCCGTCGATGACCCACACCATCTTCTTGTTCACGATCGCCGGGTAGACGGTGCTGTCGGTGGTCAGCCACGGCGCCACCGCCTCCACCCGCTGCGCGGGATCACGGTTGAACAGGATCTTGCTGTTGGACCCGATCACGTTGGAGAACAAGAAGTTCCGCTCGGCGAACTTCGCGGCGAACACACTGCGGGCCAGCCAGTCGCCCAGCGCGACACCGCCGCTGCCGGTGTAGGTGTAGTTCTTGGTCTCGGTGTTGGTCTCGTAGTCGTATTCACGGTCGTTGCCGTTCTTGCCGACGATCGCGTAGTCAGCCGCGGTATTGGAAATGACGGGACCGAAGTAGACACGGGGCTGATCCAGCGGAGCCGGACCCGGCGAGACGACACTGCCGTTGGCACCGACGACGCTGGCCAGGAACTCCGGATAGCCGCCGCTGGCGTTCGGGTCGTTGGCGATTCCGCGCACCGTGTTGGCCGGCGACGCGATGAAGCCGTTGCCGTGGGTGTACACCGTGTGCCGGTTGATCCAGTCCCGCTGATTGTCGATCAGACGATCCGGGTTGAGCTCACGCGCGGCGACGACGTAATCACGCAGATCGCCGTCGGGTCCCTGATAGCGGTCGATCGACAACTGGTCGGGGAAGTAGTAGAAGTTCTTGCCCTGCTGGAACTGGGTGAACGCCGGGCTGATGATCGTTGGATCCAGCACCCGGATATTCGACGTAGTCGCCCGATCGTCGGCCACCTGCTTGGCCGTCGCGGGCGCGTTGCCCGTGTAGTCGCGGTACGTCACGTGATCGTTGGTCAAGCCATAGGCCTGCCTGGTTGCGACGATACTGCGACTGATGTATTCGCTTTCCTTCTGCGCCGCATTGGGTTTGACGCTGATCTGCTCGACGACCAGCGGCCAGCCCGCCCCCACGATCAGCGAGCTCAGCAGCAACAGCACCAGCCCGATCGCGGGAATCCGCAAGTCACGCAGCACGAGTGCGGAGAACACCGCGGCCGCGCAAATGATCGCGATGGCCATCAGGATCAGCTTGGCAGGCAGCACCGCGTTGATATCGGTGTAGCCGGCGCCGGTGAAGGGCTTGCCACCGCGCGTGTGGCTGAGCAACTCGTAGCGGTCGAACCAGTAGGCCACCGCCTTGAGCAGCACCAGCGTCCCGATCAACGCGACCAGCTGGATACGCGCCGGACGACTCAACGCGCCGCCACGGCCGGCCAGCCGGATACCGCCAAACACGTAGTGGCTGATCAGATTCGCCAGGAAGGCCAGGAACACCGCCACGAACAGATACGACAGCACCAGCCGGTAGAACGGCAGATCGAAGGCGTAGAAGCCGAGGTCCTTGCCGAACTGTGGATCGGTGACGCCGAAATCGCCGCCGTGCAGGAACAGTTGTACCCGTGGCCAGTAGCTCTGCGCGACCGCACCGGCCATCACGCCGATGATCGCGGGCACCCCGATGCCGAACAGTTTGAGTTTCGCCATCACCGCGGTGCGGTAGCGCGCCACCGGATCGTTGGGCCCGGCGGTCGGCACGAATACCGGGCGGGTGCGGTAGGCCAGCGCCAGCCCGACGAAGACGATCGCCCCGACCAGCAGCGCGGCCACCAGGAATACGACGATGCGGGTCACCAGCACGGTGGTGAACACCGAGCGGTAGCCCAGCTCACCGAACCACAGCCAGTCCACATAGGTGTCGACCAGACGAGGTCCAACCAACAACAGCACGACGACCGCGAGCGCAACACCGATCAGAATTCGGCTGCGCCGAGTCAACTTCGGCATCCGGGCGCCGGGCCGCATACTCACCTGTCAGGCTCCTGGGTCTTGTCGGGCGGGCGCGCCGCGCCGGGGCAGCAATACGCCACAACTCTACGCACCTGGACAGCGGTGCCGTCCTGCACCGACGGGCTAACAGCTGGGCGGACGGCCGCCGGAGGTTAATGTGTGCAGCGAGTCGACCGCCCCGGCCAAGGTGTCCACCTTGACCAGTTCCATATTGTCGTCACGCATTGACCTGGCCTCGTCACAGTTGTCGGCGGGCACCAAGAAGACCGAGGCGCCGGCTTCCTGAGCAGCCAGCATCTTGTGGGTGATGCCCCCGATCGGACCCACCTTGCCGTCCGCGTCGATTGTTCCGGTGCCGGCGATGAACTTCGATCCGTTGAGGTGCCCGGTGGTCAGCTTGTCGACGACGGCCAGGCTGAACATCAGCCCGGCAGACGGACCGCCGATGTTGGCGAGGTTGAAATCGATGCTGAACGGAGCCCACGGCGCGTCGAGGACCGCCACCCCCAGATAGCCATACTCGCGATCGGGGTTGGTGCCCAACGTGATCCGCGCCGTGCCCGACGGGGCGTTCTTGCGGCGGTAATCGATGACGATTTCTTGCCCCGGTTTGGTGGCCTTCAGCAGCCCGGTGAACTCCGCAAGGTTCGCTACCGGCTTACCGTCGACCGCGTCGATGGCGTCACCGTCCTGCAGCTTGCCTGCCGACGGTCCGGGGTTGTTGACCTTGGCCGCCACGACCGCCTTGGGGTACTTCAAAAACCCCAGGGCGGCGTATGCAGCGCTGTCCTCGGAGTTCTTGAAATCGGCGTCCTGATCCTTCTCGACGTCCTCACGCGACTTGTTCGGCGGGAACACCAGATCGCGGGGAACCAACTGTTCGCGGCCCGACACCCATAACGTCAGTGCCTGCCCGAGGGTCAGCCCGTCGCGCTGGGCGACCGTCGTCATGTTCAGGTGCCCCGAAGTGGGATGGGTGTCGGTGCCGTTGATGGCCACCACCTGCTTGCCGTCGAACTCGCCGAGCGTGTCGAAAGTCGGCCCGGGCCCCTGCGAGACAAAGGGCACCGTCACGACCGCCAGCAGCACGCCGAAAACGACGATCGGCACGAGCGCCGTCATCAGCGTCAGAATCCGCCTGTTCACGCCGCCAAGAGTAGATCCGGTGGGCAGGAGCGAAGTGACCCGGGGAATGTCAGCAGGCCCGGTTCACTGACAGCGTGATCGCCAATTACGCGCCCGCGACGCCGGGTGAGTACGGTTGAGACATGGCTGACCTGCCCTTTGGCTTCTCCCCGGGAGACGACCCCGACCGCGACAAGCCGAAAAAGGACCCCACCTCCGGCCCCGCCGACCCATTCGGCTTCGGCAGCGGCGACTTCAATATGGCCGACCTCGGCCAGATCTTCACCAAGCTCGGCCAGATGTTCAGCGGCGCCGACAACCCGATGGGCGGCCGTTCCTCGGGGCCGGTCAATTACGACCTGGCCCGCCAGCTGGCGTCGAGCTCGATCGGTTTCGTGGCACCGATTCCGGCGGCCACCAGCTCGGCGATCGCTGATGCCGTGCACCTGGCCGACACCTGGCTCGACGGCGCCACCGCGCTACCGGCGGGGGCGACCAAGGCTGTCGCCTGGACCCCCAACGAATGGGTCGAGGGCACCCTGGACACCTGGAAGCGCCTGTGTGACCCGATGGCCGCGCAGATCGGGTCGGTGTGGGCGTCGTCCCTGCCGGAGGAAGCCCAGGCGATGGCCGGCCCGCTGCTGGCGATGATGACCCAGATGGGCGGCATGGCATTCGGTTCGCAGCTGGGCCAGGCGCTCGGCACGCTGTCCCGCGAGGTGCTCACCTCGACCGATATCGGGCTGCCGCTGGGCCCCAAGGGCGTCGCCGCATTGCTGCCTGAGGCCATCGAAGCGCTCTCCGAGGGTCTCGAACAGCCGCGTAGCGAGATCCTGACCTTTCTGGCCGCCCGAGAAGCGGCCCATCACCGGCTGTTCAGCCACGTGCCGTGGCTGTCGACTCAGCTGCTCAACGCCGTCGAGGCCTACGCCAAGGGCATGAAGATCGACATCAGCGGTATCGAGGAGCTGGCTCAGGGCTTCAACCCAGCCGCACTGGCCGACCCCGCCGCCATGGAGCAACTGCTCAGCCAGGGCATGTTCGAGCCGAAGGCCACCCCGGAGCAGACCGCGGCGCTGGAACGCCTGGAAACCCTACTGGCGCTGGTCGAGGGCTGGGTACAGACCGTCGTCACCGCCGCCCTGGGTGAGCGCATCCCCGGCACCGCCGCGCTCTCGGAAATGCTGCGTCGTCGGCGAGCCACCGCCGGACCTGCTGAGCAGACGTTCGCGACGCTGGTTGGCCTCGAGCTGCGGCCCCGCAAGATGCGGGAAGCCGCCGCGCTGTGGGAGCGGCTGACCGACGCCGTCGGCATCGATGCCCGCGACGCCGTGTGGCAGCACCCCGACCTGCTGCCCAACTCGACCGACCTCGACGAGCCAGCCGGATTCATCGACCGGATCATCGGTGGTGACACCAGCGGGCTGGATATCGACGCCGCGATCGAGGAATTCCAGAAATCTCAAGATGAGGGCGACGACCCCGCCAAGCCTGTGGATAGCTGAGCCGCGCGGCACCTCGGTGATGCCACAGTCGGCGGGTGCTCTACGCGCTCGACCCCGCGATGCCCGTCCTGCTACGCCCCGACGGCGCGGTGCAGGTGGGCTGGGATCCCCGCCGCGCGGTTCTGGTCCGTCCGCCTGACGGTGCCACCCCGTCCGCACTGGCCGCGCTGCTGCGCGGCATGCAGGTTCCGCTGGCAATGGCCGAGCTGCACCGGCTGGCCGACACGCACGGACTGACCGGGCCCGGTGTCCAACAGATCCTGGAAGCCCTGGTGCGCAGCGGGGTAGTCCGCGGCCGGGCGCGGCAGCCGGCCACCCGCGCGCTGTCGATCCGGATCCACGGCCGCGGCCCGCTATCCGATCTGCTGGTCGAGACGCTGCGATGCTCCGGAGCCCGGATCGCGCAGACCAGCCACCCGAATGCCTCGGTATCCCCCGCGAGCGCGGACATGGTGGTATTGAGCGATTATCTGGTCGCCGACCCGCGGCTGGTCCGGGACTTACACACCGCCGGTGTGCCGCATTTGCCGGTCCGGGTGCGAGACGGCGCCGGACTGGTTGGGCCGCTGGTAATCCCCGGGGTGACGAGTTGTCTTGCCTGCGCAGACCTGCACCGCACCGACCGCGACGGGGCCTGGCCCGCGGTGGCCGCCCAGCTACGCGAGGTGATCGGCACTGCTGATCGACCAACGGTGCTGGCTACCGCTGCGGTCGCGCTGGGCCAGCTGCAGCGCATCATCACCGCGGTTCGCGGAGACGAACCCGCCGGGGCACCCCCGGACACCCTGAACACCACCCTGCAGGTCGATGTCACTAGCAACACGATCTCGGCCCGTCGCTGGTCACGGCATCCGAACTGTCAATGCTGACCATCCATGGTTGCCAGCGGGGTTTCGTCAGGGATGATGGGGGCGTGGCAGACATCAAGCGTGGCCGGGCGGCCCGCAACGTCAAGCTGGCGAGCATCCCGGTGGGGTTTGCCGGCCGGGCGGCGCTGGGCCTCGGCAAACGGCTGACCGGCAAGTCGAAAGACGAGGTCCAGGCCGAGCTGTTGGAGAAGGCCGCCAATCAGTTGTTCACCGTGCTCGGTGAGCTCAAGGGCGGTGCCATGAAGGTGGGCCAGGCGCTGTCGGTGATGGAAGCCGCGATCCCCGCGGAGTTCGGCGAGCCCTACCGCGAAGCCCTGACCAAACTGCAGAAGGACGCCCCACCGTTGCCCGCGGCGAAGGTGCACCGGGTGCTCGACGGCCAGCTGGGCACCAAGTGGCGTGAGCGGTTCACCTCGTTTGACGACACCCCGGTGGCCTCGGCCAGCATCGGCCAGGTGCACAAAGGGGTGTGGTCCGACGGCCGCGAGGTCGCGGTCAAGATCCAGTACCCCGGCGCCGACGAAGCGCTGCGCGCCGACCTCAAGACCATGCAGCGCTTGGTCAGCGTGTTCAAACAACTCGCTCCCGGTGCCGATGTGCAGGGCGTGGTCGACGAGCTCATCGAGCGCACCGAGATGGAGCTGGATTACCGGCTGGAGGCCGACAACCAGCGCGCCTTCGCCAAGGCCTACCAGGGCCATCCGCATTTTGTCGTGCCCCACGTGGTGGCCAGCGCACCCAAGGTGATGATCACCGAGTGGATCGAGGGCAGGCCGATGTCGAACATCATCCGCGACGGCACGCCGCATGAGCGAGACCTCTGTGGCACAAGGCTTATCGAGCTCACCTTCGATGCGCCGGGGCGCCTGGGCATGATGCACGGCGACGCCCATCCCGGAAACTTCATGATGATGCCCGACGGCCGGATGGGCGTCATCGACTTCGGCGCGGTGGGTCCCCTGCCCGACGGGTTGCCCATCGAAATCGGACAGATCATCTGTCTGTCCCGCGACAAGAAGTACGACGAGCTACTGCCCACCATGGAGCGCGTCGGTTTCATCCAGAAGGGCGAACAGGTCTCAGCCCGCGAAATCGACGACATGCTGCGGCAATACGTGGAGCCGATCGAGGTCGAGGTGTTCCACTACACCCGCCGGTGGCTGCAGAAGATGGCCGCGGCGAACATGAACGTGTCAGCCGAGCAGATCAGGACCGCCCGCTCGATGGATCTGCCGGCCAAGCTGGCGATTCCGCTGCGAGTGATCGCATCCACCGTGGCGATCTCGTGCCAGCTCGACGCCCACGTGCCGACGCGGGAGTTGGCCGCCGCGCTGGTCCCGGGCTTCGTCGCGCCCGAACCCGCGCAATAAGGGCGGGTCCGGGCGTGACATCATTCAGGCAGCGATGACGTCCTTGCGGGGACGGCCACGTGGTCGCTTGCGCGCCACGACGCTGCCCCGTTCGATGATCTCGCCGCCCCAGACACCCCACGGCTCACCGCGGTCGAGCGCGGCGGCCAGGCATTGCCGCCGGATCGGACATTCCCCGCAGAGCACCTTGGCGTGCTCCAGGTCCGTGGGACTCTCGGCGAACCACAAGTCGGGATTTCCGACGTGGCAGGGCAACACCGGCAGCTTCTCCTGGCGGACTGTCGATGTCGACATGTCGCGCTCACCTGCTTCCTGGTCGAATGGCTCTATCTCTTGTGAGAGGAATCCGGGGACAGGTTTCTGGTGGAAACACGAAGGCCACGGATCCTTTGACTTCGGGTCCGTGGCCAGTGGCTGTGTCTGGGAGCTTTCCTAGCTGAAGCTCCTGTCCACGGACGCGATCGTCGGGGCGGCGTTGGCGCGGCGCTTGGGCTGCGCCGGAATAGCGGCATGTGCAGCGGCAGCGGCGGCATGAAGGGGCCACATGCGATGCGCCAAGCTTGCTACGCCAAAATCGGCAGTAGTGCTGATCATCGTCGGCCCCTCCTTTCGTTGCGTGCCCCGGTAGCCATCGAGTGGCACGGCATGTCGAACCAGAGGCTAAACCTTAGCACCGTTTTGCCACAAGCGATTTTCTGACCTGCACTTATGCGATTTCGCGCGGCGTGACGTCAGCACCGGCTGACCCGGCCAGCAGCCGCCGCACCCGTGCTGACAGACTTGTTTCCCATGGCACAGATAACCCTGCGTGGAAACCCGATCAACACCGTTGGAGACCTGCCCGCCGTCGGCGCCCAGGCCCCCGCGTTCGACCTCACCGGCACCGACCTCGGCTCAGTGGCCAGCGGCCAGTTCGACGGAAAGGCGTTGGTGCTCAACATCTTCCCGTCGGTCGACACCCCAGTCTGCGGCATCAGCGTCCGGACCTTCAACGAGCGCGTCGGCGCCAGCGGCGTCACCGTGGTCAACGTGTCGAAGGATCTGCCCTTCGCCCAGAAGCGGTTCTGCGGCGCCGAGGGCATCGAGAACGTAGTGGCGGCCTCGGCCTTCCGCAGCAGCTTCGGCGAGGACTACGGCATCACGATCGCCGACGGCCCGATGGCCGGCCTGCTCGGCCGGGCCGTCGTGGTGGTCGGCGCCGACGGCAAGGTGGCCTACACCGAGCTGGTGCCCGAGATCGGCACCGAGCCCAACTATGACGCCGCACTTGCCGCGATAAACGGCTAGTACATCGCCAAGAACTCGGGTTCGGCGCCTCCCCGGCCACGCCGTCGGCAACTATCTGCTGACCGGGCCGGGGACAAGCCCGAGGGCATCTCCGAGGTGATCCGCCCCGACACTGAAATCGTGCTGGTGATCCATCGCACCCAGCTATTCGGCCCCGACAAGCAGAAGACGTCGCCGACGTTCTTCGACCTCATGGACTTCGTGCTGGGCTTCGCCCCCGCCCTGGCCTCCGAACAAGACCTGCGCGCCGCTTCGCCAGTATCGGCATCGGAGCGGGCTTCCGTGTCGAGGCTCTGACGCCGGAGACTGCGGGCCACAGTCGAGGCCGGAATAGCCGATGCCTGGCCCGAATTCAGCTCCACGAAACACCAAGTCGACACCGGTCAGGTGACGGCGGGCCAATTGTTCGGAACCAAAGAATCGCTGGCGGGCAATGACCTCTACCGACGCGACGGGCAGCGCCTGTCCGGAGCGGACAACTACACCCTGAGTTTCCCGGCCGGACAGCTCCCGCCCGTCGACTCGTTCTGGTCGGTGACCGTTCGTCGCGGCGCTGCGGTTGTGCTGGCCCAAGCCCGAAGCTCTGGACCGAACCTGGCGGCCGCCAAGATTGGTGAAAGCCTGAGCTACTGGCGGGCGCGCCCTGGGAACATTTGTCTTCAGTATGAGACCCGTGACCCGGTCGGATTTCGCATCCATGCTTGAAACATGGATGAGGTAACACGAAATAGCCCTAAAAACAGTCTCATTCGTCGAAGACGCCTCGTCGTCGCGACTGCCGCACTGTCGGGGGTGATCGCGCTGAGCGGCTCCCCCGTCGCCGCAGCAGACCCCTCGGCCGGCGGCGAATCGGGAGCGGTGACCGGCGCGGGCTTCGGCCCGACCCTCGGAGTCGGCGGCCCCTCGAGCTATACCGGTGGCGGGACGTCCACCCAGTGTCAGCACAACTGCTCGACCGCCACCGTCGGCGTGGGCGGGCCGTCGAGTTACACGGGCGGCACGACTGCCAACCACCCAGGCGGCACAGCCACTCAAGGCGTCGGAGACGTCAACAGCTACACCGGCCAGGCCACCTCCGGAACCGCACACAACGCAACCAACCCGACCACCAGGACAGGCAACTTCGGCCCCGGCCACCGGCACCCATAGGGCAGTTAGTGGCGGCCACGCACTAGGTCGAGGACATCCGGGCCGAACTGCTCGAGCTTGCGGGCGCCGATGCCTGGGATCGCGACCAGCGCCGCATCATCGGCGGGCAAGCACTCGGCGATCGCGATCAGCGTGTTGTCAGTGAAAACCACGTAGGCAGGCACTTTCAGCTCCTTGGCGGTGCGCAGCCGCCAGTCCTTGAGCTGGGAGAGCAGTTCGTCGTCAATATCGACCGAGCAGGTTTCGCAGCGGCGCAACATGATTGACGGTGCCGTGTTGAGCACCGCATTGCACACCCGGCAGCGCGGGGTGGCACCCTTCTGGTTGCGCGGCTTGTTTGGCGACGGTTCGGCCTGGGTCTGTGGTGCGATGCCGTTGAGGAACCGTGACGGACGCCGGCCCTGGCGACCGCCCGGGGTGCGGGCCAGTGCCCAACTGAGCTCCAAATGCATTCGGGCCCGGGTTATTCCGACGTACAGCAGGCGACGCTCCTCCTCCACCGCCTCACTGTCTGGGCCGTGGGCCAGCGCGTGTGAGATCGGCAGGGTGCCGTCGGCCAGGCCCACCAGGAACACCGCGTCCCACTCCAATCCCTTGGCGGCGTGCAGCGATGCCAGCGTTACACCCTGCACCACCGGTGGGTGGCGGGCATCGGCACGGACCCGCAATTCGGCGACCAGCGCTGGGAATTCAAGTTGCGGGCGGGCGGCGACCTCGTCGTCAACCAATTCGGCGAGGGCGGCCAGCGCCTCCCACCGCTCGCGGGCTTTCGTGCCCTGCGGCGGCTCGGCGGTCAGGCCGAGCGGTTCCAGCAGAGTGCGCACGATCTCCGAAAGATCGCCTTCGGCGCCCCGCTCGGCTGCCCGCTGCAACGAAAGCAACGCCTGACGGATCTCCTGACGGCTGAAGAAGCCCTCCCCGCCACGCACCTGGAACGGAATACCTGCCGCGGTCAGCGCTTCCTCGTACGCCTCGGATTGGGCGTTGATGCGGTAGAGGACCGCGATTTCGGCTGCGGGAGTTCCGGATTCGACGAGTCTCTTAATGGAGCGGGCCACCGAGGTGGCCTCGGCGACCTCGTCGGGGTGCTCGTGGAAAGTCGGCGACGGGCCGGGTTCGCGCTGCCCGATCAGATGTAGCTTGCTGCCCGCGACCCGGCCGCGGGCGGCGGCGATCACCCGGTTGGCCAGTGAGACCACCTGCGGCGTGGACCGGTAGTCGCGCTCCAGGCGCACCACCGTCGCCTCCGGGAACTGGCGGGAGAAGTCGAGCAGGAAGCGCGGCGTGGCACCGGTGAACGAGTAGATCGTCTGGTTGGCATCACCGACGACGGTCAGGTCGTCACGGTTGCCCAGCCAGGCTTCGAGCACCCGCTGCTGCAACGGGGTGACGTCCTGATACTCGTCGACCACGAAACACCGGTACCGGTCTCGGAATTCAGCGGCCACCGCCGCGTCGTTTTCGATCGCGCCGGCGGTGTGCAGTAACAGATCGTCGAAATCGAGCAGCGCGATCCCGTCGCGGTTGGCTTTGAGCTTTTCGTACGCGGCATACACCGTCGCGACTTTCGCCGCGTCCAACGGGATATCGCGCTGGACTTTGGCGACCGCAGCCGCGTACCCCTCCGGGCTGATCAAAGAGGCCTTGGCCCACTCGATTTCGCCGGCTAGATCGCGCACGTCGTCGGTACTTACCTGCAGCCGGCTGCGGCTGGCGGCCTGGGCCACGACGGCGAACTTGGTGTCCAGCAGCTGCCAGCCGGTGTCGCCGACCACCCGCGGCCAGAAGTACTGCAGCTGGCGTCGGGCCGCGGCGTGGAACGTCAGCGCCTGCACCGAACCGACCGGGGTGCCGGAATCACCGGCGGCGTCCATGGCGCGCAGCCGGGAACGCATCTCGCCCGCGGCGCGGGAGGTGAACGTGACGGCCAGCACCTGGCTGGCGGAGACATGCCCGTTAGCGACCAGCTGCGCGATGCGATGGGTGATGGTGCGCGTCTTGCCGGTGCCGGCACCGGCAAGCACACACACGGGCCCGCGGGCGGCCAGCACGGCTTCGCGCTGTTCGTCGTCAAGGCCGGTCACATGATCGACGGTCACCGGCATGTGGTCCATCTTTGCAGGGGGTGGCGACATTTCGCGCTGCGCGCCGCGCCGGTCGCGAGCATCAGTCCGGCCTCAGATAGGTTGTTGAACTTATGAGTGCCAGCGATCCCCAGCTCACGATGTATTGCACCGTGTGGTGCGGCTATTGCAAACGACTGAAGACCGCGCTGAAGTCGGCGGGCATTACCTTCGCCGAGGTCGATATCGAACACGACCCGGCCGCCGCCCAGTTCGTCATGTCGGTCAATGGCGGGAATCAGACCGTGCCGACGGTGAAGTTCGCCGACGGCAGCGCGCTGACCAACCCCAGCCTCAAAGAGGTACAGGCAAAACTCGCGTCCTAGTCCTGAGCGGCCCATGATTCGATGATCTCGCGGGCGATCGAGATCGAGCCGGGCAGCAGTAACCGCGACGACGACTCACTGTTCCAGTCGCCGTGTCCGAGGGCCTCGCGTACCTCGGCCCTGGTGAACCATGCCGCCTCGGCGATCTCGCCGTCATGAAAGACGAACTCCTGCTCGGGGTCACCGATGGCATGAAATCCCACCATGAGTGACCGCGGGAACGGCCACGGCTGACTGCCCAGGTATTCGACGTCGGTGACCGCCAGGCCGATTTCCTCGGCGACCTCACGCGCCACGCACGATTCGAACGACTCGCCGGCCTCGACGAACCCGGCAAGCAACGAGAACAGCCGCTGCGGCCACACCGTCTGGCGGGCCAGCACCGCCCGGTCGTGGCCGTCGTGGATCAACACGATGATGGCCGGATCGATCCGGGGGAACTCCTGGTGGCCGGTGATCGGATTGACCCGCGACCAGCCGGCCTTGATCGCCTTCGTCGGCGAGCCGTCGACCGCGCTGTACCGGGCGTGGTCATGCCAGTTCAGCAGCGCCAGTGCCGAGGCCACCAATTGCGCGCTGACATCGTCGAACACCTGCCCCCCGCGGCGTAGATCCGACACCTCGCCATCGCCGTCCTCGGGGGCTTCCAGCGCGGCGCGCACTGCCCACACGTGGCGATCGTCGGGCAGGCGGCCCAGGAACACCGCGTCGGCCGGCGGTTTGTCGCCGAGCGTGGCCGCCGAACCCAGCAGCACGCGACCACCGGCGATCATCACCTGGTTGCGGTGATCCACTCGCAGCACCGCAGCATCGGACCAGCCGGCGATCGCGGCGTCGATGTCGGTGCGGAGGTGGTCGGCACGGTCGGCGCCCACCCGGGAGAGCAACGGAACGTTGCGCAGTCGGAAAGCCACTCCTCAGTCTCCGGCGGTGCGGACGTAGAGCAGCCGGTCGGTGGTTTCCAGCGCGTCGACGCTGGGATCGTCGACCCGCAGCAGCTTGCCGTCGCGCATCACGCCCAGCACGATGTCCGGCAGGTGCCGCGGCGAACCGCCGACCTCCTTGTGCTCGACCTCCCGCTCAGCGATCGCGAACCCGGCGTCCGGCGTCAACAGGTCTTCGATCATTTCCACCACGCTCGGAGCGCTGGTGGCGATGCCGAGCAGCCGGCCCGCGGTCTCCGACGACACCACCACCGAGTCGGCGCCGGATTGGCGCAGCAGGTGCTGGTTTTCGGCTTCTCGGACTGAGGCGATGATCTTGGCCTTGGGGGCGAGTTCGCGGGCGGTCAGGGTGACCAGCACCGCGGTCGGGTCGCTGTTGGTGGCCACGATGATCGAGGTGGCGTGCTGAGCGCCGGCCAGCCGCAGCACATCGGATTTGTTGGCGTCACCGCGCACGGTGACCAATCCGGCCGCGTTCGCCCGATCCAATGAGGGTTGGTCGGTGTCGACGACGACGATGTCGGCGGGAGCGACACCGTCACCGATCATCGCGGCCACCGCCGTCCTGCCCTTCGTCCCGTAGCCGATGACGACGGTGTGGTTGCGCACGCTGTTCCTCCAACGCTGAATCTTGAGAGCCTGCCGCGACGCCGTGGTCAGGGTTTCGACGGTGGTACCGACCAACACGATCAGGAACGCCACCCGCAGTGGGGTGATGACCAGGACGTTGGTCAGGCGCGCCTGCTCGGTGAACGGGGTGATATCGCCGTACCCGGTGGTCGACAGCGACACCGTGGCGTAGTACAGGCAGTCCAGGAACGTCATCGACTCGCCGCGGACGTCGCGATAGCCGTCGCGGTCGAGGTAGACGATGATCACCGCGGCGAACAGCGCGGTCAGGCCGTAGAACAGCCGGCGGGCGATGCGACGGCCCGGGCTGACGAACTTGTCCGGGATGTGCAGATAGTCGACGAGCGCGCTGTCCGGCTTGGCGGCCAGGTTCTCGTCGATCGCCTTGAGCCTGCGCCGCAACCTACCCTTGGCCACGCGACTCCGTCATCGTGCCCAACCCTCTCGCCCCACGTTTGTCGGCCTCAGCGCCATCACTCCAGCATTATGTACCTATGCCGACGACGACTACCGAACTCGAACCCTCAGGCCGCGCAAGCCAGCTGCCTGCCTACCGAACCGCCGCGATGCTGATTGGCATCGGTGTCGGGCACTTCGCCGTCCCGAAGCCCTTCGACGACATCGTGCCCGCCGAGCTACCCGGCGATGCGCGGTTCTACACCTACGCCTCCGGAGTCGCCGAGGTCGGTATCGGCGCCATGCTGCTCGTCCCGCGGACTCGGCGCGCCGGCGCGCTGGCGGCGATCCTGCTGTACCTGGCGGTGCTCCCGGCCAACGTGAACATGTGCCGCCTGTGGTGGAATAAGCCCTTGCCGATGAAGCTGGTCTCTCTCGCCCGGCTGCCGCTGCAGATACCGATGATCACCCAGGCCATCGCGATCCGGCGCAACGCTCCGCGCTATTAGCCTCGATCCGTGGACCACCCCTGGTGAGGTTTCCGGACGTTGATTCTTGGCGCCGTTCTGGTGGTGGGCAGGGTCTATTTGCTGGTCTACCCAGCTTTTCCTGTGCGTTCCGGTTGTGCCTGTTTGGCGGTTGGTCAGGTGGTGGCAGCTGTGGGTGGGCTGTAGCCGATGACGTTGCGCCACAGCTCAAGCCAGAGGTCAGTCCAGGGCCAGTGACTGGGTAGGTGCAGGACTGGGCGGCGTTGGGGCCGGGTGAGACGGGCCGGGATGATGACGATCTTGCGGCGCAGTGTAGCTCCGCGGGCCACCGCGTAAGCCTTGCTGGTTAGCACGCCGACGGCGCGCAGCAGGTTGTGGGCGATGGCCGCGCACAAGATCCAGGCCGAGTTCGCGCCGAATCGCCCGGAAGGCATGTGGGCCAACGGCCCGTCGATGAGATCGGACAACACGGTTTCGATGATGGCGTGGCGGCGGTGGGTGATATCGGCCTCGGCGGTGGTCTCGTCGGTGTCGGTGAAGAAGGGGTGATACCGCCAGACCGGGAACAGTGCATCGCGGTGGCGGGCGTCTTTGACTCGGCGCACGATCAGTCGGGCGGTCACCGCATGGGACGTGGACGCAAACGCGGTGTAGGGAATTTCGGCGACTTCGGCGTCAGAGATCCATTCGCCGGTGTCAGGGTCGCGGACCGCCCCGGGGTACTGGACTGGGGTCCAGGCGCCGTCGTCGATGGTGGCGATTGCGGCGGCGACGGTGCGGTTTTTGGTCAGCACCAACGAGAATCGGGCCCCTGCGCGGCGGCAGGCCGCCACGACGACACCGTTGCCGTAGGCCGAATCGCCGCGCACCAGAATGTCTCCGGTGATCCCGGTGGCACGCGCAGTCGCCACGGCTTGGGCGATCATGCGGGCGGCGCCTTTGCCCGAGTTGGTTTTGCCGGCTCGCAGCCGCGCCCCAGCGATCACCGGGGCAGCTGTCTGGGCGCTGATCGTGGTGATCAGTGGGGACAGGCCCTTGCGCAGGATCTGACGGCCAGCGATCTTGGTGTGTCCATAGCTGGCACCTTGTTTGGCGTGACCGTACACCGGGCGCAGTAGCGAGTCGATGTCGATGAACACCCGCTCCTGGGCACCGGGCAGCAGATCCACCCGGCGACTCAAGGCTGCGAGGTGTTCACGCAGCACTGATTCCAGTTGGCGGGCGCGCCCGAAGGTGAACTCCCGCAGCAATGTTCCGATAGTTGAGGGGGCGTACACGCCGTCGAAGAGGGTTTTCATTCCGCCCGAGCGCACGATGTCGACGTCGTCGATGCAGTCGGCGCCGGCGCACATCGCTGCGATCAATGTGGCCAGTTTCGGTGCTGGGTTGGCTGAGCCTGACTTGATTTTGGGTTCGGCGATATGAACCTTGTCGGTCAACAGCTGCGACAACCCGGTTTGGCTGGCCAGCGTCATCACCGGCACCAACCCGGCGCACGACACGAGATGGTCATCGTCGAACACCGCCGATTCCGCGGCGAAGCTATGCGACACTTGCACTGGAAGTGCCTTTCTGGCCGGATGTGATTGTTGCGTCGAGAACACCAATCATTACAGCTCAGAGGGCACTTTCCTCATATCAACACCCTGCGCACCACGCAGTTCATCGGTGGATCGAGGATTAGCTTAGTGGGGTGGCAGAGAACGTAGAAGTGCGCCGGCGACCCGGCGGGCGCAGTGCCCGGGTGGTTGCGGGCGTTCACGATGCTACGGAGTGAGCCAGTAGTGCCACCAATTCGTCGGGGCCGGAGAGGTTCTCCGGGGTGATGGTGACGCCCGCGCGCACGTAGTGGAACGCCGCGCGCACCCTATCCTCCGGAACACCCCGTAGCGCGGCCCACGCCAGCCGGTACACCGCCAGCTGGACGGCGGCATGCCGTTGCGTCTCATCGTCTTTCGGTGGTTCGCCAGTCTTCCAGTCGACCACCGTCATGCCGCCGTCAGCGTCGGCGAACACCGCGTCGATCCGGCCACGCACGACGGTGTCGCCGATCGCCATCTCGAAGGGCACCTCCACGTCGACGGGCGTGCGCTGGGCCCATGGGGACGCAGTGAATGCGTCCTGCAAGACGGCAAGCCCCTCGGTGTCACCGGCTGTGCCATCGACAGCGCCGGGCAGATCGTCGAGGTCGAATAGCCGCTCCGCGCCGTAGAACCGCTGCACCCATTCGTGGAATGCGGTGCCGAGCATCGCGTGCGGGTCCGGGCGCGACGGCAGCCGTCTGGCCAAACGGCGCAGCGCTGCCGGATCTTTGTTCAACTCCACCAGCGCGCTGACCGGCAGGTGGCCGGGCAACTCGACCGGCGCCGGCGCGGCGATGCGGGCTCGTTCGGCCAGTAGTGCGTCGACGTCGGTGGCCCAGCCCTGCGGGTCCACACCGGTGTCGGCGACCGCGCCGGCCAGTGCCGCACGCACCAGTGCGGCACCTCCTTCGACGTCGGCGCGGGCCCGCCCGAGCGGATCGGCGGGCCAGATCGCTTCACGGACACTGTCCCGCAATGGGTTTCGCTCACCCTCGGCGGGCGGCGGAGCCCAGTGTTCCACCTCACCACAGGGCTCCCCGGCCGCGGCCGCCTCATCGATGATGTCTTTGATCTCGGTCAGGAAGTCCGACGGACCGCGCGGTTTGTTCTCGCTGGCACCCCAGTGGTGGCCCGAGATCAGCAGAGTGTCCTCGGCCCGGGTGATCGCGACGTAGAGCAGCCTGCGTTCCTCGTCGAGGCGGCGCTGCTCGAGCTGATCGCGGTGCGCCATAATGCTGTCGGACAAGGCTTTTCGATCGTCAACGGCGGAGGTGTCGAGTACCGGCACGCCATGCAGGCCGGCTGCTGCCCGGTCACCGCGCAGCAGCGGCGGCAGATCGGCCGGATCGGTCAGCCAGGTGCGCTTGGAGGCGGTGGACGGGAACACCCGGGCAGATAAGTGCGGGACGGCCACGACCTGCCACTCCAGCCCTTTGGCGGAGTGGACGGTCAACACCTGCACCCGCCCGGCGGCCACGCCGACCTCGGCCGGAGCCAGCCCATTCTCAACGAACTCGGCGGCATCCAGGTAGGCCAATAGACCCGCCACGACCGCCCGCGGCCGGGCCGCATAGTCGGCGACGACATCGGCGAAGCGGTCCAGGTGCTCGGTGCCGGCCCAGCCGGCGGCGACCGGACGGGCTGCGCGCACCTCCACATCGACACCGAGCGTCCGGCGCACCTCGCCGACGAGTTCGGTGACCGGATGTCCCAAAAGTGTTCTCAATCTTGATAGTTCACCAGCAAGGTCGCCAATGCGCTGATAGCCGTCGGCGGAATACGCGGCAGCCGGTCCCGGGTCGGCCAGAGCATCGGCCAGGCTCGCGGTATCGGCGTCGGGCGCGGCGGCCGCGATGATCTGATCGGCGGTCGCGGTGGCCGGACGCGCTCCGTCGAGTGTGACGGCGCGCCGCCACAGTGCGGCGAGATCACGGGCCCCCAGCTGCCAGCGCGGACCGGTCAATACCCGCATGGCCGCGGCCCCGGCGGCCGGGTCGGCGACCAGCCGCACCATCGCCACCACGTCGGCGACCTCCGGGATGGACAGCAGCCCGGCCAGGCCGACGACCTCCACCGGAATCCCGCGGGCACTCAGCGCCTCGGCGATCGGACCGGCATCGGCGTTGCGGCGCACCAACACCGCAGCCGTCGGGGGCTGATCCGGTGCCGCGGCGTAACGCTCGGCGATGTGGTCGGCGATCCACTCGCATTCTCCTGCCACATCAGTCAGCAAGGCGCAGCGCACCGTGCCGGCCTCGGCGCCGGGGCGCGCCCGCAGCGCGCGCACCGCCACCGAGCGCCGGCGGGCTTCCGCCGAGATGGCGTTCGCGATGTGCAGTGTGCTGGGCGGGTTGCGCCAGCTGGTCCGCAGCTCGAGGGTCGGCGCCGGGGAGCCGTCCGGGCGGGGGAAGTCGGTGGTGAAGCGCGGCAGGTTCGTCGCCGACGCCCCGCGCCAGCCGTAGATGGACTGGATCGGGTCGCCGACCGCCGTCAGCGCCAGCCCCTCGTCGGCACCCGCACCGAACAGCGAGGACAGGGCGATCCGCTGGGCGTGCCCGGTGTCCTGGTACTCGTCGAGCAGGACAACACGGTACCGGCTCCGCAGTTCCTCCCCCACCTGCGGGCAGGACGAGGCCAACCGCGCCGCCGCCGACATCTGCGAACCGAAGTCCATCACCTTGTCCGCCCGCATTCGTGCGTGCAGAGCGTCGATCAACGGCACTAGCGCGGTGCGTTCAGTCTGGGTGGCCAGCATGGACAGCAGCCACTGACTGGGGCCGCGGTCACGCTGGTAACGCCCGGCCGGCAGATGGTGCACCAGGCGTTCGAGTTCGACGTGGGTGTCCAGCAGCTGGCTGGTGTCGACCAGGTGCTCGGCCAGGTCGCTGGACAGCCGTAGCACCATCGCGGTGACACCGGCGGGATCTTTCGTGGTGTCCAGCGGACCGGGATAGCTGCTGACCACGTCGAAAGCCAGCTGCCACATCTCGGTTTCGCTCAGCAGCCGGGCATCGGGCTCGACTGGGAGCAGCGGCCCGAACTCGCGCAGCAGCACACCGGCGAACGCGTGATAGGTGCTGACCGTGGTCGCGCCCTGCTGCGCACTGCCGCCGAGATGACCGGCCAGTCGCGCCAGCCTCGAGCGCACCCGGCGCAGCAGCTGCCCAGCCGCCTTACGGGTGAACGTCAGACCCAGCACCTGCCCCGGATCGGCGAATCCGTTGGCCACTAACCACACCACCCGCGCGGCCATCGTCTCGGTCTTGCCCGCGCCGGCGCCCGCGATGACGACCAGCGGTCCGGGCGGGGCGGCGATGACGGCGGCCTGCTCGTCGGTCGGTGTCGGAACACCAAGGGCTTCAGCGAGTTCGGTGGGACTGTAGGTCATGACGGCTCCGTTCGCGGGGCGGTGTGCGCGGGGCAGGCCGCCCGCATCGGGCAGTGCACGCACCCGTCATTGACCCGGGCGAGGAACTGCGGGCCTGCCGTCGCGCCGGCGGCCCGCTGCACAGTCTGCCGCCATTCATCTCGGCCGTCCGCGGTCAGCGCGGACTGCGCACGCTCGGTCGCCCCCGCCGCATTCGGCTTGGCGACGTACACCAGCCGCCCGCCGCCGGGGCGATCGCCGTCGGCGAGCGCCCCTTCGGCGACCGCCACCTGGTAGAGCCCGAGCTGAGCGTGCCGCTGCGCGTCATCCTTGGTCACCAGGCTCTTGCCGGTCTTGACATCGACGATCACCAGGCGGCCCTCGGCATCGCGCTCGAGCCGGTCGACCCGCCCACGCACCCGCACTCCGGGGCCGTCGTCGCCGGGGGTGACGATCAGCCCGTCGACATCGATCTCGGTGCCGATCTCGGTCAGCTCATGACGGGTGGCCGATCGCCACGCGACGAACGCCGCGAGCATGGCCCGATGGCGGTCGAGCTCGTTGTCGGCATACCAGGGTGAGTCGAACGGCAGTGTGCTCCATAGGGTTTCTAGCTGCGTGACGAGCTGCTCGGCGCTGCTCGCCGACTCGGCGATCAGCGCGTGCACCACCGACCCCAGGGTGGAGCGCAGGTCGCGGCGGTCGGAGCCGCCGTGCCGCTCGGCCAGCCAGCGCAGCGGGCAGTCGGCCAGCGTCTGCAGCGTCGACGGGCTCAACGTGACGATGTGCTCGGCACCGCTCCAGAGCGGCTCGAGCGTGCTGACGGCCGTCATGCCGTACCACTGCGCCGGGTCGGCGCCGGGTACGCCATCGGCCGCCAATCGCGCCAATTGCTTTGCTGCGGTGCAACGTTCACCGTCGGTTACGGTGCCGGCCGGGGCACATACCACCGCACGCAGCCGGCCCACGACCGCCGCCTGTGCGAGCACGGGTGGCGCGACGACCGGCGCAGCCGATTCGGCGGCATCGGCGGTCACGTACTGCGCGAGCTCAGCGACGAACGGCGATGGCAGCGCGGCGTCGTCGCCGGAATCGCTGTCGACGGCGGTGACCAACAGCCCGTGCCGTGCGCGGCCCATCGCAGCGATCAGCAGTCTGCGCTCCTCGGCCAGGAGCGGAGCCCGTGCCGACACGTCATCGCCGAGGCCGTCGAGGACATCGAGCAATCGCTGGGTACCGAGCACTCCACCCCGTGGTGTGGTGTTGGGCCACAACCCATCTTGCAGTCCGGCGATGACTACCAGATCCCAGTCCCGGTCCAGCGCGGCGTGCGGGCTCACCACGGCCACCGTCTCGCTTGCAGTCCGGCCGTCAGTGCTGACCGGTGGAAGTTGCAGGCCTGCAACATGATCGAGCAAACCAGCAAGGGATGCGCCGGTGGTGCGGGAGACGTAGTCGTCGGCGATATCGAACAGCGCGGTGACGGCTTCCAAGTTGCGGTCGGCCAGCGCACCCTCGGTGCCGCCGCGCTCGGCCGCCGACAGCCAGCGCCGCTGCAGCCCGCTGCGTTCCCAGGCCTGCCACAGGGTGTAGCGCGGATCGCGGTGCTGACGGTGCCCACGACCGGCCGCCGTGAGCACCGCGCGCACCCGGTTGACCGGACGGGCCAGCATCGCCGGCAAGTCGACCGGCCCGCTGGTGAGCGCCGCGACGAGCTGATCGCCGAAATCACCAGAGGATTTGTGGCGCAGCGCACGCCGCAGCTGGCGCAGGGTAACCGGGTCGACTCGGCCGATCGGCCCGGTGACCAATGACACCGCCTGCTCACCGTCCAGACCGTCAGCGGTGGCGGCCAGCACCGACAGCAGGGCCGCAGCCGCGGGCTGCTCGGCGAGGGAACCAGTCAGCTGCGCCGCGGCGACTGGAACACCAGCACCGGCCAGCGCCCTGGGCAACGCCGCGGCCGCCGAGGGTGAACGGACAATCACCGCCAGCCGCGACCACGGCACTCCGTCAACGAGATGCGCGCGGCGCAACGTGTCAGCGATCAGAGCCGCCTCGGCGTGCGCCGAGCCGGCGACCCGAACGCGCACCTGCCCGTCAACGGCGGTGTTGCTCTCCAGCGCTCGCCAGGCTGTGTTGCCGGGCAGCCCCGCCGCGATCCCGCTGATCGCGCGAGCCACGGCGGGCGCGCAGCGGTGCGAACGGGTCAGCTCGACCACCGGGGTGTCGGCGGCGGTCAGCATGGCCGGGTCCGCGCCGCGGAAACCGAAGACCGCCTGATTCGGGTCACCGGCCAGCAGGGTCAGCTTGGCGCCGGCGGCCAACACCCGGACCAGCCGCGCGGCCTGCGGATCGAGGTGTTGCGCATCGTCGACGAACAGAAGGCGGATCCGGGACCGTTCCGCTGCCAACAGATCGGCGTCGCAGGCCAGCGCCTCCAGCGCGGCCCCGACCAGCTCTGCCGCGCCCAGCGCGGGCACGGTGGCCTGCGGTGCGGCGGTGCCGACCGCGGCACGCAGCAGCATCACCTGTTCGTACTGCTGGGCGAACCGTCCCGCGGACGCCCATTCGGGCCGCCCGGACAACCGCCCGAGGCGTTGCAGCTGTTGCGGGTCCACTCCGCGTTCTGCGCAGCGGGCCAGCAGATCACGCAGTTCGGTGGCGAACCCCGCAGTGGTCAGCGCGGGACGCAGCACGTGTGGCCATCGCGATGCCGACGCGTCTGAGTCCTCGAGGTCACCGGCGAGAAGTTCACGGATGACGCCGTCCTGCTCGGCCCCGGTGACCAGCCGCGGCGGCGGGTCACCCGCCCGGGCTGCGGCCTGCCGCAGCACCGCGAACGCGTAACTGTGCACCGAGCGAACCAGCGGCTCGCGTACCACCGCGCGGCACGGCCGGGCCGAGCGGGCCGCGAGCAGTTCGGCGGTGAGCGTGCTGCGGGTGGTCGCCGCAAGCCGCCCCGAACCCGTCAGCAGCAGAATCGATTCCGGGTCGGCCCCGGCGCCGATATGTGCGGCGGCGGCCGCCACCAGCAGGCTGGTCTTGCCCGTGCCCGGCCCGCCGACGACCCGCACCGTGCCACGCAGCTCCGGCCGCAACACGTCCGATGGCTCGGTCAGCTCGGCGACATATGCGGGCGTGCTCATGCCGGTCATAACACCACCGGCCACCGACAACTTTGCGAACTGGCAGCATGAACGCCGTGACCCAGCCTCTTCACGTCCACCGCTTCGGCCCGGCCGGCCCCGTCCAGGTGCTCGCTCTGCACGGCCTCACCGGCCACGGCTACCGCTGGCGGCGGCTGGCCGAGCACCACCTGCCCGAAATCACGGTGGCCGCGCCCGATCTGATCGGGCACGGCCGTTCCTCCTACGCCGCGCCGTGGACGATCGAGGCCAATATCGCCGCGCTGGCCACGCTGGTGGAGCACGAGGCCAACGGCCCAGTCCTGGTGGTGGGTCACTCCTTCGGTGGGGCGATCGCGCTGAATCTGGCCGCGGCATGCCCCGATCTGGTGTCCGGAATCGTCCTGCTCGACCCCGCGATCGGCCTGGACGGCGAATGGATGCACGAGATCTCCGAGTCCATGCTCGCCTCGCCGGACTACCCCGACCGCTACGAGGCCCGCACCGAGAAGTTCACCGGCTCGTGGGCCGATGTGGACCCCGCAGACCTCGACGAGGATCTCGACGAGCACCTCATCGCATTACCCAACGGCCGCTTCGGCTGGCGAATCTGCGTGCCGGCGATGATGTCCTATTGGAGTGAGTTGGCTCGCGATATCGTGTTGCCGCGCAAAGGAACTCCGACAACGCTGGTTCGGGCGCTGGGGACGGATCCGCCCTACGTCGGCACCGAACTGCTGGACGGCCTTTCGGAGCGACTCGGTGCGGACTTCACCCTGGTCGACGTCGCCTGCCAGCACATGGTCCCCAATGCCAAGCCCGAGGAAACCGCCAAGGTCATCCGCGACCTG
This sequence comes from Mycolicibacterium sarraceniae, assembly GCF_010731875.1. NCBI lineage: Bacteria > Bacillati > Actinomycetota > Actinomycetes > Mycobacteriales > Mycobacteriaceae > Mycobacterium > Mycolicibacterium sarraceniae. Next base: position 297,060 of record NZ_AP022595.1, read on the forward strand.
CTCGAGGCCCTCTAGCGATGACCGCGGTTACCGACGAACAGGTCGAGCTGGTGCGCCGGCTGGTGGCCTCGATTCCCGCGGGGCGGGTCGCCACCTACGGTGATATCGCAAGGGCTGCAGAACTTTCCAGCCCGCGTATCGTCGGCTGGATCATGCGCACCGACTCCTCGGATCTACCGTGGCATCGGGTGATCACCGCGTCCGGCCAGCCGGCCACCCACCTGGTCACCCGCCAGCTCGAACGTCTGCGGGCCGAAGGTGTGCTGGCCGACGACGGCCGGGTCAACCTCAAACAAGCCCGTCACGAGTTCTAGAGAACCAGCCGGATCAGCGCGGCGGTACGGGCCAAACCGGGGAACGCCGCCGCCGTCGAACGAGGATGCAGGGCGTGCACGGCAAGCCGGAACATCAACGCGCGCAACAACATCTGCGGCCACTCCGGCAACGCGTCCCAGCGCTCGATCAAGCCGTCGTCGGCCTCGCCCCAGGCCAGCGCGTCGACGACGACCACCCCGGCGGCCCACGACGCCGGCCGCCAGTACGGGGTGATGTCGGTGATACCCGGCGCGGCCGTCCCCGCGAAAAGGACGGTCCCGTAGAGGTCGCCATGGACCAGTTGATTAGGGCTCTTGGTCGGCTTACGCAGCCCGGCCAGCTGGTTGATCAGATCCACCGACCGCTCGCCGTCGGCCGATCCGGGTGCCACCACCGCGCCGGCGGGCAACGAGTGCAGCGGACGCTCCTCCCAGGCTGCGCGATCCGCGGCGATGAACACGTCGACATCGCTCCACGGCGCGACCGGCGCCTGGGTCAAGAATCGCGGCCGTTCCAGCTTCGCGGTGGCCTCATGCAGGCGCACCCCGGCCGAGACGACCTCATCGTGGCGCGGTTCGGGCGTACCGGCGACGAATGTGTCTGCCCGCCAACCCGACACCACATAGCGGCCGTCAGTCGAGCGCACCGGCCGGGCCAACCGCACCCCGTCGATGAACAATGTCTCGCGCGCCTTTGCCGACCACGCGGCCCTGGCATGGTCGGCAATCACCGACAGCACTACCTCGCCGCATTTGAAGCCGCCCTCCCAACCCGCACCGAGAGGTTCGGGATCCTGGCCTTTCAGACCGAACGTCGCCAGGACATGATCAGGCGGGCGCTCATCAGTCACCCCGTCCACCCCGACAGCCTAGGTGGTCGGAACGCAAAGTAGCCGTCAGTACATCACCATGTCGGGATCGATTTGCTTCCCCCAGGCCAGGATGCCGCCCTGAAGGTGCAGCGCATCGGCGAAACCGGCCTTCTTCACCACGGCCAGCGCCTCGGCCGAGCGCACACCGCTCTTGCAGTAGAGCACCGGGATGCGGTCGTGCGGCAGCTTTGCCAAACCCTCACCGGACTCGATCGCCGACTTCGGGATGAGCTCGGCACCGCTGATGCGGTTGATCTCCCACTCCACCGGCTCGCGCACATCGATCAGCGCCACCTTTGTGTCCGAATCGAGCAGATCACGCAGCTCCCGCGGAGTGACCGTCGAATCCTGCGCGGCGTCGGCCGCGGCAACCGACACCACACCGCAGAACGACTCGTAATCGATGAGCTCGGTGATCTTCGGGGTCTCGGGGTCCTTGCGGATCCGGATCGTGCGGTAGGTCATGTCCAGCGCGTCATAGATCATCAGCCGGCCCAGCAGGGTGTCCCCGATGCCGGTGATCAGCTTGATGGCCTCGGTGCCCATGATCGAGGCGATCGAGGCGCACAGGATGCCCAGGACGCCCCCCTCGGCACAGGAGGGGACCATGCCAGGCGGCGGCGGCTCGGGGTAGAGGTCGCGATAGTTCAGGCCCACACCGTCGGGAGCGTCCTCCCAGAACACCGACGCCTGCCCCTCGAACCGGTAGATCGACCCCCACACGTACGGCTTGTGCGCCAGCGCTGCGGCGTCGTTGACCAGGTACCGGGTGGCGAAGTTGTCGGTGCCGTCCAGGATGAGGTCGTACTGCTCGAACAGCTGCACCGCGTTAGCGGGTTCCAGCCGCAGCTCATGCAGCTGCACGGTGATCAGCGGGTTGACCTCGAGGACAGAGTCGCGCGCACTCTCGGCCTTGGACCGCCCGATATCGGATTGACCGTGGATGATTTGACGCTGCAGGTTGGACTCGTCGACGACGTCGAACTCGACAATGCCGATGGTGCCGACGCCCGCGGCGGCCAGGTACAACAGGGTCGGCGACCCCAGACCGCCGGCACCGATCACCAGCACCTTGGCGTTCTTCAAGCGTTTCTGCCCGTCCACGCCCAGATCCGGGATGATCAGGTGGCGGCTATAGCGCGCCACTTCGTCACGCGTGAGCTCAGCGGCTGGTTCGACCAGCGGCGGCAACGGAGACACCGGCACTCCTTGAATTGGCATGGCCAGACGGGCGTTCACCATCCATCTCAGCAGGTGGCCAGATCAACGGCAAACAGCCGCGAAAGCTTCCCGCAGCACTACGCGATCGGATACGGCCAGGGGTTGAACCGGCACGTCTTCCCGTCGGCTTTGACGTATTCGGGGTCGAATTTGGAGGCGTCGTCATCGGCGGTGGAGAACGTCTGCTGCATCATCACCGGTGCCAGGCCGCCGTTCTCGTCGCACGGCTCGTGATGCTGATACCCGATCGCGTGGCCGACCTCATGATTGATCAGGTATTGCCGGTAGGAGCCGATATCGCCCTGGAACGGCACCGCGCCGCGCACCCAGCGGGACTCGTTGATGAACACCCGCGGCTGGGCATCGGGCCCGTAGGCCGGGTTATAGCAGGACGACTCCAGCGGAATCTCATACCCGCATCCCTCCCGCACCGTCATCGGCGACGTCAGCGACACCCGGAAATCCGGCTTGGCGCCCTCGTCGGTGGCGTCGACGCGCTGGAAGGCGAACTGCGGATTGTGAATCCAGCTCTTGGGATTGCTCAACGTCTCGGTGACCATCCGGGCGAAACCCTCGTCACCGCCGAAGGAGCCGGTGTCCACACCGTCCTCGATCTCCACGGTGTAGGTGAACGTCTTCGCGGTGCCCTCACCGACCTTGGGCGTGGTGCCCGGCACGATGTGCCACGTCTTGGCTCCCGCTTCGCTGAACGCCCCGCCCTCGGGCAAGATCCCGGTCGGCAGGTTGGCATCGAACTCGGTCAGGCCACGCGGCGGCGCGCCGATGATCGACGTGCCGCTTGATCCGATCGTCGGCGGGCCTTCGACCTTGCCGTGAGCGGTGGGCTCACTCGCCGGAGCGGCAGTTCCGGTGATGGTCTGATACAGCACTATGCCGGTCACCACGATCAGCACCGGAAGCGCATACGCACGCCAGCCGTAAGTCGAGACGAAACGGCCCAACCAGGTCTGTTTGCGCCATCGCCGCCGCTGATCCCGGTTGGATCTTGGCCGGCCCTGTTCCCCCGCCAACGGGTCCCGCAGTGCACGCAGCGGCTCACGCCACTCGTTGCGCAGCACCGGCACCCGACCGCCGCCGCGGTGCCCCGGGTCGTAGGTCACCGACCCAGGATGGCACAACAGCCGAACACGAGACTTCCGGCGCGCCCGTACCATCACCGCAGCGCGCTACGGGCGAGTAATCAGGCCCGGGTAGTACTGTCAGGTCAACGAGGCTGCGAGCGCGGGGGCACTGCCGCCCAGCCACACACAGATTGAGGACTCGATGAGCGATCTCGCCAACGCGGCCGAGCGGAAGTCCGCTCGAACAGCCAATGGCGACCGTCCTGTCAGCACGCCCCGACGCGGTAGCCGCCTGCCGCGTGATGAGCGCCGGGGCCAACTGCTCGCGGCAGCCAGCGAAGTCTTCGTCGACCGCGGATACCATGCCGCCGGCATGGACGAGATCGCCGATCGCGCCGGTGTGAGCAAACCCGTTCTGTACCAACATTTCTCAAGCAAGCTCGAGCTGTATCTGGCCGTCCTGAACCGGCATGTGGAAAACCTGGTGTCCGGCGTCCGGCAGGCGCTGCGCACCACCACCGACAACCGGCAGCGGCTGCGGGCAGCGGTGCAGGCCTTCTTCGATTTCATCGAGCACGACAGCCAGGGTTACCGGCTGATCTTCGAGAACGACTACATCACCGAGCCGCAGGTCGCCGTCCAGGTGAAGGTCGCCACCGAATCGTGTACCGACGCGGTATTCGACCTGATCAGCCGGGATTCCGGGCTCGATCCACACCGCGCCCGAATGATCGCGGTCGGACTGGTGGCCATCAGCGTCGACAGCGCCCGGTACTGGCTGAACGCCGACCGCCCGGTGACCAAAGAGGTCGCGGTCGACGGGACGGTGCAATTCGCCTGGGGCGGTCTGTCACACGTCCCGCTGACCCGCGGCTGAGGCTTAAGCCTCTGCTGGTTTCGCGGCGATCCCGAAGCCGACCCGCCGCACGTCGGCGACACCGATCTCGACATAAGTGATCTTGGTGGTCTGCACCAGGAAGCGGCGCCCCTTGTCGTCGGTCAGGCTCAGCACGTCCGAACCACCCTTCGAAAACGCCGAGGTCACCAGCTCTTCGACCTCTGCCGGCGTTTGCGAGCTGGTGAACACCAGCTCACGTGGGCTGTCCGTGACACCGATCTTGACCTCCACACTGGCCCCTTCCCTCTCACATACGCGGTACCCAGAAGGCTAGTGGACGCCGCGGCACCCGGTTGACGGCAGCCGTTCGCGGTAAGCAAATAGCGCGTCAAGCTGCGATAACAGCATGGCAACAGACGGGCGCGGCGCGCCGGAATGCGCGGCGCGCGTCCATAACCTTTCCTCGTGAGCGACAAGAAGCGTCGGCAGCGCCTGGTGCAGTGGCCCCGGGTGGCGCTGACCACCGCGGGCGTGCTAGTCGCCGCGTCGGCGACGACATTGGTCGTGCGGACCGGCGAGGCCGCCACCACCACGCCCGACTTCGGCGGCGCCACCCCGACCCGCACCGTGGTGGCCGTCCCCGCTCCCCGGACGTCCACCCCGCCGCTCGCGCCGGTCACCGTCACCGTCCCGGGCCTGCCGGTGGAGACTCCCGTCCTGATCCCCCCGACCACCGCCCCGACCGCGGCGCCGATGGCCCAGACGACGGTCGATCCCCGCCAGATCGTCTACACCGTCGCGGGAAACCAGCGACCCGATGATCCGGTCACCATCACCTACGCCGACGAGACAGGGGCGTTGCGCACCTCGGAAAACGTCGCGCTGCCCTGGCGGATGACGGTCGTCCCGACGGTGCCGGTCAACTATGTGACGGCCAGCAGCGGCGGAAGTCAGTTGAACTGCTGGATCACCGATGCGCGGGGGGCCACAGTGGCCGCCCAGACCGACAACGCGATCTCGGCGACCTGCAACCGCTAATCCAGACCGAGCTCGGCCATCCGATCGGCGTGAGTGCGCTGCAGCCGGTCGAAGAAGTCGGCCACCTGCCCAAGCCCGCCCGGCCCGGCCAACACCAAGTCAACGAGTTCATCATGTTCGGCCAGCACGTATTGGGCCTGGGTGATCGCCTCACCGAGCAAGCGTCGCGACCACAGCGCCAGCCGGCTGCGCTGCCGTCCGCTGGTGGTCACTGCCGCGCGGACCTCAGCGACCACGAACTGCGAGTGTCCCGTCTCCGACAGCACCCCGCGGACTACGGCGGCCACCTCATCGGGCAGCACGTCGGCGATCTCGAGGTAGAAATCGGCCGCCAGCGCGTCACCGACATACGTCTTGACCAGCGCCTCCAGCCAGGTGCTCGGGGTGGTCAGCCGGTGGTAGTTCTCCAGCGCCGAGGCGTATCGCGACATCGCCGGCACGACGTCCACGCCGCGTGCCTGTAGCGCGTCGCGCAGCAGGTCGTAGTGGGCCATCTCGGCGGCGGCCATGCTGGCCATGTTGATGCGGCCGCGCAGGTCGGGCGCCATCCGCGCCTCGTCAGTAAGTCGGTAGAACGCCGCGACCTCGCCGTAAGCCAGGAGCGCGAACAACTCGTTGACGCCGGGGTGATCGGCGGAGATGTTCGCCGCTGACTCGGCAGCAGATTGCGGGGCGGTCATGGCCGACACTGTAGTCCCGGCCGAGGCTTCGATCAGTCCCGGCGAGCGCGACCAGCTACAATGGCGTCTGACACGCGCCGTGAGGCGCGGTCAAGGAAATGTGCGTGCATGCAGTGGGCCCGCCTCCCTCAGTGCAGGGCCCGGTGAATCGGCATCGAATCTTGTTGAAGCCGACTCTATTCCGACGTTAACTCGTGCGCGCTGGACAACACCACGAGGAACAACATCGGAAGGCACAACGCCACCAGCATGACACCACTGACAACACATCCCCAGATTTCCTTTGCCCAGCTCGGAGTGCGCGACGAGATCGTCCGGGCACTTGCCGAAGATGGCAAGGAATTCGCATTCGCCATCCAGGAACTGACGCTGCCAATGGCCCTGGCCGGCGATGACCTGATCGGTCAGGCACGCACCGGCATGGGCAAGACGCTGGCCTTCGGCGTGCCGATGCTTCAGCGCATCACCACCGACAGCGAACGCGAACTCAGCGGCACCCCGCGCGGGCTGGTCGTCGTACCGACCCGCGAGCTCTGCCTGCAGGTGTACGAGGACATCGCCAGCGCCGCCAAGTATCTGCGCGCCGGCGACCGCAAACTGTCGGTCACCTCCATCTACGGCGGGCGGCCCTACGAGGCACAGATCGCGGCGCTGCAGAAGGGCGTCGACGTTGTGATCGGCACGCCCGGCCGACTGCTCGATCTCGCCCAGCAGGGTCACCTGCAGCTCGGTGGTCTGAGCATGCTGGTGCTCGACGAAGCCGACGAGATGCTCGACCTGGGCTTCCTGCCCGATATCGAGCGCATCCTCAAGCAGATCCCCGACCAGCGCCAGGCGATGCTGTTCTCGGCGACGATGCCCGACCCGATCATCACGCTGGCGCGGACGTTCATGAACCAGCCCACCCACATCCGGGCCGAGGGCGTACAGGGCGCAGCCACCCACGACAGCACCGAGCAGTTCGTCTATCGCGCACACGCACTGGACAAGGTCGAGATGGTCAGCCGCATCCTGCAGGCCGAGGGCCGCGGCGCGACGATGATCTTCACCCGCACCAAACGCACGGCGCAGAAGGTGGCCGACGAGCTCGCCGAGCGCGGATTCAAAGTGGGGGCCGTGCACGGCGACCTCGGCCAAATCGCCCGCGAGAAGGCACTCAAGGCCTTCCGCGGGGGTGACGTCGACGTCCTGGTCGCGACTGACGTCGCGGCCCGAGGCATCGATATCGACAACATCACCCACGTCATCAACTACCAGATCCCCGAAGACGAACAGGCCTACGTGCACCGCATCGGCCGCACCGGCCGGGCCGGTAAGACCGGTATCGCGATCACCCTCGTCGACTGGGACGAGCTCGACCGCTGGGAGATGATCAACACCGCGCTCAAGCTCGACCGCGCCGACCCCTCGGAGACCTACTCTAATTCGCCACACTTCCACGAAGAGCTCAGCATCCCCGCCGGCACCGGCGGCACAGTCGGCGGCCCGCGCACGTCGCCGCGGGCCGCCAAGGCTCAGGACGGAACCCGGATCAGCTCCAAGGACAAGGACGCCAACCGGGAGCGGCCCACCCGCAATCGATCCCGTCGGCGCACCCGCGGTGGTGAGGGAGCCGCCGGACACGTCGAGCCGACTGCCGACGGCACCGCTGCCCCCTCCGGGGACAAGGCCGCGGCGGCTGACGGCGGTGACGACAGCCCGGCTCGCAAGCGCCGGCACCGGCGTCGGCCGCGCAACGCCGCCGAGGCCCCCGCAACCGCAGGCTGACGACCGCTATCGTCGCCTAGATGGTCAGACCTGAGCGCCGCACCAAGGGCGATCTCGTTGCGGCGGCGACGATCGCGCTTGTCGTGGCCGTCATCTCCGCCCTGTTCTGGTGGAACAGCTCGGCGCGGGCCACGATCAGCCGGCCCGCCACCTCACCGGCACCCAATCCGGTTCCGGCACGGGTCGTTCCTGACACACTGCACCCACTGTGGACCGCGGTCAGCGCCCGCACGCTGAGCCCGATCGTGGTCGGCGGCACCGTGCTGGCCGCCGACGGAACGACCGTCGAGGGCCGTGATCCGCGGACCGGCCAGACCCGGTGGACCTTCGCCCGCGACACCGAGCTGTGCGGGGTGTCCTACGTCTACGACCTCGCCGTCGCGGTCTACCCCGATATCCGCGGCTGCGGGCAGGTCAGCGGGATCAACGGCGGCACCGGGCACCGCGGCGCGACCCGCACGTCGTACGCCGACAAACACGTGGTGCTCAGCTCCAACGGGAGCGCTGTTCTCTCGGCCGGTCCCACCCGGCTGGAGCTGTGGCGCTCGGATCTGGTGCGGATGCTGTCCTACGGCGAGATCGACGCCCGGGTCAAGCCGGTCAACCAGGGACTCGGCACCGGCTGCACCCTGATGTCGGCGGCCGCGAGCGATGAGGCGGTGTCGGTTCTGGAAGCCTGCCGGGACCAGAAGGACCTGCGGCTGACCCTGCTCAAGCCGGCCAAAGAAGAAGACGAACCCGACACCAAGAACGTGCCGCTGCCGGGCGTCGCACCCGACTCCGAGGCGCGCGTGCTGGCCGTGTCGGGCACCACCACCGCGGTGTACTTACCGACGCCCCAACCCGAGATCGCCGTCTACGATGACACCGGCACGATGGTCGCCAGCACGCTGCTGAAAAAGGCTCCGCTGTTGGTGAACCCGGCCCAGGCCGTCACCCGCGCCGGTGACATGTTCACCTGGTGGACCGGTGACAGCGTCGAGGTCTTCGACAGCCGCCTGTCCTACCGCTACAGCATCAACGCATCGGCCGCCGTCGCCCCGCTGGGCCCGGGCGCGATGATGGCCGGGCGCCTGCTCATCCCGTTGACCAACGGCATCGGCGTGTACGACCCGGCCAACGGCGCCGAAGATCGGGTGATCACCGTCGAGCACCCGGACGGCTCGGGCCCCGTGGTCCCCACCGTCACCGATTCGAAGGTGATCGAGCAGCGCGGCGCCGCGCTGGTCGCATACGGCCCTTAGCCTCGATCCACCGATTGACTTGATGAGGGTTCGGGTGTCGGTATTAGAAAAGTGCCCTTTGAACTGGGATGATTGAAGTTCTTACACAAACAATCGGACCAACTCGGAAGGGCACTTCGAGTGCAAGTTTCCCATAGGTTCGCCGCCGAGTCTGCGGTGTTCGATGAAGAGCATCTCGTGTCGTGCGCCGGGCTGGTGCCGGTGATGACGCTGGCCGCTCAAACCGGGCTGTCAGAGTTGTTGGAGCGCAAGATCGCGTTCATCGGCGAGCGGATCAAATCCGGTGCGGCCAATCCGTCACCGAAGCTGACCACGCTGATCGCCGGGATGTGCGCTGGCGCGGACAGTATCGACGACCTCGATATTGTGCGTGCCGGTGGGATGAAGACCCTGTTCGGGGATGTGTATGCACCCTCGATCATCGGAACCCTGTTGCGGGAGTTCACCTTCGGTCATGCACGGCAACTCGAATCGGTCCTGCGCGAACACCTGGGGGCGCTGTGTCAGCGGGTGCCACTGTTGCCTGGGGCCGATGAGCGGGCCTTCATCGACATCGACTCCCTGCTGCGCCCGGTGTATGGACACGCCAAGCAGGGCGCCTCCTACGGGCACACCACGATCGCCGGCACGCAGAATCCTGCGCAAAGGACTCTCGCCATTGATCACCACGATCAGCACCGACCACAGCGCCCCGGTGATCACCGGTGCCCGGCTGCGGGCCGGCAGAGCGAACTCCGGGCGGGGCGCGGCGTCCATGATCGCCCACGCCGTGGTGACCGCGCGTGCCGCCGGAGTCGGTGGTCAGATCCTGGTGCGCGCAGACTCGGCCTACGGCAACAGCACCGTGGTGGCGGCCCGCCAACGGGCCGGGGCCCGGTTCTCGCTGGTGCTGACCAAAACCCGGGCTGTGACGGCAGCCATCGACACCATCGCCGATGATGCGTGGAGGCCGGTCAACTACCCCGGCGCGGTGCGTGACCCCGATACCGGGGACTGGATCTGCGATGCCGAAGTCGCTGAAACCACCTACACCGCTTTCGGTTCCACCGATCACCCGATGACTGCCCGGTTGATCGTGCGCCGCGTCAAAGACGCCCGCTACCGTGACGCCCTGTTCCCGGTGTGGCGCTATCACCCGTTCTTCACCGACACCGACGAACCCATCGACGCCGCCGATATCACCCACCGCCGCCACGCCATCATCGAAACCGTGTTCGCCGACCTCATCGACGGCCCACTGGCCCACATCCCCTCCGGGCGCTTCGACGCCAACAGCGCCTGGATCCTATGCGCCGCGATCGCCCACAACCTGCTGCGCGCCACCGGCGTCCTGGCGGCGGCACCAACGCCGCCGCCCGCGGCACCACCCTGCGCCGCAAGATCATCAACATCGCGGCCCGACTGGCACGGCCGCAACGCCGACCCATCCTGCACCTACCAGCCCACTGGCCCTGGGTCGATCACTGGCTCACCCTGTGGCCCAACACCACCGGCCACAGCCCGCCAGCCACCACGACCTTTTGACCACCCGCCGAAAGGCCCGACCGAACAACACAGGAAAAGCTGGGCAGACCAGCAGATACCCCCTGCCGGCAACAGCAACCACGATCAAAACTCAACCCCACCACCACTACCAACGAACATCGGTGGATCGAGGCTTAGGACGCGGAATGTGGCAATGCGGGCACTGAGAATCCGTCCGGTGGCGGATCTCTTGCTCGAACACATCCTCGTCGATCACTTCGAATTGCCGTACTACACAATGTGATTGATTGCTGCTGAGGATCCTTCACACATCATCTTCGATCTGCCCCCGGTCATCGCTCCAACATCCGCAGCGAGACGGGTAGCTCGGCGACACCCTCGGGCGTGGCAGGTCGGATTCCTCTGCCGCGCAGCCAACCGAGATTTCAAAGAACTGCCGACCTCTGATGTGCCCGCAGCCTTCGGTTAAGCAGATCCGCGTGTATCCTCAGCGCGGGTTGGAACCGGACCCGTGCGGTCCTGCCGCGCGCGGTCGGACAGCTCCCGGTGGGCTTCGGTGAATGCCCGGGTGCCCTGGACGAGCGCCGCTCGGTCGACATCACTCATGAGCGCAGCGACCTCACCGAAGGCCTGCACCCGCAAGGTCTCGAGGTCGTCGAGTACGGCGCGACCGGCATCGGTGAGTTCCAGCAGGGTCGCGCGCCGATTCGTCGGCGACACGGCGCGGGTGATGTAGCCGGCTTCGGCCAGTCGATCGCTGAGTCGGCTCGCTGTCGACGACAGCAGATCAAGGTTGTCGCCAAGCTCGGTGACCATACTGGGCCCCAGGCGCTCCAGGGACTGCAATGCGCGCAGTGGCGCCAGTCCGATGCGCTTTTCCATCCGCTCGAGCACTGAAACGTTCAGTGCGAGCAGCCCTCGGGTGGCCTGCTCGAGTTGAATCAGGAAGTCATCGGCGACGGCGCTGGACGCAGCGAGCCCGCCCCTGCGCTTCTTCGATACAGCCATGCGGTCCTTTCGTGTCTGGCCGGAGAATACCGTGCCGAACGCTGATATCCGCGCGGCCCGGATAGGCGTGTGCGTTTTGCATGCCCTGCACTCTGCACGTAAATTAGGGGCGATTGCAATCTGTGAAGGAGTGGCAGTGGCGTCGACAGCTCGCCGTGCGGAACATCTCGGGCGACCGACGACACAACGGTCAAAGCGTTTGTCGCCCAGGTGCTGGGCTGCAACGCGAGAGGCCTGATCGAGGTGCAGCACCTCATCGGGCAGCAGTCACTGACGTCTGGCTGGCTACCCCCGCTCGTCCAACTCATCACGCTCACCGCTGTCGTGACGGCAGTGGGATGGCGGTCGCGGCGATGGCGCACACGGTGGCTGCCGACGGCTGCGGTCCTTGGCGGCGCATTCGCGGTCGCGGTCAACGTCTACCTCGGTGCGATCGGCGTAGCTGGCGACCCCGCGCCGCGTCGGCTGTGGTGGTGGGTCGGGCTGACCGGCCTCACACTCGTCACCGCCGCGGCCGGATGGCGCGACGCGCGGTGGTGGCGACGCACCCTGGGGCTGGCGTGCGTGCCGGCCTGTGCCCTCTGTGCGGCGCTCGTGGTCAACCAGTGGGTCGGGTACTTCCCGACTGTGCACTCCGCGTGGAGCCAGTTAACGGTGAGCCCTCTTCCCGATCAGACCGACCGAATGACTGTCACCGCGATGCAGCTCGCCCGTATCCGCCCAAGCCGTGGCGTGGTCGTACCCGTAACAATCAGTGCCGCGGCATCGCGTTTCCAGCATCGCGATGAGCTGGTCTATCTGCCGCCGGCGTGGTTCGCCGCCAACCCGCCACCGCGGCTGCCGGTGGTGATGATGATCGGCGCGCAGTTCAACACCCCGGCTGACTGGCTGCGTGCCGGAGGTGCGGTGCACGCGATCGACGACTTCGCGGCCGCGCACGGCGGAAACGCGCCGGTGTTCGTTTTCGTCGACGCCACCGGGGCGTTCGACAACGACACGGAATGTGTCAACGGAATCCGCGGGAACGCCTCCTTCCACCTCACCAAAGATGTTGTGCCCTTTATGATCTCCAACTTCGGTGTCAGCGCCGATCGGCGCCACTGGGGTGTCGTTGGCTGGTCGATGGGTGGCACGTGCGCCGTCGAACTGGCCGTACGCCGTCCGGAATTGTTCAGCACCTTCATCGACATCGCCGGTGACCTGGGCCCGAACTCGGGCACCAAGGCGCAGACCATCGCGCGATTGTTCGGCGGTGACGCCGACGCGTGGGCCGCGTTCGACCCGACCACGGTGATCACCCGTCATGGCCACTACAGCGCCGTATCGGGGCTGTTCGCCGTGGCCACCAAGGACCAGCCGCTCAGGGGCGGCGGTCCCGATCTCGCCAACCCCGAAGGTCAGGACCAGGCCGCCCAAACGTTGTGCAGAGTGGGCTCGGCACATGGCATCGAGTGCTCGGTGCTCGGCCTGCCCGGGCACCACGATTGGCTGTTCGCTGCCCAGGCGTTCAACGCTGCACTGCAGTGGCTCGCCGGCCAGCTGAGAACCCCTGCTGTGCCAGCCATCCCGATGCCGGGCGCGCCGCCAGCCCTACCAGCCCCGGTCACTGCGGTGTCATCGCTCGCCGACCCACCGGCGGCCAAGTAGGCCGGCCGGAATCCACGGAGAGAAACGCTGCAGTCAGATCTCGCACTGATTACGCAATGACGCTCATCGCCAGCGCGTAAGCCTTCCGCGAAAGGCTGCACGCGGTTAGTTAGCCTCGTGTTCGAAAGTCCGCCCGAGAGCTTAGACTTCCTCGTAGGGTGTGCCGGGAAGTCTGGTCGGCGGTGTCGTTGCCAACCGGTGGAAAGGCTTGGCGTGCTGGATGATCGGTGGCCCCCGTAGTGAACGACACTGCCCATTACGCGCTGATCATTTTATTCTCCAGTGCCGTCGGATTGGTTGCGGTGCTGGCGAACCGACTCACCGAGCGGGTAAAGATCCCGGTGGCCCTGCTGGTACTGGTCGGCGCAGCGGTGGCCGTGAACGCGCAACCCGCGCTGCACGCACCGTCGACACAGACGGTGCAGCGAGTGATCACTCTCGCACTGGTGTTGGTGTTGTTCGACGGCGGCATGCACATCGGCGGGTCGCGCTTCCGCTCGGCGATCGTCCCGATCCTGTCGATCGGTGTCGTCGGGACCTTCTTCACCGCCGCCGGTGGTGCGCTAGTGCTGCACTACGTGTGCGGGATCAGCTGGTACCTCGCGGTGCTGGTGGCCACCGCTGTCGCCCCCACGGATCCGGCCGTGGTGTTCTCCGTGCTGGGTAAGCGCCAAATCGCGGGGCGCAGTGGCACCATCCTGGAGGGCGAGTCCGGCGCCAACGATCCGGTCGGCATCTCCCTGATGGTCAGCCTGCTCGCCGCCGGTGGCCTCAGCGTCGCCGGCTTCGCCAGCGTGGGAACCGAGTTCGCACAGCAGATGGTGATCGGCGCGAGCGTTGGTGTCATCGGCGGGCGCGCACTGCTCATCTTTATCCGCCGCGTACCGCTGCCCAGCGAGGGCATCTACCCCCTGCGAACGTTGGCCTGCAGCCTCATGCTCTACGGCGTCGCCACGCTGGCCCACGGGTCCGGATTCCTCGCCGTGTTCGTCGCCGGCATTGTGATCGGCGACGCCCGCGCGCCCTACCAGTCGGAAGTCAAACGATTCCATGCCGCCATGGCCGGGCTCGCCGAAATCGTGGCCTTCGCAGTTCTCGGCTTAACCGTCGACCTGCACGTGCTTGCGCATCCCGACGTGTGGATTCCCGGACTGGTGCTCGCCATCGCCCTTACGATTGCGATCCGGCCGTTGGGGGTGGGGGTCTGCCTGATTCCGGTGCGGCTGAAGAACAATGAACGCGCCTTCATTCTGCTGGCGGGCCTCAAGGGCGCGGTGCCCATCCTGCTCGGCGAGTTCCTACGAGCCGCTCATGTCCCTGACGCCGAACGCCTCTACGGCATCGTGGTGGTCGTCGTCGCCTTCTCGGTGCTGGTACAGGGCAGCTCGGTACCCAGCCTTGCAAGTCTGCTGCGCCTGCCCATGCGCACCGTCGACCCCGAGCCCTGGGCAGTCGCCGTGCGACTGCGCGACGAACCGCACGGGGTCCACCGGCTCACCGTCGCCCCCGGATCGACAGCCGAGGGATGGACCATCGAAAGCCTCGGCGACCATGCCGGCGACATCTGGGTGAGCATGGTGGTCCGCACCAGCGGCCTGGTGCCCGTGCGCGCGGACACCGAACTGCACGCCGGCGACGAGGTCGTCATACTCGCCGTTCCCGAACTCCGCGAAACACTCACGGCTCTCTTCGTCCGCTCGTAAGCCCGATTCTTCCGCTCGCAGGCCGCCGCGGCCCCCCTGTGGTCGGTGCCGGATCGGTCGGCCCTCTGCACTGCACAACCGCCATCCCGACGCGCGTTCGCCGACTCTTCGGCCGCCCCGCCTCATACCACGAAATGTCATAGCTGGATGCACCTCATCCCGGTGAACCGTAAAGAACGGCAAGGATTCCGTATAGATCGCGTGTGGACAAACGGCGAAGCCGTCCGTTCGGCGTAGACCTCGACACATGAACGACGCCCGCGGCCAGTCCGGTAACGAGCCAGTGCCCGAGGAGCAGCCGAGGTCCAGTTCGCAGCGGACCGCTCAAGATATGCAAGATACGCGCGTGACACCGGCTGCTGACAGGACGCTGCGACCTTCGAGCCGGCTAACCAGAACACCTGTGCGGTGGCGGACTTGGGTGCTGGACGGCGAGCGCTCATGGGGCTCGATCGACGTCCAGCCAGGTGAATGTGGCACCCTGCGGCACAGATTGGTGGTTTTCCCGCCGAGCATCACGGGGACTGAACGTCGCCTGCTGCGGCTGTCGCGGGCCTGGCCAGTGTGGGGTGCAGCGCTGTGGCTGATGTCGGAGGTCTGTCTGAGCAGTGCGCTACGGCCTTGGGCGGCGTTCGGCATCTCGACAATGGTCTATCTCGGGATAGAGGCGGCGCTCATCAGGAGAGTCGGAGCGCTACGTCCGCAGGCGCGGACGCTTTCAGCTGAGCCTGATCGCCGTTTACCGCCTAGATCGGCGCTCCGCGCCGATCTAGGCAGAGACCAAAATCCTAGTCACCGCGCTCGCAAATGCGGACTCGATGCGCGCTGAAGGACAAACGAAACGACCGACCACGAAGCCGCCTGGTGGCAGCTCTATGACCGACTCGGCCCCGACCATTCCCAGGCCCTCGACGAACAGCCGTCGATCTTACGCATTCTGTTGTTGGCCAAATTCAATTTCTCGTGCCGCTGACCTTTCCCGAAAACGGTCGTGCTGACCGTCGAGCACCTGAATGGCTAAGCCTCGATCCACCGATTGACTTGATGAGGGTTCGGGTGTCGGTATTAGAAAAGTGCCCTTTGAACTGGGATGATTGAAGTTCTTACACAAACAATCGGACCAACTCGGAAGGGCACTTCGAGTGCAAGTTTCCCATAGGTTCGCCGCCGAGTCTGCGGTGTTCGATGAAGAGCATCTCGTGTCGTGCGCCGGGCTGGTGCCGGTGATGACGCTGGCCGCTCAAACCGGGCTGTCAGAGTTGTTGGAGCGCAAGATCGCGTTCATCGGCGAGTGGATCAAATCCGGTGCGGCCAATCCGTCACCGAAGCTGACCACGCTGATCGCCGGGATGTGCGCTGGCGCGGACAGTATCGACGACCTCGATATTGTGCGTGCCGGTGGGATGAAGACCCTGTTCGGGGATGTGTATGCACCCTCGACGGTGGGAACCCTGTTGCGGGAGTTCACCTTCGGTCATGCACGGCAACTCGAATCGGTCCTGCGTGAACACCTGGGGGCTCTGTGTCAGCGGGTGCCACTGTTGCCTGGGGCCGATGAGCGGGCCTTCATCGACATCGACTCCCTGCTGCACCCGGTGTATGGACACGCCAAGCAGGGCGCCTCCTACGGGCACACCACGATCGCCGGCACGCAGAATCCTGCGCAAAGGACTCTCGCCATTGATCACCACGATCAGCACCGACCACAGCGCCCCGGTGATCACCGGTGCCCGGCTGCGGGCCGGCAGAGCGAACTCCGGGCGGGGCGCGGCGTCCATGATCGCCCACGCCGTGGTGACCGCGCGTGCCGCCGGAGTCGGTGGTCAGATCCTGGTGCGCGCAGACTCGGCCTACGGCAACAGCACCGTGGTGGCGGCCCGCCAACGGGCCGGGGCCCGGTTCTCGCTGGTGCTGACCAAAACCCGGGCTGTGACGGCAGCCATCGACACCATCGCCGATGATGCGTGGAGGCCGGTCAACTACCCCGGCGCGGTGCGTGACCCCGATACCGGGGACTGGATCTGCGATGCCGAGGTCGCTGAAACCACCTACACCGCTTTCGGTTCCACCGATCACCCGATGACTGCCCGGTTGATCGTGCGCCGCGTCAAAGACGCCCGCTACCGTGACGCCCTGTTCCCGGTGTGGCGCTATCACCCGTTCTTCACCGACACCGACGAACCCATCGACGCCGCCGATATCACCCACCGCCGCCACGCCATCATCGAAACCGTGTTCGCCGACCTCATCGACGGCCCACTGGCCCACATCCCCTCCGGGCGCTTCGACGCCAACAGCGCCTGGATCCTGTGCGCCGCGATCGCCCACAACCTGCTGCGCGCCACCGGCGTCCTGGCCGGCGGCACCAACGCCGCCGCCCGCGGCACCACCCTGCGCCGCAAGATCATCAACATCGCGGCCCGACTGGCACGGCCGCAACGCCGACCCATCCTGCACCTACCAGCCCACTGGCCCTGGGTCGATCACTGGCTCACCCTGTGGCCCAACACCACCGGCCACAGCCCGCCAGCCACCACGACCTTTTGACCACCCGCCGAAAGGCCCGACCGAACAACACAGGAAAAGCTGGGCAGACCAGCAGATACCCCCTGCCGGCAACAGCAACCACGATCAAAACTCAACCCCACCACCACTACCAACGAACATCGGTGGATCGAGGCTTAGACCTCAGGGGCGAACGTCGGCAGCGCCTTGCCGGACTTCCAGTACGTCAGCAACGAGGCCGCCAGATCGCGATAAGCCGTGCCGCCCTTGCTCTTTCGGCCAGCCAGCACCGACGATCCGGACGCACTGGCCTCGGCAAAGCGCACGGTCCGCGGGATCGGCGGAGCCAGCACCGGCAGGTCGTAGCGGTCGGCGACGTCGAGCAGCACGTCGCGGCTGTGGGTGGTGCGCGAGTCGTAGAGCGTGGGCAGCGCGCCCAGCAACTTGAGGTTCGGGTTGGTGATCTGCTGCACGTCGTCGACCGTGCGCAGAAACTGGCCCACACCACGATGGGCCAGGGTCTCGCATTGCAGCGGCACGATCACCTCGTCGGCCGCGGTCAGCCCGTTGAGGGTGAGCACGCCCAGCGAGGGCGGACAGTCGATGATCACCACGTCAAACTGGTCCAGCTTGGCCAGTGCGCGCTTCAGGGCGTACTCGCGCCCAGCTCGCATCAGCAGCATGGCCTCGGCACCGGCCAGATCGATATTGGCCGGCAACAGCGTCATGCCTTCGGCCGTGTCCACCAGGGCGGCGCTGGGCTCGACGTCGCCGAGCAGCACCTCGTGCACCGACACCGGCAGCTTGTCCGGGTCGGTACCCAGCGAGAACGTCAGACAGCCCTGCGGGTCGAGGTCGATGAGCAAGACTCGCTTGCCCGCATCTACGAAAGCCGCACCCAGAGACGCGACCGTGGTCGTTTTGGCTACCCCACCCTTTTGGTTGGCAACCGCCAATACTCGGGTCACAGTGACCATCCTTGCAGGTTCTGAGCAGTTCCGTCCCGGCTGCCACGGCGCGCCTGGTCATCGGGCAGAATCAGTGAGCGTGAGCGTCGGCACCCACCGGTTGGTCCTGTTTCGGCACGGCGAAACCGAATGGTCCAAGAGCGGACAACACACCAGCACCACCGACCTCGACCTCACCGAGTATGGGCGCGAGCAGGCCAAGCTGGCCGCCCAGACCCTCGATCACCTCGCGTTGGTCAACCCATTGGTGATCAGCAGCCCGCGTAAGCGTGCGCTGGCCACCGCCGAGCTCGCCGGCCTCACCGTCGACCAGGTGTCCCCCCTGCTCGCCGAGTGGAACTACGGCGACTACGAGGGCCGGACCACCCACGACATCCGCACCAATACCCCGGGCTGGCTGCTGTGGACCTCCGGCTGCCCCGGCGGCGAAAGCGTCGACCAGGTCAGCATGCGCGCCGACCAGGCGGTGTCCTACGCGCTGGAGAACATGGTTGAGCGCGACGTGGTGTTCGTGGGCCACGGCCATTTCTCGCGCTCGGTGGTCACCCGCTGGGTGGAGCAGCCGTTGCGCGAAGGCGCCCGCTACGGATTCGGCCCGGCCTCGGTCGCGATCTGCGGTTTCGAATACGGCTTGCGGCAGCTCTCGGCGCTGGGGTTGACCAGCCATGTGCCGGTCACCGGGACGTGATGGCGCAGCCTTCTTTTGTCCTGAGCGGGCCGGCCGGGACGGTCGTCGCCGAGGGGATCCGAACGGGGTACGACAACGTGGCCACGGCCGCGGCCGCCCTAGCCGAGGGGTCGGCCGACGTGGTGGTCGGCGCACTGCCGTTCGATATCAGGGGTAAGGCGGCGCTGCTGTCGCCGGCATCGGTGGCCTTCACCGATGCATTGCCAGCGTGGCCGGCGACGACGCTGCCCGCGGTTCGGATCGCCGCGACAGTGCCCTCCCCCGTGGAGCACCGCGCCCGCATCCGCACCGCATTGGATCACCTCACCGAGCCCGAAAGTTCCTTGCAGAAGGTCGTTTTGGCCCGCGCACTGCGCCTTATCGCCGACGGCCCGCTCGACGAGCGAGCGATTCTGCACCGGCTGGCCGTCGACGCGGAGGCATGCGTGTACCTAGCCGATCTCTCCCCGGCCGGCGGCGACTACACCGGAACCGCGTTGGTGGGCGCCAGCCCCGAGTTGCTGGTGGCCCGCTCCGGGGAGCTGGTGACCTGCCAGCCGTTCGCCGGGTCGGCACCGCGCTCGGCCGACCCGCAGCTCGACGCCGCCAACGGCGCCGCCCTGGCCGAGTCCGGCAAGAATCGGCACGAGCACCAGCTGGTCGTCGACACCATGCGTGCCGCGCTGGAGCCGCTGTGCACCGACCTCGACGTGGCGGTCGAACCGCAGCTGAGCCACACGGCCGCCCTGTGGCATCTGTCCACCCCGATTCGCGGCCGCCTGCGCGATACCTCTTTCACCGCAATCGATTTGGCGCTGGCCCTGCATCCAACCCCGGCGGTGGGGGGGGTGCCGACGCAGGACGCGGTCGATCTGATCGCGGAACTGGAAGGCAACCGCGGCTTCTACGCCGGCGCGGTGGGCTGGTGCGATACCCGCGGCGACGGTCGCTGGGTGGTCGCGATCCGCGGCGCACAACTGTCCGCTGACCGGCGCGGGGTGCTCGCCCAGGCCGGCGGCGGTATCGTCGCCGAATCCGATCCCGATGACGAGGTCGCAGAAACCACAACAAAATTCAGGACAATCCTGTCGGCACTGGGAGTGCAGCAATGACCGAGATCCGTCTGGCCCGCCCCGGGGACGAGGCCGATATCGTCACCATGATCCGCGAGCTCGCGGACTTCGAACACGCGTTAGACCAGTGCACGGTGACCGAAAGCCAGATCACGGCGGCACTTTTCACCGAAAACCCGGTGGGTTTCTGCTATGTCGCGGAGATCGACAGCGAAGCCGCCGCGGTAGCGCTGTGGTTTCGCACCTTCTCCACGTGGGACGGGGTGGCCGGAATCTACTTGGAGGACTTGTTCGTTCGCGACAAATTCCGCAGGCGCGGGCTGGCTCGGACGCTGCTGGCGACCCTGGCTCGCGAATGCGTCGACAACGGCTACACCCGTCTGGCGTGGGAGGTGCTCGACTGGAACGTCGACGCCATCGCGCTGTATGACGCCGTCGGTGGCAAGCAGATGTCGGAGTGGATCAACTACCGGGTCAGCGGCCCGGAGCTGGACTTGCTGGCCGCCGAGGCCTAATCCTGCGCCCCCGACGCCCAGCGCAGCGCCGGCGGGCTGAACAACAGCACCAGCACCGCGATGGCCACCCCGCCGAGCGCGACCGCATATACCGGCTGGTGTGCGGCAACGATGTACCAGGCGACCGGCACCAGCAGCAGGTTCGCGAAGATCGCGATACCCCTGCCCCACCGGCGCCCGGTGATCAGGCCCCAGCCTGCGGCCAACACCGCAGCGCCCATCACGGCGAACCAGCCGGCCGTGCCGTACCCGTTGACGATGTGTTGGTCGGCGCCGGAGAGCGCGCGCACCACCAGGACCACGGCCACGACGAGTGCCACGACACCCTCGGCGGCCGCCACGAAACCCGCGTAGCGGACCACAGGCGGGAGAGCAGGTTGGGTCACCCCCGTAAGGTAACCCGTCCCACTGTGCCGATTCCGCCCGCGGCCGATGCCGGCTCCGGGCGAGCGGCGCGAGACCAACCCAGCGGGTTGAGCCCGCGATAGGGATCGGTCTCCCGCAACACCAGCAGGTCGTCCAGAATCCGCTCGAGCTCGTCCTGGGTGCGCCGCTTCACGTCATCAGCCCAGCCTGCCGCGTCGATGCCGACCGGGGTGGTGGTGTCGATAGGCGTACCGAACCGCAGATACATCCGCTCCGGCCGAGGTATGAGCGTCGGGCCGATACCGCGCAACAACGGCATCGCCATATCGTCTCGGCCGCCGAACCGGCTGCTCAGGGCCTGGCTGAACCGGCCCCACGCACTATCGCGGGTGGTGAGGCTGCGGTAGACGTCATCACCGCCGACGAGCCCGACCGGCACGATCGGATAGCCCTTCTCGATGGCGATTCGGGCGAATCCCGACCGCCCCTGCCAACGCAGGGTGTATTCCTCGCCCTTGAATTTCGGGATCTCGCGACCGCCCCCCGGGGAACACCAGGATGGTCTGGTCGTGGTCCATGAGTTCACGTGCGGTGTCCGGGGCGCCGACGACACCGCCGTATGCCGCCAGGAGGTCGCCGGGCAGCCCGCGAATCTGACCGAACTGCCGGTCGGCCAGCGGCCGCACCCGCACCCCGATCTGGCGGCGCACCGCATAGGGGATCAGAAACGTCTCAGCGCCGCCCATCTGAGTGTGGTTGCCCACCAACAGAAATCGGCCGTCGATGGGCAAGTTGCTCAACCCGCCGAGATAGGGGCGCCACAGGTCGACCACCGGACGGATACCGTCGGCAACGGCTCCGAGCGCCCGCTCGAGCGCCCGTACCCGCGGTGGATGGTCCATGACGGCGACCTGCGCCCGTTCTGCTCGGCTGCCCATCGCGAACTCCTCGGTTTTCACAAACGAACTAGTTCGTTCTTTATACTCTGACAGTGTGAGAAGCACCTCAGAGCTGCGCGACGAGATCCTGACCGCCGCGCGTACCGAGTTCGCGCGGTACGGATTCGCGGGTGGGCGCATCGACCGCATTGCCACGGCGGCCAGCGCGAGCAAGGAACGGCTCTACGCGCACTTCGGCGACAAGGAGGCACTCTTCCGCGAGGTGCTCGCCACCGATGTCGCCCAGTTCTTCGGGGCGGTCCAGATGCGGCCCGACGCCGTCCCCGAGTTCGTCGGCGACGTCTTCGACGTGAATGCGCGCCGGCCGGAGCACCATCGGATGGTCGCGTGGGCCCATCTCGAGGGGCTCACCCTCGAAGAGCCCACTGCCGACGGTCAGCCGCTGCCCGAACTGGCCATCGCCACGATCACACAGGCTCAGGTCGCGGGGTACGTCGATCCGTCCTGGGATCCCCACGACCTCCTGGTCACGCTGTTCGGAATCGCGCTGGCATGGGCCCACTTTCCTGATCCCGCGGCCGCGACCACCTCGCCGGCAATCCTGGCCTACCGTCGCGCCGCTGCGGTCGAGGCGGCAACGCGGGTCATCTCCCCCGCCGCGCACGTCAGCGCCGGAACACCACCCACCGCATAGCGCAGTACATGAAGATCCCCTCGCAGGCCCCTGCCGCCATCCGGGCCAGGTGATACTCGATCCCGAGGGCGCGCAGCGCACTGGAGACCCCGAGGATGAAGGCCAGGTAGTTGATCACAACCACGACGACGTAGGCGGCCACCTGCGGCCCGACTGCGCCGTGCGACTGGAAGTTCACCACCCGGTTGAGCACGTAGCTCGCGGCGAAGGCGCATGCGTACGCCACCGTCACCGCGACCCCGAACGGCGCGTGCAGCACCCCGTGCAGCAGTGTGAGCACCACAAGGTCCAGCGCGAAGGTCCCGGAGTTGATCACCACGAAGCCCAGAAAGGTCGGCGCCACAACGGAGTTCAGGCCAAAGGGCAGACGCGCGACCACCGCCTCACCGGCCCGGCGGAACCAGCCCACAACGTTGTCCGATTCCGGCTCCGACCCCACAACCACGTCGCGAGCATGACACCGGCAGCTGACCCCTGAACGATGGGCAGGCAAACACTTCGGATTCCGGTCCGGCACGCGATTAGGCTGATGGCTCGTGCGTGCCGTCCTGATCGTCAACCCGAACGCCACCTCCACCACCGCAGCCGGCCGCGATTTGCTCGCCCACGCGCTGGAGAGTCGCGTGGACCTCGCCGTCGTGCACACCGACCATCGCGGCCACGCCATCGAGATCGCCGGAGCCGCCCAGCATGACGGCACCGACGTGATCATCGTCCACGGCGGCGATGGCACGGTGAATGAGGTGGTCAACGGCCTGATGGGGCGGCCCGGCCAGACTCTGCCGGACGTCATGCCCGCGGTGGCTGTGGTGCCCGGCGGATCGGCGAACGTCTTCGCCCGGGCGCTGGGCATCAGCCCGGACCCGATCGAGGCCACCAATCAGCTGGTCGACCTGCTCACCGCGCGTCGCAACGGCGCCGCCTGGCGGCGGATCGGGCTGATGGACTGCGGTGAGCGCTGGGCGGTGTTTACCGCGGGGATGGGCGTGGACGGCGATGTTGTGGCAGCTGTGGAGGCGCAGCGGGCCAAGGGCCGCAAAGTGACTGCGGGCCGCTACATCCGGGTCGCGGTGCGGGAGATGCTGGCCAGCGCCCGCAAAGAACCACTGTTGACACTCGAGCTCCCGGGCCGACAGCCACTGCCGGGGGTTTATTTCGCGTTCATCTCCAACTCGACCCCCTGGACCTACGCCAACACCAGGCCGGTGTGGACCAACCCGGACACCACATTTGAGACCGGCCTCGGGATTTTCGCTGTGACCAGCATGAACGTTTGGAAGAACCTGATGCTGGTGCGACGCATGGTGTCCCAGAAACACAACATCAAGGCCAAGCACCTGGTCCGGGATGACGATGTCGCCTGGGTTCGGATCAGAAGCGCCGAACCCGTCGCTAGCCAGATCGATGGAGATTTCCTCGGCGTGCGCGAGGAAATGACGTTTCGTGCGGTTCCGGGGGCGTTGAGCGTTGTCGCCCCGCCGATCACCCCACCCTCTGAGCAGCGGAAATAACGTCACGCAGCCTGATTACGGGCGCAGGTGGGCTCAGTGTAGTACAAACGGGTAGAGGGTTTCCTAACCCACCCCCAGCAAGACGTTGTAGTGAGATTGCCCACGTGTTAACTGAGTCCTATTGACATCCGTCGAGGCTGTGAAACGATCGGATGCAACAACGCAGAAACATTTGTGTGCACGCGTTAACAGCCGAAGAAAAAGCGAGCGCGGTTTCATCGCGCACTTACTAAGGAGTATTGACAAATGGATTGGCGCCACAAGGCGATCTGTCGTGACGAGGATCCGGAACTGTTCTTCCCGGTGGGAAACAGTGGTCCGGCCCTTGCCCAGATTGCCGACGCAAAGCTCGTCTGCAACCGGTGTCCGGTAACGACGGAGTGCCTGAGCTGGGCTTTGGACTCTGGCCAGGATGCAGGTGTTTGGGGCGGCATGAGCGAGGACGAGCGTCGCGCGCTCAAGCGTCGCAATGCCCGCACCCGAGCACGCACCACCGTCTAAGCCTCTTTTTCAGTTCGTAAGATCGCGGTCCCGGCGAATGCCAGGGCCGCGATTTTTATTTGGCAACCCCCGTCGACGTAGTGTTCGTCACTATTCGCTATTGCGGGACTCGCGTGCTTGTCCGTCGCCCAAGTGGCACACGTAAGACGACATCGGTCCCGCCGCCGGGAACGTCGTGCATTCCGAGTGATCCGTCGAGCTCGGCGGTGACCAACGTCCGTACGATCTGCAGGCCCAGCCGGTCAGATTTCTCCAGGCTGAAACCGTCGGGCAGCCCGCGACCGTCATCGTGCACCACGACATCCAGCCACCGCGCGGAACGCTCGGCCTTGATGGTCACGCAGCCCTGTTTGGCCGACGGCTCGAACGCGTGCTCGATGGCGTTCTGGACCAGCTCGGTCACCACCATCACCAACGCGGTGGCCCGGTCGGCGTCCAGGACGCCCAGCGCACCGACCCGTTTGATGCGGATGGGGGTGTCGACGCGGGCGACGTCATTCATGATCGGCAGGATCCGGTCGATCACCTCATCGAGGTTGACCTCCTCGTCCACCGACATCGACAGCGCCTCGTGCACCTGGGCGATGGAGGCCACCCGGCGTACCGACTCCATCAGCGCCTCGCGGGCCTCGCCGTTACTGGTGCGGCGGGACTGAAGGCGCAGCAGCGCGGCGACGGTCTGCAGGTTGTTTTTCACCCGGTGGTGGATCTCACGGATGGTGGCGTCCTTGGACAGCAGCGCCCTGTCCCGGCGCTTGACCTCGGTGACGTCCCGGATCAGCACCGCCGCCCCCGCAGCTGCGCCGTGGACCACCAGGGGCAGCGTGCGCATCAGTATCGCGGCACCCCCGGCGTCGACCTCCAGCCGCATGCTCGACCCGCCGGTCAGCGAGTCACGCACATGCTCGGCCAGCTCCAGTGCCTCGAACGGATCGGAGATCAGTGGCCGGGTGATCGCCACCAGATTGTGCCCTTCGAGTTCGGCCGACAGCCCCATCCGGTGGTAGGCCGACAACGCGTTTGGGCTGGCATAGGCGACGACGCCGCCGACGTCGAGGCGGACGAATCCGTCGCCGACCCGGGGGCTCGACCGGGACAACGCCAGATCACCGACATTGGGGAAGGTGCCCTCGGACAGCATGTGCAGCAGGTTGCCCGCACAGTCCAGGTAGGCCCGCTCCAGCGGAGAGGACGTGCGCCGCTCGGCCAGCGCGGTCTGGTGGGTCAGAACGGCCACCACATCGGTGCTGTAGCGGACCGGAACGGCCTCCACATCGCTGTCGGGCTCGCGTAGCTTGGCATCGCTGTCCCCACGGCCGATCGCCCCCGAGGTGAACGCCGCGGTCACCAGCGGCAGGTCGCCATGAGTGACGACGGTTCCGACGGCGTCCTTGAGCAGGACCGTCGGTGCGGTGTTGGGCCGGCACTGGGCCACGCAGACCAGCGCGCCGTCATCGCGGCGCACCCACATCAAGTAGTCAGCGAACGAGAGGTCCGCCAGCAGCTGCCATTCGCCGACCACCGCATGCAGGTGGTCCACGGCGCTGCCCGGCAGCACCGTGTGCTCGGCGAGCAGGTCACCGAGGGTGGACACGAAGCTAGTCGATCACGGCAATGAGGTGACCGGCCTGGATGACGTCGCCCACCGACACGTTGACCTCGGCGATGGTGCCCGCGACTTCGGCCAGCACCGGGATCTCCATCTTCATCGACTCCAGAAGCACCAGGGTGTCGCCCGCGCCGATCTGGTCTCCCTTGCTGACCACGACCTCCAGCACGCTGGCCACGATCTCCGCGCGAACATCCTCGGCCATCTTCACCCTCACTCTTGGTACTGCTCAAACTCCTGATGCGGCTCTATCGAACCACAACACCGGGTGGTCAGAGGTTGGATGGTGCCGTGAGACACTGTATGCAGCGTCAAGATCATACGGAGGTACAACATGGCTAAGCGTGGCCGCAAGAAGCGTGACCGCAAGCACAGCAAGGCGAACCACGGCAGGCGTCCCAACGCCTGACAGACCCAGCGCCTGATAAAAAGAGCCCGGCAAATCTGCCGGGCTCTTTTGTTTGTGCGCGCTATCCGCGCCGGATGATCGTGGTCTGACTGATCTGCAGCCGCACCCGCTCCAACAGATGTCTGGGCGCCGTCTCCCCGCTGCACCTGGAGGCGACCAGCTTCTTGATGCGTTCCTCCACCCCGTAGTGCTGCAAGCACGTCGGGCACTCTTCGAGATGATGGCGCAGGCGGTCTTTGGTCTCGGCCGTGCATTCACCGTCGAGCAGTGTCCAGACCTCGGCGATCACCGCAGCGCACTCGGGATGATCCGGGTCCACCGGTCCGACCGGCGGACGCCAATCCATATCGCCCGATACGTTCTCGTCGCTCATGAGACGACCTCCTCCGGCGTGTCCTCCGTCTGGCCGCGGTTGAACCCACGCTCCTTGGCGACGTCGGCCAGCAGAGCGCGCAGTTGGCGCCTGCCTCGATGCAGCCGGGACATCACCGTCCCGATCGGGGTATCCATGATTTCGGCGATCTCCTTATAGGGAAAGCCCTCGACATCGGCGTAGTACACCGCCATCCGAAACTCCTCAGGCAAGGCCTGCAGGGCTTCTTTGATCTCGGTGTCGGGCAGCAGTTCGAGTGCTTCGACCTCGGCAGAGCGCAAACCCGTTGAGGTGTGCTCGGCGTTGGCCGCCAACTGCCAGTCGGTGATCTGCTCGGTCGGATACTCAGCCGGCTGGCGCTGTTTCTTGCGGTAACTGTTGATGTAGGTGTTCGTCAGAATCCGGTACAGCCACGCCTTGAGGTTGGTGCCCTCGCGGAACGACCGGAAGCCGGCATACGCCTTGACCATGGTTTCTTGCAGCAGGTCTTCGGCGTCGGCCGGATTGCGCGTCATACGGAGCGCACCGCCGTAGAGCTGGTCCAGCAGCGGGATCGCGTCGCGCTCAAAACGCGCGGTCAACTCCGCGTCGGACTCCTCGCGGGCAGGAGCCTCGGTGTCGATATCGGTCATCGTGGGTGACACAGTCCCTTCTGCCACGGCGCTCCAGACAAGCTCCGGCAGCGGTATCGGACGGACGAGAAATGCGGGTACCTGCTCTTTGGCCATCATGCACACTGCAGCTGACACCGGACTTCTCTCCTTCCGATCCTAAGGCGGTGACCAACAGCTTTTCGAGGCTGTTGCCGATCGGGGGCTCTGACAGCCGCGATCACTGTCCACAACAGGATTTCTCACCAGGCTATTTCCCACGGTTAACTATGCCGGTGAGTCGTGTAGCAACCCCGGCGATCGCAGCGCTGGTAGCAGCCGGTGCACCCCATGAGGTGCTGCGCTACGAGCACGACCCCCGGAACCAGTCATATGGCAATGAGGCGGTCGCCGCGCTGGCTGGTGATTCCCTGGTGCCCGAGCAGATCTTCAAAACCCTGATCATCGCGGCGGGACCGACATTGGCGGTGGCCGTCATTCCGGTGCCGTGGAAGCTGTCGCTGAAGGCCGCGGCCGCGGCGCTGGGACTGGCCAGGGTGACGATGGCCGACCAGGCCGCCGCCGAACGGGCCACCGGATACGTGCTGGGCGGCATCTCCCCGCTGGGCCAGCGCAAGCGGCTACCGACCGTGGTCGACAGGTCCGCGCTGAGCTTCGAGCGGGTGCTGTGCAGCGCCGGTAAGCGCGGCTGGGATGTGGCGCTGACCCCACAGGATCTGGTGCGGCTGACGCAGGCGGTGACCGCCGATATCCGCGCGGCCTAGACCCCCTGATCGCCTGAGGGGACACCCAGAAGCGACGCCGCCTGATCGGGTGTCGCGACCGCACGCCCGACCTGGTGGCAGAGGCTGACGGCTTCGGATACCAGCTCAACATTTGTCGGCGTTCGCTCACCGGCGTAGAACTCAAGCCCAACGTGAAGATTGCCGCTACGTTCGAGTGCGCGGATGGCGATGTCGCTGGCACAGAGGTCTCCCCCGACGTCGGAAACCGCCCACGGCACATCGCATCCGTCCAGCAGTTCCAGCTGGGCGTCGAAGACGGGTCCGGTCGGAGGAAGGCCGAACGGCGCGCCAAGGTAACCGCGTTCGGTGGCGGGAGTAGAGCGTGTACGTCCGCCGACCATGCGGCCGCAATCGAAAACCCGCGATGCCGGTAGTTCGGAAGCGGCGGCGAATAGGGTGGCAGGCATGGCAGGCACACCTTTCTCCGGCAAAACCATGTTCATCTCCGGCGCCAGCCGCGGCATCGGCCTGGCCATCGCCAAGCGCGTCGCGGCCGACGGCGCGAATATCGCGCTGATGGCCAAAACCACCGAGCCGCACCCCAAGCTGCCGGGCACCATCTACACCGCTGCCACAGAGATCGAAGAGGCCGGCGGCCAGGCCCTGCCGATCGTCGGCGACGTCCGCGACGGTGACTCGGTGGCGGCGGCCGTCGCCCAGGCTGTCGAGCAGTTCGGCGGCATCGACATCTGCGTGAACAACGCCTCTGCGATCAACCTCGGCTCGATCGAGGAGGTGCCGCTGAAGCGCTTCGACCTGATGAACGGCATCCAGGTTCGCGGCACCTACACCGTCTCGCAGGCCTGTATCCCGCATATGAAAGGGCGGGAGAACCCCCACATTCTCACGCTCTCACCGCCGATCCGGCTGGCGCCCCAGTGGCTCAAGCCCACCCCATACATGATGGCCAAGTTTGGAATGACGCTGTGTGCGTTGGGTATCGCCGAAGAGATGCGCGACGCCGGGATCGCCTCCAACACACTGTGGCCGCGCACCATGGTCGCCACCGCCGCGGTGCAGAACCTGCTCGGCGGCGACGAGGCGATGGCCCGCTCCCGCAAGCCCGAGGTCTACGCCGACGCCGCCTACGCGGTGCTGAGCAGGCCGGCTCGCGACTACACCGGACAGACACTGCTGTGCGAAGACGTGCTGCTGGATTTCGGCGTCACCGACCTGTCTGTCTACGACTGCATTCCGGGCTCCGAGCTGGGTGTGGACCTGTGGGTCGACACCCCCAACCCGCCGGGCTATCGCCAGGCCTAAACCTGCACGACGGTGTTGCGGCCGGTCGTCTTGGCCCGGACACCGGGGCGGGCCAGCAGCCAGGCCCCGGATTCCGCGGTGTCCTACTTCGGGCGCAGCCCGAAGCGCCGCAGACCGTTCCCCGCGAGGGCCCGCATCATCGCCAGCGCAAACCGGCCCTGCCGCCGCGATGACGAGTACCAGACCAACTCCGACTTCTGCGTCGGGATCCGCGGGGCGGTGATCGCCTTTTGACGGCAGAACTTGATCAGCCCGCCGGGCCCACCGGCCCGGTAGCCGATACCGGACTCCTTCCAGCCGCCCATCGGAAGCGACGGGCAGAACACGTTGGTCAGCGCATCGTTGATGTTGACCGCGCCGCATTCCAGCCGCCGTGCCACCCGTTCACCGCGCTCGACGTCACCAGTCCACACCGTCGCCGAGAGGCCATACTTGGAGTCATTGGCCAGCCGGATGGCTTCTTCCTCATCAGCCACCTTGACCACGGGCAGCGTCGGGCCGAAGGTCTCCTCGGCGATACACGACATGGTCGGGGTGACATCGGCGAGCACGGTCGGCTGGAAGAAGGTGCCGACTCCGGTAGGCTTCCCGCCGGCAAGCACCCGCGCCCCCGCGGCCACGGCATCCTGCACGTGACGGTCCACGATGTCACGCTGAGCGGCGGTGGCCATCGCGCCCGTGTCGTATTTGTGACCCGAATCCTCTTGCCCCTGAGCGATATTGCGAACATTCGCGGTGAGCTTGCCGATGAACTCGTCATAGACGGGTGCCTCGACGTACACCCGCTCCACCGAGATGCACACCTGCCCGGAGTTGAACATGCCGCCCCACGCGATGCCGTTGGCCGCACGGTCGATATCGGCGTCGGCCAGCACGATCGCTGGGTCCTTGCCGCCGAGTTCGAGGCTGTACGGGATCAACCGCTCCGCGCAGGCCACCGCGACCTTGCGGCCCGTCGCCGTCGACCCGGTGAAGTGCAGATAATCAGAGTTCTCGATCACAGCCGCGCCCGTCGCGCCGTATCCGGTGGCCAGCCCAAGTATCGGCGGAGCGCCGACCTCGCTCCACCCGCGAGCGAACTCGATCGCTGAAAGTGGCGTCACCTCAGAGGGTTTCAGCAACACAGCTGCTCCGGCCGCCAGCGCGGGCACCACGTCGAGCGCGAGCATGGCGAGCGGGAAATTCCACGGCTCGATGATGCCGACCAGTTGATACGGCCGGTACACCGTGGTGAGCTTCTTGACCTTGTAAATCACGGTGTGCGGCTTGGGGTGCGCGTCAGCCAGGAACGCTTCGGCGTTGCCCGCCCAGTACTTGATCGAGTCGGCGATCGCGACCGGTTCGAGGCTGGCGTCGTTGCGGGACTTGCCCGACTCCGACATCAACACCCCAGTGAGGTGGTCGGCGTTGTCGAGGATCCAGTCCTGCCACTTGTACATCCAGGCCTTGCGTCCGCGCGGGCCGATCGCCTCCCACTCGGTCTGGAACAGCCGCAGTTCGCTGGCCTTGGCGGCCACGGTATCCGCGCCGTCCACCGGCACAGTTCCAGCGACCCGGCCGTCGGCGGGGTTACGCACGGTGATGGTGGCCTGATCGGCCTTGGGCTCGACCGCGGTCATAGCGGTTCCTCTCGCTGGTCGGATCTCGCCTGTGAGCCTAACTTCAGCCGACGCGCTAGAACAGGCCAACCGGTTGGTTGCCTGGGCCGGCGGGCTCGAGCAGCTCTGGTCCGTTGTTACCGACGCTGTTGACCAGAGTCGAGACCTCCCGCAGGTCGATCCCGGTGATATCGGGCGGTGCGGCCAGCAGGTCGTTATCGGCAGGCCGATCCGGGTCCAGCCAGCGGTCCCAATCCCGCTCGTCGACGATCAGCGGCATCCGGTCATGAATCTCGGCGAGCTCCCCCACGGCGTCGGTGGTGATGATCGTGCACGTCAGCAGGGGAGCGCTGTCCTCCTGGCCCGCTGTCCATACCGACCACAACCCGGCCATGAACAGCGGCTCGTCATCGGCGCGGTGCAGATAGAACGGCGTCTTGCGGGCCTTCTTACCGGCCGGAGTGTCCGGGTTGGGTTTCCATTCGTAATAGCCGTCCATCGGCACCAGGCATCGCTTGCTTTTTGCCGATGCCCGAAAGGCCGGCGAGCTGGTGATCTTTTCGGCGCGCGCATTGATCAGCAGAGGACCCTTGGTCTCCGGGGCGCCGTCGGCCGTCGCCTTCACCCACGGTGGCACCAGACCCCAGCGCATTAGCCTGACCCGCCTGGTCGGGGTGTCCTCAGGCTCGGTGTGTCGACTCACGACGGTGGCGACACTGGCTGTCGGCGCGACGTTGTAGTTGGGTCCGCGGGCTTCAGAAGCCGAAGTAGACGCTGTAACTTCATCGATGGCCTGGAGCTTTTCGGCGAGCAGCGCCGGGTCGGTGGTCACCGCGAATCGTCCGCACATGACTCCATGGTGGCGCACGTGAACGACAAGGCAGGATGTATAGCCGTGAGCACCGAGTTGTGGACGGCACCTTCGACAGCGACCGCCGTCGACGCCACCGTGACGGTGCCCGGCTCGAAGTCCCAGACCAACCGCACCTTGATCCTCGCGGCGCTGGCCGCCGCTTCGGGGCAGGGCGACTCCACGATCAGTGGCGCACTGCGCAGCCGCGACACCAACCTGATGATCGGGGCCCTGCAGGCACTGGGCATCGAGGTCACCGGTGCGGACACCGACGTGGTGGTCGGCGGGACTCTCGCGCCCACGCCGCAGACTCGCATCGAATGCGGGCTGGCCGGCACGGTGCTGCGGTTCGTTCCACCCCTGGCGGCGCTGAGCACCGCGGTCGTCACCTTCGACGGTGACGAGCAAGCTCGAACCCGGCCGATCACTCCCCTGCTTGACGGGCTCCGCGGCCTCGGCGTCGACATCGACGGCACCGGGCTACCGTTCGACGTTCGTGCCGCCGGCGCGGTCGACGGCGGCACGGTACACATCGACGCCTCCAGCTCCTCGCAGTTCGTCTCGGGACTGCTGCTGTCCGGCGCCGCTTTCATCCAGGGCCTGACCGTCGTGCACACCGGCCCGTCGCTGCCGTCGGCCCCGCATATCGCGATGACGGTGGCGATGATGCGCGAGGCCGGCGTCGACGTTGACGACACCAAGCCCAACAGGTGGCGGGTGACCGCAGGCCCGATCATTGCCCGGCACTGGGACGTCGAGCCGGACCTGTCCAATTCGGTACCGTTCCTGGCCGCAGCGGTGGTGACCGGCGGAGCCGTGCGCATCACCGGCTGGCCGACGGCCAGCGTGCAACCCGCCAACGCCATTCTCGGCATCCTGCAATTGCTCGGATCGACTGTGCACCAGTCAGACTCGCACCTCGAGCTGCGGGGTCCGCAGTCTTACCGCGGCTTTGACGTGGACCTGCATGACGTGGGCGAGTTGGCCCCGGCGGTGGCGGCGCTGGCGGCACTGGCCGCCCCGGGCTCGGTGTCGCGGCTGAGCGGTATCGCGCATCTGCGCGGTCACGAGACCGACCGGCTGGCGGCTCTGAGCACCGAAATCAACGGGCTAGGCGGCAATTGCGCCGAAACCGACGACGGCCTGGTGATCACTGCCGTACCCCTGCAGGCCGGCACCTGGCATTCCTACGCCGACCACCGGATGGCGATGGCCGGGGCTATCGTCGGGCTGCGGGTACCCGGCCTGATGATCGAGGACATCGCGACCACCGCCAAGACGCTGCCGGACTTCGCGGCACTGTGGACCGAAATGGTGGGCCGCGGTTGAGCCCTCGCGAGTACGACGAGTCCGACGTCAAGATCAGGTCGGGCGGTGGATCGCGGCCGAGAACCAAGACCCGTCCCGAGCACGCGGACGCCGTGTCGGCGATGGTGGTCACCGTCGACCGCGGCAGGTGGGGCTGCGTACTGGAGGGCGACCCGGACCGGAATGTCACCGCGATGCGCGCTCGCGAACTGGGTCGCACCCCGATCGTCGTCGGCGACCACGTCGACGTCGTCGGTGACCTGTCCGGGCGGTCTGACACCCTGGCCCGGATCGTGCGCCGTAGTGATCGGCGAACGGTGTTGCGCCGCACCGCCGATGACACCGATCCCAGCGAGCGTGTGGTCGTCGCCAACGCCGACCAGTTACTCGTCGTGGTGGCGCTGGCCGACCCCCCGCCGCGTACGGGTCTGGTGGACCGCACGCTGATTGCGGCGTATGCCGGCGGGATCAGGCCTATCCTGTGCCTGACGAAAACCGACCTGGCGCCGCCCGCGCCGTTCGCCGAGCAGTTCTGCGACCTGGATCTCACCGTGCTGACCGCCGGACGCGGCGACTCGATCGACGAGGTGGAGCAGCTGCTGACCGGGCAGGTCACCGTGTTGCTCGGCCACTCGGGGGTCGGCAAGTCCACCTTAGTGAATCGCCTTGTGCCCCAGGCCCGCCGGGCGACGGGCGAAGTGTCGGGTGTCGGTAAAGGCAAGCACACCTCGACGCAGTCGGTGGCGCTTCCGTTGCCGGGCGGCGGTTGGGTGATCGACACCCCGGGCATCCGGTCATTCGGCCTGGCCCATATCGAGCCCAACGACGTGATGCGGGCGTTTTCGGATCTGGCTGACGTAATCGAAGAATGCCCCCGTGGCTGTGGCCACATGGGGCCACCCGCAGACCCGGAATGCGCGCTCGACGCGTTGACCGGTGCGCCGGCGCGGCGCGTGGCCGCCGCCAGGCGGCTGCTGTCGGCGTTGTCAGAAACCGCCGCGTATTGATGACTGTTTGCAACACCAAGGGAAAGGGCACGCCGAACAGATGAGCACTATTCCGAGCTTGACATTGAACGATGGCACTTCGATCCCCCAGCTCGGGTTCGGTGTCTTCCAGATCGCACCAGATGAGACCGCGGCAGCGGTGTGCACCGCCCTGGAGATCGGCTATCGCCACATCGACACCGCCGAGATGTACCAGAACGAAAAGGGCGTCGGGGAGGGCATCCGGGATTCCGGCATCAACCGCGGCGAGGTGTACATCACCAGCAAGCTCAGCAACGGTTTCCACAAGCCCGACGATGCGCGACGCGCATTCGACGGGACTATAGCGGCGTTGGGCTTCGACTACGTCGACCTCTTCCTGATCCACTGGCCGCTGCCGGGGCTCTACGACGGCGACTTCATCTCCACCTGGAAGGTGTTGGAGGAGTTCAAGAATGACGGCCGCGCCCGCAGCATCGGGGTGTCCAACTTCCAGATCCACCACCTCGAGCAGCTCGCCCGCGACACTGAGATCGTGCCCGCCGTCAATCAAATCGAAGTGCATCCGTACTTCGCCAACGACACGCTGCGCGGCTACGGCATCGACCACAGCATCCGCACCGAGGCGTGGTCACCGATTGCCCAGGGCGCGGTGCTCGGCGACCCGGTGATCGGTGCGATCGCCGAACGCCACGGCAAGAGCCCGGCTCAGGTGGTGCTGCGCTGGCACATCGAACGCGGCGATATCGTGTTCCCGAAATCCGTTACCCCGGAGCGGATCAAGGAGAACACTGAGATTTTCGACTTCGAGCTGGGCGATGAGGACATTGATGCCATCACCGCACTCGACAAGGGCGAAGCCGGACGCCGGGGCCCCAACCCGGACGACTTCAACTGGATCCCCGATTAAGCCCCGCGGGTAAACGAAATCGACGCTGGCGAGGGAGTTACTCGAACTTCCCTCGCCAGCGTCGATTTCGCTGTAGGCCTTAGCCAGCCTTGGCTGCGCGCCGCTTGGCCCGCACGGCCGCGATAGCGGACTTCAGCCCGCGGCGGGGCTCGTCGCCCAGCTCGTCGAACATGCGCTCGCTGCGCGTCTCGGGCGCGTCGTCGGAGGTGTCGCGCAGGTACTTATCCGGCAGCGACAGCTTGGCGATCGTGCGCCAGGTCTTGGCGTACTGCACCAGGAACGGCCCGCTGGTATAAGGCAGGTCGTACTTATCGCAGACCTGGCGCACCCGCACCGAGATCTCGTGGTACCGGTTGCTGGGCAGGTCGGGGAACAAGTGGTGCTCGATCTGGTACGACAGGTTGCCGGTCATGAAGTCCATGGCCCGGCTGCCGTCGATATTGGCGCTGCCCAGCATTTGGCGCAGGTACCACTTGCCCTTGCTCTCGCCCACCATGTCGGTCTTGGTGAATTTCTCTGCGCCATCAGGGAAGTGCCCGCAGAAGATCACCGCGTTGGCCCACACATTGCGGATTACGTTGGCAATCGCGTTGGCAGTGGCCGTAGAACGATAGCTGGCACCCGGAGACAACGACGTGACCGCCGGAAAGACGACGTAGTCCTTGAGCAGCTGGCGGCTAGCCTTCTCGCCGAACTCTCGCACCCGGATCAGGGTGGCTTTACGGTCGTCGCGACCTTTGGATATCTTGCCCAGCTCCAAGTGCTGCAATCCGACGCCCCACTCGAAGCCGATGGCCAGCAGGGTGTTGAAGAGTAGGTTGCCGTACAGGTTGAACGGCTTCCACTTCGTATCGCGGGTGACGCGGATGACGCCGTAGCCCACATCGTCGTCCATGCCCAAGATGTTGGTGTACTTGTGGTGCATGAAATTGTGGGTGAACCGCCAGTGCTTCGACGCCCCGCTCATGTCCCACTCCCACGATGAGGAGTGAATCTCGGGATCGTTCATCCAATCCCACTGGCCATGCATGACGTTGTGGCCGATCTCCATATTTTCGATGATCTTGGCCACGCCCAGAGTCACAGTGCCGGCCCACCACGCGGATCGCTTGGAGCTCGCGGTGAGCATCAGCCGCCCGGCGATCTCCAGCCCGCGTTGAGCGGCGATCGTGCGGCGGATGTAGCGCGCATCCCGCGCGCCCAGGGAATCCTCAATGTCCTGGCGGATGGAGTCGAGCTCGACCGCCAGGCTGTCGATATCAGCTTCGGTCAGATGCGTAAAGGCATCAACTTCGGTTACAGCCATTGGTCATGCCTCCCTTCTAGTAACCTACGCTACCGTAACCTACGTTTCCGTAGGTTACTAGCTAGTAAACCTCAGACGTCGATCACACAGTCGCCCGAAGCAGCCGAAACACAGGTTTGAATTCGAGTACCCGGCTCGTGCTCGACGCCGGTGCGCAGATCACGGACATGCCCTTCGACCAGGGGCACCACGCAGGACTGACAGATGCCCATGCGGCAGCCGAAGGGCATCCGCAACCCGGCCGACTCGCCGGCCTCCATCAACGATGTCGCAGCGTCCGCCGCCACCGTCTTGCCACTGCGGCCGAACGTCACGGCGCCACCCTGCCCGTGCGCGGCCGCCCGGGACGCCGCGAACCGCTCGAGGTGCAGCTGGTCGCCGATCCCGGCCGCCTGCCATACCTTCTCGGCCTCGGTGAGCATTCCTTCGGGACCACACGCCCAGGTCTGGCGCTGCCGCCAGTCCGGGGCTACGCCGTCGAGCTGACGCAGATCCAGGCGCCCCTGGGTCCGGGTGGTGCGCACAGTCAGCCGGTAGGTGTCGTGGTCGCGGGCCAGCTCGGCCAGCTCGGCGGCGAACATCACGTCGGATTCAGTTGGGGCGGAATGAATGTGGACGATATCGCCGATCTGGCCACGACGCGTCAGGGTCCGCAGCATCGACATCACCGGGGTGATGCCGGAGCCGCCG
Organism: Mycolicibacterium sarraceniae; assembly: GCF_010731875.1. Classification (NCBI taxonomy): domain Bacteria; kingdom Bacillati; phylum Actinomycetota; class Actinomycetes; order Mycobacteriales; family Mycobacteriaceae; genus Mycobacterium; species Mycolicibacterium sarraceniae. The sequence continues at coordinate 334,359 of NZ_AP022595.1, forward strand.
GTGAGGAACAGCACCGAGGCGGGCGCAGGATCGGGCAACACGAAGTTGCCCTGCGGCGCGGCCAGCCGGACGATCGTGCCGGGTGTCACTCCCCCGACCAGGTGGGTGGACAGGAAACCCTCGGGCATGGCCTTGACGGTGATCGTGATCGTCCGCGAACGACCGGTGCCGTCGGAGTGCGGGCTGGACGTCAGGGAGTACGACCGCCACCGCCAGCGGCCGTCGACCAGCAGGCCGATGCCGATGTACTGGCCGGGCTGATAATCGAAGGTGAAACCCCAGCCGGGTTTGATCACCAGTGTCGCCGAGTCCTCGGTTTCCCGGCGGACCTCGAGCACCCGGCCGCGCATCTCGCGCGCCGACCACAACGGGTTGGCCAGCTGCAGGTAATCGTCGGGCAGCAGCGGTGTGGTGATGCGCCCGAAGAGGGCCCGCACCGCGTCGATCGCGGGGTTTCGCCCCTCGCCGACCACCGTGGGCCGAATCGTGTCCACCACGTTCGCACTGATCTTGACCTGGTTTTTCACCATCACGCATCTCCTACTGGCCGTTAACCTACGGTACCGTAACTTACGGTCCCGTATCTAGGCGTTCAGAGCAAATCGAGCAGAAACGGCAGCTCCTGGGTGGCGTACCAGGCCAGGGCGTGGTCCTGGGCGTCGCCCACGATGAACTCGGCGTCGTCGTCGCCCAGATCGGCGTCGTCGACGACGGCGATCGCGGCCTTCACGGCGGGTTCGGCGTCGGGATTGTCCACGTAGGCAGCGACTACCTGATCCAGGTTCACCCGGCCGCTCACCCGCACCACCGCGTCGTCCAGATCCGGTCGCACCGTGGCATCGGCGTCCGCGATGACGACCGCCCGGCGCAGCGGCAACCCACCATCGGCGTGGCCCGCCTCAGCAGCCAGCAGACGCAGCGACGCCAGCGCCGCCTCGCCAATCGCGACCTCGGCCAGCTCCTCGTCGTCGCCCTCGGCGTAGGACTCCCGCAGGGTCGGCGTGACGGCGAACGCCGTCCCGCTCAGCGGCTGGAGCGATCCGTCAGCAACCAGCTGCTGCAGCATGGCCAAGGTGGCCGGGACATAGACCCGCATCAGTCTCCGAACAACGTGGAGACGTGGTCATCGACATAGGTCGACACCTCCCGCGATGGGCGCCGATAGTTGCCTATCAGCGGTCGTTTGGGCAGTTCGACCGGCGGCTGCGGAACTTCCTCGTAATTGATGCCGGCCAGCAGGTGGGCCATCATGTTGAGCCGGGCATGCTTCTTGTCGTCGGACTCCACGACAATCCAGGGGCTGGTCGGGAGGTCGGTGTGCACCATCATCTCGTCTTTGGCCCGGGAGTAGTCCTCCCAGCGGTACACCGACTCCAGATCCATCGGGCTCAGCTTCCAGCGCCGCAGCGGATCGTTGCGGCGAGATTTGAACCGGCGCAACTGCTCGTCGTCGGAGACCGAGAACCAGTACTTGCGCACGATGATCCCGTCGTCGATCAGCATCTGCTCGAAGATCGGGCACTGCCGCAGAAACAGGGCGTGCTCCTTGGGCGTGCAGAACCCCATCACCCGCTCGACACCGGCGCGGTTGTACCAGGACCGGTCGAACAGGACGATCTCACCGCGAGCCGGCAGGTGCTCGATATAGCGCTGGAAGTACCACTGGCCGCGCTCACGTTCGGTGGGCGCGGGCAACGCGGCGATGCGGACCGCGCGCGGGCTCAGATATTCGGTGACACGTTTGATGGTGCCGCCCTTGCCAGCCGCGTCCCGCCCTTCGAACAGGACGACGATCCGCGTACCGGTGGCTTTGACCCACTCCTGCATCTTCACCAATTCGGTTTGCAGCCGGAACAATTCGGCTTTGTACACGTCTTTGGGGATCTTGCGCTTCTTGACCGAAGCGTCACCATCGGAGTCGCTCGTGCTCATCGCCGAATCCTACGTCTACTGAGCGGCTTCGAGCAGTTCGTCGAGCGATTCGGCCAGCAGCGTGGGCAATACATCGACATCACTCATGGCGTCGCGGTCGGCGTTGATGCCGAAATACAACATGCCGCAATACGACGTCACACCGATGGCCAACACCTGATTGTGCAATAGCGGTGGTACCGCGAACGTCTCCAACAGCTTGGCCCCGGCCACGTACATCTGTGACTGCGGACCGGGCACATTGGTGATCAGCAGGTTGAACTGGCGGGCGGAGAACTGGGTGGCAACCCGGGTACCCATCGCGTGCAGTGTCGGAGGCGCGAACCCGGACAGTGTGACGATGGTGCGGGCATCAACCAGACTGGCCGCCGCCGAATGCGATTCGGTGGTGTGCGCGATCTGGGACAGCCGTACCACGGCGTTGCCCTCACCCACCGGCAGGTCGACGAGAAACGGTGCCACCTCACTGATGGCCTGGCCGGGAGACGAGTCCAGGACAGCCTCGGGATACACCGACGTGGGCGCCATCGCCCGCACCGTCGAGCTGTTGGTGACCGGCTCACCGCGCGAGAGCAGCCAGTTACGCAGGGCGCCGGCGATAACCGCCAGCACCACGTCGTTGACATCGCAGTCATAGCGCGACCGCACCAGCCGGTAATCGGCCAGCGAGCCGACGGCGACGGTGAACCGGCGGTTGCGAGAGACCTTCGTGTTCAGCGGACTGTTCGGTGCGGTACCGCGAGCGACGGTGCGCGCGACGTCGGTCAGCCGCCGCGCCATCTCGACCAGCTCGCCGCTGTTGGTGGCGAGCTCCTCGATGGCCGAGCGGACCGCCCGCAGCTGCACTCGCGGCCGCGCCAGCCACTCCCCGACCGCGCCGATCAGGAGCTGATTGTTGGTGGGCTCGCGGCCCGGGATCCAGATGTCCTCACCGAACGTCGGTGGCTTCTGGGTGCGGTCGGCGACGACGTGGCCGACTTCCAGTGCCGTCATCCCGTTGACCAGGGCCTGATGGGACTTGGTGTAGATCGCCTGCCGGTTCTTGGCCAGGCCCTCGATGAGGTACATCTCCCACAGCGGGCGGGACCGGTCCAGCGGGCGCGAACCCAACCGGGCGATGAGTTCGTGTAGCTGCGCATCGCTGCCCGGGGACGGCAGCGCGGAGCGCCGCACGTGGTAGGTGATGTCGAAGTCGGGATCGTCCACCCACACCGGACGAGCCAGGCCAAGGGTCACCTCGCGGATTTTCTGCCGGTAGCGCGGGATCTGCGGCAGGCGACGTTCGACGGTCTCCAGCAGGCTTTCGTAACTGAGGCCGGATCGAGGCTTGCGCAGGATCGACAGCGAGCCCACGTACATCGGGGTCGCGGTGTTCTCCAGGTGATAAAACGACGCATCCGATGCTGACAACCGAGCCACCATCGTCGCGCAATTCCCCTCACCGAAGTAATCCCCGACTCCGTCTCGACACGGTAGCCGCCAACCCCCCACCCCCGCATCGCGGGTGCACACACCGACGCGACGAGTGTGCCACTATGGTGCCAACGGCTCGCCCCTCTCCGGCGGCCGGTCCCTATCGACCGATCACCGGAGAGTGTCCATGTCCTGCGTCGTTCCCGTCGTCGACTATGAGCCAACCGTCCTGCGCGCCGCACCCGAGCGGGTGCGTCTGCTGCGCCCACGCGGTGGCAGCGTGCCGCCCCCGCCACCGCCACCGGTCGAGTCCGGTCCGGTTCGGGCCGCGGCCGGGTTCGCCGATGCGGCGCTGAGGCGAGTCCTCGAAGTGCTCGATCGCAGGCGCTCACTGGCGCAGCTGCGCCCGCTACTGGCCGCCGGGCTGGTGGACTCACTGCTGCCCGCCGTAGCCCACCACGAAGGTCATGGCACCGCGCGACTACGCCGGTTGCGGGTTCAGCCGGTGGGGACCGACGGATCGGTCGCCGAGGTGGCAGCCATCTACAGCCGAGACGACCGCACCCACGCCATCGCCTGCCGGGTCGAGCAGGTGGCCACCCCAACCGGCTTGCGCTGGCAGGTGGTGGCGCTACACCTCGGCTGAGGGGGCTAGCCCCGACGCAGGGTCCGGCCGCCCTTGGCCTGCTTACGGGCCGCCTCGCGACGTTCCTTGCGCGTCGTGCCGGCGGCGGCTGCCGCATGCTTGCCGCCACCGTTGCGCTGCACCTCGGCCGAACCGTCTTCTGCAGGGCCGGAGTACGTCAGCTGGCGCGAGCTCTCGTCGTCAATTCCCTTGGCGTGCAAGGCGGCCGGTGCCGGCTCTTGCTGCTGACCAGCCAGATCAGCCAAGCCCTGCGGGGTGTCGACGGCACCGACCGCCGGTTGCGGCGTCGCCTCCACCTGGACGTTGAACAGGAAGCCGACCGACTCCTCCTTGAGGCCGTCGAGCATGCCGACGAACATGTCGTAGCCCTCGCGCTGGTACTCGACCAACGGGTCACGCTGCGCCATGGCCCGCAGGCCGATGCCTTCCTTGAGGTAGTCCATCTCGTAGAGGTGCTCACGCCACTTGCGGTCGATCACGTTGAGCAACACGTTGCGCTCCAGCTGGCGCATGGCACCCTCACCGGCCATCGCGGTGATCTCCGCTTCCCGTGCGGCATAAGCCTTTTCAGCATCCTCAACCAGTGCATCGAGGAGCTCTTCGCGGGTCAGCTCACCGGGCTCGCCGACGGCGTCGAAGTCCAGCAGGTCGTGATGGTCGATGCCCACCGGATAGAGCTGCCGCAGGGCGGTCCATAGCTGCTCAAGATCCCAGTCCTCGGCGTAGCCCTCGGCGGTCGCGCCGTCGACGTAGGCGGTGATGACGTCGACCAGCATGTCGCGGGCCTGCTGCTCGAGGTTCTCGCCCTCCAGAATCCGGCGGCGCTCCTCGTAGATGACCTTGCGCTGCTGGTTCATCACCTCGTCGTACTTGAGCACGTTCTTGCGGATCTCGAAGTTCTGCTGCTCGACCTGGGTCTGCGCGCTCTTGATGGCGCGGGTGACCATCTTGGCCTCGATCGGCACGTCGTCAGGCAGGTTGAGCCGGGTCAACAGGCTTTCCAGGGTGGCGCCGTTGAATCGCCGCATGAGCTCGTCACCCAGCGACAGGTAGAACCGGGACTCGCCGGGGTCGCCCTGACGACCGGAACGCCCGCGGAGCTGATTGTCGATACGGCGCGACTCGTGGCGCTCGGTGCCCAGCACGTAGAGGCCGCCGACCTCGATGACGTGCTCGGCCTCTTCGGCGGCCTGAGCCTTGATCTTCGGCAGCTCCTCCTGCCAGGCTGCCTCGTACTCGTCGGGGGTCTCGACCGGATCCAGGCCCCGCTCACGCAGCCGGAGATCCAGCAGGAAGTCGACGTTGCCGCCCAGCACGACGTCAGTGCCGCGGCCGGCCATGTTGGTGGCCACCGTGATCGCGCCGCGCCGGCCGGCACCGGCGATGATGGCGGCCTCCTGCTCGTGGAACTTCGCGTTGAGCACGTTGTGCGGGACGCGACGCTTGGTGAACTGACGCGACAGGTACTCCGAACGCTCCACGCTGGTGGTGCCGATCAGGACCGGCTGACCCTTCTCGTAGCGCTCGGTGACATCGTCGACGACGGCGATGTACTTGGCTTCCTCGGTCTTGTAGATCAGGTCGGTCTGATCCTTGCGGAGCATCGGCCGGTTCGTCGGGATCGGGACCACACCGAGCTTGTAGATCTCGTGCAGCTCGGCGGCCTCGGTCTCGGCGGTACCGGTCATCCCGGCGAGCTTGTCGTAGAGCCGGAAGTAGTTCTGCAGGGTGATCGTGGCCAGCGTCTGGTTCTCGGCCTTGATCTCGACGTTCTCTTTGGCCTCGATGGCCTGGTGCATGCCCTCGTTGTAGCGGCGCCCGATCAGCACGCGGCCGGTGAACTCGTCGACGATCAGCACCTCGCCGTTGCGGACGATGTACTCCTTGTCGCGCTCGAACAGCTCCTTGGCCTTCAGCGAGTTGTTCAGGTAGTTCACCAGCGGTGAGTTGGCAGCCTCATAGAGGTTGTCGATGCCGAGCTGATCCTCGACGAACTCCACACCAAGCTCGTGCACACCGATCGTGCGCTTCTTGATGTCGACCTCGTAGTGGGTGTCCTTCTTCAGCAGCGGGGCCAGCCGGGCGAACTCGGAGTACCAGTGCGAGGCGCCATCGGCCGGGCCGGAGATGATCAGCGGGGTGCGGGCTTCGTCGATCAGGATCGAGTCGACCTCGTCGACGACGGCGAAGTTGTGGCCGCGCTGCACCATCTCCTCGACCGAATGCGCCATGTTGTCGCGCAGATAGTCGAAGCCGAACTCGTTGTTCGTGCCGTAGGTGATGTCGGCGGCGTACGCCGCCCGGCGCTCGTCGGGGCTCAGCCCGGACAAGATGACACCGACCTCGAGCCCCAGGAAGCGGTGCACGCGGCCCATCCACTCGCTGTCGCGCTTGGCCAGGTAATCGTTGACCGTGACGACGTGGACGCCATCGCCGGACAGCGCGTTGAGATAGGCCGGAAGCACACAGGTCAGGGTCTTGCCCTCACCGGTCTTCATCTCCGCGACGTTGCCGAAATGCAGGGCCGCGCCGCCCATCAACTGGACGTCGAAGTGGCGCTGGCTCAGCACCCGCCAGGCCGCCTCACGTGCGACGGCGAAAGCCTCGGGCAATAGGTCATCGAGGCTTTCGCCGTCCGCGACGCGCTTCTTGAACTCGTCGGTCTTGGCCCGCAGCTCACCGTCGGAGAGCTTCTCTACATCGTCGGACAAGGTGTTGACATAGTCAGCCACCCCCTTGAGGCGCTTGACCATGCGGCCTTCACCAAGGCGCAGCAACTTCGACAGCACATTTTCCCCTAGCTTGGAGGCTTAAGCGTTCTCCATCCTAGGTGACGCTCTTGGCGAGTCCGGGCCGCGGCGATCAGCCCAGCCGGATCAGCCCGTAGTCATAGGCATGCCGGCGGTAGACGACGGACGGCCGATCGGTCTCCTTGTCCTGGAACAAGAAGAAGTCGTGACCGACCAGCTCCATCTCGTAGAGGGCGTCGTCCACGGTCATCGGCTTGGCGGGGTGCTCCTTGGTGCGCACGATGCGGCCGGGCTCGTGGTCGTCGAGCGGCGCCTCCTGGACGGCGGACTTGTCTTGTGTGAAGGCCGCCGTCGCGTCGATGAGGGGTGTCAACGCGGTCGCCTCGTGCAGCGAGACCGGCGTCTTGTCGCCGTAGTGAACCTTGCGCCGGTCCTTGGTGCGCCGCAGCCGATTCTCGAGTTTGCGGACGGCGGCCTCGAACGCACCGTAGAAGCTCTCTGCGCAGGCCTCACCACGAACGACCGGACCGCGACCTCGCGCGGTGATCTCGACGTGCTGGCAGTTCTTGCGTTGGCGACGGTTGCGTTCGTGCTCGAGCTCGACGTCGAAGCGGTAGATCGAGCGGTCGAACCGTTCGAGGCGAGCGAGTTTCTCCGCTACATAGACGCGGTAGTGATCGGGGATCTCGACGTTGCGGCCGCACACCTGCACTTCGGCTTCGGCTTCGGCAAGGTCGTCTTCGTCAGTCAGCAATTGACCGGTGTTCACGGATTCGATTGACATGCTTGACAACTCGTTTCTCTTACGGGTTGCACGCACTCAGGCGTGCCGGCCTGTCTTCGATAACTGCGCCGACAGGTTAAGCACGAGCCTCACTCGCCGGCGCCAGGGGTCGAGAAACCTCACCTCCTACCGTTTTCGGCGAAGTGGCGGGCCTGATTTTGTGTAGGCCAGCCCCGCGATGTGTTCACGGTGTGTTGGCTCCGAAGGTAGTCGTTGTTCACGGGGTGGTGCCACCTTTTCGACGCCCCCGTTTCCAAGTCTTTCGACCTCTGTCACAACGGCGATCTACCTGGCCTGGTCAGGCCTGCGCGAGGGTCAGCACGGCCGTTACATTCGCGCCGGCTTTTTGCAACATCCGCACCGCTTCGCGAGCGGTGGCGCCGGTGGTGACGATGTCGTCGACGAGCAGGACGTCGCCTCCGACCGGCTTGGTGATCTTGATGCGGCCGTTGAGGTTGCGTTCGCGGTCGGCACTCGTGAGGCCAACGGAGTCGCGGACCATAGCGCGGGTTGTGAGGGCTTTGACGACAGCGATCTCCGGGTGGTTCCGGGTGGCTCGTTGCGCGATGCGGGTGACGGGATCACCGCCGCGCCGGCGGGCGGCCAATGCGCGCGTCGGGGCCGGGACGATGGTGAACGGGGTGTCGAGGATGCCCCAGCTCAGGAGCTGGTGGATGCCGAGGGCCAGGGCGTGGGCCAGCGGGCCGGCAAGGTCTCGGCGGCCGTGCTCTTTGAACGCGACGATGGCTTGGCGGCGCGAGCCGGCGTAGCGGCCCAAGGCGAAGACGGGCACGCCCGGGTCGACGCGTGGGGTGACGAGGTGGGGTTCGTCGGTGTGCACCTTCAGGCTTGCGGCGCAGGTGTCGCACCAGGGGGTCGACGGTGCGCCGCAACCTCCGCATTCCAACGGGAGGACGAGGTCGCCAATGAGCATGGAGACAGTCTGAACGCAGGGGGTGACACGCCTGCTCGCATAGCCCCCGGCGGAATCCTCACGAACGTTCCGATGTACGGAGTGGACAGTCTTCCCTCCTAAATTAGACACTTCGGCCACAGGTAGGTGCGCCGGTCAGTCCCTAGCCTTGATGGCATGACATTCCCGCTGATCGCCGGAACCGAACTGGCGCAAGTGCGACGCCTGGTCACCGAGATTCCGGGGCCACGCTCCCGCGAGCTGGCAGCCCGCCGCGCCGCTGCGCTGCCACACGGGCTGGTCAGCGGCACCGGTGTGTATGCCGCGGCAGCCGGCGGTGGCGTCCTAGTCGACGTCGACGACAACGCCTTCATCGACCTGGGCAGCGGCATCGCCGTCACCACCGTCGGCAACTCCGCACCTGCGGTGGTGAGGCGGGCCACCGAGCAACTCGCGCAGTTCACCCACACATGCTTCCTGGCCACGCCCTACGAGGGCTACATCGCAGTCGCCGAACGCCTCAACGCCCTCACCCCCGGCACCCACGACAAGCGCACCGCACTGTTCAACACCGGTGCCGAAGCCGTCGAGAATGCCGTGAAGTACGCCCGCGTCGCGACTGGGCGCCCGGCCGTCGTGGTGTTCGACCACGCATTCCACGGCCGCTCCCTGCTGGCGATGACGATGACCGCCAAGAACCAGCCCTATAAGCACCAATTCGGCCCGTTCGCCCCAGAGGTGTACCGGACACCGATGGCCTACCCCTACCGCTGGCCGTCTGGACCCGACAACTGCGCCGCAGAAGCATTCGGCGCGTTGACACAGTTGGTCGACAGCCAACTCGGTGCCGACGCGGTGGCCTGTGTGGTGGTCGAACCCATCCAGGGCGAAGGCGGATTCATCGTTCCCGCACCGGGATTTCTGACGATGGTGGCCGACTTCTGCCGCGAGCGTGGCATCCTGCTCGTCGCCGACGAGGTGCAGACCGGCATCGCGCGCACCGGCGCCTGGTTCGCCTGCGAGCACGAGGAGTTGGTACCCGACCTCATCACCACCGCGAAGGGGCTGGCCGGCGGCCTGCCGCTGGCTGCGGTCACCGGGCGCGCCGATGTCATGGACGCCGCACACGCCGGCGGTATCGGGGGCACCTATGCCGGCAACCCGGTGGCCTGCGCCGCCGCCCTCGGCGCGTTCGACGAAATCGAAACCAATGGACTGCTCGCCCGTGCCCGCGACATCGGCGAGCTGATGGTGCGCGAACTGCAGTCCATCGCCGCCAGCTCGGGTGTGATCGGTGAGATCCGCGGCCGCGGCGCCATGATCGCCGCCGAACTGGTCATCCCCGGCACCACCGAACCCAACCGCGACGCCGTCGCCGCGGTGTCCCGGCACTGCCACGACAACGGTGTATTAACTTTAACCGCAGGCACTTTCGGCAACGTTCTGCGCTTCCTTCCGCCCCTGACCATCCCCGACGAGCTGCTGCTCGATGCCTTCGGCGTGTTGCGCGCCGGCTTTGCCACCCTCTGAAAGGCACCCCGATATGACCGCACCGCTGGAGCTGTTTTCGACCGATCGTCTGCTTGACGCCGACGAGCGGGATATCGCGGCAACCGTGCGCAAGTTCGTCGATACCCGGCTCCGCCCGAATGTCGGGGACTGGTTCGAATCTGCCACGCTGCCCAAGGAACTCGGTAAAGAGTTCGGTGCGCTGGGCTTGCTGGGTATGCACCTGCAGGGGTACGGGTGCGCGGGCACCAACGCGGTCAGTTATGGGCTGGCCTGTATGGAACTCGAGGCCGGTGACAGCGGTTTCCGCAGCTTCGTGTCGGTGCAGGGCTCGCTGTCGATGTTCTCCATCTACCGCTACGGCTCCGAGGAGCAGAAGAACGAGTGGCTGCCCCGGCTGGCCACCGGCGACGCGATCGGGTGCTTCGGGCTGACCGAGCCCGACTTCGGCTCGAATCCGGCCGGGATGCGAACCCGGGCCCGGCGCGACGGTAGTGACTGGGTCCTCGATGGTGCCAAGATGTGGATCACCAACGGCAACCTCGCCGATGTGGCCACGGTGTGGGCCAGAACCGGGGACGGCGACGGCGACATCAGCGGCTTCCTGGTCCCCACCGACACCCCGGGATTCACCGCCAACGTCATCCACAAGAAGCTGTCGCTACGGGCCTCGGTCACCTCCGAGCTGGTGCTCGACAACGTCCGGCTGCCCGCCTCGGCACAGCTACCGCACGCCACCAGCCTCGGCGCACCGCTGTCCTGCCTCAACGAGGCGCGCTTCGGCATCGCGTTCGGCGCACTGGGCGCCGCCCGCGACAGCCTGGAGACCGCGATCGCCTACACCAGGGAACGCGAGGTCTTCGACCGGCCACTGTCGAGTTTCCAGCTGACCCAGGAAAAGCTGGCCAATATGACCCTGGAGCTGGGCAAGGGCATGCTGCTGGCCGTGCACCTCGGCCGGATGAAGGACGCCGAAGGCACCCGCCCCGAGCAGATCAGCCTGGGCAAGCTCAACAACGTCCGCGAGGCGCTGGCCATCGCCCGCGAGTGCCGAACCCTGTTGGGCGGCAGCGGGATCACCCTGGAATACTCGCCGCTGCGGCACGCAAACAATCTCGAATCGGTGCTCACCTACGAAGGCACCTCCGAAATGCACCTACTCTCAATCGGGCGCGCCCTGACCGGACAGGCAGCGTTCCGCTGAGATGACCAGCCCGAACGAACTCCGGCACTTGATCGCCGGACAGTGGCTCGTCGGCGCCGGCGACATGGTGACCAGCGTCAACCCCGCGCGGCCCCATGTGGTGGTCGCCGAGGGACACAGCGCGACGGTTGCCGATGTCTGCCACGCGGTCGCCGCGGCGGGCGAGGCGTCGGCGAGCTGGGCCCGAAAACCGATACATCAGCGCGGTGCGGTGCTGCTGGCGGCCGCCGACGTGGTCGAGCGCAACGCAGCTGGGTGCGGTCATCACCGGCGCTGCACAACGCAACATTTACCGCGGTCTCGGCACCGCAATGAACCACGGCGTCGAGGTGCTGACCGGCGGCCAGCCCTACTTCAAAGGCTTACTGGCCCAGGGATTCTTCGTCGCTCCCACGATCATGGAATTGACCGGCCCTGCCGACATCTGGTCCGAGGAGCTATTCGGCCCCGTGCTCGCCGTCAAACGCGCGACCGACGCCGACCAGGCATTCACACTGGCCAACGACAGCGAATTCGGCTTGTCCACTGCGGTGTTCACCCAGGACCTGACCCACACACTCGCCGCCATCGAGCACATCGACGTCGGTGTGCTGCACATAAACTCCGAATCAGCCGGCGCCGACCCGCACGTACCGTTCGGCGGTGCGAAAAAAAGCGGACTGGGCCCCAAAGAACAAGGCGGCGCGGCCCGCGAGTTCTTCACCCACACCACCACGGTGTACCTACGCGGCGGGCAGGCCGGAGTATGACGGCCCCGAAGGGTCGACGAAGAGTCTTGAGGCGGTGAACACATGGCAGCAGCCCTAGAAGGTCTGGTCGTGGTCGACTTCAGCCGGGTACTCGCCGGTCCGTACGCGACGATGATGCTCGGCGACTTCGGCGCCGAGGTGATCAAGATCGAGCGCCCCGACGTCGGCGACGACACCCGGCAGTGGGGTCCGCCGTACGACTCCGACGGTGTCGCAACGTATTTCAACTCCGTTAATCGCAACAAGCGGTCTGTCGCACTGGACCTGAGTGACTCCGATGGGCAGCGTGTCGCCCGCGAACTCGTGGCCGGCGCCGACATCGTGGTGGAGAACTTCCGGCCTGGCACGATGGAGAAACTGCACCTGGGTTACGACGACCTGCGCACCGTGCGACCCGACCTGATCTACTGTTCGATCACCGGTTTCGGCCGCGATGGCGGTGCCGCACTGCCGGGCTACGACCTGCTGGTGCAGGCGGTCGGCGGTCTGATGAGCGTCACCGGCACCGAGCCCGGTGATCCCACCAAAGCCGGTGTGGCATTGGTCGATGTGCTGGCCGGACTGCACGCCCTGGCGGGCATCCTGGCCGCGCTGGCCTACCGCGACCGCACCGGGCTGGGCCAACGCGTCGACACCAATTTGATGGCGGTGCTGTTATCGTCGCTGGTGAACCAGGCCTCCGGCTATCTCGGCGCCGGCGTGGTGCCGTCGATCATGGGTAACCGCCATCCCAGCATCGCGCCGTACCAGGTGTTCGACACCGCCGACCGGCCGATCACCGTGGCCGTCGGAAACGATAAGCAATACCGGGCATTTTGCACCGTACTCGGACTTGCCGACCTGGCGGACGACCCGCGTTTCATCACCAACCCGCAACGGGTCGCGAACCGGGACGCATTGTGCGCCCTGATCGAACCCGCGCTCAAGGCCGCCGGCGCCGACCATTGGTACCGGCGGTTGACCGCTGCCGGGGTGCCCGCGGGACCGATCAACGACGTCGCCGAGGCGTTCGCGTTCGCCGACCGGCTCGGTATCACCACCACCGTTGCGGTTCCGGGCAGCGCCACCGCCCAGGTAGCCAACCCGGTGACGATGTCGGTTACTCCCGCCAGTTACCGCTGCGCCCCGCCCGCATTGGGCTGATCCTCGATCAACTGGCGGGCCTGCAGGGCGAGCCACAACTGGGCACGGCTGTCAGCCGATTCCAGGTCGTCGGACAGTAGGGCGCAGATACGCCGCATCCGGTTGCGCAGGGTATGGCGATGCACGCCCAGCTCGGCGGCGGCACCCGCCATCTGGCCGTGATGCTGCAGGAAAGCCGTCAATGTGGCGAGATTCTCGTCCGCCTCGCCGGCGTCGGTGAGCGGCCGCAGCAGACCGGCGAGCACGCGGAGTTCATCGGGGCTGCGACCAGCGAGTAGCACCCCGTATGCGCCCAGATCGTCATATTTGCCGATCGCCGAACCTGATCTGCATCGCGCGGCGGTTCGCGCCTGCTGCATACCAAGACCGAGGCCGGCGAAGCGGACGGTGGAACTGACGCCGCCTCCAGAGCCCGGCGGGAACCCTCCGGCGAGTGCCTCGGCCACTGCCTGAACCCGCCGCCTGCTCGCCGCGGTGGGCAGGATCGCCACGATCTCGTCGTCCAGCAGGGTCATCAGGTAGGGACCACCGTGATCGAGCACCGCGCCGAGGTTCCGTTCGGCATCCAGTACCGGCCCCAGTCCGTTGAGCACCAGCACCACCACATCGGCACCGGGCTCAAAGCCGAAGTAGCGCAACACCCCGCTGTCGACATTGCCAGAGCCGGAGATCAGCTCGCGCGTCACGGCGGTGCGCAGCCGCTGCTCGGCCTCAGCGACCCGGGCAGGCTTCTCGGCCGCGATCGAGATCAACGAAACCGCATGGGCCACGAGCAGCCGCTCGGAATTGGTCAGCGGCTCCGCTGTGCGCACGCCGAGGTGGCCTCGCACGGTCCGAGCGGCCCGCAGGCCGGTGACCGATACGTAGGCCTGGCCGTCGAACGTGACGTACCCGCCGGTGCGCCGCAACGCAGCCGGTTGCGAATCCGATAGTGCAGCAACTAATTCCAGGTGTCCGGAGCCGGCCGCAGCCAAGGCCTTGCCGGCGGCATCGGTGACCACCACCGCGGCCGGCAGACAGTCGGCCAGTGCGGAGACGGCGCCGGGGATGCCACCGCGCAATGTCGCGCGGGCGAGCACCCGCTGTTGATCGACCACGCGTTGCACCGACCGCAGTTCGTCGGCGCGCAGCGAATCGATCACCACCCGGGTGATCGCGATGAACGGCGTCGCCGGCGGGACCACCAGCACTGGCAGACCCAGTTCATCGCCGGCCGCCAGCACGGCGGCAGGCACATCGGAGATCGTCGTACCGGTGTCGACCGCCAGCGCGGCGATCCCCACCGCGACCAGCCGTCGGACGTACGCGGTCTGCGCAGCTGCGTCGGCACCAATGTTGATACCGGTCGTCATCACCAGCTCCCCACCCGACAAATACGGCGTGGGGTCAGCCAATTCGATGGCGTGCGCCCAGGTGATCTCGCGGTCGGCCGCCCCGGCCCCAGCGGCCAGCCTCAGACCCAGCGCCTCGACGTGCGCCAGGTCCCGCGCAGTGATCGCCATGCCGACAATCTTTTGGCGCGGGCGCGTCCTTGCGGCCTCGACACGCCGCGCTAAGCCTGAATCCACCGACGGGTGGTGGTGAGTAGGGTTGATCTTCGTTGGCGTCGGTCTTCCGGGTGTGGGCGTGAGGTAGTTGCTGGTCTGTCCAGCTTTTCCTGTGTGTTCCGGTCGGGCCTTTCGGCGGTTGGTCAGGTTGTCGCAGGTAGTGGTGGGCTGTGTCCGATGGTGTTGTGCCACAGTGCAAGCCAGGACCTGGACCACGGCCAGTGGGAGGGTAGGTGCAGGATCGGGCGGCGCTGGGGACGGGCCAGTCGGGCGGGAACATTGACGATGGTGCGTCGCAGTGTCGATCCGCGTGCTCGGGTGTGCCGCTCTCCGGCTAGGACACCGGCCGCGCGCAGCAGGTTGTGGGCAATCGCCGAGCACAAGATCCAGGCCGAGTTCGCGCCGAACCGGCCCGAGGGCAGATGCGCCAGCGGTCCGTCGATGAGATCGGCGAATACGGTCTCGATGATCGCGTGCTGGCGGTGGGTGATGTCGGCCTGATCGACGGGCAGGTCGGTGTTGGTGAGAAACGGGTGATACCGCCACACCGGGAACAGCGTGTCACGGAAACGGGCGTCCTTGACGCGGCGGACCACCAATCGGGCCGTGATGCGATCGGGGTGGAGGCGAATGCGGTGTAGTCGATTTCGGCGACCTCGGCATCAGAGATCCAGGTACCGGTGTCGGGGTCTTGGACGGCGCCGGGATAACGCACTGGCGTCCACGCCGTCTCGTCGATCCCGGCGAGCGCGCGTTCGATGGCGGGATTGCGGGTCATCACCATCGAGAACCGCGCACCATGGCGCACGCAGGCGGTAATCACCGCGCGCGAGCCGTAGGCCGAATCCCCGCGCACCAGAATCTGCCCGCTGGCTCCCCGCGGCGCGGGCGGTGCCGATCGCCTGGGCGACCATCCGCCCGGCCCCCTTACTGGAGTTGGCCCGCCCGGCGCGTAGCCGCATCCCGGCGATCACCGGCGCAGCACCCGCGGTGCTGATCGTGGTGGCCAGCGGGGACAGTCCCTTGCGCAGGATCTGCTTGCCGGCGATCTTGGTGTGCCCGTAGGAGGCGCCTTGTTTGGCGTGCCCGTAGACCGGGCGTAGCAGCGAGTCGATGTCGATGAACACCCGCTCATCGGCGCCGGGTAGCAACTCGACCCGCTGACACAATGCCACCAGGTGCTCGCGTAGCACCGATTCCAACTGGCGGGCGTGCCCGAAGGTGAACTCCCGCAACAACGTTCCGACCGTCGACGGTGCGTACACCCCGCCGAAGAGGGTCTTCATACCGCCCGACCGGACCACGTCGAGGTCGTCGATGCAGTCCGCGCCCGCGCACATGCCCGCCACCACGGTGGCCAGTTTCGGGGCGGGGTTCGCCGACCCGGACTTGATCCGCGGCGTCGTGATGCGGACCTTCTCATCAAACAACCTGCCCAGCCCGGTCTGTTCGGCCAACGTCATGACCGGCACAAGTCCGGCGCACGACACGAGATTGTCATCGTCGAACACCGCTGACTCCGCGGCGAACCTATGCGAAACTTGCACTGGAAGTGCCTTTCCGAACTGGACCCGATTGCTGCCTGAGAACACCAATCATCCCAGTTCAGAGGGCACTTTCTTCACTCCGACACTCGGCTAACGCCACCGCCCGTCGGTGGATTCAGGCTAAGGCGTGCCAACACGCGCGGTGCCAGCCCGGGTTTGGCGCACTGCCGCCGCGGCCCGGACGAACGCACCGAATAACGCCTGCCGGTCGGTCGCCGGGCCGTCCTCGTCCTCGGGATGCCACTGCACCCCGACGTACCAACGATTGGGGTCCTCGGTTGCCTCCACGATGCCGTCCAGTGCCCGCGCCGCGACGACCAACCCCTCCCCCACGGTGTCGACGGCCTGATGATGTCCGGACCGGGCGATGACCCGATCGGTGCCCAGGATTTCCGCCAGCCGGGTGCCGGCCACGATATCGATCGGCTCGTTGACGAATTCGGGCTCACCGGGTGCACCGTGGTGCAGCGCGTAATCCTCGATATCGCCGATCAGGGTGCCGCCACGGGCCACGTTGAGCAGCTGGGAACCCCGGCAGATCCCGAGCACCGGCCGGCCGGCGTTCTGCGCGGCGGCGATTGCGGCCAGTGCGTCGCGATCGGCGCGCACGTCCACACCGTAGGCCTTGGGATTCGGAGCGCTCACGCCGTAGCAGGAGCCGTCCACGTCGCCGCCGCCGAGCAGCAGCAGTCCATCGAACTCCGCTGCACTGCTGGGCTTTTCGATCGGAACAGACCCGTCCCACAGTTCGTACTCGGCATCCAGTTCGACCAGGGTCGTCAGTGCGACGCGGGTGAACCTGGTGATCAGCTCGACGTCGGCCGCAGTGATGTCGGGGTAATTCAGGGGGGCCAACACACAGATACGCGCCTGCGGGCGGGCCGGCGGCGGCCGGTGCGGGATGACGTCGGCGCGGGTGACACGGTCGGTCACGAAGAGTCCTTTCGTTTGCCGGCCCGGTCAATCAGGTCGGCGAATAATGCGGTGTCGGTAGCGCAGCCGCCGTGCCGGTCTTCGGGATGCCACTGCACCGCGATGATGTCGGCGCGGCAGTGCTCAACAGCTTCAACCACGCCGTCGCCGGCCATCGCCGTCACCACGAGATCGGCGCCCAGCCGGTCAATCGCTTGGTGATGATAGGACGACACATCGATGTGATCGGATCCCACGATGAGGTGCAGCCGCGACTCGCGTAGTACGCGAACATCGTGAATCGCGTTGTGGTGTGGCGTCGTCGTCTCTGATATGTGCTGGCACAGGGTGCCGCCGGCGGCGACATTGAGGATTTGCATACCCCGACAGATCGCCAGCATCGGCAACCCCAGGTCGATGACGGCCCGGCTGACGGCTAGGTCATAGTCGTCCTGGAACAGCACGGTGTCCTGGGTCCGGGGGTCGGCCTGCGCACCGTAGCGGATCGGGTCGACGTCTGCGCCGCCGGGCATCAGCACACCGTCGAAGCGGTCCAGCCGGTCCGGAAGTTCCATCGCCGGGTCGCCGGCAGGTCCATGCAGCACCACCGGCTCGCCGC
The DNA here is from genome assembly GCF_010731875.1 of Mycolicibacterium sarraceniae. Lineage (NCBI taxonomy): Bacteria > Bacillati > Actinomycetota > Actinomycetes > Mycobacteriales > Mycobacteriaceae > Mycobacterium > Mycolicibacterium sarraceniae. The sequence continues at coordinate 352,027 of NZ_AP022595.1, forward strand.
CCGCCGCCCACACCGCCTCACACAGCGCTTCGGCGGCCAGGGTGGCCGAGAAGCGCAGGATCGCAACCTGTTCGGCGCGACGCCCAACCACCGCCACCAGCGGCCGAGTCACGTCCCGAAGGGATAGTCCAAGGTGGGCAACCACTGCTCCCACACCTTGCGCAACCGCCCGGACTCGACAAGCCGGGCAAGCGCGTCGTTGAGCTCGGCCAGCGTGTCGGGACGGTCCTTGGCCACCGCGATGCCCCACTGGTTGGCGGTCTGAACGGTGAATGCCAGCTCGTAGTCCGGATGAGTGGCACCCAACGGCACGAACACCACGTCGTCGTCGACGACGGCGTCGACTTCACCGGCCGATAGTGCGGCCAGCATGTCGGCGTAGACGTCATCGGAACCGGCCCCGAATGCGACTGGCACTGCGCCGGTGAAGGTTTCGACCAGCGTCATGTTGGTGCTGTTCTCGATGGCCGCTACCTTGCGGCCGACGAGACCCTCCGGCCCGTTGATGCCCGAGCTGCGGCGTACCAGCACGCCCTCATGAAAGACGGCATAGGGCCGGGTGAAGTCGACTTGCGCCTGACGTTCTGCGGTGATGCCCTGTCCGCACAGCACCGCGTCGGCGTCGCCGCGCTGTACCGCCGGGATCATGTCCACCCAGGGAACCCGAATCCACTCGACCGGACGGCCGAGTTCGTCCCCCAGCGCTTCGGCCACTCCGGGTTCATAGCCGGTGCGCCCGTTCTGCGGAGTCCACAGCGAAAACAGCGGCGGCGCATCGGCATCCAGGCAGGCCAGTCTCAACGGTGTGCTCATGGCAGGTCATCCCAGTACATATCGCGCTCCCAATCGGTCACATATCCACAGAACCGGGCCCACTCGTCGGCGTGAAAATCGACGAGAAGCCCGGACAGCTCAGGCCCGAGAGCCTCGGCGAGCACGCCATCGGAGCGAAACGCGCTGATGGCCTCGCCAAGGGTCAGTGGCAGGGCACCGAAGCGGTCGTCGACCGGCGCATCGTAGGACGAACCCTGGGTGGGTGCGCCGGGATCGGTGAAGTTCTTCAGCCCGTCCTCACAGGCCGCCAGGATCACCGCGTGCGATAGGTACGGGTTGACGGCGGCATCGGGCAACTTGTATTCGAGCCGACCGACAGTCGACAGTCGGACGGTGCAGGTCTTGTTGTCCAGACCCCAGTTGATCCGCGAGGGCGCGAACTGTCCGGCGTCCCAATATCGCTTGTAAGAGTTCACGGTGGAACCGTTGATCAGCATGGCACCCGCCGAATGCGCCAGCAGACCCCCCAGGGCGTGCTTGCCGATCTCGGACAGATGCAGTTCGGTAACCCCCGGATCAGCCAGCACGTTCACGCCGTCGCGCCACAGGCTGAAGTTGTGGTGACAGCCGTTGCCCATCATCCCGGTCGCCGGCTTGGGTATAAAGCTGGCTTCAATGCCCAGTTCGCGGGCCACCTGCTTGCAGATCTGTCGGTAGGTGACCAGCCGGTCGGCGGTGAGGTCGGCGCGGTCGTACATGAAGTTCAGCTCGACCTGGTACTCGTCCTCGTAGTCGCCTTCGACCATGTCCAGGCCCAGCTCCTGGGCGTAAGCGATCACCTTCTTGACGATCGGACGGTTCCGCTCGAGGTGCTCGATGTTGTAGGCCGGGCTGGAGCCGGGCCGAAAGTGCGCTTCCAAACCCTCGCCACGCCATGTCATTTCGGGTTCGCAGCCGGTACGTAGCTCCAGCCCGGTACGATCGGTGAATCCGATGTGCATTCGCCGCAGCAATCCGCGGGTGTCACAGGCGAATTCGGCACCGGCCCGCTCGGCCAGATGGTCGGGTTCGTAGAGCCGGCAGAACACCCGGGCGAAGTTGGTGTCCCACGGCAACACCGCGAACGTCTCGAGGTCGGGCATCGCCGTGTATTCGGGGGCGTTGACGCCGCCGGCCAGCAGTACGCCGTCGCGGGTGCCTTGCAGATTGGCCGCCGCCGTCTGGTGCTGTTGCACCCCTTTGACCGCTAGCCGCTCGAAATGCCTTGCTGGGACTACTTTTCCGACAACGCGACCGGTGATGGTGACGGCCTGGAAGTAGACCAGTTCGACATTGCGATCGGCAATGGTGGCCAGTACCTCGGCCAGTTCCGGGCCGTTGGCGTTGGCTTGCCGGTGTGCGTCCAGCGGTGTGGTGCTCATGGATGGTCCTTAAGACTCAGGGGTGGGGGTAAAGCCGATCGGCAGCCGATTGGGGCCGGTGTTCCCCGAGTCCGGCAGCCAGCTCGCGCCGGGCAGTTCTCGGGGGTCGACCATCCGGCGGGCCAACAAGGGCAGGGCTTCGCTCATATCGGCTCGCGCGACAAAGTGGCCGAGGCAGTAATGCACACCGGCGCCAAACCCAAAGTGCGGCTTGCGTTCTGCAGTGATATCGAAATCTGGCGTAAAGACCCGCGGGTCGGTACCGCCCGACTCACCGTAGAGGTGCACGGTGGTTCCGGCCCGAAGCTGCACGCCCTCGTATTCGAAGTCCTCGATCACTTCACGCGTCACCCAGCGCGTCGTCGGGTTGAGTCGCATGACCTCCTCGACAGCCTTGCCCCCGAGGTCCGGCCGCCGCGCGAGCAGTCGCCACTGATCGGGGTGGGCCAGGAAAGTCTGCATAGCCAGGCCCAGCTGATTGCGGGTGGTGTCAAAGCCGCCGAAGATCAGCAGCACCAGTCCGTCGCGCAGCTCCTCGTCACTCAATCGGCCGTCGTCGGGTTCTGAAGCGTTGACCAGGGCCGTGACGAAATCGTCGCGGGGGTTGATCCGGCGATCCGCCACCAGCGCATCGCAGTAGTCATACAACCGCTGCAGTGCGGCCTCGATGGCGGGCAGATCTTGTTTGAGCGTCACCCCCATTGCCAGGCCGAGTGTCGTGGACGCGGTGGCGATGACCTGCCATTCCTCTTCGGGGAAACCGAGCATGATGGCGATGACTCGGGCCGAGTAGGGCTCGGCGAACTCGCTGACGAATTCACAACGGTCCGGTTCGGCAAAGTTGTCGATGAGTTCTGCTGCCAAAGTCTGGAACCGGGGCACCAGCTCGGCGATGAGCTTCTGGGAGAAGGCCGGGGTCATCAATCGGCGCAGCCGGCGATGCTCCTCGCCCTCCTTGTTGAGGATCCAACTGGCCCACCACCGCGCGAACGGTCCTTCGGTAACGCCGTTGTGGGCCGGCCACGCGATGCTGCCCTGCCGCAGCAGGCGGCTCTTGAGCAGCTTGTTCATCTGTTCGTAACGCAGCACCGCGATCCCGTACGGCGTTGTCGCGTACCAGCTACGTTCCCGGGCGGCGTGCACCTCCGGCGAGGTGATCGAAAACGCCGGATCGGCGACGTCGAAAAAAGGCACCTGGTCGGCGGCCGTCGCGGAGACGGAAGACATGGGCGCTACCTCCAGAGCCACAGGAACAGTCTGTAAATACTCTAAAACTAGATTGTTACTGTCAAGCGATTCGCGTTAACTCGCCGTAACGACGGCTTCAGCCCGGATAGCTACGGACGCTCAACCCGCGGCCGGATCGGCGAGCGCCAGCACCCAACCGATACCGAGCGGCAACTCGGCGACCTCACGAAAATCCCCAGCCTGCGGCATCGTGGGCAGCCGCGACCCCACGATCCAGCGCGGTGTGTTCGCGGCTACGACTCGCCGCTCGGTGTTGATGATGACGGCATCGGCCGTTGCGCCGTGCAGCACCTCCAGCAGCCGCCGCTCAATCTCCCCGACCACCAGATCGGCCCCGGCGACGCCGAGGAAAACGCCGTCGGCGACCACCGGGACCGCCGCGGTGACGGTGTACATATCCGACCCGCTGTAGTCGACGTAGGGGCCGTACGCCACCCGCGCTTGCCCACGCTGCGGTAGCTGGAACCAGTCCATCTGGAGGTAGTCGTAGACGTCAACACTGGTCGGGTCGAAGTTCAGCCTCAGGCGCGCCACCCGGGTATTTTGCCGCTGCCACCAGACCAGGTAGCGCTCCAAGCCGTCGACGATCAAGGGCGCGGCGATGAATCCCATGCCCCAGGCCAGCGGCTCGTCGGCAACCAGATCGGCCAGCAACCGTTGCAGACCGCTGAGATTCGCCTCGCTGAGCGGGGCGCGGACCGGGCGGCTGCGAAGTACCTCGCCGGCGATGCGATCCAGCAGCACGTACGCCGGCTCCAAGCGTTCCGAGGCCTGCTGCGCCAGCCGATCCGCCTCGGTCGTCACGACGCACCTCGCCCGACAGTCAGGTTCACGTTGACCTGCGTCAACCGCGCCAGCTGACCCATGATGTGGGCCTCGGCCAGCCTGCGCGCCTCGGCCGCGTTCTCGGCAGCCACTGCCGCCGAAATCGCATGCAGTTCCTCGACGTAGGGGTCCACCTGCACGACGGGCTCGACCGGTAGCCAGATCAGCCCGGCAACGTCGGCCTGCAGGTTGGCCTCGCGGCGGGCCAGCCGAGCCGACTGCGAAGCGATCGCGACCTGGATGTGAAACCGGCTGTCGGCGCGGATCCGGTCCCCCAGCGTCACCGCCGATCCGAGCTGGTCAGTGAGGGCGAACAGGCGTCGCACGGCGTAAGGTGCCGCCCGTTCGGCGGCGAGCCGGGCGGCCTGACCGGCGATGGCGGTGTGCTCGTCGAACAGATCGCGCACATCCGAAATACTCATGGCGGCCAGCCGGGCGGTCAGCTGCTCGACCGGTGGCCCGGCGGGCCGGCACACGAAGGACCCGCCGCTGCGGCCCCGCCGCGTCTCGACCAGGCCCTGATCGCGGAGTGTGGCCAGCGCTTCGCGGACGGTCATCGGCGCCACGCCGAACTGGCCTGCCAGATCGACTTCCACTGGCAGCCGTTCAGCGTCGTCGAGCAATCCGAGGTGGATCGCTTCGGTAATGCGCTGCACGATCTCGTCGGCACGCCCGATCGGCGCCTCCCCAGCGACCAGCGGCGACAACGACGACACCGTCGCCCACCTCCTGCCCCTGCTCGGTGCAGGAAATTTACCGGATTCTGGATCAATTCTGCCGTTCACGTTGCCGGATAAACAATAGAACTGTAGTTTTTGCTCACCGAAATTCATGCCCCGACGGCAGAAAGCAGCTCCATGGCCTCACCATCGAATCCCTCGTCGGCCAGCGAGGGCTACTACGACTTCCACGACGAGGACGACGCGGCGCATCTGCATGCGCTCGGCTATAAGTCCGAGTTCAAACGGGACATGAGCCCGTGGGCCAACTTCTCGCTGGGCTTCACCTACCTGTCCCCCGTTGTCGGGGTGTACACGCTGTTCGCCTTTGCCCTGGCCACCGGCGGGCCGCCGATGATTTGGAGCTTCCTTATCGTGGGCCTGGGCCAGCTGCTGGTGGCCCTGGTGTTCAGCGAAATCGTCGCGCAATTCCCGGTGGCCGGCGGCGTGTACCCGTGGGCTCGACGGCTGTGGGGACGCAGGTACGCCTGGATGACCGGCTGGATCTACATGGTCGCGCTATTGGTGACCATCTCGTCGGTGGTGTACGGAGCCGGACCCTACATCGCCGCGGCATTCGGCATCGAAGCGACCGTCGACAACACCATCGCCTTCGCATTGGCGCTGCTGGCGCTGGCCACCACTATCAACTTCATGGGTACGAAAGTCCTTGCGCGCGCAGCCATCATCGGATTCAGCGCCGAGCTGATCGGCGCTCTGGTGGTGGGTGTCTGGCTGCTGGTCTCACACCGAGAGCACAGCCTCTCGGTGATCTTTGATCGGATGGGCGCCGGCGGGGACGGCAATTACCTGTGGGCCTTCGCCGCTGCCGCGCTGATCGGCATCTACCAGTACTACGGTTTCGAGGCCTGCGGCGATGTCGCCGAGGAGGTTCCCAACCCTGGCCGCCTGATTCCCAAGGCGATGCGCCGCACCATCTACGTCGGTGGTGCGGCCGCGACGTTCGTCTGCCTGGCACTGGTGCTGGCCGTCACCGATATCCCAGCCGTCATCGCCGGCACCGAGACCGACCCGGTCAGCACCCTGCTCAACGACGCCTTCGGCAGCGTGGGCGCCCGCATCGTGCTGTTCATCGTGCTCATCTCGTTCCTGTCCTGCGCGATGAGCTTGCAGGCGGCCGCGAGCCGGCTGGCGTACTCGTACGGCCGCGACGGCATGATCATGGGAAGCACGTTGCTCAAGAAGTTCTCGCCCACCCGGCACGTCCCGCCCTATGCGCTGCTGTTGGCCGCGCTGGCGCCCGCGGTGATCGTGATTGGTTCGAAGTTCTCCACCGACGCCATCACCAAGATCATCAGCTTCGCAGCCTTCGGCATCTACCTGGCTTTCCAGATGGTGGTGTTCGCTGCGCTTCGCGCCCGACTCAAGGGCTGGGTGCCCAGCGGCAAGTACCGGCTGGGACGGTGGGCCGTGGCCGTCAACGTCGCTGCACTGATCTACGGCGTCGTCGCGATGATCAACATGGCCTGGCCCCGGACACCCGGTGCCCCGTGGTACGACAACTGGATAGTCGCGCTCTCCGCAGTGATCGTGGTGGGAATCGGCTTGGTATACATGGTCATTCACCCGCTCCACGACCGCAGCAGCGCACCCTACGACGATGCCATCCCCAAGCGCTGAGCCGGCATTGGCCACAACAGCGTGGCCCGTCGGCTATCCCAGCGTCGGCGTGACGATGCGCGGCTCACCGCGACAATGGTCTGAGGGTGGCCGCTGTGGCTGACTATCCGGAGTACTCTCCACCGGGCACGGCTGCGACGACTGGATACGTCGAGGCGAACGGGCTGACGTTCGCCTATATCGAGGGGGCTCAGGGCCCCTCGTGCTGATGCTCCATGCACCCGACCGGGGTGTCTGCTTTGGATGCCGATCAGGAGACGCTGGCCCGCGATCCGCTCGCCCTGATCTCCGCTTTGGGGCGCAGGACAGTTCTCGGCATACAAGCTGCCAGGTGCTGCGAAACGCTTCGCCCGCAACAATTTCGAAGCGTTGCCCGCGATCTATCGACGTTGGTCACCGACGTGGAGACCTCCGCCAGAGGAGTTCGATGCTGTGCGGGAGTGCTTCGCAAGCCCGGGGAGTCTCGACGCGGAGTTCGGCTATTACCGCAAGCTGTGGCCGTTGCCGTCTACGTCGTTGAGGGCGCGGATCACGGTGCCGATGGTCGTCTTCGCCGGGCTCGACGATCCCGTCGTCGAGGTGTCGGACTACCTGCGCGCCGCACGGATGTTCCTGGGCTCGTATGTCATTGAGGAAATTCCTGGTGGGCACTTCATGCATCGGGAGCGTCTGGGGGTGTTCGCGGAGTGGGTTTTGCGGCATCTTTGAGCGGTCCGTTCGTGTCGGACCTTCCTGCCATGATGTTGTTATGTCCTCGACCGCCGAGCTGATGCCAATTGAGCTTCTGGAGCGGGTGTTTGAGGAGTTGGCGGAGCTGGCCGGTCAGCGCAATGCGATTGATGGGCGGATCGTGGACCTTATCGCTGAGCTGGACCACGGCAATCTGTGTGGCATGACCGGGGCGCGGTCGGTGGCCGCGGTGGTGGCCTGGAAATTGGGCACCACATCGGCCAACGGCAAGACGATTGCGGCGGTGGCGCATCGTATCTCGGAGTTTCCCCGCTGCGTGGCAGCCCTGCGGGAGGGCCGGCTGTCGGTCGACCAGGCCGGGGTCATCGCCGCCCGCGCCGCCGAGGGATCCGATGAGCACTACGCGCAGCTGGCCTCGGTGGGCTCGGTCAGCCAGCTGCGCACCGCGGTCAAGTTGGAGCCACGCCCACCCAAGCCTGGTCCGCAGCCCGACCCGCCACGCTCGATCCATAAAACGTCGGGCGAGGAGTCGACCAGCTGGAAGATCACCCTGCCCCAGGACGAAGCTGCGACCTTCGATGCGGCCCTGCAATCGCACCGCGACGCACTGATCGCCGAGTACCAGAACGACCACGGCAGCGGTTCGGCAGAGAATGCGCCACCGTGCCCAAACACCGTGGATGCGTTCATGAGCCTGGTCGAAGCCGGCTGGGACACCGACGTCGCGCGCCGCGCGCACGGGCAACGCACCACCGTCGTCGTGCACGTCGATGTTGAACAGCGCGTTGCGGCGCTGCATTTGGGCCCGCTGCTCACCGACGGCGATCGCCAGTATCTGACCTGTGACGCCACCTGCGAGGTCTGGTTCGAACACGACGGCCAGCCCATCGGCGCCGGGCGCACCACCCGCACCATCAACCGCCGCCTGCGCCGGGCGCTCGAACACCGCGACACCGCCTGCGCCATACCGGGCTGCACCGCCACCCGGGGACTGCACGCCCACCACATCCAGCACTGGGAAAACGGCGGCCCCGCCGACCACCTCACCGTCATCGACCGCGACGGACAACAACTCACCGATATCGGTTAGGTCAAGGAACTTTGTTCGTGGTGCCCGCGATCTGACCGATGACAGACCTCGATGTGGTCGTCAGGCGTTGAGTTCGGCCAAGGTCACCAGAAGATACGGGCCCGATGGATTGATGACTAGCCCCCCGTAGCCGTCCGCGCGAACCCTTCCGACAACTTCGCGAGTGGTTGCCTTCAAGACCGCATCCGCTGGGTTGTAGGCCACGACCTCCGGAGCGCTAGTGAATGCGAGCAATCCGGGGGAGCCATCCGGCATCACCGTCGCGCGGAATCCGGCCTTGCCCGGAATCGAAGTCTCGTCGACCACAAGCAGCATCGGACCATCCTGTTTGAGTAGGGCGAGGACTGCATGTCGGTCGATACGGCCGACTGCAAGGTCGGCGATGGCCCCTTTGCGGCCTTCGTTGTGCGGAGCACGCAGTGCGAAGTCAATTTCCGCTGCAGACAGCGCACAGGTCGGGCCTTCCGGGTCAATGTAGAGCCAGGCGTCTTGCTGATTCCTGGCGAAGTCGAGCGCACCAGTTCACCCATCCCGATCGTCGCCGCAGTGAGCTTCATCAACTCGATGATGGTCGCCGCACTACCGACCGGCGGTTCGAAATAGGCGTAGCGCGCGGTGCCCGGATCGCCACCCGACCACACCACCGGCCAACCCGCGGCCTGCCCGGCCGCCAGCGCGGTGTCATAGTCCTGCGCCCAATACGCCTACTGGTGAAAGCCGTCGCCCCCGGCCGAGGTGAACTCCGCAGAGATCGACTCGGCGTCATTGTCCTGGTGAATGATCTCGATCTGCAGATCGCCACTGTTGGCCAACGCCAGCGACAGCTTGACCGTGCACTCCTGGCCGCGATAGTTCCCGGTCTGCTCGATGCCGCGCATCACGTAGAACGGGCCGACGCCCAACGCCAGAAACTCAGCGAGCGCTTTGTCGAAATCCCGCACGATATAACCGATTTGGCGAATCACACCGGGCAGCACGAGTCCAGACACCAAATTTCCTCTCAGCCCGGGAGCACCGGCACCGCGCCGGGCGTCAGGAAAGGCCGCACATCCGACCAGGATTGACTGTTTTCGGCACCGGTGCCCGACAGCTGCAGCACCCCCCGCACGTCCGACACGTAGACGGCGGCCGGGTTGGCCGCGACCGCCGACACCGGCATCACGATGTTGGCACTCGGGCCATCGGAATTCACACCGTCGAGGTTCACATAGGACACCGGATGCGCGGCATCGGTGCGGGTGACGACGATATCGTCGCCGGTGCGCCACGACAGCGACACCACTGACGAGCCAAGGCCGAAACCGAGCCTGCGTGGATACGTCAGCGAGAACTCCCCAGCCGGCGTCTGTTCCACTCCGGCCAGGATCACCTGCCCGTTGACCACCATCGCGGCCCTCGTGCTGTCACGGGAAAGCTGCAATTCGGTGACCGCACCGGGGAAGCGGGACGTCACTGCCGCGGAATCCACCGGAATTCGCGCCGGCTGCCCGGAAGCCGCTTCCTGAATGACCCGCACCACGCTGTTGCCGTCAACCACGACCCACACCGCGTCGTCCAACGCCCACGACGGCCGGGTCAACGACCGCGCATCGGTGGCCTTCGCCGCCGCGCCACCGTTCGGGCCGATCCACAGCGACGACGCCATGTCCGGCGCACCGGGTCGCACGACCGTCACTGATGCGATGTCCTGACCGGTGCGCGACAGTGCCGCCGACACCTGGCCGGGCATCTGGCCGAACATCCCGGGCACCGGGGTGGCCTGCTGGCCGTCCAGCGACACCATCGCCCCATTGATCAGCGCGTGCACACCCGCCGAGGCACCGTCGACCGCACCCGGATCGGTGGCCGCGACATCCGTGGTGTTCCAGCCGTCCTTGAACCTGTCATCCAGAGCCGCGCCGTCGGCATTGATCACGTACGGGCCTTTGATATCGGCCCGGGCCAACGTCCAAATAATCTGCGCGGCAAGCAGTTGCCGACTGTGCGGATCCGTGGTCGTCAGGTTCTCCAGATCGATGCGCGCGCCTCCATAGCCGCGCCCAATACCGGTCTTGCCGCCGTCGGCACGGGTGACCGGGCCGATCAGCTTCAGCGGTCCGAGCAGATTGCGCACCGTTCGCGCCATCTCCGAGCGCGGGCCGGCGATCAGTTTGGTGACCAGTTCGGTCGCCAGCTGATCGGCGTCGGAGACCGCAACGTAGCGCGGATCGGGAACGACGGTCTTGCCGGTCGGGTCGACGAAGTACAACGTGTTGCGCTTATAGGTCGCCTGGAATTGCTGCCAGTCCAGGAACACCCCGTTGGGCAGCTTGTTGATTCGCCAGCCGTCCGGAGTCTGCACCATGTCGAGCGGACCCGGATCGGGCAACTGGCCACCGGCGGTCTCGAAAACACCCACATCCGACAGCGACCCGAGCATATCGGCCTTCATGGTGACCGAAACCCGGTCAGGAGTGCGGGTTTCGATGAATACGACATTGTCGATCAGCAGTGCGCTGCCCTGGTCGTCCCACGCATTCGACGCCGACGCGGTGAGGAACTGCCGGGCCGCCAGATGCCGGTTGGCGGGATCGGCAGTGGCCTTGAGGAATTCACGCAGGAGCTGGTCGGGATCCATACCAGGAGTCGGCTTGGGCAGACTCTTTGGCTGGGGGCGCTCGACGGTACCGATCGCCTGCGGCGCCGAGGAATTCGGCACTCCGGCACACCCGCCTGTCAACATCGCGACCAGTCCGGCCATCACGAGAGCCAGCAGCCGGCGTGTCACACGCTCTCCCCCGCCGGCTCCCGATGACGCACCTGGCGTTGACCCATGCGGTTGTCATTGCGTTCTGCAGCAACCGGTTTCAGCGGCAGCGGGCTGGTGGTCACCTTGTGGCCACGTGTCAGCGGCAGCGTCAGCCGGAAGCACGCGCCCTTACCAGGTTCGCCCCACGCCTCCAGCCGGCCCTGGTGCAGCCTGGCGTCCTCAATGCTGATCGCCAGGCCCAGGCCGGTCCCTCCGGAGCGGCGCACCCGTGACGGATCCGAACGCCAGAACCGACTGAACACCAGTTTCTCCTCGCCGGGCCGCAATCCGACCCCGTAATCGCGGACCGTTACCGCTACGGTGTCCTCGTCGGCCGCCATCCGGATGTGCACCGGCTTGTGTTCGGCGTGGTCGATCGCATTGGCGATCAGATTGCGCAGGATGCGCTCGACGCGGCGGGCATCAACTTCTGCGATCACCTCGTAATCGGGCAGATTCACCATCAGTTCGATACCGGCCTCATCGGCCAGGTGGCCGACATTGCCCAGCGCGCTGTTGACCGTCGAACGCAGATCGACCGCCTCCACCGACAATTCGGCGACGCCCGCATCGTGGCGGGAGATCTCCAGCAGGTCGTTGAGCAAGGTCTCGAACCGGTCCAACTCGTTAACCATCAGCTCGGTGGAACGGCGCAGCGCCGGGTCCAGCTGTTCGGAATGGTCGTGAATCAGGTCTGCCGCCATCCGCACCGTGGTCAGCGGGGTGCGCAGCTCGTGGCTGACGTCAGAGGTGAACCGGCGTTGCAGGTTGCCGAACTCCTCGAGGTTGGTGATCTGGCGCTGCAGGCTTTCGGCCATATCGTTGAATGACACCGCCAGCCGGGCCATATCGTCCTCACCGCGCACCGGCATCCGCTCGGACAGGTGCCCCTCGGCGAAGCGTTCGGCGATCCGCGATGCCGAGCGCACCGGCAGCACCACCTGCCGCGACACCAGTAGCGCGATGCCGGCGAGCAACACCAGCAGCACGAGCCCGCCGGTGGCCATCGTGCCGCGCACCAGCGTGATCGTGTTCTCCTCGCTGTTCAGCGGGAAGATCAGGTACAGCTCGAGATTCGGCACATGTGACAGCGTCGGTGTGCCGATCAACAAGGCCGGACCGGTGAAGCTCTCGGTGCGCACCGTCGAGTACTGGTAGCTCACCTGGCCGGCTTTGACGAAGTCGCGCAACGACTTCGGAATCTGATCGACCGGCCCGGCCGCGGTGGCAGCCCGCGGGCCGTCTCCGGGAACCACCAGCACCGCGTCGAACGTGCCGGCCAGCGCCGCGCCCGAAGACTGACCGGTCTTGGAAATCAACGTATTACGTGCCAGCTGCAGGCTGCTGTCCAGCGAGCGTGCCTCTTCACCGCTGACCGTGCCACTGACGGTATTGCGCGCCCGGTCCAACTCTTCGGTCGCCGCATGAACTTTCACGTCGAGCACCCGGTTGGTGATCTGGCTGGTGAGTATAAACCCCAGCGCCACGATGACCGCCGCCGACAAGCCCAGTGTCAGAACCACCACGCGCAACTGCAGCGAACGCCGCCAGATCAACCCCAGCGCTCGGCTCAGCGCACTCATACCCCGCACCAGGGGGCCGGATCGTCCCCACGGGCCGCGGATGCGCTGCTTCGAGCCGAACATCACCTACAGCGCTCCTCCGGCTGGCGGATCACGGGGGTCCGGCCTTGTATCCCACTCCTCGAACGGTCAGCACCACTTGCGGGTTCTCGGGATCCTTCTCGACCTTTGCCCGCAAGCGCTGGACATGCACGTTCACCAAACGGGTATCCGCGGGGTGTCGATAACCCCACACCTGTTCCAGCAGTACATCTCGAGTAAACACCTGCCGCGGTTTGCGTGCCAGCGCCACCAGCAGGTCGAACTCCAGCGGTGTCAGCGAAATCTGCTCGCCTTCGCGAGTGACCTTGTGCGCCGGCACATCGATATCGATATCGGCGATCGACAGCATTTCGGCCGGCTCATCCTCGTTGCGCCGCAGCCGGGCACGGACGCGCGCCACCAGTTCCTTGGGCTTGAACGGCTTCATCACGTAGTCATCGGCACCGGACTCCAGCCCCAGCACCACGTCCACGGTGTCGGTCTTGGCCGTCAGCATGACGATCGGCACACCGGAGTCAGCCCGCAGCACGCGGCACACGTCAATACCGTTCATGCCGGGCAACATGAGGTCCAGCAACACCAGATCGGGACGCAGTTCACGCACAGCGGTCAGCGCCTGCGAGCCGTCGCCGATGACCGCGGTATCGAAACCCTCGCCACGCAACACAATGGTGAGCATCTCGGCCAGCGATGGGTCGTCGTCGACTACGAGAATCCTTTGCCTCATGGAGTCCATGGTGTCACCGAATTGGGACAAACCCCGGCTATCACACGGGCGAGTTGCGACATTTCCGCTGCGTGGGGTGCCCTAACGGATCAACGCGGCCGCCAACGCCGCCGGATCGACATCCGGGGCGACGATCGACCACGGTCCGCCCCAGTTGGCAGCGCCCAGTTCGGCATAGACCGCACCGGTCCGCCGCTGCAGTCCGTCGTCGCGCTCGTAGGCGTCACGGGCGCGGTCGGCCTCCTGTTCGGCCCGCTGCTTGGCGCGCTGGGCGGCCAGTTCCACCGACGCGTCGAGCAGGATCTGCCGATCGGGCTTGGGCAAGCCGAACCGGCCGTATTCGAGTTCACCGACCCACGACACCGCCTCCCCGGCGGCGTCCTGGTGCAGCCGGGCCGCGCTGTAGGCGGCGTTGGAGGCGACGTAGCGATCCAGGATGACGACGTCGTGCTCGACGGTCAGCGCGGCGATCTGGTCGCTGGCCCCGGCCCGGTCGAGCGCGAACAGCGTCGCCATCGCGTACACCGAGGAGGCCAAGTCGCCGTGCTGACCGTCCAGCGCCTCACTGGCGAGGTCGGCGTGGATCGATTGGCCGTAACGCGGAAAGGCCAGTGTGGTGACGGATTTACCGTCGGACTCGAACGCGCGCTGCAAACCGTCGGTCAGCGTGCGCTTGCCGGCCCCGTCCAATCCCTCGATCACGATGAGCACGGGGGCAGCCTAGCCGCGATTAGTAGCGGTAGTGCTCCGGCTTGTACGGGCCGTCGACGTCTACGCCGATGTACTCGGCCTGCTCCTTGGTGAGCTTGGTCAGCGTGCCGCCGAGCGCCTCGACGTGAATCTTGGCGACCTTCTCATCGAGGTGCTTGGCGAGGCGGTAGACCTCGTTGTCGTACTCGTCGTTCTTGGTCCACAGTTCGATCTGGGCGATCACCTGGTTGGAGAAGCTGTTGCTCATCACGAATGACGGGTGACCCGTTGCGTTGCCCAGGTTCAGCAGGCGGCCCTCGGAGAGCACGATGATCGACTTGCCGGAGTCACCGAAGGTCCACTCATCGACCTGCGGCTTGATGTTGATCCTGGTGGCGCCCGACCGCTCCAGGCGCGCCATCTCGATCTCGTCGTCGAAGTGTCCGATGTTGCCCAGGATCGCCTGGTGCTTCATCGCCTTCATGTGCTCGAGGGTGATGATGCCCTGGTTGCCGGTCGCGGTGATGACGATGTCGGCCCAGCCGATCGCCTCTTCGACGCTCTTGACCTCGAAACCATCCATCAGCGCCTGGAGCGCGTTGATCGGGTCGATCTCGGTGACCGCGACGCGGGCGCCCTGCGCCTTGAGCGCCTCGGCGCAGCCCTTGCCGACGTCGCCGTAGCCACACACCAGCGCAGCCTTACCGCCGATCAGCACGTCGGTGCCGCGGTTGATGCCGTCGATCAGCGAGTGCCGGGTGCCGTACTTGTTGTCGAACTTGCTCTTGGTCACCGAGTCGTTGACGTTGATAGCCGGGAACGCGAGTTCACCGGCGGCGGCGAACTGGTAGAGCCGCAGCACACCGGTCGTGGTCTCTTCCGTGACGCCCTGAACCGACTCGGCAATCTTGGTCCACTTGTCCTTGTCGGTCTCGAAGCGCTTGCGCACCAGCGCCAGGAAGACCTTCCACTCATCGGAGTCGTCGTCCTCGGTGGGGGGAACAACGCCGGCCTTCTCGTACTGCGCGCCGCGCAGCACCAGCATGGTGGCGTCGCCGCCGTCGTCGAGGATCATGTTCGCCGGTTCGCCGGGCCAGGTCAGCATCTGCTCGGCCGCCCACCAGTACTCCTCGAGTGTCTCGCCCTTCCAGGCGAAGATCGGGACGCCCTGAGGCTCCTCGACGGTTCCGTGCGGGCCGACGACGGTCGCGGCGGCCGCATGGTCCTGGGTGGAGAAGATGTTGCACGACGCCCACCGGACTTCAGCACCGAGAGCAACCAGCGTCTCGATGAGCACCGCGGTCTGCACCGTCATGTGCAGCGAGCCGGAGATCCGCGCGCCCTTGAGCGGCAGCACATCGGCGTACTCGCGGCGCAGCGCCATCAGTCCGGGCATTTCGTGCTCGGCCAGCCGGATCTCCTTGCGGCCGAACTCGGCCAGATTCAGATCGGCGACCTTGTAGTCGATGCCATTGCGGACATCGACGGTCAATTCAGACATGTAGAGCCCCTTTTCCTTCGTCATTGCCTTCTCTACGCGCAGACGCGCGTGGGCGACACCCTCAGCCTGCGGGCTCGCGGGACAGGCGCTTGAAGCACTCTGACAGCTAAGGAATATCGATAACACCGTAGCGTTCGGCGAAGGGCGTCATCAATCGGGCCAGGTCTAGGGCCACATCGTGGTCGGCCTCGGGGGGCATGGAGACGTAACTCAACGCCAGCCGGACGATCGCCCGGGCCAGCACCCCCGCGTCCTCTTCGCTGGCGCTGACCCAGCTGTTCATGAAGGCCTCGGTGAGCCGCGTCGACGCGCGGGTGATGATCGGCGCGCTGTCGGTGGTGATCATCTGCAGCAAGTCGGGCTTGGCGACGCCGGTCAGCAACGAGATGACCAGCGGGTCGGCGGCCGTTTCGGTGAAGAACACCCGAAATCCCTCGGTGAACGCCGCCGGGACGTCACCGACGTTGGAGGAGATCGCGTCTCCGATGGCGTCTACCAGGCGATCGGCCAGCCGCAGCGCATATCCCTGTGCCAGCCCCTGCCGCGAGCCGAACTCGTTGTAGATGGTCTGGCGGCTGATTCCGGCGGTGCGCGCGACATCGGTCAGCGTGATCGCCGACCAGTCCTTGGTCAGCAGTTCTTCGCGCATCGCGTCGAGGACCGTTTCCGGCAACAGCGCACGAGAAGCTTCGGGAAAGGGAACCCGAGACCTCTTCACAAGCGGGAGAGTCCTGGTCACGGCCTCGCAACCTCCACCATCTCGAAGTCTGATTTTGCCGCGCCGCAATCTGGGCAGCTCCAGTCCTTCGGGATCTCGTCCCACCGGGTGCCCGGCGCGATGCCGTCCTCCGGCCAGCCCTTGGCCTCGTCGTACTCGAATCCGCACTGCACACAGACGAACAGTTTGTAGTCACTCATGTTGAAATCTCCATCGCGTCAAAGTCCACTTTTTCGCGCACCCCACAGTCAGGGCAGCACCAGCCGTCGGGAACATCAGCCCAGGCGGTGCCGGGCGGGAAACCCTCCCGCGCAGCACCTTTCGCCTCGTCGTACACGTAGTCACAGACCGGGCACTGGTAGGCACTCATGCTGCAGCACCGTAGCGGGCCAGGATCTTCGCGCGTCGGCGCGGATCGATGTTCACCCGGGTGATGTCACCGTCGTAGTGCTCGAGGACCCGGTGGTCCATCATCCGCCGCCACAGCCACGGCACGTAGGTCACGCCGATCAACGTTGCGTAGCCACTGGGCAATTCGGGCGCTTCGGACATGCTGCGCAATGTCTGGTAGCGCCGAGTGGGGTTGGCGTGGTGGTCACTGTGCCGCTGCAGGTGGTACAGGAACAGGTTGGTCACCAGGTGATCGGAGTTCCAGCTGTGCTGCGGCGAGCACCGCTCGTAGCGGCCGTTCTCGTTCTTCTGGCGCAGCAGACCGTAGTGCTCGACGTAGTTCACCGACTCCAGCATCGAGAACCCGAACACCGCCTGGATGATGACGAACGGAATCAGCGCCGGGCCGAACACCGCGATCAGCACTCCCCACAGGACCACCGACATCAACCAGGCGTTGAGCACGTCGTTGCCGAGCCAAGTCCGCGGATCCCACGGGCTCCTACCGAGCCGGCGAATGCGCGCGGCTTCGAGTGTGACCGCCGAGCGCGCGCTACCGAACACGCTGCGCGGCAAGAACTCCCAGAAGGTCTCACCGAATCGCGACGACGCTGGATCCTCCGGGGTGGCGACGCGAACGTGGTGCCCGCGGTTGTGCTCGATGTAGAAGTGGCCGTAGAAGGTCTGGGCCAGACTGATCTTCGACAACCAGCGCTCCAGCGACTCCTTCTTGTGCCCCATCTCGTGGGCGGTGTTGATGCCGGTGCCACCGAGCACGCCCACCGACAGCGCCACCCCGATCTTGGCGAACCAGCCCAGGCTGCCCTCATAGCCGAGCCAGCTCAGATTCGACGCGGTGAACATGTAAGCGCCGACGATGATGCTGACGAACTGGAACGGGATGAACGCATAGGTGCAGTACCGGTAGTACTTGTCGTTCTCCAGGTACGCCGTCAGTTCGTCGGGAGGGTTCTGCCCGTCACGGCCGAACTTCAGGTCCAGCGACGGCAGCAGCACATAAATCAGGGCCGGCCCGACCCAGAAGAACGCCTGCGACACCGCAGTCCACCCGAGCTGGTTCAGACCCCAGATGACCGGCAGCAGCGCGAACGGCACGGTCGGTGCGATCAGGCCCATCAGCCACAGGTAGCGCTTCTTGTCACGCCAGTGCGCCGACGATGCGCCCGCGGCGGGAGCGTCCAGCTGAGATGTCACGACAGTTACCTCCAAGTCCGTTGATGACTTGACTATAGAGGCGACTTTGTCGGCCGTCTATACAAACAATAATGATTTGTAAAATCAGGCGTGCGCGGCCTCCCGCTGCGCGAGCACCGAGTGCCGACGGCTGTAGAGCAGGTAGAACGCCACCCCGATCACCATCCAAACACCGAACCTGATCCAGGTCAGGCCGGCGAGATTGAGCATCAGCCAGCCGCAGGCGGCGATCGACAGGATGGGCAGCCATGGGACCAGGGGCGCCCGGAAACCCCGTTCGAGGTCGGGGCGCGTGCGACGCAGCACGATCACACCGGCCGAGACCAGGATGAACGCGAACAGGGTGCCGACGTTCACCATCTCCTCGAGCTTGGCGATCGGGAAAACGGTGGCCGCGATCGCAGTGAGCACCGCGACCAGCACGGTGATCCGCACCGGGGTGCCACGATTTCCCGTTTTGGCGAGGCCGCGCGGCAGCAGACCGTCGCGGGCCATGGCGAACAGCACTCGAGACAGCCCCAGAATCAGCACCATGACCACGGTGGTCAGGCCGGCCAGCGCCCCGACCGAGATCACCTTCGCCGCCCAATCCACCCCATTGAGCGCGAACGCGGTGGCCAGGTTGGCATGCCCGCCCTCGGCCTTGTCGCGCAGTTCGGCGTAGTTGACCATGCCCGACAACACGATCGAGACCGACACATAGAGCACCGTGACGATGGCCAGCGACGCAAGGATTCCCCTGGCCACGTCGCGCTGCGGGTTCTTGGTCTCCTCGGCCGTGGTGGCCACCACATCGAAGCCGATGAACGCGAAGAACACGATCGAGGCGCCGGCCAGCACGCCATACCAGCCGTAATGACTGCTCTCGGCGCCGGTCAGCAGCGAGAACACGGACTGGTTCACACCCGTGCCCGCGCCGCTTTTGCCGGTTTCCGACGGCGGGATGAACGGGGAGAAGTTGGCCGCCTTAACGTAGAAGGCGCCGACGACGACGACGAGAGCGACCACTGCCACCTTCATGGCCGTGATCACCGCGGAGAAATTCGACGACAGCTTCGTGCCCAGCACGAGCAGGGTGGCGACCACCGCGATGATGATCAGTGCGCCCCAGTCGAAGTCGAGCGGGCCGATGGCAACGACGCCGCCAGAGAAGCCGAAAACGGTGCCCAGGTAACTCGACCACCCCTTGGCCACCACGGCGGCGCCCACCGCGAACTCGAGGATCAGATCCCAACCGATGATCCACGCGACGAACTCACCGAACGTCGCATAGGAGAACGTGTAGGCACTACCCGCGACCGGCAGCGTCGAGGCGAACTCGGCGTAGCACAGCGCGGCCAGGCCGCAGGTCACCGCCGCGAAGAGGAACGACACCGAGATCGCCGGGCCGGTGATATTGCCGAAGGTGGACGCGGTGACGGTGAAGATACCGGCGCCGACGACCACCGAGACTCCGAAAACGGTCAGATCCCACCAGGTCAGATTCTTGCGGAGCCGGCTGCCCGGCTGATCGGTATCCAGGATCGATTGCTCCACGGACTTGGTCCGCCACTTCGAGGTCATCAGCATGTTTGTCGTTGTACCCCGGTTAGCCCACGACTGAGCGGGTACGCGCAATCTCGAGGGCCAACCGCCGAACCAGCATGCGGTCGTCATCGGTGCCAGCATCGCCGGTTCGTGTGCCGCGCGGGTGCTATCCGATCACTACGACCAGGGGACGGTCTGTGACCGCGACGCGTTACCGGCGACTCCGGACCACCGCAGCGCAGCCCCCAGGACCGCCACGTGCACATCCCGATGGCGCGAGGTGCTGATCTCGCCGTGGACGCCACTGGCCGCGGCACCCGGCTACCCGCGTGGCGGGATCAGTGGATTCGCCCGACCCGACGGACTGATCGCCGAGAAGGTGATGATGGCCGGGTGTCGCGGACCCAGCCCGCAGGACTGGGCATGCTGTTCCACGAGGACCGCCCCTGGGAGTTGACGACGTTCACCGTCGGACACACCACGACCCCACAGACGTTCGACGATATGTGCGCCGTCGCCGACGCGGTCCTGCCCGCCTCGGTGGCCACCGCGATTCGTCACGGCGAGCCCTTGGGCGGCATCGTGCCACTGGGCGATGCGGTGGCACGTCTCAATCCGACGTACGGCCAGGGCATGACTGTGGCCGTTCTGCCGGCCGGTCATCTGCGCCGGTTGCTGAAATCCGGGGCTATCGCGCCAGCGCGCGATCCAGATCCGGCTCGAGATAGATGACCCGGGCGGCGGGTACTACGGCGCGCACGGCAGCCTCGGCGTTGTCGATCGTGGCGGCCACGGTGGCCAGGTCGGTGTGGGCGCCCAGAGCGATCTTGGCGCCGACGAGCATCTCCTCCGGCCCGAGGTACTGCGTGCGCAAGTGAATGACCCGGTCGACGTTGACGGTCTGCTCCAGTGCGGTTCGAATCGCCTGGCATTCGTCGGCCGTGGCTCCCTCACCGATCAGCAGGCTGTGCATCTCGACCATCAGGATCACCGCGATCACACCCAGCAGCACACCGATACATGCGGTGCCAATACCGTCCCAGACCGGATTGCCGGTCAGGATCGTCAGGCCGATGCCGGTGAGCGCCAGCGCCAGGCCGATCAGCGCGCCGGTGTCTTCGAGCAGCACCACCGGCAGCTCGGGGCTGCGTGAGCGGCGGATGAATTGCCACCACGAACTGTTGCCCTTCAGCGGGCGCGATTCCACCATCGCGGTGCGAAAGCTGTAGGACTCCAACCCGATTGCCACCACCAGGATCACGATCGCCACGATCGGCGAGGTGAGCGACTCCGGGTGGGTGATCTTGTGATAACCCTCGTAGAGGGCGAAGATCGCGCCAAGGCTGAACAGCACGAGGGCGACGACGAACGAGTAGAAGTACCGGCTCCGGCCATACCCGAACTGGTGCAGGCTGTCGGGCTCCTTGCGGGCCTCGCGTTGGCCGAACAGCAGCAGACCCTGGTTCGACGTGTCGGCCACCGAGTGCACCGCCTCGGCCAACATCGATGAGCTGCCAGTGATGACGTACCCGACGAACTTCGCGGCTGCGATGCCCGCGTTCGCGGCCAGCGCCGCCAGGATCGCCTTGGTACTGCCCTCGGTCGACATCGGTTGTCCTCCTGCCTAGAGGCCAACCGTAGCCCGGAACAGCTTGGCGGGCTCAGCCGCCTCCAGCCGAATCGGGCCGTCGTCAGCGGCGACCCAGGCCGCCGACCCGCGCTCCAACACCACGACATCGGACTTGGCACGCACCACCACCGAGCCCTCGGTGCAGACCAGGATCTGCGGACCGTCATGCCGCGACGGCGCATCGATCTCGTGGCCCAGGTTGTTTCCGTCGAGCACCAGCACACAGGTGGCGAATTCGACCGCCGGGGTGTCATAGACCAGTTCGATGCCCTCGCGGTGGGTGGGCGTTCGCAGCGTCGCCTCGTCGGCGGGGGTGAAGTCCAGCACCCTCAGCAACTCGGGGACGTCCACGTGCTTGGGGGTCAGACCACCGCGAAGTACGTTGTCGGAGTTGGCCATAATCTCCATACCCACACCATGGATGTAGCTGTGCAGGTTGCCGGCCGGCATGAAGATCGCCTCGCCCGGGGCCAGCGTGATCCGGTTGAGCAGCATGGCGGCCAGCACGCCGGCGTCACCGGGATACCGCTCCCCCAGCTCCAGCAGCGTCCTGGCTTCGGCAGCGAATTCCGTTTCACCGGAACGGGCGTAAGCCACCGCGCCGTCGAGCACCGCCGGGATCAGCACGTCCAGGTCGGGTTGGGGTGCGGTGATCCAGGTGGTGAACAGCGCGCGCAGGCCGTCTGCGTCGGGCTGGCCGGACAGCAGACCGATGAACGGATCGAGATCCGAGACCGCCAGCGCGCGCATCAACGCAACCGACCGGGCAGCCGGACGGAACCCGCCGAGAGCATCGAATTCGCTTAGTGCCACCAGTAATTCGGGTTTGTGGCTGCGGTCCCGGTAGTTGCGGATCGGCGAGTTGAGCGGTACGCCCACCCGGTCTTCCCGCGCATACCCCTCGACAGCCTGTTCGGCACTCGGATGGGCTTGCAGCGACAGCGGCTCCTCGGCCGCCAGCATCTTCACCAGGAACGGCAGGACGTCGCCGAAGCGGCCCCGCACGGCCGGCCCCAGCTGACCGTCGGGATCCGATTGCACGGCCTCGAGCAGTGACCGTTCGCCGTCCGGGGTCTCCAGCCACGCCGGATCTCCCGGATGAGCGCCAAACCACAGCTCTGCCTCAGGATGTGCCGTCGGTGAAGGCCGTCCGGTGAATTCCGCTATGGCCGTCCGAGATCCCCACGCGTAGGTGCGTGTCGCCCCTCGTAGCAATTCCACGCCGGAGTTATCCCCCCACCAATCTCAAATAAACCGCGGCCATCTGCAATCGCACGGCCAGCGTCGCGAGCTGCTGCTCGGCGCGACCGCTGGGAACGGGCGCCGCACCCGCTTCCCCGATGTCTTCGACCCCCACCAGATCGATGTCGTCGTATCCATTGACCCGGGCCGCGACCACGGGACGTTCGGCGGCCAGCGTCAGCGCCAGCACCCTGGGCCCCCTGGACAGCGGCCCGTCGATCTCTTCGTCGTGGAACAACGCGTCCACCGAGTCGCCGAATTGAGTTGTCACCCCGGTCCGTAACGCCACGAGAACGTCGGACAACCCGGCCGCGCCGACAGCCTTGCCGGCCAGCCGCAGCAGCAGCGCGGCGGCATGCCGAGCCAGTACCAGGGTTGCCGCACCGTCACCGGCGAGCACCACCTGCCGGCCGGACATCCGCTCGGCCAGGCCCTTGGCCGGGTTGGTGAACACTTCGCGGCCCACACTGTTGCGCAACGCCTCGGCGTCGAGTTCGTCGGCCAGAGCGGAAAGATCAGTCTGCAGGGCCGGGTCGACGGCCTGGAATGCGGCCAGCCCGGCCGCCAGATAGCGGCCAAGTCCGAATTCGTCGGGCGCCCATAGCCGCGGTTCCAGCACCGCAGCACGTCCGGCGGTGGCATCGCGCAGCGGTCCTTCGTAGGGCGCGGCGACGACGACGCGGGCACCGCGCCGGACCGCCGTCGCTGCCGAGGTCACCAATGCCGGGTCGCCGGGGTCGTCGCCGGCGACGACGAGAACGTCGAGCGGGCCGATCCACGGCGGAGATTCGGGGGCCACCACGATTGGCTCGCTCGCCACCCCGCCGAGCGTGACGGCCAGCATCGCGCCAGCACTCTCGGCGGCTCCGCGGCCGCCCACCCAGATCACGGTCCGGGGCCGGTCACCGCTGGCCAACGTCGCCAATTCGCCTTCCTCGACGGCAGCCGCCGTAGCCCGCACCTGCGCGCCGGCCATCGCTGCGGCCCGCAGCAGTCCGTCGCGGTCGGCCTCCAGCAGACCGTCGGTGTCATCGAGATCGATAGTGGCGTGCACAGCGCTCACGTCGCCCCGTCCGGTTGCGCGGCGATGTCCTCAGAGACCCGGCGAACGATCTCGTCGATCTCGTCGCCAGTGCGGGCTTCGACGTTGAGGCGCAGCAGCGGTTCGGTGTTGGAGGTGCGCAGGTTGAACCAGGCGCCTCCACCGAGGTCGACCGTCACACCGTCCAGATGATCCAGCGCAACAACCTGGGCGCCAAAGGTTTTCAGCACCGAATCGACACTGGCCGGCGCATCTGCCACGCGGAAATTGATTTCACCGGAGGCTTCGTAGCGCTCATAGTTGGCCATTAGTTCCGACAGCGGATGATCCTGTTCGCCGAGCGCGGCCAGTACGTGCAGCGCGGCCAGCATGCCGGAGTCGGCACCCCAGAAATCGCGGAAGTAATAGTGCGCGGAATGCTCGCCGCCGAAGATCGCGCCGGTATCGGCCATCAGCGCCTTGATATAGGAATGCCCAACTCTCGACCGTACGGGCGTACCCCCGCGCTCGATAACCAGCTCGGGCACTGCACGCGAGGTGATCAGGTTGTGGATCACGGTCGCACCGATCTCTCGGTTGAGCTCGCGGCCCGCGACCAGTGCGGTGACCGCCGACGGCGACACCGGAGCGCCCAACTCGTCGACGACAAAGCAGCGGTCGGCGTCCCCGTCGAACGCGAGCCCGATATCGGCGCCGGTCTCCACCACGAATTTCTGCAGATCGACGAGGTTTGACGGCTCCAACGGGTTGGCTTCGTGGTTGGGGAACGAGCCGTCGAGCTCGAAGAACAGCGGCAGCACCGTGAGCGCCTCGATCGGCCCCAACACCGCTGGCGTGGTGTGCCCGGCCATGCCGTTGCCCGCGTCGACGGCCACCCGCAGCGAACGCAGCTCGGCCATATCGACCAGCGAACGCAGGAACTGGCCGTAGTCGTGCAAGACATCCTGATCGTGGACCGTCCCGCGCTCACCGTCGTAGCCGGGGACGCCGGCGATCACCTCGTCGCGGATCAGCGCCAACCCGGTGTCTTCGCCGACGGGTTTGGCCCCGGCACGACACAGCTTGATGCCGTTGTAGGCGGCGGGATTGTGGCTGGCGGTGAACATCGCGCCCGCACAGCTCAGAAATCCGGATGCGAAATACAGCTGATCGGTCGACGCCAGTCCGATGCGCACCACGTCGAGGCCTTGTGCGGCCGCGCCCTCCCCGAAGGCATCGGCCAGCGCGGGCGAGCTTTCGCGCATGTCGTAGCCGATGGTCACCCGATCCCCTCCTTCGGAGCGGATCAGCCGGGCGAACGCGGCAGCGACGTCGGCGACGAACGCCTCATCGATCTCCTTGCCGACCAGGCCGCGCACATCGTAGGCCTTGATCACACTGCGGACCGCGGCGGCGGGCCTCGACATGGCGGATCTCCTGACCGAGAGGGACTCTTGGCCGCCAGCCTATCTGTCTGCGCGCCCCGGTAAGGGCAGCTACCGCGTCAGTCGGCCGGGTCCGGCAGTACCCGCAGGTGCCCGCGCCGACGGCCCGCTGTGGCAGGCCGGTGCGCTGTCGACGGCATCATCGGCGCACTGGTCGCCGGTGCATGTGCCGCGCCGCCGGGATCGGAGAAGCCAGCGATCGGCGGCCGAGCACCCAGGCCCTCGCGGCCCTCGCGGACCGCGTCGGCAAGGGCCACCAGGTCGTCCTCGTCGGGATACTCGGGCAGCGGGCCGGCGTGGCGGACCAGGTCCCAGCCGATCGGTGCGGTGATCCGGTTGGCATGTCCGACACACAGATCCCACGAATGCGGTTCGCGCGAGGTGGCCAGCGGGCCGACCACGGCGGTGGAATCCGAATAGACGAACGTCAGCGTCGCCACCGCATAATGGGGGCACCCAGGCCGGCAGCAGCGACGGGGAGCATTCACGTTCGTGAGGTTATCCCGGTTCATTCACCGGTGACCGGCGGACACGCGCAGCCGCAAGTCCGCCGATTCACAACCGTTACGATCACATCCGTGGCCGATTCCCGCAGCTCCCGGCGAGGTGGCCGGTCCGGCGGTGCCCCGGGATCACGCCGAGGCCGCGAGATGCGCGGGCCGCTGCTACCTCCGACGGTCCCGGGCTGGCGCAGCCGGGCCGAACGATTTGATACGGCGGTGCTGGAGGCTTACGAGCCGATCGAACGGCGCTGGCAACAGCGGCTCACCGCATTGGACGTCGCGGTCGACGAGATTCCGCGCATCGCGCCGAAGGATCCAGACAGTGTGCAGTGGCCGGCCGAAGTGATCGCCGACGGGCCGATCGCGCTGGCCCGACTGATCCCGGCCGGGGTCGATGTTCGCGGTAACTCCACGCGGGCCCGAATAGTGTTGTTTCGCAAGCCGATCGAGCGACGGGCCAAGGACTCGATCGATCTGACTGATCTTCTGCACGAGATATTGGTGGCACAGGTGGCCACCTATCTCGGGGTCGAGCCGTCAGTCATCGACCCGAGTATGGAAGAGGATTAGACGCAGCGAGAGCGCGTCAGATGATGCCGCGCTTGAGGCGACGACGCTCCCGCTCGGAGAGCCCGCCCCAGATGCCGAAGCGCTCATCGTGAGCGAGGGCGTAGTCGAGGCACTTGTCCTTCACCTCGCAGCCCAAGCAGATGCGCTTGGCTTCGCGAGTGGAGCCACCCTTCTCAGGGAAGAACGCTTCGGGGTCGGTCTGCGCGCACAGCGCACGTTCCTGCCACTGGTCTTCGTCTTCGGCCGGATCCGGGATCGCATCGATGATCGCGTCTGGCACCAAACTCAGGTGAGCGCGTGCCATTAGCCCCATCGTCTGCGATCCGGGAATGGACTGCGGCAACCCCATCGCGCCGATTACGTTCTCATAGGACATTTCCGCCTCCTTCACCTGGTTTCGTAGATCTTTCGCATGTCGCCCACTATGAAGTGTGCCCAACTCAATTCGAACACCTGGTCGAATCACGGTATGGGACACCGAAACCGGCAGGTCCGACCGGGAAATGACACTGATGTGATTAGACACGGCTGGGATGCTTCGCGCAAGCGATTGAACCGAAGTTCATACCATTTCCCTGGGACAATTCGGCGAGTCGATGCACCGGCGTGTCCCGAGAGTGACGTGATCGTGACCGCGTGCGCCACGCACAAGCCCGACCGCCTAGTGTCGATCGGTGTGAAGATCACCGTTCTGGTTGGTGGCGTCGGGGGTGCCCGCTTCCTGTTAGGCGTGCAACGACTACTCGGACTCGGCCAGTTCGGCGGCCAGATATCCGCCGCCACAGGCGATCTTGATCACGCGCTGACCGCCGTGGTCAACATCGGTGACGACGCCTGGATGCACGGCGTGCGCATCTGCCCCGACCTCGACACCTGCATGTACACCTTAGGTGGAGGTATCGACCCCGAGCGCGGCTGGGGACATCGCAACGAGACCTGGAATGCCAAAGAGGAATTGGCCGCCTACGGAGTTCAACCAGATTGGTTCGGTTTGGGCGACCGGGATTTGGCCACTCATTTGGTACGCAGTCAAATGCTGCGGGCCGGATATCCGCTGTCACAGGTCACCGAGGCCCTCTGCGGTCGTTGGACTCCCGGCGCCACCCTGCTCCCGGCCAGCGATGACCGGTGCGAAACCCATGTCGTGATCGACGATCCAGACACCGGTGACCGCAAAGCCATTCACTTCCAGGAGTGGTGGGTGCGCTACCGGGCACACGTGACCACGCACAGCTTCGCGTTCGTCGGCTCCGAAAGCGCCACCGCCGGGCCCGGTGTCATCGACGCGATCACCGAAGCCGATGTTGTCATGCTGGCGCCGTCGAACCCGGTCGTCAGCGTCGGCGCGATCCTGGCTATCCCCGGCGTCCGTGCGGCGCTGCGGTCTACGCCGGCGCCGATCATCGGCTACTCCCCCATCATCGGCGGAAAGCCGTTGCGTGGCATGGCCGACGAATGCCTGTCGGTGATCGGCGTGGAAACGTCGTCACAAGCCGTCGCCCGGCACTACGGCGCGCGGTCGGCCACCGGCATCCTGGACTACTGGTTGATCTCGGAGGGCGATCAGGCTGAAGTCCCCGGCGTGACAGTGAACTCGATACCCCTGCTGATGTCCGACCCCTCGGCGACCGCCGACATGGTGCGCGCCGGGCTGGAACTGGCAGGCGTGACGCTGTGACCAGTGGCTCAAGTCCAACGGTGCCGCCTAGCGGCGATCATGGCAGCGCGGCGCCCGTCGAAATCCTGCCCGTCACCGGACTTCCCGAATTCCGGCCCGGCCACGACCTGGCCGCCGCGCTCGCCACCGCCGCCCCCTGGCTGCGCGCCGGCGACATCGTCGTCGTCACCAGCAAGGTGATGTCCAAATGCGAGGGCCGCATCGTGGCGGCGCCCGCCGATCCCGACGAGCGGGATGCGCTGCGCCGCATGCTCATCGACACCGAGGCGGTGCGGGTGCTGGCCCGCAAGGGCAAAACACTGATCACCGCGAACCGCAACGGCATCGTCCAGGCGGCCGCCGGCGTCGACGGTTCCAATGTCGGTGCAACCGAATTGGCGTTGCTGCCCATCGATCCCGACGGCAGTGCGTTGGCATTGCGGACGGCGCTGCGCGAACGTCTCGGGGTCGACGTCGCCGTAGTCGTCACCGACACGATGGGGCGCGCCTGGCGAAACGGGCAGACTGACGCCGCGATCGGCTCGTCCGGACTCCCCGTGCTGTACGGCTACGCCGGCGCCGTCGACAGGCACGGCAACGAACTGGTGGTCACCGAAGTGGCCGTCGCCGACGAAATCGCCGCTGCCGCCGACCTTGTCAAAGGCAAGCTGACCGCGGTCCCCGTCGCGGTGGTACGCGGCCTCGAACTCGCCGATGACGGATCCACCGCGGCGCGACTGCTGCGCGGCGGTGAGGATGACCTGTTCTGGCTGGGCACCGCCGAATCAATCGAACTCGGCCGGCGCCAGGCCCAACTGCTCCGCCGATCGGTGCGCCAGTTCGCGGCTGAACCCGTGGACCACAAGCTCATCGAGGAGGCGGTCGCCGAGGCACTCACCGCGCCCGCACCGCATCACACCCGCCCGGTGCGGTTCGTCTGGCTGGCCGATCGCGACCGTCGCGTCGCACTGCTGGACGCCATGAAAGACGCCTGGCGCGCGGATCTGACGTCCGACGGTACACCGGCCGATGCGGTGGAGCGGCGCATCGGGCGTGGGCAGATTCTCTATGACGCACCGGAGGTCGTGATCCCGTTCCTGGTGCCCGAGGGCGCGCACAGCTACCCGGACGCGGCCCGCGCGGAGGCCGAGCACACGATGTTCACCGTCGCGGTCGGTGCGGCGGTGCAGGCGCTGCTCGTCGCGCTGGCAGTCCGCGAGGTGGGTAGCTGCTGGATCGGCTCGACCATCTTCGCCGCCGAGCTGGTCCGCGAAACCCTTGATCTGCCGACGGATTGGGAGCCCCTGGGCGCGATCGCGATCGGCTATCCCGTCGACCCGTCCGGACCCCGTGATCCGGCGCCGGTCGGCGATCTGCTGGTGCGGCGGTGACCTACTCGGGTGTGCGGGATTCCGCGATCGAGCTGCTGACGGAATGGGACGCCCCCGACGACGGCCAGGACGCTTTGCGCCAAGCCGTGCTGGGATTTCTGTTGGCGCGCACCGATTCCTGCGAACGAGCCTGCGTCCCGGGCCATATCACTGCCTCGGCACTGGTGGTCTCCGACTCGGGCGATCACGTTCTGTTGACCCTGCATCCGCGATTGGGTCGCTGGGTGCAACTCGGTGGGCACTGCGAGCCGGCGGACACGGACATCGTCGCCGCGGCAATGCGGGAGGCAGCCGAGGAATCCGGGATCGAGGGCCTGAGTATCGATGCCGCGCTGGGCGCCATTCACGTGCACGCGCTGACCTGCTCACTCGGGGTGCCGACCCGCCATCTGGATCTGCAGTTCATCGCGCGGGCTCCGGCCGACGCCGTCATCGCGATCAGCGACGAGTCATTGGACCTGCGATGGTGGCCGGTCGACGCGCTGCCCGACGGTATCGACGCCGCGGTGGCCCACCTGGTCGAGGTGGCCTGCTCGCGTCAGATATCCGACGAGTAGCGGATACCGCAGTCGGGGATGACGACCCCGGGCCACACCCGCGCACCGCGCAGCAGCTCGCACCGGGCGCCGACGTTGGCACCGTCGCCAATGATGGCGTCGCGCAACAGCGCCCGCGGCCCTATCCGGGCGCCTGCACCGATGATCGAGCGCTCCACCACCGAACCCGCCTCGATGGACGCCCCGTCGAAAACGACCGCGCCGTCCAGTCGGACCCCCGGCCCGATCTCGGCACCCCGGCCGACCACCGTCCCGCCGACCAACACCGCCCCTGCCGCCACCGATGCGCCGTCGTGCACCAGGCTCTCCCCGCGTCGGCCGCCGAGCGCGGGCGAGGGTGCCAGTCCGCGGACCAGGTCTGCCGAGCCGCGGACGAAATCCTCCGGGGTGCCCATGTCACGCCAATAGCTGGAGTCGACGTAGCCACACACCTTCACCCCGTCGGCGAGCAGCGCCGGAAACACCTCGCGCTCCACCGAGACCTCACGGTCACGCGGGATCCGATCGAGGATCTCCCGTTTGAAGATATAGGTGCCGGCGTTGATCTGGTCGGACGGCGGGTCCTCGGTCTTTTCCAGAAAGGCCTGTACCCGGCCATCGGCGTCCGTGGGCACGCAGCCGAACGCCCGCGGATCACTGACCCGCACGAGGTGCAGCGTCAGGTCCGCCTGCGACTCGTGGTGGCTGGTCAGCATATGCCCCAGCTCCATCCCGGACAGCACGTCACCGTTGAAGACCATCACCGTGTCGTTGCGCAGTTTCGGCACGACATTGGCGATTCCGCCGCCAGTGCCCAGCGGGCGCTCCTCGACGACGTATTCGATCTGCAGGCCGAGCTTGGAACCATCGCCGAACTCGGATTCGAACGTGGCGGCCTTGAAGGATGTGCCGAGGATGACGTGCTCGATGCCGGCGGCGGCGATCCGCGAGAGCAAGTGGGTCAGGAACGGCAGGCCCGCGGTCGGCAGCATCGGCTTGGCGGCCGACAGGGTCAACGGGCGCAGCCGGGTGCCCTTCCCACCGACGAGCACCACCGCATCGACCTTCGACGGATCGATTTCACTCAACTCAGGCCCCCCAGTTTCCCGCCAGCTCCCGCTGGGACTTACGTACCGCCGCGCGTGACCGTACCTTCAGCGCGCCCTTCATCGTCCATCGAAGGGGTGCACGCCACCAGCCAAAATGGCGATCGGATAGATAAATGTAGGTGCTTTCGTGATGCGCGCGCAGGTTGCTGGCCGGATCGCGCCCGGTCGAGTGGCCCTTGTCGTGCAGGATCTCCGCCGCGGGCACATAGACGTTGAGCCAGCCCGCCTTGCCAACTCGGTCACCGAGGTCGACGTCTTCCATGTACATGAAGTAGCGCTCGTCGAACCCGCTGACCTGATCGAATGCCGCCCGGCGGATCAGCAGGCAGGCCCCCGACAACCACCCGACGGGCCGCTCGGTGGGCTCCAGGTATTCCTGCCGGTAGGCCCGCGTCCACGGGTTCTTCTTCCACACGAAGCCGACGACGGCGTGCATGCCGCCACGCACCAGGCTGGGCAGGTGGCGTGCCGACGGGTACACCGACCCGTCTGGGTCGCGGATCAGCGGCCCCAGGGTCCCGGCGCGCGGCCAACGCTCCGCGGCAGCCAGCAGTTCGTCGATGCTGTTGGGCCCCCACACCACATCCGGATTAGCCACGATCACGAACTCGTCATCGGCCGGCGCTGTGGCGACGCCTCGGTTGACGGCACTCCCGTAGCCGAGATTCCCGCCGGTGCGCAGCAGCTGGGTGCCGGGATAACGCTCGACGGCCTCCTCGGGCGCTCCGTCGGTGGATCCGTTGTCGGCCAGCACCACCGTCACCGGACGATCGGTGGCCACCGTCAACGACGACAGAAAGCGATCCAGATGTGGGCCCGGGGAGTACGTCACCGTCACCACGGTCAAGGGGCGGCTCGGCGTCACGGCGTAGAGGGTAACTGTCCGCCGCCGACAGGCTGAGCCAGCGCCTCGGCCAACGCCGCGCGCCACGGCCGCATTGGGCTCAGCCCGGCCTGTACCGACAACACCGTCGACAGTGCCGAATACGCCGGTCGGGGTGCCCGGCGGCCCGTGTGCGCGACGCTGACCGGCCGGACCCGGTTCGGGTCGGCACCGAGTTCTTCGAATACCGCGCGGGCCTGGTCGTCGACCGCGTCGCCCACCTCGTATGGGTGGCGTTGACCTTTGACGGGCTCGACGTTGGCGATCGCAGCGCAGTTGACCACCAGGTCGTCTTCGGCGATGAACCGCTCAGCGGCGACAGGGTCGACAATGTCGCATTGCTGATGCGTCAGCGTGCTGACCACACGGCCCCGACGGGCCCCCTCACCTGCGAGAAACCGCCCAACCTGCCCGCCGGCACCCGTGATCACGATCCTTGCCGCCACGATCACGAGTCTGGCACGCCGGTTTGCGCTACCCGGCTTGCGCCCATCTCGCCAGTAGCCTGGGCGGATGCTTGCTGACACCGAAGCACCCACGGGCGCCCGGCGGGTGGCGCGTACCGTGCTCGCGTTGATCGCGGTAGCGGTGATGATCGGCACCGGTGTCGCGTGGGGCAAGATCCGCTCGTTCGAAAACGGCATCTTCCACATGAGCACCGCGGCGCTCGGCGGCGGTGGGCAGGACGGTGCCATCGACATCCTGTTGGTCGGTATGGACAGCCGCACTGACGCGCACGGCAACCCGCTGTCCGAGGACGAGCTGGCGGCTCTGCACGCCGGCGACGATGTGTCGACGAACACCGACACGATCATCCTGGTGCGGATCCCCAACAACGGGAAGTCGGCGACGGCGATCTCGATTCCGCGCGACTCCTACGTCAAGGCCCCGGGGCTGGATAAGACGAAGATCAACGGCGTCTACGGCCAGGTGAAGCTGGACAAGATGAAGCAGCTGGTCGAGCAGCAGGGCGTGGACCCGGCCGAGGCCGAGCCCAAAGCCGTCGAGGCCGGTCGCGAGGCGCTGATCAAAACCGTCGCCGACCTGACAGGTGTCACGGTCGACCATTACGCCGAGATCGGTCTGCTCGGCTTCTCACTAATTACGGATGCACTAGGCGGCGTCGATGTCTGCCTGAAAGATGCCGTCTACGAACCACTTTCCGGCGCCGACTTTCCGGCCGGCTGGCAGAAACTCAACGGCACCCAAGCATTGAGCTTCGTCCGGCAGCGTCACGACCTGCCGCGCGGCGACCTCGACCGGGTGGTGCGCCAGCAGGTGGTAATGGCTTCCCTGGCCCACCAAGTGATTTCCGGAAAGACGTTGACCAGTCCGTCGACCCTGAGCAAGCTGCAGGACGCCATCCAGCGCTCGGTAGTGCTCTCATCGGGCTGGGACATCATGGATTTCATCAAGCAGCTCGAGAACCTCGCCGGCGGCAACGTGGCGTTCGCGACCATCCCGGTGCTCGACGAGGCGGGCTGGAGTGACGACGGTATGCAATCCGTGGTCCGGGTCGATCCGCCCCAGGTACAGGAGTGGGTGGCCAGCCTGCTGCACGACCAGGCCGAGGGCAGGACCGAGAAGATCGCGTATTCGCCGGAACAGACCAAGGTCGACGTGATCAACGACACCGATATCAACGGCCTGGCCGCTGCGGTGTCAGAAGCGCTGAGCACCAAGGGTTTCGACGCGGGTAATACCAGTAACAACGACAAAGATCACGTGATCCGCAGCCAGGTGCAGGCCGCCAAGGATGACGATGTCGGCGCCCAGGCCATCGCCAAGGCGCTCGGCGGTCTCCCCGTGGTGGCACAAGAGGGCATTCCGGCGGGCACCGTGCGAGTGGTGTTGTCCAGTGACTACACCGGGCCTGGTTCGGGCCTGGAGGGATCGCTGCCGACATCGGCGGCGGTCAGCCAGGCCGCCGGCCAAGCCGGTGACGGCACGGCTCCTCCGCCGTCGCCCATCATCACCGCGGGGTCTGATGACCCCAAGTGCGTCAACTGATGGCCAATCTGACTGCGGCGGTGCTCAATCCGCTGCTGAGGGCCGACCCGATGGGCCCGCGGATCACCTACTACGACGATGCCACCGGTGAACGCATCGAGCTGTCGACGGTGACGCTGGCCAACTGGGCGGCCAAGACCGCCAACCTGTTACGCGATGAACTCTGCGCCGGTCCGGGCAGCCGGGTCGCGGTGCTGCTACCCCCGCACTGGCAGACGGCGGCGGTGCTGTTGGGCGTGTGGTGGATCGGAGCCGAGGTCGCGTTGTCAGGTTCTGCCGACATCGCTTTGTGCACATCCGAGCGCTTGAACGAGGCCGACGAGGCGGTGACCGGCGGTGAGGTCGCGGTGCTGTCACTGGACCCGTTTGGCAAGCCCGTGCCCGATCTTCCGATCGGCGTCACCGATTACGCGACCGCGGTACGGGTGCACGGCGATCAGTTCATCACCGAGCCCACCCCCGGGCCGGCACTGGCCGGCCGGTCAGCTGACGATGTGCTGGCGTCCGCTGTCGCATCTGCGACCGCATCGGGGTTGGCCGCAGGTGACCGGGTGATGTCGTCGTCGCCGTGGACCACCCCCGACGAGGTTGTGGCGAACCTGTTGGCGGTCTTCGCCGTGGGCGCGTCGTTGGTTCAGGTGGCCAATCCCGACGCGGGCGCGCTGGAGCGGCGCAGGGTCACTGAAAGGGTCACCCGCGACCTGAGTTGAGCACGTTGACCACGGCGCTCACCTCACCCAGGTAGTGCGTCAGGCGCACCGGCCCGCATCGGGATGACTGATTCAACGCACGACGGTTATCGAACAGCGCCTCAGCGATCAACGTAGCGCCGCGTGGCAATCTGGCAACCAGTCTGTCGCACAACGCGGTTCCTACTCCACTCCGCTGGAATTCATCCTCGACCAGCAGACCGAGCTCGCGGTTCAGTTGCGGCGCGAGCAAGGCGTGACCGACGCACCGCGCGGTTCGTTCCAACACTGTTTCCCTGGCGGAAAGGACCAATTGGTCGGTGAGGCCGGCGCATGGGCCGGCAACTTCGCCGCGCAGTGGGTCCAGAGCTATCTGCAGACTGCGCGAAAGCCCACGAGCCGACAGACCAGTAGGCGTTCGCGGTCTAGCGGAGGCTCGCAAGCAGCAGTGCTGTTGCCCACCGGCCGATGTTCTTTGTCCCCCTCAACCGTCGGCGACGAGATCCGATTGTCAGCGGTCACGTAATTCCCCAGGTCTGAGGGGTTGTCCGTCACGTAATTCCTCACCCTCGGTCACGTAATTCCCCACCCCGTGGGGCGTGTCCGGTGGGGGTTGGGGCGCTGTTCAGGTTCGCTCCGTTCAGGTGCCCCGCCAGGGGTCCTGGAAGGGGCCTTGAGTGGCGAGGAGATCGTGGGACGTGACTGATTTCGTGGAGATGTTCCGGCACTGGAATGCCGGCCGATCCCAGGTGCAGATCAATGAGGCGCTGGGCATCGACCGCAAGACCATCCGCAAGTATCTGGCCCCGGCGCTGGCCGAGGGTCTGGCACCGTGCCCGGAGGAGTTTGACGAGCAGCTATGGCGGGCACGCATCGGGCGTTGGTTTCCCGAGCTCATCGATCCGGTGGCGCGGGCACTGACATGGCCCCAGATCGCCGTGCATCACCAGTGGATCGCCGAGCAGCTGAAGGTTCCGGTGACAGTGGCGACCATCGCGCAGCGCCTCCGCGACGACCATCATGTGGATGTGTCCGAATCGACGGTACGTCGTTACGTGGCAACCGCTTTCGCCGAGGAGCGACTCGAAGGCAAAGTCACGGTACCCCGCGGTGCGGTCGAACCCGGCAGTGAAGCGCAGATCGACTACGGCAAGCTCGGGATGTGGTGGGACCCGCAATCGGGCGCCGCGTCGCGGTGTGGGTATTCGCGATGATCCTGTCGTGTTCACGGGCGTTGTTCGTCCAACCGGTGTTGCGGATGGATCAAACATCCTGGAATGCCTCGCATGTCGCGGCGTTCGAGTTCTTCGGCGGCGTGCCGGCGCGGCTGGTGTGCGACAACCTCAAGACCGGAGTCGAGCGACCCGACCTCTACGATCCGCTGATCAATCCGGCCTACGGCGAGCTCGCCGCGCACTACGGCACCCTGATCGATCCGGCGCGAGCCCGCAAGCCGAAGGACAAACCTCGCATCGAGCGGCCGATGCCCTACATTCGGGACTCGTTCTTCGCCGGCCGCGAGTTCACCTCGCTGGCCCAGATGCAGGCCGAGGCGATCAGGTGGTCCACGCAGGTATACGGGGTCCACAAGCACCGCGGTCTGGATGGGCAGACCCCGGCGTCGGTGTTCGCAGCGATCGAACGCGATGCGCTGATGGCGTTGCCGCCCAGAGTGTTTGAGTCGGTTATCTACTCGATCGGGCGGGTCGCCGCGGATTGCCACGTCAAGTCCGGCAAGGCGCTGTACTCGGTGCCGTGGCGGCTGATCGGCCAGCAGGTCACCGCCCGCACCGCCGGTGACGTCGTGCAGATCTTCCACAGCGGGACCGTGGTCGCGACTCACGTGCTGCATCTGGCGGGCCGCTCGACCAATGTCGAGCACTACCCGCCCCACAAGATCGCCCACACCCTGCGCACCGTGACGTGGTGCCGCACCCAGGCCGAGCAGATCGGGCCCGGCGCCGTCGCGGTCGTCGCCGAATTGTCCACGGTCAACGCCATCCACCGGCTCCGCGCCATCCAGGGGATCATCCGCCTGCGCGAAAGTACGGCGATCGCCGACTGGACGCGGCCTGCACTCGAGCACTGCAGGTCGGGGACCCCGGCTATCGCACCGTCAAAGGCATCCTGGTCGCCGGCACCGAAGCAGACCATGCCTCGCCCGCCGTCGTCCCGCCACCACCGGCGATGCTGCGAGGACCTGACGCGTTCGACACCGACCTCACTGCCTGAGCGCACGAAAACACCTCCACTGCAACCACTTCAACTCCAAGGACATAGTCATGACCATTCACGATCCCAGCCTGCGGGCCGCACTGAAGACCCTCAAACTGACCGGCATGCTCGACACCCTCGATGCCCGCCTGGCTCAAACCCGCGACGGGAAACTCGGACACCTGGAATTCCTCCAAGTACTCTGCGAAGACGAAATCGCCCGCCGGGAGACCGCCGCCCTGGCCCGACGGGTCCGCCGCGCCCGCTTCGAACAGCCCAACACCTTCGAGGACTTCGACTTCACCGTCAGCCCGAAACTGCCCGCTGCGATGCTGCGCGACCTGGCCGCGTTGCGCTGGCTCGAGGCCGGTGAATCAGTGATTCTCTACGGACCCGTCGGAGTCGGGAAAACCCATGTGGCACAGGCACTCGGGCATCAAGTCGCACTCCGCGGCGGCGACATCCGCTTCGTCAAATGCTCCCGCATGCTCGCCGACCTCGCCGGCGGCCACGCCGACCGCACCATCGGACAACGCATGCGCGAATACACCCGCCCCCTGGTCCTGATCGTCGATGACTTCGCGATGCGTGAGCACACCCCCACCCAAAGCGACGACCTCTACGACCTTGTCTCCGACCGCGCCATCGCCGCCAAGCCCCTGATCCTGACCAGCAACCGGGCCCCGAAGGACTGGTACCCGCTGTTTCCGAACCCGGTCGTGGCCGAATCGCTGCTCGACCGACTCATCAACACCAGCCACCAAGTCCTCATGGACGGCCCGTCCTACCGACCCCGGAAACGACCCGGCACCAAGACCACCTGACACCCACTTAGCGGTTCGCTACGCTCACCGCAGCAGCACCTGAACCTGGGGAATTACGTGACGGCAACCCCTGGGGAAATACGTGACCGTGGACAATCCGATCGAGTATGAAAGATGTCGGTAGCCCGACGGACAGGCCCCTCGCTCACACCACATTCACAGAGTGCACCTGGTTGTGCTACTAGGCTGCCCACGTGAGCCGTGTTCCGCTGAATCTCCCGCCGCTGTCCGAACTTCCGGTACATCGCATCGACATCGTGGAGACGACAGGCTCGACGAACGCCGACCTGTTGGCCCGCCATGCCGCAGGCGAGGACATCCGCGGCACAGTTTTGCTCGCCGAGCACCAGAGCGCCGGCCGCGGCCGCCATGGGCGTAGCTGGTCGGCACCGCCGCGTTCCCAGATCACGCTGTCGATCGGGGTCGACGCCGAGGGTGTCGCCGCCGACGGCTGGGGCTGGCTGCCCCTGCTCACCGGTATCGCACTCGTCGATGCCGTCCGGGAGAGCACCGGTATCGAGGCGGGCGTGAAGTGGCCGAACGACGTCCTGGTGGGCACCGGCAAGCTCGCCGGCATCCTGGCCGAGGTGGCCGCCCCCGACCCGGTCATCGTGGTGGGGCTCGGGCTCAATGTCGCGCTGACCGCCGAGGAGGCACCCGACCCCCGCGCCACCTCACTGCAGATGCTGGGCGCCACGATGCTCGACCGCGACGCCCTGGCCGGGGCGATCCTGCGTGAACTGACCACCCGCATCGAACGCTGGCAGGCCGCGAAAGGCCCCGACCCCGCACTGGTGGCCGACTACCGGCAGCGCAGCCTTACCCTGGGCAGCCAGGTGCGGGCTCTGATGCCCGGAGATCGCGAAATCACCGGCATCGCAACCGATATCGACACCCTGGGTCGGCTGAGCATCGACACCGGCACCGGCGTGACGACGGTCTCGGCGGGTGACATCACCCACCTGAGGCCAGCCGGCTAACGCAGCAGCGCGCGGCTCATCACGACCCGCTGAATCTGGTTGGTGCCCTCGTAGATCTGAGTGATCTTGGCATCGCGCATCATTCGCTCCACCGGGAAGTCCACGGTGTACCCCGCGCCGCCGAACAGCTGCACAGCATCGGTGGTGACCTCCATGGCAACATCGGAGGCGAAGCACTTCGAGGCCGCCGAGATGAACCCCAGGTTGGGTTCACCGCGCTCGGCCCGGGCGGCGGCCGAGTACACCATCAACCGGGCCGCCTCTACCTTCATCGCCATGTCGGCCAGCATGAACTGGACACCTTGGAAGGTGCTGATCGATGTGCCGAATTGCTTGCGGTCCTTGGTGTATGCGATCGCCGCGTCCAGCGCACCCTGTGCGATACCGACGGCCTGCGCCCCGATGGTCGGACGGGTGTGATCCAGGGTGGCCAACGCCGTCTTGAATCCGGTCCCCGGATCACCGATGATCCGGTCGCCCGGGATGCGACAGTTCTCAAAGTACAACTCAGTGGTGGGCGAGCCCTTGATCCCGAGCTTGCGCTCCTTGGGCCCGATCGTGAATCCCTCGTCGTCGACGTGGACCATGAACGCCGAGATGCCGTTGGCGCCCTTGTCCGGATCGGTCACCGCCATCACCGTGTACCACATTGACTTGCCGCCGTTGGTGATCCACGCCTTGGCCCCGTTGAGAATCCAGTCGTCGCCGTCGGCCTTGGCCCGGGTCCGCATCCCGGCCGCATCACTGCCGGCTTCTCGCTCGGAGAGGGCGTAGGACGCCATCGCCTCACCTGAGGCGATCGCCGGCAGCACCTTTTGCTTCAGCTCGTCTGATCCGCGCAAGATCAGGCCCATCGTGCCCAGTTTGTTCACGGCGGGGATCAGCGAGGCCGACGCGTCGACCCGGGCGACCTCCTCGATCACGATGCACGCCGCCACCGAATCCGCGCCCTGGCCGCCGTACTCCTCAGGCACGTGGACCGCGTTGAAACCGGAGGCGTTCAGCGCATCGAGCGCCTCGGAGGGAAAGCGCGAGTTCTCGTCACACTCGGCCGCATAGGGCGCGATCTCTTTCTCGGCCAACGCCCGAATCGCAGCCCGCAGCTCGTCGTGCTCCTCGGGCAACTTGAACACGTCGAAATCCGGATTTCCCGCCATCACAGCCTCCTTGCTACTCGCAGGTAACGTTACCCGGGACTTCACTCACCGAGTAATCGCTCCCGCAATGCCCGATCCTTTTCCAGGACCTGGGCTTCCAGGTCGTCCTGAAAGCTCTCCATGCGCTTGCGCAGCGCCGTGTCCGACGCACCCAGTATGCGCACCGCAAGCAGCCCCGCATTGCGGGCACCACCGATCGACACGGTGGCCACCGGCACACCGGCCGGCATCTGGACGATCGATAGCAGCGAGTCCAGCCCGTCGAGCTTGGCCAGCGGCACCGGCACCCCGATCACCGGCAGCGACGTGGCCGAGGCCACCATGCCGGGCAAGTGTGCCGCACCACCGGCTCCGGCGATGATCACCTTGATGTCGCGAGCGGCCGCCCCACGCGCGTAGTCGAGCATGCGGCCCGGGGTTCGATGCGCCGACACGACGCCCACCTCGAAGGGCACCTCGAACTCGGCCAGCGCCTCGGCTGCGGCTGCCATCACCGGCCAGTCGCTGTCGCTGCCCATGATCAAGCCGACTACCGCTTCAGGCATGCCCATCCCATCCGTCCGTCCACTCTGCGTGCGACAACCAGTGTGCCGCCCGCTCGGCACGTTCACGCACCTGATTCGCATCGGAATCGGCGGCGCCGACGATATTGACATGGCCCACCTTGCGGCCCGGGCGTTCTTCCTTGCCGTATAGGTGGACCTTCGCCTCGGGAATCCGGCCGAAAAGGTGGTGCAGCCGCTCGTCGACACCCATCGCGGGGGCCTGCGGCGCACCGAGCACGTTTGCCATCACCGTCACCGGCGCGAAAGGCCGGGTGTCGCCCAGCGGGTAGTCCAGGACGGCCCGCAGATGCTGCTCGAACTGGCTGGTCACCGCGCCATCCATGGTCCAATGCCCGGAGTTGTGCGGCCGCATCGCCAATTCGTTGACCAGCAGCGCACCCTCGGTCGTCTCGAACAGTTCGACGGCCAGCACGCCGACCACCCCCAGCTCGGCGGCCAACCGCAGACCCAGCTGTTCGGCCGCCCCCGCGAGCTCCTCGGCCAACCCCGGTGCGGGTGCCACCACCGTGACGCAGATCCCATCGCGCTGCACGGTCTCCACGATCGGCCACGCCGCACCCTGACCGA
The DNA here is from genome assembly GCF_010731875.1 of Mycolicibacterium sarraceniae. NCBI lineage: Bacteria > Bacillati > Actinomycetota > Actinomycetes > Mycobacteriales > Mycobacteriaceae > Mycobacterium > Mycolicibacterium sarraceniae. The sequence continues at coordinate 392,610 of NZ_AP022595.1, forward strand.
ACGGCGACCGGGCCACCAGCGCCGAGAGCTCGCGGCGCATCGACACCCGCTCCTCGAGCATCACGGCCACGCCGTCGGCCAGATAGCCGGCGACCGCCTCGCGCGCGTGCGCCGGATCCCGCGCGAGCACCACGCCGCGGCCGTCATATCCGCCCCGGACGGTCTTGATCACCAGCGGTCCGCCGATCTCGGCGGCGAACGTGTCGACGTCATCGACGCTGGTCACGGCGGTGAACCGTGGGATCGGCGCGCCGAGAGCCGCCAGCTTGCGCCGCATCACCAGCTTGTCCTGCGCATGCACCAGGGCCTGCGGCGGCGGTGCGACGGTGACGCCCTCGGCGACCAGGGTGTCGAGCAGCTCGGTGGGCACGTGCTCGTGGTCGAAGGTCAGCGCGGCGGCGCCCGCGGCCGCGCTGCGCAGCGCCTCGAGGTCGGTGTGGGCACCGATCACCACGTCGGGCGTCACCTGGGCGGCCGGGTCATCGGGGCTCACGGCCAGTACCCGCAGGCTCTGGCCGAGCGCGATCGCGGCCTGGTGGGTCATCCTGGCCAGCTGCCCGCCGCCGACCATGGCGACGATAGGAGGTCTGGGGCTGTTCGACACGGCCATCATGGTGTCAGACCTGCACGAGTACGCACACGTGCGGTGACTTCCGTAGACTTGACCCTTGTGTCTTTCGCAGATGTCACGATCGCTCGGCTACCCCGACCGATCCGGCCCTTCGCCGAGCGGCATCACGAGCTCATCAAGTTCGCGATCGTCGGTGCGACGACGTTCATCATCGACTCTGCGATCTTCTACACACTCAAGCTGACGATTCTCGAGCCCAAGCCGGTCACCGCCAAGGTGATCGCGGGCATCGTCGCGGTGATCGCCTCCTACGTGCTGAACAGGGAATGGAGCTTCCGCAACCGCGGCGGACGCGAGCGGCACCACGAAGCACTGCTGTTCTTCGGCGTCAGCGGCGTCGGCGTGCTGTTGAGCATGGCCCCGCTGTGGTTCTCCAGCTACGTGCTGGATCTGCGCGTGCCGCACGTCTCACTGACCGTCGAGAACATCGCCGACTTCTTGTCGGCCTACCTCGTGGGCAACCTGCTGCAGATGGCGTTCCGGTTCTGGGCGTTCCGTCGCTGGGTATTCCCCGACGAGTTCGGGCCGAGCCACGACAAGGGGCTGGAATCCGCCCTTACCGGTGGCGGTTTGGCCGAGGCGCTCGAGGACGAGTACGAGTCCGGGGGCACCGTCACACCACTGCGGCGCCGTCGGCCGCCGCGTCAGCTGGGCAACTCTTCAGAACCCAGAGTGTCGAAAACTTCGTGATACAGCAGTGAATGCACCCGCTCCACGCGGGGAATGTCGTGGAATTCAAGGGGATCCTGGCTCGCCGACTCGATGATCAGGGTGCCGGTGCGTAACATGCGGTCGAGTAAGCCGTGCCGGAACTCCACACTGTTGATGCGCGCCAACGGGATATCGATGCCCGAGCGGGTCAGCAGTCCATGGCGGAACATCACCCTTCGGTCGGTGATCACGAAATGCGTTGTGAGCCAATTCAAAAACTTCCACAACGTCAGCCAGCCGACCAGGATCAGCCAGATCGCCGCGATGACGCCGAAGAGGACCTTTTTGGCGGTGGCATCCCAGTTGGTGTTGTTGACGAGCGCGGCCACGAACGCCGCGGCGATCGTGGCGACGAGCAACACGAGGACCGGGCCGACCAGACGCTTCCAATGCGGGTGACGGTGCAGCACGACCTGCTCATTGGCGGCCAGCACGTTTTCGGGATATCCCATGGTCATCTCCTACGGCACCGGACGCGCGAAGGCAAGAGATGTGGTGCCCCTTAGCGCCTCCTTAAGGTTGCCGATAACATCGTCACCCATGACGAGCGTTAAGGAACCGGCGGCCGGCCACTCGATCGACATCCACACCACTGCAGGCAAGCTGGCCGACCTGCGCCAGCGTGCCGAAGAGGCGCAGCATCCGGTCGGTGAGACCGCCGTGGAGAAGGTCCACGCCAAGGGCAAGCTGACGGCGCGCGAACGCATCCTGGCGCTGCTTGACGAGGGCTCCTTCGTCGAGCTCGACGCGCTGGCCCGGCATCGCAGCACCAACTTCGGCCTGGCCGAGAACCGGCCCGTCGGCGACGGTGTGGTGACCGGCTACGGCACCATCGACGGCCGCGAGGTTTGCCTCTTCAGCCAGGACGCCACCGTGTTCGGCGGCAGCCTCGGCGAGGTCTACGGCGAAAAGATCGTCAAGGTCCAGGAATTGGCGATCAAGACCGGCCGCCCGCTGATCGGCATCAACGACGGCGCCGGTGCCCGCATCCAAGAGGGTGTCGTCTCCCTCGGCCTCTACAGCCGGATCTTCCGCAACAACATCTTGGCTTCGGGCGTGATCCCGCAGATCTCACTGATCATGGGTGCCGCCGCGGGCGGGCATGTCTACTCCCCCGCACTGACCGACTTCGTGATCATGGTCGATCAGACCAGCCAGATGTTCATCACCGGTCCCGACGTCATCAAGACCGTCACCGGTGAGGACGTCACCATGGAGGATCTGGGCGGCGCCCACACCCACATGGCCAAGTCGGGCACCGTGCACTATGTCGCCTCCGGCGAACAGGACGCGCTGGACTACGTCCGCGATCTGCTGAGCTACCTGCCGCCCAACAACTACGCCGAGCCGCCGCGCTACCCGGCACCACCGCACCCGGGCGCCATCGAGGACAACCTCACCGACGAGGACCTCGAGTTGGACACGCTGATCCCGGATTCGCCCAACCAGCCCTATGACATGCACGAGGTCATCACCCGCATCCTCGACGATGACGAGTTCCTCGAGGTGCAGGCCGGTTACGCGCAGAACATCATCGTCGGCTTCGGACGCATCGACGGCCGCCCGGTCGGCATCGTCGCCAATCAGCCCACCCAGTTCGCCGGCTGCCTGGATATCAACGCCTCCGAGAAGGCCGCCCGGTTCGTGCGGACCTGCGACTGCTTCAACATCCCGATCGTGATGCTGGTCGACGTTCCGGGCTTCCTGCCGGGCACCGAGCAGGAGTACAACGGCATCATCCGCCGCGGTGCCAAGCTGCTCTACGCCTACGGCGAGGCCACCGTCGCCAAGGTCACCGTCATCACCCGCAAGGCCTATGGCGGCGCCTATTGCGTCATGGGTTCCAAGGACATGGGTTGCGATGTCAACATCGCGTGGCCGACGGCCCAGATCGCCGTCATGGGTGCCTCGGGTGCGGTCGGCTTCGTCTACCGCAAGGAACTCAAGGACGCGGCCGCTGAGGGTAAGGACGTTGACGCCCTGCGCCTCGAATTGCAGCAGACCTACGAGGACACGCTGGTGAACCCGTACATCGCCGCCGAACGCGGTTATGTCGACGCGGTGATCCCCCCGTCGCACACCCGCGGCTACATCTCCACCGCGCTGCGGCTGCTGGAGCGCAAGATCGCCCAGGTTCCGCCGAAGAAGCACGGGAACATTCCACTGTGACAAGGGGCTGCAGCCGATGAGCAAGCACGAGGACATCACCGAACTCAGCGACCCGCGGGACATCACGCTGGACAATCCGGAGCCACCGGCACCGGAGATTCGGATCGAGAAGGGCAATCCGAGCGACGAGGATATCGCCGCTCTGGTGACCGTGCTGGCCGCTGCCAGTGGCGGCACCGCCGCACCGGGGCCGCAGGAGCTCAACCTGTGGGGCCACCCGGTCGACAAACTGCGCTATGGAATCGCCAGCTGGCAGCGGGTCACGCTGCTGGAGCGGATGCACTTGCGCAGATGACGCGAGTCATCTTGGGCTCGGCGTCAACTGGCCGGCTGGGCGTACTGCGCAGCGCCGGTATCGCCCCCCTGGTCGTGGTCTCCGGCGTGGACGAGGACGGCATTGTCGAGCGTCTGGGAACCGACGCCGAACCCGGTGACGTCGTCACCGCGCTGGCACAGGCCAAGGCCGACGCCGTGCGCGGGGTTCTGGACCACGATGTCGCTGCGGATTGCGTTGTGATCGGCTGCGATTCGATGCTCAACGTCGACGGTCAACTCTCCGGTAAACCGGGAACCCCGGAACAGGCTGTGCGGCAATGGGATTCGATGGCCGGTCGGGAGGGATTGCTCTACACCGGACATTGCGTCATCCGGGTTCTGCACGGCGCCGCCGTTCACACCGCAACCCACGCGGGGGTCACCAGGGTCCGGTTCGCCGCCCCCACCCCAGCCGACCTCGCGGCCTACCTCGCCACCGGTGAGCCACTGCAGGTCGCCGGTGCCTTCACCCTCGACGGGTTCGGCGGCTGGTTCGTCGAGGGCATCGACGGCGACCCGTCCAATGTGATCGGCCTGAGCCTGCCGTTGACGCATCGCTTGTTCACCGACGTCGGGCTGGCGATCGGCGATCTGTGGGCGGCCAATCCGGTCCGCTGATCAGCGGTAGGCTCGTCGTCGTGCCGCTTGCTGCAGATCCCAGCCCCGTCCTGAAGGACTACGCCCACCCCGAACGCCTCGTCACCGCCGACTGGCTGTCGGCGCATCTGGGTACGCCCGGACTGGCCATCGTGGAGTCCGACGAAGACGTGTTGCTCTACGATATCGGCCACATCCCCGGCGCGGTCAAGGTCGACTGGCACACCGACCTCAACGACCCCCACGTGCGGGACTACATCAACGGCGCACAGTTCGCCGAGCTGATGAACCGCAAGGGCATCTCCCGCGACGACACCGTCGTGATCTACGGCGACAAAAGCAACTGGTGGGCGGCCTACGCCCTCTGGGTGTTCACGCTGTTCGGTCACCAGGATGTCCGGCTGCTCAACGGCGGACGGGATCTGTGGATCTCCGACGGCCGCGACACCACCCTCGACGTGCCGAACAAGACCGGCACCGGCTATCCGGTCGTCGAGCGCAATGACGCTGCCATCCGGGCTTACAAGGACGATGTGCTTGGCTGCCTTGGCCATTCGACGCTGATCGATGTGCGGTCGCCGCAGGAGTACACCGGCGAGCGCACCCACATGCCGGACTACCCCGAAGAAGGTGCGCTGCGCGGCGGCCACATCCCCACCGCGGTGTCGGTGCCGTGGGCCAAGGCCGCCGAGGACAGCGGCCGGTTCCGCAACCGCGCCGAGCTGGAGGAGGTCTACTCCTTCGTCGAGCCCGGCGACGACATCATCGCCTACTGCCGTATCGGTGAACGGTCCAGCCACACCTGGTTCGTGCTGACCTACCTGCTCGGCATCCCCGGTGTGCGCAACTACGACGGCTCCTGGACGGAATGGGGCAACACGGTACGGGTGCCGGTCGTCGCAGGCGCTGAACCGGGATCCGTGCCCGGAGCCTCATGACGGTGCCCGCGCCGCTGGCTGAGGTCGTGTCCGACTTCGGTGCGGTGCAAGGTCAGGACAAGCTCAAGCTGCTGCTGGAGTTCGCCGACGAGCTACCGGCGTTGCCCTCCGACCTCGAAGAGGCGGCCATGGAGCCGGTACCGGAATGCCAGTCACCGCTCTTCCTGCACGTCGACGCCTCCGATACCGAGCATGTGCGGCTGTTCTTCAGCGCACCGGCCGAGGCGCCGACCACGCGTGGCTTCGCCTCGATTCTGGCGGCCGGGCTGGACGGCCAGTCGGCCGCCGATATCTTGGCGGTACCCGACGACTTCTACTCCGAGCTGGGCCTGGCGGCCTTGATTAGTCCACTGCGGCTGCGTGGCATGTCGGCGATGCTGGCGCGGATCAAGCGCCGTCTGCGGGCCACGACGTAGCGGAGGTCTCCGTGCTTCGCCGGAGTGACGCCAGTGGCCTCGATCGACTGGTGGCAGGGACGCGGTACGTGGGCTGTCTGGAGAATGCCATCGTTCCGCCGGCGGGCCGCGCTGGGGGCACCCATCGGCGCAACTTACTCATTAGTAGGGGTACCAGCTGATTCGTGTCTAAGCGGCGCCGCCTACACTGCCGTGCGAACCTATTTTTAAAGAACGTTCTTAAGATCACGTGAAGCAGGAGGCGCGGTGCCCACTCAGACGCCAAGTCAGACCATCTCCAAGGTCCTCGTTGCCAACCGCGGTGAAATCGCGGTCCGGGTGATCCGGGCGGCCCGGGACGCGGGATTGGCCAGCGTGGCGGTTTACGCCGAACCCGACGCCGACGCACCACACGTGCGGCTCGCCGACGAGGCGTTCGCGCTGGGCGGTCAGACCTCCGCGGAGTCCTACCTGGACTTCGGCAAGATCCTCGACGCCGCAGCCAAGTCCGGTGCCAACGCGATCCACCCCGGCTACGGATTCTTGAGCGAGAACGGTGACTTCGCCCAGGCCGTCCTCGACGCCGGGCTGATCTGGATCGGGCCGAGTCCGCAGTCCATTCGCGACCTGGGTGACAAGGTCACCGCCCGCCATATCGCCGCCCGCGCCCAGGCGCCGCTGGTGCCAGGCACCCCTGACCCGGTGAAGGACGCCGACGAGATCCTGGCCTTCGCCAAGGAACACGGCCTGCCGATCGCGATCAAGGCGGCGTTCGGTGGCGGCGGTCGCGGTATGAAGGTCGCCCGCACCATCGAAGAGATCCCCGAGCTGTTCGACTCGGCGACCCGCGAAGCGGTCTCCGCCTTCGGCCGCGGCGAGTGCTTCGTCGAGCGCTACTTGGACAAGCCGCGCCACGTGGAGGCGCAGGTGATCGCCGATCAGCACGGCAACGTGGTGGTCGCCGGCACCCGCGACTGCTCGCTGCAGCGCCGCTTCCAGAAGCTGGTCGAGGAGGCCCCGGCGCCGTTCCTGACCGACGCACAGCGCAAGGAGATCCACGAGTCGGCCAAGCGCATCTGCAAGGAGGCCGGCTACTACGGCGCCGGCACCGTCGAGTACCTGGTCGGTCAGGACGGCCTGATCTCGTTCCTCGAGGTGAACACGCGCCTTCAGGTGGAACACCCGGTGACCGAGGAGACCTCGGGTATCGACCTGGTCCGCGAGCAGTTCCGCATCGCCAACGGCGAAAAGCTGGACATCACCGAGGATCCCACCCCGCGTGGTCACTCCATCGAATTCCGGATCAACGGCGAGGACGCCGGCCGCGGCTTCCTCCCGGCACCCGGCCCGGTCAACAAGTTCGAGCCGCCGACCGGCCCAGGCGTGCGCCTGGACTCCGGTGTGGAGAGCGGTTCGGTGATCGGCGGACAGTTCGATTCGATGCTGGCCAAGCTGATCGTCACCGGCGCCACCCGCAACGAGGCGCTGCAGCGGGCCGCCCGCGCTCTGGACGAGTTCACCGTCGAGGGCCTGGCCACCGTCATCCCGTTCCACCGCGCGGTGGTCAGCGACCCGGCCTTCATCGGTGACGACAACGGTTTCACGGTCCATACCCGTTGGATCGAGACCGAGTGGAACAACACCATCGAGCCGTTCACCGGCGGTGGCCCGGTCGACGAAGAAGAAGCCCAGCCGCGACAGAAGGTCGTCGTCGAGGTTGGCGGCCGCCGCGTCGAGGTGTCGCTGCCCGGTGACCTGGCTCTCGGCAACGGCTCCGGTCCGGCCGAATCCAGCGCCATCCGCAAGAAGCCGAAGGCCCGCAAGCGTGGCGCGCACGGCGGCGCTGCCGCCTCGGGCGACGCGGTGACCGCGCCCATGCAGGGCACCGTGGTGAAGGTGGCGGTCGAAGAAGGTCAGACCGTGGCCACCGGCGATCTCGTCGTGGTGCTCGAGGCCATGAAGATGGAGAACCCGGTGACTGCGCATAAGGACGGTGTCATCACCGGGCTGGCCGTCGAGGCCGGTGCCGCGATCACGCAGGGCACCGTCCTGGCCGAGATCAAGTAAGAGGTCTACGCGCGAGGCGTCGGTTCTGATCCAGAATCTGTCGTTGGGGCTGACGCCCGCGCTGAGCTCGAGGTCGTGAGGCGCTGCTGAGCACGGCGGTGCCCAGGGAGACGACGACGCCTTCCCCGGCAACCCTGACTTTCATGCATCCAGCATGATGTTCTGGTGACCGAGGATCCAGACCGGGTGCGGATCGGCACTGCCGAACGCGAAGAAGCCATGGGGTTGCTCAGCCGGCAGTTCTCCGAGGGCCGGCTCAACCCCGACGAATTCTCCGAACGCAGCGCGGCGAACGCCGCCGCAACGACCGGCGCCGATCTCGAGCCGGTCTTGGCCGACCTGCCGGCCAGACCCGGTGCGGCCACGGCCTCGGGCATCGAACGCGCCAGGGCCTGGCTGACCCTTCCGATCCTCGGCATCCTGCTCTACCGCTGATATGGATCCCATCGAAATCAACGCTGGCACTTGGTATTTGCGCGCACTGCGCGCCGACGAACGCATCGATGACACACCCTCGCTTGCCGATCTCGGCGAGACAGATCCGGATTACGTGAGCACGTGCGCGGCGAACTGGGCCGCCGAAACCGGCTATTCGTGGGCGGTGTGTGAACCGACGACCGGCGAACTGCTGGCCGAGGTCACGATCGATCCGCTCAGCGCTACCCTGTCGACACGCGCCAGGCCGGGCCACGACGAGGCCGCTGCGGTCGCCGCGACCGCGGTGCGCCGGTTCGCCGCCGCGGCTCTCAATCTGACGGTGTAGGCGTATCGATGTCGACCACCACGTCGTCGCACGCCCCCTCGTCAAAAGCGGCCACCGCCACATTCAGCCATTTACCTTGAGCGGCAGTGACTTTAGGCATTCCGTACCGGACACCTGCGCCCGCGGCAAGCAGTACGCCGGCTATCTGCAGGCGCGTCGTCATGTATCCAGCGTGACGGGCGCGCCAGCAAGTCTCTGAGGATTATTAGAACCGGCCGCTTGAGGTGCACCACGCACCGCAGCTGGGCGTAGTGTTTGCAAGCAGGTTGAGCTAACAGCCGCCCGGAACTACGTCAAAGACTACGGGCCTACCCACTTGCCCCTCTGGCGTGATCCACAGTACGAATACTCGTTCACTGATGGAGTCACCATGTCTGTCACCCACACCACCGCACGCTTCACCACCCATTGGCGCGACGACACCGTCGGGATCCTCATTGTGGAGGGCGAACTTGATGCCTCCAACTCTGCGGCCTTCGCCGACCTTGTCGACGAGTGCGCCGCCGCGGGCTCACACCTCGTCCTCGATCTGAGCCCGCTGAAGTTCTTCGGGACAGCCGGTTTCTCGGCCCTGCACACCATCAACGTCCGATGCGCCAATGCCTCAGCGGGCTGGGCGATGGTCACTGGTGCTGCGGTATCCCGACTGCTGCGGGTTTGCGATCCCGACCACACGCTGCCGGTGGTCGAATCCGTCCCCGCGGCCATCGAGCTGCTCGACGGCGAACCCCGCCGGCTGCTCTAGCTGGTCGCGGAGCCGCGCTAGCGATTTGGCGAGCAGGCGCGAGACGTGCATCTGTGAGATGCCGACGCGCTCGGCGATCTGAGTCTGGGTGAGCGACTCGAAGAACCTCAGCAGAAGCACGGTCCGTTCCCGCTCTGGCAATTGTTCGAGCAGCGGACGCAGCGCTTCCCGGTTCTCGATCTGATCCAGGCTCAGGTCGACATCGCCCAGGGTGTCCAGGATCGCAGGGGCATCCTCGTCGCCGCCGCCGCCACCGCTGTCGATCGACAGCGTGTTGTACGAACTGCCGGCGACCAGGCCCTCGATGACCTCTTCGCGCTCCATCTCCAGTTCCTCGGCCAGCTCCGAGGCGGTCGGTGCGCGGCCAAGCCGCTGGGACAGCTCCGATGTCGCCGCACCCAGCTGCAGGTGGAGTTCTTTCAGCCGGCGCGGCACTTTGACCGACCAGCTGTTGTCGCGGAAGTGCCTGCGCACTTCACCCATGATCGTGGGCACTGCGAAAGACACGAAGTTCGAACCGGTCTCGACGTCGTAGCGAATGACGGCATTGACCAAGCCCACGCGGGCCACCTGCACCAGATCATCGCGGGGTTCCCCGCGGCCGTCGAATCGCCGGGCGATGTGGTCGGCCAGTGGAAGGCACCGCTCCACGATGCTGTCTCGGTGGCGCTGGTGTTCTGGTGAGTCAGGGTCGAGTTTCGCCAGGTCGCGGAACATGTCCGGGACGTCGGCGTACTCCGAGTCCGTCCGTCGCGACGGACTATCCGAGGCTCGGGAAGTCACCGCCCGGAGCCCGCCCGCCTCGTGGTCAAAGTGATGCCGAAAACCTGCCCGTCGCTACCGGGTTCATGACCATTGTGGAAAGTCTGCACATCGTCGGTCAACGAGCTCAGCACGTGCCAGCTGAAGCTGCCGGGGGACACCACGTCGGAGGTGTCGCACGTCGTCGAGGCCTCGACGACGACCACGTCGTCCTGCGCGTCGACCACAACCACCAATGTCGCCCCTGGCGACGCTGAGCGGATGAGTCTGGTGCAGGCCTCGTCTACCGCCAGCCGCAAATCGGCGACGGCATCGAAATCCAGGTCTTCGAACGTGCCGACTGCGCCGACCACGGTGCGCAGCACAGCAAGGTTCTCCAACCTGGCAGCAACCTTCAACTCGACAGCGCTGACACCACGTTGCGTCACGCTACCTCGACTTTCGGCATCGTTCATGTGGCCTCCTGGCAATGTCGAGCCGACATTACTCCAGGTGCTATCCGCGATCGTGTAGTGACCGGGTCGGCGTGCACAGCAATGCCCAGGAAATCGTCGCCATGGTGGCGTGTGCGTACCACCGACCGCCAACGACCAAACCTCGCGATCGCACATTCTCGTTCGCCCGACAGTGCGGGTGCTCACTGCTTGGGCACCTCGCTCGGTGCATCACGTAGCTGGACGCCACGGCCATCGCCGTCATGGTCAGAGCGCCCGCATGGAATTGCGGACTGACGCCGGCAGCCAGACCGCCGTCACGGTCTCCGGCCGGTCGCCGACGAACAACTCGATCGCGCCGGTATGACGATCACCACTTCCGTTCCAGCACAGCGATTATCGCGATCGGGGCGGTGTCCAGACAAGCGTTTTTGCTTGCGCTACCGTAAATTTGGGCCTCGGCGCGGCTCACTGATCGAACAATCAGGTTCCTATCCGATGAATTTGACGATCATGACCGACGACCAACGATCCCTCGCGTGCCGGCTCCGATTGACGACGCGCGTACCTTCGGCGGCCGACAATCCAGACTCACAGGGACAACGCCAGGTCATCGAGGGATCAGATCTGGACTAGTCTCAATAGTTAGCCAGTGTGTGATCCGATGCCCCCCGGGGTACAAGTCCCACCGAGTAACAGCAACCTCAGCAAAGGGGGTAGGAGATGTCGAGTGCAGCTGCGGCGAGATCCGATGTCGACGACATTCGGTTCTTTCGGCCCAGTCGGTCCTGCGCCTACGAGGGCTGGACCCTCCCTGAGCTCAAGAAGCGGGCGAAGCAGCTTGGAATTTCCGGGTATTCCGGGTTGAGCAAGGAAAATTTGATCTCACTCATCCGAAGTTATTGACGGAGCCGATGTTTCATTGGCCGTGCGATTCTCAATTCATCGGGATCAGCGTCATCCCGCTCGAGATGAGCGGGGTCACGCTCGCTGCATGTTTGCTATTTGCCCGCTCAGGGCGGTCGTAAAGGTCAGCGACCGGAGAGTTCCCAGATGCTCGCCGACATCTGGTCGGTCATCCGCGTCACGGTGACCTGACCGCCGTCGTCGCCCTGGCACGCCATCGCTTGCACGATGGCGTTGTTGCGCAGCCTGGCCTCCGCGTGGCAGGTCCAGTTGAACGGAATACCGATTTGCTGCTTGTTCCAGCGCACGGTGTCGGCGGTGATGTCGGGGACGGTGAACTTCCACGCGGCGTCTCCGCCGGTGCTCAAGGCACGTTGGCCGTCACACGCCTTGGCGTTCTTGGTGCCGGTCATGAACTGGCTGGCCGCCGACGCCGCCTCGGGGTAAATCGCGACGGCCTCGGCAACGACGTGGTCATGCCGGTCGCCATCGGTGAACAGCATGACGTGCAGTCCCAGCCATTCGTCGCCGAGAAACGCTGCCATGCCGGCGGCGTCGAGCGCCGAACAGGCGGGCACCGCAGAGGATCCAGGAATGGGCCGGGTCTGGTCGGCGTCGACCTGGAGTTTCACCCCGACGATGTCGTGCAGCGCAGCCGGGCCGATCAGCACCTGCTCGGTGTCGTCGGCGCGCAGCGGTTTGATGCCCTGCGCCGGATTGGACACCGCGGTGCCGCCGACCGTCTGCGCGCACCCGGCGAGCATCACCGCCGCCGCACCGAGGACGCCGAGCACCGGGGGCAGCCGCATGCCCCGAATGCTAGACCGCCGCGAGCAATACCTCTCTCAGGATGGCCAGCGCGCGGTCGATCTCCGAGCGTGTCACGGTGAGGGCCGGGCGAAACCGCACACTGTCCGGGCCGCTGCCGAGCATGATCACGCCACCCGCCCACAGCGCGTTGAGCGCTGCATCGCGGCGTTCGGCACTGGGCAGGCTGAAGGCGCACATCAATCCCCGCCCCCGCACATCTGCGACCTCGGGGAACACCGACGCCAGGTCACCCAGCCCGGCACGCAGGTAGGCACCCATCTCGTCGGCATTGGCGAACAGGCCGTCGGCCTCGATGACTTCGAGGATCCGCCGCGAGCGCACCATGTCCACGAGATTGCCGCCCCAGGTCGAGTTGATCCGGGAGCTGACGGTGAAGACGTTGTCGGCGATCTCGTCGACCCGCCGGCCGGCCATGACGCCGCACACCTGTGTCTTCTTCCCGAATGCGACAACGTCTGGGGTGAAGCCGAGCTGCTGGTAGGCCCACGCGGTGCCGGTGATACCACAGCCGGTCTGCACCTCGTCGGCGATCATCAGTGCGTCGTACTCGTCGCACAGCGCGCGCATTGCGGCGAAGAACTGCGGGCGGAAGTGCCGGTCGCCGCCCTCACCCTGGATGGGTTCGGCGATGAAGCAGGCGATGTCATGGGGGTGGGCTTCGAACGCCGCGCGGGCCTGCCGCAGCGATTCACCTTCCAGCACCGCCATATCCGCATCGGGGCGAAGGTAGGGGGCGTCGATGCGTGGCCAATCGAACTGGGGGAAACGCGCCACCTTGAGGGGGTCGGTGTTGGTTAGCGACAGCGTGTAGCCGCTGCGCCCGTGGAAAGCGCCCCGCAGGTGCAGGACCCGGGCGCCGAGCGCGGGGTCGATCCCGCGGGCCTCATTGTGTCGGCTCTTCCAGTCGAATGCCACTTTCAGGGCGTTCTCCACGGCCAGGGCGCCGCCGTCGACGAAGAACAGGTGCGGCAGGTCGGGATCGCCGAGCACCCGGGCGAACGTGTCGACGAAGCGTGCCATCGGCACGGTGTAGACGTCGGAGTTGGACGGCTTGTTGATCGCGGCCCCGGCCAGCTCGGCGCGGAACGCGATGTCATCGGCCAGTGCGGGATGGTTCATACCTAGCGCCGAGGAGGCAAAGAACGTGAACATATCGAGGTACCGCGCGCCGTCGCGGGCGTCGACCAGATACGAGCCCGACGATCGGTCCAGGTCGAGGACCAGGTCAAGTCCGTCGGCCAGAATGCTGCGGGCCAGGACCTTACGGACATCCACGGGTTCGACAGCGCTGGATACGTCGTCTCGCGACAAGAGTTCCGTCATAGCCGGAGTCTATCGTAATTTTTACGATTTCTTCACGCTGTGATTGAATTATTCCGGTAGCAAGACCCGTTCACTGTAAAATGTATTGAGGATGATGGTGCTGCGAGTGCGTACGTTGGCGGCGGTCCGGATCTGTTGCAGCAGGCCCTCGAGCGCCCGCGGCGACTCCACGCGGACGAATAGGACGTAGCTCTCCTCCCCGGCCACCGAATAACACGCCTCGATCTCGGCGATGTGTTCCAGCCGGGCGGGGGCATCATCGGGTTGGGAAGGATCGAGAGGGGTGATGGCCACGAACGCCGACAGCAGGTGCCCGAACGCCTCGGGATCCACCCGGGCGCTGTATCCGGTCACCACGCCGCGGGATTCCAGCCGTCGCACCCTCGATTGCACCGCCGAGACCGACAGCCCGGTGGCCGCCGCCAGCTCGGCCAGCGTCGCCCTTCCGTCCACGACGAGCTCACGCACCAGCGTGCGATCGATCTCGTCGAGGCCGTGGGTGGCCTCCGCGCTGTCCGCCATCGCCGCAGACTATCGGAGCGTGTTTGATGACCGCACCTGATGTCGCGACCTGGCAGCTGCGGGCCCGCTTCGCCGCGGCGCTATCGGCGATGTACGGCAACGAGGTTCCGGCCTACACCACGCTCGTCGAGGTCAGCGAGGCCGTCAACCGCGACTATGTGGCCACCCATCCACAGGCCCAGCGGCTCGGCTCGATCGAGCGGGTCACCGCCGAACGTCACGGTGCGATCCGGGTCGGCACGCCGGGCGAATTGACCGATGTCGCAGATCTTTTCGCCGCGTTCGGGATGTACCCGGTGGGCTATTACGATTTGCGCGAGGCCGCCTCACCCGTGCCGGTGGTATCCACCGCGTTCCGGCCGGTGGATGCCACCGAGTTGGCGCGTAACCCGTTCCGGGTCTTCACTTCGATGCTGGCCACTCGCGACGGCCGGTTCTTCGACGCCGACCTGCGCCGGCGGGTCGACGAATGCTTGCGCACCCGAACCCTGTTCGATCCCGATCTGATCGCCGCCGCCCGCCGGATCGCGGCCGGCGGCGGCTGTGCTGCCGACACCGCGGCGGACTTCATCACCCGGGCGGTGGCGGCGTTCGCGCTGTCGTCCGAGCCAGTCGACCGGGCCTGGTATTCCGAGCTGACCGCCGTTTCGGCCATCGCGGCCGATATCGCCGGGGTGCCCACCACCCATATCAACCACCTGACCCCTCGGGTGCTCGATATCGACGACCTGTACCGGCGGATGACCGAACGCGGGATCACGATGATCGACGCGATCCAGGGCCCACCACACAGTGGCAGGCCCAATGTTCTGCTGCGCCAGACCTCGTTTCGTGCGCTCGCCGAGCCGCGACGCTTCCGTGAGCCCGACGGCGCCGTGACCGACGGCACATTGCGAGTGCGGTTCGGTGAGGTGGAGGCGCGGGGGGTGGCCCTGACCCGCAAAGGCCGTGAACGCTACGACGCCGCGATGGCGTGCACCGATCCGGCCGCGGTGTGGGACGACTACTTCCCCACCTCCGATGACGAGATGGCCTCGCAAGGGCTGGCCTACTACCATCGCGGCGACCCGTCAGCGCCGGTGGTGTACGAGGATTTCCTGCCCGCATCGGCGGCTGGGATCTTCCGATCCAATCTCGACGCCGACACCGAAGCCGCCGCCGTGGCAGACGAATCCGGCTACGACATCGACTGGATGGCCGGCACGATCGGCCGCCGAATTCACGACCCGTACGACCTCTACGACGCGACCGCCCAGGAGGCCCCCGCATGAGCACCACCACCGTCACCTCGCTGCCCACCGCCGCGGACCTGCGCGCCGCCGTGCGCGCCGCATTCGATGCGATCGGCGCCCACGCCGACCTCGCCGAGCCGGGCGGGCACGGCCTGCCTGCGAGCACACCGGTGACCGGTGACATCCTGTTCACCGTCACCGAGACCACCCCCGAACAGACGCATCTCGCGATTACCGAAGCCGCACAGGCATTTTCGAACTGGCGCACCACACCCGCACCGGTACGCGGTCAGCTGGTCGCGCGGCTGGGCGAATTGTTGCGGGAGCACAAAGCAGACCTGGCCGCCCTGGTGACCATCGAGGCGGGCAAGATCACCTCCGAGGCCCTCGGCGAGGTCCAGGAGATGATCGACATCTGCGACTTCGCGGTTGGGTTGTCGCGTCAGCTGTACGGGCGCACCATCGCGTCGGAACGACCGGGGCACCGGCTGATGGAAACCTGGCATCCGATCGGGGTGGTCGGGGTGGTGACCGCCTTCAACTTCCCGGTGGCGGTGTGGGCGTGGAACACCGCGATCGCGCTGGTGTGCGGGGACACGGTGGTGTGGAAGCCCTCCGAGCTCACCCCGTTGACTGCGATCGCCTGTCAGGCGCTGATCGAGCGGGCCGCCGCCGACACAGGTGTGCCGGGTCATCTCAGCCGGCTGGTACTCGGGGCCCGCGAGGTGGGCGAGGCCTTGGTCGACGATCCGCGGGTGGCATTGGTGTCGGCCACCGGTTCGGTGCGAATGGGCCGGCAGGTCGGCCCCCGCGTCGCCGAGCGGTTCGGCCGGGTGCTGCTGGAACTCGGCGGCAACAACGCTGCCGTCGTAACGCCTTCTGCTGATCTGGATTTGGCCGTGCGCGCCATCGTCTTCTCGGCAGCAGGCACCGCGGGCCAACGCTGCACCACGCTGCGGCGCCTGATCGCGCACACCTCGGTGGCCGATACCCTCGTCGAGCGGATCGCTGCCGCGTACCGCACGCTGCCGATCGGCAACCCGGCCGCCGACGGGACGCTCGTCGGGCCGCTGATTCACGAAACCGCCTACCGGGACATGGTCGGTGCGCTGGAGCAGGCCCGCGCCGACGGCGGCGACGTCATCGGCGGCCAACGCCACCACGTCGACGGGGCCAGCGAGGCCTTCTACGTCGAGCCGGCCATCGTGCGGATGCCGGCTCAGACCGGCGTCGTGCATCACGAGACGTTCGCGCCGATCCTCTACGTCCTGACCTACGACACACTCGACGAGGCCATCGCATTGAACAATGCGGTGCCGCAGGGCCTCTCGTCGGCGATCTTCACCACCGACGTTCGGGAGGCCGAACGGTTCCTGGCCGCCGACGGCTCGGACTGCGGGATCGCCAACGTCAACATCGGCACCTCGGGCGCGGAGATCGGCGGGGCGTTCGGCGGCGAGAAGCAGACCGGCGGGGGCCGCGAATCCGGCTCGGATTCGTGGAAGGCCTACATGCGCCGAGCCACCAACACCGTCAACTACTCGTCGGAGCTGCCGCTGGCCCAGGGTGTGCACTTCGGCTAGGCGGGAAAACCGCTGTTGAACGTGTGTCAACATGGTCCACATGCCGGATTCACCCGCACGTCGCCGCCTCTCGCCTGATGACCGGCGCAGCGAGCTGCTCGCGCTGGGCGCTGAGGTGTTCGGCCAGCGCCCGTACGACGAGGTCCGCATCGACGAGATCGCCGAGCGTGCCGGGGTGTCGCGGGCGCTGATGTACCACTACTTCCCCGATAAACGGGCGTTCTTCGCCGCCGTCGTCCGGGCCGAGAGCGAGCGCCTGTTCGAGGCCACCAACACTGGACCAACCGACGATCAAACCCTGTTCGACCGACTGCGCACCGGCGTGCTGGCCTATATCCGCTACGACGAGGAGCATCCGCACGGCGCGTGGGCGGCCTATATCGGGATGGGGCGCACCGACCCGGTGCTGCGCGGTATCGACGACGTCGACAACGAACGCCAGATGCAGCGGATCATGGCCGCGATCACCGACGTGGTGCGCGGAGATCTGGACTCCAAGGTCGAGCGCGACCTGAGGGTGATCGTCTACTCCTGGCTGGCGTTCACCTTCGAACTGTGCCGCCAGCGGGTCCTCGACCCGTCCGTCGACGCCGATCATCTGGCCGAGCAGGGTGCCCACGCGCTGCTCGACGCCATCAAGCGAGTGCCGAACATCCCGGCCGCACTGATCGAAGCCGTCGACGCATGAGGATCAAAGCCGGCGACCTGACCCAGGAACACGTCGGGAAATTCGTGAGCATCCACGACCCGGAATCCGGTTACGTCTACGCGGCCAAGATGATCCGCATTGAGCGCCGCGAAGACGGGAAGTCGCCGGGCGTCTCCATCTGGCTGGAACACCCGTCGCTGCCCTCGGGCCGCCGCGCCCGCGGCGGACTGGCCCACGTCCGCTTCGACCAGGAATTCGAACTGGTCGACACGACCTGATTCAGCGCAGCGTCGCGAAGAACGCGCGCACATCCTCGACGTACAACTCGGGCTGCTCGAACGCGCCGAAGTGCCCGCCGCGCGGCATATCGGTCCAGCGTGTGACGTTGTAGCTGTTCTCGCACCAACTGCGCGGTGGACGCATGATCTCCTTCGGGAACCGCGCAATCCCGGTCGGCACCTCGACCTTGCCCCGGGTACCGAAGCGTCGGAAGCTCTCCCAGTACAGCCGGGCCGAGGAGGTCGCGGCATTGGTGACCCAATAGATCATCACGTTGTCGAGCAGTTCGTCACGGGTGAGCACGTTCTCGGGATGCCCGTCGCAATCGGTCCACCCCCAGAACTTCTCCACGATCCAGGCCAGCTGACCCACCGGGGAGTCGGCCAGTCCGTAACCGAGTGTCTGTGGGCGGGTGGACTGCTGCTTGGAATAGCCGGCATCCCACTTCGCGTAGTACTCCCCCGCGACCAGCGCGTCCTTCTCTTCGTCGGTGGGGTTATCCAGACCGCCGCTGGGAAAAGCCACCGGCATATTGGTGTGGACACCGATGCATCCGCCGCCGTTGCGGCCGATCTGCGTGGTGACCGCCGCACCCCAGTCGCCGCCCTGGGCGCCGTAGCGCTGATAACCCAACCGGCCCATCAGGGTGTCCCACGCTTGGGCGATCTTCTCGATGCCCCAACCCGTCGAGCTCGGTTTCCCGGAGAAGCCGTAGCCCGGAAGCGATGGGCACACCACGTGGAAATCCGCGGTCAGCGGTTCGATCACCTTGGTGAACTCGACCACCGAGCCGGGCCAGCCGTGGGTGATGATCAGCGGTAGCGCATCGGGATTCGACGAGCGCTGATGAATGAAATGGATATCCAGGCCGTCGATTTCGGTGACGAACTGGTCGAACCGGTTGAGCGCGGCCTCGCGCTGGCGCCAGTCGTATTCGTCGGCCCAGTAGGCGGCCAGTTGACGGGTGTAGTCCAGCGGGATGCCCTGGGACCAGTCGTCCACACACTCGCGTTCGGGCCACCGGGTGCGGGCGAGCCGGTCCCGCAGATCGGCGAGCACCTCATCGGGTACGTCGATCCGAAAGGGACGGACTTCTGTCACCAGAAGCCGAAGGCCGGGAATCCGTAGAACGGCTCCTCACCGGCGAACTGCTGCGGCGTCGAGTCCAGTTCGACGTTTCCCGGCGTCTCGCACTGGGTGGTCTGTCCACCGGAAATCGAGCTGCCATCGAAGGTTTCGCAATTGGGCAACGGTGCGGTGTTGATCGTGGTGTCGGCACCCGCGATCGGTGCGGACAGGACCGCGGCCGCAACGCCGATCCCGGCGACGGGCAGAAGCAACAACTGGCGAATCGGCGACATGAACTGTCCTTTGGGTCGGGTAGCGCAATCGTACCCATTAGACTGCGCCGCATGACGTCTGCAACTCGTTCTCTTGGCCGCGCCGCCTCGATCATGCTGGTGACCGGTGGCGTCCTTCTCGGCGCGACGGGAACCGCAAGCGCCGAACCGATTCCGGGCTGCACGGCCGGTGACGTCACCGCGGTGGCAACGGGCGTGTCAGCGGGGATGACGACCTATCTGTTCACCCACCCCGACGTCAACGACTTCCTGACCAGCCTGCAGGGGCTGTCGAAGTCCGACGCCAAGCAGAAGACGAAGGACTACCTGGCTGCCAACCCGCAGGTGCGCGACGAGCTCAACGCCATCCGCCAGCCCGGTGTCGACCTGCGTAACCGCTGCAACATCCCGTTGAAGGCTGAAATAGCCAGCGTCATTTGACGGACCCGTCTAGTGTCCGCTCATGCGGCTGGTTGTCGATCTCAACAAGTGCCAGGGGTATGCCCAGTGCGTGCCACTGGCCCCGAAGGTTTTCCAGCTCCTGGGTGAAGAAGCCCTGGCTTATGACCCCAACCCGGACGATTCCCAACGCCAGCGAGTGCTGCGCGCGGCGGCGTCCTGCCCGGTGCAGGCGATCATCCTGGAGGTCGATCCGCCCGCGGATCGGGACACCAAATGAATCCGGGGGCGCGGGGCGCCTATTCCTTCGATGAGATCCTCACGAAGTTCCGGGCCGAAGGCCGGATCGCTATCGTAGGCGCTTCTGTGGCCGGGCTGCGTGCGGCGGAAGCCTTGCGGGAGAAGGGGTTCAACGGCTCACTGACCATCGTCGGCGACGAACCGCACGAACCCTACGATCGCCCGCCGCTATCCAAACAGGTACTCAAGGGCTGGGTTCGCGCCGACCACACCAAGCTGCCGCGGCTGCGGCCGGTGAACGCCGACTGGAAACTGGGGGTGGCCGCGGTCGGCCTGGACCGGATCAACCACATCGTCAGGCTGGCCAACGGTGAGAACGTCGAATACGACCGGTTGTTGATCGCCACCGGAACCCGAGCGCGGCCCTGGCCCAACCCGGCGGAGGGTAGCTTGGAAGGTGTCTTCACCGTGCGCACCGTGGAGGACGCCGCAGGTCTGGCCGCCGCACTCAAGGCCCGCCCCAAGCGTGTGCTGATCGTGGGTTCCGGGTTCGTCGGCTCGGAGATCGCCTCGGTGTGCCGGGATCTCGACCTGCCTGTGACAGTGGCCGAACGTGGCAGAGGCCCGCTGATGGGGGCGCTGGGCGGGGTGATCAGCGAGATCGCCGCGGGCATGATGCGCGATGCCGGGGTGGACCTACGCACCGGCGTGGCGGTGCAGAACCTCTCGGGCGACGACACAGGACACGTACGCCAGGCACATTTGTCTGATGGCACCGTCATCGACGTCGACGTCGTGGTGGCCTCGCTCGGCTCCATCCGCAACGTCGAGTGGCTCGAGGGTGCCGGGCTGGCCGCGGGCCAGTGGGGTGTCGGCTGCGACGCCGGCTGCCGGGCGTTCGACATCAACGGCGTCGTCACCGATCACATCTTCGTCGCCGGCGATGTCGCCCGCGCCCCGCATGTGCTCTACGACTACGAATTCATGTGCCAAGAGCATTGGGACAATGCCGTTTTCGGCGCCCAAGTGGCCGCCAACAATATGATCAACCTCGAAGTCGGGCGGGTGCCACACCTGCCGCTGCCGTCATTCTGGTCGGGCCAGTTCGGCGTCAACATCAAGAGTGTCGGGGTGTGCTCCTACGGTGACCAGATCGTCTTCACCCAGGGTTCGCCATCGCAGCGTCGTTTTGCGGCTGCCTACGGCAGGCGCGGCCGCATCGTCGGCGCGGTGACCTTCAATCACGGTAAGTGGTTGCCCTACTACGCATCGCTGATCGAGAAGTCCGCACCGTTCCCTCCCCCTCCCCCCGGCTACGACCGGCCGGCGAACGCCGAGGTGATGCCGGCGCGTTTCCCCGATCCGCGCGAGCCCGCGGGTAATCCCGATGTCGTGCTGACCGGTCACGACCCGACTTCGCGTGGTGCCGAATTCCGGCCCCGCGCTTAAGGAGTGAGCATGGACGCCGCAACCGCCTGGGCCGAGGCGATGAAGTTCGAGAACCGGCCGAATCCCTACCCGTACTTCGAGGAGTTGCGCAAGACACCGGTGGCCAAGGTCTCGGACAAGACCTACGTCGTGACCGGCTATCCGGAAGCGGTTGCGCTGTCACATGATCCGCGGATCAGCGCCGACATCAGCCGCAGTCCGTCGGGACTGTTCGGCGAGAAACCGGCCCAACTCGAGCCCGAGGAAGCCGCCCAGGCCCGGGACCTGAGCATGCTGGTGTCCGACCCGCCCGACCACGACCGCATGCGCCGTCAGTTCATGCGTCACTTCGGTCCGCCGCACTCCCCAGACCTGATCCCGAGCATGGAAGGCATGGTCGCCGACCTGGCAAACGGGCTGCTCGACAAGGTCGGTGAAAGGGCCAAAGTCAGCGGCTCCCATCGGATGGATGTCGTCGAAGATTTTTCCTACCCAATCCCGGTGTCGGTGATCTTCCGCGTTCTGGGGGCACCGATGGCAGACGAAGCGATGTTCCACGGCTGGGTGACGGATTTCATGCAAGGCGCGGACGTGGGACCCGAGCGCGAAACCGAAGACGGCCGGGCCGCCGCGGCAAAGGCCGCAGCGAGCATGGCCGAATTAGGTTCCTACCTCCATGATCTCGTCGAGCGTGTGAGCCGTGAGCCGGCACCGGGCCTGCTGTCGGCCGCGCTGCATGACGACGGTCCCGACGGACCGGTGTCGAAAGCGGTGGCAGAGTCCAACGCCTCGCTGCTCCTGGTCGCCGGCCACGACTCGACGGTCAATACCATCAGCAATTGCGTGATGACGCTGCTGCGCAATCAAGGTTCGTGGGACCTGGTGCGAGACAACCCCGAACTGATCCCGCGCACCATCGAGGAGGTGCAGCGTCTCCAGGGGGCGGTGCAGTTCTTCCCGAGCCGGTGGGCAACCGCGGATATCGAGATCGGCGGAACCCGGATCCCGGCCGGGTCCGCGGTGTTCCTGGTCTGGGCGGCTGCCAACCGCGACCCGCGCCGGTTCGACAACCCGGACCGTTTCGACCTGACCAGGAAGGACAACGAGCACCTCGGCTTCGGCAGCGGAATCCACACCTGCTTCGGCGGACCGCTGGCCAGGTTGGAGATCAACGTCGCCCTCGAGATCTTCCTGCAGCGGGTACGTTCCCCACGGCTGGTGGTCGACCCGCCGCCGTATCGGCACAATCAGGTGTTCCGGGGACCCCAGCATTTGTGGGTGGATTTCGCCTCGATCGCCCCCTAGCAGAAGCGTTACGCTTGCCGAATGCGCCTGTCGTGGCCACTGATCGGCCGCACCGAGCAGATGAGAACCATCGAGTCTGCGATCGCGGCCCCCAACGTTGCTGGTGCCGTTGTGTCGGGAGTGGCCGGCGTCGGCAAGACCCGCATCGCGCGGGAGGCGTTGAGCTTCGCAAAATCGCGGGGTTTCGAGGTCAGGTGGATCGTCGGTTCGTCCTCAGCCCGTTGCATTCCGTTGGGCGCATTCGCCGCCTGGACCCGGCCGGGAGCCACCGAAACCGTCCAGCTGGTGCGCGGCGTCATCGACTCCTTGGTGGTGCCGGGCGCCGGTGCTCGAGTGGTACTGGCCCGCGGCGAGGAGGCCGACGCGGTGCTCGGCGCGGTCGACTCCGACCAGCTCACCGACGTCGAGCGGGCACGACTGGCGTTCCTGCGGGCCAGCAATATGCTCTGGGCACTGGGAGATCCACAAGCCGCTGTTCGGGCCGCCGATGAGCTTGTTCTCGCCGACCTGCCTCCCGTCGTGGGCGCCGAGATCGGGTGGGCGCTGACCGTCATATCGGGTGAGGCAGGCCGGACAGCTGACGCGGAAGCGTACGCACAGGCCGGATACCTCGCCGCCACACGTCGCTTCGATGCACCGCAGATGCGGCTCAACATCGCCGACGCCCATCTCACGGTGCTGTTGTTGTCCGGTCGGGTGCGCGAGGCTGTCGCGGTGGCTCAGGATGCGGGCCAGCGTGGGGACGACCTTCCCGGCGACGCTCAGTTACTCGGAGCCGCGGTGGCCGGCCGGGCCGCTGTGGGCGCCGGACAACTCGCTACCGGGTGCGGGCTGTTGAAACACGCCACATCCGGGCTGTCGGCGGCAGCCTGAGCCCAGGCGATATGGCCGTCATAGCCATGCGCTTCGGCCATGGCGCGGTGGCGACAGACCAGGTCACGGAATTCAGGGCCGGCGCGAGCCCGTGCCAGCAACGCGCGCAGCCGCAACACTGATCCAGTGATCCGTCAATACATCCGGTCTATACCGGCCGTGTCGGTACCCCCTGGCACCCTGGAGTCGTGAGTCCCGCAGATCCTCTTGCCCGGTTCAGTCCGCTGACCCGGCGCTGGTTCACGGGCACGTTCGCCGAGGCGACCCCTGCCCAGAAATGCGCGTGGTCAGCCATTGCTGACGGCGATAACACGCTGGTCATCGCGCCTACCGGGTCGGGCAAGACACTGGCCGCGTTTCTGTGGGCACTAGACCGGCTGGCCCATGAAGAGGGCACCGGCACCCGCGTCCTGTACATCTCCCCGCTCAAGGCGCTGGCCGTCGACGTCGAACGCAACCTCCGTACCCCGTTGACCGGTATCACCCGCATCGCCGAGCGCGACGGCGACCCGGCACCGCAGATCAGCGTCGGGGTCCGCTCCGGCGATACCCCGCCGGCCCGGCGCCGCGAGCTGATCACCAAGCCACCCGACATCCTGATCACCACACCGGAGTCGCTGTTCTTGATGCTGACCTCGGCGGCCCGCGAAACGTTGACCGACGTGCAGACCGTGATCGTCGACGAGGTCCACGCCGTCGCAGGTACCAAACGCGGCGCGCATCTGGCGGTGTCGCTGGAGCGGCTCGACGCGCTACTGGAGACCCCCGCGCAGCGCATCGGGTTATCGGCGACGGTCCGCCCGCCCGAGGAGGTGGCCCGGTTCTTGTCGGGGACCAGGCCGACCACCATCGTCGCCCCGCCGGCGACCAAGACCTTCGAGCTGACCGTGCAGGTACCAGTACCCGATATGGCCAACCTGGAGAACAACACGATCTGGCCCGATGTCGAGGCTCGCATCGTCGACCTCATCGAGGCACACAACTCGACGATCGTGTTCGCCAATTCCCGGCGCCTCGCCGAACGACTCACCTCCCGTATCAACGAGATTCACGCGGAGCGCTCCGGTATCGAACTGGCGGCGCCACCCAACCGGCAGGTGCCAGGCGGGCCGCCCGCCCACATCATGGGCAGCGGCCAAACCTACGGCGCTGAGCCGCTACTGGCCCGCGCGCACCACGGCTCGGTGTCCAAGGAGCAGCGCGCCATCGTCGAGGACGACCTCAAGAGCGGGCGGCTCAAATCGGTGGTGGCGACCTCGAGCCTGGAACTCGGGATCGACATGGGCGCGGTTGATCTGGTGATCCAGGTCGAGGCCCCACCGTCAGTGGCCAGTGGGCTGCAGCGTATCGGCCGGGCCGGGCACCAGGTCGGTGAAATATCGCGTGGCGTGCTGTTCCCGAAACATCGCACCGATCTCATCGGATGCGCGGTCAGCGTGCAGCGCATGCTGGCCGGACAGATCGAAACCATGCGGGTGCCCACCAATCCGCTCGACATTCTGGCCCAGCACACCGTCGCCGCCTGCGCCCTGGAGCCGATCAGTGCCGACACGTGGTTCGACGTCGTTCGCGGCAGTGCGCCGTTTGCGACGTTACCGCGCAGCGCCTTCGAGGCCACGCTCGATTTGTTGTCGGGCAAGTATCCGTCCACCGATTTCGCCGAACTGCGCCCGCGGCTGATCTATGACCGGGACACCGGCGCGCTCACGGCGCGGCCGGGTGCGCAACGGCTGGCGGTGACATCCGGCGGGGCCATCCCGGACCGCGGTGCGTTTACCGTATACCTGGCCACTGACTCCGAAAAGCCCTCCCGGGTAGGTGAACTCGACGAAGAGATGGTGTACGAGTCACGGCCCGGCGATGTGATCTCGCTGGGTGCGACCAGTTGGCGAATCACCGAGATCACCCATGACCGGGTGCTGGTCATCCCGGCACCGGGGCAGCCGGCCCGACTGCCGTTCTGGCGTGGCGATGACACCGGCCGCCCTGCCGAGTTGGGCCAGGCGATCGGCAAGTTCACCGGTGAGCTGGCCAGCCTGGGGCGCGAGGATTTCGATAAGCGCTGCAACGATTTGGGTTTCGCCGACTACGCCACCGATAACCTGTGGCAACTGCTCGACGACCAGCGCTCCGCAACCGCGACGGTGCCCAGCGACACCACCCTGATGGTGGAGCGGTTCCGCGACGAACTGGGCGATTGGCGGGTGGTGCTGCACTCACCGTACGGTTTGAAAGTGCATGGGCCGCTGGCGCTGGCGGTCAGCCGGCGGCTGTTGGAGCGTTACGGTATCGACGAGAAACCCACGGCGTCCGACGACGGAATCGTGGTGCGCTTGCCCGATACCGAGGATGCCCCGCCCGGGGCGGACCTGTTCGTGTTCTCCCCCGAGGAAATCGAGCCGTTGGTCACCACCGAGGTCGGCGGGTCAGCGCTGTTCGCGTCGCGGTTTCGCGAGTGCGCGGCCCGGGCGCTGCTGCTGCCCAAGCGCAATCCCGGTAAGCGCTCACCGCTGTGGCATCAGCGTCAGCGCGCGGCCCAATTGCTCGATGTGGCACGCAAATACCCCGATTTCCCGATCGTGCTGGAAGCGGTGCGGGAATGCCTGCAGGACGTCTATGACGTTCCGACGCTGATCGAGCTGATGGGCCGAATCGCCCAGCGCCGGGTGCGGTTGGTGGAGGTCGAGACGCCGATGCCGTCGCCATTCGCGGCGTCACTGATGTTCGGCTACGTCGGGGCGTTCATGTACGAGGGCGACAGCCCGCTGGCCGAGCGCCGCGCGGCTGCGCTGTCCTTGGACAGCACCCTGCTGGCTGAGCTGTTGGGCCGCGTCGAGCTCCGCGAACTGCTCGACCCGGACGTCATTGCGGCCACATCGCGCCAGCTGCAACATCTTTCCGAGGATCGCAAGGCCCGCGACTCGGAAGGAGTCGCCGACCTGTTGCGGCTACTGGGTCCGCTGACCGAGGCCGAGATCGCGCAGCGTTGCACCGCCAGCGATGTTGGCGGGTGGCTTGCCGGTCTACATGCCGCCAAACGCGCGCTGCCATTGACGTATGCCAGCCAGTCGTGGTGGGCCGGTATCGAGGACATCGGCAGGCTACGGGATGCGGTCGGTGTCGCGGTACCGGTGGGGGTGCCGACGAGTTTCACCGAATCGGTGGCCGATCCCCTCGGCGAGCTGATGGGCCGGTTCGCCCGCACGCGCGGACCGTTCACCACCGCCGAGGCTGCCGCCCGGTTCGGGCTGGGCCTGCGGGTCGCCGCCGACGTACTCGGCCGAATGGCTGTGGACGGCAAGCTGATTCGCGGTGAGTTCGTCGCCGCCACTGATGCAGACCAGTGGTGTGACGCCGAGGTGCTGCGCATTCTGCGTCGCCGCTCGCTGGCCGCGCTGCGCGCCCAGGTCGAGCCGGTCAGTCCGGCCGCCTACGCCCGCTTCCTGCCGGCCTGGCAGCAGGTCGGCAGCTCCGCCGCGTCCGGCCTCGACGGCTTGGCCACGGTGATCGACCAGCTGGCCGGCGTACCGTTGCCGGCCTCGGCGGTCGAACCGTTGGTGTTCGGGCCGCGAGTGCGCGACTACCAGCCGGCGATGCTCGACGAGCTGCTGGCCTCCGGTGATGTCATCTGGTCGGGGGCCGGCTCGATCTCGGGCAGCGACGGCTGGATCGCGTTCCACCACGCTGACACCGCACCGCTGACACTGACAACCCCTTCCGAGATCGACTTCACCGACGCCCACCGGGCCATCCTCGAAGTCCTGGGCGAGCCGGGCGAGGCGCGTGGCGCGTTCTTCTTCCGGCAACTGGCGGGGGCCGAGGAGACCGTCAAAGCCGCTCTGTGGGAACTGATCTGGGCGGGCTGGGTCACCGGCGATACGTTCGCCCCGGTGCGAGCGATGCTGGCCGGTGGCCGCAAGCCCGGCACCCGCCGGCCGGCCGCGCCCGCACATCGGCAGCGGCGCGCACCACGGCTGAGCCGGTACTCGGTGACACACCCGCAAAGCCGAGCGATGGATTCGACGGTTGCCGGGCGGTGGTCGGCGCTACCGGTTTGTGAGCCCGATTCGACTGTGCGGGCGCACTTCTCAGCCGAAATGCTGCTGAATCGGCATGGCGTGTTAACCAAGGGTGCGGCGGCTGCCGAGGGCGTGCCGGGTGGGTTCGCGATGTTGTACAAGGTCCTGACCGGGTTCGAAGAGGCCGGGCGCTGTCAGCGGGGCTATTTCGTCGAGTCGCTGGGCGGGGCGCAGTTCGCGGTGGCCTCGACGGTCGACCGGTTGCGGACGTATCTGGACGGGGTGGATCCGGAACGCCCGGACTATCGGACGGTCGTGCTGGCCGCAGCCGATCCCGCCAATCCGTACGGCGCGGCGCTGCCATGGCCTTCTCGCGCGGATGCCGATGCCGGCCATCGGCCTGGGCGGAAGGCGGGCGCGCTGGTGGTGCTGGTGGACGGCGAGCTGGTGTGGTTCCTGGAGCGCGGTGGCCGTTCGCTGGTGAACTTCAGCTCTGACGCGGAAGCGCAACGGGCCGCGGCGGGCACACTGGCCGAGCTGGTGGGCAGTGGCCGCATCGGCGGCGTACTGGTCGAAAGGCTCGATGGGGTATCGGTGTTGGAGGTGGGCGGGCATCCGGACCGGAAGGCGACGGCCGAGGCGTTGGTCGACGCCGGCTTCTCCCGCACTCCGCGGGGACTGCGGCTGCGCTAGTTGGGATCGGCGGCCGGCCGGACGCAGTGCGACTACTGGGGGCATGAAGATCGCGTGCATCATGGCGGGCCTGCTTCTCGCCACAGCCGGATGGTTCACGCCTGCTGCGCATGCCGACATCGAATTCGAATGCAAGCCGGGACGCCGCCGCTCTCGACAACCCCGGACCGGCCGTCATGCGGCGACTCGCTGCCACCGAGGCCGCCGTTGGCGCCCAGGAAGGTCACGAAGGTGATCGACAGCTCCTGGGTGGGCCAGAACAGGATGGCGACGGGAGCGTTCCGGCGAAGGGCACCGCGCTTGACCGCGTGGACGGTCATCGGGCCATCTCCCGTTCCTCCGCTTCGAACATGCTGCTCGCCTCGTCCCGCACGGCCTCGGATGCCCGCCCGACCAGCTCTCGGAATTCGGGGGCGGTGACGATCGAGCGGTCCCGAGGGCGGTCCAGATGGACGGCGCGAAACCCAGTACCCCGAGCGCAAGGCCACCGACGGAAGGCCGGCGTCTGCGCCTGCTCGGTCGCCCAGGTACCGGGCTTCGCCCTGCCACCGAAACTCTCGCCGCGGAAAGGATACTCACGAGAGTCCTCCCCTGACGTCGGATGATCGCGAGCATCGACCCTGTTGGGCGCAGTGCTGCCGACGTGGGCCCCGACATCGTCATGCGGAGTCATGCGGATCGGATAGACCGCGCAACGGTAAGGATCATGTCGACGAAAAGAGCTCAAGTCGACGGCGGCTCTGCCGAAAATTGTCGTTGGGCAGGAGTAGCATCGCACACATGTTCGAGGAATTGAACGACCTCGGCCTACTGGACGAGATGCGCCGGGGGCAGCGCAGTGAACGGGCGGGGATCGCCCGTCGCGTGCTGGCAGCAGGCCGGCTGTGTCAGCGCCGGATGAGTGGGGTCGATGCGGCCGAACGTTCCCAGTGGTGTATCGACAACTGGGAGGCGGTCGCCGCTGAAGTGGCTGCGGAGCTCGGGATCAGCCGCGGCCGCGCGTCCTCTCAGATGGACTACGGCCTACAGCTCATCGAGCGGCTACCCAAACTGGGCACGCTGTTCGCCTCCGGCGCGATCGACTTTCGCATCGTGATCGCCGCGGTGTTCCGCACCGGGCTGATCCGCGACTCCGACACGCTCGCCGCCGTCGATGAGCAGCTCGCGGATGCTGCAGACCGGTGGAATGCATTCTCGCGGAAAAGAATCACCGAGATCATCGACTGGTTCATTCAAGAACTGGATCCCCATGCCGTGCGCACCACCCGCGACGCCGACGACGACCGTCACGTCGAGGTCGTGCCCGGCCAGGACGGGATGGCCGAGATTTGGGCCCGTGTTCGAGCGACGGACGGGGCAGCATTCGACCGGCGGCTGGATCAACTCGCCGCGACGGTGTGCCGTGACGACTCCCGAACTGCCCGTCAGCGCCGAGCTGACGCCGTGGGCGCGGTGGCCGCCGGCACTTCGACGATGAATTGCGATTGCGGTTCCGACGAGTGCCCCTCTCGATCGGAGGCAGGCAGCGAGCCCGGGCAGATAGTTATCCATCTGCTGGCCGAAGCCAAGACTGTGTCCGGCGAGGGAACCGCTCCGGCGCTATTGCCTGGCTACGGTGCAGTTCCCGCCGACACGGTGCGGGTCTTGGCGGCACGAGCCACGCTGCGACCGGTGATCGGCGGCAAGGAGCTGAGCGCCGAACCGCACTACCGCCCGTCGCCCGCCTTGGCGGAGTTCATCCGCTGCCGCGACCTGACGTGCCGGTTCCCCGGGTGCGATCGCCCGGCCGAGGTCGCCGATATCGACCACACAGTGCCCTACCCGTTTGGGCCTACGCATCCGTCGAACCTGAAACTGCTATGCCGAGCGCATCATTTGTTAAAGACCTTCTACTCTGGCCCCGGCGGCTGGGCCGACCGTCAATTACCCGACGGCACGGTGATCTGGACCTCCCCGTCGGGGCGGATTTACACCACCAAACCCGGCGGCTCACTGTTCTTTCCGCAACTCTTCGACCCCACCGGGGAGCTGAACCTGCCAGACCCACCGGTCCAGGAACACGAGCCTGGGCGCGGGTTGATGATGCCGGCCCGCCGCCGAACTCGATCCCAAGAGCGGGAGTATCGGATCCGCTGGGAACGCGGGCGCAACGAAGCCAGGGCCACGGCCCATCCGCCACCCTTCTAGGGTGGAGCCATGCCTGAGGGCGACACCGTGTTCCGCACCGCGGCCAACCTGCGCGACGCGCTGGTGGGTAAGACGCTGACGCGGTGCGATGTTCGCGTGCCTCGTTACGCCACCGTGGATCTCACCGGCAGCACCGTGGACGAGGTGATCAGCCGCGGCAAGCACCTGTTCGTCCGCGTCGGCTCGGCCAGCATCCACTCGCACCTGAAGATGGACGGCGCTTGGCGCGTGGGCCCCAAGGGCCGGCCACAACGTCAAGCCTACAAAATCCGAATCTTCCTGGAAGCCGCAGACATTCAGGCGCTCGGCATCGACCTGGGTGTGCTGGAAATACTCGACCGCGACAACGATATGGATGCCGTCGCCCACCTGGGACCCGATCTCCTCGGCGATGACTGGGATCACGAACGGGCCGCAGCCAATCTGACCGCGGACCCCGACCGGCCCCTTGCCCAAGCACTGCTCGACCAGCGCAACCTCGCCGGCGTCGGCAATGTCTACGCCAACGAACTGTGTTTCATCTTCGGGCGCCTGCCGACCACCCCGGTCAGCAGCCTCACCGATCCGCTACGCACAGTGAACCAGGCACAGAAGATGTTGTGGGCCAACCGCACCCGCGTGAACCGCACCACCACCGGCAACAACCGGCGCGGGCAGGAGCTCTGGGTCTACGGCCGCGCCGGCGAGCCCTGCCGCCGTTGTGGAACCCCGATCCGTTGCGCGGAGTCCTCCGAAGAGGACCGCGTCACGTACTGGTGTCCGTCGTGCCAGCGCTGACGAACGACCGCACCTCCCCCGTGAACGGGTCGTCGAACTCCAGCCGCTTGGCCACCAGCCGCAGCGGCGCGGAGAAATCATCGTCGGCCACCTCGACCACACGCGGGTACAACGGGTCGTTATCGATCGCCAAGCCCAGCGATGCCATATGGACCCGTAGCTGATGCGTGCGTCCAGTCTGCGGAGTCAGCCGATAGCACCCCTCGCCCAAAGACTCCACCAACGTCTCGGCATTCGGCTCACCCGGTTCTTCACAAGCCTGTAACTGACCGCGCCGCTTGATGATTCGGCTGCGCATGACGGTCGGCAGCGACACCGAAGAGACAGCCGACGAACGCGCCAGGTAGGTTTTGCGCACCAGCCCGCGCGCGAACAGCGTCTGATAAGCGCCCCGAACCTCACGCCGGACCGTGAACAGCAGCACCCCCGCGGTCAGCCGATCCAGCCGGTGCGCCGGGCTGAGCTCCGGCAGTTCGAGCGAGCGACGCAACCGGACCAGCGCGGTCTGCGCCACATGCCCACCGCGCGGCATGGTGGCCAGAAAGTGCGGCTTGTCGACCACCACAATGTCGTCGTCGCGGTAGAGCACCGGGATATCGAACGGCACCACCACCTCGTCGGGCAGCTCGCGGTACAGGTACACCTGGGCACCGGGCGGCAACACGGTGGACGGGGTGATCACCGCCCCGTCTGCATCGACCACCTCACCGCTGAGCACCTTTTCGGCGGCATCCTCACCGAACCGGTCAGCCAGTTCGACGAGCACCGCGCCGCCCCGCAGCCGCACCCGCGCCGGGCCCACACCGTCGCGATCGGGGAGGGGTGCCGGGCGCCCACGTCTCAATTAAGTGGCACCGGCTCAAGAATCTCGGCGCGCGCCTCCGGCGCCGCGGCCCGCAGCGCATCGGCCGACTCGTCGTCGGGCTGGGCCTGCGAGAGCACCTCGGCCTCCACCCGCGCGATGTACGTCGCGACCTCGCGGGCACAGTCGGCCTCGCTCCAGCCCAGGATCGGCGCGACGATATCGGCGACCTCGGCGGCACAATCCACCCCGCGGTGCGGATATTCGATCGAGATCCGCATCCGGCGCGCCAGGATGTCCTCCAGATGCAGCGCCCCTTCGGCGGCCGCCGCATAGGCGGCCTCCACCCTGAGGTACACCGGCGCGTCGGTGATCGGCTCCAGCAGCTCGGGCTTGTCGGCGGCCAGCGCCAGCACCTCACCGATCAGCGAGCCGTACCGGTCCAGCAGGTGGCGTACTCGGTAGGGATGCAGCCCGTAGCGCCCCCCGACACTCTGGGTCTGGTTGATCAGCGCGAAATAGCCGTCGGCACCCATCAGCGGCACCTTCTCGGTGATCGATGTCGCCACCCGGGCCGGGACGTACTCCGCCGCCGCGTCGACCGCGTCCTCGGCCATCACCCGGTACGTCGTGTACTTGCCGCCCGCGATCGCCACCAGGCCCGGCGACGGCACCGCCACCGCGTGCTCGCGCGAGAGCTTGGAGGTCTCCTCGCTCTCCCCCGCCAACAACGGCCGCAGTCCGGCGTACACCCCGTCGATATCGTCGTGGGTCAGTGGCGTCGCCAGCACCGTGTTCACAGTGGCGAGGAGGTAGTCGATATCGGCCTTCGTCGCGGCCGGGTGCGCCAGATCCAAGTTCCAGTCGGTGTCGGTGGTCCCGATGATCCAGTGCGTGCCCCACGGAATCACGAACAGCACCGACTTCTCGGTGCGCAGGATGATCGCCACCTCGGACACGATCCGATCCCGCGGCACCACCACGTGCACACCCTTGGACGCGCGCACCCGGAAGCGGCCGCGTTCCTTGGACAGCGCCTGGATCTCGTCGGTCCACACCCCGGTGGCGTTGATCACCACGTGCCCGCGGACATCCTCGACCGAACCGTCCTCGGAGTCCCGGATCGTCACGCCGATCACCCGGTCACCCTCGCGGAGCAGCTTCACCACCTGGGTCGACGTGCGCACCACCGCGCCATAGTGGGCGGCGGTCCGGGCGACGGTCATGGTGTGCCTGGCGTCGTCGACGACGGTGTCGTAATAGCGGATGCCACCGATCAACGAGCTGCGCTTGAGCCCAGGAGCCAGCCGGAGCGCCCCGGATTTCGTCAAATGCTTTTGCGGTGGAACAGATTTCGCGCCACCCAGCTGGTCGTAGAGGAAGATGCCCGCCGCGATGTACGGCCGCTCCCACACCCGATTGGTCAGCGGGAACAGAAACGGCAGCGGCTTGACCAGATGCGGCGCGAGCGTGGTCAGGGAGAGCTCACGCTCGTGCAGCGCCTCGCGCACCAGGCCGAACTCGAGCTGTTCGAGGTAGCGCAGCCCCCCGTGGAACATCTTCGAACTGCGGCTCGACGTTCCCGACGCGAAGTCGCGCGCCTCGACAAGGGCCACCTTGAGCCCGCGGGTCGCGGCATCCAGTGCGCAGCCCGCACCGACCACGCCACCGCCGACAACGACGGCGTCGAACTGTTCGCTGCCCAATCGCTCCCAGGCGCGCGCACGTTCGGAAGGGCCGAGAAAGGTCTGACCGGTGCCCGGTCTCAGGATCGGGTCGCTCATAAGGCCCCAGGCTAGCCGAGATCGTCGTGGGCCATCAGGCGGCGCGCAGCCTCGACGATCGACCCGGACAGCGACGGGTAGACCGACAGCGTCTGGGCCAGATCGGTCACCGAGATGCGGTTTTGCACCGCCAGAGCGATCGGGAGGATCAACTCGGAGGCGATCGGGGCCACCACCACACCGCCGATGACGACGCCGGTGGCGGGCCGGCAGAAGATCTTCACGAAACCACGGGTGAGCAGCGACATCTTGGCTCGAGCGTTGGTGTTCAGCGGCAGCATGATCGTGCGGGCGGGCACCGACCCATCATCGATGGCGGTTTGCGGTACCCCGACGGCGGCGATCTCGGGCCTGGTGAAGGTGGCTGAGGCGACCGTGCGCAGCCGGATCGGGGCCACCCCCTCGCCCAGCGCGTGATACATCGCGATACGGCCCTGCATTGCCGCGACCGAGGCCAGCGGCAGCAGCCCCGTGCAGTCGCCGGCGGCATAGACGCCCGAGGCCTTGGTGCGGGACACCCGGTCGACCGGGATGTAGTTGCCTCCCCCGAGTTCGACGCCGACCCGTTCCAGCCCCAGACCAGCGGTGTTGGGCACCGATCCGACCGTCATCAGCGCGTGGCTGCCCTCGACGACGCGGCCGTCGGCCATCGTGACCTTGACCCCGCCCTCGGTGCGGAGCACCGAGGACGCCCTGGCGTTCTTGACCAGCGTCACCCCGCGCTCGGCGAAGACCTCTTCCAGCACGGCAGCGGCGTCGCTGTCCTCGTGCGGGAGGATCTGGTCGCGGCTGGCCACCACGGTGACGGTGACACCGAGCTCGGTGTAGGCGTTGCAGAACTCGGCGCCGGTGACACCGGATCCGACGATCACCAGGTGTTCGGGCAGCTCAGGCAGGTCGTAGAGCTGCCGCCAGGTGAGGATGCGCTCGCCGTCGGGCTCGGCGTTGGGCAGGACGCGGGGGCTCGCGCCGGTGGCGATCAGTACGACGTCGGCCTTGAGGGTGCCGACCTGGCCGTTCGGTGTGGTGACTTTGACGCGGTGGTGGGCCATGCCCGGCACGGAGTCGATCAGCTCACCGCGACCCGCGACAACGTGGACCTTCTCGCGCAGCAGGTGGTTGCCGATATCGGCGGATTGGGAGCGGGCCAGCGTCTTCACCCGGTTGTTGATCTGGGGCAAGGAGATCTTGGCGTCGTCGATGCCGATGTCGAACCCCAGCCCCGAGGCGCGGCGCAGTTCGGTGCGCACACCTGTCGAGGCGATGAAGGTCTTGGACGGCACGCAGTCGAAGAGAACGCACGCCCCGCCAATGCCGTCGGAGTCCACCACGGTGACCTCGGCCCGTCCCGCCGCGACCAGTGCGGCCTCGTAACCGGCCGGCCCCCCACCGATGATCACGATCCGCGTCGTCACGGGGTCAGCCTAATCACCCCAGTCGGTGCGCTCCCGCCGAGCGGACGCTCTAGGCTTTCCCCGTGCCGCTCTATGCCGCCTATGGGTCCAACATGCATCCCGAGCAGATGCTGGAACGCGCGCCGCATTCCCCGATGGCCGGCACCGGCTGGCTGCACGGCTGGCGGCTGACGTTCGCCGGTGAGGACATCGGCTGGGAAGGCGCGCTTGCCACTCTGGTCGAGGACCCCGATTCCAAGGTGTTCGTAGTGCTCTACGACATGACGCCCGCCGACGAACAGAACCTGGATCGCTGGGAGGGCTCAGAGCTGGGCTTCCACAAGAAGATCAGATGCCGCATCGAGTGCGAATCCACCGACACCACAACCGATCCCGTGCTCGCCTGGCTCTATGTGCTGGACGCATGGGAGGGCGGACTGCCCTCGGCGCGCTACATCGGCGTGATAGCTGATGCTGCCGAGATCGCCGGTGCCCCAGCTGAGTACGTGCACGATCTGCGCACCCGTCCGGCAAGCAACATCGGCCCCGGGACCGGCAGCAGCTAGTCAAATCCGCGAGCGGGTGAATTCCCAAGCGTCGGAGACGATCTCGTCGATATTGGTGTGCTGTGGCTTCCAGCCGAGTTCGGTGATTGCCTTCTCACTGGAGGCGATCAGCACCGCCGGATCGCCGGCCCGGCGCTCGACATCGCGCGCAGCGATCGGCCCGCCGGTCACCCGCTCACAACTCGCGATCACCTCACGCACCGAAAACCCGGTGCCGTTGCCCAGGTTGTAGATCTGATGTTCGCCGGGCTTGGAGTTCTGCAGCGCCAGCAGGTGCGCATCGGCAAGATCGCGCACGTGGATGTAGTCGCGAATACAGGTGCCATCCGGGGTGGGCCAGTCGTTTCCGTACACCAGGATCTCCCGGCGCTGCCCAGTGGCAACCTGCAGCACCAGTGGAATCAAGTGCGTCTCGGTGGGGTGGCGCTCACCTAATCCGGCATACGCCCCGGCGATGTTGAAGTAACGCAGGCTGGTCGCGGCCAGTCCGTGCGCGATGGCATACGACGTGATTGCGTGGTCGATCGCAAGTTTCGTGGCACCGTAGGCACTGGTCGGCCTGGTCGGCGCGTCCTCGGTGATCGGCACCGACTCCGGCTCACCGTAGGTGGCCGCTGTCGAGGAGAACACCAACCGTGGCACGCCAGCGGCGCGGATCGCCTCCAGTAGTTGCAGCGTCTTGATGACGTTGCCGTCCCAGTAACGCTCCGGCGCCTCAACCGACTCACCCACCATTATTTTGGCGGCGAAGTGCAGCACTCCGCCGAAGGATCCGTCGCCGAGCAGCGTCGGCGCGACCTCGACCATGTCGGCCTCGATGAACTGCGCCCCGGCCGGAACGGCGTCACCGTTACCTGTCGACAGATCGTCGACGACGACGACCTCATGCCCCTCTTCCACCAGCACTGCGGCACACACACTGCCGACGTAGCCGGCACCGCCGGTCACCAGAAGCTTCATTCAGTACCCTGCCGACTGTTCGACGATATTGACCAGAACCCGGACCCCGACCGCGAGCGCCCGCTCGTCGAGATCGAATGTCGGTTGATGCAGATCGAGCTGTTCGCCGCGACCGCTCCACACCCCGAGCCGCCCCATTGCGCCGGGCACTTCCTCCAGATACCAGGAGAAATCCTCACCGCCGCCGGACTGACGGGTGTCGGCCAACGCATCGGGCGCCACGGCTTCGATGGCGTGCGTCATGATCTGCGTCGAGCGCTCCTCGTTGACCACCGGCGGCACGCCACGATGGTACTGCACGGTGTGCTCGATTCTCAGTGGCGCCAAGAGGCCTGAAACCGTCTCCCTCACAAGGTCTTCCATACCGACCCAGGCATCACGACTGGCCGTTCGCACGGTGCCGGCCAAGGTCCCGGTCTGCGGGATCGCATTGGCCGCGACGCCCGCATTGGCCGCTCCCCAGACCATCACGGTGCTGTGCCGTGGGTCGATCCGGCGGGACAGCACACCGGGCAACCCGGTGATCAGCGTGCCCATCCCGTACACCAAATCCGATGTCAGGTGTGGTCGCGACGTGTGGCCGCCGGCCGAGTGCAGGGTGATCTCGATCGAGTCCGCCGCCGATGTGATCGGGCCAGGGATGATCGCGACGCGGCCTACCGCCAGCCGGGGATCACAGTGCAGCGCGAAGATCCGCGACACCCCCACCAGTGCACCGGCGGCGATCGCGTCGATCGCTCCGCCGGGCATGAGTTCCTCAGCGGCCTGGAAGATCAGCCGCACACCGACCGGCAGTTCGGGTGCCGACGCCAGCGCCGTCGCGGCGCCGATCAGCATCGCGGTGTGCGCGTCATGGCCGCAGGCGTGCGCGACGTTCGGCATGGTCGAGCTGTACGGGGCGCCGGTGCGCTCGGCCATCGGCAGCCCATCCATATCGGCACGCAACGCGATCCGCGGCGCATGCTCGGGGCCGAAATCACACGTCAGGCCGGTACCGCCGGGCAATACCTTCGGGTTGAGGCCGACCTCAACCAAACGATCGGCGACGAACTGAGTGGTGGCGAACTCCTGGCGGCTCAGCTCCGGATAGCGGTGAATGTGGCGGCGCCAGCCCACCAGCTCATCGAAGTGCCCCGCCAGCCAGGACTCGGCGATATCGGCGATGCTCATCGGCGAACCACCTTCCGCCGGTCCTGTGACTCCAGCACGCGATCCCGCTCCGCAGGCGCCTCAGCCAGCCGAACGACTGTGCGCGCCAACATGATTGCCCCTTCGGTGACCGCGCGATCCCCACTCGGCCCCCCCGCCGCGACAGTGAAGCCGGGCTGGTGGATCACCGCACCGTTCGATTCGACGCCGACTACCGGGTGAATGCCCGGAAGTAACTGTGTGACATTGCCCATATCCGTACTCCCCAACGGCATTGCGGCTTCCACCTCGGCCGGCACCGGGGTGCGGCCCATCTTGGTCATCTCGTCGCGGAACACCTCGGCAAGCCACGAGTCGGGCGTCAGTTCCGCGTAAGGCGGTGCGGCTTCGGCGATCTCGTGCTCGCAGCCGGTCGCGACCGCCCCGGCAGCGAAGCAGCCGCGCATCTTGGCTTCCAGACCCCGCAACGAATCGGTGTTGACCGCCCGCATCGTGTACTGCAGCCGAGCCCGGCCCGGAATGATGTTGGTCGCCGACCCGCCCTCGGTGACGATGCCGTGCGCCAGTTGGCCGGGTGCCATCTGTTGTCGCAGCAACCCGATCGCCACCTGCGCGACGGTCACCGCGTCGGCGGCGTTGATCCCTAGATACGGTGCGACGGCGGCATGCGATTCGCGGCCGGCATAGGTGACGATCACCTCGGACAATGCCAGCGACCGCGCGGCGGCGATATCGATCGGCCCGGGGTGCAGCATCACCGCGGCCGCGACATCGTCGAACACTCCGGCCTCGATCAGCAATGCCTTGCCGCCGCCGGACTCCTCGGCAGGTGTGCCGATCAGGGCGACCGTGAGTCCAAGCGCGTCAGCCACCTCAGCCAGTGCCAGCGCGGTCCCCACCGCCGACGCCGCGATGATGTTGTGCCCGCACGCATGACCGATCCCGGGCAGCGCGTCGTACTCCGCGCAGATGCCGATCACCAGCGGGCCCGACCCGAAGTCGGCCCGGAATGCGGTGTCCAAACCACCCGGCGCCGCGGTGATCTCGAACCCGCGCTCCGCCACCAGCGCCTGCGCCTTGGCACAGCTGCGGTGCTCGTCGAACGCAAGCTCGGGCTCAGCGTGAATGGCGTGCGAGAGTTCGATCAAATCGCCACCGCGAGCCGCAACGACGTCCTCGACGCGGGTGGACGCGGTGGCGGCGGGCATCAACGAAGTATGGCATTCGGAGCTAGGCTCGCAGGCTGTGAGTCCAGACGCCGAGCACGCTGCAGCGGTGATCGCCGAGCGCACCGGCGTGCAGCGACACGATGTCGCCGTGGTCCTCGGGTCGGGATGGACACCGGCGGCCGCCGCACTGGGAACCCCCGTGGCCGAGATCCCGATGTCGGTGATCCCCGGCTTCACTCCCCCGTCGGCACTCGGCCATCGTGGTCGGGTGCTCTCGGTGCCGCTCGGGTCACGCAATGTGCTGGTCCTGCTCGGTCGCATCCACGCCTACGAAGGCCACGACCTGCGTGCCGTCGTCCATCCGGTGCGAACCGCGCGCGCCGCCGGCGCGAACATCGTGGTGCTGACCAACGCCGCCGGCGGCCTGCGACCCGAGTACCGGGTCGGGCAGCCGGTACTGATCAGCGACCACCTCAACCTGACGGCCCGTTCTCCGCTCGTCGGGGCACAGTTCGTCGACCTGGTGGACGCGTATTCGCCACGGCTGCGGGACCTGGCGCGCTCTGTCGACCCGAGCCTGACCGAAGGCGTCTACGCGGCCATGCCGGGCCCGCATTACGAGACTCCTGCCGAGATCCGGATGCTCCGCACGCTGGGCGCCGACCTGGTCGGGATGTCGACCGTGCACGAAACGATCGCGGCGCGGGCAGCGGGGGCGCAGGTCCTCGGGGTCTCGCTGGTGACGAACCTGGCCGCCGGGATGACCGGCCAGCCGCTCAGTCACGACGAAGTTCTCGCCGCGGGTCGGGCATCGGCCACCGCGATGGGCGCACTACTGGCCTCGGTGCTCGCACGCTTATAGGTCAGGCGCACCAGTCCACGGGCCAGAAGCGGCGCGGTAAACAGCATCAGGCTCAGATACCAAGGGGCACAGGAGATTGGGCCGATACGGCGGCTGCGTGCGAGGTCCGGTTGCAGGTCCGGGTCCAGTCGCTGACCGACAGCATCAACGAGCTCGAGTCCCGCGGGCTGCTGTCCCGCCGGCCCGACGAGGCCGACCACGGGGCACAATCGGTCCCGTGACCCCCGAGGACTGGATCGCCCACGACCCCGATCCGGTCACCGCTGCCGAGCTCGCCGCATTGGACGCCGTCGAGCTCGCCGCCCGCTTCTCCCGGCCGCTGACCTTCGGCACCGCCGGCCTGCGCGGGCCTGTGCGCGGCGGGCCGGACGCGATGAACCTCGCGGTAGCGCGGCGGGTGACATGGGCGCTGGCCCAGGTGCTGACCGACCGGGGTCTGGGCGGCTCACCCGTGGTGGTCGGTCGCGACGCCCGACACGGCTCGGCGCAATTCGGCGAAGCGACAGCTGAAGTGTTTGCCGCCCAAGGGTTTTCGGTGATAACCTGGGAGCACCCGGTGCCGACCCCTGTTGTCGCGTTCGCGGTCCGGCAGTCCGGTGCCGCGGCCGGCGTGCAGATCACCGCCTCACACAACCCGCCGGTCGATAACGGATACAAGGTGTACCTCGACGGCGGCCTGCAGATCGTCTCACCCGTCGATCGCGAGATCGAAGCCGCGATCGCGCTGGCGCCGCCGGCTGACCAGATCCCCCGCCTAGCCGTGCAACCCGCTGACGACGCGTTGGTGGAGGCCTACCTGGCCCGCGTGGCGACGCTGCGGCGGACCGCGCAGGGAAGGCTGCGGGTGGCACTGACGGCGATGCACGGGGTCGGCGGCGAGCTTGCGGTGCGTGTGCTGGGCGCGGCGGGATTCGACGATGTGCACACCGTCACAAGCCAATTCGCTCCCGACCCGGACTTCCCGACGGTGCCCTTCCCCAATCCGGAAGAACCGGGCGCGGCCGACGCACTGCTCGAACTCGCCAAGCAGGTCGGCGCCGATATCGCCGTCGCGCTGGACCCCGACGCCGACCGCTGCGCCGTCGGCATTCCGGTCGGCGACCGGTGGCGGATGCTCTCCGGCGACGAAACCGGTTGGCTGCTTGGCGATTACATCCTATCCACGCTGCCGCCGGGGCGGGCCGCGACAAGCGTGGTGGCCAGCAGTGTGGTGTCGTCGCAGCTGCTGGCGAAGATCGCCGCCGACCACGGCGCGCGGCACGTCGAGACCCTCACCGGGTTCAAATGGCTCGCCAGAGCCGATGCCGGACTGGGCGCCCAGAGCCTGGTCTATGCCTACGAGGAAGCCATCGGACACTGCGTCGACCCAGCGGCAGTCCGCGACAAGGACGGTATCGGCGCGGCCGTGCTCATCTGTGATCTGGTGACTAGCTTTATTGCACAGGGTGATTCGATACCAGCCGCACTAGACAGACTGGCCCTGCGGCACGGCGTGTACACCACCGCCGCGGTGTCGCGGCGGGTGGCGGATCCCGCCGAGGCCGCAGCGATGATGGCCCGCCTGCACACAACGCCACCGACCGAGCTGGCGGGTTTTGCGGTACACGCCACCCAGCAGGGCGACGCGGTGTTCCTCACCGGAGGTGATCAGCAGAGCTGGGTGCGGGTGGTGGTGCGACCGTCAGGCACCGAGCCGAAAGTCAAGTGCTACACCGAGGTTCGCCAGAAAGTCGGCGCGGATCTGGCCGATGCGCGCCGGGGTGCGGCCGCCGTACAGGACAGGCTGCTGGAATCCATCCGGACCTGGTAGTCAGCGCGGCCCGAACTGGCGGTCCCCGGCGTCGCCCAGTCCGGGCACGATGTAGGCGATCTCATTGAGTCCGTCGTCGATGGTGGCGGTGAACAGCCGAGCGTTCGGGGCGACTTGCTGCAACGCGGCAATCCCTTCCGGTGCGCACACCACACACACCACGGTGATGTCACGGGCGCCACGCTCGTGCAGCAGTCCGATCGTGTAGGCCATCGAGCCGCCGGTGGCCAGCATCGGGTCAAGCACCATGACGGGCTGGGCGCTCAAATCGTCGGGCAGTGACTCCAGGTAGGGCGTCGGCAGATGGGTGGTCTCGTCACGGGCCACGCCAACGAAACCGACCTGCGCCTCGGGGATCAGCCTGCTCGCCTGGTCGACCATCCCGAGCCCCGCCCGCAGCACCGGTACCAGCAGCGGTGGGGCGGCCAGACGTGAGCCGGTGGTGTGCGCCATCGGGGTGTGGATCGCGACATCCTCGCACGCCGCGTCGCGCAGGGCTTCGTAGACCAGCATGTGAGTCAGCTCCGCAAGTGCGGAACGGAAGGCGGCGTTTTCGGTGCGCTCGTCGCGCAGGGTGGTCAGCCGTGCCTTAGCCAGTGGGTGGTCGATCACGCGCACATCCATGCGCAGAGACTGTAGCGGGGGGCAGGTTACCCGCCAGCAAGCGTCGTTAGGCTGTGCGGCATGGCTGCTGAGCTCGTTCCGGTTCGCATTGGCGTGACCGCTGGTGACCTGTACACGTTGTGGGCGCCCCGGTGGCGCGACGGCGGCGACGAATGGGAGGCGTTCCTCGGCAAGGACGAGGACCTCTTCGCCTTCGAGTCGGTGGCCGACCTGGTCGCATTCGTGCGGACCAACACCGATAACGACCTGGCCGATCACCCGGCGTGGGAGGACCTGACCGCGGCTAACGCCCACAAGCTGACGCCGAAGGACAATCACAAGGTCGACCTCGCGTCCGTCGAAGAGCTGCTGTCGGAGAAGCCCACCGAAGAGTCGGTGACCGCGCTGGCCAACACCATGGCCGTCGTCTCCTCGATCGGTTCGGTATGCGAGCTGCCCCCCGTGACGCGGTTCTTCAACGGCAACCCCAACCTGGGGCTGCTCTCCGGCGGGTTCGAGCAGTTCAATGGCAAGGCCGGACTGAAGCGCTGGAGCGTGGTCGGCGAGATCGTCGGCCGCGGGTGGGACAGCGTGCTGGCCGCCGTCGACGAGGTGATCACCAGCCCCGAGGTCAACGAGCGGGCCGCCACGCTGGCCGCCGCCGAGCTCGAGGAGCCGTACGAGGAAGAGATCGACGAGCCGGCCGACCTCGAGATCGACCAGGACGCCACCGGTGACGCCGACGAGGACTCGGACGACGAGGAGACCGCGGTCGAGCGGGCGCCGCAGGATGCCGTGGTGCTCGGCGGCAACGCGGACTTCTGGGCCGAGGTCGGTATCGATCCGATCCGCATCACGATCGGCTCAGGAACCGTGTACACGCTGCGCTGCTACTTCGATGATCGACCGATCTTCCTGGGCCGTAACGGCAGGATCAGCGTGTTTGGCTCGGAGCGCACGCTGGCCCGATCACTGGCCGACCAGCGCGACCACGATCTGGCCGACCTGAGCACCTACGACGACATCCACACCGCCGCCACCGACGGCTCACTGCGGGTTGATGTCACCGAGGAAAACATCTACATGCTGACGGGGCTGTCGGACGATATCTCCGACGGGCCCGACACGATCGACCGCGATCAGCTCGAGCTGGCCATCGAATTCGTCCGCGATGTCGGCGAGTACTCCGAGGAGGACCTCGTCGACCGGCTGCTGGGCGAGGACCACCCGCTCGGCACGTTGGTCGATTACGTGCTCGATCCTGACGGCAACTCCCGCCCGGCCGGGCCCTACGCGGCCGCGGTGAAGGAGTGGGAAGAGATCGAGCGGTTCGTCGAGTCGCGGCTGCGCCGCGAGTAACTAGCTCGCGCCGGCGCCGGCCTTCGCGCGCTTGGCGGCGCTGGCGCCGCCGCGCTGTGACGACTTGGCGTCGCTCTTCGTGTCGCTGTCCTTGGACTCGCTGGCTGCCGCGCTGTCCTTGGACTCGCTGGCTGCCGCTGAGGTCTTGGCTGCAGTCTTCGGCACCGCTGCCTTCGTGGCCGTGGCCGATTTCGTGGCCGGACTCGACTTCTTGGCCGCCGCATCGGTAGCGGTCGCGTCAGCCGTGTCAGTGGCCGTTTGCTTGGCTGCCGCAGTGGTCGTCGGCTCGGTGGTCTCAGGGGTGGTGTAGGTGACGCCCACACCGCCCACGCCGTAGGGCCCGGGCCGCGTCGTCCGGAACGGCCGCACACCGAACAGATCCTGGATGCCGTTGTCCAAGCCGGTCGGGATCGAGATGGCCAGGTTCTGGACGAATTTGATCGGGTTCGGCAGGTAGAAGATGTTCCACGACGTCGGTACGCCCGGGCTGGTGGTGCGGTCGTAGGCCGATTCGACCATCACGCGCAGCGGAGCGTCCAGGGTGTCGGCCAACGCATGACCCAGGGTTCCGAAGTTGTTCAGCGGCATCAGCAGCGGAAGCACCGGCGTGGAGATCATGTAGTAGTGCGTATCGCCGTACTGCCCTTGGTCGATGACGCCCGGCTGGGTCAACGTGCTGTCGTCGTAGGTGCCGCCGAGGTGCAGGTAATCGATGCCCGCCATCGCGTTCGCGACCGCCAACAGGTTGAGCGGGTTGACCGGGAAGTCCGACCAACCGTCGTACTCGGCGGCGACGTCGACCGTGTCGTACTGGGTGTCTGTCGGGGTCGATCCGTTGAAGGTGGCACCGCCGAAGGGCAGGAACGACGGGATCGTGACGCCTTCGGGCCCGCGCGCGAGGAATCCGCCGTTCGGG
This sequence comes from Mycolicibacterium sarraceniae, assembly GCF_010731875.1. Classification (NCBI taxonomy): domain Bacteria; kingdom Bacillati; phylum Actinomycetota; class Actinomycetes; order Mycobacteriales; family Mycobacteriaceae; genus Mycobacterium; species Mycolicibacterium sarraceniae. Next base: position 437,097 of record NZ_AP022595.1, read on the forward strand.
CGGTTGCCGTTGGTGATCAGCACGAAGCTGACGTCAGGGCCTTGACCGGGATCGTATTCGGCTGCCAGGGCCCGCTTTTCGAGCGTCGCGACCGTGGAGCTCTGCGAGAAGCCGTACACCACGAACGTGTCGCCGACGGCCGGCGCCACCGAGCCCACCTGGTCGTTGTAATCGCACGACGTGGCCTTGATGCAGTTGTCCAAGTTCTGGCGCCCCAGGGCGACCGACTGATCAAAGGTCAACGTGCCCGTGTTCGGGGCGAATTGTTCGGGGGTGATGACGCCGACCGAGTTGTAGGGACCCGACGGGATACCGGTGCCCAGCGCCGACGCGGGGTCGACGTAGTTGCCGACCGCACTGGTGTAGTTCTGGACGAACTCGTTCGTATCTTCGGTCGGCGACAGCGAATGCCCCGTGCCGCCCAGCACGAGAACCGTGGTGCCTGTGAGCACAAGCTTGAGGGCAGCGGTCGGGGTCGTGGCCAGGACGACGGACAGGAACACTGCGAGTGCGGCGACCGCCGCTGCGGTGCTACGAGCCGCTAGGCGCATATCGGGCTACTTCCCTCTTCCCACCAACACCGAGCACGACGAACCGGCGCACCCGCCCCCGACTAGGCTTGGAGGACTCTATCAGCAAACGCAATTCTAGACACCTGGCCCCTAGCCCATCGGCAGCAGATTTGGCGTTGGCGCGTCCAGCCAGGAAGCAACCAGTGAGGAAAACCGGGGTAAACCCGCGCTACGTCGACACGAAGCGGCCGGCCCACATTGACATCGACGTCGTTTCCCCGCAAACCAACCCCGGCGGAATGCTAACCTTCTGAAAACGACAACCGTGGGGTGACAATTCAGTGAGCCGAGTGCACATCCCGAAGTTGGGGATTATCGCCGCACTGCGCCAAAAGACTGACGTCAAGCGCTGGGCCGACACCCGGAACCTCTATTCGGAATGGGAACCGCGGACCCAACGGGCCGCTGAGCTGATCCCAGAAGGCAGCCGGGTGATCGAGTTCGGCGCGGGCACCCGGGCCATCGAAAAGCACCTCGCCCCGTCGTGCACCTACACACCATCCGATCTCGTCGACCGGGGCCCGGGAACCATCGTCTGCGATCTCAACGAGCGCCCCCTGCCCAATCTGGGCAAGGACACTTACGACGTCGCCGTCATCATGGGTGTTCTCGAGTACCTGCGCGACGTGCCCTCGGTGCTCGACTGGCTGTCGGCGTTCGTCCCGCGCGCGGTGATCTCCTACGGCTGCCCGGACAGCAATGACCAGTTCCGGCGCACCAAGCTCGGGGCAGTCGACCGGATCAGCCGAGGCTGGCTGAACAGCTACCTCGAAGAAGACATCCGGACGCTCTTCCGGGACCGTGGCTACACCAGCGTGCACGAAGAGAACTGGGCAAACGTCGATGGCTATCAGCACCGGCTGTTCGTCTTCGCCAAGTAAGCCAGGTAATCGGCCCCCGCCACCTCGTCACTTTCCGGTTTCAGGTGGCCTCCGGACCTCGCAGCCAGCACCGATAGCCTGTAGCGTGAGATTTCGGATTTCAGAGGGAGGTATCACTGGTGACGTCGACACTGGCTTTGACCGACCTGCTGGCAAACCAGGGCATCGCCGATTTGACCGGACTTTGGCCGGTCGAGATGGTCGAAGACTGGAATCGCCGCCTCGATCCGATCTTCGCTGGAACCGATGGTGAACGACGGTCCTACGCGAGTGCGGACTCACTGGCCGAGACCGGGATCTTCGCCGAGTTGTTCAGCGAGCCCGTTCGTCAGGTCATCGCCGGCATTCACCCGACCGCCCTGCTGTACCACTGCCACAGCTACGAGATCGCCGCCAATCAGGGCAGACCGCACATTCACCGCGACAAACCGCTGGGCTGGCACCGCGACACCGAGACGATCGGCGCTTACACCGTCGACTTCCCGTCGTTCATCAGCATCTTCATCCTGCTGTCACCGGTCGGCAGCGGGGACGGCGCGTTCGAGTTCTACCCGCACCGACCCAACAACGGGATGCGCCCGGGCGGCGACGCGGTCGAATTGGTCGGCCCGGTCGGCACGGCCGCGATGTGGAACCGCTCCTACTTCCACCGCGCGTCTCCGAACCGGGGCGCGCTGCGTCGGCGCGTGCTGAAGGTCTCGTTCCAGCCCGCCGGCCTGCCCAACGACCGGATCGGACTGCCCGAGTTTTCCGATGCCCGCGCCCACCTGACCGATCCGGCCCTGCTCGCCCTGATCGACGAGAGTCGGGTGGGAACCACCAGCCCGTTGCAGGACCGCGGTGAGATCCCGGCTGGCACCCCGCTGCCGCCGACCACGAAGAACCAGCTGTCGCGGGCGCAGGCTACCTACATCCGCGCCCAGACCGTCGGGTTTCGGGTGCTGGCCGCCGCGGGCGTTGTGTGACGCAGCCCAGTAGCCGGCTGCGGGCGCTCGTCGTCGGCTCCGGACACCGAGTTCGCAACGCATTCTTGCCTGCGTTGAATCTGCTGGATTCCCACGTCGAGGTCGTCGGGATTCACTCCCGCACATACGAGAACGCACGCCGCGCGGGCGAGCGTTGGGGTGTCGAGGCGATCGAAGACCCGCGCGTCTTACGCCCGGGAGACATCGACGTGGCGCTGGTGTCAGTGACGGTGACCAACAACGTCGCCGTGTTGAAATCGATTGCTCACCTTGCCCCCGGCGCGGCGCTGGTGATCGATACCCCCGGCATGGGACGTCTCGACGATCTCGCGAGGCTGACCCAATTCCGGAAATGGGCCCAGATCCGGGTCGGCGAAGACTTCATGAATATGCCGCAGTACCGCTTGGTCGGCGATGCCATCCGAGCCGGTGCACTCGGCGATGTCTCCCGAATCTCGATGTCCGAGATGGGATATCGCTACCACGCATTGGCACTGCTGAGGTCCTGGCTGGGCCTCCTGCCGCCGAGTTCGGCTCGCAGTCAACGCATTCCGGGCGGCGTCAACATCTCCTACCGCTTCAAGGGCGGCAAGGTCGGCGAGGTCAGCGAACCCTACCGGCAGGGCGTGGGATCCTTCGCCGTGACCGGTAGCCGGGCCGTGCTGACCGGACATCCCATGGGCAATGAGATCCGAGACGCGCCGGGCGCCAGGCTTGTTCGCCTCGAAGGCGACGCTGGCCTGACCGGGTTTGCGATCGACGGACTCGAGACACCGATGACGATCGATCTTTCGCATCACGCAACGCTGGCCGCCATGGGACTAGAGGACGACTCCGAGTTCAACCTGCTCCGCATCGACGGTCTGAGCCAGGTGATCTCGTCGCTGTGGAACGCCGACCCGGTCAACAGCCGCTACCACCTTGAGGATGCCGTCGCCGACAACCTGGTCAGCTTCGCCGCACGCGGCATCCCCTGGCTGCCGGCAGCGGCTATTCGACTTCGGGGTGCAGGTCGGTAGGAGGCTCATCCTCGTCGAACTCGTCGAACTCGTCGAACTCTTCGGTCATCTCTTCCACCGGTTCGTCGTCGAGCACCGCGACCGCCGTCGCAGCGGCGGCAGCGGCAGCCGCCTTCGCGGCCGCGATCTTGACGCGTGGCGGCTTGGAGGGCCACCAGTTGGCGTCGCCGACAAGCACGCACGCCGCCGGCACCGTGAGGGTGCGCACCAGGAACGTGTCCAGCAGCAGACCGACGCCGATCACGAAACCGATCTGAGCTGCCGTGAGAATGCTGCTGACGGTCAGCGCCATCATCGACGCCGCAAAGATGAGACCCGCCGAGGTGATCACCCCGCCGGTCGCGCCCACGGTGCGGATAACTGCCGAGCGCACACCGTATTTCGCCTCATCGCGAATGCGTGAGATCAACAGCAGGTTGTAATCGGCGCCGACAGCGACGAGCACCATGAATGCCATTCCCGGCACACCCCAGGCCAATTCCTCACCGAGGATGAATTGGAACAGCACGACGCCGATGCCCAACGCAGCGCCATACGAAAGAATTACGGAGAGCACCAGATACAGCGGTGCGACGAGTGAACGCAGCAGCACGAACAGAATCAGGAAGACGACGGCCAGCGTCATGAACAAGATGTAGATGAAGTCGGAGTCGTAGTAATCCCGGACGTTGGCGTTAATCGAAGAGAACCCGACCATCGAAATCTGCGCACCGGCCAGCTGGGTATTGGGCCGTGCCTCGTTCGCGGTGTCGACGATGTCTTTGACCTGATCCATCGCCTCGATGCCGAACGGATTGAGTGCCGTCTGAATCAGATACCGCGCCGAATGCCCGTCCGCGGAGACAAACAGATTAGCGGCCTTCTTGAACTCGTCCATCGTCAACACTTGCGGCGGGATGTAGAAGCCCGACATCGGCGGGTCGGTGGCCTCTCGCTTCATCGCCAACAGGAATGACGAAGCCTGATCAAGGCCCGCTCCGATGTTGCGAGTCTGGTCGACAAGGGTTTGTACACCCAGCGCGAGTTGGCGACTCGCGTCGGCGAGCTGGTTGGCGCCCGTGACCGCGTCGTTGAGTTTTTTCTCGACGCCGCCCGGTTGGCCGACCCCGAGCGCACGGGCGGCCGACGTCGCCTTCTGCACATCAGCGCTGAGCTGGCGCACTGACTCGTCAAGTTTCTGCGCCCCATCTGTGGCGGACAGTTCGCGGGCGAATGCCTCGATGGCATGGACAGCCGGGGTGTTACTGACGTCGACGATCTTCTGCAGGTCCGACCGTGAGTTGACGCAGGCCGGGTCCGCATCGCACTGCGGACTGACATTGAGCGCGAGGACCATCGGGGTGGCCCAGTCGCTGATGCTCGTCACCCGCAGAATGCTGACGCCCAGCGAATCGCCCAGCGTCCGCATATTGGTCACCAAGGAGGCGGTCTTGTCGATCTGGTCCAGGGTCTTGGATCCACCGTATTTCTGCGACATGGCGTCCAGCGCACTGGTCAGCCCGCGGACACTGGCGATCGATCCCACGACCTGGGTGCGGATCTGACCCAGCACGTCGGCCATTTTGCCGGCGCCACCCGAGAGCAAGGACAAGTTGTCGTCGTTGGAGTGGATGAGGGTGGACGCATCGCCGAGCTTGGCGCCTACCTCACCTGCCTGATAAGTGGTCTTTGCCTGCTCGAGCACCTGGCCGGTGGGCCTGGTGATACCGCGGACCATGTCGATATTGGGCAGCTGCGCCACGCGTTCGGCCATCTGTTCCATGTCGGCCAGCGCCTTGGGGGTGCGCAGGTCGTTCGGGGATTGGATGAAAAGGAACTGTTGCAACGTGCTGCTAATCGGGAAGTGCTTGTCCATCACCTGGTAGGAGCGGTTGCTCGCGGAGTCCTGGGGCAGGTTCTTACGATCGTCGTAGTTGAACTTCATCACCGACGTGGTGGCGGCCAAAGCACCCAGGATCACGACGCTGGTCACCAGCAACGCGACGGGCCGGCGGACGATCAGGACGCCGGATCGCCGCCACAGACGGCCGGTGATATCGCGTCGCTGTTTGATCCATCCCCGCCGGCCGGCCAGCACGATGAATGATGGGAGCAGGGTGATCGACGCCAGGAAGCCGACGAAGATCGTCACCGCCAAGGCCGGCCCGACGGTGGAGAAGATGGCCAGTTTGGTGAAGGACATCCCCAGGAAAGTGATGGCGACGGTGCCCGCCGAGCCGGCGATCACCTCCCCGATCGAGACCAGCGCTTCGACCAGGGCGTCGTCGGACCCCATCCCGGTCTTGGTGAGCTCCTGATATCGGCTATACAAAAAGACGCCGTAGTCCACACCAGCGCCCATGATCATGCCGGTCATCAACATGATCGTCTGCGGGCCCAGCGCCAACCCGAGTTCACCGAGACCGGCTACGGCCTGCTGTGCGACCACCAGCGAAATGCCGATGGTGATCAGCGGCATCAGCATGGCGATCAGGCTGCGATACACGAGGATCAGGATCACGAACACCAGCCCGACGGTGGCGATCTCGATCATGTGCTGGTCGCGCGCGCCGATGACGTTCATGTCCTCGATGGTCGAGGCGCCGCCCACTACGTTGACCTTCAGCGTCGAGTTCGTGGTCTCCTCGCCGACGATCTTCATGACGGCGCGATAGGAGTCCTGGCCGTCAGGGGCGCCCATCGTGCCGGCCATACTGACCGGCAGGTTCCAGGCTTTCTGGTCCTTACTGGTCATCACCCCTTTGAGTTCCGGGATGTGGACGAAATCCTGGAGCGACGTGACGTGCTTGGTGTCGTCTTTGAGCTTGTCGACGAGCCGGCGATAGGTCTCCTCGTCGGCCGGCGTCAGTCCGTTCTCGTTGCTGAGGATGATCGCGGCGAAATTGCCCGCGTTGGCCTCATGGAACGCGTCCTGCATCTCGCGCACCGACACCAACACCGGAGCGTCTTGGGGCAGGAAACCCGGGGGGTTGCGGGCCGCGACGACCCCAAGCGGGGCGATGAAGGCCATCATGGCCCCCGCCAGAACTAGCCAAGCAGCGATCACGAGCAGGGGGTGGCGAACGATCACCCGACCCAAGCCCGTGAGGAGCTTATGTGGTGACACGCCCCTGAAAACGGCGCGCTTGGACATCACACCAAGTTACATCGCGCGAGCACCCGGACATGTATCACGAGGTGGCGGGGCAATTCGTGGCGGGCCGACATCCGCACATCGGATCGTACGCCCGCGGCGGCGACTGCGCGCGCTACGCGGGCGTGATAGCGACCATCGAGCAAACAACAACGGCGCCGTGGCCGATCGGTGGCCGGCTAGCCGATCAGCACGGCGTAGCGCGGCTTGATCACCTCGTCGATGATGGCCAGCCGCTCATCGAAGTGGATGAACGCGGACTTCATCGCGTTGATGGTGAACCGCTCGAGATCACTCCACCCGTAGCCGAACGCCTCGACCAGGCGCGCCATCTCCTGGCTCATCGTGGTGTCACTCATCAGGCGGTTGTCAGTATTGACGGTGACCCGAAACCTCAGCCGGGCCAGCAGGTCGAAGGGGTGGCTGGCGATGCTGTTCACGGCGCCGGTCTGAACATTCGAGCTCGGGCACATCTCCAGCGGAATCCGTTTATCGCGCAGGATGGCGGCCAGCGTGCCCAGCCGGGCCGTGCCATCGTCCGCCACCTCGATATCGTCGACGATGCGCACACCGTGACCGAGCCGATCCGCTCCGCAGTAGGCCAACGCCTCGTGAATGGACGGCAGGCCGAACGCCTCACCGGCGTGAATGGTGAAGCGCGCGTTGTTGGTTCGCATGTACTCGAAGGCGTCGAGATGCCGGGTCGGCGGATAGCCGGCCTCGGCGCCGGCGATATCGAATCCGACGACGCCCTTGTCGCGGAACCGGATGGCCAATTCAGCTATCCCGCGGGATCGAGCGGCATGGCGCATGGCGGTGACCAGGCAGCGCACCACGATGGGACGGCCGACCGCGGCCGCGGCCTTCTCCCCGTCGGCGAAACCGGCCAGCACGGCGTCCACGACCGCGTCCAGGGACAGCCCGGCGTCAATATGCAGTTCGGGGGCAAACCGCACCTCGGCATACACCACGTTGTCGGCGGCCAGATCCTCGACGCATTCGAAGGCGACCCGGTGTAGCGACTCGGCGGTCTGCATGACCGCCACGGTGTGCGCGAACGGTTCGAGGTAGCGCACCAGGGACCCGCTATGCGCCGCCGTGCGAAACCACGTGGCCAGCGATGCCTCATCGGTCGCGGGCAGCCCGTCGTAGCCGATCTGTTCGGCGATCTCCAGGACGGTGGCAGGGCGCAGCCCGCCGTCGAGGTGGTCGTGCAGCAGAGCCTTGGGCGCCTGCCCGATCGTTGCGAGACTCAGCGGTGTGGGCATCAGGCGATCCGATCGATGATCAGTGGTCGACGCTCGGCCGCCACATCCACCACGGTCCAGGAACCGTCGAGCTCACGCAGGGCAGCGGGGATCCGATGCGGGTTGTCGGTATACAGCGTGAAGAGCGGCTCCCCTGCGGAAACCGGTTCGCCGGGGCGGCGGTGGATACGCACCCCCGCGCCGGATTGCACGCGCTCACCCGGATGGGCCCGGCCAGCGCCGAGCCGCCACACCGTCAGCCCCATCGCCATAGCGTCGATATCCCCCATTGTGCCGCCTCGCGGTGCCGTCACGGTCTCGGAATGGGCACCGATCGGAAGCTGCGCGTGAACATCACCGCCCTGGGCGACAACCAGTGCCCGGAAGCGGTCCATCGCGGTGCCGTCGCGCAGCGTCTGCGCCGGGTCGCACCCGTCGACTCCGGCCAGATCCAGCATCTCGACCGCCAACCGGACCGTCAGCTCCACCACGTCCTCGGGCCCGCCACCGGCGAGCACCTCGAGGGATTCGGCGACCTCGACGGCATTGCCGGCAGTCCGGCCCAGCGGGATATCCATATCGGTCAGCAACGCCCGCGTCGGGATACCGTGGGCCAGCCCCAGCTCCACCATCGTCGCAGCCAGTTCGCGGGACTCGGCCTCGGTCTTCAGGAACGCGCCTCGGCCCACCTTCACATCAAGCACCAGGGAATCGGCGCCCTCGGCCAGCTTTTTGCTCATCACCGAACTGGCAATCAACGGCAGGGACTCCACGGAGCCCGTCACATCGCGCAGCGCGTAGATCTTGCGGTCGGCCGGCGCCAGCTCGCCGGCGGCGAAGATGGCCGCCCCGATTTCCGACAACTGCTGACGCACTTGGGCTTTGGTGATCTCAGCGGTGAATCCGGGAATCGACTCCAGCTTGTCCAGGGTACCGCCGGTATGCCCGAGACCCCGGCCGGCGGCCTGCGGCACCGCCGCACCGCAGGCCGCAATGACGGCGACTAAGGGAATGGTGATCTTGTCGCCCACCCCGCCGGTGGAGTGCTTGTCCACCGTCGGCAACCGGCGCCCGTCGCGGCGCAGATCGCTGAACTCCAGCTTCTCGCCGGAGGCGATCATCGCCGACGTCCACCGGGAAATCTCACCCCGGTCCATCCCGCGCAGGAAGATCGCCATCAGCAGCGCCGACATCTGCTCGTCGGCGACCCGGCCATGGGTGTGGCCGTCGATCACCCAGTCGATTGCCTCGTCGGTCAACCGGAAGCCGTCGCGCTTGGTCCGAATGATCGTCGGAGCGTCGAATGTGAAGTACGTCACGGCTTTTCCCGCTCCACCCGGGCCAGATCATCGGGACCGAAGGCGTCGGGCAACAGCTCGGCCAGCCGGCGCGGGCCGCGTGGGTGATCGACCAGCAGCGTCGGTCCGCCATGCTCGAGCAGCAGCTGCCGGCAGCGCCCGCAGGGCATCAATGCCGCCCCGGTGGCGTCCACCACCGCCACCGCGAGCAGCCGGCCACCACCACCGGAAGTCAGGGCGCAGACCACCGCGCATTCGGCACAGAGACTTAGGCCATATGAGACATTTTCCACATTGCATCCGACGACAACCCGGCCGTCGTCCACCAGGGCGGCCGCCCCGACCGGGAACTCCGAGTACGGCGCGTAGGCGTGACTAGAAGCCTCAATAGCCTTGGCGCGCAATGATTTCCATCGATTCTCAGTCGTCATGTGTCACTCGCAACACCCATACTGAATGCATTCACTAACCGCCTCGCCGCCGTTGTCCCGCTGCGGTTGGACGGCCACATCAGCCGCACAGCCACCTGTTATCTCTGCACGGTAGTTCTTTCGACCGCACAAACGGAGTTAGAGTCCACCCAAAAGCAACGATGGTGTTGGAGGCGCTGATGAGTACAGCGACACCGGTCGTGCCGGGACCGTGCGAGAAGTCGACCCGCCGACGGCGCACTCTCTACCGTGGCGATCCCGGTATGTGGTCATGGGTATTGCACCGCATCACCGGCGCGACGATCTTCTTCTTCCTCTTCGTCCACGTCCTCGACACCGCCCTGGTCCGGGTGAGCCCGCAGGCCTACAACGAGGTCGTCAACACCTACAAGACGCCGATCATCGGGCTGATGGAGATCGGCCTGGTGGCGGCCCTGCTCTATCACGCACTCAACGGGGTGCGGATCATCCTCATCGACTTCTGGTGGAAGGGCCCCCGCTATCAACGCCAAATGCTGTGGGCGGTAGCCGGCGTCTGGCTGCTGGTCATGGTTCCCTCGCTGGTGATCATCGGCATGCACATGGCGGAGCGATTCCTGTGAGCGCGCCCGAAAACCGCCTCGGCCCGCCCGCGCCCATCCTGGAACGCAGCCACGACCGCCCCGCCGGGTTGGACAATCCGCGCACCCCGCGCCGACGCGGCGGCATGCCCAACTTCGAGAAGTACGCCTGGCTGTTCATGCGGTTCTCCGGCGTCGTCCTGATCTTCCTGGCGCTGGGCCACCTGTTCATCGGACTGATGTGGGACGGCGGCGTCTACCGCATCGACTTCAACTACGTAGCCCAGCGCTGGGCCTCGCCGTTCTGGCAGACCTGGGATCTGCTGCTGCTGTGGCTGGCTCAACTGCACGGCGGCAACGGGATCCGCACGATCATCGGCGATTACGCACGCAAGGACTCCACCAAGTTCTGGCTCAACTCACTGCTGGCGGTGTCCCTGCTCATCGTGCTGGTGGTCGGCACCTACGCACTGCTGACCTTCAATCCGAACATCTCCTAGACGACGTTTTCAGAGGCGAAAAATGATCACCGAACACCGCTACGACGTGGTCATCGTCGGCGCAGGCGGAGCCGGCATGCGCGCCGCCGTCGAGGCAGGCCCGCGGGCACGCACCGCAGTGCTTACCAAGCTGTACCCGACGCGGTCGCACACCGGCGCCGCCCAGGGCGGCATGTGCGCCGCACTGGCCAATGTCGAAGAGGACAACTGGGAGTGGCACACCTTCGACACCGTCAAGGGCGGCGACTATCTCGCCGACCAGGACGCCGTCGAGATCATGTGCAAGGAAGCCATCGACGCGGTGCTCGACCTCGAGAAGATGGGGATGCCGTTCAACCGCACCCCCGAGGGCCGCATCGACCAGCGCCGCTTCGGCGGCCACACCCGCGACCACGGCAAGGCGCCGGTGCGCCGGGCCTGCTACGCCGCCGACCGCACCGGCCACATGATCCTGCAGACGCTCTACCAAAACTGCGTCAAGCACGATGTGCAGTTCTTCAACGAGTTCTACGTCCTGGACCTGGCGTTGACCGAGACCCCGAGCGGCTCGGTGGCCACCGGCGTCATCGCCTACGAGCTGGCCACCGGAGACATCCACATCTTCCATGCCAAGGCCGTGGTGTTCGCCACCGGCGGCTCGGGGCGGATGTACAAGACCACCTCCAATGCCCACACCCTGACCGGTGACGGGCTGGGCATCATCTTCCGCAAGGGACTTCCCCTGGAGGACATGGAGTTTCACCAGTTCCACCCGACCGGCCTGGCCGGCCTGGGAATCCTCATCTCCGAGGCCGTGCGCGGCGAGGGCGGCCGGCTGCTCAACGGTGAGGGCGAGCGGTTCATGGAGCGTTACGCGCCCACGATCGTCGACCTGGCCCCGCGCGATATCGTCGCGCGCTCGATGGTGCTGGAAGTGCTGGAAGGCCGTGGTGCCGGCCCACACAAGGACTACGTCTACATCGACGTGCGCCACCTCGGCGCCGACGTCCTTGAGGCCAAGCTGCCCGATATCACCGAGTTCGCCCGCACCTACCTCGGCGTAGACCCGGTCAAGGAACTGGTGCCGGTCTACCCCACCTGCCACTACGTCATGGGCGGCATCCCGACCACGATCACCGGACAGGTGTTGCGCAACAACACCACAACGGTGCCAGGCCTGTACGCCGCCGGCGAATGCGCGTGCGTGTCGGTGCACGGCGCCAACCGGCTGGGCACCAACTCGCTGTTGGACATCAACGTGTTCGGCCGTCGCGCCGGCATCTCCGCCGCCAATTACGCGCTGGGCCACGACTTCGTCGACCTGCCCGATGCGCCGGCCGGCATGGTGGTGAACTGGGTCTCCGACATCCTCTCCGAGCACGGCAACGAACGGGTCGCCGATATCCGTGGCGCGCTGCAGCAGTCGATGGATAACAACGCCGCGGTGTTCCGCACCGAGGAGACACTCAAGCAGGCATTGACCGATATTCACTCACTGAAGGAACGGTATGCCCGAATCTCAGTGCACGACAAGGGCAAGCGCTACAACAGCGATCTGCTCGAGGCGATCGAGCTGGGCTTCCTGCTGGAGCTGGCCGAGGTCACCGTCGCCGGTGCGTTGAACCGCAAGGAATCCCGCGGCGGGCATGCCCGCGAGGACTACCCGAACCGGGATGACACCAACTACATGCGCCACACCATGGCGTACAAGGAAGGTGCCGAGCTGCTCAGCGACATCCGGCTGGATTACAAGCCCGTCGTGCAGACCCGCTACGAGCCGATGGAGCGGAAGTATTAATGACGATCGCACCTGAGTTGAAAGAAGCTGCGCTGCCACCGATCCCGGACGGGTCGGTGATGGTGACGATGAAAATAGCCCGGTTCAATCCGGAGGATCCCGACGCCGCCGGCTACCAGAGCTTCCGGGTGCCGTGTCTGCCGAGCGACCGGCTGCTGAACCTGCTGATCTACATCAAAAGCTACCTGGACGGCACACTGACGTTCCGCCGCTCGTGCGCGCACGGGGTCTGTGGCTCGGATGCGATGCGGATCAACGGCGTCAACCGGCTGGCCTGCAAGGTGCTGATGCGGGATCTACTACCCAAGAAGGACAAACCGCTCACCATCACCATCGAGCCGATCCGCGGCCTGGCCGTCGAGAAGGATCTGGTGGTCAACATGGAGCCGTTCTTCGACGCCTACCGTGCGGTCAAGCCGTACCTGATGACCTCAGGCAACGCGCCCACCCGCGAGCGCATCCAGAGCCCCACCGACCGGGCCCGTTACGACGACACCACCAAATGCATTCTGTGCGCCTGCTGCACCACCAGCTGCCCGGTGTACTGGAATGAGGGGTCGTACTTCGGGCCCGCCGCGATCGTCAACGCTCACCGGTTCATCTTCGACAGCCGAGACGAGGGTGCCGCCGAGCGGCTCGACATCCTCAACGAGGTCGACGGGGTGTGGCGCTGCCGCACGACGTTCAACTGCACCGATGCCTGCCCCCGCGGCATCGAGGTGACCAAGGCGATCCAGGAGGTCAAGCGCGCGCTGATGTTCGCACGCTGACGCATGGCTCTCAGGTGCGGCGACGACCGTCAGCTCTAGGTGTGGGTGTCCCGATTTCGCGCCACTCGAGGTCATCTGCCAGCGTGCCCGGGGCCAATGTGCAGGGATAGAACACGTATCGATCGGCCGACGGCGAGTAGTGGATCAGGATCCGGTGTTGTGCCAGCCCATCCCAGAACCGCTGGGACACCGGGGTGGGTGCCGCCCAACATGCCGGCCTGCCCGTAGGACAGCTGGCCGCCGAGGTGGCTCCGCCCAGATCCACCCGTTCACCGAAATCGATGGGCCGATCCGCTGCCGCAATTGGCTGCTGAACACTTTTTCGACGCCCACTTCGACGGTCGGCCTCGGCCTGGGCCAGCCGGCGCCGGAATCCGGCGTTGTCGATCGGGATGGCGCCGTCGCGCCGCGGCATGCGCGCCAGCACCTGCAACTCGTCGAGCGCGCGGCGCAGGTCGCCGGCGTTGGTCAGCGCACCCCGCTCAAGATCCAGCGCGCCGGCACCAGGCGCGCTGTTCGGCGTCAAGGTCGACATCCACAAGTGAGGACCCTAGCCGAGTAGTTAGTGCGTCAACGCAAGATTGATGCGCGTCGGGGTGTCACATTTCCACCGCGCCGAGCATCGTGTCATTCAGTGGGGCGACACCTGCCGCGTCCCCTGGAACAGCGGTGATCTCAACGCCTGAGCGAATCAAGGAAAGCCTTGCCAATCAACTGATTCCATTGCTGTGCTGCCTGCTGAAAAACAATTCCGCAGATCACACGCGAATCCACCACTGAAACCGTACTCTCATCTCGTCGTTCAATTCAGGCGTTTGAACAGGAGATGCCATGAGCAAAGGCGAGCTCACTCTCGAGCCCGGAGTTCCCGGGTCGTCCAACACCGTCGAGAGCAAAGGACTTAAGGGCGGTGCGCTGGGACTGGTGTCCAGCATCGTCGTCGGCATGGCCTCGACCGCCCCGGCCTACTCGCTGGCCGCGACCCTGGGACTGGTCGTAGCCAGCGGCGGCTCGCTGCTGGCGGGCGAGAAGGCGCCGGCAATCGTGCTCATCGCGTTTGTTCCGATGTACATGATCGCCGTCGCCTACCAGGAGCTGAACAAGGCCGAGCCGGACTGCGGTACGACCTTCACGTGGGCGTCGCGGGCTTTCGGACCGCTTGTCGGTTGGCTCGGCGGCTGGGGAATCATCGCCGCCGACGTCATCGTGATGGCCAACCTGGCGCAGATCGCCGGCTCCTATTCCTTCACCTTCGTCGGCGAATTGGGGTGGACATCAGCGGCCACGCTGGCCAGCAGCACCCTGTGGTCGACGGTGGCCGGCGTCATCTGGATCGTCGTGATGACCTATATCTGCTATCGCGGCATCGAGGTGTCGGCGCGAATCCAGTACGGCCTGCTCGGCATCGAGCTGATCGTGCTGGTGATGTTCTCGATCGTCGCGCTGGTGAAGGTCTACACCCACCAGGCCGAGGGCTACTCGATGATGCCGTCGCTGTCCTGGTTCTGGCCTGGCGGGCTGGATTTCGGCACGGTGATCGCACCTGCCATCCTCACCGCGATCTTCATCTACTGGGGCTGGGACACCGCCGTCGCCTGCAACGAAGAGTCCGACGATCCCGGTCGCACACCGGGCCGGGCCGCGGTGATCTCGACGTTCCTACTGCTCGCGACGTACGCGATGGTCAGCGTGGCGGCGGTCGCCTTCGCCGGCACCGGAACCCAAGGCATCGGCCTGGGCAACCCGGACAACGCCGCGGACGCCTTCGCCGCGATTGGGCCGGCATTGTTCGGCGACAGTGTCATTGGCAAGATCGGCCTGCTGCTATTGGCGGCGTCCATCCTGACCTCGGCATCGGCGTCAACGCAGACGACGATCCTGCCGACCGCGCGAACCACCCTGTCGATGGGGGTCTACAAGGCGCTGCCGGGATCATTCGCGAAGATCCACCGCACGTATCTCACGCCCACCACGTCGACGATCGCCATGGGCGCGGTGTCAATCGTGTTCTACGTTCTGTTCACCCTGGTCAGCTCGAACCTGCTGTCGGCGCTGATCGGCTCGGTCGGCCTGATGATCGCGTTCTACTACGGCCTCACCGGTTTCGCGTGCGTCTGGTTCTACCGCAAGAACCTGACCCGCAACGTCCGCGACTTCATGATGCGGGGGGTGATCCCGCTGCTCGGTGGGGTGATCCTGCTGGTGGTCTTCGTATACGGCCTTATCCAGTACGCCAAGCCGGATTGGCTGACCGATGACGACGGCAACAATGTCACGATGTTCGGGTTCGGCGCGGTCGCCGTCGTCGGCATCGGGGCGCTGGTGCTCGGCGTCATCCTGATGGTGGTGTGGCGGCTGATCAGTCCGGGGTTCTTCCAGGGCGAGACGCTGTCGCGGCGCTCCAGCGCCGATCTGGTGCTCGAACCGACCACTGCCGTAGTCGCCCACTTCGGCCTGCCCGACTCCGGCGACATGCCGACGGTGATCGCACCCGATCTGTCGAACCTGCCGCCGCAGCGGACTGCGGTCAATCCCGAGACGGGTGAGGGGTTCACCAAGGAACCGCAGGCCTAGGGAAGTTTCACCACATTGGCTTGCCCTATCGACTCGACACCACCGGGCACGGTGACGGTGTCGGTGCCGCGCGGCGCTAACCAGTCGCCGTGCCGCGGTGCCCAGTGCCGCCACGGCCGCGGGACGTGCAACTAACGAAGCTTGAAAATCGTTCGGTGCCAGTTCTTTTCGGCGACACCGGTGATATCGCTCATCACGTGCTTGATGGTGAGGTACTCCTCGAAGGAGTAGTCGCTCATGTCCTTGCCGAATCCGGACGCCCCGACCCCGCCGTGCGGCATCTCGCTGATGATCGGGATGTGGTCGTTGATCCATACGCAGCCGGCGTTGATCTCGCGCGACGCGCGCTGGGCACGGTAGACATCGCGGGTCCACGCCGAGGCCGCCAGCCCGTAGACGGTGTCATTGGCCTGGCGCAGCGCGTCGTCATCACCGTCATGGGCGCGCACAGTCAGCACCGGGCCGAAGACCTCGTCGCGATAGATCTCGGAGGTCTCGGCAACATCGGCGACCAGTGTGGGCAGGTAGAAGGAGCCCGGCCGGTCCGGTGCGGCGCCGCCGGTGACGATGCGCCCGCCCTCGGTTGGCGCGCGCGCCACCATCGCGGCGACCTTGTCACGGTGTGCGGCCGAGATCAGCGGCCCAAGGTCGGTGTCGGGATCCTGCGGGTCGCCGACGACCATCTTGTTCATCAGCTCCCCGACCCCGGCGACGAAGTCGTCATAGAGGTTGCGCGCGACGATCGCGCGGGTCGCGGCGGTGCAGTCCTGCCCGGTGTTGATCAGCGATCCGGCCACCGCACCGTTGATCGCGGCGTCCAGGTCGGCGTCATCGAACACCACCAATGGCGCCTTGCCGCCGAGCTCCAGCTGGGTGCGGTGACCGTGCACGGCCGCCGCGGCCATCACTCGTCGGCCCACCGCCGTGGAGCCGGTGAACGTCACGACGTCGACGTCGCGGTGACCCGCCAGCGCCGAGCCGACATCGGAACCGGCGCCGGTGACGACGTTGAGCACACCGTCGGGCAGCCCGGCCTCGGTGGCCAGACGGGCCAGCGTCAATGTGGTCAGCGGGGTCAGCTCAGCGGGCTTGATCACCACCGAACAGCCCGCCGCCAGGGCCGGCAGCACCTTCCACACGGCCATCTGCAGCGGGTAGTTCCACGGCGTGATCGCCGCGACGACGCCGACGGCCTCACGCCGGATGGAGGAGGTGTGGTCGCCCGAGTACTCCCCGGTGGCCTTGCCTTCCAGGTGCCGGGCCGCCCCGGCGAAGAACGCGATGTTGTCGATGCTTCCCGGGACGTCGAACTCGGTGGCCAGTCGAACCGGCTTGCCGGTCTGGCTGACCTCCTCGGCGATGATCGCTTGCGCATGCGCGTCGACGAGCTCGGCCAGTTTGGCCAGCACGGTGGACCGCTCGACCGGGGTGGCCCGCGACCAGCCGGTCAGGGCCGCACGAGCCGACGCCACCGCGATATCGACGTCGACGGGTTCGGCGAGCGCCAACTCCGCGACGATGCTGCCGTCGGCAGGGTTGATCACCTGATGCCGGCTGCCGCCGGTGGCCACCGGGGCGCCGTCGATCCAGCTGCTGCGCACAATGCGGGTCTTGTCAGAGGCACGTGTTGTCACCGCCCCACGGTAACCGAACCCCTCAGGGGCTGCTACGCATTACCGCAGTATGGACGGCTAAACACCACCAATTTCATCGATCTGGTTGCTTAAAACAACGGATTCCGTGCACAATCATGGGCATGCGCGACTCGGGTGTACCGGCCACTCGGTTTCCCGTCCGCGCCGTTGCGGCGGGTGGAAACGGGCCCGTCCAACTGGACGATATGTCCAAGGCCATTATCGAGAAATTGCAGCAGGACGGGCGGCGTTCGTATGCCGCAATCGGGAAATCCGTCGGGCTGTCGGAGGCGGCCGTACGCCAGCGAGTGCAGCGGCTGGTCGACTCCGGGGTCATGCAGATCGTCGCGGTGACCGATCCATTGCAGCTGGGTTTCACCCGTCAGGCAATGATCGGCATCCGCTGCACCGGCGACACCACCAAGGTCGCCGAGAAGCTGGCGCTGATCCCAGCGGTGGACTACGTGGTGCTCACGGCGGGCACCTTCGACGCCATCGCTGAGGTCGTCTGCGAGGACGACGCCGAGCTGCTGGAGCTGCTCAACACCGAGATCCGCGCCGTTCCTGGAGTGACCTCCACCGAGACGCTGGTCTATCTGAAACTAGTTAAGCAACAATACAATTGGGGTACACGATGACAACCACCGCCAGCCAGAACCTGACCGCCGAACTCGGTGCCAAGGCAGACCGGCACCTGTGGGGCCACTTCGCCCGCCACGGTGCCGGGATCACGCCGCCGATCATCACCCGCGGCGACGGCGTCCACATCTGGGACAGCAACGGCAAGCGCTACATCGACGGCCTGTCGGGCTTGTTCGTCGTCCAGGTCGGACATGGCCGCGAAGAGATCGCCGAAGCCGCCAAGAAGCAGGCCGAGACCCTCGGGTTCTTCCCGCTGTGGTCGTATGCCACCCCGCCTGCCATCGAATTGGCCGAGCGGCTGGCCAATTACGCTCCCGGTGACCTCAACCGGGTGTTCTTCACCACCGGCGGCGGCGATGCCGTCGAGTCGGCGTGGAAGCTGGCCAAGCAGTACTACAAACTGACCGGCAGGCCCGGCAAGTACAAGGTCATTTCCCGCAGCATCGCCTATCACGGCACGCCGCACGGCGCGCTGGCCATCACCGGCCTGCCGACGTTCAAGGCGCCCTTCGAGCCGATCACGCCCGGCGGCTTCCGGGTGCCCAACACAAACTTCTACCGCGCGCCCGAAGGCCACGACACCGACATCAAGGAGTTCGGGCAGTGGGCGGCCAACCGGATCGCCGAGGCCATTGAGATGGAGGGCCCCGACTCGGTCGCGGCGGTGTTCCTCGAGCCGGTGCAGAACGCCGGCGGGTGCTTCCCCCCGCCGCCCGGCTACTTCGAGCGGGTCCGGGAGATCTGCGATGAATACGACGTGCTGCTGGTCTCCGACGAGACGATCTGCGCGTTCGGCCGCATCGGTTCGATGTTCGCCTGCAACGACTTCAACTACGTGCCCGACATCATCACCTGCGCCAAGGGCCTCACCTCTGGCTACGCCCCGCTGGGCGCGATGATCGCCTCCGACCGGCTGTTCGAGCCGTTCAACGACGGCCAGACGACGTACGCGCACGGCTACACCTGGGGCGGACACCCCGTCTCGGCAGCGGTCGCGATGGCCAACCTCGACGTCTTCGAACGCGAGGGCCTCAACGACCACGTCAAGACCACGGCGCCGGCGTTCCGGGCCACCCTGGAGAAGCTGCTCGACCTGCCGATCGTCGGCGACGTTCGCGGTGAGGGCTTCTTCTACGGGATCGAGCTGGTCAAGGACAAGGCCACCAAGGCGGTCCTCGACGACGAGCTGTCCGAGTGGCTGCTGCGCAGCTTCCTGTCCGTCGAGCTGTTCGAGAACGGGCTGTACTGCCGCGCCGACGACCGCGGCGACTCCGTCGTGCAGCTCGCCCCGCCGCTGATCAGCGACCAGGCCGTCTTCGACGAGATCGAGCAGATCCTGCGCCGGGTGTTCACCCAGGCCTGGGATCACCTGCAGACCCGTGGCGACGCCTGGCACTAAGCCCCCGGTCGATCCCGTGCGGTGGCAGCCGCCGCCGTCGGTAGCGCTGCCAGCACCGGATCGGTCCGGACCGCTGAAGGTTGTCGACGTTGGCGGCCATGCCCCCGAGGACGTCGTCGTCGACGCCGACGGGGCGATCTGGACCGGCACCGATGACGGCGCGATCATGCGGATCCGGCCCGGATCCGCACCCGAGGTGGTGGCCAACACCGGCGGCCGACCGCTGGGTCTGGACGTCAGCCGCGACGGGCGGCTGCTGATCTGTGACAGCCACCGCGGACTGCTGCGGCTGGATCCGGCCACCGCAGTGTTCGAGACACTGGTCAGCGAGGTGGCCGGGCGGCCCCTGAGGTTCTGCAGCAACGTCGTCGAATCATCAGACGGCACAATCTATTTCACCGAGTCGACGTCCCGGTTCCACTATGAGTACTACAAGGGCTCGGTGCTGGAGGCCCGCGCCAGTGGATCCCTGTTCCGGCTGGGCGCCGACGGCGTCGTGACGACGCTGGCGTGCGGGCTGCGGTTCGCCAACGGGGTGACGCTGACCGCCGACGAGTCGGCGCTGATCGTCGCCGAGACCACCGCATGCCGGATTTCGCGGTATCCGCTCACCGAGTCCGGGGTCGGCGAACCGGTGCCGCTGATCGAACACCTCCCCGGCTATCCGGACAATATTTCGACAGCCCCCGACGGCCGCATCTGGGTGGCACTGGTCAGCGAGCGCAACGCGGTCGGCGAATGGCTGGCCCCGCGCGCCCCGGCGCTGCGCCGGTTGCTGTGGCGGCTGCCGTACAGCTGGATGCCCAACCCCAAGCCGGTGGTGTGGGCGATCGCCGTCGACCTCGACGGCCGGGTGACCACGCAGCTACGGACCACCGATGCACGGTTCGCGCTGGCCACTGGCCTGGTGGAACATGACGGCAGGCTATGGCTGGGGTGCATCGGATCGTCCGCCGTCGCATGTCTCAATTTGTAACAACCACCACTCCAGTAACAGCGCGGCTCCACTAATTCGGGGCTCCAATCCCCTACTCTGCGACTCGATGGCGAGCTCGAAATTACTCACGCGGTGTGCTGCCGCAGTGGCCGCGGCGCTGTGCGTCGTCGGCACATCGGCAACCGCATGGGCCGACCCGGCCGACCCGAATACCTGCCCGTACCGGGTGACCACACCCCCGGCCGTCGACTCCTCCGAGGTGCCAACCGCCGGTGATCCGCCCCAGCCTCTCGCCGTCCCGGCAAAGCCGGTCGGCGGTGACGCGCTCTCGAGCTGCGGAGTGATCGTCGCGCCGGGCACGCCACCGGTTCCCGATGACATCTCGGCCGAGTCGTGGTTGGTCGCCGACCTCGACACCGGCGACATCATCGCCGCACGCGATCCGCATGCCCGCCACCGCCCCGCGAGCATCATCAAGGTCCTGATCGCGATGCAGTCCATGAACGAGCTGCCGCTGAACAAGATGGTCACCGGCACCCAGGATGACGCCAACGCCGAGGGCACCCGGGTCGGCGTCGACGAGGGCGGCAAGTACACCGTCAACGATCTGCTGCACGGTCTGCTGATGCACTCCGGCAACGACGCCGCCCACGCGCTGGCCATGCAGGTCGGCGGCTGGGACACCGCGCTGCAGAAGATCAACGGCCTGGCCCGCAAGCTCGGCGGTCAGGACACCCGCGCGGCGACACCGTCCGGACTGGACGGGCCGGGCATGAGCACGTCGGCCTATGACATCGGGCTGTTCTACCGATATGCCTGGGAGAACCCGGCTTTCGCCAACATTGTCGCCACGCAAAAGTATGAGTTCCCCGGCCACCCGGCAAAGCCGGGCGAGGACGGCGACCATCCCAGCTACGAGCTGGAGAACGACAACCAGCTGCTCTACAACTATCCGGGCGCGCTCGGCGGCAAGACCGGCTACACCGACGATGCCGGGCAGACGTTCGTCGGCGCCGCGAACCGCGACGGGCGGAGGTTGGTGGCGGTGCTGATGCGCGGCACGCGCCAGCCGATTCCGCCGTGGCAGCAGGCTGCCCACTTGCTCGACTACGGCTTCTCGACACCGCCGGGAACCAAGATCGGCGACTTGATCGACCCGGACCCGTCGCTGATGCCGCCGAAGCCAGAGGCGGACAGCGCGGTCGCCGCCAAGGCCTCGGCAGTGCTGCCCGACGCCGACGCGGTGCCGGTCCGGGTAGGTGTGGGCGTGATCGGCACGCTGATCGTGTTCGGCCTGATCATGATGGCGCGTTCGATCAACCGCAGACCCGTGCGAGGGCGGTGACTACTCTCGCTTGCGCCAGAACCGCGAAAGACCAATCGCGCTCACCGCACCCACTGCCATCGCGGCGACTGTCTGCCGCGCGCTCAAACCATCGTCCGAGCCGACGCGTGTCGTGATGAGCGCGGGACCAGGTGCCGGAACCAGCTCCGGACGCAGATTGTCGCGCGATGTCGCCGCCCACGCCGTGGCGAACAGCACCAGCCGGGCGGTGATATAGGCGAACACCATCAAGCCCAGCACCGGACCGAACGTCGCGCCCGCGGGCCCGTGCACCACCGATCGCAGGTAGATCGAGCCGACCAGCTTGAAGACCTCAAAGGCCACCCCGGCCATCAAGCCGGCCCGCAGGCTGCTGCGGAAGCTGACGGTCTCCCGCGGTAACCGCGCGATGATCCAGCTGAACAGCATCCACGACACCGCCCAGGACACCACCAGGGAGACGATGCGCAGCACTCCGCCCAGCCCGTCGGGATGGGGTATGCCGATCCACTGCAGCACCTTGGTCATCACCGACGGATCGGCCAGTGCCGTCAGGGCGATGGTCAACACGATCGCCACGAACAACGACAACAGCACCAGCACGTCAGACAGCTTGGTGCGCACGAAGTTCTGCTGCTGGCAGCGCTGTTCCCACATCTGGCTCAGTGCCTCACGCAGATTGGCGATCCAGCCCAGCCCGGCCCACGCCGCGGCGGCCAGACCGATCACGCCGACCGATGTGCGGGACTGCACCGCCGAGTCGATCAAACCGATCAGCTGCTCACCGAAATCACCGGAAATTGTTGCCTTGATCCGGCTTTCGATTTCTGCCAGCAGGTGTGGCCGGCTCGCCAGCGCGAAACCGGCGGCCGCGAACCCGACCATCAGTAAGGGGAACATCGCGAAGATCGTGAAATAGGTGATGCCGGCGGCGTAGAAGTCGCCTTTGACGTTTTGATAGCGCTGCCCGGCCCGCACCGCGTGGTCGAGCCAGTGATACCGGGCCCGCAACCGGTCCAGACGGCTCGGTTTCTTGGCCGGTTCTGTCATCGCCCAGCCTCCCCGGACCGCCTACGGACTTGTCGGCAAAAACCCTAACCGCTCGTATACCCGTCCGATGGTGTTGGCAGACACCTCGCGTGCGCGCGTCGCGCCCTTGGCCAGGATCGCCTGCAGTTCGGCCGGGTCGGCCAGCAGTTCGGTGACCCGCTGCTGCAGCGGCGTGACGTACTCGACGACGGCGTCGGCGGTGTCCTTTTTCAGGTCGCCGTAGCCGCGGCCCTCATAGCCCGCCACGAGCGTCCCGATATCGGTGCCCGTCACCGCGGACTGGATCGACAGCAGGTTCGACACACCCGGCTTGGCGTCGACGTCGAAGCGAATCTCCCGCTCGCTGTCGGTGACGGCCGAGCGGATCTTCTTGGCCGTCACCTTCGGGTCGTCGAGCAGGCTGATCAGCCCGGCCTCGGTGGCCGCGGACTTACTCATCTTGGCCGTCGGGTCCGCCAAGTCGTGGATCTTGGCGGTGACCTTGCCAATCATCGGCTCGGGCACCACGAAGGTGTCGGGGAAGCGGACGTTGAACCGCTGCGCGACATCTCGGGCCAGCTCCAGATGCTGGCGCTGATCCTCGCCGACGGGCACCAGGTCGGTGTCGTAGAGCAGCACATCGGCGGCCATCAGCACCGGATAGGTGAACAAGCCAACCGTCGTGGCATCGGCACCCTGTTTCTGCGACTTGTCCTTGAACTGCGTCATCCGCGAGGCCTGGCCGAACCCGGTGAAGCAGCCCAACACCCAGGCCAGTTCGGTGTGGGCGGGCACATGGCTTTGGACGAAGATCGTGGCGCGGTCCGGGTCGATGCCCAGCGCAAGGTATTGCGCGGCGGTCACCAGGGTGCGATGGCGCAGGGTGGCGGGATCCTGCGGCACGGTGATCGCGTGCAGGTCCACCACACAGAAGAACGCGTCGTACTCGTCCTGCAGACCGACCCACTGTTTGATCGCGCCGAGCGCGTTACCCAGGTGCAGCGAGTCAGACGTCGGCTGAACGCCAGAAAAGACGACACGGCGGGGTGAGCTGTTCATGGTCTGTCAATCCTGTCACGCGGCCTCCGGCAGCTAGCATCGTGCTTCGTGCGAGGACTTCTGGCGCTGGCCGCCGCTGTGACAATGCTGTTCGCGCTGGCCGGTTGCCAGAGCGATTCCGGCGACCAGAAGCGGCCCGCGTCGACGGCGGTGGTGATCGTCTCCGGCGGTGACGCCACCAGCCCGTTCACCACCCCGGACCAGGCCTGCGCCACCGGACTGGCGGCCGGCAACACCGACACCGCGCTGCGGGAATTCCTGCTCGGCAAGGGCTACGCCGTCTACACCTCACCGGCGATGAACGGTCGCGGCCAGGTGACTGACCAAACCGGTTTCGGGCCGTTCGGGGTCTGCCCGGTCACCCTGCCGGAGAACATGACGGTCAACTCGACGGGCAGTATCGACACCGCCGGCGAACACCTGGCCCGTTTTCTGAATTGGCTGCACACCGACAAGGGCGTCACCGAGGTGGACCTGGTGGCCCATTCGATGGGCGGACTGTACTCGCGCGCCGCGATCCGGGTGCTGACCTCGGCGAACTCCCCGGTGAAGATCCGCTCGCTGACCACGCTGGGGACCCCGTGGCAGGGCTCCTACCTCTCCGATTACGCCAACAACCTGGTTCCGCTGACCGACTGCCTGGGCGACAAGCTCTGTGAGTCCGCGATGAAGATCTTCAAAGACCGGGTGCTGCAGCTGATGGCCGGGTCCGGGCGCGAGGTCAACAAGGCGTTCCTGATGGGCAAGGACGGCTGGAACGAATTCCAATCCGGCGTGCTGGACAAGATCCCGGTGGTGTTGATCGGCGGCAAGAAGTTCACTAAAGACGGCCAGGTGAACCCCGAAGTGTGGCCCAACGACGGTCTGGTGGCCCTCCAGAGCGCGCTGGCCAAGGACATCAGCGACTCGGTGTTGCCGCACCGGCGCTGCTACACCTTCGACGACACCCACAGCATCTACGTCTCCAACGCGGCAGGGCTGGACTGGAAGACGGCACTGACGTGGGACCCGGCTGTGCTCGAGACCGTGCACAAGGCCATCGACGGCGCGCCCAAGGAGCTGGCGAGTCCCAACCGCGAAGGTTGCCCGGCGGCCTAGCGCCGATCTAGCCGAGGGTGTTCTTCACGATGACGCCGTCCTTGACGATGACCGCGATGCCGGTGTCCGGGGTGGCCAGCACACTGAGGTCCGCCGTGGGATCGCGCTCGACCAGCAGCACGTCGGCCCACGCTCCCGGGGTGATCTCGCCGAGCCGGGCCGCCCGGTACGGGTCGCGTTCGCCGGCCAGCCGCAGCAACGCGGCATTGCCCGAGGTGACCATCTTCAGCGCGTCGACATTGCTCACGTATTCGCCGAGTCGAACCATCATTTCACTCTGGCGCGCAACGTGATCGGGTTCGAAGAGGAGGTCAGTGCCCCAGGCCAGCTTCACTCCGTGCTTCGTCGCCCATTCATAGACGTGCGGTGTGCCGCTGCAGATCTCCCGGTTCTTCTCGGTGCTGTCGGGGTCGAGGAAACTGTGGTCGTGTTCGGCGAAAGGTTGCGTGGACAGCCACACGTCGCGTTCGGCCAGCATCGCGATGGTGGGCTCGTCGGCGAGATGACCATGCTCGATGGATTTCACCCCGGCCTGCACCGCGCGGCGGATGCCGGCGACGTTGTAGACATGGGTGGCGACGTACGTGCCGTAATCGGTCGCGGCCTGCACCGCGGCGGCCAGCTCAGGCGAGGTGAACTGGACCGTGTAGAGCGGGTCATACATTGAGGCCGCACCACCACCGACCATCAACTTGATCTGCGACGCACCTAGCTTGAGTTGCTCGCGCACTGCCGCCAGCACCCGGTCGACGCCGTCGGCGACTCTCATGAAACCGATGGTTTCTGCACGAGACTCGTTGCCACCCAACGCTGTCGGAGTTTCGTAGACGAAGCCGAAGTCGCCATGGCCCGCGGTCTGCGAGATCGCTGCCTGGCTGGGGTAGATCCGCGGCCCGAGCGCGGGTTCACCGTCGATCACTTTCTTGATACCCGCGGTGTCACCGGCCATGTCACGAACGGTGGTGAACCCGCGCAGCAGTGTGCCCTTCGCCCGAGCCAACGTGGTGGCGGCCAGCTGGGTCTGGGAAGCCATCGCGAGGTCGAGCAGCGTGTTTGCCATACCGACCAGGTGGGCGTGGGCGTCGATCATGCCCGGCATCAGCACCCGGTCGGCCCCGTCGATGACGGTTGCCCCTGCGGGCTCGGCAATCGGGGAGGTGTCGATCGCGGCGATCGTCGCCCCGTCGATGAGGACATGGCCGGGCACCAGGCGTCCCGAGAGACCATCGAAGATGCGGACATTTTTGATCAGGACGCTCATGAGGCGAACTCCACCGTCACCGGGGCGTGATCCGACCAGCGCAGCGCGTACAGGGCAGGCTTTTCGACGCGGGCGGCCACGGTGCGCGCGGCCAGGCCCTCGGTGGCCAGATGGTAGTCAATGCGCCAGCCGGCGTCGTTGTCGAACGCCTTGCCCCGCCACGACCACCAGCTGTACGGCCCGGCGACATCGGGGTGCATGCGCCGCACGACGTCGACCCACCCCGAATCCAGCAGATCCGTCAGCCATTGCCGCTCGCTGGGCAAGAACCCGGCCTTCTTGACGTTGGCTTTCCAGGCCTTGATGTCGTTCTCGGTGTGCGCGATGTTCCAGTCGCCACAGATCACTGCATCCCGGCCGTCGGCGCGCAGCTCGGCCATCCGCTTGGCCAGCGCCGCGGTGAACCGTTCCTTCTCCAGCTGCCGGTCGGTGCCCGCCTCCCCGGTGTGCACGTAGACGCAGCCAACCGTCTGCCCACCAGCCAGATCCACCTCGACGTAACGGCCATGTGACTCGAATTCCTTTGCTGCCAAACCAATTCGAACTTCGGCGAATGGCGTGCGAGACAGGATCGCCACCCCGCTGCGCCCCTTGAGGTGCGGGCTGGCCGACGCCAGATGCCAGCCCTCGGCCACGGCGGGAGCGAGCGCTTCGGCTATCTGCTCGTCATCGGAACGGGTCTCCTGCAGGCACACGACGTCGGCGGCGGTGTGGGTCAGCCAGTCGAGCAGGCCGAGGTTTTCGTCCGAGCGCTGACGCACCGCGGCGCGCACTCCGTTAACGTTGATGGTGGTCACGATCACGGTGACAACCTATCGTGCGGTATTGCGGTACCGGCGGTATCACCTTTACGGTCGGTCCGTGGCTCCCCGCGAATCCATTCACTTAGGCAATGGTCGCCGGCCCGGCGGCTCCGGCGAACCGATTCTGCTGCTGCATCCCGATATTCGGGGCACCGCAGCGCGTCACGGACCTGATCGCCGACTGGGCCGATGCGCACGTGACGCCGGTGCGGCAGGCGCAGGCCGGCGGCTAGCCGGGGTTAGCTCAGCGCCTCGTTGAACGTCTTGCTCGGGCGCATCACCGACGCGGTCTTTTCGGGATCCGGGTAGTAGTAGCCGCCGATATCGACCGGCTGGCCCTGCACCTCGCTAAGTTCGGCGACGATTGTGGACTCGTTCTCGGCAAGCGTCTTGGCCAGCGGTGCGAAATGCTCGGCCAGCTCCTTGTCCTCGGTCTGCTCGGCCAGGGCCTGAGCCCAGTACAGCGCGAGGTAGAACTGGCTGCCCCGGTTGTCCAGCTCGCCGGCCTTGCGCGAGGGACCCTTGTTCTCATCGAGCAGCTCGCCGACCGCGGTGTCCAGCGTGGTAGCCAGCACCGTGGCCTTGGCGTTGCCGGTCTTGTTGCCCAGGTCCTCGAGGCTGGCGCCAATCGCCAGGAACTCGCCGAGCGAATCCCAGCGCAGGTGGTTCTCCTCGACCAGCTGGCTGACGTGCTTGGGCGCCGATCCGCCGGCACCGGTCTCGTAGAGCCCGCCGCCGGCCATCAGGGGCACGATCGAGAGCATCTTGGCGCTGGTGCCCAGTTCCAGGATCGGGAACAGGTCGGTGAGATAGTCGCGCAGGATGTTGCCGGTGGCGGCGATCGTGTCCTGGCCGCGGATCACCCGCTCGAGCGTGTACCGCATGGCCCAGACCTGCGGCAGGATCGTGATGTCCAGGCCCTCGGTGTCCTCTTCGGCGAGGTAGGCCTTCACCTTCTTACGCAGCTCGTTCTCGTGCGGGCGCTCGTCGTCCAACCAGAACACGGTCGTCATGCCGGACAGCCGGGCCCGGTTGACGGCCAGCTTGACCCAGTCCCGGATCGGAGCGTCCTTGACGATCGGCATCCGCCAGATGTCGCCGGCTTCGACGTTCTGGCTCAGCAGTACCTCGCCGGTGTCGTTGTCGACGATGTCGGCGACACCGTCCGCAGGGATCTCGAAGGTCTTGTCATGGCTGCCGTACTCCTCGGCCTTCTGCGCCATCAGACCGACGTTGGGGACGGTGCCCATGGTGGTCGGATCGAAGTTGCCGTGGGTCTTACAGAAGTTGATCATCTCCTGGTACATCCGGGAGAAGGTCGATTCCGGATTGACGGCCTTAGTGTCCTTGGTGCGGCCGTCGGCACCATACATCTTGCCGCCGAGGCGGATCATCGCGGGCATCGACGCGTCGACGATGACATCGGACGGTGAGTGGAAGTTCGAGATGCCCTTGGCCGAGTCCACCATCGCCAACTCGGGCCGGTGCTCGTGGCAGCGGTGCAGGTCTTCGATGATCTCGTCACGCTGCGAGGCAGGCAGCGTCTCGATCTTGTCGTACAGATCGGACAGGCCGTTGTTGACGTTCACGCCGAGCTCGTCAAACAGCGCCTCGTGCTTGGCGAACGCGTCCTTGTAGAACACCTTCACCGCGTGGCCGAACACGATGGGGTGACTGACCTTCATCATCGTGGCCTTGACGTGCAGCGAGAACATCACGCCGGTCTTGTAGGCGTCCTCGATCTGCTCCTCGTAGAACTCGATCAGCGCCTTCTTGCTCATGTACATGCTGTCGATGACGTCGCCGTTGTCGAGCCTCACCTCGGGCTTGAAGACAATGGTCTGGCCGCTGTTGGTCTTCAGCTCCATCCGGACCTTGCGGTCCTTGTCCAGCGTCAGTGACTTCTCCCCGTGGTAGAAGTCGCCGGTCTTCATGGTCGCGACGTGCGTGCGCGACGCCTGCGACCACTTGCCCATGCTGTGCGGGTGCTTCTTGGCGTATTCCTTGACCGCGTTGGGGGCACGACGGTCTGAGTTACCTTCGCGCAGAACCGGATTGACCGCACTGCCGAGTGCCTTGCCGTAGCGTTTCTTGATCTCGCGCGCTTCGTCGGTCTTGGGATCGTCCGGATAGTCGGGCAGGTCGTAACCCTTGGCCTTCAGCTCTTTGATCGCGGCGACCAGTTGCGGCACCGAGGCGCTGATGTTGGGCAGTTTGATGATGTTGGCGCTCGGGTCCTGGGTCAGCGCGCCCAGCTCTGCCAGGTTGTCGGGCACCCGCTGGTCTTCGGTCAGCCGGTCGCTGAACTCGGAGAGGATGCGCGCGGCCACGGAAATGTCACTGGTCTTGACGTCGATGCCCGCGGGCTCGACAAAGGTGCGCAGGACCGGCAGAAAGGCGTAGGTCGCCAGCAGCGGCGCCTCGTCGGTGAGCGTGTAGATGATGGTCGGGTGCTCGGCGCTCATGTGCTGTTGTCTCCCAGCGGTCGTTCAGGTGCGGTGGCGGGTATCAGTATCGCGTCGCAATCGAACCTACGTGATCGCCGTCGTCGTATCCGCGGAGAGGTCTGCGTCACAGTCGCGCCGGAACCGTGGTCGATAACCCGCTGGCCTCCCGTTACGAAGGTCCGCTATGCTTCAAGGCGGTCATGAGCGCCAGCGTCAAGCCCCGGCTCGCTGGCCGGCAACCCTCCAACCGCGGTGGGGTGCTCCGGGTGAAGACCAGGTTGAGCAGCTGTATCTAGCTGCACGGCAAGCGCGGGTCCGTGGATGACGGGCCCCCAGGACAGATGGAGGTTCGTTTCACGTGACCACACCCGAAACCGAAGACGCGAGCGCGAGCTGGTCCTTCGAGACCAAACAGATCCACGCCGGGCAGACCCCCGACAGCGCCACGCATGCCCGTGCGCTGCCGATCTATGCGACCACGTCGTACACGTTCGACAACACCGAGCACGCCGCAGCGCTGTTCGGGCTGGCCGAGCCGGGCAACATCTACACCCGGATCATGAATCCGACCCAGGACACCGTCGAGCAGCGCATCGCGGCGCTGGAAGGCGGCGTCGCCGCGCTGTTCCTGTCCTCCGGTCAGGCCGCGGAAACCTTCGCGATCCTGAATATCGCCGGGGCCGGCGATCATATCGTCTCCTCCCCGCGCCTCTACGGCGGCACCTACAACCTGCTGCACTACACGTTGCCCAAGCTGGGCATCGAGACCACGTTCGTGACGGACCCCGACGATCCGGCGTCCTGGCAGGCGGCGGTCCAGCCGAACACCAAGGCGTTCTTCGCCGAGACGATCTCCAACCCACAGATCGACGTGCTCGACATTCCGGCGGTGTCCACGGTGGCCCACGACAACGGAGTGCCGCTGATCGTTGACAACACCATCGCCACGCCCTACCTGATCCAACCGATCGCCCACGGCGCCGACATCGTGGTGCACTCGGCGACCAAGTACCTCGGCGGCCACGGCACAGCGATCGCCGGCGTGATCGTCGACAGCGGCAAGTTCGACTGGCGCGTTGAACAATCTGGGCACGCCAAGTTCCCCGGGTTCACCACCCCGGACCCCAGCTATCACGGTGTCGTCTTCGCCGAACTCGGCCCGCCCGCCTATGCACTCAAGGCCCGCGTCCAGTTGCTGCGCGACCTGGGTTCGGCGGCGTCGCCGTTCAACGCCTTCCTGGTGGCCCAGGGCCTGGAGACGTTGAGCCTGCGCATCGAGCGCCATGTGTCCAACGCGCTGAAGGTCGCCGAATACCTGGCCGCCCATGAGGATGTCGTGTCGGTCAACTACGCGGGTCTGCCCACCTCGCCGTGGTATGAGCGTGGAAAAAGGTTGGCGCCCAAGGGAACCGGCGCGGTGCTGGCGTTCGAACTGGCCGGCGGTGTCGAGGCGGGCAAGGCGTTCGTCAACGCGCTGACACTGCATAGCCATGTCGCCAATATCGGCGATGTGCGCTCGCTGGTGATCCACCCGGCGTCGACCACACACCAGCAGCTGTCGACCGAAGAGCAGCTGGCCACCGGTGTCACCCCGGGTCTGGTGCGTCTGGCCGTCGGCCTCGAGGGGATCGATGACATCCTGGCTGACCTGGACCGTGGCTTCGCCGCCGCCAGGTCCACGTCAGACGGGCAGGCATCGGACCCGCGTGCCGTGGCAGCCTTTTGAGTGAGCCTGATATGACCCTTTCTGATGAGCGCATAGTGGCGCTGCCGGCCGAGGGCGAGATCGGTGTCGTCGACATCGGCCCGCTGACGCTGGAAAGCGGCGAGGTACTCGCGGACGTCTCGATCGCGGTGCAGCGCTGGGGCGAACTCTCCCCCACCCGCGACAACGTGGTGGTGGCGCTGCATGCCCTGACCGGCGATTCGCATCTGACCGGGCCAGCCGGCCCCGGCCACCCGACGCCCGGCTGGTGGGACGGTGTCGCCGGCCCCGGCGCACCGATCGACACGAGCCGCTGGTGTGCGGTGGCCACCAACGTGCTCGGCGGCTGCCGCGGCTCGACCGGGCCCAGCTCGCTGGCTCGTGACGGTAAGCCGTGGGGTTCGCGATTCCCCGTCATCACCGTGCGCGACCAGGTCAACGCCGACGTGGCTGCGCTGGCCGCGCTCGGCATCACCGACGTCGCCGCGCTGATGGGCGGTTCGATGGGCGGCGCACGGGCCTTGGAGTGGATGATCGGCTACCCCGAGCGGGTGCGCGCCGCGCTGGTATTGGCCGTGGGTGCTCGTGCGACCGCCGACCAGATCGGGACGCAGAGCACTCAGATCGCAGCCATCAAGGCGGACCCGAACTGGCAGAACGGCGACTATCACGGCACCGGGCGCAATCCCGATGCCGGGCTGGAGCTGGCCCGACGGTTCGCACATCTGACCTACCGCGGCGAGGCCGAGCTGGACGACCGGTTCGGCAACGACGCGCAAGACGGCGAGGACACGTTGGCCGGCGGCCGGTATGCGGTGCAGAGCTACCTGGAGCACCAGGGCGCCAAGCTGGTCGAGCGGTTCGACGCGGGCAGCTACGTGACGCTGACCGAGACGCTGTCCAGCCACGACGTCGGGCGCGGACGCGGCGGAGTGGCCGCGGCCCTGGCGTCCTGCCCGGTGCCGACGGTGGTCGGCGGGATCACCTCAGACCGGCTCTACCCGCTGCGCCTGCAGCAGGAGTTGGCCACGCTCCTGCCGAACTGCTCGGGGCTCAATGTCGTCGAATCGGTCTACGGCCATGACGGTTTCCTCGTCGAGACCGAGGCGGTGGGCGAATTGATCCGCCGGACACTGGATCTGGCCGAGTGCGAAGGTTCTCGGACCCGGTGACCGAGACGCGGCGCGAACGCTCACTGTCCTTCGGATCCGAGGCCGCCGCCTACGAGCGGGGTCGTCCGTCGTATCCGCCACAGGCGATCGACTGGCTGTTGCCTCCCGGCGCACGCGACGTCCTGGACCTGGGCGCCGGTACCGGCAAGCTGACCACCCGGCTGGTGGAACGCGGCCTGGATGTGGTGGCCGTCGATCCGTTGGCCGAGATGCTGGAGCTGCTCAGCTCGGCACTGCCCGGCACCCCGGCACTGCTGGGCACCGCCGAGCAAATCCCGTTGCCGGACAACAGCGTCGACGCGGTTCTGGTGGCGCAGGCCTGGCATTGGTTCGATCCGGAGCAGGCCGCCTCGGAGGTGGCGCGGGTGCTGCGGCCGGGTGGGCAGCTCGGGCTGGTGTGGAACACCCGTGACGAAAGATCGGGGTGGGTCAAGGATCTGGGCCGCATCATCGGCCACGAGGACGACCCGTTCAGCAGGTCGGTCACGCTGCCCGAACCGTTTACCGACGTGGCCCGCCACCACGTCGAGTGGACGAGTTACCTGACGCCGCAGGCTCTGATCGACCTGGTGGCATCGCGCAGCTACTGCATCACCCAACCGGCCGCGGTGCGCACCCAGACGCTCGCGGAGGTCCGCGAGTTGCTGGCCACCCATCCCGCGCTGGCCAACTCGACCGGTTTGGCGCTGCCGTACATCACGGTGTGTCTCCGCGCGACGCTGGGCAGTTAAAGTTGGCGGGCATGGGGGTGTCCGCCGAACAATGGCTATCCACACTGGCCGCCGCGGGGTTATCGGCGTTCCATTGTCGGCGAGACACGGCTGGGCTCTCGATGGTGTCACGGACACCCGAGTTCATGGGAGTCATGCAGTCGATCACCGGTCAGCTCGACGAGCAGTCGCTGCTGGCCCGCCTCGACGACCAGTGGCCGTCGGCGGTCGGCAATGCCGCTTTCACTATCGCGGCGCAGCAAGAACCCTTCTGGCAATGCATGATTCGCGTCGTCGACGCCGAGCAGGGCGACTATCTGGCAATCCTGCGTCTGCCCGACGAGCTGCAAGCCTCCCACGACGCGTTCGTCACGATCATCGAGAACCTGCCGGACGTCGTCACCCGCTACAGCCGCGAGTTCCGCTGTATCTATGCGAATCCGGCGCTGGGAGTGGCCACCGGTATCCCCGCAGAGACTCGCTTTGGCAAGACGTACGCCGAGACTGGCGCCCCTGTCGCGCTCGACGCTGAATTCGAAGCCGCCTTTCAACGGGTGGTGGACACCGGTGAGCCGATTGAGATCGCGTTCGACTATGCCGGGCCGAGTGGCGTACGGCACTACCTGGGGCGCGCGACGCCCGAGTTCGATCACGAGGGTCGCGTGACCTCCATTCTGTCCGTCGTCCGCGATATCAGTGAGGTCAGACGGCTGCAACACCAGCTGGAACAACTTGCCCGCACCGATCCGCTGACGGCGCTGCTGAACCGGCGTAGCTTCACCGCGCGCCTGGGCCTCGAACTGGACCTGGTCCAGCGTGGGCAGGCCGGCTTAACGCTGTTACTGCTGGACCTCGACAACTTTAAGGACATCAACGATCGGTTCGGCCACGTCGCGGGCGACCGGGTGCTCGAGACGGTGGGTCAGGTCCTGACCGAGGAGACACGTCCCCAGGATGTCGCGGCTCGACTGGGCGGCGACGAGTTCTGCGTCGCGCTCATCAATACCGACGCCGACAGTGCCCGCGACGTCGCGCAGCGCATCAGCCGGCGGATCCGGGGTATCTGCGGCCAGGATGGACGGCCACTGGGGATATCGGCGAGTGTCGGTGTGGCCCAGGCCGAAGAACAGGACAAGACGGCCGAGGATCTGCTGTCCCGCGTGGACGTGCTGCTGTACCAGGTGAAGTCGAGCGGGACCACCGCTGGGACGGTCTAGAGTCGATGGCTATGGAGGAAGCCTGGCTGCAGTGGTTTGCCGCATCGTCGGTGCCAGCCTTTCTGTGCCGCCGGGATGGCGGCCGAGTTGAGATCACCTCGCGAACACCGCAGTTCGCCACTGCTGTCGGTCCGGGTGCGGGCCAGCTCGGCGAGACCATCTTGCTGGCCGGGGTCGGTTCGACGTTGCCGGACATTGACAGTTCACCGGCGGCGGCACGCTTCTCCGATGCACCGGACTGGGAGTGCACACTGCAGGCACTGGACGATCCACCCACCGCGTGGCTGGGAATTCTGCGTCTGACTACCGAACGCCAGCGGCACTGCGAGACGTTCTTCTCGATTGCACAGGCATTGCCCGACATCGTCGCGCGCCTCGACCGTAACCATCGGCACGTCTACATCAATCCCCGCATCGAACGGGAGACCGGGATTCCGGCCCAGTTGTTCATCGGCAAGAGCAAGCGCGAACTCGGCCTGCCCCCAGAGCTGGTGGCGCAGTGGGAACCGTTGGTCGACCGCGTGTTGCGCAGCGAGGAACCGGCCGAGGAGGAGCAACAGCTTCCCACGATCCACGGAGTGCGGACGTTCCTGACCCGGGTGGTGCCGGAACGCTCGCCAGACGGCCGGGTCCGTACCGTGCTCAGCACGTCACACGACATCACCCGACTCAAGTCGCTCCAGCAACAATTGGCCGAGTTGGCCTGTACCGACCCGCTGACGTCAGTACTCAACCGGCGGGGTTTCTCCGAACGCATTGAGGTTGAGCTGTCCCGCGTCCACTGTGGTGGCGGCCCACTCAGCCTGCTCTTGCTCGACGTCAACGACTTCAAATCGGTCAACGACAGGTTCGGCCACCTCGCGGGCGACAACGTGCTGATGGCCATCGGGGATGCTCTGCTACGCGAGGCCGGGCCGAACGATTTCGTCGCCCGCCTAGGCGGCGACGAGTTCTGCGTCGCCCTGGTAGATTCCGACGCTGCGGACGCCAGCGCAATCGGCGAAAGAATTCGCCGGCGCATCAGCGGACTTGGCCCCGGCGATCGCTGTCCGTGCCAGATCGGCGTGAGCATCGGACTCACCGCTGCCGCAGTGGGCGATCACACCGTGTCCGATCTCATAACGCGAGTCGACAGGCAGATGTACCAGGAGAAGTCCTCCACAGTCCGGACCTTTCTAACCGGGCAGGCCGAACCACCGGCCCAGCGCGGCGCGCAAGCGCTGCGCATCGGCTAGCCCGAACGTCAAAGCGAGGGCGGCGTCACTGAGCGCTCTTCGGGTGTCGGCTTTCTCGCGCTCGCGCAATCCCTGCGGTGCGGTCATGCCGCCACCGTACGACTGAAATCGCCTACCGCGCACAGTTGCCCATCGGGCAAGATTGACGGACTACGACGTGCCCAGCGGGTCGATCGTCGACGCGATGTAGACCATCGCCACACACACCGTGGTCATGGTCGCGAAATCGACGCCACGCGAGCGCACCACCAACAGCCCGGCACGATCCTCGGACAGCACCAGACGCAGCGCGGCGGCCACCCCGACTGCGATGCCGATCAGCAGCGAGCCGCGGCGCCAGAACTCTGCCGCCACGAGAACGAACGCGACCACGAAGATCACCCCGACACCCAGGATGGGCCACTGCGAACGCACCACGCGACCGATGAAGGCCACTGCCTCCGCACGGGTCGGCAGCCAGCGCTCGGCCCGCGCGGTCACCGGGCCGCTTCGGCCAGTTCGACGACGTTGGTCAGCAGGAATGCCCGGGTCAGGGGACCCACCCCACCCGGGTTGGGCGAGATATGCCCCGCGACGTCCCAGACATCGGGATGCACGTCGCCAGTGAGCCTTCCGTCGACCCGGCTCACGCCCACATCGATGACAGCCGCGCCGGGACGCACCATGTCGGCGGTCAGCATGTGCGGCACCCCGACCGCGGCGACGATAATGTCGGCCTGCCGCGTCAGCGCGGGAAGATCGCGAGTTCCGGTGTGGCACAACGTCACTGTCGCGTTCTCGCTGCGACGGGTCAACAGCAGGCCAAGCGGGCGGCCGACGGTGACACCGCGGCCGATGACCACCACATGCGCACCCGCGATCGGCACGTCATAGCGCCGCAGCAGGTGCACAATCCCGCGCGGGGTGCACGGCAGCGGCGCATCTTTGCCGAGCACCAACCGGCCCAGATTGGTCGGGTGCAGTCCGTCGGCGTCCTTGTTGGGATCCACCCGTTCCAGCGCGGCGTTCTCGTCGAGGTGCCGCGGGAGCGGCAGCTGCACGATATAGCCGGTGCACTCGGGGGTGGCATTGAGCTCGTCGAGCGAGTCATCGAGCTGCGCCTGGCTGACGTCGGCGGGCAGGTCGCGGCGGATCGAGGTGATCCCCACCTTTGCGCAGTCGGAGTGCTTGCCCTTCACATAGGCATGCGAACCGGGGTCGTCACCGACGAGCACCGTGCCCAGTCCAGGGGTGCGTCCCTCGGCGGTCAGCGCCGCCACGCGCTCGGTGAGATCGACGAAAATCTCGTCACGGGTGAGCTTGCCGTCCAGGGTGATAGCGACCACGCGCCACATTCTTCCATCGCACCGGGAGCTGTCGTTGACAGCATCTCCTACCGGATGGTCAGCTGCGGTTATGAACAGCGCGCCCGATGTGTTCGGCCCGGCCACACTCGGCCCCATCACACTGCGTAACCGCATCATTAAATCGGCCACCTTTGAAGCCCGCACACCCGACAACGTCGTCTCCGACGACCTGATCGCTTTCCACCGCGCGATCGCCGCCGGCGGCATCGGCATGACGACGGTCGCGTACACCGCGGTGAGCCAGGGCGGCCGCACCAACGGCGGACAGATCTGGATGCGCCCGCAAGCCGTACCCGGTCTGCAGCGTCTGGCCGACGCGATCCACGCCGAGGGCGCGAAGATCAGCGCGCAGATCGGCCATGCCGGCCCGGTGGCCAATGCCCGGTCGAACAAGGCCACCGCGCTGGCCCCGGTGCGCTTCTTCAACCCGCTGTCGATGAAGTTCGCCAAGCACGCCAGCCGCGACGACATCAATGACGTCATCGCCGCCCACGCCTCGGCGGCCCGGTTCGCCATCGACTCCGGTTTCGACGCCGTCGAAATCCATCTCGGCCACAACTATCTGGCGAGCTCGTTCCTATCGCCGATGCTCAACCGCCGCACCGACGAATTCGGCGGCTCGCTGGAGAACCGGGCGAAGGTGGCCCGCAGCATTGTGATGGCCGTGCGCCGCGAGGTCGAGCGACTCGGCCCGGCCCCGATCGCGATCACCGCCAAGCTCAACATGGCCGACGGGGTACGCGGCTCCATCAACATCGAAGAGTCGTTGCAGACCGCCAAGTGGCTCGAGGAAGACGGCGGCCTGGACGCCATCGAACTGACGGCCGGCAGCTCGCTGCTCAATCCGATGTACCTGTTCCGCGGGGACGCCCCGGTCAAGGAGTTCGCCGCCGCGCAGAAGTGGCCGCTGAACTGGGGCATGCGCATGACCGGTACGAAATTCATGCGCGAATATCCCTACCAAGAGACCTACCTGCTCAGTGATGCCGAGAAGTTCCGCAAGGAGCTGACGATGCCGCTGATCCTGCTCGGCGGTATCACCAACCGCGACTCCATG
This sequence comes from Mycolicibacterium sarraceniae, assembly GCF_010731875.1. Lineage (NCBI taxonomy): Bacteria > Bacillati > Actinomycetota > Actinomycetes > Mycobacteriales > Mycobacteriaceae > Mycobacterium > Mycolicibacterium sarraceniae. Next base: position 474,899 of record NZ_AP022595.1, read on the forward strand.
GATCGCGCGATGGCCGCCGGCTTCGAATTCGTCGCGATGGGCCGCGCCCTGTTGGCCGAGCCGAATCTGCTCAATCGCATCCAGGCCGACGGCGCCGCACATTCGGTGCGATCGCTGTGTACGCACTGCAACAAATGCATGCCGACGATTTACTCGCGGACCCTTTGTGTGGTGACGGGCGGTCCGGCATGACGAGCAGTCGGCGTCGCTACCGATAGAGTTAGCGGCGATGACTCGACCAGCCGCACCCGTTCTGACAGTTCGCTACGACGGGTCGGAGCGCACCTTCGCCGCAGGCCATGACGTCGTGGTAGGCCGCGATCTGCGCGCCGACGTGCGAATCGCCCACCCGTTGATATCGCGTGCCCACCTGGTGTTGCGCTTCGATCACGGCCGATGGATGGCCGTCGACAACGGCTCACTCAACGGCATGTTCGTCAATGGCCGCCGGATGCCGTCGGTCGATATCACCGATGGCATGACCGTGAACGTCGGCAATCCCGACGGGCCCCCGATGAGCTTCGGGCTTGGCCGCGACCAGGGTTCGGTGGGGCGTCCGCCGCAGACCTCGTCGGTGCGCCTGGCCGCCCCGCCTTCCTCGCCGTCGTGGCCGGCCGCGCCGAGCCGGGGTGCGGCGACCGCCGGATCGTGGCAGCAGGCGCCGCCCGCGTATCCGACGAGTGGCTCGCGCGCCCAACCGACGTACCACCCGCCGACGGTCTCCGGACCTGCGGCGGCGCCCCCGCCCGCGACCGCGCCGACCCAGCTGCGCCAGGCGGTCGGCAAGGCCCCGGTGGGCGGATCGTCGAACCTCGCGACGTCGATGCTCAAGATCCTGCGGCCGGGCGCGCCCAGCGAGGTGCCGCCCGGCGGTATCAAGATCGGCCGCGCGACCGATAACGACATCGTCATCCCCGACGTGCTGGCCTCGCGCCACCACGCCACGCTGATCCCAACCCCGGGTGGGACGGAGATCGTCGACAACCGCAGCATCAACGGCACGTTCGTCAACGGCACGCGGGTCGACACCGCGATGCTGAACGAGGGCGACACCGTCACGATCGGCAACATCGACCTGGTCTTCGCCGGCGGCACGCTGGCCCGGCGCACCGAGACCGAGGCGGCCACCGCCACCGGCGGTCTGGACGTACGTGCGGTGACGTGGACCATCGAGAACAACAAGACACTGCTGGACAACATCTCGCTGACCGCACGCCCGGGAACGCTCACCGCGGTGATCGGCCCGTCCGGCGCCGGCAAGTCCACGTTCGCGCGACTGGTCGCCGGCTACACCCATCCGACGAGTGGCACAGTGACTTTCGAGGGTCACAACATCCACGCCGAGTACGCCTCGCTGCGCTCCCGGATCGGCATGGTGCCGCAGGACGATGTGGTGCACGGCCAGCTGACGGTCAACCAGGCGCTGATGTACGCCGCCGAACTGCGGCTGCCGCCGGACACCACCAAGGAGGACCGCCAGCAGGTGGTGGCCCAGGTGCTCTCCGAGCTGGAAATGACCCAGCATGGCGACACCCGAGTAGACAAGCTGTCCGGCGGACAGCGCAAGCGCGCATCGGTGGCATTGGAACTGCTGACCGGCCCGTCGCTGCTGATCCTCGACGAGCCGACCTCGGGCCTGGACCCGGCGCTGGACCGCCAGGTGATGACGATGCTGCGCCAGCTGGCCGACGCCGGCCGCGTGGTGCTGGTCGTGACGCACTCGCTGACGTATCTGGATGTGTGCGACCAGGTGCTGCTGCTGGCACCCGGCGGCAAGACCGCGTTTTGCGGGCCGCCCAGCCAGATCGGTCCGGCCATGGGCACCACCAACTGGGCCGATATCTTCAGCAGCGTCGCCGGCGACCCCGACGCCGCCCATCACCGGTACCTGACGCAGACCGGACCTGCTCCCCCACCGCCGCCGCTGGAGGCGCCGTCGAATATGGGCGAGCCGACGCACACCAGTCTGCTGCGGCAGTTCTCCACGATTGCGCGCCGCCAGATGCGGCTGATCATCTCCGACCGCGGCTACTTCATCTTCCTGGCACTGCTGCCGTTCATCATGGGCGTGCTGTCACTGTCGGTGCCCGGCACGGTCGGTTTCGGGAAGCCCGATCCGATGGGCGACGCCCCCAACGAGCCCGGCCAGATTCTGGTGCTGCTCAACGTCGGCGCGATCTTCATGGGGACCGCGCTGACCGTGCGCGATCTGATCGGCGAGCGGCCGATCTTCCGCCGAGAACAGGCGGTCGGGTTGTCGACGACGGCCTATTTGTTGGCGAAGGTCTGTATCTACGCGGTGTTCGCGATCGTGCAGTCCACGATCGTCACCGCGATCACCGTCGCGGGTAAGGGCGGGCCGACGCAGGGTTCGCTGACGTTCCTGAGCCCGACTCTGGAGTTGTTCGTGGTGATGGCCGCGACGACGGTCACCGCGGCGATGGTGGGTCTGGCGCTGTCCGCGCTGGCGAAGTCGAACGAACAGATCATGCCGCTGCTGGTCGTGGCTGTCATGAGTCAGCTGGTGTTCTCCGGCGGCATGATCCCGGTGACCGACCGCATGGTGCTCGATCAGTTGTCGTGGATCACCCCGGCCCGCTGGGGCTTCGCGGCGTCGGCATCGACGATCGACCTGATCACGCTGGTGCCCGGCCCGTTGACCCCCAAAGACGCGCACTGGCATCACACCGCGTCGGCGTGGTGGTTCGACATGGGCATGCTCGGGGCGCTGTGTGTCGGTTACCTGAGCCTGGTGCGGTGGAAGATTCGGCTCAAGAGCGCTTAGCTCGCAGGCCAGCTCCCGTTGAGGTGCAACGTCACTGGAATTCGCGTCAAGGTTGACCGCTGTTCATCCAACGTCCATAGCGTTCGGCGCATGAGGATGAAAGCGGCGGCGCTGGCCGCAGCAGTGAGCCTGTCGGTCGTGTTGGCCCCGACCGCGGCGGCCGATCCGAGTGTGGACAAATTCGGCGGCTGGAACCACCTTGTCGACAACGGCGGGCAGGTGATCACGATCTGGAAGATCAGTGATCTCAAGCCCAGCAGCGACACCATCCCCGGCTACCCGGTGGCGGGCAAGCTGTGGGAGGCCACTGCCAAGGTGCGCGCCGCCAAAGGCTCCGTGACGCCGATCATTCCGGACTTTAGCTCCCCGGGTGGCCAACGTTCGTGACGTTCTCGGCTGATCCCTTTGTCTGGTTTTACGAACGGGTTTCTTCTGTGCGTTCGCGAGGTTCTCAGCAAACGGCCTGCTGTGTCGCGGACTTGCGGACCAACCGACTCTCTGAAATGGGCGCTGTACCTACTTAATTCCCGCCTTTGACTTCCACGACGTTCACGCTCCGCGGCCTGCGCTGTCGGTCTGCGGACCGACCGCCGACTGCGCCGTCGACACCCGCAGCGACTTCGCCATCTAGGTGCATTGACAAGGTACGGCGCGGGGACGGTCCCAGATTGGTTGACTGAACCTGGGGCAGTCCCAACCTTCAGCCCCCGCATCGCGCTTCCGGTCCGGCCGGATTTGTCATCTACAGCGTTCTACCAGGAAGAGTCGGTATCGTCCGGGCCGTTCAAGTGAGCGGTGCGGAATCCGGTGCAAATCCGGTGCGGTCGCGCCACTGTGACCAGCGCCGCCGATTACCATTCGGCAGCGCTGGGAGTCAGACCCTCCCGCTCACCTCACCCACGACGGGGACGCGCAATCCCTCAGGGAGGTCATGGCCATGCCAATTGCAGCTGAATCGTCTCAAGCTCGCAATGTATTTCGGAGAATGGCCAAGTCCTGGAATCGGCGCGACTGGCTTGAGTTCAGCGCCCTGGTCGCCGCGATAGGCAGTCTGCACCTCGTCGGATTCGGATCGCTGGTAGTGCTTGTGGCTCCGCACCACTACCACGTCGGCACCCAGGTGTTCGGCGTCGGCCTAGGCATCACCGCCTACACTTTCGGACTACGCCACGCCTTCGACGCCGACCACATCGCCGCAATCGACAACACCACTCGAAAACTCACCGCTGACGGGAGTAAGCCCAAGTCGGTGGGATTCTGGTTCGCCATGGGCCACTCGATGATGGTCCTCGCGCTGGCCGTGTTGGTCGTGGCCGCCACCAGAATCGCGGGCACCCTATTGGACGATGACTCGGCGGCCCGCCAGTCGCTCGGGATTGCCGGAACGCTGGCCAGCGGACTGTTCCTGTGGCTGATCGGCATCATCAATGTCGTTGCTCTGATTGGCATCTGGCGGGTGTTCACGGCGCTGCGCCGTGGCGAGTTCAACGAGCAGGACCTTGAAGACCAATTGGAGAACCGCGGGTTCCTCGCACGCATACTGCGTCCAATCATGAAGCGGATCAAACATCCGGTCCAGATGTTCCCGGTCGGTATCCTGTTCGGGCTCGGTTTCGACACCGCGACCGAAGTGGCCCTGCTCGCTCTTGCCGGCACCGGCGCGGCTGCTGGTCTGCCTTGGTTCGCCGTGCTGACTCTCCCCGTATTGTTCGCCGCCGGAATGACCCTGATGGACACCGCCGACGGGCTGTTCATGACCGTCGCCTACGACTGGGCCTTCGCTAACCCTGTGCGCAAGATCTACTACAACATCACTATCACCGGCCTGTCGGTGGCAGTGGCACTACTGATCGGCAGCATCGAACTCGTCTCAGTGATGCACGACAACCTCGGCTGGACCACTCCGGTCACCGACTGGATCAGCGGCATCGACCTGAACAACTTCGGCTTCGTCATCGTAGGACTCTTCGTCATCACCTGGACCTGCGCGATCGCTTACTGGCGAATCAGCGGCGGCGAAAACCGATGGCAGACCGCGCCCGCGACCGACACCTAAACGAAGCGCATGATCGGCCGGGTGCCGGTAGGCCAACCAACCTAGACCCGCCCGATGTTGCCGATGAAGCGGGAGTGTCAGGTATGCGTGCCCTCACCGGAGGCGTGAGCGCCGATCCAATGCAACAGCTCGTGCACGGTCGGGTCGTCGAGTCGGTACCTCACACTGCGTCCGACGCGGGTGGCGCTGACCCAACCTGGCTGGCGCAGGATGCGCAGCGCCTGCGAGACGGTGTTCTCCGGTCGTCCCAGCGCTGCGGCCAGATCGCCCACGCAGATCCCCGGCGCACGGTGCAGCGCCAGCAGGATTTGCAGCCGGTTGGGGTCGGCAAGCAGATCAAAGCGCACTGACCAAGCCTGGGTATCCATCTCCAGCAATGCGGACTCCGCGTTGGCGATGCATTTGAGGCGGTCCACGCCAAACACTCTCCTGCGTCTGTTCGCTGCGTCGCCACGGGACGCAAGTAGAAGTACATCGATTGTGCAGCAGTCAATTCGGCAAGTGGCGCAGGTGGGCAACCGGGACACGCTGCCACCTCAATTCGAGGACGGCGGTTGATGTGCTGCATCGACTCCGGCGCTCCCGGTCGACCACACCCCCAACCTATCATCTGAACAGATGAACAGGTAGGTTGTTGTGGTTCCCGAAACTACGCATGCAGCGCGTTGACGGGACGCAAGCGAACATCATCGACGACCGACCGTGGAGGAAGCCTCATGGCTGAATACACCCTGCCCGAGCTGGACTACGACTACGGGGCTCTCGAACCGCATATTTCCGGACAGATCAACGAAATTCACCACAGCAAGCACCACGCCGCCTACGTCAAAGGCGTCAACGACGCCATCGCGAAACTCGAGGAAGCTCGGGCCAACGGTGACCACGCTGCTATCTTCCTCAACGAGAAGAACCTCGCCTTTCACCTGGGCGGACACGTCAACCACACGATCTGGTGGAAGAACCTGTCGCCCAATGGCGGCGACAAGCCCACCGGTGACCTCGCAGCGGCCATCGATGACCAATTCGGATCCTTCGACAACTTTCGCGCCCAATTCACCGCGGCCGCCAACGGCCTACAAGGTTCGGGTTGGGCCGTGCTGGGATATGACAGTCTAGGCGATCGGCTGCTGACGTTTCAGCTCTACGATCAGCAAGCGAACGTGCCCCTAGGCGTCATTCCGCTGCTGCAGGTCGACATGTGGGAACACGCCTATTATCTGCAGTACAAGAACGTCAAGGCCGACTATGTCACCGCCTTTTGGAACGTCGTCAACTGGGAAGATGTACAGAACCGGTTCGCCGCAGCCACTACCAAGACCTCCGGTCTGATCTTCTAGGTCGCCCGGCGGTGTGTTGTGGCTGACGATGAGAAGACGAGGTGGGCCATCGACGTCATGACCGCCTGGAACCAGGACGACTGCGCCTTCTTTCACGAACGCGTCGCGGCCTACCGTGCCGAACCGTGCGGTGACACGGGACTGATCACGGGGCTCGTGAACCTCAACAGTCTATTGCTGTCCGGGATGGAGATGACCACCGGTAAGACCCAAGCCGACATTCTCCAGGCCATCGCGTCGACCATCATGGGTAAGGGGTAACCGTGCCGGTTGCCGCGACAGCGGGCCCACGACTGCGGACCCGTTGCGCGTTCGGCGGCAACGACCTTCGTTTAGGGGACTGGGGAGTAGGGCAGGCTGCTGCTGGTCTGCGGGTCGACGTGGACCGCTCGTCCTACATAGGGGAATGCCCGTTGTGGGCAGGCGGGCCGGTCGCAGATCCGGCAGCCCGCGCCGATCGGTACCGCGGCTTGATGTGCGTTGAGATCGACGCCTACTGAGTAGACCAGCTTGCTGGCGTGGCTTAGTTCGCACCCTAGTCCGATGGCGAAGCTTTTCGGGGTGCCCAGATAGCTGCTCGGCGTCGACACCGACGTTCTGGCGAGCCAGAAGTAGCGGCGCCCGTCGGGCATCTCGGCGACCTGAGTGAGAAACTCCCCCGGTCTGGAAAAGGCATGGTGCACAACCCATAACGGGCAGTTTCCGCCGATACGCGAGAAGTGAAATGCCGTCGCGGACTGGCGTTTCGAGATGTTTCCGGCGCTGTCGGTCCGCACGAAGATGAACGGCACCCCGCGGGCCTCGGGCCGTTGCAGGTTCGACAGCCGGTGGCAGATCGTCTCGAAGCCGACCTCGAACCGGCGGGATAGTTGATCGATGTCGTACTGCAATTGCTCAGCGGAGTCGAGGAACTCGCGATACGGCAGCAGCAGCGCACCGGCGAAATAGTTGGCCAGACCGATCCGCGCCACTTCGCGCGCTTCCGCGCTGAGCTGGTCGTCTGCGGCCAGGATTGCGTCGATCAGTTCGGAGTGCAGCATCAGCGCCAGTTGTGTCGCGAGCTGGAACGCCCGCTGACCGGGCAGTAGCCACCGGGCCAGGAAGAGCACATTATCGTGGGGTTGAAAGCGGCGCTTCACGTTGTGTCCCAGTACATCACCATCATCAACCACCACGGCGATCCCGAGCTGTTCGGCCAGGAGTGCCGCAAGTTGTCCGTCTAGGCCGCCGACCCGCAATTCCCGGGTGCGGAAAAGCTCCTCGGCGGCTCGATCGAGTGAGTCGATGTAGTTACGCCGGTCGTAGAAGAAGTCGCGGACCTCTTCGAACGGCATTGGCTGCTGGGTACCGGGCTGGGCGTCCTGATTGGCTCGGCCGTGGACCGTCTCGAGTTCTGCGCTGGCGTCGTGCAACCTGCGATGCAGATTCACGATGGTCTGCCCGACCTCGGGCATGCGGGTCACCAATTCCTCAATCTGGGCGGTGGTTGCCGGCCCCTCGGTGAAAATCTCACGAAGGTCAGCCACCAGCCGCGCATCGGAATCGGTGGCGAAAAAGTGGGCGGGCAGGTTGAACCGTTCGGCCAACGTGAGCAACACCGGGACTGTGATGGGCCGCTGGTCATTCTCCAGCTGGTTGACGTAGCTCGTCGACAGATTCAGCGCACGGGCCAACGCCACCTGCGTGAGGCCGTGTTCTTCCCGCAGACGGCGCAACCGCGCCCCCGCGAACGTCTTACCCGGCGCTCCGGCCACGCCACGAGCGTACCCGGCATCACTTTCGCAATATTTGCAAAATCGCCCGACAAAGGACGCAAAAATACACATTTGCAGTGGATTTCCAGCAGTTCTCGGGGTGCGTAGCGTGCGAATCATGTCGAGCTTGCAGATCCATGAGGTCCGGACCCGCCGCAGCGCCGAGGAGTTCCCGCGCTCTGAACATCTCGCGTGGAAGATCGCCGAGTTGGCTGCCGACCCGGTCGCCGTGCCGGCGGAGACCGAGGCGATGGTCATCAACCGCATCATCGACAACGCGGCTGTCTCGGCGGCGTCGGTCATCAGGCGACCAGTCACCGTGGCGCGTGCCCAGGCGCTGGCGCACCGTACGGCCCATCGCGGTGCGAAGGTGTTCGGTGTCCCCGGCAGCGTCTCACCGGAGTGGGCAGCGTGGGCCAACGGCGTCGCCGTGCGCGAACTGGACTTTCACGACACCTTCCTGGCCGCCGAATACTCGCACCCCGGCGACAACATCCCGGCCCTGGTTGCCGTTGCCCAGCACCTAGACATCCGTGGTGCCGACCTCATTCGCGGCATCGCCACCGCCTATGAAGTCCAGATCGACCTGGTCAAGGGAATCTGCCTGCACGAGCACAAGATCGACCACGTCGCACATCTCGGGCCCGCCGTCGCGGCCGGCCTGGGCACCATGCTGCGGCTGGATCCCGAGACCATCTACAACGCGATCGGACAGGCACTGCATCTCACGACAGCGACCCGGCAGTCCCGAAAGGGTTTGATCTCCAGCTGGAAGGCCTATGCGCCCGCACTGGCCGGCAAGGTCGCCATCGAAGCGGTCGACCGCGCCATGCGCGGTGAGGGCTCACCCGCCCCGATCTGGGAGGGTGAGGATGGCGTCATCGCCTGGCTGCTCTCGGGGCCTGAGCACACCTACCAGGTGCCGCTGCCCAAGCCAGGAGAACCCAAGCGGGCCATCCTGGACAGCTACACCAAGGAACACTCCGCCGAATACCAAAGCCAGGCTCCGATCGACCTGGCCCGCCGGCTGCGCGACCGCATCGGTGATCTCGATCAGATCGCGACAATCGTCCTGCACACCAGTCACCACACCCACTTCGTGATCGGCACTGGCTCAGGTGATCCGCAGAAGTTCGACCCGGATGCCTCACGGGAGACCTTGGACCACTCGGTGATGTACATCTTCGCCGTCGCTTTGCAGGACGGCACCTGGCATCACGAACGGTCTTACGCGCCCGAGCGCGCGCACCGGCCCGACACGATCGAGCTGTGGCGCAAGATCTCCACCGTCGAAGACCCGGAGTGGACCCGTCGCTATCACTCCACCGATCCCGCCGAGAAGGCGTTCGGCGCCAAGGCCGTCGTCACCCTCAAGAACGGTGACGTCATCACCGACGAGCTCGCGGTCGCCGACGCGCATCCGCTGGGCGCGCGGCCCTTCGAGCGCGAGCAGTACGTCGCCAAATTCGCCGAGCTCGCCGAGGGGGTCGTGGAGGAGGCCGAACAGGAGCGCTTCCTGGTGACCGCCGCAGAGTTGGCCAGCCTCCAACCTGGCGAGGTGGATCGACTCAACGTCCTGGTCGACCCGCGGGTGCTGGACAAGGCGCCGACGATCCCGTCCGGGATCTTCTCGTGAGCGCCGGCCTGATCGGCGCGGTGGCTTCACCGGCCGACAAGCGCGCACGGTTCCGCAGAGGGCTGGATTCTGGTCGGCTGCTGCGCTTTCCGGGAGCGTTCTCACCGCTGGTCGCCAAGCTGATCGGCGAGATCGGCTTTGACGGGGTGTATGTGTCCGGTGCGGTGCTCTCGGCGGACCTCGGGTTGCCCGACATCGGCCTGACCACCCTGACCGAAGTCACCTCCCGCGGTGGCCAGATCGCCGGCGTGACCGACCTGCCGACATTCATCGATGCCGACACCGGATTCGGTGAGCCGATGAGCGCAGCGCGCACCGTGACCGTTCTCGAAGACGCCGGCCTGGCTGGTTGCCACCTGGAAGACCAGGTGAACCCGAAGCGCTGTGGCCACCTCGACGGCAAGGCCGTGGTGCCGACCGCAGAGATGGTCAAGCGGATCCGGGCGGCCGTCGCGGCCCGCCGCCACCCGAACTTCATCATCTGCGCCAGGACCGACGCCGCCGGAATCGAAGGCGTGCCGGCGGCTATCGACCGCGCGAAGGCCTATGCCGACGCCGGCGCCGATCTGATCTTCACCGAGGCCCTGCACACACCTGTGGACTTCGAACAATTCCGGGCTGCCGTCGACACACCGTTGCTGGCGAACATGACCGAATTCGGTAAATCAGAGCTTCTGAGCGCCGCCCAGCTGTCCGATATCGGCTACAACGTCGTCATCTACCCGGTGACCACATTGCGGTTGGCGATGCACGCCGTCGAAGTCGGCTTGCGTGAGATCCATTCCACTGGAACCCAATCCGGACTGCTCGACCAGATGCAGCATCGCAGCCGGCTCTATGAACTGCTGCGCTACGCCGACTACAACCAGTTCGACTCCGATATCTACAACTTCGCACTGCAAGGAGTGACCCGATGAGCGCTCCCACGATCCACAAGGGGCTGGCCGGTGTCGTCGTGGATACGACCGCGATCTCCAAGGTGGTCCCCGAGACCAACTCCCTGACCTACCGCGGCTACCCCGTGCAGGACCTGGCCGAGCAGTGCAGCTTCGAGCAGGTCGCCTATCTGTTATGGCACGGGGAGTTGCCGACCGATCAGCAACTGGCCTTGTTCACCCAGCGGGAACGGGCATCGCGACGGATCGACCGGTCGATGCTCTCGCTGCTGGCCAACCTTCCCGACAACTGCCATCCCATGGATGTGGTGCGGACCGCGATCAGCTATCTCGGCGCCGAGGATCCCGACGAGGATGACAGCAGCCAGGCCGCCAACTACGCCAAGTCGCTGCGTATGTTCGCGGTGCTCCCGACGATCGTCGCCGCCGATATCCGCCGTCGTCATGGGCTGGAACCCATTGCCCCGCACAGTCATCTGAGCTACGCCGAGAACTTCTTGAAGATGAGCCTGGGTGAGGTCCCCGAACCCGTCATCGTCACAGCCTTCGAGCAGTCGATGATCCTGTATGCCGAGCACAGCTTCAATGCCTCGACGTTCGCCGCCCGCGTGGTCACCTCGACTCAGTCCGATATCTACAGCGCGGTCACCGCGGCGATCGGTGCGTTGAAAGGGTCGCTGCATGGTGGTGCCAACGAGGCCGTGATGCACGACATGATCGAGATCGGTTCAGCCGATCGTGCCCCGGAGTGGTTGCACGGCAAGTTGTCCCGTAAAGAGAAGGTGATGGGGTTCGGCCACCGGGTGTACAAGAACGGGGATTCCCGGGTGCCGACGATGAAGGCCGCCTTGACGCGGGTGGTCGAGGCACGTAACGGGCAGCGCTGGATGGACATTTACAACGTTCTGGAGAGTTCGATGTATGCCGCCACCAGGATCAAGCCGAACCTGGACTTCCCGACCGGCCCCGCCTACTACCTGATGGGGTTCGATATCCCCAGCTTCACGCCGCTGTTCGTGATGAGTCGGATCACCGGGTGGACCGCGCACATCATGGAGCAGGCGGGGGCGAACGCGTTGATCCGCCCGCTCAGTGAGTATTCGGGCCAGCCGCAGCGCGCGCTCGCCTAGTTCCAGTTCGAAAGGGAAGTGTGTTCGCCAAGGTTCTAGTCGCCAATCGCGGGGAGATCGCGATCCGTGCGTTCCGCGCCGCCTTCGAGTTGGGTGCGGCCACCGTCGCGATCTACCCCTACGAGGACCGCAATTCGCTGCACCGCTCGAAGGCCGATGAGTCCTACCAGATCGGCGAGCCCGGGCATCCGGTACGGGCTTACCTCAGCGTAGAGGAGATCGTCTCGACCGCACAGGCGTGTGGAGCTGACGCGATCTACCCCGGTTATGGGTTCCTCTCGGAGAACCCCGAATTGGCCGCGGCGTGCACGGCAGCGGGTATCACGTTTGTGGGTCCGTCGTCGGAGGTGCTGGAGCTCACGGGGAACAAGGCACGGGCGATCGCGGCGGCACGCGCGGCGGGACTGCCGGTGCTGGCGTCGTCGGACCCGTCGGCCGACGTTGACGAGTTGATGGCGGCTGCGGCCGGCATGACCTTCCCGCTGTTCGTGAAGGCGGTGGCCGGTGGTGGTGGCCGCGGCATGCGCCGGGTCACCGAAGCCGGCGAGTTGCGGGAAGCCATCGAGGCGGCCTCCCGGGAGGCGGAATCGGCCTTTGGCGATCCGACGGTGTTCCTCGAACAGGCGGTGCTCAATCCCCGTCACATCGAGGTGCAGATCTTGGCCGATCACACCGGGGAGGTCATTCACCTCTTCGAGCGGGACTGTAGCGTGCAGCGACGCCACCAGAAGGTGATCGAGCTGGCACCAGCGCCGAATCTCGATCCCGAACTGCGACAGCGTATCTGCGCCGATGCGGTGGCGTTCGCCCGGGAGATCGGCTATTCGTGTGCAGGCACGGTGGAGTTCTTGCTCGACGAACGCGGCCAGCATGTCTTCATCGAGATGAACCCGCGAATCCAGGTCGAGCACACGGTGACCGAGGAGATCACCGACGTGGATCTGGTGTCCGCGCAGCTGCAGCTCGCGGCCGGGGCGACGTTGGCCGATCTCGGTTTGTCCCAAGAGACTCTGGTCATGCGGGGAGCGGCGATCCAATGCCGGATCACCACCGAGGACCCGGCGAATGGTTTTCGGCCCGATACCGGCCGGATCACCGGGTACAGGTCACCGGGGGGTGCGGGAGTCCGGCTCGACGGAGGCACGAACATCGGCGCCGAAGTCACGGCCCATTTCGACTCGATGCTGGTCAAGCTCACCTGTCGTGGCCACGATTTCCCCGCGGCGGTGCGCCGCGCCCGCCGTGCGGTGGCTGAGTTCCGCATCCGCGGTGTCTCCACCAATATCCCGTTCCTGCAGGCTGTTCTGGATGACCCGGACTTCCAGGCCGGCCGGGTGACTACTTCGTTCATTGAAGAACGCCCGCAGCTGCTGACTGCGCATGCCAGCGCCGACCGGGGTACCAAGATCCTCAACTACCTGGCCGATGTCACAGTCAATCAGCCGCACGGCCCGCGGCCGTCCGCGGTGTACCCGCGCGACAAGCTGCCCGACGTCGACCTGCGCACGCCCCCGCCGCCAGGCTCCAAACAGCGGCTCACCGAACTCGGCCCGGACGGTTTCGCGCGCTGGTTGCGGGATTCCCCGGCCGTGGCCGTCACCGACACCACGTTCCGCGATGCGCACCAGTCGCTACTGGCCACCCGGGTGCGCACCAGCGGACTGATCCGCGTGGCACCGTATATCGCTCGCATGACGCCGCAACTGCTCTCCGTCGAATGCTGGGGTGGCGCGACCTACGACGTCGCGCTGCGCTTCCTTAAACAGGATCCCTGGGAGCGCCTGGCCGCGCTGAGGGAGGCCCTACCCAACATCTGTCTGCAAATGCTGCTCCGCGGCCGCAACACCGTTGGCTATACGCCGTATCCGCTCAAGGTCACGCAGGCCTTTGTCGATGAAGCCGCGCAAACCGGCGTCGACATCTTCCGGATCTTCGACTCGCTGAACAACATTGACGCGATGAGACCTGCGATTGACGCGGTCCGGGGCACCAGGACGACCATTGCCGAAGTGGCGATGTCCTACACCGCAGATCTGTCCGATCCGGCCGAGACCTTGTACACGCTTGACTATTACCTGCGGTTGGCCGAGTCGATCGTGGAGGCCGGCGCGCATGTGCTGGCGATCAAGGACATGGCCGGGCTGTTGCGCCCGCCGGCGGCGGCGACCCTGGTGAGGGCGCTGAAGTCACGCTTCGACCTGCCGGTTCACGTCCACACCCATGACACCCCTGGTGGCCAGCTGGCCACCTACGTTGCGGCGTGGACCGCGGGTGCCGATGCGGTCGACGGGGCGGCGGCACCGCTGGCCGGAACCACCAGTCAGCCGGCGCTGTCGTCGATCGTGGCCGCGGCCGCCCACACCGAGTTCGACACCGGGTTGGACTTATCTGCGGTCTGCGGCCTGGAACCGTACTGGGAGGCCTTGCGAAAGGTCTACGCGCCATTCGATGTTGCGGCGGCCGGTCCGACATTTCCCACCGGGCGGGTGTACACCCACGAGATTCCGGGTGGGCAGCTGTCCAACTTGCGGCAGCAGGCGATCGCCCTGGGGCTGGGTGGCCGGTTCGAGGATATCGAGAATGCCTACGCTGGCGCCGACCGGATCTTGGGTCGTCTGGTGAAAGTCACCCCGTCGAGCAAGGCGGTGGGTGATCTGGCGCTGTCGCTGGTGGGTGCCGACGCCACCGCGGAAGAGTTTGCCGCGGACCCGGGGCGCTACGACATTCCCGATAGTGTCATCGGGTTCCTGTGCGGCGAGCTGGGCGATCCGGCTGGCGGGTGGCCGGAACCGTTGCGGTCTAAAGCTCTTGACGGTAGGGAACCTGCCAAACCTGAGCGCGAGCTGACGGCCGAGGACGAGTCGGTGCTGGCCTGCGCAGGCCCCACGCGGCAGGCCACGCTGAATCGTCTGCTGTTCCCTGGCCCGACGGCTGAGTTCGAGGCTCATCGGGACGAGTTCGGTGACACTAGCCGGCTGTCGGCGAACCAGTTCTTCTACGGGCTGCGTCACGGTGAAGAGCATTCGGTGAAACTCGAGCAGGGTGTCGAGCTCCTGATCGGATTGGAAGCAATCAGCGACCCCGACGAACGCGGGATGCGCACGGTGATGTGCATCATCAACGGTCAGTTGCGCCCAGTGCGGGTGCGAGACCGTTCAATCGCCTCCGACATTCCGGTGTCGGAGAAGGCCGATAAAACCAATTCCGATCATGTCGCAGCACCATTCGCGGGTGTGGTCACCCTGGCTGTAGCCGAGGGCGACGCCGTTTCGGTGGGGCAGACGGTGGCGACGATCGAGGCGATGAAAATGGAAGCGGCGATCACCGCGACGAAGGCCGGCGTGGTCGGCAGGGTCGCGGTCGCCCGCACCGCCCAGGTCGAAGGTGGTGACCTGCTGGTGGTCCTGCGCTGAAGCGGCCGCGAATGTCTCCGCGGAACGAACGGTCACGTGTGTTTTCGTGGTCGCTTGAAGCGGTATCTCCTAAGTTCGCGAGGGAATTCGGCCACTCCGGGCCCGCCGTCGCGCAGCCAGTCGGCGATGGCAGAGCCGGCCTCCTCGGTGAAGACGTAGCCGAGCCAGGTTGATCGCCCTCCATCTCGGTGTCCGTCCTGTGAGGGCGAGATCACCAGGACATTCGAGCGTTCGCACGGTCCGAGGCAGTCCGTGACTCGAAGATCGGCGACGCCCCGCATCAGCTCACGCAACACGCTGAGCTGGGCCTCGTGGTCGGTGTCGGGGTGCTTCTTGGAGGTGCCGCAACAGCATCCCCGGCACACCGTCACGGTGGGGCGAGTCCGGTCCAGAACCATGGCGGTGATCCTTCCTGATGTGAGCATTCGTTGCGTCTGACCGATGTCAGCCCCAGATCGCGTTCAGCATCGCGATCGTGTCAAGGGTCTCTGGGACGTCGTGGACCCGAATGATGTCCACTCCCGCTGACCACGCGGGGGCGATGACCGCCAGCGAGCCCGCCAGCCGGTCGCCGACACTGCGCCCAGTCACCGTGTGCAGGAACGATTTTCGGCTGACCCCCAGCAGAACCGGGAACGGTCCCTGGCACAACACGGGCAGATCCCGCAGGAGCCGCAGATTGTCGGCGGGCGACTTCCCGAAGCCGATGCCCGGATCGACCCACACTCGGGAGGCGCCGCACTCGATGGCCAAGTCGGCGGTGTCGGTCACCACCCTGGTGATGTCGGCGCTGACATCGCCGTAGCGCGGGTATACACCGGCGACGACGGGCACGGTGTGCGCGGGCATGCTGACGTATCCCACGCCGAGACGTCCGGCCACCTCGTAGAGCTTGCCTGACACGTCGTTGACGATGCGGGCACCCGCATCGACGGCCGCCTGCGCAACCTCGGCATGTCGGGTGTCCACCGCGACGACCCCGAATCGGGCCAGCTCGGCCACGACCGGAAGGATGCGGTCGAGCTCCTCGTCCACCGACACCGGTACTGCACCTGGGCGGGTCGACTCGCCGCCGATGTCGACGGCCCACGCACCGGCCTCGAACATCTGCTGTCCAGCGCGAACCGCCTGTTCGAGTGTCTCGAATCTGCTTTCGGCCCAGAAGGAATCAGGTGTGACATTGACGATTCCCATCACCCTCAGAGGGGTGTGCCGGGTTCGGGTGGGGTTCACGGTGTCGGAGCCCAGTAGGCCAACATCTCGGCGAAGGTCTCGAAGGCCGGTTTGGACACGCCGTAGGGCGCCTCGAAGTGCAGGCTCAGCGGATACCCCAGGTCGACCGCGCCGTCGATGATGCGCTTGTACAGCTCGACCAGCAGTCGGCGCTTGATATCGGGTGGGCTGGCAGCAAGGTCGCGGACGAATTGCTGCTCGGCGGCGACAGCCGCGTTGCCGGAGTCCTGGATGAGCCACTCGATCAGGCCGACTGTGCTCTCCAGCTTCGGTACGAAGCCGAAAGACAGCAGGATCTCGGGGCGGTGATCGCTGAATCGGGCGAATTCGCGCAGGAAGCTCACGATCGCGTCGGAATACAGCAGTTGCGTCATGGCGAAGGTGGCGCCGCGGTCGCATTTGAACTGGAATCGCTCACGCTCACCGTCTCGGGTCGGGATGACGATGGCGCCGCGGTTGGCGACGAGATCGTCGAACTTCAACAGCGCGTCGGTCGGTGCCACTCCCGCGCCGTCGCCGTCGTTCATCGTGCGGGGGACGCCCACGAAGATGATGCCGTCGAACCCCGCTGCGCCCAGGCCGGTCAGCCGGCTGCGTAGCGCGGATTCGTCGAGGAAGGCGGTGACTTGCGTGCACAGGCCGCGTACGCCGGGCAGTTCGGGACCGATGACCAGAAGTCCACGACGTCGAGTTTGGGCTGCATGTCGATGGGCCGGTCGTCGTCCTCGGCGATCATGCCGGGGATCATGACGTGACCGATCCGGCCGGCGAGCCCGGTCTGGGCGGCCAGTTCCAGGACGTTGTGCGCTTCGTGGCGGGCGTGCTGGGTACCGCGGTCGATGTTGGGTGGCACCAGTTCCAGTGCGACGGTGTTCAGGGGCACCAGGGAGATCCGATCGTGTGGGAGTGAACCCGTTGCGCCCCAGGACAAGCTGGGGCGCAACGGGTGGTGCTCAGGCGTCGGCGCGGACTTGCGTGGCGGCGTCGACCATGTTGCGCAGCGCGGCTTCGACCTCATCGGTCTTGCGGGTTTTCAGACCGCAGTCTGGGTTGACCCACAACCGATCCGGGCCGACGGCTTGCAGCGCGGCACGTAGGCCCTCGACGATCTCGCTGGTGTCCGGCACCCGAGGCGAGTGGATGTCGTAGACACCGGGTCCGATGCTGTTGGCGAATCCCGCGGCTGTCAGGTCGCCGACGATCTCCATGTGTGAGCGGGCGGCTTCCACCGAGGTCACGTCGGCATCCAGGGCGGCGATCGCTCCGATCACCTCACCGAATTCCGAGTAGCACAGATGCGTGTGGATCTGGGTGGAGTCGGCGACTCCTGACGTCGACAGGCGGAACGCAGACACTGCCCAGTCCAGGTAGGCGTCTTTGTCCTTGCGTCGCAACGGAAGAAGCTCACGCAATGCGGGTTCGTCGACCTGGATGATGGCGATGCCGGCGGCTTCCAGATCCACCGTCTCATCCCGGATCGCCAGTGCCACCTGATTGGCGGAATCGGCCAGCGGCTGATCGTCGCGGACGAACGACCACGCCAGGATGGTCACCGGACCGGTCAGCATGCCTTTGACCGGCTTGCCGGTCAGAGATTGGGCGTAGGTGGCCCACTCGACCGTCATCGGTGCCGGGCGGGCCACGTCGCCGTAGAGGATCGGTGGCCGCACGCACCGGGTCCCGTAGGACTGCACCCAGCCATTCGTTGTCGCGAAGAACCCGTCGAGCTGCTCGGCGAAGTACTGAACCATGTCGTTGCGTTCCGGCTCGCCATGCACCAACACGTCCAGGCCGAGCCGCTCCTGCAGCCGGATCACCGACTCGACCTCGGCCTTCATGCGGTTGGTGTACTCGGTCTGGTCGATCTCACCGGCAACCCAGGCCGCACGGGCCTTACGAATCTCGACGGTCTGCGGATACGACCCGATGGTCGTGGTCGGCAGCGCGGGCAGGTTCAGCCGCGCGTCCTGACTCGTGCGCCGGTCAGCCGCGGGCCCACGGCTGGCACCCGACGCCAGGATCGACGACAGCCGTGTGCGGACGTCATCGTTGTGTAGGCGGGGATCAGACCTGCGGGAGGCTGCTGCGGCGTCGGCCTCACCGATGGCCGAGGCGACTCGGTCACGGCCATCTCGCAGCGCTGCGGAAAGGGCCGCGACCTCGATGATCTTCTCCGACCCGAAGGCCAGCCAGCTGCGCAAGGCGTCGTCGGCGTGGGTTTCCGGCGTCAGCGAGTAGGGCACGTGCAGCGTCGAGCACGATGTCGACACCGCGATCGATGCAGCTGAATTGCGCAGCGAGTCAAGGGTGTCCAACGCTGTGCGCACATCTGTTCGCCACACGTTGCGGCCGTCCACTACGCCGGCGACGAGGATCTTGTCGGCCAGTTCGCTCACTGTGCCGATGGCGGGATCCGAGCCGTAGACCAGGTCGACCCCGATCGCCTCGACCGGGGTCCGGGCCAGTGCCGGCAGCGCTTGGCCGAGGGCGCCGAAATACGACGCGACGAAGATTGCCGGACGCTCGGTAACTTCGCCCAGTGTCGTGTAGACCTGTTCGGCCAGTGCGGGCCCGTCGTCCAGGGTGTCGGTGACCAGAATGGGTTCGTCGATCTGCACCCATCGAGCACCGGCATCGGCCAGCACAGTGAGTAGCTCGACATAGAGCGGCACCACGTCGTCGAGGCGCTCGGTCGGCGACGAAGCTCCGTCGACTGCCTTGCTCAGCGCAAGGAACGTCAGCGGTCCGATGATGACCGGGCGTGCCGGTACACCTGCGTCCTGAGCTTGCTGGAGTTCGTTGAGGACTTTTGCCGGGTTCAGCCTGAAGACGGTGTCGGGGCCGATTTCGGGGACGATGTAGTGGTAGTTCGTGTCGAACCATTTGGTCATTTCCAGCGGCGCCACCTCTGCGGTGCCACGGGCGGCCGCGAAGTAGCGATCCAGCTCGTCGTCGACGACGGCATACCGGGCCGGTAATGCGCCCAGCAGGACCGCGGTATCGAGCATCTGGTCGTAATAGGAGAAGGTGTTGACTGGAATCGAGTCGAGGCCAGCGGCGGTGAGTTCTGCCCAACCTTGCCTACGCAGGTCAGCGGCGACCGACTCCAGATCGGCCTTATCGATGCGACCCGACCAGTAGCCCTCGATCGCGCGTTTGAGTTCGCGACGAGGCCCGATCCGTGGGGATCCCAATGTGGTTGCGGTGAAGGGTGTAACGGTAGGAGACACGAGCAGCGTCTTTCTGATGCGACGGGAAGCTCATCGCCCTCGGACCTCTGCCAAATGCGGTCGCTGACCACAGCTTGGAGTCCGCCCATTCCACGAGGCGATGCGCCGCTGGGCGCGGCGCACCCAGCACACCTGGCAGGTCTTCGGACTCGCAGGCACGCACCCCTATGAGTGCACCTAATGGCCGTCGCTTCCCAGTCGTGAAGACCAGTGCCGATGACGGCGGTCGTTCCTGCATACCGCTGCGGGACAGTCCCGGATTCTCACCGGGTTCCCTCTCACGCCACGCCTGTGCGAGCACGCGCCGCTCGATGCTGCGGGCATTTCGCCCCCAGCAGACCAGTTGCGCAGCTCAGAATACCCGCCCCTGACATGCCGACAGTCGGCGCCGCCAGCACCGCAGCAGGTCGGTGTGTCCCGGACCGCCCGCTGGACCTACTCGCAGGCGCGCTATCTACCTTCGCCCACGCGGCCGGCAAGGGGCAATGCCGGCGTCACGATGCTGAAATGTGTTCGACATCAACGCCTTAGCGCGCAACGGCAAGGCATCGGGTTCGCGGCGCGGCGCCCGTCGTCGCCGTCGAGCAGGTGATATGACGTGCGGTCATGGATTGATCACACAGCAGAACGGGTGGTGTCATGGAGGCTGATCGGTTTTCTGTTCGCAAGGTCCGGCACCGGGACAAGAGTCAGTCCTTTTGGATCTTCACCCCCGATCTGGAGGTGCACCGGCCCTCACTGACCGTCTTGTGCCGGTACCAGAGGTCCACTCAGCAGACCTACGCCTACAGTCTGGCCGATCATTTGAACTGGTTGCTGGCCAATGGCAAATCGGTCGACACGGTCACTCTTGACGATTTGCGGCGCTACATGAACGGCCTGACCGGTCAACTCGACGGCGTCTACGGCGCAGCGTGGCGAAAACCGACCCAGAGGCCGCTGGGTGCCTCGGCCGCGGGGAACGTAGCTTCGATCGTCAAAGCCTTCTATCTGGCGCTGGCCGTGTCGCACAACATCAACGCCAAACTGGTGGAGGCACTCACGTCCCATCACACTGCACGACAAGGCGCGACACGGTGGAACGGTGAAGCCAATCCCCTTGCACCGAAGAAAGCGGCTCGCCGACCCCGCTTTCTGCCAGATGAACAGGTACAAGCTCTGTTTGCGCCAGGGGTACTGACAACGGCGCGTGACGTCATGATCGTCACCTGGCTCCACGACGCAGGTATCAGGGTGGGCGGCCTGTGCGGGCTACGGTTCTGCGACTTGCACCTCACCCATCACCATCGATGCCAGCGCACCGATCCGCACATTCACATCGTCGGTCGCGATGACAACCCCAATGGTGCCCGCGCGAAGACTCGTGCACCGGTCAACCTCGCCGATGACGGGACCGTTCTGGACGGGGTCATCCGTGCAGTGAGCCCGGACATGATCAGCACGTTCCACGCCTACCTACTCGACGAGTTCCATCCGATGCAGCACCTGGTGGACCACGAGCAGGTCCTCGTGCATGTCCTGGGGAAAACCCCGGGCGCGGCGTTGACCACTGCCGGGGTGCGCAAGATGCTTGGCCGAGCGTGCACGAGGGCCGGGATGCAGGCGCGGGTCACCCCGCACGGATTCCGGCACAAAGCTGCAGCGACGTTCTACGCCGAAACTGACTTCAACGCCGAGATGGTCGCTCAAGAGTTCGGCTGGGCAAGCCCGCAGATGGTCACCGATCTCTACGGCAAGTCCGCCAACCAGCATGCGATGAAATATCTGCAGCGGGCCTGGGATGCCACGGCACGACCACCGACCGAAAGCTACCTCGTGCCGGTAGCCTCGAAAGACACTCCATGAGCGCAGCAGCAGCAGAGGCTCAGCCTCCAATCCTGGAGACTGCCAGCGACTACCTGAGTCTCACCATCGAGCAGCGCTACACCGTTGTCAGCCAACACTTTCCGCCGTGGCTGTTGGCCGAACCGATCGCCTTCCCACCCCAGCATCCGACCTACGGTTGGGCGTGCCTGGTCCCCGAGTGCGCGGGCACACTCAACACAACGTGTAGGGACCTGATGTGCGCTGAACATTTGAAGCAATACCGCCAGCTGAAGGCCCCCGCAGATCTCGAAGAATTCATCCGCGGTGCTAGGCCCGGGAGATTTGCCCAATTCGGTTGGGCGCTAACGCCTAAGCCCGACTGTGCGATCTGCGGCGCCAATCGGCAAGCCGACCAGCACGGCTACTGTCACCAACATGCGAACTCGCTGCGCAAAGCACAGCGCAGTGGCCTCAGCGAAGCACAGTGGCGCCGCGACGCGCATCCGTTGCCGAGGATTGCCCGCTGCACGGTTTCGCGCTGCGCCCACGATAGCGCGGTGTCAGGCTGGGACCATCACCGCGTGTGCAGAAGCCATCTCCGTCTCTGGCACCGCTGGCTGACCGTCACAGGCGGACAGGCAGATTCGGAATCCTGGGACGCGTGGCTCACGTCGAAACAAGTCAGAGATTCGGTGACGCACCCGACCATGCGAGGGCAACTGTCATTGGCGATGCTCCCGCTCGGCTTGCAGCGTGAGATCCGTTACGCCCTGCATCGCCATGCCGGACTCGCGCGACGCACACAATGGCGGCCCTCCGAGTTGCAGAAAGTGGTCGATGCTCTGGCGGCAAACGCCGTGGAGTCACTCAACGATCCCCTGTTCACCGAGCTCGCAGCCAACAGCCGCCGCATCGACGCGCGCCGCATCTGGGTAGCCCTTCCCTTCGCGGCGCGCAGTCTCACCGTCACTGCCGACCTTGCCAAATCCGCGGGCTGGTTCGACCCGGTACTCGTCGGAAGCACACCATTTCCCGGATCACAAGGACAGCCGAACCGACGCAAAGTCTGGGATCTCACCGCAGTCTCACAGCGCTGGCTGCGGGATTTGGTCTGGGAACACCTGCGCGACGAGGCCCTCAAACCCGCCGGGAAACGGCCCAGCACAGCAACGCTTTACAACAAAATCACCGGCATCATCCTGCTGTCGCAGATACTGCGGAAAAACCGTAAGGACCACGGAAACGACCCCGCCCGACTTGACAGAACCGATGCGCTCGCGGTCAAGGACACCTGGGACCTATGGTTCCTCGAGCAGACTCCCCTCCCTTTCCAGAACGAAAACGCCAAGCGAGCCAGCACTCTCAACGAGCTGACACGCCATCGCTACATGTCCGGTATCCGACTTGTACTCCAGCGCAGCCGCGAACGCCATCGAGCCCCGGCAGGGTTGGACCCCTTCATCTACAGCCTTCCCGACTACCCGATCCCCACGAAGAAGCCGCGACCGCGCCCCTTGACCTACAGCGACTTTCAACTGCTGGTCAACCCCGAGAGTGTGACCGCTCTTGAAGCACTCGACACCCACAATCTCGGCCTCGCTGACATTTGGCTCACCCAGGCCTTCCAAGGTGGCCGGATCAGCGAAACACTCAAACTCCGACTCGGTTGTGTAGGACTCGTCGGCGCCGCTCAACCCTATATCTGGCGAGACCTCAGCAAAGTCAACGTCGTCGACTACGGTATGCCCTGCTATCTGCCGGTCTACGAACGACTGCTTCACCGTGGGGATCACACGGGCGAAACTTCGCACCCGCTACGCCGAGCAACTTGCTGCTCTCGACGAACGCGGGCGGGCAGCGCTGGAGGCGAGGTGGGATCGCGACAAACCGCTGTTCCCAAGCGCCGTGCGTAATCCCGACCTGGTCATCGAAGTAGGACAATCATGGTTCAACGAGCTTTTCCGGCCTTGGTTCGAAGGTCTTGGCCTCAAGGGGATCACCACACACCAGACCCGAGCAACCCTGGCTACCTCGCTATTGAACAACGGCGCTCCCGCAGCTCTGGTACGGCAGTTACTGGGACACTTCTCCCAAGAGTCGTTGGCGCACTATGCGAACTACAGCAACGACAGCATGGCCCGACACCTCAAGCAGCTCTGGGCCGCAGGACCAGGGATGAACAAGCCGGGCACCATCTTGATGCGACCAACCGAGACAAAGGCCGACGACACACGCGCCGCCGAAGCCCGCATCGATCTGAGCATCGTCCCAGTCGAGCACGGCCTGTGCCGCTACGGCCCGGTGGTCGGCGGCGCGCAATGCCCATTCGACAAGAACTGCAGCAACGGTCCGAACGGACCATGCGAGCACTTTGTGCTCACCGGCGCGGATCTCGCCTACTGGGAGCGTAAACGCGATGCCGCCTACCACTTCGCAGAAGGCGCACCCACCGACGATGCCCGCGACTACATCCTCAGTCAATGGCATCCGTGGGAACCAGTACTCACCGCGTTACGCGAAGCGCTCGACGAACTCGGTCTCCTGGAAGAAGCCGAGAAACCAGACCTGCGTACACCCGTCCACGACTACTTCGACCCACTATTCGCCACCGGATGGCACATAGCTCAACTGAATCCACCCCCGCCCCAAAGTGATAGCAGCGAACCCGGATCCTAAGGAGGACGACTTGACGGAACCCAAGGCCCGCCGACGCCCCGTCGAAATGATCGAACACCGCACAACCAACACCACCGAATGCGAACGCCGAGTCCGCAACGCTCTCACCAAACTCATCAAGGCCGGCGCGCCATTCACCGTCGCCAACGTCTGCGACCTCGCCGGAGTCGGCAAGACATTCATCTACGACAAGCGGCGCCCCCACCTCACACGGGCAGTCCTGAGTGCCCGAGATGCCTCCCACAACAACCGAATTGACCACGCCGAAAAAGCCCTCGATCACACATCCGCCTCGTGGCGAGAACGAGCCCTCGGCGCCGAAGCCCTCGCCAAGTCACTGCGCACCGCAGTCCAACAGCGAGAAGACCGCATCAGCGATCTCGCCGGCCAACTCTACGATCCCGACGGAAACCACCTCGCCGAGGAAAACGCCCGACTTCGCGACCTCGTCTCCACCCTCACCCACAACCTCCAACGCGCACACAGCGAGAACAACACCCTCAGGCGCTCACTCGACGCGGCACGCGCCAACGTCAAACGAGAACGCCAACGCAACGTCACGCAGCTGTTCGCAAACGAACCCAACCCCCACTGACAGCTACGCAGCGAACGCGTCCGCAACGTTACTGCCAGGGGAAACTCGATCCAGCTGCCGGCCATGGGCGCTAAGCCGAATTTCGACGCCCGCGCCGCGAACGGCGCCAACTACCCGGTGCTGTGGCAGGCCGCCACCCCGGCCGGCATCAGCGGCGGGACACTCCAGCAGGGCGACAATGCCTCCGGCAAGCTGTACTTCGACGTGACCGGACCCGCGCCGACCTCGGTGGTCTACAACAACGGGGTTGAGGACCTGCTGGTCTGGAAGTAGTCCAGCTCACCGCTGACTGGAGTTGACCGATCGGCCCTGCTGCGGGCAGCTTGGCGATGGCGGCGGGCCTGCCCCTTGGCTTCAGCTCCCAGCGGCGACGCTCGTTGCGCCAGTCTCCAGACAGCCATGCCACCTCGCACCCGTGTGGCTGCAGCGGGCACCGCCGGCTCAGCCGCTGCCGACCACCAAGACGATCCCGAGCAGCCCCGCCACCACGGTAGCGATGTGCTGGCGGTAGGGCTGTAAGCAGTCACGTGCGTTCGCAAGTATCGATTGGGTCTGCGCGGGCTTTACGACAAAGCTGACGAGTAGGACCTCAACAACGGCCAACGTCGCAACGGTAAAAGCAACGGAAGCTCCCAGCTGCGTTCCGGTCGCTGCGCCGGACGCATGGATGACCGATATCGCCGCGAGGTACTCGACTGGCGCCGGCCCCTGCGAGAGGCCAGCGGCGAACGAAACCCACGGACGCCCGTCCTGCAACAGCTCTCTCGCACGCAACGCCACCCTTGAAATCGCAGTCGAGGCGCTTGGCTGCGCTGCCCAATTGGATTTCTGGAGAACTCGTTTCGCGCCTACCATCGGTCGTCGCGCCAAGCGCACGGCGGAAGCCGCGGCGACAAAAAGGGCAACGGCCCCAACGATGCGCCTAGTGTGACCACCAGTGAGGCTCCCGATCCAAGAAACCACGATGTTAAGGGCTTCAGACACCAAACCTGGAAACAACACAAACGCGCCAAGGGAGACGACGATTCCCGCTACCAGGGATCCGAGCCAGAAGGCCACCAGGTTGACCATGGGCCGGGGACGTGATGTCAACAGCATCGCGATACCTATCCGCAGCGGGTCGGCCGCCACGGACAGACCCAACAGGGACACGATCCCCCACATGACGGAGACGATACGATGCGGCCCGCGACGTCGTCAACGACCCGGCGCTAAGGGTGGTCTCAACAAGGATTGCCATGAACTGCAAAGGATTTAGCCGATTCAACCGGCTAGCAACCTCTCCGGTCCTAGCGCGGATCGGCCATTTACCTACCTGCGTCCGGTTTCTTTGCAGTTGCGAATTTCGTGTGGCGTTTCAGCAGTAAGAATGGCGACCCAAGTGAGCGCCGTCAAGGGTCAGGCTTCCGCTTCGGATCCGCCGCGAGTTTCCGTCAGATCAGATGCGCTGTGTATATTGCTTTTCGGCCTTGCTAGGCAGTAGCGATGCAGAACCTTTGTCCTCTATCAGCGCTTTCGGGGACGCGGGGATAGTTTTCGGCTTGTTCGTACGGATCTTTCGTCGGGGGGAAGCACGTTCATGGTTGGCGGTGCGCTTGGTGCGCGAGCTGACCAGCCGCGTCGCCCAGCCCGATCTCGTCCCGCCTCGCTACGATGCATGCGTCCCACCCCCGCCGCCACCGTGTCGTGGCCGGCAATAGGCGAGCGCCGACGGTGCACCGAGATGGGACGCATCCTCACCACGGCCAGCGGGCTCACCGCGCCTGTGAACTCGCGAGCATGCAGGTTGACGGTGATCGCGGCGTGAGTAACTCGGTGATGAACGACAAGCACCCGAGGGTGTTCGTATGGACGGCGATCGGATTGGTCGTCCTGGCGGGCTGCCATTCGTTCCTCACCCTCGCCCTGTATCCGACAGCGGTCTACTGGATGACGTATTACGTGCCCAACTACGCGTTCGGGTTCTTGCGTCGCGGGCTCGGCGGCGAAATCATCCGTATGCTGCCCGACGCCGCCTACTTCCCTGCCCTTCACACGATGGTGTGGGCACCCGTCGTCGTGTGGTTGGCCGCGCTCGCAGCGTTAATTCGGCTGATTCTCTCCAGCGGTGAGAAATCGGCGCGACGGGCGATGCTGGCCCTGCTCGTCCCCGTGTTGCCTTTTGCATTCTCTTACGCCGTGTACACGCCGAGACCGGAGTTGTACGCGATGTCGGCCCTGGTCATGTTGGGCATCGCGTTGACCCAGCTCCAGTCGGATCGCTCAAAGCTCATCGTCAGTGCCGTCTACGGCGTGACGATTGCCGTACTGGCGCTGCTACACGAAGGGATTCCACTCGAGGTCGCGCTGGGAGCTCTTCTGGCGATATCCGTCCTGCCTGCACAATTGGCGTCCGGGCTGCGGCGACTATGCGCGACCGCCGCGGTGGCGCCTGGGCTCGGCGCGATACTGGCCATCGCCGCGTTCTCACGCAACGACGTAGGGACACAGGTATGTGAGCAGATTCCCCACAAGCAGATCGAGGACCCTTTCCCGTCCGACCACATGGCTTACCTCGCCGGTCGAACCGCGATCAAAACAGACTTTCACGACTGGGTGTGCAACTTTGAGCGCACCATTGTCGATGCCCGGGTAACTGACGGTCTTCATAAGGTCGGCACCTTCGGCGCCGGCCCGCTTCTCGCCTCGTTTGTGGTGGGGCTGCTGTACTTTGCGGTCAGCATCTGGGCGATTCAGTCAATTTCGGGCGTTCGCTTCTCGGCCCTTCTCCGTGAATTCCACGGCAAGCTGACCGCGCCGATCCTGGGGCTCGCCGCCATGGTGCCGTTGTTCATCACTGCCGTCGATTGGACGCGCTGGTGGGTCCTGATCACCTTCAATGTCGCCTTGGTCTACATTCTGTACTCGATCACCAGGCCAGAGATCGATCAACCCACAACCCGGTGCCACGTGCGGATCTCCCTCTGTGTCATCGTCGCCTTTGCGGTGATCCCCACCGGCGCCGCGCTGCACATCGGCGGCCCGAACTTCTGACGCAGGGTGAACGCTTGGCCGACCACGCCGTAGAAATTGGCCGAGGGTAGAGAAGGCGAATCCGTGGTGGCCGGAATGAATTCCGAGTGCGCTCTCGATCTGGACCTTCTCGATGAACTCGGCTTCGCGGTCGTTGGCGCGGCCCTTGTCCCGGTCGATGGCACCACGCACCTCGAGGATGAAAGAGTTCCACGACGGTGACTTTCGGACGTTTCGGCTGTTATTGCTGTCCGGCGGCGACGGCGTCACCGGGAGCGGGTTGCGTCGGCTCCTCTTGCCTCTCCCCGGCTGCAGTTGCGGTAACGTGAATAGAATTCGCCGAGGTGACGGCTCACTCACCGCTGACGTCGAGGCCGTGCGCCGCCGCGAAGGCGAGTGCCTGGGCGACATCGATGCGTGCACCCCGGCAGGCTGCCGTGGTCCACAGTGTCGCGTCGATGCGGGCTCCCCGCAGATCAGCCTGCTCGAGCCGCAACCCGTTGGTGCGGGCGCCGGTCAGGTCGGCGCCTCGCAGGATCGCCTTGCGCAAATCGGCCTGAACCAGACTGGTTTCCCGGAGCCGAGAACCCGACATGTCCACCCCGCGCAGGTCTGCCCCGCCCAGGACGGCGAGCGTGAAATCGACCTCTTCGCAGACGATCGGTCGAAGCCGGCAGTTCTCGAAGGTCGAGCCGAGCATGCTGCAGTTACGGAACGTGCTGTGCCACAGCGTGGTCCGCAAGAACCGGCAATTGCGAAACGCCGACCCCAGGTGTGTCGACTCGGAAAGGTTGGCGCCACCAAAGTCACATTCGGTGAACACCACCCGCTCGGTCTGCAGGCCGGAAAGGTCTTCGTCGCGAAAGTCATTGCCGTTGAATTCGCGGTCGGTCCAGGGCTGCACTACAGCTTCGCCAGTGCGTACTCGCTGATCGCGATCAGCGCGTCGGTGGCAGAATTGCGGTCCCTGGCGTCCAGGGTGATCACCGGCGTCGTCTCGGGCAACGTCAGCGCGCGGCGCACCTCATCAGTGGGATATCTCGGTGCGCCGTCGAATTCGTTGACCGCGATCAAGAACGGCATCTTGCGGTGCTCGAAGAAGTCGACAGCGGCGAAACTGTCCTGCAGTCGACGAACGTCCACCAGGATGATCGCCCCGATCGCGCCGCGCACCAGGTCGTCCCACATGAACCAGAACCGGCGCTGCCCCGGGGTGCCGAACAGGTAGAGCACCAGATCCTGGTCAAGAGTGATGCGGCCGAAGTCCATTGCCACCGTCGTCGTCGTCTTGTCCGGGGTGGCCTCCAGCACGTCCACCGCGGTCGACGCATCGGTGACCATCGCCTCTGTGCGCAGCGGCATGATCTCCGAGACCGCACCCACGAACGTCGTCTTCCCGGCGCCGAACCCACCCGCGACGACGATCTTCGTCGAGGCCGATGGGCGTCCCTCAGAGGGCTCGTAGGCCACGAAGGGTCCTTCCTATCAGGTCGCGGCGCTCGTCAGGTGTCGAGCGGTCGGTCAAAGTGATCTGTACCCGAAGATAGCCCGCCGTCACCAGGTCACCGACGAGGACGCGCGCGACGCCGAGCGGCAGATCCAGCAGCGCGGAGATCTCGGCCACCGACGGGCTGTCGGCACACAGCCGGCAGATCCGCCCCCGCATATCTCCCGAAGGCCAATGGTTTTGCACGGCCGACGGCAACGTCTCGATCGGGGCCTCGACCGGAAGCTCGACCGTGGTTTCGGTGCGTCCCGCGGTGAGCGTGTACGGGCGAACCAGATCCGCCTCGGCGTCGCCGGTCACGAAGGTCGTGGGCTACGCCGCGACGATGAGACGACGCTGCCGACTTGCTCAACCAAAACAGCCATCTCATAACCGATTTGGCCGATATCGCAGTTGGGTGCGGCCAGCGTCGCCAGGTGCGAGCCGTCCCCGACCCGCATCACCAACAGGTAGCCGCCGGCCATCTCGACCACCGATTGCAGTACCTGACCGGCTTCGAACAGCTGGGCCGCCCCGGCAGCCAGGCTGGCCAGCCCCGAGGTCACCGCGGCCAGCTGCTCGGCACGCTCGCGCGGCAACTGCTCGCTGGCCGCGATAAGCAGGCCGTCGACCGACACCAGCACCGCGTGGGAGACACCGGGGATGTCGCGGGCGAAGTTCGTCACCAACCAGTCCAGCGAATTGTGCGGCGGGCGTGGCGGATTGGTCATTGGTCTTCTCGTCTGTTCGCTGCGGATCCGTCCTGAAGATCGGAGCGCGCGGCCCGCACACCGCCGAAGTGGCTGCTGAAGGACGCCCGCACCGCGTCGGGATCGCGTCGCGGAAGTTCGGGACCGGGTGGGGCCTCGACAACCTCGGCGGCACCGGGCACCAGCCGGGCACCGGGATCGCGAACCGGCAGGCCGTGCTCGGTGTGGGCCTGCACCGGGACGTTCTCCACCTTGGCCGCCGTCTCCCAGCCGTTGTCCCACACCGACTTCCAGTCCTGCGGCACCACCAGCGTGTGCGGGTCGACCATGATCTCATTCAGCATCTTCTGATAGATGAAGTCGGTGTCGGTGTCCTCGGGTTCGGGTGCCGGCACCCCGGTGATGCCACTGGAACCCGGCGAGCGCTGCGGCAGAGCGCTGTCCTCGGCGGGCGCGGCTGAAGGGGCTTCGGCGGAGGCATCGTCGTAGCGGCGGGCGTCAGTGCTGATCGGCGAGCCGTGCTCGAGCAGTTTCGGCGGGATGTACAGCTCGGCGGTGGTCCCCGAGGACGTCTCCCCCTCCACGGCGTTACGCAGCCGCACACCCATCCCGTGCATGTGCGCCAGTCGGCCGACCACAAACAACCCCATGTGCCGGGTGTTGTCCTGGCTGACCTCGCCACCGCCGTGCAGGCGCATATTGGCGATGCGCAGGTCACTGTCGGTCATGCCGATACCGTCGTCGTGCACCTCGATGAGCAGCCCGGCGTTACGGGTCTGCTCCGCACTGACCCGCACCGGCGAGATCGGCGGCGAGTAGCGCAGGGCGTTGTCGATCAGTTCGGCCAGCATGTGCACCGCGTCGGCGGAGATCTTGCCGATCAGCGCCGAGTCGGGCACCTCACCGATCTCCACCCGCTTGTAGTCCTCGACCTCGGAGACCGCGGCGTTGACCGCACTGGCCAGCGGCAGCGACTCGCGGTGATCGCGCGACACCTGTGCGCCGGCGAGTACCAAAAGGTTGGCGCCGATCCGGCGCATCCGGGTGGCGAGGTGGTCCAGGCGGAAGAGATTGTCCAGCCGCTCGGGGTCTTGTTCGCTCTTTTCCAGCCGGTCGATGAGTGCGAGCTGCTGGTCGACCAGCGAACGGTTGCGCCGGGACATCGTTTCGAACATCTCGTTGATCACCAGCCGCAGCCGGGCCTCGTCACCGGCCAGCAGCAGCGCCTGGGCGTGCAGCTCGTCGACGGCGTGCGCGACCTGGCCGATCTCCTCGGTGGTGTAGACGGCCAGCGGTTCAGGCTCGCGCTCGTCGCCGGCCCGCACTCGGGCGATGCCCTGCTCGAGATCGGTGTGCGCAACCCGCAGGGCACCGTCGCGCAGGATGCGCAGCGGCCTGACCAGTGACCGCGCCACCAGGAACACCACCAGCAGGGCGATGATGAACGCCGCGGACACCAGCAGCGAGTCGCGGATGACGGCGGTCCGCCGATCGCTGGCCTGCTGTTGGACGGCCGCGATGGTCTGGGCGGTGGTCGACGTGATGACCTGGCCGGCGATGGTGTCGGTGGCCTGCAGCGATTGCAGCAGTTCGGTGTTGCCGACCAGCGCGACGTCTGGGTTGGAGATCAGGCCCATCCGCTTGACCATCTCGCTCTGCAGCGTCTTGGCGTCCTGAGAGCCGACCCCGAGCACCTGACTCATCCCGAACAACGTCGACGGCTCGGTACCGGCCAGGGTGATCATCGACGTCCGCAGCTCCGGTTCGGCCACGTCGCCACCCTGCTTCACCAGCATCTGCTGCATCAGCATCTGGCCGCGGGCACCGACCGCGCGACTCAGGCCCAGCGTCTGCGCGCGTAGCTTCTCGTCATCCAGACGCACCGAACCGTTGATGGCGTCTTCTGCGGTGAGCAGGATCGGCGCGTAGGTGGCGATCCGCTCACGTAGCCCGATGGCGTTTGCCGATACCGCACCGATGAGTTGCTGACCCCCGGTGAGAAGGTTGGCCACCCCGGTGCGGACGTCAGGGGCGACGTCAGTGGAGTTCAGCTTGTTCTGCAGGGTGGCCTTGGCTTTATCGAATGTGTTTGCTTTCCCCTGGGTGTCCTCGCCGGAGCTGTAGGCCAGCAGCACACCTTCCACCGCGCTGACGTAGCTTTCGATCACCGGAATCATCTCGACGCGATCGGCGGCGACCTGCAGATCTCGCTCTGAATTGAATTCGTTCCACAGCCGGGTGCCGGCGAAGACCAGTGCCAGCACCAGTGGAACGGCCACGATCGCAAAGACTTTGCCCCGCACCGGCCAATTGCGCAGCGACCAACGCGACGGTCGCTTCGCCGGCGCGGTTGTTGGTTGCTGAGTCTGATTCATCCGGACTTCCCTGGTCATCGCTGCCCGTGTTGGCGACATCGGAGCTGCGCATAACCCCTGGCAATTGGTCGAGTATGACAGCCATTGCCCAGCATCTCCAGAATCGTTACTGAACAGAGAGATACCGCCATGACCGCGGGATAAACCCCAATCACGTGTCGAGCAAATTGTGCTGCGGCACAACTGAGATCATCAACTCCAGTGAAATGCCTACGCGGGTTTGAGCAGGCGACGAGAAACTGGCCGTATTCGTTGTCGCGCCCAGCGCCGAATCCGATCACCGCTCGCCCATCGGGTTTGAGGTGAGTGCGCAACCGGGCCAGCACCTGTGTGCGCCAGGTACCCACCCAGCCGGCCGGGCCCGCAGCCGGCGTCGAGGATGTGAGCGTGCCGGGGTGCCATCGCGTCCACGAAACGCGCCTCACCGGCCAGGTCGTCACCGGCGCGCGCCATCGCACGGAAACGCTCGATGTACCAATGGGAATGACCGGGATCGGCCGCGGCCTTCTGCATCCAGATACTCGGCTCGACCATGCCACCATTATCCGCACCCTTGCACACACCGAGGACGGGGCGTCGTGTTCAAAGTGATGTTCTATTCGCCGCGTATCGCCCCCAACACGGGCAACGCGATCCGCATGGTGGCCGCGACCGGATGTGAATTGCATCTGGTCGAACCGCTTGGTTTCGACCTCTCCGAGCCGAAGCTGCGCCGCGCCGGGCTCGACTATCACGACCTGGCCTGGGTGACGGTGCACGCAAGCTTGGAGCAGGCGTGGGCGGCGGTGGGCGGCGCGCGGGTGTTCGCGTTCACCGCGCATGCGCAGCGATCGTTCTCCGAGATCGCCTACCGGCCCGGCGATGTCTTGCTCTTCGGGCCAGAACCCACCGGCTTGGACGACGAGACGCTCGCCGACCCGCACATCACCGAACGGGTACGCATCCCGATGCTGGCGGGTCGGCGGTCGCTGAATCTGTCCAACGCCGCGGCGGTGGCGGCCTATGAGGCGTGGCGCCAGCAGGGGTTCTGTGGAGCTGTCTAGCTCTAGCTCACCAGGTGTCCCAGCTCTAGCTCACCAGGTGTCCCAGTGGGTGAGCTGCTCGGCGGGCAGTCGCCTGGCGGGCTTGAAGTCGGTGCCCTTGGTGTAGGCGATCGGCCACAGTCCACCCTGGGCGTACTGGTCGAAGGGGATGCCGAGGAGCTCAGCGGCCTGCTTTTCCCCGTCCCCGATCAGGTGCAGCGTCGTATACGCCGAACCGAGACCGCGCGAGCGCAGGGCAAGCATGAAGCTCCAGACGGCGGGGATCAGCGATCCCCAGTAGGAGGCTTGCATGCCGGCCGGGGCACCGTCGGGGCGGCCTTCCAGGACCGGGATCAGGAATACCGGCGCCTTCTCGAGGTTCTGGTTGAGGAACTTGGCCGAGTCCATCACGGCGTCCATCTGGCCGTCGCGGATATCGCCGCGCACCGGCTTCGGCAGGTCGAGATACGGCGTCGCGTTGGCCCGGTAAATATCGGCCAGCGCCTTCTTCTTGGCGGCATCCTCGACGAACACGAACTGCCAGCCCTGAGCGTTTGACCCCGTGGGCGCCTGCAGTGCGAGATCGAGACATTCCATCAGCACATCGCGCGGTACCGGGCGGTCGAAGTCGAGCCGTTTGCGCACTGATCGGGTGGAGGTCAGGAGTTCGTCAACGCTCAGAGGCAGTGTCATGAGCTGAGACTACATTCGAGCCTATGGCAATTGAACTGAGTCACAAGGTGGTCGATCGGCTCACCGGTGACGACTACGGCTGGCTGACCACGGTCGCCAAATCCGGCCAGCCGGTGCCCAAGTTGGTCTGGTTCTTCTACGACGGCGCCGACATCGTCATCTACACCGAACCGAAAGCGGCCAAGGTGCGCCACATCAAGTCGCATCCGAGGGTCAGCCTGAACCTGGACTCCGATGGCAACGGTGGAGGCATCATCGTGGTCGGAGGTCCGGCCACCGTTGACAGCGAGGAAGCCGATCCGCGCGATGACGCGCCCTACTGGGCGAAATATGGTGCCCTGTCAGATCAATTCGGCCTGACCGAGACGATGGGCGGGTACAACTTGCGGCTGCGGATCAGCATCGACAAGGTGTGGACGACGCCGACCGAGTAGGGCTAGCGGGGTTCCCGAATTCGGTTCGCCAGGAACGTGGCGTACTCGACCCGATAGCGGTCGTCCGGGATCCGCGACACGGATTGATGGAAAAGGCTGGTGGCAGAACGGGATCCGAGTAGCGCGTTGATGGCGATTGCGGTCACGACATCGCGCTCCTCTGCGGCCATGGCAGGCACCCACGCCGCGATCCAGTCCCCCAATTCGACGTGGAGTCCGTCGATGAGCGCGGCGTACGCGGTGTCCAGCCGGCTCGATCGGCCGGCAGGGGTTCTGGCGGCGATCTGCAAGAGCTCTTCGTCGATGACACCGAATAGGTAACGACCGAGCACCGTGAGCTCGGCCTGCAGATCGCCGAGACCGGCAAAGAGCGACCGGATATCCCGCATGGCGCGGCGGCGGTCCAGCTGACGGTCGATCCCGGCGTCGAGCAGCGCCTCCTTCGACGTGAAGTGGTGATAGAGCGCTCCGGACCCGGCCGCCAAGGAGGCGGCGAACATCGCGGCCTTCGGCGAGTTGTATCGGGGCCATCCGTTCATCCGGACTCCCCAAGTCATTCCGGAGGCATCGAACGGCCGCGTCTTGACAATGACCTACCTCGACGGGATGGATTGGGCGGCAGCGCAACACGCTGACCAGGATTTGAAGAACGCCTGGGCAGAGGTCGTCATGCGGTTCAGCCTGGGGAATCATCGGCATGCCAGCCTCATCCACGCTGATCCGCACCCCGGCAACTACCGCTTCCACCCTGATGGCACTCCTCCCCAAAGACGACGAAAAAGACTAGCTCAGCGGCACAGGCCTGATTTTCCGCTTCGCTTCGCTCAGCGGAAGTCCCGCGAGCGGGAGCCCACCTTCAAGGTGATGCGGCCCATCCGCTCGGCCATCACCGTCACCGCGCCCGTGGCGTTTTGCACCTGGCCGCGGATCAACAGTGCCGAGGCGGTCTGGGCCAGTTTTCGATGCCGGGTCCACACCCCCGGGGTGCACAGCACGTTGACCATGCCGGTCTCATCCTCGATGTTCATGAACGTCACGCCTTGCGCGGTGGCCGGCCGCTGCCGATGCGTCACCGCGCCGGCGATCAGCACCCGGCTGCCGTCGGGCACCTCCAGTAATCGGTCGGCCGGGACCACGCCCATCGCGTCGAGGTCTTCCCGCAGGAACTGGGTCGGATAGCTGTCCGGCGAAATACCGGTGGCCCACACATCCGCGGCGGCCAGTTCCACGTCGGTCATGCCGGGCAGGGCCGGCACATGTGACGATGAGCCGACACCCGGCAGCCGGTCGGGGCGCGCAGTAGCCGCCGCGCCGGCGGCCCACAGCCCCTCTCGACGGGTGACCGAAAAGCAGCCCAACGCTCCCGCGGTGGCCAACGCCTCTGCCTGTGGCACCGAAAGCTGTACTCGCCCAGTCACATCCAGCAGTGAGGTGTACAGCCCACCGGCATCGCGCTCGTCGACGATGCGTTGGGCCAGCTCATCACCGATATTGCGCACGGTGCCCAGCCCCAGCCGCACATCAAGCCCGGAATTCTCCAATGTGGGATACGCCAGGCTGGCGTTGATATCGGGCCCGTGCACCTCGACCCCATGTCTACGGGCGTCGGCCACCAGCGATTGCGGCGAGTAGAAACCCATCGGCTGGGCGCGCAGCAGCGCAGCGCAGAACGCCGCCGGATGGTACAGCTTGAACCACGAGGAGTAATACACCAACGAGGCGAAGCTCAGCGAATGACTTTCCGGGAAACCGAAATTGGCGAAGGCTTCCAGTTTCTCGTAGATCCGTTCGGCAACCTCGCCGGTGATACCGTGCCGCTGGGCCATCCCGGCGTAGAACCGGTCTCGCAGCCGTCGCATCTTCTCGGTAGAGCGCTTGGACCCCATCGCCCGGCGCAGCTGGTCGGCCTCGGCCGCCGAGAAGCCCGCGCAGTCCACCGCCAGCTGCATCAGCTGTTCCTGGAACAGCGGGACCCCCAGCGTTTTTCGCAGTGCGGGTTCCATCGACGGATGGTCATAGGTGACGGCTTCTAAGCCGTTGCGCCGCTTGATATAGGGGTGCACGGAGCCACCCTGGATGGGCCCGGGGCGGATCAGCGCCACCTCCACCACCAGGTCGTAGAACACCCGTGGCTTCAGTCGGGGCAGGGTGGCCATCTGGGCGCGCGACTCCACCTGGAACACTCCGACGGAGTCGGCCTTCTGCAACATTTCGTAAACCGCGGAGTCGGTGAGATCCAGCTGAGCCAAATCAACCTTGATGCCCTTGTGCTCGGCAACCAGGTCGATGGCATAGTGCAACGCCGAGAGCATACCGAGGCCGAGCATATCGAATTTCACCAAACCGATTGCCGCACAGTCATCTTTATCCCACTGCAACACGCTACGGTTCTCCATGCGCGCCCACTCCACCGGGCACACGTCGGCAATCGGACGGTCGCAGATCACCATGCCCCCGGAGTGAATGCCCAGGTGCCGCGGCAGGTTCTTGATCTGGGTCGCCAACTCGACCACCGGCGCGGGGATGCCGTCGACGTCCGGCGAATCGGCCCCGGAATGCCAGTGACTGATCTGCTTGCTCCAAGCGTCTTGCTGGCCTTGAGAGAAGCCGAGCGCACGAGCCATGTCACGCACCGCACTTTTGCCCCGGTAGGTGATGACGTTGGCTACCTGCGCGGCGTAATCGCGGCCGTAGCGGTCGTAGACGTATTGAATGGCCTTTTCCCGCAGGTCCGATTCGATATCGATGTCGATATCGGGTGGCCCGTCTCGGGCCGGGGACAGGAACCTCTCGAAGAGCAGCTCATTGGCGATCGGGTCGACGGCAGTGACACCCAGCGCGTAGCAGACGGCAGAGTTGGCCGCCGATCCCCTTCCCTGACACAGGATGTCATTCTCTCGACAGAACCGGGTGATGTCGTGAACCACCAGGAAATACCCCGGGAACTTCAACGCGGCGATGATGTCGAGCTCGCGCTCGATCTGGGTGTACGCCTCTGTGGCATTAGCGCGCGGCCCGTAGCGCTGGGTGGCCCCGACCATTACCAACTCCCGCAGCCAGCTGTCCTCGGTATGCCCATCGGGCACGTCGAACAGTGGCAGCTGCGGCGCAATCAGCGCCAGCCCGAAGGCGCACTGCTCACCGAGATCAGCTGCAGCGCTGATAGCTTCGGGGTGCCGTGCGAATAGCTGGGCCATCTCGTCGCCGGAGCGCAGATGTGCGCCTCCCAATGGCGCCAGCCAGCCGGCCGCTTCGTCCAGCGACTGGCGCGCCCGGATCGCCCCCATGGCCATGGCCAGCCGTCCTCGGCTCGGCTCGGCGAAGTGAGCGCCAGTGGTGGCGACGACACCCACCCCGAAGCGCGGCGCCAACGCAGCTAGCGCGGCATTGCGTTCGTCGTCGAGCGGATCACCGTGACAGGTGAGTTCGATGCTGACCCGATCACTGCCGAAGCGGTCCACCAGGTCAGCCAGCGCCGCTTCGGCCGCCTGCGGCCCGTGTTCCGAAAGGGACTGCCGGACATGACCTTTACGACATCCGGTGAGAATATGCCAGTGCCCACCGGCCGCCTCGGTGAGCGCGTCGTAGTCATAGTGCGGCTTGCCCTTCTCACCACCGGCCAGATGCGCAGCCGCCAACTGACGAGACAGCCGGCGGTAGCCCTCCGGGCCGCGGGCCAGCACCAGCAGGTGCGGCCCAGGCGGGTCGGGCGCCTCGGCGCGTGCGGTATTGCCCAGCGACAGTTCAGCACCGAAGACAGTGCGCATATCGAGTTCCTTGGCCGCCTCGGCGAATCGCACCACACCGTAGAGACCGTCGTGATCGGTCAGTGCGATGGCCCGCAGGTCCAGTCGCGAGGCCTCCTCGACGAGTTCTTCCGGGGTGCTGGCTCCGTCGAGAAAGCTGTAGGCCGAATGCGCATGCAACTCGGCGTAGGGCACGGCTGAGCGCAGCGGACGCCCACCGGGCGGCTCGTATGGTTCCCGATGGCGTGACCAGGCCGGGCCGTCCCCGCCGTCGGCGTGTGGTTCCCCGAGCGACAAGCCGGGCCGTCGGGGCTTGCCGCCCAGCACCCGCTCCATCTCCGACCAGCTCGGCGGGCCGGTGAACCAGTTCACGCAGCTAGCGTATCGAACAAATGTTCGATGCGCTGAGCGGTGCGGGCAAACTAGACGAAGATGATGTCTCGGACTACGGAATTGAGGGGGAACTGAGACGCATGCCGGCTCACGCGCATGATCATGAACTGGAGTCTGAGCAGGCATACCTGGCCGAGCTCTATACCCGGCTCGACGCCAAGCGTTCGCAGGTCAAGGACCAATACCAAGCCGCGCTGCGGGGACCGATCGATCTGCAGGACGGCGGAACGCTGGTGGCGCGGGACGCCGAGGTCCGGACCCTGGCTCGATCGATGACGCGGTTGGACGTCGCCGACCACGGGTTGTGCTTCGGGCGGCTGGACGCGATTTCGGGCGAACGGCTCTACGTCGGCCGCATCGGTATCTTCGACGAGCACGGCGACCACGAACCGCTCTTGCTCGACTGGCGGGCACCGGCCGCGCGTGCTTTCTACGTGGCCACCGCAGCCAGCCCCGAAGGCATGCGTCGGCGTCGCCAGTTCCATTCCCTCGGTCGCCGCCTGGTCGATTTCACCGACGAAGTCTTCGGCCGCCCCGACCCCGAGGCCGGCGACGACAGCCCCTTCAGCAGTGACGCGGCCCTGCTCGCGGCGGTCA
This sequence comes from Mycolicibacterium sarraceniae, assembly GCF_010731875.1. Taxonomy (NCBI): domain Bacteria; kingdom Bacillati; phylum Actinomycetota; class Actinomycetes; order Mycobacteriales; family Mycobacteriaceae; genus Mycobacterium; species Mycolicibacterium sarraceniae. Next base: position 513,914 of record NZ_AP022595.1, read on the forward strand.
ACGCACCTCGCGGTGAGGGTATGCGCGACATTGTCGCGACGATCCAGGCCGAACAGGACGAGATCATTCGGCACGATCATCCGGGCGTGCTGGTGATCGAGGGCGGACCGGGCACCGGCAAGACCGTGGTGGCACTGCACCGCGTCGCCTACCTGCTCTACACGCAACGGCAGCGGATCGAACGCCACGGGGTGCTGGTGGTGGGACCCAACCAGGCGTTCATGGACCACATCAGCCGGGTGCTGCCGTCACTGGGCGAGTCGGAGGTGGTGTTCATGACGGTCGGCGACCTGGTTCCCGGACTGCATGTCACCGCTGAAGAGGCCCCAGATGTCGCCCGTATCAAGGGTTCCCGAGCCATGCTGGCGGTACTGGCGGCCGCGATCACCGACCGCCAGCGGCTGCCCGAGAGCCCGATCGAGATCCCGTTGGCCGATGTCACCATGCGGATCGATGCCGATACGGCCCAGTGGGCCGTGGAGGAAGCCCGGATGAGCAAGCTGCCGCACAACGCGGCCCGTGCGGTGTTCCGCGAGATCATCACCTACGTTCTGACCGAGCGCGCGATCGCCAGGATCGGGCACGGTTGGCTGACCCGAGACAATCGCGATGCCTGGGAGAAGATTCGCGTCGACCTGATCGACGAGCTCGACGGCCGCGAGCAGTTCGAGGCCGCCCTCGACGAGCTCTGGCCGGTGCTGACACCGGAGGACGTGTTGGCCACGCTGTACACCTCAACCGCGCGGTTACGCTCAGCCGGCGCCGAGACGGCACTGTGGCGCGAAGACGGCACCGCCTGGACGGTGTCGGACGTGCCGCTGCTCGACGAACTGGTCGACCTACTGGGCCGCGACAAGCGCTCCGACGAGGCCGCCGAGCGGGAGCGAATCGCCGAAACAGATTATGCCGCAGGCGTGTTGGAGAATATGGTGGCCCGCGAGGATCTGATGGACGACGAGGATCATCTGCTGGCACAGGATCTGATCGGCGCCGAAGACCTCGCTGAGCGCTTCACCGAGCGTGATACCCGCGATCTCGCCGAGCGCGCCGCCGCCGACCGGGACTGGACGTACCGGCACGTCGTGGTGGACGAGGCGCAGGAGCTCTCGGAGATGGACTGGCGGGTACTGATGCGCCGCTGCCCGAGCCGGTCGTTCACAGTGGTCGGCGACCTCGCGCAACGCCGCTCGATGGCCGGGGCGAGGTCGTGGGCCGAGATGCTGGATCCCTACGTACCCGGCCGGTGGCTGTACCGGTCGCTGTCGGTGAACTACCGCACACCGGCCGAGATCATGGCCGTCGCCGCCGCGTTGCTGGCTGACTTCGCACCCGATGTCCGGGCCCCGGAGTCGGTGCGCGCGTGCGGTATCCGCCCCTGGTCCCGGCATGTCAGCGCGGAAGGTGTCTCGGCCGCCGTCGAGGAGTTCGTGGCATCCGAAGCCGCCCGGGAGGGCACCAGCATCGTGATCGGGCCCGCGGACGTGCCGGGCGCGGTCGCCCCCTCGGCGACCAAGGGTTTGGAGTTCGACGCGGTACTGGTGGTGGACCCGGATCGCATTCTCGCGGCTGGCCCGCGCGGGGCGGCCGAGCTGTATGTCGCGCTCACCCGTGCCACCCAGCGGTTGGGTGTGCTGCATCAGCGTCCATTGCCGTGGGCGCTGGCTGGACTAGCCGAAGCGCCGTCGGGCACCGCAAGCGAAAATGGCGATCAGCGGCGCACAGTTTCCTGACAAGAAATACACAGACCTACTGTGGCGGCAACTGCCGCACATTGGATTTCGAGTCAGATGCGCAAATTCTCGTGCACCCGTGGGCAGCGGCCGGCAAGACGGGCAAGGCCGGCGGCGCCGACGTCGACGCCGGACCTGGCGAGGGATTCGGGGTCAACGTCTTCCTGCGCGACGGTGACACCGTCTACCACACCTGGCACACCAACGGCCGCAGCACCGAGCAACTCAGCCACTCGTTCCCGCTCATCGACCTGTTGCCGTGGGGCCGTCAGAAGTGGCAAGACTCTCCGGACGGCTTACCACAGCGGCCGAGGTATTCCGGCTGAGCGGGCTCGCCCGACATCGCGCGCCGCTACGGTGATGGTTCTACGCTGCACACGTGACAACGCCTACCGACCCATCGACACACCCCTACGAGCCGCACCACGACGGGTTCGGCAGCCGACTGAACTGGCTGCGCGCCGGCGTGCTCGGGGCCAACGACGGCATCGTGTCCACCGCGGGGATTGTCGTCGGCGTCGCCGCAGCGTCCACCGAGCGAGCACCGATCTTCACCGCAGGAATCGCGGCGCTGGCCGCGGGAGCGCTGTCGATGGCCGTCGGCGAATACGTGTCCGTCAGCACCCAGCGCGACACCGAAAAGGCGATGCTGGGCAAGGAACGCCGAGAGCTCGAGACCGACCCCGGTGCCGAACTCGACGAACTGGCAGCGCTTTACGAAGCCAAGGGGCTGACCCCGGCGACCGCCCGGACCGTCGCCGAAGAGCTCACCGACCACGATGCGTTCGCCGCCCACGTCGACATCGAACTGCGCCTCGACCCCGATGAGCTCACCAACCCCTGGCAGGCCGCGATCTCGTCTGCCATCGCCTTCACCGTCGGCGCCACCCTGCCGCTGCTGGCGATCCTGTTACCACCGACGTCGCTGCGGGTGCCGATCACGTTTGTCGCAGTGCTGATCGCGCTGGCGATCACCGGCCTGATCAGTGCGCGCCTCGGCGGCGCCGACGCACGACGCGCGATCTACCGGGTGGTCATCGGGGGTGCGCTGGCGATGGCCATTACATTCGGCATAGGCCACCTCGTCGGCGGCGCGGTCGGTTAGACGTATTCGGCTGAGCCGTCGTCGAGCACGACCCGCGTATTCGAGCCGTCCGGCCCACTGGCCTCGGTCCGATACACCGCACGCCCGGGCCCGGTGCGCCAGATCGACGTCGTCAACGTCTCGCCCGGGAACACCGGCGACGTGAACCGTGCGCTGACTGCGGTGAGCCTCGCGGCGTCATTGCCGGCAAGCTCGGAAAGCAGCGCGCGCCCGGCGAATCCGTACGTGCACAACCCATGCAGGATCGGCCTGTCGAAACCAGCCAGCTCGCGCGCGAACCACGGATCGCTGTGCAGGGGGTTGCGGTCACCGGAGAGCCGGTAGATCAGCGCCTGGTCTTCCCGGGTGGCCGCAGCAATGCGGGCGTCGGGCTCGCGGTCGGGGAATTCCGGGGCGACCGGCCGCTGACCGGGCTGTCCGCCGAAACCACCCTCGCCGCGGATGACGGCGGTCGACAGCGTCTCGGCGATCAGCTCGCCGGTGGCCGGATCGGTGCCCTTGCCCCGCATCACGATGATCGCGTTCTTGCCCTCGCCCTTGTCCTGGATATCGGCGACCTCGGAAACCACCGACAGTTCACCGGAGGCGGGCAGCGGCTTGTGCAACCGGATCTCCTGGGAGCCGTGCAGCAGCATGCCCCAGTTGAACGAGCCCACCTTGGTGGCAGCGCCGAACGCCGGGCAGCAGATGACGGCGAAGGTCGGCAGCACCTGCTGGGCGATGTCGTGGCTGTTGTCGGTGGTGAAGGGCAAGTCGTCGGTGCCCGCTCCCACGCCGAGTGCATAGAGCATGGTGTCGCGATCGGTCCACTGGGTCCGCTGCGCGTCGGTGACCGCTCCGATTGCCGTGGGGTCGATGGGCATTGCCGCACTCCTCAAGATCGTGGGTGGAGAAACTCGATCGTTGCACTGGGTAAATAGTCGCACTGGGGAAATCGCACCCACCACAGCGGTGGACAGTGCACCCTAGGACCATGCCTGTTTCCCGCACCCGAACTCTCGTCGCGATCCTCGCTGCGCTGATGGCAGCCGTTCTGCTCGCCTCATGCAGTTCGTCCACGCCGAATGAGCGCACGATCACGCTGACGTTCATCCGGCACGGGCAGTCAGAGGGCAACGCCAGCGGCATCATCAACACCGCCGTGCCCGGGCCGTCGCTGACCCCGACCGGCCAGCAGCAGGCCGAGGCCGTGGCCAGCCGGCTGCAGAGCAATAAATACGACGGTATCTACGCCTCGGAACTGGTGCGCACTCAGCAGACGGCCGCCCCGATGTCCAAGGCCCTCGGGGAACAGGTGACGGTGCTGCCCGGCCTCAACGAGATCCCCGCGGGCTGGTTCGACGGCGTCCGGGAGGACAAGGCCGCCATCACCTACATGGTGGCCCCGGCCGACTGGCTGCGTGGAGACACCAGCTTCAGCATCCCTGGATCGATCAGCGGCACTGACTTCAACGGGAAGTTCACCGAGGCCGTACAGCGTATTTATGCGAGCGGCAACAACAAGCCGGTCGCCTTCTCCAGCGCCGCATCGATCATGATGTGGACCCTGATGAACGCCCGCAACGCCAAGAGCAGCCTGGCCACCGATCACCCGCTGCCCAACACCGGCCGCGTGGTGGTGACCGGCAACCCGGTGATGGGCTGGACGCTGGTCGATTGGGACGGCATCACGTCGTTCTGACATGGGCACCGAACGGTTCGGTATGCCGCTGCGAGTGCGCTACGTCGAATGCGATATGCAGGGGCGGGTTTTCAACGGTCATTACCTGACGTGGGTCGACATGGCCATGAACGAGGCGCTGCGCGATGTGTTCGGCGATTTCCAGACGCTGACCTCCAGCGGTATCGATTTCGTGGTGGCCGCCGCCGAACTGCAGTTTCGCCGGCCCGCGCATTTCGACGAGGACCTGGTGATCGGCGTGGGATTCGATCCACTGGGTCGCACGTCGCTGCGCAGTACCTACGAAATCCGCCGCGGCCCGGACGTGATCGCCGAGGCCGCGATGATCCACGTCTGCGTCGATGCGACGACCTTCGACAAGCAGCCGTGGCCGGACTGGTTCCGGGCGGCAGCGGCCATGTCGAGTATCTGGTCAACGACGCCGGCCGCTCGATTCGGCGCTCGGTGAGCGCCTCGACCTACCGGTTGCGCGATTACGAACGGGTGCTGGCGGTCAAGGCGTGGGTCGCGGTGGAGGCCGAGGCATTGCACGACGCGGCCCGGTTCGGCGATCGCCAACTGGGCCATCGGCTGCAGTCGCTGGCAGTGTGTGTCGACGGTCCGCTGCCACGCCTGTACGCCCGTCACGCCACCGCATTGGGGGACTCAGACGGCGATGCGCTGGACGCGGTCAGCATCGACTTCGAACAGGCTGGACTGCTGTTGTCGGCCGCTGATGCCGCTGCGCAGGCAGCCGGATGCCACGAACAACGCGGTGCCCGCCGCCGGGAGATCGAATCCGTCACCCGCGCAATGCGTCTGGCGTCGTTGTGCGAGGGCGCCTCCTCCCCCGCCATCCGGGGCGCGTCGCGACCGCTGCCGGTGACCGCGCGTGAACTTGAGGTCGCCGAGTTGGTCGCTGCCGGCTCATCGAATCGGGAGATCGCCGAGCAACTGTCGGTTTCGGTTCGCACCGTCGAGGGTCACGTGTACCGGGCACGCCTGAAACTCGGTGTGTCCGAACGCGATGGGCTGGCCGCGATCATCCGCGAGGGTGGGCCGCGCCCGTACGGAACCTGATGCGGTGCCGGGTATCGTTACCGCGGTGAGCGTCGGGGAAGATCAGGCTGCTGCGCTACCCGTTTTCGCTGACGTGGATACCGGCGTCGACGATGCGATGGCATTGGTGTACCTGTTGGCCAGCCCGGATGCGAACCTCGTCGGAATCGCCTCCACCGGTGGCAATGTCGCGGTGGACCAAGTGTGCCGCAACAACCTCGGGCTACTTGAGCTGTGCCGGGCCGATGCGATTCCGGTGTCCCGGGGGGCCGATCAACCCCTGAGCACCCCAATGCGCACCGCCGAGGACACCCACGGTCCCGCCGGGCTCGGTTATGCCGAACTGCCGACGCACCAACGTGAACTCACCGAATACGGCTCGGCCGAGGCCTGGGTGCGTGCTGCCCACGCCGAGCCCGGCGAGCTGATCGGCCTGGTCACCGGACCGTTGACCAATCTGGCACTGGCCGTGCGTGACGAGCCAAACCTGCCGTCGCTGTTGCGCCGGCTGGTCATCATGGGCGGCGCGTTCGACTACCGCGGCAACACGACCCCGGTGGCCGAGTGGAACATCAGCGTGGACCCGGAAGCCGCCGCCGAGGTTTTCGACGCGTGGGGGCGGGCCGCGGATGCCGAAGTGATTCAGCAGCATCAGCTTCCGATCGTATGCGGGCTGAACCTGACCGAGAACATCATGTTGACGCCGACGCTCCTGAGCCGGCTGGCTACCGCATCGGGGGCCACCACGACAGCCATGAGCGTGCTCGATGCCCGCGGCACGCGATCGACCGCCGACAACTTCTTGATCCGTGCGCTCGAGGATGCGATGCGGTTCTACTTCGAATTCCACTTCGACCAGGGCGAGGGTTTCCTGGCACATCTGCACGACCCATTGGCGGCAGCGGTGGCCCTGGATCCCGGACTGGTCCAGACCCGGGCGACCACGGTCGACGTCGAGCTCACCGGGACGCTCACCCGCGGCATGACCATCGCCGACTGGAGCCGGCGATGGGGCCGGGAATCCAACGCGCACGTCGGCGTCGGGGTCGATCCGGCCGCGTTCTTCGCTCGGTTCATCGAACGAGTCGGCCCGTTCGCACGCGCCCTGGCTCATTCGTAGACCCCTTCCAGATACCACCGCCGCCGCCGATAGCACAGCAGCAGTGCAGATCCCGGCTCACCGGACTGGTCGTCCACCAACACCTGAGCGCGTGCCGTCCGACCGGCTCTGGACTGTTCGCTCTGATCCCACCACCGCTCGTCCACCGACCACGGCCCAGCCCACCAACGCAGCACACCCCGGTAATGGTGACCCGCACCGTCCAATCGCGCCGGCTCGGCGGTGAACATCCCCCGCCCGGTCACTCGAACCGGATTACCTTGAGCATCAAGTAGTTCCACCGGGTCGTCGAGGATCACCGCCGGAGCGGGCTCAGGCAGCTGACCGGGCCAGGGCCGGTCCGGGTCGGCTCGGGGCACCAGCTCGTCGCCGAGCGGGGTCAAGGTAATGCGTTCGGCCGGGCCGCGGCCACCGGATAGCACCGGCAGCTGGACGGCCTCCTGCCCCAACAACCCCTGCACGCGGACCAGCGCGCGGCGGGCCCGTAACCGGTCCTCCTCCCCTACCCCACCCCACAGCGGCAGCTGAAGCGCCTCCGCGGAAACAACTTCCACCGGTTGCAACCGAAGCACCGTCACCGGCGAGTTCGGCCGGTCGTCCGGGTTGCGCCGATTAAGCCAGCCATCGAGCTGCCAGCGCACCCGGTCGGCAGTGGCGTCCTCGGTCAGCGGTTCGGCACACCGCCACACCCGAGTCAGCTCACCGCCTCCCGAGGTGAGGGCGTGGATGGCCAGTCGAGTGCATCCCACACCCGCCGCCTCCAGGCTGCGGTGCAGAGCACTGGCCAGCGTCCGGCCGGCGAACGCGGCCGCATCGACCCGGTCGACTGGCGGGTCGCAGTGCAGCACCGCATCGAGATCGGCTGCCGGCTCGCGACCGGACGGCCCGCGCACCGGCTCGCCGCGGGCGAAGCGGTGCGCGGCTGTCGCGTCGGCCCCGAACCGGGAGGTCACATCGCTGCGGGACAGTGCCGCGAACTGACCGAGGTTACGGATCCCCATGCGCCACAACAGATCAGCCAATTCTTCCCGCCCCGGTCCGGCCAGGCTGGGTTCACCGGACAGCTGGCGGATGGACAATGCCGATAGGAACGCGGCATCCCCACCGGGCTCGATCATCCGGCCGGCCCGAGCGGCGAAAACGGCCGTCGGCAGCTGGTCTGCGACCCCCACCTGACATTCGGCACCTGCGGCGGCGACGGCGTCGACCAACCGCTCGGCGGCAGCCGCCTCGGAACCGAAGTAGCGGGCCGCGCCGCGAACCGACAGCACCAGCAGCCCCGGCCGCAGCACCTCGGCGCGGGGCACCACCTCGTCGACGGCCGCGGTCACCCCTTCGAAATAGCGGGCGTCGCGGGCCGGGTCGGCGCTCACCACATGCAGTTGCCGACACCGGGCCTGCGCCTCGCGCCGGCGCAGCGTGCGGCGCACCCCGCCCGCCCGGGCAGCCGCCGAACAGGCGATCACCCGGTTGGCCAGAGTGACCGCGACCGGGGCCGTCGCCGGCAGCCCGGCCGCTGTCGCCGCGGCGACAGCAGGCCAGTCCATGCACCAGATCGCCATCACCCGAGCGGGCACATCAGCTCACTCTGGACCGCGCCGCGCGACCGTGCGCCCGGACAGCCAACCGCACCCGGCTGATGCGCCCGGACCCCGACACCGGGGCGCCACCGTGACCGGCGGTGGTTTCATAACCGCTCACCCGCGCATCCAGTCGCATGGTCGCGTCCTGCCAGTCCCCGCGCGCAACGAGCAGGGTGCAACCCTTCTGCCGAGCCCTGGCCACCACCGCCCGGGCCCGGGTAGCGGTCACCGTCCGGCCGGCCAGGCCGAGCACCACCAGATCCATCCCGTCCATCAGCACCGCGGCCACCTCGACGGGATCGGCGCCCGGATCCGGGATCACCGCGAGCCGGCCCAGGTCCGCGCCCATCTCCGCGGCGGCCAGCAGGCCGAAGTCCGGCAGTCCGACGACAGCCACGTGCCCACCGTCTGCCGTCACCGCCGCAACCAGGCTCACCAGCAGTGAGCGAGCCCCCGAGGCCACTGCGACCGCACCCCGCGGCAATCCCAACGGCAGCACTCCGGCCAGCGATTCGGGGATCGGCAGCAAACTTTCCGAGGCGGGTAGAACCTCATTAGCCACATCCGCAACAGGCTGAGCGACAGCCGCCTTCCCGGATATCGCAGCCATCTGACGCCGAAGCTGTTGCAGCTGCTCAGCGCGGTCAAGTTGCCGTTTCCCCTGGGCAATCACCGCCGTCATCGCCCACCTCCAGCTGCGATCGCCATTCACCGTGTTCGAATGTATGTTCGATAACATGAGTAAACACCCGCCCCCCGACAGCGTCAAGCGGGAGTCGCTCCCCCGAATGGGGTCGACAACGCACCTGGCGCGATGCATGCCATGACGAACACCGAACAGGCTGAGAAGGTCGCCCACGGGGCGGGCTTCGTTGCCGCACTGGACCAGAGCGGCGGCAGTACCCCCAAGGCGCTGAAGCTCTACGGCATCGCCGAGGACGAGTACTCCAGTGACGAGCAGATGTTCGATCTAGTGCACCAGATGCGCACCCGGATCATCACCAGCCCGAGTTTCGGCGGCGACCGGATCATCGCCGCGATCCTGTTCGAGATGACCATGGACCGCGAGATCGAGGGCCGGCCGACCGCCGATTACCTGTGGAACGTCAAGAACGTCGTGCCGATTCTCAAGGTCGACAAGGGGCTGGCCGCCGAAGAGGATGGTGCCCAGGTGATGAAGCCCATCGACGGCCTCGCCGAGCTGCTGGCCCGCGCGGCCGCCTTGGGCATCTTCGGCACCAAGATGCGTTCGGTCATCAAGCTTCCCGGCGCCGGACTGGAAGCCGTGGTCGACCAGCAGTTCGAGGTCGCCCGCCAGATCCTGGCTGCCGGACTGGTGCCGATCATCGAGCCAGAGGTCGACATCCACTCACCCCAAAAGGGCGAGGCCGAGGAGCAACTCAAGGCCGTTCGGGCGTCACCCGCAACGTGCTCATCGATGTCGAGAGCGGTCGACGAGGATTGCTTTACGAGCGGCTATTTGACATCGCTTTCGCGATGGATCTGCCGGTGAGCACGCTGCTCGACACGGACGCCGCGAACAGCGATCCCGCAGAAGGCGCGTAACACCCGAACGCCCGAACGTCAATGAGCCTCAAGGCGGCCCAAACCATCGTCGTCCTACTGGGCTACTCCCACTCGATGGTGCCGGGCGGCTTGCTCGTGACGTCGAGCACCACCCGGTTCACCTCGGACACCTCATTGGTGATGCGCGTGGAGATGCGCTCCAGCACCTCGTAGGGCACCCGCGTCCAGTCGGCGGTCATCGCGTCCTCGCTGGACACCGGCCGCAGCACGATCGGATGGCCATAGGTGCGCCCATCGCCCTGCACGCCAACTGAGCGGACATCGGCCAGCAGCACCACCGGGCATTGCCAGATCTGGTCGTCCAAACCGGCCGACGTCAGCTCCTCGCGGGCGATCGAGTCGGCACGGCGCAGCGTGTCCAGCCGGTCTGCCGTCACCTCGCCGACAATCCGGATACCCAGACCCGGGCCCGGGAAGGGCTGGCGGCCAACGATTTCCTCCGGCAGGCCCAGCTCCCGGCCCACCGCACGCACCTCGTCCTTGAACAGCAACCGCAGCGGTTCGACGAGCTTGAACTTCAGATCCGCGGGCAGACCGCCAACATTGTGGTGACTCTTGATGTTTGCCGTCCCGGTGCCGCCGCCGGACTCGACGACATCGGGATACAGCGTGCCCTGAACCAGGAAGTCGACCTCGCCGGCGCCGTCCGTCACGATGTCGCGCACCGCGCCCTCGAAGGCGCGAATGAATTCGCGGCCGATGATCTTGCGCTTGCCTTCGGGATCGTGCACACCCGACAACGCTTGCAGGAAGCGCTCTTCGGCATCGATCGTGATGAGCTTGGCACCGGTCGCGGCGACGAAATCGCGCTGCACCTGTTCACGCTCACCAGCACGCAACAGTCCGTGATCGACGAACACACAGGTCAACCGGTCTCCGATAGCCCGCTGGACCAGCGCCGCGGCTACCGCCGAGTCGACGCCACCCGACAATCCGCAGATCGCCCGCCCGTCGCCGATCTGAGCCTGGACCGCTTCGATGAGCGTTTCGGCGATATTGGCCGGTGTCCACGCGGCGTCGACACCAGCGAAATCCTGTAGGAATCTGGTCAAAATCTGCTGGCCATGCGGGGTGTGCATGACCTCGGGGTGGTACTGCACTCCGGCCAGTCGACGGGCACGGTCCTCGAACGCGGCAACCGGGGCTCCGGCGCTGACGGCCACCACCTCGAAGCCCGCCGGGGCGGCGGTGACCGCGTCACCATGGCTCATCCACACCGGCTGTGTGCCGGGAAGGCCTGAATGCAGTTCGCCACCAACGACTTCCAGTTCGGTGCGGCCGTATTCGCTGGTGCCGGTGCGAGCGACGGTCCCGCCGAGCGCCTGGGCCATGGCCTGAAAGCCATAGCAGATGCCGAACACCGGCACGTCCAGGTCGAAGACGGCCGGATCCAGTTGCGGGGCACCGTCGGCGTACACACTGGACGGCCCACCGGAGAGCACGATGGCCTGCGGATCTTTGGCCTTGATCTCATCGACGGTCGCGGTGTGCGGGATGACCTCGGAGAACACTCGGGCTTCCCGGACTCGCCGCGCGATCAACTGGGCGTACTGCGCGCCGAAGTCGACCACCAACACGGGACGAGGCGAAGGGAATGTCACAGGTCGAGTCTAGTGCGCCGGATCGGCCAACCCGCTCACCCGCCGCAGGTAGCCTTTCGCTGACGAAAGCCCGGTCCGCGACGCGCTGGCCGCTGTGCCCGCAGAGCTGCGCAGCCCACTTCTGCCGATCCTGACCGGCGACACCACCGAACGCTCCTCGTGGCGCACCCGGTTGCTGATGCGCGTCAGCGTCCCCACTGGTGCCGGGGCCACGGTGACACGGCGTCACATCGCGGGGCGGCGGGATGCCGCGAAGCGTTAGCCCCCGGTGTTGATGGGCTCGATCGGCAGGTGGCGCAACCCGCCCGGCGCATCGACAGGCACCACCGGGTTCTTCGGTTCGATCGGCGCCAGCCGCCGGTAGGGCTGCCCCTGATCGGGGCGCTGGTCATCCTCATCTTTGTTGGGCCACAACGATGTTGCCCGCTCAGCCTGGGCGGTGATCGATAGCGATGGATTGACACCGAGGTTGGCCGAGACTGCCGCGCCGTCCATCACGTGCAATGTCGGGTAGCCGTACACCCTCTGATAGGGGTCGATGACACCATGATCGGGATTGTCGCCGATTGCCGCGCCGCCGAGGAAGTGCGCGGTCAGCGGGATATTGAACAACTCCCCCCACGTTCCGCCGGCAACACCGTCAATCTTCTCGGCGATCCGACGAGTGACCTTGTTACCGGCCGGAATCCAGGTGGGGTTCGGTAGGCCGTGCCCCTGCTTACTGGTCATCCGTCGCATCCCGAGCACACCACGTTTGGTATAGGTGGTGATCGAGTTATCAAGATGCTGCATGACCAACGAGATCATGGTGCGCTCACTCCAGCGCCGAGGGCTGAGCATCCGAATCATGGCCTTCGGGTCTTCGCCGGCATTGGTGAGCAGCTGCTTCCAGCGCGGAACGTCACTACCTTCTGGACCCGGTCCATCGGTCATCAAAGTCTGGAGCAGACCCATCGCGTTGGACCCCTTACCGTACCGGCAGGGTTCGACGTGGGTGTCCGGCGTGGGATGAATGGATGACGTGATCGCGACACCGTGGGTGAGGTCGAGATCGGGGCGAGCTTCCATGCGGCCCGCGCCCACAATCGATTCCGAGTTGGTGCGAGTGAGCACGCCGAGTTTGTCGGACAGCTTCGCCAGCCTGCCGGTGTCGCGCATCTTGAACAGCAACTGCTGTGTGCCCCAGGTACCCGCCGCCAGAACAACCTGGCCCGCGGTGAACGTCCGACGATCCTTGCGGGCCAGGCGGCCGGTGCGCACGGTGTGGATCTCCCAGACTCCGCCGGGACGCTGCGCGAACCCCGTGACCGTCGTCATCGGAATGACCTGCGCCCCAGCTCGTTCCGCCAATCCGAGATAGTTCTTGACGAGCGTGTTCTTGGCACCGTGCCGGCAGCCAGTCATGCACTCGCCACACTCGATGCAGCCGGTGCGCGCTGGGCCGACACCGCCGAAGTAGGGGTCGGGCACCGTTTTGCCGGGGGCCTTCGCGCCGTCGACTCCGAAGAACACCCCAACCGGGGTGGGGGTGAAGGTGTCGCCGACCCCCATCTCGTCGGCCACCTCCTTCATGATGCGGTCGGCGTCGGTGAAGGACGGGTTCTTGACGACGCCGAGCATCCGCTGCGCCTGGTCGTAGTGCGGCATCAGCTCGGCGCGCCAGTCGGTGATGTGCTTCCACTGCGGATCGTTGAAGAACGGGTCCGGCGGCACGTAGAGGGTGTTGGCGTAGTTCAGCGACCCGCCGCCCACGCCCGCACCGGCCAGGATCATCACGTTGCGCAGCAGATGGATCCTCTGGATGCCGTAGCACCCCAGCCGGGGCGCCCAGAGGAACTCCCGCAGCCGCCAGGACGTCTTGGCGAACTCGTGGTCGGCATAGCGGCGGCCGGCCTCCAGAACACCAACCTTGTAGCCCTTTTCGGTGAGCCGCAGCGCGCTGACGCTGCCGCCAAAACCCGAACCGATGATCAGCACGTCGAAATCCGGCTCCATCGGACCAGTATGAACTTACCGGCTGGTAACAAGCCAGATAGGAGCACCTAAGTCTTCCAACAACGTCACGTATGGCGCGCGAAGGTCCGCGCCGTTGGGCGACTTTGGCCTGGCCGGCGGGCATGGAGCAGAAAAGGTGGCGCGACCGTGAGTCATTCACTAAGTTAATGATTAAATAAATGAATGACACTGGAAAACATCCAGACACTGCACGCCGCAGCGTCCCTCCAGTGTCTCGGCGAAGGGTGGCGGATCGGTGAATCAACGCCGTCACGAGTCGCTGACGAGCCGTCGTCTCGAGGGAGTATTGGTGGGCAGTGTGCGCGAGTTTCCGCAGCCGAGGATGGTCGATCCCACACACGCGAACAATGCTCGCCGGCCCTCGCTCGACGAATTCGACCGCTGGCGAACGGATGTACGGGACGCAGTCCTGACACATATCACCGACTTCATCGCTGCACGGTGTGCGGACACATTGGGTGACTGCGGCGTCGATGCGGCGGGGAACGTGCTTCTGGAGTTCGTCAACGGCGGCAAGTGCCTGCGATCGACGTTCATGTATCTGGGCTGGCTGTGCGGCGCGCCACCCAACGACGCGGCAATTCACGCCACCGGCAGTCTGGAGCTGATTCATGCATTCGCGTTACTGCAAGACGACGTCATGGACAGTTCGCCGGCAAGAAGGGGACGCCCCTCCGCGCACGTTCAACTAGCCACCTGGCATGCCCAGCGTGGCCTTTCCGGATCGTCTCGCCGGTTTGGTGAATCGGGGGCGGTGCTACTCGGCGATCTGTGCCTGATCTGGGCGGAGCGGGTGCTGAGGGAAAGTGGTCTCTCCGCCGAACAGCTCGAACGCGCCTGGCCCCGGTACGACGCCATGCGCACCGAACTCGCAACGGGCCAGTTCGCCGACCTGGTGCTGGACATCCGCAAGTTGCCAACCCTGGAGTCCGTGCTACAGGTGGCGCGCATGAAATCGGGGAACTACACCGTGCGGCGGCCCTTGGAGATCGGCGCAGCGATGGCCGGGTGCCACGAACAGACCCTCACCCGGCTCGGCCAGTACGGCGAGGCCGTGGGCGAGGCATTCCAGCTGCGTGACGACATTTTGGGCATTTTCGGTTCGCCCTCGACGACGGGCAAGCCGAACGGCGGCGACCTGCTTGAGCGCAAGGCCTCCAGTGTTATGGTCACGGCCCATCAGATGGCCGACCCGGCCACGCGTGAACAATTCGGCGAACTGATCGACGCCGAGCACCTCGACGAAACCGATCTGGAGCGCTGGCGCAGCCTCATCCTGGCCACGGGCGCCGTCCAACGCGTCGAACGGCTCATCGCAGACCGTGTCGAGGCTGCGCACGAAGCGATCGACGGCGCCGGGATCGACGCATCGATACGGGCGGCGCTGCTGGACATGGCCAGCGTGTGTACGCGCCGCGTCGCATGAGCACGAGGAGGTTGGACTGATGCGAACACTCTCGGAACCGACCGAGCGGGTGATTGTCGTCGGCGCGGGCTTCGCCGGTCTCTCCGCGGCGCTTCACCTCGCCGGCCGCGGCCGCGATGTCACGGTCGTGGAGCGGGAGCCATGGCCCGGTGGGCGCGCCGGCCGGCGCGACATCGGCGGGTACCTGGTCGACACCGGGCCGACGGTCATCACGATGCCGGACCTCATTGACGAGGCGTTTGCCGCAGTCGGCGAAAACGCTTCTCAGCGAGTCGAACTGCTGCCCGTCGACCCGGCTTACCGAGCCACGTTCGCCGACGGTGCCGCCATCGACGTTCATACCGACGCCGACCGGATGGCCGCAGCAGTGCGCGACTTCGCCGGACCGAGCGCAGCCGCCGGCTACGCCGAGTTGCGGGCGTGGCTGGACAAGTTGTATCGCGTCGAGTTCGACGGATTCATCGCCGCCAACTTCGACTCCCCCCTGTCGATGCTTACCCCCCAACTAGCACGGCTGGCGGGCCTCGGCGGATTCCGAAAATGGGAGACGATGGTCAAGCGACACATCGCCGACCCTCGATTGCAGAGAATCTTCACGTTCCAGTCCCTCTACGCCGGCGTCTCTCCGCAACAGGCGCTCGCGGTCTACGCGGTGATCGCATACATGGACACCGTGTCAGGAGTCTTCTTCCCGCGGGGAGGGGTCCGAGCACTCTCCGACGCGCTCGCCGCGGCAGCGCGGGATGCGGGCGTGAGCTTCCGATACGAATCGACGGTCACCGAACTCGAGCGGATATCGAGCCGAGTCAGCGGCGTGATCACGGACACGGGCGAGCGGATCCCCTGCGACGCGGTGGTATTGACCACCGAACTGCCCCTCACCTACCAACTGCTGAGCCGTCGGCCGAAGCGGCCGATACCGTTGCGCGCAGCGCCCTCGGCGGTCGTCGCACACCTGGGCTGCCCGACAGCCAGGACCGGCACGCAACCTCTGCCACACCACACGATCCTGTTCGGCGATGCGTGGGAGCAAACGTTCACCGACATCATTCGCCACGGGCGACTCATGCAAGATCCGTCGCTGCTCGTCAGCTGCCCTACTGCCAGTGACAGCAACCTTGCACCACCGGGCCGCGACCTGCTCTACGTGCTTGCACCAGCACCAAATCTGGACCGCGGCCGTATCGGCTGGGCTGACGCCGCCGAGCCCTACACCCAATCCATGGTCGACATGGTGGCGCAACGCCTGCTCCCGAATCTGCGTGACGATGTCGAGGTGCTGCACGTCGACACCCCCGCGGACTGGGCCCGGCAAGGCATGGCGGCCGGAACTCCCTTCGCGCTCGCGCACACGTTCGCCCAAACCGGACCGTTTCGACCGGCCAATCTCGTGCGCGGGATCGACAACGCGGTGCTCGCCGGATCGTCGACCACCCCCGGCGTGGGAGTGCCGACCACGCTGATCTCCGGGCGGCTGGCCGCGGACCGCATCACCGGCGTCCCGTCGGCTTCAACGACCAACATCGACCTGAAAGCCCGGCTCCCATGATCCATACCGAATTGGCAGCCGCCCGAATAGACGACCCGCAGCTGCGCGAGGCGTACCGCTGCTGCCGCCGGATCGCCGCCAAGCACGGGCGGACGTATTTTCTGGCCACCCGGTTGCTGGCACCCGATCAGCGTCCCGCCGTTCACGCTCTCTACGCCTTCGCCCGCCGCGCCGACGACATCCTCGATGAGTTCGACTCGCACCTGGACGCGGCGGCGCGCGGCGAACGCCTGCGGGTGTTATCCGAGCAGTTCTTCGGCGACGACGACCGCCGGGACGAGCCGGTGCTGGTTGCCGTCGATCACACCGTTGCCCGTTACCGAATTTCCAGCAAGCTCTTCGAGGACTTTCTGACCTCAATGCGCATGGACCTCACCATCACCGATTATCCGAATCGCGCCGCACTCAACCGCTACATGCGTGGATCGGCGGAAGTGATCGGCTTGCAGATGCTTCCGGTGTTGGGAACCGTCGGCGATCCAGGTGACGCCGAACCATACGCAGCCGCATTGGGTCAGGCCTTCCAGCTGACCAACTTTCTGCGCGATGTCGACGAGGATCTGATGCGCAATCGGGTGTACCTGCCCGCTGACGAACTCGCGGCGCATGGCGTGGACCGAGAGCTGTTGGGATGGTGTCACGATCACCGTCGCACCGATCCCCGCGTGCGAGCCGCCCTGGCCGAGCAGCATGAACTGACGAAGAAGATCTACCGGTCTGCAGCACCGGGCATCGCACTCTTGGCCCCGCGGTCTCGGCCATGCGTCACAACCGCTTTGACGCTGTATTCGGAGATTCTCGATCGTATCGAGGAATCTGATTTCGCCGTGTTCAGTCACCGAGCCACTGTCGGGAACGCGCGACGGCTACAGGTCGCGGGCGGTGCGTTGTTCCGATCATGGCGCGCCCGGCGGGCTTTCCCCGGCGCACCTCCCGATAACCGGAGCAGAGGCCAGGGCCACGGTGCAGCGTGAACGATCACTGGCAGTATCTGATCCTGCTCGCCCTCTGCCTGATCATCACCGCACCGCTGGAATTCTTCGGATCCGGCGTCTACCGCCAGGGACGCCGCGCGTTGTGGGCGATAGTGCCGGTGGCAGTTGGGTTTCTGGTGTGGGACTCGATCGCGATCGCGGCCGCGATCTGGGCGTACAACCCGGCCTACGTCACCGGCATGGACATTCCACCGAACATCCCGATCGAGGAGGTGTTGTTCTTCGTGGTGATCCCACTGTGCGGATTGCTGACCTACAACGCTGTCAGCGCGATACTCGAGAAGCGCAAGCGGCGGTGACCGGAATCGGCTACACGGCGCCGGCGCTGATCGCCGTGCTGACCGTGTGCGTGGCGGAGCTGAAGCTGTTGCGTACCGGCATTTTCCGCAAACCTGCCTACTGGCTGACGATGGTGATCGTGCTGGGCTTCCAGGTGCTCGTTGACGGTTGGCTGACCAAGCTCAGCGCCCCGGTGGTCATCTACAACGAACGGCACACCAGCGGCGTTCGATTTCCGTGGGACATCCCCGTCGAAGACTTCTTTTTCGGCTTCGCTCTGGTCACAGCGGTGCTTCTGATGTGGGGGCGACGATGACCGACCGCCGGCGCCAGCGACATCCCGCGACACCGGGCTTGGCAGACGCCCACGCACTGTCGGAGCGTCCGCGCACGGTGATCGTCGGAGCCGGTATCGCCGGGCTGGCCGCCGCGACCGCACTGGCCGAACGAGGTGTGGCTGTCGATGTGGTGGAGAAGGAGAACTACCTGGGCGGAAGAGTCGGCGGCTGGACCGAACATCACGCCGGATCCGACTTCGCGATGAATCGCGGATTCCACGCATTCTTTCGCCAGTACTACAACCTTCGTGACCTGCTGCGGCGGATCGACCCGCAACTGCGGATGCTGACGCCCGTCGAGGATTACCCCCTGATCGACGGAGCCGGCCGACGTGACAGTTTCCGCGGTCTGCCCCGGACGCCACCGTTGAACGCACTGGTGTTCGCGTTACGTAGCCCGACCTTCCGGCTCAGCGATCTGGCTCGGATCGACGCGCGCGCCGCCGCGCCGCTGGCGGCGGTGTCGGTGCCCGGCGTCTATCACCAGCTGGATCACGTTGACGCCGAATCATTTTTGAAGAACATCAACTTCCCGGAGTCGGCACGTCACCTCGCCTTCGAGGTGTTCTCGCGCAGCTTCTTCGCCGACCCCTCACAGCTGTCGGCCGGCGAGTTGGCGACGATGTTCCACATCTACTTCCTGGGTTCCAGCGAGGGCCTCATTTTCGATGTCGCAAATGCCAACTTCGATGTGAGTCTGTGGAATCCGCTGCGCGACTATCTCAGCGACCGTGGGGTGCGATTCAGGATGGGCACCCGGGTGCGCCGCGTCGACACCGTCGGCGCCTGCGGATTCATGGTGCACACCGATCCTGGCGATCCAATCGGCGCGGACGCGGTTGTCCT
Source organism: Mycolicibacterium sarraceniae (assembly GCF_010731875.1). Classification (NCBI taxonomy): domain Bacteria; kingdom Bacillati; phylum Actinomycetota; class Actinomycetes; order Mycobacteriales; family Mycobacteriaceae; genus Mycobacterium; species Mycolicibacterium sarraceniae. The sequence goes on from NZ_AP022595.1 coordinate 532,808, forward strand.
GGCCACTGACGTGAATGGCCTGCAAGCCATCGCCGCGGAGTCCACCGATGTGGGATCCCCGATGTGGCACGAACAGATTCGAGACCTTCGCAGCGCACCATCATTCGCGGTACATCGACTGTGGCTTGACTCACCCGTCGCAGCCGATCGGCCCCCGTTTCTCGGCACGTCGGGTCACGAACCGCTGGACAACATCAGCGTGCTGAACCGCTACGAAAGTCAGGCCGCCGCGTGGGCGCGCCGAAACCAAGGCTCGGTTGTCGAATTGCATTCGTACGCATTGAAGACCGCGACACCCAGCCAGGATGCCCTGCGGCAGCTGCATGCACTGTATCCGGAGACCGCATCGGCGAACGTCGTCTACGAACGCATCCTCGAGCGAAGCGACTGTCCGTTGTTCACGCCGGGCACCTACACCCGTCGCCCCACGGTCGTGACGCCGCAGCCTGGATTAGTGTTGGCTGGCGATGGAATTCGTATCGATCTGCCGGTCGCACTGATGGAGCGTGCGGCTACGACCGGGTGGGATGCCGCCAACCACTTGCTATCGCGCTGGGGCTTGGCCGGACATGACCTCCATACCGTTCCCACGCAAGGCAGGTACGCACTGCTGCGCTCGCTGGCTCAGCGGCAGGCGAACGCCGGATGCTGACCGTCACCGACCGGCTGATTCGTCGTTGGCCCAAACAGTGGCCCCTGCAGCTGATTCCACACATCTCGTGGACAGCGCAATGACCGTCCATTCGGCACCCGCGTGGCCGGGCTTCAGGTTGGCACGCACCGTCGCACCACTGATCCGGCCGCTGGTGCGTCACGCCGGGCAACGGTTGTGGCGCGACGACCTCGAATACGCCGAACGTCGATATCGGCTGCTCGAAGAAGGTGGATCAGGCTAGCCTGACGTCGCCATGAAGAAAGTCCATATCGCCACTGTCATCACGGCCGTGATCGCACATTTCGGCTACCTGATCTACCTACCGAGCGGCGGGTTCATGGCTCTGCGCTGGCGGCGGACACTCTGGTTGCACCTGGCCGCCGTGTGCTGGGGGCTGGCAGTGGTGACGACGGATCTACCCTGCCCGCTGACCACCATCGAGCAGCGAGCACGGGCCCGCGCCGGACTCGCTCCTCTGCCGGCAACCGGATTCGTCGACCGCTATATCGGCGGCGTCCTCTTCCCTGCCAACCGGACCGGAGTGGCCCAATCTCTCGCGTTCGTCGCGGCCCTGGTGTCGTGGCTCGCGCTGGGGATGCAATACCGTCGTCGCGAATTGCCGGGCGGCGAGCTATCCGAAAGGTATGCAGGCAGGTGAGCACCGAGACCCGCTCAGGTGAACCTCGGCCCGAGCGGGCGGCGTTGGAGCGTCAGCTGTCCGCCGACGTCCGCGCAATGACCGCCCGATCCGACCGCGTGGGCCGACACTACGCCCGTGCCAATCAGGTCCGCAACAGCGATTTTCACGCTCTGCTGCACATCATGGTGGCCGAGACCGAGGGTGTGCCGCTGACCCCGGCGCAGCTGCGGCAGAGAATGGAACTGTCTCCCCCCGCGATCACCTACCTCGTCGACCGGATGATCGAATCCGGTCACATTCGGCGCGAGCCAGACCCCAGCGACCGGCGCAAGTGGTTACTGCGCTATGAGGAGCACGGGATGGGACTGGCCCACGCGTTCTTCCGGCCTCTCGGCTCTCGGATCACCGCGGCGCTCACCGATCTCACCGACAGCGATCTGGGGGCCGCTCACAGGGTTTTCGCGGCGATGATCGACGCGATGGCGATGTTCGAGGACGACCTCGGCACGGAGCCCGGCGAGTCACCGAAAGTCGGGCGAGGCACCGCGGCCACCCGGGGGACGCGCGGAAAGACCCGTTCCGCCGCGCCGTCGGATTGACAGCAGTCGGTCCTCGATCAGATCGGCCCCGCGCGGCAGACCCCCGGTGGCAGCGAATCCGTCCGCCACCCGCTGCGCGCCCTCGCCCATCGTCACTGCGCGCTGCACAGCACCTCGCAGCCGCCGCGGACTGAGCCGTGTGGGCGGCAACCGGGTGCCGCAGCCGGCCATCTGCACCCTGCGCGCCACTTCTGCTTGATCGCGTGCGAACGGCACTACGCAGACCGGCACGCCACGGTCGAGCGCCTTGACGGTGGTCCCCATCCCCCCGTGAGTGACGACACATATCGCGCGGTCCAGCACCGCGTCGTGCGGGACGAACCGACAGACGGTCGAGTTGGGTGTGCGGGGCAGCCGCGAGGGTATGCCGGCAGGGAACGTGGCGACGACGTGCACGGGCTGATCGGCCAACGCTTGCAGCGCAATGTGTCCCAGCCGCGCGTCACCCTGGGCGATCGACGACGTGCCGACCAACACGATGGGCCGGTCAACGGCGGCCAGCCACTGCGGTACCGGGCTGCGGTTCGGAGCGAAGACACAGGCGCCGATGAAGTGCACGGTGTCGGGCCAGTCCGGACGCGGGTACTCGAAGGGCTCACCACCCACTGCCAGCAATAAGGGCGCTCGCCGGATCAGGCCGTCCACGGAGTCGACTGGCGGAGCATGGAGAGCGGCCCGGATTTCGCTGATCCGTGGACGAATCGGGCGATCGAAAAGGTATCGGATGATGGGACGCATCGTCATATCTCGGATACCGCCCACGAGGCCGGGAAGCGGCCGTAGGCCTGGCCCGAACGGCGGTGCGTGACGCGACTGCAGATATGGCGTGAACGGCGAAAACACCGACCAGGCAACATATCCCACATCTGCGGCGGACATAGCGCCCCAGCAGTTGGCATCGATGATGGTCGCGTCGGGTCGCACCTGTTCGACCGCTGCGCGGTAGTCCTCCACCTCGATCACGGCACGGCGGCACAACACCTCCGTCGACCTCTTGAGGACGCCCAAAGCGTTGTGCGCCAACCAATCCTGCCCGTCGATCGCCTCGATCCGCGCGTCCACCGCATCGGCATGCAGTCCGACCGCCCGCATGGCACCGACTTGGGCCGCCATGGTGCGCACGTGGACCTGATGACCGCGTTGGGCAAGCTCGACCAACAGCGCCGCCAGCGGGTAGACATGACCCAGAGCCGGCGAGCCGTAAGCCAAGATCACTGCCATCGAGACGCCTAGCCGACTTCTACCACGCCAAGGCCGCGCAACACGCCCAGATCGGTTGCGCCGCAACCGTGCAGACACACGCGCAGCTCATCGATAAACCGCTGCAACCACTCCACGACCGCCGCGGGTGAATCAATGGCGGCCGACAACAACGGGCGGGCGACCGCTACCACGTCGGCACCCAACGCCAGAGCTTTTGCCGCATCCGATCCGGTTCGAATTCCGCCGGAGGCCACCAGGGGTATCCGCGGTAGGGCCGCGCGCACCTCGACAAGTGCTTGAGCGGTGGGGATACCCCAATCCGCCAGATCCGGGTATCGCAATTCGCCGTAGCGGACCAGTTGCTCGACCCTCGACCACGATGTACCGCCCGCGCCGGCGACATCGATCGCCGCCACCGGCGACTCCCCGGTCAGGCGCAGCAACTCCGAGACGGCACGCGTGCCGATGCCATGGCCCACTTCTTTCAGGAGCACCGGGCAGTCCAGCAGGGGGACCACCTCGTGTAATCGCTCAAGCGAACCCGCACAATCGGTATCGCCATCGGCCTGCATCGCCTCCTGCAGAGGATTCGTATGCACCGCAAGGGCATTCGCTCCGACTCTGTCAAGCGCAGCGGCGATGTCGGGTACCGCGTCCCTGGTCAACTGCGCGAGCCCGATGTTGCCCAGCAGTAACACATCTGGTGCCACATCCCGCACGGTGAAGCTCGCCGCTGCACGTTCGCCCAGGACGTTGCCGAACATCACTCGCTGCGAGCCGAGCATCATCCCGATGCCCAGCCGTTGCGCGGCGATCGCCAGATTCCGGTTGATGACGCCAGAAAGTTCGGCTCCACCCGTCATGGCACCCACCAAGACCGGCGCACGTAGCGGCACACCGAGGAACTCGGTGGCCAGGTCGACCGCATCCAAACGCGTCTGGGTGAGCGCGTTGTACGGCAGTCGGTACCGTTCCAGACCCGTCGTCACGCCTTCAAATCCCACGTCTCCGTCGAGGCAGACCTCGATATGCCGGCGCTTGCGCTGTTCCAGCAACGCCATATCAGTCCTCACCTCGTTTCACTGGACGCCTGGGCCCAACCGAACCATCGATGCCGCCGCCTTAGGAACTACCGGATATGCCGTGCGGTCGATCCGCTTCACAACCAGAAACAAACGTCGGGATCGATTCCACCGTACCGCCAAATGGGTATGTCCTTCATCTATTGAATAGTTAAGCAATTGAATATACCTTCGGTAAGGCAGTGGCTGACGGCGGGATTGGCCGGGCTGTCAACCAGAGCAGAGGACGGTAGATGCTCACCGCGATGGCAAACCTGTCGATCACTGCCCCCAAACGCATCATCGCTGCCGCCCTCGTGCTGATGATCTGCACGGCAATCTTCGGCATTCCGGCGGCATCGAGCCTGTCCGGCGGCGGATTCCTCGATCCTGATTCCGAGTCGGCGCGAGCCTCTCGGATGCTTGCCGACACCTTTCACCAGGGCGACATGGAACTGGTGGTGTTAGTGGACTCGCACAGCGGACCCGTCGTGGATACCGGGCGCGCCATCGGCACTGCTATCACCGGCGAACTGTCGACGTCACCGGCCGTCTCCCAGGTCATCTCCCCATGGAACGGTCAAGCGGCCCCAGGAACACTCACCGGCGACGGTAAGTCCGCGATGATCATCGCCGCGATCCAGGGCGACGAGGACACCGCACCGCGACACGCACAAGAACTGGTCAATCGATTGCCGCGCGGTAAGGACGGGGTGGAGGTTCACGCGGGCGGCTCCGCACTGGTGTATTCCGAGATCAACCGGCAAACCGGAAAAGACTTGATCCGAATGGAATCCATCGCGATACCCCTGAGCTTCCTCGCGCTGGTCTGGATTTTCGGCGGACTCCTCGCCGCCGCAATACCGATTGCTGTCGGCGGACTGGCAATCCTGGGCTCACTGGCGGCCCTGCGCGCGATAGCGGTGTTCACCGATGTGTCGATCTTCGCGCTCAACGTCGCGGCGGCCCTGGGATTCGCACTGGCGATCGACTACACCCTGTTGATCATCAGCAGATACCGCGACGAACTGGCCGACGGCGTCTCCCGCGAGCAAGCGCTAAGACGCACGATGACCACCGCGGGCCGGACTGTTCTGTTTTCGGCGCTGACGGTGGCCCTGGCAATGATCGGGATGGCGATCTTCCCCATGTATTTCCTGAAGTCCTTCGCCTACTCCGGGGTGGCGGTCGTGGCGTTTGCCGTGTTCGCGGCGGTGACGGTGACGCCGGCCGCGATCATGCTGGCCGGCGATCGCCTCGACGCGCTGAACATCCGGCGGATGCTGAGGCGCCGCCACGGCCGCGCCGAGCCGGCGACTGCGCCCGCAGCGCACACCGGGTGGTATCGAATGGCGAAATTTGTTATGCGCCATGCGATTCCCATTGCACTGACACTCACTGCGGCATTACTGGTACTTGGCGCACCGTTTCTCAGGGTCAGCTGGGGGTACCCGGACGACCGGGTGTTACCTGTCTCGTCGCCGACGCGTGAGGTCAACGAACGCATCCGCTCCGATTTCGCGTTGAATTCCGACAACGCGGTCAAGATTGTTCTGCCTGATATCACCGCGCTGACGCCTGCGGATCTGGACGGCTACGCCGCCAAACTCTCGCTGGTGCCCGACGTGGCCGCAGTGTCGGCGCCGGCCGGCACGTTCGTCGGCGGTCGGCGCACAGGTCCGCCCTCGGCACCGGCGGGGATCAATCACACCAGCGCCTTTTTATCCGTGGACAGCGACGCACCGCCGTACACGGCGGCCTCGGATGCCCAGCTAGACCGATTGCATGCGGTCGCGCCGCCGCCGAACACTTCCCCGCAGTTCACCGGGGCGGCGCAGACGAACCGCGACAGCGTGCAGGGCATTACGTCACGCCTTCCCCTGGTACTGGGATTCATGGCCGCCGTCATGTTGGCGCTGCTGTTCCTGCTCACCGGCAGCATGGTGTTGCCCATCAAAGCGGTGTTGCTCAACATCCTTTCGCTCACCGCCGCCTTCGGTGCGCTGGTGTGGATATTTCAGGAGGGCCACCTGTGGGCGGCCGGCACGACCCCCACGGGCACGCTGGTCGTCACCATCCCGGTGCTCATGTTCTGCATCGCTTTCGGATTGTCGATGGACTACGAAGTCTTCCTGCTCGCGCGCATCCGGGAGTACTGGCTCGCCTCGGCCCAGACCAGTTCGGACAATGATGAAAGCGTCGCGCTCGGCATTGAGCGCACCGGTCGGGTTGTCACGGCCGCCGCGCTCCTGATGACGATCACGTTCGCCGCACTGATGTTCGCCGGCGTGTCCTTCATGCGGATGTTCGCCGTCGGACTCACGATCGCTGTCCTGGCCGACGCCACGGTAGTGCGCATGTGTCTCCTACCGGCATTCATGCACATACTCGGCCGGGCAAACTGGTGGGCCCCCGCGCCGTTGGCGCAGTGGCACCGCAACATGTTCTCGTCCAGCACGGGAGCCCATCGCGCCCCGCGACGGCCACTCAGCGGCCGACGGTCAGCCCGACCTTCTGGAATTCCTTGAGATCGCAGTAACCGGCCTTGGCCATCGACCGGCGCAGGCCGCCGACCAGGTTCAGCGAGCCGAACGGGTCATCGGAAGGCCCGTTGAGCACCTTGTCCAGCGACGGCCGCTCCCCTGCCGCGATCTGGAGCAGGGCACCGCGCGGCAGCGACGGGTGCGCCGCGGCCACCGGCCAGAACCAGCCGTCGCCCAGCGCCTCGGCGGACTCGGCCAGCGGAGTGCCCAGCACCACCGCGTCGGCACCGCAGGCGATGGCCTTGGCGAGGTCACCGGAGGTGTGGATATCGCCGTCGGCCAGCACGTGCACATAGCGCCCGCCGGTCTCGTCGAGGTATTCCCGCCGAGCCGCAGCCGCATCGGCGATCGCAGTGGCCATCGGCACGCTGATGCCGAGCACCTCGTCGCTGGTGGTCACCCCGAGCGTCGAGCCATAACCGACGATGACGCCGGCCGCGCCGGTGCGCATCAGGTGCAGCGCGGTGCGGTGGTCGAGAACCCCACCGGCCACCACCGGGATATCGAGCTCGGAGATGAACGTCTTGAGGTTGAGCGGCTCGCCGTGGGAATCCACCCGCTCGGCGGAAATGATTGTGCCCTGGATGACCAGCAGCTCGACACCGGCCTGCACCAGCGCCGGCGTCAACGCCTGCGCGTTCTGGGGGCTCACCCGAACCGCGGTGGTGACGCCCGCGTCGCGGATACGGGCCACCGCGGCGCCCAGCAACTCGGGATCCAGCGGCGCGGCGTGCAGCTGTTGCAGCAGCCGGATCGCCGCGTTCGGCTCGGGCTCCTTGTCGGCAGCCTCGATGACCTCGATGATCTTGGCCTCGACATCGGCGTGCCGGCCGATCAGACCCTCGCCGTTGAGTACGCCGAGCCCGCCGAGACGGCCGAGCTCGATGGCGAACTCCGGCGACACCAGGGCGTCGGTCGGATGTGCGACAACCGGGATCTCGAAGCGGTAGGCGTCGAGCTGCCAGGCGGTGGAGACGTCCTGCGACGACCGGGTGCGCCGCGACGGAACGATGTTGATATCGCCGAGTTCATATGTGCGGCGGGCAGTTCTGCCCATGCCGATTTCAACCATGTCTCGCACGTCGACCCCTAGCGGGCGTAGTAGTTGGGGGCTTCGACAGTCATCGTGATGTCGTGCGGATGGCTCTCCTTGAGCCCCGACGCGGTGATGCGCACGAACTGAGCGTGCTGCAGCATCTCGATCGTCGGCGCTCCGGTGTAGCCCATGGCTGCGCGCAGACCACCGGTGAGCTGGTGGATCACGGTGGACAGCGGCCCGCGGAACGGCACCCGGCCCTCGATGCCCTCGGGCACCAGCTTGTCTTCGGACAGCACATCGTCCTGGAAGTAGCGGTCCTTGGAGTAGCTGCGCCCCGTGGACCCGGCCGCTCCGCGGCCCTGCATGGCGCCCAGAGAACCCATGCCGCGGTAGCTCTTGAACTGCTTGCCATTGACGAAGATCAGTTCGCCGGGCGCTTCGGCGGTACCCGCCAGCAGGGAGCCGAGCATCGCGGTGGATGCGCCCGCCGCCAGCGCCTTGGCGATGTCACCGGAGTACTGGAGCCCGCCGTCGGCGATCACCGGCACACCGGCCGGTGCGCACACCGCGGTGGCCTCCAGGATCGCGGTGATCTGAGGTGCACCCACCCCGGCGACCACGCGGGTGGTGCAGATCGATCCGGGGCCGACACCAACCTTGACCGCGTCCGCGCCGGCCTCGACGAGTGCGGCGGCTGCGCTGCGGGTGGCGACGTTGCCGCCGACGATCTCGACCCGGTCACCGACCTCGGCCTTGAGCTTGCCGACGGTTTCAAGTACCCGACGGTTGTGGGCGTGGGCGGTGTCGACGATCAGCACGTCCACCCCGGCGTCGGCGAGGGTCATCGCGCGTTCCCACGCGTCGTCGCCGACCCCGACGGCCGCGCCGACCAGCAGCCGGCCGTCACTGTCCTTAGTGGCCAGCGGATGCTGTTCGGTCTTGACGAAGTCTTTGACGGTGATCAGACCGGTCAGTCGGCCATGCCCGTCGACGATCGGCAGCTTTTCAATCTTGTTGCGCCGCAACAGACCAAGGGCGGCGTCGGCAGTCACGCCCTCCTGCGCGGTGATCAGCGGCGCCTTGGTCATCACCTCGGCGACCGGCTTGTGCATATCGACTTCGAAGCGCATATCGCGGTTGGTGATGATGCCGACCAGCGAGCCCTGCGCGTCGACCACCGGCAGACCCGAGATATGGAATCGGGCGCACATCGCGTCGACCTCGGCCAGGGTGTTCTCCGGGGAGCACGTCACCGGGTCGGTGACCATGCCAGCCTCGGATCGTTTGACCATCTCAACCTGGCCGGCCTGCTCGGCGATCGACAGGTTGCGGTGCAGCACACCCATACCGCCCTGGCGGGCCATCGCAATGGCCATCCTCGCCTCGGTCACGGTATCCATCGCCGAACTCACCAGCGGCACCTTCAGGCGGATCTTCTTGGTGAGCTGGCTGGACGTATCGGCGGTCGCCGGCACCACGTCAGAGGCGGCGGGTAGCAGCAGAACGTCATCGAATGTCAGACCCAGCATCGCGATCTTGTTCGGGTCGTCGCCGCCGGTGGGAACCGAATCCCCCAGCAGGCCGCTCAGGTGCGCGCTGAAGCCGTCGATGCGGACGGCGCTGCCTTCGGCAATGGTCATCGGGAGGCCCCCATCAGCTGGCGGAAAGTGGACCCCATCCTATCGGCTCGCGGTGAGGTTCCCTGGCGCGATACCCGCTGCGCTGCGTAATGTGGTGTCGTGCGCGACCACCTCCCACCAGGCCTGCCACCAGATCCGTTCGCCGACGACCCCGCCGACCCGTCGGCCGCGTTGGATGCACTTGAGCCCGGACAGCCGTTGGATCCCCAGGAGCGCTCCGCGGTCGAGGCCGATCTGGCCGATCTGGCTGTCTATGAGGCGCTGCTGGCGCACCGGGGTGTCCGCGGGCTTGTGGTCTGCTGTGACGAATGCCAGCAGGACCACTATCACGACTGGGACATGTTGCGCGCCAACCTACTTCAGCTACTGGCCGACGGAACGGTCCGTCCCCACGAGCCTGCTTACGACCCTGAGCCGGACGCCTACGTCACGTGGGACTACTGCCGCGGATACGCCGACGCCTCGCTCAACGAAGCGACGTCGGACTACGACGGTTTCCGCTGACCGCGGGCGACGGTTTCCGCTGACCGCGGGCGACGGTTTCCGCTGACCGCGGCTCCCGCTGCTTTACCCGCCGCCGGGACCCGGCAACTTCGGTAACTGCGGCGCCGGCATCACCATCGTGGTGGTGGTCACAGCAGCTGGCGGTTGTGTTTTCGGTGCTTGAATCGCGGTCGACGGTAGTGGGGCGATCGTTTGTGGCTGGGTCGCGCCCGGTGCCGACGCCCCAGTGGGAGCCGACGACTGTTGGGGAGGCGTGGACGCGGTCGCCGCGGACGGACTCGAGCTGGGGCCCCCGCCCGTCGTCGTCGTGGTCGTCGGCAGTGTCGTGGTGGTCGTGGTCGTGGTCGTTGTCGTGGTGGTCGTTGTCGTGGTCGTCGGCAGTGTCGTCGTGGTGGTCGTCGGCAGTGTCGTCGTGGTGGTCGACGGCGCCGGCGACGTGGTCATGGGCGCAGCCGAGGTAGTGGTCGTCGGCGCAACCGTCGTGGTCGGCGCCACCGTCGTCGTGGCCATGTTCTGGGTCTGCTCGACCGGCGAGGTCGGGATATCCGACGGCGACGGAACAGTCGTGCCGAGGCCGTCCGGACCGGTCGAGACCGTGATCGGCGAATCGCAGCCTGCGGACCGGCAGTCGCTGGTCGGCAGCACCTCGGGCCCGGTGGTCGGGGTGATGACCGCAGGGACGATCTCGGTCGCCGATGCCGGCACCGTATAGGTGATCCCGGGCGGCACGGTGGCCTCCGGATCCTTCTGGACGACCTTCGCCGACAGCTGGTTCCACTGGTCGAGCACCGCCTGCTTCTGCGGGGTGTCACCGACGCCGTTCACCTGCGAGCTGACCTGGACCAACTTGTCTTGCGCCTGCTGCCAGTCGCCCTGAGCGACCAGCTGCTGAACCTGTTTGAGCTGCTCCTCGGCGGAGGCCAGGGTGACTTGGTCTTCGCGGACCTGCTTGGGCTCGCCGAACAACATCGTGTGCAGTCCATAGAGGGCATCGCCCGGGCCGGCGCCGTAGACGACGGCACCGCAACCGCCGAACACCAGCACAACGGCCGCCGCCGCGCCGACGATGCTCAGCCCACGCCGGCTGCGTCCGCTGCGCTGCTTCTCTGCCAGTCCAGCCCGCAATGCGGTGACGGCGTCACGTTCAGTGATCAGTCCGGTCGCCGGGGGCCAGCGCATTTCGTCCCGCCAGCCGCCGAGCAATTCAGCCAGCATGGCGTCGCCTTGGTCCTGCGGGACCACCTGCCGGCCGTTGGCCAGGGCATCGATAAAGCGGTCACTGTTGACGATGGCGTCCAGCGACGGATCGTCGCCACCGGAGTTACGTCGGAAGTCAGGCATAGCCGTGACCTCCCGCCGTGATCTCCGTTTTGAGCTTGGCCAGCGCGCGATGCTGAGCGACCCGCACCGCCCCTGGGGTACTGCCGACCGCCTCGGCGGTCTCTTCTGCCGATAGCCCGACGACGATGCGCAGCATCAGGATCTCGCGCTGCTTTTCGGGTAAGACCTCCAACAACTTGCTCATCCGGGCGGCGGAATCGGAATTCACCGCCATCTGCTCGGGACCCGTTTCGAGCGAGTACCGCTCCGGCACCACATCGGTGGGGTCGGATTTGTTCCGGCCGGCGGCGCGGTGAGCGTCGGCGACCTTGTGAGCAGCGATGCCATACACGAAGGCCAGGAAGGGGCGACCCTGATCCTGGTAGCGCGGCAGCGCCTGGATGGCGGCCAAGCAAACCTCCTGAGCGACGTCGTCTGCAGAGAGGCCAACCCGCTCCGTGGCGCCCAGACGAGCCCGGACATAACGGACCACGATGGGACGGATGGTCTCTACTACTTCACGGAGGGCATCACGGCTGCCGGCCACCGCTTCAGCAACGGCCGCGTCGAGACGTTCTCCTGGAATTGTCATCGACGGCGATATCTCCAACGTTACGAACGGGACGCTTCCCGGCAGGCACTGCGCTAGACAATATCGGCCCGAACAGCCAATCGGGCGTTAGCGGCGGGTCCACCGCCCGCCGCGCCGTGTGATAGCGCCAGCACAATCGTCCCGGATCGCCGCGACCTGCTCAGACGTAAGTGTTGCGCTATCGATATCGGCCAGCAGACACGCCAGCGCCCAGCGCAGCGGAACCAAGCCGTGCGTCTGCGTGTCGGCCAGCGCGGTGTCGGCGACCTCCCGAGCACTCTCGATCGACCCCGCACAGCACAGCGCGGCGGCGAGCACCACATCGCTCTTGACGCGATGGCGCCGTAAACCGGGCAACGCCTGCTCGGCAAGCTCCACCCCGCGCCGCGCGTGGGTCAGCGCGTCCGCGCCGCGGCCGGCTGCCATCGCCAACTCGGCGCTGACCCACGTCAGCCGGATCGCCAATCGCTTCGGCGGCGCCTCCGCGCGGCGCATGATCTGCTCGGCCTGCTCGAGAAGCCGTCCCGACAGCGCAAGCCGGCCCACGCCGAGAGCGTCGGCCGCCAATCCGACGACGGCGTCGACGCAAGCCTGCAACGCCATCGGGTCAGCACCGAGGGGCTGCGCCAGTGCCAGCGCACGGCCGTCCCAGCCGGCTGCCTCACGGTGGCCACCGAGCTGGCGCCGCAACGACGCCTCAGTACTGCAAGACAATGCCGCCAGCGCACCGGCAGGCTGGCGGCGACGAAGATCGGCAAGGTCGGCACGTGCACTGCCGTACCGGCCCTGACCGGCCGCGGCAACGGCCCGCAGCCAGAGCTGTGCGGGTGTGTGCGCGGCGGGAAGCGGCCAAGGGCCCGGGGTGTCGCCGAACGCGGCGGCGGCCAGTGCGGTGGAGTTCATCTGACCCGGCACGCTATCAACCGGTTGCCCGAATCATGTCAGTTAACAGTTCGTGGTCGTCATGTTACGACTGTGTTTACTACCTCTTGAGCGTCAGGAAATCCGGCGCCGACGCCAGACGTGCCACGCTGCTCACATCACGAAATCATCACGATCGCCGCCCGTCAGATAGCACCTCGCTCGGCGACGGTGGGTCGCAATGATGAACGTGATGTAAATTCTCGAGCTGCGATTATGTGATTGCGCACATGGTGTGGGTATTGACTACGTTTGCACAGCACCCCTAATTTTGGGGACACGAGTAGTCATAGGCGACAGCGCTCGGATCGGTTCCACAACTCACGCACGTGAAATACGTGCGGAGAGAGGGGTTTTCCAATGCCACAGCCGCAACAGCTACCCGGCCCGAACGCCGACATCTGGGATTGGCAGATGCGAGGCCTTTGCCGAGGTGTCGATTCTTCGGTGTTCTTTCACCCCGACGGGGAGCGCGGCCGCGCCCGCGCCCAGCGCGAGATGCGCGCCAAGGAAATGTGCCGGAGTTGCCCGGTGATCACACAATGCCGGTCGCATGCGTTGGCCGTCGGAGAGCCTTACGGTATCTGGGGTGGATTGAGCGAAGCCGAGCGCGAATTGTTGCTCAAGCGTGGAATCCGTCGCACCGCCTGAATTCGTGGCAAAAATCAGCCATTGTTCGAACGTCGTCGGGGCTATGCGGGCCCCGTCCTTCTCGGTCCAGCTGGAAACCATGCCCGCGTAGTGATGGAACTGCGTGGCCTGGACGATCGTCCACGGCACCGAACCGGCCTCGATCAGGTTTTCCGGTGCGCTGCCAGTCGAGCACAGGCCGTCCGCAGCGCATGGTCCATCTCCGTCAGGCCGGTTCCGAGCTCATCGACCCGAGGAAGTACGTCTCGCGCCCGGTCGGGTATCCCCCACCGTCGGTCGCGATGTGCACATGGTCATAGTGGTTTGCGGTTTCGTTACCGTAGTCCGCAGTCCAACTCGGTGCGCCGATACCGGGATAGAAGCCCTGCCGCCAGATCACGTGCAGCACACCCCATCGCTTCGCGTTGGCCAGCGCGAACCCGGCGATCTGGTTGCCCAGCTCGATGCCCTCCGGAGTGTGGTAGTCCGGGATCATCACGTCGATCGCCAACCCGTTCGGATGCCACGGCAACGGGTCTTGCCGGTAGCCGCCGATGGTCTTGATCTCGAGGAACATCACGCTGATGGCTCGCGCCGCCCAGATGGTGTGGATCTGCAAACCCTGCTCGGGTGCGATGCCACGAGGCAGCGCGAGCTGGAAGTCGCCACTGCCGACAGGTGCGCTCGCGGCCAGCAGTTCGGCTTCGGTGGGCGCTGCGATGCGGGGGGCATCAGGCACCGCAGACGCCTGCCCCGCGGGTGAAACAACTGGCGCGGCAACAGGACCCCGGGTCTCGTTGCTCTGCGCGTAGAACATGGCCGTGGCAACAGCGACCGACGCCGCTGTTGCAAGCCAGCGACCTCGGGTGCCGGCGAACACATTGACCACGAGCAGCACATTACTGCGGTCACCGACCGGATGTGGCAACCTTCGTGCGCGGCCGGCCAGCCCCTGCGCGGCCGATCAGCCCCTCAGCGGCCGATCATCTCCATCTGCGCCTCGTTGTGGTGCTCACCCGAGGCCGGAGTCAGGTTGTCGAGCTTGGCGATCTGTTCGGCGGTGAGCTCCACGGCGTCGGCTCCGACGTTCTCCTCAAGGCGGGTGACGCGTTTGGTGCCCGGGATGGGGGCGATGTCGTCACCCTTGGCCAGCAGCCATGCGATGGCGACCTGTGCCGGCGTGGCGCCGACCTCGGTGGCGATCGTTGCCACCTCATCGGCGATGGCCAGGTTGCGCTGGAAGTTCTCTCCGGTGAAACGCGGGTTGGTGGCGCGGAAGTCGCTCTTGTCGAACTGGTCGATCGAGCGGATCGCGCCCGTCAGGAACCCCTTGCCGAGCGGCGAGTAGGGCACGAATCCGATGCCGAGTTCGCGCAGCAGCGGCAGCGTCTCGGGCTCGGGGTCACGCGTCCACAGCGAGTACTCCGACTGCAGTGCGGTGATGGGGTGAACGGCGTTGGCGCGCCGAATGGTTCCGACGCCCGCCTCGGAGAGCCCGATGTGGCGGATCTTGCCTTCGGTCACCAGCTCGGCGAGCGCACCAATGGTGTCCTCGATGGGTGTGGTCGGATCTACCCGGTGCTGGTAGTACAGATCGATGCGGTCAGTGTCGAGGCGTTTCAGCGATCCTTCGACGGCGATGCGGACGTTGGCCGGGCTGCTGTCGAGGGTGCCCGGACCTGACCCGGTGTGGGAGATCATGCCGAACTTGGTGGCCAGCACGACGTCATCACGCCGGCCCTTGAGCGCACGTCCGACGAGTTCTTCGTTGATGTACGGGCCGTAGATTTCGGCCGTGTCGATCAGTGTCACCCCCAGATCGATCGCGCGGTGAATGGTGCGGATCGACTCGGCGTCGTCACTGCCGGCGCCGGTGAAGGCGAACGACATCCCCATCGCGCCGAGGCCGATCCGGGCGACGTCGAGGTCGCGTAGCTGAACATGCTTCATAGTGAGTGCTCCTAATTCAGGGCTGGATAAGGACTTTCAGGGCTTTGCGGTCGGCCATGGCGCGATAGCCGTCGGGCGTCTCATCGAGTGCGATGGTCCGATCGAAGACCCGACCGGGTTGTACGACGCCGTCGAGGATGTCGGGCATGAGTTCCTCGATGTAGGCCCTTGCGGGTGCGGCTCCGCCGGTCAGGGTGATGTTGCGCATCATCGTGTCGAATCCCATTGGGACCTGGCGGTATTGAGAAACTCCGAGCCGGCTGACCGCGCCGCCGGCCCGTACCGCGCCGAGAGCGGTCACCAAGGACTGCTCGGTCCCGACGCATTCGATCACCGCCTGTGTGCCGTCCCCGGCGGTGAGTTCGCGAATCTTCGTCACGGCTTCGTCGCCGCGTTCGGCCACCACGTCGGTCGCGCCGAAATCCCGCCCCAGATCGGTGCGGTCGGTGTGGCGGCCATTGAGGATGATCTGCTCGGCACCGAGTCGCTTGGCGGCCAGCACCGCGCACAACCCGACCGCGCCGTCACCGATGACGGTCACCGAGGATCCCGGGCGCACACGGGCGGTCACCGCGCCGTGATGCCCGGTACAGAACACATCGGACAACGTCAACAGCGACGGCATCAGTGCCGAATCGGCAGCGACGGGGAGCTTCACCAGTGTGCCCTGGGCCTGAGGAACTCGCACGGCTTCGCCCTGCCCGGCATCGACATCGCGCGCTCCCCAGCCACCGCCGTGGCGACAGGACGTCTGCAGACCTTCTTGGCAGAAATCGCAGGTGTTGTCCGCCCAGACGAAGGGAGCCACAACCAGGTCACCGCGACCGAAGCCGGTCACCTCGGTGCCGACGTCCTCGATGACGCCGATGAACTCGTGGCCCATCCGGCGGCCGCCGTCCTGGTGCGGCATGGACGCATACGGCCACAGGTCGCTGCCGCAGATGCAGGCGCTCGTGACACGCACGATGGCGTCAGTGGGGCGCTGCAGGACTGGGTCGGGCACATTCTCGACGCGCACGTCGCCGGCTTCGTACATCACGGTTGCTCGCATGCGTTCGACACTATGTCGGCTGGCTGTGACCGGGGAGTGATTGTTGTTCGGGGTACCAGCAGTACCCCCCGCCCGCGACCGGGCGCATCTACGGTGAACGCATGGACACGATCGACATGCGCCACCCCGATTCGACTCGATGAGCTGCGCGCCGGGTTGACGTTCGCCTCGGCCGGATTGCTAGTCGGCGGCCGGGACTAAGCGCACCTCATCCCGCGATGATGCCGGCTGCTCTCAGCGCGCTCTCCTGATCGGACCGGCCCAACTGATTCAGCACATCGGCCGTGTGCTCACCCAAAGCCGGTGCGGGCCCGGCTAGTTGAGCGGGCGTACCGTCGAACAACGCCGGGTGCCGCGGAATCCGGGTGCGCCCCACGACCGCGTCCTCGGCGTCCACGAACAACCCCATTTCGATGGCGTGTGGGTCGTTGGGCAACTCACCGGGCGGCACGATCATGGCGAATGGCACATCCTCGGCTTCGAAACGCGCCGTCGCCTCGTCCACCGTGAGCTTCTCCGCGCCCGCGTAACAGGCCTGCATCACCTCTCCCATCAACGGCCGGTGCTGATTGCGGAGGTCCGCGGTCGCCAGTCGCGGATCATCAGACCCGGGCGCATCCAGCGCGCGGCACATCCCCGTGAAATCGGAGTCCGAGATCGGCGTCACCACACCCCAGCCATCGATGAACCGGAAAGGCCTGAAGCCCTGGGTGAAACTCGACGGTTGCGAGCCGTCCGAATCGAGCAGCACCTCATTGCCGGCCGCGTCCGCCCACAGAAATGACACCACCGCGTCGACCATCGAGACATGCACGTGCTGGCCGCCGCGTCCGTTCGCGCGCGCCAACAGTGCGGCGGTGACGGCCTGGCTGGCATAGAGCGCCGTGACTTTATCGGCGACCACCTGTTGCAGGAAGATCGGCTCGCCCGACTTGCCAGCCTGACTCGATGCCAACCCACCGTAGGCCTGAATCACGGTGTCGTAGGCGCTCCGATCGCGGTAGGGCCCCACCTCACCGAATCCCGTCAGCGACAGATAGACGACGTCGGGGTTGATCGCGACGACGTCGGAGTATCCGAGGCCGAGCCGTTGCGCCACACCGGGGCGGAAGTTCTGGATGACGACGTCGGCCTGCGCTGCCAGTTCGAGCGCGATCTGCCTGCCGGCGGCGGTCCGCACGTCCACGGCGATGGACTGCTTGCCGCGATTGCACACCCGGAAGACCGCACTCAGCCCGTTGACGCTCGGGCCGATCCACCGCATGATGTCGCCGATACCGGGGCGCTCCACCTTCACGACATCGGCGCCCTGGTCGGCGAACAGGGCGCCGATATAGGGTCCGGTCAGCGCAATCGACAGTTCCAGAATGCGGATACCGCTCAGCGGCCCAGTGTGTGCCATACCAATCCTCTCCCGGCTCATCGTCCGGTGTGTCGCGGTGGGCGTATGTCGCGGAACGCCGCAATTTCACAGCATGCCCCGAACCATCCAGCCGTCGACGAGATCTCATCCCACGCCTGCGCCATCAACTCGATCATTGACGGCGTCAGCGCGTTTCGCCGCTGCGGATTGTTCATCGTCAGTACGACGACGTCGCCATCACGCTCGAATTTCAGGTGCGGCTCATCAGCCGAATGCATCACGGCTTTCTATATCAGTTCTCGATGAGCTCGGGCAGCGGCTCCGCTTCTGTCAACCAGTGACGCCCCGCCTCGCGGGCTGCCGCCCACTTGGGGATGCTCACCGCATCGTCCTGGCCGAGGTCCTCAGGCGTCGGGCCGATCCGTTCGACCAGCGGCGCCAGCGCCTTGAGATCGAAGTTGTAGATCTCGGCCGCGGCCAGTCCGAGGATCTGCCGGGTCTCGTCGATCGGGACATCCCAGAACGTGTGCCGCAGCCATTTGCGCGTGTTCGGCCACGTTCCCTCCGGGTGCGGATAGTCGTTACCCCACAGCAGGTTCGGAACACCGATCTCGTAACGCCGCGCCAGTTCGCGACGCTCGGTCGTGGTGGCCCCGATGAAACAGTTCCGGTCGAAGTACTCCGAAGGCGGCATCGTCAGATCGCCCTCAAGCAACGTGCTCATCTTCTTGGCCGAATGCTCACGCAGGAAGCGGGTGTCCATCAACCAGAGCAGATCGTTGGCCCAGTATGCTCCGCACTCAGTAGCACCCCAGCGCAGGGTGGGGAACCGTTCGAAGACGCCCGCCCATAAGGCGAACCACAGCGGTCTCGCTCCCCACCACCGCACCTCGGTGGTGTAGATACCCAGGTGCTGTCCGTAGTCCGCGCTCGGCGCCGGGCCGACATGGGTGTGCACCGGCATCTGGAGGTCTTGGCAGACGGCCCAGACCTTGTCGTAGCGACGATCGTGGTAGGGCGGGTAGTCGCCCCACAGCACCGGGATTAGGATCCCGCCCCGCAGACCGGAATCGGCGGCGCGCTTGATCTCGGCGACGGCCGCATCGACGTCGGCCAGGATCGGGATCACCGCAACCCCGGCCCTGCGCTCGGGGCTGTGACTGCACAGCTCAGCCAGCCAGCGGTTGTGCGCGCGTGCTCCGGCCATCGCGCGGCCCGGGTCCAGGTCTCCCGATTGTCCCAGGCCGGCCCCGAAGGGCGCTCCCGCGACTCCGGTCACGGCGTCGGCGTCGGGGAAGATGACCTCGCCGGCCACGCCGTCACCGTCGAGCTCCTTATCCCGTTGTGCGACATCCCATCCGCCGGCGATGCCCTCACCATGTTCGTCGAACCATGTTTGCGCGAACTCCTCGTCGATGAACCCGCCGGCTTGGGACGCAGCGATCTTCTCCTCGAGGTAGACCTCAAAGTCGTCGCGGTACTCGGGGTCGACGTACTCCCGGTATTGCTCGGTTGGGAGTTCGGCGTGGGTGTCGGCGGAGATGATGGCGTACGGATCCACAATGGGCCTTTCGTTACCAGGTTCTAATCGGATCAGGCTCGAAGACCGTGCTGCTCGCGCCGGCCGGTACCGCGGTCAGTGGCTCGGCGACCTCGGCCACCGTCGGGCCGATGCTGTCGGCCAGCGGTTGCAGCGCCGCGAGATCGAATCCGTAGACGGCCGCGGCGTTTCCGCCGAGCATGGCCGCCACTTCTTGAGGTGGAACACCGGAGAACGTGTAGCGCAACGCTTCTCGGGTAAAGGTTCCTGTACCTTCCAGGTGCGGGTAGTCGCTCCCCCACATGATGCGGTCGATACCGATGGTATGGCGCTCGGCGCACTCGACGGGCCGCATGAAGCTGGCGCCGACATAGCACTGCCGGTTCCAGAACTCGCTGGGCTTCAGGCTAAGCGAGCCTGCGGTAGGCCCGGCGAAGCGGGCGATCGCCGACCCCTCGCGCGCATAACGGGCCGCCGCGACGTCGAGCGAATCCAGCGTTGCCGGAATCCATCCGGCGCCCTGCTCGGTGAAGACCACGGTGAGGTCCGGATGGCGATCCATCGCGCCGCTGAAGATCAGGTGCCATAGCGCTCGGTGCGCGAACCAGTGCGTCTCGTACACCCAGATCGCAAACGAGCTACCCCATCCGTCGAGCGGGCTCGGCCCGGCATTGCCGCCGTGGTGGTTGATCACGACGCCAGCCTCTGCGCAGGCCACCCACAGCGGCTCCCAGTGTTCTGCGTAGAGCTGCGGAATGCCCGCTCCGGGCGGAATTCCGGGCAACAGAACACCGCCGCGCAGACCGAGTGCGGCGATCTGCTTGACCTCGTCGACGGCGTGGTCGAGATCTTGCAGCATGACCTGACCCACCCCGGCACGCCGCTGTGGCGATAGCGAGCAGAAGTCGGCCAGCCAGCGGTTGTGGGCCCGCAGGCCCGCGCAGCGCAGCTCCAGTTCGCGGGCCGTCTCCGGCGGCACTGCCGCCAGGCTCGAGGACGGAAAGAACGGTGGAATGGTGTTGGGGTAGATCACCTCTCCCGCAACGCCCTCGATATCCAGATCGGCATTGCGCCGGTCGCTGTCCCAGTTGCGCTCAGCGTCAGCGTCGGCGAGATCGGCGAACGGGTTGACGTATGCCGCTGCCCAGCTGTCGAATTCGTCTCGGAAGGCCGGCTCGAGATAGTCGCGGTAGTCGAGCAGGTCCGCGCCGGCGTGGCAGTCAGCCGAGATGACCGTGTAGCGGCCCATGCACTACACCCGGGTCGGCTCGGGCCATGGAGCGGCGAGCAGGGCCACATCGTCGTAGCGCTGGTGCACGTAAGGCAAAAGCCATTCCTGTGGCACCGGCTCGACGATGCGCCCCACCTGGACGGTGCGCCGACGACACCAGGTGATCGACCTGATCTCGCGGACAACGATGTCGGCGACCGGATCCAAGGACGACTCCCCTAACTCGACCGTGCCGTCGATGTCCTCCAGTAGCTCGTAATGCCGGTGGTATTCGCCGTAGACGAGGTGCGGGTCGGTGATGCCGCCGCCTTCGGGCGCCCGCAGGAACTTGAAATAGAACTCGGTGTTCATCTGGTCGGGCGGCAACTCGGCCGGCCCGCTGATGCGGCCGGTCACCTTGATCAAGGGATACCCCAGCCGAGTGACGCTGGCGCTGACGCCGTCGCCATCGCGATCGACGGAGATCTCGGCGAGTTTCTTTGGTTCGCCGAATGTTTCGCGCCCGCCGGTCACCGACTGTTCGGTGGATTGCGGCATGAACAACGGGTAGTCACCGTGAACGTCGCCGTGCCGGGCTCTCACCGAGAACACCGCCGAGCCGAATGCCGGGCGCCCCTCGATCTGGACACGCTGAAGCTGAATCCGCACCAGCGGTTCGGCCGCCGGCTGCAGCGGCTTGGGCAGGACCGCCGCGACGATCTCCGGATCGGTGCGGTAGGTGACCGTAACGGCTTCGGTGGCGATCGGTGCCTTGGTGGCGTCGATCTCATGGTCGACCCGCGCCTCCGGCGGGCGAGGTCCGTAACGAACTACGTTGGCGTTCATCACTTTTCTCCTTCGTTTTCCGACGCGTTCCCGGCGTTTTTGCCGAGCACGTCGACCAAATAGTCCGGCTCACCGCGAGACAGGATCGAGGCCGCCTTGGCGCTGACGACCTGATCCGACGGCGCGGGCGGGCCCATCATCCAGAAGTTATCCGCCCGAATTCCTTCGACGACTTGGTCGGCCACGGTCTCCAACGGTGTGAATTCGAGCTGCACACCGGCAGATTCGAAGCGGTCCACCACCTTGGCCAGGGTTTGGACGGGGGTGCGCCGCTCCTGCGTCGCGGCGTACTGATCCGGCCGGTGCCGCCACGACTCCCAGATGCCGGTGTTCAAGAAGCCGCCCGGGAACAGGGCGTGGGCCCGCACCCCGGTCCCGGTCATCTCCAGGTGTGTGTAGAGGCTCTCGGTCAGGCACAGCACGGCGGCCTTCGTCATCGGATAGACGGCCGTCGCCGGCCCGCCCATCGCGCCCCTGGCGATCGGCGCGAAACCGCCGTTGCCCGAACAGGTGTTGACCACGTGTCCGTCACCCTGTTCGAGCAGGATGGGCACGAACGCCTTGATGCCGTGGATGACGCCGAGCACGTTGACGTCGATCCCCCAGTGCCAGTCGGCGAGGTCGTGTTCCCACATGTAGCCCTCGGAGACCGCGCCGGTGCCGGCGTTGTTGCACACCACGTGCACCGCGCCGAATCGGTCCAGCGCCTGCGTGGCGAGCGACTCCACGGAGCCGAAATCGGTGACGTCGGTGACCACGCCGATTGCCTCGATGCCCTCGTCCGTCAGCGCCTGGGTCGCTTCGGCAAGCGGTTCGGCGAGGACGTCGGCGAGCACCACCTTCATGCCCTCCTGGCCGAAGCGCGTGCCCATGGCACGACCGATCCCGCCGGCTCCCCCGGTCACGACGGCCACGTTGCCTCGAAGGTCCTTCATTGTGGCCATCGTCACATGGTCGCTTATCACACCGCAAGCGGTCGCACTATGCGACCATCAGGCATGGCTCCGCGTCCGTCGCCCCAGACCGAACGGGTGGTGAACCTGTTCGAACATCTGACTGTCGATGGGACCCGTGGGATCACGTTGGCCGAGGTGTCGCGCCATTTGGGTGTGCACAAAGCGAGCTGTCATTCGATGCTGTCGGAGCTCCTGAGAGCCGGTTGGCTGCTGCGCGACCCGATTCGCAAGACGTACCACCTCGGCCCCGCGCTGGTGCGCCTCGGGCGAAAAGCGGCCGGCCGTTACCCCGCACTGGTGTTGGCGCGTTCGGCGATGGCCGAACTGTCGGGCGCGACGGGCACCCATTGCGTGGCGTTCTCGGTGGACGAGGACTTTTCGACGGTCGTCGATCAGGTCCGCAGCAGCCACGGCGGCGGTCACCCGATGCCGATCGGCACCCAGATTCCGCACCGGCCGCCGTATGGGGCGTCGACCGTCGCGTGGCGAGGGCCCGAGGTCCGGGAGCGCTGGCTGTCCGCGCTTCCCGACGACGTGCGCGATCGCTATCGCGAGGCGATCGCCAATGCCACCGAGCGCGGGTACGCGGTGGGCCTGCACATCCTGCCTGATCTGCGACTGCAGGAACTGGCGCTCGTGGTGCGCAGTGCCGAGGTGCGTTCCACCCGGCTGAGCCAACTGGCCCAGGCGCTGACCGACGAACTGATCCATCAGGAGGAATGGTTCCCCGCGAGTCTCGCGCCCGGCGACACCTACACGGTGAGCCACATCGACTCCCCGATCCTGGGACCGGATTCGCGGATCTCGCTGATGCTGAGCCTGGTGCCCAGCGCCGAGCCGATGAGCGGTGCCGACGTCACCCGGCTGGGTGAGCAGCTTGCGGCGGCGACCCGGCGGTTGAGTGTCGCGTTGACCGACGACAGGTAACTCCTGGACCGTTGAGGCCGAATACATTTCAAGTCGTAAGTATTACCCCATGGCGGGCGATGCGCCCTATGACAATCAGCGCCTATACGCGGAACAGCCAGCCTGCCAGTGAAGCCCGCCTACTAGTTCACAATTCCTGACCGCTGCAACCCCTACCGAAAGACGAAACACCCCCGGCCCAACAGGACCGGGGGTGTTTCGTAATGAACTATCTAGTGCGCGTGCCCGTGGCCGTGGCCATGCCCGGCATGCTCGTCGACCTCGACCGGCTTCTCAACAATCGCGGTCTCGGTGGTGAGCACCATGCGTGCCACCGACGCGGCGTTGAGCACCGCCGAGCGCGTCACCTTGACCGGATCGATCACGCCGTCGGCGATCAGGTCGCCATAGGTCAGCGTCGCGGCATTGAAGCCGTGCCCGACGGGCAGTTCGCCGACCTTGTTGACCACGACAGCCCCATCGAGACCGGCGTTGGTGGCGATCCAGAACAGCGGAGCCGACAGCGACGAGGCGAACACCTCGACGCCGAGCGCCTCGTCACCGGACACCTCTGCGCGCAGCGCGTCGAGTGCCGAGTTCGCCTGTACCAGAGCACTTCCGCCGCCGGCGACAATGCCTTCCTCGACCGCGGCCTTGGCCGCCGCAACGGCGTCCTCGACCCGGTGCTTGCGCTCCTTGAGCGCGGTCTCGGTGGCGGCACCGACCTTGATCACCGCAACGCCGCCGGCCAGTTTGGCCAGCCGCTCTTGCAGCTTCTCGCGGTCCCAATCGGAGTCGCTCGCCTCGATCTCGCTCTTGAGCTGCTTGACGCGGCCCGCGATGTCATCGGCAGATCCGCCGCCGTCGACCAGGACGGTGGAATCCTTGCTGACCACCACGCGACGCGCGGAGCCCAGCACCTCGAGGCCGGCCTCACGCAGCAGTAGGCCGACGTCGGGGTTGACCACCTGTCCGCCGGTCACGACTGCCAAGTCATCGAGGAACGCCTTACGCCGATCACCGAAGAACGGCGCCTTGACCGCAACGGCCTTGAGCGTCTTGCGAATAGCGTTGACGACCAGAGTCGACAGCGCCTCACCCTCGACGTCCTCGGCGACGATCAGCAGCGGCTTACCGGCCTCAGCCACCTTCTCCAGCAGCGGCAGCAGGTCGGGCAGCGAGCTGATCTTGTCGCGGTGCAGCAGGATCAACGCGTCCTCGAGGACGGCTTCCTGCAAATCGAAATCGGTGACGAAGTAGGCCGAGATGAAGCCCTTATCGAAACCGACACCGTCGGTGATCTCCAGTTCGGTGTTCATGGTCGAGGACTCCTCGACGCTGACGACACCGTCAGTGCCGACCTTGGTCATCGCCTCGCCGACGAGTTCGCCGACTTCCTCGTCACGCGAGGAGACGGTGGCGACCTGGCCGATGGCGACCTTGTCCGACACCGGTTTGGCCGCGGCCAGCAGCGCCTCGGACACAGCGTCCGCGGCCCGGCCGATACCCGCGCCCAGGGCGATCGGGTTGGCGCCCGCGGCAACGTTGCGCAGGCCGTTCTTGATGATGGCCTGTGCGAGCACGGTGGCCGTGGTGGTGCCGTCACCGGCGACGTCGTTGGTCTTGGTGGCCACCGACTTCACCAGCTGGGCACCGAGGTTCTCGAAAGGATCCTCGAGCTCGATCTCGCGGGCGATCGTCACGCCGTCGTTGGTGACCGTCGGGCCACCGAACGCCTTGGCGAGCACCACGTGGCGACCACGCGGACCCAGGGTTACCTTCACGGCATCGGCGAGCTTGTCGACGCCGACCTCCATGGCCCGGCGCGCAGTCTCGTTGAACTCAATCTGCTTGCTCATATGTCAGTCCTGACTTGGCTTCAGCGCGATCCGCCCCGGAAACCACCCGTACGCATGCGGGGATCTCCGGGGCGGTTCACGATTGCTACTTGTTGACGACCGCCAGCACGTCGCGGGCAGACAAGATCAAGTACTCTTCTCCGCCGTACTTGATTTCAGTGCCGCCGTACTTGCTGTAGATGACGGTGTCGCCCTCGGCGACATCCAGGGGAATCCGCTTCTCGCCATCTTCGTCCCAGCGGCCGGGGCCAACT
The DNA here is from genome assembly GCF_010731875.1 of Mycolicibacterium sarraceniae. NCBI lineage: Bacteria > Bacillati > Actinomycetota > Actinomycetes > Mycobacteriales > Mycobacteriaceae > Mycobacterium > Mycolicibacterium sarraceniae. Next base: position 558,090 of record NZ_AP022595.1, read on the forward strand.
GCGACGACGGTGCCTTCCTGCGGCTTCTCCTTGGCGGTGTCCGGGATGACCAGACCCGACGCGGTGGTCGTCTCGGCCTCATTGGCCTGTACGAGGATCTTGTCCTCGAGTGGCTTGATGTTCACGGCCACGATGGAGTCCTCCACTTAGTTAACTTGCGGGCCGGGGCTTGCGCGCCCGGACCAGGTCGGAATTACCAGGTGTTCGGCATACGTCCATACCCTCGCGCCGTCGTCGCGGGAGCCGACACAGGGGGTTTGTCCGCAAGCCACCTAGCACTCTATACATGCGAGTGCTAGCACTCAAGGGTGGCCTCCTGCGTATTCGCCCAGAGCGGACGCCGCCCCTCAGACCGGCCGCCAGTGCATCACCCTCAAGTCACCGGCGATTCACCCCGGGCGGGGTACCCACGATGACCAGCAGAGGCGTGGTCCCGACGGCCTTGAGCGCGTCGATCTCGCGATAGATGTTGTGCGGGATGCCGCTGAGCAGGCTGCCCTCGTAGCCGTTGGTCAACGTGATCACCAACGCCCGCTTCGAACCGGCCACCACGTCCGTGCGCGCCCAGGTCTTGGAAATCCCGGTCCATGCAGTACCCGCTGCCCCATCCACATCGGGCCCATCACGCCGGGCGGCGACGAGCTTGCTGCCGAAGCATTCACCAGTGGAATTCCTGTGCGCTGCAACACATCCTGACCCCCCACTAGTCGCTGACCGGTGTAGCAGTCGTTGGCCGTGGTGAACATCGTGGCCGGCGGCCAGCGCGGCGTGCCCGATCAGGCGGATGGTCTCGGTGTCGCCGCATTTGACCTCGAAGTTGATCTCGCGGGCGTGCTGGTGGCTGGGGTTGGCGTTCGACACCGGTGCGAGCTGGGTGAAGCGGGAGGGGAACTGGCCGAAGAAGTCGAATGCGTCGCGCAGGTCCTAGAAGTGACCCGACGTCATCGACGACCCGATGTACGCACCGGCCGAGGTGCCCCTGCTCGAGCAGTCCGTCGAAGAAGCCGCAGTACCAGGCCACGTGATACTCGCCGCCACCGTCGAGGACCAGCGTGCGGTCGAGCCCGGACGCCAGGTTCGACTGTGTCCTGACTTTTATCACTGGCGGCGGTCGGGCAGTCCTGCAGGTCTGTGACCTGCTTTTTTCGTGTCTTCGCGTGACGCGCCGCCCCTGCCCGGCCTGGGGCCAGCCAGCCTGGTGCTCTAAGACGTCAGCACCTGCACGTCGAGACCGATGCCGGTGACGGGTTCGGCGAACCGGGGTTCAGCAAGCGACGGCTGGACCCACACATCACCCTCGGATTGCTCACCCATGCGGCGGGCGTGCCACTGTCGGTCGCGGCGTTGGAGGGTGACCGGGCCCAGACCGCCACGATGCTGCCGGTGATCACCGCGTTCACGGCCGCCCACCAACTCACCGATGTGACCGTCGTCGCTGATGCGGGCATGATCTGCGAGGCCAACCGGGTCGCGGTGCAGGCCGCCGGCTCGTCCTACGTCCTGGACGCGGGGATTCCGTTCCTTGCCCGATGTCGTCCGCGAGTGGCGTGACACACATCCCGACGAGGCGATCCCCGACGGGCTGGTGCTGACCCAGCCCTTGCCGGTGAGTTCCTCGGAGAAGGCCCGCGGGATTGCGGATCGGGCAATCCACTGCCAATACCGCCACGACCGGGCTCGGCGCACGCCGCATGGCATCGATGAACAGATCGCCAAGGCTCAGCGTGTTATCGAGGGACACGGCGCAGTCAAGCGCAACCGATTCATCACGCTGTCCGGGGCTCGGGTCTTGGCCTCCAGCTCGCGGTTGACGCTCTTGGTCGCTCCGGGGTGGAAGGGCTACACCACCAACCTGGTTGGCCAGCCCGCCACGTTCGTCATCGACGCCTACCACCAGTTATGCCTGTGTGGAACACCGCGCCAGCACAGACGAGGGCGACCGGGTGCGGGGCGTTGACGGCCCGCCAGCGGCCTTATGCGGCGTCGATCAGCTGGTAGGCCATCACAATTCCCGCGGCGCGGGATCCACAACCCTTGGTGACCTTGGTTCTCAACCGCACGGTGGCACAAGTGCTGTCGATCGGGTTGGTGGTGCGCAGGTGGATCCAGTGCTCGGCCGGGATACCTGTAGAACTCCAAGGGCACGTCGGCGTCGCCGACGATCGTGGCGACCGCTGTGGGCACGTGGCACCGTAGTCGACCTCGAAGGCTTTGATCGCGACCTGCGCATGGTAGATGTGTTCGGCGTCGTCGATCTCCCGCATCGCCGAGATCGCGCCCGGGTGTGCTGACTTGGGCAGCCCGGCAAGCACATTGGCCTGTTTGTGAAACCAGCACCGCCGCTCACGACTAGCCGGGAACACCTCGCGGACTGCCGTCCAGAACCCCAACGCCCCGTCACCGACAGCGAGCACCGGGGCTGCCATCCCACGCCGGCGACAACCCCGCAGCAGATCGGCCCACGACTCGGCCGACTCCCGGTAGCCGTCGGCCAAGGCGACGAGCTCCTTGCGGGCCACCAGCGCGAACCCCGATCATCACCAACAAGCAGAGCTTCTCCTGCTCCAACCAGACTTTGAGGTGGATGCCGTCGACCCACAGGTAGACGTCATCTGCGGTGACGTGCGCGCCCATGCCGGCAGGATCGCCGAGGGGAACCGTTGCCGCTGGCCGGTATCGGCGTCGATCCGCCGGTGATGCGTCTCCGTAGCCGTAGTGATAGAAGAGACGATCGCCCGTGCCGGACCACACCTGCTCACACCGCACACCGTCTTGGGTGACACCGTCGTCGCCGTCGGGGAGATCGAACCCGGTGACGAAGTAAGCACCGGTCGGCGAGGTAGCGCAATTCCGTGGGGTCCAGGGGATCCGCACCAGCACCGAGACCGAGGTGATAGAGCGGCACATCGCTGAATCGGCTAGCGCACAGTGAAGACGGTGGCCGTGAGTCGGCTACCGTCGACGCCGTTCTGCTCGAGCGATCCCGATGCTGGTCCACCGGGGTTGTCCCGGTGATCGGGGCGCGATCGCTGCGAGCAGCGCGACGACGATCTGGGCGCGCTGAGCATCGAGATCGACGCACCGCGCTATGACCGCCTGGATCAGGTCAGCCGTGTCGAGCCAGGCGAGCCCTGCGGCAAGCTGGCGGATAACGCCGCGCCGAGGACGCGACGATCGGCTTCCACCCGGTGCCGGCGGGCTCGACGGTTTCTCCCGTCTGAAGCCCGCCAGCTTCCCCGCGCAGCGGCGGTTTATGCCTAGCCGGCGGCACCGGTACCGCCGGCACCGCCGGTCCCGCCGCCGCCGCCGGCACCGCCGGTCCCGCCGCTGGGCGCGGCGCCGGGCGTGCCGGGACTGCCGGCACTGCCGGGGCCGCCGGGGCCGCCGTAGCCTGGGGCGCCGGCGTCCCCGCCGGTCCCGCCGGTCCCGCCGTCGCCGCCGGTCCCGCCGGTGAGGCCGTTGCCGCCGGTCCCGCCGGTCCCGCCGCCGCCGCCGGCACCGCCGTCCCCGCCGTTACCGGCGATGCTGGACCCGCCGTCCCCGCCGGTCCCGCCGACCCCGCCGCCGCCGCCGCCGCCGCCGTCGCCCTGGTTGCCCGCCGTGCCTGGGCCGCTTCCGGCCTGCCCGCCGTTGCCGCCGGCGCCGCCCGCGGCGCCGATCCCGCCGGTGGTGCCGTTGGTGCCTTTGGCGCCGTCGGTGCCGTCGATCCCGGTGGCACCGGTGCCGCCGGTCCCGCCGGTCCCGCCGTTGCCGCCGTCGCCGTTGGTGGCGCCGACGCCGGCCGCCCGTTGGTCCCGCCGCCGGCCGCCTGCTACGCCGGCAGAGCCGTCGGCGCCGTTGCCGCCGGCCCCGCCGACACCGCCGTCGCCGTTGGTGCCTGCGGTGCCTGCGGTACCTGCCCCGGTTCCGGCCGCGCCGCCGAACCCACCCGCGCCACCCGCCCCGCCGGTGCCGCCAGCGGCCCCGGCTGTCGCGCCATCGACGCCCGCCGCGCCGGCGCTGCCGTCACCGCCCTTGCCGCCGTCGCCGTTGATGCCACCAGCGGCAGCCGCGCCGCCGGCGCCGCCGTTACCGCCGGCGGTACCCGGTGCCGCGCTGGGGTCGGCCCCGGCGTTGTAGCCGTCACCGCCGTTACCGCCGTTACCGGACACGCCGCTGGCGCCGGTGGCACCGGTGTGACCCGCGGTCGTTCGGTGTGCCGGGGCACTTCGTCCGCCGATACCGGCGGCACCACTGGTGCCGCCGGTACCGCCGGTACCGCCATCAGGAGTGGCGGCATCACCATCACCGCCTCGTCCACCGGTGCCGCCTGTCCCGCTGCGACCGCCGGCCCCGCCGTTACCGCCGTTACCGTTGCCGCCCGCGCTACCCGAACCCAGGGCCACCCCACCAGCACCGCCGTTACCACCAGCCCGCCGATACCGCCGGTGCCGCCGTCACCACCGGCTTGGCCCTGCGCACCGGCGGCCGCACCGGAGAGTCCGGTCACACCATCGCCGCCGACCCCGCCGACCCCACCGAGGCCGCCGACCCCACCGGCACCGCCGTTACCCGAGATCGAGCCACCACGCCCGCCCGCACCACCGTTACCGCCGAGACCGCCGCCGCTTCCGTTCGTCCCCGACGCTCCGGCCATGCCGGCCGCACCGCTACCACCAGCACCGCCGGCACCACCATTACCGGTAGACCCGCCGTCACCGCCGGCGCCGCCGTTACCGCCGGCGGTACCCGCCACAGCGCTGGGGTCGGCCCCGGCGTTGTAGCCGTCACCGCCGTTACCGCCGTTACCGGACACGCCGCTGACGCCGGTGGCGCCGGTGTGACCCGCGGTGGCTCCGGTCCCACCGGCGGCACCCCCGGCCCCGCCGATACCGCCCGCACCACTGGTGCCGCCGTTACCGCCGGTACCGCCATCAGGAGTGGCGGCATCACCATCACCGCCTCGTCCGCCGGTGCCGCCTGTCCCGCTACTACCGCCGGCCCCGCCGTTACCGCCGTTACCGTTGCCGCCCGCGCTACCCGAACCCAGGGCCACCCCACCAGCACCGCCGTTACCGCCAGCCCCGCCGATACCGCCGATACCGCCGTTACCGCCGGCTTGGCCCTGCGCACCGGCGGTCGCGCCGTCGAGTCCGGTCACACCGACACCGCCAGCGCCGCCGACCCCGCCGAGGCCGCCGACCCCACCGGCACCGCCGTTACCCGAGATCGAGCCACCACGCCCGCCGGCACCACCGTTACCGCCGAGACCGCCGCCGCTTCCGTTCGTCCCCAACGCTCCGGCCATGCCGGCCGCACCGCTACCACCAGCACCGCCGGCACCACCATTACCGGTAGACCCGCCGTCACCGCCGGCGCCACCGTTACCGCCAGCGGTACCCGGCACAGCGCTGGGATCGGCCCCGGCGTTGTAGCCGTCACCGCCGATACCGCCGTCACCGGACACGCCGCTGACGCCGGTGGCACCGGTGTGACCCGCGGTCGCTCCGGTCCCACCGGCCACACCCCCGGCCCCGCCGATACCGGCGGCACCACTGGTGCCGCCGTTGCCGCCGGTGCCGCCATCAGGAGTGGCGGCATCACCATCACCGCCTCGTCCACCGGTACCGCCCGTCCCGCTGCGACCGCCGGCCCCGCCGTCACCGCCGTCACCGTCGCGTCCGCGCCAGAACAACCACCCGTTCCCGGCCTGCCCGCCGGCCCCACCGGTGCCGCCCGTCCCGCCGACCCCGCCGGTACCGCCCGTCCCGCCGACCCCGCCGGGGATGGTCGCATCGGCACCGTTGGTTCCAGCGACTCCCTGAGCGCCGACCCCACCCGTGCCCCCGACACCACCGTCACCGGAGCGGCCGAAGATCCAGCTGCCCAGCCCGCCATCACCACCGGCCCCGCCGGCACCGCCCGTGCCGCCGATGCCGACAGCGTTAGCCCCGGTACCGCCCGCGCCGCCGCTACCGCCGTCACCCCAGATCGACAACAAGCCGGTGCTGCCACCATGACCGCCGGCCCCGCCCGCAGCCGACACGTCAGTGGAGTTTCCGCCCTGACCGCCCGCGCCGCCGCTGCCGATCAGGTATCCGCCCCTGCCGCCATCACCACCCGCGCCGCCGCTACCACCGTCACCACCGGCCCCGCCACGGCCCCACAGGGTGAACAACCTCGTATCGCCGCCGTCACCACCGGCCCCGCCGGACCCGCCGTCACCACCGGCACCGGCATTGCCCAACCAGAACCCACTCGCCCCGCCGTCCCCACCGGACCCACCAGACCCGCCAGCACCGCCACGACCGCCGTTACCGTAGAGCGACAGCATCCCGGCGTCACCGCCCTGCCGCCAGCCCCACCAGCCCCGCCGGACCCGCCGGTCCCGCCGTTACCGTAGAGCAGGCCACCCGAGCCGCCGCACCGCCGGCTTGACCACTCGAGCCCGCCCCACCGGCCCCACCGTTACCCATCAGGCCCGCACTGCCGCCGTTACCACCGTTGTAGCCGTTACCGCCGTTGCCCAACAGGCCACCGCCGCGACCGCCGTTGCACACCGCGCCCCCGTGCAGGTCGACGGGTGTAGCTATAGCCGTTGCCGAGTAACAGGCCAGCATTGGGATGAGCCGCGGTGCCATTGGACACGAAGATCGCGATAAAGCGAGTCCAACTCGACGGCAACGCCGGATTCGACAGTGCCGCCGTGATCAAACTGTTCGGCACCGGTAACACCGACACCGACACCGACGCAGACGCAGACGCCGACTTCGCGGAGGCAGGACCGTTCACCAGAACACCCGACCCGGCCCCGGTCCCGGTCGCGGTCGCGGTCGACGAGGAAACCCTCGGAGGAGACAGCCGAGCGCACCACCACCGACGACGCGCTACCGCTCCCCGCGGGCGCACCACCACGGGCCGCACCCGCACCAGCCGACGACCGCTGACCCGACATCGCACCCCGCGACGCCACAGAAGACGACGCCGAAGAAGACGCCGCCTGAGAAGACGCCGAAGAAGGCGCCGTCGACGGCCGACTGGAAACCACACCCGTCTTCACAGTCTTGGCCGGGGCGTCAGCTCTGCTACTGGCCGCCGACGAGCCAGAACCCTCGCCGGTATCGGCATGAGCCACCCCCGAACCACCCACCAAAGCGGCACCCACACCCAGGGTCATCGCACCCGCACCCAACCAGCCATAGGCAGTGATCCGCCGGCCCGCGCCACGCGGCTTCTCACGCCGATGAGCCGGACCACTGTCATCGAGGCCCATGTCATTGACCACCGCCGCCCACACCGACGCCGACAACGAATTCAACTCCACACCACTGCCCTCGGTCATTGCCCCAGCCTCTCGCCGCAAAAAATGCCCCGGTACGGCAAAAGTCACCACGACAATGCCGCGAAAAAACTAACACAAGCGTCAGGAATCGCTGGGCTCATTCGCAGCCCACGAGTTACTCCCGCCTCAACAAGCGTGGATTGGCGATCACCGGCCAGCAACGCAGCACTGATCGCGCCGTGCTAGCCCGCCGGATCGCCCACGAAGATCGATAGTGCCGGCATTGCGGGAAACAGAGCAGCCCGCCTGACAGCAACCACCCGCACATTGACCCACGAGCCGCTCAGGTGGCGGTGATCGGGGTCGATGAGCACATCGGGCGGCACACCCACCGCGGCGACAAGCACGTCACCGTCATCATCAACCCCACCCCCCGGTGCGCGATAAGACCGGCCCGGCCCGGCCGCTCGACAGCGTCGCCGACCGCTCCCACAAGGCGTTCACCGACCGGCCGCGCAGCGGCCCCAGTGCTGGACCCCTGCCCCGTGGCCAGGCGGGCCAGCAACGCCCCCGACGACTGCCCGCGCCGCATGCAGTCGGCCACCTGCCGACACCGCAACCGCAGCACCGATCCGCTCCACACCTGCCGCCGCACCCGACACACCAGAGCCGATCAGCTCACCGACAAGCAGAACACCCGAACGGACGCACCGGATGTCCAAACACGGCTGACCTCGCCGCAATCCTCGCCAAGATGCACGACCAACATGCGCACTAGTTTGATAAAAGTCGGCTGGGGTTGGCGTTCGACACCGGTGCAAGCTGGGCGAAGCGGGAGGGGAACCGGCCGAAGAAGTCGAATGCGTCGCGCAGGTCCTAGAAGTGACCCCACGTCATCGACGACCCGATGTACGCACCGGCCGCGCGAGCCCGTCGCTATCGAACAACTTTGCCGAGATCGACGCGGCCACAGCCTCACCCGGCGAAAGGGTCATGCCACGTGGCCGGTCAACACCGGCAGACCAGGGTCACTGGGCACATCTAGCCGCGATGGTGCGGCTCCAGCGGCGATCAGGTGCGCGGCAAACGAGGCGATCATCGCCCCATTGTCGGTGCACAACCGCGGCCGCGGCACCCGTAACGTCAAACCTGCTGCTGCGCAACGCTCCTCGGCCAGTTCTCGCAATCGCGAATTGGCCGCCACCCCGCCGGCGATCAGTAGCGTCGACACCCCCAGCTCGCCGGCCGCCCGCACCGCCTTGGCGGTCAACACATCGGCGACGGCCTCCTGGAACCCGGCGGCGACGTCGGCGGTCGGTGCGTCGGGGTGGCTTTCGACGTAGCGGGCGACAGCGGTTTTGAGGCCGCTGAACGAGAACGCGAAGGGCTCATCGCGCGGGCCGGTCATGCCGCGCGGGAAGACGATCGTGCCGGGATCGCCGGTGCGGGCGAGCTCATCGAGCGGTCGTCCGCCCGGATAGCCCAGGCCTAGCAGCCGGGCCACCTTGTCGTAGGCCTCCCCTGCCGCGTCGTCGACGGTGCTGCCGAGTTCGACGATCGGCTCACCGAGGGAGCGCACGTGCAGCAGGTGGGTGTGCCCGCCCGACACCAGTAGGCCAACACATTCCGGTAGCGGACCGTGGTCGTAGACATCGGCGGCCAGATGCCCACCGAGGTGGTTGACGGCATAGAACGGCACCCCCCACGCCGCGGCGTAGGCCTTGGCGGCGGCCACACCGACCAGCAGGGCCCCGGCCAAACCGGGTCCGATGGTGGCCGCGACGACGTCGGGCTTGCCGATGCCGGCGGTCTGCAGCGCCCGGCGCATGGTCGGCCCGAGCGCTTCCAGATGCGCGCGCGAGGCGATCTCGGGGACCACCCCGCCGAACCGGGCGTGTTCGTCGACGCTGGAGGCCACCTCGTCGGCCAGCAGTGTGATCGTGCCGTCCTCGTCGAGCCGGGCAATGCCGACTCCGGTTTCGTCACAGGAGCTTTCGATGGCCAGAATGATCATGCCGGGTCCCGTCGCATGGTGTAGGCATCAGCGCCGCTGACCCGGTAGTAGCGCTTACGCACGCCGACGCATCTGAAGCCGAGACTGGTGTACAGCGCGATCGCCGGCTCGTTGTCGGTGCGGACTTCGAGGTATACCAGCGACTCCGGGCCCACCGCGCCGAGCAGATCGATCATCATCTGCCGCCCGATGCCGTGTCCCTGATATGCGGGATCGACACCGATGGTGTGGATTTCGTACTCGAACGGTTCGGCTCGGCCCAGCCGGGAGATGCCGGCGTAACCGACGAGCTTGTCGTCAACCCGCGCGGCGACATAGCGGTTGTGCGGGGCGGCCAGCTCACGGATGAACGCGAGTTCCGGCCACGGGTCGTCGCCGTCGAACAGCTGGTTCTCCAGCTCCTCGCAGCGCGCGGCGTCGCCCTTGGCCAGCGGGCCGTACAGGACGTTCACCGCAGCACCCCGCGTTCGGCCAGGGTCTTGGCGTCTGGGCGGCGCAGATACAGCGGCACCAGCGGGGCGGGCTCGCCCGTCCAATCGGTCACGGCGGCAACCAAACCCGTCGCCGTCGGGTAGGCCGGGCCAACGACAGGCAGCGCGAACAAACCGGCGTGCTCAGGCGATCCCGCCACGGCTTCGGCATCACCGACCGGCACATCAGTGGGTGCGGCCACGTCGGGGCCGTCGATGCGCTGCCCATCGCGATACCGCGCCCAGTACATCTCGCGCCGGCGAGCATCAGTGACCACCAGCACCTCGCCGGTAGTCTCGATGCCGACGGCGTCCAGGCTGCACACGCCGCGCACAGGCAGGTTCAGGGCGTGTCCGTAGGCGGCGGCGGTGGCCATCCCGACGCGCAGACCGGTGAACGGACCTGGGCCGCAACCGATGACGACGGCGTCCAGGTCGGACATCGTCATCCCCGCGTCCGCCACGGCCGCAACCACATTGGGGGTTAGCGTCTCAGCGTGAGCGCGCGCGTCGAGGGTGATGCGCTCGCCGGCGACGACAAGACCCTCACCACGGATCACCACCGCGGCGGTGACGGCTGGAGTGGCGGTGTCGATGACAAGAACGTTGCGGATCATTCGTGATTCCATTGCCAGGTCACCGTGCGCACCTCACCGTCGGCGCCGCGCGCCAGCGTGATGTCGAGATGATTCGCGGAAAGTCGCTCGGCCAGTCCTTCGCCCCACTCGACTACGACGACGGAGTCATCGAGATCGGCGTCCAGATCCAGAGAATCCAGTTCGGCCAGTAGATCGGCACCGATGTGCTCGAGCAAGCGGTAGACATCGACATGCACCAGTTCGGGTTGTCCGGCCCGTCGTGCTCGATACACCCGGGCCAGGACGAACGTCGGCGAGGTCACCGGCCCCTCGACATCCATGCCGAGCGCAATCCCCTTGGTGAAAGCGGTCTTTCCCGCCCCCAGAGGCCCGGATAGCACCACCACATCGCCGGCGCGGAGCTGCCGGCCGAGCTGTTCGCCCAGTGCGATGGTGTCCTCGACGGTGGGCAGCTCTGCCGTACCGCTGTCCGCCTGCGTCCTATCCACGGGCGCGGTCCTTGAGCCGGCGGGACAAGGCGATCAGTCTCGACGGTGTGGCGCGCTCGACCAACTCAACCAGCGCGTCATTGATCAGCTCGGGCTGCTCGAGCTGTACCAGATGCCCTGCGCCGCCGACGATCAGCAGATCGCTATCAGGCAACGCATCGGCCATCTCTTCGGAGTACACGACCGGGGTGAGCACATCGTGGTCGCCGCAGGCGATCAACGTGGGGATCCTGGCCAACACAGGCAGCGCCGCGCTCTCGTCGTGAACTTCCAGGGCATGCAGGAATTCGACCAGGGTCGCGATCGGAGTGTCGTGAATCATCTCCTCAGAGAAAGCCACAACGCGCGGGCTCATGTGATCGTCACCGTAGGAGGCGGCGCGCAGGATCGGGCGAACCACAGACCGGGCCGCGCCGCGGGTCCGGTGCACGAACTTGGGCGCATAACGCGCGGCGAAGCGCACCGCCTCCAGCGCGGGGTTCTGCAGGATCTCGCCCAATGGCGAGCGGGATAGTCCCTCCGACGCCGAGGAGATGAGCGCAGCCCCGACGATGCGGCTGCCGTACTGCTTGGGGAACTGGCGGGCATGCGAGAGCACCGTCATACCGCCCATCGAATGCCCGACGAGCACGATCGGTCCGCGCGGAACCATCACTTGCAGAATGGTTTCCAGATCCTGACCGAGCTGGGTCACGGTGTACGTCTCGACCGGCGCGGGACTGGACTGGCCGTGACCACGCTGGTCGTAGAACACCATCCGGACCTGATCACCCCAGCGGGCGGCCAGGGCCGCACGCTGGAAGTGAAACGATCCCATCTGCAGGCAGAACCCGTGGGCGAACACCACAGTCAGCGGCGCGGTGGTCGGACCGACTTCACGCACCACCAGCGGGATACCGTCCGGCGTGGTGACGACACATCCCCGGTCAGCATTTAGGAGCCCGAAATCCTCACGCTGATAGAGATCTTCGGCCGCCGAGCGGTGCCCGAGGGCGCGGGCCGCTGACACCCCGGCCACCGTGCCGACTGCGCTCAACCCGGCCATCCCGGCCAGCAGCCCGGCCTTCTTGCCGGCACCCAGACCGGGGTGATCGGCCTTGTGGGCCAGCCGCTCGGCACTCTTGGCCGCGCGGCGCGCCAACCGGTCATCGATCCCGCGCTTGGAGTTCGCCTCGTCGTCAGTGCCCACCGGTGTCGGCCTCTCGATACGTGCGCACCACCCGTCCGCGTGGGCTGGTGACCACCTCGTAGTGAATGGTACCGAGCAGATCCGCCCAGTCCTGGGCCATCGGCTCGCCGGATGTTCCCGGCCCGAACAGGATTGCCTCATCGCCCTCGGCCACGTCAGGCGCACCGGGGCCGAGATCGACGACGAACTGGTCCATGCAGACCCGGCCGACGCTCGGTCTCCGCCGACCGTTGATCAGCACATCGATCCGGCCGCCGAGCGGGCGGTACAGCCCGTCAGCGTAGCCGATCGGGAGCAGCGCCAGAGTGGTGTCTCGCTGCGCGATCCAGGTGTGCCCATACGACACTCCGGCACCGGCCTTGACCGGTTTGACCATCGTGACAGCGCATTTCAGCGTCATCGCCGGGCGCAATCCCATGTCGCCGTGTTCGGGGATCGGGCTCAGTCCGTAGACCGCGATACCGGGGCGAACCATGTCGAAACCCAGGTCCGGTCGCGTCATCGCCGACGGCGAGTTCGACAGATGGGCAACCTCGAATTCGATTCCACGCCTACGCGCTTCAGTGATCGCATCGGTGAAACGTTGCGCCTGGATGTCGTTGAGTGGATCATCGGGGGCGTCACCGTTGGCCAGATGCGACATGATGCCGCGCAGCCGGATCGCGTCGGCGGCAGCGGCGCGCTGCAGTTCGGTCAGGACTGTCGGGTAGTCGGCGATGCTGACACCGTTGCGGTTCAGTCCGGTGTCCACCTTGACGGTGACGTCGGCGGTGCGTCCCGTGCGCGCGACCGCGTCAAGCAGTTCGGCGACCTGACGCGCCGAGGACACCGCGACCTCGACATCGGCGGCCAGGGCTGGGGCGAAATCGGTGCCGGGTGGATGCAGCCAGGCCAGCACCGGCGCGGTGATGCCGCCGGTGCGCAGCGCCACCGCCTCATCGATGGTCGCGACACCGAGCGCCGCCGCCCCGGCGGCGACCGCGGTCCGACCGGCCTGTACTGCGCCGTGGCCGTAGCCGTCGGCCTTGACAACCGCCATCACCTGGGCGGACCCCGCGTGCTCACGCAAAGTGCGCACGTTGTGGGCGATCGCCCCGAGATCGATGAGCGCTTCAGCGCCTGGACCGGAAACCTGGGTGTGCGTCGACGGGGTCAACGAAGTCGTGTGCATGTTCATGTCACCGCCGCCAATTGTCCCAGAAGCTGACCCAGAAGCTCGCATAGGGCACTGACCTGTTATTTCGTGGCCACCGCGGGCGGTAAAGTCGTCGGAATGCGGGTGCTGTCGATGGACGACGCCGTTCTGGCTCAACGGCCGGACCTCGGCGGCCCATCCGAACATCCCGCCCATTCCCGGATTGCTGTCTGGCTGGAGAAACTCATCGTCACCGGCCGGTTGACGCCGGGCGACAAGCTGCCCTGCGAGGTCGAGATCGCCGGTGCGCTGGGCGTGAGCCGGATGACGCTGCGGCAAGCGCTGGCGGCCATCGAAGCCAAGGGGCTGATCCGGCGCAGCCGGGGGCGGTTTGGGGGCAATTTCGTCGAGACGCCGCGCCTGGAGTTCGACCACACTGGGATGCCGGGTTTCACCGAGCAGCTGCGCAGGCTGGACATGTCCGCCGGCGCGCGGGTGATCCGGGCTACCACCCGACTCGCGCCTGCCGTGGTGCGCCAGGCATTGCAGCTCACAAGCGGCGCGTACGTGCACGAGATCATCCGCATCCGGTCTGCCAACAACACGCCCGTACTGCTGGAAGAGACCTACCTGCCGACCGCCCGGTTTCCCCGCCTGCTCTCCGCCGACCTCACCGGCTCGGTGTACGCGCTGATGGCCGACCACTTCGACACCCCGTTGCTCTCGGCTGACGAGCACATCGAGGCCACCCCGGCATCCGAGTCGTCGGCCGGGCTGCTCGGCGTGGCCGTCGGCGACCCCCTCTTGCTGGTCACGCGAACCGCATACGACCGCAACAATGTCCCGGTGGAGTTCTCCCACGACTACTTCCGCTCCGATCGCACCCGCATCCGGGTGCGCTCGCGCGTCGACGGCGGGCCTGACGCCCAAGTGGAAACCTCGCCGGCGTCCTAAAGGTCGGACAGCACGTGTTCGACGACGTCCGCCGACAACCTAGGGATCAACGCCGGCGCCGCCGCCAGCAGCTCGTCACTGGGCGCGGTGCCCACGGCGATGCACCGCATACCGGCTGCCAGAGCGCCCCGAATCCCGGGCACTGAATCTTCGAATACCACGATATCGGTTGGTGCACAATTCAGTTGGGCGGCACCGGCGAGGAAGCCTTCCGGATCTGGTTTGCCGCGAGTGACATCCTCTTCGGCGACGACGATGCGGATCAGGTCACCGACCGGGCTGCTTTCCAGCACGGCACGGACATCGTCACGTTGGGCGCCGGTGACGATGGCCAGCGGCACCCCATGCTCGGCCAGCAGCTGCACCAGGTGCACGGTGTCGGGCTGGATCGGGTTGTCGTCGGCGACCAGTTCGCGGTAGCGCCGTTTGCGCACGGCAAGCAGCGCGTCGACGTCGCGATCGTGGTGGCCGGTGATCTGCAGCGCCCTCTCGACGATCTCGCGGTCGCTGTGGCCCAGTAGCTGGCTGTCGTAGTCCTGCTGGGCCATCGCCCAGCCCAGGTGCTCGTCGAACAGCTCGCCGAAGATGCGGAACAGGATCGGCTCGTCATCGGACAGGGTCCCGTTGAAGTCGAAGATCACCGCAGGGCGCCGGGCGCGAGCCCAGGCCGATATCACCTCACGGGCAAGCGTTGGCATCGACACAAGCCAATAGTCTAGTCTTTTAGACGCGATGCCCTTTCCGGCGGAGGATATTGGTATGCCGTTCCTGTCTGATCCGGAACTGGATGCATTGCTGGACCAACTCCCGGTACTGGCCGGACAACCACGCCAGCTGGAGGAACTCTCCGGCGGCCTGACCAACCGAAACATCAAGGTCACCACGCCCAGGGCGATCTACGTCGCGCGGTGCAGTGTCAACAGCACCGGACTCCTCGGCATCGACCGCGACAACGAGTACGTCAACAGCAGGGCCGCCGAGCAGGCCGGTGTCGGCGCGCCGGTGATCGACTACCGCCCCGATCTGGGCGTTCTCCTGGTGGGCTTCCTCGAAGGCACCACATTGACCAACGCCGATATGCAACGCCCCGATGTGCTGGCACGGGTAGCCGCCGGTTGTCGGGCACTGCATGCCGGCCCACGCTTCCGCGACCGGTTCAATATGTTCGAGCGCCAGCCCGCCTATCTGAAGGTGGTGCAGGAGCGCGGCTTCCGGATACCGACCGACTACCTGTACTACACCCGCGAATTCCAGGCAGTGAGAAGGATTCTCGGGCCCGCGGAGCACACCACCGTGCCGTGCAACAACGATCTACTGGCAGGCAACTTCGTCGACGACGGCGAGAAGGTCTGGCTTATCGACTACGAATACTCCGGCAACAACGACCCCTGTTTCGAGCTGGGCAATATCTGGGCCGAATGCGGGCTGTCCACCGATCAGCTCGACGAACTGGTCACGCTGTACTACGGTCGCCGGCAACGGCACAAAACAGCGCGGGCGCGCCTGCAGGGAATAGTCGGCAAGTACGGCTGGACGCTGTGGGGATGTATCCAGAATGGTTCCAGCACCTTGGATTTCGACTTCTGGGAATGGGCGATGGAGCGCTACGAGTCCGCCGTCGCCGAATTCCGTGGGCCCGACTTCCCCCACCTGCTCGCCGACGCGCAAGCATCCGACTGACGATCGATAGGAATCCATGCCCACGCAAGAGTTGCCCGGCCGCGCCCAGATCGTCATCATCGGTGGCGGCGTTATCGGCACCAGCGTCGCCTATCACCTCACCAAGCTCGGCCGGGCCGACGTCGTGCTGATCGAGCAGGGTCAACTCTCGTGCGGAACGACCTGGCACGCCGCCGGTCTGGTGGGGCAGTTGCGCGCTTCGGAGAGCGGCACCCGGCTGGTGCAGTACTCGACGCAGCTCTACGCGCAACTGGAGGCCGAGACAGGGTTGAGCGCCGGGTACAAGAAGTGCGGCGGCGTGACCGTGGCGCGCACCGAGGATCGGATGACGCAGCTGCGCCGCACCGCGGCCAATGCGGCGGCTTATCAACTCGACTGCGAACTGCTCAGCCCCGACGAGGCTTACGAGCACTACCCGGTGATGCGGACCGACGATCTGGTCGGCGCCATCTGGCTGCCGGCCGACGGCAAGGCGAATCCGACGGACCTGACGATGGCACTGGCCAAGGGTGCGCGGCAGCGCGGCGCCACGGTGTTCGAACACGTCCGGGTGCTCGATGTGCTCACCGACGGGGGACGAGCGACCGGCGTGCGCACCGACGCCGGCGATATCGAGGCCGAGATCGTGGTCAATTGCGCGGGGCAATGGGCCAAGGCGATCGGTGCGATGGCCGGAGTCAATGTGCCGCTGTACTCCGCCGAACACTTCTACGTCGTCACCGAAACGATCGCCGGTGTGCACCCCGACCTGCCGATCCTGCGCGATCCCGACGGCTACACCTACTTCAAGGAGGAGGTCGGCGGGCTGGTCATCGGCGGCTTCGAGCCGGAGGCCAAACCGTGGGTGGCACCGGACAAGATCCCCTACCCGTTCGAGTTCCAGCTCCTCGAAGAGGACTGGGAGCACTTCGAAATCCTGATGGACAACGCTGTGTTGCGGATTCCCGATCTGGAGCACACCGGGTGCAAGAAGCTCTACAACGGGCCCGAGAGTTTCACCCCGGACAACCAGTTCATCCTCGGTGAGGCACCCGAGTGCACCAACTTCTTCGTCGGCGCGGGCTTCAACTCGGTGGGCATCGCCTCGGCGGGCGGGGCCGGGCGCGCACTCGCGGAGTGGATCGTCAACGGCTCCCCCACCACCGATCTCACCAGCGTCGACATCCGCCGCTTCGCACCGTTCAACGGTAACGTGGCCTGGCTGCATGACCGGGTCGCCGAGATTCTCGGCGTACATTACGAGATCCCTTGGCCCAACCGCGAACTGGCGACAGCGCGACCATTCCGGCGTTCACCGGTGCACCACCTGCTGGTCGCAGCAAACGCCAACTTCGGCAGCAGGATGGGCTGGGAGCGAGCCAACTTCTTCGCCCCGCCGGGCAGTAAGCCGGTCATCGAATACTCGTGGGGAAAACAGAACTGGCTGCCGTGGTCGGCCAACGAACAGGTGAACACCCGCACGGCGGTCACGGTCTTCGACCAGACCTCGTTCTCCAAGTATGTGCTCACCGGGCCTGGAGCCGAGGCCGCACTGCAGTGGCTCTGCACCGCCGATGTCGCTGTGCCAGTCGGCAAATCGGTGTATACCGGCCTGCTCAACGAGCGCGGCACCTACGAGTCCGACGTCACCGTCACCCGCACCGGCGCACAGGAATTCCTGATCGTCAGCAGTGCGGCCACCACCGAACGGGACAAGGACCACATCCGCAGAAACCTGCCGGCCGGCGCACACGCCGAGCTGGTGGACGTCACGTCCTCGATGGCGGTGTTCGGCGTTATGGGCCCGAAGTCACGCGAGCTGCTGAGCAGTCTCACCGACGCCGACCTGTCCGACGCCGCGTTCCCCTTCGCCACCAGTGCGCTGATCTCGTTGGGCCATGCAACGGTGCGGGCCACCCGGATCACCTATGTCGGCGAATTAGGTTGGGAAATCTATGTTCCCACTGAACTCGCGGTGGGTGTCTACGAGGACCTACTCTTGGCCGGTGAGCGATTCGGCATCGTGCAGGGCGGCTATTACGCCATCGAGTCGATGCGCCTGGAGAAGGGGTACCGGGCCTTCGGCCGGGAGCTGACCCCGGGCGACAGTCCCGTCGAGGCCGGCCTGCTCTTCGCCTGCAAGCTTTCGTCCGATATCGACTTTCTCGGCCGTGCAGCGGTGGAGAAGGCCAAGGCGCAGGGCCCCTGCCGGCGGCTGGTCAGCTTCGCCGTCGACTCGTCCGAGCCGATGCTGTGGGGCGGCGAGCTGATCCTGCGCGACGGCGCCGTTGCCGGACAGGTCAGTTCGGCGGCGTGGGGTGCCACCACCGGGGCTTGCGTCGGCCTCGGCTACGTGCGCTCCACCGACGACGGGGTTGTCACGCCCGACTGGGTGCGGGCAGGTTCCTACGCTGTCAATGTCGGCGGCGAAACCTACCCGATCACCGTGTCACTCACGGCGATTTACGACCCGGCCAATGAGCGGGTGCGCTAGGGCTCCGACATCTCGGCATGCCTGCGGGACATCGGTATCGACAAAGTCTTTGGCGCAGCACTTCTCAGCTACGACTCCCATGAAGTCATCAACGCCGTGGCCCTGGCGATGCGATCTACACGCACCCGTCGATGACCGAAGCGTTCAATGCGCTGCTCGGCACTGTCCCCGCGCCGAGCAGCTGATGGTGCCTAGTGCGAGAAATGCTCCTGGGTGAAGTACCCGCCGGGCTTGATCGCATCGAGGTGCGTCAGCACGGCATTCAGATCCGCCCATAGCGAGCGGGCCAGATCGGCGGAGAAGCCCTCACGCACCACCACCCGCAGCACCGAAATGTTCTCGGCGCCTTCGGGCATGGTGTAGGCGGGCACCTGCCAACCGTAGGAGCGCAGCGCCGCCGATACATCGAACTCGTTGTATTCGAAGCCGCCTTTGAGCCGGAACGCCACCACCGGGATCGCCGACCCGTCGGAGATCACCTCGAAGTGCTGGCAGCCCTCCAACTGGTCGGACAGCCAGCGCGCCGTCGCCGACAGGCATTGCATCACATGGGTATAGCCGGCGCGGCCGAGTCGCAGGAAGTTGTAGTACTGACCGACCACCTGGTTGCCGGCCTTCGAGAAGTTCAGCGTGAACGTCGGCATGTCACCGCCGAGGTAGTTCACCCGGAACACCAAATCCTCGGGAAGCGCACCGGCGTTGCGCCACACCACGAATCCGATGCCCGGATAGGTCAGCCCATACTTGTGGCCGCTGACGTTGATCGAGGCCACCCGCGGGAGCCGGAAGTCCCACTTGACGTCCGGGTGCAGAAACGGCACCACAAACCCGCCGCTGGCCGCATCGACGTGCACCGGGATATCAAGTCCCTTGTCCTGCTGCAGTTTGTCCAATACCGCACAGATCTCGGCGATCGGTTCCAGTTCGCCGGTGTAGGTGGTGCCGAGGATTCCCACCACACCGATGGTGTCCTCATCGACGTAGTCGAGAACCTGTTCGGCGGTGATGACGTAGCGGTCCTCTGCCATCGGGATGTAACGCGGCTCGACTTCGAAGTAGCGGCAGAACTTCTCCCACACCACCTGCACATTGGAGCCCATCACCAGGTTGGGGGTCCGGCCCTTCCGCTCGTCCCCGACGCGCTCCTTCCAGCGCCACTTCAGGGCCAGCCCGCCGAGCATCACCGCCTCCGATGAACCGATCGTGGACACCCCAACCGCGGTGGCCGCGTCGTCATCGCGCAGGTCCTCGGCATGGAACAGGTCGGCGACCATTGCCACACAACGCGACTCGATGGCCGCGGTAGCCGGGTACTCGTCTTTGTCGATCATGTTCTTGTCGAACGTCTCGGCCATCAGCTTCTCGGCCTCGGGGTCCATCCATGTGGTGACGAATGTCGCGAGGTTGAGCCGGGAGCTGCCGTCGAGCATCAGCTCGTCGTGGATGAACCGGTATGCCGCGGAGGGTTCCATGGCCTCGGCGGGTAGCCGCAGCGACGGGATGGGATCGGTGGACAACCGCCCGGTATAGGCCGGTGCAATCGACGGGGAGCGGTACTTGACGTGGGGCACAGGGGTCCTTTCTACAGTTCTGCGATGGCTTGACGGATGTGGGCGAGGATGCGCGACGCCGATGCGGGCACCGATGTCGGACCGGGATCAGCAGCCGAGACGTTGGCGGCGCGAGCGTGCACGAATGCCGCCGCAGCGGCCGCTTCTGCCGGCGGGAGGCCCGCGGCGAGCAGCGCCCCGATGATTCCGGACAGCACGTCACCGGAACCGGCGGTCGCCGCCCACGACCCGCCGGCTCGATTGAGGTAGACGTGACCAGATGGATCGGCGATGACGGTGACATTGCCCTTCAGCAGCACGGTCGCGCCGAGCGCGTCGGCCAGTCTGCGGGTGGCCGCCACCCGGTCCTCCCCCGGCGGCGAGCCGTTCAAACGGGCGAACTCGCCGGCGTGCGGGGTCAGCACCGTCGGTGCCGTGCGGCCAGCCACCAGCTCCGGTTGAGCGGCCAGCAGCGTCAGGGCGTCGGCGTCGACCACCACCGGCACAGCGCTGCCGAGCGCGAAAGTCAACGCACTAAGAGCCTTTTCGTCAGTGCCGAGCCCGGGTCCGACGACCCAGGCCTGCACCCGTCCGGCCGCGTGCGGGTTCGGGGCGGCCACCACCTCGGGCCAGTGGGACACCACCTCGGCCGCCGCGGAGCCGGCATAGCGCTTCATTCCCGATGTCGCAGCCACCGCGGCCCCGGTGCACAGGATCGCCGCACCGGGATAGGTGGACGAGCCCGCCATGATGCCGGTGACACCCTGGCTGTACTTGTCGTCGTGCACGCCGGGCAGCGGCCAGCGCGCCTTGACGTCAGCGGCCTGCACGCTCAGCAGGTCGGTGTCGGGCAGGTCCAGCCCGATGTCGATGAGTTCGACTCGGCCACAATCAGCCAGGGCATGAACGGGTTTGAGCCCGCCGAAGGTCACGGTCAGCACCGCCCGAACCGCGGGCCCGGCGATTGCACCGGTCTGCACATCGATACCGCTGGGAATGTCGACGGCCACCACCGAAATCCCGGCAGCCTCGACCACGGCAAACACCTCGGCGGCAGCCTCGCGCAGCGGACCCGTGCCGGAGATGCCGACGACGCCGTCGAGCACCAGATCCGCCGATGGCGGCACGGCGGGCGCCAACCGGCCGCCAGCGGAACGAAACGCCGCCAACGCCTTGGCGTGGGTGCGATCGGGGTTCAGCAACACCGCGGACGCCGCCACCCCACGGCGCCGCAAAAAGGTCGCCGCCCACAGCGCGTCGCCGCCGTTGTCACCCGACCCGACGACCGCGCACACGTGGCGCCCGACCAACCCACCGGTGCGATCCCGCAGCTCCGCCGCAACCGCGGTCGCCAATCCATAGGCGGCACGACGCATCAGCACGCCGTCGGGCAGGCTGGCCAACAAGGGCGCCTCGGCGGCGCGGATCGCGTCGGCGGTGTAGTAGTGCCGCATCGGCACCAAGGTTACGTGCCGGTCTATTCGACCGTGACGGACTTGGCCAGGTTGCGCGGCTTGTCGACGTCGTAACCGCGAGCCCGAGCTACCGCCGCGGCGAACACCTGCAGGGGGACCGTCGACAACAACGGCTGGAAAAGCGTTGATACCGCGGGTATTTCGAAGATGTGATCGGCGTACGGGCGCACCGTATCGTCACCCTCCTCCGCGATCACGATCGTGATCGCTCCACGGGCCTGGATCTCGCGGATATTACTCAACAGCTTGGCGTGCAACGTCGCCGCATTCTTGGGCGACGGCATCACCACGATGACGGGCAGTCCGTCCTCGATCAGCGCGATCGGGCCGTGCTTGAGCTCACCGGCGGCGAAACCCTCGGCGTGCATGTACGCCAGTTCCTTGAGCTTGAGCGCACCCTCGAGTGCCACCGGGTAGCCGACGTGACGGCCCAGGAACAACACCGTGGGTGAGGTCGCGAACTGCTGTGCCAGCGCGGTGATGGGTCCCATGTGGTCCAGAGTCCGCGCGACAAGATCCGGCATGGACTCCAGCTCCTGGTACTCCCGCTCGACCTCGTCGGGGTATTTGGTGCCGCGGGCCTGGGCCAGCGCCAGCCCGACGAGGTAGTTGGCGGCGATCTGGGCCAGGAACGTCTTGGTTGCCGCCACCCCGATCTCGGGACCAGCTCGGGTGTACAGGACTGCGTCGGCTTCGCGCGGGATCTGGCTGCCGTTGGTGTTGCAGATCGCCAGCACTTTGGCTTTCTGGCTCTTGGCGTGGCGGACAGCTTCCAAGGTGTCGGCGGTCTCGCCGGACTGGGAGATCGCGATCACCAGGGTGCCGCGATCCAGAACCGGATCGCGGTAACGGAACTCGCTGGCCAGCTCGACCTCTACCGGCAGCCGCGTCCAATGCTCGATCGCGTACTTGGCCAGCAGCCCGGAATGGAACGCGGTGCCGCAGGCGACGATGAAGACCTTGTCGATCTCACGCAGCTCCTGATCGGACAGGCGCTGCTCGTCGAGCACGATGCGGCCGTCGACGAAATGGCCGAGCAGGGTGTCGGCGACCGCCGCCGGCTGCTCGGCGATCTCCTTGAGCATGAAGTACTCGTAGCCGCCCTTTTCGGCGGCGGACAGGTCCCAGTCGATATGAAACTCGCGGGCACTCGCGGTGTCATCGACGCCGTTGAAGTCGGTGATCCGGTAGCCGTCGGCCGTGATGATCACCGCCTGGTCCTGACCCAGCTCGACGGCTTCGCGGGTGAATTCGATGAAGGCCGCGACATCGGAGCCGAGGAACATCTCACCATCGCCGATGCCCACCACGAGGGGGGTGGAGCGCCGGGCAGCGATGATGGTGCCGGGGTCGTCGGCGTGGGTGAAGACCAGCGTGAAGTGCCCTTCCAGGCGGCGCAGGACCGCGAGTACCGAGCCCTCGAAGTCGCCGGCGGTCGGGCCGTGGCCGTACGCGTGCGCGACCAGGTGAACGGCCACTTCGGTATCGGTGTCGCTGGCGAACTCCACACCGTCGGCTTCCAGCTCTTGGCGCAGCGTCGCGAAGTTCTCGATGATGCCATTGTGGACGACGGCGAACGTGCCCGCCGCGTCGCGATGCGGGTGGGCGTTGCGGTCTGTGGGCCGACCGTGGGTGGCCCACCGGGTGTGGCCCATACCCGCGGTGCCGGCGAGTGCGGCGGGATCCGTCTCGGCCAGTGCTTCCTCGAGGTTCGTCAGGCGGCCGGCGCGGCGGCGCACGATAAGGCCGCCCTCACCGTCGAGCAGGGCGATGCCAGACGAGTCGTAACCGCGGTACTCCATCCGCCGTA
Source organism: Mycolicibacterium sarraceniae (assembly GCF_010731875.1). Taxonomy (NCBI): domain Bacteria; kingdom Bacillati; phylum Actinomycetota; class Actinomycetes; order Mycobacteriales; family Mycobacteriaceae; genus Mycobacterium; species Mycolicibacterium sarraceniae. The sequence continues at coordinate 581,188 of NZ_AP022595.1, forward strand.
GCGCATCGACGACAACGCCCTGGGCAGGGCGATGCCCGACGTAGGCCACGATTCCGCACATGGTGTTCCAGGGTAGTGCAGTAGCGCGCGCGACCCGGTGGACTAGGTTCGTGGGGTGGCCCGGACACGGAAGCTCTTCGCGGCACTGACTCGCCGCGGTCGTCATCAGGTTCTGCGCGGTGACCTGGCCTTTGCCGGGCTTCCCGGCATCGTCTACACGCCAGCCGCAGGCTTCAATTTGCCCGGGGTGGCCTTCGGCCACGATTGGCTCACAGACGCCGATCACTACGTCACAACGCTGGAACACCTCGCCTCGTGGGGCATCGTGGCCGCGGCGCCGAACACCGAGCGCGGCCTGGCCCCGTCGGTCCTGAATCTGGCCTTCGATATGGGCACCACCCTCGACATCATCACCGGGGTGCGGCTAGGCCCCGGTGAGATCAGCGTGCATCCCACCAAACTCGGGTTGGTCGGGCATGGGTTGGGCGGTTCGGCCGCGGTGTTCGCCGCGGCAGGTCTGTCCGGGGCGGGTACCGGCGCACCCAAGGCCGTCGCGGCGTTGTTCCCGGCGGTGACCAAACCTCCCGCTGCACAGCCCGCCGCGGCGCTGAAGGTGCCCGGTCTGGTGCTCAGCGCACCCGATGACGCGATCTCGCTGCGCACCGACGCTCAGAACCTGGCCACCGCGTGGACAGGCTCGGTGCTGCGTGTCGTGAGCAAGGCAGAATCCGCCGGATTGGCTGAGAAGCGACGCTTCGCGGGGGCGCTGGGCTTGCCGGGCTCGGATCGGAAGACCCAGAAGACGACGCGCGCGCTGTTGACCGGCTTCCTGCTGTATCACCTCACCGGCGACAAGGACTACCGCGAATTCGCCGACCCCGAGGCGGTGCTGCCCAAGACGGAAGCGCTCGACCCCGAGGCGGTGCCGGTCACGCCAGAGGAACAGATCATCGCTCTGCTCAGGTAGGGCGATCGAGGCCCAACCAACCAGTTGGTGATATAACCTCCTCATGCGTACCGGGATCTTTCTGGACTACTCGGGCGGCTTCCGCGAGGCCGTCGAGCACATCGTGGTGTTGGAGAAGGCCGGGGTGGACATCGCCCTGGTCGCCGAGGCCTACTCCTACGACGCCGTCAGCCAGTTGGGCTACCTGGCGGCAAGAACGTCGACGATCGAGCTGGGGTCCGGCGTCTTCCCCATCTACACCCGGACCCCGACCCTGCTGGCGATGACGGCCGCCGGCCTGGACTTCGTCTCCGACGGCCGCTTTAGTCTCGGCATCGGCACATCGGGCCCGCAGGTGGTGGAGGGCTTCCACGGGGTGCCGTTCGACGCGCCACTGGGCCGCACTCGTGAGGTCGTCGACATCTGCCGACAGGTCTGGCGCCGCGAACGTGTCCAGCACCAGGGCCGCAGCTACCAGATCCCACTGCCGGCCGACCGCGGCACCGGCCTGGGAAAGCCACTGCAACTGATCAATCATCCGGTGCGGGAACGGATTCCGATCACCATCGCCGCATTGGGCCCCAAGAACGTCGAGCTGACCGCCGAGATCGCCGAAGGGTGGCAGCCGGTGTTCTTCTACCCGGAGAAGGCCGACGATGTCTGGGGCGATGCGCTGCGGGCCGGAAAAGCCAAGCGCGACAGCCAACTCGGCGAACTCGATGTGATGGTCGGGGTGTCGCTGGCCATCGGCGACGATGTCGAGGAGCGGCTGAACTGGGCTAAGCCGCATCTGGCGCTCTATATCGGCGGCATGGGCGCCAAGGGCCAGAACTTCTACCACAAGCTGGCAACCCGGTACGGGTACGGCGAAGTGGCCGACCACATCCAGGATCTGTTCCTGTCCGGCCGCAAGGCCGAGGCGATCGCCGCGGTGCCCGACGAATTGGTGCGCAACGTCAACCTGATCGGCCCGCGCGGCTTCGTCAAAGAACGGATCGCTGCCTTCACCGAGGCCGGAGTCACCACGCTGCTGGCCACACCGACTACCACCGACACGGGCGAATACCTCAGGTGGGTCGAGGAATTGCAACAGCTGCTGCCCTGATCACCGGTGGACGCGCAGCGCGTTGCTCGTCAGCCGGGCGCAGCAGACGACGCTGCGACGCGGGCACGACGGGCCGATCGCGCTCGGTGGTCACTGGCCCACCTGGGCTAGTTCATCGGCGGCGATCTCACACGGTGTCTGCTCATCGGGTTGCTCAGCTGCCAGCGGTTCAGCGGCAGGCGGCTCGGGTGGCGGTGGGGCCGGCGCGGTGACAGCCGGGTCGTCGACCGGCTGCGGTTCGTCGGTGACGACGTCCTCGGTGACCGGATTCTCTTCGGGCACTGGGTCTTCGGTGTCAGCTCCGACGACGTCGCCGGTCTCGTCGTTCTCCTCACCCGGTTCGACGGCGCCCTCGAGTTCGGGTCGGTCATCATCGATGGCCGGTTCGGGTATCTCGTCGAACAGCCCGCCCAGCGCATCCGCGATCTGACCCATCAGACCCGACATGCCACCGCTGACATCCGGCACGCCCGGCGCTCCCACGGGTGCGCCAGCGCCGAGTGCCCCCGGCGGCTCCGCGAGCGCTGGAGACGGAAGCGGTTGAGCGGGTAGAGCATCCGGTAGTGGCGGCGATGACACGGGGACGGCTTCCGCGACAGGAGCCGACGCAGCGGCGGCGGGCACAGTTACGGTGGCGGGCTCGGCCGCCGAGTAAACAGGGGTGGACGACGGCACCGACACAGACGGTGCGCCGAGCTGCCCCGGCACCTCGAAATACGTTGCGGGAACGTCATTCAACCGCCGTAATGCATCCTCGTAGGCCCCCGTCACGGACTGCGTCGCCGAGCGCATCGCTGGCAGCCATTCGGTACGGATATCGGCGTCGACGTAGGGCGCGATCTGTTGGGTGACCATGCCGACGGCCTCATCACGTGCCGCTCCCCCGCCCGTCACACCAGCCGCCGCGGCCAGCCATGCCGGCCGCTGCGCGGCGCGCCGGTCGTTGATCGATACCGCCGCATCGACTTTCTCGTCGACGATCCGACCCAGCGTGTCGCGTAAGACCTCGCAGGCATCGGCGGCCGTATGCAACGCACGGGCCACCGCCGCTCCGGCTGTGCAGTGCCGATCGACGAATTCCGATGCTGCCGAAGCGGAATCGCCCTGCCACGCCGACGACAGCACAGCGCTGCCGTCCTGCGCCACACGTAATGCCTCATCGGCGGTGGCCGCGGCGGCCCGCAACAGCGCGCAGTCCGCGTCGAGAGCGCGTAGGTCCAAACCGTCCTCGCCGCCGTACCATTCCAGGATCTGAGCCCCGTGGGCAGTGAGGTCCGGATGCGTGTAACCCACGACATGGCACGCCGACACATAGGTCTGTGTATCGATCGCCGAGGCCCGCCCCGCCGCCAGCCGGGCGGCGACGTCGATAGTCACCGGACCGCCGCACGCAGCTCGGCGTCGCCGTAGCGCTCGGCGGTGACGCGCAGCGCCGCGGCGGTCTCCTCGGCGGCACGCGACCAGTGCGTAACCCCGGCCGCCAGCAGGTCCAACGCCGAGCGCACCGCATCACCGTGGGCGGCATGGACACGCCCGGCGCCGTGGGCGTCGAACTGCAATCGATTCAGGGATGCGCCGCCGAGTAGGCCGGCGACGGTGTCAAAGCGTTGCGCGGCGGCGCGCACTGCCGCGGTGTCCACACGAGTGTTACCCATGACTGGGTATGACGCACCAGCCCGGTGGCTGGTTCCATGTGGCGCGAAGATCAGCCCTCGGCGCTGACAGATTCGGCGATGCGGACCGCGAGCTGCCGGGCGGTGTCCTCGTCGGCGGCCTCCACCATGACCCGCACCATCTGCTCGGTTCCCGAGGGCCGCAAAAGAATTCGGCCGGTGTCCCCGAGTTCGGCCTCGGCGGCACGGACCGCACTCTGCACCGCGGGCGCTTCGGCGACGGTCGCCTTATCGGCCACTGCGACATTGATCAGGACCTGCGGCATGGTCTGCATCGGCGCCGCCAGCTCGGCCAGCGACAGCCGGGTCTGCGCCATGCGCGCCATCAACCGCAGGCCGGTGGCGATCCCGTCACCGGTAGTCCCCAGCGCGGGCATCACGATGTGACCCGACTGCTCACCACCCAACGTGAATTCACCGGCCCGCAATTCCTCCAAGACGTAGCGGTCGCCAACTCCGGTGGTACGCACTGTGATTCCCACCTCGCGCATAGCGATATGCAGACCGAGGTTGCTCATCACGGTGGCCACCAGCGTCTCCGACGCCAACTCACCGGCTTCGCGCATCCCCACCGCCAAAACCACCATGATGGCGTCACCGTCCACAACCTGGCCGGTCGCATCCACCGCCAGGCAGCGGTCGGCGTCACCGTCGTGCGCCAGGCCGATATCGGCCCGGTGGGCTACCACCGCAGCCTGTAACTGCTCCAGATGCGTCGAGCCGCAACCGTCGTTGATGTTCAGTCCGTCGGGTTCGGCATTGATCGCGATCACCCGCGCACCCGCGGCGTAGTAGGCACGCGGCGCGGCTTGGAACGCGGCGCCATGGGCGCAATCGACGACAACCGTCAGCCCGTCCAGCCGGATCGGCGCCGCCGCACGGACGTGGTGCAGGTAGCGCTCCAAAGCGTCGCTCGCATCGACCACGCGGCCGATCTCGGCGCCGATCGGTCGCAGACCGGGCCCCTGCGCGACGAGTTCCTCAATGCGGTCCTCGGTGTCATCGTCGAGCTTGTGTCCGCCGGGGCCGAAGATCTTGATGCCGTTATCGGGCATCGGGTTGTGCGAGGCAGAGATCATCACGCCGAAGTCGGCACCGTAGGCGGCCGTCAGGTGGGCCACCGCCGGGGTGGGCAACACACCGACTCGAAGTGCGTCCACACCCTCGCTCGTGACGCCGGCGATCACCGCCGCCTCGAGCATCTCGCCACTGGCGCGCGGATCACGGCCGATAACCGCCACCCGCCGTCCCGAACTTCTCGTCACAGCAAGCCGCCGAGCCGCGGCCGCCCCCAGCGCCAGACCCAGCTCAGCGGTCAGTTCTCGGTTAGCGACGCCGCGGACACCGTCGGTCCCGAACAGTCGGCCCATGGGGACCAACCTCTCATAACTCCCGGCTCAAGACACAACCGTGGAGGCTAATCGCCGTGTCGCCACAAAACCGGCATCACATCGAGACGCCGGCACAGCACAACGCTGCCCGCACCAGGGCGCGGGCAGCGTGCGCTACGGGGTGTACCGCTCAGCGGCCGACCAGGCCAGCTGCGATGTGACTCAGGCCACAAACGAAACGCCGGGCGTCTCCAGTCGGAACCAGATGACGCCCGGCGAGCCGTTGCGTTGGGATACGCGCCAGATCAGCGCTTGCTGTACTGCGGCGCCTTGCGGGCCTTCTTGAGGCCGTACTTCTTGCGCTCGATGGCACGCGGGTCACGCGTGAGGAAGCCGGCCTTCTTCAGCGCCGGGCGGTCCTCGGGCTGCACCAGGATCAGTGCACGGGCGATCGCGAGGCGAAGCGCGCCGGCCTGACCGGAGGGGCCACCACCGTCGAGGTGGGCGAAGATGTCAAAAGCGTCGACCCGGTCCACGGTCACCAGCGGGGCCTTGATCAGCTGCTGGTGCACCTTGTTCGGGAAGTAGGCCTCCAGGGTGCGGCCGTCCAGGTTGAACTGGCCGGTACCCGGCACCAGCCGGACGCGCACCACAGCCTCCTTGCGTCGGCCGACGGTCTGGATGGGGCGATCGATGATGATCGGGGCACGCGGGGCGGCCTCGACGGCGACCTCTGCTTCGATGACCTCAGTGGCCTCGGGGGTCTCGATGACCTCGACAACCTCAGTCGTGTCTTCTGTCGTTTCGCTCACTGGGCCACCTGCTTGATCTCGAACGGAATCGGCTGCTGCGCGGTGTGCGGATGATCAGGGCCTGCGTAGACCTTGAGCTTCTTCTGCACCTGGCGGCTCAGCTTGTTGTGCGGCAGCATCCCGACGATGGCGTTCTCGACGACGCGATCGGCGTGCTTGGCCAGCTCGTCACCGAGCGCGCGGGCGCGCAGACCACCGGGGAAACCAGAGTGGCGGTAGAGGAACTTCTTGCTGAGCTTGTCGCCGCTGATAGCGACCTTGTCAGCGTTGATGACGATGACGAAATCGCCACCGTCGACATTGGGCGTGAATGTCGGCTTGTGCTTGCCGCGCAGCAGCTTTGCTGCTTCAACGGCGAGCCGGCCGAGCACCACGTCGGTGGCGTCGATGACGTACCACGAACGTGTGGTGTCACCTGCCTTCGGCGTGTACGTAGGCACAGCACTACCTTCTTTTCTTCTCGGGTTTGTCCCGGTGTGACCCGGGTGTCGATCGGGACGCGACGGTGGGGATTGCTCCTCGGCGACCAACACTGACCCGAGAACCCGGCTTACCCCGCGGTGTGAAACCGCGACGTACCGCACGCCGATGTGGCAGCTTACCTGCGACGATACGGGCAGGTCAAAACGCCGTTGCCCGCTCGATCCGACGCCATGCACTGCGTCTGCATGCAGATCGGTGTGACACACCCCCCGACGTTTCCAGCTTGACCAGAGCTTCGCGGCTGAGCAGTCGGGCCAGCGGCGCCGGTTCGCGGTGTTCTGAATGTGCCCATCGGCGATCAACTCCTCGCGCGACCATCGTCTCGACCGCCCCGGCGTCATGGTGGGGGTTGCCATGACGCCGGGGCTGGCTGACTGTGCGGCCCCACGGCTCTCCTCCGCAGGGGCCGCACAGAGTTCGGTGGGCGATCAGCCCCACATTCCGGCAGCGCGACGATCGGCGTCGGCAACGTCGGCCGCTCCGTCGCGCACCGCAGCGCCGAGGCGCACAAGGATGTCGCGCAACGCAGACGCGGCGTGTTGCCAACTCGCCTGCTCGGCTTGGTAGGCAGCCGCGGCATCGGCCGTCCACACCTCCCGCAGCGGCGCGATCTGCCGACTGAGGTCGTCGAGCGCGGCACCGAGCCGGGCCGACGTGCCCTGGATATCGGCGAGCACCGCGGCGTCGATCTCGGCGAAATTGTAGGAAAGGACGGGATCCATACTCGGGCTCCTTGGCTAGAGATCTGCGGTCGCGGCAACGATGCGCTGCGCATGCAGCTGCGCAGCCTCGCGCAATTCGTATTCGTTGTTGCGGATCGTGTCAGCGATCCCGGCCAGCGCATTGGACAGCCTGGTGGACTCGTTGTTCCAGTGCGCGACAACGGTCTTGAACCTGGCGGCCGCCAGGCCGCCCCACACTGTCGGCGGCACCGATTCCATCCGGGTAATGAAGCCCTGCAGCAGAACCCGGATCTCATCGTTGCGGTTATCGGCGGCCGCGGCAGCGGTGCGCATGAGATCGAAGTCGGCACTCAGAGTGGTCACGGTCCATCCTTTCAGTTGAGTTATACACGCGGACAATTGATTCGACGTTCACGAGCCCGTGTTGGTTCCCACCAATTCGCGAGCGGATTCGATCGCCCTGTCGCACACCGGCGCAACGCTAGCGTCGCGACCGGGAGCACTCTGGCAACCGATGCTGATACGCGTCGAGCCGTCGAGTACCACCGCCCAGCGGATATCCCGGCCGATCCGGACCTCACGGTAGGTGATGGCGGGGCGCCCACCGCGGCGATCGGCGGGATTGAAGTCGACGAACACACTGTCGGGCTGCTCATCGACGGCCTGCCGCAGCACCTGGGCCACTCTACTCAATGTCTCTCCAGGAGAATAGGATTGAGTCATATGTAGCGCGACGCTCGAATCAGTCGGCGAGCTGGCCTGGATGCGCCGTGACCCAGGCCCCGCGGTGATCCGGGTCAGTCTCCAGTGGGCCGGGATCCGCAGAGTGACACGCCCTTCGACGATGTCGACCGCATCGAGAGCCGGTGCGGGAGTCGGCGTCCGGCTGGCGACGACGCCAATGGCGCAGAATGCCAGCGCCATCGATGTTGCAGCCAGCACCGGAGCCCGTCGACGCCGCGGCGCCACTTCGGGTCGGGGTTCGACGTTGGGGTGCGCTGGCCACTCATCACCGATATCGGCCAGCCGGACCACCGCGCCGCGCCGGCGCAGCGCACCCTGTAATGCGCGGGCATAATCGGCCGCGCCCGCAACACGTGGGGGTGCGTCGATGAGAACCCCGGTGCCGTGTTCGATCTCGATGTCCTGAGCTACCTCACCGGGATCGTCGGGACGAGCCACCACCACCGGCGGACCGGCTGGCGGGCTGATGGCCACGACCTCGTCAGCGATCTCGACAACGACGGCCGGGACCCTGACCCCTAGCGCTGCCGACCGAGACAGCGGGTGAACTTCGTTGGCGACGGTCGCCCCCGCGGCAACAACCCGCTGCACCCGATGCGGCGCCCACCACGAGGGATGCACGACGGTCAGGGATTCACAGTCTGGCTCGACGCTCGCCGCGATCACGCTCTGCCACAAGTCAGACACGGCAACCGGCCGCTCCTGCAGCAGCACCGTGGTGTCGTCGATACCGGCCAATGCCGCGTCGACCAGCGCTGTCGAGATCGACGTTGGCAGCGGGAGCACCGCGGCTGGGCCGATCTCCAGGACGGTGCTGATCACGGCGGGCACCAGCTGACCTGGACGAGCTCAGCCGCTGAACGCGTCACCAACACCCCGCGCCCGGGCGGTTGGTCGGCTGCACGGTGGTGGCCGATAAGAGTGCCCTCATCAGGACTTCCACTCATCAGCAGACCGACACAGCCGCTGTCACGCAACTGCGCAAGAAGCGGTTCGAACATCGCCCGCGCGGACCCCGCGCACCGACGGGCCACCATGAGGTGCAGCCCGATATCCATCGCATGCGGCAGCAGCGCTAGCAGCGCGCTCAGCGCATCCGGCGAGGTGGCCGAGACGACGTCGTAATCGTCGACCACGACGAAAACCTCCGGCCCGGACCACCACGACCGGGACTTGAGCTGTTCCATCGAGGTCTCCGCCGCTGGTAATCGGCGCTGCAATAACGCAATCAACCCGGGTAGCCGATCAGCGAGGCTGCTTGGCGAGAACGCATAACCCACTACGTGGCCCGATTCAGCGACGCCGAGAAGGCCACGACGGTAGTCGACGACGAACACCGATGCCGGCCGCGTCATCGCCCCTCGCGCGATCTCGGCGCACAGCATTCGCAGTGCCGCAGTCTTCCCGCAGCCCGAGTCGCCGAGAATCAGCACGTGCTGCTGCCAACCGAAGTCGACAGCTACCGGTTCCAGACGGTTTTCGCCGATACCGAGCAGCACCCGGCCCTGATCGGCAGCACAATCAAGGACCGCGGAATACTCGACCAGGAGGGGCAACAACCGAACGGGTGGGGCCTGCCACGATCCGCCACGATCGACGTCGACGCCGTCCGGTGTCGCCACCACGAAGTGCTGACCCGCTCGGGTGATACCGCGCCCGGGCCGATCGATAGGGACCAGCGCGGCCTGCTTACGGTCCGTCTCGGAATCGATCGGATCACCTAGTCGCAGTTCGATTCTGGTCCCGATCTGATCTTTGAGACCCGGCCGGATATCGGCCCACCGTGCCGCGGTGAGGATCAGATGGATACCGAACGACAAGCCCCGGGCAGCGTGGCTGGTGATCGTCGCCTCAAGATCCGGGAACTCCTCGCGCAGCACCGGCCAGCCGTCCACGACCAGGAAAACGTCACCGTATCCGTCAGCATCACGACGGGATTCGCGGCCGGACAGGATCGACCCGATGTGGCTGACAACCCGCCGTACCAGTTCCCTTTCCCGGCGGCAGGCCACCGCTCCCACGTGCGGCAACAGCCGCAGCCCCTCAAGTGTGCCGCCGCCAAAGTCCAGGCAATAAAACTGGATTCGCCGCGGATCGTGACGCGCGGCGAGTGCGGTGATCATGGTGCGCAACGCGGTCGACTTCCCGCTCTGCGGCGCCCCCGCCACCGCGACGTTGCCACCCGCGCCGCCGAGATCGACGACGTATGGGGCGCGGCGCTGCTCAAACGGCAGATCCACCAGACCGATCGCTGCGGTCAGTTCTCCCCCATCGACGTCCAGTTCGGCGAGGCGCGGAGACTGCGTCAGTGGCGGCAACCACACGCGATGAGCCGAGGTGCCACCGCCCCGGCGCGATTCGACGATCACGTCCCACGCCGTAGGGCCGGACCCGTGATCGGCGATCACGGGTCTGGTGGGTACCGAGGTGAACAGTCGCACAGCACGATTCGACAACCCGGGGGCGTTCTGTCTGGGCGCCTGAGCTCCCAGGTAGGTGGCCTGGAAGCGGACCAGACGACCGTCGCCGGTCCGGAGAAATGCCGCGCCCGGGGTGTTGGGGAGTTCGGCAGCGTCGGCGACGCCAAGTACCGCGCGGGACTCCGCGGCCGTCGACGTCTTCAGGCAGATGCGCTAGGACAGGTGCGATTCGAGGCCGCGCAGCCGTCCCTCGTCCAGACGCTGGCTGGCCAGGAGCAGATGCACGCCCAGCGACCGACCTACTCGGCCGATCATGGTGAACAACTCCGTGAAGTCCGGCTGGTGAGTGACCAGTTCAGCGAACTCGTCGACCACGAGGAACAGCGTCGGCAGCGCCGGCAGCGCGGTGTCGAATCCTCGATGGCGTTGATAAGCAGCGAGATTGACGGCATTGCCGGCGTGGCGTAACAGCGTTTGGCGACGGTGAATCTCACCACTGAGCGCCTCTTTAGCCCGTGCCACCAGGTGCGCCTCGTCAGTGAGGTTGGTGATGACCGCGGCGACGTGCGGCAGGCCATCCAGACCAAGGAAAGTCGCGCCGCCCTTGAAGTCGATGAGCACCAGGTTGAGATCGTCGGGCGGATGGCGGGCGATCATGCCGGCGACAATCGTGCGCAGTAGTTCTGACTTGCCAGACCCCGTCGCCCCGACGCACAGTCCGTGTGGACCGTGCCCGGCGTCGGCCGCCTCCTTGATATCGAGGTGGACAAGTTCACCGTTCATCGCGGTGCCGAGCGCAACCCGTAGCGGAGCGGGATCGTTCATGTCCAGTGCGGTAACCCAGCGTTGCAGGTCGTCGCGCACGGGGTCGGGGCTGCGATACCGCGCCAGACGGCGTGCACAGATCCGCGCCTGGGCGCTCGTCACACCGTCGGCGGTCGCGAACTCCTCGATGCATTCACCGCTGCGCAGTGCGAGCCGATCGCCGTCAAGGTGCAGGCACAGGGCACCCGCATCATCATCGCCGGCGGCGCCCACGACGATGACAGTCACACCCTCACGGGCCAAGCCACGACGGTCAGGCCCGTCGACGATCACCACGAGATGGTGCCGCTGGACCTGGACACCGTCGACTGATTCGTACACCATGGGTCCGCCCCGGTCGGGACACACATTGTGCGGCAACCATTTCAGCCAATCCCAGTGCCACCGGCGGCCCGGTCCGACCACCGCGGCCACCATGACGCTATCGGGACCATGCAACACCGCCAGCTGACACACCATCGCACGGATCAGGGCGCGCGCGCCCGTGAGATCACCGTCGACCACGAGCACCCCCACCCCAGCCAGAGCGACGGCGATGGGCACGTCATCGAGAGCGGCGTGGCAGCGCACGAAGCTCCGCAACGCATCCGCGGTGACCGGGTCCAACTCGTCGACGGGGCCGACCGGCGGGACCACGATGCGGCGCGCCAGCCGCTGGCGGCCAAGCCCCACCCGGATGTGGCAGAAATCCGAATCCTCGCGCCCGCGTTCCCACATGCGCTGCCCGCCGATCAGCGTCCACAGCGACAACGGTTCCGGATGTACCCACACCAGCGACTCACGCTGCCGTTGCGCGGCATCGCATAGCTGCGCAGAGTGCCGCACCAAACCCTCTAGATATCGCCTGCGTTGCTGGTCCAGGCTGCCCCCAGACCGCCGAGAGCCCGCGTGCATTGCCATCGCAAGCGCCGACACGAGCATCATGGCCGGCAACAGCACAGCGGACGGGCCGCGCGCGACCATCCCCGACCCCCACACCCACGCGCCGACACCCACCACGGCACCCAGACTCAGCACCGGGCCGAGTCGCGACAGCCCGCCGGGCGACGGGGTGCACGGCAGCATCTCGATGACCACATCGTCAGTCGCGAATTGCGGTGCCAGCCGGGCGGGCCGATTCATGCAGGCACGGTAGGCACTGGTTCCCCCGCCCGGCAATTCACCTGTGGACAACGGAGTTCGGCGGCCCCGCGGGCTCGTTAGCGTCCGCTGTCATGACAGCCACCGATGAGATGTGCCGTGTCTCGATCTGCACCAGCGACCACGAGGTCGACGTCACGTTGCCCGCTCATGTTCCGATCGCGGAGCTGATGCCCGCACTGCTGGACCTCGTCGGCGGGGGTGGCTTCGCCGGCGAACCGTGCCTGACCCGAGTGGGCGGGGAAGTGCTCGACACCGCGGAGACACTGGCGCACGGCGCGATTACCGACGGCGATCTCCTGATCCTGACGTCGGCGGCGGCCCGACCGATGCCGCCGCCCCGGTTCGACGTGAGCACCGCCGTCACCGACGCGGTGGCGGACCTGACGCGCCCGCCGTGGCCGGCTGCCGGTCGCGTGGCGCGGTCGATCGTGCTGTGCTGGGCGGCGGCGCAGCTTCTGGCCGTGCTCGGGTGCCCGACGCTCGGCCCTGGTGCCACCCGCCATATCGCGATCGGCGCAACAGCGGCGCTACTGGCGGTGGCCGGTGCGGTCGCGGTGCGCCAGGATCGGATTCAGTGCGCAACACTCGGCGTGCTGGCCGCCGTCTTCGCCGGTCTGACCGCGACGCTGGCGTCACCGGGCCACCCCGGGATTGCGGGCTTTCTGCTGGCGATGTCGGCGTGCTCCGCTACCGCACTGTTGATGTGGCGCATATTGGATTGTGCACCTTCGGTTTTCCTTCCGCTCGGCGCCACGACGATGGCGACCGCCGCAGCGACGGTCGGGGCGGTGGCCGGCTGGTGGGCACTGACGGCGGCAGGCCCGATGCTGGCAACGGCGTCCCTGACCATCCTGGCGCTGTCTACCCGGCTGTCTGTCCGAAGTACCGGATTGTCGACGCCGGGCCTGTCCGCTTCCGAGCTCGACGCAACGACGCGCACCGCTCATCATCGACTGACAGTGCTCACCGTGACCGCAGCCGCGGGCGCGGCGCTGGGCGTTGTGATCACCGCGGCGACGGCAGCCCGGCCCATCGCCGCAGCGGGTTTGCTCATCGTCGTCGGGGCTGCGTTACTGCTCAATACTCGCCGCCGCACTGACCCGTATCACGTTGTTGCACTGCTTCTTTCCGCCGGCGTGGTGATGACATCGTTGATCCTCTTGTGCGCAGCGACGACGCCGGCCAGCACGCCCTGGCTGTGCGGCGCCCTGATGGCGGTGGGGATCGCGGCGGTCTGGTTCGGGCGAGGCACGCGGTGGCGATTATCGCCGGCGGCGCGGCGCGCGATCGCAATCCTTGATCTGGCGGTCGGCGCGGCGGTCGTTCCGACCGCGGCCGGTGCGGCTGGGGTATTCGCGACACTGCCGGGGATCGGACACCCATGACGAACGTCGGCCTACGGCTGGCGACAGTGGCCGCGGTGGTGCTGCTCGCGTCGCCACACTGGGCACCACCGGCGTTCGCGGTTACCCCGCCGGCGATCGACAACTCGCTGCTGCCGCCGCCGGCGCCCCCTGCCCCGCCCCAGCCGACCGAACAGCGTGAGGTGTGCGCAGTGCCGGTGGGCAGCCAAACCGCATTATCGGCAACACAATTGGCAGGTTTCGATATGCCGGCGATCTGGCGGCTCACCCGCGGCGCGGGACAGCGGGTGGCGGTGATCGACACCGGGATCGCGGCGCACCGCCGATTGTCCAACGTGATCGCCGGTGGTGACTACGTCTCCGCCGGCGAGGGCACCCGGGACTGCGACGGGCACGGAACCATCGTCGCCGGTATCATCGCCGCGGCTCCGGACCCGACCGATACCACTGGCTTCACGGGAATAGCACCCGAGGCGGCATTGATCGCAATCCGGCAGTCCAGCAACAAATTCGGGCCGTTGGCCGATCCGTCCAGCCGCGGCTTCGGCGATGTCGCGACCCTGGCCATGGCAGTACGTACCGCCGCCGATATGGGCGCTTCGGTGATCAACATCTCCTCGATTGCCTGCGCGGAAACGACACTGGACGACCGCACGCTGGGAGCCGCGCTGTCCTACGCGGTCGACGTGAAGGACGCCGTCGTGGTGGCCGCGGCCGGCAATGTCGGCGGGGACGGTCAGTGCCCCCGTCAGAACACCGCCACACAGCCCACCGTGATCGCCAGCCCAGCCTGGTACGACGACTACGTGCTGACCGTCGCCTCGATCGACTCGGCCGGTGCGCCCTCGGAGTTCAGCCTTCATGGCCCATGGGTCGACGCCGCGGCGCCCGGTGAACACGTCGTCTCCCTTGATCCCGACGGCGACGGTGTCATCGACACGATGCCGACCCCGATCGGCACGGCGTCGATAGCGGGGACCAGCTACGCCGCACCCTTGGTGAGCGGCCTCGCGGCCCTGATCCGCGCCAGGTTTCCACGGCTGTCGGCGCGGCAGGTGATGGCCCGCATCGAGACCTCCGCACACCACCCCGCCGGCGGATGGAATACTGCGGTCGGCGCTGGTGTCGTCGATCCGCTCGCAGCCTTGAGCGACCACACCGTGTCACCGTCCCCTCTCGAGCCGCAGCCACGCGGGCCAGCCGTGCCGGCCGATCCTGTCCGGGACCGTCCCCACGGGATTGCCGCGACGAGCGCGGCGCTGTGCGTGGCCGGATTGATCGCGGCCGCCTCGGTGCGGTTACGGCGCCGGCCCGAGGATGTCCCGGCGGACTAACGCGGCCTCTCGTGCGAGTTCGGGGCCTGCGGGCAGCGCACGGAGGATCGGCCAGGGCGCGGCTGTCGGCGTCCCGGTCAAGCCCAACGCGGCTGCGGCTGCCGAATCGTGCACGGGGAAGCGCACTCCGGCGTCGGTGACGACGAACCGGGTTCCCGTGCTGGGATCGATGACGTCCAGGGTGCGCCCAGGGGGCAGCCGCACGCTGTCAATGCCGGGCCCGTCGCCGTCGGATCCGGCCGGGGTGAGCGCCTCCTGACTGTCCCCAGCTGACGGACCAACGGCAATGCCACTGCGGCCGGATTGCCAGGTCGCACAAATCTCTTCGCCCGCTGCGAGAAACGCCGGTGGCTCGGCTGGGTACGTCGCCACCGGCAGGACGTCGACGAGTGGGCTCCGCGTGATCAGCTCTGGGGGCACGTCGCGTATCCCGCCGGCAGCATCGGGATCAGCGAATCGGAGCAGGTCTACCGTCAGCCGGCCGACCCGCTGAAGGCCGTCGGTAAGCACGACGTAGTACTCGGACGCCTCGGTTCGGGCGACCCGTACGACTGTCCCGACCCGGAAACCGGCAACTCCCGATGGTTGTCCCCTCCCTTCGATGCGGGGCGGACCGATTGCCGGCACTTCGGGAATCGCATTGAGAACGGTCGCAGAGATTCGCCGCACCGCACCGCTGCCGTCCAGGTTCAACGCCCGTGCCGTGGCGGGATCACCGGGGTCGATCATCGCGCGCTTACCGTCGTAGAGGAGGTAGACGGCCCCGTCCCCACCAGTCACGCTGACGACGGCGGCGGCCTGCGGGTCGAGTGCGGCGGGCGCCGAGCCGTCGCCGACGGCCACGGCGGTCCGCCCGCCCGACCCGTCGCAGACCGCCCACCGCAGGTCCGAGGACGCCGCCGTCGTCGCCAACGTCCTCGGCGCCCCGGGAATGCCCATCATCGGACCATCGGGCAGACTCGCCAGTGCGGCTTCGTCAAGCACGTCCGGTGTCGCCGGCGATCCCAGGATCAGGTGAGCCGAGGCAAGGTTCGCCACCGGGCGCAGCCGGCCATCGACGCGAACGTACAGCGCACCGGACTGCCGCGACATCACCAGGGCGGTGGCGTCGGGTATCACTGCGGGCCGCGATGAGCCGAGGATCGCGTCGAGAGCCAGCATCCCGATCGCCACGGCGCAGCCTGCCAGCAGCGAGAGGTTCTGCGCGCGCAGAGGGTCATGCCGAAGCGGTACCGGCCGGCGCAAGACCGCATATTCCAGCCGCCGCTGCCAGAACCGCTGTGCACTCAGCTGAGCTCGAAGCGACGGGTGACCAGCCATCCCGTGACGCTAGATCAATTGGCGACCAAGCGATTCCGCTCATCAACAGCCGTAGCTCTCGACCGATGGCGGCTACCGCGACGGTTCCCACACATACGGCACCAGGGAGCGCAGGAAGTCCAGGTCCGGGCCCTGTTGGGCATCGCCGTCACCGGCAGCCACAACTCCGGACGATCCTCGACCAGCACGGTGCCGCGACATATCCCGGGTTTGGCCTTCGTGGCAACCTGGACCGTGACGCCGACACCGCGTGCCTCAGATCACTCAGACCTGGTACACCGAGCGACCGCATTTCGGGCTTGTATGCCGAGCTCGGATTCGTCCGGTTCATCCAGGGCGACCAGGCAATGCGCGACAGACGCCTTGGCGATGGTCGAGGACACCGGCGTTGCCACCAACAAGGCCGAGCTACTGCGGGCCCTTGCGCACACCTACCACGATCCCGAAGCACGGTACGCCGGGCTGCAGAACGCTATCGAGGTGTCCCGTGAACAGCGGGCGGTGGTGTTCGAATTACGCTACGCTGCTGACACTTTCACGCTCGTGGGCGAACCAGCGCGGACCGCGTTGGAGGAGGCGTTGAGCAAGATCGGCGCCGACGAGGACTGGCCCGAGCTCGCTCGTGCCCGGACGCTACGAGAACGCCTTCGCGTTAGATTTCGCCGAATTCCTCAGCGCGGCAAGCGGTAAGGATCTCACCCTGTCGGCGAGCCCGACACCATAGCCAGTGGCTCCGAAGACCATGATGTCGATGTCACGCCCCCGTGCGCGCATGCCCCGAAACGCTACCCCTCTTTCGAGCGGCGCTCCCGATAAGCGGCGACGTGCTGACGATTACCGCAATTTCCGGTGTCGCAGAACATCCGCGAACGATTGCGCGACAGATCGATGAGCACCGCACCACAGTCCGCGGCCGCGCAGATCTTGAGCCTGCGCAGCTCGCCGGCGCGCACCAGATCGGCCAGCGACATCGCCATCTCGGCGCCCATCCGCTGAGCCAGCGGATCGTGGATGGACGCCAAGTGCAGGTGCCACTCGGGCATCTCAGGGTGACGGGTCAGCCAGGGTGACGCGCGCGTGTCAGACAGCAGCGCGTTGATCTGCCCGACGACGCGGGCCTCGTCCTCGGCGGCGGCCCAGATGCGGCCCAGCCGCCCGCGCAGCGCGTGCACGGCCGCCACTTCGGCGTCATCGTGATCGCGGCGCCCCGTCCAGCCGTAGCTGTTCAGGTAGGCGTCCAGAGCAGGCTGGTCGGCCAGCTGTTCACCGTCGACGCGATCACTGTTGACCAGTGCACACGCAGCCCGCAACGTGAGCTCCGTGTCATGAACGAAAAGCATTTGACTCATGACCCCCTCGGGACCTAGTGTCATGACCAATCTTCATTTTACTCATTACACACGAGGTGCCCCCATGTCGACGACCGTTCGTAGCCAAGACCACTTTCGCCTTGGTCTGCTGTTCGCCGTCGGGTCGGCCTTCACGTTCGGGATGTCGGGCCCGTTCGCCAAGTCGCTGATGGAGGCCGGCTGGTCCCCGACCGCCGCCGTCACCGCGCGGCTGGCCGGCGGCGCACTGGTGATGGCGGTGTTCGCCACCATCGTCAAGCCCGACTGGGTTCGCGAAGCCCGCGCCCACGCCCGCACGGTGATCGCCTACGGGCTCGTCCCCATCGCCGGCGCGCAGCTCTGCTACTACAACGCCGTCTCACATCTGTCGATCGGCGTCGCGCTATTGCTCGAATACACCGCACCGATCCTGGTCGTCGGCTGGATCTGGGGCACCACCCGGTGTCGTCCGCGCACCATGACACTGGCCGGCGTCGCACTCGCGGTGGCCGGAATCATGTTGGTGCTCAATGTTTTTGCCGGTGCTCATATCAACGCGGTCGGCGTGGTCTGGGGTCTGGCCGCGGCGATCTGCGCGGCCTGCTACTTCATGATGTCCGACGAGGTGAGCGCCGACGGCAGCGGCCTGAACTCGGTCACCCTGGCCGCCGGTGGCCTGGTGGTCGGCGCGATCGCCGTCGGACTGCTGGGCCTGACCGGCGTGATGCCGCTGACCTTCACCGCCAATAACGCCCACGTCGCAGGACTGACCGTGCCGTGGTGGGGTCCGGTGCTGGTTCTGGGCGTGGTGGCCACCGCGATCGCCTACACGCTGGGCATCAGCGGGGTGGCGCGGCTGCGGCCGAGCTTCGCGTCCCTGGTCGGCCTCGGCGAGGTGCTCTTCGCGGTACTGGCGGCGTGGGTCCTGCTTGGCGAGGCGGTCACCGTCACTCAAGCGGTCGGCGGCGTCGTGGTCCTGCTCGGGCTGGCCCTGGCCCGCCAGGGCGATCGCAGCGCCGCGGTTACGGCCGCGACCTGGCCCGACGCCGGACCACTAGAGGAAGCCACCAGCCCCGCCCGGGCGTGACGCGCCACGCGGAGCAAACGTCGGGAGTTCAACACGCCTCCCATCGGTAACATCCCTATGTGACTTCCACCTCTGCGTCGCAGCGTTTTCTGCTGGCCTTAGCGGCCGCCGTCCTTGCCGGCATGACCATGCTGGTCAGCCCCGCCACGCTGCCGACCGCAGCAGCCGCCTGCAACGACATCCAGGTGGTGTTCGCCCGGGGCACCGACGAGCCGCCGGGCATCGGCCGGGTCGGGCAGGCGTTCGTCAACGCCCTGCGCCCCAAGATCGGCAACCGCTCGCTGGGCGTATACGCCGTGGACTACCCGGCAAGCTATGACTTCCTGGCCGCCGCCGATGGCGCCAACGACGCCAGCGCGTTCATCCAGGGCGTGGTCAACGATTGCCCCAACACCAGACTGGTGCTCGGCGGCTACTCGCAGGGCGCGGCCGTCATCGACATCATCGCCGCGGTCCCCTTCCCCGCGATCGGGTTCAACAACCCGATGCCGCCCAATGTCCCCGACCACGTCGCAGCGATCGCGGTCTTCGGTAACCCGACCGCCAAGGTCGGCCTGCCGCTGACCACCAGCACCGTGTACGGCGGCCGGTCCATCGATCTGTGCAACGTCGGTGACCCAGTCTGCACCAGCGGCGACGATGTCGCGGCCCACCGTGCGTACGGCAGTGACGGGTCCGCGAATCAGGCGGCATCGTTCGTCGCGGGCCTGCTGTAGGTTCGCGACGGTTTGGGCATGTCAGGCCCGTATGTGACTATTGGCCTGTGCTCGCGACCAAGGAAGTCTTCAACGCCATGGTCACCCCGGCCATGACACCGGCCCGTATTTTCGGAGTTGCCGCCGCAGCTGTCGTCACTGCGACACTTGCGCTCCTGACCCCGACGACCGCGGCTCCCGCTGCCGATGCCGAGCGGTGCCCCGACGTCGAGGTCGTATTTGCTCGCGGCACCAGTGAGCCGGCCGGCATCGGTCGCGTCGGCCAGGCTCTCGTTGACAACCTGCAGGCCCAGCTCGGTGGCCGCACGGTCGGCGCCTACGCGGTGAACTACCCGGCCAGCTACGACTTCCTCGGCGCCGCCGACGGCGCCACCGACGCCACCAACCACATCGCGGCCACCGCCGCCGCGTGCCCGTCGACGCGTTTCGTCCTCGGCGGTTACTCGCAGGGTGCCGCGGTGGTCGACATGCTGGTCGGGATACCGCCGTTGGGCAACAAGGTGGGCGAGGTCGGCTCCGCCCCGCCGCTGCCGGGGAACCTGGCCAACAAGGTCGCCGGGCTCGCTGTGTTCGGGAACCCGTCCACCAAGTTCAGCATCCCGATCACCTCGGCCGGCGGGGCGTACGCCGGTAAGGGCATCGACCTGTGCAATGACGGTGACCCGATCTGCTCACCTGGCCGCAATCCGTTCGCGCACACCGATTACGAGACCGGTCCCGGGCCCGCGCAGGCCGCCGGGTTCCTCGCGGGCATCCTCTAGCCCACGTTTATTTGCTGCCAGCGCCCTCACAGCCTCGTCTACCATGGCTGGCATGCGCGTCACAGCGGTGCTAAGCAGTGTGGCAGCGATCCTGTCCGTGGCCGCGTCCATCGGGCCGACGGCGGTGGCGACCGCCGCGGACTGCCCGGACGTCGAGGTGATCTTCGCCCGCGGCCGTTTCGAACCCCCGGGCATCGGCCGGATCGGAGATGCGTACGTCGGTGCGCTACGCGCCAAAACCCCCAGAAGCGTCGGGGTCTATGGGGTCAACTACATCGCTGACTGGGATATCGCGGCGGGCGCCAACGACATGAGCAGGCACCTGCAGTACCTGGCGTCCAACTGCCCGAACACCCGGCTGGTGCCCGGTGGGTATTCACTGGGTGCCGCAGTGACCGATGTCGTTTTGGGTGCCACCGAATCCCAATTCGGCTTCACCAACCCGCTGCCCGCTTCGGTCGCCCCACATGTCGCGGCGGTGGCGGTTTTCGGCAACGGCACCCGCAGCATCTTCGGGCCGGTGTCGGCGACCAATAACCCGCTCTACGGCCCCAAGACGATCGACCAGTGCAACGTAGACGACCCCATCTGCAACGGCATCGATCCCAGCACCTTCGTGGGCAACTGGTCCTCGCATCTGCAGGACGCCTACATCGATTCCGGCCTGGTCGATCAGGCCGCCCAATTCACTGCGGACAGGCTCCAATGACGCACATCCCAAAGACGGCCGCCAGCACGGTCGCCACAATCGTTGCGGCACTTGCGATGTGGGTCACTCCCTTCGCGCTGCCGGATGCGGTGCCGACAGCGAGTGCCGCGCCGTGTCCCGCGATCGAAGTCATTTTTGCGCGCGGGCGCCTCGAATCCCCCGGCACCGGCGTCATCGGCCAGGCCTTCGTCAGCGCACTGCGCTCACGGGTGCACCAGAACATCGGCGTCTACGCGGTGAACTATCCCGCCGACAACCAGGTGGACATCGGCGCCAATGACATCAGTAACCGCATCGCCTACAACATGACCAACTGCCCGAATACCCGTCTGGTCCTTGGCGGTTACTCGCTCGGCGCGGCGGCCACCGATATGGTGCTGGCAGTGCCCATCCCGATCATGGGCTTCAAGAATCCGATGCCCGCCGGCGCCGACAGCCATATCGCGGCAGTTGCCCTGTTCGGCAACGGAACCCAGTGGCTGGGGCCGATCACGAATTTCAGTCCCGCATTCCAGGACCGAACTATCGAGCTGTGCCACGGCGCCGATCCGATCTGCAACCCAGCCGACCCGGACACCTGGGAGGCCAACTGGCCCGATCACCTCGCTGCCGCCTACCAGAAGGCCGGGATGATCAATCAGGCGGCCGATTTCGTGGCAACCAAGCTCTAAGTTTTGGGTAGCGTCCGCAGGTCGCGGGTGACACCGATGCGCGCGGCCAACTGGTCGTCGGGCGGATAGTCCACGCCGGTCAGCGTCAGGCCGCGGGCCGGTGCGGCGGCGAAATCACTGGAGCGCGCCTGCGCACTCAACAACGTTGCGCACCAAGATGGTTCGCGCCGCCCCTCTCCCACCGCCAACAACGCGCCGACCAGCGAGCGCACCATCGACCAGCAGAATGCATCCGCGCTGACGTACGCGGTCACCAGATCGTCCTCGCGTACCCACTCCAGGCACTGAAGATCGCGAATTGTCGTCGCACCGGGCCGATGCCGGCAGAACGCGGCAAAATCGTTCAGCCCCAACAAGTGCCGAGATCCCTCGACCATGGCGTCAACGTCCAGCGGCTTGGCCCACGGTGTCACATAGCGCGCGAGCTGAGGCTCGACGCCGCAGGGCGCCAGCGAAAGCCGGTACGCGTAGTGCCGGCGCAGCGCCGAGAATCGGGCATCGAACCCGTCCGGCGCACGGACGATCTCACGCACCCGGACATCCTCGGGCAAGAAGCGGGCCAGTCGACGCACCAGCGGGAGGAATTCGGGTTCGCCAGAGCGGGCGTACCGAGGGTAGGCGTGGACCAGGGCATCGGCCGGGATGTCGAGGTGGGCGACTTGGCCAGTGGCGTGCACACCGGTGTCGGTTCGTCCGGCGCCGTACACCCGCACCGGCGTCCGGAACACCGTGGACAAGGACTCCTCGAGAACACCCGCGACGGTGCGGAACCCCTCCTGCGCCGCCCAACCGGTGAATTCGGTTCCGTCGTAAGCGATATCGAGCCGAAGACGAACCTGCCCGCCACCGGAATCGGTGACGGGCAGGTTCGTATTCACAGCTTTACTTGTCAGCGTCCGAATCCTCGGCGGATTCTTCGGCCTTCTCCTCGGCGACCTCTTCGGCAGCCTCGGCGGTCTGGGCGTCCGCGATTCCGGCGTCCTCGGCCTCGGCGATCGGCTCTTCAGCCGGAGCCTCTTCGACCACGGCGGGTGCCGGAGCGGCCTTGGCAGCCGAGCTCTTGCGAGCGCGGTTGGCTTCCGAGGTCACGGTCTTCTCCCGCACCAGCTCGATGACCGCCATCGGGGCGTTGTCGCCCTTACGCGCCTCGACCTTGATGATGCGGGTGTAGCCGCCCTCGCGATCGGCGAAGAACGGTCCGATCTCGGCGAACAAGGCATGCACGATGTCCTTGTCACGGATCTTCTTCATGACCTCACGCCGATTGTGCAGTTCACCCTTTTTGGCATGGGTGATCAGCTTCTCGGCGTACGGACGCAGCGCCCGTGCCTTCGGCTCGGTCGTCTTGATGCGGCCGTGCTCGAACAGCGACGTGGCCAGGTTGGCCAGAATCGCCTTCTGGTGGGAGGACGAACCGCCGAGGCGGGCACCCTTAGTGGGTTTGGGCATTGCGACTATCTCCTAAATGGGGCCGACCCCCGTATCAGGTAGGGCCGGGACGGGTTGTTCTTAGAGCTGTTCGGTTTCGGCGTAGTCCTGGTCGGCGTCCAGGTCATAGCCTGCATCGCTGTTCCAGGTGCCGGTGGCGACGTCGTAGCCGGCGACCTCGGAAGGGTCGAAGCTGGCCGGGCTGTCCTTGAGCGACAGACCCAGCTGGTGCAGCTTGATCTTGACCTCGTCGATCGACTTCTGGCCGAAGTTACGGATGTCCAGCAGATCGGACTCCGTGCGGGCGACCAGCTCGCCGACGGTGTGCACACCTTCGCGCTTGAGGCAGTTGTACGAGCGGACCGTCAGATCCAGATCGTCGATCGGCAGCGCGAACGCCGCGATGTGATCGGCCTCGGCCGGCGACGGGCCGATCTCGATGCCCTCGGCCTCGACGTTGAGTTCCCGTGCCAGACCGAACAATTCGACCAGGGTCTTGCCGGCCGACGCGAGGGCGTCACGCGGGCCGATAGAGTTCTTGGTCTCGACGTCCAGGATCAGCTTGTCGAAGTCGGTGCGCTGCTCGACGCGGGTGGCCTCCACCTTGTAGGTGACCTTCAGCACCGGCGAGTAGATGGAATCGACCGGGATACGGCCGATCTCGGCGCCCGACGCCTTGTTCTGCACGGCCGGCACGTAACCGCGGCCACGCTCGACAACGAGCTCGACCTCGAGCTTGCCCTTGTCGTTGAGGGTCGCGATGTGCATGTCGGGATTGTGCACCGTCACGCCGGCAGGCGGAACGATGTCACCGGCAGTGACCACACCCGGGCCCTGCTTGCGCAGGTACATGGTGACCGGCTCGTCCTCCTCGGAAGCGACGACCAGGCTCTTGAGGTTCAGGATGATGTCGGTGACGTCTTCCTTCACACCGGGCACGGTGGTGAACTCGTGCAGCACACCATCGATGCGGATGCTCGTCACGGCCGCGCCGGGGATCGACGACAGCAGCGTACGCCGCAGCGAATTGCCAAGGGTGTAACCGAATCCCGGCTCCAGCGGCTCGATGACGAACTGGGACCGGTTCTCGGCGATGACCTCTTCGCTGAGCGTGGGGCGCTGAGAAATCAGCATGGTTTTTCGTATCTCCTTCTCGGCACCCGCTATTTGATGCCGTCAAGTGATCCGCGCAACGGTTGCTCCGCGGACGTCTTCTTACTTCGAGTAGAACTCGACGATGAGCTGCTCGGCCAGCGGCACCTGGATCTGCGCGCGCTCGGGCAGCTGGTGCACGAGGATCCGCTGACGCTCTCCCACGACCTGCAACCAGGACGGGATCGGGCGGTCACCGGCGGTCTGCCGGGACAGCTCGAACGGGAAGGTGTTCAGCGACCTCTCTTTGATGTCGATGATGTCGTACTGCGACACCCGGTAGCTCGGGATGTTCACCTTGACACCGTTGACGGTGAAGTGGCCGTGGCTGACGAGCTGGCGAGCTGCCCGGCGGGTACGCGCCAAACCGGCGCGGTACACGACGTTGTCCAGGCGGGTCTCCAGGATCTGCAGCAGGTTCTCGCCAGTCTTGCCCGAGGAACGGTTCGCCTCTTCGTAGTACCTGCGGAACTGCTTCTCCAGCACGCCGTAGGTGAAGCGAGCCTTCTGCTTCTCCTGCAGCTGCTGGCGGTATTCGCTCTCCTTGATCCGCGCGCGGCCGTGCTGGCCGGGCGGGTAGGGGCGCTTCTCGAACGACTGATCGCCGCCAACCAGGTCGACGCCAAGACGGCGCGACTTGCGGGTTGCGGGTCCGGTATAACGAGCCATTTTCTAGTCCTCCCTAGACCCGGCGCCGCTTGGGCGGACGGCAGCCGTTGTGCGGCTGCGGTGTGACATCGGAAATCGCGCCAACCTCGAGGCCAGCGGCCTGGAGCGAACGGATGGCGGTCTCACGGCCCGAACCCGGGCCCTTGACGAACACGTCGACCTTCTTGACGCCGTGCTCCTGCGCCTTGCGGGCAGCGTTCTCGGCAGCCAGCTGAGCGGCGAACGGGGTCGACTTACGCGATCCCTTGAAGCCGACGTGACCCGACGACGCCCAGGCAATGACATTGCCCTGCGGATCGGTGATCGAGACGATCGTGTTGTTGAAGGTGCTCTTGATATGCGCGGCACCGTGCGGGACGTTCTTCTTTTCCCGGCGACGGGTCTTCTGCCCCTTCTTGGGTGCAGCGCCGCCCTTCTTTGCTTGTGCCATCCGGGGTTACCTGGCCTTCTTCTTGCCGGCGATGGTGCGCTTCGGGCCCTTACGGGTACGCGCATTGGTCTTGGTTCGCTGGCCACGCACCGGCAGACCGCGACGGTGCCGCAGGCCCTGGTAGCAGCCGATCTCGATCTTGCGACGGATGTCGGCCTGCACCTCACGGCGCAGGTCACCCTCAACCTTGAGGGAGGCTTCGATGTAGTCACGCAATTGCGTGAGCTGATCGTCGGTCAGGTCCTTGGTACGCAGATCCCGGTCGATACCGGTCGCGTCGAGGATTTCCTGAGAACGGGTACGGCCGATGCCGTAGATGTAGGTCAGCGCGATCTCCATGCGCTTATCGCGCGGGAGATCCACGCCCACTAGACGTGCCACAGGGCTTTGATTCCTTCTTCTATGCGGAGGTCTGTTCCCAGTTCGTTCCCGACTGCGTCGGGGCCCGGCCTCCGTTCCGGGCGCAGCTAAATGGCCAATCCATTCAGTGATACTGGGAGGTCATCATTGAGTTGTTGTGATGCTCGCCGATGCAAGCGGTGGGCCGGTTAGCCCTGCCGCTGCTTGTGGCGCGGATCAGAGCAGATCACCATGACCCGCCCATGCCGGCGGATCACCCTGCACTTGTCGCAGATCGGCTTGACGCTCGGGTTCACCTTCACGGCTGTTCGATCCTTCTAGTTCTCGTCGGTTTATCGGTCGTGCGCTGGTTCGGGGTCGGTCGGGCACGTTAGATATTTCGTAGCGACTCGCTGCGCTCGTCGCTACTTGTACCGGTACACAATGCGACCCCGGGTCAGGTCGTAGGGAGACAACTCCACTACCACCCGGTCCTCGGGGAGGATGCGGATGTAGTGCTGCCGCATCTTGCCGCTGATGTGAGCGAGCACCTTGTGTCCGTTCTCCAGCTCAATACGAAACATCGCATTGGGCAGGGGCTCGACCACGCGGCCCTCGACCTCGATGGCACCGTCTTTCTTGGCCATAACCTCTCAGATCCTGCTTTCTCGGTTCGGGGCAGCGCTCGCCCCGACTGCAAAACGTGAGCCGGGATCGGGAAATTCCACAAATTCCAGGACGAGGCACGCAAGAGTCGGCGCGGATACCGCACCGCCGGTCTACGATACCCGCTCCGGGGCCGTACCCAAAATCCGCACAGAGCAGCTGCGATGGCACGTTCGCCCCTCGTTCACCGCGGACCTCTCGGCCGCAAAGCGCTGCCGACCTGAGTTGAGGCCCGTTAGCCGGGCGATTTGACGTTCGCGTCCGGTAAAAGCTGGCGGCTAACCGCACAGATGGGTAGAGACCGAAAGCGATCTACGTCGACCCCAACGGTGCGTTGGTGAAGTGTCGGCAGTTCGGTGAAGTCTTGGCCGAGCAGCTGGTGATCCGTACTCGGACTCAGTGCGCCGGCGATCGGCAGGTCGACCGAATCATCGCCCTGGAGCGCGCGGGTGTTCTCACCCGCCAGACCGCTGGCGCTCTTCACGAGATCAGAAAGATCGGCAACGCCGCCACCCACACTCATCTGTTCGATGTGCACGCCGCGTTGAGCGCACTGGAGCAGTGTTGGCAGCTGGGCAACCTGCTCCGGATCGCGGTTTCAGGGGATCGCACCCCACGAAGCTTTATAGCGCCCGAGCCTTCGTCGCCGCGGCAGACCCGCAGGTATGCCGACGGCCCGCGCCCCGAACACAAATTGGCCGCCTGGCGACGCGACGAACCAGTGCCGTTCTGCTATGAAGCGTCGGGGTGCTCGCCAATCCTCCATTTGGACGGAAGTCCTCGGTCACCGTCGTCGGCGAGGATGGCCGGGCCGAACGCGAGGACATCGCCTACAGCCGGCCTGATTTCTGGGTCACCACCACACACAAGCAACTCAATTTCGTGCAGCACATTGCCACCTCGTTGAAGATCGACGGCTGCGCCGCGGTCGTCGTCCCCGACA
Organism: Mycolicibacterium sarraceniae; assembly: GCF_010731875.1. Lineage (NCBI taxonomy): Bacteria > Bacillati > Actinomycetota > Actinomycetes > Mycobacteriales > Mycobacteriaceae > Mycobacterium > Mycolicibacterium sarraceniae. The sequence continues at coordinate 608,270 of NZ_AP022595.1, forward strand.
ATGTTTTCTTCGAAGGCGGAGCCGGTGAGACAGCTCGCATTTCACGCTCAAGCAGCGCCCCATGCGCGAGGCGGACCTGGCACCGTTCGTCGAGGTGTTCAACGCAGAGAATCGCAGCGCCCGCATCGAGTCCGAACGGTTCCGTCAGTACCCGCACGACGAACTCGCCGCACGGGACAAGGTGAACCTCGACATCACTTGGCTGAAGGACTCCTCGGCAACCGACCTCGACGACGGCGTGCCGCCCGAGGTCATCGCGCAGGAGATCGTCGACGACCTCACCGCCGCACTTGTCGAGTTCAGCGCGGTGGCCGATGCCCTCGCGGCACGCGCGGCCGGAACGTCGACCGTGCCACGCTCACCCGCATGAGCACTGGACATCCGACGCATAATGACAAGCGATGACCGGACCCGCTCCCCAGCCCCGCAAACCCGTCATTCTCACCGTTGACGACGACCCGGCCGTGTCGCGCGCTGTTGCTCGCGACCTTCGCCGCCACTACGGCGATCGATACCGGATCGTGCGGGCAGAATCCGGGCCGGACGCGCTGGAAACGATCAACGAACTCAAGCTGCGCGGCGAGACCGTCGCGGTGTTCGTCGCCGACTACCGGATGCCTCAGATGAGCGGCATCCAGTTCCTCGAAGAGGCGATGGACGTCTACCCGATGGCCCGGCGCGTTCTACTGACGGCCTATGCCGACACCCACGCCGCGATCGACGCCATCAACGTCGTCGATCTGGACCACTACCTGCTCAAGCCGTGGGATCCGCCGGAGGAAAAGCTCTACCCGGTGATCGACGCGCTACTGGAGGCCTGGCACGCCACCGGCGATCGCGCCATCCCCCACACCAAGGTGATCGGGCACCGGTGGAGTGAGCGGTCCTGGGAGGTCCGCCAGTTCCTGGCCCGCAACCAGCACACGTTCCGGGCGTTCAACGCCGACGAGCCCAAGGGCAAGCAACTGCTCGACGCCGCCAGCCTGGATGGGTTGGAGCTGCCGGTCGTCATCACCGAGAAGGGCGAGATCCTGGTCGACCCGACCAACGCCGCGCTTGCCGAAATGCTGGGGTTATCGACCAACCCCTTGCTCGAGATGTATGACCTCGCCGTCATCGGCGGCGGGCCGGCGGGACTCGCGGCCGGCGTGTACGGCGCGTCCGAAGGGCTCAGGACGGTCCTGATCGAGGAGACGACGACCGGCGGCCAGGCCGGGCGCAGCTCGCGGATCGAGAACTACCTCGGCTTCCCCACCGGCGTCTCCGGGGCCGAGCTGACGACGTCGGCGCGCCGGCAGGCCGAGCGTTTCGGCGCCGAGGTCATCACCACCCGCAAGGCAGTCCGGCTGGAGGCCGGCGAGGCAGGAACCGCTCGCACCATCACCTTCGAGGACGGCGGCAGCATCGCCGCGCGGGCGGTCATCCTGGCCACCGGTGTCTCCTACCGCCAGCTGCAGGTCACCGGATGCTGGGACAACCCCGACGACCCCGCCAGCAACTACGTCGGACGCGGCGTCTACTACGGCGCCTCGGTGTCGGACGCCTCCGAATGCAAGGGTGAGGACGTCTACATCGTCGGCGGGGCCAACTCGGCCGGGCAGGCCGCGATGTACATGTCCCGCGAAGCCAACTCGGTCACCATGCTGGTGCGCGGCCCCTCGCTGGAAGCGTCGATGTCGCACTACCTGATCCAGCAGATCGAGAAGAATCCCAACATCTCCGTCCGGACCTGCACCGAGGTGGTGGACACCCTCGGCGACGATGATCACCTGACCGGCCTGGTGCTGGAGGACAGGCAGACCGGTCAGCGGGAAACCGTCGAATCCACCCGGATGTGCTGCTTCATCGGCGCCGAGCCCCGCACCAACTGGCTCAAAGAGGTCGTCGCCGTCGACGACCACGGTTTCGTCCTGGCCGGACCCGACCTGGCCAATGTGGCCGGGTGGGGTCTGGACCGGCCGCCGCACCACCTGGAAACAAGCGTGCCGGGTGTGTTTGTTGCAGGAGACGTGCGCGCCGAGTCCGCCAAAAGGGTGGCCGCGGCTGTCGGCGAAGGGTCGATGGCGGTGATGTTGGTGCACCGCTACCTGGCCGAGGCGTAACCAGCAAGGAGAAGACGATGGGCGAGAAATGCCTACCCGACGAACTGCGGACCCTGTTCCTGTTCGAGGCGCTGACCGACGAACAGTTGCAGACGCTGTGCGCGAACGGGCATATCCGCGTCTTCGAGACCGGCCCCGTCGTCGTGGAGGGCGAGCCGGCCACCTGCTTCTACGTTCTGCTCGACGGTGAGTTGGTGATGTCCAAACGCTCCGGCGGGGTCGACGTCGAGACCAATCGCACCTCGCAGCGGGGCGTGTATTGCGGAGCCTGGTCGGCCTACATCCCCGACGAGGAACAGCTCTACCAGGCGTCGGTGCGCGTCACGCGGCCGTCGCGGTTCTTCGTGCTCGACGCAAGCGCGTTCGCGAAATTCATGCAGACCGAATTCCCCATGGCCGTGCACCTACTCGAGGGCCACATGGTCGGCGGCCGGCGACAGAGCCAGATCATCGGACAGCGCCAAAAGCTGCTGGCGCTCGGCACGATCACCGCGGGGCTCACCCACCAGCTCAACAACCCCGCCGCTGCTACCGCCAGAGCAGTCGCCGATCTGCGCGAGGGGGTCGGCAAGATGCGCTACAAGCTGTCGATGCTGGCCGACGGCAAGTTCACCCCTGAGGCGCTGCGCATGCTGGTACGCATTCAGGACGAAGTCGCCGAAATGGTCGCCAAATCCAAGGCACAGGAACTGACCGCGCTGGAGACCTCCGATCGCGAGGACCAGGTCGGCGATTGGCTGGAAAACCACGGCATCGCCGGGGCGTGGGATTATGCGCCGACATTCGTGGAGGCGGGCCTGGATGTCGATTGGCTGGAACGCGTCGAGGCCTCCATCGATTCGGTCGACTGCTCGGCGACCTTGCAGAGCGCCATCGGCTGGCTGAAGTACACCATCGACACCGAATTGCGGATGAACGAGATCGCCGACGCCTCCGAACGTATCTCCGGTCTGCTCGCCGGGGCCAAGAAGTACTCCCAGATGGACCGGGCCGAGTACCAGGTCGCCAATGTGCACGAGTTGCTGCACAGCACGCTGAAGACGCTCTTCGGCCACAAGGTAGGCCCGGACAAACCCATCAAGCTGGTCAAGGACTGGGATAAGACACTCCCCGAAATCGGCTGCTACCCAGGCGGTTTGAACGAGGTATGGGATGTCATCATCAACAACGCCATCCAGGCGATGAAGGGTCGCGGCACGCTGACAATCCGCACCGCCCGTCAGGGCGAGGACATGATCCGGGTCGAGATCGGTGACGACGGCCCCGGTATCCCCGACGAGATCATCGATCGGATCTTCACCGCGTTCTTCACCACGAAACCGTTCGGCGAGGGCGACGGCCTCGGCCTGGACCTCGCGCGCCGCATCATCGTCGAAAAGCATCAGGGCGATATTCAGGTGGCGTCCGAACCGGGCAATACCCGCTTCATCATCCGCTTGCCGCTGACGGCGCCGGGACCGATTGCGCCATCGCCAGGTGAACTTTCCGCCACTGCGGAATAGGCTGCGCCGGACCGCGGGTTGTAGCCCCCATGAGCGCCAAGCCCGATCTCGGCAGGTTCGCATCATTCGGTCGCGGGGTCACCCCGCAGCAAGCCAAGGAGATCGAGGCGCTGGGGTACGGCGCAGTCTGGGTGGGCGGTTCGCCGCCGGCCGAATTGGATTGGGTGGAACCAATTTTGGCCAACACCACCACGTTGAAGGTGGCCACCGGCATAGTCAACATCTGGACCGCGGCGCCCGGCCCGGTGGCCGAGTCGTTCCACCGCATCGAAGCGGCCTACCCCGGCCGGTTCCTGCTCGGCATCGGCGTCGGCCATCCCGAAGCCACCGAGGAATACCAGAAACCGATCGACGCGCTGCGCGGCTACCTCGACAAGCTCGACGAGTACGGTGTGCCCAAGAACCGGCGGGTGATCGCCGCACTCGGACCGCAGGTTCTCAAACTGTCGGCCGCGCGCAGCGCCGGGGCGCACCCGTACCTGACCACGCCCGAGCACACCGCGCAGGCGCGCGAGCTGCTGGGCCCGCATGCGTTCCTGGCACCCGAACACAAGGCGATCCTCACCACGGACGCTGAGAAGGCGCGGCAGGTCGGCAGGGGTGCGCTGGACATCTACCTCAACTTGCAGAACTACCTCAACAGCTGGAAACGGTTGGGCTTCAACGACGAAGACGTGGCCAAGCCCGGCAGCGACCGGCTGGTCGACGCCGTCGTGGCCTACGGCACACCCGAGGAGATCGCGGCCCGGCTCACCGCCCATCTCGACGCCGGGGCCGACCACGTGCCTGTCCAGGTGTTGACATCTTCTGACAAGCTGGTGGATGCGCTGGCTGCACTGGCCGGCCCGCTGGGTCTCAAATAACTTGAGTCTCAAACAACCTAACGAGAGGTACTCGTGACCAATCCGTCGCTGCTCAAACCCGATCTCGGCCGCTTCGGAGTGTGGACCGCCGGCCCGGTGTCACCGGACCGGGCGGTCGAGATCGAGCGCCTGGGCTACGGCGCGATATGGGTCGGCGCATCGCCGGCTGCCGAGCTTGCGTTCGTCGAGCCGATCCTCGAGCGTACCGAGAATCTGACCGTCGCCACCGGGATCGTCAATATCTGGAACGCGCCGCCAGACGAGGTCGCAGCGTCCTTTGAGCGCATCGAAAATGCTTATCCCGGAAGGTTTTTGCTCGGTGTGGGCGTAGGTCACCCCGAGCACACGCAGGATTACCAGAAGCCCTACGAGGCGCTGGTGAGCTATCTCGACAAGCTCGACGACAAGTGCGTGCCGACCAGCCGTCGGGTGATCGCCGCGCTCGGGCCCAAGGTGCTGCAGCTTGCCGCGCATCGCAGCGCCGGCGCGCACCCCTACCTGACCACCCCCGAGCACACCGCGCAGGCGCGCGACCTGGTGGGTGCGTCGGCGTTCCTGGCGCCCGAACACAAGGTGGTCCTCACCACTGACGTCGAAGAGGCCAGAAGGCTCGGCCGGGACAGCGTCGGCTTCTACCTGGGGTTGAGCAACTACGTCAACAACTGGAAGCGGCTGGGCTTTAGCGATGCCGACGTCGAGCAGCCGGGCAGTGACAAGTTGATCGACTCGGTGATCGCCTACGGCACGGTCGAGGCGATTGCCGCGCGGCTGACCGAACACCTCGATGCCGGGGCCGATCACGTGACCATCCAGGTGCTGGGCGGGCCCGACACACTGCTGCCCACACTGACCGAGTTGGCCGGGCCGCTGGGGCTGACCGCGGCCGGGTGACGTCGCGGGTGCCCGTTACGGTGGGCGCCGTGCGGCGGTTGGTGACGGGCGGCCCCGGATTCATCGGTGCTAACTTCGTTCACCGCACCGTGCGCGAACGGCCCGGCGTTTCGGTGACGGTGCTCGAGGCGCTGACCTACGCCGGATGCCGCGAATCACTTCGTCCCGTCGAGGACCACATCCGGCTGGTCGGAGGTGACGTGACCGACGAACCGTTGGTCGACCCCCTCGTCGCCGAGTCCGACCCGCGTGGGCCGTGTGAGCCTAGTGGCGATCAGTTCCGTGTGCGACAGCGCAATGTTGACCGCGGGGCTGGGAAAGCGGCAGACTGCGATGCACACCAATCATGTTCAAGCCCGCGCAAGAGTTTGTCGCGGCGACCAGTTCGTCGGCGTCCTGATCTGTCACGTCGATCAGGACTCGGCGACGTGGAGTCGACATCCCTGCCAACGCGTCCAACTGCCATCGAGCGTTCACGACGAAGCGACCAACGCCGACCACCGTGGCACGCGACACCGCGGATTCGTGCCCTGCGGTACTCCGTACAACAGCGCAGCGCCACAGTGTCACTCAGAAGGGGACCGATGGGTCGGGACCGCCGGCCGACATCACGATCACCGGCCGCGGGAACCGCAATGTGGCGCATGCGTCGTCGACCGCACGGTCAATCTCCTCGGCAAGATCGCGTCGGACGGCGGAACTGTCAGAATCGGTCAGGGCTTTTCCGCCACCGAGGATGAGCCGGGTCAGCACGACACCGTGACGACGGCGGATGTGGTCCATCTGCGCGATCATGTTGCCGATCGCGGCCGGATAACTGATGAAGTCCTCGACAGCCGTGCCGACGTCGCAGTGCAGCCCGATCAGGGCTGCAGAACGCCGGGCCATTACCGCGTCCACGGCGCCATCGGCCTCTTTGGAGTCGAAAATGAACTGCTGCCGGTCGCCGGTCGCAGCATCGGCCATGCGCAACAACACATTCTGTGTGCGTCCTGCTTTCTCTGCCCCTAGTGACGCGATGTGTTCTGAACAGCTGAGCACAACCCGAGCCGCCCCGGTGGCACCCACCCGGCGAATGTCCTGCCTGTCGAACTGCTCGACGTGAACCGTCATCAGGACCGGATGGATACCGGCCGCTATCGCTGAATACAACTCGGGCAGAGTGCGTACGTCGATTGCGAAACGTTGATCGCGCAGCCACCGGGCCACGCCAGCGTCGTGCAGGACGGTCGCCGGGAACGACACCTCAGCGGGCGCGCACGAATCCCGATAGCTGATCAGCCGGCGTATCTCCGCCTGATCAACCTGTGGCAGTTGACGTCCCCGAACGATTGACCGAAAGCTAGTCGACAATGTCACCGAAACCTCTTCACCGAAACGCCCCGGCCTCCTGCCACGGGCGACCCATTCCACAATCGCGCGCCGACAGCACGAGATAGCGAATCCTTGCGATCTCGTGACGTTGCCCGCCCAAACCTTGGCGAGGCTCTGATCGTGCTGTGGGCTACCTGAGTCCGTCGGCCGGCGGACCGAGCGCCAACGCCGGCAGGTACTCCAGCCCGACGACAAGCAGCGTGGCACCAACTATCAGAACGATGAACGTGGGCGAATGAGTTCTCAGCGTTCCCGCGGTGATGACGCCAGGCTTCTGAGCCGCAAAAGTGCCCGCAATCGCCAACACGGCGATGATCGGAATGAACCTCCCGATCACCATTGCGAACGCGAGCGCGGTGTTGTACCAGGTGGTGTTGGCGCTGATTTCCGCGAATGCGCTGCCGTTGTTGGCCGCCGAGCTGGTGAACGCGGACAGCACCTCCGACAAACCGTGCGACACCGCGGTCGCCACGACGATCGCTACCGTTGCGACCACGAAAAGCACCGCGGCTGCCGTGAACAGCGCCCAACCCTGCTCGCGGTCACCGACCATGGCACCGAAGGTCCGCAAAAATCCAACCGGAATCACCAGCATCGCAACGATTTCCACCGCGTTCGTCAACGGCGTCGGGTTCTCGAACGGGTGCGCACTATTGACGTTGAAGGCTCCACCGCCGTCGCCGGACATCAGCTTGATCGACTCCCAGGTGGCCACCGGCCCGCCGAGAATCGTCTGGTTGCCGCCAGCCAGAGTCGAAACCTCTTGCCCGCCATGGAAATTGTTCACCACACCCAACGCCAGTAATACCAGCGTGACGATGATGGACGGTGGAAGCAGGATTCGGACGATCGAGCGCACCAAGTCGGTCCAGAAGTTGCCGAGCTGCTCGTTCTGGTACTGCGCGAGGCCTCGAACCAACGCAACGCCAACACACATGCCAACCGCGCAACTGGCGAAGGCCTGCACCCCCAGCCCGGCGACGAGGCCGACATGCCCCAGCGTGGCTTCGCCGGCGTAGCTCTGCCAACTGGTGTTGGTGACGAACGAGATCGCGGTGTTGAAGGCCAGGGCTGGATTCATCCCGGCGTGGCCCCACGGCTCGGGCAGCTTCGTCTGGATCAGCAGCAATCCGTAGAGGAACAGCACGCTGACCACGGAGAAGGCCAGCAGCGAGTACCCGTACTTCGTCCACCGTTGTTGGCCATCGGGCTCTGAGCCGATCAGACGGTAGATCACCTGCTCGATCCGCCAGTGCTTGGCATCGGAGTAGACCCGCGCCATGTAGTCGCCAAGCGGAACATGCAACAGGACAACCAGCACGACAACGACGACGAACTGCATTAACGCCGGTGTCCCCCACTGCGTTATACCGCTGATAACGGCAGCCTCCTTCGTCGTTGAGTGCTGGGTCGACCCCAAACTAGGAAGGCGATCCGGCCGCAGCGCAGACGGTTACGCGATCCATACGAAGTCCGTTAAGGCGCCGCGCTGCGGCGTAAAGAAACCGTCAACGCCGGCAGCGCCGGTGGTTGCGCGATCTAGCGTTCGTGGTGGTCCTCCACGTCGAGGCTCAAGCATTGGTGGGCGGGCCGAAGCGACGAGGACTCATCGATTTGGTCGTGAACGGAGAGACATGGGTGTCGTCATTTACATCGTGCTGACAGTGGCGATCTTCGCCCTGCTCGGCCTCGTGCAGAAGCTGGTCGAGCGACTGTGAGCTACGAGAACATCGTCGGGCTGATCCTGTCGGTGCTGGTGGCGCTGTTCCTTGCCGCCGCACTGCTGTTTCCGGAGAGGTTCTAGTGACTACGACATCGGCGGGGATCGTGTTTCTCGTCCTCTTGATCGTTGCGCTCGCGGCCGTGCACATGCCGCTGGGCGACTACATGTACCGGGTCTACAACTCGGACAAAAACAACCGCGCGGAACGGTTCATCTATCGGCTGATCGGCGCCGACCCCAAGTCGGAGCAGACCTGGGGCGCCTACGCGCGCAGCGTGCTGGCCTTCTCCGCGATCAGCATCCTGGTTCTGTTCATCTTCCAGCTGGTTCAGGGCAAGCTGCCGCTGCACCTCAACGATCCGGCAACCCCGATGACTCCGGCGCTGGCCTGGAACACCGCGGTCAGCTTCGTGACCAACACCAACTGGCAGGCCTACTCTGGCGAATCGACTCAAGGCCACCTGGTCCAGATGGCCGGGTTGTCGGTGCAGAACTTCACCTCGGCCGCGGTCGGCATGGCTGTCGCCGTCGCCTTGGTGCGCGGCTTCGCCCGCCGCAACGCGACCGAGCTCGGCAATTTCTGGGTCGATCTGGTGCGTGGCACGCTGCGCATCCTGCTGCCGATCTCGGTGCTGGCGGCGATCGTTCTGCTTGCCGGCGGGGTGATCCAGAACTTCCATCTGCACGACCAGATCGTCAACACCCTGGCCGGCGCGCAGCAGACCATCACCGGCGGTCCGGTTGCCAGCCAGGAGGCGATCAAGGAACTCGGCACCAACGGCGGCGGCTTCTACAACGCCAACTCGGCGCACCCGTTCGAGAACCCCACCACGTGGACCAACTGGGTGGAGATCTTCCTGCTGCTGGTGATCAGCTTCTCGCTGCCGCGCACCTTCGGGCGCATGGTCGACAGCAAGAAGCAGGGCTACGCGATCGCGGCCGTGATGAGCGTGCTGGCACTGATCAGCGTGACGCTGATGCTGAAGTTCCAGCTGCAGGCGCACGGCACCGTGCCCACCGCCGTCGGATCGGCCATGGAGGGCGTCGAACAACGCTTCGGCGTTGCCGACTCGGCGATCTTCGCCGACGCCACCACCTTGACGTCGACCGGCGCGGTGGACTCGTCCCACGACTCCTACACCAGCCTCGGCGGCATGATGACGATGTTCAACATGCAGCTCGGTGAGGTGGCACCCGGCGGCACCGGGTCGGGCCTCTACGGCATGCTGATCCTCGCGGTGATCACGGTGTTCGTCGCCGGCCTGATGGTCGGCCGCACCCCGGAGTACCTGGGTAAGAAGATCACCCCGCGCGAAATCAAGCTGGCCGCAAGCTATTTCCTAGTGACCCCGTTGATCGTGCTGACCGGAACCGCTATCGCGATGGCGATGCCCGGACAACGCGCGGGCATGCTCAACGGCGGGCCGCACGGGCTGTCCGAGGTGCTCTACGCATTCACCTCGGCGGCCAACAACAACGGCTCGGCGTTCGCCGGCATCACCGTGAACACCGACTGGTACAACACCGCATTAGGCCTGGCGATGGTGTTCGGCCGGTTCCTGCCAATCGTGCTGGTACTCGCCCTGGCCGGTGCGCTGGCCAAACAAGGCCACACGCCGGAGTCGATCGGCACCCTGCCCACCCACCGCCCCCAGTTCGTCGGCATGGTCGCCGGCGTGACCCTCATCCTGGTGGCCCTCACCTTCCTGCCCATGCTCGCGCTCGGGCCACTCGCCGAAGGAATTCACTAACCCATGGCAGCTACAACGCTCGACTCCGCTGCAGAGTCGACACACCAACCCGACAGCGGTAAGAAGAAGCAGGTCCAGGGTGGTCTGCTCGACCCCAAGATGCTGTGGAAGGCCCTACCGGATGCACTGGTCAAGCTCGACCCGCGCACCCTCTGGCGCAACCCGGTCATGTTCATCGTCGAGATCGGCGCCGGGTGGAGCACCATCCTGGCGATCATCAGCCCGAGCTGGTTCGCCTGGCTAACGGTCTTCTGGCTGTGGTTGACGGTAGTGTTCGCCAACCTCGCCGAGGCCGTGGCCGAAGGCCGAGGTAAGGCGCAGGCCGAATCGCTGCGAAAGACCAAGGCCGACACCATGGCTCGCCGGCTCGTTGGTTGGGAGCCCGGCAAGCCAGGTCGCGAGGAAGAAGTCGCGGCGCCACTGCTGAGTCAGGGCGACTTCGTGGTCGTCGAGGCCGGCCAGGTCATCCCCGGCGACGGTGACGTGCTGGAAGGCATTGCGTCGGTAGACGAGTCGGCCATCACCGGCGAATCAGCTCCGGTGATCCGGGAGTCCGGCGGCGATCGCTCGGCGGTGACCGGTGGCACCACGGTGCTGTCGGACCGCATCGTCGTGAAGATCACCCAGAAGCCCGGTGAGAGTTTCATCGACCGGATGATCGCCCTCGTCGAGGGCGCCAACCGGCAGAAGACTCCGAACGAGATCGCGCTGAACATCCTGCTGGCCGCGCTGACGATCATCTTCATCTTCGCCGTCGCGACCCTGCAGCCGCTGGCCATCTTCTCGAAGACCAACAACCCCGGGGTACCGGACACGTTGGCGCTCGCCGGCGACGGCATCACCGGCATCGTGATGGTCTCGCTGCTGGTGTGTCTGATCCCGACGACCATCGGCGCACTGCTGTCCGCGATCGGCATCGCCGGAATGGACCGGTTGGTGCAGCGCAACGTCTTGGCCATGTCGGGCCGCGCGGTCGAGGCCGCCGGTGACGTCAACACGCTGCTGCTGGACAAGACCGGCACCATCACCCTGGGCAACCGACAGGCGTCGGACTTCGTCCCGCTGACGGGGGTCACCCCCGAGCAGCTCGCCGATGCCGCGCAGCTGTCCAGCCTGGCCGACGAAACCCCCGAGGGCCGCTCGATCGTGGTGTTCGCCAAGTCCAACTTCGGCCTGCGCGCCCGCACCCCGGGTGAGCTGGTCAATGCGCACTGGGTGGAGTTCTCCGCCGCCACCAGGATGTCCGGTGTCGACATGGAGAACGGTCACCTGCTGCGCAAGGGCGCGGCCAGTACGGTCGCGGAATGGGTACGGACGGCGGGCGGTACCGTGCCGACACAACTCGGCGATATCGTCGACGGGATCTCCGCAGGGGGCGGCACACCATTGGTGGTCGGCCAGCAGGTCGACGGCAAAGCCGAAGTTCTTGGCGTCATTCACCTCAAGGACGTCGTCAAGCAGGGCATGCGCGAACGCTTCGACGAGATGCGCAAGATGGGCATCCGCACGGTGATGATCACCGGTGACAACCCGTTGACCGCCAAGGCAATTGCCGACGAAGCCGGTGTCGACGACTTCCTCGCCGAGGCCACGCCCGAGGACAAGCTCGCGCTGATCAAGCAGGAGCAGGCGGGCGGCAAGCTGGTCGCGATGACCGGTGACGGCACCAACGACGCACCCGCGCTGGCGCAGGCCGACGTGGGTGTGGCGATGAACACCGGCACCTCGGCGGCCAAAGAGGCCGGCAACATGGTCGACTTGGACTCCGACCCGACCAAGCTCATCGAGATCGTCGAGATCGGCAAGCAGTTGTTGATCACCCGCGGTGCGCTGACCACGTTCTCGATCGCCAACGACATCGCCAAGTACTTCGCCATCATTCCGGCGATGTTCGTGGCGCTGTTCCCCGGCCTCGATCTGCTGAACATCATGCGGCTGCACAGCCCGCAGTCGGCGATCCTGTCCGCGGTCATCTTCAACGCGCTCGTCATCATCGCGCTGATTCCGTTGTCGCTCAGAGGTGTTCGCTACACCCCGAGCAGCGCTTCGAAGCTGCTGAGCCGCAACCTCTACATATACGGCCTAGGCGGGATCATCGCCCCGTTCATCGGGATCAAGGTGATTGACCTCGTCATCCAATTCTTGCCAGGGATGTGACATGAACTTCTCCAGTCTCGTTCGTCAACACTGGGCAGCGCTGCGGGCGCTGCTGGTGCTCACCGTCATCGTCGGGATCGGCTATCCGCTATTCATCTGGCTGGTAGCTCAGATTCCGGGGCTCAAGGACAAGGCCGACGGCTCGATCATCGAGGTGAACGGAAAGCCGTTGGGCTCCAGCTTGATCGGGCAACTGTTCACCGACGACAAGGGCAACGCACTACCGCAGTACTTCCAGAGCCGGCCCTCGGCCGCGGGCGCCGGATACAACCCGCTGGCCACCAGCGCGTCGAACCTGGGTCCGGAAAGCATCGTCGACACCCCGGGCGATCCGTCGCTGCCGGCCGACGGGAATGGCTACAAGGCCAGCCTGCTAAGCCTGGTGTGCTCGCGTAGCAAGGCGGTGGGCGACCTCGAGGGCATCGACGGTAAGCGTCCGTTCTGCACCGGCGGCGGCGTGGGCGCGGTGTTGTCGGTCATCGGTCCGCGCGATGCTCGCGGCAATGTCGTGAACCCCACCCAGGTGGTCAGCGTCAACGAACCGTGTGACACGACCAAGCAGCCGTTCCTGGACACCTACGAAGGCATCCGGGTGCAATGCGCCACGTTCGGCGAGGACTACTCAGCCGGACAGGTCGTTCCGATCAAGGGTGCCGCGTCCGACCCTGCGGTGCCCGCCGATGCGGTCACGGCCAGCGCTAGCGGCCTGGATCCGAACATCTCCCCCGCCTACGCAGACCTGCAGATCGCGCGGGTGGCCAAGGCCCGGGGTGTCAGCGCCGATCAGATCCGGCCGCTTCTCGCCGACCACACCGACGGCCGCACCCTCGGCGTCCTCGGCGAGCCGCGGGTCAATGTCGTCGAGCTCAATATTGCGCTGGACGAGAAGTTTCCGGTGAAGAGCTGATTCGACCGTGGATGATAAGCGGGTGGACACCGTTCAACCGCCACGCGTGACGTCAGGCGGCGAACCGCCGCCTGACGTCTCATCCGAGGACGATGCGCAGCCCGCGCCCACCGGCCCCAAGCCGCGTCGGGGCGAGCTGCGCATCTACCTTGGCGCCGCCCCAGGCGTCGGAAAGACGTTCGCGATGCTCGGCGAGGCCCACCGGCGGCTCGAGCGGGGTACAGACCTGGTGGCCGCCGTGGTCGAGACGCACGGTCGGACGAAGACAGCAGGACTGCTCACCGGGATCCAGACCATCCCGCCCCACTACATCGACTACCGCGGCAGTCGCTTCCCCGAGCTCGACGTCCCCGCCGTGCTGGCCCGCAAGCCGCAGGTGGTCCTGGTCGACGAACTTGCGCACACCAACACCCCTGGCAGCAAGAACCCGAAGCGGTGGATGGATGTCGAAGAGCTGCTCGACGCTGGCATCACGGTGCTCTCGACCGTCAACGTCCAGCACCTGGAAAGCCTCAACGACGTCGTCGCGCAGATCACCGGGATCGAACAACAAGAGACCGTGCCCGACGAGATCGTCCGCAGCGCCTCGCAGATCGAGCTGGTCGATATCACTCCGGAGGCATTGCGGCGCAGGCTTTCTCACGGCAACGTCTACGCGCCCGAGAAGGTAGACGCCGCGCTGTCGAACTACTTCCGTCGCGGGAACCTGACCGCACTGCGGGAGCTGGCGCTGCTGTGGCTGGCCGACCAGGTCGATGCCGCGCTGTCGAAGTACCGTGCCGACAACAAGATCACCGCCACCTGGGAGGCCCGCGAACGTGTCGTCGTCGCCGTCACCGGCGGCGCCGAGTCGGAGACGCTGGTGCGACGCGCCTCCCGGATCGCCTCGAAATCCAGCGCCGAGCTGATGATTGTGCACGTGGTGCGGGGCGACGGGCTGTCCGGGGTGTCGGCGCCGCAGATGGGCAAGGTCCGCGAACTCGCCGCCAGCCTCGGCGCCACGGTGCATACCGTCGTCGGCGACGACGTCGGAAAATCGTTGCTGGACTTCGCCCGTGAGATGAACGCGACGCAGCTGGTGATCGGAACGTCGCGCCGGTCCCGGTGGGCCCGCGTCTTCGACGAGGGCATCGGGGCCGCGATCGTCCAGCACTCCGGCAAGATCGACGTGCACATGGTGACCCATGAGGAGGCCAAGCGGGGGCTCACGCTGCGGGCGGTCTCGCCGCGAGAACGCCGGGTGATCTCCTGGTTGGCCGCCGTCATCGTGCCCTCGGTCATCTGCGCGCTGACCGCGCTGTTCCTGGACAGATATCTCACCATCGGCGGCGAGAGCGCCCTGTTCGTGGTGGGCGTTCTGGTCGTCGCGCTGCTCGGCGGCGTGGCGCCGGCGGTCCTGTCGGCGATGCTGTCGGGTCTGCTGCTCAACTATTTCCTGACCGAACCGCGTTACACGTTCACCATCGCCGAACCCGACGCCGCCATCACCGAGCTCGTGCTGCTGATGCTGGCGGTCGCGGTCGCGGTACTGGTCGACCGGGCGGCCAGCCGGCAACGCGAAGCCAGGCACGCCTCCCAGGAAGCCGAGCTGCTGACCCTGTTCGCCGGCTCGGTGCTGCGCGGCGCGGACTTGGAGACGCTGCTGGAGCGGGTTCGGGAGACCTATTCGCAGCGTACGGTCAGCGTGCTGCGCGTGCGCGGGCACGACGAGACGATCGTCGCGTGTGTCGGCGAAGATCCCTGTGCGACAGTGGATTCCGCCGACACCGCCATCGAGGTCGGTGACGACGAGTTCTGGATGCTGATGTCGGGGCGCAGCCTGCCCGCGCGCGACCGGCGGGTGCTGACCGCCGTCGCCAAACAGGCCGCCGGACTGGTGCGGCAGCGGGAACTGGCCGCGGAGGCCAGCAAGGCCGAGGCCATCGAGAAGGCCGACGAACTGCGCCGTTCGCTGCTGTCGGCGGTCAGTCATGACCTGCGCACACCGCTGGCCGGAGCCAAGGCGGCAGTGTCGAGCCTGCGGTCCGAGGACATCGGGTTCTCCGAGGAAGACACCGCCGAGCTGCTGGCCACTGTCGAGGAGTCCGTCGACCAGCTGAGCGCTCTGGTGGACAACCTGCTGGATTCGTCGCGGCTCGCGGCCGGGGTGGTGCGTCCCGAACTGAAACGGGTGTATCTCGAGGAGGTGGTTCAGCGCGCACTACTGAGCATCAATCGGGGCACCGGGTTCGGCGCCAAGGGACTCGATCGGGTGAAGGTCGACGTCGGGGATGCGGTGGCGCTGGCCGATGCCGGCCTGCTGGAACGGGTGCTGGCCAACCTGATCGACAACGCGCTTCGCTACGCCCCGGAATCCATCGTTCGGGTCAACGCCGGCCGGATCGGCGAGCGGATACTGATCAACGTCATCGATGAAGGCCCGGGCGTGCCCCGCGGCACCGAGGAGCAGTTGTTCGAACCGTTCCAGCGTCTCGGCGACCGGAATAACAAATATGGTGTCGGACTGGGCCTCTCGGTGGCCAGCGGCTTCGTCGAGGCGATGGGCGGGACGATCTCGGCCACCGACACCCCTGGCGGTGGACTGACGGTGATCGTCGACCTCGCCGCGCCGCCGGGAGGCCGGTGAGTGAGCAAGATCAAGGTGCTGGTGATCGACGACGAGCCGCAGATCCTACGGGCGTTGCGGATCAATCTGAGCGTGCGCGGCTACGAGGTGATCACCGCCGCCACCGGCGCCGGGGCGCTGAAGGTCGCCGCCGAGCACCGGCCCGACGTGGTCGTGTTGGACCTCGGGCTGCCCGATATGGACGGTATCGAGGTGCTCGGCGGGCTGCGCGGCTGGCTGAACGCACCGGTGATCGTGTTGTCGGCCCGCACCGACTCAGCCGAGAAGGTCGACGCGCTGGACGCGGGTGCCGACGACTACGTGACCAAGCCCTTCGGCATGGACGAGTTCCTGGCCCGGCTGCGCGCGGCGGTGCGACGCGCCGCGGCGGCATCGGAAATCGACGAGCCGGTGGTCGAAACCGCTTCTTTCACAGTCGATCTGGCCGCCAAGAAGGTCCTCAAGGGCGGCGTCGAAGTACACCTGACCCCCACCGAGTGGGGCATGCTGGAGATGCTGGTGCGTAATCGCGGCAAGCTGGTGGGCCGTGAGGAGTTGCTCAAAGAGGTGTGGGGCCCGGCCTACGCCAAGGAAACCCACTATCTGCGGGTGTATCTGGCGCAGCTGCGCCGCAAGCTCGAGGACGACCCGTCACATCCGCGCCATCTGTTGACCGAAGCGGGCATGGGCTACCGCTTCGAGCAGTGATGGAAAACCGCTGACGCACGCCTGGTCCGCGATCTATCGTGAGCATCATCCGGGCGAAGGAGATGATCTGTCCCATGAACCGTCAGGTTAAGAATGCCGGGGTCGAGCCCAAACACACCGGTGATTGCAGTTGTCGCTGTAACGCCTGCGACGGCGGCCACCACTGTCACAACATCGGCAGCGGTTGTAAGGTCAAGCTCTAGTCGAGAGGCGTCTCTGACGGCGAGCCGCTGATCACTCCAGCGAGTGACGCGCGTCAGGCGATTGACAGCGCGATCCCGTCGAGGATGTCGTGCTCGCTGACGACGAGTTCGTCGATGCCGGCCTGCTGGCCCAGCGCACGGGCCAGCTCTTGGACCACGATCGAACCCCCGCCGATGACGTCGACACGCCCCTCGTGCATGGGTCCGAGCGCGGCACGTTGTTTGCGGGTCATCCCGATCAGCTGATCGCATACGGCCAGCAGGTCGGCGAACCCGACCCGGGATAGATGAATCGCATCGGCATCGTAGGTGGTCATGTGTTGGGCCAGCGCCGCGAGCGTGGTGAAGGTGCCTGCCACACCGACCCAGGTCTTGGCCTGACCGACCGGGACCACGCGCAGCGCCTCGCCGAGACGCTGCGCCACCACCTCACGAGCCGCGGCCACCTCGGCAGCCGTCGGCGGGTCGGAATGCAGGCAACGCTCGGTGAGCCGCACGCAACCGATATCGGCGGAGAAGCTGGCCTGCACTCCGCTGCCGTCGCCGATCACCACCTCTGTCGAGCCGCCACCCAGATCGACCACCACGAATGGCGCTGCGGCACTGTTGAGTTCACCGACCGCACCGTTGAAGGACAGCTCGGCCTCCTCCTGGCCGCTGATCACCTCGGCGATCGCGCCGGGGACCGCGGGATCCAGCACCTCGGCGGTCATCGCGAAGAACACGTCACGGTTGACGGCGTCGCGGGTCGCCGATGTCGCGACCATGCGCACCTTGGGCACATCGAAACGCTTCAGCAGCGCGGCATAGTCGCTCAGCGCGGCTTGGGTGCGAGCCAGCGCATCGGGCGCGAATTGCCCTGTGGCATCAACACCTTGACCCAACCGCACGATGCGCATCTCCCGGTGGAGATCGTGCAGCCGCCCGGACGCCATATCGGCGATCAGCAGCCGGATCGAGTTGGTGCCACAGTCGATAGCCGCAACCCGGTTGGTGTCTACGTTGATGTCCACTCCTCGTTGTCCAGGATTCCCGCCATCCCCGGCTCGGCGGCAAGGACCGCCAGCGCCTCATCGCCGAACGGGTTGACGCTGCGGCCTTTTGCCAGCGAGTGCGCGATCAGCACATGCAGGCACTTGATCCGGTCCGGCATGCCCCCGCCGGTGAACGTCGTACCCAGCGACTCGATCGCGTCCCGCTCGGCCAGGTAGGACTCGTGCGCGCGGCGGTAGGCCGCGGCCAGGTCCGGATCCTGTTGCAGCCGTTCGCTCATCTGCCGCATCAGCCCGTCGGACTCCAGCCGGCTCGCCGCGGCCGTCAACACCGGATGGGTCAGGTAGAACAGGGTGGGGAACGGCGTGCCGTCGGGCAGCCGGGGCGCGGTCTTGACCACGGCCGGTTCACCATTGGGGCAGCGATATGCGATCTCCAGTACGCCGCGCGGCTCGCGCCCCAACTGCCGCGCCACCGCGTCGAGATCGGCGGGATCAACCACCGGGCGCCGGTGGAGGTGCACCAGGATCTGGTGGTGGCGCGGGCCGGGCGGGATCCACGGCAACAGGCATCGGCGGGCCGTGCGGCGTATCAGCGATGGTGTGCCACAACGACGTGTACCACGGATCGGTGTTGCGCACCGGTACAGACTGCGGGCTGGTGTCAGGGGCGGTGGCCGCCCCTTGCGGCAGTTGCACCTGATAGGGAATATCACCGGGCATCACGAAACCGAGCCGTTCGCGAGCCTGCGCGGCGATGTACACCGGATCCCCCAGTTTGGTCTTCTGCGACTCGAGGTCGGCGATCTGCTGACGCAGCGCCGCCTCCGACGCGGCCAGTTGCTTCATCTCGGTGCGCTGGGCGAAATAGGTGCGCACCGGTCCAGCGATGGTCAGCGTCAGCACACAGACCAGCGCCGCCAGGATCGCCGCGCGGCGCGCGGTGAAACCCAGCCGCTGTTCACTCTGTTGTGCCACCGAGGCCGCAATCGCCCGGCGGATCGGCTCGGTGACGCTTACCGGCTCTGTGGCCGCGCGCGTCTCAGCGGCCCGAGGTTTGGCCGTAGGCGAAGTGCGCGGACGGATCCGACCCGACGCACCCGGCCGGGAGGCCGGGGAACGTCGCTTCGGGTCGGGCCGCTTACTCTCCGCCACAGTGACTTGGAGCCTATTCGCCGACCACGAACCGAGGGAAGGCCAAGTCGCCGGCGTAACGCGCGGCGTCGCCGAGCGCCTCTTCGATGCGCAGCAGCTGGTTGTACTTGGCCACCCGCTCGCTGCGGGCCGGCGCGCCGGTCTTGATCTGACCGCTGCCGACCGCCACCGCCAGATCGGCGATCGTGGTGTCCTCGGTCTCGCCGCTGCGGTGGCTCATCATCGTGCGGTACCCGCTGTTATGGGCCAGGACGACGGCGTCGAGCGTCTCGGTCAGCGTGCCAATCTGGTTGACCTTCACCAGAAGTGCGTTGGCCGCCCCGCGCTCGATACCTTCCTCGAGGCGTTCGGGGTTGGTGACGAACAGGTCGTCACCGACCAGCTGCACGCGGTCACCGATCGCGGTGGTCAGCTCGACCCAGCCGTCCCAGTCGTCCTCGGACAGCGGATCCTCGATCGACACCAGCGAGTAGGAATCCAGCAGCCCGGCGTAGAACTGCGCCATCTGCGCGGCGGTGCGGGTCTCCTTCTCGAAGGCGTAACCCGAACCCTGCGTGTAGAACTCGGTCGCCGCGACGTCAAGAGCCAGCGCGACATCGGAGCCCACCTTGAGGCCGGCACCCTCGATGGCGGTGCCGATCAAATCCAGTGCCGCCTTGGTGCCGGGCAGGTCAGGGGCGAAGCCGCCCTCGTCACCCAAACCGGTGGACAGGCCCTGCTTCTTGAGCACCGACTTCAGCGAGTGGTAAACCTCCGCACCCCAGCGCAGCGCCTCCTTGAAGCTCGGCGCACCGATCGGGGCGATCATGAACTCCTGGACGTCGACGCCGGTGTCGGCGTGGGCGCCACCGTTGATGATGTTCATCATCGGCACCGGCAGGATGTGGGCATTCGGGCCGCCCAGGTACCGGAAGAGAGGTAGCCCGGCCGAATCCGCGGCGGCCTTGGCGACTGCCAGCGAGACGCCGAGGATCGCGTTGGCGCCCAGCCGCGATTTGTCGGGGGTGCCGTCCAGGTCGAGCAGCGCCTGATCGATGAGCCGCTGATCGTCGGCGGAGAGCCCGATGACCGCCGGAGCGATCTCGTCGAGCACCGCCTCGACAGCTTTCTCCACACCCTTGCCGCCGTAGCGGGCGGCGCCGTCGCGCAATTCGACCGCCTCGTGCTCGCCGGTCGACGCGCCGGACGGGACGGCCGCGCGGGCGAAGGTGCCGTCAATCAGGGCCACCTCGACCTCGACGGTCGGGTTGCCGCGGGAGTCGAGAATCTCTCGGGCCGCGACCTGCTCGATGATGGGCACTTGGCTGTCTCCTTAGCGTCGTGGTGGACGCTCACAGCCTAGATGGTCCCGGGCGTGGAGGCGCTTAATGGATTCCGTCGCGGCAGCGCCGTCGAGCTGGTGTCAGAGCGCATGGCCTTGCGCATACGCCGTCGCCCAGTCCCGAACGGCGCGGGCGTACTGGTCAGAGTGGTTGTAGGCGTGCAGCGCATTCATCCAGCCGCGCGGGGATGCCAGATCCTTACCGCGGAAACACAGATACCCCGCTGCCGATAGCGCGGCGTCGTCGATGTTGTCCGGGCTGATTACCCCGTCGTTGTTGGCGTCGACGCCGTAGAGCCGCCAGGTCTCGGGGATGAACTGCATGGGACCCATCGCCCGCGCGTAGACCGGCACATCACTGTCGAGGGACTGCTCGCTGTCGATGATCTCGAGATTGCCGTTGGTGCCGTCGAGGTGCACCCCGCGGATCGGCGGGCTGACGTCGCCATTGGGTGCGATGACGGCACCGCGGTAGGTGCCGTGGTGGCTCTCGACCATTCCGATCCCGGCCAGCGTGGTCCAGGCCAGATGGCAGCCCGGGTTCTCCACCTCGGCCACCCGCGCGGCATAGGCGTAGGCCTCCAGCGCGATGATCGGAATGCCGAGTGCTGGTGCGCGTTGTGCTGCCCAGTCACGCAATTGGTCGGCTGGCCGGCCCTTGGCATGAGTGTCGACCGCAGGCACCGGATCACCCGGCGGGGGCGGCACACCGTCGGGAATCGGTGTGCCGAGCTGCCAGGAACAACTCGAAGCCAGCAGCATGGCGGCCGCCGCAACGACGGCGACGGCCCGCAGCCAACGCGTTGACGACACAGCACTCCTCGAACCCAATCAACCCTCTTATCGTCCCATGCATTCGGGGTCATTGGTCCCCACCGATGACGCCAACGAGGCGATGAACTCGAGGCCCCGCGTCTGTTAAGGTGAGGCCATCCTTGCTTTGGTAAGCCTTGCTTACCTGGGACTATCCAAGTTAGTTAGGACTCCCCGAATGACTGACGTGGCGGACATCGCGACCGGCATCCACACGACATTCAGCGCGGCCGCCCCCACTATCACCGCCCAGCTCTTCGGCAGCGGACTGATCGGCCTGCGGGAAGGCCTTGAGGCCGGGATCATCGTCATGGTCCTGATCGCCTTCCTGGTGAAATCGGATCGCCGGGACGCCCTCAAGTGGGTCTGGCTGGGCGTCGGCGCCGCGGTCCTGATGACGGTCGGCGTGTTCCTCACCGTCCAATACGGCACGTACACGGTGTCGGGACTGGGCGCCGAAGCCATCGCCGGCATCGCGTCGCTGGTGGCCGTCGTGATCGTCACCTCGATGGTGCTGTGGATGCGCAAGGCGTCGGCCACCATATCCGGTGAGCTGCGGGCCGGGATGTCGAAGGCACTCGAGACCGGCGCGTTCGCCGTCTTCGCGCTGGCGTTCCTGGCCGTGGGCCGCGAAGGTGTCGAGACCGCGCTGTTCATGGTCGGGTTCGCCGAGGCCGAGACGGCGTGGCCGCTGCTCGGCCTGCTGATCGGTGTGCTGGCCGCGGCCGCGATCGCCTGGGGCCTGTACGCCGGCGCGGTGCGGATCAACCTGGCCAAGTTCTTCTCCTACACCGGCGTCTTCCTGATCCTGGTCGCCGCGGGTGTCCTGTCGTACGGCATCGGCGCGCTGCAGACCGTGGGCTGGCTTCCCGGACTGGCCTCCAAGGCCTTTGACGTCAGCTCCGCATTCGACTGGTCGGCCTGGTACGGCGCGATCATCCAGGGCGTCTTCAACGTCACCCCGACCCCGACGGTGCTGCAGCTGATCTGTTGGCTGGCCTACATCGTCATCGTGCTGGCCCTCTTCCTGCGGCCCACCCGTCCCACGGCCAAGCAGCAGATGCCGGCCGAGGAAATCTCCACCGAGAACACCAATGCCTCCGAGGACTCGGAGGACTCCCCTCTCTCCGAAAGGTCTCCTCAGTGACGTTCACCCACGGCATCAAGACCGGTACTGCCGCTGCGGCGGCAATTCTGGCCAGTGTTTCCATGGCCGCCTGCACGGCCAAAGAGACCAAGTCCGCGGATTCGAGCACGAAGGCGCCCTCCGAGATCACCGTGAGCGCCTCCGACACCGAGTGCACGCTGTCGGGCACGCAGGCCGCGACCGGACCGAGCACCTTCGTGATCACCAACAACGGCACTAAGGTCACCGAGTTCTACGTGTACGGCGAAGGCGAGCGAGTGATGGGTGAGGTCGAGAACATCTCCCCGGGTCTGCAGCGCAAGCTGGTCGTGCAGCTTGGCGAGCCGGGCAAGTATCAGACCGCATGCAAACCG
Source organism: Mycolicibacterium sarraceniae (assembly GCF_010731875.1). NCBI lineage: Bacteria > Bacillati > Actinomycetota > Actinomycetes > Mycobacteriales > Mycobacteriaceae > Mycobacterium > Mycolicibacterium sarraceniae. The sequence continues at coordinate 630,837 of NZ_AP022595.1, forward strand.
GGCATGATCGGCGACGGCATTCGTGGCGACTTCACCGTGACTGGCAACTCCGTCGCGGTCGACGAGAAGGGTGAGTTCAAGGAAGCCGCCGACAGCTACAAGCGCTACGTGAACAGCCAGACCGACGCGCTGGTGCCGGCCACTCAGCTGTTCGTCGACGCCATCAAGAAGGGTGACGTCGCGGCGGCCAAGGCGCAGTACCCGATCGCACGCACCTACTACGAGCGCATCGAGCCGGTCGCCGAGTCGTTCCCCAACGACCTCGACCCGCGTATCGACCTTCGCGAGGCTGACCTGGAGCCCGGCCAGAAGTGGACCGGCTTCCACGCGCTGGAGAAGCAGCTGTGGGTCACCGGCCTGCAGCCGGACGCGAACGCGCTGGCCGACCAGCTGGTCGCCGACGTCAAGGAGCTGAACGACGGCGTCAAAGCACCGGGGTGGACCATCGACTCCACCCAGATCGCCGGTGGCGCACAGGGTCTGCTCGACGAGATCGCGGCTAGCAAGATCAGCGGCGAAGAGGACATCTTCAGCCACACCGACCTGTGGGATTTCCAGGCCAACGTGGACGGTTCGCAGACCGCGGTCGCGTCGATTCGCCCGATCCTCGACAGCCGTAACGCCGAGTTGGGCAAGCAGGTCGACAAGGGCTTCGCCGACGTCGAGGCGCTGCTGGCCAAATACCGCACGGGTGACGGTTTCGTGCCGTACGACACGGTGACCGAGCCCCAGCGTCAAGAACTCTCGCGCGCGATCGACGCGCTCGGGAAGAACGTCAGCCAGGTGCAAGGTGTCATCGCTCCCCAGTAACCCCGACGACCAGACGAATCCGGCTCGGCCGCCTTCGGCGGGCCTGTCCCGACGCAAACTCTTCGGTGCCGCCGGTGTAACAGCCGCGGTGGTCGGCGCGGCCGGTGCCGGGGCGCTGGCCGGGCGGGCGTCCGCGGCCGACGCGCACATCAGCGGACTGGACAAACCGGTGCCGTTCCGCGGCGAACACCAGGCCGGGATCGTCACCCCCGCACAGGACCGGATGCACTTCGCCACATTCGACGTCACGACCGACTCCAAAGCCGATGTCGTCGCCATGCTCAAGGAGTGGACGGGCATGGCCGAGCGGATGACCGCCGGCGAAGAAGCCGTCCACGACGGTGCCATCGGGCTCAATCCCTATGCGCCGCCGTCGGATACCGGTGAGGCGTTGGGCCTGCCGCCTTCGCAGCTGACGCTGACCATCGGGTTCGGCCCGACGTTCTTCCTCAAGGACGGCAAGGACCGGTTCGGTATCGCCGGCCTCAAGCCGCAACTGCTGGAGAACCTGCCGAAGTTCCCCAACGAGACCATGGACCCGGCCCGCTGCGGCGGCGATATCGTCGTGCAGGCGTGCGCCAACGACCCGCAGGTGGCGGTGCATGCGATCCGCAACCTGGCCCGGGTCGGCTTCGGGACGGTGGCGGTGCGCTACTCCCAGCTCGGGTTCGGCCGCACCTCGTCGACCACTCGCGAGCAGGCCACCCCACGAAACCTGTTCGGGTTCAAGGACGGAACGAACAATATCAAGTCCGACGAAACCGACGCCCTGGCCCAGCAGGTGTGGGTGGCAAAGGGCGACGGACCGGAGTGGATGACCGGCGGCAGCTACATGATCAGCCGCCGGATCCGGATGCGCATCGAATCATGGGACCGCACAACGCTTCTAGAGCAGGAGAGGGTGATCGGGCGACAGAAGGGCAGCGGTGCACCCAACGGGCTGAAGCAGGAATTCGAGGAGCTCAACCTCGATCTCGTCGACAACAAGAACACCCCGTTGATCGATGTCAACGCCCACGTGCGGCTGGCATCGCACCAGCATCTCAACGGGATCCGGATTCTGCGCCGTGGCTACAATTTCACCGACGGCTCCGACGGATTCGGCCACCTGGACGCCGGGCTGTTCTTCATCGCGTTCGTCCGTAATCCGGTGACGCAGTTCATCCCGATGCAGATGGAGCTGGCCCGCCGGGACGCGCTCAACGAGTACATCACCCACAACGGCAGCGCGATCTTCGCCATCCCGCCAGGACTGCGCGATGGCGACTACTGGGGTTCGACGCTGCTCGGCTGATCCGGCTCAGCCAGATCGACATCCTCGACCGCCAGTTCGGGTACGCCGAATTCCTCATCGTCGGAGTCGATGAACACGGCGTCGACCTCGTCGAGCAGATCGTCGTCGCCGGAGACCAGTTCGGGCGCCAGCGGATCATCCAGGGGCTCATCGACGACCACGGGCCAATGCCGGCGCCACTCGTCGGCGCTCACCACGCCCAGCGGCGCGGCGCCATCGAGCTGGTTGGACACATCAGCATCGCGGCGGTTCGCCGCGATCGCGCGTTCGACCGCGCGCACGGTGTCCATGAACTCCAGAACCTCAGTGCGCAGCTCGTTTTCGGCATCCTTGTCGGCCGCCACCGTGACCGTCACGATCGACGCCGGAATCAGCTGTGCCGGCACTCCAGCGCTCAAAACCCGGGCAATCACCTTCTGCGCCAACGCCAACGCCGGCTGAGAAGTCGGCACATCGTCGACGCAGGAAAAACGGCCGCCGTTGCGCATCTTTTCAGCTGCCTTGCGCTCCTCCCACTGGGCCAGCTGGTCTTGCAGCGAGATCGATTCCCCGGCCAGCACCGCGGGCACCCGGTTACCGAGCTTACGTACCAGCGCGTCGGCGACATCGTCGATGGTGAATGCGTGCTGCGTCGCCTCCTCGGCGATCCGGGCGTGAAAAAGCACCTGCAGTAACACATCTCCGAGTTCGTCGCGCAGCTCGTTGAGATTGCCGCCGCGCACCGCGTCGAAGAGCTCGTAGGTCTCCTCCAGGAGGTAGCGCCGCAGTGAGTCGTGGGTCTGTTCGCTCTCCCACGGCCCGGCGGTGCGCAGCTTGTCCATGATCGCCACGGCGTCGACCAGCCGCTCACCGGGCTGGGAGGCGGGCGCGGCGATCAGCCGTTCGCCGGCGGCCAACCTGGCCCGCACCTGCGGGTGCTGGCGGTCGGAGGACAGCAGCACCGGCGCATCCGCACCGCTGTACACCGGGCGCGCCGACGGCAGCGACCACGGCACCATGACCGGCATCTCCTCGGTGTACTGCACATCGCCGGTCAGGAGTTCGACGGCGTCGACGGGCACCAGCGCGGGACGGCGCGGGTCGACGAGAATGACGGTCACCGCCGCTCTCCCTTCTGCGCGCCGGCCGGTGTGAACGTCGTTATATCAAGCTCGCCGGCCGGTTTCCCGTCAAGTGCGAGAAGCAGATCGGCCACCATCTGCACCAGTTCCAGATCCCGGATCCGGGGCGCGCCGACCCCACTGCCCGCCCGTGGGATCGGAACCTGCACCGTCGACGTGGTCGCCCGGTAGCCCGCACCGGGGTACACCCGCTTGAGCCGCAGCTGCGCGGAGTCGGGCAGCGTCAACGGCGATACGCGAAGCGTTGTCGCAGAACCACTTCCGGTGGCAGCGACTTCGGTCACCCCGTAGTTGCGGCACAGCAGGCGCAGGCGCGCCACCGCCAGCAACCGCTGGGCCGGCTCGGGCAGCGGCCCGTAACGGTCGGTCAGCTCCTCCACCACCGCGACGATGCCCGCATCGTCGCCGGCGGCGGCGAGCCGGCGATAAGCCTCCAGCCGCAACCGGTCACTGCCGATGTAGTCCGGCGGCAGATTGGCGTCGACCGGCAAATCGATCCGCACATCCTTGGGTTCCTCTGCGGTGGTGACCGTCTTGCCGTCGGCAACCGCCCGATACGCTTCGACCGCCTCGCCCACCAGCCGGACGTACAGGTCGAAACCGACCCCGGCGACGTGACCGGACTGCTCGACCCCGAGCACATTGCCGGCGCCGCGAATCTCCAAGTCCTTCAACGCCACTGCCATACCCGCGCCGAGCTCGTTGTTCTGCGCGATGGTGGCAAGCCGGTCATAGGCGGTCTCGGTGAGGGGCGCCTCCTTCGGGTACAGGAAGTAGGCGTACCCGCGCTCGCGGCTGCGGCCCACCCGCCCGCGCAGCTGGTGCAGCTGGGACAGGCCGAACGTATCGGCACGTTCCACGATCAGGGTGTTGGCGTTCGAGATGTCCAGTCCGGTCTCGACGATGGTGGTGCAGACCAGGATGTCGAATTCGCGGTTCCAGAAACCTTCGACGGTGCGCTCCAACAGCTCTTCCGGCATCTGGCCGTGGGCGACCACCACCCGCGCCTCGGGCACCAACTGCTGCACCCGGGCCGCGGCGGCGTCGATGCTGCTGACCCGGTTGTGGATGTAGAAGGCCTGCCCGTCGCGCAGCAGCTCCCGGCGCAGCGCGGCCGCGACCTGCTTGTCGTCGTGCGCGCCCACGTAGGTCAGCACCGGGTAGCGCTCTTCGGGCGGGGTGAGGATGGTGGACATCTCCCGGATGCCGGCCAGGCTCATCTCCAGGGTCCGCGGAATCGGGGTGGCACTCATGGTCAGTACGTCCACATGCGTGCGCAGGCTCTTGATGTGCTCCTTGTGTTCCACACCGAAGCGCTGTTCCTCGTCGACGATCACCAGGCCAAGGTCTTTCCAGCGCACCGCGGTCTGCAGCAGCCGGTGCGTGCCGATCACGATGTCCACGCTCCCGTCGGCCATCCCGTCGATGACCGTGCGCGATTCCGCGGGATCGGTGAAGCGCGACAGGCCTTTCACGGTCACCGGGAAACCGGCCATCCGCGCGGTGAACGTCTGTAGATGCTGATCGGCCAGCAAAGTGGTGGGCACCAGCACCGCGACCTGCTTGCCGTCTTGCACGGCCTTGAACGCCGCACGCACCGCGATCTCGGTCTTGCCGTACCCGACGTCACCGCAGATGACCCGGTCCATCGGGACCGGCTTCTCCATATCGCTCTTGACCTCGTGGATGGCGGTCAGCTGGTCGACGGTCTCGGTGAACCCGAACGCGTCCTCCATCTCGGCCTGCCACGGGGTGTCCGGGCCGAAGGCGTGCCCGGGCGCGGCCTGCCGCTTGGCGTAGAGCGACACCAGCTCGCTGGCGATTTCGCGAACTGCCTTGCGCGCCTTGGTTTTTGTGTTGGTCCAGTCGCTACCGCCGAGCCGGCTCAGACCAGGCTCCTGGCCGCCGACATAGCGTGACAACTGGTCCAGGGAGTCCATCGGCACAAACAGCTTGTCGGCCGCCTGGCCGCGCTTGCTGGACGCGTACTCCAGCACCAGGTATTCGCGCCGCGCGCCGCCGACGGTCCGCTCGACCATCTCGACGAAACGCCCGATCCCATGCTGGTCATGCACCACCAGATCACCGGCGGTCAGCGCCAGCGGGTCAACGGTGTTGCGCCGCTTGGCAGCCAGCCGCTTGCCCTCGGGGGCGGTGGCCCGGTTGCCGGTCAGATCGGTTTCGGTGATGACCACGAGGTTGGCGCCCGCAACGATAATGCCGTCGTGCAGCGGACCCCGCAGAACACCGACCACCCCTTCTTTGGGTGCCTGGCCCGGCTCGAGCATTCCCGCGGGGGTGTCACGCTCACCGAGTTGTTCGACGACCCGGTGAGCGGTGCCGGTGCCCGGCGCGACGACGACGGCATAGCCACCGGTCAGGACGTGGGCCCGCAGCATCGCGAAGATCTCATCGACGTTGCTCTGCTGCCCGCGCGCCGATGGGGCGGCACGGACGTCGAGTTCGACGGCATCCTCGGCGGCAAGCTGGCTCAACGTCCACCACGGGCGGTTGCTCGCACGGGCCGCGTCACGGACGTCGTCGAGCTCGCGGAAGCCGGAGCCCCCGAGCTGCTCGACGTCGATCGGAGCGTCACCGCCGATGGCGGCGACCGACCACGACGCCTCGAGGAACTCCCGCCCGGTCTTGATCAGGTCGGCGGCCCGGGTGCGCACCTTCTCCGGGTCGCACACCAGCAGCGGGGTGTCAGCGGGCAGGTGATCGATGAGCAGTGCGAGCTCATCGGGCCGCAATACCGGCTGCAGCGCCTCCATCCCGTCGACCGGGATGCCTTCGGCGATCTTGACCAGCATCTCGCCGACGCTGCCGGTGATGTGGTGGTCGTCGGGCGGGCGCGACGCGATCAGCGCGGCGGCCCGGGCCCGCACCGTCTCGGTCAGCAGGAGCTCGCGGCAGGGCACCGCGACCACGGTGTCGACGTCGATCTCGGTGATCGAGCGTTGGTCGGCGACCGCGAACATCCGGATCTCGCTGACCTCGTCACCCCAGAATTCGACCCGGACCGGGTGTTCCGCTGTCGGCGGGAAGACGTCGAGGATGCCGCCACGAACAGCGAACTCACCGCGCTTGCCGACCATGTCGACGCGGTTGTAGGCCAGCTCAACGAGCCGGGTGACCAGCTGATCGAAGTCGAATTCCGCGCCGACACGCAGCGTCACCGGCTCGATATCGGCCAAATCGGGGGCCATCGGCTGCAGCAGTGAGCGCACCGTCGTCACCACGACGCGCAGCGGCGGCCCCAGCCGGGCGTCGTCGGGGTGGCCCAGCCGGTACAACACCATCAGGCGCGCGCCGACGGTGTCGACACCGGGCGAGAGCCGCTCGTGCGGCAGCGTCTCCCAGGACGGGAACATCACGGCCGCATCGCCGAACACACCGCGCAGCTCGGCGGTCAGGTCGTCGGCTTCGCGCCCGGTTGCGGTCACCACGAGCAGTGGACCGCCACGGGCCAGCGCGCAGGCCGCATACAACTGGGCGCTGGACGGCCCGACCAGAGTGAGTTCTTCGGGACGCTCGGTGGCGCGCTGCGCCAGTTCGACGAACGCCGGCGCGGTGAGCGCCAAATCAACCAGCCCCGCGATCGGGGTCTGGACATGCGGGTGCCCCGGTGCGGTCATGATCCCCCCATCCTAGGCAAGACCACCGAAGACGTTGCAGCGGGCCGCGATTCAGTCGTCTGCTGTGACCCAGGTCGCGTCGGGTCTAGTCGCCGCTCAGCTGAGCTGAGCTGAGCCGAGCCGAGCCGTGACCTGGTCGAGAACCTCCCCGTTGCCGACCACAGCGCCGTCCCCCTCCTGCCATCCCCCGACAGTGTGTTTGTGCGACGTGAGTACCCAATTATCGCAGCGTGGGCTGCTATGCACCCTCTAACTGCGGATCGGCTTCCAGATGGGTCAGCCCGTTCCATGTCAGGTTCACCAGGTGCGCGGCCACCACTTCTTTCTTGGGTTCTCGGGTGTCCAGCCACCACTGCGCGGTCATCGACACCGAGCCGACCAGGGCCTGCCCGTAGAGCGGGGCCAATGCCGGGTCGAGGCCACGGCGGGCGAAATCGCCGGCCAGGATCGAGGACACCTGGCCGACCGCGTCGTTGAGCAGGCTGGAGTAGGTGCCGGTGCTGATCGCGGCGGGCGAGTCGCGGATCAGGATGCGGAAACCGTCGGTGCGCTCCTCGACGTAGGTCAGCAGGGCCAGCGCCACCCGCTCGACCCGCACCCGGGAGCGGTTGTTGGTCAACGACGACGTGATGCCGTCGAGCAGGGCCGACATCTCACGGTCGACGACCACCGCGTACAGGCCTTCTTTGCCCCCGAAATGCTCGTAGACGACGGGCTTGGAGACGTTGGCGCGCTGGGCGATCTCCTCAATGGAGGTGCCTTCGTAACCGCGTTCGGCGAACAGGGTGCGGGCTACGTCGATGAGCTGACGGCGGCGCTCGGTCCCGGTCATCCGGGCGCGCGGCGCCTTGGGCTCCTTCTCCGGTGCTGCCACGCTAAGAGCTTATCCCCGAGTCGCTGCGCTCCTGCCCGGCGGCGAGACTGCTGGTTTGCACTAGAGTCTCAGGCGGACATTTCAGCCAGTCCGTCGTGGTGTAATCGGCAGCACCTCTGATTTTGGTTCAGATAGTTCAGGTTCGAGTCCTGGCGACGGAGCACATAGGAGGTTCGGGTGACCACACATACCGACGCCGCCGTCCTGATTCTGGCGGCCGGGTCGGGGACCCGGATGCGCTCGAAGACCCCCAAGGTTCTGCACACCGTCGGCGGGCGCAGCATGCTCGCCCATACCCTGCACGCGGTAGCCGCGCTGACACCCAGCCACATCGTGGTGGTGGTCGGGCACGGCCGCGAGCAGGTCAGTGCCGAAGTGCGCCGGGTCGCCGGCGACAGCAGCCACGTCGCCACCGTCGTGCAGGAAGAACAGCTCGGCACCGGGCACGCTGTCAGCGTCGGACTCTCCGGGCTGCCCGACGATTTCGCCGGCACCGTCATCGTTACCACCGCCGATGTACCGCTTCTCAACGGCGAGACATTGGCCGCCCTGTCGAAATCCCATGCCGGGAACGCGGGCGTGACCATCGCGACCACGACCCTGCCCGATCCCACCGGCTACGGCCGCATCATCCGCGACGAAGAGGGCGCGGTCATCTCGATCGTCGAGCATGCCGATGCCGACGAGGAGCAGCGCACGGTCGCCGAAATCAACTCCGGGCTGTATGCATTCGATGCCGCAGCGCTGCGCTCGGCACTATCGCGGCTGCGCACCGACAACGTCCAGCGCGAGCTCTATCTCACCGACGCGATCGCCCTGATCCGCGCTGATGGACTGCCGGTGCGGGCCCAGCACATCGCCGACACCACGCTGGTCTGCGGCGTCAACGACCGCGTGCAACTGGCTGCGCTGGGGGCCGAGCTGAACCGGCGGACCATCCAACGCCACCAGCGTGCCGGCGTCACCGTCACCGACCCAGCCACCACCTGGATCGACGTCGACGTCGAGATCGGACCCGACACCGTCATCGCCCCCGGCACCCAGCTGCTCGGTGTCACCTCGATCGGCTCGGGGTGCACCATCGGCCCGGACAGCACACTCACCTCGATGGAAATCGGCAACGACGCCTCGGTGATCCGCACCCACGGAGAACTGTCGGTGATCGGCGATCGGGCCACCGTCGGCCCGTTCACCTATCTGCGTCCGGGCACGCAACTCGGGGCGGACGGCAAGCTCGGCGCCTTCGTCGAGACCAAGAACGCCGTGATAGGGGCCGGCACCAAGGTGCCGCACCTGACGTATGTGGGCGACGCCGATATCGGCGAGCACAGCAATATCGGCGCGTCCAGCGTGTTCGTCAACTACGACGGCGAGAACAAGAGCCGCACCACCATCGGCTCACACGTACGAACCGGCTCGGACACCACGTTCGTCGCCCCGGTCACCATCGGTGACGGCGCCTACACGGGTGCGGGGACTGTCGTGCGTGACGACGTTCCCCCGGGTGCGCTGGCCGTGTCGGCTGGACCGCAGCGCACCATCGAGGACTGGGTGCTGCGCAAGCGTCCCGGCAGTGCGTCTGCGCAGGCCGCTGAGAAGGCCAAACAGTCCGCATCGGGTGACGCGGACGAGTGATCAACGTCGCCAGATGTTGCCTTTTTGGTAACCCAGCGACGTAGCACCGTACGATTGGCCCGTATCGACCTCCGACCGGCAAGGGCAGCACACAGTGGGCACGGACTGGACCGACAACCGCAAAAATCTGATGCTCTTCTCGGGCCGCGCGCACCCGGAGCTGGCCGAACAGGTCGCCAAAGAGCTCGACATCGAGGTCACCGCGCAGACCGCACGAGACTTCGCCAATGGTGAGATCTTCGTCCGCTTCGACGAATCGGTGCGCGGCTGCGACGCCTTCGTCCTGCAGTCCCATCCCGCGCCGCTGAACAAGTGGCTGATGGAACAGCTGATCATGATCGACGCGCTCAAGCGGGGCAGCGCCAAGCGGATCACCGCGATCCTGCCGTTCTACCCGTATGCCCGCCAGGACAAGAAGCACCGCGGCCGCGAGCCCATCTCGGCCCGCCTGGTCGCCGATCTCTACAAGACCGCGGGTGCCGACCGCATTGTGACCGTCGACCTGCACACCGACCAGATCCAGGGTTTCTTCGATGGCCCCGTCGACCATATGCGGGCTCAGCCCCTGCTGACCGGCTACATCAGGGACAACTACAACTGCGAGAACGTCGTCGTGGTCTCGCCGGACTCCGGCCGGGTGCGCGTTGCCGAGAAGTGGGCCGATGCGCTGGGCGGCACACCGCTGGCGTTCATCCACAAGACCCGCGACCCGAAGGTGCCCAACCAGGTGAAGTCCAACCGGGTCGTCGGAGACGTGGCGGGCAAGACCTGCGTGCTGACCGACGACATGATCGACACCGGCGGCACGATCGCCGGCGCGGTCAAGCTGCTGCACGACGACGGCGCCAAGGACGTCATCATCGCCGCCACCCATGGCGTGCTGTCCGATCCGGCTCGCGAGCGGCTCGCCGACAGCGGTGCGCGCGAAGTGATCGTCACCAACACGCTTCCGATCGACGACGCCAAGCGGTTCCCACAGCTGACCGTGCTATCCATCGCACCCCTGCTGGCCCGCACGATTCGCGCGGTCTTCGAAAACGGTTCAGTGACAGGCCTTTTCGACGGGGACGCGTAATTGTCCAGCACCGTTTATCACAACCCGCGCTGCAGCACGTCCCGCAAGACCCTGGACCTGTTGCGCAGCAACGGCATTGAGCCCAACGTCGTTGAATATCTCAAGACACCGCCTTCGCGGGTCGAGATCGCCACGCTGATCGCTGATGCAGGTATCGATGTGCGCGCGGGGGTCCGCACGCGCGAATCGCTCTACAACGAGCTGAATCTCGCCGAGGCCAGCGATGACGAGCTGCTCGACGCCATGGCGGCCAACCCGATCCTCATCGAGCGACCGTTCGTGGTCACGCCCAAGGGGACCCGCCTGGCCCGGCCGATCGAATCGGTGAACGAAATTCTGTGAGAGCGCGGAGCGCAGCCCTGCTTCTCACGCTGGCCATGACCGTGGCAGCGTGCGGGTCGAAGCCGCCGGACTACTCCTCGGTGTGGACCACGCCGGCGACGACGACAGCGCCGGCGCCGACCACGTCGGGCAAGCCACAGCCGATCGCCGAATACCTGTACAGCGTGGGGGTTTCGGGCGAGCAGATTCCGCTGGACAAGCTCACCGATATCGCCGTGACGCTGCCGCGGCCGCCGGGCTGGACCACGTACTCCAACTCGAACTTCTCCCCCGGCACCGAAGTGATCGCCAAGAACGACACCTACCCGACGGCGATGGTGATCGTGTTCAAGCTCAGCGGCAACTTCGACGTGGGCGAGGCGCTCCAGCACGCCAGCGCCGATGCCGAGGTGTCGAAGAATTTCACGAAGCTGAATTCATCCAACGCCGACTTTGGTGGGTTCCCGTCCTCGATGATCGAGGGCAGCTACGACCTCAACGGCAAGCGTCTGCATTCCTACAACCGGGTGGTCATCCCCGTAACGGCGGCGCCTACCTTCCAGCGCTACCTGGTGCAGCTGACCGTGACCACGCTGGCCGACCAGGCCGCCGCCGCATCCGATGACGTCGAGTCGATCATCAAGGGCTTCACCGTCGCGCTGAAGTAGAACCTAGGGTGGTCGCCATGAGTTGGACCGCGCAAGATTTGCCGTCGTTCGCCGGACGCACCGTCATCGTCACCGGAGCCAACAGCGGGTTGGGTCTGGTCACCGCTCGCGAACTCGCCCGCGTGGGCGCACACGTCATCCTCGCGTGTCGCAACGCCGAGAAGGCCGCCGCCGCGGCAGCCGAGATCTCCGGCAATGCCGAAGTGCGTAGCCTCGATCTGCAGGACCTGGCCTCGATCGAGGAATTCGCCGATGGCGTGGGCAGCGTCGATGTCCTGATCAACAATGCCGGCATCATGGCCGTCCCCTACGCAGTGACCAAGGACGGGTTCGAGAGCCAGATCGGCACCAACCACCTCGGCCACTTCGCGCTGACCAACCTGCTGCTGCCCAAGGTCACCGATCGCGTGGTCACGGTGTCGTCGTTCATGCACCTGCTCGGCAAGATCAGCCTCAAGGATCTGAACTGGAAGGCCCGGCCGTACTCGGCGTGGCTGGCCTACGGTCAGTCCAAGCTGGCCAACCTGCAGTTCACCAGCGAACTGCAGCGGCGTCTGGACGCGGCAGGCTCGACGGTGAAGTCCCACGCCGCGCACCCCGGCTACTCCGCGACCAACCTGCAGGGCCACACCGGCAACCGGCTGGGCACCAGGGTCTGGGACACCGCCACCGCACTGCTGGCCACCAGCGCCGACTTCGGCGCCCGCCAGACGCTGTACGCGGCCAGCCAGCACCTGCCCGGCAACAGCTTCATCGGCCCCAAGTTCGTGATGCGGGGGCCGACGGGCCAGTCACCGCGCAGCCCGCTGGCCAGTAACCAGCGCACCGCGAACGCACTGTGGCGGCTATCTGAGCAGCTCACTGCCACCGAATTTCCGCTCTGAGGCCCTTGTCGGCTACCCTGGGGCCCGCGTCACGGCGAGGGTGGTCCAGCCACCGTTATCGACGAGGCTTCCTCTGTTTGGTGCCTGCCTTCTCCGTGCGGAAGACCCCGGAAAAGGTAACTCAGGAGCACCGAAATGGCTAAAGACAACACCAGCAAGCTCACCGCCGGCGTGCGGGACAAGACCGGCAAGGGCGCCTCGCGCCAGGCCCGCCGCGACGGCAAGGTTCCCGCAGTCCTGTACGGCCACGGCGCCGAGCCCCAGCACCTCGAGCTCAACGCCCGTGACTTCGCCGCCGTCCTGCGCCACTCCGGCACCAACGCCGTGCTGGCCCTGGACATCAACGGCAAGGAACAGCTGGCGCTGACCAAGGCCCTGTCCGTGCACCCGATCCGCCGCACCATCCAGCACGCCGACCTGGTGGTCGTCCGTCGCGGCGAGAAGGTGACCGTCGAGGTGAACGTCCATCTCGAGGGGGAGGCAGCCTCCGGCACCCTGGTCACCCAGGACGCCACCTCCATCGAGATCGAGGCCGAGGCGCTGTCGATCCCGGAGCACCTCACCGTATCGATCGAAGGCGCCGAAGAAGGCACCCAGATCACCGCCGGTCAGGTCGAGCTGCCCAAGGGTGTCACCCTGGTCAGCGATCCTGAACTGCTGCTGGTCAACATCGTCACCGCGCCGTCGGCTCAGGAGCTTGAGGCCGAGGGCGGCGGCGAGTCGGTCGAGGAGCAGGCCGCCGACGCTGCTGAGGCGGCCGAGGCTGCCGAGGGCGCAAAGGCTGAGTAAGCCCGAATGGCCGATCCCCTGCTGGTTGTCGGCCTCGGCAATCCTGGTCCGCAGTACGCCAAAACCCGGCACAACCTCGGCTTTATGGTCGCCGATCTGTTGGCCGGTCGCATGGGCGCACAGTTCAAGGTGCACAAGCGTTCTGGCGCAGAGATCGTGACCGGTCGGCTTGGCCATCGCCCCGTGGTGCTGGCCAAGCCGCGCACCTTCATGAACGAGTCGGGACGCCAGGTCGGCCCGTTGGCGACGTTCTATTCGGTGATGCCGGCCGACGTCATCGTCATCCATGACGAGCTCGACATCGACTTCGGCCGGATCAGGCTGAAGCTCGGTGGCGGCGAGGGCGGCCACAACGGATTGCGGTCGATAGCCAATTCGATGGGCACTAAGAACTTCCAGCGGGTACGCATCGGGATCGGCCGCCCGCCGGGCCGGAAGGATCCGGCGGCGTATGTGCTGGAGACCTTCAGCGCGGCCGAACGTCCGGAGGTGCCGGCGATCTGCGAGCAGGCCGCCGACGCGACCGAGTTGCTGATCGAGGCTGGCCTGGAGACCGCCCAGAATCAGGTACACGCGTGGTGACCAACAGCGTAAGGATTCACCAGGCGGGCATCAGGATTCCGTAGAGATCGCCGCCCCGGCGCCTGCTCCGGCGTAGATCTGAATGCGTGAGTATTTGCCGTGTTTGGGGTTCCTATGATGGCTATCCGGCCCGCTATGGGGTGGCCCGCTACCGCCTGGTGGTGTTCCCGCCCGGTATGACCGACACCGAGCGGCGACTGTTGCGGTTGTGGCGGGGCTGGCCGCTGTGGGGCGCGGCGCTATGGGTGGGCTTGCAGATCGGCGGCGAGCTGGCCGGTATGCCGGAGACCGCGCTGATCGCCGGGACCATGGTCTACATCGCCGTCGGTGCGTTGACCTTCGCGCTGGCGGGCGAGACGCGGATGCGAGTGCGCACCCTTTGCGCCATGACGATGGCCGGCCACGGTGACGCCGATCGCCGGTATTCGATGCTGCGGGTGATGGCTCGCGCCCTGGAACAGGCTGACCTCGACCTGGTGCAGGAGCGGATCACCCCGCTCGAGCATGAGGCCCGCTGGTGGCGGGTCTACGACGTTCTCGACTCGATGGCGAGTTCCGCACCGCTATCTCGCACCAGCCACACTCCCAGCGCGATCAGCGCGGCCACCTCGAAAGCCCAACTCCCGGAGGGATATACGTATTCGGAGACGGTCGAGACGCGCAGTTGCCCACGCCGGGACGGCTGTCCGCCGATCGTGGCGTCAAGGGTGAGGACGAGGGTCATCGCCCCGACCGCACCCGTTACCCCCATCCAACCGAGCAGGCGCACCATCGGCCCAGATTAGGCGCGGCCGCGCACCCCACTGTCGACAACCTTGACCGGCTTGTGCGGGTAGCGCCGCTCCGCGTGCGCCTTCGCGGCTGAATTCGGCAGCACATAAAGGGTTTCAGATTTCTCCTGGAGCGGCCGCAGTACGAGGTCCATGAACCCCTTACGGTCCTGCAGGTACGGCTCGATGACATCTTCGCCGGCCGGGCAGACCGCCAGGCAGTAGGCGGCTTTGTAGTTGGGTTTGAACGAGAGGCTCTGCCACATCGAGGCATTCTCCGAATCGGTGACGCGGGAACGGAAGTCGTCGGCATCTTCGCTGTCGGCGATGGTCTGCACGTAATCGGTGAACCCACCCATGAACTCGCGATAGTTGTGCACGGAGCAGGCGACGAAGTCGAACTCGCCGTCCTTCTTGATGGCGCCGACAGGGCAGGCGGCGACGCACAGCTTGCATTCCAGACACGGCGAATAGTCCAGCGGTGCACCGTAACTGCTGACCGGCGCGTCGACGAGAATGGTGGCTAGCAGGATGAAATTGCCGAACTTCGGGTGGATGACGTTGCGGTGGATGCCCATCACGCCCAGCCCGGCGGCCACCGCGACGGGCTTGTGTGCGATCACCCAGATCCGGCCCGGGTAGCGGTCCATCTCCATCGGAAAGGTCGCCGAGGGGTTGAGCACGCGGTGACCCGCGTCCTGTAAGGCGCGGGCGATTCGGTGGGCAGCCTCGTTGATCAGCTCGCCGGTTCGGTGAAATTCCTGGTTGGCCACGCTGCGCGCGACCGACCGCACGTTGTCGCGGTTCATCCGCACAACCAGGCTGATGTAGCTGCGGGTCCCGGGAAGTGCCGCATCGGCATGCTCACGTTCACTTGCCAGCTCGGGATTGTCCGCGCTGGCGAAAGCCACATCATCGGCACCGGCGGTCAGGCACAGCTCACGCAACCAGTCTGCGTCGATCACCCCAGCCGGTTCCTGGCGACGGCGGGCACGTACCGCCTGCACTGTCGGATGGTCGGTCAAGCGAGGCGGCAGGTTCATATCTGAGTATAGTACACCATACTCAGATACCGTGACACATAACACCTCGACGCGCGGAATATTGGTTACCTATGTAACGTTATTTGCGACCATGCTTAGAGGACAACGCTGATGCGCCAAGGCCCACTGGCAGGGCGCTACCCGGCGGTGGCCGCGATGGTCACTCTCGCCCTCATTCCTTACCTTGCGCTCTCGGCCGCGATCGATCCGCTGGTGCCGATCATCTCCGCGCAGCTGCACATGACCACCCAGACCATGGCCCTGAGCTCCGGGCTGGGCAACGCGGCCTACGCCGTTGGCACGGTGCTCGCAGTGCAGTTCGCCCAGCACCTGCCCCAGCGACGCATGCTGCTCGGGTACGCGGTCGTGCTCGTGATCGGGTCGGTGACCGCAGCCGCCGCGCCCAATGCACCGACGTTCATCGCCGGCCACGTCCTGCAAGGCTTGGCGACGAGCATGCTGTTGATCGCCGCCGCACCGCCGCTCACGATCGGATTCCCGCGAGACAAGCTCCGCAACACCGCGGTGATCATGAACATGTGCGTGTTCGGGGCGGTGGCCCTCGGGCCGTTCGTCGGCGGTGTGCAGGCTTCAGCACACGCCTGGCGGCCGTTGTTCTGGATCGTCGCGGCGATCGCCGTGCTCGCGCTCATCCTCGCCGCGCTGACGTTCGACGATGCCCCGCCTGCCGATCGCGACGCCCCGTGGGATCTGACAGCGATCGCATTGGCCGCCGTGGGTTGTACGGCCGCATTCGTCGGCGCCGCGCAACTGACCAGCCACGAGATCTCCGATGTGGCAGTGACCGGACCGATGTTCGGCGGCCTGGCCCTGATCGTGGCACTGGTCGTCTACCAGTTCCGGGCACGACGGCCGCTGCTCACGATCCGCACGATGATGACGAGCGCGATCCCGGTCGCCGGCGTCGGGGTGGCCCTGTTCGCGGCGGCCGCCTCGGTGGCGGCGACCGTCTTGACCGCGGCCGTCTTCATGCAGCACTTCAGCGCCGTCGAGGTCGGCCTGTTGTACCTGCCCGAGCTGGGCGGCGCGCTCGTCATGGCGGTGGTGTTCGGCATCGTCATCTCGCGCCGTGCCATGCACTACCTACCGCTGGTCGGCATGATCCTGCTGGCGGCCGGCATCGCGGTGTTCCGGGCGTCGCTTCCCGCGAATGTGCCGCTGGCGCTTCTCGGTTCGGCCCTGACGGGTCTGGCGCTGGGCGCCACCGTCGCGCCGGCATTGTTCGTCGCCGGGTTCTCGCTGCAGTCCAACAGTCTGCAGCGGGTGTTCGCGATCATCGAATTGCTGCGAGCGGTTGCAGCTTTCATGGTGGCCCCGATCTTCGCCCATCTGGCGACCCATTATTCCGGCGACCTTCTGGAAGGCACCGGTGTCGCACTCTGGGTCGGGTTCGCACTCGCCATTGCCGGTGCGGTGTTCGGCGTCGCGGTCTACGCGCTGAGCGGGGCGCGGCCTCAGACTCCGGATCTCGACGAGTTCCTCGACGGTGACTCCCCCGCCTGGTACTCGCCGCCACTGTTGGCGCGGCTGCGCGGGCTGCCGTCGGCATCGCCGGTCGGCACACCACGCACCGCACCGGCACCGCATGGCCACCCGCTCGCCGCGACCGGCCCCATCCTGTTCGCCTATGACGGGTCGGCGCTGGCGGATCATGCGATAACCAAAGCCGCGGAACAACTTTCACCTCGTGACGTCGTCGTCGCCTGCGTATGGCAGCCCGTCGACGTGGGCTTCACCCCGCGCGACAACGCACCGTTCGACGCCGACCGGGCCAGCCAGGTGCGCCTGGCCGCCGAGCGGACGGCCGCGCACGGGGCGGCGCTGGCCGACGAGGCCGGCTTCCGGTCGTGCAGCGTGGCGATCGAGGCGTCGCCCACCTGGAAGGGCATCGTCGAAGCCGCCGACGCGCACGGGGCGAGCATGATCGTGCTCGGCCCGCATCGCCGCAACGGGGTGCTCGGCCACCTTCAGGGCAGTGTCGCCGCGGCCGTCGTGGCCCACACGAGCACCCCGGTTCTGCTCATCCCCGAGGCGTCGGGCACGTGCGCCATGGAGACCAGCTGCCGCGCTTAGGTGACTAGCGCGACCGAGTTGGCCCGACGCAGCTTGCCCGACGGGGTCTTCGGGATGGTGCCCGGCCCGAGAACCACGACATTGCGCGGCCGAACGTCAACCTCGGCGACCACCTCGTGGGCCACCTCATGCTCGATACGTCGCACCGCGGCGGGGTCCTGCCACGCGTTGGATTCGACCGCCACCGCGAACGTCTCGCGGGAGTGGCCGGCATCGAGGCGCACCGCGACCGCACACCCGGGGCGCACCCCTTCGACGCGGCTGGCGGCCCGCTCGATATCGGTCGGGTAGATATTGCGGCCGGCCATGATGATGACGTCCTTGACCCGGCCGCACACCACGACGTGGCCGTTCTCCAGCAGGTAGCCGAGATCGCCGGTGTCGTACCAGCCGTGCTCGTCCTGGGCGGGCACGAAGCCGCCCATCGTGATGTAGCCCGGGGTCAGCGACTCACCGCGCAGCTCGATGATGCCCACGCCGCGAGCCGGCAACACGTTGCCGTCCTCGTCGACGATGCGCGCCTCGAGGTCGGTCAGGAGCGGTCCCAGCGTGGCCAGGCGGCGGGTGTTGCCCTTGGCGGCGGGCACCGCGCGCCGCAGGGCGGCCAGCAGATCGGCGTCGACCTCATCGACCACCAGGCCGGCGTCGCATTCGGAGAATGACACCGCCAGGGTGGTCTCTGCCATGCCGTAGGCGGGCAGGATCGCTGAATCCCGCAGCCCGAACGGCTTACCGGCGTCGAGCAGGTCCTCGACATCGGCGGGCTCGACCGGCTCGGCCCCGGACAGGGCAAACCGCAGGGTGGACAGATCGAACTCGCCGGGCTTGGCCTGGCGGCGCAACCGCTTGGCGAACAACGCATACGCGAAGTTCGGCGCCGCGGTCATGGTGCCCTTGTACTTGTCGATGAGCTTGGCCCACAGCAGTGTGTCGCGTAGGAAGTCCATCGGGGTGACCTTGACCAGCTCGGCACCGAAGTACATCGGGATGGTGAGGAAGCCGACCATGCCCATGTCATGGAAGCAGGGCAGCCAGCTGACCATGACATCGTTTTCGATGTCGTACTTGGCGCCGATGAACATCGCCTCCGCGTTGGAGTGGATGTTGCGGTGGGTGATGATCACGGCCTTGGGCGACCCGGTCGACCCCGACGTCAGCTGCATCAGCGCGACATCGTCTTCGGAGGTCTCGATCGGGTCGATGGGCTCGGCGGCCAGCAGTGCCTCCACCGTGAGCACCTTCACGCCGCGCTCCTCGAGCACCGGTACCGCGACCAGGAAAGGGTCGGAGACGACGACGGCCTTGGCCTCGATCATGTCGATGACGGTGGCGGTGTCCTTGGCCCACTGCTCGAGATCGGTGCGCGGGGTGGGCTGGTGCAGCATCGTCAGGCTCGCGCCACGCATCCACAGCGCCTGAGCGGTCGGCGCGATCTCCACCGGAGCACCGGCCAGCACGCCGACGGCGTCACCGAGGCCGATACCCGCGGCTTCCAGGCCACCCGCAATGCGACGCGCACGTTCGTGCACTTCCCACCAGGTGTGCCGCACCGGCTCGTTCGGTTCCCCAGTGACCATGCCCTTGCTGCTGGTCAAGGCACTGTGGAACATCTTGTCGGTGAAACGGCTCACGACGACCTCCTCGGCATCCGGAGCTGGCTGATCAGCGACGTCAAATTCATGCTCCACCTGCCGCAACGCGCTGCATAGACGGCGCGCCAGTACGACTGGGGAGCGGTTCGGTCTCAAAATGGTGATGGAACGGAACAACAGCGGTACCGCCGGACCATCGCCCGCCCCGAACCGGGGTGGGCGAGAAGCACGTATGCAGTGCTAGGCCGCTAGTCATCACCGCGGACCATCTTAAACTCCCCTTAAGTTACTGCCAAGTCCTCGGCGGTAATGAGAAGCGCGTCACAGTGTGAAGCACGGCATCAGCTGGAGACGATGCGGGCGCCGTGGACCGGGCCACTGGCCACTCGCACGGTGCGGCATACATCGGCACCCGCCAGTTCGGTACCGACATCCACCGCGGCAGCCGCCGATTCGCATAGGAACGCGCACGTCGGGCCCGATCCGGACACGATGCCAGCCAGCGCCCCCGCCTCCGCGCCGGCCCGCAGGGTCCGGCGCAGCCCCGGATTGAGGCTCAATGCGGCTGCCTGCAGATCGTTACCCAGCAGCGCGGCCAGCTCGCGGGGATTACCGCCGGCCAGTGCGCCCAGAAGTGGCTCGGGGTCGGTGAGCCGGGGCGGATCCCCGGTCTCACGCAGCCGGTCGATCTCTGTGTAGACCGCCGCCGTCGACAATCCGCCCTGACCGAAGGCCAGCACCCAGTGAAACGTGCTGCGGGCCAGAACCGTCGCCAGCTCTTCCCCGCGTCCGGTGCCCAAGGCCGTGCCGCCGTGCAGTGCGAACGGGACATCGCTGCCCAGCTTCGCGGCCAGGCCGTGAAGGTCGCGGCGCGGCACGCCCAGCTCCCACAGGTTGTTCATGGCCACCAGCACGGCCGCGGCGTCGGCGCTGCCGCCGGCCATTCCGCCGGCCACCGGGATCGACTTCTCGATGGTGATCTCGACATCGGGTGCGTGCCCGACGTGCTCAGCCATCAGGTAGGCCGCCTGCCAGGCGATGTTGCGCTCGTCGACAGGCAGATCCTCGGCGCCCTCCCCCACCACCCGCAGCGACAGGACGTCGGCATTACGCACCGTCACCTCGTCGACCAGCGATACGGCGTGAAAGACAGTGGCCACTTCGTGATAGCCGTCGGCTCGGCGATCGCCGACCTCCAGGTACAGGTTGACCTTGCCCGGTACGCGTACGGTCACCGACCCGGTCGCCACCCATTCGGACGCGGCGGAGCCGTTGGATGGGGGCACCCGACGAGACTATCGCGCCGCCAGCGATTCCCCCGCCCGTCGCAGTCCCACGAACCTAGGGTCAATGCGGATCAGCCGCATCGCCTGGTCGCGCTCAAGGTGCTCGACTCCCAGCACCGCGATCACGTAGGCACCGTGAGACTGGCCAGGGAATTCCGGATCACAGATCGCCCGCGGCACCGCCATATCGTCGCGATCTAGGACCACGGTGAGCACTGGATGACGATGCAGTATGTCGACGGCGGCAACGCGACCCGATTGCCGGCATTCGAATTAATCACCGGCGCAACGCCATTCACCGCTGACGATCCACTGGCGCTTATCGATGCACACCTGCACCTGCCGCCACCGGAGGTCTCACGCCAGATCGCCTGGCTGCCAAGATTATTCGACATGGTCATAGCCAGGGCAATCGCGAAAGACCCGGACCGCAGGTATCCGTCATGCACCGAGCGGGTGCGTCAACTCACCGACGTGGTGCGCTGGAGCGCTCAGAACACCTGAGCGGGCCGCGACTGGCCATCGTAGGAATCGGCCGAGCTCGGGAAGTCGGCCGAGCGCTGCAGCAGCCGGACGAAATCGGCCACCGTCAGCGTCTCCCCACGACGGGCGGGATCGATGCTGGCGGCCAGCAGGCGCTCGGCGGACTCGTTACCTGTGCCGGCCCATTCCAGGAATGCATTGCGGGCGGTTTTCCGACGCTGCGCGAAGGCGATATCGATCAGCTCGAACACCTTCTCGCGGAAGCCTTCGTCCTCCGGCCACGGCGATACCTCGTGCCGATCGATTCGGACCAGTCCCGAGTACACCCGCGGAATGGGCCAGAACACCGTCGGCGACACCATGCCGTAGCGGCGGACCTTGCCGAAGAACCGCACCTTGACGCTGGGCACGCCATAGTCCTTGCCACCGGGCTCAGCCGTCAGCCGCTCGGCCACCTCGGCCTGGACCATCACCATCACGGTCCGGATCGACGGGAACTCGGCCAGCAGGTGCAGCAGCGCGGGCACGGCGATGTTGTACGGCAGGTTGGCCACCACCGCGGTGGGCTGCTCAGCCATATCGTCGCGCTCGATGCCCAGGATGTCCCGGTTGAGCACGGTCAGCCGGTGGATCTCGCTGTGCGAGTGCTCGGCAACCGTCTTAGGCAGACGCGCGGCCAGCACAGGATCGATCTCGATGGCGCTCACGGTGGCGCCACGATCCAGCAACGCCAACGTCAGCGAGCCCAGACCCGGCCCCACTTCCAACACGTGGTCATGCTTGTTAATGCCAGACGCCGAGACAATACGGCGCACCGTATTGGCGTCGTGCACAAAATTCTGACCGAGAGATTTACGCGGCTTGAAATCGAGCTCTTTCGCAAGATTTCTGATCTCGGTACGTCCCAATAGACGAATTGTCACGATGAACCTCTACCGCACACGGGCCACGCTCCCCAGCCTTGTCGCGAACGCGTTACTTCAGCAATTGCGATCTGTTCTTCTCTTGTCGCCAGATCGGCGCGGCTAGCATAGCGCAGCCCGCCGTTTCTTTCCCAGGTGTGTTGATCAAATTGCACACCGCCGTAGTAGCCGTTGCCGGTGTTGATCGCCCAGTTCCCACCTGCTTCGCACCTGGAAATGGCATCCCAAATGGGCCCGTTCAGCACCTGAGGTACCTCAGTGCCCGGCTTGGCGCCTACCCGCAGAACCGAATCACGTGCCGGGACGATGACGGTACTAGCAACGGGTAGTCGTCCGGTTTCCACTCCGTTGACCGTCGCAACAGCAAAAGTCACGTCTTGCAGTCCGGGTGTACCGGGATCTTGAACGACCTGACGGCTCATATTCATGGTCGGGTCCTCGATCCGCTGGGCCACCGGGATCAGAGGCACCTGTTGGGTGACCTTCTCGACCCGAGTCCGGGTCACCTGGATCTGCATCCCGGCGATCACCGGCGAGGACGCCGCGGGCACCACCGAATCGGCCTGCTCCAGCGGCACGCCTGCGGCGGCCAGCAGACCGGCGACGTTCGGGGCGGCCAGGTGGACCGTGCTCACCATGCCGCCGTCGTTGATCTGCACCGTTTTGGCGCTGACCACGGGAAGGGCCATGCCCTCCAGGGGCAGCCGGCTGCCGCGCGAGGCCGCGGCCGGTGCGGTGTCGGTCATCCGCAACTGGGCCAGGGCCTCGTCCACGGTCGACGCGGTGGTCCACACCTGCTTGGAATCCTTGCCGTCCAGCGAGATCTGCAGCGGGCGACTGCGCCGCAGCACGATCGTCTCGGCGTCGTTCACCGACTGGTTGGCACCCGGGAAGAGGTCGTCACGATCGCCGACGGAGTAGCCGTTCTCCTCGATGACGTCGATCACGCGCGACTTCATCGTGCTGACCTTCAGCTGGGCGCCGTCGACGTTCAGCGTGACGGTCTTCTCGGAGATCACCGCGAACACACCCGCGCCGGCCAGCGTGAGCAGAACGGCAGCGACGAGGAGACGAAGGATCGGTGATGGCGACTGGTGGAGCTTGGTCAACGCATTCAAAAGTTCTCGGTCCCGCCTAGGCACTACATGAAACGAGGGGCCCGCTTTGGCCCCCTTTGATCACAAGAAGGTAACGAACCAGGCGGGGCCGGAGCAACCCGGGCCCAAGGCTCTCAACAGACCCTTAGAGACCGTAGACCCGTCGCGCAGTCGCCGATGACTGCGCTGCCAGCAACTCTGCCGGCCGATCGACGACCTCTGCAAGCGCCCGCACAGTGTAGGGCAGGCAGTACGGCTCATTGGGCTCCCCACGATAGGGGTGCGGGGTCAGAAATGGGGCGTCGGTCTCCACCAGGAGCTGATCCGGCGGAATCAATGTCGCCGCCTCCCGCAGCTCACGGGCGTTCTTGAAGCTGACCGTGCCGGACAGACTCAGCACCCAGCCGGCGTCTACGCAGGCGCGTGCCATCTCCGGGCCGGAGGAGAAACAGTGAAAGATGACGGTCTCTGGAGCGCCCTCGGCACGCAGCACGTCGAGCACCTCGGCGTCGGCGTCGCGGTTGTGGATCATCAGCGGTTTACCGGTGCGCTTGGCCAGGTCGATATGCCAGGCGAAGGATTCCCGCTGAGCCGAAGGCACGGCGCACCCGTCGAGCTTGCCCGGCCAGTACAGGTCCATTCCGGTCTCCCCGATCGCCACCACCCGGGGCTGCCCGGCCAGCCGTTCCAGTTCGGCGCGAGCATCGTCGGTCAGTGCGTCGGCGCGGGTCGGGTGCAATGCGACCGCGGCGTAGACCCGCGGGTCCCAGGTGGCGGCCTGCGCGGCCCAGCGGGCGGCGTCGAGGTCGTCGGCGATGGTCACCGCGGCCACCACCCCGACGGTCTGCGCCCGGTCGAGAATCGCGTGCACGTCATCGGCGTCGCGGGCGCCGCAGGCATCCAGGTGCGTGTGAGCGTCGATCAACGGCGTCAGCGCAGGAGGTGGTGGGGGTGGCTCCCCCCTCTTCCCGCGGCCACTCATGCCCTACACCTTAGGGTGAAAACCGATATGACCAAGCCCCCGTACTACCTCACCACCGCGATCGCGTACCCCAACGGTGCGCCGCACATCGGGCACGCGTACGAGTACATCGCGACCGATGCGATCGCCCGCTTCAAACGCCTCGACGGTTTCGACGTGCGCTACCTGACCGGGACTGACGAGCACGGGTTGAAGATGGCCCAAACCGCCGCCGCGCAGGGCATTCCCACCGCCGACCTGGCGCGGCGGAACTCCGATGCGTTCCAGGCGATGCAGGAGAAGCTCGGGGCATCGTTCGACCGTTTCATCCGGACCACCGACGCCGACCACATCGACGCGTCGATCGAGATCTGGAAGCGGATGGACGCCGCCGGTGACATCTATCTCGACTCCTACTCGGGCTGGTACTCGGTACGCGATGAGCGCTTCTTCACCGAGGACGAACTCGAGACGCGCACCGACGGCAACAAGTACTCGATCGAAACCGGCACGCCCGTGACGTGGACCGAGGAGCAGACCTACTTCTTCCGGCTGTCGGCCTACGGCGAACGCCTGCTCGCGCATTATTCGGCGCACCCGGAATTCATCGCCCCCGAGGTGCGCCGCAATGAGGTCGTCAGCTTCGTCTCCGGCGGCCTTCGCGACCTGTCGATCTCGCGCACCACATTCGACTGGGGTGTGCCCGTACCGGGGCACCCCGACCATGTCATGTACGTGTGGGTGGACGCGCTGACGAACTACCTCACCGGTGCCGGCTTCCCGGATACCGACTCCGAGTCGTTCCGCAAGTACTGGCCGGCCGATCTGCACATGATCGGCAAGGACATCATCAGGTTCCACACCGTGTACTGGCCCGCGTTCCTGATGTCGGCGGGCATCGAGCTACCGCGACGGGTTTTCGTGCACGGCTTCCTGCTCAACAGCGGCGAGAAGATGAGCAAGTCGGTCGGCAATGTGGTGGACCCCTTCGCGCTGATCGATGCGTTCGGGCTCGACCAGGTGCGCTACTTCCTGCTGCGCGAGGTGCCGTTCGGGCAGGACGGCAGCTATAGCGAGGACGCGATCATCGGCCGGATCAACGCCGATCTGGCCAACGAGTTCGGGAACCTGGCACAGCGCTCGCTGTCGATGGTCAACAAGAACCTCGACGCTTCGGTGCCCGAGCCGGGTGAGTTCACCGACGCCGATCGCGAGCTGCTGACGCTCGCCGACGCGTTATTGCCCAGGGTGCGTGCGTATTTCGACGTGCCCGCCATGCATCTTGGGCTCGAGGCTATCTGGGCGATGCTCGGTGCGGCCAACCGATACTTCTCCGCGCACGAACCGTGGGTGCTGCGCAAGTCCGAGGCGGCGGCCGATCAGGAGCGCTTCCGCACGGTGCTCTACGTGACGCTGGAGGTCGTCCGGGTCGCGGCGCTGCTTGTGCAGCCGGTGATGCCGACGTCCGCGGCCACGCTGCTCAATCTGCTGGGGCAGCCCTCGGACGCACGCGATTTCGGCGCTGTGGCGGTGCGCATTGCCCCCGGCACCGCGCTGCCGGCGCCGGCGGGGGTGTTCCCGAGGTATCAGCCGCCCGAGTGAACTGCGTCACGTGGCGTCACATCCACACCGGCGCTGGTGTCTCGAGGTCAGCACGCTCAAGCGACCTCAAAGGAGAGATGTGATGACCGAGCAACGAACCCAGGTTGTGGTGATCGGCGGTGGCTACGCCGGCGTGATCGCCGCCAACCATCTGCGGCTGCGTGCGGGAGTGGACATAACCCTGGTCAACCCCCGCCGCGAGTTCGTCGAACGGATCCGGTTGCACCAGCTGATCACCGGATCCGACGACGCCACCGTGTCCTATGCCGACATCCTCGGCGACGGCATCAGGCTGGTGGTCGACGCGGCCACCCGCATCGACGCCGAGGCGCGCCGAGTGGAGCTGTTCAGCGGCCAGCCGCTGCCGTATGACTACCTCATCTACGCCGTCGGCAGCGGTTCGGCTCAGCCAACCGTTCCCGGCGCCGACGAATTCGCTTATCCCATCGCCGATCTCGAGGAGGCTCAGCGGTTGACCGCGGCACTGGCCGACCTGCACAACGACGCGCCGGTATGCGTGGTCGGCGCCGGCCCGACCGGTATCGAGACCGCCGCCGAGCTGGCCGAGCTGGGCCGCAACGTCACGCTGGTGTGTGGCGCCGTCCTCGGCCCGTACCTCAGCACGCCGGGGCGCCGGTCGGTGGCCAAGCGGCTGCGCAAGCTCGGGGTCGAGATCGTCGACGGGCCGCAGGCGAAGGCGACCGCGGTGGCCGCCGACGCGGTGACGCTCGAGGATGGACGCCGGCTGGCAAGCGCGGTGACGATCTGGACCGCCGGATTCGGGGTGCCCGATCTGGCGACCCGCTCCGGGCTGCGTACCGATGCGGTGGGCCGGCTGCTCACCGACGAGACGCTGACCAGCGCCGACGACGATCGAGTTGTGGCTGCCGGGGATGCCGCAGCACCCTCGGACCAGCCGCTGCGGATGAGCTGCCAGGCCGCGATGCCGCTGGGTGCGCAAGCCGCCAACACCGTGCTGGCCCGTATCGCCGGCGAGCAGCCCGCCGTGATCAGCCAGGCGTTCACCGGGCAGTGCATCAGCCTGGGCCGCGCCAGCGCCACCATCCAGATCGCCCGCACCAACGACGTCCCACTACCGCTGTACATCGGCGGGCGCACCGCGGCGACGATCAAAGAGGCGGTCTGCAAAGGCACGATCAGTTTCCTGCGGAAAGAGGCGCGCAAGCCAGGGTCCTACTTCTGGATCAAGGTCGGCGGCAAGCGGCCGGTGCCCGCGGCGGCGCAGACACCGTGACCACAGCAGATGAACACGCCGAACGGTTCACCCTGCTGCGGCCACTGCTGTTCACCATCGCCTATGAGATCCTCGGCTCGGCAACCGAAGCCGACGATGTCTTGCAGGACGGGTATTTGCGCTGGGCGACAGTCGATTTGGATGAGGTTCGGGATACCAAGGCTTATCTGGCCCAGCTGGTCACCCGTCAGGCGCTGAACACGCTGCGCTCGCAGGCCCGCCGCAGGGAGGACTACGTCGGCCCGTGGCTGCCCGAACCACTACTGCTCGACGAACGCGATGCCGCCACCGACGTGGTGCTCGCCGAATCGGTGTCGATGGCCATGCTGGTGGTGCTGGAGACGCTGACGCCCGACGAACGCGCGGTGTTCGTGCTGCGGGAGGTGTTCGGCTTCAGCCACGACGAGATCGCTGCCGCGGTAGGCAAATCCACGGCCGCGGTACGCCAGATCTCGCATCGCGCCCGCGAACACGTGCACGCGCGGCGGCGCCGGTTCGAGCCGCTCGATCCGCAGCAGTCCGAGCAGATCACCATGCAGTTCCTGCTGGCGGCCGCGACCGGTGATGTGGACGGCCTGATGGGCATGCTGGCACCTGACGTGGTGTTCACCTCCGACAGCGACGGTAAGGCCAGCTCCGCCCGCCGCCCGGTCCTTGGCCCCGACAAGGTCGCCAGGTTCATCATCGGGCTGTTTCGCCAGGCCACACCGGAATACCGGATCGAGGCCGCGAACTACAACGGCGCACCGGCACTGGTGGTCTACCGCGGCGAGGTGCCCGAATCGGTGATGACGATCGAGATCACCGACGGGACGATCACCAACTTCTACGCGATGCGCAATCCGGAGAAGCTCGCCGCCGTCACCGTGCGCAGGGAGATCAGCCGCTGACCCCTTTGCGTCTGCTGGCCGCAGGCGTCAGGCTATGGCGATGCGCATCGACCGGCTCGGCGACCTCGGCACCGCCGCCGAAGTGCTGCGCGCCGTAGCCGGCGCCGCCGCTGCGCGCCGGCTGCCGCCTCCGGCCGCGCTGGCCGGCGACTGGTTTGGCTCAGCGGCGGTGATCGCCCCCACCGTCCCGGTGGCGGCGGTCTCCCCCGCTGCGGCGTTCGCGGTACCGCCTGGCGATCGCGGCGATGCGATCGGCGGCGGCTGGATCGGTTATCTGTCCTACCCGGATGCGGCGTCCGACGGTGCACCACCGCGAATCCCCGAGGCGGCAGGCGGGTGGACCGACAGCGTGCTCCGACTGGACCGCGACGGCTGCTGGTGGCACGAAAGCCTCTCCGCCGCACCGATAGCCGCGTGGGTGAGCGCCGCCCTGTCAGATCCCCCGCCCTACGACGACTACGAAATCGATTGGCAACAGCCCGATTTCGCACGGCACCAGTCCGGTGTCGCGGAGTGCCTGGCCGCGATCGGCGCCGGTGAGGTCTACCAGGCTTGCGTGTGCACCCAGTTCGCCGGCATCCTGCGTGGTTCGACACTGGCGTTCTTCGCCGATGCGGTGGCCAGGACCACGCCGGCTCGGGCCGCCTATCTGGCCGGCGACTGGGGTGCGGTGGCGTCACTGTCACCGGAGCTGTTCATCCGCCGCGTCGGCGATAACGTCACGTCCAGCCCGATCAAGGGCACGTTGCCGCTGCATCGCCCACCTACCGAACTACTGACCTCGGCCAAGGATGTCGCCGAAAACATCATGATCGTCGATCTGGTGCGCAACGATCTGGGTCAGGTGGCCGACACCGGAACCGTCACCGTCCCCGAACTCCTGGCGGTCCGCGCCGCACCGGGCGTGTGGCATCTAGTGTCGACGGTAGCGGCCACGGTGCGCCGCGATATTCCCAACGCGGCAGTGCTGGCCGCGGCATTCCCACCGGCTTCGGTGACCGGTACGCCGAAAGGCTCTGCCCGTCAACTGCTTTCACAGTGGGAGGCGCGGCGGCGCGGGGTGTACTGCGGGACGGTCGGGATGGCGTCCCCGATCGCGGGCACCGAGCTGAACGTCGCGATCCGCACCGTGGAGTTCGATGCCGACGGTGCGGCCGTGCTCGGTGTCGGCGGCGGGATCACCGCAGACTCCGACGCGCAAGCCGAATGGCAGGAGTGCCTGCACAAGGCCGCCGCCGTGATTCACAGTTCGCGCGCCCGCAGCACCGCCTCGTAGAGGTCCCGCCGCGACGGCGCACCCGGGTGGGCCTCGACCACCTGACCGCAGGCGTCCTTGACCCGCATCCCGTCGGCCACCAACGCCTCGACCTCACCGACCAGCGTCGGCAGATCGGTGGTCGGCACCGCGCCCGCGAGCACCACGGTGATCTCGCCGAGCACTTTCTGGTCAGCCCACTGCGCGAGTTCGGCCAGCGTGCCACGCAGGATCTCCTCGTGCACCTTCGTCAGCTCCCGGCACACCACCGCACGGCGCTCGCCCCCGAGCTCGTCGATGGCGTCGTGCAGGCACTCGGCCAGCCGCCGCGGCGATTCGAAGAACACCCACGTGCGGGGTTCGGCGGCCAACGCGGCCAGCCAGGCCCGCCGCGCGGACTGTTTGCGCGGCGCGAACCCCTCGAAGCAGAACCGGTCGGACGCCAGCCCGGACACCGCCAATGCGGTGGTCACCGCAGACGGCCCGGGCAGGCAGGAGACCGGCAGGTCCGCCTCGATGCACGCTCCCACCATCCGATAACCGGGATCGTTGATCAACGGCATCCCCGCATCGCTGACCATCAGGACCGTCGCGCCCGCTTTGATGTCGTCGACGAGCGCGGGCACTCGGGCCGCCTCATTCTGATCGAACAGGCTGACCACCCGCCCGCCGATCCGCACGCCCAGCGACTGGGCCAGGGTGCGTACCCGCCGGGTGTCCTCGGCGGCCACCACATCAGCGGTGGCAAGGGCGTCGAGCAGCCGTTTCGAGGCGTCGCCCGGCTGCCCCAACGGCGTGGCGCCGAGCAGCAGACGTCCGGTGCCCATGCAGGACAGAATACGATCGCTAGCGATGACCACGACCGCCGACGACCTGGATTCGCATCAGCGTCACTCGCCCGTCATCAGCCCCGGCCCACTGGTGCCGGTCGCTGACTTCGGCCCGCTGGACCGCATCGAGGGCTGGGTGGCGACCGCGATCATCACCGCGCTGGCCGCGCTGACCAGGTTGATGAACCTCGGCTCGCCGACCGACGCCGGCACGCCGATCTTCGACGAGAAGCACTACGCACCGCAGGCCTGGCAGGTGCTGCATAACTACGGCGTCGAGGACAATCCTGGCTTCGGGCTGGTCGTGCACCCGCCGATGGGCAAGCAGCTCATCGCGTTCGGTGAGGCCCTGTTCGGCTACAGCGGCGTGGGCTGGCGGTTCACCAGCGCGGTGTTCGGTGTGGTGCTTGTCCTGCTGGTGGTGCGCATCGTCCGCCGGATCACCCGCTCGACGCTGATCGGCGCGATCGCCGGACTGCTGCTGATCGCCGACGGGGTGAGCTTCGTCGCGGCGCGCACGTCCTTACTGGACGGCTTCCTGACGGTGTTCGTGGTCGCGGCGTTCGGCGCCTTGATCGTCGACCGCGATCAGATGCGCGAGCGAATGCACAACGTGCTCTTGGACGGGCGCATCGCCGAGACACCGTGGGGGCCGCGCCTCGGCGTGCGCTGGTGGCGTTTCGGCGCCGGCGTGCTCCTCGGCCTGGCGCTGGCGACGAAATGGTCGGGGCTGTACTACATCGTGTTCTTCGGTGCGATGTCGCTGGCGTTCGATATCGCCGCGCGGCGTGCCTACCGGGTGCCCAGGCCGTGGTTCGGGGCGATCCGGCGCGACCTCGGGCCGACCGCGTATGTGTTCCTGCTGATCCCGTTCGCGGTGTACCTGGCCTCGTATGGGCCGTGGTTCTCCTCGGAGACCGCCGTCAACCGCTACGAGGTCGGGCAGTCGATCGGTGAGCGGGAGTGGTTCCAGCCGCCGGACGCGATCCGGTCGCTGTGGCACTACACCTACAAGGCGTATCACTTTCACTCGACGCTGACGAACTCTGCTGGCAACCACCATCCGTGGGACTCCAAGCCGTGGACGTGGCCGATGTCGCTGCGACCGGTGCTGTACGCCATCGACAACCAGAACGTGGCCGGCTGCGGCGGGGCCTCGTGTGTGAAGGCCGTGATGCTGGTCGGCACACCGGCGATGTGGTGGCTGGCCGTACCGGTGTTGGTCTACGCGCTGTGGCGGGCGTTCATTCGCCGCGACTGGCGGTACGCCGTCGTGCTCACCGGCTACGGTGCGGGATTCCTGCCCTGGTTCGCCGATATCGACCGGCAGATGTACTTCTTCTATGCCGTGCCGATGGCGCCGTTCCTGGTGATGGCGATCGCGCTGATCCTCGGCGACATCCTGCACGCGCCCAACCAGAACGCCGAACGGCGAACGCTCGGGCTCATCGTGGTGAGTGCCTATGTCGCGCTGGTGATCACCAACTTCGCGTGGCTGTATCCGGTGCTCACCGGTTTACCGATCTCACAGTCGACATGGAATATGGAGATCTGGCTGCCCAGCTGGCGCTAGAGGCCCAGTATCGGCTTGAGCCGCTCGGCGACCTCGGTGACACCACCGGGCTTGTAGCCGTTGATCGTGGCCGCACTGAGGATCACACCGCTGACGCCGGCGTCGAGCACCTTGGTCTTGATCTGGTCGGCGATCTGCTCCGGGCTGCCGAAGACGGCCTGCTGCTTGAACTCGTCCGGGATCATGTCGGGCGTGATGTTCTCGTCGATGATCGCGATCGCGAGCACGCTGGTTTCCAGGGTCGCCGGGTCGCGGTCGATCTTCTCGCATGCCTCCTTGACCACCTGGACCTTGCGGGGCAACTCGTCGAAACCGGCGATGATGTTGAGGTGGTCGAAGTACTTCGCGGCCAACGGGATGGTCTTTTTCTCCCCGCTGCCGCCGATCATCAGTGGAATGTGTTCGCGGAAGCGGGGATTGGCGAATGCCTCATGGGTTGTGTAGTACTGGCCGTCCACGGTCACGCGCTCGCCCTTGAGCATGGGCAGGATGATCTCCAGCGACTCGTCGAGCTTCTTGAACCGGTCGGTGAACGTCCCGAATTCATAGCCCAGCGAGTCGTGCTCGAGCTGGAACCAGCCGGTGCCGATGCCCAGGATCGCGCGGCCCTGGCTGATGACGTCAAGGGTGGTGATCGCCTTGGCCAGCAGCGTCGGGTTGCGGTAGCTGTTACCGGTGACCAGCGTGCCCAGCTGCACCCGCTGCGTAGCCGTGGCCAGCGCGCCCAGGGCCGTATAGGCCTCCAGCATCGGTTCCTCGGGGGCACCCAGGCCGGGGAGTTGATAGAAGTGGTCCATCACGAAGACGGAATCGAAGCCCGCCGCCTCGGCCTCCTGCGCCTGCGCGATCACGGTGGGGAACAGCTCCGAGACACCGGTGCCGTAGGAGAAGTTCGGGATCTGAAGTCCAAGTTTGATTGCCACGCATGCAAACGTAACCCCGACTAACCGGGGCGCGCGCCCCGTTTCTCTCTCGGCGAACCTGGGAATACCGGCGCCCCGTAAGGTCAGGGCCATGAAAAGCCGCGCCGCCCTCGCCCGCGAGGTGGGCGGCGCCTGGTCTAGTGAAGACTTCGAGCTTGATCCGCCGCGCGCCGGCGAAGTGGCTGATCCCGATGGCTGCCGCGGGGCCCTGCCACTGCGACGACCACATCCCGAACAATGTCATGGCGCGACCCGGCGACCAGGTGGTGACGTCGTTCGTCGCGGTGTGCGGGCACTGCCGCTGGTGAAGATCGATTCGGACATCCCGTTAGTGCCCGCCGCGCTGCTGGCGTGCGCGATCCCGACCGGCTACGGCTCGTCGGTCAAACGCAAATCGGCGACAGCATTCGGTGCCGCGCACACCGCGGTGTGGGCCGCCGACGCTGTGGCTCTGGTCCGGGATCTGACCCGTAAGGGCGGCACCTGCGTGCTGACCGGCATGGCGCCGGCCGGTGCGCTGCCAGTGCACCTGGACGAGATGATCACCTGCCGCCACCGGCTCGGCGATATCAACACCGCGTTCGACGACCTGCGAAGTGGTGAGCTGGTCCGCGGCGTGATCGACTTCGAGATCGCTTGATCCCCATGGCTTCTCCGCTGTCGGGTATGCGGGTGCTCGAAATCGGCGACCGGATCGCCACCGCCTACTGTGGCAAGCTCCTGCGCGACGCCGGCGCGGACGTGGTGATGCTGGAGCCGCCGGCTGGGCATCGGCTGCGGCACTATCGCCCCGCCGGTGTCGCAGCCGCTGAAGGTGACGCCCCGTTCTTTGCGTTCCTGGCCGGCGGTAAGCGCAGCATCACCAGCGCGACGGTTCCCCGCGGCCTACTCGACGCGGCCGATATCGTGATCCTCGGGGCCTCACCCGACGAAGCGGCCGCACTTGGCCTGGATCGAGACCACATATCGGGGCGCACTGAGGTAATCACGGTCTCGGACTTCGGCTGGACCGGCCCTTGGGCCGAGATGCCCGCCACCGAGTTCACCCTGCAGGGATGGTGCGGATCCACCGGGTCGCGCGGCGAGCCGGATCGTGCGCCGATCGCCGTCGGCGGCGACCTCGGCGAGTTCATCGCCGGCAGTTACGGGGCCTTCTTCGCACTCGCCGCCCACCGTGGCGGCGGGCCGTTCGACCTGTCGGTACTGGAAGCCATGACCACCTCGATGCAGGTGTTCTCCTGGCTGCGCAAGGAATTGATGCTGCTGGAGGTCCTCGGGCGTTCCACCGAAGTGCCGTCAGTCGAACGCGCCAAAGACGGTTATGTCGGCATCTCGATGGCCACCGGACAGCAGTGGCAGGACTTCTGCGCGATGGTCGGCTGTGCCGACCTGGCCGACATCCCCGAGCTGCGCTTCCAGGTCGGACGTTGGGAACAGCGCGATCTCATCCGGTCCCGCACCGCGGAGTTCTTCGCCACACACACCGTCGACGAGATCGTCGAGTTGGCGGCGCTGTTCCGCATCCCGATGACGGCGATCGGCAACGGCGAAACCCTTTACGGCATGGATCACTTCATCGACAGGCAGTCGTTCGATGACCATCCCGCCGGCTTCCGGGCGCCCCGCGCGCCCTGGCGGATGAGCGCCACTCCCCCACTGCCCCCGGCCCTGCCGCCGGTTCTCGGTGACACCGAGTCCCCCTGGCAGCCGCGTGATTCCAAGGCTCAGCGCACGGGCCTGCCACTCGCGGGCGTCCGTATCGTGGACCTGACCGCGTTCTGGGCGGGCCCGACCGCGACGCATCTGCTGGCAATGCTCGGCGCCGAGGTGGTGAAGATCGAATCGGTGCAACGCCCAGATGGGATGCGCTTCGCCGGCGGGTTCCGCGAGGACGTCGAACGGTGGTGGGAATACAGCTGGGTGTTCCACGGGGTGAACTCCGGTAAGCGCTCGATCACGCTGGATCTCGGATCCGAAGAAGGCAGAAGACTTTTCGGCCGGATGGTCGCGGGAGCCGATGTGGTGGTCGAGAACTTCACCCCCCGGGTGATGGAGAATTTCGGCCTGAGCTACGAGCAGCTGCGCGAACTCAACGAGCAGATCATCGAGGTCCGCATGCCCGGGTTCGGGCTCGACGGCCCGTGGCGCGACCGGGTCGGCTTCGCGATGACGATGGAACAGCTCGCCGGACTGGCCTGGCTCACCGGGTATCCCGACGGACTACCCACCGCGCCACGCGGCGCGTGTGACCCGCTGGCCGGGGTGCACGCCGCGTTCCTCACACTCGCTGCGCTGGAACACCGGCGCCGGACCGGGCAGGGCCAGCTGATCGAACTGCCGATGATCGACGTGGTGCTCAACGCCAGCGCCCTGCAGGTGATCGAGCGTGATGTCTCTGGTGTGCTACTCAGGCGACGGGGTAATCGTGGGCACGAGTTCGCCGTACAGAACGTCTACGCCTGCGCGGGCGACGACCAGTGGATCGCGGTCAGCATTCGCCACCACCGCGACTGGAAAGCCCTCAAAGAGGTTCTCGGCCAACCGGTATGGGCCCACAGCCTCGTCTACGGCGAGGACGCCGCCGACTCCATCGACAGTCACCTTACCGACTGGTTCGCGGCCCAGGCCCGTGACGCCGCCGTCGCCACGCTGCTCGCCGCGGGCATCCCCGCCGCGCCGGTAGTCCAACCACCCGAGGTGATCGACAATCCCGCGCTGCAGGCCCGGGGCTTCTTCCAGACGGTCACCCACCCGCTGTGCGGCCCGCTGCCCTACCCGCGGCCGCCGGTCACCGGCCACTTCGTGACTAGCGCCGCCCCACTGCTGGGCCAGGACAACACCGAAATCCTCGGCCGGTCATTGGGATTGACGGCTCAAGACCTGGTTCGCCTTGAGGAGGGCACCATCATCGGAACCTGGCCGCTGGGCCTCTGACTTACCGGTGGATCCAATCACGGGGCCGCACCCGCCAGGTGCACCGCTCATACTCGAGGTGACGCTGTTGATCACAGCGGGCGGAAAGTCAGTGCGCTCAGCGATGATTCGAGCGATATTGGCGGCACACCACGGGGCCTCGGGCGGCGTAGGGTTCGCGTATCAGCTCCCGCCGGGTGGCGATCCCCATCGGCGCCGCCTCACCGAGATCGGTTGTCCACGGATATGTCTCAGCGCTGTCGGCCGGCAACGCGCGATCGTTGATCGGGCCCTGCAGGTGCGAGGCATGCGTGCCAGTGACCGCAGCGCCCACCTCGGCGACCGTGATCGCGCGCCGCGCCACGTCCCGCGACCAGTCACTGTCGTCGAAAGCCGACCGCGCCGCCGGCGGCCAGGCATCCATCGATGGGCAGTTCGGTCACAGCGGATCCCGCGCCACCGGACAGGACATGCACCGTGGGCCGCCGCGCCCGGTACCCAGCTCGGAGGCGCCGATAGGCAGCACCTCGATACCCGAATCCTGCAGTCGGGCATTGGTTTCGGAGTTCCGCTCGTAGGCAACGACGACACCGGGCGCCAACGCCAGCGTGTTGTTACCGTCATCCCATTGCTCACGTTCGGCGGTCACCGGATCCAGACCGGTGTCGATGACGCGCAGCCGTTCGATTCCCATCGCCTCGGCCGCAGCCCTCACGAACGGTGCCTCGTCGGCGATCGTGATCCCGTCAGAGGTGCGCTTGATGGTGAACGCTGACAGCGAATCGCTGATCGCCGGATACATCACCACCGCGTCGACGTCGACCATCGTGCAGACGGTGTCCAGGTGCATCTGCGCGCGCTCCTGGGCGATCGGGACGGCGAGCACCGTATGGGCCAGGCCGTCGTCGAATAGGCTGCGCGCCAGCGCTTCCGCGCCTGCCGGGGTGGTGCGCTCCCCTACCCCGACGGCCACCACTCCGGGCGAGAGCAGCAGAACATCGCCGCCTTCGACCGGCGCTATCTGCGATTCGTAGGCGCGCCGCACCCCGAGGAAACGCGGGTGGTGGGCGTAGATCAGATCGGTCAGCGAAGTTTCACGGATCCGGGCCGGCAGCGCCAGCGAGGTAATCGCCACCCGCGGGCCTATCCAGAACGACGAGTCGCGGGTGAACAACAGATTGGGCAGCGGCTCGATGACGAAATCGCCGCCGTGATGCATGCGCCGCACCAGCGACGTGTCACTCTTGGCCCCCGAGGGCAGTTCGGTGAAGGTCATACCCCCCGTCAGGACGTGCGCCAGCGCGGCCGGCTCCAGACCGCGCAAATGAGCCGAAAGTTCCTGCGCCAGTGGCATTCCCAGACGACGCGCATCTACCGCCGCGGCGATCCCCTGCATCCGGGCCGCACCGCTGTTCAGCGCCTCGGTCAGGAGCTCGGACATCAGCAGTACTTCCACGCCCCGCGACCGCAGCAGATCGGCGAACGCATCGTGTTCTTCCTGTGCCCGTGCCACCCAGGGCAGTCCATCGAAGAGCAGCTTGTCGTTGTTACGCGGCGTCAGCCGTTGTAATTCAGCGCCGGGCCGGTGCAAGATGACGACCCGCAGCGTCCCGACCTCGGAGTTGGAGCCCAGCACGGTGGCAGTCACAGATAGCACCGTAACAACTGGTCCGCCACCTTAACTATCGTTGAGGTGTGAGCGAGCAGGAACTGGTGCCCGGCGACCTGGCCCAGCGGGCCGGGGTGGCGATCTCGGCGAGCGGATTGTGCAGATACAGCGGTTGCGCGACAATCTCGCCGACTGCATCGGCTGCGGTTGCCTGAGCCTGCGCAGCTGTGCCCTGTCCAATCCCGAAGACGCGCTGGCCGGCCAAGGTCCCGGAGTGTTTCGACGATAGATCGAACAGATGTGCGATATCCTCGACCGCGTGTCTGTGTCGGTTCAGGGCGCGCTGTTCGAGCACAGTGAGCGCCGCGAGCTCGGCGCCGGTGCGTGGATCGAGCTGCGTTCGGCGTGGGCCGAGGATGCCGACGCGCTGTTCGAGGGCTTACTCGGCGATACCCCGTGGCGGGCCGAACGGCGGCAGATGTACGACCGCGTCCTCGACGTCCCCCGACTGGTCTGCTTCCACGACCTGAATACCGAGCAGCCGCCGCATCCCGCCATCACCAAGGTGCGGCGTCGCCTCAACGACATCTACGCCGGCGAACTCGGCGAACCCTTCACCACCGCGGGCCTGTGTCTATACCGCGACGGCGCCGACAGCGTCGCCTGGCACGGCGACACGATCGGCCGCAGCAGCACCGAGGACACCATGGTCGCGATCGTCAGCCTCGGCGCGACCCGGGTGTTCGCGCTGCGCCCTCGCGGCGGCGGACCCTCACTGCGGCTGCCACAACATCACGGCGACCTTCTGGTGATGGGCGGTTCGTGCCAACGCACCTGGGAACACGCGGTGCCCAAAACCGCGCGGCCGAGAGGTCCACGGATCAGCATCCAGTTCCGCCCGCGCGATGTGCGCTGAGCTCAGCGGCGAATGGCGTTAACGCCGGCGACCAGAAGATCGCGGGCGCGGCCAGTGTTCACCGGCGCGATCGGTTTGTCGGGTGCCACCACCGGGTTGGCGCTGACGATCACCTGATAGACGCCGAAGTGCGCGGAGTAGTTGTAGGTCTCCCCGGTGCGCAGCTGATTATCGACCGCAGCCTGCAGGACTCGGTGCACGCCGAGGGTCTGGGTGCCGTCGATCTTCGGGGTGTCGACGATTTCGACCAGGCCGCGCAGCCCGGAACCGGTGAAAGTGACCTTCTGGCAGTCGGGTCCGGGTTCGGCGACCGGAATCGGCGAGTTGGTTTCGACCGCGATGACGATGAAGCGGTTGCCCTCGCCTTGAGCGGAAACGGCGGCCATATTACCCTCCGTTCCCGTCGGAACGAGTTGTCCGGCCGCGAATTTCGCGCAGGCGGGCGGGTCGAATGTCAGTCTGTCGGGCAGCTTCTGGCCGGCCAGCAGTTGGGGGTCGATCCCGGTTTTGGCGGTCTCGGACACGGTGAACCCGGGGCCGAAGGTGGCTTTGAGCGTTGTCACCTTCGCGATATCGGCCTGCGTCGCGTCACCCGAACCGCAGGCAACCAACAGACCGGCACCCAGCACTGCCATGGCCGCGCCGGGTTTCCACATCGTGGCCAATGTACCAACGCGCCGGTACTCACCCGCGCAGGGCGGACACCGTCGCGACCAACAGATCGCTGACGAAGTGGGAATCCAGCGGCGGATGCGGCGATCCCGGATCGGTGACCAAGGTGACGTAGGCGATATGGCCATCGACGTAGGCCTGCGCGGTGACGGCGTTGCTGTCGGTCTCGGTGCCGGATTCGACGATCATCCGGGTGGCGACCGTCATCGCGATAGTGTCGGCACCGTCGATGCGGGGCGCCTCAGCGAGTGCGATGTCACCGGAAGTGTGGGCGAACCTCATTCTCCAGTGCGCACAGTCGCCCCGCACTCCGGCGTCCGGCAAGCCCTGGCCTGGCACCGCGACGACGACGTAGACCGTTCCGCCCGGTCCGGAGGCCGAGTACCCGCGGGTGCCCGGTTCGTCGGGGGCCGGGTCGGCCAGCGCGGCGCATTGCGGAGGCGTCGCCGTCCACCCGGATCCGAAGCCCCACAGCCCCGCCGCGCTCAATGGTCCGATGACGTCGGCGATCTCGTAGCCCGCGGGCAATGCCGGCCGGATCCGTTTGATATTGGCCGGATTGATCGGACCGGACGCACTCGCCGACGCGCTCGGCGATGACGGTGACGGCGCCGTGTTGGGCTGGGCCGCGCACGCGGCCAGCCAGAGCGCCATCAGGCAGACGATGAGCCGCTGCACCGGGTCTTGATACCACTGTTTATTGGCCTGATGCGCGCGCCTCGCGGGCTAACTTGGCAGCCATCTGTACTCGAGTGCTGTGGAACAGCAACGACGTAGCCGTTCTCACCGGTCGCACGATGGACTGGCCGGAGTCGAACCAGCCGCTGGTCGTCGGCTTCCCCCAGGGGGCTGTGGTTGCAGTACCCACTGGACCAGGCGGCCACCGTCGCCGAAGCGCTGCCGCTGATGGACGACATCCAGGTGCTGAAGATCTCGGCCCGCGGGAATGACGCCAACCGAACCGTCACCGACCTGACCAACCGGATGTACTTCTTCGAGCTGACCGCCAGCCCCAGTGTCATCTGGGTCGAGATGGATCGGTTGAAGCGCGAGGGCGGGCCCGTCGCGGTCGAACCCTATGACGAATCACTCGTCGGCGATATCACCGACCGCTTCGCACCGCACGATCTGCCGATCTAACGCCTGCCGTACTAGCGGTTGAGACGCCAGATATCGGTGGACATCAGCGTCGCGAACGAGCACCACAACGGGTACGGCGCCAGTGCGGCGCCGTACTTCGGATCCGCGGCGGCGGCGCGGCGGGCCAGATCGGCGCTGCTGACCGCTAGCGCGCCGGCCACGACCGCCGACGTGCCGAGCCGGTGCGATTTGAAGAACAGCCAACTCCAGCTGGCGTTGAGCACCAGATTGGCACCCAGCGCGGCGCTGTAGGCGCGAGCCTTGTCGTCGTCACCGGCGGCGCGGAACTTCTCGATCGCCGCGGCGGACGTGACGGCGATATCGGCGTAGAGCGCTGTCCATGCCACCGGGAACACCGCGTTGGGCGGCACGTATCGCGGCTTGCGCAGGGTCGGGTACCACGTCTCGACACCCTGGCGGGTGGCGACGCTACCAACTACGGCCGCTGCTGCGGTGGTCAACGACGTTGCGATGATCGACTTGCCCATGAACGCCACCGTACCCGTGCGACGGGCGGGCGATGTTGGTCACCGGGAAAAGCAATTGGTGCCGTCGACGGTCACCCCCAGACGGGAATGTGAAGTCCGCTGAAGCGCTCCATGATCCCGCCGTTCGGCCGGTTCGGATTGTCGATCAGAACGAAGGACGCACTTGGCTCCGCGCCGTCGGATTGCGCGATGAGGTCTCGTTTGACGATGGTCGCAATCCTGGCGCTCTGCGAGTACCCGAACACCACACAATCGGACGGCGCAGCCGTATGGTCACCGAAATGGTCTGCCTCGCAGGATGTCCGCCCCTGTGGGCAGTTGTCCAGATTGCCGGCCAGAAGTGCTTGGGGGTGTGCACGGCGACCAGGTGGTAGGCACCGGGATCAGTCGATTCGGCCCGAGCCAGCCCGGTGGGTGCGATGTAGAGATCGAGCGCGCCCTGGACGAGCTCGCCGACGAAGTCCGACGATTCCCCGACCAGCGGATGCCCGGCCCCGCCCATGATCAACGCCGTAGTGACGATTAGCTCAATGCCGGCGGTCAGCGAGCCGGCGGATCCGAAAACGACCGGGCACAAGACTGCGAGCGCCGCCAGACACAGCAAGCGCTGACAGCTGGCCATGGCGCCCCGAACGCCAAGCGCAACGCCGATGGGTGGCTTCGCCCGATCCACCGTCGCGACCACGTTGCGCCGTTGCACTTACGCGACCTAGCAGCCACGGTGCACCTCTGGTGCGGCGCACGTTCACAAACGTTCAAATTCGCTGTCAAGCGCATTAAGCTGCTCAATCGAATTGGGTCGGCCGCAGGGGACGGTGCGCCACTACAAACGGTGCGCCACTATAGAAGGAGAACTCGTTCGATGAACAAGATGACGGCCGCAGCGACGGCGGGGCTGGCCGCCGTTTCATTGAGTTTCGCGTTGGTGGGCTGTGGCTCGGACAGCAAGACCGACACCAAGGCGTCCACCTCGACTTCGACATCGACATCCACCGCGACTTCTACGTCGAAAAGCGCTGAGACATCCGCGAGCCCGTCACCGGCGGCCGGAACGAACCAGACGATTCAGGACTACCTGAAGACGAACAACATCCAGGAGACCCCCATCAAGCGCGGCGCTCCCGGCGCACCCAACATCGACCTCGCCATGCCGCCGGGCTGGTCGGATGCCGGCGGGCAGACACCGGATTGGGCGTACGCAGCCATCGTCTTGGACAACCCCCAGGACAAAGCCGACCCGCCGAGCATCATCGCGATCGTCTCTAAGCTGACCGGCAACGTCGATCCGAAGAAGATCCTCGAGTTGGCCCCGGGCGAATTGGCGAACCTGCCACAGTGGGTGCCGCTCGGTGATGCCAACCAGAGCACGCTAAGCGGTTTCGACGCCGTTCAACTCCGCGGCAACTACGTCAAGGACGGTAAGAAGCGAATCATCGCCCAGAAGACGGTGGTGATTCCCGGCAAGGACGGCCTGTACGTCCTGCAGATGAACGCCGACGGACTGGATGGCCAGGAAGGCACGTTGATGGAGGCAACCAACATCATCGGCGAGAAGACGGCCATCACCCCCTGATTGGTGAATCGCGCGGCCGCCGGCGTCTGTATGCGCGCCGGCAGCCGCGTCCCGTTCTGCCGAGGAGGCTTCGTGACATCCGATCAACCCTTGCCGCCGGAAAACCTGAGATCCCTGAGATCTCGGCGGGCGCGCGGATGGTGAAGTCGCTGAGCCCCCGCTCGGTGTGGGCGATGGCCGACCCGTATCCGGTGGTGGTCAAGTGGTTTGTGCAATTCTGCTTGATCATCGTCTACCCCGCCTGGGTAGTCGGGCTGCTGTTCGGGCTGGCGATCTACTACGCCGTCTACGGCGTGCTGTGGGTGCTGTGGGTGCTATTAGCCCCAATGCGGTTGTGGATGAAGAAGAATCGGCCCGACGAGTACGCGGCAAGCCAGAATAAACAGATCTGACGGGCTGAATTCGCTTCTCCGGATTGAAGTTATCCCCAGATTCGGGTACATCCACAGCTTGCTGGTGGGTGCGGTTTTTGTCGGTAGCTCGCACTAGTGTTCGAGACATGAGTTCGGTTCTGGCGGCGCTGGATGCGCTCGACACCGCAGTCGAACTTGTGAGTGCCGCTGACATCGAGGAGCTGGCCGCTCCGGAGCGGTTCGCGGTGTTGGAGCGGATGGAAACGGCTCAGCGTCGGCTGACGGCGGTGTCCCATGCCGGGGTGGCCCGGTTGGAGCGGTTTGAGGGCTGCCCACCTATACCGATCATGCTGGCCGACGTGCTGCGGATCAGCCGCAAGGAGGCCAACCGGCGGATCCGCAACGCTGAACAACTCGCGCCGCGGACCACGTTGACGGGGGAACTGTTGCCGCCGGTGCTGCCCAAGACTGCGACGGCGTGGCACGACGGACTACTTGATGGCGAGCACCTGCGGGTGATTCAGAAGTTCTTCCGTGATCTGCCCGACCATGTCCCGCCAGTCGAGGTCGAGAAGGCCGAGCAGTCCTTAGCCCAGCATGCGGTGAATTTGCGCCCGGATCAGCTGGAGAAACTCGCCCACCGGCTCGCACTGCATCTCAATCCCGATGGCACGTTTTCCGATGAGGACCGCGCCCGCAAACGCGGCTTCCTCTGGTGTGGGGGTCAACAGGTCGACGGGATGAGCGTCGGCCGGCTGGTCGCCGACCCCGAACTACGATCCATGCTGGATGCCTGGTTCGCCAAATTCGCCGCCCCCGGCATGTGCAACCCCGCCGACCAAACCCCCACCACCACCCCGACCGAAGACGTCGCCCAACGAGATGGGCGTAGTCACGGTCAACGCCAGCACGACGCCTTGACAGCCTTGGTACGCGGGCAACTCGGCGATCCGAAACTAGGCCAGCACAACGGGTTACCCGTCACGGTCATCGTGACCGCCACCCTGCAGGATCTCCAAGCCAAGACCGGCCACGCCGTCACCGCCAGCGGAACACTGCTCCCCGTCCCCGACGTCATCCGCATGGCCACCCACGCCTACCACTACCTAGCGCTGTTCAACGGCGTGAACGGACAACCGTTGTGGCTGGGCCGCACCAAACGCA
Organism: Mycolicibacterium sarraceniae; assembly: GCF_010731875.1. Classification (NCBI taxonomy): domain Bacteria; kingdom Bacillati; phylum Actinomycetota; class Actinomycetes; order Mycobacteriales; family Mycobacteriaceae; genus Mycobacterium; species Mycolicibacterium sarraceniae. Next base: position 673,933 of record NZ_AP022595.1, read on the forward strand.
TCGCCTCACCGGATCAGCGAATCATGCTCTACGCCAAGGACCGTGGTTGCACCCGCCCGGGCTGCGATGCACCCGGCTATCGCTGCGAAGTCCACCACGTCGACGAATGGGCCAAAGGCGGGCTGACCAACATCGACACACTCACCCTGGCCTGCCCACCCGATCACCGACTCCTCGAACAAGGCTGGAAAACCCGAAAACTCGCCAACGGCGACACCGAATGGATACCACCACCCCAGCTAACACTGACAGCCGGCACCAACGACTTCCACCACCCAGAACGACTACTCAACGACTAATCCCGCGAGAACGCCGAGGCGTCGGCCACCTGCTGCACGCTCGGCCGCACCCCGGTGTAGCGCTCGAATTGTTCGGCCGCCTGCAGGGCGATTACTTCCGCGCCGGTGATCACCCGTTTACCGGCGGCACGGGCGGCGACGATCAACGGCGTCTCCGACGGCACCGCGACCACGTCGAAAACCGCATGCGCAGCAGCGATCACGTCGTCACCATAAGCCTTTTCATGCTCCTCAGGTCCGTCGGCCATCCCGAGCGGCGTCACGTTGACGATCACCGGCGCACGAAGATCGCCCACCTCACTGCGCCATGCGTAGCCCAGACGCTCTGCGAGGTCGAGCCCACTGTCGGTGTTGCGTGCCACGATCGTGCCGTTACCGAATCCGCTGTCCCGAAACGCCGTTGCCACCGCACTCGCCATTCCACCGCTACCGCGGATCACCACCGCCGCCTGCGGATCCAACCCGTGCTCGGCGATCAGCCGTTGCACGGCAGTGTAATCGGTGTTGGCCGCGGTCAGCTCACCGTGGTCGTTTACGATCGTGTTGACGGCGTTGATCGCGCGCGCCGACTTCTCGACATGGTCCACCAGTGTCAGGACATCCTGTTTGAACGGCATCGACACCGAACACCCGCGAATGCCCAACGCTCGCACTCCGCTCATCGCGGCGGCGATATCGGTTGTGGTGAAAGCCTTGTAGAGGAAATCCAGGCCGAGCTGCTCATAGAGGTAGTTGTGGAAACGGGTACCGATATTGCTGGGCCTGGCGGCCAGCGATATGCACACCTTGGTGTCTTTGTTGAGCGCGGGCCTGGCCATCTCAGCCGATCGCCCGGAGCACTTGCCCCACAGATGCGCGGATCTCGGCCGCCAAGGCCGGATCAATCTGCAGCGCATCGGTTTTCGGTACGTCGAATTCGGTGATCACGACTCCTGGTTCCTCACGCTCCCATTTCGCGCCGAAGCGGTCGAGAATGCTGCGCATCGGCATATTGTCACTCAATACCCTCCCCGAGAACCGCTTCACTCCCCCGACCTCCGCCGCGATGACCAGTGCGTCCATCATGAAGTTGCCGATACCGCGGCCCTGATAGGCATCACCAACGATGAACGCGATCTCAGCGACCGAGGGATCCGACTCATCGCGAACGAACCGCACGTCGGCGACGACAAGGTCCGCCTCATCCACCAGTACCCAGACAAAATGATGGATGTAGTCCACCTGGAACAGATAGTTCATCAGCGCCATGCTGGGCGCGCGCATCGACATGAACCGGCGGTACAGCGTCTCGGTGGAGAACTCGATCGGCCCGTTGGACGTGCGTGCGCTGTCACCGGGCAGCGCCGGGCGCAACATCAGCTCTGTGCCGTCCTTGAGCACCACCGGGATCGGGGTGACGAACGCGGCCAGCCGCTGCCGGGCCGTGCGCACCATTCGCTCGCTCATCCCGGGCAGGTCGGCCAGGATTTCAAACGCCGCATGGTCGCCGATGTAGGCCGTCAGCGGTTCGGTGACCGTGACCGTGGCAGTGCGGGGTTTGTCCCGCAACAACGCGATCTCCCCGACGATCATGCCGGCGCAGACCTCGCCGAGGATGACCTCGTCATCGTCACCAACGTGGCGCACCTCGGCCCGACCGGACTGGATGAGCAGGAACGACACCGCTCGCTCACCCTGACGTGTGAGAACCTGGCCGACTGGCGCCTGCAACGGCTTCAGATGCGCGGCCAGCGGCAGCAGCAACTCCGGTGCCAACCCCGCGAAGACCTCCATATGCGCCAACCCGTCGGCGCGCACGGCGATCAACTCCGGCGTCGCGCCCAAAGCCGACGCCAGACCGCGGTCGCCGCCGTCTGCCGTCATCCGACCTCCATCGTCATCAACTTCGAGGCTACCGACGGGTGAGAACACCTCGGGCCGATTCGTCGGACGAACTCAGTCAACCGTTGACGACACAACTGCTAGAGATGCTTGGACCGGTTGACGAACCTGCCGGCACGCGGTGAAAACAGCCAGCCACCAACGGCTTTCGTTCCCCCGTCGACCGCGATGTTATGTCCGGTGACGAATCCGGACAACTCGGAGGCCAGGAACAGCGCAACCCGCGCCTGATCCTGAGGCCAGCCGGCCCGACCCACTGGCACCCAGGACTGCCACAGGTGCTCGGCATCCTCGTGACCGGTGAGGTAGTCCACCTGCGGGGTCTGGGTGAGATCCGTTTCGATGCCGTTGACCCGGATGCCGTGCCGCCCCAGGTCCACGGCCAGGCACGTCGTGAAATGCGCGACCGCGGCTTTCATGGCGCCGTAGACCGGGTCACGCGGAAAGCCGCGCATGCCTTCCACGGAGTGGACGTTGACGATGTTGCCGCTGCCCGCCCTGATCATCGCCGGGACGAACGCCCGGGTGACCGCGAAGACGTGGCGAAGATTGATGTCGCATATCCGCTGCCAACTCTGCGGCGTCGATTCCTCAACGCCACCATCGGGCGGTAGTCCCCGATATTGTTGACCACGACGTCCACCCGGCCGTAGTGGCCCATGACCACGTCGGACCGACGGGCGACATCGACATCGAGGGGGCCGTTGGTCATAGCGGCGCAGCCTACGCCGGTCAGTACGCCAGCAGATTGACAATCTTGGTGAATCCACCGGGGAGCGCCGCCGCCGCCGGCATGATCCGCGACCGTGTCGGACCGAACTCGACGGCCCGCAGCAGCCCGGCCGTCAGCAGCCGGTAGCGCCGTGACATCTGCCGCCACTGCCTGTCGTAGTCACCCGGCCGACCGGCCAGAACACATCTCACCAATAGCTCGGCACCGCCGAAGGCGATACCCAGCCCCTCACCCGTCAGCGCGTCGACGTAGCCGGCGGCATCACCCACCAGCATGACCCGCCCTGCGGTGCGGTTCGCCACCCGCTGCCGCAGTGGGCCTGCGGCCCGTTCGGGTCCGTGCGGATGCCCGTTGACGCGTTCACTGAGGGCACCGAATTCGGCGAGGCGGCTCTCAAATGAACCCTGCCGTCCGGTCAGGATCGCAATGCCGACGCAATCGTCGGCCACGGGTGTGACATAGGCCTCGGCACTATCGCCCCAGTAGACCTCGACCCGCTCACTCCAGGGTGCGGTGTGAATGTGGCGGCGCAGCCCCCACCGGCGCGACCCTCGGCTGGGCAGGGCCAGGCCGAGCGACCGGCGAATGGGTGAGTGCAAACCGTCGGCGGCAGCCAGGTAGCGCGCCCGAAATCCGGCGCATTCAACCGAATCCGAGTCCTGACTGATCGATCCGACATGGGCGGTGACCAAGTCGACACCCGCCGCCGACGCCGCATCGGTCAACACGCTGTGCAGTGCCGTGCGGCGCACGCCCAGACCCGCGTCGGCGCGGAACGGCGCATCCACGCGGCGCCTCGAATCGAGGTAGGTTATTCCACGAAAGGGCTTGCCGGGCGGGGTGATTCCGAGTGCCTCCAGTTGCCGCACGGTATAAGGCATCATGCCCTCGCCGCAGGCCTTGTCGACCGGCGGGCGACGCCGCTCGACGACGGTCACCGACAGTCCGGCCCGCGCGGCGTGCAGCGCGGTGACCAGGCCGGCCGGCCCACCGCCCGCGACCAGGAGATCGATCACGACAGGCTTGCCAGGGCCGCGTTTTCGGTGCGGATGCGGGTCCGCAACAGCGCTGCGTTGAGCACGGTGAAGACCAGTGCGGTGATCCACCCGGTGTGGACCAGTGGCAGTGCGATGCCCTCGGCGATAACGGCAACGTAGTTCGGGTGGCTGAAGAAACGGTACGGTCCGCCGACCACCCGCGACGCGCCGGGGATGACGACCACCCGGGTGTTCCACTGCGGCCCCAGTGTGGTGATGCACCACCACCGCAAGCCTTGCGCCGCAATCACTATCGCTACCATCGGCCAGCCGAGTGCGGGCAGGAATGGCCGGTGCAGCCCGATGACTTCGACCAGCGCACTGATCAGGAATCCGGTGTGCAGGACCACCATCACCGGATAGTGCTTCGCACCGAACTCGATACCGCCCTGCGTTTTGCTCCACGCGAGATTGCGCCGGGCGACCACCAGTTCAGCGACCCGCTCCAGCGCGACAGCGGCGACGAGTAGTACGTACCAGGTCATCAGTGCCAGCGCAGCAACACCAGTTCCGAGCAGAACCCCGGCCCCATGGCCATCATCACACTGGGGCCTGCTGCCGGACGCTTGGCGATGGTGTCACGCAACACGTGCAGTACCGACGACGAGGAGATGTTGCCGATAGCGGCCAGTGATCGCCAGGTCAGTTCGAGCGCCTCTTCAGGCAATTCGAGGCTGCGCACGATTGCTTCGATGATCTTCGGGCCGCCAGGGTGGCAGACCCACGTGCCGATATCGTCGAGCTTCAGGTCATGTGCGCCAAGGAATTCGGTGACGTCGGCAGGCAGGTAACGCTCGATCACCGCAGGCAGATCGGCAGAGAGCACCAGCGCCAAACCTGATGAGCCGACGTCCCATCCCATGGTGCGCAACGAATCTGGATACAAATGACTGCGTGAGTCGATGACATCGGGGCCACCGGCGTTGATCTTCTGCGCACGGCGCTCACCGACTGCGACGACGGCCGCGGCGCCGTCTGCGAACAGCGCGCATCGGCACGCGCCGCACGTCGGGGCGCATCCCCAGCTGTCCAGCGATCCTTGCCTCGATCGACGGCGCCGCGACACCCGTCACTGTGGTCGAAATGAACAGGTCGACGTCCTGAGGTGTCAGACCGGCTTCCTCGAGCGCACCGGTGACTGCGGCGGAGCCCAACTCGACCGCATTCTCGATGAACAGATCGTTCGCCTCGCCGAAGTCTTTCAGCGCGGGATATTGGTCCAGCGGCAGGACGAAGTGTCGATTGTCGACCTTGGCACTGCGATGCAGGCTGCGAAGGATCTCCTCGTACTCTCCGTACCCGTCGACCGCCAAGAAGGCTTCGGTGATTTCGGCCTGACTGAAGCGGTGCGGCGGCAATTCGCCACGCACACCGGCGATAACACTGATTGGACACATGCCTTGATCACGAGCAGCGACACCCACTGGTTCACCCACCTTCGCGACAGCCCCCGCATCTCCCCGTCACCCAGTATGCCGCGCCGGACCGCCTTCGCGGATGCCTACCCTGTGGTGCATCCGCACCACTGTCGCGTCGGCGAGCGCCGCTAGCGCCAGACCGAGCCCGAACATCCGCATGAAGGACACATGCGCCGCGATCAGTGCGGCGGCAGTGATCACCCGGCCGATGTGGGCCACCCCCTGATCCGCGACACCAGGAACACTTCGTAGTCCATCGAAGTGTGGTCCAGCCTAGGGTGCCGACCGGGACCGACAGGCCGGCATCCAACGTCGCTTTGCCAAGCAGCAGCCAGCCGCACGCGTACAGCACGTCGAGAACAACTACCACCACGCCATGTGCCCGCCACCAGATGATCCCCGAAGGCGACCACCGCGCAAAGGGGGCCAGCACTTGAAGTGAGGCGACGATGACGAGCGTGGTGGGTGCCAACGTCGGGCCGATACCGCGCGGCGCGAGCGGGTTCCACTACCGCCCTGCCCCCGCCAGTGAGCAAGCCGACCCAGTGACCCGGCGGCCGGATTCTGGTAGCGGTTGGCCACGGGATCCTGTGCCACACCGCGTTCGCGTTGGGTGTCGGCGCGATGAACTGGTGCTCGAATCCCGGTACCTAGGCTGACACGTCTCGGGTCAGGCGGCGGCTTTACTCGCGCTTGCCCGCCGGTTCGAAGCGGCGCCCTTCTTGGCTTCCCCATCTGCCTTACCGGCTGTCTGACCCGAGCCGTTGTGGTCGGAGGCCGCCTGCGATGAGCCCGCCCGGAGCTTGGCACCGGCCTTTGCCTTGCTACCGCTGGTCAGATCCGTCGCGCCGGTCGAGGTTTCACTGGTCGCCGCTACCGCCGCGATCGAGTTAGCCACAGTGGCAGCGGGTTTGGCCGCCGCGCCGCCGGGGAGCACACCACGGATCGCCCGCGCGATGTCGGTGACCGAATCTCTGACGAAGTCGACGCCGGCCTTGGCCACGCTCACCACACCGTCGCGGATGGCGGCCACGATCTTGGTGACATCGCGGGACTTGACGGCTTGTACGACGTTGTAGACCGCGGTCTGCGGGGCGACGACCAGGTTGCGGAGATTGACGAACAGCTGGCCGCCGAGCGACGGATTCTGGCTGACCGCAACACCATCCCAGCTCCGCAGCATCCACCCGTCGTTCGGATTACCGGTCACGACCACGACGGCCGTGTTACCCAGCGGGTGGGTGAGCATCAGCAGGATGTCCGGATTGTCGACGTTCATCATCGTCCAGGCCATGATCGTCGCGCCGTGCGAGAAGAGCACTGGCTTGGTGTCGCCGTTCGCGATGACGTCATCGATCACGCCGTTGACCCGCGCCTCGAACCCGTTGCCGCTCTCACCGCCGGGGATGGGCAGGCTGCGCAGCCCGAGGGTCCAGGCCACCGGGATCAGGAAGTAGCCGATGCGGCCCAGGCCGCTGTCGATGGGCGAACCCTCGAAGATGCCCGCGCTGATCTCGTGGATACCGGCCTTCTCGTACACCGGAAGGTTCGGAAGCAGGGCTTCCAGCGGGGCGGCGGTCTGCTGGGTGCGGATCATGTTCGAGGTGTAAATGCTGTCGTAGCCGCCATTTTTGAGCTGCTGCGCGATGTCGATGGCCTGCTGTTCGCCCAGGGCGGTCAGGTTGGGCCCGGGCACCTTCGTGTCGATGCCGGCACCGGCGATATTGCCGTAGGACTCGCCGTGGCGCACCCAGGTGAGGGTGATCGAATCGGCAGCCCAGGCGGGCAGCGCCGACACCAGGAACAACGCGACAGCAGAAACGACCGTGGCAAGAGCTTTCAGCGCGCGATATCGCATGCAAACTCCATCTGAACGACGCCGTGAAGGTGGAACACCGCCAAAGGCTACCGGCTGTGCGCCCGGTCACAGCACAGAATCGCAAATCTGTCCACAAACGACCTGGCCATGGTCTCAAGAAACTAACGATCTCGTGGATTCTCGGCATCGGCGGCCGCCGACCCCTACCGACCGTGGTGTCGTAGAAGGCAATGTCCTCTCAAGCGATCCGCGCCGCCGGCGCAGCGGCGGCGGCGGCCTGTTCCGCATTGCTCCTCACCGCACTACCGCAGGCCGGCGCGGCACCAGCCTTCGATTCACAGGGTTATGTCGACTCGACAGCGCGTTGTTCGAGCACCGCCGTGCTGTTCGGCAGCACCGACAGTTCACGGGTGGCGATCTGTAAGACGTCCGGCGGATACGAGTACCGCGGCGTGCGGGTCCGCGACGGGGCGAAGCTGGTGTTGCCGGCGTCCAGCGGCGGCGGCGGTTCGTACACCGCAGTCAACGACGGCATCACCTACACGGTGAGCTCCGGCTCACTGGTGGTGAGCTCGGGCGGCAGCACCGTGCGCACGGAGGCGTGGGTGGATTTCCACGGTCCCCAGTCGCAGGCGTCGACCACCTCCTCATCGTCGGCCCCGACAACGTCGGCGCCGACATCATCGAGCACGGCCACATCAACCAGCACGACGCCGACGTCGACCACACCGCTGCCGCCACCGCTGCCCGCCGAAGTCGGCGGCACCACGCGCTAGAGATCTCCCTCGGCAAGCAAGTGGCAGTGTCGGACATGGCCAAGCGCTTCAGTTCCGCAACCAGGCGACGCACGCCCTCGTGAGTGGTCTGCGCCGTCTTCACCTCAGCGAGGCGCAGCAGCGGGGACGTCCAATGATCGCCGGTTATCGCGTCACACCCAGCCGACGGTCCATATGCGGTAGTGGACCGCTCCGACCGACCGGTCAGGTGAGCCGGAGCTCGAGTCGTTCCAGACGGCGCACCAGAAGACTGGGTAGCCACCGGCCGACGCCGGCGGACTCGATCGTCGAGGTGCGTTCGAGGAGTTGTTCGATGACGATTCTGGCTTCCAACCGCGCGAGCGCTGCCCCGATGCAGAAGTGCGAACCCTTGCCGAAAGCGATGTGGCCCTTGCCCTCCGCCCTGTCGAGCCGGAACTCTGCGGGATCATCGAAATGGGATGGGTCTCGGTTCGCCGCACCCCAAAGCAGGAGCAGACGCGACCCCGCAGGGAGTTCAGTGCCGTACAGCTCGGTGTCGTTGACGACGTGGCGGTAGTGGGCACGGAAGGGCGGCTCGTAGCGCAGTACCTCTTCCAGGAATGCCCCCACGAAGGAGGGCTCGGCGCGGAGTCGTTGTTGTAGTTCGGTGTGTGTCGCGAGAAGGTAAGCGGCGGAACCGATCAGCGAAGCAGTGGATTCACCCCCGGCGCTGAAGAGCGTGATCATCATCGTCTGCGCCGCGATACTGTTCAGAGCGCCGGTCGCGCACGCCGAGGCCAGATCCCCCAGCAGATCGTCGCGGGGGTCTGCTGCCGCACGGCCGAACTGTTCGGTTATGTAGGCGCTGAGTTCCATCACCGCGACGCCCGCGGACTCCATATCAGCCTGGGTCACCAGGCCTTCGACCATCTGGGTGGCGGCGTATCCCCAATCGATGAGCTTGTCGATATCGGTATCGGGGACGCCGATGATGCGGCCGACGATCATCATCGGCAGGCGATTGGCCACCGCGCTCATCCACTCGATGCCAACGCCTTTCGCATCCTCGTCCCACAACTGCGCCGCGGCGTCGGCGATGTAGGGCTCGAACCCGCGAATGCGCTTGACGACCAAGTGCGGCAGCAAGAGCTTCCGGTGCACCGAATGCGCGGGCTCGTCAGCGGTCGCCAGCGCCTGCATCGGTCCGCCGAGTTCACCGATCTGGAATTCGGTGACGGCACCGCCCGGTTGACACATCATCGTCGCGGTCAGGTTGGACGAGAAATCACCGCACCGGCTGACCGCCTCGTTGACCGCAGCCCAACTGCTCACGGCGTAAAAACCCGAGTCCCCGATGTGGTGGACGTGCCCGGCCCGATGCATCCGCGCGTACAGCTCGTGCGGATCCTGGATGTACCGGTCGTCGAACAGCGCCAGTCCCAAACCGGTATCCGCCGATGTCACTTTTCTACGCTGAGCCGCCCGCACCCGGCGCGTCAATGACAATCGATCAAGTCGCGAAACTGATCCCCCGGCGGAAACGCCCATTGTCTCAAACCAGCGTATTTACCTGCAGAAAGAGTGATATCGGCAGCATTCTTTGTCTCATCCCTGAGAATATGGCAATCATGGCGCACGGCGATTGGGTAATTGGTGGCGATCGCTCGACAGCCGCGGCGAATCGCATCTACGCGGCCGCGACCGAGCTCGTCGTCCGAGACGGGCTCGACGCCCTCGACATCGACACCGTGGCAGCGAAGGTCCACTGCTCGCGCGCCACGGTGTACCGCCATGCCGGGGGTAAGGCCCAGATTCGCGACGCGGTGCTGACGCGTCTGGCGGCGGGCATCGTCCAAAAGGTGCGCGACGCCGTCGACGGTCTCACCGGTTCGGATCGCGTGCTTGTCGCGATCACAGTGGCGCTGCAGCTGATCCGGTCGGACCCGTTGCGGCGGCTGATGTTCAGCGCGGGCAACCTACCCGACGTCAAGGAACTGCACTCGTCACCCGTGCTGGCTCACCTTGCCGCCGAGCTTACCGGCATTACCGACGACGATCCCCAAGCGGCGCAGTGGATCGTGCGGATCGTCGTATCCCTGGCCTACTCGCCGATCGCGAATGTCCGCGACGAGCGAGCGGTGCTCGAGCGTTTCGTGGCGCCCGCGTTCGATCGGAACCCACGAGACACTGACTAGCCAGAGGGTTGGCCGAGAACCGAAATAACCTCGTCCAAAGGATCATTCGTGGTTGAGATGCCTCCGATGATCCGGTGAGACAACTCGAGTAGGAGCAACAGATTGGTCGCGACGATCACGCCGACGATCGCCACCATCGGATAGTGCGTCCCAGGCTTCTCAACTCCGTAGATGATGACTGTGCCGAGCCCCATGACCCTGGTCAGGAAGATGACCGCCCACAATGGCCACGGCGGCCCGGTGTCTTCGCGGGCGGTCAGCAGGCGAAGAGTGCGCGCCTGACTGATCTTGTCCAGGTTGAACTGCCACCGCCCCTTCGGCCTGGCGTTGGCGTCGGCGGTATTGGTCTGGCCCCACATCGACGAGACGATGAAACCGATCAAGAAGGCATAGACGAAGCCGATGAAGCTGTCGGTGAATTTGGTGACATCATTGTGCTCATCACGCGTGAGGACCGGGAACTGTCGCCGAACCACTTGGCGAGCAGCACCGCTCCCCCGGCGGTCACGCCCACCAGACCGACGAGAAGCAGCCGCGGCGGGATATGGCTCACAATCCATCCAGTCATCGGGTCCGACTCTTTGGGTTCGCCGGTTGGTGGACAGCCGATTCCCCCGCAGACGGCCCGACCGGTGGATGTCCGCGACACTGGAAGCCCGGCTCGAAGAGGCCTTGACCTTCACCGCACCGTGCGTCACCGACCGGCTGGTGCGGGATGGGGTCACCGACGATCCGGCAGAGGCGGAGCAGCTGTTCACAGAGGCCAAGCGATACCTGGTGCTCTGCGCGGCGACTCCGTGGATGTGCCAGGCAGCATCGCCCTCCATCGAGTCAGTCCTCGTCGGTGGTCCGTTCGATTACAGCTGGGCCCACACGGATTTGGTCTTGAGGTAGGCGTCCAGTCCGTCCTTGCCGAACTCATGGCCCCAACCGGACTGCTTGTAGCCGCCGAAGGGCACGTCGTGGTCGAAGATCAGCTGGCAGTTAATCTGCACGCTGCCCGCCTGCAGGCGCTTCACGAGCCGGTGGCCCCGGCTGATGTTGGTGGTCCACACCGTGCCCGCAAGCCCGTAGCTCGTGTCGTTGGCCATCGCGATGGCTTCGTCTTCGTCGTCGAACGGGATGATCGACACCACCGGTCCGAAGATCTCCTGCTGATAGAGGCGCATGCTGGGGTCGACGTTGGTGAGCACCGTGGGGTGTACGAAGTACCCCCTGCGATCGAGCCGGTGCCCGCCGGTGACCACCTCGGCGCCGTCGCGCTTACCTTCGTCGATGAATCCCAGGACCCTGTCGAGTTGTTTGGCACTGATCAGCGGGCCGCTCATGACTCCTTCTTCGTCCGGGCCGCCGTACTTCATGAAGTTGGCCACTCCGGCGATACCTTCGACGACCTGGTCGTAGACGCCGCGCTGCACGAAAATCCTTGAGCCGCAGACGCAGCCCTGGCCGGAATGCACGAAGATGCCCATGGCGGCGCCGAAGATGGCCTGGTCCAGATCGGCATCGTCGAAGATCAGCACCGGCGACTTGCCGCCAAGCTCGAGCATGACCTTCTTGAGGTTGCCGGCTGAGGCCTGCACGATCATCTTGCCGACCTCGGTGGAGCCGGTGAAGGCGACCTTCTCGACTTCAGGGTGCGCGCTGATCGCCGCCCCCGCGGTGTGCCCGTATCCGGTCAGCAGGTTCACCACACCGTCGGGGACGCCGGCCTGGGAGATAAGCTTATCGAGCAGTAATGCCGAAAGTGGCGTCTCCTCAGCGGGTTTCACTAGGCTGCTGCACCCCGCCGCGAGCGCGGGGGCGATCTTGGCGCATGCATTGAAGATCGGTCCATTCCACGGAAAGATCAGGCCGACAACGCCATAGGGCTCCTTGAGCGTGTAAGCGTGGAGGTTGACGTAGCTTTCGGCGGCAATGCCGGTGGTCTTCACGTCATAGGAAGTGCCGTTGATCTTGGAACACCAACCGGCGTAGTAGCGGAAGAATTCGGCGCAGGTGGGGACCACCATCTCCGACTGCAGTTTCATCATTCCGGTGTTGGCAGAGTCGATCGCCGCGAACTCGGCCGCATGCTCGTCGATCAGATCGGCGATCCGCCACATCACCTTGGCCCGCTCGCGCCCGGGCAGTTCGGACCAGACACCGGATTCGAATGACGACCTGGCCCGCCCGACCGCCTCGTTGACGGCCTTCTCGCCGCAGTCGGTGAACTCCCCGATCCGCTCCTCGCTCACCGGATCAATGATCGGGATGATGTCGCCGTCACCTGGCCGGTTTCGAATGTCGTCCAGTACGGCCTGCAGCGTCATCGTTGACCTCATCTTGTTGGCGGCGTCGAGCGGTTCCAATGCTGTGCAACTGCTTAGCAGAAAGGCATGTGACGGGTCAATAGCCGCATCTGCGGCAGGAACAACTGATAGCTCCGCGGGAGCGGTTACATCTTTTGCGGTGTGGCCCAAACTGGCCGCCTGGCCGCCCAACGAATGACCGACGACGACCACCCATCGGGTTCCTCGGCAGGGACGGCGGCGGCAAGATCCTGCTGCAGAACCTCGCCCGAGGCGAACTCCCGGTTGAGATCGGGAGCGGTCGAGCTGACCGAAAGGCGACCGCGCACGTCGTCCCAAAAACCGGGACCCAGCGGTGTGCCGTGCAGCAGCATCCATTGCGTCGCAGGTCCGGTCATCAGCGCTCGATTCGATCGCTAGGGGCCGCGAGCGTCGAAGGCCGTGTGTCGTTCGTGGCGACTCCGGCAGCCGGCTTCGGTGCTCAGATCGAGCTGGTACCTGCCCTCACCGATCGAACCATGTTGTCCCACATCTATTCTCGGATCAAGAAGCAGATGATTGACGGCACCCACGCACCGCACGAAACCCGGCCATCCCGTTGCCGGCTCGTCACCAGGTGAGGCGGCGGCTCAGAAGAACGGGTTGCTGTTCTTCTGGTACTCGGCTTCTTGCGGCCGAGGTCCGAAGCGGGCGATGTAGTCCTGGTCGACCTGCGCGTTCTTCTGACGTTTGAGGACGTCAACCAGATTGGGATCCAGACCGTGCGCGGCGAGCCGGTGCCGTCGCCACACCTTGTTCAGGGCCAGTGAGATGGCCAAAGCCCAGCAGTAGATGGGCACCGTCATGGTCGAGTGCACATACAGGGCATCTTGTTCGACAGGGAACAACCAGAAGGGCGCCAGGACGAAGATCGGCGGTATCGCCATCCTGATCATGAAGCGCCTGACGCTGCCCGGACCTGCGAGGTCGTTGGCTACCCAGTCACGCATGCTCGCCGGCAAGCGGCGGAAGCCGTACGCGTAGGCGACGGTTTGGAGAAAGTTAGGCCTGGTGGCGGACGTGGTCTCCTCCTCGGTTCGATGCACCCAGTGGCACCTTACTCGCCTCTTCGGTGACAGATATCAGCCGGCTGACGCAGCTGTCAGTCCTGGCCTCGATGCATGGAACAACTCGCAGAAGAAGTAATTGCATTCCTGTCCGCCGGCACCCGCACCGCCAAGCTGGGCTACGCCGCCGCCGACGGCAGACCGCTGGTGGCTCCGGTGTGGTTCGTCGTCGAGGGCAACGAACTGGTGTTCAACACCGGAAAGGACGCCGCCAAGGGGCGCGCACTGAGCCGCCGCCCGCGGGTGGCGTGTGCGTGGACGACGAGCATCCCCCGTTCTCATTCGTGCAAGTCCGGGGAACGGCGTCGACGTCCGAAGACCCCGACGGCATGATCCGGATCGTCGTAGCCCACGACAACCCGGGTACCGCGAACTGGGTCGAAACCCCGGGCCATCGACGCGGCTACCTGCAGTTCCGCTGGCAGCGGACATCACGCGAGTTCAGCAGGGCCGAGGGGCCGATTGCCGAGGTCGTCGACTTCGACGCGATACCGTCCAGGTTGCAGTACTTTGACTATAACGCCATCAGCAATGACGAGTTCCGAACTCGAATTGCTCTGCGCCAGAATCAAATCGCGAACCGCATGGGGGCGTAGCCACCTTGGTGGGAGAATGTGGAGCTAACCTCGATATGCCGACCTGTTTGACACCGACCCAGACGCGGTGGCGGTCGAGTTGGATACGGCAATCAAAGCTGCTGCGGCACAGGCTGATCGGGACTCGAAATTGAAGGCTACTGCGGGCCGGTTGCGGGCCGGGACACCCGAACCCGTCTAGCCAGCTAAACCTGAATCCACCGACTGACCTGGTTGTCTGCAGGGTGTCGGAATGAAGAAAGTGCCCTCTGAGCTGGGATGATTGGTGTTCTCGAGGCATCAATCGGGCCAGTTCAGAAAGGCACTTCCGGTGCAAGTTTCGCATACGTTCTCCGCTGAGTCAGCAGTGTTCGACGACGGCAATCTCGTGTCGTCTGCTGGGCTGGTCCCGGTGATGAGATTGGCCCAGCAGACCGGGCTGCTCACCTTGCTCGAGGAGAAGGTCCAGATCACGACGCCGCGGATCAAGTCCGGGTCGGCGAACCCGGCGCCGAAGCTGGCCACCGTGATCGCAGGGATGCTCGCCGGTGCGGACTGCATCGATGACATCGACGTGCTGCGCAGCGGCGGGATGACGACACTCTTCGACGGCGTGTACGCACCCTCGACGGTGGGAACACTGTTGCGAGAGTTCACCTTCGGTCATGCCCGCCAGTTGGAGTCGGTGCTGCGCGAGCATCTGGTCGCGTTGTGTTCCCGGGTTGATCTGCTCCCCGCCGCCGATGAGCGGGTGTTCATCGACATCGATTCGCTACTACGACCGGTCTACGGTCACGCCAAACAAGGCGCCTCCTACGGCCACACCAAGATCGCCGGCACGCAGATCCTGCGCAAGGGACTCTCCCCGCTGGCGACCACGATCAGCACCGCGGGCTCGGTGCCGGTGATCGCCGGGATGCGGCTCCGCGCCGGGCGGACCAGTTCAGCCAAGGGCGCCGGGCGGATGGTCGCCCAGGCCATCGGCACCGCCCGCGCCGCCGGAGCCAGCGGCCCAATTCTGGTCCGCGGCGACTCGGCCTACGGCAACCGCGCAGTGGTGCAGACCTGCCTACGCGCGGGCGCTCAGTTCTCGCTGGTGATGACACGCAACCCCGCTGTGGACCGCGCGATCAACGCGATCGAGGAGACCTCGTGGACCCCCGTGTCCTATCCCGGTGCGGTCCGCGACCCTGATACCGGCGGCTGGATCTCCGATGCCGAAGTCGCCGAAATCCCCTACACCGCCTTCGCATCCACCCCCGACCGGATCACGGCCCGACTGGTCGTGCGCCGGGTCAAGGACGCCCGCTTCCCCGACGCGTTGTTCCCGGTGTGGCGGTATCACCCGTTCTTCACCAACACCGACCTACCCGTCGCCGACGCCGATATCACCCACCGCCACCACGCCATCATCGAAACCGTGTTCGCCGACCTGATCGACGGACCGCTGGCTCACATCCCCTCGGGACGCTTCGGCGCGAACTCCGCCTGGGTGCTGTGCGCGGCGATCGCCCACAACCTGCTCCGCGCCGCCGGCGTCCTCGCCGGAGAACCACACACCCGGGCACGCGGATCGACGCTGCGCCGCAAGATCGTCAACATCCCGGCCCGCCTCGCGCGCCCCCAACACCGACCGGTCCTGCACCTACCCAGTCACTGGCCCTGGTCAAGGACCTGGCTTGCACTGTGGCACAACACCATCGGACATAGCCCACCACTGACCGCCACACCCTGACCACTCGCCGAACAGGCCCAACCGGAACGCACAGGAAAAGCTGGACAGACCAGCAGCTATCCCATGCCCGCCAAACGATCGTCGGAATCGACGAACCTCAACTCACATCAACAACGAACATCGGTGGATCGAGGCTAAATCACAAACCCCTCCCGTGCAGCTTGGTAGGGGTTTTCCCTGGTGGAGCTAAGGGGAATCGAACCCCTGACCTTCTCGATGCGAACGAGACGCGCTACCAACTGCGCTATAGCCCCTTGATCCGTAGCAGGCTACCAGCCGGAGCCCGCCTTACCGAAACCGGTGACCTACTGGCCGGCCGCGCGCGGCAGGTCGAAGTGCCGGGCGAACGCGACCTCGTCGAGGTGCTCGAAGATCGGGTCCTCGTCGTCGATGTCGAGCACCGCGGCACCCGGCCGGCGCAACCGTGACGGCACCACGTCGAACTCGCGGTCCTCGGTGTTCTCCACCCCGAGGCGCGACCGTGCCATCCGCTTCTGACGACGCCGGCGCACCTGCTCCTCGATCCGCGTCTGGCGGCGCAGATAACCCAGGTACAGGATCGTCACGGCACCGGCCGACCCGCAGGCCCACCACAGATCGGGGCTGACGGTGAAGGACAGCACAGCCGTGATCACCATGGCCGCCGCCATCGCCATCAGCATGCGCTTGCGGAAGCGGTACTTGCGCGCGCTGACCGCCGCGGCCGTCGCCTCGGCCCGGCGCGGCCGGCTGGCTCGCGGAGCACTGACTGTGGCCGGCTCTTCCTCGGCCTCGAGGCCCGAAGTGTCCTCGACGTATTCATATTCGTCGGCCGTGCCGTCCTGCGGCTCGTCCTCGGCGATCGCCTGGAACGTGTCGGTGGCCTCGCCCTCGGCGATGGTTTCCGGCTCGTCATCATCGGCGACGACAGGTTCTTCCGCCACCGGCTCGGGAGCCTCGTCGAACGCTGGAGCTTCGTCGAACAGGGTCGGCTGCGGCTCTGCCACCCGAGCAGTGCCACCGACGGGCAGCGCACCGGAGTCCTCGTCGACCACGTCGACGTCGAGGTAGTCGGGCTCGGCCTCCTCGAACACCGCGGCAACCACGACGACCGAACGGGTGCGCGACGGCGCTACCTCGTCATCAGATCCCTCATCGAAGTGGTCTTCCTCGGGCTGCCACTCTGGGTCGTGCCGATGCCCGGCAGACGGTCCGCTGCGCTTGAATCGGCGCGATTTCGCGCCCCCGTTGAGCACCCGGGTGGCCAGCGCGACGTCACTGGTACGTCGGACGTTGTCGCGCTTGCTGATGAGCATTGGAACCAGAACGAACAACCAAAGCACCACGAGCGATATCCAGAGCAATGACTGGGGGATGCTTGGCATGATGGCCTGCTCCTTTCCCGTCCAGGCTAGGTCCGTGACCTACGCAAACCGTGACGGCGCGCCGGGCTCAATTACACACGTGTAATTACCCCTTTACAAGCACCAACAGCCCCAAATGTCACATTAGTAACAAGGAGGCTCGGCGATCATGCCCACTGAGCCAGACCGCGGTGCACCAACCGGCCCGTTACCGACCCCTCGATCTCCTCCACCGTCATCGCCACCAGCAGGTGGTCCCGCCACGCGCCATCGACGTCGAGGTACCGCTCGAGAAGGCCTTCCTCCCGGAAGCCGACCTTGCCCAACACCGCCCGGCTCGCCGCGTTCTCCGGGCGCACCGTCGCCTCTACCCGGTGCAACGTGACCGGCCCGAAACAGTGGTCCAGACCCAGCGCCAACGCCCCCGTGGCCACCCCGGCTCCGGTCACCGCACTGGACACCCAATAACCGATCCAGGCCGAGCGCAACGCCCCGTGCGTCACGTTGCCGATCGTGAGCTGGCCGCAGAACTGCCCGTCAAGTTCGATCACATACGGCAGCATCCGGCCCTTACGCGCTTCCGCGCGCAGTCCCGAACACACCGGCGGCCATGACGAAACTGCATGCCGCACAGCCCAATCCACCTCAGCCGTCGGCTCCCAAGGTTCAAGGTAGCGACGATCGGCCATCCGGATACGGCTCCACATCGCCGCGTCACGCATCCGCACCGGACGCAACCGGATGACACCGGCGCCGACCCGGAGCGGACCAACCCGCATAGGCCAGCCAGGGTGCAGAGAGCTGTTACGCCACAGATTCACAATGATCCGCGGTTCAGCCGCGTTGAGCCAGGAAGGCGACATCGACCAACTCGCCGGTCCGGACCTGATCGACCTCGGTGGGCACCACCACCAGGCAGTTGGCCTCGGCCAGCGTTGCCAACAAATGCGACGAGGCGCCCGGCACGCCGCCGAGTGCCTGCACCAGATACTCGCCGGTGTCCTGGTCGCGCATCAGCTGCCCGCGCAGGAATCCCTTCCGGCCCGCGACCGACGAGATCGGCGATAGCGCGCGGGCTTGCACGACACGCCGCATCGGCTGCCGCTTACCCAGCGACAGCCGGATCAATGGGCGAACCATGACCTCGAAAACCACCAGAGCGCTCACCGGGTTGGCCGGCAGCAGGAAGGTCGGCACGCCTTCGCGACCGAGCTGGCCGAAACCCTGGACCGACCCCGGATGCATGGCGATACGGGTGACTTCCATCTCGCCGAGCTTGGATAGCACCGTGCGCACCCCCTCGGCGGCCGCGCCGCCGACGGCACCGGCAATCACCACCAGCTCGGCGCGATTGAGCTGACCCTCGACCACCTCACGCAGAGCCTTGGGCTCGGTGCTGACGATGCCGACCCGGTTCACCTCGGCCCCCGCATCGCGAGCCGCGGCGGCGATCGCATACGAGTTCACGTCGTAGACCTGGCCGTTGCCGGGCGTACGGGCGATATCGACCAGCTCGCCACCCACACTGAGCACAGTCACCCGCGGCCGCGGATGCACCAATACCCGTTCGCGACCGACCGCCGCCAGCAACCCGACCTGTGCGGCGCCGATGATCGCGCCCGCACGTACCGCGACATCGCCGGGCTGTACGTCATCGCCGGCCCGGCGCACATAGGCCCCGGACCGAACCCCGCGTAGCACCCGCACCCGCGCCTGGCCGCCATCGGTCCACCGCAGCGGGAGCACCGCGTCGGCCAGCGTCGGCATCGGCGCACCGGTCTGTACTCGCGCCGCCTGTTTGGGCTGCAGCCGGCTCGGCGTGCGGGTACCCGCTTCGATCACACCCATCACCGGCAGGCTGATCTCGCCGCCAGCCCGCTCGTCGTCGGCGTCGCCGCCGATTCCCTGCACATCCACGCTGCGTACGGCGTAACCGTCGATGGCGGCCTGGTCGAAACCAGGCAATGGATGCTCGGTGATGACTTCCTCAGCGCACATCAGGCCCTGAGCCTCGGCGATCGGCACCCGGACGGGCCGTGGCGCCACCGCGGCGGCCGCCACCCTGGCTTGCTGTTCCTCTACCGAACGCACCACGCGCCTTTCTGCTTCGAGCACCGGTCGCACGGGCCCGCCGCAGCTTCTACTGTTCGGTCTTCCCGGCCAGGCCTAGGCGCGCCACCAACCATCGCCGCAAATCCGGGCCATAGTCGTCACGATCCAACGCAAAGTCAACCGCAGCCTTGAGGTAGCCGCCGGGATTTCCCAAGTCGTGTCGAGAGCCGCGGTGCACCACGACATGCACCGGATGGCCTTCTTTGATCAGCAACTCGATGGCGTCGGTCAACTGGATCTCGCCGCCGACGCCCTTGTCGACTCGGCGCAGCGCGTCGAAGATCGCCCGGTCCAGCAGGTAGCGGCCGGCCGCCGCGAACAGCGACGGCGCATCCTCCGCCTTGGGCTTCTCGACCATGCCGTTGACCTTGAGCACGTTCGGGTTGGCCGCATCGGGCACGGGTTCGACATCGAAGACGCCGTAGGCGCTGACTTCCTCTTCCGTCACCTCGATCGCGCACAGCACCGTGCCGCCGCGCTTGGCCCGCACCTTCGCCATCGTCTCCAGCACGCCGGTGGGCAGCACCAGATCATCGGGCAACAGCACCGATACCGCGTCCTCGTCCGGCGACAACACCGCTTCCACGCAGCCGACGGCGTGGCCCAAGCCCAAGGGTTCGTGCTGAATGACGGACTCGACCTTGATCAGGGCGGGCGCACGGCGCACCTTTTCCAGCATCGCCTTCTTGCCGCGGGCCTCCAGCGTGCCTTCGAGGACGAGATCCTCCACGAAGTGGGCGACCACGCTGTCCTTGCCTTCGGAGGTGATGATCACCAGCCGCTCGGCACCGGCCTCAGCGGCTTCCTCGGCGACCAGCTCGATGCCGGGGGTGTCCACCACGGGCAACAATTCCTTGGGCACCGTCTTGGTGGCGGGCAGGAAACGCGTACCCAACCCGGCCGCCGGAACGATCGCCGTACGCGGAAACGGGACCTCTGACGGCCTCATCGTTCACACCCTATCGCCATCATGTTGGCCCTTCACTCTGGCGCAATTGACACGCGCGCTGACATGGTGGACGGCGTGGTCGCCGGTAGCAAAGCCCAACACAGGCAAGCCCTCTTGGCGGCGCGACGCGCGGTTCCCGGTGCGACCCGGACGGACGAGGCGCTGGCATTGGCCGGTCACCTCGGCGAGTTCGTGGCTCCCGGCGACACCGTGTGCGCCTACCTGCCCGTCGGCACTGAGCCCGGTTCGCCGCACCTGGTGGACCGGCTTCGTGAGCTGAGCGCCCGAGTGCTGTTGCCGGTGACTCGCTTCGGCGGCGACGGTGAGCCATTGGCTCTGATGTGGGGTGTCTACGTCCCCGGCGCGCTGGTCGCCGCCCGGTTCGGCCTGCTCGAGCCCGCCGAGCCCTGGTTGCCCAGCTTGGTGGTGGCGCAGGCCGACACGGTGCTGGTCCCAGCACTGGCGGTGGACCGCAATGGAATTCGGCTGGGGCGTGGCGGTGGGTTCTACGACCGGTCGCTGCCCCTGTGCCGACCCGGCGCCAGGCTCGTCGCGGTGGTCCGCGACGACGAGGTTGTCGACGAACTGCCTAGTGCGGCGCACGACGTTCGGATGACCCATGCCCTCACCCCCGCACAAGGACTGTTCGCGCTGGCCCACACGTTGTGAGGCCCTCGACTCACGATGCACCCGAGCGTCCCCCCTCAAACCCCTTTTGACGCTTTTCGTCACACCGCTCCCGCGTGCGGCATTGGGGGAATGATGCGTACCACATGGCTGTTCTAGCACTTGGCACGATAGAGTGCTAAAGACCAAGTTTCGTCCCGGAGGTTCATGTGCCAACCTACAGCTACGCGTGCACCGAGTGCGACAACCGTTTTGACGCGGTGCAGGCATTCACTGAAGATGCTCTGACCAGCTGCCCGCAGTGCTCGGGGCGGCTGCGCAAGCTGTTCAACTCGGTTGGCGTCGTGTTCAAGGGCAGCGGTTTCTACCGCACCGACAGCCGGGATTCGTCGCCCAAGAGCTCCAAGTCGGAGTCATCGTCATCGTCATCGTCATCGTCGAGCTCCGAGAAGCCGTCGAGTTCGAGCGACTCGTCATCCAGCTCATCAAGTTCAACGAACTCGGTCAGCCCGACGCCGGCCGCTGCAGCCTCGAGCTGACCCGCCGAAATTTAGGAAGCAACCCCAGTCGAGCTGGGGTCGGCGACGGGGATGAATTGATCCGGCGGGATGTAGCCCTCGACCGGATTATGCCAACGGGCAAGAACTTCGAAGCCAGAACGTGTCCGTCATCCAGCGACACGATCGGGCTGTGAGAAGGGCTCCACGCGGTCGCTGCCGAGCGCGGGGATAATGTTGCGCGCGAGAAGCCTGATCAGCGTTCAAAGCGCGCCTCCTTGCTCACCGCCCAGGCACCATAAGCGCTCTTAGGTAATCAACACGCCAGCCCATCGGAGGGCTGATAACCAGCGAAAAGCACAGTACATCGCCCGGTTATCAACAGGCTGGAATCTGCGGCGAAGCCCCGCCCAGTGTTGCGCAGTTACGGTGACCGGCATGGGTGAGTCGCTCAATCCGACGCTACCGAGCCGAATCCGGCGTTTCCTGCGTCCCGACTTCACCCGCACAATGCTGGCGCGACGAATAGCGGCCGGCGGCTTGGTGATTCTCGCCGGCATCGCCGCGCTCCGGCCTAATCCCGACGACCAGCGCTCCGATGTCGTCGTGGCCGCCCACGACCTCAGCCCTGGGCTGGCCTTGACAGCCGCCGATATCAAGCTCGAAAAACGTTCTGTCACAATGATTCCCGACGGCGCGCAGCTGGCGATCGACGACCTCATCGGTAGCACCCTGGCGGGTCCAGCCCGCCGCGGTGAAGTGCTCACCGACGCCAGAGTGCTGGGCTCACGCCTGACCGGCCTCGCCGCCGGTCCGGACGCACGGATCGTGCCCCTGCATCTGGCCGACGTGGCGGTGCTCGATTTGATCAGGCCCGGGGACGTCGTCGACGTCATGGGCGCGGCCGACGCGGGGAGCGAGGCCAAACCTGCCCTGGCCGCCTCCGACGCCGTCGTCGTGCTCGTTTCGCCGAAGCAGAAGGCTGCGGGGGCAGGTGATGACCGGGTGGTTCTGGTGGCCCTACCGGCAGCAGCCGCACACGCGTTGGCCGCAGCCACGCTGGTGCAGACCGTCACGCTCACGATCCGCTGAGCTAACCGCCCGGCGGTGGCGGAGGCAGCGGCGGCGCCATTGGGGCTGGCGGCGCGGGCTGCGCGATCGCATCCATCACCATGTCGGCGATCTCATCGGAGGAGGACGTCGTCGTCAGGCCCGGCGTGGGGGTGGGGGTGGGGGTCGGCGCTGCAGTGGCGATACCACCAGCCAGCGTCAGCGCACCGAACCAGGCCGTCATCGCGACCGCGCGAACCCACATGCTTTCCCCCTCCGGAGACGTCTACCGCCAAGCTAACAGCTCCCCCGCCGGCCCGCCTGGCCCGTATTAGTCTCAGGAAAAGCTCGCATCGAAAGGGAAAAGCCATGTTGAAAGGGTTCAAGGAGTTTCTCTCCCGCGGAAACATCGTCGACCTGTCGGTCGCGGTGGTGATCGGTACCGCCTTCACCGCGCTGGTCACCAAATTCACCGACAGCATCATCACGCCGTTGATCGATCGCATCGGTGC
The DNA here is from genome assembly GCF_010731875.1 of Mycolicibacterium sarraceniae. Classification (NCBI taxonomy): domain Bacteria; kingdom Bacillati; phylum Actinomycetota; class Actinomycetes; order Mycobacteriales; family Mycobacteriaceae; genus Mycobacterium; species Mycolicibacterium sarraceniae. The sequence continues at coordinate 696,849 of NZ_AP022595.1, forward strand.
GGGCAAAAACGCCGAATACGGCATCCTGCGGATCGGCATCGGTGGTGGGCAGGTCATCGACTTGAACATCCTGCTGTCGGCGGCGATCAACTTCGTCCTCGTCGCGGCTGTGGTGTATTTCCTCGTCGTCGCGCCGTACAACCGGCTTCGCAAGAAGGGTGAGGTCGAACAGGCCGGCGATACCGAGCTGAGCCTGCTGACCGAGATCCGCGATCTTCTGGCCGATGCGAGCGAAACGCCGAAGAAGGTCACCGGCCCGGGCACCGGCCCGAGCCCCGATACCGCAGCGACCACGAGCGCTGACCGGGACTGACGCCGCCCGAACAGCGACCGACAAAATGGCCCCCGGCGGTGTGCCGGGGGCCATTTTGATGACGTGCGCAGGGAGTTAGTTCATGTTCCAGGGTTCGCCGTAGGTGGTGACGCTGTCACCGGCCTTGGAGATGAGTCGGGCGAAGGGGCGCAGCAACACACCGCCGGCGGCGCCGGTGACGGTGCCGTGGGCGTTAGACACCGCGACCGAGCCGTTGGGGCCGGAGACGTCCACCGAGAAGGTGGCGACTTCCTGGATACCGGGGCCGTTGCCCAGGTCAGCGCTGATCGAGACACCCGGGAACAGGTTCGGGGTGATCGCCGAGCCCAGCGGGTTGAAGCCCGCCGGGGAGAGATTCGCGTCGTCGAGCAGGATGTTCGGGGTGGTGTAGCTGAAGTTGATGCCCACACCCAGCGACCAGGGGAAGCCGACCTGGTAGCCCAGCTCCAAGGTGCCCGCGAACTCATCGGCACCGGGGCCGACCACGCTGTAAACAGCCTTGCCGGAGTGGAACCACTCACGAGTCAGCCGGTTGCGGTCCAGGGGGAACACACCGTTGAGGAAGGTGTCCCACTGCTGAATCGTCATCGTGCGGCCACCGCCGTCGACCAAACTCAGTTCATTGTCCAAACCTGCGTGCGAGGTACCTGTCCCGACGAACAACGCCGCGACGGCAGCGATCATCGCCACCAGTACCCGACCTATTACCTTCATGTTCTCCCTAGCTATGTCGACGGTGACCCGTGGGCTCACCGAGTGTGTGGTTCGTGCTCGGGCCCCAACATGCTGACACCGCACACGGCGTTAGGCAGTCCAATGCGAGTCCTCACACACCGCTCTTACGCTCTGCTCATCGTTGACACGAGGAACATAACGGGATGACATCTGGGCGGCAACGCATAGAAGCGGGGTGCGCCAAATCAGCGTCGGGGTGGGGCAGTTTGCTGGAAGGCCAACCGCGGTTAACCGGATCCCGATCCGGCCGCGTCGGGCCGACCGTGTTCGCCGGGACCTTCGGGCTGCGGCACCGACCGATCATCGGTCGTGGTGCGGCGGAACGTTATCTCTGAGCCACTGCTCGCGGTCGCCGGTGTCGCGATTGTCGTCGGGATCACGTTCGTCGGACGACTCCTGGGGCAGTTCGATACCGAAGATCTTGTTAACTGCGCTCCGGTTCTGGCGCGAAGTTGCCATCAGTTCCCCTGACGATTGTGACAAAAATCACAATCTTGACATTTGTCCAGTTCACAGGGCGTTAACAAAACGCCGACCGCCCTTGTTAGCGCGCTCTTGATTGACAGTACGCCGCCACGAGCAGCCACCGCCATCACTCGCCGCGGAGCTTGCTTAGATCTCCAGGCTGGACAACTGGCCGATGACATGCGTCGCCAGCGGGTTCAGCGTTGCCATGCCGTCGCGAACCGCGTAGCGCGAGCCCGCGATATTGACGACCAACGTGCTACCGGAAATCCCGGCCAGACCACGCGATAGGCCGGCGTCAGTGATGCCCGCCGACAGACCGGAAGCACGCAGTGCCTCCGCGATGCCGAGCAGCTCCCGATCAAGGATGGTCTTGGTGGCTTCCGGCGTCACATCGCGCGGAGTCACACCCGTACCGCCGACCGACACCACAAGGTCGACGCCACCGATCACCGCAGTGTTCAGCGCGTTGCGAATCTCGATCTCGTCGGCAGACACCACCACGACACCGTCCACCACGAAGCCCGCCTCCGCGAGCAGCTCGGTGACCAACGGGCCGCTATGGTCCTCCTCATCGCCGTGGGCAGTGCGGTCATCGACGACGACGACGAGTGCACGACCCACCAGCTCCCCTGGATGTTCCATGGATGTCACCGTATATCCGCCCGACGACATCCTGGCAGTCGTGCTGGTCAACGTCATGGGATGTTCACCGACCACCCGAATCACTGGGCTGCCTTTCCGAGAGTGACCTGCACCGTTCGAGGGGAACCCGACGGGTCGTTGTACGTCAGCGTCACCTGGTCACCGGGCGCCCGCGACCGGACTGCGGCGACCAGCGCATCGGCGCTGCCGATCACGCGGTCGTTCAGCTTGGTCACCACCACGCCGCTGGGCAGGCCCGCGGCCGCAGCAGCACCGCCCTTCGTGACGTCAACGATCTTCGCTCCGTGGGTGGTGGTGTCATTGCTGACCTGTACGCCAAGCGATGCGTGCGTTGCGGTGCCGGTGCTGATCAGCTCATCGGCGATCCGCTTGGCCTGGTCCACCGGAATGGCGAAGCCGAGCCCGATCGAACCGCTCTGAGCGTCCGGCGAGTCGCCGCCAAGGGTGGCGATCGCCGAGTTCACTCCGACCAGCTCTCCACTCATGTTGACCAGAGCTCCACCAGAGTTGCCGGGGTTGATCGCGGCGTCGGTCTGGATGGCATCCAGCACGGTGTTCTGGTTGTTGGCGTCGCCGCCGGTGGCCACCGGGCGGTTCAGTGCGCTGACGATGCCGGTGGTGACGGTGCCTTCCAGGCCCAGCGGTGAGCCGACCGCGACGACGTCCTGGCCGACCCGCAGGTTGGACGACGAGCCGACGCTGATCGGCGTCAGGCCCGATACGCCCTGCGCCCGGACGACAGCGATATCGCTGGCCGGATCAGTACCGATCACGGTGAAGGTCGCGGTGCGGCCGTCGGCGAACGTCACGGTTGTCGTGGGTGCTCCACCGGCTTGGCCCCCGCGACCGCCTTGCCCTCCCTGGCCCCCCTGGCCACCCGGCCCCCCGGGCGCGCCTGGCAGGCCGGGCGCTCCTGGCAGGCCAGGGGCCCCCGGCTGTCCCGGGGCCCCCGAGGGTCCGGGTGTTCCCGAGTCCAGCTTGGCCGCAGCCACGACGTGGTTATTGGTCAGGATCAGCCCGTCGGCGGACAGGATGATTCCCGAGCCCTCCTCGGACTGCCGGCCGAACTCGGTCTCGAGCTTGACGACGCTGGGCACGACCTTGGCGGCCACCTGCTCGACCGAACCCACCGGCAGATTTGCCGCCGGGGCACCGGACACTCCGTTGGGCCCGCCTTGGGGGACCGAACCGATCGGTTGCCGATCCGGGTGCTCAAGCAATACGACACCGCTACCCACGCCCGCCGAGACTACGGCGATCGCCAGCGCGCCTGCCATCAACGCTACTGCGCGCGAACGCCTGCGTGGCGGCATCGGCTGCATCGGGGGCACGCCCGGCGCGGCGGCCGGATGTCCTTGTCGCACAGCCTGATACGGATCATAAGGCGGCCTGTACTGCGGGGGCTGCTGCTGGGTGGCGTACCGCCAGTCATAGGGCTGCTGATAGCCGGCCGTACGGGGCTGCTGCGAATACCCCGGTGCCGCATGCTGATTCGGCCCTGGATGGCCTGACTGGCCGGCCTGGTGCTGCGGCGAGTACCTCTGCGGGTCGGTCATATCGTCAGATCGCTCTTTCTCGTCACGAGAGACACGCTCTTCTGGATCAAAGAGACGTTGTGTACAGCTTGCCTTGCACTACTGAGAATCGACTGAGACAACACTCGGCACGGCCGGTGCTTTTTGCCGGGAAACCCCTCGGTCATCATTGGTTTTGGCTCTTCTGGTAGTGATTTCGCTCTCAGCTGAAGCAGCCGGATAGCTCGTCGCAGTGAGCGGCAGGCCGGGCAGCAGGACATAGAACGATGTGCCGGGCGGCCGGCCGCCGGGCACGGTGTCGGCGATCCGAATCAGCCCGCCGTGTTTGACGACCACCTGTTTGACGATCGCCAAGCCCAGTCCCGATCCGGGCATCGCCCGCGCCGACGTCGCCCGGTAGAACCGCTCGAACACCAGACCGCGTTCATCGGGCGGAATACCCGGCCCGTAATCAGACACCACAAGCTCGGCGTGGGCGGCGTCCACCTGACGTAGCCGCACCCCGACGTGGGCGCCCGACGGACTCCACTTCGCCGCATTGTCCAGCAGGTTCACCACCGCCCGCGAGAGTCCGGCGGAGTCGCCGTAGACCTGCCAGCCGATGACGTCGACGTCGAACTGAACGTCGTTGCGGCGCCGGCGCGCCCGCTCCAGGCTGCGTTCCACGACATCGCTCAGGTCGACCGCCTCATGCACGACTCCGCCCGCGTCCTCACGTGTGAGGTCAACCAAATCGCCTACGAGAGTGGACAATTCCTCGATCTGACCGATCACATCGGTTCGCAGATCGGCCATTTCGCCCTCCGGCAGCCGGGGGGCACCCGGTTGCATAGACGCCATCAACAGTTCGACATTGGTGCGCAGCGATGTCAGCGGGGTGCGTAGCTCGTGCCCGGCGTCGGCGACGAGGCGAGCCTGCCGCTCCCGCGATTCGGTCAACGCCCGAAGCATCGTGTTGAACGTCTCGGTAAGCCTGGCGAGCTCGTCACTGCCGAACACCGGAATGGGCCGCAGATCGTCGGTCCGCGCCACCCGCTCGGCCGCCTCGGTCAGCTTGGCCACGGGCCGCAGCCCGGTTCGCGCCACCATCCCGCCGGCGATGGCGGCAACCACCACGCCGATACCGCCGACCGCCAACAACACCCATTTCAGCTTGGTCATCACCGCGCCGGTGGGTGCCAGGCTCTTCGAGATCAGCAATGAGCTGCCATTGGGCAAGTGCACCGCCAGCACCCGCTGGTTGGACACCGTCCGGCGGGACATCAACAACTCGCCGCTGATCACGGATTTCTCCGGCTCACCAACCGGTAGCCGCTGACCCTGTTGGTTTGCCGTGTAGATCGAGCGGCCCGGGTTGACTAGCATCGCGTTGACGTCGGAATAGGCGGTGCCCTCGATCGCCTTGCCCGGGTCTGCAGCCAACGACCCGCTGGCAATCAGCAGACCGGCCCGGCTCTGCAGCTGGTTGTCGATATCGGTGTAGAGCGCGGCCGAGACCACCGCGTACACCGCGACCGCCATCAGAACCACGACCATCGCCACCATGGACATCGCCAGCAGCATCACCCGCCATCGCAGGGATAGCGATGTCGTCGATTCGTCGGGCACCCGCCCCGATCGCGCGCGCCGCCTCAGTCGGACCATCAGGGCGGTGTCTCACGCAGCACGTAACCCACACCCCGCACGGTGTGGATCAGCCGCGGTTCTCCTTCTGCTTCGGTCTTTCGGCGCAGATAGCCGACGTACACCTCGAGCGCGTTGCCGGAGGTCGGGAAGTCAAAACCCCACACCTCCTCGAGGATGCGGCTTCGTGTCAGCACCCGCCGCGGATTGGCGATCAGCATCTCCAGCAGCGCGAACTCGGTGCGCGTCAGGCTAATGGCGCGTTTACCCCGAAACACCTCGCGAGTCACGGGGTCCAGCGTCAGGTCGCCGAACATCATCACCGCCGAGTCGGACTGCTCGTCGGGGCTGGTCCGGCGCAGCAGGGCACGCATCCGGGCCAGCAATTCCTCGAGAGCGAAAGGCTTGGGCAGATAGTCGTCGGCGCCGGCGTCCAGTCCGGCCACCCGCTCGGACACCGAGTCGCGGGCGGTCAGAACGAGGATCGGCATATCGTCGCCGGTGCTGCGCAGCTGACGACAGACCTCGAGTCCATCGAGGCGGGGCATCATCACATCCAGCACCACCGCATCGGGGCGTTCGTTGGCGATCGCCTCGAGTGCTTCGACACCGTCCTGCGCCAGGTCTACGGAATACCCGTTGAAAGAAAGAGATCGGCGCAGGGACTCGCGCACCGCGCGATCATCGTCAACGACAAGTATTCGCACACCCACCAGTTTCAACCCAACGCCTGAGATAGGCCTAAGAGGCACGCCGCGCGAGCGGGCAATTCGCGGCGAGCGAACGCGATCAGCGCTTGTCGAGGTCGATCAGTCCGAGCCGCGCCGCCTTGAGCAAGCGACGGGGAACCTTGTGCAGACGGCCGGCGACGGAAACGTTGACCAGACCCGTGGCCTCGGTCTTCCACTGCGCGCGCCGACTGCGGGTGTTCGACCGCGACATTCTGCGCTTGGGCACAGCCATGACGTGCTTCTCCTTGATCAGGGGTGGCGCCGCGCAGAGACAAACACATGCCGGCGGCCAACAGTTGGGGATCAGGATAGCCGCTCACCTGGGTCGGCTCCAAAACGTCCCGGCAGGGGCCCGTACCCCTTGACTCAAGACCGCCACTCGCCAGTAACCTACCAGTTGGTTGATCGGCGGGCAGGAGCGGAGCGACTGGGGGTTTGGAATCGTCGAAGGGAAGAGAGCGCGTGGCAAATGCGGTGCGGATCGGCAACTGTTCAGGCTTCTACGGTGACCGCCTCGCCGCGATGCGCGAAATGCTGACCGGCGGTGAGCTGGACTATCTGACCGGCGACTACCTCGCCGAGCTCACCATGCTGATCCTGGGCCGCGACAAGATGAAACATCCCGAACGCGGTTACGCCAAGACCTTCCTGACCCAGCTCGAAGAATGCCTCGGACTGGCGCACGACCGGGGTGTGCGCATCGTCGCCAACGCCGGCGGCCTGAATCCGGCCGGACTGGCCGCCGCGGTCCGCGAACTCGCCATCCGGCTCGGGATCCCGGCGAAGGTCGCTCATGTCGAGGGCGATGACCTTCTCCCCCGCGCTGCCGAGCTCGGCTTGGGTTCACCGCTGACCGCCAACGCCTACCTGGGCGCGTGGGGTATCGCGGACTGCCTGCAGGCCGGCGCTGACATCGTCGTCACAGGCCGGGTCACCGACGCCTCGGTGGTGGTGGGTCCGGCCGCGGCGCATTTCGGGTGGGGTCGCGACGACTACGACCAACTGGCCGGCGCGGTGGTAGCCGGCCACGTCATCGAATGCGGTGTACAAGCCACCGGGGGCAACTACTCCTTCTTCACCGAGATCGCCGACCTCGACCACGCCGGCTTTCCGCTCGCGGAGCTCTACGCTGACGGCTCGTCGGTGATCACCAAGCATGCCGGCACCGGCGGGCAGGTGAGCGTAGGCACCGTGACCGCGCAGCTGCTCTACGAGATCGCCGGCCCGCGCTACGCTAACCCCGACGTCACCGCCCGGTTCGACACCCTTGACCTGACTGACGACGGGCCCGACCGGGTGCGCATCAGTGGCGTGCGCGGTGAGCCGCCCCCACCGTCGTTGAAGGTGTCGCGCAACAGCATCGGTGGATTCCGCAACGCGGTGACGTTCGTGCTCACCGGCCTGGACATCGAGGCCAAGGCCGCGTTGGTACGCGAGCAACTCGAGTCCGCGCTGCGCGCCAGACCCGCCGAGCTGGAGTGGACGCTGGCGCGGACCGACCACGCCGATGCCGACACCGAAGAGGCCGCGAGTGCTCTACTGAGCTGCGTCGTGCGCGACCACGATCCGAAGAAGGTCGGCCGCCAGTTCTCCTCGGCTGCAGTTGAACTCGCACTGGCCTCTTATCCCGGGTTCACCTCCACCGCACCGCCCGGAGATGGTCAGGTCTACGGGGTCTTCACCGCTGGCTATGTTCCTGCCGGCGCGGTCGCCCAGGTCGCCGTGCGGCCCGATGGAACGCGCATCTCGATCGCCGCGGCCGCCACCACGCTCGAGCTATCCGATGTCGACCCTCCCGCACTGCCGAAAGCCCCGGCTGCCGGGCCGACCCGACGGGTGCCGCTGGGTGCCATCGCCGGGGCGCGCAGCGGGGACAAGGGCGGAGCGGCCAACATCGGTGTGTGGGTGCGCACCGACGACCAGTGGCTCTGGTTGGCACACACGCTCACAGTCGACGCCCTGCACGAATTGCTACCGGAGACAACGGATCTCCCGGTCTCCCGACACCTGCTGCCAAATCTGCGCGCGGCGAACTTCGTCATCGACGGGCTCCTCGGGCAGGGCGTGGCATACCAGGCACGGTTCGATCCGCAAGCTAAGGGCCTTGGCGAGTGGCTGCGCAGCCGGCATCTCGATATCCCGGAAGCGATCCTGTCATGAGCATCTGGAACACCCCCGAACGCCAGCAGCTACGCAAGACCGTGCGCAGCTTCGCCGAACGCGAGATCCTGCCCCACATCGAGGACTGGGAGCGCGCCGGTGAACTCCCGCGCGATCTGCACCGACGGGCCGCGGCCGCCGGCCTGTTGGGCACCGAGCTACCGGAGGCGGTTGGCGGTGGTGGCGGCGACGCCGCGGACTCCTTGATCATCTGCGAGGAACTGCACGAAGCCGGCACTCCCGGTGGCGTTTTCGCCTCGTTGTTCACCTGCGGTATCGCGGTGCCGCACATGGTCGCGTCCGGCGACCAACGGCTGATCGACAAGTTCGTACGGCCAACACTGCGTGGTGAGCTGATCGGCTCACTGGCCATCACCGAACCGGGTGGCGGCTCCGACGTCGGGCATTTGACGACGACGGCGTTGCGAGCCGGTGACGAGTACATCGTCAACGGCGCCAAGACCTACATCACGTCGGGCGTGCGTGCCGACTATGTCGTCACCGCCGTGCGTACCGGTGGCACCGAACTTCCTGGTGCATCTGGGGTTTCGCTGCTCGTCGTAGAGAAGGGCACACCCGGATTTGTTGTCACCCGCAGGCTGGACAAAATGGGCTGGCGATCTTCGGACACCGCTGAGCTGTCCTACAGCGAGGCGCGAGTGCCCGTGGCCAACCTCGTCGGTGCCGAGAACACCGGCTTCGCCCAGATTGCGCAGGCCTTTGTCTCCGAGCGCATCGGTCTTGCCGCCCAGGCCTATTCGTCGGCGCAGCGCTGCTTGGACCTCACCGTGCAATGGTGTCGTGACCGCGAGACGTTCGGGCGTCCGCTGATCTCCCGGCAATCGGTGCAGAACACACTGGCCGAGATGGCTCGCCGTATCGACGTGGCACGGGTGTACTCGCGCAATGTGGTGGAACGTCAGTTAGCGGGCGAGGCCGATTTGATCGTGGCGGTGTGCTTCGCCAAGAACACCGCGGTGGAGGCCGGCGAGTGGGTGGCCCACCAGGCCGTGCAACTGTTCGGCGGGATGGGTTACATGACCGAATGCGAAGTCGAACGCCAATACCGGGATATGCGAATCCTGGGTATCGGCGGGGGAACCACCGAAATCCTGACCAGCCTGGCCGCCAAAGCACTGGGATACCAGGCATGAGCCCGCTGCAAAGCACTCTGGACACGAAAGCACCGGCGTACGTCGAGGCGGCTGAGGTCATGGTGGCCAAACTCGCCGAGATCGATGGCGAACTCGCAAAGGCACTGGCCGGCGGCGGCCCCAAATACGTTGACCGGCATCACGGTCGCGGCAAGCTCACCGCCCGCGAACGCATCGAACTGCTCGTCGACCCGGATTCGCCGTTCCTGGAACTGTGCCCGCTGGCCGCCTACGGCAGCGATTTCCAGGTCGGGGCCAGTCTGGTGACCGGCATCGGCGTGGTGGAAGGCGTCGAATGCCTGGTGATCGCCAACGATCCCACCGTCAAGGGCGGCACCAGTAACCCGTGGACCCTAAAGAAGATGCTGCGGGCCAACCAGGTCGCGTTCGAGAACCGGCTACCGGTGATCTCGCTGGTGGAGTCCGGCGGTGCCGATCTGCCCACCCAGAAAGAGATCTTCATCCCCGGTGGCCAGATGTTCCGGGATCTGACCCGGCTCTCCGCGGCCGGCATCCCCACGATCGCGCTGGTGTTCGGTAACTCCACCGCCGGTGGCGCCTACATCCCGGGGATGTCGGATCACGTGGTGATGATCAAGGAACGGTCGAAGGTCTTCCTCGCCGGTCCCCCTCTGGTGAAGATGGCCACTGGCGAGGAGGCCGACGACGAATCCCTCGGCGGGGCCGAAATGCACGCCAGGGTTTCGGGTTTGGCCGACTACCTCGCCGTCGACGAGCTCGACGCCATTCGCATCGGGCGTCGTGTCATCGCCCGGCTCAACTGGACCAAACACGGCCCCACCCAGCGACCGGTGATCCCGCCGCTGGCCGACCCCGACGAACTGCTGGGCATCGTCTCGGCCGATCTGCGGATCCCGTTCGACCCCCGCGAGGTGATCGCCCGCATCGTCGACGGCTCTGATTTCGACGAGTTCAAGGCGATGTACGGGGCCTCCCTGGTGACTGGCTGGGCCACCGTGCACGGCTATCCGGTGGGCATCCTCGCCAACGCCCGCGGTGTGCTGTTCAGCGAGGAGTCACAGAAGGCGACCCAGTTCATCCAACTGGCCAACCGATCCAACACGCCGCTGTTGTTCCTGCACAACACGACCGGCTACATGGTGGGTAAGGCCTACGAGGAAGGCGGCATGATCAAGCACGGCTCGATGATGATCAACGCCGTATCCAATTCGCGGGTACCGCATATCTCGCTGCTGCTCGGCGCCTCCTACGGAGCCGGCCATTACGGGATGTGCGGACGCGCCTACGATCCTCGGTTCCTGTTCGCCTGGCCCAGCGCCAAATCCGCGGTGATGGGCGGTGCCCAACTGGCGGGCGTGCTGTCGATCGTCAACCGTGCGGCCACCGAGGCCCGCGGTGGCACTGTCGACGAAGCGGGCGATGCCGCGCTACAAGCCGCCGTCGAGGCCCAGATCGAGGCCGAGTCGCTACCGATGTTCCTGTCCGGGCGGCTCTACGACGACGGAGTGATCGACCCCCGCGACACCCGCACCGTACTCGGAATGTGCTTGTCCGCCATAGCCAATGCGCCGATCGAGGGGACGTCGAACTTCGGCGTCTTCCGGATGTGAGCCCGGCGATGAGCGCTTGCGCGAAGAGCAGAGGACTGCAGTGATCACTCGTATTTTGGTTGCCAATCGTGGCGAGATCGCCCGCCGCGTCTTCACCACCTGCCGCCGGCTCGGAATCGCGACAGTGGCCGTCTACACCGACCCCGACGCACAGTCGCCCCACGTCGCCGAGGCCGACGCCCGGGTGCGCCTCGAGACCACCCTCGGTTATCTCGATGCTGCCCAGTTGATCGCCGCGGCCCGCTCGTCGGGTGCCGACGCCGTCCATCCTGGCTACGGATTCCTCTCCGAGAATGCCGATTTCGCCAAGGCCGTGCTCGACGCCGGACTGATCTGGATCGGACCGCCGGTCGCCGCCGTCACGTCGATGGGCTCCAAGATCGAAGCCAAGAAGATGATGGCTGCCGCCGGCGTTCCGGTGCTCGACGAACTCGACCCGGACACAGTCACCGAAGCGCAACTCCCGGTGCTGGTCAAGGCGTCGGCCGGCGGCGGTGGGCGTGGCATGCGCGTGGTCACGAGCCTGTCCGAGCTGTCCGACCAGGTGCAGGCCGCAAGCCGCGAGGCCCAATCCGCATTCAGCGATCCGACGGTGTTTTGCGAGCGGTATCTGGCAGGAGGTCACCACGTCGAGGTGCAGGTGCTCGCCGACGAGCACGGCACGGTCTGGGCGGTCGGCGAGCGGGAATGCTCCATCCAACGCCGACACCAGAAAATCATCGAGGAGGCGCCCTCTCCTCTTGTTGAACGCGTTGCGGGCATGCGCGCGAGGCTGTTTGCGGCTGCCCGGCAAGCGGCGGAGGCCATCGGTTACACCGGCGCGGGCACTGTGGAGTTCCTCGCCTCCGACGACGGGGAGATCTTCTTCCTCGAGATGAACACCCGGCTGCAGGTGGAACACCCCGTCACCGAACTCACCACCGGCCTGGACCTGGTCGAATTGCAGTTGACCGTGGCCGAGGGGCAGCGACTCGATCCCGAGCCGCCTGTCGCCCGGGGGCACTCGATCGAGGCCCGGATTTACGCCGAGGATCCGGCCAAGAACTGGCAGCCCCAGGCCGGCCGTATCCACCTCTTCGAGGTGCCTGGCGCGGGAACGTCTTTCGGTCCACTGACCGGCACCGGCGTTCGGCTGGACTCCGGCATCTGCGACTCCGCGAACGTGTCGATCCACTATGACCCGATGCTGGCCAAGGTAATCTCCTACGCTGCGACCCGGTGCCGGGCGGCACAGGTCCTCGCCGATGCACTCGCCCGCACTCGGTTGCACGGCATCCGCACCAACCGCGATCTTCTGGTCAATGTCCTTACCCACCAGTCTTTTCTGGACGGTGCCACCGACACCGCGTTCTTCGAGAAGCACGGTGTGACCGAACTCGCCCGCCCGCTGGCCAACGATCGCACAATCCGGCTGGCGGCGGTGGCCGCCGCCTTGGCCGATGCCGCCCACAATCGCGCCAACGCCACCGTGCTCGGCGAAATATCCAGCGGGTGGCGCAACGTCGTGTCCGGCACTCAACATAAGACCTACCGTGACGCAACTGAGCACGAACACAGGGTCGCCTACCGGTTCACCCGTAACGGCCTGACATTGCCCGACGACGACGGCGTGGCGCTGGTATCGGCACGGCCGGACGAGGTGGTGCTGGCCGACGACGGGGTGGCCACGGCGTTCGCGGTATCGCGCTACGGCGCCGAGGTTTTCGTCGACTCGCCGTTGGGACCGGTCACCTTGACTGCAGTCCCGAGGTTCCCCGAGCCCGGCTCGACTATCGAGAAGGGTTCGCTGCTGGCCCCCATGCCCGGCGCCGTGATCCGGCTCGGCGCCGCCTTGGGTGACACGGTCACCCTCGGTCAGCCGCTGGTCTGGCTGGAGGCGATGAAGATGGAGCACACCATCACCGCGCCCGCCGACGGCGTGCTGACCCAACTCGACGTCCATGTCGGCCAACAGGTCGACGTGGGCGCAGTACTTGCCCGGGTAGAGAACCAGAACGAAGCAGAAGGAGAGCTGTGAGCGACACCGGCTTCATCGAGAGCGCCGAACGTCGAGAATTGCGCAAAGCGGTGGCGGCGCTCGCGTCGAGCTACGGCCAGGAGTATTACCTGGCAAAGGCGCGAGCCGGCGAATACACCGACGAATTATGGTCCGAGGCAGGCAAACTCGGCTTCATCGGGGTCAACCTGCCCGAGGAATACGGTGGCGGCGGCGCCGGTATGTACGAGCTGTCGCTGGTCATGGACGAGATGGCGGCAGGCGGTTGCTCCCTGCTGATGATGGTCGTGTCACCGGCGATCAACGGCACGATCATCAGCAAGTTCGGCACCGACGAGCAGAAGAAGCGCTGGCTGCCCGGGATCGCGGACGGCTCGATCACCATGGCGTTCGCGATCACCGAACCCGATGCCGGCTCGAACTCGCACCGCATCACCACCACCGCACGCCGCGACGGCAGCGACTGGATCTTGTCGGGGCAGAAGGTCTACATCTCCGGCGTCGACCAGGCTGACGCCGTGCTCGTCGTGGGCCGGATGGAAGATGCCAAGACCGGCAACCTCAAGCCGGCGCTGTTCATCGTGCCCACCGACACCCCCGGTTTCACCTACACCAAGATCGACATGGAGATCGTCAGCCCGGAGAACCAGTTCTCGTTGTTCATCGATGACGTCCGCGTGCCGGCCGACGCACTGGTGGGCTCCGAAGACGCCGCGATCGCACAGCTGTTCGCCGGCCTGAATCCGGAACGGATCATGGGTGCCGCCAACGCAATCGGGGTAGGGCGCCATGCGATCGCCAAGGCGACCGACTACGTCAAGACGCGCCAGGTCTGGAAGACCCCGATCGGCGCCCATCAAGGTATCTCGCATCCGCTGGCGCAGAACCATATCGAGCTCGAACTGGCCAGGCTGATGATGCAGAAGGCGGCGACACTGTACGACGCCGGCGACGACTTCGGTGCCGCCGAGGCCGCGAACATGGCCAAATACGCCGCGGGCGAGGCATCCACTCGCGCTGTCGACCAGGCTGTGCAGTGTCTCGGCGGCAACGGGCTGACCAAGGAGTACGGCGTCGCATCGATGATCACCGCCTCGCGGCTGGCCCGCATCGCCCCGGTGAGCCGCGAGATGATCCTCAACTTCGTCGCCCAGACGTCGCTGGGCCTGCCGCGGTCGTACTGACCATGGACACGCTGGTCACCTATGCCGTGGACGGTCACGTCGCCAGGCTGACGCTGGACTCGCCCCACAACCGCAATGCCCTGTCCACCCGGCTGGTCGAACAGCTGTACGCCGGACTCCGCGACGCCGCCGCCGATGCCGCGGTCCGGACCGTGCTGCTCGGCCACACCGGTGGGACGTTCTGTGCCGGCGCCGATCTGAGCGAGACGTCCGACGGCGATCCGTTAGAGACCACCGCGGCGCGGGCCCGGGAACTGGCGACGGTCCTGCGCGCCATTGTCGAATCACCGGTGCCGGTGGTAGCGGCCATCGACGGCCACGTCCGCGCCGGGGGGCTGGGCCTGATCGGGGCGTGCGACATCGTGGTCGCGGGACCGCGCAGCACGTTTGCACTCACCGAGGCGCGCATCGGTGTGGCGCCGGCCATCATCTCCCTGACACTGCTGCCCAAGCTGTCGCCGCGCGCGGCTGCCCGCTACTACCTGACGGGTGAGACGTTCACCGCGGCGACGGCCGCCGAGATCGGGTTGATCACCATCGCCACCGATCACCTCGACACCGCGGTGGCGGGCGTTGTGGCCGATCTGGGCCGGGGCTCACCCCAGGGGCTGGCCGCGTCAAAGGCCTTGACCACCGCCGACGTGCTGGCCGGATTCGACCGAGACACCGAGCGGTTGACACAAGAGTCGGCGCGGCTGTTCGTCTCCGAGGAAGCGCGAGAGGGGATGCTGGCGTTTCTGGAGAAACGCCCACCCCACTGGCTGCGATAACACCACTGTGAGAGATCAGCGAACACTCTTGCGGTTGCCTTCCAGAGTCGTACCCTCGTAGTCGATGAGCAATTTGACACCACGGGACGCGACGACGCGGGCCGCTGACACCGACCGCATCCAGGTTGCTCAGCTGCTCACCGAAGCCACCGCCAAGGGACGTCTGGAGCTCGGCGAATACGAGCAGCGACTGGTCAAGGCCTACGCCGCACAGACGTATGAACAACTCGATCGGCTCACGGAGGACCTGCCGGAAGCCGCGGAAGCATCGCACCGGCGCGGTGCCTCCAAACCGGCGCCGAAAACGCTCCTGCTGGCCATCCTGAGCGGGTTTGAGCGCCGCGGCCGGTGGAACGTGCCGGGCCAGATCACCACCTTCACCTTGTTCGGCGGCGGCGTCGTCGACCTGCGCTATGCCGACTTCACCTCGGCGAACGTAGATATCCACGCGTATTCGATCATGGGAGGGCAGACCATTCTGCTGCCACCGGAGATCAACCTGGAAGTCCGCGGGATCGGCGTGATGGGCGGCTTTGAGCACAACGTCGACGGCACGGGTACGCCCGGAGCGCCGAAGGTCACCATCCGAGGCTTCTCGTTGTGGGGCGGCGTTGGGGTCAAACGAAAGAACCGGAAGCCCGGCGGTCCCGAACCCTCGGTGCCCTAGCCGCGCAGCTGCGGATCAGGCGGCGCTGTGCCGCTTAACCGCCCGGCTGCCCGAGGGGCTGGAATCCTTCTTGGATTGCCGTTGCCCCTGCGACGCATTAGCCGCATCCGCCTTGCGCGCGGACTTCTCCGCCGCGGTGCCATCAACCGAATCGGTTCCGGCCGCCCGTCGCGGTGACTCCGCATTGGACCGCGCCGGTGACGCCTTCGTCACCGCGGCACGCTCGTTGCTCGCGGCCGGCGCTGTATCGTCGTCGGCGGCCTGCACAGAAGCCTTGCGCGCGGCGGCCGCGGCGAACGGTGTCGGCGCAATCGGCGTGGGAAGCAAACTCAGCAGGCCGGAAACAGCGTTGACGAAGTTTGTGTGGAGCTCATACGCCAACCCGTCCTGGGCACCGAAGCCGGTCTCACCGATCGGCGACGGCAGGTAGAAGAACGGTTTGGCGAGGGTGATCGCGATCGATCCCAGCATCCCGTACCCGAGGCGCGGGTCCAAGGCGTCGTAGACGAGATTGCTGAGCAGCCCAGGGATGTTGGCCGGCACCTGGATGGCTGACTCGACTGTCGCCGCCACATTGGCCGGCAGGTAGGCGGCCCAGTGGACCACTGCATCGATGAGCTGGACTGGGATCGAGAGGGTGAACTGCGCGGCGTACAGCGCCCGGCCCGGAACCGTGTTGTAGAGGTTCCACATGGCCTCGACGCCCGCGGCCGGGTCCGGCAAGTTGGCGAAAGCGTCGTTGATTGCGTCGGCCACGCCGTTGATGCCTTTGGCGACAACGGAATTCAACGGTGCCGGCAGGATCCCGGCCAGCGGCTGGAGGACCAAGTCATTCAGGTACCACGGGTAGTAGTAGTTCGTGCTGTTGTACGAGGGGTTCAGGTAGAGCTGCGCGACGTAGCTCAGGATGCTGCCGACGTCGCCCGGGGACTGCAGAGCCGCCAGCCCGGCGAACACCGAGTTGAACGGTACGCCCCACCCGAAGTCGGAGTCGTCAAGGTAGAAGTTCAGTCCGAGAGCGGCGTCCGTCGCGATCACGACGGCATTGGCCACCGAGTTGATCGCGTCGCCGGCGTTATAGAGCAGGTCGGTGACGACGGACGCCGGCTGTACCGCAACATGACTCACGCCGGGAATCACCCCATGCTCCGGTCCGACCATGGTCGGCGCCGTGGCCACCGCGCCGGCGGTCAGCAATGCTGCAGCCAGCTTGGCAGGTATACGCACAGCAAACGACATTAAAGCCCCCGGTCTTTGGTCGCAAGATCCGCAACCGGGCAGAGCACCCCAGGGACAAATAGCTGCGGCCCCTTCCAATTCGGAAGGGGCCGCAGCTATTTTCGATGGGTAGGGGAGATCAGCTCTGGCTGGCGCTCTTGGCCGGCTTCTCGGCGGCCCCCGTCTTGGCGCCTGCGGCACTCTTGTTGGCAGCGGCACTCGAGCTGACCGGGCTGGGCGTGCCGTTCGTCCCGCTGGTGCCGTTGGTGCCACCGAAGCCGCCGGAGCCGCCCGAGCCGCCGTAACCGCCCGCCGGGTTGACATGACCGGTCTTCGGTGCAGCGCCGCCACCGATGGCATTGCCACCGCTGCCGCCCTTGCCGCCGTGCGAGCCGAAGGAACCGCTGCCGCCGTAACCGCCGTCGCCGCCGACGTTGTCGCCGGTCGTGCTGTTACCGGGCTTGGTGCTGGTGCCTCCCTTACCGCCGTTGCCGCCGGTCCCGGTGATCACGCTGCCGCCGTCACCGCCGTAGGCGCCGCCGGAGTCGCCGGCGCCGGCAGCCCCGTTGCCGCCGGCACCGCCGTTGCCGCCGGTCCCGGTGGTCGAGTTGCCGCCGTTACCGCCCGGTCCGGCGTAGCCGGCAGCCTTGCCGCTGCCGGTGCCGTTGCCGCCGGTGCCGCCGTCGCCGCCCTTGCCGGAGGTGGAGCCACCACCGGTGCCGCCGTAACCGCCTGCTGCGTAATCAGCGCCGCTGACGCTGGTCGCCGTGGCATTGCCGCCGTTGCCGCCGTTGCCGCCGGCGCCGATCAGGCCGCCATAGCCACCGTTACCGCCGTAACCGGCCTCGGCACTGCCCGCGGTGGGTGCCGATGCGTTGCCGCCGTCACCGCCGGCACCGCCACTGCCGGACAACGCTCCGCCGTTGCCGCCACGGCCGCCATCACCGCCGCTCGAAGTGGCTTTGATGTTGGTGTTGTCAGAGCCGCCGTCGCCGCCGTTACCGCCGTTACCCACCAGCAGCCCGCCCTTGCCACCGTTACCGCCAGCGGTGGCTGCCACGTAGTTGGCCGAGGTGGTTCCGCTGGCGTCGACGCCATTACCGCCGTCGCCGCCATTGCCGCCGAAGAAGCCCGCGTTGCCGCCGTTGCCACCCTTGAGGCCATAACCGCCATTGCCCCAGAGCAGGCCGCCGTTACCGCCGTTGCAGGCCGCACCGGTGCAGTTGGCCGCGGCGTTCGCGCCGTTGCCAACCAGGAAGCCGACCAGCGAACCGGCGGTCGCCTGTGCCGAAGCCGCTCCCGTGACTGCCAACTTGGCAGCCCCTGAACTAGCAGCGGCCTGGGGCACGGCACCGGTCAGCGACGACGTGATGTAGCCCCAGACCGCCGCGAGACCACTAGAGCCGTAGTTGTACCGGCCGGTGTTGGTTTTGTAGTTCCAGTCCGGCGTGGCGCCGGTCAAGTAGAGGTTCGTCAGGATGCTGCCGCCCACGACGACGGGTCCGATATTGGCCGTCGGCAGCAGGGAGGTGACGCCGAGGATCTGGGTGTTGACCCAAGCCGGGAACTCCTGGGCGATGTAGAGGAGGCTGCTAGCTCCGGATCCCAGGTACTCGTTCGCGGCGACCAGCGCGACTGCGCCGATTCCGCTGTACAGCGAGCCGAGCCCGCCGTAGGCGTTGGTATTGCCGTTGCGGTAGGACTTGGAGATCTCGAAGTAGTAGTTGTCGAGGTTGGTCTGGTCGAGGATCTTGTCGGTGATGTAGTACAGGGCACCGCCGACACCGCTCAACTTAACGTCGCTGACGCTCGGGAAGTACGGATCGGGGCTGCCATTGCCGTCGGGTTTAGCCGCGCCGACGTAACCGCCGTAGCCGTTTGTGTAGGCGTCGATGATGCCGTTGATCGTGATATCCGTCAGCGCCGTCAGCTCGTACTGAGCTTGCGACAGCGGCAGCGGAGTGGGGGTTCCCGCCACCGTGTAGTCGTGAGCCGACATGAGAGACGGTGTCGCCGCGACGATCGCGGCCGCACTGGCCAGCGCCGCACCTGTCATCACGAAGGACTGAGTCCGTTTCGCCATTGCTAGTTCCCCTTGCTAGTGCAGGTCCGTCCAAGTCGTGACGAACTCGATGCTTTGCTGATGCGAGTCTTAGAAGATCCTGATAGATACTAAGGGGCTGTTTGCCCTTCAGCAAGCGGTACGGGCGAACTTGATGGCTTTAGCACTGTGCTTTTTTCACACCAATCACGCCGCGTAGGCGCGCATCGAGTAGCTAATTGACGGCTGCGAGACATTGGGGTTGCTGCTGTGTTGCCTGCGTTCGCTGTCCGCACACCTCAGGAATGACACGGTCGTTAATGGAAATCAGTTTGCCGGGCTCTTGCTGCACTCGATTGACGGACGCGCAAAACCTCGCGGGCGGTAGAGCTTTGCTGAACGAGCGCTGTCGTCGGCTCAACGACGGCGCCGGCGGGACCCCAGGTAGTCGCCGACGACCGCGGCGCCCAGGCCGTCCAGGTCGGGAACGACTACCCTTCCTTCCACCCGTCGAGCAACCTGATCGATGAATTTGGCGAGCCCCGGATCGTTCCCGAGCCGGAAGATCGTGACCTGCGCTCCGAGCCGGGCGACCTCGTCGAATCCACGCACGGTGTGCGCGATCGTCCGTGGATGGGGCGGATAGTCGAAAAACACCGACGAACCCTGGCCGTCGAAATCCTCCAGGTGCGCGGTCGGCTCGCCGTCGGTGACCACCAGCACCACCGGCTGGGCGTTGGGATGACGGCGCAGATGCTGTACCGCCAGGGCCAGCGCATGGTGCAGATTGGTGCCCTGCTCGTAGACGCCCTCGAGTCCGGTCAACTCGGCCGCGCTCACCGTCCTGGCGTAGCGGCCGAAGGCGACGATCTGCAGGGCATCGGAGCGGAACCGCGTGCTCACCAGGTGATTGAGCGCCAGCGCGGTCTGCTTCATCGGCAGCCAGCGGTTCTCCATAACCATCGAGAAGGAGGTGTCGACCAGCAGTGCCACTGCCGCTTGGGTACGCGTCTCGGTCTCCGACACCTCGACATCGTCGACAGTGATCCGCAGCGGAGCGTCCAAAGTGTGCGTGCCGGCTTGCCGCAACACCGCATTGGTCAATGTCCGGGTGACATTCCACGGCTCGGTGTCGCCGAACGCCCACGGCCGGGTCCCGCCGGTCAACTCGCCGGCCGCACCGGCGCGACGGGTGTCCCGCTCGCCGTGGCGCCCCGAAAGTTGTTGGGCGACATCGCGGAGAGCGGCTTGACCGAGCTGCCGCATCGCCTTGGGCGACAACCGCCACTGCCCATCGGAGCTGCGATCCAAGAAGCCCTGATCCATCAGGGCTTTCTCCAGCTCCGCCAGGGTGCGCGCATCGATGGCCGCCTGATCGCCGAGTTGGCGGGCCAGGGCCTCCAGATCGACGTCTTCCATGGTCGCCCCGGCGTAGCTCTGCGACAGCTGGTCGGCCAGTTGCTCGAGTTCGGCGATATCGGACAGGGCCTGCGCCCCCTCCCCCATGCCCAGCGGGTTGTCGCCGGAGAATTCCGACGCACCGTTCCAGTCCTCTCCGGGCCGGGCCGCCTGCAGGTGGCCATCGAGCCGGTTGAGCGCGTTCATCAGCTCTGGTGAACCGAATGCCTGCTGCGCCAACGCATCCAGCTCGGCACGCTGGTCAGGGCTGAGGCTGTTGCGGAACCGCTGAGCCGCTGCGGCTCGTTTGGCCAACGAGTCCAGCAACTCATCGACATTCTTCGGGTTCTCCGGGAAATACTGGCCATGCTTGTGCATGAAATCCTGGAAGTCTTGCGCGCTGTCCTCACCGCGAGAATGCTTGTCCAGCAGGTCGTTGAGATCGTCGAGCATCTCATTGACGGCTTGGCGATCCTCGTCAGTGGCGTTCTCCAGCGCCTGCTTCATCCCCGAGAACCGCTGATCGAGCATCTCGCGGCCGAGCAAATCCTTGATCTGCTCGTACTTCTGGCGGGCCTCGGGGCTGCGCCAGTTGTAATCGGACAATTCCTGGACGGCTTTAGCCGGTGCTGGCGACAACGCTTCGATCTGCAGTTCGGCGAACCGGGCGTCGTCATCGAGCGCCCGCGCCAGTTCCTTGCGCTCGGAGAGCACCGCTTCATCGAGCAGCTGTTTGATCTCTTGCAGGGTGCCGTCAAGGTTGTTGCGGTTCAGCAGCTCTCGCCGACGGCGGTTGACCTCCGCGGCGAGTCGGTCAGCGCCCTTGGTGTCCTTAGTTCCGCGGCGCAACAGCTCGGACAGCGCCCTGCGCGGCGAGGTGCCCTCCATGACGTCCTGCCCGATCTGCTCGAGCGCGTCACGCAGATCCACCGGCGGCGCCAGTGGATCCGGGCCCCCGGTATAGGCCGAATATCGTAAGTCGTGACCGTGCGGTCGTTTAGCCATAGACGGTTTCGCCTTCTCCCGTCACCTTATCGATACGCTTGGCCAAATACAGTGCCTCCAGCGCCAATTCGAGCGCGGCGGCGCGTTCGCCCTCGGTCTCTGCCTCCAGCCGGTCGGCGATCGCCTCGATTACCGGCAGGTCGGGCAGGGCTGCCAGCACGTCCTTGGCCGACACCTGTTCACCGGTCGTCACGGCCGACCCACCCTCGACGGCGGCCACCAGCGGGCCGACATCGATGCCACCCAGCACCCGCTGCGCGGTGTCCGCGGTGGCCCGGCGCAGCAGGTGCTCAAGCACCGCCTGCTCGCGGCCCTCCTCGCCGGATTCGAACTCCAGCTTGCCGCGCAGCACGTCGATCACGGTGCCCAGATCGACCACCCGGGCGACCGGTTCCTCCTCACCCAGCACCGCGCCGCGGTGCCGGGCCGAGGCCGCGACGGTCTCGGCGGCCGCGATCGCAAACCGCGCCGACACCCCGGAGCGCTGGTCGATGGAGGTCGACTCCCGCAGGTAGCGCGCGAAGCGGGCAACGATGTGCACCAGGTAGGTCGGAACCTGCGCTGACAGGTGCGCTTCCTGGGTGATGACGCCGACCTCGGCGTCGAGTTCGCGCGGGTAGTGCGTGCGGATTTCGGCACCGAACCGGTCCTTCAGCGGGGTGATGATGCGTCCGCGGTTCGTGTAGTCCTCCGGGTTGGCGCTGGCAACCACGAGCACGTCCAGCGGCAGCCGCAGCGTGTACCCGCGTACCTGGATATCGCGCTCCTCCATCACGTTGAGCATCGAGACTTGAATGCGCTCGGCCAGGTCGGGCAGCTCGTTGACGGCGACGATGCCGCGGTGCGCCCGCGGGATCAGGCCATAGGCGATGGTTTCGGGATCACCAAGAGACCGCCCTTCGGCCACCTTGATCGGGTCGATATCACCGACCAGGTCCGCGACGCTGGTGTCCGGGGTGGCCAGCTTCTCGGTATAGCGCTGGGTGCGGTGCCGCCATTCGACCGGCAGGGCATCACCGGAGTCGGCGGCCCGGCGGATCGATTGCGGCGTGATCGGGGTGTACGGATGCTCACCGAGTTCGGAGCCGGCAATCACCGGCGTCCACTCATCGAGCAGGTTCTGCAACGAACGGAGCAGCCTGGTCTTGCCCTGCCCACGCTCGCCGAGAAGGACGAAATCGTGCCCGGCGATCAGGGCCCGCTCCAGCTGCGGCAAGACGGTGTCCTCGAACCCGAAAATACCTGGCCAGACGTCATCCCCTTCGGCCAGCGCGGTCAGCAGGTTCTCCCGGATCTCCTGCTTGACGGTGCGCGCCCGATGGCCGGAAGCGCGCAGTTCGCCACGTGTGCGGGGGAGGTTGTCAGGTGAAGTCACCTCCCCACGCTACGACTGCTGCGAGCTCAGTGCGCGAAGTGTCTCGCTCCGGTGAGGTATAGCGTGACGCCGGCCTTGGTGGCAGCCTCGGTGACAAGGTCGTCGCGCACCGAACCGCCAGGATGTACGACGGCCTTGACCCCGGCCGACGTCAGCGTCTCCAGCCCGTCGGGGAACGGGAAGAACGCGTCGCTGGCCGCGACCGCACCACGCACCCGCTCACCACCGCGCTCCACCGCAAGCCGGGCCGCGTCGACCCGGTTGACCTGACCCATGCCCACACCGACGGTCGCCCCGTCAGCGGCCACCACGATCGCGTTCGACTTGACCGCGCGGCAGGTGCGCCAGGCGAACGCCAGATCGGACAGGGTGGCGTCATCCGCCGGCGTCCCGGTAGCCAGCGTCCAGTTGGCCGGATCATCACCGGGTGCGTCGAGGGCGTCGCGCTCTTGGATGAGCAGACCACCGCTGATCTGGCGCAGCTCGGTTCCGCCCACCGGCGGTTCGGCGGCGACCAGCACGCGAATGTTCTTCTTGCGGGACAAGATTTCCACCGCACCGGGCTCGTACGCCGGCGCGATGATTACCTCGGTGAAGATCTCCGACACGAACTCGGCCATCTCCACGGTGACCTCCGCGTTGGCGGCGATCACTCCACCGAACGCGCTCAGCGGATCGCATTCGTGGGCCTTCCGGTGCGCGTCGGCCACCGAGACCGACGAGATCGCGATGCCACAGGGGTTGGCGTGTTTGATGATCGCCACGCAGGTCTGCTCGTGGTCGAAAGCCGCCCGCCAGGCCGCATCGGCATCGGTGAAGTTGTTGTAGGACATCTCTTTTCCGTGCAGCTGCTCGGCTTGCGCCAGCCCCGGCCAGCCGGCGTCGTCGCGGTAGAGCGCGGCCTGCTGGTGGGGGTTCTCGCCGTAGCGCAGCTGCGACGAGCGCCGCCACGTCCGGCCGAACCATGGCGGCAGGAATACCGGCGCATCTTCGTCTTGGGGTGCCAGCACCGATCCCATCCAGCTGGCGACTGCGACGTCGTACTCCGCGGTGTGCCGAAAGGCCAGCGACGCCAACTTCTGTCGCTCGGCCAGGGTGAAACCACCGGCGCGAACCGCGGCCAGCACGCCGTCATAGCCGAGCGGTTCGACGACCACCGCCACACTGGCGTGGTTCTTGGCAGACGCGCGCACCATCGAGGGACCGCCGATGTCGATCTGCTCGATGCACTCGCCGACTTCGGCACCCGAGTCGACGGTCTCGGTGAACGGGTAGAGGTTGACCACAACGAGGTCGAACGCCGCGATCTTGAGCTCTTCGAGAGCCTGGACATGCGCGGGATTGCGGGTGTCTGCCAGCAGGCCGGCGTGGATGTGCGGGTGCAGGGTCTTCACCCGGCCGTCGAGCACCTCGGGAAAGCCGGTGACGGACTCCACCGGCGTGACTGCAATGCCCTTGTCGGCAATGGTTTTGGCGGTGGACCCGGTGGAGACGAGCTCCACGCCCGCCTCGTGCAGACCCTGCGCGAGCGGAATCAGTCCGCTCTTGTCGTACACGCTGATCAGCGCGCGCCGGATCGGCCTCTTCCCCACTGTCCCCGCGGTCATCCTATGGTCGCCTTTCTGCCATTCCAGGTCACGCCGCGCGTCGCCAGCGCGGCCAACACGTCCACCAACAGTCGTCGTTCCACGACCTTGATCCGTTCGTGGACAGTGGCTTCGTCGTCGCCGTCGAGAATCTCGACCGCCTCCTGGGCCACGATGGGGCCGGTGTCCACGCCGGCATCCACCAGGTGCACGGTGCAGCCGGTAACCCTGACCCCGTAAGCCAGCGCATCGGGTACGGCGTGCGCGCCCGGGAAGGCTGGCAGCAGCGCCGGATGGGTGTTGACGACACGGCCCAAGAAGCGCGAAAGGAATTCGTGCCCAAGTATTTTCATGAAACCAGCGGACACGATGAGGTCCGGGTTGTGCGCTTCGGTGGCAGCGGTGATCGCGGCGTCCCAGTCGGCGCGGTCGGGATAATCCCGCAGGCGCACGCAGAACGTGGGGATCGACGCAGCGTTGGCGATGTCCACGGCCGGGCAGTCCCGGTCCACCCCGACCGCGACCACCCGCGCGGGATAGTCGCCGACGGCAGCCGCCAGCAGGGACTGCAGCAGCGACCCGGTCCCCGACGCCAGGACGACGAGCCGTGCGGGCGCGCTCGGGGGGACGTGGATGGGCTGCGGCACGGCGATGAGCCTATCGGTACCTATCGGCGCCTCATTCGCCGCGCAGCGGAAGTGTTGCCGTCAGGCCCGCGGGCCGGAGAGCGGAACTATCCGAGGCGGGATTGTAACCGGTGCCGATTCGACAACCTTGTGGCACAGATGCCGAGAAGCTGCTAGTTTGCTGTGCATAGACAGATTGTTGTGTCGGCGATCGCCGCGGTCTGAGACCACCCGAGTGGTTTGTGGGCCGGCAACGGGTATGCCGCCGCAACGTCCGTTTCGGAACTCAATGCGCCGCCCGGAAGGTTTATGACATGGTCCGCATCCGAACCGTATTCGCAGTGACTCCGGTGGCCATTGCGGCGGCGCTCGCCAGCGCCGCCGTCGCCCACGCGTCATCCCCCAACGTCGTCGGCAAGACATTCGATGAGGCGAACTCGACGTTGAGCTCGTCGGGATACACCGCGGTCGTCGTCAGCACCTTGGGCGAGAGAACCAAACGGGGCGACTGCGTCGTGACCCGTCAGCAGGACCGGCAGACATCGAACGGGCGTCAGACATTGCTCGCTCTGGACTGCGACGCGCCACTCGCGGCGGCTGGGGTGCCGGGGAACTCCGCGGCCAGCCCCGCCGGCCGAGCGGCAGCCGCAGCGCAGGTGACAAAGGTGTCCAAGGCCGATATCGAGGCCGCGCTGGTGAGTCAGCTGGCGACGCAGCCCGGGCCGGCGTGGGCGCAATGCTCCGATGGTTTGGTCGGCACGATCGGCAGTAGCATCGACTGCACCGTCCTAGCGGACCATGAGAAGCACGCCTACACCGTGACTGTGTCCGAGGTGAACGACGGGCGGGTCAGCTACAGCCTCGAGCTCAAGTCGTAGCCGCGCGGCCCCGTGACGCTCGCTGACCCGATGTCTGGGGTCAGCGTCCGGGCGGCATCGTCTCTATGTCGTCATCGACGACCATCAAGTCCTCGACATCTTCCAGATCCGGCGCGGGCGCAACCGGTGTCGGCGGTTCCACCGGGTCGGGCACGGACTCGGGTTCGGGCTCGTCGGCGACGTCCGTGATCGGCGTGGTGGGCGGGTCGTCGTCAAGCTCCTCGACATCCTCGTCGCTCGCGACTGGCGTCACCGACTCGGGTGGCCTCACCCGTCTCGGACGGCGTCGGACTCCCCCGGTCATCACCACCGTGACCGCCCCGATCACGAAGAACCAGAAGAACACCGCCGGACCGAACGTGCTCTGGTCCACCCCGACGTCGCCGAAGTTGCCCAGCTGGCCGCCGCCGGCATACCCCAGCACCACCATCGCCACCGCCGCCAGCAGCGACGCGACCGCCAGCTTGCCGAGCGCCTCTGGCCAGGGCAGCGGCCGGCGGGCGCACTGCTGGCCGACGGCGACCCCGGCCGCGGCGCCCACGATCAACAGCGCCACCCAGACCGGACCCAGCGGTGGCGTCGGCACCGCGGCCAGGATCGGCACCGCAGGGATGTCCCCGCCGAACACCGTGAACGAACTGAAGGTCGCAAAGCCGATATGGGCGCTGGAGCCGACCGCGATCGCCGATGCGCCGACGATCACATTGGGCACGTACAGCGCGGATAACAGCGTGAGGCTCAGCTGACCGAACAGCGAGTCGGTCACCGTGTACAGCTCGTGCATGGTGCCCCAGTGCACAACCAGCGACACCGCGGTGGCCGCACCGGACAGCCCCAGCAGTGCCAGCACGCCGGCCCTCGCGGCCCGCACGGTATCGCCCAGCCAGAGTGGCAGGCGCAGGGCGGTCAGCGCACGCCACCCGAGCTGTGACCCCACCCCGATCAGCGCACCGATCCCGTGCACGGCCAACACGCCGGAGAACGCGCGCAACGCGCTGGGTGTCTGCAACTCGGTGATCACCGATGACGCATCGTGGATGACGGCCAGTGCGATCGCGGCGAACAACATCGGGCCGCCCAGAGCCGAGGCCACAATCCACCGGGCCACGAACCACGAGGCCTGCGGGGAGGTTGCGCGCGCCGTCGTCCGCGCGGTGCCCCACACCATCAGCAGCACCGGCAGAAGCGGCAGCACCGCCAGCTGGTGGCCGGCAATCGAAATCGGCACCTGGTGCACGGCCAGCCACATGCTGGCGATGGCACCCAGGGTGCCGGTCATATCGCTGTTGGCGATGACCAGCTGCAGCAGCGTCACCGCGGCAATCACGCCCAACGCCACCACCGACGGGCCGAACGCGACCCGCACCAGGTCACGAGCCTGGCGCGCCCCGACTGGTCGCCTGTCCTCCATCCGTATCACTCGACGCGCCAGTCAGAACTGCGCGATGAGCGCCCGATTACGACGGGTTGGGACCCGATGACGGCGACGATGACGGCGCCTGCGGCTGGTCCGGATGAGCGGCGGGCTGCTGGCCACTCGGCGGGGGGCTGAAGCTCGGGAAGCCGGTCGGCGGGGTCGGCGGACCATTCTGCGCACCGAATCCGCTACTCGACGGACCTGACGGGTGACCACCGGCGTACTGCGAGGGGTAACCCGGGCGGGGCGAAAATCCCTGCTGCGGCGGGGCCGCAGGCGCGGGCTGGCCGTAGTAGCCACCCGGCGGCGGGCCGTACTGACCGAACTGGTCGTAGCGGGGCCGGGGGGCGGGTGCGGTGATGATTCCCGCCTCGAGCAGCAGCGCTGCCACCGCGACGACGGTCTGCGACAGGGTGAAGGCGATCATCACCCACAGGCCCCAGCC
The DNA here is from genome assembly GCF_010731875.1 of Mycolicibacterium sarraceniae. Taxonomy (NCBI): domain Bacteria; kingdom Bacillati; phylum Actinomycetota; class Actinomycetes; order Mycobacteriales; family Mycobacteriaceae; genus Mycobacterium; species Mycolicibacterium sarraceniae. The sequence goes on from NZ_AP022595.1 coordinate 724,429, forward strand.
GACGGTGAATCCGTTCGGCCGGCCGATCACCTGGGCGATCGCCGTCAACAGCGCGAGGGCCGACGCCGTAGCGATGACACCGCCGTAATCCCTGGCTTTGGGCAGCAGGCTGGCTGCCGCCAAGAGTGCGGCGACGAGCGTCGCAAGCACCGGGTAGCCACCGCCACCTCCGGAGAGCTCCGCACCTCCGAAGGGACCGAGTTCGGCTTTGATCGTCATGATCGGTCCGAAGCTGGCCAGGTAGGCAACCAAGCCCAATACGACGACGGCAACGTTCAGATACAGCGGTAACTTGCTGGGTCCGGGGTCCGCAGGTGCGAACGACGGCGCGGGTGCCCCGTAAGGACCGGGTGGTTGCGTCGGTGGGTAGCCCGGGTTGGTGGGCGGGTACGTCATGGCCTCTCCTTCAGCCTCGTCACGCCGGCGCGTCCCCCGCGGGGCTGCATCGGTTGTGGCTCGCGAACGGACCCGCAGGCCCGGTTCGAACACCACGCTAGCGCACACCGCCGTCGCAACCGTGACCATCGGCGTGTCACACAGGCAGTTGGCAAACGGCCGTCACGGGTCAGGCGGATGCCTGCAGCGGCGCCCCGATCGAATCGCTTTCGGCGGCTTCGATGTCGCGCACGAGCGGCAGCATGCGGGAACCGAAGTACTCGATTTCCTCCTGGAAGCGCAGGAAGCCGCCGGCCCACATACCGCGCTTGTCGCCCGTAGAAATCGCCGCGGAAGTCCACGTCGTCCTCGGTCCAGATCCACCTGACCGTTGTTCTCGGCCGTTTGCGCGAGTTTGACGTTGTCGTCGCAACCCCAGTCGGTGCGCTGCTCGATGGCGCTGGTCACCGGAATGGTCGCTGCGCCGTTGGCCGGGGTCACCCCTTGAGTTCGCCAAGAGTGCAGATGTCGACCACCAGGACCGCGCCTTGCCCGGAGGTAGGCAACCCGTTCTAATTCAGCGCATGGATTATGGGCTCGTTCTGTTCACCAGTGACCGCGGTATCGCCCCGGCGGCGGCGGCCAAACTCGCCGACGACCACAACTTCACGACCTTCTACGTGCCCGAGCACACGCATATCCCGGTCAAACGCGAAGCCGCGCATCCGAGCACCGGCGACAAGTCACTGCCCGACGACCGCTATATGCGCACCCTGGACCCGTGGGTCAGCCTGGGCACCGCGGCCGCAGTGACCTCGAAGGTACGGCTGTCCACGGCGGTCGCGCTGCCCGTCGAGCACGACCCCATCACGCTCGCGAAATCCATTGCGACCCTTGATCATCTGTCCGGTGGGCGAGTCAGTCTCGGGGTCGGCTTCGGCTGGAACACCGACGAGCTGGCCGACCACGGGGTTCCGGCCGGGCGTCGCCGCACCTGTCTGCGGGAATATCTCGAAGCGATGCGGGCGCTGTGGACCCAGGAAGAAGCCGAATACGACGGTGAATTCGTCAAGTTCGGGCCGAGCTGGGCCTGGCCCAAGCCGGTGCAGTCGCACATCCCGGTGCTCGTCGGCGCGGCCGGCACCGAGAAGAATTTCAAGTGGATCGCCCGCAGCGCCGACGGCTGGATCACCACCCCACGCGACTTCGACATCGACGCGCCGGTGAAGCTTCTGCACGACACCTGGGCGGCCGCCGGTCGCGATGGCGCTCCGCAGATCGTGGCGCTCGACTTCAAGCCGGTGCCCGAGAAGCTGGCGCACTGGAAGGAGATTGGCGTTACCGAGGCCCTTTTCGGCTTGCCCGACAAGCCGGCCGACGAGGTTGCCGCCTACGTGGAGCGACTGGCGGGCAAGCTCGCTGCCATGGCCTGAGCCGCCGAACTTTCCCGACGGCTATTCACCGGCGCCATCGAACATCCTGGCGGTGTGCTCGCGCATCTCGACCTTGCGGATCTTGCCGGTGACCGTCATCGGAAATTCGTCGACGACGTGGACGTAGCGCGGAATTTTGTAGTGCGCCAGCCGACCCGCGGCAAAGGACTGCACGGCGGCGGCATCGAGAGCGGGCCGTCCCGGTTTCATCCGGATCCAGGCGCAGACCTCTTCGCCGTAACGCACGTCAGGAACCCCGATGACCTGTGCGTCTTCGATATCGGGATGGGTGTAGAGAAACTCTTCGACCTCGCGCGGATAGATGTTCTCACCACCTCGGATCACCATGTCCTTGATGCGCCCGACGATGTCGCAATAGCCGTCTTCACGCATGACCGCTAAGTCGGATTTTTCGTGGAATGTTGTGAGTTTTGGGGTGTAGATACGCGAAAGCGCCTGTCCTGCAGGGGATAATCGGACTTCTCTACGGTTCGATCAATCATTGGGAAGGCACTTCGCAGGTGAAGAGTGTCGCGGTGGCATCACGGGTGGAAGTGTCGGCTGACGGCCAGGGTGTCGTGTCGCATGCTGGGATGGGCTTGCTGCGTGAGCTCGCCGATCTCACGGGCCTGTCCTTGCAGGTCACCGCGGTGACCGCCGATACCTACCGCGGCCGGTGGGTGTACGCCCCTGGTGAGGTGTTCGCCGATCTGGCGGCTGCGGTCGCCGACGGTGCGGACTGCATCGACGGTGTGGGACAGCTGTGCGGCGACGGTGAGCACGTGTTCGGCGCGAAGGCGTCGACGACCACGATGTGGCGGCTGGTCGACGAGCGCATTGATGCCGCGCACCTGCCCGGGATCCGCACCGCCCGTGGTGTAGCCAGGGCAGCGGCGTGGGCCGCGGGTGCAGCGCCGTGCAGCGGTGAGTGGTTGCACATCGTGCAGTGCGCGCGGGGACCTCGAAATCGAGAACATCTTGGTCGCCGGTCGCGATCTGGCGGGCCCGTTGCAGCAGCACCCCCAACTCGGCATCGGTATGCGCCGAACCGACGTGCTCAACGAGCACGTCACGGCGGCCGTCCTTGCGCATCACCTGCACGGCTACCGCGCCCGAGGCGGTGCGCACTTTGCGCACGAACACCCACCGGACCCTACCCGCTTAGTAAGCCAAAACCCGACCCGCAGAAACCAAAACAGCAGGTCAGAGCGATCCCATCCCCAAAACCCCAGAGGGGTGTCCTAACTCAGGAGTAGTGGTAGAGCGAACTTGCCAGCGTCAACCCGGCCACGGACTCGCCCGGCTGCTCTACGCAGAACTCCAGTGCCGCAAGCCGATTCGCGATATCGTCGCACAGAATCCGCAACCGTTCGTTGCGACTAACCGTGCGCCAGTCCAGGAAAGTCTGACGCACAACTTCGAGATACCAGTCACGGTGACGACGCCGCCAGGTCAACACCGCGGCGGGACTCGTCTCCAGGATCGACTGTCCGAACTGCCTGATGGTCTGTAACAGCCGGTAGCGCACCCGACCCTCAGCTTCGTCACGGATCAGGATCGATTTGTCCACCAACGAAGTCAACAGCAGCATTATTTCGAAGGCGGGCAGGTCATCGTCAGCGCAAATCGCCTCGGCGGCATCGAGTTCCACGGCACCGGAGAACACCGACAGCCGGGACCACAGCAGCTGTTCTTTCGGCTCACACAGGTCGTAGCTCCATCCCCTGGACGCGGTCAGGGTGCGGTGCCGCAGCGGGCCACCCCGGCGTGCGCCGTCGAGCAGATCAGGCCGAGCGATCAGCAGCTCGACGATCTGTTCCAGGGACAGCGCACGCAGCCGCACCGCAGCCAGCTCAAGAGCGAGCGGCAGGCCGTCGAGGGTTCGACACAGCTCGGCCACCTGCCGATGGTTGGATGACGACAGCTCGAACGTCGGCAGCACCGATCTGGCGCGCTCAACGAATAATTCGACGGCGTCGTACTGGCCGAACGCCTCCAACGGACAGTCTGGCGCCGGAACCGTCAACGGCAGAATCGGAAAGGTGTGCTCTCCGGGCACTGCGAGCAACTCCCGGCTGGTGGTCAGGATTGTGAGCCGCGGGTTGACCCGCAGGAGGGTGTCCACGAGATCGGCACATGGACCGACCAGCTGCTCGCAGTTGTCCAACACCAACAGCATGCGGCGGTCGCCGATCTGAACAGCCAGCAACTCCGCCGTCCATCGGTGCATCGCGCCGGTCAAACCCATTGCCCCGGCAACCAGTTGGCCGATCAGTTCGCCATCTTGCAAATCGGCCACCGAAACGTAAGCAGTGCCGTCGGGAAAAGCCTGCCGACCCCGGCGGGCTGCCTGCAATGCCAGCCGGGTCTTGCCGGCGCCACCCACACCGGTGACGGTGACCAACCGCGCTCGAGTGAGCAGATTCGACAGCTGCTTTAGTTCACGAGAGCGGCCGACGAAACGACTGGACTCGGCCGGGAGACCGACGCTCGGCGCGTTCCCTGCTGACGAGGCCATAGGTTTTCTGCGGGTCTCCTTCGGAACGGTCCCACCAGTATCGCCCATGGCAGCGGCGACCCGCAGGGCAACGGAGGCAACATCGGTGACAGTTCGGTGCCGAGCGCCGGGGGGAGTCAGCGCAGCGTCGCGCGGTTTCCGCTGTCTGTCGATTTGACCGCGATCGCCGCGCCCAGCGGGTCACCGTCGGTCATCAACGCCAGCAGGGCCGGATCGGTCGTCAGCGCCATGAAGCGGCTGTCATCGGCGTCGAGACGGCCGATGATGACACCGGTGCGCTCCGGCCAGTCATAGCGCACCGAGTAGGTCTCGATCACGCCGGCACCGTTGGCGTTGCGGGTGACCGCCACCTTCGGCAGCGCGGCGATATCGGCCTGCAGTTCCTTGCTGCGGTCAGCCGTCCAGCCGACCGGGGTTGTCGAGTACACGCCCACCGAATACTTGCTCATCACACCGCCGTTGGCGCCCACCAGCCCGAACGCGCCGGGTTTGTCCCGCATCGCGGCGACGGTCTCGGCGATACCGTGCAGCGAATAGCTGTTGCCCGGTCCGCCGAAGTACGGCAGCCCACCGGTGAGGGTGAGTCCGCGCGGATCGTCGGCAGCCAGCCCGAAGTCGTCACACACCACAAAGACCGGGAACGGGAAGCAGCTGTACAGATCGAAGGTGGCCACATCGTCGATGGTGATCCCGGCGCCCCGAAGAGCCTCTGCCACAGCCTGTTTCGACGAGTAGCTGATGCTGACATCTTCGCGGTCCAGCAGATCCTGTTCACGCTGATCGGCATGCCCGTGCAGGTAAACCCACTTCTCTTCGGCAACACCGAGCTTGCGGGCCGCGTCGACTGACATGAGCAGAGCGGCCGCCCCTTGGTTGACGGTGTCACGGGCGACCAGATAACGCGGGTACGGGTCACAGATCATCCGGTTCTCAGCGGTGACCGTCGCCAATTCCTTGACCGAACGCTCCACCGGCGACGACGAAAATGGGTTCTTGGCAGCCACTTTCGATAACGGCGCGAATAGTTCCGCCATCTGGATCCGGTATTCCTCGACGCTGAGACCCAGCCGCGCGCGGCGGGCATTGTCCAGCAGCCCGTACTGCACGGGGGCGCCGGTCAGGCCGTGCTTGGCGGTGTACTCACTCATGTACTGCTCGAAGCCGTAGCCCCGATCATCGAGCTGTCCGCCGACGGTCTCGCTGTGGTCGGGCTTATTGTCTTGACCCGCGAACGTCTTCAGCGTCGAGCCGTTCTCCGAGCCGAGGATCAGCGCCACCTCAATATCGCCCGCCGCGATCTCGCCCGCGAACTCCGTCACCAGCTTCTGGGAGCCGTTGCCACCGATCGATTCGAGCACCGCGCGGGCGGGGTCGGCGCCCACCCGCCGGGCGACCGAGCGGATGTAATTGTCGGAGGCACCCAGCGGCGCGCTGGCATATGGCGTGCAGATCTCGAACTGCCGCAGGCCGGCGAACACCTGGATGGCCTTGGCGACGGCCGCGACGTCGGCCCCGGTGTCAGCCAGTGCGGCCCGGACCGCCTCGGTGGCCAGCTCGACGGCTGACATGCCGCGGTAATCCGGATCATCGATGCGCTCGGTGAACTGCCCGACGCCGACGAGGACAGGAGTGCGCGGATCGACCATAGTTCGACAGGCTAATAGAACACGTTACTGTTTTGCCAACCGGGGCCATCACCCTCGAAAACGACATCAGGGCTGCGATCCGGTGCGGATCACAGCCCTGATGTCGAACTCGCGAAAGAACTACAGCCCGGCGAGGATCTCCCTGGCCAGGGCGGCGGTCTCCGACGGCGTCTTGCCGACCTTGACTCCGGCGGCCTCAAGGGCCTCCTTCTTGCCCTGCGCGGTGCCGGCACCGTCGGAGACGATGGCACCCGCGTGGCCCATGGTCTTGCCCTCCGGCGCGGTGAAGCCGGCGACATACCCGACGACCGGCTTGGAGACATTAGCCTGGATGTAAGCGCCGGCCTTCTCCTCGGCGTCGCCGCCGATCTCGCCGATCATCACGATGATCTTGGTCTCGGGATCGGACTCGAACGCCTCGATGGCGTCGATGTGGGTGGTGCCGATGACCGGGTCGCCGCCGATACCGATGGCGGTCGAGAAGCCGAGATCGCGAAGCTCGTACATCATCTGGTAGGTCAGCGTGCCGGACTTGGACACCAGGCCGATCGGGCCCTTGCCGGTGATGTTGTTCGGCGTGATGCCGACCAGCGACTCACCGGGGGTGATGATGCCGGGACAGTTCGGCCCGATGATGCGGGTCTTCTGCCCCTTCTCGACGTTGTAGGCCCACGCATAGGCGCTGTCCTGCACCGGGATTCCCTCGGTGATGACAACCAGCAGCGGGATCTCGGCGTCGATCGCCTCGATGATGGCGTCCTTGGAGAACGCCGGCGGCACAAAGGCGATCGAGACGTCGGCGCCGGTGGCCTTGATGGCCTCGGCCACCGAGCCGAACACCGGGAGCTCGACGTCGTTGCCGTCCTTGTCCTTATGGGCGACCGTGGTTCCGGCCTTACGTGCGTTGACGCCGCCGACCACCTGGGTGCCGGCCTTCAGCATCAGTGCGGTGTGCTTGGTGCCCTCGCCGCCGGTGATGCCCTGGACGATGACCTTGCTGTCCTTGTTCAGGAAGATAGACATTTGTTGGCTCCCTTACTTGTTGGCCAGCTCGGCGGCCTTATCGGCCCCGGAGTCCATAGTGTCGGCCTGGATCACCAGGGGGTGGTTGGCTTCGTTGAGGATGCGGCGACCCTCTTCGACGTTGTTGCCGTCGAGGCGCACGACGAGCGGCTTGTTCGCGCTGTCACCCAGCTTCTTCAGCGCGCCGACGATGCCGTTGGCGACCGCGTCGCACGCGGTGATGCCGCCGAACACGTTGACGAACACGCTCTTGACCTGGCTGTCGCCCAGGATGACGTCGAGACCGTTGGCCATCACCTCAGCCGACGCACCGCCGCCGATGTCGAGGAAGTTGGCGGGCTTCACGCCGCCGTGCTTCTCGCCGGCGTAGGCGACGACGTCCAGGGTCGACATGACCAGGCCCGCGCCGTTACCGATGATGCCGACCTCACCGTCGAGCTTGACGTAGTTGAGGTCGTTCTCCTTGGCCTTGAGCTCGAGCGGATCGGTGGCGTCCTTGTCCTCGAACTCGGCGTGGCCGGGCTGCCGGAAATCGGCGTTCGCGTCCAGGGTGACCTTGCCGTCCAGCGCCAGAATCTGGTCGTCCGGGGTGCGCACCAACGGGTTGACCTCGACCAGGGTGGCATCCTCACCGACGAAGACCTCCCACAGCTTCTGGATGGTCACGGCGGCGGCGTCAAGCACCTCGGCGGGCAGATGGCCCTGCTCGGCGATCGACCGGGCAAAGGCCAGGTCCACACCGGTGACGGCGTCGACGGGCACCTTGGCCAGCCGCTCGGGCTTGGTGGCGGCAACCTCTTCGATCTCCATGCCGCCCTCGACCGAGCACATCGCCAGGTAGGTCCGGTTGGAGCGGTCGAGCAGGAAAGAGATGTAGTACTCCTCGGCGATGTCACTGGCCTCGGCGACCAGCAACTTCTTCACGATGTGGCCCTTGATGTCCAGGCCGAGGATGTTCGTGGCGTGGGTGTAGGCGTCCTCGGGGGTGGCGGCGTACTTGACGCCACCGGCCTTACCGCGGCCACCCACCTTGACCTGAGCCTTGACCATCACGGGCTTACCGATTTCCTCGGCGATGGCTTTGGCATCCTCCGGGGAGTCGGTGACCCGGCCCGGGGTGGTGGGAACGTTGTGCTTGGCGAACAGTTCCTTCGCCTGGTATTCGAAAAGATCCATTGGCTCACTGTCTGGTCGGCGCTGACTGTTTTGATGACGTTGTATGAGGGAAGTCGCTCCGTGGGGAACTGTATCTAGACGGTTTGGGGTCGCCGTCCTCGCCCACCACTCATGTGGCCCATCTCACCGCGGCACCGAAGTGATTCAACTCACAATCACCGGTGGAATATCGTCATGGGTTGCCACCCTCGTTCCATCTTCGTTAACGTCTTCGGGATCCAGATAACGCTTTGGTCACGACTAAAGGGACTGTGAGTTTTGACGCAGCATCGGCCGGCCCCGACTCCCGTGGGTGATTCTTCGGCCTCGCACGCAAAGACCAGGCCTTTTGGTGGGTCGGCACCGCATTGGCCGGCACCGTCAACCCGGGCTCTGGATCCCGAGCGGCTGGACGTCACCGACATCATCCCGTTCAACGAGTTCGGCGATCTCTGCGATATCGACTTCCGCGAGAGCACCGCGTTCGACTCTCTCCAGGTCGCGCGCTGCCCCGAACTCGACGATCTGCACGACGCGGATGACCTGCAGCCACGCCGGCTGGTCGTGCCTGCCGAGTTCGCCGCCCATGCCGATCGGCACAGCGAAGTCCCGCGCTACGGCAACAGCGAGAACACCGACATCCTGCCGCGCACGCCGCAGCACCGCAGGCAGCCGACCAGTGCCGCCAAGGGCCGCGTGATGATCGCGGCGATGGCCGCCGGTGCCGCGGCGGCCGCCGCCTACACTGCCGTCAAGCCGGCCACTGAGACCACCACACAGACCGTCCTCGCCGCCGCCAAGGCGCCGATGGGCGGCAGCGCCGGCGCGCCACGCGGCGTGCAGCTGATCGTCGTGACGCCGATTGCCGACGCCGCCGTGCACGGCGAGGAACTGGCCAACGGCCAGGCGTTCGCCCAGGAGCGAGCCGAGCGTGAGGCACGTCTGCAGCGGCCGTTGTTCGTCATGCCCACCAAGGGCGTCTACACCTCGGGCTTCGGCTATCGCTGGGGCGCGCTGCACGCCGGTGTCGACCTGGCCGCTCCGATCGGGACCCCCATCGTCGCCGCATCCGATGGTGTCGTCATCGATGCCGGGCCGACCGCGGGCTACGGCGCATGGGTCAAGCTCCGTCATTCCGACGGCACTGTGACCCTCTACGGCCACGTCAACACCTGGACAGTCCAGATCGGTCAACGGGTGTTCGCCGGCGACCAGATCGCCACCGTCGGCAACCGGGGCAACTCGACCGGACCGCATCTGCATTTCGAAGTTCTGCTGTGCGGCACAAACCGGGTCGATCCGGTGCCGTGGCTGGCGCAGCGGGGGCTGTCCGTCGGCCCCTACGTCGGCTGACCCGGTGTGTGAGCCGGACGAACCGCACACCCGCATCATCCGACGCCAGCCGTCGGGACCAATCCTCCAGCCCGATGAACCACGCACCAGCATCATCCGCCGTGCACCGACCGGACCCATTTCGCAGGCGCCCGAACCTGATTCGCGCACTACGAACATTCCGCGGCCACCGGTCGAGGAGGCACCCACCGGGCTCATCCGCCGTGCCACCCCGGTCGCGGTGCCGGCCCGGCCGGGTCCGGTGGGTGTCTCGACCGGACGAACCGCGATCGCGGCCAGCGCCGTCAGCATCGTCGGCGGCTGGGCAACTGCGGTGGTGGCCACCGATCTGATCACCGGATGGTGGGATACCGATCGGCTGTTCTGCGTCGCGGTCGGATTCCTGACTCTGCTGTTCGCGGTCAGCACCATCGCGGGGGTCATCGCGCTGCTGCTGCGTCGCTCGGCCGGCCGTCACCTGATCGCTTTCGGCTCCGTCATCGCGCTACTGACGTTCGGCAGTGTGTTCGTGGCCGGTGCGCGAATCCCATTGGTGATCTATCTGATTCCGGCACTACCGGTGGCCAGCCTGATCCTGGCCATGCACCCCTCGACCCGGCGGTGGTGCCGGCCCCGATGACGCGCCACCCAGATCGCGAGGCCGCACCAGAACAGCAGGGCCACAAGCACGATCGCGCTGAGGATCCCGAACCCGGGCGAGCCCGGTCCATCTGGCTGCCCATGGCCGCGGTCTACAGCTTCTGCAGCGGCGCGTGGTTGTGCATCAATTTGACCCGGCCAGCACTGCCGAAGTCGATCAGCGACATCGCCGACTCCCCCATCCCGGACACTTCCTCGACGCGGCCGAGACCGTACTTGTCGTGGTTGACCCGGTCGCCGGGTTCCAGCACCATCAGCGGACGCTTGCTGCCGCCGGCCGGCCGCATCGGCGATGGACGCGGGGTGCCGAACCGGCCCGCCCCACTGACCGGTGCACTCAACGACGGTGCGGTATCGGTACGGCGCCAGTCGAGAAGATGCTCGGGGATCTCGCGCAGGAAGCGCGACTCCGGATTCAGCATCGGCTGCCCCCACGACGAGCGGACCTTCGCCCGGGTGAGGTAAAGCCGTTGGCGGGCACGGGTTATGCCGACATAAGCCAGCCGGCGTTCCTCAGACAGCTCGCCCGGGTCACCCAGGGCTCGCATGTGCGGGAACATGCCGTCCTCGCACCCGGTGACGAAGACCACCGGGAATTCGAGCCCCTTGGCGGTGTGCAGCGTCATCAGCGTGACCACACCGGCACCGTGCTCGGGCAGCTCATCGGAGTCGGCCACCAGCGACACCCGCTCCAGGAACTCGGCGAGGATGCCGGTCTGCGGGACGTCCTCATCGTCGGGCGCGGCGTCATCGGTCGCGTTATCGTCGAGCGCGGCCGCATTGGCCCGGTCGATACTGAATTCGTGTGCGACGCTGACTAATTCGTTCAGGTTGTCCAGGCGGGCCAGATCCTGCGGATCGCTGGAGGACTCCAGCTCCTTGCGATAGCCGGTGCGGTCCAGAACCGCCTCGACCAGGTCGCCGAGCTCGTCGTCGAGGTTGCCGCGTAAATCGTCGAGCAGCTTGACGAAACTCGCGATCGCCTTCTCCGAGCGAGTGTTCAGCATCGCCACCCGGCCTTCAGCGGCCGCGACCAGCGCGTCAGCGAAGGAGCCACCGGTGTTTTCGGCGTGCACCGCCACACACGCTTCGGCACGGTCGCCGATACCCCGGCGTGGAGTGTTGAGAATGCGGCGCAGGCTGACGGTGTCGCCAGGGTTGTCTAGCACCCGCAGGTACGCGACCATATCGCGAATCTCCTTGCGCTCGTAGAACCGAACGCCGCCGACCACCTTGTACGGGATGCCGGCGCGGATGAACACCTCTTCCACCGCACGTGACGAGTTGTTGGTGCGGTAGAACACCGCGACGTCCCCGAAACTGTATGTCGAGGGGATTCCGCTGCCACCTTCGACAAGCGAATCGATCTCCGTCGCAACAAATCTGGCCTCGTCGTGCTCGTTGTCGGCGACGTAGCCGACGATCAGCTCACCGTCGCCCTCGTCGGTCCACAGCCGCTTCTCGCGCCGGTTGGCGTTACGGGAGATGACGGCGTTGGCCGCGTTCAGGATGTTCTGGGTCGACCGGTAGTTCTGCTCGAGCAGGATCGTGGCGGCGTTGGGGAAGTCGCGTTCGAAATCCTCGATATTGCGGATCGTCGCGCCGCGGAACGCGTAGATCGACTGGTCGGCGTCACCGACGACGCACAGCTCGCTGGGCGGCACCGTGTCAGTGTCCGGGGCAGTCACCCCCACGAGTTCGCGCACCAGCACGTACTGGGCGTGGTTGGTGTCCTGGTACTCGTCGACCAGGATGTGCCGGAACCGCCTGCGGTAGTACTGGGCGATCTGCGGGAAGTTCTGCAGGACCGCCACGGTCTCGCCGATGAGGTCGTCGAAGTCCAGTGCGTTGGCCGCACGCAGCCGCCGCTGGTATTCGCCGTAGACGCTGGCAACGGTGCGGGCCAGGTCATCGGACCCCGGCTCCAGTGCGGCCACCGCATCCTCGGGCACGATGAGCTCGTTCTTGAGGTTGGAGATCGCGTTGGCCAGCAGCCGCGGCGAGTATCGCTTGGTGTCCAGCCCCATGTCCTTGCCGATCATCAGCAAGAGACGACGGGAATCGTCGGCGTCGTAGATCGAGAAGTTCGAGTTCATCCCGGGCAGCAACGACGCCTGGTTGCGCAGGATCCGCACGCAGGTCGAGTGGAACGTCGACACCCACATATTGCGCGCCCGGGGGCCGACCAGGGTGACCACTCGCTCGCGCATCTCGGCAGCCGCTTTGTTGGTGAACGTGATGGCCAGCACCTGGCCTGGCCCGACATCGCACGCTGCCAGCAGGTAGGCGATCCGCCGGGTCAGCACCGCAGTCTTGCCCGACCCGGCGCCGGCCACGATCAACAGCGGCGGGCCCGAGTGCAGCACCGCCTGGCGCTGCTGGGGGTTGAGACCCTCGAGGAGTTCGGCCGCGTCGGCCGGGGGCTTGTAATCAGTCACGTGCACACTCATGTCTGACCCAACTTAGCGCTGTAGGGCGACAGATTTTTGCGAAGCCCGCCATCGGAGTGGCACACTCGGACCGTGCTTTCTTCGCAGCGATTTTTTTACGGGTACCGGTTCGCGGTGCCCGTGGGAATCTAGCTGCTCAACCCGAGAGCCCCGCGGTCCGCATCCGGACCCGGGGCTCGTCTCTTGTGTGAGGCCCGGGCACGAATGAGACCAGACCCACACATGAGGAGAACGAAGCGATGACTCTGAAAATGGTTCCTGAAGCCGAACACGACATCGACAGCCTGCGCGGCGAGATCGACCAGCTCGATGCTGCGATCCTGGCTGCGGTCAAACGCCGCACCGAGGTATCCCAGGCGATCGGCAAGGCCCGGATGGCCTCCGGCGGCACCCGACTGGTGCACAGCCGCGAGATGAAGGTCATCGAGCGCTACAGCGAGCTCGGCCAGGACGGCAAGGACCTGGCGATGTTGCTCCTGCGCATGGGCCGCGGCCGACTCGGGCACTCCTAGCGGACGGCGTCCAATAACCAGGGCGTCAGCCACTTGACCGCATTCGGCGTGGGGTGCACCCCGTCGATGCGGACCTGCACACCGTTGATCTTGTTGGTGTAGCCGCCATTCGGCGCGAGCTTCTTGTTCAGGTCGAGCACGGTGACGTTCTTGCGGTCACTGACGACCTTGCGCAACAAGGTGTTCCACTGATCGACCCGGCTGGGCAAGTCCTCGGGATAGAGGTTGCCGTTGGGCTGCTCACCGTGCCGGTTGTACGGCTCGGTGGTCACCACCACCAGCGCCCCGGTGGAAGTCAGGATGTCCAGCGCGTGGTGCAGCTCGCTCTCGAGGTATTTGTCGAAATCGGGTTGGCCGATATGCGCCCAATTGCCGTTCCACTTGCGGTCGACGGTCTCCCAGCGCCCGACGACCATCAGCACCACATCGGGCTTGTCGTAGGCGATGCGTTGCGCCCAGCGTTCCGGCCAGGCGTCGCACTCGGGTTTCTGCTCGAGGCTCTGCCCGGAGTATTTGTAGGGCCCGCCGCGCACCAGCCCGCACCCGATCGTGGTGCGGTCCAGGAAGCTGATCCCCGGGGTGGGCGGCAGATACCGCATCATCGTCCAGCCGATCGAGTCGCCGAATACCGAGACGGTGTGCTCGCGCGGACCCACATGCGATGGCGCGGCCAGTCGCACCGTTTCGACCGGTGCGACCAGCGCGGCCTGGGTGATGTCGGGACTCGACGGGTCGATGCGGGCGCCGATCGGTACGACGGCCATAGCGACCGCGACAGCCGTGGCCATCGTGGCGGCGGCCAGCCGAAGTTGCGGGACGTGCACCGGGCGCCAGCGTCGCACCGGCCGCTCGATGAGCCACCACGAGCCCACCGCCAAGACCAGCGTCACCACGCAGCGCGCGGCGAACAGCGGAAGGCCCGACCAGTCGGTACGCTCGCCGTTGAGCACCAGGAACACCGGCCAGTGCCAGAGGTAGACGCTGTAGGAGATCACGCCGAGCGCCACCAGTGGCGGGCTGGACAGCACCCACGCCACCGGGCCGTTCTGCTCGATTGCCACCGGCACGATCACCGCAACCGCGGCGACGGCAATCACGATTAACAGGCCGTTGCGGAACTCGGTGGCGCTCCCGGTTGCCACGTGGGTGATCGCTGCCAGCACCGCGACCCCGCCCACCGGCACACCCCAGGCCAGCCAGCGGACCCACCGCGAATGGATCAGGGGTACGCCCGCCATGATCGCCGACCAGTCGCGGACCAGCAGCGCGGCTGCCGCGGCGCCAATCAGCAGTGCCTGGGCGCGAGTATCGGTGCCGAAGTACACCCGGTTCAGCGTGTCACCGGAAGCCATCAGAATCGCCTCGGTCGCCGACGCGGCCGTGCCGACGACGGCGAGGACCAGCACCGCACGCCGGACCGCGACGATCGTCGGTGTCTTCTTGCGGCGGCGCGCGACGAGAGCCAGGAGCACCGCGGCCGCGGCGATCAGCACCGGCCAGATCAGGTAGTACTGCTCCTCAACACCCAGTGACCAGGTGTGCTGCAGCGGCGACGGCGGCGCGCCCTGGCTGAAGTAATCGGTCTGATGCGACACAAAGGCCCAGTTCGCGACCCACAGGAATGCCGCGATCGAGTCATTGCGCAGGCCGCTGACCGCGTCCGGTTCGAACAGGATGCGGCCGGCGATCACCGCGAGCACCATCAGCAGCAGCGCGGGCAGCAGCCGACGGACCCGGCGGCCCCAGAACGCGCCGAGGTCGAGCCGGCCGGTTCGGCCGAGCTCGTCGAGCAGCAATGACGTGATCAGGAATCCGCTGAGAACGAAGAACACGTCGACGCCGATGAACCCGCCTGCGACGCCGGGGATTCCGCTGTGTCCGAGCAGGACGAGAGCGACGGCGACACCGCGGATCCCGTTCAGTGCGGGAACGCCCTCGCCACGGGGTTTTGGCCCGCGCCGCGGGCTTGGCTGCGAGGCGGGATCAACCCATGGACTCTGCGCGAATAAGCGCGCCGTCAACCCATGCCCTCCTCGTTCGGAACTACTTCAGAAATCTAGATCCCCGCGAGGGCTGATCGGTGCAGGCGCGCGGTCAGCGCGGTCAAATATCCGATCGGGAGGTAGACAGACCCTCTTGGAGAGATTCCGGCGGTGGTCGGCGGGGCACACACTTCGGCCAGGCGATTACCGACGGATGGACCGAAGTTGTTGAGCACCAACGTATGACCGCCGGCATGTGCCTAACGCAGGGGCTGCACCGGTCGAGTGGCGCGGCTGGCCGGGGCGAGGTCGGCGAGAACGTGTGTTCGGTCGAGGTGGAGAACGCGCTGGCCCGCTCGGTCGGTTGAGCTACTTCGTCAGCGCGATGTACTTGGTGTCGAGGTATTCCTCGATACCTTCGGAGCCACCCTCACGACCGAAGCCGGATTCTTTGACCCCGCCGAACGGCGCGGCCGGATCCGAGATGACGCCCCGGTTGACCCCGACCATGCCGGACTCGATCGCCTCGGCCACCCGCAGGGCCCGGTCGAGGGACTCGGTGTAGATATAGGACGCCAGACCGTATTCGGTGTTGTTGGCTGCGGCGACGCCATCCTCCTCGGTGTCGAAGCCGATGATCGGCGCGACGGGACCGAAGACCTCCTCGGTGAGGATGCGGGCGTTCGGCGGGACGTCGGTCAGCACGGTGGCAGGGTAGAAGTTGCCGGGGCCGCCGGGGGCCTGACCGCCGAGGGCGACGGTCGCGCCCTTCTCGACCGCATCGTCGACCAGCTCCTGAACCTTGGTCAGCTGCTTGGTGCTGACCAGCGGGCCGAGCTTGGCCGACGGGTCGAGCCCATTGCCCAGATTGACCTCACCCATCCGCTTGACGAACTTGTCGGTGAATTCCTCGATGACGGCGTTGGCGACGTGGATGCGGTTGGCGGCCGTGCAGGCCTCACCACCGTTGCGCATCTTGGCCAGCATCGCGCCGTCGACCGCGGCATCAACGTCGGCGTCGTCGAAGACCACGAACGGCGCATTGCCGCCGAGTTCCATCGAGGTGCGCAGCAGCTTGTCCGCCGACTGGGCGACCAGCGCCTTGCCGACCCCGGTGGAGCCGGTGAAGGTCAGCTTGCGCAGCCGGCCGTCGTCGATCAGGGCCTTGGTGACCTCGCCGGGCTTGCTGGTGGGCAGCACCGACAGCACACCCTTGGGCAGGCCGGCCTCAGCCATCAACTTGGCCAGCAGCAGCATCGTCAGCGGGGTCTCCTGCGCCGGCTTGACGATCATGGTGCAGCCGGCCGCGAAGGCGGGCCCGATCTTGCGAGTCCCCATGGCCAGCGGGAAGTTCCACGGTGTGATCGCATAGCAGGGGCCGACGGGCTGCTTGGTGACGATGATGCGCCCGGTGCCGGCCGGCGACGGCGTGTACCGCCCGCCGATGCGCACCGCTTCCTCGGCGAACCACCGGAAGAACTCGGCGCCGTACTTGACCTCGCCCAGGCTTTCGGCGACGACCTTGCCCATCTCCAGTGTCATCAACGTCGCGAGATCGTCAGCGCGAGCGGTGATCGTCTCGAAGACCGACCGCAGGATCTCGCCGCGGTCGCGAGCCGGTGTGGCCGCCCACTGGGCTTGCACAGCGCACGCCGCATCAAGGGCGGCCACGGCGTCGGCGGCGGTCGCGTCGGCCACGGTGGTCAGAAGGGTGTCATTGGCGGGGTCATAAACCTCGAACGTCGATGAGCCGGGCCGCTCTTCGCCACCGATCCAGAGTCCGGTGGGGACCGACGACAGCAGCCGTTCAATGTCTGGGTTGCTCATACCTCCATCATGTACACCTTTGGACACCACGTCACACTAGGGTCGAACGAATGACAGGAGACATTTCCGCTACCCCCGAATGGAACGCGCTGCGTCGGAACCACGACCAGATCGCCGGGAAACACCTCCGAGAGCTTTTCGCCGAAGACCCCGATCGCGGCAGCGAGCTCACGCTCACCGTCGGTGACCTCTACATCGACTACAGCAAGCACCGCGTCACCCGGGAGACGCTGGCGCTGCTAGTCGATCTGGCCAGGGCCGCTGACCTCGAAGGCCGCCGCGACGCGATGTTCGCCGGCGAGCACATCAACACCTCCGAAGACCGTGCGGTGCTCCACACCGCGCTGCGACTGCCGCGGGGCGCCGAGCTGGTGGTGGACGGCCAGAATGTGGTGGCCGACGTGCACGAGGTGCTTGACGCGATGGGCGACTTCACCGACCGGCTGCGCAGCGGCGACTGGCTGGGCGCCACCGGCGAACGCATCAGGACCGTCGTCAACATCGGCATCGGCGGCTCGGATCTGGGCCCCGTGATGGTGTGTCAGGCGCTGCGGCATTACGCCGACGCCGGCATTTCGGCACGGTTCGTCTCCAACGTCGACCCAGCCGATTTGGTGGCCAAATTGGACGGACTCGACCCTGCCACAACACTTTTCATCATCGCTTCCAAGACGTTCTCGACGCTGGAGACGCTGACAAACGCGACTGCGGCGCGGCGCTGGCTCACCGACGTGTTGGGTGATGCCGCGGTGTCGAAACACTTCGTGGCCGTCTCGACCAACTCCAAGCTCGTCGACAACTTCGGTATCGACACCGCCAACATGTTCGGGTTCTGGGACTGGGTGGGCGGCCGCTATTCGGTGGACTCGGCGATCGGCCTTTCGGTGATGGCGGTCGTCGGCAAGGAGCGCTTCGCTGAATTCCTCGCCGGCTTCCACGTCATCGACGAGCACTTCCGCACCGCGCCCCTGGAAGCGAATGCGCCTGTGCTGCTGGGCCTCATCGGGCTCTGGTACAACGAGTTCTTCGATGCGCAGGCCAGGGCTGTGCTGCCGTACTCCAACGACCTGACGCGCTTCGCGGCGTACCTGCAACAGTTGACGATGGAGTCCAACGGCAAGTCGGTGCGTGCCGATGGATCGCCTGTCACCACCCGGACCGGCGAGATCTTCTGGGGCGAGGCCGGCACCAACGGCCAGCACGCCTTCTACCAACTGCTGCACCAGGGCACCCGCCTGGTGCCGGCCGATTTCATCGGATTCTCCCGGCCCACCGACGACCTGCCCACCGCCGACGGCACCGGCAGTATGCACGACCTGCTGATGAGCAACTTCTTCGCGCAGACGCAGGTGCTGGCGTTCGGCAAGACCGCGGCCGAGATCGCCGCAGAGGGAACTCCGGCGAACGTGGTGCCGCACAAGGTGATGCCCGGAAACCGGCCCACCACGTCGATTCTCGCGACCAAGCTGACGCCGTCGGCGGTCGGGCAGTTGATCGCGCTCTACGAGCACCAGGTGTTCACCGAGGGCGTGATCTGGGGCATCGACTCGTTCGACCAGTGGGGTGTCGAGCTGGGCAAGACGCAGGCCAAAGCGCTGCTGCCGGTGATCACCAGCGACGGCTCACCGGCCGAGCAGACCGACAGCTCGACCGACGAACTGGTGCGCCACTACCGGGTGCAGCGCGGCCGGACTCGCTGAGCCGCCAGGCGAAGCAGAGGTCCGGCCAACGGCACAGCCGGACTCGCTGAGCCGCCAGGCGAAGCAGAGGTCCGGCCAACGGCACAGCCGGACTCGCTAGGCGAACGGCGTGGTGAACCGCGGCGGCAGCACCTTCAGCAAGGCCACCAACGGAATCCACGGCCAGCCCGGTACGCCCGCTTTCGCATTCGATAGCGTTGACCATGTGGCGCGCACCGGTGTCGTTGTCCACCATCAGCATGGTGCTGTCGGACTTGCCGGTCATCTCCGACTCGATGTGGCCGGGCTCGACGACCGTGACTTTGATTGGGCCGGAGGCATATTCGGCGCGCAGGGATTCACCCAGCGAGGTCACCCCGGCTTTGCTCGCGGCGTAGGCGGCCTTGTTCGCCCACAGCTTGCCCGAGCCGAGCACCGCACCCGTGCAGATACCGGCGTTGGCGATGATCCGGTGGTGATGAGTATCTTCTGGCGGATCACCGAGGAGACGCTACTTGAGCAGCTTCGACATCCGTCTATCGGCTAACACCTTGCCCCCGGTCTGACAGGTCGGGCAGTACTGAAACGACTTGTCGACGAACGACACCTCACGCACGGTGTCCCCGCACACCGGGCATGGCAAGCCGGTGCGGGCGTGCACCCGCAGCCCGGATCGCTTCTCCCCCTTCAGCGTTGCCGCCTGCTGCCCCACCGAACGCTGCACGGCATCGGTCAGCACCGAGATCATCGCGTCGTGCAGCGCACCCAGTTGTGCGGCGGTGAGTTTATTCGCGGTCGCGAACGGGGACAGCTTCGCGACGTGGAGGATCTCGTCGCTGTAGGCGTTTCCGATCCCGGCGATCACCTTCTGATCGGTGATCACCGTCTTGATCCGGCCACTGTGGGGTTTGAGGATCTCGGCCAGCTGTTCGGGCCCGATCTCCAGCGCGTCGGGGCCCAGTGTCGCGATGCCCGGCACCGTGGCGGGAGCGTCGACGATCCACACCGCCAGCCGTTTCTGGGTGCCGGCCTCGGTCAGGTCGAAACCGGCCGCCTCGCCGGGTGTTCCGAGGTGCACCCGTAGGCCGATCGGTCCCTTGCCCGGTTTGAGCGGCACCGCCGCGAGCTTGTCACTCCATTTCAGCCACCCGGCGCGCGATAGGTGGGTGATCAACCACACCCCGCCGACCTGCATACCGAGGTACTTACCCCACCGCGCCGCACCCGTCACGGGTTGCCCGTGCAGCGCCGTCGGCGGCGGATCGAAGGTCTTCAGCACCGACAGCGCCGCGACGTCGATGCGCCCGACCGATGTGCCGACGGCATGTCGGCGCAGATGGTCAGCCAGGGCCTCGACTTCGGGCAGTTCAGGCATGCTTCCAGACTAGAGAAGCGTCTCGCACGTGATGGGTAGCCCGGTGATTCGTCTACCGGTCGCGTTGAAGACCGCGTTCGCGATCGCGGCCGCTACCCCGACGATCACGGTCTCCCCGAGCCCCTTGCCGCCGATCGGTTCGGCTATGGAGTATTGGAATGCGTCACCTTTCTTGGCGCCGGTCAGACTCAGGTGTTCGCGCCGCAGGCCCAGTAAGGCGGTCGACATCAGGGCCACGGTCGCCGCAGTGGCCACCCGATGCGCCGACACCTGCTGCAGCGCCGAGAGACGTGCGCCCGGGACGTGGCATTCTGTCCGCTGCCGACCTCAGGACGTGACGCTGGCAGCGGGTCCTAGTGGCGGTCGGCGTCTTTGAAGGGCAATGAGAACAGCCAGCTGACGATTGAGAGCACGATCGCGGCCCAGATGGCGGTCCACCAGAACTGGTTGATCTGCAGTCCCCAGTGGGTGGTGTGCTCGGTGATCCCGGCGGTGATCCACAGCATCAACGCATTGATGACGACGTGGATCAGCCCAAGGGTGAGGATGTAGAGCGGTATCGACAAGAACTGCACGAGCGGTTTGAGAATCGCGTTCACCAAGCCGAAGATGACCGCGACCACGAGAATGATGCCGGCCCGCTGCAGCGTGGAATCCCCGCCGACGAAACTGATGCCGGGCACGACCAGTGTGACGACCCATAGCGCCAGTCCGGTGACTGCTGCGCGGAGGATAAACTGTCCCATGCGGCGATCTTCGCAGAGCTAAGCCCGCAAGAGATAGATGTCCATGATCCAGCCGTGTCGGGCACGCGCGTCGGCCCGCAGCGCCGCGAGGGTTTCGCCGATCTCACCGACGGTGCCCGACATCAGCAATTCGTCGGGCGTGCCGAGGTAGGCCCCCCACCAAATCCGGGTCTGCGGTGGGCACCTGAGGAACGAACACTCGCCGTCGAGCATCACCACCGCCGAGCCCGCCAGGCCGGTGCTGCGCAGCTGCCGCCCGGTGGTGATCAGCACGGGTTCGCCGACGTCGTTGAGTGGGATCCGGTGCCGCGCGGTGAGTGCCTGCACCGCGGTGATCCCGGGGATCACGTCGAATTCGAACTCGACATGGTCGGCGACCTCGTTGAGGATCCGCAAGGTGCTGTCGTACAGCGACGGATCGCCCCACGCGAGAAAGGAACCGACGCCGTCGGGCCCAAGCTCGGTCTCGATAGCCTGAGCCCACAACCGAGCGCGGGCATGGTGCCAGTCGGCGACGGCCTGGGTGTACTCGCCGTCGGCCGCTCGTTGCGGATCGGGCAGCTCGACAAAGCGATAACGCTGATCGACGATGAACCGCTGGCAGATCTCTCGGCGTAATGCGACGAGATCGCTCTTGGCCTCGCCCTTGTTCATCGCGAAGAACACATCGGTGTCGCCCAGCGCACGGATCGCCTGCGATGTCACGTAATGGGGGTCGCCGGCGCCGATGCCGATGACGTGGATGGTGCGCATGTCGGTGAGCCTATCGAGCGGCTCGTGCGCCGAGAATCGAAAGCATGTCGAGATTCAACGGACTTCCCGCCCACGTTCTGTTGGTTCACTTCATCGTGGTCTTGGGCCCCCTGACGGCCGCATTGGCGATCCTGTGCGCGCTGTGGCCGGCTGCTCGGCAGCGCCTGGTATGGCTGGTACTAGCGCTGTCGCTGATCGTCGCGGGGCTGACCCCGTTGACCACCGAGGCCGGCGAGTGGCTCGAGGACCGCGTGGGGCACTCGCCGCTGCTGGAGGCCCACACTGAGCTCGGCGACACCATGCTCTACTTCTCGCTGGCGTTGCTCGTCGCGGGGGTACTGCTGGCCGTGGTGCACCTTCGGGCCGGCCGCGGGCAGCCGCTACCCACCCTGCTGTCGGTCGCCGTGGCGGCCTTTGTCGTGGTGGCAGGAGTCGCAATGATCGTGCAGGTCTATCGCGTCGGCGACTCCGGCGCCAAGGCCACCTGGGGACAGGTGGCCGCCAATCCCACCCGATGAGCCAACCCTCCCGATGGGCGAGTCCCACCTGATGCGACAGCGGCAGCTGGCACAGGGGAACGCTACCTAGCATCGCGGTATGCGATTCACGTATGCCGAGGCCATGACCGATCCGACGTACTACATCCCGCTCGCCAAGTCCGTCGAGGCCGCCGGGTATCACGCGATGACGATTCCGGACAGCGTCGCCTACCCGTTCGAATCGGACTCCACCTACCCCTACACTCCGGACGGCAACCGGGAGTTCTTGGACGGCAAGGCATTTATCGAATCATTCGTGTTGATGGGCGCGCTGGGTGCGGTCACGACGACCTTGCACTTCAACCTCTTCGTCCTCAAGCTGCCGATCCGGCCGCCCGCCCTGGTGGCCAAGCAGGCCGGCTCTCTGGCGGCACTGATCGGCAACCGCCTCGGCCTCGGCGTCGGCACCAGCCCGTGGCCGGAGGACTACGAGGTGATGGGCGTCCCGTTCGCCAGGCGCGGCAAGCGGATGGACGAGTGCATCGCGATCATCAAGGGACTTACCAGCGGTGAGTACTTCGAGTTCCACGGCGAGTTCTACGACTTTCCCAAGACGAAGATGACGCCGGCGCCGTCGGCGCCAATCCCGATCCTGATCGGCGGGCACGCCGATGCCGCGCTGCGCCGGGCCGCGCGCAACGACGGCTGGATGCACGGCGGTGGCACCGAGGACCTCGACGAGCTGCTGGTCAAGCTGAACCGCTACCGCGAGGAGGAAGGGACGACTGATCAGCCCTTCCAAATCCACGTCATCTCACTCGATGCCTTCACCGTCGACGGTGTGAAGCGCCTGGAGGACAAGGGCGTCACCGACGTGATCGTCGGCTTCCGGGTCCCCTACATCAAGGGACCCGACACCGAGCCGCTGGACGCCAAGATCCGCAGCCTCGAATGGTTCGCCGAGAACGTGATCGCGAAAATTTAACTGCTACAGCGGATCCCACTTCGCAGCCCGCTTCTCGCGGTGCGCCATCGCCGCCTCGTGCGGGTTGTTGGTGAAGCCGGTCAGCACCTGCGTGCGGTTCTCGATCTCTTTGGCGTGCCGAAGGCTCGGCGCGTCGAGGGCGGCGTTGAGCCCGGTTTTGGTCTGCCAGACCCCGAAGGCGTTGTTGGCGGCGATGGTGCGCGCCATCTCCAATGCGGAATCGGCCAGCGTGTCGGCGGGCACCACCTCGTGCACCAGCCCGATCCGGTAGGCCTCCGCCGCGTCGATGATCCGCCCGGTGAGCATCATTTCCCGTGCGGCGCCCGCGCCGACGATCTTGGGCAGCAGGTAGCTCGTCCCCATGTCCATCGACGAGAAGCCCGCCTTGATGAACACCGAACCGAAGCGCGCGGTCTCCGACGCGATCCGGATATCGCAGTGCAGCGCGTAGGCCAGGCCGCCGCCGACGGCTACCCCGTTGACCGCCGCGACCACCGGGATCGGCAACTCGTAGAGCCTGGTCAGCTGGTCGGCGAGGCGGATCTGGCCGTCGTACATGGTCTTGAACTGGGCACTCGCGGGTTCGACCCATGGCTTTCCGGTGCCGGTGAGATCGGCACCCGCGGAGAAGCCCCGGCCTGCTCCGGTGAGGACGGCGACCCGGTACTTCCACGAGCTGAGCTCGTCGAGAACGGCGTCCAGTCCGTCGAGCAGGTTTCCGTCGATCGCGTTGAGCAGCTCGGGCCGGTTGAGGGTGATGCCGGCGATTCCGTCCTCGAGTTCAGAGAATTCCACAGCAGCCATGGCGGGAGATTAACTCGCGGCCTCCTCGGGTACCCCAGCCGCCATGGCAACCGTCGACGTGGCTGTCCCCTCCCCTGTCCCGCCCCAGCCGCGCTGACCTGATCGAGGCCCGGCCACAGTACGGTGCTTGGATGGCTGCATACCGTGAGTTGTTCGACGCCAGCGTCGCTGACCCTGCCGGGTTCTGGGCGCAGGCCGCCCGCGCGGTGTCGTGGACGCGGGCACCGCAGCGCATCCTCGACGACACCAACCCGCCCTTCTACCGCTGGTTCCCCGACGCCGAGTTGAACACCTGTGCCAATGCACTCGACCGGCATATCGATGTACGCGGCAACCAGCTCGCGCTGATCTACGACTCCCCCGTCACCGGAACCAAACGGACTTTCACGTATCGCGAATTGCTTTACGAGACAGCATGTTTCGCTGGTGTTCTGCGCGAATTGGGGGTCGGCAAGGGCGACCGGGTGGTGCTCTACATGCCGATGATCCCCGAGGCAGTGATCGCCATGCTGGCCTGCGCACGCCTGGGCGCGGTGCATTCGGTGGTGTTTGGCGGGTTCGCCGCCCACGAGCTGGCGACCCGCATCGACGATGCGCAGCCGGTGGTGATCGTCTCGGCGTCCTGCGGTATCGAACCGACGCGAGTCATCGAGTACAAGCCGATGCTCGACCATGCGCTGTCGTTGGCCGCCCACGAGCCGGCGGCATGCGTGATCGTCCAGCGCGACCGGCATCCCTGCGATCTGGTCGACGGCCGTGACGTGACATGGGCTTCTGCCATGGCCGACGCCGAGCCTGTTGACCCGGTCCCGGTGGCCGCCACCGATCCGCTGTACGTGCTCTACACCTCCGGCACGACAGGCAAGCCCAAGGGAATTGTGCGAGATAACGGCGGCCATGCCGTCGCGCTTTTGTGGACCATGCGTCACATCTACGACATCGACCCCGGTGACGTGTTCTGGGCGGCCTCCGATGTCGGGTGGGTGGTGGGCCACTCCTATATCGTCTACGGTCCGTTGCTGGCCGGAGCGACGACGGTGCTCTACGAGGGAAAGCCCATCGGCACACCGGATCCCGGCGCGTTCTGGCGGGTGGTCGCCGAGCACGGGGTGAAGGCGTTGTTCACCGCGCCGACCGCGATCCGGGCGATCCGCAAGGAGGATCCGCACGCCGCGCATGTCGAGCACTACGACCTGTCTTCGCTGAAATATCTGTTCCAGGCGGGCGAACGGCTGGACCCCGACACCTACGCCTGGGCAACAGCCAAGCTCGGCATCCCGGTCGTCGATCACTGGTGGCAGACCGAGACCGGCTGGGCGATTGCGGCCAATCCGATGGGGGTCCAACACCTTCCGCTCAAGGCCGGCTCCCCCACCATGCCGATGCCGGGCTACGACGTACAGATCCTCCAGGTCGACGGCTCGCCCTGCGCGCCGGGCGAGGAGGGCGACATCTGCATCAGCCTGCCGCTGCCGCCGGGAACCCTGCCGACCCTGTGGGGTGACGACGCCCGGTACGAGAAGTCGTATCTGCGCGAGCATCCCGGTTTCTATCTGACCGGCGACGGCGGTTACATCGACGAGGACGGCTACCTGTTCGTGATGGGCCGGATCGACGACGTGATCAACGTTGCGGGACACCGGTTGTCGACGGGATCGATCGAGGCGGTGCTGGCGGCGCATCCCGCGGTGGCCGAGTGTGCGGTGATCGGGGTGGCCGACGAGATCAAGGGTCAGGTGCCGCGCGGCTTCGTGGTGCTCAAGGCCGGAGCGTCGGCCGACGGCCTCGCCGAAGAGTTGGTGGCCGCGGTGCGCAACGAGATCGGTGCGGTGGCCTGCTTCCGACTTGCCGACGTGGTGCCCGCCCTGCCGAAGACCCGCTCGGGCAAGATCCTGCGCAAGACGATGCGCGGTATCGCGCACGGCAAGGATGAGCCGATTCCCTCGACCATCGAGGATCCGGCGGTGCTGGACACGTTGCGGCCGATTCTGCAGCAATGACCATCACCGTCGACGAATTCCAGATCGCTGACCCGGTTGACGCTTGGGAGACAGCGGGTTTCAGTGTGGACGCCGACGGAGTCTGCCGCATCGGCGACGTTCGGATTCGGCTCGTTGGTTCTGACGGCGGCATTCTGGGCTGGGCGTTGCGGGGATTGCCTGCGGACGGTGCGGTCGACGGCATCCCGACCGTCCGGTCCGACAGCGTCCCCGCCGAGCCGGCCACGCACGCCAACGGTGTGACGTCGATCGACCACGTCGTGCTGCTGTCGCCCAACCTGGCGCGGACCGTCGAGTCACTGGCGGCCGTCGGGCTGCAGCCGCGCCGGGAACGCGATGCCGAACTCGGCGGCCACGCGATGCGGCAGATCTTTTTCCGGCTGGGATCGGTGATCCTCGAGGTCGTCGGTTCACCCGACGCGGCGGCCGACGGTCCGTCGTCGTTGTGGGGCATCACGTTCGTCGTCGCCGATATCGATGCGACCGCGGCGTTCTTCGGTGATCGCGCGTTGCCTGTCAAGGACGCCGTGCAGCCGGGACGCCGGATCACCACGCTGCGGCATCGCGATCTGGGCATGTCGGTCCGGACGGCGATGATCTCGCCGCCTATTCTCGGCGGATGACCGAGCCCGCCGGCGACATCGTCGTGATCCACACCGACGGCGGCTGCCGACCCAACCCCGGGCCCGGCGGCTGGGGAGCGGTGCTGCGCATGCGCCATCACGTCCGGGAGATGTGCGGCGGCGAGCCCACCGAGACGAGCAACAACCGGATGGAGTTGACCGCGCCGATCATGGCGCTGGAAGCCCTCACCCGATCGGTGACGGTGCACCTCTATACCGACAGCACCTACGTCCGCAACGGCATCACCAAGTGGGTGGTCGGCTGGCAGCGCAACGGCTGGCTGACGTCGGCCAAGCAGCCGGTGAAGAACGTCGACCTGTGGCAGCGACTCCAGGCCGCCTGCGCGCAACACCAGGTCGAATGGTTCTGGGTGAAGGGCCATTCCGGTGTAGCCGACAACGAGTTGGCCGATCAGTTGGCGACGCGAGGTCTGGAAGAGGCGGTCGCGGCGTCAGCGATTGCGATCTGAGCGGCCGCGTTGGCTGAGGATCAGGACGCCGGGTCCAGTCAGGTCGGCATATGTGCTGCGGCGTCGTGCCATGGCCATGAGGATGGCTTCACCGGGTCCCCGTACTTCGGGACCGCTTCCGGTTGACCAGTCGAAATCAGTCGCGACCAGTCTGGCTCCACGGGTGTACCAACCGCCGCGGATCAGCGGAGCCACCTTGGCGAATTCAAGCGCTGCACGGAGGCGTTCGGCGGGTATTGCACGCGGCAGGTTGAGCGGCCGGCGGATGTCCTGTTGATGGATCATGCATTCCACCAGTGCAACTCGACTGCCGAATCCTGAGCCGACGCCTTGTGGCTTGGCGTGAGCTCGCATGATGCCGACGATGCGTGCCGGCGGGCAGGGCAAGAGGCTGTGCACGTCGGCGGCGTTGAGCCGGTCGAGGTTGAATCGGTTTTTGGCCAGGGCTGCGGTGAACCCTGATCGTGTGCGGTCGAGGTAGGCGATCGCATGAGCGGCGACGTCACGGACGCGCCAGCTTCCGCACAGGGTTGGAGCATTCCATTGCTGGTCAGTCAGGCCGGCAAGTAGGTCGGCGAACTCGTCGCGCTCTTGGCTGGCCAGGGTTGTCAGGTCCATCGGTGCTCACTGTCGCATGAGCGCCAAACTTGTCGGTGGGCGGACATAGTATTCGAACATGTGTTCGATCGAAGCCATGCGCGAGGGTCTGACCGCTGCGGTCGACACTCTTGTCGCTCTCGACTTCGACGCGCTCGATCCGCCCGAACGGTTCGCGGTCCTGGAATGGATGGAAACCCAGCAGCGGCGCCTGACGGCGGTGTCACACGCCGGGGTGGCCCGGTTGGAGCGGTTCGAGGGCTGCCCGAAGCTGCCGATGGCGTTGGCTGATGTGTTGCGAATCAGTCCTACCGAAGCGCGCCGCCGAATCAAGGACGCCGAACAGCTGGCGCTGCGCACCGCGTTAACCGGTGAACTCCTGCCGCCGCTGCTACCGGAGACGGCGAAAGCCTGGCAGGCCGGACAACTCGATGGCGAGCACCTGGAAGTGATTCAGAAGTTCTTCGGCCACCTGCCCGGCCATGTCCCCCCGGTTGAGGTGGAGTGGGCCGAGAAGTCCTTGGCCGAGCATGCGGTGAACCTACGCCCGGACCAGTTGGCGAAGGTGGCCACCCAGTTGAGCCTGGTGCTCAACCCCGACGGGGTGTTCTCCGATAAGGACCGCGCCCACCAACGCGGCTTCACCTGGGGTCGGCGTCGCGCCGACGGCATGCGCGAGGGCAAGCTGGTCGCCGACCCGGAGTTGCAGGCCGAGTTCGAACCCTGGTTCGCGAAATTCGCCGCCCCCGGGATGTGCAACCCCGACGACGAGAACCCCGCCGTGCTCGGCGAACCCACCGACCGGGCCGCCGCACGCGACTCACGTAGTCACGCCCAGCGCAAGCACGACGCGCTCAAAGCCCTGGTCCGAGGACGGCTGGGTGATCCGAAACTCGGTCAGCACAACGGATTACCAGTCACCGTGATCGCGACCGCCACCGTACAAGACCTGCAGAAGCAGACCGGCCACGCGGTCACCGCCGGCGGCACCCTGCTCCCCATCCCCGATCTCATCCGGATGGCCACCCACGCCTACCACTACCTGGCCCTCTTCGACGGAGTAAACGGGCGGGCGTTGTGGCTGGGACGCACCAAACGCGTCGCCTCAGCCGATCAGCGAATCATCCTGCACGCCAAAGACCGTGGCTGCACCAGGCCCGGCTGCGACGCACCCGGCTATCACAGCGTGGTCCATCACGCCGCCCAAGACTGGAAGAACGGCGGCAACACCGACATCAACGACCTCACCCTGGCCTGTCCCCCCGACAACGAGCTCGTCGAAACCGGCGGCTGGGACACCCGAATACTCCCCAACGGACAAACCGAATGGATCCCACCACCCGGGCTGCCCATGCTGCGCGGCGGCGTCAACAACTACCACCACCCCGAACGGTTGTTGGAGAACGATAGCGACCCGCCGTCGGAGGATTCAGGCGCGGCCTAACCCGGCAGCTCGACCTCCACCTCGGAGGGCTCCTTGTCGGCCCGCAGGCCGCGCCAGCTCGGGTGGCGCAGCCGGCCGTCGGACGTCCATTCGCCGTAGCGCACCTCGCCCACCAATTCTGGGCGCACGTAGCTGACACCCTTGGCGTCGAGTCGGGGAAGCGGTGCAGCAAAGGGAGATTCGTCGGTGTGCAGCGGTTCGAGGATTTGCTTGAGCCGGGCCAGCTCCTTCTCGGAGAATCCGGTGCCCACCCGGCCGATGAACCGCAGGCCACCCTCGCCGGGGATGCCGAGCAACAGCGCGCCGATCCCACCGGAGCGTCCACCGTTACCCTCACGCCAGCCGCCGATCACGGCCTCCTGCGTCTTCCAGTTCTTGTCCTTGATCCACGACGACGAGCGCCGGCCCGGCTGATAGGTCGAGTCCCACTTCTTGGCGACCACGCCTTCCCACTTCTGCTTCTGGGAGAACCTGAGAGCGTCCGTACCGTCACCATCGATCAGTGGTGGCACGATCAAATCCGTTCCTTCGGCGAAGGTTTCCAATATCTTTCGCCGGTCGCGGTACTTCGCCTTCAACAGCGACCGCCCGTCGAGCCGCAAGATGTCGAACGCCCAGAACTCGATCTTGGTGGCGCGCGCCCGATTCTGCATCTCACCGAAGTTCGGCACACCGTCGGCATCCAACGCCACCACCTCGCCGTCGAGAATGACATCATGCTCGGCGAGATCGGCTGCCAGCGAATGCAATTGCGGATAGTCGGCGGTGAGATCACGCCCGCTACGCGACTGCAGTCGCAACTCACCGCGCACGATCTCCACCAGGAGCCGGTACCCGTCGAACTTGCCCTCGAACCCGTATTGCGCCGCGGTCAGCTTCTCGACCGAACCCAAGGTCGCCAGCATCGGCGAGTAATCCGACAACCGTGGCGAGGACTGCTCCTTCATCCGGTGCGCCAGCCATTGATTGCCATTGGTCTGAATCAGCGCATAAAGCCCCGAGATTCGCTGGCCGCGCAGGTCGACGATCACCTCGCCGCCCTTGTCCGCGCCGGAGTCCCGGAACTTCTCCGCCTCATACGTCCCGGAATCCCAGATGACCACTTTGCCGCCGCCGTATTCGCCCTTCGGGATGTCGCCGGCGAACGTCGCGTACTCCAGCGGGTGATCCTCGGTGCGCACGGCGAGGTGATTGACCGCCGGGGTGTCCGGCAGGTTCTTGGGCACCGCCCACGACACCAGCACACCGTCGCGTTCCAGCCGGAAGTCGTAGTGCAACCGTCGGGCGTGGTGTTCCTGGATGACGAACGTGTTGTTGCCACCGATCGCAGGCGTGGCATGAGGCACCGGCTCCGGCGTCTTGGCTGAGTCCCGCATGCTCCGGTAGGTGGTCAGACGGTCTTCGGCAGGCGCGTCGGCGTCCATACCGGTCAGCAGATCGCCGTGCTCGGCAACCCGGGCCAGCACCTCGCGGTGGTCCAGATGTCTCAGCTTCGGATCGCCGATCTCCTCCCACGTCCGCGGTGCGGCGACCGTCGGATGGTCCCGCCCGCGCAGCGAGTACGGCGCGATCGTGGTCTTCGACCCGTTGTTCTGGCTCCAGTCCAGAAAGACCTTGCCGGCCCGGACACTCTTGGTCATCGTGGCGGTAACCAGCGTGGGCATGCTCTGCTCCAACTGCTGAGCCACCCGGCGGGCCAGTGTCACCGCCCCGTTACTGCTGACTGGATCGGCCAACGGGGCGTACAGATGCAGCCCCTTGCTGCCACTGGTGAGTGGATACAGCGTCAGCCCGATATCGTTCATCAGCTCCCGGACGGCGTCGGCGACCTCGCCCAGCTGGGGCATGGTCACCCCCTCGCCGGGGTCGAGGTCGAAGACCAATCGCGTTACCGGTCCGGGCTTTCCGGCCGAGGTGAAACGCCATTGCGGCACATGGACTTCCAGCGCGGCCTGCTGCGCGATCCACGCCAGGCCCGTTGAGCTGTCGATGATCGGGTACGCGGTGCTGCCCGAACGGTGCGTGACGGTCGCGCGAGCAAGCCAGTCCGGCGCCGAACTGGCGAGCTGTTTTTCGAAAAACGACGACTCGTCGACACCGTTCGGCCAGCGTTTCCGCGTGACCGGTCGCCCCGCGATATGCGGCAGCATCACCTCGGCGATCGCGGTGTAGTAGGAGAAGACATCGCCCTTGGTGGTGCCGGTGGCCGGGTAGAGCACTTTGTCGGCATTGGTCAGCGCGACGCGCGGTCCCTTCGTCGCGCCCGGCGGCCACACGTCATTCACCACCCAACGGTATTACCCGCTGCTCACGTGAACTATGACCAAAATGCTGGTAGCCGCCTTACTGGCACTGCCCGCGTTGTTCGGGGTTCCGCAGGCCGGCGCCGAGCCGGAAGAACACATTCCCTACTGCACGGCCGGCCAAAACCCGGTGGACAGCAACTGCCGGCCCGCGCCGTATCAGGAAACCAATGACGGCATGGCTCCCGGCGCGAATCCCGATCTGCCTGTCGGGCTTAATCCGGGCGGCCAGCCCGCTATCTGACCCAGCAACACCGATCGGCCCTGCATACTGCAGATATGCGTTCCATCTGGAAAGGCTCGATCGCATTCGGTCTGGTGAACGTCCCCGTCAAGGTGTACAGCGCCACCGAGGACCACGATCTCAAGTTCCACCAGGTGCACGCCACCGACAGCGGCCGCATCCGCTACAAGCGCGTCTGCGAAGTGTGCGGTGAGGTGGTCGAATACCGCGATATCGCCAAGGCTTACGAGTCCGACGACGGCCAGACCGTGATCATCACCGATGACGATATCGCCACCCTGCCCGAGGAACGCAGCCACGAGATCGAGGTGGTTCAGTTCGTTCCCGCCAGCGAGATCGACCCGCTGATGTACGACCGCAGCTACTTCCTCGAGCCGGACGGCACATCGTCGAAGTCCTATGTGCTGCTGGCCAAGACACTCGCCGACACCGATCGGGTGGCGATCGTGCATTTCGCCTTGCGCAGCAAGACCCGGCTGGCCGCACTGCGGGTTAAGGATTTTTCCAAGCGCGAGGTGATGATCGTGCACACCCTGCTGTGGCCCGACGAGATCCGCGATCCCGACTTCCCGGTCCTCGATAAAGAGGCGGAGATCAAGCCCGCTGAACTGAAGATGGCCGGACAGGTCGTCGATTCGATGTCGGACGACTTCCACCCTGAGCAGTTCCGCGACACCTATCAGGAACAGCTCCTTGAACTCGTCCAGGCGAAGCTGGAAGGCGGCGAGGCGTTCACCACCGAGGAGCAGCCCGCCGAGCTGGACGAGACCGAGGACGTCTCCGATCTGCTGGCCAAGCTCGAAGCCAGCGTCAGACGACGCCGTGGTGAGGCCGGCGACGACGACGCGGCACCGGCGAAAAAGGCAGCGAAAAAGGCTCCCGCCAAGAAGGCGTGAACAAAATAGAACGTGTTTCAATCTCGTTCCGAATTTCGTGTCAAGAACCTCAGAGAACTTGTTACGGTTTTCGCGGACAAGGGAAGAGGGACACGTGATACTCGACAAGTTCAGACTTGATGGTCAAGTTGCAGTAGTCACCGGCGGCGGTCGGGGCCTGGGTGCCGCCATCGCCGTCGCATTCGCCGAAGTCGGCGCCGACGTTGTCATCGGCTCACGCACGCAGTCCGAGTTGGAGTCGGTCGCCAAGCAGATCGAAGCGGTCGGGCGACGGGCCCATATCGTCGTCGGCGATCTCGCCCATCCCGACACCACCGCACAGCTGGCCGGCACTGCGGTCGAGGTGTTCGGCAAGCTGGACATCGTCGTCAACAACGTCGGGGGCACCATGCCCAACGCCTTGCTGAACACCAGCGTCAAGAACATGAAGGACGCATTCACCTTCAACGTGCTCACCGCACACGCACTGACGCTGGCGGCCGTGCCTCTAATGCTCGAGCACTCCGGCGGCGGCAATATCATCAACATCACTTCGACGATGGGCAAGCTGGCCGGCCGTGGCTTCGCCGCCTACAGCACCGCCAAGGCAGCGCTGGCCCACTACACCCGGCTCACCGCGCTGGACCTGTCCCCGAAGATCCGGGTGAACGCCATCGCGCCGGGTTCGATCCTCACCTCGGCGCTAGAGGTCGTGGCCTCCAACGAGGCCCTGCGCGATCCGATGGAGAAGGCGACTCCGATGAAACGACTCGGCGATCCGCTCGACATCGCAGCGGCCGCCGTCTATCTCGCGTCACCCGCCGCGAGCTATCTGACCGGCAAGATGATCGAGGTCGACGGCGGCCTCATCGTGCCGAACCTCGACCTTCCCATCCCCGACCTATGATCCCCGATCTGTAAGGAACACCATGGCAATCCGCGTCGCACAAGTCGGCACCGGCAACGTCGGTGTCCACGCGTTGAAGGGTTTGATCACCAACCCCGCGTTCGAGCTCACCGGTGTCTGGGTGTCTTCGGATGCCAAGGCCGGCAAGGACGCTGCCGAACTGGCCGGCCTCTCCGGTACGACCGGCGTCACGGCCACCACCGACCTCGACGAGGTGCTGGGGGCCAAACCGGACTGCGTTGTCTACAACGCACTGGCTGATAACCGGTTACCCGAGGCGCTGGAAGACTATCGTCGCATCCTGGCCGCCGGGGTGAACGTCGTCGGCAGCGGCCCGGTTTTCCTGCAGTGGCCATGGCAGGTGATTCCCGATGAGATGATCCAGCCGCTGGAAGATGCCGCCCGGCAGGGCAATTCGAGCCTGTTCGTCAACGGTATCGATCCAGGCTTCGCCAACGACCTGCTGCCCCTGGCACTGGCGAGCACCTGTCAGAGCATCCAGCAGATTCGGTGCATGGAGATCCTCGACTACGCCACCTACGACAGCGCCACGGTGATGTTCGACGTGATGGGCTTTGGCAAAGCGATGGACGACATCCCGATGCTGTTGCAGCCCGGTGTGCTGAGCCTGGCCTGGGGCTCGGTGATCCGCCAGATCGCGGCCGGCCTCGATCTCGAGCTCGATGGCATCGAAGACATGTATGTGCGCGAGCCGGCCCCCGAAGACATCGAGATCGCCGCAGGCACCATCAAAAAGGGCACCGCGGCGGGACTGCGGTTCGAGGTGATCGGACTGGTCGGCGGGGCACCGGTCATCGTCGTCGAACACGTCACCCGGCTGCGCGAGGATCTTTTTCCGGAATGGCCGCAGCCCGTTCAGGACGGCGGCAACTACCGCATCGAGATCACCGGCGAGCCGTCCTATGCCATGGATCTGTGCCTGAGCTCGCCCAACGGCGACCACAACCACGCCGGGTTGGTGGCCACCGCGATGCGCCTCGTGAACGCCATCCCGTCCGTCGTGGCCGCACCGGCCGGGATCCGCACGACAATCGACCTACCACTGGCGACTGGCAACGGGCTGTACGCTTCTGGCTAAGAGGAACTGGCGGAAGGGAATGCCGATGCGGCACAGGCTCCGCTACGTGTTTCCTTTTCTCGCCGCCGCCGCGGCTGCGTTTGCCCCTGCAGCAGGTGCCGATACGACGTTGATCTCGCCGTCAGTTCCCAGCTGCGTCGATACCGGGGGCAGCTCGGTCATTGGTGGGCAGACCACTCACTGCGCCACGCCCGGCTACGTGCAAGCCAACGCAACCCCGGAAGTCCCGGAGGACCTCGCCTACCCCTGGGGCGGCGGGGTCGGGGGCCACGGCGGCGGGGGCCGCTGAGTTCCAGATCGCGGCCACCAAGGAGGCCCATATGGTTACCAGGATTGTTCTTGGGGCTCCACTGCTGATCGTGGCTACGGCCGTCGTACTGGCCGCCCCGGCGGCAGCACGGCCGGCACAGTGCACCGACACCGGACCCAGCACGACGGTCTGCCAAACCCCGGGCCACGCCCAGATCACCACGTCGCCCAACCCGGCCCTGCAGAATCCGCTGGCCGGCTGGGGCTTCGGCGGAATCGGGATCGGCCTCGGCGGAGTCTTCATCGGCCTCTGACGCGAGCCAGCTAGTTTCGGGTACCCTTACTTTCTTGTTTGAGTGTCCGGAGAGAAGGCTCATCGATTGGCACAGGTGACCCGCGCCCCCAAGCGGGGCTGGTATCTCCTTGGCCCGGCGTTCGTGGCGGCCATCGCCTACGTCGACCCGGGGAACGTCGCGGCCAATATCAGCGCCGGTGCACAGTTCGGGTTCCTGCTGGTGTGGGTGATCGTGGTCGCCAACGTGATGGCCGGGTTGGTGCAGTACCTGTCGGCCAAGCTGGGGCTGGTCACCGGCCGCACGCTGCCCGAAACCGTCCGTGACCACACCCGCACCCCGAGCCGTATCGGGTACTGGCTTCAGGCTGAAGTAATCGCGATCGCCACCGACCTTGCCGAGGTGGTGGGTGGCGCGATCGCGCTGCGGCTGCTGTTCGGGCTGCCGCTGCTGCTCGGCGGCGTGATCACCGGTGTGGTGTCGCTGCTGCTGCTCGTCGTGCAGGACCGGCGCGGTCAGCGGGTGTTCGAGCGGGTGATCACCGGGCTGTTACTGGTCATCGCCATCGGGTTCCTGTCCAGCCTGTTCGTCAAGACACCGCCGGCCGCTGATGTGCTGGCGGGTTTGGTTCCCCGATTCGGCGGCCCGGAAAGCGTGTTGCTGGCCGCCGCTATGCTCGGCGCTACCGTGATGCCGCACGCTGTCTACCTGCATTCCGGGCTCGCCCGCGACCGGCACGGGCACCCCGACGCCGGTGCGCCGCGGGCCCGGCTGCTGCGCATCACCCGATGGGATGTCGGCATCGCGATGCTGGTGGCCGGGGCGGTCAACCTATCGATGCTGCTGATCGCGGCGACCAACCTGCAGGGCCGCGACGGCACCGACTCGATCGAGGGCGCGCACGCCGCCGTCCGCGACACACTCGGGCCGACGGTGGCGCTGCTGTTCGCGATCGGCCTGCTGGCTTCCGGGCTGGCCTCGACATCGGTCGGGGCGTACGCCGGGGCGATGATCATGCAGGGGTTGCTGCACAAGACCGTTCCGCTGCTGGTGCGCCGGCTGATCACGCTGATCCCCGCGCTCGTGGTGCTGGCCATCGGTATCGATCCCAGCCGCGCACTGGTTATCTCCCAGGTGGTGTTGTCGTTCGGTATCCCGTTCGCGCTGATCCCGTTGGTACGGCTGACCAGCAATCGCACGCTGATGGGTGCCGATACCAACAGCCGCCTGACCACCGCTCTTGGCTGGACGGTCGCCGCGATCATTACAGTGCTGAACGCGGTGTTGATCTGCCTGACGCTTGCGCGCTGATGCTCCGCCCGCACTTTGCCTACGGGTCCAACCTTGACGTGCAACAGCTGGCCCGGCGTTGCCCCGAGGCCGCGGACCCGCGGCCGCTGGCATCGAACTCCTCTGGGCCGCAATCACTTTCCGAACTCTTGGCCGACCCGTCGATCGTCGAGGAGAGCCAGCTCAGATCGCGGTTCGGGTTTCTCGCCATTCACGGTGGCGGGCTGGAGCAGATGACCGACGCCATCGCCGAACGTACCGCCGAATCTGACCGCCTCGCCGCGTTTCTCGACCACGTCGACGTGGCGGTGTCGGTGCATGGCTACGGCCGCATCGGTGGCAGCACCGGTATCGGAGAAGCGCATCACCACGTTCAGCACCGACGTGGTTGCGCTGACCTTCCAGGACGGTCCCGATCCCCGGCCGCACCGTCACCGCGACGGCGGTCGTTGAGTAGGGCCCGACGTCCAGCGGGCTCGCCGTGACCGCCACACCGGTGACGTGGTTGCATCCGACGAGGTCGCGTCATCACATCAGCATGGATACCGCAGGCGAACTCCTGCATACGAATTGGTTAACGACCGCCCCGTCCGGTGTCACTTTCGGTCAAGCTGCTCCAGGATTGAACCAATTGCGCGACGCCCGGTCGAGGACCCGATTCCACGCGGTTACGGCTCACCACCGCCGATCCGGCTGATCTTCGAATCCGGGGGCACCACGGACGCACCCAAGCGAACGGCTCAGCTGCCGGACTGGGTGGCCCAGGTCGCCGACTGGCAGACCGACGACTTCCGTCGCCCCGGATTGCTCGGCGGCCGCGGCTTTCTCTGCATGATGCCCAGCGACCCGCACGGGGTGGGCGACAAGGTCCGCTTCATTCTGCTCAGCGGTGCGCATGTGGACCTCGACACCCTCGACGTGCCGCGCGACGTCTTTCCGGCCGCGGCCATCGCGATGGTGTTCGGCAGCACGACGATCCTGTCGCAGGCCCAGACGGCCAGATCGGCGACTCGGTCGCCGAGGTCGCCCCGGTCGCCCCGGTCGCCGAGCTGAGTATCGCCCCGCCCCTCTACATCGCCCGAGCGATGGCCACGCAGCGCAAAACCACGCCGCTTCCCGCCGATCAGCGCCGTGCCGCCCTGCACAAGGCCGGCGCGGTGCCAGATTGGCAGACTGCGCCGCCTGGGCACGCAGCGGCTATCTGGGCCCGGCGCGGCGAGCTGTTCGGTGTGCACGCCTCCGGCAATGCGCCGGGCGTGCACGGTCTGTGGCCGCAGGCGTTGGCGATGGGGTACCGCGTGGCGGTGCGGCCGTCGCGGCGCGAACCGTTCACCGCGCACCAGCTGGTGGCGGCGTTGTGTGAGGCCGGTTTTCGCGAGGACGATGTGACCTACCTACCCACCGACCATGCCGGGGCAGACGAGATCATCGCCGCGGCCGACCTGGGCGACGGTTCAGCGGCGAACTCTCGGCAGCCAGCGCTGTCATCACCGCGGCACGGGTCCAGTGTCGCCAGCAGGAGCGCCGGCACCGAGCAGCATTTTCACCATCGCGTCGTAGTGCTCGGCCAAATCCACGTGCGGCGGCGGTCCCCGCGCTGGGCCAGCGATTCCACAGCACGCTGCGCCAACTGGCGTGACCGCTGTCGGTGCCACGCGGTTCGACACCTCGACGTAATCGTGGCAGCCGCAGATGACGCTCATTGTCGGTGATAGCAAAGGTGTGCGGCACCGTCGGCGACAGAGCGACTGCGAGCAGTTATGCGCCGGCCTTCTCGGCCGACTCGGCTGCAACCAGGCGTAGCTGGGTGATCTGTTGGCGCAGTTCAGAACTCGTTTGCGCTACCTCGGTGACAGTCTCGACCTGACACGTGGTCAGTTCGAGCTGTAGGTCGACACCGGCGGCGGCCGCGTATCTGGCGACGTCAGCGTTGCGGGCAATTGGCTCACCAGTGCTGGGGGCGACGAGAAGGAATTCCTCCTCCACGCCGACGCTGGGGGTATTCACAATTCACCAGAATGCCCGGCTCGGGGGCACGGCAAAACGTGCCGCGTACCGAGACAGGCGCTGTCGATCAGAGCAGACCCGGTCCTAACATGCCGGGATGGGCAGAGACTTTCGCTTCGGCATCGGTGTGCGATCGGTCAAGTCAGCACAGAAGCTGCGCGACACCGTCCGACGGTTCGAGGATTTCGGCTTCGACGTCCTACACGTCCCAGACCATCTCGGCCGGTTCGGGATCCCGGCGCCGTTCCCCACCATGGTGGCCGCCGCGGAGTATTCCAAGACCATGCGGGTGGGCACGTTCGTGATCAACGCGGCGTTCTACAAGCCCGCGATCCTGGCCCGCGACGCCATCGCCGTCGACGTTCTCAGTGAGGGCCGGCTGGATCTCGGGCTGGGCACCGGATATGTCCGCGAGGAATTCGAAGCCGCCGAGATGCCGTATCCGAGTGCCGGCGAGCGGGTAGACCACTTGCGGCACACCACCACATATCTCAAGGACACCGCACCGTCGATCCCAATCCTGATCGCGGGCAACGGTGATCGGGTGCTGCGGATCGCGGCACAGCACGCCGACATCATCGGGCTCACCGGCGGTGGGGTGCCCGAGTATCCCGGCCACGATCCGCTCGCCGAGCGCATCGAGTTCGTCAAGGCAGAAGCCGGTGACCGGTTCGCCGACCTGGAACTCAACATCGCGATCACCGGGGTGCCCACCGATTCCTCGGGAATCCCGGACCTGGCACTGACCCGCGGCTACGCTCCCGACGCCACCGAGGAACAGCTGCTGGCGCTCCCCACCGTCCTCACCGGTACCCCGCGCGATATCGCCGACACCCTGCGGGCGCGCCGAGACGATTACGGGATCACCTACTTCACCGTGCAGGACTACCACGCGGAGTACTTCGCCAAGGTCATCGCCGAACTGCGCTGACCCCTGCGTGGGCGGAGTTGCAGGCGACAGGCGGTAAGCTCCCAGCCGGTACGCCCCCGTAGCTCAGGGGATAGAGCACGGCTCTCCTAAAGCCGGTGTCGCATGTTCGAATCATGCCGGGGGCACCAAAGTATTCATATTCAAACCTGCGACATCATCCGCAGGTTTGTTGATTTCTCGCCGCGGGACATCAGTAAGTGACGCGCTGCGGTGTTCCGTGGCGTCGGTGGAGTGTTGGAGCGCTGGAACCGCCGCGTCCTGCGATTCGGCTCTGCCAGCAGCGCCAAATAGCGTCCTGAATGGCTCGGCCAGCTCCACCGTCACGCGATCCTCATCGACCAGAATTTTGGTGAATAGGGCCTGATTAAACAGGCGCCGTTCTGGCTCGCGAGCGTTCAAGTAGCCCTTATGGCAGTGGACCGCAAAATCAAGGGCCACGCGAAATGCTCGCTCGATGCTGTCGAACTCCATGGCCGCCGCGGAGAGCCGCTCCTCGATAGACGCCAACTGTCGAGCAATTCGGTCTTGCTCCGTCTTCAACAGATCGATAGGTATTGCTCCGGCGTAGTGGGCCTGCAGTAGCCGCATCCTTTCGCTGGTTAACTGCTCCTTCTGGGTGCTCAGTTGTCGCGTGGAGGTCTCGGCACTCTTACGGAATTGCCGTAGCTCACCCCTGAGGACCTCCTCGATCCTGTCTCTCGACGCTTGATCGAGTTGGATGGTTTGGTAATGCTCTTCGACTCGCTGCTCAACGATCGGGATGAGGACGGCCCGCTGCGTGCACTCGGCCGTTTTCTGGTGTCGGCCAAGGCAAATGAAGTACGGGTACACCGCGCCGTATCGATTCTTCGACATGGTCACAATCAGTCGACTGCCACACTTCCCGCAGAACACGCTTGACTTGAGATAGTGCGGGTGATCTCGCTGCTTCTCCCCCATCGCGTGGGAGCTGAGTACGTCTTGAACCCGGGTCCACGTCGCTTCGTCAACGAGCGGCGTATGCCGCCCCGGGTACCGCACCCCTCGGTAGACGACCTCGCCCTTGTAGTACGGCGTCGTGAGGATCTTGTGCAGCGAGTTCTGCTTGATCGCTCGGCCAGGCGACTTCGGTGTCGGTCGTGTTGTGAGACCGCGATGCTCCAGCTCTGCCGCCAGACGACTGAGCGTCCATTCTCCCGACGCGTATGCAAGGAACGCCCACGTGATCAGAGGTGCTCGTTGGGGGTCGACGTCGACCGTGCGCAGCTCACGTCCATCGTCGGTAACGACGCGAACGTTGCGGTAACCAAGTGGCGCTTTCCCGGGAGGGTGATTGGTAAAGGTATGTGGGGCCTTACAACTCGGCCACCTTCGTCCGCGGGGGTCGTTGGGAACGCAGTCAGGAGCGCCGGGATAGCTCCTCTCCGCGCAGCGCCTCCAGTTTGCTAGCCTTGGCGCGGCGACATGGTGGCGGGCCATGGCCTGTGATACAGCAGTCTGGACCTGGCCGGACCTGACTGCGCAGGCCCGCCACGGCAAGCACACCACGAACAGCTGATGCATTCCGGTCGCGGCCCGAAGCAACATTGTCAGCCGGGGGGCTTGTTGTCGCCCGTTGCCACCTCGCCGAGCACGTCGTGTCTGCGTGATGGTGGTGTCTCCACTTTTGGCTGTCGCGGTGCTGTCTCCCCGGGGGCCGACATCGCGGGGTATCGCGGGCAGGCCTGACGAGGTTCACCTAGAGCACCGATGGGATCAGTTCGCCGCTTGGTGAACCGGCTCGACAGGAACGAGCTGGCACTCGGATACCACGCTCGTTTACCGCGGACGACTTCTGGTTGCGTTAAAACGTCGTGGTTGCCGCTGGGGTCGGGCCGGTAGGATCGGTACACGGCCGGTAGTGCATGGAGGTGCAGCGATGGAGCGAAAGACAGCCAAGACGGTGGTGGTGTCGAAGGCTGCCGTCAAGAAGGCCGGGATGCGGGCGACCAAGGCGTCGGCCAAGTTGGAGGGCCGGGTCGTGCCAACCAGTCACCGCCATTCAGCAGCGGTGAAGGCCTATCTTGCAAAGCAGCAGCCGCCCAAGCGCTGATGCCGCTGACGCCCGGTTACGGCGAAACGCCGCTGCCTCACGACGAACTTGATGCTCTGCTGGCTGAGGTTGTCGAGATCCTCGACAAGCCGATCACCCGAGCGGACGTCTATGCCCTCGAACAGAGTTTGCAGGATCAGGTAGTTGAGGCGTTGATGCCAGCGGCGCTGGACGGTTCGTTGCCGCTAGACGAGCTTCTCAGCGACTACTTCATCCGTGATCTCCATACGCAGTTGTTCGGTCCGATCTGGCAGTGGGGCGGGCGGCAGCGTCAGCTCGAACTCAACATCGGTGTCGCTCCCGAACTCATCGCCGTCGAGCTGCGCAGCACCCTCGGCTCGATCGCCTGGCGGTGGGAGCACACCGACGACTGGACCCCCCGCCAGTTGGGGATCGTGGTCCATGCCGAGACGGTTCGTATACACCCCTTCGTTGACGGAAATGGCCGCACAACAAGGCTTCTCGCTGACCTCGCGTTCGCCGCGGCCCAAGACCCCACCGTGCAGCAGTACGACTGGGATCTGGACAAGCAGCGCTATATCGGGCTGCTGCGTGCCTTCGACGTGCACCGGGATGTGACTGAGCTCGCTGCGTTCGTCGGGATTGAGCAGATCGAGCTACAGGAGCCCTGAGGCGACTGATGTTCGGCGCCGTATCCAGCACGATGCATGCGCATAACGCCAGGTCGCGGTGTCTCATTTCTTGTCTCACACCATATGTCTCATATCCACGATGCAAACGGGCGGTGGATGCCCCAGCGCAACCGGGACACCAATCTCGCTCAGAAGCATCGCAACACCCTGTCTACCTTGGGCTTCTGCAGTTTCGAGCAACCGCGTCATCAGCTCGGGACGCCACACAACTACGCGATACCAATCAGCACGTGACACTTCACCGACGACTTCACCGTCGATATCGGCAGCCGCCACTTCTTCGTCTGTGGCGTCAGCTGTTTCGCCGCGGACATCGAGAAGGCAGTTCCACAGCTGCTCACGAACGGAGACCGGAACACGTCGACGACGCGACCACATGATCTGCCGACGCCCTTTGGATCCTTGTTCCCATTCGTGCCAAATCGCCCATTCGCCAGGTGGGGTAACAGCCAACACCTCCCCGGTATCGTGATCGATCACTGCCCAATCGCCGTCGCCTGCTTCCTTCACTGCCCAGTGGCGCGGCGTCCGAACACCAAAACCGCGAGCGTCTACCGATGTTGCGAGGTCTGCCAGCAACTCGAACGGCGTGCGGTTCCGGTCTACGCGACCAACTTTCGAAACTTGTCCCGCAGCCACCTCAATTCCGGTCTTCGTGGCTGCATCGTACGTCGCCTTCGTGAGATACCTGCCGAGATATTCCGCGCCCCCATCACCCACCTCTCGCATGTCGACAGCTACCGAGCCCGGCAGTGCGTAGCCCGCCTTCTTCAATCCGGCTGACCACCGGTCATACACGCGAGATGCAAAAGCGTTTCTTGCCAACCACTCTCGGTCCTCAAGCGGGCTGTTCCAATCCGGCAACTTGAACCTCAGCCCCGATCGGAGCGTCGACGCGCAGAACACCAGAGCATGGATATGCAGATGCCAACCGTGTCCGCCTTGAGCAGGCGTGCCGTAAGTCGCCTCGACAACACGGGTAAGGCCAGCGATCTCGAATAGCTCGACATTACACGGACTAACCTCCCGTTACGTTCCGCCGTACGGGCATTCTGACCCGTCCAAGTGCGCGTGCCGAACGCCGACCTCCAACCGGAGCTCAATGCGTCCCACAGTTCTGAGAGACGATCAGAAGCCTTGTGCCGCATAGTCAATGTCAACATGTACACCTTGCCGCCTTGGCGGTAGCACTCACGAACTGCTGCGCCGATCTCTCCTGCGCGCGTACGAGCGATTACCGCGGAGCAACGCGGGCATGACCACACGGAACCGCAGACATCATCCGCAGGTTTGTTGTTTTCTCGCCGCGGAACATCGGTAAGTGACGCGCTGCGGGGTTCCGTGGCGTCGGTGGAGTGTTGGAGCACCGGAACCGCCGGACCCACTTGCGCACCGTCTCCGCAGTACCGACGCCCAGCAGGTCAGCGACACGGCCCATCGCCTCCCACTCCGAGACCGTCTCGCTGCCCAGATCCGCCACCATCTGCACCGCGCGCCTTCAACTCTTCGGGATACCGCCTCGACGACTTCGCTCCCACGCGTCCCATCCTTCCCAACGGAAGAACTCTCCCGACACGCCGGGGCGGATCACCCGACGATCCGATCCAAAATGTCTATGACGCGCCGCCTCGGGGCGCAGGTGGCCGTCGAGACGCTACCGCCCCCGCTGAGAGGAGTCGGCGAGACTCTCATGCGCACGCTGGATGCCTCCGGGCCGGGCAGTTCGGACCAAACCCGGCGACCAACCCGAACTTCGCGCATGTGGAAACCGGCACTGCCGGCGTGCCCGACGGCGGCGGTGTCCTGCTGAATAGCGTTGCTGCGCAGAGACATAGCGACTACCGCTGGTTTGGCGACGACGGTCCGGCGGAAGTGGGAGGCAGACGCATGAGGCTCGGCACCACCACGGGGAAGACGTAGTTCTGCTCACTGTTGTTCTGGCCCTCATCTTTTCGACGACAGGATGCCACGCGGAACAGCCGTGCGCCCCTACACCGTCCAGCGGGGCTACCCGGGCACTCGATGAATTGAAATCGCTGCCGCCCTTCGCGGAGACCAAAGCGCAACTGGAAGACGCGATTGCCACCATCACCACGGCGGCAACGCAACACGTGCCGAGCATCGTCTGGAAGACCGCAGACAACGCTGACTCCGGCAATTGTCCTGCACCGTATGAGCAGTCCGGCGGGAAGTCGGCCTATCTGCCGAACCGGATCGCCGAGAACGTGACGGTGTCCGAGCAGGACTGGGCTGCCCTGCTCGGCGTCGCGGAGGACGCGGCTGGTGCGGTCGGCGCCACGGACATCCAGGTCATGCAGGACGAACCCGGGAAGCGCGAGTGTGGTCCAGCGGGTCGGGCGGCGCATTCCTCACGTTCTTCTACAAGGGCAATACGGTCGTGTCCGGCTATACCGGCTGCCGGTTGTCGTAGCGGCCGAATGCGCTTCGCCAAGGAGCGCGGTGTGCTTGTATGCGCTAAAGGAGTCGTGCACACACGCTGTTCACGATAGGACGATCCGCCTGCACGACGGGCGGACGCTCGGCTATGCCGAGTACGGTGCCAGGCAGCATTTCCCTTGCCGCGACGGTCACACTGGCGAGGACCAGATTGACGTCGCGGGGTGGCGCGGCGGCGCGGGCCAGCTCGGCCATCCGCTGCGCAAGATCGTGGTTGGGCGAAGTCATTCACCCATTGCTCCCCTCCTCCGCAGAGTTACGCACCACCTTGAGGATGCCG
Organism: Mycolicibacterium sarraceniae; assembly: GCF_010731875.1. Lineage (NCBI taxonomy): Bacteria > Bacillati > Actinomycetota > Actinomycetes > Mycobacteriales > Mycobacteriaceae > Mycobacterium > Mycolicibacterium sarraceniae. The sequence continues at coordinate 768,956 of NZ_AP022595.1, forward strand.
ACGTTTGTGGACGAGCAGGTTCGGTAATGCTGCGCAGCAGGCGGGCGCGGTGGTCGACTTCCACGCCCGCTGAGGTCCTGTCGGTTCAGACCAAGAGCCGGCGGGACCGACCTCATTTGGGATCACTCACCGCAATCCGGCCCGCCACTCTCTTAGCTGTAGTAACTTCGCCGCTGTGGCAGGCAACGTCTGGATTCTCGGTGGCTACCAGAGCGACTTCGCTCGCAACCTGGCCCGGGAGGGCTGCGACTTTGCGGCGCTGACCAGCGAGGTTGTCAATCTTACCCTCGCCGAATCGATGATCGACGCCACCGATATCGACGTCGTGCACGTTGCCAACGCCTTCGGCGAGATGTTCGCCCGACAGGGCCACCTCGGCGCGATGCCCGCCACGGTGCACGACGGCTTGTGGGATACCCCGGCCACCCGCCATGAGGCGGCGTGCGCCTCCGGCAGCGTCGCGGCACTGGCGGCGATGGCTGATCTGCGGGCCGGCAACTACCGCACCGCCCTGGTCGTCGGTGTCGAACTGGAGAAGACAGTGCCCGGCGACACCGCGGCCGCTCACCTCGGCGCCGCCGCCTGGACCGGCCATGAGGGCCAGGACGCCACGTACATCTGGCCGTCGATGTTCGCCGAAGTCGCCGACGAGTATGACCGTCGGTTCGGTATCGACGACGCGCACCTGCATGCGATCGCGGCACTGAATTTCAGCAACGCCCGGCACAACCCCAACGCCCAGACCCGGGAGTGGGAGGTCCCCGATCTGGTGTCGCACGGCAGTGATGACGCCGTCAACCCGCCGACCGAGGGGCGCATCCGCCGCTACGACTGCAGCCAGATGACCGACGGCGGCGCAGGCGTGGTGCTGGTGAACGACGATTTCCTGCGCGACCATCCGGGCGTGCGCCCGATCGGGCTGATCGAAGGCTGGGGCCATCGCACTGTCGGACTGGGACTACGGCAGAAGCTCGATCGTGACGCCGCGAATCCCTATGTGCTGCCGCACGTCCGCGCCGCCGTGTACGACGCGTTCGGGCGCGCCGGCATCGGGCTCGACGATCTCGACGGTATCGAGGTGCACGACTGCTTCACCCCTAGTGAGTACCTCGCGATCGACCACATCGGTCTCACCGGGCCCGGCGAATCATGGAAGGCGATCGAGAACGGTGAGATCGCAATCGGCGGCCGACTCCCGATCAATCCGAGCGGCGGCCTGATCGGCGGCGGGCACCCAGTCGGCGCATCGGGTGTCCGGATGATGCTCGACGCCGCCAAACAGGTCAGCGATCTCGCCGGCGACTACCAGGTCGACGGCGCGCGCCGCTTCGGCACCTTGAATTTCGGCGGTAGTACCGCCACCACAGTCAGTTTCGTGATCAGATCGGCAGAGGATGCACACTGAGATTGTCGGGAAATTCCTGTCCACCCTCCCCGAGGATGACGACCACCCGTACCGCACCGGACCGTGGCGACCGCAGAGCACCGAATGGCACGCCGACGATCTCAGCGTCGTGGACGGTGAAATCCCCACTGATCTCGACGGCGTCTATCTGCGCAATACCGAGAACCCGCTACATCCGGCGCTGAAGGCGTATCACCCCTTCGACGGTGACGGCATGCTGCATATCGTCGGCTTCCGTGACGGAACGGCCTTCTATCGCAACCGTTTTGTCCGGACCGACGGATTCGAGGCGGAGAACGCCGCCGGCGGCCCGCTCTGGCCCGGGCTGGCAGAGCCGCTGCCGCTGGCCAAGGTGGACTACGGCTGGGGTGCGCGCACGCTGATGAAGGACGCCTCCAGCACCGATGTCGTGGTGCACCGCGGCACCGCGCTGACGAGTTTCTACCAATGCGGCGATCTCTACCGCGTCGACCCGTACTCGGCGCAGACCCTGGGCAAGGAGACCTTCAACGGCGGCTTCCCCAGCAGCTGGGGTGTATCTGCGCATCCGAAGGTGGACGACCGCACCGGCGAGATGCTGTTCTTCAACTACGCCAAGGCCGCGCCCTATATGCACTACGGGGTGGTCGATGCCAACAATGACCTGGTGCACTACACCGATGTGCCGCTGCCCGGCCCGCGGCTGCCCCACGATATGGCGTTCACCCGAAACTATGTGATTCTCAACGATTTTCCGTTGTTCTGGGATCCGGAGCTGCTGGAGCGCGACATGCACGTCGCTCGTTTCCACCGAGATATCCCGTCGCGATTCGCGGTGCTCCCCCGCCGGGGCGAGGGCAAGATCCAGTGGTTCGAGGCCGACCCCACCTACGTGCTGCACTTCACCAACGCCTACGAAGACGGTGACGAGATCGTGCTGGACGGCTTCTTCCAGGGCGACCCCGAGCCCAGCGATGACGGCACCGGCACCAAGTGGCAGCGGGCGTTCCGGTTCCTTGCGCTGGACCGGATGCAGGCCCGGCTGCACCGCTGGCGGCTCAATCTGCGTACCGGCGGCCTAACCGAAGAATCGTTGTCCGACAGCATCACCGAGTTCGGCATGATCAACTCCGGTCATGCCGGTGAGCCCTACCGCTATACCTATGCGGCCAGCGGCAAGCCGGGCTGGTTCCTGTTCGACGGCCTGGTCCGACACGACCTGCAGACCGGCACCGAAGAGCGCTTCGGGTTCGGCGACGGTGTCTACGGCAGTGAGACGGCCATGGCGCCCCGGCTCGGCAGCCAAGCCGAAGACGACGGCTACCTGGTCACCCTGACCACCGATATGGCTGCCGACGCCTCCTACTGCCTGGTGTTCGATGCGGCCCGGCTGGCGGACGGACCGTTGTGCAAACTTCAACTGCCCGAACGGATCTCCAGCGGAACGCATTCCACGTGGGTGGCCGGTGACGCACTGCGCCGCTGGCATACCAGCGATTCGGCCGCCGAGGCGATCGGACTGTAGTGACCGATACCACGGCCGCCGAGACGCCCACCGTCCTGGCACCCGACAGTCCCAATGCCATCGGCAGGATGCTGGGTCTACTCGGCGACGAGTGGAATCTGCTGATCGTGCAGCAGGCATTGCTGGGTGCCAGCCGCTACAGCCAATTCATGTCACGGTTGCCGATCTCAAATTCGGTGCTGACCAGTCGGCTGCGGACCCTGGTCGACAATGGCCTGTTGAGCCGCACGGTGCATGCCTCCACCCGGGCGCGCACCGAGTATCTGATCACCGGCCGCGGCCGATCGCTGTGGCCGGCATTGCTGTCCATCTGGGAGTGGGAACGCAATTGGGTGACCGGGCACCACGAAGCACTGCCCGCCATGCGCCACGTGGCGTGCGGATCTCACTTCACGCCCCAATTGCGTTGCAACACTTGCTGTGTCGTGGTCACCGGCCCGGAGGTGGCATTGAGCCTCGGCCCCAGCGGAACGTGGACCCGCTCGGCGCCGGCCGCATCGACGCGGCGCCGTTCGGAACCCGATACCGCCACCCGCCACGCCGGGTTGTTCCCGGAGACTATGAGCATTCTCGGAAATCGTTGGGCCGCAGCACTGCTGGTGGCCGCATTCCTGGGCACCACCCGTTTCACAGATTTCCAAACCCAGCTCGGCGCCCCACCCAGTCTGCTGGCCGAACGGTTACAGACGTTCTGCCATATCGGTGTGTTCACCACCTCACCCACGGAGCGCTCGGGTCCGGAGCGGGCCGCATACCTGTTGACCGATAAGGGCCGGGCGTTCTTCCCGGTGCTGACTGCGGCGCTGCAGTGGGCGCAGTGGTGGTATCAGGCTCCCGAAGGTCCGGCGGTGGTGATGACGCATGCCGACTGCGGTTCCGGTTTCACCGGGGAGCTTTCCTGCGACCGGTGCGCCGAGCGGTTGAGCGGCGAACAGGTGCACACTGTCGCTATTTAGCGGGAAGTATCTGGAAGCCCTTGATAATCGTCGCGGAATCCGTGACGTAGGTGGGGTTTTCAGGTTTGATCGTCTGCACCGTCACGGTGGTGACGTAGTTGACATCACCGTCTTGGTACACCGCGGCCAGGGACGTGGCATTGCGAGCAGGGATCTTTCCCATTGCGGGAGCCGTATAGGTGGTCGATTGCGCCGTGGACCCGCATACCTGGGCCGGGGTGGATTTCAGGTCCTTGACTTTCAGCTTCGCGACCAGCTGTTGGTTCTGAGCGTCGAGTATCCGCTGCGGCTTGCCGATGCTGGAATTCGCCTTCTGCAGCGTGACGACGACATTGGGGGTGAACCCCTCTTCGGTGAGCCCTTCGTCGCGCAGCGCGAATCGGATGGTCTCGGAGTCGAGCTTGGTGGTGCGCTCCCAACCCTGCGGTTGGGGTAGCCGAAGCCGCGGTTCCTGATCGGTTCGGGTGGGGATATCGATCATCGGCACCGACACCTCATCGCATTTAACGGCGACCGGCTTCGCGTCGTCCGAACAGCCTGCGATCGCCACCACCACCAGCGCGGCCGCCAGCACCGCCGACACCTGTCCGGTCACCCTGCGCAATCTGATCCCTTCGAACCCACCCGGAAAACCCGCCCAAGCCTACCGTTGGCAGCCGCGAGAACCGCAAAAATGTGTTAGCACTCTCGATCTTCGAGTGCTAATCTGGCGTTGCACAGTAAAGCTGCCCGCCAGGGTGGTGGGCTTACGTTCATAGATCCGCAGGAGGTGAGTACTGTGCTGCGTTTCGATCCGTTCAATGACCTTGACGCAATGACCCGGGGGCTGTTGACCAGCCAAGCCGGAACCGACCGTAGCCCCAGATTCATGCCGATGGACCTCTACAAGGTCGACGATCACTACGTGCTGACCGCCGACCTGCCCGGCGTGGATCCCGGTTCGGTCGATGTGAATGTCGACAGCGGGACGCTGACACTGACCGCGCACCGCTCAGCGCGCTCTGAAGATTCAGTGCAGTGGTTGACCAGCGAGAGATTCTTCGGCACCTACCGTCGCCAGCTGGCGCTCGGCGAGGGCATCGACACCACGAGGATCTCAGCCACCTACGAGAACGGCGTGCTGACGGTGACGATCCCGTTGGCTGAGAGGGCCAAGCCGCGCCGCATCGAAGTCGTCCGGTCCGGCGGGGGCACCCAGATCGAGGCGACGACCGTCGACGCGAGCTGAGGCTCAACCGATTCCGAACGTTCAGGCTCAGCCGCTATCAGCCGTGGCGGCTGAGCCTGAACGTCAGGTTGTTGCGAACCGCGGGCCATTCGATGTCGAGGATGGAGTAGACCACGGTGTCGCGGCGGGATCCGTCGGCCAGGACCTGGTGGCTGAGCAGTATGCCGTCCTGCTTGGCGCCGAGCCTTTCAATAGCCGCCCTGCTGACCTGATTGAAGAAGTGCGTGCGGAACTCCACAGCGACGCAACCGAGTTGGTCGAACGCGTGCGCGAGTATGGAGCGGGCCCGAAGAGCCCACCACCGCGTTGTCCGGCGACGGTGCGCTGGTGAACCACAACTCGCCGACATCGGCTGCCGCCGCGGTGATCTCCGGAATGTGGGCGTCACTTAACGGCTCAAGTGAAACCCATTGCGCGCCGGTCAAAGTGACCGGTTCGACGAATCTGCTCATCGCCTGCGCCCCAGCGCGGAGCACAACGCCCACACCGACGCCAGCAGTGCGGCGGCCGCGGCGCCGGCCCCGACGTAGAAGCCGTACCCCGCCGACACCGGGCCGCTGACGTTGAGGTGGTAATACCAGTAGGTCAGGACGGCGAGCATCGCCGAGATCGCCAGCGCCGCGGCAGCGGCCAGTCGCGGAGACAGATTGCGCGCCACCATCGCGCCGGTGACGATCAGCACCGAGGCCAGCAGCACGATCAACTGGCCTGCCCCGAAGCGGGGCGGCAGCACGATGCTGCCGACCGTGCCACCGATCGCACTGGCGCGTCCGCCACCCAGGACCGGGGTGGTCAACCACGGCAACCAGGCACTGACCGCCAGCACCACAGCGCACAGCACGACGAGCCAACCCGCGCGTAGGTGTGCCATGGTCAGACCCTAACCCGCCTCGTCCAGCACGCCGGGGCGCCGCATCGACAAGGTCCGGTCCAGATCCAGCCGGGCCAGGAAGTCGTCGTCGTGACTGACCACGATCACCGCGCCACGGTAGGCAGCCAGGGCGTCGACCAGCTGGTCAACACTGGCCAGGTCGAGATTGTTAGTCGGTTCATCGAGCACGATCAGCTGCGGCGGCGGTTCGGCCAACAGCAGGCGAGCCAGCGCGACGCGGAACCGTTCGCCGCCGGATAGCGTGGCCACCGGCCGGTACACCGAGTCGCCGCGGAGCAGAAACCTCGCCAGGCGAGTGCGCACCAGGGCCGCATCACCGCCGGGCGTCGCCACGTTGTCCAGCACGCTGGCCTGCTCGTCGAGGCTGTCAATGCGCTGGGGCAGGTAGCCGACCCGGTCGGTCAATAGCCGGCCTGCCTCACCGGCCAGCAGAGCGTCCAGCAGCCTGGTCTTCCCGATCCCGTTGGCGCCGACGATAGCGATCCGCTCGGGCCCCATCACCACCAATGGCCCACGGCTGCGCGGCAATTCGGCCAGCCTGCGGGTGGCCGGCACGGTGGGATCGGGGAGGTCGACGCGGATGTGCTCATCGTTGCGGAGCCTGGCCTCGGCGACCTGTAACGCGCCTTCGGCCGCCACGGCCTTATCGTCGAGCTCGGTACGCAGCTTGCCCGCCGAGACCTCGGCAGACGCCGCCCAGTTGTTCATCACGATCTTCGGTGCCCGCTTGTTGTCATAATCTCTCTGCGCCTTGCGGTTTCGCCGTGCCAGCTTAGTTTCGGCCGCCGCGCGCTGGCGTTTGGCCACCCGCACCGTCTGCTCGGCCGCCGACACCGCCTGCGCCGCGGCGGCCAGTTCGTTGTCCAGGTGGGCACACCACTCGCCATAGGGCCCGCCGAACGAGGTGAGCCGGTGGTTGTACAACTCGGCGGTGTTGTCCATCCGGTTCAGCAGGGCGACGTCATGGCTGACCACCACGAGAGTCCCGGCCAGTCGGCGATCAGATCGAACAACCGGCCGCGGGCGTCCCGGTCGAGGTTGTTGGTCGGTTCGTCGAGCAGGGTGATATCGGCTGGATCGAGCCGAAGTGCGGTGATAGCGAGCAGCATCGCTTCCCCGCCGGACACCTGGCCGACCGTGCGATCCAGGTCAACCGCGCCCAGCCCGATGACACGCAGCACCTCGGCCGGGCGATCGGCGATATCCCAGTCCTCGCCGATGACCTCGAAGTCGTGCTCGGTCGCCACACCGGACTCGATCGCGGCCAGCGCGGCGAGCTTCGCGCCCACACCGAGTACGTGCGCGATCGACAGCGCGACATCGAGAGTCAGGGTCTGCGGCAGATAGGCGATGTCACCGCCTGCCACGATCCGCCCGCCCGTCGGGGTGAGCTCACCGGCGATCAGGCGTAACAGCGTCGATTTGCCGCTGCCGTTGGCACCCACCAGTCCGGTGCGTCCGGTCGGCAGCGATCAGGTGAGCGACGCTGTGATCCACGACAGGGACCGTCCTTTCCGATGCGGTTGAGCTGAACGACCGCCACGCTAATGCGGAAACGCGAACGCCGGCAACCGATTTATCTCTACGCTGATGCCCATGACGGATCTCCCCGACTGGGTACGGAAACTCGAGCTGGGCCCGCACCCTGAAGGCGGGTACTTCCGCGAGACCTGGCGCAGTGAGCTCGTCGTCGGCGAGTCGGCGTTACCGCCGGACTACAACGGACCTCGCAACGCCGGAACCGCCGTCTACTTCGTGCTGCTGCCCGGGCAGCAGTCGGCCTGGCACACCGTGCGCAGCGCGGAATTGTGGCTGTATCACCGGGGAAGCCCGCTCCTGCTCGAGATCGGCCCCGAAAGTGGCAGCGCCACAACAGTTCTGCTCGGCCCCGACATCGCCGCCGGCGAGCAGCCGCAAGTGCTGGTGCCACCGGGCTATTGGCAGCGAGCCCGGCCCCGCGACCAGGAGCCGACCCTGGTCAGCTGTGTGGTGGTGCCGGGCTTCGATTTCGCCGACTTCGCGCTGGCCGCCGACGACTAGCCAGCCGCGCGCAGCACCTCGTACGCGGCGGCGACGAGCTCAGCGTTACCCGACGCGGTCGATCCGTCCGGCAGCAGCACGGTGTCCTCCACGCCGATCCGGGTTTGCAACCCGCGCAGCCCCGCGTACTCCAGCAGCGGCCAGCAGCTGTCGTCGAGGCCGTGCAACAGGATCGGCACCGGCGACTGCGCACTGCGGATCCGCGCCAGCAGATCGTCGGCCGTCTCGGTGCTCCCGTCTGGCCCTAGCTCGATCATCACTCGCAGACAGTGCGCTGCCAGCTCGGAGCGCGCCCAGGAGTCCACGCCTGTACGGTGCGCAACCGCTCCTGCGGTGTCACCGGCAACCCCGGATGCGACGCCGGGCCGCGGGCGCCGTTGATGCAGGCTTTGACATACGGAGCGGCGGGCGCAGACGGCACAGGCCATTCTCACCCGTCACGGCCGAGGTTTCCGAAGTAGCGTCTCCCCATGCACGGTCACACCATCGTCTGCGGTGATGACGCGCTGGGTCTGCGGATCATCGACGAGCTGAAGAACGCCGGGGTCATCGTCGCGCTCTCGCAGGCGCCCGAGGATCTCGAAGGAGCGGGGATCGCCACCGCCGATGCCGTGATCTGCGCCGACGATGACGACGATCTGAACCTGCAGATCGCCCTGCTGGCCCGGCAGGCCAACCCGCACGCCCGGGTGGTGGCCCGGCTGTCGAACCCGGTGTTGCGTGAGGCCATGGCGGATAACAACGGGCCCGGCGCCATCCTCGACGTCGCCGACATCGCCGCCCCCTCGGTGGTCGAGGCCTTGCTTAACCGCACCACCCACACGATTTCGGCGGCCGGGATGAACTTCGTCGTCACCGGCACCACCGCGACCCGCGACGGCACCCTGCGGGAGATCTACGGCGATCTCGCCCCCGTCGCCGTCATCCGCGGCGACAACTCCGACACCCCCGGCGAGGTGATCCCCTGCCCCGGCCGCGACACGCGAGTGCACACCGGCGATTGGACGGCGATGATCGGCACCGCCGACGAACTCGCCGAACAGGGCATCAAAGTGGCCAAGCCGATGCGCGTCTCGCCCCGGCCGCGGCCGCTGTTCGTCCGCGTCTCCGACGCCGCGCGCGCGTTCGCGGCCGACCTGAACCCGATGTTCTACCGCGCGCTGGCGGTGGCGGCCACGCTGCTGGCCGGGTCGACGGTCATGCTTCGGTTCGCCTACAACCAGCCCGGGATGAGCTGGGTGGATGCGCTGTATTTCTCCGCCGAGACCATCGCCACGGTGGGCTACGGCGACTTCAACTTCCTCCAACAGCCCACTTGGCTGCGGCTGTGGGGCGTGGTGATGATGTTCGCCGGCGTCGCCACGACCGCCATCGTAGTGGCGTTCGTCGCCGATGTGCTGCTGTCGCAGCGCATCTCGCAGAGCGCCAGCCGCCAGAAGGTGCGCCACCTCCAGCACCACGTCGTAGTGGTCGGCCTCGGGTCCTTCGGGATCGGCGTGGCCACCGTGCTCAAGGCGGCCGGCCACGACGTCGCCGTGATCGAGCGCAACGAGGACAACCGCTACCTGTCCGCGGCCGCCGAACTGGGCGTGCCGGTCATCTTCGGCGATGCCACGCTCCGCCAGACGCTGCAGGCAGCCCGAATCGGCGATGCGCGCGCCGTCGCCGTGCTGACAGCAGACGATATGGTCAACATCGAAACAGGGATCGTAGTGCGTGAGATATTCGGCCCGCGAACACTTCCCGAGATACAGCGCCCCGACGTCCCGATCGTCTTGCGGATCTACGACCGGGCTCTGGGCTCCGCAGTGGGCAAGCGGTTCAAGTTCGAGTACGTCCGCTCCACCGTCGATCTTGCGACCCCCTGGTTCATCGGCGCGGCGATGGGCCTCGACGTCCAGGGCACATTTTCGGTGGGTCACCGCTCGTTCATGGTCGGCGCGGTGCAGGTGCAGCCAAACACTGAGCTTGACGGGATCAGGATGTTCGAGCTGTCCACACAGGCCCGGGTCATCGCGATCGCCCGGGACGACGCCGCGCTGCGGCTGCATCCGCGCCGCGACACCCGGCTGATTGCCGGGGACACCGCCTATCTCGTCGGCCCCTACCGCGAGTTGATCGCGACCCTGCGCAAAGGGCAGCGGCCGGGCCCTCACACGGACGCGGCGACCTTCCCGACGACGACGCGTTGATCGCCTACTCTCGCTGGTCATGACAGAGTCGGGTGAACCGGTCGGCACCGGGCGCGACGACATCCGTCGGCGCCTCGAGGAGCGCGCACGGCGCCTGCAGGAGTCGCGTCGGCTCAAACCACTGACGGCACTGCTCGCCCGCTACAACGAGATCGATGGCAGCACCCAGAGCGCGGTGGTCTCCACCCAGCTGTTCACCACGGTCATACCGCTGATGATCATCGGGTTCAGCTACATGCAGGGCTTCGCCGACAATGCCAGCCCCGGCACGATCTTCACCCGCCAGTTCGCGCTGGAACATCCGCTGTCCGACCGGTTGCGAGAGGCCTTCGGCAATTCCGCCGGGCTGCGGGCGGACTGGACGCTGATCGGGGTGGCGAGTTTTCTCGTCTGGGGCATCCCGATGGCGGCCTCCGTCGCATCGATCTTCGCGAAGGCCTGGCGTCGCGAGCAGTACGGTGTGCTGACCCGGCTGGCGCGCGGCGCACTCTGGTTCGCGTTGTACCTGTTCACCATGGCGGTGCGAGAGCGAATCATGTTCGGCCACCATCACCACGGCGTCAGCCGGGGACTGCTGTTCGTGATCGGGCTGCTGCCGGTGTGGCTGTTCTGGTCGGTGACCCCGGCACTGCTGGTCCGCGACGGAGGCCGAGGCCTGAGCCCACTCGCGCTGGCCGGGCTGGCCGGTGTGGTGATCGACGGTGTCGTCATTCCACTCGGCGCGCGCGTGCTCATGCCCTCGCTGCTGCACGACTGGGATGGCTTCGGCCCGATCGGTGTGGCGATGGCGCTGCTGATCTGGTGCGGCGCGGTCGGAGCCGGATGGGTGCTGACCGCCTGCGTGGGCGCGGTGTTGTGGGAACACAACGCACCGTCGGAGATGGTCGTCGAATCCCAGACCGCTTAGGCCAGCCCGAGCACTCGCAGCGCATTCTCGGTGCGGATCTTCCGTGCCACCGCGGGATGCGCCATCACGACAGTCAGGTCGGGAAAGTCGGCGGCGACGACGTCGATGGCGGGCGCATATCTGGCCATCGGCGCGGTCTAGAAAAGGAGTTTGGGCCGGCGGGACGAAGAAGGATTCGTGCCCGCCGGCCCAGGTCGCGCTCCGGAGGGTGCATTTACCGTTGCGCAGCACCAACGATCCACCCACGCGGGTCCCTGCGCCAGGCGGTTGCGGGCCCCGGTCACCCGGCGTTGGTCTGCCGATGTCGGGACCAAAGTCCCTACCGGCCTGGCAGCCTTCTAGGCTGTACTACGGTGTGATCAAGGTGTTTCTGGTCGACGACCATGAGGTCGTGCGGCGTGGTCTGGCTGAGCTGCTCAGCAGCGACCCCGAACTGGCCGTGGTGGGTGAGGCGGCCACCGTCGCCGAAGCGCTGGCCCGCATTCCGGCCGCACAGCCCGACGTTGCGGTGCTCGACATCCGCCTGCCCGACGGCAGCGGTATCGACCTGTGCCGGGATCTACTCGCCTCGCAGCCCGAATTGCGTTGTCTGATCTTGACCTCCTTCACCGACGAGCCATCCATGCTCGACGCGATCCTGGCCGGTGCCAGCGGGTACGTGGTCAAAGATATTCGCGGTATGGAGCTGGCTGAGGCCATCACGGCCGTCGGTGCCGGAAAGTCGTTGCTGGACAACCGCGCCGCCGCCGCGCTGATGTCGCGGTTGCGTCAGGACACTGAAGTCGACGAGCGGCTGCGTGATCTGTCCTCCACCGAGCGCACGCTGCTGCAACTGCTGGGTGAAGGCCTGACCAACCGCGAGATCGGCCAGCGGATGTTCCTCGCGGAGAAGACGATCAAGAACTACGTGTCCCGGTTGCTGACGAAGCTGGGCCTGTCCGGCCGCACCCAGGCCGCTCTGTTCGCCGCGGATACAATGCGCCGCAGCGATGTTTGATGTCGAGGTCCGCGACGGCCTCATCGACGCGGTGCTGGCCGTCTCCTCCGGATTGGAACTGGAGAAGAAGCTGCACACCATCGTGCACACCGCGATGGGTTTGGTGGACGCCCGCTACGGCGCCGTTGGAGTGATCGCCTCCGAGCCCCAGCCGGTACTGGAGCGGTTCGTGTTCGAGGGTATCGATCCCGAGACTGCCGAACTGATCGGCCCGTTGCCCGCCGGTCACGGAATGCTGGGCCTGCTGATGCAATCACCCGAAGTGATTCGTGTCGAAGATCTTTCGCAACATCCCGCGTCGATCGGGTTCCCCGCGCATCACCCGCCGATGCGGAGCTTCCTCGGGGTGCCCATCCGGATCCGCGGTCAGGTCTACGGCAATCTCTATCTGACCGAGAAGGCCGACGGAGCGGCGTTCACCGAAGCCGACGAGGTACTGGTGCAAGCGCTGGCCGGGGCGGCGGGTATCGCGATCGACAACGCCCGGCTCTACCAGGCGGCGCACAGCCGCCAGCTATGGATCGAGGCCACTCGCGATATCAGCACCGATCTGCTGGCCGGCGACGACCCGGCCGCGGTGCACCGCGAAATCGCCACCAAGGCATTAGCTTTGACCGCAAGTGCAGTCACCGTCTATGCCACCCCGGACGATTCCGGCCAGCTGGTGGTCACGGCGTCGACCCGCGCCGAGCTGTTGGGCCGCACGTTGCCGGTATCCGGTTCGGCCGCAACGGCATTCATGGATTGCCTTCCGTTGCGGGTCAGTGATTTCGGTGATTTGGATGAGCGCGCCGCCGCCCTGGTGCTGCCGGTCTGCGAGCCCGACACCGCGACCGCCGTATTGGTGTGCGTGGCGACGCCGGGCAAGCAGTTCACCGAGGCCGATCTGGACATGGCCGCGGCTTTCACCGCCCAGGCGGGCCTGGCACTGCATCTGGCGACCGCGCAGCGGCGGATGCGCGAACTCGACGTGCTGACCGACCGCGACCGGATCGCCAGGGATCTGCACGACCATGTGATCCAGCGGCTGTTCGCAGTGGGCTTGTCCCTGCAGGGCGCGCTGAAGGCCGACCAGGCCGAGGGCAACCGCCGGGTCACCGTCGCGCTGGATGATCTACAGGACGTCGTCGAGGAGATCCGCACCACGATCTTCGATCTGCACGGCGGATCGGTCACCCGGCTGCGTCAGCGCATCGAACAGGCGGTCACCCAGATGACCGTCGACTCGGCGGTGCGCCCGGCGCTGCATATCAGCGGACCACTGTCGGTGGTCGACGCCACCCTCGCCGATCATGCGGAGGCGGTGGTACGGGAGGCGGTCAGCAATGTGGTGCGCCACGCTGCGGCCCGTTCGGTGACCGTCTCGGTGACCGTCGAGAACGACCTGACCATCGGCGTCAGCGATGACGGGGTGGGACTCGGCCCGGACCCCACCGACGGCACGCGCAGTGGCCTGGCCAATCTGGCGGCCCGCGCTCGTGAGTGCGGAGGCCGGTTCAGCGTCACGCCGCGCAGCGGCGGCGGCACCAGGCTGGTCTGGTCGGCGCCGCTGCCGCTGGGTTGAATCGGTACGCGGGCGGGACTCAGACCGAGATCTCGACGGCGGGCTGCAGGATGAACAGCGCGCGGCAGTGCCGCTCGACGAACAGCGGGACGAACTCGCGGATGCGGGCACCGTCGAACCGGTGGTGTGCGCTGTCCACGTTCTCGCGGATGATGTGATCCGGAACATAGGGAAACGACTCGGTCAAGCGATCGACCACCTGATCGATCTGGCGCTGCTCCTCAGCACGTTCCACGCCGGACATCATCGGACGAACTACGCGGTTTGCGCAACCACTGGCACGACTGCGGGTGTCGGTCCGGCGTCGGAAACATGAACAAAAATCTGTGCGCCCAACGCTGTTCCGCCCAGTGCGCGGCGATGAATTGGGTCGGCTACAGTTCGCCCCGTGACCTCACCGAGCAACGCGGATCTGGGAAACCAAATCCCGGAGTCCGCCAATCGCCTTCAAGCTCAGCATCTCCGGGAAATGCTGCAGGCGCAGTGTGAGCAACTCGACGCTGACTTGGCCACCTATGGCTCGGCCCTCGAGCGATATCAACAGCGCGGTGAGCAAACCCAGGCCCGGCGGATTCGCGGAATGATCCGCGCCGCCGAGCGTGAGCGCTGTTCGGTGCAGGATCTGATCGTCGGTCTGGAGCGACGGTTCCTGGCGGCCGAATACGCCCGTGCCGAGCAGGCTCGTCACCCGCTGCCCGGACGCGGTGCCAACCGGCATGCCACCCCCCGGGTGCACCCGTACCCGACACCGCATCGGGTCATCCGGACCTAGCCCGGCGCGAAGACGGTCACAAACCGGTTCAGCGACTCCTTGATGTCGCCCCGCAGCGCAGCGGCCACGACCACGCCGATCGGTCCGAACAGCGGCGCACCACCCAGATGGACATCCATGGTCACCACCGAGGTGTCCGGGTCCACGGCGCTCGCCCGGACCTTGCCAATGAGCTTGACCTTGACCCCGCCGACGCCGACGCCGTTGAGCGTCATCGTCTCCGGCGCGTTGAAGTGCACGATTGTCCACTTCACCCGGTTGGGCATGCCCTTGACTTCGACGATGGACTCCACGACGGTGCCCTTCTCGAGGGTCTCGGGCAGTGTGGAGCGCCAAACCCGGTGGATGGTCAGCCAATCCTGGTAGCGCGACAGGTCCGAGGCGTACTGCCAGGCATATTCGGGCGAGAGTGGAACGTCTACCGATACTGAGAGTTTCGCCATAGCTAGGTTTGTGGGTCACCCTTATCGGTGCGGTTCTTCTCGACGATGTTCTTGGCCGCATCCTGCACCTTGTCGACTGTGCTGGAGTATTTGCCCTGCGTCTTCTCGTCGATGATGTCGCCGGCCTTGTCGATGGCCTGCCCCACTTTGTCGGCATTCTCGCTCAAGACTTCTTTGGTCTTGTCGAGAGCTTTTTCGAGGAATCCCATCGGTCAATCTTGCACCGTGGGCTCGGTTCGCCACAATGCCCGTCGTACGCCCAGTAGCCGGCCTTGTATCCACCACGCCGCCTCGATCAGCACGGCCGCGAGCAACCCCAGCGCCAGCCCCGTCGACGTGACCTCCAGATTGGACGGGTCCAGCATGAATGCCTTGCGGGCCAAGGGTATGGCGAAGATCACTACATAGGCCAGGCCCGAGCCGGCCACCAGAGCCACTCTCCACCACTGGTAGGGCCGGGCGACCACCGCCAGCACCCAGACCGCCCCCATCAGCAGGGTGATCAGTGCCGCGGTCGAGGCTTGGGTCCGCTCGGCCGAGGTCGAACTGTTGCCGTGATAGGCGATCAGATACGACGTGTAGGTCGTCACCCCGACCACCACCCCTGATGGCAATGCGGAGGTCATCACCCGCCGCACGAAGCCGGTATGGGCACGCTCGTTGTTGGGTGCCAGCGACAGGATGAACGCCGGGATCCCGATGGTGAACCACGCGGCGATCGTCACGTGGATCGGCTGGAACGGGAACAGCAACGGCGCGGTACCGAACAGCTCGTGGGCCAGGCCCGCAAAGCCGACCAGTAGGGCCAGCAGCACCGAATAGACCGTCTTGGTGAGGAACAGATTCGAGACCCGCTCGATATTGCCGATAACCCGCCTGCCCTCACCTACCACATAGGGAAGGGTGGCGAACTTGTTGTCCAGCAACACGATCTGGGCCACCGCTCGCGAGGCCGGGCTGCCCGAGCCCATCGCCACGCCGATATCGGCGTCCTTGAGGGCCAGCACATCGTTGACGCCGTCACCGGTCATCGCGACGGTGTGATCGCGCGACTGCAGCGCATGCACCATGGCGCGCTTCTGGTCGGGACGCACCCGGCCAAAGGTGGTGTAGGTGGCCATGGTGTCGGCCAGCGCATCGGGCTCCGACGGCAGCTGCCGGGCATCCAGGGTCTCACCGTGCAGGCCCAGTGTGCCAGCCACGGCAGCGACGGACACCGCATTGTCACCGGAGATAACCTTGACCGTCACGTTCTGGGACGCGAAGTATTCCAAGGTGTCTCGCGCATCCGGGCGGACGCGCTGCTCAAGGACCACCAGCGCGACCGGGGTGAGGTGACCGGGCGCCTCAGGACTGTCGACCGGTACGTCGCTGGCGCAGAGCAGCAGCACCCGCATCCCGCGGGCACCGATCTCCTCGGCTTCGGCGGCGGTGGCCGATCCCGGGTCGAGCAGCACGTCGGGAGCACCGATCAGCCAATTGCCTTGCGCACCATAGGAGACGCCGCTCCACTTGGTGGCCGACTTGAACGGCGCGCTGCCCGTCGCGGTCCAGCCGGGCGCATCCGGGTAGGCCTCGACGATGGCCTGCATACTGGCGTTCGGCTTGGGGTCGTCGGCCGCCAGCGCGGCCAGCACCTCGGCCACCCGGTGTGCGTCTTGGTCCAGCGGCGCGACGTCGGCCACCCGCATCCCGTTCTCAGTGAGGGTGCCGGTCTTGTCCGCACAGACCACGTCGACGCGGGCCAGCCCTTCGATCGCGGGCAGCTCCTGGACCAGACATTGCTTGCGCCCCAACCGAATCACGCCGGCCGCGAAGGCGATCGACGTCATCAGGACCAGACCTTCAGGCACCATCGGAACCAGCGCTCCGACCATCCGCAGCACCGACTCGCGCCAGCCGGCATCGGTAGTGAACAGCTGGGTGTAGATCACCAGCAGGCCGGTCGGCCACAGCAGGTAGGTGATGAACTGCAGGATCCTGTTGATGCCGCTGCGCAGTTCGGATTTCACCAGGGTGAACTTGCTGGCCTCCTCGGCGAGCTTGGCCGCGTAGGCATCCCGGCCCACTTTCGTGGCGCGGTAGGCACCGGTGCCGGCGACAACGAAGCTGCCCGACATCACCGTGTCGCCGGCATGTTTGGCGATCGCATCGGCCTCACCGGTCAACAGGGATTCGTCGACCTCCAGGTTGGCGGCTTCCAGTAGTTCCCCGTCGACGACGATCTGGTCGCCCGGGCCGAGCTCGATGACATCGTCGAGCACGACCTCGTCAGGCGGCAACGGGTTTGTCCCCGATTGGCGGCGCACGGTCGGCTTGGCCTGCCCGACGATGGCCAGGTTGTCGAGGGTTTTCTTGGCCCGCAGTTCCTGGATGATGCCAATCCCGCTGTTGGCGATGATCAGCAGCCCGAACATGCCGTTGATCAACGATCCGGTGGACAGCACGATCAGCAGCAGGACGCCGAGAATCGCGTTGATGCGGGTGAATACGTTGGCCCGCAAGACTTCGGCGACGCTGCGCGAGGCGCGGGTGGGGACGTCGTTGGTCTTGCCCTGCGCGATCCGGGCGGCGACTTCGTCGGCGGAAAGACCTGCTGCAACGTCGGCTGTCATCTAGTGAACACCCCCATCTTCTCGGTGTCGTAGTACTCGAGGGTCAACTTGTCGCCGGTGAACGTGGCCATGGAAATGCTTCCAGGCGGGAAGTTTTCGCTCGGGAACTTGAAGGTGAACACATCGCCGTCCCAGTGAGTGAGCTCGACGGTGTCCGGGCGCGGACCCATCGACAACGTGAGCTTGCCATCCTTCTCGGCCACCACGGCCGCGCCCCAATAATCGTTGCGATAGCTGCCGACGTAGCTGGTCGCCGGTTTGGCCGGGGCCGGGGTGGCCGGTGGCGTCTTACCCGCCAGCGTGCCGAACGGTTTGTCCATATCGGCGAAGGCCTGCGCGTAGAGCTTGCGCCAGTCCTCGCGGACCTCACCGAACTGGACCAGGTCGGCGAACTCCGCGGTCAGCGTTTCCGGAATACCCGCCGGGGTGGCGTTGGTCAGCGCGACGATCGCGACATCGGCCGACGGGATGATCACGAAATTGGTTGCCGCACCGAGATCGAAGGCCCCCGAGTGGCTCAGCTGCACCCGGGCCGCCGAGGTGGTGCCGACGTTGAACCCGAACCCGTAGAAGGCCGAGCGCATCGCCGGCTCGCTCGGCGGGCTCGACACGATCTGCGGTGACACTGCCGGCAGCAGTGCGGCCGGGTCGACGATCTGGCGCCCGTTGTACTTTCCTGCTGCCAACATCATCGTCAGCCAGTGGGTGAGATCGTTGACCGACGAACTGACCCCGCCCGCAGGCGCTTCGGGATCTGCGTCGCGCTTGTAGAGCGGTTTGTAGATGCCGTCGACGCGGATATGCCCGAGCGCCTTGTCTCCCCTGGCTTCGAAATCGGCGAACCGGGAGCTGCTCGACGCCATCCCCAGCGGCCGGTATAACACCTCGTCGCTGAGGTCCTCCCAGGATTTGCCGGCCGCGACGGCTACCGCTTCGGCGGCGGCGGTCAGCCCGAAGTTGGTGTAGGCGTATGAAATTCGGAACGGAGCCAGCGGGAGCTGACGGAGCCGCTCCAGAACATAGCGCCTGTCGTAGCCGAGATCCTCGAGCTGGTCGCCGGCATGGTCGGGCAATCCGGAGCGGTGTGAGTACAGGTCACCGACGGTAACCATCTTGGTGGCCATCGGATCCGAAAGCGCAAACCATGGCAGCTTGTCGGCCACCGGGGTGTTCCAAGTGATCACATTCTCGCCGACCTGGTGGGCCACCACGGTGGCGCCGATCGGCTTGGACAGCGACGCCAGCTGAAACACCGTATCCGGATCGACGCGATTACCGGGGTCATCGGCCGGACGGTTGGCATCCTTGACGCCGAACCCCTTGGCGTAAAACGTCTTTCCCGCGTGGACCACCGCCACCGCCATACCAGGGATGCCGGAGGCCTTCATCAGGTCCGCGGCGATACCGTCCAGCTTGGCGACGGCGTTGGCGACGGCGTTGTCCGGCAGTGCCAGCGCCGGCACCAGCGGGGGCGGCTGATCGGACAGCGGCTTGGGGGTTTCGGGGACGGCGGCCCTGCTGCTGCATGTGGTGAGCGCAGCGACGAGAGCAACGATCGCGGCACGCGCTGCCAGAGCGGTCATGGGTTGCACCGTAGTTGCTCAGAGCGCCCACCACCGGTCTATTGCCCCCGCCGTGGCGGTCACAACTCGGCCACCGGGGCGTGGCACCGCGGTCCGCACACCTGCCTCGTCGGCGGACAGCAGTAGCCGTTCGACCGGTTCGGCCCACGGATGAGGGGCCAGCCGGAAGGTGCACCAATGGATCGGCACCAGCAGCCCGGCATCGCTGACATCGCGATGGGCGCGCACCGCCTCCTCGGGATTCATGTGGATATCGGGCCAGGCGGTGTTGTACGCTCCGATCGGCATCAGCGTCAGGTCGAAGGGGCCGTAATCAGCGCCGATCTGCTCGAAGCTGCCGGTGTAGCCGGTGTCGCCGCCGAAGTAGGCGCGGTGCTGCGGACCGATGATCGCCCAGGACGACCACAGCGTGGTGTTACGGGACAGGAACCGCCCGGAGAAGTGCCGCGCGGGGGTGCACACCAGGCTCAGGTCGCCGATCCGGGTCTGCTCGTTCCAGTCCAACTCGATGATGCGCTCGGCCGGGATGCGCCACTGCCGCAGATGCGCGCCGACGCCGAGCGGGACGACGAACGGGGCTCGCTGGGTGCGGGCCAACGCGAGCACGGTGTCCCTGTCCAGATGGTCGTAATGGTCGTGGCTGATCAGCACGGCGTCGAGCGCGGGCAGCGCCTCCAGCGGCGCGGGCGCCGGATGCAGGCGCTGCGGCCCCACCGCGCGCGATGGCGAGCAGCGCTCACTCCACACCGGGTCGGTGAGCACCCGGTACCCGTCGATCTCGATCAGTGCCGTCGAGTGGCCCAGCCAGCTGACCGCGAGCGGTTCGGAGCCGATCGGGGCGGCCGAATGGTCCAGCGGAATCTTTCCGGGCGGGCGGCTGGCCGAGCGGCGGCCGAGCATGTCGAACAGCACGAGGCGGTTTTCCTCGGCGTCCAGCCGCAGCGGCGACGCGGGCTCCAGGTTGTGGAACACGCCGTCGCGGTAGTTGGGTGAGCCGGCAGAGACCGAGCGGATCTCACCTGGCCCAGCCCCCAGCGACGCGGGGGCGTCGTTCAGGGCGCGTAGGACCCAGCCGCCGGTGGCCAGCGATGCGGTCCCGGCGGCCAGCCGAAGTGCGGCTCTCAACATTGGACTCAGGCCCCGTTGAACTTCGCGGGGCGCTTTTCGATGCGGGCCACCTGGGCCTCGATCACGTCCTGGCTGCCCCACGCGTTATCGAACAGTTCCTTGTGGACGGGCCACTGCTCCTCGTAGGCGCCGTCGTCGTTAAGCACCCGTTTGGAGGCCTGCAACGACAGCGGCGCCAGGCCGGCGATCTCGGCGGCCCAGGCCTGTGCATCGGCCAGCTCACCGAGCCGGTTGGCCATCCCGGTCATCAGCGCCGTCTCGGCGTCCAGCTTCTCCGCACCCAGCAGCATGCCACGGGCGCGCCCGTAACCGGCCAGTGAGCTCAACCGACGGACACTCCAGTTATCCAGCGCTAGACCGTATTTGGCGATCGGAAACTGGAAGTAGGCGCTCGGCGCCACCACCCGCAGATCGCAGATCATCGCCAGCTGCACACCCGCGCCGATCGCCGGGCCGTTGATCGCACCGATCACCGGCATCGGGACGGCGTCGATCGCCTTGTTCAGCGCGATGGCCTTGGCCGGGAAATCGGCGGCGAACACGTCACCGGACAGATCAGCCCCGGCGCAGAACACCGTGCCCTGGCCCGTCAGCACGATCGCGCGGACATCGTCGGCCGCCGCCTTCTCCACCGCTTCGCGCAGCGAGTCGACGAGTTCGGAGTTGAGTGCATTGCGTCGCTCCGAACGCTGCAGCTCGATCGTCGTCACATCGCCCACGTGGTTGATACCGATCATGGTTTGAGGGTACTGGCCGATTAACCTCGCTTCATGAGTCGGATCGGGGCTGCCGAGCTGCGCGACGCCGCGCTGGACCCTGGGTCGTTCCGAAGCTGGGATCACGCACCTTTGCTCGTCGAGGCCAACGCGGCGTACGCCCGCGAGCTGGAGCAGGCCCGCGCCGCCACCGGGTTCGACGAGGCGGTGCTGACCGGTGAAGGCACTGTGTTCGGTCGCCGGGTAGCCGTGGTCGCGTGCGAGTTCGACTTCCTCGCCGGGTCGATCGGGGTGGCCGCCGCCGAACGCATTACCTCTGCTGTCGAGCGCGCGACCGCCGAGAAACTGCCGCTGCTGGCGTCGCCGAGCTCGGGTGGCACCCGCATGCAGGAGGGGACGGTCGCGTTCCTGCAGATGGTGAAGATCGCCGCCGCGGTCACCCAACACAAGCGGGCGCACCTGCCGTATCTGGTGTACCTGCGGCATCCGACGACGGGCGGGGTCTTCGCGTCATGGGGTTCGCTGGGGCACATCACCGCGGCACAGCCCGGCGCGCTGATCGGTTTCCTCGGGCCGCGGGTGTACGAGCACCTCTACGGCGAACCGTTCCCGCCCGGAGTGCAGACCGCGGAGAACCTGCTGCGGCACGGCGTAATTGACGCGGTGGTTGGCGTTGAGGCGCTGCGGGGGATGCTAGATCGCGCGCTGACCGTCATCACCGATGCACCGACCGCGCCGCCTGCGGCCGTCCCCGACGCGCCGGTGCCCGACATACCGGCGTGGGATTCCGTGATCGCCTCGCGGCGCCCGGACCGGCCTGGGGTGAGCTGGCTGCTGCGGGAGGCGGCCACCGATCGCGTGCTGCTGTCCGGCACGCACGGCGAGGCGGCGAGCACCGTGCTCGCGCTGGCCCGCTTCGGCGGCCAGCCTGCCGTCGTCGTCGGTCAGCGACGCGTGGTCGGCGGAGTGGTAGGCCCGGTCGCCCTGCGCGAGGCGCGGCGCGGGATGGCACTGGCCGCGAGCCTGCACCTGCCGCTGGTGCTGGTCATCGACACCGCGGGACCCGCGCTGTCGAAGGAGGCCGAGGAAGACGGGTTGGCCGGCGAGATCGCCCGCTGCCTGGCCGATCTGGTCACGCTGGATACCCCGACGGTGTCGGTGCTGCTGGGTCAGGGCAGCGGCGGGCCCGCGCTGGCGATGGTCCCGGCCGACCGGGTGCTGGCCGCCCAGCATGGCTGGCTGGCCCCGCTGCCGCCGGAAGGCGCCAGCGCCATCGTCTTCCGCGATACCGCACATGCCCCGGAACTGGCTGCAGCACAAGGAATTCGGTCGGTAGATTTGCTGCGCAACGGTATCGTCGATGCGATCGTGCCCGAATATCCCGATGCCGCCGATGAGCCTGTCGAGTTCGCGCGCCGGATGTCCGATGCGATCGCCCGCGAGATTCACGGCCTGCGGGCGAAGCCGTCGGAATCGCGTTATGCCGCCCGCCTGCGGCGGTATCGGCGGATCGGCCTGCCGGGTTAGGGGTTTACTCAACTGATGTCGCGTACGGGGCGCGGGGCATTTTTGGTGACGGGGATGTCTGGCGTGGGTAAATCCACGGTGCTGAGCGAGCTTGCCCGGCCCGGCTATTCAACCGTTGACACCGACGAGGGTGGATGGATCGAGGGTGCCACCCACGAAGTACGCACCGACCGCCCGCTATCTGAAGTCGTCGATAGCGTGGCCACCATCATCACATCAGCCACAATCGGGCGATGACACCTCCGTGCCCGGTGCTTCGCTCTGCGAGGCCCCTACCGCTGGACCTACCGCATCCTCAATGCCGCGGACTACTTCCGCCAGGCCGCGCTGTTCGACACTGTGAAACCTGACCCTCGCATGGGCGATGCGATCGACATGATCCGTGCTGCCCGACAGCCCGACGGCACGTGGCTGCAGGCTGGTCGCCAGCCGGGGCGAGTGTGGTTCGAAATCGACGCACCGGCGGGTGAACCGTCGAAATGGTTGACCCTGAGCGGGATTCGAGTTCTGGCCTGGTGGGATTCCGCCTAGCGGTTCGGAGAGCCTCAGGCCAGCCGCCGGAACAGCTCCGCGGGCCGCCCGCCGGTACGCGTGACGAGGTGCCCGGTGGGGCGCAGCAGGGGTTTCATCAGCCGGCGGAACCCGTCGCGCTGAAGCGGACGGCCGGCGATCGCTTGGTGGACCCGGTGCAGCTCACCGAGGGTGAACTGCCGCCCGAGCAGGTGGCCGGGGTCGGGTTGCTCGGCATAGCGATCGCGGACATGCCCCACCCGCGGCTGTCGCGCGCCGGGTCGTCGTACACATGCAGCTGGCGCGGGCGCACTCCGCGCACATCGGCTTTGGTCTGCAGTGAGCGTTCGACCGCATCGGCAAGCCGCTCGCCGGGGCGCAGGAAGGTGCCCGGTAGCCCCCAGCCGGGAGCGTCGGCGCGACGCACCTGCAGAACCATCAACTCCGGGTCGGCCGGATCGAGGGTCAGCAGTGCGGTATCCACGGCCACACTCGGGCGCGGATATTCGGACAGTGGGTGATCTGTTGTATCGCTGAATAACTCATCATTGCGTAAAGCTGCGCTGCGCGCATTGCAGCAGTGCGCAAACTCCCTCGTCCTCGGTCTGCTGGAAGTTGTCGTAGCCCTGCCCTACCGCGCTGAAATGCTGTGGGGCACCGGGACATATGACGTCGTCGGCATCGGCCCGATCGGCGTAACGCCGCATACGTCGAGTCTGCGCCTCGGGGCAGGCCTCAGGCCAGGGATTCCAGCCAGGCCCGGTGCAGCGCGGCGTAGTGGCCACGGGAGTCGATGAGCTTAGCGGGCGGGCCGTCCTCGACGATGCGGCCGTGCTCGAGCACGAGCACTCGGTCAGCGATCTCGACCGTCGACAGCCGGTGGGCAATGATCAGCGCCGTCCGGTCGGCCAGCACCGTCCGCAGTGCCCGCTGCACGAGCCGCTCGCTCGGGATGTCCAGCGAGGAGGTGGCCTCGTCGAGAATGAGCACCGCCGGGTCGGCGAGGAACGCCCGGGCGAACGCGATCAGCTGTCGTTGTCCGGCCGACAACCGTCCGCCGCGGGTGGCGACGTCGGTGTCGTAACCCTCGGGCAGTGCGGCGATGAACTCTTCGGCGCCAACCGCTTCCGCGGCGGCGTGCACCTCGGCGTCCGTCGCCGTCGGCCGGCCGAACCGGATGTTGTCGGCCACAGTTCCGGAGAACAGGAAGTTCTCCTGGGTCACCATCACGACATGTCGGCGCAGATCGCTCTGCGCGAAGTCGCGAAGGTCCACGCCGTCGAGGGCGACCGAGCCTGACGTCGGGTCGTAGAACCGGGCGATCAGCTTAGCGATGGTGGTCTTGCCCGCACCGGTCGTACCGACGAGCGCGACGGTCTGCCCGGCGGGCACCACCAGCGACAGCGCTGGCAGCACAGGGCGATCCGGCACATAGCCGAATTGCACGGCGCCGAAAGCGATCTCACCGCGAACCCGCTCCGGGTTCACGGGCAACGGCGGGTCGGCGATCGCCGGCTTCTGGGCCAGCACCCCGGCGAGTTTCTCCAGTGCCGACGATGCCGACTGGAAGGTGTTGAAGAACTGTGAGATCTCCTGCATCGGTTCGAAGAACATCCGCAGGTAGAGCAGGAACGCCGCCAGGGTGCCGATCGTCATCTCGCTGTGCAGCACGCGGTAACCGCCGTAGAGCAAGACCACACCGGTGGTCAGGTTGCCGACGAGCTTGACCGCGGGCATGAAAACCGCGAGCTGCCGGAAGGTCTCCTCATTGTCCGCGCGGTACCGATCGGCGACCTCGTCGAAGATCTCCTGATTGCGCGGCCCGCGGCGGTAGGCCTGCACCGCTTTGATACCGGTCATCGTCTCGACGAACTGCACGATCACCAGCGCGGCACTCTCGCGCACCCGGCGATAGGTCTTGGCCGACTCGGACGAGAACCACCACACCAGTACGACGAGGATCGGGAAGGCGGCCAGACACATCAACCCCAGCCGCACGTCGAGGACGACCAGCAGGATGGCTGTGCCGAACAGCGTCAGCACGGCGGTGATCAGGCTGTCGAAACCGGTCTCCAGCATGTCCTGGAGCGCGTCAACGTCGTTGGTCAGCCGGGCCACCACGCGCCCGGAGGTATAGCGGTCGTGGAAGGCGACATCGAGGCGCTGGAAGTGCCGGAACACCCGCCGGCGGACTTCGAGCAGCACCCGCTGGCCGATCCGCCCGGAGCGGTTCAGGAATATCAGCCGGCTGATTGCCTGCACGCACACCACACCGCACAGCACCGCGACGACGATGACCAGCTCGCCGGCCGTGCCGCCGGCCAGCAGCGGCGGGATCGCGTGGTCGATACCGCGCTGAACGAGCAGCGGAACCGACAGTCGCGCAATGTTTTCCACAACGACGACCACGGCCAGCAGCCCGACCGTCACCTTGAACGGCGCCAGCAGCGAGCCCAGCAGCGCGCGGGCCTCGCGGCGGCGCGGTGTGATTTCGTCGATCGGCAGGTCGTCGGGCTCTTCGTCGAGCCGACCGCGCCATTCGGTGGCGGTCATCGCCGCCTGCCTTCCGACGCCACGTATTCGCCGCCACGGCGGACGGCGCGCTCCTCGCAGGCCTCCTCATAGGCGCGATCCAGCCGCTGGCGCTGGTCGTAGTCCTCCCACCCGGGCCGCTGCTCACAGCCGTCGTCGAGTTCATCGTCAGCGGCCAGCAGGAAGCGGTATCGCGGCACGGTGGCCAGCAATTCGGCGTGGGTGCCGATATGGGTGATGGTCCCCGCGCCGTCGATGGTGTCCAGCAGCGCGACCCTGTCGGCCAGCAGGACCGTCGAGGCGCGGTGGGCGATGACCACCGCGGTGACGCCGGACAGCACCCGCCCCAGCGCCTCGGTGACCACGGCCTCGGTGTGCACGTCGAGGGCCGACAGGGTGTCGTCGAGCACCAGGATCCGCGGCGCGGCCAGGATGGCACGGGCCAGCGAAAGCCGTTGCCGCTGACCGCCAGACAGGCTTATGCCTTGTTCCCCGATGCGGGTATCCAGGCCGAACGGCAGATCGTAGACGAACCGAGCGGCCGCGATCTCGACTGCCCGGGCGAGGTCGTCGGCACTGGCGTCCGGCCGACCCAGTCGCAGGTTCTCGGCCACCGACATGGAGAACAGCGTCGGGTCCTCGAAGGCGGTGGCGACGGTCTCGCGCAGTGCCTTCAGGGAAAGCTCGCGGATATCAGTGCCGTCGATGCGGATCGCGCCCTCGGTGACGTCGTAAAGCCGGGGCAGCAGCGAGGCCAGCACCGACTTGCCCGACCCGGTGGCGCCGACCAACGCCAGCGTCTCCCCCGGTTCGACGGTGATATCGACGTGCCGCAGCGCGAACGTCTCGCTGTCGGGGAACCTGAATCCGATGTCGGCGAGCTCCAATCGGCCGACCTGCGGCACTTCCACGCCGGGGCCGTCGGTGATCTCGAGGGGCGAGTCGAAGATCTCGGCGATCCGGTTGGCCGCCGTCATCGCCTCCTGGGTCATCGACAGCAGGAAGCCGAGCGAGGCGATCGGCCACACCAACGACAGCATCATCGTGATGAACGCGACCAGGGTGCCCATGGTGACCAGGCCGTGTCCGGCCGCATACGCCCCGAACCCCAGCACAACGATCAGTGTGAGGTTGGGGATCACTTCGAGCATGGTCCAGAACTTCGCCGACACCGCGACCTTTTGGATCTGGGTGTCGTATAGCGTGCTGGCCTGCTCGTCGAAGCGGTCGTAGACGTAGTCTTCGCGACCGAAGGACTTCACCGCCCGCAATCCCAGCGCCGATTCCTCGACATGGGTGGCGACGTGGCCGGCCTGGTCCTGGGCTTGGCGGGACAGCCGGGTGAAGGCCCGCTCGAAGTGCAGCACGGTCAGGGTGATCGGCGCTATCGAGACCAGCACCACGACCCCGAGCGGCCAGTACATCGCCAGCAGGATGATCGTGACGACGGTGATCTGCAGGACGTTGAGGATCAGGAACACCAATCCGAACGACAGCAGCCGCCGAATCACGCTGAGGTCGTTCATGATTCGTGACAACAACTGACCGGACTGCCAGCGGCCGTGAAACGACATCGGCAGGATCTGCAAGCGCGCGTAGAGATCCTTGCGGATATCGACCTCCACGCCCATGGTGGCCCGGGCCACCAGCCAGCGCCGGATGAACCACAGCACCGCCTCGGAGATGCCTACTGCCGTGGCCGCCGCACCGACTACCCAGAGCCCGTGCTGATCCTGGTGGCGTACCGGACCGTCGATCACAGCCTTCGTCATCAGCGGGATGGCAACGGTAGCCACCAGGCTGGTGATCGCGACAATGAGCATCGCGACCCAGCGCGCGCGATACGGCATCAGGTAGGGCAGTAACCGCAGCAGGTCGGAGGCGGCCCGTGGCGCGGGCCGGGGCGCGGCGATCGCCGGATCCGGGCGCACTGCGCCGGATTCGGGCAGCCCACCTGGAACAGAAGTCACCACATGCACCGCGTCAAAACCATTTCCTTCGTCATCGACTACCGCCGAAGCTATGCGGCCGGTACGACACGACCCCCCGCATTCGATGATCGCACGCACGGCAATCGGTTATCGGACACGACATCGCCACGCTAAAACCTGAACAATGATTGAGCTCAAACCCTTCCCCCGGATGTCGCCGTGTCGCGGCGGCCTCCCACGGGTACGGCCGTCGATCAGGCAAGATGTGGGCCATGGACAGTAGTTCGACCGCACCCCGGGTACTGGTGGTCGATGACGATCCCGACGTGCTCGCATCGCTGGAGCGTGGGCTGCGGCTCTCCGGATTCGAGGTGGCGACCGCCGTCGACGGCGCCGAAGCCCTGCGCTCGGCCACCGAAACCAGACCCGACGCGATCGTCCTCGACATCAACATGCCGGTGCTGGACGGTGTGAGCGTGGTGACCGCGCTGCGCGCGATGGACAACGACGTGCCGGTCTGCGTGCTCTCGGCCCGCAGCTCGGTCGACGACCGGGTCGCGGGTTTGGAGGCCGGGGCGGACGATTACCTGGTCAAACCGTTCGTGTTGGCCGAGCTGGTAGCCCGGGTCAAGGCGCTGCTGCGCCGCCGCGGCGCGACGGCCACGTTCTCCTCGGAGACCATCCAGGTCGGCCCACTGGAGGTCGACATCCCCGGCCGGCGGGCCAGAGTCAACGGTGTCGACGTCGACCTCACCAAGCGCGAGTTCGATCTGCTGGCGGTGCTCGCTGAGCACAAGACGGCCGTACTGTCCCGCGCTCAGCTGCTCGAGCTGGTGTGGGGCTACGACTTCGCCGCCGACACCAACGTCGTCGACGTCTTCATCGGCTACCTGCGCCGCAAGCTCGAGGCCGGCGGCGCGCCCCGACTGCTGCACACCGTGCGCGGCGTGGGCTTCGTATTGCGCACCCAGTAACCCCCCATGCCGCTCGCGCCGATTTTTCGCCGCACGCCCTCGCTGCGCACCCGGGTGGCGTTCGCGACGGCGATCGGCGCGGCGATCGTGGTGACGATCGTCGGCACCATCGTCTGGATCGGGATCACCAACGACCGCCTGGAACGACTGGACCGGCGCTTGGACGAAGCCGCGGGCTTCGCGGTCCCATTCGTGCCGCGCGGGCTGGACCAGATCCCGCCGTCACCCAACGACCAGGACGTGGTGATCACCGTCCGCCGCGGCGACCAGGTCCGGTCCAACTCCGATGTCGTGCTGCCTCGACAGAACTCCGACTACGCCACCACCGAGGTCGACGGCATCCGCTACCGGGTGCGCACCGTGGAGCTCTCCTACCCCGAGGCAACCACGCTGGAAGTCGGGGCCACCTACGACGACACCATCGCCGACACCAACAACCTGCATCGCCGGGTGCTGGTGATCTGCGCACTCGCCGTCGGTGCCGCCGCGTTCTTGGGCTGGGCACTGGCCACGTTCGCGGTCCGGCCGTTCCGGCGGCTGGCCGCCCAGACCCGGCAGATCGAGGCCGGCGACAAGGCGCCCGACGTCGAGATCGGTGGCGCCACTGAGGCAGTGGAGATCGGTGAGGCGATCAAGGGTCTGCTGGAGCGGATCTGGACTGAACAGGAGCGGACCCAGGCCGCACTGGCCTCGGCCCGCGACTTCGCTGCGGTGTCGGCCCACGAGCTGCGCACGCCGCTGACCGCGATGCGGGTCTACCCCGAGCTCGAGGTGTCACTGGCGCCGTCGCCGACATGCATCATCATCGGCCTGCCCGCCGGCCTTCGGCTTGCGGTGGACAACGCCATCGCCAACGCGGTCAAGCACGGTGGCGCGACCCGGGTGCAACTCTCGGCCGTGAGCTCGCGCGACGGCGTGGAGATCGCCGTCGACGACAATGGCTCCGGTGTGCCGAAAGCCGAACGCTCCGAGGTTTTCGAACGCTTCAAGCGCGGATCGACGGCGTCGCATTCCGGCTCAGGGCTCGGCCTGGCCCTGGTGGCGCAGCAGGCCGAATTGCACGGTGGGACAGCCTCACTGGCGAACAGCCCGCTCGGCGGTGCGCGGTTGGTGCTGAGCCTGCCCGCGCCACATTAGGCCGCCGGCGTTGCCCCGCAGATGGCGTTACCGCCGTCAATGATCAGCGTAGTGCCCGTGACGTACGAGGCGCCGGGGGTGGCCAGGTAGACGACACCGGACGCGACCTCGTGGGCGGTGGCTGACCGCCCGATCGGGGTGGCATTCCCGGCGGCGACCTCGGACGGCAACTGCGCGGCCGTCGCGATCCACCCGGGGAGGACGAGGTTGGCGGTGATACCGGTCTTGGCGTAGTCGACGGCCAGCGAACGGGTCATCCCCAGCATCGCCGCCTTGGCGGTGTGATACCCGACATCTCCGGCATAGGCGGTCAGCACACCGGCCGTCGACCCCACGTTGACGACACGGCCGTAGCAGCGTTCGACCATCCCCGGCAGTGCTGCCCGGGTGACATAGAACGCACTGTGCAGGTTGCGGCGCAACGCAAGTGACCATTCCTCATCGGTCATCACCATCAACGGGTTGGGTTCTTCCGGGCTGTGCACCGAGGCCAGGCCAGCATTGTTCACCAGGATGTCCAGCTTGCCGAACGCTGCGACCGTGGCGGTGACCAAGCCATCGGCCGCGGTGGGATCGAACAGGTCGGCGATATACGCATCGGCCACGATGCCGTCGCCGGCGAGTTCCTCGGCGCGCTGGTACACCCGGTCGGTGGTTCCGGTCACCATCACCGCGGCCCCGAGTTGACCCAGCAGTCGGGCCGAGGCGAAACCGATCCCGAGCTCGCTGCTCGACCCGGTGACCAGAGCCACCTGGCCGGTGAGATCGAACGCGCGTGGCGTAGCGGGCATTGCGCTTGCTCCCTTCGATCCTCCAAAACTTGGACGATCGTAGAAGGTGGTGACCGTCGTGTCACACCGCCGAAACCCCGACACCTTCTACCAGCCCGAGGGTCTGATGATCATGACCTCGACCTATCAGGGACTGCGTCAGTACGCGCCGGGCTTCACGAAGATCGCGCCGCTGGTGGCAACCACATGGGACGTCACCCCGGCCGGACTGACGTACACGTTCGCCCTGCGCGACGGCGGTCGTCCAGCACGCCAACGGCAACGATCACGCGTCTGCGTGGCAGGCCCGGACACCGAGGTGCTCCAGGAGAGCGCCTGGTCGAGGCGCTGGTCCTGGTCAACCCGAACTCCGCGGTGTTCGCCTCGCACGACGCACGAGCTGCACTGAGCGCGGGCCTGGACCGAATCGCCTTGACCACAGAACTTTTCGGCGCCCAGGGCGCACCGTCGACCGGATCTGCTGCTGGCGTCGTTCAACCCCGCCCATCCCGACACCTGTTCTCGGATCTACCAATACACTCCGGCATCACACACGACACTCCGGCATCACACACGCCGGGCGCGCAACGCGCGCGTCAACGGAAACCGAACTAGCGGGTGGCCAGCAGGTCGATGACGAAGATCAGCGTCTTGCCGGACAGCTGATGTCCGCCGCCGGCCGGGCCATAGGCCTGCTCGGGCGGAATCGTCAGCTGCCGCCGACCGCCGACCTTCATCCCGGGAATGCCGTCCTGCCAGCCCTGGATCAGTCCGCGCAACGGGAAGGAAATGGACTCCCCGCGATTCCACGAGCTGTCGAACTCTTCACCGGTGTCGTACTCGACACCCACGTAGTGGACATCCACGACGGCACCGGGAGTGGCCTCGTCGCCGTCGCCGACCACCAGGTCTGTGATCACCAGTTCGGTGGGTGCCGGGCCGTCGGGGAATTCGATCACGGGTTTGGTCACGCCGTCAGACTAACCGGTCACGCGCTGCTGACCGAGCGTTCCACCCGACCGTCCGTACCGCGGCGTTCCCGTGCGGTGACCGTCGACGTCGTCGCCGTCAACCGGACCCGGTCAGCGCGGAACAGGTCATAGGCGTATTCGAATGGCTGGTCGCCAGCGTCGCGAGTGACCCGGGTGATCGCCACCAGCGGGCGCCGGTGGGCAACGCCGAGCCACTGTGCTTCCCTGGGACTGGCGCTGACGACCTCGATGGTCTCGCTGGACGTGGCAGGCACCAGCCCGTAGCGGACGGCGAACAATTCGTAGAGCGAGCCGCCCAGCGGTTGCTCGAGCAGATCCACGACGTGGTCGGCGACGAAGCAGGAGAAGTCCACCGACAGCGGCACCCCGTCGGCGTAACGCAGCCGACGGATCGCGAAAACCTCGCGGCAAACACCGATTTCCAGCGCCGCAGCCTCCGCCGGGGTCGGCGGCCTGCGGTCGGTGGCAAGCACCCGAGTGGCGCTGGTGTGCCCGCCGCTGCGCAGTCGGGACGGCAGGCCGGCCAGCTCGGCGGCATTGCGTTCCACCACGTCGGCGCGCACGAACGTGCCCCCGTTGCGGCCGGTCCGGCGCTCCAGCACCCCAGCGCGGCTCAACGGCAGCAGCGCGCTGCGCAGGGTGGACCGGGACACCTCGAAGCGGTCGGCCATCTCGCGTTCGGTACCCAACCGCGAGCCGGGCCGAAGTGTGCCCTGGGCAAGCATCGACAGGATGCGCCGCCGCACATCCTCGGCAATCGGCCCCCCCTCCGATTCCTCCATCGGACTAGGGGCGCACCGCGTCCGGCGACTCCGGCAGCACCTGGCCGCCATCGACCGCGATCGCCTGACCGGTGATGTACCCGGCCTCGACCGTGGCCAGGAACGCGGCGAGATGCCCGATGTCCTCGGGCTTTCCCAGCACGCCGGCCGGGATCGCCGCCGTCATGCCGGCGATGTACTCCGGCCCCTTGTCATAGAGGCCTTCAGTGTAGATGTTGCCCGGAAGCACCGCGTTCACGGTGATCCCGTGCGGAGCCAATTCGATTGCGGCGGTGCGCATAAAACCCAGTTGAGCGGATTTCGAGGCCCCGTAATGCGACCAGCCGGGGAAGCCGGTGATCGGACCGGTGATCGACGATGTCAAGATCACCCGGCCGCGCCCGGAGCCGATCAGCGCGTCCAGGCAGGCCTGCACGATGAACACCGTGCCCTTGACGTTGACGTCGAGGACCTCCGACAGCTGGGCCGGGGTCATCGTGGCCAGCGGTGCGTCCGGGAAGATTCCCGCATTGGCGCAAACGACGTCGATACCGCCGAACGCATCAATGGCGGCGGCAGCCAGGCCGGCACAGGCCGCAGGGTCGGCGACATCGGTCTGCACGCCCAGCACCTTCCCGGCACCCAGCGTCTCGAGATCGGCCACCGCCGAGTCGAGTTCGGCCGTTGACCGCGCCGCGATCGTCACGTTGGCTCCGGCAGTGGCGAACACGGCGGCGATCCCCCGCCCAATGCCCTTGCTACCGCCGGTCACCACGACCGAAGTAGACTGGAGGTCAAACACATGCAATCCTTTCTGCCGCAGTCACATTCAGACGCGTGATCCAAAGATCGCATCCTGTAACCAGGTCCGATCTTGGAGATACCGATGCGCCAGTGCAGCGGTGTCGGGGGCAAACTGCTCGCCGACGCCGATCGCGGCATCGGCGTCGCAATGCGATGCGATCCAGGCGGTGAGCATGATCCGGCGCATCATCACGAACGACGGAATCAACGCGAGATGCTCGGCGGGAAAAGACCCGGCCTCGAAATAGCCGGTGAGCCAGTCGGCGATGATCCGTTCGCCAGCCGCCGTGTCCTCAATGAACGACACTGCCGCGCCGACATCGGTCAGATACCACGACCAGCCGCAGTCGTCGAAGTCGATCACGGTGATCCCCGCCGCCGCGTCGGCCGGGTCCACCATGAGATTGGCCAGCCGCATGTCGGCATGCACCAGCCCGAAACGATCTGGAGTGCTTCCGAATTCGGTGAGCTTCTTGGTGATATCGTCGGCGGCGCGCTGGATGACGACGAGGTCGGCGTCGGTCAGCCCGGGCGCCAGGCGCCAGTTGCCCCACCGAGCCTGCGGACCCAGGATCGTATCCACGTCCCAGCGAAACCGGGTGAATCCCTTGGGGAACGACCAGTTCCGAGCGTGCTCGTGCATGATGGCGGTGAGCCGGCCGAGCTCGCCGAACCCGACGGCATCGGGATCTTCCTCGGCCGTGCACCCCGCGACAAACGTCACCGCGTCGACGTGCAAAGCGCCACCGTCCACTTTGGCGATCACGACATCGGAACCATCGAGGGCCGCAACCAACTCCGGTGTGGTGACTGAGGTCTCGGTGCGCAACGCCCGCATCCACGCCAGCTCCGAACGAATCGCCTCCAAGGAGTGGTACCCGGGCCGATGCACGCGCAACACGATCGGATCATCGTCGTCGACCAGGTAGGTGGCGTTCTCGGAGAGGCTGAGCAGCCGCAGCGGGGTCTCACTGTCGCGGCCATAGGCGTTCAGGGCGGCGCGCGCGAACAACTCATGAGTCGGCGGCAGTCCCGGCATGCGAACAGTCTGGACCATAACCGCGTCACGGGCATACCAAATCGGCAGGTTTAACGCCGCTGTTTCCTACCCGAGCCATGGGAAACACCGCCGAAACATTCAGCCGGTATCGCTCGATTCTTCCTGTTGACCAGGCGATCTGGCGGGGGTAACAATGTCGACGTCGCACCACAGAGCTGTTGTCGACAAGCCATCGCTCCCCGGCACACCAAGACCCGGGCTCAACCAGACCAGCTGAACCAGACCAAAAGGCGAGCGCGACCCCAGTCGCGCAGGAGATGGGATATTCACACTATGAGCGACATCATCGATCCGCCCGCCGTCGCGGGCACCGGTGCCAGCACCGAAACCGTACAGCGACTCAAGCCCAACGCCGTCGGGCTGATCGGCGTCCTGTTCATGGCCGTCGCCACCGCCGCACCGATCACCGCGATGGTCGGTAACGTGCCGATCGCGGTCGGCTTCGGCAATGGGATCTACGCCCCCGCAGGATACTTCGTCGCGACGATCGTGTTGACGCTGTTCGCCATCGGCTACGCCGCGATGAGCAAGCACATCACCGCCACCGGCGCGTTCTACGGGTACATCTCGCACGGTCTCGGCCGCATCGTCGGTCTCGGCGCGGGCTTCCTGACCGCCATGGCCTATATGGTGTTCGAGGCGTCCCTGATCGGCATCTTCGCCTTCTTCGGCAATGACACCTTCAATTCCCTTTTCCACGTGAATATCCCGTGGATCGTGTTCGCGATCGCGATGCTCGCGATCAACGCGCTGCTGACCTACTTCGACATCAACGTCGCCGCACGGGTGCTCGGGGTCTTCCTGATCACCGAGATCGTGATGCTCTCGCTGATGGCGCTGTCGGTGCTCTTCACCGGCGGTGGGCCACAGGGCTGGTCATGGGGATCGTTGAACCCGATCAACGCATTTCAGAATCTCTCCGGCGCGGTGGCCGGCGCTGACGGCAGCATGATCACGGTAGCCGGGTCCGCCGGCATCGGGCTGTTCTTCGCGTTCTGGTCATGGGTCGGCTTCGAGTCCAGCGCCATGTACGGCGAAGAGTCCAAGAACCCCAAGAAGATCATCCCCATCGCGGTGATCAGCTCGGTGATCGGCATCGGCGTGTTCTACGTGATCATCTCGTGGCTGGCGATCGTCGGCACCGGACCGCAGAATGCCGTTGCACTGGCCCAGGATTCGACAACAGCCGGTGACATCTTCTTCGGCCCGGTCGGTGCGCACCTGGGCACGTGGGCCGTCGACCTGTTCAAGATCTTGCTGATGACCGGTTCGTTCGCCTGCGGTATGGCATTCCACAACTGTGCCGCCCGCTACATCTACGCGCTCGGCCGGGAGAACGTGATCCCCGGAATGCGCAAGACGATCGGCGCCACCCACGCCACGCACGGCTCCCCGCACATCGCCGGTTTCGTGCAGACCGGGTTCGCCACCGTCGTGGTGCTGTTCTTCGCGCTGACCGGCCGTGACCCCTACACCGGCCTGTACGGGCTGATGGCACTGCTGGGCACCACCGCGATCATGCTGGTGCAGGCGCTGGCCGCGTTCGCGGTGATCGCCTACTTCCACATCGGCAAGAATCACCCCGAGACGGCGAACTGGTTCCGCACGTTCCTTGCGCCACTTCTGGGCGGGCTGGGAATGCTGTACGTGGTCTACCTACTGGGCAAGAACGCATCGTTCGCCGCGGGCACCGCCGCCACCGACTGGGTCTTTGCCGCGATCCCGTATGTGGTTGCGGCGGTCGGCATCGGCGGCCTCCTGCTGGCCGTGGTGCTGAAATACACGTCCCCGCAGCGCTATTCGGAGCTGGGCCGGACAGTCCTTGAGGAGGCGCACGAACGTTAGGCAAGGCAGTCGCGGGTCGCGTCAACGAGGCGAAGGAATAGCGCAGTGAGTTTCTCCAACATCATGGATTCCAACAGCTATTCCGCGGATCACCCGGTCGATCCCGCCACCGAATCGTTGATCGCGGCCCGTGACCGCATGCTGGGCCCGGCGTACCGGCTGTTCTACGAACGGCCGGTACACCTGGTGCGCGGCGAGGGCACCCGGCTCTATGACTCCGACGGCGCCTGCTACCTCGACGCCTACAACAACGTCGCCAGCGTCGGCCATTGCCACCCGCACGTGGTGGAGGCCGTCAGCAGGCAGCTGTCCACGCTGAACACCCACACCCGCTATCTGCACGGCGGCATCGTCGACTACAGCCGGCGACTGCTCGACACCATGCCCGAGCAGATCGATCAGGTCATGTACGCCTGCACCGGCTCAGAGGTCAACGATCTGGCCCTGCGCGTCGCCGAAATGCACACCGGTGCAGCAGGTGTCATCGTCACCAGCGACGCCTACCACGGCAACACCGCCTCCGTCACCGCGATCTCGCCGTCCATCGGCGGCGCGACCGCACTCGGTGCACACGTCCGCGCGATTCCCCCACCAGATAGCTACCGGATCCCGGCGATCGAGCTGTCCGCCCGGTTCACCGACGATGTCGTCGCCGCCATCGCCGACCTGAAGTCCTCCGGTGCCGGGTTTTCCGCGCTGATCGTGGACACCATCTTCTCCTCCGACGGGATCTATCCCGACCCCTCGGTGCTGGCTCCCGCAGTGCAGGCGGTGCACCGCGCCGGCGGGGTCTTCATCGCCGACGAAGTCCAACCCGGGTTCGCCCGTACCGGCGAGGCGATGTGGGGCTTCCTCCGACACGGCGTCGCACCGGATCTGGTGACGATGGGCAAGCCGATGGGCAACGGGCTGCCCATCGCGGCGATGGCGGCCCGTTCCGACATCCTGGACGTCTTCGCCCGCGGGATCCCGTACTTCAACACCTTCGGCGGTAACCCGGTGACGGTGGCCGCCGCCGCAGCCGTGCTCGATGTCATCGAGGACGAGAAGCTGATGCGCAACGCGGGTGAGGTGGGCACCCAGTTGCGCACCGAGCTGGCCCGACTGGGCACCGACCATCCCCGCATCGGCGATGTGCGCGGCACCGGTCTCTACGTCGGTGTCGAGGTCATCTCCGAGACCGGTGCACCGGACCGGGCGGGTGCCCGGGCACTGGTCAACGCCATGCGGGAGCGCCGGGTGCTGATCTCGGTCTGCGGCCGCGACGGCAACGTGCTGAAGATCCGCCCGCCGCTGGTGTTCTCGAGCTCGGACGTCGACTGGTTCTGCACCGAGTTCGGCGCGATTGTCGCTTCACCGTTCTGACCAGAGCAACGTCGGACACACTGGAACTGTGGCACAGAGAGCGAAACACTCATCCGCATCCACGACCTCGTCGCCCAGGAGCGCGAGTTGCGTGAAACCGGCGGTGGCCCCAGCGACGCCAGCGTGCGCCCCGGCGACGAAGTCGAGGGCTGCCTCAGCTGATCACGCGCGACAGGATCGTCCGCAGCGCCGCAAGATCCTGCCCGTCGAGGGCGGCCAGCGCCGCGGGGGCCGGGTCGTCGGTGGCGTCGAGCACCGCGATGACATCGCGCCCCGCCTCGGTCAGTGACACCAGCTTGCAGCGTCGGTTGTCCGGGTGGGGTTTGCGGACCACCAGCCCGCGGGCTTCCAGATCGTTGACCGCCACCGTGGCAGCCGGTGCGTCGATGGTGGCCGCCTCAGCGACCTCTTTGACCGTCATCGGTTGTGACGAGAGCCGGCACAGGATCCGAATCCTGCTGAACGGCAAGCCGGTTCGGTCGACCACTGCGCGGCGCCAGCCGTCCTTGTTGTCCAGCACCAGACTCGACATCGCGCGCCAGACCTGATCGGCCACCGGACTACCCGACATGCGCGGGCTCGGTTCGATGGCTATCGATCAGTGGAGCCAGCCGCTGCGCGGACAGTATGGCGCGTCTCGACGTGGAGACGACCGCCAACACGGTGATCACCAGACCCAGACAGATGCAGACCCACCACAGCGGCCGGGCTGCCGAGGTGAAGTCCCCCCCGGCTACCGCAAGCGCCGACCCGGCGACCGAACCACACAGTGCCACACCGATACTCACTCCAACCTGCCTGCTGGTCGAGGTGACCGCCGAGGCGGCCCCGGCTCGATCGCGTGGCATCCCGCTCACCGCGGCATTGGTGATCGGCGCGTTGACCATGCCGAAGCCGATGCCACACACCGCGAAGATCACCAGCAGTGCCCAGATCGGCGTGGTGGCGGTGAGGAAGCTCAACATCACCGACGCGGTGGTGATCAGGATCCCCGACACCAGAAGTGACGGGCGCGCGCCGAAACGGCCGACCAACCGGCCCGACAGCGGTGAGAAGAACAGTGCGCCGATGGCGATCGGTAGGTAGATCAGGCCGGTGTGGGCGGCTGAATAGCCGCGCTCTCCCTGCAGATACAGCGACATCATGAACAGGAAGGCTCCCCAGGCAGCGAAGGCGCACACGGCGGTGACCGTAGCCGACGCGAAGGGAATGCTCCGGAAGAACCGCAGATCGATGAAGGGATCGTGGCGGCGGGACTCGTAGCGCAAGAACCCGAGCAGGGCCAGCACCGCGCCCGCGGCGATCGCCAGGATGCGCGGGTTGGTCCAGCCCAACCCCGGTGCCTCGATGAGCACGAACACCACACCGAACAACGCCAGCACAGCCAGCAGCTGACCCACCGCATCGATATCGCGCATGGTGGCCGACTTGCTCTCGGGAACGAAGATCGCGGTGAGGATGATCGCCGCCGCACAGATCGGCAGGTTGATCCAGAACACCGCGCGCCAGCTGATTGCCTGGATAAGGAAGCCACCGACGATCGGACCGAGCGCCATCGAGATGCCGACCACCGCACCCCACAGGCCCAGCGCGCGGGCGCGCTCCACCCGTCCGACGAAGATCTGCGAAATGATGGACAGTGCAACGGGATTCATCATCGAGCCGCCGAGGCCCTGGATCAGCCGCGCGCCGATCAGCATGTCGATATCGGGAGCCAGGCTGCACAGCAGCGAGCCCAGCGCGAAGACGGTCAGACCGATCTGGAACACCCGGCGGCGGCCGAACCGGTCACCGGCGGCACCCGACAGCATCAGCAGCGACGCGAGAACGAGGGTGTAGACGTCGATGACCCACTGCATATGCGAGGCAGAGGCGTGCAGGTCAGTGCGGATCGCCGGGATCGCGACGTTCACGATCGTCGAGTCCATCGAGACGATCAGCAGGCTCAGGCAGCAGGACGCCAAGATGATGGCTTTCCGCCGCGCGCTGAGGTCAACGACAGTTGTAATCACACAACCATTGTGAAACTACAATCGTGCGGAGGTCAAGCTGGGGACGGCGCCAAAATCGGCGATAGCGTAGATCACTCACGAAATCGCTGTTCGACGTCGATATCCGGGGTGGGCAACACGCCGGCAGACGCCGGGAATAGCATGCTTCGCATGTCACAGCCCCCGTATGGATCGCCCGTTGGACCCGATGTTTGGCCGCCAGCGCCGGAGCCGTGGCCACCAGCGCCAAAGCCGTCCCGACTCCCGACCATCCTGTCGATCGTCGCAATTGTGATCGGCCTCGTCGTCGGCGCGATTGCGATCGCGGCATGGTTCAAGCCCGCGCCCAACGCTGAGCCGCACGCGGCCAAGACCTACAGCACTGAAGACGTGGCCCTCTCGAAGAAAGCAGTGTGCGACGCATTCGAGACGGTCCACAACGCGGTGATCATCAACACACGCCGCGACGGCGGATCCAACCCAACGACAGTATTAGCCGTAGCGGCAAACGCGCGCTTGGCTCTGTATGTCGGTGGCGGTTACCTCATGGATACCCTGATTCGAAATCCCGCCACCCCGGCCGACCTCGCGGCACCCGTGCGGAAGCTTGCCGAGTCCTATCGGTACATCACCATTCAGTACTTGGTGGGCAAGCAGACTGCCGATCTCAATGATCCTCTGCGGGAAGCAGATTCGGCCACAGTGGCCATACAGGCGGCCTGCAGATAGACGCCTGTACGGCAGTTAACGCCCGTCGATGGCGGCGTAATCGCGCTCGGTGTAGCCCGTGTAGATCTGGCGCGGGCGGCCGATCTTGCTACTGCCCTCGTCGTGCATCTCCCGCCAGTGCGCGATCCAGCCTGGCAACCGGCCCAGGGCGAACAGCACGGTGAACATCCGCGTCGGGAAGCCCATCGCGCGGTATATCACGCCGGTGTAGTAGTCGACGTTCGGGTACAGCTTGCGCTCGATGAAGAAATCATCGGTCAGTGCGATCTCTTCGAGCTGCTTGGCGATGTCCAGCAGCTCGTCGTCGCCGCCGAGCTTGCCGAGGATCTTGTCGGCCTGCTCCTTGACGATGCGCGCCCGCGGGTCGTAGTTCTTGTAGACCCGGTGGCCAAAGCCCATCAGCTTCACGCCGTCTTCGCGGTTCTTGACCTTCTTGACGAAGGTCTGCACATCGTCGTCGCCGGCGCGGATCTTCTCCAGCATCTCCAGCACCGCCTGGTTTGCGCCACCGTGCAGCGGGCCCCACAGTGCATTGATGCCGCCGGAGATCGAGGTGAACAGGTTGGCCTGCGAGGAACCGACCAGCCGCACCGTCGACGTCGAGCAGTTCTGCTCGTGAT
The DNA here is from genome assembly GCF_010731875.1 of Mycolicibacterium sarraceniae. Taxonomy (NCBI): domain Bacteria; kingdom Bacillati; phylum Actinomycetota; class Actinomycetes; order Mycobacteriales; family Mycobacteriaceae; genus Mycobacterium; species Mycolicibacterium sarraceniae. The sequence goes on from NZ_AP022595.1 coordinate 809,446, forward strand.
CGGCGTGCAGGATCAGCAGCATGTCCAGCGCGCGGACGATTTCGGGATCCACCTCATAGGGCTCGGCTGGGAAGCCGAACGTCATCCGCAGGAAGTTCTCCACCAGAGTCAGCGAGTTGTCCGGGTACAGGAAGGGCTGTCCGGCCGACTTCTTGTAGGCATAGGCCGCGATTGTCGGCATCTTGGCCAGCAGCCTGATCGTCGACAGCTCGACCTGCTCATGGTCCAGCGGATCCAGCGAGTCCTGGTAGTAGGCGCTCAGCGCGTTGACCGCGCTGGACAGCACCGGCATCGGGTGCGCGTTGCGCGGGAAGCCGTCGAAAAACCGCTTGAGATCCTCGTGCAGCAGAGTGTGCCGCTGGATCTGGTTGGTGAACCTCTCGAGCTGCTCGGTGGTCGGCAGCTCGCCGTAGATCAGGAGGTAGCTCACCTCGATGAAATTCGACTTCTCGGCGAGCTGCTCGATCGGGTACCCGCGATAGCGCAGAATCCCGGCGTCACCGTCGATGTAGGTGATGGCGCTCTTGGTCGACGCGGTGTTCACAAAACCCTGGTCGAACGTGGTGTAGCCGGTCTTGGACAGCAACGACCCCAAGGCGATCCCGTCCGACCCCTCGGTCGCGTGCACGACGTCGAGGTCCAACTCGCCGCCCGGATACTTCAGGGTGGCGGTCTCGTCGGTTGCGGCCACATGAACCCCTTCTGAGCTCTTTGACACCGGCTGAGGCGTCCGTACTAGGTGAAGGTAGTCGCTATTCTGCCTACCCGCCCGCGGGGGGTTGGCGCGGGGTAGGTCAGGACTTCCAGAGCCGGGTGAAAACGTCGTACACCGACTCGATTCGGCGACACAAGACGTCGGGCTCGACCGGTGGTCCGTCCGCGGCGCCGAGGCCGCGACAGGCCACCCCCATCACCACCGCCCAGGTGTCGAACAGGATGCGGATGGCTGGGTGACCGGCGGGTACGCCCATCCGCCGCGCCGCCACCTCGATCGCCGCGTAGTGGAAGCCTTCGGTGCGGAACATGAAGGGCCCCAGACCGATGGCGGGGGCGGAGTTCACGATCGTCAGCAACAGTCGCATCCGTTCGAAGGCCGCCGAATGCGGGTCGCCGTACTGAGCGCTGCGGAAGGTCTCGAGGTGCGCGCGGGCCAGGGCCTCGTACTGGGTGATATCGGTCGGCTGGCGGGCGTAACACGCGGCGACACGATCGGCGCCACCCGGCGATCTCTGGCGTCGACGCCGAGCTGGGCGGCAACCCCAGGAACCAGTAGCGCAAGCCGGGTCGCGGCCGCATCGACCAGCATGGCGCGGGTGCGTTGCTTCTTTAGGTCGCGCAGCCCGGGACGTGCGTGCACGACGACGTCCGCCACCTGGCCGATCGTCGTCGGAATACGCCAACTTACGGTTTCGTCGGCGGCACCCGGTAGCGAACAAACACCGGCACCGCCGCGGCCGCCACCACGACGCCGATCACCACGAGCGCGCCGCCACCGGCGGCCGCAAGTGTGGTGCCCACCATGGCGGCGGCCACCCCGTGTGCCGTGTCGGCCAGCCGGGGACCACCGGCAACGACGACCGTGAACACGCCCTGCAGCCGACCGCGCAGGTCGTCGGAAGCTACCTGCTGCAGGATCGTCGACCGGAATGCCGCCGACACCATGTCCGCGGCGCCGCCAATGGCGAGGAACACCACCGCAATCCACAGCATCGTGCCGGCGCTGCCATGCGCCAGCCCGCCGGCCACACCGAAGCCGATCATCGCCGCGCCCCACACCACGATCGCAATCACCACCGCCAACCCTTGGCGCTGGATGCGAGGAAACCAGCCGGAAAACACTCCGCCCACGACGGCTCCGATCGACATTGCCGCCGCCAACAGCGCCATGGTGGTACCCCCCTCGATCGGTCCGCCGAAACTCTGGTGCGCCATTTCCGGGAACAACGCCCGCGGCATGCCGGCGATCATCGCGATGAGGTCGACAACGAAAGACATCAGCACCACTTTGTTCCCGGACAGGAAGCGGAAACCTTCGAACACCGAGCGGACGGCATCAAATCCCATCCCCCGCCCGCTGACCGAAGGCGGTATCGGCGCGAGTCGCCACGCCACCCACATGGGCACCAGGCAGGTCGCCGCGTCAATCAGATACAGCGTGGACAGGTCGACCCACCGCAGCATCACGCCGGCCATCAGCGGGCCGACGATGGCACCGAACTGGAACACGGTGAAATTCAGCGAGTTGGCCGCCGCCAGTTGGTCACCGGGGATCATCCGCGGTATCGCCGCCGAGCGGGTTGGGCTGTCGATGGCATAGAACGCCTGCTGAACCGACAACAGGCATAACACCACCCACACGTTGTTCAGCCCGAGCGCGGCCTGCAGCCACAACAGCACCGAGGACACCCCCAGCCCGCAGGAGGTGATGATCAGCAACACCCGCCGGTCCATGGCGTCCGCCCAGGCGCCGCCCAGCAGCCCGAACACGATGAGCGGAACTAGCGCGAACACTCCGGACAAGCCGACGTATGCCGAGCTCTGGGTAAGTGCGTACAACTGCACGGGAACGGCGAAGATGGTGAGGTTCGCCCCGATGACCGTGACGATGCCGGCCACCCACAGACGGCGGAAATCCGGCGTTTTCAGTGGGGTGGTGTCGGCGAAGAGCCGCGCCACCTAAGGCTGCAGCCGCTCGATGCGGGTTCCGCCTGTCACACGAATCCGGTTGTGGACCCGGTTCTCCCGGCCCTGCCAGAATTCGACGACCTCGGGGGCCATCCGGTAGCCACCCCAGTGCGGAGGCACCGGCACGTGCTCGTCGCCGGCGAAGCGTTCGGTAACTTCGGCGAGCCGACCCAGCAGATCGGCGCGGGAGCCGATGGGCTGGGACTGCGCCGACGCCCACGCGCCCAGCTGTGAACCGCGCGGCCGCCATGCCCAGTAACGGGCGGTTTCCTCGGCGGTGACCTTGGTCACCGCACCGCGGATGTGCACCTGCCGGCCGAGTGCGTACCAGGGGAACGTCACCGAGGCGTACGGCGTCGCCGCCAGTTCGGAGCCCTTGGCGGAGTCGTAATTGGTGTAGAAAGTGATGCCGGTCTCGTCCACGCTTTTGCACAACACCGTGCGGCTGACCGGTCTTCCCGAATCGACGGTGGCCAGCACCATGGCGTTGGGTTCGGCCACGCCGGCAGCCTGCGCGTCGGCTATCCAGCTGTGCAACAAGGCAAGCCAGCCCTGTGCGAGCCAGTCGACGTCGAGGTCGGTGCTGCCGTCCTTTTCGACCGAGCCGTACTCGACACGCATCGCCGCCAAGCGATCATCATCGGGATTTTCCACGGCATAACGGTACGCCCGGAGCTGCTGAGCACCTGTTACCGACCGGTAGCGGCGGCCCAATCGGCGAGTGGCAGAATCCGAATCATGACTCTGGTGCCCGACGATTTCGCGCCCGGCCTGGAAGGCGTGGTGGCGTTCACCACCGAGATCGCCGAGCCCGATAAAGATGGTGGTGCGCTGCGCTATCGCGGTGTCGACATAGCGGACCTGGTCGGCAACCGGGTCACCTTCGGCGATGTGTGGGCCCTGCTGGTCGACGGCCGGTTCGGCGACGGCCTGCCGCCCGCCGAACCCTTCCCACTGCCCATCCACACCGGCGACGTGCGCGTCGACGTGCAGGCCGGCCTGGCGATGCTCGCACCGATCTGGGGCTATGCCCCGCTGCTGGACATCGACGGTGAGACCGCACGTGACCACCTCGCCCGCGCGTCGGTGATGGCCTTGTCGTACGTTGCCCAGTCCGCTCGCGGCATCTACCGGCCCGCCGTACCGCAGCGCGCGATCGACGAATGCTCTACTGTCACAGAGCGTTTCATGACGCGCTGGCAGGGCGACCCGGATCCGCGGCATGTCGAAGCAATCGACGCCTATTGGGTCTCAGCGGCCGAACACGGGATGAACGCCTCAACGTTCACCGCACGCGTGATCGCCTCCACCGGGGCTGATGTCGCGGCCGCACTCTCGGGCGCGATCGGCGCGATGAGCGGCCCGCTGCACGGCGGCGCGCCGGCCCGGGTGCTCCCGATGCTCGAAGAGGTCGAGCGCAGCGGGGATGCCCGCGCGGTGGTGAAGGGCGTCCTGGACCGCAACGAAAAACTGATGGGCTTCGGGCATCGGGTCTACCGGGCCGAGGATCCCCGCGCACGGGTACTGCGCGCGACGGCCAAGCGGCTGGCGGCACCGCGGTACGAGGTGGCCAGCGCACTCGAGCAGGCGGCGCTGGCCGAACTGCGCGAACGCCGGCCGGACCGGGCCATCGAGACCAACGTCGAATTCTGGGCGGCGGTCATCCTCGATTTCGCCCAGGTCCCGGCGAGGATGATGCCCGCGATGTTCACCTGCGGCCGAACCGCGGGGTGGTGCGCGCACATCCTTGAGCAGAAGCGGCTCGGCAAGCTGGTCCGCCCGTCCGCGATCTACGTGGGGCCGGCGCCGCGGTCGGTGGAGTGGGTGGACGGCTGGGACGACATCAAGCACGCGACCGTCTAGCGACCGATGCCGCCGAGCAACGAGGCGGAGGAGGAGCTAGACGATCCAGCACCGTCTAGCGACCGATGCCGCGGGTCAGGCCTTGAACGCCGAACCCCGTTCCCGATCAAGATACGTCTCGGCCTTATTGCGCAGGAAGAACACGTACACGACCAGCGACACGGCGATGCAGACCGTAACATAGCCGATGAACAGCGGTACGTGACCCTGCTCCTTGGCCGCCTGGTAGATCAGCGGCGCCGTCCCACCAAAGATGGAGTTCGCGAGAGCGTAGCCGACTCCCACACCGAGCGCCCGCACCTGCGCCGGAAACAGCTCGGACTTCACCAGCGCGTTGATCGAGGTGTACCCCGTCAGGATTACGTAACCGACCGCTACTAGCGCGAAAGACGCCAGCGGCGAGCGTGTCTGGGGCAGATATGTGATGAGGACATAGGTGTAGAACACGCCGCCGACACCGAAAAACACCAACATTGGCTTGCGTCCGATCCGATCACTGATGACCCCACCGACCGGCTGAAGCACCATCAGGAAAATCAGCCCAGCCAGGTTCACCCATGTCGCGGTCATGCCCTCGCCCTTGAACGCGGTCTTGACGATCGCCGGCGCGTTGACGCTGTAGGTGTAGAACGCCACCGTGCCGCCAAGCGTGATGAGGAAGCACAGCAGCAAGGGCCGCCAGTACTGCGTCAACAGTGTTCGCATGGACCCGGCACCGGGGTCCTTCCCCGCCTTGGCCGCCTCGATGACGTCCTCGGGCAGCGACTCGTCCATGGTGCGCCGCAACCAGAACACCACCACCGCCGCGACGCCGCCCACGGCGAACGCGATGCGCCAACCGAACTCGCGCAACTGGGCCTCGGTGAGGACCGACTGCAAGATCAGCAGCGTGAACTGCGCCAGCACATGCCCACCGATGAGCGTGACGTATTGGAATGACGAGAAGAACCCGCGCCGCTCCCGTGTCGCGGCCTCCGACATGTAGGTCGCTGACGTCCCGTACTCACCGCCGGTTGCGAAGCCCTGCACCAGTCGAGCGATGACGAGGACGATCGGTGCCGCCATCCCGATCACCGCTTGCGATGGCACCGCCGCAATCATCAAGGAGCACAGTGCCATCAGCGACACGCTCACCGTCAGCGCCGCGCGTCGGCCATGCCGGTCCGCGAAACGGCCGAAGAACCATGACCCGACGGGGCGCATCACGAAGGTGATCGCGAAGATCGCGTAGACGTAGACCGTCGAGTTCTTCTCGGACTCCTCGAAGAACTGGCCCTCGAAATACGTTGCGAACACGGTGTAGACGTAGACGTCATACCACTCGACCAGGTTGCCCGATGACCCTCGGATCGTATTCCCGATGGCCCGCCGGGTTTCGGCGGCGCTCGACCGCGGCACTGTCGTGTTAGTCATCGTTGGCCTCCCTGCGTCAGCCCGAACCGTACTCCACCGCGAGCCGTGGATCTCGACTGTGCGACCGTCTAGCACTGCTGTTGTAGATCGGGTTGCGGCGTGTTTGCACTGGTGGAGACGGTCGGCGCGCGATCATCGTTGGTGGTGAAGACAACGAAGAACGCGGCGCTGACCGCGCCGTTGAGCATAGATCCCGGCGACTGGCTCGATGGGTTCGGCGCGCTGATGGATCGTGTCCGGCCTCGGTTCGTCCGCTGTGAGCCCGCTCGCCATGCGGCGGGGTTGATGCTGGGGTTGATGTCGAATCTGGAACGCGAGAACTGCTGGACCATCGCCGAGGAACGCGGTGATGGCACGCCATATGGGGTTGCAGCACATGCTTTCGCGTGCCTCGTGGGATGAAGACGCGGTCGCCGCAGATGTGCGTGACGACGTGAACACTGCGTTGGCCGGGGCGTATCGGAAACTCTCAGATCGGGGTTTATCTGACCTACGCTGCCGCGCGCGGGCACTGCCACCACGTGGTCACCGCGGGGTGTCGCGTCGATGCGCTGTTGACCCAGATGCCGAGGTTCGCCTGGCAGCGCCTGTCGGCCGGGGCCGGCAGCAAGGGTCCGCGCCTGTACTGGTGGTTGCTGATCGATATCGCCTCAGCCCTTCCTGGATATGAGTGGATCATGGTGCGACGCAACGATTCCACACAGGAACTTGGCTACTACCGGTGCTGGTCACCACACCCGGTCCCGCTGAGGACTTTGGCGCGGGTCGCCGGACGGCGCTGGACCGTCGAGGAATCCTTCCAGGCCGCCAAAGGTCACGTCGGCACACCCGCACCGCCTAGCCTGATTCCATTCACCCTCAACGAAATTCGACATCTCTTCGACTAACTCATCCTCGCCCGCACACCCACCATAGACACCATCTGGGCATGGACTGGGGCGAGCGTTCCCGCGCTACAGTTTGGTTCGACGCAGTTCCCAGACTGGGCCGCGGTGCTGAACTACTTGCGGGACAAGGCCTAACGCAACAGTCCGGCCAGCAGCCGTCTGGCGATCGGCGGCTCCGGCACGGCGGCGGCCACCGCGACCATATCGGCCACCTCGGTGAACTTCACCCGCGGCCGGCCCTCGGCATCGCCGCGCGCGGTCTCGGCGGCGTCGATCGCGCGCCAGCCGGCCGTGTCGACCACATCGGGTTGGCGGCAGCGGATCAGCTTGTCCAGCAGGGCCGGTCGCGCGGCGGGATCGGTGAGCAGGCCCGCGTTGAAGTCGTCGACCAGGTTCGAGACGGTCTGCATGGCGCAGGATTTGTTGGTGCCGATGAAACCCGTCGGGCCACGCTTGATCCAGCCGGCGACATACGCCCCGGCGACCGGATTGCCGGTGGCGGGATCGATCACCCGGCCGTCCCGATTGGGAACGACGGCCGCCGCATCGTCGAACGGCAGGCCGGTGATCGGCGCACCACGGTAGCCGATCGAGGTCAGCACCAGCCCGGTGTCGAGCCGCACTGCCTCGTCAGTGCCGGTGCGGCGGAACTCGATCCCGTCGACCCGTTCGTCGCCGAGCACACTGTGCGGGGTCAGGTTATAAGTCAACCGGATTCGAGGGCGAGCGGCGGTCTGCGAGGCGACCGGCAAGGTGGCGAGGATCTCGAGCTTGCCCACCGTCAGGGGGTCGCTGGCGCCTGCCAGGTCCTGCTGCACAAGATCGTGGTCTTCGGCGGCCAGAACGACCTCGGCCGTCGACGTCAGCCCGATCAGCTCAGGCAGTGTGAATGCCGAATCGGCCGGCCCGCGGCGCGCCGCGATGACGACCTCGCGCACCGCCGAATTGCGCACGGCATCCAACGCGGTATCCGAAATGTCGGTGCGAGCCAAGTCATCCGGATCGGCGGTCAGGATCCGGGCCACATCAAGGGCCACGTTGCCGTTGCCGATCACCACCACCCGTTCGTGGCGAAGGTCGACCGTCAGGTCGGCGAAATCGGGATGGCCGTTGATCCAGGCCACCGTCTCGGTGGCCGTACCGGCACCGGGCAAGTCCATGCCAGCGATGTCGAGCCTGCGGTCGTTCGGCGCACCGACGGTATAGACAACGGCGTGATGGTGCCGCAACAACTCCTCATGGGAAAGATGCCGGCCCACTTCAACATTGAGGTAGAACGTGAAACCAGTCCGGCTGTTGATCCGCTCGAAGAGCGACGTCACGCCCTTGGTGTTCTGGTGATCGGGGGCGACGCCGGCGCGCACCAAACCGAACGGGGTGGGCAGCTTGTCGAAAACGTTGACCCGCACCCGATTCTGGGTGAGCAGTTCGTCGGCGGCATACATCCCCGCAGGCCCCGAACCGACAACGGCCACCGTGAGATCCGCTCCGCTGCGACGTATCTGAGGTGCGGGCAGCACCGGCGCGAGCTTGGACGTCGGGGGCAGCTTAACGCCGGCGGGCCGCTCGGGGTAGAAAGCGGCGTTGAGCGGGATGAACGGCAACTGCTTGTCGGTCAGTTTGCTATCCGGCGCGATCGCGCCGACCGGACACGCGCTGACGCAGGCACCGCAGTCCACGCATGCCACCGGATCGATGTACAGCATCTCGGCGGTGGCGAAGCCTGGCTCATCGGGGCTGGGATGGATGCAGTTGACCGGGCAGGCGTAGACGCAGGACCCGTCGCTGCAGCACGACTGAGTGATGACGTGTGGCATCGGCGGGTGGTTCTACGCGGCGCTCACGACGTGCCGGCGTTGCGGCTCGCTGCGATAGCGGCTCGGCTCGCCGTTGATCCGGCAGATCCGCCACATCAGCTTCGCCAGCGGGTTCATCAACCCGGTGTCGGTGGCGAGCATCCGGACATCACCGAACATGTCGCGCAACATCTGTCGCGACTCTGCGGACTTGAAGAAGATGTCCTTGCGCACCGAGCGCGGGATGTCGAACTCTTTCCAGAAGGCCCTGGGCGGAACGATGATGGCCGAACACAGCACGCGCATCACCACCGGTACGTAGAGCGACAGCCAGAATCGTTTCCGCCTCGGCAGGTGCGGCACCCGCTTACGCAGATACTCGTGCGCGAACGAGATATGCCGGGCTTCCTCCGCGACGTGGATGGCCATCACGCGCTCCATGATCGGGTGCAGCGTTTTGCCTTCTCGCAGAATGTTTTTCTGCGTGTGGTCGATGGGCTCCTCGCCGGCAAGGATGCCGAACCAGAACGGGATCGGAAGTGGTCCAGCGACAAGCGGGATCGCCGGCTGAATCCACTTCAGTAAGCGCGGCATACCCGGCACGTCGGCGCCGATGTGGTTCACCATCTCCTGGAACATCATCGTGTGGTTGCACTCTTCGACCGCCTCGTGCAGGCAGTACCGGTATTCCGGTGAGCCATTGGGCGTCCAGAAGGCGTATTCCATCAATCCACGGATGAGGATCGACTCGAAGTGCAGGCCGACCTTCGCGACGTTGGACTGTCGCCACATGCCGATCTCGATCTGGCGCTCTTTGGACTGTGACTGATACCAGGGGTGCTGGCCGATCGGGTCGGTGCTGGGGAGAATCCAGCGCTCGTCATTCGGCACCACGGCGAACTCGGGCGAATCCCAGTCGATATCGGTGTAGGGGTTGAAATTGCGCCGGACCGAGCCTTCGGACAGCGTGGTCAGCATGTCCACGTAGGCGACATCGTCCTGTACGTCCATATTGCGACGCCAGCGCCGGATCATCTTGGTTCTCGCCATGACAGCCTCCTCAGAGAGGTTTACATTGGGGCGTGTGTTGTCTAAACGGTACCGCAGGTATCGCATACCTGTCCAGACCTGTTTTCGCGTTTGCTGATTAGCCGGGTGTACCCCCTCTGTGTCAAAACCGGTCGCGCGGACTTCTAGGCTTGAGGGCATGGCTGATCTCGTGATCCCCGAATCCCTCAAGCCCGCCGACGGCCGCTTCGGCTGCGGCCCCTCGAAGGTCCGGCCCGAGCAGCTGCAAGCGCTGCGCGACTCGGCCGCGTTGTTCGGCACCTCGCACCGCCAAGCGCCGGTGAAAAACCTGGTCGGACGAGTCCGCGAGGGCCTTCGCGAGTTCTTCTCGCTACCCGACGGCTACCAGGTGATCCTGGGCAACGGCGGCGCGACCGCGTTCTGGGACGCCGCCGCGTTCGGCCTGATCGACAAACGCTCGCTGCATCTCACCTACGGCGAGTTCTCCGCGAAGTTCGCCTCGGCCGCCACAGCCAACCCGTTCATCGACGACCCGATCGTCATCAAAGCCGATGCGGGCAGCGCCCCCGAGCCGCAGTCCGATCCGTCGGTCGACGTGATCGCCTGGGCGCACAACGAGACCTCGACCGGCGTCGCGGTACCGGTGCGCCGCCCGGCCGACTCCGGCAACGCCCTGGTCCTCATCGACGCCACATCGGGCGCGGGCGGTCTCCCGGTCGACGTCAACGACGTCGATGCTTATTACTTCGCGCCGCAGAAGAACTTCGCCAGCGACGGCGGGCTGTGGCTGGCGGTCGTCTCCCCCGCGGCGCTGGCCCGCATCGAGTCCATCGCCGCCTCCGGCCGTTGGGCGCCGGAGTTCCTGTCGCTTCCGGTCGCGGTGGACAACAGCCTGAAAAACCAGACCTACAACACCCCCGCGATAGGCACCCTGGTGCTGATGGCCGAGCAGGTCGACTGGCTCAACGGCAATGGCGGGCTGGACTGGGCCGTCAAGCGCACCGCCGACTCATCGCAGCGGCTCTACTCCTGGGCCGAGGCATCTTCGTTCGCCACCCCGTTCGTCAGCGACCCGGCCCTGCGTTCCCAGGTGGTCGGCACCATCGATTTCACCGACGCAGTGGATGCCGCCGCGGTCGCCAAGGTGCTGCGGGCCAACGGCATCGTCGACACCGAGCCGTACCGCAAACTGGGCCGCAACCAGCTGCGCGTCGCGATGTTCCCGGCGATCGAGCCCGATGACGTCTCGGCGCTGACACAGTGCGTCGACTGGGTTGTGGAACGCCTGTAAGAACGCTCGGCGTGTCCTAACCGTGATAGTCCGCTGTCTGGGTTAGATTCCGGACGGAGAAGGAGGTCGACATGCGAGAACTCAGGGTGATCGGACTCGATGTCGACGGCAGGCACATTATTTGTGAAGGTCCCGACCCGGCCGACAAGTTCACCCTGCAGGTCGACGATCGACTGCGCGCCGCCATCCGCGGCGACCGGTCGCTGGGCCAGACCCTGAGGGACAAAGAGGTCAAAGGCGTGTTGCGACCAAGGGATATTCAGGCCCGCATCCGTGCGGGTGCGTCCGTCGAGCAGGTTGCCCAGTCGTCCGGTATGGACATCAGCAAGGTCGAGCGTTTCGCGCACCCGGTGCTTCTGGAGCGCGCGCGGGCAGCCGAGCTGGCGTCCGCCGCGCATCCGGTCCTGGCCGACGGGCCCGCGGTGACGACGCTGCAGGAAACCATCACCAAGGCCCTGGTAGCGCGTGGGCTCAGCCCCGAGGCGACGGAGTGGGATGCCTGGCGTGCCGAAGACGGCCGCTGGGTAGTCCAGGTGGCCTGGCAGGCCGGGTTATCCGATAACGTCGCCCATTTCCGCTTCAGCCCGGGGGCGCACGGCGGCACGGTTGCCGCTCTCGATGACGCCGCCAGCGAGCTGATCGACCCCAAGTTCGAGCGTCCGGTGCTGCGACCGGTGGCCCCCGTCGCGCAGCTGGCTCTCGAGGAGACACCGGCTCCCGCGCCAGCGGCCCCGGTCGAAGAGACACCGGCTCCTGCTCCCGCGCCGGCACCCCGTGCGCGGCGCGCCAAGGCCCGGCCAGCGGTGCCCGGCTGGGAGGACGTCCTGCTGGGCGTGCGTTCCAGCGGCGAGCGCTGACCTGCACCTAGCGCGCGGCGAGCAACCCCACTAGCGTCACCCAGCCGCCGGCGACGCCGATACCGGCGCCGAGGACGAACCAGCGTCGCACCGGGATGTCGCGCCAGCCCCAGAGTGTCGGAGCCAGCCCGCCGACCGCGATCAGGTTGAGCACGATGGCAACCAGTGGATGCACCCGGATCATGCCCAGGCTCAGCACCACGATCGCTGCGACGACGATCGCTGCGACGAATGCCGAGACGGTCAGTCCGGTCCCCCACGGTGTCGACTCATCGTTCACGGGGTCATCTCCCGGGTTGCTTCGCTCCTGCCCACCGGGAAAGCCTATCCGCGAGCACGTTCGTAGAACGCCAGCGCCGCCGCGGTCGCGACATTGAGCGAATCGGTGCCTCGCGACATCGGGATACGGACCCGCACATCGCTGGCCCGCATTACCGTCTCGGTCAGCCCGGGCCCCTCCGCGCCGACGAGCACGGCGACGTTGTGATCGGCCAGGCCGGTCATCGCCTCGGCCAGGGTCTGCGCCGCCGGATCGGGTGTCATGGCAAGCAGCCTAAACCCGCGCCGGCGCAGCTCATCGAGGTCGGCCGGCCAGTGCAGTGCCCGGGCGAAGGGCACCAGCAGTGCATGGCCCATCGAGACCCGCACCGCCCGCCGGTAGAGCGGGTCGGCACAGCCGATGCCGAAGATGACCGCGTCCACGCCGAGCCCTGCCGCGTTGCGGAAGATCGACCCGAGGTTCTCGTGATCATTGACGCCTTCCAGGACGGCGACCGTCCGCGCGCCGTCGAGCACCTCGGCCGGCGTCAGCTCACGGGGGCGCCGCGCCGCGGCGAGCACACCCCGGTTGAGGTGGAAGCCGACCACCTCGGCCATCACCTCGGCTGAGGCGCGGTAGTACGGAGCCGGTACCCGGTTCAGGCCGTCACCCAATTCATCGAGGCGTCGGTCGGTGCCCAGGAAAGCGTGTGGGGTGAACCGCGAGGCGATCATGCGTTGGGCAACGAGCACGCCCTCGGCGATCACCAGCCCCTTGCCGCTGGGCAGGTCCGGTCTGCGATCGACACTGTTCAGGTCGCGGAAGTCGTCGACGCGGGGATCACCGGGATCGGTGATGTCGACAACGTCGCGCGCCCCAAAAGCCTTGTTGCTCACGCTTCTTCGTCGACGAGCAGGGTCATCAAGTCCGCCGCGCGCAGCAGAACGCCGCGATCGTCGCTGTCCAGGGTCGCCAGCCGGGCACGCAGCCAGTCCTGGCTGGCCTGGCGTTCGCTGTCGACCAGCCCCGCACCGGCCTCGGACACCGCGACCAGAACCTGGCGGCCGTCGGCGGGGTGCGATGTTCGCACTACCAACCCGAGGTCGACCAGCGAGGCGATCACCCGCGTCATCGACGGCGGCCGGACCCGCTCCTTGACGGCCAGCGCACCGGGTGTCATCGCCCCGTCTTTGACAAGGGTCGCCAGGGCGGACAACTGCGAAAGGGTGACCGGTGATTCGGGCCGGCGGAAGCGCAACTGACGCGCCAGCCGCATCACGGCCAGCGACAAATCGCTGGCAAGCCGCAGGTCCCCGTCCAACACAAGCGCAAACACTACGACACACCAACACCCGACCAAAGATGAACCGGACAAGTCTCGCGGCGCGGAGCGGGCCGCCTCCTCGATCGGTTACTTTGGATGGCAATGCCTTCCGATCATCCTGAACCCGAACCGCCGGCGTTGCCGGCGGCACTGCTGGATCCGTGGCCGGTGATCGTCGCCGGCGCCGCACTCTGGGCATTGGTCACCATCGCCGCCTTCACTATCGGCGCGTGCGAGTCCTGGCGCCCCATCGCGCTTGCCGGACTGGGCACCGGCGTCGTCGGCACATCGATTTTCCTGTGGCAGCGCACCGCCGCCCGGCGGGGCGCGCGGGGCGCGCAGACCGGGCTGGAAACCCAGACGCCGCCCGAGCGACCGATAAAACGCCGACAAGCTAAGGAGACCTGATGACAGCGCCGCTATTACAGGCCGAGATCGATATCGACGCCCCGGTGAGCCGGGTGTGGTCACTGATCGCGGACCTGGGCAACATGCCCCGGTGGAGCCCACAGTGCCGGCTGATGAAGGCGCTCGGCGAGGTTCGTCCGGGCACGCGCACCATCAACCTGAATCGGCGCAACAGACTGTTCTGGCCGACAACATCGACGATCACTGAGTTCATCCCGGAGCGCAAACTGGCGTTCCGGGTCAACGCGAACAACACCGTCTGGAGCTATGAGCTCGAACCGACGGCCACCGGCACTCGGGTTGTCGAGACTCGCCACGCCGAGAACGGCGTCAAGGCTGTGTCGAATATGACGGTCAATGCGGTCATGGGTGGGGTGCAGAGCTTCGAGAGGGAACTCGTTGCCGGAATGAACATGTCGCTAGCGCGCATCAAGGCCGCCGCCGAGGGTTAAGACCCTTCGATCACTTCGGGAGTCTCGACCACCTCGACCACTCCGTCGTCGTACGGGTCATACAGCGGCGAACCGGTTCCCGGGGCCGGCGGGGTGTCCGAATGCGCGCCGCAGCCGTACTCGAAATCGACCACACGGGCGTCGGCCGACATCTCGTTGCAGCACACCCCGAACATGGAACCGAGCGCACCGGCGAGCGGATTCATGAATCCGCAATCGCGGCATACCCGCTTGGTGCCGCGGGCCATCGGCGCGCCGGGACCGTGGTCACCGTCATGCCAGCGCTGCGCGGTCTCGTCGCGCCCGAAGGCGCTGAGCACCTGACGGCGGCCAAACCCGATTTCGTAAGCGACATCGTCTATCGCCGGGTCCCCGGTTCCCGCGTAACCCGGAACCAGCCGGGGATCGTCCTTCACCGGCACGAGCAGATCGCCCGGGCTCAGGTCGCCCGGCCTGATGCGCTCCTCCCATGGCACCCAGGCGGGTGCCAACAGCGCAGTCGGGCCCGGCACCAGCACAACTTCACTGACCGTCGCGTGCTCGGCGCCAGGGTAGGCAGCTACAACCACGGCCCACTGCCAGCCCTGATAGCCGGGCATGTTCGCCAGGAATCGGTGGGTTGCCGCGGATTCGTCCTCGAAGCTGACGCCGAGGTACTCGCCCACTGTGTCGCCACTGAACTCGATGATCGCCTGCCGGGCCTGCTCCATGGCACCGCTCAGTACAGCGGCAGCTGCGTCCGACGGCGCGGCCGGCGGGGCGGCAACCGTGGGTTCTGCGGAGTCGATCGAGATGTCCATCGTCACCAATCTTGCCTCACGGGCCCGGTGCGCAGCCACACCGGTCACGTGCGCGCCGCCCGCGCCGGGATGAGAGACAATCGTGGCGTGTCTGGAGGCCGGCGTGACGAACCCCGCGGGAATCCGGCTTTCGGGCCCTATCGCGGCTCGTCGGCCGGCGCCCCCGACGAACACCCCGGCATGGCCAACTACCCCAGCGACGGTGACGGCATCCGCCGCTCCGGAGGCACCCGGCGGTCCAACCCGATCCCCAGCGCCAACCGCTACCTGCCGCCGCTGGGCGATCAGGATCAACGCACCGAGAAGCTGTCCGGGCCACCGCCGGGCTCGCGTGGCGGCGTCGGTGGCGGTGCGGGCGAACGCGTCACTGTCACGCGGGCCGCGGCGATGCGCAGCCGCGAAATGGGCTCGCGGATGTACTCGATGGTGCACCGGGCGGCCACCGCCGATGGCGCCGACAAGTCCGGTCTGACGGCGCTCACCTGGCCGGTAGTCGCGAACTTCGCGGTCGACTCGGCCATGGCGGTCGCCCTGGCCAACACATTGTTCTTCGCCGCTGCATCTGGGGAGAGCAAGGGCAAAGTCGCGCTCTACCTGCTGATCACGATCGCGCCGTTCGCGGTGATCGCCCCACTCATCGGGCCTGCGCTGGACCGCGTGCAGCACGGCAGGCGTGCGGCGCTGGCGATGTCGTTCATCCTGCGCGCTGTGCTGGGGATCGTGCTGATCATGAACTACGACGGCGCCACCAACAACTACCCGTCGTGGGTGCTGTATCCGTGTGCGCTGGGAATGATGGTGCTGTCCAAGTCGTTCAGCGTGCTGCGCAGCGCGGTCACGCCCCGGGTGATGCCACCCACGATCGACCTGGTGCGGGTGAATTCACGGCTGACGATGTTCGGCCTGATCGGCGGCACGATCGTCGGGGGCGGTATCGCGGCAGGGGCGGAGTATCTGCTCACCACGGTCTTCCAACTGCCCGGCGCGTTGTTCGTGGTCGTCTTCGTCGCCGTCGCGGGTGCCTCATGGTCCATGCGGATCCCGCGCTGGGTAGAGGTGACCGAAGGCGAGGTGCCGACCACACTGACCTACCACGGTGACACCGGGGCGCTGCGACGGCCCGACCACGAGCCGGCCAGCAAGAAGGGCGCCCGGCGACAACCGCTGGGCCGCAACATCATCACATCGCTATGGGGTAACTGCACGATCAAGGCGATGGTCGGGTTCCTGTTCTTGTACCCGGCGTTCGTCGCCAAATCCCATGACGCCAGCAGCTGGGAGCAGCTGGCCGTGCTAGGCCTGATCGGTGCGGCGGCCGGGATCGGGAACTTCGCGGGGAACTTCACCGCGGCGCGGATGAGGCTGGGCCGGCCGGCGATGCTCGTCGCGCGCATGACGGTGGCGGTGACGGTGGTTGCCCTGGTCGCGGCGGTCACCGGCAGTCTGATCGTGGTGGCAGTGGCCGCGCTGATCACCTCGGCATCGACCGCGATCGCCAAGGCGTCCCTGGACGCGTCGCTGCAGGACGACCTGCCCGAGGAATCACGAGCATCAGCATTCGGGCGTTCGGAGTCGGTGCTACAGCTGGCCTGGGTGCTCGGAGGCGCGCTCGGCGTGCTGGTGTCCACCCAGCTGTGGGTGGGCTTCACCGCGATCACCGCGCTGCTGATTCCCGGCCTGGCCCAGACCATCGTCAGCTACCGCGGTGATTCCTTGATCCCCGGGTTCGGCGGTAACCGTCCGGTGCTGGCCGAACCCGAAGGGGCATCGGCGGTGACCAACCAGTGACACGGTTAGCCCGCTGGCTTCTGGTGGTGGTCGTCGTTCTCGCGTCGGTCGGCGCCGGGATCGGTGCATGGGCGCTGACTCGGGACACCGGTTCGAAGCTGCCCGAGATCAGTGCCTACACCCACGGGCGTACCGTGCGGGTCGGGCCGTTCGTGTACTGCAACGTGATGAACCTCAACGAGTGCCAGAGCCCGCAGACTCAGGGCGAGCTGTCGGTCAACGACCGCGATCCCGTCCAGCTGTCGGTGCCGGCCGCCATCGGGCGGGCACCGTGGCGGCTGTTGCGGGTTTACGAGGATGAGCGCAATTCCACCACCACCATCTACCGGCCCGACACCGAACTGGCAGTGACGATTCCGACGGTCGACCCGCAGCGCGGGAAGCTGACCGGTGTGGTGGTGCAACTCCTGACCTTGGTGCAGGACCCGAGCGGCGAGTTGCGGGACGCTCCGCACGCGGAGTGGTCGGTTCGGCTGGTCTGGCCTTAGGGATTCTCGGCGAACGTCGAGTTGTCGCCCTCGATCGTCGCGCCTGTCGACACCCAGTCGACGTTCGCGCCATGCCCAACCGGTACCCGCTCGGCCTCGCGCGTCGGCCCCGGCGGGGTGCCGTCACCGAACGGCCTGCCGCCCAGGGCTTCTCGACCGTGTGGTGTCAACCAATTGGAAAGCTCAGGCCCCTTCGGGACGATCCGGGTGGGATTGATGTCGGCGTGCACGATGTAGTAGTGCTGTTTGATCTGGACGAAGTCGGTGGTGTCGCCAAAACCCGGCGTCTGGAACAGATCTCGGGCGTAGGCCCAGAGCACCGGCATCTCAGCCAGTTTGGACCGGTTGCACTTGAAGTGGCCGTGGTAGACCGGATCGAAGCGGGCCAGCGTGGTGAACAGCCGCACATCAGCCTCGGTAATCGTGTCGCCGACGAGGTAACGCTGACTGGTCAGCCGTTCCGAAAGCCAGTCCAGCGCAATGAATAACCTGTCGTAGGCCGCCTCGTAGGACTCCTGAGAGCCGGCAAACCCGCAGCGATACACGCCATTGTTCACTTCGGTGTAGATCCTCTTGCCGACCTCGTCGATCTCGTCGCGCAGCGGCTCGGGATACAGCTGCGGCGCACCGTCGCGGTGGAAGGCCTGCCACTGGGTGGAGAAGTCCAGCGTCATCTGCGCGAAGTCGTTGGTGACCACCTGCCCGGTCGCGATTTCGACAAGCGCCGGGACGGTGATGCCCTTGGCATAGCCGGGATAGCGCGCGAAGTACGCGTCCTGCAACCGCGGAATCTTGAGCACCGGGTCGACCCCACCGGGATCGAGATCGAAGGTCCAGCTGCGCTCGTCGTGCGTCGGCCCGCAGAACCCGATGGACAACACATCCTCGAGACCGAGTAGCCGTCGCACGATGATTGTCCGATTGGCCCACGGGCACGCCCGAGCAACAATCAGCCGGTAGCGGCCGGGTTCGCTCGCGTACCCGTCGGCACCGTCGGCGGTGATCCGCGTGGTGATGTAGTTGGTATCGCGCTTGAACTCGCCGCCGCCGGCGATAGAGGAACCCACGACACCAGTGTTCCCCAGCCCCCAGTGCGGGTCGAGGCGGGCCTAGGCGTCGAGCTCCTGCGCAACCGCCTTGACGACTTCGGACACTCGCCGGGCGACCTTGCGGTCCGGATAGCGCCCCTTGCGCAACTCGGGCTGCACCGCGCCTTCCAGCAGCGTGATCATGTCCTCGACCATGCCGTGCAGTTCGTCCGGCGTGTGCTTGCGCTCGACCGGTGTGGCCTCCCGCCGCGTCCGGGTCAGGCTCGGCGGCGGGTCGATCAGCTTGACGCTCAACGCCTGTGGCCCGCGACGGCCGGAGGCGAGGCCGAACTCGACCTTCTGACCGGCCTTGAGACCTTCGATGCCCTCGGGCAGTGCCGACGCACGGACATAGACGTCCTCGCCGTCCTCTTGGGACAGGAAGCCGAATCCCTTTTCGGCGTCGTACCACTTCACCTTGCCGGTCGGCACTGGTCTCACCTGCTTGTCTAACGGGTCCATGACAACATGACGAAGCGTCCCGCGGGTGCAGGACGCGTGTCGGTGATCCTACTCGGGAAGAAGTGGGGCCAGCACCTGAGTTTAGTTCGGTAGGCTGGGCACACCGCTGGAGGAGACATGCGCCTGATCTTGAACGTCGTCTGGTTGCTGTTCGGCGGACTGTGGCTCGCCCTTGGCTACCTGCTCGCCGCACTCATCTGCTTCGCTCTGATCATCACGATTCCGTTCGGCTTCGCCGCGCTGCGGATCGCCGACTACGCGCTGTGGCCGTTCGGCCGGACTCTGGCCGATAAGCCCGGCCCGCGCCCGGGTGCCCTCGTCGGCAATGTGATCTGGGTGTTGCTGTTCGGGCTTTGGCTGGCGATCGGGCATCTGGTGAGCGCGGCCGCCATGGCGATCACGATCATCGGGATCCCGCTGGCGCTGGCCAACCTCAAGCTCATACCGGTGTCGCTGATGCCGTTGGGCAAGGAGATCGTCCCCGCCGACCAGGCTCGGGTGGCGGCCGCATGACGATGACCTCGCTGGGCTTGCCGGCGATCCGCCGCGACGCCGGAGACCCCGCAGCCGAGATGCCCCGCTCCGGCCCGCTGATCGACACCTTCGGCCGGGTCGCCACCGACCTGCGCGTTTCGCTGACGGATCGCTGCAATCTGCGCTGTACCTATTGCATGCCGGCCGAGGGCATGGACTGGCTACCCGGCGACGAACTGCTGACTCACGACGAGCTGACCCGCCTGCTGACCCTGGCCGTCACCCGGCTCGGGATAGACAGTGTTCGCTTCACCGGCGGCGAGCCGCTGCTGTATCGCCGGCTGGAGGATCTGGTGGCCGAAGTGACCGCGCTGCGTCCACGCCCCGAGATCGCGCTGACCACCAACGGGCTGGGGCTGGCCCGGCGCGCGCAGGCACTGGCCGATGCGGGAGTCGATCGGGTCAACGTCTCGCTGGACAGCCTCGACGCCGCGCACTTCGCCGCCATCACTCGCCGCGACCGCCTCAACGACGTCCTCGACGGGCTGTCGGCCGCGACCGCCGCAGGGCTGGGGCCGGTCAAGGTCAACGCGGTGCTGGATCCGGTCACCGGCCTCTCGGATGCCGTCGAACTCCTGGACTACTGCCTGCGCTACGGCTACCAGCTGCGGATCATCGAGCAGATGCCGCTGGATGCCGAGCACCTGTGGCGTCGTGACGCCACTCTGGGGGCCGACGATATCGTCACGGCCCTGGCCGCCCACTTCGAGCTGCGCACCGACCCGGCGCCGCGGGGTTCGGCTCCGGCTCAGCTGTGGCGCGTCAACGGCGGCCCCGCGACCGTCGGCATCATCGCATCGGTGTCGCACGCGTTCTGCGCGGCCTGCGATCGAACCCGCCTGACCGCCGACGGACAGATCCGTAACTGCCTGTTCGCCGCCGACGAAACGGACCTGCGCGGGCTGCTGCGGGGCGGCGCCGACGATGACGCCCTGGAGTTGGTCTGGCGGGCCGCGATGTGGCGCAAGGCGGCTGGGCACGGCATCAACGACCCGGGATTTGTGCAGCCGCAGCGGTCGATGAGCGCCATCGGTGGCTGAGGTGAGCGCACCGGTAGAAGTGACTGTGCGTTTCTTCGCCGCGTCCCGCGCCGCCGCCGGTGCCGAGTCCGACCTGCTGAGCGTGCGCCAGGGTGCCACCATCGCCGACGTGGTGAGCGAACTGCGCTGCCGCAGTGACGAATTGGCACGAGTGTTACTGCGGTGTTCATATCTGTGCGACGGGGTCGCTGTGCGCAATCAAGCCATTGAACTGCGATCTGGCCAGACTCTCGACGTCTTGCCCCCGTTCGCCGGCGGATGATCGTGATTTACGTCACATCACGATCGGGTAACGAGATGGCCAGGGCGGAATTTTCTGCCCGGATCACCTGGGCGAATGCAAGCCTGTGGTGCGGCTTTAATCTTTTATAAGGTTTGCCGGTAGCAGAAACGCCCGAATGTGCAAAAGGTGACGGCACTCTCGGTTGCAGTTAGCGTCTCTGCCAGGTCCACCCCCTCCCCCTGGGGGAAGGCCCTCTCCGCTCTTAGCGCTTAGCTCCATCCAAAGAGCGGAGAGACCAACGAGAACCATGGATGGAGGCGGGGGATCCACCGGTCCACCGACAAGGAGACCAGGAACCGCTCGAGGTTCCTTGGGGTGAAGCCGAGATCGTTTCCACCAGAGACGACCACGGCCGGGCGACCTCTCCAGCCCGAACCCGACAGCTGACCTCGCAGGCGCCTCGACGAGAGGAATACATCGCTCTATGAGTGGACGGCATCGCAAGCCCACTTCATCGTCTGTCAGCGTCGCCAAGATCGCGGTCACGGGTGCGGTCATCGGAGGCGGAAGCATCGCCTTCGCCGCCCAGGCCCAAGCGGCTCCCGACGCCGAATGGGATCAGGTAGCCCGCTGCGAATCCGGCGGCAACTGGGGCATCAACACCGGTAACGGTTACCAGGGTGGCCTGCAATTCTCCCCCGGCACCTGGTCCGCGCACGGCGGCGGCCAGTACGCCCCGGCCGCCAATATGGCGACCAAGGACCAGCAGATCGCTATCGCCGAGGATGTCCTGGCCACTCAGGGCCGTGGCGCGTGGCCGGTGTGCGGTCGCGGTCTGTCGGGTGCGACGCCCCGCAACGTGGTGAACGAACCCGCTCCCGACGCACTGTCAGTTCAGGCTGCATCGTTCGATACGCCACTGCCCGACGCACCGGCTCCGGATGCTCCCGCTGACCTGGCGCCCGCGCCGCAGGATCTGCCGCCGGCACCGCAGGATCTCCCCCCGGCACCGCAGGATCTGCCGCCGGCACCCCAGGATCTGCCGCCGGCACCGCAGGATCTGCCGCCGGCACCGCAGGCCGGTGTCGTCGCAGTCTCCCAGGAGATCGCACCGCAGGCCGCCGAGCCCGTCGTCGACGCCGCACTTCAGGTGCCCGCCCCCGACGCACCGGCCCTCCCGGACGAGCAGACGGTCACCGTGCAGGCGTCGTCGATCCACTTCCTCCCGCAGGCCCCGGCCGACCCGGCGATCCCGCCGGGTCCCGCCCCGGCTGATCCGGCCACGGTTCCCGCTGCCCCCGCACCGGACGCCACCGTGGTGGCAGCTGGCCAGCCCGCGCAGCCGCCCGACGGGATCCCACACCTGACGAGCCCGGACAACCTGCCGCCGGGAACCAGCGACGCTCCTGAAGGCCCGCGAGACGGTCCGAACGTCACGTACCTCAAGGAACTCTGGCATGCGGTCCAGACCCAGCAGGTCAGCCGCGGCGATGCGCTGCTGGCGCTGACCCAGCGTCCGCTGAACACTCCGGTGACCAACGATCCGAGCATGGGTACGCCGCCGGCTGACCCGAACGCTCCGCTGCCGGCTCCTGGTGCCCCCGCACCGGCGCCCGCGGCACCCGCACCGGTCGTGCCCGTACCGGCACCGGCTCAATAAGCCCTCAGGCCGAATTCACCCACTCGTCGGTACCGTCGGCGAAGAACTGCTGCTTCCACACCGGTAGCCGCGCTTTGACGGTGTCGACGAGCAGGGCGCACGCCTCGAACGCCGCCCCGCGATGGTCGGCCGCCACGGCGGCCACCAGGGCGGCATCCCCGATGTGCAGCGTTCCCACCCGATGGCTGGCGGCGAGCGCCCGCACACCCGGAGATTGCGCGGCCACCTCAGCCAGCGCCTCGAACAATGTCTGCTCGGCCAGCGGGTGCGCGGAGTAGTCCAGCCGCACCACGTCCCGGCCCCCGTCGTGATTGCGCACCACTCCGGAGAAACCGACCACCGCGCCGGCGGCATCGCTGGCGACGAGCTCCTCGTGTTCGGTCAGCGAGATCGGGCCGTCGACGAGCGCGGCCCGCAGGATCCGTGTCATGAGCGGTGGTCTCCCCCGGACAGTTGGTCCAGCGCATGGTCGAGGACATCGGCCAGCACCGACAATCCATCGCGTACCCCGCCAGTGGATCCGGGCAGGTTCACCACGAGCGTGCGCCCGGCCACGCCGCACAGGCCGCGCGACAGCACCGACGTCGGTACCGCGGGCAGCCCGGAGCGGCGGATGGCATCGGCCAATCCCGAGATCTGGTAGTCGAGGACGCCCAGCGTGGCCTCCGGGGTGGCGTCGGTCGGCGATATCCCGGTCCCGCCGGAGGTGATCACGACATCCGATCCCGCATCGATCGCCTCACGCAGGGCGTCACCGACGGCGCTGCCGTCGACCACCACGACCGGATCGGGGACGGTGAACCCGCGTTCGGCGAGCCAGGCGACGATGATCGGGCCGGTGCGATCCTCGTAAACGCCGGTCGCCGCCCGGGTGGAGGCGATTACGACCCGACCGGACCTACTCACCCCTGTCGCACCCACAAGCCGGTTTTGCCGCCCTCTTTGCGCAGCAACCGGATGTTCTCGAGGCACGCGGCGGGGTCGACGGCCTTGATCATGTCGTACACCGTCAGGGCGGCGACGCTGACGGCGGTCAGCGCTTCCATTTCGACACCGGTGCGGTCGGTGGTGCGCACCGAAGCGGTGACGACGACCTCGGACTCCCCGATCGCGAACTCGATGTCGACACTGGTGAGCGCGAGATGGTGGCACAGCGGGATGAGGTCACTGGTGCGTTTGGCGGCCAAAATGCCGGCCACCCGGGCGGTCGCGAGGGCATCGCCCTTGGCCAGCCCGCCGGACGCGATGAGGGCAACCACCTCGGCGGTGGTGTGAACGGTGCCCGCTGCCATCGCGGTACGGGTGGTCGCGGTCTTCTCGGTGACGTCGACCATGCGCGCCGCACCGTGCTCGTCAAGGTGCGAGAGACGAGGCTGCGGTCCGCTGGTCACCGGTTACTTGTTGACGACGGTGACCGGGTGCAGATACGGCAGTTCGGAGGCGGGCAGCGGGAACGTGATGTCGCCGAACGGGGACAGTGCGCCCACCCGGTCGGCGGCCAGCTCGCTCACGGCGTGGTCCTCGGGGTCGCGGGTCGGCCAGCCATTATCGACATACGGAGTCTTCTTCTCAGCCACCGCAACATTCTGACACTCCGACGGCCAAGTTGTGCACACAGGCGGCTGTTTTACGCTGGTCAACAATGACTGAACCGTCGTCCCCAGGCATGCCGCTGGGCGCCTGGCTGGCGGATATGCCCGACGACCGGCTGATCCGTCTTTTGGAACTGCGGCCGGACCTCGCCCAACCCGCACCCGGCAGCATCGCGGCACTGGCCGCTCGGGCCGTCGCCCGCCAGTCGGTGAAGGCTGCCACCGACGAGCTGGACTTCCTGCGGCTGGCGATCCTCGACGCACTACTGGTGCTGCATGCCGAGACCACCGCCGTGCCGGTGGCAGGGGTCGTGGCGCTGATCGGTAAGCGTTGCGACAAGCAAACTGTGCTGGCCGCTCTGGATGATCTGCGCGACCGCGCCCTGGTGTGGGGTGACGACGCCGGGGTGCGGGTATCGGCAGAGACCGCCGCCGGGCTGCCCTGGTACCCCGGGCAAGCCATCCTCGAAGACTCCTCGAAGTCCGCCGCCGAGATCTCGGCCGCCATCGACGCACTCTCAGAACCCCAGACCGAATTGCTGGAACTGCTGTTGACGGGTTCTCCCGTCGGCCGGACCCGCGACGCCGCACCGGACGCGCCTGCCGACCGCCCGGTGCCCCAGTTGCTTGCGGCCGGCCTGTTGCGCCAGCTCGACGAGGAGACGGTGATCCTGCCGCGCCAGGTCGGCCAGGTGCTGCGCGGCGAGGAGCCCGGCCCGGCAGATCTGAGCGCGCCGGACCCGGTAACGAGCAGCACCACCGTCGCCGATGCCGACGCCGCCGCGGCGGGTGCGTTGCTGGACGTGATCCGCGAGATCGAGATGGTGATCGAAACCCTTTCCACCACAACGGTTCCCGAGCTGCGAAGCGGCGGCCTGGGGGTCCGCGAGGCTAAGCGTCTGAGCAAGCTCACCGGGATCGACGAACAACGCCTTGGCCTGGTCCTGGAGATCAGCGCGGCGGCCGGTCTCATCGCCAGCGGCACACCCGATCCCCAGCCAGCGGATGGGCCGGGCCCGTACTGGACGCCCACGGTGGCAGCCGACCGGTTCCTCGAAACACCCACCGCCGCACGCTGGTATCTGCTGGCCACCACCTGGCTGGAGCTACCGTCACGCCCCGGTCTGATCGGCAGCCGCGGCCCTGACGGGAAACCGTATGCGGCACTGTCTGATTCGCTGTACTCGACGGCCGCGCCACTGGACCGCCTACTGCTGCTGGAACTGCTGGCCGCCCTGGTGCCCGGGTCGGGCGTCGATGCGATGTGCGCTTCGCAGGCGCTGATCTGGCAGCGGCCCCGCTGGGCTGCGCGGTTGCAGCCCGAGCCCGTCGCGCATCTGCTCGACGAGGCGCACACCCTGGGACTGGTTGGCCGCGGCGCCTTGAGCACACCGGCGCGGGTGCTGCTCACCGGCGACGAGGACGCGGCCGTCGAGGCGATGAACAAGATCCTGCCCGCGCCGATCGATCACTTCCTGGTACAGGCCGACCTGACCGTGGTGGCGCCCGGGCCCCTGCAACGCGAGCTGGCCGACGAGCTTGCGTCGGTGGCCGCGGTGGAATCGGCGGGTGCGGCCATGGTGTACCGGGTCAGCGAAGCCTCCATCCGGCACGCACTGGATACCGGTCGCAGCGCGGGATCGTTGCACGCCTTCTTCGAAGGTCATTCGAAAACCCCTGTCCCCCAAGGTTTGACGTACCTGATCAACGATGTCGCGCGCCGGCACGGTCAACTGCGGGTCGGCATTGCATCGTCGTTCCTGCGTTGCGAGGATCCGAGCCTGCTTGCGCACGCGGTGGCAGCGCAGGCCCTTGAGCACCTCGAGGTGCGGCTGTTGGCGCCCACGGTGGCGGTGTCGCAAGCACCGATCGGCGAGCTGCTCGCCGCGTTGCGGGCGGCGGGGTTCGCCCCGGCCGCCGAGGACTCCTCGGGCGCGATCGTCGATCTGCGCACGCACAGCGCCCGGGTGTCGGCGCCGGGACACCGCCGGCTGTTCCGGCCGATGCCCAAGCCGAGTGTGGAAACCCTGGCGTCGGTGGTGGCGGTGCTGCGCCGGGTGGACTCGGCCAATCCGTTCGCCAACGTCCGCCTCGACCCGGCGGTGTCGATGGCGCTGCTGCAACAGGCAGCGATGGAACACAAAGACGTGGTGATCGGTTATGTGGATGCGGCGGGCGTGGCCACCCAGCGGGTGGTGCGCCCCCTTACGGTCAGTGGCGGGCAGCTACTGGCCTGGGATCCCACTCAGGGCCGTCCGCGGGAGTTCGCGGTACATCGCGTGACATCGGTGATGTCGGCCGGCACTGGATAATGGACGGTTATGAGCTTTAGGCAGGTGGGCGCGTGACTGAAGGCCCCTTGATCGTGCAATCCGATAAGACCGTGCTGCTGGAGGTGGACCACGAGCAGGCCGGTGCCGCCCGGGCGGCAATCGCGCCGTTCGCGGAGCTGGAACGCGCACCCGAGCACATCCACACCTATCGCATCACTCCCCTGGCCCTGTGGAACGCGCGCGCCGCCGGTCACGACGCCGAGCAGGTGGTCGACGCGCTGGTCAGCTTCTCGCGCTACGCCGTGCCGCAGCCGCTGCTGGTCGACATCGTCGACACCATGGCCCGCTACGGCCGTCTGCAGCTGGTCAAGAGCCCGGTCCACGGCCTCGTTCTGGTCAGCCTCGATCGGGCGGTACTGGCGGAGGTGATGCGCAACAAGAAGATCATCCCGATGCTCGGCGCGCGCATCGACGAGGACACCGTCATCGTCCACGCCAGCGAGCGCGGCCACATCAAACAGATGCTGCTCAAGATCGGCTGGCCGGCCGAGGACCTGGCCGGCTACGTCAACGGTGAGGCGCATCCGATCAACCTGGATCAGGATGGCTGGGAACTGCGCGACTACCAGCAGATGGCGGCCGATTCGTTCTGGGACGGTGGCTCGGGCGTGGTGGTGCTGCCGTGTGGAGCGGGCAAGACGCTGGTGGGTGCGGCCGCGATGGCCAAGGCCGGGGCGACGACGCTGATCCTGGTGACCAACACCGTCGCGGGCCGGCAGTGGAAACGCGAGCTGATCGCGCGGACCTCGCTGACCGAAGAGGAGATCGGCGAGTATTCGGGTGAGCGCAAGGAGATTCGGCCGGTCACGATCGCCACCTACCAGGTCATCACCCGGCGGACAAAGGGCGAGTACCGGCATCTCGAGCTGTTCGACAGCCGCGACTGGGGACTGATCATCTACGACGAGGTGCACCTGCTGCCCGCACCGGTGTTCCGTATGACGGCCGACCTTCAGTCGCGCCGCCGGCTCGGGCTCACCGCGACGCTGATCCGGGAGGACGGGCGCGAGGGCGACGTCTTCAGCCTCATCGGCCCGAAGCGCTACGACGCTCCGTGGAAGGACATCGAAGCCCAGGGCTGGATCGCGCCCGCGGAGTGCATCGAGGTCCGCGTCACGATGACCGACAACGAGCGGATGCTCTATGCGGTAGCCGAACCCGAAGAGCGTTACAAGCTCTGCTCCACCGCGCACTCCAAGATCGCGGTGGTCAAATCGATTCTGGCCAAGCACCCGAACGAGCCGACGCTGGTGATCGGTGCCTACCTCGACCAGCTGGACCAACTCGGCGCCGAACTGAACGCGCCGGTGATACAGGGCTCGACGAAGAACGCCGAGCGCGAGGTCCTATTCGACGCGTTCCGCCGCGGCGAGGTGAAGACCTTGGTTGTATCGAAGGTCGCGAACTTCTCCATCGATCTACCGGAAGCGTCAGTGGCCGTGCAGGTTTCAGGAACATTCGGCTCACGCCAGGAGGAAGCGCAGCGGCTGGGCCGGCTGCTGCGCCCCAAGCACGACGGCGGCGGCGCGGTGTTCTATTCGGTGGTGTCCCGCGACAGTCTCGACGCCGAGTACGCCGCGCACCGGCAGCGGTTCCTGGCCGAACAGGGCTACGGCTACATCATTCAGGACGCCGACGACCTGCTCGGGCCCGCGATCTGACCTAATGCGGAAGGTAGCCACAGCCCCCCGTTAGCAAAAGTTCATCATCCGATTCGATCGACGCTGCGATCGCGAAAGCAATGTGATAGCGAACATCGCAGCAACACGCTAATCTTCGCCACAATATGTGGCGGGTGACAATAAGGGGCGTTCATGAGCGCAGCGGGCTTCATTGGGCGGGTTAGCGGGTTAACGGTTGCGCTCGGAGTGGGCGCCGCGGCATTCAGCGGTGCGGTGGCCTGGGCTGACAGTCCCGGCCCCGGCAATTCATCGACGCATGCCGGCTCCGCCCACTCGGCATCGGGCGGTGCCGGTGCCACCGCAGGCCCGGCCAAGAAGGCGGCGCTGGCCTACAGCCGTCGCGACTCGGGCCTGTCGGCTCGCCCGGCCGCAGCGTCAGCGCCGGCACCCGAGCGTGCGGTGCAGGCGCTTGCCGCGCAGAACACTGCGGTGATCATGGGGCCCAGCGGTGTCCCGATCCCGAAGCCCACCTATATCCAGAACGTCTTCAACCTCTACATCAGCCCGCGCTATCCGGGCTCGGTTCCGCTCCAGCTGGACACCCCCGAGGGGCTATACCCGATCACGGGAGTGAAGAGCCTGCCGCTGAACGTATCTGTCCAGCAGGGCATCGAGATCCTGGCCGCCACGATCGCCCAGCAAGTCGCCAACGACAACACCGCAACGGTTTTCGGCTATTCACAGAGCGCCATCATCTCCTCACTCATCATGAGCCAGCTACCCGCGGGCACGCCGGTGAACTTCGTGTTGGTCGGCAACGAGATGAACCCCAACGGCGGCCTCCTGTCCCGGTTCCCGGGGCTGAACCTGCCGAGCCTCGGCCTGCCGTTCTACGGTGCCACGCCTGAAAATGCCTTCCCCACTACGAACTACACCCTTGAGTACGACGGATTCGCCGATTTCCCGCGCTACCCGCTCAACGTCTTGTCGGTCCTCAACGCCGGACTGGGCATCATCTTCGTCCACACCAAGTACGCCGAGCTCACGTCGGCACAGGTCAATTCGGCCATCGCCTTGCCGACCACCGATCCGACCCAGAAGTACTACATCATCCCGACCGAGGATCTCCCGCTGCTGGAGCCGCTGCGCCTCATCCCCGTCATCGGCAATCCAGTCGCGGATCTGCTACAGCCCGCCCTGAAGGTGATCGTGAACCTGGGCTACGGCGACCCGCAGTACGGCTGGTCCAACGCGGGATTCGCCAACCAGCAGACAACTTTCGGCTTCATCCCCGATGTCAACTGGGGCCAGGTGGCCAACCTCCTCGTTGCCGGTGTTGCGCAGGGTGTCCAGAACTTCGTCGCCGACGTCAGCCCGGGCGGCGTGATGTGGCAGGAGCTGGCGGGGCTGCATCTGCCGAAACCCGCTCCAGCGCCGGTATTCCCGACTCCCACCGGGGTCATATCCGCGCTGCAGACGCTGACCACCGACATCGCCTATAACATCTCCAACTCCACGGCGGCTCTGTACGCGGCAGTGCTACCGACGGTGGACATTGCCAACGCCATCGTCACGATGCTGCCCGCGTACGGAATCAATCTGTTCCTCGGCGGGATTCAGCAAGCGCTCAGCGGTGACGTGATCACCGGCCTCGTCAACGCCATCGGCCTTCCGATCGCCGCCACCAGCGGGCTGGTCACCACGGCGGCGCTCATCGAGGCGCTCGTGCTGCTTCAGGCGGTCCAAGGGTTCTTGGGCCAGGAGACCAACGTCTGAGCTACCCGGCCTGTTACAGCGAAAGAATTGTCGCTGAGGCGGTTCCGGGCGCGCCGTAGACCTGCGCCAGGCCGATGCGAGGGTTACCCGGCACCTGACGCTCGCCGGCCTCACCACGCAGCTGGCGCACCAGTTCGTGCATCTGGCGCAGGCCCGAGGCGCCGATCGGCTCACCGTTGGCGATCAGGCCGCCGTCGGTGTTGATCGGCAGCGAGCCGTGAATCTCGGTGGCACCCTCGGCCAACAGCTTCTCCTGCTCACCGTCGGCGCACAGCCCGGTCTCGGCCATGTGGATGATCTCGGCCCCAGCGTCGGTGTCCTGCAGCTGAGCGATATCGACGTCCTCGGGCCCGATACCGGCCGCCTCGTAGGCGGCCTTGGCGGCGTAGACGGTCGGCGAGACGTCCTCGTCGAGCGGCGCGGAGGTGCCGTGCACCTCATAGGCGCCGAAGGTCCGGGTGCGAATCTCGCTGGCGCGCAAGTAAACCGGTTTGTCGGTGAAGCGGCGCGCGATATCGGCGCGGCACATGATGACCGCGGCGGCGCCCTCGTCGGGAGCGCAGAACATGTACTGCCGCAGCGGGTAGTTCAGCACCGGCGAGGCCATGATCTCCTCAACGGAGATCTCCCTGCGGCGGAAGGCATTCGGATTCAACACACCGTTGCGGAAGTTCTTGTTGGCCACCCGCGCCAGCGTCTCCTCGGAGATGCCGTGATCGTGGATGTAGCGGTTGGCCTTGATCCCGAAGAACTTGGTGGTGACGAACTGCCCGTTTTGCGCATACCACTGCGGCAGCGCCAGTTTGGCCGGGTCGTCGGTGAAGGCACCGCGCGGGTGCTTGTCCAGACCCACCGCGATACCGATGTCGTACTTGCCGAGCCGGATCGTGTCCGCGGTCTGCTGGATCGCGCTTGCCGCGGTGGCGCAGGCGTTGAAGACGTTGGTGAAGGTGATCCCGGTGAGGCCGACCAGTCGCGTCACCGCATCGGGATTGGACACCTCATAGCTGCCGCCGAACCCGAACTGGATGTCCTTCCAGTCCGCACCGGCGTCCGCGAGCGCCAGGGCAATGGCCTCGGCGCCCATCTCCATGGCAGTCTTCTCGAACCGGCCGAACGGGTGCAGGCCAACACCGATGATTGCGACGTCATTACTCATGCCGCTCACGCCCCCACCGGTGCGAAGGCAAACGTGACGACCTCATTGCCGTCGGCGTCGGTCGCGAAGGGGATCATCGTGAGCTCGACGTCCATGCCCCACTTCAGCTTTTCCGGATCGTTCTCGGTGAGCCGGCCCTCGACGCGCACGACGTCGTCCAGCTGCACCAGGCCGACGCCGAACGGCACGAAATCCTTACCGGTCGGGCCGATGTAGGGGGCACCGGGCGCGAAGCCCTGGGTGGTCCAGGCCACCAGCGTGCCGCGGCGGGGCAGCTTGACCTCGCTCATACCGGCTGCGCTGCACTGCGGGCAGCGTTCCTGACGGGGAAAGACCACGGCCGAACAGCTGGCGCATTCACTGCCAATCAGCTGCGGGTTCTCTTCCGGCCAAGTGGAGATTTCGGGCGCCAGGGCCTTTTGCATAGCGGCATCCTTCGTAGTCCAGGTCTTTAGCGGGATCGTACAACATTGTTGGTCGCGTACGGAAACCTCATTCTCATCTGGATGCACGCCCTTCTCCGGCAGCACGAGGTCACGCCAGCGCGGGGATCACCTCACGCCAGCGCAACAGCTCGATGCCGGAGCGGTCGTAGCCAGCCTCTGGGAAGTAGCAGATCACGTACTCGCAGCCGAGGTGCCGATGATCGCGTTGACGTTGGCCAACCGCACGCCCGCGGACGGGAACGCGTATCCGTAGGCGCGCCATTCATGCTCGCACCAGCCGCCGCCGATGCCCATCTCGGGCACGTTGGTCATCCCCAGCACGATGGCGCCCAGCGCTTCGCCACGCGCCATCGGCTGGTCGGCCTTGGCCGCGCAGCGTCGGAGCAGTTCGGGGTCGGCAGCAGCAATCAGGGCATTGAGCGTGGGGGTGACGGCGTCGATCCGGGCCAGGTGGGCGACTTCCCCGGTTTGACCGAAGATATCGCCTCAATGAACGGGCCTTGGATAGCAATCGGCCCCTCCCATAACGGGAGGGGCCAATGCTCCCCTTGCCTCCTCATTCCCCTGGCGAAACTCTCATCACACCGCAAAATCTAACTGAGAGCAAGCTGAGATGCTGCAACTCAGCAAAAATCACTCGACACTTAGGCAAATGAACTCAAGCACGTCCGGTGATCACCCATCCTTGACGAATGTCGAATTCAGGACCACTTAGCCGGTATGACGTGCGACGGCAAATCGAGTGCCAACCGCCGGCAGAGCAATTCGGCCAGCAACTGAGCTCGTGGCAGCGCGAAAGGCACAGCGCGCAGATGTTTGCTCACAATGTCGGCGTCCACATTTGTCGCAGTTCAAACTTGAACCAGAGTCTGCATAGCGGATTTGCGATGGGATGGCATCGTCCGGCCGGTGAGCGTCGGCGTGAGCCCCGCGGCCCAGCACCCGCGCCACGTTTCTGGCAATGCCCCGCGAGGGCGGCCTCCTACGGGGGCGAACGGTCTCCGGCAGGACCTTGAATCCGCCTCGGTTGATCGCCGTGTCGGCGCGGCCACGCAGTGTGATGAATCCGTCGACGTCGATGGCAACGAGATCGTTCGTGCGGACCCAGTCCGGGCTGACCGCCGCGATCCTGGCTTCGAGCAGCCCCTGCCCGCCGACCGGTTCACCTTATGCGAGCCGGCCGGGTTCGTCCTGGACCGCTCCAAAGAATCCCGATGTAGCGGATATCGTCTGCTTCCGCCGCACCCCGTAGCCCACCGGTTCAGAGCAGACCCCCAGCTCAACGACATACAGCCGCCTCACAGCTGTGCCACGCTTTGCCGGCGTCGTCGTTCGATGAGGTGGAGAATCGCATCGGGGAGCGCGAGCTCGCGCCCGCCCCGCGACGGGTGCCCGCAGGCTTCTTACTCGCCGAGCTGCTGCCGTTCCGCTGGTGGTACCTGTGGGGCATGTTCATGATCGCGGTCGCACTGATCGCGCTCTGGGGCACATTTCCGATGGCCTTCACCGCGACGGCGGTCGCCACGCTGGTGGTGATCTACGCCTACCAGCTCTGTGGCGCATCCCAGCGACTGACACTGTTGAAGTGGGGCGTGGTGGCGACCGTCGATGGTACCGAAACACTCACGCGCGGAACGTATTACAGCGGTACCACGTATTACAACTCGTATCTTCCGGTGGCCAGTGGCTGGACCGTGCAGCGGCCGCGCTACAGCGGGCCGAGCACCAAGACCAAGGTCCGCTATCGCCTGAACGGTTATCAAGGCGACATCGTGGTGCGCGGCCGCGAATACACCGACGGCGTCGTGCTCGCCGACCCCCGCAGGCCAAGCCGGGCGCGGTGCGTCACCGCGTTCGCCTACGACCTGGACCGCGACGAGACCGGCAATTGGGTTGGCCGCCTGCGGCCCCGGCTGGTGGTCGGCATGGTTGTCTGGCTGGTGGTGATGATCGGCTGGCTGACGCTGGCCGGATTCGTGGCCGTCGCCGCAGCCAATCAGCACGACGGGCCACCGACCGCAACGCCGACCAACGGCGTCGACGTCGTCGGAAACAACAAGATGGCCAGCTACGCCTGCGGCGGCGGGGATATCGACATCGTCGGCGACGACAACGAAGTGACCGTCACCGGCCATTGCCGCAAGGTCCGGATCTCTGGCAATGACAACATGGTCGTTCTCGAAACGGCGGACAGCATCCGCACATCAGGAGACCACAACGTGGTCACCTACCGCAGCGGCGATCCCGTGATCACCAACTTCGACGACTCCAACACGATCATCCAGAAGGGCTGACGCAGAAGGCCCGCAGAGACTCGACGTCGCTACGGGCCTTTGCGTCGTGGGCGAACTAGAGCAGCGATGCCGGCGGGTTGAACCGCTCGCCGTACTTGGCCGCGAGTTCCTTGGCGCGAGCCACGAAGGCGTCCTTGCCGACACCGGCCGGTCCCTCATAGCCGACGATGAACTGCGCCGAGCCACCGGTCCACGGCGGGAAGCCGATGCCGAGGATCGAGCCGATGTTGGCATCAGCCGTCGTCATCAGCACGCCTTCGTCGATGCACTTTTGGGTTTCCAGTGCTTCAGCGAACAGCATGCGGTCGACCATGTCCTGGATCGGGATCTCGGAGCTACCGGAGTTGAACGTCTCCTTGAGCCCGGGCCACAGCTGGGTGCGCTTTCCGTCGACGTACTCGTAGAAGCCGGCGCCCGCCAGCCGCGACGGCCGGCCGATCTCGATCATCTTCTCGACGACCGCCTCGGCTGGGTGCGGAATGTAGACGGCATCCACATCTTCCTGCGCCTTGCGGGAAGCTGCGGCGATCTTGTGCATCAGCTCCAGGTTGAGCTCATCGGAGAGCTGCAGCGGTGCCGCCGGGTAACCGGCCTGACCGCCGGCGTGCTCGATGCTCGCCGGTGCCACGCCCTCGCCGAGCATGGCGAGTGCCTCGTTGACGAAGGTGCCGATGACGCGGCTGGTGAAGAACCCACGGCTGTCGTTGACGACGATCGGGGTCTTGCCGATGGCTAGCGTGTAGTCGAACACCCGGGCCAAGGCTTCGTCAGAAGTCTTCTCCCCCTTGATGATTTCGACCAGCGGCATCTTGTCGACCGGTGAGAAGAAGTGGATGCCGATGAAGTCCTCCTGGCGCTTCACGCCGGACGCGAGTCCGGTGATCGGCAGCGTCGAGGTGTTCGAGCCCAGCAGTGCGTTGGGCTCGACGATGTCCTCGATTTCCTGGAACACCTGGTGCTTGAGATCCTCGCTCTCGAAGACGGCCTCGATGACGAAGTCGACACCCGTGAAATCGGCGGGGTCCGCCGAGGGGGTGATCCGCGCCAGCAGTGCGTCGCTGCGCTCCTTGGTGGTCTTACCGCGCTCGAGCGCCTTGGCCTCGAGCTTCTCCGAGTAGTTCTTGCCCCTCTCGGCGGCCTCGATGCTGACGTCCTTGAGGACCACGTCGTACCCGGCCTTGGCCGAGACGTAGGCGATTCCGGCACCCATCATGCCGGCGCCGAGGACACCGATCTTGGCGATCGGGGTCTTGCCGATGCCCTCGGGCCGCGAACCGCCCGAGCTGATGAACTGCATATCGAAGAAGAACGCCTGGATCATGTTCTTCGCGACCTGGCCGGTG
Source organism: Mycolicibacterium sarraceniae (assembly GCF_010731875.1). Lineage (NCBI taxonomy): Bacteria > Bacillati > Actinomycetota > Actinomycetes > Mycobacteriales > Mycobacteriaceae > Mycobacterium > Mycolicibacterium sarraceniae. The sequence goes on from NZ_AP022595.1 coordinate 844,358, forward strand.
ACCAGCTCGGTGAAGTAGCGGCTCTCGATCCGGCTGGCGGTGTCGAAGTCGACCTGCGCGCCCTCGATGGCTGCGGCCAGGATCGCCTTGGGCGCAGGCATATTCGCGCCCTTGAGCTGCTTGCGCAGCAGTGCCGGGAAAGACGGCAGGATGGCCGCGAGTGCCGGGCTGGCCGGGGTGCCGCCCGGCATCTTGTAACCCTTCTTGTCCCAGGGCTGTTCGAATGCCTCGGGATTGGCCTTGATCCAGGCCTTGGCTGCGGGGACGAGCTCATCGATGCTGCCGACCAACTCGTCGACCAGACCGATCTCCCTGGCCTTGGCCGGCTTGAAGCGGGTGCCCTGGCTCAGCACGGTCATGAACGCGTTCTGAATACCGAGCATGCGCACAGTGCGGGTGACGCCGCCACCGCCGGGCAGCAGGCCCAGCGAAACCTCGGGCAGGCCAAGGACACTGCCCTTGACGTCAGCCGCGATCCGGTGGTGGGTGGCCAACGCGATCTCCAGGCCGCCACCGAGGGCGGCGCCGTTGATGGCGGCGACGACGGGCCTACCGAACGTCTCGAGGGTGCGCAGCGCCTTCTTGACGGTTTCCACCGTGCTGAAGGCCTCGCCGGCGTTCTCCGGCCCCAGGTGGATCATCGACTTGAGGTCACCGCCGGCGAAGAAGGTTTTCTTCGCGCTGGTGATGACCACGCCGGTGATCGAATCTTTCTCGGCGACAAGGCGTTCTACGGCCCTGTTCATCGACTCGGTGTAGTGCTCGTTCATCACATTCGCCGACCCGGTCGGATCGTCGAGGGTCAGCGTGACGATGCCGTCGGCATCCTTGTCCCACTGAATCGTGTTCTCTGCCATGTTGTTAAACCCTCTCAATGATGGTCGCGACACCCATGCCGCCGCCGATACACAGGGTGACGAGTGCACGTCGCGCATTGCGGCGCTCCAGCTCGTCGACCATGGTGCCTAGGATCATGGCGCCGGTCGCGCCGAGCGGGTGGCCCATCGCGATGGCGCCACCGTTGACGTTGAGCTTCTCGTCGGGGATGTTCAGATCCTTCTGGAACTTCAGCACCACCGAGGCGAAGGCCTCGTTGAGTTCGAACAGGTCGATATCGTCGACCGTCAGGCCGGCCCGGTCCAGCACCTTGCGGGTGGCCGGAGTGGGGCCGGTCAGCATGATCGTCGCGTCGGCGCCGCTGGTGGCGGTCGCCACGATCCGCGCCCGCGGGGTCAGGCCCTGCGAGGTTCCCGCTTTCTCGGAGCCGACGAGCACCAGCGCGGCGCCGTCGACGATGCCCGAGCTGTTACCGCCGGTGTGGACGTGATTGATCTTTTCGATCCAGTGGTACTTCTGCAGTGCCACATCGTCGAAGCCGCCCATCGAACCGATACCGTCGAACGCGGTGCGCAGCTTGCCGAGGCTTTCCACCGTCGAACCCGGGCGCATGTGCTCGTCGTTGTCGAGGATCAGCAGGCCGTTCTGATCGCGGACCGGCACCACAGATTTGGCGAAGTAGCCGCCCGACCAGGCAGCGGCGGCGCGCTCCTGCGAACGGGCCGCGTAGGCGTCGACGTCCTCGCGGGAGAAGCCCTCGATGGTGGCGATCAGATCGGCACCGATGCCCTGCGGGGCAATGTAGTTGTCATACGTCACGACGACGTCGCTGAACATCGCACCACCGTCGGAGCCCATGGGGACGCGGCTCATGGATTCGACGCCGCCGGCCAGCACGAGGTCGTCCCAGCCGGAGCGCACCTTCTGCGCGGCGGTGTTGACGGCCTCGAGGCCGGAGGCGCAGAAGCGGTTGAGCTGCACGCCGCCGGTGGTGTCGGGCAGGCCCGCGGCCAGCACGGCGGTGCGGGCGATATCGCCGCCCTGGTCGCCAACCGGGGACACGACGCCGAGGACGACGTCGCTGATCAGGGTTTCGTCCAGGTCGGGGTGGCGGCTGCGGAGCTCGTCGATCAGGCCAACGACCAGGTTGATCGGCTTGACCTCGTTGAGGGCCCCGCCGCGCTGCTTGCCGCGCGGGGTGCGGATGGCCTCGTAAATGAAGGCTTCTTCGGACATGTGCGTTCTCTCCCAGTCCTGTTCAGATTGGTTGCGGGCCCGCCGTATGACGGTGGTCCTCTGAACGCGAAGCTTAGCAAGGCCGCCCAACCATCCGGTTGGGCGGTGTTCGGCGTCAGGCCGGGGCGGTGACGATGATCGAATCGTTCGAGGTGTCCCAGGCCTTCATGAAGGAGGTGTCCCAGGCCTTCATGAAGGAGGTGTCCCAGGCCTTCATGAAGGAGGGGATCGAGAGCTTCGTGGTCGCCTCGTCGGCGGCGGTTCGCTGGTCGCTGGAGTCCTCGACGATCGCGTAGTTGACGAAGGCGATGACCTTGCGGCCGGCACCGAGGTACTGCCCGAGAGCGTTCAGGTGCCATCTGCGCGATAGGTAGGCTCGCGCGCTATGACGGTGGCACGCCTGCAGCCCTACGCGGTGACGATTTTCGCCGAGATGTCGGCGCTCGCCGCGCGCATCGGCGCGGTGAACCTGGGCCAGGGCTTCCCTGACGAGGACGGTCCGGTCGGCATGCTCGAGGCGGCCCAGAAAGCGATCTCCGAGGGGGTCAACCAGTACCCGCCCGGGCTGGGCATCGCCCCGCTGCGCGAGGCCATCGCCGCCCAGCGCACGCGGCGGTACGGCGTGGAGTACGACCCCGAGTCCGAGGTGCTGGTCACCGTCGGTGCCACCGAGGCCATCGCGGCTGCCGTGATCGGTCTGGTCGAACCGGGTTCGGAGATTCTGCTGATCGAGCCGTTCTACGACTCCTACTCCCCCGTGATCGCAATGGCCGGCTGCCAGCGGGTCGCGGTGCCGCTAGTGGCCAACGGCCGCGGTTTCACCCTGGACATCGGTGCCCTTCGGGCCGCGATGACGCCGAAGACGAGGGCACTGATCGTCAACTCGCCGCACAACCCGACTGGGATGGTGCTCTCCGACCACGACCTGCGGGCCCTGGCGGCACTGGCTGTCGAAGCGGATCTGCTGGTGATCACCGACGAGGTCTACGAGCATCTGGTCTTTGACGACAAGCGGCATCTGCCGTTGGCGAGTTACCCCGGTATGGCGGACCGGACGGTGACGATCTCGAGTGCGGCCAAGATGTTCAACTGCACCGGCTGGAAGATCGGCTGGGCCTGCGGCGCGCCGGATCTGATCGCCGGCGTGCGGGCGGCCAAGCAGTACCTCAGCTACGTGGGCGGCGCCCCGTTCCAGCCGGCTGTCGCCCACGCGCTGAACTTCGAGGAAGCATGGGTCGACGCGCTGCGAAATTCATTGCAGGCCAAGCGTGATCGTTTGGCGGGGGCATTGACCGAGTTGGGCTTCGGGGTGCATGACAGCGCCGGCACCTACTTCCTGTGCGCCGACCCCCGCCCACTTGGGTACTCCGACAGCACCACGTTCTGCGCCGAGCTACCGGAGCGAGCGGGGGTGGCAGCCATCCCGATGTCGGCGTTCTGCGATCCGGCGTCAGCGCATTTCGGATCGTGGAATCATTTGGTGCGCTTCGCTTTCTGTAAACGTGACGACACCCTCGACGAAGCGATCCGGCGCCTGGGCGACGCCTTCGCGGGCAATCACGTTCTGGTATGACGGGATGGTGGTGCAGAACGCCAGTGTCTCGGCCGCGACAGCACGCCCGGCATCCTTGTTGTCGGTGATCAGAACCGGACCGGCGGCAATCACCCGCGGCCGGGGCCGGCCCGCGTCGATCACGATCTCGCGTGATGCCCGAACCGCCAGACCAGCAAACAGAACCACCGAATCGTCGCGCTGTGTCGACTGTGGCTCAGTTCGCCGACTACCAGCCGATCTCGGTCAGCGGCGTGGTTCCCTGCGGCGGTAGACCGACGGTGCGGGCGACGCTGCGGGAGAACCGCGGCGCCGGCGCGGCCTGCTCGGCGCCGCCGACATCGATGACCGTTCGGCGCGCCAAAAGATGTTCATTTGAGGCAGCCTCAGCCCAGCTCAGCACCGGCGTCACACACGCGTCAGTCCCGGCGAAGATCGCCGTCCATTCGGCGCGGGTCTTGCTGGCGAAGGCAGTCGTGAACAGCTCCCGCATCTGCGGATAGCGAGCGACGTCGAACTGGTCGGGTACCTGATCGGCCGCGAGTTGCAGCCCTGCCAGCAACTGGGCGAAAAACTGCGGTTCGATCGCACCGACGGCCATGTATCCGCCGTCGGCGGTCTCATAGGTCCGGTAGTACGGCGCGCCACCATCGAGCAGGAACGACTCACGCTGGTCCTTGAGCGAACCCGTCGCCTTCATCGTCCACATCATCTGAGCCAGAATGCTGACCCCGTCGACCATCGCGGCGTCGATCACCTGACCCTGGCCGGACTTCTCCCGCTCGTAGAGCGCGGCCACGATACCGAGCAGCACCAGCATCGAGCCACCCCCGAAATCGGCGACCAAGTTCAATGGCGCGACCGGCGGCCGATCTCGGTATCCGATCGCGCTCAGCGCACCGGTCTGGGACAGGTAGTTGATGTCGTGGCCAGCGGTTGACGCCAGCGGACCGTCCTGCCCCCAGCCGGTGATGCGGGCGAAGATCAGCCGGGCGTTGACGGCCGCACAGTCGTCGGGTCCGATGCCGAGGCGCTCGCAGGTGCCGGGCCGGAAGCAGTCCAGCAGCACATCGGCTTTGGCCGCCAGGTCCAGCAGCACTTCGGGTTGGGACTTCACGTCGATGTCGACGACGCGCTTGCCGCGATGCAGGAGATCGACATTCTCGGCAGGCATGGCCAACCCGCCAGGGCGGCGAACCCGAACCACGTCGGCACCCAGATCGGCCAGGATCATCCCGGCATGCGGGCCCGGCCCGATTCCGCCGAGCTCGATTACTCTCACCCCGGCCAGGGGTCCGTTAGTCGTCACAGCCGTAAGGTAACTCAGCCGCCCTTCTGAACTGTGAGCACCTGCTTGCGCAACCCGTCGGTGGCGGTCTCCAACGCCCCTTTGATGACGCGCTTGACGACGAACCCAGGCAACGGCACGGCAAGGTCGATGGACAGATCGAAGCGCAACTTGGTCTTATCACCGTCCGGGGTCAGCGTGTATTTGCCGTCCTGAGAACGTAATTGGCTGGCTTTGAGCAGTGTCCAGCTCACCACGTTATCGCCATAGGTGTATTCGACGATCTGCTCGTCGGTCAGCCCGGCCGCCTTGATCGTCATTTTGACCTTGTGCGGTCGGCCGTCGGCGTAGGCCTCCAGGACTTCCGCGCTCTGGTACTGCGGCGACCAGGTCGGAGTCGCCTCGACGTCGGTGATCACTGCGAGGATCTCCTCGGGGCTCGCCTCGATCACGACCTCGCGGGAATCTTTAGTTGCCATGGCGTGACCATAGCGAGGCGGGCCGCCGCGGGGAAGATATTGACCGTTACGGCCCCGGCGGGGCCAGCATCGACTGCCAGGTCTTGTTCCCCGGGTGGCCAGATCGCCCTGGGTGTAGCGCTTACCGTCCGGCCCGACGTAGTCACCGGTGGCCGGGTCGTACGGGACGAACGCCACCGGCGGCGGTGCGATACCGGTGCCCTGCGGCGGTGGCAGCCGCGGGTCGGCGCCCGGCGGGTACCGCGGCACCCCTTGACCGGAGAACGTCGCGTTCGGGTCGCCCTTTCATGTGAAGCCGTCGCCCAGCGGTACGTAGTTCTCGTTGCTTTCGCACATCTCGATGGTGGGGGCGCGCTTGGCCGGATTGTTCCCACCCGGAATGTTGCGCACACCAGGGACATTCATATCGGAGTCCTGTGGGATCCGGCAGTACAGGTCGCCCGCAGGGCGCTCCGGGTAATCGACGTCCGACGGTGAGCGCTGTTGCCGGACCGGAAGTGGGCCGGGCCGCCCGTGTTGAGCAGGCGGCGAACGCACGGTCCTGGGCCTTACAACCCACCTGAGGTGGGCAGCTCAACGGTTACGGCGCAGATAGTCCCATTCGATCGGCAACGCGGTGCGCTCGATCGGGATGCTCGCCCCGTCGGCCAGCGTCGGACCGGCGGATCGCCGCTTTGACGTCGGCGGGCACCTGGTAGTGGCTGTCGACGGAGAACGTGACCTTCGCCGAATTCGGTTGCGGCTCGACCTTGTCCACGGTGCCGACCGCGACCCCGAGGATGCGGATCTCGTCGCCGGTGTAGAGGCCGTTGGTGTTGTCGAAGTAGGCGACGTGGGTGTTGCGCGCGACGTGACGCCCCCACGGGGTGGCGATGACGGCGATCGCGACGACGAGGGTCAACATCAGGGCCATCCCGGCGGCGATCTGAGTCGCGCGGCCATGGCCGGTGAACATCGTCAGTTCCCTCCGTCAATCGGGGGCACCGGCGGCGTCGCGGGCATTCAGGGTGTCGGCCAGCGTGGTGAGCGCCGAAGACAACTCGGAGGTGTCCAGGCCGCTGATGGTGGTGGTGTCAATGCAACTGGTTGCACGGACACCGTCGTCACTACGAGGTATCGGCAGTTTGCCCCAACACCTTTGGTTACATTCAGACGGTCGGCGGCCGAAGTGCGGAGCACACGCCGGGGCGTTTAGGCTAATCCGGCCGCGGCCAATTCCTTCTCAAACTCTTTCGCCATCCGCTCGGCGAATGCGGTGACGGCCTTGAGCGGTCGCAGCATCACGGTGAACTCGTCGATGAGCCCGTCTTCGCGGACGTGCAGGAAGTCGCAGCCGTTGATGTCGAGGTCGCCGACCTTGGCCGTGAACACCAGCGCGTGATCGGCTTGGCCCTCACCGCCGATCTCGTTGATGTAGGTCAGATCGGCGAACACGCGCGAGACCGCCCGCAGGATGACGCCGATCTGCTCGCGGCCGTGGTACGGCTTGTGGGCGATGGGGCTGCGGAAGACGACGTCTTCCGCACACAGCGCGGGCAGGGCATCGAAATCGCCGGCTTCGACGGCAGCGCGAAATGCATGCATGGCCTCAGCATGCCACGCAATGGTTGCTAGCTTTCGACGATCCCGTCACGCAGCGACTCCAGCGCGGTCCGGCACAGCCGGGCCAGCTCGGCCAGGGAGTTGTCCTCGCCGACCATCCACAACTCCATCGCACCGAAGACGGCTGCAGCGATACACCGGGCGGTGACGATGACGCGCAGCCGCTCGTTCGGGGTGTTCGGCGGGGTGCTCTGCGACAGCTGGTCGGCGATCGCATCGGCGAATTCGGCCTCCACCTGCCGGGTGTGCCGGACGATGCGGCCGGGATCGAGCTCCTTGGCCCGCAGGGAGGCGATCTGGGCGACGGCCTCGGGGTCATACGGGGAGGCGTCGATGGCCGATTGCACCGATTCGATGATCGACTCCCCCGGCGAGCGTGCGTTCAGCGCCGCGCGGAACCACTCCAGGCCGAGGTCGTAGTCGGCGAACAGCAGATCGTGTTTGGAGGTGAAGTGCCGGTAGAAGGTGCGCAGTGAGACACCGGCGTCGTCGGCGATCTGCTCGGCCGAGGTCTCCTCGACGCCCTGGGCGAGGAAGCGCACCAGGGCGGCGCGCCTCAGCGCATCGCGGGTGCGCTCGCTACGAGCCGTCTGAGCTGGCCGAACCACTCGGTTAACGTACCGCACAAGGGATTGTCAAAATTGACAAAACATGCGGCGATCTTCACTACAGTTACCGAGTCATGACGCTTCTTGTTCATGCCGTGCTGGCTGTCCTTGTCATCGCGTGGATCATCGGATCCAATTCTTCGATCTTCCGGCGGCCCGCCAGCGGGCCCGCGGTGAGCGCCTTGGAGATCGTCTACTACGTCGCGGGTCTCGCATCGATCGTGCTGGGCTGGTACTTCAACATCCAGTTCGTGCACCAGTACGCCGATGGCAGCGGCAATGTCGTCACGGGTGCGGGCAGCTGGTGGCAGTTCATCACGCTGGGCTACGACAACCCCGCCGCGGCATCAGCCAGTCAGGACTACACGATCGGTAATGTGATCCTCCTGCCGTTGTTCACGATTATCGACGGGTACCGGCGCGGGATTCGCCGGCCATGGTTGTTCTTCGTCGCCAGCCTATTCACCAGTTTCGCGTTCGCCTGGGCGTTCTACCTTGCGACGGTGGAACGCCAGCGGCTGCACGAGAAGGCTTCTCAGCCGGTCGGCGCCAGCGTCGGGTAGTCGACGTAGCCGGCAGCGCCCGGTAGCTCGCCGGGTTCGCCCGCCGCCACGGCATCGCCCAATCGGTGGGCCGAACCGGGCTGCGCTGGGACAATGCCCAGTCCCCAATCCCTCTGGAGCACAGGGAAATCGGAGTTCGACCGCCGGTATCACTGGCCCACGCAGAGTGCTGCTAGGCTCACGGTCGGCGACTGGATCGAACGGGTCTACAACCGCCGACGGCGGCACTCGAAACTCGGCATGATCAGCCCCGTCACCGTCGAGAATCACCACACTCAGACGGCACAAGCCGCCTGATCCCGTGTCCACCATCCGGGGTAAACCTCACCCTTACTACGGATCGTCGCCCTTCGGATCAAGGAAACGTTCGGGGTGGTGGTAGTCGTTGACGCCGCCGGTGAGCATGGGTAGGCCGGGTGGTGGGATCCATTGGGTGTCGCCGCTGGCGAGTGTGCGGGTGTTCCAGCTGCCGGTTTCGACGAGGTTGTTGTCGGGTGGGCAGGCCAGCCGCGGTCCTTGGCGTGCAGGATGATTCGCTGATCGGCGCAGGCGTTCCGTTTGGCGCGCCCCAGCCATAACGCTCGCCCCTTCACCCCGTCGAACAACGCGAGGTAGAGGTAGGCGTGGCTGGCCATCCGGATCAGATCGGGGATCGGCAACAAGGTGCCCCCGGCGGTGACGGCATGCCCGGCCTTGTTCTGCAGGTCGTGGACAGTGGCGGTGGCGATGACCGTGACGGGTAGCCCGTTGTGCTGGCCGAACTTCGGATCGCCGAGCCGTCCACGCACCAATGCTGTCAGCGCATCATGCTGACGCTGCCCACAGCTGCGCCGGTCTCGCTCCTGGACCTCATCCGAGGGTGCGACGGTCGGGTTATCGTCGGCGGGGTTGCCCACGCCGGGGGCGGCGAACTTGGCGAACCAGGCGTCGAGTTCCGAGCGTAGTTCGGGGTCGGCGATCAACCGGCCGACGCTCATCCCGTCGACCTGTTGACCCCCACACCACACAAACCCGCGTTTGCGGGCGCGGTCCTCATCGGAAAACGTGCCATCGGGATTGAGATGCAGTGCGAGCCGGTGGGCGAGTTTCTCCAGCTGATCCGGGCGCAGATTCACCGCATGCTGGGCTAAGAGGACTGCTCGGCCTTCTCGATCTCGACTGGCGGGACGTGGTCGGGGAGATCTCGGAAGAACTTCTGAATCACCCGCAGGTGCTCGCCATCAAGTAGTCCGTCGTGCCACGCCGTCGCAGTCTTGGGCAACACCGGCGGCAACAGTTCCCCCGTCAGCGTGGTCCGCGGCGCGAGTTGTTCAGCGTTGCGGATCCGCCGGTTGGCCTCCTTGCGGCTGATCCGCAGCACGTCGGCCAGCATGATCGGTATAGGTGGGCAGCCCTCAAACCGCTCCAACCGCGCCACCCCGGCATGAGAGACCGCCGTCAGCCGACGCTGAGCCGTTTCCACCCACTCCAACACCGCGAACCGCTCCGGAGCGGCCAACTCCTCGATGTCAGCGGCACTCACAAGTTCGACTGCGGCGTCGAGCGCATCCAGCGCCGCCAGAACCGAACTCATACCTCCGAACACTAGTGCGAACCACCGACAAAAACCGCACCCACCAGCAAGCTGTGGACGTACCCGAAGCTGGGGATAATGCCGCACTCCACAACGGAACTCAGTCTCCGCGGACCTCATCCAGGAACGCGCGCACGGTGTCCTCCGACGCCGACGACGGCAGCCCGACCATCACCCGGTCGATGATGCCGTCGCAGCGCGCCCCCAGCGCCGCGGCCAACCCGTCAAGCGGGGCGACAACGGCGAATGTCTCCAAAATTTCGTCCGAGATCATTGTGGCCATGGCATCCCATTGGCCTTCCAGCGACAGCCGGTGCAGCTCGCTCTGCAGATCTCCCCAGCCGTGTAGCTCCAACACCTTCCGATACGCAGGTGTGGACGCGTAGAAGGCGATCTGCTTGCGACTGGCCGCAGCCGCAGCCTCGATCTCCGCCTCGTCCACGCCGGTGACCACGAACACCGGTGCCATCACCTGGAAATCGGCCCGCGAGCGCCCGGACTTGGCCATCCCGCGCTGCAGCGCCGGGATCGTCACCTCGTCGAAGTACCGCTTGGTGGTGAAGGCGTGCGCGATCAGTCCGTCGGCGACCTCGCCGCACACCTCGGTCATCAACTCGCCCACGGCGGCGATCACAACCTTCGGCGACCCATAGGGGTGCAACTCCGGCACGAACATCGGTGTCATCAGGCGGTGGGTGTAGAAATCGCCGTCGAAGCCGAGCTTGGCGCCGTCTCGCCAGCAATCCCAAATGGCATGCAGGGCAAAGACGAACTCGCGCATCCGCCGGGCGGGCTGGCTCCACGGCATGCTGAACCGCTTCTCGATGTGCGGCTTTATCTGAGTGCCCAGCCCGAGCAGCAGCCGGCCCTGCGAATAGTCCTGCAGATCCCAGCCGATGTTGGCAACGTTCATCGGATTGCGGGCAAATGCCACCGCGATGCTGGTGCCCAGCTCGATCGTGGTGGTGTGCTCGGCGGCCAGCGTGAGCGGCAGGAACGGATCGTGACTGATCTCGGCGGTCCAGCACCCGTCATAGCCGAGCCGTTCGACCTCACGGGCCGCGTCAGCGACTTCGGCGAGCCGGCTGATTACCCCGCGGTCGACCTTGAGACCGCCCACCGCACCCATGGTGACAGACCATACAGTAAGCACTTCAGTATGGTCAACGCCGCCACGGTTAGGACAGTCGATGAGCAACGCGCAGGACTGGCAGGAGACCCTTCACGACCTGAGCCGCCGTCGCAGGCACTCCCACGCGATGGGTGGCGAAGAGCGCGTCGCCAAGCACCACGGCAAGGGGAAGCTCGACGCCCGCGGCCGCATCGACCACCTCCTCGACGAGGGCACCTTTCAGGAGTTCGGCACCCTGGTCGGTGGCGAAATCGCCGCCGACGGCCTGGTCGCGGGTGCCGGCCGTATCGACGGAACCCCGGTGATGGTCGGCGCGGAGGACTTCACCACTCTGGCCGGCAGCATCGGCCCCGGCGGCAACGCCAAGCGGAATCGGCTCGCCGAGTTGTCGCTGCGCGACAAGATTCCGTCGGTGATGCTGCTGGAGGGGGCCGGTTTCCGTGCCGCAGGCGGTGAGCACTACGGCCGCACACCCACCGAACTGATCGCCCAGGCACAGTGCTCCGGCAAGGTTCCCACGATCTCCGCTGTCCTCGGCCCGTCCGCCGGCCACGGCGCGCTCGTCGCTCCGATCTGCGATTTCTCCATCATGAGCCATTAGGGCGCAATCTTCACGGCCGGACCCCCGGTAGTGAAAGAGGCCACTGGAGAAGACATCTCGAAAGAAGACCTGGGCGGACCGACCGTCGCACTATCCAGTGGCGTCATCCATAACTACGCCGAGACCGACGAGAGCGTGCTCGACGCTATCAGGCGCTACCTGTCCTACTTCCCTTCCAGCGCATGGTCATATCCCCCGACCCGGCTGTACGACGAGGACGTCGGGCTTCGCCCCACCCCCGAACTGCTCGACATCGTCTCCCGAGGCAACCGCAACACCTACGACATGCGCGCTGTTCTCGACGTCGTGTTCGACGACACGGACTGGCTGGAGGTCCAGCCGACGTTCGGCCAGGCCATCATCTGCGCGCTCGCGCATTTCATCACCGTGGCCGATTCCTTCCACCTGCCGGTCGTCTTTCTGGCCGATAACCCGGGCATGCTCCCTGGCAGTCAGTCTGAGCGCAATGGTGTACTGCGCAGCGGGGCAGGGATGTTCGCCGCCCAGACCGCGGCTACCACGCTGAAACTCCATGTCACGTTGCGCAAGGCGTTCGGGTTCGGCTCGATGGTCACGTGTCTCTGCTGGGTTTCGACAATCAGGTGGCGACCTTCGCCTACCCAGGCGCCACCATGGGGGCGATGAGCGCGGCCGCGCTGAGCCGCCCCTCGCACGCCGACGAGGACCTCACCGAAATCCTCAAGAATAGGGAACTCGAGGCCTCCTACCGCTCGGCGAGCCGTCTCGGCTTCGACGAGCTGATCTCACCCGAAGAGACCCGCAATGCGCTGATGCTCGCACTGCAGCGCGGGGTTTTCAACCGTCAAGAAGTCGCCGAGCCGGTGAGCCGGACCGTCATCACGCCCTAGTGTCAGACGCGCGGTAGGCCGCGACGACCGGCTCCAGTTCGTCAGGGGTGGCGCCGTGCAAGATCACCGCGTCGGCGCCGTAATCGAATTCCTTGCGGATCCGGTCGGAGCATTGCTGAGCCGATCCGGTGGCCGACGGCTCCAGCCACTCGTCGGGGATCAGCGTCGCGATATGCTCGATCTGCTCGGCGGTCGCCTTGTGGTCGATACCGCCGCCGATGGACTGCACCACGGTGTCCGCGCGGAAGCGTTCCAGCACAGCGGGATCCCACGTGTTCGTGCTCACCAGGAGATCGCCGTATCCCTGCAGGTAGGTAGCCAGCCGCGCGACGGTTTTCTTCAGCCTCAGTTCCTCGGGGAGGTGGTCTCCCACCGTCGCGAAGCAGGACCACACCCGCACGCTATCGGGGTCACGACCGGCCTGCTCTGCGGCGTCCTTGACGGTCTTGACAGCGCGTGTCAGCGTCTCCGGGGTGAAGTAGGTGTGCAGGATGACGTCGTCGTACTCCCGCCCACCGAGCTTGAGCGTTTCAGGACCAAAGGCCACAATGGCCAGCCGGATGTCCTCGTTGAAGTCCGGATCCAGGGACAGGATCGAGTACTTCCCCAGCGGCCCATCGTGGTTGAAGATCAGCTCCCCGTGCCACAGTCGCCGCATCACCTGCGCGAAGTCCTCCATCTGCGCGGTGGTCACCGGCGGGATGCCGAACGCCCCGTAGATGGCCGCGATACCGCGGCCGATCCCCAGCGTGAACCGCCCGCCCGACAGGCGGTGCATGGTGGTGGCCCACGACCCCGTGATCAGCGGGTGGCGAGTGTTGTGATTGGTTGCCGCCGTAGCGATCTGCATCCGGCTGGTCACCGCAAGGGCTGCGCCGACGAGTGAGGACGCCTCCTTGACGTTCCAGCGTTCGGAGATGAAGCCGGTGCCCAAGCCCAGCTCCTCACCCCGGCGCGCCTCCTCCATCAGGGTGGCAGGACCCTCGCCGCCGGCTCCGGCCAGCAGGTAGTAGCCGAGCTCGTCGAGCACACGATCAGTCGTCACGCCCAAACTCCTTGTTTGTAGCCACAATTCCAGACCTCGGTGATCCTGCCGTCGACCATACGGAAAATCTCGATGCTGCTGACGGTTGTCTCCATCCCGTCCTTCAGGGTCAGGTCGAACCGGATAGCGGAGAACATCTCTAGATGCTCGTGCACACGCTTGACGGCCTCGCCGTGGGTGAGCACCACCGCCTCGCCGGCCTCATGGCGAGTCACGCTGTCGCCCAGCAACTCCTCGGCAAGTGCGATATCGCGCTCGTTCCACACCACCAGGTTGTACAGCTCGACGACCTCATGCGCCGTCCGGCTCATCGGAACAACTCCAGCGCGTCGATATCGGCGATCGTGGCGACCGCCCGGTCGGTCAGTGCCAGGCACAGGTCGCGCGACCGCTACGGCAGCGCATCCCAGCCGATCAAGGTGATCACCGGCAGCACCATAAGGAAACCTGCCGCCAGGCGGTAGTGCCGCCACCTTCATCCGGTCACCGTCGAAAAACATGTTGTCGGCTCGGATATCGCCGTGCAGCAGCATCGACCTCTCGGTCGGTCCGGCCGGCGCGGTGGCCACACGCTCGGTGAACTGCTCAGCGAAGCGTGCGACGGCCGCGGGAACCGGCTGATGAGAATGCGTCCGGTAGATATCCCGGCCTGGCCCAAAGGCAGGTACCAGCAGATCGCGCACCGCGGGCATACCGAAGCTCGGAACCACCTGCAGTACAGCGGTTTTCGGCGGCGCTACGGACCAGGGGCGCAGGCCAGCCAGTTGCGCGATGCAGAGTCCGGCCCGCTCGAGTGACAGCCCGGCGATCTGCTCGGCCGCGATGTCGGTGACGGTCGTGCGCAGCGCCTCAGCGAGCCAGGTCGCGTCGACTGCGTCAATGCCAGACGGCACCGCTGCCGTCGCTGAAGTCACGCTCGAAAGATAGTTGTCGTGCGTTTAATATGCAAGGGTGCCTTCTCCCGAACGCGGTTTGACCCAACCCGAACGGGTCGAAGCGTCTCGACGGCGGCTCATCGAGGCAGCCGCCGAGCTGATCGTCGAGAAGGGCTGGGAGGCAACCACAGCCGCCGAGATCGGGCGGCGAGCAGGCTATAGCCGCACGATGGTGCACGCCCGTTTCGGCGGCAAGGAAGCCATCCTGGATGACTTCCTCCAGGAGTACCTCGGGCGTTTCAACCCGCACCCGAACCCGGCGGCGACGGGCATGGATCAGGTGCTCGCGCACATCGACCGCACCCGCGACCTGTATGCCCACGACTCCGACGTGCTGCGCGCCATGTTCTTCTCCACCTTCGAGGCCACGAAGACAACCTCCGCGCTGCGCCAGACGGTGAGCGACCAGCTGACCGGCGGAATCGCCAATGTGGCGGAAGGTTTACGGAAAGGACAGCGGGACAGATCTGTTCGCCGTGGCATCGACATCGACCGGGCGGTCAGCGATATCACCGCGGTGTTCTTCGGCGTCGCATTTCTGTGGATCGCACTTCCCGCCGGATTCGACCTGGACACCGAGCTGGCGCACGCCCGCGAGCGGATCGTGCGCGACTACGGCGCCTGAGTCAACACACCCAGGAACCGTTCGATCTGCGCCTGCACTGCACCGGAGAACAGGTGCCCGACGTGCCCGCCGTCGTGCCAGGCGCCCACGATCAGCCTGCGCTCCGCCGGTGCCAACGGCTCGAGTGTCAGTGGGTCGATCACCGCCGGTGACCACGCCGACGGTCAGATCGGGGTGCTCGCCAAGCTCGTCGACAGCGTCGGCAAGTCCCTGGCTCACAGCGAGATTCACCGCATTACGGGCCTCGGGCCGATTGATCGTGATGACCAGAATCCGGGCTTGGCGTTCGCGCGACACTGCGTCCGACACCCGGTGCTCCTCCGCGTTTGGTGTACTGGTATCGGTAACACCTACTATAGGCATTACAGTACTGGTTGGAGACCGACGGATCTTGAGCGGAGACGCGGTTCTCAGCGGAACTACCGGTAAATTCCTACCGCCGGTTCTTCAAAAGGAAGGTGGACCTGCAGTGGCAAAGTCAGCGACCGCCACCAAGCGCCCCCGGCGCGAGCGTGGGTCGATCAATCCCGACGACATCATCGCCGGTGCCTTCGAACTCGCCGAACAGGTGTCGATCGACAACCTGAGCATGCCGCTGCTGGGGAAGCATCTCGGCGTCGGTGTCACCAGCATCTACTGGTATTTCCGAAAGAAGGACGACCTACTCAACGCGATGACCGACCGGGCACTGCGCGAGTACGTGTTCGCCACGCCCTACGTCGAAGCCGCCGACTGGCGGGAGACCCTGGCCAATCACGCACGCGCGATGCGCAAGACCTTCCTGGGGAGTCCGATCCTGTGCGACCTGATCCTGATCCGCTCGGCACTGTCCCCGCGCGCCGTGCGCGCCGGCGAGTTCGAGGTCGAGAAGGCGATCGCCAGCCTGGTCGAGGCCGGGCTGTCCACCGAGAACGCGTTCGACACCTACTCGGCGATGTCCGTGCATGTGCGGGGTTCGGTTGTCCTGCAACGGCTTTACGAGAAGAACGTGGCCGCCAACGAGCATGCGCACCAGCGTGAAGACGCGATCATCGGCAATGCCGAGAGCACGCCGCTGCTGGCCCGGGTGAGCGCCGAGGGGCACCGGATCGGTGCCGCCGACGAGCGCAATTTCGAGTTCGGGCTGGAGTGCATCCTCGATCACGCGGCTGCGCTGATCGAGGAGGGCAAGAAGCCCGCAGCCGCCAAGGCCCGCCGCAAGAGATAGGTCACCTCCTCGGCGAAAGGAACTAGACCTCGATGACGACGGCACCGCCCTGGCCGCCACCGGCGCACATCGCCGCGACACCGATACCGCCGCCGCGACGGCGTAGCTCGTAGATCAGGGTGGTGATCATGCGGGCGCCGGATGCCGCGATCGGGTGGCCCAGGCTGCAGCCGCTGCCGGAGAAGTTCACCAGCTCGTCGTCGATGCCGTATTCCTTGACGGCCGCGATCGGCACCGCGGCGAAAGCCTCGTTGATCTCCCACAACGTCACATCGGACGGCTTGAGTCCGGCCCGGTCGAGCACCCGGCCGATGACCCGGACCCCGCCCAGGCCTGTATCGCGCGGGGCGACGCCCACCGCGCCCCAGGCCTTCACCGTGGCCAGAACGTCGAGCCCGTTGGACGACGCGTAATCGCGTTCGGTCAGGGCGACCGCCGCGCACGCGTCATTGGTACCGCTGCTGTTGCCCGCGGTGATCGAGAAGCCCTCGATCTCCGGGTGCAGGACCTTGAGGCCGGCCAGCTTCTCGGCCGTGGTGTCGCGGCGGGGGTGCTCATCGACGCTGAAGTCTACGACCGACCCGTCGAACTGCTCGACCTTGAGCGGGATGATCTCGTCGAGGAACTTGCCCGCGTCCTGAGCTGCCACGGCACGCTGGTGTGACCGCACGGCCCAGGCATCCATCTCCTCGCGGCTGATGCCCGCCGCCTGTGCGGTGTTCCACCCGACGGTGATCGACATGTCCTTGGCGGGAGCGTCCGGCGTCTCGACGTGAGTCGGCGGCATCCACCGCTCCTCGAACTTGAGCTCTGGGCCGGGGATCCGCCAGTTGGTCAGCGGCGTCATCGACAGTGACTGCACGCCGCCGGCGATCAGCGCGCGCTCCATACCGGAACCGATCTGAGCCGACGCGTTGCCGATGGCGGTGAGGCTGCCGGCGCAGTGCCGGTTCACCGACTGGCCGGGGACATGCTCAAGGCCGCTGGCTGTGGCCGCGTAGCGGGCGAGGTCGCCACCGCCGTAATGGGATTCGGCAAAGATGACGTCATCAATGTCAGCCGGGTCGATCCCAGAGCGGCGGACGATCTCGGGCAGCACCGTGGTGATCAGCGTCTCGGGCGGGGTGTTGACCAGCGCCCCCTTGAAGGAACGACCGATCGCGGTCCGGACGGCGCCGACAATGACTGGTTCGGGCATATTCTCCACCTCGGAATCGGTAGCTCTACGGCGTTACTCTGTGACGACTTTACAAAAGTAGCAGATATTGTATCGGCGACCACCGAAGGCCGATCAGTCCGGTTCGGGCACGTGGAAATGCGCGTCACGCAGGCGGAACGCCTCCTTGGCGATGACCACGCTGTCGGCCGGCATCCCGATCCTGGTGTCGCGGCCACTGGTCCACCTGGGCGCGCCACCGGGCAGGCGTAACTTTCCTAGCGATGAACGACCACACCCTCGCCGAGCGCATCGCCCTTTACCGCCGGGCCGGTGACCACGCCGTGTCGGTGGTCGCACAGGTTCCCCTAGACCGCTGGGACAGTCCGGCGCTCGGGACGTGGTCGGTGCGAACGCTGGTCGGCCACATCGGCCGGTCATTCACCACCATCGTCGAATACTCGGCGCGGCCGACGGATCGAATGGACATCGCCGATGCCGCGCAGTATTACCTCGCGATCGCCGGATTGCTCGCCGACCCAGGCCAGATCGACGCCCGGGCCGTGCAGGCCGGGCTCACGCTGGGCGATCATCCCCTCGACGCCATCCGCGAACTGCAGGATCGCGCGACCGTTGCGCTCGACACCGACGACCGCGTCATCCAGACCATCGCCGGCGGGATGCGGCTGTCGGACTATCTGCCCACCCGCATCGTCGAACTCGGGCTACACAGCGTCGATCTGGCCCGCGCGATCGGGGTGTCCGAAGCACTGCCGCCCGAGGTCGCCGACGCCATCCTTGCCGTCACCGTCGAGGTCGCCCGGCGCCGCGGCGACAGTCAGACGCTGATGTGCGCCCTCACCGGCCGCGGACCGCTTCCACCGGGTTATTCCATCGTCTGAAAGCGCTGCACCACACCGTTTTTCACCAGGTGTTCGATCAGCGGCACCGCCCCTGCCGACAGGTGCTGCGACATCGCGGCCCTAGCCCGCTCCTCGTCGTGCGCCTTGAGCGCCGCCAAGATCCGCTTGTGGTCGGCCACCGACTTGTCCGGCCAGCCCTCGATGGTGGGGAACACCGATTCC
Organism: Mycolicibacterium sarraceniae; assembly: GCF_010731875.1. Taxonomy (NCBI): domain Bacteria; kingdom Bacillati; phylum Actinomycetota; class Actinomycetes; order Mycobacteriales; family Mycobacteriaceae; genus Mycobacterium; species Mycolicibacterium sarraceniae. Next base: position 862,751 of record NZ_AP022595.1, read on the forward strand.
GGTGCATACCGGGTGATCTGGGACATCAACTGCGCCAGCTTCGCGGAGTCGGCCGCGACGTTGATAGCGCGGTGGAATTCGTGGTTGAGTCGCACCGCGCGGTCACCGTCGTCGGCGGCGTAGGCGGCGACCAGTTCGTCGTGGAACGTCGACAACTCCCGCAGTTGGCCGTCGGTGATGTTCAGCGCCGCCCGGGCGGCCAGCTCACCGCCGACATAGGCCTGCAGGTTCGAGACGTCGGTGATATCGCGGTCGGTGAACGGGAGCACTACGAAGCCGCGCCGCGGCAACTGATCCAGCAGGCCTTCCCCGCGCAGCTCGAACAACGCTTCGCGGACCGGAGTGACACTGATGCCCAGTTCGGCCGCCAGCTGGTCCAGCCGGATGTACTCACCGGCGGGGTAGGTGCCGTTGAAGATCCGGGTGCGCACGAACCGGGCGACATCCTCGGCCAGCTGCGGGCGTGGCGCGAAATCGGGCGCGCTCATGTCAGATCCGGTAGTCGGCGAGCAGCCGCTTGCTGATGATGTTCTTCTGAATCTCGCTGGTGCCCTCACCGATGAGCAGGAACGGCGCGTCGCGCATCAGCCGCTCGATCTCGTACTCCTTGGAATACCCGTATCCGCCGTGGATGCGGAAGCTCTGCTGGGTGACCTCCGCGCAGAACTCACTGGCCAGGTACTTGGCCATCCCAGCGGCGACGTCGTTGCGCTCGCCGGAGTCCTTCAGCCGCGCGGCGTTGACCATCATCAGGTGTGCCGCTTCGACTTTGGTGGCCATCTCAGCCAGCTGGAAGGCGATGGCCTGATGCTCGGCGATCGGCTTGCCGAACGTGCTGCGCTGCTGGGCATATCGGACCGCCAGCTCGAAGGCTCGGATGCCCACCCCGCAGGCCCGGGCTGACACGTTGACCCGGCCGACCTCGACGCCGTCCATCATCTGGAAGAAGCCCTGCCCCGGTTTGGCACCGAGGACGTCGTCGGCGCTGGCGATGTACCCGTCGAAGATCAGTTCGGTGGTGTCGATGCCCTTGTAGCCGAGCTTGTCGATCTTTCCGGGGATCGTCAGGCCCGGAGCGACTTCGCCGAAGCCCGAAGGCTTTTCGATCAGGAAAGCGGTCAGGTTGCGGTGCGGCTTGTCCGCACCTTCCTCGGTGCGCACCAGTGCGGCGACCAGAGTCGAGCTGCCGCCGTTGGTCAGCCACATCTTCTGGCCGTCGATGGTGTACGTGCCGTTGCCGTTGTCCCTGGCCTTCGTGCGGATCGCGGCGACGTCGGAACCCAGCTCGGGCTCCGACATCGAGAACGCGCCCCTGACCTCACCGGTGGCCATCCGGGGCAGGTACCGCTGCTTCTGTTCGTCGGTGCCGTGCTGGCGGATCATGTACGCGACGATGAAGTGGGTGTTGATCACCCCAGAGATGCTCATCCAGCCGCGGGCGAGTTCCTCGACGCACAGCGCATAGGTGAGCAGTGACTCCCCCAACCCGCCGTACTCCTCGGGCACCATCAGGCCGAAGAGCCCCATCTCCCGCATCTGGTCGACAATGGCCTGCGGATAGGTGTCGGAATGCTCGAGTTCCTGCGCGTTGGGAATGATCTCTTTGTCGACGAATTGTCGAACGGTGGAGACGATTTCGGTCTGTATCTCGGTCAGGCCGAGAGTCTGGGCCAGTCGTGTCATAGGGTCACCCTTTCGAACACCGCGGCCAGCCCTTGGCCGCCGCCGATGCACATTGTCTCCAGCCCGTAGCGGGCCTCCCGCCGGTGCAGCTCGCGGGCGAGCGTGGCCAACATCCGTCCGCCGGTGGCTCCCACGGGGTGGCCGAGCGAGATTCCCGAACCGTGGACATTGGTGCGCTGGTGGTCGGTATCGGTGAAACCCCATGCCCGCATGACGGCCAAGGCCTGCGCGGCGAACGCCTCGTTGAGCTCGATGAGATCGATATCGGCCAAGCTCAATCCGGCCTTGCCCAGGGCGACCTCGGTGGCGGGTACCGGCCCGATGCCCATCACCTCGGGCCCGACTCCGGCCGAGCCCCAGGAGACCAGCCGCACCAGCGGGGTCAGGCCCAGTTCAGCGGCCCGTTCCGGCGTGGTCACGATGCACATGGAGGCGGCGTCGTTCTGCCCGCTGGAGTTACCCGCGGTGACGGTGGCCTCCGGATCTTGCTTGACAAGAACGGGTTTGAGCTTGCCCAGCGAGTCGAGGGTGGTGTCGGCCCTGGGGTGCTCGTCGGTGTCGATCACATCCTCGCCGCGGCGGGTCGCGACCGTGACGGGGATGATCTCGTCGGCGAGGATGCCGTCTTTCTGCGCGGTGACCGCCCGCTGATGGGAGGCCACCGCCAGCTCGTCCTGCGCCTGGCGGGAGATGCCGTACTCGCGGCGCAGGTTCTCGGCGGTCTCCAGCATGCCGCCCGGTACCGGATAGTGCTTGCCACCGGCGGTGGTCCGGCCGCGGGCCAGGCCGTCGTGGACCTGCACTCCGGTCCGTCCGCCACCCCAGCGCATATCGGTCGAGTAGAACGCGACGTTGCTCATGCTTTCCGCACCACCGGCGACGACGAGATCGTTGTCGCCCGAAGCGACTTGCAGACACGCCTGGATGACAGCCTGCAGACCCGAGCCACAGCGCCGGTCGACCTGCATGCCGGGCACCGTCACCGGCAGGCCGGCGTCGAGTGCCACCACCCGGCCGATCGCCGGTGCCTCGCTGTTGGGATAGCAATGCCCGAGGATCACGTCTTCGACGGCGTCGGGGGCGACCCCGGTGCGTGCCAGCAGACCCGTCAGCGCGGCCACCCCGAGGTCGACGGCCGTCAGCGACGCGAACATGCCGCCGTAGCGCCCGATCGGCGTGCGGACCGGCTCGCAGATGACGGCCGTGCGCGTCACAGGTGCCGTCCGCCGGTGACCTCGAGGACCGTACCGGTCATGTACGACGACAGGTCGGAGGCCAGGAACAACGCCACCTTGGCGACCTCCGAGGGCTCACCGGCACGGCCCATCGGCACCTCAGCTACCTTCGAATCCCAAATACGTTGCGGCATAGCCTCCGTCATGGCCGAACGGATCAGTCCGGGCTGAATGGCGTTGACCCGCACACCCAGATGCGCCAGTTCCTTGGAGGCGGCTTTGGTCATGCCGACGATGCCGGCCTTGGCCGCCGAGTAGTTGGTCTGCCCGATCATGCCGACCTTGCCGGAAATCGAGGACATGTTCACGATCGCGCCGTGCTTCTGCTCGCGCATAACTGACGACGCCTTCTTCAGACCGTTCCAGGTGCCCTTCAAATGCACCGAGATGACCTGGTCGAACTCGTCCTCGGTCATCTTGCGCAGGGTGGCGTCGCGGGTGATCCCGGCGTTGTTCACCATGATGTCGAAACTGCCGAACTGCTCGATGGCGGCGTCAACCAGCGCGTCGACATCGGCGTAGGTGGTGACATTGCACATGACCGCCCGCGCAACATCCGCGCCGCCGAGTTTGTCGACGGCTTCCTGCGTCGCGTCGAGGTTGAGGTCACCGAGCACCACACGGGCGCCTTCGGCGATGAACTGCTCGGCGATGGCAAAGCCGAGCCCCTGCGCTCCACCGGTGATGACCGCGGTCTGGCCAGCCAGCAACGACATCTGATCTCCCTCTTCCTTCGACGGATCCCCGAATCCGCAACATCATATTTCATATATGATCGCCCGAGCCAGTGCCCCCGACCCAAGGAGCCTGATGTCCGGCCCGATGTCCGAAGTCAGCGACGACGACTTCCGCGAAATCCTCGCTTCAACCCGCCAGTTCGTGCGGTCGGCCGTGGTGCCGCGAGAAACCGAGATCCTCGCCGAGGACAAGGTGCCCGACGATCTGCGCGATCAGGCCAAGAAGATGGGCCTGTTCGGCTACGCGATCCCCCAGGAGTGGGGCGGGCTGGGCCTCCACATCGCCCAAGACGTCGAGCTGGCGATGGAACTGGGCTACACGAGCTTGGCACTGCGCTCGATGTTCGGCACCAACAACGGCATCGCCGGCCAGGTGCTGGTCGGTTTCGGCACCGACGAGCAGAAGGCACGTTGGCTGGAACCGATCGCCTCCGGCGAGGTGGTCGCGTCGTTCGCGCTGACCGAGCCGGGAGCCGGCTCCAATCCGTCCGGCCTGAAGACGAAAGCCGTTCGGGATGGGAAGAGTTGGGTGATCAACGGGCGCAAGCAGTACATCACCAACGCACCGGTGGCCAACCTGTTCATCGTGTTCGCCCGCACCCGGCCCGCAGACGCCAATGGCGCGGGAATCGCGGTTTTCCTGGTGCCCGCGGACACGGCCGGCGTCGAGATCGGGGTCAAGGACACCAAGATGGGCCAGGAGGGCGCCTGGACCTCGGATGTGAATTTCACCGATGTGCGGGTCGGCGACGACACGCTCATCGGCGGCAGCGAGGACATCGGCTACCGGGCGGCGATGACCTCGCTGGCCCGCGGGCGCATCCACATCGCAGCGCTCGCGGTGGGCTCCGCCCAACGCGCGCTGGAGGAGTCGGTCAGCTACGCCGCCACCGCGACGCAGGGCGGCACCCCGATCGGCAATTTCCAGCTGGTTCAGGCGATGCTGGCCGACCAGCAGACCGGAGTCATGGCCGGGCGCGCACTGGTGCGCGACGCGGCACGTAAGTGGGTCGACAACGAAGACCGCAGGATCGCACCGTCGGTGGCGAAGCTGTTCTGCACCGAAATGGCGGGCAACGTCGCCGATCTCGCGGTCCAGGTGCACGGCGGCGCAGGCTATATGCGGGGTGTGCCGGTCGAGCGGATCTATCGCGAGGTCCGTCTGCTGCGACTGTACGAAGGCACCAGCGAGATTCAGCGCCTCATCATCGGCGGCGGACTAGTCAAGGAAGCGCAGCGAAAAGCATGACAGGAAAGCTCAGCGGCAAGGTCGCATTCATCACCGGAGCCGCTCGCGGCCAAGGCCGCGCGCATGCGGTGAAGATGGCCGGCGAAGGTGCCGACATCATCGCCGTCGACATCGCAGGCATGCTGCCGGAGTGCGTTCCGTACAACCCGGCCACTCCCGAGGATCTGGCCGAGACCGTGCGCCTGGTCGAGGAATCCGGCCGCACGATCGTGTCGGCGGTGGTCGACACCCGCGATCTCGACGGCCTCAAGGATGTCGTCGCCGAGGGCGTCGCCAAGCTCGGCCGGCTGGACATCATCGTCGCGAACGCGGGTATCACGTCGCCGGCGCCGTGGGACGAGATCACCCAAGAAGCCTTTCGGGATGTCATGGATGTCAACGTGACTGGGACGTGGAACACCGTGATGGCCGGTGCACCATCAATGGTCGAGGCCGGTCGCGGAGGATCGATCATCCTGATCAGCTCGGCGGCCGGTATCAAGCTGCAGCCGTTCATGGTGCACTACACCACCAGCAAGCATGCGGTCACGGGCATGGCCAGGGCATTCGCCGCCGAACTCGGCAAGCACAACATCAGGGTGAACAGCGTGCACCCCGGACCGGTCAACACCGATATGGGTACCGGCGACATGGTGGCAGAACTCGGCAAGGCGATGGAAACCAACCCGGCGCTGAGCAACATGATGCTGCCGTTCCTGCCGATTTACATCGCCGAGCCGGAAGACATCGCCGACGCGGTGTGCTTCCTGGCCAGCGACGATGCGAAACTGATTACCGCTGAGGCGATTTCAGTGGATCAGGGCTCGACGAAGTACTAAAGGTTCTGGTAAGGAAGGCCGCCTGATCGGCCGCGGCCTTACCCGTGCGACCACTTCGAAGTCTGGCCAGGGGGCGACTGTGGTGATAGGGCTAGCTTGTAATCAGCTCGAGTGTGCCCAGATCGCGGATGGCTGCGCAGCCCCGGCGCAGCATCGCGGCCATCATGTCGTCACCGCGTTCGGTTTCAACCGCGAACGCACAGCCCAGCGCGGAGATCAGCGGCACCTGGATCATCCCCAGAAGGTAGTCATGCCAGCAAGTTTCCACGTCGTAGTCACTCACCCCGGTGTCGATCAGCGCGCGGTGATACTCGGCAACGAGGCCCTTTTCGGCCCTGGCCCGCAAGCCCGGTTCCAGGCTTGTCCCGGTGAAGTACGCCAGGTCGCGGCCGGCCAGCCCAACCCCCAGGGTCTGCCAATCGACCACGCTGACCCGCTCACCGTCGAAGAGCAGGTTGTCCAGGCGGTAGTCGCCGTGCAGCAGGGCGAAGCGCTCCGGCGCGTTCAGCAGCCATGGCGTCACCAGATCCATTGCTGCAAAAAGTGTTTCGGCGTCCTCGGGGTTCAGCCGCTCGCCGAGTTTCTCGACCGTGATGCCGGCGGCCATCTTGGCGATGTCACCGAGACCGCGGATAGCGTCCTCACCGATGACCGTCATCACCAACCCGGGGAAGGTCTGCCAACGTTGGTCACACCACGTCGGACCATGCAGGCCGGCCAGTGCCCGCACCGCAAGGCGAGCCTCGGGCAGGTCGCAGCCGGCGATCTGGTCGCCCTGGACAGCCGGCGCCTGGTCGGCGAGCAGTAGTGCATAACTGGCTCCCTCGTCGGCGATATCGACGTGGAAGCACTGCGGAATCGGGATCGTCACCGCCTCGGCGACGGACTGGTAGAACGCGCACTCGCTGCGGTAGCCGAGCGTCACCCGGTCTCGCACCGCGTCGTCGCCGGCGGGCAGTTTCAGGATGAAGCTGGCGGGCAGATCGTCAGCGGGGGTGGCGTAGGTGGCCTTGATGCGGAAGGTGGCGCCCGTCTGGCCCGTGCCCACCGGCGTCACCTCCACGGTCTCCACCTCGACGGGTGCGCCGGGGCGGCTGAGGATCCCGGCCAGCCAGGCGCCGGTGACATCAGACGGGTAGCGGGGAATCGCGGTCGCGGCGCTCATGGTGTCGGTTGCCTTCTGTCGGTGCGTTGTTGGTTCACGAACCGCTCAGCCATCCGGTTGAGCAAGCCGGGCACCAGGCGAGCGAAAAGCCATGCCATACGGGCCTGACGCGGTGCGACCAGGAGGGCCTTGTTGCGTTCGATCGCCCGCAGCGTATCGGCGGCCAGCTGATCAGGGCTATAGAACGTCTCACTGCGCTGGCCCAACCGATAGAACTCGTGGCCGTTGAAATCGCCGAGCCAGCCCTTGTCGAGGATCGGGGTGTCCACAGTCGATGATGGCCCGGAAGTCCTCGACGGGTTGTTCGGTGATGCGACCGAAGCCGTCGATTCCGGCGGTGTTCACGACGATGTCGAACGGCCGGGTGCGCTCGAAGAGCGCGGCGACGCTGGCTTCGTCGGCCATGTCCACTCTGGCCGCGTCATGTGGTGCGCCGAGATCGGCTGCGCGCTCGGTCGCTCCGTCGGCGTTGCGGTCGGCGATGGTGACCTGCCGCCCGCCGGCGGCCAGTCCTTGGGCCACCGCCCAGCCGATCGCTGATGCGCCGCCGATGACCACCGCTCGTTGCGCTGCTTTTCCGACATCCGGCCTCCGGTGGACGCTCGTGCGGCCCGCTCATGTCGAGCTAACGGTGCATACGGCAAGAGTTGTAGTAGGTCAACAGGCGGTGGTCGAGTGAAAGGAAACAGCCCGCCGGAAGCCGGAAGCAGACTTGAGTGGCCAGGGCCGGGATCGAACCAGCGACCTTCCGCTAGGTGGCGGCACGCTCTTTCAGACACGGTGATCTAATTCGGGTCAGGGTGTGTGTGAGCTGCACATATGATGCCTATACGTTTAATGGCATCACTTATGACCCTAAGTGATGCTATCATCCGATTGTGGCGTCACTTCCCGGCACGGCCATCGGTCACGAGAGATTGACGTGGCCCGCTTCGACGGAGGCCGGCTATGGGCTGGCCGATCTGCGCGCGGCGCAACGCCAAGCCGGCGAGTACGACGCCGCGATCCCCGCGGCGATCGCGGACCTCGAGGCTGACCTACCAGCCAACGTGCTTGCCAACGCCGACGAAGCCAGTCGAGAAATCGCGCGCTTCGACGCCGAACTTGGTCAAGAGATCGCCCCCTTCGCGTCGGTGCTGCTGCGATCGGAGTCCGCGGCGAGCTCCCACATCGAGAACCTCACCGCCTCCGCGCGCGCCATCGCCGAGGCTGAAGCTCTCGGCGGCGGCGGCGACGGCCGCCGCAACGCCACGCTGATCGTCGCCAATACCGAGGCGATGAAGGCCGCCATCGCACTGGCCGACGAACTCGAGGAGCACGCGATCCTTGCCATGCACGCGGCACTGATGCACGCGATCCGACCGTCCACGGCGGGCCGGTGGCGAACCGAGCAGGTCTGGATCGGCGGCGGCGCGTTCGGCCCCCGCGGCGCCGACTTCATCGCGCCTCACCACGAACGGGTTCAGCCCGCCATCGCCGACTTACTCGCGTACGCACGGCGCACCGATGTGCCCACGCTGCCCCAGATCGCGATCGCTCATGCCCAGTTCGAGACGGTCCACCCGTTCACTGACGGCAACGGCCGCACCGGGCGCGCGCTGGTGCAGGCGATGCTGCGAAACAAGCGGCTCACCCGTCAGATCACCGTTCCAGTCTCCGCGGGCCTTCTCTCCAACACCGGCGCCTACTTCCAAGCACTCGGTTCCTACCGAGACGGAGATCCCGCACCCATCGTCGAACAACTCTCATCCGCGGCGATCCTCGCCGTCGTCAACGGCCGTCACCTCGTCGGCGACCTCCGGAAGACCCGCGAACGTTGGAACGAACAAATCACGGCACGCCGGGACTCCGCCGTTCACCGCGTCGCGGATCTCCTTGTCCGACAACCCGTGTTCAACGCCCTGACGCTTCAGCGCGAACTCGGAATCACCACCGGCAACGCCCGCAGATACGTCGACCCTCTGGTCGAGGCAGGCGTGATCGTCGAGTTCACCGACCGCACCCGTAACCGCGCCTGGCGCGCACCTGAAATCCTCAGCGCCCTTGATGCATTCGCCGAGCGCGCAGGACGCCGCACCCTTGCGATGTGAGCCACCTGATATCAGCCTCTTTACCGTGCCGAACTGCTGGTCTGTTCGACGATGAGACGGGGCAGTTCCAATTCCGCCTAGCCACGTACGTACGTCCGCCGAACAGTGACGCAGTAGAAAGCCATGCAGGAGATCGAAGGAAGGAGGTCCAGCTGTGGCAGTCAAATCAAGGCGAATCGAGTTTCGCGCGGAGGAAGCCACCATGGACCGCATCCAGCGTGCCGCCAGCCTCGTCCACGAGCAGACCTCGGAGTTCGTGCGGAAAGCTGCAATGCAACGCGCCGAAGATATCCTGCGCCAAGAGCTGGTGACAGTCATGGAGCCCGAGCAATTCGATGTCCTGATGGCCTCCCTCGATGCCGCCGACGCGGTGCCGCGGCTGGCGGCAGCCGCGCGCAAACCAGCCGTCTTCACAAGGCAGTGACCAATGTTCGAGTCGGCGCGACTCAGCGACCATCACAGCCTCGAAGGGTTCGACTGCGGTAAGGAGTCGCTAGATGCCTGGCTCATCACTCAGGCCCGTCGCGCCGACAGCAGCGGGGTCGCGCACGTCTACGCGTGGACCCCGCTCGGGGAACGGAACGTCAGCGCCTATTTCGCCATCTGCCCTGCCGAAGTAATACGCAACGACGACGGCATAGCGGGATCCGTGGCCGGCGGCCATTCCCGCATACCTGGCTATGTGATTGCCCGACTCGCGATCGACACGTCACTTCGGGGTCAGCGATACGGCGAGCAACTGCTCCTCGACGCGCTCGGCAAAGCCGTCGCCGCGTCGGAAATCGGTGGTGGCCGGCTCATCGTCGTCGATGCCATAGACGACGAGGCACAATCTTTCTACGAGCACTACCACTTCACTTCCGTCGGGAATCGCGAGCGTCGCCTGGTCATGAAGGTGTCCACAGCGGCGAAAGCGCTCGGGCAATGCTGGCGGGAGTGAACCCCTCTGCCGAAGAATGTGCTGCACGAAGGAGTTGATCGTTAGCGGGGTCGAGGGTTTCCCTGGCGAGTTGGACGCGCTGCGGAGCGACAATGCGCGTTTGCGCCGTCTCCTGCAGCTGAGCGAGGAACAGGCACGTGCGGCCGCCAGTGACCAGGCGACGCTCACGGGAGCGCCAGCTTCACCGGTAACAATGGGTTCCAGCTCGGCCGAGAAGGTGCGGTTCTTTGTCGATCTCTTCCGTTGTCGTACTGATGTTTACGCACTGCGCTGGGAGAACCGACGCGATGGGCGCTCGGGATGGAGTCCGGCGATCAAAGGCTATTGGCGCAAGGGCATGAATCGAGCCGATGCGCCCTACCTCCCCCTGACTCCGGAGGTCATCGATGCCCACCTGCGGGGCGAGGCGCATGTCGGCCTGTATCCGCTCGGCGATGACGACACCTGCTGGTGGGTCGCGGCGGACTTCGACAAGGAAGCCGCGATGCTCGACGCGCTCGCATACATGAAAGCGGCTCGCTCCTATGGGATTCCGGCTGCATTGGAGGTGTCGCAATCCGGGCGCGGAGCTCACGTCTGGATCTTCTTCGCTCATGCGATTTCAGCGTCGGCCGCCCGCGACGTCGCCACGAGTCTGCTGGCCGAGGCGTTTCGCCTGCGTGGCAGCATGCATCTGAGTAGCTACGACCGCTTGTTCCCATCTCAGGACGTGCATGCTGGGCGTGGGGTGGGCAATCTGATCGCCGCACCGATGAACGGGAAGCGCCGTCAACACGGCACTACCGTCTTCCTCGATCCCGCCACCTTGGAGCCATTCGAGGATCAGTGGGCCTACCTGTCAAGCATCGCCCGATTATCCACCAAAGACGTGACCGCGCTGGCCCGCCAGCTTCCCGACCCGCAGATCGGCCACAACGTCCGGCGTCTGCAGTTACCGACGTCGTCGCGGATCATCCCGCGGCCGGCGGCAATCGTGCGCGCAGAGTTCACTTCACGAGTCACCCTGACCGCCAACGATCTTGGCCCAGCGATGATCTCAGCCGTCAAACACGCCGCATCGATACGCAACCCTGAATTCGACGCGCGCCAACGCGCGCGCCGCAGCACCTGGGACACTCCACGGTTCCTCCACAGTTACGACGAAACCACTGACGGTGATCTCGTCCTGCCCCGCGGTCTTCGTCCTCTACTGACCGAACTCGTTGAATCGGCCGACAGCACGCTTCACGTCGACGACAAACGCATCCTCGGTCAACCCCACGCGTTCACCTGCAGCACGCCTTTGCGCACCGTTCAGACCACCGCACTGCACCAACTCCTCGAACAGGACACCAGCGTCCTGATCGCACCACCGGGCGCCGGCAAGACGGTCATCGCCTGCGCCGCAATCGAATCGCGGTCCACCTCGACCCTCGTCCTCGTTGACCGCAAAGCGCTGGCCGATCAATGGCGCGACCGGATCAGCAGCCACCTCGGTTTCAAGTGCGGTCAAATCGGAGGTGGGCGATCGAAGACCACGGGCATCCTCGACATCGCCTTACTGCCAACACTCGTACGCCGCGATAATGTTGAAGACATCACCGCCGACTACGGATTCGTCATCGTGGACGAATGCCACCACGTGGCAGCTAGCGCATTCTTCGGCGTCCTGAGCCGGGTAGCCGCGCGGTACTGGCTCGGCCTGACCGCCACCCCAGAGCGTCGCGACGGGCTCGAAGACCTGATTTATCACCAACTCGGATCCCACCACGTGGCCATCGACCAGCCCACCACGGGACAACTCCCGGTCGACGGTTCCGACTTGATGACGCCCCACCCGGTACTGCACCTGCATCCGACCGAATTCCAGTACCGAGGCGACGCTGACCCCTCCGCGCCCGGTGGAATGGCCGAAATCTACCGAGCCCTCGTCGCCGATCAACTACGGCTCGACCAGATCGTCGACGACGTCCTCAGCGCCTCCCAAACCGGGGCCAACATCCTGGTGCTCACTACCTGGGTCGAACACCTCAACGCCATCACCGGCCGGCTTCGAGCCGCAGGAAAGTCCGTGACCGTCCTCAGCGGCGGAATGAAGGCAGGGGAGCGCCGCCAGATCACCGACCAACTTGCCAACCACACGCCCGAGTCGGATCCACTCCTGATCGTCGGCACCAGTTCATTCATCGGGGAAGGCTTCGACTGCCCCGCCCTCGACACACTGTTCCTGGCTGCGCCGATCACCTTCAAGAACCGCCTCGTGCAATACGTCGGTCGCATCACCCGTCCCCATCCCTCGAAGAGCACGGCAACCGTGCACGACTACCACGACGCAAACACCCCCGTCATAGCCTCATCGCTGAAGAAAAGAGCACCCGGCTACCTCCACATGGGCTTCCCCGACCCGCGCAAGATCAGCCGATAGAACCGCAGCACCGCCCTTGACGATCGGACAAGCGCTGCGCAAGTGTGCGTCGTGCCCGGTGTGATCCGACGCAAGCTGCGGCTTGCCGATGTCCTTGCCTACCGCGAAGACCTTCACGCCCGGCGCAACCGGTTCATCTCCGAAAGCTCGGCGGAGTTCGCGGATGCCGACGCCGACGAGGTCGCCGAGTTACTCACCGAGGTGAAACGTAAGCGTTGACCGTCCGCGGCGTCTGAAAAGTCGCCCACGTGTATGGCACCGCGTAGGACCTCACCGATATCCGTGCACGGCAAACGGCGTCGTAGCTTCCACGGCACCACGTCGCCAGTGCAGGCTTATGCGACTGAACCGTTCGGGTTAAGAGTCGGTTCCGTTGGCAACGGAATACCTTAATAGCGCGAACACGCGCGAGGTTCACTCAGCCTGCATGCGCAGATGACATGGGCAGATTTACCTCGTTCGGGTAAACCACTTGTTACCAGGTGGTTCTAGAAGTGGCCAGGGCCGGGATCGAACCGGCGACCTTCCGCTTTTCAGGCGGACGCTCGTACCAACTGAGCTACCTGGCCGGAAGGCACTGTGTCCTAACCTAAGTGCCTCACCACATACATGGCGACCCTGACGGGACTCGAACCCGCGACCTCCGCCGTGACAGGGCGGCGCGCTAACCAACTGCGCCACAGGGCCTTGCTTTCCTGCGTTACTGCTCGCTCCGACTTAACGTCGTCACGAGTACCCCCAACGGGATTCGAACCCGTGCTACCGCCGTGAAAGGGCGGCGTCCTAGGCCACTAGACGATGGGGGCCTGAACCGAATCACTCCGGGGTACTCACAACGAGTGCACGTTAGAGCGTCGTTAGCTTAGGGCACGGCAGGCTCAATCCCAAAACCGGGCGGCCACACGCGAGGCAGTATTGTGTGCGTCGCGCCCCTATAGCTCAGTCGGTAGAGCTACGGACTTTTAATCCGCAGGTCCCAGGTTCGAGCCCTGGTGGGGGCACCGCATAGGCAAAGGAAGAGGCCAGGGGAGAGGCCTTTCCGAGATCGCCCGTCGTTACTGGGGGTGACCTATCGTGGACCGCATGAATGACACGGTGCCGCAGCCCGCGGGCAGCGCTGGGCACGGTCCGCGCCGCGGCGTCGACCGAGCCACCGGCCGTCACGTGATCGCCCGGTTGGCCGGGCCTGATCACGACCACACCGTGCGCGCCGTCGTGGACCAACTCTCTGGCGAGCAGAGTGCCGTCGACGCCATCGTCGACGACGCGGTCTCCGATCCTGAACGCCTGGAGTCCCTGGAGCGCCTCGGCCGTTTCGACGAAACCAGGAACCCGACTCTCGATCGCGTCGCGGTCTTGGTCGCCGAGGCTTTGGGGACCCCGATGGCGGCAGTGTCCGTCGTGTACCCCGACCGGCAGGTCCTGGCGGGGTCCAACACGAGCGACGAGGCGATGCCCCGAGTCGCGCCGCTCGCGATGTCGATCTGCAAATTCACCGTAGCCAGCCGGGAGGCGCTGGTGGTCGACGGCACCGGGGCCCATCCGATGCTCTGGGATCATCCCGCGGTGGTGAGCGGCGCAGTGCTGGCGGACGCGGGGGTCCCGTTGATCGACAGCAAGGAATATGTGGCTGGCACGTTGTGCACGTGGGACACTCGCCCGCGGCACTGGTCCAGTGCCCAGATCCAGATCCAGATCCTCAACGATCTCGCCGATCCACACGGTGCATGAACTCTGTCAATGTTCGCCGCGCAGGGGGGACACATGACTCGACGGGTAGCAAAATCGGCTGGCGTCCGCCTTGTGATTCAGTGGGTGATGTGAGCGGATCATGGCAATACGGGTTCTTCGCGTCGAGAATTCGCCGGCGTCGCCGGCGTCGCCGGTAGGCACCGGCACGCCCCCAACACGCCGGAAGACGTTTGCCGAGCGGGTCCGCACCCACCCATTGAGCACCACCATCACGGTTGCCATCGACGTGCTGTCCGTCTCACTGGCGACCGTGATCGGGGTGCGGTGGGCGATGTCGACCCCGGACTACCCTCCCGACCTGTCGTTGGCCATCCTGTACGTGCCGGTCGTGATCTTCATGCTGTCCATACGTGGGGTTTACCGACGCCGTCTGAAACGGGAATTCCTCGACGAGATCGGACCGATCGAGGCGACCGTCGCGATCGCGACGATGTTCTTGCTCAGCGGCTTGACGATCACGAACGAAGCCGGTCGCCCAGGTGCCGCCGTGCTCAAGATCTGGATCTGCGCAGCGGTTCTCATGCCAGTGGCGCGGCTCGTCCGGGTGGTGATAAAGCGTAGCTTGCGACGCAATCACCATCCCCAGGAGCCGACCCTGATCGTGGGCAACGGTCGCGTGGCCGGCCACATCATCAGCCGCCTCAAGGAATTCCCGGAATACGGCTTGGAGCCGGTCGGCATCGTCGATGCCGAACCGTGGTTCGGCCAGCCGGGCTACCCTAGGCCCAATCTTCCCTATCTGGGGCATCCGGAGAACATCGACAAGGCGATCCGGCAGACCAGTGCCCAGAATGTCGTCATCGCTTTCTCACGCACTCAGGATCAGGTGCTGACCCACGTGGTGCGGGCAGCCCATCAGAACGGGCTGCGGGTGTGGGTGGTGCCGCGCATGTTCGACACGATCGGCGAGCGCGCGCGGATCGAGCATGTCGGTGGTACACCCTTGCTTGCGTTGCCGCAAACCGATCCCCGGGGATGGCAGTTTGCCGTCAAACATATCTTCGACCGGGTGATGGCCGCCTTCCTGCTGCTGCTGATCTCGCCGATGTTCCTGACTCTGGTGGTGCTCGTGAAACTCAGCTCGCCGGGACCGATCTTCTTCAGCCAGCCGCGGGTGGGCCGTGACGGACGGGTCTTCGAATGCCTCAAGTTCCGCTCGATGCGGGCGACCCAAGCATCCGATACCGCGTTCCAGCTCAAGACCGACGCCGCGCCCGGCGGCGTCGAAGGCATCGATCGACGCACCAAGATCGGCAAGATCTTGCGCGCCACGTCGTTGGACGAACTTCCGCAGTTCATCAACGTCCTGCGCGGTGAGATGAGCCTGGTCGGTCCGCGACCGGAGCGCCCGGAATTCGTGGAGCTGTTCGAGGCCCAAATCCAGCGCTACGGCGAGCGTCATCGAGTGCAAGCCGGTGTCACGGGCTGGGCCCAGGTGCACGGCTTGCGGGGACAGACATCGATCGCCGATCGCGCCGAATGGGATAACTACTACATCGAGAACTGGTCGCTCGCGCTCGACATCAAGATCCTGGCGCTGACCGTGCCGGCCGTCCTTCGCCGCACCGAATAAAACCTCGACAACAACGCGGTTAGCTGGCGTGTGAAAAACACCCGGTGCGGGTACAAGACAGCTAACGCAGCGGGGAGCGGTGGTGTCCCGATTCACACGCGCCACAGGAGTACACATGAGTCACCCCGCTGTCACATCAACCGCCGTCATTCGTTACGCGATCGCCGAGCAAGTCCGGCGAATGGGTGGCAGCGAACAGGACATCGACGACATCGCTTTCGCGGCTTCGTATGCGGTGATGTGCTGGAGTTTGACTGCCCCGCAAAGTATTTGACGTCTACGTCATAGCGCCGGACCGGCTGGACTGAGCCCGCCCACAGCATGTGCGCTCAGAGACTCTGAGGCCTACGGCGAGCGCTGGACCGGGCAGGCTCCCAGATAATGAATTCCCTTGTCGCGCTCGCCAGCTGGCGGCAGATTTCGGGCAGGGGTGTGCACCAACGCCGCGTCGGCGGCAATTCTGCCGGTGGCCCGATCCCAGCCGGCGCGGGCGCGCGGATGCATCCGCCGCCGTTTGGGCAGTAGCTTGAATGCCAGGTTGACCGACCGGCCGAACAACCGGTGTAGCCGCTCGTCGCGTGGGGACCACGTGTATCCCATCAGATCGCGCACCGGCTCGTTGTACAGGCCGACCGTCACCCACACGGCGAACGGCCCGAGCACCTTGAGGTAGGCCGACCAGACGAAATCCGGAATCCATTGCAGCGAAGGATGTTTCGGCATCGTGGACAGATCGAGGACCTCACGGGTGGCGTGGTTGTTCTCCAGCACATTGCGACACATGTGGTCCCAGTAGACCTGGAATTCCTCCCAGCTACCGGGGACCGGCCGCATGCTCATGCCGTACATCCGATACCAGGTGACATGCTCGTCGAACAGCTGGCGCTTCTGGTCTTCGGTGAGACCGTCCCCGAAGTACTCCGCGGTCAACACGGTGCCCATGAAGAACGTTGAGTGTGCCCAATAAAAGACGTCTGGATTCAGTGCGCTGTAGCGACGCCCTTGAGCATCAACACCTTTGATCGGAATGTGATAGTCGCGCACCGCGGCGCCCGTCATCGGCGCCCGGTCGCCGTCGAACACCACGCCGCCGATCGGGTACAGCGAACGCAGCAGCCGCGGCAGGCGCTCCATGAAAAAAATCGAGTGCTCCTCGACCGCCGCACCGAGCTGAGGATGCATGTTCTGCATCGAGCCGGCCCATGGCCCCTGCAGCAGCCCCCGCCAGTCGCCGAAGTATTTCCACGTCAATGAGTCAGGCCCGAGCACATCGGGCGGGGCGTCGTAAGATCCAGTCACCGGGCAACCGGCAGCCGCCGCCGCGCCCTCGCTGGTGACTGGGGACACGTCAGACGTATCTTGTCTCAACTGATGGCCTTCCCACTGGCGCGCGAGGCACTCTGACTACACGCGTTGTCATCACGAGCTTAGGAGCGATGTGACGTCGGGTCAACGACGGGGCCGCTGGGCGGGCGTCCCCCTGCCGGACCGTCAGGCGCTGCGCCGGGACGAGCTGATCGCCGCCGGGGTGACCCTGCTCGGCAGCGCGGGTGGCCCGGCGCTGACGGTACGGGCGGTCTGCCGGCATGCCGGTCTAACCGAACGGTACTTCTACGAAAGCTTCTCCGACCGGGACGAGTTCGTGCGCGCCGTTTACGACGACGTCTGCAATCGCGCGATGACGGCGCTGATGTCGGCAGGTACGCCACGCGAGGCGGTCGAGAGGTTCGTGGCCCTCATGGTCGACGATCCGGTGCGCGGGCGCGTGCTGCTGCTGGCGCCAGAGGTGGAACCCGTGCTGATCCACTCCGGGGCGGAATGGATGCCGAGTTTCATCGAACTGCTGCAAAGCAAACTGATCACCGTCAGCGATCCGGTACTGCAGAAGATGATGGCCACCGGCCTGATCGGTGCGCTGACCGCCCTGTTCACCGCCTACTTGGACGGCAGATTGCCGGCCTCTCGCGAGCAGTTCATCGACTACTGCGTCGAACTGCTCCTCAGTCGCGCGCCGAGTTATCCGCCGGCGACCTGACCCGCCTCGCCGGGCACGTTGCCGGTCTGCTCGAGTTCAGCAGACTCGCTCTGCTGCGCTTTGGCCTGAGCGTCGGCGAGCTTCTGCTCGTAGGTGGCGCGGACGGCACGGCCTTCCGGGCTGCCGATCGAGTTGCCTGGCCCACCGGCAGTCGCGAACGTGTTGTTGCAGTTCAGGTACAGCAGCACCCGTCTGCCGGGGTTGCTACCGCTGGAATCGAGGAAGTCGGCAGGAAGCTGCCAACCCGGGTCGCGATAGTGGCCGACTGGCCCGCACCACTGATCGCCTGCGAGGCGTCCGCGTACGTCTGCCCCGCGTATTCGTTGGTCGCCGAGGCGATACCAGAACCGACCACCGCCAACGCCGCAGCGGCACCAACAGCGGCAGTGCCAATGGCGACATGCTTGTCCACGTCTCACGACCGCCGGACATGTGCTTTACCTGTGCGTTTGGGTACTAAATGCTGGTGGCAATCAGTGCGCAAATAGTACTGTCGCTCCTGCGAGTGCGCAGTGCCGCGCAATCACGGCCACCACGGCCACCACGGCCACCACGGCCACCACGGCCACCACGGCCCACGATCCCGGTCTCGTCGCGATCGGGCCAGGTCAGCGATGTTTTACCGCAAGCTGGTGCAGACTGCGGCGACATGCCAAGTCAGGAGCTTGAATGTCACCGGGATACACAGATATATTGAGTGCAACCACTAGGAACAGATAACTGGAGGGTTCATGTCGCAAGACCTGACCGATCTTGATCTCCTGCGCCAGCTGGAGCCGGTGGCGGAGAAGCTCATCAATCGCCACCTCACGATGGCCAAGGACTGGAACCCCCACGATTACATCCCGTGGTCGGAGGGCAAGAACTACTACGCCCTCGGCGGCCAGGACTGGGATCCCGAGCAGTCCAAGCTGTCCGAAGTCGCCCGCACGGCGATGGTGCAGAATCTCCTGACCGAGGACAACCTGCCCTCGTATCACCGCGAGATCGCGATGAACTTCTCCATGGACGGTGCCTGGGGCTACTGGGTCAACCGGTGGACGGCTGAGGAGAACCGGCACGGCATCGCGATCCGCGACTACCTCGTGGTGACCCGCAACTGCGATCCGGTCGAGCTGGAAGAGCTGCGCGTGGAGCAGATGACCCGCGGCTTCTCCCCCGGCCAGAACCAGCAGGGCGATATGTTCGCCGACAGCCTGTTCGACTCGGTGATGTACGTCAGCTTCCAGGAGCTCGCCACCCGGGTGTCGCACCGCAACACCGGCAAGGCCTGCAGTGATCCGGTCGCCGAGCAACTGCTGGCCAGGATCTCCAACGACGAGAACCTGCACATGATCTTCTATCGCGACGTCAGTGAGGCCGGTTTCGATATCGCACCCAACCAGGCGATGACATCGCTACACCGGGTGCTGCGCAACTTCAAGATGCCCGGCTACACCGTGCCGGACTTCCGGCGCAAGGCCGTCATCATCGCCATGGGCGGCGTGTACGACCCGCGCATCCACCTCGACGACGTCGTGATGCCGGTGCTGAAGAAGTGGCGCATCTTCGAGCGCAACGATTTCACCGGCGAAGCCGCACGGCTGCGCGACGATCTGGCCGAGCTGATCAAGGAACTCGAAGAGACCTGCGACAAATTCGAGGAAGCGAAGGTCCGCAAGCTGGACCGCGACGCGAAGCTCGCCGAGAAGCGCAGCGCCAAGGCACTGGCAGGGGCGGCGACATAGGCGAACCCACCCAGACTGCCTCCGGGCTGCGGATCGGGCCCTTCGCCCTTCGCAGCCCGGTTGTCTTGGCACCCATGGCCGGCGTCACCAACGTCGCCTTCCGCACCCTGTGCCGCGAGCTCGAAGAGCAACGTATCGGAACCGTATCGGGCCTCTACGTCTGCGAGATGGTGACGGCCCGCGCACTCGTCGAACGTCATCCCGTGACCATGCATATGACAACGTTCGCGCCGCAGGAATCACCGCGCTCGCTACAGCTGTACACCGTGGACCCGGCCACCACCTACGAGGCCGTCCGGATGATCGTCACCGAGGACCTCGCCGACCATATCGACATGAACTTCGGCTGCCCGGTGCCCAAGGTCACCCGCCGCGGCGGCGGGGCGGCCCTGCCCTACAAGCGCCGCCTTTTCGGCCAGATCGTGGCCGCAGCCGTCCGCGCCACCGAAGGCAGCTCGGTTCCAGTGACGGTGAAGTTCCGGATCGGGATCGACGACGCCCACCGCACGCACCTCGATGCCGGCCGGATCGCTGAACAGGAAGGCGCCGCCGCGGTCGCGTTGCACGCCAGAACCGCGGCCCAGCGCTATTCAGGCACCGCCGACTGGGAGCAGATCGGGCTCCTCAAGGAGGCGGTGACCACGATCCCGGTGCTCGGAAATGGCGATATCTTCGAGGCCAGCGATGCCCTGGCGATGATGGCGGCGACGGGGTGTGACGGAGTCGTCATCGGCCGCGGCTGCCTGGGTCGGCCGTGGCTGTTCGCCGAACTCTCCGCGGCATTCACCGGCTCCCCCACCCCGACCCCGCCGACCTTGGGTGAAGTCACCGACATCGTCCGGCGTCACGGCGCGCTACTGGCCGACCACTTCGGCGAAGACAAGGGCATGCGTGACATCCGCAAGCACGTCGCCTGGTACCTGCACGGGTTTCCCGCCGGCGCCGACATCAGGCGGGCGTTGGCACTGGTCAAGACGCTTTCTGAGCTAGACATGCTGCTCGGCCGCCTCGATCGGGACGTGCCGTTCCCGGACGCGGCGACAGGGCCGCGCGGACGTCAGGGATCCGCGTCGTCCGTCACGCTGCCCGAGGGCTGGCTCGACGATCCGGATGACTGCACCGTGCCGGCCGGAGCCGATGTGATGAACTCCGGCGGCTGAACCGAGACGGTCTCGACATCTGGGCGAGCTAGCGGCCGGCGGGGTTGTCTCAGTACGCTGATGGTCTTGTCGTGTAGGCCACTGAAGTGGCGGACCCCCACCCAATACTGCTACAAGACATAGGACCGTTGACACGGCCGCGCATCGGTGCCCGGCCGGACCGGATTTGCAGGCCCATCGAGCCGCAAGACCGAACCAGAGTCGGAGGCGACTGGAACATGAGTGATGGCGGCAACGCCACGCCCGGCCAGCACCGCAGCCCTGACGAGGGCGAGCGGGAGACCCACACACCGCGACCGGCCGCCGGCGTCGAGCCGTGGGAGCGCGCCCAACCGATCACCCCCCGCCGGGCAGCCGACACGCCCCCGACGAGCGGTAATCACACCGAGGGTGTGACCGTGGCGGACCTGATCGCCAAGCTCTCTGGGGCCACCCCCGCCGCGGAGCCCACCCGCCACCGCGCCGAAGCCCCACCGCTCGATGAAGATCTCGCGGACGATTCCACCGACCTCACCGTGCCCATCCCGGTGGTCAGCGCCGCCTACGCCGCCGAAGTGCCCGACCTCGAGGCCCTCAACCGGGTCAGCGGGCCGCTCACGGCCGACCCCAACCCGTCCGCGACGCCTGCGCCGACGAGCACCAAGAAAAAGCGGACCAAGACGCGCAAGCCTGTCCTCGTGGCCGGCCGGTCCGCAGCGGCGATCTTCGCGGTGTCAGCGCTCGTTCTGACCGGGGGCGCCTGGCAGTGGCAGTCCACCAAGAACGGACTGCTGCGCAACGTCGCGGCGCTGGATCTCGACTCACGCGACATCGTCGACCCCAACGCGCAGTTCGGCGACGAGAACTTCCTGATCGTCGGGGTCGACAGCCGCACCGGCGCCAACGGGGAGATCGGTGCCGGCACCACTGCGGACGCCGACGGCGCCCGGTCGGACACCGTGATGCTGGTCAATGTTCCGGCCGACCGCAAGCGCGTCGTCGTCGTGTCCTTCCCCCGCGACCTCGCCATCACCCCGGCCTACTGCCAGGCCTGGGATCCCGACAGCGGCAAGTACGGCCCGGTGCTCAACAAGTACACCGGCGAGAAGAGCGACGACTACCGCTACACCGAAACGAAGCTCAACTCGGCCTACGCCTACGGCGGACCGAAATGCCTGGTAAAGGTCATCCAAAAGTTGTCGGGCCTGTCGATCAACCGCTTCATGGCGGTCGACTTCGCCGGATTCTCGAAGATGGTCGACGCCGTGGGCGGCGTCGACGTCTGCAGCACCACCCCGCTGTCGGACTACGAGCTGGGCACGGTGCTGGCCAGCGCCGGGCACCAGACGCTGGACGGGCACACCGCGCTGAACTACGTCCGCGCCCGCCAGGTCACCACCGAGGTCAACGGTGACTACGGCCGGATCAAGCGCCAGCAGCTGTTCTTGTCCTCGCTGCTGCGGTCGATCATCTCCAAGGACACGCTGTTCAGCCTGAGCAAGCTCAACAACGTGGTGAATATGTTCATCGACGACACCTACGTGGACAACGTCCGGACGAAGGATCTCGTCGACCTTGGCCAGTCATTGCAGGGCGTCAACGCCGGCCGGATCACCTTCGTCACCGTCCCCACCACCGGAGTGACCGACGCCGACGGCAATGAGCAACCGCGCACCGAGGACATTCGGAGATTGTTCGACGCGATCATCAACGATGATCCGTTGCCGGGTGAGAACGACACCAACGCGACGATCAGCCCGATGACCGCGGGGCAAAAGACACTTCAGGCCGCCAAGCCGAGCACCGTCGAGGTGCCGGCCGGCACCACTCAGACCGAGTTGGTCAATGCGGTGACGACCGATCCGCACGACATCAGCGTGCAGGTCTCCAATTCCACCGGCCAGGACGGGTTGGGCGCCACCGCCACCGCGGCGTTGCGCGAACACGGTTTTCATGTGCTGGACCCCGACAACTACACCGGCGAGGCGGTCAACACGACGACCGTCATGTTCTCGGCGGGCAACGAGCAGGCCGCCGCCACCGTCGCAGCCGCATTCCCTGCCGCGCAGATGGAGAGAGTTGACGGTCCGGAGAACACCATTCAGGTAGTGCTCGGACCTGACTTCAGCGCTGTGGGAACACCGCCGCCGAGCGGATCGAGCGTCAGCGTCCATGTGAGCCACAACTCCAAGAGCACCCCCACCCAGCTGCCGGAAGATCTCACGGTCACCAACGCCGCGGACGTCACCTGCGAGTAATCCGCCCAGGCATGGCGCGCGTTTGCTTTCATTCACCATTCGTTCACCCCGGCTCGGCAGACTGGGCAGGCTGCGGAAAGTAGGGTGAAGCCATGCGCACTGCGTACCACGAGCAACTCGATGCTCTCACCAATCAATTGGCCGACATGTGTCGGCTGGCCGGACTCGCGATGGAACGGGCGACCCAGTCGCTGCTGCAGGCCGACCTCGTGCTTGCCGAGCAAGTCATCACCGACCACGACCAGATCTCCACGGCCAGCGCCCGCGCAGAGGAAGCGGCGTTCGTGCTGCTCGCGCTGCAGGCACCGGTGGCCGGCGACCTGCGGGCCATTGTCAGTTCCATTCAGATCGTCGCCGATGTCGAACGCATGGGCGCGCTGGCCCTGCACGTCGCCAAGATCTCGCGCCGTCGCCACCCACAGCACGCACTGCCCGAGGAAGTGAACGGCTACTTCGCCGAAATGGGCCGTGTCGCAGTGGAATTGGGTAACAGTGCTCGCGAAGTTCTGCTGTCCCGGGATCCGGAAAAGGCTCGTCGCATCCGCGAGGAAGACGACGCGATGGACGATCTGCACCGGCACCTGTTCACCGTGCTGATGGATCGCGAGTGGAAGCACGGTGTAGCCGCGGCGGTGGACGTGACCCTGCTGGGCCGGTTCTACGAGCGCTTCGCCGACCACGCCGTGGAGATCTCCCGGCGGGTGATCTTCCAGGTCACCGGCCGGCTGCCCGAAGAAGAGGAAATCCCGACCTGCTAAAGGTACTGAGGGGCCTACCCTCAGCCTGAAAAACCCGGTATCCCAAAGGGATACCGGGTTTTCGTTGCTTTCGGACTAGCCGAATCGCCCGGAGATGTAGTCCTCGGTGGCCTTCTGACTCGGGTTGGAGAAGATTTTTTCGGTGTCGTCGATCTCAACCAACTGGCCCGGCCTACCGGTGGCCTCCAGGTTGAAGAACGCCGTCTGATCGCTGACGCGGGCGGCCTGCTGCATGTTGTGCGTGACGATGACGATCGTGAACTCCTGCTTGAGTTCGCCGATCAGATCCTCGATGGCCAGCGTGGAAATGGGGTCCAGCGCTGAACAGGGCTCGTCCATCAGCAGGACGTCGGGCTGCACGGCGATCGCGCGAGCGATGCACAGACGCTGTTGCTGACCGCCGGAGAGACCACCGCCGGGCTTCTCGAGACGGTCCTTGACCTCGTTCCAGAGGTTGGCACCCTTCAGCGAGCGCTCGGCGGTCTCGTCGAGCACCTTCTTGTTGCGCACACCCTGCAGCTTCAGGCCGGCGACCACATTGTCGCGAATCGACATGGTGGGGAACGGGTTAGGCCGCTGGAAAACCATACCGATGGTCTTGCGCACACCCACCGGGTCGACCCCGGAGCCGTAGATGTCCTCGCCGTCGAGCAAGACCGAGCCCTCGACCCGCGCGCCCGGGATGACTTCATGCATGCGGTTGAGCGTGCGCAGCACGGTGGACTTGCCGCAGCCCGACGGACCGATGAACGCGGTCACGTTGCGCGGGGGCACCGCAAGCGACACATCGGAGACCGCGTGGAAGCTGCCGTAGTAGATGTTTACGTCTTTGAGATCAAGCCGCTTGGCCATCGTCAGTACTCTCCTAAACCTGCTTAGACCTTCTTGGGGGCAAAGAATTTGGCGACAAAGCGGGCGCCGACATTGAGGACCGCGATGAGCACGATCAAGGTCAGTGCCGCACCCCAGAGCCGATCGGTCGGAACGGGATTGGCGCCCGCGCCGGCCGAAGTCTGGTCGTACATCATGCCGGGCAATGAGCCCATGAAGCCGTTGAACATATCGAAGTTCATCGCCTGCGAATACCCGACCAGGATCAGCAGCGGCGCCGTCTCACCCATGACGCGGGCCAGTGCCAGCATGATGCCGGTGACGATGCCCGACAACGCCGTCGGAATCACAATGCGGGCAATGGTTTTCCACTTCGGCACGCCGAGTGCGTAGCTGGCCTCGCGCAGATCCATCGGCACGATCCGCAGCATCTCCTCGGTGGAGCGCACGATCACCGGGATCATCAGCAGCACCAGGGCCAGCGATACCGCGAACCCGGATCGCTGGAAGCCCAGGGTCGCGACCCACAGGGCGTAGATGAACAGCGCCGCGACGATCGAGGGCACACCGGTGAGGATGTCCACCATGAACGTGGTGAGCTTGCCCAGCCGGGTGCCGCCGCCGTACTCCACCAGGTAGATGCCGACGAACACGCCGACCGGGATCGAGATGATCGCGCAGAAAAGTCCTTGCAGCACAGTGCCGACCAGCGCGTGGTACACGCCGCCGCCGTCCGCGAAGGCCGTCATTCCGGCCTGCGAATTCATCCACCAGGTGCTGTCCAGGACGGTGCCCAGACCCTTGGTGATCACCGAGTACAGCACCCAGATCAGGGGTACCACGGCGACAGCCACCGACAGCGTCACCAGAACGGTGGCGGTGTTGTTGGTGATCTTGCGGCGCAGGCTGACCGCCTGGAAGGTGGGCACCTTGACCGGCTTGTCCAGAGTCGAGGTCATCGGGCACCCCTTCCGGCCACCGCGGCGCGGGCCGCCGAGTTGACCACGAACGTCAGGATGAACAGCACCAGGCCGGCGGCAATGTAGGCCCCCGCCTTGTACTGGTCGTTGAATTCCGAAGCGGCCGAGGCGATCTTGCTGGCAAAGGTGTAGCCGGCGTCGAACAGCGACCAGCCGAACGCTTTCTGCGTGCCGCGCAGGATGATCAACAGCGCGATCGTCTCACCGAGGGCGCGGCCCAGGCCGAGCATCGCACCGCTGATGTAGCCGGACAGCCCGAACGGCAGCACCGTGGTCCTGACCACTTCCCAGCGGGTGGCGCCCAGTGCCAGCGCCGCCTCGATCTGGCCCCGCGGCGTCTGGACGAACACCTCGCGGCTGACGGCGGTGATGATCGGCAGGATCATCACCGCCAGCACGATCCCGGCGGTGAAGATGGTGCCGCCGCCGGCCACCGACGCATTGCCGGTGTCGAACAGGAAAATCCAGCTGAGGTTGGCATTGAGCCACAGCGCGAGCGGCTTGAGCACCGGAGCCAGCACGTACAGGCCCCAGACGCCGTAGATGATCGACGGCACCGCGGCCAGTAGATCCACCATGTAACCCAGCGGCCCGGACACCCGGCGCGGGGCGTACTGCGTCAAGAAAACTGCGATACCCAACGCGACCGGCATTGCCAGGATCAGGGCGAACAGGGAGACGAACACCGTCACCTGCAGCAGATCCAGGATGCCGAACTTCATATGGGCGGTGTCGGTGGTGACCCAGTTACCGCCGTAGGTGAAGAAATTCGCGTCGTTACGCCCCAACGCCGGCACCGCACGCCAGACGAGGAACAGGCCGATCGCGGCGATCAGCGCGATGACGAGAACACCGGAACCCTCCGAGAGCCCGCGGAAAATCCGGTCACCGATACGCACTTTGGCGTTTCCGGACGGGTTCGTCGGGATTGAGGGCTTCTCCGGGAAAGCTGCGGCCACGACTTCTCCGGAGCCAGCACTCACTGGATTAGGTCCCGGCACATCTTGGGTCACATTCACCCCATCGCTCACTGATCTCTCCATCGTCACCGCAATCGACCTGCCTCGCCAGCGCTGTTACTGAATTGCTTTGACGGCGGTCAGCAGTCGCTGCTTGAACGAGTCCGGCAGCGGGACGTAACCGGCAGCCGGAAGCCCGGCCTGACCGTCGTTGGCGGCCACGGTCAGGAACGACCTGACCGCTGCCGAGGTATCGGCGGGATAGCCCTTGGAGCACACGATCTCATAGGTCGCCAGCATCAACGGGTAGGCGCCGGCGGCCTTGGTGGAGTACAGCGCGTTCAGGTCCAGGACCAGATCGTTTCCGGTACCCGAGATCTTCGCGGAGTCGATCGCGGCCTTGGTGGTGTCATCGGTCAGCGCGACCGGTCCACCACCGTTGTCGATCTGGGCGACGGTCAGCTTGGCCTGGTCGGCGAAGCCCTTCTCGACGTAGCCGATCGCGCCCGGGGTGGCCTGCACAGCCTGCACGACACCGGCGGTCTTCTGCGCGCCCTCACCCGCGCCGCCCTGGAACTCCTTGCCCGCACCCTTGGTCCAGGTCTGCGGAGCGGCAGCGCCCAGGTACTTCTGGAAGTTGTCGGTGGTGCCCGAGGAATCCGAGCGGTAGATCGGGGTGATCTTCTGGTCGGGCAGCGAGGCGCCGCTGTTCAGCGCGGCGATCGCGGGGTCGTTCCAGTTGGTGATGGCACCGGTGAAGATCTTGGCGAGCACGTCGGCGTTGACCACGAGATTGTCGACACCGGGCAGGTTGTAGCCCAGCGCAACCGGGCCGAAGACCAGCGGCAAGTTCCACGCCGGGTTTCCACCACAACGCTTGGCGGCGGGGTCGGTCTGGTCCTTGGACAGCGCCGAGTCGGAGCCGGCAAAGTCGACCTGGCCGGCGATGAACTGGGTGACACCCGCGCCCGAGCCGGTCGGGTTGTAGGAAAGGTTCTTGCCCGGACACTTCTGGCCCCACACCTGGTTGAACACCGCAATGGCGTTCTGCTGCGCGGTCGAGCCTTCGGCGGTCAGGGCGTTCTTGCCGCCGCAGTCGGTCGCCGCACTGGACGAGCCGGATGCGTTCGTCGACGACGAACCGGAGTTGTTGTCGCTACCGCAGGCGGTGAGCGTCAGGCCGGTGATGGCCGTTGCTGACACGGTCACGAAGAACGCCTTGCCAAACCTGTTCAGATTCACCTATCCCACTTTCTCCAGTGTTGCCCTGTTCGCCCCAGTAGGAGCGCATGCATCACCCGGGAAGTTAGGCGGTGGGGGTGGACGGAACCCGCCCGGAATATGAATGGAGGGTGAACAGGTTGATGAACGCCGCGTTGCGGAATGTCGCTAACTAGCTGTGAGTGACATCTGTCTTAATATTCGCCGGCAATGTGGGTGAATAGGCGGTGTCGACATTCGACACAGCAAATCCCAGCCGCTCGTAGGTTTTGACGGCCGCGGTGTTATCGGCCTCAACGTAGAGCATCACTTCCGGAGAGCCGGAGCGCAGCGACCCGGGATTGGCATCGGGCTGATCCTGGGAGATCAGCCGTGCGGCCAGGTGGTGTAAACCCACGACGGTCAGCGCCCGGCCCAACCCGCGCCCCTGCGCGGCGGGGTCCACACCGACGACGTAGACCTCACCGAGGCCTTGCCGGCCGGCGGGCACCTTCGTCCAGTGAAATCCCAGCAGAGCGTCGCTATTGTCATCACAGGCAAGGAACAAGCCCTCGGGATCGAACCAGGACTCGCCGCTCCGTTCGTCGATCTCGGCCTGCTCCCAACCGCCCTGTTCGGGATGCCAGGCGAAAGCGGCGTTATTGACCCGCAACAATTCCGCATCGTCAGAGGTGCCCTGGTAGGTGCGAATGGTGATGCCGTCGGGCACGACCAGGGCCGGCACGTCGTACAGGCTCCGGCGCATCTGCATCAGTTCCCGAACCACGGCCAGCCCGAGCCCATCGGCCACCGCGCGCGCCGCCGGCAGAGTGCCGTGCGCCCAGAACCGCACGGCGCCACCGGCCTCACCAATGGCCGCCCGAAGCAGCCCCGTCCCGATACCGCGACGACGCGCCCGCGGATCGACGACGAGCTCACCCATGGCATCGGCACCGTCGCGCCCCGGCGCCAGATTGAGATAACCCACAATCGCCTCGCCGTCGTCGGCCACCAGATGCCTGGTGGTCTGCCGCGGCAACTCCCGCAGTACCTGCTCGCCCACCGGAGCGACGCCATCGGCGCCGGTGGCCGCTGCGATGAGGGCGCGCACCTGCTCCTGTTCGGCCCGGGACAGGGCGTCGTGCCAGTGCGGGGCGGTCACTGACTGCGAAGCGGGTGGGACATCGACCCTGACCGCACCGTATTTCCGACCGGCTCCGAGATGACGTCCTCGCCGTCGTCGACGCCGTCCTCGTCGTCCTCGGTGTATTCGGGCTCTGCCGCGGCGGGACGTCCCCGGGCTGGGCGCACCGCCTTGTAGCCGACGTTGCGGACTGTACCGATCAGCGATTCGTATTCTGGGCCGAGTTTGGCGCGCAACCGCCGCACGTGCACGTCGACGGTGCGGGTGCCGCCGAAGAAGTCGTAACCCCACACCTCCTGCAGCAACTGCGCACGGGTGAAAACCCGGCCGGCGTGCTGTGCGAGGTATTTCAGGAGCTCGAACTCTTTATAGGTCAGGTCCAGGGGGCGGCCACGCAGCCGCGCGGTGTAGGTGCCCTCGTCGATGACCAATTCACCGAGGCTGACCTTGCCCGCGCTCTCCTGGCTGGCCATGCCACCGCGGCGGCCGACGAGCAGGCGCAGCCGCGCATCGATCTCGGCGGGGCCGGTGCTGGGCAGCAGAATCTCGTCGAGACCCCAGTCCACATTGACGGCCACCAGACCGCCTTCATTGACGACGGCCACCACGGGCACCGACGTGCCGGTGGTCCCCAGCAGACGGCAGAGGCCACGCGCGGCGGCCAGGTCGGTACGTGCGTCGACGATCGCCACATCCGCGGTGCTGGCTTCTAGCAGTGTCGACACCTCGGTGGGCGCGGACCGCACAGTGTGCGCCAACAACGCCAGCGACGGCAGCACCGATTCCGGGTGCGGGTCGACTGTGAGAAGTAGCAGGTCCAACAGACTCTCCAATGCCCTGGATACTCAATCGTCGACAGCGTCGTCGCGTTGACCCACCAGACTCATGGGCGACATATGGCCGTTACCCGACCATGGGTCACATAACTTTAACCCCCTACCTGCTATTTAGCCGATCTGGCGGATTCGCCCCCGCCGCCAAGGGGTGGCGCGGCGGTATGCCGGCGACGGCCGTGAGCCAGAATGTGCAGGTGCGAAAGCTGCTGATCACCCTGGCCGCCACGGCGATCACCGTGGTGGTCGGGGCCGTCGGCGCAGATTTCGGGGCGACGATCTACGCCGAGTACCGGCTGGCCCGCACCGTGCGGTCCGCCGCGGGACTCTCATTCGATCCGTCGGTCGCCATCCTGGGCTTCCCGTTCATCCGCCAGGCTGCCCGCCACCATTTCAGTGAGATCGAGATCAAGGCCAACGGGGTGGACCATCCGGTGGTCGGCCGTGCCTCGCTAGAAGCCACCCTGCACAACATCGACCTCACGGAAGCGTCGTGGCTGATCAGACCGGATGCGAACCTGCCTGTCGGCAAGCTGGAGAGCCGCATCATCATCGACTCCGGCCACCTGGGCCGGTCCATGGGGATGAAAGACCTGATGGTCGAGGCCCCGTCCAAGGAGACCAACGACGCCACCGGCGGCACCACCGAGTCCGGCATCTCGGGCAGCAAGGGGCTGGTGTTCACCGGAACGCCGACGAAAGCCGGCATCGACACGCCGGTGAGCGTCGCGGTGGATCTGTCGACCGCCGGCCTCGAGCAGACCACCCTGGTCTTCACCGCCACCGACGTGCAGACCGGCCCCGGCACAGCCGACCGCCCGGTACCCGACGACAAGAAGGCCGCCGTGCTGGCCGAATTCAGCGGTAGCCTGCCAGGCCAGAAGCTCCCATTCGGGGTGCACCCAACCACTGTGGGCGCCCGCGGATCGGACATCATCATCGAGGGCATCACCGAGGGAGTAACCGTCCGCCTCGACGGGTTCACCCAGTCATGACCCCGTACCTCACCGCGATAGTCGCCATCGCCGCCGCCCTGGCCGTGGCCGGCCTGGCCGGCGTGCTGCACAACCGGCGTTCGGGAGTCGTGCGCGAGGCCGAATCACCCGATATCGACATCAGCGACCTGGCCCTTTCGGCGACCGGGCCCACGATCGTGCATTTCAGCGCAGTCTGGTGCGGACCCTGTGCGGGGGTTCGACGGGTGGTCGACCAGGTCTGCGCCGATATGAGTGAGGTAGCTCATGTCGAGATCGATATGGATGCCAATCCAGCTGCCGCACGCAGGCTTTCGGTGCTGTCATTGCCGACGACGTTCATCTTCGATGCCCAGGGCCGGCAGCGATACCGCACAGCTGGGGTTCCCAGGGCTGCTGACCTGCGCTCGGCCCTCGAACCTCTGTTGGCCTGAGACCCCGGTCATTGGGTAGCATGTCTGGCGTGTCAGCCCGTCTCGAGCTATCGCTCACCAAGCGTCGCGCAGTCGATCTGTGCCGCATCGCGGGTTGTTGCTGTTGTTGCTGTAGCTGCTGAGTTGCCGCGCCAATCTCTCGCGCCGCCACTCTGGAGCGGCCGTTGGTGGCCTGCCTCCGTCCAGCCCGATGAGCAACAGGAGTACATAAATGTCGACCAACACCATTACCATCGGCGCCCCCGCGCAAGTAGACGTCCGCGGCCCCCGCTTCGCGGCGTGGGTCACCACCGCCGTACTGATCGCGGTCCTGGCGATCTCGGGATTCAGCACGGGTGGTGCCGCCGCACTGCTCGCCCTGCAGGCTGTCGTGTTCGCGTTCGGAGCCGTGCGCGGACCGCGTCAACATCCGTACGGGTTGATCTTCGCCAATCTGGTGGCACCGCGCCTGAGCCCGGTCTCCGAGCGGGAGCCGGTGCCGCCCTTGAAGTTCGCTCAGCTGGTCGGCTTGGTATTCGCTGTCGTCGGCGTCGCCGGCTTCGCGTTCGGGGTGCCGCCGCTCGGCACCATCGCTACTGCGTTCGCTCTGTTCGCCGCTTTCCTCAACGCAGCCTTCGGCATCTGCCTCGGCTGCCAGCTCTACCCACTGGTGGCCCGGCGGCGTCCCGCTCCGAGCACCACCTGACGCTTACGACACGCAACGGAAAGGAACTACTTCATGGCACGCTCCGACGTCCTGGTCTCCACCGACTGGGCCGAGAGCAATCTCGACGCGCCGAACACCGTCTTCGTCGAGGTCGATGAGGACACCTCGGCTTACGAAGGCGGCCATATCGCCGGCGCCGTCCGGCTGGACTGGAAGACCGAGTTGCAGGATCAGGTCAAGCGTGACTTCGTCGACCAGCAGCAGTTTTCGAAGTTGTTGTCCGACAAGGGAATCAGCAACGATGACACGGTGATCCTGTACGGCGGTAACAACAACTGGTTCGCCGCGTACGCCTACTGGTACTTCAAGCTATACGGCCACGAGAACGTCAAGCTGCTCGACGGCGGCCGCAAGAAGTGGGAGCTCGACGGTCGCCCGCTGGTGACGGACGTGCCCGAGCGTCCCGCCACGTCGTACTCGGCCAAGGCGCCCAATAACGACATCCGGGCGTTCCGCGACGAGGTGATCGCTGCGATCGGCGAGAAGAACCTGGTCGACGTCCGCTCCCCCGACGAGTTCTCCGGCAAGATCCTCGCCCCCGCGCACCTGCCGCAGGAGCAGAGCCAGCGTGCCGGCCACATCCCCACCGCCATCAGTGTGCCGTGGAGCAAGGCCGCCAACGAGGACGGCACCTTCAAGTCCGACGAGGATCTCGCCAAGCTCTACGCCGACGCCGGCCTGGACGGCGAAAAGTTGACCATCGCCTACTGCCGCATCGGCGAGCGGTCCTCGCACACCTGGTTCGTGCTGCAGGAACTGTTGGGGCACAAGAACGTCAAGAACTACGACGGTAGTTGGACCGAATACGGCTCCCTGGTGGGGGCCCCGATCGAGTTGGGAAGCTGATCATGTGCTCTGCACCTAAACAAGGACAGACCCTGCCTGCCGGTGTCGACCTGGAGAAGGAGACCGTGATCACGGGGCGCGTCGTCGACGACTCCGGACAGACGGTGGCGGGTGCATTCGTGCGCCTGCTGGACGCCAGTGACGAGTTCACCGCTGAGGTGGTGGCCTCGGCGACCGGCGATTTCCGGTTCTTCGCCGCGCCGGGTACCTGGACCGTGCGTGCGCTGTCCAAGGTCGGCAACGGCGATGCCACCGTGGCGCCGTCCGGTGCCGGCATCCACGAGGTCGACATCAAGGTCGCCTGACGAGGGATGAGGTGGCTCGGGCGGCCAGTCCGCCCGAGCCCCGGATAGACTGACGAACGTGGTTCTTTTCTTCGAGATCCTCCTGGTCGCAGCGGTCGTCGTGATCACCTGGTTCGCGTTGTATGCGCTCTACCGGCTGATCACCGACGAGTCGTGAGTTCCGAGGAGATCGCCGGCAGCGGTGATCGCGCGGTCGCCGCGGCGGTCGAACGGGCCAAGGAGACGGCCGGCCGGAACATTCCGGTCTTCGATGACCTGCCGCTTCCGGCGGACACCGCCAATCTGCGCCTGGGCGCCAATCTGCACGATGCACTGCTGGCCCTCCTACCACTGGTCGGCGTCTGGCGCGGCGAAGGCGAAGGCCGCGGACCGGACGGCGACTACCGCTTCGGTCAGCAGATCGTCGTCTCGCACGACGGCGGGGACTACCTCAACTGGGACGCTCGGTCCTGGCGCCTCGACGAGAGCGGCGACTATCACTCCCCTGGGCTGCGGGAGACCGGCTTCTGGCGGTTCGACACCGACCCCGCCGACCCGAGCGAATCGCAGGCCATCGAGCTGCTGCTGGCCCATTCCGCCGGCTACGTCGAATTGTTCTACGGCCAACCGCTCACCCAGTCGTCCTGGGAGCTGGTGACCGACGCGCTGGCACGCAGTAAGTCCGGTGTGCTGGTCGGCGGCGCCAAGCGGCTCTACGGGATCGTCGAGGGCGGTGACCTGGCCTACGTCGAGGAGCGGGTCGACGCCGACGGCGGCCTGGTTCCTCATCTGTCCGCGCGGCTGACGCGACACGTCGGCTGATGCGCCGCCTCGCCTTCGGGGTCGCCACGGCGACCACCGCTATTCTCGCCGCCTGCGCACCGGCCCCAACCCCGTCGCAGCCGACGGTGATCAGCCCCGCGCCCAGCACCACCGGTGGCACGCCGACCACGACGAGCGCCACCACCAGCGTCAACCCGGGCGAGCATGGATCGCTGGGGCAGTGCCTGCACGAACACGGTGTGCCCGACTCGGCGGGCCCCGCCGTGCTGGGACCGCCGGCCGGCGTCGACCCCGGTGTCTGGGATCAGGCCCGGAAAGCGTGCTCGCCGCTGGAGCCGGGGCCCGCGAGCTGAGCGTCAGCACGGCTTTCGCATGAGATGTGTTGTGGTCGAACATCTTTAGCGGGAGGGCTCGTACCCTCGGGTCATCAGGGTGAAATCGGTGATCCTCATCGCGGGCGCGGCCGCTGCCATCGTGACGGCTCCTTCGGCCGCAGTTCAGCAGTGCCTGATTCGATGGTCCGCCCGGCGACGGCCAGTTCGCCGACAAGCTCGCGCACCTCCCCTACGAGCTCAGGATCCAGCGCGCTGGTGCTGCTGGCCGCCGGACAGCTCGTCGGGATAGGCGTCAGCCCTGGCGCAAGGCCGCGCGCACCGCGTCGACAGCACCCAGAACCGAGATCAGGCCGCAATCCTTTTGCAGCGCAACAAAATCCTTGAGCAGTGCCGAGGTAACCCGGCGTGCCGCCTGGGGCAGCACCACCAGCCGCATGGTCCGTTGATAGTTCAGCCCCAGGCCAACATTCGCCTGTTGCGACGGATGCACCGACTCGATGCCGGCGCGGAACACCTCGGCGACATACGCCGAATAGACCAAGCACCAGCGCCAAGCCGCCCAGCAGCACCGGGTTGTTCGGGACGCCCGACAGCCGCAGTCCCGGTAGTCCGCACCCGACGAGGTATAGGCAGATGATCAGCGGCAGCCCGCGGAACAGGTCGACATAACCGGTGGCGAGGCGTTCGGCGGCCAGGGCGGTCACTTGAGGACCGGCGCGTTGCCGGCTTCAGCCAGCCACTGCTGTTGCAGCTTGGCCAGCGTGCCATCGGAGCGCAGGGCGTCAACCGCACCCGACACGCACGACGTCAACGCGCCGCCCTTGTCCAGGACTGACCGCCTCGACGTGTCGCCGACGGGAACGCAGAGCATAGAGACCCGGTACGTAGGAGGCGATCCCCTTTGCCACAGGGACAACGAGTTCCATGCGCTCCCCCAGATGACTCGACGGCAGCCAACACTACTCACGAAGGTTACGCGGCCAGTGCAGAGTCTTTCCTGATCGTTAGCTGTGAACGTTGTTGCGATTCGCAAGCGCCACGCTGACACTGCGCATCGCGCGTCGCGTTCAGCGATCGCAGACGATCGCGGCGTCGACCAGCGCGGCGACCTCGGCGGCCAGCCGGGTCGGCGGCAACGGTTGACCGTCCAGCGTGTGCACCCGGGCTGCCAGGGTGATACTGGAGACCAGCCAAACCCCCTGGGCGGTAAGTAGATCCGATGGTCGTAGCGCGCGGAAGTCGCAGTCGTAGCCCTTGTCCCTGGCAACCTGGAACAGAGCTTGCTGGGTGGTTCCGCGCAGGATCGGGTACCACGGCGGCGGGGTGAGAAAGCAGGTCCCGCCGGACCCGTCATCGGCGGCGATCACCACCGTGGACCGCGGGCCTTCGAGCAGATATCCGT
The DNA here is from genome assembly GCF_010731875.1 of Mycolicibacterium sarraceniae. NCBI lineage: Bacteria > Bacillati > Actinomycetota > Actinomycetes > Mycobacteriales > Mycobacteriaceae > Mycobacterium > Mycolicibacterium sarraceniae. The sequence goes on from NZ_AP022595.1 coordinate 898,025, forward strand.
CGGAGCTGACGAAGATCACGTCCCCGGCTCCCTGTGCGGTGCCATGGCGCAGCGCGGCCATATTGACCGCGTACGACAACGTCTTGGCGCCGGCGACCAGCCAGGGCATGGCGTCGGCCGCATTGGTGCTAAGCCCCCGGCTGAGAACCACGGCGGCGATTCCCTCGCGGCGAGTGATGGCGACCCGCTCGGGCAGGGGATTGACCGTCAGGTACGCGGTCGGAGCCGGGTTGCTCTCGCGGCCACGGCTGTAGACCAGTCGCAGCGCGCCCTCGCCGGCGGTCGCAGAATTCCACTGTCCGAGCGCGATACCGATGGCGTGGTGCCAGGCCGGCAGGTCCGGTTCGGGCAGATCCATCGTTTTGGCCGACTGGACCAACCGGTACAGGTGGGATTCGACCAGGCAGGCGTGGCCGTCGCGCACCAGCAGCGTCTCGAACACGCCGTCGCCGCGCACGGCGGCCAGGTCGTCGGCGAATAACAGGGGCCGGCTCGGATCATGCACCTCGCCGTCGAGCGTGACGAGCGCTGATGGGCCAGACATGGTGCAAAAGCGTACTGGCAGTCACACGTAGAGTTGATGTGTGTCAGCCGTCCGCACCCCTGACAATTCCCCCGATGCCGGCGCGGTCTGGCATTACGGCGATCCGCTGGGCGAACAACGTTCCGCCACCCTCGATGCCGTCGTGGTGGACCGATCCAACCGCGCGGTCATCAAGCTGACCGGGGCCGACCGGCGCAGCTGGCTGCATTCCCTCTCGAGCCAACACGTCAGCGAGCAGCCGGACGGCACGTCCACCGAGAACCTCAGCCTCGACGGGCAGGGCCGCGTCGAGGATCACTGGGTTCAGACCGAGCTGGGCGGGATCACCTATCTCGACACCGAGGAGTCGCGGGGCGAGCCGCTGCTGGCGTACCTGCGCAAGATGGTGTTCTGGGCCGACGTCGCGCCCGCGGCCGCTGACCTTGCCGTGCTCTCGCTACTGGGCCCTGGCTTGCCCGAGTCCGCCGTGCTGGCGACGCTGGGGCTGAAAGAACTGCCCGCCGAATCGGAAGCCGTGCCCGTTGAGGGTGGCGGCTTCCTACGCCGGATGCCCACCGAACGAGGCCAGATCGAACTCGACCTGGTGGTCCCGCGCGCCGGCGTCGCCGACTGGCTGTCCCGGCTGGAGTCCGCCGGGGTACGGCGCGCCGGCGTGTGGGCCTACGAGGCTCATCGAGTCGCTGCGCAGCGACCTCGGCTCGGTGTGGACACCGACGACCGGACCATTCCCCATGAGGTCGGCTGGATCGGCGGGCCCGGGCAAGGAGCTGTGCATCTCGACAAGGGCTGCTATCGCGGCCAGGAGACGGTCGCTCGCGTCCACAACTTGGGAAAGCCGCCCCGGATGCTGGTTCTGGTCCACCTCGACGGTTCTGGGGACCGACCCGTCACCGGCGACCCCCTGCTGGCCGGTGGGCGTGTCGTCGGACGGCTCGGGACCGTCGTCGATCACGTCGACCTCGGCCCGATCGCCCTGGCTCTGGTGAAGCGGGGCATTCCGGCCGAAACCGCTCTGACCACGGGCGGCGAGCATGAGGTGGCCGCCGAGATCGACCCGGATTCAGTGCCGCCAACCGACGCGGTGGGCGCGGGGCGGCTGGCGGTGGAGCGGCTGCGCCGCGGCGCGCTGTGACGTTCACCCACGGGTGAACGGGCCTGCCAGCACATCGCTGTCGGGCACGGTAAGGTGTTGGCAGGACAATAACCAATACACAGATCGGAGCCGCCTGGATCCCGGGCCGCTCCGTTATTGCGCGAGGGGGTTCCCCCAATGGGCCGCGGCCGGGCTAAGGCAAAGCAGACCAAGGTTGCTCGGGAGCTGAAATACAGCTCTCCGCAGATCGATGTCGATCGGCTCCGTAAGGAGTTGGCAGGCTCGGGCGGGAGCGAACCCGAAAAGTCAGAGAATGGGTTGATCGACGACTCGTGGGCAGATGAGGACGACTGGCGGCCCTGAGCCGCCACCTCTGCACTAAAACCGTGGGTGTTGTCCCACGAGCTTGGCTCGTGGGCCGTCCTTACCCTTAGTGATAATGCCCAATGTCCAGCAACTCAGATGGCGTGCAGTCAGAATCGCCAGCGCGCGGTCGGTGTCCTCCGGCGCGACGACGGCGACCATGCCGATGCCCATGTTGAACGTTTTCTCCATCTCGACGCGGTCGATCCGTCCGCGCTGCTGGATCATCGCGAACACTGGCGCCGGCGTCCACGTCCCGCGGTCGAGCTCGGCGACCAGTCCGTGCGGCACAACGCGCTCTAGGTTGCCTGCCAGCCCGCCTCCGGTGACGTGGCAGAAGGTGCGGACCTGCGTCTCGGCCGCCAGCGCCAGACAGTCCTTGGCATAGATGCGAGTCGGTTCGAGCAGTTCTTCACCGAGGGTGCGGCCGAACTCCTCGACGTGTCCGGCCAGGTTCATCCGATCGATGTCGAGGAGAACCTTGCGGGCCAGCGAATAGCCGTTGGAGTGCAGGCCCGAGGAACCCATCGCGATGATCACATCGCCTGGGCGCACCCGCTCGGGTCCCAGTACATCGTCGGCCTCAACGACCCCGATGCCGGTCGCGGAGATGTCGTAGTGGTCGGGTTCCATCAGCCCTGGGTGTTCGGCGGTCTCCCCGCCCAGCAGCGCGCACCCGGCCGCCACGCAACCCTCGGCGATGCCGGCGACGATCGCGGCAACCCGCTCCGGGACGGTGCGCCCGACAGCGATGTAGTCCTGCAAGAACAGCGGCTCGGCACCGCAAACCACGAGGTCGTCGACGACCATCGCGACCAGGTCAAGGCCGACGGTGTCGTGCTTGTCCATCGCCTGGGCCACGGCCAACTTCGTCCCGACACCATCGGTCGACGCGGCCAGCAGCGGCTCCCGATAGCCACTACGCAGTGCAAACAGCCCGGCGAACCCGCCAAGCCCGCCACGCACCTCGGGCCTGGTGGCCCGCTTCGCCAGCGGCTTGAACAGCTCGACCGCACGGTCACCGGCCTCGATGTCCACGCCGGCCGATGCGTAGGAAATGTGGTGGTCTTCCTCGCGATCCGTCATCGCGCCTAAGGTTACCGGTCCCCGACCGCCGCCGAAACGCGCCGTCGTCAGCAGACGTGGCGGGACAGCCATTGACGTATGCCTGTGTGCCGGGTCAGCGCGGCCGCGTCGCGGTGGGGCCCGAACAGCCTGTCCGTCCCGAACTCGTCGGCCAGTTCAGCCAGCAGCTCCTCCATCGGCCCCTTGACCTGGCGGTCATAGACGCCGCTGTGCTCGCTCCAGTAGGCCGTGGAGTTATCGGCCGCCAGGCCCTCGTGGAACTCGACGGCCTCGATCGGCCAGCCGCGAAACCCCATGGGGACATTCTGTGACACCGTGAGGCCCCATGACACCGTTGCGATACTCACGAGTGGCCGTCCCCATCGCGCTGGGCACGATAATGCTGGTGCCGGGTTCGGCCGCGGCCACCCCGGCCGAGGGCGTCAACGGCATCGTCATGTCGCAGGCCACTCTCAACGGCAAGGACTACATCAGCCGCGAGATCACCATCGCGCCCGGCGGAACCACCGGCTGGCACTATCACCCCGGGCAGGTGTTCGGGGTGATCAAAGAAGGCACGCTGACCCATTACGAGGGTGACTGTTCCGTCGACGGCGTCTACAACCCGGGTGACGCCATCACCGAGCGCAGCGGGACGGGCTACGTGCACGAGGGGCGCAACGAAGGGGCCACCCCGCTGGTGATGTGGGTGCTCTACATCGACCCGGCCGGCAGCCCGCTGGCCGTGGATATGCCCAATCCGGGTTGCCCTTTCCAATAACGGGCAATCCTTTACCTATGACGCAGCGAACGCGGTGCCTCGTGACCGGCGCAACCGGATACATCGGTGGCCGTCTAGTGCCCCGCCTACTCGACGATGATGTCGCGGTACGTGCGCTGGCGCGCACGCCGGACAAGCTGGCGGATGTGCCCTGGCGCGACCGGATCGAGGTGGCCCGCGGCGATCTCAGCGACGCCGACTCGCTCACTGACGCGTTCACCGGCGTCGACGTCGTCTATTACCTGGTGCATTCGATGGGCACGTCGCGGGATTTCGCCGCAGAAGAGCGTCGGGCCGCGCAAAACGTGGTCTCCGCCGCCCGGCAGGCCGGAGTCCGGCGCTTGGTCTACCTCAGCGGCCTGCACCCCGAGAACGCGGCATTGTCAACGCATCTCACGTCCCGCGCCGCAGTGGGGGACATCCTGATCGCATCGGGTATCGAAACAGTCGTGTTGCAGGCCGGCGTCGTGGTGGGCTCGGGCTCGGCGTCGTTCGAGATGGTCCGTCACCTCACCAACCGGCTGCCGGTGATGACGACGCCGAAGTGGGTGCACAACAAGATCCAGCCGATCGCGATCTCCGACGTGCTGCACTACTTGGCCGCCGCCGCGACCGCGACGGTGCCGACATCGCGGACCTGGGACGTGGGCGGGCCGGACGTCCTGGAATACGGCGACATGATGCAGATCTACGCCGAGGTCGCGGGGCTGGCCAGGCGACGCATCCTGGTCCTGCCAGTGCTGACCCCACGGATCGCGTCGCTCTGGGTGGGTCTGGTGACGCCGATTCCGTCCGGATTGGCTCGGCCGCTCGTAGAGTCGTTGCACTGTGATGCGGTGATGGCCAACGACGATATCGACACGATCATCAAGCCACCCGCCACGGGCCTCACGCCGTACCGGCGAGCTGTCTCGGAAGCATTGGCCAGCAACGGATTCCAGCGCAGTTGGGACACCAGCGATGCCGCGCTGCTACCCAGCGATCCAGACTGGGCCGGACCCTCGCGGCCGCCGCGACGGTGAACGTCAGGGTCGACTGAGCGCCGAGACGTTGGCGTTGTCGGCTTGCACCGGCTGAATCGGTAGGCCGGTACGCGCGGCGGTGGCCAGCATGTGCTCGACGACGTTCTTACCGAGCGAAGCCTCGCCCGGCAGCTCGATCGGGTACTTGCCGTCGAAGCAGGCGCAGCACAGCCGGGTTGGCGGCTGTTCGGTCGCCGCGATCATGCCCTGCTGCGAGATATAGCTCAGCGAGTCCGCGCCGATCGCGTGGCGCACCGCCTCGAGCATCTCGTCCTCGTTGTCCACCGCGTTGGCGATGAGTTCGGCGGGGGTGGCGAAGTCAATTCCGTAGAAGCAGGGCCACTTCACCGGCGGTGAGGCAATGCGCACGTGCACCTCGAGGGCACCGGCCTCCCGCAGCATCCGGATCAGGGCTCGCTGGGTGTTGCCGCGCACGATCGAGTCGTCGACGACGATGAGGCGCTTACCGCGGATCACCTCTTTGAGCGGGTTGAGCTTGAGTCGAATACCCAGCTGCCGAATCGTTTGCGACGGCTGGATGAACGTGCGCCCGACGTAGGCGTTCTTCATCAGGCCCTGGCCGAACGGGATGCCGGATTCCTGCGCGTACCCGACGGCGGCGGGAGTGCCGGATTCCGGTACCCCGATCACCAGGTCAGCCTCGACGGGCTTCTCCCGGGCCAGCCGGCGTCCAATGTCGACGCGGGTCGCGTGCACCGAGCGGCCAACGAGCGTGCTGTCGGGCCGGGCCAGATAGACGTACTCGAAGATGCAGCCCTTGGGGGTCGGGTTGGCGAAGCGGGTGGAGCGGACGCCGTCGGCGTCGATGGCCAGCAGCTCACCGGGTTCGATATCGCGGACGAAGGATGCGCCGACGATGTCGAGCGCGGCCGTTTCCGACGCCACCACCCAGCCGCGGTCCAGCCGGCCCAGCGACAGCGGGCGCACCCCGTACGGGTCGCGGGCGGCGTACAGCGTGGTTTCGTCCATGAAGGTCAGGCAGAAGGCGCCGCGCACCGTGGGCAGCAGCGCCAGAGCGGCCTGCTCGATGCTGGAGTCCGCCGCGCCGTGGGCCAACAGGGCGCCGAGGATGTCGGAGTCGGTGCTCGCCGCACCCGGCATGTTCGGGTTGATCAGCCCCGCCTCGCGGGCGCGCGCCGCCAATTCGGTGGTGTTGACCAGATTTCCGTTGTGACCCAGCGCCACTCCGGTGCCCGCCGCGGTGTTGCGGAAAACCGGCTGGGCGTTCTCCCAGGTGGTCGAGCCGGTCGTCGAGTAGCGGCAGTGCCCGATAGCGACATGGCCTTCCATCGCGGCCAGCGTCTGCTCGTCGAACACCTGGCTGACCAGGCCCAGATCCTTGAAGACCAGGACCTGCGATCCGTCGCCGACGGCGATACCGGCCGCCTCCTGGCCCCTGTGTTGCAAGGCATAGAGACCGTAGTAAGTGAGTTTCGCAACATCTTCGCCCGGAGCCCAGACTCCGAAGACGCCGCATTCTTCCGCAGGTGGGTTTTCGACTTCTTCGGTCACGATATGGGCTGCTCCCTGGCGGGGTTCGGTGACGTCAGCCAGTTTACGGGCATCAGAGGGAAACGCGGAACTGAACCCCGAGTGTCGGGCCGCCTACTCGGCGATTGTCACTAGGGGAAGCCATGCTGAGATCTCACCGGCCCGCGATCCTGAGAGCCGCAGGATCCCGCGGCCGGCCGCGTCGTCCATCTCGAGGAGGCCCGTCACCACCAGAAGCCACGTCCGCGGATCGGTCTCGACCACGTTGGGTGGCGTACCTCGGGTGTGCCGGGGACCGGAGATGCATTGCACCGCAACAAAAGGTGGGATGCGAACCTCCACACTCGCGCCGGGCGCCAGCGCGGCCAGGGTGCGCGCGGTCAGCCGGACCGCCACCGCGATCGCAGTGCGGTCGGGGGCGGCGGCGCTCTCATCACGCAGCCAGGACGCCACGGCGGTCACAGCGGCCACAGTGGCCGCAGGGTCAGCGCTACTGCGGGCGGGCATAGGTCGAGTATGGCAATCCACCGCCATGAGCCTTGACGTCAACCGAACTTGAGATCCTAGCGCGGGCCGATGTGCTTCACACCGCACGAAATCGACTACCTGAACTCGGCGGATCTCGGCAGGCTGGCGACCAGCCAGCCGGACGGCACCCTGCCGAACAGGCCGAAGCGGCCGACGGCGACGGGATCATCCGGATCACCCGAAACGCATCATCAGTTTCAGGATCGACGCCGCTGCAGGGCCAGCGCCGCCAATGCGGCGGACTCGTTGAACGCCATATGCGCCAGCACCGGAGCAATCACACTCCCCGACCGCTTGGCCAGCCAACCGAATACCCAGCCCGCCACCCCCGTCACCAACACGGTGCCGAGCACCGGATCGCCGACCCTCCTAGCGTCGGGGATGTGCCAGAGCCCGAAGGCGGCGGCCTGCACCAGCGGGCCGACGGTCGGCCCGACCGCTCGCACGGCGACGGCCTGAAGCGCGCCCCGAAACAGCATCTCTTCCGTCCAGGCCGTGGCGATCGGAATCTCCAACGCCAGCCAACGGACCGGATCCGCGGGGATGCGGCGGGCCGTCATCCCGGCACGAACCCGCGGTACGGCGGTCAATGCCGCGACGGTCGAGGCCACCACCCCGACGGCCACCGCGCCGGTCCGCAGTCCCGCCCACAGCTGCGGCGGCCGCAGGCCCAACGGAGCACCGACAGCGGCCGCCACCGCGGTACTGACGATTGCACGCACGCCCGGCGCCCCGGAATCCTTGGTAATCATTGGAATTCCGGACCGCCAGCCGCACTGAGCTTTTCCAGCGCGCGGCGGATCCGTTCGGTGTCCGCAGGCGTCCAGCCGTCCGGTGCGGCGACGGCGACCCAGCCGTCGAGCTGGCTGTCCCCATAGTTGTGGCCATGTCCGATAGGCGAGGCCTGCGCGCTGGTGACATCGCCGGCCATCTCGGCCGACTTCTCCTGGTCGGCAAGAAACGAAATCCAGCTCGGCAGATACGAGTACTGCATGGCCACCAGGATCAGCACGCTGGCGCCGATCGATGCAACGCCGCGGTTCGGGCGGGGACTGCGCCTCACCGGTGACGTCGTCGGCCGCGCTGGTCATCCGAAAAGCCCGGGCAGCACTTTCTCCGAGGTGGTCCGCAACTCTTCCAGCGTCACCGTGAATAAGCCTTGCACCTCAACGGAATCCGATCCTGGGTCGGACACCCCGATCCGGGTGGCCGGCAGCCCGCGGGCGTCGCACATGGCCGCGAAGCGGCTCTCCTCGGTGCGTGGCACGGCCACGAGCACGCGCCCCGCCGATTCGGAGAACAGGAACGTGAACGGGCCTCCGTCTTCCGCAAACCCTTCGGGAAGCACGATGCGGCAACCGGTTTCACCCGCCAGGGCCGCCTCTACCACCGCTTGGATAAGGCCGCCTTCGCTCAGGTCGTGCGCCGCGGAGGCCAGTCCGTCCCGCGAGGCCGCGGCCAGTACTTCGGCCAGCAGCTTCTCCCGAGTCAGGTCCACCCTCGGCGGCACACCGCCGAGGTGGTCACCGGTGACCTGAGCCCAGACCGAGCCGTCGAACTCGTCGCGGGTCTCACCGAGCAGGAACAGCGTCTCCCCCGGCTCGTTGCCCAGCCCGGTGGGGATGCGCCGGCTGACATCGTCGATCACACCGAGCACGCCCACCACCGGCGTCGGGAGAATGGCCGTCGCGCCGGTCTGGTTGTAGAAGCTGACGTTGCCGCCGGTGACCGGAATACCCAGGGCCACACAGCCATCCGCGAGGCCGCGGACGGCCTGCGAGAACTGCCACATCACGCCGGGATCCTCGGGCGAGCCGAAGTTCAGGCAGTTGGTCACCGCGATCGGGGTGGCGCCGGTGACCGCGACATTGCGATAGGCCTCGGCCAGCGCCAGCTGTGCGCCGGTGTACGGGTCGAGCTGGGTGTAGCGCCCCGAGGCGTCGGTGGACAACGCGATACCGCGACCGGTGGTTTCGTCAATGCGCAGCACGCCGCCGTCCGCGTGCTCGGCGAGCACGGTGTTGCCACGCACGTAGCGGTCGTACTGCTCGGTGATGAAGGCGCGGCTGCATAGATGTGGACTGCCAACCAGCGCTAGCAGAGTCGCGCGCAGCTCGTCGCCGGTCACCGGGCGCGGCAATGCGGCTGAGGTGTCGGCGATCAGCGCGTCCTGCCAGTCCGGGCGGGCCACCGGCCGCTCATAGACCGGTCCTTCGTGCGCGACGGTACGGGGCGGCACATCGACGACGGTCTCGCCGTGCCAGGTGATCTGGAGCCGGTCACCATCGGTGACCTCACCGATCACCGTCGCCAGCACCTCCCACTTGCGGCAAACGGCCAGGAACGCGTCGACGTTCTCCGGGGCCACCACCGCGCACATGCGCTCCTGCGATTCGCTGGACAGGATCTCCGCCGGGGTCATGTTGGCCGCGCGCTGGGGCACCCTGTCCAGTTCGATGGCCATCCCGCCGTCACCGGCGGACGCTAACTCCGAAGTGGCACAGGACAATCCGGCGCCACCGAGGTCCTGGATGCCGATCACCAGCCCGGCGGCGTACAGCTCGAGACAGCACTCGATGAGCACCTTCTCCATGAACGGGTCGCCGACCTGAACACTGGGCAGCTTCTTGCGGCCGGGACCGGAGCCCTCATCCCCGCCGAAGGTGTCCGATGCCAGCACCGACACCCCGCCGATCCCGTCGAGCCCGGTGCGTGCGCCGAACAGGATGATCTTGTTCCCAGTTCCGGAGGCGAACGCCAGATGCAGGTCCTCCTTGCGCAGCACCCCGACGCACAGTGCGTTGACCAGAGGGTTGCCGGCGTAGGACGGATCGAAGATCGTCTCGCCGCCGATATTGGGCAGACCCAGGGAGTTGCCGTAGCCGCCGATGCCGCGGACCACGCCGTCGAGCACGCGGCGGGTGTCGGGGGCGTCGGCCGCACCGAAGCGCAGCTGGTCCATGACCGCCACCGGGCGCGCGCCCATCGCCATGATGTCGCGGACGATGCCGCCCACCCCGGTGGCCGCGCCCTGATACGGCTCGACATAGGACGGGTGGTTGTGCGACTCAACCTTGAACGTCACCGCCCAGCCGTCACCGATGTCGACCACGCCCGCGTTCTCGCCAATCCCGGCCAGCATCGACTTGCGCATCTCGTCGGTGGTGGTCTCGCCGAAGTACCGCAGGTGCACCTTGGAGGATTTGTAGGAGCAGTGTTCGCTCCACATCACCGAGTACATCGCGAGTTCGGCGTCGGTGGGCCTGCGGCCGAGGATGTCCCGGATCCGCTGATATTCGTCGTCTTTGAGGCCGAGTTCGCGGTACGGCTGCGGGTGCTCGGGGGTGGTCGTCGCATGGTCGACGCTGTCGACAGCTCCAGTGAGCCCAGATGTCACGCAGAACAGTCTAGTGGCGCGGCGCCGCGCTGCCCCGCCGTCGCACAGTGGAACGCGCAAAGACGTGGGCGACGTAGGACGCGCTGAGGCCGTGCACCAGCACGCTGCTCAGCACCACCAGCACCATGATCAACAACGCCGTCTTCTCGACGTCGCCCTCGAGCACGTTGAATGCCAGCAGACCGAACACGATCGAGGTGGTCCCCCGTGGCCCCAGCCAGCCGACGAGCAACCGCTCCCGCCAGTCCAGCCGCGATCCGAGCAGCCCGAGCAGCACCGGAATCAGCCGGACGACGCAAACGGCCAGCACGGTATAGCCGACCATGCCCCACGTGATGCCGCCCGACATCAGCGCGATGACGCCGATGCCGGCCACCACGAACCACATGAAGGCGGTCAGCAACACAGCGACGTCGTCGATGAGTTCCAGCTCCCGCCGGTTGCCCTGCGCCCGGCGCACATAGTTGAGTGCCATCCCGCAGAGGAACGCGGATACGAACCCGTTGCCGCCGAGACCGACGCTCAGCGAGTAGGAGAGCAGCGGGGCGGCGACGAAGATGATCCGTTTGGATTGGTCAGTCATCAGGTTGCGCCGTTCGGCGGTGTTGGCCAGCTTGCCGAGTACCCATCCGACGAGGGGGCCAACGACGAGGGCGATGCCGACCTCGGGGACCGCCGTGGCGAACGCGTCCATCGGCGGTTCGGCGTCTTCGGGCCCCGAGGCCAGCGCCAGCGCGAAGACAAGTACCGGAGCGATGATGCCGTCCTTGAATCCCGCCTCGACGTTGAGCAGGTCGCGCACTCGCTCGGGAATCCGTGCGTCGCGCAGTATTCGGGATGCGGGCGCGAAGTCGGTCGGCACCACGATGCAGGCGAGAACCAGGGCCACCGGCCAGGTGACACCCGGCAACAGCCAGTACCCCAGCACGAACGCCAGTCCGATGCTCAGCGGAAGCGCGATGCTCAGCAGCCGCAGCGCCGAGCGGGGATCCCGGCCCAACAGACCGCCGCGCACATCGGTGGCGTCGACGAAGACCAGCACAGCCAGGATCAGCTCAGCGAGATGCTGGGCGACCTGGGTATTCAGGGTGTCGGCGACGGCGTTATAGGTGCCGTATTCGATGCCCGCCCCGACCACGACCAGCAGGATCGGCGCAGTGATCCGGCCCCGTTGCATCGGGCGGGCGAGCAAAGACCAGATCGCCAGGACCACCGAGAGCGCGATAAGGGACTGCACCACGGGTATGCATCATCCCTCACCGAAGTGTTATGCGCGCGTCCGGGCCGTGGCGCGCAACAGCGCACCTTTGCCCGGCGCTCTCGACGGCCTGATCGCGCAGTCCCGCAGCAGAGTCCGCGGCGCCACCCGCATCTCCCTGGACACGAACGCGGCACCGATGCAGCGCCGGATGCCGCTCCACGGCCCAGGCCAGCGTGGTGGCAGTCGTCTCGTGGCCGGCGGTGCACCAGCGGATCAGCTCGTCGGCGATCCGGTCGTATTCGCGGCGGTACTGATCGAACCGGCCCCACGGGCTCAGGTGCCCCCAATCCCATTGCGGCACAGAGATGAGTGCCAGTTTCGACCCGAGTTGGGTGGCCGGGGGGGAGTATTTCCCGCAGGCGGCCGGACTCCTCGCCGTCCGCCCCGAACACCGTCCGCAGGATGACGTTCGGGGTAATCCGCAGCATCGCGGGTAGAGCCGCGAAAGTGCGCTCCTGGGGCCAGGATTCGAATTCCGCGATGGCCTCACGTTCGACGATTGCCTCATAGGCGGCCAACGCGGACTGAACGGCCCGAGGGATCGGCGGACCTGGCGGCAACGTGGTTGTCGGCACCGGGCGGATGATAGGCGGCGGCGTTTGGCGACCGTCCGCAAAGCGTCCGGCTGGTGAACGGGGCGGCTTAGGCGGGTGACAGAAATGCCTGCAGCGCAGCCGCATACGCGACGATGTCGTCGGCGCCCATCAGTTCACGAGCCGAATGCATGGCCAGCTGGGCCGCGCCGACGTCCACGGTGGGGATACCGGTGCGTGCCGATGTCATCGGGCCGATCGTCGAGCCGCACGGCAGGTCGGCGCGGTGTTCGTAGCGCTGCAGTGGCACTCCGGCCTGCCGGCAGGCCAGCTCGAATGCGGCGGCCGTGCGGCCGTCGGTGGCGTAGCGCAGGTTCGGCTGCACCTTGAGTACCGGCCCGCCGTTGACGGCGATCAGGTGTCCGGGTTCGTGGCGGTCGGGATAATTGGGGTGCGTCGCGTGGGCCATATCGCCGGACGCCACCATCGACGCGGTCAGCAGGCGCAGGAAATCCTCCCGGTCTCCCCCCGCGGAAAGGACGATACGTTCCAGCGTGGTCAGCAGCAGATCCGACTGGGCACCATGATCCGACGTCGAGCCGACCTCCTCGTGATCGAACAACGCCAGCACCGGCAGGTATGCCCGTGGTTCGGCGGCCAGGAACGCCTCCAGCCCGGCGTAGCAGGTGCCCTGGTTGTCCAGCCTGGGGGCGCTGACGAACTGGCCGTCGCCACCGGTGAGCGCTGCAGGGGTCAGATCGTGGGTCATCAGGTCGGCGGACAGCAGATCGGCCGCGGGCACCCCGGCCCATTCGGCGGCGTAGCCGAGGAATGACCGGGGCTCGGCACCGAGCCCCCATACCGCATTGACGTGACGCTGGGGGTCGAGCTTGACGGCCGCCCGGTCCTCGGCGAGGTGGATCGCCAGCTGCGGTACCCGCAGGATCGGCTCGTCGATCCGTACCAACCGGTGCGATACGCCACCGACGGCGTCGGAGTCACGCACCGACAACCGGCCGCTGATCCCGAGATCGCGGTCCAGCCAGGAGTTCAGCCACGCCCCGCCATAGGGCTCCAGCGCCACGACCCGCCAGCCGGCCACCACCCGGTCCGGATGCTGCTTGACCCGCAGGTTGGGGCTGTCGGTGTGGCCGCCGACGATGCGAAAGGGGCTGCCAGGGTCGGCGCTCCGCCACGCGACCAGCGAGCCGGCCCGCACCGTGTAGTACCGACCGGCCCCGTCCGGCCACCGAGCGGTTTCGGCCAGCTCGGTGTAGCCGGCGGCGCGCAGCCGCCCGGCGACGGTGTGACAGACGTGGAACGGCGACGGCGACGCGTCGATGAACTCACACAACCCGCGAGCGCTGGCACCTGTGGACATGTTCACCATCATCGCCGACATCGGATTGGTTAGGGTTTAGCGGTGCCTCCTCCACAGCCGCAACCGGTGCTGGCGCCCCTGACACCGGCTGCCATTTTTTTGGTGGCGACCATCAATGACGGCGGTGAGGCGGTGGTGCATGACGCCTTGGCTGACCTCTCGGGTCTGACGCGGGCGATCGGATTTCGTGATCCGTCCAAGCACCTGTCGATGGTCACCTCGATCGGGTCCGACGCCTGGGATCGGTTGTTCGCGGGGCCACGCCCCAAGGACCTGCACCCCTTCGTCGAGTTGACCGGTGCCCGTCACCACGCCCCCTCGACGCCGGGTGATCTGTTGTTCCACATCCGTGCCGAGGTGCTCGACGTCTGTTTCGAGCTGGGCAGCAGGGTGGCCAAAGCCATGGCCGGCGCGATCACCATCGTCGACGAGGTGCACGGCTTCAAGTTCTTCGACAACCGCGATCTGCTGGGCTTCGTCGACGGCACCGAGAATCCGGACGGCCCGGTAGCGGTCAGCGCCACCGAGATCGGCGACGAGGATCCGGATTTCACCGGCGGCTGCTATGTGCACATCCAGAAGTACGTCCACGACATGGCGTCGTGGGAGTCACTGTCGGTGACCGAGCAGGAGCGCGTGATCGGCCGCAGCAAACTCGAGGACATCGAGATGGCTGATGATGTGAAACCGTCCAACTCCCATATCGCGCTGAACGTCATCGAGGACGCCGACGGCAACGAGCGCAAGATCGTCCGGGCCAATATGCCGTTCGGCGAGATCGGCGCCGGCGAGTCCGGGACTTATTACATCGGTTATTCGCGTTCCCCCGATGTGACCGAGAAGATGCTGGAGAACATGTTCATCGGCGACCCGCCGGGCAACACGGACCGCATCCTCGATTTCTCCACGGCGCTCACCGGCGCACTGTTCTTCACCCCGGTCGCCGATTTCCTCGACGATCCCCCGCCCTTGCCGGACTTCGGCGAGATCGCGGCAGCTCCCCCGGCATCCGCCACCACCTCCGACGGTTCACTGGCGATTGGCAGCCTGAAAGGACAGCCCTGATGAACAACCTTTACCGCGAGCTTGCCCCGATCACCGAATCAGCTTGGCATGAAATCGAATTGGAGGCCACCCGGACCTTCAAGCGACACATCGCCGGCCGCCGCGTTGTCGATGTGAGCGAGCCGGGCGGGCCGGTGACGGCGGCGATCAGCACCGGCCATCTGCGCGACGTGCCCGCCCCGGCGGACGGCGTGGTGGCTCATCTTCGGGAGGCCAAGCCGCTGGTGCGGCTGCGGGTGCCGTTCACGGTGTCGCGCATCGCGATCGACGATGTGGAGCGCGGTGCGCAGGACTCCGACTGGGATCCGGTGAAGGACGCCGCCAAGAAGCTGGCGTTCATCGAGGATCGCGCGATTTTCGAAGGTTACTCAGCGGCGTCGATCGATGGCATCCGCAGCTGCAGCTCCAACCCGGCGCTGGCGCTGCCTGAGGACGCCCGCGAGTACCCCGACGTCTTCGCGCAGGCGCTCTCCGAGCTGCGGCTGGCCGGTGTGGACGGTCCGTATTCGGTGCTGCTGTCGGCGGACGCCTACACGAAGGTCAGTGAGACCACCGAGCACGGCTATCCGATCCGCGAGCACCTCAACCGACTCGTGGATGGCGAGATCATCTGGGCGCCCGCGATCGACGGCGCGTTCCTGCTGAGCACTCGTGGCGGCGATTTCGATCTTCAGCTGGGCACCGATGTCGCGATCGGTTACCTGAACCATGATGCCGACACCGTGCAGCTGTACCTGCAGGAGACGCTGACGTTCCTCTGCTACACCGCCGAGGCGTCGGTCGCACTGACCACCTAGTACTGCAGCCGCACTTATGGGGAGGCGGCCAGTACCGCGTCGAGCGCGGAGAGGAACAGGCCGAGCCCGTCGTCCGACGGGCCGGTCAGCGCTTCGGTGGCGTGTTCGGGGTGCGGCATCAGCCCGACGACGCGGCCGTTGGCCGAGCTGACTCCGGCGATATCGCGCATCGAGCCGTTGGGGTTGTCGGCGTAGCGAAAGACCACCCGGCCTTCGCCCTCGAGTTCGTCGAGCACGGCTTCGCTGGCCACATAGCGGCCCTCACCGGACTTCAGCGGCACCAACAGCTCGGCGCCCGACTCGTAGCGCGAGGTCCACGCGCTGGTGATGGAGTCCACCGTCAGCCAGACGTCGCGGCAGATGAAGTGCAGACCGGCGTTGCGGGTCAGCGCACCCGGCAGCAGCCCGGCCTCGCACAACACCTGGAATCCGTTGCAGATGCCCAGCACCGGCAGACCGGCGTTGGCCGCGGTGATGACCTCACCCATGACGGGTGCGAACTTCGCGATCGCACCGCAGCGCAGGTAATCGCCGTAGGAGAAACCACCCGGCACGACGACGGCGTCGACGCCTTTGAGGTCGGCGTCACCATGCCAGAGGCTGACCTCCTCGGCGCCGGCCAGCCGAACCGCGCGGGCGGCGTCGACGTCATCGAGCGTGCCGGGGAAGGTGATGACCCCGATCCGTGCGCTCACGCCTGCTCCCGGGTGACGGACCAGTCCTCGATCACCGTGTTCGCCAGCAGCGACTCGGCGATCTCGGCGAGTTCGGAATCACTGATCGAATCGTCGACTTCGAGTTCAAATCGTTTGCCCTGCCGGACATCCGAGACGCCGGCGTGTCCCAGCCGGCCCAGGGTGCCGACGATGGCCTGACCCTGGGGGTCGAGAATCTCGGCTTTGGGCATCACGTTGACCACCACACGGGCCACGGGCTCTCCTGCTGACGTCGGGGAATGTTGCGGTGGTAACTCTACCGGCGGCTCACCGGCATGACCCGATGTAGGCGGTGCACAAGGGCGCGCCGAGCGCATCGAGCAGGGTCTCGTCGCTGGCCATCGGCCATGCGGTCAGTGGTGGTGCGGTCGACCACAGCGCCAACTCGGTCACGGAGCTGTTGGCTGCGTTGGTCATCAGATACTGGCGCAGGATCACCGGTCCGCTGATCACCGCGGCCATCCGGTCCTGCTGGTCGACAGTCAGCGAGGGCGAGGCCGTTGGATTGGTGCGTTGGCAGGACCGCAGCGCGGCCACAGCACGGTGAAAGACGTCGTCGGCGAGCTCACCCCCGCGCCAGGTCTCTCCGCGCCAGTGCATCACCGTCGCCTGCAGCTGCCACTGGCCGTCCGGGTTGATCACCGTGGCCCGTTCGGCGACGGCGTAGGCACGCGGATCCTCGGCGACCGGCGGGGTGCCGCACAGTTCTTCGAAACGGAACCGCGGCGCGGTGGCAGTCACCGCGACGCCGGCCAGGCGCGGCCAGGTGTAGCGGGCATTGAGCGGTATCGCCCACGGCGCAATCCACGCGGCGTCCGGGATGCGGTCGCAGTTGGGCGGGCAGGTGTCGGGGTCGGCGGCAGCGGGCGGTGCGATGGCAAGCCCGCAGGCCACCAGCACCACCGCGATAGCCAACCGCACGTTTCGCCGCCTCCCCACGCGCGCACAATCGTAGACATGGAACTGACGCATTTCGGGCATTCGTGCCTTCTCGCCGAGTTCGACGGAGCCACGCTGTTGTTCGATCCGGGAAGTTTCTCCCACGGTTTCGAGGGTGTCACCGGCCTGTCGGCCATCCTGATCACCCACCAACACGCCGACCATGCTGACCGGGAACGGCTGCCCGCACTGGTCGAGGCCAACCCGAACGCGGTGCTCTACGCCGATCCGGCTACCGCAGCCGAGCTCGGTGAACCGTGGCGCGCCGTGCACGTCGGCGACTCGGTGAGCGTCGCCGGCCTGACGATCCGCGGGGTCGGCGGGCGGCACGCCGTCATCCATCCGGAGATCCCGGTGATCGACAACATCTCGTATCTGGTCGGCGATGACGACCATCCCGCCCGGCTCATGCATCCCGGCGATGCGTTGTTCGTGCCCGACGAGCCGGTGGACGTGCTGGCCGCTCCGGCGGCCGCACCATGGATGCGGATCTCCGAGGCGGTCGACTACCTGCGGGCGGTGGCACCGGCGCATGCGGTCCCGATTCATCAGGGCATAGTGGCTCCGGAGGCGCGTGGCATCTATTACGGTCGGCTCACCGAGATGACCGACACCGACTTCCGGGTGTTGCCGGAGGAAAACTCGTTCCGGTTCTGAGCTCGCAAGGCAGACAGGCGAATTGATCAGCTGATGTTCGAAAACTGGCGGGTGCGCCGACACGGGCAACCCTGTCCGGCGACCGTCGAGCGCGCGCAGCAGGAGGCCCAACGCCGACACCTACTCGACCAACCGCCGGAATAGACACCCCAAGGAGAAACCAGTGAGCGCAACCGATCTCGAGAACCTGTTCGGCCTGGCCGGCAAGACCGCGCTGGTCACCGGTGGGAGCAGTGGCATCGGCGTGATGATCGCGCGCGGGCTGCTGCAGGCCGGTGCCAGCGTGATCATCAGCTCCCGCAAGGCCGACAAGTGCGAGCAGGCCGTTGCGGAGCTGTCGGCGTTCGGGACAGTACGGGCCATTCCGGCGGATCTGTCCAGGCAGGAGGAGTGCAGACGGCTGGCGGCCGAGGTGCTTGCCGGCACCGATGAGATGCACATCCTGGTCAACAACGCCGGCGCGACGTGGGGCGAACCGCTGGAGTCGTTTCCGGCCTCGGCGTGGGACAAGGTGCTCGACCTGAACGTGAAATCGCCGTTCTGGGTGGTCCAGGAATTGGTGGGAGCGTTGCGCAAGGCCGGCACCCAGGACGACCCCGCACGGGTGATCAATATCGGCAGCATCGACGGGATCCACGTCCCGGTCATGAACACCTACTCCTACTCGGCCAGCAAGGCCGCCCTGCACCAGATCACCCGGGTCCTGGCTAAAGAGCTTGGGCCGCAACACATCACGGTGAACGCCGTGGCACCGGGGCCGTTCCAGTCGAAGATGATGGCCGCCACGCTGGACGCCTTCGGTGATGCGATCGCCGCCTCGTCGCCGCTGCGGCGGATCGGCCGCGACGACGATATGGCCGGCATCGCGGTCTTCTTGGCCAGTCGCGCCGGGGCCTACGTGAACGGGGCGATCATCCCGGTCGACGGCGGGATGGCGACGACGGCGAGTGGCTCAGGGCGATAGTCAGGGGCCATTAGTCAGGCTGCGGAGGTGGCGGGTACCGCTGATCCCCAGCGGTACACCGTCGGCACGCAGCCGTGCATGAGGGCCAGATCGATCGCGTCGAGCATGGCCTGACGAGGCCCGACCTTGCCCAATTGTTTTGCAGTGACGGCCAATCGGACGATTCCACCACGGCGTGCGGTGCGTTCCGCGGAGAGCACCAGCGTGCGACACCACCATGGTTCGGTGACGAAACCTTCGCCGATGCCGACCACCCGTGCGCGCACAGTCTCGCCGGTCACCAGATCGGTGATCCCGTGCAGATCGACCAGCAGGCGGAAGCCGTTGCGCGGCAGCGCGAGCGCGGTGCCCGACGAGACTGTCCAACCCGGAGCAGCGAACAGCCGGGTGCGCAGGCCGACGTGTTCGAGCACTCGGTCGGCTCCCATCAGCCGCAGGTTCGCTTCGTGCGCAGGCAGCGCGGCGAACTCGCCGCGCCGCTGCTTAGTGGCCGCGGCGTCGAAGCCGTGCAGCACTACCGCATCCCCTTCGGCGCGCCGGCGGGTCAGCCAGTCGATGGTGCGCGGGTCGGATTCCAGCCGGTAGCCATTCTTTTGCCGCGGTGCGACCAGCAGCGACAGCGCAACGTTGCGGGCGTCGAGTGCCCTGCAGAACTCGGTGACGTCGCCGCACGTGCGGTCACTGATGCCGGACACCGACACGATGAGTTGTCCAGCCACAGTTGCAGTGTGGCAATTTCAGATGTCCGTACGGTGTCTGACATCAAGATGTCAGGCGTCCATCCGGGTTCAGCCCGGCAGGACCGCCTCGATCGCCGCCACCACTTCGGGGGCATCCGGTGTGGTTTGCGGGCGGAACCGGTTGACCACCGAGCCACCCGGTGCGATCACGAACTTCTCGAAGTTCCACTGGATGTCACCGGCTTTGCCCTCGCCGTCTGCGAATGCGGTGAGCTCGGCGTAGAGCGGGTGCCGGCCCGGCCCGTTGACATCGGTCTTGGCCAGCAGCGGGAACGTCACCCCGTAGGTGGTCGAGCAGAAGGTCTGGATCTCCTCCGCCGATCCCGGCTCCTGCCCCATGAACTGGTTACACGGCACGCCGATCACGGTCAGCCCGCGGTCGGCATAGTCGCGGGCAAGTTTCTCCATCGCCTCGTACTGCGGGGTGAGGCCGCATTTGGAGGCAACGTTGACCAAAAGGACCGCGCGGTCGGCGTAGTCGGCCAGCGAGGTGGGTGCGCCGGCGAGCGTGGTGAGCGGGATATCGGTCAGACTCATGCGGCTGACCCTAGCAAGCACCCGCGGTGGACAGCAGCCACGAGTACTGGAAAGCGGTTTCCTTCCAGCGCTCGTAGCGGCCGCTGATCCCACCGTGGCCGGCGGCCATCTGAGTCTTCAGCAGTACCGGATGCGCGTCGGTCTTGGTGTGTCGAAGTGCGGCAACCCACTTCGCGGGCTCGACGTAGAGAACCCGGGTGTCGTTGAGCGACGTCATCGCCAGGATCGCCGGATACTGCTTGGCTTCGACGTTCTCGTACGGCGAATACGACTTCATGTAGAAGTAGACATCCTTGTTCTCCAAGGGGTTTCCCCACTCGTCCCACTCCGTCACCGTCAGCGGCAACGACGGATCCAGGATCGTGGTCAGCGGATCCACGAAGGGCACCTGCGCGAGGATTCCGGCGAACAGGTGCGGCGCCAGGTTCGCGACGGCCCCCATCAGCAGGCCGCCGGCACTCCCGCCCAGAGCCACCAGATTCTCTGGTCGGGTCAATCCGGAGTCGACGAGATGCTGTGCTGCCGCGATGAAGTCAGTGAAGGTGTTCCGCTTCTCCAGCAGCTTGCCATGTTCGTACCACAGCCGCCCCATCTCACCACCACCGCGGACGTGGGCGATCGCGAAGACCATTCCCCGGTCAAGCAGGGACAGCCTCGCCACCGAGAAGCGGGGGTCCTCCGACGACTCGTAGGCGCCGTAGCCGTACAACAATGCGGGAGCCGGGAATTCGATACCCGCTTTGTAGATGACGGAGATCGGCACGCGGGTGCCGTCCTCGGCGACGGCCCAATCCCGGCGCTCGACGTAGTCCTCTCGGCGGTAGCCGCCCAGCACCGGCTGCTCGCGCAGCAGCGTGCGCTCGCCGGTGGCCAGGTCGAGATCGTAGATGCGCAGCGGGGTGACGAACGAGGTGGTGCCCACCCGTAGCTTGGGTGTTGACCAGTTTGGGTTGCCGGCCATCCCCGACGACGACAGCTCCGAGTCGAAGGCGATCTCCTCGGGCGCGCCATAGCCATCGGCAGTGATGGGCCACAATTGGATTCGCGGCAGTGCTTCCCTACGGTAGCTGACCACCAGGTGGTCGGCGAATATATCGACACCGTCGAGGCGCACATCGTCGCGCGCGGGAATCAAGGTGCGCTGGTCTCCTGGATCGGCGACCGGCGCCTCGACAAGAGTGAAGTTGACCGCACCGTCGTTATGCAGGATGAGGAACTTGTCCGCACCGCCGACGACGGCGTGATCCACCGAGTACTCGATACCGTCGCGGCGCGGAAGCACGCTGGTGAATCCGGTGTTCGGGTCATCGGCATCGCCGAACCAGACCTGCGAGGTGATCGCGGAGCCGGCGGCGATGATCACGTACTTGTTACTGCGGGTGCGGCCAATCCCGATCCAGAACCGTTCGTCGGACTCATGGAACACCTGCTCGTCGGGCTGATCTGAGCCGAGCCGATGGCGCCAGACGGTGTCCGGGCGCCACGCCTCGTCGACCGTCGTGTAGTACACCGTGGCGTTGTCGGCGGCCCACGTCACCCCGGACGATATTCCGATGATCTCATCTCCGATGCGCTCACCGGTGCGTAAGTCTTTGAACCGCAGGGTGTACCGTTCGTCGCCGACGACATCGACGGAGTACGCCAGCAGATTGCCGTCCAGGCTCACGCTGCTCGCGCCGAGTGAGAAGAAGTCGTGGCCGTCGGCCTCGATGTTCTCGTCGAGGAGCACCTGTTCACCGGGGACGTTGGTGTTCTCATCGAATACCGGCGGGTCCCAGTCGTCGGCGCCGGCGATCGGGGCGCGGCAATGGGCGCTGTATTGCTTGCCTTGGAAACTGCGCCCGTAATACCACCAGTCACCGCGCCGAGTCGGAATCGACATATCGGTTTCCTTGGTGCGGGCTTTGATCTCGTCGAAGATCTTCTGCCGCAACGGCTCCAGGTGTGCGGTGGTCTCGTCGGCGTAGGTGTTCTCGGCTTCCAGGTAGCCGATGACCTCCGGGTCGGACTTTTCACGCAACCACTCGTAGGGATCGACGAAGACATCGTCATGGAAGACACGTTCGGTGTCGACCCGCTTGGCGATGGGAGCAGTCACGGGTTGGGTCCGATCCAGTCGGCGAACGACAAACCTGAAATGCGTTCGTAGGCTTCGATATAACGGGCACGGGTCGCTTCGACGATATCGTCGGGCAACGGCGGTGGCGGGGCCGAACCGTGACGGTCCCAGCCTGATTCGGGCCCGGTGAGCCAATTGCGAACGAACTGCTTGTCGTAGCTGGGCTGCACCACCCCCTGCCGATAGCTGTCGGCGGGCCAGTACCGGGACGAGTCCGGGGTGAAGACTTCGTCGGCCAGCACCACCCGGTCGTCGGCATCGACACCGAACTCGAACTTGGTATCGGCGATGATGACGCCCTTCGCCCACGCGTGGTCGGCGGCCTGGATGTAGATCTGCAGGGTGCGTTCGCGGAGTTGGTTGGCGCGCACGGCGCCGACGAGTTCGATGGCCTTGTCGAATGTGATGTTCTCGTCGTGTTCGCCCAGCTCGGCCTTGCTCGCCGGGGTGAACAGCGGCTCGTCGAACTTGCTGGCTTCGACCAGCCCCGGGGGCAGCGCGATACCGCACACGGTGCCGTCGCGCTGGTAGTCCAGCAGGCCCGAACCGGTGAGGTAGCCACGGGCCACGCACTCGATCGGCACCATCTCCAGCCGGCGCACCACCAGGGCGCGGCCCAGCACCTCGTCGGGGATGCGGGGGTCGTCGGGCGGGCCGGCCAGGTGGTTGGGGGCGTCGATGTAGTCGAAGAAGAACACGCTCATCGCGGTGAGGATGCGACCCTTGTCGGGGATCAGACTGTCCAGGATGTAGTCGTAGGCCGAGATCCGGTCGCTGGCGACGAACAGCAGGTGCTCGTTGTCGATGCGGTAGATCTCGCGGACTTTGCCGCTGGCCAGATGTTGATAGTCGCTCAGAGCAGGGCGCATCGCGTCAGCCTATCGGCCGCTCACGGGGCGTGACTGTGCTGGGATCAAGCGATGAGATCGCGGTTCCTGCCCTATGCGACCACCCCCGGCCGGCTCATCGCGCAGGTGTTCAGCGACCTGCTGGTCGCGTCGTGGATTACGGTCTGGGTGCTTGTCGGGCTCGCGGTGCATTCCGCGGTCGCGACGATCGCCGAGGTGGGCCGCCAGGTCAAGGATGGCGCGACCGGCATCTCCGACAATCTGCACTCCGCCGGCGACAGCGCGCACAAGATCCCGCTGGTCGGGGACACGGTCTCCAAACCATTGCGCGCGGCCAGCGAGTACGCGCTGGATCTGGCCGGCGCCGGCGACAACCTCGACACCACGGCCTCCTGGCTGGCTGTGCTGCTGGGTGTCGCGGTGGCCGCCCCACCGATTCTGGCCATCGGGATGCCGTGGCTGTTCCTGCGCATCCGGTTCTTCCGGCGCAAGTGGACGGTCATCATGCTGGCCCGCACGCCGGCCGGTGAACAGCTGTTGGCGCTGCGCGCACTGGCCAACCGTCCCTTGCGCAGGCTCACCGAGGTGAGCTTCGACCCGGTCGGCGCGTGGCGGCGCGAAGACCCGTACGCGATCCGCGGGCTGGCCGCTCTCGAACTGCGCTCGGCGGGCGTCGGGCTCCCCCGGGCCTGGCGGCCTTCGGCGCGCTGACGAGCGCTGAGCGCAGGAACGCCGCGCGGGCGTATCTTCCTGCCGTCGAAGGCCCGCGGGTGGGAACCCATCTCACCGACCATCCCGCGACGGCGATGAGCTGGGATGTGCACCCCGAGTAGGTCGAGCTGTCGGATGCGTAGAAGCCAGCGTGGTTGCTGCGCTGGCTGTTTCGCCGCAATTGGTTCCGGGCTTCGGGGGTGTCACGCAGATCCCCGTCGACACCGGCGACGACGACATTTCGGCATTGAGCCGCGCCGGCTTCGGCCGCATCGACGTCGCCGACCCCGACGCGGCAATGCCCGCCGTTTCTATCGGCTCGCTGATCGGATCGGTTAGAGTCCGCGTCGTGGCAGAGCTCGTCGACACCGTCGCAGTAATCACCGGCGCGGCCCGCGGGCAGGGCCGCAGCCACGCCGTGGCGCTGGCCGCCGAGGGTGCCGACATTATCGCGATCGACCGCTGCGCCGATATCGACTCGATCCCCTATCCGCTGGCCACCAAAGACGACCTCGATGAGACCGTCCGGCTGATCGAGGCCCACGGCCGTCGCGTCGTACCGGTGATCGCCGACGTCCGCGACCTCGACGCCCTGCAGCCCGGCGTACAGGCCGGTGTCGACGCGCTCGGCGAGATCGACATCGTCGTCGCCAACGCCGGAGTGGTCGCGATCGGCCTCAAAGATCCGCTCGATCAACAGCTGTACCGCGATATCGTCGACACGAACCTCGCCGGCGTGTGGCACACGATCGCGGCCACGGTGCCGTCGATCATCCGCAAGGGGCGTGGTGGTTCCATCATCTTGACCAGCTCCGCGCAGGGTCTGGTCGGCAAGGGTGGCGACGGCAGTGCGGCGATGTTCGCCTACGCCGCGGCCAAGCACGGGGTGGTCGGACTGATGCGATCAGCGGCCAATGCCTATGCCCAGCACAACATTCGGGTCAATACCGTGCACCCCAGCGGGGTCGGCACACCGATGATACTCAATGACCACACCCTGCGGACGTTTCAGGAGAACGCCAACGGGGCCGCACTGTCGGGCAACCTCCTGCCGGTCCCGTGGGTCGAATCCGAGGATGTCACCAACGTCGTGGTGTTCCTGGCCGGCCCGAAGGCGCGCTACATCACCGGCGTGGCACTCCCGGTCGACGCCGGTCACGCCGTGATGTGAGCGAACTCAGAGAATCGCGCCCGGCGTGTATTTGGCAGCGTCGGGGTAGGCGCTGACCAGTTCCTGCACCGCGGCGACCACCTGATCGACCTGACTTGCCGCCGCCCCGCTGAAGGCCTGCTTATCGGCCAGCGCGGCATCCAACGCGACCCGGTCCAGCGGCAGCCGCTCGTCGGCAGCCAGCCGGTCCAGAAGATCTGGCTCCAAACCCTTTTCGCGCATCGCCAGCGCAACGGCCACCGCGTGTTCCTTGATCACCTCGTGCGCGGTCTCCCGACCAACACCGGCCCGCACCGCGGCGATCAGCACCTTGGTGGTGGCCAGGAACGGCAGGTAGCGATCCAACTCACGCTGGATCACCGCGGGGTAGGCCCCGAACTCGTCGAGCACCGTCAGGAACGTCTCGATCTGCCCGTCGACGGCGAAGAACGCGTCCGGCAGCGCCACCCGGCGCACCACCGAGCAGAAGACGTCGCCCTCATTCCATTGCGCGCCAGCCAATTCCGCGGCCATCGACCCGTAGCCGCGCAACACCACCTGCAGCCCGTTGACCCGCTCGCAGCTGCGGGTGTTCATCTTGTGCGGCATCGCCGAGGAACCCACCTGCCCCGGCGCGAACCCTTCGGTCACCAGTTCGTGGCCGGCCATCAACCGCACGGTATGGGCGAACGACGACGGGCCGGCGCCCAGCTGAACCAGCGCGGAGACCACGTCATGGTCCAGCGAGCGCGGGTACACCTGCCCGACACTGGTGAAAACGGCGGTGAAACCCAGGAATTCGGCGACCCGGCGCTCCAGCTCGGCCAGCCGGTCGGCGTCGCCGCCGAACAGGTCGAGCATGTCCTGGGCGGTGCCCATCGGCCCCTTGATGCCACGCAGCGGGTAGCGCTCGATCAGTTCGGCCACCCGCGTCAACGCGGTCAGCGTTTCCTCGGCGGCCGACGCGAACCGCTTGCCCAACGTGGTGGCCTGGGCCGCGACGTTGTGGCTGCGCCCGGCCATCACCACGTCGCGGTAGAGGACCGCGCTCTCGGCCAGCCGGGCCACCACGGCCACACCGTGGGCGTGCACCAATTGCAGCGACCGGCGGATCTGCAGCTGTTCGACGTTCTCGGTGAGGTCGCGGCTGGTCATACCCTTGTGCACGTGTTCGTGGCCGGCCAGCGCGTTGAATTCCTCGATGCGGGCCTTGACGTCGTGGCGGGTGACGCGCTCCCGCGCGGCGATCGAGGCCAGGTCGACGTTCTCCGACACCCGCTCGTAGTCCTCGAGCACACCGTCAGGGACGTTGACACCGAGTTCTTTCTGGGCGCGCAATACCGCGAGCCACAACTTGCGTTCGGCGACGATCTTGGCTTCGGGCGACCAGATCGCGACCATCTCCGCGCTGGCATACCGGCCGGCCAGGACATTAGGGATTGTCACAACGCATCAGCTTACGGCTCGGGTACGGCAAGGTAGACGGATGCACTTTGTCGGCCTGGACCTGGCCTGGGGTGAGCGCAAACCAACCGGAGTCGCGGTGCTCGACGCCGACGGCCGACTCGTTCACATCGCCACCGCGCAAGATGATTCGAGCGTCCTCGAGCACGTACGGCCCTACGTCGACGGGCCCTGCCTGGTCGCCATCGACGCTCCCCTCATCGTGACGAATCCGACGGGCCAACGCGGTTGCGAAACCGAATTGAACCGAGACTTCGCCAAGTTCCAGGCCGGCGCGCATCCATCGAACACGGGCAAGCCCGAATTCTCCGGCACCCCGCGCGGCGCCCGGATCGCCGAAGCGCTCGGTCTGGATATGAACCCGCATTCGCGGGCCTCCCGGCGGGCTATCGAGGTCTACCCGCATCCGGCCACGGTCGCGCTGTTCAGGCTCGGCCGCACACTGAAGTACAAGAACAAACCGGGCCGCGACTTCACCCAACTGCGTACCGAACTGCTGCGGCTGATCGACGAGATCGAACGACTCGCCCAGTCCTCGGTGCCCCTTCGGGTCAGCGATCACCCGGAATGGGGTGAAATGCGCCGGGCTGTCGAGGGCGCGCAACGTAAGAGCGAACTGCGCCGCGCCGAGGATCCGATCGACGCGGTGGTGTGCGCCTACGTCGGGCTGTATGCGACGCGGCGGCCCTCATCGGTGACGACCTACGGCGACTTCGAGACCGGCTACATCGTGACGCCGACGCTGCCGGGGGACCTGACCCCGACGCCGCCCGAGCCGACGCCCGGTGTGGTCAGCGACGCCGTCGCCCGCTACGCCGAGCAGCGGCCAGCCCTGAAGGCCACCACCGAGCACTACCTCGCCCTGGTGAAGCGCCTGCTCGACGACGCGGGCATCAACTACCTCAGCGTCACGGCCCGCACCAAGAGCGTCGCATCGTTCGCGGCCAAGGCGGACCGCAGCAGCAACGGCCAGCGTCTCTACACCGACCCCTCGACCCAGATCACCGACCAGATCGGCGTCCGGGTCATCACTTACCTGCGCGAGGACGTCACCGCGGTCGGCACCGTGCTGTCGCAGGAATTCGAGGTCCTGGCCGACCTCGACATGGGCCAGGTGACCGCGCGCGAAGGCCGGTGGGGGTACGCGAGCCGGCACCTGCTGGTCGCGCTCGACGGTGCGACACAGCCGGCGTCAGTGCAGGTGCGCACCGTCCTGCAGCACGCGTGGGCGGAGTTCGAACACGACATCCGCTACAAGGGCACCGTCCCGGCGCAGGACGCACCCGAGCTCGACCGCCGGTTCACGCTGGCGGCCGGCCTGCTCGAATTGGCCGACCGGGAGTTCACCGAAATCCGGGACCGCTTGCGAGCGTCGATGGCCGACGACCGCAACCCGCCCGTCACCGACGCCGGTATCGCGACGCCTGTGCTGGCCACCTACCTGGGGCACCGCTTTCCCGAGGCCGGCTGGTCCCGCACGGAGCACTACGCGTGGATGTCCGACCTGCTCGGCGAACTGGGCATCCTGACCCTGGACGCGCTCGAGGAGCTGCTGACCAACCTCGACACCGACGCCGTCAACGAGAAAATGGATTACCGCTTCCCGGCGGGTGCGGTGCGTCGCTTGGACGATGCCTTGCTGGCGGCGTTCACCGAGCGCTACGTCGGGCTGTCGGGCAACGCGCACCGGGCTGCCTTGCTGCAGAACCGGCTCCGCCGGTTGCAGCCCGATCCCGATTAGGCGCGCAGGCCCGGCCAGGCTTGCGAGGTCCCCGTCAGCCGGCTGACCTGTTCGAGGAACCGGCGCACCTTGACCGGGTTCTCGTGACGCTGCCAGCCGAACGTCGTCGGCCGCTGGCTGCGGTCATGCCAGAAGTGCCCCGGCTTGGATTCCGGCCGGGTAGCCACCAGCCACACCGCGGTGTCGGCGCCGTCGGCCACATCGCGCAGCAGCGGCCGGGTGACAGCGCGAAAGCGCGGCAAGTACTCCGCGACCCCGGGGGTGTCGACCCAGCCGGGATGCATGCTCTCCACCCGGATGTCGGTTCCGGCCAGCCTGCGCGCCCACGAATCCGCCAGCACCACTTGCATCTTCTTGGTGCGGGCGTAGGCCCGCACTCCGCTGTAGCCGCGCCGAAACTCCAGATCGTCGACCACCAGCGGCGCGCCGTACATGCCGCCGGAGGACACGAACACCACCGAGGCCCCGCCCGCCGCCCGCAGCAGCGGCAGCAGCCGCTCGGTGATCAGATGCGGCCCGAGGACATGGGTGGCCAGCTGCACCTCGTGGCCCTCACGCGTGAGAATGCGGTCCTTGGGCATCAGTCCGGCGTTGTGCACCAATCCGTTCAAGGCCGGCACCCGATTGGCGAAGTCGGCCGTCCATTCGCGCACAACGTCGAGGTCGGAGACGTCGCAGACTTCGGCCACCACGTGGGCGTCGGCGACCGAGTCCCGAATCATCGCCGACGCGCGATCCACCTTGTCGGTGTTGCGGCCCAGCAGGTGCACGGTTGCGCCGAGTCCGGCAAAGGACTGCGCCATGGCCAGGCCGATGCCCGCGGTCGCGCCGGTGATCAGCACCCGCTTGCCCACCAGCGCTCTCGGCCCGGCGTCGGCGGCCCACCAGCGCCGGCGCAATCCCGACCCGATCTTGGTGTAGCCGACAATCAACGCCCGGTCCATGACGCCGTCCAGAAGTTCCACGGCCGGCCGGGCGAGCCCGGAGAAATCCATGCCTAAGAACGTAATCGCTTACACCCGGATGGTGCGCTCGTCGATCGGCGCCAACACGTCGATCACCTCCATCAGCGTGGTCCTGGCCAGCTCACGCGGCCCGTCCTCGTCGCTGACCAACGCCGAGACGACCGCGCCGTCGACGGCGTTGACGAGTGCGGTCACCAGACCGACCCGCATATTGCGGCCCGAACGCGCGACCGCCTCCACCACGGCATCCACCCGCTGCTGCAGCAACCGGCGTTGAATTTCCCTCGACGCAGGCTGGCGGGCGCAGGCGATATAGCGCTCGTAGCGGGCGATCAGCTGTTCACTGCTCGCCTCGCCGTCCGCGTCACCGACCAACAAGTCGACCAGCACGTCAGCGATCGCCTCGGCACCGCGTCGCCGGCGCGGTAACGCGTCGACCCGGGCCCGCAGCTGGGCGGTTTCGACGGCGCAGATGTATTCGACGGCCTTGTGGACCAGATCGTCGAGCGAGGAGAAGTAATAGGTGGTCGACGCCAACGGCAGACCCGCGCGACGCGCCACCGCACGATGGCGCACGGCCTCGAATCCGGCTTCCCGCAGCAGCTCGGCGGCAGCGCTGATCAGCGCATACCGTCGTCGTTCCCCCTTGGGAGTCATTGCTGCCGTCACGTTCAGCAATGCTGCCAGCAGCGTCGAGCCGACATCGCTCTTTAACCGAATCATTACCGTCGCTTTGACCTGGCACTAGGCTGATCTCCCCGCGCTGGCATGATGGACCGAATGGCGAACCTGAGCCGTCGCGCTGTTCTGCGACTCAGCGCCGGAGGCGTAGCCGGCGCCGCGGGTGCCTTCGCTGCTGGTCGGGTGCTGATGTCCACCGCGCATCCGGCCGGTCCCCACATCACGATGGCCGGCGTCGGTACCCCGTTGCTACCGCCCGCCCCGCTGGAGCCCGCCCCGTCGGGCGCCCTCGCCCCCACGATGGTCACCGGCTCGTTCGTGTCCGCCGCGCGCGGCGGGGTCACCACGAATTGGGCCATCGCCCGCCCGCCCGGACAGACCGCGCCGCTGCGACCGGTCATCGCCCTGCACGGCAAGGGCCAGGATGCGGCGGGCGTGATGGCGGGCGGAGTCGAGCAGGGCCTGGCCCAGGCTGTCGCGGCCGGACTGCCGCCGTTCGCTGTCGTCGCCGTCGACGGCGGCGGTAGCTACTGGCACAAGCGCGCATCCGGCGAGGATTCCGGGGCCATGGTTCTCGATGAGCTGATCCCGATGCTCGGCGGTCAAGGGCTGGACACCTCGCGGGTCGCCTTCCTCGGGTGGTCGATGGGCGGCTATGGGGCGCTGCTGCTGGGCGCCCGGCTCGGTCCGGCCCGCACCGCGGCGATCACCGCGGTCAGCCCGGCACTGTGGCTGTCGTCCGGCGCGGCAGCGCCCGGTGCGTTCGACGGTCCCGACGACTTTGCGGCCAACAGTGTCTTCGGCCTTCCGGCGCTCGCGTCGATCCCGATCCGGATCGACTGCGGCACCAGCGATCCGTTCTATTCGGCGACCAAAGAGTTCATCGCACAGCTGCCGCATCCGCCCGCCGGCGGTTTCGCACCGGGTGGGCACGACGGCAGCTATTGGAGCTCGCAACTGCCGGGCGAGCTGACCTGGATGGCGCCGTACTTGGTGGGTTGAGCCCGCACTGAGAGCGACGTTTCTGTTCGGCCAACCGCGACGAGACGGTGTTCGACCGCCAGGGCGAGTTCGACATCACTCGGTCGCCCAACCCGCACTTCGGGTTTGGTGGGGGGCGGGCCGCATTTCCGCCTCGGCACCAACCTGGCCAGGGCCTGCACAGCAACGTCATTCACGGTGTGAAGCGGTTGCCCGTCAAGCTGGCGTGATCCGCCCCTCGGCCGCCGCCAACGCGATATCGGTGCGGAAATGACTGCCGGGCAAGCGAATCGAAGACACTGTCCGGTAGGCGTCTTCGCGCGCGGCCACCAGGTCGGTGCCGGTGCCGACGACCGAGAGCACCCGCCCGCCTGAGGAGATGACGGCACCGTCGTTACGGCGCGCGGTCCCGGCGTGCAGCACGCCGGCGGCTTCCGAGCCGGTGATCACGTCGCCGACCCGGGGGCGTCCGGGATAGTTCTCCGCGGCCACCACGACGGTGACCGCGTACCCGTCGGCCCACTGCAGCGCAGCGAAGTCGGCCAGCGTTCCGGTTGACGTGGCGTGCAACAGCTGGCCCAGCGGGGATTCCAGCAGCGCGAGCACCGCCTGCGTCTCAGGGTCACCGAACCGGCAGTTGAATTCGACCACCGCGGGGCCGGTGGAGGTCATGGCCAGCCCCGCATACAGCAGACCGGAAAACGGGGAGCCGCGGCGAACCAGTTCGGCAGCAACGGGTTCGACGACACTGCTGACCATCGCGGCGGTCGCCTCGGCGGTCAACCACGGCAGCGGTGAATACGCGCCCATACCCCCGGTATTGGGCCCAGCGTCGTTGTCACCGACGCGCTTGAAGTCCTGGGCGGGCAGCAGCGGGACCACGGTCGCGCCGTCGACCAGACAGAACAGCGACACCTCGGGCCCATCGAGGAAGGACTCCAGGAGCACCGGATGCCCGGAGTCCAACAGCGAAGCGGCATGCGCGCGGGCCGCGTCACGGTCAGCGGTCACCACCACGCCCTTGCCTGCGGCCAGCCCGTCATCCTTGACCACCCAGGCGGGTTGGCCGGTGGCCGGGCCGAAACGATCCAGCGCGGCATCCAGGTGAGCGGGGTTGTCGACGGTTTCGCTGCCCGCGGTGCGCACACCGGCCGCGGCCATCACGTCCTTGGCGAACGCCTTGGAGCCTTCGATCCGGGCGGCGTCCTTCGACGGGCCGAAGCAGGCGATGCCTGCGGCGCGCACAGCATCGGCCACCCCGAGCACTAGCGGCACTTCGGGGCCGATGATCACGAGGTCGATCACCAGCTTTCGCGCCAGTGCGGTGACCGCTTCCGCGGAAGTCACGTCGACGTCGTGCTGCTCAGCGACCGCCGAGGTGCCGGCGTTACCGGGCGCGACGGCAAGAAAGTCGACGCAGGTATCTTTGCGCAGGCCCAGCAACAGGGCATGTTCGCGGGCACCGGATCCGATCACGAGGACGCGCACAGGTTCACACCCTATCGCCCGACCCCCCGCTACCAGGTATCGACGAGCCGCCTTAGCGGCGGGAGTTCACCGCGCGCAGCTGCGGCGGTCAGCGTCGCGGCGATCAGGCCACGGTCAGCAGCGGTTCATGTGGTCAGCAGCGGTTCATGCGGGCTGCCGCCCGTCATCGCCTGCGCGCCCAGTCCGTAGCCGCGGCAGTCGATCAGCGGGTGACCGAGTCTTCGTCGGCAATGGTCTCGATGGTCGGCACCATCGGGCATACACTTAGCCCCAAGGTGTATGGTCTTCTGCAAGGTGCGCTACATCACATGAACAGCGAGGTAGATATGACCACCGCAGGCGTGTGCCCGTTCGGAGCGGGCTTCGACTTCGCCGACCCCGACCTGCTCAAAGAGGGCATGCCTGTCGCCCAGCTGGCGCAGTTACGCAAGACCGCGCCGGTGTGGTGGAACGAGGCCCCCTCGGTCTTCGACGACGGCGGGTACTGGGTGATCAGCAAGCACCGCGATATCCGCGACATCTCCCGCGACGGCGACCTGTGGTCGACGAACGCCAAAGGCGTGGTGATGCGGTTCGCCGACGACATGACCAAAGACCAGGTGGAGATCACCAAGGCGCTGCTGATCAACCACGACGCACCCGAGCACACCCGGCTGCGCAAGCTGGTCTCGCGCCTGTTCACCCCGCGCGCCGTGTCCAAGCTGGAGGAGAAGCTGGCCGACGCCGCCCGCGACATCGTGGCCGCGGCCGCCGAGAAAGACACTGGGGAATTCGTTGACGACATCGCGATGCAGCTGCCACTGCTGGCGATCGCCGACCTATTGGGAGTCCCAGAATCGGACCGGCAGAAGCTCTTTCACTGGACCAACAGCATCATGAACTCCGACGACCCGGACTTCGATGAAGACCCGACGGTGGCCAACGCCGAGCTGATGGGTTACGCGTACACGATGGCCGAGCAGCGCCGCCAGTGTCCGGCCGACGACATCATCACCAAGCTGGTGCAGGCCGATTTGGACGGGGAGTCGCTCTCGGAGGTCGAGTTCGCATTCTTCGTGATCCTGCTCGCGGTGGCCGGCAACGAAACCACCCGCAACGCCATGACCCACGGCATGAACGCCTTCTTCGAGAACCCCGACCAGTGGGAGCTTTTCAAGCGCGAGCGGCCGGAGACCACGGCCGACGAGATCGTCCGCTGGGCCACTCCGGTGCACTGCTTCCAGCGGACCGCGACGCGCGATACCGAAATCGGCGGAGTCACGATCCGCGAGGGCCAGCGGGCGGGGCTGTTCTACAGCTCGGCGAACTACGACGAGGAAGTCTTCAACAACCCGTTCCAGTTCAATATCTTGCGTGACCCCAACCCGCACCTCGGGTTCGGCGGCAACGGGGCACACTTCTGCATCGGTGCCAACCTCGCGCGTATGGAGATCAAGCTGATCTTCAACGAGATCGCCAACCAGATCCCCGACATCAGCAAGCTCGGCGAGCCCGTGCGCCTGCGCTCGGGCTGGATCAACGGGGTCAAACAACTGCCTGTCGCCTACCACTAGCGCAGGGGCATCGATAGCATCCCGGGTTATGGGTCACCCGCCGCCTGCCACGCCGCCGCGGTCGGTGGCAGACGTGGCGATCTCGATCATCCTGATGGTGCTGACGGTGTTAGTGGGCGCGGGCGCGGCCTTTCTCGGCCTGTTCATGCTGGCGTTCCTGGATCACTGTCCGCCCGCGACGTGCAGTGTCGAGGGGGCCGTCACCTCGGTGCTGAGCGCGGTGGGCATCGTCGCACTGGTGGGTGTACTCGGCATCGTCACCAGCATCATCGCGTTGGTCGGGCGGAAACGGGCCTGGCCGTTCACCCTCGACACGTTCGGGATGTGCCTGGCCATGCTGGTCGTCGACTGGGTCGCCTTCTCGGCGGCAGTGGGCGGGTAGATCGTGCGGACCCACGGCTGGTCGGGATCGGCGCCGGCCACCGACGAAGAAGCGGTTGCGCGGATTCTGGCCGCGGCGAATAAGGCCATCGATGCCCGCGGGGCGGATCTGA
Source organism: Mycolicibacterium sarraceniae (assembly GCF_010731875.1). Lineage (NCBI taxonomy): Bacteria > Bacillati > Actinomycetota > Actinomycetes > Mycobacteriales > Mycobacteriaceae > Mycobacterium > Mycolicibacterium sarraceniae. Next base: position 932,115 of record NZ_AP022595.1, read on the forward strand.
GCATCGCCGACGTCGCCCGCACCCTCGGGGTGACCCGCCAGACGGTGTATCGCTACTTCCCCAGCACCGACGCGCTACTGCAGGCCGCGGCGATGGCGTCCGCAACCGGATTCCTCGACCGGATGGCCGCGCACCTTTCCGGTATCACCGACCCGGCCGAGGCGGTCACCGAAGGGATTGCCGCAGCGGTGGAATCGCTGCCGAACGATAAACATATGGGTCTGTTACTCGGGCCGGAACGCGTCGGCGCATTCAGCGCCGAGGTCACCTCGGATGTCGCGCTGGCGTTCGCCGGCTCGCTGCTTCGCCGATTCGATGTCGACTGGGCCGCAAGAGGATTCAGCGATAGCGATCTCGACGAACTCGGTGAGCACCTGCTGCGGATCGTGCAGTCCTTCATGGTGGACCCGGGCCGGCCGCCGCGGCACGGTGCCGAGTTGCGCCGGTATCTGCGCCGCTGGGTGGGCGCGGCCTTGTTCAGTGTCGATCACCCGTCAACGCGCACAAGCGATTAGGGAGCGGGCACGCCGTCCTGCACCTGGACATTGATCGGCGCGGACGTCGCCGCGTGACCGACGTGGTCGGCCATGACGAGGCCGGGCCACATCATCGCGGCGAAGATCGCGCAGACCGATACCACCGGCGGGCAGAGCACGATGACCGTCGTGTCGACGACCTTGACCCACTGCGACACCTGACGAACGATCCTGGCCTGCTTGGGCGCTGGCTCCGCCCACAGGCTGAGCATGGTCGGGGCAGTCCACGAGTCGGCAGTCCACGATTCGTATGCGGTCATAGTAGTCATTGCCACTCCTGCCCTTGGATCGAGGCCCGCGGCGCTCGATTTCACTTTGGTAACACTGGTGCACAAATGTCACATTTGTGACACGACGCGATAACCGTTTGCGATCTGGCCGTTTCCTTACCGTTGTCTTACGGACCTCTTTGTTATTAAGCGCGCCCCGTCATCGACGGCAATACGCTGGCTGGCGTGCGCTCGGAGTCAGGTCCCTTCCTGCACCATCCGCGACCGCCGTTGTCACAGCACATCAGCTACATCGGCTACTGGGAGCACGACGGGTGTGCCCCACACCGCAGCACGGTCCTACCCCACGGTGCCGTGCGGTGACGCTGCTCATCGATCTCAGCGACCGAGAGCAGATGGAGTTCGCCGTCGTCGGCCAGCCGGCAGTGCGGCTAGTACTGCAGCCGTAGATCGGGATCATTGATTCTGGCGTCGTCGGTAGTGGCATTGTCGGGCTCGGTATTGGTGTCGTCGTCGCCATCGTGACCAGGCCAGCAGGGTGGCGATGGCGTTCGAAGGCGGTTGCCACGGCCAGGAAGGCGTGGGCAAGCATGGCCAGGGTGGTCCAGCGGCACCAGGGTGGGGACGCGCCGGTTGGCCGCCATCGCCAGCACATATCCCAGGCCATGACGAAACCCCGTGCGAGCGCGGCTAGTCCTCGAGCTTCCGGCCGCTGTGCATCTTGAGCGCGTCGTTGACGTTGGCCTTCTTGTCCTCGCTCTGACCTGCCTCGGCAGCCTTCTTGCGCTTGGCCGCGACCTTGGTGACCGCCCCGTCCAGTTTCGAGCCCAACGGGAAGCCGAGGTAGTGCGTCAGGAAGATCGCCATCTCCTTGAGCTCCTCGGCGGTGAGCTCTTCGTTGTGCAGGGCGGCGTTGGCCTGGATCTCGGCCAGATCGGAAATGCCGAGCGCGGTGACGACAGTCAGCGTCATGATGCGCTTGTCCCGCATGGTCAATCCGGGTCGCGTCCAGATGGTGCCGAACAGGTGGTCGGCGGTCAGCGCGAAGTAGTCACCCGGCGAGTCGGGCATCTCCCAGCCGTAGACCTCGTTCATCTTCTCAAGGCCCTTGCGGCGTAACTCGTCCATCGTCACTCCTTCGTGTTGGGGACACCGAGCCCGGCGGCCAGGTCGCGTAATGCGATCTCGGCCAACGGCAGGTCCACACCGTTGGCTTCGCCGAGAGCGAGAGCCAGCTTCAGATCCTTCTCGGCCAGCCCGCGGGTGTGGATGAACATGTTGTAGACGAAGTGCTCGGGCGTCAGGGGTTTGGTGTCGTCGCGGACCATGATCGCACCGGGCCCACCACTCTGCGCGTCGCTGTGCCGCACCACGCGGCCCAGCTTCTGCAGGTCGATACCGGCCGCCTCGGCGAGCCTGGACGCCTCAGTCGCCGCGGTAAAACCGATGAACGTCAACATGTTCCGAGCGATCTTCATCCGAGTCCCGGCACCGGGCTCGCCGGCACGCACCACCAGCGATGCCCACTGCTTGAACACCGGCTTGACCAACTCGTAGGCGTCGTCATCGGCGCCGACCATCACGGCCAGCTCACCCTTGTCGGCGGCACCGGCGCCGCCACTGACCGGGGCATCGACAATGCGAATACCCTTGGGCTGCAACTGCTCAGCCAGCTCGGCCGCGGTGCCAGGCTCGATGGTGGAATGGATCGCGATGACCGTTCCCGGCTTGGCGTGCTCGGCGAGCTCGCTCACCACATCGCGGACCTGCGCGTCGTTGAGCACGGTCACTTCGATGACATCGGCCACTGCGACATCGGCGACGCTGTCAGCCAGCGTGGCGCCGAGTTCGGCCAGCGGCATCATGGCCTCGGTCCGCACATCGAACACGATGAGGCCGCCGGGCCACTCCACGAGCCGCTTGGCCATCGGCGCACCCTGGTTTCCCAGCCCGATGTAGCCAACCTTGATATCGCTCATGAACGGAAGATCTGTCCGCCGTCGACATTGAAGATCTGCCCGGTGATCCACTTCGCCTGATCCGACAGCAGGAACAGGCACATGCCGACTAGATCGTCGACTTCACCCATGCGCGACAGGGGAATTCCCTTGATGATATCGGCCACCATTTCCTGCGGCGTGGTCGTGCGGTTGGCCTCGGTGTTGATCGGACCGGGCGCGATGGCGTTGATCCGGATGTTCTGGCCGCCGAGTTCGGTCGCCAGCTGCTGGGTGAGGCTGTTCACCCCGGCCTTGGCCAGGCCATAGAAGTTCGAGTACAGCCATGCCGCCGTGGACGATTGGTTGATGATCGCGCCGCCGCCGCGCTTGGCCATCTTGCGGTAGACCGCTCGGGTACACACCAGCGCGCCGTCGAGGTTCACGCTCATGAACTTCTTGTAGTAGTCCCAGTCCACCGTGATCAGGAAGTCGAGCTTCATCCCGCCGAAGATGGCGGCGTTGTTGACCAGGTAATCGATACCGCCGAACTCGGCGAGCGTCTGATCGGCCATGGCTTTGGCCGACACCGGATCACTGACGTCGACCGGCAGCGCGAGCGCGATGCCGCCTTCACCCTTGATACCGTCGACGACCTTCTGTGCGCCTTCGATGTTGATATCGGCGACCACCACGGCCGCGCCCTCACGGGCGATGGCCTCGGCGTAGGCCTGGCCGATGCCGCCGCCCGCGCCGGTGATGATGGCGACCTTATTGTCGAACTGTCCCATGCTCGTTCACTCCTTCTGTAGGAAGGGCCACATCTAGACAGCCGTGGCAATGACTTTCAGTTCCAGGTATTCCTCGAAGCCGGCGACCCCCATCTCAGAGCCGATGCCGGACTGCTTGTAGCCGCCGAACGGAACGTCCGCGGAGTACCACACCCCGCCGTTGACGTTGACGGTGCCAACCCGCAACCGGTTCGCGACACCCTGCGCGCGATCGTTATCGCTGCTGAACACGGTGCCTGACAACCCGTACGGCGAATCGTTGGCGATGCGGATCGCGTCGTCGTCGCCGTCGTGGGCGATGACGGTCAGCACCGGACCGAAGATCTCTTCGCGTGACACCCGAGCACTGTTGTCCAAGCCGGCGATCACGGTCGGCTCGATGAAATACCCGGTGTCACGGTCGGCCGGCCGGCCGCCGCCGCAGGCGAACCGGCCACCCTCATCGATCGCCAAGTCGAGGTAGGACTGCACCCGATCGCGTTGACGCTCGGAAATGACGGGCCCGCAGATGGTTTTGGGACTGGTCGGGTCACCTGGCTTGAGCCCGGCCATGGTCGCCGCGGCGGCCTCGACCGCTTCGTCGTAACGCGCCCGCGGCACCACCAGGCGGGTGGTGATCGCGCAGCCCTGCCCGGCGTGCATCGAGGCGGTGAACGCCGCCATCGAGCAGGCGCCGGCCAGATCGGCGTCATCGAGCACCAGGAATGCCGACTTGCCACCGAGCTCGAGGAAGACCTTCTTGATGGTGGCCGCGCCGGCAGCCATCACCGCACGGCCAGTGTTGGTGGAACCGGTGAACGACACCATGTCGATCCGCGGGTCGCTGGACAGCAGCGCCCCGACCGAGTGGTCGTTGGACGTGACGATATTGACCACGCCGGGCGGGATATCGGTGTATTCAGCAATCAGTTCACCGAGAACCGCTGCGCACCATGGGGTATCGGGTGCGGGCTTGAGGACGATGGTGTTGCCCGCCGCCAGGGCGGGGCCCAGCTTGGCGAGGTTGATCTGATGCGGAAAGTTCCACGGGGTGATGGCGCCGACGACACCGACCGCCTCCCGGGAGATGGTTCGCTCGGTCTTGATGCCCATCGGCGATGCGACGCCGAGATCTTGCCGCCAGGAATAGTTCTCAGCGGTGTCGGCACAGAAGGACAGGTCTTCGACCGGCCCTTCGAGCTGGGCGGCCGAGGTCAGCATGCGGGGGGCGCCCACCTCAGCGATGGTCATCTCGCGGAGTTCTTCCACGTTGGCCTTCATCGCATCGCGCAGCTGCCGGATGGAACGCACCCGAAGTTCGGTGTTGGTGGACCAGTCGGTGGTGTCGAACGCGCGACGGGCGGCATCGACCGCCCGGCTCATGTCCTCGGCATTGGCGTCGGCGGCCGTGCCCAGAATCTCCTCAGTCGCCGGGTTGATCGTCGGGTACCTGCCGTTGCCACCGGGCACCAGCTTCCCGTCGATGAAGAGGTCACTGTTCCGGTCGGCCGCAATCGCCATCCCGACTCCCGTCTGCTTCATTGGACACGTGTCCGAGAATCCGTCTTTCGCACCATAGCCGCAGACGCGCCCATGGTGCAAGGCTCTGCGCAGAAGCCGACCAGAACAGGTTGCTGACATGCTAATTACCTGAGATCGCTTGCCTATGTGGGCATCATTCCGATAACTTGGACATGTGTCCAGCGATACTGCGCTAGCCGTCACCCCGGGTGGTGAGGGCACGCCGCGCAATCGCCGCCAGGAAGAGACCTTCCGCAAGGTGCTGCGGGCCGGTCTGGAGATGCTGCGCGAAACGTCGTACGCCGATCTGACGGTGCGGGCGGTGGCGGCCCGCGCGAAGGTGGCGCCGGCGACGGCGTACACCTATTTCTCCTCGAAGAACCACCTGATCGCCGAGGTCTACCTAGACCTGATGCGCCAGGTCCCGTATTTCACCGACGTCAACGACAGCCGGCTGCACCGCGTCGAGAAGTCACTGCGGAGCCTGGCCTTGGTGATCGCCGACGAGCCGGAGTTCGCCGCGGCCTGCACCACCGCGGTATTGAGCAACGACGCCGGGGTACACCCGGCACGCGATCGCATCGGCGCTGAGATTCACAAACGGATCAGATCGGCGCTGGGGCCGGACGCGGATCCGCAGATCGTGTCCGCACTGGAGATGACGTACTACGGCGCGCTCGTGCACGCCGGTACCGGCGCGATGAGCTACCGCCAGGTCGCCGACCGAATCGGTTATGTCGCGGGACTTATCCTGGGAGAGAACGAATGACGGTACAGAGTCCAGACGTGATGCTGGATCCCTACAACTACGACTTCCACGAGGATCCGTACCCGTACTACAAGCGGCTGCGCGACGAAGCCCCGCTGTATCACAACGAGGAGCTGAAGTTCTGGGCGCTGTCCCGCCATCAGGATGTCTTGCAGGGTTTCCGCAACAGCACAACGCTGTCCAATAAATTCGGTGTCTCCCTGGATCCGGCATCCCGCGGTCCGCACGCGTCTAAAACGATGTCCTTTCTGGCCATGGACGACCCGTCGCATCTGCGCCTGCGGACCCTGGTCTCAAAAGGGTTCACCCCGAGGCGGATTCGTGAGCTGGAACCCCGGGTCACCGAGATCGCCGTCAAGCACCTCGACACTATGCTCGAGAAGGCCGCCGCCGGTGAAATCGTGGACTATGTCGACGAGTTCGCGGGCAAGCTGCCGATGGATGTCATCTCCGAACTCATGGGAGTGCCCCAACCCGACCGCGCTCAGGTCCGGGCCTGGGCCGATGGCGTGATGCACCGCGATGAAGGTGTCACCGATGTGCCACCGGAGGCCGTCGAAGCGTCGCTCAACCTGATCGTCTACTACCAGGCGATGGTGGAGGAGCGGCGCAAGACCCCCGCCGACGATCTCACGACGGCCCTCCTGGACGCCGAGATCGACGGCGACCGGCTGACCGACGACGAGGTCCTCGGGTTCATGTTCCTGATGGTCATCGCCGGTAACGAGACCACTACCAAACTGCTTGCCAACGCCGCATTTTGGGGACACAAGAACCCCGACCAGCTGGCCGGCGTCTACACCGACCTGTCCCGGGTGCCGCTGTGGGTCGAAGAGACCCTGCGCTACGACACCTCGAGCCAAATCCTGGCTCGCACCGTCGCCGGCGATCTGACTTTGTACGACACTGTCATTCCCGACGGTGACGTGGTCCTGCTCCTGCCCGGATCAGCCCACCGCGACGAGCGCGTCTTCGAGAGGCCCGATGACTACCTCATCGGACGCGATATCGGCGCCAAGCTCCAGAGCTTCGGCAGCGGCGCACACTTCTGCCTCGGCGCTCACTTGGCCCGTATGGAGGCGCGAGTGGCCTTGGAAGAGTTGTTCACACGTATCCGCGGCTATGAAGTGGACGAGGCCAACTCGGTTCGCGTCCACTCCAGCAACGTCCGTGGTTTCGCCCACCTGCCCATCACAGTGCAGCCTCGCTAGAAGGATCTAGTCACATGCCACGTTTCGCTCCCCTCCCCGACCGCAGGCCCGCGCTGGTTGCCGGTGCGTCGTCCGGGATCGGTGAAGCCACCGCGATCAAGCTCGCCGCCAACGGTTTTCCCGTCGCGCTCGGTGCTCGTCGGGTGGACAAGCTGCAGGAGATCGTCGGGAAGATCCGTGCCGACGGTGGCGAGGCCATCGCGGTGCACCTCGACGTCACCGACCCCGACTCGGTGAAGGCCGCCGTGGAGCAGACCACTTCCGAACTCGGCGAGATCGAGGTGTTGGTGGCCGGTGCGGGTGACACGTACTTCGGCAAGCTCGACTCAATCAGCATCGACGAGTTCGAGTCCCAGATCCAGATCCATCTGGTCGGCGCCTACCGGGTGGCTTCCGCGGTCCTGCCGGGCATGCTCCAACGCCAGCGCGGCGACCTGATCTTCGTGGGATCTGACGTGTCGCTGCGACCACGGCCCCACATGGGCGCCTACGGTGCGGCCAAGGCCGCCCTGGTGTCGATGGTGACCAACTACCAGATGGAACTGGAAGGCACCGGGGTGCGCGCCTCGATCGTCCATCCCGGCCCGACCAAGACCTCGATGGGCTGGAGCCTGCCCGCCGAACTCATCGGACCTGCACTCGACGACTGGGCCAAGTGGGGCCAAGCGCGACATGACTACTTCATGCGCGCCGCCGACCTCGCGCGCGCCATCACATTTGTGGCGGAAACCCCCCGCGGCAGCTTCATCGCGAATATGGAGCTCCAGCCCGAAGCTCCCTTGGCCGGCAACACATCTCGTCAGAAGCTCACCCTTGGCGAGGAAGGAATGCCCGCATGACGAACCCAGCAGCCACCAAGGTGGTCACGCGCGTCTCCGGTGGAGAGGAGGAGCACGGCCACCTCGAGGAATTCCGCACCGATCCGATCGGCTTGATGAAACGCACTCGCGACGAGTGCGGGGATGTCGGCTGGTTTCAGCTTGTCGACAAGCCGGTCGTCATGCTGTCGGGCGCCGAGGCCAACGAGTTCTTCTTCCGCTCCAGCGACGCCGAGCTGAACCAGGCCGAGGCCTACCCCTTCATGACGCCGATCTTCGGCGAGGGCGTGGTGTTCGACGCCGATCCCGAGCGCCGTGCAGAGATGCTGCACAACACCGCACTGCGCGGCGAACAGATGAAGGGCCACGCAGCCACCATCGAGAACGAGGTCAAAAAGATCGTTGCCGATTGGGGTGATGAAGGCGAGATCGAGCTGCTGGACTTCTTCTCTGAACTGACGATCTACACCTCGACCGCGTGCCTGATCGGGCTCAAGTTCCGTGAGCAGCTCGACCGTCGGTTCGCCGAGTACTACCACGATCTCGAGCGCGGGACCGACCCCCTCTGCTACGTCGACCCTTATCTCGACATCGAGAGCTTCCGCATCCGCGACGAGTCGCGCGTGAAACTTGTTGCGCTGGTGCAGGAGATCATGGACGGCCGGATCGCCAACCCACCCAAGGGCAAGGAGGACCGCGACCTACTCGACGTGCTGGTCTCGATCCGCGATGAAGAGGGCAATCCGCGCTTCAGCGCCAACGAGGTCACCGGCATGTTCATCTCTTTGATGTTCGCCGGGCACCACACGAGTTCGGGAACCTCGGCGTGGACGCTGATCGAGCTGATCCGCCACCCGGGCACCTACGCCGAGGTGCGCGGCGAGCTCGACGAGCTCTACGCCGACGGCCAGGAGGTGAGCTTCCATGCACTGCGCCAGATTCCGAAACTGGACAACGTCGTCAAGGAGACGCTGCGCCTGCATCCACCGCTGATCATCCTGATGCGCGTCGCGCAGGACGAGTTCGAGGTGCAGGGCTACCCGATTCACAAAGGCGATTTCGTCGCAGCCTCGCCGGCGATCTCCAACCGCATCCCGGAGGACTTTCCAGACCCCGACGCGTTCAACCCCGATCGCTACAACAAGCCGGAACAGGCCGATATCGTGAACCGGTGGACCTGGATTCCGTTCGGCGCCGGTAAGCACCGCTGCGTCGGCGCGGCGTTCGCGCAGATGCAGATCAAGGCGATCTTCTCGGTCCTGTTGCGCGAGTACGAGTTCGAGATGGCTCAGCCCGCCCAGACCTATCAGAACGACCACTCCAAGATGGTTGTCCAGTTGGCCCGCCCGGCAAAAGTCCGCTATCGCAAGCGCGTGAAAGCGTAATTCCGGTGGGCTGCTACCGCATCGAGCTCGACGATGACCTCTGCCAGGGGCACGCCATGTGTGAACTGGAGGCGCCCGACGTCTTCACGGTGCCCAAGCGCGGCGTCGTGGAAATCGTCGATGCGCAACCACCCGACGAGATGCGCGACGACGTGGAGCGCGCGATCGAGATGTGTCCCACGAGAGCCCTATCCATCATCGAGAAGTAACCCTAGAGAAGGAATAGACAATGGCGTCACGCGAACAACTCGACGACTGGGTCCAGCGCTGGCTGCAGGCCAACAAGGACAGCGAGAAGGCAGGCGACTGGAAGAACCTGGCGGAGTTCTACACCGAGGACGCCACCTACGGCTGGAACATCGGGCCCAAGGAAGACGTCATGTGCGTCGGCAAGGATCAGATCCGCGATGTCGCGCTCGGCCTGGAGATGGAAGGCCTGGAGAACTGGGTCTACGAGTACCAGAAGGTGCTGGTCGACGAGAAGCAGAACGAGATCGTGGGCTTCTGGAAGCAGATCGCCCACAAGTCCGACGGGACCAGCGACGAGATCTACGGCATCGGCGGCAGCTGGTTCCGCTTGAACGACGATCTGTTGATCGAATGGCAGCGGGACTTCTTCGACTTCGGCCACGTGCAGAAGGCGTTCGTCAAGCTCATCTCCTCCGGTGACCTCACCCCGACCATGCAAAAGCGCATCGAGCGCAGCGTCGCGGGCGAGAAGCTGCCCGGTTACTACCCCCTCGGTGAAGCCCCCGTTCAGATCTGGTGACTACTCGACGCGCGTCAACTAGTAGGCCCCCGGCGGCGACGCAGAAGGTGACGGAGGTCATAATGGTCACCGGAGCAGGAACACGTTCTAATTTTGGCCTAGATTGACCATCCGGTACAGCCGGCCGCCCTGGAGGAGACCGGGGTCGGGTTTCGCGAGTGGAGGTTCGCTGTGAAGACAAAAGGTGCTCTCATTTGGGAGTTCAACCAGCCGTGGTCGATCGAAGAGATCGAGATCGGCGACCCGGTCAAAGACGAAGTCAAAATCCAGATGGAAGCTTCGGGCATGTGTCACTCGGACCATCACCTGGTCACCGGCGGCATCCCGATGTTCGGTTTCCCGGTGCTCGGCGGGCACGAAGGCGCCGGCGTCGTCACCGAGGTCGGACCGGGTGTTGAGGGTCTCGAGCCTGGCGATCACGTCGTACTGTCCTTCATCCCGTCCTGCGGTGCATGTCTGTCCTGTCAGGCCGGTATGCGCAACCTCTGCGATCTGGGCGCCGGGCTGCTCGGTGGGCAGGCCGTCTCCGACGGCACCCACCGCATCACCGCCAAGGGTCAGCCCGTCTTCCCGATGACACTGCTGGGCACGTTCTCGCCCTACATGGTCGTCCACAAGAGCTCGGTCGTGAAGATCGACAAGTCCATCCCGTTCGAGGTGGCCTGCCTGGTGGGCTGCGGTGTCACCACGGGCTACGGCTCAGCGGTCCGCAGCGGCGATGTCCGTCCCGGTGAGGATGTGGCAATCGTCGGCATCGGCGGTGTCGGTATGTCCGCGCTGCAGGGTGCGGTCAACGCGGGCGCCCGCTACGTCTTCGCCATCGACCCGGTGGAGTGGAAGCGCGACCAGGCGCTGAAGTTCGGCGCCACCCACGTCTACCCCGATATCGAGGCGGCCGCCGCCGATATCGCGGAGGTCACCTGGGGACTCATGGCCCGCAAGGTCATTGTCACGGTCGGCGAGCTGCACGGCAAGGATGTCGACAGCTACCTCGGCATCACGGCCAAGGGCGGCACCTGCGTGCTGACCGCGATGGGCAGCATCATGGACAACGAGGCCACGATCAATCTGGCGATGCTCACCCTGATGCAGAAGAATCTGCAGGGCACCGTCTTCGGTGGCGGCAACCCACACTTCGACATCCCGCAGCTGTTGGGGATGTACAAGGCGGGCAAGCTCAACCTCGACGATATGGTCACCCGGCAGTACAAGCTCGAGCAGATCAACGACGGCTACAAGGACATGCTCGAGGGCCGCAACATCCGCGGCGTCATCCGCTACACCGACGAGGACCGCTGACCTGCGCGGTCCCTCACGGACCTTCCGGGCCGTGCCCGCCTTGCCCTATGGCGCGGGCACGGCCCGGAATTCATGAAACGCCACCCATGACTGCCTTCCCGAACCTGTTGCGCCCCGGCCGGATCGGCCGGATGGAATTGCGCAACAGGTTCGTGATGTCTCCGATGGAGACCAACGATTCGTCACCGTACTGGAGACGGGTCGCACGATCGCCCCAGCAGTCGGTCTCAAACGCCGGACGGAGCACATGGACCGGAGTGGGGCTCATCCGCAAGGCCACCGAAGATGACGCTCGCGCTGCCTGCAGTGTCTGATGACAAGGAGAGGGATTATGACCACTACCGAACTGACCCCGGCGCTGGCCGCTTCGCAGGCCTCCTGGAAGTGCGTGATGTCGCACAACCGGGAAGGCTGGCTGGCCCTGATGGCCGACGACGTCGTCATCGAAGACCCGATCGGGCCGGCCATCACCAACCCCGACGGCAACGGTGTGCGGGGCAAGGCGGCCGTCGCCGACTTCTACGACGCCAACATCTCGGTCAACAATCTTCGGGTCACGTGCGAAGAGACGTTCCCGTCCAGCTCCCCGAACGAAGTGGCCCATATCCTGGTGCTACGCAGCCAGTTCGAGGGCGGCCTGACCAGCACGGTGCGCGGGGTGTTCACCTACCACGTCAACGACGCCGGCCTGATCGTCAACATGCGCGGCTACTGGAACATGGACGGCATGCAGTTCAGCCAGGCCTCCGCCGAGGGTGAGTGACCAGCCGCTAGCCGGCTTCGGCGCGGTAGTCGTCGGCGGCTCACGGGGTATCGGTGGTGCCGTGTCCGCGCTGCTGGCTGAGCTCGGCGCGGGTGTGGTGGTGAACGGCCGAGACGCAGCGGCCGTTCACGCCACGGTGTCCGCCATCGCCGATGCCGGCGGCCGTGCCGTCCCCCATGCCGGTTCGGCTGCCGATGAGGCGGTCGCCGAGGACCTGATCGTGCTGTGCGAGAAGGAGTTCGGTGCCGTCGACGCGCTGGTCAACTGTGCGGGGGCGCCCGAGCCGGCGGGGTCGTCGATCCTGAGTGTCACACCCACCGAATTTCGCGATCTCCTCGATGTCCACCTGGGCACCACATTCGCGACCTGCCGCGCGGCCGCGCCCAGAATGGTGGCCAGGGGCCGCGGCGCGATCGTCAACACCAGTTCCTTTGCGTTCCTTGGTGATTACGGTGGCACCGGATACCCAGCGGGCAAAGGTGCGGTGAACGGGTTGACGATGGCCATCGCGGCGGAATTGGCCGAGCACGGGGTGCGGGCGAATGTGGTTTGTCCAGGTGCCAAGACCCGGCTCTCCAGCGGGCCCGATTACGAGGAACACATCGCTGAGCTGCGGCGGCGCGGCATGCTCGACGAGGTCAGTGCGCAAGGCGCCCTCGACGCACCGGCTCCGGAATACGTCGCCCCGATGTACGCCTACCTGGTCAGTGACCTCGCCAGCAAGATCACCGGTCAGATCTTCATCGCCGCAGGCGGTTTCGTCGGCCGCTTCGACCGGCCCTCCCCCGGTTTCATCGCCTACCGGGATCACAACGAGAGCCCGCCTTGGTCGGTCGACGAGGTCGCGGCGATGCTCGCCTGAGCTAGGCCGTCAGGTCGTAGATCATCACCCTGCCGACCCGCTCGGGGGTGAAGTTGCGCTGGACCCATTGCTGGATCAGCGCATTGGTGTCCAGGTGTCCCCACTGGCCCTCGTGGATCGGGTTGGTGACGATGAAGTAGTGAATCCGCTTGGACAACACCAGCCGTAGGAAGGCACCGGGTGCCGGCGACGGGTCGGTGCCGTTAAAGCCACCGACCGGCATTACCGGATAACCACTGGCGAGTTGGTAGCCGGCCGCACAGACCGATCCGACCGTGGCGGCCACCCAGGTGTACCGCTGGGCATCGGCGTCGAGCAGGTCGACCAATTGGCGGTCGGGCACACCCGAGTCCAGCAGCGTGCACCCCACCAGATGCACTCCAGCGCCGGGAGATCCGGTCGGCAGCAGGAATCCGGGACCGGTGGCCACGGTGATCTTGGCTCGCTGGACCGGCCCGACACCCTTGGTCATCGCGGTCACGACACGGGGAACCGGTCCGGCGATCGGCATCGCGCCGACGTTCCCGCGCACCACCGTCGTGACGCTGTAGGCAGCCGGGCCGCCGAGAGCCACCAGCGCGGCGACCGCGACGATCATCGGCGTCGGCATCCGGACGGCCACTGCGGCCAGCAGTACGACCGCGCCGATCGGGACAGCCCACCGCAGCCACGGATAGTAGTCGGGTACATGCCGCAGGACGAGCACCGACGTTGCCGCGGTCAGCACCGCGGCTGCCGCCAATGTACCCTTGGCCCAGCCTCTTTCACGTTCCCGCCAGCACACCGCCACGCCGATCCCGATCACCGCCGCGACCGGCGGGGCCAGAGCCACCGTGTAATAGGCGTGGAAGATTCCCGCCATGAAGCTGAAGACCAGCGCGGTGGTGAGCAGCCAGATGGCCCAGACTAGGAAGGAAGCCCGCCGCCGGTCATCCCGCGGGGCGCGGGCCCACCACGCGAGCAGCGCGATCGCCAACACCAGTGCGGCCGGTAGCAGCCAGCCGATGTCACCGATCTGCTCTGGTTCGAACAGCCGGCCGATACCGGGCTGGCCCCACGGATGTGCCGACGTCCGGCCGCCCGGGTGGACCGGTGAGATGAAGCCAGGCGAACCGGTGCTGCCCGGTTCGTCGCCGTTGAGCCGGCCGATGCCGTTATACCGCATCGTCAGTTCCAGAATCGAATTGGTCTGCGTACCACCGATCCACGGCCGAGTGCTCGCCGGCCACAACTGGACCAACAGCACCCACCAGCCCGCCGAGACCACCGCGGCGCCGAGTCCGAGCACCAGCTGGCCGGCCCGGGCGAGCAGCGACCGGGGCCCGGCCAGCAGATAGGTGATGGCCAGAGCCGGAATCACCAGCGCCACCTCGAGCTGCTTGGTCAGATACCCCAGCCCCAGGCAGGCACCACAGGCCAGCAGCCAGCGTGAGCGCCCGTCGTCGAGCGCCCGTAGTAGCGCCCACACCGCGGCAATCATCAACAGCACCAACAGCGCGTCGGGATTGTTGAACCGGAAGATCGCGACGGCTACCGGGGTAAGCGCCAGAACCGCACCCGCGATCAGTGCGGCAGTCTCGCCGAACGGCCGGCGCACGGCGTCCCACAGCAGTGCCACAGAACCGATCCCGATCAGAGCCTGGGGCGCCAGGATGCTCCACGAGTTGAGGCCGAACATCCGGATTGCCAGCGACGGAAGCCACAGCGACAGTGGGGGTTTGTCGACGGTGATCGAGTTGGCAGCATCCGACGAACCGAACAGGAACGCTTTCCAGGACTGCGCCCCAGCCTGTGCCGCGGCCGAGTAGAAGGCGTTCGCCCAGCCCGAACGGTCCAGGGCCCAGAGGTAGAGCACCCCCGTCGCCGTCAGCAGCGCCAGTAATGCCCAGCGGTGAACCACCCGTCTTGCAGCCCGCGGAACAGCCTCGGCTGTAACGATTATCGGCGGGCCGACCGTGACGGTCATCGCGTCAGCGGGTGGAGGCGCCGAACACCCGCCGCAGCGCAATGAAGCGCACGAGGGTGGCGACAAGGTTGGCCACGACCAGAACCGAGAGTTCGACACCTTTGCCGACGCTCGGATCGAAACGGTGCAGCAGGTAGAGCGAGCCGCTGGTGATGGCCAGTCCGAAGGTGAACACCAGCAGGCCGTGGATGTGGTGGCGGGCGGCGCCGGCCCGACCACGGATGCCGAAGGTGAAGGCCCGGTTGGCGGCGGTGTTGGCGAGTGCGGTCAGCAGCAGCGCCGTCAAGTTGGCGGCCTGCGCGCCGAGCATGGGGTGCAGCCAAAGATAGAGCAGCGCAAAGGCGATGGTGCTGGCGATGCCGATCAGGCCGAAGCGCACCATCTGGCCGACCATGCCGCGCGGCACGCCGGGCACCAGTGGTTCACGGCCAAGTGCCGTCTGAAGGTCGCGTAGCGGCAGGGCGCCGGTGGTCAGCGCCCGGCCCACCCGCCAGCAGCCTTTGAGGTCTCCGATCGCGGTAGCCACGATGTCGACCCGTGAGTCGGGATCGTCGATCCAGTCGACCGGCACCTCGTGGATGCGCAGGCCGGCCTTCTCGGCCAGCACGAGCAGCTCGGTGTCGAAGAACCAGCCGGTGTCGACAATCAGCGGCAGCAGCTGGCGGGCGACATCGGCGCGAACCGCTTTGAAACCGCATTGGGCGTCGGAAAACCGGGCCCCGAGGAATCCGCGCAGCAGCAGGTTGTAGCCGCGGGACACCACCTCACGCTTGATCGGACGCACTACCCGCGAGGAGGGAGCCAGTCGCGACCCGATGGCGATATCGGAATGCCCAGACACCAACGGAGCAACCAAGGGCATCAGCGCCGAGAGATGGGTGGAAAGGTCGACGTCCATATAGGCCACCACGTCGGCGGGCGAGGACGACCACGCGGTGGCCAGCGCTCCGCCGCGACCCTTTGCGTCGAGGTGGAGCACCTCGACGTCGGAGAGTTCCTCGCTGAGCTGCTCGGCAACCCCCAGGGTGCTGTCGGTACTTGCGTTGTCGGCCACCAGGATTCGCGCGCGGTAGGGCACTTCGTCGCGCAGGAACTGGTGGAGGCGGCGTACGCAGCCCGGGAGGTCGTGTTCCTCGTTGTACACCGGGATGACGATGTCCAGAATGTAGCGACCCCCGAGGCCGATCGGAGCAGTGCGTTGCTCGGCCGGCAGGGTGTCGGTCATGGGACCATAGTCACGGGTCAAGCTGCCGTCACACTGGGCCGGATCTGGCAGATTGCTGCGAGGCAGCTCCATAACCAACCCCCGCGCGCTACTCATATGCTTGGCGACATGGCCTCCGTCTTCACCAAGATCATCAACCGTGAACTGCCGGGCCGATTCGTCTACGAGGACGACGAGGTCGTCGCATTCCTGACGATCGAGCCGATGACCCCCGGGCACACCCTGGTGGTACCGCGCGCCGAGGTCGACAACTGGCAAAACGTCGAGCCGGACGTGTTCAACAAGGTGATGGCCGTCTCGCAGCGGATCGGCAAGGCGGTGTGCGCGGCGTTCGGCGCGGAGCGTTCCGGCCTGATCATCGCCGGGCTCGAGGTGCCGCACTTGCACGTGCATGTATTCCCCGCGCGCAACCTCGCCGACTTCGGTTTCGCCAACGTCGACCGCAATCCGTCACCGGCAGCACTGGATGACGCGCAGGCCAAGATCAAGGCTGCGCTGGCTGACCTCAGTTAGACGGGACCGGGGCCGGCACGTCCGCGATGCGCGGCAGGCTGACCGAGAAACAGCAGCCCTGCCCTGGCGCGGTCCGCACGGTGACCCGCCCGCCGTGGGCCCATACCAGCGAGTCCACGATCGACAGGCCCAGCCCGGTGCCGCCACTGGTGCGAGCGCGGGAGGAGTCGGTTCGGTAGAACCGCTCGAACACCCGCTGCGCGTCGTCGGGCGTCATACCCGGTCCTTCGTCGACGACCTCGATCACCGCATCGTCGGCCGCGGTCCCCACCCGAACCGCGATCCCTGCCGTCTCCGGCGTGTGCTGCAGGGCATTGGCCATCAGATTGCCCAGCACCTGGCGTAGCCGCGGCTCGTCGCCGAGGACTTCGGGAGTGCCGGGGCCGTCGAACACCTCCATGGTGATGGTGCGCTTCGGGGCGATGGACTGGGCGTCGTGCACGGCGTCGGTGGCCAGTAGCAGTAGGTCGACGCGGCGCTGCTCGAGTGGGCGTTGCGCGTCGAGGCGGGCCAGGAGCAGCAGATCATCGACCAGCAGGCCCATCCGCCGCGATTCGCTTTCAATGCGCGACATCAACATCTCGACGTCGCGGGCCGCCCCCTGCCGGTAGAGCTCGGCGAATCCGCGGATCGTGGTCAACGGGGTGCGCAACTCGTGGCTGGCGTCGGTGATGAACCGCCGCATCCGTTCCTCCGATGTGCGCGCCGCGTCGGCGGACTCCCCCGAGGACGCCATCGCACTCTGGATCTGGGCGAGCATGCCGTTCAGGGCCAGTGACAGCCGACCGACCTCGGTGCGCGGATCCCGTTCCGGCACACGGCGATCGAGCTGCCCGGCGGCGATAGCGGCGGCGGTTTTCTCGACTTCGACCAAGGGGCGCAGGCTGCGGTGCACCACCCAGTACCCGGCGACGCCGAGGATCACCAGGACGGCGGTGCCGATAGCGACCTGCGACCAGGCCAGGCCGCGCACGGTGGACTGGATGTCGGACATGTCGATGGCGACGGTGGTCAGTTCGCCGTTGGGCCCCTGCACCGACACCGCGCGCCATTGGACGTTGGAGTGGTCCAGCGAACCGACGGTCACCGGCGCGGAGCCCACGTCGTTGTCGTCGGGAAGAGCGGGTTCGGCGTCACGGTCGTTGACCGCCATCCAGATGTGGCCGTCGGCGTCGACACCGCGGACGTAGAAGTTGGACGGCGGGCGAGCCGGGTTGGGGCCCTCGTCGGGTGGCGGCATCCGGCGCGGGGCCTGCGCCCAGCCGCGCGAGGCGTCCAGCAGAGTCTGGTCGGCCCGGTTGACGAGGTCGTGCTGCAACGTCGAGGTGACGGCGATCCCGGAGGCGAGCAATCCGCAGCCCACGAGCAGCAGCATGGCAGCCACCAGGCCAACTCTCAGCGGCAGCGCTCGATGGTGGGGCGTGGGCATCTCTCTATTGTCCGCGCCGTTCGGCGCGCCACGCCGGATTACCGCGGCTCCCGCAGCACGTATCCGACACCGCGCAGGGTGTGCAGGAGACGCTTCTCGCCGGTGTCGATCTTGCGGCGCAGGTAGGAAACGTAGGACTCGACGACGTTGACGTCGCCGCCGAAGTCGTAGCGCCAGACGTGGTCGAGGATCTTGGGCTTGCTGAGCACAGTGCCGGCGTTGATGACGAAATAGCGCAGCAGGGTGAATTCGGTCGGCGAGAGCGAGACTGGTTCGCCGGCTTTCCACACCTCGTGGGTGTCCTCGTCGAGCTCGATGTCGGCGAAGCTCAGGCGGGAGTTGCGCGGCTCTTCGACGCCCTTGCCTGCGCGGCGCAGGATGACGCGCAGGCGGGCGACGACCTCTTCGAGGCTGAAGGGCTTGGTGACGTAATCGTCGCCGCCGAGGGTGAGGCCGGCGATCTTGTCCTGCAGGCTGTCGCGGGCAGTGAGGAACAGCGCGGGCGCGTCGATACCGTCGGCGCGCAGCCGGCGCAGCACCCCGAACCCGTCCATACCGGGCATCATCACGTCGAGGATCACCGCGTCGGGACGCACCTCACGGGCCCGGTCCAGGGCTGCTGGCCCACTTGAGGCGGTGTGTACCTCGAATCCCTGAAACTTCAGACTCACGGACAACAGTTCGACAATATTGGTCTCGTCGTCCACGACGAGGACCCGTGCCTCTGGTTTTGCTTCAGTTGTGACTGGTGCGGCCATGCTGACAATTTCCTCTCACATTGTTGAAACAAGGCTGCCGGAGCACTGTGAGATTGCTGTGAGTTGACGTTCGTCCGAGATAACCGATACCACCGGTCACAAACTTCCCTCGCTCTTACACTTGTGCGATGGATTTGGCGAAAACCCTGGTTGAGATGGCCACCACACCGGTACGGATGGGACTGGCCGCGGCCGAGGCGGGGCTCGATGTCGCCAAAGCGGGCATTGACCTGACCAAACGGACCCTGGGCGAGACTGGGATGTCGGCGTCGCCGAACTCGGTGGCCCAGATGTTCGGCCTGGAAGACACCATTGCGCGGGCGAACAAGCTGGCACAGTTGCTGGACGACGACGCCCCCTTGGGACGGGCACTGACTCCCGGTGGTCCGCTGGATCGGCTGATGCGCCCGGGCGGGCTGATCGACCGGGTGACCGCCCCGGATGGGGTTTTGGACCGGTTGACCGCCGAAGGTGGCGGCCTGGAACGTGCGTTGGCGCCGGGTGGGCTGGTCGATCAGCTGCTCGACGAGGGCGGGCTGATCGAGCGGATTCTGGGCGAGGACGGGCTGGCCGACCGACTGCTGGCCGAGGGTGGCCTGGTCGAGAAGCTGACCGCGCGCAACGGCCCGCTGGAGCAGCTGGCCGATGTCGCCGACACGTTGAATCGTCTGGCCCCGGGGCTGGAGGCGCTGGCGCCGACGATCGACACCCTGCGCGAGGCCGTCACCACGCTGAGCCTGGTGGTCAACCCGCTGAGCAATATTGCTGACCGGATTCCGATCCCGGGCCGCCGACGCGGATACACCGCCCCACGTCCCGTCAGCTCCGAACGCGTGCGCAGCGACCGGTTGGTCATCGACGACGACGAGCAATAACTTCGCTAGTCTGTTAGACGTGTCGGACCTTCAGTGCCGACCAATGCCTCCTTAGCTCAGTGGTAGAGCAACATACTTGTAATATGTAGGCCATCGGTTCAATCCCGATAGGGGGCTCGCTATTCTGGGCTATACACGCAGGTAAAGGGCTAGTTTAAGACTCCAATCACCTGACGCCATCCGGGTTACCACAGTCTAGGCCGTCTTTCCAGCAAACAATCTTTAACAGGATTAGCGGTCGGCGTGACGTTGCCTGCGGTAGTGGCGGCCAGTTCGGCGATTCTTGGCCCTGTATGTCGGCAGCTGGCTGTCACCGTGCCGGTGAGCCCGCCGACGTCCCTGGCGCTCGACCGGGCGAAGTCAGGCGGCCGAAATCGCACCGGGACCACTACTCTGCCCGAACAGCCGGTTGCCCGATCTGCTTGCCCGGGGTGACTATCACGCTCACTTCGCCCGTAACCATTCCCTCTGAGGCCCGAATAAGCTTAAGATTCGCTGAGACAGCAAACGGGCGTCCGGCCGCATCACCGGTTTGACGCCTCGAGCGGGGAGTTTGCCTGAAGTTCGCCAACTTCACCGGCAATTCGGAACTGCGCGAAGGTGGTGCGTTAATGGCGAACGTTCAACGTGGTGCAAGGGCAGGTATCGCTGCGCTCGCACTGGGATTGTCACTGGCCGGCCCGGTCGTCGCAGTTGCCAGCGCCGACGACGCCGACCACAGTTCGTCCTCGAATTCGGGTAGTTCGGCAACGTCGAACACCGGATCGTCGAAGAAGGCCACGAGCAACCCCGCTCGTGGCCCGAAGGCCCCGTCTTCGGCGGCGGCGACAGCGGCGGCGGACGGCACCACCAGCAAGTCGACCTCTTCGAAGAAGACCGTCGCGCCGTCGACGGCATCGGACTCGCTAGCGGCCGCAGCATCGTCAACAGCCTCAAGCCTCGGTTCGACGCATCGGCCCGAGGTGAGTGCCCGACGGACTGCCGGCACGACGATCACGTCGAACAAGGCGGCCGCCGACAGCACGCCCGCCGATGAGCAGACGGCCACACAGTCGTCGACCGAGAACACGACCAGCACCCCGGTGGCGGCCACCAACACAGCCCAGATCACGGCGGTGAAGGCGACCGCTGGCAAGTCCGCCTCCGCCAATGCCGATCCGGTCACCGCTCTGCTGAACGCCATCCAGAATTCCTTCGCCGGGGCGTCGCTCCTGGTCCGGCGGACGTTCTTCAACGAGGCCCCCACGGTCAAACCGGTGCAGATCACTCCTGAGCAATCGACGGGGCCGATCACCGGCGACATCGGGGCGACTGATCCCGAGGGCGACCACCTGGTCTACAAGATCACCCAGCAGGCGCACTACGGCACGGTCGTCCTCAACCCCAACGGCACGTACACGTACACGCCCGATGCCGACACACAAGGTGACATCGTCGATTCGTTCGTCGTCTCGGCGACCGACACCGGGCCGCATATCAACCTGCTCAATTGGTTCCGGGGGACCAGCAGCTACGGCGCCGGCGCGGTCTATCAAGACCCCGAGGGCGACGCCAAGCACATCACGTTCACTTTCACCTATGGCGATGGGTCGCAGTTCTGGTCCAGCGCGGCGCGGGCCGAGCTGGCGGCAACCGCCATCTACCTGTCGAGCTATTTCGAGCCGACACACGACGTCGATATCACCTATAAGGTCACCGGCCAGTACTCGCTGATGGGCGGGACGCTGGCGTCAGCCGGCAGTGATCTGACCGGCGATGGAGCCGACTTCTACGACACCGTGGTCCAGCACAAGATCTTGACCGGCGTCGACTCCAACGGGTCGGCCGCCGACGGCACGATCGACTGGAACTTCGGCTACGGCTGGGGCTACGGGGAAACCGTGCCCGGCGGGAGTTACGACTTCCAGTCCACCGCCCTGCACGAGTTGATGCACACATTCGGCTTCATCTCCGTCATCGACAGCGCCGGCAACAACACCGTGCCGACCTGGACCAAGTTCGACAAGAACATCGTGAACCAGGACGGTGCCTCGGTGTTCGACGGCACCACCTTCAGCACCGCCTACAACCCGAATCTGACCGGCGGAAACGGCGGACTGTACTTCGGCGGTCCGGGCTCGTATGCGTATGGGGCGAACAACAACAAGCCGGTGCCGCTCTACACCCCGAATCCGTGGGAGTCGGGCAGCTCGATGTCACACCTGGACGACGATTTCTTCACCGGCTCCATAGAAAAGCTGATGAACGCCGCATCCGACACCGGCCGCGGTGTCCGGGTACTCAGCCCCATTGAGATCGCCATCATGAAGGATCTTGGCTACACCATGGTGTCGCAATCCACCGGCGCCGCAGTCCTACTCATCGCGATGGTGCTGTACCGCCGCCGGAAGGCGGCGGTAGCCCGCTAGTTCTTACTGCTGGGGCAGGATGCCGTCAGCGGCGTTCTGGTTCTGGTTGAAGGCCCGCGGCGGCAACAATTGCCGCACAGCCGGCAGTCAGTGCGATCTGACGAGAAACCGGGACCGAGCGATTGCCGGTGGCATATCTGGCGCCCTAATCGCCAACCGCGGTCAGGATCAGTACCGCACCGATGACCACCAACGCCACCGCACTGATCTCAGCCTGGCGACGCTGGATCCAGGACCGCAACCGGTCCAGCAGGTGGTCAAGGCGCTTGGCCGCCACGACATGAGCGAGCACCGGCAGCGCCGTCATCGACCCCGCCAGGCCGACAACCCAGCCGGCCGCGAACGACACGCCGGCCACTCGGGGCCGTGTGGAGTACAGCACCAACAACAGCGCGGGCAAGACCGACACCGGCGAGAGGGCGACCACCAGCGCCAGTGGAATCAGCTCCGCGGACACCGACGCCAAGTCACTCCTCGTCGGAGGTGTCGGGCCGCGGGCGCTGATCACCGAACAACGGCCGTCGCAGCGGCTGGTGCCCGTGAACTCCCTCGGCATATGCGGATTCGGCGTGCTGGGTGAAGTCCACCCCCGCGGTCTCATCCTCCGGACTGAGCCGGAAACCGATCGTGCGGTCGATCAATTTGGCCAAAGCGAACGACATGATGAAGGCGTAGGCCGCGACCACGACCATCGCCAGGGCCTGCTTGCCCAGCTGAGCAAACCCGCCGCCGTAGAACAGCCCCTCCGGTCCGCCGGTCATTACCGCGGTGGCCAGGAAACCGATCAGCAGCACGCCGACCACGCCGCCGACGAAGTGCACCCCGACCACGTCGAGTGAATCGTCATAGCCGAACCGGAACTTCAGCCCGATCGCGAAGGAACACACAATGCCCGCGGCGAGCCCGACCACCGCGGCGCCGAGGGTGTTCACCGTGCCGCAAGAGGGGGTGATGGCGACCAGGCCGGCGACCACGCCGGAGGCAGCACCGAACGTGGTCGGACGCCCGTCGCGGATCTGCTCGACGGACAGCCAGCCCAGCATGCCCAGGCAGCCCGCCACCAACGTGTTGAGGAAGATGGCCGCCGCAGTACCGTTGGCGGCCAGCGCGGATCCGGCGTTGAAACCGAACCAGCCGAACCACAGCAGCCCGACACCCAGTAACACGAAGGGCAGGTTGTGCGGACGCATCGCGTCGACCTTGAATCCGATGCGCGGCCCCAGCACCAGAGCCAGGGCCAGGGCGGAGGCCCCGGACACGATTTCAACGACCAGCCCCCCGGCATAGTCCAGCACGCCGAGCTTGAACAACCAGCCACCTGGCGCCCAAACCCAGTGGGCCACAACGGCATACACCACGATGGACCAGATGGGCACGAAGATCATCCACGCGGCGAACTTAGCCCGGTCAGCGATCGCACCGCTGATCAGGGCGGCGGTGATGATCGCGAAGCTAAGCTGGAAGGTGGAGAAGAGCAGTTCGGGAACCGAACCGTGCACTGTGCTCGGGCTGATCCCGGTCATCCCGATGTGCGACAGATCGCCGATGAACCCACCCATGCCGGCCCCGGAGAACGCCAGGGTGTAACCGAACAGCAGCCAGGCCACGGTCACCAGCGGGATCGCGATGAAACTCATCATGATCATGTTGAGCACACCGGTGGTGCGGACCATGCCGCCGTAGAAGATGGCCAACCCGGGGGTCATCAACAAGACAAGTGCTGTGCTGGCCAGCAGCCACGCGGTGGCGGCGGGATCGATCGCATTCAAAGCCGGCTCCTTCGACGGTCCGAACGAGAATGTCGGCGCAAAGTTTCGGCGATGCGGCGATTGTGTTTCAGGCGTGTTTCGCGGACCTCACCACCCCATCGAGCCGGGGATTCCCTTGAATGGACCGACGACCCGGCTGGTGATCCAGCCGCCGTAGAACCCGCCCGGTTGGGGCATGACCGTCTCGCCGTCGACGGCGCACCGGTCGACCATGCTGGCCATCACCGCGATGGCGCCGGCGATCTCGGCGAACGGAGGGGTCGGCCGCGGATAGGTCCAGGCCGCCCTGGACGCCACCGCGTCGCCGGCCACCAGGTCGTAGTAGCGCGCCTGGCCTTTCCATTCACACATCGACGCTCCCGGCGCGTCGCGCAGCACACCGTCGGCGAAGGCCTCGCGAGGCAGGTAGTAGGTCGGCGGATGGCTGGTCTCAAGCACTCGCCAGCTTCGGGTGGTGGACGCAATCACGCGGCCGCCGAGTTCGACCGTGATCGCGCCGTCGAACCGCTCGAGGCGCGGCGGGCGCGGGTAGTCCCACACTGATTCTTGATCCGGTCCGGCTTGTTCCGGTATCGGCCAACCGCTCATCCCTCGACGATACGAAAACGGACCACATGGTGGGCGATTGGTGGCTGATCCCGGCCTGCTGAGCGACTGCTTAGCTCAGCATGTCGACAACGCATCGGAGCCGGTGGCAGTCGCATGGCGCCGGCTTCATCGGCGGCCGCCGCGGCACATCATGCTAAGCACATGCACAGCATAGCGGCACCGTGCGGTGAATACTGCGGAGTCGACCGCACTCAGGCTGCACCAGGCTGGGGCCGCACCAGCATTTGCCCGCATACTGTCGATCATGGATCCGTCGCCGCCCCCGCACGCGGCCGTTGCGGGCAACCGCCATGGCCGCCATCGCGGACGGCCCGGAACCGGGCGGCGGGCGCTACGAATCATCGCCCGGTCGGCGATCGGACTCGCCTCGGTGGTGGTGGTGACGCTGACCGGCCTGGCCTATTCGCAGGCGCACGGGTTGCTCAGTGGCATCACGGTGTCGCAGGCGCTGGGCTCGGACGAGCCGCGCTCCAGCGGCGGCGCGATGAACATCCTGTTGATCGGGCTCGATTCCCGCAAAGATCAGGCCGGCAGCGAACTGCCGGACGAACTCCTGGAGAAGCTGCACGCCGGGGACTCTGACTCAGGCGGCTACAACACCAACACCTTGATCCTCGTGCACATCAGCGCCGACGATCAGGTCGTCGCGTTCTCGATCCCCCGTGACGACTATGTCGCGGTCAGCGGTATCAAGGGCTACAGCCACATCAAGATCAAGGAAGCCTACGGACTGACCAAGTTTCAAACCGAGCAGAAGCTGGTCGACGAGGGCATCAGCGATCGCGCGGAACTCGAGCGCGCCGGGCGGGAGGCCGGGCGCAAGGCGACCATCCGCGCGGTCCGCAATCTGACCGGCCAGCCCATCGACTATTTCGCCGAGGTCAATCTCGCCAGCTTTTACCACCTCGCCGACAGCCTCGGCGGTATCGATGTCTGCCTCAACCACGCGGTCCACGACGACTACTCCGGGGCGAACTTTCCGGCCGGCCGCCAGACGCTGAACGCCGAACAGGCACTCGCGTTCGTGCGGCAACGGCATGGCCTGGAGAACGGCGACCTCGACCGCACCCACCGCCAACAGGCCTTCCTGCTGTCGGTCATGCATCAGCTGCAGGAGTCGGGCTCGTTCACCGACCTCGATAAGTTCAAGCGGTTGATGGGCGTCGCCCGCGAGGACATCGTGCTGTCGCAAGGCTGGGGCGAGGACCAGTTCCGCCGGATGGCCGCGCTGGCCGGCGGCAGTGTCGAGTTCCGGACGCTGCCGGTGGTGCGCTATGACACCATCAACGGCCAGGACGTCAATATCGTCGACCCGAGCAGGATCCGCGCCGAGATCGCCAGAGCAATCGGCGGCGACTCGGCAGCGGCAACCACCAGCGCTGTCCCGCAACCGATCCCACCACCCAACCCGCACACCGTGATCAGCATCGTCAACGCCAGCGATACCTCCGGCCTGGCGTCCCAGGCGGCCGCCCTGCTGGGCAAGCACGACTTCAGCATCGATGAGGTCCGTGACCGCGAGTCCGGTGAACCGATCGACACGGTGATCACCTACGGCCCCGGCGGGCAGACCGATGCGCAGTCGGTGGCCACCGTGCTCGGTGTGGAGAACGCTCCGCAGGCCACCAGCGCGCTGGCCGCCGATCACGTGCGGGTGGTGCTCGGCCAGGGATACGACGTCCCGCAGGAACCGCTGGCCCAGGATGTCGCCGCGACGTCGACGAGCAGCCGCAGCTGGTCCGAGATGACCATCACCCCCACCCCCGACCAAGGGGCCCCGATCGACGGTGGCAAGGTGCCCTGCGTCAACTAGGGCCGGTGCCGCGTCAACTGACCCCGGCGCTTCACCGCCGGCGTCGTCACGCTGGACGTCTTGCGCGCAGGAGTCATCGGACTGGGCACTATGGGTGCGGGTATCGCCGCGAATCTGATCAAGGCCGGCCACGAGGTGACCGTCGACGACCGGTCCAGGCCCAAGGTGGACGCGCTGGCGGCCCAGCGCGCCCGGCCGGTGGCCAGCGTCGGCCTGTCGAAATGTTCGCCGAAGGCGGCGAGCAGCCGCGATTGGTCGGCGATCAGCAGCCTCGCAGCGTGTTACGCCGGAGCCTCAGACCACTCCGCGTAGCGCATCGGCGCCGAACGCGGGCTCCAGCATCGCCGAGTAATCCGGCCCCCGGCGCAGGTTTTGTCCACCGTCGACGCCGATGATCTGCCCGGTGATCCACTGGGCAGCATCGCTGAGCAGGAAGAGCGCCGTGTTGGCGACGTCCTCGACCTCACCGGGGCGGGGCAGCGGCGTGCACTGCGCGTAGTCGCCGCGCAGCTCGGGCGAATCGAGCACCAGTTGCACGAGCTCGGTGCGGATCAACCCGGGCCGGATGCCGTTGACCCGCACCCAGGACGCGCCGAGCTCGTCGGCGGCGAGCTTGATGAGGTGGTCCAGACCCGATTTGGTGACGCCGTACGGCCCGAACCAGCGGTGGGTGTTGCTGGACGCAATCGACGAGATCCCGACGAAGGAGCCGCCGCCACCGCGCACCATCTCGCGGGCTGAGTGCTTCAGCACGTACATCGAGCCGTTGATGTTGAGGTCGACGGTGGCGCGCCACGCCTCGGAGTCCATCTGGGTGATCGGGCCGATGGTCTGGGAACCGCCCGCGCAGTGCACGACACCGTTGAGGCGGCCGTTCCACGCTGTGGTCTCGTCGACGACCGCGGCGATCTGGTCCTCGTTGGTGACGTCGGCGGGTGAATACTTCACGTCGCCGTTCGGTGCGACGGCCTTGATTTCGTCCACGGTAGTGGCCAGCCGATCGGCGTTGCGGCCGACGATCATGACAGTGGCACCGGCCTTGGCCAGCCCCTCCGCCACACCCTTGCCGATACCGCTGCCACCACCGGTGACCAGGTATGTCCGATCCTCGAACGAGAGCTGCACGCCGCACTCCTCACACAACTGGAACAGGTTCTACGTATCGAACCACGGCGCCATGTCGTCGCATAGCGCTCATCCCACTCCTGCGTCACGGGCGGTGCCGGCCGGAATCCACGATCGGCACCAGCGAATATCTGGCGGCGGATTTCGCGGCTTTTTTCGCCGCCCGTGAACGCGCCTGTGCTCGGTCGATATGTGCCCACCCAAACGAGCCCGCTCGGCCATTCCCATGCGGTATGAGTGCCATCACCAATCCGGCGCTGAAGTTACTCCCAGGACGCGAAAGGCGCCATACACTGCCCTCACACGGCCGCTCAGCAAAACTAAAAGAAGGCGCAAACACCAGTCAGTGCATAGGATTGCATCAAGAGCAGCAGGCTCCCGCAGTGCAACCCCGCTCCACTGTCTCGTCCAGTCCGTAGAAACGGAGGGCCGGCTTCGGAACTCCGTCGACTTCTTTAGGAAGTGTGAAGTATGGCGATTACCTCCTCAGTCGGCCGCC
The DNA here is from genome assembly GCF_010731875.1 of Mycolicibacterium sarraceniae. NCBI lineage: Bacteria > Bacillati > Actinomycetota > Actinomycetes > Mycobacteriales > Mycobacteriaceae > Mycobacterium > Mycolicibacterium sarraceniae. The sequence continues at coordinate 959,974 of NZ_AP022595.1, forward strand.
GAGTCCTTCTCGCCGGTGGATTCAGCATTGCAATCGCGGCCGCGCCCGCTGTTGCCTTCTTCGCATCGCCTGCAGGCGCGCCGGCGGGCCCCGCCATTGCCTGTCCGGCCGGCGAGTCCGAGGATCTCTACACCGACCAGTGCACGCCGGAAATGGTGCCGAACCAGCCGGGCGGCAACTACCCGACACCGTCGAACGGCGGCAACACATCGTTCTCGATGCCGGGTGACTCCAACAGCCTGCCCGAGGTCCAGGGCATCCCCTGCACGGGTGCCAACACTGGCCAATGCATCGGTCTGCAGGAGAATCAGGCGCCCGCAGTCACTCCGCATTCGAGCATTTCGTCCAGCCCGTAGTAATTCTCGAGGAATCAGGGAGAGCAATGATGCTGGTCCATCCCACCTGGGTGGTAAAGCTGCTGACCGCGAGCGTGTTTGCGCTCGCGGTCAGCGTGGCTCCAATGGCGCATGCCGAAGGCGGAGTACCCGATCCGGGCCCGGGGCCCGGCCCAGTGGCGTCGCAACCGGGTGGAACGGCAGGCTGCCAGTCGGGCGAGTCACTGGATCCGTCCACCGGTGACTGCACGCCGACCATGACCGCGGTGGCGACCACCAACGGTGACCAGGCGTTCGACGACCTGCAGCCGCGCACCACGCAGGACATCACCTCCACGTCCGACACCGGGGTCGGGGCTGACCTCGTGCCAAATATCAACGGCACGCCCTGCACCGGCTATTGGGAGTCAGTGGCCTGCTACGAGACAAGCCAGGACAACGTCGCAGTGCAGCCCAAGTCGACGATCTCGTCGAGCCCGTAACCCCCGATTGCCCCTTCGTTAAGGTTGTGAGATGCCTGCAAAAACTGACCCCCCGGATATCGACGACGTGGAACCCCTGGCCGACAGCACCGCGCGCCAGGCCCGGCGCGTAGTCGCGGCCTATGCCATCGACGCCGACGAGTGTCGGGTCCTCCTCTCGATGCTCGGTATTGGACCATCAAAGCTCGAGGCGTAGCCCGTGTCCGGGAGCAGGAAAACCCGCTCCGGGAATTCTGATTTCGTAGTGGTCGCCAACCGGCTGCCGATCGATATGGAGCGGCTGCCGGACGGCAGCCTCACCTGGAAGCGCAGCCCTGGCGGTCTAGTCACCGCTCTGGAACCGTTATTACGCAAGAAGCGCGGCGCCTGGATCGGCTGGCCGGGCGTCGTCGACGGCCCGGAAGATCCCATCGTCGAGGAAGACCTGCAACTCTTCCCGGTCCGGCTGTCTGCCGAGGATGTCGCCGAGTATTACGAGGGTTTCTCCAACGCGACTCTGTGGCCGCTCTATCACGATGTGATCGTCAAGCCGATCTACCACCGGCAGTGGTGGGATCGATACGTCGATGTCAACCAGCGCTTCGCCGAGGCGACCTCGCGGGCAGCCGCCGACGGCGCCACCGTGTGGGTCCAGGATTACCAGTTGCAACTGGTGCCCAAAATGCTGCGGACATTGCGACCGGATCTGACCATCGGGTTCTTTCTGCACATTCCGTTCCCCCCGGTCGAGCTGTTCATGCAGATGCCGTGGCGCACCGAGATCATCGAAGGCCTGCTCGGCGCGGATCTGGTCGGCTTCCATCTCGCCGGCGGCGCGCAGAACTTCCTGTTCCTGTCGCGACGGCTGGTCGGTGCCAACACCTCTCGGGCCTCGGTCGGAGTGCGGTCCCGGTTCGGCGAGGTGCAGTTGGGGTCGCACACCGTCAAGGTGGGCGCATTTCCGATCTCCATCGATTCCGCCGACCTGGACCGCAAGGCGCGCTCTCGTGACATTCGCCGGCGGGCCAAAGAGATTCGCGCCGAGCTCGGTGACCCCCGCAAGATCCTGCTGGGCGTCGACCGCCTGGACTACACCAAGGGCATCGACGTTCGGCTGAGAGCGTTTTCGGAGTTGCTCGCCGAGGGACGCGCCAAGCGCGACGACACCGTCCTGGTCCAGCTGGCCACCCCGAGCCGGGAGCGGGTGGAAAGCTATCGCGTGTTGCGCAACGAGATCGAGCAGCAGGTTGGCCATATCAACGGTGAATACGGCGAAGTCGGCCACCCCGTGGTGCATTACATCCACCGGCCAGTGCCCCGAGATGACTTGATCGCCTTCTTCGTTGCCGCTGACGTCATGCTGGTGACGCCGCTTCGCGACGGGATGAACCTGGTGGCAAAGGAATACGTGGCCTGCCGCAGCGATCTGGGCGGTGCGTTGGTGCTCAGCGAATTCACCGGTGCCGCAGCCGAACTCCGCCAGGCTTACCTAACCAACCCGCATGACCTGGAGGGTGTCAAGGACACCCTTGAGGCCGCCGTCAACCAGGCCCCTGAAGAGGGCAGGCGGCGGATGCGGGCGCTACGACGCCAAGTGCTCGCCCACGACGTCGACCGTTGGGCAAGAGCCTTCCTCGACGTACTCGGCAACGCCAACAGCAAGGGCGATCCGGACTAGCGGTCAGTCACCCATCAGACCCAGGACACCGAACGTGCGCTCGGGGTCGCGGTCAGCAAAGTAAGCCCCCATGGCGGCACCCAGCGTCGACGGATCCCACGCGGCACCGTCGGCATCGAATCGGTGTTCTGCCGTGGGCGCAGCCACCAGGGTGACCGACGGTCCGTAGACGACGAAGACCTGACCGTTGACCGCCTCCGATGCCGGCGCGGCCAGGAAGCGCACCAACGTCACCACATGTTCGGGCGACAGCGGGTCGATCTCGCCTTCGGCCAGCTCGGGCGCGTCACCGAACACGTCGGCAGTCATCGCGGTCCGCGCCCGCGGGGCGATCGCGTTAGCCCGCACGCCGTAGCGCCCAAGCGCCCGCGACGCCGTAAGCGTCAGCGCCGTGATGCCGGCCTTGGCCGCACCGTAGTTGGCCTGGCCAATCGGCCCGGACAACCCGGCTTCCGATGTGGTGTTGATGATGCGGCCGTAGACCGAGCCGTCCCCACCCGTCCCGGCGGACTTCGCCTGTGCACGCCAGTACGTCGCGGCATTACGGGTGAGCAGGAAGTGCCCGCGCAGATGCACCGCGATGACCGCGTCCCAGTCCTCATCGGTCATGTTGAACAACATGCGGTCGCGGGTGATGCCGGCGTTGTTGACGACGATGCTCAGCCCGCCGAGCCCGTCGGCCGTGGCCACCAGCTCATCGGCCGTCGAGCGCGCGCTGATGTCACCGGCAACCGCCACCCCCTTGGAGCCCGCGGCGCTGATCTCATCGAGAACATCGGATTCATCCAGTGCCTTGGCCATATCGTTGACGACGACCGTGGCACCGGATTTTGCCAGCCCGATGGCCTCGGCACGGCCGAGACCCGAGGCTGCGCCGGTCACCACGGCCACCCGTCCGGACAGATCTGACACGTCTTGTGCAGTCAACTTACGAATACCTCTAGTCTTTGCGGGTCAGGGCGGCGCGGGGGCACTCGGCGATGGATTGCTCGGCTACGTCTTCCTCGTCGCCAGGGATCGGATCCTTGGTGACGACCACGTAGTCCTCATCGTCGAGTTCGAACAGGTCCGGGGCAATTCCCACACAGACAGCGTTACCTTCACAGCGATCACGGTCGACTTCCACGCGCATGACAACCTCCTTGCCGGACTAACCCCGCGGGCGGGGGCCTGTGCAGCACCACGATACGACCAGATCATTCGAAACCTGGCGTGAACCGGCGCTAGACCACAAGACTAGAACGTGTTACAACCAGGAGTGTCGGCGGGTGCCGGCAGCCAGCAACTCCAGCGAAGGATTGAGTCGATGCGGATCAGTTACACGCCCGAACAAGAGGAGCTGCGCCGCGAGCTCCGGACCTACTTCGGGAAGCTGATGACCCCGGAGCGCCAGGAAGCGCTGATGTCGACCACCGGTGGCGAGATCGGCACCGGCAACGTCTACCGCGAGACCGTTTCCCAGATGGGCAAAGACGGCTGGCTCACGCTGAACTGGCCGACCGAGTACGGCGGCCAGAACCGCACCCCGATGGACTCCCTGATCTTCACCGACGAGGCCGCCGTCGCCGGCGCCCCGGTGCCCTTCCTGACCATCAACAGCGTCGCGCCGACGATCATGGCGTTCGGCACCGACGAGCAGAAGTCGTTCTATTTGCCCAAGATCGCCGCCGGTGATCTGCACTTCGCGATCGGCTACTCCGAGCCGGGTGCCGGCACCGACCTCGCGGCCCTACGCACCACCGCGGTCCGCGACGGCGACGACTACGTGGTCAACGGCCAGAAGATGTGGACCAGCCTGATCCAGTACGCCGACTATGTCTGGTTGGCGGTACGCACCAACCCCGAAGCCAAGAAGCACCGCGGCATCTCCGTGCTGATCGTGCCGACCAGCTCGGAGGGCTTCTCGTGGACTCCGGTGCACACGATGGCCGGCGTCGGCACCAGCGCCACCTACTACCAGGACGTGCGGGTCCCGGCGTCCAGCCGGGTCGGCGAGGAGAACGCCGGCTGGAAGCTGGTCACCAACCAGCTCAACCACGAGCGGGTCGCCCTGGTGTCGGCCCAGCCGATCTTCCTGGCGCTCAACCAGGTTCGCGAGTGGGCGCAAAACACCAAGGATGTGCACGGCAATCGCCTGATCGACTCCGAGTGGGTGCAGCTCAATCTGGCCCGCGTGCTGGCCAAGGCCGAGTACCTCAAGCTGATCAACTGGGAGCTGGCCTCGGCCAAGAGCGGAACGCTCAACCCGGCCGACGCGTCAGCGGCCAAGGTCTTCGGCACCGAGCTGGCCACCGAGGCCTACCGGCTGCTGATGGAGATCCTCGGGCCGTCAGCCACGCTGCGCCAGGATTCCCACGGAGCGCTACTGCGCGGCCGTGTCGAGCGGATGCACCGCTCGGCCCTCATCCTCACCTTCGGTGGCGGCACCAACGAGATCCAGCGCGACATCATCGGCATGGTCGCGCTGGGCCTGCCCCGAGTCAACCGCTAAGACTCCCCGAGACCTCGAAGACATAGGACTGACATGGATTTCACCAAAACAGAAGCCGCGCAGGATCTCTCGGGGCTGGTCGGCACAATCGTCGATGCGGTGTGCACACCGCAACACCAGCGTGAGCTCGACGGCCTCGACCAGCGCTTCGATACCGAGCTGTGGCGCAAACTCATCGACGCCGACATTCTGTCGACGGCCGCGCCAGAGTCCATCGGCGGCGGCGGGTATGGCGTCCTGGAACAGACCGCGATCCTGACCGCGCTGGGCCGCCAATTGGGTGCGGTGCCGTACCTGCAGTCGGTGATCCTGGGTGCCGGCGCGCTGGCCCGGTTCGGTGCGCCCGAACTGCGCGACCAGTGGGCGGCACCGGCCGTGTCGGGCGAGAAGATCTTGACCGTCGCGCTCGACGGGGAGTTCGGCCAGGGCCCGGTGCAGGCGACCGCATCCGGTGACAGATTCAAGCTGACCGGTGCCCGCACCCAGGTCGAGTTCGGCCCGGTTGCCGATGCGTTCCTGGTCCCGGCCGAAACCGATTCCGGCACCAAGGTTTTCCTGGTGGCAGCCGCCGATGCCGGGGTGTCGGTCACCGCACTGCTGACCACCGGCAAGAACAGTGCCGCTGAGCTCGACCTGGCCGGCGTCGAGGTCGGGGCCGACCGCATCGTCGGCGACGCCGACGCGCTGGCCTGGCTGACTACTCAGAAGACGCTGGGGCACGCCGCGTTCCAGCTCGGTGTGCTCGAACGCGCGCTAGAGCTGACGGCCGAATATGCCCGCACCCGTGAGCAGTTCGACCGGCCGATTGGCAGCTTCCAGGCAGTGTCGGCTCGGCTCGCGGACGACTACATCGATATCAAGGGCTTGGGGCTGGCGCTCGTGCAGGCGTCGTGGCGGCTGTCCGAGGATCTGCCCGCCGATGTCGAGGTGGCCACCGCAGCGTTCTGGGCTGCCGAGGCCGGCCATCGCGTCGCCCACACCACCGTGCACGTGCACGGCGGTGTCGGCATCGATACCGACCACCAGGTGCACCGCTACTTCATCATCGCCAAGCAGCTCGAGTTCGCTCTCGGCGGCGCCACCGCCCAGCTGCTGCGGATCGGCCGCGAGCTGGCCGATACACCGGCTTGACCGGACCTGTGAGCGACGAGCAGACCGTCACCGATCTGCTCGCGCGGTTGACCGACGTCGACGATCGCGGGATCCATGCTGACGACGGCTCGTATTCGAGCTGGCGCCAACATATTCAGGATGCCGCCGACCTGGCGGCGGCACTGAAAGCCCGGCTCGATCCGGCCAAGCCGCCGCACATCGGCGCGCTGCTGGGTAACACGCCGTTCTTTTCCTCGCTGCTGGTAGCAGCGGGGTTGGCCGGGCTCGTCCCGGTCGGCCTCAACCCCACCCGCCGCGGTGAAGCGCTGGCGCGCGATATCCAGACAGCCGACTGTCAACTGGTGCTCGCCGACGGCGAGGTGGGCCCGCAAACCTACGGCGCCGGTTTCACCCCCGAGGGGATGGCGGTCATCGACGTCGGAACGTCCGCGTGGGCCGAAGAGCTCGCACAGTTCCGTGGCACGCCGATCACGTTCGCGTCCAGCCGCTTCGATGACCTGTTCATGCTGATCTTCACCTCGGGCACCAGCGGTGACCCGAAGGCGGTGCGCTGCACTCACGAGAAAGTGGCATGTCCCGGGGTGATGCTGGCGCAGCGGTTCGGGCTGGGCCCGGCCGACACCTGCTACCTGTCGATGCCGCTGTTCCACTCGAACGCGGTGATGGCGGGCTGGGCGGTAGCCGTGGCAGCCGGGGCGTCGATTGCGTTGCGCCGCAAGTTCTCCGCTTCGCAGTTCATTCCCGACGCGCGCCGGTTCAACGCCACCTACGCCAACTACGTCGGCAAGCCGATGTCCTACATCCTGGCCACCCCGGCTCTTCCCGACGATGCCGACAACCCGCTGCGCATCGTCTACGGCAATGAGGCCGCACCACGCGATATCGACCGGTTCGCACAACGTTTCGGCGTGACAGTGGTCGACGGCTTCGGCTCCACCGAGGGCGGCGTGAACATCGCTCGCACCCCAGACACTCCGGAGGGTGCACTGGGGCCGCTGCCTGAAGGGCTCGAGATCGTCGACGTCGAGACCGGTGAGACGTGCCCGCCAGGGGTGATCGGCGAGCTGGTCAACCTCACCGGCCCTGGGAATTTCCGCGGTTACCACAACGCGCCCGACGCCGAGACTGAGCGGATGACCGGCGGGGTCTATCACAGCGGGGACCTCGCCTACCGGGATGACGATGGCTACGTGTACTTCGCCGGCCGGCTTGGCGACTGGATGCGGGTCGACGGGGAGAACCTGGGCACCGCGCCCATCGAGCGGGTGTTGATGCGCTACCCCGACGTCACCGAGGCCGTGGTCTACCCGATCCCCGACCCTGCGATCGGGGATCGGGTGATGGCCGCACTGGTGCTCCCGGAGGGCACGGAGTTCGACCCGGCCACTTTCCGCAAATTCCTCACCGCCCAAGATGATCTCGGGCCCAAACAGTGGCCGGCGTTCGTGCGGGTGAGTACCGGACTGCCGCGCACCGAGACGTTCAAGGTGATCAAACGCAAGCTTTCAGCGCAGGCGCTGGAGTGTGCGGACCCGGTCTTCGAAATCCAGCGTTGAACCGGGTTACACCACCATCGACGGCATGACCGCCTCGATCAGATGCGGTCCCGGTTCATCGAACGCCCATTGCAGGGCGTCGGCGAGCTCTTCGGCGGTGCCGACCCGCCGCGCAGGAACGCCCATACCCTTGGCGATCTGGACGTAATCCATTGTGGGACTGGTCAAATCGAGTAGCGACTCGGCTTTTGGGCCTGGCCCGGATCCCGCGGCCTCGGCACCGACCCGCTGCAGTTCGATCCGCAGGATGTCGTAGGCGCGGTTAGCATAGACGACGGTGGTGATGTCGAGCCGTTCGCGGGCTTGGGTCCACAGCGCCGAAATGGTGTACATCGCCGAGCCATCGGACTCCAAGCACAGCACCGGGCGGTCTGGTGCGGCGATCGCGGCACCGACGGACACCGGCAGTGCGAAACCGATCGCCCCTCCGGTGAGCGTGAGCCAATCGTGCGCTGGGGTGCCCGCGGTCGCTTGGGGCAGAAGGACTCCCGACGTGTTCGACTCGTCCACGACGATGGCCCGCTCGGGCAGCAGCGCCCCGATCACATCGGCTGAGGTCGCCACGGTGAGTGGGCCGTGCGGCAGCGCCGGCCGCGCCGGCTCCGCGGTGGCGGCGATCTCGGACGGTGCGATCCGGTCTGCCAGCACCTCGATTGCCGCGGCGGCACCGACCGGGCCTGCCAGCGCGTGCACGGCACAGTCCTCGGGCACCAAGTCGCTCGCTTTGCCGGGGTAGGCGAAGAACGACACCGGATGGGGCGCGCCCGCCAACACCAGGTGCCGCGCGCCGGCGAGCTGCGCAACGGCCGCCTCCGCGAAATAGGCCAGCCGCTCCACCGCGGGCAGGCCCGCCCCGCGTTCCAGCCGAGTCGGGAAGGTCTCGCACAGCACGCGCGCACCACACGCCTGCGAGATCCTGACCGCCGCGGACAGACCGGCCCCACCGGTGGCGTCACCGCCCACCAAGATCACCGTCGGCTCACCCGAGCCCAGTGCGGCTTCGGCCTCACTGAGATCCACATGTGGCGGATCAACTTGCACCACAGCGCTTTCCAGGGTGGTGGCACCGTCGTCCCAGGAGACGTCGGCAGGCAGGATCAGCGTGGCGATGTGCTTACGGGCGCGCGTCGACGCGATCGCCTCGGCGGCGTCGGCGGCCACCTCGCTGACCGCGAGGGTTCGCCGCAGCCAGCCGGACACGGTGCCGGCGACCGAATCGATATCGGATTCCAGCGGAGCGTCGTACTTCGTGTGGTAGGTCGCGTGGTCGCCGACGACGACGACCATCGGCACATGCGCGCGCCGGGCGTTGTGCAGATTCGCCAGCCCATTGCCCAGCCCGGGCCCCAGATGCAGCAGCACCGCGGCCGGTTGGCCCGAGATCCGGGCGTACCCGTCGGCCGCCCCGGTGGCGACTCCTTCGAAAAGGGTGAGCACACCGCGCATCTGCGGCACGGTGTCCAGCGCGGCGACGAAATGCATCTCCGACGTCCCAGGGTTGGCGAAACAGACCCGCACCCCGTTGTCGACCAGCGTGGTGATCAGTGCTTGTGCGCCGTTCACCCGACCGAGCATAGCCAGATCAGCCGGCAGCCCTGCTAGCTGTCGCGGATCGTGTCCAGTTTCCGAGTTGCGTCCTCGAAGCCGGCGACCAGTTCGGCGATGATGTCGGCGACCGGGCGGATCTCGTTCATCCGGCCGACGATCTGGCCGACCGGCACGGCGACGGTGTCGGGATTGTCCGACTCGTTCATCCGCTGATGCGCCTCACTGACCAGGATGTTCTGCAGCGGCATAGGCAGTGGATCCGGCGCGCCCTCGGCATCCCAGGCTTGCGTCCACTTGGTCTTCAGCAGACGCGCCGGCTTGCCGGTGTAGATCTTGCGGCGCACGGTGTCGCTGGAGGTGGCCCGCAGAAGCGCGTCCTGAATAGTCGACGTTCCGCCGGGCTGGCGGTGTCCGAGGTCGTATTCGGCGGAGGTCAGGAATGCCGATCCCATCCAGACTCCAGAGGCTCCGAGCGCCAGCGCGGCCGCCACCTGCCCGCCCGTGCCGATACCGCCCGCCGCGAGCACCGGGGCCCTGCCGTCGAGCGCATCGACGATTTCGGGCCAGAGCACCACAGAGCCGATCTCGCCGGTGTGACCGCCGGCCTCATGGCCCTGGGCGACGACGATGTCGACGCCGTTGTCGACATGTCGTTGCGCGTGCTTGGCCGAACCGGCCAGCGCCGCGATCGGCACACCAGCTTCGTGCACCAGGTCGATGACGTCCTTGGGCGGCGAGCCGAGCGCGTTGGCAATCAGCTTGATCGGGTGTCGCAACGCGACGTCGACGTGTGAGCGAGCCACCGAATGCAGCCAGCCGAGCACGCCCTCGTTGCGTTCGCCGTCATCGGGAAGCGGGGGCACCCCGAGGTCGGCGAGCGTCTTGGCGACGAAATCGCGATGCGGCTGCGACACGAGCTTGTCGATGTCGACGGCGGTGCCTTCGGTGGGCGCCTTCGCTGGCATCACGACGTCGACGCCGTACGGCTTACCGTCGGTGTTCGCGTCCATCCACTGCAGTACGGCTTCCAGGTCGTCGGGGTGGTTGAACCGCACACACCCCAGCACACCCATGCCGCCGGCCCGGCTGACAGCCGCGGCGACCTTTTCCGACGGGGTGAAAACGAAGATCGGGTAGTCGATGCCGAACCGATCGCACAGTTCTGTGTGCATCAGCTGGTGGCGCCCGCGTACTTGGCGTGCACCTCGTCGGCAGCCCGCAACTCGGTCTGATCCTTGGCCCACTTGTAGTCCGGCTTGCCGGCGGGCGAACGCTTCACCTCATCGACCAGCCAGAGGCTGCGCGGAACCTTGTAGCCGGCAATCTCCTTGCGCACGAACGTATCCAGATCGGCCAGCGTCGGGCGGGCGCCCTTGCGGGGCGCGACCACGGCGGCGACGTGGCTGCCGAAGCGCGGATCGGGCACACCGACGACGAGGGCGTCGAACACATCTGGATGGCCCTTGAGCGCGGCCTCAACCTCTTCGGGGTAGATCTTCTCGCCGCCGCTGTTGATCGACACCGAGCCGCGGCCCAGCATCGTGACGGAACCGTCCACCTCGACCTCGGCGTAGTCGCCGGGGATCGCATAGCGCACGCCGTTATAGGTCTTGAACGTCTCAGCGGTCTTTTTCTCGTCCTTGTAGTAGCCGACCGGGATGTTGCCCTTCTTGGCGATGACACCGCGCACCCCGGAACCGGGCTTGACTTCGTTGCCGTCCTCGTCGAGCACGACGGTGCGATGGTCGATCGTCACCCGCGGACCACCGTTGCGGTGCTCCCCCTTGGCCACGATGCTGGTGCCACCGAAGCCGGTTTCCGATGAACCGATCGAGTCGGTGATCACTCGGTTGGGCAGCAGTTCGAGCAGCTTCTCCTTGAGGCTGGTCGAGAACAGCGCCGCGGTGCTCGCCAGCAGGAACAGCGAGGACAGGTCGTAGTCCTTGCCGCTGTCGTGGGCGGCCTGCAGCGCGTCGAGCAACGGCCGCGCCATGGCGTCACCGGTGAAGAACAACAGGTTCACCTTGTGGTCGTGGATGGTGCGCCAGACTTCGTCGGCGTCGAATTCGGGTGCCAGGATGGTGGTTTGGCCCGAGAAGATGGACATCCAGGTAGCCGACTGGGTCGCGCCGTGGATCATCGGCGGGATCGCGTAGCGAACCATCGGCGGGTTTGCCACCGCGGCACGGGACAGGTCGTATTCGTCCTTGATGAACTCACCCGTGGCGAAGTCGGTGCCGCCGAACAGAACCCGGTAGATGTCCTCGTGGCGCCACATCACGCCCTTGGGGAAGCCGGTGGTCCCGCCGGTGTAGAGCAGGTAGATATCGTCCTCGCTGCGCTGCCCGAAGTCCCGCTCCGGTGAGCTCTCGGCGATGGCGGCGTAGAACTCCACGCCGCCATAGCGCCGGTAGTCCAGGTCGCTGCCGTCTTCGACAACCAGGATCGTCTTCACCTCAGGGGTCTCCGGCAGCACGTTGGCGACCCGGTCGGCGTACTGACGCTCGTGGACCAACGCAACCATGTCGGAGTTCTCAAACAGGTAGCGCAGTTCGCCCTCGACGTAGCGGAAGTTGACGTTCACCAGGATGGCGCCCGCCTTGATCGTGCCGAGCATCGCGATGACGATCTCGATCCGATTCCGGCAGTACAGCCCGACCTTGTCGTCCTTCTTGACGCCGTGGTCGATGAGGTAGTGGGCGAAGCGATTCGCTTTCTCCTCGAGCTCGGCGAACGTGATTCGGTCGTCACCACAAATGAAGGCCACGCGATCAGGCACGGCGTCGATGGCGTGTTCGGCTAGATCAGCTATGTTTAGGGCCACGGACCCAAACTAGAACGTGTTACATTTCGACACAAGTCTGTGGCAAAGATGCTGGAAGGCGAATACCCGTGAGCGAGCCCAAAAAACAAGCCGACGCCCTCATTGAGCAGCGCGGACACACCCTCATCGTCACACTGAACCGGCCTGAGGCGCGCAACGCGCTTTCCACCGAGATGCTCTCGATTATGGTCGACGCCTGGAACCGCGTGGACGAGGATCCCGAGATCCGAACCTGCATCCTGACGGGCGCGGGGGGCTACTTCTGCGCGGGCATGGACCTGAAGAAAGCCACCGAGGCGCCCCCCGGTGACACCTTCAAGAGTGGCGCGTTTGATCCGACCAAAATCGAGGGGCTGCTGAAGGGGCGCAGGCTGACCAAGCCGCTCATCGCCGCCGTCGAGGGCCCGGCCATCGCGGGCGGTACCGAGATCCTGCAGGGCACCGATATCCGGGTCGCCGGCGAAAGCGCGAAATTCGGCATCTCGGAAGCCAAGTGGAGCCTGTACCCGATGGGTGGCTCGGCAGTGCGGCTGCCGCGGCAGATCCCGTACACCATTGCCTGTGACCTGTTGCTGACCGGACGCCACATCACCGCCGCCGAGGCGCTGTCCTACGGGCTGATCGGCTATGTGGTGCCCGATGGCACCGCGCTGGAGAAGGCGCTCGAGATCGCCGCGGTGATCAACAACAACGGCCCCTTGGCCGTGCAGGCGATCCTGAAGACCATCCGCGAATCCGAAGGCATGCACGAACTCGACGCGTTCAAGCCTGACACCGCCAACGGCATCCCGGTGTTCCTGTCCGAGGATTCCAAGGAAGGTCCGCTGGCGTTCAAGGAGAAGCGCGCCCCGCAGTTCAAGATGCGCTAGTTGCTGGCGGTGTTCACCGCCGCGGCCGAAGTGAGCTTCTGCGCGGCGAACGCGGCGGCCTGCGCGGTCATTCCGTTGTCTGCGTAGGCCTGGTGGGCACCGTTATCGCTGCCCGTCGGTGAGCAGATCGGGTCCTCGGGCACACACTGGTCGATGGTCTTGCCGGCATACAGGTTGCCCACGGTGATCGGCGGCGCACTGCGGTCAACGGCGTTCAAGAAACCGTTCGATGGTTTCCCGAACAACGCTACGGCGGCGACGTGGCTGGCGAGCTCGGGAGGCATGGGTTCGTTGATGCCGTTCGGCGGGACGTAGCCGTCGGGGATCTTGTCGGCGGTCACGTAACCGGCCACCGCGGCCCCCTGCGAGTAGCCGCCGAGCACCATCTTGGTGGTCGGGCATCTCCCCGCCATGTCGCGGACCCGGTCGCTGGCATCGATGACGCCGTCTGCTGCCGTCGAGAAGTTCAGCGAGGCAGGGTAATTCACCGCGTAAACATCGACCGATTTTCCGGCCAGCTGAGGTTCTCCCCGCAGCTGGTCAACGAAGGCCTGGCCGATTCCCCCCACGCCTGGCGGCTCGAACGTTCCGCGGGCGAACACCACTTCGACATCGGGACAACGCTCTGCCGCCGCTGCTGATGGGATCCCGAACGGTGCCGCCGTCAGCGCGGTGAGAGTGAGCATCGCGGCCAAAAACAGCCGGCGCACGCGTTGGGCCCGATCGGATTCGATGACAATCATATCGCCCCAGTTCGTTTCGTGTCATACCACCTCGGCCAGCCGCATCGCTGTACCACGAGGTGCGTTCATGATTCCCAAAAGTGTTACAGCCCAAACCCACAGACTCCACCGCGGATGTCGCTCCTGAGCGGAAGTTTCCAGTGACTGGCACGACAACGCTAACCCTCCCGCGAGCGAGGGTCACCAAAAAACGGTGACGACCTGCCTGCCTTACGCCAGCACCGGCTTCGACGCAGTGAACACCACCGGCATCGCTTCCAACCCACTCACGAAGTTGGCCGGCCGCAGGGGCAGCGCGGTCTCGTCGGCCAGTCGCAGGTCCGGTAGTCGCTCGAGGAGCTTGCGAATCATCGTGCTGAGCTCCAACCGGGCCAGCTGATTACCCAGGCAGAAGTGGGTTCCGAAGCCGAATGCCACGTGGCTGTTGGGGTTCCGGTCGATGCGGAAGTTCTCCGGGTCGCCGAAGACCGACTCGTCGAAGTTGGCCGCCTCGAACATCAGCAGCATCTTCTCGCCCTGACGCAGCTGGGCACCGTGGAATTCGACGTCCCGCATCGCCGTTCTGGCCATGTTCTTCACCGGCGAGGTCCAGCGCAGCATTTCCTCGATGGCATTGGGCAGCAGGCTCACGTCCGCTACCAGCCTCTGCCACTGATCACGGCGGCGCACAAGCTGTTCGGTGCCGCCCGACAACGTGTGCCGGGTGGTCTCGTCCCCGCCGATGAGAATCAGCAGGGTCTCCATGATGATCTCTTGATCGTCCATCCGCTGGCCGTCGACCTCGGAGTTGACCAGAATCGAGAACAGATCATCGGTCGGCTCGGACCGGCGCTTGGCGATGGTCTCGGTTGCGTACGCGGAGTACCCGGCGAAGGCGTCCATCACCGCTTGCAACGTCTCGGCGTCGGCAGCCGAGTTCAAGCCGCACACCAGATCGTCGGACCACTTCAGCAGCGTCGAACGTTCTTCGGGAGCCACGCCGAGCATGTCACCGATAACGGCCATCGGCAGCGGCGCGGCGATATCGCGAACGAAGTCGCATTCCCCGCGCTCGCAGACCGCGTCGATCAGCGCGTCACACAAGGTGTCGATTCCGGCGAGCTTGTCCATCACACGCTTGCGGGTGAAGCCCGCGTTGACGAGCTTGCGGCGCAAGAGGTGTCCAGGATCGTCCATGTCGATCATGTACGGCATACCGGGGTTGTCGGGCCGGATGCCCCCGGTGTTGGAGAACGTCTCGGGGTCACGTTCGGCGTCGAGGACCGCTTGGTAGGTCGCCGCGGCCGCCAGACCATTGCGGTCGCGGAACACCGGCTCGTTGGCGCGCATCCAGCGATACGCGTCGCGCGCACCTCCGTCGGCGTAGAAACTGCCCTCGGTCAGATCAACATTCGGCTTGGCCGAAGCCAGGGTGCCTGTCATCTACTTCCCTCCATACTTCTGTCCACGCGGGCTGTCAAAGCGGATTACAGTGTCCGCATGCCTGTTTCGCAGCACACCATTGCCGGCACGGTGCTCACCATGCCGGTGCACATTCGCAAGGCCGACGTTCACACGGCGATGTTCTCGGTTCCGGCCGATGCCGCGCAGCGACTCGTCGCCTACAGCGGATTGCAGGTCTGCCAGTTCCGGCCGGGCCGTGCGGTGGTGAATCTGATGCTTGCCCGCTACATCGACGGCGATCTGGGCAAGTACCACGAATTCGGTACGTGCGTGATGGTCAATCCCCCGGGCTCGGATGCCCACGGCCTCAAAGCTCTTGGCGACGCCGCGGCGTTCATCCATCACCTGCCCGTCGACCAGTCCTTCACTCTGGAGGCCGGCCGCACCATCTGGGGCTTCCCCAAGATCATGGCGGACTTCAACGTTCGCCACGCGAGCCCGTTCACCTTCGATGTCAGCGAGGGCGGATCGCTGATCGCCGGGATCGAATTCCACGGGGGTCTGCCGATTCCGTCGCTGCGCCCGCGCAGCCGGGTTCTCAAGACCTACACCTTCTCCGAGGGCACCACTCGCGAGGTGCCCTGGGAGATGAATAATTCCGGTGTCCGCTTCCGGCCGGGTGGCGCCACGCTGCGACTGGGCGATCACCCGTACGCCAAGGAGCTGGCCTCGCTCGGGCTGCCCAAGCGCGCGATGGTCTCGGGATCGGTCGCCCATGTCGAGATGACGTTCGGCGACGCCCATATCCTGCGTTAAGCCGAACGTCATCCGGTCAATCTAGAGCCCCGGCTAGACAACTCGCAAGAAGTGTCTACAAGAGGGCCGCAGCCTCTTGTATCTGTTCGGGGGTGCGAGCGCCGATGACCATCATGGTGACGCCGGCGGCTTCCCAGGCGACGATCTGTTTGCGCACGTAGTCGATGTCGCCGACGATCGCCGAGTCGTCGACGAGTTCGTCGGGAACGGCCTTGGCCGCATCGTCTTTGCGATCTGAGCGGAACAGTCGGGTGACCTCGTCGACGACGTCGGAGTAGCCCATCCGGCGGTAGACATCGGCGTGGAAGTTGGTGTCTTCGGCGCCCATTCCGCCCATGTAGAGCGCCAGGTGCGGCTTGATCAGTTCCAGGATCGAGGCCCGGTCATCGGTGACCACCACCTGCGCGGTGGCACAGATCTCAAAGTCTTCCCGGGAGCGGCGGGCACCGGGACGGGCGAATCCTTCATCGAGCCACTCGTTGTACATCGGGGCCAGGCGTGGCGAGTAGAAGATCGGCAGCCAGCCATCGCAGATCTCGGCGGCCAGCGCGACGTTCTTGGGGCCTTCGGCGCCGAGCATGATCGGGATATCGGCGCGCAACGGGTGCACGATCGGCTTCAGCGGCTTGCCCAGCCCGGTGGTGCCCTCCCCGCTCAACGGCAGCGGGTAGTGCGGGCCGGCACTGGTGACCGGGGCTTGCCGTGCCCAGACCTGGCGGATCACGTCGATGTATTCGCGGGTCCGCGCCAACGGTTTGGGGAAGCGCTGCCCGTACCAGCCCTCCACGACCTGCGGGCCCGACACCCCCAGGCCGAGGATGTGGCGGCCGCCGGAGAGATGGTCCAGCGTCAGCGACGCCATCGCGCACGCGGTTGGGGTCCGTGCCGAGAGTTGCACCACCGAAGTGCCCAGCCGCATCCGGCTGGTTTCACGGCCCCACCACGCCAGCGGCGTGAAGGCATCCGAGCCCCACGCCTCGGCGGTGAACACCGTGTCATAGCCGGCCTCCTCGGCCACCGCCACCAACTCCGCATGATTCGTCGGAGGCTGTGCGCTCCAATAGCCAAGTTGCAGACCCAGCTTCATCGGTGCCGCCTTTCTGTCCGGGACAAGGTCCTTGCCACGTTTCTTAGAACCTGTTCTACTCGATGCTGTGACCACCAGCCAAAGCAGCCCGGTGCAGATCGACGCGCATCAGAAGCCCCTTTCGGCACCGCTGAAGCTGTCATTCGACTACACCCGTTCAGTCGGACCTCTCCTTGGCCAGTTCTTCACCGCCCTGCGCGGGCGACGCATCCTGGGCGTCCGCGGCTCGGACGGACGCGTGCTCGTACCGCCCGCTGAGTATGACCCCGTGGACTATGCGCCGCTAACAGAGGTGGTGCCGGTCGCCAGCGTCGGGACGGTGCTGTCGTGGACGTGGCAGTCCGAGCCGCTCGAAGGACAGCCGCTGGACAAGCCATTCGCCTGGGCGCTGATCAAACTCGACGGCGCGGACACCGGGCTTCTCCATGCGGTCGCCGCGGACTCGTCCGACGCGATCAGCACCGGCGCACGAGTGCACGCGCACTGGGTCGACGAGCCGGTCGGCGCGATCACCGATATCGCGTATTTCGAGCTTGGAGACGAGCCCGAGCCGGTGCCCGATGATGTCGACGACCGCGAGCCGGTGACCATCCTCGTCTCGCCCAGCAGCATCGAAATCCAGCACACCGCATCACGTCCGGAGAGCGCGTTCCTGCGCGGACTCGAAGACGGCAAGCTGCTCGGCGCTCGCACCGGAGCCAACGGCAAGGTGTACTTCCCGCCGAGGGAGGCCGATCCGGCCACCGGCCTCGAGTTGGACACCCTCCTGGAGCTGCCGGATGTCGGCACCGTCACCACGTTCGCCATCATCAACATCCCGTTCGCGGGCCAGCGCATCAAGCCGCCGTACGTCGCGGCCTATGTGCTGCTCGACGGCGCCGATATCCCTTTCCTGCACCTGATTCAGGAGATCGACATCGCCGACGTGCGGATGGGAATGCGAGTGCAGGCCGTGTGGAAGCCTCGCGAGGAATGGGGGCTCGGCATCGACAACATCGAGTACTTCAAGCCCACCGGCGGACCCGACGCCGACTACGACACCTACAAGCATCACCTCTAAAGGGACTCGCCACATGACTTTTCGCGATGTAGCGGTCGTCGGCTTCGCCCATGCGCCGCATGTCCGACGCAGCAACGGCACCACCAACGGTGTCGAGATGCTGATGCCGTGTTTCCATCGGCTTTACGAGGAACTCGGACTACAGCAGACCGATATCGGCTTCTGGTGCTCAGGCTCCTCGGACTACCTTGCCGGCCGCGCCTTTTCGTTCATCTCAGCGATCGACTCAATCGGGGCGATTCCCCCGATCAACGAGTCGCATGTCGAGATGGACGCGGCATGGGCTCTCTATGAGGCCTACATCAAGATCCTGACCGGCCAGGTCGACACCGCGCTGGTGTACGGCTTCGGTAAGCCGTCGGCGGGCACGCTTCGCCGGGTACTCGCGCTACAGACCGATCCGTACACGGTCGCCCCCCTGTGGCCCGACTCGGTGTCAATGGCCGGCCTGCAGGCCCGCCTCGGCCTCGACTCGGGCAAGTGGACCGCCGAGGAGATGGCGCAGGTGGCCTTGGACGCCTACGCCGCCGGAGGCCGCACCGACCAAGAAGAGGTCACCGGTACCATTGACGAGCTGCTGTCGCGGCCGTACTTCACAGACCCGTTGCGGCACCACGATATTGCGCCGATCACCGATGGCGCGTCAGCGATCATCCTCGCCGCCGGCGACACGGCCCGCGAGCTTCGGGAGAACCCGGCCTGGATCACCGGCATCGAGCACCGCATCGAGACGCCGGTACTCGGCGCGCGCGACCTGACCACGTCGCCGTCCACCGCGGCCTCGGCTACGGCGGCGACCCGCGGTGATACCAGCTCGATCGAGATCGCCGAGCTGTACGCACCGTTCAGCCATCAGCAGCTAATCCTGACCGAGGCGATCGGCCTGCCCGCGTCGACGAAGATCAACCCCTCAGGGGGCGCGCTGGCGGCCAACCCGATGTTCTCGGCCGGCCTGGAGCGGATCGGTTGCGCCGCCCAGCACATCTTCTCTCGTTCGGCGGGCCGCGTGCTTGCGCACGCCACCAGCGGCCCTGCGCTGCAACAGAATCTCGTCGCAGTCCTGGAGGGCAAGAACTGATGAGCAAGAAGCTAGCCGCAGTCCTGGGCACCGGGCAGACGAAGTACGTCGCCAAGCGCAAGGACGTCTCGATGAACGGCCTCGTGCGCGAAGCGATCGACCGGGCACTTGCGGACTCGGGCTCCACGTTCGATGACATCGACGCCGTCGTCGTCGGCAAGGCGCCCGACTTCTTCGAGGGCGTGATGATGCCCGAGCTGTTCATGGCTGATGCCGTCGGCGCGACCGGCAAGCCGCTGATCCGCGTGCACACCGCGGGGTCGGTCGGCGGGTCCACCGCGATCGTCGCCGCCAGCCTGGTGCAATCCGGCAAGTACAAGCGCGTGCTGACGATGGCGTGGGAGAAGCAGTCCGAATCGAATGCCATGTGGGCGTTGAGCATTCCGGTGCCGTTCACCAAACCGGTCGGCGCGGGGGCCGGTGGCTACTTCGCACCGCACGTGCGGGCCTACATTCGCCGGTCGGGCGCTCCGACTCATATCGGCGCGATCGTGGCCGTCAAGGACCGACTCAACGGTGCAAAAAACCCGCTGGCGCATCTGCACCAGCCCGATATCACCGTTGAGAAGGTGATGGAGTCCCCGATGCTGTGGGATCCGATCCGCTACGACGAGACCTGCCCGTCCTCGGACGGTGCGGCAGCCATGGTGATCGGTGACGAGGAAGCCGCCGAGGCCCATCTGGCCGCGGGGAATCCCGTCGCCTGGATCCACGCGACCGCGCTACGCACCGAGCCATTGGCCTACGCCGGGCGCGACCAGGTCAATCCGCAAGCCAGCCGGGATGCGGCCGCGGCCTTGTGGAAAGACGCCGGAATCGAAAGCCCGATCGATGAGATCGATGTGGCCGAGGTGTACGTCCCGTTCTCTTGGTACGAGCCGATGTGGCTGGAAAGCCTGGGCTTCGCCGCCGAGGGCGACGGCTGGAAGCTCACCGAGGCCGGCGAGACGGCGATCGGTGGACGGATCCCGTTCAACCCCTCCGGTGGTGTGTTGAGCTCCAATCCGATTGGCGCATCGGGGATGATCCGGTTCGCCGAGTCCGCGATCCAGGTGATGGGCAAAGCCGGCGACCATCAGGTCGAGGGTGCGCGCAAGGCGCTCGGCCACGCATACGGCGGCGGCGCGCAGTACTTCTCGATGTGGGTTGTCGGCTCGGATAAGCCAGCCACCACATGACGAAGATGCAGTACACGATCAGCATCGCGTTCAGCCCACTCGACCAGCTCATCGAAATCGCTAAGGCCGCAGAGGAACTCGGCTTCGATAACATCGCGTTGCCGGACTCGATCTTCTATTTCGAGAAGCAGTCCGTCGACTACCCCTACACCGCCGACGGCAAGCGGATGTTCGACGAGACCTCGCCGTGGGTCGACCCGTTGATCCTCGCGGGTGCGCTGGGTGCGGTGACGTCGAAGCTGCGCTTCTACACCAACGTGATGAAGCTCGGGTCGCGCAATCCGCTGTTGCTGGCCCGCCAGGTTGGTTCGGTGGCGAACCTGACCAACAACCGGTTCGGCTTCGGCGTCGGAATCGGCTGGGCTCCCGAGGAATTCGAGTGGTGTGGGGTTCCCTACGCCAAGCGCGGCAAGCGCGTCGACGAGATGATCGACGTCATCAAGCTGGTACTCGCCGGCGGCATGGTCGAGCATCACGGCGAGTTCTACGATTTCGACCGGCTGCAGATGAGCCCCGCCCCGTCCACGTCAGTGCCGTTCTACGTCGGCGGGCACACCGATGTCGCGCTCAAGCGCGCCGTCCGGATCGGCGACGGCTGGACCAGCGCGATGATGACGTGCGATCAATTGGGCGAGACCATCGGTCAGCTCAAGAAGATGCTTGCCGACGCAGGCCGCGCCGACGACCCCTTCGAGTACCAGGCCGTGTGCATCGACAAGTTCGGTGTCGACGGTCACCGCGACCTGGTCGCGGCCGGTGTCACCGACTACATCGGTATTCCGTGGGTGTTCGAGGGCCTGCCCTTCGACGCGCCGGTGGACAAGAAGATCGACTCGATGAAGCGCTTCGCCGACACCTACATCCACTCGGGTTGGCAAGACTGATGGCGGCAGGGTGATGAGCACGCCGGCGCACGAAGCGGGACGGCGCTCACGCGAGGCCGCGATGGCCGGCGACAAAGAGACCTGGCTGTCGGTGTTCGCCCACGACGCTGTCATCGAAGATCCCATCGGCCCTTCGCATTTCGATCCCGAGGGCACGGGCCACCGCGGCAAGGAGGCGATCGCCAAGTTCTACGACATGGCGATCGCCCCGAGCAAGCTCGTCTTCAATTTCGAGAAGACCTATCAGTGCGGTGACGAAGAAGCCAACGTCGGACACATCGTCATCGAGTCCAGCGGCTACCGGGTGGTCGCCGAGGGTGTGTTCACCTACCGGGTCAACGCGCAGGGCAAGATCGTCGCGCTGCGGGCTTACTGGGAACTCGACAAGGCCGCCGCGAGCGCGACCAAGATCTAAGTCGCGCCCAGGCTGTTGTCGTCGACACGAAGTGCGAGTGGCGGTGTCGACACTCACAGGCTCGCGAGTGACCCTCGTCAGATCTCCAGGATCTCGTGGAAGCCCATCCGGTAACGCTGGGCGAGATCCTGGTACGCCTTCGGGTTGAGGTTCACCCAGACTTCGGCGCCAGTCCCGGCGATCGTTCCCTTGACCTTCGCCGGCGACCCGGTGACCAGAACCTCGTCGGGGATAGGGGTGCCACCGACCACCAGCGAGTGCGCGGCAATCATGCTGCGGGCCCCGATGAGCACCGCCGTCGGCGCGACGAACGCGGTGGGATCGACCCGCGGTGACCGTCCCTCGAACGAATACATCGCCATCGTTGACACATACCGCAATTGCGGAAGGTAATCCCCAGGTAAAGCCGCTGAAGATTGCGCGATGAGACAGTAAAACTGTAACGTGTTCTAGTTAGAACCTACGAGTGGAGGCATGAGGGTGACTACCGGCATTCGCGAGATCGACACCGGGACCCTGCCAGACCGGTACGCCCGGGGCTGGCACTGCCTGGGTCCGGTGACCAGTTATGTGGACGGCAAGCCACACCCGATCGATGCATTCGGGACGAAATTGGTGGTCTTCGCCGATTCCCAGGGCGCGGTCCATGTCCTGGACGCCTACTGCCGTCACATGGGTGGCGACCTCTCTCAGGGCACCGTCAAGGACGATGCCCTGGCGTGCCCGTTCCACGACTGGCGCTGGGGCGGCGACGGCCGCTGCCGCCTGGTGCCCTACGCCAAGCGCACCCCCAAGCTGGCCCGCACCCGTTCCTGGGAGACCGACGTGCGCAACGGTCTGCTGTTCGTCTGGCATGACCACGAGGGCAATCCGCCGCAGCCCGAGGTGCAGATTCCGGAGATCCCGGAGTACACCAGCGGTGAGTGGACCGAGTGGAAGTGGAACTCGATGCTGATCGAAGGCTCCAACTGCCGCGAGATCGTCGACAACGTCACCGATATGGCGCATTTCTTCTACATCCACTTCGGCTTGCCGACGTACTTCAAGAACGTCTTCGAGGGCCACATCGCCTCGCAGTACCTGCACAACGTCGGCCGGCCCGATGTCACGGTCGGCGGTTCGGCTTACTCCGACTCCCACCTGGACTCGGAGGCCTCGTACTTCGGGCCGTCGTTCATGATCAACTGGCTGCACAACAACTACCACGGCTTCAAGGCCGAGTCGATCCTGATCAACTGCCACTACCCGGTGACGCAGGATTCGTTCATGCTGCAGTGGGGTGTGATCGTCGAAAAGCCCAAGGGCATGGACGATTCCATGAGCGACAAGCTCTCGGATGCGATGACCGTCGGCGTCAGCACGGGCTTCCTGCAGGACGTCGAGATCTGGAAGCACAAGACCCGCATCGACAATCCGCTGCTCGTCGAGGAAGACGGCGCGGTCTACCAGATGCGCCGGTGGTATCAGCAGTTCTATGTGGACGTCGCCGATATTTCCCCGGACATGACCGACCGGTTCGAGCTCGAGGTCGATACCGCGCCGGCCAATGAGAAGTGGCGTGTGGAGGTTCAGGAGAACCTCCAGAAGCAGGCTGAGAAGACAGAACAGCCCGCGACATGACCCCCAGGGACCAGACGCCCGACGTTGACGATCTGGCGCGGTCCATGCTCGAGTTGCTCGGCGTGCACGAACACGAGCACGACGAGCCGCCCGAGCACAATGGCGGCGTTCCCGGATCGTGGTCCAAGGCACCCGATTTCGCCTCCGACCCCCAGCGCGCGGCCGCCCTGCACGAGGCCACCCGCCAGGATCGGGAGCGCTACCTGACGGCGGGTTTGGCCGATATCGACTGCCGGTACTGCCATATCGCGGTGAAGGTGAAAAAACTCGGCGCCGCACACACCGCAGTGCAGTGGAGCAGCGAATCCCAGCAGCGATGTGCCTACTTCGCCGAGATTCGTGAGGCGGGTGGGTCAAGCGCCCGCACCCGCTCGTGCCCCAGGCTGTCGGACAGCATCAAGCACGCCGTGGCAGAGGGCTGCCTGGAGGAGTACTCCAGCGCCCCCGCCCCGGGCGACGGTTAGAGCCCGGTGAAGCTCGCCGTGACCTGCTCCTCGGTCAACCCGTAGTCGGCCAGCGAGTAGGTGTGCTTGGGCGCTCGCGGGCCCTGCTTGCTCTCCTCGTCGGTGCGCTGGATTGCCGCGCGCGCATCATCAGTCATCTCAATACCGAACTGTTCGTAGACCTTTTCCACGGCGCGGATCGGTTCGCGGATGAGCTCGAAGTAGTCCAGATCGTAGAACTGCGCCGGATTCTGCTTGGCGCGTTCCTCGTTGAACAGCCTCAAGCCGCGTGTCCAGGTCTCAAGCGAATCGGCGCCGATCACCTCGTCTGTGAAGGTGTTCGACCAGCCTTCGGTGGTGTGCTGCGATAGCGAGCACATCGACGCCATGATCGTCTCGGCCGGCCGGTGGCACTGCACGATGAGCGCATCCGGATAGACGGCAAACACCGCGTCCAGCGCGAACAAATGGCTGGGATTCTTGAGCACCCAACGCTTCTCGGGGTCGTTGAGCCCGATCAGCTGCAGATTTTTGCGATGCCGGGCGTATGACTTGGTCCAGTCTTGGCGAGCCAGCCACTGCGAATAGGTTGGTAGGTGAGCCAACGTCTCGTAGGACACCGAGTGCAACGACTGCCGCAACAGCTGCCAGCACTCCTCCACCTCGTCGGCCGTCATGTAGTGCAGCCCGGTGTAATCCGGGTTCTCCTGATGGGCGTGGGTGAACTGCGCATCGAGTTGCTGGAAGACCGGGTTGTCCTTCCAGGTCTCCCGCGGCGGCCGGGGTTGCGGGAACTCGGCCAGCCACAATTCCAGCCCCTGATGCCGGGGGTCGGCGGTCAGCAGCCGGTGGATCGCGGTGGTTCCAGTGCGCGGCAGCCCGGTGACGAAGATCGGTCGCTCGATCGGCACGTCGACATGTTGGGGATGCTGTTTGAACGCAGCCTCGGAAACCAGCCTGGCCACCAACGCATTTCGCACGAAGAAGCGTGACATTTTGCTGCCGAGCTCGGTGAGGTCGGCGTCGTTGCGAAACGATTCGAGCAGCACGCTCAGCGCTTCTTGGTAATTGTCATCGTCGACGCCGAAGTCGTCCAAGCCGGTCGCCTTGACGGCTGAGGCCCGTACCGACTCGACGCTGAGAAAGTCACTCGCGGTCTTTTCACCCATCAGTTGTGATACTCCCCGCAGTTCACGTCCAGGGTCTGACCGGTGATGCCGTTGGACAGATCGCTGGCCATGAACAAGATGGCCGAGGCGACTTCGTCCTCGGTGGGCAGCCGCTTGAGATCGCTGTTGACGGCCGCGGCCTTGTAGATCTCGTCGACGGTCGTGCCGTACTTGCCGGCCTGGTGCTCGAAGTACCCCTGCAAGGTGCCACCCCAGATATAGCCCGGCAGAACGGAATTAACCCGGACGCCCCGCTCCCCAAGCTCACTGGCCAACGACTGCGACATCGACAGCAGCGCGGCCTTGGCCAGCTTGTAGGCACCTTGCTTGGGGTCGGAGTGCCGCAGCACCATCGAGTTCACGTTCACCACTGAGCCTTTGGCATCGACCAACGCCGGTGTGAAACCCTGGATCAGCCGCAGTGCACCGAGCACCGTCAGCTCCACCGTCTCGCGGATATGCTCGAACGAGGTGTTGGCGAAGGGTTTCATCGACGGCACCTTGAACGCGTTGTTGATCAGCACGTCAACCTTGCCGTATGCGTTGAGCGTCTGATTGACCAGGTTGTCGACCTGGCCCTCGTCGGTGATGTCGGTGCCCACCGACACCGCGCGGCGACCAAGGTCGGTGACCGTCTTGGCGACATCGTCCAGGCGCCCCACGGTCCGGGCCGCGAGCACCAGATCCGCGCCTTCCTCGGCACATCGGCGCGCCAGTGTCGTTCCCAGCGCTGGACCAACGCCACTGATCACGACGACCTTGTTCTCGAGCAAGCCGGTCATGCGTCAACCCACCATCCTGTTGCCAATTAGTTGCTGACGCAGCGCGATTCGCTGGCGCCAGTCGTCATCGGAAATCTTGTTGTGCTCGTAGTAGGGCAGTTTGGCTGCCACCGCGTCGAGGTCGACCAGTTCCAGGGTTGGACCATCGGCTTCGGTGAGCTCCCGCGAGACCCGCTGCCAGCGGAACTGCAGGTAGCCCTTGGCGTGCCCGAGCGTCTCGACCCAATTGGTCACACCCGGGTTCTGGTCGGCGACGACGATACGGATCTTGCCGTCCGGATCGGCCTGTGCCTGAGTGCCGTTCAGTGAGGTCTGGTGATTGATGTAGTCCAGCGAGATGTACCACAGGCTGCCGAGCTGGAAGCCGAGGTAGGGAGCGTCGGTGACCGGCAAGGTGAGAATCAGTGCCTGCTGCGGCGTGATGTCGTAGTGCCCCACCGACGAGTACTGGGTGGCCAGCCCACCGGGAGTGAGGCGCGGCGCGGTCAGGGTGTTGACCGGCAGGGTGTCGTAGAACCACCTCGGGAACTGCAGCCAGGTCTTGACCCGCTGCACCAATTGCGTGGCCGCAGTGGCCCAGCGCCGTTCGATCAGATCGACGGTCAACGCCGGCGGCGCAGTTCCAGCGGTATCGGTGCGGGCGATCGCGAAGCTGCCGCGCGTCGCGGACCAATCGTTGTAGACCTCACGAATCACCAACTGTGCGTTGGTATCCGGGATGAACCGCCACTCGAACGTGCCATCGGCGGCGATGTCGAGCTTACGGTCGTCGAACGCCGTCTTACTGTCGGGGACCACTTCGTCGGTGTACTCGCCACCGAGCAACTGGAAGCTGACGTCGGTGGTGGTCCCGCGCGTGCCGGTGACGACATACTCGTGGCCGGCCAGCACCCGGGTGCCGAAGTACATCGTGTCGGGGTTGTCCAGTCCCATCTTGGTGAACGGCCCCGTGCCCGAATGCAGGAACGGATGGTCGCGGTCGTAGTCGAAGGCGACATGCGTGCACGCGGCCACGCAGCCTGCCAGATACTGCAGCCCCTCCAGCAAGTCGGCCTCGCTCTCGATGAACGGAGCGTCTCTGACCAGATGTTCAGACTCGGCAATGGCGTCCACTAGTGGCTGGGTGTACATCGACCGCCTCGCGTTTCAGTATTGGACCGCACTGGTACGTCCTCTGGCTGAGACTAGAACGCGTTCTCATTCGGGTCAACCAAGTCACGGTCCATATCTGGACCGTAGAGGTAGGATTTTGCAATGCCGGATACATCCACTCCAGGTCGATCATCTCCCCCGACGCAGCGCGTTGTGGCGATTCTGGATTTCCTGGCCAAGCACCCGCAGGAGCGGTTCGGCCTCTCGGAACTGGCCCGCCGGCTGCACCTGGCCAAGCCCACCTGCCTGGGCATCGTCACGACCCTGACCGAGTCCGGCTACCTGGTCCGCGACGCCGCCGATAAGACCTACCGGCTGGGCCCCAGCCTGATCGGGCTGGGCCACCTCGCGCAGGAGTCGCTACGAGTCAACCCGGCCGCCCGTGCCGAACTGGCCCAGTTGTCGAAAACCTTCGACACCACCGCGGCGTTGGCCGCCGTTGTCGACGACCGGATCACGCTGCTGGAGCTGGTCGAGCCACCCGGCGCCGACGTTGGGGTCAGGGTCGGGCAGAGCTATCCGTTCGCCCCGCCGGTAGGGCTGATGTTCGTGCTGTGGGACGACGGCGCCTTAAGCAGCTGGCTGGACCGGGCTCCGACCATCCCGCTGCGCACCGAAACGCGGCGGCTCGACCGCGTAATCGCCGAATGCCGAACGGCGGGATATCTCGTCGAACGTCTCACCCCCGGTGGCCGGCGGCTGTACGCGATGATGGCGGGCATGTCGAGCACCCTGCCCGACGAGCTGCGCGCCCTGCTGGGTGAGTTGATCTCCGATATCGGCGAGCGGGTTTATCTGGCCAGCGAAGCAGCGGGCACCCGCCAGCGCCACAACGTCAGCGTGATCTCGGCACCCGTCTACGACCACCACCACCGGCAGGTGATGGTGGTGTCGCTGCAGATTGGCCGGGCACTCACCGACGCCGAGATCGCCAAGCACGCACGCGGTTTGGTCACCGCCGCCGATACGCTCACCAAGCAGCTCGGCGGCGCAAAACCTCGGTGGTGACTACAGCTCGCCGATGTCGACCAGCGCCTCGGCCGGTTCCACCTGCAGGCCACAGCGGTTCTGGAAATCGACCAGCGGCGCCTTGATGGCTCGGATGTCGTTGGCCTGGTCAGGATGGTCGTTGAAGTAGCTGTTGCACGCGCCGATCGCGGAGAACCCGGACTGCCGGGTCGCGTCGATCAGGGCCTGGTTGGCATCGGGATGTACCGCGAAATAGTCCGATAGGTTCTTGGTGACCGAGCTGACCGTGGCCGACAGGCCGGCGGCCGTGCAGTCCGAGCTGCGGCAGCCACTGAAAAGAACGTCGCGCGCGTCTGAGCCGGTGTTACCTGGCTCAGCTGGTGGCGGCGAGCACCAGAGGCAGCACGGCGGGTGCGCCGGCGTCGGCCACAACGCGCGCGGCCATCGTCAGCGTCCATCCGGTATCGGTCAGATCGTCGACGAGTAGCACCGGTCCACCGGCCGCAGCGATCAACGCCGATTCCGGCGACCATGCACCGTCCAGGGCGGCGACCCGATAGGCGGAGTTGGCCGCGCTGACCGGCCGGCGCCCCGCCGCGTACCGCAGCACGCCGAGGTCGGTCAGCCTGCCAAGGCGAGCCAGCTCCCGCGCCAGCGAGGCGATCAGGACGGGATGGGAGTCCGAGTCCAGCGCCAGCACCGCGGTCGGACGGGTGCCCCAGTCCCAGGCGGCCAGCACCTTGACGGCGGCCTGCACCACATCTGGCGGCACGTCGCCGTCGGGCTCGTCGAGCAAGCGCCGCAGCCGCGGGCCCCAGCCCAAGTCGGTGAGTCGCCCGATCGCCCGGCCCGGCTCGGGCCCGTCACCGATACGGCCGCTCAGTTCGATGCCCAGCTTCGCCAACCCGGACGGCCACTGCTTGCGCGGGGCGATCTCCACGCCGGGTCGCATCAGCCGCTCCTGCACCAGTGCGGTCGCCTCGTCGTTCACCGCGACACTGAAATGCGCACCCGCGCAGTTATCGCATCGCCCACAGCGTTCGCCGTCGCTGAGATCAGGATCGTCGAGTTGCCTGCGCAGGAACGTCATTCGGCACTCGTCGGTGCTCTGGTAGTCGAGCATGGCCTGCTGCTCACGGCGGCGGGCCTCATCGAGCTGGCGATAGCGGACCTCATCGTAAACCCACGATTGTCCAGTGGCCAGCCAGCCACCTTTGACCCGCCGCACCGCCCCGTCGACGTCGAGCACCTTGAGCACCATCTCCAGCCGGGTGCGGCCCAGATCCACCAGCGGCTCCAGGGCGGGTGTCGACAACGGCCGATCGGGCTCCAGTTCACCAATGACGTTGCGCACCATAGTTTCCGAGGGGAATGCCACCGACGCGAAGTACCGCCAGACGTCCTGGTCCTCACGTCCGGGCAACAGCACCACCTCGGCGCTGGCCGTCGAACGGCCCGCACGACCGACCTGCTGGTAATACGCGATCGGTGACGACGGCGCTCCGAGGTGCACGACGAATCCGAGATCCGGCTTGTCGAATCCCATCCCCAGCGCCGAGGTGGCGATCAGCGCCTTCACCCGGTTGCCCAGCAGATCGGCCTCGAGTTGTTCTCGCTCAGCGTTTTCCGTCGATCCGGTGTACGCGGCCACCTCGTGCCCGTGCTCGCGCAGCAGCGCCGCCACATCATGCGCCTGGGCGACGGTCAGCGTGTAAACGATTCCAGAACCCGGCAGCGATTCCAGATGCTCGGCCAGCCAGGCCGTGCGCTGCGCCCCACCGCCGGCCTGTATCACCGACAACCGCAACGACTCACGATCGAGCCCACCGCGCAGAACCAGGGTGTCGAGGCCACCGCCCGGCACATTGCCGGCACCGCCGACGCCCAGCTGAGCGGCGACATCGTTGACCACACGGTCGTTGGCGGTGGCGGTGGTCGCCAAAACCGGTACCTCTGAACCGAGTTCGGCCAGCAAAGTGCGGATCCGCCGGTAGTCGGGCCTAAAGTCGTGGCCCCAGTCCGAGACGCAGTGCGCCTCGTCGACCACCACAAGCCCGGCATCGGCGGCCAGGGCTGGTAGCACGTTGTCGCGAAAGTCCGGGTTGTTCAACCGTTCCGGGCTGACCAGTAGGACGTCGAGGTCACCGTTGTTGACCCGCTGATGAATCTCGTCCCACTCGGTGACGTTGCCGGAATTGATCGTGGCCGCCCGCACACCGGCGCGTTGCGCGGCCGCAACCTGGTTGCGCATCAACGCCAGCAGGGGCGACACGATCACCGTGGCACCGTGGCCCCGCTCGCGCAGCAGCTTGGCGGCGATGAAGTACACCGCCGATTTGCCCCACCCGGTGCGCTGCACGACCAGCGCCCGCCGGCGCTGAACCACCAACGCTTCGATGGCCGTCCACTGGTCGTCGCGCAGGACCGCGGTCGGCCCAGCCAGCTGTTCCAGGATCTTTTGCGCGTCGTCGCGACTCGTCATGGCTACCATGGTGCCCGTCGAGTCCGACGAGGCCGCGATCTAGGAGGTGGCAGCCGCTGCCTGCTCCCGCTGGATCTCCAGCGCGATATCGATCAGCTGGTCCTCCTGGCCGCCGATCAGCTTGCGCTGCCCCGCCCGGTGCAACAGCTGATGAGCCGGCACACCGTAACGCTCGGACTGGCGGATGGCGTGCTTGAGGAAGCTCGAGTACACCCCGGAGTAGCCCATGATCAGCGCATTGCGGTCCAGCAGGCACTCCTGCGGCATCGCGGGGGCGACCACCTCCTCGGCGGCATCGGCGATATCGAAGAAGTCGATACCGGTCTTCACGCCGATCTTGTCGAACACCCCGATCAGCGCCTCGACGGGCGCATTGCCCGCACCGGCGCCGAACCGACGGCACGATCCATCGATCTGCTTGGCGCCCGCACGGACGGCCTCGATCGAGTTGGCGACACCGAGGCCCAGGTTCTCGTGGCCGTGGAAACCCACCTGCGCGTCATCGCCGAGTTCGGCGACCAGCGCCGCGACCCGGTCGGCCACGCCCTCGAGCACCAGCGCGCCGGCGGAGTCGACGACGTAGACGCACTGGCATCCCGCGTCGGCCATGATCCGGGCTTGGGCAGCGAGCTTCTCCGGCGAGATCGTGTGGCTCATCATCAGGAACCCAACAGTCTCCAGACCGAGCTCCCGGGCCAGACCAAAGTGCTGGATCGAGACGTCGGCCTCGGTGCAGTGGGTGGCGATCCGGCAGATCGAGCCACCGTTGTTCTGGGCTTCCTTGATGTCCTCCTTGGTGCCGACACCGGGCAGCATCAGGAACGCGATCTTGGATTCCTTGGCCGTCTCGGCGGCCAGCTTGATCAGCTCCTGCTCCGGGGTCTTGGAGAACCCGTAGTTGAAGCTGGATCCGCCCAGCCCGTCGCCGTGGGTTACCTCGATGACCGGCACGCCCGCGGTATCGAGGGCGGCGACGATCGCGCCGACCTCGTCCTTGGTGAACTGATGACGCTTGTGGTGGCTGCCGTCACGCAGCGAGGTGTCCGTCATCCGGACATCCCAGCTGGGGTCGAACCACACTTCTGCACTCATGCTTGCGCTCCTGTTCCAGCTGACGCGCGGTCCTTGGCAATCTCTTCGCCGACCTTGGTGGCTGCGGCGGTCATGATGTCCAGGTTCCCCGCGTAGGGCGGCAGATAGTCACCCGCACCCTCCACTTCCACGAAGATCGTGACGAGGTGGTTACCGCCGTTGTACACCGTCGGCTCGTCGAACTGCGGCTCATTGAGCAACCGGTAGCCGGGCACATAGGTCTGCACCTCGGCCACCACATCCTTGATCGATTGGGTGATCGCGGCATGGTCGGCGTCCTCGGGAATCGCGCAGAAGATAGTGTCGCGCATGATCATTGGCGGATCAGCCGGGTTCAGAATGATGATCGCCTTGCCACGCTTGGCGCCACCGATCACCTCGACGCCCGCGCTGGTGGTCTTGGTGAACTCGTCGATATTGGCCCGGGTTCCCGGACCGGCCGAGGCCGAGGACACCGACGCGACGATCTCGGCGTAGGGCACACCCACGACCCGCGAAACGGCGTAGACCATCGGAATGGTGGCCTGACCTCCGCAGGTGACCATGTTGACGTTGGGAGCGTCCAGGTGCGCACGCAGGTTGGCCGGCGGGATAACACCGGGGCCGACGGCGGCCGGGGTCAGATCGATGGCCCGGATGCCGGCTTCCTCATACCGCGGTGCGGCGGCCCGGTGCACATAGGCGCTGGTGGCCTCGAACACCAGATCCGGCTTCTCCGGCTGCGCCAGCAGCCAGTCGACGCCCTCGTGACTGGTCTCCAGCCCCAGCTTGCGGGCGCGCGCCAGGCCTTCGCTCTCGGGGTCGATACCGATCATCCAGCGCGGCTCGAGCCACTCCGAACGCAACAACTTGTACAGCAGGTCGGTGCTGATATTGCCCGATCCGACGATGGCAACTGAGCTCTTCTGGCCCATCTGGGTACTCCTCTTACTCGAATGACAGCCGGACTGAGCCCAGCCCGGCGAAGTCAGCGACGAACTGGTCGCCGGGGCGGCAGTCGATGGCCCTGGTGCACGACCCCGGCAGCACGATGTCGCCCGCCTTCAGACGCACCCCGAAGCTTTCGACCTTGCGGGCCAGCCATGCGACCGCGGTGACCGGATTGCCCAGCACGGCGTCGCTGCGGCCTTCGGCCACCACTTCCCCGTTGCGCGTGAGCACCGCGTCAATGGCCCTGATATCAACGTCTTTGGGCGATACCCGTTCCTTGCCGAGCACGTAGCCCGCCGACGATGCGTTGTCGGCGATCGTGTCGCACAGCGCGATCTTCCAGTCCTTGATCCGGGTGTCGATGAGCTCGATCGCCGGGGCGAAGGCGGCAGTGGCGGCCAGCACGTCATCCTCGGTGCATCCGGCACCGGGCAGGTCGTCGGCAAGGATGAAACCGACCTCGACCTCGACGCGCGGGAACAGGAAACGCCCGGCGGGCACCGGTTGGTCCTCGAACACCTCCATATCGGCCAGCAGGTGGCCGTAATCGGGCTCGTCGACGCCCATCATCTTCTGCATGGCCTCCGACGACAGACCCACCTTGTGCCCGACCACCCTGGCACCCTGGGCGACCCGCTGCCGGATGTTGATCAGCTGGATCTCGTAGGCGTCAACCACGTCGATATCGGGGTGATTGGACGTCAACGGAGTCATCGGGACGCGGCTGCGCTCGGCCTCGGCAAGGTCGGCGGCAAGCTCGTCGCGCGTCGAAACGCTCAGCATTCCCGGGGTCCCATCGTCGGTGTGACCGGGGCGAACGGCGCCCGGTGCGGGCAATTCTAATGCGGTCCCAGCGCCTTGGGGTAACCGTTCCGCTGATCGGAAAGGAGGGGTCAGTAGCGCCCGGACGGGGCAATTCTATAACGTGTTCTAGTATGACAGTTCAGGAGTTCGACGTCGTCGTCGTCGGAAGCGGCGCGGCCGGCATGGTCGCGGCACTCACCGCCGCTCACCAGGGACTATCGGCGGTCGTCGTCGAGAAGGCCCCACACTTCGGCGGCTCGACCGCACGGTCCGGCGGTGGCGTATGGATCCCCAACAACGAGATCCTCAAGCGTGACGGGGTTACCGACACCAAAGACGCTGCCCGCACCTATCTGCACGAGATCATCGGCGATGTGGTGGAGGCCGAGCGCATCGACACCTACCTTGACCGCGCTCCCGAGATGCTGTCGTTCGTGCTCAAGCACTCGCCGCTGAAGATGTGCTGGGTGCCCAACTACTCCGACTACTACCCCGAAGCCCCCGGCGGACGCCCCGGGGGACGCTCGATCGAGCCGAAGCCGTTCAACGCCAAGAAGCTCGGACCCGACGAGAAATTCCTGGAACCGCCATACGGCAAGGTGCCGCTCAATGTGGTTGTGATGCAGCAGGACTTCGTGCGCCTCAACCAGCTCAAGCGCCATCCCCGCGGCGTGCTGCGCAGCCTGAAGGTCGGCATTCGCACGATGTGGGCCGGTGCCCGCGGCAAGAACCTCGTCGGAATGGGCCGCGCGTTGATCGCGCCGCTGCGAATCGGCCTACAGCAGGCGGGTGTTCCTGTGCTGCTGAACACCGCGCTGACCGACCTCTACGTCGAGGACGGGGTGGTGCGCGGCATTTACGTCCGCGACACCACCGGACCCGAATCTGCTGACCCGCAACTGATCCGCGCCCGCCGCGGTGTGATCCTGGGCAGCGGTGGATTCGAGCGCAACGAGCAGATGCGCGTCAAGTATCAGCGCGCGCCGATCACTGCGGATTGGACGGTGGGGGCCGAGGCCAATACCGGCGACGGCATTGTGGCGGCCGAGAAGCTCGGTGCGGCACTGGAATTGATGGAGGACGCCTGGTGGGGCCCAACGATTCCGCTGGTCGGCGCGCCGTGGTTCGCACTGTCGGAGCGCAACTCACCCGGCTCGATCATCGTCAACCTGGCCGGCAAGCGCTTCATGAACGAGTCGATGCCCTATGTCGAAGCCTGCCACCACATGTATGGCGGTGAGTACGGCCAGGGGCCCGGCCCAGGCGAGAACGTGCCGGCCTGGCTGGTCTTCGACCAGCAGTACCGCGACCGGTACATCTTCGCGGGATTGCAGCCCGGACAGCGGATTCCGAAGAAGTGGATGGAGTCCGGCGTCATCGTCAAGGCCGACACCATCGAGGAGCTGGCCAAGGTGACCGGGCTTCCGGCCGACGCTCTCGGTGCGACCGTCGAGCGGTTCAACGGCTTTGCCCGCGCGGGCAAGGACGAGGACTTCCACCGCGGCGAGAGCGCCTACGACCGCTACTACGGCGATCCGACCAACAAGCCCAATCCCAACCTCGGCGAGATCAAGCACGGGCCGTTCTACGCCGCCAAGATGGTGCCGGGCGATCTGGGCACCAAGGGTGGCATCCGCACCGATGTGCACGGACGGGCCCTGCGCGACGACGGTTCGGTGATCGACGGCCTGTATGCGGCCGGTAATGTCAGCTCGCCGGTGATGGGCCACACCTATCCCGGACCCGGCGGCACCATCGGCCCCGCGATGGCGTTCGGGTACCTCGCCGCGTTGCATATCGCCGGAGCCGCTGGGCCGGCGACATCGAGCACAGGGAAGGGCTGACATGCCGATCGACGTCTCCGTCGCACTCGCGGCCGAACTGGAACCTGTCGAGTTCACCTGGACGAGCAGCGATGTGCAGCTCTATCAGCTCAGCCTTGGTGCTGGTGCGGATCCCCTGGACGCCAAGGAATTGCGTTACCTCGCCGACCGTACCCCGCAGGTGCTGCCCAGCTTCGGCAACGTGGCGGCCAATTTCCACATGACCGAGCCGCCCGAGGTGAAGTACCCCGGTATCGACATCGAGTTGAGCCGGGTGCTGCACGCCAGCGAGTCAGTCACGGTGCCGGCTCCGCTGCCGCCCAGCGGTACCGCGCGCTCAACGCAGCGGCTCACCGAGATCTGGGACAAGGGCAAGGCGGCTGTCATCGTCAGCGAGACGACGGTGACCGACCCCGACGGCACGCTGTTGTGGACCACCAAACGGTCGATCTTCGCCCGCGGTGAGGGCGGTTTCGGTGGCCAGCGGGGCCCGTCGACGTCGGTGGCCGCCCCGGATCGCGCACCCGATTATGAGATCTCGGTACCGCTACTGCCCCAGCAGGCGCTGCTGTACCGGCTGTGCGGGGACCGCAACCCGCTGCACTCCGATCCCGAATTCGCCGCTGCGGCAGGCTTTCCCAAGCCGATCCTGCATGGCCTGTGCACCTACGGGATGACCTGCAAGGCGCTGGTGGACACGCTGCTGGATTCCGACGTGTCGCAGGTGCAGACCTACGGCGCGCGCTTCGCAGGGGTGGTGTACCCCGGTGAGACCATCACGGTCAACGTGTGGAAGGACGACGGCCGCTACGTGGGCGTGGTCACCGCACCAAGCCGGGACGACGCCGTCGTGCTCTCCGACGTGGAGCTCATCCCGATCTGAAGGTTCAGCCTGGGCGGATGATGGTGACCTGGTGGCGGTTGGCCTCAGGGTTACGCCAGAACATGTCATCGTCGAACCGATGAAAGAGCTGCGGCGGCAATACGGTTTGGCGGCCGATGAACTCGACCTTGCGTCGGATCGTGTGCAGTCCCGGCGCTCCCAAAGCCAGATCGAACTCGTCAGCCGCATATTCGACATTGTCGAAATCGTGGGCGAGCCACGGTTCGCCGACGAAGTCGTAGATCATCTTCAGGGCCCGGCCGGGGTTACTGACCAGCGCCTCGTACTCGACCAGAATCATGCTGGGGGCCTGTTCACCGAAGAAGCCGTCCTTGAGCGCGTCGAGGGCGTACCCGACCAGCCCGTCCGAACTGGCAGCGGCACTGATACGCGAGAACACCGTTCCTCCGGACTCGAAGCCAAACATGCCCGATGGCTCAAAAGCGTTGCGGCGAACCAGACGCTCGATGGAATCCATGATCCAGTTCACGTCACGCACACAGCAGATGGTCTTCGCATCAGGGAAGAGCTGAGTCAGCGCCGGCAGTTTGGCGCACCACAACCGGTTGGTGTCGAACACGACCTTGGACGACTGGATGTCGCCGTAATAGTTGGTGAACAGACCCGACAAGACCTCTCGGCGCTGCTGAGGGTCGATGAACACCGCCGTTTCATTGCGCCGGCTCATCGACTGCTCCAGACCCATGTACATGGATCCGACCGGGCTGGTCATTCCAGCATGAAAGCGCGGGTTCTGCCGCAAGATGCCGGCCAACAACGTCGAGCCCGACCGCGGTAAACCAGAAATGAAATGAATACCGTTGCGCATCCAGCCCTCCCGTCGATTTTCATGACCCGCGCGCGTCGCGGCTAAGACGGCAGCTCAGCCTCGATCCACGTTGCGAACCTGACACGACGCCATTTCCACGCAGGCTACCTCCGGCGCTTGACGTTGATGCAGCCAATGCCCGAACCAATCATCTATTCGCGATAACGACCCGCTCGGCCGATGTCACGAGCTGAAGATGGCTCTTCACGGTTGAGGGTGTAGGAGCTGGGGTCGGTGAGCCCGCTGGTCGCGAGTGATTGAGGGGGCTGGTCGGGTGGGGGTGTGCCGCAGCGGAAGCGCAAGAGCAAGAGCAAGAGTGGGGTGCCCGGGGACAGCGTGGGCGTGGCGCTGGCCGGGACGTATTCGCGGGGGTGTTCGACGAGCCAACGCCCGAGGTGCGGGCTGTGCCGGAGCGTGCGCGGGGTTTGCGGGTGCGGGTGGATCTGATGTACGCCACGCCGCCGATCTGGCGTCGGTTGGACCTGGCGGGCGATCTCGTGCTCGATGAGTTGCATGTCGTGCTGCAGGTTGCGAGGGGCTGGCAGGACGGTCATCTGCATAAATTCGGTGTCGGGCCGGACCGGCGTACTCGTGCCTACTTCGTCACCGGGTTCGATCTCAGCGAAGGCGACGACGGTGTCACCGAAGACAGTGTGCGGCTTGACCAGGTGGTGTCCGACAAGGGCGACCGGTTGTTCTATGACTATGACTTCGGCGACGGATGGGAGCACGTGCTGGTGGTCGAGGACGTTTTCGATGATCCGCCCCCGGCGCCGGTCTGCCTCACCGGCAAGATGGCCTGCCCGCCGGAGGACTGTGGCGGCCTGGGCGGCTACGAGGAGTTGGCTGCGTG
Source organism: Mycolicibacterium sarraceniae (assembly GCF_010731875.1). NCBI lineage: Bacteria > Bacillati > Actinomycetota > Actinomycetes > Mycobacteriales > Mycobacteriaceae > Mycobacterium > Mycolicibacterium sarraceniae. The sequence continues at coordinate 997,324 of NZ_AP022595.1, forward strand.
GGTTCGCGGCGGGTACGACCCGCACGCAACGCCGATGGGGCTCACCGCTCCGGACATGCGGGATTGGCTGCCCCCGGGCTGGCACCCCGACCGTTCTCGGTGGCCGAGACCAACGACGCCCTGTCCGCGCTGATGACGAGTTAAGCCCTGCACGACTGCCCAGGTCCACGGAGCTGGGTTCGCAAGCCTCCCGTCACCAGCAGGGATCGGGCCACGGAGGTGGATCGAGCGACGGAGGTGGTGCGGTTGCGAAACCCCGGGGATGATCAGTTCCCGCAGCGGCGTAGGAACACTGATGCTCAGCGTGGTGATCAGTACGGCCGTCATCGCCCGACCCGCGTGCGCCACTCGACGAGGTTCTACACCTCAATTGATGCTGAAAGCAGCTGTGAGACAACACGATTGATTGCTCGACACTGCATACGTCCGAGGGCGGCCAGCCGGTGCCGCGGTCTTCTACGCTGCGGCGCCGAGCGGTGAGCCGAACGTCTTAGCCTCGATCCACCGATTGACTTGATGAGGGTTCGGGTGTCGGTATTAGAAAAGTGCCCTTTGAACTGGGATGATTGAAGTTCTTACACAAACAATCGGACCAACTCGGAAGGGCACTTCGAGTGCAAGTTTCCCATAGGTTCGCCGCCGAGTCTGCGGTGTTCGATGAAGAGCATCTCGTGTCGTGCGCCGGGCTGGTGGCGGTGATGACGCTGGCCGCTCAAACCGGGCTGTCAGAGTTGTTGGAGCGCAAGATCGCGTTCATCGGCGAGCGGATCAAATCCGGTGCGGCCAATCCGTCACCGAAGCTGACCACGCTGATCGCCGGGATGTGCGCTGGCGCGGACAGTATCGACGACCTCGATATTGTGCGTGCCGGTGGGATGAAGACCCTGTTCGGGGATGTGTATGCACCCTCGATCATCGGAACCCTGTTGCGGGAGTTCACCTTCGGTCATGCACGGCAACTCGAATCGGTCCTGCGCGAACACCTGGGGGCGCTGTGTCAGCGGGTGCCACTGTTGCCTGGGGCCGATGAGCGGGCCTTCATCGACATCGACTCCCTGCTGCGCCCGGTGTATGGACACGCCAAGCAGGGCCCCTACGGGCACACCACGATCGCCGGCACGCAGAATCCTGCGCAAAGGACTCTCGCCATTGATCACCACGATCAGCACCGACCACAGCGCCCCGGTGATCACCGGTGCCCGGCTGCGGGCCGGCAGAGCGAACTCCGGGCGGGGCGCGGCGTCCATGATCGCCCACGCCGTGGTGACCGCGCGTGCCGCCGGAGTCGGTGGTCAGATCCTGGTGCGCGCAGACTCGGCCTACGGCAACAGCACCGTGGTGGCGGCCCGCCAACGGGCCGGGGCCCGGTTCTCGCTGGTGCTGACCAAAACCCGGGCTGTGACGGCAGCCATCGACACCATCGCCGATGATGCGTGGAGGCCGGTCAACTACCCCGGCGCGGTGCGTGACCCCGATACCGGGGACTGGATCTGCGATGCCGAAGTCGCTGAAACCACCTACACCGCTTTCGGTTCCACCGATCACCCGATGACTGCCCGGTTGATCGTGCGCCGCGTCAAAGACGCCCGCTACCGTGACGCCCTGTTCCCGGTGTGGCGCTATCACCCGTTCTTCACCGACACCGACGAACCCATCGACGCCGCCGATATCACCCACCGCCGCCACGCCATCATCGAAACCGTGTTCGCCGACCTCATCGACGGCCCACTGGCCCACATCCCCTCCGGGCGCTTCGACGCCAACAGCGCCTGGATCCTATGCGCCGCGATCGCCCACAACCTGCTGCGCGCCACCGGCGTCCTGGCCGGCGGCACCAACGCCGCCGCCCGCGGCACCACCCTGCGCCGCAAGATCATCAACATCGCAGCCCGACTGGCACGGCCGCAACGCCGACCCATCCTGCACCTACCAGCCCACTGGCCCTGGGTCGATCACTGGCTCACCCAGTGGCGCAACACCATCGGCCACAGCCCGCCAGCCACCACGACCTTTTGACCACCCGCCGAAAGGCCCGACCGAACAACACAGGAAAAGCTGGGCAGACCAGCAGATACCCCCTGCCGGCAACAGCAACCACGATCAAAACTCAACCCCACCACCACTACCAACGAACATCGGTGGATCGAGGCTAAGGACGTTGACGGGGCACCAGCAGCCCGCTGATGTCGGCGACGGCGACAACGGACTCATCGCCACCGGTAGGTCACCCGACGGCTCGAAGGGGATCACCGAGGTGTAATTCACCGAGGGCACGGCCCTGGCGAACATCGAGTTCTCCAGCTCACCAAACGATCCCGTGCTGCCGGAGACGGCGCTGGCCATCGCTGAGATGTAAGACTCCCAGGTCAAGAACAACCTGACCTGAGCATTTCGACTCCTTCGCCGAGCGTCACACCAGTGTCACGCTGAACGCTGAACCTGGCTCTGGTGTCACGTTCGGCGGGCGACGGCTCCCGGACCCGTCGGATGATGTCCGCCTGCCGATCGCCCGCCAAGACTCGAATGATGATCGAACCAGGCTGTTCCAGAAACTCGCGCCTACGGTTGTCGCGCGTGTATTGCCAGCGGTCTTTGCGATGTTGTTCCCCGTCACACTCGGCCGCGACCTTGATGTCCTCCCAGTCGATGTCGAGATAGCCGACCAGTTCGCCGAACTCGTCGAACACCGGGATCTGGGTCTGAGGGCGTGGCAGGCCGGCGTCGATCAAGAGCAGTCTGAGCCAGGTTTCCTTGGGCGACTGGGCTCCCCCGTCGACGAGCCCCATGGTCTCGCGGGCCGCCCGAATTCCGCGCCGGCCGCTCACCGATGGCGGAAGTGGGCCTCCACCCACCGACAACCCCCGCGAGCGTCGCACCAAAGTCACGGTGGACGCCGAACGCGACTCTGGAGTGACGTTCCGAAAAGCTAGCCGAGGATCAGGCCGGACGTCGGCACGCCGGTGCCGGCGGTGACGAGCACGTGCTCGACGTTCGGCACGGGGTTGACCGACGTTCCGCGCAGCTGCCGCACGCCCTCGGCGATGCCGTTCATACCGTGGATGTAGGCCTCACCGAGCTGGCCGCCGTGGGTGTTGATCGGCAGCCGTCCGCCGAGCTCCAACGCGCCGTCCTTGATGTAGTCCTTCGCATCGCCCTGCGCACAGAACCCCAACTCCTCCAACTGAATCAGCGTGAACGGAGTGAAGTGGTCGTAGAGGATCGCCGTCTGGATATCGGCCGGGCTCAGCCCGGACTGCTCCCATAGCTGCCTGCCCACCAGCCCCATCTCGGGCAGTCCGAGTTCGGGCCGGTAGTAGCTCGTCATCGAGTACTGATTCGGGCTCGACCCCTGCGCCGCCGCTTCGATGATGACAGGCCGGTGCTTCAAGTCTTTGGCCCGCTCCGGTGAGGTGATCACCAGTGCCACACCGCCATCGGTCTCCTGGCAGCAGTCGAGCAGCCGCAGCGGCTCGGCGATCCACCGTGAGGCCTGATGATCCTCGATGGTGATGGGCTTCTCGTAGAAGTACGCCTTCGGGTTGTTGGCCGCGTGCTTGCGGTCCGCGACCGACACCGCGCCGAAATCGCGGCTGGTCGCACCCGACAGATGCATATAGCGCTGGGCGATCATCGCCACCTGCGCCGCCGGCGTCGACAGCCCATGCGGGTAGGAGAACGAATTGTCCACGCCGGTGGAGTCGGAATTCTCGACCAGCCGCATCTGTACCTGGCCGAACCGCATCCCGGAGCGCTCGTTGAAAGCGCGGTATGCGACAACGCAATCCGCGACACCGGTGGCCACGGCAATGGCCGCCTGCTGCACGGTGGCGCAGGCCGCGCCACCGCCGTGGTGGATCTTGGAGAAGAACTTCAGGTCACCGATTCCGGTGGCCCGCGCAACGGCAACCTCGGTATTGGAGTCCATCGTGAAGGTGGTCATACCATCGACGTCGGCGGGGGTCAGGCCGGCGTCATCGAGCGCGTCCAGCACGGCCTCCGAGGCCAGCCGCAGCTCACTGCGACCAGAGTTCTTGGAGAAATCAGTCGCGCCGATACCGACGATCGCGGCCTTCCCCGACAGCTCGCCCGGCATCAGGCGGCCCCCACCGTGAGCGTGGCGTTGGCGATCACATGATCGCCAAGACTGTTGCTGCCCACGATCGCACATGTGATCAAACCGTCTTCCACTGCGGTGACCTCACCTGTGAACGTCACCGTGTCGTAGGCGTACCAGGGCACACCCAGGCGCAAACCTATCGACTTGATGACGGCGGTCGGCCCGGCCCAGTCGGTGATGAACCGCTGCACCAGACCGGTGTCGGTGAGGATGTTGACAAAGATGTCCTTGGAGCCCTTGGCTTGCGCCTTGTCTCGGTCGTGGTGCACATCCTGGAAATCCCGGGTGGCGATCGCCGTCGAGACGATGAACGTCGGGTCGCCGTAGAACTTGAGCTCGGGCAGCTTGGTGCCGACCTCAATAGCGGGCGCGCTCATTTGGCCGGCTCCCATGCGTAGTTGGTCCAGGCGGGGCCGACATCGTTGGCCGGGAAGTCGATATACAGTGCGCTAACCGGCATTCCGATCTCCACGGTCGAGGGGTCGACGTTGCGCAGCTCGCCGAGCATCTTCACGCCTTCCTCGAGCTCGACGAGGGCGATGACGAACGGCAGCGTGCGGCCAGGCACCTTGGGTGCGTGGTGCACCACGAAGCTGAAGACGGTGCCCTTTCCGCTGGCGACGACGTAGTCGGTCTCCTGCTCTTTGTCCAGCCACACCGCCGGAATCGGCGGATGCACCAGCGTGCCGTCATCTCGCTTCTGGATGCGTAACTCATGTGCGTTGACGCCGTCCCAGAAGAACTTGGTGTCCCGCGATGACGCCGGCCGCATTGCGGAATCCGCGTCAAGGTCATCGGGCACCGACGAAACGGCGGGCTCTTTAGCGCCATCCTTGTCAGCGGGGATGAATTTCATGATCCGCCACATCATTTCGGCGACATCCTCGTCGCCGACGGACCAGGTGATGGTCTGCGTGACGAAGAACGCCTCACCGAGGGCGGTGCGCTTCGGGCCGACCACATCGGTCAGCTCGGCGGCAACGCTGACCTCTTCACCCTGGCGGAGATACCGATGGTAGGTCTGCTCACAATTGGTGGCGACGACGCCGATATAGCCTGCCTCGTCAAACAATTCGAGGATCTTGCCCAGCGGATCGTCGTCGGGGCGAACGCCGCCGAGACCCATCATCGTCCAGACCTGGATCATCGCGGGCGGCGCGACGAGACCGGGATGGCCAGCCGCCTTGGCGGCATCCTCATCGAGGTAGATCGGGTTCTTGTCGCCGATCGCGTCGAGCCAGTGGTCGATCATCGGCTGGTTGACCGGATGCCGGCCGACCCGGGGCTTGCTCTTACCCTCGGCCTTGACCCGTTCAGCCGCAGCCTTGATGTCGTCGACTGCGCTCATCGGGGCACCCTCGGAACCTTCAGACCAGCGGCCGCGATCATTTCCCGCATCACTTCATTCACTCCGCCACCGAATGTGATCACCAAATTGCGTTTGGTCTGGCTGTCCAGCCACTGCAGCAGCTCAGCAGTTTCCGGATCCGCCGGATTCCCATGTGTACCAACAATTTCTTCGGCCAACCGGCCCGCGTACTGGATGCGCTCGGTGCCGAAAACCTTGGTGGCGGCCGCGTCCGCGACGTCGATGGTCTCCCCCGACGCCGCGACCTGCCAGTTGAGCAGCTCATTGATGCGCCACATCGCCTTGAGCTCGCCGAGCGAGCGCTTGACGTCGTCGTGGTCGAGGGGGGTGTCCCCCGTGCTACCGGGCTTGGACGCCCACGCGTGCACCCGGTCGTAGAGCGCCGCGAACCGCCCGGCCGGACCGAGCATGACCCGCTCGTTATTGAGCTGGGTGGTAATCAGCCGCCAGCCACCGTTCTCTTCACCGACCAGCATGTCTGCAGGCACCCGTACGTCGTTGTAGTACGTCGCGTTGGTGTGGTGGGCACCGTCGGACAGAATGACCGGCGTCCAGGAATACCCCGGATCCTTGGTGTCGACGATCAGGATCGAAATGCCCTTGTGTTTCACCGCATCGGGGTCCGTGCGGCAGGCCAGCCAGATGTAGTCGGCGTCGTGCCCGCCGGTAGTCCACATCTTCTGGCCGTTCACGATGTACTCGTCACCCTGCTTGATCGCCGTGGTGCGCAGCGACGCAAGGTCTGTACCGGCCTCCGGCTCGCTGTAACCGATGGCGAAATGCACGTCACCGGCCAGGATCGCGGGCAGGAACTTCTTCTTCTGAGCGTCGGTCCCGTACTGCTGCAACGTGGGTCCGACGGTCTGCAGAGTCACCGCGGGCAGCGGCACGTCGGCACGCTGGGCCTCGTTGACGAAGATCGACTGCTCGATTGGTCCGTAGCCGAGCCCGCCGTACTCCTTGGGCCAGCCGGCGCCCAGCTTTCCGTCGGAACCCATTCGTTTGATGATCGCCCGATAGGCCTCGTTATGCCGGTCGGACTCCATCGCCTGAGCTTCCTCAGGGGAAATGAGATTCGAAAAGTATTCGCGCAGTTCGGCTTGCAGCTGCTTCTGCTCGGGCGTCAGCTCGATAAACATTACGCTCCCACCAGTTCAAGGCGATGTTGTTGGCCACCCAATAGCCGGGTGAGGTCCTTGATCGACTCGTAGTACCGGTGCATCGGATAGGTGATGTCCATCCCCATGCCGCCGTGCAAATGGTGGCACAGTTGCATGACAGGCGGCGCCTGGGATGTCACCCAATAGCCGAGGACGTCAAGATCCTCGGCGGCATCGCGACCTTCGGACAGCAACCAGGACACCGACGTCGACGCGAGCGTGATCGTCCGCGAGGCGATGTAGATCTCCGCAAGCTGAGCGGCGACGGTCTGAAACGTCGACAACGGCTTGCCGAATTGGTGCCGGTTGGCGACGTAATCGGCGGTTAGCCGCAGCGCGCCCGCGACCAGACCGGACGCGTAGGCGCCGACGGCGGCCACCACCAGCTGACTCAGTCGGCGCACGGAATCACTGCCGCCCAACACATCTGCATCGGCGACCGGGGTGTCAGCGAACGCGACGACGTATTCGTCCGAGTGATTCGATGTCGGGGTCTTCGTCAAGCTCACACCCGGGGCCTTGGGCGAGACCACGACCACGCCGCTGTCGGTGCTGACAACGATCCACTCCGCCTGTTCCGCATAGGGAACGCCGACCTTGGTGCCGTTGAGTTTGCCGTCCGTCAGCCGCGAGGCGGGCCGCTCGGGCAGCGAGTGCCCCGGCTCGTTGAGCGCCGCGGTCAGCACCGCGCCCTCGGCCACGCCGGCCAAGTAGCGATCTTGCTGCTCGTCAGAAGCCAAGTCCAGCAAGGGAAGCAGGCCAAGACCCAGGGTCGCGAAGGCCGGGCTGACGTTGCCGAATCTACCGATCTGGGTGAGCGCCGACGTGATCTCGGCCAGCCCGAGTCCGTCACCGCCGAGCCGCTCCGGGACGCCGAACGCCACGATGCCGCCCGCGACCAGCGCGTCCCAGCTGTTGTCCCGTTCGAGCGCGGACGTCACCACATCGGTGACAGCCTGCTGCCCTTCGTCCGGACTGAAATCCACGAAGAATCCTCCTTGATTCGTTGCGGCCGGCGCGTTGCGCTCAGCTGGCTCCGGCGCCGGTGTAATCGACCTGCCAGTGCTTGATTCCGTTGAGCCAACCCGACATCAACCGCTCGGGTTCGCCAAGTGGTGTGAGATCGGGCATGTTGTCGGCAACGGCGTTGAAGATGAGGTTGATCGTCATCCTGGCGAGGTTCGCCCCGACGCAGTAGTGCACCCCGGTGCCACCGAAGCCCACGTGCGGGTTGGGGTTGCGCAGGATGTTGAACGTGTGCGGATCTTCGAAGACCTCTTCGTCGAAGTTGGCCGAGCGGTAGAACATGACCACCCGCTGGCCCTTCTTGATCTGCACGCCGGACAACTCGACATCTTCGGCGGCGGTGCGCTGGAAGGCGGTGACCGGCGTAGCCCAGCGGACGATCTCATCGGCAGCGGTCTCGGGGCGCTCCTTCTTGTAGAGCTCCCACTGGTCGGGGTTGTTCGCGAAGGCGATCATCCCGTGGGTGATCGAGTTGCGGGTGGTCTCGTTGCCGGCGACGGCCAGCATCATGACGAAGAAGCCGAACTCGTCGTCGGAGAGCTTCTCGCCGTCGATATCGGCGTTGATCAGCGCGGTGACGATATCGCCGCCGGGGTTCTTGGCCTTCACCTCGGCCATGTGCATGGCGTAGGCCAGCACCTCCATCGACGACTGCTTGGGGTCGACGTCGAATTCCTCGTCAGTGTTACCAGTCATCTCGTTCGACCAGCGGAACAGCTTGTCGCGATCCTCCTGGGGCACACCCAGCAAATCGGCGATAGCCTGCAGCGGCAGCTCGCAGGCCACCTGCTCGACGAAGTCCCCACTGCCCTGAGCGGCGGCCTCCTTGGCGATGTTCTGGGCCCGACGGTCGAGCTCGTCGCGCAGCTGATTGATCGCCCGCGGTGTGAAGCCCTTGGAGATGATTCGGCGCAACCGGTCGTGGTGCTCGCCGTCCATGTTGAGCAACATAATCTTTTGCACGTCGATGTCTTCGCGCGCCATCTCGTCCGGGAACTGCGGGATCGCAGTGTTGTCATTGCTGAGGAAGACGTCATTACGGCGCGAGACCTCCTTGACGTCCTTGTGCTTGGAGACGACCCAGTAGCCGCCGTCGTTGAAGCCACCCTTACCGATAGCCTGCTCGCACCACCAGATCGGCGCGACCCTGCGCAGCTCGGCGAGTTCCTCGACCGGCAGCCGCTGGACACAGAGGTCGGGGTCCAGGAAGTCGAAGCCGGACGGGATGTTGGGGGTTGGCATAGTCATGCGCTCCTCAATACGACGTGTTCTAGTGCCAATCAAAATGACGTGTTCTAGTGCCAGTAAAACATGGCTTCACCGCAGAAAAAAGGCACCGCGGCATCCTCGCTTGTCAGAGTAATGGAACGTGTTCTAGCCTGACGTCATGGGTAATCCTGTCATCGTCGAAGCCACCCGCAGCCCGATCGGTAAGCGGGGCGGTTGGCTGTCCGGACTGCATGCGACCGAATTGTTGGGCGCAGTTCAAAAGGCCGTGATCGACAAGGCCGGTATCGACGCCAACGAGGTCGAGCAGCTCATCGGTGGATGCGTCACCCAGTTCGGCGAGCAGTCCAACAACATCACCCGGGTGGCGTGGCTGACCGCGGGCTTGCCCGAGCAGATCGGCGCGACGACCGTCGATTGTCAGTGCGGCAGCGCGCAGCAGGCCAATCACCTGATTGCCGGCCTGATTGCCGCCGGCGCGATCGACGTCGGCATCGCCTGCGGTATCGAGGCGATGAGCCGGGTCGGCCTCGGCGCCAACGCCGGGCCGGATCGGTCGCTGATCCGCGCCGCGTCGTGGGATATCGATATGCCCGATCAGTTCACCGCGGCCGAGCGAATCGCCAAGCGCCGCGGCATCACCCGCGAAGACCTCGACCACCTAGGATTCCTCTCGCAGCAACGAGCCAAGCGAGCCTGGGATGAGCACCGCTTCGACCGGGAGATCTCCCCGATCGAGGCACCGGTGATCGACGAAAACAAGCAGCCCACCGCGGAGCGCCACTTCGTCAGCCGCGACCAGGGGCTGCGCGATACCACGATGGAAGGCCTCGCCGGGCTCCGCCCGGTGATGGAAGGCGCCATCCACACTGCGGGCACCTCGTCGCAGATCTCCGACGGTGCCGCGGCGGTGCTGTGGATGGACGAAGACAAGGCTCGCGCACTGGGACTGAAACCCCGCGCCCGGATCGTCAGCCAGGCCCTGGTCGGTTCCGAGACCTACTACCATCTCGACGGCCCGGTGCAGTCCACCCAACGGGTGCTGGACAAGGCCGGCATGAAGCTGGGCGATATCGACCTGGTCGAGATCAACGAGGCGTTCGCGTCAGTCGTGTTGAGCTGGGCCCAGGTCCACGACGCCGATATGGAGAAGGTCAACGTCAACGGCGGCGCCATCGCGCTGGGCCACCCCGTCGGCAGCACCGGTAGCCGGTTGATCACCACCGCGCTGCACGAGCTGGAGCGCACCGACAAGAGCACCGCCCTGATCACCATGTGCGCCGGCGGCGCGCTGTCGACCGGCACCATCATCGAGCGGATCTAGTGGCCGCAAGCGAGGAAGAGCGGATCGCGGCGGCCCTGGCCTATATCGAGGCATTGGCCAGCCACCGGGCTGACCAGGTGCCGTTCGCCCCGGGTTGCACGCGCGTCGAGGTCGGGCTCAAGACCGGCTTCTCCGGAAATCACCTGCGCCGCAGCCTCAATAACGGACCGCAGTACAAAGTGATCGCATCGGTCACCGAGCCAGAGTTCAGCGTGGTCGGTGACGAGGTCCACGCCCGCTTTGACCTCGTCACCAAACCCTCGCTGGCGGGACGACGTGTCGGCGCGCATATCGACGAGACGTTCTTGATTCCGGCCTCCGACGGCCTGATCCACCGTATTCGGGCGGACATCCGCCCGTTCCTGGCGCGATAGGTTCCTCCAATGACCAATACCCCTCGCCCCCTGAGCCCCAGGCAGATCAAGAACCTGAACTCCCCGTTCGCCGGCATAGCCATCAAATGGATGTCGAAGGCGAACACGTGGATCTTCAAGAAGACGAACGGGCGCTTCGGCGACAAATTCCTGCATGGCGCTGAGGTCGGCATCCTGACGACGACGGGACGCAAGTCCGGGCAGCTGCGCGAGAGCCCCCTGCTGTTCCTGCAGGAAGGGCAGCGGATCGTTCTCGTTGCGTCCCAAGGCGGCCGGGCGACCGACCCGATGTGGTATCTCAACCTCAAGGCCAATCCGGCCATCTCGTTCCGGACGAAGAAGGGCGTATTCCCGCTCGTCGCACGCGAGGCCACCGACGCCGAGCGCGATGAGTACTGGCCCAAGCTCGACGAGATGTATCCCGACTTCCCGAACTACCGGTCCTACACCGAGCGCAAGATCCCGATCATCATCTGCGACCCGGCCTGACGCTGCCGATGGGTTGCTGACCACTTCAACCACCTTTTCCCACAGTTCAACTACCCGTTGGCAGAGTTTGCTGGCTTGCGCTTATACTCGTGACTCCCGGCCGCCAGGCGGGCGTGCCGACGAGAGTTGGGTTGGGGAATCCATGCGGGGTTTGTTGGTCGGGCGGCACACACTTGCGACGGCCGTGGCGATCACGGCCGCAGCCGGCTTGATTGCGGCGACACCCCCGACGCCGGCCCAGTCCGACCAGGCCGTCACGCACCGAGCGGTCGCCTTGGCGGCTGTGCCCATCGTCGCGCCGGCCCGCGCCGCTACGCGGAAGCAGATTTCGGACTATCTGCCGACGATCGGGGCGACGGTCGCAGTAGTTGCCGGACTTGTTTCCGGTCCAGTCGGCGTTGTGTCAGTCGGAGTCGCACTCGTCTGGTCGCAGAGGGAATGGCTCGCCAAGCCCATCGCCAAGGCCGCCGAAGAGCTCAAGAGGCAGATCCTTCCGCCTCAATTCGATCGCGCGGTCGATGCCGTGACCCGTGTGCTGAGCGCACAGGGTGGGGTAATCACGACGCTGCTCCATGCGCAGCGCACAGCGAACCTGACGAACCTCGACAAGACGCTGACAACGCTCCAAGGCCGACTCGAACGGCGACAGAAGCTGACCGACGCGGAGTTCGAAAGGGCCAAGCTGAACCTCTCGAAGGCGCTCGGCGAGGTCTCGAAAACGCTGGGCGTTCAGCTGCACCCAGGCCAAGTCAACAGCTGGTTCGATCAGGCAGAAGGCCGCTTCGACAACAACTTCGACAAGCTGGAAGCCGCAGTTCAGACGTTTCACGAGGTCGTCACAGGCCAGCTCAACAGTCCCCAACAATCCGCATCCGGCCTGGCCAAACCGTCGGCCGCTGCCCGGTCCGCGCGGCAGGCGGGCAAGCCGACCGCGACGAACCGTACCGGCACAGCGACCAAGTCCACGTCCGCTCACGCGCGCAGCCCGCGCGCCGGCGGGTGATTCGCGAACGGCGATCCTGGGCACCTTCGCCTGAATCCACCGACGGGCGGTGGATTCAGGCTTAGGCCCCGAAGACCGGCAGCGGGGTCCGCGACTTCGCGATCAAGTCGCGGACCACCGGGCCGAGCTCGACGGGATCCCAGCGGGCGCCCTTGTCGATGGTCCCGCCGCGGTTCCAGCCTTCAGCCACCCGGATGATGCCACCCTCGACCTCGAAAACCTGGCCGGTGATGTCCTTGGACTCGACGCTGCCGAGCCAGACCAGCAGCGGCGAGACATTCTCCGGCGCCATGGCGTCGAAATCGCTGTCCTGCGTGGCCATCATGTCGGCGAAGACCGTCTCGGTCATCCGGGTGCGCGCCGACGGGGCGATGGCGTTGACGGTCACACCGAAGCGGCCCATCTCGGCGGCGGCGACCAACGTCAGCGCGGCGATACCGGCCTTGGCGGCGCTGTAGGTCGCCTGCCCGACGCTGCCCTGCAGCCCGGCACCCGAGCTGGTGTTGATGATCCGGGCGTCAACGGCATTGCCGGCTTTGGACTGCGCACGCCAGTAAGCGCCGGCGTGCTTCATGGTGGCGAAGTGCCCCTTGAGGTGCACGGCGGTGACAGCGTCGAACTCGTCTTCGGTGGCGTTGACGAACATCCGGTCCCGGACGATGCCGGCGTTGTTCACCAACACGTCGAGCCCACCGAAATTGTCCACGGCGGTCTGAATGAGTCCCTCGGCTTGCGCCCAGTCGGCGACGTTGGAGCCGTTGGCGACGGCTTCCCCACCGGCAGCGGTGATCTCGTCGACGACGCCTTGGGCGGCGCTACCGCCGCCGGCCGGTGAGCCGTCGAGGCCGACGCCGATGTCATTGACCACCACACGCGCGCCCTCAGCGGCGAATGCCAGTGCGTGTGCCCGCCCGAGGCCACCACCGGCACCCGTCACGATGACCACGCGACCGTCGAGAAGTCCCATTTGTCTTGTCTCCTTATTTGATGTCGGCAGTCGTGGTCGACAGGTAGTGCGGCGGTTCCCCGCCACCGTGTACCTCCAGCGACGCGCCACTGATGTAGGACGCCGCGGGAGAAGCCAAAAATGCGGTGGCCCAACCGATATCCTCGGGTTTGGCCAGCCTGCCCAGCGGCACGTTCTTCGAGATCGCCGCGATCGAATCGGCGTCACCGTAGAAGAGTTCGGATTGCTCGGTCTCGACCATGCCGACGACGACGCAGTTGACCCGGACCTTCGGAGCCCATTCCACGGCGAGCGTGGTGGTCATATTCTCCATACCGGCCTTGGCCGCGCCGTACGCGGCGGTGCCCGGGGTCGGGCGCCTGCCGCTCACGCTGGTGATGTTGATGATCGATCCGCCGGAGTCCTGTGCCTGCATCACCGCGTTGGCGTGTTGCGAAACCGACAGCGCGCCAAGCAGGTTGAGCTCGATGATCTTGAGGCTGAACTTCGCCGATGCGTCGGCGGCGAGGACGTACGGTGAGCCGCCCGCATTGTTGATGACGACATCGAGGCGACCGTGGTCGGCGACGATCCCGTCGATGAGCGCCTTCACGGCCTCGTCGTCGCGGATATCGCAGGCCCGGAACTCGTACGGGGAGCCCTCGACCGGACGGCGGGCACAGGTGACGACGGTGGCACCCTGTGCGGCGAAGACCGCACTGATGCCGGCACCGACACCTCGCACGCCGCCGGTCACGAGGACGACTCGGCCACTCAGTTGCAGGTTGATACCAGTGTCAGCCGCGTCGGTCACTGTGCTAGCGTACCAAGCAAGTGCTTGCTTAGGCACTCACCCCGTCAGGAAGTGGCTCAGGTATTCCGATGACCATTACCACCAGCACCGTCGAGCCGGGCATTGTCGCCGTCACGGTGAACTATCCGCCCGTCAACGCGATCCCCTCCCGGGGTTGGTTCGAACTCGGTGATGCGATCACCGCCGCGGGCCGCGACCGCAGCACCCACGTGGTGATCCTGCGTGCCGAGGGCCGCGGATTCAACGCCGGTGTCGACATCAAGGAGATGCAGAACACCGAGGGCTTCACCGCGCTGATCGACGCCAACCGTGGGTGCTTCCACGCCTTCCGCGCGGTGTACGAGTGCGAGGTGCCGGTGGTCGCGGCCGTCAACGGATTCTGCGTCGGCGGCGGCATCGGCCTGGTCGGCAACGCCGACGTGATCGTCGCGTCCGACGACGCGAAGTTCGGCCTGCCCGAGGTGGAGCGCGGTGCCCTCGGTGCGGCCACCCACCTGTCCCGCCTGGTGCCCCAGCACATGATGCGGCGGCTGTTCTTCACCGCCGCTACCGTGAGTGCCGAGACGCTGCACCACTTCGGGTCGGTGCACGAAGTGGTGCCCCGTGCCGATCTCGACGAGGCCGCGCTGCGGGTCGCCCGCGACATAGCCTCCAAGGACACCCGGGTGATCCGCGCTGCCAAGGAGGCGCTGAACCTCATCGACGTCCAGCCTGTCAATGCGAGATACCGCATGGAGCAGGGCTTTACGTTCGAGCTCAACCTGGCCGGCGTCTCCGACGAGCACCGCGACGCGTTCGCGGGAACCGACAAGGGGTCGAAATGAGCGATAAGAGAACAACTCTCGACGAGGCCGTATCGGTCGTCGAAAGCGGGATGACTATCGGCATCGGCGGCTGGGGTTCCCGGCGCAAGCCGATGGCCTTCATCCGCGCACTGCTGCGCACCGACGTCACCGACCTCACCGTCGTCACCTACGGCGGCCCCGATCTCGGCCTGCTCTGCTCGGCGGGCAAGGTCAAGCGCGTCTACTACGGCTTCGTGTCGCTGGATTCGCCGCCGTTCTACGACCCCTGGTTCGCCAAGGCGCGCACCGCGGGCGCGATCGAGTCGCGCGAGATGGACGAAGGCATGCTGCGTTGCGGGCTGCAAGCCGCCGCACAGCGGCTACCGTTCCTGCCGATCCGCGCGGGCCTGGGCAGCGACGTCCGGGCGTTCTGGGGTGACGAGCTCAAGACCGTCAAATCCCCGTATCCGACCGGCGATAACTACGAAGAGCTCGTCGCGATGCCTGCCCTGAACCTCGATGTCGCGTTCGCCCACCTGAATCTCGGTGATGCGCAGGGCAATGCCGCCTACACCGGCATCGACCCGTACTTCGATGACCTATTCCTGATGTCGGCACAGCAGCGCCTGCTGTCGGTCGAGAAGGTGGTGTCCACCGAAGAGCTGGTGAAATCCGTTCCGGTGCAAGCCTTGCTGATCAACCGGATGATGGTCGATAAGGTCGTGGAGGCACCCAACGGCGCCCACTTCACCACGGCCGAGCCCGACTACCGGCGCGACGAGAAATTCCAGCGGCACTACGCCGAAGCCGCGGCATCCGATGAGACCTGGGCCGAGTTCGTGACGACCTACCTGTCCGGTAGCGAGGCCGATTACCAAGCTGCCGTGCGTAAGTTCAAGGAGGAGCAGGCATGATCGCCGAGGCGAGCGAAGCGACGGGGGATCGATCCGCAACCCGCGCCGAGGTGTGCGCCGTCGCGTGCGCCGAATTGTTCCGCGACGCAGGCGAGATCATGGTCTCGCCGATGACCAATATCGTCTCCATCGGCGCCCGGTTGGCCCGCCTGACGTTCTCCCCCGACATCCTGATCACCGACGGTGAGGCTCGCATCTACGCCGACACCCCGGCGATGGGCGCCACCGGAGCCATCGAAGGCTGGATGCCGTTCGGCCGCGTCTTCGAGACGCTCTCGTGGGGCCGGCGCCATGTGGTGATGGGTGCCAACCAGATCGACCGCTACGGCAATCAGAACCTGTCGGCATTCGGCCCGCTGCAGCATCCGACACGGCAGATGTTCGGCGTGCGCGGCGCACCGGGCAACACCATCAACCACGCCACCAGCTACTGGGTCGGCAACCACTCCAAGCGGGTGTTCGGGGATTCTGTGGATATCGTCTCCGGAATCGGCTGGGACAAGGTTGATTCGGACAACCCGGCGTACCGCTTCGTCAACGTCTTCCGCGTGGTGACCAACCTGGGCGTGTTCGACTTCAACGGGCCCGACCATCAGATGCGGGCAGTGTCACTGCACCCCGGCGTGAGTCCCGAAGATGTCGCCGAGAACACCTCATTCGAGGTGCACGGCCTCGGTGACGCCGAGATCAGCCGCCTGCCATCCGCAGAAGAGCAGAAGCTGATCCAAGAAGTGATCGATCCAAAAGGTCTCAGGGACAAAGAGGTCCGATGACTCATCTGAAGACCCCGCTGACGGAGCTGATCGGGATTGAGCACCCCGTCGTGCAGACGGGTATGGGCTGGGTCGCTGGTGCGCGGCTGGTGTCGGCCACGTCCAATGCCGGCGGCCTGGGCATCCTGGCCTCGGCGACGATGACGATCGACGAGCTGGCGACCGCGATCAAGAAGGTCAAGGCCACCACCGACAAGCCGTTCGGGGTCAACATCCGTGCCGACGGTGCCGATGCCGGTGATCGCGTCGACCTGATGATCCGCGAGGGAGTCAAGGTCGCGTCCTTCGCGCTGGCGCCTAAGCAGGAACTGATCGCGAAGCTCAAAGAAGCCGGCTCGGTGGTGATTCCGTCGGTCGGTGCGGCCAAGCACGCTCGCAAGGTGGCGGGCTGGGGTGCCGACGCTGTGATCGTGCAGGGCGGCGAAGGAGGCGGCCACACCGGTCCGGTGGCGACCACATTGCTGCTGCCCTCGGTCCTCGACGCGGTCGACATCCCGGTGATCGCCGCGGGTGGCTTCTTCGACGGGCGTGGCCTGGCCGCGGCGCTGTCCTACGGCGCCGCGGGCGTCGCGATGGGCACCCGGTTCCTGCTGACCTCTGATTCCACGGTGCCCGAGGACGTCAAGCAGCGCTACCTCAAGGCCGCGCTTGACGGCACCGTCGTATCCACCCGGGTGGACGGCATGCCGCACCGCGTGCTGCGTACCGAACTCGTCGAGAAGCTCGAAAGCGGCTCACCGATCCGTGGTTTCACCGCGGCGGTGCGCAACGCGGCCAAGTTCAAGAAGATGTCGCAGATGACGTGGGCCGGGATGATCCGTGACGGCCTGGCGATGCGCCACGGCAAGGACCTCACCTGGTCGCAGGTGCTGATGGCCGCCAATACCCCGATGCTGCTGAAGGCCGGCCTGGTCGAAGGCAATACCGAAGCGGGCGTGCTGGCCTCGGGACAGGTCGCCGGGATCATCGAAAGCCTGCCGTCCTGCGCCGAGCTGGTGCCAACCATCGTCGCCGACGCCATCACACACCTGCAGGCTGCCGCCGCTTTCGTCGAGTAAAGCTATCTACTTCATTCGACCGTGCCACCTTGATCGGCGACGTCGTCGACTCGCGGCACGCCTCCGACCGCGGCCAACTCCATCGCCGCATCACCCAGACGCCGGCCGGCACTCCCCTGGCCTTCACCGTCAGCGACGAGTTCCAAGGCAGCTATCCGACGGTCGGCGACGCGATAGCCGCTGCCCTCGCAGTGCGGTTGGCACTGGCCCCGGAGATCGATGTGCGGTTCGGCATCGGCTGGGGTGAGGTGACTGTGCTCGACGCCGGTGCCGGCATTCAGGACGGTCCCGGGTGGTGGTCGGCGCGCGAAGCGATCGAGTGGACCGCGGCCGCCCAGCAGCAACCGGCGTTGGCGACCGTGCGCACGGCATACCGCCGCCACGGCGAGACCGGACCGGATCCCGACGCCGTCAACGCCGCCCTGTTATGTCGGGACCACCTGCTTGGATCAATGGATGCCCGGTCCCTGCGACTGCTTCGGGGACTACTCGACCAGAAGACGAAGAAGGAATTGGCGGATACGGAAGGGATCAGCGCCTCGGCGGTGTCGCAGCGGACAGCGCGCGACGGGCTAGATCTTTTGGTGCTCGCCACCCGAGACCTGCGAGCCGTCCGATGAGCGGTGTCGCCGTGTTCCTCATCGCCATCAGCTGTCGTGTGCGCACGCTGAACGAGTCGGCCGCAGGCAGGCCGCACCGCTGGCGGTGCTCATCGTGCTGTCGGGGGTGGGCTCGCCAGTGGCCGGGTTGGTCAAGGCCTGGATGTCCTGGGCTCCGGTGACTGGCCTCACGTCGGCCGATCCGACCCGGATCATGGTGGTGGCAAGCGTGATTCTGCTGCAGGTGGCCACCGCGACCGCGGTGGTGGCAGCCAAAAGCACCATCCGGTTCCCGGAGATCAATGCCCAAAAGGCCTGGGAAAACGGCGGTATCGGTATTGACGATGTCACCGAGTACTTCTTAGTGGGCAGCTTCGCCAGCTGGATCGTCGCGCTCGGCGGGCTGGCGCTCACGATGGCGGGCTAGGTTCGCGATTCGTCGTCGGTGAACGGCGTCGCCGTCATACCTTGTGGATCATGAAAATGAACGCCGCCATCCTGTGGGAGTACGGCCAAGACTGGAGCGTCGAAGAAGTCGAGCTCGATCCGCCGAAGGACGGCGAGGTGCTCGTCTCCTTCGAGGCCACCGGCCTGTGCCATTCCGATCATCACATCCGAGACGGTGACCTGGTGGCGCCGATCCCCCTGATCGGTGGGCACGAGGGTGCCGGCATCGTGCGGGAAGTCGGGCCGGGGGTGCGCGAGCTGCAGGTGGGCGATCACATCGTCGCCGCGTTCCTGCCCGCCTGCGGGCGCTGCCGCTGGTGTGCGACCGGCAAGTCGAACCTGTGTGACATGGGCGCCGAAATCCTGATGGGCCTGCAGCCCGACGGCACGTTCCGCAGGCACGCGCGCGGCCAAGATATCTACGCCGCAATCGGTTTGGGCACCTTTGCCCCCTACGGCACGGTGCCGGAGGCCTCGCTGGTCAAGATCGACGACGATATCCCGCTGACCCGAGCCTGCCTGCTCGGCTGCGGCGTCACCACCGGCTGGGGGTCGGCGGTCAACACGGCCGATGTCCGCCCCGGCGACACCGTGGTGGTGATCGGCTGCGGCGGTATCGGCAGCGGCGCCATCCAAGGGGCCCGACTGGCCGGCGCGGAGAAGATCATCGTGATCGACATCGTGGAGAGCAAGCGGGACAAGGCATTTCTCTTCGGCGCCACCCACTTCGCGACCTCGATCGCCGAAGGCACCGAACTGGTTCGCGAGCTGACCAAAGGGGTGATGGCCGATTCCGCGCTCTTGACCGTCGGGCTCGTCAAAGGCGAGATGATCAACGACGCGTTAGAACTCGTCAGCAAGGGTGGGGCTGTGGTGCTGACCGCACTGGCCGCGATGACCGATGTGACGCCGGTGCTGCCGATGACGATGTTCACGCTTTTCCAGAAGCGTCTGCTCGGCAGCCTGTACGGCCAGGCCAATCCGCGCGCCGACATCCCCAAGCTGCTCAGCCTCTACCGCGAGGGCAAGCTGCTGCTCGATGAGACCGTCACCCACGAGTACAAGCTGGGTGAGATCAACGACGCCTACGTCGATATGCTCGCCGGCCGCAACATCCGCGGCGTGGTCCTGCACGAGCACTGAGGCATCTGCCGCGATTGTGCGGCTTCATACGGCGGTGACGGCGGGCCGCGTATGAAACCGCACAATCGGCGAAAGTTGTTAGAGCCGCATCAGGTCTACATGTGCCGTGGCTGTGCACTTTGAGCAGCGAAAACACCTTCACGGAATCGGCGCGGAGACAGTTTGAAAGCATGACGGCCTCAATGTCTTTGAGTCACGAGTGCCGAAACCATTCCTCTGCGAACGATGGCGCGCGCTGTCTTGGTGGTATGCGAAATCAACCACCCGCGGGACGTCAAGCCTCGTCGTTCACCGCCGGTGCCTTCACGACGGCGATGCGATCTCGGCGGACCGCACCATCGATACGGCTCTGAATCTCGCCCAGTGCAGCCAGGACATCTGCCCGCGTCTTGAGCAATTCCTTGATCTCAGCTTCGGTGCGCTCCTTGATCGACTGTGTGTCGCGCTCTGCGGAGGCGACCATGTTCGCGACCTTGAGGCGGCCCTCCTTCTCAAGGGCGGCAATCTGAACCTCGGCCTGCTCCCACCGCGACTTGATCTGCTCTTCGAGGCGGCTGAGCGCCTCGCGGCGGCGTCGCTCGTCTTCCTCGGCGAGGTGGAGCTGCATCTCGCGGCGCCGACGCTCGGCCTCCTCGATTCCCTCGGCCAGCCGCGCGCGTTCGTCATAGGCGGCCTGCAGCACTTCCTCAGCCTGTGCTTTGGCCTCCAACAGAATCTGTTCCCGGCGGTCGGCGGTGGATGACTGGAGTTCAGCCAGCGCAGCGCTCGCGATGGCTCTGTCCTGACGGGCCGTCTCCAATTCGTCGCGCAACTCGCGGGTGAGCGACTCCGCCTCGTCACGGGCCATCGCCTTGGTTCGGCGAGCCTCGTCGGAGGCGACGCGCATCATCCGGGCGATCCGGTCCGACATGCCCTCAACTGAATCGATTGGCCCAGAAAGCCTTTGGATGTCGTTGCGCAGCTGGTCGATCTCGGCGTTGAGCCGTTCACGATCGGTCTCGGCATAAGTCGCGTTGCGTTCGAGGACGCGGACTTGATCCTCGAGCGATTCGATCTCACTGTGAAGGCGCGCGATGTAGTCGGTCACCTGGGCGCGATCGAACCCACGTATTTGCGCGTCCAGCGCGGGAATTGCTCTCGCCATCTGAGTCTCTCGTAAGCCTTAGTTTGGGATGCGGTTTATCCTACGTCACCGAGCGAGTGATGAGCCGAGTCCATTTCGACCGACGAATGCGCCCCATCATGGATCCATACGTCAAGCGTGGTTGGGGCCGGTGCCAAGGATGCGGTGCGAGCGGAATCCGCCTCGCCCCACGGTTGCTCGAGCGTGGTGAATGTGTCGTAGAAATGCTGCAGTTGCGCGACAACCTTGGCGCGCACGTGATTGAGCTCGTCCAATTTGGTGCTCGCAGCGGACAGCTGCGCATCAACCTGCCGCTGCACCGCGATCAAAGTCTCCTCGGCCTTCGCCCTGGCCTGGGCTACCGTCTCGGCGGCGTCGCGTGCCGCCTGTTCACGCAGTTGGGCAATCTCACTCAGAGCTTGCTCACCCTGCGTCTCGACATCTTCGCGCAATTTGGTGGCCCGTTGATAGTCGAGCTGGGCTTCGGCGAGAATTCCAGCGGCGTTCTCCTCGGCGTCTGTCCGTATTAACTCGGCCATTCGACGGGCCTCACCGCGAATCTCGTCGGCCTCCACGCTGGCCGCATTGAGAATCGCAGACAGCCGATCACCCAGAAAGCCGATGTCGTCGGGGATGGCCGATGCCACCTCGGTGAACCGCGCCGACATTGCCTCCAGTTCGGCCTGCGACCTGCCCAACTGGTCGTGGAGGATCGCCATCCGCGACTCCCCCGCCCGGGCCACCGCTCGCAACTCGCCGACCTGACCGTCGGGTCGTTCCATTTGCCGTGACATTCGTTTGAGTGCAAAACCCACGGACTCACGCTCTTGTCGTTGCAGGTGCGCGTCGCTAGAGGCCACGCGCGGCAGCGTAACACACCCTAAGTCTTTTGCAGACTGCAAGTCTTTTTATCCCCCACTGTTAGCGGTTGTTGTGGATAAGTGCGTCCGAAGGTTTCGCCAAATCGCCTGGGAACCGCCTTGAGAGACCCCCTGGACGCCGCACCTTCGCGCCATACTGGCGCGGGAAAACTCAGCCGCACGATCTCTCGTCGCAGAGATCGGTTGGACACAGGCTCATAACCACCTTCACATTTCCCTCTCCTGGTGTCGCCGTAGTCCGGATGCCGGGATTCGACCCTGGTAACCGCCGATGACGTGCCAAGGCAATACGCTGACATCCTCAAGCTGTGACGGCGAGCCTCTAAGGAACCGCACAATCGGCGAAAGTTATGAGAGCCGTTCGATGATGGTGACGTTGGCGGTGCCGCCACCCTCACACATGGTCTGCAAGCCGTAGCGGCCCCCGACGCGCTCGAGCTCATTGAGCATGGTGGCGAACAGCTTGGCACCGGTGGCCCCGAGCGGGTGGCCGAGTGCGATGGCACCGCCGTTGGGGTTGACCTTGGCCGGGTCGGCCTTGGTCTCCTTGATCCAGGCCTGCACCACGGGCGCGAACGCCTCGTTGATCTCGACGACGTCGATATCGTCGATCGTCAGGCCGGTTTTGGCGAGGGCGTACTTGGTCGCCGGGATCGGACCGGTGAGCATGAACACCGGATCGGCGCCGCGGGCGCTGATGTGGTGGATGCGGGCCCGCGGGGTCAGCTTGTGGGTCTTGACGGCCTCTTCGCTGGCCAACAGCACCGCGCTGGAACCATCGGAGATCTGGCTGGCCATCGCGGCGGTCAGACGGCCGCCGTCGACCAAGGTCTTGAGCCCGGCCATCTTCTCCAGCGAGGTCTCGCGTGGCCCCTCATCGGTGCGGAAGCCCTCGACGTCGAGGATCTCGTTCTCGAAGTGGCCGGCCCGGATAGCGGCCTGAGCACGCTGGTGGCTGGTCAGTGCGAACTGCTCCATATCCTCGCGGGAAATGCCCCACTTCTCGGCGATCATCTCCGCGCCGCGGAACTGCGAAATCTCCTGATCGCCATAACGATGCAGCCAGCTCTTCGACTCGTTGGTCGGAGAGGTAAACCCGTACTGCTCACCGGCGGTCATCGCCGACGAGATCGGGATCTGGCTCATGTTCTGCATACCGCCGGCGACGATCAGGTCTGCCGTCCCGGACATGATCGCCTGCGCACCAAACGAAATCGCCTGCTGGCTGGAGCCGCACTGGCGGTCGACGGTAACGCCGGGCACCTCTTCGGGGAAGCCCGCCGCCAGCCACGACAACCGCGCGATATTGCCGGCCTGCGGGCCGATGGCATCCACACAACCGGCGATCACATCGTCGACCGCGCTGGGATCGACATCAACTCGCTCGAACAATCCACGCCATGCGATGGCACCCAGATCCACCGGGTGGACACCGGCAAGCGAACCGTTGCGCTTCCCAATCGCGGTGCGTACGGCGTCAATGACGTATGCCTGTGATGCGGGGGCCATGTCGATCTCCTTAATCAATTGTTAGGCACGGCTATGCCGCCCAGGACGATGGCGAGGTATTGGCGGCCGACTTCCTCGGCTGTCAGCGGTCCGCCTGGCTGATACCAACGCACGGACACCCACGTTGTGTCCCGGATGAACCGGTAGACCACGTCGACGTCGATATCCGGGCGGAAGTACCCCTGCTTGACACCCTCGTTGAGCAGGTCGAGCCACATCTTGCGTTGTTCCTTGTTGCGCACGTCGACGAAGTCGAACTGCGGCAGCGACGACAGCCGCTTGGCCTCGTCCTGGTAGATCACCACCTGCGCGTGCCGGTCTTCGATGGCCTCGAACGACGCCATGAACAAGCCCTTGAGCCGCTCCAGAGGATTGGGCTCGGTGCCGATGACCCGCTGGTAGCGCTCGAACAGCCAGTCCAGGAAGTCACGCAGGACCTCCTCGACCATCTGCTCCTTGCTTTTGAAGTGGTGGTAGAGGCTGCCGGACAGGATGCCCGCCGAGTCGGCGATATCGCGCACAGTGGTTGCGCGCAAACCGCGTTCGGCGAACATCGTTGCGGCGAGCACCAGAAGCTCGTCGCGACGACTGACCGGCGGCTCGGTCATGCGCGTTGGCTCGACACCGAAATGACTTCGCCGGTCAGGTAGCTCGAGTAGTCGCTGGCCAGGAAGGCGATGGTGGCCGCCACCTCCCACGGCTCGGCGGCGCGGCCGAATGCTTCGCCTTCCGACAGCCGGTCCAGTAGGTCGGCCGAGCTGGTCTTCTCGAGGAACTTGTGCCGCGCGATGCTCGGGGAGACCGCGTTGATACGCACCCCGTACTCGACGGCTTCGATTGCGCTACACCGTGTCAGCGCCATCACACCGGCCTTGGCCGCGGCATAGTGCGACTGCGAATGCTGGGCCCGCCACCCCAGGACGCTGGCATTGTTGACGATCACGCCGCCGTGGCCGGCGTCACGGAAATAACGCAGCGCCGCGCGAGTCGCGCGCATCACCGACGACAGCGTCACATTGAACACCCGGTCCCACTCGTCATCGGTCATATCGATCACCGGGGTCTGGCCGCCAAGTCCGGCATTGTTCACCAGAACATCGAGACGGCCGGCCTTCTCGACGGTCGACGCGATCAACGCGTCCACCGCCATTGTCGACGTCACGTCACAGACCACCGCGTCGACCTTGCCGAGGCCGAGGCCAGCCAGTGCGTCTCGGGTCTCGCCCAGGCGGCGTTCGTGGTAGTCGGAGATCACGACGTCCGCACCCTCGAGAAGAGCCCGGCGCGCGGTCGTGGAGCCGATGCCGGTGCCGGCCGCTGCGGTGACCAGCACGACCTTGCCCTTGAGCAGGCCGTGGCCCTCAATCTCGTTGGGGACCTCCGACAATGACGCCACTAGCCCTTCACCTCTCTCGGCAGACCGAGCACCCGCTCGGCGATGATGTTGCGCTGAATCTCGTTGGAGCCGCCGTAGATCGTGTCCGAGCGGGAGAACAGGTACAGCCGCTGCCACTCGTCGAATTCCCCGTCGGACAGCAGCAGGCCGGAGCGACCCTTGATATCCATCGCGAGCTCGCCGAGATCGCGATGCCAGTTGGCCCACAACAACTTCGACACGTTGTCCTGGCCGGGTTGTTCGACATCCATCGTCGCCATCGCATAGGACCGCATTGTCTGCAGCCCGGCCCAGGACCGGACCAGCCGCTCCCGGATCAGCGGATCCTCGATCGCGCCGGTGGTCTTGGCCAGTTCGGTGATACCGGAAAGCTCACGGGCATAACGGATCTGCTGACCCAGTGTGGACACCCCACGCTCGAAGGTCAGCGTTCCCATCGCCACCCGCCAGCCGTCGCCCGGCTCGCCAACCACCAGGTTGGCGTCGGTGCGCGCATCGGTGAAGAACACCTCGTTGAATTCCGAGTCGCCGGTCAGCTGGATGATCGGGCGGATCTCCACGCCCGGCTGATCCAGCGGCACCAGCAGGTAGGACAACCCGGCGTGGCGCTTGGAGCCCTTCTCGGTACGGGCCACCACGAAGCACCACTGCGCCCAGTGCGCCAGTGATGTCCACACCTTCTGGCCATTGATGAGCCACTGCCCACTCTCCTCATCCAGGACGGCCGCCGTGGACACGTTGGCCAGATCACTGCCCGCGCCCGGCTCCGAATATCCCTGAGACCACAGCTCGGTGACATCGAGGATCTTGGGCAGGAACCGCTGCTGCTGTTCGGGCGTGCCGAATGCGATCAGGGTGGGCCCGAGCAGTTCCTCGCCTAAGTGGTTGACCTTGTCGGGGGCGTTGGCTTTTGCGTACTCCTCGTAGAACGCCACCCGGTGCGCGACGGACAGGCCGCGGCCGCCGTGCTCGACCGGCCAGCCCAGGCAGGTCAGGCCCGCCGCTGCCAGATGCCGGTTCCACGCGAGACGCTCTTCGAAGGCTTCATGCTCCCGACCCGGGCCGCCGAGGCCCTTGAGCGCGGCATATTCACCGACGAGATTGTCGGCCAGCCACTCGCGGACCTCCGCCCGGAACTCCTCGACCGTGATCACCCTTGTAGGCTAACCTACCAAGCACTTGCTTTGTTAGCCCGGGCGACGCTTCGCCGGGCGATCACATTCATAGGAGTCTCGATGACGAGCCAACCGCGCACCACACCTGGGGTGCTCGACCGGATGGCAGTCGACTTCGCCGACCACGACGCCCTCGTCACCGAAGATCGCACTCTCACCTTCGCCGGCCTGCGCGACGAGGTTCGCCGCGCCGCGGCGGCACTGATCGGCGCTGGCGTGCTCCCCGGCGATCGAGTGGCGATCTGGTCGCCGAACACCTGGCACTGGGCGATCGCCTGCCTGGCCATCCAGTACGCCGGCGGCGTGATGGTGCCATTGAACACCCGCTACACCGCCGCCGAGGCGTCCGACATCCTCGCTCGCACCGCGGCGCCGCTGCTGTTCGGGATGGGCCAGTTCCTCGGTGCCGACCGCGTGGGCGACCTCGACCGCGCCAAGCTGCCCGAGTTGCGGCACATCGTCGGCATCCCCATCGACGAACAGGACGGCACCTGGGACGAGTTCCTTGCCGGTCCGCAAGCAGACCTGTCGGAGGTAGACGCGCGCGCGGCGGCGGTGCGCCCCGATGATCCGTCCGACGTCCTGTTCACTTCGGGCACCACCGGGCGCAGCAAAGGTGTGCTGTGCGCACACCGGCAGTCACTCGCCGCGCCGGCCGCGTGGGCGGAGTGCGGTCAGCTCACCAGCGCCGACCGCTATCTCTGCATCAACCCGTTCTTCCACAACTTCGGCTACAAGGCCGGCATCCTGGCCTGCCTGCAGACCGGCGCCACCTTGATCCCCCAACTCACCTTCGACCCTGAACAGGCCATGCGGGTGATCGCCGACAAGCGCATCACCGTCGTGCCTGGCCCGCCGACGATCTTCCAGACGCTGCTGGACCATCCGGCCCGCAAGAACTACGACTTGAGCTCGCTGCGCTTCGCGGTGACCGGTGCGGCGACAGTGCCTGTCGTGCTGATCGAACGGATGCAGGCCGAGCTCGATTTCGACATCGTGCTCACCGCCTACGGACTCACCGAAGCCAACGGCTTCGGCACGATGTGCCGCGCCGACGATGACGCCGTCACCGTCGCGACCACCTGCGGGCGCCCGATCGCCGACTTCGACTTACGAATCGACTCCCCCGACGAGGCCGGCGCCGGCGAGGTGCTGCTGCGCGGGCCCAACGTGATGCTCGGCTACCTCGACGATCCGGTCGCCACCGCCGCGGCGATCGACGCCGACGGATGGCTGCACACCGGCGATGTCGGCACCGTCGACGAGGCGGGGAACCTCCGCATCACCGACCGCCTCAAGGACATGTACATCTGCGGCGGCTTCAATGTCTACCCCGCCGAGATCGAGCAGGTGCTGGCCCGCCTCGACGGTGTGGCCGACGCCGCGGTGATCGGCGTTCCCGACGATCGCCTCGGCGAAGTCGGGCGGGCATTCATCGTCCGCCGCGATGGCAGCGACCTCGACGAGCAAGCCGTCATCGACTACGCCAAGAAACACCTGGCCAATTTCAAGACCCCGCGCTCGGTGGTCTTCGTGGCGACCCTGCCACGAAACCCTGGCGGCAAAGTGGTCAAACCCACACTGCGAGAGATGGTTTGATGGATCTGCGCTACGACGACGCCACCGAAGAGTTCCGCAATGAGGTGCGCACCTTCTTGTCGGCCAAGTCCGACTCGTTCCCGACGAAGTCTTATGACACCGCCGAGGGATTCGAGCAACACCGGGTTTGGGATCGCGTCCTGTTCGACGCCGGCCTCTCGGTGATCACCTGGCCCGAGAAATACGGCGGCCGCGACGCGAGCCTGCTGCAGTGGGTGGTCTACGAGGAGGAGTACTTCCGCGCCGGGGCGCCGGGACGGGCCAGCGCCAACGGCACGTCGATGCTCGCGCCGACGCTGTTCGCGCACGGCACCGACGAACAGCTGGACCGGGTGCTGCCGAAAATGGCCAGCGGCGAAGAGATCTGGGCCCAAGCCTGGTCGGAGCCGGAGTCCGGCAGCGACCTTGCCTCCCTACGCTCGACAGCCACCCAGACCGACGGCGGCTGGCTGCTCAACGGCCAGAAGATCTGGAGCTCGCGGGCAGTCTTCGGCGAGCGGGGATTCGGACTGTTCCGGTCCGACCCCGAGGCCCAACGCCATAAGGGCTTGACCTACTTCATGTTCGACCTCAAGGCCGACGGCGTCACAGTCCGCCCGATCGCCCAGCTCGGCGGGGACACCGGGTTCGGCGAGATCTTCTTCGACAACGTGTTCGTTCCCGATGCCGATGTCATCGGCGGCGTGCACGACGGCTGGCGCGCGGCGATGAGCACGTCGAGCAACGAGCGCGGTATGTCCCTGCGCAGCCCCGCTCGCTTCCTCGCGCCCGCCGAGCGGCTGGTGTCGCAGTGGCGTGATCGGGGGTCCGACCCGGCGTTCGCCGATCGGGTGGCCGACGCCTGGATCAAGGCACAGGCCTACCGGTTGCACACCTTCGGCACGGTGACCCGGGTCGCTGGCGGCGGTGAACTGGGTGCTGAGTCGTCGGTGACCAAGGTGTTCTGGTCCGAGCTCGACGTAGCCCTGCATCAGGCTGCGCTGGAGCTTCGCGGTGCCGACGCCGAACTCGCCGACGGCTGGACCGATGGTCTGCTGTTCGCGCTCGGTGGCCCGATCTACGCCGGCACCAACGAGATTCAGCGCAATATCATCGCCGAGCGGTTGCTCGGACTGCCCCGAGAAAGCTCAGCCAGCGCAGGAGCGAAGAAATGAAATTCGCACTCGACGAACAGCAGCGGGATTTCGCCGCCAGTATCGATGCCGCGCTGGGGGCTGCCGACGTACCGGGTGCCGTCCGCGCCTGGGCCGAGGGTGACACCACCCCTGCCCGCAAGGTGTGGTCGGCGCTGACCGACCTGGGTGTGACCGCGTTGGCGGTGCCCGAGAAATACGACGGCATCGAGGCACATCCCGTCGACCTGGTGGTGGCGCTGGAACGGCTGGGCCGCTGGAATGTGCCCGGCCCGGTTGCCGAATCCATTGCGGTGGCACCGATCCTCCTGGTTGACGACGAGCGCTCCGCCGCTTTGGCCGCCGGGGAATTGATCGCGACGGTCGCACTGCCGCCGGCGGTGCCGCGCGCCGTCAACGCCGACTTCGCCGGGCTGACTCTCCTGGCGCAGGACGGCCGGGTCAGCGACGCCGCCGTCGGCGACGGACACGAATCGGTCGACCCCAGCCGACGGCTGTTCGACGTCGCCGCCACCGGCGAGGCTCGCGACGCCGATGTCGCGCGAGCGTACGAATTCGGTGCACTGGCCACCGCCGCCCAACTGGTCGGCGCCGGCCAGGCCATGCTCGACATGGCGGTCGAATACGCCAAGCAGCGCAGCCAATTCGGCCGCATCATCGGCAGCTACCAGGCGCTCAAGCACACGCTGGCCGATGTTCACATCGCCGTGGAACTGGCTCGTCCCCTCGTCTACGGCGCGGCACTGTCGCTGGCCGACGGATCTCCGGATACCGCGCGGGATGTGAGCGCGGCCAAGGCCGCCGCCTCGGATGCGGCACTGCTGGCCGCGCGGTCGTCGCTGCAGACGCACGGCGCCATCGGGTACACCTCCGAACACGATCTGTCGCTGTGGCTGCTGCGAGTGCAGGCGCTGCATTCGGCGTGGGGCGATCCGACCAGTCATCGACGTCGAGTGTTGGAGGCGCTGGCATGACATCGACCGAAGAACGGCAGATGCTGCGTGACACCGTCGCGGCACTGATCGACAAGCACGCCGCACCGGCCGCCGTACGCGAAGCGATGGAGTCCGAGCGCGGCTACGACGAAGCGTTGTGGACGAAGCTCTGCGAGCAGGTCGGTGTGGCCGCCCTGGTGGTCCCCGAGGAACTCGGCGGCGCCGGCGGTGAATTGGCCGATGCCGCAGCGGTTCTCGAAGAGCTGGGCCGCGGCCTGGTTCCCACGCCGCTGCTCGGCACCACGCTGGCCGAGCTGGCGCTGCTCTCCGCCTTGGAAAATGGGGGGGAGCCCGATACCGACACCCTCGAGGGGCTGGCCGCCGGCGAGGCCATCGGCGCAGTGGTCTTCGATCCCGGTTACGTCGTCAATGGCGATGTCGCCGACGTGGTGGTTGCTGTCGACGGTGACTCGCTGGTCCGGTGGAGTGATGTCACTGCCGGGGCTTTGGCGACCATGGACCCGACCCGTCGGCTGGCCCGCCTCACCCCCGGCTCGACCACGGTGATCGGCACCGATCCCGGACTGGCCGACACTGCCGCGATCCTGCTCGCGGCCGAGCAGATCGGCGCCGCAGCGCGGTGCCTGGAACTCACCGTCGAATACACCAAGGAACGCGTGCAATTCGGCCGGCCGATCGGCAGCTTTCAGGCGCTCAAGCACCGGATGGCCGACCTGTACGTCGCCGTCCAATCAGCGCGCGCCGTCGTGGCCGACGCCATCGCGGATCCCACGCCGGTGAACGCCGCGCTGGCGCGCCTGGCTGCCACCGAAGCGTTCACCAAGGTCGCAGGCGAGGCCATCCAGATGCACGGCGGCATCGCGATCACCTGGGAACACGACATCCAGCTGTACTTCAAGCGGGCACACGGCAGCGCTCAGTTATTGGGTTCGGTGTCCGATCAACTCCGCCAGCTCGAATCCGAAGTGCTCTAACCTGACCGGAGTGAACAACCGCGTTGCTCTGCGAGCCGGCATCCCGCCGTTCTATGTGATGGACGTCTGGCTGGCCGCCGCCGAGCGCCAGCGCACCCACGGCGACCTGGTGAACCTGTCGGCCGGCCAGCCCAGCGTCGGTGCCCCGGAGCCGGTGCGAGCGGCTGCGGCGGCCGCACTGGAGGCTAAGCAGCTCGGCTACACCGTCGCGCTTGGCATCCCGGAGCTACGAGAGGCGATCGCCGGGTCCTACGCCAGCCGCTACGGTCTGGACGTCAGCGCCGATGACGTGGTGGTGACCACCGGGTCCTCGGGTGGCTTCCTGCTGGCGTTCCTGGCGTGTTTCGACGTCGGCGACCGGGTGGCCATCGCCAGCCCGGGCTACCCCTGTTACCGCAACATCCTGTCCGCACTGGGCTGTGAAGTGGTGGAGATCCCGTGCGGACCCGAAACCCGATTCCAGCCCACCGTGCAGATGCTGGCCGAGCTGGATCCACCGGTGCAGGGCGTGATCGTGGCCAGCCCCGCCAATCCCACCGGCACGGTGATCCCGCCGCAGGAGCTCGCGGCGATAGCATCCTGGTGCGATGCGACCGGAGCGCGGCTCATCAGCGACGAGGTATATCACGGGCTGGTCTATCTCGGAGCACCCGAGACGTCGTGCGCGTGGCAGACGTCACGCAATGCCGTTGTGGTGAACAGTTTTTCGAAGTATTTCGCGATGACGGGCTGGCGGCTGGGCTGGTTGTTGGTGCCCAAGGAACTGCGGCGCGCAGTGGACTGCCTGACCGGAAACTTCACCATCTGCCCGCCAGTGCTCCCGCAATTCGCGGGCGTGGCGGCGTTCACCCCGGATGCGATAGCCGAGGCCGAGGGCCACCTGCACCACTACGGCGCCAACCGGGAGACGCTGCTGGCCGGTCTGCGCCAGGTCGGCATCAGCCGCCTGGCGCCCACCGACGGGGCGTTCTACGTCTACGCCGACGTCTCCGACTTCACCTCGGACTCGTTGACGTTCTGCGAGAAGCTCTTGGCCGACACCGGATTGGCGATCGCCCCGGGGATCGACTTCGACCCCGCCCGCGGCGGGTCGTTCGTCCGGCTGTCGTTCGCCGGACCGTCCAGCGATATCGACGAAGCGCTGCGCCGCCTCGGGCCCTGGCTGGCGCGCTAGAAGGCGCCTCAGAGCATTCCGAGACCGTGCACCGCGAGGTGGCCGGTGCGATCATCGCGTTCGTCGACCAGCAGACCTACAACCAGGTGTCGGGAGTGGTGGCGGTGAGGAAGGCGTCGAGATCGTCGCGCCACTGCGCCGGGGTGTTCTTGTCCGGCTCGATACCGGTGTACTCGCCCCGATAGAACAGCAGCGGGCGCGGCTTCTTCTTCGGCACCTCGGACAGCGAGTGCACCGCGCCGAACACCACGAAGTGGTCACCGCCGTCATGCACCGAATGCACCGTGCAGTCGATGTGGGCCAGCGTTCCGTCGATCACCGGTGAGCCGAGTCTGCTTGGGCTCCAGTCGATTCCGGCGAACTTATCCGGTTCCCTCGAGCCGAAACGGGCTGACACATGCTGCTGATTCTCGTGCAGGACGTTAACGCAGAACTTTCCGCTGGCCTCGATAGCCGCCCAGGATCGCGACAGCTTGGTCGGGCAGAACAACACCAGCGGAGGCTCAAGCGACAGCGCCGCGAACGACTGACAGGCGAACCCGACCGGAGCGTCGTCGTGGATCGTCGTGATGATCGTGATGCCGGTGCAGAACTGGCCCAGCACGTGTCGGAACGTGCGAGGGTCGATCTCGGCCGCGGACATCGGCTACTTGAATCCGACGGAGAAGTCGTGGCCCCAGAGGCTGACCGCGGTGCTCTCCCGGGCGATCCAACCGTCATCGTCCACTTCGAGCCCCTCGCAACCGAATTCGACGTCGAAGCCGCCGGGGGTCTTCATATAGAACGACAGCATCTTGTCGTTGGTGTGCCGGCCAAGCGTCGCCGACATCTTCACCTTGCGGCGGTTGGCACGATCCAGGCACAGCCCGACGTCATCGGAGTTCTCCACCTCGACCATGAGGTGCACGATGCCGGTCGGATTGGGCATCGGCATGAACGCCAGCGCGTGGTGCCGCGGGTTGCAGCCGTAGAACCGCAGCCAAACCGGATCGGCGTCGGCCGGCCGGCCGGCGATCTGCGGGGGCAGGCTCATCGAATCCCGCAACCGGAAGCCGAGCACATCCTGATAGAACGCCTGGGCGGCAGCATCATCGTCGCACGTCAGCACGACGTGCCCGAGGCCCTGTTCGGCGGTGACGAACTTGTGGCCGTACGGGCTGACGAACCGGCGGCCCAGGTACTGCGCACCGTGGAACGCCTCAAGAACGTTGCCGGCCGGATCCGAGAACCGGATCAGACCCTCGACCCGCCGCTCGGACTTCTCCTCACGGGTGCCTTCGACGAAGTCGACGCCCGCCTTGGCCAGGGTCTCGCGCAGGCCCTGCAGCGCGGGCGCATCGGCGACCTCCCAGCCGGAGACCAGCAGCCGGTCCTGTTCGCCCGGCACGATCACCAAGCGGGCGGCGAATTCGTCCATGCGTAGATAGAGCGCATCGGCGATGGCCCCGTCGCCCTCCACCATCCCGAGCACCTTGGTGCCGAAATCGCGCCAGGCCCCCACATCGGTGGCCTCGATTCGCATGTAGCCCAGCGCCTTCAGCGTCATGCTCCACCTCCGAGGAAATCAACGGTCAGCTTGTTGAACTCGTCGAACCTCTCCAACTGAGCCCAATGTCCACATTGCCCGAAAACGTGCAGCTGCACACGCGGAATCTGCTTCAGCGCCACCAGTGCGCCGTCGAGCGGATTGACCCGGTCCTCCCGGCCCCAGATCAGCAGCACTCGTTGTCGCAGCTTGTGCACGTCGCGCCACATCATGCCGAGCTCAAAATCGGCTCCCGCGAACGACTTTCCCATCGCCCTGGCCGCTGCCAGCGATTCGGGGGTACTCGCGATCGCGAAACGTTCCTCGATCAGCTCCTGCGTGATCAGCTTCTGGTCGAAGACCATGATGCGCAGGAACTTCTCCATGTTCTCGCGCGTCGGATCGGCGGTGAACCGGCCCAGCAGCTTCACGCCCTCGGTGGGGTCGGGGGCGAACAGGTTGACCGACAGCCCGCCCGGACCCATCAAGACCAGTCGGCCGGCGCGTGTGGGGTTGTCCAGCGCAAACCGCACCGCGGTTCCACCGCCCAGCGAATTGCCGATCAGGTCGGCGCGATCGATCTTGAGATGGTCGAACAAATTCAGCAAAGCCGTCGCGCTGTAACGGTTGTACTGCTCATGCTCGGGATGCTTGTCCGAGTGGCCGTAACCCGGCTGGTCGACCGCGAGCACGTGGAAGTGCTTGGCGAGCACACCAATATTGCGGGAGAAGTTCGACCAGCTGGACGCACCGGGACCGCCACCGTGCAACAGCACCACGGTCTGGGGATTGCCGACGCCCGCCTCGTGGAAGTGCAGGCGCATATCGTCGCGGACCTGCGCGTAGCGGGAGGTGGACGAATGCGTCAACTCCCGGACAGACTCCGCTTCCTGGATGAAGGAGGTCATCGGGTTGACCCGTTACACCATCGTGTCGCCGATTGGGAGCCCGAATGCCTGATTACCGAACATCACGTAGGCGCGCTCGGCATCATTGGCGGCGTGCACCCGGCCGGCGTGCGCGTCACGCCAGAAGCGTTGCAGCGGTGTATCGGTGCCCAGGGCAGTGGCTCCTGCGCTCTCGAAGAGCCGGTCAATGGCCGCGATCGCGCGCTGGGTGGCGCGCACCTGATCACGGCGAGCCTTGGCCCGCAGCTCCAGCGGAATGTCTTCGCCGGCCAGCAGCAGCTTGTATTCGGTGGCCAGGTTGCCCGACAGCTGGCCCCAGGCCGCGTCGATGTCGCTGGACGCCTCGGCGATGCGGACCTTGGCAAACGGATCGTCCTTGGCCTTCTCACCGGCGTAGGCGGCGCGCACCCGCTTGCCCTGGTGCTCGACGTGAGCGTCATAGGCACCGTAGGCCATGCCCACGATCGGCGTCGAGATGGTCGTGGGATGCATGGTGCCCCACGGCATCTTGTACACCGGCGCGGTATTCGTCCGCAGCCCGGGAGAGCTCAGATCGCCCATCGCCTTGAAGGAGGTGAACCGGTGCCGCGGCACGAACACGTCCTTCATCACCAGCGTGTTGGAGCCGGTGCCCTTGAGCCCGACCACGTGCCAGTCGTCCTCAATGCGGTAGTCGCTGATCGGGACCAGAAAGCTGCCGAAGTCCACTGGCCGGCCGTCCTTGATGACCGGGCCACCGACGAAGGTCCAGGAGGCGTGATCGCAGCCCGACGACCAATGCCAGGCACCGCTGACCAGGTAGCCGCCATCAGTGACCACGCCCGCGCCCATCGGGGCGTACGACGAGGAGATCCGCACGGTCGGGTCCGCGCTCCAGACATCTTCCTGGGCCTGCTGATCGAAGTGCGCCAGGTGCCAGTTGTGCACGCCGAGAATGCCGGCGACCCAGCCGGTCGAACCGCAGGCGCTGGCCAGGCGGCGCACGGCCTCGTAGAACGCCGTCGGGTCGCTCTGCAGGCCGCCCCACTGCTCGGGCTGGAGCAGCTTGAAGAAGCCGACCTCGTCGAGTTCGGCGATCGTGGCATCGGGGATGCGACGCAGGTCTTCGGTCTCCTGAGCGCGCTCGCGCAGCTTTGACAGCAGTTCATCGATGCCGCTGAGGACCGACTCCGCGTCACGCTGTTGAATAGATGTCACTGCATGCCTCCCGGAAGTGCGTTACTCCGACCAAGACTAGAACACGTTACGATTCGTGTCGAGCAGCGCGAACCCGCGGCTGGTAGCGGTATGTAAACCAGTTTCTATAACCTGTTCTAGTTGGGCTGGAGGGAAGGCTAAGCGACGTGACGCAGGTTCCACCCGACGAGCCACTGGGTAGCCACGTGCTCGAATTGGAAGTCACCGACGTTGTCGAGGAGACCGACGACTCGCGGTCGCTGGTGTTCGGCGTGCCCACCGGCGCGGACATCCCGGCCGACCGCCTGCGCTACGCGCCCGGTCAGTTCCTGACGTTGCGCATCCCTAGCGACCGGACCGGCTCGGTGGCGCGCTGCTACTCGCTGTGCAGCTCACCGTTCACCGATGACGCCCTGACCGTCACGATCAAACGCACCGTCGACGGCTACGCGTCGAACTGGCTGTGCGACCACGCCCACAAAGGCATGAGGATGCACGTCCTGGCGCCATCCGGCACGTTCGTGCCCAAAACCCTGGACGCCGACTTCCTGCTCATCGCCGCGGGCAGCGGCATCACCCCGATGCTGGCCATCTGCAAGTCGGCGCTGTCGCAGGGCAGTGGTCAGGTCACGCTGCTTTATGCCAACCGCGACGAGCGTTCGGTGATCTTCGGCAGCACACTGCGCGACCTGACGGCCACGTACCCGGACCGGCTGACGGTCGTGCACTGGCTGGAGTCCGTGCAGGGCCTGCCGAGCGTGCCGGCCCTGAGTCAGCTGATGGCCCCCTACACCGACCGGCAGGCGTTCATCTGCGGACCCGGCCCGTTCATGAAAGCCGCCGAGGAAGCGTTGGGGGCGTTGAACGTCCCCGCCAAGCAGGTGCATATCGAGGTGTTTCGCTCGCTGGACACCGATCCGTTCGCGATGGTGAAGATCGAGGACGACGGCGACGAGCCGCCCGCCACCGCCGTCATCGAACTCGACGGGCAGTCCCACACCGTGTCCTGGCCGCGCAGCGCCACATTGCTCGACGTCCTGCTCGACAAGGGACTCGACGTCCCATTCTCCTGCCGCGAGGGGCACTGCGGCGCCTGCGCGGTGGTCAAGCGCAGCGGCGAGGTCGAGATGGACATCAACGACGTCCTCGAGCCCAGCGATATCGACGAGGGGCTGATCCTGTCGTGCCAGGCCCGGCCGAAGTCCGATTCGGTCGAAGTCACCTACGACGAATAGACCGGCGCGCGAGTGCTACCGCGGCAGGCCCAGCAGCCGCTCGCCGGCCAGCGTGAGCAGGATCTGCTCGGTGCCGCCCGCGATGGTCAGGCACCGGGTGTTGAGGAAGTCGTGCACGTATCCGTCAATGGTGAGCCCGCCCGATTCGGACAGCTCTTGACGGAACTCGGCCAGCGCCTGCCGGTGCCGCACGCCAATCAGCTTGCGCGCGCTGGCTTCCGCACTGGTGTCGTGTCCCCCGACAGCCAGCTGCGCGATCCTCTGATCGAGCAGTGCACCCGCCTGTGCGGACAGGATCAGCTTGGCTGCCTGGTCGGCCAGCGCAGTGTCGAGATCACCGCGCGCCGCGACCGCTTCGAGCATCTCCTCCACCGGATTGCCCAACGCGGTGCCCTGCGCCATCGCGACACGCTCGTTGGCCAGGGTGGTCCGCGCCAGCCGCCAGCCATCGTTGACGGTGCCGACCACCATATCGTCGGGCACGAAGACGTCGTCGAAGAACACTTCGTTGAACAGCTCGTCGCCGGTGATCTCGCGCAGCGGCCGGACCAGCAGGCCGGGCGAGCGCATGTCGATCAGGAAGTACGTGATGCCTTTATGCTTCGGCGCGTCGGGGTCAGTACGGGCCAGGCACACACCCCAGTGCGCCTTCTGCGCCGCCGACGTCCATACCTTCTGACCGGTGAGCTTCCAACCGCCCTCGGCGCGAACGGCTTTGGTGCGCAGGGCGGCCAGATCCGATCCGGCGCCGGGCTCGGAAAACAGCTGGCACCAGATGATGTCGCCGCGCAGCGTGGCCGGCACGAAGCGTTCGATCTGTTCCGGCGTGCCGCCCTCGAGGATCGTCGGCACCGCCCACCAGCCGATCACCAGATCGGGGCGCTGAACGTCGAACCTGGCCAGCTCGGAATCGATGAGCAGTTGCTCGGCCGGTGAGGCCTCGCGCCCGTAGGGCTTGGGCCAGTGCGGCGCGAGCAAGCCGGTATCGGCCAGCGCGGGCTGCCGCTGATCGGGCGGTAGCGCGGCGACTTCGGCTGCGGCAGCGGCGATTTCGGGCTGCAGGTGCGCGACGGAATCCAGGTCGATGTGCAGCTCGCGACGAACGCCGTCCAGCGTCAGCGCGGCGACTCGGCGCAGCCAAAGCGGCCGGCCACCCAGGATCTGGCCGATGCTGTAGGCGCGGCGCAGGAAGAGATGGGCATCGTGTTCCCAGGTGATGCCGATACCGCCGAGCACCTGGATGGCGTCCTTGGCGTTGACCTGAGCCGACTCGATGCCGATGGCCGCGGCGATGGCCGCAGCGACGGCGAGCTGCTGTTCGCCGTCGCCTTCCGGAGCCGCTGGGCCGGCGATATCGACAGAGGCGGCGACGGCCGCATCAGAGGCGGCGACGGCGGCCTGCTGCGAGCGCAGCAGCATTTCGGCGCACATGTGCTTGATGGCCTGGAAGCTGCCGATCGGCTTGCCGAACTGCTCGCGCACCTTCGCGTAGTCGACGGCGGTGTCCAGCGTCCAGCGGGCCACGCCGGCGGTTTCGGCGGCCAGCACGGTGGCGGTGAGGTCTTCGAAGCGGCGCCGCGACACCGCGAGTGTGGCGGCCGGGGCGGAGCTCAGTGTCACCGTGGCCAGCGGGCGGGAGAAGTCGGTGGCCGACAGCAGCTCGACAGTGACGCCGTCGGCGGCGGCGTCGACCACGACGACCTCATCGCCCACCGGCAGCAGCAGCACGCCGGAGGTATCCGCGCCGAGAACATAGTCGGCGGTGCCCGAGACCCGGTCACCGTCGCGCGTCAGGCTCGCGGACAGGGCCAGCCCCGCCGTCGCCTCCCCCGCAGCCAGCGCTTGGAGCAGCTCAGCATCAGTGACGACCAGCGTCGCCACCGCCGTCGTCGCGACCGGCCCCGGGATCAGCGCCCGCGCTGCCTCCTCGACCATGGCGCACAGGTCCTGCACCGATCCGCCGGCACCGCCGGCGTCCTCGGATACCGCGACCCCGAACAGTCCCAGCTCAGCGAGGCCGCGATACACCGGGCGCCAGGCATCCGGCGCGCCCTGTTCGACGTCGCGCACGGCGGCAAGTGCGCCACACGACGCGGCCCAGCTGTGGACCAGCTCGCGGGCGGCAAACTGTTCATCGGTGATGGTGGCAGACACCGTCGGCTCCTATGGTGACGAAGAACGGGGCGAAAAATCTTCTGGGCCCACTAGAACGTGTTCTAATAGTGCCAGCGATAACCAGTCAAGTCGACTGGCATCGCAGCAGGACACGCGGCTGTCCTAGGGGAGGCAGGGGTACGCGAACAGGTCTAGCGGTGCGTATCGTCCTCCAGAAACTGCCCTTGGAAGGAGCTGACCGAACCCATGTCATCGCCAGCGCAGAAATCGTCGGCCGGCGGCGCGGGTTCACAGCCACGCGACGTGCTACCGGTGTCAGTTCTGGCCGAATCAGAACTCGGCTCAGAAGCCCAGCGTGAGCGCCGCAAGCGCATTCTGGACGCGACCATGGCGATCGCCTCCAAGGGTGGCTACGAGGCCGTTCAGATGCGTGCGGTGGCCGATCGTGCCGATGTGGCCGTCGGCACTCTCTACCGCTACTTCCCGTCGAAGGTCCACCTGCTGGTTTCGGCGCTGGCGCGGGAGTTCGAACGCATCGACTCCAAGACCGACCGGTCAGTGGTTTCCGGCGGCTCGCCCTTCCATCGATTGAGCCTCATGGTCAGCAAGCTGAACCGGGCCATGCAGCGCAACCCGCTGCTGACCGAGGCGATGACGCGGGCCTACGTGTTCGCCGACGCGTCGGCGGCCGGTGAGGTTGATCACGTCGAGAAGATCATCGACAGCATGTTCGCCAGGGCCATGAGCGACGGCGAGCCGACCGAGGACCAGTACCACATCGCCCGGGTCATCTCCGATGTGTGGCTGTCCAACCTGCTGGCCTGGCTGACGCGGCGCGCCTCGGCGACCGATGTCAGCAAACGACTCGATCTTGCGGTGCGCCTGCTGATCGGCGACGACGGCGAGTCTTAGGACCCCGTGGCCGTCTCCGGAGACGATCTTCACCGTGCGCTGACCGCCGTCGCCCGCGTCCCGCGACTGCTGGTGGCCTCCGATTTCGACGGCACCATCGCACCGATCGTGTCCAATCCAGCCGACGCCGCGCCCATTCCGGCCGCCGCAGCGGCTTTGGCTGCGTTGGCCACCCTGCCGTTCACCGATGCCGCGTTGATCTCGGGGCGGGCGCTGCGCGACCTGCGGGCGCTATCCGGCGCACCGGCCGATGTGCACCTGGTGGGCAGCCACGGCTCGGAGTTCGATGCCGGCTTCCTGGATGCGATCGACGAGCCGGCCAAGGCGCTTCTGGCCAGGCTCGAACAGACGATGACCGCACTCACCGAGCGCTACCCGGGCTCGACGGTCGAGATCAAACCGATCAGTGTGGCCTTTCACGTCCGCAACGCCGCCCCCGAGCATGCCCAACGGGCCCTCGATGATGCGCTGAATGCGGTGCAGGACTTTGATATTCATGTGACCGAAGGTAAGGCGGTCCGCGAATTTGCGGTCATCGACACCGACAAGGGCGAGGCGCTGGACCGCTTACGCGAATCGAGTGACGCGAGCGCGGTGGTGTTCTTCGGCGACGATGTCACCGACGAGAAGGCATTCGCCCGGCTGGCCGAGGACGATATCGGCGTGAAGGTCGGGCCGGGCCAGACCCTTGCCCGCTATCGCGTCGACTCCCCCGACGACGTTGCCACCGCGCTGTCGGTACTGCTGCACGCCCGTCGTTAAGCCGGCGGCCCCGCCGTCCGGCCGCGCACCAGTTCGGTGGGCAGCACATCGATGACCGGCAGGCCGTCCCGCGGTGGGTTGTGCAGCAGCCGGCCGGCCCGTTTGCCCTTCTCCAGGCTGGGCTGGGACACCGTCGTCAAACCCCGGCTCAGGGCCTCGGGAATCCCGTCGAATCCGGTGACCGTCATCTGGCCCGGCACGTAAATACCATGCGCGCGTAGATAATCCATCGCTGAAATCGCCAGCACATCGGCCGTGCACATCAACGCGGTGATGCGCGGGTTGGTCTGTAGCGCCAGCTCGGCTGCCACCGCTCCGGAGGCCGGCCGGTGTTCGTGGCTCTCGACGATGGTGAGGGTCTCCGGATTCAGCCCGGCGCTGGCCATCGCATCGCGCACACCGGCGATCCGCTGAGTCTGGGCGTGAAAGTTCGAGCTTTGCAACCGTTCTGCGCTCACCACCCCGGCGGTCTGACCGCCGGCACACCGCTCGGCACCCAGACGCATGGTCAGCAAACCGATCTCCTGGTGCCCCAGCCCGATGACGTAATCGGCGAGTTCCCTTGTGGCGGCGCGGTCGTCGATGCAGACCCGCGATGCGCCAGGCACGTCCGCGGGTTGGTCGACCACCACGACCGGCACGTGGCGTTGCAGCACCGTCTGCAAATATGGGTCGTCCTCGGCCGCGGCGTACACCACGAATCCGTCGACGCCCGCACCCAGAACTGCGCTCGTGCCGTCCGGCAGGCTCCGGTCCGGTCCGACCGCCACCAGCAACAGGCCCTGCCCGACTTCTTCGCACGATTCGGCAAGTCCGGCAACGAAATTCAGCGCGGCTGGATCACTGAACGCGTACGTCAAGGGCTCGGTGATCACCAGCCCGACGGCACCGGCCCTACGCGTGCGCAGCGAGCGGGCCACCGGGTCGGGGCCGGCATACCCCAGCCGCTTGGCGGTGGCCAGCACGCGCTCCCGCAAATCGGCCGACAACTGGTCGGGGCGGTTGTAGGCGTTGGAGATCGTGGTCCGCGAAACCTTCAGCTCGGCGGCCAATGAGGCCAACGTCGCGCGCCGCCGCGGCGCGGGACTTCGGGACATGCTCCGTGAGGCTAGCGCATGGACTTGCGTTCGACCGGTACCGATGCCCTAGAGTTATTGGAAACGGTTTTCATTTGTATTAGGGTCACCTCAGTTGGGAAGGAGCGATCGTGCGCATTGCTGCGATCCGGGCGGTCATGGGTGTGTCGGTACTAGCGCTGACGGCGGGGCTGACCGCCTGCGGCGGCGGCGACAAGTCCGCACGTGGTGCACAGAGCCAAACCCCGACCGTGGTGGCCTCCACCGATGTGTGGGGCAGCGTCGCGCAAGCCGTCGCCGGTGACCACGCCAAGGTGACCTCGATCATCACCAGCTCCTCAGCCGATCCGCACTCGTTCGAGGCCAGCCCCGCGAACGCGGCGGCCATCGCCGACGCGTCGCTGGTCGTCTACAACGGCGGCGGTTACGACCACTGGGTCGATGACGTGTTGGCCAGCCACAAGGGCGTGGCCTCAATCGACGCCTTCTCGCTGCTCCAGGCTCCCCCCGGTGAAACGCAGCCGGCCAACGAGCACGTCTTCTACGACCTGGCCACCGCCAAGGCGGTGGCCGCCAAGATCGCCGACAAGCTGGCCCAGGACGACCCTGCGCACGCCACCGATTACACGACCAACGCCGAGACCTTCGACCGCAACGTCGACGCCATCGCCCAGACCGAGACGGCCATCCGCACCAGCCATCCCGGCGCGGCCGTCGTCGCCACCGAACCCGTCGCCCACTACCTGCTGGTGGCGGCCGGCCTGACCGATAAGACACCGTCGGGGTTTGCCAGCGCCGTCGAACAAGACACCGACCCCGCCCCCGTCGACGTGGCCGCCATGCTGGACCTCATCAAGGGCCGTCAGGTCGCCGCGGTGGTGTTCAACGAGCAGACGGTCACCGAGGTGACCAAGCAGGTCCAGGCGGCCGCTCAGAGCGCCGGAGTCCCGGTCGTCGGCGTCACCGAGACCCTGCCCGACGGCAAGGACTACCTGGCCTGGCAGCGCGATACTGCCGACCGGTTGAGCGCCGCGCTCCAGCAGAACCGATAATCACTGCTCGTGGGTGCCGAGACCGTCTGCTTATCGGGTGCCCGGCTGGCCTTCGGGGACCGGGTCCTGTGGGATCACCTCGATGTGACGGTGGCCCCCGGTGAGTTCATCGCCATCCTCGGTCCCAACGGCACCGGCAAGACATCGTTGTTCAAGGTGCTGCTCGGCCAGCTGCCGCTGACGGCGGGCACGGCCACGATCGAGGGGCACCCGATCGAAGCGGGCAGCGAGCGGATCGGCTACGTTCCACAGCACCGATCGGTCGACCGTGGGCTGAGCCTGCTCGGTCGCGACCTCGTGCGCCTCGGCATGGACGGCCACCACTGGGGTATCGCACCGCGAAGCCGGAAGGAACGCCATCGCCGCCGCGAGATCGTCGAGCAGGCGTTGGATCAGGTGCGGGCCACCAAACTGGCCAAGGTCCCGGTCGGGGTGATGTCCGGCGGCGAATTGCAGCGGGTGCGCATCGCCCAGGCACTGGCCAGCGATCCGTCGCTACTGCTGTGCGACGAGCCGCTGCTCAACCTCGACCCTGCCAGCGCCAGGCTGGTCGCCCAGTTGATCGACCGCCGCCGCCAGACCGGCACGGCGGTGATGTTCGTGACGCACGAGATCAATCCGGTGGTGCCCTACGTCGACCGGGTGCTCTACCTGGTCGACGGGCGGTTCCGGATCGGCACCGTCGCCGAGGTGATGACCTCGCAGACCCTCTCGGAGCTCTACCAGGCCGATATCCAGGTGGTGCAGGTCGGCGATCGCTACGTCGTGGTCGGCGAGCACCTCGACCACTCCGGCCACACCCACGGGCACACCCATGAATGACCGATTCTCCGACCTGCTCGCTCACCTGTTCTCGTTCGACATCACCGCGGACCTACTGGGGCGGGGGTTCGTCCAACAGGCCCTGCTCGCGGCTGCACTGCTGGCGCTGGTGGCCGGTCTGATCGGGCCGTTCATCGTGATGCGTCAGATGTCGTTCGCCGTCCACGGTTCCAGCGAGCTGTCACTGACCGGCGCGGCGTTCGCGCTGCTGGCCGGGTTCAACGTCGGGCTCGGCGGACTGGTCGGCAGCGCGCTGGCGGCAATCCTGTTCGGCATTCTGGGCCAGCGGGCCCGTGAGCGTGACTCGGCGATCGGTGTGGTGCTGGCGTTCGGGCTGGGACTGGCCGTGCTGTTCATCCACCTGTATCCCGGCCGCGCCGGCACCAGCTTCGCC
Organism: Mycolicibacterium sarraceniae; assembly: GCF_010731875.1. Taxonomy (NCBI): domain Bacteria; kingdom Bacillati; phylum Actinomycetota; class Actinomycetes; order Mycobacteriales; family Mycobacteriaceae; genus Mycobacterium; species Mycolicibacterium sarraceniae. Next base: position 1,040,789 of record NZ_AP022595.1, read on the forward strand.
CTGCTGACGGGTCAGATCGTCGGGGTTGGCTACTCCGGGCTGGCGCTGCTCGTGGCGGTGACGGTGTTGGTGACCGGTGTGCTGGCCATCAGCTATCGACCGCTGCTGTTCGCCACCGCCGACCCGGAAGTGGCTGCCGCACGCGGTGTCCCGGTGCGGGCACTGGGCATCGTGTTCGCGGCGCTGGTCGGCATCGTGGCCGCCCAAGGCGTGCAGATCGTCGGGGCTCTGCTGGTGATGTCGCTGCTCATCACGCCGGCTGCGGCGGCAGCCCGGGTGTTCAGCTCGCCCGCCGCGGTGATCGCGGCATCGGTGGTATTCGCCGAGCTGTCCGCGGTGCTCGGCATCGTGCTGTCGCTGGCGCCCGGCGTGCCGGTGTCGGTGTTCGTCACGACGATCTCGTTCGTGATCTATCTGGTGTGTTGGGCCGTCAGCCGGCGCCGGGTTGACCCCGCCGCGGCCTGACCACATTCGCTCGCTCCTCCTCCGCCTCGTCCCTCGGCCGCATCGGTCGACTCGCCTACGCACATTCGCTCGCTCCTCCTGCGCCTCGTCCCTCGGCCGCATCGGTCAAATGGCCTAAGCTAGGCGCGTGACATCCGTGGACGTGAACGCCGACCTGGGCGAAGGCTTCGGGGTGTGGGAACTCGGTGATGACGCCGCCATGCTCGACATCGTCACCAGCGCCAACCTGGCCTGCGGTTTTCACGCCGGCGATCCGGCCGGAATGCTGCGCACCGCACGAGCCGCCGCCGAGCGCGGTGTGCGCATCGGCGCCCAGGTGAGCTACCGCGATCTCGCCGGGTTCGGCCGCCGCTTCATCGACGTCGCACCAGCCGAGCTGACGGCCGAGGTGATCTACCAGATCGGTGCGTTACAGGCCCTTGCCCACGCAGCCGGATCCACTGTCGGCTACGTCAAACCCCATGGCGCGCTGTACAACACGATCGTCACTCACCGCGACCAGGCCCGCGCCGTCGCCGAGGCGGTGCGCGCCGTCGACCCCGGCCTGCCGGTGCTGAATCTGGCCGGTTCGGTGTTCTTCGAGGAGGCCCAGCGGCTCGGATTACGCACCGTCGCCGAAGCATTCGCCGATCGGGCCTACCGCCCCGACGGCACGCTGGTATCCCGTCGCGAAGAGGGTGCGGTACTAGATGACCCCGAACAGATCGCCGAGCGGGTGGCCCACATGGTACGCACCGGCCAGGTGCAGGCCGTCGACGGATCCAGCATTGACGTGCACGCGGAATCGATTTGTGTACACGGAGATTCGCCCGGCGCGGTGACGATCGCCGGCGCGGTCCGCGATCGCTTGCTGCGCGACAGTGCCGAGTTGGTGGCATTCGTCTGATGCGACTCAAACTCGGCCGGCCCGATATCGCCAACCACCGCGACCGTTTCGACCTGTCAGACGCCGACCCTGACGCCGCACTGTCGATCACCTGGCTGGGGGTGTCGACACTGCTGGTCGACGACGGCACCTCAGCGTTGCTGACTGACGGCTTCTTTTCCCGCCCGACACTGCTCGACGTCGGCCTGCGCCGGCTCACCCCGTCCAACGCGCGCATCGACCACTGCCTGAACCGGGCCGGCATCCACCGCCTGGCCGCAGTCCTACCCGTGCACACCCATTTCGACCATGCGATGGACTCCGCGCTCGTCGCCGAACGCACCGGCGCCCGGCTGATCGGCGGCGAGTCCGCCGCCAATATCGCTCGCGGACATGGCCTTTCAACCGATCAGATCGTCGTCGCGACCCCGGGCGAGGAACTGACCCTTGGCCCGTTCGCCGTGACCCTGATCGAATCCCATCACTGTCCCCCGGACCGGTTCCCCGGGGCGATTACCGCACCGGTCATACCGCCGGCGAGAGCCTCCGCATTTCGCTGCGGCGAGGCCTGGTCGACGCTGATCTACCACACCCCGAGCGATCGGCGGCTGCTGATCCAGGGCAGTGCCGGCTTCCTGCCCGGCGCCCTCGACGGCCGCCGCGCCGACATCGCCTACCTGGGTGTCGGCCAGGTCGGCGTACAACCGCAGGACTACATCGAGCAATACTGGGAGCAGACGGTGACCGCCGTCGGCGCTCGCCGGGTGGTGCTCATCCACTGGGACGACTTCTTCCGGCCACTCACCGAACCGATGATTGCGCTGCCGTACGCGGTTGATGATCTCGACGTGTCGATGCGCGTGTTGTCGAGGCTCGCCGAACGTGACGGGGTGAGCCTGCACATGCCGACGGTGTGGCAACGCGCCGACCCGTGGATCTGATCACGTCCTGCTGATCATCGCCCTGGTCGCGCTTGGGGTCGTGCTGGTGTTTGCGATCGTCCGCCCGGCGGGCTGGTCGGAGGCGGTGGTCGCGGTCCCGGCGGCCGCCGTGGTGATCGCCGTCGGCGCGGTATCCACCTCGGATGCGACCGCCGAAGTGACCCGGATGCTCCCGGTGGTCGGGTTTCTGGCCGCGGTGCTGGTGCTGGCCAAACTGTGCGATGACCAGGGACTGTTCCAGGCCGCAGGCACCTGGATGGCCCGTGGCAGCCGCGGTACACCGCGGCGGTTACTCGGCCAGGTATTCCTGATGGCCGCGGCGACGACGGCGATCCTGAGCCTGGACGCCACTGTCGTCCTGTTGACCCCGGTGGTGCTGGCGACCGTCCGAACGATGCGGGTTCCGGCTCGGCCACACCTGTACGCCACCGCGCATCTGTCCAACTCGGCCTCGCTGCTACTGCCGGTGTCCAACCTGACCAATCTGCTGGCGTTCAGCACCGCCGGACTGTCGTTCACCCGGTTCAGCGCCTTGATGATCGCGCCGTGGGTGGCGGCGATCACGGTGGAACACGTGGTGCTGCGGTTGGTTTTTCGGCGTGATCTGGCCGTGGTGCGGGCCGAAGCCCCGCCGCTGGCGCCGGCGAAGCCTGTGTTCGTACTCGTCGTACTGGGCCTGACCCTGGTCGGATTCGCGGTGACGTCATTGCTTGGGCTATCACCTGCGTGGGCAGCATTGGCCGGTGCGGTTGTGCTCGGTGTGTGGTCACTGGTCCAGCGGCGCAGCACGATTGGCGGAATCACCCGCTCCGTGCACCTGCCGTTTCTGCTGTTCGTGCTAGCGCTCGCGGTGGTGGTGAAAGCGGTGATGGTCAACGGCCTCGACCACTGTGCCGCCGACCTGCTACCCACGGGTGGCGGGCTGGCCGCGCTGCTCGGGATCGCGGTGCTGGCCGCACTGCTGTCCAACGTCGTCAACAACCTACCCGCCGTCCTGGTACTGCTGCCGCTGGTGGCCGGCAGCGGACCGGCCGCAGTGCTGGCAGTGTTGATCGGGGTGAATATCGGGCCCAACCTGACCTACGTCGGGTCACTGTCCAACCTGTTGTGGCGCAAGGTGTTACGCGATCACGATGAACCGACCACTGTGCGCGAGTTCACTTGGCTGGGTGCGCTGACAGTCCCCGCCTGCCTGGTGATTGCCGTGCTGGCGTTATGGGCCGGGGTACAGCTGATCGGGGTGTAGTCGCGGCCACCCAAGGTGGCCTCGGCAGGTCTTCCTGCCGTCCGAGGCGGCGGCCTAACTTGCTACGAACACCAGCTTGCCGAGGTCAAGCGCCTCGGCGAAAGTTCGAAGCGACTCCCGCATGGTCTCTCCCCGGCCACCGCGATGCGCCTGCAGATCGAAAGTGGGCGCACTTCTACCAGATTGGCAGTTCAGCGGTCGACATCGCATCAGGCCGATGAGTGTTCACCCGCTCGATGTCTAGCGGCGGCGCTGGCGGGCCACCTCGGCCAGCACGACACCGGCGGCCACCGACGCATTCAGCGATTCGGTCGGTCCGGCCATCGGGATCGACAGCACCGCATCGCAATTCTGCCGCACCAGTCGAGATAGTCCCTTGCCTTCTGAGCCGACGACGACCACCAGCGGGCCGGACGCGTCGAATTCGTCGATCGTCGTATCGCCCTGGGCATCGAGCCCGACGACCTGCAGACCGGCGTCGCGCCATTCCTTGAGCGTGCGATTGAGGTTTGTCGCCCGTGCCACGCGAACGCGGGCGGCCGCACCGGCACTGGTGCGCCACGCCACGGCCGTCACCGACGCCGAGCGCCGCTGCGGGATCAGTACACCGTGACCGGCGAATGCGGCCACCGACCGGATGATCGCGCCCAGGTTACGTGGATCGGTGATGTTATCCAACGCGACCAGCAGCGCCGGCTCGATATCGGAGGTGGCCGACGCCAGCAGATCATCGGGGTGGGCGTAGTCGTACGGCGGCACCTGCAAGGCGATGCCCTGATGTAAACCGTTGGCGCTCAACCGGTCCAGATCCGTGCGCGGCACCTCGAGAATCGCGATGCCGCGATCGGCGGCGAGCGTGACCGATTCGGTCATCCGCTCGTCGGCTTCGGCACCGAGCACCACGTACAACGCCGTCGCGGGGGCATGCGCGCGCAGGCACTCCAGCACGGGGTTGCGGCCGAGCACCATTTCGGTCTCGTCGGTGGGCTTGCTCGGTTTGCGCGTGTGCTTGGCAGCGGCGGCGGCACGCCTGGCCGCCGGATGACCGGTCCTCAAGTGCGCCGCCGGGGTGGCGCCACGTCCTTCCACGCCCCTCCTGCGCTGACCACCCGAGCCGACGGTCGGGCCCTTCTTGGTGCCTTCTTTGCGAACTGCACCACGGCGCTTGGAGTTTCCAGCCATTTATTTACTGCCTTCGTCGCGTAGCGCCCACTGCGGTCCGTCGGCGGTGTCGGTGACCTCGATACCGGCTTCCTTGAGCCGGTCGCGGATTTCATCGGCCAGGGCCCAGTCCCTAGTCTGGCGAGCCTCGTCGCGGCGGTTCAGCTCCGCACGCGCCAAGACGTCCACCGCGCCCAGCGCGGCCGACGTCTCGTCACGGGATTCCCAACGCTCGTCGAGCGGGTCGCAGCCGAGAATGCCCATCATGGAACGGATGTCGCGTGCCTTGGCCAGCGCGGTCTCGTGGTCACCGGAGTCCAGCGCCCGGTTGCCGTCGGCGCGGGCGACGTGCACCTCGGCGAGTGCGGCCGGGACGGCCAGATCGTCGTTGAGTGCGGCGGCGAACTTCTCAGTCCAGGTGCCCGGCACCACAGTGCCGACGCGGGTGCACACCCGGTGCAGGAATTCCTCGACACCAGTGTAGGCCTTGACCGCGTCCTGCAGTGCCGTCTCGGAGAATTCGAGCATCGACCGATAGTGCGCGCTACCCAGGTAGTAGCGCAGCTCTGCAGGCCGAACTCGTTGCAGCACAGCAGGTATCGAAAGAACGTTACCCAGCGACTTGCTCATCTTCTCGCCGCCCATGGTGACCCAGCCGTTGTGCAGCCAGTACTGCGCGAACCCATCGCCGGCGGCACGTGCCTGGGCGATCTCGTTCTCGTGGTGCGGGAACACCAAATCCATTCCACCGCAGTGGATGTCAAACTCAGCGCCGAGGTATTCGTGCGCCATTGCCACGCATTCGGAATGCCAGCCCGGGCGCCCGCGCCCCCAGGGCGTGGGCCAGGACGGCTCACCGGGCTTAGCGCCCTTCCACAAAGTGAAGTCCCGCTGGTCGCGCTTGCCGGTACCCGCACCTTCACCCTGGTGCACGTCGTCGATCTTGTGCCCGGAGAGCTTGCCGTAGTCAGTAAAGCTCATCACGTCGAAGTAGACGTCACCGGCTCCGGTATAGGCGTGGCCGGTATCCATCAGGCGTTCGATGAGGTCGATGATCTGGGTGATGTGGCCCGTCGCGCGTGGTTCGGCCGACGGCGGCAGCACACCGAGCGCATCGTAGGCCGCGCTGAACGCCCGCTCGTGGGTGGCGGCCCACTCCCACCACGGCCGGCCGGCGTCGGCGGCCTTGGTGAGGATCTTGTCGTCGATATCAGTGACATTGCGAATGAAGGCGACGTCGAAACCCTTGGCCGTCAGCCAGCGCCGCAGCACGTCGAAGGCCACACCACTGCGGACGTGGCCGATATGCGGCAGACCCTGAACGGTCGCCCCGCACAGGTAGATGGATGCGTGGCCGGGACGCAGCGGTACGAATTCCCGCACGGCACCGCTGTAGGTGTCGTGGAGTCGCAGGCCGCTTGAGGTCACGACGCGCCAGCCTACCGGCCTATTCGGCGTTATTTGGCGCCGAGGCCGATCCGGCGATGACCAGGGCGGTGGCAATCGCCGCCATTCCCTCGCCCCGGCCCGTCAGCCCGAGGCCATCGGTGGTGGTCGCGGACACCGACACCGGCGCGCCTAGCAGGTCGGTGAGCACACGCTGGGCCTCCTGTCGACGCGGGCCGACCTTGGGGCGGTTGGCGATCACCTGAACGGTCGCATTACCCACGGTGTAGCCGGCGGCAGCGAGCAGCTCGCGGACGTGGGCCAGCATCTGTGCGCCGGTGACACCGCGCCACTGCGGCTGGTCGACGCCGAACACAGTCCCCAGATCACCGAGACCGGCCGCCGAGAGCAGCGCGTCGCACAGCGCGTGGACGGCGACGTCGCCATCGGAGTGTCCGGAGCAGCCGTCGGCGCCGTCGAACAACAGCCCCAGCAGCCAGCACGGCCGCCCGGCCTCGATCGGATGGACATCGGTGCCCAGGCCGACGCGCGGGATCAGCACGCGCCCAGCAGGGCCAAAGCCAACTGGAGGTCCAGCGGGGTGGTGATCTTGAAGGCCAAAGTGTCGCCGTGGACCGTGTGCACCGGGGTGCCCAGGTATTCCACCAGGGAGGCGTCGTCTGTCACGGTGGCGCCGCCGGATCGTTCGTAGGCGCGGCGCAGCAGCGCGGTCTCGAAGCCTTGCGGGGTCTGCACCGCTCGCAGCCCGGATCGCTCGGGGGTACCGAGCACGACGCCGTTGGCGTCGACGGCTTTAACGGTGTCGGTGACCGGCAGGACGGGGATGACCGCGCGCAGGCCATCCCGCAGTGCGGCGACCACCCGCTGAATCTGTTCGACCGGTGTCAGCGGCCGGGCAGCATCGTGCACGAGGACGAATTCCGGATCGCCGATGGCATCGAGTGCGCGGCGGACGGTTTCCGGGCGTTCAGCACCACCCTCGACAACTGTGGCACGGCCGTCGAGCAGCAGTTTTGTTTCATCTACCCGATCAGCGGGTGCGGCGACGACCACGCGATCCACGACACCGGATGCGAGCAATCCGTCAACAGCACGTTCGAGCATGGTTCGGCCGCCGAGATCCACGAATGCTTTCGGGATACCCGCACCGAGCCGTTCACCGGAACCGGCGGCCGTGACGACCGCGACCGTGTCCGACACCGAACCCCTCAGGGCAGTCAGGACGCGGCGGCGAGCGCCTCATCGAGAATGATCGTGGCCTTCTCATCATCGGTGTTCTCGGCCAGGGCCAACTCACCGACGAGAATCTGCCGAGCCTTGGCCAGCATGCGCTTCTCGCCTGCCGACAGCCCGCGCTCCTGATCCCGGCGCCACAGGTCGCGAACAACCTCGGCGACCTTGTTGACGTCGCCGGACGCCAGCTTCTCGAGATTGGCCTTGTAGCGGCGCGACCAGTTGGTCGGCTCTTCGGTGTGGGGGGCGCGGAGCACCTGGAACACCTTGTCCAAGCCTTCCTGCCCGACCACATCACGAACACCGACATATTCGGCGTTATCAGCGGGAACGCGAACAGTGAGATCTCCCTGCGAAACCTTCAGGACGAGATACTCTCTCTGCTCGCCCTTGATGGTCCGGGTTTCGATCGCCTCAATTAACGCAGCACCGTGGTGTGGATAAACAACGGTGTCTCCGACCTTGAAAATCATCAGTTTCAAGCCCCTTTCACATTGCGATGTTAGCACGGGGGCCGACAGCGCGTGGAACAACGATGCAGGTCAGGGGCACCACAGGTGAAGAGAGGGGGTTGACAGGGTGACGAAAGCATGCAACGCACGGCCCCTGCCAGGCTCCCAGCACACCTCGCCTTGACCGCCGTCGACGGCGTCGGCCACCACACCATCAACCCTCAGCTACCGCCGCGCGACGCTACCTACTACTGTGCATAGTCGAACCCGGCGGCGCGACTGTGCCGTCCACACAGGCCGAGCAGGAGGCTGTTGTGAACCGCTTGTCGAATCGCCTCGTCGCCGCATCCGCTGGCCTGGCCGCCTGCGGTCTGATTCTGACGGGCTGTGGTGCGGGGCAGATCTCGCAGACCGCCGACCAGCAGTCGGCTGTCAACGGCGCCACTGCCAATATCGCCAACATCGCCCTACGCAACGTCCACCTGCAGGCAGTGCAAACCGGTGACGCGCTCAAGCCGGGCCGCACCGTCGAACTGATCTTCGTGGCGGCAAACATCTCCCCCGACGTCGACGACAAGCTGGTCAGCGTCAGCTCCGACGTCGGCACGGTCGCGGTCACCGGCGCCACCTCGATCCCGGCCGGCACCTCCCTGATCGTCGGCAGCGCCGACGGCCAGGCCGAGGCCACCCCGCTGGGCAGCGTCGAGCCGACCAAGGCCGAAGTCACCCTCACCCAGCCGATCACGAACGGGCTGACGTACAACTTCACGTTCAACTTCGACAAGGCCGGACAGGCCACCGTCTCGGTGCCGATCTCGGCAGGCGGCGCGGACCGACAGGACGGCGACCCCGTCGGCGGCCATCACTAGGTCTGACACGGGCGGTTTCACCCGATTAGTCCGCTGTTCTGTCGTACCCACCCGATAGCGTCACGGCGTGGCCAAGGCACGTACGCAATACCGCTGTTCGGAGTGCCGCCATGTCACCGCCAAGTGGGTGGGCCGCTGCTCGGAGTGCGGAACCTGGGGCACCGTCGATGAGGTCGCTGGATCGGCCACCACCGGTGGCGGCACCCAGCGCACGATCGTGCCGTCCTCACCCGCCGTGCCGATCAGCTCCATCAACCCTGATCGCACCCGCCACTTCCCCACCGGGGTCGATGAGCTCGACCGGGTGCTCGGCGGTGGAGTGGTACCCGGCTCGGTGAGCCTGCTGGCCGGTGATCCCGGTGTCGGCAAGTCCACCCTGCTGCTCGAGGTGGTACACCGCTGGGCAGAAACGGGCCGCCGTGCCCTGTACGTGTCCGGCGAGGAGTCGGCCGGCCAGATCCGGATGCGGGCCGAACGTACCGGCTGTACCCACGACGAGGTGTTCCTGGCCGCCGAATCCGATGTCGGGATCGTGCTCGGTCACATCGAGGCGGTGCAACCCGGTCTTGTGGTGGTCGACTCCGTGCAGACGATGACGGCCGGCGACACCGACGGTGTGGTGGGCGGGGTGACCCAGGTGCGGGCAGTGACGACCGCGCTGACCAGCGTCGCCAAGGCCACCGGGGTGGCGCTGGTGCTGGTCGGTCACGTCACCAAGGACGGCGCGATCGCCGGGCCGCGCTCGCTGGAGCATCTGGTGGACGTGGTCCTGCATTTCGAGGGCGACCGCAATTCGAGCCTGCGGATGGTTCGCGGGGTCAAGAACCGTTTCGGCGCTTCCGACGAGGTCGGTTGTTTCCTGTTGCACGACAACGGTATTCAAGGTGTGTCCGATCCGTCCGGGCTGTTCCTCGATGACCGCCCCAACCCGGTGCCGGGCACCGCGGTGACGGTGGCACTGGACGGTAAGCGGCCACTGATCGGCGAGATCCAAGCTCTGCTGGCCTACCGGCCCGAGAACGCGCCGCAGCGGCGGGCGGTCAGCGGTGTGGACAGTTCCCGCGCGGCGATGATCGCCGCGGTGCTCGAACGCCGGGCGAACCTCAAGGTGAGCGCCACCGACATCTACCTGTCCACCGTCGGCGGGATGCGGCTGATGGATCCTTCTTCCGATCTGGCCGTCGCGATGGCAATGGCGTCGGCCTACGCCGATCTGCCGCTGCCGAGCACCACCGTGGTGATCGGCGAGGTGGGTCTGGCCGGCGATTTGCGCCGCGTCACCGGGATGGACCGCCGGCTGGCCGAAGCGGCCCGCCTCGGCTTCACCGAGGCCCTGGTGCCGGTCGCCTGCGGCACGGTGCCGAAAGGCTTCAAAGCCATCGAATCGGCCACGATCGGGGACGCGCTGCGCATGATGCTGACAATCGCGAAACGGCCCTACGACAAGGTCGTGACGCAACTTCGGCGGGAGGGGTCGAGTAACGACCTCGACGGCGTGGACAATAAGTGGTCGTGAGCACCGGCAACCGTACGAACGGCTCGACCCAGGCGACGGGAGCCACGCCGCGCGAGACGATCGGGCGGCTGGCCCCAGGCACCGACCTGCGCGACGGCCTGGAGCGCATCCTACGTGGTCGCACCGGCGCGCTCATTGTGCTGGGTTACGACGAGCGGGTCGAGGCGATCTGCGACGGCGGGTTCTCGCTGGATGTGCGGTTCGCCCCGACCCGGCTGCGCGAACTCTCCAAGATGGACGGTGCCGTCGTGCTGTCCACTGACGGCAGCCGAATCGTGCGGGCCAATGTGCAACTGGTCCCGGATCCGACGATCCCCACCGACGAATCCGGAACCAGGCATCGCTCAGCCGAGCGTGCCGCGATCCAGACCGGCTATCCGGTGGTGTCGGTCAGCCACTCGATGAACATCGTCACCGTCTATGTGTCGGGCGAACGCCACGTCGTGGCCGACTCGGCCACCATCCTGTCCCGGGCCAACCAGGCGATCGCGACGCTGGAACGCTACAAGGCCCGCCTCGATGAGGTGTCCCGTCAGCTGTCCACCGCCGAGATCGAAGACTTCGTCACCCTGCGTGATGTCATGACCGTGGTGCAGCGTCTCGAGATGGTGCGCCGCATCGGACTCGAAATCGATTATGACGCAGTCGAACTCGGCACCGATGGCCGGCAGTTGCGGCTGCAGCTCGAGGAGCTGCTCGGCGGCAACGACACCGCCCGCGAGCTCATCATGCGCGACTATCACGCCAACCCCGACCCGCCGTCCAAGGCTCAGGTGGCCTCGACACTGGCCGAATTGGACTCGCTCTCGGACACCGAGCTGCTGGACTTCACCTCGCTGTCGCGGGTGTTCGGCTATCCCTCGACCGCCGATGCGCAGGATTCAGCGCTGAGCGCTCGCGGATATCGGGCGATGGCGGGTATCCCGCGTTTGCAGTTCGCCCACGTCGATCTGCTGGTCCGGCGCTTCGGCTCGCTGCAGGGCCTGCTCGCGGCCAGCGCCACCGACCTGCAGTCCGTTGAGGGTATCGGCGCGATGTGGGCGCGGCACGTCCGCGAAGGTTTATCGCAGCTGGCCGAGTCGACGATCGCCGATCGCCTGGTCTAGCCGCCGCTCAGTAGCTCAACCCCGCCAGCAGCGGGAGCAGCGCTTCCCGGCGAGCAATTGGCCGCTCGCGCGACCGTCTGGACCGGCAGCCGGCCACGGGGCGTCGTCACCGCGATGCACCCGAAACGTCTGGGCCAGCAGCTTCCCGAGGGTGAGCGCATCGTCCAGGGGTCTAGCCCGCCGGAGCCGGCGGCAGTACCTCGCCCGGAGCCCCGATCGGCGGCTGCTGCCCACCGGCAGGCGGCACGGCACCCGGCGGCGGCGCATCGGCGAGGATGAACGGCACCGTCGCCGACCGCAGATTGCCCAGCTGGACCATCAGGTTGTAGGTGCCGGGACCGATCGGCTGGCGCGGGAGCGGGCACTGCGGTGCCGAACCCATTCCGGTCCAGGTCACCTCGGTGGTCACCTGCTCGCCGGGGTTGAACGTCTTGACCAGCGTCTCGTTGGAGGGCGCGCAGTCCAGGTTGGACCACAGCCGCTTACCGTCCAGCGAGTAGACGTAGGCGGCAAGCACGGCCGCACCGACATCGCGTTTGCACGCCACCAGTCCGATATTGGTCACCACCATGGTGAACTTCGGCTGATCACCGATGACGTACTGCGGCTGGTTGGTAATGCCCTTGACGGCCAGGTTGGAATCCGGGCAGTCGTCGCCTTCCTTCAAAACCGGCGGGGGCGCGACGGCCTCCGTCGGCGTGACCATCGGCGCGGCCACTTCTGGCCCGGCCGCCGGGGGCGGTGGCGCGACAACGGGAGTCTTGTTCTCCGGCTGCGGATTCTGTGGTTGGGCCGCGGTGGTGGTCTTGACGGTGCTCGTGGAGTCGGAGCCACCGCTGAAAATCACGAAGGCAACCCCGACAACGATGGCAGCAACCACCGCGACGATGCCGATCGCAAGGCCACGGCGTCGCCAATAGATTTGCGTAGGTAGAGGTCCACGCGGTTCGAGATCCAGCACGTTCTCACGCTAAGCCCAGGTCACCGCGAGTTGTCCGACCCCGCCCGGCGTGTCGCCTTGTTCGCTAGCGTGGAAAGTGGTTATTCGCCGATATCGCCGAGGTGATCACGCAGCGCAACTTTGCCGTCGGCCAGGTGATACGTCAGTCCGACGATGGCCAGACTCCCGGCCGTGACCCGCTCGGCGATGAGGGTGGACCGGGCCAGCAGCTGTGTTCCGGTCTCGATCACGTGGCGAGCCTCGAATTCATCGACACGGGTCAGCCCATCGCGACGACCCAGCAGGATCGACGGAGTGACCCGCTCGACCAGATCGCGGATCCAGCCGCCCGGCACGACGCCGTCATCGAGAGCGGACAGTGTCGCCTTCACCGCGCCACAGCTGTCGTGACCCAGCACGGCGATCAGCGGCACGTTGAGCACGCCGACCGCGTACTCGATGGAGCCGAGCACGGCCGAGTCGATGACGTGGCCCGCGGTACGCACCACGAACATGTCACCGAGGCCCTGGTCGAAGATGATCTCGGCGGCGACCCGGCTGTCGGCGCAACCGAAGACGACGGCAGTCGGGCGCTGCGCCGCGGCCAACCGGGCGCGGTCCTCGATGCCCTGGCTGGGATGCTCGGGCTGGCCGGCGACGAATCGCTCGTTACCCTCTCTGAGTGCCTTCCAAGCGGTTATGGGGCTGGTGTTTGGCATGGCCCACATTCTGCACTGTCTGCCGGACCAAAACGATATGAGTTCCCTTTGCACTGAACTCGTGGAGTGGTACGCCCACGCCCGCCGCGAGCTGCCGTGGCGTCAGCCCGACGTGACGGCGTGGCAGATCATGGTCAGCGAGTTCATGCTGCAGCAGACCCCGGTAGCCCGGGTGGTGCCGATCTGGCTGGACTGGGTGGCGCGCTGGCCGACACCGTCGGCGACGGCCGCCGCCAGCGCCGCCGACGTGCTGCGGGCCTGGGGCAAGCTGGGCTATCCACGCCGGGCCAAGCGACTGCACGAATGCGCTATCGCGATCGCCACCGAACTGGGCGACCAGGTGCCCGATGACGTCGAGGTACTGCTCACCCTGCCCGGTGTCGGCGCCTACACCGCCCGTGCCGTCGCCTGCTTCGCGTATCGGCAGCCCGTGCCTGTGGTGGATACCAACGTGCGCCGGGTGGTGGCACGTGCGGTGCACGGGTTGGCCGACGCCGGCAACCCGTCGGCCACCCGGGATATGGCCGACGTGGCCGCGCTGATGCCCAATGACGAGACAGCGCCGGTATTTTCGGCCGCACTGATGGAGCTCGGCGCCACCGTGTGCACGGCCCGGTCCCCCACATGCGGCATCTGTCCCGTCAGTGTCTGCGCGTGGCGGTCGGCCGGGTACCCGCCGTCGACCACCGCGCCGCGCCGCGCGCAGCGTTACGCGGGCACCGACCGGCAGGTACGCGGACGCCTGCTCGATGTGCTGCGCGGCAGTTCTGCGCCCGTCGTACGTGCGCAGCTGGACGTGGTGTGGCTGACCGACACCGCGCAGCGGGATCGCGCGCTGGATTCATTGCTGGTGGACGGGCTGGTGGAGCAGACCGCTGACGGCCGGTTCGCGCTCGCCGGCGAGGGTGACTAGGCCGAGCGGGCGAAGCGGCGCCGGTAGTCCGACGGGGTGACGCCGACGATCCTGCGGAAGTGGTGCCGCAGCAGGGTGGCAGTTCCGAAGCCGGCCCGCTCGGCGATGCGGTCGACGTCCAGATCGGTTTCCTCGAGCATGCGGCGGGCGTAGAGCACCCGCTGATCGGTGACCCACTGCATGGGTGTGGTGCCCGCCTCGTCGACGAAGCGCCGGGCGAACGTGCGCGCCGACATGTTGGCCCGCCGGGCCATGCTGGCCACCGTATGCGGCTTGTCGAGGTTGGATAGTATCCAATCCAATTGCGGGGCAAAGCCTTCCGAACATCGCGTGGGTATCGGCTGCTCGATGTACTGGCGCTGGCCACCATCACGCTGAGGCGGCACGACCATCCGTCGCGCGATCTTGTTGGTGACCGTGCTGCCGAGCTCGCGACGGACCAGGTGCAGGCTCGCGTCGATACCGGCGGCGGTACCGGCGCTGGTCACCAGATCACCGTCGTCGACGAACAGCACATTGCGGTCGACGATCGCGGTCGGATAGCGCTCGGCGAGTTCGGCGGAATGCATCCAGTGCGTGGTGCAGCGGCGTCCGTCGAGCAGCCCCGCCTCCCCGCCACAAACGCGCCCGAACACACGGTCAGGATGGTCGACCCGCTTTCGTGCGCGGCCCGCAACGCCGCCAGCGCCTCCGGCGGGTACGCCTCGACGGGGTCCGTCACCGCCGCTACCGCCACCACATCGGCGCCCACCAGGGCGTCCAACCCGTGATCGGGTACCAGTTGGGCACCGACACTCGTCCGCAGCGGCTTGCCCGGCTGCGGACCGCACACCTTGAAATCGAAGTTGGGTACGCCCTCGGCGGATCGGTCGATGCCGAAGACCTCGCAGATCACCCCGAACTCGAAGACGGCCAGACCATCGAGGACCAGTGCCGAGACACTCGCCAAAGGCATGGCAGGATCTTCTTCCATATGGTCATTACCGCCACTGTTGGCGGTATCTTTTCTGTCGAAGCATTACTGCCATCAGGGGCGCTCGGGGAGCGCTGCTAGGAAGGTCTCGACGGCCTCGCGGTATCGGTCCGGGGCGTCGTCGTGCACGAGGTGGCCCGCGCCCGGTACGTGCACGTAGTGGGCAGATGCCCAGGCCAGCTCGGCCATCCGGCGCATCTGCCCGGCCGGCGCCACCGAATCGCCGGCCTCGATGAGCAACACCGGCGCGCGGACCGACTGCCACTGCCGCCAGTAGTCCCGAGTCCCCCACTGCGCGGCGATCTCCAGCCAGCGGGCAGGCTTGCCGTGCAGGCGCCAGCCGGTCGCCGTGCGATCGAACGCCTCCAAGAAGTAGCGTCCCGCTACCGGCCCGAATTCGTCGTAAACCTGTTCGGCAGTTGAGTATTCGACGGGCAGCGCATGCACCCAAGGCTCCCACGCGCCGGTGGTGCGGCCGACGAAATCCGGCGCCATGTCCTCGACCACCAGCGCGCGCACCAGATCCGGGCGCTGCGCGGCCAGACACCAGGAGTGCAGCCCACCCATCGAGTGCCCGATCAGCACCGCCGGGCCGCCGAGCGTGGCGACGGCGTCGCCGAGGTCGGCGACGAACCGTTCGGTGCTGACCGGAGCGGAATCTTCGACGTCACAGCCACGGTGCCAGGGCGCGTCGTAGGTGTAGACCGCCCCGAATCCGGTCAGCCAGGGAACCTGCCGCGACCATGTGGTGCCGCGCCCCATCAGTCCGTGCACCAACACAAGCGGGCACCCGGCGCCACCCCGATGCGTCAGCGATTCGGTGCTCACGGTTTCATCTTGCGTGGTCGGCCACTGCCGTCTGCGGGCGCGGTAACCTTGCGCCATGTCCGTGGTGAAGATCAACGCAATCGAGATTCCACCGGGTGCCGGCCCCGAACTGGAGAAGCGGTTCGCCAACCGCGCCCACGCCGTCGACAACCAGCCAGGATTCCTCGGGTTCCAATTGCTGCGACCGGTCAAGGGCGAGGACCGCTACTTCGTGGTGACCACGTGGGAGTCCGAAGAAGCGTTCCAGGCCTGGGCAAGCGGACCGGCCATTCACGCACACGCCGGTGAACGCGCCAACCCGGTGGCCAAGGGCGCGCATCTGCTCGAGTTCGAGGTTGTGTTGGACGTTGCCGGGACCGCCGCGAAGGCGTAGCGCACGCCAGGTGCGCCGAGCTGCGGTGGCTATCGCCACCGTCATCGCATCAGCCGCCGCCTTGGCAACGAGCTGCGCACCAGCACCCGCGCCACCGGCCAACGCCGGCGCGGGTGTCCGCATCGACCTCAACACCCCCACCGCGGTGCGGGCCAAGCAGGTCATGGACATGCTGAACTCGGACTGGCCGATCGGACCGGACAACGTCAAGACCCTGGCCACCACCGACATGGTCGAGCCGGTCGCGCACAGTATGGACTCGTTGTGGTGGGACCGGCCGTTTACCTTGGCCGGGGCCGATATCGGTGCCAATGTCGCGACCCTGCACCTGCTGACCTCCTACGGCGCACGCCAGGACATCGACCTTCGGATCGGGGACGACACCTTCGTCAGCCGTTTCGTCGTCACCACCGAGACACCCAAGATCGACTCATGGCAGGACGTCGACAGCGCCCTGAGTCGCACCGGCGCCCGTTACGCCTGGCAGGTGTCCAAGGTCAACGACGGTCGCTGCGAGAAGGTGGCCGGCACCAACACCGCGCAATCCCTCCCGCTGGCTTCGATTTTCAAGACTTACGTGCTGTACGCGGTCGAAACCGCCGTCACAGCAGGCACTTTGAATTGGGACGAGAAGCTCACCATCACCGCCGAAGGCAAGAAGCTCGGCACGTCGGGTTTCGACAAGCTCCCGCCCGGCTCACAGATCACAGTTCGCCAGGCAGCGGGCAAGATGATCTCCACGAGCGACAACATGGCCACCGATCTGCTGATCGGACGCCTCGGCGCCCATGCCATCGAAGAGGCGCTGGCCGCCGCCGGGCACCACGATCCGGCGAGCATGACCCCGTTCCCCACCATGCGGGAGCTGTTCGCGATCGGCTGGGGCAACCCCGACGTGCGGCAGGAGTGGGAGACCGCCGTCATGCCACAGGATCGGGCAAACCTGTTGCACCAAGCCGATTCTCGGCCATACGACCCTGACCCGTATCGCTCTCATTCGCCCGGCTCGGCCTACGGCGCCGAGTGGTATGGCAACGCCGAGGACATCTGCCGTGTGCACGCCGGCTTGCAGCACAACGCCGTCGGGCGCGCGGTCCAGGTCAAGGACGTCATGTCGGAAACCTCGGGCATCGACCTCGACACCGCCGAATGGCCCTACATCGCAGCCAAGGCGGGCAACCTGCCCGGCGACATGACGTTCAGCTGGTACGCGGTGGACCGCACTGGCCAGGCGTGGGTGGTCAGCTTCCAGTTCAACTGGCCGCGCTTCCACAGCGCCAACGCCGGCGGCTGGGCCATGACGATCATCAAGCAGGTCTTCGGGCTACTGCCCCGCTACCGCTGACCGCAGCGTCCACACCATCCCTCGACAGTGCAGGGCGGTGCGGCTGGCAGGCGCAACATCGATGCGCCAGAACGACTTCGGCGGGGCATCCAACACATTCAGGATCACCGCGCGGATCACCGCGGGATGGGTGATCGCCACGATGCGCCCCGGTGTGCGGCTGATATCGGCCAGCCAGCCGCGCACCCGGCTCATCAACGCGACGACCGATTCACCGTCATGCGGGCAGCTGTCCGGTTCGGTGAGCCAGCGCGCGAGCTCGCCGGGCTGCACCCCGTCGAGTCTCAAACCGCGCCACTGACCACAATCCAGATCAGCCAGCCGCTCATCGACCAGAACCGATAAACCGAGCAGTTCGGCGGTCTCGCGGGTCCGCAACTCAGGCCCGCACAGCGCCGTGTCGGCAGCGCCGCCGTCGAGCCCGTCGAGCTGCCGGCGACCCAGCGCATTCAGCTCTTCGTCGACGGGAAATCGCCCGGCTGCCATGGCATCGGTCATGGCATGCGACACCAGGGTCAGCCGGACGACCTCGCTCCGCAAGCGTCGCTCACGCAGTGATGAGCTCCTGCTCTTTGCGATCGAGCAGCCGGGACAGCATGGCCGCGCCGAACAGACCGATCGTCGTCCAGACGATCACCTGGGTGCCCAACGCATACAACCGGAACTCGTACAGATCGACCGCCGGGAAGCCCGGGAACACGATCGTCCCGGCATCGTTGACCATCGGGCCGGGCGTCTCGTTGATCGCCGGCAGGAGGAGCATCACGATCGTGACGGCGACGAGGTATGCCCCGCCTGCGGCCAGCGTCGCATTCCAGGCCCCCAGCTTCGGTGTGAGCTGGAACGCGAGATAGACCGAGGCGACCATCAACAACGCTGACAGCGCCACCATCAGCAGGTAGAGCAGAGCACGCTGCTTGATGGTTTCTTCGAGGCTGGTCGCCGGCGGGTTGGGCGGGTACTTGAGCGCGGGCACCACCCACAGCGAGATGAGCATGGCCCCCGCGGTCAGCACCGCCAGCTTGCGGGCGGACACGTTGGTGATTCGGCTGTATGCCATGCAGAACACCACGGCAAACAATGCACCGAGTGCCACGCTGAAGAGAAGCACGCCCAGTCCCATACCGATGTTGGACTGCACTGCGCGGGTGAACAGCTCCCCACCTTCGGCATGGGTGTGCCCATGACCGGACGCCGTCTCCATGGCCTCATGTGCGGCGGCGGTGCCGTCCTCGAAATCGATGGACCGGCCCACGATCGGTTCGATGAAGATCTTCGACCAGATGAATCCGAGTACACCTGCAAGGGCGCCGGCCAGAATGCCGCGCCAGATTATTGACTTTTCCATGTGCTTGAGTGAGTCGAGTCAGTGGCAGGGGAAGCCGAGCAGATGGCGGGCGTCATGTACGAATTCGTGGATGTACATGTTGTTGCCGAACACCGAAGTGGCGCCCTGGTCGACGCCGACGAAGTACAGCACCACGAGCGCAAAAAACGCGGTCAACGAGAGCCAGACGACGGCCTTGGTGGCCGAAAGGTCGACGGCGCGAGAGCGATCCGACCGTGTTTGCGGAGTAGACATTGGAGTCCTTTCAGGGAGCTGCGCGTCCCACTAATGAACTTTCGACGGGCTTCGGGTCTGACTGTCAACAGTGGCGCGACCGTTCTGGAGTTTCACCAGATTCCTCGACTCGTCTCTTACACGGGGGATCCTATACGCAGGCCAATCAGCTGGCGCCGTAACCCAGTTGCTGTGCGGTGTAGGTGGCGGCATCGCTGACCGGGACGGCGTGCACCGCAGTGCCGTACGCGCAGCCGGTGCACACTAATGTGAGCCAAGTCGGGTCCCAGCCCGGGATGTCGTTGGTGGTAACCACAACACGAAAAAGACCCCCGACATTGGCGGGGGTCTTTTTCGTCACGGGCTTACTCGCTGGCGGTTCCAGCGCTGGCCAGATCCGGCTCTACGGGCTCGGCCCGCCTGGGGCCACCGACAAAGGTGAACTTCGCGTCTTCGCCGGCGCTTTCGCCGTCCCAGTTCTCGACGTCGACGGTGACCAGCTGACCGGGGCCGACCTCCTCGAAGAGAATCTTCTCGCTCAAGGCGTCCTCGATCTCGCGCTGGATGGTCCGGCGCAGCGGCCGAGCACCCAGCACCGGGTCGAAGCCGCGCTTGGCCAGCAGCGCCTTCGCCTGGTCCGTCAGCTCCATCTCCATGTCCTTGGCCTTGAGCTGCTTGGACACCCGGTTCACCATCAGATCGACCATCTGGATGATCTCGTCCCTGGCGAGCTGGTGGAAGACGATGATGTCGTCGATGCGGTTGAGGAACTCCGGGCGGAAGTGCTTCTTCAGCTCGTCGTTGACCTTCTGCTTCATCCGCTCGTAGTTGTTATCGCCGCCACCCTGGGTGAAGCCCAGACCAACTGCCTTCGAGATATCGGAGGTGCCCAGGTTCGAGGTGAAGATCAGCACGGTGTTCTTGAAATCGACCGTGCGACCTTGACCGTCGGTGAGACGGCCGTCCTCGAGCACCTGCAACAGGGTGTTGTAGATCTCCTGGTGGGCCTTCTCGATCTCGTCGAACAGCACGACCGAGAACGGCTTGCGCCGCACCTTTTCGGTGAGCTGACCACCCTCTTCGTAGCCGACATATCCGGGCGGGGCACCGAACAACCGCGACGCGGTGAAGCGGTCGTGGAACTCGCCCATGTCGATCTGGATGAGTGCGTCGTCATCGCCGAACAGGAACTCCGCCAGCGCCTTGGACAGCTCGGTCTTACCGACACCGGACGGGCCGGCGAAGATGAACGAGCCCGACGGCCGCTTGGGATCCTTCAGTCCGGCACGGGTACGCCGGATGGCCTTCGAGACGGCACGGACGGCATCTTCCTGCCCGATGATCCGCTTGTGCAGCTCGTCCTCCATGCGCAGCAGCCGAGTGGTCTCCTCCTCGGTCAGCTTGAACACCGGGATGCCGGTCCAGTTGCCGAGGACCTCGGCGATCTGCTCGTCGTCGACCTCAGCCACGACGTCGAGATCACCGGAGCGCCACTGCTTCTCACGCTCGGCACGCTGAGCGACCAGTTGCTTCTCCCGGTCGCGCAGGTTCGCGGCCTTCTCGAAGTCCTGCGCGTCGATCGCGGACTCCTTCTCCCGGCGCGCGTCGGCGATCTTCTCGTCGAACTCGCGCAGGTCTGGCGGAGCGGTCATCCGGCGGATTCGCATCCGGGCACCGGCCTCGTCGATCAGGTCGATCGCCTTATCCGGTAGGAACCGGTCGTTGATGTAGCGGTCGGCCAGGGTGGCTGCCGCGACCACAGCGCCATCGGTGATCGACACCCGGTGGTGTGCCTCGTACCGGTCACGCAGACCCTTGAGGATCTCGATGGTGTGCGCCACCGTCGGCTCGCCGACCTGGACCGGCTGGAACCTGCGCTCCAGAGCGGCGTCCTTCTCGATGTACTTGCGGTACTCGTCGAGCGTGGTGGCACCGATCGTCTGCAGCTCGCCGCGAGCCAACTTGGGCTTCAGGATCGAAGCCGCGTCGATGGCGCCCTCGGCGGCGCCTGCGCCGACGAGCGTGTGCAGCTCGTCGATGAACAGGATGATGTCGCCGCGGGTGTTGATCTCTTTGAGCACCTTCTTGAGGCGTTCCTCGAAATCACCGCGGTAACGGCTGCCGGCCACCAGCGACCCGAGGTCGAGGGTGTAGAGCTGCTTGTCCTTGAGCGTCTCGGGAACCTCACCGTGCACGATCGCCTGGGCCAGGCCCTCGACCACAGCGGTCTTGCCGACGCCGGGCTCACCGATCAGCACAGGGTTGTTCTTGGTGCGCCGGCTCAGCACCTGCATCACCCGCTCGATTTCCTTCTCGCGGCCGATGACCGGGTCGAGCTTGCCCTCCATCGCGGCCGCGGTCAGGTTGCGACCGAACTGGTCGAGGACCAGCGACGTGGACGGGTTGCCCGACTCGCCGCCGCGGCCACCGGTACCGGCTTCCGCGGTCTCTTTGCCCTGATAGCCGGACAGCAACTGGATGACCTGCTGGCGCACCCGTGTCAACTCGGCGCCGAGCTTCACCAGCACCTGGGCGGCCACGCCTTCGCCTTCACGGATCAGGCCGAGCAGAATGTGCTCGGTGCCGATGTAGTTGTGGCCGAGCTGCAGCGCCTCGCGCAGGCTGAGCTCCAGCACCTTCTTGGCGCGCGGGGTGAACGGGATGTGCCCGGACGGCGCCTGCTGGCCCTGGCCGATGATCTCCTCGACCTGGCTGCGGACACCCTCCAGTGAGATGCCCAGCGACTCCAGCGACTTGGCGGCTACGCCTTCACCTTCATGAATAAGGCCCAGCAGGATGTGCTCGGTGCCGATGTAGTTGTGGTTGAGCATCCGGGCTTCTTCTTGGGCCAGGACGACGACCCTGCGGGCACGGTCGGTAAATCTCTCGAACATCGTCGGTTACCTGCTCTCCATCACGATTAGGTACTGCGGTAGTCACCACGCACCTGTCGTCCACTCTAATGGGAGGCCCCGGGAGGCGTCCTCCCTTGCCCACCCATACCGCCTCCCTAACGGTGCGGACTAAGCACACCAACGCCGCAGGGCAAAGAAACGTTTCCGGTATTCACCGGTAGCCGCTTCGCTGCAAGCGAACGGGGCTGACCCGTGGTTGCAGCGAAGCGGCGAATGGCCGAAATGGGGTCGAGACGACCCGGACGCGGATTTAGGTCGCGGCGTGGAAGGCGTCGATGATGTCGGCCGGGATACGTCCCCGCGTCGACACCTTGTGACCGTTGCGGCGCGCCCAGTCGCGGATCGCGGCGCTCTGCTCCCGGTCGATCGAGGCACGTCCATGGCCCGCCGGACCGGAGCGGCCGCGGCGACGACCGCCGACACGACGGCTGGCCTCGACCCACTGCCTGAGATCGTTACGGAGTTTCTGAGCATTTTTCGAGGAAAGATCGATCTCATAGCTCACACCGTCGAGCGCGAATTCGACCGTTTCATCCGCGGCGCCCGCACCGTCGAAATCATCCACGAGAGTAACGGTTACTTTTTTGGCCATTGTCTCACTGATTCCTTAATCCTGCGCACAACAACCTAGAGTTGGGCGTCTTCCTCGCTGTGTTGTCCACTAACACTGTGCCACCAATCTGCCACATTGTTGGACATCACTCAACAAGGATTGGATCGGTGCACTTCAGCCATGTCGGCGAACAATCGGGAACAAAACCGTTTCCCGAATTGTCAAGCCAGTGAGTGCCATCAAGAGGCGATCGATTCCCATTCCGGTTCCGGTGGTCGGCGGCATCGCATACTCCATCGCTGCCAGGAAATCCTCGTCGAGTGCCATCGCCTCATCGTCGCCGGCGGCAGCCGCTCTGGCCTGGGCCTCGAAACGCTCGCGCTGCACTATCGGATCGACGAGCTCCGAGTAGCCCGTCGCCAACTCGAATCCGCGCACGTACAGATCCCACTTCTCAGTGACGCCAGCAATACTGCGGTGCTGGCGCGTCAGCGGTGTGGTCTCGACCGGGAAATCCTTGACGAATGCCGGGGCCCACAATGTGTCCCCGACTGTGTGTTCCCACAGTTCTTCGACGAGCTTGCCGTGCCCGTAGCCCCGATCCCGCGGGATCTCCACCTCCAGCCGGTCGGCAATAGCGAGCAGATATTCCAGTGATGTGGCCGGTGTGATCTCTTCACCGAGAGCCTCGGACAACGACGGGTACATTTGAATCGACGGCCATTCACCGTCGAGGTCATAGATTGAACCATCCGGCAATGGCACTTGCCTGGTGCCGACGGCCTCCTCGGCGACTTCTTGAATAAGTTCGCGGGTGACGATCGCTGAATCGTCGTACGTGCCCCACGCCTGATAAGTCTCAAGCATCGAGAATTCCGGCGAATGTGTGGAATCCGCACCTTCGTTTCGGAAGTTCCGATTCAGCTCGAAAACCCTCTCCAATCCGCCGACCACGCAACGCTTCAGGAACAGCTCCGGGGCGATGCGCAGATACAAGTCCGCGTCCAGAGCATTGGAGTGGGTGACGAACGGCCGAGCCGCCGCACCGCCGGCCAGCGTCTGCAGCATCGGCGTCTCGACCTCGAGGAACCCACGACGGTCCAGCGCATTACGGACGGCCCGCACGACGGCAATGCGTTGCCGGGCCACGTCGCGGGCCTGCGGGCGCACGATCAGGTCGACGTAGCGCTGCCGGACCCGGGACTCCTCGCTCATCTCTTTGTGCGCGACGGGCAACGGGCGTAACGCCTTGCTGGCCATCAGCCAGGAATCGGCCAACACCGACAGCTCACCACGGCGGGAGCTGATCACTTCGCCGTGCACGAACACAATGTCACCGAGGTCGACTTCGGCCTTCCAGGCTTCCAGGGCGTCGCCACCCACACCGGCGAGGCTGATCATCGCCTGCAGCTGGGTGCCGTCGCCTTCCTGAAGCGTGGCAAAACACAACTTGCCGGAGTTACGAGCAAACACCACCCGGCCGGTGACGCCGACGAGATCTCCGGTGGTCGTGTCGGCGGCGAGGTCGGGGTAGGCGGCACGGATCTGCGCCAACGAGTGGGTGCGCGGCACCGAAACCGGGTACGGGTCTTTTCCCTCGGCTAACAGAGCCTCGCGTTTGCCCTGACGGATCCGGAACTGTTCGGGGACGTCGACGCCCGCGTGGTCGGTGTCCGGAGTATCTGCAGAGCTCACGACATACCAGCTTAAATGAGGTCATGAGGTCACTCCTAAAGGCGGCCGCGGTGGCCAGCGCGCGGCTGCGGCTGGTGGGCGTGGCCGGCAGCAGTCCACATTTCGACCTGGTGGCGCAGGCGTTGGCCGGCGACTGGCGCACGATTCTGCGCAGCAGCGCACTTTCTTCTAGCGATTGGCGCGGCCGCGCTGGTTATCGCGGTTGCGCTCATAGACCATCCGCAGCCCGTCGAGGGTGAGGTGCTTGTCGTAATGCTGCACGGTGTGCAGATCCGGCAGCATCAGCGGCGCGGAGTGACCGGTGGCCACCACCGCCACATCGGAGCCGCCGAAGCCGGCGACGTCCTCGCGGATCCGGTTCACCAAACCGTCCACCAGGCCGGCGAACCCGAACAGCGCGCCGGACTGCATGCATTCCACGGTGTTCTTGCCGATCACCGACCGCGGCCGGGTAAGTTCCACCCGGCGCAACGCCGCC
The DNA here is from genome assembly GCF_010731875.1 of Mycolicibacterium sarraceniae. NCBI lineage: Bacteria > Bacillati > Actinomycetota > Actinomycetes > Mycobacteriales > Mycobacteriaceae > Mycobacterium > Mycolicibacterium sarraceniae. The sequence continues at coordinate 1,065,343 of NZ_AP022595.1, forward strand.
GACCGCGCGGCCGCCGCGTCCGAGGACACCTGAACTCCGGGAGCGATTGCCCCGCCGAGGAATTCCCCTTTCGCCGAGACCACGTCGACGCAGATCGACGAACCGAAGTCCACCACGATGGCGGCCGAGGAGAACTTGGCGTAGGCGGCCAGGCAGTTCACGATCCGGTCGGCACCGACCTCTTTCGGATTGTCGACGAGCAGCGGGATGCCCGTGCGCACACCGGGTTCGATGAGCACGTGCGGCACTTTAGGCCAGTACTGGTCGAGCATGAGCCGGACCTCGTACATGACCGACGGGACGGTGGACAGCCCGGTGGCGCCGGTGAGGCGCTCGGAGTCGTCCCCGATCAAACCCTCGATGGTGAGTGCCAGCTCGTCGGCGGTGACTTCCGGTTCGGTGCGAATCCTCCACTGCTGGTTCACTTTCGCGTGATCCCCGGACCCAGAGATCAACCCGACGACCGTGTGGGTGTTGCGGACGTCAATGGCCAGCAGCACGACTATCCCACCGTTCGCGGCGAGAGCAGGCCGGTGGCGTCATCGGGCACGAAGGCCGGGTCGTCGCCGAGGTCGATCTGCCGGTTGTCGGAGTCGACGAACACCACCCGGGGCCGGTGGGTCCGCGCTTCGGCGTCGTCCATCACACCGTAGGCGATCAGGATGACCAGGTCGCCGGGATGAACCAGATGGGCTGCCGCACCGTTGATTCCAATCACACCGGTGCCGCGCTGTCCGGTGATGACATAGGTCTCCAGCCGCGCGCCGTTGTCGATGTCGACGATGGTCACCTGTTCACCCTCGAGCAGGTCGGCGGCATCCATCAGGTCGGCGTCGACGGTCACCGATCCGACGTAGTGCAGGTCGGCATGCGTGACGGTGGCGCGGTGGATCTTGGACTTCAGCATCGTCCGGAACATCAATTTCTCCAGGTAAGTTCGTTGCGCTCGCCATTTCGGGCACCGCGCGCGGTGGTGTCCGTCGACAGGTCGACAGCGATGTTGTCCAGCAGCCGGGTGGCGCCGAGGCGAGCGGCCACGAGCAGGCGGGCCGGGCCGGAGGCGGGCGCCGGCTCCAACTGCGGGCCACGCACCTCCAGGTAGTCGACCTCGAATGCGGGCACCTCGTCGAGGACCGCACGGGCCGCGTCCAGCGCCGCTTCGGCGCCGCCGGCAGCGCTGTACATACCGGCGAGGAGCGCAGCCGACAACGCACCGGCCTGCTCGCGCTCCTCGGCGCTCAGGTAGCGGTTACGCGAGGACATGGCCAGACCGTCGGACTCACGCACGATGGGCACACCGACGATGCGGACGTCGACGTTGAGGTCATCGACCATCTGGCGGATAAGTGCCAACTGCTGATAATCCTTCTCACCGAAGAACGCGCGGTCCGGTCGCACGATCTGCAGCAGTTTCAAAACCACCGTCAGCATGCCGGCGAAATGCCCTGGGCGCGAGGAGCCTTCGAGCTGAGCGCCAATCGGGCCGGGATGCACAGTGGTGCGCGGTCCGTCGGGATACATGGCTGATACGTTCGGCGTGAAGGCTATCTCGACACCCTCGGCGCGTAACAGCGCGAGGTCGGCGTCGAGCGTGCGCGGGTAGGCGTCGAGGTCCTCGTTGGGACCAAACTGCAAGGGATTGACGAAGATCGACACCACGACCACCGCGCCGGGCACCCGCTTGGCGGACCGAATCAGCGTCAGATGCCCCTCATGCAGTGCGCCCATGGTCGGCACCAACATCACCCGGCGCCCAGTGTGGCGCAGCGCGCGGGTGACCTCGGATACCGCCGCGGGCGATGGGTATACGTTGAGCTCACCGGCGGTGAACTGCGGGGCCCCTATCATCGTCGCCGTCCTTGCCCCGACCATTCGGTCAACACCTCAACAACCTCCTTGGGAGCGTACGCGCGCTGGGCGGTGCGCAGCGAGTTCGCGCAATATGCTTGTGCCAGTTCATAATTCACGTCATCAAGAGCGGCGAGATGGCCGGCGACCGCGGCGGCGTCACCCCGCGCCACCGGCCCGGTCAATGCCGCCTGGCCGCGCTGCAGGGTGTTCTCCAGCGCGGCCCGAGCCAGCGGGCCGACAATCCGTTCGGCCAGACCGCCCGGGGCGTCACCGACGAGTTCTTGGCCGAGAAGCTCTTGGCCGGCCAAGGAGGCGCGCAGCGCATCCAGCGCGTCGGCGAGCACCGTGACGATGTGGTTGCTCGCATGAGCCAGTGCCGCGTGATACAGCGCGCGGGCATCTTCGCGGACCCCGAACGGCTCACCGCCGATCTCCAGTACGAGGGACTGGGCGATGGCGTAGCCGATCTCGTCGGCTGCGGTGACTCCGAAGCAGCTATCGGCCAGCCGGGCGATGTCCTCGTCGCCACCGGTGAACGTCATCGCGGGATGGATGGCCAGGGGCACACAGCCCTGCTCGGCCAGCGGGGCCAGAATCGCGACCCCGTTGGCGCCGGAGGTATGGACGACGATGGTTCCCCGGCGCACCGCGCCGGTCGTGGCCAGGCCGTTGATCAACCCCCGGAGCTCGGAGTCCGGCACGGTCAGCAGCAGGAGTTCGGCGCGGTCGGCGACATCGGGGATAGACAGGATTTCGGTGTCGGGTAGCCGTCGTTCGGCGAGCCCACGCGATGTTGTCGAAATGGCGCTGCACGCGACCACCACATGCTCAGCGCGTTCCAGAGCCACGCCGAGTGCAGTGCCGACACGGCCGGACGAGACGATACCGACCTTGAGCCGGGCCGGCCGCAAGCCGCTGGGGGTCCCCACTTAGACGACCTCGCTGACGTCAATGAGTTGTGTTCGTTCCGGTCCTGTGTCGGGTACCGGCCGGTCTGACAACTCTAACCTGGCCTATCCGGCTGGCTGACCACGCTCGCCGGCGTCAGTCCTCACGCCGGCGTCTGCGGCCGCCGCCCTCGGCGTTGCCGTTGGCTTGCAGCCGGGCCAGCAGGTCAGCGACCGACCGGCCACCGGTCTGCTCGTTCTCGCGGGCCCGACGCCGCGGCGGCTCCTGCTCCTCGGCCGCACCGCGGTGGCGGGCGGGCGGTTGCGGCGCCTCCGTCTCCGGCTGGCCATACCCGGGACGCTCCACCGAATGGCGGGACCGCGGGCCGACCGGCTCGGGTTGGGGCTGCAACTCGGCCACGGGTGCCTCCTGCGGCGGGATCCAGTGCCTGCCGCGCGCCGTTTCCTCGGCCGCAGCCCCCGCCGATTCCTCAGCAGCAGCCGAGGTGCCCACCGGCGGCCATTCAAACCCCTCGCGGGCGGGGGGTTTCTCTACCGCCAACGCTGCGGCGGCGGCCGCGACATCGGATTGTGGTTCCGGATGAGGCGGCGTGATTGGCCGTTCAGCAGGCTGCTCACCGTTCTCCGACGGCCTTCGATGCGATCCGCCGAACGCGGGTTCTGGCTCGGCGCGGCGGCGGCGGCGGCGCGGCCGGGACGGCGAAGGCGGCGGGGCATACGGCTGCGCCGGGACCAGCGGTTCCTCGGGGACGTCGATGATCGGGTTCTCGGCGGTCACGGGGCGGCTGCCGGTGTCCTCGGGGCGCACGGGGGTGATCCGGCTGCTCTCGACGCGCCCGGGGACCGGCGGCAAGGTCGGCGTATCACGGGTCCAGTCGCCGGCCCGGTCACCTTCCAGGGCCGGCCGGTCGCCCAGGTCGGCGTCGAACAGGATCTCCAGGTTGGCGCGCAGGGCAGCCAACTCCGTGCGCAACGCAGCCACCTCGTCGGTGGCCTGCGCCCGCAGCTCGGATGCCAGCTCGCGGCGCAGATGGGATTCGACGCTGAGCTCGTACTCGCGCCGAGCCGAGATCTCGCGATCGAGCTGCAGGTCGTAGACCAGTTTGAGGTCGCGGGCACGGGCGGCGTCGATATCGCTTTGCCTGCGGTACATGACCGAGACGAACGCCCCGATCACGGCAGCCCAAACAGACAGAATGACCGCCAGCTTGAGCAGCTCAGGACGGTTGGTGAACACCAATGCACAACTGGCCGCAATGGCGAGGACCAGCAACACCGTCAAGAGCAGCCAACCCGGCCTGCGGCCGCCGCGCCGATTCTTGGCACCGCGGGACAGAACGGTCATGGGGTGACTGTACCCGCGGGATGTCCGCCCGCGTGTCTTCGAGCTGCGGCGATTCGCCGTCTCGGACTACTCCGGAGCACCGTCGGGATCGTCAGTCGGATCGCCGGGCGACTTGCAGCAGTGCTGCAGCCACATCGCCGCGACAACCAGGGCCAGGGCACTCAAGGCGGCCACCGCCGCGCCTGGGATGAAGCTCGCCGCCACCTTCTCGGAGCGCCGGAACAACAGGTAAACGCCCACGCCCAACCACCAGCCGAGCATCAACGCCCCGACCCACGCCGAGGCCTTGGCCACGACCACGCTGCGCGCCACCGTCAGCGGGTGCAGCCGGCCGGCACCGACGCCGATCCGTCCGTCACCGATCTTGGCCCGCACCGACACCGCCCAACCGGCCTCGATCGTGGCGACGGCCAGCAGCGACAGGCCGGTCCACATCGTGATCGGGGGGAAGTAGTGATACAGGACGCGCATCAGCAGCCAGGTCAGGATCGCGGCGCCGACGACAGCCGCGGCCAGGTCACGTCTGCGGGTCGGCCCCATCAGGCTTCGGGCTCCACGGTGGTACCCAACCTCAGCACCAACCCGGTCAACCGCACGCCGTCACGATCGACCGCCTCGAGCTCGGAAAGCAGACGGTCGACGCGCTGGGACTCACCGGCCACCGTCAGTTCGGCGTCAGGGTCGACGGCCAGCCATGGCACCATCACGAACGCCCGCAGGTGGGCCAGCGGATGCGGCAATGTCAAACGCTCATCGCGGGATGACACCTCGGCGGCACCGTCGTAGCACGTGACGAGGTCGACATCCAGCGTGCGCGGTCCCCACTTCTGTTCGCGGACCCGCTCGTTGGCGTCTTCGAGCGCCTGCGCGAGCCGCAGCCATTCGTGTTCGTCCGCGCCGGGGTCATCGGCGATCACGATCGCGTTGAGGAACGCGCCCTGTTCAACACCACCCCAGGCGTCGGTCTCGTAGACCGGCGACAGCGCGCGCACCGAGACGCCGAGTCCGTCGACGGCGGCCTGTAACCGCGCCATCCGGTCGCCGAGATTGGAGCCGATGGATAGGACCACCCGCGTCACACCTCACCTCCGACCGGCACGACCTGCCCTCGTCCACCACGCCGGGATCGGCGTGCGACGACGGCAACATCCCTAAAGGACAACGGGATTGGCGCATCGGGTTTGTGCACCACCACCTCGACCGCATGGACCCGCTGGTCGTTCATCACGTCTTCGGCGATCTCGGCTGCGACCGTCTCGATCAGGTTGCGCGCCGGCCCGCCGACGATGGCGGCGGCCCGCTGCGCGAGCGTGCCGTAGTCGTAGGTATCGGCGAGTTCATCACTGGCGGCGGCTGCGGCCAGGTCGATCCAGACGGTGATGTCGATGACGAAGTCCTGCCCGTCGCGGCGCTCGTGGTCGAAAACACCGTGTCTACCACGAACGGTCAAGCCGCGCAGCTCGATTCGATCAGCCACCGGCACACCCCGGTGCCAGTTCCCCGCGCGACCACTCACGTACGACGGCGAGTGCGTCCGCAGAGGCGCGCACGTCATGGACCCGCACCCCCCACACGCCGGCCTGCGCGGCGAGTGCAGTGATCACCGCGGTCGCGACTTCACGGCCGTCGGGCGGCCGGACGGTGCCAGCGTGATCGGCCAGCAGCGCACCGAGAAACCGCTTGCGCGACGCCCCGATCAACACCGGGATACCGGTGTCGACGAAGGCCGGCAAAGCTGCCAGCAGGGCCCAATTGTGTTGCGCAGTCTTGGCGAAACCCAAACCGGGGTCAATGATCAGCTTGGTGGCGTCGACGCCCGCGGTGACCGCGTCCTCGACCGAATACATCAGGTCGTCGTACACGGCGGCGAACACGTCGCGATACGGCGGGATCCGGTGCGGGTCGGCGGCATCGACAGCGTGCCAGTGCATCAACACCCAGGGCACCCCGGCTTCGGCCACCAGTGGCGCCATCGCCGGATCGGCCCGCCCGCCGGAGACATCGTTGACGATGGCGGCGCCGTTCTCCAGCCCGGCTCGAGCCACGTCGGCGTGCATGGTGTCGATACTGACGGTAATCCCTTGACCGGCAAGCTCTTTAATGACTGGCACTACGCGCGCGATTTCCAGCGCCGGGTCGATTCGCACCGCGCCGGGCCGGGTCGACTCACCGCCGACATCGACGACCGTCGCCCCGTCGGCCAACAACTGAAGCCCGTGCGTCACCGCGGTGTGCGTATCGAGGTAACGGCCGCCGTCCGAGAAGGAGTCATCGGTGACGTTGACGACTCCCATCACCTGCACACCGGTGGCTTTCACTTGCGCAGTATGAGTTCCAGCGCCTCGGCTCGGGATGCGTTGTCCGTCTTGAACTGTCCGCGTACCGCCGACGTCGTGGTGACGGCCCCCGGTTTGCGCACCCCACGCATTGCCATGCAGAGATGCTCGGCCTCGACGACGACGATGACCCCGCGTGGGTTGAGCTTGCGCATGATCGCATCGGCGATCTGACCGGTCAGCCGCTCCTGCACCTGCGGGCGCTTGGCATACAGGTCCACCACCCTGGCCAGCTTCGACAGCCCGGTGATCCGGCCGTCCTCGCCGGGGATGTAGCCGACGTGTGCCATGCCGTGGAACGCCACCAGATGGTGCTCGCACGTCGAGTACATGGGGATCTGCTTGACCAGCACCAGCTCGTCGTGGTGCTCATCAAAGGTGGTCTCCAACACCGCATCTGGGTCGGTGTACAGACCGGCGAAAATCTCCTGGAACGCCCGCGCGACGCGCGCCGGGGTGTCCAGCAGACCTTGTCGGTCGGGGTCCTCCCCTACCGCAAGCAGTAATTCACGAACGGCCGCCTCGGCCCGCGGTTGATCGAACACCGGCGGGTCAAACGTGACCGAATTCGGCTGCTGCATCGAAGCTCCGTTCGTCATCTAACCGTTGTCCGGTGCTTTCGACCGTCCACCGTCATCACCCGGATCTTGTCGCGGCCCATTGTTGGGGCCGGCATGACGCGGCGCGGGTTGCGGCTGATAGGGCGGATACGGCTGGCCCTGCGGCGGACCGGGCGGCGCCCAGCCCTGCGGCGGCGGGTACCAGTAGCCGCCCTGCGGCGGCGGTCCTGCTGGCGGCCAGCCCGGGGCATGCCAGCCGGCCGGTGCACCGTAGTCGGGCTGGGTGGAGCCGGGCTGGCCCTCGGGCTGGGGGCTGGTGTGCGCACCATTGCCGTTGCCGCCGTTACCGGAACGGGGCTGCTGGGCTTGGGCCACGGCACTGGCTTGGGCGATGGCCTTCTTGAAGGCCGGCTCAGGCATCGGCTTGGGCCACGGCTCACCGCGTTCGATCGCCAGCTCGCCCGGTGTCTTGATCGGCGGCTTGTCCGAGGGGATGCGCCCGCCGAAGTCGTCGAACACCGTCAGGCGGGGCCGCTTCTTCACATCGCCGAAGATGGCTTCCAGCTCCTTACGGTGCAGGGTTTCCTTCTCCAGCAGTTCACCGGCCAGGGTGTCGAGGACGTCGCGATACTCGGTCAGGATCGCCCACGCCTCGGTGTGCGCGGCCTCGATGAGCTTGCGGACCTCGTCGTCGATATCGCGGGCGACCTCGTGGCTGTAATCGGACTGTGTGCCCATGGTGCGGCCCAGGAACGGGTCGCCATGCTCGGTGCCGTACTTGACCGCACCCAGCTTGGAGCTCATGCCGTACTCGGTGACCATCGCGCGGGCGATTTTGGTGGCTTGATCGATATCGGACACCGCGCCGGTGGTCGGCTCGCGGAACACCAGTTCCTCGGCGGCACGCCCACCCATCGCGAACACCAGCCGGGCGATCATCTCCGAGCGGGTCATCAGGCCCTTGTCATCCTCTGGCACCGACACGGCGTGACCGCCGGTGCGCCCGCGAGCCAGGATCGTCACCTTGTAGATCGGCTCGATATCGGGCATCGCCCAGGCCGCCAGGGTGTGCCCACCCTCGTGATAGGCAGTGATCTTCTTCTCCAGCTCACTGATCACGCGGCCCTTGCGGCGCGGGCCGCCGATCACCCGGTCTACCGCCTCTTCGAGCGCGGCGGCGGTGATGATGGTCCCGTTCTCGCGGGCGGTGAGCAGTGCGGCCTCGTTGATGACATTGGCCAGATCGGCGCCGGACATGCCGACGGTCCGCTTGGCAAGACCGTCAAGGTCGGCGTCGGGTGACATCGGCTTGCCCGCCGAGTGCACCCGCAGGACAGCCTTGCGGCCGGCCAGGTCCGGGCTGGACACCGGGATCTGGCGGTCGAAACGGCCCGGCCGCAGCAGCGCGGGATCGAGGATGTCGGGCCGATTGGTGGCCGCGATCAGGATGACGCCCTGCCGGTCACCGAAGCCGTCCATCTCGACGAGCAATTGGTTGAGGGTCTGCTCACGTTCGTCGTGACCGCCGCCCATGCCGGCGCCGCGCTGGCGGCCGACAGCGTCGATCTCGTCGACGAAGATGATGCAGGGGCTGTTCTGCTTGGCCTGTTCGAACATGTCGCGCACCCGCGAGGCCCCGACGCCGACGAACATCTCGACGAAGTCAGAACCAGAAATCGTGAAGAACGGAACTCCGGCTTCACCGGCGACGGCGCGGGCCAGCAGGGTCTTGCCGGTACCGGGCGGGCCATAGAGCAGCACGCCCTTGGGGATCTTGGCACCCAAGGCCTGATACCGCGACGGGTTCTGCAGGAAGTCCTTGATTTCGTAAAGCTCTTCGACCGCTTCGTCGACGCCAGCGACATCGGCGAACGTGGTCTTGGGCATGTCCTTGCCGAGCTGCTTGGCTTTCGACTTGCCGAATCCGAAGCCCATCCGGCCGCCGGTCTGCATGCGGGAGAACAGCACGAACAACCCGACGAGCAGCAGCAGCGGCAGCATGTAGACCAGCAATGAGCCCAGGATGCTGCCCTGGTTGACGGTGGTGTTGGTCTTGATGTTCTTGGCGCTCAGCGCGTTGAACAGGTCGACGGCGTACCCCGTCGGGTACTTGGTGATGACCTTGTTGGAGTTCTCGGTGTCGCCGTTGCCGTTCTTGAGCTCGAGGCGAAGCTGTTGTTCCCGGTCGTCGATCTGCGCGGTCTTGACGTTGTCGCTGTTGATCTGCGCCATCGCCACCGACGTATCTACGGGTTTGAAGCCCCGGGTGTCGTCACTGAAGTAGAAGAACGACCAGCCGAGCAGCAGCACGACGGCGATCACCGTAAGTGTGCGGATCACGTTTTTGCGGTTCATCAAGCATCGGCCTGTACGGCCCGGTCCTTCCGATATGCGCAGCTGGGATAGTTCAGGCTACCGCTAGACCAACGTCAGCAGATCCCCCCGGGGTTTCCGCCCGCCGCAAAGAGGCGTTCGCTGTGCGCGCAATCGGCTCTTTCCGGCGGTGCGAAGCTGTGCTTGGCTGGCACCGTGCTGGCTCCGACCGAACGGTTCGTCGACCGCGACGGGGTTCGGCTACGGGTGCTGGAAGCCGGCGATCGCGATGCCCCCGTGGTGATCCTGGCGCACGGCTTCCCCGAGCTGGCCTACTCCTGGCGGCACCAGATCCCGGTGCTGGCGCAGGCCGGCTACCACGTGCTTGCGCCCGACCAGCGCGGCTACGGCGGATCGTCGGCCCCCGAGGCGGTGGAGGCCTACGACATCCATGCGCTCACCGGGGACCTGGTCGGTCTGCTCGATCACGTCGGCGCACAGCAGGCCATCTTCATCGGCCACGACTGGGGCGCCCTGGTGGTGTGGCACACCGCGCTGTTGCACCCCGACCGGGTGCGGGCGGTGGCGGGCCTCAGTGTTCCGCCGATCCCCCGGGCGCGGAGCCGCCCCACGCAGCGGTGGCAGGAGAAGTTCGGCGAGGACTTCTACATGCTGCGCTTCCAGGAGCCGGGCAAAGCCGACGCCGAGATGGCCGCCGACGTAGCCAGCACCATGCGCGGGACGTTCCACAATCTGACCGGACCGGACGCCCCACCGGGCTGGCTCCGCGAGGACGAGTTCGACCACTACGTGACCGAGTTCAGCAGGACGGGATTCACCGGAGCGCTGAACTGGTACCGCAATTACGACCGCAACTGGGAGTCCACCCCTGCGTTGGCCGACACCCGCATCGTGGTGCCCGCGTTGTTCGTCGGGGGTACCGCCGACCCGATCGGGTCGACGATGAACCCGGCGCGCGCCCGCGAGGTGGTCGCCGGCCCGTACACCGAGATCTGGATCGAGGGCGCCGGGCATTGGGTGCAGCAGGAGCGTCCCGACGACGTGAACCGGATCCTGTTGGAGTTCCTGCGCGACGTGGAGTCTTCGTGATTTTGGCGCGCAACGCCGAGATTGAACTCTTGAAGGCCGCCACTCGAACTTTCTCTTCGTGGCTTCAATCTCGCTGTGGGCAAGGCACTTCGAAAGTCACATCCGCCACATTGGCAATTGCCAGTTACTAGACCTCGGTAAGCTCCCCCGGCCTGAGCCAGCGATCGTTGGAGATCGCTGCGCGGTAGTGGTTTTGGGTTTGGGGTGGGTTTGCCGTTGTGAGGGCAAGGCGGCGCGGATGCGTTGCCAGGCGGTGGCGGTGGCGGTGGCCCAGCGCCAGGTGGCGTCGATGCGCAGGTGTAGTTGGCGGGCGCCGCCGGTGATGCGGGCCGCAATGTGCAGGACTCGGTAGTGATCTCCAGCAGCAGCCCGGCCAACGTTTCCCCGCCGGCGATCTCCGGGCGGTCCAGGAACGCCGGCAACGGGTGGTGGCCGAAGGACTTCTTCCACGTCGGGCCAGCCCCGGCTGTGTTGGTCGATGACCAGCGTGGCGTCGATGTCGATGTACAGCGGCGCACCCGTTGGGGGCGCGGCATCGATGCGCTCATCGACCAGCCGCCACATCGTCATCGTCGACGCCTTCGCCCCGAACACGTGCTCACGATCCCCGCACAACTGGCCGACCCCGTCGATGCAGTCCGCCCCATCAGCGACCGCCGCCGCCAACGCCGCGGTGACCAGCGCCGATAGGCCGGTCCGATCGGCGAGTTCACGCAGTAGGCCCATCCCGGCATGCGACACGACACCGTGCCCGTCAGCCGAGACTTTCGCCTATCAAAACCCAGCTACATCGACATTCCGCGAAAATCCGGTCAGCGTCGTCGACTCCCAGTCCGCCAGGCCCGCGCGAGTTCGGCAGAGCCAGGATTCGCCACCCGTCGATGTCGATCAGGGCGGAGGGCCCGCCGAGGTGGGTGAGGGCGATCTTCGCCATGCCAAAAACTTAGTGCCGCACGCTACGGTGTCAGGCATGCTCATCGCCGGACGTCGTGTCGTCACTGCACTGGCTGCGACGGGGATGGCCGCGGCCGTGCTCACGGGCTGCGATTCCGCGCCCGCGGGCCCCGTCGGCACCAACCCACGCCAGGTCACTGTCGTCGGGTCCGGCGAGGTGAAGGGTGTGCCCGACACGCTGACCGCCGACGTCAGCGTCGAGGCCAGCGCCGCCGATGTCACCACGGCGATGAACCGGGCCAACGACCGCCAGAATTCGGTGCTCAACGCGCTGAACGCCAGCGGGATCGACGCCAAGGACATCGCCACCACCCAGGTGAGCCTGCAACCGCAGTACGGCGACAACTCGGTGATCACCGGCTACCGGGCGAGCAACTCGGTCCAGATCAAGATCCGCAAGCTCGACACCGCCTCGCAGGTGCTGGCCAACGTCGTCAGCGCCGGCGGCGACGCCACCAGGATCAACTCGGTGAGTTATTCCATCGAGGACGATTCCAAGCTCGTCAGCGACGCCAGAGCGCGGGCGTTCAACGACGCCAAACAACGCGCTCAGCAATACGCCGAACTGTCCGGGCTGCCATTGGGAAAGATCATCTCGATCTCGGAGGCGCCGGGCGGCTCCGCGCCGCCGCCCCCGCCGATGCCGATGCCGCGCGACGCGATGGCCAGTTCCGTTCCGTTACGCCCCGGCCAGCAGGCGGTCGGCTTCTCGGTGACGGCAATCTGGGAGCTCGGCTAGTCACTGGCCGCCTTGCATTCGGCGAAGCCCTCGAAGTCCTCCGGGGCGGTTCAAGCACGCAGCAGGTCATCCGGGGCACGCACGGGCATGGCCGTCAGTATGCGCGTTAGATCTGGTAAACCTTCGGGTCCAGCGTGCCGATGTAGGGCAGGTCGCGGTAGCGCTCGGCGTAATCCAGGCCGTAGCCGACGACGAACTCATTCGGGATATCGAAGCCGACGTAGGCGATGTCGACGTCTGCGCGCACGGCGTCCGGCTTGCGCAGCAACGTGCAGACCTTCAATGACCGGGGGTGCCGGGTGGCGAGGTTACGCAGCAGCCACGACAGCGTCAGCCCGGAGTCCACGATGTCCTCGACGATCAGCACGTCACGGTCATGGATGTCGCGGTCGAGGTCCTTGAGGATGCGGACCACCCCCGACGACGACGTCGACGATCCATACGAGCTGACCGCCATGAACTCCAGCTGCGTGGGCACCGGCAGCGCCCGAGCCAGATCGGTGACGAACATCACCGCACCCTTGAGCACGGTCACCAAGAGGAGATCCTGACCGTTGAGGTTGTCGCCGTAGTCCTTCGCAACGAGCTCGGCCAGTTCAGCGGTGCGGACCCGAATCTGCTCTTGTGACAACAAAACCGATTTGATGTCCCCGGGGTACAGCTCGTGCGCCGACACGCCCACACTGTGCCACGACCGGGGCCCAACAACCAATCTCACACCGGCTGGCTATACAGCATGAGCCTGCCGTCACGACGGGCCGCGAACAGTCTTTGCTGCCTCAGATCCGAACCGACCGCCACTCCGCCCTGGCCGTGCCAAGCGGTGACCAGCGCGTCCACCGCGCGGATCTGCTTGTCGGTCAGGTTGACCGCCCCACCGCGCAGCAGCCAACGGCGGATCACCCGGCGCCGTACCGCGGTGGGCAGCTCGGTCAGGGCGGCGACGGCGACCGTCTCGCCGTCGTCGTCGATCGCGTCCTCGGCGAACCCATCGAGCGCATCGGTGTCCTCGCGCAGCGCGGCGGCCGTGCGCGCCAGCGCCTGGGCCACGCCGCCACCGAGCACCTCCTCGAGCAAGGGCAGCACCTCGGTGCGCAGCCGGACCCGGGTGAAGCGGGGGTCGCGGTTGTGCGGGTCGTCCCACGCAGGCAGCCCCAGCTCGGCGCACGCGTCGTGAGTGACGGCCCGGCGCACGCCCAGCAGCGGGCGATACCAGGGCGGATCGGCTGCCCGCATCCCGGCAATCGAGCGGGCCCCCGACCCGCGCCCCAGCCCGAGCAGCACGGTCTCGGCCTGGTCGTCGAGGGTGTGTGCCAGCAGCACGGGTGCCTGGCCGCGGGCGGCGTCCAGGGCGGCGTAGCGGGCGGTGCGGGCGGCGGCCTCCGGGCCGCCGCCGGTGCCGACCGACACGGCCAGCACCTGGGCATCGACACAGCCGAGGTCGTGCGCCTGTCGGCGGGCGGTCTCGGCGATAGCTGCGGAGCCGGCCTGCAGTCCGTGATCGACGATCAGCGCGGTGGTGGGCAGGGCCGTGGCCGCGGCGGCGGTCAGCGCCAGGGAATCCGGACCACCGGACAGCGCCACACACCACGACGTGGCCCCGGGCAGGCAGTCCGTCGCGAAGCCGGCCACCGCGGCCCGCAGGGCGGCTAGAGCACCCGGTCGATCCACCGCTGCGGATCTTCGATCTCGTGGGGCAACGGCAGAGTGTCCGCACTCGTCCACACGGCGTTGAACCGGTCCATCCCGACCCGTTCGACGACGTGGTCGACGAACTTCTTGCCGCGGGTGTACTGGCTGAGCTTGGCGTCCACGCCGAGCAGCGCCCGCAGCAGCCGCTGCAGCGGCGGCTGCTTGCGCTGGCGGCGTTGGTCGAACCGGTTGCGGATGGTCTGCACCGACGGCACCACGGCCGGGCCGACCGCGTCCATGACGTGGTCGGCATGGCCTTCGAGCAGCGTGCCCAGCACCAGCAGCTGATCGAGGGCGGCCTGCTGCGGCTCGGATTGCACCGCGCGCATGAACCCAAGGATGCCGGAATCACTGGGCCCCTGCATTCCACCCGCACGCCTCTTCTTCACGAAGTCCGCAAGCCGCGCCACCACCTGCGTCACATCGTCGGCCCCATCGGAGGTCAGCACTCCGAGCGCCTGCGACATATGTTGTGCCAGCCAGGGATTGGCGGTGAACTGCACCCGGTGGGTGACCTCGTGCAGACACACCCACAGCCGGAAGTCGCTCGGCGAAACCCGTAGCTGGCGCTCGACGGCGATGACGTTGGGGTACACGAGCAACAGCAAGCCGCCGTCATCGCCTTCGGCGAACGGGTCGTACTGGCCGAGGATGCCCGAGGAGATGAACGCCAGCACGGCCCCGGTCTGAGCTCCGGTGACCCGGCCGGTGATGGCATTGGCGGGCGTGTCGGCGCCGCCGGTCATCACCCGCATGGAATCCGAGGCGGCCCTGATCCAGCCCGGACGGTCGACGATGCGCGCCTCGGCCACCGGGGCGTCGCCGCCCATCCGGGTGACCTCACGAACCGGGCCTTCGGCCTTGCGGGCGGCGACAGCCAGTTCGTCGATGGCCTGGATACGGGTGTAGTCGGTGGACGCCGGGCCAGGCCGGGTCAACCAGGCGCCCACGGTCCCGGCGAACGACCAGTCGACCGCTCGCCCCACGGTCAATCGCGACCCGTCACTCATGAGCCGCACCCACATGTACGCAAGACACCCGCCAGGTTGTCGAGGGCCACTCGGCCCATCGGGCCGGCGTCGTTGGAAATGAACGCGAACGTCAAGACGCGGCCGCTGTTGTCGGTGACGATTCCGGCCAGTGAGTTGATGGCGGTCAGCGATCCGGTCTTGGCGCGCAACCAGCCGGCCGACGAGGCCTTCGGATCACCGCCGACGAAGCGATCCGACAGGGTCCCGCTGCCCCCGGCGATCGGAACGACGTCGAGCAGCGGACGCATCGCCGGCTGGTCGGGCCCGGCCGCGGCCTGGACCACCTCGTCGAGCGTCGTGGCGGTCAGCCGGTCCAGCACCGACAACCCGCTGGAGTCGAACAGGGCGGCGCCGGTCATATCGACACCGGCTGCCGAGAGTTTGTTGGTCACCGCGTCGACGGCGCCGGCGAAGCTCACCGGCCGGCCGGTCGCCTTGGCCACCTCCCGGCCGATCGATTCGGCCATCACATTGTCGGAGGCGTTCATCATCTGCCGCAGCCGCTCGATCAGGGGTGCCGATTGCACCGCGGCCAGCTGCCGGCCCGTCGGAGGGTTGGGGGCCATGGCCACCTTGGCCGGATCCAGCCCCAGCGCACTGGCCAGCGCGCGGCCGGCGTCTAGGGCGGGCGTCCTGGACCGGGCCGATTCCGCCGTCGTCGGCTGGATGCGTCCGGCGTCGATCATCACCGACTGCATGGGCGCGATGTCACCGCCGTCGATATCGGCGGGATCCCAGCCGGGCGCGAAATCGGGTCCGCTGTAGAGGGAGTCGTCGACCTGCACTGCGGTGGCGGTGATACCGCTTTTGCGGATCTGGTCGGCGAGATCGTTGATTCGAGCCGCCCCGCGGTACCAGGTCTGCTGGCCGGCCGGCGCGGCCGACAGGATCGGATCGCCGCCGCCGACGAGCACGACGACGCCTGGCTGGCTGGTCTGGTCGGCCGCGACGACGGTCGTGGTGACCCGTTCGTCACGGTTGAGCGCCAACAGTGCGGCCCCGGTGGTCAGCGTCTTGTTGGTCGACGCCGGCAGCAGCGGCACAGTAGAGCGGTACTCCCAGATCTGCTTGCCGGTCTTGGCATCGGTGACTCGGCCGGACACGTTGCCCAGATTCGGGTCTGCGACGGGAACCGCCAGCGCCGCAGCCATACCCGCCGCGGTGGGCATGCCTGCCGAGTCCGACACCGGGACGACACCGGGATCGGCGGTGACAAGCGGATGCCCAGGCAGCGCCTGCGCGCTGCCGGTGTCTGCGTGGGTCAGGACAGCGGCCACCGCCACGACGGCGGCGACCAGCGCGATCACCGCCGCGGCGAGGACCACGTGCGTGGAGCGCTTCATCGCTGTCCTGACTTCCGTTTCGTCTCATTGTGCCGAACCACCCTGATGCGCAGGCTATCGCTGGCGTTAGGGTTAGCCCGCGTCGCCGGGGGTCCGGCGGGCCAGCGAAGCGACCCGGGGATCAATTCTGCGGGCAGGAGCGAAGCGAGAAGGAGTTCGCACGGTGCAGTTCGACGTCACCATCGAGATCCCCAAGGGTCAACGCAACAAATACGAGGTCGACCACGAAACCGGACGCGTTCGCCTGGATCGCTACCTCTATACCCCGATGGCCTACCCCGCCGATTACGGCTTCATCGAGGACACCCTGGGCGAGGATGGCGACCCGCTGGACGCGCTGGTCCTGCTGCCGCTGTCGGTGTTCCCCGGTGTATTGATCGAGGTGCGCCCGGTCGGCATGTTCAAGATGGTCGACGAGGCCGGCGGCGACGACAAGGTGCTGTGCGTGCCCGCCGGGGATAAGCGCTGGGATCACATCCAGGACCTCGGCGATGTGCCCAGGGACGAACTCGATTCCATCCAGCACTTCTTCACCCATTACAAGGACCTCGAGCCCGGCAAGTTCGTGAAGGGGTCCGATTGGGTCGGCCGTGCCGAGGCCGAGGCCGAGGTCGAGCGCTCCCGGGAGCGGTTCGCGGCCGAAGGTCACTAGCGGGGTATCCGCTGCTCTCGCGGAAATTAGCCTGGCCGTAACAATCGGTAACGCGGTTGTGGTTTGGCTTTTCGATGATGAGCGAGTGTTAATGCACCAGGGTATCGGTCTCGAAGCCTTCAACGAGCTGCCGGACCGCAAAGCTGTCCATGCACTCTACGAGTGCTGCAACAGCGTGACGCTGGCGCGCGACCTGTCGCGCGGCCGCCCGTACGCCGACCACACTGCCCTATACCGCCGGGCCGACGCGCTGCTGTTCGCCCTGTCGGAATCCTCGATCGACGACATCCTGCAGGCCTACCCGCATGTCGGACGCCGGCCGCGCAGCACCCGCTCGCAGGCCGAGCAGTGCTCGGTATGGGATGACTGCCCCGAGGTGATGGCCGAACTCGCCACGGCTGTAAAGGAATACGCCGATCTCTTTGGTTTCACCTTCGTCATGCACATCGGCGGTTTGGCCCGTGAGGTCTGCGCGACATCGGTGATCGCGGCGGTCCGCGACCGCATGCATCATGACCCGGAGACCGAACGAAAGGTCGTCTGCAACGAGCTGGCCCGGATCAACCGGAGCCGTCTCGAGCGGATGCTCGGCCCCGAGGGCGGCTACGACAACTGGGCCTGACGACCCGGGCTGATTCGCCCCGTCGGCGCGGACCCCAGCGCCCAGGGTCGGCAGGCGTTACCCCCCTCCCCGATCAGGGTTTTCAGCGATTCCCGCGCCGGGATCTGGCTGACCCCGAACAGATCTGCCACCTCAGCCAGTGGGATCGGCGTGCCCGGCGAAGTGGTGCCGTCAAGGATCACTCGGCGCAGTTCGTCGAGGATCGCCTGCTGCCGGCGGCCCGGCTGGTCGACCACCAGCCTGGCGACCAGCGCTGAACGTCGTCGCAGCATCCGGTCACGGTGGGCGCCGTGTGTTTCGGCGGTATTGCTAGCCGGCCGCCCACTGTTTGGCGGCTTCGAGCTCGTCGAGGCCGAACATCGCGAGCTCACCGGGCACCAGCCAGCCCACCAGATGGACGGTGTGCACCACCCACTCCTTATCGCTGACCACCGCGACTCGCTTGAAGGCGGCGTGACGGGTGAACAAGGTGCCGAGGCCGAGTTTGAGATCTTCGACCAGACCGCCGGGGCCGAATCCCTCGTAATCGGAGCTGATGACCTCGACGATTCTGATGTCCTCGCCAGAGGCGAGCAGCTCGTCCATCGTCGGCTTGAAGGCCAACAGGTCCGCACCACTCATCCGACCCGATACCGCAATACCGGCCACGCTAAAGGCACCAGGAACGGCCATGGTTCCATTCAGGTGGACGCGAACGGGATGGAATCGTCAATGCTCAGCGTTTGTCGACCACTCGGGTCTTGATCAAGCTGGCAACCATCGTCAGGAACAGCGTCAGCACGATGACGGCCAGGCTCAGCAGCGTCGGAATCTGCGGGACGTGGACGCCCTCACCACCGTTGACGAACGGCAGCTCGTTCTCGTGCAGGGCGTGTAGCACCAGCTTGACCCCGATGAAGAACAGGATGACGGCCAGGCCCTGCGACAGGTAGACCAGACGGGTGAGCAGGTCACCGAGTAGGAAGTACAACTGGCGCAACCCCATGAGCGCGAACAGGTTTGCGGTGAACACGATGTAGGGCTCACGGGTCAGACCGTAGATCGCCGGGATGGAGTCCAGCGCGAACAACAGGTCAGTGGTGCCCAGGGCAACGATGACCAGGAACATCGGGGTCATCAGCCGCCGGCCGTTCTCCTTGATATAGAGCTTCAGCCCATCCCATTTGTCGGTGGTCGGGACGTACTTCCTAGCCAGCCGCACCACGGTGTTCTCGGCGTCGTCGTCGTGATCGGTATCGCGCACCAACCTGATCGCGGTGTACACCAGGAAGGCGCCGAAGACATAGAAGATCCACGAAAACTGCTCAATGGCAACGGCACCCAGCGCGATGAAGATGCCGCGGAAGATCAACGCCAGCACGATGCCGACGAGCAGCGCCTGCTGCTGATAGACCTTCGGCACTTTGAAGCTGGTCATGATGATGATGAAGATGAACAGGTTGTCCACCGACAGGCTGTATTCGGTGAGCCAGCCGGCATAGAACTCGAGGCCGAACTGCGCGCCGTGGAAATTCCACACCCACAGGCCGAACGCCAACGCCAAGCCGACATAGAACGACAGATAGATGCCGCACTCACGCATCGTGGGTTCATGCGGGCGGCGGGCGATGAAGACGATGTCGAACAGCAGCACCGCCACTGTCACACCGATGGTGATCAGCCACTCGAGCGAAGAAACATTCACTGACAAGACCTCCGGGCGCCGAAAAGCGGCCGAGGTCTCTTCCGCCGCCGAAACGGCCCGCGGTACCGGACGGCCAACGTTGGCCGCCGTGGTGACGACACCGCGACGAAGGAATACTCCCCTCTTCACGAGCAGTCTGTCAGGTGGACGCAGCGTCCAGCAAACCGAGCCGACAAGGGGCCGCGTCCGGTGCCGCAATGTCAACCAATCGGCCTAGGATCCAGTGTCGTGGCGACGACGGAAATTCCCCCTCAATACCTGTTGTCCGAGCAGGCGCCGTCCCCGCGCACCCTGATCGACATCCTCTACGACACCGCCAATCGCTACCCCGATGCGGCGGCGATCGACGACGGAACGGTGCAGCTCACCTATGCCGAGCTGATCTCCGACATCGAGGAAAGCGTCGACTGGCTGGCAGCCAGAGGCATCGGCCGCGGCGATCGGATCGGCATCCGGATGCCCTCGGGTAGCTATGCCTTGTACGTCGCGATCCTGTCGACGCTGGCCGCCGGTGCGGCCTACGTCCCGGTGGACGCCGACGATCCCGACGAGCGGGCCGAGCTGGTGTTCGGCGAAGCCGGCGTGGTGGGCATCATCACCGAGGCGGGCCTGACCCGCGGTCCGGGTTCCTCCCGCGGCTGGCGTGCCACCGCCCCGCTGGGCCGCGACGACGCCTGGATCATTTTCACGTCCGGCTCGACGGGCACCCCCAAAGGGGTGGCGGTGACGCACCGCAACGCCGCGGCGTTCGTCGACGCCGAAGCACGAATGTTCCTGCAGCGCAATCCAATCGGCCCGGGTGATCGAGTGCTGGCCGGCCTGTCGGTGGCGTTCGACGCGTCGTGCGAGGAGATGTGGCTGGCCTGGCGCTACGGAGCGTGCCTCGTGCCCGCCCCCCGCGCCCTGGTGCGCAGCGGTATGGACCTCGGGCCGTGGCTGGTGCAGCGCGACATCACCGTGGTGTCGACGGTGCCGACGCTGGCATCGCTGTGGCCGGCTGAGGCGCTGGAGGCGGTGCGGCTGTTGATCTTTGGCGGCGAAGCCTGCCCACCCGAGCTCGCAGAGCGGCTGGCGGTCGAGGGCCGCGAGGTGTGGAACACCTACGGACCGACCGAGGCGACCGTGGTGGCCAGCGCCGCGCGCCTGGATGGCCGCAGCGCGGTTAGCATCGGCCGCCCACTGCCCGGCTGGGACCTGGCCGTAGTCGACAAGCAGGGCGCGCCCGTCGCCCTCGGCGAGGTCGGCGAGCTGGTGATCGGCGGGGTCGGGCTGGCCCGCTACCTGGATCCGGAGAAGGACGCCGAGAAGTACGCGCCGATGCCGTCCCTGCAGTGGGCTCGCGCCTACCGCAGCGGCGACCTGGTCCGGCTGGAGAACGACGGACTGTATTTCCAGGGCCGCGCCGACGATCAGGTCAAGGTCGGCGGCCGGCGCATCGAACTCGGCGAGGTCGACTCCGCGCTGGTGAACCTGCCCGGCGTCAGTGGCGGGGCCGCGGCGGTCCGGCGCACGACCAGCGGCACCCCGATGCTGGTCGGCTATATCGCCAGCGCGGAGTCGAATTTCGACCTCGCCGCCGCCCGCACCCAACTCGCGGCGAGCTTGCCCGCCGCCCTGGTGCCGCGACTGGTGCTGCTCGACGAGCTGCCGACGAGGACCTCCGGCAAGGTCGACCGCAACGCGCTGCCGTGGCCGCCACCGGGCTATCAGGACTCCGAACCCGATCTGGGCGGCACGATGGGCTGGCTGGCCGGACTGTGGCGCGATGTTCTCGGCGCGGTGGTCGACGGTCCCGAGGCCGACTTCTTCGCCCTCGGCGGCGGCTCGCTCTCGGCGGCGCAGCTGGTTGCCGCGCTCCGCGAGCGCTACCCGCAGCTGACCGTCGCCCAGCTCTACGACCATCCCCGGCTGGGATCTCTGGCCGAGTTCCTCGAAGAGCTCGCCCCACCACCGGTGGTCACCCCGCGCGATGTCACACCCACCCCGGTCACGACCCAAGCCGCACAGGTTCTGCTATCGGTGCCGCTGGCCACTCTGACGGGCCTGCAATGGGTGACCTGGCTGGCGCTGTTCAACAACATCGCCGCCGCCGCGCATCCACTGCCATGGCTGGTCAGCGTCAACTGGTGGTTGGTGGCGGTGGCTTTCGTCGTGTTCATCACCCCGTTCGGCCGGATGGCTATCGCCGTGCTTGGCGCGCGGACGTTGTTGTCCGGACTGGAGCAGGGCACCTACCGCCGCGGCGGCTCCGAGCATCTGCGGGTGTGGCTGGCAGAGCGACTGGCCGACGCTAGCGGCGCGGAGAACCTCGCCGGTGCGCCGTGGCTGGTGCATTACGCACGGGCGCTGGGTAACAAGGTCGGCAAAGGCGTGGATCTGCATTCTGCGCCACCGGTGACCGGCATGTTGGAGCTGGGCCACCGGGTTTCCATCGAGCCAGAGGTCGACCTGACCGGGCATTGGATTGACGGCGACCTCTTCCACGTCGGCCCGATCACTGTCGGCAACGACGCGTCCATCGGGGCTCGCACGACCCTGTTTCCCGGCGCGGTAATCGGCAAGAACGCCGATGTGGCACCGGGTTCCGGTGTCGTCGGCAAGGTCAAGAACGGGCAGTACTGGAAGGGTTCCCCGGCAGTGAAATCGGGCAAGGCCCGTCACCCCTGGCCTGAGCACCGGCCCGCCCGGGCCGCGCATTGGGTGGCCATGTACGCAGTGACGTCGGTGCTTCTGGGCGCGGTGCCGCTGATAGCGCTGGGTGTCGGCCTGGCGATTCTGGTGCGGCCGGCGCGGCACAGCGCCACGCTGACCGCTGCTCTCGGTGCGGCCGCGCCGTGGATTCCGGTGGCCGCGTTGGCGTCACTCGTCGTCTACGCCGCCGCCACCGTGCTCGGGGTGCGGATCCTGGCGATCGGTCTCAACGAGGGCTACCACCCGGTGCGCAGCCGAGTGGGCTGGCAGTTGTGGACCACCGAACGACTGATGGACGCCGCCCGCAACTACCTGTTCCCGCTGTATGCCAGCCTGCTCACCCCGTGGTGGTTGCGGCTCCTCGGCGCGAAAATCGGTCGCAACACCGAGATCTCGACCGCACTGCTGACCCCAAAGTTCACTGTCGTCGAAGACGGTGCATTCCTGGCCGACGACACCATGGTCGCCTCCTACGAGCTCGGCGGCGGCTGGATCCATGTGGCCAAGGCCACGGTCGGCAAGCGGGCGTTCCTGGGCAACTCCGGTATCACCCAGCCCGGCCGGCGGGTGCCTGACGACGGTCTGGTGGCGGTGCTCTCGGCCGCGCCGCACAAGGCCAAGGCCGGTTCTTCGTGGCTGGGCAGCCCACCAATCCGGTTGCGCCGCAACGCCGACGAGGCCGACGCGGCACTGACGTACAGCCCGCCGCTGCGGCTGAAGATCATGCGCGCGACCGTCGAAACGTGCCGGCTGATCCCGGTTGTCGTCACCTTCGCCATCGGGGTGGCGGTACTGGCCGCTCTGCAGGCGCTGGCCGTCGAGTTCGGCTACGGCTCGGCCGCGCTGGGCGGCGGCATCGTGCTACTGACCGCTGGCGCAGTGGCCGGCGGTATCGCGGTGGGCGCCAAATGGCTTGTAGTGGGCCGAATTCGCGCCGGCGAACAGCCACTGTGGTCGTCGTTCGTGTGGCGCAACGAGGTATCCGACACGTTCGTCGAAACGGTGGCCGGCCCGTGGTTCGCCCGCGCGGCCAGCGGCACCCCGGTGATGAATCTCTGGCTACGCGGGATGGGCGCCAAAATCGGCCGCGGCGTGTGGTGCGAGACGTACTGGCTGCCCGAAGCCGATCTGGTGACACTACAGCGGGCCAGTACTGTCAACCGGGGTTGCGTGGTCCAGACGCACCTGTTCCATGATCGGATCATGCGGATGGACACCGTCGTGCTCGGCGAGGGTGCCACCCTGGGACCGCACTGCGTCGCGTTGCCCGCCGCCAAGCTCGGCGCGGGCGCCACCGTCGGTCCGGCATCGCTGGTGATGCGCGGTGACGAGGTGCCGAAGTCGACTCGCTGGCAGGGTAACCCCATTGCGCCCTGGTCGATTTCACGTAAGAAATCACGAGACGAGAAACCGGCGCGCGAATCCGGGGACAGTGCCGCGTGAAACGTCCCGCCAAGAAGGCCGCCAAGAAAGGCGGCCTTCCCGTCATCGACCCGTACCTGCCGAACAACGGCAACTTCGGATACCGGGTGTCGCGCTACGAGTTGGAGCTGGAATACAAGGTCGCGATCAACCGGCTCACCGGTGCGGCCACCATCACCGCCGCCACGCTGGCCTCGCTGAAAACGTTCACCCTGGATCTGTCCGACGCGCTGGCGGTGACGAAGGTGACGGTCAACGGCCGTAGACCGGCCAATTTCAGCAGCTCGAACGGCAAGCTGCACATAGCACTGGCCGCGCCGCTGCCCGCCGGGGCGGCCATGTCAATCCAGGTGCGCTACGGCGGGTCGCCCCGACCGATCCGAAGTCATTGGGGTGAAGTCGGTTTCGAAGAGCTGTCGAACGGTGCGCTGGTTGCCGGACAGCCGAATGGGGCGGCATCGTGGTTTCCCTGCGATGACCATCCCAGCGCCAAAGCCAGCTATCGCATTCAGATCGGCACGGACAGCCCGTATCGCGCGGTGGCCAACGGCGAGCTGGTATCGCGCCGGGTCCGCGCCGCGCACACGGTGTGGACTTATGAGCAGCCCGAGCCGACGTCGACATACCTGGTGACGTTGCAGATCGGCATGTACGGCGCCAACAAGATGCCCAAAGCCCAGGTGCCAATGCAGGCGGTGTTGCCGGATCGGTTGCGCACCAACTTCGCCCACGACTTCGGCCGCCAGCCCCAGATGATGAAGCTGTTCACCAAACTGTTCGGGCCCTATCCCCTGAGCAACGGCTACACCGTGGTGGTGACCGACGACGATCTCGATATACCGCTGGAAGCCCAGGGCATGTCGATATTCGGCGCCAACCACTGCGACGGTAAGCGCAGCTCCGAGCGGCTGATCGCGCACGAGCTGGCACACCAATGGTTCGGTAACAGCGTCACCGTGCGGCGCTGGCGCGATATCTGGCTGCACGAGGGATTCGCCTGTTACGCCGAATGGTTGTGGTCGGAGAACTCCGGCGGGCAGAGCGCCGACCACTGGGCGCGCCACTACCACTCGAAGCTGGCCCATTCGCCACAGAATTTCCTGCTCGCCGATCCCGGGCCACGGGATATGTTCGACGATCGGGTCTACAAACGCGGTGCGCTCACCCTGCACGTGCTGCGCAAGACCATCGGTGACGCGAAATTCTTCGCACTGCTGCAAGATTGGACCAACCGCTACAAGCACAGCACCGTGGTGACCGACGACTTCAAAGGCCTTGCCGCCAACTACGCCGAGGAGTCACTGCGTTCGCTGTGGGACGCCTGGCTGTACTCGACCGAGGTACCGAAGCTGTGACCGACGCGGGCGCCTCCTTCGAGGCGCTAAGCGCCACTGGCGCCCACCCGGCCGCCGGGTCCGGGGCGATCACCCGTGGCAGCGTGGCCCGCGTCGGGGTGGCCACCGCGATTTCGGCGCTGTGCGGTTATGCCGTGCTGTACCTGGCCGCGCGCGCACTGAACCCGGCCGGTTTCTCGGTATTCGGGGTGTTCTGGGGTGCGTTCGGATTGGTCAACGGCGCGGCCTACGGGCTGCTGCAGGAGGCCACCCGCGAAGTGCGCGCCGCCGGCTATGTCGAGATCGCCGACGGACCCCGGACGCACCCCATGCGGGTGGCCACCGGCGTCGGCCTGCTGGCCGCCGTCGCCATGGCGGGCGCCGCTCCGCTCTGGGCACCGCACGTATTCAGCCAATCCCGTCCACTATCGGTGGGCCTGCTCAGTGTCGGCCTGGCCGGATTCTGTCTCCACGCAACACTTTTGGGCCTCCTTGCCGGCACCGGTGGCTGGGGGGGGTACGGCGTGCTCATGGTGATCGACGCCGTCATGCGTGTGATGGTTGCAGTGGCGGCGTTCGCGGCGGGCTGGGGCCTCGATGGTTTCCTGTGGGCGACGGTGGCCGGCGCGGTGGGCTGGCTGGTACTGCTGGCGGTCTCACCGAGTGCCCGCACAGCAGCCCGGGTGCGCACGCCCGGGGGTACTGCGACATTCCTGCGTGGGGCCGGACACTCCATCGCCGCCGCCGGCGCCAGTGCTGTCCTCGTCATGGGCTTTCCGGTGTTGCTCAAAGCGACGTCGGGCAGTGACCTCGGCGCGGCGGGTGGGGTGGTGATCCTGGCGGTGACGTTGACGCGGGCTCCACTGCTGGTGCCGCTGACCGCGATGCAGGGCAATCTGATCGCGCACTTCGTCGACCACCGCGGGCACCGGCTGAAGGCGCTGCTCGCGCCCGCGGCCGTGGTGGTCGCGCTGGGTGCGGTCGGTGTGCTGGCGGCCGGGCTGCTCGGACCGTGGCTGATCCGGGAGGCATTCGGCGACGAGTACGGCCCCGGCGGGGCCCTGCTGGCCTGGCTGACCGCGGGCGCGGTGGCGATCGCGCTGCTGACCGTCACCGGTGCCGCGACCGTGGCGGCGGCCCTGCACCGCGCGTACTCGATCGGCTGGGTCGGAGCCACTGTGGTCTCGACGGCGTTGCTGACCCTGCCAATACCCCTGACCGACCGAACCGTGGTCGCCCTGTTGTGCGGTCCTCTGGTCGGGATCGTCGTCCACCTCGCCGCCCTGGCCCGCGCCGCACGCTGAACCAACGGTCACCGGCGTGTACTTTGTGGACATCGACACGCCCTACCCAGACGCCTGGATCATCGTGCCAGCGTTCAACGAGGCGCAGGTCATCGCCGACGTCATCGCCGACCTGCGCCAAGTTTTCGACCACGTGGTGTGCGTCGACGACGGCAGCCGCGACGACACCGCCGATATCGCGCTGCGCGCCGGCGCCCACGTGGTGCGCCATCCGGTGAATCTCGGGCAGGGCGCGGCCATCCAGACCGGTGTCGAATACGCCCGGGCCCAACCCGGCGCCGAGGTGTTCGTCACGTTCGACGCCGACGGACAGCACCGCGTCAAGGATGTGCTCATCATGATCGAGCGGCTGGCTAAGGGCGATGTCGACATCGTCATCGGCACCCGCTTCGCCCGTAGCACCGTGAGCCACACCCCGCCGCTGAAGCGGTTGATCCTGCGTACCGCGGCCATGCTGAGCCCGAGCAGTCAACGACTGCACCTGACCGACGCCCATAACGGGCTGCGGGTGTTCAACAAGACGGTGGCCGACAACCTCAGCCTGACGATGAACGGGATGAGCCACGCGACCGAATTCATCACGCTGATCGTCGAAAACCATTGGCGGGTGGCCGAAGAGCCCGTCGAGATCCTCTACACCGAGTACTCGATGTCCAAGGGCCAGCCGCTGCTGAACGGGGTGAACATCGTCTTCGATGGGTTCCTGCGAGGAAGGATGCGCCGATGAACTGGATCCAGCTGCTGCTGATCGTGGCGGTCGTCGCACTGCTGGTGTACTTGCTGCGTTCGCGCACCAACGCCAAGGCCAAGGCGTGGGTCAAGGTCGGCTACGTGCTGTTCGTGATCCTCGCGATCTACGCCATCCTGCGGCCCGATGACACCACCGTGCTGGCCAATTGGCTCGGCGTGCGACGCGGCGCCGACCTCATCACCTATACGCTGATCATCGCGTTCGTGTTCACCACGATGAGCACCTATCTGCGGTTCAAGGAACTCGAACTGAAGTACGCCCGGCTGGCGCGCGCCGTGGCGTTGGAGGGTGCCCGGGTTCCGGAGAGCTAAGCCGGGCGCGTGCGGAAGTAGTCGACGGTGCGGTTAATGCCCTCTTCAAGACGCACCTTCGGACGCCAGCCCAGCACCATCTCGGCCTTGCGGACATCAAGGCAGGACCGCTTCACATCACCGAGGCGCGCCGGGGCGTTCTCCGGTTCGTCGGGCGCTCCGACCACCTTGGCGACCACGGCGTGCAACTCCCGGTCGCTGGTCTCCACCCCGGTGCCGACGTTGAACCGCTGGCCACGGCCGCCCGCGCCGGTGGCCCGGACGAAGACGTCCACGACATCGTCGACGAAGACGTAATCGCGGGTGTTCGACCCGTCGCCGTAGACCTTGGTGGGCCGGCCGGCCAGCATCGCGTTGGCGAAGATCGCGACCACCCCGGCCTCGCCGTGCGGGTCTTGGCGCGGGCCGTAGACGTTGGACGGTGCGATGAACGAGCAGTCCAAGTCGTAGAGGTGGCGGAAGGTGTTGAGGTAGATCTCCCCGGCGACCTTGCTGGCCGCATAGGGCGAGGCGGGATCGACCGGGGCGGTCTCGTTGGTCGGATAGTCCTTGGGCACGCCGTAGATCGACCCGCCCGAGGAGGTGTGCACGATCTTGCGGACGCCGGCCCGCCGGGCCGCCTCGGCCAGCCGGACCGTGCCGATGATGTTTATCTCGGCGTCGAACTCGGGTTCTTCCACCGATCGGCGCACGTCGATCTGCGCGGCCAGGTGATGGACGACTTCGGGTTTGTGCTTGCCGAGCAGGCCGATCAGATCGGCGCTGGCGATATCGGCCTCGACGAACTCGAAGCCGTCGTTGGTGTGGGCTCCGGCCAGGTTCTCGGTGCGGCCCCGGCTCAGATCGTCGAGCCCGATCACGGTATGACCGTCGGCGAGCAAGCGATCAACCAGCGTCGAGCCGATGAAGCCGGCCGCCCCCGTGACCATTACCTGCATGGCTGCCACCCTACCGTCGGCACGTACAGTCGAGCCGATGGCAGCTCCGACCCGGGTGGCGCGCATGCCACCGGTCGCGGTGGCGGCCGGCCTCCTCATCGCAATCCAGCTGGTGGTCCGCGCGGCCCTGGCATTCGGCGGCTACTTCTACTGGGATGACCTGATCCTGGTGGGGCGGGCCGGGACCCAGAATCTGTTGTCGCCGTCGTATCTGTTCCACGACCATGACGGGCACGTCATGCCCGGGGCGTTTCTGGTGGCAGGCATCATCACCCGGCTGGCCCCGCTGGTCTGGGCCTGGCCCGCCGTCAGCCTGGTGGTCCTGCAGCTGTTGGTATCGCTGTCAGTACTGCGAGCCCTGTACGTGATCCTCGGCTGGCGGCCGGTACTGGTGATTCCGCTCTGCTTTGCCCTGTTCACCCCGCTGGGCGTGCCCGGATTCGCTTGGTGGGCAGCCGCTCTGAACTCGCTGCCGATGCTGGCCGCGATGGCCTGGGTGTGCGCTGACGCAGTCATGTTGGTACGCACCGGCAATCGGCGCTACGCAGTCAGCGGGGTGCTGGTGTATCTGGGCGGGCTGCTGTTCTTCGAGAAATCCGCGGTCATACCGTTCGTCGCGTTCGCAGTGGTGGCACTGCTGCGCCACGTTCGGGGCGACAACACTGCCGTCGGCACGGTCTGGCGCCGAGGTGTGCAGTTGTGGGCGCCTGCACTCGCGGTGACGGCCGCGTGGGTGGCGCTGTATCTGATCGTTGTCGACCATCGGCGGTGGAGCTCGGATCTGGCGATGACATGGGATCTGTTGCGCCGCTCGGTTACCTACGGGATCGTGCCGGGGTTGGCAGGCGGCCCGTGGGAATGGCAGCGCTGGGCGCCGGCGTCACCCTGGGGGGTGCCACCGGCTTCGGTGATGATTCTGGGCTGGCTGGCCTTGGCCACCGTCTTGGCGGTGTCACTGTTGCGCAAGCAGCGCCTTGGGCTGGTCTGGCTGGTGGCCGCGGGATATGCGCTGGCCTGCCAGATCCCGATCTATCTGCTGCGCTCATCGAAGTTCACCGCGCTCGAGCTGGCCCAGACCCTGCGGTACTTTCCGGATCTGGTGATCGTGCTGACATTGCTTGCCGCGGTGGGATTCTGTGCACCCAACCGCGCTAGTGCAGGTTGGTTGAACGCTTCGCCTACCCGGACCGCGGCGGTCACAGGCGCGGCGGTGGCGTTCACGGCCAGCAGCCTGTACTCGACGTCGACGTTTCTGACCAGCTGGCGGGACAACCCCGCGCAGCCCTACCTGCAGAACGCGATTCGCTCTCTGGCGCAGGCTCGTTCGTCATCGGCGGCACCGCTACTGGACCAGGAGGTCGACCCACTGGTGCTGCAGCGGGTCGCCCACCCGGAGAATCTGGCCAGCCATATGTTCGCCCTGATCCGGGACCGGCCCGAGTTCGCCCAGTACACAACACAATTGCGCATGCTCAACGCCAGCGGTCACCTGGTGGACGCCAACGTCACCTGGACCCGCACCATCGTGATAGGCCCGGTGCCGGGTTGCGGCTATCTGGTTCAACCGGACGCCGACGTGCGGATGCCACTGGACGGGCCGCTGCTGCCGGCGGACTGGACGGCGGAAATCAACTATCTGGCCAACAGCGAGGGCTCGATGCAGATGTCGCTGAACGAGGGACCCGAAACGAAGGTGCCGGTGCACCCCGGGCTGAACCGCGTCTTCGTCCGGCTGCCTGGGGCGGGCGACGCGATCACGGTGCGGGCCACCACCGCGGCGCTGTCGTTGTGCCTGGCCTCCGGGCCAGTCGGATATCTGGCACCGCGACAGTGACGCCACGGCGGTGCATAGGCTGTTTTTCACCCTGCCGTCACGCTCGCCGTCCCGCAGTGTGCCAAAGTAGTTTGCATGTCTAACTTACGTGAGGATGGTTTGCGCGTTTTCCGGGAGATGCTGCCCGGGACACTGCCCGACGGCGACGTTGAATTCGGCGGCTTCGCCCCTGAGCTGATGGACATCGGCGTCGAGAGCGTTTTCGGCAAGCTGTGGACCCGCGACGGGCTCAGCCGCCGCGATCGGAGCCTGGTGACACTCGGCATCTTGATTGCGCTGCGGGCCGGCGACGAGATGAAGGCGCACTTCCGGATCGCCAGGCAGAACGGGCTGACCGAGGATGAGATCGCCGAGGTCATCTACCACTCCAGCGGCTACGCCGGCTTCCCGGCGGCCGCCACCGCTCGCAATATCGCCGCCGAGGAACTCGGCAAGACGAAAGAGAGCCGCCCAGGGGAATCGAACCCCTGACCTTCTCATTACGAGTGAGATGCTCTACCGACTGAGCTAGGGCGGCGGTGGCCCTTGAGAGCCGCAGTGAGTCTACAGGTCCGAACGCAGTGCCTGACCCACAGTCGCCACCAGCGCATCGACGGCGAATTTGGGCTTGACGTTGGTCGCCAGCGCCTCGCGGCACTCGAGCACCGCCTCGATACAGCGCAGCAGTCGGTCCGGGGCCGCATGCGCGGCCAACGCCGCCACCTTCTCGGCCATATCCGGATGATTCGGCACCACGGCGCCGGCGCCGTTGGCCACCAAGAGCGCATCCCGGAAGTACGTCGCCAGGTCGATCAGCGCGCGGTCCAGAGCGTCGCGCGAGGCCCGGGTCTGGCGGGATTTCTGGCGCTTCTCGAGGTCCCTGATCGCCCCGGTGGCACCGCGCAGAGCACCCGCCGTGCCTTTTCCGGTGCCGCCCGCCCCCAGCGCGGTACGCAGCTCGTCCGACTCGACCTCGTCCCGGCCGACATTGAGCGCTTTCGCCTCAGCCTCGGCGGTGGCCACCAGCTCCTCTGCGGCCGCATACGCCCGCGACGGGGTCGCGGCATCACGCGCCAGCCCTAACGCCCGGGTACGCCGATCCCGGGCATCCGGATCGGTGGCCAGCCGCCGGGCCCGTCCGACGTGACCGCCGCTGACTGAGGCCGCCCACTGCGCGATCTCGGCAGACAGCCCGTCGTTATCGACCAGCACCTGCGCGATCGCCGTTGTCGGCGGTGTCACCAATGCCACATGTCGGCACCGCGACCGCAGGGTGATGGCGATGTCTTCGGGATCCACCGACGGCGCACACAGCAAGAAGACCGTCGATGGCGGCGGCTCCTCCACCACCTTGAGCAGCGCGTTGGCCGCGCCTTCGGTCAGTCGATCGGCATCCTCGACGACCACAATCTGCCATCGGCCGGTGCTGGGCCGACGCGAGGCGATCTGGACGATAGTGCGCATCTCGTCGACGCCGATAGAGAGCCCCTCGGGGACGATGCGCCGCACGTCACCGTGGGTGCCCGCCATCGTCGTCGAACAGGCCCGGCACTGCCCACACCCCGGTGTGCCCTCCGCGCTGCACTGCAGGGCGGCCGCAAAACACTGGGCTGCCACCGAGCGCCCAGACCCGGGCGGTCCGGTGATCAACCAGGCATGTGTCATGGTCCCGGTTGCCGCCACATCGTGAGCGGAATCACCGCGGGCCGCCCGGGCAGCGCCCACGAGCTCCGCTTCCACCGCGCTTTGGCCCACCAGCCGTGTGAAAACTCCAGACATCGCCTCAAACACTAGTGCTCAGCAACGACACAACCGCTGTCCACCGGGCCTGAGAAGATGCAGATCGGTCGCCCTGTACCGATACGGTGGGCTAGTGACCACCGCGCAGCTCAGCCCGGGGCGAATCAATGGATTCGTGCGGTGGGTTGCGCGCACCCCGTGGCCGGTGTTCACCCTGGGCATGTTGCAGGCAGACATCATCGGCGCCCTGCTGGTGCTGGGCTTCCTGCGGTTCGGTCTGCCGCCGTCCGATCGGGTCATGCTGCAGGATCTGCCGACGCTGAATCTGGTTATCTTCCTGAGCTATCTGTTCATCTCGTTCGCTGTCGGCGCGTTCGTCAACCTCAAGCTGCTCGTTCCGGTATTCCGCTGGCAACGCCGCGACGCGTTGTTGGCCGCAGACGACCCAGCCGGTACCGAACAAGCCCGGTTGCGGGCGCTGCGGATGCCCGTCTACCGGTCGGTGATCAGCATGACCAACTGGGTGCTGGGGGCGGTGGTGTTCATCGCAGCCAGCTGGCCGGTGGCCAGCCACACCGCACCCGTGCTCGCGGTGTCGACGCTGCTCGGCGCCACGGCCACCACGATCATCGGCTACCTGCAATCCGAGCGGGTGCTGCGACCGGTCGCGGTCGCCGCGCTGCGCGGCGGCGTACCGGAGAAGTTCCACCGCCCCGGCGTCATCCAACGGCTGGTGCTGACCTGGCTGCTGTCCACCGGGGTGCCGCTGCTGGCGATCGTGCTGTCGATCGTGGCCAGCAAGTTCTCGCTGCTCTACGCCTCCACGGACGCACTCTTCACGCCGATCCTGCTGATGGCCGTCGCGGCACTGGTGGTCGGACTCACCGGAAACGTGCTGGCGGCCATGTCGATCGCCGACCCGCTGCGCCAGCTGCGCTGGGCGCTCGGGGAGGTGCAGCGCGGTAACTACAACGCCCACATGCAGATCTACGACGCCAGCGAGCTGGGACTGCTGCAGGCCGGCTTCAACGACATGGTGCGAGACCTCAGCGAGCGGCAGCGGCTGCGCGACCTGTTCGGCCGCTACGTCGGCGAGGATGTCGCCCGCCGCGCTCTGGAACGCGGCACCGAACTCGGCGGCCAGGAACGCGATGTCGCGGTGCTGTTCGTCGACCTGGTCGGATCGACCCAGCTGGCCGCGTCGCGACCGCCGAGCGAGGTCGTGAGCATGCTCAACGAGTTCTTCCGGGTGGTGGTCGAGACCGTCAAGAAACACGGCGGCTTCGTCAACAAGTTCCAGGGTGATGCGGCGCTATGCATCTTCGGGGCGCCGATCGAGCACCCTGACGCCTCCGGTGCGGCGCTGGCCGCCTCCCGGGAACTGCACGACGAACTGGTCAGTGTCCTGGGCCAAACAGAATTCGGGATCGGAGTGTCGGCCGGGCGCGCGATCGCCGGGCATATCGGCGCCCAGGCCCGATTCGAGTACACCGTGATCGGCGACCCGGTCAACGAAGCCGCCCGGCTGACCGAGTTGGCCAAGATCGAGGGCGGCCACGTGCTGGCGTCGGCGATCGCAGTCAGCGGGGCACTGGACGCCGAGGCGTTGTGCTGGAACGTCGGGGAGATCGTCGAACTGCGCGGCCGCCGCGCACCCACACAGCTGGCCCGCCCGATGAACCTGGTGCTGCCCAGCGAAGCCAGCCAGTTCAGCGAGAGCGAAAGCGTCTAGCTCAGGCCTTTTTGGCGGGTGCCTTCTTGCGCGCCGCCTTCTTGGCGGGAGCCTTCTTCTTGACCGGGCCCCGAGCGCGCCGGTCGGCGAGCAGCTCGGACGCTCGCTCGTCGGTGATGCTCAGGACATCGTCGCCCTTACGCAGGCTGGCGTTGGTCTCGCCGTCGGTGACATACGGACCGAACCGGCCGTCCTTGATCACCATCGGCTGGCCCGATGCCGCGTCGACACCCAGTTCACGCAGCGGCGGCGTGGCAGCACCCTGGCGCCCACGACGTTTGGGCTCGGCGTAAATCTTCAGCGCCTCTTCGAGGGTGATATCGAAGATCTGGTTCTCGGTGGCCAGTGAGCGAGAGTCGGTGCCGCGCTTGAGGTACGGACCGTAGCGGCCATTCTGCGCGGTGATCTCCTCGTTGTTGGCCGGGTCCACGCCGACAACGCGCGGGAGCGAGATCAGTTTGAGGGCATCCTCGAGCGTGACGGTCTGCAGATCCATCGACCGCAGCAGCGAGCCGGTACGTGGCTTCGGGCCGGTCGGCTTCTTACCCTTCTTGGCAGTGACGCCGGGGTCGTCGTCGGGCGGCGGGGGCAGCACCTCGGTGACATAGGGCCCGTAGCGCCCGTCCCTGGCCACGATCTCGTGCCCGGACTCCGGATCGACGCCAAGCACGCGGCCCTCTTGTGGTGTCGCAAAAAGGGTTTCGGCCAATTCGAGGGTCAGCTCGTCGGGGGTGATCTCATCGTTGAGGTTGGCCCGCTGCGGTTTGGGCTCCCCATCCTCGCCGAGGATCATCCGCTCCAGGTACGGACCGTTCTTGCCGACGCGAACCACGATTGCGCGGCCCTCTTCGTCGTCAAAGAGCTTGATGGAGTTGACTTCTCGAGCGTCGATGCCCTCGAGATTGACGCCGACCAACTTCTTCAGGCCGCCGGCCCGAGCGATCGAATCCGCAACGCCGTGCTCGCCGCCGAAGTAGAAGTTGGACAGCCAGTTGGTGCGCCGTTCCTGTCCGGAAGCGATCTCGTCAAGCTCGTCCTCCATCGCGGCGGTGAAGTCGTAGTCCACCAGGCGGCCGAAGTGCTGCTCGAGAAGACCAGTGACCGCGAACGCCACCCAGGACGGCACCAGCGCGCTGCCCTTCTTGTGAACGTAACCGCGGTCCTGGATCGTCTTGATGATCGAGGAATACGTTGAGGGACGGCCGATTCCGAGTTCTTCGAGCGCTTTGATCAGCGACGCCTCGGTGTAGCGAGCCGGCGGATTGGTGGTGTGCCCGTCGGCGTTGAGCCGGGTGGCATCCACGCGCTGGCCCTGACGCAGCTGCGGCAGCCGGCTCTCGGCGTCGTCGGCCTCACCGCCGGCCTGCTCATCGACGGTCTCGACGTAGGCCTTCAGGAAGCCGGAGAAGGTTATGGTGCGGCCGCTGGCGGCGAAAACCACCTCGCGGCCATCGGTGGATGTGCCGTTGATGCGCAGGCTCAGCGTCGTCCCGCGAGCATCGGCCATCTGCGAGGCCACGGTGCGTTGCCAGATCAGCTCGTAAAGCCGGAACTCGTCGGTGTCGAGTTCGCGGTGCAGCGCACCGGGGGTGGCGAAGGTGTCACCGGCAGGCCGGATCGCCTCGTGCGCCTCCTGCGCGTTCTTGACCTTGCGGGTGTACTGCCGCGGCGAGGGATGCACGTACTCGTCGCCGTAGAGCTGCCGAGCCTGATTACGCGCGGCATCAATGGCCGACTGCGACAGCGTCGTCGAGTCGGTGCGCATATAGGTGATGTAGCCGTTCTCATACAGCCGCTG
Organism: Mycolicibacterium sarraceniae; assembly: GCF_010731875.1. Lineage (NCBI taxonomy): Bacteria > Bacillati > Actinomycetota > Actinomycetes > Mycobacteriales > Mycobacteriaceae > Mycobacterium > Mycolicibacterium sarraceniae. The sequence continues at coordinate 1,100,317 of NZ_AP022595.1, forward strand.
CGCGATGCTCATCGTGCGTTCGGCGGAGAACCGCAGCTTGCGGCCGGCCTCCTGCTGCAACGTGGAGGTCATGAACGGCGGATACGGCTTACGGGTATAGGGCTTCTCCTCAACCGAGGCCACGGCGAGGCTAGCGGCCCGCAAACCGGTGGCCAGCGAGACCGCCGCAGCCTCATCGAGCACCACGACCTCGTCGGGCTTACGCAGAATGCCCAGCGAGTCGAAGTCGCGGCCGGTCGCCACCCGCTTGTTGTCGACGTTGACCAGCCGGGCGGTGAAGCGCGGCGGGGCGGCATTGGGGTCCGAGACGCTCGCGTCGAGCTCGGCGATCACGTCCCAGTAGGAGGCGCTGCGGAAGGCCATCCGGTCGCGTTCGCGCTGGACGATGATCCGGGTGGCCACCGACTGCACCCGGCCGGCCGACAGCTTCGGGGCGACTTTCTTCCACAAAACGGGGCTGACCTCGTAGCCATACAACCGGTCGAGGATGCGTCGGGTCTCCTGCGCATCGACCAGATCGTTGTCCAGGTCGCGAGGATTTTCGGCAGCCGCGCGGATGGCCGGTTCGGTGATCTCGTGGAAGACCATGCGCTTGACCGGGACGCGAGGCTTGAGCGTCTCCAGCAGGTGCCAGGCGATGGCCTCACCTTCGCGGTCACCGTCTGTGGCCAGGTAGAGCTCGTCGACGTCCTTCAGCAGACCCTTCAGCTCGGTGACAGTGCTCTTCTTGTCGGGGCTGATGATGTAGAGCGGTTCGAAGTTGTCCTCGACATTGACGCCGAGGCGCGCCCACGACTCGGATTTGTACTTGGCCGGCACGTCGGCGGCGTTGCGCGGCAGGTCACGAATGTGGCCGCGGGACGACTCCACGATGTAATTGGCGCCGAGGTACCCGGCGATTTTGCGCGCCTTGGTGGGCGACTCGACGATGACGAGCCGCCGGACGTTGCCATCACTACTTCGGGCATCCCCGCCGCTTCCGCGGTTTCCGTCGTCAGCCAACTGCGCTTACGCTCCACTTCTGTCTTGCCCGCAGGCACCCCCGACCCGCGGGCAACTGACAATTTCGCACTCTGGACCGGTCAACGCAAACCGACCCCTGCAGCGCAATCTCTCAGATTCGGGGCCACGCCGACAACGCCTCGATCAGATCAGGCGGCTCCCCCACGGTTTCTACCAGGCGTGATAGCCGCCGACGACCACTAATTCTGAGGGCCGGACGAGCGCCCCGCGTGCCAATAAGAGTCGGTGCGATTCCCACCCGCATCAATGCCGATGCTAGCGGCGAATGGGTATCGGGTGCGTGCGGATCCAATCCGAGCAGATATCGGTCGGCGTCCGGGACGCCTGCGGCCAGCGTCCAGGCCCGCAGCTCGCGGGCTCCCGGCAGCCATTGGGGCGGCACCGTCTTGACCGCTCCCCTGGTCCAGTCGGTGGCGATCCCCACCAAGCGCACGTCGACGGCAGTGCGCACCAGGGGGTTGTCCTCATCGGTGCGGGTGATGTCGGCTTCCAGCCCGGCGTCGGTGATCATGTCGGCAAGGGCTTGCGCCCGCCAGCGCTCGTCGACCACCACCGACAGGCGTGCCCCGCCGCCGACCATCACGACCTGTCCGGCTGCCGCAAGCAACCCGGTGAGGTCGGCGACCGCAGGGGGCACCGACTCCGCCGAGAAGAAGGACAGCTGGCTCACTATTCGACAGTAAGGCAGTCGGCGGGTAGCGGCCGCCCAGCTCTCAACGGGCGTGGCGAGTTCCCCAGAAGAAAATCTCCCGCGGGACACCCCCTAACGAAAGCACCCCCGATGCCCGTCACCCGGACGCTCGGGGGTGTTTCGCGATGTCGTTGTTGATTAGACTGCGCGCACGCCTGTGGCTTGCGGTCCCTTGGGGCTCTGACCGACCTCGAACTCGACCCGTTGATTCTCCTCAAGGGTGCGGAAGCCCGACCCCTGAATTTCCGTGTAGTGGACGAACACGTCGGCAGAGCCGTCCTCGGGTGCGATGAACCCGAAACCCTTCTCGGCGTTGAACCACTTCACAGTTCCCTGTGGCATCTTTCGTACTTTCCTTCTCTTCCAACCGGGAGCGGCCGACCGAGTTTTCGGCAGACCGGGCCCGTTCCGACCGCCATCCTTCGTGGAGTCGTCGGAACTCACCCGACCTACAGACCCTCGCAGGAACCGCGATCGCAACGTCGATCCTGCGAGTGCTGACACACGAACACAGAAGCTGCGACCGCACTTATCCAATCACGTCCGAGGCTCTTGCGACAGTCTCGGTGCTACTAACTGATGAACAATTCGATACAGGGCTGTAGACATTTTTTCGAAAGGGTTGATGTGAAATGGTGAGTTTCGGCAGCGAGCTGCTTAACGCGGCCATCGCCGGTGCCGAATCGTCGCCTGAGGCGCTGCGCCACGTCGCCGAGCTGCCGGCCCGCGAAGCCCAGGGCGCGGACTGGCCTGCCTGGGCTGATCCAGCCGTGCTCCGCGCGTTCCATGATCACGGAATCGCTCGCCCGTGGTCACATCAGGTCCGCGCCGCCGACCTCGCGCACTCTGGACGTCATGTCGTGATAAGCACCGGCACTGCATCGGGAAAGTCACTGGCCTTCCAATTGCCGATCATGGATGTGCTGGCACGCGATCCACGCGCCAGGGCGCTTTATCTGTCTCCCACGAAAGCGCTCGGCCATGACCAATTGCGCACCGCCCATTCATTGACCGCGACAGTGGCTGCACTAGCCGATGTCGCGCCGACTTCCTACGACGGTGACACACCGGCCGAGGTCCGCCGGTTCGCTCGCGAACGCTCGCGGTGGCTGTTCTCCAACCCCGACATGATCCACTTGTCGCTGCTGCGCGACCACGCCCGCTGGGCCGTGTTCCTGCGCGGGCTGCGCTATATCGTGATCGACGAATGCCATTACTACCGTGGAATTTTCGGCTCCAACGTGGCGATGGTGCTGCGCAGGCTGCTCCGGCTGTGTGAACGCTATGCGCCGGCATCGGCACCTGGGCCCACCGTCATCTTCGCCAGCGCCACCACCGCCGCGCCCGGCGAGACCGCCGCGGAATTGATCGGTCACACCGTGGGGGCGGTGACCGAGGACGGGTCGCCGCACGGTGCACGAACCGTGGCGCTGTGGGAACCCGAATTGCGCACCGACCTGCTGGGCGAGAACGGCGCGCCGGTGCGACATTCGGCGGGTTCCGAAGCCGCGCGCATGATGGCCGATTTGGTTGCTGAAGGTGCACGGACGTTGACTTTCGTGCGGTCCCGGCGGGGCGCGGAGCTCACGGCGATGGCCGCACGGGCCCGCCTCGAGGACATCGCGCCGCACCTGCAGAACACGGTCGCCTCCTACCGGGCGGGCTATCTCGCCGAGGATCGGCGCGAGCTGGAACGCGCGCTGTCCGACGGACGACTACGCGGGGTGGCGACGACGAACGCGCTCGAATTGGGGATCGACATCGCGGGGTTGGATGCGGTGCTGCTGGCGGGGTTCCCGGGGACGGTGGCATCGTTCTGGCAGCAGGCGGGTCGCTCCGGCCGGCGCGGTCAGGGGGCGCTGGTGGTCCTCGTCGCCCGTGACGACCCGCTGGACACCTACCTGGTTCACCATCCCGATGCGCTTCTCGACAAACCAGTCGAGCGCGTCGTCATCGATCCGGCCAATCCGTACGTTCTGGGACCGCAACTGCTCTGCGCGGCAACCGAGCTGCCACTGGACGAGGCGGAGGTGCGCCGATGGGAGGCCGAGCCGGTGGCAACCGAATTGGTCGATGACGGGTTGCTGCGCCGCCGCGGCGGCAAGTACTTCCCCGCCGCGGGGCTGGATCCGCATCCGGCGGTGGATATCCGGGGCTCGGCCGGCGGCCAGATCGCGATCGTCGAGGCCGGAACCGGCCGGATGCTGGGCAGCACCGGGGCGGGGCAGGCCCCGGCTACCGTTCACCCCGGTGCGGTTTATCTGCACCAGGGTGAGAGCTATGTCGTCGACTCATTGAGCTTCGCAGACGGGGTGGCGTTCGTGCACGCCGAGGACCCCGGTTACACCACCTTTGCGCGGGAGATCACCGATATCGCGATTACCGGAACCGGCGAGCGCGTGCCCTACGACGCAGTGACGCTGAGCCTGGCCCCGGTGTCGGTGACGCACCGGGTGATCGGCTACTTGCGCCGCCGATTGTCCGGGGAAGTCATCGATTTCGTCGAGCTCGATATGCCCGAGCACTGTCTGCCGACCACCGCGGTGATGTACACGATCACCCCGGAAGCATTGTTGGACATCGGAATTGACCCGCTACGATTACCCGGATCGTTGCATGCGGCCGAGCACGCCGCGATCGGCTTGTTGCCGCTGGTGGCCAGTTGCGACCGGGGCGATATCGGTGGCCTGTCCACCGCTGACGGCGCTGACGGATTGCCCACCGTCTTCGTCTACGACGGACACCCTGGAGGGGCCGGTTTCGCCGAACGCGGCTACCGGCTGGCTAGCACCTGGCTGGGTGCCACCGCAGCCGCGATCGACGCGTGCGAATGCCCGCAGGGCTGCCCGTCATGCGTGCAGTCGCCCAAGTGCGGCAACGGCAACGACCCCCTGGACAAGGCTGGCGCGGTCCGAGTCCTCAAACTCGTCCTGGCGCAGCTCGCCGGCGCGGATGCCTGATCGTTGTGCCGACCGGACCCCTCGAACGGTCAACTCCCCTGATCGAACACTCCCGCCGGCAGGTGCCCCGCCCTACTAGAGGCGTGACGCAAATACCCAACCGCCACGGCTGGCGCAAGGAAATCGACACCCCAGCGGTTTGCCGGATCGAATTTCCCGTTCTCACCTGCGCAATACCGAGGTGGGCATCCTAAGGTAACCGGCAGGTGACACCGTTAAACTTCAGAGCATGACCCACGATTGGCTGCTCGTGGAGACACTCGGTTCCGAACCCGTCGTGGTAGCCCAGGGTCGGCAGATGAAGAACCTGGTCCCGCTGGCGATCTACTTACGCCGCAGCCCATACCTGGCGGCGATCCAAACCGCTATTGCCGAAACCGTGGCGACCGGCAACAGCCTGGCCAGCATCACCCCGAAAAGCGATCGAGTGATCCGGACCGAACCGGTGCAGATGCCCGACGGCCGGATGCACGGTGTGCATATGTGGATCGGAGCTGCCGGCGCGCAGCCGCCGCAACGGCCGATACCCGGGCCGTTGAAGTGGGACATCACCGTTGGTATCGCCACCGACACCGTCGAATCGCTGGTCAACGCGGGCCGGGACCCCACTCAGGCCTCGACTCACGATATCGCCTTCGCCGAGCACCTTCCTGACCGTAGTTTCAACAGTGACGAGGCCAACGTGTTGTCCTTGGCCAAGGACGAGGACCCGGGCCGGACATATTGCACCACTTGGACTTTCACCGACAACGGCAACATAGTTCGGACCGGATTCGTGGCACGGACAGCGATTGAGGAAGTCGAGGACGGTGCCGAGCATCTGATCGCCCGCGCGATGAACCTACGCTGCGATGTGGACGAGGACGCCCTGCCTGCTGACCAGGTGGCGCAACGGATTCTCGACGGCCTCTCGCAGACCGGTGTGCACCGCGCACTCGTGGACCTCAGCAACTGGCATCTGCTTAAGTGGCTGGACGACCCCTGCCCGCATTACGACTGGCGTCACAGCATCCAGTTCCATCCCGACGACCGCGATCAGCTGATCCCGATGGCTGAGGAGTTCGAGACCGGCAGCACCAGCCGGATCCTACGGCTGCCCGGCGTCGGCAGTGGGTGGGTGCCGATGCATGTCACCGTCAACCGCCTGGAGGTCGACAACGGCAGCTTCGCTGGCTTGATCAGCCTGCGATTACCCACCGATACCGAACTAGCAGAGGCCAAGCTGCCGAACGCCTAGGAGACGGGCCCGGCCCGCGCGGTGGCGTGGGCGCGGCCGCCGAGCAGCCGGCCGGTCGCAACGTCGACGGCCACCATGACGTCGAGTTCGTCGATATCGCAGCCGCGCAGCGTCGCGCCCATGGCCCCGCTCACCACGGCTGCCTGCCGGCACGCGCTGTCGGCACCGCGCGGGAGCCACATCGCCGCGGCGAGCGCAGCCATGTCCGCACCGGCCTGCGCCCGATGGCGCGCCACGACGGCACTGCCGATCTGCACCCCGGCCAGCGCGATGGCGACCAGCGCGGCGATCAGGATCGCGGCCAATACCGTCGCGGCACCGGTGTCGTCACCGACCGGGTTCGGCGGCCGCGATGGCGTCGGCCCTGATGGTGACGCCAGGCAGCAGCCGGGAGTAGCCGCTGACAGTCGCGACGACGAACTCCCCATCGCGGCGCAGCTGCAGCGTCGCCCCGGCGGGCCCGACCCCCCGGGCCGCGGCGCCCGCACCGGTCTCATCGCCGCGGGCCGCCAGGCGCGCCGCTTCCCGCGCCGCGTCGATGCAGCGCACCTGCATCGCCACCGCAGTGAGGCCGCCTGCGCAGACGACGAGCACCACCACCAGCGTGGCGATGGCCAGCGCAGCCTCGACTGTGGCGAAACCGGCGTCACCGCTTAGACGTTCGTGTTGAGCGCGCGGTTGATGATGTTGGTCAGGGCGCCGACGATCGAGTCGCCGGTGACCACGCTGTACAGGATGGCGCCGAACGCTGCGGCGGCGATCGTGCCGATCGCGTACTCGACGGTGGACATCCCTGCGTCGTCGACCACCGCTATCGCGATTCGAGCCTTCAACTGTCGAATCATGTTGGCGAACAATACTTTTCCTCTCTATCACAGAATTCCCGACGAGAACACGTCCCCGGCCAAGCCGGCGACCACTGGCACAATGCCCAGGCAGATGAATGCGGGCAGGAAGCACAGCCCCAGCGGCCCGGCGATCAGCACCGATGCCCGCTCGGCAGCCGCCGAGGCAGCGTGGCCGGCATCCTGGCGGGACTGCTCGGCCAGTTCGGCCACTCCCTGCGCCAGCGCACTGCCCGATGAGGCCGACCTGCGCGCGAGGCGGGCCAGCGCCTCGCCACCGTCGGCCGCTTCTGCCGGACGAGACCAGGCGGTGTCCGGGTCTGCCCCCAACGCCAGCAGGTCGGCGGCCCGGCGCAACACCGCGCCCAGCAGTTTCGGGGCTGACGGTGCCGTCGCCGTGGCAGCCGCGGCCACCGACATCCCGGCGGCCAGGCACACCGCGAAAACATCGAGTGCGGACGCGGTGGCCAGTGGATCAGCGGTGCGCCGATGCCGAACCTGCACGGCGCGAACCGGCTCCACTCCGACCAGGCGGCGCACCGCAACCGGACCCGGTGCTAGCAGTATCGCGGCGGCCAATAGTATTGCGGCAGAACTCATATCAGAAGCCGATCGGTAATGCGGTCAGCCCACGCCAGGCCCGCGCAGACCAGGACAGTGCCTGCGATGAGCAGCCCGCCGCCGACCCCGCCACCGACCAGAAACCGGACAGGATGCGCACCGATCAACTCCCCCAGCAGAACACCGAGTAGCGGTAAGCCCGCCAGGATCGCTGCGGTGGCTCGCGCGCCGGCCAGCCCGGCCTCGACCCGGGCTGTGAACCGTTGCCGTTCGATGATGTCTCGTTGGGCAGCACGGATCAGCGCGGCCATCGCCAGACCGTGGTCGGCGGCCAACTGCCAACACACCGCGAGCCGATCCCACTGCGCGGGAACCGATGTCGCGCCGGCAACCGCCCGCAGCCCCGCTCCGACGTCGGCACCCAGTCCGGCTCGAGCGGCAACCGCCCGTAATGCGCTACCGATCGTGCCGTCAGACTCACGGGCGGCAATGGCGAAAGCGCGCACCGGATGTGCTCCGACCCTCAACTCGCCGACCAAAGTCTCCATCGCGCCCGCCAACGTCTGGCCCGCTCGGGCACGGTCTTGATCCCGACGGCGCCGACGGCCGCGAGCGAGCAGCGTGGCCCCCAGCACTGCCGAGGCGAGCAGGACGGTAGGCGGCAGCACCGCCACGATGACAACGGCGCCGGCGATCAGCGCAGGGCCCCGCACCCCGATCCGTGGCGTCGCCAAACCCAACCGCCAGCGCGGCGGCGGGGGTGCGGCCAGTACGGCGATCGCCAAGAGCACGGCCGCCACCGGTATGCCGGTCATGACCGTCGCGTTTCGATCAGCGTTGCCAATTGCTCGTGACCGCGCTGCCAACCGCGGTCGGCATGCCAGGCGGTCACCGCATGCACCGCACCGGTGTCCGCTCGACACAGCACCGCGACCTCAAGCAGTCGGCGCGACCCGTTACGGCCACGGCCCACATGGACCACGACCTGAACCGCGGCCGCCAGTTGGCTGTGCAGCGCGGCGCGGTCGAGCCCGCCGAGGGCAGCGAGCGCCTCCAGCCGTGCCGGCACCTCGGCGGGGCTGTTGGCATGCACTGTCCCGGCCCCGCCGTCGTGGCCGGTATTCAGCGCGGTCAGCAGATCGACGACCTCGGCTCCGCGTACCTCGCCCACGACAATCCGGTCCGGCCGCATTCGCAGGGCCTGGCGGACCAACTGCCGCACGGTGACTTCACCGGCCCCTTCCACGTTGGCAGCGCGGGCTACCAACCGCACGAGATGTGGATGCGGCGGCGCGAGTTCGGGAGCGTCTTCCACGCACACGATCCGCTCCGAGGATGAGACCGCGCCGAGCGCCGCCGCCAGCAGCGTGGTCTTGCCGGCGCCGGTGCCGCCAGAGATAAGGAACGCCAGCCGCGCCTCAATGATGCCGGTGAGCAGCTCTGCGGCTTCGGGCCCGATCGCGCCGGCCTCGATCAGGGCGGCGAGGTCCTGGGTGGCCGGCCGCAGCACCCGCAGCGACAGACAGGTTCCGGCTGCGGCGACCGGCGGCAGCACGGCATGCAAGCGGACCGAGAACTCGCCGGTGCCCAACCCGCTCAGTTGTCCGTCCACCCACGGCTGAGCGTCATCCAGTCGCCGGCCCGCGGCGACCGCCAGGCGTTGAGCCAGCCGGCGGACCGCGGCTTCGTCGGCGAATCGCACCGTCGTGGTCCGCAGCCCCTGACCGTCGTCGACCCATACCGCGTGAGGGGCGGTGACCAGGACATCTGTCGTTCCCGGTGCACGCAGCAACGGCTCCAACAGGCCGGCACCGGTCAGCTCGGTCTGCAGCATCCGCAGATTGGACAGCACCTCGGTGTCCCCGAGCACTCCTCCGGACTCGGCCCGGATCGCGGCGGCAACGGCCGCGGGCCGCAACGACGACGACTCGGTGGCCAACCGCTCGCGGACCCGCTCGACCAGTGAAGCGCTCATGCCGCCCGCACCTGGGTGCCGACCGGCAATACCTCGAGGACCGCACGGGCGGCTGTGCCTAGCGGGGACCGCCGCCGTAGGCGTAGACCACCGCGCTCCAGGCGTTCGGCGAGCCTGGGTTCAGGACGCATCGCCGCCAACAGTGGCAGCCCCGCGACCTGGGCCGCCTCGACCGCCCGCAGTCCACCCGGAGTCGGCCCACGAACCACCAGGCCGACGTTCGGGTTGATTTCACACAGCACCGGCGCCACCGTGGAGGCGGCCGCGACACCCCGCACATCGCAGGTGGTGATCACGACGACCAGGTCTGCGCGGTCGAGGGTGCCGGCAACAGCCGAAGTCATTCTCCGCGGCAGATCGCAGATCACGAGCATTCCTCCCCTTCGGCCCGCGTCGACCACCGCGTCGGCCGCCCCGGCATCCACCTCGTAGCCGTGCCGCGCGCCCGACAGCACGCTCACTCCGTGATGGTTGGGTAGTGCGTCGCGGACCGCAGCCCAGGCCAGCCGACCCCCGCGCAGGCTCAGGTCGGGCCAGCGCAGGCCCGGCACCAATTCACTGCCCAGGAGCAGATCGATCCCGCCACCCCAGGGGTCGAGGTCGACGAGCAGCGATGCCGACGCAACCTGGGCGAGCGCGGTAGCGAAGGTCGACGCGCCCGCGCCGCCACGACCGCCGGTCACGGCGATCACCCGGCCGGCACGCGGCGCCTCCCGCGCTGTCTCGGCAGCATCGACGAGATGCCGAACCAGATCGCCGTCCTGGGCCGGAAGTGCACAAACGTGCTGCGCGCCAACGGCCATCGCGGCCGCCCACGTCGGCCCCTCCGGCTCGGTCGATGCGATCAGAATCACCCCGTCGCGCCGGGGCAGGCCGTCGTGTTCGCACTGCCGGGCCGTTTCTTCGTCGAGCAGGATCGCGACCGCGGCCGACCACGCCTTACGGGTGAGAGGTGCGGAGGCCGCCACTGGTCGCAGTCCAGCGGCGGCGGCGACCCGGTCAGCCTGCTCACGGAGTTCGGGTTCGGCGAGGAGGATCACGACGACGTCCGGATTGGTGCTCACTCATGCAGCGTCGGATGTCCGAGCACAGCGCGCCAGAGAGCCGGGGCGCGATTGGGGATGAACGCGGATCTGGGGATGACAGGCGTCACCCGATGGGTGGCGCGGCGGAGGAAACGGGTAGCCACAAAGTGATCCCGGCAAGGTTTCTTGAGTTTGCCGGGATCTACAGATTTTTACTGGAGAAAAGAGACGACCCTCGCCAGGGGGGAGGAGGCGAGGGTCGTCGTGTATCAGCCCCGGGGGGTCGGGCTGATACACACTCGGCATAAGCCGAATATGCCCTACTATACACACGGCGATGTGGAGTCGCGCAAGTGTTGCCACCACTTCGAAACCATGTATTCGCTGAGAAAATGCAGGGTGCGACACGTGGCTTGGCCTGCCACTTTGGGCCCGGCCTCGGACCTGAGTCATACCGGCCTATCCTGAGTGACGTGACCGACCCCGTCTCGGACGCAGACCAGCTAATCGATCCTCGACTCGGGCCGGTGGCCGGCAGCCCGTCTCGCACCGCTGCCTTTTTCGATCTGGACAAGACCGTCATTGCCAAGTCAAGCACGCTCGCTTTCAGCAAACCCTTCTTCAATCAAGGGCTGCTCAATCGACGGGCCGTGCTGAAGTCCAGCTACGCCCAGTTCCTCTTCCTGATGTCCGGTGCCGACCACGATCAGATGGACCGGATGCGGTCCTATGTCACCGCGATGTGCGCCGGCTGGGACGCCGAACAGGTCAGAGCAATCGTCACCGAGACGCTGCACGACATCGTCGACCCCTTGGTCTTCGCCGAAGCTGCCGAACTGATCGCCGACCATCGACTCTGTGGTCGTGACGTGGTGATCGTGTCCGCATCGGGGGAAGAGATCGTCGCCCCGATCGCCCGTGCATTGGGTGCCACCCACGCGATGGGCACCCGGATGGTCACCGAGAACGGGAAGTACACCGGCGAGGTTGCTTTCTATTGCTACGGCGAGGCCAAGGGTGCGGCCATCCGCGAACTCGCCGCGTTGGAGGGCTACTCGCTCGAACACTGCTACGCCTACTCCGACTCCATCACCGACCTCTCGATGTTGCACGCGGTCGGTCACCCGGCCGTCGTCAATCCCGACCGCGCGTTACGCAAGGAGGCCACGGCCCAGGACTGGCCGGTTCTGACGTTCCTGCGGCCGGTGCCTCTGCGAGACCGCATTCCAGCGCCGTCAGGGGCTGCCGTGGCCACCACCGCGGCGTTGGGTGTCAGCGCGTTGGCCGCCGGAGCGTTGACGTATTCGGTGTTGCGGCGGTTGTCTTTCTAACGCGACCAAACCGTTGCCTTGCTACCCCTTGCTGTGATGGGGGTCACGGAGTACAAAGGAGGCACGGACGTCTGGGAAGGCCAAGATAGCGTCGGAAGAGAAGGCACTATCTCCCGACTCAAGCGTTCCAGCACGGTTCCCGGCACCCACGCGGAGCATGCCGCGATAATAGCAGAAGTGTTGCGGGCCTGCGTAATTGCGAAAAGCGAACAGACATAACGTCCCCTTGGGTGGGGATGTCACCGAAGCGCATCGCGAGACCGCCGAGGCCAACCCACGCAGCCCACCTGGCACGCTTGGTAACCAGGAAACCGTGTTAGCGGGCGGCGAGCTGAAGCAATTCGGATCGCCGCCCGCTTCGCTGCGCAGCCATCACTTCGATGCGGCTTCTGCGATCGACATCGCCTCGCGCGCACCATCTTCCAAGGCCTGACAGCTCATCAGCACCCAGGCGCCGACGGCCGCGGGTGCGCCCGTCGCGAACGCGCTAGCGCACGACGCGTATTCATCGGCACGGCGCATCCAGAACACCTCGGGCACTCCCAACCCATGCGGGTCCAGGCCGGTCGCCATTGTCACGAGCCGCGACACCGCGCGCGCCACAACACCGTCGCCGGCACCGAACGGTGCCAGGGTCAGTAGTTCACCGTGCGCGACGGCGGCCAGCACCGGGGCCGGAGCGTTACTTCCACCGGTCACCAACCGGGTGACCAAATCTAGCCGCGCGGCCACCTCCGGATCCTGTCGCGGCCGGCCCAGCAGATCCTCGTCGACCAGATCGGCCGCGGCCAGGGCGTGCAAGCGGGCCAGGGCCTGTAAGGGCGCGCGCTGCCAGACGCCGAGGAGATTGGTGGTTCCCCCCTCCAGCGCTTGACCGACCCGCAGCGCCCCCGCCAAGACCGGATCGTTCGGCTCGACGCGGGAACCATCCAGTTGCACCGCGCCACCATCGATGGCTGACGACGACCGCGCTCCACGCACCGCCGACTCGGCGGCAGTGACGGGCCAATTACGCAAATTGGTGCGGTGCCGGTGCGCCTTGGCCAAGGCATCCCGGGCCGCCTCGGCAGCACCCGCCACCCCGGGCAGATCCAGCAGCGGAGCCAAGAGATCACTCACGTTCACAGACGCTATCGGCGGCAACACGGCCACCATTAACCGGGTCTTCGCGTGCCGTTCGGCGCGCGACAGGAACCGCCCGCCGATCAATGTGACGTGCCAACGCCGATGCGACGCTCGGTGACTACGCTCACAGGCATGACAGAGGCGCACACCGAAGTTCCGACGTCCTTCCCGCCGTCGGCGGATTTCGCCGCGGCCGCCAACGCCACCGTCGCTTTGTATGACGAGGCCGAGGCCGACCGTTTGGCGTTCTGGGCCAAACAGGCCGACCGGCTGGCGTGGGACACGCCTTTCACCGAGGTGCTCGACTGGTCTGATGCCCCATTCGCGAAGTGGTTTGTCGGCGGCAAGCTGAATGTCGCCTACAACTGTGTGGACCGGCATGTCGAGGCGGGCAACGGCGATCGGGTCGCAATCCACTGGGAGGGTGAACCACTCGGCGATTCGCGGGTGCTCACCTACGCCCAGCTCAAAGACGAGGTCTGTAAAGCCGCCAACGCGCTCATCGAGCTGGGCCTGACCGCCGGCGACCGGGTGGCCATCTACCTGCCGATGGTTCCCGAGGCCATCGTGGCGATGCTCGCGTGCGCGCGGCTGGGCGTGATGCACAGTGTCGTCTTCGCGGGTTTCTCGGCCGCCGCACTCCGCGCCCGCGTCGAGGATGCCGAGGCCAAACTGGTGATCACCACCGACGGCCAATACCGGCGCGGCAACGCGGTTTCGCTCAAGGAAGCTGTCGACGAGGCTGTCAAAGGACAAGAGTGCGTCGAGCACGTTCTGGTGGTGCGCCGCACCGGTATCGACATCGACTGGACCGAAGGCCGCGACTTGTGGTGGCACGAAACGGTGGACCCGGCGTCCACCGAGCACACCCCCGAGGCATTCGATGCCGAACAGCCGCTGTTCCTGTTGTACACCTCCGGCACGACCGGCAAGCCCAAGGGCATCATCCATACCTCGGGCGGCTATCTGACCCAGGCGTCCTACACCCATAGCAATGTCTTCGACATCAAGCCGGAGACCGATATCTATTGGTGCACAGCCGATATCGGCTGGGTTACCGGGCACACCTACATCGTGTACGGGCCGCTGTCCAACGGCGTGACCCAGGTGGTGTACGAAGGCACCCCGGCCTCCCCTGACGAGCACCGACACTTCCAAGTCATCGAAAAGTACCGTGTCACAATCTACTACACCGCACCGACCCTGATCCGGACGTTCATGAAGTGGGGCCGCGAGATCGCGTTCGCTCACGACCTGTCCAGCCTTCGCCTGCTGGGTTCGGTCGGCGAGCCGATCAACCCGGAGGCCTGGCGCTGGTACCGCCTGGTGTTCGGCGCGGACAAGACACCGATCGTGGACACCTGGTGGCAGACCGAGACCGGCGCCATCATGATCTCGCCGCTGCCGGGCGTGACGGACTGCAAGCCGGGCTCGGCCATGCGAGCACTCCCGGGTATCTCAGCCAAGATCGTCGACGACGACGGAAATGAGTTGCAGCACAGCACCGCCGACGGTGAACCCGTCACCGGCTATCTCGTGCTGGACAAGCCGTGGCCATCGATGCTGCGCGGAATCTGGGGCGATCCGGAACGATTCCGCGAAACCTACTGGGCCCGCTTCGCCGAGCGGGGTTGGTACTTCGCCGGCGACGGGGCCCGCTATGGCAGCGACGGCGAGGTGTGGGTGCTCGGCCGTATCGATGACGTCATGAACATTTCCGGACACCGGATTTCGACTGCCGAGGTGGAGTCCGCGCTCGTCGGGCACGCCGGTGTGGCCGAGGCCGCCGTCGTCGGGGCCACCGACGACACCACCGGTCAGGCGATCTGTGCGTTCGTGATCCTGAAGGCGCATCATGCCGAGATGTCGAACGAGCAGATGGTCAACGAGCTGCGCGCCGAGGTGGCCCGCGAGATCTCCCCCATCGCCAAGCCGCGCGAAATCCACGTGGTGCCAGAACTTCCCAAGACCCGCAGTGGGAAGATCATGCGCCGGCTGCTACGTGACGTCGCCGAGGGCCGCGAGCTCGGAGACACCTCGACGCTGTTGGATCCGACGGTGTTCGAAGCTATCCGGGCCAGCAAGAACTAAGAAGGCAACGCGTCTGTGGTCGGGACGAACCCGGTGCCGGGGCGGTTCTTGCCGGCGATGTCACCGAGGATCGCGTTGATCGACATCGTCACCGCCGGTGTGTGCAGCGGGATGAACTTGACGACGCAGGTTGGCAGGTCTTCGCTGAACGCGCCGTGGATCATGCCGACCAGCTTGTTGTTGACCGTCACCGGTGCACCGGAGTCACCCGGCTGGCCGCACACCTGGTTGACGATCGTGCCCGGATTCTGGCCCGGGCCCCAGGTGACACCGCACGAGTAACCGGTGGTCCGGCCCAGCTTGCAAGCGATCTCCCCGAAGGTCGGGTCGGGCCCGATGCCGTCGATCACGAAGCCCTTGTAGTTCGAGACCGGCTGCACCTTGGCGGGATCGAAACGGATCACCGCATAGTCGAGGTTGTCGTTACCGGCGACCATCGTGCCGATCACCCCGTCATCCGGCCGGTCCTCGGAGCCCACCTGGGCACCCGGGCCACCACAGTGCGCAGAGGTGAACCCGATGAGCGCGCCGGTGTTGTCGGTACCGATGGAGGTCAGCGTGCAGTAGGTGTCGCCGTTGACGACGATGCCGGCCCCGCCGCCGATCGGCACCTTGCCATCGGCCACGGCGGCCGGTGCAGGGATGAGAATCAGCGTGCCGAGTGCCAGGGCAACAGCCCCCGCCTTGCGCCGAACAGGCTGCGCCCTCGTCACTGGCAACCTCCATCACAGTCCGCCCCAACACAGCGAGTCTAGCGTGGTCACACCCGTAGCTTGCGTAACAGCTCAGTGGGTATCCGGCTGCGAGTCCGGCATGGCAACATGAACCGCGACGACAGCGAACAGTTGGAGGACAGCCGTGAGCAATGGCGATCGCACGAACGGGGTACCCGCCACCGTTACCTCGATTCCGCTGGTGGACCCGAACGCGGTACCCGCCAATCCCTCCATCGGCGACTTGGTGAAAGACGCCACCGCCCAGGTCTCGACCCTCGTGCGCGCGGAGGTCGAGCTGGCCAAGGCGGAGATCACCCGCGATGTGAAAAAGGGCCTGACCGGCAGCGTCTTCTTCATCCTCGCGCTGGTCGTGCTGTTCTACTCGACGTTCTTCCTGTTCTTCTTCCTCGCCGAGCTGCTCGACACCTGGCTGTGGCGCTGGGTGGCCTTCCTCATCGTCTTCCTCCTGATGGTGGTCACCACCGCGGTGTTCGCCCTACTGGGCTATCTCAAAGTGCGCCGGATCCGCGGGCCGCAACAGACCATCGAATCGGTGGGTGAGCTCCGCGATGCGCTGGCACCCGGCCACGACAAGCCGGCCGGCCAGGTCGCCACCACCAGCAGCACGCCGCCCAAGGACCCGTCGGGCTGGTGATGGCACAACCGGATCCGTCGGTCACCCGCATCGCGGGTCCGTGGCGCCATTGCGACGTCCACGCCAACGGAATTCGGTTCCATTGCGTCGAAGCGCAGGACGGCGCTGAAACAACGGCGGGCACGTCGCTGCCGCTGGTGGTCCTGCTGCACGGCTTCGGTTCGTTCTGGTGGTCGTGGCGTCATCAACTGCGCGGCCTGACCGGGGTCCGGGTGGTGGCCGTCGACCTGCGAGGCTACGGCGGCAGCGACAAACCCCCCCGCGGCTACGACGGCTGGACGCTGGCCGGCGACACCGCCGGGCTGATCCGCGCGCTCGGCCACAGCTCGGCGACCCTCATCGGCCACGCCGACGGTGGACTGGTGTGCTGGGCGACATCGGTTCTGCACTCGCGCGCGGTGCGAGCCATCGCGCTGGTGAGCTCACCGCATCCGTCCGCGCTGCGGGCGTCGGCGCTGACCCGCCGAGACCAGGGCCGGGCGCTACTGCCGACGCTGCTGCGCTACCAGCTGCCGGTGTTTCCCGAGCGAGCGCTCACCCGGCATAACGCAGCGGCGCTCGAAGACCTGGTGCGCAGCCGCGCCTCCGGAAAGTGGCTTGCCTCCGAGGACTTTTCGGAAGCCATCTCGCATCTGCGGCAGGCGATTCAGATTCCGTCCGCGGCGCATTCCGCTCTCGAATACCAGCGATGGGCCGTGCGCAGCCAATTACGCAGTGAGGGTTGGCGATTCATGAAATCGATGGACCGCCAGCTCGATGTTCCGCTGCTGCATCTGCGCGGCGACGCCGACCCGTACGTGCTCGCCGACCCGGTCGATCGCACCCAGCACTACGCGCCGCGGGGACGGTTCGTCTCGGTGGCCGGCGTAGGGCACTACGCCCACGAGGAAGCCGCCGACGAGGTCAACGAACACCTGCGCCGATTCCTGCACCAGGTGTACGGCCCGGCTAGGTGACGCAGGCCCCGGTGGGCACCTTCGCGGTGTTGCCGATCTTGGCCAGCTGACGCGATACCTCGTTGGCGGTCAGGACGAACCCGGTGTCGTTATCGTCCACCGCCGCACCGAATACCACGCCGAGTACCTGACCGGCGCGGTTTATCATCGGACCGCCGGAATTACCCTGGCGCACAGTGCCTCTGATGGTGTAAACCTCACGGTTGACCGTGGTGGTGCGATAGATGTCCGGGCCGTTGAGCTCGATGGTCTCGCGGACCCGCGCGGGAGTGGCGGCGAACTCACCGCCGCCGGGGTAGCCCAGCACCACCGCGTCGGTGCCGGACTTCGCCGGCTGGTCGGCGAACACCAGCGGACGCTGCGGCAGGTTCGGCACGTCGAGGATCGAGATGTCCTCGTTGGGGTCATAGGAGACGACGGTCGCGTCGTACGTCTGGCCCTCGGCCTCCACGGTGACGGTGTCGGAGCCGGCGACAACGTGGGCATTGGACATCACCCGGTTCGGCGCGATCACAAAGCCGGTGCCCTCCAAGACCTTTTGGCATCCCGGCGCGACACCTCGGATCTTCACCACGCTGGGCCTGGCATTGGCGACGACCAGGCCGTCGGCCAACGACGCGTCCGGGGCGTCGACCGCCTGAATGGGAGTGCGGCCGAACGGCTGCAGAACATCAGGCAGCCCGGAGGTACGCAGCAGTGCGGACATCCGCTTGGGCACCGCCTTGAGCCATTCGGGCGCGTACTTGTCCACCTCGGCAAGCACTTTCGAGCCGCGAGTGGCGGCGGCCAAATTCGGTTGATCCGACGACGTCAGCGGGCTGGCCAGCAGCCACGCCGCGACCATCACCACCACCAGCTGCAGCGCCACACCGATCACCGAATCGACGGTGCGCACCGCGCGATTGCGGATCGCGCCGCGCACCGCGCGGCCCAGCACCACACCGGCGACCTCACCGACCACCACCAGAGCCAGGATCAGGAAGAGCGCGGCAAACAACTTGCCGCGCGGCGAACTGATGTGGCTGACGATATGGGGGGCAAGCATCACGCCCGCGATGGCACCGAGCACCACGCCCACGAACGACATCAATGAGCCCAACGCGCCGGACCGCCAGCCCGAGATGGCCGCGACGAACGCCACAGCCAGTACGGCGATGTCCAGCCATTGCGAACTCGTCACAGAGGCTCCTCACTGCTACCCACGAGCGCCATCGCCTCGTCCAGCTCTCGAACATCTTCGGTGTTCCACGGTTGTGACCAGCCGGCCACGTCGAGCATCGCAGAGATTACGTGGCCGGTGAATCCCCACACCAGCATCTGGTTGAGCAGAAATGCTGGCCCCGCGAAACCGGGACCCGTCCCCGTCCGGTACACCATCAGCCGGTTCTCGGGATTCACGAAGGCACGCACTGGAACCCGCGCGACGATCGCGGTCTCGGCCTGATCGACCACGGCCACCGGCCCCGGATCCGGTGAGTAGGCCAACACCGGCACGACGTGAAAACCAGAGGGCGGGATGAACATTCGCTCCAGCAGGGCCAAGGTGTGCAAGCGGCGCGGATCAATTCCGGTCTCTTCCTGGGCTTCTCGCAGAGCCGTGACTACCGGTCCGGAATCTTGCGCGTCTGCCGCCCCACCAGGGAATGCGGCCTGTCCGGCGTGGTGCCGCAGGGTGCCGGCCCGCACGGTCAGCAGCAGGTCGGCATCATCAGGCAGCTGCTCGCCCGACATGCCGGAACTCGGCCCGGAGAACAGCACGAGAACAGCTGCGTCGCGCCCGCCGCCGGCATCCCGAGCCTTGGTGACCGCGGCCAGGAAGTCGGGCGGCACCTCACGGCGATATGCCTGCGGTACCAGGTCGACGTTGTCGACCAGCGGTGCCAGCCACGGCGGCCGATACTCCGGGGTGAGCGCGAAGGATCCCGCCGAGCGGGAGGAACCCTGCGTCACCGGCCCGTCTCTCTCATCTGTTGTCACTGCACTTGTCACTGCACTGCATTCTTCACCGCGGCGGCGATCTCGTCGGCACTGGTGAACGCTTGCGGCAGGATTTTGGCAACGCTACCGTCCGCGCGCAGTACCACTGTCGCGGGCATCACGTTGGGTACGTTCAGCGCCGCGGCGATCCGGCGCTGACCGTCCTGCAGCGTGGGCAGCCGCACACCCAGCTCGGCCAGCCGCAGCAACGCCGCCGTCTCGTTCTCGTCCTGATGAACCGTCACCACGGTGACATCGGGACCTACTCGGCGCTGGTAGTCCGCCATCGCCGGCAATTCCTCGGCACACGGCCCGCACCAATAGGCCCACAGGTTCACCACCACCGGGCGACCGGCCAAGGCACGGGCGACGTCCACATCCGCACCGTCGGCGGCGCACTCGACGACGATGCCGCGCAATTCCTGTGGACCGGGATTGTCGGCCACCGCCGGGCACGGTGGTAGGTCGGCCCGCTGCCGCGGCTCGGCCAGCGCCTCGGGCGTGTCGGCCTCACGGTGGGTGCGGGCCGCCTGCGCACCGGGCGCGCTGCCGGTTCCCGGCGGGGTGTGACCGAGCGAGAGCGCCAGCGCCGTGACGATCGCGGCCGCCACGGCGAGCACCAGCAGCGTCCAGCGAGTTGATGTCGTCATATGTGCAGCGCCGGCCGAACGGTCAGAGCCCGGCCAGCGCCAGCAGATGCTCGGTTTCGGGTCCCTTAACCAGCGGTGCGGCGAGCAGCGGGTCAGTAGGTCCAAGGCCGAATGACGGGCAGTCCTTCGCCAGCACACAGACGCCGCACGCGGGCTTGCGGGCGTGGCAGACACGGCGGCCGTGGAAGATCACCCGGTGACTCACTAGCGTCCACTCGCTGCGCTCGATCAAGTCGCCGACGATGTGCTCGACTTTCACCGGGTCTTCCTCGGCAGTCCACCGCCAGCGGCGCACGAGCCGGCCGAAGTGGGTGTCCACGGTGATGCCGGGTATGTCGAACGCATTGCCCAGCACCACGTTGGCGGTCTTGCGCCCGATGCCGGGCAGCGTCACCAACTCATCCAGCGTCTTGGGTACCTCGCCGTCGAACCGTGCCTCGAGCTCCTGACCCAGCCGGATCAGCGAATTGGCTTTATTGCGGTAGAAGCCGGTGGGGCGGATCAGTTCCTCGAGCTCGGTCCGGTCGGCCTGGGCGTACTCCCGGGCGGTTCGGTACCGCGTGAACAGTGCCGGGGTGGTGAGGTTGACCCGCTTGTCGGTGGACTGCGCCGACAGGATGGTCGCGACCGTGAGCTCCAGCGGATTGGTGAAGTCGAGCTCGCAGTACACATGCGGGAAAGCCGTGGCCAGCCTCCGATTCATCCGGCGGGCGCGCCGCACCAGGCCCAGATGAGTCTCCGAATCCCACTTCTTGGCCTCAGTCGTGGTCAGCGCCGGTGTCTTCGCCGCGCCGCGGGCGGTTTTACGCCTGGTCGGCGGGCTGTCCGTGGTCACGCTGCCAGGGTACTGACTCCGGTGCGTCAAGCAGCGGACTGACCGGTGACAATTTGTAATCCCGCTGAGACCTTGCCCGTGTTTACTTTCCCCCGTGACCTGGTTGCTCGCGGTGTGTGTCCCCGGGCTTTTGATGCTGTGCACGTTCGGGTTGCAGCACCTCGAAGAGGCGTTGCAACCCGAACGCGCCGCCGCCGACGACGTGACCACGTATCTGGAGCAGGCCGCCACAAAGGCACTGCCGCCGGCGCCGCCCAGGGCCGAAACCCAGCCTCGGCGGGTCGAAGTGCATTCCCGCCTGAGCGTCGATGAGCCCGGTTTGCCTACGCATCCGTTCGCCCATGTGCAGCCGAATCCGCAGTTTCACCGGACTCAGTACGCCAATCGTGTGTAGCGTTGGCACGTTGCAAGACCGGCTGCTACTAGACTGATACTGCCCAGCACTACAGTTGGCCTGCGCATTTCACATCATCGAAGAGTTTAAGAGGGGCGACGTGGACGAGATCCTGGCGAGGGCCGGAATCTTCCAGGGAGTTGAACCCAGCGCGGTCTCCGCGCTGACGAAACAGCTGCAGCCGGTGGACTTCCCGCGTGGACACACAGTCTTCGCCGAAGGCGAGCCCGGCGACCGGCTGTACATCATCATCTCCGGCAAGGTGAAGATCGGCCGCCGTTCCCCGGACGGGCGGGAAAATCTGCTGACGATCATGGGCCCGTCGGACATGTTCGGCGAACTGTCGATCTTCGACCCGGGCCCGCGGACTTCCAGCGCCACCACCATCACCGAGGTGCGCGCGGTCTCGATGGACCGTGACGCGCTGCGGGCGTGGATCGCCGATCGCCCCGAGATCGCCGAGCAGTTGCTGCGTGTGCTGGCCCGCCGGCTGCGCCGCACCAACAACAATCTCGCCGACCTGATCTTCACCGACGTCCCGGGACGGGTCGCCAAGCAGCTCCTGCAGCTGGCTCAGCGGTTCGGCACCCAGGAGGGTGGCGCGCTTCGCGTCACGCACGACCTCACCCAAGAGGAGATCGCTCAGCTGGTCGGAGCGTCGCGTGAAACAGTTAACAAGGCACTGGCCGACTTCGCCCATCGCGGATGGATTCGCCTGGAGGGCAAGAGCGTGCTGATCAGCGACAGCGAAAGACTGGCTCGCAGAGCGCGCTAGCTCCGCAGGTAGTCCAACTGGGCGCGCACCGATTTCTCGGCGGCGTCCCATAGTTTCTCGTCGACGTCGGTATAGACGTGCTCGACCACTTGGCGCGCGGTGGCGTCATCGCCCAACGCCCGCACGGCTTGGCGCACCTGCTCTAGCCGTTCCTCACGGTGCGCCAGGTACAGGGCGGTCACCGCTTCCAAATCGTCGAGATCGGGCCCGTGGCCGGGTAATACCGTCCGCCGTCCCAGCCCGTGCAGTCGCCGCAGGGAGTCCAGGTATTGGGTCAGGCTGCCGTCCTCGTCGTCGATGACGGTGGTGCCGCGGCCGAGCACGGTGTCAGCGGTCAGTACCGCGTCGTCGACCAGGAACGAGAGCGAATCCGCCGTGTGACCTGGGGTAGCCATCACCGTGATTCGCAGCCCCGCGGCGTCGATCACCTCGCCGTCGGTCAGCGGGCCGCCGAGTCCGCGGAGAAAGCCGCTACCCACCGACCGGACGACCGCGCCGGTCAATTCAACGATCGTGTCGATGCCACCCGTGTGGTCTTCATGCTTGTGGCTCAGCAGCACCAGCGGAATCTTGCCGAGTTCGGCCAGCCGGCCGATGTGTTCGTCGTCGTCGGGACCGGGGTCGACAATCACCATCTCGGCACTGCCGTGGCCCCTGAGCACCCAGGTGTTGGTGCCGTCCAACGTCATGATGTTCGGGTTGTCGCACAGTAGGACGGAGGCCGTTGCGGTCACCGGCCTCAGCACGCCGTAGGCGGGGTGTTCGCTCACACCACCTCGACGATGAGCTCAACCTCCACCGGCGCGTTCAGGGGCAACTCCGACACCCCGACTGCCGAACGGGCATGCGCGCCCGCCTCGCCGAACACCTCAGCGAGGAGCTCCGAGGCTCCGTTGATGACGCCGGGCTGGCCCGTGAAGCCGGACGCCGACGCGACGAAACCGACGACCTTGACCACCTTGGTCACGGTGTCGAGGCCCACCAGGGCGTCGATGGCGGCCAGGGCGTTCAGCGCGCACAGCCGGGCGGCGTCCTTGGCTTGTGCGGGGGTGACGTCGGCGTCGACCTTACCGGTGTGGATCAGGCTGCCGGCCTCGATGGGCAGCTGTCCGGCGGTGTAGACGAGATTGCCGGTACGCACCGCCGGCACGTAGGCGGCCAGCGGTTTCGCAGGGGTCGGCAGCGTCAGCCCCAAGTCTGCAAGACGCTGGGAAGCGCTCACTTGGGCCGCTTCAAATAGGCGACATGCTGCTCCCCGGTGGGACCCGGCAGGACCGCGACGAGCTCCCAGCCGTCGGCACCCCACTGGTCGAGGATTTGCTTGGTCGCGTGGGTCAGCAGCGGGACCGTGGCGTATTCCCATGTCGTCGGTTGGCTCATGGCCGAAGCTTATCGCTCGGCACCAAAGACACTAGGACCCGCAGGGCCTTGGCTAGCATGCTCTGATGGCGACCACACCGAGCGATGGCAGCTCTCTAGCTTGGCCTTCCCGGCTGACCAAGGCCCGCTTGCATTTTGTGACTGGCAAGGGCGGTACCGGCAAGACCACGGTGGCCGCGGCACTGGCGCTGACGTTGGCCGCCGGCGGGCGCCGAGTCCTGCTCGTGGAAGTGGAAGGGCGCCAAGGCATTGCGCAGCTGTTCGACGTTCCGCCGCTGCCCTACGAGGAACTGAAGATCGCCACCGCCGATGGTGGCGGTCACGTGAACGCGCTGGCCGTCGACATCGAGGCGGCGTTCATGGAGTACCTCGACATGTTCTACAACCTGGGGCTGGCCGGCCGGGCAATGCGACGTATCGGCGCGATCGAGTTCGCGACGACAATCGCTCCCGGCCTGCGGGACGTGCTGCTCACCGGCAAGATCAAAGAGTCGGTGGTGCGCCTGGACAACAAGAAGAAGCCGGCTTACGACGCGATCGTCGTCGACTCTCCCCCGACCGGGCGCATCGCCCGGTTCCTCGATGTCACCAAGGCCGTCTCGGATCTGGCCAAAGGCGGTCCGGTGCACTCCCAGGCTGACGGCGTGGTGAAGCTGCTGCACTCCGATCAGACCGCGATCCACCTGGTCACCCTTCTCGAGGCGCTGCCCATCCAGGAGACCATCGAGGCCATCGATGAGCTCAAGGAGTTGGGTCTGCCGATCGGCAGCGTGATCGTCAACCGCAACATCCTGCCGTTCTTGCCCGCCGCCGACCTGGCCAAGGCCGCCGAGGGCGATATCGACGCCGACGCGGTGCGGGCGGGTCTCCAGCGGGTGGGAATCACGCTGCCGGACGCCGACTTCGCCGGGCTGCTGACCGAGTCGATCGAGCACGCCAGCCGCATCAAGGCGCGCGCCGAGAGTGCGGAGCAACTCGACCGGTTGAACGTGGCGCGACTCGAGCTGCCGACGATTCCTGACGGCGTTGACCTTGGAAGCTTGTACGAATTGGCGGAAACGCTTGCAGAGCAGGGGGTCAGGTAAATGAGCGGCACACCGCCAGCACTCGACATGAGGTCGATCCTGGAAGACAAGTCCAATCGGGTCGTGGTGTGCTGCGGCGCGGGTGGAGTCGGCAAGACCACCACCGCCGCGGCGATGGCACTGCGGGCCGCCGAGTACGGCCGAGCCGTCGTGGTACTCACGATCGACCCCGCCAAGCGACTCGCGCAGGCGCTGGGAATCAAGGAACTCGGCAATACCCCGCAGCGGGTGCCACTGGCTCCCGAGGTGCCCGGTGAGTTGCACGCGATGATGCTCGATATGCGCCGCACGTTCGACGAGATGGTCGTCGAATACTCGGGATCTGAACGCGCACAAGCGATTCTGGACAACCAGTTCTATCAGACGGTAGCCACGTCGTTGGCCGGCACGCAGGAATACATGGCGATGGAGAAGCTCGGCCAGCTGCTCGCGCAGGACCGCTGGGACCTCGTGGTCGTGGACACGCCGCCGTCGCGCAACGCACTGGACTTTCTCGACGCCCCCAAACGGCTGGGGAGTTTTATGGACGGCCGGCTCTGGCGGCTGTTGTTGGCGCCGGGCCGGGGCTTCGGGCGCCTGGTGACCGGCGTGGTCGGCCTGGCGATGAAGGCCATGTCGACGATCCTGGGGTCGCAAATGCTGGCGGACGCGTCGGCGTTCGTGCAGTCACTGGATTCGACGTTCGGCGGATTCCGGGAGAAGGCCGATCGCACCTACGAGCTGCTCAAGCGACGCGGGACGCAATTCGTGGTGGTCTCGGCGGCCGAGCCCGACGCGCTTCGGGAGGCGTCGTTCTTCGTCGACAGGCTGTCCGCCGAAGGTATGCCGCTGGCCGGGCTGATCCTCAACCGGACCCACCCGACGCTGTGCGCGCTGACGGTCGAGCGGGCTATCGATGGGGTCGCCGAGCTGGAGGCCAACGGTTGTGCCACCGACGGTGACCAGCTGGCGGCGGCGGTACTGCGGATTCACGCCGATCGCGCGCAGACCGCGAAGCGGGAAATCCGGTTGCTGTCGAGATTCACTGGAGCCAACCCACATGTCGCGGTGGTCGGCGTCCCGTCGTTGCCGTTTGACGTGTCCGATCTGGACGCCCTACAGGCGATTGCCGATCAGATCACCGGCGCAACATAATGACGGCGGTCGACGAGCACCAGGCTCGGCTGGCAAGTTAGCTGACGCTGCGGTGCTTGCGCTGCGCGGCGAAGAATTCCGACCAAGACACCACTTCAGGGTGCTGCTTGAGCAATGCGCGGCGCTGACGCTCAGTCATGCCACCCCACACACCGAATTCCACTCGGTTGTCCAACGCATCGGCACCGCACTCGGCCATGACCGGGCAGTGCCGACAGATCACGGCGGCCTTGCGCTGCGCCGCACCGCGGACAAACAGCTCGTCAGGATCGGTTGACCGGCACAAAGCCCGCGACACCCATACGATCCGAGCTTCCGCCTCAACGCCTTGGACGGAACCGTTCAACAGTGCTGCGCTTTGTTTGCGGGCAGCAGTCCGAATACCTGACACCGACGATCCCCTTCGTCCGGCCGCAACCGCGGCTGACAATCTTCTGGTGTAGGCCGCGTATGCGATCTACGCCACATAGCGCCTCAGAGTGTTACCTGAATCGCACTGCCTGTTTAAGTTAGGTGGTCAGGTATCTTTTACGCAACAGTTAGATCTCACGTTTTTTGGGACGACCGTCCAGACCGATCATGAACTGGCGTTTTCTGACCCCCTCGTAAATGCATGTTAATGGGATCTGTCCGGCAGGGGACGCTCCGCAAGACCCCACGGGTCCTCGTTACTCTGTTACACATGTCGGAACGCCCTCCGGCCGGCGCGACAATCATCAAGCTGGCCTGGTGCTGCCTATTGGCCAGCGTGTTACTTGCGGCGCTCCTGTTTCCCGTGGTCGGCGGCGTGGGGCTGATGTCCAACCGCGCTTCCGATGTAGTCGCCAACGGCTCGGCTCAACTCGTCGAGGGTGAAGTGCCCGCGGTGACGACGATGGTGGACGCCAAGGGCAACCCCATCGCATGGCTCTATTCGCAGCGTCGCTTCGAGGTCCCCAGCGACAAGATCGCCGACACGATGAAACTGGCAATCGTTTCGATTGAGGACAAGCGGTTTGCCGAACACAACGGTGTCGACTGGAAAGGCACGCTGACCGGCTTGGCGGGCTACGCCTCCGGCGATCTCGACACTCGCGGCGGGTCGACGATCGAACAGCAGTACGTGAAGAACTACCAGCTGCTGGTGATCGCGCAGACCGACGCGGAGAAGCGCGCAGCGGTGGAAACCACGCCCGCTCGTAAGCTGCGCGAGATCCGGATGGCTCTGACGCTCGACAAGACGTTCACCAAGGCCGAGATCCTGACCCGCTATCTGAATCTGGTCAGCTTCGGCAACGGCGCCTTCGGCATCCAGGACGCCGCGCAGACCTACTTCGGTGTCGACGCCTCCCAGCTGAACTGGCAGCAGGCCGCACTGCTGGCCGGGATGGTCCAGTCGACGAGCACCCTGAACCCGTACACCAACCCCGACGGTGCGCTGGCCCGCCGCAACCTGGTGCTCGACACCTTGATCGACAACGAGCCCAAGTACGCCGACGAACTGCGCGCCGCCAAGCAGCAGCCGCTCGGCATCCTGCCGCAGCCCAACGAGTTGCCCCGGGGCTGCATCGCCGCCGGCGACCGAGCCTTCTTCTGTGATTACGTGCAGGAGTATCTGGCCCGAGCAGGTATCAGCAAGGATCAGCTGTCCCGCGGCGGCTACCTGATCAAGACCACTCTGGACCCCGATGTCCAGAACTCGGTCAAATCGGCTGTCGACTCGATCGCAGCCCCCGATATCCAGGGCATCGCGAGCGTGATGAGCGTTGTGCTACCGGGTAAGACCGCCCACCCAGTGGTCGCGATGGTCAGCAACCGGACCTACGGGCTGAACTCGGCTGTCGGGGAAACCATGCAGCCGCAACCGTTTTCGCTTGCCGGCGACGGCGCCGGGTCGATCTTCAAGATCTTCACCACGGCCGCCGCCCTCGATATGGGGATGGGCATCAACGCGAACCTCGACGCCCCGGTGCGGTTCGAAGCCAAGGGCTTGGGCAGCGGCGGCGCGAAGGGCTGCCCGAAGGACACCTGGTGTGTGCAGAACGCGGGCAACTACCGCGGCTCGATGAGCGTGACCGACGCACTGGCCACCTCGCCCAACACCGCCTTCGCCAAACTCATCTCCCAGGTCGGCGTGCAGCGCACGGTCGATATGGCGGTCAAGCTGGGGCTGCGGTCATACGCCGAGCCGGGCACCGCGCGCCCGTACGACCCGGACAGCAACGAGAGCCTCGCCGATTTCATCAAGCGCCAGAACCTCGGATCGTTCACGTTGGGCCCGATCGAGGTAAACGCGCTCGAACTGTCCAATGTGGCCTCGACGCTGGCGTCCGGCGGGACGTGGTGCCCGCCGGACCCGGTCGACAAACTCTTCGACCGCAACGGCAATGAGGTGTCGGTGACCACCGACACCTGCGACCAGGTGGTCCCCGAGGGGCTGGCCAACACCCTGTCCAATGCGCTGAGCAAGGATGACGTCAGCGGCACGGCGGCCGGCTCGGCCAGCTCGACGGGCTGGAACCTGCCGATGTCGGGCAAGACCGGTACCACCGAGGCGCACCGATCCTCGGGCTTCCTCGGCTACACCAACCACTACGCGGCCGCCGCCTACATTTATGACGATTCGCCCACCCCGTCGGACCTGTGTTCGTGGCCGTTGCGGCAGTGCGGTGACGGCAACCTCTACGGCGGCAACGAACCTGCCAAGACCTGGTTCACCGCGATGAAGCCGCTGGCCCAGAGCTTCGGCGATATCGCGCTACCGCCCACCGATCCGCGCTATGTCGACGGGGCCCCGGGCTCGCGGGTGCCGAGCGTGTCCGGCCTGCCGCAGGGTTCGGCGCGAGACCGGCTGAAGGACGCGGGGTTCCAGGTCGCCGATCAGGCCAACCCGGTCAACAGTGTGGCGCCTGCCGGGGAGGTCGTCGGCACATCGCCCAGCGGCCAGACCGTACCCGGATCGATCGTCACGATCCAGGTCAGCAACGGCATTCCGCCGGCACCGGCGCCGCCGCCACCGCCGCCGGGCGGGCTGCCCATACCCGGTCTGGACGGCGCCCCGTTCGGACAGACCGTCGTCCAGATCCCCGGATTGCCGCCGATCACGGTCCCATTGCTGGCCCCGCCACCGCCTCCGCCATAGCGCGGGAATCTTCACACGTCGCTCGCCCCGATGAACCGCGGCGAGGGGCAGTATTCTGGCCGGTATGGCTGTGCCGTCCGCAGTGAAGTCGTCCGCCCTCGTCGCTGCCGGCTCGGCCGCGCTTGCGCTCGGCTACGCCACGGTGATCGAACGCAACGCGTTCGTGGTCCGCGAAGTGACCATGCCGGTGCTGTCCCCGGGCTCCACGCCCCTGCGGGTGCTGCACCTCAGCGATATCCACATGCGGCCCGCGCAGCTGCACAAACAAGCCTGGTTGCGCGAGTTGGCTCGCTGGGAGCCCGACCTGGTGGTCAACACCGGCGACAACCTGTCGCACCCCAAGGCTGTGCCCGCGGTGGTGCAGGCGGTCGGTGATCTGTTGTCGGTCCCTGGCGTCTTCGTGTTCGGCAGTAATGACTACTTCGCCCCGAAGTTCAAGAACCCGGCACGGTACCTGTACGACAGCAACGGTCGCATCCACGGCAACGCGCTGCCGTGGCAGGATCTGCGCGCGGCGTTTACCGAACGCGGCTGGCTGGACCTGACCCACAACCGGCGCGATCTCGAGGTGGCCGGGCTGACCATCGCCGCCGCTGGCGTCGACGACCCGCATCTGGGTCGAGACCGCTACGAGACCATCGCCGGCCCACCCAATCCGACGGCGAACCTCTCCCTCGGTGTGGCCCACGCCCCCTACACCCGCGTGCTGGACCGGTTCGCCGCCGACGGCTATCAGCTCGTTATGGCCGGGCATACCCACGGCGGACAGCTGTGCCTGCCGTTCTACGGTGCCCTCGTCACCAACTGCGACCTGGACCGTTCCCGCGCCAAGGGGGCGTCGCGCTGGGGTAAGGACACCTCGCTGCACGTGTCGGCGGGCATCGGCACCGGACCGTTCGCCCCGTTCCGGTTCTGCTGCCGCCCCGAGGCCACCCTGCTGACCCTGGTGGGTGCACCGACCGGCGGACATGACGAGACGCGAAACGTGGTGCGGTCCAGCCCTACCGCCTCCGTGCGGTGAACCCCGCCCGCGGTAATCGCCAGCGATGACCACGGTCGTCGCCGCCCATACCCACCCCCGCGGCTGGTTGGACAACGCCATTCGGCTGATCGAGGCTGACAGCCGCCGCAGCGCCGACACTCACCTGTTGCGCTACCCGCTTCCTGCGTCGTGGTGCGCGACTGCGGATATCGCGCTCTATCTCAAAGACGAATCAACGCATATCACCGGCAGTCTCAAACACCGGCTGGCACGCTCACTGTTCCTCTACGGGCTGTGCAACGGCAAGATCGATGAGCAGACCACGATCGTCGAAGCGTCGTCGGGGTCAACGGCGGTGTCGGAGGCGTATTTCGCCGCGCTGCTGGGCCTGCCGTTCGTCGCGGTCATGACGGCCTCAACCAGCCCCTCGAAGATCAAACTCATCGAGGCCCAAGGCGGGCGGTGTCATTTCGTTGATCGGCCTGGTGAGGTGTACACCGAGGCGCAGCGGATCGCCGACGAGACCGGCGGCCATTACCTGGATCAGTTCACCAACGCCGAGCGGGCCACCGATTGGCGGGGCAACAACAACATCGCCGAGTCGATCTATCAGCAGATGAGTCACGAACGCCATCCGATCCCCGACTGGATCGTGGCGGGCGCGGGTACCGGCGGCACAAGCGCCACGATCGGGCGCTACATCCGATATCAGCGCCACGCAACCCAGCTCTGCGTGGTCGACCCGGAGAACTCGGCGTTCTTCCCGTCCTACGCGCAAGGCCGCGGCGACATCGTGACGGGGGCGCCGTCGCGGATCGAGGGCATCGGCCGGCCACGGGTGGAACCGTCGTTCCTGCCCGAGATCGTAGACCGGATGGTCAGCGTGCCCGACGCGGCGTCGATCGCGGCCGCCCATCACGTATCGCGGGTGTTGGGGCGCCGAGTCGGCCCATCAACGGGAACCAACGTGTGGGGTGCATTCGGTCTGCTCGCCGAAATGGTCGCTGCCGGCGTCGGCGGCTCGGTGGTCACCCTGATCGCCGATAGCGGTGACCGCTACGCCGACACCTGTTACAACGCCGACTGGCTAGCGGCTCACAACCTCGACCCGAGCGTGTACGCAGGTGCGCTCGGCGAGTTCGAACGATCCTGTGGCTGGGCCTGGTCCGGGTCATCGACGGCGTCATAGTCGCCGGTCACGACCAGCCAGAGTGCTGCGAGCAGGAAAAATCCCCCGTACACCACGGCCCCCAAAGCGGTCATCATCGGCTCCACCTTTCGCTGCTCGACGTGTCTGTCTCGCCGTCTGTGCGCATAACGCCATCGACAACTCGGATCCATCCCGCAACGCGTCGCGAAACTCGGCCACCTGGCCGACAAGCCGTTTGGCTTCCGACTGGGCACGTGCGATACGCTGTCGTGGCTTCACGCGGGGTGTGGCGCAGCTTGGTAGCGCGCTTCGTTCGGGACGAAGAGGTCGTGGGTTCAAATCCCGCCACCCCGACAATGAAAGTAAGGCCCTGACTAGGGATTCCCTGGTCAGGGCCTTCTCTCATTTCTGGGCAGATCGGCCGGTGGCCCGCAGTTAGCCCGTGTCCAGCGTTCGTGATTCTTCGGTGTGGATCTTCCACCATTCGAGCTTCTTCGCAGGTGGCGAAGTTGCTTCGGCGGGGGAGTTGGTGGTCGGAGACGGACGAACCGAATTACTGGGCAACCGAGGGGCGATGATGCCTGCTAAGTCACCCCCGGTCTAAGCAGCCCGGGGGTGAAGTAGTTACCGCGTCAGAACGGCGGCGGCGGTAGCGCCGGCGGCGGCGGAAGCGGAGGCGGACCTGGCAGTGGCGGAGAGCCCGGCAGGAACGGAATCCACGGCGGCGGCGGCAATGCCGGCGGCCCCGGAAGCGGCGGCGGCCCGATCATGGGCGGCGGAGGCAGCGGGCCAAGGGCCGGCGGCGGGCCAACCGCTGGTGGCGGAGGCAACGCCGGCGCGGCCGGCACTGCGGCCGCCGAAAGGGCCGACGGGACCGAGGCAGCGGTGAGGCCCGCGAACGGGTTTTTGCCGCCCTGGAACGCCGAGAACACCAGCGCCGAGCCCACGCTGCCGGCCACGGCGGTGGTGCCGCCGATCGCGCCATTGGCGATGGGTACCCCGATCGCCAGCCCGATGTTCTGTGCCGCCTGGTCCTGGGCGGTTTGACGAGCCTCGTCCACCGAACGACCGATGGTCTTGTCGTACGCACCCGTCAAGCTGTCGAGATACGTCTGCAGATCCGCCCCTTGGTCTGCCGGCTGAGGTGCGGCCGATGCCGTACCACCCGGCGCAAACAACGCGCCAAGTGATAGCGACACGGTCGCCATCACTCGTAGCGATGTGTGTCGAAGGCTCATGTCGGCCCCCTTCCTGATGGAGCCATACTATCGGGCCACAGCCCAGATAGACATCCCGTCATGTTGGCGTCGGCACCGAGCCGGCCCGGTGGTCAGCGCAGCGCGGGCCAGCGCATTCTTCCCCTCGGCCAGGGGGCCAACGGAAACACGCCGTCGCCGGCGGCGACGATGACGTCGTAGCGCTCAGCCATCCCTATTAGCAGGGCGTCGACCCCGACGGGCTCGACCGGGAAGCCGTCGGTGTGCGTGACGGTCATCCGATGCCCCGCCAGCGCGACACGGAACGCGGTGTCCGCTCCGGCGTCGATGATCCGAAGGCGGATACGCCCCGGGTTTGGCGGTGAAAGCGCTTGGAGCATAGGGGATTCTGCCGTTGACCAGATAGTAGGGATAGACCACACCGCCGGGATCACCACCGAGGAGCTTGCTGCGGCGCGTTGACCCCGGTGCAGGGTGTGCCCAGTAGGCGCCCGCGTCGGGAACCGAGAATCTGTAGGTGAAGGCAGCTTGTTGGTCACGGTGGCGACGATCTCGTCACCGACGTTGGCCCGGATCAGCAGACCGGGGACGATGTCGGCGTAGCCGCGCGTGTTGACCAACCGCCTGCCCAGGACGACGGTGACGGTCTTACCGGTGTGCGGGCGAGCCGCCTCGGCGGCCTCGATCGCGGCGCTCAGATCCGTGGGCACAGCTGTGGGTTGAATCTGCGGCGGCGGTGCCGGAGCGCTGCTGTGCCCGCACGCCGACAGGGCTACCCCCGCTCCGGCTGTCACACTGGACGCCTGGAACGCTCGTCGGCTCTATTGCCGACGCCGAGAACCAGATCCGCCCATTGGTGGCGCCTCGCCATCACAGTGCCCCAGCGGCTGCTCTACCCGCGACGCGGCCCGAGAACAGGCAGCCTCCAAGGAACGTTCCTTCCAAGGCGTTGTAGCCGTGCACGCCGCCGCCACCGAATCCGGCCACCTCGCCCGCGGCATACAGTCCGACGATCGGACGACCGTCCAGACCGATCGCCCGCGACGACAGGTCAGTCTGTATGCCACCGAGGGTCTTGCGGGTCAGAATGTGCAACTTCACCCCGATCAGCGGCCCGGCCGCCGGGTCGAGGATGCGGTGCGGTGCCGCTGTCCGGCCGATCCGGTCGCCGATGTACCGCCGGGAATTGCGGATCCCTTGTACCTGAGCATCTTTGGCGTACGGGTTGGCCATCTGCAAATCGCGGGCCTCGATCTGCGCCCGGATGCGCCCGGTGTCGAGCAACGGTTCGTCGGTCAGTGCATTCATCTTCGCCACCAGCTCGTCGAGACCCCCCGCGACCACGAAATCGGCGCCGTGACGCTTGAAGGCCTCTACCGGCGCCGGCGCGCCCTTGCTCAGCAATCGCTCCTTGAGGAATCCGGTGCGGTCCTTATTGGTGATGTCAGGATTCTGTTCGGATCCCGATAGGGCGAACTCCCGCTCGATGATCTTCTGCGTGAGGATGAACCAACTGTGGTCGTAGCCGGCGATCTCCGGGCTGGTGCGCAGGTAGCGCAGGGTTCCCAGGGTGTCGTAGCCGGGCAGGTAGGGCTCGGGCAACCGCCGGCCCAGTGCGTCGAACCACATCGACGACGGCCCCGGCAGGATACGAATGGCGTGGGCCGGCCAGATCGGATCCCAGTTCTGCACCCCCTCGGTGTAATGCCACATCCGGTCCCGATTTACCGTGCGCACCCCCGAGTTGGCGGCGATGTCGAGCATCCTGCCATCGACGTAGGCGGGCACCCCGGTGATCATCTCCCGCGGCGGGGTGCCCATCCGCTGCGGCCAGTACCGTCGCACGACGTCATGGTTGCCGCCTATGCCACCGGTGGTGAGAATGACTGTCTGAGAGGATAATTCGAACTCGCCCACGGCATCCCGGTTGGACGTCACACCACGCGGGGCGTCGTCGGGCGCGAGCACCACACCCCGTACGCCGGTAACGGCGCCGTCGGTGATCACCAGCTCGTCGACTCTGTGCCGGTGGCGGAACGTCACCAAGCCGCGGTCAGCGGCGGTCAATGCCGACGCCACGAACGGCTCCACCACCCCGGTACCAGTGCCCCAGGCGACGTGGAAGCGCGGCACCGAGTTGCCGTGTCCATCGGCGCGCAGGTCGCCGCGCTCGGCCCAGCCGACGGTGGGCAGGAATGTGATGCCGTGGCTGAGCAGCCATGAGCGCTTCTCCCCCGCGGCGAATTCAACGTAGGCCCGGGCCCAGCGCACTGCCCAGCTGTCCTCATCGTCGATCCGGTCGAACTGGGCGCTGCCCGACCAGTCATTCCACGCCAGCTCGACGCTGTCTTTGACCCCCAAGCGCCGCTGTTCAGGGCTGTCGACCAGGAACAGCCCACCGAACGACCAGAACGCCTGCCCGCCGAGGTTCGCCTCATTCTCCTGGTCGATCAGCACGACCCTCTTGCCGCGGCTGGTCAGTTCGTGGGTAGCGACGAGACCGGCCAGACCGGCCCCGACCACGATGACATCTGCGTCCATTGCTACGCGCCCTTCGGTGTCGAGATTGCCCACGGTACAACTGAGCCGGATTGTCGGACTCCTCATCGCGGCTCGTTCCTCGTCGCTTGATCGTCGTCCAACTGGGTGGCCAAGGGGCCGTTCCTGGGATTGGGCGTGCACGGGTTCCGCGGCCGCTGGCTGGTGAATGGTTCCTCGAAGGGCGTCGTCGAGCTGACGATCGATCCGCCGGTCCAGGCCAAGATCGTCGCTCACCGCTTATCCGCGCGGATGACCACGATCTCTTCCGCTCGCCTGCCGACGGGCAGTATGCCGATGGTCTCCATCCACAGAGCCCGCGCCCTCAGCACGGGACCGAACGGAATGAGCTGGCTGAGAACCACTTCAGCGTGCAAACCGCCGCCGCGCAGTCGACGAAGCAGATCGGGATCTGCCCGATCACGCGACTGCCCGCGGACAGTCCGGTGGCCTGCCGGGCGGAGTGCCAGCCGTCGACCAGCTTGCTGTCGGGTTCCACAGCAATCATGTGGTCGGCCGCGGTGGCGAACGCGTCCAGCGAACGCTGCCCGGACACCGCAACACCGAACGGTAGGCCAGCCCTTGCCGACGACGTGTTCGTCGAGGTTCTCACCGGAGCCAAGGCCAAGGACGAATCTGCCGTCGGCCAACGCTTGCTACGTCGCCCTGCGGACCACCCCAGCCCCACCCGGTGAAACGGAGTAGCGCTACAAACGCGCCTTGACCGCGGCCGACAACCGCGACCCATCGGCCTTGCCCTCCGCGATCGCGGTGGCGGCCTTCATGACCAAGCCCATGTTCTTCACCGAAGGACGTCCCCCGAGTTGCTCGGCCACCTGGGCGATCGCGGTGTCGGCGACGTCGGCCACCTCGGCGTCGGTCAGCGGGGTCGGCAGGTACTCGTCGATGATCCGGGCTTCGGCGTGCTCCTCAGCGGCGAGCTCACCGCGACCGTTCTGCGTGTAGATCTCCGCAGACTCGCTGCGCTTCTTGGACTCTCTGGCAAGCACCTTGAGTACCTCGTCGTCGGAGAGATCGCGCGCCTGCTTGCCCGAGACCTCCTCGGTCTGGACCGCCGCGAGCAGCAGCCGCAGCGTCGCGGTGCGCAACTTGTCCTGGGCCTTCATCGCTTCGGTGAGGTCTGATCTCAGCCGGTTCTTGAGCTCCGCCATGGCGCAAACGCTACGCGACCGAGATGGGCGGCACGTTGAGAAATACCCGGCCTGTCGACAGGATGGGCACATGAGCAACGACGCCGGGGGCGTTGACCTGTGACCACACCACCTGGACCGCCGCCTGGATGGCCTGGTCAACCGTCCTTCCCGCGGCCCGGATATCCGCCGGCTGACCCAGCTGCCGGCTATCCGCCACCCGGGTACCCACCGCCGGGGTATCCGCCACCGGGCTACGGCCCGCCCGGCTATCCCCCACCGGGCTACGGCCCGCCCGGCTATCCCCCACCGGGCTACGGCGCCCCGGTACCCATTGCCCCCAAGCCGGGAATCATCCCACTGCGGCCGCTGTCACTCAGCGAGATCTTCAACGGCGCCGTCGGGTACATCCGGGCCAACCCGAAGGCTTCACTCGGCCTGACCACCGTCGTCGTGGTGATCACCCAGATCCTGGCGCTGGTCCTGCAGCTCGGTCCCATGGTCGCGATGGGCGGCGAGGTCGGCGGCCAAACCGGCGAGGAACTGTCCGCCCCCGTGCTCATCGGATCCGCGCTGTCCGGCCTCACCACTGGGGTGGCCACCTTCCTCGGTGGAATCCTGCTGTCCGGGATGCTGACCGTCGTGGTCGCACGGGCGGTGTTCGGCTCCAAGATTACGGTCGGCGAAGCCTGGCAGCGGGTACGTGGCCGGCTGCTGGCACTGCTCGGCTTCAGTCTGCTGGAGATTCTTGCCGGGCTGATGTTGGTCGGTGTGGTCGTTGGCGTGATCATCGGAATCGCGGTGGCTGGTAACGGCACCCTGGCCGCGATCATCGGCATCCCGCTCGTGCTCGGCTTGATCGCCGCGCTGACGTATCTGTACACCGTCCTGTCGTTCACGCCGGTGGCTATCGTGCTGGAGCGAAAGCCCATCATGGCGTCGGTCCGTCGCTCATTCGACTTGGTGCGCAACCACTTTTGGCGAGTGATCGGGATACGTTTGCTTGCCGGCCTGGTCGCCGGGGTGATCGCCGGTGCGGTCTCGGTACCGTTCAGCATCGCCGGACAGGTGATGCTGATGGGTGAGACATCCTCGGGGCCCATCATTGTGGCAACCACGCTGATCGCCATCGGCGGCGCGATCGGCCAGATCGTGACCGCGCCGTTCACCGCCGGGGTGGCGGTGCTGCTCTACACCGATACGCGCATTCGCGCTGAGGCATTCGATCTGGTGCTGAGAATCGGAGCCAACACCGCGCCGGACGACATCGTGACCGCCGACAACCTGTGGCTCCCGCCGGCACGGTAGCGTCGGATCAGCATGTCCACCATCGATATTGACCGGGAAACGGCCCACGACGCGGCTCAGCACGA
Source organism: Mycolicibacterium sarraceniae (assembly GCF_010731875.1). Classification (NCBI taxonomy): domain Bacteria; kingdom Bacillati; phylum Actinomycetota; class Actinomycetes; order Mycobacteriales; family Mycobacteriaceae; genus Mycobacterium; species Mycolicibacterium sarraceniae. Next base: position 1,137,270 of record NZ_AP022595.1, read on the forward strand.
GCTGGCCAAGCCGATCTACCCCAAGGCATCGTTGATGGACCGGCTCGATGACCGGATCCAGGACCTGCTCTACCGGCTGATCCTCAAGGGTTCAACGATCCCCGGCGGTTGGCTGACCATCACGGTTCTGGCGATCGTGGTATTGGTCACGTTCATCGTCGCCGTGCGGATCGCCCGACGCACGATGCGGACCAATCGCGGCGGCGATGCCGGCTTGTTCGGCAACCATGAACTCAGCGCGGCCGAGCATCGCGCAACTGCAGAAGCCTATGCGGCCCAAGGCAATTGGGCTGCAGGGATCCGTCACCGACTCCGAGCCGTAGGCCGCCAGCTCGAGGAAACCGGCATGCTCAGCCCGGTTCCGGGCCGCACCGCCAACGAGCTCGCTCGCGACGCCGGCGAGCTTCTGCCTGCATTCACCGGCGAGTTACGCCAGGCGGCAACGGTGTTCAACGACGTCACCTACGGCGAGCAACCGGGCACCGAGCCTCACTACCGGACGGTCGCCGAGCTCGACGAAGCGTTGCGCCGGCACGCCACACCGAGCGGGGTCGACGCGAGCGCGCCTGCTGTCCCCGACACCTGGACACCGTTGCGGTGAGCACCACCATCGGCCAGCGTTGGCGCACCGGACGCTGGATTGCCGTGGCACTGATCGCGATCACAGCAGTCACCGCGGCCGGAGCCTTCTTCACCGCGCCACGCCCCGGTGGGCGAATGGATCCGGAGTCGACCAGTTCTGACGGCGCCCGTGCGCTGGTCACCCTGCTTCGAGACCGGGGCGTTGAGGTCGTCGTCGCGACCACCGTGGCAGATGTCGAGCAGGCGGCCCGGCCGGACACCTTGCTGTTGGCTGCCGAGACCTACTACACCCGGGGTACGGATCTTCTGGGCCGGCTGGCCGATGTCCCCGGCGACCGGCTCTTGCTCGAACCCACCTCGCGCGCACGGCAGGCACTGGCCCCCGACATCCGGCTCAGCGGCGCCAGCATACTCACCATGAAGCCCGATTGTGATCTGCCGGAAGCCAAGCGGGCCGGGACGGTGCAGCTGGGTTCCACCGATACCTACGAGAAGGCCGGTGACGCCGACCTGACGCGGTGCTACGGCGGGGCGTTGGTGCGCTACCAAGCCGACGGCCGCACGGTCACCGTCGTCGGCAGCGCGGACTTCATGACCAACGGCGGGCTGCTTCAGGAGGGCAATGCCGCACTGGCGATGAACCTTGCCGGCGGCCGGCCACGACTCATCTGGTACGCACCGCAGCAGAGCGAAGGCGAAATCGGCGCGGAGGGAACCTCACTCACCGACCTGATGCCCGACGCGGTGACCTGGATCGTCTGGCAGCTGTGCGTGACCGTCCTGCTGCTGGCAGTGTGGCAGGGTCGCCGGTTGGGTCCGCTGGTCGCCGAGAAGCTGCCCGTCGTGGTGCGGGCCTCGGAGACAGTCGAGGGACGCGCCCGGCTCTACCGGTCCCGCCGGGCGCGCGGCCAGGCGGCCGAGGCACTGCGCACCGCAACCCTGCAGCGGCTGGCACCACGACTGGGTCTGGGCCCCAACGCTTCTCCCACGGCGGTGCTGGACGCCGTCGCGATGCGCTACGCCGGCGACGCAATGACCGTCCAGCACGTACTTTTCGGTCCATCACCATCCTCTGATTCCGACCTGCTCCATTTGGCCCAGGCACTTGACGATATCGAAAGGCAGGTCACGAAGTCGTGACGCACGTCGCCCTACCTCCCCCCGCCGGCGCCGAGAGCGATGCGGCCCGCGCGGCGCTGATCGCTCTGCGCAGTGAAATCGGTAAAGCCGTCGTCGGCCAGGACGCCGTGGTCAGCGGGCTGGTGATTGCCCTGCTGTGCCGCGGGCACGTTCTGCTGGAAGGTGTTCCGGGTGTGGCCAAGACACTGCTAGTGCGGGCCTTGGCCGCCGCGCTACAGCTGGAGTTCAAGCGGGTGCAGTTCACCCCCGACCTGATGCCCGGCGATGTCACCGGATCCCTGGTGTACGACGCCAAGACCGCGGCGTTCGCCTTCCGGGAGGGCCCGGTGTTCACCAACCTCATGCTGGCTGACGAGATCAACCGCACGCCGGCGAAAACCCAAGCAGCCCTGCTCGAAGCGATGGAAGAACGCCAGGTGAGCGTCGACGGCGAGCCGAGACTGCTGCCCGATCCGTTCATCGTGGCGGCCACCCAGAACCCCATCGAATACGAGGGCACCTACCAACTGCCCGAGGCGCAGCTCGACCGGTTCCTGCTGAAGCTGAATGTGCCGCTACCACCGCGTGATCAGGAGATTGCGATCTTGTCCCGGCATGCCGGCGGGTTTGATCCGCGCGATCTGAGCGCCATCCGCCCGGTGGCCGGTCCGGCCGAGCTGGCCGCCGGCCGTGCCGCGGTCAAGCAGGTGCTGGTCGCCGCGGAGGTGCTCGGCTACATCGTCGATATCGTTGGTGCGACCAGGAATTCGCCGTCCTTGCAGCTCGGGGTGTCACCACGGGGCGCGACCGCACTGCTGGGCACGGCACGGTCGTGGGCGTGGCTGTCGGGTCGCGGCTACGTCACCCCGGACGATGTCAAAGCCATGGCCCGGCCGACACTGCGCCACCGGATCGGGCTGCGCCCGGAAGCCGAACTCGAAGGAGCCACTCCCGACGGCGTGCTCGACGGCATCCTGGCCTCGGTGCCGGTACCACGCTAGTGGTCCTCACCGGGCGCACCGGACTCATCGCCCTGTTAGGCGTGCTGCCCATTGCGCTGTCTCCCTGGCCCGACACGACGTTCGGCGTAGTGCTATTGGCACTGCTGGTGCTCGTGGCGATCGACGTGGCGCTGGCAGGCAGCCCGCGCGCGCTGCGGTTGACGCGGGCCGGGAACAACTCCGCGCGGCTGGGTCAGCCCGTCGATGCCGTGCTGCATGTCCACAATGCCGGGTCCCGCCGGTTCCGTGGCGCTCTGCGCGATGCCTGGCCGCCAAGCGCCTGCGCGGTGCCGCGGGCCCAACCGATCGCGGCCCAAGCGGCGGAAACCATCACGGTCACAACACAATTGCGACCGGTACGCCGCGGTGACCTACGCTCTGAGGGTGTGACCGTCCGCTCCATCGGGCCGCTCGGCCTGGCCGGCCGGCAACGGTCGCATCCTGTCGCGGGTCAGGTACGCATCTTGCCGCCCTTCCTGTCACGCAAGCATCTGCCGTCCCGGCTGGCCCGGTTACGGGAGATCGACGGTCTGCTACCGGTGCTGATCCGTGGTCAGGGCACCGAATTCGATTCGCTGCGTGAATATGTCGTGGGCGATGACGTCCGCTCGATCGACTGGCGGGCGACCGCACGCCGCAACGACGTGGTGGTCCGGACCTGGCGGCCCGAACGCGACCGGCGGGTGGTGATCGTGCTCGATACCGGCCGCACGTCGGCGGGCCGGGTCGGCGTGGACCCCACCGCACGCGATCCGGGTGGCTGGCCGCGGCTGGACTGGTCGATGGATGCCGCGCTGCTGCTAGCTGCGCTGGCCGCTCGGGCCGGTGATCATGTCGACTTCCTGGCTCACGATCGACTCACCCGCGCAGCGGTGTTCGGTGCCTCACGGACTGAGCTGCTCGCTCAGCTGGTCGAGGCGATGGCGCCGCTGGAGCCGGCGTTGATCGAATCGGACGCGACGGCCATGGTGGCCGCCGTGCAGCGCCGGGTGCGCCGCACCGCGCTGGTGGTGCTGCTGACCGACCTCAATGCCTCGGCCCTCGACGAAGGCTTGCTGCCGGTGCTGTCGCTGCTGTCGGCCAAACACAAGGTGATCGTGGCGGCGGTATCCGATCCGCGGGTCGACGAACTCGCGGCCGGCCGCGCGGATGCCGCTCAGGTCTATGATGCGGCGGCCGCCGAGCGGGCGCGCAATGACCGCCGGAGCATCGCCAGCCGGCTGCGCCACAAGGGTGTCGAGGTGGTGGACGCACTGCCCGAGGATCTGGCGCCGGCCCTGGCCGATCGCTATCTGGGGATGAAAGCCACCGGCCGCCTATAGGGACCTTTCTCCGGCCGAGAACTAGCCGGTTGGAACGACGTCGGGGGCGTCTTCGGTGTCCCCGGTTTCGCCCGCACGGATGGCCTTGCGGCCGAAATGGACGACGTAGGACAGGAACGCGACCTCGGCGGCCACCCCGACACCGATGCGAAGGAACGTCGGCAGCGGCGATGGCGTCACCAACGCCTCGAGCAACCCCGACACCAGCAGCACGCCGGCCAGCCCGACGGCCGCCGCGATCACCGCCCGCCCTTGCTCGGCCAGCACCTGGCCGCGGGGCCGGTCACCCGGGGAAATCACCGTCCAGCCCAGCCGCATGCCGACCGCTCCGGCCAGGAACACCGCCGTCAGCTCCAGCAGCCCATGCGGGATGAGCAGCCCGAACAGCACATCGGCCTTGCCGGCGTCGACCATCAGGCCGCCGGTGACGCCGAGGTTGGCGGCGTTCTGGAACAGCACCCACGGGATCGGGATGCCGAGCAGAATCGAGTAGGCGATGCACTGTGCGGCCACCCACGAGTTGTTCACCCACACCCGCAAGGCGAACGACCCGGCCGGGTTATCGCTGTAATACGAGGCGAAGTCGTGGTTGACCAGATGCTCGATCTCCTCGGGCGTGCTGAGCGCCGACTGCACTTCATGGCTGCCGGCGACCCAGATCCCGATGATCACCACCACCGCGAAGAACACAACGGCCGTGGCCAGCCACCACCGCCACGCCCGGTACGCGACCACCGGGAAGGAGACCGTCCAGAACCGCGCGAACTCGTGCCACATCGGGGCGTGCGCACCGGTCACGGCGGCGCGGGCACGAGCCACCAGGCTCGACAGTCGCCCCACTAGAACGGAGTCCGACGACGCGGAGCGCACCATCGACAGATGGGTGGAGACCCGCTGGTAGAGCTCGACGAGCTCGTCCACCTCGGCACCGGACAGCCGGCGGCGTCGCTTCACCAACTCCTCGAGCCGCTTCCAGGTGTCCTGGTGAGCCAGCACGAATGCGTCGACGTCCATCCGGCCGATGCTAGTAGCGTTGGTCGGCATGGTGCCCGAGACCGTGGTGACAGGGGACGCGGTCGTCCTCGACGTACAGATCGCGCAGCTGCCGGTGCGGGCCGTGAGCGCGCTGATCGACATCGCCGTCGTCATGATCGGCTACATCATCGGCGTGATCCTGTGGGCAACCACGATCACCCAGTTCGACGAGGCGCTGTCGGCCGCGGTGCTGATTCTCTTCACGGTGTTGACGATCGTCGGCTACCCCGTTGTATTCGAAACCGCCACCCGCGGAAGAACGCTGGGCAAGATGGCGATGGGTCTTCGAGTCGTGTCTGATGACGGCGGCCCGGAACGCTTCCGGCAGGCCCTGTTTCGCGCTTTGGCTGGGTTCGTGGAGATCTGGACTCTGACCGGCGGCCCGGCGGTGATCTGCAGCCTGATCTCACCGCGCGGTAAACGCATCGGCGACGTGTTTGCCGGCACCGTCGTGATCAGCGAGCGGGGCCCGAAGCTGCCACCTCCGCCGGTGATGCCACCGAGCTTGAGCTGGTGGGCGTCGTCGCTGGAGCTGTCCGCACTGACCCCGGAACAGGCCGAGCTGGCCCGTCAATTCCTCTCTCGGGCAACGCAATTGACACCCGAGGTGCGTAACGATATGGCGTATCGTATCGCCGCCGATATCGCCAGTAGGGTCTCGCCACCGCCGCCTCCCGGAGTGCCGCCGCACTACGTTCTGGCGGCCGTGCTCGCCGAGCGGCACCGCCGCGAGCTGGCCCGGTTGCGACCGTCCGGCCCTCCCGCACCGCCGACCTATTCGCTCCCACCGCCGTCTTATCCGGCCGCGGCGCCACCCTTCTACCCGGCCGCGGCGCCACCGATCGTGGCCCCGACCGCGTCGCCCACCGACGGATTCGTGCCACCGAGCTAACGCATCCGCACACCGATCATCATCAGTACCGAGCCGAGTATCGCTGCGACGGTGCACACGTGGTTCCAGAGGGTCCAGTCCAGGTGCGGAAGTAGTCCGGCAACGGCACCACGCCACGAGAGCGACCAGCGCCCCTCATCGGCGCCTATGAGGGCCGCAGCGCCGGCGGTGAACGGCTGCTGAATGTGTTACCGAACGTGGCCGTACTACGGGCCGGTCCAAGCGGCTTTCCTGCATCGCCACGCCACCAGCGGCACCAGGAACCCGTGCCGAAGGCGGGCAGTAGAGAACGACAACCCGATCGCGACCACTGCCACCACCGGGGCGCCGTAGGTGAGCAGGCCGTAGACGAACCCGCTGGGCTTGGGACAGTCGGCGGCGCTGCACGACGAGGTGCTCATCACCGCGCCCATGGCGAACAGTTGGACGACGCCCGCACCCAGGATGGTGGACAGCGCCAGCAGCCAGTTGACCCACATTCGGGCTCGGGGTGCCTGATCGGGGTGGGTGCCGGTGGCGTTCGATGCGGTCATAGTGATCGGCCACCGCGGCGGGCACCCGGCACACGTTGTTGAGCTAAGCCGGCTGCTCGCGCTGCCGGTGCGCGGCGATCACGCTGGCCACGGAGGTGACCACGATCGTCAGCAGCGCACCCAGCATCAGCGCCGACGGTTCACCGGACGAGAGCAGGTGGTTCTGGGTGCCCAGGGTGGCCGCGGCCACCGGAACCCCGAGTTGAGCGGCGGCCAGTGCCGACAGCGCCAGGGGTTGACCGGTCAGCCGGCCTGCACAGTGCGCCAGCACCGCACCCACCCCCAGTCCGACGCCCAGCAAGATGTAGGCGGGATGGTCGCCGAGTTCGCGCACTTGTAGCGAGGCGCCGAGCCAGACGAAGAACAACGGGCCGAACAGGCCCTCGGTGATGCCGAACAGCTGGCGTGTGAGCCGCCGTGGCTCCCCCGCGGCCTTGACCACCAGACCGAGCGCGAAGCCGGCCAACATGATCGACACATGCGTGGAAACCGCGAGCGCGGCGAGCGCAAACAGAACGATGAGGTTGATCCGTAACTCCAGCGCGAACCCATGGCGCTGCGAGTAGCGGTGCAGGCGCTTGCGCAATCCCCGGCGGTCAAACCACCGCAACACGACGAACAGCACTACCGCGGCCAGCGCGATCAGCACCGCACCGATGGCCGCGGTCAACGCGCGCTCCGGGTTGATCACCAAGGGCAGCAGGACGATCGACGTCGCGTCGGCGATCGCGATCTGGGCCGTGACGCCCTGCACGGAGGGGCCATCGATACCAAGCGACTGAATCACCGGTAATGCCAGCGCCGCCGATGACGACGCCATCAACACCGCGTACACCGCGGCATGCCCGGTGTGGAAGACGCTGGCCAGTCCGACCGCGAACACGGTCGCCACCGCACCGACAAGGATGGCCCGCACGACCGCGCCCGGGATCGAGGACCGCAGCGTGGCATCGCGGATCGGGACGTGGGTGCCCACCACGAACATCACCAACGCGAATCCGATATCGGCCAGCAGACTGAAGGTGGGGTCGCCGGCGTCGACGAGGCCGAATCCGGTTCTGCCGATGAGTAATCCCACCGCGAGCTCGCCAATGACGACCGGGATACGCAGCCGTGGCACCGACGCGAGCAGCGGACCGGCCATACCGACGACCGCCACGAGTGCCAGCGCGGAGAAGCCGAAACTCACGTCGTGGGCGCCCACGATACGAGACGGCACGGAATCGGGGTGTCCTCATCGGTGAGGTAGCTGGCGCACACCCGGTGATACCCGTCGGCGATCTGCAGGGCATCGGCGGGGGTGCCGCGCACCAGCAGAATCGGTGACAACTTCTTGCCGTGGCCGATCTTCTCCACGTCCGAGCGCACATGCGGGTTGTCGGGAGGCAACAGGCTCAGGCGGGCCGCGCGCAGGATGTCTTTGGCCTTGCGGTACACCAGCTTCGCTGATTTGAGAGCGTTAACGGTGGCCGCCACCGTGGCATCCTCGGCGAGCATGCCCAGGTAATCCGCCGCCGCCTCGTAGTCGTGTTCTTCAGGCTCATCGAACCATTTCACCGCCATGATGTGGTGAGGGTACTCGTAGCACCTACACGCCGAACCGTTTCACAAGGACGGACAGCGGATCGTCAGCGTCGCGGGTGCCGCGGGGGCCGGGGCGTTCGGGGGCGACGAACACGTCCGGACGGGTCCATTCGCGCACGGCCCAGCGTTCGGCGATCGCCCATCTGCCGTCCCGGCGCTCCATATGGTCGACGTAGCGCGCACCGGTGGTGAAGTTGGCCTTTCCCTGGTCAGGCTTGCCCCAATGCGTTGCCGTCAAATACGTCTCGCTGATCGCGATATCGTCGCCGACGAAGTCGACGTGATGGTTACCTATGAAATGCATTGTCCCTGCCAGGAACTCGAGGCCTCTGCCGAGCCACGGTACGAACTCGTCGACGGTGCCGTCGAAACCGATGTGGTGGTCGATGCCGTCGGGATGGTAGGCCTGACGCACCAGGTCCAGGTCGAGCCGGTCCACACCGCGGCAGTAGAGCGCGACCACATCGCGGATCGCATGAATGTCAGCCAATCGGTCAGACACCGTAACCTCCATCTACATCGAGCTTTTGGCCGGTGATGAACCCCGCTCGCGGGGAGGCGAGAAAGCAGACCGCTTCGGCGATGTCGGCGGCGACACCGAAACGTCCCAACGGGGTGTTGCGGCGAGCGGCGTCGAGCGCCTTCTCGTCGAGGTCACCGTCGGCGATCAGGCGTTCGGCGTTGCCGTCGACCAGCATGCCGGGCCCGACACAGTTGGCACGCACACCAAAGCGGCCTTCCTCGGCCGCGATCCCCCGGATCAACGCCTCGATGGCGGCCTTGGGGGCTACCGACAGTCCGTCGCGGACGGCGAAGCGACGCGTCGCCGCTGTCGTCACCGCCACCAGACTGCCGCGCGCGCTCCGCAGGTGTGGGAGGGCCGCGGCGATGACGTTGAAGAACCCACCGGTATCGGTACCGAGCTGCTGATCGAAGCGTTCCGGGTCGACAGTGCTGAGGTGGCGCATCGGGACGTGGGCACCAGCGGCGTGGACCACGGTGTGCACACCACCCTGCTCGGCGAACGTGTCGATGACGTGCCGCACCGCTGCGGCATCGGTGATGTCGAGCTGTTCGCCGGTGATCTCCGCAGTGGCGAGTGCGGCAGCCTTGGTCGCGTTGCCGTAGTACGTGAAACCCACCCGCGATCCGCGCGCGGCCAGCATCGCGACGATCGCCGACCCGATGCCGCCGGTGCCACCGACGACGATCGCGGTGCCCGGCAGCGCATTGAAGTCACCCACGCGCTCCATCGTCCCAACCGCCGCGGCCAGGCTGGCGCCGCGGTACCGCTAGGCAGGAATCCAGTTGCCGTGGAAACCGTAGGGGACGCGGCGCGGCAGCTGAATCTTGGCGACCGGCTCGCCGGCGAAATCGGAGGCGTCCAAGATCACCAGATCGCTGCCGTCACGCGCGGCGTCGTACACGTACGCCATGTACCAGCCGTTGCTCTCGTCGGTCGGGCCCGACGCCGACGGTACGAAGACCGCCTCGCCCGGACCACCCGGCGCCAATCCGGTGGCGAAACGATGTTCGACGGCACTGCCGGTGACCAGGTCGTGCCGCACCAGGCTGGCGTCGCCGACCGAGACGCAGTAGCGGGCCGGCAGCCCGGCCAGCCGATCGTCGATCCGCGGAAATTCCACTGCCCGGTCGTCGAGCTGACGCTCGCTGACGGTGCCGCTCTGCAGGTCGATGGTCCAGCTCCACAGCACCGCGTTAGCGTCGAATCCACCGTTGTCACGCCACAATTCGGCATACCGAACCGCCTGCAGGACAAGCGATTTACCGTCGGGCGTCTCGTGGGCGTTGGCGACGTGGAACACGTAACAGGGGTCGATCTCGAACCAGCGGATCTCGCCGAACGGGTCGTCGCGGCGCAACACACCCAGCCGGGCGCCGTAGGCGTCGTCCCAGCGGTAGGGCATATCGCCCTCACCCTTGAGCGCGATGTCGAGGTTGAACACGATCGGCAAGTCCATGAAGATGACGTGCTGCGCGGTCAGCGCGAAGTCGTGCATCATCGTCAGCGCCTTCACGTCGACCGGACGGTTGATGGTCAACTCTCCATTGGCATCGGCGCGGTGGTAGGTGACGTGCGGCGCGAAAATGCTGCCGTAGCCGAAGAAATGCAGTTCCCCGGTGGTCGGGCAGATCTTGGGGTGCGCGGTCATCGAGTCGACCAGCTTGCCGCCGAAGTCATAGCAGCCGACCGTTTCCAGATCATTGGTGACCTCGTACGGCAGTGACGACTCGACCAGCGCCAGCGTCTTACCGGCGTGATTGACGACGTGAGTGTTGGCGACCGCGGCTCGCAGGTCGCGTGTTCCGTCCTCGCGGTAGAGCGGGAACGGATCGAGGAAGCTGTCGGTGCGCACCCAGCGGTTGCGATACCACTTGGCCGCACCGCCCTCGAGGCGCACGCCGTGGAGCATGCCGTCGCCGGTGAACCAGTGGCCGGTGGCCGCACGCGGGTTCGGCCCGTTGCGCAGATACCAGCCGTCGAGCTCGGGTGGGATGGCGCCCTCGACAGGAAGCGTGTATTCGGTCAGTTCGTCCGGCACCGGCGCGTAGTTGCCACGCTGAAAGAACTGACCCTGGGTGGGCAAGTTGGCTGAATCGGTGGTGATGTCCGTCATACCGAATACTCTGACAGTCCACAGATGACCTGTCAATAATGAAATGTCACAGATTGGCGGCGCGTGACATTCCACAACTGACATATCGCACCTACGATAGGGCCGTGAGTCTTCGGTACGCGGCGCTCGGCCTTCTGGCACAGCAGCCCGGCAGCGGGTACGACCTGCTCAAGCGGTTCGAAATCTCGATGGCCAACGTCTGGCCGGCCACCCAGAGCCAGCTCTACGGCGAGCTCAACAAGCTGGCCAGCGCCGGCCTGATCGAGGTCAGCGATATCGGTCCGCGCGGCCGCAAGGAGTACCGCGTCACCGACGCCGGCCGTGTGGACCTGCTGCGCTGGATGACCAATCCCCAGGACGACCCGCCGTATCGCAGCGCCGAACTGCTGCGCGTGTTCCTGCTCAGCGAGATGACGCATGAGCAGGCCAGAGCCTACGTCACCGCCGTGGCCGAGCATTCCGAAGCCGAATTGGCCCGCTACGAGCAGCTGCGCGACGCCATCGACTGGGATGACAACCCCGCCGGTTTCTACGGGCGGGCAGCCCTGGAATTCGGATTGCGCGCCCAAGCGATGGAGACCGACTGGGCGCGCTGGCTGATCAGGGAAATCGACAAGACATCAGATTAACCGTTGCATCACGATAGTTTCCGATATATCGTCACCGTATCGGAAACGCATTCGGCGTTTCCTGACCAGAAACGAGAACTTTCATGAACACCCCATTTCCCCAGTTCGGCGGCCCTGACATGGGTCGCCCCGGCTTCGGCCCGGGCTTCGGTCCCGGCTTCGGCTTTGCCCCAGCGGGTCGCGGTCGCCGCGGCGAACGCCACGGCCGTCGCGAGCATCGCGACCAATCAAGTGCGCAGCTCCGCGATCAATTCCGCGAGCACGGCGATGTCCACGACGGTCCGGCCTTCGGCCCGCGCGGCGGATTCGGTCCGGGCTTCGGTCCAGGTTTCGGCCCCGGTGGCTTCGGTCCAGGTTTCGGCCCCGGTGGCTTCGGTGCCGGTGGACGCGGCGGTCGCCGCGGACACGGCCGTAGCCGCGGCAAGCGCGGCGACGTGCGCGCCGCAATCCTCAAGCTGCTGGCCGAACGGCCGATGCACGGCTACGAAATGATCCAGGAGATCGCCGAGCGCACCCAGGATCTATGGAAGCCCAGTCCCGGCTCGGTCTACCCGACCCTGCAGCTGCTGGTCGACGAAGGTCTGCTGGTGGCCACCGAATCCGAGGGCAGCAAGAAGCTTTTCGAGCTGACCGACGAGGGCCGCGTGGCCGTCGAGAAGATCGAGACCGCACCGTGGGACGAGATCACCGAAGGTGCCGACCCCGGCCAGGTGAACATCCGCGCCGCAGTCGGCCAGTTGTTCGGCGCCGTACGGCAGGCGGCTTTCGCTGCCAACTCCGAGCAGCAGCAGCGCATCATCGACATCGTCAACAATGCGCGTCGCGAGATCTACCAGATCCTCGGCGAATCCGAGTAATACGCAGACTTGGGCGCGCTTTCGTGCGCACAGCGCATGAAACCGCGCCCAACCTGTGTCTAGACCTCGACCCAGTCCAGCGTGCGCTGGACGGCTTTGCGCCACCCGGCATAGCCGGCCTCGCGCTGCTCGGAGTTCCACGCCGGCGACCACCGACGGTCCTCCTGCCAATTGGCCCGCAGGTCGTCGGGATCCGACCAGAATCCGACCGCCAGCCCGGCGGCGTAGGCCGCCCCCAGCGCCGTCGTCTCGGCGACCACCGGACGCACCACGTCCACGCCGAGCACATCGGCCTGAATCTGCATGCACAACTCGTTCTGGGTGACACCGCCGTCGACCTTCAGAACCTCAAGGTGCACACCGGAATCGGCTTCCATCGCATCGACCACGTCGCGGCTCTGGTAGCAGATCGCCTCCAACGTCGCGCGGGCCACGTGCGCATTCGAGTTGTAGCGGGACAGCCCGACGATCGCGCCGCGCGCGTCCGAGCGCCAATACGGGGCGAACAGTCCCGAGAACGCCGGCACGAAGTACACCCCGCCGTTGTCCTGCACCTGCGCGGCCAGCGTCTCGCTCTGCGAAGCGCCGCTGATGATGCCCAGCTGATCGCGCAACCACTGCACCGCCGAGCCGGTGACGGCGATCGAACCCTCAAGGGCGTAAACGGGTTTGGCGTCCCCGAACTGGTAGCACACGGTGGTCAGCAGCCCGTTTTCGCTGCGCACGATCTTCTCGCCGGTGTTGAGCAGCAGGAAGTTACCGGTGCCGTAGGTGTTCTTGGCCTCCCCGGGTGCCAGGCACACCTGCCCGACCATCGCGGCCTGCTGATCGCCGAGGCTCGCGGTCAGCGGTACCTCGCCGCCGACGGAGCCACCGGCCAGCGTCGTCCCGTAGGGGTCCGGTGACGACGACGGCCGGATCTCGGGCAGCATTGCGCGTGGAATACCGAAGAGCCCCAACAGTTCCTCGTCCCAGTCGAGGGTCTCCAGGTTCATCAGCATGGTGCGGCTGGCGTTGGTCACATCGGTGATGTGCGCGCCACCTTTTGTTCCGCCGGTGAGGTTCCACAGCACCCAGGTGTCGGGGGTGCCGAACAGGGCGTCACCGCGTTCGGCGTCGGCGCGCACGCCGTCGACATTTTCCAGGATCCACTGCAGCTTGCCGCCGGAGAAGTAGGTGGCCGGGGGCAGACCGGCCTTGCGCCGGATGATGTCGCCGCGGCCGTCGCGATCCAGCGCGGCCGCGATCTTGTCGGTGCGGGTGTCTTGCCAGACGATCGCGTTGTAATACGGCCGGCCCGTCTTGCGGTTCCACACCAGCGTGGTCTCGCGCTGGTTGGTGATGCCCACCGCGGCGAGGTCACCGGCGGCCAGCTTCGTGGTGTTGAGCGCCGACTTCACGACTGTTTGGGTGCGTTCCCAGATCTCGACCGGGTTGTGTTCGACCCATCCGGACTGCGGCAGGATCTGCTCGTGCTCGAGCTGGTGCCGGCCGACCTCAGTGCCCTTGTGATCGAAGATCATGCAGCGGGTGCTGGTGGTGCCTTGGTCAATCGAGGCGACGAAGTCAGCCAACGGTGCTCCTCAAAGGTCGACGGTAGCCGATGTGGCCAGCATGCCAGCTTCTCGGACGCAGGCAGTAAAAACGCCAGGTGAAGTGACTCGGAGCGGCAATTCGACACAATTGGTCCAGGTGACGAAGGGGGACGACGATGCCGGACAAGTTGTCTGTCAATGTCGAAGGAGTAGATGCGTCCGCGACGCAGGTGCAGGGCCACGGCGATGACTTCGCTGCCGGCCACAGTGCCGCTGCAACGCGCATCTGGGCAGCGCACGGCGGCTGGGCCGGCCAATCGGCGCAATCGTTGGGTGCCTGGGCCGCGACGCTGGGCAAGCGCGCGGAAGCGCTGGTAACCAACGTGGATGACCACGGCCAGCACTTACACACCACGGCCCGCACCTTCGCCGTCACCGAAGAGCGACGCGCCGACAAACTGGCTGACGTCTACCGGGGATAATGCACGATGAGCATGTCCCTGGCCGACCTGGACCGGTGGGACCCCAACGCCATCCATGAGGTCTTCTCCGCGGTGACCGGCCACTCCGAGGCGACCCGACAAACATCGCAAAGCCTCGGCCAGGTGATGGCGTCGGTGCCCTTGGAAGGCGCGGCACACGATGCGGCCATGCGGGCGAGCTCCGGCATTCAACGGGATCTCGATCTGCACGCCGACCAACTCGATGCCGTCGCTAACGCGGCGAGCACCGCCGAGACCGAGGTCCGGGGAATCAAGTCGGACTGGCAGAAGATCTGCCGGATGGCCGACCGCTGGGGAATCACCATCGATATCGAGACCAACGAGATCCTGCCGCCGAATCCGCAGCCCACCGATCCCGATGACATCGCCGAGCTCGAGCGCCGGATGGGCATCATCCATGACGAAATTGTCGAGTTGCTTGATCGAGCGAACAACGCTGACCGCGACCTCGCAGCCGCGATCGACGGCGCGAACGGGACCATGTCGGCTGCCGACGTCGCCCGTGAACTGCACGATGGCCCGCACACGCCGATGGACAACGGGTTGGGCGCAGGCGACGGTCTGGCCCTGCAGAGCGGCCAGCTCACCGATCGACAGCGGCAGCGCCTTACCGAGGCCACGACCTTGTCGCCGAGTCAGCTCGAAGCACTCCAACGCGGCGATCTGGTGTTACCGCCCGACCAATTGGGTTATCTGATCGGCGTGTCACAAGCTCTCGGCGACAAGACCCCGCAACAGGTGTCCGACTTGATAGGCAAGCTGGGGCCTGACGGTGACAAGCTCGCTTCGGCGCTTCATGTGGCGTCCAATCCCTACATCAGCAGCGGAGTGCCCGGCCAGGGCAAGCCGGGAACCGTGGGGTACGTCCCCGACCGGGGCGGCAAGTTCGCGCTTCCGCAGGGGTTGGCCAACGCGCCGGTGATGCAAGAGTTCTATCCCCGGCCCGGCACGCCGGGGCAGCCCGGCGGCGGTATGCCCAAGCCGCTCGCACCGCCGATGGCCAATCAGCAACTCATGGCTCTGGCCAACATCGCCGCCAAGGGCGATCCTGGGGTGAAGATGGGCTCTGGGCTGGATGTCCTGGTGCTGGACAAAGCGCACGCACTGGTCACCGCGTCGAACGACCAGGCTCTGCCGATGGGGCCCGCCGGCGCCGAGATGGATCGAACGATCCGGTCCAAGAACAGCATTGACCCCACCCTGCAGCGAATGCTCGACGTCGTCCACGCAGATTCGTTAGTGATCCACGATGCGGTGACCGGCGCGGCGGTGGACGGCCTGTCAGCGGATTCTGGCCGGGGCCAACAGTTCCTGGCGGACATGTTCAACCACGACTACGCCGACGGCGGAAAGTCTGTTGGCAGTCTGTTCCACAACATCGAAGGCCAAGCGGTGGTGCATGATCCCGGCAACGCCACCGAGGTCGCACTCGCCGAGCGGGCGGGTCAAACCGCCCACGCTGCGGCCTTCCAGCTCGGCGACAAGTGGCAGCACCTGCTGAATCTCAACGGTGCAGGCGACAGCCTGGGACAGATGAATCCTGAACTTGCACAGAGTCTTTCGCATGCTCTGTCGCACGACATTCCGGACATGATGAACAACCGCTTGGAGGACACCCGCGGATTCGGATTGCTCGACGGCGCACTCGGCGTCGGAGAAGGACACGCACCGCTTGCACAGGGCGTTTTCGCAGTGCTCGACAGCGATGACGCAGCCTCGCGGTACATCAACAAGGCGGCGGAAGGCTATACCGTTCTTTGGCACCACGAGCTAGCCCAGTCGATCGCAAAGTCCTTGACAACGGGTGACTCCAGCACGATTGACTACGCCGACGCGACCACCATCGGTGAAATGTACGGAATACGTGATCACGCCAACCTCGTCGAAGCCAACGACAGAATCACCGATCACAATCTCGCGGCCCAGGCGGCTTACGACAGGCGCAAAGCGTGGATCGACGGCCTCGACGGCGTCGGATCCTCAGTGCCGATTGCTGGCCAGTACGCCAGCACGGCTGCCTATGTGCTAAACCAAATGTTCCTCGGTGACGCGCCAACACCCTCACCCCTAGGCGAGGCCAACATCAGAGCGTCGACACCGGCGCAATACGCGCTAGCGGCGGAGCTGTAGACCGCCGGGGTCGGCAATACGAGCGGGCTAGCAGAGTATGCGCTGCCCGACGGTTCGGCATTGCAGGACTATCAATCTCAAGCTTCGAAGGCCGACGGAGGCGCATTCAGGAATGCTATACAAGATTACCTAAATACCCTGGGGATACCCAATTCACAGATCTGGGCAAATTACACAGAGGGGCACAATAATGCGCTCAAGTAGCACCAGTGCGTGCGCCGCTTTGATTATTGCGCTTGTTGCATTCACGATTAGCAGCTGCAATTCACGCCACGACTCGGCCCATGAATCGCCGACTCCCCCTGCCGCTGAATTTCCGAACCTTACACCGCTAGCGGCGAACATGCGTTTCCATTGGAGCGCGGACCCTGGCATCGACTTGTATAAAGGGCCAGCCGTACCCATTCGCGCCTATTTGGAATCGTTTTTCCTCATCAATCTCCTTGCGAATCCCGATGCGGGATACCCGGGTTTTAAACGCGCGGTTCCGTATCCGCCCGACGGGGTCTTCAATATCAAGCGCATCAACAATCCGGCTCCGCGCATCGACCAATCCACTTCCGTGATCGGCCCCTACCTGGATAAACCTCTGTATGGCGTGGATTATCTACACATCCTGCGGATCACGCCGATTCCCGACGGCTTTTCTACGCGGGTATGCGTCGCCGAACAGGGCTTGTACCTCGTTACGCCCGAAAAGAAGTACCGGCCGATGTTCAGCGGTAGCGAGCTGAAACCATGGGTCATGCGCGTCGATTTCAGCGACCAGACACCCACAACTGGTCCACCGGCACCCGCAAGCCCTACCGCTCCCCAACGGGGACCTCTGCCCGCTCCTGCCGAAGACGTGTTCGGGCCGTGGGTTGCAACTGCAGGACGGCCATTGCCGGAGTGGTTCACTCCAGATGGCAAGTCCGGCAAAGATCCTGAAACTGATGCCCTTGAGCAGCAGTGCACAACCAGCATGCAGACCCCCGGCCTGCAACTGCCAGGCCCCACCTTCGAGAATCCCCCACCCGCACCTGCTCCAGTGCCCGGCTGGCCGGCGCTACCCGAATGATCGCCGATATGCCCCGCGGCGGCCCGGATGCCTCGTGCCTGGATCGGCTGCTGCAGACCAACGGTCAGGAGTACCTTGACCGCGACGACATCGGCGATGACGTCAAACGCGACATCGTGGCAGCGCTGGACCGGTTCGGCACGATGTTCCGACCGGCCGCTGTGGAAAAAGATGAGTTTCACTGCGGCACAAGACAATTTCATCGAGGCCGCGCGGCACGGGATGGACGCCCGGCTGTACTGGCCCGGATTGGGTGAGATCACCCCCTGATGAGCTGGTGCTACGGACCCTGCTGCCGATGGCCGACGAAGGCTTGCGCCGCTGGGGCGTGGCCGCCGAAGTGCGCGACCGCTACCTCGGGGTGATCGAAGGCCGGGCCAAGACCAGCCGCAACGGGTCGGCGTGGCAGGTCGCCACGGTGGAGGCGTTGCAGCGCGGCGGCATGGCCCGCCCGCAGGCGCTCGCCGAGATGCTGCGCCGGTACTGCGATCTGATGCACAGCAACGAACCCGTCCACACCTGGGCGGACGGCGCCGCGGAGTAGGTTGGGGGCCATGGATTCTGAGGTGATGGACTGGGACAGCGTCTACCGGGGAGAAGACGGTTTCGACGGCCCGCCACCATGGAGTATCGGGGAACCGCAACCCGAGCTGGCTGCCTTGATCCGGGACGGCCAACTCACCGGTGACGTGCTCGACGCCGGGTGCGGGCATGCCGAGTTGTCGTTGACGCTCGCCGCGGCCGGCAGCACCGTCGTCGGCATCGACCTGTCACCGACGGCCATTGCCGCGGCGACCAAAGCCGCCGAGAAACGCGGTCTGGGCAATACGACGTATGTGTGCGCTGACATCACCTCATTCACTGGCTACGACGGCCGCTTCGACACGATCGTCGACAGCACCCTGTTCCACTCGCTTCCGGTCGATCGTCGCGATTCCTACCTGCAGTCCATTCACCGCGCCGCCGCGCCGGGTGCCAAGCTGTACGTGCTGGTGTTCGCGAAGGGCGCCTTCCCACCGCATCTGGAGACTAAGCCCAATGAGGTCGATGAGGACGAGCTGCGGGCAGCGGTGTCGAAGCACTTCGTGATCGACGAGATCCGTCCGGCGTTTATCCACGCCTACCAGCCTGAGATCCCCGGCATACCGCCCACCGCAACGCCTTTCGATCTGGATGAGAAGGGCCGAACGAAGCTGCCGGCATTCCTGCTCAGCGCCCACAACGAGGGCTGAATCTGTTATTCCGACAGGCAACTATGTGCCCGCGGGCATCCGCTCGATCGGAGTGGCCAGTCTCCTGCTCTGCCGTCAGGCCACCGCCGCTGATTTGGCCAGCGCCGTGGTGGCGACCCTGGCCAGCGCTACAGCGCGTCCGGTGCCACGCTGTATCTGCGGAATCCAACACCTCGAAACGCCGTCGACGGTCCAAACGAGCTTCATCCCAGCGCATTCCGGGGCCATCGATGCCTATCGCGCCACACGGATGAGCCAGTCTGGGCCGCTTCAGGTTAGAGCGCGCAGCGCCGTCACGAACGCCTCGAGGTCCTCGATGGAGGCGTCAACATGCGGCGAGACTCGCAGCACCGGCGTCGTCATCTCCAGGGGTGCCCGCTCAATGCCGGCCGCGGTCGTCACGATGCCATACTCGGCGATCAGTCGGGCCCGCACCTGCGCCGGGTCGGTGCCCTCGGTCGGCGCCAGCGTGGTAATGGCAGTTGGCTCGTCGACAGGTTCGACGACCCGCCAGCCGGGAACGTCGGCGAGCAGCGTGCGCACCTGCCGTCCCAGCTCCCCCAAGCGTTGCCGCACCGCGTCCGGGCCAGCCGCGAGATGCAACCCCACGGCCACCGAAAAAGCAACCCGGGTAGCAATATTGGCCTCACCGAATTCCAAGCATTGCAGCGCCGACAGCGAGCCGGCCCACTCCGGAGTCTGCAGCAGGTCGGCCAGCGCCGGACGCACGGCGAGCACACCAACCCCGCGCGGGCCGGCCAGCCACTTGCGCGACGAGGAGTAGACGGCATCAGCATCGGCCACGCAGTCGATGTGCGCCAGGGCCTGGGCAGCATCGACGATCAACGGCACCCCGATCTCCCGGCATATCTCTGCAACGGCGGCCACCGGTTGCACGACGCCGCGATGGCTGGCGACCGCGGTCAGGTGCACCATCGCCGGCGGATCATCGGCCAACGCCGTGCGTGCAGCATCGGGATCGACCCGGCCGAGGCTATCGACTGGCAATGACCGGCGGCTGAATCCGTTGGCGGCGAACCCCGCGAGGTTTGGACCGTACTCGCCGGGTAGGCACGCGACCGTGCGCTCCATCGGCCACACACCGAGCAGCAGTTGCAGGGCGTTTCCCGAACCGGTGGTGAAAACCACGTCGGCGGCCGACATTCCGGTCAGCGCAGCGACACCCGCGCGGCCGGCGTCGAGCACCGATGCTGCCGCCTGTGCCGCGACATAGCCGCCGACCTCGGATTCGTGGCGGGCATGCGCGGCCGCGGCATCGATCGCCGCCACACTCTGGCGCGAACACGCGGCACTGTCCAGATGCACACCTGCGGCAGGCAGCCGAGCAGCGCGCCAACTCTGTGCCAGGGCCTCTGGTCCGCTCACTTCACTGCCAGCGACAGGCCGAAGTCGCCTGCCGGGTCGGTCCACCAGTGAGTGCGTCGCAACCCCGCCTCGGCGAGTTCCTGCGCGACCGTCTCCGGCCGGAACTTGCACGACACCTCGGTGAGCATCTCCTCCCCTGCGGCGAAATCGACCTGCATCCCGAGGCTGCCGATAACCACCCGCTGCGGAGCTGTTGCCCGCAGCCACATTTCGATCCGCTCCTCGTCTGGATTCCAGCGAGCGACGTGCTGGAAGGCACCGAGATCGAAGTTCGCGTCCAGCTCGCGGTTGACCACCGCCAGCACGTTGAGGTTGAACCGCGCGGTGACGCCGGCGCCGTCGTCGTAGGCACGGACCAGCCGGCCGGTGTCTTTGACCAGATCAGTACCCAGCAACAGGCTGTCCCCGGGATCGAGCACATCGGCCAGCGCGGCCAGGAACTGCTTGCGAGGACCTGGCGTCAGATTGCCGATGGTCGAGCCGAGAAAGACGAACAGCCGCCGACCGCCGGCAGGAACTCTGGCTAGGTGTTCCTCGAAATCACCACACACAGCGTCGATCTCGAGACCGGGATACTCGCTAGCCAATGCGGCGCCGGCCGACTCCAGCACACTCGAGTCGACGTCGAAGGGCACGAAGCGCCGCAGCGATCCGGTGTCGCGCAGCGCCGTCAGGAGCTGCCTGGTCTTCTCCGAGGTGCCGCTGCCGAGCTCGACCAGCGTGTCGGCACCACTTGCCGCCACGATCGCCGGCGACTGGGCACGCAGGATCTGCGCCTCGGCCCGGGTCGGGTAGTACTCCGGCAACCGGGTGATCTGGTCGAAAAGCTCGCTGCCCACAGAGTCGTAGAACCACTTGGGCGGCAACGATTTCGGATTCTGCGCCAGCCCGTTCCGGACGTCGGCGCGCAATGCCTGGGCAGCGGAGTCGGCGGCTAGGTAGTGCGACAGCGTGAACGTCACGAAGATCCTTCCAGCGGCGTCAGCGACACCTGTCCCCCAGTCACGTCGACCAGGTGCCGTTCGGGAATGTCCTGCCAATCGGGATGGTCGTCATAGGGCTCGCTGGCCAGCACCACACCATCGTCGCGGCGCAGGACCGACAGAGTATCGCCCCAGGTGGTGGCCACTAGCCGGGATCCGTTGGCCGCCATGATGTTCAGTCGCGCTGAAGGGTCTGCGGTGCCGACGTCGAGGATGGTGTCGGCGAGGTTGTCCAGGCCACGGTCGAAGATCAGCGCGGCAAGCATCGCGCTGTCGACCGTTGATTCGGCGGCGCGGCTGACGGGCAGTACCCCGCGGTCGACGACTCCGTTGTGTGACAGCAGCCAGCTGCCGTCGCTGAATGGCGCCGAAGCGCTGGCCTCGATGGGCATGCCCACCGTCGCCGAACGCACCGCGGCGACTACACATCGGCTGTGCAGCGCGGGTGCCACCGACGCGAAGGACACATCACCCCACAGCGGTGACGCGCTGCGCCACCGGCGAGCGTGTCCATGATCGAAGAACCCCACGCCCCACCCGTCGGCGTTCATCAGCCCGTGCTTCTGCCGGCGCGGAGCGTAGGACTGCACCTGCAGGCCGGAGGGCGGATCCAGCATCAGCGAGGCGATCGACACCGGCTCACCCAGCCACCCGAGATGTCGGCACATCAGACGTCCCAGACCAGGCGCACACCGGAGAAGATCTGCCGGCGGATCGGGTGATCCCAGTTGCGGAAGCTTGGCCGCAACGTGTCGGCGGCCACCGCCCAGGAACCGCCGCGCAACACCTTGTAATCCCCGTCGAAGAATGGTTCCGAATAGCGTTGGTAGATCATCGGGGTGAATCCGGGCCACGGCCGCAAGGGCGAGGTGGTCCACTCCCACACGTCGCCGAGCATCTGCTCGGCCCCGTAGGCCGAGGCCCCGGCGGGATAGGCGCCGACGGGTGCAGGCCGCAGCGCCGTACCGCTGAGGTTGGCCAAGCGCCCACTGGGTTCGTCGGAACCCCAGGGATAGCGGCGGCGGGTGCCGGCACCGGGATCCCAGGCCGCGGCCTTCTCCCATTCGATTTCGGTGGGCAGGCGGGCACCCGCCCACGCCGCGTAGGCCTCGGCTTCGAAGAAGCTGACATGCTGCACGGGTTCGTCGCCGGGGATCGCCTCGACATGGCCGAACCGGGTTCGGGTGCCCTCACGATTCCAGAATTCCGGCGCGCTCAGACCGGCCTGCACTCGGTGCTCCCAGCCGCGTGGTGACCACCACCGCTGCTGGACGTATCCGCCGCCGTCGACGAACTCGCGCCACTCGGAGTTGGTCACCGGCACCCGCCCGATCCGGAAGGCCGGTACGTCGACCAAATGCGCAGGCCGCTCGTTGTCGAGCGACAACGGCTCGTCTCGCCCGTCGACACCGAGTACGAACGCACCGCCGGCGACCAGCACCGAGGTGCCCGCCAGGCCGGGTCGCCCGTCAGGCAGGGCATTCCGCTGCGCCAGAATCGGCGCGCCACTGCGCAGGTTCAACGCCTGGAGCATGGTTTCGTCGTGCTGATTCTCATGGCTGATCACCAGGCCGAAGCGGAATGCGACCTCGGCGTCGTCATCGCGTTCGGGCAGGGTGTCCAAGATGTCGAGCGCGGCGGCCCGGACGCTGTTGCAGTAGGCGCGTGATTGCGCGGGCGACAGCAGCGGCAGGTCGACGCGGCTGGCCCGAGAGTGCACGAAAGCGTCGTAGAGGCCTTCGATATTGGCAGGCAACATCCCCGGCCGGTGCGGGTCACCGTCGCGCAACAGCCACAGCTCCTCCTGTTGCCCGATGTGCGCAAGGTCCCATACCAGCGGACTCATCAGCGGGTTGTACTGGCGATGTAACTCGGCATCGTCGAAGTCGGTGAGGGCCAGAGTGCGCTGCCGGGCCCGATCGAGATCGCGGGCCAAGGTGTCGCGCCCGATCATGCTGTCGACCTGGCCATCTGCAGCAGTGCGCCCTCGATGCCACTGCTGATGGCTTGGTCGGCGAAATCGTCGGCGGGACTGCGGCCGTTCTCCACGCTCTGCACCAACCGCTGCATCGACTCGGATAACTCCGCGGGTGCGCGTTCGGCGGCCACCGCGACACAGCGGTTGGCCGCCTCGTAAAGCCGGTCGTCCTTGAGGCCGATCCGAGCCGCCAGATCCCACGCTGTCGCGACCGGTTCGACGGCTTCGGCGGCCAACTCGGCAGCCACCGGGTCATCGAGCAGCGTCACCATCAGGAACACCACCGCCGGCAACAGTTCGTCGGGCACGCTGTCGAGGTAGCGGATCTCCAGCCAGCGCCGCGGGCGCACCGGCGGGAACAACGTGGTCAGGTGGTAATCAAGGTCGGCGGTGGTGGGCCGGCGATCACCCAGGAGCACGAGCCCGTCGGCCCAATCGGCGAACGGGACATGCTCGGTGACCGCCACCGCATCCGGGGTGTGCACCAGCATCACCGGAGCTTTGAGCGCGTAGCGGGACCAGTCGGTGCCCGGATCGTCACCGCTGGCACCGAGGATCGGTCCGCAGCGCGCCGAATCCAGCTGGCTCCACACCCGCTGACGGCTGGAGGCCCAGCCGGTGAAGCGACCGGCGAGCAGCGGCGAATTGGCGGCGATCGCAATCATCGTCGGGCCGAGCGAGTGGGCCAGCCGGACCCGGGCTGCCCACCCGTCGCGCGGGCCGGCGTCGAGATTCACCTGAATCGAGGCGGTCGACGTCATCATCGCCGTGCCCGCACGTCCCGTGCCCGAGGCGGTGAAGAACCGTTCCATGGCCTGATAGCGGTCACCCGGGTTGATCCGGTGTGGACGGCGCAGCGGGTCTGCACCCAGCAGCGCGAGGCCCAGACCCGCCTCGGCGAACGCCGATTGCAAGGCTTTGCGGTCGGCGCTCAACGCGGCGATCGCGGCTACCGGCCCATCTGCCGGTGGCCCGGACAGTTCGACGGCACCGCCGGGCTCCACAGTGACGGCGCTGCCGCCGGGCAGTGGTCCCACAGTGGCGATCACGTTGTTCAGCTGCACCCAATCCGGCCGCCGGCGGGGGTCATGCAGATCGAAGCAGTGCGCTTCGAGTTCCAGACCCACCCGGCCGATCGGGCCGTGCTCCAGAGATGCGCCGGCGATGTACAGCGCGGCCGAGGATGAGCTGGTCAAAACGCGCTCGCCGACGGCCGGGCCGCTCGATGCCCGGCCCGGCTCGGACGTGACGACGAACGTCATGCGATCCATCTTCGGCGACCACACCGACAAATTCCTTCGATCCCCTGCTTACGCATTGGTGACCTGACTATTGACCCAGGGTGTTCTGCATGGCGCCGGCCAGAACATTGACCGCGGGCCCGCCATTCCCGGCCTGGCAGACCTTGGCCTGCAGCAGCACGTTTTCCCGCAGCCGGGTCTGGGTGAAGCACCGGCGATCAGTACCCGCTTCTTGTTTGACCCACACCGCGTCGGTGGCGGTGGGTGCGACACCACCGAACGACCACACCTGCGTGGTGCCGTCATCGAGGTGCATGGCCGTGGTCTGACCTGCGCACCCGATGGTGCGGTCGGTGATGCGGTGGAAGGCCCGGGTGGCGGCGTCGGCGGTGGCGAACACCCCGATGGCCTGCTTGACCAGGTGGTTCTGGTCGGTCGCCGAGGTCTGGGTCACCGCACTGTTGAATGACGCGAGGTCGGGATCGAGGTACACCTCAGGCAGCCCGACATCGGCCCAGTTATTGCAGACGGGCAGGTCCACCCAGTACGCCTGGACCGGATCGGTGTTCACCGCTTCCCAGGTCATCGGGGCGCCGACGATATTGCCGACGGACCCCTTGCTCAGCACTGCGTAGGACACCACACCCGGATCCGACGGACGGGCCTGAGCCGGAACGGCCGTGCCGAAACCGGTGACACCGGCGGCCAACGCGACCGCCGCCGCAACAGTGCTGCGCATCGCCTCAGACCTTGGCAGTCAGCGTGACGTCGATAGTGCCCCGGGTGGCTTTGGAGTACGGACACACCCGGTGTGCTTTGTCCATCAGCTCCTCGGCCTGCGCCTGCTCCACACCGTCGCGTCCCCCGCCGCTGGCCGTGGACTCCGCGGTGTAGATGACCTCGATCTTCATGGAATCGATCATGCCAGCCGATGCGCGGGGTGATTCGGTCGCGAGATCGACATGAGGGTCGTGAAACATCAGCAATCACAACCCGCACGTCGATTTCGGTGGCCGCTATTCGGCCTTGCCGCGCACTCCTTCTTCGACTTTTTCACCGAGATCGGCGTCGACGTTGCGCCAGTACTCGAACACGCGGGACAACACCGGCTCCTTCACACCGTCGGACACATGCCCGATGATGTTGTGCACGAGACGATCTCGAGCGGCATCGTCGAGAACCTCCCGGACCAAGGTGCCGGCTTGGCCCCAATCGTCGTCATCTGGGCGAAGCGCATACGCGCTACGGACCATGTCGCCATCACAGACCCAGTGCACCTCTGCAGCCCGCGCGGGATCGGCTTCCGGACCGCCCATCGAGTTCGGTGCATACACCGGGTCGGGGGCATTGCGGATGCGCATCGCACCGTCCTTGGAATAGGCGTTCACTTCGACGTGCGGCTCGTTGACCGGGATCTGCCGGTAGTTCACGCCGAGCCGGTGACGATGCGCGTCGGAGTACGAGAATCCGCGCGCCAGCAGCATCTTGTCCGGGCTCAAGCCGGTCCCTGACACGATGTTGTTCGGCTCGAAAGCGGCCTGCTCCATCTGGGCGTGGTAGTCGACGACGTTGCGGTTCAACGTCATTCGGCCGACCTCATGCAGGGGGTAGTCGCTGTGCGGCCACACCTTGGTCAGGTCGAACGGGTTGAATCGGTAGGTCTTGGCGTCCTCGAACGGCATGATCTGGACGTGCAGCGTCCAGCTCGGGAAGTCGCCGTCCTCAATCGAGTTGAAGAGGTCGCGCTGGTGATAGTCGCCGTCTTCGCCTGCCAGCCGGTCGGCATCCTCCTGGCTGAGGTAGTCGATGCCCTGGTCGGTCTTGAAGTGGTACTTCACCCAGAACAATTCGCCGGCGGCGTTGAGCCAGCTGTAGGTGTGGCTGGAATACCCATTCATGTTGCGCCACGTCTTCGGGATGCCCCGATCACCCATCAAGTAGGCAACCTGGTGTGCCGACTCCGGACATAACGTCCAGAAGTCCCACTGCATGTTGTGGTCGCGAAGATTATTCGCGGCCATGCGCTTCTGGCTGCGAATGAAGTTCTGGAATTTCATCGGATCGCGCACGAAGAACACCGGAGTGTTGTTGCCGACCATGTCGAAGTTGCCCTCGCTGGTGTAGAACTTCAGCGCGAAACCCCGCGGGTCCCGCCAGGTGTCTGGGCTGCCGCGCTCACCGGCCACCGTGGAGAACCTGGCCACCATCTCGGTCTTGGCACCGGGTTGCAGGAACGCGGCTCGAGTGAATTGGCTGACGTCCCGGGTCACCTCGAAGGCCCCGAACGCTCCGCCGCCCTTGGCGTGCGGTTGACGCTCCGGGATGCGCTCCCGGTTGAAGTTCGCCATCTGCTCGATCAAGTAGTGATCCTGTAGCAGGATCGGGCCGTCCGATCCGACGGTCAGGGAGTGTTCGAAACTCGGGGCCGGCGCACCGGCATCGGTAGTCAGGAATTTCTCTGTCATTTTTTGCGCCCCTCTCTGTGGCTGTGGGCCGACCGAGGAGCGA
This sequence comes from Mycolicibacterium sarraceniae, assembly GCF_010731875.1. Lineage (NCBI taxonomy): Bacteria > Bacillati > Actinomycetota > Actinomycetes > Mycobacteriales > Mycobacteriaceae > Mycobacterium > Mycolicibacterium sarraceniae. The sequence continues at coordinate 1,164,019 of NZ_AP022595.1, forward strand.
GTACCCGCCAACCGCTGTCCCATCACCACCGAAAGCCCAGCGCCCTCCGGGGGAAGGGCGCTGGGCAGCTCGGGGCAGAGGTCAGGGACGAGGAGTTGGCGTGGCACCGGGGCCAGTGCCACCCGGGCCGGCCGGCGCGAATCCAGGACCTGCGCCAGGTCCACCGGGCCCACTGGGGCCAACGGGGCCACCAGGCCCACCGGGGCCAACGGGGCCACCGGGCCCACCGGGCCCACCGGGGCCACTGGGGCCACTGGGGCCACTGGGGCCACCAGGTCCGCCGCGGTGTTGCCACTGCTGCGAGTCACCGTCGCCCCTGTTGTGGTGGTGGCAGCCGCCGCCGTGTCCGCTGTGGCGTCCGAGGGCGAATCCGGTGAAGAACACAGCGCCAACGATAAAGATCGTTCCGGCGACGATGGCGACCCACGCGGCGGCCTGATAGAGCCGGTTGGGTCGAGTGGCGACGGGGACAGGCACCACGTACTCCGGTGGCTGCGGCAAGGTCGCGACAGGGCTGGTTGCGGGCTCGTCGGCCTGCTCGGGTGTTTCGGTCATGACTTCATCATCCGAGGCGGCCACCTAGTGCGGGCTAGGTCCGGCCTTTGAGTTGGCTATGAAAGGCACCCCCGCCCGGGCAGGTAGTCATGCCGCCAGGGCCAGTAGTGGCCCTAGACAGCATCAGCCAACTTTGCGACGATATTGCCTAGGTTGCCTCGAAGGAGAACGCGCGATGCTGGTCTGGGTCCATCTCACCGGCATGCTGGTGTTCACATTCCTGGCATGGGCATTCTCCGAGGCACTTCAATCAGGTGATTCCGTGCACGACCGGATGCGCATCCCTCTCATAGTGGCGTCCGGATTGTTGTGGCCGGTGGTACTGGTCGGAGTTGCTCAAATTCAACTTGTTCGTGTTACGGCGAAGCTCCTGCAGCCTGTCACCAGGGCTTGAAAGGGTTCACCGCGAATTGCAGAACCCGGTACGGCGCTTGGTCGCGCGGCCCGGTGTTCCACTGGCTGATGAACACCCGCACCTCCTCGAGCGTCGAACCCGGCGAGATATAGCCCCCGTAGGGCTGCGCGAGTCGATTGTCATCGGCCGCGGGCAGGCTCGCAGGCGGGTCCGGCCAACCGTCGGCCTGCACCACCGTCGTCACCGGCGCGCTGCCCAGACCGGTCGGATCGTAGGCCACCCGCATCTCCATGTTGCCGGTGCTGGCGTTGAAATAGGACAGCACCGGCTTACCGTCGACCTCACGCAGACTCATCTCGCCGACCTTGTCCGGCCACAACGGCGTCGGTGTCGTGTTCCAGCCGCCACCGGGACCGGCCGCCCAGCCCTGCCATCGGGAGCGATCGGTGAAGGTCTCCGGGGTGGCGCGGTACAGCACCGCCGGAGAGGACCGATCGAAATTGTTGGCCACGATGTACACCCAGCCGCTCTGCGAATCCGGGGCGGGAATCGGGCTGTAGTAGCCGCTGATCTGCGTCTGACGCCCACCGGCGTAGGACGCGGGGCGCTGCGAGCCGGCGATGGTCTGCCAACCACCCTGTCCGGCTTGAGCTTTCACCAGCCGCGAGGTCTGCGGCACCAGATCCGTGGTGGTGGTCACCAGCAGGTAGTTCTGCCGGTTGATCGACACCACGCCGGCCGGCAGCTGCGAGGATCCTGCTGGCGTCGGGTCGGCCAGCAACGGCTTGTCCACGCCGGTGACCCCGGTGTAGCGCACCCCGTCTGGATCGGCGACCGAGTCGCCCGACACGTGAAGGGCAACCGGCGAGAACCAGCCGCCGAATCCGACGCCCTGCCCGGCGAAGCTGTCACCGCAGATCTGCAGCAATTCGGTGGGGAATTCCATGAATTCGCACAGGTCGGTGGCGCCGATGCCGTAGTCGCGGGTCGGGGTTCCGGTGCCCGCGATCGGCCCGATGCGCACCACCTGACCCGGTGCCAGCGGCGCCAGAATCGGATCGGGCGCCGGGTTAGGTGGGTCAGCGACCGCGCCCGGAGCCAACGCCAGCGCCAGCAAACAGATCGACGAAATGGCGCACACCACTAGCAGTTTCGCGCCCAAACGTCGGTGTCGGCGCAAGGGGAATCAGCTTCAGAGCTCGGCGGCCAGCAGTTCAGCGATCTGAATGGTGTTGAGTGCGGCGCCTTTTCGCAGGTTGTCCCCGGAGAGGAACAACGCCAGCCCTCGCTCGTCGGGCACGCCGGGATCTTGGCGGATCCGCCCGACCAGGGTGTCGTCCACCCCGGCGGCGGCCAGCGGCGTCGGCACGTCGACCAGCGTCACCCCCGGCGCACCGGCCAGCAGCTCAGCCGCGCGCGCAGGCGAAATCGGCTGGGCGAATTCAGCATTGATCGACAGCGAGTGTCCGGTGAACACCGGCACTCGCACGCAGGTCCCGGACACCGCTAGATCGGGGATGCCGAGGATCTTGCGGCTTTCGTTGCGCAGCTTCTGGTCCTCGTCGGTCTCCCCGGAGCCGTCGTCGACCAGCGAACCGGCCAGCGGCACCACGTTGAACGCAATGGGCGCAACATATTTCACCGGCGCCGGGTAGTCCAGCGCGGAGCCGTCGTGTACCAGCTCCTCGGCGCGAGAGATCACCGCGCGCGCCTGGGTGGCCAGCTCGTCGACCCCGGCCAGGCCGCTGCCCGAGACCGCCTGATACGTCGAGGCAATCATCCGCACCAGCTGCGCCTCGTCGTGCAGTACCTTGAGCACCGGCATGGCGGCCATGGTGGTGCAATTCGGGTTGGCGATAATGCCTTTTGACAGGGACCGAGCGCGGTTTCCGACATCGCGCGCGAAATTGACCTCCGACACCACCAGCGGAACCTCAGGGTCTTTGCGCCAGGCCGACGAGTTGTCGATGACCACCACACCGGCGGCGGCGAACCGCGGCGCCTGCACCCGCGACATCGTCGCGCCGGCCGAGAACAGCGCGATGTCGATGCCCGAAGGATCGGCGATCTCCGCGTCCTCGACCTCGATCTCCTGACCGCGGAACGGTAGCTTTTTGCCCGCGGAGCGCGCCGAGGCGAAGAACCGCACACTGGTCACCGGGAAGTCGCGCTCTTCGAGCAGGGTGCGCATCACCTGGCCCACCTGGCCGGTGGCTCCCACAACACCGATGTTGACCATAACTACCGCCCCGTCCCGGCGTACACGACAGCCTCTTCCTCGCCGCCGAGACCGAACGCCTCGTGCAGCGCGGCGACCGCCTTGTCCAGCTCAGTATCCTTGACCAGCACCGAGATTCGGATCTCGGAGGTCGAGATCAGCTCGATGTTCACCCCGACCTTGGCCAGCGTCTCACAGAACGTCGCGGTCACACCCGGGTGGCTGCGCATGCCCGCGCCCACCAGCGATACCTTGCCGATGTGGTCGTCGTAGAGCACCTTGGTGAAGCCGATCTCGTTCTGCAGCGCCGAGAGCTTCTCAACCGCGGTCGGGCCGATGTCGCGCGGGCAGGTGAAGGTGATGTCGGTCTTACCGTCCTCAACCTTGGAGATGTTCTGCAGCACCATGTCGATGTTGACGTCGGCATCGGCGACCGCGCGGAACACCATGGCCGCATAACCGGGTACGTCCGGCAGACCGACAACGGTGACCTTGGCCTCGCTGCGGTCGTGGGCAACTCCGGTCAGGATGGCGTCTTCCATAGGAATGTCCTCGATAGATCCAGTGACAATCGTGCCGGGCTTGTCGGTATACGACGACCGGACATGAATCGGAACGTTGTAGCGGCGGGCATATTCCACGCAGCGAAGCATGAGCACCTTGGCACCGCAGGCCGCCATCTCGAGCATCTCCTCGAAGCTGACGGTGTCCAGGCGGTGCGCGTTCGGCACGATGCGCGGGTCGGCGGTGAAGATGCCGTCGACGTCGGTGTAGATCTCGCAGACGTCGGCGTGCAGGGCGGCGGCCAGCGCAACGGCGGTGGTGTCCGAGCCGCCGCGACCCAGGGTGGTGACGTCCTTGGTGTCCTGGCTGACGCCCTGGAACCCGGCGACCAGCACGATCTTGCCCTCGTCCAGCGCCGCCCGCAGCCGGGTGGGGGTGACGTCGATGATCTTGGCGTTGCCGTGGGTGCCAGTAGTGACGACGCCGGCCTGCGATCCGGTGAAGCTGCGGGCCTCGGCGCCCAATGACTCGATGGCCATCGCGACCAGCGCGTTGGAGATTCGCTCGCCGGCGGTCAGCAGCATGTCCAGCTCACGAGCGGGCGGCGCGGGGCAGACCTGTTTGGCGAGGTCCAGCAGTTCGTCGGTGGTGTCCCCCATCGCCGAGACGACGACGACGACGTCGTTGCCGGCCTTCTTGGTTTCGACGATGCGCTCGGCGACGCGCCGGATCCGGTCGGCGTCCGACACCGAGGATCCGCCGTACTTCTGCACGACGAGCGCCACTGTCGTCCCTTTCGATCGAATGTCGGCTCTAAGGATAAAGGGTCCAAGCGCCTGCATTTCCCGCCCCGATCGGCGGTAACGTCGCGGCCGTGCCCGACCAACGCGCCGACCAACCCGTCGACCGTCGCGCCCGGACCCGGGTGCCGATCCACCCACCGATCGCTGACAGGTGGAGCCCGCGCGCTTTCGACCCCGACGCGGTGGTCACATCCGAGCAGCTAATCGCGCTTGTGGAGGCGGCCCGCTGGGCCGCGACCTGGGGACATCGGCAGCCGGTGCGGTTCGTGGTCGGGCTGCGAGGCACTGAGGTGTTCGTCACGCTCACCGGCCTGCTCCGCCGGGGAAATAGCTACGCCCGCGCTTCGGGCGCCCTGATCCTGGTGTGCGCCGATCAGGGCGAAGACGATCGCACCGCCCTCTATTCCGCGGTGGACGCGGGTGCGGCGATCGCGAATCTGTCGATCGAGGCGGTGGCCCGCGGCCTGATCGCGCATCCGATGGCCGGCTTCGACGCCGACGGTGCCGCCGAAGCGTTCGAGCTGCCCGACGATGCGCGCCCACTGGCCGTGGTCGCGGTCGGATCCCAGGGTGACTATGCGCAGGTGGCCCCGGATATCACCGAGCGCGACGCCCGGCCGCGGGCGCGGCTGCCGCTGGACCAGATCGTGCTCAACTGGTCAGGAGCATTCTTTCCGCAAGTCACCGAGCTTGGCGACGATCCTGTCGTTGAGTAGCGACATCTCGTAGACCTGGGGCGGTGCCGGCGCGCCGGGCGCCCGCGCTCGGGTTTGGGCCCGCAGCGTCGGCAGCCCGGAGACGAACTGGTTCGCCAGCTGGGCCACCTCGGTGGCCTGGGCCGCCAGGCCGGGATCGGTCACCTTCTGGGCCCGCTCGGCCAGGCCGTCGGCCCAGTCCTTGTACGCGGTGTCCTCGGCGACCGTCGGAACCCCGTCGCCACCCTTGGAGTCGATTTTTTGCGCTTGCGACCGGCTGTAGTCCAAGAAGTCGATCACCGGCTTGCACTTCTCCGGCGGCCCGTCGAAGAACTTCGACCATATGGCGACGCCAATCGCGATGACCACCACCGTGATCGTGAGAACCCAGCGCGGTCGTCGGTGCATGGTCAGCCAGCGTAGCCGGGCGCGCGAACGTGTAACGCGGGCCGGCCCGCGCAAGCAACCGGCACGCGGTACCACGCTTCAATGACTACCGTCGTAACCGCCGATCGCGTCGACTTTGTCAGCGGACGGGCTAGCTTCGATTTTTCGTCGAGGGTGATGGTGGTGGGAGTCGGGGCTGGGGTTTGTTGATGGACCCGGGTTTTGTGGTGGGGCCGTGTTTGATGGCCCCGTGTCGCCGGGTGGTGCGGGCTTTCCCAGTGCCAGTAGGTCTTTCGTGGTCGACGGATCGGTTGATCCGGTGTCAGTCGAAGGCTGTGCGGATGGTCTGCCAGGCGGTGGCGATGATCGCTGCCCAGCGCCATGTCGCATCGATGCGCAGTCGCAGTTGTCGTGCGCCGTGGGTGATGCGGGCGGCCACGTGCAGGACCCGGTAGCGGAACGTGTTGATTTCGGCGCGGCCGAGTTCGGGATGGGTGGTGAAGCCCAGCAGTCGGGCCCAGGTGACCAGGTCGGCGGCGGTCAGGATGATTTCCACACCAGGCGGCGTTGGCATCGAAGGCGTGGCACGGCAGGTTAGGCAGGCCGGTGTTCTTGAGTTCGCGGATGCGGTCGGCGACGCGGGCGTGTTGGCGGTGCCGTAGTTCCAGGCCGGCGACTGCGGCCCACGCCGCTGCCCTGGCTACACCACGGGCGGTGCGGATCCCGGGCAGGTGCGCGGCATCAATGCGCTCGTCGACCAATCGCCACATCGTGGTGGTCGACGCCTTCGCGCCGAACACGTGCTCACGGTCGCCACACAGCTGTCCCACACCGTCGATGCAGTCCGCACCGTCGGCGACCGCAGCCGCCAGATCGGCGAACACCTCACCAGGGGCGTACACCCACCGGCCGCGGTAGGTATCGGCGGTCACCGCGGTGACCTGCAAGGACAGGCCCGTGAGATCGGCAAGCTCACGCAGCAAGCCCATCCCAGCATGCGACACGACACCCTGGCCGTCAGCCGACACTTCCACCCGTGATGCCACCGCGACACTCTTCACCTGCGAAGTGCCTTCCCAATGGGTTGATCGAACCGTAGACAAGTCCGATTATCCCCTGCAGGACAGGCACTTTCGCGTATCTACACCCCAAAACTCACAACATTCCACGAAAAATCCGGGCTAGCCGCAGGCGCCGAGCCCCTTACCCGGTGACGATGTCGCGTCCTGATTACTCGCAGCCGGTTTACGCGCCGCACTGGGCCGTTTGGCAACCCGATCAGTTTTCTGAATCTTGGCGTCCGCGTTCACCCGGCGGGTCTGGCCGAACGCATCAGCCGAGGGGCCGGGGTTCAGCAGGCCGAAAGCCAGGCTGAACAGCGGCGTCGATGGGACTTGCGCCGTGGCGGCGGAGCAACGCGATGGCGGTAACGGTCGCGGCGTTGCCGAGCGCTGATCGCGGGCCTACCGCAGCGGTCCGAATCGCCCGGTCGATCCGGTCCGGCGGCACCTCCAGGTCGTCCGCCGCGCTGCTGTCAACGCGACACAGATACCCAGCGCAGACACCGATCGACGAACCCCAACCCACATGCCGCGTGCACTTATCGGAATTCTCTCGGGGTCCAGCTGTTTGAACTCGCACATTCGTCACATCGACTTTTGGCCAGCTGGCGGGTCGGGAGTACAGTACGACACTGTGCAGCGGGTGCTCCTTCTCGGACGCCGCGACGGGGTCTGATCCAGACTGGCCTCCCGTCGCGGGTTTTCGCGATGCGCCGGTCTGAAGTCCAACCCAAGACCCCCGGAGCCCAATCGTGACCACTCAGAAATCGTCCATCGAATCTGTGGATGCCTACGTATCTGCCCGCACCATCAAGACCCCAGCCGGCCCTCGCCGTGACGGCCAGCCGTCCTGGAACACCCAGCGCGCCTCCTCGATGCCGGTCGATCGCTACCGATCGTTCGCCCAGGAAGTAGAGCCGGTCACCCTGCCGGATCGCACCTGGCCAGACAAAGTCATCGAGCACGCACCCCTGTGGTGCGCGGTCGACCTGCGCGACGGCAACCAGGCGCTGATCGACCCGATGAGCCCGGCCCGCAAGCGCCGCATGTTCGAGCTGCTGGTCAACATGGGCTACAAGGAGATTGAGGTCGGTTTCCCGTCGGCGAGCCAGACCGACTACGACTTCGTCCGCGAGATCATCGAGCAGGGTGCCATCCCCGACGATGTCACCATCCAGGTACTGACCCAGTGCCGCCCGGAATTGATCACCCGCACGTTCGAGGCCTGCGCCGGGGCCCCGCGGGCGATCGTGCACTTCTACAACTCGACGTCGATCCTGCAGCGCCGGGTCGTATTCCGCGCCGGCCGTGCGGAAGTCAAGAAGATCGCCACCGACGGCGCCCGCCTGTGCGTCGCGGAGGCAGCGAAGTATCCCGGCACCCAGTGGCGCTTCGAGTACTCCCCCGAGTCCTACACCGGCACCGAACTGGACTACGCCGTCGAGGTGTGTAACGCCGTCGCCGCCATCGTGAATCCCACTCCCGAGGTGCCTCTGATCGTCAACCTGCCCGCCACCGTGGAGATGGCCACTCCCAACGTGTACGCCGACTCGATCGAGTGGATGCATCGGCACCTGACGCCACGCGACTCGATCATCCTGAGCCTGCATCCGCACAACGACCGCGGAACCGCTGTTGCGGCAGCCGAATTGGGCTATCAGGCAGGCGCCGACCGCATCGAGGGCTGCCTCTTCGGCAATGGTGAGCGCACCGGCAACGTGTGTCTGGTGACGCTGGGACTGAACCAGTTCTCCCGTGGGGTGGATCCGCAGATCGACTTCTCCAACATCGACGAGATCCGCCGTACCGTCGAGTACTGCAACCAGCTGCCCGTGCACGAACGTCACCCCTACGGTGGCGATCTGGTGTACACCGCGTTCTCAGGCAGCCACCAGGACGCGATCAACAAGGGCCTGGACGCGATGAAAGTCGCTGCGGACGGCGTTGGCTCCGATGTTGATGACATCCCGTGGCAGGTGCCGTATCTGCCGATCGACCCCAAGGATGTCGGCCGAACCTACGAAGCCGTGATCCGGGTGAACTCACAGTCCGGCAAGGGCGGGGTGGCCTACATCATGAAGGCCGATCACGGGCTGGTGCTACCGCGTCGGCTGCAGATCGAGTTCTCTCGGGCGATCCAAGCCATCACCGATGGTGAGGGAGGCGAGGTGTCGCCCAAGGAGATGTGGGACACGTTCGCCGACGAATACCTCTCGCCCATAACGCCTTTGGAGCGCATCCGGCAGAAGGTGGTGGGCGCTGAAGTCGACGGTGGCACCGACGTCATCGAAGCTGTCGTGAAGATCGACGGAGTCGAGACCGAGATCAACGGCAACGGCAACGGACCGCTGGCCGCGTTCGTCGACGCGCTGGGCACCGTAGGATTCGACATCAGCGTGCTGGATTACTCCGAACACGCCATGTCGGCCGGCGAGGAGGCCGCTGCGGCGGCGTACGTCGAGGCGTCGATCGGTGGGCGCACGGTATGGGGCGTCGGCATCGCCACTTCGATCACAACGGCATCACTGCGGGCGGTAGTCTCAGCGGTGAACCGCGCCGCGCGAATCGGCGCTATCCCAACGATTTAAGGAGCAGGCGATGGACTGGGGTTCGACATGGGATTTCCTCTGGCACTTCCTGATCATCTTCGCCTGGATCGCGTACTTGCTGGTGTTGTTCCAGATCCTCGTGGACCTATTCTGGCGTGATCACACCACATCCGGCTGGGCCAAAGCCGTATGGGTGATTTTCCTGATCGCGTTCCCCTGGCTGACCGCGTTGATCTACCTGATCGCGCGCGGTAAGGGTATGACCCAACGCGCTCGCGACGCCGCGCTGGCCGCCAAACAGCAGACCGACGAGTACATCCGGGATGCTGCCGGGCGTTCACCCGCGCAGGAGATCGAGCATGCCAAGCAGTTGTTGGATGCGGGAACGATCTCGCAGCAGGAGTTCGAGTCGCTGAAGGCCAAGGCCCTGAGCTAGGGCCGGCGGTCAGGAACGCGAAGCGACCTGCAAAATTAGGTCGTCGACACCGAATCGAGCACACCATCGGTCAGCCCGGCTGGGACATTCCCGCCGGGCTGACCGATGCTGAGGTTGCTGAACGCCAGCCCGTTGAGCGGCCGAGTGAGTTGGTCAACCCGCTCAGGTGGGGTATCGCCGGCGGAGGCCAGGATCATTGCGCCCGTTTTCATGGCGGCGTGCTCCAGTGCAGTGTGTGCGACATACGACGGCGGAAGCCTCCAGCGGCATTAAGCTCTCGCCAGCGCACTACGGCCGGCGTGGATGGGCTCTACGGCCGCAGCGGATGTTAGGACGTCGGCGAGTGCTAGCCGGTCGCCGACGTCGTGGTCACGGCGCCCGACACCAGGGCCGGCGACGGTGGGGTGGGCGTGGGGAATTTCGATTCCTGCCCGGAATCAGCAGAGGTGCGGTTCAACGTGGAACCGCTGACAGCGGCGGTGACGGCGAATATCGCGAGCAGAACGATGGCCGCCGCCCCAACGGTCGCGGCAAGTACTTTTTTCATATCCCAACTGCCTTCTGTCAACAAAATATTGTCAGTGGGCCCAACATCAAGCTACGCCAACATATTTCGATTTCACATAAACCTCAGGGTGTTGGCCAGACACTTACAGGAGGCTCAAAGGGTCAGCATTGAGCACACTAAGGGTGTTGCGGCGCTTGCTGAGCCATGCCGCGGTCTCGGCGACCACCGTGATCCCGAGATTGTGATTCAGTTCGATGACCGCGCTGACCACAGCGGCAGCCCGGTCGTCGGCGGCAACCGACGCGATGAAATGGCGGTCGAATTTCACGTCGCCGATCGGCAGATCACGCAGCTAACTCAAAGCTGAATAGCCGCTGCCGAAGTCATCGATGGCGATCCGGACGCCGTCGTCGCGCAGTTGTTGCAGCACCCCGGTTGCCCGGCCCACCTCGTCGAAGACCAGATCCTCGGTGATCTCGATGGTCAGTATCCGGGCCGGGAGATCACGTTCCCGCAGAACACTACTCACCGCCTCGCGCAGTTGGAGGTCGCGGAGCAGCGGTGCGAACAGATTGACTGCGACAGGGACATCCAGCCCCATCGCCATCCACCGGGCTGCATCATCGAGCACCTTCTTGACAACCAGATCGGTCACCGGACGCATCAACCCGTGGCGCAGGATGCGGGGCAAAAAATGCCGCTGGCCGAAGCACTTTCAGGCGCGGATGGCTCCGCAACATTTCCCAACGATGTTGTCGCCGCCCCACCGGAAGGTAAATGCCGGAGCAAGAAGATAGCTGAAGACAAGGTCGGCAAAGTCGATCGCGCCATGACCGTGCGATCCTCCACTGCCATCACCACCCAGGGGGGATGCTAACGAAGTGAACTGTCAGAACAGCGCGAACTGTTGACCCTGGTCAACCGAAGGCGCGAACTCGTCCATCCCGGTGCCGTTGGCCACTGTCGCGACGGAGGCCATGAACTGCCGGTCGGACACCACCGGCACGCCGAGCTCTCGCGCCAGGTAGCCCTTGCCCTGCTCGGGTGTCTGCTGGTTGCAGATCACTAGGGAGGTCTGCGGGTCGACGGCGTCGGCGTAGGCGAGCCCGGCGTGGATGATCCGCTCGACGAGTTCCTCGTGGGTGCGATCCACCTCGGCCGACAGCGCGACGCGCATGCCCTGGACCAGCGGGCCACCCCGGCGGTATGGCCCGGGGTTCAGGTACGGGCACGGCATCCGGGAGGCCATCATCTTCAGCGGCCGCAGCTCATCGTGCGTCACCCGGCCGTTGGGCCAGCGGCGCCGGGTCGCGGGCCGCACCGGCAACCACACCTCCCGTTCGCGGGCCCGCTGCAGCGCCGGGGCCAGCACCTGGGACAGCACCAGCGCGTCGTCGAAAGCGTCGTGCGCGCGGGTCTGTGGCACCCCCCAGTGCCGTGCCAGGGTCTCCAACCGCAAGTTCTCCAAGCCCAGGTCGAGACGGCGGGCGAGCTCGACGGTGCACATGACGGTGTCGACCGGCAGTGCGGTTTCGGCCAGCTCGGCCTCACTGGACAGGAATGCGTAGTCGAAGGCCACGTTGTGGGCCACCAAGGTGCGACCGTGCAGCAGTTCGATGACATCGGGGGCGATATCGGCGAAGGTCGGCTGGTCTTCCAGCATCTCGGAAGTGAGGCCGTGGATATGAGTGGGGCCGGGATCGACGCCGGGGTTGAGCAGGCTGACGACGGAGTGTTCGACGCGGCCCTCGGGGTCCAGCGCCAGGGCAGCCAGGCTGATGATCCGGGCGTGGCCGGGCCGGAAACCCGAGGTCTCGACGTCGACCACGACCCACCCATCGGCCGGCTCGCGGGCAGGTCGACCCCAGGTGTAGCTCACACAGTCAGGATGGCACGCAGGTCCGACAGTGCCCGGGACATCGAATCCGTGTCGGCCGAGCTGCTCATCTTTGAATAAACTCCGTCCCAATGCCCAAGCCAACGATGACACTGCGGGGGCGCGCCGCCTTGGCCGCCGGTTCCGCCGCGCGCTGGGCTTCCCGGGCCACTGGCCGCGGCGCGGGCGCCATGATCGGCGGCCTTGTCGCGATGACCCTGGATCGCTCGATCCTGGGTCAGCTCGGCAGCGGGCGTTGCACTGTCGTCGTGACCGGCACAAACGGCAAGTCCACCACCACCCGCATGACGGCCGCGGCCCTCGCCACGCTCGGTCCGGTCGCCACCAATGCCGAGGGGGCCAATATGGACGCCGGGCTGGTGGCCGCGCTGGCCGGCTCCCGTCAGGCGTCGTTGGCCGCGCTCGAGGTCGACGAGATGCACGTCCCGCATGTCGCCGACGCGGTGAACCCCGCGGTGATCGTGCTGCTGAATCTGTCACGTGATCAGCTCGACCGGGTGGGTGAGATCAACCACATCGAGCGGACCCTGCGCGCCGGGCTCGCCAGGCACCCCGATGCGATCATCGTCGCCAACTGCGACGACGTTCTGATGACGTCGGCGGCCTACGACAGTCCTCGAGTGGTGTGGGTGGCTGCCGGCGGTGGCTGGGCCAACGACTCGGTCAGCTGCCCGCGCAGCGGCGAGATCATCGTCCGCGACCATTTGCACTGGTACTCAACGGGTACGGATTTCAAGCGGCCGAGCCCGCAGTGGTGGTACGACGACACGAACATCTATGGGCCGAACGGCTTGGAGCTGCCGATGCGGCTGTCACTGCCGGGAAAGGTCAACCGGGGCAACGCTACTCAGGCAGTGGCCGCCGCGGTGGCCCTGGGGGCGGATGCTGCCGCCGCGGTGGCCGCCGTCTCCGGGGTCGATGAGGTCGCCGGCCGATACCAGACCGTGCCGGTGGGTGAGCACACCGCCCGCATCCTGCTGGCCAAGAACCCGGCCGGTTGGCAGGAAGCGCTCTCGATGGTCGACATAACCGCGCAGGGCGTGGTGATATCGGTCAACGGCCAGGTGCCCGACGGCGAAGACCTGTCCTGGCTCTGGGATGTCAACTTCGAGCATTTCGACGGTGTCCCTGTTGTCGCTGCCGGCGAGCGGGGAACCGACCTGGCGGTGCGGCTGGGCTACGCAGGTGTGCCGCACACGTTGGTGCACAACACCATTGACGCGATTGTGTCCTGCCCGAAGGGACATGTCGAGGTGGTGGCGAACTACACCGCGTTCCTTGCGCTGACGCGGACGCTGGGGCGGATGGGTCCGGCGGGGTGGAGCGCAGCGACTCGGGGTAATGGCGATGGCTGAGATTCAGATTGGGCTGGTGCTGCCCGACGTGATGGGGACCTACGGTGACGGCGGCAATGCCGTCGTGTTGCGGCAGCGCCTGCGGCTGCGCGGGATTGACGCCGATATTGTCGAAATCACGCTATCCGACCCGGTGCCCGACTCGCTGGACCTCTACACCCTCGGCGGCGCCGAGGACTACGCGCAGCGGTTGGCCACCAAACACCTTCTGACACATCAGGGCTTACAGCGGGCCGTCGCCCGTGGTGCTCCAGTGCTGGCGATCTGCGCGGCGATCCAGGTGCTGGGCCACTGGTATGAGACGTCGGCCGGCGAGCGGGTCGAGGGGGTCGGCCTGCTGGATGTGACGACGTCTCCACAGGCCAGCCGAACCATCGGCGAAGTGGTGTCCACGCCGTTGTTGGACGGTATGACGTCGCCGCTGACTGGATTCGAAAATCACCGCGGTGGAACGGTTTTGGGCCCGGACGCCCGGCCGTTGGCGGCGGTGGTCAAGGGCGCGGGTAATCGCGCGGGGGACGGGTACGACGGCGCTGTCCAAGGCAGCGTGGTGGCGACTTACCTGCACGGCCCGTGCCTGGCACGCAATCCCGAGCTGGCCGACCTGTTGTTAGCGCGTGTGGTCGGGCCGCTGGAGCCGTTGGAGCTGACCGAGGTCGAACGGCTGCGTCGCGAACGACTCGTCGCGCCCCGGCGCGCGTAATCCTTCATTACGCCGACATTGAACTCATGCAGTGAAAGTGCGAGTGACCCTCTGCGTGAGTTCAATCTCGCGCACGCCATCCACGTGAAGTCAGGGCAGCACGCACTCGGGCGATCACATCCGCCGGGTTGTCTTCCTTGATGACGCTCACCACCTTCCATCCCATCCCAGCGACCAGGCGCGCCCGCTTTCGATCCCAGGCATAGCGGCCGCGGTCAGTCCGATGCAGATCGCCGTCGTATTCAGCCGCCACCATGAACTCCTCCCAGCCCATATCGAGCATCGCGATCAGGCCCCACGTGTTTTGAACCGGTATCTGAGTGGTGGGGACGGGAATGCCCGCGTCGATGAGCAACAACCGCAGCCACGTTTCCTTCGGCGATGCCGCGCCGCGGTCAACCAAGGGCAGCGCTTCGCGGAGCCGGCGAAGCCCGCGCGCATTGAGATGCCTTTTGGCAATGAGCAATACGTCTTCACGCGAAAAGCAGATCGCGCGAGACAGTGCGTCCAGCCGAGGGATCGCCCTATCCCGGGGAAGGTGCCGACCGAGGTCGTAAGCCGTCCGGGCGACCGTGGTGACGGGAAGGCCCGACACCCGAGTGACCTCGTCATCATCGAGCGCCTCGTTGCGAACGATGAGCCCAGCCGGTGAGCGCCCGTTGTTCCAAATCAACTCAACCGGTTCGTCACCGTCCACCCATTGTGAACCGTGCAAGGCCGCCGCAGCGGCACCGGCAATGACGGCTCGCCGTCGCGACCACAACCAAGCGGCGGCAGTGCGTTCGCGCAACGAGAGAGGCTTTCCGCGAGCACGGTAAACATCGGGCAGAAGCCTGTCGTGGAATCGCGCCAGCTCGTGTCGGGTCAGGGCACCGCTCGCCAGTGCTTCGCTGCCAATGAAAGCCTCACCCATCGGGTCATCATCGGCGTGGCCACTGACAATTCACCCAGATTGAACTGATGCAGAGAAAGTGCGAGTAACCCCTTACGTGAGTTCAATCTCGCGAGTGTACGTGCATGGTCGCCCTGGAAAAGGTGGACGTTGATCTCGTTGAACTCGAAACTATGCGGTCGATCGGAAACCCGTACGCCTGCGTCGCTTCCACCTCGGACCAGCGCTTCGTGTGCGTGAATCTCCTTGGCACCAGTATCGAAGATCGGCTGGAAGGCCATGGAGAGCTCGAGGCCCGAACCGGCGCCGTCGAGACAGGCCCCACAGTTCAGCCGAACATAATCGCTTGGAGCGGTCGCAGTGGGCCGCTAGACCATCTGACGGCGGCCGGTGAGGGCACGGCCCAGCGTCAGCTCGTCGGCGAACTCAAGGTCACCGCCCATCGGCAAGCCCGACGCGATCCGCGACACCGTGAGCCCGGGGATATCGCGCAGGATCCGCACCAGATAGGTGGCCGTGGCCTCCCCCTCGGTGTTCGGATCGGTCGCGATGATCACCTCGGTGATATCCACACCGTCGACGCGCTCACCAATTCTGTTGAGCAGCTGACGAATTCGCAGCTGATCCGGCCCAATGCCAGACAGCGGATCCAGCGCGCCGCCCAGCACGTGATAGCGCCCACGGAACTCCCGGGTGCGTTCGACAGCCTGTACGTCCTTGGGTTCCTCGACCACACATACCTGCGTCCCGTCGCGGCGGGCGTCACCGCAGATTCGGCAACGCTCGCCGTCGGACACATTGCCGCACACTTCGCAGAACTGCACACCGTCGCGAACCCTGCCCAGCGCCGCGGTCAGCCGATCGATATCCGGCGGCTCCACCGACAGCAGGTGGAAAGCGATCCGCTGTGCGCTCTTGGGACCGACGCCCGGCAGCTTGCCGAGCTCATCGATCAAATCCTGGACGGGGCCTTCAAACAAAGAAGTCAGGCCCCCGGCAGACCCGGCGCACCCGCGCCACCGGCCAGCGGACCGAGATGGGTCTGCGCGAGGATGGCGAACTGACGCGCCGCGTCGGCGATCGCGCCGACGATCAGGTCCTGCAGCGTCTCGACGTCGGACGGGTCGACGACCTTCGGGTCGATCCGAACACCGGACACCTCCCCGCTGCCCTTCATGGTGACCTGCACCAGTCCACCGCCGGCCTGACCGTGCACCTCGGCAGCGGCCAGCGCGGCCTGCGCTTCCATCAGCTTCTGCTGCATCTCCTGGGCCTGCGCCAGCGCGGCCTGCAGGCCGGGCATCAACTGGTCACGCATCTCCTCGGCCCGCTCGCGAAATCCCTCGAGGTTGGGTAGCTCACCGGGTTGCATGACGGTCTCCTTGCGTCTCGGTCTCGACTTGGTTGCGCATGCGCTTTCGAGCGCAAAGTGACTTCAAGCCTAGACGGCAAAAGAGTTACGGTGACGCGCGTGCTTATGTCCGCCCGCTTGCGTGTCGTCGCCGCGCCCTGCGCCGCCGTGTTGGTGGTCGCATCGACGCTGACCACCCCTGTCAGCCACGCCGCACCCAACATCGCCGGGATGATCGTCTTCCTCGATCCCGGCCACAACGGCGCCAACGATGCGTCGCTGACCAAGCAGGTGCCCACCGGCCGCGGCGGCACCAAGGACTGTCAGACATCGGGCACCACCACCAACGACGGCTTCCCCGAGCACACCTTCAACTGGGACACCGTGCTGCTGATCCGCCAGATGCTGACTCAACTCGGTGTCCGGACCGCCATGTCCCGCGGCAACGACAATCAGGTCGCCGCATGCGTCGACGAGCGAGCGGCGATGGCGAACGCGCTGGCGCCCAACGCCATCGTGTCCATCCACGCCGACGGCGGCCCGGCGACCGGACGGGGCTTCCACGTCAACTACTCCGCTCCGCCGCTGAATCAAGCGCAGGCCGGCCCGTCGGTTCAGCTCGCCAGAATCATGCGCGATCAGATGGTCGCCTCCGGGCTGCCGGCCGCCAACTACATCGGCTCAGACGGCCTCTACGGACGCTCCGATCTCACCGGGTTGAACCTGGCCCAATACCCGTCGGTGCTGGTCGAATGCGGGAACATGAAAAACCCGGCCGACTCGGCGCTGATGGAGAGCCCGGAGGGGCGTCAGAAGATCGCTACGGCCGTCGTCCAAGGCATCGCGGCGTTCCTGGCCACCCAGCCGGCTCGCACCAGCTAGCTACTTACTTTCGACAACCTTCTTCAGGTTAGCCAGCACCTCGTCCTGAATTCGGCGCAGACCCAGCGGCGCGAACGTCTTCTCGAAGAAGCCCCCGATACCGCCCGCACCGGTCCAGGTGGTCTTCACGGTGACGCTGGAGCCCGGGCCGGCCGGTGAGACCGTCCAGTTGATCACCATCGAGGAGTTCGCGTCTTTCTCGATGACGGTATGGCCGGCGACATCCACCACGGCCTGCACCTCGCGTGACCGCGACTTGGTGGCCTGCAGTTTCCACTTGGCGACGGTGCCCTGGCCCTGGCCACCCTGCAGCACCTGATATTGGCTGTACTGCGGCGACAGGATCTTCGGGCGCACTCCCTGGTAGTCGGCGATCGCGGTGAGCACGGTGGCGGGCTCTGCGTCGATCAGGATCGTGCTGGCGGCGCTGACCTGTCCCATCAGGTAAAACTCCTCGGGTGGCGGTGGTGTCGGTGTGATGCGCCAGCCATGCGGTCGCATCGGCTGGGGCTGCGGACTAGCGTAGTCGTGTGCCTGTTTCCGCAGCACTGTCAGCTCACTCAAAGGGCGTGGACCGGCTCCTGGCCAGTTACCGCGCCATCCCTACCAACGCCTCGATACGACTGGCCAAACCCACGTCCAACTTGTTCCGGGCCCGGGCCAAACGCACCGCCCCGGGCCTGGACACCTCCGGGCTCACCGGGGTGATCTCCGTCGACCAGGTCGCCAAGACCGCTGACGTCGCCGGTATGTGCACCTACGAAGACCTGGTCGCGGCGACCCTGCCCTACGGGTTCTCCCCCCTGGTGGTTCCGCAGCTGAAGACGATCACCCTCGGCGGCGCGGTGACCGGGCTGGGCATCGAGTCGGCGTCGTTCCGCAACGGTCTGCCGCACGAGTCGGTCCTCGCGATGGACATCCTCACCGGGTCCGGCGAGGTGATCACGGCCAGCCGCGAACAACACCCAGACCTGTTTCGCAGCTTCCCCAATTCCTATGGCACCCTTGGCTATTCGGTCCGCCTGCGAATCGAGCTGGAATCCGTCAAACCGTTCGTGGCCCTCAAACACCTGCGGTTCCACACCTTGGCCGACCTGATCACGGCGATGGACCGCATCATCGAAACAGGCGGATATCAGGGAGTGCGGGTCGACTACCTCGACGGCGTGGTGTTCAGCGCCGGCGAGAGCTATCTGTGCCTGGGCATGCAGACCGGCGCTGCCGGCGCGGTCAGCGACTACACCGGCCAGGACGTCTACTACCGGTCCATCCAGCACGACGACGGTGTGAAAGACGATCGGCTCACCATCCACGACTACCTGTGGCGCTGGGACACCGACTGGTTCTGGTGTTCCCGAGCGTTCGGTGCGCAGAACCCGAAGCTGCGCCGATTCTGGCCGCGGCGCTACCGGCGCAGCAGCTTCTACTGGAAGCTCATCGGCTACGACCAGAAGTTCAACATCGCCGACAGGATCGAGGCCCGGAGAGGCCGCCCCCCGCTGGAACGGGTGGTCCAGGACGTTGAGGTGCCGATCGAGCGCACTGAAGAGTTCCTGGACTGGTTCTTGACCAACGTTCCGATCGAACCGGTGTGGCTGTGTCCGCTGCGGCTGCACGACCCGGCAGGCTGGCCGCTCTACCCGCTGCGTGCCGCGCACACCTATGTGAACATCGGTTTCTGGTCCTCGGTCCCGGCCGGCCCCAGCCCCGGGCACACCAACCGTCTTATCGAAGAGAAAATCAGCGGCCTCGACGGGCATAAGTCGCTGTACTCCGACGCTTTCTACAGCCGTGAGGACTTTGACGATCTCTATGGCGGGGAAACGTATAAGACCGTGAAGAAGACCTACGACCCGGATTCGCGGCTGCTCGACCTCTACGCAAAGGCGGTGCAACGACAATGACGACCTACCGTGACAACGCGGCCAACGCGCCGGGCAGGTTCAGCCTGGCCGAGATCCTGGAGATCCTGGCCGCCGGCGGCGAGCTGCCGTTGAGGTTCAGCGCCTACGACGGCAGCAGCGCCGGTCCCGCCGACGCCGAGCTCGGCCTGGACCTACTCACGCCGCGCGGCACCACCTACCTGGCGACCGCCCCTGGCGATTTGGGTCTGGCGCGCGCCTACGTCGCGGGCGATCTGGAGATGAAGGGTGTACATCCCGGCGATCCGTACGAGCTGCTGCGGGCACTGGCCCAGAACCTCGACTTCAAGCTGCCGCCGCCGCGAGTACTGGTGGACATCGTCCGCTCGATCGGCATCGAGCACCTCATTCCGATCGCGCCGCCGCCTCAGGAAGCGCTGCCTCGCTGGCGGCGTTTCGCCGAAGGCCTTCGGCACAGCAAGCGGCGCGACGCCGACGCCATCCACCACCACTACGACGTGTCGAACTCGTTCTACGAGTGGGTGCTTGGACCGTCGATGACCTACACGTGTGCCTGCTACCCCACCGCGGAGGCGACGCTGGAGGAGGCGCAGGAGAACAAGTACCGCTTGGTGTTCGAGAAGCTGCGCCTGCAGCCCGGGGACCGGCTACTCGATGTCGGCTGCGGCTGGGGCGGGATGGTTCGCTACGCGGCGCGGCACGGGGTGAAGGCCATCGGGGTGACGCTATCGCGTGAGCAGGCGGCGTGGGCGCAGAAGGCGATCGCCGAACAGGGGCTGGCCGATCTGGCCGAGGTGCGCCACACCGATTACCGCGACGTGTTGGAGAGCGGGTTCGACGCGGTGTCCTCGATCGGTCTGACCGAGCACATCGGAGTGGCCAATTATCCGGCGTACTTCGGCTTCCTGAAGACCAAGCTGCGCGTCGGCGGGCTGCTGCTCAATCACTGCATCACCCGCCCAGGCAATAAGACCGGGCCCAGCGCCGGCGGCTTTATCGACCGTTACGTGTTCCCCGACGGGGAGCTCACCGGCTCGGGGCGCATCATCTCCGAGGCCCAGGACATAGGTCTGGAGGTGGTGCACGAGGAGAACCTGCGCCACCACTACGCGATGACGCTGCGTGATTGGTGCCGCAATCTCGTGGAGCACTGGGACGAGGCTGTCGAGGAGGTCGGTATGGCCACGGCCAAGGTGTGGGGCCTCTACATGGCTGGATCGCGGGTTGGCTTCGAAACCAATATCGTTCAGCTACACCAGGTGCTGGCGGTCAAGCTCGACGAGAAGGGCGGCGACGCCGGGCTGCCGTTACGCCCGTGGTGGACGCCGTAGCTTTCCAGTGCGGATTCAGACGGCCGACCCGGGTAGCTGGCCGCAGCGATTCTTGATGTCTACCAACGGTTGCCGAATGCCGGTGATGTCGGACGCCGTCTGCGGGTTAGCCGCCATATAGGCCTTCACTCGGACTCGGACCTGATCCCGAGGTACCCCGGCCAGACTGGTGAAGAACGCGTTGACGTCAGGGTGGGTAAACAAGTATGCCGAGGTAGCGAACTGCACACCGGTCCGCACACCTTCGAGATCGGCTACCGTGCAATTCGGCGGCGTATCGGGATCTGCTGCCGCAGAAGGTATTTGACCAAGCATGGCGACGGCGATCGTGCCGCAACCAGCCAACGCAGCCGCCAGCCGGCGAGTGTAGATGCTCATGACTAGACGGTAGGGGCCCGCGCCCA
This sequence comes from Mycolicibacterium sarraceniae, assembly GCF_010731875.1. Classification (NCBI taxonomy): domain Bacteria; kingdom Bacillati; phylum Actinomycetota; class Actinomycetes; order Mycobacteriales; family Mycobacteriaceae; genus Mycobacterium; species Mycolicibacterium sarraceniae. Next base: position 1,184,788 of record NZ_AP022595.1, read on the forward strand.
CATCCGCTTCACCGCACAGGAAATACACAGGGTGCGAGGATATTCCTCACAGAACCTCAGCCGTCGATCTTGCGGGCGCCCAGCTCGCTCTGCAACAGCTCGAGCGCCACTTCCTCGGGATCGCGGCGCGGGGCCGCGTCATCGTCGCGAACGACCTCGGCGATCATGCTGTCTTCTTCGGCCCGCTGCGTATCGACCGGTTCGGGTTCGGGCGGCGGCGGCTCGGCCTCTTGCACCGGCTGGCCGACGCCCACCTCGCAGCGCACCCGCCAATCCACACCGAGCGCATCCTTGAGGGCATCGCGGATGACGTCGGCATTTCGCTGCTCGCTGAGCCGCTTGGCCAGTGGCACCGACTCGTGGCCGAGCACCAGGGTGTTGTTCTCGACCGCGCGGACGATCGCCCCGGCCAGCATGACCTCGGTGGTACGGCTGCGCTGACGGACCTTCTCGCGCACCGTCGACCACATGCTGCGCACGGCGGCCGCGCCGGGCTCACCGGCGACGGCAGACGGCGGTTCGGCGGCGTCGGTGGCCGGCGGCGGAACGGTCGGTTCCGGTACCGGTTCCTGCGTGATGACGGGCTCAGGTCGGGCGACGGGCTCGGGGGCTGGCCGGGCCGCATCCGGCGCAGGCGCCGGCGACGCGACCGGCGCCGCCGTCGGCTCGGCGGCAGCCGGTGCCACCTGCGTCTTGCGCACGTACTGTTTGGCCGGCGCAGCCGCCGGAGCTCCGCTGCTCATCGCGGCCTCGCCGGCAGGTATCGAGATGTCCATCCGCATCTCGATACGCTCGATGCGCTGCAGCAGCGCGGCCTCGGTGTCGCTGGCCGAGGGCAGCAGCAGCCGGGCGCACACCACCTCCAGCAGCAGCCGAGGCGCGGTCGCACCGCGCATCTCCCCCAGGCCGGCGTGCACCACTTCGGCGTAGCGAGCCAGGGTCGCGGGCCCGATGCGCGCGGCCTGGTCCCGCATCCGGTCCAGGATGTCGTCCGGTGCGTCAACGACGCCTCGACTGGCGGCATCCGGAACCGCTTGCAGCACAATCAAATCCCGAAAACGCTCGAGCAAGTCGACGCCGAAGCGGCGGGGATCATGCCCGGCGTCGATCACCGATTCGACCGCACCGAACAGTGCTGCGGCGTCACCTGCGGCCAGCGCATCGACCGCATCGTCGATCAAGGCGACGTCGGTGGCTCCCAGCAGGGCCAGCGCCCGCTGGTAGTGCACCTGGTTGTCCTGCGCGCCGGCCAGCAGCTGGTCGAGCACGCTCAATGTGTCGCGGGGCGAGCCGCCACCGGCGCGGATCACCAGCGGATACACCGCGTCGTCGACGGCGACGCTCTCCGAGGCGACGATCTTCTCGATCAGCGCGCGCATGGTCTTGGGCGCGAGCAGCCGGAACGGGTAGTGGTGGGTGCGCGACCGGATCGTCGGCAGCACCTTCTCCGGCTCGGTGGTGGCAAACACGAAAATCAGGTGATCAGGTGGCTCCTCGACGATCTTGAGCAGCGCGTTGAATCCCGCGGTGGTGACCATGTGCGCTTCGTCGACGATGAAGATGCGATAGCGCGATTGTGCGGGCGCGTAGAACGCCCGGTCCCGCAACTCGCGGGTGTCATCGACACCGCCGTGGCTGGCGGCATCGAGTTCGACGACATCGACCGAGCCGGGGCCGTTGGGAGCCAGCGCCACGCACGAGTCACACACGCCGCACGGGGTCGGCGTCGGCCCCTGCTCGCAGTTGAGCGAACGGGCGAGGATGCGCGCCGAGGATGTCTTACCGCAGCCCCGCGGACCGGAGAACAGATACGCGTGGTTGATCCGATGAGCGGACAGCGCCGTGCACAGCGGTTCGGTGACGTGCTCCTGGCCGACCACTTCGGCAAAAGTTGCCGGCCGATACTTCCGGTAGAGCGCCACGGGTGAAGGCTACCGACCTTGTGTGACAGCGGTGGACCCCAGCAGCGACTCGGTGGCGGCCAGCAGCGCGCAGGTGGCCAGTCCGTCGATCGCGTCGGCCAGATCGGACTCCGGCGGGAACGTCGGGGCGATGCGAATGTTCCTGTCGTCCGGATCTCTTCGGTACGGGAACGAGGCACCCGCCTCGGTGACCGCGATGCCGGCGTCCTTGGCCAGTGCCACGGTGCGCTTGGCCGTCCCGGGCAGTACGTCGAGGCTGATGAAGTAACCGCCCTGGGGTTCGGTCCAGGAGGCGATCTTGGACTCGGAGAGTCTCTTGTCGAGGATGTCGAGGACCAGCGCGAACTTGGGCGCAAGCAGCTGCTGGTGGCGCAGCATGTGCAGACGCACCCCATCGGCGTCGGAGAAGAACGCCACGTGCCGCAGCTGGTTGATCTTGTCGGGACCGATCGACTTCTTCCCGGCGTACTGCAGATACCAGGCGATGTTGCCCAGCGAGCCACCGAAGAAGCTCACCCCGGCCCCGGCGAAGGTGATCTTCGACGTCGAGGCGAAGACGTAGGGCCGGTTGGGGTGACCGGCCGCCTCGGCCAGGCCGAGGATGTCGACCTGCCGCGGGAAATCCAGCGTGAGGGTGTGCACCGCGTAGGCGTTGTCCCAGAACAACCGGAAATCCGGTGCGGCGGTGTGCATTTGCACCAGCCGGCGGACCACCTCCCAGGAATAGGTGGTTCCGGTCGGGTTGGAGAACATCGGCACACACCACATGCCCTTGATCGCCGGGTCGGCGGCGACGTGTTCCTCGATGAGGTCGACATCGGGACCGTCCTCGAGCATCGGGACGGCGATCATCTCGATGCCGAAGCTCTCGGTGATCGCGAAGTGGCGGTCGTATCCCGGTGCCGGGCACAGGAACTTGATCACCGGCTCTTCCATCCACGGCCGCGGCGAGTCAACGCCACCGTGCACCAGCGAGAACACGACGATGTCATGCATCAGCTCGAGGCTGGCGTTGTTGCCGGCGATCAGGTTCGGCACCGGGATGCCGAGCAGCTCGCTGAACACCGACCGCAGACTGGTCAGGCCGTGCAGGCCGCCATAGTTGCGAGTGTCGGTGCCGTCCTCGTCGCGAAACTGCTCGCCGGGCAAGCTCAACAGCGCGTTGGACAGATCGAGTTGCTGAGCTGAAGGCTTACCCCGCGTCAGGTCCAAGGACAGCTTCTTGGCCTGCAGGTCGGCATAGTTCTGCCGCTGCACTTCGTGCTGCGCTTGAAGTTCCTCGGGGCCCAGGGACAAAAACAACACCATGCGCCTTTCACAAGATGGGGACCCCGCGCACCCGCCAGAGCCCATTGACCCTTGCTGCCTTCCGGCCCTGGGGGAGTTCACAGGATAGACGCCGCGCGGGGTCCACAGCGAGTGTAGTACCCGCCGGGTGCCGGCCCGCCGCGGAGGCGGCAAGACCAGCCTGAGCCAGGCAGCCGGGGCGAGGCACTTCCCCAGTCGGCTACGATTGCCGACGGAGGATTCGCCTAGTGGCCTATGGCGCTCGCCTGGAACGCGGGTTGGGTTAATAGCCCTCAGGGGTTCAAATCCCCTATCCTCCGCACCTGTCCGGGGTGCGATCGGTGGATCAAACGCCTGGTCGCACCTCGGATTTTTAGTTTCTAGGAGGGGTATGCGCGTCGCCGCGACTGCAGCGCACCTCGCGTTGTGGGTGCTGTCCGGCGCCCTGTACTTCCTGTTCGTCCTCCCGCGCTGGTGGGAGCTGATGGGCGACACATCGCACACATTGGGCACCGCGCTCCGGATCGTCACCGGCGTGCTGATCGCGCTGGCCGCGCTGCCGGTGCTGCTCACCCTGCTGCGGACCCGCCAATCCGAGTACGGCACCCCACAGGTGGCGCGGCGGCTGCGGGTGTGGTCGATCGGCTTGTACGTGGTGTCCGGTGTGCTGATCATCGGTGCGGCAGTGGCCGAGATCTGGGTCAGCCTGGACAAGGGCGGGCGCTGGTTGTTCGGCGTCTACGGCGCGGCCGCCGCGATCGCAATCCTGGCCCTGCTGGCGTTCTCCCTGGCGCACACCGCCGAACTGCCGGCCAAGGCGCCGAAACCCAAGAAAGAGAAGACGAAGCGCGACGAGGCCGCCGAGTCCGTGGAGTCGGAGGACGACGCCCCGCAGGCCGACGCCGACGCGCCCGACGCAGCTGTCGACATCGAGAAGACCGCGGCGATCGAAGAGACGACCATCGAGGACGAGCAGCCGGCCGAGGTGTCAGTCGAAGCCGAGGTGTCAGTCGAAGCCGAGCCGGAAACAGAGCCAGAAGCAGAAGCCGAGCCAGAAGCAGATGCTTCTGGCGGCCTGCGCAACAAGCGGCCGACGGGCAAGACGAACCACCGGCTACGCCGGCGCAATCGCGGCAACGTCGCGGCCGACGAGTAAATCACCTAAATCACGGTCTGAACTGCACACGCGCACCCTACGCTGAGCGAGTGCACAACACCTCCCCTTATCGGGTCGTCCAGTGGACGACCGGCAACGTCGGCAAGAGCTCCGTCCAGGCGATCACCGCCAACCCCACCCTTGAACTCGTTGGCTGTTATGCCTGGTCAGATGCTAAATCTGGCCGCGACGTCGGGGAACTGGTCGGCCTCGAGCCGCTGGGAGTCACCGCGACCAACGACATCGACGCCCTGCTGGCCCTGAAGCCCGACTGCGTGGTCTACAACCCGATGTGGATCGACGTCGACGAGTTGGTTCGGATCCTGTCGGCGGGCGTCAACGTCGTCACCTCGGCATCCTTCATCACCGGACAGAACCTCGGTGAGGGACGCGCCCGCATCGAAGAGGCGTGCAAGAGCGGCGGATCGACGATGTTCGGCTCCGGAGTGAGCCCCGGCTTCGCCGAACTGCTGGCGATCGTCGCCGCCACCGCCTGTGATCGCGTCGACAAGGTCATCATCCAAGAAACGGCCGACACCACCCTGTACGACTCCCCCGAGACCGAGCGCCCCGTCGGATTCGATATGGCGATCGACGATCCCGCACTAGAGCCGATGGCCGCCACGGGCACCGCGGTATTCGCCGAGGCCGTGCAATTGGTCGCCGACTCGCTGGGCGTCGAGCTGGACGAGATCAGATGCGTATCCGAGTACGCGCAGACCACCGAAGATCTGCCGATGGCGTCGTGGACCATCAAGGCCGGCCATGTGGCCGGTGTCTACGCCAGCTGGCGGGGCATCGCGAACGGCAAGACCGTCATCGATATCAACGTGCGCTGGAAGAAGGGTCAGACCCTCGAGCCGGATTGGAAGCTCGACGGTGACGGCTGGACGATCACCATCGAGGGCCGTCCGACCGTGACGATGAACGTCGGCTTCCTGCCGCCGCCGGACCTCATCGAGAACGCCAAGACACTCGAGGACTTCTTCGTGCTCGGCCACATCATGACCGCGATGCCGCCGATCCACGCGATCTCGGCCGTCGTCGCGGCTCGGCCGGGGATCGCGACGTACAACGACCTGAACCTGCCGAAGGCCCGCGGCGTAGTGCCACGAGGTAGCGGGAGTCAGACGCAAAGGCTGCCGCTCGCGTAACCGAACGGGCAGCGCCAGTCGCGAGGTCCGTCCTTAGGACATCGGGCACCCCGACCCTGTCGCACACGGTTGGCAACAAGACGCACCTTAGTCGAATTCGCGTACGCACCAACAACTTACGGCGGCGTCAGCGACACGGAAGTTCACCCTCGGAGTCGCACCGATTGTTGCTACGGCTCCGGGATGACGGTCGCGGGGGTCTGCAGTGTCAGGCCGATGTTGGAGATGTTGATGACGCCGACCGCGGTGAAGTTCTCGTACGCCGTGGCCGAACTGGTGATCTGCAGCGTCAGGTTGCCCAAGTCCTGTGGGTTATCCGCCGTGTAGACAATGTTCTCCATGTTGACGCTCACGCTGCGGCTGCGCCCGTCCAGGGTCACCGCCACCGGCGTGACGAGGTTGCCCACCACCAGGCCGGTGTTGTTGTCGACCAGCTGGGCGTAGACGAAGCGACTTGTCCCCAGACCCTGGTAATCGAAGGTCAGCGTCGGCGCACCGACCGTCTGACTCAGCCCGGTCAGGTCGAGGTTGACGTTAATGGCGTTGCGAGCCTTGGAGGCCAATCCCAGCGAGTAGGGAATCGAGGCCTGCGGCGCCGGCCCGGAGCCACCGATGATCGGCACCAGGCCCAACGTGCCACCCGCGGCTCCGTCGGCCGCGGTGAAGCTCGAGCCGAAGAATTGACTGTCTTTGGTCGGCAGGTAGTTGGACTGGAACCAGTTGCCGAATTGGTCGGTGTACTGGAAGTTCGGCGCGGCCGGTACCGCCACACCCTTGACATATGTGTCCAGCCAGTTCAGCGCCGCGTCCAGGTTGCGGGTGCCGGTGGTGTCGGGGGTAGTCAGGCACACGCCGTGGCCGGTGCACGACCAGATCATCTGCGCAGGCACGCCCGGCTTCAGCGCCTCTGCGTTCTGGATGGCCTGCTGCAGGGTGAACAGCACGTCGATCGTGCCCTGCTCGAACAGGGTGGGCGCGCTGATATTGGGGACCACGAAATTCGGCCCGCTGCTGGCGAGAACAGCTTGCGCGGTATTGCTGAGGAAGCCGGTCAGCAATCCGCTGATGACGCCCAGGTAGATCTGATTGTTGATACGGGCGCCGCTCAGAACCAGCGACAGCAACAGCAGTGACGAGTACGCGGTCTTGAACGCCCCGTTGGGGTAGAGCGCCTGGTTCAGCGAGTTCCATGCGATGCCCGGCACGATGGCGTCGATGCGGGAATCGGTGCCCGCCGAGACCAGCTGAATGCCACCACCGTAGGAGCCGCCGACCATCCCCACCTTGGGATCGTTGGGCCCGTTGAGACTCGACGTGGGTTGCGTCGCAATCCAATTGATCATCGCGGTGACGTCACGGCCTTCGAAAGCCGGGCTGTCGAGCTGCAGGATGCCACCCGAGGCGAACTCGCCGCGCGGATCCCATGTGACGACGTTGTAACCCCTGTCCCGCAGCGACTGCACGCCCGGAGTGAGTTCGTCGATTCCGTAGGTCGTATAGGGGTTGGTCTGGCCGGCGGTGGCAAGGCCGGGGCCGTTCATGATCGTGGGTGCCAGATTGCCGGCCGGGACGCCGTTGGGCCCCTGGGTCGACGCGGGGAACCAGTTGAGGCTGATCAGCGTTCCGTCGAAGGACGGCATCTTGTAGGTGAATGCCAGCGGAGCGTCAGTTGGGTTGTTCGCGGAGGGATTCGGGACGTATGTCACGATTTGCGAGTAGCCGATGATGGGGGCCAGGAGGTCGTTGAGGATCGGGGTCTGGTGCAGGGTGACGATCACCTGGCCGGCCAGACCGCCGAGAATGGGGATGCTGGTGACGATCCTGTCGAACTGTGTCTGCTCGGCCACGAGGATCTTGAATGTCTCGCTGCCCGAGCTGAGGATCGACTGGTACGGCAGATAGGTGAAATTGCCTGCGACATAACCGGTATCACCGGGGGCGGCGAACGTCACCTTGCCGCCGGCGCTCGGACCGCTGATCAAGCGGTAGGTGAGCGGGTTACCCGACGTCGTCGTCGCTCCGGTGGTGCCGTTGTAGACGCCGTCGACGATGCCCAGCGCCTGGTTGATCGTGATGGGATTACCGACCGTCAGCGACGCCGTGGTCAACGCCGACGTCACGCTGCGGGCCGCGGCCGCCTCTCGGCGTTGTAAGGCCGCAAAAGCAAGTGCGAGTGGCGAATCGGCGGGCACGGCCGGCAACCCGCCGGACAGCTGATCGGCCGCGGCAGGCACCGCGGTGGTCAGGCGGGTGGCGATCGGGGTCGCCGAAATCGACTGCGCGGTGGCGGGCATCGAGTTGGTTGCCGGGGCCGAGGCAGAGCGCTTAGAACTGCTCGTGCCCCCGCTGCTGAGGGCGAGGCTCGAGGCCGCGCTGGCCGGCCGTTTGGATGACGCGGCCGGGTGCGACGAACTCTTGGGTCCGGCACTCGACGCGGAGGAATTCCCTCCTGCCGCCGACGATCCCGCCGAATTGTCCGCCACAGCGACGCCGTATCCCGTGGAGAACAGCGCGGCACCGACTCCGAGGGCCACCGCCAATCCGCCAACCCGACCCACAAAGCGTGAAGCACCCATGATTGTCTACCTCCCCGACCAGCGGCCACTGTGCCTTTGCGGAGGGTAAACCCGCCGAGCAGCGCGGCACCGCAAATTGCCGAAACTGTCAGCTATGAGTTTGCTGAAGTGGCCAACTCAACCGAGTGGCGTTGAGCGCCAGTGAATCAGGCGTAGTCGAAATTCGTCGAACCCATGCCGTCGGGCGTCGTGTAGTCGATGTAGACCGGACCATGTTGGAACGGCACGTACCCGGTGTTGATCAGCCCGCTGGCGATCACGTCCGGCGCGTTCTGCGAGGTGACGATGTAGGAGTACAGCAGCACCCCGTCAGGGGTGTACACCGAAATCCTGGTCCCCACCGGCACGCTGCTGGCGCCGCCGATCTGGGAAGACAAGATCGTGCCGTACACGCCGCCGGAGTCGATGATCGCCCCGACCTGCGTCGGCGTGCCGTTGTTGATCTTCACGTTGATGTACGCATCCGGTGCACCAGACACCGATGCCCGGGTCGGCAGGGGGTTGGGGCCGAAGACCATTACGCCCGCCAACCCGAGCAACAGACCCTGATAGAGGAACACGCCCTGGCTGAGGTCACCGGGCAGCGCGGTGGTCGGAAGACCGACCGGCCCGGGGCCGGCGGCATTGGCTCCGATTCCGAGTATCCCGGACGCGCCACCGAGCTGGTGGAAGAAGTTCAGGGCCGCCGCCGCGTCGTTGGCGTCGACGATGTTGACGCCGGTGGGGTCGGAGACGATGCCGTTTCCGAAGTTCACTGTTGTCGTGTACGTCGTGAAGCTGTAGGTCAACCCGCCGCTGTAGCCGCTCGTACCGGTACCGGTCGGTGCGCCCAGCGGTGCCGCGTCGCCCACCGACGCCCTGGTGAGCACCAGTCCCGAGGATCCGGTGTCGACGAGCACCGGCGTGCTGGGTCCGCCGTTGACCGAGATGTAGACGATCGGCTCGGTCGTCGACCGCATGCTCACCGGGACCAACGCGTAGACCCGACCGTTCTGTGCGGCCGTGCTCACCAGGTTCTGTACCGGTGTGATGTCGCTGGCACCGAAGGCACTGACCAGCGGCAGGAACAGATTCGCACTTCTGAGTGCGGTGGTGGCCAGTGTCGGAAGCAGCAGTGCGCCCAGCAGGCTCACCCCGGCCAGCTCGTGCACGATCGGAACGCCGGATGTCCTGGCGTAGAGCGACTGGGCCGGCGTGATCGTGGCTCCCCAGGTGTCCAGCGCCAGCGCGGCCTGTGTGAGAAGGATCTGCGGAACCACCGCGACCAGGCCTGCGGGGAGATTGCCGGCACCCCACGTCTGCTGTTGCAACTGCGCGCGCGCGCCGGCGATCTGCTGCTGGGCCAGACTCACCGCGACGTTCGCAACGATCGGCGGCGTCGGCGGCAACCAAGAGACGTTGCTCGGCGTCGAGTTGGCGGCCGCGGGCGACGAGGAGACGTTGCTCGGCGTCGAGTTGGCGGCCGCGGGCGACGAGGTGGCGGCGGCGGCGTGGCTCGTGGCCGCAGAAGCGTTGCTCGCCGCGGCGGCTGCCGCCCTGCGGGAGCTGGCATTTCCGCTCGCGGAGGTGGCTGACGTGGGGCGCGCCGAATGGGCGGTGGCCTTCGTCGCGGTCGAGGACGCCGAGCTCGATTGCGAGTTGCTCGACGACGCCTTGTCCGAGCCCGAACCGGTGCCGGTGTCAGCATGGGCAACCGCGGAGCCGCTGGCTAGGGCGGCGCCGATACCCAGGGTGACGGCACCGGCGCCCAGCCACGAGTAGGGCTGGCGACGCTGCCGCCCGCGGTCGCTGTGCCTCATCGCGTTCCCCCAATGCACCGGTGGCAGCGAGGGCCGATCGCCCGGTCGCCAGTTTGCTGAGTATCTACCATAGGAGGCCGTCGCGCCAATAGCCAACCCGCCCACCGGCTACGTGTGAATCTGCCAGCCGGTGGCCGGGTCGACCAGGATGCCGGACACGGCGATGAGCTCAATGTCGTAGCGCACGCCCATTCGCCGATCCACTTCGATCCGTAACGGGCGCGGTACAGGGCGTTGCCGACGCGATCGAGGACACTGTTGGCCGGCAACGACGACATGCCCTCGACGAGGGAGCGGTTCGGTATCGGGTACGGCTTGCTGTCGATGCTGGAGCCGCTGGTCGAGTAGCCCCAGTTGAAGATCACCGTCTCCTTGGGATGTGTTGCGCCCACGACGTTTGCCGGCGTACCGCCGGTGCTCTGCATCCACATGCCGCCCCAGCCGGCGCTCAGGGTGGCACCGCGGTTCGCGCCACGCACGCCCAGGTAGGTATTGGATTTCGCCAGCACCGGGAGGTCGCTGATATCGGCGAAATGCGTGACAAGACAGTCGGTCCTCGAGTGTATGGTCCAAGTGACAAGGGCTCCCGGAGGATGCGATGCCGAAGTTGGACGACATTGACCTGGCCGACTTGGATCGGTTCACGTCAGGATTCCCGTACCGCGATTTCGACGATCTGCGGCGCGACGCCCCGGTCTGGTGGCATCCGCCGACCGCACACACTCCGGGTGGTGAGGGCTTCTGGGTCCTGAGCCGCTACGCCGATATCGTCGCGGCCTCCGCCGACGGCGCGACGTTCTCTTCCGAGACGGGCGGTGACCGCGTGGGTGGCGGCACCACACTCGAGGACATGCCGATGGAGTTCGCGGTGGGCGCGCTGCTGAACATGATGGACGACCCGCGCCACGCGCAGTTCCGCCGCTTGCTGACACCAAGCACCACACCGCGAGCCCTGCGCGCCATCGAAGAGGATCTGCGCCGTCGCGCGATCGACATCGTCGACGCGGCAATCGCCAAGGGCGACTGCGACTTCCTCATCGATGTGTCGGCCGAGTTGCCGCTACAGGCGGTGGCGGATCTGGCTGGGGTGCCGCAGACCGATCGTCACGAGTTGATGAACTGGGCCAACGTCACCCTCGACTACGAGGGACGAGAGGTCGGCGAGGTCAGCGACCGGGTTGCCCAGGCACAGGCCCAGATGTTCGTCTACGGCACGAATCTGTTGGTGCGCAAGCGATCCGAATCACCCACCACCGATCTGCTGTCCATCGTGACGCATGCGCTGATCGATGGCGAGCCGCTCAGCGAGAACGAGCAGCGATTGTTCCTCAGTCTGATCGTTGCCGCCGGTAGCGAGACGACACGCAACTCCATCGCCATCGCGATGTCTGCCCTCAGCGAGCGGCCGCAGACCTGGGAACAATTGCGCGCAAACCGGACTCTGCTTCCGGTGGCGGTTGAGGAGATGCTCCGCTGGGCATCGTCGACGCCCTACAACCGGCGCACAGCCACCCGTGATATCGAGATGCACGGCCAGCAGATCAGAGCCGGTGACAAGGTCTCCCTGTGGTGGGCGTCGGCCAACCGCGATGACGCCGTGTTCGCCGACCCCTACAACTTCGATATCGAACGAAATCCAAATCCGCACTTAGCCTTCGGGCGCGGCGTCCACTTCTGCCTTGGCGCATCACTGGCCCGCATGGAGATGAGGGTGATGTTCGAGGTGCTGTTGGACCGCGTCGAGTCCGTGACGCTGACCGGACCCATCGAATACGTTCGCAGCAATAAGCACAGCGGAGTCCGGCACATGCCCGTCACGATCAATCCTCGCTAAGGACAAGCCATGTCGATTTCAGAGCAGTACATCGCGGCGGTCAATCAGGCCGATATCGAAGCACTCATGAACCTGTTCTCGCCGACCGCGACGTTGTCACACCCCGCAGGCGAATTCACCACTACCGACGCGCTGCGGGACTTCTATCAGTCCGTCGTTTTCGCCGGCCAAGCGGTCACCGAGATCCAGGCTAGGTTCACTGACGGTGACACCGAGATCCTGCAGATCAGGGCGTCCAGCCCGTTCGGCGAACCGGGGAACTACGTCCACGCCGCGGATGTCTTCAGTATCCGAGACGGACTGATCGAGCGGCTCGACATCTACTACCGCTGACTGGGGCACCGGGCGAATTGCAAGGTGAGGACGGCGTCGCCGGCGATCACTTGGCCTGGCGCTGGCTCCGCGTCGGTCCAGTACATGCCGCGCAGATCGGGCATCACGAGAGAGTCTTGCCCGTGCTTCGACGGACTCAACGTCCTCGTCGGTGCGGGCACACTGGTGATGCTCGACTCGGTCGAGACAACGGACTGCCCGCCCGTTGAGCGCGCCTATCGATCGAGCGCGCTCACTCAATCGGATTACCGGCTTCATCCCAATGCGCCGCGACCTTCTTGCTCGGCTGCACGCGCGGCGGCTCGCCAGGCATCTTGGGATAGCTCGGTTCTCCGGGTAGGGCAGGTCGCCGAGGCCGCGCTCTTCGTCGGCGGCCGCCATCGCCAGCAGCGGATCGATCGAGTACGCAACCGAATCCAGGTCAGCCATCGGGTCGCCGCGCTTGGCGATCAGCGCGGGCACGGTGGCGATGGTGAAATCATCGGGCTCGGCGTCGGCCAACTCCTGCCACGTCAGCGGCGTGGAGACGGTGGCGATCGGGGTGGCCCGCACCGAGTACGCACTCGCGAACGTCCGGTCGCGGGCGTTCTGGTTGTAATCGATGAACACCCGCTGGCCGCGTTCCTCTTTCCACCACGAGGTGGTCACCAAATCGGGTGCCCGGCGTTCTAATTCGCGCGCTAAGGCAATCCCAGCCCGGCGCACCGCGACGAAATCCCAGTCCGGACGGATGCGCACGAAGACGTGCAACCCGCGTCCCCCGGAGGTCTTCGGATAGCCAATCAGCCCGAGCGCGTCGAGCACCGGCTTGAGGATGTCGATGGCGATGGTGCGCGCTTCGGCGAAACCGGTACCGGGTTGCGGGTCGAGATCGACTCGCAACTCGTCGGGGTGCTCAGTGTCGGGGCAGCGAACCTGCCACGGGTGCAACGTGATTGTGCCCATCTGGGCGGCCCACACGATCGCCGACGGGTGGGTGACATTCAGTGCGTCGGCAGTGCGCCCGGACGGGAACGTGACTCGGCAGGTCTGCAGATATTCGGGGCGCTTCTCGGGCACCCGCTTCTGGTAGATCTCCTCCTCTTCGATGCCGTCGGGGAAGCGCTGTAGATGCGTCGGCCGGTCGCGCAGCGCCGCAAGCAGTTGCCCGCCGGTCGCCACCGTCTGGTAATACTCGACCAGATTGCCCTTGGTGCCCTTCGACCCCAGTTGGGGGAAGTAGACCTTGTCGGGGCTGGTGAGGCGAACGGCGACACCGTCGACGTCGATCTCTTCCGCCTTGGCCACGTGTTTCAACTTACCGGCGCGCAGCCGCCACGGACGAGACGAGAATGAATCGATGCAGCTGCCCGTGGATCCCCCGGTGTCGCCGATGCTCGCCAAGTCGGTGCCCACCATCCCGCCCGGCGCCTCCTACGAACCGAAATGGGACGGGTTCCGGTCGGTCTGCTTCCGCGACGGTGACGAGTTGGTCCTCGGCAGCCGCAACGAAAAGCCGCTGACACGGTACTTCCCCGAACTGGTCGACGCCGCGCTGGCCGAACTCCCCCAGCGCTGCGTGATCGACGGCGAGATCGTCATCGCCACCGGGGCTGGCCTGGACTTCGACGCCCTACAGCAGCGCATCCACCCCGCCGATTCGCGGGTACGCATGCTTGCCGAGAAGACGCCCGCGCAGTTCGTGGCCTTCGATCTGCTCGCCCTCGGCGACGACGACTACACCGGCCTGCCGTTCAGCGAGCGGCGAGCCGCCCTGGTGCGGGCCCTGGCCGATGCCGGCCCGTCGTTTCACGTCACACCGGCCACCACCGACCCGGAGACCGCCCAGCGCTGGTTCTCCGAATTCGAGGGGGCCGGGCTCGACGGCGTGATCGCCAAACCGCTCACGATCACCTACCAACCCGACAAGCGGGTGATGTTCAAGGTGAAACACCAGCGGACCGCCGATTGTGTGGTGGCGGGCTACCGGGTGCACAAGTCGAGCGAAGACGCGATCGGTTCGCTGCTCCTCGGGCTCTTTCAGGACGACGGCATTCTGGCGTCGGTGGGCGTCATCGGCGCCTTTCCGATGGCCCAGCGCCGTCGGCTGTTTACCGAATTGCAGCCGCTGGTAACCGAATTCGAGGGCCATCCGTGGAACTGGGCCGCGCATGAAGCGGCCGAGCGCACGCCCCATAAGAACGCCGGGTCCCGCTGGAACGCCGGCAAGGATCTTTCGTTCGTGCCGCTGCGGCCCGAGCGGGTTGTCGAGGTGCGCTATGACCGCATGGAGGGCGAGCGCTTCCGACACACCGCGCAGTTCAATCGCTGGCGTCCTGACCGCGACCCGCGCTCGTGCACCTACGAACAGCTCGAGAGACCGCTGACCTTCAGTCTCGGCGACATCATTCCGGGGCTGCAGGCAGGCTAGCCCAGCGCGCCCGGCGGCCGGGACACGCACTGTGCCGAGTACAGCTCGACACCGAGCTTGTTCATCAGCTCGAGCTGCGTCTCGAGGTAGTCGATGTGGTTTTCCTCGTCGGAGACGATGTCCTCGAAAAGGTTGGCCGTGGTGGAGTCCTGCTTCTCGCGGCACAGCACGATGGCCGGCTTGAGCCGGTTGACCACCTCGTACTCAAGGGCGAGGTCACTCTCGAACTGTTCGCGGATCGTCTGGCCGATGTTCAGCGTGCCGATCCGCTGATAGTTGGGCAGCCCGTCGAGGATCAGGATCCGGTCGGTCACCCGCTCGGCATGGCGCATCTCGTCGAAGGATTCGTCACGCGTGTGCTTGGCCAGCTCGGTGAAGCCCCAGTTGTCCTGCATCTTTGAGTGCAGGAAGTACTGATTGATCGCCGTCAGTTCGCTTGTCAGCTGCTGATTGAGGAGGGTGAGAATCTCGCTGTCGCCCTGCATGACTTTCTCCTGTCAAATTTAGCCCGACCGCAATCAATACCGTATTCGACGAACTTAATACACATGTGCCGATTGCGTGTCGATTAACGTGGCCAGACGGGTTGTCGTGCTTGAAGATTGGCACATCTTCGCCCTTGGCGGCAAATAAGATGAGGCTTGGCTGACTTGGCACGAATTTGGTTAGTCTTGCCTTAGAAAATCGGCGAAATAAGCGGCGGGCTGAAAAGCATTCCGGTCACCGAATTGCACGCGTCGAGGGTAAGCAAATTCCGCTGCGATTTCCCGCACGACAGACCCGTGGAGTCCCGGAGGTCAGTAGGTTAGGTTAGGCTAACTACTCACATGCCCTAGCAGAGGACACCGATATGGGACGAGGCATCGGAGGGGCGATGCTGCGCGGCTTCGGCGGGCGCGATCACGTGGCGACCGTCGAGGAAACCGCCCGCATCGCGCCGCACTGCGTCCGGATCACCATGTTTTCACCGACCGTATTCTCCGATGTCAGCGCCGGTCCGACCGCCTGGCTTCGGTTCTGGTTTCCCGATCCGGCCGGCGGAAAGACCGAGTTCCAGCGGGCTTACACGCTCATCTGGGCCGATCCCGACAGCGGGCGTTTCGCCGTCGACGTCGTGCTGCATGAGCCCGCCGGCCCGGCTTGCGCCTGGGCGGCCAGGGCCAAGCCCGGCATGACCATCCCGGTGGTCTCACTCGGGTCGACCCGGTTCGAAGTACCCGAGGAACTGCCGGCCGGTTTCCTGCTCATCGGCGACTCCGCCTCGATCCCGGCGATCAACTCCATCGTGGCGGCGCTACCGCGCGACGTCGACATCGAGGTGTACCTCGAGCGCCACTGCGCCGACGACGAGCTCATCCCACTGGCCGAACATCCGCGACGCCGACTGCACTGGGTGACCCGGACCGACGACACCTCGCTGGCCGCCGCCATCGAAGACCGGGATTGGTCGAACTGGACCGCATGGGCCGGTCCCGAAGCCGGCGCGCTCAAACATCTCCGCAAGAGATTGAAGGACACGTTCGGGTTCCCCAAGACCGAGCTGAAGGCTCAGGCGTATTGGACGCGGGGCCGCGAGATGGGCAGCAGCCGCGACGACGACGCACCAACGCCTACCGCGCAGGCCCCCGCAGACAGCCCGACCACACCGACACCACCTACCGTCACCAGGGGCAAGTGGCGTTCGCAGGGCGGCAAGGACCTGCTGGCACCAGTGAAATCACAGCTGATCGTCGCGGGTGTGCTGCAGGCCCTACTCACCCTGCTCCAGCTGGCCCCCTTCGTGGTGCTGGTCGAGCTCGCTCAACAGTTGCTCAGCGACGCAGACCACTCCCGAATCTGGAACACCGTCACGCTGTTCGTGGTGCTGCTGACCACCGGTACCACGCTGGGCGCAGTCCTGGTCTTGTGGCTGCACGTGGTCGATATGCGGTTCAGCACGCAAGTGCGGCGGCGTCTGCTGGACAAGCTCGCGCGAATGCCGTTGGGGTGGTTCACCGATCGAGGCTCGGGCTCGGTCAAGAAACTCATCCAAGACGACACCCTGTCACTGCACTACCTGGTGACCCACGCGGTCTGCGACGCCGTCGCCGCGGTGGTCGCCCCGATCGCGGTGCTGGTGTACCTGTTCTCCGTCGACTGGGCGATGGCCCTGATCCTATTCCTGCCCATCCTGGTCTACATCGTGACGACCTGGACGATGGTGTACCAGAGCGGCCCGAAGATCGCCGAGGCGTCAAAGTGGGCCGAGCGGATGAACGGCGAATCGGCGGCCTTCCTGGAGGGCCAGCCCGTGATCCGGGTGTTCGGCGGTGCCGCCGCGTCGTCATTCCGCCGTCAGCTCGATGACTACATCGCCTTCCTCAACGAATGGCAGCGACCGTTCACCGGCAAGAAGACCTTTATGGATCTGGTCACCCGGCCCTCGACGTTCCTGTGGCTGATCGTGACGTCGGGCACCGCGTTCGTCGTCGCCGGCTGGACCACTCCAGCCGCGCTGCTGCCATTCCTGGTGCTGGGCACCACGTTTGGCAGCCGTCTGCTGGGTATCGGCTACGGCTTGGGCGGCATCCGCGAGGGCACGCAGGCGGCCAAACGCATCGCGGTGACGCTCGACGAGACCGAGCTGGGCACTCAACAGGACGCGGCAGCGTCCCCCGCGGCCAGCGGCGTGACGTTCGAGGGCATCAGCTTCGGGTATCGCCCGGGGCTGCCGGTCATCCACGATGTGAGCCTGGCGCTGAACCCCGGAACGGTCACTGCCCTGGTCGGTCCGTCCGGGTCGGGTAAGTCGACCCTCGCGGCGCTGCTGGCGCGGTTCCACGATGTGGACAGCGGCGCGATCCGCATCGACGGCCGCGACATCCGGTCGCTGACGCCCGACGAGCTCTACACGAGAGTCGGATTCGTGTTCCAGGATGTGCAGCTCGTGGCGGCCACCGTTGGCGACAACATCGCGCTCGCCCGTCCCGACGCCAGCGCTGCCGAGGTCGAGAACGCCGCGCGCAACGCTCAGATCCACGAGCGAATCCTGCGTCTGCCCAACGGGTACGACACGATCCTCGGGGCCGACAACCAGCTGTCCGGTGGCGAGAAGCA
The DNA here is from genome assembly GCF_010731875.1 of Mycolicibacterium sarraceniae. NCBI lineage: Bacteria > Bacillati > Actinomycetota > Actinomycetes > Mycobacteriales > Mycobacteriaceae > Mycobacterium > Mycolicibacterium sarraceniae. Next base: position 1,202,355 of record NZ_AP022595.1, read on the forward strand.
ACGCCTCACGATCGCCCGCGCGCTGCTCGCCGACACCCCGATCCTCATCCTCGACGAGGCCACCGCATTCGCCGATCCGGAGTCGGAATACCTTGTGCAACAGGCACTGAGCACCCTCATCCAGAACCGCACGGTGCTGGTGATCGCACACCGGCTGCACACCATCACCGGCACCGACCAGATCGTGGTCCTCGACCACGGCCAGATCGCCGAGACCGGCACCCACACCGAGCTCCTCGCCAACGACGGTCGCTACCGCCGGCTGTGGGACAGCCGAGTGACCCGTGAGGCCGCCCGATGATCCGCAGTCTGATCCGGTTGATCCCGACGAACCTTCGCGGGCACCTGAGCACCTACGCTGTGCTGACGCTGATTTCGGTGATCCTGCGCGCGGCGAGCGCGCTGCTGCTGGTGCCGCTGCTGGCGACGTTGTTCGGTTCACACCCGGGGAATGCCTGGCCCTGGGTAGGCGCCTTGACTGCCGTTACCGTCGGCGGCTGGGTTGTCGATATGACCCTGGCGCGCATCGGCTTCGGTATCGGGTTCACACTCGCCGAGACCACCCAGCACGCCATGGCCAACCGGCTCACCGAGACTCCGCTGCGATGGTTCACCGCCGATAACACCGCGGTCGCTCGTCAGGTGATTGCCGCCAGCGCACCCGAGCTGGTCGGCTTCGTCGCCAACCTGCTCAGCCCTTTCATCGGCGCCCTGCTGCTCCCCGCCGCGATCACCGTCGGTCTGTTCTTCGTCTCCTGGCAGGTGGGGGTGGCCGCCGCGATCGCGCTGCCGTTCATGCTCGCCGCGCTGGCCGCCAGCCAGCGACTGGTCCGCGCCGCCGATGCGGCCGACGCCAGTGCACATAGCGCCCTGACCGAACGCCTCGTCGAATTCGCCCGCACCCAGCAGGCGTTGCGCGCCAGCCGTCGGGTCACGGCCGCCCGCAGCCAGACCGGTGCGGCGATCACGACCGTACGTGGAGCGACCCTGCGGCTGCTGCTGTTTCAGATCCCCGGGCAACTGCTGTTCAGCGTGGCCAGCCAGCTCGCGCTCATCCTGCTGGCCTCCACCATCACGGCGCTGACGTTGCGGGGCGACCTCGCTGCCCCCGCCGCGGTGGCGCTGGCAATTGTTATGGTGCGCTTCCTCGAGCCCTTCACGGTGCTGGCCGATCTGTCCAGCGCCATGGAGTCATCGCGCGGGCTGCTGGAGCGCCTGAACACCGTCACCACCGCACCCCTTGACGAGCAGTCGCGTCGCGGCGCACCGACGCGGGGCGAATCACGCTCACCCCGTATCGAATTCCGGTCAGTCGGCTTCGGCTATCACGACGCCGAGGTACTCAAGGATGTCACCTTCACTCTCGAACCGGGAAGCACCACAGCGGTTGTCGGGCCGTCGGGCTCAGGCAAGAGCACGATCCTGTCGCTGATCGCCGGGCTGCACAGCCCGATGCGGGGACAGATCCTCGTCGACGGTGCCGACGTGACCGATCTCGACCCCGAGACCCGGCGGGCGCTGGTCAGCGTGGTCTTCCAGCATCCGTATCTGTTCGAGGGAACGATCGCCGACAACATCCGGGCCGGGCATCCCGAGGCCGGTGCCGACGCCCTGCACCGAGCCATGGCACTGGCTCGCGTCGATGACATCATCGAGCGGCTGCCCGACGGTGCGCTGACCAAGGTCGGCGAGGCCGGCACCGCACTGTCGGGGGGTGAACGCCAACGCGTCAGCATTGCCCGCGCTCTGGTCAAGCCGGCCGGAGTGCTGCTGATCGACGAGGCCACCAGCGCGCTGGATACCGAGAACGCGGCGTCGATCACGCAGGCGATCACAGACGATCCGCGCCAGCGCACCCGGGTCATCATCGCGCACCGGCTCGACGCCATCCGCAACGCCGACCAGGTTCTGTTCGTCGACGACGGGGTGATCGTCGAACAGGGCACCATCGACGAACTCAACGCCCGCGGTGGACGATTCGCCGAGTTCTGGCGTCAACAGGAGTCCAGCGCCGGCTGGCAGATCGCCTCGGAGGCCTCTGGCCGGGTATGAAGATTCTTGCTGTTGCGCGGCGGGCGTGGATTCCGCTGCTGCTCGTGGTGGTACTCGCTGTCGGCGTTCTCGCGGTGTCGCGAGTGCGCGGGATCTTCGGTTCCCATCAGCTTCGGACCTACGCCGGCAGCATGTCCGACGAAAAACGCAAGTCGGATCCCAAACGCGTTGTCTACCAGGTCTTCGGTCCGCCAGGAACGGTCGCCGACATCAACTATCTGGATGACAGCGGGACCCCGCACCAGGTCAACGGGGCAACGTTGCCGTGGTCGGTGGAGATCGTCACCAACGCACCCGCGATGGCGGGAAATGTTCTGGCGCAAGGAAACAGCGATTCGATCGGGTGCCGCATCACCGCCGACGGAGAGGTCAAGATGGAACGGACCGCGGATGCGGTGAGCGCCTACATCTATTGCTTTGTGAAGTCGGCATGACACCGCCGTCATCGCTGCGCGATCCCAGGGCGCTGCCGCGCTGGATTCGGCGACTGGCCATCCCGATCATCCTCGGCTGGCTGGGCATCGTCGTCGTATCCAGCATCGCGGTGCCGCCTCTCGAAACGGTGGCGCAGATGCGGTCGGTGCCGATGAGCACACCGGATGCCCCGTCGGCACAGGCGATGGAACAGCTGGGCCGGGCCTTCGGCGAGTCCGAGTCGGACAGCGTCGTGATGATCGTGCTGGAAGGCGATCAACCGCTGGGGCCGGACGCGCACCACTACTACGACACCGTCATTGCGAAGCTGAGGGCTGATCCCTCTCACGTCACGAACGTCCAGGACTTCTGGAGCGATCCACTGACCGAGGCGGCGGCGCAGAGTGCCGACGGCAAAGCCATCTACGTTCAGCTGAACCTCGCCGGCAACATGGGTACGACCCAGTCCAATGAGTCGGTGGCCGCGGTGCGCAAGGCGGTGACAGATACGCCTGCGCCGGCCGGAATCAAGACCTATGTAACTGGACCTGCTGCGCTGCAGTCGGATATCGAGGCTGCCGGCGGACACAGCATGGCCAAGATCGCGCTGGTGAGCTTCGCCGTGATCATCGCGATCCTGCTGTTCTTTTACCGCTCGATCGTGACCGTGGTGCTGCTGATCGCGACGGTGTTGATCCAGGTGGCGGCGGCGCGCGGCATCGTGGCCGCATTGGCCTATTACCACGTCATCGGATTGTCGACATTCGCCGTCAATCTGCTTGTCTCGCTGGCGATCGCCGCCGGCACCGACTACGCGATCTTCCTCGTCGGCCGTTACCAGGAAGCGCGCCAGGCCGGTGCGGACCGCGAGGCCGCCTACTACGAGATGTTCAACGGCACGGCCCCGGTGGTGCTGGGATCCGGCCTCACCATTGCCGGCGCGTCGTACTGCCTGAGCTTCACCCGACTGCCCTTCTTCCAGTCGCTGGGTCCACCGTGCGCGGCCGGTATCGTCGCCGGTGTCGCCGTCGCGCTGACACTGGGCCCCGCCGTCGTGACGGTCGGCAGCCGGTTCGGGCTGCTGGAACCCAAGCGCACCATGCGGATCCGGATGTGGCGCAAGATCGGCGCGGCGACCGTGCGCTGGCCTGGCCCGATCCTCATCGGGTCGCTGGCCATCGTCCTGCTCGGGCTCGCAGCGCTGCCCGGATACCGCACCAGCTACAACGACACTCGATACATCCCTCAGGACATTCCCGCCAACGAGGGCTTTCAGGCCGCCGACCGCCACTTCAGCCAGGCTCGGATGACTCCCGAGATTCTGCTGGTCCAGGCCGACCACGATCTACGAAACCCGGCCGATTTCCTCGTGATCGACAAGATCGCCAAGTCAGTCTTCCGGGTTCCCGGTATCGCACGGGTGCAGACGATCACCCGGCCCGACGGTATGCCCATTGCCCACACGTCGCTCCCATTCCTGGTCAGCATGCAGAACGTCGGCATGATCCAAAACATGAAGCTGATGAAGGACCGGATGTCCGACATGAAGCATCAGGCCGACGAGATAGGCATCACTGTCGCCACGATGAAGCGCATGTACGACCTGATGTCCAGGATGACCGGCGTGACGCACGATATGGTCGGCCAAACGACCGAGCTGCAGGGCATCATCCACGAGTTACGGGACCGGATAGCCGATTTCGACGATTTCTATCGGCCGATCCGCAACTACCTGTACTGGGAACCGCACTGCTACAACATCCCGCTGTGTTGGTCCACCCGATCGATATTCGACACGATGGACGGCGTCGACGAGATGACCGCCGGCACGGACAAGCTCATTGCCAGCATGGGCGAATTGGACCGGCTCTTGCCGGAGATGCTCGCCACCGTCCCGCCGATGATCACCACCATGCAGAACATGCAGCAGATGATGCTGACGACCTACAGCACCATGTCGGGCATGTGGAACCAGCTCGAAGAGCTGAGCCAGAACTCGACGGCCATGGGCAAGGCGTTCGACGACGCCAAGAACGACGACTCCTTCTATCTGCCGCCGGATGTGTTCGACAATCCCGACTTCCAGCGCGGAATGAAGAGTTTCGTGTCGCCGGACGGTAAGTCAGTGCGGTTCATCATCTCGCATCGCGGTGATGCCGCCTCGCTCGAAGGCATTTCACATGTCGAGCCGATCAAGGTCGCGGCGATCGAAGCCGTCAAGGCCACCCCGCTGGAGGATGCCACGATCTCGCTGGCGGGTACCGCGGCCACCTTCAAGGACATGGCCGACGGTTCCAAATACGATCTGCTGATCGCGGGAATCGCCGCCCTGTGCCTGATCTTCATGATCATGGTGGTGATGACGCGCAGCCTGGTCGCGGCGCTGGTGATCGTCGGTACCGTCCTGGTGTCGTTGGGCGCGGCCTTCGGACTGTCAATCATTCTCTGGCAGTACATCTTGGGCATCGAGCTGCATTGGCTGGTGCAGGCGATGGCAGTGATCGCTCTGCTCGCGGTGGGCTCGGACTACAACCTCCTGTTGGTCGCCCGCTTCAAGGAGGAGCTGCCCGGGGGCATCAAAACCGGCATCATCCGCGCGATGGGCGGCACCGGCAGCGTCGTCACGGTAGCCGGGTTGGTCTTCGCCGCCACCATGTCGTCGATGGTCGTCAGCGATCTGCGCATCATCGGCCAGATCGGCACCACGATCGGGCTGGGCCTACTGCTGGACACCCTCGTGGTGCGGTCCTTCATGACACCGGCGATCGCCGCGCTGCTGGGCCGGTGGTTCTGGTGGCCGATCAACGTCATCCGACCCCGGCCCTCGCGGACCGCGCCAGCCACAACCGAGACGTCCGTTGGGCCGCTGAGCTAGATTGCGGGCGTGAGCAGCCCACCGTCGGGCGCGGGCCGGTTCGCCCCCAGCCCGTCTGCCGATCTGCATATCGGCAACCTGCGCACCGCCGTGCTCGCCTGGCTGTTCGCCCGCTCGACGGGGCGCCGCTTCCTGATCCGGATCGAGGATCTCGACGACCGCACTCACGATGATGTGGCTCGCCAGCAGCTGACCGATCTGGCCGCCATCGGTGTCACGTGGGATGACCAGCCGCAGTGGCAGTCCCGGCAGCGGCAGCGCTACGACGCGGTGATCGTTCGCCTGGCCGACCAAGGCCTAGCCTACGAATGTTATTGCAGCAGAAAAGATATCCTCAGCGCGCCGCGTGCGCCGCACGCCCCGGAGGGCGCCTATCCCGGCACCTGTCGCGAGTTGAGTGACGCCGAACGCGCCACCAAGCGCGAGACCGGCCGGCCACCCGCACTGCGGCTGCGCGCCGAGGCGGACGAGTACACGGTCACCGATCTGGTGCACGGCAGCTACACCGGCGTGGTCGATGATTTCGTTGTGCGCCGCGGGGACGGTGTCCCGGCCTACAACCTGGCCGTCGTCGTCGACGATGCGCTCTCCGGCATCGATCAGGTGGTCCGTGGTGACGACCTGTTGTCGTCCTCCCCCCGCCAGTCGTACCTGGCCAACCTCCTCGGCTATCCGCAGCCGGTCTATGCCCACGTGCCGCTGGTCATCAACGCCGAAGGAAAACGGATGGCCAAACGCGACGGGGCGGTCACCCTGGCCGAACTCGGGGTCGCCGAGGCCTTCGGATTGATCACCAAGTCGTTGAGCTGGCCGGCTGCCGATATGGCCGACCTGCTGCGACAGTTCGACCCCGCCGCGCTCCCCCGCCAGCCGTGGATATATCAACCCGCTTGATCGCGGCCGTGCTGCTCGGCGGTTGCGGCTCGAAGCCCGACGGCGGCGCTCCGCTGTCCTGCGGTGTCCTGCGGGTCGGCACCGAGGGCGCCTACGCACCGTTCAGCTTCCAGGATCCCGCGACCGGGCAACTCGCCGGCCATGACGTCGACGTCGCCATCTCGGAGAAATATCTGAAGGCCAATGCCACCGGGGCGCCGGCAGACGCCGCCCACCGGTCGGTGTGAAGGCTCATCGCCGACAACCTGTGGCCGCTGGCCAAAGCCGCTATCCCGGTGACCGTTCCGCTCACCGGGATCAGCTTCGTCATCGGCTTGGTGATCGCGCTCGTGCAGAAGCGACCCAAGGAGGAAGCGGTCGCCGAGGCCATCGCACTTCTCGGTCAGGTCGGGCTGTCGACTAAGAAGGACCTTGCGGTCGAAGGTTGGACGCTGGTGATCGTCACCCACGAAATCCAGTTCGCCAAAAAGGTTTCCAGCCAGGTGCTGTTGACCGACGGCGGCATAATCCTGGAAAAGGGGCCACCGGGCGAGGTGATCGGCAATCCGAAGGAGGAGCGCACCCGGCAGTTCCTGGATCGGGTTCTCAATCCGCTGTAGCCGAACCGGCCCTGTGTCACAGTGTCCACCATGCCGAATCAGCAGGACATCGACGCGGACGTCGTGATTGTGGGTGCGGGGCTTTCGGGGATGATCGCCGCTCGCAAGCTTCTAGAAGCCAGACTGACGCCGGTGGTACTGGAAGCCGACGACCGCGTCGGCGGGCGCATCCTCACGGAGGAGGTCATGCCCGGGCTGCCGGTCGAGCTCGGCGCGCAGTGGATCGGCGATACCCACGAGCGGATGTTCGCGCTGGCCGCCGAACTCGGGGTAGAGACCTACCCGCAGTTCGACGACGGCGAGACGTCGTACGACCTTGTTGGCTCCGGTGTACTGCGGGAGAGCGAGTTTCACTCCCGATTCGCCGGCGAGTTGGCCGAACTCGAGCGGGTGCTGCGCCGCCTGGACGAATTGGCCACCGAAGTTCCGGTCGAAACCCCCTGGCTTGCCCCCCAAGCCGCCGAATGGGACGCCATCACCGCGGGTGCGTGGTACGACGCCCAGGGACTGTCGCCGGTCGCCCGCACCCTGCTGGAGATCTGCACGGTCGGCATCCTGGCGGTGCCCACCGCCGAGGTGTCCTTCCTGCATCTGCTGTTCACCATCCAGACCTGCGGCGTGACCTCGGAGCTGTTCGCGGAATCCGAAGGCGGTGCCCAGACCACCCGGTTCGTTGGCGGAACCAGCGAGATACCGCGCCGATTGGCCGCCCTGATCGCCGATCGCATCGTGCTCAACGCCCCGGTTCAACTGATCGAGCATTCCGCAGACACTGTCACCGTTAGCTGCCGAGGCGGATTGGTCGCGCGCGGTCGGCGAGTCATCGTCGCCATCTCGCCAACGCTCGCCGGCCGGATCATGTACGACCCACCGCTGTCCGGCATTCGGGATCAGCTCACCCAGCGGCTACCGAACGGCTCGTCGATGAAGGCGTTCTTCATCTACGACGAACCCTTTTGGCGTGCAGACGGATTCAACGGCCAGCTCATCTCCGACGTCGGTCCGGCACGGATGTCCAACGACACCTGTCTGCCCCGCGACGACCATGGGGTGATCCTGATGTTCCTCGAAGGCGATCAAGCTCGGACGTTCGGGCGACTTCCCCTAGCGGAACGCCGTGCGGCGCTGACTGCGGAGCTGGTTCGCCATTACGGCAGCAAGGCCGCCAAACCCGAGTTCTACGTCGATGGGGAATGGTCAGATCGGCAATGGACCCGCGGCTGCTACAACGCCAACCTCGGGCCACACGTGTGGACCTCCTACGGTGCCGCGCTCAGCGCGCCGATCGGTGTGATCCACTGGGCGTCAACGGATACCGCGACCTATTGGAGCGCCTACCTGGAGGGTGCCGTCGACGCCGGCGAGCGGGCCGCCCAGGCGATCATCGACGAACTGGCCGGCTGAGCGGGCGTCAATCCCCCTGTGGATCAGCCGCATTCAAGGTCACCATCACCTGATCGTATCGACGAGGTGGTGAACCTGCCGGAGACTCAGCCCGACGCGCACCTCGTCGAGCGCGTCAAATTCCTGCGCTACGCCCAAGCCCGTGGCGACTAAGTTCGACGACACGGTGACGGTCGCTTCCAGGCCCTTGTATTCAGTTCCGCTGCCGAACTTCTTGTCGACATCTGCTCCTGTCGTGACCCCGACCGATCCCCACCACGGCGACACGCTCGGGTTGCTGGACGCATAGGCGGCGAAGAAGCCCGCTGCCCCCCACCGGGACGGTACGACAGCGAACCCGGCGATCACCCTGTTTCGTACTGCGCCGGATGTGCGACATTTATCCACCAATCCGCCGTACACCGTGGCCGAGCCACTTTCAGCCAAGTTTTTGCACGTTCAGTCTTTGCCTGGAGTCATCTTGGGCGCACGCTCACCAAGAATTCAGCGAAGTGTTGCGCAGGTAGGTGCTGCGGGGTTACACCACGACGTCGAGGCGGGCCATCCCCCGTAAGGTGACGTGCGGCTTGTAGACCGGTTCCTCGGCCAGCCGAGCATCTGGGAAGCGCTTGGTCACCGCGGAAAGTGCCACCGCGGCTTCCATCCGGGCCAACGGAGCACCCAGGCAGAAGTGCGCCCCGTGCCCGAACGCGAGGTGGCGGATCGAGCCGCGGGTCGGGTCGAATTCGTCGGGGCGGTCGACGGCGGCCGGATCGCGATGCGCGGCGGCTAGCAGCAGCATCATGATGTCGCCCTTGGGCACCTTAATGATCCCCCGGTCGCTTCGCTCCTGCCCGCCGGGCGAGATGTCGCCGATCGTCATATCGGCGCCGGCGACCCGGCTGACCAACTGCACCGGCGGGTCATAGCGCAGTGTTTCCTCGATGATCGCGCCCGCTCGGCTCGAATCGGTACCCAACGCCGTCCAACGCTCGCGGTTGCGCAGCATTGCCAGAATCGCGTTGGCAATCAGGTTCACCGTCGTCTCATGGCCTGCGATCAGCAGCAGGTTGCAAGTCGCGATGATCTCTTCCTCGGTCAGCTGGTCACCGGATTCCTCGACGGAGATCAGCGCCGACATCAAGTCGTCGGCAGGCTGCGCGCGCCGCTGCTCGAGTAGCTCGCGTAGGTAATCTCGCAGCCACAATCCGGCCTCCAGCCGCTGCTCCAGACCCTGCGTCTCCCCGGTGAAGGTGACAAATGGGTCCAATCCCTGCGCCAGAAGGGTTGAGGCCGAGCTGAATTGAGGCTCGTCCTCGATCGGCACTCCTAACAGCCGGCATATCACCGCGACCGGCAACGGATGGGCCAGCGCCTCAATGACGTCGAAGTGGTCCGAGTCGGCGACCTTGTCCAACAGCCCGTCGACAAACCCGGTGATATCGGGCTCGAGCGCCTTGACCACCCTGGGCGAGAAGGCCTTGCTGACCAGCCGGCGCAGCCGGGTGTGGTCGGGTGGGTCGAGGAACAGGAAGCCTGGGGCGCCGAACGGGCGGATGTCCTGGCCCTCGGCGACGGCCTGCTGGGCGGCGGTGGACTTCATCCGGTCGCTGCACGAGTCGGGGTGGCGCAACACGTCGTCGCAATCGGCGAAGCTGGACAGCACGTGCAGCGTGGACTCGGGCATCTGCATCGGGCCACCCTCGAGGATCTGCCGATACACCGGGTAGGGGTCGGCCCGGATCGCAGGATCAAGCAGTTTCAGCAGGAGTGCCTGCGGCTCGGCGGGAGCAGTCATCTCCCTATTCTGCACGCGTTGAATGCCCGTAGTACTGGCCGAGGACGTGATCGCGCAGATCGTCGAATTCGCCGGCGCCGATCGCCGCGCGGATCTGATCGACCAGCCGGATGATGAACCGCTCGTTGTGGATCGTGCACAGCGTCGCTGACAGGATCTCCTTGGCCTTGAACAGATGGTGCAGGTAGGCCCTGGTGTAGTTGCCGCAGGTATAGCAATCGCAGTCCGCGTCGATCGGGGTGAAATCACGGCGGTAGCGCGCGCCGGTGATGTTGAACCGGCCCGTCGGCGAGTAGACCGCCGCATTACGCGCCACCCGTGACGGCGACACACAGTCGAAGGTGTCGGCGCCGGCGGCGACGGCGGCAAACAGATCGTCGGGTTCACTGATCCCCAACAGGTGACGGGGCTTCTCGTCGGGCAGCTCGTCGGTGCACCAGCCGACGATCGTGGCCAGGTTCTGCTTCTCCAGCGCACCCCCGATGCCGTACCCGTCAAAGCCGCGCCCGTCGGCATCGACGATGCCCGCCAAATCCCGGGACGCCTGGCGGCGCAGATCTTCGTACTGCGCGCCCTGCACCACACCGAACAGCGCCTGACTCGGCCGCTCCGGACGCTGCGCAGTGAGCCGGCGGTGTTCGGTGAGGCAGCGCACCGCCCACGCCTGGGTGCGGGCCACCGATTCCTCTTGGTAGCCACGGGTATTCACCAACGTCGTCAGCTCGTCGAAGGCGAAAATGATGTCGGCGCCGATCTTGTGCTGAATCTGCATCGACACCTCAGGGGTGAACCGATGCGTCGATCCATCGAGATGCGAGATGAACGTCACCCCGTCGTCGTCGACGTGGGCTAGACGTTGCTTGCCTTCGGCGATCACATCGTCGGCCTGCGCCCGATTGGCATCCATCGACAGCACCTTGCGGAAACCCGCTCCCAGCGAGAGCACCTGAAACCCGCCGCTGTCGGTGAATGTCGGCCCGGGCCAGTTCATGAACGCGCCAAGGCCACCCGCCTCATCGACGATGTCGGGTCCAGGCTGCAGGTACAGGTGGTAGGCGTTGGCGAGCACGGCCTGCGCGCCGAGCTCACGCATCGTCTCCGGTAGTACCGCCTTGACCGTCGCTTTGGTGCCGACCGCGACGAACGCCGGGGTGTGGATATCGCCGTGCGGGGTGTGGATCACGCCGCTGCGCCCACGACGGCCAGCTAGCTCGACGTCGACGGTGAAGAACGGCACCGGGTTATCTAACCAGCGTCTGACTCCAGGAACCGCACCATGTGGGCGGCAAGCTCCTTACCGGCATCCTCTTGCAGGAAATGCCCGGCGCCGTGAATGGTCGGGTGATCCCGACCCTGAGCACCGGGCATCTGTTGGAAGATCGGTGCCATCGCGCCGGTGATCGGGTCACCGTCGCTGAACGCGACCAGCATCGGGATCGAGCTGGCCGACAAGACCGACCACGCGCTGCGGTTGGCCTCGGAGGCGGGATCGTCCGGGGTGGTCGGCACCAGCCCAGGCATCGCGCGCGGACCGGCGCAGAAGCTGTCGTCGGGGAACGGTGCGTTATAAGCCTCCCGCACGTCATCCGCCATCGGCCGCTGGCAGCCCGAGTCGACGAACCGCCCCACATCGATGTTCGGGGAGGTCTGGATCGCCTCGCGGAATTGCCACCACACCTCCGGCATGTTGAAGTCGCCCGTCGGCAGCCCGGTGTTGGCGACGACGATGCGGGCAAACCGGTCCGGATTCTCGGCCGCGAGCCGCAGCCCGATCAGCCCGCCCCAGTCCTGACCGAACAGAGTCACGCGGTGCAGATCGAGGACATCGAACGCGCACGCGCGCATCCATTCGACGTGGCGGGCGTAAGTATGATCCTCGCGGCGGGTGGGCTTGTCGGATCGGCCGAACCCGACCAGATCCGGGCAGATCACCCGATGCCCGGCGGCGACCAACACCGGAATCATGTTGCGGTACAAAAACGACCAGGACGGTTCGCCATGCAACAACAGAATCGGGTCGGCATCGGCGGGCCCGTCTTCGATCCAAGCCACCCGGACGCGACCCCCTTCATCATCGTCGAGCTCGCAATAGCGCGGCGAATAAGGGAAATTGGGGATTTCAGTAAATCGATCGTCCGGTGTTCGCAAGCTCTGCACGACGGTGAAGATACCGATTTTTCGCGCGCCGTCCGGGATTTGCCCCATGCTTGGGTCAATTTCTGCGAGTTCGCTGTTGGGCGAATATTTCGTCCATTACTGCCACCAGCGGAAGTTCGCGACACATACTTCACTGCGATGATCCGTCAATGGCGACGGATCACGCCTACCTAAGGAGACATCGGTGAAGCGTGGATTGGTGGTGACCGTAGCCGGCGCCGCAGTCTTGGTGGCCGGGTTGTCCGGTTGTTCCAAGGACGACAACAAGTCGACGTCGACGACGACCGCGAAAGCGACTACTTCCGCGGCGGCGACAAGCAGCGCAGCCGGAACTGCCACCGCAACCGCCGGTGCCGACAGCACCAAGGTGACGATCGACGGCCAGGCACAGAACGTCCAGGGTTCGGTCGTGTGCGCGACGGCCGGCGGCAATATCAACATAGCGATCGGCGAGGCCATGACCGGCATAGCCGCTGTGCTCTCGGGCGATGGCACCTCGGTGGTGTCTGTCGGGCTCGGCAACGTCAACGGCGTCACCCTGGGCTACACGCAGGGTGTGCCCGGTGGAGCCAATGCGACCGCCACCAAGGACGGCAACACCTACAAGATCAGCGGAACCGCAACGGGTGTGGACATGGCCAACCCGACGCAGCCGGTGACCAAACCCTTCGAGATCCAGGTCACCTGCCCGTAGCGGGGGCTTGACGAAGCGGCGGCGCCCAGAGGGGTCTCCGCCGCTTCTTTTTGTCCTAGACTCCGACTGCCTCTTCGAGCGCGGTCAGGGAGTCTTCCAGCTGACCCAGCAGCCGCTGCAGGTGCGGGATGCTGCGCCGGCAGCCAACCAGTCCGAAGTCGAGATTGTCGGCGTTGTTGGACAGCGTGATGTTCAGGGCCTGGCCGTCCAGTGCGATCGACAGGGGGTAGTTGCCGTCGAGCCGAGCCCCGCGCCAATACAGCGGCTCACGGGAGCCGGGCACGTTGGAGATCACGATGTTGAACGGCGGCTGGGCCGCGGCCGCGAGCGCCGGCAACAGGGTCAGCGCCAGTGGTGCGACGTTGAACGCCGACAGGGCGAGCTGCTGCATTCTCGGTAACTGCGAGAACACTTCCTTGTTGCCGCTGATCGACGCCTGGATCGTGGCCAGACGTTCCGCAGGATCGCTCAGATCGGTGGCTAGGCTGCACAGGATGCTGCCCACCTGATTTCCGCCGCTGGAGTCGTTCTCGGAGCGCAGATTGACCGGGACCATGGCGATGAGCGGCCGGTCAGGCAGCGCGTCGTGCTCAATGAGGTACGCGCGTAGGGCGCCCGCACACATCGCCAGGATGACGTCGTTGACGGTGACGCCGGCAGCGTCCTTGATGGCGACGATGCGTTTGATGGGCCAGGACTGCGCCGCCACCCGACGGGCCCCGCCGATGGACACGTTGAACATCGTCTTGGGCGCCCCGAACGGCAACGTCAGCTGTTGCTCGAGCAGGCCGGCGCGGGCCACGGTCAACGCCGAGGGCGCCAGGCCGGCGATCGATCCGGCCAGTCGCTTCAGCTCACTCACCGGTGTCACACTGCGCTTCTCCCTGGCGCGTTGACGCGGCGGGAGGCTGTACGGCGCCCGGACCTCGGTGTCTTGCGGATCCGTGGACAGCGAGCGACGCATGAGCTTCACCGCCGAGACGCCGTCAAGCAGCGAATGGTGGACCTTGGTGTAGACGGCGACCCGCCCATCGTTGAGCCCCTCGACGAGGTGGGTTTCCCACAGCGGGCGGTGCCGGTCCAGCAGGCTGCCGTGCAGCCGCGAGGTGAGCTCGAGCAGTTCGCGGACTCGACCGGGCGAGGGAAGGGCCGAGCGGCGCAGGTGGTACTCGAGGTCGATGTCTCGGTCGAACGACCAGGTGAGGTTGGCGATGCCGCCGAATAGCTCACCCGGATGCTTGCGGAACGTGGGCTGGACGTCGTTGTCGGCGAGCATCTCGGCGTAGATGTCGGCGAGGAATTCCGGTCCGGCGCCCTCGGGTGGCTCGAACAATTGCAAGCCGCCGACGTGCATCGGGTGTTCACGCGACTCGGCCAGCAAAAACATCGAATCAGTCGGCGACATCAGCTCCATCAAGGACCTCCGCATTGTGGTCGCGATCATCTTGTCGGAGTTGATCGGTGCCGACCGGGACCGCCCCGCACAGGTTTTCGCCAACGATATCGATGACCGGCACTGGCGATCGCTCGCCCGGGGTGTCTACCCGCAATCGGCTTTGGCCGATGTGCCCGACGTCCCCATCGCCCGTTACTTCCATGCCGTCGAGGAAGGCTACGAAGCGGACAACCAACGACGGGACATGATCGTGTTCGCGCGACACAACCGGGTCAGTGGTGGCCGCCGCCCCCGCCGCCACCACCGTGGTCTCCGCCGCCGTTCCATCCCGGCTCGGCCACTTCCGCCTCGGTGAGCTGGTCGCTGGTGTCGGGAATGACCGTCGGGGCGCAGTCCATCGAGAAGCTGTCCTCCGTGTCGGTGTCCGCGCATGCGGCGGCCAGCCGGGGGGCGGCACCATCGGTACCGGCGAACGCGGCCGCCGCCGGCGCGGCGGCGATCACCAATCCGATTGCGGCATAGAGCAACCGCCGGGTGCCGGTCGACGCGGTCGTGATGATCACATACCCCCTGGCCTCAAGCGCTACGTCGGTGAAGTGCCAGCGTAGGCCAGGTTCCTGGGAATCGCGATCCGTCGCTCCGATTCACAGCTCACGGAGCTACCTGCCGCGCCGTGACTTGATCAGCGCGAGACGTTCCTGGAGCAGTTCCTCGAGCTCTTCGATCGTGCGCCGTTCCAGCAGCATGTCCCAGGGGGTGCGCGGCGCCTTGACCGTTTTGGGCTCGGCTGCAGGGCGGCCCGCAATGACGGTCCCCTCCATCCCATTGCGGCATTGCCAGGTGCCGGGGATCTCCGCGTCGTCGGCGAAGGGTACGTCGAACTCTTCGCCGTTCGCGGTGCGATAACGCGCGATCGAACGCGGTGCCAGATTATCTTTCCGATCGGTCTCGTAACTCACCGAGCCGAGTCGACTGCCCCTCATGATGCGATTAGCCATCTCAACAACTTCCTCGATTGCACACACGCAG
Organism: Mycolicibacterium sarraceniae; assembly: GCF_010731875.1. Classification (NCBI taxonomy): domain Bacteria; kingdom Bacillati; phylum Actinomycetota; class Actinomycetes; order Mycobacteriales; family Mycobacteriaceae; genus Mycobacterium; species Mycolicibacterium sarraceniae. The sequence continues at coordinate 1,217,646 of NZ_AP022595.1, forward strand.
AACAGCGACGGTGTGCCGGGTCAGGGCCGGCCAAGTGGGGCCCCAGATGGCTTTTTCACGACCTTCGGTGACGACTCTAACCCGCCGTGGGCACCGGAGTTCGCCCGCGGGTGTGTGCAAACATAGAAATAGCCCGTCACCTGCATTGCAGGCTTGGGGGCTATGGCGGTGGCGGAGGGATTTGAACCCTCGGACGGGGGTTACCCGTCACACGCTTTCGAGGCGTGCTCCTTAGGCCGCTCGGACACGCCACCGCCGACGAGCTTACGTCTCGTGGCCGAACTAACCCAAATCGCGGTGACGGGCAAAGAACCCCTCCAGTAGGGCGGCGCACTCCTGCGCCAGCACTCCCCCGCGCACCTGCGGCCGATGCGTCAGCCGCCGGTCGCGCACCACATCCCAAAGTGAGCCTACTGCACCGGTTTTGGGCTCCCACGCGCCGAATACCACCCGCGCCACCCGCGCCATCACCAAAGCGCCCGCGCACATCGTGCACGGTTCGACGGTCACCGCCAGCGTCGCCCCCTGCAGCCGCCAACCGTCGCCGTAGACCTGGGCAGCCGCCCGCAACGCGATGATCTCGGCGTGTGCGGTGGGATCACCGAGTTGTTCGCGGGCATTGGCCGCGCGGGCCAGTTCCGTACCGTCTGGACCGAACACCACCGCACCGATCGGCACGTCGTCGGGCCCGGTCAATTCCGCGGCAGAAATCGCCGCGCGAATCACTTCAGAATCAGAGATCACCGCTCGAGGCGGTCGAGCACAGCTGCCAGCTCGTCGGCAAAACCCATCTCCCGCGCGATCCGGCCCAGCTGTTCGTCGGCATACAGATCGATCTCGTCGAGGATGACGCTCAGCACCGCTTCTGGCAGCCCGATATCGGCCAGCACGCCCAGATCACCCTCCTCGAAGGGGTCGGCATCCTCGAGGTCGTCGGGCGCAATATCGGCGTCCAATGTCTCCAGCGCCTCGGCGGCAATGTCGTAATCCAGGGCCGCCGTCGCGTCCGACAGCAGCAGCCGGGTGCCCGACGGAGCGGGCCGCACGATCAGGAAAAACTCGTCGTCGATGTCTAGCAGCCCGAATACCGCACCGGCACTGCGCAATTCTCGCAACTCCGTCTCGGCAGCACTCAGGCTGGTCAGCACCTTCGCGCTCATCACCGAGCAACGCCACTTACCGTCCTCGCGAACTACAGCAATTGCGAAGCCATCCGGGGTGTCCGACCCCGGGCTGTTCTGCGCTCGCTGTGCCGCCATGGGCCCATACGCTAGTCGCTGATCAGGCGCTTTGACCAGGTACCCATCGGTCGCGGCGCGTTGATATGCCAACCTGGACAGGTGACGAAGACACCCGTGTGCATCCTCGGGCTCGGGCTGATCGGCGGTTCACTCCTGCGCGCGGCGGTCGCCGCCGGGCGTGAAGCGTTCGGTTACAACCGGTCCGTCGACGGCGCCCAGGGCGCCCGGTTCGACGGTTTCGCCGCCACCACCGATCTCACCGAAGCCCTGCGCTGGGCCGCCGACCGCGACGCGCTGATCGTCCTGGCCGTCCCGATGCCTGCGGTGCCCGTGCTGCTCGGCCACATCAAGGACGTCGCCGCCGACTGCCCGCTGACCGATGTCATCAGCGTCAAGGGTGCCGTCCTCGACGAGGTGCGTAAGGCCGGGCTCCTGGACCGCTACGTCGGCGGCCACCCGATGGCCGGCACCGCCCACTCGGGCTGGGCCGCAGGCGACGCACGGCTGTTCGCCGATGCCCCGTGGGTACTCGGCGTCGACGAACACGTCGATGCGGGGGTGTGGGTGCAGGCGATGGACCTGGCCCTGGATTGCCACGCCTTCGTCGTCCCCGCCAAGTCAGACGAGCACGACGCGGCCGCGGCGAGCATCTCGCACCTGCCCCACCTACTCGCCGAAACACTGGCGGTGACGGCAGGTGAGGTACCTCTGGCGTTCGCCCTGGCGGCCGGCTCGTTCCGCGACGGCACACGGGTAGCCGGCACCGCCCCCGATCTGGTTCGGGCGATGTGCGAGGCAAACACAGACCAACTGCTACCTGCCCTGGATCGCGCCCTGGAGCTGCTACATCAGGCCCGCGCATCGCTGGCTGAGAAGACGTCGGTGGCCGAGTTGGTTGAGGACGGCCACGCCGCCCGGGTCCGTTACGACAGCTTCTCGCGCCCGCAGATCATGACCATCGCCATCGGCGAGGAGAACTGGCGCCACGAGCTGGCCGCCGCCGGCCGGGCCGGCGGGGTGATCAGATCCGCTTTGCCAAGCCTGGGTAATCGAGAATGAACCCGTCGTTGTCGACGGTGATCGTGGTCTGCGCGACCGGCGAGTGCAGCTTGATTCCTTCGCCGCTGTCCGGACCGAGACTGTTGTAACTGATCGACGCCTGCTTGACGGTCAGGTCGGGCAAACTCACGTAGGCCACAGGCAGATTCACCGAATCGGTTCGCCGGTACAGGCCGGTGCGCCGGATCGGTAGCGCGTTGAAGAACGGGCTGAAAACGACGTCGACATCGAGGGCACCTTCGTAGGCGGCCCGCGTCTGGCCCTGGTGGTCGGTGATAAGCCACATGTTCTCTTCGTCGCGGGCGATCGACAGCTGCCGGTCCCGCTCGGCATGGGTCACGCTCAACGACAGCCGTTTGGTGGCGCCGGACTCGTCGGTCACCAGGTCGTAGGACGCGCTGAACGCCGGATTGGTTGCGGCGGCCGCGGCGACGATGCGGCCATAAGCTTTGATCCGGTTGCCCGATAGCTGGACCCGGGTCGACTCCATCCGCGAATCGTCGTGCGCACGCCAGGTCAGGATGGCCGGCCAGGCGCTTTCTGTCGCGTCGTTGGCTGCACTCACCCGTCTACCGTATGCGACGGGGCACTCCGTTCGTAACCAGGTGGCGAACTGCGACTCTTCCGTGATGCGGGTGCGTGCGCATCGAAACTCACACCGTCATCGAGCAGCGGTTGCGGCATCCGCCGGAAGCGCCCGCTGCCCGGTACCGACGCCCACACCGCCAGCGCCAGCAGCCCGTCGAGCACCAGCGCCAACAGCGTCACCAACAACGCACCCACCAGCGCCAGATAAAACTGGCGGACCTTGATTCCGTCGATCAGGTAGCGTCCGAGCCCGCCCAGGCTGGCGTAAGCGGCCACCGTCGCGGTCGCGACCACCTGAAGGGTCGCCGTGCGCAGCCCGCCCAGAATCAGCGGCAGCGCATTGGGCACCTCGACGCGCAGCAAAACTCGCGTCTCGGTCATACCCATCGATCGGGCAGCGTCCTTCACCGCCGGATCGACGTTGGCGATCCCGGCGTAGGTGCCCGCCAGTAGTGGCGGGATGCCCAGCAGCATGAGCGCGACGGTCGGTGGCAGCAGCCCCAACCCCCACAGCAGCACGCCGAGCAGCAGCACGCCCAGCGTGGGCAGTGCGCGCAGCGCGTTGACTCCGGTCACGACCAGGAAGGTGCCGCGTCCGGTGTGCCCGATCAGCAACCCCACCGGAATGGCGATTAGTGCGGAGAAGACGACGGCCACGGCGGTGTACTGCAGGTGCTCGAGGATGCGCATCCCCAGACCGGCCTTCCCCGCCCAGTTGGCGGCGGTGAAGATATAGGCGAGCGCCTGATGCAGGAAGTTCATGACGACACCTTCACCCGGGCCCAGGGCGTGATCAGCCGGCCGGCGAGCAGGATCAGCACGTCGACGACGATCGCCAGCAGGAAGATCGCGATGATGCCGGCGATGATCTGGCCGCTCTTGTCGGCCTGGTAGCCCTCGGTGAACCAGGTCCCCAGCCCGCCGATCCCGATCACCGAACCGACCGACACCATCGAAATGTTGGTCACCGCGACCACGCGCAGGCCGGCGATGAGGACTGGAAGCGACAGGGGCAGATCAATTTTGAGCATCCGCTTCAGCCTGGTGTAGCCGACGGCAGTGGCGGCGTCACGCACCTGGCCCGGTACCGCGTCGAGTGCCTCAGGCACGGCTCGCACCAGCAGCGCGGTGGTGTAGATGGTGAGCGCGACGATCACATTGGTCTCGTCGAGGATGCGGGTCGGGATGATCAGCGGCAGCACCACGAACAGCGCCAGCGACGGGATCGTGAAGATGATGCTCGCCGTCACGGTGGTCAGCCGGCGCAGCGCCGTGGTGCGCCACACGTAAGCGCCCAGCGGTACCGCGATCACCAGGCCGAGCACCACCGGGACCAGCGACAGCCGCAGGTGGATGACCGTCAGCGCCCACGCTTTGTCGAGATGGGTCAGCAGGTAATTCATCTGCGTCGTTTCTCCAGAGCACGCACGACGTCGTCGGCCCGCACCCCGCCGATCACCTGACCGGCATCGTCAACCGCCACCCCGAGCCCGGCCGGTGAGGACAGCGCCGCATCGAGGGCCAGCCGCAACGTAGCGCCCGGCTCGAACAGCGATCCGCCAGCAATGGTGCTGTCGTACAACGAACTTCCACCCCGATGCAGTTCGACGCCGTCGGCGTTGAGCCACGCGTACGGCCGGCCGTCATCCCGTATCACCAGCCGCCAGTCCCCGGCGGGCAACGACAGCGCGTCGATCCCGCCTTCTTTGACCGTCTGAATGTCGTGCATCGGCAACCCGTTCGCCTGCTTGAATTGCAGACCGCGATAGCCGCGGTCGGCGCCGATGAAGCCAGACACGAATTCATTGGCGGGATTCGACAACAACCGCGCGGGGGCGTCGTACTGCTGCAGGGTTCCGCCGGGTCCGAAGACCGCGACCCGGTCACCGAGTTTGATCGCCTCATCGATGTCGTGGGTGACGAAGACGATGGTCTTCTGCAATTCGCCTTGCAGGCGCAGGATTTCGGACTGCAGCTCATCGCGCACCACCGGGTCGACGGCCGAGAACGGCTCGTCCATCAGCAGGACCGGTGGATCAGCGGCCAGTGCCCTGGCCACACCGACGCGTTGCTGTTGGCCGCCGGACAATTGCGCCGGGTAGCGGTCCCCCAGCTTGGGATCCAGGCCCACCCGCTCCAGAACTGCGTATGCCGCCATCCGGGCCGTGCGACGCGACGCACCCTTGAGGACGGGCACCGTCGCGACGTTGTCGATGACCCGTTGGTGCGGCATCAGCCCGCCACTCTGGATGACGTAGCCGATCCCGAGGCGCAGGTTGTTCGGGTTGACTCCTGCGATATCGCGGCCGTCGACAGTGATTGTTCCCGAACTGGGCTCGATCATGCGGTTGATCATGCGCATCGAGGTGGTCTTGCCGCAGCCCGAAGGCCCGACAAACACCGTGAGTGTGGCGGTCGGCAGCTCCATGCTCAGATCGTCGACGGCAACGGTGCCATCCGGGTATGTCTTGGTGACCGTGTCGAAGGTGATCATCTATTTCCCGATCGACTTGTCGAAACCGTTGTCGCGGATCCATTTTCGTGCCGCCTCGTCGGGATCGACTCCGGAGTTCCCCGACACGGCAGTATTGAGTTCGATGAGGGCCTCTGTGCTCAGTTTGGCCGACACCGCATCCAAGACCTTCTTCAGTTCGTCAGATTTCTTCTGCGAACTGACCAGTGGCACCACATTGGCGGCGAGGAAGTTGTTCTTCGGATCCTCCAGTACCACGAGCTTGTTCTGCGGGATGGCCGGTGAGGTGCTGAAAATATCGGCGGCAGTGACGGTGCCATCGACAAGCGCGCGCACCGTGGCCGGGCCACCGCCGTCGCTGATCGCAACGAAGTTGTCTGGCTTGATATCCAGCCCGTACTTGGCTTTCAGCCCCGGCAGACCCTCAGTGCGGTTCAGGAACTCCGATGGGGCCCCGAATCTGACCTCCGGGGAATGCGCCGCCAAATCACCGATGCTTTTCAGATTCCATTTCTGCGCGGTGGATTCGCTGACCGCAACCGTGTCGGTGTCGTTGGCCGGCGACGGATTCAGGATCGACAGGTCACCGGGCAGTGCCCGATACAACGCCAGCTCCACATCGTCGGGTGTGGTCACCGTGGTCTTGGGATCGAAGTACTGCAACAGGTTTCCGGTGTATTCGGGCACCAGATCAATCGAATGATCGCGCACCGCCGGAATGTAGGTCTCGCGGCTCCCGATACCGAACTGCCGCCCGACCGTGAAACCGTTCGCCTCCAGGGCCTGAGCGTAGATCTCGCCGATGATCTTCGATTCCGGGAAGTCCGCGGAGCCGACGACGAGCGTTCTCAGGTCGCCCGATGCCGAGCCTGCGCCCAGCGGATTGGCACTGCCACACGCCACCGCCATCGGCACGACGAGCATGAACAGAGTTGCTGCCAACCACAGTCGCATTCCACCCCGCGACGCGTTCATGAGCGTCCTTTCACCCGACCTGTTTCACCGAACAGTAACGGCAGTGACCATGACCCGACCAGGTTTAAACACTGGTTGTTTCGTTATCGCCCAGAACGGGCAAAGATGGGGTGATGACCAGTGAAATTCCGGGCCCGCCCCACGATCCCACCCTTCCGGTTCCGCCGGCGCCGCCCGCCTCGGAGACACTCGCGCCCGTCCCGGACGCCCAGGTGAACGAAGTCAAATTCACCCGGGCTGCGGCACTGTGGTCGTCGCTGATCGTCGGATTCTTGATTCTGACGATCCTCCTGATCTTCATCGCACAGAACACCGAGTCGACGTCGTTTGCGTTCCTGGGCTGGCGCTGGTCGCTGCCGGCCGGCGTGGCGATCCTCATGGCAGCCGTGAGCGGCGGACTGGTCACCGTGCTGGCCGGAGCAGCACGCATCTTCCAGCTTCGCCGCGCGGCGAAGAAGAATCTCAAGGCAGCGCGACAGAGTTAACGCGTGAGCGTGTGGCTATCGTGCGAATTACTCGAACTTTTGCCCGTTAACCACAGCTTCGGCGACATCAACTCGCAGTCTGCAGGCCGCGACTGATCAGTACGGCGACGGCCTGTCCGGCGCGGTCGTCATCAGTCGGGTTCTCCGTGGCCATCCGCCTACGGAAGTCGATACCCGCCGCGATGATCGCGAGCTTGAAATACCCCAGCGCCATCTGGAACTCCCAGTGTGCCAGTGGATTTCCAGACGCCATGGCATACCGATGGGCAAGCTCATCAGCCGACGGCATCTGCGGCGCAGTCCACGCCGTCTCCTCGTTGAGGATCAGATTCAGCGCCGGATCGCGGTGCACGCACATCAGGGCGGCGTCGGAGAGTGGGTCGCCGAGGGTGGACATTTCCCAATCCAGCACGGCGCGAACAATAGTGGGGTCTTCGGCATCGAGGATGGTGTTGTCGATACGGTAGTCGCCGTGCACGATCGAGCTGCGGCTCTGCTCGGGTGCCGTGTTCACCAGCTTGGCGTGCAGCCGCTGGACGTCATCGTCGCGCGGATCATCGGGCAGCCGGACGTGCTGCCACTGCGAACCCCAGCGTCGCACCTGGCGTTCGAGATAGCCGCTGGGCTTGCCGAAGTCGCTCAACCCCACGGCCTCAGGGTCGACCTCGTGGAGGTCGACGAGCACCCGGATCAGACTGTCGACGCAGGCGCTGACCACAGCGGCACCACCGAGCGCGTCCAGTTCGACGCGGCTGCGCACCACGTTGCCCGCCACGTATTCGACCATCTGGAACGGTGCACCCAGCACGGAGTCGTCGTCGCGCATTGTGACAGCGGGCGCCACCGGCACCGGGCTGCCGGCCAGCGCGGCCACCACGCGGTATTCACGTCCCATATCGTGCGCCGAGGGGGTAAGGCCGTGCAGCGGCGGGCGGCGCAGCACCCACGTGGAGACGTCGTCGAAAACCAGGAAGGTCAGGTTGGAACGACCGCCGGAGATGAACTGTCCCCGCAGCTCGCCGGTGCGCGGGATCCCCACGTCGCGTAAGTGCCGGTCCAGTGCGGCCAGGTCGAGCCCGTCCAGTGACGTCACCAACTATGTATAGCTAATAGCGCTGATTGCGCGGCAAGAGATCCCAGACATGTTCGGTGGTGTTGACCGCGGCCACGGTGCCGAAGCCGTTGCGGGCATAGAGCAGGCGGGTGATCGACACGTAGTCGATGGGGAACGACAGCAACCGTTTGGTCCCCAGCAGTTCGTGCAGGATCACGTTGATCACCCCGCCGTGGCTGAAGACGGCCACCGTGTCGTCATGCCCAGCCGCGTTCACGATGTCGGACAGCGCCGCGGCGATCCGGCCGCGGAACTCTCCCTCGTCCACACTGCTGGGCAGCCGGCCCTCCGCCATCCGCGCCCATTCCTCGGGCTTCTCCTTGCGCACCTGCTCGATTGGCATGTAGTGAGACAGGCCCCGGTCGTACTCGGCGAGGCGCTCGTCGATGACAAGGGTCAGATCACGCGCCTTGGCGACGGGTTCGCCGGTCTGAATCGCGCGGCGCTGCGGGCTGCTCACCAGCCGGGTCAGGGGGAACCGGGCCAGCGCTTCCGGCAATCGCTCGGCCTGCCGCCAGCCTTCCTCGGACAATTCGGGATCGGCCCCTTCGCCGGCCTCGGTCCGGAGCGGTAACGCATGTCTGACAAGCAACAACTGCATGAGTGAGACGGTCCTTTCGCTACGGGCGCCCGTGCAACGATAAAGCCCATGCGCGCCTTCGTCTGTCCGGTGCGCCACAACTTCGTTCCGTTCGAGAGCGGCATATGTCCGTCATGCGGCACCCCGGTGGGCCTGCACCTGCCGAGCAAGTCGATGGTGGCGGCGCGTAGGCGGGGCGGCCGAGGTGTGAACATCTTGGTGCCATTGATAACCCGGCTAGATCCATCCGCTTCGCGCGATAACCCGGCTAGATCCATCCGCTTCGCGTACCGCCTTGGTCTTGACCGTCGCCACGTCCGACCCGCCCTCGGGCTCGGTGTAGCCCAGGCACAGCCGGGCGTGGCCCGCACGGACGTTCACGGTCACCAAGCGAGCCGTTACAGTAATCAGCCTTGTTGTAACTCCACCAGGATCTCCTCGGTGTGCTCGCCGAGCTTCGGGGCGGCCGAGCGCGGTGCCCACGGCGTGCCGTGGAAATCTGCCGGTGTCGCGATCATCGGCAGCGACCCGCCGTCGTGGGGAACATCGACCAGACCGCCCGCGGCATGGAATTGCTCATCACCGAGGACGTCTTCCATCGAGTTCACCGGCGACCAGAACAGTTCGGGCTCAGCTTCGAAAGCCCGCGCCCATTCGTCCCTCGTCTTGGTCGCGAAGATCCCGTCGAGAGTTGCGATGAGCTCACGAGAGTTGATCGCCCGGTCGCGGGCCGTGGTAAACCGACTGTCGTCCAACCATTCTGGATGCCCTACCGCACGACACAGTGACGGCCAGTGCCGATCGGCTTCCAGCCCGACGATCCACAACCGCTTCCCGTCGCCCGCCAGATAGTTGTTCATGCACGGGTTGAACATCGTCTCGCGCTGGCCGATCGCGATGGGACGCCCGCTCAACAGGAAGGTGTTGAGGTCGAAGCTCACGGTGTACGTCCCCTGGCGATACAGCGAGGTGGTGACCAGCTGCCCCTCACCGGTGCGGGCCCGCGCGACCAGTGCGGCATTGATCGCGGCGGCCAGTGTCATCGCGGTCAGGTGATCGCCCATGCCGCCGCGCTGGAAGGGCGGGCTGTCACCGGGCCGGGTGAGCAGGTCGGCGACCCCGGATCGGGCCCAGAAGGCCGCGACGTCATAGGCCGCCCGATTAGCTTCCGGCCCCGTCTCGCCGTATCCGGTGATCAGGCCGTACACCAGCCCGGGGTTGAGCGTGGCGACGTTCGGATAGTCGAGTTCGAGCCGGGCCAAGGCATCAGGCCGCACATTAGTGATGAAAACATCTGCGCCCGAGAGCAATTGGCGCGCTGTCACCAGGCCGCCGTCGGCGGTCAGATCGAGCACGATGCTGCGCTTGGACCGGTTGTCCATCTCGAAGGGCGGGTTGGAGCCGTCGTCGAGGCCCAGCATCCGGCCGAACATCCGCGCGGGGTCACCGGTCGGCGGTTCGATCTTGACGACGTCGGCGCCCCAGTCGGCCAGGATTCCTCCGGCGGCGGGTCCGGCGACCCACACGCCCAGCTCGACAACCGTGATGCCATCCAGCGGTCCGGCCATCGTCGCCCCTTTCGCGTTGTGTCCGCCAAAGGCTAGTGGTTCGGCGTCCGGAGAATGCTATTCTCCGCTGGGAGAGTGAGGAGTTCCATGACGAGAACGGAAAGTCCCGCAGACCTGGACATCACGACACTCGGCCGCTGGCTCGACACCCAGGACACACCCGGCGCCGGCGAGGAGCCCGTTGCCGAGGTCCTCAAGGGCGGCTCGCAGAACATGCTCTACCGGGTCAGCCGCGGTGGTCAGGGCATGGTGTTGCGGATGCCCGGCCCTCGCGCCGACGAGCGACGGCTCAGCGAGCTACTCCGCGAGATCCGCCTCGAACGCGCGCTGAAGGGCACCGATGTGCCACATGCCGAGCTGATCGCCGCCGACGAGAGCGGCGAGGTGCTGGGTAAGCCCTTCTACCTGATGAAGGAGGTCGACGGCTGGAGCCCGATGGAGGGCGGCTGGGAGACGCCGTTCGACACCGATCTCGGCGCCCGGCGCGACCTGGCCTTCCAACTCATCGAGGGAGCCGCCAGGCTCGGCCGGCTGGATTGGAAAGCCCAGGGCCTGGCGGGGTTCGGCAAGCCCGACAATTTCCACGAACGGCAGGTGGACCGCTGGCTGGCCTTCCTGGCGGCGTTCCAGGTTCGTGAACTTCCCGGCCTCGATGTGGCGGCGGAATGGTTGCGCAATAACCGTCCCGCGCACTTCACCCCCGGGATCATGCACGGCGACTACCAGTTCGCCAACGTCATGTACGCCCACGGCGCACCGGGCCGGCTCGCCGCCATCGTCGACTGGGAGATGACCACCATCGGCGACCCGCTGCTCGACGTCGCGTGGGCGTTGCTCGGCTACGACGGTGAGCAGCCCAAGGAGGGTGGCTTCTACCTGCCGATGGAAGGTATGCCGACCCGTAGTGAGCTGTTGGCCCACTACGAGAAGATCAGCGGCCTGTCGACCGAGAACATCCATTACTACCTGGTGCTGGCCAACTGGAAGCTGGGCATTGTGCTCGAGAAGACTTATGCCGCCGCGGTCAACGGTGGCAAGGCCGACCCGCAGGTCGTTGAGGCGTTCGGCACGATGGTGCCCGGCCTGATCGCCACCGCCGCCGAGTTGGCGCAGTCCGGTGAGGCGTAGATGGGCTACGCAGATACGCTTTTCGATCTGACCGGCCGGGTGGTGCTGGTCACCGGCGGCAGCCGTGGACTGGGCCGCGAGATGGCCTTTGCCGCTGCCCGCTGCGGTGCCGACGTGGTGATCGCCAGCCGCAAGTACGACTCCTGCGTGGCGACCGCCAAGGAAATCGGGGACGAAACCGGCCGTACCGCAATGCCATACGGCGTGCATGTCGGACGCTGGGATGAGCTGGACGGCCTGGTGGCGGCGGTCTACAACCGGTTCGGCAAGCTCGACGTACTGGTGAACAACGCCGGCATGTCACCGACGTACGACAAGTTGAGCAATGTCAGCGAGAAGTTGTTCGATGCGGTGATGAACCTCAATCTCAAAGGACCGTTTCGGCTTTCGGCGCTGGTGAGTGAACGCATGGTCGCCGACGGCGGCGGGGTGATCATCAACGTCAGCACCCATGGCTCGTTACGCCCGCACCCGTCGTTCATTCCCTACGCCGCATCCAAGGCCGGCCTGAACGCAATGACCGAAGGGCTGGCGGCGGCATTCGGGCCGACCGTGCGAGTGAACACCCTGATGCCCGGGCCCTTCCTCACCGATATCAGCAAGGCGTGGGGCCTAGGGCTCGGCCCGACAGATGGGCCCAGCGGTGTGGAGAACCCGTTCGGCAGGCACGCCCTGCAGCGGGCCGGGGAGCCCGCCGAAATCATCGGCGCCGCATTGTTCTTGATGTCGGACGCATCCAGCTTCACCACCGGTTCGATCCTTCGGGCCGATGGCGGCATCCCCTAAGGAGTCAAAGATGGCATGGGATTTCTCCACCGAGCCGGAGTTCGAGGAGAAGCTCGAGTGGATCCGGAACTTCGTCCGCGAAGACATCGAACCACTCGAAGTGATCTTCCCTAGTTGTGAATTCCTGCCGCTCAACTCCGAGCGCCGCCGGATCGTCGACCCCCTGAAGCAGAAGGTCCGCGATCAGGGCCTGTGGGCACCGCACCTCGGGCCCGAGCTGGGCGGGCAGGGTTTCGGGGCGGTCAAGCTCACGCTGATCAACGAAATCCTCGGCCGCGCAACATGGTCGTCGATCATCTTCGGCACTCAGGCACCCGATACCGGCAACGCGGAGATCCTCGCCCGGTTCGGCACCCAGGAACAGAAGGACCGCTACCTGACGGGGCTACTGTCCGGGGAGATCTTCTCGACGTTCTCGATGACTGAACCGCAGGGCGGCTCTGATCCGCGGGTCTTCACCACCCGCGCTGTGCGTGACGGTGACGACTGGATCATCAACGGCCGCAAGTACTGGTCGTCCAACGCATCGGTGGCGTCGTTCTTCATCGTCGTGGCGATCACCGATCCGGATGTGCCGGTGCACACGGGGGCGTCGACGTTCCTGGTGCCGGCCGACACCCCCGGGGTGACCATCGAGGCCACCCATCACCTGGTGGGTGCGCACTCCCACGACCCCGGCCATTCGCTGGTGCACTACGACAATGTCCGGGTGCCCGCCTCCGCGATACTGGGCGGGGAGGGACAGGGCTTCCACGTCGCGCAGTCCCGGCTGGCCGGCGGGCGCCTGCACCACGCGATGCGCTCGATCGGGGTGGCTCAGCGCGCCATCGACGCGATGGCTCGGCGCGCGAAAAGCCGCTTCACCCAAGGCAGTCTGCTGGCCGACAAGCAGCTGATCCAGGAGATGGTGGCCGACTCCTTCGTCGAGCTGACCCAGTTCCGCCTGATGGTGTTGCATGCCGCCTGGCTGGTCGACACCGGGGGTGAACGCGTCGCACGCGAGGAGATCGCGGCCTGCAAGATCGCCACCGCGAACGTGTTGAAGTCCATCGGCCTGCGCGCGATCCAAGTGCACGGCGGCCTCGGGCTGACCGATCAGATGCCGTTGACCAACGTGCTGATGGGCGGGATCACCCTGGGGCTGGCCGACGGGCCCACCGAGGCGCACAAGGTAAACCTGGCCCGGCAGATCCTCAAGGGATACGAGGCCGAGGATCCGGTGTGGCCAAGTGAGTTCCTTCCCAACCGCATCGAGCGGGCCCGCGAGAAGTACGGCCACCTGACCGATCGCATTCCAGCGCTGCCCGTTTCACCGTGACCAACCGCGCCGCGGCCGCCGTCGTGCGGGCCCTCGACGATCGGCAGCGCGAGGCCACCGAGGAGGTGGAGCGCATCCTGGCCGCCGCGATCACCGTGATGGAGCGGGTCTCGCCCGACGCGCCGCGGGTCAGCGATATCGTCGCCGCGGCCGGGGTGTCAAACAAGGCGTTCTACCGCTATTTCGCCGGTAAGGACGACCTGATGCTGGCGGTCATGGAACGCGGTGTAGCCCTGGTGGTTTCGTACCTCGAGCATCAGATGGCCAAGGAGGTCACCCCGGTCGGCAAGATCACCCGGTGGATCAGCGGGTCACTGGCCCAGGTGGCCGACCCCGAACTGATCGGGATGAGCCGGGCGCTGGTCGGGCAGATGTCGGACTCGGACAAACGGCGCATGGGCGAAGAGGAGACCATGGCCGTCATGCGCGACCTGCTGGTGGAGCCGATTCGCGATCTGGGCAGTTCCGATCCCCGGCGTGATGCCGACGCGGTGTTCGTCTGTGCCGTCGGTACGATGCGTCGCTACGTGGACTCCACCGACCAGCCGGGTCGCAAGGACATCAGCCACCTGGTCGGGTTCTGCCTGCGCGGACTCGGCGTTGCGGAAGGAGAGCGCTGATGCGCGCCATCGTCTGCCGCGAGTACGGCACCCCGGAGGATCTCGTCTTGGACGAACTGCCCGACCCCACACCGGGTCCCGGGCAGGTGGTCGTCACGGTGCGCGCTGCCGCGGTCAACTACCCCGATGTGCTGTTGATCGCCGGCAAGTATCAGATCAAGGTGCCGCCGCCGTTCAGCCCGGGCAGTGAGCTGGCCGGCGATGTGCTGGCCGTCGGTGACGGCGTCGACTTCCGGCCCGGTGACCGGGTGTCGGCCACCTCGTTCGTCGGCGCCTTCGCCGAGCAGGCACTGGTCGACGCCCGGGGTCTGGCCAGGATTCCCGACGGTGTGGACTATGCCGATGCCGCGGCATTCGGCGTCACCAACAAGACCGCGTACTACACCCTGCGTACGGTCGCCCCGGTCACGCCGGGCGACTGGGTCGTGGTTCTGGGCGCCGGCGGCGGGGTGGGTCTGGCCGCCGTCGATATCGCGGTTCTGATGGGCGCCAAGGTGATTGCCGCGGCGTCCGGTGCCGAGAAGCTCGAGGTGTGCCGGCAGCGCGGGGCAAGCGCCGTTGTCGACTACGACCGCGAGGACCTGAAGTCCCGGCTCAAGGAGATCACCGGGGAAGGTGGCTCCCAGATCGTGCTCGACCCGGTCGGTGGCCGCTACTCCGAGCCGGCGCTGCGCAGCCTGGGCCGCGGCGGAAAGTTCGTCACGCTGGGCTACGCGGCCGGCTCGATTCCGGCGATCCCGCTAAACCTCGTGATGCTGAAGGGAATCACGGTGCAGGGCATGGAGATCCGCACCTTCGCGACCGACTACCCGGAGCAATTGCCCCGCGATGACGCCGAGCTGGCCCAGCTGTTCGCCGACGGGCGCCTGCGCCCCTACCTCGGAGCCCGGTTCCCGCTCGAGGAGGCCGCCACCGCGCTGCGCTATATCGCCGACCGCAAGGCGATCGGCAAGGTCGTCATCGACGTCTCTAGGGCGTGATGATGTTGAAGCTCGGGTTGGGCTGATCCAGCGCACCGAGGAGCGTCTGCAGGGCCTGTGCATCGCCGGTGATCTCCATCCCCGGTGAGGTGAAATCGCCTCCCGCGATTGCCAATAGCCGTAGTTTGCCGGCAAACCGGATGGTGGCGGTCGCCGTCGACTCGGCGGCGTCACACTGGCGGTAGACCAGCACGCCGTTCCGCAAGGTGAGCCGGTAATTGGTCCCAGTGTCGGCGAACGTCAGGTCCACGGCGATGTCCGTGTCCCAGGACCGCGGCCCGTTCACGCTGATCGCCAGGGCGTCCAGCATCTGTTCGACGCTGAGTTGGGCCAGAATCGACGTCGACGCCGGCTGGGTGGGCGTGCCGAAGTTTCCGTCTCGCAGCTCGGTGGCTCCGGAGAGGAAGAAGTTGCGCCACGTCGCGCACTCGGCTCCGTAGCCCAGCTGTTCCAGGGTGTCTGCATACAGGTGGCGTGCACCGGCATGCGTTTGGTCAGTGAACGTCGCGTGGTCGAGCAGCGTTGCCGCCCAACGATAGTCACCGGAATCAAACGCCCCCTTGGCGAGTTCCACGACCCGGTCGACACCGCCCATAGCGTGCACGTAGCGCGGGCCGATCGCCTCCGGCGGATGCGCCCACAGGCGTGCGGGGTTGCCGTCGAACCAGCCCATGTAGCGCTGGTAGACAGCTTTCACGTTGTGGCTGACCGAGCCGTAGTAGCCGTGCGCGTGCCAGGCCTTGTGCAGCGCGGGCGGCATCTGGAAGGTCTCGGCGATCTCGATCCCGGTGAATCCCTGATTGAGCTGCCGCAGCGTCTGGTCGTGCAGGTAGCCGTACAGATCCCGTTGCAGGGAAAGGAATTCGACGATCTTGTCGTAACCCCACGTCGGCCAGTGGTGCGAGGCGAAGACCACGTCGGTCCGGTCGGCGAAGGTGTCGATGGCCTCGGTGAGATAACCGGACCAGGCGTGCGGGTCACGGACCAGCGCACCGCGCAGCGTCAGCAGGTTGTGCAGGTTGTGCGTGGCGTTCTCGGCCATGCACAGCGCACGGAATTGCGGGAAATAGAGGTGCATCTCGGCGGGCGCCTCGGTGCCGGGCGCCATCTGGAATTCGATCTCGACGCCGTCGATCGTGTGTGTCTCGCCGGTGGCGGCGATATCGATGGTCGGCACGATGATGGCAACCTCACCGGTGGACGTCTGCTGGCCGAGCCCGCAGCCCACCTGGCCCTGCGGGCCGCGCTCGAGCAGGGTGCCGTACATGTACCCCGCGCGCCGCCCCATCGCGGTGCCCGCATACACGTTCTCCTGCACCGCGTGTTCCACAAAACCCTCGGGCGCGATCACCGCGACCTTGCCGGCGTCGACATCGGCCTGCGATGTCACCCCCAGCACGCCACCGAAGTGATCGATATGGCTGTGGGTGTAGATCACCGCGACAACGGGCCGGTCACCGCGGTGCGCCCGGTAGAGCTCCAGTGCCGCCGCGGCCGTTTCGGTGGAGATCAACGGGTCGATGACGATCACACCGGTATCGCCCTCGATGAAGCTGATGTTCGACAGGTCGAGTCCACGCACCTGATAGATGCCTTCGACCACCTCGTACAGTCCCTGCTTTGCCACCAACAAGGACTGCCGCCACAAGCTCGGGTGAACCGAGGTCGGCGAGTCCCCGGTGAGGAACCCGTAAACGTCGTTGTCCCACACCACTCGCCCGTCGGCGGCTGTGACGACACACGGTGTCAGTGCGGCGATGAAGCCGCGATCGGCGTCGGCGAAATCGGCAGTGTCCGCAAAGGGCAGGGACGTCAGGTGCTCGGCGTGCGCGGCCTCGATGTCAGGGCTGGGCGACTTGTGTTCCATGCCCACGATCCTTGTCTAGACCGGCAGGCTCAGGTCCAGAATCCGTTGAGCGGCGTGGCGTACTTGTCGTTGTTGGTCATTGTCGGCAACCCGAGCGCATCCTCGATGGTGCGCAGCGTGCTGTAGTGGTCGTAGCGATTGGTGTCGACGAAAGCGCCACCCTTCATACCGCCCGCGCTGACCGCCAGCGGCGATGGGATCACGACGGTGACGACGTGGTTGCCCTCATTGCCAAAGCCCAGGGTGATGTTGTTGTTGTCCTCGTCGAAGGTGATGATCAACACCGACTTCGTGGTCTGCCAAACCTCCGAATTGAGGATCGTCGGCACGTTCTGCTGCAGGAACTGGTCCAGTGCCGTGACGTTGTACTGGTGGCGCGGATCGAGCTGCGACAGCACGAAGTGGGCAGCACCCGGCGCGGTGTCGACCGGGCCTTCCCCATTGGAGTCCTCGTCTGCGGCGAACCACACGAAATCCGGAGTGGTGGCGTTTGATTGAAGGTCGGTAGCCATCTGTGCCAGGGGCAAGATGTGCCCTGCCGCGTAGGCCTGGTTGTCGCCGATCCCGGCGAAAGCAGGCCAGGGGGTCTGGTCGGTCGAATAGCCCCCCGAGGAAACCAGAGGGTTTTGGCCCGGCTTCAGGCTCTGCGCGTAGGCCGCCCACGTCTTGCCGGCGGCGTCGATGTTGAACGCAAGGTTGTTCGGATCGTTGATACACACGGATTCGCAGTTGTAGGTCTTGCCGAAAACTTGTCCACCCGCGATCGCGTAGTAGTTCGGCAGGCTGGGATGGGTCACGGCGTAGTAGTCGCTGGCGAACCCATCCGCGTTGATCAAGCTGTTGGTGAACGGCGCGTTGGGACTGCCGACGATGTCGTCGTAGCCCTTGTTCTCCATGTAGACCAGGAACACGTGGTCAAGTTGCCCGACGTTGGATGCCGGCGGCGCCGGTGCGGGGGGCGCGGGTTGGTCGGTGCCGATGCTGAAGGACAGGTTGTCGGCGTAAGCGTTGTTGTACCTGGCGGTGAAGCCGATCACGACAGGATTGAGGTCGTGCATGGTGAGGGTGACGAGGGCGCTGCGCGTACCCACTGGGATCGTCCCGCTGGTGGTGCGTTGACGGAAGCCCGTCTGTCCCCAGCGGTCCAGGTTGGTGACCGGCCCGATCGTCGAACTGCCCAGGTAGAGCTGATTCTGGTCCAGAAACGTGACCTTCACGGTCGCGAAGGACGGGTCCAGCAAGTAGCCACCCAGGTATCCGCTGAGTGTGAACGGGACTGCGCCGCCATCGATCTGCGCGCTCGACGCGGTGAGGTCCACCGTCTGGGACAGTGCTGAACCGGCCACATTCCCACCGCCGAAGAACTGGTTCCCGCTGTCGAGCGGTGCGGCATGGGTGCCCGGGAATGACACGATGGCCGGCAGATTGGGCCACGCGAAGCTGAGACCGGTCGGCCACGCGTTGCGCAGTTCCCCGTACTGGACGACCGTCGGAACGCCGGTCGCCGTCCACCCCGGCACACTGACCGTACTGTTGCCCAGCCCTGCCGGGTCGCCCAGCTCGGCACCGGGATTCATCAGAAGGTTGGGGCCGGTGGTCGGGGTGGCGACGGTGGACACCGAGCCGGTGGGCCGGCCGCGACTCAGGCGCTGCACTTCACTGCCCGCCAGCTCCAGCGCGGACGTCAACGCCTGGAAGGCCTGATCCGGGGTCGGTAGCTTATCTGCACCGGACAGGACCGGGCCCTTACGCACGGGCCTAGCGGCTGTCATATTCGCTTTCACCGCAGTCACTTTCGCGACAGTGCGGGCGGTGCCACCGGTCTGTCCAGCGGCGGGTGGCCCGGACGTTGCCGACGGCGAGTCCGACGGTTGAGCGGCGGCGATGCACGGCATGCTCGCAATCGCCGAACCTATGCAAAGAGCGACCGCCAGTGCCCCTAGCCGACCGATGTGTGCTGCAGTGCCCATGACCCGTACTCCCGCCGCCCGATAGAGCAGATGCTACGAAGTAAGGGCCGTCTTGGGACAGGATTGGACAGGTCAGTTCGGTGCGGTCAGGTCGTACACCTCGGTTCCAGCCACATCGGTCGCGCTGAAGTGCTGCTGCACCCATGCGGTGATCTGCTCGCCGGTGCCGGAATCGCCACCGGGACCACCGGGACGGCCGCCGCCGGGGCCGTTGCCGACGATGAAGTAGTGGACTTGACCCGAGCCGACGTAGGACTGGAACTGCTCCAGTGTCGGCGAGTTGTCACCGCCGCTGAACCCGCCGATCGACATGATCGAGGTGCCGGTGCTCAGTTCGAGACTTCCCGCGACGTGCGATCCGACAGTGGCCGCAGCCCAACGGTTGTCGGCCGCGGTGAGCATGTTTTTGAGCTCGGTGTTGTCCGACGCCGACTGACCTCCTGGGCCGCCGGGCCCGCCGAATCCCATGCTGCCGCCGGCACGCGCCGGGCCGGACGTCGGGATGCCGCCGCCGTGGTTGCCGGCGATCGTCTCAATCGTGTACGCCGCCGACGCTCCCAGCCCGAACAGCAGACCCGCCGCGGCCAGTGCCACCGTCCCACGTCCGAGGCGGTGTCCGCCAGCCAACAACACGGCAGCGACCACAATCGAGCCGGCCAGCACCGTCCAGCGCAACCAGGGCAGCCACTCGGCAGTGCGGTCGAGCAAGATGAAGTTCCACACCCCGGTGCTCACCAGCATGGCCGCCAGTGCCACGCGCGGGAGCGCAAACTGCCTGCCGCGCCATAGTTCTCGCACGCTGATGCCGATTATCGCGGCGATCGCCGGTGCTAGGGCAATCGTGTAGTAGGGATGCATGATCCCCTTCATGAAGCTGAACACCACGACCGTGACGACCAGCCATCCGCCCCAGAGCAATAGCGCCGCACGGGTCCGGTCGGCGCGCGGCGCAGCCCGGGTGAACCAGAGTCCCGCCACCAGTCCGATCAGCGCAGCCGGCAGCAGCCAGGAGATTTCGGTGCCCATCGACTCGCCGAACATCCGGGTGATCCCGGTGGAGCCGCCGAACATCGCGCTACCCATCAGGCCGCCTGGGCCGCCGCCGGAATCCGAACTCCCGCCGGGGTTACCGTCACCGCCGAACACCCGGCCCAAGCCGTTGTAGCCGAGGGCAAGCTGCAGCAGGCTGTTGTTGGTGGAGCCGCCGATGTAGGGCCGAGAATCGCTGGGCCACAAGCTGACCAGCACCAGGTACCAGCCGGCCGAGACCACAATCGCCACCAGCCCGACTGCCAGATGACGCAGCCGCAGCCACACGCTGCCCGGAACGGCGACCAGCACCACCAAGGCCAGCGCCGGGGTGACCAGCAGGGCCTGCAGGAGTTTCGCCAGGAACGCGAACCCGATGGCGACACCCGCCAGCGCGATCCAGCGAGTGGACGCGCCGTCCAGCGCGCGGATCATGCAGTAGCCGGCGACCACCATGAGCAGCACCAGCAGCGCGTCGGGGTTGTTGAAGCGAAACATCAACGCCGCCACCGGCGTCAGCGCCAGCACCGAACCGGCCAGCAGGCCGGCCCCAGCACCGCTGACCCGGCGCACCGCGCCATAGAGCAGCGCGACCGACGCAACCCCCATGAGGGCCTCGGGAACCAGCATCGACAGTGTGCCGAACCCGAAGATCCGACCGGACAGTGCCATCACCCACAACGACGCGGGCGGCTTGTCCACCGTGATCGCGTTGCCGGCGTCGATCGAACCGAACAGCAACGCCTTCCAGCTCTGCGTGCCGGCTTGCACGGCCGCGGCGTAATACTCGTTGGCCCAGCCGGCGGCGCTCAGACCCCACAGGTACAGCAGGCCCGTCAGAGCCAGAAGCGCGAACAGCGCCGGACGCACCCATCGCGGCCGCACCGCACGAGGCGTTTCCTGCGGATCCACCGATACCGGCCTTTCAACGAGGACAGTCATTGCTACTTACCTCCAGCAGTCTGGCCGGTGCGGCGGGGATGGAACACCCAGCCACGTAACAGCACGAAACGGACGACTGTGGCCATCAGGTTGGCCGCGATCAGCACCAGCAGCTCGACGATTGGGTGTGGGTCGCTCAGCATGTGTAGCAGGGCCAGCGCGCAGCTGGTCAGGGCCAGCCCGATGCCGAAGACAACGAACCCCTGGAACTGGTGGCGCGCCACCCCGGTACGGCCGCGCACTCCGAAGGTAAACCGCCGATTGGCGGCGGTGTTCGCGATCGCCGTCACCAGCAGCGCGACCAGATTCGCGCCCTGCGGGCCGATTGGGCGCAACAGCAGGAACAGCAGCAGGTAGGCCAACGTGGACGCAACACCGACAGCCGCGAACCGCACACCCTGGTTCAGTAGCGATTTCGGCGCCCCGGCCTGATTGCCGAACTGGGCGCCGATGGCCTGGACCGGAATCTGGCCGGTGCCGAAACCCTTGAGCAAGCGGGCGATTCCCTTCAAGTCGGCGAGTGCGGTGGCCGCGATGTCGACCCGGCTGTCCGGATCGTCGATCCAGTCGACGGGAACCTCGTGGATCCGCAGCCCACTACGTTCGGCCAGGACCAGCAGTTCGGTGTCGAAGAACCACCCGGTGTCCTCGACGTGGGGCAGCAGCTCGGCCGCGACGTCGGCGCGGATCGCCTTGAATCCGCACTGGGCGTCGCTGAACTTCGCCGCCAACGTGGAACGCAGGATCAGGTTGTAGCAGCGCGAGATGATCTCCCGCTTCGCCCCGCGCACCACCCGGGACCCGCGGCCGAGGCGGGTGCCGATCGCGAGGTCGGAATGCCCGGACACCAGCGGTGCCACCAGAGGAGATAGCGCCGCAAGGTCGGTCGAAAGGTCGACGTCCATGTAGGCCAATACCGGCGCATCCGATGTCGACCACACCGCGTGCAGCGCCCGCCCCCGCCCCTTCTGCTCCAGGCGCACGGTACGCACCTCGGGCAGTTCGGCGGCCAGCGCGGCGGCGACCTCGGCAGTGGCGTCGACGCTGGCGTTGTCGGCGATGGTGATCCGGAACGAGTACGGGAAGTCGTCCCGCAGGTGGCGGTAGAGCCGGTGGATCGACGCAGACAGAACGGCCTGCTCGTTGTACACGGGCACCACGACATCCAGCACAGGGACACCACGGTTGGAAGCGATCAATGCGGCGTTGGTCCGGCGCGCCATGGGGATGTCGGTGATGGTCATGCTTTGATCGTCGACTGTGGCGGTGGGCGGGGAATCTGTGTTTGCTATGCGGCCGCTGTGAATCCGCGCGACAGGTCGTAGACGGTTGTGCCGTCGACCACGCGAGGGGTGAAATTCGCAGCCACCCAGCGTTGGATCTGCTCGGCGGCGTCGCTGCCCGACCGGGTGCCGAACCCGAATCCGAGCATGCCGCCCTTGACGAACCAGTGAATGCGCCGCTGTGCGACGTAGGACTGGAACTGCTCGAGGGTGGGCGCGGGGTCGGTGCCGTTGAAGCCGCCGACGGCCATCACCGGCAATCCCGTGGCGAGCTGATATCCGGCGGCATTACTCGATCCGACAGCGGCCGCGGCCCAGGTGTAGTCGTCCGCGTCTTGACGCAACGCCGCCGTCAACTCGGCGCCGGGCTTGGGTGCGTCGAACATGCCACCGGGCGGCCCGCCGCGTCCGCCCGAAGGACCGACGGACGGCATCGCACCGCTGTGCGGTGCGGCGACCGTGGCCAATGAGAAGGCGACCGGCCCGGCCACCGCACCCACAAGTGCCAGCACGCCCACCGCGACCCCTACTTGCCTGGGCAGCCGCCCCACCACCAGCAGCAGAACGGCGCAGGCAATAGCCACGACTACAACGGCAACCCGCAGCCAGGGTAGCCACTGCGAATCCCGCTGCAGCAGAATATAAGCCAGCACAGCAGTGATCATGACGATCCCCGACAGCGTGGTGGCCGCCCGGATATCGCTTCGGTGCCGCCATAACAGGGTGGTGCCGATGGCCACGCCCGCTCCGACCGCGGGGGCCAGTGCCACGCTGTAGTAGGCGTGCAGAATTCCGTTGGCGAAACTGAACACCACCGCGGTGACCGCCAGCCATCCGCCCCATAGCAACAGCGCGGCACGGGTGGTGTCGGTGCGCGGCGCCCGCCGGGTGATCACCAGGCCCGCGATGATAGCGATGACCGCGGCCGGGATCAGCCACGCGATGTGAGTACCCATCTCGACACCGAAGAGCCGCGCCCAGCCGGCGTCCTGGTTCAGGTTGCCCAGTCCACCCGTCTCGTCACCGGTGAGGCGGCCTAAACCGTTGTATCCCAGCGCTAATTCCACGATGGAGTTGTGTTGCGAGCCACCGATATAGGGGCGGGCGCCAGCCGGCCACAGCGCAACCAGCAGCAGATACCAGCCGGCCGACACGATCAGCGCTCCCGCCGCCGCGGCGAGCCGCATCAGCCTGGCTCGCATCGGTGCATCGGCAGCGAACAGGAACACCGCCGCGAGCGCGGGCAGCACTAGGAACGCCTGCAGCATCTTGGCCAGGAAGCCGACCCCCACGGCGGCGCCGGCCAGCGGCAGCCACCACCACGCAGCGTCACGGTCGAGCGCCCGCTGAGTGAAACAAGCCGCGACGACAAGTGAAAGCACCAGCAGCGCATCGGGATTGTTGAACCGGAACATCAATGCCGCGGCCGGGGTCAGCGCGAGAACCGCGCCGGCGAGCAGGCCCGCCCGCGGCCCGCTGACTCGGCATACCGCGGCGTAGAGCATCGCCACCGCCGCGACCCCGGCCAGCGCCTGTGGCACCAGGATGCTCCACGAATTCACCCCGAACAGCCGCGTCGACAACCCCGTCACCCACAGTGCCGCGGGCGTCTTATCGACGGTAATCGCGTTGCCTGCGTCGCTCGACCCGAACAGCCAGGCCGTCCAGCTCTCCGAACCAGCCTGGGCCGCAGCGGAATAGAACGCGTTGGCCCAGCCGCTGGCACCCAGATTCCAGATGTAGAGCACGGCTGTCGCGAGCAGGAGCACCGCCAGCCCGCCGTACCGCCGGGCGCTGATCATGACTCGGACGCGCTGGGCAGGCGCACCGTGAACTCAGTCCAACCGGGCACACTGCGCAGTTCGATACTGCCGCTG
This sequence comes from Mycolicibacterium sarraceniae, assembly GCF_010731875.1. Classification (NCBI taxonomy): domain Bacteria; kingdom Bacillati; phylum Actinomycetota; class Actinomycetes; order Mycobacteriales; family Mycobacteriaceae; genus Mycobacterium; species Mycolicibacterium sarraceniae. Next base: position 1,241,529 of record NZ_AP022595.1, read on the forward strand.
TGCGCCCGGACCACGGCCGACGCGATCGCCAGACCCAGTCCGGTGGACCCGCCCTTGCGGGACCGCGATGTGTCACCGCGGGCGAAGCGCTCGAACACTTCCGATTGCAACTCGGCCGGGATCCCAGGCCCGTCGTCGGTCACCCGCAGCACCGCGGCGTCGGGCTCGGCGTGCAGCGACAGCGTCACCGACGTTCCCGGTGGGGTGTGGGTGCGGGCGTTGGCCAGCAGGTTGGCCACCACCTGATGTAAGCGGGCATCGTCACCGGCGACGTACACCGGATCTGTCGGCACGTCCAGGTTCCACTGATGATCCGGCCCGGCGATATGGGCGTCGCTGGCGACATCGGCCGACAGTCGCGACAGGTCGACCGATTCGCGTTCCAGCGGGCGCCCCGAATCCAACCGGGCCAGCAGCAGCAGATCCTCGACGAGGTGGGTCATCCGCACGGCTTCGGATTCCACCCGACCCATCGCATGCGCGACGTCGTCGGGCACATCGTCTCTCTTGCGTTGTGCCAGTTCGGTGTAACCGCGGATCGCGGCCAGCGGGGTGCGCAGCTCGTGGCTGGCGTCGGCGACGAATTGGCGCACCCGGCTCTCACTGGCTTGCCGTGTCGACAGCGCCGTCGAGATGTGGTCGAGCATCCGGTTCAGCGCCAGACCCAGCCGGCCCACCTCGGTATAGGGGTTCGCATCGGGTTCGGACACCCGCACCGGCAGCTCTACCTCACCGCGATCCAGCGGCAGGTTCGCCACCTCACCCGCGGTTGCCACCACCCGGGTCAACGCCGCCAGCGCGCGGCGATTGATCAGGATGCCCACCGTGGTGGCCACGGCCAGCGCGATGACCGTCACGACAGCGAAGATCAGCGCCACCCGCCACAGCGTCGCCTCGACATGGCCCATACTCAGGCCGACTACCAGCGTCTCACCGGTCAGCCGGCTGCGTACCGCGATCACTCGGTAGGAGCCGAGACCATCGAGGTCGCGGGTCACCGTATGCCGAAAACCGGTGTACTCCGCGAGCTGACTGGTCGCTTGTGGCGACAGCTGCGCACGCACACCGCCGGGCCCGAGCAGGCCCGCGTCCGCGACGGTTCCATTGGTGATGACGGCGGCAACCATCCCGATCGGCGTCCCCGGCGCGTCGAGGAATTCCGGTCCGGGTCCGGGCCGCGGCCACGGCGGCCGGTTGTCCCGCATGGCCGGCGGGAGCGGCGGAGGCGGGGGTTGCCCGTAGAGGACGGCCGATCGGTGCGCAATTTCCTTCAGCTGGTTGTCGACCTCGCCGATCAAATACTGATGCAGCGCAAGCACTGTCACCGCACCGATGCCGAGGCAGACCACCAACAACAGGCAGACTTGACCGACGAGTAGCCGGGCGCTCAGCGACCAGGTGCTAGCTCGCAGGCTTGAGAACATAGCCCGCACCGCGCAACGTGTGGATCATCGGATCGCGTCCACTGTCGATCTTCTTGCGCAGGTAGGAGATGTAGAGCTCGACGATGTTGGAGCGACCGCCGAAGTCGTAGCTCCAAACCCGGTCCAGGATTTGGGCTTTCGACAGCACCCGCTTGGGGTTGCGCATCAGGAACCGCAACAGCTCGAATTCGGTCGAGGTCAGCGCGATCGGTTCGCCGCCGCGGGTCACGTCGTGGCTGTCCTCGTCGAGCACCAGATCGCCGACGACGATCTGGGCGCCGCTGTCTTCGGTGGTGACACCGGTGCGGCGCAGCAGCGCCCGCAGCCGCAGCACCACTTCCTCGATGGAGAAGGGCTTGGTGACATAGTCGTCACCGCCCGCGGTCAGGCCGGCGATACGGTCCTCGACGGCGTCCTTGGCGGTCAGCAGCAGCACCGGGAGCTGAGGGTTCTGCTCGCGCAGCTTGCGCAGTACATCGAGCCCGCTCATATCGGGCAGCATGATGTCGAGCACCACCGCGTCCGGGCGTGAGCCGCGAGCGGCCGTGATCGCCGATGCGCCGTCGGCCGCGGTGGCGATGTTCCAGCCCTCGTAGCGCAGTGCCATCGACACCATCTCGGCGAGCACGGTTTCGTCGTCGACGACGAGAACCGTGATCGGGTTTCCGTCGGCTCGCCGCATCACCACACGTTCAGCCGCTGAAGAGGTCATGTTCTCCAGTATGAGAACGTCGATGGGCCATTCCTATGCCATTGCTATGTGTGCGCTTTGAATTCTTGCGCACAGGGGGAACCCACCGCATGCACAGCCAACACAAAGGTTTGCTGCCCACGGTGGTGGCATGACTGTTGAACAGCACCCGGTGTGGGGCACTCCCACCGAACCCCCGAAGACCTGGTCTACCCGTACGACGGTGGCCGCCGTCGGCATCGCCGCCGCGCTGGCCGCGGTCGGCGGCGTCGTGGTCTACGCCGCTACCGGCGGCAGCGACGGACCGGCACATGCGGGCGGCCCACCTGGCTGGGGCGGCCCCGGCGGTCCTGGCGGCTTCCAGCGGGCGTTGCACGGACAGAACGTCGTCTCCGACGGCGAAGGTGGATTCAGCACCGAGCTGACCCAGACCGGGGACGTCATCGCGGCTTCGGACACAGCGGTCACCGTCCGCAGCCAGGACGGCTTCAGCCAGACCTATGTGCTCGCTGCCGACACCCGCAAGCCGCCGCAGCCACTGCAGACCGGTGAGCAGGTGTCAGTACGCGCAACCCAACAGGGCGGCGCGGCAACGGCGACTACGGTGATGCCGGCCCGATAATTTTTCGGTGAACTTCTTCGACATCATCGAGACCGTTGGCAAGGTGATCGACGCGGCAGGTGTCGCGGTCATCGCGCTCGGCGCACTGATTTCGGTCGCGGGTGTCCTGCGGCGGCTGCGTACCGGTGACGCCTACCGGGCGTTTCGCCAGCAGCTCGGCCGCTCGATCCTGCTCGGCCTGGAATTGTTGGTGGCCGCCGACATCATCCGCACCGTGGCCGTCACACCTGATCCGCGCAGTGTGGCCGTGCTGGCGGGCATCGTGTTGATCCGCACGTTCCTCAGCTTCTCGCTGGAGCTGGAGATCACCGGGTATTGGCCCTGGCAGAAGAACCGCCAGCCGCAAGTCACACCCGACTCCGCCGAGCCGACGGCCGAAGCCGCGACGCCTCGGCAATGATGCGGATATGGACGAGAAACGACGGGCCCGCCGCACCCGGTTCATCAACAAGATCCGCAAGACACCCCCGGAGTCGCTAGGTCCGCCGGATTCTCACGACCAGGCCGAGGTCGCGGCGATGCTGCGCGAGATCGGCATCGCCCTTCTCGAAGTGGAGCAGCCCACGCAGTTGGTCTCGTCGCGGCTGCTGGAGATCGCAACGCAGTACACCACCCAACCGGTGCGCGTCGTGGTGTTGCCGACCGTCCTGATGATCCAGGTCGGCATCGTCGGCTACGAGGTCGACACCTCCACGACGTATTCCGTGCAGCTGGACATGGCCGGTCGCATCGATGACATCGCCACCCTGGCCTCCGTCGGCGCCATTACCCCTGCCGATGCGATCGCGGCGACGATACGCGCACGCAACATGCGCCCGCGGTTCGGGCCCGTCACGACAACCCTCGGATATGCCGTCACCGCAATCGGTTTCGGCATGATCATCAACCCGACGTGGGCATCGCTGCCGGGATACCTCTTTCTCGGTCTGGTGGTCGGGGCGATCGCCCAGCTGGGCCGGCCGTTCCCGTCGCTCAGCCCGGTGCTACCCACACTGGCGGCGATGATCGTGACGATGTTGGCGACATGGTTCGTCGCCGACACCGCCAATGACGGGTTGCTGCGGGTGATCGCCCCGGTGCTCGTGGCGATGCTGCCGGGGATGTCGCTAACGATCGGTGCGCTGGAATTGGCCAGTAGTCAGCTGATCGGGGGCACCAGCAGGCTGGTCTACGGCGTGGCTCAGCTGGCGCTACTGGTGTTCGGGGTGGCGTTGGGTGTGCACATCGCCGGAGAGGTCCGTCCGCAGACGGCGTCGACACAGATGGGACCCTGGTCGCTTTACGTCGCGATCATCGTGGTGGCGATCGGGTTGTACATCTATCTCTCCGCGCCGCGCGGATCGCTGATCTGGCTATTCACCGCAATCGCGGTGGCGCTGGTGGGCCAGGCGATCGCTGGAAAGTTCGTCGCCGCAGCCTATTCCGGCTTCATCGGCGCGTTCCTCACGGTCCCCTTCGCGATGCTGGCGGCACGGATCAAGACCTCGCCCCCGGCGATCGTGATGATGCTGGCGGCGTTCTGGGCGCTGGTCCCCGGGGCGCTGAGCTTTGAGTCGGCGAGCGAGGCCGCCACCGGCGGCAACATCGGTGTGGCCAGCCTCGGCGTGACCGGCGCCGCGATTCTGTCGATCGCACTGGGCACAGTGATCGGCTGGAGCGTGTTCCGCACCATCGACAACAGGTTGCCGTGGCCGAAGGGTTTGGCTCAACCAACCGTACGGTAGGTTCACCCGGGTGGACGACCTGACCGCGGTGAGTGTTTGGATGTCGGAGCAGGGCCTCGGCGAGGGCCGCTTGGACAACGTCTCCGAGATCACCGGCGGCACCCAGAACGTCATGCTCCGCTTCACCCGATCAGGCCGCGAGTACGTGTTCCGCCGGGGCCCCCGCCACTTGCGGCCGGTGAGCAACAAGGTGATCCTGCGGGAGACCCGGGTGCTGCACGCGCTGGCCGGTACCGATGTCCCGCACCCCCGGCTGATCGCCGTCTGCGCGGACACCTCGGTGCTCGGCGATGCGGTGTTCTATCTGATGGAGCCGGTCGATGGCTTCAACGCAGGAGCCGATCTGCCGGCACTGCATGCCGGCGACCGGCGCATCCGCCACGAGATGGGCCTGTCGATGGCCGCGGCCGCGGCCAAGCTCGGTGCCGTTGACCATATCGCGGTCGGACTGGCCGACTTCGGCAAGCCCGAGGGATTCCTGGAACGCCAAGTGCCGCGGTGGCTTTCCGAGCTGGAGTCCTACCGCGGCTTCGAGAACTACCCGGGGCCCGACATCGGCGACGTCGCCGCCGTGGCCACCTGGCTGCAACAGAACCTGCCCGCCGACTGGCAGCCAGGCATCATGCACGGCGACTACCACGCCGCCAACGTGATGTTCTCCCCGACCGGGCCCGAACTGGCGGCCATCGTCGACTGGGAGATGTGCACGATCGGCGATCCACTGCTGGACCTTGGCTGGATGCTGGCCACCTGGTACGCGCCCGGGCGTGAGTCGGTGCTCGGTAACGCTCTCATGAGCGCGGGCGACCTGGCTACGCCCGACGAACTGGTCGAACGGTACTCGCAGAACAGCACCCGCGACCTGTCCGATATCGACTGGTACACAGTCATGGCCTGTTTCAAGCTCGGCATCATCCTCGAGGGATCGAATGCCCGTGCGGCTGCAGGCTTGGCGCCCAAGGAGATTGGCGACCACCTGCACATCGCGACGGTGCGGTTGTTCGAGCGGGCTTTGGCACTGATGGAGGGACAGCGATGATCGATTTCGAGATTCCGAGGGACCTGGCGGCACAACGTGACGAGATTCGCGCGTTCGTCGTCGACAAAATCGTTCCGTACGAACGAGATCCGCGCGTCACCCGGCACGGGCCGAATGAGGAACTGCGGACCGAACTCGTCGGACTGGCGCGTGACGCCGGCCTGCTGACCTTCCAGGCACCACATCGATTCGGTGGTCGCGAGCCCTCGCACCGCGAGCAGGCGGTGCTGTTCGAAGCCGCCGGCTGGTCCACACTGGGCCCGGTCGCACTCAACTGCGCGGCACCCGACGAGGGCAACATGTTCGTGCTGTCCAAGATCGCCACTGAGGAGCAGGCCGAGAAGTTCCTGGTTCCGGTGATTGATGGCAGGCAGCGGTCGGTGTTCGCGATGACCGAGCCCGGCGGAGCTGGATCCGACCCGAATCAGCTTGCCACCGAAGCGGTTTTCGACGGAACCGACTATGTGATCAACGGCCGTAAGTGGCTGATCACCGGGGCCAATAAGGCGCGGACCTGGATCATCATGGCGCGGGTGGCGCCGAACTCTGATGGCGCTGACGGCCCGACATTGTTCCTGTGCGACGGCCAGACCCCGGGCATCGAGCTCGAGCGTGTGATGGACACGATGGACCGCAACTACGTCGAGGGCCACGGTGTGGTCCGGTTCAACAATCTTCGGTTGCCCGCCACAGCGGTGCTCGGTGAGGTCGGCCAGGCACTGCGGTACGCCCAATTACGCCTGACCCCAGCACGGTTGACGCACTGTATGCGCTGGCTGGGGGCGGCATCGCGGGCTCATTCGATCGCGATCGAGCACGCCAGGACCCGGACCGGATTCGGCAAGCCGCTCGGTGAGCATCAGGGCGTGAGCTTCATGATCGCCGATAACGAGATTGCACTGCAGCAGTGCCGGCTGGCGATCTGGTGGGCCTGTTGGGCGCTGGACACCGGGGCCAAGGGCCGCCATGAGAGTTCGATGGTCAAGGCCTACGTGTCCGAGGAATTGTTCAAGGTGGCCGACCGTTGCGTGCAAATACTGGGCGGCATGGGCATTTCCGATGAAACCCCCGTCGGAGCAATCTTTTCCGATATGCGTGCGTTCCGCATCTACGACGGCCCGACCGAAGTGCACAAGTACGCGATCGCCCGCCAAGTATTGAGGAATCCGTCATGAGTGCACTCGACCTTTTCCGCCTCGACGACAAGGTCGTCATCGTCACCGGAGCGTCCTCGGGCCTCGGGGTGTCGTTCGCCCAGGCATTCGCCGAGGCGGGCGCCAATCTGATGCTCGGTGCCCGGCGCGTGGAGCAACTCGCCAACACCGCGGCCCTCGTCGAACAAGCCGGCCGCAAGGTGCACACCCGCAAGACCGACGTTGCCGACCCTGAGCAATGTCAACAGCTGGTCGATGCCGCGATCAATGAGTTCGGCCGGGTCGACGTGCTGATCAATAACGCCGGCGTCGGCACCGCAGTACCGGCAACCCGCGAAAGCCCCGATGAGTTCCGCAGGGTCATCGACGTCAACCTCAACGGGTCCTACTGGATGGCTCAGTCCTGCGGACGGGTGATGCAGGCTGGAAGCTCGATCATTAATATCGCCAGCATTCTTGGGCTCATCACCGGAGGCCTTCCACAGGCCGCATACAGCGCGTCCAAAGCTGGGGTGATGGGCTTGACTCGCGACCTGGCGCAACAGTGGGGCTCCCGCAAAGGGATTCGCGTCAACGCGCTGGCACCGGGCTTCTTCCAGAGTGAGATGACCGACGAGTATCAGCCCGGCTATCTGGAGCAGCAGCTACCCAGGATTGTGGTCGGCAGACTCGGTGATCCCGCCGAATTGGCCGCTACCGCAATATGGCTCGCGTCTGCCGCCGGCGGTTATGTGACGGGGCAGACAATCGTTGTCGATGGCGGGCTGACCATTACGTAGCGATAACGATCACGCGTCGATTCGACCCCTCTCAGGACCTCCACACGCGCGCTTTGAGGAGTCTCTGGAACGCTTGGGCGATGTGGATCGACCTGTACGTGTTGGCAGCGCTATCCGTCGCCGTCGCCGTCTGGCTGATCAGCCCACGCTTCCAGTCCTACGACCCGCCCGGTGACATCGCACGCGGCTTCTGGTCGGCCGTTGCCGGTGCGCTCTGGCCCCTGCTTCTGGTCGGAGCCGCACAGGTCTACGCCGTCCACTACATCGTGCGCCGGTTTCGCCCCGCCTACTCCGCGAAGCTGGATCTGGCTCCGCGCGCTGCGCTGCAAGACGTCAGCTTGCGCCCCTAACCGCACGTCGGCTTCCCCTCGTCCGCCAATTGCGGCAGAATTCTGTTGCCGCAGGGAGTATCGGCGATAATCAACGCCTAACGAGGAGCAGATCCGTTCGTGAAGGTGCGCGCACAACTAGCATCAGCGGGGCTTGCAGCCCTGGCGATGGCCGCAATCACGCTCTTCCGCCGCTGCGACGGCTTCCGCTGACGACTCGAGCAGCGGTCTTGTGTGGCCGGATCCCAACGAGCCCTACTACTGGGACGCCAATGAGAACGACGGCGGCACCGGCCCGGCCCCGCAGCCGACTGATGATCTGTACTGGAAAGAAGGCCAGGACGCCGGCGGCACGGGGAATGCTCCCCAACCCGACAATCGTGAGTACACCGATGAGGGCGAAAACGCCGGGGCCGTCTAGCCCCGGCCGGTCACGAAGACCAGACCAGCAGCGATCCGCTGCTGGAAAGTTCAGCGCGAGCGCGACGCTCGACCAGTAGTGGGATGAATTCGCGAATCGTGCTGTCGTGGAAACGATCGTGGGCGTTGGCGACGGTCCGGGCGACGTGATCACGGGGCAGGTCGGAGTAGGTAGCGGCCAAGCGGTCGAAAACCTGTTCCATCAACATAACTTCACTTACGTTTGCCACACTTTTCACTCTCCGTCAAGGGACGAGCGTCGTCAATTTGACGTTCGTCACGGTGCCGGTTCGCAGAAGTGACGGGCCACAGCGGGTGTGCGCGCGGTGGGGAGCAATACGGTCAGCGACAGGACCCCGTTGAATCCCGTCCCGAGGCCGATGAGCAATTGGATCGGTGTGGAGATCTCCCGCTGGGTGAAGTAGTGCACCTGCGCGGCGTAGTCGACCGGCGTGCTCCACCAGTTGCGGAGGTGCGGGCCGAACACGGCAAAGCTTTTAGATAGCGGTGACAAGCGAAGTGCGCCCGAAGGGATTCGAACCCCTAACCTTCTGATCCGTAGTCAGATGCTCTATCCGTTGAGCTACGGGCGCCGTACATCTTCAATTGTTCGTGGCTGACGAGTCAGCCGCGGCGGAGGCGAGAGGATTTGAACCTCCGGTCCCCTTTAAGGGGGACAACTCATTAGCAGTGAGTCCCATTCGGCCACTCTGGCACGCCTCCTGAACTACTTGAGGGTACCGGAGCCTGGTCGAAGCCCGGAACCGCCGATGGATGAGAGTACACAGGGGTGACGGCTCGTGGCAAAGCAGCCTCCACACCCACCTACACTTGACCGAATGACCGCCCGCTTGCGCCCTGAACTGGCCGAGCTACCGGCCTATACCCCGGGTAAGACCGTGCTGGGCGCCGTCAAGCTGGCCAGCAACGAGACCGTACATGGCCCGCTGCCCAGCGTGCGTGCCGCGATCGCGGCAGCCGCCGAGACCATCAACCGCTACCCCGACAACGGCTATGTGGAGCTCAAGGAGCACCTGGCCAAGCATGTCGATTTCGCCCCCGAACACATCGCCGTCGGCTGCGGGTCGGTGAGCCTGTGCCAGCAGCTCATCCAGATCACCTCCTCGGTGGGCGACGAGGTGCTCTTCGGCTGGCGCAGCTTCGAGATCTATCCGCTGCAGGTGCGGGTGGCCGGCGCCACCGCGGTGCAGGTGCCGCTGCGCGACTACACCTTCGACCTGGACGCCATGCTGGCCGCAATCACCGATCGCACCCGGCTGATCTTTGTCTGCAACCCCAACAACCCGACCGGCACCGTCGTCGACCCCGACGAACTGGCCCGCTTCGTCGCCGCCGTGCCCTCGGACATCCTCATCGCCATCGACGAGGCCTACGTCGAGTACATCCGCGACGGTATGCTCCCCGACAGCCTCGGCTTGGCCCGCAATCATCCCAATGTCGTTGTGCTGCGGACTTTTTCCAAGGCATACGGCCTTGCCGGCCTGCGGATCGGCTATGCCGTGGGCGACCCCGGCATCATCACCGCGCTGGGCAAGGTGTACGTGCCGTTCGCTGCGACCACCGTCTCGCAGGCTGCCGCGATCGCCTCGGTGAACGCCGCCAAGGAACTGCTGGCCCGCACAGACGCCGTGGTCTCCGAGCGCCGCCGGGTCTGCGCCACGCTGACCGAGGCGGGCTACACGTTCCCGCCACCGCAGGCCAACTTCGTCTGGCTGCCCCTATCCCCCGAACAGACGCCCGACTTCGTCGAGCAGGCCGCGGCGGCTCGCGTGCTGGTTCGCCCCTACGGCACCGACGGTGTGCGGGTGAGCATCGGTGCACCCGAGGAGAACGACACGTTCCTGGCGTTCGCACGGACATGGATCACGGTCCGCTGAAAGCCGCCATCGGGCTGTAAACCATTGGCCTGCTGGATATCTGGGAGCTCAGCGCCCGCGCAAATGCCAGACGCGTCTCGAACGACTGACGGTCGGCGACCGCCCGCTGGGACGTCGAGGCGATATGAAACCCGGCGGTTCCGGCGCCGACGAGGGCCTCCCTCGGATCGCGGCCACCCCACTCCCATCGCTGCCGGTAGTGGCGCACCAGCTCGGCGTAGGGCTCGATGGGGGCGGAACCGACCGGACCAGGTCACCTTGTCGCTGTCCCAAAAATGCCGAAATAGCCGGTATCCCTAGCGATTTCGGTCCCACTGATCATCGGTTGTCACGTGAAAAAGCTCGGCCTGCGCGGTCCCGTTCCCCTTGCCGATCATCAATTCGACTCGACCGTCGGACAAATTGTCCAGCGTCAAGTAGTCCTCGAAGGCCCGCACCGGGTCCAGCAGACTCAACGTCGTTACCGTGGTGAATAACCCGATCCGCGACGTCCCCGCCGCGATATTGCTCAACACCACCGGTGGCGAGGACTAGATGAACGGATCCTGCTGCCGTTCGCCTACCGCGAAACCATCGAAGGCGAGCTGTTCAGCGAACACCGCGGAATCGAGGACCGCACGTAGCCGTGTCGCGGCGCTCGTCTTCTCCCCCGTGACGGGGTCTGGCTGGCGTGCGATGAGGGTTAACGGCAAGAACTTCATGGCCATGCCTTCGACTAGGGGAACGACTAGACCGTGAATCACGACGATTCTCAAGGGTTTTCATCGGCGTGATTCAATCCCGTTCAGACGCCCTGACCTCGCCACCAGTCACCTGTTAGGCTGCGGCCAAGCGACAGGCGGCCCTTGGCGTCAATTCATTGGAGAAGGTTCATGAGCATCGCCGATGACATCACTCAGCTGACCGGGAAGACGCCGTTGGTGCGGCTTCGCCGGGTCACCGATGGTGCGGTGGCCGACGTGGTCGCCAAGCTGGAGTCCTTCAATCCGGCGGGCAGCGTCAAAGACCGCCTCGGCGTGGCGTTGATCGACGCGGCCGAGAAGGTCGGCCTGATCAAGGAAGACACCATCATCCTGGAACCGACCAGCGGCAACACCGGCATCGCGCTCGCGATGGTGTCCGCCGCGCGCGGCTACCGATGCGTGCTGACAATGCCCGAAACCATGAGCATCGAACGGCGGATGCTGCTGCGCGCCTACGGCGCCGAACTCGTTCTCACCCCGGGTGCCGAGGGCATGTCCGGTGCGATCGCCAAGGCTGAGGAGCTGGCCAAGACCGACCAGCGCTACTTCATTCCGCAGCAGTTCGAGAACCCGGCCAACCCCGCGATCCACCGCGCCACCACCGCCGAGGAGATCTGGGCCGATACCGACGGGGAGGTCGACATCTTCGTAGCCGGGGTCGGCACCGGCGGCACCATCACCGGCGTCGGCGAGGTGCTCAAGGAACGCAAACCCTCGGTTCAGATCATCGCGGTCGAGCCCGCCGCCTCACCGGTCCTCTCCGGTGGTCAAAAGGGCCCGCACCCGATCCAGGGCATCGGCGCCGGGTTCGTCCCGGCCGTGCTGGACACCGACGTGGTCGATGAGATCGTCACCGTGGCCAACGAGGATGCCCTCGACCTGGCCCGGCGCCTGGCCCGCGAGGAAGGCCTGCTTTCCGGCATATCCTCGGGCGCGGCGGTGTGGGCCGCCCGTGAGGTCGCCCGCCGACCGGAGAACGCGGGCAAGCTCATCGTGGTCGTGCTGCCCTCCTTCGGCGAGCGCTACCTGAGCACCGTGCTCTTTTCGGATCTGGCCGACTGACCAATGCCCTGGCAAATTCTCAGCGACGTCCGGTCGGTCAAGGAACGCGACCCCGCCGCGCGCTCGACGCTGGAGATCATCCTGGTGTACCCGGGACTGCACGCGGTGTGGATTCACCGCATCACCCATCGGCTGTGGCAGCGTGGCGCCAAACTTCCCGCGCGGGTACTCGCCGAGATCGGCCGCATCCTGACCGGGGTTGAGATACACCCCGGCGCGGTCCTGGGCAGTGGAGTGTTCATCGACCATGCCACCGGCGTGGTGATCGGCGAAACCGCGGTAGTCGGCAACGACGTCACGATCTACCACGGCGTCACGCTGGGCGGCATCAGTCTCGATCGGGGAAAGCGGCACCCGACGATCGAAGACGGGGTGACCATCGGTGCGGGTGCAAAAGTATTGGGCGCCATCACTATTGGCGAAGGCAGTCAGATCGGCGCGAACTCCGTCGTCGTCAAGGAGGTGCCACCCGGTTCGGTGGTGGTCGGCGTCCCTGGACAAATCATCGGACGGCCCGCCGGCGGGCAGACCGAGACCGACCAATCCAATCTGCCCGACCCACTCGGTGTCAGCCTTCACACGCTGCTCAGCCGGGTGTCCAAGCTGGAGTCACGGGCTGACGGCCCCGGCACCGAACGCGTGATCCGGCCCCCCGAGGCCGGCGTCTGGTACGGCGAAGACTTCTCCATCTGACGCCACTGCCAGCTCTGCCACCACTGCGTCGAGTCCGCAGTCGCGTAGCGCTCGGCGTTGCCGCACAGCGCCGTTGCCGTTGACGAGACGGTGCCGCAACGATTGTCGGACTTCTCCGAGCCTGGCGAGCGTTCATCGCGCCGGGTCTGGCACTGGTCGGCCTGGTGATCTCGTTCGTGCTGATCCTGCAGAACCTGCCCGGCCTGGTCGGTACCTCCACCCCGATCGCCGTAGGAGTGGTTGCACGGCTCGTCGCTGTGTTCGCACTCGGCGCCGGCATCGCGGCGCACGTCCGCACGTCCGCACGTCCGCACGTCCGCACGTAACCCTGGAGTGAGCGCAGGCGGCTTCGCGCCGTAACCTTCATGGTCATGAGCGAGCCGTACGAATCCCTCACTGTCGAGGTCAAGGACCACATCGCCCAGGTCACGCTGATCGGCCCGGGCAAAGGCAATGCGATGGGCCCGGCGTTCTGGACGGAAATGCCGGTGGTCTTCGCCGACCTCGACGCCGATCCTGACGTCCGAGCCATCGTGCTGACCGGGTCGGGCGGCAACTTTAGCTACGGCCTGGACCTGATCGCGATGGGGGACACCATCGGTGGCGCCATGTCCACCGAGGTGTCGGCCCGCCCGCGCAAGGAGTTCCACACCAAGCTCAAGCGCATGCAGCAATCGATCACCGCGGTGGCCGATTGCCGCACCCCTACGATCGCAGCGATACACGGCTGGTGCATCGGTGGTGGCGTCGACCTCATCAGCGCGGTCGATATCCGCTACGCCAGCGCCGATGCGAAGTTCTCGGTGCGCGAGGTCAAGTTGTCGATCGTCGCCGATGTCGGCAGCCTGGCACGGTTGCCCTACATCGTGTCCGACGGGCATCTGCGCGAACTGGCCCTGACCGGCAAGGACATCGATGCCGCACGCGCCGAGAAGATCGGTCTGGTCAACGACATCTATTCCGACGCCGCGGCCACGCTGGCTGCCGCGCACGCAACGGCCGCCGAGATCGCGGCCAATTCACCGCTGGTCACCCACGGGATCAAGGACGTCCTCGATGAGCAGCGCACGGCCGACGTGGCGGCGAGCCTGCGTTACGTGGCGGCCTGGAACGCGGCCTTCCTGCCGTCCAGGGACCTGTCCGAAGCCATCTCGGCGATGTTCAGCAAGCGGAGGCCGGAATTCACCGGCGAGTAGCAGCTAACTGCCGGCCTTGATGGCCGGAACTGCTTTTGTGGTCGCCAGTGCCGTCGGCTCATCTGTCGGCTGGAGCGTCGTGGTTGCACCCATACTCATGTTGGCGACCGCCGGTGACGAATAGGCGGGCATCTTCGTCTCGTGGCCCGAGTCGGCGGTGACGCTTCCGTTACCCGAGACCGGGGCTGGGTGGGTCAGACCGAACAGGCCGAGTATGACAATCGCGCCGCCGCCCACAACGGTACCCAGCAACCTCTTATCCAAAGCCAAGCTGTTAGGAAGCTTCTTGGGGGAGGACATGTTGACCAGCACCTTTCAGGACATCTTTTGCGTAGCTTCGACAAGCCGGGCGACTCACGTGAGCCGCCAAGCAACTATTCCAAAGCCTTGCACCTGTTATATGCCCCGACCAACCCAAAAGGCACGTGTCCCCAGCTGATCCACAGAAGTCCGTAGCCAGCTGCGCAGGTGAAAGACAGCATCCGGATACGGTGGGATTGCGACGCAGGAAACCGCGGAGTCTTTCGAATTGCCTTGGTGCAGAGACTAGCTCGATGCACTACGCAAACCGCTCGCCGGCCAAAAGCGGTGGCGGAGGGATTTGAACCCCCGGACGGTGTTAGCCGTCTCTCGCTTTCAAGGCGAGTGCATTAGGCCGCTCTGCCACGCCACCGCCGATAAGCGTAGCGGTTCAGACGCGGCCGATCTTCGCCGAGCTACCGCCGCTCTTCAACGAGGCGTTGATGCGGCGGCAGTTCTCCCCCATGGCCGCCATCTGCGGGCGCGACAACGGGCCCAGGAAGTTCTCCCGAACACCCTTCGCGTACGTCAGCATCGCCTCTTCGACGACCTCACGACCCTGATCGGTGATGCCGGCCAGAACGCTTCGCCCGTCGTCGGGACTGGCCTCCCGACGGACCAATCCGGCTGTCTCCAGCCGGCGGATCTGTCGGGTTACCCGGCTGGGCAGTGACATGAGTTGCTCGGCCAGATCCCCCATCCGCGCCGACCCGGATTCGGAGTTGTCCAATATCTGCAGTAAGCGAACGTCGACCAAGTTCAACTTGTGCTGACCGACGAGTCCCCGATTCAGTGTTCCGTAGAGCCGCAGTGCCGCGTCGAGGAAGTTCTGCCAAGCTCTTTGCTCGGCGATATCCAACCCCGGCATCTCACTGGCGGTCCGCCCCGCGATGATCCCTCCCATTGCGCAATCGTAAGCGACACAGCGCGGTACGAGGCCGAAATGGCTCGGGAGTAACCTGATTCGATGCTGGCCATCGTCGCTGAATCCACTGATCGCCTGATCTGGCGGGAGATACCCGACGTTTCACCCGCACCTGGCGAGGTGTTGATCAAGGTCATCACCGCCGGCGTCAATCGTGCCGACCTGCTACAGGCAGCCGGGCACTACCCGCCCCCACCGGGAGCGAGTGACACCCTGGGGCTGGAAGTCTCCGGCGTGATCGCGGCCGTGGGTGACGGTGTATCGGATTGGTCTGTCGGACAAGATGTTTGCGCTCTCCTGGCCGGGGGCGGCTACGCCCAATATGTGGCGGTGCCGGCCCGGCAGGTGATGCCTGTTCCCGCCGGAATCAGCGTGGCCGACGCGGCAGCACTGCCGGAGGTGGCCTGCACGGTGTGGTCGAACCTCGTCATGACCGCGCACCTCGCGACCGGCGAGTTGCTCCTTATTCACGGTGGCGCCAGCGGGATCGGCACTCACGCCATCCAGGTCGCCACGGCGCTGAACAGTCGGGTCGCGGTGACCGCGGGCTCGCTGTCCAAGCTCGATCTGTGCGCAGAACTCGGCGCCGAACTCCTAATCTCCTATCGCGACGACGATTTCGTCGCACGCGTTAATAAAGAGGCGGGCGGCGCCAACGTCATTTTTGACATCATGGGCGCGGCGTATCTGGATCGGAACCTCGACGCGCTCGCTCCCGATGGGCGGCTCGTCATCATCGGCATGCAGGGTGGGATCAAAGCCGAACTGAATATCGCCAAGATGGTGCCCAAGCGGCTGAGCGTGATCGCTACCTCGTTGCGCGGCCGGCCCGTCGACGGCGGCAACGGCAAGGGCGCCATCGTTGACGCGGTGGTGGACTCGGTGTGGCCGATGATCGCCGGCGGCCGGGTCCGCCCGATCATCGGCGCCCGATTCCCCATCACCGAAGCCGCCGAAGCGCATCGGGTGCTGGCCGCCGGTGAGACGTTCGGGAAGGTTCTGCTGACTATCGGGCAGTGAGCGTCAGCCCAATGACGCGAGCGCCCGCACGAGCTGATCGACTTCGGCCAGTGTCGAGTAGTGCGCTAGCCCGACGGTGACCGCGCCGCCGATGTCGTCGACGCCGATCAGATCCAGAACCCGCGAATTGGCATTGGAGACGGCCAGGATTCCATTATCGGCCAACCGCTGGACCACCCGCTCGGCGGGTACGCCGGTGACCGCGAAACTGGCCACCGGGATGTGCACCTCGGGCCGGCCGATCACCATCACCAGCGGTAGCGACCGCAGCGATGTCATGAGGTAGTCGAACAATCCGCCGAGGTAAGAACCCGCGGATTGCATTGACAGCGCGAGCCTTTCGCGGCGGGTGCCGCGCGCTGACTCGTCCAGACCGGCCAGGTATTCGATGCTGGCGACCACACCGGCCAGCAGGCCGTACTGGTGCCCGCCCAATTCCAGCCGAGCCGGACCACTGGCGTGCGGGTCCATCGACACCGATCCGAACGTGTCGATCAGTGAGGGGTTACGGAACACCAGTGCGCCGATCGGCGGGCCGCCCCAGGCCGACGCGTTGAGCGCGACCACATCGGCTTCGATCTCATCGATGTCCAACAGCTGATACGGCGCCGCCGCCGAGTGGTCCACCACGACCAGCCCGCTGACGTCATGCACAAGTTTGGTGACCGCCCCGACGTCGGTGATCGTGCCCAGCGTCGATGACGCCGAGGACATGGCCACCAACTTGGTGGGCGGCGTGATCAGGCTTTCCCACTGCCACGATGGCAGCTCGCCGGTTTCGATATCGACCTCGGCCCATTTGACCTTGGCCCCGTACCGGCTGGCCGCGCGCAGCCACGGCGCGACGTTTGCCTCATCGTCGAGCCGGCTGACAACCACCTCGTAGCCGATCCCAGCCCGTGAGGAGGACGCGTCGGCCAGTGACGTCAGCAGGACCGAGCGGTCGGAGCCAAGCACCACCCCGCCCGGATCGCCGTTGACCAGATCGGCCACCGCCCGGCGGGCGGCTTCCAACACCGCCACGGAGCGCCGCGCTGCCGGGTGGGGGCTGGCCGTATTGGGCACCGAACCGCGGAATGCCGTCGACACCGTGGTAGCCACCGACTCGGGAATCAACATCCCGGCCTGAGCGTCGAAGCGCATCCACCCATCGCCCAGCGCTGGGTGCAGACCACGCACCCGGGCGACGTCGTATGCCATGGAGCCCACCTTAAAGCGTTGGCGATTCCGCGATCGAGACAGCAATGGCGCCGGCGGTCCCCCAAGGACAGGATCACCTGGCCCGCCATACTAGTCCAGTGAGCTTCGTGTTCGGACTGATGATCGCGGTCTTGCTGCTGATCCTGCCGGGTGCGGTGGTGGCGGCGGCCGGGCGGCTGAGTTGGCCCGTCGCGCTCGGGGTGGGCCCGGTGCTGACGTACGGCGTTGTGGGCCTGGCCATCATCCCGTTTGGCGCGATCGGCATCCGGTGGAACACCTGGACGGCATTGCTGGCACTGGCCATCGTGACGGCGGCGGTACTTGGTTTGCGGATTCCGCTCGGCCGGTACCGGGCCACCAATCCGACCACCGCCGCGGTGTCACTGTGGCCTGCGCTGACGGTGGCCGCCGGAGTGATCCTGGGCGCACTGTCCATCGCCCTGGCGGCCTGGCTCGGCATGCCGCACTGGCAGTCGATCCCGAGTAACTGGGATTCGGTCTGGCATGCCAACACCATCCGCTGGATCCTCGACACCGGACAGGCGTCGTCGACCCACATGGGTGAGCTGCGCAACGTCGAAACCCACGCCGCTCTCTATTACCCCTCGGTGTTTCACGCGCTGGGCGCCGTCCTGGCCCAGCTGATCGGCGCCGCACCGACCACCGCCTACACGTTGAGCTCACTGGCGGGGGCGGTGTGGCTGTTCCCGCTCAGCGCCGCGCTGCTGACCTGGCAGCTGTTGCGTCCCCGCACGTCGCAGTGGCGTACGGCAGGAGCGGCCGCCACCGCGGCCGCGCTGTCGGCGTCGTTCACCGCGGTGCCCTACGTCGAATTCGACACTGCCTCGATGCCGAACATGGTGGCGTACGGCCTCGCGGTGCCGACGTTCGTGCTAATCGTGTCGTCGTTGCAGCACCGGGACCGCATCCCGCTGGCGGTGCTGGCGTTGATCGGTGTGTTCTCGGTGCACATCACCGGTGGCGCGGTCGTCGTCACGTTCGTGGTGGCGTGGTGGCTGCTGGACGCACTGTGGCGTCCGGTGCAGGGACGGCTGCGCGACTTCATCACGCTGGTCGCGATCGCCGTCCCGTCGCTGGCGGTGCTGCTCCCGCAGTTCCTCGGGGTGCTGCAACAGGCCGAGGTGATCGCCGGGCACGCCTTCGTCACGCATCTGAGCCGTAAGCGGACGCTGTTCAACGCGATCGTCCAGCACACCCGGCACCTCAACGACTTTCCGATCCAGAACATCCTGATCGCCCTCGCCGGGATCGGCTTCCTGCTGCTGCTCACCAAGCGCATCTGGTGGCCGGCCGCGGTGTGGCTGCTGATGGTGGTGTCGATCGTGCATTCGGGGGTGCCATTCGGCGGCCCGATCGGGGCGATCATCGGCAAGTACAGCGACCTGTTCTACAGTGACCCGCGCCGACTGTCCGCGGTGGTGACGCTGCTGCTGACGCCGATGGCCGGGATCGCTCTGTACGCTGCGGCGCTGCTGGTCGTGGCCGGTGCCCGCCGGCTGACGCAACGATGGGCCGCCGCGAGGGATCCTGACCGCGGATTCTGGATCGGCGCCACAGCGGTGCTGCTACTGGCCGTCACCATCGGTTTGGCCTGGCACTACTTCCCTCGGCACCGCTACCTGATGGGCGAGAAGTACGACAGGGTGATGATCGACAGCAAGGATTTGGAAGCGATGGCCTACCTGGCCAGCTTGCCCGGCGCCCGCGACACTCTGATCGGCAACGCCAACACCGATGGCACGGCCTGGATGTACGCAGTGGCCGATCTGCACCCGCTGTGGACGCACTACGACTACCCCGTGCAACAGGGACCGGGCTACCACCGCTTCATCTTCTGGGCCTATGCCGACGACGCCGACCGCGATCCGCGGATCGCGGAGTCCGTTAAGGCACTGAACATCCGATACGTGCTGACGGGTAGCCGGGTCGTCCGCGGGTTCGTCATGCCCGACGGACTAGTGTCACTAGACAAGTCCAAGTCGTGGGCGAAGATCTACGACAACGGCGAAGCTCGCATCTACCAATGGCGCGGATCTTCGCCACCGGGCACCCAATAACAATGGGACACGAAGGAACCTTCACTTCCATGACGACGAACACAGACGACGACAGCATCGAGATCATCACCGGACTCGAGGGCGACGACGCCGAGGGACGCTCCGTCACCGACCTGGTGGAGCAGCCGGCGAAGGTGATGCGAATCGGCACCATGATCAAGCAGCTGCTCGAAGAGGTGCGGGCCGCACCGCTGGACGACGCAAGCCGCAGCCGGCTGCGCGAGATCCACGCGACGTCCATCCGCGAGCTCGAAGACGGCCTGGCCCCCTCGCTGCGCGAGGAACTCGAACGGCTGGCGCTGCCATTCAGCGATGACTCCATCCCGTCGGATGCCGAGCTGCGTATCGCGCAGGCACAACTGGTCGGCTGGCTCGAGGGTCTGTTCCACGGAATCCAGACCGCGTTGTTCGCCCAGCAGATGGCTGCCCGCGCGCAACTGGAGCACACGCGCGGCGGCCAGGGTGCGCTTCCCCCTGGCATCGCCCAGGCCGGTCCGCCCGGAGCCCCCGGTCACAGCACCGGGCAGTACCTGTAGTCACCACGGTGGCTGCTGACGACCCTTTCATCGAAACCCGCGACGCCTGGGTCGAGTTTCCGATCTTCGACGCCAAGACGCGTTCGCTGAAGAAGACGTTCCTGGGTGCGGCCGGCGGTGCGATCGGGCGCAACACTGAAAACGTCGTCGTCATCGAAGCGCTGCGGGACATCACGTTGTCGCTGAAGATGGGCGACCGGGTTGGCCTAGTGGGCCACAACGGCGCGGGCAAGTCCACGCTGCTGCGGCTGCTGTCGGGGATCTACGAACCGACCCGCGGTTCGGCCACGGTCCGCGGCCGGGTGGCACCCGTCTTCGACCTCGGCGTCGGGATGGATCCGGAGATCTCCGGCTACGAGAACATCATCATCCGCGGCCTGTTCCTGGGACAGACGCGCAAGCAGATGGCGGCCAAGGTCGACGAGATCGCCGACTTCACCGAGCTCGGCGAATACCTGTCGATGCCACTGCGGACCTACTCCACCGGTATGCGGGTGCGGCTGGCCATGGGTGTGGTCACCAGCATCGACCCCGAGATCCTGTTGCTCGACGAGGGCATCGGCGCGGTGGACGCCGACTTCCTCAAGAAGGCGCAGTCGCGATTGCAGAGCCTGGTCGAACGATCCGGAATCCTGGTCTTCGCCAGCCATTCCAACGAGTTTCTGG
Organism: Mycolicibacterium sarraceniae; assembly: GCF_010731875.1. Lineage (NCBI taxonomy): Bacteria > Bacillati > Actinomycetota > Actinomycetes > Mycobacteriales > Mycobacteriaceae > Mycobacterium > Mycolicibacterium sarraceniae. The sequence goes on from NZ_AP022595.1 coordinate 1,262,028, forward strand.
CACGGCTGTGCAAGAACGCGATGTGGATCGACCACGGCACCATCAAGATGGCCGGCGGCATCGAAGACGTGGTGCGGGCTTACGAGGGTGAGGACGCCGCACGGCATGTGCGGGAGGTGCTCGAGGAGCACAAGAGCGACTGGTCGGACGGGGTCGCCACCCCGTGACCGACAAGGTGTGCGCGGTCGTCGTGACGCATCGCCGTCCCGATGAGCTGGCCAAGTCGCTGGACGCCCTGAGTACGCAAACCCGCATGGTCGACCATCTGATCGTCGTCGACAACGATCGCGATGACCGGGTGCGTGACCTGGTCGCCGGCCAGCCAATCCCGTCGACCTACCTCGGTTCACGCCGAAACCTCGGTGGGGCAGGCGGATTCGCGTTGGGCATGCTGCACGCCCTGACGCTGGGCGCGGACTGGGTGTGGCTGGCCGACGATGACGGGCGCCCCGAGGGACCGTCGGTTTTGGCCACCCTGCTCGATTGCGCTTCACGGCACGGATTGGCCGAGGTGTCGCCAATGGTGTGCGATATCGAAGACCCAGACCGGTTCGCTTTTCCGGTACGCCAAGGCCTGACCTGGCATCGACATCCGCACGAACTGAACGGCGAAGATCTGCTTCGCGGCTACGCATCGCTGTTCAACGGTGCGCTGTTCCGCGCCGAGGCGCTGGAAGCTGTTGGCCTACCAGATTTCCGGCTCTTCATCCGCGGCGACGAGGTGGACATGCACCGGCGGCTGGTGTTGTCGGGTCTACCGTTCGGCACGTGCCTGAAAGCGACGTATCTGCACCCGCACGGCAGCGACGAGTTCAAGCCGATCCTCGGCGGGCGCATGCACACTCAGTATCCGGACGATCCGACCAAGCGATTCTTCACCTACCGCAACCGCGGCTACCTGCAGGCCCAGCGCGGTCAACGCAAGCTGGCGCCGCAGGAGTGGGTGCGATTCGGATGGTTCTTCTTAGTGCAGCGCCGGGATCCGGCGGGGTTCGCCGAGTGGGTTCGATTGCGGCGCATGGGTAGGCGCGAAAGGTTCAGCAGATGACGTTCATTGACGCCGCGGCCCAGTCGAAGACCTTCCGTCGCGCGTGGGGTGATCTGGCCGACGGATACCGCAAGCGCGAACTGTGGCTGCACCTGGGCTGGCAGGACATCAAGCAGAAGTACCGTCGCTCGGTGCTCGGCCCGTTCTGGATCACGATCGCCACTGGAACGACCGCCGTCGCGATGGGCGCGCTGTACTCGCAGCTGTTTCACCTCGAGCTGTCCGAGCATCTGCCCTATGTGACGCTGGGACTGATCATCTGGAACATGATCAACGCCGCGATCCTCGAGGGCTCCGACGTGTTCATCGCCAACGAGGGTTTGATCAAACAGCTGCCGACGCCGTTGAGCGTGCACGTGTATCGGCTGGTGTGGCGGCAGATGATTCTGTTCGCGCACAACATCGTCATCTACGTGGTGATCGCGATCATCTTTCCGAAGCACTGGACGTGGCCCGACCTGGCGGCGATCCCGGCGTTGCTGTTGATCATGCTGAACTGCGTGTGGGTGTCGTTCTGCTTCGGCATCCTGGCCACCCGCTACCGCGATATCGGTCCGCTGCTGTTCTCGATCGTGCAGCTGTTGTTCTTCATGACGCCGATCATCTGGAACGACAACACACTTCAGCAGCAGGGCGCCGGACAGTGGGCGAAGATCATCGAGCTCAACCCGCTGCTGCACTATCTCGACATCCTGCGGGCTCCCCTGCTGGGCGCCGACCAACACTGGCGACACTGGGCCGTCGTGATAGCGCTGACCGTGATCGGCTGGGTGGTCGCGGCATTCGCGCTGCGGCAATATCGCGCGCGCGTGCCGTACTGGGTCTAGCCGCGGGTGGCCGCGGGCTCCGCACTATTCGCCGCGTCGCTGGCCGAGGACGGACCGCCACCCGACCGCTTCCTGGTCGGGCTCGGTCGACATAGCGCGTAGACCGAACCGTCACCGATGTCCTGAGACATCACAACATCAATTGTCAGACCCTGGTGGCATACTCGCACACATGTTCGATGCCAGGTTGGGGGATATGAGCGATGCGGCGGCGGTGGATGCCATCGTCGACGAAGCCCGACTGGAAGCTCAAGCTGCGGCGCGACGGTTGGCGAGGATCGCCGGATTGGTGGCGCAGCGGTGTTCCGATGATGAGCGAGCGCATTGGGCCTGCGATGCGTGGGACGCCCTCGCCGCCGAGCTGTCAGCCGCACTGGCGGTGACCCACGGCCGGGCATCGGCGGAGATGACGCTGGCGATGTCGCTGCGCCATCGGTTCCCCCGGGTGGGCGCCCTGTTCCTGGCTGGAGAGCTCAGTTATCGGGTGTGCGAGGCGATCGTGGATCGCACCTACCTAGTACAAGACCGAGGCATCATCGCGATCCTGGATCGGGCAATCGCTGAGGACGCCGTGGCGTGGGGTCCGATGTCCAAGCTGAAACTGCAGCGGGCGATCGACTACTGGGTGGATCGTTACGACCCCGGTGCCGTGCGCCGCACCCGCGCTTGGGTGCGGGATCGCGATATCGTCGTCGATACGCGCCATGCCCATGACGGGGTCGTCGAGATCCGGGGATCAGTCCAGCAGACTGACGGTGTCGTGATCGAACGCCGGTTGACGCAGATGGCGCACGCCGTGTGTGAGGACGATCCCCGAACGATCGGGCAGCGCCGCGCCGATGCGATGGGGGCGATCGCCGCCGGCTCGGATCATCTGGCCTGCCTGTGCGGCAACCGCGACTGCCCCGCCGCCGAACCCGACGGGCGCGCGGCCAGTGTGGTCGTGCACGTGGTGGCCGACGCGGATGTCCTTGACGCCCAATCTGATCCAGCCATGCACGGCGAAGAGCCCGCGGCAGGTGGGGTGCTGACCGGCAATCGCGGAATCGTGCCCGCGCCGCTGTTGGCCGAACTCATCCGCTCTGGCGCGAAAGTCCGCCGCCTGCGCCGCCCGAGTGACGATCCCGAACCGCAGTATCGGCCCTCAACAGCGTTGGATGAGTTCGTCAGGATGCGGGACATGACCTGCCGCTACCCGCACTGCGATATGCCCGCCGAGTATTGCGATGTCGACCACACCATCCCCTGGCCGTGGGGACCCACCCACGCTTCAAACCTGGCGTGCAAATGCCGAAAACACCACCTGCTCAAGACCTTCTGGGCCGGCTGGGATGATCAACAAGACCCCGATGGCACGATCACGTGGACCTCACCAGGTGGCAGAATCTATCGCACTCAACCCGGAAGCCGCCTGCTCATCCCGCGCTGGAACGTCACCACCGCAACACTGCCCGCACCAGTCGGCGAACCCCCGCCCACCATCGGGCTCATGATGCCCACCCGACGAAAAACCCGCGCCGCCCAACGCGCCTACCGCATCGCCGCCGAACGCAACCGCCCACCACCGTTCTAACTGGGGTATGCCCCGTGCTCGGGCTCCGGCCCGAAGACAAACCGCCTGCCGGACATATCGTTCGGAGTGATGCGCACGAAGCGCAGCTTCTCGGTCGCGATCCACGGTAAGAGCTGTGCCCGGTCCGCTTCGTGGATCTCATCGGCTGCGGTCAGCACCTGCGCAGTCCCGCGAATGACGACACTCCAACCCTCGACCACGTTGTGATCGTCGACTTCGAAAAGCACCTTGTCATTCATCACGGTGCCGAAAAGCTTTGTGCCTTCGGCAGTCCGGAAAAGCACCGTGTGCCCCTGAGTCACGAAGTTGACCGGGAAGATCTCCAGCTCACCGCCGACGTTCGTCACCAGCCGGCCCAGCGCGACGCTCTTCAGCAGCTCCCAGCTCTCATCCTCGCTGAGTACCGTGATCGGGTCGTGTTCGCCTGTCATACGCGGATTATCCCTCGGCAACTACTACGCGCATAGGGTCCAACGGCCTTCCGGACGAGGCCGTTCAGTCCGTCAGCGTGGCCAACTCGGCACGCAGATTGCCTTGCGCCAGCGGTTCCCATTCGCGGCGCGCGTACTCGGTGCGAAACACACCAGGCCCGCCGAGCAGGGCCACCAGGACCTGCACGCGTCCGCGGCGAAACACATCGTCGGGCACGTGCTGGTACTCAGCGCGGATGGCCGCGGTGTTGCGCTCGTAGTGTTCCCTGGAAACGGCGAGGGCCGCCAGGTCCGCATCGGAGAGAACCTCGCCGTTGTGGTCGCCGGGCGCGGGGTCATGCGTAATGGTCAACCGCACCAGGCGCGCGACTTCGTCGACCAGTTGGGGTGCCAACCCCAGCCGCGACAGGTCCTGCTCGGCGCGGCGGGCGCTGCGCTCCTCGTCGTCGGGCAGCCCGGCGTACACCGCATCGTGGTACCAGGCGGCGAGGCGGACAGCGTCGGGATCGTCGGCGAATTCCGCCAGCTCCTCCACGTGGCTGAGAATGCCGCGCAGGTGCTCGACGGAGTGGTAGCGGCGGTGCGGTTCGGTCCAGGAGGCGACCAGGTCGCGTCCGACCGCGGCTACCGCCGGGTTGTCGATGTGCCGGGACAGCAGCGTCGCCCAGGCGTCAACCAGATCCTGCACATGACCATGGTGCACCGCCCCGCCGGCAAGAGCGAAGCGGCCTGGGTAAGTAAGCTTCCGGCGTGTCCGAAGTAGCCCCGTCGACGCCCCTGAGCCTCAAGACCCAGGTGGTGCGCTTCATCCTTACCGGCGGGCTGTCGGCGTGCGTGGATTTCGGGCTCTACGTGCTGTTTCTCAAGCTCGGGCTGCAGGTCAATGTGGCCAAAACGCTCAGCTTCATCGCCGGCACCACCACCGCCTATCTGATCAACCGGCGGTGGACGTTCCAGGCGCCGCCCAGTACGGCCCGGTTCATCGCCGTGATCGCCCTTTATGCGCTGACCTACGCGGTCCAGGTCGGCATCAATTACCTGTTCTACGTCAAGTTCGCCGGCCAGCCGTGGCAGGTCCCGGTGGCCTTCGTGATCGCGCAGGGCACCGCCACCGTCATCAACTTTGTAGTCCAGCGAGCAGTGATATTCCGGTTGAAGTAGTCCCGCCGGGTAACCTTTGGCACTGACATGGCTACCGAACTCCCCCTGACACAGCGTTCCCTCACCGGGTTCGGCCGGACCGCGCCGAGCGTGGCGCATGTCCTGTCGACCCCCGATGTGGAGGTGATCGCGGCCGCGGTCCGGCAGGTCGCCGACGCCGATTCCTCCAGCCCGTCCTACCTGCGCCGGGGCATCGTGGCGCGCGGGCTCGGCCGCTCCTACGGAGATCAAGCCGGCAACGGCGGCGGCATCGTCGTCGAGATGACGCGGCTGAACCGCATCCACTCCCTCTCCGCCGACACCGCCGTGGCCGACGTGGACGCCGGGGTGAGCCTGGACCAGCTGATGAAGGCCGCCCTTCCGTTCGGTCTGTGGGTCCCGGTTCTCCCGGGCACCCGGCAGGTGACCGTCGGTGGTGCCATCGGATCCGATATCCACGGCAAGAACCACCACAGCGCGGGCAGCTTCGGCAACCACGTGCTGTCGCTGGACTTGCTGATGGCCGACGGAGAAATCCGCACGCTGACGCCGGACGGCCCCGACAGCGAACTGTTCTGGGCCACCGTTGGCGGAAACGGCTTGACCGGCATCGTGATCCGGGCCCGCATCGCGATGACCCGCACCGAGACGGCCTACTTCATCGCCGACGGTATCGCCACCGCTGACCTGGACGAGACCATCGCGGTCCATCTGGACGGCAGCGAGGACAAGTACACCTATTCCAGCGCCTGGTTCGACCTGATCAATCCGCCGCCCAAGCTGGGACGCGCTGCGGTCAGCCGGGGCAGCCTGGCCAAACTCGATCAGCTGCCCAAGAAACTGGCCAAGGACCCGCTGAAATTCGATGCGCCGCAGCTACTGACGGTGCCCGACGTATTCCCGATCAGCGCCATGAACAAGCTGTCGTTCAGTGCCATCGGTGAGGTGTATTACCGCCTCGGCGGTACCTACCAGGGCAAGATCATGAACTTGTCGCAGTTTTACCACCTGCTCGACCTGGTCAGCGGTTGGAACAATGCTTATGGCCCAGCGGGTTTCGCCCAACACCAGTTCCTCGTGCCGCCCAATGCCCTGGACGAGTTCAAGGACATCATTCGGTGGATTCAGACCAGCGGGCACTACTCGGCGCTCAACGTCTTCAAACTGTTCGGCCCAGGTAACAAGGCTCCGCTGAGCTTCCCCATGGCCGGCTGGAACGTCGCGATGGACTTCCCGATGAAGCCCGGCGCCAATGAGTTCCTCAATGAACTCGACAAGCGGGCAATGGAATTCGGCGGTCGCGTCTACACCGCCAAGGACTCCCGGGTAAGCGCCGAGAGTTTCCACAGAATGTATCCGCGGATCGATGAATGGATTGCGGTGCGCCGCAAGGCCGATCCCCATGGCGTGTTTGCCTCCGATATGGCCCGCCGGCTCGAACTGCTGTAGAAAGGCATCCCCAACACCCATGATCGACGCCACCGGCAATCCGCAAACCATCCTGCTCTTGGGCGGCACCTCCGAGATCGGCCTGGCCATCGTCGAGCGCTATCTGCGCAACGCCAAAGCTCGGGTCATCCTGGCTGACCTGCCGAACGCGCCCAAGCGCGACCTCGCGATCACCCAACTGGAGGCTGTCGGCGCCAAGTCGGTTGAATACCTCGATTTCGACGCCCTCGACACCGCGAGCCACCCAGCCGTCATCGAATCCGCCTGGGCCAATGGCGATGTCGACGTGGCGATCGTCGCATTCGGCATCCTCGGCGATGCCGAAGAGCTGTGGCAGAACCAGGCCAAGGCGGTACTGAGCGCCCAGATCAACTACACCGCCGCCGTCTCGGTCGGCGTGCTGATCGGCGAGAAGATGCGCGCCCAGGGCTTCGGGCAGATCATCGCGATGTCATCGGTGGCCGGCGAACGAGTACGGCGCAATAACTTCGTCTACGGCTCCACCAAGGCCGGCTTGGACGGCTTCTACCTGGGACTCGGAGAAGCGCTGCGCGAGTTTGGCGTTCACGTGCTCGTGATCCGGCCGGGCCAGGTGCGCACCACCACCACCTTGGACCACTGGAAAGCCACCGGCGCCAAGGAAGCGCCCTTCACCGTGAACGCCGACGAGGTCGCCGAGCTGGCAGTGGCGTCCGCAGCCAAGGGCAAAGATTTGGTGTGGGCGCCCGGGCAGGTCCGCGTGCTGATGTCGGTGCTGCGGCACATCCCGCGGCCCATCTTCCGCAAGCTGCCGATCTAGCCCAACGCGATGAGGAGCGCGCTGGCCACCGCGGGCCAGATGATCGCGGCAGTTGCTGCGGCCGTGCTGGTTTCGACGATCGCACTGATCGCGATCTCCCGGGTCCAGTGGCCCGCCTTCCCGTCGTCGAACCAGCTGCACGCGCTGACCACCGTTGGACAGGTCGGTTGCCTGGTGTTGCTGCTGGGCACCGGATTCGTCTGGCGCAAGGGATATGAGTGGGTCGCACGCATCGCCGCCGCGGTGTTCCTGTCGGCGTTCACGGTGGTCACCCTGGGGATGCCACTGGGGGCGAGCCGGCTCTACCTCTTCGGTATCTCAGTCGATCAGCAGTTCCGCACCGAATACCTCACCCGGCTCACCGAGAGCCCGGCGCTGCACGATATGACCTACATCGGCCTGCCGCCGTACTACCCGGCCGGGTGGTTCTGGCTCGGCGGCCGGGCCGCCGCCCTGACCGGCACACCGGCCTGGGAGATGTTCAAGCCGTGGGCCATTGTCTCCATCGCGATCGCCGTGGTGCTGGCGATGACGCTATGGTCGGCGCTCATCCGGTTCGAGTACGCGCTGATCGTCACCGTCGCCACCACCGCGGTGACCCTGGCCTACAGCTCAACGGAGCCTTACGCAGCCGTCATCACCGTCCTCATCCCGCCGGTGCTGGTGCTGGCGTGGTCGGGACTGCGCGGTGGGACGCGGGGGGGCGGCTGGGCGGCCGTGGCCGGCGTCGGGCTGTTCCTCGGTGTCTCCGCCACCTTCTACACCCTGCTGTTCGGCTATGCCGCCTTCACCGTGGCTGTGATGGCCGCCGCTGTAGCGGTCGCGCGACGCAGCGCCGAACCGCTGCTGCGGCTCGCGGTCATTGCCGTCATCACTGGAGCTATCGCAGCAATCACTTGGCTGCCGTTCCTGGTGTACGCGACGAGCCACCCGATGAGCGGCGCCGGCAGTGCAAACCACTACCTGCCCGCCGACGGCGCGGTGCTGACGTTCCCGATGCTGCAGTTCTCACTGCTCGGTGCGCTGTGCATGCTCGGGACGCTGTGGTTGGTGTGGCGGGCCAGCACGTCGGTACGGGCCACCGCACTGGGGATCGGCGTGCTGACGGTCTACGCCTGGTCGGCGCTGTCGATGCTGACCACCCTGCTCGGCACCACCCTGCTGTCCTTCCGGCTGCAACCGACGCTGACCGTGCTGCTGTCGGCGGCCGGGGTGTTCGGCTTCCTCGAGGTGACACTCGCGCTCGCCGCACGAACCAGCCGCAAGGTCATCGGAGTCGGCGCCGCCATCGGGCTGATCGGCGCCATCGGCTTCAGCCAGGACATCCCCGACGTGCTGCGGCCGGACCTGACCGTCGCCTACACCGATACCGACGGCTACGGGCAGCGCGGCGATCGCCGACCGCCCGGAGCCGAGAAGTACTACGCCGAGGTCGACACCGCCATCCAGAAGGCGACCGGCCGGCCCCGCGAGGACACCGTCGTGCTGACCGCTGACTACAGCTTCCTGTCGTACTACCCCTATTACGGGTTCCAGGGCCTGACCTCGCACTACGCCAACCCGCTGGCCGAGTTCGACGAACGGGCCGCGGCCATCGAATCGTGGGCCGACCTGAAGAACGCCGATCAGCTGGTTCACGCGCTCGACACGCTGCCCTGGCAGCCGCCGACGGTCTTCCTGATGCGCCGCGGCGGCGCGGCTGGTTCATCGGACACCTACACGCTGCGACTGGCCCAGGACGTCTACCCCAACCAGCCCAACGTGCGCCGCTACGTCGTCGACTTCGACAGCAAGCTGTTCAGCGGACCGCACTTCACCGTCAAGACGATCGGGCCTTTCGTGCTGGCCATCCGGAATGCATAGCGTGGACCTCCCGGGCGGCCAATTACCATCTAGCTCCGTGGAACAGACGCGGGCCCAAGATGACCTGCAGGTCAAGTACCGGACCGCCCGTCTCGTCGCCGTCATCGCCGGGCTGCTGGGCGCCGCGCTGGCGATCCTGACACCACTATTGCCGGTCAAGCAGACCACCGCGCAGCTGAACTGGCCGCAAAACGGTGTGCTCAACAGCGTCACAGCGCCCCTGATCAGCTACGTGGCAACCGACCTGACCATCGACGTGCCGTGCAGCGCGGCCGCGGGCCTGGACAGCCCCGCCAAGACGGTGTTGTTGTCGACAGTCCCCAAGCAGGCACCCAAGGCCGTTGACCGCGGTCTGTTGATCCAGCGCGCCAACGACGATCTCGTCGTCGTGGTCCGCAACACCCCGGTCGTGGTCGCGCCGCTCAAGCAGGTACTCGGCCCGGCGTGCCAGAAGCTGACGTTCACCGCCCACGCCGACCGGGTGACCGCCGAATTCGTCGGCCTCACCCAGGGGCCGGACGCCGACGATCCCGGCGCCCCGCTGAAGGGTGAGCGCAGCGGCTACGACTTCCGGCCCCAGATCGTCGGCGTCTTCACCGACCTGACCGGCCCGGCGCCGCCCGGGCTGAGTCTGTCGGCCACCATCGACACCCGCTACAGCAGCGCGCCAACGGCACTCAAGATGGCCGCGATGGTGCTCGGCGCCGCGATGACGCTCATCGCGCTGGTCGCCCTGCACCTCCTGGACGGTGCCGACGGAGTACGCCAGCGGCGCTTCCTGCCGTCGCGCTGGTGGTCGGTGAGCGCCCTGGACGGAGTGGTGTTCGCCGTTCTGTTGTGGTGGCACTTCGTCGGAGCCAACACCTCCGACGACGGCTACATCCTCACCATGGCCAAGGTGTCCGAGCACGCCGGCTACATGGCCAACTATTACCGCTGGTTCGGCACGCCTGAGGCACCGTTCGGCTGGTACTACGACCTGCTCGCGCTGTGGGCGCACGTCTCCACCAGCAGCATCTGGATGCGGCTGCCGACGCTGGCCATGGCACTGGTGTGCTGGTGGCTGATCAGCCGCGAGGTGATCCCCCGGCTCGGCCACGCGGTCAAAACCAGCCGCGCCGCCATCTGGACTGCCGCCGGCATGTTCCTGGTGTTCTGGCTGCCACTGAACAACGGCCTGCGGCCCGAACCGATCATCGCCCTCGGCATCCTGCTCACCTGGTGCTCGGTCGAACGCGGTGTGGCCACCAGCCGCCTGCTTCCCGTCGCGTTCGCCTGCATCATCGGCGCGCTGACGTTGTTCTCCGGGCCAACCGGCATCGCGTCGATCGGGGCGCTGCTGGTCGCAATCGGCCCGCTGCGCACGATCCTGCACCGCCGATCCCGCCAGTTCGGCCTGCTGCCGCTGCTGGCCCCGATCCTGGCCGCCGGAACAGTGACGATCATCCTGATCTTCCGCGACCAGACCCTGGTCGGCGAAGTGCAGGCTAACGTGCTGAAGTCTGCGGTCGGCCCAAGCCTGAGCTGGTTCGACGAACACATCCGCTACGAACGGCTGTTCATGGCCAGCCCGGACGGCTCGATCAGCCGCCGGTTCGCGGTGCTGGCCCTGCTCATCGCGCTCGCAGTCGTGGTGGCGATGATCCTGCGCCGCGGCCACATTCCCGGGACCGCGGCAGGTCCCAGTAAACGCATCATCGGGATCACGATCATCTCGTTCATCGCGATGATGTTCACCCCGACCAAGTGGACCCATCACTTCGGGGTGTTCGCCGGGCTGGCCGGCCCGCTGGGAGCACTGGCTGCCGTGGCCGTCACCGCGCACGTGCTGAGGTCCCGAAGAAACCGGGCGCTATTCGCCGCGGCAGTCCTGTTCATGACCGGTCTGTCGTTCGCCAGCGTCAACGGCTGGTGGTACGTGTCCAACTTCGGTGTGCCGTGGTCAAACCAGTTCCCCGAGTGGCACTTCGGCTTCACCACGATATTGCTCGGGCTGACTATCCTCACGTTGCTGGTGGCGGCCTGGTTCCACTTCTCCGGCGCTGACAACGGCACTACGGGGCAGACACACTGGTGGTCACGCATCGTGGGCTCACCGCTAGCGATCGTGGCCTGGCTGCTGGTGGTTTTCGAGGTGGGATCGCTGACCCTGGGGATGGCCCAACAGTGGCCGGCGTGGTCGGTCGGCCGCTCGAACCTGCAGGCCCTCACCGGTAAGACGTGTGGGCTGGCCGACGACGTGCTGGTCGAAGAGGACCCCAACGCCGGCATCCTGGCCCCGATCGCCGGGGTGTCGGTCGGTGACGCGCTCGGTGCGACGACGGCCGAAGGGTTCACCCCCGGCGGGATACCCGCCGACATCTCGGCCGACCCGGTGTCCGAACCTCCCGGGGGCGGCAACTTCGCCGACACCGACGGCGTGATCACCAGCAGCGAGGCCGGAACCGAGGGCGGGACCAACGCCGTAGGCGGGGTCAACGGTTCGCGCGCCCGGCTGCCCTACGGCCTGGACCCGGCGCGCACACCGGTGATGGGCAGCTGGCGCGCCGGCGTGCAACAGCCAGCTGTGCTGCGCTCGGCGTGGTACCGGCTGCCCACCGACTGGGCGTCCGCACCGCTGCTGGTGGTCGCGGCAGCCGGCCGGTTCGACCAGGACGAGGTGCAGGTGCAGTGGGCGACCGACCAGCAGGCAGCTGACGGGAAGCCCAGCGGCTCAATGGCTTTCGGTGATGTCGGCACCGCACCGGCGTGGCGGAACCTGCGCGCCCCGCTGGCCGCGATCCCGCGCGATGCCACGATGATCCGGCTGGTCGCCACCGATGACGACCTCTCACCCCAGCACTGGATCGCGCTGACTCCCCCGCGCATCCCGAAGCTGCGCACCCTGCAGGACGTCGTCGGGTCCCAGGATCCGGTGCTACTGGATTGGCTTGTCGGACTGGCCTTCCCGTGCCAGCGCCCGTTCGGCCACCAGTACGGCGTCATCGAGCCGCCGAAGTGGCGGATCCTGCCGGACCGGTTCGGCGCCGAAGCCAACTCGCCGGTGATGGACAATATCGGCGGCGGTCCGCTCGGCATCAGCGAGCTGCTGTTCCGCGCCACCTCGGTGCCGAGCTACCTGCGTGACGACTGGTTCCGGGACTGGGGCGCGCTGCAGCGGCTCAATCCGTTCTATCCCGAGGCGCGGCCGGCCCGGCTGGACCTGGGCACCGCCACCCGCACTGGGCTGTGGAGCCCGGCTCCACTACGACCGACCTAGGAATCCGGTGTCGAATCGCTCAGGTGCCCGCCGGCCTGCCGAACCCACTCACGTTCGTCGCCTACCATCGAGCCTCGTGCCAAGCGACAGACCCGACGCCAGCCGGATCGCCCGGCTCGTCGCCGTCATCGCAGGAATCCTCGGCGTGTTGTTGTGCGGCGTGGTGCCCCTGCTGCCCGTCACCCAGACCACCGCCACCATCGGTTGGCCGCAGGCAGCGGGTCCAGACGGCATGGTCAGCGATATCACCGCGCCGCTGGTCTCCGGCGCACCGCAGTCACTCGCCGTGACGATCCCCTGCCGGATCATCGCGACCCTGCCCACCGAGGGCGGCCTGGTGTTCTCGACCATCCCTCCTGCCGGTATCGACGCCAGCCGCAACGGGCTGTTCGTGCGCGCCAACGCCGCCACCGTCGTCGTCGCCTTCCGCGACACTGTCGCCGCGGTCGCCCCACGGCCCGCCATCGCGGCCGGCGGCTGCAGCGATCTACGCATTTGGGCCGGGGCCGCCGGGGTCGGGGCCGATTTCGTCGGCATACCCGGCGCAACCGGCACGCTGGCCCCCGAGAAGAAGCCGGCGGTCGACGGGATCTTCACGGATCTGAAGGTGGCCCCCCAACCGGGCCTGTCGGCACGCATCGACATCGACACCCGGTTCATCACCCACCCGGGCACACTCAAGATCGCGGTGATGGTGCTGGGTATCGCCTGCGTGGTCGCCTCGATGATTGCGCTCGCGATGCTGGACCGTGCCTCTGGTCGGCGGGTTCCGGGGGCGTGGCGACGTGTCCTTCGGGGCGGCCCAGGCACCTGGCTGGCCGATATCGGGGTGATCGGCGGGCTGCTGCTCTGGCATGTCATCGGCGCCATCTCCTCCGACGACGGCTACAACCTCACCATCGCGCGAGTGTCCGGATCGGCCGGCTACACCGCCAACTACTTCCGCTATTTCGGAGCCACCGAGGCACCGTTCGACTGGTACCAGTCAGTGCTTGCCCACCTCGCGACGATCAGTACCGCCGGAGTGTGGATGCGGCTACCCGCCACCGCCGCCGGTATCGGCACCTGGCTGATTCTGAGCCGCTGGGTGCTGCCGCGGCTGGGCAGGCGGTTGGCGCTCAACAGGGTCACGGTGTGGACCGCCGCCGCGGTGTTCCTGGCTGCCTGGTTGCCGTTCAACAACGGGCTGCGCCCCGAACCGTTGATCGCCTTCGGCGCACTGGCAGCGTGGATCCTGGTCGAGCACGCGATCGCCACCCGGCGGCTGGTCCCGGCGGCCATCGCGATCGTCGTCGCGGTCTTCAGTGTGACGCTCGCCCCGCAGGGCCTGATCGCGATCGCGCCACTGCTGGTGGGTGCGCGCGCCATCGCCCGCGTGATCAGGGCCCGCCGCGCGCAAGACGGTCTAGTTGCCCCGCTGGCCACGCTGGCCGCCTCGCTGTCGGTCATCTTCGTCGTGGTCTTCCGTGACCAGACCCTGGCCGCGGTCGCCGAGTCCGCACGCATCAAATATGTTGTCGGGCCGACGATCGCCTGGTACCAGGACTTCCTGCGGTATTACTTCCTCACCGTCGAAGACAATGTGGAGAGCTCGCTGACCCGCCGCTTCGCCGTGCTGGTGATGCTGCTGTGCCTGTTCGGGATGCTGACCGTGCTGCTGCGCCGCGGTCACATCCCGGGCGTCGCAGGAGGTCCGGTGTGGCGGCTCATCGGCTCGACCGCGATCGGCCTGCTGCTGTTGACCTTCACCCCCACCAAGTGGGCCGTCCAGTTCGGCGGGTTCGCCGGGCTGGCGGGCGCGCTCGGCGGGGTCACCGCGTTCGCATTCGCCCGGGTCGGCTTGCACAGCCGACGCAACCTGGCGCTGTACGTCACCGCATTGCTCTTCGTGCTGGCGTGGGCGACCTCGGGCACCAACGGCTGGTTCTATGTCGGCAGCTATGGGGTGCCGTGGTTCGACCGTCAGCCGGTGATCGCCCACCAGCCCGTGACGACCATGTTCCTGGCGCTGGCGATCCTGACCGGTCTGATCGCGGGATGGCTGCACTTCCGGATGGACTACAGCGGCCACACCGAGGTCAAGAACACCGGCCGCAACCGGGCGCTGGCCTCCACGCCGCTGCTGGTGGTCGCGCTCATCATGGTGCTGCTCGAGGTCGGCTCGATGACCAAGGCCTTCGCCCAGCGCTACCCCGTGTACACCACCGCGGCGGCCAACCTGTCCGCACTGCAGTCGGGACTGTCCACGGCAAGCTGTGCGATGGCCGACGCCGTCCTGGTCGAGCCGGATCCGAATGCCGGTATGCTGCAACCGGTTCCGGGCCAGAAATGGGGCGAGTACGGTCCGCTCGGCGGCGAGAACCCGGTTGGCTTCACCCCTAATGGGATCAGCGACACCCTCGAGCCGGCTGAACCGTTCGTGGCCAACCCCGGCACCGTCAACTCCGACGGCTCACCCAACAAGCCCAATGCCGGTATCGCCTTCGCCGCGGGTACCGGCGGTGGCTACGGACCGGTCGGGGTCAACGGGTCGCGGGTGTTCCTGCCGTTCGGATTGGACCCCAAGACCACGCCGGTGATGGGCAGCGCAGGCGAGAACACCGTTGCGGCCAAGGCGACTTCGGCCTGGTACCAACTGCCCCCGCGCAGCCCGGACCGACCGCTGGTCACGGTCGCCGCGGCCGGGGCAATCTGGTTCTACGACGAAGAGGGCCAGTTCAACTATGGACAATCACTGAAACTGCAGTGGGGTGTGCAGCGTCCCGATGGCAGCTTCCAGGCGCTGAACTCGGTACAGCCCATCGACGTGATCGCCCAAAAGGCTTGGCGCAATCTGCGATTCCCGATGGCCTGGGCGCCACCGGAGGCCAACGTCGCGCGTATCGTCGCCGACGACCCGAACCTGAGCACCGACCAGTGGTTCGGCTTCACCCCGCCTCGGGTACCGGTGCTGCAGACCGCCCAGCAATTCCTCGGCTCGCAGACTCCGGTGATGATGGACATCGCCACCGCGGCGAATTTCCCATGCCAGCGGCCGTTCGCCGAACACCTCGGCGTGGCCGAGCTCCCGGAGTACCGGATCCTGCCGAACCTCAAACAGGTGGTGGTGTCGAGCAATATGTGGCTGTCCGCCCGCGCCGGTGGGCCTTTCCTGTTCATCCAGGGCCTGCTGACCACCGCGACCGTCCCGACGTATCTGCGGGGCGACTGGTACCGCGACTGGGGCGCCATTGAGCGCTACATCCGCCTGGTCCCGTCGGCGCAGGCTCCCGATGCCGTCATCGACCAGGGCACCAAGACGGTATTCGGCTGGAGCCGAAGCGGACCCATCAGGGCACTGCCATGACACAGACGCTCGCCGCCAATGCCCGCGACTCGGCCCGTGATGTGAGAATCACCCGCTGGGTGGCCACGATCGCCGGGCTGGTGGGTTTCGTGCTCTCCGTGCTGACCCCGCTGTTACCGGTGGAGCAGACCACCGCGACGCTGAACTGGCCGCAGGCCGGTCAGCTGAGCAATGTCACGTCCCCGTTGATCTCGCAAGCGCCGGTGTCGCTGACGGCGACCGTGCCCTGCGAGCTGATCCGGTCCATGCCGCCCGCAGGCGGCTTGGTGCTGGGGCTAGCGCCCCAGAAAGGCAAAGAGGCGGCGCTGAATTCGTTGTTCGTCAACGTGAGCACGCAGCGCGTCGACATCACCGACCGCAATGTCGTGGTCGCCAGCGTCCCGCGCTCCCGGATCGACGGCTGCTCGCGCCTCGAGATCAGCTCCAACACCGACGGGACGTTCGCCACCTTCGTGGGCTTGACTGATCCCACGACCGGCAAAGAGATGCGCAGCGGATTCGCCGATCCCAACCTGCGGCCCGCAATCGTCGGGGTCTTCACCGACCTGACCGGCCCGGCACCGCCCGGACTGAGCTTCTCCGCGACCATCGATACCCGGTTCTCTTCCACACCAACGGCTTTGAAGTTGGCGGCGATGTTGCTGGCCATGACCGCCACGGTGATCGCCCTGCTGGCGCTGTGGCGGCTGGATCGGCTCGACGGACGCCGTATGCACGCCTGGATCCCGCAGCGTTGGCGGACGTTCACCGCCGTCGACGTGACCGTGGTGGCCGGTTTCCTGGTGTGGCACGTGATCGGCGCCAACTCCTCCGACGACGGCTACATCCTGCAGATGGCCCGGGTTGCCGACCACGCCGGCTACATGTCGAACTACTTCCGCTGGTTCGGCAGCCCCGAAGACCCGTTCGGCTGGTTTTACAACGTGCTGGCGCTGATGACCCATGTCAGCGATGCCAGCATCTGGATGCGGTTGCCGGACTTGATCTGTGCGCTGGTCTGCTGGCTGCTGCTGTCCCGTGAGGTGCTGCCCCGGCTGGGCCCTGCGGTGATCGCCAGCAGGCCCGCCCTGTGGGCGGCCGGGCTGGTGTTGATGGCAGCGTGGATGCCGTTCAACAACGGCCTGCGACCCGAAGGTCAGATCGCCACCGGGGCACTGATCACCTACGTTCTCATCGAGCGGGCCGTCATCTCCGGCCGCTTGACCCCGGCCGCGCTCGCCATCATCAGCGCCGCATTCACCCTCGGCATCCAGCCGACCGGTCTGATCGCGGTCGCCGCGCTGATCGCCGGTGGACGTCCGATCCTGCGCATCCTGGTGCGCCGCCGCGCGGTGGTGGGTACCTGGCCGCTGGTACTGCCACTACTGGCCGCGGGCACCATCATCCTGACCGTGGTCTTCGCCGACCAAACCCTGGCAACAGTGTTGGAAGCGACCAGGATTCGCACCGATATCGGGCCCAGCCAGGCCTGGTACACCGAGAACCTGCGCTATTACTACCTGATCCTGCCGACCGTGGACGGCTCGCTGTCGCGACGATTCGGATTCCTGGTCACCGCCCTGTCGCTATTCGTGTCGATGTTCATCATGTTGCGCCGCAAGCGCGTTCCCGGGGTGGCCCGCGGCCCGGCCTGGCGGCTGATGGGTGTCATCTTCGCGACGGTGTTCTTCCTGATGTTCACCCCGACCAAATGGGTGCACCACTTCGGCCTGTTCGCCGCCGTCGGCGCGGCCATGGCGGCGCTGGCCACCGTGCTGGTTTCGCCCAAGGTGCTGCGCTGGTCGCGCAACCGGATGACCGTCGTCACCGCGGTGCTCTTCGTGCTGGCGCTGTGTTTCGCGACGACCAACGGCTGGTGGTACGTCTCCAGCTACGGTGTGCCGTTCAACAATGCGATGCCGCGGATCGGCGGAATCACCGTCAGCACAATCTTCTTCTTCCTGTTCGTTGTCTCGGCCCTCTGCACCCTCTGGCTGCACTTCAACTCCCGCGACCACGGTGAGGGCCGCATCGCGCGCGCCGTCACGGCCGCGCCGATCCCGCTGGCCGCCGGGTTCATGGTGCTGGTGTTCATCGGCTCGATGGCCGCGGGCGTGGTGCGCCAGTACCCGACCTACTCCAACGCGTGGGCCAATTTGCGGTCGTTCTCCGGCGGCTGCGGACTGGCCGACGACGTGCTGGTCGAACCGGACGCCAACGCCGGATTCCTGGCCCCGCTGCCCGGGGATTACGGCCCGCTGGGACCACTTGGCGGCACCAATCCGATCGGGTTCACCCCCAGCGGCGTTCCCGAACACATTGTCGCCGAAGCGATTCGGATGACGAACCCACAGCCGGGCACCGATTACGACTGGGATCAGCCGATCAAGCTCGACACCCCGGGCATCAATGGATCGACCATCCCGCTGCCCTACGGCCTCGACCCGGCGCGGGTCCCACTGGCAGGCAGTTACGTCGCCGGCCCGCAGCAGGACGCCACGCTGAACTCGGCGTGGTATCAGTTGCCGCCCAACGACAGTGGCCATCCGCTGGTCGTCGTCACCGCCGCGGGCACCATCGCCGGTCGCAGCGTGCTCAACGGCTTCACCGACGGCCAGACGGTGGAACTGGAATACGGCAAGCCCGGACCCAACGGCACCCCGGTGCCCGCCGGCCGGGTGAGCCCGTATGACCTCGGGCCGGCACCGTCATGGCGCAACCTGCGATTCGCCCGCTCCGAGATCCCCGCCGACGCCACCACCGTGCGGATCGTGGCCGCCGACCGGTCCCTGACCCCCGGCGACTGGCTCGCGGTGACCCCGCCGCGGGTACCCGAGCTGCGCTCGGTGCAGGAATACGTCGGCTCGACCCAGCCGGTCCTGATGGACTGGGCGGTGGGCCTGGCCTTCCCGTGCCAGCAGCCGATGCTGCACGCCAACGGCGTCACCGAGGTGCCGAAATTCCGGATCACGCCGGATTACGCCGCCAAGCGAGACAGCACCGACACCTGGGAAGACGGCCGCAACGGGGGCCTGCTCGGCATCACTGACCTTTTGCTGCGCGCTGATGTGATGGCGACCTACCTTTCCCATGACTGGGGGCGCGACTGGGGCTCGCTGCGCAGGTTCGAAACCATCGTCGAGGCGCAACCCGCGCAAATCGACTTGGGCACCGCCACCCGCAGCGGGCTGTGGAAGTCCGGGCCCATCCGGATCAAGCCCTGATCAAGCCTGGAGTGCAGTAGCCGGGTACTGACATCGCGACCTCCAGCTCCTGTCAGGGCGAAGCCATGGCACACAGCATCGCCGGTCGACTGAGGTCGGCCGCGGCCGCACTGATCGCCGCAGGCCTGGTCGTGACGGCCGCGACAACGAGCCTGCCAACAGGTCCACCCGCAGCCATGACGAAGCCCCCGATCTCCACCGCGGCCGTCCACCTGGTGGTCTTTCAGACACCGAGTGCCGCCGCCGGCGGGCAGCTACTGGCTGGCGCCGGTGCCGGATTCATCGGGGGGTTCGTGGTCGCCGGAGTGCTGGCACTCCAAGTGACCCGCATTCCGGTGGTAGGAGTGCTGTTCGTCCCCCTCGTACCGGTCGTGGCTATCGTTGGGGCAATCATCGGCACCCCGATCGGCCTGGTCGCAAGTGTGGTATTCGCGGTCAGAAGATTGCTGTCCGGCGCATCGCCGCCTGGGACGCCCGCAGCGGCGGTGCCGGCCGCCAGCCGGACGTCCGCCGCAGTGCCGCCGCAGCGCACTCACCAGCCCGGAGCCCGGTCCAATCGCCACAAAGCCGCAGCGCCGCAACAGCGTTCCTACCAGACACCAGCCGGTGCGAGCAGTGCTCGGCACACCGTTTCGAAGAGCATCACACGGCACTGAGCAGATGCTGGCCGGCAATACTCGGTAGACCGCACATCCGGCCGGACCGGATGGCACAATCCGCGGATGGCTGAAGACGCAGCAATCGTCGACCCGTTGATGCACGGCTTGCGCTCCAAGGGCCTCAAGAAGGGGTCGGTCTCCCTCGTGGGGGCGGTGGCGATCGGATTGGCGGCCACCGCGCCCGCCTACTCCCTGACGGGTGCGCTCGGGCATGGTGCCGAGGAGTCGGGCTATCAGCTGCCGATCGTCTTCATCCTCGCGGTCATTCCGATGTACTTCGTAGCACTGGCCTACAAGCATCTCACCGACGCCGCCCCGGATGCCGGGACCGTATTCACCTGGGGCTCCAAGGCGATCGCACCGCACATCGGCTGGATGGGTGGCTTCGCACTGGTGCTGTCGAGTATCCTCGCCGGCGTCGGCGCCGCGGGGATCTTGACCAATGCCGCCGCCGTGCTGTTCGGGATCGATGAGTCGCCGGTGTGGTTCGACATCATCGTCGCCACGATCTTCATCCTGCTGACCACGTGGCTGGTGGCCCGCGGCGCGGAGGAGTCATCCCGCACCACGCTGATCCTGACGATCATCCAATACGGCGGCCTGATCCTGTTCGCGGTCGTCATGCTGGTCGCGGTGTTTCGCGGCCAGCAGAGCCCGACCGCGGCGTCGTTCTCCTGGGAGTGGTTCAACCCGTTCGAAATCCACGACTTCAGCAGTCTGCTGGGCGGATTCCTGGTGGCGATCTTCATCTTCTGGGGCTTCGATGCGTCGCTGGCGATGTCCGAGGAGACCTCGGGATCGTCGGCGGATGCCGGCCGCAGCGGCGTCACCGCGATCCTGATCACCGTCGCCACCTATGTCATCTTCAGCGTGGCGGCGCTGTCGTTCGCGGGAATCGACCCGAACAGCGACACGAGCTTGACCCACGAGGGCAATGTCGACGACGTCTTCACCACCCTGGCCACCCAATCGATCGGCGAACGCGGCGCGATGCTGGCGGCGCTGGTGGTGGGGTTGTCCGCGTTCTCGGCCACGATGTCCACCGTCATGCCGACCGCCCGCGGACTGCTGTCAATGGCCACCTACAAGGCGCTGCCGGATCGGTTCGCATCCGTGAGCGAGGTGAGTTCGACACCGAAGTTCGCAACGTGGGTGATCGGTCTGACCAGCCTGGCGATCTACTGCGCGCTGGATGTGATCAGCGACAGCGTGGTGTCGGATTCGGTCTACAGCGTGGGCATCGCGATCATGACCTACTACTCCGTGGTGGCGATCTCCTCGGTGGTGTATTTCTGGCGCACCGCATTTCGGTCCTGGCGTACCGCCATGGGTCAGGTCATCCTGCCCGGCATCGGCGCGCTGATCCTCATCCCGGTGGGCATCGTCGAGGCCTACCTGATGGCCGACCCCAGTACCGGTTCGGGTGGGTCCCTCCTGGGAATCGGTACCGCATTCGTCGTCGGCGTGCTCAGCCTGGCGTTCGGCGTCGTACTGATGATCCTGTGGAACCTCAACGCACCGGCCTTCTTCCGCGGCCAGACGCTACCGAAGGAACGCACCTAGTGGCTAGTGGCACCCATCCTGCATCCAGCGCACCCACGGCCAGTGGCCCTTCCGGTCGCCAAGACCATTGGGCCCGTTCTGACGAGCCGGTGCCACCGTGAGCGTCTGAGTCGTGGTCTGGACTGACGTCGCGACCGAAGTTTCAATCTGCGTTGCCGTTTCGACGGTCTGCGACGCCTGCGTCTCGATGACCATCTGCTGTCGCTGCCCGCCACCCGAGCCGGAGTTGTACTGGTGATGCGTCGTCGCACCTTTGGACCCGCACGCCACTGCGCCCAGCACCACCAGAGCCGAGGACGATTCCAGCAACACGCCATCGCGTGTATTCACAGCGAACACGATCGGTTATCGCCGTGCGGAATCGGGCTGCGCCACAAGGTCAGAACTGCGTACATTCGGCTGTCAATAAAATCTTCGCCCCCTGCCAATTGTGCACAATGCTTGATGCAGAACCGTTTTCGTTACGTTACTACTCCCCCAGCGCGCGCCAAGCTGTTGGGCCCCTATAGATGCCAGGTGAGGGGGCCCTCGATGACCACATTCCCCTTGAGGCGGGTGCACGTTTCCCGGATGGCTTCGGCGAGGCGCACTGACGCCACATGCGCGAGTGCGGACAATTCGCGTGGCGCGAGCCCACGGCCGTCGGCGAATGGGGCCATGGTTATCAGGCGGTCGTAGATGCCATCAGCGATGGCTTGACTGATGATGTGGTCCTTAATGATGTCGGCGTCAATGATTCGGTACTCATCGCGACGCGGTGAGCCGGTAACTCGAACGGGTGGTTGCGCGCGATCCGTGGTAGCGGCGACGAAGCATCACTGAGCATCCGACGCGGGGTAGGTGTGCGATCGCGACGGTGAGGGTTCCATCACCACGATCAATGGTCTGCGGCACATCGTTTTACCGGGTATCCGCCGGATCGGCACACCGGTCGGCGATCCACGTCCACGACGTCGATGGTCAACCGTGCATACTCGGCGGGGCGATGACACCGATCTCGCTCGCCGCCGGAGTCAGCCTGACCGCAGCGACGACCGCCCCGTTGGCGGCAGTGCGCACCCCACCTGCCCCGCACGTCGTCACGCAGGCCGCGACACTCACCGCCAACCCGCTGCAGGAAGATCGGGGACTTTGCCACCAGGGTGGACACGACTCACCCGCTGCCTGTGGGGTCAAACCCTATCGCCCCGATCACCGAGCAGGTATCGCAAAGTGTGCTCACCTAGTCCGGCCAGCTTTGAGCGGTCGGGCCACCTGATTCCCGGCGAGATTTCAGCGCAGCTCAACAATCTCCAGACCGCGCTTCCCGCTGTTCAAGCACTCCTGATCGACGTCCCGGTCGCGATGCGCAACGCCAAGGCCCCCGCATCAGCCCCCACATCACAGCGGCCGACCACGCCCACACCAAGACCGGCGCTAGCCAGACCCGGAACCGGGCAGCAGCTTCTCCGGGAGCAGCGACCAGACCGTAGTCGAGGCCCCGGCCGTGACATGCGCACAGTAGGCGGGCGCACCCTTCTCGCTGACGGCTGCCGCGCCCATCACCGCACAGTTCGCACCGATCACCACGACGGGCAGGTCCATCCGGCCGGAGACCGCGGGCGGTGGTGACGCCGTCCGCGACGCCTGGGTGGTCGCGGCGGTGTTCACGTCGCCGTGGCCGAACAGCAGCGAAATCCCTGCCGCCGCGCCGGCGACGATGACGACGGCACCGAGAATGGCCGGGACCAACAGCCGACGACGCGATGACGTGGGCTCCGGTTTAGCGTGCCGCCGGCGGGCAGCCTTCACCGCGAGGGCCTGACTGGTCACGTCGCTAGCATGGTGAGCTCGTTCGGAGGTGCCCAGACCTTGCTGCAACGCTTGTGCGAAGTCGGCGCAACGCTTGTAGCGCTTGCCGGCATCCTTGGCCAACGCCTTGGCGAAAACCGGACTCAGACAAGCCAACTCGGGCCGCTTAGCGCCGATCGCCGGTGGATCAGAACTGAGGCACTGACTGATCACGATCGCCGGATTGGTGTGCGTGAACGGCGGCACGCCGGTCAGTAGATGGTAGGCGGTCGCAGCCAGTGCGTACTGGTCGGCGTGGCCGTCGACGTTCTCGCCCTTGAGCTGTTCGGGGGCGGCGTAGGCGACCGTGCCGACCGTCATATTGGTACCGGTCAGTTGGCTGGTCTGGCCCATCCACCGGGCGATGCCGAAGTCGGCCAACATGACCCGCTGATCGCCGGAGCCGGGAACCCCCAGCAGGATATTGGCGGGTTTGACGTCGCGGTGCAGCAGACCGTGCCCGTGCGCGTAGTCGAGTGCGTCGGCAATCCCGGTGATGATGCGCACGACCTCGTCGGGGGGCATTCCGTACGGATAGCGCTCGGCCAACAGACGAGAGGCGTCGGTTCCGTCGACATACTCCATCGCGATCCAGAGCTTGTCGTCGAACTCGCCGCGGTCGTAGATCGTGACGATGTGCGGGTTCGACAGCGTCGCCACCATGTCCGCCTCGAGGATGAACCGCTGCCGATACTCCTCATCGGAGCTCACCGCGGACCCGAGAACTTTGAGTGCGTCATACCGCGGCAGCCTGGGGTGCGAGGCGAGGTACACCTCACCCATACCTCCGGCCCCCAGTGTCCGCAGGATGGTGTAACCAGCAACGACCTGGCCGTCAGTTAACGGCATTGGGGCATCGTAAAGGGCGAGGGTGCCGATTATCGAACCGAAACAGTCACGGTAGGACGGTCGTAAATCACGCGGCTGCCCAGCAGGATGTCCTGCGCCGACCGTCGCTGCCGGTCGACAGCCACCCACAACAGTCCGACCGGGAACAACACGCATGCCACCGCCCGCAGGCCAGCGACCGGGATCCGCAGAGATTTGGCCCGCTTGTCCACCACGCGCACACCCAGCGCGACCGTGCCCACCGTCCGCCCGGATAGCGTCCAGCACCCGGTCAGGTACAGCACCGCCACCGTAAGCGTCACCGTGGTCGAGAAGATGAGATTGGGTTCGGGAAAGCGAAACGTCGCCGGGTTGAGGATCAGGGTGGTCAGCGCCAACCCCAGATAGAGCGCACCCATGGTGATGACGACGACAAGCATGTCAATGAGCGCGGCCAAACCTCGGGACACAATGCCGGCATTGGTCACCGGGATTCCTGGATTCCCGGCTCTCGCCCCAACATCCGGTCGACGAACCCGGAGATCATGTCGTCCGCACGGGCAGTCTGGCTGCGAACGTCGGTCATGACTTCGGCGGTGACACTTCCGGTGGACTCGCGGATGATCGCGGGCAGATCGACCCCGTCGATGATCTGGTTGGCCAGCCCGATCAAATCGATGCGCGCGATGATCGCCTCGATATCGACATCGGTCACGATCGCGTCGATGTCGAGCTGCTCCCGGATAAGTGTCGTCAGGTCGATCTGGGCGACGACGAGCTCGACGACCCGGGTCAGCGCCGCGACGCCGACCCGGGTGGCTTCCTCCCGGGTGGCTTGCAGCGGCCCACCGATCAGTGGCAGTCGTTCCCAGAACACGAGGGAATCCTAGTCAGGGCAAAGCCCCGGCGCGCCCCGCTCAATCCGTCGGGTCAGTTCATGTCCCAGGGTTCGCTATAGGTGGTGACGCTGTCACCGGCCTTGGAGATCAGCCGGGCGAAGGGGCGCAGCAACACACCCCCGGCGGCACCGGTGACGGTGCCGTGGGCGTTGGCCACCGCGACCGAGCCGTTGGGGCCGGAGACGTCCACCGAGAAGGTGGCGACTTCCGGTGAGCGTTCCTACCCGGAGTCAGAGAGATCGGCAAACATGGTGATAGACCGACGGCGTGGCACCAGCTGCGCGTTTAAGGCTCACGGCGCTAATAATCTCCGCGATCACATCAGGCGCCGACGGGTGGTGGTGCGCTCGCCTTCAGCGATGCCAGCGCGCCCTCACTCAGCCGGGCCAGCTCGTCAGCCTCGGCGGCGGTCAACGCCGATCGGTAGATCTGCGCCATCCGCCGGTTCGTCAGGTCCTCGACGTCGTCGTAGACGCCTCTCTTGTCGGCGGCCTCGACGAACGGTGGCTGCCAGCCCATGAACGCGGCGTAATCCGTGCCGTGGTTGAGGATGTGCGCCTCAACAGGACTCACACCGGAAATCGTGAGGGCATTGAAGTGCACCGCGGCGCGCAGTTCACGCAGCACCATCATCACCTGAAACGCCCGTGCGGGGGCGTCGTCGGCCAGCGGCATGGCCCGCCAACCCGCGTACAGCGGCAGGCCGGGTTCAGGCGCCTCCGCAATCACCTTCTCGCCGAGCGCGGCGATGCGATCTAGGCCCTCGGCCCCGCTCAGATACCTCCGGCCGAAGCCGGCGAGCTGTTCCCAGTACAGGCGGCAGCTCTCGGACGCATCGTGCACGGCGACGCCGTTTTCCCAGCATGACCGCGCGAGATTGGGTTCGAAGACCGCGAACACCGCGGTGACCGTGGTGCCAGTCGCGTCACCGAGCACACCGCCGCGGCCGGCGAAGTACGCGGCGAATGGGTCCGGGTAGCCGGCGGCCAAGCTTTTCTCGAAGGTGTCCGGATTCAGCATGAACACACTGATGGCCTCGCCAATGGCCGCCCCGGCGGCACGGATCGATTCGACGTCGATATCGCTCATGCGGGCTGAGCTTACGGACTGGGCTGAAGGTCGTACACGGTATCGGAGCCAACGGTTTTCGGCGAGAAGTTGGCCGCCACCCAGGCGGTGATATCGGCGTGCTGATTGCCGCGGCCGGGACCACCCTGGTTGCCGGGCGCGATGTAACAGCCGATCTCGCGGTTGGCGACGTCGGCCTGGAACGCAGCAGGGGAGGGAACCGGGTCGCTTCCACCGAATCCGCCGATCGCCATCACCGAGGTATTCGTCGCCAACTCCACACCAGCGGCCGCCGCCGATCCGTTGACCGCTGCCGACCAGGTGGTGTCCGTGCCCTGCAGGAGCGCGTCGAGTTCGGTGTTGTCACCGTCGTCTCCGTGCCGTCCGTGCCCACCATTTCGAGCCGCCTGCGCGGGCCCGACCTGAACGTTGCCGCCGGCGTGGGACGGGCCGATGGTCGCGAATGTGTATGCGGCCGATCCCATCCCGCCGGCAAGGATGCCCAGCGCCAGTCCGGCGATCGCCAGCCGCCGCCGAACAGTACGGCACCGCCTCGGATCAGATCGGTCCTCGGCGCACGGGCGCGTATCACCAAGACGAACACCAGACCGAGCAGCGCCGCGGGCAGCAGCCAGCCCATCTCGAACCCGAACTAACCGGTGAAAAGCTCTGTGATTCCTGGATCTTGCCGACCGAAGCCGCCGAAACCGCCGTGCTGCTGCAGCCCTTCGGGTGGGGCGGCCGCCCCCGGAGCCCCGGCCTGCTCGCGCCCGAGAATCCGCGCCAAGCCGTTGTAGCCGATGACCAGGTTCATGAAGTTGTTGTCGGTCGAGCCGGCCAGGTAGGGCCGGGACGACGTCGGCGCGACGAGCAGGTAGGCCAGCCCGAAGGCCGGCGCCACCATCAAGCCTTCCAGCATGTTGGCCAGGAATGCAAAACCCAGGGCCGCAACGGCTAACATCAGCCACTTGACGCTGGCCCGCTCCATCGCGCGGACAGCGCAGTACGCTCCGCACATCAGGTGGTTCCTGCGAGTCGTTGACTTGGGTCCATGGCATCCCTGCCGCACCCCCCGTGCACACGCCCACTTTGGCGCGCCTCCTAGTCTTGCCCTATGCGCCGACTCCTACCGGCCCTCGGCTGCTTAGCTCTGATCGCGGCCTGCGGGTCACCACCCGCCGAGGCACCCTCGTTCCGCACACCCCCGATGGGATGGAACTCGTGGAACTCCGGAATCCCGCTGAGCGAAAAGACTGTCGAGCAGACCATCGACGCGCTGGTGTCCTCCGGGATGCGCGACGCCGGATATCGGTACGTCAACCTCGACAATGGCTGGTCGGCCAGCCACCGCGACGCGGAGGGCAATCTGCAGGCTGATCCCAGCCGATTCCCCGGCGGCATCTCCGCTGTCGCGAAGTACGCCCACGACCACGGGATGCTGCTGGGCCTGTATGCCAGCCCAAGCTACGAACTGTGCGGGCTCGGGAAGGCCAATGCCAGCGCGGGCCACGAATCCGCCGACGCGGACACGTTCGCTCGCTGGGGCGTCGACTACCTGAAGTACGACTGGTGCAGCACCGATACCGACCATTCCGATCAGGTGCACGCCTTCACCGCGATGCGGGATGCGCTGCGCGCCACGGGAAGACATATCTTCTACAGCATCAACCCCAATGTTTCGGGCGACCCCGGCGCCAGGACCGACTACGACTGGTCGGGCATTGCCGATATGGCACGTAACACGATCGATCTGGTTCCGTTGTGGCGCAGCCATTTCGGGAAAAATGGTCCGGTGTTCGGGGTCCAAGAGCAGGTCGATGCTTCCGTCCCGCTGGCGTCGCACAGTCGGCCCGGCTATTTCAATGACCCCGACATGCTGGTCGCCGGGATCGCCTGGCCCAACTTCCTGAAAACCCATCAGGGTATGGCTGAGACCCTGGCGGGGCAGGTTGGGCCCAGCTTGACCGCAGACGAGCAACGCACCCACGTCTCACTGTGGGCGATGATGGCGGCACCGTTGTTGGCCGGCAACGATATTCGGTCGATGTCGGCGCAGACCCGCGATTTTCTCACCAACCGCGACATCATTGCCGTGGACCAGGACGGGCTCGCGGTGGCGGGCCGCCCGTTAGCCGGTGACCGCAGGGTCATGGTCAAGCCCCTCACCGGAGGCTCGATTGCCATCGCCATGGTGAACCCGGACTCACAACCGGCCTCGATCACGACCACCACGGCAGCCGTCGGGCTTTCCCCCGTCGCGTGCTACCGCGTGCGCGATCTGTGGACCCACACCGACGCCACAAGCGCCGGTGACCTTCGGGCAGGGCCGATCGCTCCGCACGCGACGGTGGTGCTGCGGGTCGATCCAGGCTGCGGCTAACCGGCTTTGGTCAGGGCGACGACGGTCTAGATCGGGGTCAGACCGTGCTTACGCTGCACCCGGCTGATCTGCTTGCCACGCAAGAGCCGCAGCGATTTGCGCAGCAGCAGCCTCGTCTCATGAGGCTCGATCACACCGTCGATGTAGCCGCGCTCCGCCGCCGTCCACGGTGTGGCGAGGTTGAGGTTGTAGCCCTCGATGAAATCGGCGCGGATCTTGAGCACTTCGGGCGCGTTGGGATCGGGGAAACGCTTGACCAGTAGCTGCGCCGCACCCTCGGCGCCGATGACGGCGATCCGGGCCGTCGGCCAGGCGAAGTTCAGGTCCGCGGTCAGCTGCTTGCAGCCCATCACCGCGTATCCGCCGCCGTAAGCCTTGCGGATGATGACGGTCACCTTCGGCACGCTGGCCTCCACCAGCGCATTGAAGAATCGGCCGCCGCGCTTGATGATGCCGTTCTTTTCCTCCGCCACCCCTGGCATGGCACCGGGGGTGTCGACGACGAACACCAACGGAAGATTGAACGAGTCACAGAATCGGATAAAGCCGGCCGCCTTGTCGGAGGCCTCGGTGTCGACCGCACCCGACAGGTACATCGGCTGGTTGGCGATCACACCGACCGGACGCCCGTCGACGCGCGCGAATGCGGTGATCATTGCCGGGCCGCGCTGCTCACCGATGTCGAAGATGTTGCCGTCGTCGAAGATCCGCAGCAGGATCTCGTGCATATCGTAAGCGACGTTGTCGGCGTCGGGAACGAGGCTGTCGAGTTCCAGGTCGTGCGGGGTGATCTCGGGCTCAAGGCCCGGGTTGATGATCGGCGGATCGTCAAAGGTGTTGGCGGGCAGGAATTCCAGGTAATCGCGGACATACTGGAAGGCGTCGGCCTCGGTGTCCACCACCTTGTGGATGTTGCCACGCTGGGCCTGGACATCGGCACCGCCGAGTTCGTCGAACGTGACGTCCTCGCCGGTCACGTCCTTGATGACGTCCGGGCCGGTGATGAACATGTAACCCTGGTCGCGAACCGCCACCAATAGGTCGGTCTGGATCGGCGAATACACCGCCCCCCCAGCGCATTTGCCCAGGATGATCGAGATTTCGGGGACCAGGCCGCGCAGCATTTCATGCCTCCGGGCCAGTTCGGCGTACCAGGCCAGCGAGGTGGCGGTGTCCTGAATGCGCGCCCCCGCAGAGTCGTTGATCCCGATGATCGGGCAGCCGACCATGGCCACCCACTCCATCAGCTTGGCGACCTTGCGGCCAAACATCTCGCCGACGGAACCCTGAAAGACGGTCTGGTCATGGCTGAAGACGCCGACCGGACGGCCGTTGATGGTGCCGTGCCCGGTGACGACGCCATCGCCGAACAACGCGTTGGGATCGCCGGGCGTCTTGGCCAAGGCACCGATCTCGAGGAAGCTACCCGGGTCGACCAGGGCGTGAATCCGGGCGCGCGCGCTGGTGCTGCCCTTCTTCGCACGTTTGGCGACGGCCGCCTCGCCGCCCGGTTCCTTGGCGAGCTCCAGCTTTTCGCGGAGTTCGGCGAGCTTTTCGGCAGTGGTCACAGCAGTCACTTGGCCTCGTTCTCCTCGGCGTCGATACGGTGGATCGCCTCGCTCAGATGTGCCCCGACCTTGGCGATGTACGGCTCGTCGATCGCCTGGATGTGCTCGCCCCCGATCGGCACCACCTCCAGGTCGGATACGAACTCACCCCACCCGCCATCGGGCTTGCGGATGGCGTAGCGCGGCTCGAACATGATCGCGTCATCGTGGTAGCGGTCGGCCAGGTACAGCGCGACATGCCCGTCATAGGGCTCGATGTGAGCGGTATCCAGGGCCCGGTTGTCCAGATACGACGTGCGCTGGTGCTCGATGATCCCGCCCGGGATGTCGACGCCGGCCTCCTTGACGGCGTCCAGCACGAACCTGACCTGACCGTCATCGTCGAGTTGTTCGAGCTGCTCGTACGGGATCTCGGGGATGTCGACGTTGAAGGTACGCGAAGCGAACAGGGCGTACCGATCCCAGCGAGCGCGGATCTCCTCCTTGGTCTGCGGCACCTCCTCGCCGGCGCGCACGGTGTCGATCAGGCCGACGAAGCGGACGTCACAGCCGTTGCGCTTGAGCCCGACCGCGCAGGCGTAGGCCAGCGCCCCACCCAGCGACCAGCCAGTGAGGATGTACGGGCCGGCGCCATTGATCTCCATCAGCTTCGGCACGTACTCGGCGGCGCGCTCCTCGATCGAACCCTCGACCCGCTCCAGCCCGTAGATCGGGGTGTCCGCGGGCAACCGCTTCATCAGCGGCTCGTAGACCACCGTCGAACCGCCGGCCGGATGAAACACGAACACCGGGGTCTTGGTGCTGCCTTCTTGCCGCGCGCGCAGGACACGCACGAACCCGTCGACAACACCATCCTCGAGCTGGTTGCGGACGGTGGTGGCCAGTTCCTCAATGGTCTTGGCGGACTTGACGTCCTCGACGGTAATGGTGCCGTCGGCGCGCTCCGAGAGCCGGCCGGCCATCTTCGTCGCCGTCTCGTCGTCGAGTGCAGGCAGCTCGTTGAAGATGCCTCCCGGGGACTTTCTGGTGACGATCGCCCACGTCGCGAACGTCACGCGTTCGGCGGCGTCGCGCGGCGGCACATCGGCGCCGAGCGCCTCGGTGACCGCCTCCTGGGTCAACACCTTGGCTGCGGCCGCGGCAGCGGTGGACTTCGGACCCGAGGGATCGGTTGGCGGCGGCGGGATCTCGAGCTTATCCTCGACCGGGGCCGCCGGTGCTGCAGGCGCGTCAACGGCCGCCTTGGTCGCGGTCAGCAGCGCGTTCATCTCCGCCGCATTCTGCTCGGCAGACTGACCCTGCTGGTGCTCATGCAGATCGCCGACCTCGTCACGGTGCTCGATCGCGTACTCGATGAGCGTTTGGACCGCATACAAATTGGCGTCGCGCACTGCAGTCAGCTGGATCGGCGGCAGGTCGAAGTCGTACTCGACGCGGTTCTTGATCCGCACGGCCATCAGCGAATCCAGACCCAGCTCGATCAGCGGCACCTCCCACGGCAGGTCCTCGGGCTCGTAGCCCATGGCTCCGCCGACGATCGCACCCAACCGATCGGCCACGGTCTCGCCGGAATCCGGCGACCACTTGGCGAACCCGGCGGCCAGGCCGGCGCCCGCAGCCAGATTGTCGGACAAGATTTCTGCATCGTCGGGCTCGTCCACCGCTTCCACCGCAGGTGCCGTGACAGCAACAGCCACCGCCGAGGGCAAGGCCGACGCCGCACCGCCACGGGTGACGACGGCGTCGTACACCAAAGTGAAGGACTCCTCGATACGGGCATGCACCTGCACCGAGGCCCCACCGGGATGCCGGGTCAGCGTCGTCACCAGCCGGGCCCCGTCGCCAACCACCGCGCGCTGTT
This sequence comes from Mycolicibacterium sarraceniae, assembly GCF_010731875.1. NCBI lineage: Bacteria > Bacillati > Actinomycetota > Actinomycetes > Mycobacteriales > Mycobacteriaceae > Mycobacterium > Mycolicibacterium sarraceniae. Next base: position 1,293,622 of record NZ_AP022595.1, read on the forward strand.
CGGACGCCGTCAGCTTCGCATCCGGAAGCACTTGCGCTGCAGCGGCTTTCACCAGAGCCGCCAGATCGGCCTGCCCCTTCGGCGAGTACTCCCAGACGTGGCGACCGTCGGGCGTCGCGACATGGTTGCCCGGCATCATCACCGCGCTGTCACCGCTGAATTGCACATCCAGCCAGTGCGGCTTGCGCTTGAAGCGGGTCGGCGGAATAGCGGCGTACTCCCCCGCGTCGAAAAGCGTCCGCAGATCCAGGTCGTGGCCGTAGACGTAGAGCTGAGCCATCGCCGCGATCATCGACTCGACCTCGTCCTGCTTGCGAGCCAAGGTGGCGATCAGCTGCCCGTCGTGCAGTCCGGCAGCTGCCGTGGTCAACCCAACCTGCATGAGCGCCACCGGGTTCGGCGCCAGCTCCAGGAAGGTGGTGTGTCCGCTGTCGACGGCGTTACGGATGCCGTGGGTGAAGTAGACGCTGTGACGCAGCCCCTTCTTCCAGTAGTCGACATCGTGGATCGGCTCGCCGCCCGGGCGGATGTAGCTGCCCTCGTGCACCGTCGAGAAGTATCCGAGTTGCAGCGGGTGCGGTTCGATACCCTGCAGCTCGGCGGCCAGCTCGCCCAACAGCGGGTCCATCTGCTGAGTGTGGCTGGCACCCTTGGTCTGTAGCTTGCGGGCGAATTTGCCCTCGGATTCGGCGCGAGCGATGATCGCGTCGACCTGTTCCGGTGGACCGCCGATGACGGTCTGGGTCGGAGCGGCGTACACGCACACCTCCAGGCCCGGAAAATCGGAGAACACGGTCTTTATCTCCTCGGCCGAGTACTCGACCAGCGCCATCAGCCGGATGTACTCGCCGAACAGCATGGCCTCGCCCTCACCCATCAGGTGCGCGCGGGCACAGATGGCGCGGGTCGCATCGGCCAGCGACAGACCGCCGGCGAAGTAGGCGGCGGCCGCCTCACCGAGCGACTGGCCTACCACCGCAGCGGGTTTCGCGCCATGGTGCTTGAGCAGTTCGCCGAGCGCGATCTGGAGGGCGAAAATCACCGTCTGGACCACTTCGATCGGGTATTCGCAGGTTTCGTTCGTGTAGTCGATCGCATCGTCGAGGATCAGCTCGACGACGGAGTAGCCGCGCTCGTCTTGGATGTATGCGTCGACCTTGTTGATCCACTCGGCGAACACCGCGTCGCGCAGATACAGGCTCTTACCCATCTTGCGATGCTGTGCACCGAATCCGGCGAGCACCCACACCGGTCCGTTGGTCACCGGCCCGTCGGCGCTGTACACCAGCGGACTCTGCTTGCCGTCGGCGATCGCGCGCAGGCCCTTGACGGCTTCGTCGTGGTCGTGGGCCATCACTATCGCCCGCGAGCGGCCGTGGTTACGCCGCGACAGGGAGCGGCCGATGGCCTCCAGCGACGTCGCCCGACCCTTGGGGCTGTCGACCCAGTCCGCCAACTCGGCGGCCGTCGCACGCTTGCGTGAGGTCAGGAACCCCGAAACGGCAAGCGGAACAACGGGAACGGGCTGCTCAGAGGATTCCCACTCAGCGCGCGCAGCCTCGATGAGTTCCAGCGCCGCGTCAGTCAGCCCGGGCAGTTCCGACTCGGCGTCCTCGGCGTATGCGCCCGCCGCCGCGTACTCGTCGTTGGCAGGCTCGTCATCGACGAACTCGCCGTACTCGTCCATCCGGACCCCGCCCACATACACGGCGTCGGCATCAACGGCTTTCGCGCCGCGGTCGACCGAGTCAGATTCCTGTTGCGGCTCAACCAGATCCGAGGGCAGCACCTCGCGCAGCACCAAGTGCGCGTTGGCACCACCGAAGCCGAATCCGGAGACCCCGGCGATCGCGTGCCCGCTGTAGCGCGGCCAGTCGGTGACCTTATCGGCCACCCGCAGATGAATGCCCTCGAAGTCGATATACGGATTGGGCCCGGCGTAGTTGATCGACGGCGGAACCTTGTTGCGGCTCAGCGACAGCGCCACCTTGGCGAGGCTGGCTGCACCCGCGGCCGACTCCAGATGTCCCACATTGGATTTCACCGCGCCCAGCAGTGCCGGCTGGTCTGCGGGACGGCCCCTGCCGATCACCCGGCCCAGGGCGTCGGCTTCGATCGGATCGCCGAGGATGGTGCCGGTGCCGTGTGCCTCGATGTAATCGACACTGCGCGGGTTGATTCCGGCATTCTTGTACGCCTTACGCAGCACGTCGGCCTGTGCGTCGGGGTTCGGCGCGAGCATACCGTTCGAGCGGCCGTCGTGATTGATGGCGCTGCCGGCGATGATGGCCAGGATCTCGTCGCCGTCGCGGCGGGCGTCGGACACCCGCTTGAGCACCAGCATACCGCCGCCCTCGGAACGCGAATATCCGTTGGCGTCAGCCGAAAACGACTTGATCCGGCCGTCCGGTGCGAGCACACCACCGACCTCGTCGAAGCCGATCGTCGCCAGGGGGGTGATCATCGCGTTGACGCCGCCGACCAACGCCACCTCGGCCTGCCCGGAGCGCAGCGCCTGTACACCGTGGTGTGCAGCGACCAGCGAGCTCGAGCAGGCGGTGTCGACGGACACCGACGGGCCGCGAAAGTCGTAGAAGTAGGACACCCGGTTGGGGATGATCGAGCTCGTGGTGCCGGTGATCGCGTAGGGATGCGCGGTCGTCGGGTCGGCCACCGCCAGGAACTGGTAGTCGTTGTTCGTCGAGCCGATGTACACCGCGACATCGGTGCCACGCAGGCTGGAGGCCGGGATGCGGGCGTTTTCCAGCGCTTCCCAAGTGAGCTCCAGCGCCATCCGCTGCTGCGGATCCATATTGTCGGCTTCCATCTTCGACAGCGCGAAGAACTCGGCGTCGAAACCCTTGATGTCGCTGAGATATCCGCCGCGGGTCGCGGCCTTGGCCACCCGCTCGGCGATGCGCGGTTCGGCCAGGAATTCCTCCCAGCGGCCGTCGGGCAGATCGGTGATCGAATCGCGGCCCTCGAGCAGCGCCGCCCACATCTCGTCGGGGGTGTTCAAGTCACCCGGGAACCGGGTGGCCACACCGATGATCGCGATGTCCTCGACGTCGGCTGCGCGCGACCAGTCTTCGCTGTCGCCGTCGAATTCCACCTCCGGCTCGCCCTCGACGATCACGGTGGCCAGCGCCTCGATGGTGGGATGACGGAAGGCCACCGTGGCGGTCAGCGTGACACCGGTGAGGTCCTCGATATCGCTGGCCATCGCGACCGCGTCGCGGGAGGACAGGCCCAGCTCGACCATCGGGGTGGACTCGTCGATCGCACCGGGCGGCTGCCCGGTCGAGTTGGCCACCCAGTTGCGCAGCCATTCGCGCATTTCCTGCACCGTCATGTCGGTGCGGGGCGGGCTCAGGGCCTCTGATGGGCTAGGCGTTTCGGGCGTTTCGGACGTTTCGGGCGTGTGTGATTCAGACATGAGGCCTCACCTCGTGCGAAGGGGCGGCCACCCCATCGTCGGTTGAGCACTTCCTTCGGTCGTCATTCCGTTTCATCGGGGAAGGCATTGGCCACCTTCCCGCTGCGAAGGGTGCCGTCCAGATACGCCGACCGGCAGGCGCGCCGGCCGATCTTGCCGCTGGAGGTACGCGGGATCGCGCCGGCCGGAGTCAGCAGCACGTCACGCACCGTCACACCGTGGCGAACCGCGATGGCCGCGCGGATGTCGTCGGAAACGGGCCCCAGCTCCATCTTGTGCGAACCGGCCGCACGCTCGGCGACGATCACGAGCTGCTCGGAGCTGTCATTGGCGTCGCGCTTGAGCCCGGCGTGCGCGTTCTCGAACACCTCGTCGGGCAGCTGGTTGGCGGGCACCGAGAACGCGGCGACGAACCCGGTCCGCACGGCCTTGGTGGACTCCTGAGCGGAGTACTCCAGGTCCTGCGGGTAGTGGTTGCGGCCGTCGATGATCACCAGGTCCTTGACGCGGCCGGTGATGTAGAGCTCACCGTCGTGGAAGGCGCCCAGGTCACCGGTGCGCACCCAGGTCGCCTCGTCGGCGGCGCCCTCCGCGTGCGACGGGCTGGTCCGGGACTTGAGGATGTTCTGGAATGTCGCGACGGTCTCTTCGGGCTTGTTCCAGTAGCCGGTGCCCATGTTCTGGCCGCTGATCCAGATCTCGCCGATCTGACCGTCGACCAGCTCGGTGGCGGTCTCGTTGTCGACAATCACGGCCCACTCGGCCACGCCGACCTTACCCGCCGAGGCCTGGGCGACTGCCGTCGGCGAATCGTCGGGCACCACGACGAACATGCCACGGTTGAGCTGGTCGCGGTCGACCGAGACGATCTTCGGCTCTTCCGCAGCCGGGGTGGTCGACACGAACAGCGTCGCCTCGGCCAGACCGTAGGACGGCTTGATGGCCTTGGGCTGGAAGCCGAAGGGGCGGAAGGCATCATTGAAGCGCTGCACGGTGGCCGCCGAGATCGGCTCACTGCCGTTGAGGATCGCCTTGACGTTCGACAGATCGATTGGCTCTTCGTCGTCCTTGGGCAGACCTCGCGCGGCGGCGTGATCGAAGGCGAAGTTCGGGGCCACCGAGATGGTCCCCCCGGTGTCGCCCTCTCGATGGGCCAGCTCGCGGATCCAGCGGCCGGGCCGGCGGACGAACGCGGCGGGCGTCATGAACGTGAAGTAGTGGCCGATCATCGCCGGCAGCAGCGCGGTGACCAGGCCCATATCGTGGAAGAACGGCAACCAGGAGACACCGCGGTCGCCCTCTTCGCCCTCGAGTGCCTCGATCACCTGCACCACGTTGGTGGCCAGGTTCAGGTGGGTGATCTGCACACCGCTGGGAATCCGGGTCGAGCCCGAGGTGTACTGCAGGTAGGCGACGGCATCGGCGTCCATGGCCGAGTCGTGCGGCTCCCAGGTGGCGCCGACCTCGTCGGGGATCGCGTCGACGGCGATGACACGGGGACGCTCTTTGGCCGGACGGCTACGGAAGAACTTGCGCACACCCTCGGCGGCTTCAGTGGTGGTCAGGATCGCCGATGCGCCGCAGTCGTCCAGAACTGCGTGCAACCGGCCGACGTGGCCGGGCTCGGACGGGTCGAACAGCGGGACGGCGACGCGGCCGGAGTACATGGTGCCGAAGAAAGCCACCAGGTAGTTGAGGTTCTGCGGGCATAGGATCGCGATCCGGTCGCCGGCCTGGGTCACCTGCTGCAGCCGGGCGGCGACGGCACGGTTGCGGGTGCCGAAGTTGGCCCAGGTCAGTTCGCGTACGACGCCATCGCGTTCGACCGAGAAATCCAGGAAGCGGTAGGCGACCTTGTCACCGCGGACCTTGGCCCAGCGCTCCACGTGCTTGACCACGCTGGCGCCCTCGGGGAAGGTGATCAGCCCGTTCTTGATGAACGGATTGTGGAACGGCATACCAATCTCCTGTCAGCACACATCTGTGTCGGGCTCTGTGGCGGCCGCGCATAAAGTCGCGCCACCGCGTCGTCCATGCGTCGCGGGTCCCAAACCTCCCAGATCGTACAGAGTCATCCCGGTCCCACCTGGAACCTAAGGGGCCCGGTCGGCACTGGGGCCCCGCATACGCGTGCAGCTCTTATTTTCTTCTTAATGTTAAGCGTAGTCGCGGCAGCGGCCAAATCCTCGGCCGCCGAAGCGTCCACGTCATCCGTGTTTCGGATACGGCGCGTTCTCGATGAGGTTGTGCGCCCAGTTCAGTGTCCACTGTGTGGCCGTTTGCCCGTCGAGGTTCCAGAATTGCGGCGTGTTATAGAGGGCGTGCACCGGCTGCCCGGCACCGCCGGCCAACACGTCAAGGGTGGACGGCAGGTTGGTGATATTGAACGCTTCCTGGGGGGCCGCGCAGATCAGGTCACCGGGACCGCAAATCTCGTTGGTGCGGTTGTTCAGCGCACCGAATCCGCCCGGGCGCGCGCCCGTCATCGTCAGACCCATCGCCGACAGCGCCGGGAATTCGGCGAGTGTGATCTCGGCGCCCTGGCCGGGCGGGTTGGGACCGATGTCCTGCCCGACGCCCACCTGGCGGCGGCCGTCGGCGATCAACGTCACCCCAAGGACCAGGTCCTCGTCGATCGGACCCCGGCCGTTGCCGATATCGCTGGCGATATCACCGGCGATGATCGCGCCCTGGGAGAAGCCGGCCAGGACATAGCTAGTCAGCGGGCAGCGATTGTTCATATCGGTGATCGCCTTGACTGTGGCGCGGGTGCCCTCGGCCCGACTGTCGTTGTAGGACATCTGCTTATCCTGCGACAGCGGGTTATGGAACTGCGCGGTGTACGCAATGGTGTACACCTCTACCCGGTCACCGCCGAACTGCCCCGCGAGCGGCCGGGTGACGTTGCCGATCAACGACAGCGGGAACTGGGTCGGGTTCAGCGGATCGTCGGTCGGTGACGATTCCCAGGTACCGGGGATCGCGATCATCATCACATCGGGGCAGCTGGCGTCCTGGAATTCGGGCCGCGGCTTGTGCTGGCCCGGCGAGCTGGTAGGCGGCAGCGCAGTCGGCGGCACAGCCGTCGGTGGCGACTCCGGCCGGCGCACGATGATCACGATGATGGCGACGACGAGCGCGACGACGACGGCCATCGCACCAGCGGCGACCAGTCCGAGGATGCGATGGCGTCTACGCCGGGCGTTAGTCCGGGAGGTTCGAGCCATGGAAGGGGCGTTGTCTTCCTGTTAGCAGAGCCGCTGGGTGGCGATCCGGATGTAGTCGGCCGTGGCCTCGGTCGCCTTCGGCTCGGGGGCGGTGTGCGCCGGCACCGGCGATAGTGAGTCGCTGACGTCGCTGCGCACCATCGGCGCGATGTAGTCCCAGACTGCCTGATCGCTTTGACCGGCCGCATGGGCCTGGCAGACGTGGGAGCCGATACTCAATGCTTCCAGCTCGCTGGACGGGTACACACCCGCGGCGGTGAGCGCGTCGAGGAACTCGCGCTGTGCCGGGGTGACATCGAATTTAGTGGACTGCAGATCGACGTCCGGACCCAGGACCGCGCCCTGGCCATGAATGGCTCCGTAGGGCGCGGGCGGCAAGGCGGTGGTCACCAGGTCCTCACCCGAACTGCAGGCCACCATCAACCAGGCCGTTGGGCCGACCAGGCCGATCACGAGCGAGCGGTGCACGGCTCCACGTTACCGGCTGCCCCTGAGTGGCCCAGAGCTCCAGAAGGTTGCGGAAAGCTAACAGTTAGGCGGACTTGTTACCTATTTGATAGCTGCCGCGAGGTCGCCGGACATCGCGGCCAACTGAGCGGCCCAGTTGCCCCAATCATGGTTGCCACCCGCCGGGAAGTCGAAGTGCCCGTTGCGCCCGCCCAGGGAACGGTAGTGGGCATAGAAGGCGCGGTTGCTGCCCTGGGCCTGGTCGCAGTAACCGATCATGGCGGGCACGTCGCTGCAGGTCAGGGTCTGGGGGCTGAAGATCCACAGCCGGGTGTTGTTGTCCACCAGCAGCTGGGCGTGCACGTCAGGGTCGCGCCACTTCCACCGGCCTAGCTGCGCGGCACCCCACATGGCCTGGGTGTTCACCCCGCCGAATTCATTCATGCCGGCCGTGATCGCGCCATTGAGGAAAGTGTTCGACGGGGTCAGGAAGCCTGACATCGACCCTGCGTAGCGGTAGCGGTCCGGGTGGAACGTCGCCTCCATGAGGGCTCCGGTGCCACCTTGGGCGGCACCGACGATCGCGTGCCCGCCGGGCGCCAGGCCCTTGTTGGCCGCCAACCAATTGGGCAGCTCGTCGGACAGGAAGGTCTCCCACTGCCGGGTGCCGTCGGCTTCCCAGTTGGTGTACAGGGTGAACGCGCCGCTGGCCGGCGCGACCACCGAGACGCCCTTACCGGCGAGGGTGTTGAAGGCGTTGCCCGCGGTGACCCAGTTGCTGACCGGGTCGCCGGCGTTGAACGCATCCAGGAGCACCACGGCATGCGGGCCGCCGGCCTGGAATGCCACCGGGATGTCGCGGCCCATGGCGCCCGACGGCACCATCAGATACTCGACATCGGCGGCGTGAGAAGCCGGCGCGGTCGCGCCCCACAGTCCCAGCGCCAGAACTGTGGCGCAGACTCCCCGGAACAGGCCCGACAGACTCATCATGGTCACCTCAAGTCGACTAGTCACGGGTACAGCCCCGCCCCACCTGCAAAGTAGTGAATCACACCGCTTAGTCAGATGGTTTGGATATGCCAACGGCGACGACCATGAAGGTCGTCGCCGTTGGTAGTTGTCGATTGCTACTGGAGGTGAAGCTCAGGCGGTCGGCGTGGCGCCGAGCACGCGCTGAATGTCGGGCTTCATCTGCTGCAGCTGCTGGCCCCAGTAGTTCCACTGGTGGGTGCCGTTGGCGGGGAAGTTGAACACCCCGTTGGTGCCACCCTTGGCCAGGTAGGTGTCGCGGAACGTCTTGTTGGTCCGCAACGTGAACCCTTCGAGGAACTTGGCGTTGAACAGGTTGCCCGAGCTGGTTCCGGCATCCAGATCGGACGGCTTGCCGTCGCCGCAGTAGATCCAGATGCGGGTGTTGTTGTCGATCAGCTTCTGGATGTTGACCATCGGGTCGTTGCGCTTCCAGGCGCTGTTCGGGTCTTCGGTCGGACCCCACATGTCGTTGGCCTTGAAACCGCCGGCATCACCCATCGACAGGTTGACCAGCATCGGCCACCAGCCCTCGGACAGGTTGAGGAAGCCCGACAGCGCAGCGGCGTACGGGAACTGCTCGGGGTGGTAGATCGCCAGGGTCAATGCGGCCGAGCCGGCCATCGACAGACCAACAGCCGCGCTGCCGGTCGGCTTGACCGCCTTGTTGGCGGCCAGGTACGCGGGCAGCTCCTGGGTCAGGAAGGTTTCCCACTTGTAGGTCTGGCAACCGGCCTTACCGCACGCCGGCTTGTACCAGTCGGAGTAGAAGCTGGACTGGCCGCCGACGGGCATGATCACCGACAGGCCCGAGTTGTAGTACCACTCGAACGCCGGGGTGTTGATATCCCAGCCGTTGAAGTCGTCCTGGGCGCGCAGACCGTCGAGCAGATAGACCGCCGGCGAGTTGGGGCCACCGCTCTGGAACTGGATCTTGATATCGCGTCCCATGCCTGCAGACGGCACTTCGAGGTACTCGACCGGCAGGCCCGGCTTGGAGAATGCTCCCGCCGTTGCGGAGCCGCCGACGACGCCGATCAGGCCGGGCAGCACGGCGGCAGCCGCGGCAGCGACTGTCAGCCGGCGCAGCCAAACGCCTCGCAACTTCTCAACGAATTTCATTTATTTTCATCCTTTTTTGGGTGCCGCACCGCATGCGATCAAGGCAGCCGTGCCCTGTCAGTCAACCACATGTGGCCTGATCGTTCCTCTTCGACAGATGTCATCGCGACCGCCCTCTCACCGGCTAATTGTGGCGATGAGGTCGGGTTTCAGTACCGCCAACTGGGCTCCCCAATCCGGCCACGAAGAGCTGCCGGACTGCGGAAATTCGAACGTCGCTGCTGTGCCTCCAGCCGCGGTGTAGGCGGTTTGGAAATCCTTGTTGCTCGCCATCGCCAACATCTCCAGATCCGTCCGCCCGGGCGTGCTGTAGATCCACAGCCGGGTGCCGTTGTGGGCGATGGTGGCGGCCTGCAGCACCGGGTCGTTGCGCTTCCACGCGGGGTCCCACGGTGCGCCCCACATGTTGTCGACGTTGTAACCGCCGGCGTCGATCATGGCCACTCGAATGGCCTGCTGCACCGGCGGCGCCGAGGGATTGAGGACGCCCGACAGCGAGGCCGCGTAGCTGAACTGCTGTGGGTGGTAAGCCGACAGGATCAGCGCGGCGCCGCCGGACATCGACGCCCCGACCACCGCGTTGCCAGTCGCGGAGACCTGCTTGTTGGCGGCCAACCACTGCGGCAGCTCGCTGGTGAGGAAGGTCTCCCACTTGTAGGTGTAGGGCTGTTTGTTGAAGCTCGACGGCGAGTACCAGTCGCTGTAGAAGCTGGACTGCCCGCCGACTGGCATCACCACCGAAACACCGGTGCCGTAGAACCACTCGAACGCCGGGGTGTTGATATCCCAGCCGTTGTAGTCGTCCTGGGCCCGCAGACTGTCGAGCAGGTAGACCGCTGTGGACGCGGCTCCGGCACCCTGGAACTCGACGTGGACGTTGCGGTTCATCGACGGCGAGTACACATCCAGGTACTCCACTGGAAGGCCATCCCGGGAGAACGCATTCGCGCTCGGGGTCACGCCGACAACTGTTGCCAGCGCAGCCAGCAGCAGGACGGCGGTGAGGGAGACTCTCACGGCACGAACCATCGGTTGCTCAACTCATTCGTTTACGGGCATGGCACAACCCTTGTCCGCACTGACATTGGTTCGCCCAGCGTTGTCACACCTGATGTGTGTATCGCCGCAAACTGACCGCAGCGTTACCGGATAGGGCCCGGCTGGCAAACCAAGTTACCGCGTGCGCGACGAAATCATGAAACCTGCTGCACGAAACCCCTAAGCGGTGAGATATCGGCCACAATCGGGCCATCTCCGGGAACCGGAATGCACGTAACACCCTGCACTCAGCCCACTTTGGCCCCACGCGGGCCGGACTAGGGGCCCGTCGCCGGCAAGCCCGTGTACGGCGTCCCCTTCAGCGACGGCTCCGGCAGACCGCAACGTTGCAACTCGTACTGCGGCACCCGATCGATGCGATAGCGGGTGAAATCGAGCGCGTGCGCAACGTTCGACACGAACCTGCGAATCCCCAACGGGCCGCGGATGGAGTTCAGCATCGCGTCAGTCTCCGGGCAGCCCAGGGCAACCCCGGCCTCGGCGATCCAGCCCTCGTCGAGGTAGGGCGGCACGTACGGATGCTCCTTGAGCCAGGGCCCTTCGGCAACAGCCCAATCCGGGAAGAGGTTCTTGTCGTGACCGATCCGGCCGTCATCCAGACGCGCGGTATGCGCCGCGATCGGATTCGCCAGACCGATCTGATCGATCACCCTGATGTTCAGCCCGACGTTCATGCCGAGCATCCCGAGATTGGTGAAAAACACTGTGTGCGGCACTATTTGACGACGCCAGGTGTCCATCGAGACACCGGGCGGTGGTGGTGGCGGCGGGAAGGCGGGCACCACATCCCACACGTCGTAGTTCCCCGACGGCAACAGCAACGCCCCGTCAGGCGTGTTGTTGATCGCGGTCAGCACCGCACGCATGCGCGGGTAGTCCAGGTAGTCGGCCGCGGTCAGCGGATGCGCATGTCCGGTGGCCTGCGAATAGAACCGCCGCTCGTCGACGATGCCCGAATACGTGACTCGGGTGGCATCGCGGCCCATCCCCGGCGAGTTCGCCGCCCACAGCGACCAGCCGATCACGCCCAGCCACAGCGCGGCGGTCGAGCCGGCCAGCACCACGGCCTGGTCCCGCGCCGATGAGACGGTGTCGGGTAATACCAGCGGTATCACCGACACCGGGGCCAGTAGGCAGAACACTGGTGTCAGCAATACCCGGCCGTGCATGAAATCGCCGCCCTGACGGATCCAGTACAGCGCCTGTACCAGACCACTGACGAGCATGAAAATGACGACAGCCGTAGGGCTTTGGAGCCGGCTGGCGATCCGGCCAGTCGGGCCTGCCGCCGGGCCCGCGGTTCTGCGTGCCGCCACCACTACCGCACCGAGCGCGATCATCAGCAGCGCCGCCAGCCACAGCGCGTACGGCGCATCGAAGTTGGCCAGGTAGATCAGGCCCTGCGCCCATTTGTTGCCAGTGGCGTCCTTGGCCAACGCGGTCTGCGGGAACAGCAGCCCGTAGTAACCCATTCGGAAGATCTGATAACCCACCGGGAACAGCCCGCCGGCGATCGCGATGAGCAGCCGGCGCCGCCAGCCCCTGGCGGCGACGAGCATCATCACCAGCGCCAGCCCGCCGACAAGAGCGAGCTCGGGACGAACCAGCACGCTCAAGCCCGCGACAAACGCCAGCGCGGCCGTGAAAGCGGGTCCGCTGCCGCAGCGCCGTGGCGCTTGCGACCAGGCGACCATCAGCCACCACAAGAGGCCTATCCAGGCCAGCACCAGGCCGTTCTCCAGACCCGAGGTGGCGAAATCGCGTGCGGGTGGGATCGCGATGTACACCAGGGCGCCTGCCGGCAGCAGCAGCGCCCGGTGCCCCTGCAACCCCGGTGCGAATAGCCGTGCGGTGCCGACCATGACGAATACGACACCCGCGACAGACAGGCTCAGCGCCAGGGCCAGCGCCACGTACTCCAGCCGCACCGGCCCGCCGATGAGCCCGCCGAAATAGGTCAGGAAGGTCCACAGCGTGGAGGTGTTGGATTCCACCCGCTCACCGGCGTTGAACACCGGACCGTTGCCGGCGAGCAGATTGCGCACAGTGCGCAGCACGATCAAACCGTCGTCGGCGATCCAGCGTCGTTGCCAGGCGCCCCAGGCCCACAACGCGGCGACCAGAACAACGCTGAGCCAGAAGCTGATGCGGGCCAGCGGCCGCAGCGGGAACACCGGCGCCCACGGCAATTTCAGCGGCCCGGCCTCGGCCGGGCCACGTTCAGAAGTCAGTGGCTCAACTGAAGGCGATCGCTGCAACGACCGTTCCGATCATCACCAATCCCAGCAGCTGCAGCACCCGGTCGCCCAGCACGATCTCCTCGGGTTCACCGGCCAGACCGCCGTCGACGTCGATGGCATACCGCAGGATGCCCATCGTGAACGGCACGATCGATATCGCCCACCACGATCCGGTGCTGCCGTCGCGCTCAAAGGCGAACAGTCCGTAGCAGAGCACCACCGCCGTCGCCGACAGGGTCCACACGAACCTCAGGTAGGAACTGGTGTAGCTCTCCAGTGATTTACGGATCTTGGCACCGGTGCGCTCAGCGAGCTGCAGTTCGGCGTAGCGCTTACCGGCCGCCATGAACAACGCGCCAAACGCCATCACGAGCAGGAACCATTGCGACAGCGGGATTCCCGCGGCCACACCACCAGCGATGGCCCGAATCAGGAAGCCCGAGGACACGATGCAGATGTCCAGCACCGCTTGATGTTTGAGGCCGAAGCAGTACGCCAGTTGGATGCCGATATAGATGCCCATGACCAGCGCCAGCTGCGGGGTCAGCCACCAGGAGATGCCCAGCGATGCGACGGCGAGCGCCACGGCGATGCCGTAGGCCAGCCCGACCGGCAGCACCCCGGCCGCGATGGGCCGGTGCCGCTTGGTGGGGTGGGCGCGGTCAGCGTCGACGTCGCGAGCGTCGTTGATGAGGTAGATCGACGATGCGGCCAGGCAGAAGACCACGAACGCGACCGACACCTTGAATCCGACATCGGCGTAGTCGTATTGCACGTCCCGGCCCAGAGCCGCCAACGGGGCGACCAGCACGAGCAGGTTCTTGACCCATTGCCGGGGGCGGATGGCCTTGATGATCCCGGTGAACAGATTGCTCGGCGGTCCGGCGACCTGCTTCCTACCCTCACTCATGGGCGCTCACTTCGGCGTCTCCTTCTCACGTGAGGCACAACAGCCGACCGTCCGCGCGACCACCGCGCCGACCGCCGCCCCGGCAAGGACATCGCTCGGGTAATGCACGCCGAGCACCAGCCGCGACAGGGCCATCGCAGGCACCACTACCAGCGGCAGCCGAGACCGGGTGGCTCGGCTCAGCAGCATAGCCGCGGCAGTTGTGGAGGTGGCGTGCGCCGAGGGAAAGCTGAGCGCGCTCGGCGTGCCGACGTTGACCGCGATCGCCGGATGGTGGGGCCGCTTGCGCTTCACCACCAACTTGATGGCGATCGCAGCCGCATGTGCGGCGACTGCTCCCGCACCCGCCAGCACCCAGTCCCGGCGGCGACTGGGCATGACCAGTGCGCCCACCGCGGAGATCGCGACCCAGCCCTGGGCGTGCTCACCGAAGTGGGACATCGCGCGGGCCACCTCGATCACCGGGGGCGTGCCCAACGTCGACTGGATAGCGACAAGAGCGGCCACTTCGCCGCTCGCGGGCGGCGCAACGGGCTCAGCGTCAGGCATGGGTGGAGGAGTTCTCGAGCAGCACCGTTTCCCACTTCTCCTTGCTGGCGAGCACCGGCAATGCCTTGCGGTAGACCCGGCGCATCCGATTGAACTTGCAAGCCAGCTGCACCTGACGACGCGTCGATTCACGCAGCAGCGCGAACATCTTCGCGCGGTCACGTTGGCGGTAGACCACACCGCGCCCGTCGGCGGTGGTCACGGTGACACCGTCCACGCGGCACAGCGAGAACCAGCGGGCGTCCTGCGTCGCGACGTTGATCTGCGGGCGCTCGTGATGCACGGGATCGTGCCGCTTGAGCTGATGGGCCACACCGCGAGCAAGCCGCAACGAGATCGACAGCGGGTTGGTCGGGATGTTGACCTTCTTGCGCCACCGCTTGTCCGACGGGGTGGGCAGCGACGTCGCGCTCGCCAGCACGACGGCATCGGGATACTGCGTCCGCATTTGCCGAACCTCCGGCAACGCGGCCTCCAGGATCGAGAAGATGTGCTCCGGCCCGGCGAGGAAGTCGTCCATCGCCTTGTTCTGGATTGCGACGGTCGAATACTCAAGGCACAGAAGGTGTTTGAGCGTGGCCTTCAAATGGCTGGCGATCAGGCCCCGGACGTTTCCGTCCCAGTGCAGGGCAGCCACCACCAACCGGTTGCGCAGATGGAAATAGGCCTGCCAGTCGATGGCGTCATCCTTGTCGCTCCACGCCATGTGCCAGATCGCCGCACCGGGCAGTGTGACGGTGGGATAACCGTGCTCACCGGCCCGAAGTCCGTAATCGGCGTCGTCCCATTTGATGAACAGCGGCAACGGCTGACCGAGCTCCTCAGCGACCTGCCGCGGGATCATGCACATCCACCAGCCGTTGTAGTCGACATCGATCCGGCGGTGCAGCAGCCGGCTGCGGTATTCCTCTTCGTCGTTGAGCGAATACTTCGCGAAGTTGTGGTCGTATTCGGTGTTGAGCGCACCGGTCCACATGAAGTTCTCGGAGTCGACCATCTCACCCATGACGTGCAGGTGCGAGGGCTCCTGCAAGTTGAGCATCTGGCCGCCGACCAGGGTAGGCGTCTTGGCAAACCGGTTGAGCGCCAAGGCCCGCAGCACCGAATCCGGCTCGATGCGGATATCGTCGTCCATGAACAAGATCTGTTCGCAGTCGGTGTTCTTCAGCGCCTCGTACATCACCCGGCTGTAGCCGCCGGAGCCGCCGAGGTTGGGTTGGTGGTGAATCGACAAACGGTCACCGAGTTTGGCGGCAGCGGCCGGGAAATCGGGGTGCTCGGTGGACTTGTTCGTACCTTGGTCGGTGACGATGACTGCAGTGATCACGTTGTCCACCAACGGATCAGAGGTCAGCGCCGCCAACGCGTTGACACAGTCCGCCGGCCGGTTGAAGGTCGGAATTCCTACCGCGACGCTGGCCCGCCCCGGCGCGGCCACCGGCGCGAACCAGCCCGCGCTGTGCACGGTGACCTTGGTGTCGGTGGTGATGTCGAACCAGATCCAGCCGCCGTCCTCGAAGGGGTCCAGGCCGATCTCGAACTCCGCCGCGGTGGTTGTTACTTCGTCCCGGCTGCTGACTTCGGTGCCACCGACGGTGATTCGCGCGCCGGTGGCCTTGGATCGGTAGACATCGACGCGGGCCGAACCCGTCAGTTCGACCCGCAGAACCACCGACTCCAGCGTCGACCAGCGTCGCCAATAACTGGCCGGGAACGCATTGAAGTACGTCGCGAACGAGACTTCGGACTCCGCGCCGATCTCCAGCGTGGTGCGAGTGGGCGCATGCGCGCGGCGCGCGTTGGTCTCCGACTCCTCGATGTAGAGCTTGCGGACGTCGAGCGGTTCACCCGGCCGGGGCAGGATCACCCGGGACAAGAGGCTGACGGCTTTGGTTTCGCCGGCCGCGATCGGTCCGGACGGAATCTCGCTCATTCTGTGCTGCTTTCGGTCAGCGGAGCCCCGTCGCGCAGGTGTGGCGCCAGGGTGTTGTCGTACATGTTCAGCGCGCTGGCGATAGCCATGTGCATGTCCAGGTACTGGTATGTGCCTAACCTGCCGCCGAAAAGAACCTTCTCCGAGGCGGTCTCGGCCTTGGCCCGAGTCCGGTAGGCGGCCAGCACCTCACGGTCGGCTTCGGTGTTGATCGGGTAGTAGGGCTCGTCATCGTCGGCGGCGAACCGGGAGAACTCCCGCATGATGACCGTCTTGTCGGTCGGATAGTCACGCTCCGGATGGAAGTGCCGGAACTCGTGAATGCGGGTGTAGGGCACGTCAAGGTCGTTGTAGTTCATCACCGGCGTGCCTTGAAAATCCCCGGTGGCCAGCACCTCGAGCTCGAAATCCAGGGTGCGCCAGCCCAGCCGACCCTCGGCGTAGTCGAAGTAGCGATCCAACGGACCGGTGTAGATGACCGGAGCGTCGGGGTTTTCGGCGCGCAGGGTGTCGCGGACGTCGAACCAATCGGTGTCGAGCCGCACCTCGATGCGGTCGTCAGCGGCCATGTTCTCCAGCCACTTCGTGTAGCCCTCGACGGGGAGGCCCTCGTAGGTGTCATTGAAGTAGCGGTTGTCGAAGTTGTAGCGGACCGGCAGGCGGCTGATGACGGCAGCGGGAAGGTCGACGGGGTCCGTCTGCCATTGCTTGGCGGTGTAGCCCTTGACGAACGCCTCATAGAGCGGGCGGCCGATCAGCGAGATGGCCTTCTCCTCGAGGTTGGCGGCCTCGTCGGTCTTGAATTCGGCGGCCTGCTCCCTGATCAGCTGGCGCGCCTCGTCCGGGGTGAAGTACTTCCCGAAGAATTGCGCCACCAAGCCCAGCCCCATCGGGAACTGGTAGGCCTGCCCGCCATACATGGCGAACACCCGGTGCTGGTATCCGGTGAAGTCGGTGAACTGGCGGACGTAATCCCAGACCCTCGCATTAGAGGTATGGAACAGGTGCGCGCCGTACTTGTGGATCTCGATGCCGGTCTGCGGCTCGGGCTCGGAGTAGGCATTGCCGCCGATGTGCGACCGGCGTTCGATCACCAGCACACGCTTGCCGAGCTGACTGGCCACCCGTTCGGCGATGGTCAGGCCGAAGAAACCTGAGCCGACGACGAAGAGGTCGAAGGAGCTTGTCCCGCCCGGGGATTCTGAAGAGCTCATCGGGGCCTAGGTTATCGGACCCAGGCGGTGTGACCCGCATCGCAAGCCCGGGCAGGGCCCGGAAATCACGAGCAAACCCCGTGGGAATCACGTGGGCTCGTAACGATTCCAGGTCGCAATTAGCTCACGATTCCGCATCGTCACTTCAATCACATCAGTCCCACTCGTACCATCGATCACGTTGGCTTCGAATTCGGCGCACGGCCGTATCCGGACCTTACGAAGTAATTCAGACACGAACGTTGTCTAGATATTGAGGAGACTTCCGTGCCTAACAGCCGTCGACGCAAGCTCTCGACCGCCATGAGCGCAGTCGCCGCACTGGCCGTCGCAAGTCCTATTGCCGCTATTGGCGTGGTCGAACTGACCGCTACCCCGCAGAAGGCACTCGAACAGCGCGAGTTCGTCCGCGCCGCGGTGGTGACCGACCTGCCGAACGAGATCATGTCCGCACTGCAGCAGGGTCTGTCGCAGTTCGGGATCAACCTGCCGCCGCTGCCGACGGGCCTGAGCCCGGCCGGCGCCCAGCCGGCGCAGGCCGGCCCGGCGCTGACGACGCCGAGCTTGAGCACGCCCGGGTTGACCACACCTGGCCTGACCGCTCCTGGCCTGACCACACCGGGCCTGACCACACCGGGCCTGACCACACCGGGCCTGACCACACCGGGCCTGACCACACCGGGCCTGACCACACCTGGTCTCACCACCCCCAGCCTGAGCACTCCGGGGCTCACCACACCCGGGTTGAGCACTCCGGGTCTCACCACACCTGGGCTGACCACACCCGGTCTCACCACGCCGAGCGTCAGCACACCCGGTCTGACCACACCTGGTCTCACGACCCCAGGCTTGACGACACCGGGTCTCACCACGCCGCCGGCGTCGGCGTCGCTGACCAATCCCGGGCTCACCAACCCGGCGCTGACCACTCCCCAGCTCGGCACCCCGGGCTTGACGACACCAGGGCTGACCAGCCCGTCGGCAACCGGCCTCGGCGTGCCGAATGAGCTGCCGATCAGCGCACCGGCGGCCGGGACGTACCCAATCCTCGGCGACCCGTCGCTGGCGATGCCGAGTGCACCGGCCGCGTCCGGTGGGCTCATCAGCGACCTGACCAGCGCCGCGAACCAGCTAGGCGTCGGACAGGCCATCGACCTGCTCAAGGGCGTGGTCATGCCGTCGATCACCCAGGCGATGCAAGGCGCATCGGCCGCTGCCGCTGCCCCCGCTGCCCCCGCGGCAGCAGCGGCCCCGGCTGGTTAACAGAGACCTGCATCGGAACGGCACCGCAGGGTGTGGGTCAGGCCGCTAGGTCAGTGAACCCGGAGAGGCCCCTGCGGTGCCGTTGCAGGTCCCAGTTATCACTTTCTTCACACTGGCCCGTGTCGAAACATTGGTATCAGAGGGCACATACGTAACATCGCCTTGTGCTGTCCCGTCGACCCGCGCCGTCGATCGTGTTCACCGCAATCGCGGCGACCGTCGTCATCCTGCCGTGGGCGGTCACCGGGGTACCCGGTTCGGACCACCAGGACGTGCCCAGCGCCGCTGACACCGTGCTGTCCCAGCAGCCGCTGACCGGACTGGGCGGCGGTCAGACGATCCGCGAAATCAGCCAGGCCACGCCGTTCTCGATGGTGGCGCTGACGGGTAGCGATCTCACCGGAACATCGGCACGGGTACGCGCCAAGCGACCAGACGGCAGCTGGGGTCCGTGGTACGACGCCGAGACCCTCGAGTCCAACGCCGACGACACCCAGCACGGCGGACCCCGCGGTACCGATCCGGTGTTCGTGGGCACCACGACCTCGGTGCAGATCGCGGTGACCCGTCCGGCGAACGCTCCGGTCACCAGCGCGCCACCCGAAACCGGCCTGGATGCCGGCAAGGAACTGGGCTACGTGCCTGCCACCGCCGAACAGCCCTTCGCACAGAACATCTCGGCCGTGCTGATCACCCCGCCGAAGGCGCCGGTCGATTCGCAGTGGCAGCCACCGACGGCCGCCCTCGGCCCGGGCCAGCCGCCGAACATCATCAGCCGCGCCCAGTGGGGCGCCGACGACCATATGCGTTGCGGTAATACTATCTACGGCAATGGAATTCGTGCCGCCGTGGTGCACCACACGGCGGGCAGCAACGATTACGCACCGGAGGATTCGGCGGCCATCGTCCGGTCGATCTACGCCTACCACACCCGCACCCTGGGCTGGTGCGATATCGCCTACAACGCCCTGGTGGACAAGTACGGCCAGGTTTTCGAAGGCCGGGCCGGTGGCATCACCAAGGACGTACTCGGTTCGCACACCGGCGGATTCAACCGCGACGTGTGGGGCGTATCGATGATCGGCGACTTCGAAGACGTTCCGCCGACCGAGATTCTGGTCCGCACGGTCGGCAGGCTGCTGGGCTGGCGGATGGGCCTGGACCGAGTCAATCCGCTGGGCACCGTGAACCTGACCTCAGCCGGCGGCGACTACACGTTCTTCCCTGCCGGGGCGACTCCCACGTTGCCGACGATCTTCGCCCACCGCGACGTCGGCAACACCGAGTGCCCAGGCAATGCAGGTTACGCGGCACTCGGTCAAATCCGCGATATCGCAGCACGTTTCAACCGACCACCTGATCTCGTCGAATCATTGCGGGGCGGGGCGATCTTCGCCAAATGGGAAGCCATGGGCGGCAAAGACGGGCCCCTTGGGGAACCGACGTCCCCAGAGTCATCGGCCGACGGCGCCGCGCGCTACGTCACTTTCGAGCATGGCGCGATCTACTGGTCACCGACCACCGAGGCACAGCCACTGACCGGAGCGATTTATGAGGCCTGGGCATCGCTGGGGTTTGAGCGCGGCGCACTGGGCCTGCCGACCAGCGGTGAGATCCAGGAACCCGAATGGATCGTGCAGAACTTCCAGCATGGCACCCTGAACTTCGACCGGCAGACCCACAACGTCTTGCGGGTGGTCGACGCACTGACACTGGTGATGCCGCCACCGGCTGCCGAAGGGCCGCCGGTGCAGTTGGAGCGGTTCAGCCGCGCAGCGAACCCGGTGCTCGAGGCACCGGCGAACTAGGTTCAGAGCCACCAGCGTTCGAGAACGCGCGCCAATCCGTCGTCGGCATTGGACGTGGTCACTTCGTTGGCGGCGGCGATGGCCTCCGGGTGGGCATTGCCCATCGCGACGCCTAGGCCCGCCCAGCGCAACATCGGCACGTCGTTGGGCATGTCTCCGAACGCGATCACATCTTCGGCGGTGATCCCCAGCGGGCGGGCGACCTCATCGACACCGGTCGCCTTACTGGTCCCGAGTGGATTGATCTCGATCAGGCCATTGTTTGTGGAGTAGGTGATATCCCCTTGAACCCCAATATGTTTGGCTAGCTCAGCGGCCATTTCTGAGCTGCGCGCACCGGCCCTGCGGATTAACAGCTTCACCGCGGGAGCGCTGAGCAGGTCCTCGATCGAGACTTCGGTGTTATCCGGGTTGAGCCAGGCGTGTTCATATCCCGGTGAACTGACGAACTGTGGCGTCGCCGCGTCGTGCGCGCTGCGGCCGACCCGCTCGACGGCCAGACCTACCCCCGGGATCACCCTGGCCGCGATCTCGGCGAGTTCGGTGAGCACGTCGACGGACAGGGTGCGCGCGGAGATGATCCGGTCCTGCTCGGAGTCATAGATGACCGCGCCGTTGGCGCACACCGCCATCGGGGCGAATCCCAACTCTTCGACGATCGGAGGTACCCACCGCGGGGGGCGGCCCGTCGCCAGCACGAACTGGACACCGGAGGCGACCGCGGCCAACACTGCCTGGCGGGTGCGCGGCGTGATGTGCTCATCCTCATCGAGCAGCGTGCCGTCCACATCGGTGGCGATCAGCGCGGGCAGCATCAGTGATGCTCCCTTGTGTGGCGCGCGCGCCGGGCAAGTTCGGCCTCGTCGAGGCGCTTGGCCTCGGCCAGGATCGAAGCGCCGCCACCGAGAACCTCAGGCACCCAATACTCGCCGGGCGGGTGCGGGTAGACCCCGACAAGCTCCCCGGCGCCTGCGTTGACGAGTGCCCAGTGCAGCAGGCGGGAAGTCGACGTAGCTGGTGTGATTGCTCGCCACCACGCGCCACCACGCGCGGGGATGTTCTCAAAGCCCTCGAAGGTGATCGTGGTCCCCGCGGCCCTGGCCGCCATCGAGGCGGCGATCTCCAGGGTGCGGAAAACGGGTTCCATGACGGTTACCGCGCTGGCCCTGGCGGATCACCGCGCTGCGCTCGTTTGGCCGCTTTTTCCGCAGCTTCGGCCGCTTCCATCACAGCCGCCTCCGCCAGGGTCGGCGCACCGCCACCCAACCGGTGCGGCACCCAGAATTCGCCGGCAGGATGACCGTAGCTGTCCTGTACCTGTTCGAGCAGGTGCTGCATTCTCGAATGCAGCAGCGCGGTGAGTTCATTGGCCGGCAGCGTCGGCGCGATGGGTTCACCCACGGCGATAGTGATGGGCACCTTGGGCCGCCACATCTTGCGCGGATGGCCCTTGGTCCAGATGCGCTGGGCGCCCCACACGATGTGCGGGATGATCGGCACGTCGGCGGCGATCGCCATCCGCGCCGCGCCCGACTTGAACTCTTTAAGTTCAAAGCTGCGACTGATCGTCGCCTCCGGATAAACCCCCACCAGCTCGCCGGCCTTGAGCGCCAGGCAGGCTGCATCGAACGAGGCTGCGCCATTGTCCCGGTCCACCGGAATGTGCCGCAGGCTACGCATGATGGGCCCGGTGACCTTGGCGTCGAAGACCTCTCGCTTGGCCATGAACCGCACCTTGCGGCCGCGGTGCTGCAGATAGGCGGGCAGCCCGGCAAAGGTGAAGTCGAAATAGCTGGTGTGGTTGATGGCGATGACGGCCCCACCGGTGACGGGCAGGTTCTCGACCCCGGTCACGGTGAACTTCAAGCCCTGCGCACGCCACGTCAGCCGAGCGAGCTGGATGACAGTCCCGTATACCGGTTCCACTCGGTCAGCCTAGCCCGCTGGCATTCCGCGCCGCGCACGGACCGCTAAGCTCGGTTGGGGTGCAGCGACCAGGGGTAAGGAGATTTGTGCAGGTCACCAGCATCGGCCACGCCGGTTTTCGAATCGACACCCAGGCGGGGAGCATCCTGTGCGACCCGTGGCTGAACCCCGCTTATTTCGCATCGTGGTTCGTTTTCCCCGATAACAGCGGCCTGGACTGGGCCGCGATCGGCGACTGCGACTATCTCTATGTCTCCCACCTGCACAAGGATCACTTCGATCCGCAGCTGCTCACCGAGTACGTCAACAAGGACGCTGTCGTACTGCTGCCGGACTTTCCGGTACCCGATCTGAGGCGCGAACTGGAGAAAGTGGGCTTCCACCGGTTCTTTGAGACCGCCGATTCCGTCAAGCATCGGATCAGCGGGCCCAAGGGCGAGCTGGACGTGATGATCGTCGCGCTGCGAGCCCCTGCCGACGGGCCCATCGGTGACTCCGGACTGATCGTCTCCGACGGCACCACCACGGTGTTCAACATGAACGACTCGCGGCCGCTGGCGGTGGACGGGCTGGCCGACGCTTTCGGCCACATCGACGTGCACATGCTGCAGTACTCCGGTGCGATCTGGTACCCGATGGTCTACGACATGCCTGCGCGAGCCAAGGAATCGTTCGGCACCCAGAAGCGCCAACGGGGCATGGACCGGTGCCGGCAGTTCATCTCGGATGTCGATGCGACGTGGGTTATCCCGTCGGCCGGCCCACCGTGCTTCCTGGATCCCGCACTGCGCGATCTCAACGACGATCACGGCGACCCCGCGAATATCTTCCCCGATCAGATGGTTTTCCTGGACCAGATGCGGCGCAACGGCAATGACGGTGGATTGCTCATGATCCCCGGCACGGTAGCCGAATTCACTGGTAGACAACTAGATTCGCTGTCGCACCCGATACCGACCGCCGAGGTCGAGGCGATCTTCACCACCGGCAAAGCTTCCTACATCGCCGAGTACGCGCAGCGGATGGCGCCGGTGCTGGCCGCCGCGAAGGCATCGTGGGCGCCGGCGACCGGGGAGTCGCTCCTGGAGCCTTTGCGGGCGAAGTTCGAGCCGATCATGCTGCAGAGCGATCAGATCTGCGATGGCATCGGCTATCCGGTCGAGCTGCGAATCGGCTCGGAGACCATCGTGGTGGACTTCCCGAAACGTGCTGTGCGCGAACCGGTTGCGGACGAGAAGTTCCGCTATGGCTTCGAGATAGCACCGGAGCTGGTGCGCACTGTGCTACGCGACGACGAGCCGGACTGGGTCAACACGATCTTCTTGTCCACCCGGTTCCGGGCCTGGCGGGTCGGCGGGTTCAACGAATACCTGTACACCTTCTTCAAGTGCCTGACCGACGAGCGGATCGCCTACGCCGACGGCTGGTTCGCCGAGGCGCACGACGACACCGGAGACATCACGCTGGACGGCTGGACCATGCAGCGCCGCTGCCCGCACCTGAAAGCGGATCTCTCGAAATTCGGTGTGGTGGAGGGCTCGACGCTGACGTGCAATCTGCACGGCTGGCAGTGGAACCTGGAGAACGGCCGCTGCCTGACGACCACGGGCCACGAATTGCGGCGCTCCCGGCAATGAGCGCCGCTGGGCAGCAGCACTACGACGACGGTCTGGTTCAACTGGACCGTTTCGCACTCACGTTGCGGCGCTACCACTTCCCGTCGGGAACGGCCAAGGTGATCCCACTGCGGGCGATCAAGGGCTACCAGGCCGAACCACTGGGAGTGTGGATGCAGCGGTTCCGGCTGTGGGGTAGTTCTGATCTGCGGCGCTGGATGCCGCTGGACATCTATCGACCGATCAAGTCGACCCTGATCACGCTCGACGTGCCGGGTACGAATCCAAGTCCGGCGTTCACCCCGGTCAAGCCCCGGGAGTTCCTGGCAACGCTCGACGAGCTGTTGGAAGACTAAGCCCGCGCTGCGGCCTTGGCGGAACGACAGTCGCACACCTGGTAGCCCATCCCACGACGGGACGGACTACCTGGTGTGGACGCTGTGATTACTGGGCGCCGCCGCTGTGCGCCCCGGCCTTGGCGGAGCCGCTCGCGTTCCGGGCGCTGACACCCTGGCCCTTCTTGGCTCCCTCGCCCCCTTGTCGGCCTGCAGTGCTGCCCGCCCCGGGCCCCGTCTCCGAACCGGTGCCGGTAGCTGCCGTCGGGCTAGTGGTCGCTCCGGGAACCGCCGTGTTGCCATCGCTGGTCACTGTCGTCTTGTGCGACGCAGCCACGCTCGGAGCCGAGTCGGTTGCAGCCGAACCGGTGCCGTTGCCCGCCCCTGCTGAGCCCTCGGTCGAGGTGCCCTTCGGCCGGGTCGCAACCTCGGCGGACGGAGCGGCCGACCGCGCGACCACAGCCGCCGACGACGGCGGTACCGGGGCACCCAGTGCCTGCGCAATCGTGTCGCGCGCGGCCAACAAGCTGGCGATCAAGCCCGAACCGAAGGAGGAGCCCGCATACGGGCTGAGGATCCCCGAGCTGGACGTTGCCGGATATCCGTTGAGGAAGGCACCCGTCATTGCGGCAGGGATGTTGATGAGGGCGCGGATGGCCGCCACAGCATCCCCGGCCTGCAGCGAGTCGACGACGAGTTGCCCGGCGTCACCAAACGCATAGACGGCACCCCCAATTGGGGAGATTGCAGCAAGGCCGACGCTCAGAAGGATGCCCGGCAGCGCAGTGAGCACGTTGGAGACGTTCTTCGCAATCTGTCCGGGGATGTTGAAAACCGGGAGCAGGCTGATCACGGGAGCCAGTACCAGTCCGAGGCCGCCCTGGAACAGCGTCTGCACGGCATCGCTGAACTGGCCGGCGGCCAGCTGCTGGGTCGCGGTGAGAAACGCCTTGGGCAGCGCCGTCAGACCAGCGACGAGGCCGCCGAAGGCGCCTCCCAGGGCCGTCGAGATGGTGGCGACATTGGCGAGCTGGTTGGTGATGATCTGCTGCAGGATCGGATCGGGACTCCCCTGCACCTGAGTCCCCAGCATGGCGATGTTGCTGAATGTGGTCTCGATGACTTGCGCCCAGGTGGGCAGGCTCTGCGACGTTGACGCGAGTGCCGTCGCAAGGCTCGACATGTGGATAGCCGGCGCCCGCATGTCGGGTATCGTCACCGATATCGGCGAAACGACGATCGCGCTCGCACCGACGATCGCGATGCCCGCGGAAACCTTCGAACGCAGCAATACGTCCACTGCTTCTCCCTTACCAAGTAGTTGACTAACAGACAAGTAACTTACTTGACGGTAGGTTGCTAGTGTCCGATTTCGACAAATTCCGGAGCATCCGGATTCGGCGCGAACCGTCCATGACCCTCCAGGCCGTCAACCGGCGGCGATGTTCTGACTGGCCGCCAGCATCGGGCGGTCCCTGCTCCACTCGTCGGTGCGCGCCAGCCCTTTGATTATCGCTTCGAACTTCGCAGGATCCTTCACTGCCATCTGCGCCAACGGGGCCGGATTCATGACTGCGTTGCTCAGCTCCGCAATGCCTGTCCATGTCTTCAGTGCACCATCGGGGTCGTAGGCGAACCGCAGAGGATTCATATGGTCTTCGAAGAGCGTCCCCATAATGCCGCCCACCGAGCCAAGCTTGTTCAACAGTTCCCGGATCGCATTCTGCGTCTTCTCGACGTTAGCTGCGGGGCCAGTTGCTGCTGCACTGACCTGGATGCCGTACCCGGTCTCACCACACGCGTCGATACCGGCGGTCACCGCTTTGAGCAGGTCACGTGCGGTGTTTTCGTACTCTCTGCCGAACATCACGCCGGAAACGTCAGCGCCGTGGGAGACACGCTGGCGGTGGCATGACGGTCTCCGGTCAGACATCACCTTTGGGCGAAACGGTGCGATCCACTCGCACTCTCACTGCCAAACCTTGGTTTGGGCGTAAGGGAGCTAAGGCGACCAAACCAGTTGGCGCAGTTCGGATGCCGCGTCGCTGTCGGTGTCGTAGACCCGCACGATGGCCTCGTCACCCGGTTGCAGGTACGTCGACTCCCCCAGCTTGGTGTAGCGCGTCGCACCGATGCCGATCAACACCTTCTGCGGCCGGCCGCACGCCACCATCAGCGCGCCGACATCCTCCAAAGGCGTATCGGGCGAACCCTTTTGGTTGGCCAGCCGCTCAACGATCCAGTCCAGCAGCACCTCGCCGTAGTACGAGTAGCCCAGCAGCGGGCTGTCCACCCCGTACTCGTGGTGCACACCGTCGGACGTGCGCAGGTGGCACAGCAGCCGAAGTGTCGCGGTCGGCCCGTCCGGGGTCAGATCGCTGATGTCAAAGAACTGGTGCGCAACACCTTTCGACGATGGGCCCCAGTTCTTCTTGTGACTGATCTTGGCGGCGTTGGGGCGGCGGATCGAGCAGTCGTTGAACGCGCCGAGGGCGAACGGCCTCAGCGTGACCACGGTGTCGCCCTCCCACACCACATCGCAGGCCAACCCGACCTCGGGTTCGATCTGCAGGTTGAGCGGCCCGTCGGCCTCCGTCGTGTTCGGCACCATCAGCGCGTCATGCGAGAGCGGGAACTCGCCGAGGAAGCTGTCGTGACCGGGCGCGTACCACGGGAAGATCCCCTTGGGCGCGACGCCCTCGCTGGCAACGTTGACGAAATCGACTGCCTCACCGGCTTGTTCGAGGTGGCCGGCGAAGTTCCCGGCGACCCCGAAGCCGAACCAGTTTTTGATCTCATCCAGGTCGAGTTCGATCACGGTTGCAGGATCTCCGTCCCCACGTAAGGCACCAGGGCGGCGGGAACCCGCACGCTGCCGTCTGGCTGTTGATGGTTTTCCAGGATCGCAACCAGCCACCGCGTGGTAGCCAGCGTGCCGTTGAGTGTTGCCGCGGTCTGCGGCTTGCCGTTCTCGTCGCGGTAGCGGGTAGCCAGCCGGCGGGCCTGGAACGTCGTGCAGTTCGACGTCGAGGTCAGCTCGCGGTAGGCCTGCTGGGTGGGTACCCACGCCTCACAGTCGAATTTCCGCGCGGCCGAGGACCCCAGATCTCCAGCGGCCACATCGATCACGCGATACGGCACGTCGATCAGCTCGAGCATCTGGCGCTGCCAGCCCAGCAGCCGCTGATGTTCGGCCTCGGCGTCCTCGGGACGGCAGTAGACGAAGGCCTCAACCTTGTCGAACTGATGCACCCGGATGATGCCGCGGGTGTCCTTGCCATAGCTGCCGGCCTCCCGGCGGAAGCACGACGACCACCCGGCGTACCGGGCCGGACCACCGGACAGGTCGAGGATCTCGTCGGAGTGGTACCCCGCCAGCGGCACCTCCGAGGTGCCGACGAGGTAGAGGTCATCGTCCTGCAGGTGGTAGATCTCGTCGGCGTGGGCGCCCAGGAAGCCGGTGCCGGCCATCACCTCGGGACGCACCAGTACCGGCGGGATCATCAGGGTGAAGCCGTTGTCGGTCGCCAACCGCACCGCCAGCTGCAGCAGGCCGAGCTGCAACAGTGCGCCGCGGCCGGTCAGGAAATAGAACCGCGAGCCGGACACCTTCGCGCCGCGTTCCATATCGATCAGCCCAAGCGCCTCGCCGAGTTCGAGGTGGTCTTTCGGATTCTCGATCTGCCGTGGCTGGCCGACCACGTCGAGGACGACGAAATCGGCCTCGCCACCGGCCGGGACGCCATCGATGATGACGTTCTGAATCCCCATGTGCGCACTCGTGAAGGCCGCTTCGGCCGCTACTTGCTCGGCTTCGGCCGACTTAACCTGTGCGGCAAGTTCTTTGGCCTGCTCCAGTAGTGCGGGCCGATCCTCCAGGGAGGCCGAGCCGACCTTTTTGCTGGCGGACTTCTGCTCGGCCCGCAGCGTGTCGGCGGCCGATATCGCCGCCCGGCGTGCGGTATCGGCCTCAAGCAGAGCGTCGACGAGCCCCGGATCCTCACCACGGCTGAGCTGGGATCGCCGTACCGCATCGGGGTCATCGCGCAGCAGTTTCAGGTCGATCACGACCGCAACCCTAGCTATTGGCGTTGGCCACCGCGTCGGCCCCTCCGGGGAGAACGCACAGCACAACCCCATAACAGTACAACTGCATCACTTGTCACACACCTGCTCGCGACTGCCACAATGGAGACGATGTTGCAGTTATCCGAGCGCGAGGACGTCACGCCCGAGCTGCCCGAACAGGGCACGCCGCGGCGCGGCTTTCTGGGCACTTTCCAGGCCACCTCGACGCGCCGGGCACTCCTGCTGACCGCGCTGGGTGCCCTGCTGATCGCCGGCGTCGTGACCGCCCTGCCGATCGGGTTCAACAACCGGCTGGCCGGTTATGCCGGCTCCGACCCGCTGTCGGGCTTCAAAGGCACCGCGGCATTCGCCAACGCGAAGGCGGGCAACTGCCTGAACTGGCCGGGCAAGGATCCCGACTCCGCCACCATCGTCGACTGCAAGAACGACCACCGCTTCGAAGTCGCAGAGTCGGTCGATACGCGGACCTACCCGGGGACCGAATACGGCCCTGACGCCCCGCCGCCGAACGCCGCGCGCATCCAGCAGATCAGCCTGGAACACTGCCAGCCGGCCGTTGAGCGCTACCTCGGCGACAAGTTCGATCCCAACAGCAAGTTCACCATCAGCATGCTGTGGTCAGGTGACAAGGCCTGGAAGCAGGACGGCGAGCGACGGATGCTGTGCGGCCTGCAGCTGCCGGGAGCCGACGGCCAGCAGACCGCCGTCAAGGGCCGGGTGGCCGAGGTCGACCAGTCCAAGGTCTGGCCGGCCGGCACCTGCCTCGGCATCGACCAGCCCACCAGCCAGCCCACCGATATCCCGGTCGACTGCGGCGCACCGCACGCCATTGAAGTCACCGGCTCGGTGAACCTGGCCGAAAAATTCTCCGGCACCCTGCCGACCGAAGCCGACCAGGACGCGTTCATCAAGGAAGCATGCACGCGGATGACCGATGCCTACCTGGCGCCGCTACAACTGCGCTCCACCACCCTGACGCTGATTTACAGCACGATCTCGCTGCCGAGCTGGACCGCGGGCAGCCACCAGGTGGCTTGCAGCATCGGCGCCACGCTGGGCAACGGTGGCTGGGCGACGCTGATCAACCCGGCCAAGGGTGCGCTACTCATCAACGGGATGCCGCCCGTCCCGCCGCCGGACATTCCCCAGGAACGGCTGAGCCTTCCGTCGATTCCGCTGCTGCCGTCGATCCCGAGCACGCAGTACGCACCGTCGACCAGTGACAGCAGCCAGTCCGGCCAATCGGGCCAGTCGACGCAGTCCACCCAGACCCAGCACCTGCCGCAGCAGTCGACGCAGCAGACGCAGGTGCCTACCTCGACCGCAGCGCCCAGCAGCACCGCGGGGGCTCCGCCACCGCAGCAAGGCAACGTCCTCAACGGGGAGTTCGTACCCGCGCAGCCGGCGGGACCGCCGCTGGACGCACCGCCGATGGACGGACCCCCGCCGCCAGCGGCCCCGCCGCCACCCGCAGGCCCGCCGCCCGGTCCGGTCGACGTCGTTCCCCCACCGGCTTAGGTCGTGCCTGTACGGATGGACCCGCAGCGGTTCGAGGAATTGGTCGGCGACGCGCTGGATCTGATTCCACCCGGACTTGCCAAGGCGATCGACAACGTCGTGATACTGATCGAAGATCAGCACCCCGAGGAGCCCGATCTGCTGGGTCTTTACGACGGCGTCGCGCTCACCGAACGCGATTCCAGTTACGCTGGCTCACTTCCGGATACCGTTACGATCTATCGGGAACCATTGCTGGACATGTGCGACACCGAGGCCGACGTGGTCGAAGAAGTCGCGATCACCGTAATCCATGAGATAGCACACCATTTCGGTATCGACGACGATCGTCTGCACGAATTAGGCTGGGGCTGAATCTTTTTCAGCGAGCAGGGTCGCCGTTCCAGGTGAAACTGTTGACATACTTGCCCATATCCTGAGCTAACTGCAGGTTCGCACCGGACGGCAGACCGGGCCCGAAATCCGGTCCGAACGCGTGATAGGGGCCGACCGCGCCGGCCACGAGTGCCAGGTCGTTCTTGACCGACACCAGCAGCACCGTTCGAATCCTGATGTAGCTGTTGCCCGTTCCCTGCGGCCAGACGTCGGCGACTTCGCCGTAGCCAGGCTGATACCCCACCATCGCATTGGGGATCTCGTAGGCCACCTTGGCGTCGGGGAACTTCTTCTTCAGTAGTTCATCGGCGATATCGCGGGCCGACCGGCCGGCCGCCGGCTGCGAGAACAGTTGCATATAACCGGTGTCGCCGCCGGTGAACTTCGCGGTGATACCTCGGGCGTCGGTGGTGACCTCGTAGGCCGAGCCCGGCGCCGGGTACGAGACCGAGAAGGACCCGTCGGGAGCGGTGAAGCGGGGCAGCCCGGTCACCGGCGTCCCCATCGGTGGGGCACCGCATTCGGGCGGGCACATATAGCGCGGTGCCTTTTGGGTGACCATCAACGACACTCCAACCAGGATCAGCGCGACGACGACGACCCCGGCCGCCCACAGGCCGACCGTGTTGCTGAACCGCGCGTGGCGCAACGCAGGAGCGAGATAGGTGCCCGGCGGCAGCGCGTAGCCCAAGAACTCCTCCTCACCGGTCACCGGGACCGGAGTGGTCACGAACCCTCCGCCACGGGCTGGCGCACCGGCCGCGTTTCACGACGTTGGCGGCGCGATACGCGCGACGAGGCCCGGGTCGCGGCGCCGCAGGCCGGGCAGAAGGCCATATCCGGTACGACGTGCTCGCAGTGCGGGCACAGCATCGGTGCATGCTCGTCGATGGGGTCGGGCACCTCGTGCAGCAGCGCCAGTTGCACACCGATCCGTAACAACACCAGGGAGAGCAGTGTCATCACGACATGGATCCCGAGCATCGAAAGTTGCGGCCAACCCATGACGTCCGCCGCCCCAACGGCGACATGGAGGATCAGCACCAGCACGGTCAGACCGAGCAATGCCGCACGCACACGGCCGGGATGCTCGTGGGAATTGGTGGTCTGGCCCCGGAACCACAAGGCCATGCCGAACAGACCGCCCGCGGCGGCCGCGGTCAGGGGAATCGTCAGGCCGCAGATGCCGGCCTCGACGATCAGTCCTTTGATGGGCCGACTGTATGCGAGCAGGCCGGCGGCGAACTGCGGGGCCAGTCTTGTCAGCGTCGCGGCCGCGGCGAAGATGAGCGCGGCAAATGCCCCAACCACGAAGCCGTCCAGTACTTCTCGCGGCTTTGAGCGCATCAGCCGGACCAGGACGATCGGCACCAGCATCAGGATCATCGCACCGGTCGGGATGGCGATACCTTCCCGCATCAGGTGATGGATGGCCAGGCCCGTGGCCATCGGTACGCCGTAGGCGCGGGCGACCATCTCCCCGGTCAGCAGGATCCAGCCCGCTCCGAGTGCAGCGCTGACGACTCCGGTCAGCACCAGAAGCCAGCCGGCCAGGTCGCGGTACACCTGGGACTCGACCAGATAGAGCACGAACAGCAACGGCAACCCCAGGGCGGCGACGGTGATCAGCGCCGCAGGCAGTTTGGCCACCGAGAATGCGACAAGGCCTAGGAGCACCAGTGCGATACCGACCCGGAACGGGATTCGCGAGCGCTGAGGCAGATGGGGAAACAACGAACTGGCGATCGAGGGGAGCAGCACGCTCTCCCCTGGGGCGGCCCCAAAGGTGTCGCCGCGCAACCACTTCGGGCCGCGCGTTGGCTCGGAGGCCAGATGGTCGCCGC
The DNA here is from genome assembly GCF_010731875.1 of Mycolicibacterium sarraceniae. Taxonomy (NCBI): domain Bacteria; kingdom Bacillati; phylum Actinomycetota; class Actinomycetes; order Mycobacteriales; family Mycobacteriaceae; genus Mycobacterium; species Mycolicibacterium sarraceniae. The sequence continues at coordinate 1,325,565 of NZ_AP022595.1, forward strand.
AGTAGCCGCAGAACGCACCGGCCGGGACGTCGATCCGGCAGACCGAACACTCCATCGTCGGAACTTCGTCGTGAGGCGCCGTCATCGGTCGACCACCTTTTGGGTCACTAGAACATTCCGCGCGAGGTTCTCGACATTCGGGGTGCCCAGCCCCGTGACCAGGTCATAACCCGGACCGGCGTTGGCCACCGCGTTGCCGCCCAGGACGACATCGCGAAACGCCGGCAGCGGTGTGCCGCGGGCGATCGTGTAGAGGATCGGGTTGAGATTCCCGATCAGCGAGCCGCCCATGTCGACCACGTACTGGTTCATCAATGCGGTCAAACCGGCCCAGATCGGCGCCGCCAGCGAGGTCCCGCCGCCGATGATCACCTCCTGGTTGAAGACAATCTGCACACCGGTGAACGGATCGGCAACCGCCGAGATATCTGGGGTCAGCCGCTTACCGGCGCCATTGGGGACGTTGAGATCCTGTTGCCAATCCGGGCGCTCGAAAAGGGCCGAGACGCCTCCGCCGGTGCCCTGGGACAGCGGCGGGTCGAACCACGATTGTTCGGCAAGCCAGCCGCCGTTGGCGTCGGTGGACACCGTCGTGCCACCCACGTCGGTCATCTCCGGCATGGAGGCCACCGCGTCGAGCCCGACGTCGTTCTCGCTCGGCGGTGACGACCACTCGTCGCCGCCCTTGCAATCGAGGCCGGCCAAGTCACCGCTGGCGTCGAAAGCCGTTGTGCCCGAGCGGTGCGCAGCGGACAGTGCTGCGCGCACCGGCACCAGGTCGGGAGCAGTGATCAGCTTGTCGCAACCCCAGCCGATGGAAAAGCTCCACACCGCACCCGGATAACTCCGTTCGGTGTCCTCCATCAATTTCGCGATCTTCTCGTACGATCCGTCACCCTCGACGGTCGAGCGTGCGTTGACGAGAACCTTTTTCGCGTCGGGCACGATCGCGTGGATCGCCTCGAGGTCCATGGTCGCCTCGCCGCGGCGGGCCGGCGGCATGCCGCCGACGACGTCCGGGGTGAACTTCGGCAAGTTGAACGTGGTCGAGAAGGTATTGAGGTCGGCTTGGTCGAAACCGTCGAAAGCGAATACGACGACGGTCGTGCCCGTGCCGGTGTAGCCCTTCTCGTGCAACGGCATCGCGTTGTACGTGCGCAGCAGAGCGCTGGGGTTCAGGCCTTGGTCGGGGACCTCCAGCGGCAGCATCCAGACCTTGGACTCGCGGTGCGGCGTATAGCCCAGGATGCGGCCGAGACCGGCGAGCTCCGCGCTGAGTGATTGCGGAACAGACGGCTGCTGCGGCGAGGCGTAGAAGACCTGGCCGCGCTTGCCCCGGTAGTCGTGGACTTCGACGCCGAAGGCACCGGACACCGCGGCGGGCGCGCCTTCCAGGATCGCCCAGGTGTCTCCCGGGCGCCAGCGCACCGAAAGGTTTTGTTGGACAGCCCATCCCATCAGAAGATCGGGACGGGAGTCGTCGCGCAGTGCCGCGGTCAGCTGAATGTGGTCGGTATGTGCCGGACCGAGGTCGACCGAGCTGGCGAGCAGAGACGCGTACGGGCCGCTGATCGCCCCGGCTTCGGCGGGCGCCGAATGCCGATGGAGATCAGCGACCAGTACTGCGGCTGCGGTGAGCACCCCCAACAGCCCCACCACAGACAGCGCGCGAAGGCGTTGTGCCCCGATCACTGTCGGCGGCGGGTCGCTGTGGACGGATGCGGACCGGTTGGCTCATTGGCCGCCGGTGATGACGTTGCCGGGCAGCGCGGTCGGTGCGGGCGGAGCCTTGACAGTGGGTGTGAAGGAGTTGGCGCCACCAGGCGACACAGCCTTCTCCGTGGGCGACGGCGCGGGAGCGCTCGTCGTCGTGGTCGGCGTGGTGCTCTCCGGCGCCTTGTCCTTATCTTTGCCACAAGCGGTCAGCGTGCCCATGCCGACGATCGCGAGCCCGCCAGCACAAAGCGCAATCTGCCGAGTCAAACGACCTGACTTCATGATGAGTCCTAACTTTTTTCGTGCCGGGAATTATTTTTGCGTCGCTGACTGGCCCGGCAGTTAACCAGCCCACCCCCGAAGGGCTGAGGATCCCCAAGATATCTCACCTCACCAGCAATTGCATAGCAACTTTTGCTACCGGCGAAAACAACGGGCACGGAGCCCGCGTGGCAGCGGCACCTCGGCGGGCCTCAATGCTAGGAACGAAGCATGGTACGAAGCTGCCGAGAATGCACCGCTGGCCTGGGACATTGCCACGGTACGCTCATCCTCCACACCGCGCATCGCGAGGAATGCACCGAAGAAGGTTGCACCGCGCCCGAGCTAATCCTTCACGCGCTGGTGATCGATTGCGACACGGTGGGATGCGACTGCTCTCAGCAAACATCAGTCCGATTTGCCGTGTAAATCCTGTCAGCCCATGGGATCCACGGGCTGAAGCGCATCCTCGACCGGATGTGCGTCGGGCTCGGGATAAAACGGCGGGCTCAGCGCCCCCCACTGCACACAGCTCCATCGACCGTCGGTGATCGGTGACAACACCACCGACTCCGCGTTGGCCAGATGGTGGTCGAGCACGAAACTGCTCTCCACACCGGCCAACGTGGCCGCGACCAACCGGATGGCCGCGCCGTGGCTGACCACGATGATGTCGTCGGTCCAGGCGTGGTCGTCCAGATAGCGCAGCCGCAGCTCGGTGACCACCGGGACGTAGCGGTCCAGGACATCACTGGCGCTTTCTCCGCCGGGCATCGGGACCGCCAAATCGCCTTCAAGCCAGCGCCTGTAGATCGCATTGAACTCGGCGATGGCATCATCGTCGTCGCGGTTCTCCAGGTCGCCGGCCTGCACCTCGTGGATACCGGTGAACTCCTCGGCGGATAGCCGAAGTTGGGCACCGATCTCGGCCGCCGTCTGGGCGGCCCGGTTGGCGATCGAATGCGCCAGCAGCCCGGGAGGCCGGGCACGGGCCAACGCGAAGTCGCGCGCCTGTTCTCGACCGAGGTCGGTGAGGTCGGCCCCGGGAGGCCGGGTGTCGAGACGGCGCTCGACGTTTCCGTAGGACTGTCCGTGGCGCATGAGGATCAGCCGTCCAGTCATGTCGGGTCCCCCTCCCGGAGCCGGGCCAACCAGCGGTCGGCCTCGTCGAGCTGCGGCGGTATTGCGCCGGTCGCCGATTCCGTCGGCCACGAGCCCAGATAGCGAACGTCGGCACACCGCCGATGCAGAGCCTTGAGAGCCTCGGCGACCGCACTGTCGTCAATGTGGCCGACGCAGTCCAGGAAGAAGACGTAGGTGCCGAGTTCAAGGCGGGTGGGCCGGGATTCGATGCGGGTCAGATCGATGTCGCGGATCCCGAATTCGGTCATCGCCGACACCAGCGCCCCGGGCGTGTTGTCGATCCGCAGCACCACCGAGGTGCGGTCGGCACCGGTACGCGCAGGCGGCGTGCCCGGACGACCGACGAGGACGAACCGCGTCCTGGCATTGGGTTCGTCGACGACCCCGTCAGCCACGGTGGACAGGCCATACCGCTGCGCGGCCAGGGCGGTGCTGACACCGGCATCGGCGCGCCCCGCCGCCACCTCCTGCGCGGCGGCGGCATTCGAATTAGCCGGGACGAGAACAGCTTCCGGCAGATGCGTGGCCAGCCAGCGCCGGATTTGCGCGGCGGCGATCGGGAACGCCGCGACGGTGCGCACGGAGTCTCGGTCGTGGCCGTCGCGCACGACGATGCTGAAGCAAACATCCAGGGTCAGCTCGGCGTAGACCTGCAGCGGTGAGCCGGTGGCCAGGCTGTCCAGGGTGGGCAGCACCGTGCCCTCGATGGAGTTCTCGATCGGCACGCAGGCGAAGTCGGCTGCTCCGTTCCGCACGGCCGCCAGGGCTGCCGGGGTGCTGTCGGTCGGCTGAGGTTGGGTATCACTGCTGCCGCCCGGGACCACACCGCCGGCGCACATCTTGAGAAGTGCCGCTTCGGTGAACGTCCCCTCGGGACCGAGGTAGGCGATACGGGCCACGGTGCAACCCTATCGGGTCGGCCACACAGGGAACCCTTGCGCGACCACGCGGTGATAGTTAACTTAGGCTTACCTCACTAACTGGAAGGTGCGCGATGACCTCAGCGACGCTCACTACGCCGTCCACCGCCGAACGCGTCCGCAGCGCCTGCGCACGTGCCGCTGGTGCAATGCTGGTCGCCGACGGTGTCGCCCCGGCCACCACGCCCATTCACCACCTGCTACCGGGTGGTTCTTTCGCGGTGAGCCTGCTGGCCCACTCCCCACTTGCCGTCTGCACCCGCGCCGCCGGGACCGAGGGCGTGGCAGCCGTCCTGGAGCTCACCGACTTCGCCCCACTACCGCTGCGGGAGCCCGTGCGGTCGCTGGTGTGGATCCGCGGCCGTGTGCACAGCGTGCCCGCGCATGCCGTGCGCACGATGGTCGACATGATCGCGACCGACCACCCGAACGCGGCGCTGCTGGACATCGGCGCAGGACAGGTCCTGCTGCTGCTCGAGGTGGAATCGGTGGTTGTCGCTGACGCCGGCGGGGCCGAGACCGTCAACGCGCACGAACTGATGACGGCCGAGCCAGACCCGTTCTGCGAGCTCGAGTCGGCATGGCTGTGCCATCTGGACAGTGATCATCCCGAGGTGTTGGAGCGGCTGGCCGGCAAGCTGCCCGCGCCACTGCGGCGCGGGCGGGTCCGCCCCCTTGGTCTGGACCGCTATGGTCTGCGCCTGCGCGTCGAGGGTGCCGACGGTGATCACGACGTCCGGTTGCCGTTCGGCGAGCCGGTGGCTGACGTGCCGGGTCTGGGCCGGGCCATCCGGTTGCTGATGGGTTGCCCGTTCGTCAACGGGCTGCGCGCACGCCGGATGTAGGGCCGTTACCGTGGCGGGGTGAGTGCCACCCGCGACGAATTCCTCGCCACTGACCGGCGTGGCCTGCGCATCGAAGTCGGCGTCATGCTTGCCGTCACTTTCGGCGTCAGCGGCGTCATCGCAATGCTGCAGCTGTTCGACGCGGTGCTGTCCGGGCTCTCGGGGCGCCGAGTTCGGTTGAACCCCAATCTCTCTCGCTATGACCTGATCAATCTGGGTCTGAACCTGGCATCGGTGGCTCAACTGGTGGCGTGGGGAGCCCTCGGCCTTTATCTGTTGTGGCGCAGCGGGACCACCCCGGCCCGGCTCGGACTGCGCCGCGTGCAGTGGCGTGATGTCTTGGGCGGCCTCGGCCTGGCCGCCCTGATCGGTATCCCCGGCCTGCTGCTGTATCTGGCCGGCCGATGGCTTGGGATGAACGCCGAGGTGGAGCCCGCGGCCCTGCACGACACCTGGTGGCGCATCCCGGTACTGATCCTGTCGGCATTCGCCAACGGGTTCGCCGAGGAAGTCGTGGTCGTCGGCTACCTGATCACCCGGCTCAAACAGCTCGGTCTGAACCAGAACCGGGCGATTCTGGCCTCCAGCGTGTTACGCGGGATGTACCACCTCTATCAAGGCTTCGGTGCGGGACTGGGCAACCTGGTGATGGGCGTGGTCTTCGGATACGCGTGGTGCCGGACGGGCCGGCTGTGGCCACTGGTGATCGCGCACGGCGTCATCGACACCGTCGCGTTCGTCGGTTACGTCGCACTCGCCGGCCATCTTGGCTGGCTCAAGTGAGCCGGGCACGTAAATTGACGTGGTGAGCGAGGAGTGGCCACCGCGGCCCGCGGCGGATCTGCCGACTGAGCGCATACCGCGTCAAGCCTCGCCACCGGCCCACCCGCCACTGCGGGAGCCCTCACAGGTGATCCGGCGGGACCCGGGCCGCGTGCCGCCGCCCCCACCGCCACAGCGCGCCCCGGCACCGCCAAGGCGACCTCCCCCGCCGCCACCACTAGCGCGGCCTCCCGCTGCCCCTCCGGCTGCACCACCGCCACCACCGCCACCACCGCCTAAGCTCAAGCGCAAAAAGCGTTGGGGTCGAAGGATTTTCGTCACGCTGATCATCGTGCTCCTAATGGTCGGAGGCGGGCTCGTCGGCGGCGCCGGGTGGATCGACACCTCCCTGCGCCGGGTCGCGGTCTTCGACTACGCCGACCGTCCCGAAGCGGGCGCGGGCACCACGTGGTTGCTCGTCGGCTCCGATAGCCGGGCCGGGCTGACCCCCGAACAACAGGCCGAGTTGACCACCGGCGGCGACCTCGGCAACGGGCGGACCGACACGATCCTGGTCGTGCACATTCCCGCGCTCGGCTCCGATGCCCCCACCACGATGGTCTCGCTCCCCCGCGATTCCTATGTGGACATCCCCGGCCACGGCAAGGACAAGATCAACGCCGCCTTTGCCGAGGGCGGCGCACCGCTGCTGGCCCAGACCGTCGAGCAGGCCACCGGCCTGCGTCTCGACCATTACGCCGAGGTGGGTTTCACCGGTTTCGCGGTGGCGGTCGACGCGCTGGGGGGTGTCCGGGTATGCCCGACCGACGCGATCGACGACCCGCTGGCCGGGGTCAATCTGCCCTCTGGCTGCCAGACCCTCGACGGCCGCAACGCACTGGGTTACGTGCGGTCCCGGGCGACCCCGCGTGCCGATCTGGACCGAATGGTCCACCAGCGGGAGTTCATGGCCGCAGTGATGCACAAAGCCAGCAGCGCGGCAGTGTGGCTCAACCCGTGGCGCTGGTACTCCGTGCCGCACGCCGCCGTCGGGTCACTGACTGTCGACAATGGTGACCACGTCTGGGATCTCGCGCTGCTGGGCTGGGCACTGCACGGCTCGACCACCGCGATCACGGTGCCGATCGGCGAGTTCACCGACAACGACTCCGGTTCAGTCGTCGTGTGGGACTCCGATGCGGCCGAGCAGTTGTTCACCGCGCTGCGCACCGATTCGGTGATCCCGAAGCCAGCGCTGGACGCCCCATCCTAGTCGCCCGGGACGGCTAACGGGTTCTGCAGCCAGGCCTTGGTCCGCCCCGGATGGTTGGTCGCGATCCAGCCGACGCCCAGATCGCGGCAGTAGCCGACGTCCTCGTAGTGGTCCACGGTCCAGCAGTACATGGCCCGGCCCTGTGCGGCGGCCCGGTCGACGAGCTCGGGATGCTCGCGCAGGGTCCCGATCGACGGTCCGACTGCCGTCGCCCCGACAGTCGTGGCCGCGCTGCCGCCCAGATACCGCGACGTCTCACCCAGCAGCACTGTCGGCAGTAGCGGCGCCGCGCGCCGGATCCGCCACACCGCGGCGGCTGAGAACGACATCACCACGGCCCGGGAGAGAGCCGCTGACGCCGGTGCCGCAATGCCGTAGCGATGCAGCAGGGCGAGGACCTTGCTCTCGACCAGCCCGCCGTAGCGCACGGGGTGCTTGGTCTCGACGAACAACTTCACTGGCCGGTTCCAATCCAGGACTAGGCGCACCAGGTCGTCGAGGGTGAGCAGGCCCGTGCCGGTCGGCGGCTCATCGGATCGCGCGCTGCTGTGCCAGGCCCCCCAGTCCAGCCGTTTGAGTTCGGCCAGTGTCATCTCGCTGACCAGACCGGTGCCCGTCGACGTGCGGTCCACCCGCCGGTCGTGCACACACACCAGGTGGCCGTCGCGGGTCAACCGGACGTCGCACTCGACTCCGTCGGCGCCTTCGGCCAGCGCTAGCTCGTACGCGGCCAGCGTGTGCTCGGGGCGCTCAGCCGAAGCTCCGCGGTGGGCAACCACGAAGGGGTGCCCGTCGAGCGGTTCGCCGGCCGAGTGCATACGCCTATGCTGCCGGTTCCCGTTGGTCCTGCTCAACCGCTGGCAGCGACGCGGGCTCGGCGGGCTGGTCGTGCGGCCGGTCCTGGGGTGAGTCCTGGCCGACCACCACCCACCGGTGCAGCGGCCGTTCGACGGGTTTGCGCACGAAGGCGTCTAACAACTGCCACAACAGCGCCAGTACGCCGGCACCCAGCAGGTAGGCGATGATCACCGTCACTGTGTTGTCCGCGATGCCCTGCGGTTTGGTGGTGAAACTCGTGGCGATCCCGAAGATGGACACCGCCGTCGACAGGATCCAGGCGATCCACCACGCCGTGATCGGCCCGCGCACTCGCGCGTACGTCTGCTCGGCGCGGGCGAGTTCGATGACGTACACCGGCGCCCACACCAGGTTCACGACCGGTACCAGGCAGCCCGCCCACAGCGCCCATGTCGGCCGCGGGTCGTCGTGGCCGAGGTGTTGATAGACCGCGGCGCGACGCGCGATCAACCATGACGTCGTGACGACCGCGGTCAGAATGACCGCCACGATCGCGGCCAAGCTGGCCAACACGCCGAGCCACAGCGCCGCGCCGGCGACGAGAGGCGGAAGGAGTGCGGTGCGGTTGATCAACAGCAGTACGTAGCGAACGATGTGGACCGCTGCCGCCAGGCCGAAGATCGCGATCGCCGAGAGCAGCGCCGCGCGGACCGTGACGGGCGCGGGTCCGGACTTGGCGGCACCGTCGTGATCCGGCGGGATCGGCGCGACCTGGTCGGCGAGGCCCCACCGCGGGATATCGGCGTAGCGCGGTGTCGGCCCGAGATCACGACGACGGCGACGAGGCGGGGGCGGGGGCCCCGGGCGGACCGCGATCCAGCGAAATCCCTGGGGCAGCCGCGGACCGGGTGGCCGCGGACCGGGTGGCCTGGCCGGTGGGTGGCTCGTCGCGCCGGGACTCCAGCGCGGATCAGGCGCATTGACCGGCGCCATCAGGGCGCCGTTGCAACGGGGGCACCAGCTGCGCTGACGGTCGCGCACGTTCCACCGTGTCCCGCACTGGGAGCACACCTGAATCACGCGGACCAGCCTAGCGAGCGGAACTTGGGTGCGGCGTGCTGCGGCAGGGCAGAAGTGGGTGCCAGGCGGGCTGGGATTGTGGCACGCAGTGCAACTTCGGCCATCGTGTAAATGTAGCAATGACTGGACTATCCACAGTTTCCACAGGTTTATCCACAGGTGTTCATGCGGGTAAATGGACCTTGAGCGCACCATCTCGCCACCAAACCGCGGAGTACTTGTGGATAACCCGCCGGGGTGTGCGCGCGCTGATCAACAAGTTTAGTAGCGGGCGAGCGAAATCGGTCGCTTGCCAGCGGTCGGAAACACCACCGCGACGCGCCGCGCGACACGCCGAAGCCATTGAGCCAACCGTGATCTTGGATAACCCTTTCGCAATCAACAAACCCGAAATCTCGACGAGGTCCTGGATCCTGGCTGACCAGTTTTCCTCGGGGTAGGTGAAGGGTTATGATCGCGCTCACAGAAGAGTGTGTGACTAACTTCACTGGGAGTGGTAGTTGAACATGCAGGTCAGGGCGGTGTGATGGCATCCCAGTCAGTCCGGGCACAGTCTGGCTCGAAGCCGTCGTATCGGTATGTCGCTTCGGCGACCTGTAATCGCGCGTACATGCTGGCCGCCCTGCGCGCCGGCGTGATCGCTCTGGTTCTGCTGGGCATCCTCGCCGTCATCGTTCTGTTCTGAGCCGTCCCCACCTTTACCTGCCGCGTGCCGAACCGATATCGGGTTGGCACCCGTGTCGCCTTGCTGACGCGCGTTCCGTGGCGCATCCTGAGTTGAACCGACCCGCAGTCGTGTCGCACTGACATACCCAAGTGTCGCGGAGGCGAGATGGAAAATGGTTCCGGGCGTGCAGTCGAAGTCGCGCCCTTTCATTCTCGTGGTGCCCTGAAGGGCTTCGTCGTATCCGGTCGCTGGCCGAACTCGACGAAGGAGTGGGCGCAGCTTCTGATAGTCGCGGTGCGGGTGGCGTCCCTACCCGGGTTACTCTCCACCACAACAATTTTCGGTGTTCGGGAGGAGCTTCCCGATAAACCGCACCCCGGCACCGTCGGGCTGGTCCTCGCCGAAGGCACGGTGGTGGGTGAATCTGCAGTTGCGCCAGGACATTTCGCCGACAGGCAGCCGCCAGCACTGTTGATGCTTCACCCGCCGTCAGAAACCATGCCGTCGCTGCCGGAATGCCTGGGAGCCGCATCGGGTTGCGTTCTCCTGCCGGGCATTCCACATCTCGGCCTGGAGCACCGCGCCGCGTGGGTCGAGGCCGAATCGGATGGCACCATCACCAGCATGGTGAGCCGGGTCGGTGTAGACCCGATCAGCCACCCGGACACCGCGATCCTGGCGATGCTACTTGCCGCGTAGAGGTTTTGAGGGCTACCAAACTTTCTTTCGCGGCGAATCAAAATTATTGGCGCTGTTGGGTTTTCAGCTGGCTTGAGTTGCGCGCACCGCTCCAGCGCCCGTAGAGTTGGCGGCAGCGAAGGGGAGTAGCCTCCAATCGGATAATCGACATACTGGCCTGGCGCGCAGCGCGGGGCCCGGTTTTCCGGCCGGCATCACAACCGGTGGGCGAGACCTTCGGCCACACAACCGTTTAGTGGTTGCTGGCCGGAGGCTGTAGTACCGCCCCTGACCACAGCCACCCGAATGAGGAGTTCTGGGTGCTTGCCGCGCTATTCCTGAGTTTCGCAGTCATTTTCGTCGCCGAATTGGGCGACAAGTCGCAGCTGATGGCGATGACGTTCGCGCTGCGGCATCGCTGGTGGGTCGTGCTCGGCGGCATCACCGTCGCCACAACGGCCGTGCACCTGATTTCCGTCGCCGTCGGCCACTACCTCGGCGCGGCACTGCCCACCCATCTGCTCGGCATCCTCGCCGGGGTGGCCTTCGTTCTGTTCGGGCTGTGGACGCTGCGTGGAGACAAGCTTTCCGACGATGAGGCCACTCGGGCCCAGCGGACCACCGCACCCGCCTTCTTCGCGGTCGCGTCCGCGTTCCTGCTGGCTGAGCTCGGCGACAAGACGATGCTCGCGACGATCACCCTAGCCGCCGATCACGACTGGGTCGGCGTGTGGATCGGGTCCACCATCGGGATGGTGGCCGCCGACGCGCTGGCTATCCTCGTTGGTGCCCTGGCTGGTAAGCACCTGCCCGAGCGGTTCATCCAGCTCGGCGCGGCCGCATTGTTCGTGGTGTTCGGGCTGTCCATGCTCATCGAGGGCGCCTTCCCCACGGCACCTGCGGTTGTCATCTTCGGAATGTCGATCGCCGCCGTCGCAGTGGCTGCGGCCGCGATTCGCGCACTGCCAGTCCGCCTGCGGCCGGCCGTGCTGCGCGCCGACGCAGCTGGAGTGCCGGCGGCAGCATCCAACGCTTCGGACGAGTCGGCATAACCGCACTTGCAGCAAAGTAGATTTACGAGATCGGGCTCGATGCCCTCGGTTGCTCAGGGTACTCTCAGCTTCTCGGGCACGCGATAATCGACCACCTGGCGCGCCAAGAGGCCGTCCACCATGCGTTTCTTTGCCTTACCGCAGGCTCCGTATCGGCGGCGACCTGAGAAAACACCCGCGTGAGTGTTTGCCAGCGGACCGAAAATGTCCGCCTTCGTCAATTTTCCGGTAGTTTGCACTTGGTTGTCGGCGGATGTGTCGCTACGATGATCAGCAAATAAGTCAACGAAAATGACCACTCTTCTGCATGTGGAGGTCAGCAAGATGAGCACGACGTTCTCGGCCCGACTGAATCGCTTGTTCGACACGGTGTATCCCCCCGGCCGCGGTCCTCATACCTCCGCGGAAGTGATCTCCGCGCTGAAGTCTGAAGGCATCACGATGTCCGCTCCGTACCTGTCGCAGCTGCGTTCAGGCAACCGGACCAATCCGTCGTCGACGACCATGACGGCGCTTGCTAACTTCTTCCGGATCAAGCCGCAGTACTTCACGGACGACGAGTACTACGAGAAGCTCGACAAGGAACTCAGCTGGTTGGCCAACATGCGTGACGAGGGCGTGCGCCGCATTGCCGCACGCACCGTGGGGCTGTCGCCCGAGGCCCAGCAGGACATCGTGTCCAAGGTCGATGAGCTGCGTCGCCGGGAACACCTCGACGATTAGCCCATCGCTCCCGACACGGGACTCTCGGCAACGTTAGGCGCCTGTCAACGCGCGGCAGCTGAGTTGTCCAGCGCGCGGTATTGGCGTGCTATCTCAAGGATCCATTCCCGATCCGAGCAGCTTTCGGGCTGCCCAAGCCAGCGCATCCCCGGGAAGTGTCCCTGCCCTGCCGGACCTGCCACCCGGGGCGTACGCCGTCCGGCATGAATCCATTTCGCGATCGCCATCGCCTGTTCACCCCGGCTGACCCCGCTGCGATCGGCGTCGGCCATCACGTCGACCCCGGCACCGTCGAGGTTGGCGGCTGCCACATGGTCGGCCATCGTGGCTTCCAGGTAAAGAGCATCGGAGATCAGCGACAAGCGCTCAGCCACCCGGAACACCAGTGGGCCGCGCGGCCGCTCGCCGATCCCGACATCCGGTTGACGTCGTTCGAGCTCGGTTAGCAGCGGATCGATCAGACGCAGTTCGCGTCGTCCACCGAACCAGTCCTCGATTGCGGGCAGCAGCGACCCCGCCGCGACGATCGCCATCGCGGCGCCCAGAAGCGTCGCCGCGGTTCCCACGCCCACGAGATGCGAAGTGCGCACCGCCCGGATCAGGAGGACCGCGGTGGCCGCCACCAACAGGGCGATGCCGACGGTGAAAACGAACAGCGCCCGGCCACGGCGCGTCCGGTTCGAATGCCGCATGCCGGCCCACAACACCAGAGCTGAGGTAAGCATCACGTACAGCAGCGGCACCAGCCACGGCAGTGAGGTATTGGCCGAGCCGAGATTGTGGCGCAGGTACTCCTCGGGCGACATCTCCGGCTGCAGACCGGACAGGAAGAACAACACCAGGGAGACGGCGCTGATGGCGGCGGCAACGGCGTACTGCAACGCCGCGATCCGGCGGATGACAGCGGGGCCGCGCGTCGAGGCGACGCTGGTGATCATCACGCAGCTGCCTGCCGCACACCACACCAGAGCCACCTGACTCAGACCGATCGAGATATTGGACCAGCGCAGGGCGCTGTCAATCAGCAGGGTCAGCGGCGGCCAGTTCAACGCGGCGACCAGCGCGAGGCTGCCCAGCGCGACGATCATGGCCGAACTGACCACTGACTGCTTGTTGACCAGCGCCCACCCAATGCGCAAGCCGGTGGCCATCCCCAGCAGACCGGCGATCAACCAAACGATCAACCAAACGCCTCTCCGAGGCGAACTTGCACGATCGACGACCGGTCCGACGGCGACCGGCCGAGGCGGTACAACAGCAGCGCCGCGAAATCTTCCGCTTCCTGCTCGATGTCCTCACCGCCAGGCCCCATACATCCGGTGCGCTGGTTGAGCATGTAGCCGATGAGGTCATCGCTGGCGACCTCCGCGATATCGCGCGCGGCCTCGGTGACCGGAATGCCGTAATGCCCCAGCACGAGGTGGCCCAGCTCGTGGGCCACGGTGCGATCCCAGGTCGGCAGCCCGTTTTGAATCAGGAAGACATCGTGATCGGCGTATTGGCGCCACTGACCGCAGACCCCGGCCGGCAGATCGGCCATGGTGACTTCGATGAGGCGGTCGCGGTCCGCACTGACCGCGGCAACCAGCCGAGTCAGTGAGATTTCGCCATGGCGCGGCGCAAGATCCAAGACATCATTGACTGCCGTGGTGACCCGGCGACTGGCCGACACCTCATCCCCCTTCCCCGTCCGCGGCTGGCCTGCGACGAGCAGTCCTGGTCACTGCATGAAGCGGGTGGTCCCCGCAGTCCGCACGACGTGGCCAGCTTTTGCTTGGCGATACCCGACCACCCCTCCGAGTGCGGTCAGGGCGAGAATTCCGGCGAAACCCGGCAGGGCCACCGCCGCGACCTCGCCCATCTTGGCCTCTTGGAGGTATCTGGGATAGCCAACCCTAGTCGACGGCGGCATTTCTGTACCCGCTCCGGCGGACGTCGCGGGTGGACGTTCGCGGGTAGTGGCGGATTCTCGACCAGGCCCCGGCGTGCGAGGACCCGGTTCCGCGCTCGGGCCGATCGCACGCACCGGCGCGGAGAAGGCCGGCACCGGCAATCCGATCAACGGCGGCATCGTGATCGGGGGCGGCTCCAGGCTGATGGGCCCGACCGCGCCGTGCTCGGCGCTGACGACCGGCGGCTCCCCGGGCATCCCCGGTTCACCGGGAGGGGGAATCGTTCGCGGTCGCAGGTCGATGCCACCGCCGCCACCACCGCCACCGCCACCGCCTCCGATCGCCCCCGGAACCGGGGCGCCCAGGCTAGGGGGCTCAGGCCGGCCGACGGGCGGCGACTGGCGGTGCATCTGCGGGGTTACGGGCAGCGACAGCGGCGGCACGCCCGGCTCACCCGGGAGCGGCAGGCACGGCCAGCCCGAACCCGGCCAGTTGTGGTTCGGCCAGCCAGGACGGCCGGGATGCGGCCAGCCGTGGCGGCCCGGGAGGGTGGTCATCCCCTGCCCGACGTCGGCACCGCGGGGTTTGGGTGGGCCGCTCGGGCGCGGGTCGTTGCTATCAAAACGACCGCCGGGGCCCTGACCGCCGTGGTCGTCACCAAGCGTGCCGGGGTCCGCTGCAGCCGTTGCCGCCCCTAGCATGCCGACCCCGCCGCAGAGCAAACCGCACGCGATCACCCAGCTAATCGCTGCGGCCTTCATCGGCGAGCGGTCCACGACGTTCCTCGAGTCAGCGGCGCAGCGGGCACCGCACCGGATGTCTTGCCGATCATTGTGGCATATCCGCAGGTCGCGCTAGGCCCCATTCGGCCGGGCGATAGGGTTAGCTGACCCGGTCGCGAGGGTGCCTCGCCGATCGCCGACGACCTACTCGGGAGGCATCAGTAATGGGCCTGTTCAAGCGCAAAAGCCGTGCGACCCGCCGCGCGGAGGCTCGGGCGATCAAGGCCCGCGCCAAGGCTGATGCCAAGCACTCGGCTCGCAACGAACTCCGTCGCATCAAGTCCGCCGAACGCTCCGAGAACAAGGCGATCAGGGCCCAGGTGAAGGTCGCGCGCGATGCCGACCGGACCGCGGTCAAGGTTGCCGAAGCGCAACTTAAGGCAGTCCGCGAGGGCAAACTTCTGTCCCCGACCCGGATTCGGCGCGCGCTGACGGTGTCCCGGCTGCTGGCCCCTGTCATCGTCCCCGTGGTCTACCGCGCCGCGATCGCGGCGCGGGGCGCGATCGACGAGCGCCGAGCCGATCGCCTCGGGGTTCCGCTGAGCCAACTCGGCCAGTTCTCCGGGCTCGGCGGACAACTGTCGGCACGTATCGCCGGGGCGGAGAACTCGCTGCGGGTGGTGGCCCAGAAAAAGCCCAAAGATGCCGAAACCAAACAATTCGTCGCCGCGATGACCGAACGGCTCACCGCGCTGTCCGCCGCCGTCACCGCCGCGGAGAACATGCCCGGACCACGTCGCCGCGACGCACATGCGGCGATCACGGGACAGCTCGACGGGATCGACGCTGACCTGATGGCGCGCCTCGGCGTGCTCTGATGGCCATCCGCCAGATGATGGTGCGCGCCCGCAGGGCGACCGCGCTCACCGCAGCACTTATCGTGGGTTCCTGGTCAACTGCGGCCACGGCCGGCGCCCACGTTCACATCGACTCCGACCACCCGGTGCGCGGCGACTACGCTCTGGTTACTTTCCAGGTTCCCAATGAGTCCGAAAATGGCTCTGCCACAACCAAAGTGATGATTTCGCTGCCGAACGTCGCCGCGGTGAGCACCGATGTGATGCCGGGGTGGTCGGCTGTCCTGGATCGCGATGCCGGCACGGGCGCGTACCGCTCGGTGACGTTCACCGCCACCCCCAACGCCGGTATCGGCGTGGGCCAGTTTGAGTTGTTCCCGATCTCGATCAAGTTGCCGGACGCCGATTCGGCGACATTCCCGGTGGTTCAGAGCTACGCCGACGGCACCGTCGTGAACTGGGACCAGCCGCCACTGCCCAATGGCGAGGAGCCCGAGCACCCCGCGCCGGTGTTGGCGCTGACCTCCGGTCCGCCGGCGCCCAAGGAACGCCACACGGCACCCGCGGCCCCGGCGCCCTCTTCGAGCTCGTCAACGCCCGCATCGGGTCCTTCCGTCAGTGCCGTGCCGACTCCGGGCGAGCACGCTGAGCCCAAGGCCGGTCCCGATAACACCGCCCGGGCCCTGGCCGGCGGGGCGCTGCTGGTGGCCGCGATCGGCGTCGGCGTCGCGGTGGCCCGCCGACGGGCTTGATGGTGCTACGGCGCGCTGTCGCGATCGTCCTGCTGATCGCCGGTATGGCGGCAGCGGGGACGGCGGTGGCCGCGGCCCATGCCGTGCGGGTAGCCGCGGATCCGGCGCCCGGCGCGGCCCTTGCCGTGGCACCCTCCCGGGTCAGTGCCACCTTCAACGAAGTTCTGCACGCCGATTTCGCCGCGATGACCGTCGTCGGCCCCGATGGGAACCTCTGGTCCGACCCCACCCCGCAGGTGCAGGGGGCGGTGGTCAGCGTCGGGCTGCATGCGCTCGGGCCGGCCGGAAGCTACACCGTCAACTACCGGGTCACCTCCGCCGACGGCCATGTCGTGTCCGGCTCCTGGTCGTTCGCGTTGACCGTCGCAGGCAACGGCGCCCCCGGTCCCCCCGCGGCGGTATCGGCCAGCGCACCCGAGAAAGCACTGCCGATCTGGCCCTTCATCGTCGGCGCCGCGGCGGTGATCGGCTGCGGTGTCATGTGGTCGTGGCGGCGCCGCTCGTGACCGGGACGGCCGGCTCCCGCCTGGCATGATGGGTGCCACTGCCTCGCGTGGCCGCGCTGCGCGCGGGCCGGCGTTCGCGACTAGATAGTGCAAAGGAGCAGCCTGATGGCAGAAGAGCAAGACCAGCCCGATGAGGGCCGGGACGCCACGCCGCCGGGGCCGCCACCCCCCGAGAAAGCCGTTGCCAAGAAGCAGCCGGCCAAGAAAACGCCGGCCAAGAAAGCGGTGAAGAAGGCGCCCGCCAAAAAGGTGCCGCCACGAAAGGTGCCGGCGAAGAAGGTAGCGCCGCCCGCGGTGGAATCGCCCGCGGTGGAGCCTGCTGCCGTGCCCGCCCCGCTCGCCTCGGCTGATGGCTCGCCGTCGCTCGCAGTCGGCGCCCGGGCCGCGGCAGCCGATGCCAAATCCGTGGTGGAGAAGGCCGCGAATCCGGTGCCCGCTGCCCCACCGCCGGTCCCGGTGACTGGGCGCTCGCCGCTGCCGTTCGCCGTTGGCTTCGCGGCGGCGGTGCTGATCGCGCTGTTGGCGCGCCGCCTGCGCCAGCGGCACGCGGAGTGAACATGACCGTCACCTTCCGCGCCACCGCCGACCTCGTCGATGACATCGGACCCGAAGTGCGCAGCTGCGATGTCCAGTTCCGTCAGTTCGGCGCCCGCACCGAGTTCGCCGGACCGGTCAGCACGGTGCGCTGCTTCCAGGACAACGCGCTACTGAAATCGGTGTTGTCCGAGCCGGGTGAGGGCCGCGTTCTGGTGATCGACGGCGACGCCTCGGTGCACACCGCGCTGGTCGGTGATCTCATCGCCGAACTCGGCCGGTCCAACGGCTGGGCGGGGCTCATCGTGCACGGTGCCGTGCGGGACGCGTCCACGCTGCGGACCCTCGACATCGGCATCAAGGCGCTGGGAACCAATCCCCGCAAAAGCAGCAAGACGGGTGCCGGCGACCGCGATGTTCCGGTCAGCTTCGGCGGTGTCACCTTCGCCCCCGGCGAGCTGGCCTACAGCGACGACGACGGGATAGTCGTCACCCCGGCCGGCTAAACCTGTACCGGCACAAGGCGTTTGGTGAAGTGCAGCGCGTCGTTGTCGATCCTGTCCTGACGAATTGCGCGCAGGTCCAGGAAGTAGTTCTGGTGCACCTGCCACGGCGCCGTCGATCCGGATTTGGGCAGCTCGTGCAATGAGCGCCGCAGATAGCCCGACGCCAGATCCACGAACGGTCGGCGTTCTATCGTGTCGCCAGGATCCTGCGGCATCACCGTATCGTAGCCGTTGGCGTCCATGTAGTTCAGCAGCCGGCAGACGTACTCCGAGGTCAGATCGGCCTTGAGCGTCCACGAGGCATTGGTGTAGCCGAAGGTGAACACGACGTTCGGCAGCCCGGTGAGCATCATGCCCTTGTAGGCCAGCAAGCCCGACATGTCGACCGGCGCGCCGTTACGCAGAACCTCTGCGCCACCGAAGAACTGGACGTTCAGGCCGGTGGCGGTGACGATGACATCGGCGTCAAGATGCTCGCCGGAAGTCAGCTGAATACCGGTCTCGTCGAACCGCTCGATGGTATCGGTGACCACATCGGCCTTGCCCTTGCGAATGGCGCGAAACAGATCGCCGTTAGGCGCCGCGCAGACCCGCTGATCCCACGGCTTGTAGGACGGGCTGAAGTGCTTGTCGAAGTCGTAGCCCTCG
This sequence comes from Mycolicibacterium sarraceniae, assembly GCF_010731875.1. Lineage (NCBI taxonomy): Bacteria > Bacillati > Actinomycetota > Actinomycetes > Mycobacteriales > Mycobacteriaceae > Mycobacterium > Mycolicibacterium sarraceniae. Next base: position 1,343,900 of record NZ_AP022595.1, read on the forward strand.
GGTAGGCGACTCTCAGCCAGGGTCCGCAGTTGCTTGCGGAAAAAGTTCGGGAACCGGCGCGCCAGTTGGTAATACAGCGTGCTGCGACCAATGGCTTTCCAGCGCGCGATCGGATAGGCGGCCTTCGGCGGCAGCAGTTGGTTGACCCGGGCCGCAAACTTGTCTTTATCGGGTTGCGGCGCAATATAAGTCGGGGTGCGCTGCAACATCGTGACGTGGCCTGAGCCGCTGTCGATGAGTGCCGGGATCAGTGTCACGGCTGTCGCACCGCTGCCGATCACGACGATCTTCTTGCCCGCATAGTCGAGATCCTCGGGCCAGTGCTGCGGGTGCACGTTTGCGCCGCCGAAGTCCGCCGCGCCGGGGAACTCCGGGCGGTAGCCCTCGTCGTAGTTGTAATAGCCACTGCAGGCCAGCAGGAACGAACAGGTGATCTGGATTTCCTCGCCGCCGGCGTGGACGGTCAGCTCCCAGCGATTGTCGGCGTCGGACCAGTTGGCTGCCAGCACCTGATGCCCGAAGCGCATGTGCTTGTCGATGCCGTTCTCGCGGGCCGCATCCTTGAGGTACTGCAGGATCGCGGGGCCATCGACGATCGACTGCTCCGACGTCCACGGCTTGAACCGGAAACCGAGGGTGTACATGTCCGAGTCGGACCGGATGCCGGGGTACTTGAACAGGTCCCAGGTGCCGCCGAGATTCTCGCGGCGCTCCAGGATCAGGAAGCTCTTCGACGGGCAGCGGTCCTGCAAATGCCAGGCGGCGCTGATGCCGGAGATGCCGGCGCCCACGATCACCACATCGACGTGTTCAGTCATGCCGGCCACGCTATCAACACAGTGTTGAATAGGTCAACGCGCTGTTGAGAAACTCAACACGCTGTAAGATAACGTCCGTGCCAGCTGCCAGCCCGACCCGCATCCGCGGCCGTCGCGCGACCCGTCCCTCGGGGGACGATCGCGAGGCGGCGATCCTGCGCACGCTGGAGGACATGCTCGAGCAGCGGCCGTTCGCCGAGGTATCCGTCGATGACCTCGCCAAGGGTGCCGGCTTGTCGCGCCCGACCTTCTACTTCTACTTCCCGTCCAAGGACGCGGTCTTGGTGCGGTTGTTCGCCCGTGCGATCACCGCCTCCGGTGCCGAACAACAGCAGCAGGCCGACACCGTCGCCGAGCATCCCCGGCAAGGCTGGCACGATGGCATTTACGCGTTCTTCGATTCGCTGAGGCCGCATCGGGTGGTCGTGCTCGCTGGCCTCGCCACCATGGCCGCCAACTCAGAACTGCGCGATCTGTGGACCACGTTCATGAAGGGCTGGATCAACTACACGGCCGGGTTGATCACCAAGGAGCGGGAGCGCGGCGCCGCCCCCGTCACGATCCCGGCCCACGATCTCGCGACGGCGCTCAACCTGATGAACGAGCGTGTGGTGTTCGCCGCCCAGGGCAGCCAGGAGCCGACGCTGCCGGAGGACGCCGCTCTGGAGGCCCTCGCCCATATCTGGATCTGCAGCATCTACGGCGGGGCCACCGGCTCTGCGGCCTCGGTTTGATTCCGGCTTCGCATACTGGATTCGCGTCGAGTCCGCGTGGCCCTAGTCTGGCGGGGTGTCGGAGCCACACCCGAGGACGGGCGTTACCGTTGCCAAGCTCGCGCTGTACTGCGTGCTGGCCGGTGTCTTGGTGGCGGCCATGCTCTTTCCGCTCGCCGGCGGCGCGGGCATCGTCGTCAACCACGCCTCCGACGTAGCGGCCCAGGATTCCGTCGACCTGATGACGGGCGAAGTGCCCACGGTTTCCACGATGGTCGACGCCGCCGGAAACCCGATCGCCTGGATCTACGCCCAACGCCGGTGGCCGGTGCCCACCGACCGGATCGCCGACACAATGAAGTTGGCGATCGTGTCGATCGAGGACAAGCGGTTCGCCGACCACAACGGCGTGGACGTCCAGGGCACCCTGACCGGTCTCGTCGGCTACCTGCGGGGTGATCTCGACACCCGCGGCGGGTCGACGATCGAGCAGCAGTACGTCAAGAACTACAACCTGCTCGTCAACGCCCAGACCGATGCCGAACGACGGGCGGCGGTCGAGACGACGCCGGCTCGCAAGCTGCGCGAGATCCGGATGGCGCTGGCCCTGGACCGAGCACTCTCCAAACCCGAGATTCTCACCCGCTATCTGAACCTGGTCTACTTCGGCAACGGCGCCTACGGCGTGCAGGACGCCGCCAAAACTTACTTCGGCATCAATGCCACCGACCTCAACTGGCAGCAGGCCGCACTGCTGGCCGGGATCGTACAGTCGACCAGCGCGCTGAACCCGTACACCAACCCCGAGGCCGCGCTGGCCCGTCGCAACCTCGTGCTCGACACGCTGATCGAGAACGAGCCCAGATTCGCCGACGAGTTGCGCGCTGCCCGCGAGCAACCGCTGGACATCCTGCCGCAGCCGAATAGCCTGCCGCAGGGCTGCATCGCGGCCGGCGACCGCGGTTTCTTTTGCGATTACGTGCTGCAGTATCTGGCCCGCGCGGGGCTGTCCAAGGATGACGTGGCGCGCAACGGCTACCTGATCCGGACCACCCTCGATCCGAAGGTCCAGAACAGCGTGAAGAAGGCGATCGACACCGTCGCCAGCCCGACGCTGGACGGGGTCGCCAGCGTGATGAGCGTCATCCAGCCCGGCAAGACCACCCACAAGGTCCTCGCGATGGGCGATAACCGCGACTACGGCCTGCAGCTGGACGCTGGCCAGACGGTACAGCCCCAACCCTTCGCGTTGGTCGGCGACGGCGCCGGCTCGATCTTCAAGATCTTCACCACCGCGGCCGCAATGGAGATGGGAATGGGAATCAACGCCCAGCTCGACGTGCCGGCCCAGTTCCACGGCAAGGGCTTGGGCAGCAGTAGCGCCCCGGGCTGCCCTCAGCAGACCTGGTGTGTGAAGAATGCCGGTGACTACCGCAGCCCGATGAGCGTGACGGACGCACTGGCGCAGTCGCCCAACACCGCATTCGCCCGGCTGATCGGACAGGTCGGCGTGCCGCGCGTGGTGGACATGTCGGTCAAGCTGGGATTGCGCTCCTACGCCGAACCGGGCACGGCGCGCGCCTACGACCCGGACAGCAACGAGAGCCTGGCCGATTTCGTCAAACGACAGAACCTCGGCTCGTTCACACTGGGGCCGTTCGAGTTGAACGCACTCGAACTATCCAATGTCGCAGCCACATTGGGTTCCGGCGGCATGTGGTGCCCGCCCAGCCCGGTGGACAAGATCTTCGACCGCAGCGGCCGCGAGGTTGCCGTCGAGACACAGGCCTGCGAACAGGTGGTCCCCGAGGGGCTGGCGAACACGCTAGCCAACGCGCTGTCCAAGGACTCGACCGCAGGCACCGCGGCGGGTTCAGCAGGATCGGCGGGCTGGAGCCTGCCGATGTCGGGCAAGACCGGCACCACCGAATCGCACCGCTCGTCAGGGTTTCTCGGCTTCACCAACCAGTACGCCGCGGCGAACTACATTTTCGACGACTCGACCAACCCCGGCGGGCTGTGCTCATTTCCGTTGCGTAAGTGTGGATATGGCAACCTGTACGGCGGCAACGAGCCGGCCCGCACCTGGTTCCTGGCGATGAAGCCGGTCGCGACCGACTTCGGCCCAATCGCCCTGCCGCCCACCGACAAGCGTTATGTCGAAGGGGGTCCGGGCAGCACGGTGCCGAGTATCACCGGTCTGAGTTTCGACGCCGCGCGGAAACGCTTGAAGGACGCCGGTTTCCAAGTCGCCGACCTGCCGACACCGATCAACAGCTTCTCGTCCCGGGGGGCGGTGGTCGGCACCACTCCGACGGGCAAGACCATTCCGGGGTCGATCATCACGATCAACACCAGCAACGGGATCCCGCCCGCGCCGCCGCCGGACGCGGTTCCGCCGCCGCCTCCCCCGCCACCGGACGCCCCGCCGCCCGACGTCAACGTGATCAACATTCCCGGCCTGCCGCCGATCACGCTGCCGATGTGGCCGCCACCGCCACCACCGCCGCCTCCCCCGCCGGCACCCGAGGCACCGCCGCCCTGACGTTGGACCGGGATGCGAACATATGTGTGCGTGTCCGACGGAGCGGCGAGCATCCTGCACGCGCGATGACCCCACGCTGGGCGCTCGCCCGGTAATCGTCGGCGGCGGTGTGGTGTGGCCGCAAGCTATGCGGCCAAGGCCGGGTGGGCCAACGCAGTGTCCACACGGTCGTCAACCCGGCCCAATCCGTGGGCCACGACCCTCCACCGGAGATTGGCGGCTACAACTCTGCCGGTGGCCTTCCACTGCTCGGCCGACGCATGCGGGTTGCCGAACCACCTGACAGGCGCTGCCACCTCGGCTGCCGGCCGTGCGCCATCAGTGAGGCGCCCCGCCGGAACGTCTTCTACCCCTTGCGGTTCCATGAGGTGGGGATGCAGAAGTCGAACACCAAACACGATCAGGTTGTGCGTGCCCGTTGCCTGAACAGTGTCGGCAAGAGCGTGAGTGGCCGAGTAGTCGTCGCCGACCAATTCGTCGACTGTGCGCCCGTATGTTTCGCAGTCATCTAAATCAACACCTACCACGTCCTCGACGTCGACCGTGGCCATCCAGAGATATTGAACCGTCTCTTCTCCAGCTCGATGGAAGCGTCCTCCGCGCACGCTGGGGAACGCCCGCCACGGCGTGTCGTAGGCAGCGTGACGGAAGACAACTAACCTCATGCCGTCATGGCGCGAGATACAGTCGCGGCGCTCAAAACCTCCGGGTAGCGAAGCGGGTCATCCAGCAGGTCGACCGGACGCTCGCCCAGAGTCGGGTGGCACCGATAGAACCACGCGATGACTCCAGGTCCCGTGAAGGTGTGGCGCAACTGGTTGACAAGTTGTCCGACCATCCGGATGCGTGTCAGGGCGCCCAACGGGGTCCCGGCTACCCCCGCCGGGGCAACCGGCCCCGCCTTGGCCCGCTGATCACGCCGCGCCAAAGACGAGAACACCTCAGCGGCACGCTGATCTAACAAAGTCCTACTAGCGGGCCGCCCAGCTCAGCAGGGTGTCGACGGGCCAGGTGGTGACGATCCGCTCGACTGGAACGCCGTTGTCGAGCGCGCGCTGTGCGCCATAGCCGAGGAAGTCCAGCTGGCCCGGCGCGTGCGCATCGGTGTCGATCGAGAAGTCGCAGCCGATCTCCAGCGCCAGTTTGAGCAGCCGGGTTGGCGGGTCTCGGCGCTCGGGGCGTGAGTTGATCTCGACGGCGGTGTTGTTGTCGCGGCACGCGGTGAACACCTTCTCGGCGTCGAACGTTGACTCGGCCCGGATTCCGCGGTTGCCGGTCACCAGGCGCCCGGTGCAGTGGCCCAGGACATTGACTCGCGCGTCGGACACCGCACGCACCATCCGCCGGGTCATCGCCGGTTCGTCCATGGCCAGTTTGGAATGCACGCTGGCGACGACGATATCGAGCCGTTCGAGCAGTTCTGGCTCCTGGTCGAGCCTGCCGTCATCGAGGATGTCGACCTCGATGCCGGTGAGGATCCGGAACGGCGCCAGCTCCTCGCGTAGCTCGGCGATGACATCGAGCTGCAAGCGCAGCCGGTCGGCGGACAGGCCGTTGGCGATCGTCAGCCGCGGCGAGTGGTCGGTGAGCGCGCAGTATTCGTGGCCCAATGCGGCCGCGGTCGACAGCATCTCGTGGATGGGGGCGGATCCATCAGACCAGTTCGAATGCAGGTGCAGGTCGCCGCGCAACGCGGCCCGGATTTCACCGCCGCCAAGATCGGCTGCGGTGCTTCGTAATTCGACGAGCGCGTCGGGCTCCTGGCCGGCCCAGGCTTGTGAGATGACCGTGGCGGTCTTGGGTCCGATACCGGGCAGCGACTGCCAGCTGTTGGCGCCGCCGTGCCGCTCGCGAGTCGGTTCGTCCAGCGCCTCGATGATGTCGGCGGCCGTTCGGTACGCCATCACCCGCCGGGTGTCCTCGCGCGCCCGGTCCTTGTAATACGCAATCTCGCGCAGCGCGGCCACCGGGTCCATGGCTCCAGTGTGCCCGGCGGCCAGTCCAGAGCCGACCGCGGTCAGCCAAATGCTCGCCGCCACCGATATCGAACCCACTCTCCTCTCCCAGCACCTGGCGGTACTCCGCCTGGACACGCCGGCGAGCGCTCCCAGGTGATCGGACTACGCTCGGTCTAGTGCAATTCGCTTTCAAAACCTCGCCGCAGAACACCACCTGGGCTGACATGCTGGCGGTCTGGCAGGCCGCCGACGAGATCGACGTGTACCACTCTGGTTGGACGTTCGACCACTTCTATCCGATCTTCTCCGACTCGACCGGGCCCTGCCTAGAGGGCTGGACCACGCTGACCGCATTGGCGCAGGCCACCACCCGGCTGCGACTCGGCAATCTGGTCACCGGGATCCACTACCGGCATCCCGCGGTGTTGGCGAACATGGCGGCCGCGGTCGACATCATCTCGGGCGGCCGCCTGGAGCTGGGCATCGGCGCAGGGTGGAACGAAGAGGAATCCGGCGCCTACGGCATCGAACTGGGCAGCGTCAAAGAGCGCCTCGACCGCTTCGAAGAGGGCTGCCAGGTTCTCATCGGACTGCTGGCCACGGACTCCTTCGATTTCCACGGCGCCTACTACCAGCTCAACGCCGCACGCAACGAACCCAAAGGGCCGCAGCGTCCGCACCCGCCGATCTGCATCGGTGGCAGCGGCGAAAAGCGCACCCTACGCATCGTCGCCACATACGCGCAGCACTGGAACTTCGTCGGCGGGACTCCGGAAGAGTTCGCACACAAGCGGGACGTCCTGGCGTCCCATTGCGCCGATATCGGGCGTAACCCGGCAGAGATCATGACGTCGGCACATGTCCGGCTGAGCGAGGACCACGACTACGCAAAGGCGATCGACGAGGCTGCCGCGCTGGCCGCCGCAGGACTGGATCTGGCGATCATCTATCTGCCCCCGCCACACACTCCGGCGGTGCTGGAGCCGCTCGCTGAAGCGATTCGCGATTCTGGGCTCTAGATAACGTCTTGATAACGACGGGCAAAGTTCAAGCAGCGTCCGCAGCCGGCGGAATCCGTTGCTAAAACCCGTAGTGCAGGAGATCAGCGGGGGTGACCAGACGTTCGTGCTTGGCTGGGAACTCGCGGCTCTTCATGGGGTGACGGAAGAAGGACCAGGCCATACGCCGGACCCGCGTACGAGATATCGGGTTGAGGTACACAAGGATCACTCCTGTGGTCAATTCTCGGTCTTATCAGGTCGCCACTTTACCGCAGCATCCACTCCAGCAATTAGACACAGATCACACCGCAAACAGCAATAGGCGCGCCGATAAACAACCCGATGATTCGGGTGGGGCGGCAGTGGCTATTGGGACTAAGATTTGGGCGCGCAAACTCCGCTTACGGAACGAAATCGCGCCCGGCCCAGCTCAGCGCTGCGGGGCGGCCGTCGGCTTGATCGGCGCCGGCAAAGCGGACTGCCCCATCAGGTAGCGGTCGACGCCGGCGGCCGCAGCGCGGCCCTCGGCGATCGCCCACACGATCAGCGACTGGCCGCGACCCATGTCACCGGCGACGAAAACACCCTTCACCGAGGTGGCGAAGTCCTTGTCGCGGCTGACGTTGCCGCGCTCGTTGAGTTCCACACCCAGGTCGGTCAGCAGCCCCGGCTTTTCCGGCCCGACAAAGCCCATGGCAAGCAGCACCAAGTCGGCTTCGAGATCGAAGTCGCTGCCCTCCACCTTCTCGAACCTGCCGCCCTTCATCGCCACTTCGTGCGCACGCAACCCGGTAACCTTGCCCTCGTCGCCGACGAACCTCTCGGTGTTCACCGCAAAGACCCGCTCGCCACCCTCTTCGTGAGCCGAGGCCACCCGGAACATCAGCGGGTATGTCGGCCATGGCGTCGAGTCCGCACGGGTCTCCGGCGGCCGCGGCATGATCTCGAACTGATGAATGCTCGTCGCACCCTGCCGGTGGGCGGTACCCAGGCAGTCCGCGCCGGTGTCGCCGCCACCGATGATGACGACCTTCTTGCCCTTGGCGGTGATCGGCGGCTGACCGTCCTCGTCGACCACCGGGTCACCGTGGGTCACCTTGTTGGCCCACGGCAGGTACTCCATGGCCTGGTGGATACCGTCGAGTTCGCGGCCGGGGACGGGTAGGTCGCGCCAATCGGTCGCGCCACCGCTGAGCACCACGGCGTCGTAGTTCAGCCGCAGCTGTGCGACCGTGAGGTCGACGCCGACGTTGACCCCGGTGCGGAACTGGGTGCCCTCGGCCTCCATCTGCTCGAGGCGCCGGTCGATGTGGCGCTTCTCCATCTTGAACTCGGGGATGCCGTAACGCAGTAGGCCGCCGATGCGGTCGGCGCGCTCGAACACCGTCACCTGGTGCCCCGCCCTGGTCAGCTGTTGCGCGGCGGCCAGGCCCGCGGGACCCGATCCGACGACCGCGACCTTCTTGCCGGTCATCTTGTCCGGCATCATCGGCACGACCCAGCCCTCGGCGAAGGCATTGTCGATGATCTCGACCTCGACCTGCTTGATGGTCACCGGATCCTGGTTGATACCCAGCACGCAGGACGCCTCGCACGGCGCGGGGCACAGCCGCCCGGTGAACTCCGGGAAGTTGTTGGTCGCGTGCAACCGCTCGATCGCGTCGCGCCAGCGGTCCCGGAAGACCAGGTCGTTCCACTCGGGAATGAGATTCCCCAATGGGCAACCGTTGTGGCAGAACGGGATACCGCAGTCCATGCACCGGGAAGCCTGGGCCTGAAGGGTCTCGTGGGAGAAGCCCTCTTCGTAGACCTCTTTCCAGTCCTTCAGCCGCAGATCGACCGGCCGGCGTGCCGGCGTCTCACGCTTGGTGTACTTGAGGAAACCGCGCGGATCAGCCATTGGCTGCCGCCATGATCGCGGCGTCGACATCTTCGCCGTTGCGCTCGGCCTCGGCGATGGCGGTCAGAACCGACCGGTAGTCGCGCGGCATCACCTTCACGAAGTGCTTCAGTTGAGACTCCCAGTCCGACAAAATCCGTTGCGCAGGCGCCGAATCGGTGGCATCGACGTGGGCGACGAGCATGCCATGCAGCCACTCGATGTCATCGGCGTCCAGTCGTTCCAGCTCGACCATCTCGGCGTTGAGATTGTCGCCGAGATGGCCGTGCTGGTCGTAGACGTAGGCGATGCCACCGGACATGCCCGCGGCGAAGTTGCGGCCCGTGGGTCCGAGGATCGCCACCTTGCCGCCGGTCATGTACTCGCAGCCGTGGTCGCCGACCCCCTCGACCACCGCGTGGGCGCCCGAGTTGCGTACCGCGAACCGCTCGCCGACCTGACCGCGCAGGAACGCCTGCCCGCTGGTCGCGCCGAACAGGATCACGTTGCCCGCGATGATGTTGTCCTCGGCGACGAAGTCGCGCGGAGCCGCCTCGGACGGCCGCACCACGATCCGCCCGCCGGACAATCCCTTGCCGACGTAGTCGTTGGCATCTCCGTACACGCGCAGTGTGATGCCCTTGGGAACGAAGGCGCCGAAGCTATTGCCCGCAGACCCGTTGAACGTGATGTCAATAGTGCCGTCTGGAAGCCCTTGTCCTCCATGGGTCTTGGTCAGCTCGTGGCCGAGCATGGTGCCGACGGTGCGGTTGACATTGGCGATCGTGGTGGAGAAGCGGACCGGAAGCCCGGTTTCCAAGGCCTCATTGCACTGCACGATCAGCTGCTGGTCGAGCGCCTTGTCGAGACCGTGGTCCTGGCGTGAGCTGCAGTACAGGTCCTGGTTCATGAACGCCGAGTCGGGCTCGTGGAGCGCCGGGGACAGGTCCAGCTTGTGGGCCTTCCAGTGCTCTGCGGCCTGGGCGGTGTCGAGCGCGCCGACCTGACCGACCATCTCGTTGACCGTGCGGAAGCCCAACTGCGCCATCAACTCCCGCACCTCTTCGGCGATGAACAGGAAAAAGTTCTCGACGAACTCGGGCTTGCCGTTGAAGCGCTCGCGCAGCAGCGGATTCTGAGTCGCGACGCCAACGGGGCAGGTGTCGAGGTGACACACGCGCATCATGATGCAGCCTGCCACCACCAGCGGGGCGGTGGCGAAGCCGAACTCCTCGCCGCCGAGCAGCGCAGCGACGACGACGTCACGGCCGGTCTTTAGCTGGCCGTCGACCTGCACGACGATGCGGTCACGAAGTCCGTTGAGCAACAACGTCTGTTGAGTCTCGGCCAGGCCGAGCTCCCACGGTGCGCCCGCGTGCTTCTGCGAGGTGAGCGGCGTGGCTCCAGTGCCACCGTCATGACCGGATATCAGCACGACGTCGGCGTGTGCCTTCGACACGCCAGCGGCGACCGTGCCGACACCGTTCTCGCTCACCAGCTTCACGTGCACACGCGCCTGCGGGTTGGCGTTCTTCAAGTCGTGGATCAGCTGGGCCAGATCCTCGATCGAATAGATGTCGTGGTGCGGCGGCGGCGAGATCAGGCCGACCCCCGGCGTCGAGTGCCGCACCTCAGCCACCCACGGGTACACCTTCTTACCCGGAAGTTGGCCACCCTCACCCGGTTTCGCACCTTGCGCCATCTTGATCTGGATGTCGGTGCAGTTGGTCAGGTAGTGGCTGGTGACTCCGAACCGGCCGGAGGCCACCTGCTTGATGGCGCTGCGGCGCCAGTCACCGTTGGCATCATGCTCGAAGCGGTCGACGGACTCGCCGCCCTCGCCCGAGTTGGACCGGCCGCCAAGGCGGTTCATCGCGATGGCCAGCGTCTCATGCGCTTCAGCGGAGATCGAGCCGTAACTCATGGCGCCGGTAGAGAATCGCTTCACGATCTCGGTGGCTGGCTCGACCTCTGCGAGCGGCACGGGAGGCCGGACAGCGTCATCACCGGTGCGGAACTTGAGCAGACCACGCAGCGAGGCGAGCCGCTCACTCTGGTCGTCGACCAGCTTGGTGTACTCCTTGAAGATCGAGTACTGACCGGTGCGGGTGGCGTGCTGCAGCTTGAACACCGTGTCCGGGTTGAACAGGTGGTATTCGCCTTCGCGGCGCCACTGGTATTCGCCACCGACCTCGAGTTCGCGGTGCGCGCGCTCGTCGGGGCGATCCAGGTAGGCCAGGGCGTGACGGGCGGCGACGTCAGCGGCGATGTCCTCGAGGTCGATGCCGCCAACCGGACAGGACAGCCCGGTGAAGTAGTCGTCGAGCACCTGCTGGCTGATGCCGATCGCCTGGAAGAGCTGGGCACCTGTGTAGGACGCCAGCGTCGAGATGCCCATCTTGGACATCACCTTCAGCACACCCTTGCCGGCGGCCTTGACGTAATTGGCCTTGGCCTTATCGCTGCTGATATCGGCGATCACGCCGCGATCGCACATATCCTCGATGGACTCGAACGCCATGTACGGGTTGATGGCCGCGGCGCCGAACCCGACCAGGGCAGCCATGTGGTGCACCTCGCGGGCGTCACCCGCCTCGACGACGAGGCCGACCTGGGTGCGGGTACGGTCGCGCACCAGGTGGTGGTGCACCGCCGACACGCTCAGCAGCGACGGGATCGGCGCCAGCGACTCGTTGGACTCCCGGTCGGACAGCACGATGATGCGCGCGCCGTTGCGGATGGCCTGTGAGACCTTGGCGCGGACGTCGTCGAGCGCCTCCTTGAGCCCCTCTCCCCCGAGCGCGACCGGGTACAGACAACGGATGACAGCGGCCCGCAGGCCGTGCTTGTGGCCGCGGATCTCGTGGTCGGGGTCGACGCACATCAGCTTCGACAGCTCGGCATTGCGCAGGATCGGGTTCGGCAGAATGATCTGGCGACACGAGTCCGCGTTGGGATTGAGCAGGTCACCCTCCGGGCCGACAGTCCCCTTCAAGCTGGTGACGACCTCCTCGCGGATGGCGTCCAGCGGCGGGTTGGTCACCTGGGCGAACAACTGCTGGAAGTAGTCGAACAGCATGCGCGGACGCGCCGACAGCACCGCGACCGGCGTGTCGGTGCCCATCGAGCCGAGCGCTTCCGCTCCGGTGCGTGCCATGGGCGCGACCAGCAGGTTGAGCTCCTCGTAGGTGAAGCCGAAGGCCTGCTGACGCAGCACCACGCGATGGTGCGGCATGCGGACGTAATCACCGGGCGGCAGGTCGTCGAGGTGGAACTGACCCGCGTCGAGCCATTCCTGGTACGGCTCGGCCGCGGCGAGTTCGGCCTTGATCTCCTCGTCGGAGACGATGCGACCCTGCGCGGTGTCCACCAGGAACATGCGGCCGGGCTGCAAGCGCATCTTGCGGACCACGGTCGATGGGTCGAGGTTCAGCACGCCGGCCTCGGACGCGAGGACGACGAGGCCGTCCTCGGTGACCCAGACCCGGGACGGGCGCAGGCCGTTGCGGTCGAGGACGGCGCCGATCACGGTGCCATCGGTGAAACACACCGCCGCGGGGCCGTCCCAGGGCTCCATGAGCGATGAGTGGTACGCGTAGAAGGCGCGCCGCGCCGGATCCATCGACTCGTGGCGCTCCCAGGCCTCTGGGATCATCATCAGCATCGCGTGGGCGAGGCTGCGGCCGCCGAGGTGGAGCAGCTCGAGAACCTCGTCGAAACGCGCGGTATCCGACGCACCCGGCGTACAGACCGGGAAGATCTTGTCGAGGTCCTGGGTCGAACCGAACACGTCACTGTTGATGAGCGCCTCACGGGCCCGCATCCAGTTTTCGTTGCCGGTGACGGTGTTGATCTCGCCGTTGTGGGCAACCCGGCGGAACGGGTGCGCCAGCGGCCACGACGGGAACGTGTTCGTCGAGAAGCGCGAGTGCACGATGCCCAGCGCGCTGGTCAGCCGCTCGTCCTGCAGGTCGAGGTAGAACGCCTTGAGCTGTGGGGTCGTCAGCATGCCCTTGTAGGCGAAGGTCTGACCGGAAAGACTTGGGAAGTAGACGGTTTCGCGTCCGGGACCGTCCTGGCCCGGACCCTTGGTGCCTAGTTCGTGCTCGGCGCGCTTGCGCACCACGTAGGCACGGCGCTCCAGCTCCATCCCGGAGGCACCGCCGATGAACACCTGCCGGAACGTCGGCATCGCATCGCGAGCCAGCGCGCCAAGGGACGAATCGTCGGTCGGGACGTCGCGCCAGCCGAGCAGCGTCAGGCCCTCAGCCTCGATGATCTTGCCGACCGACTCGCATGCCGTCGCCGCATCGCGCGACGACTGCGGCAGGAAGGCGATGCCGGTGGCGTAGCTACCCTCCTCGGGCAACTCGAAGTCGACGACGGCACGAAGAAAGGCGTCGGGAACCTGCAGCAGGATGCCTGCGCCGTCGCCGGTGTTCGGCTCTGCGCCCTGGGCACCGCGGTGCTCCATGTTCAGCAGCGCCGTGATGGCCTTGTCGACGATGTCGCGGCTGCGACGGCCGTGCATGTCCGCGACCATGGCCACGCCACACGAATCGTGTTCATATGCGGGGTTGTACAGCCCGACACTGCTGGGCATTCGCACCTGACCCTTCACAAACTTTTTTGCGCGGTGGTACGTCGACGTGACCGCGCCCCGCCAGGGTTTCCTCCGTGCGTCACTGGACGGGGCTCCACTGTGGTGTCAACAAGTCGTAAAACGATATGTCAAACCCCCGCTGACATGCCAACTTAGTCTAGGCTTACTTGGTCGCCCGCCCACATTTTCCGCAGCGGCGGCCGATAACCAGTTTTGCTCCGGAATCCGTTGTTTCAGCCCCCCCTTTGGTGGTGCAATGGCCCGTTGAGACACCCAGGCGGGACCGAAATCATCCGCTGAAGCAGTTTTAGGCCGTTTACCGAGGGCGTAGTTGGCCGACCCGGGCGATGCGGGAAACCTCACATCGCCCGTTGTCACCGCCACGTCGACCTGGGCGAACCTCAGGTCCGGGGCTTTGCGCAAACTCTGGTCGGATTCTTAGCTTTACCGCCGCCCAAATCGAGACTCCGCAGAGCAAACGCGCGGGGAATCCGGCAAAACGGCGATCTCGCCGTGCGGCGATACTTAACCCAATGACCGATGACCTCCCGCGCGACCGCTACCGGCAGGGCCCACCGCCGGGGTACTCCGCTGGACCGCCGACCGAGCGGATCCCGCGCATCGTGATGCCGCCGTCGCCGCCACCCGGTGTCCAGTTGCCCTATCCCCCGCCGCAGGCCCCCCCGCTCGCCCCACCGCGGCCGGTCAAGCCCAAGCCCACCCACGGCTGGCGGCGCGGTATCCATGCGGCGACGTTCGGACTGGTGAATCCGGGCCCATCGCGTCAGGAGCAGCGACAGGCCGCGATGGAGGCCATGGTGGCCGCCCCCCTGCGCGGCCACTACAAGATCGGCGTGCTCGGTAAGGGCGGTGTCGGCAAGACGACCGTGTCCGCCAGCGTCGGGTGTGTGCTGGCCGAGCTGCGCCGTGGGGATCGGGTGGTCGCCGTCGACGCCGACACCGCATTCGGCAGGCTGGGCAGCCGCATCGATCCGCGGGCCGGCGGCTCCTATTGGGAGCTGGCCAAGAACAAGAACCTGCAGTCCTTCGCCGAGGTGCTCACCCGGATGGGCAGCAACTCGTCGGGACTGTTCGTGCTGGCCGGCGAGAACGGTAGCCGGCGCGCGATTCTCGACCCCGCCATCTACCGCGAGGCCACCATGCGCTTGGACCGGCACTTCACGATCTCGATCGTCGATTGCGGTTCGACCATGGACGCCCCGGTCACCCAGGAGGCGATGCGCGATATGGACGCGCTGATCGTGGTGTCCTCGCCGTGGCCGGACGGCGCATCGGCAGCCGCACAGACAATGGAATGGCTGGCCGCCCACGGCAAAACCGGATTGATGCAGCGCTCGGTGATCGTGCTCAACGATTCCGACGGGCATTCGGATAAACGCACCCGCGGGGTGCTGGCCGATCAATTCCGCTCCCGGCGGCAGGCGGTGGTCGAGGTGCCGTTCGATCCGGGCCTGCGTCCCGGCGGGGTGATCAACAACACCGGTGAGATGTCGACGCCGACCCGTCGGGCTTTTGTCGAAGTGGCAGCGGTCATTTCGCAGTTCTTGGCGACGATTCCCGCCCGTGGACCTCACACCCGCTAGCGTCGGTGGATACTTGATCCGATCGGTGCTGGGCACCGGTGGGACGGTTACGGTCTACCTCGCGCGCAGCTCCCACTGGCCTTGTCGCACTGAAGGTGTTCGATTCCGGGCGGCCGCCGACTTCCGCCGTTGTCCACCCCCATATCGTGCCGGTGCTTGACGGCGGCCAGACGAGTTCCGGAATACATTGGCTGACACTGCCATACGCTCCCGGTGACGATGCAGACAGCGAACTCCGGGCGGGGCGAATGCCAACGGCCCAGGCAGTGCACATCACCGCCAGCCCGGTACGCACAGTGGATACCGAAGGCGATGGCTAAAGATCCGGACGGGCGGTTTCAGCCTGCGCGAGAGTTAGCGACGGCAGCCGAATACGCCCTAAAGATCTAACGGCACACGTTTTTCCGCGCAGGCATTTGCCACCGCCGTGATCAGATCCTGCGCGCGCAGGGTCTCGAGATCCTCGATCGTCACCGATCCCCTGCTGGTGCGGTTCTGGGCAGCCACCCTCGAATCCCGTAACCGCTCGGCGCGTTCGAGGACGTTGCGGGCGAACCGGCCGTTCTGCATCACGTCGATACCGTGGCTGCCGTCCGGCGCGATGTAGGCTCGCAGCTGGCGACAGGCCGCGTTCAGGGCCTCCTGCGCGGCAGGATCGATCACCGTGGCCCGCGGTTGGCCGTAGCGAATCGCGATCTGCACCAATTCATCCGGACTGTAGGACTCGAACCGCAACTTGCGGTTGAACCGACCAGCCAAACCAGGGTTCACCGTGAGGAATTCGTCGACTTCCTTCTCATAGCCGGCGCCGATGAAACAGAAGTCGAAGCGATGGACTTCCAAGGCCACCAGAAGCTGGTTCACCGCCTCCATGCCGATCATATCCGGCCGCCCGTCGTGGTGACGTTCCACCAAACTGTAAAACTCATCCATGAACAGGATCCGGCCGAGCGAACGACTAATCAGCTCATTGGTTTTCGGGCCCGATGAGCCGATGTGCTCACCACAGAAGTCGGCCCGCTTGACCTCGACGATCTCCGGGTGCCGGACGATCCCCAATCCGGCATAGATCTTGCCGAGCGCTTCGGCTGTCGTCGTCTTACCGGTGCCGGGCGGGCCCACCAGTAGCATCCATCTCGGTGTCGATGACATGGACCCGCTGGGCATGGTCCTCCGGGAAGTCCTCGATGCCGACCGGGATGACCAACCCCGGGTTCTGGCCGTAGTCGACCCACCACGGCTTGCCCCGCCACCGCTCCACCAGGGCGTCGGCGGTCTCGCCGACTTCCAGTGGTGGCAACCAAATCTGGTGCGGCGCCCGGGCCGGGTGCGAGGCCAACGATTCCCGAATGACGTCGAGCAACTTCTTTTTCTTGAAACCGTCTGCGTGGTAGAGGAATTCGTCGGGCTCATCCGGTGCGTCAGCATCCGCGAGCGCGGCATTGTCCTCGGCAGACAGCGGCTGATACTCCCACGTCAACGGCCGCGGTTGGGTGAAGCTGACGTCCACCGTCGCGTCGGTGTTCACCACCTTCTTCGGCACGACGAACGGTGCCGAGACATAGAAGCAGCGGAACTGCTCGAGTTCGCGGGGCCCGACCTTGAGCAATCCGTAGCCGGCTTCTTTGGAAGGCAGATGCAGTGCGGCGTCGTTGCCGATGACATCGCGGGAATCCTCAGCGGTCTCGGCTCGCAGCGCGACCCGAAAGGCGATGTTGCTCTTGACCTTACTCAACGAGGACAGATCCAGACGCTGACCACCGAGGGTGAAGAAGACATTACAGCCGCGCCCCTCTTGGCCGATGTGGATGACCAGATCGATCCACTCGGGGTGATTGTGAAAGAGCTCGAGGTACTCGTCGATGATCACGAGGAGGATCGGTACCGGCTCCAGGTCACGTCCGGCCAGTCGCATCTCCTCGTACTCGTTGGCATCACGAGCACCGGCGTCCTTGAAAAGCCGGTAACGACGGGCGATTTCACCGTCGACGGCCTTGCGCATCCGCTCAGCGAGGTGACGGTCGTCCTTGCCCAGGTTGGACAGCGAGCCCGCCACGTGCGGCAATCCCTCGAGGTCCTGGGCGGCCGACTCGAACTTCATGTCGACGAAGATGACGATGAACGTCTCCGGCGAATGAGTCAGTGCGATCCCGTTGCACAACGACAGGAAGTACTCCGACTTACCCGAGCCCGAGGTCCCGATCACCACGGAATGGAAGCCGAAGCCACCAAAGTCCTTGGCTCGCAGCACGACGTGCTGAAGTTCTCCGCCAGGTTTGACGCCGACGGGAACCACGGCCCACTTCGGGTCGCCGCGGCCGCGGCTCTCTGCCCACAGCCGATCGACGTCCAGGCGGCGAGGATCGGTGATCCCCAACGCCCGCAACAGCTCTCCACCCTGGCTATCCGTCTCGGACAGTTCACCCGCGGACATCGGCGACCATCGGGCCAGCCCGCGAGCGTAGCGGTCGGCGGTGCTCTCGGCGAGCATGTCGGCGACGGCATAGAACGCGTCACGGTGGCGGAGCCGGCCTTCACGCAGCGCGAAGCGGTCCTCCTCGTCGGAGAATCCGACCCCGATACCAAGCCGCGATGCCAAGCGCAGCACCGTGATCCCGGCCATACCCTTCTGGCCGGTGATCCCTTCCCACTGGTCGGGTGTGCCGACGTTGTCGTCGACGATCACCCAATGCGGGCCCAGCGCCGCGCCGGAGGCCGCCTCCATGGGCGAGAGCATGGTGGTGGGACTCGAACCACTTGGCGGTGCCCACGGACCCCGGCCCTTACGGTGCAGCTCGGAGTCCAGTGCGTCCTCGAGTTCGGTGGGCGAGGTGAAAACCAGTCGCCGCAGACCACACGCGTCGAACATCTCGTCGTGTTGGTTATGCGGCAACCACACCAGCCACGACCACAATTCGGGGTGCCGGGTGACCACCATGAGCTTGATCTCGTTGGGGCTGTGGTAGACCGCCAGCGAGCACAACACCGCCCGCATGAACGAGTGCAGCTCGCCGGGATCGTCGCCGACGAAGCTGAACCCCGGGCGCGACCGCAGGCTCAGCACCTTTCCGATTCCGCGGATCTTGCTCTGCTCCAGGATGAAATCCCGCAGCGCCCGCCCGGTCACCGGTTCGAGCTCCTCGCCGACGGGCACTTCCGGCCATTGCAGCGACACCGCGGAGTCGGCGGTGGACTGCACGCCGATACCGAGGCGCACATCGAGGAAATCGGCGTCGGCCGGCCGACGCTCCCACATCCGCGGCCCACCGATCACGGTGTCGAGCTCTTGGGGGTCGCCGTGGACGAACAACTGGCTGTGGCGCTGCTCCTGGGCGGCGCGCTGTACTTCATCGCGGTCATCGTCGAGCTGGCGCAGGTACATCCGGCGCTGCTTTTCCTGCTCCCCCCAGCTGATCCGGCGCCCCCGTCCCATCCGGCCGCTGAACATCAACGCGCCGAAGCCGATCAGACCGATCATCGGAAAGAACCCGGACTGCAACGAACGGACACCCGAGGTGTACATCACCACGAGAGTGCCGATGATGCCCACCAGCAGCGCCGGCAACGCGATCATCAGCAGGATGTTGCGCGGCTCCCGTTCGGGCAGCGCCAGCGGCGGCGCGACCGCCACCCGCGCGGGCGGCACGCTCGGCACCGGCTTACGTCGTCCACGGACGAATCCCCGTTTCGACACCGCTACCCTCCCGTGTTCTGTGGGCCGGGTGCCGACACCGGGGCCACCGCCCCGCCCGGATCGATTCTGTCGCGCGCCAAGAGCGCGGAGGCGCGGTTGATGGCCGGGCCGGCGGCGAATGTCCGCAAGATGGGCCAAGGTGCCTGGACAGCCCGGCGCGGGTCCACGCCGAGAGCTTGCAGTGTGCTCTGATCCCATTCGACGCCGTACCGGACCCCTTGCGGCGACACCCAATAGAGGGACTCGCGAGTGTCCGATGTGACGGCGCCGCTGGTGGAGGCGACGAAGTTCGCCGCGCCCGGCAGCATCAGGGTCTGGTTGGCCTCCACGGAGTCCGGATCGCGACTATCGCGCACCAACCGCACGATGTGCGTGTCCATGCTCTCCGGCGTCGGCAGGCCACGCCCGGTAAGGAACGTCACCGCGGCCTGACGGTCCGTCGTCTGCTTCTGCCACCCCACACATGTCACCGGATTGGCATCGGTGTCAACGAAATCCAGCTTGCCGGTTGGGTAGAAGTCGACATTGAGCACCGTCACCTGGGGAATATCGACCAGCTTGTCGGGTGAAATCAGTTGCGGGGTCGTCGAACCCTGGCTGTTCGCGGTGCGCAGCAAATCGGCCACGAAGCCGGTGATCTTCTGGACGCCGTTGGGCAGCAGGGCGTAGAAGCCGCTGACCACCCCGTTGGAATCCTTCGTCTCCAGAACGCTTCCCACCACCGAACCTGCGAGCAGACTCGACGGCGTGCCGGCGTCCGGAATGACCGGCACCACAAGGGGTTCGGTCGCCGACATGGCGTCGAACAGCGCGTTGGAGATGCCGATAGGCCGGGTGCCGCCCGGGTCGAGCCCGAGGTTGAAGGTGACCGAACGGTCAGCTGGGTCGATCTGGGTTCGTTGGCCATTCCAGATCAGGTAGGTACCGGTGCCGTGGGTGGCCAGGACAGCCTGGGTCGGCCGCAACGGCTGGGCACGGCCGCCGGTCGAGAGCTGACCGGCGATGGCAGTCACCACCGGCAGCTGCCCGCTGCCCCGGGCCGCAGCGGTGTCGCACACCGACCACGCCGAGACGGGGTTCGCGGAGACCGTTAGATCGTCGGGTACACCGGGGATTCCGATCATCGGCCCGGTCGGGTACTTGGCGATCTCGGCGGCGTTGACCCACGTCGGGGCCGACGCGCTACCGGTCGCCAGCCGCGCCGACGTCAGATTGAGTGCCGGGTACAGTCGGCCGCCTATCTTCGCGTAGAGCGCGCCCGTGTCGCGGTTACCGATAATGTTCGACTGGCCCACCAGCCCAGCGGGTTTCATGAAGTGCAGCAAGGCCATCCAGCCACAGCCGATCAACACGAACACGATCGACAACGCGACCGCGGCCTGCTGCTTGCGGTCGTCGTGTTTCATTCGCACGGAGAAGCGGGTGATGGCCGCCCTCAAGCGCCGGTTGTAGAAAAGGTGGCCGGAGTTCTGGTCGCGGTTGGACAGATTCAGCGGCACCGGATCACCTCAACCCGCCGCCGTAGCGGGCATGATTGTCGGTCTCGGCTTCCTCGCGCAATGCCGCGAACGCCAGGTTCAGCCGGTCACTCAGCTCGCCATGGCTGTAATCGTTCACGACCGCTGGGTGCAACGTGAGTTCGATCAGTTTGCCGTCGGAGTTTGCCACGGCGTGTATATCCCCCAGGTCGACGCTGTAGGTGATGGTCTCGGCCTGTGCGACGAGCGCCTCCCAGCGCTCAGCGGCCTCGCTCAGCTCCCGTAAGACCGCATCGACGAGATCCCTGTCGCTAAGCTCGCGATCATTGCCGGATCCCGCCACTCAGCCAGTATGTCGAGCCCCACTACCTGCGTCAATTCACCAGTGCGGTCAGTGTGACCGCCGAGGACGGCAATCGCTTCAGCAACCTCGGACCATAGGTTGAGTTACGGTGCCGCGCCCCACTGAGTGGATGTGGGCGCGTTGAGCGCCTCGAACCAGGCGAAGTGGTAGTTCGCGGAACGCTCGTCTCCGACGGCGATCGCCTCGGTCGCGGCCAGCAACAAGCAGTTGCTCAGCAACGCCGAGTCGACGTCTGGGTACTGGGCCATCAGCTGATAACGGGCGGTATCGGAATGCACCCGCAGGACGTCCACTTCCGCATCGAGCACTCCGGTGTGTGCGGCGCCCGCCTTGGCCAACGTGTGCACCAGCCTCGGCAGGCCGTCGCGCCAATGGGTGGCCTCGATGAGCTTCCACCCCAGATCGTCCACACGGGGCAGCTCCCGGGCCGTCGTGGACTCCGTCCGCGGCTCGCCTCGGCCCGGGGCGAACAAATCCCCCGGGTGGTAGTCCGCCGACCGCATGACGTCACCGAGGAGCTCGCCGATCCGGCCGCGCCGTCTGGCCGGCGCAAGCAGCTCGACGCCAGCGGGCAGCGCCACACCCGGCGGGATCCAGCCGTCCGCGAGGTCGGTCACCAGCAGGGTCGTCCCGTCCTCGCGCTCCCCGACAGCCCATCGCAGGCCGGGTTCCTGGCGGGCGACGAATTCCAACAGCCGCGCGAGGTGGTGATCGCCAGGCTCGGGCTCGGGCTGGATCGCGACCGGTTCAGCGACGACCGGTTCGGCCTCGTCGGGCACCACATGCGATTCGACGGGCGGCGGTGTGACTACGGGAATCCGTGGATCGGTATCGAAATCATCTGCAGCAGAACGTAGTTGACGAATAGTCGACTCCACACGTTGCACCGCATAGGACCTGGCGACGTCGATGATCCGGACTTCCTCGGCGCGGCGGGCTGAATCGGGAAGATCGGCGTACCGCAACGCCCGCAACCGCTCGTTGGCCGAACTCGCGATTCGCTGCACATCGTTCTTGAGGTGTTCGGCGACGGTCTCGGTCGCCGGTGTGACCGTCTCAAGCTCCGGAGGCCACAGCCCACCGATGACCCATGGCGTGCAGTCGGGGGGCGCGTCGAACATCGGCACCGAGAGGGCCCGCTGCGTTGCCCTCTTCAGGCGCTGACGCGCCGTGTTCCGACCGAAGATCGCCACCCCAGCGAGCCTACCGTCGATCCCGATGCTGTCAGTTCGGGCAGGAACCGCTGGCACCAGCCCATTCAGCTCAGCGGCTGGTTCTTTCGCACACCCTTGTAGATGCCGCGGCGCACGATCCAGGGCATCAGCAGCCGGTCGATCGACCAGGCCGGGAATCGGTAGGCCGAGCCATTGGGAGCGAACACTTCCAGCCCGTCGGCCTGGATCCCGACGATCGATCCCCACCGCCGCCTCGGCGCTCGGTACTTCTTGAGCGGGCCGCCCTCCAGGGTGGCGCGGATGTTGTGCGCCAGCAGCGAATCGGCCCGGGCCCGTGCCGATGCCCGCAGCGGGTCGGTGGCCGCGACGTCGCCGATCGCGAACATGTGGTGGTGGCCGCACAGTTGCAACTCGGGAGTGACTTTCACGAAGCCCTGCTCATCAAGCAGTTCCGGTGGCAGCCACTCGGTGTTGGGCGTGACTCGTCCGATCGCCCATAGCACCGCGTCGGCCTGCGCAGCCGGCTGCCCAGTGCTCCATTGCACCGGCGCATCGGTGATCGCGTCGCCGTCGAATCCGTCGGGCAACACCGCACGATGCCCGGGATGCAGAACGACACCAAGCCCAATCAGCTTGCCCTGCAACTTTTCCCATACTCGCGGGTGATGTTCGGTCAGCGCGCGGTCCGCGGGGAAATAGAGGTCGACCTTTTTACCGGGCCAGGCGGTGGCAATGTTGGCCGCAGCACTTACCGCCGCCGCGCCACCGCCGATGATGATCACCGAGCCCGCCGCGCCCAGCCGGTCGTGGGTGGCGGTCAGATCGGCGGCGATCTCCTCGGGAGTCTGCAGGTGGGGCTGGCGCCAGAACCCATTGCGCACGCCGGTCGATACGACCAATACGTCGTAGGTTTCAGCGACCGGCGACCCGTCCGGTGCGGTGCCGAGGACGGTGCGGTTCGCCAGATCCAGGCCGGTGAGGGTGGCCTGCACGGTACGCACCCCATCCAGTGCTCGGTATTTGTCGAACGAGACCCAGTTGTCGCGGGCCCAGTCCTTCGGGCGGGCCAGCCGCACCCCCAGCTCCTGACCGCTGAGCAGCGCGGGTTTGGCCGAGATGCCGACGATATCGGCGTGGCGGCCCAGCTTGATCGCGGTGAGCAATCCGCTGTCACCGAATCCGGCGATGACGATGCGGGGTTTGCGTGGGCTCACGCCTGCACTCATACCGTGGCCTTTCGGGGTGGGCGGGGTACGAGCATCGGGACTCGGTCGATGACGGCCTGATACTGCGGACGTCGTTCCAGGCTGCGCTTCTCCATCATGGGGATACTCGCACCTAAGAACATCGCCAGCATCGCGAGCACCCCGACGAACAGCCACCAGGCCGAAGACGGGGCCGCGGCCACCCCGAACAATGCGAGTGCGAACCAGAAGCTGATCTCGCCGAAGTAATTCGGATGCCGCGACCACGACCAGACGCCGCGATCCATGACCGCGCCGGGCTTCTTATCGCGCACGAAGCGGTGCATCTGGGTGTCGGCGACCAGCTCGAGGGTCACCGCCCCGATACCCGTGGCGAACGCGACCCAACTCAGCCAGACCAGGCCCGGCCCGGGCGTGGTGACCGCGACGTAGACCGGCAGCATCCCGAGGAAGACCTGCACGGTGGGGACCAGATGGATGCCGAACAGGTCGGCGAGGAACTCCCACCTGCCGGCGCTCGCGCGCAGGAGCGGGTAGCGCCAGTCTTCGTGATGCAGACCGGGGAAGCTGTAGGCCCAGTTGCCCGTCAGGCGCACCGCCCAGTACATCACGACGATCAAGAGCAGCCAGCTGCGCAGCGAATCCAAGCCCAACGGGCCGGCGGCCCACCAGTAGATCAGCAGCAGTGGCGGGATCACGCTCCAGAAGGCGTCGTAGAAACTGGAGTTGCGGTAGGCGCGCGAGAAGACGAACACCACCAGGGTGGCGATGACATCTGCGATGAATGCGTCTAGCCACAGCCGGCCGGTCGCCGACGGACCCCAGAGCAGCCAGGCCGCACCGGCCGCGACCGCGACGACGTAGGCGACGGTGACCAGATAGAAAGAACCTGTCCGGTTCGGCGTGACTGTCATACAACCTCCTACCGCGGCCGAACTGTAACACGTTCTAGTTGCCGAGCCCGGCTGCCGCCGGGACGGTGTCCACTCTGTGCTCGGAGCGTGTCCGAGGGGCCAGGTAGACGCTCTCACCGCAGACTCGATTCCACCCTTCGGCCAAAACTTGACACCTGCCAACAACTGACAAGACGCGGTTCCTAATCGTGTCGGAATGAGCACCGTCGCTGATGCCGAGCGGGTCGAAGACCTGGCCCGGCGGGTCGTGGCTGACCACGACCCGAAGAAAGTCCCGATTCCAGAATTCCTGGGCGCCTGCTATGACGCCGGCCTGTCGTGGGTGCACTTTCCCGAGGGCTTCGGCGGCCTCGGCCTCTCACGTGGTGTGCAGGCCGTCGCCGACCGCATTCTGCAGGGCGCCGGGGGTCCGGTGCCGCTGGGCCTCAACCCGATGGGTTACGGCATGGCCGCCCCTACCGTGCGTGAGCACGCCCAGTCTGATGACCTGAAGAAGGCGTTGTTGCGGCCGCTGGCCACCACCGAGGACATCTGGTGCCAGCTGTTCTCCGAGCCCGGGGCCGGTTCCGATCTGGCCGGGCTCGCCACCACGGCGGTGCCCGACGGCGACGAGTGGGTGGTCAACGGCCAGAAGGTGTGGACCAGCCTGGCGCACCGGGCTCGTTGGGGTCTGCTGCTGGCGCGCACCGACCCTGATATCGCCAAGCACAAGGGCCTGACCTACTTCGTCCTCGATATGCACGCCCCTGGTGTGGAGACCCGCCCGCTGCGCCAGATGACCGGGCAGGCCGAGTTCAACGAGGTCTACATCACCGACGCTCGCATCCCCGACACCCACCGCCTCGGCGCGGTCGGCAACGGTTGGGGCGTCGCGATGACGACCCTTATGAACGAGCGCAGCGCCCTGGGCGCCAGCGGCAGCCGCCGCGGCAGCGGCACTATCAAGGATGCGGTGGCGCTGTGGGCTTCGCGACCCGACCTGCACACGCCTGTGCTCCGGGATCGCCTGGCGCAGTTATGGTTACGCTCGGAGGCCCAGCGGCTCACCTCGGAGCGCTCCCGCGCATCGGCGACCTCGGGCGGCCCAGGCCCGGAGGCCTCGGTCGGCAAGCTGGTCGGTGCCTTACTCAACCAGCACATCTATGAATGGTGCATGGATCTGCTAGGGCCCGAGGGGATTCTGTACGACAGCTACGCACTGGCCGATGGCGCCGGTGACGCAGGCGACTGGCGCGGCCCGATCCAGCAGCGCTACCTGCGGAGCCGCGCGAACACCATCGAGGGTGGCACCACCGAAGTGATGCGCAACATCCTCGGCGAGCGAGTGCTGGGCCTGCCCGGTGACCTGCGTGCCGATGCCGGCATGCCGTGGAAGGAGATCCCGCGTGGATGAGAAGCTTGCGGATCAGACCCTGAGAAGCGCTGGTGAATTCAGCTTCACCGAGGAGCAACAGGATCTGCGTGCAGCCGTGCGCAAGTTCTGTGCCGATAACTTCGACGAAGCCACCGTGCGCCGATTGATGGAATCGCCAACGCCGTTCGACACCAAGGTATGGAACCGGCTCGGTGCCGAGCTTGGTGTGCTCGGGCTGTCCGTGCCCGAGGCCGACGGCGGTGTCGGCGGCTCGCTCGTCGATCAGGCCGTCGCGGTGGAGCAATTCGGCACCACCCTGGCATGCGGCCCTCTGTTCGGCACCGTCTACCTGGCCATTCCCGCTCTGGTCGCCAGTCCCGACAGCGCGGCGCGTGACGAGCTGCTGGCCCAGCTGGTGGAGGGCACCCGTACCGCGGCGTTCGCCGTCGCCGACAAGGCCGGTGCGTTCGAGCCGTCTTCGGTCACCGTGACAGCAGATAACAACACGGTTTCCGGAACGGTCCAGCGAGTGGTCGATGGTGCCGCGGCTGATGAAATCCTGTTCGCAGCAACGGGTTCCGATGGTCTCGGTCTCTACGCGGTGGACGCCAAGGACACCCAGCGCACGCCACTGATGACCCTTGATCTGACCCGCCCGCAAGCCACGATCACCTTCGTTGACTCCCCCGCCCGGCGGCTGGCCGGGCCCGAGGAAGCCGAACGGGTGATCACCCACGCATTGCAAGTCGGCTCGGCACTGCTGGCTGTCGAACAGGTCGGTGCCGCACAGCATCTGCTGGATCTGTCCGTCGAGTACGCCAAGTCGCGGTTGCAGTTCGGGCGACAGATCGGCTCATTCCAGGCGATCAAGCACAAGCTGGCCGATATGCTCGTCGACCTCGAGCACGCCCGCTCCACCGCGTATCACGCGGTGTGGGCGCTGTCCGACGGCTCCGACGACCCGGCTCTGGCCGTCAGCATCGCTCAGGCCACGGCATCGGCGGCACTGAGCCACATCGCTGCGGACACCATTCAGGTGCACGGCGGTATCGGCTTCACCTGGGAACACCAGGCGCACTTGTATTTCAAGCGCTCTGCCACCGATGCCGCACTACTGGGCACCGCCGAACAACACCGGTCCCGGGTCGCCGATTTCGTCCTGGACGATGCCAGCGCCGAGGGCGGCGCACGGGTGGCCGACGGCTTGCCCGTTTGACCTACGCACGACGAAACGTTCGGTTTCCGTGGTCGCCCGGCTCGTCAGCTGCGATGGCGATTCCGCTGATGGTGATGATGGATCCAGGAGCCGGGGACAGCCGGTTGTTCTGGTGTGGGAACGCCGGACGCGGCGATGCGCTTGAACCATGTGGTGGTCGACGCGCTCGTGGTTGTCGTGATGGTCATGCTCGTGCTCGTTGTGTCCGTGCTTTCGCCGGTTTGCCGACGGTGATCTAACAATCGCGCATGACGGTGCCGCTGTCTGTCGGGTGAGTGGGCCATAGCCGGGGTGAATCCCCTGTCCACCGATCAGCGGAACCGTTCGAGGCATTCCCGCTCGTTGAAGGTCGACAGGAACGACGTAGCAGCCCTGTAGCCCTCGTCGTACAACGCGTCGATCTCCCGTTGATTGAGGTGGAAATCCAGGACGCCGACCTTCGCCGAATCCACCCGGATAGTGCGGCAACTCACCCACGGCAGGTTCAGGTAGGCCTGGTCACGCCCGACCAGGATCGTGGTGATGACGTCCTCGAGCAGACTGGGGCCACCGAAGTGCCGCAGCGGGGCCAACGCGGGGATCACCTTGTCGTTGTTCGCAGGCAAGTCGGGCAGCAGCGTCACCCCGAACGTCGGCCAGCGCGGCTTCTCGCCGTCGGGCCGGTCGAGCGAATCGATCGGATAGTTCGACAGCAGCCCGCCGTCGACGAGGGTCGACTCGCGGCCCGTCGCACTGGTGAGCTTGACCGGCCGGAAGAAAAACGGAATCGACATGGAGGCGCGCACCGCGTCGGCGACGGGCTGCTCGTCGGGGTCCAACCCATAGAGCCGGCGATAATCCCAGGGCAGCCGGACCAGCTGGCCGGTGGTGACGTCCGCGGCCGTCACGACGAGTCGGTAGCGCTGCTCCTCGGGCAGTTCGTCGTCATCGAGCCGGAGATCACCGAAGGTAGTGACGCCGAGATCGCGCAGCTGGCCGGCGATGAAATCGTGTGCGTAATCACCCTGGTAGATACCCGAGCCCTGCAGGATCGCCCAGGACGCCCCCAGTAGCGGGACCCGCTCGATCGGGCCTGGGTCGAGGAACTTGCGATAGTCGATGCTCAGCGCCAGGTCGCGGACGTCCGCCGGGGTCAATCGGTCGTTCTTGGCGGCCGCGGCCACGATCGCCCCGACAATCGAGCCCGCTGACGAGCCGGCGACCCGGTAGGCCCGGTAGCCGGCCTCCATCAGCCTGACGACGGCACCGGCCAGGCCGATGCCCTTCACCCCGCCACCAGCAAGGACCAGGTCGAGGGGCTTCGTCGCGGGGATAGGCATCGCCCCATGCTAGGAGCCGGACCTGGAAAAAACCGTCAGGCGGACAAGCGTG
This sequence comes from Mycolicibacterium sarraceniae, assembly GCF_010731875.1. Taxonomy (NCBI): domain Bacteria; kingdom Bacillati; phylum Actinomycetota; class Actinomycetes; order Mycobacteriales; family Mycobacteriaceae; genus Mycobacterium; species Mycolicibacterium sarraceniae. The sequence continues at coordinate 1,371,792 of NZ_AP022595.1, forward strand.
ACGCTTCTCCGCCCGAGGTTGGGGGTCTCTGTGCGCGGCTACCCGGCGTGGTGCCACTGGTGATGGTGGTGCGCGGTCGAGCCCGGCACCGGCAAGTTGTGCTGGCCGGGGAACGCCTGGCGCTGGCCAGGGAACGCCTGGTGCTGGCCAGGCTGGCTCACGCTCGGGCCACTGTTGAACGAGCCGCTCTCGGCGAGGGCGTCGGTGGCGCAACCAAAGGCGAACAGTGCGGAGCCCGCGGCCAATGCGCTACCGGCGGCCAGTCGCTTCATCCAGGTCATGGTGGTCATGTCGGTCATATCCTCTTCGTCGTCTTCGACTTGTCTTTGTCGGCCTTCGCGTTTCGCCAGTGAGTACACGGTTTCGCATTCCGGCGCCGATGTCTGTCCGGCAGCCGGTGGATAGCCGGGTGGAATCCGGTGTCCCTCAATCGGTGGACAAGGGTCAATTCCTGCCAACCGGCGATCATCTGCTGCCAGCGGAATTACTGCGCCCCGGGATGGCGTTGGGACTGTCAGCGGCGCGGAAATCCACTCCGGCCGTTGAGGAAAAGGGAATAGACATGAAGAAGTACGCAATCACCACCGCCATCGCCGGCGCCATGACCGCGGCTGTTCTCGGCCTTGCCGCGCCCGCGCAGGCCGACCTCGGTCACAACGACTGGGTCAACAACATCGGTCCGTCGGCGACCGCGCCGCACGTTGACACAACTGTGCATGCAAGCCGCTAACCCCCAAGCGGATTCCAGCAGAGGGGCACCCGATTCGGGTGCCCCTCTTGCTTTTGCGCTCAAGCCAGGACGGCGTCGATCGCGCGATAGATGCGTTGTTCACTGACCGGCCTGGGGGTGCCCAGCTGCTGAGCCCACAGGCTGACCCGGAATTCCTCGATCTGCCAGGCGATATCGCGTACATCGGCGGCAGCGGCGCGGGTGGGCGACAGCGCCTGCAGCAACTCGGCATAGGCGTCCTCGATGGCCTGGACGCGCTGCATCCGGTCCTGGTCGGCCTGCGGGGCTTGCGCCAGCCGGTCGAGGCGGCGGTTGATCGCCATCAGATATCGGGTCAGGTCGGCCAGTCGGCCGGCACCGGTAGTGGTGACGAAGTGGCTGTCCACCAGGTTGTCCAGCTGCGCGCGGACGTCAGCCACCGCATCCGCTTGCGCCGGTACCGGCTTGTCAGGAAGCGCGAGTTCCACATCCTGCAGAGCGGCCAGTACCTTCTGCACCCGGGCCACGATATCCCGCGTGGTCGCGGGCAGGGCCGCCGCAACTCGGTCACGAAGTGCCGCGAAATCTGTTCTGGTCCAGACCGGCTGGGCTGCCAGGACATCGACGGCCGCATCGGCGCAGTCTTCGAGAAGCGCGGCCAGCGACCCGTCCGGGTTGGCTCCCAAGACCAGGCGCGTGCGTGGATCCAGAGCCTTCTCAAGCGATTTCACCGGCGAGGACACCGCCAACCGCAACAGGCGACGGGTGCCCGCCTTCATCGCCGCGTCCCGTTCGGCCGCGGTGGCGAACACCCGCACATCCACGGCGCCTCCGGAATCGACCAGGGCCGGATAGCCCCGCACACGATGCCCCCCTACGGTGCGTTCGACGTTGTCCGGCAACCGGTCCAAGTCGTCGGGCCAGGTGCGGAGCCCAGTCCTTTCCAGGTCGCTGGCCACCGCGTCGGCCACTGCCTGGCGGGCCGAGCCGGCAAGCTGGCGCTGTAGCACCTCGAGGTCCTTGCCGCGGGCCACCTCGGTGCCGTCGACCGCTTCGACGGCGAAGGTCACCCGTAGATGCGCGGGCAGCTTGTCCAGATCGAATGCGCTGATTGGTACCAGAACTCCGGTGCGCCGGTGTAATTCACGCTGCAGCGCTTCCAGCAGTGGTTCGTGGCCTGCGTTGATCTCGGCGAGCACCGCCCGCGCGGTGTCCGGTGCCGGAACGAAGTTGCGGCGCAAGTCCTTCGGCAGTGACCTGATCAGCGCGGTCACCAATTCCTCGCGCAACGCCGGCACTTGCCAGCCGAACTCGTCGCCGCCGAGGCGGGCCAGCACCCCGACCGGGATGTGCACAGTCACCCCGTCATCGGACGCACCGGGCTCAAACCGGTAGGTCAGCGGCAACGACAGGTCGCCGGCCTGCCAGTTGTCCGGCCGCTCGGCCGCATCGTCATCGACGCGCAGCAGGTCGTCTCGGGTGAAGGTCAACAACTCCGGGGTCTGGTGACGTTGTTTCTTCCACCAGCCGTCGAAGTGCCGCGCTGAGACCACGTGCTGCGGAATCCTGTTGTCGTAGAAGGCATAGATCTCGTCGTCGCCGACCAGCAGATCGCGGCGCCGGGCCCGCTCCTCGAGTTCGGCGAGCTCAGCGCGCAGCCGTGCGTTGTCGGCGAAGAAGTGATGTCGGGTCTGCCACTCCCCCTGCACCAGCGCGTGACGGACGAACAATTCCCGGGACACCGCCGGGTCGACGGTGGCGTATCCCACCCGCCGCCGCGGCACCAGCGCAAGGCCGTACAGAGTCACCCGCTCGAAGGCCATCACCGCGCCGCGCTTGGCATCCCAGTGCGGTTCACTGTAGGTGCGCTGCACGAGATGCCCGGCCACCCGTTCGAGTACCTCGGGTTCTACGCGCGCGGCGATGCGCCCGTAGAGCCGGCTGGTCTCCACCAGGTCGGCCACCACAATCCAGCGCGGCGGCCGCTTGGTCAGCACCGATCCCGGGGCAAGCACAAACCTGGAATTGCGCGCACCCGTGTAGTCGCGCGAATCCCCCTCGCGCAGGCCAATATGCGACAGAAGCCCGGCGACGACAGCGGCGTGCACCCGTGCCGGATCGGCTGGTTCGGGGTCGACGGATTCCCGGATTCCGATATCACGGGCGATACTGCGCAGCTGGCCGGTCAGGTCCTGCCATTCCCGGATACGCAGATAGTGCAGGAACTCCTCGCGGCACATCCGCCGGAAGGCGCTGCCGGATCGCGCCTTTCGTTCTTCGCCGAGGTATCGCCACAGGTTGAGGAAGGACACGAAATCCGAATGTTCGTCGGCGAACCGGGCGTGTTTCTGCCGGGCTGCCTCTTCTCGGTCGACGGGACGTTCCCTGGGGTCGGGGATCGACAGCGCCGCAGCGAGCACCAGAACCTCACGCACGCAGCCCTCGGTGTCGGCCTGAAGGATCATCCGGGCCAGGCGGGGATCGACCGGCAATTGCGCCAGCCGGCGGCCGATATCGGTGATCGCGCCAGCGGAATCGAAGGCACCCAACTCCTGCAGCAGCGCAACGCCGTCGCGGATGCTGCGCTGCTCAGGCGGGTCGAGAAAAGGGAAGCGTTCGATCTCCCCGAGCTGCAGTGCGGCCATCTGCAGGATCACCGCGGCCAGGTTGGTGCGCAGGATCTCGGGGTCGGTGTACCGCGGGCGTGCGGCGAAATCCTCTTCGGAGTACAGCCGGATGCAGACCCCGGGTGCGGTGCGCCCCGAGCGACCGGCCCGCTGCGCGGCCGACGCCTGTGAGATGGGTTCGATCGGCAGCCGCTGCACCTTGGTGCGCCGGCTGTACCTCGAGATCCGGGCCGCACCCGGGTCAACCACATACCGCACCCCCGGCACGGTCAGCGACGTCTCGGCCACGTTGGTGGCCAACACAATTCGCCGCAACGCGCGCGACGGCTGGAATACCTTCTGCTGCTCGGCGGTGGGCAGCCGCGCGTACAGCGGGAGCACCTCGGTGTTCTTCAGATCACGTAGCGCCTCGGCCGTGTCCCGGATTTCCCGCTCTCCCGATAGGAAGACCAGAACGTCACCGGGCGGTTCGGACTCCAATTCGCGCACCGCGTCGACGATCGCCTCGGTCTGGTCGCGAATCTCGGTGCGCACGATCTCGTGGTCAGGGTCGTCGGGATCATCCGAATCTTCGCACACCACAGGAACTTCCAGCGGGCGATACCTGATCTCGACCGGGTAGGTACGCCCGGACACTTCGACGATCGGCGCCCCGAAGAAGTGCTCGGCGAACCGCTGTGGCTCGATGGTCGCCGAGGTGACGATCACCTTGAGATCCGGCCGCCGCGGCAACAACTCGCGCAGGTAGCCGAGCAGGAAGTCGATGTTGAGGCTGCGCTCGTGCGCCTCGTCGAGGATCAGTGTGTCGTAGCGCAGCAGCCGCCGGTCACGCCGGATCTCGGCGAGCAGGATGCCGTCGGTCATCAGCTTCACCAAGGTGCGATCACTCGCCTGGTCGGTGAAGCGCACCGTGTAGCCGATCGTGTCGCCCAACGGGCTGCCGAGTTCGTCGGCGATGCGCTGGGCCACCGTGCGTGCCGCCAGCCGACGGGGCTGGGTGTGGCCGATGGTCCCGCGCACTCCGCGGCCCAGCTCCAGGCAGATCTTGGGCAGCTGGGTGGTCTTACCCGAGCCGGTTTCGCCGGCGATGACGACGACCTGGTTTTCGGTGATGGCAGTGGCGATCTCGGCGCGCCGGTCGCTGACCGGAAGGTCCGGGTAGGTGATTGTCGGGACGGCGGCGGTGCGGGTGGCGATCAGCGCCTCGGCGGCGGTGAATTGCTTCGAGATCTGCCGCAGCGTCTCGGCCGAGACGTCCCCGCGTAGAGATTTGAGCCGCCGGCCCAGCGCGGTGGCGTCGCGCAGGGTTAGTCCGTCGAGGCGGGCGCGCAGCGCGCGCACCTGTTCGGCGGAGGAATCGGACACTCGCGCCACCCTAGGCGGCGAAGCCGCCCAGTCGCCACACAGCGCGGCACAGCCATCTGGCGGCCACACGGTGCGTAGGCTCGACCGTGATGACCATTTGGATCGTCGTCGGTGTGCTGCTGGTGGGGCTCGGTATCGTGGCCAGCCAGCTCGTTCGGCTCAAGGATTGGCTGAACAAGCCGCCACCGCCCAGCGAGCATCCCGACGAACCCGACACGTGACCGTCCTGCCCGCCGGGGTGCGGGCGATGGCCGGCCGCGGGCCACAGTGGGCGACGTGGATTGATGCCCTGCCCAGGCTGACCCGTGACGTCATCGCGCAGTGGCGGCTCCGGCCCGACGGCCCCGCCACCCATGGCTACTGCTCACTGGTGCTGCCCGTGTGGACACCCGACGGCGCCGCGGCCATGCTCAAGGTCGCCTTCCCCAACGACGAATCCGAGCACGAGCACCTGGCACTGCGGCGTTGGGGTGGCGACGGTACGGTGCGGCTGCTGAGCGCCGATCCGCACCGCCGGGCACTCGTGCTGGAACGGCTCGGCGACACGGACCTGACCGCAGTCCCCGACCTCGAGGCCTGCCGGATCGTCGCCGGGCTGTACCGGCAGCTACACGTGCGCGCCATGCCGCAGTTACGACCGCTGACCTACTACCTCGACCGCTGGACCGCCCAGCTGGCCGAGTTACCGCGCAGCGCACCGATCCCGCGCCGGTTGGTCGAACAGGCGCTGAGCCAGTGTGCCGACCTGACGGCAGATCCCGCTGCCGAGGCACGCGTGATCCATTGCGATCTGCACTACGAGAACGTGCTTGCGGCCCGCCGCCAACCCTGGCTGGTCATCGACCCTAAACCTGTCAACGGCGACCCGCACTACGAGATCGCGCCGATGTTGTGGAACCGCTTCGACGAACTGGCGGGCGACGTCCGAGACGGCATTCGCCGGCGTTTCTACACACTCGTCGACGCCGCCGACTTCGATGAGGACCGGGCGCGGGCCTGGGTGGTGATCCGCATGGTGTTCAACGCGATGTGGGCGGTTCAAGAAGCCGAGCGCAACTGGCTCACCACCTGTATCGCGGTCGCCAAAGCTGTTCAGGATTAACCACTATCGCGGCGGGGAATCAGCTGGTCAAGGGGTGGACTGCGCTGCTCGAGCCGCACATACGCTAGCTCAGCTAGCTGAGAGCGGGATCGCGAGCTGACTGCGGATCAGCGGGGCGATCTTCTCGGCCATATAGGCGTGGCCCGCATCGGTGGGATGGACGCCGTCCGGTCCGATCAGGTCCGGGCGTCCGACAAACCATCGCTCGGCGAGCGGATCGACGAACACCGCGCCCGCGGCTTCGGCCTGGGCGCGCAGTGAGTCCCGAAGGGCCAGTACCTCGCCCGGCGGGTCGGCTGTCGGCCAGGGCGGTCCGATCACCAGGAACTTGGCCTGGGGCGCCGCCCGGCGGGCGATTCCGAAGGTGTCGTGGACGAGTCCGGGGTACTGCTGCATGTCGACGGGCTGGTCATTGCGGGATCCGAAGAACACCACCAGGACGTCGTCACGGTCGACGGCTCGGGTGGTGAGATCCTCGAACAAACTCCCCTGGTTGCCGCGGATTCCGTAGCCGGCACCGCCTTCGGCGGCGACATCGGCGTCGATCCTGGCCCCCTGGCTGGCCAGCAGCAGCCAGGCCCGCGAGGTCCACGATTGCGGCCCCTGCCCGCCCTCGTCGGTACCGGTTGTGTAGGAGTCGCCGATCACCGCTATCCGGCTGAACTGCGAGCCACGGTTGGCCAATGCGTAGCCCACCGATGGTTGGGAATAGCCGAAGATCGCGGCCAACACCACGACGGCCGACATACCCGCTGTGGAGACACGCACAGGTCGCTGCATGCCCGTCAATGACACCTCACTGGATTCGCGCCCGACCCCAGGCAGACTACAGGGACGGAAGGCGTTGGCGCACACCAAGGCTGGGTCCGGCAAGCTATCCGGCGCGGGCCGACGACCGCGGCGGACGGGCGTCGCGGGCCTGGTCGATGGAGGCCAGCCGGTTGCTTTCCGCCGCCGGTGGGCCGGTGTGCACATCGTGCTGCACGTCACGGAAATCGACCATCCTGCGCATCCAGCGCCGTGCCGGTTCCTCAACCGCGTGGAACAGCAGCATCGCACAAGCAACCGCGGCGGCGATCAGAGACACGACGACGAGCTTCTGCACCGATGCGGGGAGGTCGATCTGGTACTCCTGGACGGCCCAATTCCACGAGGTGTGCACTATCTCGTGGACCATATACAGGCTGAACGAAATCTGGCCGCCATAGACCAGGAGGCGGGTCGAGAGCAGGGCCGGCAGGCTGCCGATACCGATCGACAGGGTGACCACCAGCGGCATAAAGAGCAGAGCGACCACCCCGCCGGGGTCGACCATGCCGGCGACCGGGTTAGCGTCGTAGTAGTAGAGGATGCCGACGATCGCGGCGGTCAGCAGTGTCGCGGCGAAGCCGGCGGCGTACTGCGCGCGTTTGCCGAGGTGGAGGCGGCGCACCGCAGCGCACGCCAGCACACCGGCCAGGAACTGGGCCACGATGCGCGGCAGCCAGCTCCACGGCGTGTAGAGGTGGCCACTGGCCAAGAGCAGCACCGTCGGCGGCAGCGCAGCGGCGAAGGCGAGCAACATCAGCGTGCGTGCCCGGGTCACCCGCGACATTCGGAAGACCACCAGAATGATCCCGCCGAACAACAGGTAGGCCAGCCATTCCGCGCTGATCGACCAGGCCGGCCCGTCCCAGCTGGTGCCGTCGAAGAACGGTTCGTACCAGAGCTGCACCATGAAGAGCTGGCGCGCATAGCTGATGGCGTCGAGCTTCTCGACGTCCGGGGACGGCACCGTGCCGACGTGCAGCGTGAAGATGATCCACGCGGCCGCGATGTGCATGGTCACCAGGTACACCGGCCAGACCCGGGACAGCCGCAGCCACAGGAAATGCAGGGTGGCCCGGCCGGACCACTGGGATCCCATCCGGTCGAGGTAGTTCCACGCCAGGACGAAGCCGCTCAGGATGAAGAACAGGTCCACACCCTGGGCTCCCGCGTCGAACAGTGGCGCGAGGTCGTCCTTGAGGCGCGGGGAGGCTTCCCAGATCAGGGGGCGGAAATGAAAGAGCACCACCCACATGGCGGCGACGATGCGAAGACCGGTCAGAGCTCTGATTTCTCCGGTTCGCACGTTTCCCATTTCCGATTCTGTGCCTGCTTGTCCACGTCACCGCGACGCCATCTCGTCAGGCGGGCCGGACCCCGTCAGACCGGGATTTCCGCGCCGGTGACCGTTGGCAGCGTATCAGCGCGATGCCCGCCGGCCCGGACTAGCGACGCTGTCGGACTCCTGTCCGCCCCGATCTGGGGACCGTTTGCCGGAGGGTGATCGTGGCCTTGCTCGCCATCATCACGAAATGGCGCGTCGCAATCGCCGAGGGTATCGACCGGCTTCGTGGTCCAACGGGGTCCTAGCCGCCGTTCTGGGCCAGCGCCCAGCAGGTGACCGAGTGCCACAGGTTGCACGGGATCCCGTTCATCGCGGGGATCTGGTTGGGCTGCAAGTTCGTCGTCACATCCGACGGGCCGATCGCCTGGGGGATCTGCCGACCGCCCGACTGGCCAGCGACACACACTCCGGGGAATCGGCTGGGGACCGTTCCACTGGGGCAGTCTGCGGCCGCGGGGGCCGCACAAGCCACCGAGCCCGACACCAACGCTGCCGCAGATGCCGCGATGAAGATCCGTCGACGTTTCACGATCACGCGCTTTCCGCCGTAGTGAGTCCCCGCCACCTAACCACGTTATCGGCGGCGGGGCCACACACGTTAGCCAGTCTGCGGCAACGTCAGCGAGGGCACCGAGGGAATCGACGGCAGCGCAGGCGTCGCCGTGCCGCTCAGCGCGTTGAGCGTGCCCGACGCCTGGTTGGCGGTGCTCATCAGCTGCATGATCGGTCCGAAGTTGCCATTGGCCAGTTGGGTCATGGCCGTGGGGCACTGCGACTTGATGGCCTGCTCAGCGACGAACCCGGTCACCTGGGAGGCAAGACCACCATGGCCGCTGGCCGTGGTGGCGTTGGACACCAGGTCACCGCCCGGCTTGACGATCAACGGGCAGATCTGTTGTCCGATCTGCTCGATCAATTGCGTGATCGGCCCGCCATTTCCGATACCGACCGCGCTCAGAACACCGCTGGCATCGGCGGGGTCGGCGTGCGCCGACGCCGGCCAGATCGTGGCGGCGACGAGCACCCCGGCGGTAACGGCAAGTACTTGGGCGCCTGATGCTCGAACAGTCATGGGGTTCCTTGCGCTGGCTGGTGAGGCTCAGGAGCAAGAGCCACAAATGTCACTTCGGTAACAATGAGCCACTTGGGTCACAGTAGGAACACGGATCTATAAAGCTTCGAAGCCTATGCGTTTCCTCGGCGCGATCTGCACCGCGCAGGTGCGAAACTCGCCGATTTTCTGTTTGGCGCTAAAGCGCCTCGAGGATCTCGTTCTTGAGCACCTCGGCCTGGGTGCCGAACACGGCCTGGACGCTGTTACCGATGTCGATCACCCCGGCGGCGCCCAGGAGGCGAAGGCGGTTCTGGTCGACTTTGGCGGTGTCAACCACCTCCATCCGCAGGCGGGTGATGCAGGCGTCGACGTTGCGCAGGTTCTCCCGGCCACCGAACGCGGCGATGAGTTGTTCGGCCTTGCTGTCAACGGCGGCCGGGGCAGCGGTGCCTCCGCCGACGGAGCCTCCCACCTCGACCGCGGTGGCCGATTCTCCGCCGTCGCCGAGGTTGGCCCGCTCCTCGGCGTCGAACTCGGCTTCGGGCTCGCGCCCCGGGGTCCGCATGTTCCACTTCGTGATCACGAATCGGAACAGCAGGTAGTACACCGCGAAGTACACCAGGCCCATCACGATCAACAGCGGGACGTTCTTCGCCGCGGGCGCATTGCCGTAGAGCACCAAATCGATCAGCCCCGCCGAGAACGAGAACCCGAGATGGATATCGAGCAGGTAGGCGATGGCCAGCGACAGTCCGGTCAGCACGGCATGCACGACGTAGAGCGGAAACGCCACGAACATGAAGGCGAACTCCAGCGGTTCGGTCACACCGGTGAGGAACGCAGTCAGCGCGGCGGCGGCCAGGATGCCGACCGCGACCTTGCGCTGCTTCTTGTTCGCGACGTGGATCATCGCCAGCGCCGCGGCGGGCAGGCCGAACATGAGGATCGGGTAGAAACCGGCCGTGTACGCGCCGCCGGTCGGGTCGCCCGCGGTGAAGCGCGGGATGTCACCGGTGACCAGCTTGCCGCCCGGCGTTTGATAGTCGCCGTAGAGGAACCAGATGTAGGAGTTCGGAATGTGGTGCAGGCCAAGCGGTATCAGCATGCGGTTGGCGAATCCGTAGACGAACGCACCGAGTGCCCCCGCACCGGTGATGAACTTGCCGAGCCCGGTCAGGCCCGCATCGAAGACCGGGTAGAAATAACTCAGTGCGAAAGCCAGGAACAATACCGCCACCGACACCACGATCGGTACGAAGCGCCGACCCCCGAAGAAGCCGAGATAGGACGGCAGCGCGATCGTGTGGTAACGGTCGAACAGCCATGCCGTGAGCAGGCCGACGACAATCCCGCCGAACACCTTGTAGTCGATCTGCGCCTGTTCGCCGGCTTTGTTGAGCTGACCGGCGAGCACGAACGGCGACATCGTCTTGAACACCGCCTGCATCACCAGGTATCCGACCGCGGCCGCCAGCGCGGTCGAACCGTCGGCCTTGCGGGCGAAGCCGATCGCGACACCGATGGCGAACAGCAGCGGCAGATTGTCGAACAACGCCCCACCGGCGGCACTCATAGCCTGGAAGAACGGCCCGATCACCGGCACCTTGATCCGGCCCAGCAGGTCGTCCTGGCCCAGCCGCAGCAGGATTCCCGCCGCCGGGAGCACGGCTATCGGCAACATCAGGCTCTTGCCGAGACGTTGCAGCTGCGCGAAGCCCGGTATTCGGAGTCCCGACTTCTGCTGTGCCCCTGAATCTTTGGCGGTTTCGCTCATGACGGGACGACCTCCCTCTGTCGCAGCACAGCCGAAGCTTAAACAAACCTTCCCATGTGAGACGAAGTTTTCGCCACGCCTGCGTGCGCCGAGTCTCTATTGTCGGATCGATGAGCACCACACCCGTCCACGCGCCGGTACCCGGACGCGCCGTCGCTCTCGGAGATGTACCCGATCCTGTGTTCTCCCAAGCCATGGTGGGGTACGGCGCTGCGGTCGATCCGCCACATGAGGTGATCGACGCGGTGGCACCCGTCAGCGGGCGGCTCCTCAAGCTGATGCCGCACGCGTACATCGTTATGACGAGTGAGAACGTCGGCGTTCTGGTCCATCTCGGGCTCGACACGGTGGCGCTGAAAGGTGTGGGCTTTTGCGCCCACGTCGCCGAGGGCGACACCGTGATCGCCGGCCAGACGGTGATCACCTACGACGTTCCGGCGGTGGTGGCCGCAGGCCTGAATCCCGTCGTTCCCGTCGTCGTCATGGACGAGCGTGAGCCGGGTAACGTCGTCGTTGGCGACTCGGTCGCTGAGAATGCTGTAATCGCCTCTGGCTCAGCACTTTTCACAGCTACCAAATAGGGCTGGGGTCGATGGAAGTAATAATCGGTGAGGACACCCGACAGATCGGCGCCATCGCGGCCGACGCGATCGAGGCGCTGCTGAACCGCAAACCAACGGCGGTTCTGGGGCTCGCGACCGGCTCGTCACCGCTGTCGATCTACGACGAACTGGCTGACCGCTACGAGGCTGGACGCCTCACATTTCGTCAGGCCAGCGGCTTCACCCTAGACGAGTACGTCGGGCTGCCCGCCGAGCATCCCGAGCGCTACCGCAACGTGATTGACGCGGTATTCGTCTCGCGCGTCGACTTCGCCCCGGACGCGGTGGCCGGTCCCGACGGGCTCGCCGCCGACGTTGCGCAGGCATGTGCGGGTTACGAGGATGCGATCGCCTTAGCAGGCGGTGTCGATCTGCAGATTCTGGGTATCGGCACCGACGGCCACATCGGTTTCAACGAGCCCGGCTCGTCGCTGGCCTCACGCACCAGGATTAAAACGCTGACGCGCCAAACGCGTATCGACAACGCCCGCTTCTTCGACGGTGACGTCGACCGCGTCCCGACGCACTGTCTGACCCAGGGGCTGGGCACCATCATGGCGGCCCGCCACGTGATCCTGGTGGCCACCGGGCGCACCAAAGCCGAAGCGGTGCACCAGCTCGTCGAGGGACCGGTGAGCGCGATGTGGCCGGCGACCATCCTGCAACACCACCGCCACGTGACCGTGCTGCTCGACAGCGGTGCAGCCCGCCGGCTACAGCTCGTCGACTACTACCGGGAGACTTATTCGTCCAAACCGAAGTGGCAGGGCATCTGAGTGCTGCTGACCGCCCAGACCCTGCTGACCGGCCGAGAGTCGTTGCAGCCGGGGTGGATCGAGGTTTCGGGCACCAGGGTGCGCGCCCTCGGTGCAGGGATGCCGCCCCGGCCCGCGGACCGAGATCTGCACACCGTGGCGCCGGGCTTCGTCGACACCCACAGCCACGGCGGGGGCGGTTCTGATTTCTCGGCCGCAACCCGTGCCGACACGGTGGCCGCGACAGACCTGCATCGCCGGCACGGCACCACGAGCCTGGTCGCGTCACTGGTGTCGGCCGGACCGGCCGATCTCCTGCACCAGGTCGAGGTGTTGGCCGGCCAGGTGCGCGACGGACTGATCGCCGGTGTCCATCTGGAGGGGCCGTGGCTGGCGGTCCAGCGCTGTGGAGCCCACGATCCGGTCTTGTTGCGCGATCCGGATCCCGGTGAGCTCGAGACCGTCCTGCGCGCGAGTGGCGGAACCATCCGGATGGTCACCCTGGCACCGGAGCGCAACGGCGGCGTCGCGGCAATCGAGCGGATCGTGGCGGCCGGTGCGGTGGCCGCGGTCGGGCATACCGAGGCCACCTACGAGCAGACACGGGCGGCCATCGACGCGGGCGCAACGGTCGGCACGCACCTGTTCAACGCGATGCGCTCGATCCACCACCGCGAACCCGGCCCGGTGATCGCGCTGCTGGAAGACCCGCAGGTCACCGTCGAGCTGATCGCCGACGGCGTCCACATCGACGCCGCGCTGTACCGGCACGTGACCAGAGCCGCCGGCCCCGACCGGCTGTCGCTGATCACGGACGCGATGGCCGCGACGGGGGCCGGCGACGGGCGCTATCGGATCGGACGGATGGACGTCGAGGTCGCCGGCGGCGTCGCCAGCCTGGCCGGCACCGCCACCATCGCGGGCAGCACGGCGACGATGGATCGAGTGTTCCGGTTCGCGGTCGCCCATAGCGGTCTGCCCCGCGACGAGGCGCTGCTGGTCGCCGTGCGGCAATCCTCGATGAATCCGGCTCGCGCGCTGGGACTTCCATCCCCGGAACTGGCCGTCGGCGCGCGCGCCGACCTGGTCGTGCTCGATGCCGACCTCGCGGTGGTCGACGTGCTGCACGACGGTACATGGGTGCCTCGCTGAGGATCCGCACGGGTGTGCGAATTTCTGTCGGACCCTTGGTGCATGGTGTCGGTGAGCCGCAACACACCGCCACGCACCGCAGAAAGGGACCCCGCTATGTGCTGGATATGCGATCACCCAGACCGCACCATCGCCGACTACCTCGACGAGGTGCGCGGAAAGATTCTGCGGCGGGGCTGGACAGTGCAATACGTCGAGTCCCCACAGCTGCCGTTCGCCTACACGATCGGGTTGAGCGACTACGACGTGCCCGAGCTGATGATCACCAACGTGTCGCCGCAGCGCGCCCTTCGGGTGCTCAATGGGGCGGCCGAACACATCCTTCGAGGCATGGAACTCACTGCGGGGCAACAGTTCACGCTATGCGGCTGTCCCATGCTGGAGGTCGTCAACGTCGACCATCCCGACGCGCACATGGGTTTCGCAGTCGCCCTGTACGGACCTATTCGCGCCCTGCAGCTGGTGTGGGCGGACGGCCGGGGTCGCTGGCCGTGGGCGGCGGACTTCTGTGATCGCGAAAGCCGCCAACCGGTGTTGGGCGTCCGCGCCAGGGCCGCCTGATCACAAAGCCATCACGGCGGGTGTGCCAGGATCGCCCGAGACCGGCTGCGTTGCTACCTTTCTGACGTGATGACCTCGGTTCGCGCTGCGGTGCGGCGGTTCGCGGTCGTCGCGGCGACAGCCCTACTGGCGCCCGGGGTGACGGGGCTCGCCGGGCACACCGCGCCGGCCGGGGCATACTCGCGGCAAGGCTTACCGGTCGAGCAGCTCGACGTGCCGTCCCCGGCGATGGGCCGCAACATCAGGATCCAGTTCCAGGGCGGTGGCTCGCACGCGGTGTACCTGCTGGACGGCCTTCGCGCCCTCGACGACGCAAGCGGCTGGGACATCAACACTGCGGCCTTCGAGTGGTACTACCAGTCCGGTCTGTCGCTGGTGATGCCTGTGGGCGGCCAATCGAGCTTCTACAGCGACTGGTATCAGCCTGCGGCCGGGTCCAACGGGACGTTGACCTACAAGTGGGAAACCTTTCTGACGCAGGAACTACCGGCGTGGCTGGCCACCAACAGGGCGATCACCCCGATCAACAATGCTGTCGTTGGGCTCTCGATGTCGGGCAGCGCCGCCCTGACGCTGGCGATCTGGCATCCCACCCAATTCATCTTCGCCGGCTCACTGTCCGGGTTCCTCAACCCGTCGCTGGGGCTGTGGCCGACGCTGATCGGTCTGGCCATGAAGGACGGCGGCGGGTATCGGGCCTCGGACATGTGGGGTCCGAGCAGTGACCCCGCCTGGCAGCGCAATGACCCGATGGTCAACATCGCCAGACTGGTGGCCAACAACACCGCGGTGTGGATTTATTGCGGCACGGGTGCGCCGTCCGAACTCGACTACGGCGACGACGTCAACGCCGGCGGATTGTTCTCGGCCGGATACCTCGAGAACATCACCCTCAACACCAATAAGGAATTCCAGCGCAGGTACGTGGCCGCGGGCGGTCACAATGCGGTATTCAACTTCCCGCCCAGCGGAACTCACAGCTGGGGCTACTGGGGTGCGCAGCTGCAGGCCATGAAGGGTGATCTGCAGCGGGTGCTGGGAGCGACGCCGACCGGCTAACTGCGAATCGCACTGCAGTCCGTTGCGCGTTCTGTTGCCCAAACCCCTTTGTCCGGCCAGATTCTCGCCAGGCTCGCCGTTGCCGAGCGAGTCGTGATCCGAGCGATACAGCACATCTCGCCGAGATCGACCCCGACGAGCTCGTCAAGGAACTCGTCGTCGCCAACGTGACCAACCTGGTTCGTGATAGAGCCAAGCTGAACCGCGTCTTTCAAGACATCGGCCCAGCCGCGTCACATCGGCCGAAACCGTATTGGTGCTCTCGATCGTCGGCGCGTTCCACCCATTCCAGTGGTTCGACATCGTCTCCGCCGCGATCATCTTGTGGTTGATGTCGTTGATCTTCCGGTTGTCGTTGTCCGGCCCGTCGAACGACGGCAGCCAGAGCAACTGGTCGGCGGCTGACCCGGCGTCAGTTGATGGCCATCACGCGGGCGGCCTCGCGGTACTCCTCAGCCAGCGTGAGCTCACCCGCCGCGGCCTCGTCGAGTATCACCACGGCGTCGCGGTGCTGCTGCAGGATCGAGGCCGGGCAGAATGCCGAGACCGGCCCTTCGACGGCGCGCGCTATCGCGGGTGCCTTCGCCGCACCGGTCGCGATCAGCAGGGCGACCCGAGCCTCCATGATGGTGCCCAGGCCCTGCGTGACGCAGCGGACGGGAACGTCCGCCGGGACGCCGAAGAATCGCGCGTTGTCCTGCCGCGTCGAGCGCGCCAGCGGTGCCACCCGGGTGCGCGACACCAACGATGAGGTCGGCTCGTTGAATCCCAGGTGGCCATTGCGGCCGATCCCGAGGATCTGCAGATCGACCCCGCCGGCGGCAGCGATGGCCGCCTCGTATTGACGGCACCTGGAGTCCAGGTCGTCACCCACTCCGATCGGCACGTGTACCCGCTCGGGATCGAGCCGCAGGGGTTGGGCCACGATGGTGTGAATGAAGTAGGTGTAGCTGCGCGGGTCGCTCGCCGCCAGGCCTACGTACTCGTCGAGTGCGAATACCGTCACCGCCGACATCTCCAGCCCGGTCTGCACCCGCGCGGCCAATTCGGCGTACAACCCCTGTGGGCTCGTCCCGGTCGCCACGCCGAGCACGGCGTTCGGCTTTCGGGCTACCAGCGATGTGACGATGTCCGCCGCCGCGGCGGCCGCCGCCACGGGGTCCGCGACGATGATGATCTTCATCAGACCTCATTCCTTGTATAACGATGTAAGAGAACCAAGGCCCCGCAGTTATGCTGCGGGGACGACGGCAGCCGATAGGGGAGGATTCGTGACCGACGCCGCGGGATCGCAGCGCCCGGCGCCGCGCGCCGGTACCCCCGGCCGCACCCTGCGGTACCAACATGTCTACGACCTCGTGGTTTCGCTGATCGAGCACGAGGGGCTGCGCGAGGGCGATCAGCTGCCCAGTACCGCCGAACTCGCCGAGATGGCCGGAGTCAGCGTGATCTCGGTGCGCCGCGCCCTCGACGAACTGACCCACAACGGGAAGATCACTCGCCATCAGGGCGTCGGCATCTTCGTCGCCCCGCAGCGGATGCTCAGCGAGCCCTCGCGGCCCGGCGCGCTCCTGGAGACGTTCAAGGGGCAGGGCGAGAACGTTCAGGACGAGGTTCAACTCGACACCGAACTGGTGAGCATGGTGGTGGGCTTGCCCAACGGCAAGCATGCGACGGCACTGAGCATCGATGCGGGACAACCCGTCTGGGAGATCTGCCGGGTCCGCCGAATGGGCGGGGTGCCCAAGGTTCTCGAAACGGCGGTGCTGCCACTGACCTTGGTGCCGGCCCTCGACGAGCAGCGGCTGGCAGCCGGGGAGTCGCTCTACGGGTATCTCGCCGAGCGGTACGGATTCACCGACGAGTTCGTCGAGCAGGTTTTTGAAGTCGATCAGCCGAACTCGTTGGAGCGAAACCATCTGCGGCTGAGCTCGAAAGATCATGTGGTGCGCATTCGCGGCGTCAGCGTGGACGCCGCGGGCGTGGCATTCGACAGTTTCCAGCAGACGTATCCCGCGCGCGAGTTCGTGTTCTACATCTCCGGCGCCTCCGGTCGCCGCCTGATGGAACCCGACCCCAGCGGCTCGTGGTCGGTTCGCCCGCTCGGGAGGACGGCGGCGCCGCAGCGGTGATCGCACGACGGGCGGATGCTCAGGACCCACGGTGCTGCTGCGGATCGAGACCGGGAACGCTGTCCAACAACTTCCTGGTGTAGGGCTCGGTGGGCTCACGCACGATTCGCCACGGGTCCCCGACCTCGACGATACGGCCGTCCCGCATCACCACGATCCGATCGGCATGCGCCACCGCGGTGGACAGGTCGTGGGTAATCATCAGGATTCCCATCCGGTGCTCGCGGCGCAGCCGGTCGAGCAGTTCGAGGACACCGGTGCGCACCGATACGTCCAGCATCGACACCGGTTCGTCAGCCAGTAGCAGCCGCGGACGGAGTATCAGACTGGCCGCGATCGCAACCCGTTGCCGCTGACCGCCCGACAGTTCGTGCGGGTAGCGTGCTGCCACTACCTCCGGGTCTAGGCCCACCTCGCGCAACGTCTCGGCCACCAATGCCCGCCGGTGCCGCCGATCACCGCCGATGCCGTGCACCAGCAGCGGTTCAGCCACGGTGTCCTCGACACGGAGCCGACCGTCGAGAGCCTCGTAAGGGTCCTGGTAGATCATCTGGACGTTGCGGCGCACCGGGCGCCAGGCCCGCGGGGTCAACCCCGTGACCTCGACGCCGTCGATCCGGATGGATCCTGACAACGCCGGTTGCATCCCCAGGATCGCCTGCAGCGTCGTGGTCTTGCCGCAACCCGACTGACCGACCAGAGCCACCAACTCGCCCTCCGCGACCTGAAGGCTGACATCGTCCACCGCGTTCGGGTGCTCGTCCCCCCCGCGCCGCGCGCCATACCCGACCCGCAGGTCAGTCACCTCGAGCAGGTTCGCGGGTGCGGCCGGACCCGGCTCGGCAGGGCGGACGTCGTCGATGTTGGGTGTCGACTCGAACAACTGCCGGGTGTAGGGATGCGCGGGCCGGTGATAGAGGTCGAAGACGTCAGCCTGCTCGACGATTCCACCGTCGCGCATGACGGCGGCCCGAGTGCAGGCCTGTGCGACCACCCCGAGGTCGTGGGTCACCAGCACCAGCGCCAATCCCAGCTCACCGGACAATCGCACCAGCAGCTGCAGCACCTGGTCCTGCACCACCACGTCCAGCGCGGTGGTCGGCTCGTCGGCGAGCAACACCTTGGGATCGCAGGACAGCGCCATCGCGATCACCGCACGCTGCTTCATCCCACCGGAGAGCTGATGCGGGTAGCGGTCGGCGGTCTGTGCCGGCAGGCCGACAAGGTCGAGCAGCTCGCGCGTCCGTTGTACTGCGGCTTTACCGCGGGCGATGCCATGCACGCCGAGTGCCTCACCGATCTGCCAGCCGACCGTCCGGACCGGGTTGAAGGCACTCATCGCGCCCTGGAAGACCATGGCGATATCGGTCCAGCGGTGCGGGCGGATGCTGGCCTCACCACGCTCGATGACGTTGGTGCCTGCGACCCTCACCTCACCGGCCACCGAGGCGGACGACGGCAACAGCCCCATCGCGGCCAGGATGGTTGTGGTTTTGCCGCAACCGGATTCGCCGACCAGGCCGACCCGTTCACCGGGCGCCACCGTCAGGTTGAGATCCCGGACGGTGTGCAGCGGGGGCCCGTTCCGACGGTCGCGCGGGTCGAACCAGACGTTGAGGTCGACGATCTCGAAAGCCGCGGGCCGGTTCGCCGGAGAATCTGTCACAGCGCCTCCTTGCCACGTCCGACCAGTGGGCGGATCCGCCAGGGTCTGACCGATAGGTGCGACGAGCGGAGCCGAGGATTCAGCTCATCCTCGATCGAGTTGCCGATCAGGTAGCAACCGACAATCAGCGCGGCGACACACACCCCGGCGGGCACGATGGCCCACCACGCTCCGGTGCTGATCGCACCGCGCAAGAAGGCGTGCTCGATGATGGTCCCCCAGGTCACCGCGGTCGGGTCGGATAGACCGAGGAAGGCCAGCGCCGTCTCGTTGGTGACTGCGACGGTGATCGCCAGAACGGTGTTGGCGATCAGCAGAGGTCCCAGCTGGGGCAAGATGTGCGTCGCGATAATCCGGGTGTGTCCGGCACCGATCGAGGCCGCCCGCCGCACGTAGACGCGTTCGCGCAGCGTCTTGACCTGCGCCCGCACCACGCGGGCAGTACTGGTCCACATCAGCACGCCGATCACGATGATGACGTGGCTGAGTTTGGGTCCCCACACCGCGGCCACCACGATCATCAACACGATCTGCGGCACCACGATGAAGTAGTCGGTGATCCGCATCAGCACCGTGTCGACCCAGCCACCGAAGTAGCCCGACAGCACCCCGATGACGGTGCCGATCACGATCGCGATGACGGCCGCCGTGAAGCCGACGAAGATCGAGATTCGACCACCCTGGAGCACCAGGCTGAGCATGTCGATGCCACCGTCGTCGCAGCCGAGCCAATGCGATGAGGAAGGCCGCTCGAACACCCCGCAGGTGGGATTGGAAGTGCTGTAGGGCTGGAGGAACTTGGCGAACAGCGACAGCACCAGGAACAGACCCACGATGACGAGGCCGGTGATCGCCTGCGGCGTGGCGATGACGGTGCGTAGGGCACCTCGGACACCGTATCGGCGTCGGGGTTCGGCCGGCATGTTCGCGGCTGTGTCGCCGGTCATTGAGACACCCTCGGGTCAAGACGGAAGTACAGCAGATCAGCCAGGTAGTTCAGTACCACCACAACGACGGTGATGACCAGGAAGCCGCCTTGCAACATCGGGTAATCACGTTGCAGCACAGCGTCGTAGAGGGCTCTGCCGATGCCGGGCCAGGAGAAGATGACCTCCACCAAGATCGAGCCGCTGACCACCGCGCCCAGCGATAGAGCGACCTGGGTGATCGTGGGCAGCGCGGCGTTGCGAAGCGCGTAGGACGTGATGATCCGGCGTCGGGTCAGGCCTTTGGCTCGTGCGGTGAGGATGTAGTCCTCACCCAGCGTCTCGAGCATCGCGGAACGGACGATCAGAGCGTTCTCGGCGTACAGCGTGAGAACCAAGGTCAGCACCGGCAGGATCATGTGCCGCAACAGATCCCCGAGCTGTTCGGTCGGGGACTGTGCGACAGCGAAGGGATCGCTCATCCCTACCGACGGCAGCACCCCGGCGAACAGGATCAGCAGCATCATGCCGAGGAACTGGGTGGGGAAGGCGTAGAAGCCGACGGCGATGCCGGTACCGATGTGATCGCCGGCCGAGCCGTGGTGCACTGCGGTGTAAACGCCCACACAGATGCCGAGGACGATCGCGATCACCGTTCCCGCGGCGACCATGGGCAGGGTGTTACCGAATGCCTCGAGCAGGTTGTCCAGCACCGGTCGGCGGTTCGTAAATGACACCCCCAGGTTTCCGCGCAGCAACTGCTCCAGGTAGAGCAGGTACTGGTCGAACACCGGCTTGTCCAGTCCGAACTCACGCTCTAGCGCCTGCTTGAGAGCGGGCGACGCATTCGGCACGCGCGAGACGCGCGTGACGGCATCGCCGGGCAACACCCGGAACAAGATGAAGTTCACGGTCAGGGCGACGAAGATGGTCATCACCGCGAAGACTGAGCGCTTCCATACGAAGCCTCGCACCCGGTCCCCTTTCTGTCTTGACGCCATTCGGAGTGGTCCTCATACTAAGCACGTCAAGTGAATATGGCATGACAACGGTCACCGTTCGACCGTCCCCGGGTGTGCCAACGACGTGGGAAGGTCCCCATGAAGTCCTCGCGAGCTTTTGCATTGTTCAGCGGTTGCGTAGTGGTCACCGGACTGATCTCCGGTTGCGGCGGGGCGGCGGCACCCTCGAACGCCGTCTTGCGCGTTGGTGTCAGCGCGGCCATCGACTCGTTGAATCCCTTCGTATCCGGTTCGGATTACAGCAGCGTCGCTTACCAGTACATCTATCCGCACCTCACGGAGTACGACACCACCGACCTTTCGCTGAAGCCCTCATTCGCCACTAAGTGGGAGACTTCACCGGACGGACTGACCTGGACGTTCGACACCGTCGCCAATGCCGAGTGGTCCGACGGCAAGCCGCTGACCGCCAAGGATGCGGCCTTCACGCTGAACACAATTCACCAGTTCGAGGACGGGCCCACGGGCAAGCTCGCCGGCTTCGTACGGAGCCTGACAACCGCGCAGGCTCAGGGCGACAACAAACTGGTGGTGACCTACTCCGAGCCCATAGCCAACGTCCTGGCGCAGTTGCAGCAGGTGCCGATCCTCCCAGAGCACATCTGGTCGCAATACGCTGGTGGTGATGGCAAGGCCATCAGCACATTCCAGAACGATGCACCGATCGTCTCCGGCGGACCGTTCGAATTGCAGAAGTACCAGAAGGACCAGCTCGCACTGTTCGACCGCAATCCGAAGTGGTGGGGGCCGACCAAATCTGTGATCGACGGCTTCGGACTGCAGTTCTTCGCCAATTCCGATGCGATGGTGACCGCACTGCGCACCGGACAGGTCGACATGATCGGCGAGTCGACCCCGGCCACCACGGTGCCCTCTCTCAAGGAAGCCGGCCAGGAGGTCGGTACCGGCCCGGGCACCGGATTCTACGAACTGATCATCAATACCAATCCCAAGAAGAAGAACCACCCCGAACTGCTGAACCCCGAGGTACGCAAGGCATTCGAGTACGCGATGGACCGCAAGGAGATGCTCGACACCGCGTGGCTCGGGATGGGCACAACCGCGTCGACCATCATCGCTCCCGCCACCGGTTGGCACGACAACTCGATCACCGCGCTGCCCTTCGACATCGGCAAGGCCAACGCGATACTCGACGGACTCGGTTACACGCGGGGCCCTGACGGCATCCGGGTGGCCGCTGGCGTACCGATGAACTACGAGGTGATCTTCCCGAACGAGATCGACGGCGCCGGTGACCGGATGTTCCAGATCATGCAGAACGATCTGCGTGAAGCCGGGGTGGGAGTGGCGATGCGCAAGATGGACACCGATGCCGCCACCGCCGCGATCGCGGGTCCGGACAACACGTATGACGATTTCGACCTGGCCATGTGGGACTGGATCCCACCGGTGGACCCCGATTTCCAGCTCAGCGTGCTGACCTGTGCACAGTGGGGCAACAACAACGACAGCGGCTACTGCAACCCGGAGTACGACAAGCTGTATGAGGCACAGGGGGTCGCCCGCGACCGGGCCGAACGGCAGCGCATTGTCAACCAGATGCAACAGATCGCGTTCGATGACCGACCGTACATCGCGCTGGTCTACCAGAACGTGATCGAGGCACATTCGCCGAAGTGGACCGGCTTCCTGATGTCGCCGCTGGTGGGCTCGGTGAACAACTTGTCGACACAGACGTTGCTGCAAGTGCATCCCACCACGTGATCGACCCTGCCATGAATCGTTGCGCACCATCAGATCTCGCAGACGCACTGAACCTGAAGCCAGATGCCGACGTTGTCGTCGGGATGTTCGAGGGGCCGCAGCGGGCGCGAGGGGGGCGAGGAGCCGATCTGGTGAACCGGGTGCTCGGCATCGATCTCGATGAGATCGCCTTGGCCGCTGGTGGTTTCGACGCCACATCCGGAACGCGCGAGTCGGTTCTGGTGGCCGGCCCAGACCGACCCGTTCGGGTGACGCTAGTGGGTCTGGGGCGTCGGGCCGGCCCCGGCGAGCTCTTCGAGGCCGCGCTGGCGTCCGGGAACGATCGTGCGGTCATCTCGACGCTTGCGCTGGAGGCTCCTGATGCGCTGGGTGCGGTGGCCCAAGGCCACTCGATCGGCGGCTGGCGCTACCAGCGTCGATCGGACGCGCCGGCCACACCACCCGCCGTTGAACTCGTCGATGACTCGGATTCGATCGCCGACAGCGTGCTTGCTCGCGCAGCAATCGTGGCACGAGCCACAGGATGGGTCCGTCAGCTCGTCGAGACACCGCCGAACATGCTGGGCACCAAAGCTTTCGCTGATTCCATCGTCGACTTCGCCCGGGAGCTGGCGCCACAGTCGGTGACCGTCGAACAGTGGGATGCAGCGACGCTGGCGCAGCACGGGTTCGGCGGCACGCTGGGTGTAGGCGCCGGCAGTTCTCAGCCACCACTGGCGGTGGCGCTGAAGATAGCCGGCGACGGAGCGATGACGGCGTTGGCAGGCAAAGGAATCACCTTCGACTCCGGCGGTGTCAACCTCAAACGCGGCCTCGGCGAATTGAGCTGGATGAAGTCGGATATGGCTGCCGCTGCGGCGGTGGCCGCGGCGGTGATAGCCGCAGGCGCCCTGGACGCGAGCGGGCCGGTCACGGCGATACTGCCGATCGCGGAGAACATGCCCAGCGGCACCGCGCTGCGGCCTGGTGATGTGTTGACCCACCCTGGCGGGCGCACCACCGAGGTGCTCGATACGGACTCCGAGGGCCGCATCGTACTGGCTGATGCCCTGGGTTACCTTGCTGCACAGAAACCTTCGCGACTGATCGACGTGGGAACGCTGACCGACTCCGGCGGCGTGGGCCATTGCTTCTGGGGCTGCTGGACCACGTCGACGGAACTTGCCCGGGACGTGGTGTCGGCCGGCGAGCGCGCGTTCGATCGCGGTTGGGCGCTGCCTCTGCACAGTTCATATGCGGCGCTACTGTCATCCCGCGTCGCCGATATCGCCAACTCACCCACCGCCGTTCCGGACTCCGGACAGTTGGCGGCCACCTATCTGCGCTCCTTCGTCGGCGACGTGCCCTGGGTGCACATCGACAATGGCTCGTCGGCGTGGCTCGAGGAAGCCGCTCACCCGTGGCCCGCCGGCGCGACCGGCACGCCGGTCCGCGCCCTTATCGAATTCTTGGCTCCGGGGACCTCTTGCTGAGGCTAGACTGCATACTTAGTATTATAAGTAGGATCTACCCCGTCCCACCCGAGGAAGAGCGCCCATGACGTCGTTCGACACCGCCTACGCCCAGCGGACCCAGACCACCAAGAAACTCTACGAACGTGCGCTGCAAACCATCCCCGGTGGCGCCGGCAGCACCGCTCGATTGCCGCGTAACGGATGGAAGCCTTACCCCCTTTTCATGTCCGAGGGCCAGGGCTCGCGGCTGCGTGACGTCGACGGCAACGAGTACATCGACTATTTGCTCGGACTTGGTCCGATGATCCTCGGACACCGCCATCCCGAAGTCACCCGCGCCGTCACCGAGGCAGTCCAGAACTACGGCACCTGCTTCGGTCTGCCCTACGAACTCGAGATCGAAGCGGCCGAGAAGGTCGTCGACGCGGTCCCCGGCATCGAGCAGGTCCGGTTCACCAACTCTGGCTCCGAGGCGGTCGGCACCGCGGTCCGGCTGGCCCGGGCCACTACCGGACGACGATTGATCGTCCGGTTCGAAGGGCACTATCACGGCTGGCAGGACACCGTGTATTGGTCCAACCACGTCGATCCGAAGCTCGCCGGGCCGGCCAACCGGCCCCGTCCGGTCGCCATGGGGGGCGGCGTACCCGCCGAACTTGAGCAGACCCTGGTGGTGCTCACGTGGAACGATCCGGAGAGTTTCGTCACGTTGATGGAGGAACGCGGCGAAGAGGTCGCCGCCGTGCTGACCGAGCCGGCCGTTTTCAACACCGGCTGCATCCTGCCCGAGCCCGGTTACCTGGAACTCCTGCGCGAGCAGACCACCAAGTACGGCGCCATGCTCATCTTCGACGAGGTCATCACCGGTTTCCGTTTCGCTCGCGGCGGTGCCCAGGAATGGTTCGGGATCCGTCCGGATCTCACCACCTACGCCAAGGGCATCGGCGGCGGGTTCCCGGTCGCCGCGGTCGGCGGAACCACCGAGGCGATGCGGTTGATCGCCGACGGCACCTATTCGCATTCGGGAACCTACAACGCCAATGTCGTGCAGTGCGCGGCGGTATCGGCGACGATGGACGTTCTTGCCACCCCAGGACTCTACGAACGCCAGCGCGCCCTCGGCGACCGTCTGAGCCGCGGATTGAAGTCCCTGGCACAGGAGAAGGGCATCGACGCCTATGTGGAGGGCATCGGCACGGTATTCCAGCTGTGGTTCACCGACCGTCCCATCCGGAACTGGCGCGACGCCGCGGCATTTGCTCATGAGGACGTCTTCACCCGCTGGTACCAGGAGATGGTGGTCCGCGGCGTGCTGTTCCACCCGCTGCAGTTCGAGAACCTGTTCGTCTCGCTGGTCCACACCGACACCGACATCGACGAGACGCTCAACGCCGCTGACGCCGCACTCGATGTGGTCGCCCGTGAGTTCTGACCTTCCCGGGGACCGATCCTGTTGACCACCCGCGAGTTGCTCACGATCGGGCTCGACCTGGGCACCAGCAGTCTCAAGGCCGTTGCGGTCGGCGAGAACGGCCGGTGCGTGGCGCGTGCCCGAGTCGGCTACCCGACCGCACAACCGGAACTTGCTGCTGCCGAACAGGATCCCGCCGACTGGATCGACGCCTGCCGCACGGCTGTCGACACCCTGGCCCAGCGGACCGACCCGAGCTCCTGGCGGGCGATCGCGCTCTCGGGGATGCTGCCGACCCTGGTGAACCTCGGACCCGGCGGCGTCCCCGTGGGGCCGGCGCTGACGTGGCAAGACGGTCGCGCCGAGCCGGACGGCGAGCAGATTGCCGCCGCCATCGGCGCGGAAACCCTGTACCGGCGAACCGGGCAGCGATTCGACGGCCGGTACTTGATCGCGATGCACCGGCGCCGGGTGCGCCTCGGCGTGACGCCGGCGGACAGCGTGGTTGCCGGCGCCAAGGACTACCTGTACCAAGTCCTCACCGGTGAGCTGCTGACCGACCCATCGACCGCGGCCGGCTACGGCGCCTACGACCTGCATGACGCCAGGTGGGACGACGCGACTCTGGCGGCCGCCCAGGTCACCGAGGTTCCTGCGCTGGCGCCATCGGACACCCGCCGCCCACTGCGCGCCGAACTCGCCGCCCGGTGGGGCTGTCCGGTCGACATTCCCGTGCTGCTGGGCGCCGCCGACTCTGTGCTGGGAGCTTACGGACTCGGGGTCCGCCACCCAGGCCCGATCGCTTACATCGCGGGCACCAGCAACGTCATCCTGGGGCGCTCAGCCACACTGCAACTCGACGATCTCGGGCGATTCCTGGTGACCCCTATGGAGGACAACGGTTTCGGGCTCGAGATGGACCTGCTCGCCACCGGCTCGGCAGTGCAATGGCTCGCCGGTCTGCTTGGCCTCGACAGCCCCGCCGCACTTGGCGATCTGGCCGATGCCGCCGAATTATCCTCTGCGCCAATGGTGTTGCCCTACCTCTCCCCGGGGGAACAGGGTGCCCTGTGGGATCCCGGATTGCGCGGGGCCACCGAAGGATTGACGTTGCGCACCACACCCGCCGAACTCGCGCGCGGATTGCTGGCGGGCATCGTCGCCGAATCCCGACGATGCATCGACGTGCTGACCCACGCGACCGCCACACCGGGCCCGATCCTGGTGACCGGATCCGGCGGCACCCCGATGGCATTCCGTCGCGATCTGGCCGACGCCACCGACCGCGCGGTCCACTTCCACGGTGACGAACGTGACCATTGCGCACTCGGTGCAGCACTATTCGCGGGCCGCCAAGTTCTGGACTGGCCGGCTGGTCAGGTGTCCGAGATCCCGGCCGAGGTCATCGAACCGGATTCGAGCCGCGCGGATCTGTGGGCACAGCGTTTCGCAGCCCATGACGCGCTGCGCCTTTCCCAGCAGGAGCGACACCGATGACCGAGCTGCGTCCCACCGACATCGACCTGACGTTGTATCCCGATGGGGCACAGCTGGACCCGTCCGGACGCCTGCTCATAGGTGGATGCGCGGTGGCAGATCTGGCGAAGCAGTACGGCACCCCGGCCTACCTGATCGACGAGGGTGCTCTGCGGGCCCGCGCGCGCGAGTATGTCGAGGCGTTCACCAGCCGTCATCGGCGATCGCTGGTCCTGTTCGCCTCCAAGAGTTTCCCGTCGGCATCGGTGATCGGGGTGCTGGCGCAGGAGGGCTGCGGCACCGACGCCGCGGCGGCCGGTGAACTTCGCCTGGCCCTGGCCGCCGGCGCCGACCCGGCCCGAACGGTCTTTCACGGCAACGCCAAGACCGATGAGGACATCCGCAGGGCGATCGAAGCCAGGGTCCGCTACGTGGTGGTCGACAACCTGGACGACGTGGAGCGCATCGCGCGGATCGCGACCACGTCGGTGCCGGTGCTGCTTCGCGTGAGTCCCGCGCTGGACGCCAAGACCCACGCCGCGATGATGACCGGACACGATGCATCCAAGTTCGGCATCCCGTCGGATCAGGTGGCCGACGTGATCCGAGAGATCCGCCGGGAGCCGGCGCTGGACCTGCGCGGCCTGCATGCGCATGTCGGCTCGCAGCTGTTGGACCTGGGGCAGTTCGAGGCCGCGGTGGCCGCGCTCGCGGAGTTCGAACGCTTCAGTGTCTACGATCTGGGCGGCGGTCTGGGTGTCCGGTACGTCAGCACGGACTCGGCGCCGTCGGTACAGGAATACGCTCAGTGCGTGGTCTCAGCCGTGCACCGCCACCTCGGGCCCGATGTTGAGCTGATGGTGGAGCCGGGTCGATCGATGGTGGCACGCAACGGAATAACCGCGTATCGGGTTGTCACTGTCAAACGCGGCACCCGCACACACGTCGCGGTCGACGGCGGGATGGGCGACAACCTCGAGGTGTCACTCTACGGGCAGGCCTTCCAGCCTGCGGTGATCGACCGTGCCGGACCCGCCGAGACCGTCGACATCGTCGGGCGGCACTGCGAGTCCGGTGACCGGATCGCCGAACAGGTGGCCGTGGTGAGCCCCCGGGTGGGTGATCTGGTCACGGTTCCCACCACCGGGGCCTACTGCTACACGATGTCGAACAACTACAACACCGCCCTTCGGCCGCCGGTGGTGTTCTGTGATCGCGGCACCTCACGCCTGGCGGTCCGCCGCGAGACGTTCGAGGACCTGCTGCGCCGCGAGCAATTGCTCGCCGACACCCAGCCCGCCGGCGGATGAGCGACTCGGCAAGGGCCGTCATCGACGCCATCGCCGCGCAGTGGGCCGTGCCGGGTACCGCCGTGGTGGCCGTCGACCGCAATGACGTGGTTTTCGCCCATTACTCTGGGCAGTCGGACGTGAGTGCCCGCACTCCAGTCGGCGCCCGGCATCTGTTCCCCATCGGCTCGATCAGCAAAACCTTCACCGCGGTCGCGCTCCTGCAGCTCCTCGACGGTGGCCGGATCCGTCTTGACACCACGATCGCCGACCTGCTCGACTGGCTGCCAGAGCCGTTGCGCAGCAACGAGATTACCCTGCAACGGTTGCTCAATCACACCGCTGGGGTGATCGGAAGTGTGGATGCGCTGCCCGACGAGATCGGGCAGGCCACGCTGTACACCGGGGCGTTGTCGACCGCCGCCCCCGGCAGCTTCTTCCACTATTCGAACGTCGGCTACATCCTGCTGGGTTTGGCCGCGGCAACGGTGTCGGGCCGATCGCTCGCCAGCCTCGTCGAGGAACGCATCCTGGACCCGCTGCGTATGCGCGACACCGTGGCCCGGGTCACGTATGACGACTACGAGGCACTGGCCTGCGGGTATCAACCGCGCCGCGACGATCGACCCTGGGTGCCGGGCGACGCTCTGGCGCCGGCACCGTGGCTCGAGGTGGCAGGCGCCGACGGCAACCTGGCCGCCACAGCCATCGATCTCGGTCGGTTCGCCCGCATGTTGTTGGGCGGAGGTCAGCTCGACGGCACGAAGATACTGAGCACCAACGCATTCGAAGCAATGGTGTCGAGGCTCGCACCAAGCGGCGAGGACGTCCTCGACCTGCACGGCGTCGCCGCCACCGAATCCAGCCGCTACGGTCTGGGCATCAACGTCGAGCGCTGCGCCGGTCACACGGTGCTGACTCACGGCGGCGGCATGGTCGGCTACGCGTCCTTCCTGATCGCCGACCTCGATGCCGGCCTGGCGGTGTGCGTGCTGACCAACGCCAACGGTGACACCCCGGTCGCCGAGGCCATCGCACGGTGTACCGCCGCGGAACTGGTCGGCCCGGGCCAGGTGGACATCAACCGACTCGACCCACGATGGTGGGATGCAGCTCACGTCGAGAAGGCCGGCTTCCTGGGCCAATTCCGCTCCAGCGGGGGTGAAGTCATCCACGTGTCAGCAGCCGAGCGCCGCGGGGAACTGGCGCGCCTGTCGGTATCGGGCGGCGGTGATACGGCTCCGCTGTTGCGCACCTGGGGACAGCGCGCAGTGACGACCCTGCCGAAGTTACGCCGCTTCGCCCTCACCTTCGAAGGAGACCGATGGCATTGGGGGGCGACGGAGCTGGCATCGGACACGACGCCGGTCCTGGTATCGGCACCCGACAACCCGTTGACCGCGTTCTGCGGGCACTACCGCTGCTATTCGCCGTGGTTCACCAACTTTCGGGTGGTGCTCCGTGGCGACCGGCTACTGCTGATCGCGCCGGGTGGGGTCGAGGCCCCCGGCGACGAGACCGAACTCGTGCCGATCGGTCCGGCGATGTTCCGAATCGGCGCCGATGAACGGCTACCCGAACGCCTCACGTTCGGGCCGCCGATCAACGGGGCCTCACCCTGGGCGGATCGCGGCGGTTGCCGCTACTCTCGTGCCTTTACCGAGTGACTCCCGGCCGAATCCTGTTACGGAGAAACGCGATGACCGTGAACCCCGTGCCCTCGGCCGCGTTCGCCTCGGATAACGCCGCCCCCGCCCACCCGGCCGCGCTCGATGCGCTGGTCGCCGCGAACTCCGGCAACGTCGCGCCCTACGGCGAGGATCTGCTGACCGAACAGACCGCCGACGCCGTACGCAATGCCTTCGAATCTCCCGGTGCCGAAGTGTTGTTCGCGCTGACCGGCACCGCCGCGAACATCATCGCCCTCACCGGCGCCGTGCGGCCATGGGAATTGATCATCTGCAGCGACACTGCCCACATCATCGTGGACGAGGCCGGTGGCGTCGGTCGGGTCTCCGGCGCCACTCTGGCGACGCTGCCCAGCCGCGACGGACTACTGGATCCCGGTCAGCTCGATGCCCTGATCGGCGGGCGAGGTGACGTCCACCGATCCCAACCCCGCATCGTCAGCATCACCCAGTGCACCGAACGCGGACGGGTTTGGGCCCCGGATGCCATCGCCCAATTCGTCGACCACGCCCATCGTCTGGGCCTGCTGGTCCACGTCGACGGCGCCCGGATCGGCAACGCCGCTGCCGCACTGAATGTTTCGCCGCTGGCCGCGGTCGGCGATGCCGATATCGTCACCGTTGGCGGCACCAAGAACGGGATGTTGTTCGGCGATGCCATCTTGGTCCGCCGCCCCGAACATTTCAGCGGAGTCAAGTTCGTACAGAAGCAGATTGGTCATCTGCCCAGTAAGCACCGCTACGTCTCGGCGCAGTTCGACGCGCTGCTACGCGACGATCTCTGGCTCCGGTTGGCCGCCCATGCCAACGACATGGCTACTCGACTCAGTGCCGGTCTGGTCGCATTAGGGCATCGCCTCAGCTGTCCCACAGACGCCAACGAGGTGTTCGTCGATCTCTCCGACGACGTCCACGCGCAGCTGTCCCGCCGCTATCTGCTCGAAAGGCCTGTCACCTCGGCGCCCACCGTGCGCTTCGTGTGCGCCTGGTCCACCACCGTCGGGGAGGTGGACGCCGCGCTGGCGACGTTAGCTGCCCTGCCGAGCGAGCAATAGGGCTAGTCGCCGAAGCTGACGACTTCGCCGCGATTAATTGAGACCCAGTCGCGCGCTTCAAGATACGGACGGAAGGTCTCGGTGATCGCTTCTCCGTCAGCTGCGGTCTTCGGTCGCTGAAGCTCGTAGAGATGCGGGAATTCGGTCCACGCGACGACGGCGTCCCACAACCGCACCGCCGCCTCCCCGGTCGGCGGGTCGATCAGCACCGGCCCGAACAGACACTGCCCGTCGGGCCAGAACAGCGTCGGCACGCCGTAGCCGTCAGCGGCCACCACCCGTTGATGGTCGGCCAGCACCTCATCGCTGGTCGTCGGGTCGGCGATCGCCCGGTCGACAAGCCCCGGATCGAAACCGAGCTCGGCGAGGAGGTGCCGGGCCACCGCCGGCTCGTGCGGTTTGTGGCCGTCGACGTGCAGAGCCTGCCCGGCGCGCTGGTACCAGGCCTCGACATCCGCCATCGACTGGCGCCGCAACAGGGCCCCGATCCGCATCATCGACCAGCCGTAGGACCACTCCCGCTCCCACGGGTGCTTCTTGCCGTCGGCGCGGTTAATTTCCTCGAGGCTGAAGAACCGCCAGTTGACCACCAGACCGGTCCGGTCGCGGACCTCCCGGATCCAGCGCGACGTCTGATATGCGTACGGGCACATCACGTCGAAGTGGAAGTCGACAGACTCAGGCCGACCGGTCACATCGTGAACCGCAGGTTGCGGGCGGCCCGCTCACCGAGCTCGGCATCCCCGCTCCAGCTGACCGCGCCGGAGTCGATCTGCGCCTGCGGGTCGATGCGCCCGCAGGCGAGCATGATGAACGTCGTCGAGTCCGTCGTCAGGGTGGCATCCGGATTGTCAAGGTGGTCAACCTGTTTGGCACGACCATTGACGGCGACGTCGATCTCCCGAACAAGCGGTCCGGTCAGCCGGAACGCGATGCTGCTGCCCTCGGGGACACCCACCTTCTTGCCGGCGATGTAGCCGATGGACCCTTCCACCTGGGCCAGCGCGATCTCCGCCGGGACGCCGCCATCATCGGTGAGGAGTCCCAGCGGAATCGTGATGTCGCGAACATGCACCCAGAAGTCGAAGATCCGGATCTCCAGGAACCGTCCGTAGGTGCCGCGGCCGGTGGGCATCCACGACGGCCGGTCGAGATCGGCGGCGCTCAGCGCGCTCAGGTCGCGCCGACGTTCGGCGAAGACTGCCCGTACCTTCTCGACCAGAACCGCTGGATCGTCGGTCCCGGCCAAGAACTCCGCGGCCCGGTCGAACGTCGGGGGTGTGGCGTCGTCCTGCGGCAGCCATCCGGTCATCACGGCCTCGATGCTGACAACGTGTTGGACCACCGAGCGCATCTCCCAGTCCGGGCACAGCGACTGCGCTTTCCAATTGGCGTCGCTCAGCTCGTCACACAGGCCTTCGATCGACGTGTAACAGGCCTCGAGCGCACCGCGGATTTCGTCCAGAGTCCTCATGGTTCCGATCCAACTACGTGCGGCGGACGACCGTGCCGAAATCAGCCCGCGGCGTTCGGCAGAAGCGGCGGGCAGTTTCCCGCGGCGTCGGTGATTCGCATGATCCGGCCATGATCGCAGATCCAATCCGTTGTCCAGCTCGCCGCAGTAGGACAGACCGCGGCGCGTCGTCAGCAGGTCGCCTCGCTGGCACTAGTCCCCCTACAGCGGGTTCGTCGATGCCGTCGCCGGCGCGTTCGCCACGTTCGGTAGCCGACCTCGGACTATTTCCGCACCAACGTGTTCGTCACCCCAGGTGGCGTGTTCAGTCAGCGCTACCCGCGCTGGGCGGTGGAGGTCATGGACGCCGACCGGATCAGCTGTGCGCGGGGATCCGTCGCAGACCCACCGGTAACCTGACGGGCATATCTACGCCCACGAGTCCCAGCGATCTCCAGACCCTTCGCCCGGTGGGCGCAGACCCCGACGAGGTGTTCACCTCGTTCGCGGCATGGGCAGAAGAACGCGGCACCGTGCTGTACCCGGCGCAAGAGGAAGCACTGCTGGAATTGGTCAGCGGCGCCAATGTAGTGCTCGCGACGCCGACCGGCTCCGGCAAGTCGCTGGTGGCCACCGGCGCGATCTACGCGAGCCTGGGGGCCGGAACCCGCAGCTACTACACGGCGCCGATCAAGGCGCTGGTCAGCGAGAAGTTCTTCGCGCTGTGCGATGTGTTCGGCGCGGAGAACGTCGGCATGCTCACCGGCGACGCCGCGGTCAACGCCGGCGCTCCGGTGATCGCCTGCACCGCCGAGATCCTGGCCAACATCGCGCTGCGCGAGGGTGCCGCGGCCGATGTCGGCCTGGTGGTGATGGACGAGTTTCACTTCTACGGGGATCCCGATCGTGGCTGGGCCTGGCAGGTGCCGCTGCTGGAGTTGCCACACGCCCAGTTCCTGTTGATGTCGGCCACACTCGGCGACGTCACGTTCCTGCGCGAGGACCTGACCCGCCGCACCGGGCGTCCGACGGCACTGGTCGCCAACGCCGAACGCCCGGTGCCGCTGTATCACAGCTACGCGACCACCCCGATGCACGAGACGATCGGCGAGTTGCTCGACACCAAGCAGGCGCCGATCTATGTCGTGCACTTCACCCAGGCCTCGGCGCTGGAACGCGCGCAAGCGTTGATGAGCGTGAACGTCAGCACCAAGGAGGAGAAGGCCGCGATCGCCGACCTGATCGGCGGCTTCCGCTTCTCCACGACCTTTGGTACGACATTGTCGCGACTGGTCCGGCACGGCATCGGCGTCCACCACGCGGGCATGCTGCCCAAGTACCGGCGGCTGGTCGAACAGCTGGCACAAGCCGGTCTGCTGAAGGTCATCTGCGGCACCGACACCCTCGGCGTCGGGATCAACGTGCCGATCCGGACCGTCGTGTTCTCGGCGTTGTCGAAGTA
Organism: Mycolicibacterium sarraceniae; assembly: GCF_010731875.1. Classification (NCBI taxonomy): domain Bacteria; kingdom Bacillati; phylum Actinomycetota; class Actinomycetes; order Mycobacteriales; family Mycobacteriaceae; genus Mycobacterium; species Mycolicibacterium sarraceniae. Next base: position 1,405,463 of record NZ_AP022595.1, read on the forward strand.
CGACGGTGTGCGCACTCGGCTGCTCAACGCCCGCGAGTTCCACCAGATCGCCGGTCGGGCCGGCCGGGCGGGCTACGACACCGCCGGAACCGTCGTCGTGCAGGCACCCGACCACGAGGTGGAGAACCTCAAGCAGTTCGCCAAGGCCGCCGACGACAAGAAGAAGCTCCGGAAGCTGGTGCGCCGCAAGGCACCCGAGGGCATGGTCCCGTGGAGCGAGACCACCATGACCCGATTGGTCGACGCCACTCCCGAACCGCTGACCAGCAATATGCGGGTGTCGACGGCGATGATCCTCGACGTCGTCGACCGTCCGGGCGATCCCTTTCTGGCGATGCGCCGGCTGCTCACCGAGAACCACGAGCCACGTAAGCGCCAACTGCAGCACATCCGCGAGGCGGTCGGTATCGCTCGCTCGCTGCTACAGGCCGGGGTGCTGGAACGCATGGACGAGGCCGACCCCGACGGGCGCCGCTACCGCCTGACCGTCGACCTGCCGTCCGACTTCGCCCTGAACCAGCCGTTGTCGACCTTCGCGCTCGCCGCGGTGGATGTGCTCGATTCCGAAGCCGAAACCTATGCGCTGGACGTTGTTTCCGTGATCGAGGCAACCCTCGAGGATCCCCGCGCGATCCTGGCCGCGCAGCTCAAGAAGGCCAGGGGCGAGGCCGTCGCGGCGATGAAGGCCGAGGGTATCGAGTACGACGAGCGCATCGAGTTGCTCGACGACGTCACCTACCCCAAACCGCTCGACGAACTGTTGCGGCACACCTACGAGGTGTACGTGCAGAGCAACCCGTGGGCCGCCGACGCGCACCTGTCCCCGAAGGCCGTCGTGCGCGAGATGTGGGAGCGCGCGTTCACCTTCCGGGAGTTCGTCAGCGTGTACGGCTTGACCCGCTCCGAAGGGGCGGTGCTGCGTTACTTGTCGGACGCCGTCAAGGCCCTGCGGTCCGGTGTGCCCGCCGCCGCCCGTACCGACGAGGTCACCGATATCGTCGAATGGCTGGGTGAGCTTGTGCGCCAAGTTGATTCGAGTCTGCTCGACGAGTGGGAGCAGCTCACCAACCCCGACCAGCCGCACGATGTCCCGGTTTCGGTGCCCACATGTCCACGTCCGTTGACCGGCAACGAGCGGGCGTTCACGGCGATGGTCCGCAACGCACTGTTCCGCAGGGTGGAGTTGTTCGCCAGGCGGCGCTGGCATGACCTCGGCGAGCTTGACCGCGGCACCGGGTGGACAGCCCAGCGCTGGGCGGAGGTGATCGACGCGTACTTCGCCGAGCACGACGACGTGGGCACCGGCGCCGACGCCCGGGGCCCGGCTCTGCTGATCATCGACCGGCAGCCCGACGTGTGGCAAGTCCGCCAGATCCTCGACGATCCTGCGGGCGACCACGACTGGGGATTCGAGGTCGAGGTAGACCTCGGCGCCTCCAATGAGGAGGGCGTGGCGGTTATCCGGCTGGTCGATGCCGGGCGGATGGACTGAGAACGGGGAGCAGCCGGCGCAGGATCGCCACCGACGATGCGGCCGCTTCCTCGACGAACTCGCGGAAGTCGAATCGCGCATCGTGGCCGGCCAGATCAGACAGCGCCCGGACAACCAGCCAGGGCACCCCGAACGATTCGGCGACTTGGGCCACCGCACCGCCCTCCATCTCGACGGCAAGACCACCGAAGTCGCGGTGCAGCCGCTGTCGGGTCACGTCGCAGTGTAAGTACTGGTCGCCAGAGAGCACCGTGCCGAACCGCATGGTCGCCCTGGGCAGCGTGAAATCGGCGAGCCGGGCCGCCACTCGGTCCAGCAGGTCCGCATCGACCGAATAGCCGAGCCGCTCAGTCGGATTGATGAACGGTACGTGCCCGGCTTGACAGGTCTGCAGCCGGCCGTTTTCGATCACGCCCGTGTCGTGCTGAATCACCCGATCGGCAACCACCACGTCGCCCACCGCGAGCTCCGGGTCAAGACCACCTGCCACACCGGAGAAAACGATTGTGCCGCAGCCGAATCGATCGGCCAGCACCGTCGCGACCAGCGCGCTGTTCACCTTCCCCATGCCCGAACCCGCCAGCACGACGTCGTATCCATCCAACGTCCCGCTAGCGAATTCGGTGTGGGCTACCTGCGTCGGAGTCGTGTGGCGCAGCAACGCACGCAGGTGGATGAGTTCCGGAGGGATGGCGCAAATGATTCCGATGGGCACCAGCCCAGTGTGGCCGACGGATTGTCACTCTGCGCCACGGCTCAGTGCTTGAAGGCGTCCTTGACCTTCTCGCCGGCGTCCTTGAGGTTCGCCTTGGCCTGGTCGATCTTGCCTTCGTTCTCGGTGCTCTTGTCGTCGGTGGCCTTGCCGAGAGCCTCCTTAGCCTTTCCGGCGACGTCTTCGACTTTATTGCTGATCTTGTCTGAAATACCCATGGGTGGCGTATACCTCAAGAGTGCGGGCCCGAAACCCCACCCCTACTCACCAGGCAGTTAACCGCCGCGGACCGTCCACATCACCCGATAGGAGCCGGTCGCCGGTACCCAGCCGAATCGGCGCGAGTCGACAACTCCGGGCGCGCCCGGGTTGTCCGAGCGTGCTTCGAACGTCGCGGTGCGGCCGTGCCCACGCACCTCACCGACGCGTTTGACCAGCCATCGAGAGGAAAGCGTGGGATCGGGGAAGACCCGGAGCTGGCCCGGGCGCGGGCTGCCGCCGCGCACCGTCAACACCCCGTCACCAGGGCGAAGCGTCGGGCGCATGGAGTCCTCCACCACCAGGAACCGGCGCAGCGGCCAGTGCCGGAGCCCATGGTTCCCACGCATGGTGAAAGGGTAGGTTATGGCCATGCTGCAACGACTGTTCGCCAACGCCACCCCTGCCCATGCTCACTGCGACCTGTACTGCGGCGTCTACGACCCGGCCCAGGCCAAGATCGAGGCGCTCTCGGTCCTCAAGACCATTCAGAAGTACAACGACTCGGACGACGAGCACTTCCGCACCCGCGCCATCCTCATCAAGGAGCAGCGCGCCGAGGAGGTCAAGCATCACCTGACGGTGCTGTGGGCCGACTTCTTCGCCAAGGAACACTTCGAGCAGTTCCCCGAGCTGCACCAGCTGTTCTGGGACGGCGTGCACGGCGCCGGCGACGCGAAGAAGTCGACCGATCCCGCGGTGGCCGAGAAGCTGCTCGCCACCATCGACAAGATCTCCGACATCTTCTGGCAGACCGAGAAGGCCAAGGGCATGGGCGTTTACCCGCCCGCCTGACAACTCTCACCCACGTACCGCGCGGTCAGTCTGGCCGCGCCGGTTTGGGGTCCAGCCGCCCGGCCCCCAGATCACCACGGGGGTGATGACGTAGCCCGATCGGGTCGGGTATTAGAAGGGGGCCCGCCGACTTCTAGTCGGATACTGCGGCCTCGAAGAAGGCCCGCTCCAAGTGCATGGCCCGCCGGTAGGCGGTGCGCACCGGTGGCGTATCGGCGGCTTGGTCGTCGAGCAGGTTCTCCAACACTCGTGCGATTGCCTCGAACCCGGGATCGGCATACGTGCGCACCCATTGGCCGTATGGCCCCGCTCGATCGGGGTCCAGCGTTTGGCCAAGCCAGGCGTACAACCGCATACACGGCGTCATTGCTGCATAGACGACACCGACATCTTGGGTCGCCGCGGTCGCCAGCAGAAACTCGGTGTACGCCGACGTCGCCGCGAGCGGCTGCACGCCGGCCAGATCGACACCCCACGAGGCCGCGTAGGAGGCGTGCAATCCCAACTCCTCCCGGACACCGCCGATCAAATCCGCCAAGGCGAGCAGCGTCGGGGTGTCTCGGCTACGGGCCAAGGTCAAAGCGTAAGCACGCGCGAAGGATTCGAGGAAGAACGCATCTTGTGCGATATAAGTCGCGAAACGCTGCGTGGGCAGAGTGCCATCCGCCACCCCGCGCACGAATGGATGTGCCAGCACATCGGCGGCCACGTCGGAGTTAGCGGACCACAACTGGGCAGACAGCGACATATCTGCCGAGCCTAATCGGGACGGGCCCCCGCAAGCAGGACACGGGCCACCCACTCGACATTGTCCAGCGATTCGTCCAAGCTCAGCCGTCGCGCCCGGAATCCGGCGAGCGCAGCGCTCAACGCGGCATTGAGGCCGAAGCTCACCTTCGGAATGAGTTCGGGCGCAATGCCAACCAACAGGCGATTGAACAGCTCGACGTTGGTGCGTTCCATCTCGTCGATCGCCGACTTCACCTCGGGATCGGCGGAGCGCATCATCTGCAGCATGAGGGCGGTCATCTCAGGATTGCGATTGAACGCGCGCTGGGCGCGGCGCAGGTAGTCCAAGACCCCGGGTAGCGGGTCGCTGTTGGTCGGGACACCGGCGGTCAATATCCGGCGGGTCAGCCGTTTCTGCCAGTCCTGCAGCGCGGCGGCAAGCAGGTTTTCCTTCGAACTGAAGTAGCGGTACAGGGTGGCCAGTGCCACCCCGGAGCGCTGCGCCACATCGCGCATCTGGACCGCGTCAGCACCCACCTCGGCGATCAAATCGATCACTTCTTCGATGATCTTGGCCCGGCGGGCCAACTGGCCGCTGGTCATATCCGACAACGAGAAGACGCGGCCGGCCGACGGCACCAGATCGGGCGCAGGTGTGTTGACGGTGCCACCTCCTGGAAGAACAGCCTTCTGCGATGCTAGGACATCTCGCCCCGGAGCAGAAGGGTTACAGCAGCTAGATCCCTATCGGAATCTTGACATGAAGTAGAACCGCGTTTCACTATAATCAGTGCGACGGTGCCCGTCGCGCGGTGATGGGAGGAGCGCGATGGCCGGACCGGTCGGGCTGCCGGTGATCGACACGATGATCGGGGTCAGCGAGGGATCTGCGGCGGAACTGGCGCTCACGATGTTCCCTGACCGCTTCATCGCGCCGGGCAATGTCGCCGACCCGAACGAGATCATCGACTACGCGAACACCCGCGGGGCCGCGAAGATCATCTACGCGGGCTAATTCCCGATGGGACTGTCACTGGAACGCATCGTCAGCGATATGCCCGAGGTGCCGTTCACCGATGATGTATGGCCGAAGTTCCTATACAGCAACGCGGCCCGAATTCTAGGACTGGAGAACTAACACCCCATGGCGCTAGCAATCACGATCGAGCAGGAGCAGCTGGCCGAGGCGGTTACTCAGTTCGCGGCCCGGCACGCCCCGATCGACAAGACCCGGGCCGCCCTTGACTCGATCGCGGCCGGCGAATTGCCCACTTGGTGGGAGGAATTCACTGCCAACGGATTCCACGCCGTCCACCTTCCCGAGGAAGCCGGTGGTCAGGGCGGCACGCTCGCCGACATGGCCTGCGTCATCGAATCGGCCGCCGCAGCATTGCTGCCCGGGCCACTGCTCAGCACCGCCACAGCCAGTGCGGTCGCCGCTCTCGCCGACGACTCCGCTGCGGCGCTGGTAGCCGATCTGGCCGGCGGGGCACCGGCAGCCGTCGTGTTGCCGGAGGACTCACAGGTCCAGGCCGTGCGCGACGGCACGGGATGGCGCCTGCGCGGCTCGATCGGCAGCACACTGGGTCTCATTGCAGCACAACGTATTCTGCTCGCCACCCACAGTGCGGACGGTACCCATCTGTGGTTTGCGCTGCAGCCAGACCTCGCGGGTGTCGTCGTCGAGCCGCAGCGCGGAACCGATCTAAGCACCGACGTCGGCATCCTCAGCCTGACCGACTACCCCGCCGAGTCCGTGGTGAGCGGGATCGACACCGAGCGGGCCCGCTGCGTCGTCGCGGCGCTGGCCGCATGCGCTTCAGCGGGCACGGTCCGCAGGGGTGTCGAGACCGCGGTGAACTACATCCGCACCCGTGAGCAGTTCGGCAAGCCCGTCGGATCATTTCAGGCATTGCAGCACAAGGCCGCGGTGCTTCTGGTCAACGCCGAGCTGGCTTCTGCGTCGGCCTGGGATGCGGTACGCGCCATCGACGAAAGCACCGAGCAACACCGGTTGGCCGCCGCCTCGGCCGCCCTGATGGCCGTCTACGCTGGGCCGGACCTGATGCTCGACGCGCTGCTGATGTTCGGCGCGATCGGCTACACCTGGGAGCACGACACCCATTTGTACTGGCGGCGTGCCACCAGCCTGGCAGCCTCGCTGGGGTCGGTCACGCGCTGGGGCCGGGAAGCCGGTGAACTGGCCCGGACGCTAAAGCGTTCCACCGCAATAAATCTGGGTGATATCGAATCGGAATTCCGGGCGAACCTCGCGACAACGCTCGATGAGGCGGCGGCACTGGCGAACGAGACCCCAACCGACGATCTTCGCGCGCCTGGACTGGCGTTCGGGTCGCAGCGCGACCTGCTGGCTCGGGCCGGCCTGGTCGCTCCGCATCTGGCCGCGCCGTGGGGTGTCGACGCGACCCCGGTGCAGCAAGTGATCATCACCGAAGAGTTCGACAAGCGAGCCGGCCTGGTCCGGCCCTCGCTCGGGATCGCGGAGTGGATTCTGCCGACGATTCTCAACAGCGGAACCGATGCGCAGCGCGAACGATTCGCCGAGCCCATCATGCGCGGCACGCAGCGCTGGTGCCAGTTGTTCAGCGAGCCGGGCGCCGGCTCGGACCTCGCGTCACTGGTGACCCGGGCGCAGAAGGTCGACGGTGGCTGGCTGGTGAACGGTCACAAGATCTGGACCTCCTCGGCACACGTCGCTCATTTCGGGGCCATGCTGGCGCGCACCGATCCTGAATCGCCCAAGCACCGTGGGATCAGCTACTTCCTGGTCGACATGACCTCACCCGGCATCGAGATCAGCCCGATCAAGCAGGCCAGCGGCGAGGCCCACTTCAACGAAGTGTTCCTCACCGATGTCTTCGTCCCCGACGACATGCTGGTCGGTGAGCCCGGGAGGGGCTGGGATCTGGCGGTGGCGACCATGGCCGTCGAACGCACCGCGATCGGCAATTACGTCACCATCGATCGCTCGCAGGCGCTTCGGCGGATGGCCGAGGTCGATGGACCCGATCACGACGCCACTCTGCAAGCGCTTGGCGGGATCGAGGCGCACACCACTGCCATTAAGGCCATGGTGTTGCGCGAGACCCTGCGCCTAGTGCAGGGTCAGGGCCCCGGCCCGACCTCGAGCATCGCCAAGTACGCGATGGTGTTGCTGCTGCGCCGCGCCTCGACCGCCATGCTGGGCCTCACCGGACGGCTTGCCATGCTGGAGAGTTCGGATCCCGCGGTGGTCAAGCCCTACTTCGACATGCCGTCCGAACTCATCGGCGGCGGCACGGCAGAGATTCAGCTGACCATCATCGCCTCGATGATTCTTGGCCTGCCGCGGAAGTAGCAGGAAGGGCACCCTTGCATGACCACTGCACTCCCGTTCACGTTCTTCGACTGCGATAACCAGTACTACGAGGCCGAAGACGCCTTCACCCGCCACATCGATTCGAAGCTCAAGAAGCGGGCGATGCAGTGGGCGGAGCTTGATGGCCGACAGCGGCTGATGGTCGGCGGCCGGGTCAACCGGTTCATCCCGAACCCGACGTTGGATCCGGTGGGCAAGCCTGGAGCCCTCGACGAACACTTCCGCGGCCCGCAATCCCCATGGCGCCGAATTGAATTCAGCCATGGGCGACTGGGGATCGCCTACCAGGAGCGGATTTTCACTGCTCCGGTGCGACCTGTCGGACCGGAAAATCGATGAGCCGCAACCCGTCTGCGGATGCCTTCGGCGCGCCGAGGGCGCCAACTGCCGTGAAACCGGCGAAGGCAGCGAGAGCAAGCTTGACGACGTCGCGCCGTGACGCCGGCGGTGTCACTGCTGGGCCCGGACCAGTGACGGGTCGCCCACACCGATCGTGATCTGCGGATTCGCCGCAGGGTCAAGCCAATTCAGGATCGACTTCATCTCCTCACGGCCGATGGCGACGCACCCCCAGGTGGGGCTGCCGTCGGTGACGTGCAAGAAGATCCCGGCCACCTTGCCCGGAATGCGTTGGGGATTGTGCGCAATATTGACCGCGTAGTCGTAGATTGGGCCGGAGTCGTAGAGATTCTCGGCAATCTCAGACGGTTGTCCCGAGCTGCGCACGTGGGTGTTGTAGGTCGGCGATTCGGCGTCCTCATCCCACCAGTCCTGGTCGGTGGCCTGGAAGTATGGCATCTTGGTGCCGGGATTGGGCTCCCGGCCAAAGGCCTGGTCGAAGCCGAATGTTCCCGCAGGGGTGCGGTAGACGCCGTCGACGGGAGCACCGACACCCAGCTCACCGACTGTCGCTGGGACCGGACCCAGCACCACCTTCCATTCCTGACCCACCCGCTGGAAGGCTGTCAACGTGCCGGTCGTGGAACTGGCGGCAGGCACACCGACGACGATCCACTGGGTGGTCGCGACGGCGGGCTCAGCGGCGGCCGGCGCAGCCAGCTGCCCGCTCAGTAGCACCGCAGCGATGCTCGCCAGTGTCTTGAGGAACTTCACTGCGCCCCTAGGATGTCGGATTCGGCTGAAAGCGGGTTCATGGTAACCGCAACCCGCAGCAAGATCGGGTAGCCGAGCGCGTCAGTCCAGCGCTTACTCCAACTCGGCGCGACGCGCGAAGCCGCGGCCACCGATCAGCCCGCTCAGGTCGTTGAGCGGATATCCTCGCCGATCTTCCCCGTGAACTTCACAGCGATGTCCTCCTGTGCCGAGCCGCGTCGGTACTGTCCTGGACCGTACCGGCCCTTCGGCTCTATGGTGGGCGCTGTGACCCGGATTGCCGACCGCACCACGGAGCCTTCTCCGTGGTCGCCGCGTGAGGCCGAGCTACTGGCCGCCACGCTGCAGTTGTTGCAGCAGCACGGGTACGAGCGACTGACCGTGGACGCTGTCGCCGCGACGGCGAAAGCCAGCAAGGCGACGGTGTACCGGCGCTGGCCGTCCAAGGGCGAATTGGTTCTGGCGGCGTTCATCGAGGGCTGCCGCCAGGTGGCCGTCGTCCCCGACACCGGAACGCTGCGGGGCGATTTGCTCCGCCTCGGTGAAGCCATCCTCGACCACGCCACCCGGCACTCCGCCACCATCCGTGCCGTCATGGTCGAGGTGTCCCGCGACCCGGCCCTGCGCGAGGCGATGCAGCATCAATTCCTCGACGGCCGAAAGGCCCTGATCGAATCGGTGCTGCAGGACGCCGTCGACCGCGGCGAGATCCAGGCCGCCGCGATCAGCGAAGAACTGTGGGATCTGTTGCCGGGCTACCTGATGTTCCGGTCGATCGTCCCGAGTCGTCCCCTGACGCAGAAGACCGTGCAGATCTTCGTCGACAACGTCCTCATCCCCAGCCTCACCCGTCCCCTGTAGCCGGGAAGCCTTGCCGGAATAGGACCAGTACCGTACCGTACCGCCTAGGGCTGTCGCTTCCGTCCGCCTCCGGGCCCGACCCCTCGCCCAGTGGTCGTGTTGCCGGTTATCGAAAGGCCAACGGGTGCATAGGTTTCCGATCAGAGCGGTGGCCCGGCGGGGGTGGATGGTGTCGGTCGGCGTAGCCGTGGTCGTACGACACCACCACCACCACGCCTGCGGTGTTCGTCAACGTCTCTGCCCAGGGCGACAGTGACTCGCTCGGCTGCCGGATCAAGATCGACGACCTAGTGAAAGACGAAAGATCGGTCAACACGTTGAACGCCTTCAGCTATTGCTTGGACAAGTCCGGATGAGCGACCAACAGGTCTCCGACCGCTCATTCACTCACCGGGCCGCGCGGGCGTGCCGGGTACTGGCGGTGCCGATCCTGTTGATCTGGCTCGCGATCGCGGCACTGACCAACTCGCTCGTTCCGCAGCTCGAAGTCGTCGGTGAAGAGCACAACGTGGCGCTGAGCTCACCCGATGCGCCGTCCCTGCAGGCGTTCCAGCGCATCGGGAAGGTGTTTGGCGAGTTCGATTCCGACAGTGCGGCGATGATCGTGCTGGAAGGCGACCAGCCGCTCGGAGCCGACGCACACCTGTACTACGACAACCTGATCACACGCGTCGAAGCCGATCGCACGCACGTTCAGCACGTCCAGGATTTCTGGGGCGATCCCCTGACGGCCGCCGGAGCGCAAAGCCCCGACGGTAAGGCCGCCTACGTTCAGGTTTTCCTGTCCGGCAATCAAGGCGAGGCGCTGTCGCTGGCTTCCGTCGACGCCGTCCGCGACATCGTCGACCACACGCCGGCACCACCCGGCGTCAAGGCGTACGTCACCGGCGCGGCAGCACAGGTAGCCGACCAATTCGAGACGGGTGACAAGGACACCACCAAGGTGACCCTGTTGACCATCGGCGTGATCGCGATCATGTTGCTGATCGTCTACCGCTCGCTGGTCACGATGATCCTGATGCTGATCACCGTGCTGATCGAAATGTCGGCGGCCCGAGGGATTGTCGCGTGGCTGGCCAACTCCGGATTCATCGGACTCTCGACCTACTCGACCAATATCCTGACGCTTCTGGTCGTCGCCGCCGGTACCGATTACGCGATCTTCCTCGTCGGCCGCTATCACGAAGAACGGTCGGCGGGCGTCGACCGGCAGACCGCGTTCTACGACACCTACCGCGGCACCTCACACGTCATTCTGGGGTCGGGCCTGACGATCGTCGGCGCGGTCTTCTGCTTGTATTTCACCCGCAACCCCTACTTTCAGAGCCTCGGCGTCCCCGCGGCCATCGGTGTCTTCATCGCACTGATCGCCGCACTGACGCTGGCCCCCGCCGTGCTGGCCATCGGTAGTCACTTCGGGCTGATGGACCCCAAACGCCGGACGAAGACCCGCGGCTGGCGGCGCATCGGCACGGCCGTCGTGCGCTGGCCCGGACCGATTCTCGTTGTCTCCCTGGCGATCGCGCTGATCGGTCTGCTGGCGCTGCCCGGCTACAAAACCAGCTATGACGTCGGCGCCTACATGCCCGGCGATGCCCCCTCCAACGTCGGCTATACGGCTGCCGAGCGGCACTTCTCCAAGGCCCGGCTGAATCCCGAGCTGCTGATGATCGAGACCAATCACGATCTGCGGAACCCCGCCGACATGATCCTGTTGGAAAGAGTCGCCAAGGCTGTCTTCCACACCCCGGGTATCGCGATGGTGCAGTCGATCACGCGCCCACTGGGAACGCCGTTGGACCACACCTCGCTGGCATTTCAGATCAGCGCGAGCAGTCTCGGACAGATCAACAACCTGCCGTTCCAGCAGGCCCGGGCCGCCGACCTGATCAAACAGGTGGGCGAGATCGACACGTCGATCAATATCCTTCGCCAGCAGTACGAACTGCAGCAGCAAAGTTCCGCGGCCACTCACGAGCAGGTCGAGGCGTTCCACAAGACTGTGGAGGTAGCCCAAGACCTGCGGAACAAGATCGCGAACTTCGACGACTTCTTCCGGCCGCTGCGCAACTACTTCTACTGGGAACCGCACTGTTTCGACATCCCGGCCTGCGCGGCGCTACGATCCGTGTTCGACGCGCTGGACGGTATCGACGCGCTCACCGACCAATTGGCCAATGTCACAGCGAGTTTGGACAAGCTGGACGCGCTGCAGCCCAAACTGCTGGCTCTGATCCCGCAAAATATCGACACCCAGCAAGCCAACCGCGACTTGACGATGACGAATTACGCCACCCAGTCCGGCATTTACGACCAGACCGCGGCGGCGCTGCAGAACGCGACCGCGCTCGGTGCCGCGTTCGACGCCGCCAAGACCGACGACTCCTTCTACGTCCCACCAGAGGCGTTCGACAACCCCGAGTTTCAGCGAGGCCTCAAGCTGTTCCTGTCCCCTGACGGCAAAGCGGCGCGGATGATCATCACCCACGACGTGGATCCGGCTACACCCGAAGGCCTTTCACACATCGAGGCGATGCGGCACTCGGCACAGGAGGCGATCAAGGGAACCCCACTGGCCGGATCGAATATCTATATCGGTGGCACGGCGTCGACCTATCAGGACATCTCCGAAATGGCCAAGTACGACTTGGTGATTGCCGGTATCGCCGCACTGAGCCTGATCCTGCTCATCATGATGTTCATCACCAGGAGCATGGTCGCCGCGGTGGTGATCGTCGGCACCGTGGCGCTGTCATTGGGCGCGTCATTCGGGCTCTCGGTCTTAGTGTGGCAATACCTGTTCGGCTTGCCGTTGTACTGGGTTGTTTTGGCGCTGGCCGTGATTTTGCTGCTGGCCGTCGGCTCGGACTACAACCTGCTGCTGATATCCCGGTTCAAGGAGGAGATCGGCGCCGGTCTCAACACCGGCATCATCCGTGCCATGGCCAGCACCGGTGGCGTCGTCACCGCCGCGGGCCTGGTGTTCGCCTTCACCATGGCGTCTTTCATCTTCAGTGATCTCTTGGTGCTGGGTCAGATCGGTACGACGATCGGGCTGGGCCTGCTGTTCGACACGCTGATCGTACGGTCGTTCATGACACCGTCGATCGCGGCGCTGCTCGGGCGGTGGTTCTGGTGGCCGCTGCGCGTGCGGCCACGCCCGGCAAGCTCGATGCTGCGCCCCTACGGCACACGCGAATCCGTGCGCCAGCTATTGCTGTGGGAAGACGACGACGCACGGCTGTAGGAAGACTGCCAGCTCAAACACTCCGTAGCCGTATCGATATCACGGTTTATCCCAATTGCGACATAGGCAACTTTGGCGACAGGCGCGATGGTTCGACACCCTTCTAGCGCCGACGTCTCGGCGCTGCTCGAAAACCACGGCATCGGGGCGATATCGACTCAGCACTCCAAGGGCCAAGGCATGGCCGTACCGATGGACCTCGTCATGAAGGCCTGGTCGGCCAACGAATACTGGTCCATCAGCGCCCAACTCATTCCCCCGACGGAAGCCACGACGACCGCGGGCTGAGCAGCTCGTTCGCACGATTAGAGGTTTTGCGTCGTCGGCAAATACGATCGATGACGCAATGACTGATCACGACCTGGATATCCGGACGCCCCCCACCGCGACAGCTGCGGCAAATCGTCTGGCGGCCGAAGCTGGCCGTCGGCGCACCTTCGCCGTCATCAGCCATCCCGACGCCGGTAAGTCGACGCTGACCGAGGCGCTGGTCCTGCACGCCCGGGTGATCACCCAGGCCGGAGCTATCCACGGCAAAGCCGGACGACGCGCCACGGTGTCGGACTGGATGGAGATGGAGCAGGCCAGGGGCATCTCCATCACCTCGACAGCCCTGCAGTTCCCCTACCACTCGCCGGAGGGGCAGGACTGCATCATCAACCTGCTCGACACCCCCGGCCACGCCGACTTCTCCGAAGACACCTACCGGGTACTCAGCGCCGTCGACTGCGCCGTCATGCTGATCGATGCCGCCAAGGGTCTGGAACCGCAGACCCTCAAGCTGTTCCAGGTGTGCAAGCACCGTGGCCTACCGATCCTCACCGTGATCAACAAGTGGGACCGGCCCGGCCGCCACGCACTGGAGCTGCTCGACGAGATCCACGATCGGATCGGGCTCAAACCCACCCCGCTGACCTGGCCGGTCGGCATCGCCGGCGACTTCAAGGGTGTCCTTGACCGCCGCACCGGCAACTTCATTCGCTTCACCCGCACCGCCGGCGGTGCCACCGCCGCACCCGAGGAGCACATCGCCCCTGAGCGCGCTCACGATGCCGCCGGCATCGACTGGGACAACGCGGTCGAAGAATGCGAGCTGCTGTCCTCCGACGATGGCGATCACGATCAGGAACTGTTTCTCCAGGGCGTGACGACGCCCGTCCTGTTCACTTCGGCCGCACTGAATTTCGGGGTGAACCAGCTCCTCGACAACCTGGTGCGGCTCGCTCCTGCGCCCAGCGGACAGGCCGACGTCGACGGCAGTGTCCGGCCGGTCGACGCACCGTTCAGCGCGTTCGTCTTCAAGGTTCAGGCGGGAATGGACTCCGCGCACCGCGACCGCATCGCCTACGCCCGGGTCTGCTCGGGGACATTCGAGCGCGGCGAAGTGCTGACCCATGCCGCCACCGGCAAGCCGTTCGTGACCAAGTACGCGCAGTCGGTGTTCGGGCAGCAGCGCTCGACACTGGACGACGCATGGCCCGGCGATGTGATCGGTCTGGCCAACGCGAATGTCCTCCGACCCGGTGACACGCTGTACCGCGATGTGCCCGTGCAGTTCCCGCCGATACCGAGCTTCTCCCCCGAGCACTTCTCCGTCGCCCGCGGCACCGATCCGAGTAAGCACAAGCAATTCCGCAAGGGCATCGAGCAATTGGAGCAAGAAGGCGTGGTGCAGGTTCTGCGCTCGAATAGGCGCGGCGACCAAGCGCCCGTGCTGGCCGCCGTCGGTCCGCTTCAGTTCGAGGTCACCAGCCATCGGATGGCCGCCGAATTCAATGCGCCCATCTCGCTGGAGGGGCTGCCCTACACCGTCGCCCGGGCCGTCGACCCCGACGATGCGGCCTTCGTCGAAAAGCAGGTGTCGATGGAGGTCCTCACCCGGACCGACGGCGTCATGCTGGCGCTGTTCACCACGAAGTGGCGGCTACAGGGCTTCCAGGAGGACAACCCGACGGTGCGGTTGCGTCCGCTGGTCGCCGCCGGCGACGACTGACCCAGCTGTTCGCTGCTACGTTGGACGGACATGAATCCTCACGCTGTGATCTCTGGAGCCGGGATCGGCGGTCCCACACTCGCCCACCACTTAGCTGAACGAGGATGGCGGACTACCGTCATCGAGCGTTTCCCTCAACGTCGCGACGAGGGGCAGAACATCGACGTCCGCGGTGCCGCCCGCGAGGTCGCGAGCCGCATGGGCATCGAAGAGGACATCCGCGCGGCGAACACCGGCGAAATCGGGATGCGTTTCCTGGGCGACGACGGATCCCCCGTTGCCTCGTTCCCCGTGAGTGTCGGCGGGCAGACCGACGGACCGACAGCCGAATTCGAGATCTTGCGCGGCGAGCTGTCCCGGATCCTGATCGAGCGCACCGGCGAGCGCACCGAATACCGATTCAACTCCCAGATAGCCAATCTCACCGACCACGGCACGCACGTGAGCGTCGAGGTGGATGACGGCACGACGATGGACGCCGATCTTGTCGTGATCGCCGAGGGATTGCATTCGCGTTCGCGGCGATTCGTCACGACCGCTGATGCGCAAGATCTGGGAATGTACATCGCCTACGCGACGCTGCCCCGTCGAGAATCCGACGACCAGTGGTGGGGCTGGCAGCACGTGGCCGAATCCCGCTCGGTGCACCTGCGGCCCGATAACCTCGGCACCACCCGCGCCATGTTGACCTTCATGTCGGATGTGCGCGGGCTCGACGACCTGCGCGTCGAGGACCAGGTCGCCATTCTGCGAAAGACGTTCGCCGATGTCGGTGGCCTGGCACCGCGCATCCTGGGCGACCTGGACCAGCGCCGATCGCTGTACTTCTCCGCAGTCGGCACCATGCTCGCGCCGGTCTGGAGCAAGGGCCGCATCGCCTTGCTGGGCGATGCGGCCTTCTGCCCGGGCACCTTCGGTGGCGGCGGGACCAGCCTTGCCATGGTCGGGGCTTACGTCCTGGCCGGCGAATTGTCTCGCACCGTCGACACCGGCACCGCCCTGGCCCGCTACGAAGAGTTCATGCGCGCCAAGGTCGTCGACGCGTCACCGGTCATTCGGCGAAGTGTGCTCAGACGAGCCAACCCGCGAACGCGGTTCGGCGTCCGGGCAGTCCGCGCTGCGGCACGAGTCGTGGCCAGCCCTGCCGGCCAGGCCGCCACAAAGGTGCTCGGCAATCGATTCACCACCGGCGCCGCGGACGGTTTGCGTCTGCCTGAGTACCCTCCGGTGGCCTAGCCGTTCGCGATGGCCAGGCCCGCCGTTACCTCGCGCGACACGTAGACGGCCTGCTTGGCCACCACCGCCGGCGAGATCTTTTGGTCCGCGGGTACGAAGCTGGCCATGTCGGTGTCCATGAAGCCGAGATGCAGTGCGCCAACGTGAATTCCCCTGGGCGCTGCTCGGTCATCGAAGTCTCCCTTTTCACAGTTCTATTGGCGATCTCAAGATCTGATGCAGACAACCCTCAACGCGGCTGAGTTAATTCAGCTATACCCCGCTGGGCTACCGGCCGAGCCGCACTTGAACGCCGTGCGATCGCAGTTGTTCGAACGAGTAGCTGAATTCTCCTCGGCGGCCGACGGATACGACGTAGACGTCCTGGCCCTCGGTGATCGGGAAGGTGAACGAAAAAGTGCACGTGCCGCTATCGCCGGTCCCGGGGCCCAACGATGTCGAGGTGAGGACTTCGCCCTTGCCGTTCTTGACGGTCACCGGCGTACTCGACCCAACATCGGCATACCCGTCCGTTCCGTGGCAGGTTTGCCCGCTGACTTCGACCGCACCCGTGCCGACGCTGTCGGTCAACACGAAAATGCCTGAAATCTTCGCTGATTCGAGAATGCGGAAGCCCTGGTTGAACTGCGGGCAGAACGCGTCGACGGCGATCCTGTCGGCCAGCAGACCCTGCTGCGGCCCGCCGTGTTCGAGCTGAGTGCAGACGTCATGCCCGTGGGCGACCGCGTTGGCCTGCGAAGTGAATTGATTCATCACCCCCGCGGTTTCCAGCGCCTGGACGTAGTCGAGATCCGGCGGTCGTCCCGGCCCGTGGTGCGCCCACAGCAGTGCGCCGAGCACCGCACCGGCCATGACGATCACCGCCGTGGTCACCCCGGTCGCCAGCCAGGTCGACCGGATGCTCGATCGGGGGGCGGGCACGTGGACGTAGGCCGGCAGCATCTGACCGCCGGTGGGATCGCTGGATTCGGCCCGGCCGTTGCGCACCCGCTGGGTCGGACGGCCGGCGACGTAGTACCGCCCCTCGTGACGTCCAGTCGGATCGGGGCGCCATCCGGTCAGGGCGATCGGCGTGGTCACCCCGCCACAGCGCGCGCATGTGCCACTGCCGTCGAGACCCGCCCCGCAGTAGGGGCAGGCCGTTGGCGCTCCGGTCATCGCTCACCCCAACCGCCGTAAGCTCGCATCCCTTGAGATAGCCGAATCGTATCGGCGTGTATTGACCTGGTGTAGGCGCGTTAGTGTGCTTTGGTCGGCTTCCGTGAACCAGCCGATAGAAAAGTTGAGTCAATTCATGACTGCACCAGCAGATTCCTCGCCGCTTGAAGCTCGGGTCGGCCACTATTACCAGATGGCTGGCACCTACCTGGTCGGCCGGGAGAAGCTGCGCGAATATGCCCGCGCTGTGCAGGACTACCACCCCGCGCACTGGGACGTCGCCGCTGCCGCTGAGCTGGGCTATTCGGATGTCATCGCGCCGCTGACGTTCACCTCGGCGCCGGGCATGCAGTGCAATCGCCGGATGTTCGAAGAGATCGTCGTCGGCTACGACACCTATCTGCAGACCGAAGAGGTGTTCGAACAGCACCGCCCGATCGTGGCCGGTGACGAGTTGGTCATCGACGTCGAGCTGACATCGGTGCGCCGGACCGCGGGCCGGGACTTTATCACCGTCACCAACACCTTCACCGATGCCGACGGCGAGCGGGTGCACACGCTGCACACCACGGTCGTCGGCGTGACCGGCGAGGACATCGACGCCGGAGTGAAGGCGGCCGTGCAGAAGGCGATGATGCACGACATGAACATCCTCGACATTCCCGGGTCGGATGGCGCGTACCAGAAGGAGCTGCGGCCGGCGGGCGAGATCCGGATCTCCGAGGGTGGGTTGACCCGTCCGCCGGGTACGCCGTTCTTCGAGGACGTGAACGTAGGCGACGAGTTGGCGGTGCACCACACCCGGCTATCGCGCGGGGATTTGGTGAACTACGCCGGCGTGGCCGGCGACGCCAACCCGATTCACTGGGACGAGGACATCGCCAAGCTGGCCGGGCTGCCCGATGTGATCGCCCACGGAATGCTCACGATGGGCTTGGGCGCGGGATTTCACTCCACCTGGTCGGGCGACCCCGGTGCGGTGAGCCGCTTCGCGGTGCGGCTGTCCCAGCCCGCCGTCGTCTCGGCCAAAGAGGGCGCCGACATCGAATTCAGCGGCAAGGTCAAATCGCTGGATCCGGAAACGCGTTCGGGCGTCGTTCTTGTCGGCGCGAAGTCCGACGGCCGCAAGATCTTCGGACTAGCGACGATGACCGTTCGGTTCCGCTGAGAGCCAACGTCCGATTCCCTGCGGATCTCAGCGGACCGATCTGTCCGGCACCCTC
This sequence comes from Mycolicibacterium sarraceniae, assembly GCF_010731875.1. Taxonomy (NCBI): domain Bacteria; kingdom Bacillati; phylum Actinomycetota; class Actinomycetes; order Mycobacteriales; family Mycobacteriaceae; genus Mycobacterium; species Mycolicibacterium sarraceniae. The sequence continues at coordinate 1,423,659 of NZ_AP022595.1, forward strand.
CGCCAGGGAGATAGTCTTCTCGGCGGGGATCTCCTCATCGCCAACCCGCCAGCGGACCCGCGCTTCAAGACCGAAACATGCTCCGGTAGAAGAGTTTACGACCGGCTGGTAGGCAATTCGAAATTCCGATCGCGCGATAGCGCCGGCGTCATTCCTGCCCGTGCTTGATGTGGGGTACGGGTGTGCCTTCCTCGGCGAGCGTCGCTTCCTCGATGCGCATCGTCAGCGGGTCACGGAAGCCCTTGGTGAGCACGAGCAGCACCACGATCCCGATCCCCAGCCAGATCCCCCCGTAGAGCAGCGCATCGAAATGCAGGTTGACCCACAGCGCCCCGGTCAACAACATGCCGATCGCCGGCAGGACGATGTTGGTGAAGATCTCCTTGGGCGTGCGCCGCTTCTCGAGCCGGAAGGCGAAAAACACGATGATCGTCAGGTTCACCACGGTGAAGGCGATGAGCGCGCCGAAGTTGATCATCGATGACGCGAACTCGAGGGTGAACTTCACCGCCAGCAGCGAGACGATGCCGACGATCACGACGGCGTGGGTCGGCGTCAGAAAGCTTGGGTGGATGTAGGAGAGGAAGCGGCCGAATCGCCCCTTCCCGTTGCGGCCCATCACGTAGATCATCCGCGCCACGCTTGCATGCGAGGCGAGACTCGACGCGACGACCGCGGCCAGAGCCGCCGAGACAAAGAAAACCTTGAAGAGCATGCCGCCGATCTTGAACGCCATCTCGGGCAGTGTGTCGTCGGTGGTTTCGAAACCGTCGAGGGTCGGGAAGACCGACTGGCTGAACCAGGCCGCGGCGAAGAAGATGGCACCACCGATGAGCAACGCCAGCACGATCGCCCTGGGCACGAGATCCGGTGATTTCGCTTCCTCGGCGTACATCGTGATGGCGTCGAAGCCGATGAACGAGAAGCACACGACGGTCGCGCCGGCGATCACCGCCTGCATCTCGACGCCCTGGTGGACGAGGGGGTCGAGGGTGAAGATCGTGCCGTGGCCGACGCCCTTGCTCAATGCCACCGATGCCAGCACCAGGAAAGCCCCGATGAGGACCACCTGGAAGACCACCAGGATGCCGTTGACCCGCGACGTGCCCTTCATGCTCAGGTAGTTCAGGGCAGTGATCCCACCGACGTAGCCGAGGACAAACAGCCATGACGGCGCCGACGGGAAGAACGATTCGAAGTAGATGCGCGCGATCACAGCGTTGACCATCGGCAGCAACAGGTAGTCCAACAGTGAGGACCAGCCGACGACGAAGCCGAAGTTCGGGTGGATCGTCTCGGATGCGTAGGTGTAGGCCGATCCCGCCGAGGGATACACGCGGGTCATCCGGCCGTAGCTGATCGCGGTGAACACCATCGCGACGAGGGCGACGATATAGGCCAGGGGCACTACCCCGTTCGTCTCCCCCGACACGATCCCGAACGTGTCGAAGACCGTCATCGGTGTCATATAGCCCAGGCCCAGGCCGACGATGGCCCACAGACCCAGGGACCTCGACAAGTGCGACTTGGCCGGGGAAGTGCTCGTAGACATGGGTTTAGCCTTCCTGACGGGGGACGACCACGAGTGGGACGTGCAAGACCCGCAGCATCTTTGCCGCCGTCGAGCCGAGGAACAGCCGTCTGGGCTGAGCCAGCCGGCTGGAACCGACCATGATGAGATCGCCGTCGCGCCAGTCGAGTTTCTCTACGGCCGCCTCAACCGTGGCACCGTCGGCGACCAGCACCGAGACCGGGAACCCTTCGGGCAGTTCCGACTTGGCGGTCGCCAGGGTTTCGGCGGCGTGATCGAGGGCCCCTTGCTGCGAGCCGAACTCGTCGAGAGGGACCAGGGAGACCAACCGCAGGGGGCCACCCGCCGCGGTGCTGACGCGCACCGCCAAGTCGAGCAGATGCTCGGCACCCGGGCGCATGCCCACCGCGCAGGTGACACTGCGGACCCGTTCGACGTCCGAATGCCGGATGCCCCGCGGTGCGACGACCACGGGTACCGGAGCCGAATGCAGCAGCTCGTTGACGACCGAGCCCAGCGAGAATCCGCCGACCAGGCCCCCGCCGGCTCCGCCGACCACGATCGCCGCCGCGCCCAACCGCTCGGCCTCCGCGCTGATGCCCTCGGCGAAGGATTCGTGAAAACTCACGTGCGTGTGTGCGGTGACACCCTCAGGCACGGATTTCAGCGCCACGTCCAGCCACTGTTCGGCTTGTTCGCCGAGTTCACCCTGATATTCCATGTTCAGGGGAACAGGCACAGGCAGCACCGCGCAGATGTCCAGTTCGGCGTCGAATGTTCTGGCCAACCGCACGGCCAGGGCCAGGGCGTCGGCACCACCCGGGGTGGCCAGGTACCCGATGAGGAGTCTCACTGGGTAAAATTAACCGAACTGCCGACAATATTCAGAAGTTTCGTGCGTTGGCGTCCGCCGAATTCGAAATGGTATGTGCAGCAGCATCTTTCACCGATAACCCGGGGAACGCACGCATCACCGCGACGGTTGCCGCCGCACCGTTGAGCACCAGCCTCGGCGCGATGATACCGATAATAGGTTCGATCGTCGCGAGCAACACGGGCAGGTCGAAGCCAAGATAGGTGACCGCCCAGAAGGTGCCGGCCAGGGTTCCCCGCAACCGGGGCGCAGACACGGTCTCCACCATCGACCAGCCCCTCTCGCAGGCAAAGACCGTAGGCGATACCCAGCCACGAGCGTGACAGCCAGGAAGGCGACCAACGACGGTGTGGGCCCCACTGCGGCGACAGCGCCGTTTCCTATTGCGACCGCCCGACGAAGACTCCCGCCTGATCGTGCCGGCCAACCTCGTGGCAAACAGCACCGCAGGCAACACGGCCCGTCCGAGCGGCGACGGCCGGTCGTCCGTCTGCGCCATCGGTTGTTGCCACCAGGCTGGTGAAAAATTGCTACCCGAGCTACAGCCGTTCCGCCCCCGCATTCCAGTGCAGATTGACTGGGCGTGCTGCCTACTCGTGACCATGCGGTTCGAGGGGGCGCCGGCGGTCCTACCGTATCGACAAGCGCCACATCGCATCGGACGGGCGCATCGTGTGGGGTGCCCTGACCGGGAAGATTACTTAGATCCGGTAGCGTTTCAGCGCGAGCGCACACCGATCAAAGGAGCACCGCGTGAATCTCGGCCCGTGGGGTGACCTCACCATCTTTGCCGGCATGATGGCCATCGTTTTCGCCACCTGTGTGTTCGTCTACATCACCCGGCTGGAGCGACGGACCTCCCACCCAATGGGTGAGCAGGTGGGCGCCCATAAGGCTGTGCTGGCCAAAATCCGCAAGCGCGAGCCGCTGACGCGTGACGAATTCGACTATGCCTCCGAATTGGTCGCCGATGCGCGGTCCCCGCTGGCGTACGCGATCCCGGCGGCGTTGTTTACCACCGGATTCTTCTACGTGGTCGGCTGCCTGTTCATGTTGCACCTCAACGGCGGCCACCCTTCATTCCGCACCTTCATCGGCGGCATTCCGATGCTGACGTCGATGAACATCGCCGCCCAGTTGCGCCGGGTCGCGGGGATCAAACGCAAGCTGACTGACATCCCGGTGCTCGAGTCGGAGTCGACGGAGCCGCTCACTGCCGTTGGCAGCAAGTAACTTTCACTACTCCTGCGACTTCGCCACCGGGTCGCCGTCCTCCCACAACAGCAACTGACGGACCGATTGCCGGGTTCCGTACGCCCGCAGCATCGAGCTGGCGGGGCGTTGCCGCACCTTCAGCGGCCACCAGAACCAGCGGCCCAGCAGGGCCGCGACGGCCGGGGTCATGAAGGACCGCACGATCAGGGTGTCAAACAGCAGACCGAGGGCGATCGTCGTCCCGATCTGACCGAGAATCCGCAAGTCAGCGAAGATGAACGATGCCATCGTCGCCGCGAACACCAGACCGGCAGCCGTGACCACCGCGCCCGAACCGGCCATCGCCCGGATGATCCCGGTGTTCAGCCCCGCATGGATCTCTTCCTGGAACCGGGATATCAGCAGCAGGTTGTAATCCGACCCGACCGCCAACAGCAGGATGATGGCCAGCGCCAACACGATCCAGTACAGATGGATCCCGAAGATGTCCTGCCAGATCAACACCGACAGCCCGAACGAGGCGCCCAACGACAGCGCCACGGTGCCCACGATGACGAATGCGGCGACGATGCTTCGGGTGATGAACATCATGACGAGCAAGATCAGGCTCAGCGCGGCGATCCCGGCGATCATCAGGTCGTACTTCGCGCCGTCCTGGATATCCTTATAGGTGGCGGCGGTACCGGCAATGAAAATCTTGGACCCGGCCAGCGGTGTGCCCTTGACGGCTTCCTGCGCGGCATTGCGTATCGAGTCGATGTGCGAAATGCCTTCGGGCGTAGCCGGATCACCGTCATGGGTGATGATCATCCGGGCAGCCTTACCGTCTGGTGACATGAACAACCGCATGCCACGCTGGAATTCGGGGTTGGTGAACGCCTCGGGCGGCAGGTAGAACGTGTCGTCGGTCTTGGAGGCATCAAAAGCCTGGCCCAGCGCGGTCGAGTTCTGCAGGGCCGCCTGCGCCTGATCGTTGATGCCCGAGTTGGTGGCGTAGTTGGTCAGCGTCAGATCCCGGTTGGTCTGCTGGCTCTTGATCTGCGGCGGAATCAGCGCGAGCAGTTTCGGTTGCAGCGCATCGAGTTTCGCGATACTTCCCGCGACATTGCCTAGTTGATCGGTCAGGGCGTCAATGCCGTCGAGCGCATCGAACAACGAGCGCACCGCAGCGCACACCGGGATGTCGTAACAGTGCGGCTCCCAATAGAAGTAGTTGCGCAGCGGGCGGAAGAAGTCGTCGAAATTGGCGATCTTGTTGCGCAGGTCCTGGGCCGTGGTGACGGTGTCCTGGAATGCCTTGGTCTGCTCGTCGGTGACTTCGCCCGACTGCTGCTGCAGTGCGTACTGCTGGCGCAGAATGTCGATCGAGGTGTTGATCACGCCCACCTGCTTGAGCAGGTCGGCGCTGCGGGCCTGCTGGAACGGCAGATTGTTGATCTGCCCAAGGCTGCCGGCGCTGACTTGGAACGGAATCGACGTGTGGTCCAGGGGCGTGCCCAGCGGACGGGTGATCGACTGCACCTGGGCGATGCCCGGGGTGTGGAAGACTGCCTTGGCGACGCGCTCCAGGAGGATCATGTCGGTGGAATTGCGGAGATCGTGGTCGGCCTCGATCATCAGCAATTCGGGATTGAGCCGAGCCTGCGAGAAGTGCCGTTCGGCGGCGGTGTAGCCGACATTGGCCGGGGCACTGGCCGGCATGTACCCCCGGGCGTCGTAACTGGTTTTGTACGCCGGCAGCGCGATCAGACCGATCAGGGCGATCCCGACCGTCACCACCAGGATGGGCCCGGGCCAGCGCACGATGGCCGTCCCGATCCGTCGCCAACCCTGGGTCCGCATCGGGCGGGCGGGCTCGAACAAGCCGAAGTGGCGGCCGATGAGCAACAGGGCCGGCGCCAACGTGAGCGCCGCCACCACGGCGACCATGACACCGATCCCGGCCGGCACCCCAAGGCTGTTGAAATACGGCAGCCGGGTGAACGTCAGGCACAACACCGCGCCGGCGATCGTCAGGCCCGAGCCCAAGATGATGTGCGAAGTGCCTTGGTACATCGTGTTGTACGCGGTGACCCGGTCCTGTCCGACATAACGCGCTTCGTGGAAGCGACCGAGGAGAAAGATCGCGTAGTCGGTGCCCGCGGCGATCACCAACAGGGTCAGCAGGTTGGTCGAGTACGTCGAGAGCTCGATGATTCCGGCGTCGGCGAGCACAGCGACCGATCCGCGAGACGCGGTCAGTTCGATCATCACCGTGAAGATGACGAAGAAGACCGTGGTGAGGCGGCGGTAGAGGACGAACAGCATCACCGCGATCACCCCGAGGGTGATCAGCGTCGTTTTCAGGGTGCCATGGCGTCCGACCTCGAATTGGTCGGTGACCAGAGGTGCAGCGCCGGTGACATACGCCCGGACGCCGGGTGGCGGCGGACTGTTGTTGACGATGTCGCGCACCGAGTCGACGGACTCGTTGGCCAGCGACTCACCCTGGTTACCGGCGAGATACAGCTGCACCAGCGCCGCTTTACCGTCGGCGCTCTGCGAGCCGGCCGCCGTGAGCGGATCTCCCCAGAAGTCCTGGATGTGCTGGACATGCTTGGTGTCTTGTTGGAGCTTCTTGATCAGCCCGTCGTAGTAGTGGTGAGCGTCGGCCCCCAGCGGCTGATCGCCTTCCAGAACGATCATCGCCGAGCTGTCGGAGTCGAACTCGCCGAACACCTTGCCGATCCGCTTGGCGGCCTGCAACGAAGGCGAATCCTGCGGGCTCAGTGAGACGTTGTGCTTTTCGGCGACGGTCTCCAGCTGCGGAACGAAGACATTCGTGACCACCGCCAGGCCGAGCCAGAACAGTGCGATGACGACCGAGAATCGCCGGATGAAATCCGCGACACGCTGGGTCATCCGGACTTGTCCAGGCAATAGGTGAAGGCGTTGAGGGTGTTCACGGTGCGCTCGTCTTTGACGACGTCATCGATCTTGATGCGGCAGCCGATCGAGTCGCCGTCACCCTGCGCGGAGACGTTGACGAAGACGGCCGGCTGGGTGGTGGTCGTGTCGTAGGCCCACGGCAGCGTGACATTGTCGGCGCGCTGGGGTTGAGCGTTGACGTCGGTGTAGGTGACGGTGGCGATCGTGCCGGGCGGCCCGAAAACCTCCATGACCACGTGCTTCGGGTTGAACGGGACGATGTCGTTGCCGGCGCCGCTAGGTGTGGAGGTGACATCCTCGGAGCCGAAGATGCCGTGCAGGCGGTAGACCGCAAAGCCGGCCACCGCGACCACGACTACCGCAACCAGCAGCATCCATCGCTTGCCGATTCGGTGCCCGATCGAAATCCGCTGCATCCGTGACCCTTTCATGAGCGGCGACAGGCGCTGACGGTGGCGAAGCTTCCGTAGGGGAGCTAATCAACTTTGTTGACAGTACGACACGGGACCGTACTCCACAACACTGAGAACCGGCGTGGGTGCAGGCGCTGCCGGTGGCCACGGGGGCCCGGTGGCAACCGGGGAACTCGCGCCAGCGCCTGGCTGACCGTAGTCGACATCACGCGAGCGGTCGGGGGATAGGGAAAGATCGCAACCGTGGACCCTAGCGATTCAGCAGACGACGGTGCGCTACTGGTGCCCGGAGACACCTGCTGGCGCTCGGCGAAGGCGGATCGCTTCGCAACGATCATCGACGGCGCCGACTACCTGCGGCATGTGAAGGCCGCCATGCTGGGTGCTCGCCATCGGATCGTCGTGATCGGCTGGGACCTGGATTTCCGCACCACCTTCGAGCGTGGCGAGCAGACGCTGGAAGGGCCGAATCAACTTGGCCTCTTCCTGCACTGGCTGCTGTGGCGGCGGCGCGGGTTGAAGGTGTATCTGTTGAAGTCCAACCTTCGTCTGCTCCCGGCGTTCGACGGCTTCTGGTTCGGCATCGCGCCGGTGAGTTTGTTGAACCAATTCAGCTCGGCACGTCTGCATTTCGCTGTCGATGGCGCCCACCCCACAGGCGCGGTACACCACCAGAAGATCGTGGTCGTGGACGACACGATGGCGTTCTGCGGAGGCATGGATCTGACGCTCGGACGTTGGGATACCTCGGAGCACCTACCCATCGATCGGCGCCGCAATGGGCCGGGGGATCCCTACGGGCCCCGCCACGAGGTCGTCGCTGCGGTGGACGGCGTTGCCGCGGAAGTGCTCGCCGCGCAGGCGCAGGATCGGTGGGAGGCGGCGACCGGGGAGGTTCTATCGTCGCTCAGTGCTTCGGCACCGGCCTGGCCGGACGGGCTGGAACCTACGCTGCGCAACGTCGAGATCGGGGTGGCACGCACGCTGCCCATGCTGTCTGGGCGCAGCGAGGTCCGCGAGGTCGAGGCGCTCGATCTGGCGGCAATCCGCGCCGCGCGCGATCTGATCTACCTGGAGAACCAATACTTCGCGGCGCGCGGTATCGCTGAGGCGATCGCGGCGCGGCTGCGCGAGCCCGACGGTCCCGCGGTCGTGATCATTCTGCCGCGAAGCTCCGAGAGCCGGTTGGAGCAGGAGTCGATGGACAGCGCGCGGCAGCTGCTGTTCCGGATGCTCAAAGAAGCGGACTCGTATGACCGGCTCGGCGTGTATTGGCCGGTCGCCGGTAAGGGCGTGTCGGTCTACGTGCATTCCAAGGTCATCGTGATCGACGGCCGGCTGCTGCGCATCGGTTCGTCGAACTTCAACAACAGGTCGCTGGGTTTCGACAGCGAATGCGATATCGCGCTTGACGCTGGGGGCGCACAAGCCGACTCCGCTGCGGTCACGCGCGAAATCCTCTGGGTGCGAGACAGTCTCGTCTCGGAGCATTTGGGTGTATCGGTTGAGGAGTTCCGGGATTCAATGGAGTCCGGCGGGACCTTCCTGTCTGCTGTCGAAGCATTGCGCGGCACCGGGCGCTCGCTGCGCGCACTGACCGACACTATGGTGGCCGCGGACGCGAGTCCCTTTGCGGAGAACGACCTGATGGATCCTGACCACGTGCCGCCATCCCTTGCGGAGAGTGCGTTCAAGCTCGCCGAGTCGGTGGTGCTCTGGCCCTTCCGGCACACGATTATCGGGACGCTGTACCGGAAACTTCGCGGTTCGTGAAGTCGGGCCTGCGGCCCAGAATACCTCGAGCACGTCGCTGGTTACTTCTTTGTGGGTACCCGCGGGGTCGCCTGATCGATCGAATGCGCGGCCGCTGAAACCATTACCGGCCGTTGGTCGCTGCGCCCCGTGGCGTCGTGGTGACGTGAACGTGGTCGAAGTGCCCGTAGCCCGATCCTGCTGGTCCGCCCGGCGTGTAGTACGTGCCGCGCCAGATCGCATCCTGCAAGCCGAATCTGCCCGCGTTGCTCATCACGAACGCGAGAATCGCGTCCCCCAGCGCGATGCCCTCGGGGGTCCCAGAATTCGGGACCATCACATCGATCGCCAGGCCGCTCGGATGCCACGGCTTCGGATCGGGCCGGACGCCGTCGATCTCGGCGATTTGGGGGAACTGCGCACTGATGGCGCGGGCCGCGATGACGGTGTTGGCCTGCAGCCCAGCCTCATTCGCGACTCCGACCGGCAACGCCTCCGGGATGTCGGCGGGCATCGCCGCGAGCGGAGGACCGGATACGTCGCCGGGCGGTTGTGCCGCCGATACCGCTGCCGCCGCGATATCGACCACCGCCTGCTGCTGCGGCGTCAGCGCCGCATATTGCGCCTCGGCGGCCAGGATCTGACGCCGCAAGTCACTCCATTTGGCCTCCAAATCTGCGCGCACCGATGCGGCTCGCTCGGCTGCGACACGAGCCTCAGCGGCCGACAGCTCTGAAGCGCTAGCGGCAGCAGCGGCGCGATCCCTCGCTGCCCTGAGTGCCTTCATCTGATCGGCCGCCATACCGGCGATCGCCTTCTGCAAAGACAGCCGGTCGATCAGATCTTGTGGGGAGGTTGCGCTCAGCACCGCCACGAACTGGCCAGTACCTCCACTCATATAGGTGATCGCCGCGAGCTGACCGACCTCAGCTTGATGCGGGCCAAGCTCGGCGTTCGCGGCGTCGACGGCTGCCATGTCCGCGCGATGACGCTCCTCGGCCACCGCCTGATCGGCCAGCCTGCGGTCGACATCGCGCTGAGCAGCGCTCACAGCCTCGCGTGTCTGCACCGCCTCACGAGACAGCTCGTTGAGCTGGGCCAGCGCGTCAGACGCTGGGTCCGCCCAGCCGTTCTGCACTATCGACGCAGCTAGCACCGCGACCCCGGTCGCCAGACTTACCGCTGTTCGCCGAAGTGTGTGGCGCACCGCGATCCTTCGCTGTAGGGGTCTGCTATGGCCGTACGTGCCTGCGACAGGCTACGAAGTGGGTCCTTCGATGTCTAGTTGGCCGGCATCCGGCCCCGGACTGCGCTGCCGGGCGTCCGCTCGGTCGCCGATGAACTCCACCCCGGCGTCGATAGCAGGGCGGTGACGCAGAACTCGGTAATGGGCCAGTCGGCCGAGCCCCTTTGTGGTCAGCAATTGGGCGCCCTGCCATGACTTGGCCAGACGCACGCTGGCGGCATACGGGCTGTCTGGATCGTCGGGGTCATGGATGAGAAGCAGCGGCGGGTAGTTGGCTCGTCGACCGACCCGGGTCATATTCGTCTCATGCAGCGGCATGGCGATCCGTTTTTCCAAACGACGGCGGAGGCCCGCGCGGATCCGCCGGCCGAAACCATGGCGTGCGGCGAACAGGTCCAGGTAGAGCGGAAAATCTCCCATGGTCGCGAAGAAGACCAGGCGTCCTACCGGTGCGCCATCTGCTGCCGCCAATGCGGTCGCGTTCGCGCCGAGTGAGTGCGCGACCACCGCATGGGCGGACCCATGGGTCTCGATCATGGCCGCTATCGCGGCGGCACACTCTGCGGATGTGGTGCGCCCGGGAGCGAGCGCACCCGGGTCGGACTCGTGATGGCTGGGCAAGTCGAACGCAACGACCCGATAGCCGGCCGCCACGAGCGGCTTGACGAACATGGCCAGATGCGGGCGCTGCCCGCCCCAGCCGTGCACCAGGTATACCGGCGGCCCCTCGCCCCATTCCTCACCAGCGATCCGGTGCCCATCCCAGTACGCCACAATCGGCGTGCCTGGGGATACACCCGGCGGCAGGCGCAGGCTCGACTCGAGAACCGTTGGGGTGCACCATAACTCGACCGCCCACCGCGATCCCAACCAAGGCGCCAGCCGCTCGAGCAGCGCGAACCGCCGCTGCACTCGGTCCTCGACCGGAGGAAGAATTCCAGAGCCAACGACATCGAGCGGGGGGACCTCGCCGGTCTGCCCAGGCGTCGACGCCGGTTGAGGTGCTCCATCAATCATGAACTTCGATCGTAGTACTGGCCAGCCGGCCGTCTCCGCTGGCGCTACCCGGCCCGAATCGCGGGCATGCCAGGTGGGCTTCCGTTCTGGTCAGCGCTTCGCGCGCGGGTGGTCTGAACCGCCCCGGCGGCGAGCTAGCCGGTAAACCCCTCGCCCTTTGTCGAACGGTCGTGGTGGGAGTAGGTCAGCGAGATTTGCTTGCCGCGGGCAACCTTGCTGAGCATGGCGATCCGCTCGCGCGCGGCGGCACCGCTCTTCTTCCTGCGCTCACGGATGGGGTTGGACCACGGCAGCTTGTCGGCCACCCTCGCGATACCAACGTTGAGCTTCGTGAGATAAGTAAAGATGTGAACGCGGCGTTCGAAGTTGTAGCCGAGCGGCTCAAACAGCGTGCCCGCCACCATGGCCTCGATCTGCTGGTACCCAAACACAACCCCTGCCGGCGCAAGGGCGACGCTGGCAGTGATCTGGTTGACGTGGCGGGCCACAATTTTCTTGACGGGCCCGGGTAGCGCCTCCGTCAGCGTCGTCAGGTGCACGGGACCGGCGATGGCATCGACGAGTGGAGCACGCCACGGGGATGGGTTACCTCCCCTGGCCAGAACATAATTCAGCGATTTGATCAGCTCGATGCCGGTGGGTGAGCGGAGCGGTTCAGGGGCTCCCCACAACCGCCCGGAGAACGAGGAATACTCGGCGAGGTCCTCGAGCTGTTGCGGGGTCAGCGTGCGACCGAAGGCATGGTCGACGAGACGTCCGAGCAGCATGCCGCTGCCGAACCCCAGCAACGACGTCGTGGGAATCGGCTCGCCGAACTTGAGATAGACGTCGTCACCCCATTTCTTTCGCAGGCCGCGGCTGGCCAGTGCGTGCATCAACCGCACGCGCACCACGTCTTGGAAGGCTTCCGAATCACGGTCGAAGATGTCTGGCAGGGTGAATTCTGCGAATACTCGTGCGGTTTCGATGAATCGGCGTGGGCCGTCGTCGGCGAATCGGCCGGTGGCGCCCGTAGCGGCGGAGATATCCCCGGTCATCGCGGTCTCGTAGAACGCCCACCCCCGGATGATCGTCGTTGCGGCGAACGTGCTCGATATCGCCAGCATTCGGCCGCGTTCGGCGGCGACAAGATCGAACTGAGCGGGCAGCTGATCCAGGTGCTCGAAGAGCTCAACGAGCTCCCGTGGCGGATCCGTGAGCGTGTCGATGCCCTGGGTCAACGCCTGCTCGAACAGCCCGCGGCCCTGCTCATAACCGAGGCGCTCGAACGCCTCGACCACACCGATCATGAGTTCGTCACGTTGCCAGAAATAGTCGTCCCGGATGCGGGTGAGATCGCTGGGCTCGACTTCTTTGTCGATATCGATCCACTCACCGAAGATGAACTCGCGCATACCACGCCATTGGTCGGCGAAGTGGTCGCGACCTGGCGGGATGGGCCGCAGCGGCCGGTCGGGGTGGTCACGTCGATTGAAGTCGACGTCCTCAAGTAGTAACTGCGGACGCTGGCCGGTCACCGTCATGAAGCGACGTTATCGCGGCCGGGATCATCTGGCAACGACCGTTGTCAATTGGTGCGGACTATTACCTCTGTCCTGTGCCGATCACCCGACCCCAAGCGGCCCGGCGGTAGTGGCAAACGACAACGGACCGAGGTCGCAGCGGGATCACCTCCGCGAGGGGTGACCGCAGCTAACCCTGTTGCGGCGAGTAATCCCACGACAGTGTTCTGACGGGGGTCATGCGGATGTAGGCGGCGCCCGGTCTGGGTTCGGTGGGCCAATCGGACTCCGGCACGCCCCGCGCCCGAGCACCTTGCCTTGAGAGCTCAAGTGCTTCGGTTGATTCGCGAACGATACGGGCGAGACCTTGGAGCAGCACTCCCCGGATATCGGCCATGGTAGAGCCGTCTTCGAGCAAGACACTCACATGCGGGTTGCTTTCGACGTTGGCAACTTTGCGAGTCCCATCACGCACTCCCATGACGATGTCGCGGCCAAGGCGGAAGTATCCGAGGGGTACCGAGTGCGGAAATCCGTCCTTGTCGATGGTGCTCAGGACCGCCCAGCCCGGGCGGCTATCCAAATACGCCGCAACTTCGTCATCAGTGAGTTTTCTTGGCATGACAAGAGTTTAGGCGCCGCGCGGATTCTTCAACTTGACGTGTCGATGTCACTGACGACGAGTGTGAACGGGCCTTCCTGCTTGTCGAGGATGTAGATCCCGACCCGGCTGATGGTTGAGGGGTCCAGAGGCGGCGCAAGTACGGGATCGAGGAACATGCCCGCCGGCTGAAAGCCGCTGACCGGCAGGTCGTAGGTTCTTCGGACGCCGGGGTCGGTCGAGAAGCGCTGGATGTAGGACCAGGGCTGTCCCGTCTCCACCTTCACCACGTAGGTCTTGCCGTCGCCCAGTGCGCGCACACTCAGCGACGTCGCACCGCTTGCCCGGTGCCCGATCTCTGGATCGACGGGACCGCGGGCCGAGGCGAATCCGCCGTTGTTGTCCAGCGAGATGTTGCCCGAGAACATGAGGCCACCCTCACCGAATGCGACCGCCGAGGTCGACCGGCCACCCATGACGGGATCATTGACCGTTGTCCAGGCGGCCACCTCAGCGGGATCACCGAGGTCGACGAGAACGGCTGGGGCGCCGGGGCGAGGAGCGGTCGCCGTGGTCGTCGGTTCGTCCGCCCGGGCGATCTGACCCGTGCTCCCGCCAGCCACGATCAGTGCTGCCAAGCACATAATCGCCGGACCATTCCGCGCCCGCCAACGTTGATCACTGCTCATCACCCCAATGTAGGGACGCGGTGGGTCATATGGACGAACAACGGGCCGACCATGTTCCTGTCGTGCCCGCAATGCCGATCTTATGGTCGACGCGCGATCCCGCGATCGGTCAGTCGGTGGGCGTCGCGCAGATGTCGATCCGCACGTGCGCGGTCACAGCGCCTCCGCGTCGACCTCGAAGAGCGACACTGGCCCGAGGATCACGCCGTTCTCCTCCACATAGCGGTCCCACAGCTCCAACAAGTCGGCCAGTTTGTCGGGTTGGGAAGCAGCCAGGTCGTCAACCTCGCCGGGATCTCGTGAGAGGTCATAGAGCTGCCAGGTGCCCGGGCCGTAGGGCGCGGGCAAGTGCAGTGCCTTCCAATCGCCCTGGCGAATAGCGCGGCGGCCGAACAACTCCCACCCGGTACCGGTGTGGGCATCGTGCACCATGTCCGTCTGTCCGGACAGGTAGGGCACCATCGATCGGCCGCGCATCGGCTCGACCTCCCTGCCCTGGTATTCGGTACCGGGATGCTCGACGCCGGCGAGCTCCAGCACGGTCGGGGCGATGTCCATGACGGTGGTGAACGCGGTGCCGATCTCCCCCTGCCGGGAAAAGCCCGGCCAGGTGACGAAGCCCACCACCCGGATACCGCCCTCGCTGGTGAAGGCTTTGTGCAGCCGCGACGGCGCGGTGGCGGCCTGCGCCCAACGCGGCCCGTACCAGGTGTAGGAGGTGGGACCGCCGAGGTTCTCCAGGCTGTTGTCGCAATGCTTCGCGACGAATGCGGCGATTCCGGCGCCGCGCAGCGGCATAGCCTCGACGATCGTTCCCTCCGCGCCGTTGTCCGACAGAAAGATCACAACCGTGTTGTCGAGCTCGCCGGTTCTGTCGAGGTAGTCGATCACCCGCCCGATGTTCCAGTCCATCCTGTCCACCATGGCGGCGTATACCTCCATGGTGCGGGCCGATACGGCACGGTCCGCGTCGGTCATGTCCGCCCATTCGGGGGCGCCGTCAGCTACCACCGGGTGCGGTTCGATGTCGGGTGGGCACAGGCCCATTCGTGTGAGTGCCGCCAGCCGTTGCTCGCGCAGTGCGTCCGGTCCGCCGTCGTAGCGGCCGTGATACTCGGCGATGGTTTCCCAGGGGGCCTGCAGCGGCCAGTGCGGCGCCTGGAAGGGCAGGTAGGCGAAGAAGGGCTGGTCCTCTTCGCGCTGGGGACGTTCGCGCAGGTACTGCAGCAGCTTGTCGGTATAGGTGTCCGACGAGTAGAAGTCCTCCCCTACCGTGACGAACTGATCGTCTTCGGTGAATATCGTCGGCACGGCGGAGAATCCGCCGCCCGAGCGGGTGCCGTAATGGCTGGCTCCGGCCGGCAACAGGGCGAAGGAGCGGTCGAATCCCCGTGCCCACGGGGACCTGTCGATGGTGCTGCCCAGATGCCACTTACCCGCCATGAGCGTCTGGTAACCGGCGTCGCGCAGCAGTTCCGGCAGCGCCACGACCCGGTCGTTCAGATACCCCTCGTAGCCGGGGGCGCCGCGGAAGTCCGGGGCGGCCATCTCGAGCATGGTGCCGATTCCGGCGACGTGGTGATCTGTTCCGGTCAGCAACATCGCCCGTGTCGGCGAACAGGCCGGGGCGGAATGGAAATCGGTGAGCCTGATACCCCTGTGGGCCAGTCGATCCAGGTTGGGGGTGTTGATTTCGCCGCCGAAGGCGCCGATGTCGGAGAACCCGAGATCGTCGGCCACGATGACCAGGAAATTGGGGCGCGTCACGCTGAAGAATCCTGTCACGGCCCACCACCAGACCCGCCGTTAAATGGCTTTTTCACCTGCGTCACCATCTGCACGCCGCGCTGCCTGTGGTTTGGGAATTCTGCCAGGTCTAGCGTGGGCGAAATGGGTTTGTTCAGTCATGAGGAGTTCCCGGATCCGGCCGACGGCGTTGGTGGTGGGGTTGTTGAGCGAGCTCGGGGTGCCCAGGTGGGCGAGTACGGGGTGGATGAACGTGTGGTCGTGGGTCCGGGGTTGCCGCCTGAGGATGGTTCGTGCGGTCAGTTCGCTGTGCAGTTTCACGTGTCTACGTCAATGCTGGTCGGGCTGAAACGTATTGCGGATATGCGTGGGGTCAGCGTGCCAGAGGTATGCCGGCAGGTGATCGGCGTATTTGTTGCCCAGCAGGAGGGTGAGCTGGGCGCATTGCTCGCCGCCGAGGCCGAGGCGGCTGATTACCGGCCGAGTTTGGGTGAGGCGTAGTCAGGCTGAATCGCCCAATGGCACATCAGATTCCCTCCGACCGGATTGTAGAAGCCCGGACGCCGGATATCTCCGGATCGAGGCCCTGCTCACCGTCACCGCGGGTGACGACATGCGCACCGTCATCTACGGATGGGACGGCGAGAGTGCCGACGGGCCGACCTGCGGAACGCCCAGCGCGTCGGCGATCCGATGTGGGTTCTCGGATTCTGTGTCATCTTGCGATGCATTGAACAGCGGCGATGCGAGGTGTCTCGGATCTTGTCGTCGATGATTCATCTCAGATTCCCGTCATTTCCTCAGGCCGCGTGATAGCCGAGTTCTACGCCTGCCAGAGCGGCGACCGCCGTTGACTTGAGGCAGTGCCATTCCGTCACATGACACACGCCGTCAACCAGGCAAACCCGGGTCGACGCGGTGGGTGAGCGAGTGCTCGTCGCCGAACCGCCGGGACCAGTACCGA
The DNA here is from genome assembly GCF_010731875.1 of Mycolicibacterium sarraceniae. NCBI lineage: Bacteria > Bacillati > Actinomycetota > Actinomycetes > Mycobacteriales > Mycobacteriaceae > Mycobacterium > Mycolicibacterium sarraceniae. The sequence continues at coordinate 1,440,137 of NZ_AP022595.1, forward strand.
GGTGGTGCGGTGGCATCGACTGCACATAGAAATGTGGTGTGCCCTCGGTTGGATACGTCAGTTCGCTTGTGAGAGTGTGAAGAACGCGCTCGTTTCTTGGCCGATTACCGCTGCGGCTCCGAGGATGGTGTGCTCGTCGATGCGGCGCAGGTAGTCAATGACGGGTTCACGGAGATAAATGATGGCGGCGCTGACGGTGCCGCGGTATTCGACCATCCGCATGCACGCGACGGGATCGGTGACTTCGACCCGTGACCGGACAGCTGCCACATCGGGAACACCTTCGGCGATGGCCTCGGCGATTCCGGCGGGGTCGGCGGCGAACAACTCGCCGCTATCCGCGCGGTAGAGCAAGGTGTCGACGTGGTCGTCATCGGTGAAGCGCATCCCGTACCAACCCGCGCTCACGAGTGGAGGTGTCGGCTGGTTGTCGACGCGGACGTGGCGGGCTCTCCACAGTCCGATCATCTCGGCGGTGTGGACCGGGGGCAGTTCGGTGAACATCGCCTCAATCTCAGACGCCGTATAGGGTTCGCCGGCACTGAAAGACGACGATGTCATGCGTTCACCTCCGCTCGGGTGGCGGCGGCGATGTCTGTGCCGCGGATGCGCATCATGGGTAGCTTGCTCATCGCCCTGTTCACGACTGGTGCCACGACTGATGAGCGGCGGGCGGCCATCATGGCGCGGCGCGCCAGGATGCCTGCCTGGTTGGACGGGGTGAACAGGCTGGAGGCTTTGGTGCCCATGCTCTGAAAATTGTTGGTGTAGTGGCGCAGTCGCTGTTCCCAGTCGGTCAGAGCGTCTTCGAGGTTGCCGGTGTGTTCTTCGAACACAGTACCGAGTAGTTCACCTCCGGCCAGTCCGGTGGAGGAACCCATACCGGAGTACAGGGTCGGGCACCACGCGGAGTCACCGACCAGGACTACCCGACCGCGGTGCCAACTGTCGAGATGGGGCTGCTCGACCGAATCGAACAGATAGGTGTCGGCTGCCGCGAAGTCGTCGATCACCTCGGCGAGGATCTCACCGTAGGGCGGCGGGCCGTACACGGCACGGATCCGTTCGGCGGGGGTCTGGGTGAACTCAGCGTCGACGTCGTCGGTGCGGTACGAGAACAGCGCAGTAGGCAGGTGGTCTTTGAACGGGTAGACGATCATCGAACGGCCCGGCTCGTTGAGCATCGCGCCGTCACCGATGCGCATGGTCGCCGGCGTCTTGGGCAGTTCAAAAGCCGCGATCATGTAGTTGAGCCGACGCAGATAGCGCTCGTGCGGGCCGAACACCAACGACCGCACCGTAGAACGCACGCCGTCGGCACCGACCACCAAATCAAAGTGCTCGGTGGTATCGGCCTCCGCAACCAGATCGTGCAACGTCACGTCGACCCCATCAGAGTCCTGGTCGATCTTGGTCGGCACCGTGGAGTACCGGACCTCGACATCCTTGGGCAGCGCGGTGAACAGAGCCTGCTCGACATCGCCGCGCAGCATCAGCTCGGGCTTGGGTGTGACCGGCAAGTCGAAAAGGTTGATGCCCTTGCGCCTCTTGCCGGATCGCTCGATCTCGTACATGACACTGTCGCCTGTCGGAGTGCGGTCAGGCAGGGCGTCATAGATGCCCAGCCGTTTGGCGGCTGCCTGCCCGACGCCGAACGTGGCGATGAAATATCCACCGGTCCGCCGGCCAGGTGCACGTTCCACGACCACCGTCTCCCAGCCCAGCCCACGCAACCGGATCGCGGTGGCCATCCCGCTGATCCCCAAGCCCACGACCAACACGCGGCCCGGCGCAATCCCTGTCACGCCCATGTCATCCCTCTTTCACTTCGGTTCACAATGGCGGTGGTGCCGCACAATAAGATGTAAAATTACATCTTATTGTGACTGTACAGCCTCGAATGTAAGATGTGCAAGTACTTCTTAAGGAAGAGGGTGTGTTGGAGCGACGTCGGGGCGTAGCCCTTGAATACGCGCTGCTTGATGCGGCGTGCGCAGAGTTGTCCGAGAAGGGCTACGCCAATTTCACGATGGATGCAGTCGCCGTACGGGCGGGCACTAGTACGCCGGTTCTCTATCGGCGCTGGTCCAACAAGCGGGATCTGGCGCGGGCTGCGGTCGGCCACACCGCGCGTAACAGCGAACTAGAGCTTCCGGATACCGGCAGTCTGCGTGGCGACGTGCTCGCGCTCATGCGTCAGAGCAACCAGCCAGGGGCCAGGCTCATTACGATGATCAGCGTCCATCTGGGAGGTTACTTTCAGGAGACCGGCACTAGCCCCGCTGAGCTCGTCGGCCAGCTGGCTCCTGAACTACCCCTGCTCGGTGCGGTCGACACCATCTACGACCGTGCGTTCGACCGAGGCGAAATTGATCCCGAACGCATCACCAACAGGATGAAAACACTGCCCTTCGACCTCCTGCGGGCCCAACTCCTGATGACGCTGCAGCCGGCACCCGATCCCGACCTCGAGGAAATCGTCGACACCCTGCTGCTACCCCTGGTGAGGGCACAGAACTCGCGCTGAGTTTCAACGTTGATCAGGTATCAGAAACAGCCAGCCTGCCAACATGGCATAAAACTTGAGAAGCCCGTGTATGGGGGCTAGCTGAGGCCGAAGGCCTCGTGCTGCAAAAGGATTCGTGGGTTGCCAGCGTGGGTGAACACTCGCTCTGGTAGTGCCACATTTGCAGATCAGGAGGCCTCCGGTGATTGTTCAGGGTACGAGTGTGGGGTTGGACGTGCATGCGCTTTCGGTTGTCGCGCATGGCATTGACGAGGAGACGGGCAAAATCGCGCGGGCACGGTTGTGTCCGGACTACGGCGAGGTCCTGGGCTGGCTGGGCCAGCTGCGTGCCCCGGTGCGGGTGACGCCCGCGATGCCGCGCACTTGGCCCGGCTGCTGCGGCTGGGTGAGATCACCGAAGTGACGGTCCCCGAGCCGGAGATCGAAGCGGTCCGCGATCTGGTCCGGGCCCGCGAAGACGCCCGCGCTGATCTGATGCGGGTGCGGCATCGGCTATCGAAATTGCTTCTGCGCCAGGGCATCGTCTACTAGAAGTGAACCAACCTGCGGAGAACCTATGAGCCACAGCATGATTGAAAACCATCACGGCCAGTGACGCTCGACTGTAGACAGCAGTACCGTTCACATCCGAACATCGTCCTGCGGTACCCAACCCGCGCATATCAGCCTGACACCACCGTCGTGAGCAACGACCGTCGAGGCCATCACCGGACCCAGTCAAACGAAAGCCGCCCCAGCGACCGTCGGGGCGGCTTTCACCTGCCCTCTTGACAAACGAGCCTCCATATCAGGTTCTCACGCTGCGCTGCATCTACGCTCCCTGCTGACCAGGACTTTTGCGAGCTGTCTCACGACGACTGCACCGCCATTTGTCTCACGAAGTGCTTCCATTCCTACGCTCAGGCGGTTTTAGCGCCGGGAGTTTTCCGTTTGCGCTGGTCAAAATGGTGCGTACCGGCCGTATTGGACGTGTTGGAGCACCCGTTCTGAAAGTTTGGCCCTACTTTGGCCCTATGGTTGAGGCCAATACGCCCTGCTGTCCGGACCTCGAGCGACCGGTGGGCGAGGCGGCGGCGAGCCGCCGAACCCGCCGGGGAACAATGGGCGGATCGATACGCCCGACGAAACTCCGGAGCAGCGCCTGAACAGGCTGTTCGCTGGCCAGACGGCCAACGCGACGCCCGAACAGCGTGAAGCGCTGCAGCGCTGGCAGGAAAAAGGCGACCGTTTCTACCGCGAGATCCAGAAAGCCGCCCAGAATCAACGGGCTACCCCACTTGCCTACCAGGTGATGGATGACCTCCAGGATCTGATGGTGCCGCTGCCCGAAGACGTGGAAGTGTGGCGCGGTATCCGCAATTCAGTGGCGGTCTTCGGCGTGCCGGCGGCCAAGATCGACAGCCTAATCGGTGGAGACGGGACAGAAGTTCCGATGTTCTTCGCGACATCGCTTTCTAGGAATGTTGCGGCGACGGAATTCACCACACCAGGGCCTTACCCGGTCCTGTACAAAATCACTGCTCAGGCAGGTACGCCGGCGGTGGGGGTGTCTCCGATAGGGCAACAAAGCGACGCCTACCAGCAGGAACTCCTCTTTCCTCCGGGTGTCGTTGTGCGTATCCTCAGAGTTGACCGGCGACTTAGGGTTCCTGTGGTCGACGTGGAGGTGAGCGATGGGTAAGTGGGACGACGACATCCCGTTGCAGCCTCGTGGGAGCGTGCAGCCGAGTTCTGTGGCCGCTCTCCTTCGGACGCTGAAGCTGACGGACGCCTCGGAGCATGACCAGTCGGCTGGCATCCGGGCATGGTTGAAGAATCACAAACCCAGCCCCGGCATGGAGTACAGCCTGCGCCGTAAGGGTTACGGCAGTCTGCTAGACAGCCGCGCCACCGCCTAGTTTCTAGCCTCGATTTTTCGTCCTGGTGGTGGTTCGTCTCTGTGCGGGGTTGGGTAGGCGGATCTGGGTTTTAGGGGTCTGGCCGTGTTCGGTGGTCCCGTGTCGCCGGGTGGGGCGGGCTTTCCCAGGGCCAGTGGATCTTTCCTGGTTGGTTGGTCGCAGGAGGTCAGCGTCAGCCGAAAGCGGTGCAGATTGTCTGCCACGCGGTGGCGATGATCGCTGCCCAGCGCCAGGTGGGGTCGATGCGCAGGCGTACTTGTCGTGCTCCGCGGGTGATGCTGGCCGCGACGTGCAGGACTCGCTAGCGGAGGGTGGTGATTTCGACGCGGGCCAGGTCAGGGTGGTCGGCGAAGCCGAGGAGCCGGGTCCAGGTGACCAGATCGGCGACGGCCAGCACGATGTCGAGCCAGACTGCTGGTGAACCGAAATGGCTTGTGGCCTTTGAAACGCCCTGGAAATCCCGGAGGCTCCTGACCTTGGAAACGAGGATGCAGGTATGCCGAAGGAACAGTCTGCCGGGAAGCCCACGGCGCGTCGTTACAGCCCGGAGGAGAAGGCCGCTGCGGTGCGGATGGTCCGGGCTCTGCGTGCCGAGTTGGGGACCGAGCAGGGAACCGTGTCGCGGGTGGCCCGCCAACTCGGCTACGGGGTGGAGTCGGTGCGGTCCTGGGTGCGTCAAGCCGATATTGACGAGGATGCGCTCCGGGAGTGTCCAGCGCGGAGTCGTCACGGATCAAAGAGCTCGAGCAGGAGATCCGAGAACTCAAGCGTGCCAACGAAATACTGAAACGTGCGGCCAGTTTTTTCGGGGCGGAGCTCGACCGCCAACACAAGAAATAGTCGATTTCATCGACGCCCAGCGCGAGAGTTCGGGGTCGAGCCCATCATCACCGTCCTGCGATCGGCAGGCGTGGTGATGGCCCCGAGCACTACTACGACGCCAAGTCCCGCGGTCCGTCGGCGCGCGCGCAACGTGACGCCGAACTGGGGCGGCCCTGGTGGCCCTCTGGGAGGACAACTACCGCGTCTACGGGGCCCGCAAACTGTGGAAGACCGCCCGCCGAAATGGCCACGACGTGGGCCGCGATCAGGTGGGCCGGTTGATGCGGGCTGCCGGTATCTGCGGGGCACGGCGCGGTAAACGGGTCAAGACCACGAAGCCAGATGCCAGCGCTGCGCGGCACCCCGATCTGGTGAAGCGCAAGTTCACCGCGACCGCGCCGAACCAGCTTTGGGTGACGGATCTGACATTCGTGCCGACTTGGGCCGGCGTCGCGTACGCGTGTTTCATCGTCGATGCGTACTCCCGGATGATCGTGGGCTGGCGGGTGGCCGGCCATATGCGGACCTCGATGGTCCTCGACGCGTTGAGATGGCGCGCTGGTCGCGCGGAAACCTGTTGGCGGGCTTGAGATGTCACTCCGATGCTGGGTCGCAGTTCACCTCCATTCGCTACGGCGAACGGCTCGCCGAGATCGGCGCGGTCCCCTCTATAGGTTCGATCGGGGACAGCTTCGATAACGCCTTGGCGGAGACGGTGAACGGCTACTACAAGGCCGAGCTGATCTACGGTCCCGCCCGCAGCGGGCCGTGGAAGACCGTCGAGGACGTCGAGCTGGCCACCCTCAGTTGGGTCTTCTGGCACAACACCAACCGCTTACACGGCTACCTCAACGACGTCCCGCCCGCTGAGTTCGAAGCCACGTTCTACGATGCCCAACGGAGCGACCAACACCTGGTCGAAATCCAATAGCCCGAGCCTCCGGCAGAACCAGGGCGTTTCATAGTGACAACGCTGGCTCATGCGGTCACGCGCCTGATGTCCGGCATTCGCGTGGACCCGGTGCTCGCGACATCACTGGCCACGCGATATCCAGCCGATGCAGCCTGATACTCGATAACCGCCTACAGTTATAGTGGCGGACGCTCACGTTGGTCAACTAGGACAAACTGCAGCTATTCCCATTTCGGCACGGACCGAACTTGCGCACCTGCAGTTGGCGGCGCGGCTCATGCGACTGCGGCGTGGACCGTTTACAGGAGGATAAGACGATGGCGGACGACCTCCGACAGGAATGCACCAACTGCGGCTTTATCTACGATCCCGCCGATCACGGCGGCGTGTCTGTATTCTTCCTCGACGCCTGGGAGTGCCCCAATTGTGGCGCCGGCGTGGACAAATTCGAATTCGCGGTCGACGAAGACACATCAGGGACGCAAGTAATATCGTCCAACTGCCTGAATGTAACGGTGATCGAGGATTCGGATCACTTCGGAATCGAAATCTCACGCATGGGATTGCTTCGCACCCCGGCGGGAAACCCTGTGTCCAGCCCGAATAGCGCCCTCCTCTTGCACATGGTTCGAGAGTTAGAAGAACACCCAGTCCTCCACGTGGAGGATGGAATCATCCTCGAGCCACGCCCCTTGTGCGCATACCTGCTCTTCTCAACCCAGCGTGACTTCATCCAGATCGATCCAGGAATCGACCGCGATACGGTTGCACACGCGCTCATACACGACCCAATTCTCGACCCGGCTGCAGGTCCCGAGTGGGCGGATCAGCTCCGGGCGTGGGAACCCGTTACCAACTTCGTCCGGGGAGTTGGCGCAAAGCTTCGCCCACGTGCAACGTACGAACAAGATGAGCTGGACGCTCTCATCGACGGAGTTGCAACGCGTTGGAATCGCCTGTCGGACGCCGGAAAATCCGTCGTCGCGAATCTGCAAGTTCTCACCGAAGGCAACATCATTGCGTCGGTAGCTTTAGCTGCAGGCGAATGCACTCCGGTGGAGTTCGCCAACGCTGTGCTCGCAGCCACACCCTTACACCACCTTTTCGGCATCGACCTCGACGACGATGTGTCACCCGAGGAGCAGCACAGCGACGCGTTCAGGCAGTACAAAGACCTCGCTCGCGTCTGTGCCGACTATCTAGCCTTCTTTCCGCAAGAAAGTGTTTCCGGCCTCGTCGCGGCAGGTGAGAGCACGTCCCTGGAATTCAAGTCGACACTTCGCTGGGACCTCAGGCAGGACAAGAAGAACGACGAGATCACCCACGCAGCCCTCAAGACCATCGCCGCCTTCGCAAACTCTGAGGGAGGATGCTTGCTGCTTGGAGTGGCCGACGACGGGACGGCCGTCGGAATCGAAGCGGACAACTTCCAAAACGAAGACAAGTACCTCCTTCACTTGATGGACGCGATCAAGACGACAATGGGGGCCAATGTGGCCGCACTAGTTGATCCGAAGTTTGACGTACTCGGGGGGAAACGAGTGTGTGTGGTCCGCTGCCGCAAGAGTCACGAGCCGGTCTACCTGCGGAAGAAGGGCGGCGATGAGGCGTTCTTCATCCGCACGGGCCCGTCGAGCGCGCAACTTTCCCCGCGTGAGCTGGTCAGTTACATGCGGAACCATTTCCAAACGTGACGGCTGTGCCAATCCCTCCACATCGACCGGGCACCCAGTCGACGGCTTCCCCGTTCTATTCTTGCCATCCAGATCTGTCGGGTCAGTACACCTAGTCCGGCGACGGAATCGCTTGCAGAACTGAACGGATAGACCATCGCGGGTCCTGGAGGAGCTTTTCTCGGGCACCTGACCCTTGCCTTTTGCCTGTATTGGACAACGCGCTTGCGAGCGCACGCCTTACTCGGACGTCCGGGTCCTGGCTGAGCGCATCGCCGAGGTACTCCGGTACCTCCATCGATTCGGCCCATAAGATGGCCGCGAGGCTCCTCAATGTCCAACTGCCCTGGGCGAGCAAGCCTACGCTGTCACCGAGTTCGGATTGGACGAGTTGCAGTGTCTTGGTGACTCTGTAATCGTCGTCGCTGCCGATACCGATGAGGCGAAGCGCGGTATCTCGTATCAGTCGCTTCTCCTCAGGCGATTCTGCCAGTCGTCCCGCGAGGTATGCAGCCGCCGGCCGGCAGTCACTCCTGTCGTTGATACGCATTGCGCCTAACGGGCTGCTCATCGAACCGTTGAGGACATCCGCCTGTGAGAGAGGCGGATTCATCGCGAAATCTATTGCCTTCAAGAGGAATTCACGGCGGCGCTCTTCGTCGAGATCGTCCGTTAGGTTACTTGCTGCAAGCAGATAGCTGTCCCGGTTTGAGGACGGTTCCCACGGCGACGCCGCGTTCGACATGAGCATCTCGATGCACGCAATGCGTTCCTCTATCGGCAGCACCGCTGCGAGCAACGAGTCGCTGACAGCACCCGTCCCAGTTCCAATTCGATTAGGCCCGTTCTTGGTTGGTTCACACAAGCGCTGCGCTCCCGCCTGAGCCGCTTCAGTCGAGACGTGGTCAGGGTCGCCGTACCCGAGCAGGGCGGCCGCCTCGTGCTGACCGCGGCCAGCCATCTCTTGGAGCCGATCACCAACGTGGTCGAGGTTAGCTATAAGGACGTTCCGTGCAGTAGACCGAAACGGGTGCGCGGCCCGCGAAAACAATCCGACGAGCTGATCAAGTGCCGCGGTGCGAAGATCACCGTCGTGGGCATGAGCAATACCGGCCGCAATCGCAACATGACTTTCGTCTGTGCGCCGGTAGTGATGTTCCTTGACCACTACGGAGTCGGTGAGCAAGTCAAGCAACGCCTGAGCAGGTTGCGCGGGAAGTCGCGCGGACAACGCCGCGAGCAGGCCATACGCTGCCAAGTACATTTGCGGACTGAGGATTGGGGAGTCCAGGAGTTTGCCCGCGGCGACGTCGTTGATCACGCTAAGCGCTAGTTCGATGACATTGGTGAGCTGATCATCGGGGATGAGATCGGCTTGTTCGGTCGCGAACTGCAGCGCAGAGGCAGCCACCCAGGACAAGGGACTCTTCATCATCTCGGTGACATCGTGGTAGGCATCGCCGAACGCAACAGCAACTGCGCGCGCCTCCTTATAGTCCCCTGCCCCAATTGTGTAATAGGCAGCTAGCGGGAGATCGCCCGTAGCACGGTAGATCTCGCCAAGTAGACGACGTGCCTCAAGTTCGTCGAAGATGGACGCCGACCTGATCCCGTCGAGAAGGTGCCGACGCAGGTTGATTGCCGCAACTCTCGGCGCGTCGTTGTGCAAGGCCGCCAAAGCTCGTTCCCGTGCGTCATCCGCGCTCGTGACGATCTTCGGACGCGAGGGCAGATTGGAGAGGGCGCGCGCCAACGGGTGCCATTTGTCTTCATAGATACCCTCGTAGCGAGTTGAGACGAAACGCTGACTGTAGAGCCAGTCCGCCGCATCAGCGTGGCGCTTCGCCAGACATGCCTCGCTAATCGCCTCTTGCCACCCGCTGTCCGCTTCCGATGGCGATGCCTGAAGCAGTTTATGGCGGGCATGACGCGCAAGGGTCAATGCCTTCAGATCTCGCTGCATCCCCGTTCTCGCGCTGTGGATCAGGTGAGCCCATTCGCCAGTGGCGTCGGCCACGGTCAGGCGTAACCGTACCGCCACATCGATGTGGCTGCTGGCGACCGCTGCAGCGATCGATTCGATTTGGTCTTGGTGCGCGGCGATCCACGCTAGGTCGTCATTCCCTAGAGCGCGTTCGGCGGCGAAAAGGACAGTGCGGGCACGGTCCGCATTGTCGACTAGTTCAATTGCTTCAGAGGGCAACTCGATGCGCGCGGGAAGCGGCGAGTGCAAATGGCCCGTGATGAACTCGGCGATCTCGAAAGCAGCGCCAAGGGTCGGAGTGCGAGGTTCTTGAATTCGAGCCTGCCCGAACTCTGGGAAGCCTGCAAGGTCTCGTAACGTGCCTGCCACACGGTCAGCCTGTAGAGAGTTGCCAGCACATTCTGCCGACCAGAGAGCGTCCATGAGTAAACGGATCGCCGTGTCTTCTTCTCCTGCGCGAACGCAGAGCATCGCCACTGTGTTGTCGAACTCGGCTGCGTGGCCCGGAAACTCCGCCCCCATCAGCCGGCTCTGGATCTCGCGATAGAGCACGAGTGCACCGGCAGGATCGTTGGCAGATATTGTCTTGGCTCTGTCAAGTAGTCCCTGGACATCAGTGCTTGCAAGGGGGCCAAGCATTACTGCCTCAGCGGTCGCAACTGCATCAGGGCCTGCGATCTCGACAGGGGTAAGTACGTGTGGGACGCAGAAGCGTTCGGCGGCCCGTGGACCGAAGTACTTGATGACGATTTCTGGCTTGTCGCGCAGCATTTCCGAGATTCGTGACTGGTCCCAGATGTCGATCTCCAAGGGATGGTGTTCCTGGTTGAGCGCAGTATTGCGTTCAACGACAGTCCGATCGTCTGCTTTGCAACCAACGCCGATCACCAGCCGGACAAGAGAGAACGGCACGGTCGACCGTGTGTACTTGTCGACCGCTTTGTTCAGGTCAGCGACGGTGAACTGCTGGTATCGCTTTGACTGGATACCTTCCGCGGTTCCGTAGGCGTTGGTGCCAACGACATCAAGTCCTTTCTGGGCTTGGCCTCTCTTTCCAAAAAAACTCAGAGAACGCAACCCAAGCTCATGCCTCCCGAGATCCAGCAACAGCCGCTCGAAGTCCTCCCAATCCATCGAGTCGGTGGGCAGGAGTTCAAGTTGGGGATCAATCGGCGGCTCGGTGACCTTGCCCGGTCCCTGACGAACCGGGTCATCGACTGGAATCGCTGCTATCAGATCGCCGAGTTCATCCGAGTCGTCCACGACATTCTCGCTATTCACCCGTGCGGAACCGTCACCGTTGTCGCTCTTGCGGATCCACTTCGCCACCGTCGTTGGGTGCACCCCGAAATCACCGGCGATCTTCTCGATCGACACACCTTTTGCACGCTGTTGGACTGGCCCTACGACGCGGTCACGAAATTCCTTTGGATACGGCCGAGCCATGGTGATACCTCCCCGCCTGTTCTGGACAATAGAGCTTCCGCCGAAGCAACAGCCCAGCGCCCGCTACGGGCGTTCATTGCACCGACGCGCCCTCGATGTCAGATGTGACGACTTGGTAGAACCACTTGGCGATATCGGACATGAGATGTGACCGGCCAGGCGCATTGGTGAAGAAGTAGTCACTCATCTTCTCATGCGCACCTTGGTTGTCGGCCACCGCACCCGTAACCGCATCATCGAAATCGGGCGATTCTACGAACTGCTTCGCGGAGTTCACTTTCGCCTGCTGTACGAGCGCATGGTCGTCGAGCAGTGTCCGCAGTAGTGCTTCGAGAAACGACACCTTCTGGGATTGGGTGAAATCCTCGGACCCAAACAGATCGTTGAGGCGATCGAGAACCTGTTGAAATGCAACCATTTTCGGATCCCGCTTCTCACCCGATCCAGCTGCAGTGAGTCCGGACAAGCCTACGCGCACACCGAGACCGATGTCGATGCGTCCTCGGTCAATCTGCTTGACCTGTTTGAGCACCACGTCGGACAGGTCGATGGGCGCGGTGTAGTTCTCCGACTGGATGAAACGGTCGAGAAGTCGAAGGTAGATCTGTTTCTTCTCCAACTCGGGATCGCCGTAGTCGATGATCTGCGACATGAAGTCGTAGAGACGGACGAACGACCCGACGTCCTTGCGGAACATGTCCAGTTCGGCGAGCGCGGCTTTGTCTCCCTCGCCACCGTTGTGGATCAAAGCCGCAGTGTACCGGTCAGCAAAGCACTTTTGGCCCGGGCCGACCGCGCCGGCGAGGGCGCTGTTGCCCTTGCCCTTCACGAAAGCCTCAGCGCACTGGTCGATCTCAGCCTGGGGGTAGATGGCGGCGGTGTCGAGCTTTGCAGCGAGGTCGTGCACCAGGTTCGGATCGGTCGCAGTTTCCAGGAACGCGTCGGTGAAGTAAGGCTCGAACGCCTCTTTGATCGCAGCGGGTTCGTTCACGAAGTCCACAACTTGGGTCATGGCCGCGGTTTTCACGATGCCGGACGGTGTGCGATAGGTGCGGTTGAGCCGAGACAGGGTCTGCACCGTCGTCACGCCGGACAAGATTCGGTCGACGTACATCGCGCACAGCAACGGCTGATCGAACCCGGTCTGGAATTTATTTGCGACAATCATGATCTTGTAATCGTCGCCGCGGAACGCAGTTCGCAGATCGTGCACGCCTGGGTTCATGGTCGCTTCGGTGAAGTCGTTCGGACCGGATTCGGGATCCTGGACCGCACCGGAGAACGCGACCAGCGTGCCGTAGCCGTAGCCCTTCTTGGCGATGTAGTCGTCAATCGCGAGCTTGTAGCGGACGGCGGCCTTGCGGGAGTCGGTGACGACCATGGCCTTGGCGTGCCCGTCGAGTAGTGCCGCGATATTCTCGCGGAAGTGCTCGACGCTTATCGCTGCCTTCTGCGAGATCGTCTGCGGGTTGAGCTTGACCCAACGCATCACTGCTTTGGTGGCCTCGTTCTGGTCCACCTCGTCACCGCCACCCGCGTTCTGACCAATCTGAAACGCCAGCTTGAACGAGTGATAACCGGTCAGTACATCAAGGATGTATCCCTCTTCGATGGCCTGCTTCATCGTGTAGACGTGGAACGGCACCGGGTTCTCGCCTGGCGCCGGCTCGCGGCCAAACAGTTCGAGCGTCTTGGCCTTCGGGGTGGCGGTAAAGGCGAAGTACGAGATGTTCTCCGATGCCGCTCGCTCAGTGGCTTCCGCGGCCAAGATCGCCTCGACGTCGATCTCTTTGCCTTCCTCGACCTCCTTCAGCTCCTCAGCGGTCAACACCGCCTTCAGCTTTCCGGCGATCTGACCAGACTGCTACGAGTGCGCCTCGTCGGCGACGACAGCGAACTTCTTACCCTTGAGCCCCTTGTTTTCTCGAATCGCCTGCATCGCGAATGGAAACGTCTGGATGGTGACGACGATGATCAGCTTCCCGTCGGTAAGCGCCTTTGCCAGTAGCCCTGACTTCGAGGCGCCAGCCTTCGCTGCCTGGTCGCGGTCGACTGCCACGACGATGCCCTGATCGTTGTCGATCTGCTTGATTGCGTCCTGCAGTTGAGCGTCGAGGACGTTGCGATCAGTAACCACGATGACGGAGTCGAAGACCTTCTGATTGTCGACCTGCAACCGGGCCATCCGATGCGCCGTCCACGCGATCGAGTCTGTCTTTCCTGACCCCGCAGAATGCTGGATCAGGTAGCGCTTGCCAACACCCTCGGTGGTGACCGCAGCGGTCAATTCCGTGACCGCTTCCCACTGATGGAAGCGGGGAAACCGCAACGTCGCCGACTTGCTGGTCTTACCACTGATCGGGTCGGTTGAAGATTCGTGCTTGATGTACATCAGCCGGCCCAAGATGTTGAGCCACGCGTCGCGCTGCAGCACCCGCTCCCAGAGGTAGGAGGTACGTGACCCTTGGGGATTCAGAGGATTCCCAGCACCGCCGGTTTCCGAGCCGCGATTGAACGGCAAGAAGTGCGTTCTCTCACCCGCCAACCGTGTGGTCATCCACACCTCGTCGTTAGACACGGCGAAATGCACCAAGGCTCGCGCGCCTGACGTGAACAGCGGTTGTACCTTCCCGGATACGGGGTCCTTTGGCAGTCGTGATGTCCGGTACTGGGTGATGGCATCGGCGACCGTCTGGGTGAAATCCGTCTTGAGCTCGGCCGTAGCCACCGGCAGCCCGTTGACGAAGAACACCAGATCTACCGATTGGTTGCCAGCGGTCGAAAAGTGCACCTGCCTCATAACCCGCACCCGCACTGCGTCATAGTCCGCGTTGCGCTTGGCGTTCAGCGTGGACTCGGGCTTGAATACGCACATCTGAAACTTCGCAGCCAGATGCGAGAAGCCCTTACGCAAAAGGTTGAGGGTACCGCCACCATTTTCCAACGGCAGATCGAGCACCTTCACAATCCGGTCGAGCACCTGTGCTTGCTGCTTGGCAACATCCTTCGAGCCGGACTTGACGACTTTCGCTAACTGGTCGGGCTGGGTGTCCGCAAGCCAGCCGAGGACGTCCTCGGGGAACAGCGCCCGTTCCTTGTCGTAGCCGGTGTCATTCGCCGAATACTCCCACCCGTGGACGGCGAGATACTTGGCGATTTCCTTCTCGAACTCAATCTCGTTGTGCTGGGCCATTAAGCCACCTCGTTCCGCACTTCGATCTGCCCGGTCACCGCCGCTGTGATCAGCGCTGCGCGACGCTCGCGCGCCAGGTCGATGAACCGCACCGTCTCTGCGATTAGGGCGTCGACTTTCGACGTCTCTTCATCGATGTACGCAGCGATCGTTCGCTGTTCAGCGAGCTCTGGGAATGCAAACTTGATCTCCCGGAGCTTCTCGCCTGTGAGGTGGACGAACGAAACAGCGCTGAAGTGACTTAAGTAGTACCCCGATTCGTATAGCCGAAGAAGCACCCAGTAGCAGAATCGTGCGCTCATCGACGTGCTCGCGCGTAGTCGGTTGACGGTCTTCTGAAAGGCGATCCCGTCTGCATCGTCATACAGGAACCCCGGCCGGCCGACGGTCGCCCCGCCTTCGATTAACAGGATGTCCTCCGCGCGAAGGTCGAAGTGCCGCATCTCCGCATCCGAGAACGGCATCTCATTCAAATCGGCCAGGTTTACAGTGCCATTGGCCAGCACATCGGCCGCGCGCACGTAAGGCCGCAGTCGGTCGCCGTCACGATCCGCCCGGCCAGCATCGAGCATCTTGCCGAGACATGTACTCCCAAGGTGCTTGATCCGGCCAGTGCGCCAGCCCTCTCTGGGCGCGAGCGCTCCGCTGATCACCGACCGACGGCGCTCCTGCAACATATCGATCAATCGGCGCTGCTCCTCGATGAGCGTGTCGATTCGAGCCGTTTCCCGGTCGAGATAGTCGGCGATGAAACGTTGTTCTGATAGCGGCGGAACGAGCAACGGGTAGTCGAGCAAGTTGCGATCACTGAGGGACGGTACGGCCCCCGGGTTCACCAGGTAGTCGAACTTGATCTGGGATAACGCCCAGAACAGAAAGCGTTCATCTACCCCGGCATCTGGATCTGGAATCAGACCAGCCATGTTGTTGTCGATGCAGGCTGGTCTCGGCAGAGTTCTCACCCGTCCAAGCATCAGAGCGGCGCCAACCTTCGCGTATACCAGGGTCCCGGCAGGAAAGACGGTCGCGCCGAGCGTTGTCGCTGTCTCTATTTCAATGGAGTCATCTGCCTCCGCCAAACAGCCGGTGGCCGAGGCTTGGCCGAGATGCTTAACCTTGTAGAAGGGGATTTCGAGATTATTCCGCCCTTGAAGGGCCGGCGGAAATCCACTCCCCGAGGCCGTTGAACCCAGCGTTCGAACGCGGCGCCGTTCCCAGCCCAATCTTTGCGTATGAGTCCACGGTGCAATTTCGCTCACCCCTCCACCACCCGAAGCAGCTCCATGATCTTCGCGACCTGCTTATCTAGGTCCGCGTCGATCTCCGCGAGCGGTCGAGGAGGTACGTGCTTGTAGAAGTGCCGGGTGAATGGAATCTCGTAGCCCACCTTCGTCTTCGCGGCGTCGATCCAGGTGTCGGGAGCGTGCGGCAGAACCTCCGCCTCGAAGTAGGCCTTGATAGTCTCCGCGCGAGCCGCGTCGCCCGCGGTATTCCCACCGTAGGTGAACGGGATGTTCTCCGTGTCCCTCAGTTTGGCGTCCGGCTTCGGGTTGTTGCCCCTCCGGTTCGTCGACAACTTTCCCGTATCGGTCCGCATCGGCCGCTCGACGGTGACAGACCAATACCCGAAATCGTTGTTGGAGAACACTTTCGAATAATCCGGATCGGCCTCATCGAACGCGTCATACAGCCCCAGAATTCGATCTCGCGCATCAGCATCAAGTTCGCGGTTCTTGGAGCCAAGGCTCTTGCGCATCTTGGTCCAGAACGAAGTGGCATCGATCAACTGGACCTTGCCGACCCGCTCTGGACGCTTGGCGTTGTCCAAGATCCAGATGTACGTAGCGATGCCGGTGTTGAAGAACATGTTCGTCGGCAGCGCAACAATGGCCTCTACCAGGTCGGATTCGAGAAGCCACTGTCTGATCAACGAGGGACCCGACTCTGCCGCTCCGTTGAACAGGGGCGATCCATTGAGGACGATGCCCGCTCGGCCGCCCCCGTCGTGGGCTGGCCGCATCTTCGACGCCAGGTGCGACAGGAACAGCATCTGCCCATCGCCGATTGACGGTAAACCATGGGAGAAGCGCGAATTCGAAGCCAACGCCTCCTTCTTCACAGACTCTTGTGACGCCTTCCAATCCACTCCGTAAGGCGGATTCGACATGCAGAAGTCGAAGGTGCGATCGAAGAACAGGTCGTCGGCCAGTGTGTCACCGAGCTTAATACTCCCCACATCCTGGCCCTTAGCGATCATGTCGGACTTGCAGATCGCGTAGGACTGGTCGTTAATCTCCTGCCCGTACAGCCGCAGCCGTGCGCCGGGGTTACGTTCGAGCAGACGTTCCTCGGCGACGGAAAGCATCCCGCCGGTGCCCGCGGTAGGGTCGTAGATCGTCCGCACGGTTCCGGGTTCAAGCAGAGCTACGTTGTCCTCAGCGAACAACAGGTCCACCATCAACCGGATCGCGTCGCGCGGTGTGTAGTGTTCACCCGCCTCCTCGTTAGAAGCTTCCGCGAACTTATAGATGAGGTGCTCGAACAGATCGCCCATCTCGGCGTTGGAAACGGCATCGGGGTGCAGGTCTACCTCGACAAACTGCGACGTAACCAGGTACAGCCGATTCTTTTCGTCGAGCGTGGCGAGCTCGTTCTCGAACTTGAACCGCTCGAAAACGTCGATGTTCGACGAGAATCCGGTGATGTAGTCCATTAGGTTTGCGCGCAGACCCTCCGGATCCTCCAGCAGAAGCTTGAAATCGAAGGCACTGGTGTTGTAGAAGGCAAGACCTGTCTTGCGCTTCACCTGCACATCCAAAGCCCCGCCGGAGTACTTCTCGGCCAACTTACGCACCTCGTCGCGGGTCGGTTCGAGGATGCAGTCCAGACGCCTCAGGATTGTGAACGGCAGGATCACCCCGCCGTATTGGTGTGGCTTGTAAACACCGCGGAGCTGGTCGGCGATGCCCCATACGAAATTGCCCAGCTTGCTCAATTGACTCTCCTTCTGAAACTGCGCTTATCGTGGGTGCCGCATGAGTGTGGCAGCCCGGTCCGGACATACCGCGGGATCACTCGTCGCCGCCAATCGGCGCGTCGTATCGCACGGCATCGAGGATCGCGGTGGCAGAAGCTGCAGCGGCCTCCGCCACCGCAGCAGCCTGTCGAGCAAGCTGCTCGATCTCACGTAAAGCTCCGACAAGGCGAGCCTGCTCCGACAGCGGGATCAGGGGAATCTCGAGCTCCCGGAGGTCGACGCGTTGGATCGTCGCACCCTTCTTGAAACGTTCGTTCCACGTGCCACACAGGCACCGTGCTACGTAGTTCGGTTCGCATTGCTTATCGTCGACACGCAGCCGATAAACACCGTTGCCGATGAGCCGGCCGCCTTGCTTATCGACCACCGCTCGAACGACATTCCATGTCGTCACCAGCACGTCGCCGACTCGAGTTCGTTCGTCGCGTCCGCCGACCAGGTTTGGCTGTGCATCGATCGGTAGCTGGTCGAGTACCGGTAGCCCGTCGCGCACTTCGTTCGGCGTTACCAACGCAGCGGCGTCTCTCTCGTCTAGGTCGTCCCGCTTGACGCGTCCGTTCTGGATTGAGGCCACATCGAGTTGCACAAGTTCTTTCACGGTCAGGAGCCGCGGTGTCGCAGACGGCCCTTGCGGCATTGGCACCACCGCGTGATCCAACAACGTGGCGAGTGCGTTCTCGAGAACATGCTGCGAGTCGGCGAGACGAGCCGCCACGTCCTTGGGATCTGAGCCAGGTGTTTTTACCCAGCGCCGAGGGTCGAGCTGTGCATCATCAGCGAGCAAGTCCAACGTCTTGATCAGTTCGAAAGGCGGCGCACCGGCCGCCGATCCGGTTAGACAGTCATCGAGCCACGAAAGTGCATGGGCCTCGGGGTTCTCTGATTCCGAGGCATCGATCAGCAAGACATCGTTACTGGCGGAAGCGTGATCCGCCAGTCGCAGAACCCATAGCGCTAACGGAATAGTGGTGTGGGGCAGCATCTTTGGCGGTAGCAGAATGACAGCCTCGATCCATCCTGATCGGAGCAGTTCGGCACGGATCGAGGCGCTGCTGCCACGCGCAGTCAACGGTGCCACGGATGTGACGACGTAGGCACTCCCATTCGGCTTCAAGTGAGCAATTGCGTGCTGAAGCCAGGCCAACTCGGAATTGTTGGCGGGCGGTATGCCGAACACCCAACGCGGATCCGCGATGTTCTGGGACCGGGACCAGTCCATACCAAACGGAGGTTCAGCGACGACGGTGTCTGCTCGAAGATCTGGGTCTGGGTCTTCGTGCAGCACGTCGCCACACTCGAACTCAGCGTCCAGCTCGTGCAGGAGGCTGCGCATGCGAGCAAACCGAATGGCCCGCGCATTGATGTCGTGGCCGACCAACCGAACGGTCCCCCCGCATTTCGTCCGGGTCCGAATGAGTGCCTCAGCAATCCCGCATGCGGGGTCATAAACGAGGCCCTTGGTCGACGACGCCAGGTTCGAAAGGAGTTCCGATACGCGCGAGTTCACAATCCCGTGTTCACCAACGCCGTACCCGGCCGCGCGACCGCGTTCGCCGCCGCCGCGTCGGAGCACCTCGTCTGCCGCGACCGCCAGGCGGTCAACATCGATCCCGTCAACGGCGCTCACCATGGCCGCCATCGGGAGCGTGTCGAGCCGCCCGTTTGTCTCCCGCTCAACATCATCGAGAGCTGACAGAATGTCGTCCCATCGCGGATCGGTCGCTGTATCGCTCGAGATCCGCCGCAGTACATCCACTGTTTGAGACGTGCTGGCCGCCGCTATCAGCCGCCAGTTCCCGTCGGCGGCCTCCATCGATAGCTTCTTTGCACAACACAGGGCTAGAGCGAGCTCACCTGCTACGGCAGTTGATACACGTCCCCGCAGGGCGTTCAACGAATGCGAAAGGGCCGCCTGGCTGCCGTCGCGTTGTATCTGGATCTCCGGCTTCGTTTCAGCAAGCCAGGCGATGACCTTCTCCAGGTCGTACAACGGCTTGGTCGCAGATTCCGGGGCCGGATCTGGAAATGGCGGATCGCTCGGTCGCTTGCGCCAGTTGGTGACTGCTCCTCGCGTGACGCCAGCCAGGTCTGCGATCTCGCTAGGAGTGAGCAGCACCCCTGCCGATTCACCCATCAGGCCACATCCATGTTCGACGCGGCGGGAACAGACCGCGGCGACGGCTGTTCGGGAAGTAGCCTGACCTCTGCGGCAGCGAGCCCCAGCCGTCGAGACAGACCGCCGGCGTGTGCAACCACCGTTGTCTTCACTCCCCGCGAAGCTAGTGCAGCAATCGCGTGCGTGAAGATTCCGTCGCCCGACACCAGTACGACTTCGGTAAAGCGGTCGGCGATGTTCTCGCCAAGCACTTCAAGCAAGGCCAAATCTGCGCCGTTCTGGCCTGGACGCATGACGTACCTAACGCTCTGCCATGTAAGGGCGAGATCCAGCAATCCAGTTGGACCAACGCCGATCACAACCTGGTCACCGGGCTGCGCCGGGACGCACTCGGCTACGACCACCTTGGCCCATGAGACGTAATCGCGGACAGCGGATAGACCACCGACAACATTTTCGATATCAACCAGGACGATCCGGCGCTTGCCGATCTTGCGCCCGTCAGCCCGATGATGTGTTCCCGTGAATGACATGCGAAAAGCATCGCACGCAGTTGCCGTATGCGTCAAGCCCTTATGCGATTCACGCTGACCGTGAACTTTGCACTGACGCGTTCGGGGGTCTCGCTCGCACTACCGTTCTTGTTGGTGATCGTCGCCGGGTGCGTGCTTCCTTCGGTCAGTTGGGCTCGTCATTTCGGAGCCACGTGACATTTGTTTCAGCGGACCACGGGCTTCCCCCAGGCAGGCCGGGCCGAAGGTCAATACACACTGCGTGACCGCTTCGTGCCAGCGGCGAGGATCGTCGACTCCTCAGATTCAGCTGCACGCATGCCGACCTCATCCACAGGTCGTATCCCGGGCATCACCGCCCTCACAGGATTTCGCAGATGTGGCGCGAGCAGAGGCGGCACAAGCCCAGACCGCTCCTCAAACGCCTTTGGTTGCCGTCATCGCGTGAGTGCGTCGATGATGACGGGAAGGTACCGACGAACCTGCTCCCGGTCGCTGTTTTTCTCGCGTTCAGTCAGCCCGACGTACGGCGTCTCGATTTGAGCTTCCCAGCGCGCAGCCAGCTCGGCCGGGATCGTTAAGGATCCATCTTGCTGGCGCTCGCAGTTGTCATGGACGTACCGCTGCCAGTGCGCCCAACGCTCGTGCTCGACCGCGGCGAGCTCGTCGACGAGCTGCTCACTCTCCAGAACCTTCCGGATTGCGTCGGTAGATGGCATCAGATCAGGTCCTGCTTCACGAGCTTCCAGTAGTGCTGTCCAAGGACGGTAAGTTCACATGCCTTGCACTGCATCGCTGCGTGCCACATGTGCGGCGCACCAACCGGGCGGACCAGGTTCACCTTGACTAACTCCTGCAGCACCGCGAAGTCGGCGTTCTTGGCCGGGTCCGGTGGCGGGACCGAGTCGTCCTCGTTGCCCGTGCGCTCGGGCTCGTAGCCCGGATCGAGCTGGAGCTCCTCGGTCGGTTGGCTGAACAGGATGGTGAGCTGCTGCAGCTTGACGAGCTCGATCGGTGCGTCCGCCTCCCGCAGCGAGACGAACTTCTTGATGTTCGTCTTGAACACCGGTCTCTGAGCCCAGGGGCCGAGCGACTGGTCGATGTGCGCGTAGACGCTGCCGGGGGTCACATCGCCGACGAGATTGGCCGCAGCGCCGTTGAGTGCATCAACGAGCAGGCTCGTAAATACGCCCGAGCCACCGGACTCCATCGCGTACTGCTCCGCCGTCGAAGCGGTCAGGATCGTGACCCCCTCCTTGATCTCGGCAACCTGGTCCGCGACAGGGTTGGTGCCGGCCACCCCGCTGTGGCAGCTGTCCAGGATGATCACCTTGTTCTTCGCCGGCGAGCTGTTAGCGAAGGTCAGCACCTCGTTGAGCGAGAGGCCGTCGTGCCCGGAGGCGCAGTCGCTGGCACATAGGTACCCGCCGGCCCCGTCGATGTAGCCGTGCCCGGAGAAGTACAACAGCGAGATCTCGGCATCGTCCTTGAACAGCTCCTGGACCGCCTCACGCAGCTCGGTGCGGGACACCGCTGCTCCCGGGCCAGTGGCCGTCATTAGCCGCGGCTGGGCGAAGTTGAGCGTGCCGTCGGCATGCCGTTCCAGCACGGCCTTGACGCTGTGAGCGTCGTTCACCGCGCCGCTGAGCGACTGGATCTGGTCATAGTGATCGATCCCGATGATGAGCGCCTTGCGCGTATCCCTCGGCATCAGAGCGAGTCGATGAAGCCGGCAATGTTGGCGTCGGTCCAGGGCACGGTCCGGACGCCAGCGAGGTTCGTACGGTCGGAGGCGTAAGACCAGACGCCGAGCAGTGGCTTGGCCTCCTCCTTGGCGCATTGGATCTCCCACTTCTGCCCGGAGGACGTCAGCGAGTTCTTGCTCACGAGCGCGATGACGCCATGGGAGCGGCGGATGCGTGTACGAACCTTCTCCTTCCACCCAGTGTCGTAGGGCTCCTTCACCGACATATCGATGAACTCGTACGGCGAGCGCGGATGCAGCGACTGCCCTTTCAGCAGGTCGCGCTGACGCTCGTCCTCGATCGCGAACGCGATGAATACGGTCTTCTTGTCGGCCATGTGTGGACTCCTCATCTTGCTCAGCCGCGACCGCCGTCGATCGCTGAACGACTCAGCTCGGAGGTTATCCGCCACCACCGACAACGCACCCGCCCCGGCGGCTGCAAGTGATCGCCAGCGAGGAGCTGGCCGGCCGCGCTTCCAGCACACGGAAGAGATCCGAGTTCGTTATGGCCTGCCGCCATCAGGCACGCGTTGACGGCCGCTACTTCCAGCTTTGCATGACCGCCTTCGACTGAAGATGCCATCGAAATCGAACGGTCAGGGCATCTCGCCGCTCGTTACGCCCGAGATCAACACCTGGCGCGTCCTGTGAGAATCAACCCATGGGCAGCCGTGCCGAATCAGACGAGTATTACGTGCTCGACCTGTGTGACGAGATCCTCGGGACCCGGGGGCGCCGCCAGTCGACCTTCGACTGGCTCCGAGGAGACCCATCTCCCAAACGGCACAGGGGTACGCGGCTTCCCGTCGACGGGTACTGGCCGGACCTGGAACTGGTCGTCGAGTTCCAGGAGGAACAGCACTCGCAACCTTCGTCGCTGTTCGACCGCCGCCAGACCATCTCGGGGGTCGGCCGCGGAGAACAGCGCCGCCTCTACGACGCGCGCAAGCATGCTCTGATCCCACGACATGGGTTGCGGCTCGTGGTGATCAAAAAGGCCGCATTCGCCCTGAAGTCGAAGCGAATCGCGCGTGTCCATATGCGGGATATCGCCGTTGTCCGTCAGCACCTCGAACTGGATTGAGTCCGCGCTCCGCCCGTGCTCACTGTCGACGTCGCCTGAAAATTAACCCCGCCGCCTTTGGCCTGGTTTTCGACCGTCGTCAACACCAGTACTTCGGGGACCAGCAAGGCCGACTCGCTGAGCGGCCACAGCAGGGTGCGGGTGTCCAAAGAAAGCGTTCACGAGGGCTCGCCCCCCTCCCACCGGGCAAGCTCGGCATTGGGCAGTGGGTCGTCGAAGTCGATGGGGACGGACAGGCTCGGCAGCTGCCCGAACTGCCGAGGCGTTGGGTTTGCGGGGACTAAGAGTGCAATATCGCGGCCGTGGTTGGTGATGATCACTGTCTTCCCGGTGCGCTCGACTTCAGCCAGGAGCGCGTTGAGCCGGCTTTTGGCTTCGGTGCTGGAAACCTTCTCCACGGCCATGCCCACTACATAACCTCAAACCACCTCGGCACGCTAGCAGGCATAGCGCGGTTGCCGTGGACCAATGTCGACCCCTCGGATCGGCCGCCGTCGTGGCGGCAATGGGTGGCCATGAGCGATGGCCGTCGCGGTCTGCACATTCGGGCGCCACCCCTAATCGCCGGGGCAACGGCGACATCGACCACTTGCTCGGCGCCGGGCGAATTCACGACCAAGGGCTGGGATCGGTCACTGGGATGGTCAGTCGACCGCTAGCCGCGTCATTGCTCTCCTAGCAGACGAACTATCGGCACCTGCAACGCCTTCGCAAGGTCGTAGATGCGTTCGTACAGCAGGCCGCGCCGGCCGTGCTCCACGTCGATCAAGACATTCCGCGTCACGCCCGAAAGAAGAGAAAGCGTCTCTTGCGACATTCCCTGCTCGGTTCGTGCGTCACGGATGTTCTGGCCCACCATCTGCCGCAGCCGCTCCCACTCGACGACCCTCTGCGGATCGTTCTGACTGGGACGAGTCGGCACGCAGCCAGGAAAGTGGTGTCCGCAGCCAATGTCTGCCCTACTAGTAGTACATTGTGCCTGTGTCGGACCTGGCTGCCACGGGAGTTGAAGAGTTCGCGACCCCGGACGGACTCGAAGTTCTGGACCAGCTATGCCTGACGCTCCTCGAATGCCTGCTTATCACTGGCGATGTACAGCGCGAGGTCGGGCTGAACTTGGATGAACTAATTAGCGGCCTCGGCGCCATTCAGCACACAGCACGGTCGGCATTCCGCGCGGCAAGTCTGTTGAACCAGCGGGCTGAAATGGAAGCGGCGTGGGGTGACTACCTTTCTCGACCGAAGGCTGTCTTTGCCCGTCACCATGCGGCCGTCAGGTCGGGAGCCCGCAAGGTTCGGCCGCGTGAGCCTGCAGCAGCACTTTTCGACGCCGTGATCGATACCGCGGTGCCGATCGACGACGGTGCTGACCTCAAGGCTTCGAAGCCTTCGTGCACTTCGACCACCAAAGTGGGACGGGCGTACGGTAATTCAACTGTCTACCTTGGCTCGGGGGAATTTGCCCAGCACTGCTATAGCCATTTGACGACGGTTGAGCGCCGTCGTTTCGAAAGCCACCGCCGCGAAGCCGCAGCCCTTGAGGACCACCTCCTCGAGGAGCGTGCCGAGCAAATCGCACGGGCCGCTGGCCTGGTCCGACTCGAATGGCAGCGCAAGCGTCAAACAGATCAAGCCTGGCTCGACACGCATACAGCTTGGCAACATTGAACCGATCCACGTTCAGCAGCCGATTCCATAGGGGCATGCGCGTGAGCGCGTTTGCATTGTCCGGACTTCGAGGCGCTCGTCACCGCCGAGTTTGAACCTAACCGCATCTTCATCGCCCGCAAATCAGCCCTTACGCAACGCTTCGTGTGCCGCCACCGCCTTGCTGCCCAGTTCCGTAGTCGCCATCGGCCGGTTCGGTGTCCAATGTTCGAGCAGTGGCCCGCCGAAATCTTTTGTCAGGTAGCGAATCTGTGTGTTCAAAGTTGAACGATTGATACCCAGGTGTTCCGCGGCCTCGCACACCGATTCGTGTTCTGTGACGCGGACGAAGTTACTGAGATGAATTAGTCCTGCAGGGCGACTGAGGGTTTGATGCAGTAGTTCGTGGGCCTCCACTCGTGAGAGGATTATGCGACGGGACCGCGCAGGCTGGTGAAGCAGAATGTCGTATCGGGCGAGCCATTTTCGTAGAGTCGGCCAGCTGATCCCGAGTTCCGCGCAGAGGTCTGTTTGGGTTCTGCGGGCGACAACGTAGTTCTGGTGCAGCCACTGGAAGTCGATACTTACCTCCTGCGACCGCAGCGTAACCCCGTACTGGTTAGCGCTCCTGCGCACGCTCGTTCTGCTCATGCCGAATCGCGCCCCGATCTCGGCGCACGCCAGATGCTGGACGTCGTATAGCTCATGGAGGACTTCCTTCGTCAAGGAAGTATTGCGTGCTGCGCGTAAGACGTCCCTTCGCACCGTGCGCCCACCAGTCGCGTTGGGTTCAGGTGGATGCCGGTCCAATAAATATCGGACTGTGTCAATGGTGACGTGAAATGTCCTTGCCAAAGCTGGAACTCGTGCAGAGGCAGCGCTCGCAGCTGATCGCAGGGCCGTGATGTCGACATGCTCGCACTCCGGGGCGGGTAGCGCCAACCCTTCCACCAGAGCGAGCGGTGGATGCCACTTCAGCGGCTCATCCGCGATTCCGTTGCGGGCGAGAAACACCATCGCGTGCTCATCGAGCGCGTGCTGCAGCGCCGAGGTGAGATCCAGTGGAAAGTTCAGAGTTCTCGTCAGCATTTGGGGTCTCCCGTTGCGTGCGTCCTGCGCATCGGGCGGCGCAGATCTTCCGGAGATTCTCCGGAAGAGGTAGCGGCGGGCGATTTCAGCCTTGACCGGCGAGCCGGGCAATGCGCCAGCCCGGTGTGCGGCTGCGTTCCAGTCAGGATCGGGCAGGAGGCTTCTGTAGTCGAGTCGCCGGCGCCGCTGGTAGTCGATGGGGTTTCCGCTCGTGCGCAGATAGTCGGCCAGTCGTATAAGTGCGGTAGAGAAAGACGGCCAGTGTTCGCTCTGATGCAGGTACCTCAGCAGGTGCTGCAACGTCCGCTCGGCGCCATTGTCCAGTTGCTTCGCTGCTGCCTCCGGCGTTAGGTCTGTTCCGACAAGGAGCACCGCGCTTGCCAGTGCCGGCCGCCATCGTTCGTAGGTTCTGCTGGTTAGCCCGAAACGAATCGACCACTCCGGCCATAGTGTGGACGGAAGACTGGACACAAGCCGCTCCACGCCAAGTTTCGATGCCGCGGGTGTCGCTGGATCCGGCGATGCCGATCGATAGCGCAGCTGCAGTGGGGGAATGAGATTGGGTGCGTAAGCTTTGATTTGCGCCGCCGCCAATGCTCGACTGCACGATAACCCGATATTGAGGATTCGCTCGGTGCCGGGTAGTTCTTCGTCGGGTATGAGCCAGGCCATCCGCTGCGCCGCCAATGCGGAAGTGGCGGTTTCGACGATTTTGAGTGCCTCGGTGGCGTAGACCGCGGCTTCGACAGCTGTTACGGGTGCATCGAGGCTCAGCCGACGGAGGTGCCGGGTTGGTGTGACAGGGGCGGCTCGTACCCGATCCTCGTCGTAGGCGGCGATGAAATCTGCGTGCGGTAGTTCGTGTAGGCTGTGCCGACGGGAGTGCACCACAACCCTCGCAGCGATCATCGCGAGATCTCTCAGGGCGGTTTGTACATTGACCGGCTGCTGAACGTAGATCCCGTAGTCAGCGGTTCCGGCGGTGAGCATTCGGTTGATCCTCCTCTGCGCGCGCATGATCCGATGGTCGGCGGAAAGTGTTATCGCCCCGGTGGTCTCAGTGAGGTCGGCGCCGCACGGGGTGGTGTCTTTATTTGATATCGAGCATTGTCCCGGGCTGGGAATGCTACCGAACGGGGGCGGGAACTTCCGCTGGAACCGGTGGCACCGGGGGCACTCGTCGACCAATAGGCGGTTGTGTTCGGTGCAGGCGAAGGACCAACTCAGCCGCCATCTGAGGTGCCAACGGCCGCCGTTGTGCGCGAGGCATTTCGGGCAATAGCGAGAGCGAGGGGTTGGTCCGAGCCGCGCCCACGGAATGTCATTTCGGAGCCTGTGATTCTCGCGATCGATGCTGACTGCGAGGCCGTGAAACCGGCGCAGAGTGCCCGCTCGGATGGCGGCGGGATCGGTCGCGGTAGCTTGTGCGATCTTCTCTGTTTGATCGTCCGTTAGGTCGACGACCCACGAACTTGAGTAGTCCACCGGAATGCCCACGTGCTCAGCAAGATCCCCAAATGCGGTGCCGAACCGTATTGCGACCGCCTCGAGCCAGGAATCGATGGCTTCGCCCTCCACCGGAGCTACGCGGAACGGCAATGTTCGAGTCACTCGGCGCTCGATGGGGCCAGAGGATTGTGTCGCGGTTGGTTCGATGGTTCGGCGGTGCGGCGGATATTGAGACGCGCCGTGTGACTTCCTCCGCCTCGGCTTCGCATCGGTATGGCGTGAGTCTTTGCCCACCGCGCCATGTTCGCGGTGCTCATTCCGGCCTCTTTGGCGATGTCGGGTAAGGCACGGCGTTTGTTGACGTACTGGTCGTACAGCCAGTCTCGATCTATGGTCGTGCGGGCTTGTAGACCGGGTTCGCGTAGCGGGAGGTCGTAGTCATTGGCCAGACGAGCGACGATCTGGCGGCTCACTCCTACCGCCGCCGCGATGTCTCGGAGCGACATCCGCTGATGCTCGTAGAAATCAGCCAAAACGACCCGCGGGAGCGCTGCTTTCGCGGTCGCATACGCGCGGTTGTGGTAGGTCGGCAGAGAGTCACCCGACGCTAGATTCGGCCGGGGCACGGGGTGGGTCTCGAGTAGGTAGCGCACGGTGTCGAGGCTGGTGCCCAAACGATGTGCGGCGGTCCCCAGCTTCATTCCGTCGACGCCCATGACACGGTGCAGGCGGGCGATGTCGACCGTGGCGGGGTCGGGTCCAGGGAGGTCGAGCCCCTTGTGCACCGCGTTCGGTGGGTGCCATGTGGCAGGTTCGTCGTCGATGTTCTGGTCGGTCAGGAACTCGTGAGCGTGTGTGTTTAGTGCTTCGGCGAGTTCGGGTGTGAGATGACGGGGAAAGTCCGCGGTCTTGGTGCGAAAAGCGCTGTCGTCCAAGGCCCATGGCGATGTGCTGGCGGGCTGCCCGCTCAGGCGCTCGAACAAATAGCACCGGGCGATCCTTGCCCGGGCCGGCCGCGGTCCCGGAGTGGCAGTGTCGCGGCAGATCTGGGTCCACACTGTGTCCGGTAGCAGCGTGCTGTAGTCGGCGCGGCGACGGCGTTGGTAGTCGATCGGGATGTCATTGTCAGCCAGGTAGTCGGCCATTCCGATGAGAGCGGTCCGGATGCTGGGCCACTGGTCCTGCTTTTCCAGGAGCTGCAGGACGCGGGAGACGGCGTGGCCTTCGATGGGACCGTCGATCAACCAGGCGGCTTCGTCGAGGTTGACCCGGCTACTGACCAGCAGAAGGATGCTGGACAGTGCTGGGCGCAGCTGCCGTTGATGGCAGTTCTGAATCGCTAATGGCAGTGACCACGTCGGCCACAACATCGCGGGCAGCCGGCGCACCAGGGTCGCGGTGCGCTCCGTACCCGGCACCGGCTGAGCTGGCAGTCGAGTGCCTATGCGGTAACGCAGTTGATCGCTTGGATTGAGAAGCGGCCCCAGGGCGGTGAGCTGGACTCCGGTGAGCACCTGCGACGTATTCTTACCCCACGCGATGTTGGTCGCGCTCACTGCCGATCCGCGCTGCCGCGAGGAGGCCACCAGCCAGCGCAGCGCGTCGCCGGCGGACGCCACGTCGGGCCGAGCCAAGGCTTCCAAGGCGGCTATCACTCCGACAGCGGCAGTCTCGGCTCGTGTCGGTGCGGCCAGCCCAGGCTTGGTTTCGGTTCGTGCGGGTCCGGACCGCGAACCCGAGGTCTCGCCCACACTCTGGTAGATGCGGTTGAGGTCCTGTGGGACCAGACTTTTCAGGTCTTCTGGTGTGGCGTATGCCAGCGCCCGACCCGCGACGGCCCGGATATCCGAGAGAACCTTGAGCCGTGCCTGCGGCAAGGTCTCGTACACTCCGAACGCTGTGTTCTCGCTGTCGAGGACGGCGTTCACGACCCGCTGCGCGTGTATCACCGGATGGCCTGCGTCGAATGAATGAACAGCCGCGGCGGCAAGGTCGGTGCTGCATCTTCGTGGGGTGCGGCCAGTGGCGTCGGGAGCCGGGTGCGAGCAGCGACCGGGCTGAGGAACCATCTCGCCAACGTGTGTGCGGACGCGCTGGACCGCGCCGCAGCCTGGACAGGCGTCTGCGAGCAAGCAATTATGCGTGGTGCACGCGAACGTCCAACCCAGGCGCCAACTCAACTGCCAGCGCCCACCGGTCGCGTCCAAACATGCTGGGCAGAACCGCGATCCCCGTCCAGGTCCCCAGGGAAACGCGCGGCTGAGCATTCCGTCGTCAGGTTTGACGCGCACCGCCCGACCCGAATAGTGTTGCAGTGTCATTGTTCTCAACACATCCGGGTCAATCCCGGTTGCTGCGCCGGTCGTCGCTGCTTCGTCGGGGTTCAGACACACGACCCAGGCGGGCGTGCTCATCCCGCTGAACGGGCTCAGTCCAACGGCCGTCAGTAGGTCGCTGAATGAAGTGTGGGTACGGTGAGCGATAGCTTCGAGCCACGAGTCGATTGCCTCACCCCCGATCGGAGCAATACGGATCGGTAGAGTGCGCACAGAGTTCATCCGGCCTTGCCGACCCTTGTCGTCAGCCTTCGCGTTTCGAAGGCCATCGCCAGTTCCTGGCGTGCCTTCTCGGATGCTTCGTCGATTTTGACGCGATCCATCAGCTCACGGGACAGGACTTCGGTCCCGGTGCGCACAGCTCGTTGGCATCCACGATTGATCAGGGTCATGAGCGAACCGATATGTCCGGTGCTACGGGCGAACAGGTAGTCAGATAGATGGTCGGCCAACATGCCGGGATGCTTCTCAGCCAGCACGATCCGCTTCTCCAACGTCAGCAGCAGTTGGCGCCATTCGCGTCTGCCCTCATCTGTGTCGATCGCGAACGGACGCATGTCGAGTTTTGTTGTTCGCCTGCCGGTTTGGGCAATCACAGCGTCCTCGTAGGAATGTCCTTCGGAGAACAGTCCACGCGCCGCCAGGCCGACTCCGACAAAGATCAGGGTGACGGGAAACTCGTTGGCGATGTACTTGAAATGGTTGCTGATCTCCACTCCAACGGAGTTGCGCCAACGCAGAAAGTGCAGATCATCAACAATCAGCAGCTTTGTTTCGCACGTCAGCACGCAGTCCAGCGCGCGGTGTGCGAAGTGCGCGGCGTTGCCGCGGGCCGTGCCCGGATGTGCGTAGAAGGACAACATGGCTCGGTTGAAGTCGACCATGCCGGTGTTACCGGTCAAACCGACTCGGCATACCGGCCACCGCTCGTGGCCCGCGCCGGTCTCAGTTCCTTGCTCCTTCATCTCGCGACGGTGGAACTTCCTGGCGAAGTCCAGCACTGATGTGGTCTTCCCGAGTCCGGGGAAAGCGTCGATCGCGACTGCACCCTTGGCCTTATCGCCATCTTGGAGATTGCTGTCGACGATGTCCCACAGGTCCTCGTGCAGTGCGGCCAGTTGTGGTGTCTTGATCGGACCAAGATTGGCGTGCCATTCGCGACGCTGCCGGTTGTAGTCGTCGAAGGCCGTTTCGCCGAGCTGCTCAAGCTCCGTACGAGTCAATGACTCTGGTGGGATCCGTGAGGCCGTGTTCACAAACCGTTGCCAGCCCTCCTTGCGCGCCAGCGTGAGATTGTCCAGTCGTGATTCAGTGTTCTCTGGTGGTTTTCGTCTGGCCGTCACGCATCCTCCAGGGCGTCGGCGTAGAAGTCTTCGAGATCCTCGTCAAAGTCGTCATCGCCGGTTTCGGGGTCAGGGTCGTGGGCCTGCTCGTTGCCTGAATCATCAGGTGTGTCGACAGCGGCAAGCACTCGCGCCACCGACGGCAAGGCGACGATGTCATCCTCTGCAGGGAGTTCGTCCAGCAGGATGGAATCGCGGGAAAGCCGTAGAGCCATGCGGCGCTCGGCAAGCGTGTCACCCAGGCCAAGGTTCCACCGTTCGAACAGGTCGGCTATGGCCAGCCGATCATCGGGGTAAGTGTATTTGGCGGCAGCCAGTTTCCGTGCGAACGTCATTGCATCTTCGTTCAGCGGCATGTCCATGGACGGCGCGTGCTCCCATGTCAGTGTGTGCCATTGTCGTGTCTCCGGATCGCGAAAGTAGGCGCGAGTGATGTCGTCGGGACTGTAGTGGATAGGCCAGCGCCCCTTGGCTTTTCCTGTGTAGGAACTGGTGATATTGCGGTAGGGATTGAGCGCAGGTCCGTTATATCGGCGACCGAGATCGACACCGTAATGCTGGATCGTCCGCCACCGCATGTTCAGGAACTCGTATGCCAGATCGGGGTCGCGTGGCGCTTCGATGTAGCCGGCCCGGGCCATGCCGTGTTCGAACATCTGCGCTGGCGACATGACCAGTCCTGGCACGTGGGGATCACGCAGGCTGTCATGCGGATTGTGGTGGTAGAACGATGCCACCCACTCACGGATGATTGCTTCGAGTTCGTCGAGGTAGAAGAATGCTTCTGATTCTGGATCGAGGCCGCGGGAGTGGACATCGGGGCCTTTGTAGCCGGGCAGTAATTGGAGTAGAGACTCGCGGAGGGTCCGAAAGAATCGTTCGACGGGTCCCTTGTCCCGTCCCGTCCGCAGTCGTGCGGGTTGGATCGAAATGCCCATCCGCTGGCAGACGCTGGTCAGATGATCGGAGACATAGACCTTGCCGTGGTCGACGACGATGGTCTCGGGCACTATCGACGGACCGGCCGCGCCGCGGATCGAGCCCTCGATCGCATCGGCATCCAGCAGTACGGATCGTGGCACACCGTGCTCCGGCCACACCGCGTGGGCGGGCCAATCGGTCCCGGCGGGTCGTGGTCTGTACGCCTGATACAGCACCGCTGCCGCGTCGACGGACTTCGTCGACACCGGCGTGACCCGGATACCGGTGATACATCTTGTGTACCAATCCATTCCGACTGTCAGTTCAGCCTGAACCCATCGCAACGTGAGTGGGTCCAATGCGAAGACGTCCAGCCTGGTTGTGTCCATCAGCAGGTACTCGCCGGGCCTTGTGGGTCGCAGCTTGCCGTACGCCTCGGATGGGCGGTCCGCGATGTCGCGATTGCGTTTCGTACTGCGCCGAAACGTGGGGTGCCGGTTCTCCAGCTCCGCGAGAATCCGGTACGCAGTCGCCCGTGAAGGAATCTTGACGGCTCCTTCGCCGTAGCGCGCGATGACCCTCGCGTTGGTTCGGCTGATGACGATGCTCTGGGATGGTCTCGATTGATCCGTATGCTCGACCATTACTTCAAGAGCTGTTTCGGTCCATTTGTCGTCAGCATTCCCCAGCGGCTTCTGGCGGTCAGACTGCTTGCGCGCCAGTCCGGCGACGCCATGTCGGCGGAAGTCGGCCACCCACTGTTTGATCGTCCTCAGGCATACCTCGAGTTCGGCCGATTTGGCCGTGTAGCGGCTGGTGAGGGACAAACTTGGGTTGTATTGCTCTCTCGGTTCACCTCTCGCAGGCAGCTCGGCGGATCCAGATCGGTATCCAGTCAACACTTCTCGCACATGGGCAGCGCGCTCGTTGAGCTCATGGCGTTCGAGGTCCGACATCGCCGCAAAGATGACGCTGGCTGGGTCCACGTCATCGTCAGCCTGCGGGCCGCCGTCATCAGGCAGAAGTCGAGCACGACCACCGTCAAGCAGCTCACGCAATGAGACCCGGATAACGACTGTGCTACCGCCGGCGGCAGCTCCTAGAACGACCACCGTCCCGGTCGCGGCGGCCTGCATCTCCACGACCTGCACGAGTTCGCCGTCGTGAATGAACCGCGTGCCAACGCTGACACGAACAAGGCCGTCGCTCATGGCGGGCTCCTTACGTCAGGACCGTTCTGGGGCTCAGGGGTTGATCGATACTCACCACAAAGTGGTTGCACCACAACAGATGAAGGACGGAAGCCCGCACAATGGGCGCTGTCCATCTGCGGTACGCGGAGAACGCATGTGCCAACGTCCGGCCTCTCAGGTCGTCGCGGGCCTTCAGTGCGCTCACAAGTTCCGGATCGAAACGCTCTGCGTTGCGGAATCCCGCCAGGAACCGGACGGTCTCGAGCTCAGTCGCCGGGGGTTCGGTCCATACCTCATAGCGCCATCCACGTCGTTCGACCAGCACCCTCGTCCATTCGAGAGTGAACCTGACTTTGGGTTTGTCGAGCTGAGAGTGCGGCTTCACATCAACGACCACCGGTCCGTCGCCTGTCAACAGCAGGTAGTCCGGCACGTGCTTACGCATACGCTTATCGATGGAGGTGCGAATCAGGAACGGCTGCGCAATGATTCGACTAACCGCGGGATCAAAGTCCGCGAACAGCAGCCGCGCGAGTTCCAGACGAGATTCGTAGATGACATGCGCCCGCTCGGTCGCCGACCAGTAGGTACCCGAGTAGTGCTTCTGACCGTGACGCCAGCGGAACGTCCGCCACGGCGTCGCATTGCTGATCAGTTCAAGGGGGGCGCGGTCCCACTCAATGCAGACCTCCTCCAAGAAGTCCTTTGAGCGCACAGAAATGTTCGGGAGTGGCGATGCCCCCGCTTCCGGCATGCCGCCACCATTGCAGCTCCGAAATGCCGCTCTGCGGATTCCGCGCGGCGTGTCTCAGTATTTCTGCACAAGTGCAACGGTGGTGCAGTCAGTCGTGAGAAAGTGCAGTCAGATTTGAGAACCTACACTCCGGAATCCCTACCGCGCCATGTTGGTAAACCGTGACAGATGCAGCTGGTGCGCCACGGTGACCGTACGGGTAGGTCCCGCACGGTGTTTCGCGACAATCAGGTCAGCTTCGCCGCCTCGCGGATCGTCAGTTTCGAAGGCATCGGGCCGGTGCAGCAAAATAACCATGTCGGCATCCTGCTCGATCGATCCCGATTCGCGGAGATCGGCCAGCATCGGTTTCTTGTCGGTTCGCTGCTCAGGTCCACGGTTCAGCTGGCTCATCGCCACCACCGGAACTTCGAGCTCCTTAGCCAAAAGCTTGATCTGCCTGGAGAATTCAGAGACTTCCTGCTGGCGTGACTCGACCTTCTTACCCGATGTCATCAGCTGCAGGTAGTCCAGCACAATCAGCCGCAGCCCCGCCTTCTGATGGAGCCGACGGGCCTTCGCGCGGATCTCCATCATCGTCAGGTTTGGCGAATCGTCGATATACAAAGGCGCTTCACTTATTTCGCTCATGCGGCGCGCCAACCGCGTCCAGTCGTCATCGGTCATCTTGCCCGACCGCATGTCGGCCAGCTTGATCTTCGCCTCCGCCGACAACAGCCGCATGACAATCTCGGACTTGCTCATTTCCAGCGAGAACACGATGCTTGGCAGCCGGTTCTTGATCGAGCACGACCGCAGGAAATCCAAGCCTAGGGTCGAGTTGTGCGTCGGGATCATCGCCCGCCCAGCCAGGTACAGGTGCGCATCGTTGTCGACCTCGACACAACGAACCGGAACACTCGTGGTCGGCCGCACGTCGACGATGAACCTCGATGACACCCTTGCTGTGCCCCCGACACGTCGTTCTTTGTGCGCCAGCGCCTTCCGTGGCAACCCGAACACCACGTCATCGGTGGAGAAGTTCAAGATGAACGCCGTTGAACTCTCTGCGGATCGACCCCGGACTCTCTTCGTTGCGCGGCCGCACCGGTAGCCGAGGCTGACGATCAGTTCGAAGACGTCATCGGCGAGCCGCTTGTTGGTCACCGAAAACTGGATGGCCCCGCCATTCGTGACCGTGCCGTCGGTGTCCAACAGACCGGCGAGCACCGCGCGCCGCTGCGCCTCGGAGGCACGCAGGTAGTCGGCCGGGATGTGCTTGGCGTTGAGCACACCGATCGTCCGCAGTCGCGCCTGCAGGGTGCCGACCTCGTTTCGGCACGGCTGGCACAGCTGGAGTCCGCACGACGCTCCCCCGCACCGCGAGCACGACGGCGCCGGCACCGGCTCGGACAGAAAGCGGGCCTTGCCTCCGCAGGACTGTCCGCAGATGCGAACCGGACTTGTCCTCGGAACGAAGGATTCTCCGCACACCACGCGACTCCGAGCCGCGAGCGCATCCGGCGCGGGCAGGCGCAACGAGTAGCGGCACTTCGCCGTCTCGGACTTGTGCGCATCGATGCCTTCGGCCTCGATACGCATGACGATCTCAGGATCCGCCACCGTGATCTGCGCGGCGGCGCTGGTGCCATCCCCCAGCCACGCGCCGAGGGTGTACGGCGGGACTAGCAGGTCACGATCCGGTGCCTGCAGCGGCTTGGCATTGGTCACCGAATGGTTCAGCCGGCGGTCCTGCGTCGGGCAGCGCAGCGTCTCCGCGATCTCCCGCGTTGTGTGGACAGCGGCGAACGTCTGCTGGCTCTTGTGGCGGTTGTAGCCAACCGCGGCAGCCGGCGCCGACTTCCGTGACGCCCGGGTATCCGTAAGCCACTGATGCTCGGCGTCGGCGATCAGCACGGTGCCATCGGAGAATTCGACCTCGTAGCACGGCCGACCGACCATCACATCGGTCGCCGCGACCACCCGCGTGGGACGCCCGCCGGCATCGATCAGGTAATCCCCGACCTTGACCTCACCCATCGTGGTCCAGCCCGTCGGCGTCGGCAGGGGCGTGTCCAAACCCAGCGCCTTGCCCATACCGGGCCGCGCCGCCACCACGATCATCTGACCGGGATGTAGCCCGTTCGTCAGCGCGTCGAGGTCATCGAAGCCCGTCGGCACACCCCTCGAAAGGCCGCCGTTGGAGGCGATGGCGTCGATCTCGTCCATCGTCGGCTGCAGGAGATCTTCCAGCGGAAGGAAGTCCTCGGCGGTCCGCCGCTCGGTGACGTCGTAGATCTCAGCCTGCGCGCGGTCCACGATCTCGTTGACGTCGGCGCCCTCGGCACCGGCATAGCCGTACTGCACCACCCGCGTGCCGGCCTCCACCAGCCGCCGCAACAACGCCTTCTCGGCCACGATGCCCGCGTAGTACCCGGCGTTGGCCGCGGTGGGCACCGTCGAGATCAGGGTGTGCAGATAGGGCGCCCCGCCGATGCGGCGCAACAGCCCGCGCCGATCCAGCTCGGCCGCCACGGTGACCGCGTCCGCGGGCTCACCGCGCCCATACAGGTCCAGAATCGCGTCGTAGACGTTCTGATGTGCGGGCCGGTAGAAATCGCCCGGACGCAGGCGCTCCAGCACGTCGGCGATCGCATCCTTGGACAGCAGCATCCCGCCCAGCACCGACTGCTCCGCGGCAAGATCCTGAGGAGGCTGGCGACCGAAGTCCTCGGACGGAGGAGGACTGCCCATCCCGGGCTGACTGAGATCGTCAACGACCGCCACAGATTTGTCCCCACCTCGGTCTAAAGCCTGTCGAATGCCAGTTCGATGCATCATTCGGGGGTTTACCCGACGCCCCCGACAAGTTTTCGTCGCGACGGTGCTGACCGGTTCCGCCGACGGCTCACGCTAGACGTTGCTGGAGCCCTCGCAAACCGGTCGTGTTCATCAACCTGTTAGTGGTTTGTGGATAGCTGGGGAAAGTGGTGTTGAGGTGTTGGGGAGAACCTGTGGATCACGGACTAATCTCGTGTCATTTCCCCAGTTGAGGGCAGAGTAGTGCCTGGTGTGTGTTGTGGATGGCAAGTCCATCGGCGTGTCGGCCCCGGTTGCAATCTCGGGCGTGTTGTGTTGCCGGAGGTTATGCGCAAGGTTAACGGCTGGTTAGATTAGCTGAGCCGGGCCCGACAGAATAGGTTCGCCAGAATGCAGCAATTCCCCGGGACCGACCACGAAGGGCCGGCGCCCCGGGGAATTGACGCGGATGGCTAACTTTGTGCGACGACGTCGACGGTCAGGTCGACATTCACCTCGGGGTGCAGGTGCACGCCGACGGTGTGGGCACCGGTGGCCTTGATGTGAGCCTTGGGCAACTGCACGGTGCGCTTGTCCAAGTTCGGGCCGCCGGCCTTCTTGATCGCCGCGACGATATCGTTGGCGGTCACCGAACCGAACAGCTTGCCCGAATCCGCAGCGGTCTTCACCGGCAGCTGGACCGAGCCCAGGGCCGTGATAGCGGCCTTGATCTCATCGGCGTGCTCACGATCGCGCACGGTCTTGGTCTCGCGGGCCCGACGGATTTCGTCGGCCTGCTTCTGCGCACCACGCGAGGCCGTGATGGCCAAACCGCGCGGCAGCAGATAGTTGCGTCCGTACCCGTCCTTCACCTCAACGGTGTCACCGGCAACGCCGAGGTGTTCGACCTCAGCGGTCAGGATCAGCTTCATGTCGATATTCCGTTCTCTACCGAGCCGCCGACGTGAACGGCAGCAGGGCAACCTCACGCGCGTTCTTGACGGCGATCGCGATGTCGCGCTGGTGCTGCACGCAGTTACCGGTCACCCGGCGGGCGCGGATCTTGCCGCGCTCGCTGATGTAGGTACGCAGCAGCTGGGTGTCCTTGTAATCGATGTCCTGCCCCTTCTTCGAGCAGAACACGCACTTGCGGGTCTTGACCGGCTTTTCCGGTGCCGGACGCCGCTTATTGGTTTTGGCCATGGGTCAATCTCTTTCGTTCTTCAGATGGCGCGCCGGGGCGCGCAAAGGTTTGTGTCAGAAAGGCGGTTCGTCGTCGCCACCGGCGAACGAGCCCGACGCCGGGGCGCTGCCCCACGGATCGTCGGCCGGCGCATCATTGGACGCCGCCGGACGGGAACCCCCGCCGCCACCACTGCCGCCGCCGAAGCCGCCGCCCCCGCCACCGCTGCGCGAGGCCTTGTTGACCTTGGCGGTGGCGTAGCGCAGCGACGGGCCAATCTCGTCGACCTCGACCTCCATGACAGTGCGCTTCTCACCCTCACGGGTTTCGAAGGAACGCTGCTTGAGTCGGCCGGTGACGATGACCCGGGACCCCCGGGTGAGGCTTTCGGCCACGTTCTCGGCCGCCTCACGCCAGATATTGCAGCGCAGGAACAGCGCTTCGCCGTCCTTCCACTCCCCGCTCTGGCGGTCGAACGTCCGCGGTGTAGACGCCACCGTGAAATTAGCGACGGCTGCACCGGACGGGGTGAACCGCAGTTCGGGGTCGGCGGTCAGATTCCCGACGACGGTGATGGTCGTGTCACCGGCCACAAGGTCCTCCTGGCGTAGGCGGATAAATTCACCGCGAGCCTAGTTACTAGCTCCGACGCACGGCGAGCTTTATCCACTGGCGTGACTAGTGCTTATCGGTCCGCATCACCTTGGTCCGCAGCACCGACTCGTTCAGGTTGAGCTGACGGTCGAGCTCGGACACGGTGGCCGGTTCGGCCTTCACATCGACGATGGCGTAAATGCCCTCGGCATGCTTGGCGATCTCGTACGCCAGGCGGCGCCGACCCCAGATGTCGACCTTGTCCACCGAACCGCCGTCAGTGCGGACGACGTTCAAGAACGTGTCCAGAGACGGAGCCACGGTGCGCTCATCGAGAGTGGGGTCAAGGATGACCATGATTTCGTATGGACGCATGGGAACCTCATCACCTCCTATGGTCGTAACGGCCACGGTCGATCCGTGGCAGGAGAGTCGCCTGCGTCGGCAACCTGCACAGGCTACCGGAGCCCACGCTGATCAGCGAAATCAGCTCCGCCGGCCGTAGTACTCCAGCGCCAGCTGCACCATGGCATCCGAGGCTTTGCCCAGCGCCCCGGCGTTGAACGGTGGCTGTGGGTCGTATTCGATCATCAGCTCACTGGCCCCCGCCGGGGGACACCAGGACGTCGGGCTGGGTCACCTCGTAGGGGCCGATCGCGTCCAGCGCGGTGTTACGCGGGAACAGTGCTATCGCGACTCGCATCCGGCACAGCGTGCTGTTCAGGCTGTGTGACAGCGGCTGCCCGGGGCCGCAGCCGCCGCGGGAACCATTGCGGGAGCGCGTCGTCGGCGCGATCGAACACTCCCCCGGCCGGATCGTCGACCCGGCCATTCCAGCGCACCAGATCCAGCTCCGGCCGGTAGATCTGGCGCACCACCAACACCATCAGCCCGATCACCGCGATATCGCGCAACAACACTGTCGCGGTGAACCACTGTTCGGGTAGGCCCTTGTTGCCCTCGCCGTACAGGTAGAACATCCGCGGTACCCATACCAGCATGTCAATAGTCATCCACGCCAACAGGATTCGCCGGTGCGGCAGCGCCAGAACCGCCAGCGGCACCAGCCACAGCGAGAACTGCGGGCTCCACACCTTGTTCACCAACAAGAACGCCGCCACCGTCAGGAACGCCAGCTGTGCCACCCGGGGCCGCTGTGGTGCGGTCAGGCCGATGTAGGCGATCGCCGCGCAACACAGCAGGAACAGGACCGCGACGACGGTGTTGAGGATTACCGGCGGCTGCCAGAACCCCAGATTCGCATCGAAACCGTCCCAGCCGGTGAACGACTTCGCCACGTTGTACAGCGAGTCCATATCGTCACCGCGCCGGGAGTTCAGCCGGAAGAACTCCGACCAGCCGCGTGGAAACAGCGCCATCACAGGCAGATTGACCACGAACCATGCGCCGACGGCGGCGACCACCGTTTTGGCGGCTTCGGGCATCCGGTCGCTGCGGATCGCCAGCACCACCAGAGGCAACAACAGCAGTGCCGGATACAACTTGGCGGCTACCCCGAGCCCGATCAGAATTCCGGCCAGTACCGGTTTACGGCGCGCCCAGGCCAGCA
This sequence comes from Mycolicibacterium sarraceniae, assembly GCF_010731875.1. Classification (NCBI taxonomy): domain Bacteria; kingdom Bacillati; phylum Actinomycetota; class Actinomycetes; order Mycobacteriales; family Mycobacteriaceae; genus Mycobacterium; species Mycolicibacterium sarraceniae. The sequence goes on from NZ_AP022595.1 coordinate 1,479,946, forward strand.
GGCCGCCGATCGCAAAAGCCGTTGCCAGCGCGTCGAAATTGGTGAACACCTGAAATACCAGCACCGGTGAGGCGGCCACCAACGCGGCATCCCAGACCCGTCGACCCGCCAGCCACGACGTGGCCCATACCGTCGTCAGCCACGCCAGCGCAAGACCGAACGCGGCGAAGTTGAAGAACATCACCACTTCGGCGATCACCGGCAGCGACACTATCTTCGCCGCCGCGGTGTACGTCTTGGCCAACGCCATCGAGACGTACTGGTACACCCCGGTCAGGACCGGATACTCCATATAGCGCACCGCGGGTTTACCGTCGTACCGAATCTGTGGGCGCCCGCTGGAGTCGGTCTCGAGCCAGCTCGACTTGTACGGAAAACGGCCCTGGCTCAGCAACTCCGCACCGTAGAGCGGCACCGTGTCGGAGTAGCACAGTTCGAAGTAGGCGCGCTGGTTCTGCCAGTTCGCCACCCGCTGATCGGGTGGCCCGGCGCCGACGGTCTGCAGGCACGGCGACTTGGTGGTCCAGCCCAGCGCCAGCACCACCAGCGCCATCATGAACATCACCCGCAGTGGGGTGAACAGCCGCGTCCGACCGATCAGCGCGTGCCGACCGACTGGACCGCCCACCACATCCGAGAGCGCGGCACCCAAAGTGTCGGTGCGACTGGGTTTGTCACGATCGTCGGCGCTGCGCAGGTCGGTGGCCAGCGGCTGCGGTGACACCGTGGCGCGGCCCGTTAACACAACGCCGGCCGGCGCAACGGCCGGCCGGTCGGCCGAAGATCCCTGGCTCTCGCTGTCGATCACGGCGGAGGCGGAAGGGGAGCGTTGGGATCACCGGGGCCGGCCGGCGGCAGCTCCGGCGCGCCCGGTACGCCTGGCGGTCCAGCGGGCACGGTGATGGTCGTGGGCGGACCCAGGGGAATCGTAATACCCGGTGCGACTTCGATACTGGGCTGGATCACCTGGATCGATGGCGGCGGAGGCGGCGGCGGAGGCGGCGGCGGCGGCGCGGCCGGAACACCGGCGTAGCCGCCGATCTCGGTCGGCTTGGGGAAGATCTCGTTGTCGGTACCCTTCAGTGCCCCGTCCATCGTCGCCTTCCAGATATCGGACGGGATACCCGAGCCGTAGACCTGGCCGCCGCCCTTGGTGACCAACGGCTCGGTGCCATCAGTCGTGCCGACCCAGACCGCGGTCGCCAGCGACGGGGTGTAGCCCACCATCCACGCGTCCCGGTTGGCACCGGTGTCGCCGAGCTGGTTGGTCCCAGTCTTGGCCGCCGAGGCACGCCCGCCGGCCAGATTGTGTCCGTTGGACCAGCCCGCGATCGGCTGCATGGCCGCGGTGACGTTGTCGGCGACGGCTTTCGGGATGCGCTGCTCTCCGCTGTTATCGGAAGTGCTGGCGTCGAAGAGCACCTCACCGCGGGAGTTGACCACCTTCTGGACGAAGTGCGGCTTGTGATAGACGCCCGAATTCGCCAGCGTCGCATACGCCGAGGCCATGTCAAGCACCCGGGATTGGTACTGCCCCAACACGATACCGTTGTTGGGTGGTCCGCCCTTACCGTCCTCGGACAGGGTGTGGTCCACGCCCGGGAAGCTCTCTGCGATCCCTGCGCGGTGCGCGGCATCGGCGACATCGCTCGGGCCGTTCTTGAGCTTGAGCATCAGCCGGTAATAAGAGGTGTTCAGCGATCGCTTGAGTGCCTCGGCGATAGTGCAGACACCGCAGCCCTCGCCTTCGACATTGGTGATGGTGATGCCGTTGAGGGTCACCGGTGAGCTGTCCACCTGATAGCCCAGCCCGATGCCCTGTTCGAGGGCGGCCACCAACGCGAACACCTTGAACGACGAACCCGTGGGCAGCCCGGCCTGGGCGAAGTCGAAGCCCTGGGCGTCCGAGCCGCCGTAATAGGCCTTCACGCCACCGGTTTTCGGGTCGATGGATACCACCGCCGAACGCATATCCGGCATCTGACCGTCCAGATACTTCGTCACCGCGTTCTCGGCGGCTTGCTGCGCCTGCGGGTCGATCGTCGTAGTGATCTGCAGACCCTGGGTGTTGAGCGTCTGCTCGTCGATGTTGAACAGGTCGAGCAGTTCCTTGGTGACCTGGCGTTCGATCAGGCCATTCGGTCCGGTGATCACGTTGGCCGCACGCGCCTGCTCGGGCGGCACCGTCGGCGGGAAGACCTGTTGGGCGCGTTCCTCTTTCGACAGCGCGCCCATCGACACCATGCCGTCGAGCACCCAGTTCCAGCGGCTGGCCGCACCTTCAGGATCGACCGCTGGATCCAGCGTCGACGGCCGCTGGATCAGCGCTGCCAGCAGGGCACCCTCGGCGATCGTCAACTGTTCGACGGGCTTGTTGAAGTACGCCTTCGAGGCCGCCGAGATGCCGTAAGCACCGCGGCCGAAATAGATGATGTTCAGATACGCCTGCAGCACTTGGTCTTTGGACCACTCACCCGACATCTTCGTGGAGATGACGAGTTCCTTGGCCTTGCGGACCACACCACCGACACCCGACCGGGCATCACCCACGAGCGCGTTCTTCACGTATTGCTGGGTGATGGTCGAGCCACCCTGCAGGTCGCCGCCGAAGAGGTTGTTCTTGAGCGCCCGGGCGAAGCCGGAGAAGGAAAAGCCTGGGTTGGTGTAGAAGTCGCGGTCTTCGGCGGCCATCACCGCGTAGCGTACCGGAACCGGGACCTGGTCGATGTTGACGTCAACCCGGTTACCTTCGGGGGGAACAATTTTCGCCAGCTCGGAGCCGTCGCTGGCCAGGATGGTCGACACTTGGTTGGTGCGCAGATCGCCGGGCTGAGGCACTTTGACGATCATGTAGGCCATCCCGAAGGTGATCATCGGCAGCACGACCAACAGCACGACAGCGATGTACAGCGAGCGGCGCAACCACTTCCAGTTGATCTGCTGGGAGAAGCTCGGCGGCCGCGGGCCCACCGGTCCCCCACGGCGTGGCGGTGGTGGCGGAGGCGGAGGCGGGGGGAACTTCGGCGGGGGCGTGCCGTCCATGGCCGCCTTGACGACGTCAATCGGGTCGCGCAGCGCAATGGTGTCGTCGCGGATCGGCTCCATGATCGACGTCAGCCGATCATCGGGTGGCGCCTGCCGACGGGACCCCGTGCGGCCCGGACCGGACGAAACAGACGCATCAGTGGCGTCGGCTACCGAGAACTTGGTGGTCGGCGCCTCGTGTTTGCCGGAGGCATCATCAGACCCTGATCCAGTGCGGTTGTCAGTGCCAGGCCGGTCGTGACGCCCTTCGCTATTCACTGGCCGTGCGCGCGCCGGAGCGCGCCGTCTGGGTGCCCCGGCGACCGCGCGTTCCGTCCTTGGGACGCGGCGCTCCGAGCACATATGACTTAACCAAGTGATTCCATTCGCAGGTGCGGCATACCTCCACCACATGTACCGAAAACTCATCGAACCGCGTCGCCAGCAACACCAGCTCCTCGGCGGTGCGCGCCGACCCGGAGACAGCGCCCAGGTGATCGCCGAACACCCAGGACACCAATGTCAACGGCTCCTTGCGGCAGATCGGGCACATCACCGTACTGGGCTTGCCGTGAAACTTGGCGGCGCGCAACAGATAGGGATTGGCGTCACAAACCTCGGTCACACCGGTCCGGCCGGAGTAGACCTCGGCCAGCAGGGAGCGTCGCCGCAGGGCGTAGTCCACCACCTGTCGCTGCAATCGCACGATGACCAGAGTACGTCGGGGATCTAGGCGACGGCGCGCAACCGACTCGCGAGTGCCCCCGATTGTGTGCCTGGTCTGCGTTCATACTTGCCGAACTCTTACGACCAACGCCGTGGCGACTCGCCAGACAGCCAGCACGCGAGCCAAGGACGCTGACCGTGACGACACCCTGACGCCTCCCGCGTGACGCTGGAGTGACGGTCGGCGCTCAAGAAACGGTCGCATGACGTTCAAGTGGCGTTAAATATATCGCTTCGATACTATTCACGGAGGTGTCGAAACGCCGTAACGGCCAAGCAAAGGAGGTGACCCGGTGTTGGAGCTTGCCATCTTGGGTCTTCTCCTCGAATCCCCCATGCACGGCTACGAACTGCGCAAGCGGCTGACGGGCCTTCTGGGCGCTTTTCGGGCGTTTTCATATGGCTCGCTGTATCCGGCACTGCGCCGGATGCAGACCGACGGGTTGATCATCGAGGACACCGCACCCGCGGGAACTACGGTGTTGCGCCGTGCCCGCCGGGTGTATCAACTGACCGATGCCGGACGCCAGCGCTTCGCCGAGCTGGTGGCCGATACCGGTCCGCAGAACTACACCGACGACGGCTTCGGTGTGCACCTGGCGTTCTTCAACCGCACACCGGCCGAGGCACGGATGCGAATCCTTGAAGGCCGCCGCCGCCAGGTGGAAGAACGCCGCGAGGGTCTGCGGGAGGCCATCGCCCGGGCGAGCAATTCGCTCGACCGCTATACCCGACAACTGCATCAGCTGGGCCTGGAGTCCAGCGAGCGGGAAGTCAAGTGGCTCAACGAGCTGATTGCCGCTGAGCGGGTGGCCCAAAGCCACCCAGACCAGGCCTGACGCGGGCCACCGCAGTACCTGAACAGCAGCCAGTAGAAGTACGAGTAAGGAGAACGTCCCATGACGGAGCACAACGGAGCGTCAACAGATGTACGGGTCGCCATCGTCGGCGTCGGCAACTGCGCATCCTCACTGGTCCAGGGCGTGCAGTACTACAAGGACGCCGACGCGAACGCCACCGTTCCTGGCCTGATGCACGTGAAGCTCGGCCCCTATCACGTGCGCGACGTGAAGTTCGTCGCCGCGTTCGATGTGGACGCCAAGAAGGTCGGCTTCGACCTGTCGGAAGCGATCTTCGCCTCGGAGAACAACACCATCAAGATCGCTGACGTGCCGCCGACCGACGTCGTCGTGCAGCGCGGCCCGACCCTGGACGGCATCGGCAAGTACTACGCCGAGACCATCGAGATCTCCGACGAGCAGCCCGTCGACGTGGTCAAGATCCTCAAGGACGCTCAAGTCGACGTCCTGGTGTCCTACCTGCCGGTGGGCTCGGACGAGGCCGACAAGTTTTACGCGCAGTGCGCCATTGACGCCAAGGTCGCGTTCGTCAACGCGCTGCCGGTCTTCATTGCCTCGGACCCCGTCTGGGCCAAGAAGTTCACCGACGCCGGTGTGCCGATCGTCGGCGACGACATCAAGAGCCAGGTCGGCGCGACCATCACCCACCGCGTGATGGCCAAGCTCTTCGAAGACCGCGGCGTCACGCTGGATCGCACGTATCAGCTGAACGTCGGCGGCAACATGGACTTCAAGAACATGCTCGAGCGCGAGCGCCTCGAGTCCAAGAAGGTGTCCAAGACTCAAGCTGTCACGTCCAACCTGACCGGCTCGCTGGCCAACAAGATCGAGGACAAGAACGTCCACATCGGTCCGTCGGATCACGTCGCCTGGCTCGACGATCGCAAGTGGGCCTACGTCCGCCTCGAGGGCCGCGCCTTCGGCGATGTGCCCCTGAACCTGGAGTACAAGCTTGAGGTCTGGGATTCGCCGAACTCGGCCGGCATCATCATCGACGCGGTGCGCGCGGCCAAGATCGCCAAGGACCGCGGCATCGGCGGCCCGATCATCCCAGCATCGGCCTACCTGATGAAGAGCCCGCCCAAGCAGCTGCCCGACGATATCGCCCGGACTCAGCTCGAGGAGTTCATCGCCGGCGAGTAATCGCGCTGTGCACGCGAAAGTGCGGTCGGATCTAGATGGGACGCCCCATCGCGATCTGGCCGCACTTTCGCGTTAGATGGACGGTGTGATCGCCGACGATGAACTGATCGGACTCGACGAGTTCGCGCTGCTGCCCGAGAACGCGGAACAAGCCGGGGTGAGCGCTCCCCTGCCCGCGGTTGCCCGGATCGGGTTCGGCCCCATCAGCGCCGTGCGCTGGGGCACTGACCCGGTACGCGTGGTCTTCTTGCACGGCGGCGGCCAGAACGCCCACACCTGGGACACCGTCATCCTCGGGCTCGGCGCTTCTGCGCTGGCCGTCGACTTGCCCGGCCATGGCCGCTCGGCCTGGCGCGAGGACGGCGACTACGGCCCGAAGCTCAACGCCGAGGCGATCGAACCGGTGTTGCGTGAGCTGGCCGTCGATGCCGACCTGGTGGTCGGCATGTCGCTGGGCGGCCTGACGGCGTTGCGGCTGGCGACGATCGCACCCGACCTGGTCCGCACGTTGGTACTCGTGGACGTCACCCCGTCGGCGCCCGAACGGCACGAGCAGATGACCAAGGCGCAGCTGGGTGCCGTCGCCCTGGTGCAAGGTGAGCGCACGTTTCCCAGCTTCGCCGCGATGGTGGACGTCACCGTCGCCGCTTCTCCCAGTCGAAGCCGAGAGTCGCTGCGCCGCGGCGTTTTTCACAACTCCAAGCAGTTGGATGACGGCACCTGGACGTGGCGCTACGACTCGTTCCGCACAGGCGCGGGCGGCGGCGGACTGCCGGAGTCGTTCGCCGGCTTGTGGGATGACGTGCCCAGGCTGACCGTGCCGACCACGCTGGTACGCGGAGCCAACTCGTTCTTCGTCAACGACGACGATGCCGACGAATTCGCCCGCACCGCACCGGGTTTCCAGAAGGTGATCATGGTGCCCGACTCCGGTCACTCGGTTCAAGGCGACCAGCCCGGCGCGCTGATCGAGATCCTGCGCGGAGTGCTCAGCGACTGAGCCATCTCCCAGCTGTTCACTGGTTACCCCCCAGTCGATTCACAGCCGAGTCCCGGGTTGCCATGTTTTCGCGACATGGCTCTGGTGCCGCTGAATCGGCTTGATTGACCACAACGGGCGCTCGGCGTTGGAGGCGGCGGGCGTGGCGGTGCTGGCGGTATGGAAGAAAGACGGGAATATCGGCGTCTAGCCGAACGTACGGTTGAGACATGACCTTTCCGATTCGCATCGGCGTGCAACTGCAGCCGCAACATTCCACCGACTACAACGAGATCCGCGACGCCGTCCGGCGCTGTGAGGACATCGGCGTCGACGTCGTCTTCAACTGGGACCACTTCTTCCCGCTCTACGGTGACCCCGACGGCGCGCATTACGAGTGCTGGACGATGCTCGGCGCCTGGGCCGAGCAGACCTCCCGCGTCGAGATCGGCGCCCTGGTCTCCTGTAACTCCTACCGCAACCCGGAGCTGCTGGCCGATATGGCCCGCACCGTCGACCACATCTCCGGAGGCCGGCTGATCCTAGGCATCGGATCGGGTTGGAAGGAGAAGGACTACGACGAGTACGGCTACGACTTCGGCACCGCCGGAAGCCGCCTCGATGATCTCGCCGAAGCGCTGCCGCGCATCACATCCCGGCTGTCCAAACTGAATCCGGCCCCGACCCGTGAGATCCCGATCCTGATCGGGGGCCAGGGCGAGAAGAAGACCCTGCGCCTGGTCGCCGAGTACGGCGACATCTGGCACGGCTTCACCAATGCCGAGACCTACCCGGGCAAGGCCGAGGTGCTCGCCCGCCACAGCTCGGATGTGGGCCGCGATCCGGCCGTCATCGAGCGGTCCGCGGGCGTGGAGGGCGGCCAGGACGTTGATGCTCTGCTTGCCAGTGCCGACGCGCTCGCCGGGTTGGGCGTGACCCTGCTGACCGTCGGCGCCAACGGCCCCGACTACAACCTCGGTCCGGCCCAGGCGCTGATCCGCTGGCGGGACAACCGCTGACGCTGTTGGCGCCCTACTTCAGGACTTCAGGTAGGGCGTCAAGAGTGTGTTCCAGGCGTGGTCCAGCTTCTGGTATTCCTCGTCACAACTGCCCGCGCGAGATTCGGGCAGCAGCCCCGCGGCGACAACGTCACCCGTGAGTTGGGGCTGGCCACCATAGGCCCAGCAGACCATGTTGTACATCCGAGCCTTGTTCGGTGAATGGGGATCGGCGAAGTTGACTTCGCCACCGTCCAGCTCATTCATCGCGTTGAACCAGCGCGCCGAGTCGAGGATGGCGACCACGCTGTCGCGGTCGACCTTGCCGTCGTCCCCGGGGCGCAACAGCAGGTAGACCGACGCCTGGTCGGCCACATCCTCTTCGCGCCCGGTGGCCGGCAGATCGTAGAGGTCGATCACCATGTGCCCGGCCTCGTGGTAGAACGCGGCGAGTGCCTCATGGAAGGTGCCCTCAGCGGGTTTGGCGTCGCCCGCCTTCTGGTAGATGTCCAAGCTGTTGGCAATGTCCTCGTAGCACAACGTCATTGCCTTATCGGACGGGCTCCAGAAGTCGTTCGGCTCATCACACTGCGAGCCCCGCAGAGGTATGTCGTAGGGAAGCTTGAGGGTGGTGTTGATGTCGTCGGCCAACTGCGGCAGCAGGTTGGTGTCTTCCATGAACTTCCGTCCGCGGACGGCGTCCGGTGTCTTGGCCTCCTCATAGACCACGGTCATCTTGCCGGGCCACGCCTGGTCGGGGTCTTGCGCATCCGGCGTGCCGTTGCCGTTGACATCGGTCTGCGTGGGCGTGGGGAATGCGCCGTCGGTTGTCGCACCTGCGGCCGGCGATGTAGAACCCTTCGTGGAACTCGAGGTGTGTCCGCAACCGGTGAGGGCGCCGGCCACGATCACGCCGGCAAGCACCGCTGTCCGAATCTTCCGTGCCACGTATGACCCCTTGCTGTCGGTCGAGACGCCGCAGCAGAAAGAAAGCCCCTCCCCCGGCCGGGCTCCTTGATATTAGCCCGGCGGAGTTTGCCTGCCGGTAATCCGGGATCCGGGCGGGGAATTCCTCGATGGTCAGCCGTAGCTCCCGGCGCGCCAGATGCGAACCCAGACAGCGAGGGATACCGCCGCCGAATCCCGAGTGGGTGGGCTTGGCGGTCAGGTCCATCTGGTGCGCATGCGGGCCTTCGCGACTGGCGGTGAACAGCATCACCATCACCGTCGATGGCCGGGATAGTGCTGACCATGTCATCGCCGGGATGACTACGCAGTTGGGCCCTGAGGTCGACCTCATAACTGGTGATCATCCGCGTGCCGCCGACCCGGTACGCCGGCTGCGGCCTCTGCAGACACTCCACCGCCGCGGAGAGAACGATGCCCAAACGCTATGGGGTCAAAGAGCAGGACTTGGTCGTGGCGCATGTCCGCGACCTGCTTCTCACAGGCCGGCTCCGGTCCGGAGACCGAGTGGACCTGATGGCCGACGTGCTGACAGCGGAACTGCGCAGCCGCGATGTATTCGCCGACTTAGATTCCGTTTGACTGCAAGCCGTGTCCGGGCGACTGTCCGCAGTAACTTGCTAGTGATGACTATTCATTCGAGTCGGTTCGCGGCGGTATTGGCGGTCCTGCTGATGATCGTCGGCCTGGTTGGCGCCGCGCCCGCGAGCGCCGATCAGTGCGCCCCGCCGGGTGTGGAGTCGGCCAGCGCCTTGCCGACCAACCTGGCGGCCGCGGCCAAGGGGCCCAGCGAAGACAAATACACCACCGCCACGACAGAGCCGCTGAGCTCGGTCAACCGCGATACGCTGCGACTGATCACCCCGGGCACGCTGACCGTCGGGACGCTGTCCGACGCGCCACCGAGCATCTGCATCGACGCGGGAGGTCAGTTCACCGGGTTCGACAATGAACTTCTGCGCGCGATCGCCGACAAGCTCGGCCTGAAGATCACGTTCGTGGGCACCGAATTCTCTGGGTTGCTCGCGCAGGTGGCGGCCCGCCGCTTCGACGTCGGGTCGTCCTCGATCACCACCACCGATGCGCGCCGGCGCACCGTCGGCTTCACCAACGGCTATGACTTCGGCTACTTCTCTCTGGTCGTCCCGTCCGGCTCGCCGATCACCGGGTTCGACAAGCTGGGGTCCGGCCAGCGCATCGGGGTCGTGCAGGGCACCGTGCAAGAGGCCTACCTGGTCGACACGCTGCATCTGCAGCCGGTGAAGTTCCCGGATTACAACACCGTCTACGCCAGCCTCAAGACCCGCCAGATCGACGCGTGGGTGGCGCCGTCGCAACAGGCGGTCGGCACGGTCAAGCCCGGCGATCCCGCCCAGATCGTCGAAAACACCTTCAGTTTGGACAATTTCGTCGCCTACGCCGTCGCTAACGAGAACAAGCCGCTCATCGATGCGCTCAACGCCGGGCTGGACGCCGTCATCGTCGACGGCACCTGGTCCCGGCTGTACTCCGAGTGGGTGCCCCGAGCACTGCCGCCGGGCTGGAAACCGGGATCCAAGGCGGCACCGCTACCGCAACTGCCCGACTTCGCCGTGATCGCAGCCGACCACGAGAAACCCGCGGCAGCGGCGTCGGCGCCGAAATCGGTGCTGACGCAGCTGCGGGAATCGTTCCTGGATTGGGAGCTGTACAAGAAAGCCATCCCCGATCTATTGACCACCGGTCTGCCCAACACTCTGCTGCTGACGGTGTCCGCTGCCGTCATCGGGCTGGTGCTCGGCATGGGACTGGCGGTGGCGGGGATATCCCGCTCGCGGTGGCTGCGCTGGCCGGCCCGGATCTACACCGACATCTTCCGCGGCCTGCCCGAAGTCGTGATCATCCTGCTGATCGGATTGGGCGTCGGGCCGATGGTGGGGCAGCTGACCGGCAATGACCCCTATCCCCTCGGCATCGCCGCGCTCGGACTGATGGCCGCCGCCTACATCGGGGAGATCTTCCGTTCCGGGATCCAGAGCGTGGATCCCGGCCAGATGGAGGCCTCCCGTGCGCTCGGGTTCAGTCACACCTCCTCGATGCGACTGGTGGTTGTGCCACAAGGTGTGCGGCGGGTGTTGCCCGCGTTGGTGAACCAGTTCATCGCACTGCTGAAAGCCTCGTCACTGGTGTACTTCCTGGGCCTGGTCGCCAGCCAGCGCGAGCTCTTCCAGGTCGGCCGTGATCTCAACGCCCAGACCGGAAACCTGTCGCCATTGGTGGCGGCCGGGTTGTTCTACCTGCTGCTGACGATTCCGTTGACCCACTTGGTGAACTTCATCGACACCCGGCTGCGCCGCGGCCGGGCGACCACCACCGAGGACCCGCTGGAGCCGAGCACCACGAGCCAGGAGATGGTGTGATGGCGCCCCGCCCTGAACCGGTTTCGTTGGCGGCCAGCGATATCCACCTGACCTTGGGCACCAACGCGATACTGCGCGGGGTGGACCTCGAGGTCCCGGCCGGCACCACGTCAGCCGTCATCGGACCGTCCGGGTCGGGTAAGTCGACGCTGCTGCGCACCCTCAACCGCCTCTACGAACCCGATAAGGGCGACATCCTGCTCGCCGGAAAGTCGGTGCTGCACGACGATCCCGACAAGCTACGTCAGCGCATCGGCATGGTGTTCCAGCAGTTCAACCTTTTCCCGCACCGCAGCGTGGTGGACAACGTGGCCTTGGGCCCACGCAAACTCAAGCGGTTGCCGGCCCACGAATCGCGCGAGCTGGCGCTGGCTCAGCTCGAGCGGGTTGGGTTGCGGCACAAGGCGGACGTGCGTCCGACGACGCTGTCCGGCGGACAGCAGCAGCGGGTCGCCATCGCCCGGGCCTTGGCGATGGCACCGCAGGTGATGTTCTTCGATGAGGCCACCTCGGCACTGGATCCCGAGCTGGTCAAGGGAATTCTGGCGGTGATCGCCGAGCTCGGATCCGACGGGATGACGATGGTGGTGGTCACCCACGAGATGGGATTCGCCCGCTCCACCGCGGATTCGGTGGTGTTCATGGATCACGGCAGGGTGGTCGAATCCGGCCCACCTGACCAGATCTTCACCGCCGCCAAAACCGACCGGTTACAGCGGTTCCTGTCCCAAGTTCTGTAATTGCGTTCGCGAAAACGACGCATAGGCCGGTTGACAGGCACCCACAGGTTAGACTAGCGAACTATGATTGAAACCGAGCCGCAGGTCACTGATCTGTCAGGTGACCTGCAACGGGTTCTCTCGAAGCTGTTTTCGGTCTTGCGTCGCGCCGACACCAAGACGAGTACCGCAGGCGCGGACCTCACGCTTGCCCAGCTGTCGATCCTGCTGACCCTGCTCGATCAGGGCCCGATCCGGATGACGGAGCTGGCTGCGCGCGAGCGAGTGCGCACCCCGACGACCACGGTGGCGATCCGTCGTCTGGAAAAGCTTGGTCTCGTCAAGCGCTCGCGGGACCCCTCGGACCTGCGCGCCGTCTTGGTCGAGGTCACCCCGCAGGGGTTGGTGCAGCACCGCGAGGCGCTGGCAGTGCGGCGAGCGAGTCTGTCGACACTGCTGGCGAAGTTAACCGACGAAGAGCGGGAGACGTTGGCCAAGGCACTGAGGCCGTTGGAGCGGTTGGCTGACCAGGCGCAGAACTAGCGACGCGGGGGTCAGAACTAGCGACCCGGGGATCAACCCAGCCAGTCGAGGACCGCGGCAGCGGTCCAAGACTGTTGCATGCTGCCCAGCGGTTCACCGGTGAACGGTTCGTAGTACTCGGCGAACGTACCGTCGCTGGCCTGCCGAAGACCCTCCTGACGTAACAGCAGCGACCGTTCCGACCAGCCCCGGCGCGCGAACGCCCAGGAGAACAACCACGTCAGCACCGGCCACACCGGGCCACGCCAGTACTCGCGCGGCCGGAAGTCCTTGGAAACCGGGGACGTCGACGGGATCACCGAATACTTCAGATCCGGATGACCGCAGAACCGCGGCCCCTCCAGGATTCGCAACAGTGCACGTTCGCGATCATGCGGCAGCCCGCCGCATAGCAGCGGCGCGAACTGCGCGGCGGTCTCCGTCGCGATCCACTTGCCCGATTTGACATCGAAATCCCTTGCCGCTCCGGTCCTTCCGTCAGACGTCTCGACGACGCCGGTGCGGAACCGCTCAGCCCACGAATACAGGTCGCGAACATCGGCATGGGGCCGCTTGTAGTCCTCGCCGATATTGGCCAGCACATCGCAGGCCACCGCGAAGATCGCCGACACGAAGACGTCCTCGACGGCGAAGCTCATCACCTTGGGCAGCAGATCGTCTTCGTAGCGAACGGATTTCATCTCTTCGAGCAGCCACAGGTAGCGGTCGTACTCGGTATCGGAGGGACGCTGGCTGGCGTCGGTGACGATGTGATTGTCCTCGCGCTGATACTCCGGGATGACGCCGGGAATCACGTTGGCGTAGGCGGAATCCCACCGCGGCGAGTTGTCCATCCCGGATTCCCAGCCGTGGTACAGCGTGATCCGGCCATGCCCGTCCTGATCGCGAGCCTCGGCCAGCCAGCGATGCCAGCGCACCAGATCCGCCCACCGCCGGTCCAGGAATGCCTCGGCGACAGCCCTGGTCGATCGCCCTCGGGTGCGCGCCCGATCGAGGATGCGCTGCACCGCGATCGCGTGCACCGGCGGCTGGGTGATCCCCGAGGTGTGCCGGGTGCGCGGGGCGTTGGCCGCCAGCGCGGAGGTGGCCCACCGAGCCGGACCGGGGAAGTACCCGTCGACCCCGTTGGCGAACACGATGTGCGGGATCATCCCGTTGGCCCACTGCGCCGACAGCAGCGTGTCGAGTTCGACCACCGCACGTTCCACGCTCAGCGGAGCCAGACCGACCGCGACGAATGCCGCATCCCAACTCCACATGTGGGGGTAGAGCAGCGGGGCGGCGGAGGTCATCACACCCAGGTCGTTGCCGCGCAGGAGGTACGCCGCGCGGGCCGCCAGCTGCGTCGGGCCGAAACTCGGGTCGAATGCCACGCGTTCATTCTGCGTCTCGCAGGTGGGAATCGCAGGTCGGTAGAGTTGTGAACGTGCCGACAGCATTGATCACCGGGGCGGGTGGCGGAATCGGTTCGGCGATCGCCGAGGCGCTGGCTCCCACACACACGCTGCTGCTGGCGGGCCGGCCGTCTGCCCGGCTCGACGCCGTCGCCGCCCGCCTCGGCGCTCCTACCTGGCCCTTCGACCTCACTGACCACGATGCGATCGAGGCCGCCGCCGAGCCGCTGGCCGAGCTCGACGTGCTCGTCCACAACGCGGGTGTCTCGCATCCCGGGCGGTTCGACGAGTCGATACCCGAGCAGTGGCGGTCGTGTTTCGAAGTCAACGTCACCGGGCCCGTCGCCCTCACGCTGGCGCTACTACCGGCACTGCGGGCCGCCCGCGGGCACGTCGTCTTCATCAACTCCGGCGCCGGCCTCAACGCCTCGCCGGGGCTGGCGGCTTACTCGGCGAGCAAGTTCGCGCAGCGCGCGTTCGCCGACTCGCTGCGTGCCGATGAACCCAGCCTGCGGGTCACCAGCGTGCATCCCGGACGGGTCGCCACCGAGATGCAGGAGGATCTGGTCGCCTACGAAGGCGGCCAGTACGACCCGGCGAAATACCTCAAGGCCTCGACGGTCGCCCGGGTCGTCGCCGACGTGATCGCCGCTCCGCCCGACGCACACACCCATCAGGTGGTGGTCCGCCCGCGCTGACCCGCGCCGAGATCGCTAGACGACGAGGTTGACCAGGCGGCCGGGCACCACGATGACCTTCTTCGGGGTGGCACCGGCCAGGAACGCCTGCACCTTCTCATCCGCCAGCGCGCTGGCCTCCACGCTCGCCTTGTCGGCATCGGCGGCAACCGTGATGCGGCCGCGGACCTTGCCGTTGACCTGGACCGGGTACTCGACGGTGTCGGTCACCAGATACTGCGGGTCGGCCACCGGGAAGGGGCCGTGCGCCAACGACTTCGGATGACCTAGCCGCTTCCAGAGTTCCTCAGCCAGGTGCGGTGAGAGCGGGGCCACCATCAGCACCAGCGGCTCCAGCGCCGCGCGCGCGCCGATGCCCTCCTTGGTGAGGTGATTGGTGTACTCGATGAGCTTGGCCGCAGCGGTGTTGTTCCGCAGGCCCGCGTAATCCTCCGACACCCCCGCGATCGTGCGGTGCAGCAACCGCAGGGTGTCCTCGTCCAACGCTTCGTACTCGGAAACCCTTGCCTCGCCGGTGGATTCGTCGACCACCAGTCGCCACACCCGCTGCAGAAACCGGTGTGCGCCGACGACGTCCTTGGTCGCCCACGGCCGCGACGCCTCCAGCGGACCCATCGACATCTCGTAAACCCGAAGCGTGTCGGCACCGTAGCCGTCGCAGATCTCGTCCGGCGAGATCGAATTCTTCAGGCTCTTGCCGATCTTGCCGAACTCCTGAAAGACCTCGATCTCCCCGTCGGCACCGGGCAGGAGGAACGTGCCGTCACGCTCGACGACGTCGGCGGCCGGAACGTAGGAGCCACGAGAATCGGTATACGCGAACGCCTGGATATAACCCTGGTTCACCAAGCGCCGGTAAGGCTCCCGCGAACTGACGTGGCCGAGGTCGTAAAGAACCTTGTGCCAGAACCGCGAATACAGCAGGTGCAGCACGGCATGTTCGACGCCGCCCACGTACAGATCCACCCCGCCAGGGTCGGTCGCGCCGTGCTCCGCGGGTCGCGGCCCCATCCAGTAGGCCTCGTTCTCCTTGGCGCAGAACTCTTCTGAGTTGTGCGGATCGGCGTAGCGCAGCTCGTACCAGGAGCTTCCTGCCCACTGCGGCATCACGTTGGTATCGCGAGTGTAGGACCGCAGGCCATCGCCCAGGTCCAACTCGACGTGCACCCACTCGGTGGCTTTGTTCAGCGGCGGTGACGGCTCACTGTCGGCATCCTCGGGATCGACGTGCACCGGCGCGTAGTCGGTGATAGCGGGCAGCTCCACCGGCAGCGCCGCGTCGGGCAGCGGATGAGCTCGCCCGTCGGCGTCGTAGACAATCGGAAACGGCTCGCCCCAGTACCGCTGACGCGCGAAAAGCCAATCCCGAAGCTTGTATTCGACCCGGGCGTGGCCGCGGCCGTCGGCCTCCAGCCGCTCGGTGATCGCCTGCTTGGCGTCTGCGACACTCAGCCCGTCGAGGTAGCCCGAGTTCACCAGCGCGCCGTCGCCGGTATAGGCGCCCTCCGAAACATCGCCCCCGGCAATGACTTCCAAGATGGGCAGTGCGAATGCATTCGCGAACTCCCAGTCCCGCTGGTCATGACCGGGCACGGCCATGATCGCACCGGTGCCGTAGCCGGCCAGCACGTAGTCGGCAATGAAGATCGGCACCTGGTGACCGTTAGCCGGATTGGTCGCGTACGCGCCGAGGAACACCCCGGTCTTGGTCTTGTTCTCCTGACGTTCCAGGTCGGACTTTGCGGCGATCGAACGCCGGTAGGCGGCCACGGCCTCGACCGGGTTAGCCGCACCCGATGTCCACCGCGCGTCCACACCGTCGGGCCACTGGGCGGCGGCCAGGGTGTCGACCAGGTCGTGCTCGGGCGCCAGCACCAGGTAGGTGGCGCCGAACAGGGTGTCAGGCCGGGTGGTGAATACCTCGATATCGGTACCGTCGACCCCGAACAATGCTGACGCACCGGTGGAGCGGCCGATCCAGTTGCGCTGCATGGCCTTGACCTTGTCCGGCCACTCCAGCACCTCGAGATCGTCGAGCAGCCGGTCGGAGTAGGCGGTAATGCGCATCATCCACTGCCGCAACCGTTTCCGGAACACCGGGTAGTTGCCCCGCTCGCTGCGGCCCTCGGAGGTGACCTCCTCATTGGCCAGCACCGTACCCAGCCCGGGACACCAGTTCACCAGCGAATCGGACAGGTAGACCAGCCGGTGGCCGTCGATCACGTCGGCGCGCTCCCCGGCCGACAATGCCGACCACGCCCGGCCGTCATCGAGACTGCGTGCGCCGCTGGCGAATTCGGTCACCAGGTCCGCGATCGGACGGGCTTTGTTCTGGTCGGTGTCGAACCAGGCGTTGTAGATCTCTAGGAAGATCCACTGCGTCCACTTGTAGAAGTCGACATCGGTGGTCGAGAAGCTGCGCCGCCGGTCGTGCCCGAGGCCCAGGCGGCCCAGCTGCCGACGGAAGTTGACGATATTGGCCTCGGTGCGGATCCGCGGGTGGGTGCCGGTCTGGATCGCGTACTGCTCGGCGGGCAGCCCGAAAGCATCGAAGCCCAACGCGTGCAGCACATTGCGGCCGGTCATCCGGAAGTAGCGCGCGTAGACGTCGGTGGCGATGTAGCCCAGCGGGTGCCCGACGTGCAGGCCCTCACCCGAGGGGTAGGGGAACATGTCCTGGACGAACATCTTGTCGTCGGGCACGGCCGCGCCGTCGGCGGGGGCCAGCGAGCCGACCGGATTGGGCACGTTGAACGTGCCCCACGATTGCCAGTTCTCCTGCCAGTCCCGCTCGATCCGCCCGGCCAGCTCGGCGGTGTAGCGGTGCCGCGGCACATCGCTATCGGAGCCGTCAGGGTCCGCAGGTGCGGCGGTCGGCGATTCGGTCACGTCACACAGGGTATAAGGGCCGGTTTGGGAGCCACCCCGGCGATAGCGGTGTGTGACCCCGGTCGCACTGTCTGCAACGACGCGATATCGGTTGAATTGCAGTGCGGCCGACGGTTGGTTCCAGCTCGGTTCCAGCCCTATCCGCGCGCCTCGGCAGGTGGTTACAGTCGGCCCCTGGCAGAGGGTTTCACCTGGCCCGAACGTGTGGAAAAGGACAGCAGCGATGATGACGATTGCCCGTAATTGGCGGGTGGTAATTGGTGGTGTGGCTGCAGGGACAGCCGCCGTCCTCGGATTCACCGGCGCCAGCGCCTCCGCCGACCCGGCCCTTCCCCTGCCGCCGGCTCCCGTCACCGTCACCCAGACCGTCACCGTTGCCCCCGAGGTCGCGGGTGCCAACGCCGTCCCGGCCGCCGGCCAGGTCGTCGCGCCCCAGCCGGGCGTCGTCCAGCAGGCCGCAGCCCCCGCGATTCCCGCCGCCGCGCCGGAGACTCTGGTCCCCGCCACATCCGGCACGCTCGCTGACTTCTTCCAGGAGAAGGGCGTGAAGATGGAGCCGCAGAAGGCGGCCGGCTTCACCGGACTCAACTTGGTGCTGCCCATGCCGCGCGGCTGGAGCGTCGTCCCCGACCCCAACGTGCCCGACGCGTTCACCGTGTTGGCCGACCGCCTCGGCGGTGACGGGCTCTACACCTCCAACGCCCAGCTGACGGTCCACAAGCTGGTCGGCAACTTCGACCCGAAGGACGCCATCACCCACGGCTACGTCGACAGCCAGCAGCTCACGGCGTGGCAGGCTACCGACGCGTCGATGGCCGATTTCAACGGCTTCCCCTCGTCGATCATCGAAGGCACCTACCGCGAGAACGATATGACGCTGAACACCTCGCGCCGCCACGTGATCGTCGCGTCCGGACCCGACCGCTACCTGGTCTCGCTGTTCGTGACCACCGCGGCCAACCAGGTGGTCGCCACTGCCGACGCCACCGACGCGATCGTGAACGGCTTCAAGGTCACGTCCCCGGCGCCCCCGCCGCCGCCTGCCGCCCCGGCACCCGATCCGGCGTACCCGCTGGCAGCGCTCTTGCCGCCACCAGCTCCCGCGGATCCGCTCGCGCAGCACTGAGCCCGGGATCGTATTGTGGCCCCATGTTCGTCGTCGGCGTGGTGTGCCTTGGGATGGCCGTCCTGATCGGTGGTTCGGGTGTCTGGACGCTGACCCGGCCCGCTGCCGTGGACGTGACCGGCCAGGTATTGCGCTCGGTTGCCCCGACCCAGCTGGCCGCGGCCGTGATGCTGGCCGCTGGCGGATCGGCCGCCCTGGCGGCACCGGCGCATATTGCGCTGACCGTGGTGATCGTCTGCGTGCTCGGCGCGGTGGGAACCGTGGCTGCCGGCTCCTGGCAGGGCGCGCGCTACGCCGCGCGCCGGGAAGCCGAAGCCAGCTGCGCCGGTAGCTGCGCAAGCTGCACCCTGTCCTGCAAGTGAGCCCCGCGACGACCTGATGGGCGCACGGCTGTCCCGGCATCGGTGTCGACACATTCCTGCTGGTGCTGGCGACCACATTCGTCGTGTTCCCGCTGCTGGGCCTGGTGCTCATGCCGCTCGGCGGGGCACCCCGGGTCGACGCGCCGGCGGTCAGTTCCGGCTGACGTCGATCGGGTGGGTGGCCAGCATCGACAGCGGCAGCGGCTGGCGTCGCAACACCCGCGACCAGAGATCCACCCGCTGTTCGACCAGCACATCAGAAGGCAACGCGGACAATACGATCCAGTCGTCGCGCTGGATCTCACCTTCCAACTGGCCGATGGTCCAGCCGGAATAGCCGGCGAAAACCCGAACCCCCTCGACGGCCGGGGCGATCAGCTCGGGGTCGGCATCGAGGTCCACCATCACCATCCGGCCGGCGACGTGCCGCAGCCCGGGCATGCCCTGTGGATCGGTGCCGACCCGCAGGGTGCCCAGGCACAGCGCGGCGTCGCGCTTCACCGGCCCGCCGATGAACATCGTCTTGGGCTTGGCGGCCAACGTCGCCCACTGCGGCAACACGTTGTAAACGGCGGTCTCGCTCGGGCGGTTGAGCACCACACCCAGCGTGCCGCCGTCATTGTGCTCGACGACGTAGATCACGCTGCGACGAAACGTCGGCTCCAAGAGATCGGTGTTGGCCAACAGCAGGGTCCCGGGCCGCACCCTGTTCGACGCGGGCGCCACGAAATCTTCGGGGTCCTCGTGCTGTGACACCCCACCATCATGGCATCACGGAGGTGTTGCTGCGGTAACGGGCGCGTGTGGATATTTGTACTGTTGGTCCGATGGTCGACAGCCGCGCATCCGGTTCGCTTTGGCGGTCGGTGCGCAGCCTGCCCGAGTTCTGGCGGCTGCTGGAGCTTCGGACCGCAAGCCAGTTCGGTGACGGCCTCTTTCAGGCCGGTCTGGCCGGTGGGCTGTTGTTCAACCCGGAGCGGGCCGCCAGCCCGTGGGCGGTGGCAGGCGCGTTCGCAGTGCTGTTCCTGCCGTACTCGATCGTCGGGCCCTTCGCGGGCGCACTGCTGGACCGCTGGGACCGCCGCACGGTCCTCGTGGCGGCCAACCTCGCACGGCTGGTGTTGGTGATCAGCGTGGCGGGGCTGCTGGCGGTGGGCGCCGGCGATATGACCGTGCTCTGCGGGGCGCTGATCCTCAACGGGTTCAGCCGGTTCGTCACCTCCGGGCTGTCAGCGGCGCTGCCGCATGTCGTGCCGCCCGAGCAGGTCGTGACGATGAATTCCGTCGCCACCGCGACCGGAGCCACCGCCACCTTCCTCGGCGCGAACTTCATGCTGCTGCCCCGCTGGTTGTTCGGCTCTGGCGATACCGGCGCGGCCACGACCATGGCGCTGGTGGCCGTTCCCGTCGCGATCGCGTTCCTGCTGTCGCTGCGGTTCCCCCGCCACCAGTTGGGACCCGACGACACCGCACGCGCCGTGCACGGGTCGGTCCTCTATGCGGTGGCTACCGGCTGGCTGTACGGTGCCCGCGCGGTGGCGGCCACCCCCACCGTCGCGGCCACCCTGTCCGGTCTGGCCAGCCACCGCATGGTGTTCGGGATCAACACCCTGCTGGTGCTGGTCATCGTGCGGCACACCGATACTGCGAGGGTCGCCGTCGCAGGCCTGGGCACCGCTGTCGTGTTCGTCGCGGCCACGGGTGGCGGCGCGTTCCTGGCCAACATCTGCACCCCGATGGCGATCAAGCGCTGGGGCCGGTATGCGACCGCCAACGGTGCGCTGGCGTGTGCGGCGCTCATCCAACTGGCCGGTGCCACACTGCAGTTGGCGGTGATGCTCGGATGCGGTTTCCTGCTGGGACTGGCCGGCCAGATGGTCAAACTGTGCGCCGACGTCGCCATGCAGATCGACGTCGACGACGCGCTTCGCGGCCACGTTTTCGCGGTACAGGACTCGGTGTTCTGGGTGTCATTCATCCTGGCGACGACGCTGGCGGCTGGGGTGATCCCGGCCGACGGCCATTCCCCAGCGCTGGCGCTTTCCGGCTCGGCGATCTATCTGGTCGGCTTGGCGGCGCACGCGATTGTGGGCCGGCGCAGGCAACGCGGGATCTAGGTTGGGCTCATGGTTCCCGCAGACCCGATCGTCGACGACCTGCGCGACGAGAGCGACGCCCTCGACGCCCTCGTCGCACCGCTGGACCCGACCGGCTGGGCCCAGCCGACCCCCGCGCCCGGCTGGACAATCGCCCACCAGATCGGCCATCTGCTGTGGACCGATCGCACATCGCTCACCTCGATTACCGACGAAACCGCATTCCGCGACGTACTGGCGGCGTCCTGGGCCGACCCCCTGGGCTTCGTCGACAAGGCCGCCGAAGAGGTGGCCCTGAGCGCGCCCGATGAGCTGTTGGCGCAGTGGCGGCAGACCCGCACCGCACTGCACACCGCGCTGCGCGGGGTGACCGAAGGACGCAAGCTGCTGTGGTTCGGGCCGCCGATGAGAGCGGCGTCGATGGCCACCGCGCGATTGATGGAAACCTGGGCGCATGGTCTCGACGTCGCCGACGCCCTCGGCACCGTCCCGCAGCCCACAAGCCGGCTGAAGTCGATCGCCCATCTCGGTGTGCGGACCCGTGATTTCGCGTTCTCGGTGCACCAGCTGACCCCACCCACCGAACCGTTCCACGTCGACCTGACCGCACCCGACGGAACCCATTGGACATGGGGTCCCGAGGACGCCACTCAGCGCGTCACCGGCTCCGCGATGGACTTCTGTTGTCTGGTCACACAGCGACGCAACCGGGCCCAGATCGACGTTGTCGCACACGGCGCCGACGCCGCGCGGTGGCTAGAAATCGCCCAAGCTTTCGCCGGTCCTCCCGGCATGGGCAGATAGCGCACCACGTGCTCACGTCCAGTTTTAATTCCTTTTGGCCGACTGTTCGCCGGTAGCGGCCGCCTGCTCGGGGGTCCCCGCGCCCACCTATTCCAGCCAAACCCCACCGCCAGCCACGACAGCCCCGCTCACCACCAACCCGTACGGCACCCGCCCTACGACCAGGGCGGGCCCGGTTCGTGATCAGCGACCAGTGGCTCAACCCGCCCGACCCGCGGCTGCACAACGGACCCATCCGAACCACAGCACCCCTAGCGAAGCGGTCGTTGTTCACCGTGCGCGATTCGCTCACCTACGTCGGCCAAGCCCAGCAGTACCTGCTCGGCGTCGTGCCCCGCCGGGACGTTGAGATCGCCCGCCCGCTACTCGAATCGGGCGGGGTCTGCGTGGTGTCGGCGGCCAGCAATTACACCGGGCTGGCGTCATCGGCACCGCCGTCACCGTCGGCGTCGACCAATGTGAGATCCCACCGGCCGTCGCCGTCGGTGTCGACGTAGCCCTTATCGAAACCGCCGGCCGCCCCGGCCCGCAACACCCGGTCGGCCAGCCCGTCACGGTCCACATCCAGTAACCGATCCGGCCGGCCGTCTCCATCGAAATCGACTGCGCCACTTGAGGTGTGTTCGACACCGTCCAGGCCGAACCACCGCAGCGGCCCGCCACCGGAGCCCGCCGGCGTGAGCGCCCAGGCGCCAGATCCGTCGTCGGTGTACAGACGCGCTGGAACGCCTGCGATGCCGACATCGAGCGCGGCGTGATCGGCCAGGCCGTCGTCATCGAAGTCGGCCAATGCGTCATCGAACACGCCGTCACCGTCGATATCCAGACGCACCCCGTCGAGATCACCGTCGCCGTCGACATCCACCGCGGCCTGGCCGCTGAACATCGTCGCCGTCCCGTCGCCAGATCCCAGGCAGTAGTCCATACCCGTGTCAGACGCCGGGATCGCCCTTCGGGTTCCGCTCATTCCACCACGCCAGCAATTCGGCGACGGCATCATCGTGCTCGAGCGGCCCGCGATCCAGGCGCAGCTCCTTGAGGAAGTTCCACGCCTGGCCCACCTGGGGCCCGGCGGGGATGCCGAGCAGTCGCATTATCTCGTTGCCATCCAGATCCGGGCGCACCCGCGCCAGATCCTCCTTGGCGCTCAGCTCGGCGATCCGGGTCTCAAGTTGGTCGTAGTTGCCCTGCAGCCGGGCCGCCCGCCGCTTGTTGCGGGTCGTGCAGTCGGCGCGAACCAGCTTGTGCAGCCTGGGCAGGAGCGGTCCGGCGTCGGCCACGTAGCGGCGCACCGCCGAGTCGGTCCACTTGCCGTCGCCGTATCCGTGGAACCGCAGGTGCAGATACACCAGCTGCGACACGTCGTCGACCATCTGCTTGGAGTACTTGAGCGCCCGCATCCGCTTGCGGACCATCTTGGCGCCGACCACCTCATGGTGATGGAAGCTCACCCCGCCGTCGGGCTCGTGGCGGCGGGTGGCCGGCTTACCGATGTCGTGCAGCAGCGCAGCCCAGCGAAGGACCAGATCCGGCAGTCCCTCTTCTTCCAGCTCCATCGCCTGCCGCAGCACCGTCAACGAATGCTGGTACACGTCCTTGTGCTGATGGTGTTCGTCGATGGCCATCTGCATACCGCCGATCTCAGGCAGCACCACATCACCGAGCCCGGTCTGCACCATCAGATCCAGGCCGGCGACGGGGTCTACGCCCAGGAGCAGCTTGTCCAGCTCGACGGCCGCCCGTTCGACGGTGATCCGCCCCAGCTGCGGCGCCATCTCCACGATCGCGCGCCTAACCCGGTCGGACACATCGAACCGCAGCTGCGAGACGAACCGCGCCGCGCGCAGCATCCGCAGCGGGTCGTCACCGAATGACACCTCCGGTGCCGCCGGAGTGTCCAGAATCCGACCACGCACTGCCGTCAGACCGCCGAGTGGATCGATGAACTCGCCGGGCCCGTCGGCGGTGATACGCACCGCCATCGCGTTGACGGTGAAATCTCGGCGCACCAGATCGTCCTCGAGCCGGTCGCCGTAGTTGACCTGTGGGTTGCGCGACACCTGGTCATAGCTGTCAGCGCGGAACGTGGTGATCTCCAGCCGATCCTCGCCCTTGCCCACGCCGATCGTGCCGAAATCGATACCGGTATCCCACAACGCATCGGCCCAGGGCCGCACAATCTTCTGAACAACTTCCGGCCGGGCATCGGTGGTGAAATCGAGGTCCGTGGTCAGCCGGCCCAGCACGGCGTCGCGCACACTGCCGCCGACGAGGTAGAGCTCATGGCCCGCCGTAGCGAACCGGCCACCGATATCGCGCAGCACCCCACCGTGTCGGTTGAGGGCGACGAGGGCCTGCGCGAGCAGCTCGACATCGTGGGTGGCTTCGGACACGTGGCGTGAGCCTAGTCGGCAGACGAGCGACTCACTACCGGCGAGTGTGGTCGGGAGGCCATGCCGTGCCAGCTACTATCGCTTGGGTGTCGGACGGCGAACGGGCCAAACCACGACGGCGCCGGGGTCGGCGCCGCGGCCGTCGCGCGGCAGGTCCGGCAAATCCCACCGCAGCAGACGCCGCCAACACCGAAACCTCCGACACCTCCGTTCCGTCCCCGGCCCCCAGCAGCGGAAACGGCCAACCCCGCCCCGGCAAACCCGGCCGGCCCCGATCGTCGCGGCGCGCCCCGACACGGCTGCGCACCGTTCACGAGACGTCCGCGGGTGGGCTGGTTATCGACGGTATCGACGGTCCGCCCGAGGACCAGGTGGCCGCGTTGATCGGCCGGGTCGACCGGCGCGGCCGGATGCTGTGGTCACTACCCAAGGGCCACATCGAACAGGGCGAGACGGCCGAGGAGACCGCCGTCCGCGAGGTCGCCGAGGAGACCGGTATCCGCGGTCAGGTTCTGGCCGCGCTCGGCAGCATCGACTACTGGTTCGTCACCGAAGGCCGCCGGGTGCACAAGACCGTGCATCACTACCTCCTGCAGTTCTCCGGTGGGGAGCTGAGCGACGAAGACGTCGAAGTCACCGAAGTCGCGTGGGTGCCGATCCGTGAACTGCCGAAGCGGCTGGCCTACGCCGATGAACGCCGGCTCGCCGAAGTCGCCGGGGAACTCATCCAACTGCTGCAGTCCGACGGTGTCTCCGCGTTGCCACCACTGCCGCGCACCACTCCCCGCCGGCGGCCCCAAACGCATTCGCACACCCGCAACCGTCGCTCCGACGACGCCGGGCCGCGTCAATCCGGCCCGCGGACGAACGGTTGCGGACCGGGAACGTGACCACGCCGAGGCGGGTCGGCATTCTGCCCCGGATCATGGCGATCCTCGGCGTGCTTGCCTTGCTCGCGATGCCAACGATCGCGCCGGCCGCCGCTGGCGAACCCGGGTCTGCCCCGTTCCTCCAGGTGCGGGTGGACAGCGTGACACCGGATCTGATCACCACGACCAGTGAGCCGACCGTGACCGTCACCGGGACCGTCACCAATATCGGTGACCGACCCGTGCACGACGTCGTCGCTCGCCTCGAGCAGGCCGGCGCGGTCACCTCGTCGGCCGGGCTGCGGACCAACCTCGACGGTGCCAACGACCAATTCCAGCCGGTCGGTGAATTCACCACGGTCGCAACCGAAATGCAGCGCGGGCAGGCTGTCGGCTTCACCTTCAGCTATCCGATCCGCTCGGGCACCGGGCCGTCGTTGGGCATCGACCGACCCGGGGTGTACCCACTGCTGGTGAACATCAACGGCACACCCGACTACGGCGCGGCCGCCCGGCTCGACGACGCCCGGTTCCTGTTGCCGGTGCTGGGCGTGCCGCCGGAAGCGTCCGATCCGGCATCCGACACCGTGGCCGGTGTCGTGCCCCCCGACACTGGCAGGCCCGTCGCGGTGACCATGCTGTGGCCGCTGGCCGACAAACCGCGCCTCGCCCCCGGGGTGCCGGGTGGCACCACCCCGGTCCGGCTGATGAACGACGATCTGGCGGTGTCACTGGCGGCCGGCGGCCGGTTGGACACCCTGCTGTCTGCGGTCGAATTCGCGACCAGCCCGGCGGTCGATCCCGGCGGGGGGACCGGCCGCGCACTGTGCCTGGCTATTGACCCCGACCTTCTGGTGACCGTCAACGCGATGACAGCGGGCTACGTCGTCGCCGACGCACCCGACGGCCTGGGCCCCGCCGCCCACCCAGGCGCCGGGCAGGCGGCGGCGACGGCCTGGCTCACCAAGCTGCGCGAGCTGGCCAAACGGATGTGCGTGGTCTCCACTCCATACGCGCAGGCCGATCTCGGGGCGCTGCAGCGGATCAGTGACGCCGGGCTCAGCACCGCGGCAACCAGTGCTACCGGTGACATCATCGATCAGATCCTCGGCGTCACCTCGGTGCGCGGCGCCACGATCCTCGGTGATGGCCCGCTCACCCCGCCCGCGGTAGAGCTGCTGAGCGGCCAGGGTTCGACGGTGGCGATCGCCGCAGCGGACTGCACCGCCCAGGACTCGGCGACCGGCGAGCCGATGATCGCCGACGTCGCCCCGCGCCGGTTGTCGCCGCAGGTAGTGATGGTGCCGTTCGATCCGGCCGTCGGCGCCGCGCTGGCGGCCGTCGGCACCGACCCCGACCTGCCGACCTACCTCGACCCGTCGCTGAACGTCCCGCTCAACCACGACTCGACCGTCGCCCGCCGTCAAGACGCGGTCGCCTCGATGCTGTGGCGGGCACTGCAGCCGGGTGCCGAACCGCGCGACCAAATCCTGCTGCCGCCGTTGAAGTGGAGCCCGCAACCCACCGATGCGCAGTCGATGCTGAGCGCTCTGGCCACCACCATCCATTCGGGGCTGGCGGTCCCCCGCCCACTGGATGCGGTCATCGGCCAGGCCACCGCGGCCACGAACCCCGGCGGCCGGCTTGCCGGTGACGCGCGCGGCCAGTTCGACGATGACGTCATCTCGACGATCACCGTTCAGATCGGTCGGCTGTGGGGGTTGACCGCGGCGCTGACCACCGACCCGCGCACCGGCCTGACCGGGCCCCAGTACACCGCGCCGCTGCGCGAGGACATGCTGCGCGCGCTGAGCCAGACCGAGCCGGCCGACGAGCGCAACGACCTGGCCCGCCGCCGGCTGGGCGCCGTGGGCACCACGATCACCGACCTGTTCGGGGCGGTGACGATCGTGAATCCGGGGGGTTCCTACACGCTGGCCACCGAGCACAGCCCGCTGCCACTGGCCGTGCGTAACGACCTGGCCGTGCCGATCCGGGTGCGAATTCAGGTCGACGCACCGCCCGGGATGACCGTCACCGATCTCGGCGAGCAGGAAGTACCCCCGGGCTATCTGCCGCTGCGGATTCCGATCGAGGTCCACTTCACGCAACGGGTCGCCGTCGACGTCACGCTGCGCACCCCCGACGGGCTGCAGCTGGGTGAGCCGGTTCGCCTGTCGGTGCATTCCAATGCCTACGGCAAGGTGCTGTTCGCGATCACGCTGATCGGTGGCACGGTGCTGGCGCTGCTCGTCGGGCGCCGGCTCTATCACCGCTTCCGTGGCGAGCCCGACCCCGCCGACCTCGACCGTCCGCGACGGGCCAGCGCCGAGGACCGTCGATGAAACCTCCGCCCGGACGGGCACCCGCCGGCGTGCGGGCAGATCCCCGCGGTCGCCCGGTACGCGCCGAACTGTCCGACGCCGCGGTGGTATCGCGCTCCTGGGGTATGGCGCTGGCCACCCTGATCAGCCGCATCACCGGGTTCATCCGGATCGTGCTGCTGGCCGCGATCCTCGGCGCGGCGCTGTCCAGTGCGTTCACCGTGGCCAACCAGCTGCCGAATCTTATTGCGGCACTGGTGTTGGAGGCCACCTTCACCGCGATCTTCGTCCCGGTGCTGGCGCGCGCGGAACGCGACGACGCCGACGGCGGCGCGGCCTTCGTGCGCCGGCTGGTCACACTCGCCACCACGTTGTTGCTGGTGGCCACCATCGTGTCGGTGGCAGCGGCCCCGCTACTGGTCCGGCTGATGCTGGGCGACGACCCGCAAGTCAACCAGCCGCTGACCACAGCATTCGCGTATCTGCTTCTCCCCCAAGTGATCTTCTACGGGTTGTCCTCGGTGTTCATGGCAATCCTGAACAACCGCAACGTCTTCGGGCCGCCGGCCTGGGCCCCCGTGGTCAACAACATCGTCGCGATCGCCACGATGGGTCTGTATCTCGCTGTGCCGGGCTCCCTCTCGCTCGACCCAGTCCAGATGGGCAACGCCAAACTGTTGGTGCTCGGGATCGGCACGACGCTGGGAGTGGTGGCCCAGACCGTCGTGCTGCTGCTCGCGATCCGCGCCGAGCGGATCAACCTGCGCCCACTGTGGGGTATCGACGACCGGCTCAAGCGGTTCGGCGCGATGGCCGGCGCCATGGTGCTCTACGTGCTGATCAGTCAGGTCGGCCTGGTGATCGGCAATCAGATCGCCAGCACCGCGGCGGCGTCTGGCCCGGCGATCTACGCCTACACCTGGTTGGTGCTGCAGCTCCCGTTCGGCATCATCGGCGTCACCGTCCTGACAGTGGTGATGCCGCGGCTGAGCCGTAACGCCGCCGCGAACAACACCCGCGCGATGCTCGCCGATCTGTCACTGGCCACCCGGCTGACGATGGTGACCCTGATCCCGGTCGTGGCGCTGATGACCGTCGGCGGGCCGGCGATGGGTAGCGCACTGTTCGCCTACGGCAAGTTCGGCGAGGTCGACGCGAGTTACCTCGGCATGGCGATCAGCCTGTCGGCGTTCACCCTGATCCCCTATGCGCTGGTGCTGCTGCAGCTGCGGGTCTTCTACGCCCGCGAACAGCCCTGGACGCCGATCCTGATCATCATCGTGATCACCGTCGTCAAGATCGCGGGTTCACTGCTGGCGCCGCACCTGACCAGCGACAAGGAACTGGTCGCCGGCTACCTGGGCCTGGCCAACGGCATCGGGTTCCTGGCCGGCGCCGTCCTGGGCTACGTCCTGCTGCATCGGGCGCTGAAACCGCGCCGGGGCAAGCTGCTGGAACTCGACGTGATCCGAACCATCCTGGTCACCACGGCCGCGTCACTGCTGGCCGGGCTGATCGCCTACGTGGCAGACCGAGTGCTGGGCCTGCAGGCGCTGACCGAGCACAGCGGTGGCGTCGGCTCGCTGCTCAGGCTGCTGATCCTCGGTGTGATCATGCTGCCGATCCTGGCCGCCGTGATGCTGGCGGCGCGCGTGCCCGACGCCGTCGCCGCCTGGGGCGCGATCCGGTGCCGCATCACCAGGACCCCACCGGTGATCGCCACTGGCAGCACTGCACTCGACCGGCCGCAGGTCCGCACCCCGGTCACGTACCCTGAGCACAGCAATTCGTCCGGAACCGGGCACCGGCCACTCCGGTACGAGACAACGGCGGACGCGACGGGGAAAGGACCGGAGGTGAACGACCAACCCTCGGGCAGGCTTCCCGCCGACTCCACCGGTGATCCAAGCCGCGAGCCGTTGGCGTTCGAACCGCCGCGCGAACCGGCGGCCGAGCCGGCTGCCGGCGATGACGAGGCCCACCTCATCCCCGGTGCCAGCATCGCCGGCGGGCGCTACCGGCTGCTGGTATCCCACGGTGGCCCGCCGGGGTTGCAGTTCTGGCAGGCGCTGGACACCGCGCTCGACCGGCAGGTGGCACTGACGTTCGTCGACCCCGACCGAACCATGAGCGACGCTCAGGTCGACGAAATCCTCTCCCGCACACTAAAACTCAGCCGTCTTGAGCGGCCGGGTATCGCCCGGGTGCTCGACGTCGCCAATACCGGCGCTGGCGGTCTAGTGGTCTCGGAGTGGATCAGGGGCGGGTCGCTGAAAGAAGTGGCCGACACCTCGCCCTCCCCCATCGGCGGCGCGCGGGCGGTCCAGTCGCTGGCCGCAGCGGCCGATACCGCGCACAGCTCGGGCGTCGCGCTGTCCATCGATCACCCCAGCCGGGTTCGAGTCAGCATCGAAGGTGATGTCGCGCTGGCATTTCCGGCGACCATGCCCGCCGCCACTCCCGAGGACGATATCCGCGGGATCGGCGCCGCGCTCTACGCCTTGCTCGTCGATCGTTGGCCGTTGCCGGAGAAGGGTGTGCCCAGCGGGCTGCAACCCGCTGAAACCGGCCCGACCGGTGAACCACTCGAACCCCGTGCGGTCGATGGCGCCATCCCGTTCCAGATCTCGGCAGCAGCGGCTCGCTCAGTCCAGGTTGGCGGTGGAATCTCTTCAGCTCCAACACTTTTGAATCTGCTTCAGCAGGCGACCGCAGTGGCCGACCGCACCGACCTGATCGAGCCGGTCGGGCCGGCGCCCGCGCGGCCCGATGCCGGACCCGACGCCGAAGCGCAGGCCCGGCGTCGGCGCAATCTGCTGATCGGCGTCGGCGTCGGCGCTGCGATCCTGGTGATCGCCCTGATCGTGCTGGGGTCGGTACTGTCCAGCATCTTCGGCGATGTCGGCAGCGGCCTGAAGGGCGATCAGCTCGGGTTGAACCCGTCGACATCGCAGAGCGCGAGCAACGCACCCAGCGGCAGCACCGTCAAACCCGTCAAGGTGAGCGTCTTTTCACCGGGTGGTGGTGCCGACAACCCGGACAAGGCTGAGTTGGCTCTCTCGAGCGGCCCCGGCTGGCCGACCGACACCTATACCGATCCGAATCCGTTCCCCAACTTCAAGAACGGCGTCGGTCTATTGTTGCAGCTGCCTCAGCCGACCACCGTCGGCAGTGTGTCGCTGACCGTGCCCAGCACCGGCACTCAGGTTCAGATCCGGTCAGCTTCGACAGCCAACCCGACCACCCTCGACGACACCACCGTGCTGACCCAGCCCACCGCATTGCAGCCGGGCACCAACACGATTCAGGTCAACGCAAAGGCGCCGACGACATACCTGGTGGTGTGGATCTCGACGATGGGCACCACCGACGGCAAGAACAAGACCGAGATCTCCGGGCTCACCGTCAAGGCTGCGTCCTAACAACTTGCTCACAGGGCCGGGCTCGGGTGAAGTGCCCGGACCTGCGGTATTCATTACCGTCCGGCCATGCTCAGCTTTCCTGGCCCGACCATCGCCCGCAGCGATGCCGAGCTGCTGATCGCACACGTCGCCGGTGATCGCTACGCGTTCGAGGAACTCATCGGTCGCCACCGCCTCCGCCTGTACCGGTTGGCCCGGCGGAAGACCCGCAGCCCCGAGGACGCCGCCGATGCGATGCAGGACGCCATGCTGGCCGCACACCGCGGTGCCGCCTCCTTCCGGCATGACGCGGCCGTCGGCAGCTGGTTGCACCGCATCGTCGTCAACGCCTGCCTGGACCGGCTGCGCCGTACCGTTGCACAACCCACGATCGAGCTGACCGACAGCGAGGCGGTCGGCGATCGGACCGCCCAGGTGGACACCATGTTGGTGGTACGGCGCGCGCTGATGCGGCTGCCCGCCGAGCAGCGGGCGGCGCTGTTGGCCGTCGACATGCACGGCTACTCGGTGGCCGATGCCGCCGTGCTGCTGGGTATCGCCGAAGGCACCGTCAAGAGCCGCTGCGCCCGGGGACGGGCACGGCTGATCGGTCTGCTGTGCTGATCTCCCCGGACGCTGATGTTCCCGGCACACTGGTCGGGTGGAGCCCACCCATACCGTCACCCCGGGAGCCACTCCGGGGGCCGCGCACGCCCGCAGCCCGGGAATCCGACGCGGCCGGCAGATCGCGGCCGGTGTCGGCCTCGTCGCCGTGCTGACCGCCGTCGGCCTCGGGACCACCGCACTGCTGGACTCCTCCGGTCCCACAACCAGCACCCTCACCAGCGCCAGCCTGATCACCGTCACGCCCACAATGCCGATATCCAGTCGTGAGCTCAACGCGCTGATCGCCCGTAGCCCCGACTTCGGCCCGCTGGCCGACCCCAAGCGGCGCGCAGCGTGCCTGAGCGCGCTGGGTTACCCCAGTTCGGTGCAGGTCCTGGGCGCTGCGACCCTGCAAGTGGACGGCCGGCCCGCCGTCGTGCTGGTGCTGCCCGGCGACCAGCCTGATGTCATCGTCGGGGTGACCGTCGCCGCATCCTGCAGCTCGGTCGCCACTGGACTGCTCGCCGATACGACCGTGCGCCGCCCATAGTGCACGGCCGGGAACAGCGCGGCCTACCCTGTTGTTTGACCAGGTGCCCTCACGGCACCCGACGCGCAGGCTTTCGGCCTGCAGCCCGGGACCGGGCAGAAAGGCTGGAATGAGCGCCAACGAAATTCATGACGTGATCGTCATCGGATCAGGCCCCGCCGGCTACACCGCGGCGATCTACACCGCCCGCGCGCAGCTGCAGCCCCTGGTCTTCGAAGGCACCTCCTTCGGCGGCGCGCTGATGACCACCACCGAGGTGGAGAACTTCCCCGGCTTCCGCTCGGGCATCACCGGCCCCGAGCTGATGGACGAGATGCGCGAGCAGGCCCTGCGCTTCGGCGCTGATCTGCGCATGGAAGATGTCGAGTCGGTGGAGCTGGACGGACCGGTCAAGAAGGTCGTCACCGGCGACGGCGAGACCCACCTCGCCCGCTCGGTCATCCTCGCGATGGGCGCTGCGGCTCGGTACCTGGGCGTTCCCGGCGAACAGGAACTGCTCGGCCGTGGTGTCAGCGCCTGCGCGACCTGCGACGGATTCTTCTTCAAAGACCAGGACATCGCCGTCATCGGCGGCGGCGACTCCGCAATGGAAGAGGCCACGTTCCTGACCCGCTTCGCGCGCAGCGTCACGCTGGTGCACCGCCGCGACGAATTCCGGGCCTCCCGGATCATGCTCGAGCGCGCGCAAGACAACGAAAAGATCACCTTCCTCACCAACACCGCGGTCGACGCCGTCGAAGGTGACAAAACCGTTTCCGGCCTGCGCGTCCACCATGTGCTCACCGGCGAGCAATCGACCCTGCCGGTGACCGGCGTGTTCGTCGCGATCGGTCATGATCCGCGCTCGGAGCTGGTCCGCGGTGCCGTAGACCTCGACCCCGCGGGCTACGTGCTGGTCGGTGAGCGCACCACCGCGACGTCGCTGGACGGCGTGTTCGCCGCCGGCGACCTGGTTGACCACACCTACCGGCAGGCCATCACCGCCGCGGGGATGGGCTGTTCAGCAGCGATCGACGCGGAGCGATGGCTGGCCGATGCCGATGCCGATGCAGACACCGAAATGATTGGAGCACATCAATGAGCGACGGCGGCGCAACCGTAACGGTTTCCGACGACTCCTTCAGCCAGGACGTCCTGTCCAGCGAAACCCCTGTCCTCGTTGACTTTTGGGCCACCTGGTGTGGTCCGTGTCGAATGGTCGCCCCGGTCCTCGAGGAGATCGCCACCGAGAAGGCGGGTTCGCTGACCGTGGCCAAGCTCGATGTCGACGCAAACCCGAGCACCGCCCGCGACTTTCAGGTGGTGTCGATTCCGACGCTCATCCTGTTCAAGGACGGTCAGCCGGTGAAGCGGATCGTCGGAGCCAAGGGCAAGGCTGCGCTGCTTCGCGAGATTGCCGACATCGTCTAGGTCACAGCCGAGACCGAGACGATTCCGTTATAGGCGGCTTCGCCTGCCGTTTTCCGGAATGCGGCAGGCTTCTGAGAGAATGCCTCCTAGCCTGTGAGCAATCGTCAGGGCTTCACTAGCCCGCTGACAATGGTGACCGAAGGGCCCTGCATGTCGAGTCTTCGCCACGGTTCCGGGAGCGATGCCTCCTGGGACCGGAGCGGCCGAGGTGATGTCTTGCGCCGCGGTGACCGCAGCGGTGCCGTCGTCGAAATTCGTGGGGCATTGGCTGCGCTGGGTCTGGTGGACAACCCCGATGAAAACCTCACCACCGGACGGCACATCGCGGCCGATGTGTTCGACGCCGACCTCGACCACGCGGTACGCGCGTTCCAGCAGCGCCGGGGCCTGCTGGTCGACGGGATCGTCGGCGAGGCCACCTACCGTGCGCTCAAGGAAGCCTCCTATCGGCTCGGGGCGCGCACCCTGGTCCACCAGTTCGGCGCCCCGATGTACGGCGACGATGTGGCCACGCTGCAGTCCAAGCTGCAGGAACTGGGTTTCTACACCGCGTTGGTGGACGGTTACTTCGGTTTGCAGACGCACAACTCGCTGATGTCGTATCAACGTGAGTACGGCATGGCCGCTGACGGTATCTGCGGCCCAGAAACATTGCGCTCGTTGTATTTTCTGGGTTCACGGGTCACCGGGGGCTCGCTGCACGCCATCCGGGAAGAGGAGTTGGTCCGCCGCTCCGGTCCCAGGCTGTCGGGTAAGCGGATCATCATCGATCCGGGCCGCGGCGGCGGTGACCACGGGCAGATCACCACCGGTCCTCATGGTCCGATCAGCGAAGCAGATATCCTGTGGGACTTGGCATCTCGGCTGGAAGGCCGGATGACGGCCATCGGCATGGAGACGTTCCTGTCGCGGCCGGCCAATCGCAGCCCACTGGACGCCGAGCGGGCAGCCATCGCCAATACCGTCGGCGCCGATCTGATGATCAGCCTGCGCTGCGAAACCCAGCCCAGTCCGTCGGCCAATGGCGTGGCGTCATTCTACTTTGGCAGCTCACACGGATCAGTCTCGACGATCGGTCGCAACCTGGCCGACTTCATTCAACGAGAAGTCGTGGCGCGCACCGGGTTACGCGATTGCCGGACCCATGGCCGGACCTGGGACCTGCTGCGGCTCACCAGAATGCCCACCGTCCAGGTCGACGTCGGATACATCACCAACCCGCGGGACCGCTCCATGCTGGTGACCAACCAGGATCGCGATGCGATTGCCGAAGGCATCCTGGCTGCCGTCAAGCGGCTGTACCTGTTGGGTAAGAACGACCGGCCCACCGGCACGTTTACCTTCGCCGAGCTCCTCGCTCACGAACTGTCGGTCGAACAGGCCCGGCCCGCTCTCTGAGCTGCTAACCGCGCAGCTGCGCGCCGGCTCCGACCGGCTCCTGCAGCTGCGCACTTTTCAGCAATCGTTCCAGTGCCGCCTCGACTTCAGCTTTCCAGCCAAGTCCCTTGTCGAGTTCCAAACGCAGCCGCGGGAAATAGCGATGCGGGGCGACGACGGTGAAGCCCGCGCCGAGAAGAAAGTCGGCGCCGATCATGCACTGGTCGAAGGAGCAGTCCCCCAGCGCCTCGATGGCCGGGCTCAGCTCGGGATCAGCGGTGTCGGGGTCGAGTAGCTCGGCGGTGTCGGCGGTCCGGCCGAACGCCTCCAATGCCCGCACGCCACGACGGACGAGCTCGCTGACCACCTGGCTGATCAACGAATGCGTCAGCCCATCGCTCTGGCCCGGTTCGACGCCCATCGATGTCAGCAACACGGCGTCCGCGCTGACCGGTCCGGTCGGGAAACGCTGCGCGCGCGGCACCGCGCGCGGCGGCGCGTAGAGCACGTAACCGAGGCACGGCTCATCCTCATCGGCGTCCGATCCCTCGGCGGGTGTCTTACTGGCGATCTGACCGCACGATCCCCACTCCAGCATGACCATCGACAGCCACGCTTCCTTCTCGAACTCGGGATCGGGAAGGTAGTCACCGGCGTCGAGCGTCGCGGGGTCGAGTTCCCAGAACACACATCGGCGGGCGTGCTTCGGTAACTGCTCGAACGCCTCGAGTCGCAGCGGCATGATGCGAACGGACACTAGCCTCCCCGGCTTTCAGGCGGTGCACATGTGCACGACAGCCCCTTCAGGATAGGAGAGCCGACACCGAACGTGCCAGTGCTGGCCGAGCAACCGAAATCTAGGCTCTCCTGCGACCAAAAAGGTTGGCGCACTGGGCAATTCCTCGCTCCAGGAGTTCGGCAGCGAAGGCTGACCGGCGTTGGCGTCACTGTGACGGAACTAGCTGGTATGGCGAGACCTGGTTTTTCACGCTCCCGGCCGGTTCATCATGTCCACAATGCGCTGCAAATCGTCGACCGACCCGAATTCGACGACGATCTTGCCTTTGCGCTTCCCGAGGCTCACCGTGACCCGGGTGTCGAAGGTGCTCGACAGCCGTTCGGCGACATCCTGGAGACCCGGCATCTGAATCGGCTTACGGCGCGGGGCCGGCGGTGCCTTGGTGTCCGACCGGTTGGCGAGGGTGACCGCTTCTTCGGTGGCACGCACCGACAATCCCTCGGCGATGATGCGTGCCGCCAACTCTTCCTGGGCCTCCGGGCCGGCTTCCAGCGAGAGCAGCGCCCGAGCATGTCCGGCTGACAGCACGCCCGCGGCGACCCGGCGCTGGACCGCGATCGGCAGTCGCAGCAACCGGATCATGTTGGAGATCACCGGACGTGATCGTCCGATCCGGCTGGCGAGTTCGTCGTGAGTGACTTCGAATTCCTCGAGTAACTGTTGGTAGGCCGCCGCCTCTTCCAACGGGTTGAGCTGCACCCGATGGATGTTCTCCAGCAGTGCGTCGCGCAACAGATTGTCTTCGGCGGTCTCGCGCACAATCGCCGGGATGGTCGCCAACCCGGCCTGCTGCGCGGCGCGCCACCGACGCTCCCCCATCACCAATTGGTAGCGGCTCGGCGCTCCCGTCGCGGCGTCCGCCACCGCGCGCACCACGAT
The DNA here is from genome assembly GCF_010731875.1 of Mycolicibacterium sarraceniae. Lineage (NCBI taxonomy): Bacteria > Bacillati > Actinomycetota > Actinomycetes > Mycobacteriales > Mycobacteriaceae > Mycobacterium > Mycolicibacterium sarraceniae. The sequence goes on from NZ_AP022595.1 coordinate 1,516,280, forward strand.
CGGCTGCATGAGCCCGAACTCACGGATTGAGTGCACCAGCTCCGCGAGCGCTTCCTCATCGAAGACCTGGCGGGGCTGGCGAGGGTTGGGCTCTATCGCCGCGGGGTCGATTTCCCGGTAGACCGCACCCACACTGTCCACACCCAGCGGAACACCACCGATCACGACATCGGCTGCCGCGTCGCCCAGTCGCGGGCCGCCAGCAGCTGGCCCGGTGGGGATCAGCGATGCGAGGCCCCGGCCGAGGCCGCCCTTTTTCTTCGATGACGGCTGGGTCATTACTGTGCCTCCACTAGGCCGGGTTGGCTCGTTGCGCGAGTTCTTTACTGGCGTCGAGGTAGCTCATCGCACCGCGTGAACCGGGATCGTAATCGATGATCGTCATGCTGTAGCCGGGCGCCTCGGACACCTTGACGCTACGCGGGATCACCGTTCCCAGGACCTTGTCGCCGAAGTAGCGGCGCACTTCGTTGGCGACCTGGTCGGCCAGTTTGGTCCGGCCGTCATACATCGTGAGGATGACGGTCGAGACGGACAGTCGCGGGTTGAGGTGAGCCCGGACCATCTCGATGTTGTTCATCAACTGCGAGACACCTTCCAGTGCGTAGTACTCACACTGGATCGGGATCAGGACTTCGGGCGCCGCCACGAGTGCGTTGATGGTGAGCAGCCCGAGCGACGGCGGGCAGTCGATGAAGACGTAGTCGAAGTCGGAATCGTCGAGGGCGGCCAGCGCGGTACGCAAACGGTTCTCCCGCGCCACCATGCTGACGAGTTCGATCTCGGCACCGGCGAGGTCGATCGTGGCGGGCACGCAGAACAGCCGGGTGCTATGCGGGCTCTGCTGAATCGCGGCCTGCAGCGGAATCTCCCCCAGCAGCACCTCGTACGACGACGGTGTGCCGGAGCGTCGGTCGGCGATCCCCAGCGCGGTGCTCGCATTGCCCTGCGGGTCGAGATCGATCACCAGGGTCTTGATTCCTTGGACGGCCAGCGCGGCTGCCATGTTGACGGCCGTCGTCGTCTTCCCGACGCCACCCTTCTGATTGGCGACCGTCAACACCCGGCGGCTGCGGGGCCGGGGTAACTGTCCGGCGACCGTGTGGAGGACCTGCATGGCACGCTCGGCCGCGGCACCGATCGGCGTCTCGTAGTTGTCGGTCGCCTTCCATGTTTCACGTGAAACATCGGCGTCCGACTTACCCGACGGATCGGGGTTCGATGGGACAGTCATGATCCTCTTCTCTCCGCGGTCCGCGTGGGCCGTTTCGCGCCTGGCGCTCGTTCCCCCCGGACCGCGATCACTACGGTCACGGGTGGATCCGAATAGCTCTCGCCACATCTCATCACCCTCACATCGGTTGCGCCTAGCGACATCATCCCGCGCCGCCCCTCGAGCACCTCCTCCTCGGCCCGCTCGCCTTTCATGGCCAGCATCCGACCCCCCGGGCGCAATAACGGGAGACTCCATCGGGTGAGTTTGTCCAGAGATGCCACCGCCCGCGAGACCACGACATCCGCTCCCCCGGCGCGCGTACGAACATTCGGCTCCTCGGCCCGACCACGGATGATCTCGATCGGCAAGTCGAGCACCGCAACAACCTCGTCGAGGAACTCGACGCGCCGCAGCATCGGTTCGATCAAAGCCACGTGGAGATCGGGGCGCGCGATCGCAATCGGCAGACCAGGCAAACCGGCGCCGCTTCCGATATCCGAGATCCGCGCGCCTGGCTCGATGAGCTCCGCGACCGCCGCACTGTTCAGGATGTGTCGGTCCCAGAGACGCTCAACTTCTCTGGGACCAATCAACCCCCGCTCGACACCAGGACCGGCAAGGAGGTCGGCGTAGCGATGGGCTTGGCCCAACCGGTCGCCGAAGACCGCCTCGGCGGCTATCGGAGGCGGGGGCGCAGCGCCATGTTTCACGTGAAACATCCTCCGGTCATCTCGGCCTCCGGCATCGAACTACATCGATGTAACTTCAGCCCTTCAGTACGACAACGCGACGCGAGGGCTCGACGCCTTCGCTCTCGCTGTGCACACCCTGCACACCGGCAACGGCGTCGTGCACGATCTTGCGCTCGAACGGCGTCATGGGTGCCAACTCTTCACGCTCGCCAGTCTCCAGCACGCGACGGGCCACCTTGTCGCCCAGAGCGCTCAACTCCTCGCGACGGCGACGGCGCCAGTTCGCGATGTCCAGCATCAGCCGGCTTCGCTCGCCGGTCTTCTGGTGCACGGCCAGTCGAGTCAGCTCTTGGAGCGCATCGAGAATCTCGCCCTTGCGGCCGACGAGCTTAGACAGATCCTCGCCACCGTCGATGCTCACGATCGCGCGATTGCCCTCGACATCGAGATCGATATCCCCATCGAAATCGAGCAGGTCGAGCAGCTCCTCCAAGTAGTCGCCCGCGATCTCTCCTTCGGCGACGAGACGCTCTTCCAAGTCCTCACCTTTTTCCGCCACCTGATCGACTGCTTCGGTGGTTGCGGTCACGTCGGTGATATCGGCTTCCGCCATGTGTCTCTCCCTCTTTCGCCGGAGCTATCTCCGGTCAACGCCTACGTTTCTTGGGCCGCGCGCCGGGGCGCGGGGTGCGGTCGGTCGTACCGCCGTCGGCCGGCTTCTCCGACCCGGAGTCCGTCTCGATGTCCGTCCCGGTGGCAGCCACATCTACAGCATCGTCAGCCGGCTCGGCCGCCGAACCATTGGCTGGCGTCGTACTCTTCTTCGGCTTGGTCGGCTTGACGCCCGGTGCCGGCGCGTTCGCAGCGCGGCGGGCCAAGGCCTCTTCTTTCTTGGCCTCTTCTTCCTTTTCAATCCTGCCGAACACGTAGTGCTGCTGGCCGAAGGTCCAGATGTTGTTGGACACCCAGTACACAATGATCGCGATCGGCAGGAACGGTCCACCGACGACAACGCCCAGAGGGAAGACGTACAACGCGAGTTTGTTCATCATCGCGGTCTGCGGGTTGGCCGCGGCCTCAGGGCTCTGCCGCGCAACCGAGGCCCGGCTGTTGAAGTAGGTCGCGATACCTGCCAGCAGCATCAACGGAATACCGACCGCCACCACCGCAGGGCGACTGAATTCGGTGAACGCATCCAAGCCGGACGTCTGGATCATGTTGGCGCCCAGTGGCGCGCCGAACAGGTTGGCGTCCAGGAAGTGGCCGACGTCGGTCGCACTGAAGAAGTAGTTCCCCAGCGACCGGTTCAGTTCCGGCGACAGCTGGGGCTGACCGAAGCCGCCCTGGGTCCGGTTGAACGAGCGCAACACGTGATAGAGACCGAGGAACACCGGGATCTGCGCCAGCATCGGTAGGCAGCCCAGGATTGGATTGAACCCGTGCTCGCGCTGCAGCTTCTGCATCTCCAGCGCCATCCGTTGGCGGTCCTTGCCGTACTTCTTCTGCAATGCCTTGATCTGGGGCTGCAGCTCCTGCATCTGGCGGGTGGTGCGGATCTGCCGGACGAACGGTTTGTAGAGGATCGCGCGAAGGCTGAACACCAGGAACATCACCGAAAGCGCCCAGGCGAAGAAGTTGGAGGGCCCGAGGATCAGCGCGAACAGCTTGTACCAGAGCCACATGATGCCCGACACCGGGTAATAGATGATGTCCAGGCTGAACCAGTTAAACATTCATGCTCCTGCTGTCGTATTCGACATCGGCCCCGGGTGCCTGCGGGCACCGCTCGGGTATTGGGTCCCATCCTCCCCGATGCCACGGCCCGCACTTCCCGAGCCGGATCACCGTCAGCCAGCTGCCCCGCACCAAGCCGTACTCGGTCAGCGCATCCACCGCGTACTGACTGCATGTCGGCGTGAACCGGCACGTCGGCAATCGCAGTGGCGAAGCAGTGTGGCGGTAGAGCTCGATGAGGAAGATCAGCACCCGAACCGGAAGGTGGGTCACCGCGCCTTCTCCATCAGATCGTGAGTACGACGCAGACCGATCCGCAGCTGCTGTTCCAGCCGGGCCGAGAGCGCCTGCCGGCTGGTGGGCAACGCCCGAATGACGATCCGCTCGTCGGGGGTGAGATCCGGAAGGACTGATTTGGCGACATGCCGCAGTCGGCGGGACACCTGATGCCGCTGCACCGCGTTGCCGACGGATTTCGCGACGACTAGTCCGATCCGTGGTCCGCCGCTGGTCCCGGATTCACGCCGCGCGTGCACGACGATGTCCGGCTGCGCCGCTCGCACCCCGTGCTTGATGGTGGCGCCGAACTCCGCAGACCGTGTCATCCGGAACTGAGCCGGGAGCACGCTGCCTGCTTTCGTGGATCAGGCAGTCAGGGAACGGCGCCCCTTGCGGCGCCGGCCCGTCACGATGGCGCGCCCGGCACGGGTGCGCATACGCAGACGGAAGCCATGAACCCGCGCCCGGCGCCGGTTGTTCGGCTGGAAGGTCCGCTTGCCCTTGGCCACGGCTATATCTCCTCGTCGTATGGCGGTCGCTGCCCGATCTACACACCTGTGTGTGTACCCGAACGAACGCGACCACTCGTTATAAGTTCTGGTCTTGCCCGTGATCGGCGCGGTCCCGAAACCCGGTCGCAGCCGTATCGCCAACGTGTGGGCGACTGTTTGAGGGTACTGACCCCACTTCCCCTGGTCAAACCGCAGTGTCGGGCCGTCATTCAGCGCGTCGATCCTGGCGGTCAGCAGGCTGACCAGGCCACCGTCGTCACAGCCGTCACGGCCGCCCCGCGCGTCGTGATAGCAGCGTGTTCCGAATGTTGCAGAACGGTTGGCACTCGCCCCGAAAACTGTTAGCTTCTGCCAAAGCCGCTTCAGTACGGGGCGGCATGCCGATGAACTAACGGGGGCACGACCGGCGGACGTCCAGACGACACCGATTGCTCGGATAAATTGCCAGCCCGAGTGCTTGCGCCGATATGCTGCGAGACGAGGACGACTGTCCTGTCCACACCTGTGGATAACTATGTGGACAGATTTGTCGTCGTCTTCTTTTATTTATCGACTATGTGGACTACTACCGATCTGACCAGGGGGATCTGTCGTTGAGCGAGGATCCCGGTTCTGCGTTCGCCACCGTGTGGAGCTCGGTTGTCGCCGAGCTGAACGGCGAAGGAGCCGCGGACACACGCCTCAGTGATGGCACTGGCGGCAATACTCCGCTGACTCCGCAACAACGGGCCTGGCTCAAGCTGGTCCAGCCGCTCACCATCGCCGAAGGCTTCGCGCTGCTGTCAGTTCCGAGCAGTTTCGTTCAAAACGAGATCGAACGCCATCTGCGGACTCAGATCGTCGACGCCTTGAGCCGCCGGCTGGGACAGCGCGTCGAACTCGGCGTCCGGATCGCCCCGCCCGATCTCGAAGAGCCCGAAGAAAGCGCCGCACCGGAGGTACCTGCGGTCGACCTCGAACTCGATGAGGTCGATGAGGATCGCGAAGCGCTGGCCAGCGCCCACGAAACCTGGCCCAGCTATTTCATCGAACGTCCCCGCAGCAATCCGTCAGCCGAGACACCCAGCATCAGCCTCAACCGGCGCTACACCTTCGACACTTTCGTCATCGGCGCCTCCAACCGGTTCGCACACGCCGCCGCCCTGGCGATTGCCGAAGCGCCAGCTCGCGCCTACAACCCCTTGTTCATCTGGGGTGAGTCCGGTCTGGGCAAGACCCATCTGCTGCACGCGGCCGGTAACTATGCTCAGCGGCTGTTTCCCGGGATGCGGGTGAAATACGTTTCAACCGAAGAGTTCACCAACGACTTCATCAACTCCCTGCGCGACGACCGCAAGGTCGCATTCAAACGCAGCTATCGCGATATCGACGTGCTGCTCGTCGACGACATCCAATTCATCGAAGGCAAGGAAGGTATCCAGGAAGAGTTCTTCCATACCTTCAACACGTTGCATAACGCCAACAAGCAGATCGTCATCTCCTCCGACCGCCCGCCCAAACAGCTGGCCACCCTCGAGGACCGGTTGCGCACCAGGTTCGAGTGGGGACTGATCACCGACGTTCAGCCGCCCGAGTTGGAAACGCGCATCGCAATCCTTCGTAAGAAGGCGCAGATGGACCGCCTCGATGTGCCCGATGATGTCCTGGAACTCATCGCCAGCAGCATCGAACGCAATATCCGCGAGCTCGAGGGTGCCCTGATCCGGGTTACCGCGTTCGCGTCGCTGAACAAGACCCCGATCGACAAGTCTCTCGCCGAGATCGTGTTGCGCGATCTCATCGCCGATGCCGGCACCATGCAGATCAGCACCGCAGCCATCATGGCCGCCACCGCCGAGTACTTCGACACCACGCTCGAGGAATTACGGGGCCCGGGCAAGACCAGGGCACTGGCTCAGTCCCGCCAGATCGCGATGTATCTCTGCCGAGAACTCACCGATCTGTCGCTGCCCAAGATCGGCCAGGCGTTCGGTCGCGACCACACCACGGTTATGTACGCGGAGAAGAAGATTCGCGGCGAAATGGCCCATCGCCGTGAGGTGTTCGATCACGTCAAGGAACTCACCACGCGGATTCGTCAGCGCTCCAAGCGCTGAGATCCCACTTTTTCTGTCATCTCCGCGAAAAAACTTTGACCACTGTCGTACCAGTGGTCACACTCCCAGCCTGTGCACACCACTGTGGAGAACCCCGTGGATCTTCGTCGAAGTACCGGAATGACAAAGAACAACGCCCGGCTGTCCACACCCACCCTGCGATTCGCCAACAGTCATGCACAACTGATGCACACACCCGAACCGCCGTCGAGCAGGCAACGGACCGTCCGGTCCACAGGTCGCACAGGCCCTATTACTACTGCAGTTATCTCTCTTCCACTTTCCTCTTTAAAGACAGGTTTGGGGACAAGCCCGTTCACAGCTCGTCCGGACAGCTCCCGCGGTGCTCGTGTCACCCCGATCGACTAGCTTTCAAGATGGCTCCCGACGCTCTACGGTTGTTCTTCTGACTGCCGTTCTGCGGCTGTCGCTCACAGATCATGCTCGCCGCCGCTTCGGCAGGGGTGGACGCTGGTCGGGGGTTATTGGGTGATGAAGGGACTGAGTGCACGTGGCAACAACGACGGTTGGCTCCGACTTGAAGTTCCGCCTAGTGCGGGAAGACTTCGCCGATGCGGTGGCCTGGGTTGCCCGTAATCTTCCGAGTCGCCCGACCGTTCCGGTGCTGGCCGGGGTATTGCTGACCGGCACCGATGAGGGTTTGTCCATTTCCGGCTTCGACTACGAGGTTTCGGCCGAAGTCCGTGTCGCTGCCGAAATCGCCTCTCCGGGAAGCGTTTTGGTGTCCGGTCGGTTGTTGTCCGATATCACCCGGTCGCTGCCCGCCAAGCCCGTCGATGTCAGTGTGGAGGGCACCCGGGTGTCGTTGACGTGCGGGAGCGCGCGATTCTCGCTGCCGACCATGGCGGTCGAGGACTATCCGGCGCTGCCCGAGCTGCCGGAGGAAACCGGTGTGATCTCGGCGGATCTGTTCGGCGAAGCGATCGGTCAGGTGGCGGTGGCGGCCGGCCGCGACGACACGCTGCCGATGCTGACCGGCATCCGGGTGGAGATTTCCGGTGAGACAGTTGTTTTGGCGGCTACCGATCGGTTCCGGCTGGCCGTGCGCGAGCTGACCTGGGCGACGGCATCGCCGAGTCTGGAAGCCGCGGTTCTGGTCCCGGCGAAGACGTTGGCCGAGGCGGCGAAAGCCGGTACGTCTGGTTCCGAGGTGAATCTGGCGCTCGGCGCGGGTGCTGCGGTCGGTAAAGAAGGCCTTCTCGGCATTCGCAGCGGCGGTAAGCGCAGCACCACCCGCCTGCTTGACGCGGAGTTCCCGAAATTCCGGCAGCTGCTGCCCGCTGAGCACACCGCCATCGCGACTATCGGTGTCGGCGAGCTGACCGAAGCGATCAAACGTGTCGCCCTGGTTGCCGACCGCGGTGCGCAGGTCCGGATGGAATTCAGTGACGGGTTGCTGCATCTGTCCGCTGGCGTCGACGATGTCGGTCGTGCCGAAGAAGACCTGCCAGTCGATTTCGCCGGCGAGCCGCTGACGATCGCGTTCAACCCTACGTACCTGACGGATGGTCTCAGCTCGCTGCACTCCGACCGAGTGACATTCGGGTTCACCACCCCCAGCCGGCCCGCGGTGCTGCGGCCGGCGAATGGTGATGAACAGGTAGAAGGCACCGGGCCGTTCCCTGCCGTTCAGACCGATTACGTATATCTGTTGATGCCGGTCCGGCTACCCGGTTAACCCGGACCCTGACCTAGAGAGGCACATATGCAGTTGGGTTTGATCGGTCTTGGAAAAATGGGCTTCAACATGCGCCAACGCTTGCGCGAGGGCGGACATGAAGTGATCGGGTACGACCCGAGACCAGAAGTTACGGATGTCCCCAGCTTGGCTGGGTTGGCTGAAGCGCTGACCGCGCCGCGTGTCGTCTGGGTGATGGTGCCCTCCGGGCACATCACCGATGACACGATTACCGAACTGTCCGAGGTTCTCAGCCCCGGTGACCTGGTTGTCGACGGTGGTAACTCGAAGTACACCGAAGACAGCAAGCACGCGGAACTGCTTGGCGTAAAAGGGATTTCGTTCGTCGATGCCGGCGTGTCCGGTGGAATCTGGGGCCTCGCGGAGGGTTATGGCCTGATGGTCGGCGGCAGCGATGACGATGTTGCCCGCGTCATGCCGATCTTCGAGACCCTGCGCCCGCCGGGTGAACTCGCCGACGGTTTCGTTCATGCCGGTCCGGTGGGTGCGGGTCACTACGCCAAGATGGTGCACAACGGCATCGAATACGGGCTGATGATGGCCTATTCCGAAGGCTACGAATTGCTTGCTGCCGAACCGCTGATCAAGGACACCCAGGCTGTCATCCAGGCTTGGACGAACGGGACGGTCGTGCGGTCGTGGCTGCAACAGCTATTGGCCAAGGCACTCGCCGAAGATCCGTCGTTCGAAGCGATTTCGGGGTACACCGAGGATTCTGGTGAAGGTCGCTGGACCGTCGAAGAGGCGATCCGTCACCGGGTGCCGATGCCGGTCATCGCTGCGTCGCTGTTCGCGAGGTTTGCTTCTCGGCAAGAAGATTCGCCGACGATGAAGGCAGTCTCGGCGCTGCGCAATCAGTTCGGTGGACACGCGGTCAAGCGAGTCTCTGAGTCCGGATAACGAGGCACGATGTACGTCCGGCACCTGGCGCTACGCGACTTTCGATCGTGGCAACACGTCGAGCTCGAATTAGCGCCGGGCCGGACGGTCTTCGTCGGCCAGAACGGCTTCGGGAAGACGAATCTTGTTGAGGCACTGTGGTATTGCGCGACTCTTGGATCCCATCGAGTGGCCACCGATGCCCCGCTGATCAGGGCAGGCGCCGAGCGTGCGGTGGTGTCGACAATTGTCGTCAATGAGGGGCGTGAGCTTGCGGTTGATATCGAGATAGCCGCGGGCCGGGCCAACAAGGCACGGCTGAACCGGTCCCCGGTCCGCAGTACTCGTGAAATCGTCGGGGCGGTGCGCGCGGTGTTGTTTGCCCCCGAGGATCTTGCGCTGGTGCGCGGCGATCCTGGGGAGCGTCGGCGGTATCTCGACGAGCTGGCTTCAGTGCGGCGACCGCGCGTCGCCGCGATCCGGGCGGATTACGAGAAAGTACTCAAACAACGCACCGCGCTACTGAAATCAGCTGCGGGAAGGCGCTTTCAGGGTGACGTCGGCGTGCTCGAAACGCTCGACGTGTGGGATGGTCACCTCGCCGCGCATGGCGCGGAGCTGATGGCAGCCCGGATGGAGCTGACAAATCTGTTGGCTCCGGAAGTGCAGAAGGCATACCAGTTGTTGGCACCGGCGTCGCGGCCCGCTGCGATTGCCTACCGCAGCAGCGTCGAACTGGATGACGCGGGCCACGATGTCGAGTATCTCGAGGCCGCGCTTCTGGCCGGACTCGCCGCGCGCCGTGGCGCTGAACTGGAGCGGGGGGTATGCCTGGTCGGGCCGCACCGCGACGACCTCGAATTGCGCCTGGGCGATGAGCCGGCCAAGGGTTTCGCCAGTCACGGCGAATCCTGGTCTATGGCACTGGCTTTGCGCCTGGCCTCCTATGAGCTGCTGTGTGCCGAGGGCAGTGAGCCGGTGCTGATTCTCGACGATGTGTTCGCCGAATTGGACAATGCCCGCCGTCAGGCGTTGGCAGGCGTTGCAGCCGAAGCCGAACAGGTGCTGATCACCGCGGCCGTCGGCGAGGACATCCCGACGGACTGGGATGCCACCCGGATCGGTATTTCCTTGCGCGATGATGATGGCGGCCGGATGTCGGAGGTGGCGTCATGATTGAACCCGACGATGACGCCGAGGAAGTGACGGGTCCGCCAGAACATCTGGCCGGATTGGCCGGGATGGATCTGGTCCGCCGCACGCTCGAGGAGGCCCGCGGGGCCGCGCGCAGTCAGGGCAAGGAAGTCGGCCGAGGGCGTCGCTCCCCCGGCGCCCGGCGCAACGCCGAGCGGGATGGCCGCCGCCGCTGGTCGGGACCGGGGCCGGATGGCCGCGATCCGCAGGCCTTCGGGACAGTCGCCAATGAGCTGGCGAAGTCGCGGGGCTGGACCCCCAAGGTGGCTGAGGGCACGGTGTTCGCGCAGTGGCCGACAGTGGTGGGTGAGCAGATTGCCGAGCACGCCGAGCCGACAGCACTGCGCGATGGCGTGTTGAGTGTGGTGGCCGAGTCGACGGCGTGGGCTACCCAGTTGCGGATGGTGCAGGCCCAGCTACTGGCCAAGATTGCCGCCGCGGTCGGGGATGGGGTGGTGACGGCGCTGAAGATCACCGGACCGGTGGCTCCGTCGTGGCGTAAGGGCAAGTTGCACATCTCCGGGCGGGGTCCCCGAGACACGTACGGCTGAGGTTTCCTACCACAGTCGGCTGACAGCCACGACACGCGCGCTGCGTAGCGGTTCAGGCGTCGAGACGTATGCCGATCCGAGAAATTCGGTGCACGGCGCAACTAGGTGTGTAGAAACGCCGCCACAGGATCAGTCCGGAGAGCGCTAACCGGTAGACTTATTCAAGACCTGCGCGCGGTTGTGAATCGAGCGCTTGCGAATCCCAAGGAGAGCGTTCCGCTAGTGGCTGCCAAAGAACAGTACGGTGCCGACTCAATCAAGGTCCTCGAAGGCTTGGAGGCGGTCCGGAAGCGTCCGGGTATGTATATCGGATCCACCGGTGAACGAGGGCTCCATCATCTGGTGTGGGAAGTCGTCGACAACTCGGTCGACGAGGCCATGGCCGGCTTCGCCACGACGGTTACGGTGCGCATTCTCGAGGACGGCGGAGTCGAGGTCACCGATGACGGCCGCGGTATCCCGGTTGCTATGCACGCCACCGGAATTCCCACTATCGACGTCGTCATGACGGTCCTGCATGCCGGCGGCAAGTTCGAAGAGGGCGCCTATCAGGTCTCGGGCGGTCTGCACGGCGTGGGCGTTTCGGTGGTGAACGCGCTGTCAAGTCGCCTGGAGGCCGACGTCCGCACGGATGGCTACGAGTGGTTCCAGACCTACGACCATTCGGTGCCGGGGACCCTGCGTCAGGGTGAGAAGACCCGTAAGACCGGTACCACCGTCCGGTTCTGGGCAGATCCTAATATCTTCGAGACAACGACCTACGACTTCGAGACGATCGCGCGGCGCCTGCAGGAAATGGCCTTCCTCAACAAGGGCCTCACGATCGATCTGACCGACGAACGCGTCACCCCCGAACAGGTTGTCGACGAGGTTGTCAGTGACACGGCCGCAGCGCCGAAGTCTGCCGAAGAGAAAGCCGCGGAAGCCGCATCCGGTCAGCACAAGGTCAAGCATCGGGTGTTCCACTACCCCGGCGGTCTGGTTGATTTCGTCAAGCACATCAACCGCACCAAGAATTCGATCCAGCCCAGCGTCATCGACTTCGACGGCAAAGGTGAGGGCCACGAGGTCGAGATCGCGATGCAGTGGAATGCCGGCTACTCGGAGTCGGTGCACACCTTCGCGAACACGATCAACACCCACGAGGGCGGTACTCACGAAGAGGGGTTCCGTGCGGCGCTGACCACGGTGGTCAACAAGTACGCCAAGGACAAGAAGCTGCTCAAGGAAAAGGACGCCAACCTCACCGGCGACGATATCCGCGAGGGCCTGGCCGCGGTGATCTCGGTGAAGGTGCAGCAGCCGCAGTTCGAAGGGCAGACCAAGACCAAACTCGGCAACACCGAGGTGAAGTCGTTTGTGCAGAAAATCTGCAACGAACAGCTGACCCACTGGTTCGAAGCCAACCCCACCGAGGCCAAGACCGTCGTGAACAAGGCGGTCTCCTCGGCCCAGGCACGCATCGCGGCCCGCAAGGCGCGAGAACTGGTGCGGCGCAAGAGCGCCACCGACATCGGCGGCCTGCCCGGCAAGCTCGCGGATTGCCGTTCGACCGACCCGAGCAAGTCGGAACTGTATGTGGTGGAGGGTGATTCGGCCGGCGGCTCGGCAAAGAGTGGCCGCGACTCGATGTTCCAGGCGATCCTGCCGCTGCGCGGCAAGATCATCAACGTCGAGAAGGCCCGTATCGACCGGGTGCTGAAGAACACCGAAGTCCAGGCGATCATCACCGCGCTGGGCACCGGCATCCACGACGAGTTCGACCTCGCCAAGCTGCGCTATCACAAGATCGTGCTGATGGCCGACGCCGACGTTGACGGACAACACATTTCGACGCTGCTGCTGACGCTCTTGTTCCGGTTTATGAAGCCGCTGGTAGAAAATGGCCACATCTTCCTCGCGCAGCCGCCGCTGTACAAGCTGAAGTGGCAGCGCAGTGAGCCGGAGTTCGCCTATTCCGACCGAGAGCGTGACGGTCTGCTCGAGGCGGGCAAGGCGGCAGGCAAACGGATCAACGTCGATGACGGTATCCAGCGCTACAAGGGTCTGGGTGAGATGGACGCCAAAGAGCTGTGGGAAACCACCATGGATCCGTCGGTTCGGGTGCTGCGCCAGGTGACGCTGGACGACGCCGCCGCGGCTGACGAGCTGTTCTCCATCCTGATGGGCGAAGACGTCGAAGCCCGCCGCAGTTTCATCACGCGTAACGCCAAAGACGTCCGCTTCCTGGATGTTTAGCCCCGCATAGGGACAAAAGAGGAATCACATGACTGATACCACGTTGCCCCCGAGCGACGAAGCCGGCGACCGCATCGAGCCGGTCGACATCCAGCAGGAGATGCAGCGCAGCTACATCGACTACGCGATGAGCGTCATCGTCGGGCGCGCGCTGCCCGAGGTGCGGGACGGCCTCAAGCCGGTGCACCGCCGCGTGCTCTACGCGATGTACGACTCCGGATTCCGCCCCGACCGTGGTCATGCGAAATCCGCACGCTCGGTGGCCGAGACGATGGGTAACTATCACCCACACGGTGATTCGTCGATCTACGACACCCTTGTGCGTATGGCGCAGCCGTGGTCACTGCGCTATCCGCTGGTCGACGGACAGGGCAACTTCGGTTCACCGGGCAATGACCCCGCGGCCGCCATGCGGTACACCGAAGCGCGCCTGACCCCGTTGGCCATGGAGATGCTGCGTGAAATCGATGAGGAGACAGTCGATTTCATCCCGAACTATGACGGCCGTGTGCAAGAGCCGACGGTTCTGCCCAGCCGGTTCCCCAACCTGCTGGCCAACGGGTCGGGCGGTATCGCCGTCGGTATGGCCACCAATATCCCGCCGCACAACCTGCGCGAGTTGGCCGAAGCCGTCTACTGGTGCCTCGATAACCATGAAGCCGACGAAGAGGCGACGCTGGAGGCCTGCCGGGAGCGGGTCAAGGGCCCGGACTTTCCCACCCACGGTCTGATCGTCGGGTCGTCAGGCATCAACGACGCGTACACGACGGGCCGGGGCTCGATCCGGATGCGCGGCGTCGTGGAGATCGAAGAGGATGCGCGCGGCCGCACGTCGATCGTCATCACCGAGTTGCCGTATCAGGTCAACCACGACAACTTCATCACCTCCATCGCCGAGCAGGTCCGTGACGGCAAGCTCGGCGGTATCTCCAATATCGAAGACCAGTCCAGTGACCGGGTAGGCCTGCGCATTGTCGTCGAGATCAAGCGCGACGCCGTGGCCAAGGTGGTGCTGAACAACCTCTACAAGCACACCCAGCTGCAGACCAGCTTCGGCGCCAACATGCTGTCGATCGTTGACGGCGTGCCCCGCACGCTGCGCCTGGACCAGATGATCCGCTACTACGTCGAGCATCAACTCGACGTGATCATCCGGCGCACCCGCTACCGGTTGCGCAAAGCCAACGAGCGGGCCCACATTCTGCGCGGTCTGGTCAAGGCTCTCGACGCCCTCGATGAGGTCATCGCCTTGATCCGGGCCTCGGAGAGCGCCGATGTCGCCCGGGTCGGCTTGATGGAGCTGCTCGACGTCGACGAGATCCAGGCGCAGGCCATCCTCGATATGCAGCTGCGCCGGCTGGCTGCCCTGGAGCGTCAGCGCATCGTCGACGACCTCGCCAAGATCGAGGCCGAGATCGCCGACCTGGAAGACATCCTGGCCAAGCCGGAACGTCAGCGCGCGATCGTCCGCGACGAACTCGCCGAGATCGCCGACAAGTACGGCGACGACCGGCGCACCCGGATCATCGCCTCCGACGGCGACGTCTCCGATGAAGACCTGATCGCCCGCGAGGACGTCGTCGTCACCATCACCGAGACCGGTTACGCCAAGCGGACCAAGACCGACCTATACCGCAGCCAGAAGCGCGGCGGCAAGGGTGTGCAGGGCGCGGGGCTCAAACAGGACGACATCGTGCGGCACTTTTTCGTGTCATCGACGCACGACTGGATCCTGTTCTTCACCACGCAAGGCCGGGTGTATCGGGCCAAGGCCTACGAGCTGCCGGAAGCCTCGCGCACCGCGCGCGGCCAGCACGTGGCCAACCTGCTGGCGTTCCAGCCCGAAGAGCGCATTGCTCAGGTCATCCAGATCAAGAGCTATGAGGACGCGCCCTATCTGGTGCTGGCCACCCGCAACGGCCTGGTGAAGAAGACCAAGCTCACCGACTTCGACTCCAACCGCTCCGGCGGGATCGTCGCGATCAACCTGCGCGACGGCGACGAACTGGTCGGTGCGGTGCTGTGCTCCGCGCAGGACGACCTGTTGCTGGTGAGCGCCAACGGGCAGTCCATCCGGTTCTCTGCCACCGACGAGGCGCTGCGCCCGATGGGCCGGGCGACCTCGGGTGTTCAGGGCATGCGATTCAACGATGACGACCGGCTGCTGTCGCTGAATGTCGTGATCGAAGGCACGTACCTGCTGGTCGCCACCGCGGGTGGTTACGCCAAGCGGACGGCCATCGACGAGTACACCGTTCAGGGACGCGGCGGTAAAGGCATCCTGACCATTCAATACGACCGCAGGCGTGGCAGTCTGGTGGGCGCGTTGGTGGTCGATGAAGACAGTGAGCTGTATGCCATCACCTCGGGCGGCGGCGTCATCCGCACCGCTGCTCGTCAGGTCCGCAAGGCCGGGCGCCAGACAAAGGGCGTTCGCTTGATGAACCTGGGCGAGGGCGACACACTGTTAGCCATCGCCCGCAATGCGGAGGAGCAGGACGAGAGCACGGACGATGTGGCCGAGCGTGACGCCGAATCCGGTAAAACGGCCGAATCCGATGAAACGTAAGTGCGGCGGGACAGGTAAGGAGTAGCGGTGAGCGCACCGAACGAGCCGGGCCAACCCGGACCGGGTGCTAACGGTGGATCCGGCGAGGTTCCGCCCTGGCAGCGCGGTGCGACGCGGGCCCGACAGGGCGGTGCGCCACAGCGACCGGCAGGCGAGGCTCAGCAGCCCCGGCCGCCCGCCCCGCCGCAGGGTCCCCCGCAGGGGCCGCCGTCGAGTATCGAGGCCCGGGTGAATCGGTTCATCACCGGCTCGGCTGCACCCGACCGGGCCGGTGCGGGCGGACCGCCGGCCCCGCCGCAGCAGCCGCGCCCCGAGGCCGCACGCTCGGAGGGCTCCGGCAGCGAGTTGCCGGATCTGTCGGGGCCGACCCCGCCCAAGCCGACCCCTCCGCAGAACAAGCCGGCCTCGGATCAGCCGTTCCGGCCGAATGGTGCGGCCCCGCGGGTTGCGTTGGCGGCCAACCGGTCTCGCAGTCCGGTGCGGGCTAGCATGCAGATCCGCCACATCGATCCGTGGAGCGCGCTGAAGGTGTCGCTGCTGCTGTCGGTGGCCTTGTTCTTCGTGTGGATGATCGCGGTGGCGCTCCTTTATCTCGTGCTCGGCGGTATGGGCGTGTGGAGCAAGCTCAACAGCAACGTCGGCGATCTGCTGACGGCCACCAGTGGTGGTGGCGGCGAGCTGGTGTCCAGCGGGACGATCTTCGGCGGCGCGGCACTGATCGGGCTGGTGAACATCGTGCTGCTGACGGCGATGGCGACCGTCGGGGCGTTCATCTACAACCTCAGCACCGACATCGTCGGCGGTATCGAGGTCACACTGGCCGATCGCGACTAGCGCCGCATTCACCGGTTTGGGCGTGGTGCCCGTGGTGGGGTAATCTCGTCGCTCGTCCGTATGTGTATACGGGCCTATAGCTCAGGCGGTTAGAGCGCTTCGCTGATAACGAAGAGGTCGGAGGTTCGAGTCCTCCTAGGCCCACGATGTCCTGGTCGACAGGAAGGGCGCCCGTGCGGATTGCACTGCTGGTAGCGGTGTTGGTCGCGGGCGCCGCGGTCATTCGGAGCCGTCGCGGCGAAGTCTGGCACACCCTCGGCGACCGAGACTGAGGGGCCTTAGCTCAGTTGGTAGAGCGCTGCCTTTGCAAGGCAGATGTCAGGAGTTCGAATCTCCTAGGCTCCACAACAATTCGCGCAGGTCAAGCACTATCTACGCGACGGCCGGTGCCGATGGTACCGCTTCCGTGACCACATTCTGACCACACTTTCGAGTTAAAAGCGCATTGATGGCCACCCCGACCGCCTCAACGTCCGAGCCGTACAGGTGGCCGTAGCGGTCGAGCGTCAGCGCCGCCGACTCGTGGCCGAGCATGTTCTGCAGGCTCTTGATGTTTGCCCCGGCCTGGATCGCCAACGACGCCGCGGTGTGCCGCAACTCATGGAGCTTGAAGTCGTAGATCGCCGTGTCACGGCCTTCTTCATCCCGCACCGTCCGGGGGAACAGCTCGGCGGCCGTGACGGCATCCGACCACCACCGACGCCGCACATTCGTCCCCCGCATGTGACCGCCTTGGCTATCGGGGAAGACCAGCGCGCCGGGCTCCCCCGGCGCCAGGAGGTCGGCGTCGAACTCCGGGAGGCTCACCGTGCGGCCCTTCCCGTTCTTCGGCGTGCCGATGACGAACTGACCGTCGACGAGTGTCACCGACCGCGAGATCCTGATGGTCTTCTCATCGAGATGAACATCTCGCCAGCGCAGTTCGGCCACGTCACCGAATCGCAGCCCGCACGTCCCCAGCACGTACACCAGAGGCCGGTGATAGCCGGCTGCTGCTGCCAGGGCGTGCAGCTGCTCCAAGGTGAGGAACCGCTGCTCCACCGACTCCACCGAAGGCAACTCCACCCCGTCGACAGGATTCACGACCAACCGGTTCTCCGCCACCGCCATCGCAAGCACCTGGCGCAGCACCCCGATGGTCTTGTGCACCGACGCTGGCGCGTGCGTACGGCCCAGGTCCACGACCCATTCCCTGACCAGCTGCCGAGTCACATCGCCGATCGCCACCGCGGCGCGCTCAGTGATGAAGGTGTCCAGCACGACCTGATACCGCGCCCGAGTCGACGGCTTCAGCTTGTGCTTGGACCCGAGCCACTTCCGGGCGTACTCCCCCAGTTGCACCCGGCCCGCGGCCGGCGCGACATACGCCCCGCGCCGCTTGTCGACCTCCAGTTGTTGGCCCAAGCCTCCGCATCGCGCTTAGTCGCGAAGCCGCGCTTCGTGGTCTGACTACGATCGGGAGTCCGATATCGAACCCGATAACGCGTTGCCCCAGAGGCTATTTGGTACTTCTCAATCGTCGCCATCGATAACCGCCCGGAGTTCCGTCTTCAGCTGGCGGGAGACTATGCCCTTCTTCTGAGCGTTTGCGCCCGGGCCGGACAATTCGTCCCTTCGCTGGACAAAGGTCTTTCCCCACGCGCGTGTCATCGCCGATGCCGCCGTCATCTTGCCCACTCCCAGTGATCGCGCCATGCGTTCGTCACCCTCGGCGAAGTCACGAATAACGCCATTGGTGGGCCCCGGCCGTCGCAGGTGCGGAGGTATCTCCTCGGCAGCTTCTTTCATCGCCGACATTGATTCTCCAACCTTGCTCCAAAAGGCTTCCTGCACTTCGCCATCCAGATCACTGATCACGACGTCGAACGCCTGACCCTCTAGGAGATTGCGCAGCCGGGCGGCATCCAATACGAGCCTGTCGTTGATACGCACAAGACCGTCAACAGCGAAGAGGTCAGCTAGGCCGATGTGTCTCTCCTGGGCAATTTCCGATAGCGCTCCGGCGACCGCAAGCAGAGTGGGTAGGGACGGGGCAATACGGCCCGACTCGAAATCCCCAACTCGACCACTCGACCACGGAAGTCCGACCGCTTTGGCTGCCTTGGCGACCTCGGCCAGCGTGGCGCCAGCTGCCTGACGTATTGAGCGCGCAGACGTCCCGGCGGCCTCGCTCATTGTCCAGACGTCTGTCATGACACGAACGATACCGCGATTTCTAGTGACTTGACGTGAAGCAGCTGAAGGTGTCCAATATCGACAGTGACGCACCGTAATTTCTGGTGACGCCGAAAACGTCGGTGCCCAACTGACTGGCTTCGGCGCCAACGCCAGTACAGTGCTGACGCTGTCCAAGCTCAAGCGCGAGACCGGATCCAACGAACCACTGCTGCAACCCGACCCGACACTGCCCACCCGCCGCCAGGTCCTCGGCGTGCCCCTGTGGTCACTGCCCGACACCGTCATCGACGACGGCCTGATCTGGGGCATCCCCAAGCCCCGCGTGTACGTGGTCACCCGCTCCGACGTCGAGGTCGCGATCGACCCGAGCTACTACTTCGGATCCGACAGCCTCGCGGTCCGCTCCACCATGCGCGTCGCCTTCGGCTTCCCCCACGAAGCCGCGATCGTCAAGATCATGTTCGGCGGCAGCTAGCACATGGGGCGAGCACGCAAGCAATGCGGAGTCGGCGGCTGCACCACCCTGGTCACGCCGCCGACCCGCAGGTGCCCCGAGCACAGCGGGTGGAAGACCAGCCCGCGTACGGCCAGCGCCGGCCGCACCGGCAACCGAGCATGGCGAGACAAACGCGCCGCCACTCTCCTCCGCGACGGCGCCCGCTGCCAACTCCACGGCCCGCGCTGCACCGTCTACGCCACCGAAGTCGACCACATCGTCCCGGTTCACCTCGGTGGCACCGACGACGACACCAACCTCACCTCGGCCTGCCACAACTGCCACGTCGACAAAACCGCACGGGAAGCACGAACAGCACGTGGAAACTGATGACGGACCTATCGTGAATGGCATGCTCGCCAGACAGCCAACAGAGGCCGAAGCGCGCGAGGTCTTCGAAGACCTCCTCGCCAGCTACGCGGCCGGCGACAACCCCGGCATCATCTCCTGCTACGGCATCGACACCGAGGAGATCATCGCCGCGCTCTACCGAGTCGGCGAGGCCGCCCCAAACCCACCCGTCGAACTCCTCGACGCCGCGCGGGCCGCGTTCAACAACCGGCACGCAGTCGCCAGCCGCCGGCAGCACGAGATTCTGCACCAGGCATAGCACCAGATCTGACCTGCAGAGATCGACAAGAGGCACCCGGGGAGACCCCGTACCCCTGCCGCCAAAGGACATCGGCCGAAGCTGCAGATTCTGCTGTGTACGGTTCCCCACGTTTCGGGCGGCGGGGGTCCTGGCTGGGCGTGTGGGTGCCGATTCCGGGGCTCTGAGGGTGTTCTGGTGGCGCGTTCGGGTTGTAGGGCGATGTGGCGCCCCCCTCGCTGTGAGGCATATTTGCTCAGGTCAGGCACGGTAATTCGTTACACAATGCTGGCTTGGGGCGTGCGACTCATACAACGAACCCTAGCCAACACGCAAATAGTGTGATAAAGATCACATAACCTCGCGGGGGCGACACGCTGTAGTCGTGTCTACACCCCTGTGTACAGACACTTCAAAAAGCACGCTAGATGACACGGGTAGCCATGATCTAGCGTCCCGAAGGTGATTTCCTTCGGCGGCCGAACCGGGACGGTATAACCGCGCTGAGAGGTATATAAGCGCAGCTCAAGGGTGTCAAGGGGTAGTTGACAGCCCGTCGTACTGTCGCCTAACTTGGCGGTATCAACACCGGCCCCTCTGCATCTCGCCGACGTTAAGTCATGGGATGTACGGGTCGGTTTTCATCTGTGCATGACTTGTGCACAGTTTGTGGATAAATCATTTCTTACGGACCACGCTGTGGTTTGGCGGTGGATTCCTGTAGAAGTTTATGTCGTGGTCACGTACGACAAACCTCATCTGACTTACGAGCAGCAGCTAGCGCGGCTCGTTGAACGGGGTATGCCTTATCGGGACCATGCCGCGGCACTTTCGAGCTTGAAGAGAACTGGTTACTACCGGCTTTCGGCATACACGTACTCATTCCGGAAGCGCGATGCCGATGGGGTTGTCGAAAGCCAATTCGTCGACGGCTCTTCGCTCGAGGCCGCAGTGGATTTGCATGACTTCGACGTAAAACTGCGCGCGACTCTACTTGCTGGCCTTGAAGCGTTCGAAGTAGCGCTGAGGGTGCAAATCGCCTACACGCTGGGCCGGCGGGACAAGTATGGGCACCTAGATCCCGAGAACGCGCTAGACGGCGGTTTCTGCGGGCACCCCGCGGATAGCTCAGATCCTGGAGGACGGACTCGCTACGACATTTGGCTGACGAAGTACGACAAACGTTGTAAGGACGCCGAGCGGGAGGACTTCGTCAAACACTTCAAGGAGAAGTATGACGGCCGCTTACCCATATGGGCAGCGACTGAAGTGATGGATCTGGGCCTGATCGCGCGCCTATACGGGTTCTTGCTCCGAGACGACCGCGTCAAGATTTCCCGCAATTTCGGCCCCCGGCGTGAGCCAGACTTCCGGGCCTGGACGAAATCCTTGAATCTGTTGCGGAACCACTGCGCGCACGGTGACAGAATTTGGAATCGCAGCTTCACTTACACGCTGCCTGAATTTGCGACGGGTGCCATTGACTCGCGTCTAGACCACCTCGCTTCAAGTCCGGACCTCATGCGGCGAAAGTTGTACTCGCTCGCTGCGGTGCTTGCGAGCGTGTTGACCACGGTCGATCCGTACAGTAACTGGCCGCGTTCGTTCGCCACGCAAGCGAAGAAGTTGCCAGGTGTTCCGCAGGTGGTGACCCACCAGATGATGGGCTTCCCTAGCGACTGGCAAGAGCTCGAGCTATGGAAGTACCAGCCCGTGGCTAGAGGTCGATGAGTCGAGACCGGGCCACCGTATGACCACAATCTGACCACAGTTACAGATAACTACTGTTAACTACAGTTGTGTGTTTCAGCACGTCAGACACGACGAAAGCGCCTGAACTGCAAGGCGATTCGCCTTTGCAAGGCAGATGTCAGGAGTTCGAATCTCCTAGGCTCCACAACAATTCGCGCAGGTCAGGCC
Organism: Mycolicibacterium sarraceniae; assembly: GCF_010731875.1. Lineage (NCBI taxonomy): Bacteria > Bacillati > Actinomycetota > Actinomycetes > Mycobacteriales > Mycobacteriaceae > Mycobacterium > Mycolicibacterium sarraceniae. The sequence goes on from NZ_AP022595.1 coordinate 1,537,977, forward strand.
GTGCTGGCGATCTCGCGGTTTCTCGCCTCGGACGCGCTAGCTGCGAGCTCGCGCTACACCTACCACCGCCATCTGCGCGGCTTCTACCGATGGTCGCTTGACAACGGAATCGGCGCCGACGCACTGGCTGTTGACCGTCTCTGGGGATGACCTGTGGCCAGCGGATCGAGAACGACTCTTGGGTGCGGACCAGGCGGCCTCCGCGGAGTGGACCCACGGTTGGAAGCGTGGAGAGCACGACAACCTGCGCGCCAGATTTCAACTCTTGCCGAGGTCGAGGTAGCCGTCGGTGAGCGCGACGAGCTCCTTGCGGCCATCGGACCGCACGCCGATCATCACCAACAAGCACAGCTTCTCCTGCTCGAGGCGGACCTTGAGGTGGATCCCGTCGACCCACAGGTAGACGTAGTCGGTGTTCGAGAGGTCACGGTCTTGGAAGGTCTTGGCCTCGTCTTGCCACTGGGAAGTCAGCCGAGTGATCGTCGTGGCCGACAAACCCGCACCCGAGCCCAGGAACTGCTCCAACGCCGGACCGAAGTCGCTGGTCGACAAGCCATGCAAGTACAGCAGCGGGAGTACCTCGGTCATCTGCGGCGACTTGCGTGACCAGGCGGGCAGGATCGCCGAGGCGAACCGTTGTCGCTCTGCGGTATCGGCGTCGACGCGCTTGTCGTTGACCCGCGGCGCGCCGTCACCGTGACCGCGCCCGCCGCGGTCAGCACGTCACGCTCGCGGTGGTAGCCGTTGCAGACCACCAGACGCCGGCCGTGCTCGTCGACCTCACCGGCATGGGCATCGATGTAGGCGGCCACTTCGGCGGCCAACGCCGTCGCGAGCATCTGCCGCGCGCCGTCGCGGACAATCTCATCGAGCAACGACCGACCGACACCGGCGCTCTTCTCGTTGGAGCATTCCGTGTCGTGAACTACCGTGAGCATGGGCGTACCTTCCCAACCAGCGCGTCAACGCCGGTCTTGATCAGAGAACCTTGGACTTCAGATCATCCTCGGGAAGTGCGCCCACTTTCACGCCCCTCGCCAAGGCTCATCCACAGGTTCTGATCATTGCTCGGTGGAAATCGAGATCGCCCAGTAGTGACCAGGGGCTTGCTCACCGTACGGCCGTAGCCAGCCTCCGCGCGTCCTGCCAGCACCACCTCCGCAACCGACGGGTGCCGAAGCCAGCGTGACCGGTGTTGACCGTCGCTGTGGATGCAGTTGATGGCGTCATCGTGGATGCCGATGGTGTTGATGTAGCGAAGGCCCTGTCCGCGTAGCGGGCAGGGCCTTCGTCTGCATGGTGACGGCGTCCTCGGTGCGGTGACGTCGCATGGTCGGTGATTCAGTCGTGGCCTGTTTCAGTGACCGCGATCCGGGCGGCTTTCTCATCGACGATCGCGGCTTTCGCGGCGAACGCCGCGGTCAGTGCGTGCACGGCGAGGTTGTTGACCGCCCGGGGGTAGCCCCGGGCGGCGTTGTGGATCAGGGTGATCGCGTCGTCGGAGAACAGGGTGTCGGTGCGGCCGGCGATCGTGGCGTGGTGGCCGATGTAGTCGGCGGTATCGGCGGGGGCCATGCCGGCGATCGCGTAGCGCATCGCGATGCGCTGATCGAGTGCGGCCAGCACGCCCAGACGCAGGCGATGCCGCAGGGTGGGTTGCCCGACGAGCAGGGCGGCGAAGGGTGACCCGGAGTCCATGTCGTGGTTGGTGAGCATGCGGATCGCTTCCATTTGGGTGTTGTCGAGCAGGTGGGCTTCGTCGATGACCACGACGGGGGTTCGGCCGCGTTCGGCGTGTTCAGCGGCCAGGGCCTCGGCGGCCTGGGGGGGCCAGGGTGGCGGTGTAGAAACTGGGCACCCGCCCCAACGCGGTGACGATGTGGTGCAGCATGCCGCGGACCCCGACCGAGGGGTTGGGCAGGTAGATGATGACGTGGCGGGCCGGATCGAGCGCGGCGGTCGCGGCCCGGATCGCGACGGTCTTACCGGCACCGACCTCCCCGGTGATGACCCCGATCGCATGCTGGTCCACACACCAGGAGATCCGGGCGACGGCTTCGCTGTGGCCGGGGTGGCGGTGCAGCATCCCGGGGGGCCAGAGCGCGGCCGAAGGGCATCCGGGTGAAGCCGTAATACTGTTGCAGCCGTTCGATACTCACGCCGACACCCCATCCTGGTCGTCAAGGCTGGCGATGTCGTCGATGCTGAGTTGTCCGGGGATCTGGCCGTCGGTACGCGCGGTGGTGGGGTGGCGAACAGGGCGTTGTATCCGATGCGGTGATCGGCGCGGATCTGCTCGTGGTGGGTCTGGGCGGTCAGCGCCAGGTAGTCGATCCCGGTCGCCGCCGGGGCTGGTTCGGGTGTTTCGGGTCGGGCTTTGGGGTGGGTATGGCGGGTGATGATGTGCGGCACGGCCCGGCCGTAGCGGACCTCGCGGTAGCGGACTTCGATGGTTTCCAGGTCGAAGGGTGAGAACACCAACTCCACCCGCCGCCCGATCAGGGCCGTATCGACTTGAAAGGTGTTGCCGTGCAACGACACCGTGGCCGTTTTGGTGACGGTGCGGTGCTCCGACCACAGGAACGCCTCGGTCAGATCCGCGGATGTCGGTACCGCCGGGCCGCGGCCGAGCCGGGTCCAGCCTTGCTCCCAGCGGTCCAGCGGGGCGTGGCCGGTCTCGGTGTGGGTGCGGCGGTGGTACTCGGTTTCGACCCACGCGGTGAACAGCCGGTTCAGTTCCAGCAGCGCGGTGCGGTGATCAACCCCGGTAGCGGCGAGCTGTTCGGCGGTGGTATCGACGATCTCGACCAGGAACTGCTCACGCACGGTGCGGAAGAACCGTTCGATCTTGCCTCTGCCCTGGGGGCGGTGCGGGTGGAATGGACCAGGCGCACGCCGAGTTTCGCGCACGCCCGCAGCAGCCAGGCATCGACGAAGGCCGACCCGTTATCGACATAGACGCTGGCCGGGACCCGCGGGCGGCCAGTGCGGGTTGCAGCGCGGCACCCAACCGGACGGCGTCCTCGGCGAAGCCGAAACGGTAGCCGCAGACCAGCCGGGAATGATCATCGAGGAAGGCGAACAGATAGGTTTTCCTCCCGCCGATCCGCGGGCCGTGCAGGGCGTCCCCGGTCCACCGGTCGTTGGGGTTGGCGGCTTCGAACCGGCCGAACACCACCGGGGCATCCCCGGCGGCCGGGCCGATCAGCTCCAGGCGGTGGAACAGCCGCAGCAGGGTCGATTCCGAGGGCGGCGCCCACCCGGTCGCGGTGCGCAGGATCCTGCCCACCTGCGCGGCGGTCCGGGCCGGGTTCTCCCGCTTGAGGGCCGCGGCCATCTCCAACACTGCGGTATCGGTGCGCGGCACACACGTCCGGGGGCTGGGCACCAACTCGACGAACCCGCCGGCCCGATACCGGCGGATCCACCGATCCAGGGTGTCCCGGGAATACCGCACCGGGGTCCCGAACGGGTCGGTGTGCTCACCGGAGGCGATCTGGCGGACCAGCCGGCCCCGGGCCTTCGTCGACAGGCCCTGATCCAACGCCGGGCAGATCAACTGGTAGCGGAACAACCCCACCGCCTGGGCCCGCGCCCGGCGCTTCTCATCCTCACCCAACACCGCACTGACTCCTTCACCGCTGGCGATGCCGCCCAAACCCGTTGCCAGGGCAGTCATCCCCGCGACGATGGCCCATCGACCCCACCGCGCATCAGAGGGCAACTGGTGTTGCACCCACCCACCCCGACACCGGCGGCCACTCCGGCGCGAGCAGCCGGGCACCGCTGCACGCCACCGCCACTGAAACCGCCGTCACCGCGCCGACCAGCCGTCCCGGCCCGAACCGGGACACCATCGCCGCCCTCGCCGCGCCCACCGCAGCCAGAACATCCCCGACAGCTGTGCCGGTCGCCGGAGGTATCGACACCTCCACCCCCCGCGGTCACCGCGACCCCGATGAACCACTGGCGCACCGCCTCGACCCGCCGACCGATCACCCGCAACCAGCGCCGGACCGTGCACGCCGGGATACCCGCCGCCGCGGCGATCCGCCGATGCCCGACACCGGCCGCCCGGGCCTGCAACACCGCCCATACCAGCTCCGCGGCATACGCCCTGCGCAGCAACAACGACACCGGCAACAACACATGAGTCACCGCACACCCCCCGGCACCGCGACCGGCGAGGCCGGACCGGACCCTCCAGCCCGACCACCCGCCGCGACCGCCCGAAACCCCACCGGGCCAGCACCCCGTCCGGGCACGACGGACACGACAGCTCCCCAGCCGCCAACCGGGACTCGACGCGAACAAGATCGACCTCTACGGTCACCATCAGTGCCTCCGAGCACTACAGCGCGGCACCCCGCCAAGCCGGCCAAGACTTCAGCGGGGTGCCGCGCACCATCAGTTCCTCGACACACTGACGGTGCAGACCACCAAGATCAAACCCCGGTCACACCAACGACCACATCGGCACGCTCAACGACGAAGGCCCACCCCGTGGTCGTCGTTCCCAGCGACGGTCAACAACCGGTCGCCGCAAGGGCTGTCGGCGGCGTACTACAGATAATCTCGCTACGACAGGCGGGACACGGGGTGATGTGGTCCCGTCAAGGACGTCGACGTCAGGCTTCGGTCCCCTATAGATATCGAATCTCTTAGGCTCCACAACGATTCACGTGAAACATCATCTTCCACACGGTGCGTCAGTATCGCGCGCTGTGTCCCGTACCGCGCTTAGCGCTTGTAAATTTGGTTGGAGCCTTGGCGTGCGCTGCGGCCGTGGTGCTGCGCGCGGGATGGTGCTGTGCAGCCGACGTCTTTCGCGGAGTGGTCACCCGGCTCGCCTTGGTGGGGACCTGGGCAGCTGCGGGTACGGCCGAAGCCGTCAGCGCCGTCGTCGCCTTGATGATGAGATTCGACAACTGGAACAGCGGATCGCGGCCACACGAATTATTCGAATAGCAGGTCGCGGTGTTCTGGTAGAGGACTGCTCCGATGATCACCGGCAGCGCCGGAAGCAGAAGGATCCGTGCCACTGTCTTCACGAATTCGGTGACAAGGCCCACCACCGGACCGACTGAGCTTGTCATTGCGATGTCGAGCTGAACAGTGCGCACGGGCGGCGGTAGTGGATCCGGTGCGACAGATGCGAGCAGCCCTGCCCCGACGACGACGGCCCCGAGGAGCGCCGCCGGCTTTCGTGCCCGCGCTCGTGGCGAAGTGAGTCCGAACGTCATGACACTTGCGACGCAGTCACCAGCGAATTCTGTCCCCATCGCGCTCTCGTCCTGAACGATTCCGGCGTTTCGGACGATACGCCGTAGGGTCTCGCGGGCAAAGCGCAATGTACGTTTTAGAAATTTCTGCTGGGCATCCGAGAAGCGGGACCGCCATCACGCAGATTGCGAGCGTCGGCACTCATCGAGTGTCGGGCTGGGTGCGCACCGGAGCCTGTCGACGGGGATTGCCAGTCGTTGCGGCAGCGTCTTCTTGCAGCGGCGACATGTGAAGGTCTCCCTGCTGGTGAAGATCGCCTGTCCACAATTGCCAAGCCCGCACTTCACTGTCGCGCGAGTGAGACTCCCCCAAAAAACATGACGTCATGATGCGACGCAGCACCGATTTCTGTGAGCGGAACCGCTTTGGACGGCAATCGATAGTGGAGACGCACAACTGAACTCAGATCTTCGGCGCGACATCCACGCTCGGCGGCAGTGTCGACGGCTCGGGCGTCGCCGAGCGTCGTGTGATCGAGAACGCCACCGCGCCGCCGGCCACCACAGCCATCCCGAGGAGGCCGAAGATGAACAGCCGCCGCCGATGCTGTGCACGGCGGATCTCGGCCAGAACGTGGGGCAGTTCGGCTACCACGTGCTTGACCGCCTCGGCCTCCTTGGCCACCCCATCTCGCACCGCACGGGCCTCGCGGGCACGGCGCTTGATCGCGCTTGCGGCCGATTCCACTCCGTGCGCACTGACGCCGACCACACCGCGGGTGATATCCACCGGACCCGCGGCGGTGTAACGAAGTCCGCGGTTAAGGCGTTGGCGCGACGTGATTTTGGGTTCAATCGTGCGGCCCATGGGATCCTCCCGGCACTGGCAATGGGTAGTGGCACCAACACTGCCACAGCAGGGTCGAGGGTGGCCGCGAGATCGGCCACATGACGCTAGTGGCAGACTGAGCTCCCGTGACGAGCTCTATTGCGACCGCAACCGCGACCCTGCACACCAACCGCGGCGACATCAAGATCGCCCTGTTCGGTAACCACGCCCCCAAGACCGTCGCCAACTTCGTCGGTTTGGCCCAGGGCACCAAGGAGTACTCGACGCAGAACGCGTCGGGCAGCACCGCCGGACCGTTCTATGACGGCGCGGTCTTCCATCGCGTCATCGACGGTTTCATGATCCAGGGCGGCGATCCAACCGGCACCGGCCGTGGCGGCCCGGGCTACAAGTTCGCCGATGAATTCCACGGCGAGCTTCAATTCGACAAGCCCTACCTGCTCGCGATGGCAAACGCCGGTCCCGGCACCAACGGGTCCCAGTTCTTCATCACCGTCGGCAAGACCCCGCACCTGAATCGTCGGCACACCATCTTTGGTGAGGTCGTCGATCCCGAGTCGCAGAAGGTCGTCGACGCGATCGCCACCACGCCCACCGATCGCAATGATCGGCCGAATGACGCCGTGGTGATCGAGTCCATCACCATCTCCTAGCGTTGGATCACCGCCCTGCATAGCCGGCGTCGGTCAGCGCATCCAAAACGCTGAGCGGATCGGCCCCGAGATCCCATCGGCTGAGCACGATCAACCGGTCCGCCGTGGTTTCGATCTCCAACAGCCGCGTCTTGCGACCGATGCGGCGGAACTCGGTGATGCGGATCAGTGCGATGTCCGGACGACGCACCGTCTGCGCCCGGAACCAGCCGCGGTACACCAGCCCGTCCTCGGTGATAGCCAGCTTGGGTCTGGCTCGCCATGATCCACACGCGAACGCCAGCAGCCCTATCGCAGCGATCGCGGTGAGGATTCGGCCAGGGGGGTCTGTGACAACGGTCGCGCAGCCGATTGCCATCAAGATTCCCGCGACGCCAAGACCTGCGACGGCCCCGATCTTGGGGCCCCACTCAGTTTGCTGCATGGCGTCCTCGGGGGTGTCTACCGTGGGTGATGCAGTTATCCACAGGCGCTATCAACAATGGGGATGAATCACACGCGTGTGATTGGGTGACCAGAACGTTGCCAGCATCACAACCGCGAACGAACAGCTCGAATCCCCTACGGCATTCGCCCCGATCAACGCCACCGCATTGTCAGCAACAAACCAGTGATCATGAACCCGAACGCGATCGCATAGTTCCACGGACCCAGCTTGGCCATCCACTGCAGCGCGCTGGGCACATCCAGGCCGGAGGCCGCCAGCTGGAACACCAGCAGCCAGGCCAGCCCGAAGAGCATGAGGCTGATGAACAACACGACGAACCACACGCTCGACGGTCCGGCCTTGACCTTGACCGGAGTGCGGCTCACCGGGTTGATCGTGAAATCGTTCTTCTTGCGAACCTTGGACTTGGGCATGGGTACCTTCGGGCCGGGAACTTCTGCGACGATGATGCGCAGACCGACTATGAGATTAACGCAGCGGCACCGAGACCCGACCACTCCGGCACCAGCGACGACGGGCGCGACGCGCTCGCCGTGGAGATTCGGCGTCCCGGTGGTGTGCCTGTTGGCCGGGGTGCTGCTGGCCGCCACCCACAGCGTTTCCGGTGGCAGCGAGATCCGCCGCGCCGACTCACCGCGGCTGGTCGACCTGGTCCACGCAACCCAGAACTCCGTCGACCGGCTCAACGCTCAACGTGACGGGCTGGCCGCCCAAGTCGACTCCACCCACGGCGCTTCTGCCGGCACCGCGCTGGCGGCCATGCTGGCCCGCGCCGGCGAACTGGCCGGCGAGGCAGGCCTGGATCCGGTGCACGGCGCGGGACTGGTCGTCACGCTGTCCGACGCTCAGCGTGACGCCAACGGTCGCTTCCCCCGCGACGCCTCCCCCGACGACCTGGTGGTCCATCAGCAGGACATCCAGGCCGTGCTCAACGCCCTCTGGAGCGCCGGCGCCGAGGCGATCCAGATGCAGGACCAGCGGATCATCGGAACCTCCGCACCACGCTGCGTCGGCAACACCCTGCTGCTCAACGGGCGTACCTACAGTCCGCCGTACACCATCACCGCGATCGGCGACGCCAACGCGATGCGGGCGGCCCTGGCCGCCGCGCCCCTGGTGACCTTGTACAAGCAGTACGTCGTGCGATTCGGGTTGGGTTACCGCGAGCAGACCCAGACCGACATCACCGTCGCGGGGTACACCGGACCGGTGCGGATGCGCTACGCCCAGCCGGTCGGTCCGGTCGGTTACTGAGTGGATCGCCCCGAGTAATCTGACCTGGTGCAGGTCTTGGTCGTCGACAATTACGACAGCTTCGTGTTCAACCTGGTCCAGTATTTGGGCCAACTGGGTGTGGACGCGCAAGTCTGGCGGAACGATGACGTGCGGTTAGGCGGAGAGGCCGAGATCAACAAGGTCGCTGCCGACTTCGACGGGGTGCTGCTGAGCCCGGGCCCGGGTACACCGGAGCGGGCGGGTGCCTCGATCCCACTGGTTCGCGCGTGCGCCGCCGCCGCGACGCCGCTCCTGGGTGTGTGCCTGGGTCATCAGGCGATCGGCGTCGCGTTCGGCGGAACGGTCGACCGTGCGCCCGAGTTGCTGCATGGCAAGACCAGCACTGTGCATCACACCAATATCGGTGTACTGCAGGGACTTCCAGACCCCTTCACGGCGACTCGCTACCACTCGCTGACGATCCTTCCCGAGACCGTGCCGGCCGAGCTGGAGGTGACGGCCCGTACGGAGGGCGGCGTCATCATGGCGGTGCGCCACGTCGGGCTGCCCATCCACGGGGTGCAATTCCACCCCGAGTCGATCCTGACCGAGGGCGGCCACCGGATATTGGCCAACTGGCTGGGGTACTGCGGACAGGCGCCTGAGGAGACCCTGGTTCATCGCCTCGAACAAGAGGTCGCCGACACGGTGCGGCACGCCCTCGGTGGCGGCGGCGGGGAGCCCTCCCTAGCTACGACGCAAAGCTGAGGGTGATCGTCGCCCCGAAGTTCACCGCTGCGCCTGCCGGCGGGCTCTGAGTGACCACGCCGTTGCTGCGGACCCCGCTGTTCTGGACGTCGGGGCCTTTGATGAACGGCCCGGTCCAGCCCAGCGCACGCAGGTTGGGTTCGGCGTCGATCCAGAACTGATTTTTGAGGTCCGGCATCACGAACTGATTGCCCTTCGAGACCTTGATCTGGATCGGAGTGTCCTGAGGCACCGTCTGCCCGTTCGGGGGATCGGTTCCGACCACCTCTCCGGCTGGCTCGGTGCTATCCGTCGGCACCGGCACGGTGTTCAGAAAGCCGGACGCGGTGAGGATCTGCTTGGCCACGTCGACGGTCTGTCCGGAGACCACCGGAACCTCGGCGTTCTGCGGTCCGGTCCCGATGACGATCGTGATCTCGTTGGTGATCGCCGACAGCTGGTTGGCCGGCGGGACAGTCTGCAGCACCCGGTCCTTGTCCTCGGGCTTGGACGTCGAGTTGGTCTGCTTGAACTTGCTGAACCCAGTGTCTTTGAGTTTCTGTGTGCAATCGCTGGCCGACAGTGCGGTGCAGTCGGGCACTTCGACCTGTTTCGGACCGACCGACACGTTGATGGCGATGTCATCCCCGGCGCTGGCCATGGAGTTGGCGGGCGGATCGGTGTCGATCACCTTGTCCGGTGGCACGGTGTTATCGGTCTTCGGGTTGGTGTGGATCTTGAAACCCTTGTTCTGCAACGCCGCGATCGCATCGGCGGTGGCCTGGCCCCGCACGTCCGGAATCTGCAGATTGCGCGGGTTTCCGCTGACCATGTTGATGCCGATGGTGACGACGACGGTCAGGATGGCCAGTACCGCCACCGCGATCAGCCAGCGGCCGATCGAGCCGCCTGCGCGATCGTTCTCGACGAAGTTGCCCGTCCGGGGGATCTCGTCGGTGTCATCGCGGCGAGAGGGCGCCGCGGGCGCGTTGAGTAGCGACGTCCGCTCAGCGGCGCTGAACACCTTCGGCGCCTCGGGGGCTTCGCCGTTGTGCACCCGAACCAGATCCGTACGCATCTCGGCGGCGGTCTGATAGCGGTTATCCGGGTTCTTGGCCAGCGCCTTCAGCACCACGGCGTCCAGCTCCGCAGAGATGCCCGAATGCTTGGTGGACGGTGGCACCGGATCCTCACGGACATGCTGATAGGCCACCGCCACCGGCGAATCACCGACGAACGGCGGCTCTCCGGTCAGCATCTCGTAGAGCACGCAGCCCAGCGAGTAGACGTCGGAGCGAGCGTCGACCTTCTCGCCGCGGGCTTGTTCTGGGGATAGGTACTGGGCGGTGCCGATCACCGCTGCCGTCTGCGTGACGTTGTTGGCATCGGCCAGCGCACGGGCGATGCCGAAGTCCATCACCTTCACCGCGCCGGTCTTGGAGATCATGATGTTGGCCGGCTTGACGTCGCGGTGGATGATGCCGTGCTGGTGGCTGAAGTTCAGTGCCTGACAGGCGTCGGCGATGACCTCGATGGCCCGGCGGTACGGCATCGGCCCGTCGGTGTGGACGATATCGCGCAGGGTGACGCCGTCGACGTACTCCATGACGATGTAGGGCAACGGGCCGCTGCCGGTGTCGGCCTCACCGGTGTCGTAAACGGCCACGATCGCGGGGTGGTTCAGCGCGGCGGCGTTCTGCGCCTCCCGCCGGAACCGCAGGTAGAAGCTGGGGTCGCGGGCCAGGTCGGCGCGCAGCACCTTGACCGCGACGTCCCGGTGCAGGCGGGTGTCGCGGGCCATATGCACCTCGGACATGCCACCGAAGCCGAGGATCTCTCCCAGCTCGTAGCGGTCGGACAGGTGCTGTGGGGTGGTCATTGCGGTTTCTCGTCGTTTCGGTCGGGCGGGGCCAGCGCAGGAATAGCCATGCTGGCAGCCGTGAAACGGATCGTCCCGATCTCTCCTCCAGAATTACCGGTGAGCGGCCCGTCCGTCCAACCGGTGGGAGCCGAGCGGGGCGTCAGGGGCGGTTGCACGGTCTCGGTCTCGGTGCGCTGAACCGGCGTGCTGTCTTTGCGGTCGGCGAGGACGATCAGGATCGCGCTGATGATCGCCAGCGCGCCGAGTACGCCAGCGGCCCACAGCAGGGCCCGCTGACCCGAGGAGAACGTGCGCCGCGGTGGCGGCGGGCGGTGGCTACCAGTATTGGCGCGGGGGCGCATTCCGGTGGCGGGGGCGGCGGCCGGCATCCGAGGTGAGCTGCCGGGGATAGCCGCGGGCGTCGCCCGGATGGTCGGCGAAGAGTTGGGCCGCGGGGGGCGGCGGCCGGCGCGCACGGAGGCGACGGCATCGGCGAACTGCCCGCCATTGCGATAGCGCATGCCCGGGTTTTTCACCAGGGTGATCTCGATCAGCTCGCGCACATTGGGCGGCAGGTCGGCCGGCAGTGGCGCAGGCGTTTCCTTGATGTGCTTCATCGCAACCGTCAGGGCGCCGTCACCGACGAACGGCCGCTTGCCCGAAACCGCTTCGTAGCCAACAACTCCGAGTGCGTAAACGTCACTGGCGGCGGTGGCGTCGTGACCTAGTGCCTGCTCGGGCGCGATGTACTGGGCGGTGCCCATCACCATTCCGGTCTGGGTGACCGGGGCGGCGTCGACGGCTTTGGCGATACCGAAATCGGTGAGCTTCACCTGACCGGTCGGCGTGATGAGGATGTTGCCGGGCTTCACGTCGCGGTGCACGAGGCCGGCGGCGTGGGCTACCTGCAGGGCGCGGCCGGTCTGCTCGAGCATGTCCAGCGCGTGCCGCAGCGACAACCGGCCGGTGCGCTTGATCACCGAATTCAGCGGTTCACCGTTGATGAGTTCCATCACCAGGTAGGCGGTGCGGCCTTCACCGTCCATATCGGTTTCGCCGTAGTCGTGGACGGCGGCGATGCCGGGGTGGTTGAGCATCGCGACGGTGCGCGCCTCGGCGCGGAACCGCTCGATGAACTCGGGGTCGCAGGAGAACTCCGCCTTGAGCACCTTGACCGCGACCCGGCGTCCCAGCCGGCTGTCGACGGCCTCCCACACCTGGCCCATACCGCCGGTGGCGATCAACCTCTGCAGGCGATAGCGGCCCGACAGCGTCACTCCTACGCGGGGGGTCATTGCTCGCCTCGCTTCGCTCGCCTGGGGGCGGTCACGATGCCCCCTGCAGTGCAGCTGCGATCGTTGCCCGACCGACCGGGGCGGCCAGTGCACCGCCGGTAGCTGACAGCCGGTCGCCACCGTTTTCGATCAGCACCGACACCGCCACCTTGGGGCTTTGGGCCGGCGCGAACGCGATGTACCAGGCGTGCGGCGGGGTGTTGCGGGGGTCGGTGCCGTGCTCAGCGGTGCCCGTCTTCGATGCGATCTGCACGCCGGGAATCGCCCCTTTCTGCTGGGTCATCTGCTCGGCGCCGACCATCAAATCCGTCATTTTAGCCGCGACCTGCTGCGAAACGGCGCGCCGCTGTTCCTGAGGGGCCGCGGTGGTGATGTTGGACAAGTCCGGTCCCTTAAGGCTGTCCACCAGGTACGGCTGCATCATCACACCGGAATTGGCGATCGCCGCCGCCACCAACGCGTTCTGCAAGGGTGTCACCGCCACGTCTTTCTGGCCCATGCTCGACATTCCCACCGCGGCGGCGTCGGACATCGGGCCCATCGTCGACTCCGCCACGTCCAAGGGGATCGGCGCTGGTGGGCTGTCGTACCCGAACGCCTGCGCCGCACTGCGCAGGGCGTCGGCGCCCACCCGGATACCGAGTTCCACGAAAGCTGTATTGCAGGACCGGGCGAACGCTTCACGCAGCGACGCCGTCGGGCCACTGCCACACGGGGAGCCGCCGTAGTTCTCCAAGGTGGCGGTGCTGTTCGGCAGTTGGATCTGCGGGGCGCTGGTGAGCTGATCGGTATCGGTGACCCCGGCCTGCAGCGCGGCCGCGGTGGTGATCACCTTGAAGGTGGACCCCGGCGGGAACGTCTCAGCGATGGCGCGGTTGGTCAGCGGCGAGGCCGGGTCGTCGCGCAGCTGCTGCCACGCGGTGCCCTGCTGCTCGGTGTCGTGGGTGGCCAGCAGGTTGGGGTCGTACCCCGGCGAGGACACCATCGCCAGCACCTTGCCGGTGGACGGCTCGATGGCCACCACCGCGCCGCGGCACCCGCCGGTGCAGCCCTGCTGCATGGCCTCCCAGGCGGCCTGCTGGATCCGCGGCACGATCGTGGTGTCGACGTTGCCGCCGCGCGGGTCCCGGCCGGTGAAGAAGTCGGCCAGCCGCCGCCCGAACAGTCGCTGATCCGAACCATTGAGGACACTGTCTTCGGCGCGCTCGAGCCCAGTGCTGGAGTAACGCAACGAGTAGAAGCCGGTAATCGGTGCGTACACATAGGGATTCGGATACACCCGCAGGAATCGGTAGTGGCCGTTGGTGGACACCGAATACGCCAGCAGCTGCCCGCCCGCGGTGATCTGGCCGCGCTGCCGGGAGTACTCATCGAGCAGCACCCGCTGATTGCGTGGATCGGCGCGTAAGCCGTCGGCCTTGAAGACCTGCGTGATCGTGGCGTTGAGCAGCAGCAGCACGATCAACGCCATGATCATCACCGATATCCGGCGCAGTGAAGTGTTCATACCCGCTCGATCACCTCGGTACTGGAGGCCGCGATCGACGCGTGCGGGTTCGTGATGATCGGGCGACGCGCGGCGTGCGAGATCTTGACCAGGATCGCCAGCAGCAGATAGTTCGCCACCAGCGACGAGCCGCCGTAGGACATCCATGGGGTGGTCAGGCCGGTCAGCGGGATCAGGCCGGTGACCCCGCCGACGACGATAAACAGCTGGATCGCCAGCGTCGAGGCCAGCCCGGCAGCCAGCAGCTTGCCGAAGCTGTCCCGTACGGCGATCGCGGTGCGCAGCCCGCGCACGATCACGATCGTGTAGAGCATCAGAACGCCGGCCAGGCCGACCAGGCCCAGTTCCTCACCGACCGCGGAGATGATGAAGTCGGTCGAGGCGGCCGGGACGGTGCCCGGCTGGCCGTTGCCCAGCCCGGTGCCGAAGATGCCGCCGGTGGCGAAACTGAACTGCGACTGCACCATCTGGTAGCCGGCGCCTTCGGGATCGCCGAATGGATCCAGCCACGTCTGCACCCGGACGCGCACATGGCCGAAGAGGTAGTAGGCGACCACGCTGCCCGCGGCGAACAGGGTCAGGCCGATCACCACCCAGCTGAACCGTTCGGTGGCGACATACACCATCACCAGGAACGAGGCGTACAGCAGCAGGGAGGTGCCCAGATCCTTCTCGAACACCATGACACCGACGGAGACGACCCACGCCGCCAGCAGCGGGGCGAGATCACGCGGGCGCGGTACGTCGGTGCCCAGGAAGTGCTTGCCGGCGCTGGTGAACACATCACGCTTGGCGACAAGCACAGCGGCGAAGAAGATCAGCAGCAGGATCTTGGAGAACTCGGCAGGCTGAATGCTGAAGCCCGGGAAGCGAATCCAGATCTTGGCGCCGTTGGTCTCGGAGAAGCGAGCGGGCAGCAGGGCCGGAATCGCCAGCAGCACGAGGCCGACCAGTCCGAAGGTGTAGCCGTAGCGGGCCAGGATCCGGTGATCCTTGAGGAAGACCACCAGCAGTGAGAAGCCCACGACCCCGACCAGGGTCCACAACATCTGCTGCTCTTCGCTGGGACCGCGCTCCGATGTCAGCGCGCCACCGATCAGGTCAAGGCGGTGAATCAGCACCAGGCCAATGCCGTTGAGCAATGCGACGACGGGCAGCAACACGGGGTCTGCGTAGGGGGCGAAGCGCCGGATGGCTAGGTGCGCGCAGACGAAGAGGGTGAGGAAGGCGAGTGTGGAACTGGCCAGATCCCAACTGATGCCCTGCTCCTGGTTGGCCTCCACGATCAGCAGTGCCACGACGGTGATCAGTGTGGCGAAGCACAGCAGCGCCAGTTCGGCATTGCGCCGAGTCGGTGTTATCGGTGCCAGCGTGACGGGTGCCTGCGGTTGGGTGCTCATGCCGCCGCCCGGCAGTCGGTGCCCGGTTTCTGTGGCGCGGCGGGCAGTTGCGTGACGGTCGGCGGCGGTGGCGTCAGGGTCGCGCTCAAAGTCGGCGGCGGGGAGGTTGGTGGCGGTGCGGACGTCGGCACGGGCTCGGATTTCGACGCGGGAGGGGCCGGCATCGGCGACGGCCCCGGCGCGGGGGATGCGCTCGGAGCCGGAGTCGGGGCGGGCGTCGGTGCCGCAGTAGTGGTCGGGGTACTGCTCGGCGGCGGCGCGCACGGCGGGAGCAGCGAGCTGTGCGCCAGCTCCCGCAGTTGTCCGATCGCATCGTCGAGACTGCCGGCGGGCAGCCCGGCCGTCACCTGCGCACGCTCGGACGGGCGCAGGTCCTGCAGCCGCATCAGCTGGCAGCCCCGTGATCCGGTGTGTTGGCCGTAGCTGATCTGGGACAGCTCGTTGCGGTCGTTGAGGCAGCCCAACAGATAGGGCTCCTGCAGCGGGAAGGTCAGGATCGAACCCTCGACACCGCGCATGATCGCCACCGTGCCGTCGTGGGCGCTCACGTAATAGTTACTGCGGATGATCTGGCGGCCCACCGCAAGTCCGGCGAGCGCCAGCAGCAGGATTACCGCGACGGCGATGATCACCCGGCGGCGTGAGCGCGGCTTGGGCGGAGGTTCGGGTTCGGCGACCACCCTTTTGGCGGCGGGCGGCCGGGCGGTGATCGCTGAGGCACGACCGGCGGCGGTGTTCGGCGGCGCGACGTGGTCGTCGTTACCGGAGACCGCCCCGGCCAGGATCGGCTGTGTCTGGCCGCCGTAGTCGTGGTCGACGACGTCGGCCACCACCACGGTCACGTTGTCCGGGCCACCGCCGCGCAGCGCCAGCTCGATCAGCCGGTCGGCGCTTTCGGCGACGTCGGGGATCTGCAGGGCCTCCAGGATGGTCTCCTGGCTGACCGGGTCGGACAGACCGTCGGAGCACAGCAGATAGCGGTCGCCTTCCTTGGCTTCCCGCATGATCAGCGTGGGCTCCACCTCGTGGCCGGTGAGCGCCCGCATGATCAGCGAACGTTGCGGGTGGCTGTGTGCCTCTTCGGCGGTGATCCGGCCCTCGTCGACGAGGGTCTGCACAAATGTGTCGTCCTTGGTGATCTGCGCCAGCTCGCCGTCGCGCAGCAGATATCCGCGCGAGTCACCGATGTGGACGAGCCCAAGTCTGTTGCCCGCGAACAGGATTGCGGTCAGGGTGGTGCCCATGCCCTCGAGCTCGGGCTCCAGCTCGACATGCGCGGCGATGGCCGAATTGCCTTCGTGTACGGCGTCGTCGAGCTTGCTCAGCAGATCGCCGCCGGGCTCGTCATCGTCGAGGTGGGCCAGCGCAGCGATCACTAGCTGCGAGGCCACCTCGCCGGCTGCGTGCCCGCCCATCCCGTCGGCCAGTGCCAGTAGCCGGGCACCGGCATACACGGAGTCTTCGTTGTTGGCGCGCACCAGGCCGCGATCACTGCGGGCGGCATAGCGCAGGACAAGGGTCACGGGCGCAACTCGATCACCGTCTTGCCGATATGAATCGGCGTGCCAATCGGAACGCGTACTGCCGTCGTCACCTTCGCCCTGTCGAGGTATGTGCCGTTGGTCGATCCTAGGTCTTCCACGTACCAGTCGGAACCACGCTGCGAGAGCCGGGCGTGCCGGGTGGAGGAGTAATCATCGGTGAGCACCAATGTGGAGTCATCCGCGCGGCCGATCAGTACCGGCTGGCTGCCCAGGGAGATCCGGGTCCCGGCCAGCGCCCCGTCGGTCACCACCAGGTAGCGGGCGGTGCCGCGCTGCTGGCGCGACGGCAACAAGGCGCCGCGTAGCGCCAGGCCCCGGCGCACCATCACCGCCCCGGTGGGGGCATAGATGTCGCTACGCAGAATGCGCAGCACAGACCAGATGAACAACCACAGCAGCAGCAGGAAGCCGGCGCGCGTCAGCTGCAGTACCAGTCCCTGCATCCGGCGTCCTCTCCGTCCTCGTGCCCTGCTTGCCGTTCCCGCGATACCAGCAGGCCCCGGGCCGACTTCGGCACCGTCACGATACTTGGGACGCCGGGCGGGTGCGCGGGTGAAGCCACTCCCGCATCAACCAAGCGGCGGCCCGCCTACCTCAGTGGACGCGGACGATTATCTCGGAATGACCGAGCCGGATGACGTCGCCGTCGGCCAGCTGCCACTCCTGCACCGGTGCGTTGTTCACCGTGGTTCCGTTGGTGGAATTCAGGTCGGACAATAGCGCGACCTGGCCGTCCCACCGGATCTCCAGATGCCGCCGGGATACCCCGGTGTCGGGTAACCGGAACTGGGCGTCCTGGCCACGGCCGATGACGTTGGCCCCTTCGCGCAGCTGATAGGTGCGCCCACTGCCGTCGTCGAGCTGCAGGGTGACGGCATGTCCGGTGGAGGGGTACTCGCCCGGCGCGGACGGCTGCGCGTAGCCGCCGTAGCCGCCACCTTGCTGGCCGTAGTCGTAATCACGGCCTGCAGGCTCGGCGTAGCCGCCCTGTTCGTAACCGCGGCCATACTCGGGCTGGCCGTAGTCCTGACGGCCGTAACCGCCGACAGGCTGGGCGTAGCCGCCCTGCTCGTAGCCACCCTGATCCGGGTAGGCGGGGCGGGACTCGGGCCGGCCGTAACCGGCATCCTCGTGCCGACCTGGCGCACGGCCGTAGTCGTAGTCACTGGCCGGCGGTGCCTGGGGTGGGTAACCGCCACCCTGCGGAGGGCCGTAGGACGGAGCGCCGTAGCCGGGGGGCGGGCCCTGGCGGTAGCCCTGATCGCCGGGGTAGCCGCCCTGGCCACTGGCAGGTTGGCCGTATCCCCCGCCAGCGGGGGGACGCTGCTCGTAGCCCTGGCCGCCTGGGTAGCGGCCCTGCTCGGGGTGGCCGCCCTGCTCGGGGTAGCCGCCACCTGGACGCTGGCCGTAGCTCTGCTCGCTCGGGGGTGCGTAGCCGCCTTGCTCGGGCGGATACGGGCCGCGCTGTTCGGGGGCGGCGGGCCGCGGTTCTTCCGGGCGCGGGTAGCGCTCGTCGTAGTAGTCGTCGCCGGGCCGCCCCTGACCCTGGTCGCCGCGGTAGGTGGGGTTGTCGGTCATCGCTGGTACTCCTGGTTCTGCGGTGTACGCCTGGTTCGATTCTGGTGGGGCGGTGCTGGCTAAGGATGGGTGGGGGTCGACGTCCGGATTCACGACGCCGCGCGCACGGTATTGACCGGTGTGCAGACTCGGCGAGTGCTCGAACCTGACAACCACATCACCATACGTTTGCCACCCCTGATCTCGGATGTATCCGCTCAAGTGTCTGGCAAAAGAGACCGTGGTGAGATCGCGATCGGCGCTGACCTTCGCAAAGTCAGATGCGCTGAGAGTAATGACGTATTCATTGGGGGCCAAAAATCGTTTGCCCGACAGTGTCTGTATGCCAGCGGAGGCTTCCCGCCGCAGGGCCGCTTCTACCTCAGCCGGCGCGATTGATCCGCCGAATACCCGGGCGAAGGCATCGCCCACAGTGTTCTCGAGTCTGCGCTCGATGCGTTGAACCAGGCCTTTCTGGTTACTCATCTCACCGCCTACCTCGAGTTCGCCGCGTGTCATGGCCGCCTATGCCGTCCCCTGATGGTATCGGCCCAGGTCGACGCCACGTCACCATGAGAATTCTGAGAATCTCGTTACAGCAGGTCAGCGGCTCGACCGTGGGGGTGTGACGGCGGTCGCTAGGCTGGTCGGAGCCGCGGGCGCGAGTTGAAACTCACCCCCTGCAGCGTGATACGCTCCTCCGGTTGTTTTGGGCGAGTGGCGGAATGGCAGACGCGCTGGCTTCAGGTGCCAGTGTCCTTCGGGACGTGGGGGTTCAAGTCCCCCTTCGCCCACAATGAGGAGTTCTACGGACTCCGGGCACAAAGGTCACGAACCAGAAATGGGTCGTGACCTTTGTGTTTGGTGGGCGTTTCTTCGTGAGCTGACAGGGAGTCGCCGTTTCGACACGATCGGGGACTTCGGGAGGTATATCCCCGATTCGACGGCGCACCGGCCTGACCTGCCAGCGCAACCCCAATACTGAAACACCGGTGCCTCGCCCGCTGAGCAGATTCATCGCAAAGTGACGATTCGCGTTCTCGCGCACGGCCGCGATGTCCCACAGCCGGTGCACTTCGTGCGCCAGCTCACCTGCTCAATGCAGCCGATCCCGCGATCACCCAATGTGTAGTGGCGTGGGGACGCGGAACCTGGCTCTGAGCTTTGCTTGATCAGCGTCACGCGTGCGACACCCTAGAAGAGCCGCGCCAGGTGGGCTCCGATCGCTCGAGCGAGGGGAAGTGGGACGGCGTTGCCGATCTGTCGGGCAATGGCCACCTTCGATCCGACCCATTTGTAGTCGTCGGGAAACCCCTGGATCCTCGCGGCCTCATGGTGGGTTATCGCACGGTGCGCGGTCGGGTGTAAATAACGACCCTTCTCGGGCTTGAAAAACTCGGTACGAATGGTTACCGAGGGCTTATCGAAGTTCAGCCTGCCCATCACATCACCAGAGCCGCTCACATGCTTCTTCCAACACTCGGACAGCAGGTCTTCGGGGATGTCGAATCGGTTGCCGTCAGCCGGAATGGAGCGGAATCGGTCTATCGAAAGTTGCTCGTAATGCCTGGTCAGGTGAAGCTCGCTCGTTTTGAATGCGCCGGGCAGCAGGGTTCCACTCACTTCTATGGTGCGGCTGGGAAGATCAATTTCAGTCACGGCTCGTCGAAGGTCACCGAGGACCTCGCCAAGAGTGCGCCATTCTTGGTGGCAGTCGTCGGCGACCTTTCGATGTGTCTCCAACGGAAAGTCTGGAAACGGTAGATCGCGGTGGTGGCCGATTAGGATGACACGCCTGCGAATCTGGGCGGCACCGTAGTCAGCGGCGTTCAGAACTTGTGCTTGAAAGGTGTACGCGCCGAGGGGTTGACTCGGCTGGCACTGGCGCTTGAAGCGGGTCAGTTGGACGGAGCTCAAGAACTGGGGAACGTTCTCAAGCACGAAGTACTTCGGCTTCGACTTCCGGATCGTCTCGGCGTAGCGAAGCCACAATTGGTTCCGCTCGTCGAGCTTCTCTTGCTTCCCAAGTGCAGAAAAACCTTGGCACGGAGGGCCGCCGATCACGATGTCAGCTTCGGGCGGGTCCTCAGCCTTAAGCCATTCCTCGATCCCGCCAGCGAATACCGTCTCCGGATCGTGGTTCTCGGCGTACGTGGCCGCGGCTGCCTTGTCGTGTTCAATCGCACGCAGCGTGCTGAACCGCGTTGATTCCGAACAGAAGCCAGCGCTGAGACCGCCAGCACCGCTGAACAGGTCGAGCACGCGAATATCAGCATCCGCAGGCGACCGGCCTCCCATCATGACAGGCAACTCTAGCCGGCTCGCATGACAAGTTGCCGCCGCTTCGGTGAGACTCGCCAGCCGGACTGTACTCGCAGGCTGCGACAGCTCGTAGGCTCGAGTGCGTGTTGCACGAGGGAACTGAAGACGGGGGTTTGCGCTTCTGCTATTTGGCTATGTCGGAGTTGTTGCCGACCGGCCACCACGGCCCACTGGTCATCGCTCTCGATTCAAACGTGCTGATGGACCTCCAGCCGCACGGTGGGAAGCTACTCGACGACGAGGATATGCGCGTCGACGAAGGCTATGAGGAACGATTGTTGGCGCTCGGCACCGTCCTGAACATATGGATGCTTAGGGATATTCGATTCATCGTGACATCGAGATCGCGCACCGAGGCGAGGCGACGCTCCGAGCGGTTCCTTGCCACTCGAGGGCCAGCGATTGATGCGCTGGCCGCGAGCTTGGCGTTCCAGTACGGAGACTGGAGTGTTCCCGCGCCATCGGATCGCGAGGTAGCACCGGTCGGGTCTGTGACGGGGATTCCGGCAGGCGCCGACCTCGATCTCCTCCTCGAGGCTCAGTCGATTGGTGCGCACGTATTCCTGACTCGTGATGCGCGAGTGCTCGACTTTGCCGTGTTGACGGGACCTGCGCTTCGGATCATGCGGCCAAAGGACCTAGCAGACGAACTCGTCCTCAGTGGCGTAAATCTCTTCATGGGCGGGCTGTGTCTGGCTGATGACTGCCCGTACGCGACGTTTGCCATTCCTGCGGCTGATCTGGGTAAGTGGGGCGGCATGCTTTCCCTGTTCGAGCAGGCCTGAGCATTGTTCGAGCCGATCACTGACGCTCGTACGTCGCTGCGGATGTCTCGGCAACGCTCGAGAGACACGAAAGCTGAGTGGTCGTTACGCCGGATCCTGCACGCACGTGGCCTTCGCTATCGCGTTGATGCTGTTCTGCCGGGCCTACCACGCAGGCGCGCCGACATCCTGTTTCCTCGGCAGAAGGTTGCCGTGTTCGTCGACGGTTGCTTCTGGCACGGGTGTCCCGTCCACAAGACCGTCCCAAAAAGCAACGCGGCGTGGTGGGCGACGAAGCTGGCCCGCAACGTAGAGCGCGACCGGGAGACGGATGCGTATCTCGCGGATCTTGGGTGGGAGGTGCTTCGTATCTGGGAGCATGACGATCCGGATCGTGCTGCGGATCGTGTGGAGATAGTCGTTCGAGGGGGGCGAGGTGGGCCATGACGGCGCGGTCGGACTTCTCTGGGTACGTATTCGCGGGTGGGCCAGCTGGCTCCATGCTCGGTGTGAGTCGAGGGCTAGGTTGAAGCGCAAGTGCATTGAGGAATCGCTGCCGTTGGTCGAACGCGGTCGATATGAGGGGTGGTACGGCGGGGATGCGATGGCATCGAATGCCATCGCAGACGAACGGGGTGAGACGATCGGGGAGGTCATCCGGCACGCGTCGTGTCGGTCCCCTGGCGGCGCGAAGAAGATCATCGAACGGTGACGGGCACAAATGACGTCGTCGAACGGATCAAACTGGCTCCTGACGCCGGACTCGTCAAAAGTCTTGGCGCGAACCATACTTTGGAGTCGGCGATCGCCGACCTGGTCGACAACAGCATTGATGCCGACGCGTCGCGTGTATCGATCCGACTCCTAACCCGGAACGATCGCCTCAATCAAGTGGAGGTGCTCGACAACGGCAAAGGTATGGATGCCGCGGCGGCCAACGCCGCAATGACTATCGGCCACCAACGCGACTACTCCGACGGCGACCTTGGTCATTTCGGGATGGGCCTTAAGGCGGCGTCGTTCGGACATAGTGATGTCTTGACTGTTTGGTCCACGAGTTACGGCGCAACCTCGGTCGGACGGCGCATTCGCCGTGCAGACTTTTCAAAAGACTTCACTTGCGAGGTATTGGCTTCCGATGTCGCCGCAGAGCGCGCTGCCGATCGACAGAGCATCCTCGGATCGCTGAACGGAACGTCGATCGTCTGGACAGATGTTCGCAACGCGTACCGAGGCCGCAATGAGGGGGAGGCGCGTGGCTGGCTGTCTTCGCGCACAGAGGCACTCAGATCGCACCTCGGAGTGACATTTCACCGGCTGCTTGCGGCCAAGCGGCTGCACATTGACGTGCTCATTGACGAACTCGGAGAGGCAATCACTGGCCCGGGTGTTCCTCTCCTGCCGATTGACCCGTTCGGCTACGTCACGTCCGGGCATCCCGGATACCCCAAAAACCTCATAGCCACTGCTGGCGAGGCACGTGTGAAACTCACATGCCACATCTGGCCAGCTAAGTCCGATGTCACAGGCTTTCGGATCGGCTCGAAGACCGGTGAGCAGTTCCAGGGGTTCTACATCTACCGGAACGACCGACTGCTGCAGATTGGAGGCTGGTCGGACACCGCGACTCCTACACCGGCGCGTCAGCTAGCGCGGGTAGTGCTCGAAGACAGTGGCGCCGTCGGTCCATTTGTGACCATGAACCCCGAGAAGAGTGGGCTGAAGTTCGAGCCCGTCTTTCACGACGCCATCAACAAGGCCGAAGCCACAGACGGCACGACCTTCATGGCCTTCCTTCAGGACGCAGAGTCGATCTACACCGACGCGAACAAGCGGAAGCGTCAGCGCAAGCCGGTCATCAGGCCCGATAAAGGCATTGCGCCCGCTGTTCGCAAGCGGATCGGAAGTGAGCTGTCGTTCATCGACGGAGAGGCTGTCGATGTCAAATGGAAGCGCCTGCCTAGCGGAGAGTTCATTGACGTAGACCATCCCGCCAAGACGTTGTGGCTCAACAGTCGCTACCGTTCGCTGTTTGCTCCCGACGGCGGGAGTCTCAACGATGCCCCGGTGCTCAAAGCGCTGCTCTACCTCCTGACTCATCATATTTTCGAGGGCCAACACCTCGGGTCACGGGACAAGGATGAAATTCTCCTTTGGAGGAGTGTGCTCGGTGCGGCTGCGACCGCTGAGCAGCAGATGCGAGGCGAGTAGGGAAGCGAGCCGATGACGATTTCGCCTGACGATGCGCGGCATCTGACGTTCACGACTCTTGACGAGTTGTGGAACAACGGTGCACCCATGGTGTTGCCCATCAAGGGTGAGCCGGTCTGCCGTCTCCAGATCGATCCCAAGAACGGCCTCATCACACTTGTGACGCCGTACGACACTCCCGAGCCCGACGTCGCCAAGCTAAAGAATGTCGGCTTCAGCGCTGTCTCGATCGGTGACGACGAGTTCGCCGAACTCACCGTCCGGGTGGAAGGCAGCGTGCATGGAGCCTACGGGCTCCTAGCGACCATCGCGGACGAGCTTCAGCTTGAGAAGCTGCCGCTCGCTGCCGCGGTCGCAGCTGGCGTTGCACGGCATCGAAATGTGTTTGCGAGTCGCGAAGTGATGACCACCGAGAAGGAGGTCGGGCTGCTGGGCGAGTTGCTCTTTCTGGAGTTTCTGATCCATCAGATCGGTGCAGGGCCTGCGGTCGCCGCTTGGCAGGGGCCGCTGTCGGAAGAGCACGACTTCACGTTTGACTCGGTTCATATCGAGGTGAAGTCGACGAGTAGCGAGCGCCGCCGCCATATCATCAACGGGCTCGACCAGCTGGTGCCACTGCGGGGTGTGCCGCTTGTCCTGCTCTCGATCCAGTTCACAAGGACTTCCCCTGCAGGCGGGCGGGCTCTGCCGCAGGTTGTCGCCTACGTGCGGAAGATCGCGGGCGGGCATCAGGTCATCTTCGACGCGATGCTGTCGACGTTTGGTTGGCAGGATGATGACGCCGACTTGTACCCGACGTTCTGGGCGCTTCGTTCACAGCCGCGTGCCTACGACGTGAAGGGCGACTTCCCCGCGATGACCCCCGATCTCGTTGGTCCCGTAGTACCCAACTTCGCGCTTCTGTCGGAGGTCTCCTACAGAGTTGACCTGACCGACTTGCACCATGACGCACTTCCCGACCCCATCGGCGGGTTTGTGGAGTCCTGAAGGAGAGCTGACGAACGTGACCGAAACACGACCCGCGTGGGCGGATGCCCTCACCAACGTCTTCGTCGCCCTCAAGAACCAGCAGCCCACACCGCTCGGACCGCTGCTGACCGCACTCGCGGGCATCCCCGTCAGCGACGCCGAACTCGCGGTGTTCGTCCAGCAGGCAGACGAAAATGATTCGGCGCTCACCCAAGCGCGGATCGCGCTGGCGAAATGGGACAACCAGGACGAGTATCCCGGTCCGGACGGCGCCGCGACACCACCTAACACTCAGGAACGCCGGGCTGCGATCTATGCGAGCCTGGGTGTTTTGGGTGAGCTCGCCGCAGCATTCACCACAAGAGTCGAGGTCTTCGAGATTCCCACGATTGTCATCTCGAGGGTATTCGAACCGTGGTACGCCGCAGAGAGGAAGCTGCGCACCAGCGTCTATTGGGACGACTACGAGGCTTACCTCCGCGACGTAAAGGACTGGCCAGCGACGGCCATCTCATCCCTGGACGAAACGACGACCGAGGTCATCGAACGCCTCAGCCGCCCTACACGATCCGAGGCCAAGCAGACCAAGGGGCTGGTCGTCGGTTACGTACAGAGCGGGAAGACCGCGAACTTCACCGGTGTGGTCGCCAAGGGAATTGACGCTGGCTATCGGCTCATCATCGTCCTCACCGGAACCATCGAGATCCTTCGGGCCCAAACCCAACGCCGCATGGACATGGAACTTATGGGCGTCGAGAACATCCTGGCGGGTCAAGACCCGACCGACCCAGTCGTGGCGAAGGAACTCGATTACCAGCAGGACGAGGAATGGAAGGCCGAGCGCTTCGTCAAGCACGGTGCTGCTCTCACTCTGCCGGGTGTCGTCGAAATTGCCCGAGTGACCAGCCACCGCAGCGACTACAAGCGGCTTCCGCAGGCAATGACCAAGCTGAAGTTCGCGCGCAAGAGCAAGCAGAAACCGCTCAACGACGAGGAGAACCTGTTCCACTCGGGCGCCTACGTAGCGATCATCAAGAAGCACCCGTCACCGCTGAAGAAGCTGATTCAAGATCTGAAGCCACTCAAAAACGATCTCGCCGAGTTGCCGGTCCTGATCATCGATGATGAGTCCGACCAGGCCTCGGTGGACACCACAAATCCAGCCAAGTGGAAGAAGGGATCCCCCGAGCACCGCAAGCGGACGACGATCAATCAGCTCATCACCGAGATCCTCGGGCTTTGCCCCCGAGCCCAGTACGTCGGATACACGGCGACACCGTTCGCCAACGTGTTCGTCGATCCTGATGACGAGCGCGACCTCTTCCCGGCCGACTTCGTCCTCTCCCTTCACCGCCCACCGGGCTACATGGGCGTGCAGGAGTTTCACGACGTCGGCAAGCGCTGGGACGACGAGGAAAAGACGGTCGCCAACTCCAACGAGCTGGCTCATGTCCGACCGCTCGTCGGCGACGTAGACACGGATCCTGTCGGCCGGATCGAAGAGCTGCAGGAAGCACTCGACGCGTGGGTTCTCTCTGGCGCGATCAAGAAGTATCGGGAGGCCAACTCCGAGCTCAAGTACCGGCATCACACGATGCTGGTGCACGAGTCGGTCAAGAAGGACGATCACGCTGTCACGGCTGCCGACGTGCGATCTGTCTGGAGCAAAGCGAAGTTCAATTCGGCCGAGGGCTTTACCAGGCTGGAGAAGCTCTACGACGACGACTTCCTGCCTGTAATGCAAGCGCGTGCCGCCGGCGCACCCATCCCGAGCACATTCGAGGAGTTAAAGCCGTTTATCGGAGCGGCCCTCGCCGCGATCACCATTGATGGCGACCCTGTGCTTATTGTGAACTCCGACAAAGAGATTCAGGCACAGCAGAAGAAGCTCGACTTCGAAGCGGACAAGGTCTGGCGCATTCTCGTCGGAGGCACTCAGCTGAGTCGGGGATTCACCGTCGAAGGTCTCACGGTTTCCTACTTCCGCCGGAAAGCTGGCCAGGCGGACACCCTCATGCAAGCAGGCCGCTGGTTCGGTTTCAGGCCTGGCTATCAGGACCTTGTCCGCCTTTACATCCGGCGCGATTCCCAAGTCGACCTATATGAGGCGTTCGAGGCGTTACTTATGGACGAGGAGGCGTTTCGGGCCGAACTAAGTCAGTACGCCGGTTTCGATGATGACGGCATGCCTCTGTTGGAGCCGCGACAGATTCCGCCGCTCGTCAGTCAGCACCTCCCGTGGCTCAAGCCGACGGCGCGCAACAAGATGTGGAATGCCGTCATCGCAAACAAGGCACCGACCGACATTCAAGACCTCTACGGCCTGCCGGAGCGCGGAAGTGAAGAGAACCGCAAGAACTTCGACAACGTAGTTGTACCGCTTCTTAAGCACGCGAGGACGCACGTGAAGCTTCCGTACGAGCTCGATGGCACGACGGGATTAGAACAGCGTGCTCGGGTAGGGCTCGTCGGCGCGACGGAATTTGTCCAGCTATTCGATCAACTGGCATGGCATCCAGAATACGAGGCCAATATCAAGGCGTTCAAGGGCTTCATCGAGAAGGCGACGGACGACCAGAAGATCACCGACTGGGCAGTTGTGTGGACATGGCCTAACACGGACGGCCGCGTCTTCGAAGTCCCCGAACTCGGCGGCGACATCTCGATCGTGAAGCGCAAGCGTCGCGACCGGCGCATCGACTTCGTCGGCTCCGACCGCAAACACCGCGCAGCGGCCCGGCCCATCGCGCTGGGCGAGCCGGTAGTTCCGCTTGGTCAGTCGGCGACACGCGGCGTCATCCTGGTCTCCATCGCCCCGGACCGTGAGCCGGACGACGCAACGAGACCCGTCGATCGGAAGGACCTGGTCGGCCTCATCTCCATTGCGGTACCTGCGAAGGCAGTCCCCAGAAGCAACCTCATCCAGTGGACCGTCATCAACACGAAAAAGCCGGATGACGTCGCGGTGGATCGACCAGTCGCCTAATTATCCCTGACGGTGTTCAAAGGGGAGGAACCGAATTTGGTTTGAGTTCGACCCTCGGCAGAAAACGACAGTTGTCGAGATTCGGTCCTGCGGGGAGAAACTCTGGTTCGTCCTTCGTATCGTTACTACGTGCAATTGCCCTTGACCGCCCGGCGGCGTCTCGCGCTTCCTCTAAAGAGGGAAATTTTGCCTATCAGCGGGCTCCGCGGCTCGCACTCCTTGCCAGTCCCCTCTTGGGCTTGGGGGGCACACGCGTCTGCATTGAAGTCGGCCGTGACTGGACTGGCTACTTCTAGGCCGCCTCTTGCGACCGGCTATGACCAATGTCGGCTGGGTGTAGAAGAAACAAGGAGCCAGGCAGCCGCCGTCTTCTCTCATTTGTTCGCGCTCCAGCCGTTCGCGCCGTTTAACCATCAGTTAGCACAGCGCCTCTTGGTCTTGGTAAATCGTCGTCTAGAGGTGATCGCAGCTCAGATTGAGGGTGGTGTCGAGTCACACGTAGATGACGAGCTGTTGATGGAGGCTGAAAGGTTTTGTATCCCAGCAGGTTCCGCAGACGTCAAGACCGTGCTGTGCGAGGCGTTTGCGATGCTGGACCCACCGATCGACAAAAACGGGGACTTCCGACCGGAGTGGGTCCTAGCCCACTACGCTTATAGGACCAACGATCTATTGCCCCAGCTTTTGCCCCATCTCGATTCGTTGGGTGTTCCTGGGCTGACCGACGTTCTCGCTGCCGTCACCGCCGTGGGAGAAGTGTTGGCGTGCAACGACCCCGTGACTGCATACGTCGAGATGAACGCGATGGTCGGGTGTTTTCTTGCGGCCGATCTGGCCACAAGCGCTGCAGTGCGCCACCACCTCACGCAGATGGAGCCCGCCGTCCGACGCGCAAGAAGCGCTGCCGCGCGTGCTTCTGCAGTGGTTAGAAACTCCAGCATCGACACTGAGGCGAGAGCGAACGCGCTCGTTGACAGTTACAAGCGTCTGGTGGAGGGTCCCTTTCGGCAGTTTGCCTGGGCACTTTACTGCCTAAGCCGAGGGACCTGGCACGACCCGCCGACTCTTGGCCCACTTCGGGAGCGTTTAGTTGCTGCCGGTGGAGGGCTTGGAGTAATGGTTGCGGACGTGGTCATCCCCGAGCTCAGGAACGGGGAAGCGCATGAAACGCTTGTATGGGACGGCTTCGCGGAGCAGTTTACGACCGACGGTGTCCAGATCCCGCCACAGACGGTTGTTGCCAGTGCCGAGCTGGCGCAGTGTTTCATTGCTGGATGCGAAGCCGGACTGACGGTCCTGCGCTTCCTCGAATTGCCCGAAGCGCTGCCGTTGTTGCCGGATCATAACGATCAAGGGCGGATGCCTATTTGGCGGCGTGTACAGGCGTTCTTTGGAACGAATAGCCTGCGACTCCTCGACGCGAGCTTGAACACAAGGCATGCCGCGCTTCGGGTAGAGCGCCTTAGGGCTGTGGACGTGAATCCGTGCCTTCAAGCTCTCGTTCTGGCACGTCGGCTGATGCCCAATGTTGAGAGTTTCTCGGTCAGCGTCGCTGGCGGGGATGCGGTGATCATTGTAAGCGCTGATGCCCTTACGGCCAGCATGCCCGCTTGGGAGTTCGTAATCGCGAACCTCGATCAGATCCCGCTCTCGACCTTTATGCGAGCTAACCTCGATGCGCGGATGCACCACGAGGAACAAAGTGTGGCCATTCGTTCTGTTGCATGGATCGCGGCCGATGATGCGGTCGGCGTTATCGACGGCAGCCCGGAAATCTGGAGTGCTGAGGATCGCACTCTGATTGAAACACGACTCCGAGCAGTCGAGCTTGCCGTTCGTTGCACGAACGATTGGCTCGGGCGCCCTGCACCCAGACTTCGAAGTGTCGCTGAATCCGTTTCCTCACTTCGGCAATGGGTTGCTGATCAGCAACCTTCCGGCTCGGATTCCGCCGATGATCGCTCTGAAATGTTGCGCCTCCGGCTCCAGTGGGAGAACTGGGGACCTGTTCTGCGGCACCCGTTGATACCCGAAGTGGAAACGCCCGATCCGAATGAACGCCAACCCCAGTTGCGCGAGGCTCCCAAGTCGATGGCGTTCCGACTGCTGTGACATCGCTACCTCAGGATCTGGCCTGACCTATGCGGTCGGTTGAGCAGGAGTGCTGCCGGAGCGACGTGAACGAGCTTGATCCGATCGAGCTTCATACGCCCGGAACGTATCGAGCATCCGTCCTGGATCAAGCGCCATGTCCACGGTCACGTATTTCCCCAGGGGTTGCCGTCACGTAATTCCCCAGGTTCAGGTGCTGCTGCGGTGAGCGTAGCGAACCGCTAAGTGGGTGTCAGGTGGTCTTGGTGCCGGGTCGTTTCCGGGGTCGGTAGGACGGGCCGTCCATGAGGACTTGGTGGCTGGTGTTGATGAGTCGGTCGAGCAGCGATTCGGCCACGACCGGGTTCGGAAACAGCGGGTACCAGTCCTTCGGGGCCCGGTTGCTGGTCAGGATCAGGGGCTTGGCGGCGATGGCGCGGTCGGAGACAAGGTCGTAGAGGTCGTCGCTTTGGGTGGGGGTGTGCTCACGCATCGCGAAGTCATCGACGATCAGGACCAGGGGGCGGGTGTATTCGCGCATGCGTTGTCCGATGGTGCGGTCGGCGTGGCCGCCGGCGAGGTCGGCGAGCATGCGGGAGCATTTGACGAAGCGGATGTCGCCGCCGCGGAGTGCGACTTGATGCCCGAGTGCCTGTGCCACATGGGTTTTCCCGACTCCGACGGGTCCGTAGAGAATCACTGATTCACCGGCCTCGAGCCAGCGCAACGCGGCCAGGTCGCGCAGCATCGCAGCGGGCAGTTTCGGGCTGACGGTGAAGTCGAAGTCCTCGAAGGTGTTGGGCTGTTCGAAGCGGGCGCGGCGGACCCGTCGGGCCAGGGCGGCGGTCTCCCGGCGGGCGATTTCGTCTTCGCAGAGTACTTGGAGGAATTCCAGGTGTCCGAGTTTCCCGTCGCGGGTTTGAGCCAGGCGGGCATCGAGGGTGTCGAGCATGCCGGTCAGTTTGAGGGTCTTCAGTGCGGCCCGCAGGCTGGGATCGTGAATGGTCATGACTATGTCCTTGGAGTTGAAGTGGTTGCAGTGGAGGTGTTTTCGTGCGCTCAGGCAGTGAGGTCGGTGTCGAACGCGTCAGGTCCTCGCAGCATCGCCGGTGGTGGCGGGACGACGGCGGGCGAGGCATGGTCTGCTTCGGTGCCGGCGACCAGGATGCCTTTGACGGTGCGATAGCCGGGGTCCCCGACCTGCAGTGCTCGAGTGCAGGCCGCGTCCAGTCGGCGATCGCCGTACTTCTCGCGCAGGCGGATGATCCCCTGGATGGCGCGGAGCCGGTGGATGGCGTTGACCGTGGACAATTCGGCGACGACCGCGACGGCGCCGGGCCCGATCTGCTCGGCCTGGGTGCGGCACCACGTCACGGTGCGCAGGGTGTGGGCGATCTTGTGGGGCGGGTAGTGCTCGACATTGGTCGAGCGGCCCGCCAGATGCAGCACGTGAGTCGCGACCACGGTCCCGCTGTGGAAGATCTGCACGACGTCACCGGCGGTGCGGGCGGTGACCTGCTGGCCGATCAGCCGCCACGGCACCGAGTACAGCGCCTTGCCGGACTTGACGTGGCAATCCGCGGCGACCCGCCCGATCGAGTAGATAACCGACTCAAACACTCTGGGCGGCAACGCCATCAGCGCATCGCGTTCGATCGCTGCGAACACCGACGCCGGGGTCTGCCCATCCAGACCGCGGTGCTTGTGGACCCCGTATACCTGCGTGGACCACCTGATCGCCTCGGCCTGCATCTGGGCCAGCGAGGTGAACTCGCGGCGGCGAAGAACGAGTCCCGAATGTAGGGCATCGGCCGCTCGATGCGAGGTTTGTCCTTCGGCTTGCGGGCTCGCGCCGGATCGATCAGGGTGCCGTAGTGCGCGGCGAGCTCGCCGTAGGCCGGATTGATCAGCGGATCGTAGAGGTCGGGTCGCTCGACTCCGGTCTTGAGGTTGTCGCACACCAGCCGCGCCGGCACGCCGCCGAAGAACTCGAACGCCGCGACATGCGAGGCATTCCAGGATGTTTGATCCATCCGCAACACCGGTTGGACGAACAACGCCCGTGAACACGACAGGATCATCGCGAATACCCACACCGCGACGCGGCGCCCGATTGCGGGTCCCACCACATCCCGAGCTTGCCGTAGTCGATCTGCGCTTCACTGCCGGGTTCGACCGCACCGCGGGGTACCGTGACTTTGCCTTCGAGTCGCTCCTCGGCGAAAGCGGTTGCCACGTAACGACGTACCGTCGATTCGGACACATCCACATGATGGTCGTCGCGGAGGCGCTGCGCGATGGTCGCCACTGTCACCGGAACCTTCAGCTGCTCGGCGATCCACTGGTGATGCACGGCGATCTGGGGCCATGTCAGTGCCCGCGCCACCGGATCGATGAGCTCGGGAAACCAACGCCCGATGCGTGCCCGCCATAGCTGCTCGTCAAACTCCTCCGGGCACGGTGCCAGACCCTCGGCCAGCGCCGGGGCCAGATACTGCGGATGGTCTTGCGGTCGATGCCCAGCGCCTCATTGATCTGCACCTGGGATCGGCCGGCATTCCAGTGCCGGAACATCTCCACGAAATCAGTCACGTCCCACGATCTCCTCGCCACTCAAGGCCCCTTCCAGGACCCCTGGCGGGGCACCTGAACGGAGCGAACCTGAACAGCGCCCCAACCCCCACCGGACACGCCCCACGGGGTGGGGAATTACGTGACCGAGGGTGAGGAATTACGTGACGGACAACCCCTCAGACCTGGGGAATTACGTGACCGCTGACAGGCGCCAGCACGACGGCGCACTCGAACAGGAGTACGTCGACAGTTTGGCGGACGCCATGCGGTGGGCCTTTCACGATGCTGTACCCGGTCTTGAGCCCACTTGCGCTGGAATGGCCGACATCAACGCAACGGACTGACCAACGGCCGCGACACCAACGTCGCGTCACTCGACACAATCAAGCGCCGCTTCGATGGTCGCTATCTGGATCGCGGACGCCGTGCTCAACTCGGTCTTGGTCCGAGATCCAGCCGGGATCATTTGGCCCGTTGAATATTTCGGTTATGTCGGACCATGTCCGCCACTCGCGTGGCGCCGGAGACTCTTCAGACGCCATCGTCTCCACCTCCTCCTTCTGGCTCGGCCCGTGACTGCCTCCACCGACACCCCAGGGTAGCGGCGTCGGTCACGCGAGGCGGTCATTGCTATGTGCTACCGCTCTTAGGTAACCGGACGGGGATCGACCATCTCGATACGCCAAGCGGATTCGGAGAATCCCGCTGTGAGAGTGAAAGATACGAGGCGGATATTCAGATCGTGCCGTGTGCGCGGATGGTGAACAGCAGGTGTGCTGCTGCCGCCTCTCACGTGTCACCCCTGCGGGTGAGACTGACGCATGTGAGTGGCACCGAGCCGCAGTGGCGGCACATCTGCGAAGTGTGTGGGGTCGAGGAAATCCTGACCCCGGGCGACGCATTCGACCTCGGGTGGGACTATCCGCCGAGGATGGGCCAGTTCGGCGTGGTCGGACCCCGCTGTTGCCCTCATTGCCCCAACGTCAAAACGGCCTGGTGGGCTCTCGCGATCGACGGCTATACCGAGGACATGCTGACCGAAGCGCAGCGGGCGACGGTCAGCCGCATCGCCGGTGAGCCGCAATCCATTGCGGTGCTGAGTGATTAACTCGACGTAAGTCCGTGACGAGCACCGTCGGGGAGCGGAAAGGTATCCGGGGGCGTGCACCTACTGACCGTGCTGGGTCGCGGCCATCCAGAGCGCAACGTCTATGCGGCGGAGCAGGCTGACGTCGGCCGGTGCATCCGCGCAAACCTGGGCGACGGTCACGCGGCGCGACTCGTCGGACAGTTCGTCCCACATCGAGATCCAAAACCGCGAAGTGGGTGGCTGAAGTAGGTCTTTGACCTTGTTGTCGAGGATGGGGATCAGGCGTGGTCGTTTGGCGGCGAGCAGCTTGCCGGCGATGACCCAGTCGACGCCCGGCAGGGTGCGCAACAGTGTGTGAAGTTCTGCCGTCGGACCGTCCTGCAGTGTCTCCCGGGAAGCGTCCCAGATGTCGACTGAGCGCGGTATCCGCCGAAGCAACGCGTTGAACCGATCAGGTTCGCTGACAAGCAGTTTGGCTGCTGCCTCGGGGGGCACCTGGACGCTGAGTGCCTCGACCGCGACCAGGTCGGAGGCGTCAAATCGGTTGGGGTCGCCGACGGCGCCGAAATGTTCAAACCAGCGGCCGGTGAAACTCGTGAAGTAGCGGTCGTAGTCCTCGCCAATCTGCTTGGCGTTGGCTTCGAACCATTCGGCGAGGTCGAAAGCGAATCGGCGTTGCGGCGACAATGCTGGTTCTGGTGCCGCGACGGTGTCCGCCTCGGACTCGAGGACCGCGTTGGCGAATGCCTGCAAGAAGTTCGTCTGCTGGCCGCTGCCGGGGAACGGGACGCGGACAGAGCTCACGGGCAGTCCGGCCGCGGCCAGTGCCGCGTATGCCGCGTCGTAGACCGTTGCTTTGATGAGCACGATTCGCTCTGGGCTAAGCCTGTGGACTCGGTGTACCAGCTCAGGCACATACGAATTCAGCGGTGTGCTGTCGACAGGATCGGGTTTGAGATCGATGAGGAAGGTGCCCTGCTGTTGCAGCTGTGCGAGCAGTTCGGCCTTGTTTTCGCGGGTGGGTTCGACACCGAGTAGCGATCGGATGACGTGGCGAAACAGGGAGTCATGGGCGTTGACCTCGTGGAAGTAGAAATAGCGATCGGGGTCAGCCGGCGGAGCTTCAGCGATAAGCAGGAGCCGGATGCGGTCTGGCCGGTATCGCTCAGCGGCCTGCGCACGTCTGCTGCGCTGTTGTGCGACATCTGTATCGACGTCCCCGGAGTCCGTACTGTCGGGCAGGTGCTTCTCGGGTGTTTTTGATGTGGCGCTGCCCGCGTAATCCCGGCCGGAGCGGCTGGCGGGTCCGTGCTAGCGGCACCATTGGCGACCGGTTTTGTTCTTAACGTGAAGACCTTCGCGATAGCACTGGTCGTGATCGAAGGTGTTCTCGTCGGACTGGCTTCGGCCGCCGAGGTCAGGTCCCATGGACTCATGCTGCGCCATCACCGGCACTGGAAACCAGTCGGCTTCGCGTAGTGAGAGTGCGGCAGGCGCCTACGTTGCAAGGGCAGCTCAGCACCCCCAGGTTGAGGCCACTGCGCCAGCCGAATCCTTGAGCGTCGACTCCACATGAATCCGGTGTGCGCCGATTGTGAACCGGACATTGACGTGCTGCTCGCCGTTTGCCGCTGTCATATCGGGTTCACGTGGAGTGCGAACGTCGCCGAACGCAGGTGACCCACTTTGGTGTGATGTGTAGCACATTTGAGATGGTGTCGATTCGACGATGTTGCATTTCCCAACATTGCCGTGCGCCACGCTCCACCCGTCCATTGAGCCATAGAAGGCTGCCGGGCGGAGAGAATTTCCGCCAGCGGTAAACATTCGGTAGCCGAGGCGGCCGACACGCCTGGCGTGGCATTGACGCTGTTTGCTGGAGTCGGCCGTTATTTTCCCGGATATGAACCGGTACAGCGTCGGGACGTTCCCGTGACACCCCGCCAGGCGCCACGCCTGCAGCGAGTTCGGGTGGAGCTGAGGCTGTTCCCGGCGACGGCGGAGGCGCTGTATCAGCGCGCTGCGGAGTGGAACGTCTCGGTCTCTGAAGCAGGCAACCGTCTGATCGATGCCGGCCTGTCCAGCACAGCGGACATCGATGAGAAGTCCTGACAATAGGTAATTTTCGAGATCGTGCCGTCGGCCACCAACAAGCCACATTCACCAACGAGGCAAGTGAGGGAAAGGAGACAGACCCGAAAGCGACAACAGTGAACGCCCTCCACAGGAGGGTGTCGAGACCGTAAACGCAGACGAGGCCGGGGTTGCCGCCCCGGCCGTCGCGCGCGGCGCAGAGCCGCAACTTCAGTATCCAGATGTTCCCTTGAGGAGGAACTGTGCTTATTGCACCCCGTTTGCTCAACCATGTCAACAACACGCCCGGTGTGTCGCGGCGGTGGCCCTGATGGTGCGGAACCGCGCCATGGCGGCTGCATCCGCTAAAGATCCCGGACCTGGCACACCGGGCGTGCAGGAGGCGGTGCCGGACGTCCCCGTCGTCAAAGAGCCCGTCGAACGTCTGGTGCTCCCCACCTTGAAGCCCGAGATCGATCCGGAACGCTATGAGACGTTGGCGCGGATCACCACTCTGCGCGGTATCGACAAACGATTCGCGGTGTCGGCGATCGAGGCGGCCAGACGCTTGTGGTGCATGACCGCCGAGTCCACCGCGTACACCGACCACCACGCAGTTCGTGCCGTGGCGCGGTACCTCGCCCTCGACGCGGCCCGGTTGGGTGCCTTTTCGTACAAGGCGTCCCTGCGTCGCGCCAACGTCCAAGCTCACCTGAAGTATCTCGAGGTGCGCCGGGGAGACCGCGGGCTCCGCACGCTCATGGGTCAGCTCTACGCCGTCGGCCGTCTGGTCCATCCCGGGGAGTACCCGGCGCCGCAATCACTGGCTCAGCCACATCACTACCGAACACCTGCCGCAAGCCTGGGTCTGGTCGAGGAACTGTATGCCCTCGCTCCGATCCTGCCGACGGCGTTGTCGGGGCGATTGTTCACCGTGCTCGACTGCTGCCTGGGCGCCGGTGCCCGACCCGCCGATTTCAAAGAGCTCACGGGCAATTCGATCACCGAGTCCAGCTGGGACGGTGACACCGTTGCGGTCGTGCGCCTGCCCAACCTTGCTGGCGGCACACGCCTGGTTCCGGTGGGAGACGCAAAGGCCAGTGAGCGTCTGCTGACGTTGGCCGACTGCAAGAAATCCGAATACCTGCTGGGCTCCGCCAGCGGGCATGTTGAACGCAACGCGGTCAATCGTGTCGCCGAGAAGCTCCGCAAACGCGGCCTTCCTGGGGTAGACGCAGTAGCACTGCGAAATCGGTGGGTTCTCGACATGGCCGCCCGGATCCCGGCAGCTTTACTGCTCCAGCTCGCCGACGTCACCACCGCACAAATCCTGTCCGATCAACGCGACCAACTGCCCACCTTCGGCCTGCAACATGTCATCGCCCTGACCAAGGAGAACGTACTGTGATCAGCGACTTTCAGCCCGCATACCGGTTGTCGGACAACATGTTCCGCCAAGCCAAGATCATCATCCAACGATCCGGCGTGGCGCCGCTGATCGACAGCTATCACGAACCTGGCAGCGACCGACCACGCACTCGGCGGGGGGTCAACTACACCATCGACGCAGTATTGACCTGCGCACTGAGCCTGATCATGCTCGGGAGAACCCCCAGCTACAAAGCCATCCTCAACGCCATCGGCGACCTATCGGCGCGTCAACTCACCGAAGTCGGGATGTCCGGCCAGCACCTCTCCCGCCTGTTCGGGCCCCGAGAAGATCAAGACCGCGAGTATCACCGGTTCGAACGCTGGCTCACCCGCCGCCTGAGCCCTCTGGATTCACAACCCGATCAGCCCGCTCAGCGAATCACCAACGACGAGCACCGAGCCATCGTGAACAGCCGCACGCCACAACAACTGCAGGACTATGCGCAAGCCACCGAGCGGCTGCGCATCGTGATGAACAAAATCGTCGCTGGATCGATTCGCGACCCCCAACCCAAAGAAGCCCGCGGAGACATCGTCGCCGATGAAACGATCTACGACCTCGCCGGACCATCAGCAGGGCTGGGAGCCAAGGACCGTCTCCAACGAGGTGCCTGCTACTTCGGGTCTTACTACGCACGCGACGACAACCCCAAGGGGCCCTTCAGCGAAGACGCGAAAGGCACCGGCAAACGCGGATTCGGCGTCTGGGTGACCGTCGTCGTACGTGTCGGACCACCACACAGACTGCACGCCGTCGCACCGGTCATCCTCGCGATGGATGTCCACCAGCCGACCTCCGGCAGCCCCGTAGCCCTCGACACCTGCATCGAGCACATGAAGGCCAACGGCCTGGACACCAGACCGACCGGTCACGACAGCCACCCACGGGTCACTGTCGACATGGGCTATAACCCCAAACGCGAGTGGGTGCCCTTCCTGATCAAGCACCGTTACAGCCCTGTCGTCCGATTCCCCAGCCACTGGACCCTGACCGAACCGTCGGTGAACCCGCCCGGGTCATCGACAATCACGCCACCGGGGCCGATCCAGTTCGCCGGCTCCTTCTACTGCCCTGCAGCGCACGACCTCCTACGCAAGCACAGCGTTCCCAAGACCCGACAACTGCGCGAGAACGGCAAGTGGGCCGAGCACGATCGCCAGCTCGCCGCCGTGCTCCCGTTCCTGATGGGCACCAACTCGCGCCCCATCATCAACGGAAAACCCGGACGCCCACGCCTGGGCGAAGAACGTGAACTGCAGGTCAAAGCAGAACTGGTTTGCCCCGCCGTCCAGTTGCGCGTGCAATGCCCCCTGAAGCCAGCGTCCATGGATCGCGTCGCCTTCGGCACCCCGCTCGCGACACCGACCTGGCAAGCCCACGAGCGCACCTGCTGCCAGCAGTCCACGCTGCGGGTCACGCTGACCAAGCCTCAACTCCAGAAAGCCACCTGGGGAGGCCCGGTTGTCAGCACCTGGGAGCACGCCACTTATTTCGAAGCCGCGCGCAGCGCCACTGAACAACGCTTCTCGCTACTGAAGTCGCCCCACATCACCAACCTCACCCAGATGAAATCCGGGCCCAGGCGCGAACCCACAGTCAAAATCCTGCTGGCACTGGCCATCGCAGCGACCAACCACCAGATCCAGCAGACGCACTCCACCCGGAAACCGCGCGAAGAATCCATCGACATCCGAATGCGCCAACTGCGCAAGTACCTCGGATACGAACCAACAAGAACCCCACCGAGAACCTAAAGACCGCTCACCACGGAGCGGGCCGATGCGCTCAGGCATCGGCCCGCTCCTTGACGTCTGCACCGGCAAATAAACCTCTGGCAGAAATTTCCCGCCACAGGTAAACCGCGGCACAAGCCTCTGTACCGAGTCGCCCGGACCCGCCCTTTACGAGCGTGGCGCGGCCGACGATCAGACTCCGAGGCGACCTCAGGGCTCGCTCGCCGCCCGGGCCAGGGCTTGCCCGAACCGGCTCGAAACTCTCTGGATTTTTTCGAGATAATCTCTGGATGAACTCGCCAATTCACCCCGTTGAGCAGCGAAGATCAACCGCACACAATGAGGAGTTCTACGGACTCCGGGCACATAGGTCACGAACTCGAAAGAGGTCGTGACCTTTGTGTTGGTGGGTTAGTTGGGCCGCAGGTAAGACGTCAGGCGCCGTCGGGGACTTCGCCGCGCAGATCCCATAATCGTGGAAGTGCACCCAACCCACTCGGGGTCGGGTCCCGTCCTTGAGGAGTCGAAGGGGCGTGCCGACGAAGCTCATCACCGCAGTCACGCGCCGCAGGATCTTCGACACCATCACCCTGTCGAAGGTGTTGTGGGAGGGAAGGTTGGAAGAGCCCGACTTCTTGGCGCGCATTTACGACTTGGACGCTCTGCCGAGCACCGATTCGAGGTACAAGTCCGCTGTTGGTGATATCCGACAGCATCGCATCAATAACCCTGAAGACTGGCCCGACGACTGGGTGTTCGCCGATAGCCGCTTCGGGTTGCAGCACGGTGACGACGAACTCGTTCTGCGATTCCTCGCAGAGATGCTGCACCCGCTGGTGCGACCCGATGAAGAGGAGGCTGGCAGACTTCTCAACTTGTTCAACGAAGCCCTCGCCAGAGACGGGTACGAGCTATACCCAGCTGACTGGATCAGTGGCCATGCCGTCTACGGATGGTGCCGTCGCGACTCCTTTCACGGCGCAAGCCCGGACCTTCGGCTCAGCGAACGAGAACTCCTGACCGACCCGGTCGTGCTGGAAGAGCACCTTGTACGCATCCGTGACAATCTCAGCTCAGATCCAGCCGCTGCGATCTCGTCGTCAAAGAACCTAGTCGAGAGCTTGTTCAGGATCATTCTCGACCACTCTGGTGTGACGTACGGGCAGCGGGACGACATTCCTCAGCTCTATCGGTACGTCGCCGATCTGCTTGAGCTGAAGGCAGATTCGGTTCCGCAGAGTGCCAAAGGAAGTGAGTCTGCGCAACAGATCTTGCGCACGCTTGTTACCACAATCCAGTCGTTGGCGGAGCTGCGCAACGAGCTAGGAATCGGCCATGGGCAGTCCAAGCGGAGTGTGGCGCTTGCGAGGCACGCGCGATTGGCGCTCAATGCAACAGTCACCGTCGCAGAGTTTGTTCTCGATACTTGGCACGCGCGGGTAGTCGCTGGGCGTCTCAAACCTCTGGACTGAGCGTCTTTTATCGGGTCAGCAGCTCCCGATGCACGAACTCTCGGATGGGGCCAGTAGTCATAGGGCCACAGTTCAAGGGTGCGCCATCTCATATGACGCAAGCAGTCAGCTTTGCGAAGGTGGGTTGTTGGCCTGGTTTTGCGGCGGATTCGCCGGCTGAGGACGCGAAGGGGGCGGGTTGCGAAGACCCTGCGGACGGGTCAGCTCCGAGGAACTCTTGCCGGGTGTGTACCCGCCGTATCGCTCTTCGCGATTGCCGGTGCTGGGGCGTGGCTGACCAGTCTGACGCTGCGATCGCTCGGTCACTACGGCCTCTCCCTGCCTATTACAGTGCTTCGAACTCAGCGTACGCCACCTCTGACCAGCTAATAAGTACCGCGACGCCTCTCGGAACGGTGTCATCGTTCTCGTCGATCTCAAGAGACCCGTCGTCTCTCATTGCGAAGGTTTCTCGTAGATAGAGATCCTGGGCGTGAGGGAAGGCCGAGGCGTAGCTGTCGGGCAGGATGGAGCCGGCGTCCCCCGTGGCCCATTCACCGACAATGAGTGTTCCGTCCTTCAGCGTCAGGCGCAGAAGGCCGCCAAGACTTGATCGGCATACCGGGATTCGAGCTTTGCGACCTTGTGCATGAGCTCGATGCGAGGGTTATTACCTGGCGTTGACGGGGGCGGGCTCTCGTTCACGTGGCGCGCCCCTGGCTCAGGTATCGGTACGCGGTCGCACGCCCGATGCCGAATGCGGCGGCAAGCTCGTCGACCGGTTCGCCGGTGGCCGCCAGTCGGCACAGCTGTTCCTGGCGGGCGGCGCTGAGCTTAGCCTGAATCCACCGACGGGCGGTGGCGTTAGCCGAGTGTCGGAATGAAGAAAGTGCCCTCTGAACTGGGATGATTGGTGTTCTCAAGCAGCAATCGGGTCCAGTTCGGAAAGGCACTTCGAGTGCAAGTTTCGCATAGGTTCGCCGCGGAGTCAGCGGTGTTCGACGATGACAATCTCGTGTCGTGCGCCGGACTTGTGCCGGTCATGACGTTGGCCGAGCAGACCGGGCTGGGCAGGTTGTTTGATGAGAAGGTCCGCATCATGGCGCCCCGGATCACGTCCGGGTCGGCGAACCCCGCCCCGAAACTGGCCACCGTGGTGGCGGGCATGTGCGCGGGCGCGGACTGCATCGACGACCTCGACGTGGTCCGGTCGGGCGGTATGAAGACCCTCTTCGGCGGGGTGTACGCACCGTCGACGGTCGGAACGTTGTTGCGGGAGTTCACCTTCGGGCACGCCCGCCAGTTGGAATCGGTGCTACGCGAGCACCTGGTGGCATTGTGTCAGCGGGTCGAGTTGCTACCCGGCGCCGATCAGCAGGTGTTCATCGACATCGACTCGCTGCTACGCCCGGTCTACGGGCACGCCAAACAAGGCGCCTCCTACGGGCACACCAAGATCGCCGGCAAGCAGATCCTGCGCAAGGGACTGTCCCCGCTGGCCACCACGATCAGCACCGCGGGTGCTGCGCCGGTGATCGCCGGGATGCGGCTCCGCGCCGGGCGGGCCAACTCCAGTAAGGGGGCCGGGCGGATGGTCGCCCAGGCGATCGGCACCGCCCGCGCCGCGGGAGCCAGCGGGCAGATTCTGGTGCGCGGGGATTCGGCCTACGGCTCGCGCGCGGTGATTACCGCCTGCGTGCGCCATGGTGCGCGGTTCTCGATGGTGATGACCCGCAATCCCGCCATCGAACGCGCGCTCGCCGGGATCGACGAGACGGCGTGGACGCCAGTGCGTTATCCCGGCGCCGTCCAAGACCCCGACACCGGTACCTGGATCTCTGATGCCGAGGTCGCCGAAATCGACTACACCGCCTTCGCATCCACCCCGATCGCATCACGGCCCGATTGGTGGTCCGCCGCGTCAAGGACGCCCGTTTCCGTGACACGCTGTTCCCGGTGTGGCGGTATCACCCGTTTTCACCAACACCGACCTGCCCGTCGATCAGGCCGACATCACCCACCGCCAGCACGCGATCATCGAGACCGTATTCGCCGATCTCATCGACGGACCGCTGGCGCATCTGCCCTCGGGCCGGTTCGGCGCGAACTCGGCCTGGATCTTGTGCTCGGCGATTGCCCACAACCTGCTGCGCGCGGCCGGTGTCCTAGCCGGAGAGCGGCACACCCGAGCACGCGGATCGACACTGCGACGCACCATCGTCAATGTTCCCGCCCGACTGGCCCGTCCCCAGCGCCGCCCGATCCTGCACCTACCCTCCCACTGGCCGTGGTCCAGGTCCTGGCTTGCACTGTGGCACAACACCATCGGACACAGCCCACCACTACCTGCGACAACCTGACCAACCGCCGAAAGGCCCGACCGGAACACACAGGAAAAGCTGGACAGACCAGCAACTACCTCACGCCCACACCCGGAAGACCGACGCCAACGAAGATCAACCCTACTCACCACCACCCGTCGGTGGATTCAGGCTTAGGTGGCTTGGTGGCTGGCAGGCTGCGCGAGCGGCGGGCTTCACGGGATGCGGCGCGGCGTTCACGGCCGAGTTCGAGTTCCAGTTCAGCCAGGGTGGCCATGATGGCTGCGACGGCACGGCCGGTGGGGGTGGCGGTGTCGATCCCCTCGCGGAGGGCGCGCAGCACGATTTCTCGCTTGTCGAGGTCGGCGATCGTGCGAGTGACTTCGGCAGCGGAGCGCCCGAGGCGGTCAATGGCGGCCACCACAACGGTGTCGCCGGTCCGGGCGTATTCGAGCAGCGCAGCGAGACCGGGGCGGGCGGTGCCGACCGCGCCAGAGAGTTCGTCGGTGAAAACTCGCTCGTCGTCGACGCCGGCGGCTGCGAGGGCGGCTTGTTGGGCGGTGAGGTCCTGGCCGGTAGTACTGATCCGGGCGTAGCCGAGGGTGGCTGTCATTCGTCGAATGTCTCACCTGGCAGTGACAAGGCAGATGCGAGACACGCGGTGTGAGACGAGATATGAGACAACGCCACCTGGGCCGATGCGACTGGGGAGGCTTCTCCTGAGCCTGTCTCTTTTCTCTACATGCGAGACGGGCGGCAGTCTTGTAGGAATCGAACAACTCGCCCGCGGCGCCGCCGACTGAGGGTCTAGGACCGCAGGATGTCGGCGGGTGACGCGGTCGTGACGAAAGCTTGCGCGGCCAAGGCGAGATCGTCGTCGGCAGTGACCAGCGCGTCGGCCTGCAGTTGCGTGAGTGCGATGTATTCCGCCTGGTACGTGTTTGGCAAGTTCAGCTTGGCCGCGATCTGCCAGGCGTGGTCCTGCATCGATCGGTCGCCGAGGAGCCGTATCCGCAACCCGCAGATATCGTCGAGAATCTTCCGGCCCGTTCGTTTGTCGATATCGCCGCGGCGCACCGATTCATACACCAGGGCCAAGACTTGCGAGCGCAACAGCGTCGGAGCCGTCAAGCTGTGCTGCGGTGGAATGGTCACACCGCCAACGACAAGGTCGATGGCCACCTGCGCATCGATCACGAACGTGGTCATCGCCGTACCTTCGCATGGACTACTGACGTCGTGGCTGCCGACGTGCAGGCCTACCCGAACGGCATCGCCGTCGTCGATGCCTTCGGGGCGCCGCAGAGCCACTTTCAGCGGCACCAAATACACGCCGTCTTTCGGGATCAGTGATGTGGTCACCTCGGTGGCTCCGATGCGTACCTGCGCCGGAATGACTCCCCAGCCGTAGGTCAGCTCGCTGTGGTGCGCGTGCAGGAAGTCGTTGACCTGCGGGGGTGTGGCGACGAAGAAGTACGGTGCAGGGCCGCGCCACTGGAACACCTCGGCCTCAAACGCCCAGTCCACGGCCTCAGGGTAAGGCTGTGAGGACACCCGCGCACTCGATACCGCGGGTCACCAAGGCGACGGAAAGCGTCGTATGCCTCCCTTAGAATCCGCTGCCATGACATCCGAGGCCCCGATCGAGTGGCTACGGGACTCCGATCCGGCCCTACGTTGGCAGGTAGAACGCGACGTGTTACACGAACCTGCCGAAGTCTGGGAAGCGACACGTGCACGCGTCGCTGCCGAAGGATGGGGTAAGCAGCTTCTCGCACAACAAGATTCGGACGGGCAATGGGCAGGAGGTGCGTTCTTCCCAGCGGATTACGACTTCGACGGGCCCGAGGCCGAAGGCGACGGCATGCCCTGGACGGCAACAACGTGGACGCTCAATTCACTGCGTGAGTGGGGCCTCAATCCTGCCGTCCTGCGCGAGCGCTGCACCGCCGACTTGCTCGCTGAGAACAGCCGCTGGGAATACGAGAATCTGCCCTATTGGAGCGGTGAAGTTGACTGTTGCATCAACGCCTGGACCCTCGCCAACGGTGCCTGGCTTGGCGTCGACG
Organism: Mycolicibacterium sarraceniae; assembly: GCF_010731875.1. Taxonomy (NCBI): domain Bacteria; kingdom Bacillati; phylum Actinomycetota; class Actinomycetes; order Mycobacteriales; family Mycobacteriaceae; genus Mycobacterium; species Mycolicibacterium sarraceniae. The sequence goes on from NZ_AP022595.1 coordinate 1,582,362, forward strand.
TCACCGGACTCATCGACTGGTTTCTCGAGCACCGACTGCCCGACGGCGGCTGGAACTGCGACTGGGTCGAAGGCTCCACCCGCTCGTCGTTTCATTCGACGCTCAACTCGCTAAAGGGACTACTCGCCAACGACACTGCAACCGGGGGTACCGACACCACCCGTGAAGCGCGTCAGGCCGGTTCGGAATATCTGTTGCAGCGCAACCTTTGGCGTCGGCTCTCGACCGGTGAACGGGTCGGCCCCTGGGTGGACCGATTCGCCTACCCCTTCCGCTGGACCTACAGCGCTCTCAACGCCGCAGATCACTTCCGCGAGGCCGCACTGTTCGATGGCGTCAAGCCGGACTCTCGTATGAGCGAGGCCATCGAAATGATCAGAGCTGCCAGGCAACCCGACGGCACCTGGCTACAGGCGGGGCGCCAGCCTGGACGAGTGTGGTTCGAAACAGATGCACCTCCAGGTGCACCATCGAAGTGGCTGACCCTGATTGGAACAAGAGTGCTCGACTGGTGGGACAACGCATAAGCGCAAACGTGACTGCTGCACCAACTTGGTCACCCCTGGGCCGGCCCGAACCTGAGACAGAATCTGAGTCGTCTCGAATCTCTAGAAACGAGACACTGATTTTGGGCGTCAATCAGGGAGCCGTTTGTTCGCGAATCTCGACGACGGTCCTCTTTGATGTCTGGTGATGTTCGTGAAGGCTGACGTCTCCCCGTGATGGTGTCTCATTCGGCTCGCTTGTCGAACTGAGCGCGGATCGCTTCAGCGGCTTCGGGATTGTCTTCGGCGAGCTGTTGTAGATACGCGACGACGTCGCCGACGGTGCGCAGGCTTGCGAGGTCTTCGTCGGGGATCTTCACTCCGTATTTGTCCTCGGTCTGGACGGCGATCTCGACCATTGATAGCGAGTCGATGTCCAGGTCGTCGACGAAGGATTTTTCGATGGTGACTTCGGCTGGTTCGATGCCGGTGACTTCTTCGATGATTTCGGCGATGCCGGCGATGAGTTCTTCTTGGGTGATGGCCACGGGGGTCCTTTCGGTTGGTTGGCGGGTCAGTGGTGGTAGGCGGGGGCTCCACGACGTCCGGTGAGGCTGCTCCTGATGTGGTGCGCTGCGACGTGTGTGAGGAAGCCGGGTGCGACGAGGCATTGAGGTGGGTCGATGAAGTTGGCGACGCGCATGAGGCGTTCGGTGACGACCATGTCGTCGGTCGCGGCTTCGAGGATTTTGCGGCGGGTCCATGCGATCGCGCGGCCGGAGAGCGGCGAAGAGGATGTGTTGTCACGGCCGGATGGCGGTTGTGCGTTTGAGGCCCAGACGGGTTTGGTGATCCCAGCGATCGCTGCGTAGAAGGCTTGCGGGTCAATCTGATTGGTGCGACGTATTTGATCCCGCAGTGTGGTGGCGTGCAGGGTGGCCATCGTCATGCCTTGACCGTTGATGGGGTCCAGGCTGCAAAGTGCGTCGCCGAGAACAAGAAGACCTTCCGGGAGGTGTGCCAGCCGGTCGTAGCGCCGCCACGTTCCTCCGGGATAGCGGTATGCCTGCACCTCGGTCACGGGGTTCGCACCGTGAAGGGCCGGTCGGATGTGTGGCGGGATGAAGTCCTGTGCAAGGGTCAGCATGTCGGCGAAATCGGCTGGCGTATGGGTGAGGTCGCCAGCTCGGCCAGCAATCGTCAACGTCCATGTGTTGTCCTCGCATGCCATGAGGCCGCCGCGCTGGGCCTTGCCCTCGGGCAGGACGAGTACGAGACGTTCCAGAAAATTGTCCTGGTCCGGGATCTCGATCTGCTGGCTGTAGTAGAGACCGTCGGCGGTGAAGGTCCGCTCGGCGGGGCGTGGGAAGCCGAGCCGATCCAAGAGCAGCGGTGTGCGGGTGGCGCGGCCGGTGGCGTCGACCACCAGATCCGCGCAAAGCGTGTCGAAGCTGGTCGAGTCGCGGGCGCTGACGGTGACACCGGTGATGCGGTGTGGTTGGGAGCTGACGAGTTCGCCGACGTCGTGACCGTCGAGGAACGCGACGTTCGACAGGGCCTGGACGCGTCGTCGAAGGTGGAACTCCAGAAACGGTCGGCTGGCCAGGTAAGTGGTTAAGGCCGCGGGGTCCGCGGCCGAGTCGGTCCGGTTGAAGGTGTAGCGGCCGATGCGGCTGTAGATCCTGCGCATGTCGGGGTCGTCGAGGACCAGCGCACCCGCCTCAACGAGTTCGGCAAGAAACCCGGGGTGGAGTTCCTCCATGATCTGGGAGCCGCGGCTGAGCAGGCTGTGCAAATGGCGCCCCTGCGGCACTCCTCGTCGATCAACGGGGTTGTCGGGCAACTGGTCTCGCTCCACCACCGTCACTAGTGCGTAGTGCTCGGCGAGCACCGTGGCGGCGATGAGACCGGCGATGCCCGCGCCGAGGACCACGGCGTGATCGTCGTTCAAGTCAGCTCCTCGGATCGGGTTATCGACGTTCCGTCGTTGACATACTCACAGTCGGTATACGACCGTAGGTCGATGAGTATGATCGGGATGGTGAGCGACGTCAAGATCAGTCGGCGTGAGCGGTATGCCGCGCAAACATGTGAAGCCGTCCTCGGTTCCGCGAAGACGTTGTTCGTATCGAAGGGGTTCGACGCGACCTCCGTGGACGAGATCGCGGACCTCGCGCAGGCGAGCAAAGGCGCGGTCTACCACCACTTTCGCGATAAGCAGGCGATCTTTGCCGAGCTTTTCCGTGCCAGCCAGGAAGCGGTGACAGCCAAGGTCATCGAGGCGATGCCGAGCGCGACCGAAGAACCGTGGACAAAAGTGCAGGCCGCGGTTCGTCTATTCCTGCACGGCTACGTCGCTGACCAAGATGCCCGCGCCCTCCTTCGGCAGGTGGTCAGCGTCCTCGGGTGGAACCGCGTACGTGAACTCAACGAACAACAGACGCTGCCCTTCCTGCGAGCGACCCTGGAGGGCTTCATCGCCAACGGCTACGTCCGCCCAGTGCCCATCGAGGCCACAGTCGAACTCTTCTTCAGCATGTTCTACAACGCAGTTCTGTTCATCACCGACGCTGACGACCCGGACACAGCGTCCGATGAGGTCGAGACGGTTATTTTGTTGGCACTCGAAGGACTCCGACCCATGGCGAAGGCGTCCGCGTAGATCTCCAGCTGCACAGAAGTCGAGGCGCAGCTTGCACCCCTTCGATACGGCACGACACGGCAAGGGATTGCGATGAGTGCGGGATCTCGGGTCGAGCTGTATGCGGCAATTCGCCGCGACGCCCGCGCGGGCATGTCGGGCCGGGAACTTCAACGCCGACACGGGGTGGGCTGGCGCACCGTGCAAGCTGCACTGGCATCGGCGTGGCCGGCGCAGAGGGCGCCCTATCCGCCACGGGCGTCCAAGCTCGATCCCTTCAAGCCTGTCATTGACCAGATTTTGGTCGTCGACCTCGACACGCCGCGCAAGCAGCGCCACACGATCACCCGCATCTTCAACAGACTGTGCGCCGAGCACGGCATGACCGATGTCTCCTACCCGGTGGTCCGGGCCTACGTCGCCCAGCGGCGTCCGGAGATCCGCACCGAACACGGCCGCACCGAGTCTGCGGCCTTCGTCCCCCAAACCCATTTGCCGGGCCGTGAAGCGGAAGTCGATTTCGGGGAGATCAGCGTCCGACTGCGCGGTGAGCTGGTCACGCTGCACCTGTTCTCCCTGCGAATGTCGTATTCGGGCAAAGCGGTTCACCGAGTGTCCGCGACGGGTGGCCAGGAGGCGTTCTTCGAAGGGCACGTTCATGCCTTCAAGGTTCTTGGCGGAGTGCCCGCTGGCCGGATCCGCTACGACAATCTCAAGGCTGCCGTCGCCCAAGTGATCGGCTTCTCCCGCCAGCGCGTCGAGACCGACCGCTGGGTCGCGTTCCGCTCACACTTCAACGTCGACGCGTTCTACTGCCAACCCGGAATTAGCGGTGCCCATGAGAAGGGTGGCGTGGAAGGCGACATTGGTCGCTTCCGGCGCAATCACCTGGTGCCCGTTCCCGAGGTCGACTCACTGCGCGAACTGAACGAATTCATCGATGACTATGACCGCGCGGATGACGATCGCCGCATCGGGCATCGCGTGCACACCGTCGGCGAGGCCTTCGCCGCCGAACGTCAACTCCTCAAACCGCTGCCTGTGGAGCCGTTCGAGACCGGGCTCTGGATGACACCGCGAGTGGATCGCTTCGCACAGATCACCGTGCGTTCCAACCGATGCTCCGTCCCCTCCAGATTCATCGGCCGCCAAGTCCGTGTGCTGCTTCACGCCTCCGATCTCGCCGTCTACGACGGGCGCACACCGGTGGCCTCGCACGAACGCCTGCTCACCAAGGGCGCCTGCCGACTCGAACTCGACCACTACCTCGAAGCACTCATCCGCAAGCCCGGCGCGCTACCAGGGGCGACAGCACTCGAACAAGCCCGCGCCGCAGGGGCATTCACCACCGTTCACGACGCCTGGTGGGCGGCAGCCTGCAAGGCCCACGGAGACGCTGATGGCACCAGAGCCCTCGTCGAGGTCTTACTTCTGCATCGCCACACCCCACACGAGCACGTCATCGCGGGTATCACCGCCGCTCTACGGGCCGGGGCGCTGACCGCCGATGCCGTCGCACTGGAAGCTCGCCGAGCTGCTGAACCAATCGACAGCGCCGTGCCCGAGGCAGATGGTCACACTGCGATCCTCACGCCAGACGCCGCAGTCGTCGCTTCGTTGACGCATCGTCGGCTCACGCATCTACCCGCTGACACCAGGCCACCACCCACGGTGACGGCCTATGACCAGCTGCTGCGGCAGACCACCTCGTAGGCCAACCAGGAAAGGCACGATCTATGAGCGCAGGACGTGGACTGACCGAGCAAGCAGCCGATGCCGCCATCGACCAGGCCTGCCGGATGCTGCGGCTGCCCACCGTCCGTCAGCACTTTCCTGAAACCGCCGATGACGCCGCCCGCCATCAACAGTCCTATCGCGCATTCCTCGCCGAATTGCTGATGGCTGAATGCGACGACCGCGCCCGCCGTCGATCTGAACGTCGCATCCGAGCAGCAGCGTTTCCCCGCGAGAAGTCGCTACGCGCTTTCGATTACGCCGCCAACCCCAATCTCGACCCCGCCGTCATCAACACCCTGGCTACTTGCGACTGGGTTCGCAAAGGACAACCTCTGTGCCTCATCGGCGACAGCGGAACCGGCAAGAGTCACCTACTCATCGCTCTGGGCACCGAAGCAGCAATGGCGGGTTTCCGCGTCAAGTACACCCTGGCCGCCAAGCTCGTCAACGAACTCGTCGAAGCCGCTGACGAGATGACCCTGACCAAGACAATCGCCCGCTACGGCCGCGTTGACCTGCTCTGCATCGACGAACTGGGCTACATGGCGTTGGACAAAACGCGGCGCCGAACTGCTCTTCCAAGTCCTCACCGAGCGCGAAGAGAAGGCCTCCGTAGCCATCGCGAGCAACGAAGCCTTCAGCGGTTGGACCAAGACCTTCACCGACCCACGCCTCTGCGCTGCAATCGTGGACCGCCTCACCTTTAGCGGCAACATCATCGAAACCGGCACCGACTCCTACCGACTCGCTCACACGTTGCGCAGCCGCGGAGACCGCCCCGACAAGTGACTTCAGCATTGACGAACACCACATGCTTGCTAACGCCCAAACTGACGCCGGAATTCATGAACACCGCCGATTCCGCGGCGAAGCTATGCGACGACCGAACGGCCAAGCCGGTCAACGGCCGCCACGACAACCGTGTCCCCAGGTCGGGCGTAGTCGAGCATCGCAGTGAGTCCAGGGCGTTCCGTTCCGGCCGACCCCGAGAGATTGTCGGTGAAAATCCGGCCCTTATCGGCACCAGCGGCCGCGAGCACGGCAATTTGCGCGTCGAGGTCCTGGCCGGTGGTGCTGACTCGGGCGTAGCCCAGGATCGCCGTCATGCGATGACTGTCTCACTCACCCCCGACAATCCAGATCTGAGGCACGCGCAATGAGACAAGACCTCCGATCACGCTAAGAGTCAACTACTACGTGGGTTTGGCGTAACCCCGCCCCGCCGGCGTCGCTGATGGTCGGTGAGGAGGTCGCGTTGGGCCTATAAGAAATGTTGCAGTAGGTAGTCGTTCAGGCGGCGGGTGGGAGCGGCTTGGGTCGTGGTGCCCCATGCCAGGGCGATGGGGCGGTAGTAGCGGTCGCCGGTGAGGGGTATCTCGGTGATTCCGGGAGGTGTGCGGTCGTCGTGGGGTAACAAGGCGATGCCCAGCCCGCGGTCAATCAGTTCGCGGATGGTGCCGAACTCGGTGACCTCGATGGCGATATTGGGAGTGAATCCAGCTTCGGCGCACCAGGTTTCAGTGAGTTGTCGCAGGTTGTAGGTGGGCGGGTTGGCGATGAATGTCTCGTCGGCTAGGTCTGTGAGTCGAAGTCGCGGCGCGGCGGCGAGGCGATGGCGTGTTGGTACTTCTACGTGGATCTGCTGAGTGCCGATCGTGGTGTGGTGCAGTCGATCGGGGGTGGGAATCACGACGGCCAGATCTAGGTGGCCGTTGAGCAGGTCGTCGCCGAGTTCGGTGCCGTGGGATTGCTTGAGTAGCACTCGAATGCCGGGGTACTGCAGGCGGAAATCGGCTAGCAGGTCGGGGAGCTGCCCCGATCCCATAGTCAGGGGGAAGCCGAACCGAACGGTGCCGTGATCCGGATCGGCGCCTTCGGTCACCTCAGTCAGTTTGTCGTCCAGCTCGTCGAGCGGCCCGCGCACACATGCGGCCAGGCGTTGGGCATCGGGTGTGAGGCGGACTGTTCTGCCGTCATGAATGAGTAGCGGCACCCGCAGGGTGGTCTGCAACGCGTGAATACGTCGGCTCATTGATGACTGCGGAATGTCCAATGCCGCGGCTGCCTGGGTCATGTGTCCGTCGTGGGCGGCCAAGGCGACCAGTGCCCGCAATTGCGGCGCGAGGTGCACCGTCCATTGATCCATGATCGGATCGTACTGCTCCGATCATTCATTGGACGGAACGAACGATATGGCGGGATGGTGAACCTGGCTATAGCTATCGACTGACTTGATGAAGGGCACCGCTGACGTGACCACATCCTCGAACACCCCCAACCGGCGCCATGACGAGGTGGCCGACGTCGTGTTGATTGGCGGCGGCATCATGAGCGCGACACTAGGATCACTGCTCTCGGTGCTGGAACCCCAGTGGCGGATCGTGGTGTTGGAGAGGGCTGACGCCCTGGCCGCCGAGAGCAGTCACCCCTGGAACAATGCCGGTACCGGGCACAGCGGGTTCTGCGAACTCAACTACATGCCCGACCCCGCCGATGGCGCGAAGCCAGCAGAGATCGCACAGCAGTTCCACCTCAGCCGGCAGTGGTGGTCCCACCTGGCCAACATCGGTCTGCTGGATCCGGACACATTCGTCCACACCGCCGCGCACATGGACGTGGTCTTCGGAGACCGCGACGTCGAATACCTGCGCCGCCGATACGAAACCCTCAGCGCTGAACCGATGTTCGTCGGAATGGAGTTCAGCCAGGATCCCGCCACCATCGGGAAGTGGGCCCCGTTGGTGATGGGCGGACGCGACCCGGGCGAACCCGTCGCTGCCACCCGCCACCCCAATGGGACCGACATCGACTTCGGGGCTCTGACCCGCGGGCTGACACACATGATCACCACCGCAGGCGGAGACATCCGACTCGGCCACGACGTTCGCGTCCTCGAACAGGCCCGCGACGGTTCATGGGCGGTGAGCGGTCGACACCACGACGGCGACTTCACCGTCCGTGGACACCGAGTGTTCGTCGGCGCCGGTGGACACGCACTGCGACTGCTGCAACGCGCCAACCTTCCCGAGGTACGCGGGTATGCGGTACTGCCCGTCGGCGCGGCATTCCTGCGATGCTCAGATCCCGCCGTGGTCAACCAGCACGGGATCAAAGCCTATGGGCGGGCCGAGGTGGGGGCTCCCCCCATGTCGGTGCCCCACCTCGATAAACGCGTCGTCGATGGGACCTCGCATCTCCTGTTCGGGCCATACGCCACATTTAGCACCAAACTCCTCAAATACGGCCGGTGGACCGACTTCTTCACCACCGTGCGCTGGCACAACGTGCACGTCATCACCGCAGCCGCCGTCCAGAACGTGGCACTGATCAGGTACCTGATCACCCAGCTCATTGCCCGACCACGACAGAAGTTCGCCCAACTGCGCCGCTTCTATCCCCTCGCGGACTTGAGTCAATGGGAACTCGTCGCCGCCGGTCAACGTGCGCAACTGATCACCCCCGACCGGCGTCGAATCGGTGTGATCCAGCAGGGCACCGAACTCGTCGTCAGCGCAGACGGGACCATTGCCGGATTGCTCGGCGCATCCCCAGGCGCTTCCACAGCAGTGCCGATCATGCTGGAGTTCCTCCAGCGCTGCTTCCCCCAGCGTTGGCACACCTCATGGCATGCCGACCTAATCAAAGCCATCCCCGGCGTCGGTCACATCGACTGGGACACCGCCGCGGTTGCCAGCACCACGCGGGCGACCTCCTACGCTCTGCATCTAATCGACAACAGCCGTACCGACACTGATCTGAACGTCAGATGAGGGTGCGCGATCTGGGGTCTATCGCAATGGACCAATTGCGACAGACCCACCACGGTCGTGAAGCCGTGAGCGTATTTCCGCTGGTGCGCGGGCTATCGAAACCTACATCGAAAACACGCTCACACAACATCTCGCGCGGGACGGGATTCGATAGAGTCCGGCCGGTGGCCAAGATCGGATACGCGCGGGTATCGACCGCAGACCAGAACGCGCAGCTGCAACTCGACGCCCTAGGCGGGGCCGGCTGTTTGAAGATCTACACCGACCACGCCAGCGGAACCAAGGCCGATCGCCCGCAGTGGAATGCCTGCCTTAATGATTTACGCGCAGGGGACACCCTGGTCGTCTGGCGTATCGACCGTCTCGGGCGCAGCCTGCGCGACCTCGTCGACATCGTCACCAACCTGCAGACCCGCGGCGTGGGGGTCCAGTCACTGTGCAACGGCCTGGTCGACACCACCACCGCCCACGGCGCCCTGGTGTTCGGCATGTTCGCCCTCATGGCCGAGTACGAGGCCGCGCTCATCCGGGAACGCACCCAGGCCGGTCTGGCTGCGGCGCGGGCCCGCGGGCGCCGGGGTGGGCGCACCCCGAAGATGACGCCGGCCCTGATCAACAAGGCTCAGCGGATGTATGACTCAGGCCAGTTCGTTATGGCCGAGATCGCCGCGTCGTGGTCGGTCACGCCCATGACGATCTACCGGCACATCCGCACCGACCAGTCTCAATTACCTGCTGCGCAATAGCTTTGATCAGGCGGCGTCCTCAAAGGTAGCCGTCGGCGGGAACGCCTTGGACTGGTCGAACAGCTGCCTTTCTTGCAGGCAGTGGTAGAGCTGGCCCACCAGCTTGTTGAACAGATGCCGGTTAGCAGCGGCATGGCGGTCTCCGTGGTCGCGCCGCCTGCGGTAGTGCAGGCCAGCGGGCTCGCAATGTTTGGCCGCCGCGAACGCCCACACCCAACCGGTATTGGCGAGCCGGTCGTTTTTGATGCGGCGCACAGTGATCGACGTTGAGCGTCCGGAGGCACGCGTGACCGGGGCTGATCCGGCGTAAGCCTTCAACGCTCGGGCATCGGCGAAACGTGCACGATCATCACCGATCTCGGCCAGTAGTCGCGCCCCTGTGGAGTCGGCCAGGCCAGGAAAACTGGTGATGATCGCGTAGTCGGGATGATGTTGGAAGGCCTCGGCAGCGGCCTGACCAAGGTCCTCGACGTTGGAGCACGCGGTGTTCAGCGCTGCCAGCATCGCCAGCACGTGACGACCCATCGCGGCCTCCACCAGCTCCAGCTGGTGCAGCTGGGCTATACGTAACGCGGTCTTTAACTCCGCTGCGGTGGCATCGATGTTGCTGCTACGACCGGCCCGCCGCAACGCCGCGGCGATCCTGCTGATCGACAGCTTGGCCGCAGCCGAGGGCGTGGGCGCGATCGCCAGTATCGCCCGAGCCTCAGGACTGCTGATCCCCAACGCGAACCGTTTGGCGAAGACGGCCAGGAAGGTGGGGTAGAACTCGCGTAGCACGGCACGTAATTCGTTGTGTGCCTTGGTTCGTGACCATATGGCGTCCTGGTGAGCACGTGCTAGCACGGCGATCGACTGGCATAACTCAGTGTCATTGGGCAGGTGGCGATGCAGATGGGCATCGACCCGCAGGATATGAGCCAACGTCATCGCATCGGCATGGTCGGACTTCGCCCGCGCCACTGAGTGACGCTCCCGGTAGCGGGCCACCGCCAGCGGGTTGATTGCATACACCGGCCGTCCGGTCGCCCGCAGCGCCGCCACCAACAGTCCCCGCGGTGTCTCGATCGGCACCGGAATCGGCCGCTCGGCGGTGTCGCCGGACGCGGTGAGCACGTCCATCAGCTCAGCGAACCCCGCGGGGTCGTCGCTAATGCGCTTCTTGACCACCAACGTGCCATCAGCATCGATGACGGCCACATCGTGATGCCCTTCAGCCCAATCAATTCCACAAAACAATGTCACGTGAGAAAGTGCCTCCCATCCATGAGTGCGTGTAATGGCTGGTCAACCCAGCAGGGACGCGCAGCGCTCTACTTACAAGGCTCCATGGCCTTCCCTCCGATGAGCTGTTCACGATCCCAGCGACCCGCACGGCGTCGGCCTTCGTCAAGGCCTACACGGCCGCAAACATTGAGACGATCTCCGCGCGGAGGGCTACGACCACGACCAATCCCACCCACTGCAACCCTCACGACCCGCCGCGACACGCTCGGTCTTGTCTAAGGACTCAAACGCGGTCCCGAAATGAGAAAGACGTCGCCACGGCGAAGCCGCGAGGTGAACCGAACATGCCCCAACGAGCACTAGGGCTGACCGTTCGCATCTAAGTAGAACTGAGCCGTCTTCATTCGTTAGATGTGAGACGGATTCACGTCTGGAGCAAAACGTGGTGCCCTCATCCGGCCAATCGGCAATGCCACGCGGTATCTTCTTTAAGGAAACCCTAAGAGACAACGTTGATCCTCCACGCTTGGAGGGCTGGGGGAAGAAGGGCGCGGCCATCATGGCGGACCATTTGCAGGAGTCGGCTCCAAAGCACGCCGTCGAACCACAGGATCTCAACGCCATCACCGCCAGCATGTTCGAAGGGCACATCGGATTGGAGTTCACCGAGACGAAACCCGATCGCGTACAGGCCCGAGTGACAATGAATCCCGTCCTGCGCCAGGCGACCGGCGTCGTCCACGGTGGCGTCTACTGCTCGATCGTGGAAACCGTCGCCAGCTGGGGCGGTTTGTTATCGCTCGACGGAGCCGGCCATGTCGTGGGCGTCAACAACAACACAGATTTCCTACGAGGCGTGCGCGATGACAACCTGCTCGCCGAAGGCACCCCGGTCTTCCGTGGCCGTAGCCAGCAGTTGTGGCGAGTCGTCGTCACGACCGCTGACGGCCGCGAATGCGCAGTAGGACAGGTCCGGCTCCACAACGTCTACAACGAGGACACGGCACCCAAGGCGCAGACGGTAGCACCAGAGCCAGGCGCGATGCGATGAAAGTTCTTCTTGCCAAACGGCCGTCGCCGCCGCGTCAACGGTCTGACATCTGGTCAGCCATGAACGGCGAGATCGTTGTGGCCCCATTCGTGTGTAATGACGACGGCTGCGATTGCGACCACGTGCACCAAGGCATTGTTTCGCACGGCTACTCCACGCAGGCGGAGGTGAGCGAAGTCGCTACATCGCCGGACGGGTTAGTTCTGGCGTGCCGGTCACACCTGGATTTCAGCCAGTGGGCCGCCATAGTCGATAACCCTGCCGAATTGGACATGCTTGCCGCAGACCTCATTGACGCCATGGGGGAGACAGCAAACCACCACCCCATCGGCACTGTGCTGCGCATGATGTTTGACCATCGAGCCTCAAGATGGCGCTACACGACGGTGACGTGAGACAGGAAGCGATCACTCTCAGTTCTCGAGACGCGAGACATGGATCTTTTTCCGCATACACGCGCTATCGACTACGGGATGTAGTAGTTCTTCACTGGAAGCTGTGGGGTGCTGACCGAGTATGTTCTCTCGCAGGAGGGGCGACACAGCTATTGTTCCTGGTATTGCCACCAGCAAGACGCTGACAGAACTCTGGGAGGCGAGCTGTATGAGGAAGCAGGGGGAGAAGCGCCGGGCGACAGCGTTGTATAGCCTTTTCTATGACCGCGGGCTCAGGCGGAGGGCCGCAAAACTCTATTACTGGATAGCGGCACTCGTATTCGCAGGCCTTGCCGTGTGGGTGCTCACTCCCTATGCGCCCTTTACTCCCGACAGTGCTGGAATGTCAGCATCCATGAAGATTCTGACGACGATTCTGGGGTCAGCAATGCTCGTCGGGTTATCAGTCGTACACGTGGTCCTGGCGAGACGCGTGAACGGGGATTCCCGCCAAGCGTCAGCCAACAAGCACTATCCGTCACCCGGATCAACGCCAAACCCCTAGACAGCGCCAGGGTCGTGGTGGCCTTCCCCCGGGACCGTGGAGGCATCAGCTATAAGGAGTAGCGATGTCAGAGAAACGGAAGAAGTACGACCGGGAGTTCCGTGAGGGGGCTGTTCGGATCGTGCGTGAGACGGGTAAGTCGATCGCGCAGGTGGCTCGGGATCTGGGGGTTCACGAGGGCACTCTGGGTAATTGGGTCACTCAGGACCGTGAGGCACGGGAGGGTCGTGGGGAGTTGACCCGCGATGACCTGGCCGAGCTCAAGCGTCTGCGCAGCGAGAACGCCGAGTTGCGGATGGAGCGTGATGTCCTCAAGCGATCGGTGGTCCTGTGGGTGAAGGAGGCGACGAAGTGAGCGTGGCACGTTTCATTGCCGACCAGAGGACCAAATACCGAGTGCCACATGCATTTACGTGTGTGTTGTTGGGTGTGAGCGTGTCGTGGTTCTACAAGTGGATCGCTCGCGCGGGCAATGCCGATGGGTTGCACACTGACACCGATCGGTGTCGCGCGCGGCTCGATGCCGCGGTCGCGTCGGCGTTCACGGCGGCCAGAGGGTTGCATGGGTCGCCGCGGCTGATCGCTGACCTGCGCGATCTGGGCTGGGAAGTGTCGGAGAAGACGGTGGCCGATTCGATGCGCCGTCAGGGTTTGGTGGCGCGCCGTATCAAGCGCCGCAATGGGTTGACTAACCAGGACAAGACGGCACCGAAGTTCCCTGACCTGGTTAAACGGGACTTCACTGCGGCTGCGCCGAACCTGAAGTGGGTCGGTGACATGACTGAGATTCCCACCGAGTGCGGGCAGAAGTTGTATTTGGCGACGGTGATCGATCTCTATAGCCGCCGGTTGCTGGGCGCGGCGATGGGCCTGCATCCGGATGCCGAGTTGGCCTGTGCGGCGATCACGATGGCCGTGGCCGCCCGCGGCGGCCGCCAAGCGATCTGGCGGGACGAGGAGTCCGAGCGGGTCATTTTCCACACTGACCGCGGCAGCACCTACACGGCGAAGGCGTTCACCACGCTGTGCCGCACCGTGGGGATTCGCCAGTCGATGGGTCGGGTCGGATCGATAATGCCGCCGCGGAGGCGTTTTTCTCCTCGCTGGAATGGGAAGTGTTGTCCCGCAATCATTTCCGTGATACCGTTCATGCGCAGGCGGTGGTTATCGACTGGTGCTATACCTTCTACAATCACCAACGCCGGCACAGTGCCGCCGACGGGCTATCGCCCGTCAACTATGAGATCAGGGAATCCAAGACCAAGCCGGAAGCGGCATAGGAAACCCTCCACGATTTCGGGGGAACCACAAGAAGTGGTGGCAGTCGCTCAGTGACGAGCAGCGCCAACAGCTTCTGAAGGATTGGCCTGAGAAGCTGGGTCATCTCGACGGCATCCCGGTCCCCGACCGCAGTGTGGCCAACACGGCCGTCATGCAACAGGACATCGACCGCCCCGCCGAAGTCGCCGCGGCCCGTGGGGTGACGACAGAGGAGGTCCTGGCCCACCCCGAGCGCTATGGAATGGCCGGGGCGATGATGAACCGCTACAACAATGCCATCAAGGCCAAAGAGGGCTTGGATCGAACCGCTGGTGCAACCGGTGCACCGACATTCCTGCAGGTGTACGAGCCCGAGGCATTCAATGGCGATGGGCGCGCGGCCATCGCGATCGGCAATCCCGACCGCGCCGACAATATTGCTGTGGTCGTGCCGGGGACTGGGAACAGTGTGGGGTCCGGCTGGTTGGGTGGTGATGACGCCGTCAATCTGTACCGCGAGGCAAAGTGGGCCGATCCCGGCCGCGCCACCTCGGTCGTGGCGTGGATGGGTTATGACGCTCCCGACAGTCCCGTCGATCCACGGATCGGTACGACGGCCCTGGCGCATCAGGGTGGGCAGTTGCTGGCAGCAGATGTCAACGCGCTCAATGTCACTCACGAAGGTGCCGGGCATGTGACGGTGCTCGGGCATTCGTATGGATCGACGACCGTCGCCGACGCCGCGGCCGGCTATGGCATGCACACCGACGACGTGGTGCTGGTCGGAAGCCCCGGCACCGACATGGCCCGCAGTGCTGCCGACTTCCACCTCAACGCCGGCGGCCATATCTACGTGGGTGCGGCACCAAGCGACCCGGTCACGCAGTTGGGAGCGCTGCCGCAGACACCGATGCCGGGCACCGGTTGGAGCGTCGCGCTCGGCGAGGATCCCGCGCTCGACGGCTACGGATCGACGCGGTTCAAGGCGGAAGTGCCGGGCCTGACTAATCCTGAATCCACCGACGGGCGGTGGCGTTAGCCGAGTGTCGGAATGAAGAAAGTGCCCTCTGAACTGGGATGATTGGTGTTCTCAAGCAGCAATCGGGTCCAGTTCGGAAAGGCACTTCCAGTGCAAGTTTCGCATAGGTTCGCCGCGGAGTCAGCGGTGTTCGACGATGACAATCTCGTGTCGTGCGCCGGACTTGTGCCGGTCATGACGTTGGCCGAGCAGACCGGGCTGGGCAGGTTGTTTGATGAGAAGGTCCGCATCATGGCGCCCCGGATCACGTCCGGGTCGGCGAACCCCGCCCCGAAACTGGCCACCGTGGTGGCGGGCATGTGCGCGGGCGCGGACTGCATCGACGACCTCGACGTGGTCCGGTCGGGCGGTATGAAGACCCTCTTCGGCGGGGTGTACGCACCGTCGACGGTCGGAACGTTGTTGCGGGAGTTCACCTTCGGGCACGCCCGCCAGTTGGAATCGGTGCTACGCGAGCACCTGGTGGCATTGTGTCAGCGGGTCGAGTTGCTACCCGGGCGCCGATCAGCAGGTGTTCATCGACATCGACTCGCTGCTACGCCCGGTCTACGGGCACGCCAAACAAGGCGCCTCCTACGGGCACACCAAGATCGCCGGCAAGCAGATCCTGCGCAAGGGACTGTCCCCGCTGGCCACCACGATCAGCACCGCGGGCGCCGCGCCGGTGATCGCCGGGATGCGGCTCCGCGCCGGGCGGGCCAACTCCAGTAAGGGGGCCGGGCGGATGGTCGCCCAGGCGATCGGCACCGCCCGCGCCGCGGGAGCCAGCGGGCAGATTCTGGTGCGCGGGGATTCGGCCTACGGCTCGCGCGCGGTGATTACCGCCTGCGTGCGCCATGGTGCGCGGTTCTCGATGGTGATGACCCGCAATCCCGCCATCGAACGCGCGCTCGCCGGGATCGACGAGACGGCGTGGACGCCAGTGCGTTATCCCGGCGCCGTCCAAGACCCCGACACCGGTACCTGGATCTCTGATGCCGAGGTCGCCGAAATCGACTACACCGCCTTCGCCTCCACCCCCGATCGCATCACGGCCCGACTGGTGGTCCGCCGCGTCAAGGACGCCCGCTACCGTGACACGCTGTTCCCGGTGTGGCGGTATCACCCGTTTCTCACCAACACCGACCTGCCCGTCGATCAGGCCGACATCACCCACCGCCAGCACGCGATCATCGAGACCGTATTCGCCGATCTCATCGACGGACCGCTGGCGCATCTGCCCTCGGGCCGGTTCGGCGCGAACTCGGCCTGGATCTTGTGCTCGGCGATCGCCCACAACCTGCTGCGCGCGGCCGGTGTCCTAGCCGGAGAGCGGCACACCCGAGCACGCGGATCGACACTGCGACGCACCATCGTCAATGTTCCCGCCCGACTGGCCCGTCCCCAGCGCCGCCCGATCCTGCACCTACCCTCCCACTGGCCGTGGTCCAGGTCCTGGCTTGCACTGTGGCACAACACCATCGGACACAGCCCACCACTACCTGCGACAACCTGACCAACCGCCGAAAGGCCCGACCGGAACACACAGGAAAAGCTGGACAGACCAGCAACTACCTCACGCCCACACCCGGAAGACCGACGCCAACGAAGATCAACCCTACTCACCACCACCCGTCGGTGGATTCAGGCTAATCCGTTCGGCGATCACAGCCAGTACTACACACCGAAGAGCGAATCACTGTTCGGCATGGCCGATATCGTTTCGGGCCACGGTGACGCCCTTGAACATGACGGCATGACCGCCCCACACCGTATCCCTGTGTTGTCGAGCGTGCCAGTACTCAGTGACCCGGAAACCTATCGCCCGGGCACCTCCGGGCACACCCATCAGTAGCACTGACGATCAGAGATGATGTGACATGCCAAACATGAAGAGAAGCAACGCATCCGCAGCGGCGACGGTCACCGTGGGTGCGATGGTGGTGGCGACTGTTCTTTCAGGATGCGGTGTGGTGAGGGGAATCATGAATGATGGCGTAACGGATCCGATCACTCCGGAGCAGTCCAAGACCCAAGTCATCGATGCCGCTAAGGACATTGTCGGCATTCTCAACCTGCCCGTGCAGAGCGCGACATTTTGGCGGTCCTCGTGCAATGACCAGGGTGAGGCGCCTTTTCGGGGGCGGATGTTGATTAGTTATCCGTTGGCCCCGAGCTTTGAAGCGTCAGACGCGGAAGTGGCTCGTTGGGTCGAGCAGCTCAAAACCCAAGGCTGGACCACTGATCCCACCGCCCACACGCACGGCGCCCTACTCACGAAGAACGGCGTATCAGCGACCTTCGGGCCGCAAAGCGTCAGCGACACCCAACGCGACCTTGAACTCCTCGGTGAATGCCGTGACCTGACCACCACAAAGCAGACCGCAGGCGGTAACGAGGACATCAGCCTCCGCTAGGTGCCCCGTCTGCATGGTTCTTCATCACGCGTAGGTACCTATGCCGCTCTGGCCGGATGGCGTCATGCACGTGCAATGCGGTCACCACGTAGGTCCTGCAGAAGCTGGGCAGCCCACGAGCCGGCAGTCGATGCGGGCGGGGACTTTTGGGGGTGCTCGGTGTTCGAGTCGGACAGCAGATAGCCGGTTGACGCCGGCGGTGATCCGGCCGATCCGGTACGCGTGATCGCAGTGATGGATTGGATCGGTGAGGACCGCCGGAAGTGCTCGTGATCGTGTGGTCGGGCGGGATCGTCGTAGATCACCAGTGAGCACGAACGGACCCGAGACCATATTTCGACCCGACTGATGGGCATTCGGCGGCCGTCGAAGGGGAACGTCCCGGATACGCTGGCCCGCCGGGGCGGATCAGTCTTGGCCCACTTCGACCGTCCCGGCACCTCCAACGGTCCCGCCGAAGCGATCAACGGCCGCCTCGAACACCTCCGCGGATCCGCGTTGGGCTTCCGCAACCTCACCAACTACATCGCCCGGTCCCCACTCGAGACCGGAGGCTTTCGAACCCAGCTCCTTGAACCTCGGCAGTGAAGAGTCCTCAACGCGTATTCAACGCGGCCAGAACGTCATTGGTCTCGGCCACCGAGAAACGATCGGGGTGCCAGCCCCGGGGCAGCCAATCCCTCATCTCCGCAGCGCTGAGCCCCATCGGCGTTGCCCGCGGGTCGTACCCGCCACGAACCCACGCAGCCAACTCCTCGTAGCCGCCCAGGCCGCCACAGTCCTCCGGCGGGCAGGCCATCTTGCCGGTGAGGCAGACCGGCGCCGTGGGCGGATCATCGAAAACGTCCTCGACCACCAGCACGTGCTCCCATCCGTCGCCGAAGTCATAGTCATAGAACAACCGGTCGCCCTTGTCGGACACCACCTGATCGAGCCGCACGCTGTGCTCGACGACACCGTCGTCGCCTTCGCTGAGATCGAACCCGGTGACGAAGTAGGCACGAGTACGCCGGTCCGGCCCGACACCGAATTTATGCAGATGAGCGTCCTGCCAGCCCCTCGCGACCTGTAGCACGACATGCAACTCATCGAGCATGAGGTCGCCCGGCAGGTCCAACCGACGCCAGATCGGCGGCTTGGCGTACATCAGATCCACCCGCACCCGGAAACCCCGCGCACGCTCCGGCACAGCCCGCACCTCGGGCGTTGGCTCATCGAATACCCCCGCGAACACCTCCAGCCAACCAGATCCCTCCATCACCGGCCAACAAACAGCTGACCGCCCTACACCCTCAACTGCGAAGAGCCGTTTTGCCGTGGCGCCGGTCGGGGTGGGCGTAGGCGGCGATCATGCGTTGGTAGAAGCCCCAGCACAGTTCGACGGCGAGGTGGTTTCTCGTCAGCGAAGACGGCTTCCAGTTCGGCTTTTCGGCGAGCGCTGAGCAGCGGTAGCCGAGTTCGCAGGATGCGACGGACTCCGTAGAGCGGGTCCCCGGTGCGGCCGCGGTGACCACACAGCATCAAACTGCCCGCATGACGAGCGGACTCGTAGCGGGCAAACCGAGGCCGTATCCGCTCCTACCAGCGCAAACACGCCGCAACCCGATCTACAGCTGTAGTACTAGCCGAGGCCGCGCAGCAGGACCGCCAACCCGTACTCGAAAGCGTCGTCGGCCCGCCCGGGCTGGGGTCCGCCCGTCGCCAAGGCTGCGGCTAGTTCCGGGCCGACCTCCGCGCCAGATTCCCACGGCTCCTCCGGTGCGGCTAAGTCCAGCGCCGAACCGAGAACGAAGCAGTCCATCAGGGTGATCGCCCGCAAGGTGTCGGTGGCGTCGAACCCGGCCCGGTGCAGTGTCACCGCCAGCACGTTGTACATCCCGATGGCATGGCTGCTGTTGACGGGATAGGCGGTGAGCAGCGGGATCAGCCGCGGATAGCGGGCGTAGCTGCGCCGGTAGGAGCGCAGGATGTCGGCCACCACATCGGCCCACGGGCGGGCGGGCTCGTCGGGTAGGTGCACCTCTGACATGGCGCGTTCGCGCAGGAGCTCGACGATCTGGTCGCGCCCGCTGACGTGGTTGTACAGCGATGAGGGGCTGACCTGGAGTTTCTTCGCGAGGTCCGGAATCGTGAAGCCGCCGGTGGCGCTCACCAGTTCCATCGCGACAGCCGCGATACGGTCGGTGGACAGTAGCGGCGTCGGCGGCCGGCCCATCAGAGCCCCCTCTTTCCTCTTGCGAAGAAGTATGAGCCAGTTCACACTAAAACGAAATAGATTCGTTTTAGGAGTCGGATGAAGATCCTGACCGCGCCCGCGCCGGAGCCGCTGTCTCGCTCGGGCCCGTCGCACCGCCCGCCGCTACGGGTGGCACTGGTTCAGCATCGATGGCGCCCCGACCGCGACGAGCTCGTCGGCACTCTGCGCGCAGGTATCGACGCCGCTGCCGGCGAGGGTGCCTCGGTGGTATTCCTGCCCGAGATCACCCTGCTGCGTTATCCCGCCGACGCCCCGGCCGGGGCCGACCCCTCCGCGCTGGCCGAAGACCTGACGAACGGACCTACCTTCGAACTCGCGGCTGGCGCGGCGCGGGCCAGCGGGATCTTCGTGCACGCCTCGCTCTACGAGAAGACGCCCGAGGCCCAGGACGGGCTCGGCTACAACACCGCCATCCTGGTCTCCCCCGCCGGCGAGCTCGTCGGCCGCACCCGCAAGCTGCACATCCCGATCTCGGCGGGCTACTACGAAGACACCTACTTCCGGCCCGGGCCCGACGCCGAGCCCTACCCGGTCTACGCCCCGGACGGCCTCGACGCCCGCATCGGCATGCCGACCTGCTGGGACCAATGGTTTCCCGAGGTCGCCCGCAACTACTCACTGGCCGGCGCCGAGGTCGTCGTCTATCCCACTGCCATCGGGTCCGAACCTGTCTTCCCCGACTTCGACACTCGCCCGCTCTGGCAACAGGTCATCGTCGCCAACGGGATCAACAGCGGCTTGTTCATGGTGGTGCCCAACCGAGTTGGCGACGAAGGCAAGGTGACGTTCTACGGCTCCTCGTTCATCTCCGACCCGTACGGCCGCGTGCTGGTGCAGGCCCCGCGCGACGACGAGGCCGTGCTGGTCACCGATCTCGACCTCGACCAGCGCCGCGACTGGCTGGAGCTGTTCCCCTTCCTGCTGACCCGCCGCCCCGACACCTATGCCGCGCTGACTCGTCCGGTGGTTGCCGACGAGCCCTATGGCGCAGGGCATCTCGCCACGGCGGTGGTCAAATGAGCTCGACTCTGTTCACCGGCGGGGTGATCTGGACCGGCACGGGCGATTCCGATGCGCTTCTGGTCACCGACGGAGTAGTGCGCGCGCTGGGCGCACAGGCCGTGGAGCTCGCCACCGGAATCGATTGTGAGCGAGTCGATCTCGACGGCGGCTTCCTGATGCCGTCCTTCGGTGACGGCCACGCCCATCCGCTCTACGGTGGACTCGAGGCGGTCGGACCTGCGGTCCGCGGCTGCACGACGATCGACGAAATCGTACAAGCGGTCGAGGTTTACGCCGAGGCGCATCCCGACGAGGAGTGGATTGTCGGTGCGTCCTACGACGGCAGCCTCGCCGACGGCGGCCTGTTCGACGCCCGCTGGCTGGACGCGGCGGTACCGGACCGGCCCGTGGTGTTGCGGGCGTGGGACTACCACACGCTGTGGTGCAACACCGCGGCCATCGAACGAGCCGGCATCACCGCCGACACCCCCGACCCGGTGCTCGGTGAGATCCCGCACCGCCCCGACGGCTCCGTACTGGGGACGTTACGGGAATGGGGCGCAACCGATCTGGTGATGAACGTGATGCCGCCGCGCGACGAACGCGAGCGCATCGCGGCGCTTGGCACCGCGGCCGACTACTACCTCGCCCGCGGGGTCACTTGGGTACAGGACGCCTGGGTCGAGCCCCATGACGTGGCCACCTATATCGCGGCCGCCCGTCAAGGCGCCCTGCGGATGCGGTTCAACCTGGCGCTCTATGCCGACCCGCGCCACTTCGACACGCAGATCGAACAATTCGCCGCGTCACGGCGCGCCGTCGAGGACGCGGGCTCTCCCCTGCTGACCGCTCGAACGGTGAAGTTCTTCGCCGACGGTGTCGTCGAGAACGAGACTGGCGCGCTACTGGCGCCCTACTGTTCCGGGTTGCACAGCCATTCCAGGGGGCAGGAGCGGAGCGACTCGGGGCAAAACCTGGGCATGCAGAACTGGGAGGGCGACTCACTGGCGGAGGCGGCCCGCCGCGTTGACGAACTCGGATTGCAGATCCACATCCACGCCATCGGTGATGCCGCCGTCCGCCAAGCCCTCGATGCCATCGAATACACTCAGGAGCGCAACGGAAGTCGCGATCGGCGCCCGGTGATCGCCCACGTACAGCTTGTCGACGACACCGATGTCGGGCGGTTCGCTGCGCTCGGCGTCATCCCCAACATGCAACCGCTGTGGGCTCAGATGGACGCGCTGATGACGGTGCTGACGATCCCCCGGCTCGGCGTCGAACGCGCCGACCGGCAGTACCAGATGCAAACCCTGAACCGCTCCGGCGCCGCGTTGGCGTTCGGCTCGGACTGGCCGGTGTCCTCGGGCGCACCGCTGGACGGTATCGCCGTGGCCACCTCGCGGCGCACGTCCGATGGCCAGCCCGACGGCGGCTGGACACCCCACGAGATCGTGCCGATCGAGCAGGCGCTATCCGCCTACACCACGGCCGTCGCCTATCAGGCTTATGCCGAAAACACTTGGGGGAATGTCACTCCCGGAGCCAGCGCCGATCTAGTGTGGCTCGACCAGGATCCGCGGAACACACCGCCGCTGGATCTGCCGGGCGTGGGCGTCCGCGCCACCTACGTGCGCGGTGCGCAGGCCTACCGGGCCGACAACGGAAGGGACCGACCATGACCGCGGAATTCATCACTGACCCCCACGAGGGACACCTGAAACGGGCGCTGGGCCTGCCGTCACTGGTGCTGTTCGGCCTGGTGTACATGGTGCCGTTGACGGTGTTCACCACCTACGGCATCGTCACCGAAACCTCGGGCGGCCGGCTGCCGCTGGCCTACATTGTCACGCTCATCACCATGATTTTCACCGCGCTGTCCTATGCGCGGATGGCGGCGGCGATCCCGGTTGCCGGCTCGGCATACACCTACACACAGCGCACGTTCGGGGCACCGGTCGGCTTCCTGGCCGGGTGGTCGCTGCTGCTGGACTACCTGTTCCTGCCGATGCTGAACTATCTGGTCATCGGGCTTTACCTGAACGCGGCGTTGCCCGCGCTACCCGCGTGGGTCATCGTCGTGGTGTCGATCGCAATTGTCACGGTGCTCAACATCATTGGCATCGTGTCGGTCGCGCGCGCCAACTTCCTGATCATCGCCATCCAGGCGATCTTCATCGTGGTATTCGTTGGTCTCGCCGTCGCCAAGACCACCGGCTACGGGACCGTAGACCTGATGGCGCCCTTCACCGGCGATGGCACCGCGGGCGGGATGAGCCCCATCCTGGCCGGTGCGGCAATCCTGTGTCTGTCGTTCCTCGGATTCGACGCGGTTTCTACGCTGTCCGAGGAGGCGCGGGACGCCAAACGAACCGTGCCGCAGGCGATCATGATCGCCACCATCGTCTCGGGGATCATCTTCATCCTGCTGTCGTACGTGTCGCAGCTGGTGTTCCCGTCCAACAAGTTCGCCGACGTGGACACCGGTTCGACCGACGTGATGCTGGCCGCGGGCGGGGCGTTCGTCAACACGTTCTTCACCGCGGCCTACGTGGCCGGTGCGCTCGGTTCGGCCTTGACCTCACAGGCTTCGGTCGCTCGAATCCTGTTCGCGATGGGCCGCGACGGCATCTTGCCGCGCAGGGTGTTCGGGCATGTGTCCGCGAAATACAGCACACCGGTGTACGCCATCCTCATCGTCAGCGCCATCTCGCTGCTCGCGATCTGGATCGATCTGACGATCCTCGCGTCGGTCGTCAGTTTCGGGGCGCTGGTAGCTTTCTCAGTGGTCAACCTGTCGGTGATCAAGCACTACTTCGTCGACATGCGGGAACGCAACATCCTGCTGAACCTGATCGCACCGTTGATCGGGTTCCTGCTCACCGCCTGGCTGTGGACCAGCCTGTCGGGTGCCGCGCTGACAATCGGATTGATCTGGCTGGCAATAGGATTCGTGTGGCTGCTAGCGGTCACCCGCGGGTTCACTCGGCCCACGCCGGTGTTGGACCTGGAATACGAGTGAGCCTGGGCGGCTATCCGGGCATCCGGTCCGACGTCTTCGCCGGGCGGCCTGACCAACATTGCCGCCCGCGGATCGATCTCGCAGTAAGCTCACAGAATGGCTGTGCGGGCGGGGATCTCCAGGGCGCTGCTGGCCGCCGCGTGCGGCGCGCTGCTCGTGGCCGCGCCTGTCGCCGCCGCCGCCCCGGCCGGCGCCTGCCCGATCGGGCATCTCTCCGACCCGATCACCGGCCAGTGCTTCGTGGCCAACGGTGTGCCGAGCGTCGGCGGAATCCCCTGTATCCCCGGCAAATCGGTGGGCACCTGCCTGGGTATCCTGCAGAACCAGTCACCCCGTGGGGGCGGGCCGCCGGTGGGCGGCCCCTGGCCCTGAGCTCAATCGTTGAAGATCGCGACGGCGCGGGTCCACCCCGCTGATGCGGCGTGCACCCTCACCGGGAAGCAAGAGTCTTCAAATCCATTGGCCGATCGGCCCCGGTACGTCGAACACCGCCGCCGCTCCCGCGGCCACGCCGTCCTGACTGGTATGGCTGGTGGCTGCCAGACCGATGTAGTCCCCGACCGGCTCGCGCGCCAGCGTGTAGTCGGTGTTGATGTAGCGCAAACCCTCTGTGCCCCAATGGTATGTCGCGCTTGCCGCATCGGCGGCCATCGCCACTGTGACGAACGGGCTGGTGACCTC
The DNA here is from genome assembly GCF_010731875.1 of Mycolicibacterium sarraceniae. NCBI lineage: Bacteria > Bacillati > Actinomycetota > Actinomycetes > Mycobacteriales > Mycobacteriaceae > Mycobacterium > Mycolicibacterium sarraceniae. The sequence goes on from NZ_AP022595.1 coordinate 1,606,615, forward strand.
GCCCTCGACCAGCGGACGGACCTGCCGGATCCAGGCGTAGGTGGGGCCGGTCGCGTCACCCCATTCGGTGAAGGCCATCGCGCCGCTTGATCCGGCGTCTCCGCCGCGACCCCAGACGAACATCATCAAGTCGTCGGGCAGCGGGCCGGGGTCCGGGGGCAACGGCGGCATGGCGATCGGCGACGACCAGATGTCGCCGGCCGTCGCGCTGCACGGTCGTGCGGATTTCCAGCGGTGCGATGGCGGTGGGTCGCAGCAGGTCGACGGTCAGGCGGGCGGCCACGAGCCCACACGATAGCGGCCGTTAGTCGAGCTATCTGCCTTGCGCCGTCTGCAGGAAACGCTTGGTGTCGGCCGGCCAGCTCGCCGAGGAAAAACCGGAGTTCGGCGCCGGACCACGAAACCGGCTCGGGCACATAGTGATCGAAGTCGCGCGCGGTGTTGCGGTCGGCGTCTGGCAGGGCTGCGGATCGACGATGAACTCCAACTGATCCAGCAAGGTTCGGATCGGGGTCGCCGTACACGGCAGGAACTCCATCGTGCGCAGCATGTGCGGCTTGCCGTGGTTGGCCTGAGTGAAACCGCCGGCGACGCCACGCTGCACATGGTCGGCGCTGACGGTCTTGATCCAGCCACCTAGGTCGGGGGTCCGACGGCTTTCGCCGACGCCCTCCCCGCTAGTCCGAGCGGGCGTCCGCCGACGGACCGTCACCCTCGGTCGAGATGTCCGGCGCGAACATCTCCGGACTCAGGGGGATGGCAACCGTCTCCGGCTCGGGCTCATCGACCGCGGCAGTCTCGACAGGTGTGGCGGGCGCTCGACGGTCGGCGCGCCAGTCCCGCAGCAGCAGCAGAATGCCGAGTGCGGCCAGCGCGACCACGCCTATCGCGACGAACGTGTTGTCGGTCAGGACCGCCACCACCAGCGTGATCAGACTCGCCAGCGCCACCCCCACCACAATCCGCACGGACACAGTTTTATCCGCAGAGGCGCTCCGCCGATGGGAATTGCCGCAGTCAGCGCGTCGCCGTCACGCCCACCGGCACAGCCGTCAGCATCGCGGCCAGCATCGTCACGATCTCGTCGACGCTGTCCTGCCCCCTGGGACCATCCGCCTCGACCCGCCGCTCATGGTCGGCCAGCAGGGCGAACATCGCGGTGGCCACGGCGCCGACCCGATCTTCGCGGGCGCCGCGGTCCTTCAGCGGAGCCAGTCTGGCCAGCGCGTCTAGGATGCGCGGCCAGGCCGATTCCGCGGGGCTCTGCGGCTCCCTGTTCAGCCGGATGCGCACCACCTCGAGGAACCGCGCGTAGTGGGTGCCCGCACTGTGAAAGAAGGGCCCGACCAGAATCCGCAGCACGGCATGCGCGTCGGCCATCTGCTCGTCCGACATCCGATCCAGCAGAGCCTGCCGCTCGATCTCCATCGGGACCAGTCGACGGGCCACCACCGCATCGATGAGGTCCTGGCGACTGCGAAAGTAGTAGTTGACCGCCGAGTTGTTGCGCTGCCCCGCGGCCTTGGCGATATCGCGCAGCGGCACCTCGAAGCCATGCTCGGCGATCAGGCGCTCGGCAGCGTCGAGCAGCTCTTCACGAGATCGAGCGCCGCGGTCCACGCCAGCAGTCTAAATGCACGCTGGGCAGATTTAAGCACTCATGCTTAAATAGGTGCTGGGTGCCCTCAGCCAGAGTGAAAAGGATGCGCCACATGACTGATATCCGAGAGATCGACCCCGGCACGCCGATGACGCGATTCGCGCGTGGTTGGCACTGCCTTGGCCTGGCGGAGGATTTCCGCGACGGCAAGCCACACGGCATCGACGCCTTCGACAGCAAGCTGGTTGTCTACGCCGATTCCAACGGAGACATCCAGGTGCTCGACGGTTACTGCCGCCATCTCGGCGCCGACCTGTCGATGGGCACGGTCAAGGGCGACAACCTGGCCTGCGCCTTCCACGACTGGCGCTGGAACGGGGCAACCGGCCGGTGCGTCGAAATCCCCTATGCCCGAAGGGTTCCCAAACTGGCGCGGACCCGCAAGTGGCAGACGATCGAGGTGAATGGGCAGCTGCTGGTGTGGCACGACCCCGAACGGGGCGAGCCGACACCAGAACTCACGCCGCCGACCATCGAGGGCTATGACGAGGGCCAGTGGTCCAAGTGGGCGTGGAACTCGATGATCATCGAGGGGGCGAACTGTCGCGAGATCGTCGATAACAACGTCGACATGGCGCACTTCTTCTACATCCACTACGCCTACCCCACGTACTTCAAGAACGTCTTCGAAGGCCACACCGCCAGCCAGTTCATGGAATCCAAAGGCCGCGAAGACTTCACCGAGAATCCCGAGCGGTTGTGGGAAGGCACCAAGCTGCGTTCCGAGGCCACTTACTTCGGACCGTCGTACATGATCAATTGGCTGCACAATGACCTCGGACCGGACTTCACGGTGGAGTCCGTGCTGATCAATTGCCACTACCCGATCAGCCAGAACTCGTTCATGCTGCAATTCGGGGTTTCGGTGCAGAACATCCCGGGGATGTCAGAAGAGAAGGCGGCCAAGCTCGCTCAGTCGTATTCGAGGATCTACCAGGTCGGCTTCCTGCAGGACGTGGAGATCTGGAAGCACAAGACCAGGATCGAAAACCCGTTGCTGTGCGAGGAGGACGGGGCGCTCTACCAATACCGGCGGTGGTACGAGCAGTTCTACGTCGACGTCGCCGATGTCACCCCGGATATGACCAACCGGTTCGAGCTCGAGGTCGACACCACACACGCCCACGATGTCTGGCAGCGTGAGGTGGACGACAACATGCAGAAGCGTTCTGCGGCAGTAGCATCCGGCTCGGCTGGATAGACGCCGAAGCTAGCTGATTCACGCCGCGGAGCGCGGCTGTCCCAGGCCCAGCGGAAGATGGACGACGGTTGCCGCCTGGGCCGGCAGTGCTTCGCTGCGGGCCAGTAGTTCGGCGCTCTCGGGCAGCTCGCGCGGGTTGAGCTGCCCGTCGGCGATCCGTTGCAGAACATCGTGGGCGTGCGCCAGTTGGTGCCGCTTGCGGTACTGACCGCCGGGCAATTTCACCCCGGCCCACACCCCGTACTCCTCGCCGCCTTCGACGGCTGCCCGAGCGCACGCGCGCTGCTGGGCCAGCGGGCACCGGCGCAGGCAGATCGTCCTGGCGCGGGTGGCGGACTGTTCGTAGACGCGGGCTTTGGCCGCGCCGTCACTGGCGTCGTCGTCGGCATAACCGAACCAGAGGTCGGGTTCGAGCGAGCAGGGCCGGGGGTTCATCGGAGCCTCCTTAGGCGAGATTCGATGACGGAAGCGTATATCCGATGACGACGGTTGGCAAGAGAAACGTAGAAAGAAACGTATATAACGATGACGCTGTGTACGATCCGCATATGGCGGAGAGCCGACGGTGAGCCGAGAAGCGGCGGGCGCAGCCATCCGGACTCTGCGGGAGGCGCGGGATTGGTCACTGGCCGATCTGGCTGCGGCCACCGGAGTCAGCATCATGGGCCTGAGCTTTCTAGAGCGCGGCGTTCGCAAACCCCACAAAGGCACAGTTCAAAAGGTTGAAAACGGGTTAGGCCTGCCGCCTGGGACATACGCGCGGCTGGTTGTCGCCGACGATCCGGACGCCGAAATCGCCCAGATTCTGGCGGCTGCACCAGCCGAATCGACCCCGTCGCGGACCACTCCCGGCATCGTGGTGAGCCGCCACAGCGACGCCGATGTGCTCGAGGCGCACGCCGAGGCGCACCTGGATTCGCTCAACTCGTTGATAGCCCGGCTGCCAGCGGAGACGTCAAACGAATACCAAACGTATATTCAGTCCGTGATCGAGCAATGCGTGAAGGCGGAACTGCTGGCCGCAAACTCGTGGCGCGTCGCGGTCAACGCCGGCGCCGAATCAGCGGACCGCCTGATGGCCCACCTCACATCGCTGGAAGCAATCCGCACCGGCCTGCTGGCTCGGACGCCAGGCAGTATCAGTGCCCGTTTCGACCAGGCCTGCGCACGCTCGGAGCTGCCGGAGTCGGTGATCGCGACGCTGCTCGGCGTTGCTGTCGAACAGGTGTGGGACATCCGTAACCGTGGCACCATCCCACCGGGCGCGTTGCCGCGGGTGCGGGCCTTCGTCCGGGAGCAGTCGTGACCGCCCTCGAGCTGGACGTCCTGGGCCGCGCCCATGCGCTCTTCACCGGCCACCGTGAAATGCCGCCATTGGAAACAACTTCCGTTCTGCCGCCGGTGCGGACCGAAGGATTGCCCACCGCATACCGGCAGGCGGCGAGCCGGCACGGCGAGGAACTCGGCGCGGCCCGTCGCGTCGACGTCGAGCTCTCGGCGATCCTGGCGCGCGCGCAGCGCGATCAGCATGAGGCGCAGCAGCAGACCCGCGCGGTGCTTGATGCCGCTCATGCCGATGCAGAGTCGACGCCGGACAATCCGGTCGCCCAGCGCGAGTTGATGCGTCGGCGGGCCGCCCGGTTGCGGGCCCAGCACGCCCACGTTCTCGCCGCCCGGCGGCGGGCCCGGCGGCGGGCGGCGCTGCTGCGTGCATTGCGGTACCGCCGTCGGCATCGGATACCGGCACCGAATTCGCGGGCGGCGCTGGCTGTCCGGGCAGCGTTGTCGAGGTTGGGCTGCCCGTACGTCTGGGGTGCGACCGGACCGGGTCGTTTCGACTGCTCGGGCCTGGTGCAATGGGCGTATGCGCAGGCCGGAGTGCATCTGGATCGCACCACCTATGACCAGATCAACGACGGTGTGCCGGTCGCCCGGTCGGCGGTGCAGCCCGGCGATCTGGTGTTCCCGCATGCCGGACATGTCCAGATGGCGATCGGCAACGGCATGGTGGTCGAGGCCCCACACGCCGGAGCCAATGTGCAGATCAGCCGGATGGGTTCCAACGTGGCGATCCGTAGACCCGCCTGAGGGTCGACGGTGAGTTGTTCGGCGAAATCTCGCTGAGTACGGTCGACGCATGGCAGAGCACGTCGGCGCATCGGGGGAGGCTCTGGAAGCCGCCCGGGCAGTGCTCGCCGCCCGCGAAAACGACCTCGCCGCGGCCGACGCCGAATTGGCCGATGTCGTTTGTGGAGCCCACGCCGCCGCGACAGCGGCGATCCGCAAACTGGATGCTCTGAGTGCGCAGATCGAAGCGGCTGTCGCGCAGCGCACCGTGGCGGCGCCATCCGAAGGCCTTGAGTTCGCCAGGTTCCTGCTTGCCAAACACCACGAGATCAGCGATATCCTGACCGCTGCCCGCGCTGACGCCGACGCCAAAGTGGTTGTATTACAGCAGCTTTCAAACCAGTATCGGGTGTAGTCCACAGCGCCGTGAGTGGGTGAATTGTCGGCCCCGGATTGGCTGGATACAGTCGCCGGCATGAAGGGGCACCGGTGGCAAGCTACCAAGACTTGCTTGACGCGATAGCACGCGTGGGTGCCGCCACCGGCGACAACCGGGCGTGGATGACGGGGTTGTCGGACACCGACCTCGCACTGGTCACCAGCGCGGTCAACGTGGTCTCGCCGACCGGAATCGAGAATGTGGTGGCCAAGATTCGCGCCCAGCACCGACAGGTGTTCGATCCGGTGCCGGTCATCAGTGAGGGCAGGTCAGCCGAGGCGATCCGCACCGCGGAAACCTCGCTCGCCCAGCAGCATTCGGTGAGCGCACAGCTCGACCTGCAGGTCATCACCGCGGTGCTCAACGCCCACACCACTCACGCCGCCGGCCGGGCGGCGCTGGATGGCCTGCAGGACGATATCGAGACAGCGGTCGCCACCCGCACCGACCTCGACACCCCGGCGGGTGCTCGGGCCTTCCAGCGTTACCTCATCGGAAAGCTGCGCGATATCAGGGCCGTAGTGGAAACCGCCGGTTTGGACGACACGTCCAAGGCGTCGTTGGCCGCCGCGCTGGCATCTCTCTACGGGGCTGCTACCCCGGATTCGACCGATGACCACGCGCCTCAGAAGAGGCCGGCCGCGCCGCCCGTCGAGCAGCAGCCCCCACCAGCCGACATCTCGGCCCGCGGAACCGACCCACTCGCCGACGATGCGCTCCTGCCCGACGAGCTGGCGCCGCTTCCGCCGGACCACAGCGTGGTCGGCCAGCCGATGCCCGCGCCGATGATTCCGCCAATGGCCGCGATGCCACCGTTCGGCGGCGGGGGTGCCAGCCCGGCCGCCGGCCCGGTGCCAGTGCCACCCGCGCTCGAGGCTCTCACCTCACCGCGCGCAGCCACCGAGGACGGCCTGCTCGATGACCCGCTACTCGACGACCCGATCGATGACGAGGAGTCGGCAGTTGACGACGACGTGGGGAAGGAGGAGCTCGCCGCGCCCGCCTCGGAGGACGCCACCGTCGTGCACCTACCCAACGGTGAGACCGTCACCGCGCCGAGTCCTCAGCTGGCCGCCGCGATCACCGCCGTCGTCGCGGGCACGCCCATTCCCGAGGCCTTCCGGCAGCAGGGCATCACGATCCCGGCGCCCGGCGCCGCGGTGGCGCATCCGGTCGAAGCCGCCCGCGTCATCCCCGGCGATATCGGGATGCTGACCGATCGGCACGCGCTCGCCCTGGGCAATGGCAAGGCTGTGTTCAACAATCAGATCCAACCCATTGCCAGCGTGAGCGGGCCGAGCTTTCTAGGGTGGGAGCATCCGCCGGAACCGGGCAGCAGCACGAAGACACCACAAGCAGACCAACCGACTCCGACCCGGCCGGCGGTAACGGCCGGCCCGCCGATAGGAGAGTGACATGGCCGAACGCATCCACGTCGTGCCCGACGAACTGCGCAGGGCGGCTCGCGACCATCAGGACGCCGCCGAGCAGCTGAGCACAGCGCCGTCGCAGCACGCCGAGATACTGGCCAGCCTCGACTCGCTGGGCCCGATCTTCGGTGAGCTGCGCGATGCCGGCCGCGAGCTGCTGGACCAGCGGCGAGCCTGCTACGAACAGCAGGCGGCCGCGCACGCCGAACTCGCTGCCAACCTGCGCCACGCCGCCGACGTGTGGGAGCACCAGGACACTTCCGCCGCCGCGGAGTTGGGCCGCGTCACCGAGGACGGTCTGTGACCGCACCCGATCCGGAGTTCGACGCCGTTCACCCCAGCGGCCACATTCTGTTCCGCTCGTGCCGCGGCGGATACCTGCACAGCGTGACGCTGGCCGAACCGGCCATGGACGCCGACGCGACCACGTTGGCCGAAGCGATCCTGCTGACCGCCGACGTGTCCTATCTGAAGGCTTTGACGCAGGTTCGCGCGGAAATCGTGGCGGCAGGCCACACGCCGTCGGATGACATCGCGGGCAGCCGCGAACTCACGCTCGCAACCGAGTCGCTGGCGCGGCATCGGCTACGGCCCGAGGAAGCGTGACGGGGCTAGCGGTCGGCTTCGGTGGCGATGGCATCCGGTGGCGCAACAGGATTGGCGCCGAACAGTTCACGCGCCCGCTGCAGCAGGGCGCGCACCTCGTCGAGTTGCTGCTGGAGCAGCGAGTCACCCATGGCCGGTACGTTATCCGCCCCGCCGGACGGGCACAATTCACCCGGCGATGCGCGGGATTTCTGCGTTGATACGGTCGAGCACCTCGGTGTAGCGGCCGGCCTCGCGGTGCTGGCCAGGCTTACCGCTACTGATCAGCCCGACCGACAGCCGTCGCTGCGGATCTGCCCAGACCGCCACGTTGGTCAATCCGGTGTGACCGAACGCTCCGGGGGCACCCCGCCCGAACGGCCCAAACCTACTGGAACCCAGCATGTAACCGGTTCCCCAACGGATCGGTGCCAGCCCCGTTGCGATATCCGGCCGCAGTCGGCGGGCCGGGGCCACCGCGGCCCGCAATGTCTCTTCCTGGAGGACACGTACTCCGTCGAGTTCACCACCGCGGCAGAGTATTTCGGCGAACCGGGACAATTCGTCGGCGGTGGAGATCGTGCTGGACGACGGAATGACGCCGGTGAGGAACAGCGGGGTGTTGGAGAACGGGATGATCTGCTGGGGCGTGCCGCCGACGGCGGTCTTGAATGCGGCGGCCAGCGGCGCCGGCAGCGGCTTGCCGGTGACATGACTGGGGGCGACCAGGGGGACATCCTGTTCGGCCACACCGTAATTCGTCCACCGAAACCCTAGCGGATCCAGGATTTCGTCAGCCAGGATGTCGCGGATGTTGCGCCCGGTGGCCGCCGAGACGATCTCGCGGACCAGCGGCCCCCACGTCAGGCCGTGGTAGATGTGCATGAATCCGGGTTTGTGGATGGGCCGAAGCTCGCCGAGCATCTCGCGGGCGTAGTCACTCTCGTTCATCCGCTTGAGGTTCGGGCGCGGGCCGCTGGCAAATGGCACCCCGGCGCTGTGGGTGATCACGTGCCGGATGGTGGTGCGGTCCTTGCCGTGGCTGGTGTAGCTCGGGAGGTAGTCGCAGACGCGGTCGTCGAGGGAGAAATGGCCTTGCTCGACGAGCATGTGCACCACCGTCGTGCTGATCGCCTTGGCCGCGGAGTACACGCAGAACGGGGTGGCGACGGTGACGGGCACCGTCTCCGCGTCGGGTGGGTCGGCGGGCCCGTTGCCCCAGCCGTGGCCGATGGCGCGGTTGAGCACGATTCTTCCGTTGTGCCTCAGGCACAGCTGGATCGCCGGGTGCATGCCCGCGGCGTACCAATGCCGCACCGACTGCCAGATCCGCTCGGCGGTGTCGGCCGAGAACTCGTCGTGTTCCTCGGCGCCGATATCGGTGACGGCATCGAAATCGGTCGGGACGCGAATGCGGCCCTCGCGGGCGGGGGAGAAGCTCACCCGGGCTGCTTGTGCAGGGGCCGCCCGGCGCCGGCGCCGGCGCAGGCGCCCAGCAGGGGAGCGAGGACCGCGAGGTCGGGATGCAGGTAGGGCACGATTTCAGCGTACGACCCGCCCGGATCAGAGCGGTCCGACGAGCTCGACCCAGTTGCCGTCCGGGTCAGCGACGAACATCCAGCCCATACCGGGGACCGGCGCGAACTCAGCCAGTTCCTGCGCGATTTCGTATCCGGCGGCCTTCACCTGCTCGGCGGCCTTGGTCGTGCTGGCCACCACCACGGTGTAGTAGCGGATGCCGGCAGCGGCCGGGCCGCCGCCCGGTGTCGCCGGTGCGGCGGGCGGCTGGTCGAGGGTGATCAGCTTGAGCACGTTGTCACCGAGTGCGTAGCGCTTCATCGTGCCGCCGGGGAAATCGAGGTCGCCGGTGTAGGGCAGGCCGAGGAAGTTCTCGTAAAACTCGACCATGGCGTCGAGGTTGGTGGTGACCAACCCGACTTCGATGTTCTTGGCGAGTAGATCGATGGCCATGGGGCTCCTCGGCGCTGAGTTCGGCTGACGACCGAAGAATAGCGGCGCGCGGATTACGCCTTGAGCCCGCCCGCCGCCGGGGAAGTCGAGGTCGAGCTGGAACGGCAGGCCGAGGAAATTCTCGTAGAACTCCACCATTGGGTCGAGGTTGGTGGTGACCAGTCCGATGTCGACACTTGGGGCGAGCAGCTCGACGGCCACGGCTTCAGGCGTATCGGCGGTTGATTCACAGCACAGGCATTAGGCCTTCTCGCCAATCGTGATCAGGTCCCACACGCCCTTCGTCCACAGTGGCCGCTCGACCCGGCGCTGGTCGGCGATGGTGAACCCGGCGTCGGTGAAGAGGGTGCGCATCTCCCGCGGCGAGGGATTGTGCGCCGCGCTGGACCGGGAGTTGGTCAGCCGGCCGAGCAGCGGGAGCTGCGGTGGGCTGATCGTCGCGACCGCTGCCACACCGCCCGGCTGCAGCACCCGGTGGAATTCGCGCATCGCCGCCGGCTGATCGAAGAAATGGAACGCCGAGGTCGAGACGACGGCGTCGAGTGCCTCGTCGTCGAAGGGCAGTTGTTCGGCCGGCCCTTTGCGCCAGTCCACCTGCGGAGAACGGGCCCGGGCCTGACGGAGCATACCGTCGGACATGTCGACGCCGTAGATCTCAGCGGGCTCCAGCTCGTCGGCGATGCGGGTGGCCAGAATGCCGGTGCCACAGGCGATATCGGCGATCCTTCGGGCCCCGTGGGCCCGCAGTTCGTCGATCACTTCGTCTTGGGCGGGTCGGTAGACCCACTGCTGCAGGGCGGGTTGGTCGTAGAGCGGGGCGGCGATGGTCCAGAACCGCGTCACGACATCGTTGAGATTGCGACCGTATGTCGCCATGGGTACCCGCCTCCGATTGAACTGACTTATAGGGCCAGTGTAGGAAGCGGCGCGGGGGCTACTTCGCCAGTGGCGGGGCGAGCTGCAGATGGGTGTGGGGTCCGCTGGCCGCGCTGATGGCAACAGACACGGTTAACCCTCGGACGATGTTGATGACAGTTTTGGAATTGTGTCTACCCCCGCAGGTGGCCGCGATTACCCTGGCTGTCGGCGCACGGTCGAGGAGGCAACGATGTATGACCTGACGATCACTGGTGGGACTGTCGTGGACGGCACGGGCGACAAGCCCTTCCGCGCCGATATCGGCATCAAGAACGGGCGGGTTGTCGACGTCCGGCGCCGCGACGGCGACGACAGCGGTTTGCCAGGGGAGTCGGCCGAGACGATCGATGCCACCGGCAAGATCGTGACGCCCGGCTTCGTCGATATCCACACCCACTACGACGGCCAGATCAGCTGGGACGGGCTGCTCGAGCCGAGCAGCCAGCACGGCGTGACGACCGTCGTCAGCGGTAACTGCGGAGTGGGCTTCGCCCCGGTGCAGCCCGGCCGTGAGCAGTGGCTGATCGAGCTGATGGAGGGTGTCGAGGACATCCCAGGTACGGCGTTGACCGAGGGCATCAAGTGGGGCTGGGAGAGCTTCCCGGAATACCTCGATGTCATCGAAAAACAATCACTCGCAGTCGATTTCGGAACCCAGATCGCCCACGGCGCCGTCCGCGGATACGCGATGGGCGAGCGCGGCGCGCGCAACGAGGCCGCCACCGAGGACGATATCGCCGCCATGGCGCGCATAGTGCAGGAGGCCATCGAAGCCGGGGCACTGGGCTTTTCGACCTCCCGGACGGAAGCCCACCGCGCCATCGACGGCGAGCCGGTGCCCGGCACGTACGCCGCCGAGGACGAACTGTTCGCGCTCGGCCGGGCGATGGCCCGAGGCGGGCAGGCCGTCTTCGAGGTGGCCCCGGCCGGCACCGCCGGCGAAAGCCTCGACGGACCCATGCGCGAGCTGGACTGGATGGTCCGGCTGGCCGCTGAGATCGACCGGCCACTGTCGTTCGCGATGGTGCAGACACAGTCGGCACCGGACCTGTGGCGCAAGCAGCTCGACATCGCCGGCCGAGCCCTCGACGACGGAATCCGCGTGCACCCCCAATTCGCCGCCCGCCCATTCGGCATGCTGTTCGGGTTCGAGGGCTATCACGCGTTCACCCACCGGCCGACATTCCGGAAGTTGAAGGCCGAGCTGAGCCCTGCAGATCTGCGTGCCAGGCTCGCCGATCCGGCCGTCCGGGCCGCGATCTTGGCCGACTCCGACCTGCCACCACAACCGATTCCGTTGTTCGATGCGCTGTACGCCATGATTCAGCACAGCGCCGACAGCATCTACGCGATCGGTGACCCGCCGGACTACGAGCCGACAGCCGACCAGACCGTCGGCGCGATCGCGCGGGCCCGCGGCGAGGACCCGCTGGCCACGATGTATGACCTGATGCTCGAGTCCGGCGGAACGGCGATGCTGATGATGCCGTTCTTCAACTACGTCGAGGGCAACCACGACGCCATCCACGAGATGATGACGCACCGTGCGGCGGTGTCCGGGCTGTCCGACGGCGGCGCGCACTGCGGCCTGATCTGCGATGCGTCGTATCCGACGTTCATGTTGACGCACTGGGCCCGGGACCGTCGGCGCGGTCCGCGCTTCCCGATCGAAACCGTGGTCCGCAAGCAGACCCTCGACACCGCCACCCTGTTCGGGCTGACCGACCGGGGCGTGCTGTCGGTCGGTAAGAAAGCCGACGTCAACGTCATCGACCTCGATGCGCTGACGCTGAGTGTGCCGCTGATGGCTTATGACCTGCCGGCCGGCGGCAACCGGCTGATGCAGGGTGCCAGCGGTTACGACGCCACCGTCGTCAGCGGTGTCGTCACCCGCCGACACGGCGCCGACACCGGAGCCCGGCCGGGCAACGTACTGCGCGGCGTGCGCTGAGCGCGGTGCCGCTTGCGCGGCACAGTATCTTCGGTGGCAGAACTATGAGCATCCCCTACGCACCGCAAACTCCAGCAGGCACACCGACCTGCTACCGCCATCCCGACCGTGTCACGTACGTGTCGTGCGCCCGCTGTCAGCGACCCGTCTGCCCCGAGTGCATGCGCAGTGCCGCGGTCGGACATCAGTGCGTGGACTGCGTATCGGCCGCCACGCGAGACGTGCGCCCGGTGCGCACCGCCGCCGGTGGCATCCGCCGTTCGCAACCGCTGGTCACCTACACGCTGATCGTGATCAACGTGGTGATGCTCGTGCTGCAGATGACCTCCAAGGACCTGGAACGCGCACTCGTACTGTGGGCCCCCGGCGTCGCCGGCGGCGAGTACTACCGGCTGATCACCTCGGCGTTCATGCACTACGGCGTGCTGCATCTGCTGTTCAACATGTGGGCGCTCTACGTCATCGGGCCACCGCTTGAGGCCTGGCTGGGCCGGATGCGATTCGGCGCGCTCTACGGACTCAGCGCGCTGGGCGGATCGGTGCTGGTGTATCTGCTGGCGCCGTTCGGCACCGCTACGGCGGGTGCCTCGGGGGCCATCTTCGGGCTGTTCGGTGCGACGTTGGTGCTGGCCAAACACCTGCGTCTGGAGATGAAGTGGCTGATCGCGATCATCGTGGTCAACCTGATCCTGACGTTCAGCGTGCCGACGATCAGCTGGCAGGGCCATATCGGTGGCTTGGTAACCGGGGCCGGTATTGCTGCTCTATTCCTCTACACCCCGCGCGAACGCCACCGCAATCTGGTGCAAGGCGGGGTGTGCGCGGCCGTGCTGGTGGTGTTCGGGGCGCTGATCTACTGGCGCACAGCCGAGTTGATCGCCCAGTACGGGGCGTTGATCACCGGCTGAACCAGCCGACTAGAGCCGGGTCAGCCAGAACGGGTAGGTGAACGTCCCGCCGGGCGCGCCGTCGCACCCGGCGTCGAATGACGACTGCATCGTGCCGGACAGCGTCTTGGCATCCCAGTTGAAAACGTCGCGGGTGGGGATGACCGGGCCGTAGTAGATATCGCCGCAGCGCAGTCCGTCGGGGTTGTCGACCGTCATCGTGTACTGCCCGTTGTTCAGCGTCGCAATGCCGTACCAGGGATAGGCCTTGGCGATCGGCATCGGGTTGGCCGAGACCCGCACGCACGTCGGGGAGAACACGATCTCTCCGGGGCAGGGGTTGGCCGCCCAGGCCCAGGTATGGAAGTCGCGCCGGTCCGGGATGATGAAGTTGTAGTTGCCTGGCCACAGCTCCGCGGATGCGGGCGGCGCCAATGTCACCGCCGCCGCCGCGAGCGCAACGCCTATCGCCAACATCCGCACGGGCGGGCTCCCTTCGTCCGAGCCTCGGGCCAAAAATCTGAGTTCGACCCATGAAATCTAAGCGGTGTGGTCATCGGAATCGAGTGGAATCTGCAATGTCATAGGTCACCAGGGGGACGTCGAGGGTGCGCGGTCCGTGCACGCCCTCGACGCGGTTGCGGTCCACCGAGAGGCCGGCCACGGCAGCGCACCGTGCGTCGGCACCGGGTTCTGACCGATACCATTCAGTCGAGATCGCCGGGGATCGACGCCGGGCGGCCCGATCAGGGGGATAACCTGTGAGCACGGCGACCAAGGCGCGGACCGGGATCATCGTGGGTGCGCTGGGAGTGGTCTTCGGTGACATCGGTACCAGCCCGATCTACACCGTCCAAACCCTGTTCAACCCGGGCGATCCGCATCCGGTCCCGATCACCAACGCCAACGTCTACGGCGTCGTGTCGCTGATCTTCTGGTCGGTGATGACGATTGTCACCCTCACCTACGTCACGCTCGTCATGCGCGCCGACAACGAGGGGGAGGGCGGTGTCATGGCCCTCATCACCCTGGTGCGCAGGCTGGGCAGCCGGTCCAGCCCACGGGTCATCAGCGCGCTGTCGGCACTCGGAATCCTCGGTGCGGCACTGTTTTTCGGCGACAGCATGATCACCCCGGCCATCTCGGTGCTCTCCGCGGTGGAAGGCCTGAAGCTCGTGGATCCGTCGCTGGCGGACTGGGTGGTACCGATCACCGCCGTCATCATCGTCGGGTTGTTCGCCGTGCAAAAGCGGGGCACCGCCGCGGTGGGCAGGTTCTTCGGTCCGGTGATGATCGTGTGGTTCCTGGTTATCGCTGCATGCGGTGTGCGCGGGATCGCCGCTCACCCGCAGATCATCAAGGCGCTGTCCCCGACGTACGCACTGGAATTTATCTTCGGCCACTTCCACATCGCGTTCTTCGCACTCGCCGCCGTCGTGCTGTCGGTCACCGGTGCCGAAGCGCTCTACGCCGATATGGGCCACTTCGGCCGCAAGGCCATCACCTGGGGCTGGCTGGGGCTGGTGCTGCCCGCGCTGGTGCTCAACTACTTGGGCCAGGGTGCGCTGCTACTGGGCAACAAGAGTGTGGTCAACGCACCGTTCTTCCTGCTGGTGCCCACCGGCTGGGAGTTGCCGATGGCGATCCTGGCCACCGCGGCAACGGTGATCGCCTCGCAGGCGGTGATCACCGGGGCGTATTCGGTGGCCTCGCAGGCGGCCCAGCTCGGGTACTTGCCGCGGCTGCGGATCGCGCACACCTCGGCCTCGTCGATCGGCCAGATCTACGTCCCGTGGATCAACGGCATGCTGATGGTGGCCGTGCTGATTCTGGTGTTCGCGTTCCGCAGCTCGGCGGCGCTGGGCTACGCCTACGGCATGGCGGTCACCGGCACGATCACCATCACCACTTTGCTGTTCCTCTACATCGCGCACACCCGCTGGCGGTGGCCGCTGTGGATGGTGATCGTTGGCGGCGGTGCGCTGCTCACGGTGGATCTGATGTTCCTGGCCGCCAACCTGACCAAGCTCGTGCACGGGGCATGGCTGCCGTTGCTGATCGGGGTGGTCACCTTCACCGTGCTGATCACCTGGCAGCGGGGCAGCATCGTGGTATCGCAGGCCCGGGAAAAGGCCGAAGGACCGCTGCAGCCGTTCATCGACGAGATCAACACCCACAGGCCGCCGTATCCGCGGGTTCCCGGCACGGCGGTGTTCCTCAACCGTGAGGACGAGACGGCACCGCTGTCGATGCGAGCCAACGTCAACTACAACCACGTTGTGCATGAGCGGGTGCTCATCCTCTCGATCGTGGTGCCGCCGGTGCCTCGCGTCTCCGATGAGGACCGCATCAGCGTCGACGATCTCGGCGACCCCGATGACGGGATCTGGTACGTCAAGGCCCAATTCGGCTATATGGAACGGGTGGACGTGCCCAGTGCGTTGCGGATGGTGGACCCGACGCTGATCGGCGGCTCGATCGACTGCACGCGGGCGTCGTATTTCCTATCCAAGATCGAGCCGGTGTCGGGGAACCAGCCGACGATGGCGCCCTGGCGCAAGCGGCTCTTCATCGCCACGTCGTTGCTGGCTGCGGACTCGGTCGGGTATTTCGGGCTGCCGGGGGATCAGACCGTGCTGATCGGATCACGAATCGAGGTGTGAGCACCCGCCGCGAGCTACCGTTGGCCCATGACCGACTCCACCACCGTTGCGATCGTCGGCGGCGGCCCCGCCGGCATGGTGCTCGGGCTGCTGTTGGCCAGGGCGGGTGTCAAAGTCACGGTGTTGGAGAAACACGCCGACTTTCTGCGTGACTTCCGTGGCGACACAGTGCATCCCACGACCTTGCGACTGCTCGATGAGCTGGGTCTGGGCACCCGTTTCTCCGCGCTCCCACAGAGCAAAGTCGACCACGCCGAAATCACCGTCGACGGGCAGTCCCTGACCATGGTGGACTTCCGCCGACTGCGCCAACCGCATCCCTACGTCGCGATGGTGCCGCAGTGGGATCTGCTGAACCTGCTGGCCGAGGCCGGCCAGGCCGAGCCGACCTACACACTGCGGATGTGCCACGAGGTGACCGGGCTGTTGCGCAGCGGCGGGCGGACGACCGGAGTCACCTACACCTCGCCAGACGGGGAAGGCGAGCTGCGCGCCGATCTGACGGTGGCCTGCGACGGCCGTTGGTCGATCGTGCGGCGCAGCGCAGGCCTGACCGCGCGAGAATTTCCAGTTCCCTTCGACGTGTGGTGGTTTCGCCTTCCCCGACAGGCGGGCGGGCAGTACACCCTGATTCCACGGATCGCGCCGGGGCGGCTGTTGATCATGATTCCGCGCGAGGGCTATTTCCAGATCGCCTACCTGATCCCGAAAGGCGTTGACGGTCAGCTTCGGGCGCGCGGCCTGGAGGCCCTCAAAGCCGAACTCGCCGAACTGATTCCGGAGGCCGACATCGACAGCCTGACCTCGCTGGACGACGTGAAGTTTCTCGACGTCAAGCTGAACCGGCTCAAACGCTGGCACACCGACGGGCTGCTGTGTATCGGCGACGCGGCGCACGCCATGTCGCCGGTCGGCGGGGTGGGGATCAACGTGGCGGTTCAGGACGCGGTGGGTGCCGCGAGGCTGCTGGCCGACCCGCTGCGCCGCCGGGCCGTCACCGATCGTGAGTTGGCGGCGGTGCGCCGACGGCGGCTGCCGCCGGCCGCGATCACGCAGGCTGTGCAGCGGGTGCTGCACAGCCGATTGGTGGAGCCGATCCTGCGGGGAGAGAACGGCAACCCGCCGGCAGCGGCGACGGCGTTGATCCGGCGGCTGCCCTGGCTTTCGGTGGTCCCGGCCTACCTCGTCGGAGTGGGCGTGCGGCCCGAGCGCGCACCTGATTTCGCCCGGCGGTAGGCGAACGTCTCTATCGAGCGCGCGGTTTCATCCGCGAACCGCCGGCGGCGCCGAGACCGCTGGCGGCACCGCTGACCACGACACGGCGTCCGTGCAGGGGCGGGCTCATAACGGTCACGCTAGGTCCGCGGCGTAGTGGTGTAAACCGTCGAATGTTCGAAAAACTCTGTGCGCGAGCCAAGCTCAAAGCTCGAAGAGCACCTCGCCGGCCAGCAGCTCAAGAGTGGCATCCGATGCCCGGTCGTGGGTGAACAGCACGACCTGGCCGAATCCCATCTCGCGCAGCTGGCCGAGCCGGTCGACGATAGCGGCCGGTGTACCGATGAGCCCACCGTCGTGCAGCCCGAATCCTGGCCCACCGAACCGCTTTTCGGCGATCCGGATGACTTCCGGCAAGGCGGCGTCGTCCGCGGCGATAGCCAGCACGGCCTCCACCGACATCACGATGGTCGCCGGATCGCGCCCGATGTCCTCGCACAGCGCGCGCAGCACAGCCAGCTTGTGTTCCATCTCGCCCAGTGCGTAGGTAGGCACATTCCAGACGTCGGCATAGCGGGCCACCAAAGGCAGGGTGTACTTCTCGCCCGAACCGCCGACCACGATGGGTGGGCGGGGGGTTTGGACCGGTCCGGGTTTGATCGGCATATCGCGAACCGTGTAATGCGTTCCGGCGAAGTCGATCCGCTGTTCGGCGAACGCCTGGGCCAAGATCCCTAGCGTCTCTTTCAGCCGCTCGGAACGCTGCGCGAACGATCCCCAGTCCAGGCCGAGCCGCTGGTGTTCATCTTCGATGGAGCCGCTGCCGATACCCAGTTGCAGCCGGCCACCGGAAATCTGATCGAGGGTGGTGGCCATCTTCGCCAGCACGGCCGGGTGACGGAATTGGTTGCACAGCACCATATGTCCGACGCGTAGCCGCTCGGTCTGGCTCAGCAGCGCGGTGGCCAGCGTCCAGGCTTCCAGCGAGTCGATACCGGGGACACCCGGGCCGTACATGTGGTCGTAGAGCCAGAACGAGCCGATGCCGAGCTCCTCGCAGCGGTGCGCGCGGTGCAGCACCTCGGCGAAGGTGAAACCCATCTGCGGGACGTAGATCCCGATGTCCAGCCGGTCGCTCACTGCTTGATGCCGACGGCGTGGCGCAGCTGCGCCAGGAATTGGTCGGCATCGTCACTGCGGACGACGTAGTGCGACACCGCGATACGAATTGCGGTGGCTGCCTTGAGTCCGGCGTTGGGCCCGCTCAGCAGCCGCTCCAGCCGCGACCGCATAAGCGGCAGGATCCGGGACAGCTGGGCGACGACCACCTCGGGCTCGACGTCGATGAGCCGCACCCCGGAGTACGTCTGCTGGTAGGCGACGATGAACTGCAGCGCCGCATCCAGCTTGTCGGTGCCACGGAGCCCGGCCGTGGCGCGGCTGATCCCGGTGTCGAACATTTCCCGCTCGTAGACGCCGAACGCGTCGAGCAACTCGGTTTTGGAGGCGAACCACCGGTACAGCGTGGGCCGGGAGACACCCGCCTGCAGGGCGACCTCGGACAGGCTGAGCTTGGTCTGACCGCTGCGGCCCAGCACCTCGGCGGTGGCGTTAAGGATGCGCCGCCGCGAGGAGGACTCGTCCTCGTCGGGTGTCTCGGTACTTCCTGCCGGCGCCTGGCTCACGGGTACAGGATTACAGGTCGAGGGCTAGGTGTCACGCTTGTTCACACATCCGAGACTGAAAACACTGTCTTTACAAATACTGAGCAAAATGTCACGCTGGGTACGTGTCGGGTGACCAACGTGACTACAGCCGTCACGACATCACCTCGCGGCGATTCTGGGACCAGCCCTTCGACGTCCGCGAACAGACCTTCGCGACGCTGCGAGCAACCTCCGGGCTCACCTGGCATGAGCCGTTTCCCTCAATGTTCCCGATGGAGGAGCCGGGCTACTGGGCGCTGACTCGTCGGGCCGACATCGTCCACGCCAGCCTGTATCCGGAGCTGTTCAGCTCGGCGCAGGGCATCGCGCTGGACCCGATGCCCACCGACGTCCAGCGAATCGCGACGTTCTTCCTGATGATGGATCCGCCGCAGCACACCAGATACCGCCGGCTAATCAGCTCAGCGTTCACGCCGCGCCATGTCGCCCGGATCGACGAGCAGGTTCGCAACAACGCCGCCACCGTGGTCGACGAATTGATCGGCGCCGGCGAGGTGGACTTCGTCGCCGCGTGTTCGGCGCGGCTACCGATGATGACGATCTCGGAGATGCTGGGCGTGCCGAACTCCGACCGGGAGGCGGTGGCCAAGGCTGCCGAAAAGCTGTTCAGCATGAGCGACGACGAGTACTCGACAATCGAAGAGCGGGCCGAGGCGACGGTCAACGAAATGTTCCTGCTTGCGGGCACCGGTATCGAACTCGCCACGTTCCGTCGCCGCCACCCCGGCGATGACTTGATGACCAGCATCGTCAATGCCGAGATCGACGGACATCGGCTCACCGATGAGGAGATCGGCGCATTCCTGGTGCTACTGGCCTCGGCCGGCAATGACACCACCAAGCAAACGACATCGCACGCCATGCTGGCGCTGGCGGCCAACCCGGACCAGCGCACGTGGCTCATCGCGGACTTCGACGCCAGGATCGGCCCGGCGGTCGAGGAGTTCATTCGTTGGGCCACACCGGTGTTGCAGTTCGCCCGGTTCGTGACCGAGGACACCGAATTGGCCGGCCAGCAGCTCAGGGCCGGCGATAAGGTCGGGCTGTTCTACTGTTCGGCGAACCGCGACGAAGCTGCGTTCGACGAGCCGCAGGCGTTCAACCTGGGCCGCTCAGCCAACCCGCACCTAGGCTTCGGGGGCGGCGGCCCGCATTTCTGCCTCGGCAATCAGCTCGCGCGCACCGAACTGCGGAACCTGTTCCGAGAGATGCTGTTCCGGGTCGACGTCGAACTGGGGGAGCCGGACTATCTCCTCAGTAGTTTCGTCCACGGCATCAAGCGCCTCCCGGCGTTCGTCCGATGAGTGTGGGGCAGGGCATGCGTGTCGAAGCGGATCGCGCCAAGTGCACCGGGCACGGGACCGGATGCGGAGGGCCGTTACCCAATGCCCCTACGCCGCAATGATTGTGGTCGACGTCTCACCCCTCGCCAGGGTGGGCGCGTCAGGGGAGGGCCGCATTGCAGGAATGGCTGCGGGGCGTCGGCGACTACCGGATCCTTGGTGAGGAGGCCCACCGGCCGCCGTCCAGTTTCCGATGGGCTGGAACAACATTCCGGTACAGGTGTGGCCCGGCGTGGCCGGCAACCTAAATTTCTTGATTTACTTTCACCGGTGGTGTCCACTATGAACGGTGAGCCCAGCCAAAGACCTGCGTGCTGATCGGTCGGCAGTCACACGTGATGCATTGCTGGCCGCTGCCGAGCGGCTCTTCGCAGAGCATGGCTTGTCCGGGGTGTCGAACCGGCAGATCAGCGACGCGGCCGGGCATGGCAACAATGCGGCGGCCTGTTACCACTTCGGTTCGCGGGCCGATCTGCTGCGTGCGATCGAAGCCAGGCACCAGGTGGCCATTGAAGCGATCCGACAGCGCAAGCTGGGCGCCATTGCGTCGCATCCACAGTTGCGGGATTGGATCGAAGTCCTGGTCTATCCGTTGACCGAGCATCTCGAGGCACTCGGAACAACCACGTACTACGCGCGTTTCGCGGCCCAGGTGATGGCCGACCCGGTCTGTCGGGATCTGGTCGGGTCTGACGCGATGACGTCCGAGCTCATGCTGAAGACGGTCCGGGGGATCAACCGGAGCCTGCCCGAACAGCCCAAGCGAGTACGGGCTGCGCGATGGATGATGGCGCGAAATCTGTTGATGCACACCTGCGCCGAGATCGAGGGCGAGCGTGCCAACCGCCGGCCGTCAGCTGGTTCGAGCTGGTCGGTGGTCGCCGAGGAACTGATCACCGCGCTGGCGGGACTGTGGGAGGCACCGCTGGCACGTGTCGACGGCGCACCACGTGATAGTGCGGTCAGGGCTTCTTCCGTCCGGAGTGGCTGAGCCGCCACTCGGGTGGGAAATTGAGGTCGTTGTCCTTGACGACGTTGTTGAGGCCCTTCTCGAAGGTGCCCTCGGTCAGGTCGGGATAGTTGTCACGGTCGTTGGTCATCATCGGCAGCATGCCTTCGACCACGCCCGTCAGCAGGCTGCCGAAGTATTCGCCCTTGTGCTGCTTGTAGAGCTCGAGGAACGTCTTCTGCACCACCACGGTGTCGGTCGGCCGCGACTTCGAACACGCCATCGCGTACTTGAGGGTCTCGGCCTCCAGCTGTTCGCGCGGGACGACACTGTTGATGAATCCGCATTCGTACATTTCCTCGGCGGTGAATGGCCTTCCGGTGAAGAGCATCTCGGAGAACTTGCGTAAGCCCATCGTCTCTGCCCACCACCACAGCCGGGGGCCCCAACCGACGTATCGGAAGGCCGGGTGACCGAACAGCGCATCGTCGGACGACACCACCAGGTCGGCGTCGCCGGCCTGGTAGAAGTGCCAGCCGTAGCAGTATCCCTTGGCCTCGACGATCGTGACCTTTTTGCACTCCTGGAGCGGGCGGTTGCCGGCCCTGGCTTTGGCGTAGTGATCGGTGAGTGTGTAGAGATAGCGGTAGGAATCGCCGGGCGGGTACTTCACGCTGTCATCGTTGATCGAAAACTCATGTAGCAGAGGAGTTCCCGGGTTCTCCAACATCTCGCGCTGTTCGGGCAGGTCGCCACCGCTGCCGAAATCGTTGCCTTCGCCGCGGATCACCACGACCTTGACGTCGTCGTCGACGTTGCACTTGTGGATCAGGTCGGCGAAGTTCTGCCGCATCCCCATGGTGGTCGAGTTCAGCTCGTCGGGCCGGTCGAACGTGATGTAGGCGATCCGATTGGCGACGTCCTTCTCGAACTTGATGAACCGCTCGGCTTCCTTTTTCATCTCCTCGTAGTCGTGCTTCATCGTGGCCGCGCTCCCGTCGTCGAGGTGGTGATGTTGACTGCAACATAACGAGGTTGGGCCATCTACGAGAGTAAATCAATCAATTTATTTGATTGCTTGCCGTGCAGGGAAACGAGGCGTGCCCTGGCAGCATGGTCTCGCTGACCTCGCGATTGCGCCATGGGCCAGCCTGCTGCGTGCCGAGATCCTCGAAGACTGCGACGGAGTCGGCGGCCGCGATGCGACGCGCGGCCGTGACCACCGGGTTGGGTGTGCCCGGTTCGCCGGCTTCCACGGCGACGGCCGGAATCGGGAAGCCGGCACGGTAGTCGGTCTCGAGCAGGTTCTTGCGGTAGAACCGCACCAGCCCGTCGTGGGCCTTAATGCCACTGCCCGCCCTGGGACGTGTTCGTCTTGTCGGCGATGACGCGTACCTCCTGTCCGTCCACCATTGCCCCGATTACCGCAGACGCACAAGGGAGAAATTCAGCTTGTGGGCACTGATATCCGGGTCGGTTCGTTCCGGCCGCGCAGCACCTCCGAGGCGCATTCGGTCCAGTGCGCGCGTTCACCGGCGTCGGCCTTCAGCAAGGCGACGTCCGAGCACAGCGCGCGGGCGTCGAAGTCTTTGGCCCGATCCGCCAGTCGCGCAGCCTCATTCACTGCGTCTCCGATCACCGTGTACTCGTAGCGGTGCTCGGCGCCGATGTTCCCGGCGAACACCGGACCCGCGGACACACCGATGCCGAAGTCCACTACGGGAAGCCGCTGCAGCGCGGCGGTCAAAGCACGCGCGGTCGCCAGCGCGTCGGCGGCGGGCTGCGCACTCGCCAGCGGCGCACCGAAGACCGCCAGCACCGCGTCACCCTGAAACTTGTTGATCAGCCCGTGTCGTTCGTCGACTGCGGCCACGACGATGTGAAAGAAGTGGTTGAGCACCTCGGCGACTTCGGCCGGGGACCGGCGCTGGGCTAGCTGGGTGGAGCCTACGAGATCGACGAACAGCACAGCCGCGTCGCGTACCTCGCCGGTCAGCGTGTCCGCGTCGCGCACCGCGCGCAGCGCCACATCGGTGCCGACGTGGCGGCCGAACAGATCGTGCAGCCGATCGCGTTCCGCCAGTCCGGCAACCATCCGGTTGAAACCGCTTTGCAGCCGGCCGATCTCGGAGCGCTCGTAAACGCCGACCCGGGTGGTCATCTGGCCCCGCTCGACCTCGGCCATGGCAGCCACGACATCGTGGATCGGATCGGAGATGGACAGCGCGACGATCGCCATGCCGCGCAGTCCGACGAATACCGAGATCACCGCGAGCACGATCACTGGGATTTCGAGCGGGGCGGTCTTCAGGATGATCCACCCGTTGGATCGCATGATCACCACGACCGCGATGCCGACAATCGGCAGCGCACTACTCATCAGCCACATCAGCAGTAATCGCGACAGCACGCCCGGTGCGGTGTCGGGACCGTCGAGACTGGTTGCCGCGGCGATGATGGGACGCATCGGTCGCTGGATGAACAACAGCGCCGCACCGTTCGACGTGGTGACACCGAGTAATACCGTCATCCCGATCAGCCAGGCGACATCTTGGCCACCATCACGGTTGATGATGAACAGGATCGTGGCGCTGACCGCCCAGATGGCGGCCAGCAGTGCGGACTGGCTGCGCAGGAACCGCTCGACGAACAGTCGATCCTTAGCGTCCGGCGGCCTGCCGGTGGTGAACCAGCGCAGTTTGTGGTCGACGATGACGACGGCGTAGGCGATCGAGCCGGCGAAGCCGCAGACCGACAGGACGATGGCGGCGATGAGGGTGTCAGTCTCGAACACGGTGTCGACAGCCGGAACCAGGTGGTGTTGCAGCGGCATGATCAGCGCGGTCAACTCGACGGCCGCCACGATTTGGGCCAAGACGAGCGCGGCGGCGTAGCGGAACTTCAGCATGCGCGCCGTCATAGGACCAAACGCTACTGGGATGACTATGCGGAATCACGCTCTCCAAGAATGAGAGTATTACTTCCGCCAGCGGGTCCGGCTGGGTAACATCCGCGCGGTGAAGTTCGGGATTCCGCTGGGCGGCGTTCACCCCGGGCGGTGGCGTGATCTGACCGTGCGGGCCGAGGAGCTCGGATACGAATCGGTCTGGATACCGATGAACCACACCCTGGACCAGATCCCCGGGTCGGTGGCGAAGCTGTCGGCTCTGTGGGTCGAGCACGGACGGACCGGCAAGCCCGAGGTCATCACGTCGGCACCGGCCGACTCCCCGAGGACATCCAGCGGGCGGCCGACGCCGGCATCGACCGGATGATCGTCATGCCGTGGCGACGCACCCGGGAGGCGCTCGACGGGATCGCGCGGTTCGCCGATGACATCCTATGGTGGGCCCGTGACCAATGAGCGGCCCCTGGAGGGCAAAGTTGCGTACGTGACCGGTGGGGCCAGGGGTCAGGGCCGCGCACACTGTGTTCGGCTGGCTCGCGCCGGCGCCAGTATCGTCACCATCGACGCCTGCGGGCCGGTGGGCAAGCACATCGGCTATGAACCGGCAACGCCGGAGGATCTCGCCGACACCGTCCGCCTGGTCGAGGACGAGGGCGTCAAGATCAGCGCCGAGCGGGTCGATGTCCGCGACCACGAGGGACAGAAGCGGGTAATCGCCAGCGCCATTGAACAATTCGGCCGCCTCGACGTCGTCGTCGCCAACGCCGGGGTGATGAGCTGGGGTCGTGCCTGGGAGATCCCCACCGACATGTGGCAGGAGATCATCGACGTCAACCTGACCGGGTTCTTCAACACCGTGCAAGCGTGCGTCCCGGCGATGATCGAGGCCGGCAACGGCGGGTCGATCATCGCGATCAGCTCCTCGGCCGGGATCAAAGCGGTTCCGGGTGCCGGTCACTACTGCGCCAGCAAGTTCGGCGTTGTGGGACTGGCGAATTCACTGGCGCTGGAGCTGGGTGAGTTCGGCATCCGGGTCAATTCGGTGCACACCTACGGGGTGGACACCAAGCTGGGCAACGACCTGTCGATGTACTCAATGTTCGAGAAGCACCCGCATTACGTCTACAGCTTCTCTCCGGGTGCGCTGCCAACCGAGTCGCTCATCGCGCCGAATCAGGTTAGCGAAGTGGTGCTGTTTCTGGCCAGCGATGCCTCGGCGTTGTTGACCGCCGCCCAGATCCCCGCCGACAAGGGCTACATGAAGGTGTAGCCTGTCGCCGAATCAGCCCTGTGCCCCAAGGCTTTCGACGGCCAGCTCCTTGGCCCAGCGGTAGTCGGCCTTCCCCGCGGGTGAGCGGAGCACCTTCTCGGTGCGGATGAAGGCCTTCGGCAGCTTGTACTGCGCGATGTGCGCGCGACACGCCTGAGCCAGCTCGTCGTCGGTGGCGCTCTGCCCCTCGGCTAACTGCACGATGGCCACCACCTCGCTGCCCCACCGTTGCGACGGGCGCCCGGCCACGACGACGTCGTACACCGCCGGATGGCTGGCCACCGCGCGCTCGACCTCTTCGGCGAAGATCTTCTCTCCGCCGGAGTTGATCGTCACCGAATCGCGGCCCAGCAGCTCGATGTGACCATCCTCCAGGAACCGGGCCCGATCCCCTGGAACCGACCAGCGGACGCCGTTGATGGTGGGGAAGGTGCGCGCCGACTTCTCGGCGTCGCCCAGGTAGCCCAGCGGCACGTAGGCCCGCCGGGCCAGCCAGCCCTCGCCGTCGCCGGCCTTCAACACGGTGCTGAAATCCGCTGAGATGATGGCGGTGTCGTGCTGGGGAGTGAAGGTGGCTGCCTTCTGCTCGACACCCTTGGCCGCCATCGTCGTCATCTGCATGCCGGTCTCGGAGGCGCCGACGGCGTCGAGCACCATCAGGTTGGGCAGCGCGGCCAGCAGTCGCTCCCGCACCGTCGGCGACAGTGGCGCTCCGCCGTTGGTGATCGTCAGCAGGCCGGACAGGTCGTATTTTCCGGTCTCGATCTCATCGAGCAGCGGCCGGGCGATCGCGTCGCCGACCACCGGAATGCTCAGTACCCGTTCACGTTCGGCCAGCCGCATCACGGCCGGGGCGTTCATCCGGTCGACATCGTCGGGCAGCACCATCCAGCCGCCGGTGCTGAACATGTTGAAGGCGGCCCACTGTGCGGCGCCGTGCATCAGCGGCGGGATCATCAGGATCGAGCGGAAGCCGGCGTTGGTGCGGGCCTGCTCGGCGAGCTCTTCGTAGGACGCCAGCGACGTGTCGGAGCCGAAGGGCCGCCCGCCCATCGCCGACATGAAGATGTCGTGCTGACGCCACAGCACGCCCTTGGGCATGCCGGTGGTGCCGCCGGTGTAGAGGACGTAGAGGTCGTCGCCGCTGGGAGTGGGCATGCCGCCGACCGGTGCGGGAGTGGTGACGATCGATTCGTAATCGACCGCGCCCGGCAGCAATTCGTTGCCGCTGGCGTCGGCGACCTGAATAAGCACCCGCAGTTCGGGCAGCCGATCGCGAATGGAGGCCACGTACGGGGCGAACTCGGCACCGTAGACCAGGGCCTTCGCTGTGGAGTCGGTGAGCAGATAGAGGAGTTCTTCCTCGACGTAGCGGTAGTTGACGTTGAACGGCGCGACGCGAGCCCGGTAGCCGGCGGCCATGGCTTCCAGGTACTGGTTGCCGTTGCGCAGGTAGAGCCCGATGTGGTCCTGGCCGGACTCATGCGGAGCCAGCTGATCGCGCTCGATGTGGCAGCCGAGCCCCTGGGTGACGAAGTAGTGCGCGACGCCGTCGATACGCGCGTCCAGCTGCGCGTACGTCCAGCGCTGATCGCGCCAGATCAACGCCTCGCGATCCGGCAGGGTCTGCGCGACGGTCCGGAACACCGACGAAAGGTCGAAGCTGACACCGCTGCTCATTGGCGCTCCTCTGCATGCTCAGACTCCAGAACGCGAATGAGTCTGCCATGGGCGCAGGTGTCGACTCGGCGCGAATCTTCACCTAGCGGGACCGCGGTCGCGGTGCGGCAATCGGTGCGCAAGCCAGCCCCGATCCGTCCGCTCCAGCTCGGCCAATCCGCGCAAGAGTGCGCTCTCCCTGTGGTGGGTGATCACTCCGCGAATCTATGCCGGCCTCAGCTGTCTGCGCGCCGGACGAACAGTGCCAGCACCGCGCCGACAGCCGCGGCCGCCGCCCCGACCCACATCGACAGCTGCAGGCCGGCCATGAACGCCTCGTGGCTGCCACTGGCGATCGCGGCGGTCAGCTGCGGCGGGGTGCCAGGGATTGATGGTGCCAACCCCTTGGACACCAATTCCTTTGCCGGAGCCAATTTTTCGGCGATCGGCGCGGGCGTGCCCGCGGTGGTGAGCTTGTCGGTGAGGACCGAGCCAACCTTGCTGGACAGTACCGAACCCAGGATCGTGGTGCCCAGTACGGCACCCAATTGCACCGAGGTGCTCTGGATCCCGCCGGCCACCCCGGCGTCGTCGAGGGGGGCGTTGCCGACGATGGCATCCGAGCTCGCGGTCAGCACCAGGCCGACGCCGGTCCCCAACAGTGCGAAGGCCGGCCAGATCGCGCTGTACCCGGAATCAGCCTGCAGTTGACTGAGCAGGGCAAGGCCGCCGGTGACACCGAGCAGACCGGTCACCATCGCCGGTCGCGGACCGAACCGCTCGGTGATGACGCCGGACAACGGGGCCATCACCATCATCGCCGCGGACAGCGGCAGCGTGCGGACCCCGGTCTCGACCGGGCTCCAGCCCTGCAGGTTCTGCAGGTACAGGGTCATGAAGAACAGTGCACCGAACAGGGCGAAGAAGTTGATCGTGACCACCGCGGCGCCGATCGACAGCGATGGATTGGCGAACAGCCGCAGCGGCAGCATCGGGTCTTTGGTGTGCCGCTCGACGACCACGAAGGCGCCCATCAGGACGGCTCCACCAACGAGGAAGGCCACGGTCTGCGGGTTGAACCAGCCCCACTCTGGAGCCTTGATGAGTCCGTACACCAGCAGGAACAGGCTGGCCGACAGGGTGAGGATCCCGGCGATGTCCAGCCGGGACGGCTCGTCGCTGCGGCTCTCGACGATCGCCGCGGCGCCGATGATCACGGCGACCACCGCGATCGGCACGTTGATGTAGAACACCGATTGCCAGTTGAAATGCTCGACGAGGACGCCACCGAGCACCGGCCCGGCGGCCACCGACACACCGGTCGCGGCGCCCCAGATACCGATGGCGGTGTTGAGCTTCTCCTGCGGGAAGGCTTGTCGGATAATCGCCAGCGTGCTCGGCATCAACAGCGCGCCGAACACACCCTGCAGCGCGCGCATGGTGATCACCCCGGCGACCGATCCGATGAGTCCGATCCCGACGGAGGTCACCGCGAACCCGACAACGCCGATCAGGAACACGGCGCGCCGGCCGAACATGTCGCCGAGTTTGCCACCAAAAATCAACAGCGACGCCAGACTGAGCAGGTAGGCGTCGGTGATCCACTGCAGGTCCGATAGCGACGCGTTGAGGTCGGTGGCGATGCGCGGATTGGCGATGGCGACCACGGATGCGTCTAGTCCGACCATGATGACGCCGACCGAGACGGCTGCGAGAATCCACCACGGATTCCCACGAAGGCCCGGCGTCGGCTGCGCGTGACGCGCGTGCGCGGTGCGCTGAACTGTGGTGATTGCCACGGTTCGACTCCTTTCGATAAGTGGAGGTTTTCCACCACTTCTTGCTCGCAACCCTAGCCTCAAATGGTGGCAACCCTCCACTTCGGGGGGTATTCTGAGGCGGTGATTCCGGGCGCACAGCGGGGTGCGGAGCGATCCAGGCCACTGCGGGCCGACGCCGAACGCAACCGGGAGCGGATCGTCACAGCGGCCGCCCGGCTGTTTGCCGAGCAGGGCCTGTCAGTCCCCTTGGAGGACGTGGCACGGGCCGCGGGTGTGGGGGTGGCGACTCTGTACCGGCGCTTCCCGACCCGCACCGACCTGGCGATCGCGGCGTTCGAACGCAATATGACGTCCTACGAGGACGCGGTCGACAAGGCGCTCGACAACCCGGACCCCTGGGACGGTTTCCGCGATCTCGTTTACGAGGTCTGCGAACTCCAGGCCTCCGACCCGGGCCTTCGGGCGCTGCTCACCACCGCGTTCCCAGCCAGCTCGGTGATCGAGCAGCGTGCCACCGAGGCCATCGACAAGCTCGGCCAGGTCATCGCGCGCGCTCAAGACGACGGAAAGTTGCGCTCGGACATCGGAGTTGGAGACATCGTGGTGATGCTGCTGGCCGATGCCGGTGTCCTCGAGGCCACCCGCGAGCACGCTCCCGGTGCCTGGCGCCGGTTCGCCGCACTGATGGTCGACGCATTCCGGGTCGGACCGCACGAGCCGCTGCCGCCGCCCACCCCCGCTGAAGAGCTCCGAAGTTCGATCGCCATGCTGACGGG
This sequence comes from Mycolicibacterium sarraceniae, assembly GCF_010731875.1. Taxonomy (NCBI): domain Bacteria; kingdom Bacillati; phylum Actinomycetota; class Actinomycetes; order Mycobacteriales; family Mycobacteriaceae; genus Mycobacterium; species Mycolicibacterium sarraceniae. The sequence continues at coordinate 1,636,015 of NZ_AP022595.1, forward strand.
TGACACCTTGCGCATCGAATCTCTTGCCGACGACTGACCCAGGAGTAGCCCGTGACTGATCGTCCGACCGTCGACTTCCCGTCCCGTATCGGTGTGTGGTGGGCCAGCGAGAGTTGGCCGATGACCGCGGCCGTCGAGGTCGCCCAGGAAATCGAGGCGCTCGGCTATGGTTCGCTGTTCATCCCCGAGGTCGGGCTGAAGGACGCCATGGTGCAGTCGGCGATCTTCCTGGCCGGCACGCAGCGGCTGGTGCTGGGCACGGGCATCGCGAACATTCACGCCCGGCTGGCGATGATCGCCGAAGGCGGCGGCCGCAGCATCACCGCGACCTATCCGGGCCGGTTCGTTCTCGGTCTCGGTGTCAGCCACGGTCCGCTGGTGGAGAACATGATGGGCGGCACCTACGAGAAGCCGCTGGCCACCATGCGGGGCTATCTGGACCGGATGGCTGCGCTGCCGGAGTTCGTCGAACCGGGTTCGGGTCGGCCGACCCGGCTGCTCGCCGCGCTCGGCCCGAAGATGATCGAGCTGTCGGGCACGCACGCCGACGGAGCGCATCCGTACCTGGTGCTGCCCGAGCAGACCGCCACCACCCGGAAGATCCTGGGGCCGGACAAGTGGATCGTGTCCGAGCAGGCGGTTGTCGTCGGCGAAAGCGCCGAAGAACAGCTGCGCCGGGCGCACCTGCACCTCGAGGTCTACTCAGGCCTGCCGAACTACCGCAACTCCTGGCTGCGGCAGGGCTTCGATGAAACCGATCTGGTGCGCGGCGGCTCCGACCGGCTCGCCGGCCGCATCGTCGGGCAGGGCTCCGTGGAACAGGCTGCCGCGACGGTCACCGCACACCTGGACGCCGGTGCCGACCACGTGGTGGTGCAGGTGCTCGGCGACGGAGATCCGACCTGGGATCCGCGCCCGGCGCTGCGCGAACTGGCTGAGGTGCTCAACCTCAGGGGTTGATGGTGTTCTCGCCGACCTGACGTCCCCACACGTATTCGGTGAGGATCGGCTGGCCGAGTTCGACGTGGTTGTACGGGGCCAGAGAGGCACCGTAGTCGGCCACCAGGAACGGCGCCGGCCAGAAGTCATGGGTGATCGGCTGCCAGCAACCCGGCGCTCCGCCAGGACCACCCTTGGCGTTCACCCGCGGCAGGTTGTCGGGATACACGTAGGGGTTGGGGGCTCCGGTCAGGCCGATTTGGAAGTCGATCGAGTAGCCGTTACCGCCGGTGGCGTCCTTGGCATTCGACGTCGCATAGTTGCGGATCGTGCACATGATTTCGGGGCTGTAGGTGTCGAGCAGTTTGGCGGTGGGGATCAGGTCGGCTTGGCCGCGCACGAAGTAGGGGCCGCCGCGTTCGAAGATATCGGCGCCGGTGTTGCCGAATCCGGTCGAGGCCAGCAGCGCAGCGTCGAGATCCTTCTGCTGCGCATTGAGCGTGCGGGCGGTGGTGACGGCGTGATCGAGGAAGTCCCACAGGTCCGGGCTGGCCTTGGTGTAGACATCGGCCAGTTTGGATAGCTGCCGAATGTTGGTGCGGATCTGGGGCAGCTGCGGGTTGATGTCATCGAGGACGGCATTGCCGTTGACGAGGGACTGCCCGAACTTGGCGCCCAGCCCGCCGAGCGCCTCGGCCGCCGCGGACAGCGTCAGGTTCAGCTTGACCGGATCGACCTTCTCCGAGATCGAGGTCAACGTCTCGAACAACGTGTTGAACTCCGTCGTGACGTGCGAAACGTCGATGACGTCCGCACTCGAGATGCGTTGTGTGGTCGGGTCCTTCGGGCTGCGGAAGGACACGTACTTATTGCCGAAGACCGTGCTGGCCTTGACCTCTGCGATGGCATTGGACGGGATCAGCGCGATGTATTTCGGGTCGACGTCCAGGGAGAGCTTGGCCTTGGTGGTGCCGCCGCGCTCGATCGGGTCGGCGCCGGTGACCCGGCCGATCTGCACGCCGTTGTAGGTGACCTTGGAGCCGGGGTCCATCACCAGGCCGGACCGCTGCGAGATCAGCGTCAATTGGGTCTTGGGCGTGAAATGGCCTTCCCCCGGGACCGTGGAGGCATCAGCTATAAGGAGTAGCGATGTCAGAGAAACGGAAGAAGTACGACCGGGAGTTCCGTGAGGGGGCTGTTCGGATCGTGCGTGAGACGGGTAAGTCGATCGCGCAGGTGGCTCGGGATCTGGGGGTTCACGAGGGCACTCTGGGTAATTGGGTCACTCAGGACCGTGAGGCACGGGAGGGTCGTGGGGAGTTGACCCGCGATGACCTGGCCGAGCTCAAGCGTCTGCGCAGCGAGAACGCCGAGTTGCGGATGGAGCGTGATGTCCTCAAGCGATCGGTGGTCCTGTGGGTGAAGGAGGCGACGAAGTGAGCGTGGCACGTTTCATTGCCGACCAGAGGACCAAATACCGAGTGCCACATGCATTTACGTGTGTGTGTTGTTGGGTGTGAGCGTGTCGTGGTTCTACAAGTGGATCGCTCGCGCGGGCAATGCCGATGGGTTGCACACTGACACCGATCGGTGTCGCGCGCGGCTCGATGCCGCGGTCGCGTCGGCGTTCACGGCGGCCAGAGGGTTGCATGGGTCGCCGCGGCTGATCGCTGACCTGCGCGATCTGGGCTGGGAAGTGTCGGAGAAGACGGTGGCCGATTCGATGCGCCGTCAGGGTTTGGTGGCGCGCCGTATCAAGCGCCGCAATGGGTTGACTAACCAGGACAAGACGGCACCGAAGTTCCCTGACCTGGTTAAACGGGACTTCACTGCGGCTGCGCCGAACCTGAAGTGGGTCGGTGACATGACTGAGATTCCCACCGAGTGCGGGCAGAAGTTGTATTTGGCGACGGTGATCGATCTCTATAGCCGCCGGTTGCTGGGCGCGGCGATGGGCCTGCATCCGGATGCCGAGTTGGCCTGTGCGGCGATCACGATGGCCGTGGCCGCCCGCGGCGGCCGCCAAGCGATCTGGCGGGACGAGGAGTCCGAGCGGGTCATTTTCCACACTGACCGCGGCAGCACCTACACGGCGAAGGCGTTCACCACGCTGTGCCGCACCGTGGGGATTCGCCAGTCGATGGGTCGGGTCGGATCGTGTTTCGATAATGCCGCCGCGGAGGCGTTCTTCTCCTCGCTGGAATGGGAAGTGTTGTCCCGCAATCAGTTCCGTGATACCGTTCATGCGCAGGCGGTGGTTATCGACTGGTGCTATACCTTCTACAATCACCAACGCCGGCACAGTGCCGCCGACGGGCTATCGCCCGTCAACTATGAGATCAGGGAATCCAAGACCAAGCCGGAAGCGGCATAGGAAACCCTCCACGATTTCGGGGGAACCACAAAATCGCCGCGGAACTGCATGAGCACGGCAACCACGACGAGGGTGAACACGGCAATCGTCACCGCGAATGCAGTCTTCAGCGGTGGCGAATATTGCCAATGCCGGGCCCGGGATTGCAACCACCCGGGCCGCCCGCCGTCACGGTCACTCATCAGGTCTGCGCCCACCCATCACGGTTTCCCCCCATCGTTGCACTGCAGGTCGCCGGTCGTTGGTGTTGCCACTATCCCATGCAGGTCGGAGGCGTCGGGGCTGTCAGGCCAATCGATAGCAGTGATGAACTCCGGGTCCTTGCAGGCATGTGACGTGGATCATATCCAGTTGCCTAGGCGGTCTGGTGGTCTACGCGCACCTGCTCTGAAACCAGCTGCAGTTCAGCATATTTCGGCCCTCGGCCGTCACCGGACGAGCGTCCGCGGGCATGGCGCCAGATCCAGGGGATGAGCAGACTGCGGGTCCACTGGGCTTGCGCGTACATCCGTTCGGCAAAGCTGTCCTGAATGTCTTCGCCGCTCGGCTGCGCCCAATCATGGTTGCTGCCTGGAAGTTTGAGCGCTTCGGCAGCGGCCTCGGCAAACAGGATGTGGCCCCGGGTCGAGGCGTGCATACGATCGTGGCTCCAGATCGACGGCTCGTTCATGGCTTCGGCGTTGTAAAGGTCGACCAGACCGAAGCCGTGCCGCTGCGCCGCACGGATGATGACGTCGTTGACCTGCTGGATGCGCGAGCCGATCAGCCGGCCCACCGGGAGCATCTTGGCGACGTCGGGAAACGACGTTGTGACCACGGTCGCCCCGGAATCGGCGAGCCGTTGGTAGACCTTCTCGAGGTCACCCATCGCCTTGGCGAACGTGCGGCCGGGTCGGGTCACATCGTTCATCCCGACGCAGACGGTGACCAGATCAGGTTCCATCGCCAGTGCCCGCGGCAGTTGGTGATTGAGAACGTCTATCACGCGTTTACCCCGAATGGCGAGGTTGGCGTACGTCAACCCGGGATAGCGGGCGTCCAGTAGAGCCGCGAGCCGGTCGGCGAATCCGATCACACCGACGGTGTCATCGCCGTCCCACAGGCCCTCGGTCTGGCTGTCGCCGATCGCGACGTACCGGGAAAAACCGCTGTCCGACACGATCTTTGACTCTAGCGCCAGGCACGGCAGCACGATCGGCAAGCACCGGGGAAGGCGGGGTGTACAAACGGTGAAGTCGCCGACATCGTGCGCCGACGGGAGTCACAGATCAGACAGGCGGTGCAGGCATGGGCCGCGCAGCGGTTGAGCCGCGGGCTTACTTCTTGAGCCAGGTGCGGACTTTGGCCAGATCCCGGGTGTAGGTCTCGTACATCTCGTTGTCGAATAACGATGCACCGCTGATGGTTTGGGGTCCCTGCCAGATCACCCGGACGCGGTAGCGGTCGCGGCGGTAGATATCGACGCGATCGCTCTCCCGGCGATGCCAGCCCCTCTCCTCGCTGGCCTCCGCAAGGGTCTGCCGCTCGTCGGTGCCAGACATCAGTGCTTGCTCCTCTTGGCTGTCAGTGTGGTGCCCGAACGGCCAACAGTACTGCGCCTATGCGAGCTGACCGTTGTGCCGATCGGTACATCGACGTACCGTGACAGTACAGCGACGCACCGAAGCGAAGAAATGAAGCGCGATGGCGCAGGCGACAAGCGATCCGGGTCGGCCATCCGTCCGGGGATGATCAGCGCCGTCCACGGAATCCGGCCGGCCGGCGAGAGAGCCTGGCCGAATCCTGGGAATGTGTGGGGAAATCAGTGGACGGGCATCACGACGGCAGTCGGCGGTTGAGCAAGATTCCGGCACCCACGGACAATGCGAGAGTCAACGCACCGAGGGCGATCCAGCCTGCGCTGGCATCGCCACGCACCACCTGGTATCCGATCTGCTGGTCGAGCGTCGCGTAAACCCGCCTGAGTTCATCGAGGCTGCCGGCCTGGAAGGCCTGACCGCCACTCAGTTCGGCGATCTCGGCCAGCGACTCGTCATCGGTCGGGACCGGTATCGATTGACCGTCGATCTCGACGACCCCCTCCTTGGTACCGAAGGAGATCGTGGAAATCGGCACGCCCTGCTCTTTGGCGGCCCGCGCCGCGGTGAACGCGCCTCGCGGTGCATCGAGGTCGGGTGGCACGGTCTCCTTGCCGTCCGACTCGAGCACGATGCGGGCGGGCGGCGGGCCGTCGCCGCCACCCATGACCGCCCCGGTCGTGGCGATCGCCTGCAGGGCGGTGAAGATGCCCTCCCCGGTCGCGGTCCGCGGTTCAGGAACGAGCCGGTCGATCGCCTGCTTGACCTGCTCGCGGTCGGTCGTGGGCGCAACCAGCAGCGTTGCCCCGGAGGAGAATTTCACCAACCCGAGATTGATACCCGGGGTGAGCAAGTCGGTGAATTGCTTCCCGGCCTCCCGGGCGGCGATGATCCTGCTCGGTTCGACGTCGGTCGCGGTCATCGACTCCGAGACATCGATGACCAGCATGACCACCGCTCGATTCCGCGGGATCCGAATGTCATGGGTGGGGCCGGCCATCGCGGTGGTCAGCAACGCCAATGCTGCGACCAGCAACGCAGCCGGAAGATGCCGCCACCTGCGCGGCTTGCGCCCCTCGGCGACCTGCTCGAGCAGTGGCATGTTGGCGAATCGCAGCACCCGCCTGGTGCGGCTGCGCTGAATGAAGATGTAGACGACGACGGCGACGGCGACGATGAGGAGGTACAGGAACAGCCAGGGGGCGGTGAATCCAGTCAATGGCAGCGAACTCACAGTTGATCCCATTCCATTCCCAAGGATTCGCCGCCGATCAGGGCCACACAACTGCGCATCTGATCCCTCTCTCAACCAACACCGGTACAAAGGACACGTTAATCACCGCTGCGGACAAGTATCCGCGACGAACGACGGGAGCGGTTCCGACATGACTGTGCCGATCTATGCCGGACCATCCACTGGACATCGTGAATGACCATTCCCGGCATCGGCGCGCTGAGTGTTTCGGCGCTCGCGCACCCAGCCATGCTTCTGTTGGCGCTCGTTCCTGTCCTACTGCTCGCCCTCTATGTCGGCGCGCAGCTGCACCGAGCACGGCGGCTGCGACGCTTCAGTACGCCCTCGGCCCTGGATCGCCTCTCGCCGCAGCGGCCGCACGCGTGGCGGCATGTGCCTGTCGCCCTCGCACTGGTTGCTCTGGTGCTCCTCACCGTCGCCCTGGCCGGACCGACCCATCAGGCGCGCATTCCGCGTAACCGGGCCGTCGTCATGCTCGTCATCGATGTGTCGCGGTCGATGCAGGCCAAAGACGTGCCTCCGACCCGGCTGCGGGCAGCGCAGGACGCGGGCAAGCGGTTCGCCCAACAATTGACACCGGGAGTGAACCTCGGGCTGATTTCCTTCTCCGGCAACGTGAACCTGCTGGTATCGCCGACTCCCGACCACAGCGCCACCATCGCCGCACTCGACAAGCTGCAAACCGACAACTCCACGGCCACCGGCGAAGCCCTCTTCACCGCGTTGGAGTCCATTCGGACCGTCATGACCGTCCTGACGAGCGGCGATGCGACACCTCCGCCGGCCCGCATTGTGCTGCTCTCCGACGGCGGGGAGAACAAGCCGGCCAACCCCGACAATCCGCGCGGCGACTTCACTGCGGCCAGGGCTGCCAAGGACCAGGGTGTGCCCATATCCACCATCACTTTCGGTACGAAAGCCGGCGTCGTGACGCTCGACAAGGAATCGATTCCCGTACCGTCAGATGACACGCAGATGAAGCGGATCGCCGAATTGTCCGGCGGACAGAGCTACACCGCGACCACTATCGACGAGCTCGACCGCAGCTATGCGTCGGTCCTCCAGCAAGTGGGCTACCAGACGGTGAGTATGCCGGCCAGCGGCGGCTGGCTGCGCGTGGCCGTGTTGGTGGCGACGATCGCGACGTTCTCAGCCCTGGCGATCAACAGGCGATTGCCTGTGTGAGCCGGTCTCCCAGGCCGCCGCGATTTGCCTGCTATCCCAACGCTTTCGAGCGATGCCCCCGAGAAGCGCCGCCGCCATCTGCAGCGAGGTATGGTGGCGTTCGGATGCCATCGGCCGGGCCGCGCTGGACAGCGACGCCTATCGCGGCGCGCTGCAGGTCATCACCCGGGACGAGCTGCTGGAGCAGGCCGGCGGCGAGCAGCTGTCGGATCGTGAACTGGCCGAGCACGCGGCCGCCCTCGACATGGCCGTCTCAGAACTCGGCGGTTAGTCGGGCGGGCCGGGCGCGCGTGACCAGATCGACTGCAGCCGAACGTAACTCGTCAGCCGAGGACAACGGCGCGCCGAATCCGACCCGGGTGTAGCCGGTGCCGCGAGGCGTGTCGACGCGCAGATCGAGCCCGTAGCGGTCGATGCCCGTGCACACCGCGACCGTCGTGTCGGGATAACCGCCCAGCGCCCGCGCCATCTCCACCAGGTTGTCGGCGTGGTCGGCGTTGAGGTGGGCGATCGCCCCGCCGGCATTCGGGCGAACCGGGTCGGCTGCGGCCGCGGCGTAGTCGGCCGCCGTCGCCGAATCCATCCGGCCGTAGCCGCCGACCCAGCGAACCCGATGCACCCGCAGGACCCACAGGGTGAAGTCGGAGTAGTCGACGTAGTATTTCGCGGCCGCGACGGCGGCCAGATGGGCATCGCGTGCCGCACGCAGTTCGTCGCCAGTCGGGCGTTCGGCGACGCCGGCCAGGGTGATCCGGCCACTGGCCAGCGGGTCGGACTCGGTGGTGGGCGCGACGATGGCCAGGCTGGCGCGGGGATCGCCGGCGAGGTTTCGGCCGTGCTCGGCCATGTTGGAGACGCAGAGCACCGGCGCGCCGTCGAGCAGCCCGTAGGTGACGAACGAGGCCCACGGATCCCCGGTGGCGGTCAGCGACGCCAGCGTCGCGGTGTTCGTCGATGCGGCGATGCTGCGGGCCTCCTCGGCAGCCGAGGGCCGGGTCGCGTCGGCGATATTGGTCAGCGGCGGCGGAACCGAGGGCGCATCGCCGGGGTCGCCATGATCGCGGGTAACCACCGGTGGAACATACCGCGCCCACTCCGCTCGCTGCGGCGGCAGTCGGCCTGGACCTGCGCGCGACGCAGCAGCCGTTCGGCGTCAGCGATCAGATCATTGCGGCTGGTCATCGCGAAACGGCTAGACAGCATCTCCGGCGCAACCCCGCAGGTACGTTGGCGAGCATGGGTCAGGACACGGATTTCACCGGCGAGGAACGCGACCGTATCGAAGGCGAACTGGCCGATCTGCGCCGTCGCCGCGACGAGCTGCGCGCTGAGCTGCAGGGTGACGCCGACACCGTGGGGGACAGCGGGGATGCCGCCGACGCGCTGCAGCGTTCCGAGGATCTGGCCGGTGTCGACGAAGGGATCAACCGGCTGACTTGGCTGCTGGCCGGTGGGAATGCCGACGCCCCGGGTCAGCTGCCCAATGGCACCGAGGTCACGGTGCGCTTCCCCGGCGACGAGCCACTGCGGATGCGGATCGTCCATTTCCTGGAGGAGACGCCGGCCGGCGAAGAGGACACCACCGTGACCTCGGACAGTCCGCTGGGCCTAGCGTTGTTCGGGCGGCGGCCCGGTGAGACCGTCACCTACTCAACGCCGCGGGGCGAGCTACAGGTCGAGCTGCTCGCCATCGTTTTTCCGAACGAGCGATAGAGGTGCGATGCGGGCGATAAGGGTGACCGAGCTGGCCGGTCCGGAATCGGTGCAGCTGGTCGAGATCGACGAACCGTCCGGTGAGGGTGCGATCCTGGTCGATGTGCACGCCGCGGGCGTGGCCTTCCCCGACGCACTGCTGACCCGCGGGCTCTACCAGTACAAGCCGGAGCTGCCATTCACCCTCGGCGCTGAGATTGCCGGTGTGGTGCGGTCGGCTCCCGCTGACGCCCCGGTGAAGGCCGGCGACCGAGTGGCGGGCCTGACGATGATCACCGGCGCAATGGCCGAGACCGTCGAGCTCACACCGGAGCGGGTGTTCCCGCTTCCCGACAACGTCAGCTTTGAAGCGGGCGCCGGGCTGCTGTTCAACGACCTGACCGTGTACTTCGCGTTGCAAGTGCGTGCCCGGCTGGCTGCCGGCGAGACAGTTCTGGTGCACGGCGCGGCCGGCGGAATCGGCACATCGACAGTGCGCCTGGCCCCCGCATTGGGCGCCAGCCGGGTGATCGCTGTGGTCAGCACCGAGGACAAGATCGACATTGCCAGGGCGGCCGGCGCCACCGACGTCGTGCTGGCCGACGGATTCAAGGATGCGGTCGCCGAGCTGACCGGGGGCAAAGGCGTCGACATCGTGATGGACCCGGTCGGCGGTGACCGGTTCACCGACTCGCTGCGCTCGCTGGCCCCGGGGGGACGGCTGCTGGTGGTCGGGTTCACCGGCGGTGAGATTCCGACGGTCAAGGTCAACCGGCTGCTGCTGAACAATATCGACGTTGTTGGCGTCGGCTGGGGAGCCTGGACGATGAGCCACCCAGGTGCGCTCACCGCGCAGTGGTGCGGTGTGGCCGAGCTGCTCACGTCCGGAACGCTGGCCGCACCTCAGCCTGAGGTCTATCCGCTGGAGGAGGCGGGCGCAGCCGTCGCCTCGCTGGAGAATCGCACCGCCAAAGGCAAAGTCGTCGTCCGCGTTCGCGACTCTGGGTAAATCTGAACTGCCCCAAGCATTTTCATCTGCGAGGTTGCTGATGGACCAATCGGCAACTACAACGGAGTCCGAAGACGATTCGGCTCGGCCTGTGTGGGGTAGTGGAACCTAGATGGAGTTGACCAACGATCCGGCGGAGGGCAGCCACGTAGAAGGCGGCGTCGTCGAGCATCCCACGGCGGAGGACTTCGGGCAGGCCCGTGCACTGCCTGCTGATCGAACCTGGTTCAAGAGCGCGGTGTTCTACGAGGTGCTGGTGCGAGCCTTCTACGACTCCAATTCCGACGGAGTCGGGGACCTGCGTGGCCTGATCGAACGGCTCGACTACCTGCAGTGGCTGGGTGTCGACTGCCTCTGGCTGCCGCCGTTCTACGATTCACCGCTGCGCGACGGCGGCTACGACATCCGCGACTTCTACAAGGTGCTGCCCGAATTCGGCACCGTCGAAGACTTCGTCTCCCTGCTCGACGCCGCCCACCGGCGCGGCATCCGGATCATCACCGACCTGGTGATGAATCACACCTCCGATTCACACCCATGGTTCCAGGAGTCGCGCCGCGACCCCGACGGTCCGTACGGGGACTTCTACGTGTGGAGCGACACCAGTCAGCGCTACACCGACGCGCGCATTATCTTCGTCGATACCGAGGAGTCGAACTGGACGTTCGACCCGGTGCGCAAGCAGTTCTACTGGCACCGGTTCTTCTCCCACCAGCCAGACCTGAACTACGACAACCCGGCGGTCCAGGAAGCGATGATCGACGTCCTGCGGTTCTGGCTGGACATCGGCATCGACGGTTTCCGGCTGGACGCGGTGCCGTATCTGTTCGAGCGCGAGGGCACCAATTGCGAGAACCTGCCGGAAACGCACGCGTTCCTCAAGCACTGCCGCAAGGTCGTCGACGACGAGTTCCCCGGCCGCATCCTGCTGGCAGAGGCCAACCAATGGCCGGCCGACGTCGTCGACTATTTCGGTGACGCCGACACCGGCGGCGACGAGTGTCACATGGCGTTTCACTTCCCGCTGATGCCACGGATCTTCATGGCGGTGCGGCGCGAATCCCGTTTTCCGATCTCGGAAATCTTGGCCCAGACCCCGGAGATTCCAGAGATGGCGCAGTGGGGGATATTCCTGCGCAACCACGACGAGTTGACGCTGGAGATGGTCAGCGACGAAGAGCGTGACTACATGTACGCCGAGTACGCCAAGGACCCGCGGATGAAAGCCAACGTCGGTATCCGTCGTCGGCTGGCACCGCTGCTGGAGAACGACCGCAACCAGATGCAGCTGTTCACCGCGCTGCTGTTGTCACTGCCCGGCTCGCCGGTGCTCTACTACGGCGACGAGATCGGAATGGGCGACATCATCTGGCTGGGTGATCGTGACGGTGTGCGCACCCCGATGCAGTGGACCCCGGACCGCAACGCCGGATTTTCCACCGCGAACCCGGGCCGGCTGTACTTGCCGCCGAACCAGGATCCGATCTATGGCTATCAGTCGGTGAACGTCGAAGCGCAGCGCGACAGTTCGACGTCGCTCTTGAACTGGACGCGCACCATGCTGGCGGTGCGCCGCCGCTACGACGCGTTCGCTACTGGGACGTTCCGCGAGCTGAGTGGCTCCAACCCGTCGGTGCTGACGTATGTGCGGGAGATCGAGGACGGCGACACGGTGCTGTGTGTGAACAATCTGTCCCGTTTCCCGCAGCCGATCGAGTTGAATCTGCAGCATTGGAACTCGTTCACACCGGAGGAGCTGACGGGGCATGTGCCGTTCCCGCGGATCGGCCAGTTGCCTTATCTGTTGACACTGCCGGGACACGGTTTCTACTGGTTCAGGTTGAGTCCATCGGAGGGCAACCAATGAGTGCACCGGTGAACTTGCCCTGGACGCAGTGGCTGCCAACCCAGCGGTGGTATGCCGGCCGCACCCGGACGTTGTCGTCGGCACAGGTCGGCGAGGTGGTGCCGCTTCGGCCCGAGCTGGACCTGATGCTGGTCGACGTCGCCTACACCGACAACTCCGCAGAGCGTTATCAAGTTGTGGTGCAATGGGATTCGGCACCTGTGTCGGAATACGACACCATCGCTACCATCGGTTCCGACAACGATCACACCGGTTATGACGGTCTCTACGATCCGTCCGCGGCGCAGTTCCTGCTGTCACTGATCGACGAAGGAGCCAGGATCGGGGAGATCGCGTTCACCAAGGAACCCGGTGTCACGCTGCCGCGGGACGCCGCGCCGCGCGTCTCGGGCGCCGAGCAGAGCAACACCAGCGTGGTGTTCGACGATCAGGCGATCTTCAAGCTGTTCCGCCGGGTGTCCGTGGGGATCAACCCCGATATCGAACTCAACCGAGTGCTTGGACGAGCCGAGAACCCGCATGTGGCAGAGCTTCTCGGGTCATTCGAGACTGTTTTCAACGGCCAGCCCTGTCCGCTGGGCATGGTGACCGCGTACGCCGCGAACTCCGCGGAGGGCTGGAAGATGGCCACCGCGAGTACCCGCGACCTGTACGCCGAGGGCGACCTCTACGCCTATGAGGTCGGAGGTGACTTCGCCGGGGAGGCATACCGATTGGGCGAGGCGGTGGCGTCGGTGCACGCCACCCTGGCCCAGGAACTGGGCACCTCGACGACGCCCCTGCGGGTCGACATGATGCGCGAGCGGCTGGCGACTGCGGGCGCGGCGGTGCCCGATCTCGCGCAGTATCTGCCTGCTATCGAGGATCGCTACGCCAAGCTGGCCGGCGAGCCGATCACCGTGCAGCGGGTGCACGGCGATCTACACCTCGGCCAGGCGCTGCGCACCCCCGAGGGCTGGCTGCTGATCGACTTCGAGGGGGAGCCTGATAAACCGTTGGACGAACGGCGCAAGCCAGATTCGACATTGCGCGATATCGCCGGAATGCTGCGCTCGTTCGAATACGCGGCCTATCAACAGCTGATCGATCAGTCCGATGACCGCCAATTGGCCGCGCGCGCCAAGGAGTGGGTGGACCGCAACTGCGCGTCGTTCTGCGACGGGTATGCCGCGGAATCCGCTACCGATCCGCGCGATAGCGCGGCCGTACTGGCCGCTTACGAGTTGGATAAAGCGGTGTACGAGGCTGCCTACGAGGCGCGGCACCGGCCCAGCTGGTTACACATCCCGCTGCGGTCGATCGCGCGCCTGGTCGGCTGAGTGCTGGTGCGTTGAGTGAGAAACCACGCAGGAGGCTACTCGACATCCATCTGCGTGAGTGCTGACTGGGTGCATGGTCGGGCGGCTTATTGCCGGCGGGTAGCGTCTCCTCTCCCTGGGTCTCCGGCAGGCTTACCCGGCCGCCGGCTTGGCTGCCGGCGGATCGGTAAGTGATGACACCGCGATGGACGGAGCGTGCAGGGCCGGCGGCGCGCCCGGCACCGGGATGGCCGGCACAGCCGGGGTGCTCAGCCGGCCGGCCGGCCACGGCAGCGCCGCGCTGAACGCCTGGGCGGCGAACTGCCAGTCGTGGCTGCCGGGCAGCGCTAGCACGGAGCACTCGATGCCGTGCGCAGAGCCCACGGTCCCCAATGTTTGGCCGGCCCGGTCTTGGCCTTCGGGGTTGGAGAGATCGGGACGGCCGTCAGCGGGCGGCCCGGCTTCGGCAGACACCGCAAACAGCCGCGACGTGGCGCTGAAGTGGCCGTGCCGGGTGATCACCGTGGTCGGGTCGAAAGCGGCCCAGGCCTCGGAGTTACCGCCGAACAATCGCGCGATGGTCTGCCCTTAACTGGCTCTTCAATCGTCGAGGTGGTCTCGGCCTCGATATGGGTGTCGCTGGTGAACAGGGTGGCCAGCCGGGTGTTCTGCTTGTCGGTGAGCTGATCGGCTCTGGTGTGTCGGGTGCGGCGGCAGGTGTGGAGCGGATCGGTGCTGCGGTTGCGGTGTCGGCAGGTGGCCGACTGCATGCGGCGCGGGCAGTCGTGGGGGGCGTTGCTGGCCCGCCTGGCCACGGGGCAGGGGTCCAGCACTGGGGCCGCTGCGCGGCCGGTCGGTGAACGCCTTGTGGGAGCGGTCGGCGACGCTGTCGAGTGGCCGGGCCGGACCGTCTTAATCACCGCCACCGAGCGGCTCGTGAGTCAATGTGCGGGTGGTTGCTGTCAGGCGGGCTGCTCTGTTTCCCGCAATGCCGGCACTATCGATCTTCGTGGGCGATCCGGCGGGCTAGCACGGCGCGATCAGTGCCGCGTTGCTGGCCGGTGATCGCCAATCCGCGCTTGTTGAGGCGGGAGTAACTCGTGGGCTGCGAATGAGCCCAGCGATTCCTGACGCTTGTGTTAGTTTCTTGACGGCATTGTCGTGGTGACTTTTGCTGTACCGGGGCAGTTTTTGCGGCGAGAGGCTGGGGCAATGACCGAGGGCAGTGGTGTGGAGTTGAATTCGTTGTCGGCGTCGGTGTGGGCTGCGGTGGTCAATGACATGGGCCTCGATGACAGTGGTCCGGCTCATCGGCGTGAGAAGCCGCGTGGCGCGGGCCGGCGGATCACTGCCTATGGCTGGTTGGGTGCGGGTGCGATGACCCTGGGTGTGGGTGCCGCTTTGGTGGGTGGTTCGGGGGTGGCTCATGCCGATACCGGCGAGGGTTCTGGCTCGTCGGCGGCCAGTAGCAGAGCTGACGCCCCGGCCAAGACTGTGAAGACGGGTGTGGTTTCCAGTCGGCCGTCGACGGCGCCTTCTGCGGCGTCTTCTTCGGCGTCGTCTTCTGTGGCGTCGCGGGGTGCGATGTCGGGTCAGCGGTCGTCGGGTGCGGGTGCGGCCCGTGGTGGTGCGCCCGCGGGGAGCGGTAGCGCGTCGTCGGTGGTGGTGCGCTCGGCTGTCTCCTCCGAGGGTTTGGCGCCCTCGTCGACCGCGACCGCGACCGGGACCGGGGCCGGGTCGGGTGTTCTGGTGAACGGTCCTGCCTCCGCGAAGTCGGCGTCGGTGTCTGCGTCTGCGTCGGTGTCGGTGTCGGTGTTACCGGTGCCGAACAGTTTGATCGCGGCGGCACTGTCGAATCCGGCGTTGCCGTCGAGTTGGACTCCGGGCAGCTTTATCGCGATCTTCGTGTCCAATGGCACCGCGGCTCATCCCAATGCTGGCCTGTTACTCGGCAACGGCTATAGCTACACCCCGTCGACCTGCACCGGGGGCGCGGTGTGCAACGGCGGTCGCGGCGGTGGCCTGTTGGGCAACGGCGGTAACGGCTACAACGGTGGTAACGGCGGCAGTGCGGGCCTGATGGGTAACGGTGGGGCCGGTGGGGCGGGCTCGAGTGGTCAAGCCGGCGGTGCCGGCGGCTCGGGTGGCCTGCTCTACGGCAACGGCGGGACCGGCGGGTCCGGCGGGGCTGGTGGGGCTGGCGGCAGGGGCGGTGACGCCGGGATGCTGTCGCTCTACGGTAACGGCGGTCGTGGCGGGGCTGGCGGGTCTGGTGGGGCTGGTGGGGACGGCGGGGCGAGTGGGTTCTGGTTGGGCAATGCCGGTGCCGGCGGTGACGGCGGGTCCGGCGGTGCCGGTGGTGACGGCGGCGATACGAGGTTGTTCACCCTGTGGGGCCGTGGCGGGGCCGGTGGTGACGGTGGTAGCGGCGGCGCGGGTGGTGATGGCGGCAGGGGCGGATACCTGATCGGCAGCGGCGGCGCGGGCGGTCAGGGCGGAAACCCACTGACGTGTCGGCTGCGGGCGGGGGGCGGTCATGGTGGCAGCACCGGCTTGTTGTCGATCTGGGGTGACGGCGGTAGCGGCGGCGCGGGCGGTACCGGGGCTAACGCTGTCGGCATCGGCGGCATGGGCGGTGCCGGCGGGGCCGGTGGTGATGGCGGGCTGGGCAGCTGGATCTTCGGCCGCTCCGGTGACGGTGGTGTCGGGGGCACGGGTGGGGTCGGCGCTCAGGGAGTCGCTGGAACCAACGGTGCCGATGCGACCATCCCCGGCGGGGTCGGCGGGACGGGCGGCACCGGCGGGGTCGGCGGGACGGGCGGCACCGGTGGGGCCGGCGGGCAGGCCGGGAACGGGTGGTTGTTCTGGCGCGGACGCGACGGTGACGGCGGTGACGGCGGGGGGCGGTCGCAGCGGCGGTACCGGTGGACGAGGCGGTGATGGTGATGCCGCCACTCCTGATGGCGGGACCGGCGGTAACGGCGGCACCAGTGGTGCCGCCGGTATCGGCGGGGGGGTGGAGGTGGACACACCGGTGCCACCGGCGTCAGCGGCGTGTCCGGTAACGGCGGTATCGGCGGTGACGGCTACAACGCCGGGGCCGATGCCAGCGCGGCACCGGGTGCCGCTGGCGGTGACGGCGGCGCCGGCGGTGACGGCGGGTCTACCGGTAATGGTGGTGCCGGCGGTGCTGGTGGTAGCGGTGCGGCCGGCCTGGCCGGAGCGTCGGGGACGAACGGAAGCGGCGGCGGTCTCGGCGGTAACGGTGGTGCCGGCGGGCGTGGTGGCTCGATCTCGGGTAACGGCGGCACCGGTGGGGTCGGCGGCCTCGGTGGGGTCGGCGGTGTCGGCGGCGATGGTGTGACCGGACTCGACGGTGCGGCCGCCGGTGCGCAGGGCCAAGCCGGCGGTAACGGCGGCACCGGCGGTATCGGCGGGGCTGGTGGTAACGGCGGTGCTGGTGGGGTGGCCCTGGGTTCGGGTAGCGCGGGCGGCAACGGTAACGGCGGTAACGGCGGGGCCGGCGGTCGCAGCGGGACGGGCGGCACCGGCGGACGAGGCGGTGACGGTGATGCCGCCACTCCTGATGGCGGTACCGGCGGTAACGGCGGGGCCGGTGGCGGAGCGGGCGGTATCGGCGGGGCCGGGGGTGCCGCCGGTGGGACCGGAGCGACCGCGGGTCACACCGGTGCCACCGGCGTCAGCGGCGTGTCCGGTAACGGCGGTATCGGCGGTGACGGCTACAACGCCGGGGCCGATGCCAGCGCTGTGCCGGGTGCCGCTGGCGGTGACGGTGGCGCCGGCGGTGACGGCGGGTCTACCGGTAATGGTGGTGCCGGCGGTGCTGGTGGTAGCGGTGCGGCCGGCCTGGCCGGAGCGTTGGGGACGAACGGAAGCGGCGGCGGTCTCGGCGGTAACGGTGGTGCCGGCGGACGTGGTGGCTCGATCTCGGGTAACGGCGGCACCGGTGGGGTCGGCGGTCTCGGTGGGGTCGGCGGGGTCGGCGGCGATGGTGTGACCGGACTGGGCGGTGCGACCCCCGGTGCGCAGGGCCAAGTCGGTGGTAACGGCGGCACCGGCGGTATCGGCGGGCTGGTGGTAACGGCGGTGCTGGTGGGGTGGCCCTGGGTTCGGGTAGCGCGGGCGGCAACGGTAACGGCGGTAACGGCGGGGCCGGCGGTAGCAGCGGGACAGGCGGTGAAGGCGGTAACGGCATCGGCGGTGATGCCGCCACTCCCAACGGCGGTGACGGCGGCAACGGCGGCACCAGTGGTGCCGCCGGTATCGGCGGGGCCGGGGGTGCCGCCGGTGGGACCGGAGCGACCGCGGGTCACACCGGTGCCACCGGCGTCAGCGGCGTGTCCGGTAACGGCGGGGCCGGCGGTGACGGCTACAACGCCGGGGCCGACCCCAGCGCGGCACCGGGTACCGCTGGCGGTAACGGCGGCGCCGGCGGTGACGGCGGGTCTACCGGTAATGGTGGTGCCGGCGGTGCTGGTGGTAGCGGTGCGGCCGGCATGGCCGGAGCGTCGGGGACGAACGGAAGCGGCGGCGGTCTCGGCGGTAACGGTGGTGCGGGCGGGCGTGGTGGCTCGATCTCGGGTAACGGCGGCACCGGTGGGGTCGGCGGCCTCGGCGGGGTCGGCGGGGTCGGCGGTGTCGGTGTGACCGGACTCTCCGGTGCGGCCGCCGGTGCGCAGGGCCAAGCCGGCGGTAACGGCGGCACCGGCGGTATCGGCGGGGCTGGTGGTAACGGCGGTGCTGGTGGGGTGGCCCTGGGTTCGGGTAGCGCGGGCGGCAACGGTGACGGCGGTAACGGTGGGGCCGGCGGTAGCAGCGGGACGGGCGGCACCGGTGGACGAGGCGGTGATGGTGATGCCGCCACTCCTGATGGCGGGACCGGCGGTAACGGCGGCACCAGTGGTGCCGCCGGTATCGGCGGGGCCGGGGGTGTGGCCGGTGGGGCCGGAGCCACCGCGGGTCTCACTGGTGCCACCGGCGCCAGCGGCGTGTCCGGTAACGGCGGTAACGGCGGTGACGGCTACAACGCCGGGGCCGATGCCAGCGCTGTGGCGGGTACCGCTGGCGGTAACGGCGGCGCCGGCGGTGACGGCGGGTCTACCGGTAATGGTGGTGCCGGCGGTGCTGGTGGTAGCGGTGCGGCCGGCCTGCCCGGCGCTAATGGCGTGAGCGCGGGAACGTCGGGGACGAACGGAAGCGGCGGCGGTCTCGGCGGTAACGGCGGTGCGGGCGGACGTGGTGGCTCGATCTCGGGTAACGGCGGCGCCGGCGGGGTCGGCGGCCTCGGTGGGGTCGGCGGCGCCGGCGGCGATGGTGCCACCGGACTCTCCGGTGCGGCCAGCGGTGCGAAGGGCCAAGCCGGCGGTAACGGCGGGGCCGGCGGTATCGGCGGGGCTGGTGGTAACGGCGGTGCTGGTGGGGTGGCCCTGGGTTCGGGTAGCGCGGGCGGCAACGGTGACGGCGGTGACGGCGGGGCCGGCGGTCGCAGCGGGACAGGCGGTGAAGGCGGTAACGGCATCGACGGTGATGCCGCCACTCCCAACGGCGGTGACGGCGGTGACGGCGGTAGCGGTGGCGGAGCGGGCGGTACCGGCGGGGCCGGGGGTGCCGCCGGTGGCACCGGAGCCACCGCGGGTCACACCGGCGCCACCGGCGCCAGCGGCGTGTCCGGTAACGGCGGTATCGGCGGTGACGGCTACAACGCCGGGGCCGATGCCAGCGCTGTGCCGGGTACCGCTGGCGGTAACGGCGGCGCCGGCGGCGCGGCTGCCGCTGGTGGCATCAACGGCGACGGCGGTAACGGCGGTGACGGCAGCGCCGGCGCGGCGGGCCTCGATGGCGCGACAGCCGGGGCCGCTGGCGGCACCGGCGGGGCGGGTGGCGCGGGTGGGTTCGGCGGCGCGGCCGGAACCGGGGCAGGTACCGCAGGCACCGCAGGTGCCAACGGCGACGGCGGTGTCGGCGGGGCCGGCGGCAACGGCGCCGACGGCTCTGCCGGCGTAGCCGGCGGGGCCGGCGGGGACGGCGGGACCGGCGGGGCGGCCGGCGTCGGCGCCACCAACGGCAACGGCGGCGACGGCGGGACCGGCGGGACCGGCGGGGCCGGCGGCAACGGCGCCGACGGCTCTTCCGGCGAAACCAGCGGCGGGACCGGCGGCCCCGGCGGCACCGGCACCGCGGGCGGCACCGGCGGCAACGGCGGGCAGGCCGGAAGCGGCCCAGGCACGGCGGGCAACCAGGGCGACGGCGGCGACGGCGGCGGCGGCGGGGTCGGCGGGACCGGCGGGGACGGCGGGATCGGCTACGCCGACGGCGGCAACGGCGGCGACGGCGGCGGCGGCGGGACCGGCGGGACCGGCGGCAACGGCCTCACCGGCGGGACCGGAGGCGACGGCGGGACCGGCGGGACCGGCGGGGACGGCGGTGATGCCGCCAGCGGCGGCGGCGGCGGCACCGGCGACCCCGGCAGTGCCGGCACTGCCGGCACTGCCGGCACGCCCGGCGCCGCGCCCAGCGGCGGGACCGGCGGGACCGGCGGCGGCGGCGGGACCGGCGGGGACGGCGGTGCCGGCGGCGGTGCCGCCGGCTAGGCATAAACCGCCGCTGCGCGGGGAAGCTGGCGGGCTTCAGACGGGAGAAACCGTCGAGCCCGCCAGCACCGGGTGGAAGCGGATCGTCGCGTCCTCGCCCCCGCGAGGCGCGGCGTTATCCGCCAGCTTGCCGCAGGGCTCGCCTGGCTCGACACGGCTGACCTGATCCAGGCGGTCATAGCGCGGTGCGTCGATCTCGATGCTCAGCGCGCCCAGATAGTCGTCGCGCTGCTCGCAGCGATCGCGCCCCGATCACCGGGACAACCCCGGTGGACCAGCATCGGGATCGCTCGAGCAGAACGGCGTCGACGGTAGCCGACTCACGGCCACCCTCTTCACTGTGCGCTAGCCGATTCAGCGATCTGCCGCTCTATCACCTCGGTCTCGGTGCTGGTGCGGATCCCCTGGACCCCACGGAATTGCGCTACCTCGCCGACCGGTGCTTACTTCGTCACCGGGTTCGATCTCCCCGACGGCGACGACATCGCAGTGACATCGAAACCCGGCGAGGGTGCGACCTTCACCCTGACCCTGCCCGCAGCGCCGCCGGCATAATCTGCGCGCACCGCGTTTCGGCCGTCGGTGGGGCGGTCTACGGTGGTGGCGATGTCCCTGCACGTACACCGGGCCGAGCGCACCGACACACTTGCCGACGGACTCGGCGGGCTGTTGGCCATGCCTCAATCCGACCCGTTCGCCGAAGAACTCGTCGTGGTGCCCGCCCGCGGGGTCGAACGCTGGCTGTCTCAACGGTTGTCGCATCTGCTCGGCCGCGGTGATGGCGCCGACGGCGTATGCGCGGGCGTGTCCTTCCGGTCACCGGCGTCGCTCGTCACGGAACTGACCGGTGCAGGTGACGAGGACCCGTGGTCGCCCGACGCGATGTCGTGGCCCCTTCTCGAGGTCATCGACGCGAGCCTCGGCGAGCCGTGGTGTCACACCCTGGCCACCCACCTCGGCTACTTCGAGATCGGGGAGGAACGGGAGCTGCGGCAGGGTCGGCGCTACGCGGGGGCGCGTCGGCTGGCGGGGCTGTTCGCCTCCTACGCCCGGCAGCGCCCGCGGCTGCTGATCGACTGGCTGGGCGGCGAGGCCGGTGACCTGGACGCCGACCTGCACTGGCAACCGCACCTCTGGCGAGCGCTCGTCAACCAGGTGGGAATCGACCCACCGCACGTGCGGCACGCCAATACCGTTGCGCAACTGCGTGAATCAGGCGCTGAGCTGCCCGCGCGCCTATCATTGTTCGGTCATACCAGGTTGTCGAGCACCGACATGGAGTTGCTCGACGCGCTGGCCGAGCACCATGAGCTGCACCTGTGGGTGCCGCACCCCAGTGCCGAGCTGTGGACCGTGCTGTGTGGATTGCGTGGGTCGATTCCGCGCCGCGAGGACACCAGCCATCGACATGTGCGCCATCCGCTGTTGGCCACACTCGGCCGTGATCTGCGCGAGCTGCAGCGCGGCATGCCGGAGAGGGTCACAAGCGACGAGTTCCTGGGCGCCGACCCCACCCAGAATTCCAACACCCTGCTCGGCTGGCTGCAGTCCGACATCTCTGCCAACGCTCTCCGCCCGGCGGGCAGGGCAGTGCGCGATGACGACAGGTCGGTGCAGGTGCACAGCTGTCATGGTCCGGCTCGACAGGTCGACGTTCTGCGCGAGGTACTGCTCGGCCTGCTCGCCGACGACCCGACCCTGGAACCGCGCGACATCCTGGTGATGTGCCCGGACATCGAGGCCTACGCGCCGCTGATCGTCGCCGACTTCGGTCTCGGTGACGTGGTGCCGGGCGCGCATCCCGCCCATCGGTTGCGGGTGCGCCTGGCCGACCGGTCGCTGATCCAGACCAACCCGCTGCTCGGGGTGGCCGCCCAACTGCTCGCTCTCGCCGGCAGTCGCGTCACCGCCAGCGAGGTGCTCAACCTGGCCCAGACCGCTGCGGTCCGGGCCCGGTTCGGCTTCACCGACGACGATCTGGAGGGCATCACCCGCTGGGTGCGCCAGGCCAACATCCGGTGGGGATTCGACGAGGAGCACCGTAAGCCGTTCGGCGTCGACTTCGTGCACAACACTTGGCGTTTCGGGCTCGACCGGGTGCTGGCCGGCGTAGCGATGTCCGACGATTCGCACGCTTGGATCGACTCCACCCTGCCGCTCGACGACGTCGGCAGCAACCGCGTCGAACTTGCCGGTCGGCTCGCTGAATACGTCGACCGCCTGCAGCACGCCCTCGACGCGCTGTCCGGCGTCCGGCCGCTGGGCGACTGGCTGTCGGCGCTCGCCTCCGCGATCGAGGTGCTCACCTGTGTCGACGAGGACGACGCGTGGCAGATCAGTCAGCTGCAGCGGGAGTTCAACGACGTGCTGTCGAGCGCGGGGTCGCGCGTGATGCGCCTGCCGGACATCCGGACGCTGCTCTCGCGTCATCTGGCCGGCCGACCGACCCGAGCCAACTTCCGCACCGGCACGTTGACGGTGTGCACGATGGTGCCGATGCGCTCGGTGCCGCACCGGGTGGTGTGCCTGGTGGGTCTCGACGACGGCAGTTACCCGCGCCTCGGCGTGGTCGACGGCGATGACGCGCTGGCACGCAACCCGATGACCGGGGAGCGTGATATCCGTTCGGAGGACCGGCAATTGCTGCTCGACGCGATCGGCGCAGCGACCGAGAAACTCGTCATCACCTATACCGGCGCCAACGAGTACTCCGGTCAGCCGCGCCCGCCTGCGGTGCCGCTTGCCGAGCTGCTCGACACCCTCGACGTCACCACTACCGAGAAGGTGCGCGAGCGCATCGTCGTCCAGCATCCGTTGCAGCCCTTCGATATCCGCAATGTCGAACGCGGTGCGCTGGTGCCTGGCACCGCGTTCAGTTTCGATCCGACGGTGCGCAGTGCCGCACGCGCCGTGACCGGCCATCGGGGCGAGCAGCCCCGGTTCATCTCGGGCCCGCTGCCCGCGCCGCCACCGGATGACGTCGTGCTGGCTGATCTGGTCGGCTTCTTCAAGGACCCGGTCAAGGGCTTCTTCCGCGCCCTCGACTTCACCCTGCCGTGGGATGTCGACGGGGTGAGCGACGCCATGCCCGTCGACATCGACGCTCTCGAGGAGTGGTCCGTCGGTGACCGGATGCTCGGTGACACCCTGCGCGGCATGACTCCAGACGAAGCGCGGCAGGCGGAATGGCGTCGCGGCACACTGCCGCCGGGCAATCTCGGCTGGCGCAAAGCCACCAAGGTGCGAGACCAGGTGGCCTTGCTGGCGGCGGAGGCGCTGCGGTGCCGCACAGGCGCATCACACGCAATCGATGTGGACATCGACGTGGGTTCCGGTCGGCGGCTGACCGGCACTGTCACACCGGCCTTCGGTGACCGGCTGGTCTCGGTGACGTACTCGAAGCTGGACGGCAGGCACCTGCTGGAATCGTGGATTCCGTTGTTGGCGTTATTCGCTCATGCGCCACGACGGGACTGGTCGGCAGTGTGCATCGGCACACCGAGGCGGGGAACCACACCCCGGCGGGAGAGTCTCGGCCGGCCAGATCTGGCCGCGGTCAAGTTGCTGCAAGACCTTGTCGCGATCTACGATGCCGGTCGCAGGGAGCCGATTCCCCTGCCCCCCAAGACTTCCTATGCCTGGGCCGCGGCCAGGCACTACGGCGATGACCCCGATCGGGCGGCCGGTCACCGATGGCGGTCCGGGCGTTATCCCGGCGAGGACCAGCAGCCGGCGAGCCTGCGGGTATGGGGGCGCAACGCCCCGTTGTCGGCGCTGATGGAACCGGTGCGCCCCGGTGAGGAGTACGACGGCGAGAACAACCGGCTCGGGGCATACTCTGCTCGGCTCTGGCTGCCGATGCTGCGTGCCGAGGGAAGCAACGGCTGATGATACCTTTCGATTTACTCGGTCCGCTCCCGTCGCCCCGAACCACCACGGTGCTGGAGGCCAGCGCGGGCACAGGCAAGACCTTTGCCCTGGCCGGGTTGGTGACCCGGTATGTCGCAGAGGGTGCGGCGACGCTCGACCAGATGCTGCTCATCACCTTCAGCCGGGCGGCGAGTCAGGAGCTTCGCGAACGGGTGCGAGGCCAAATACTGCACACTGTCCGGGCATTCGACGATCCCCCGCTGGTCGGCGACAACCAGGTGGTGGCGCACCTGACCGCGGGTACGGACGAACAGCGCACACTGCGCCGGACCCGATTACGCGATGCACTCGCCGGTTTCGACGCCGCCACGATCGCCACCACCCATCAGTTCTGTCAGCTGGTGCTGAGATCGCTCGGGGTGGCGGGTGACACCGACGCCGGGGCCACCCTGGTCGAGAGCCTCGATGACCTTGTCGGCGAGATCGTCGACGACCTCTACCTCGCCCATTTCGGCCGAGAGCGTGCGGACCCCTTGCTGAGCTACGCCGACGCGCTGCGGCTGGCGCGCGAGGTGGTGAAGAACCCGTCGACGCAACTGCGACCGGTTGACCCCGGCCCTGACTCCCGCGCCGCCGTCAGTCTGCACTTCGCGAAATCTGTTCTGGGCGAACTGGAGATACGCAAGCGACGGCTCGGCGTCCTGGGTTACGACGATCTGCTCAGCCGGCTCGCCGACGCGCTGGACAGCCCCGATTCGCCGGCCCGGGCCCGGATGCATCAGCGCTGGCCCATCGTGATGGTCGATGAGTTCCAGGACACCGATCCCGTGCAGTGGAAGGTCATCGACCGGGCGTTCAGCGGATGCTCCACGTTGATTCTCATCGGTGATCCGAAGCAGGCGATCTACGCGTTCCGCGGCGGTGACATCGTCACGTACCTGCAAGCAGCCGAGACCGCGGGTGACAAGAAGACTCTCGTCACGAACTGGCGCAGCGACGCCGCACTCGTCGATCGTCTCCAGGTGGTTCTGGGCGGTGCCGAGCTGGGTGACCATCGCATCGTCGTGCACCGTGTCGAGGCACATCACCGCGGTAGTCGACTCGCCGGCGCCTCGCGCACCGATCCGCTCCGGCTGCGGGTGGTACGCCGGGAGACGTTCGGCCGCAGGGGAATCCAGAATGTACCGATCGATGAACTGCGATCGCACATCGGCAGGGATCTGGCTGCTGATATCGGTGCCCTGCTCAGTGGCGGCACCACCTTCGACGGTGAGAAGGTGCACGCCCGCGATATCGCGGTCATTGTTGAGAAGCACAAGGACGCCCGGACCTGTTTCCGTGCGCTCACCGCCGCGGGCATTCCCGCGGTCTACACCGGCGACTCGGACGTGTTCGATTCCGAGGCTGCCGACGATTGGCTCTGCCTCCTCGAGGCGTTCGACCAGCCGCACCGGCCCGGGCTCGTGCGAGCCGCGGCGGCGACGATGTTCTTCGGCGAGACCGCCGAAACCCTTGCCGCCGGTGGTGATGAGCTGACCGACCGGCTGGCTCAAACCCTGCGCGAATGGGCCGCTCATGCCCGGGAGCGCGGCGTCGCGGCGATCTTCGAGGCTGCCCAACTGCAGGGAATGGCCGATCGCGTGTTGTCCTGGGTCGGGGGTGAGCGGCACATGACCGACCTGGCGCACATGACGCAGATGCTGCAGGACGCTGCCCATCGCGAGCACTACACCCTGCCTGCCCTGAGGGACTGGTTGCGCCACCAGCGTGAGGAGCGCAGCGGCGCGACCGAGCGGAACCGCCGCCTGGACAGCGACGCCGCGGCCGTGCAGATCATGACGGTGTGGGCCAGCAAGGGCCTGCAGTACCCGATCGTGTACCTACCGTTTGCGTTCAATCGCAATGTCCAGGAGCGCGATCTGATCCTGTTCCACGACGAGGGCATGCGCTGCCTGCACATCGGCGGCCAGGACAGCCCGGACTACAACGCCGTCGAGCGGCTGGGGCGTAAGGAGTCCGCCAGTGACGACAGCCGGCTGACCTACGTCGCCATGACCCGGGCGCAGGCTCAGGTGGTGGCCTGGTGGGCGCCGTCGTGGGACGAGCCCAACGGCGGGCTCTCGCGGTTGTTGCGCGGCCGCCGGCCCGGGGAGTCGGCGGTGCCGGATCGTTGTGAGCCGGCCAAGATCAGCGATGACGACGCACTGGTCCGGTTGCGGGAATGGGAGGTTGCCGGAGGGCCGGTGATCGAAGGCTCTGTGGTCGCCTCGGCCGCGTCCGTGCCGCGCGCACGCCCGCCCGCTGACATCGATGAGCGGCACTTCCACCGCAGCATCGACACCACGTGGCGGCGCACGTCGTACTCGGGCCTGATCCGGTCGGCCGAGAGCGGCGGGGTGAGCAGCGAACCCGAGGTGAGCGAACTGGACGACGAGGTCGGCGACATTCCGTTGCTGGAACCGGTTGCAGGTCCAGATGTTCCGTCACCGATGGCGGATCTGCCGAGCGGCGCGAAGTTCGGCACCCTGGTGCATGCGGTGCTGGAGACCGCGGATCCGTTTGCGGCCGATCTCGCCGCCGAACTCCAGACCCAGATCGAGCGGCACTGCGTGTGGTGGCCCGTCGGCGTTCCCGCTGCGGAGTTGGCTGCGGCACTGGTGCCGCTGCACGACACCCCGTTGGGCCCACTCGCCGATGGGTTCACACTGCGCCAGATCGGATTACCGGATCGATTGCGGGAGATGGATTTCGAGTTCCCGCTGGCCGGTGGTGATCTGCGGCCGGCCGGTCGCGACATCCGGCTCGCCGATGTGGGCCAACTGTTGCGGTGGCATCTGCCGGACGATGATCCGATGGCCGCGTACACCGACCGATTGAGCAGTGGCGCGCTCGGCTCCCAGCCGTTACGCGGCTATCTCAGCGGCTCGGTCGACGCGGTGCTGCGGATTTCTGACTCGGCCGGCCAGCGCTACCTGGTGGTCGATTACAAGACGAACTGGCTCGGTGAACCGGACAAGCCACTGACGGCCGCGGACTATCAGCATGCGCGGCTGGTCGAGGCGATGCTGCATTCGGACTATCCGCTACAAGCGTTGCTGTATAGCGTTGTTCTGCATCGTTTTCTGCGCTGGCGCCAACCCGATTACGACCCGGAGCGCCACCTCGGCGGAGTGCTGTACCTGTTTGTGCGGGGGATGTGCGGGCCGGACACCCCGATCGTGGACGGCCATCCCGCGGGGGTGTTCAGCTGGCAGCCGCCGGCAGCCCTGGTGGTCGCGCTGTCGGATCTGCTCGACGGTCAGCGGGTCGCGGCATGACGGTGGATGTGGTGGACGTCGCGAACTGGCGACATGCCCAGCAGGCTAGCGGGCTGCTGCGCACCTTCAACGACGCAGACGTTATCGAGGCTGCTGATGTACTTGTGGCGCAACGGCTTACGGCGATGGCCGGCGAACCGGACGACCGGGTGGCGCTCGCGGTCGCGTTGGTGGTGCGCGCGGTGCGCGGCGGTTCGGTGTGCGTGGCGCTACCCGCCCTGCAGGATCAGATCGCGAGGCCCGATCTGCCGTGGCCCGACCCACACGAGTGGCTGGGTGCCGTGGCGGCCAGCCCGTTGCTGGACTCGCCCCCGGTCCTCCATCTCGACAGGGATCTGCTGTACCTGGACCGGTACTGGCTCGAGGAGCGGCAGGTCGCTCAGGACGTACTCGGCCTGGTCGCGGTTCGACCACGCGGGCCGGATCCGGCCGTCGACCGGCTCTTCCCAACGGGATACGAAGAGCAGCGCCGAGCCGCGGAGATCGCACTGTCGCAGGGGTTGACGGTACTCACCGGCGGCCCGGGCACCGGCAAGACCACCACGGTGGCCAGGCTGCTGGCGCTGCTCGCCGAACAGGCGGAACTCAGCGGGAAGCCGCGCCTGCGAGTCGCGCTGGCCGCACCGACCGGGAAGGCGGCCGCCCGCTTGCAGGAGGCAGTCCAGCTCGAGATCGACGGCCTCGAATCCGTTGACCGCGACCGTCTGCAGGGGCTCCGGGCGACCACTATCCACCGGCTACTCGGCAGTCGCCCGGACACGTCGTCGCGGTTCCGCCATCACCGCGGCAACCGGCTGCCGCATGACGTGATCGTCGTCGACGAAACATCGATGGTGTCGCTGACGATGATGGCCCGACTGGTCGAAGCGGTGCGCCCCCAGGCGCGCCTACTACTGGTCGGCGACCCGGACCAGCTGGCGTCGGTCGAAGCCGGGGCGGTGTTGGCCGATCTGGTCGAGGGCCTAGGCTCGTTGGGGGACACCCCGATTGCCACGCTCGTCACGTCACACCGGTTCGGGGCGTCGATCGGAAGACTGGCCTCGGCGATCCGACTCGGCGAAGCCGATCGCGCCCTCGAAGTGCTGGCATCCGGCGGCGAGCACATCGAATGGATCGACACCGACCGTCCGGTCGAGCACCTGCGGAGAATCGTTGTGCCCCATGCATTGCGGCTGCGTGAGGCCGCGATACTCGGCGACGCCCACGCGGCGCTGGCCACGCTGGAGGAGCACCGGCTGCTGTGTGCGCATCGCCACGGTCCCTATGGCGCCACCTACTGGAACCGTCAGGTCGAACGCTGGCTGACCGAGGCAACCGATATGCCGCTGTGGGAGTCCTGGTACGTCGGCCGACCAGTTCTGGCCACCGCCAACGACTACGGGGTGGGCATCTACAACGGCGATATCGGGGTTGCCGTGCTGCGGGACGGGGCCCTGCGAGCGGTGATGGCTGGCGCCGAGGGTGCGCTCGAGCTCGCGACAAGCCGGCTCGCCGATATCGAAACCATGCACGCGATGACCATCCACAAGAGTCAGGGCAGCCAGGCCGCCGAGATCACCGTGCTGCTGCCGCCAGCGGACTCCCGCCTGCTGACCCGGGAGTTGTTGTATACCGCGATCACCCGGGCCAGGACCAAGGTGCGGGTGATCGGCTCGGCCGAGCAGTTGCGCGCCGCAGTGGCGCGCAGGGCGGTACGGGCCAGTGGGCTGAGCCGGCGGCTGCGCGACGAGTCGGTGTGAGCACGCCCACATTTGGTTCTTTGAAGGCTGTAAGAACTGGTTGCCAATATCTCGGCATGAACTCACCTCGTTCGGGATTCCGCCGGGCCGCCGTGGCTTCGTGGGCGCTGTCGAGCATCGGAGTTGCCGGTGTGGCTGGCGCGTCCGCCCTCGCGTACGCCGACACCGTTAGGCCGGCCCCGGTGGAAGTCCCCGCCGTCGAATCCGTGGCAGTCGATCCGGGTGCCAGCCCTGCGGTGGACGGCCCTGCAGTGCCTGAGGTGGTCTCGCCGACGGACGCGCCGCCACCTCCGCCACCTCCGCCGCCGGCGGCGGCTGAGCCGGCACCGACGGAAAACCGGGCGCCCGTCAGCCAGGCGCCGGTTGAGACCTACACGCCTCGGACCACGCCTGAGCCGCAGTACACGCCTAAGACCGCCGTGCAGCAGGCCCCCGCGCAGCAGACACAGGCACCCGCGTCCCAGCCCGCCTTCCCGATCCGGACCAGCCACACGCCGTCCGTGGGAAGCAGTTCTCCCGCCTACGTCCCACACGTCACTCGCGCCCGCGGCTCATGACCAGCGAGGCGCTCTGGGCCCTGGGCCGGGGTACGGGCATCACGGCGCTCGGCTTCCTGACTGTCTCGCTGGCGTTGGGGATCGCCACCCGGTCGGGCCGCCCATTGTTCGTGCTGCCGAGGTTCGCTGTCGCCGATGTCCACCGGTTCGCCGCGCTGGCCGGAACCCTGTTGGTGATGTTGCACGTGGGGCTGCTGTTTTTCGACCCGTACGCCCAGCTGAGAATCGTCGACTTCGTGGTGCCGTTCATCGGCGCGTACCGACCGCTGTGGCAAGGCCTGGGCACGCTTGCCTTTGACGTGCTCTTGGTGGTGATCGCCACCAGCCTGCTGCGTCAGCGCATCGGGCTTCGGATCTTCCGCGCGGTGCACTGGGCGACGTACGCGCTATGGCCGATCGCCCTGGGCCATGCGCTGGGGAACGGAACCGACACCGATCGCGTGTGGTTCCTGGCCTTCGCCGGGTGTTGCGCGCTGATCGTGGCGGTCGTCCTGGTGTGGCGGCTTCGAGCCAACTACACCGAGTATGCCGACGCGCAGGCCGGACGCTCATGACCACGGCGCCGCAACTTCCCCGTCTGCTCGCCGCGCCGGGACCCGGTCTGGCCGAACACCATCTGCAGTTCGGCCCGCTGCCCGATGCCGTTGGCCGGGACTTGATCCCGTTACTCAAGGAGGCCGACCTGTCGGGGCGCGGCGGCGCGGGCTTCCCGACCGCGCGCAAGATCGCCGCGGTCACCGGACCCAAGCCGGTGGTGGTGGGTAACGGCGCCGAAGGCGAGCCGTTGAGCCGCAAGGATGCAATCCTGCTGACCCAGGCGCCGCATCTGGTCCTTGACGGTCTGGACGCCGCCGCGGCAGCAGTCGAGGCGGACGAGGTCTACCTGTACGTGCACTCGGCCGCCGTGCCGGCGGTGACACGCGCGCTCGACGAGCGCCGCGCCGCCGGACTCGATCGGTACAGGGTCGCCGTGGTCGAGGCTCCCGACAGGTTCGTCGCGGGGGAGGAGTCCGCGGCTATCCGGCGGATCGAAGGCGGCCCCGCGCTGCCGCGCGACCGCACCGTCATGACCGCGATCGCGGGGGTTCGCGGCCGGCCGACCCTGGTGAACAACGTTGAAACACTGGCTCATATCGCGCTGATAGCCCGGTTCGGGTCGCGCTGGTTCCGGTCGGTGGGCGATCAGGCCGACCCCGGCAGCATGCTGATCACGTTATCCGGTGCGCTGAACAACACCGGCGTGACGGAGGTTCCGACCGGTGTCCTCCTCAGGAGCGTGATCGAACGCAACGGCGGCACCGACCTTCGCACTGTGCGCGCGGTTCTCGTCGGTGGTTATCACGGCAGCTGGATTCCCGCGAAAGCCTTCGAGGACAGCGGATTATCGCGGGCCGGTTTGAAGGCACTGGGTGCGAGTCCGGGTGCCGGGGTCATTCACGCTCTCGGCGTGGGGGAGTGCGGGCTCGCGCGCACGGCGGAGATCGCCACCTATCTCGCCGAGCAGAGCGCCCGCCAATGCGGACCGTGCCGCAATGGCCTGCCTCGGCTGGAGCAGCTGCTCAGCGAGCTTGCCTACAGCCGGGTCAACGATTTTCTGGTGAAGGAGATACGCCGGGTCGTGCGTATGGTCGACGGCCGAGGATCGTGTCGACATCCGGATGGGACGGCCCGCATGGTCCGCAGCGCTCTCGGCGCATTTGCCAACGACATCGAGCACCATCGCCACCGCAGCTGCGAAGCCACCACGGTCTCGCAGTCGGTCTAGCGTGCTGGCCCATAAACCCGAACGTGACACCAGGGTCACGCCCGACGCCGAACGTGACTGTGGTGTCACGCTCGCGGCGAGAGATCAGCGCGCCGAGGGGTCGGCGGTGGCCTCGATGTTGGCGACCAGACCGTC
The DNA here is from genome assembly GCF_010731875.1 of Mycolicibacterium sarraceniae. Lineage (NCBI taxonomy): Bacteria > Bacillati > Actinomycetota > Actinomycetes > Mycobacteriales > Mycobacteriaceae > Mycobacterium > Mycolicibacterium sarraceniae. Next base: position 1,667,205 of record NZ_AP022595.1, read on the forward strand.
GCGGATGGTAAGCACGACGACGGCGAACAGGCGCCGATGGCTGAAGGCGAGTGCGACGGGTCGCCCAACCGGACCGCTGACGAGTGTGGCGCCGGTGAGGTAGCGCAACAGGTTGGTGCCCACGGCCACTCGCCCGTGGTTCACCTGCGGCGGCGGTGCGGGTTCGGCCAGGATCGTGCCGACTCCCCACACGTCGGGAGCCAGCACTTCGGTCAACGCCGCCAGATCGCCGCTGGCGCAGGCCGCGATGAATCGCTCGGTGACCAAATGATGTTCGGCGTCGTCGACGACGGCGGTGACCGGTGTGGCTGCCTGGATCTTGATGCGTGCGCGGCGCGCGAGCTGACGGCATGTCGCGGTCGGTCGGCCGACGGTGTCGGCGATGTCGTCGAACGGCACCCGAAACACGTCGTGCAGCACGAACGCGACCCGTTCGGGGGCGGTGAGTCTGCCCAATACCTCGAACAGTGCATCGTGCACCTCGTCATCGAGGGTGACCCGCTCGCCGGGATCGGGCATCGCGCTGTGATTCAGCGGCTCCGCACGGTCCATCAGGTCGGGTTCGGCGGTGCTCACCCGTCGGTGCCGGGCTGAGCGGACGTGATCGAGGCACAGTCGGCTGCTGACGACCGTCAGCCAGCCCCGCGCGTCGTCGATCTCCGTGACATCGGTGAGAGAAAGCCGCAGAAAGGCTTCCTGCACAATGTCTTCCGCGTCGCCGATATCGCCGACCATCTGGTAGGCGAGGTTGATCAGATACGGGCGGTGGGCAGCCAGCAGGCCGGCGATCGGATCGCTCATGTCATAAACGACGAATCGGCATGGCAAAAAGTTACCGCTGTCACGTTGTAGGGCGCTATCCCGTCCTTGCTCGTAGCCGACAGAAAGGGACTCGAGATGACCCCGGAGATGACCGTTGTGATAACCGGAGCGACCGGCAATGTGGGCCGGCCGCTCGTCGAACAGCTGGTGAAGGCCGGCGCCCATGTTCGCGCGGTGACCCGGCGCCCAGGTCAGGCCGGCCTACCGCCCGGCGTCGAGCAAGTGCCCGACCCCACCGCGGCGTTGGTCGGTGCCTCGGCGGTGTTCCTGAATTCCCGCGCCTTGGGACCCGAGCTGGCACAGGTCGCGTCGGCGCTGGCGCGTCACGGCGTCGCGAAGGTGGTGGCATTGTCGGCAATCAACGCTGACGATGACGACAGCCGTCAGCCGTCGCGCTACCGCGGTGACCGCAACCGGGAGTGCGAGCAGCTTGCCGTCGCATCGGGCGTGCCGTGGGTGAGCCTGCGGCCGTCGGTGTTCGCATCGAATTTCCCCGGGATGTGGGGGGCGCAGATACGCGCTGGCGATGTCGTTGCCGGGCCGTACGCCGAGGCATCGACAGCGCCGATCGCCGAAGCGGACATCGCCGCCGTCGCGGCGCACGCCCTGCTAACCGACGACCTTGTGGCGCAGCGAGTTCCGATGACCGGACCGCAATCGCTGACCAACACCGAGCTCGCCGCGATCATCGGGGAGGCCCTGAATCGTCCGCTGCGTTACCAGGAGGTCCCGGCCGAACTGGTGCGGGAACGCTTCATCGGCAACGGATTTCCCTCGGCATTCGCCGACGCTTATGTCGCGATGCAGTCGGCCACATTGGCGTCGCCTGCCTTGGTCACCCACGACGTCGAGAAGATCCTCGACCGTCCCGCCACCACGTTCGCCCGCTGGGTGGCCGAGCACACCGCACTGTTCACCGAGGAGAAGTGATGACCGATCCACGCCCGCCCCGCTGGCTCAAGCCGATGAACCGCCTGATGATGGCGGTCCAGAAGCTGGGGCTACCCACCGGACCCGCCTACGTGCTGACCGTGCCCGGCCGCAAATCCGGCACGCCGCGCCACACCCCGATGACGCCCTTTGAATACGACGGCGGGCTGTATACCGTCGCGGGATACCCGGGCGCCGACTGGGCCCGCAACGCGCGGGCTGCCGGCGCGGGAACGTTGAGCCGTGGCAGGCGTTCTCGGCCCGTCACGATCGTCGAACTCGGTGCCGAAGAAGCCAGGCCGGTGTTGCGTGCGTTCCCCGGATCGGTGCCCGTCGGGGTTGCGTTCGCCAAACGGTCGGGTCTGGTGCAGCAGGGCACGCCCGACGAATTCGAAGCGCTGGCAGGCAGACTCGCCGTATTCCGCTTCGATCCGCCGCGAGTGTGACGCCCGAGTCACGCGCGGCGCCGAACGTGACTCTGGAAAGACGTTCGGCGACGACGGGTTAGCGCACGAGCCGGCGCAATAGCGCTGACGCGGCGGCGACGCCGAGCACCGCGGATCCCGCCAGCACACCCAGGTCCAGCCACGGATGTGCCGACGGGATGCCCACCAGCAGCAGCCGCAGCGAATCCACCTCGTAGCTCAGCGGATTCACCCGGGACAGCCAACGCAGCCACTCCGGCATCACCGATACCGGGTACAGCGCGTTGGAGGCGAAAAACAGTGGCATCGTGATCGCCTGCCCGATCCCCATCAACCGGTCCCGGTTACGCACCAGCCCAGCCAGCGCCATCGACAGGCACGCGAAGAACGCTGACCCGAGCATCACCACACCCATCGCGGCGAGGATCCGTAACGGGTTGTACGTCATGTGGATGCCCATGATGTAGGCCAGCACGAGAACGCCGACCACCTGCGCTACCGAACGCACACCTGCGGCAAACGCCTTGCCCGTCACCAACGCCGACGCCGGAGCCGGGGTCACCATGAGCTTGGCCAGGATGCCGGCGTCGCGGTCCCAGACGATCTGGATGCCGTAGAAGATCGAGATGAACAGCGCCGACTGGGCGATGATGCCCGGGGCCAGGAACGCCAGATAGGGTACCGACCCGGTGTCGATGACGTGTAGCCGGTTGAACGTCGTGCCGAAGATCAACAGCCACAACGCCGGTTGCACCATGCGGGTGAACAGCTCGGTGCGGTCGTGGCGCAGCTTCTGGATCTCGACCCACGCGAATGTTTCCATCCGGCCGGCCAGGCTGGGCACTCGCCGCCAGCCGCGCGGCGCGCGGATCAAGCGGGGTGTGGTGGCGGACTCAACCGGCATTACGCGCCGCCTTCCGGCCGGCCCGCACGCCGCGCAGGCCCGCGTGGTCGGCGGTTTCGTCGAGCCCGGAACCGGCGTAATGCCGGAAGACGTCTTCCAGGCTCGCCTCGGGACCGACCTTGGTCTTGAGCTCGGCCGGGGTGCCGACCGCCCGCAGCCGGCCGTGGTGCATCAGCGCGACCCGGTCGCACAGCACGTCGGCTTCCTCCATGTAGTGCGTGGTGAGCAGCACGGTCATGCCGAACTCCTGCTGCATACTCTCGACTTGCGACCAAACACTTTCGCGGGCAATGGGATCCAGGCCTACCGTCGGCTCATCGAGAATCAGCAGCGACGGCTGGTTGACCAGCGCCTGGGCCAGCTCCAGGCGGCGCACCATGCCGCCGGAATAGGTGCCCGCCAACTTGTCGGCGACGTCAAGCAGTTGCATCGCCTCCAGCGCCTCGGCAACCCGCTGCTTGCGCACCGAGCGCGGCACGTCGTAAAGCCGGGCAAACCACTCGACGTTCTGCCGGCCGGTCAGCGCTTGCTCGATCGAAAGTTGTTGGGGCACATAGCCGAGGTTGTACCGGATGTCCATGGTGTCGTGCCGGGCGTCGAGCCCGAAGATACGCACCTGCCCATGCTGGATGGGCGCCAGCGTCGTCAGCAGCCGCACTACGGTGGTCTTGCCTGCGCCGTTCGGGCCCAGCAGCCCAAGGGTTTCGCCGGTGTGTACCTGCAGCGTCAGATCGTCCACGGCGGTGAAGTCGCCGTAGCGGTGGGTGAGGTTCTGGCAGTCGATCGCCGGCGTGGTCATGGCCGCTTCTCCCTCAGCTTGGTGGTGATGTCGGCGAGCACCCGGATCCCTTCGGCCAGCGCCTCGGCCTCGCGGTCGTCGAGTTCATCGAGCGCCTCGGCCAGTGCCGCGCGGCGCGCGGCCCGGGATTCGTCGGCGATCCTCTGGGCCGGAGCGGTGAGCTCGAGGCGCCCCACCCGGCGATCACCGGGGTCCGGCGTACGTACCAGCAGTCCGTCGCCCGACAGCTTGGACACCAACGTGGAGGCGGTATTGGCGGCCAGCCCGAGTTCGGCGGCGGCCGCGCTCACCGAGATGCCCGGCTGTCGGGCGACCAGCCGCAACAGTTCGGCCTGTGACTCGGTCAGCCCGGCCGTGACGAACGACGCGCCCGCGGTTCTGCGGATGGTGCGACGGAATCGGCCGACGGTGCCGAACAGCTCGACGACGAGATCGGTCCGGATATCCACCCCGTCAGATTAGCTCTGTTTCAGAGCTAAGTCTTCTCGATCTGATGTTGTCGCACGTCGGTCAGGACGCCGGGCCGAGTCACGGCGGTCATGTACGTGCAGAACGGCTGACGGCGCCGGTCGGTCGGCGAGCCCGGGTTGAGCAGCCGCAGCCCGGTCCGCGCGGTGGTGTCCCACGGGATGTGACTGTGGCCGAACACCAACACGTCGGTGTCGGGATAGCGCTGCGCCATCCTGGCTTCGCGGCCAGACGCCGCGCCGGTTTCGTGGACAACGGTGAAGCGCAGGCCGTCCAGTGTCACGTCGGCGCACTCGGGCAGTCGGGACCGCAATTCCGGGCCGTCGTTGTTGCCCCAGCAGGCGACCAGGCGCTTGGCTCGGACCGAGAGCTTGTCGAGCAGACTCTCGTCGACCCAGTCGCCGGCGTGGATGACGACATCGGCGCGCTCGACTTCGTGCCATACGGGTTCGGGCAGGTCGCGGGCGCGCTTGGGGATGTGAGTGTCGGCTATCAGCAGCAGACGCATCCGCCGATTCTCTCACTGACCTCCGCGCTCGCTGCGGGCCTCGGCGCCGGTCTCGCCGACGTCGATCGCGTCATCCGAGCCCGAGGCGCCGACGTAACTGCCGCTTTCGTCGTCTTCGCCGTGCTTGCCGGCGCGCGATGAGGCGACGTGCGGATCGTCCTGGACGTCCTCTTCGCTCTTGCCGTCCGTAGGGTTCGTCATGCAGGCCGGGCTACCCGGTGACCGAGGCGGCAAACCCCGCGCCCGAGCGTTGGTTGAGCGCTCACGCCGCATAGTTCAGCTGATTGCCGAACGGGAGCGCTCGATGAATGTGCTCAGCGCCCTACGCTGGGCGTGATGAACCGCAACGATGTCGAGAAGAGCTGGCACGATCCGGCGGCCTTGCGCGCGGCGGTGATCTACGTCGTCTCCGTGGTCGTGGTGGCCGGCGCGGCATTCGCGGTGACCGTGATCTGGCATTCGCTGATCGCCGGCATCTTGGTGCCGGTGACTCTGTTCCTCGGCGGGATCGGGGCGTTCATTCAGACTTACCGCGTCTGGCGGGTGCGCGGAACGTGGCCGATCTGGCAGGGCGCGGGCTGGATCCTGCTGGGTCTGTTCCTGTTCTGCCTGGGTGTGCCCGTCGGGGTGTGGTAGCCAGGTCACCCGCCATACTCGTCGGGTGAGTGCTTCTGATGAGCTGCCGCTGGCAGGTGTCCGCATCGTTGAGATCTCGAGCTTTGTGGCTGTGCCGCTGGCCGGGATGACGCTGGCGCAGCTGGGCGCCGAGGTCATCAGGGTCGATCCGGTCGGCGGTGCGGCCGACTACAAGCGCTGGCCGCTGACCGAGGCGGGCGACAGCATCTACTGGGCCGGGCTCAACAAGAGCAAGCGTTCGGTGGCCGCCGATATGCGCTCCGGGGAGGGCCAGCACCTCGTTGCTCGGCTGATCGCCGATGCCGGCATCTTGATCACCAATGTTGCTGGGCGGCAATGGCATTCATATGAAGAGCTCAGTGAGCACCGCCTCGACTTGATCCACCTGGAAGTGGTCGGCCGCGGCGACGGCTCCACCGGCGTCGACTACACGGTCAACGCGGCCACCGGATTTCCTTTAGTCACCGGATCGCCGACGCAGGGTGGTCCGGTCAACCATGTGCTACCGGCCTGGGATGTCAGCTGCGGACTGTACGCGGCCCTGGCAATCCTGGTGGCGCTGCGCCGCCGCGACGCCACCGGGGAAGGCAGTCGCATCCGGCTACCTCTCGACGATGTCGCACTGGCCACCGCCGCGAACCTCGGGTTCCTCACCGAACCGATGGTCAAGGGCACCCAGCGGCCACGCCTGGGTAACGCCATCTACGGCCAGTACGGCCAGGACTACACCAGCAGCGACGGCGCCACCTTCATGCTCGTGGCGCTGACCAACCGGCACTTCCGCGACCTTGCCGCGCTGACCGGCACCACCAAAGCCGTTGCCGCCGTTGCCGAAGCGCTGGGCGCCAACTTCGACGACGAGGGCCAGCGCTACGAGCACCGCGGCGTGCTGAGTGGTCTGTTCGCGCCGTGGTTCGCCAGGCACACCGCCGAGCAGGTGAGCGCGGCACTGTCGGAAACCTCTGTGCTGTGGGAGCGCTACCTGGATTTCGCCGAAGTCGCCGAAGACCCCCGGGTGACCGCCAATCCGTTGTTCACCGTGTTGACGCAACCCAGGATCGGCAGCTATCTGGCGCCCGGACTGCCGATGTCGGTGGACGGCGCGCACGTCGCGGCGCAGCCTGCGCCCGCGCTTGGCGATGACACCGAGGCGGTGCTGGCCGAGGTCGGGTACACCGCCGACGAGATCACGGCGCTGGTCCAATCCGGCACCGTCGCAACGGGAACCGAGCCGGCATGAGCGTGCTGGCGGGGCTGCTGGACGTCACCGCCTCCGGCACCGACACGTTCGTCGGCACCGAGAGTGGGCCGGCCGAGAAACGCTCCTACGGTGGCCATCTCGCCGCACAGGCCATGGCCGCGGCCTGCCACACCGTGGATGCCGAGAAGACGCCGACGAGTCTGCACGTGCAGTTCCTGCGGGGCGGCGATGCGGGCGCGCCGGTGGATTACGCCGTCGAACGCGTCTATGACGGGCGCACTGCGGCGTCGCGACGGGTGCTGGCTCGCCAGGAGGGCAGGCTACTGACTACCGCGACGATCGCGTTCTCGGCCGCCGCCGACGGACCCGAACACGCCGTACAGGCCACGGCGCCAACCGATCCCGGGCAGCTGCCCGCCACCGGTCCGATCGGGCCGGCCCCCTCGCTGCCGCTCGACGAAATCGACATTCGCTACGAGGATGACCGCAGCACAGGCGAATTCGTCCGCCGATTGTGGTGGCGGGTCACGGCACCGCTGGACGGCCAACCGTGGCTATCGCAGTGTGCGGCGGTCTACATCACCGACATCTACGGTATTGACCCGGTGTTGCAGGTGCACGGCCACACGATGACCGACCGCAGCCATCGCACCGCCACCACCGATTCGTCGATCTGGTTTCACCGGCCGATCCAGGCCACGGCGTGGAATCTGCTGGAGTCGCGCTCGCCGGCTGCCGCCCGCGGCCGCGGGCTGGTCACCCTGAATCTGTACGACGCGCAGCGGGTGCTCACCGCGACGCTGGTTCAGGAGGGTTTGGCGATCCTGCGCACCTGAGACCTGCGGGCGTGGCGCTCCCGCGCCAACGACCGGGTCTCCTCTGACGGCTGCGCGGCGAGCATCGCGGCGACGGTGTCGACGAGGTGGCTGGTGAACAACCGGTCGTCGGCGTGCGGCGCGGTGGTCGCCCGGCGGCCCAACTCGACTGCGGCGTAGACCAGCGCCCCCAACCGCGGGTGCAGGGTGGCGGCCACGGGATCGAACATCGGCTCGAGCAATCGGCGCCAGCGCCGCAGGCTGGCCGAGTGGCCGGTGAAATCGAAGGTGGGCACCGGCCGGTTCAGGAGATCGGCGTGGATGCGGAGAAAAGCCGGGCCGCCGTCAGTGTCGGCGAGCTTGGTGGCCAGCGGTGTCACCAGCGCCGAGGCCATCGAGCGGATCGACGGCGCCGCCGCGCCTTCGATCGCGTCCAGCAGCGCGTCGCGGCGGGCGTCGACCATCGGCAGATGCTTATCGGCGATCGCGGCCAGCACCCCGGCACGGTCGGTGAAGTGATATTGCACCGCCATCACATTGCGGGCTCCGGCCTCGCGGGCGATCTCCCGCAGGCTCACCGCGTCGACTCCTCGTTCAGCGAATAACCGTTCGGCGGTGGCTACCAGGTTGGCCGAGGTGCCAGCTGCCATTAGAGTTCGGCGACCTCGTGCTCGAGGAGTTCGGCCAACCGGGCCTGGGCGGCCGCGCGGCGGGTCGGGATGTGCTGGGAGGGAAACAGCGTGTCGACCGGCGCGTACTCCTTGAGCGTGCGACGGGCCACCGTCAGCTTGTGCACCTCGGTGGGGCCGTCGGCGATGGCCAGCGACTCCGCACCCACCAGCATCTTCACGAACGGCATCTCATCGGAAACCCCCAGTGCGCCATGCAAATGCATGGCTCGCTGCACCACATCGTGCAGGATCTGCGGCATGGCCACCTTGACGGCGGCGATATCGCGGCGCACCTGCTGGTAGTCGTGGTACTTGTCGATCTTCCACGCGGTGCGCAACACCAGCAGCCGGAACTGCTCGATCTGGATCCAGCTGTCGGCGATCTTTTCCTGAGTCATCTGATAGTTGCCCAGCGGGCCTTGCCGGGTCTGGCGCGATACCGCCCGCTCGCACATCATGTCGAAAGCCTTGCGGGCTAACGCAATCGTGCGCATCGCGTGGTGCACGCGACCGCCGCCGAGCCGGGTCTGCGCGATCGCGAACGCCTGCCCCTCCCCGCCGAGCACATGATCGGCCGGCACCCGGACGTCGTTGTAACGGATGTAGCCGTGTCCGGCCCGATCTTCGGCTTCGCCGCCGACGCCGACGTTGCGGATGATCTCGATACCCGGCGTTTCGGCCGGCACGATGAACAGCGACATCTTCTGGTGCGCGCGGGCTTCCGGGTTCGTCACCACCATCACGATGAAGAACGAGGCGTTACGCGCGTTGGAGGAAAACCACTTCTCGCCGTTGATCACCCACTCGTCGCCGTCGCGTTCGGCATGGGTGGTGAACAGGCCGGGATCGGAACCGCCGTGCGGCTCGGTCATCGAATAACACGACGAGATCTCACCGTCGAGCAGCGGCTGGAGGTAGCGCTCCTTCTGCTCCTCGGTGCCGAACATGGCGAGGATTTCGGCATTGCCGGAATCTGGCGCCTGGGATCCGAAAACCGAAGGCGCCCAACGAGAACGACCGACGATCTCGTTCAGCAGCGCCAACTTGACCTGGCCGTAGCCCTGCCCGCCCAACTCCGGGCCGAGGTGCGCGGCCCACAGCCCCTGATCGCGGACCTGCTGTTGCAGCGGGCGCAGTACCCGCAGCACCTCGGGGTTGGTCTTCTCGTAGGGGTCCAGCGGCGCGAAGTCCAGCGGCTCGAGTTGTTCACGCATGAACTCCTCGACCCAGTCGAGTTTCTCCTGATATTCCGGGTCGGTCTCAAAGTCCCACATGGCGCGATGGTAGCTTCATGCAACTGCATCAATCAATGAGTGCGATGCTCTTACCCGTGAGCAACCCCACCACTGTGCGCGTCGACGTCGACTCGTGCGGCGTCGCCCTGATCACTCTGGACGGCCCGGAACGGCTCAACGCGTTCGGCGGTGAGACCGCCCGTCAGCTCGGCGAGGCGTATCGCCGCTGCGACGCCGACGACGCCGTCCGCGCCGTCGTCGTCACCGGAGCCGGCCGGGCGTTCTGCGCCGGTGCCGACATGTCTGAGCAGGCCGCGGTGTCGCCGTCAACGCCAACCCTGCCTCGGTCGCCTACAGCAAGCGGCTGTTGTGGAGTGAGACGGATGCGGACGCGGTGGCGGCGCAGGAGACTACGGTGCACCTGAAACTGATGGGCGGCCCGGACGCAGCGGAGGGGCCGGCCGCATGGCGGGAGAACCGGCCGCCGGTATGGCGATCGGTCGCCAGCCAGACGGGAGATCCTGCATGAGCAACTCGACCACCGCCGACGTTCTCGACGGCATCGATCTGGCCGGGCGCACCGTGGTGATCACCGGTGCGTCGACCGGGCTGGGACTGGAGACCGCCCGTGCGCTGCAGTCGGCCGGGGCGACGATCGTCGCTGCGGTGCGCGATGTGGACAAGACCCGCGCGGCCCTCGACTGCGAGACCGTCGCGCTCGAACTCGGCGACCTACGCTCGGCGCGCGCCGCCGCCGACGCCATCGCCGCGCGCCACCACCGCATCGACGTCCTCATCAACAACGCCGGGGTGATGGCAACGCCGCTGGGCCGTACCGCACAGGGCTACGAGACGCAGCTCGGCACCAACCACCTCGGCCACTTCGCGCTGACCACTGGACTGGCCGAGACCTTCGGGGACGGCACCCGCATCGTCAACCTCAGCAGCCGCGGGCATCAGCTCAGTGGCATCCGCTGGGAGGACCCCAATTTCGATGACGAGAGTAGCTACGACAAGTGGCTGGCCTATGGGCAGAGCAAGACCGCCAACGTGTTGTTCACCGTCGAAGCTGAGCGACGCTGGGGGCCGCGCGGTGTGCACTCGTTCGCCGTGCACCCGGGGGTGGTCTACACCGACCTGGCCCGGCATATGACCCGCGACGACTTCAGTGCGGGTGGCACGCTGGCCAACCTCGCGGTGACTGACGTCGCGCATGGTGCGGCCACCACGGTGTGGGCCGCCACCAGCCCCGAGCTCGACGGTCTCGGCGGCCGCTATCTGGAGGACTGCCGCATTGCCGCGCCGTTCGCCGAGGGTGCCGAGGGCGGCTACCAGGCGTGGGCGGTGGACCCGGAACAGGCGGCCCGATTGTGGGAGTGGTCGCAGCGGCAAGCCGAACTTATTTTGGGTGGCTAACCTGCAGTGGTGCCCGTCGACGTCCGTCTCGCCCGCAAAAGCGATATCCCCGCGTTGGCGCGGATACTGGGACGGGCGTTTCAAGACGACCCGGTGATGGCGTGGGTGCAACCTGATGCCGAGCGTCGCAAGGCGGCGCTGCCGGGCCTGTTCGGTGCCCTGACCCGGCACCACTTTCTGGCCGGCCGTGGAAGCGAGGTCTCCCTGTCCGACGACGGGGTGGCCGCCGTCGCGCTGTGGGATCCGCCCGGCGGCTGGTTGCAATCACCGCGCGAGCAGCTCGCGATGCTGCCGGGTGTGGTGCGGGCATTTCGGGGCCGGCTGGCGGCCGGCCGCGCGCTCACCGATCTGATGAAGGCCCAGCACCCCGAAGAACCGCACTGGTACCTGTCGATCATCGGCAGCGACCCGCAAGTGCGAGGCCGGGGCTTCGCCCACGCGCTCATGCAGTCCCGGCTCGATCGGTGCGACGCCGAATACGCGCCCGCGTACCTGGAGTCCAGCAATCCCGACAACGTGCCGTACTACGAGCGGTTCGGCTTCGAGGTGACCGGGGAGATCGTGCTGCCCGCGGGCGGGCCGTCGCTGTGGCCTATGTGGCGGGCACCGCGATAGGGCGGGTTCTTTCCTGAACTTTTGCTGGGTGCCCGCAAACAAGGTGCATGGGGAAGGCGCGGCCGCCTCACTCCGACGCGCGCAGCACCAACATCGCACGGGATTCGAGCCGCACTGGCCCGGCCGCCTTCACCACTGCCGCATCGTCGGTTTCCCCGGGTCCGGTCGCGGTATCGACGACAGGTTGCCAAGCCTGACCAAACTCAGCCGGCGGCAAGGTGAACTCGATGGGCTCGTGGTGGGCGTTGAAGCACAACACGAATGAGTCGTCGGTGACCCGCTGACCACGCGCGTCCAGATCGGGAATGCCATGGCCGTTGAGGTAGACCGCCACCGACTTGCCGAAGCCGGAATCCCAATCCTCGTCGTTCATCTCCGACCCATCCGGGCGGAACCAGGAAATATCCGGCAGGCCTTCGCTTCCGCGGTGCCGCACCGGCCGGCCGTTGAAGTACCGCCGCCGGCGGAACACCGGATGTGCCGCGCGCAAAGCTGACACTGACGCGACGAACTCCAGTAACTCGGAGTCGGCATTCGCCCAGTCGATCCAGGTGATCTCGTTGTCCTGGCAGTAGCCGTTGTTGTTGCCGCCCTGGGTGCGGCCCAGTTCGTCACCGTGGCAGATCATCGGAACGCCCTGCGACAGAATCGTGGTGGCAATCAGGTTGCGCTGCTGGCGATCCCGTAGCGCGTTGATCTCGGGGTCGTCGGTGGGCCCCTCGGCGCCGCAGTTCCACGAGCTGTTGTTGCTCTCCCCGTCGTTGTTGTCCTCGCCGTTGGCTTCGTTGTGTTTCTCGTTGTAGGACACCAGGTCCCGTAACGTGAAGCCGTCGTGCGCGGTGACGAAGTTGATCGAGGCGACCGGCCGCCGCGCGGTGTGCTCGTAGAGATCGGGTGAACCGGTCAGCCGATAGGCGAACTCGCCGAGGCTGGCATCCTCCCCGCGCCAGAAGTCGCGAACGGTGTCGCGAAACTTGCCGTTCCACTCCGTCCATTGCGGCGGGAAGTTGCCGACCTGATAACCGCCCGGGCCGACGTCCCATGGCTCAGCGATGAGCTTGACCTGGCTAACCGTCGGATCTTGTTGCACCAGTTCGAAAAAGGCGCTCAGCCGGTCGACGTCGTAGAACTCCCGGGCCAGCGTGGCGGCCAGATCGAACCGGAAGCCATCCACATGCATTTCGAGCACCCAGTACCGCAGCGAATCCATGATCAGTTGTAGCGAATGCGGGTGTCCGACATTGAGGCTGTTGCCGGTGCCGGTGTAGTCCATGTAGTAGCGCTTGTCGTCATCGACGAGCCGGTAATAGGCGGGGTTGTCGATACCGCGGAATGAGAGCGTCGGCCCCATGTGGTTGCCTTCGGCGGTGTGGTTGTAGACGACGTCGAGGATGACCTCGATACCGGCCTCATGCAGCGCCCGCACCATCGCCTTGAACTCCTGCACCTGCCCACCGGGCGTAGAGCTGGCCGAATACTTGCTGTCGGGGGCGAAGAACCCAATGGTGTTGTAGCCCCAGTAGTTCGACAGGCCCTTGTCGATCAGGGTGGAGTCGTTGGCGAAGTGATGGACCGGCATCAGCTCGATTGCGGTGGCGCCCAACGATTTCAGGTGCTCGATGATGGCCGGGTGCGCGATGGCTGAGTAGGTTCCGCGAATGGCGTCCGGAATGTCGGGATGGGTTTCGGTCAAGCCCTTGACGTGTGCCTCGTAGATGACGCTGTCGGCGTATTCACGCTGCGGCGGACGATCGACTCCCCAGTCGAAGTACGGGTTGATGACAACGGATTTGGGCATGCTGGCCGCCGAGTCGTCATCGTTGCGGCTGTGCGGTTCGCCGAAGGTGTAGCCGAACAGCGACTGGTTCCAGTCGAAGTGGCCGTCGATGGCCTTCGCGTACGGGTCCAGCAGCAGCTTGTTCGGATTACAGAGATATCCCTCGGCGGGTTCGTAGGGCCCGTACACCCGGTACCCGTAGCGCTGTCCGGGCTCGATGCCGGGCAGGTAGCCGTGCCAGACGAAGCCGTCCACCTCCGGCAGCACGATCCGGGTCTGGGCGCCGTTGTCGTCGAACAGGCAAAGCTCGACCCGTTCAGCCACCTCGGAGAAGACCGCGAAGTTGGTGCCGTAGCCGTCGTAGGTGGCACCCAGGGGGTAGGCCTTACCCGGCCATACCTCACGTGTGGCGGCGTTGGTCATGGAACTCCCGGTGGATCGGCGATGCGGATTGTTCGGCATACCCAGGAACCCGCCGCGCCAAATCAGGGCGGGGTGGTTTGTGACAGTCGTCGCAGTTCAGGGTCGAGCGGAGTATGGGCAGGTGGTGCTGGTGTCAGGTACTTCTGCTGTCACAGAAGGCGAGCCCGCGGGCTAGCTCAGGGCCCGGGTGCGTCGACGGCCTCGGCCGTCTCGCCCGGCGCCTCGGGTTGCCAGGCGTCGACACCGATGGCGATCATCCGCAGCTGTTTGACCGCGGTGCGTTTGATCTCGTCGAGCGCGGCCGAGTCGGGGGCGTCCTCGATGGCTTCGGCGATGATGATCATCGAGTTCACGAACAGGCTGGCCAAGATGTTGAGGTCTTCGGTGCTCCAGGTCTTCAGCCCCGGAAAGCGGGCGAGATCAGTGGCCAGCTCCGAGGTGATCAACCGGATCTCGGTGCGGATCGCGTACCGCAGCACCGTCACGCCGCTGGAGCGCTCCCGCCCGATGAACCGCCAGTGCTCGCGCTGTTCGGCCACCCCGGCGACCAGGATCTCCACCGTCGACTCGATCACCCGGTTGGGGTCTATCTTGCCGGCGCGCGCGCTGCGCAGCATCTCCCGCAGTGTGCGGAACGACTCGTCGATGAGGACGAGACCCAGGGCCTCCATGGACTCGAAATGCCGGTAGAAGGCCGCGGGCACTATCCCGGCTTCGCGGGTGACTTCCCGCAGGCTCAACCCGCTGAAACTGCGCTCGTCGAGCAGCTTGAGGGCGGCGGCGATGATCGCCCGGCGGGTGACCTCTTTGCGCTCCTCGCGCGACGGCGTATCCCGCGAACGGGACCTCCCTGACCGTTCGCGGCGTGAGCTCGGCGTACGACTGTTCACTGTTGTGAACGCTACCACACTCTGGCCGAATTCCTTGACGACGTGCAGTTTCAACAGCAACGGTATACATATGTTCACTCAAACTTTGACCAAGAAGGTGCTCCGCTCACCGCTGGTCGATCTGCTCACCGGTCCGCACGGCGTCGACCGCTACACGGAACTGGTGGACCCGACCTGGACCACCGACGCACGGGCCAAGGTGGTCGATGTGCGCCGGATGACCCCGCGCAGCGTCACCCTGCTTCTCGCCCCGAACGCGGCCGTGGTCGGCCACCGCGCTGGCCAGCATCTGAACCTCACCGTGGAGATCGACGGCCGCCGCCACACCCGCTGCTATTCACCGGCCAGTGCCGAAGGGGCCTCGCTCGTCGAGCTGACGATCGGGCGCCACGACGGCGGGGTGGTCTCCAACCACCTGTTCCGCCATGCCCGCGTCGGCATGGTGGTCGGGCTCTCGGAACGGGGCGGCGACTTCGTCCTGCCCGACGTGCGGCCCCGGCGCATTCTGTTCATCTCCGGTGGCAGCGGGATCACCCCGCTGATGTCGATGCTGCGCACCCTGCGTGCCGAGAACTTCGACGGCGAGATCGCCTTCGTCCACTACGCCCGCACCCCAGCCGAAGCGTGCTATCGAGAAGAACTCGCGGCGATGGGAGTCCGGGTCCTGCACGGCTACACCCGCTCACCCGGCGGCGAACTCACCGGCCGCTTCAGCCCCGAGCACCTGCAGACCGCGATGGTCGACGCCGACGCGGTGTATGTCTGCGGGCCGCCGGCACTGGTCGAGGCGGTGCGCGAATGCTGCGGAGAAATTTCCTCGGAGAGCTTCGTCCCGCTACCGTTCGTCGTCCCCGATGCCCCCTCGGGCGGGCGCATCACCTTCCGGGACAGCGCTATCGACGCGACGGACGACGGACGCCCGCTTCTTGACCAAGCCGAGGATGCTGGACTGAACCCCACCAGCGGATGCCGGATGGGCATCTGCCACACCTGCACCCGCCGCAAACACCGCGGCGCGGTGCGCAACCTGACCACCGGCGCGGTGTCGACCGCCGACGAGGAGGACGTGCAGATCTGCGTGTCCGTTCCCGTCGGTGACGTCGATATCGCCTTGTAAATCGAACACTGCGAATCGAACGGGAAAACCATGACCTCCCAACACATCACACTGACACCCGAGCAGGCCGACGCGTTCGGCCGGGAACTCGACGCCATCCGCGACCGAGTGGTCGCCGACCTCGGCCAGACCGATGTCGACTACATCCGCCGCGTCATCAAGGCCCAGCGCGCGATGGAAATCGGCGGCCGCGCCCTGCTGTTCGGCGGCATCTTCCCACCGGCCTGGCTGGCCGGCACCGCGCTACTCGCGGTCTCAAAGATCCTGGACAACATGGAGATCGGCCACAACGTCATGCACGGTCAGTACGAGTGGACCGGTGACCCGGCGCTGGCCGGCCGCACCTTCGAGTGGGACACCGCCTGCCCGGCCGACCAGTGGCGGCACTCGCACAACTTCTCCCACCACACCTTCACCAATATCGTCGGTATGGACCGCGACATCGGCTACGGCATCCTGCGGATGAGCCCAGATCAGCGCTGGCGGCCCTACTACCTGGGCAACCCGGTGTACGCCTTCTTGCTTATGGTGCTTTTCCAGTACGGCGTCGCCCTGCACGAGCTGGAGACCGACCGCATCCTGGCCGGCGAGATCTCAATGGCCGACAAGCGTGACGTGGCGCGCGAGATCTGGCGCAAGACCCGCCGCCAGCTGCTCAAGGACTACGTGGCCTTCCCGCTGCTGGCCGGACCGATGGCCCCGGTTGTCTTCACCGGCAACCTGACGGCCAATCTGATCCGCAACGTGTGGTCCTATGCGATCATCTTCTGTGGTCATTTTCCTTACGGCACAAAGGAATTCACCGTCGAAGAGACCCGCAACGAGTCGCGCGGCCAGTGGTGCCTCCGGCAGATCCTCGGCTCGGCAAACCTGACCGGCGGCAAGCTGTTCCATGTGCTGTCGGGCAACCTGTCTCACCAGATCGAGCACCACCTGTTCCCCGACGTGCCCGCCCGCCGCTACGCCGAGATGGGGCCGCACGTTCGCGAGATTTGCGAGCGCTACGGCGTCCCGTACAACGCAGGGCCGCTGCCCAAGCAGTTCGCCACCGTGGTGCGCAAGATCGTCACGCTGGCCTTGCCGACGCGGCAGCGTCGCGAAGCCGACGAACTGGTCCAGGCCGCCTGATTACTTCGGCTTGGTCAGGTCGTAGACATTGGTATCGCCGACCTGGGTGACCGCGAACGTCGTGGTGACCCAGTCGGTGATTCCGCTGTGGTTGCGATTGTCGGGCCACCCGCCGGGCTTGCCCCGCCAGTCGCGCTGAACCACGTAGTACGTCACCTGGCCGGCGGACACGTCCGCCTTGAACTGGCCAAGGCTCGGCACCGGGTCGGCGCCGGTGAACCCGCCGATGGCCATAACCGCGGTGCCGGAGGACAATTCGAGATTCGCCGCGGTCGATGAACCGACCGTCGCCGCCGACCACTTCGTCTTGGTGCCACGCAACATCGTGTCCAATGCGGCGTTGTCCTCGGGCTGGTTGAAGGCCCGCACAAACGCAGGCTCGGCGCGCGCGGGCCCGACGGTGGGGCCACCACCGCGATGGGCTGCACCGAGCGTGGCCACCGCATAGGCCGTCGGGCCGGCCAGGACCGCGCTCACCCCGAGTGCGGCGGCAGCCACCGCCACCCGGCGCCGGCGCGGCGCAGACACCGCGAGTGCGCCGGCGGCGAGCACGGTGCCGATCAGGATGATCCACCGCAGGGCGGGCAACCACCCTTCGTTGCGGCCCAACACCCACCAACTCCACACACCCGTCACCCCGACCAGGGCGGTCAGACCGATACGGCCGAATCGGGACTCGCGGCGCACCCACATCTCGTGGGCCCCGATCGCCACCACGCCGGCCACCGCCGGTGCCAGCGACAGGCAGTAGTACGGGTGCACCTTGCCCTTCATGAAGCTCAGCACCAGGCCGTCGGCGAGCAGCCATCCGCCGAACAACAGAGCACCGGCCCGCACCCGGTCGGTGCGCGGGGCCCGGCCGCGCGATACCAACACGAGAACGAAAGCGAGCAGCGCCGCTGGGACCAGCCAGGCGATCTCGAAACCGAACTCGCCGGAGAACAGCCGGCTCAGTCCTTCGTTCTGGTCCATCCCGCCGAAGCCGCCGAGATGACTGAGCTGACTGCCCGCCGAGTTACCGATCGGATCGCTCGGTCCCATGCTCATGTGATTGCGGCCGGCCACCCGGGTGAAACCGTTGTAGCCCAGCACCAGATCCATGAAGCTGTTGTCGGTCGAGCCTGCGATGAAGGGCCGCGACGACGCCGGCCACACCACGGTGAGGACCACGAACCAGCCCGCCGACACCAGGAACGCGGCCATCGCGCCGAGCAGGTGCAGGATCCGCGCCCGCACCGTTGTCGGGGCCGCGATCAGGTAGACCAGCCCGACGGCCGGGACCACCAGGAGCCCTTCGAGCATCTTGGCCAGGAACGCGAAACCCAGGGCGACACCCGCCCAGGCCAGCCACTTGCCGCTGGCGCGCTCGAGTGCCCGTACCGTGCAGTACGCCGAGGCCATCATCAGCAGCACCATCGCGGCGTCGGGGTTGTTGAACCGGAACATCAGCGCGGCCACCGGCGTGAGTGCCAGGGCAGCGCCCGCCAGCAGACCGGCCCGCGGGCCGCAGATGCGGGCCACCGCGGCGTAGAGCAGGGCAACCGTGGCCACCGCCATCAGCGCCTCGGGGATCAGCATGCTGGCGCTGCTGAAGCCGAACAGCTGACCGGAGAGCCCCATCACCCATTGCGACACCGGCGGTTTGTCGACGGTGATGAAGTTGGCCGAGTCGAGTGAGCCGAACAGCAGCGCTTCCCAGTTCTTGGAGCCAGCCTGCGCGGCACCGGCGTAGAACTGGTTTCCCATCCCGTTGACGGTGATGTTCCACAGGTACATGACCGCAGTGCCGACCAGTAGCACCACCAACCCGGCACGCTCCCATCGTGACGAGCGAGCCGGTGGTGTGGCGACCTCGGCGGAGTCCTGCGGCAGCGAGGCCTGACACGTCGTTGTCACATTCGCCATTGACCCATCTCCGCCTGATCATTGCCTGGGAGAGGGCTGTGGACAATGTTTCATTTGGTGCCGAACAGCCGATCCCCGGCATCGCCGAGGCCCGGCACGATGTAGCTCTGCTCGTCGAGGCCGCGGTCCACCGCCGCGGTGTAGATCGGCACCTCGGGATGGGCGTCGTGCAGTGCGGCGATGCCCTCCGGGCAGGTGAGTAGGCAGACGAACTTGATGGACCGGGGCCGGAACTCTTTGAGCCGGTCGACCGCCGCGACGGCTGAGTTGCCGGTGGCCAGCATCGGGTCGACGACCACGACCTGGCGCTCGTGCAGGTCGCTGGGCATCTTGAAGTAGTACTCAACGGCGACAAGCGTTTTCGGATCCCGGTACAGGCCGATGTGGCCGATGCGTGCGCCCGGGACCACGGTCAGCATCCCGTCCAGGATGCCGGTTCCGGCCCGCAGGATCGAGACGAACACCAGCTTCTTGCCGTCAATGACGCTGCCGGCGGTGGTTTCCAGCGGGGTCCGCACCTCGATCTGGTGGGTCGGGGTGTCGCGTAGCACCTCGTAGGCGAGCAGCGTCGAGATCTCGTTGGCCAGGCGCCGAAACGTGTTGGTTGACGTCTCCTCGCGGCGCATCAGGGTCAGCTTGTGCTGCACCAGCGGGTGATCGATCACATGGATATCGCGCATCAGAACACCGTGCCATCACTGACGATCGACAGTGGCGGCAGGCCCCCGCGCAGCTGCTGGGCGAGCGTCCGGCCGGCTGCCCAGGTGCCGCCCTCCAGGATCCGCGCCAGCGGCATCTGCGCGGCGTCCACCCCCAATTGTTCGCGGACCAGGGGGGCCAGCTCGTCCAGCAACGTCACCGTCAGTGCTCGCCACTCGACCACCAATTCATCTGGGGCGGTGAAAGTTCGGGCAGCGCTGCCGGGGTCTCGCAGTCTCAGCACACCGGTGTCGAGCAGCAGGCCGCCGTTGCGGTACTCGGGCAACCCGGTCAGTTCGTCGAGATCGGTCACCGTGCGACCGGCCCAGCCGAAAGGCTCCAACAGCGAATAGGTTAACCACTGCGAGAGTTTGTGGAACGGCATCCAACCCGCGGTCAGGCCGGACCCGCGCAATGCCCTGTGCCGCCAGCAGTCGCCGATCGGCTGGTCACCGATCATGCTGCCGCCCGGCCAGATTGGGGCCAGCGCGCTCAGGATCACGGTGAGGATGTGGTGTGCCCGGACCTCGTCGCGGCCCGGTATGGGCACCGCGTCCAGTAACCCGGCCGGCCGGCCGTCGGTACCGAAGGTCTCCGGTGCGGCGGATAGCACCGTACCCAGCCGGCGCAGGATCGCCACCCGGCCGTCGAGCCCGACCAGCGGGTTGGTGGCGCCGTTCTGGAATGCCGCACTGAGCTTCTCGGTGGTCAGGGCGGCCAGCCCGGCGGCGTCGGCGCGCAGCGGATCGCCGGGATCTGATGAGAACAAGCCTCCGGTGAACGCATGAAAGCTGGCCACCGCCAAGCCTTCCGAACGGCTCAGCCGAAGACACGTTCCCGGTTCGAGGTAAGACCAGGATGGGCCGGCGCCGGCGTCGAGCAGCACGCTGATCACAGTGAGATCGACCAGGGCCCGGGCATCGGCACCGGTGAGGAGACTTTTGCGGTCGACCCCACCGGCCTCGAAATGGCGCCACCGGCTGTGGAACGGGATCTGCAGGTCCGGATAGCTGTCCCGGGTGACCTCGGCGACCAGCGCCGCAGCGGACGCCAGCGCCTCGGCGTCAACGGTGAACCACGGAGACTCCCCGGCGCGAGCTCGCTCGGTCAAGAACCGAGCCCGCGCCCGCACGGCGCGCGTGCTGCGCAGTGCCGCGGTGGCGCCCGCCGGGGTGTCGGCGTCGACCTCGATAGCCGAACCCATCAGCCCTCCAGTCCGCGGCCCTTGGCCTTCCTCAGCTCCTCGGCGTCGGGCACCGGGCCGGGCGTGAAGTAGCCGGCCGCCATTTTGGCGTCGATCTCCACCCGCGCATCGGCCGGGATCAGCTCGTCGGGGATGTTGACGCGTTCGCTCACCTCGATCCCCGAGCCTACGATCGCGTCGTACTTCATATTGCTCATCGAGACCAGGCGATGGATCTTGCGAATCCCTAACCAGTGCAGTGCATCCGGCATCAGCTCTTGGAAACGCATGTCCTGGACGCCGGCAACGCATTCGGTGCGGGCGAAATACGCCTCGGCGGTGTCGCCACCATCCTGACGCTTGCGGGCGTTGTAGACCAGGAACTTGGTCACCTCGCCCAGCGCGCGGCCCTCCTTGCGGGAGTAAGCCACCAGTCCAACCCCGCCCCGTTGCGCACCGAGGATGCATTCCTCGATGGCATGGGTCAGATAGGGCCGGCACGTACAGATATCGGAGCCGAACACATCCGAGCCGTTGCACTCGTCATGCACCCGGGCGGTCAGTTCCACCGCAGGATCGGTGAGATCGTGTGCGGCGCCGAAGATATAGAGGGTCTGGCCACCGATCGGCGGAAGGAATACCGCAAGATCCGGGCGGGTGACCAATTCGGGGTACATACCGCCGGTCTCCTCGAACAACACGCGGCGCAAATGAGCCTCGCTGCAGCCGAACCGTTCTGCGACACCGGGCAGATACCAGACCGGTTCGATCGCGACCTTGGTCACCAGTGCCGCCCCACCGGACAGCAGCACCTGACCGTCGGGAACCAGCCGGCCCTTGTCGATGGCGTCGGCGACCTCCGGCAGGATCACGTGTGCCTTGGTCACTGCGATCGTCGGGCGGATGTCCTGGCCGTTGGCCAGGTCGGCGGCGAAGGCGTCAGCCACCATCGCGCCCCACGGGTCCAGGCTGACGATCGCCGTGGGATTGCCCCACTGCGGGTAGGGGCCGATGCTGTCGGTGGGGGAGGTATTGGTCAGGTCCGCGCGATGGTCGCGGGACAGGGCGCCGGCCGCGACGGCCAGCGCGCGATACACGCTGTAAGAGCCGCTGTGGGTGCCGATGACGTTACGGTGGCTGCGAGTGCTGGTGGTGCCGATCAGCGGTCCGCGCTCGCCTGCGGTGGCTGCGCCCCAGCTGATCGGCAGGGCGCCTTCGGCGCCGCGGTGCGATGTCAGCCGGATGTGCCCGGGGCCCTTCGGTGCGGCAGACATGTTTGCTCCTCTAATCCAGGAGATCCGGCGGTCGGCTGGGTGCCGACCCGCAGGAAAGGCGCAAGTTTAGTCATATTGCGCGGTGCGTGCCGGGAAGGAATGTAGCCGCGCTAAAGAACCCTGTTGGTAATCCCGTTCGCGACCCTCAGTGGGAGTCAGGTTTCACTCCGTTATGAAGCCATATCCGATGCGCGCGCCACTCACTGTACAGCGCAAATAAGAGACGGCCCAAAGCAAGCCGGATGTCTCCGCGGTCAAGAGAAACCCTCGACGTTGCGAAATGAAATGCGCCAGACGAACGATGTTTTCTGTGCTCATCGGCCGGAAAGCGCAGCTGATGGTGGATATCTTCACCGCGACTCAAGGCTGGCGATAATAGTTGGCTACGACTGTGGTTTTGGTATCGGCGTAGATGTTTCGCTACCGCGTAAACACTCTCGGCAGTCTGGGTGCGAGCGCCGATCAACGGCCCACGTTCTCTTGCCCGTGTCGAGCGCTCACATCCCGAAGCGGGCGTTCCGTACGGCGTCGACGGCGGCCTGGGGTCCAGATACCGCCACTTGGGCTGCGGCCTGCCTGCCGAAGAGGTAGAGCAGTAGTTCGCCGGGCGAGCCGTTGAGCTCTGCAACGGGATCGCCTGTTCGGACAGTGATCCGTTGCTGGGTTCCCCTCCACACGATGTCGAGTCCGACTTCGTCGATCCGACGGCTCAAAAACCGGCTGCCGCGCTGGACGTTTCGCCAGAGGGCATTTTCCAGCGCGGGCGTCAGATCGTCACGAGGGCCCAGCCTGTTGGCTCGGCGGACGTCCTCATGGTGGACGAAGAACTCGCTGAGGCTCGCGAAGGACCGGACCCAGGGCACTCGGAAGAACCCCGGGGGGCCGGACTGGAGTCGTGCGACGAGCCAGCTGAATTAGCGGCGTTCGACCATGGCCGTCGTGCGGCGTTCTGCAAAACGTGCGGGAGGTCCAGGCAGGACGAGACATGGGGCAACGATCGGATCACGCTCGCGGAGCACGAGGTGGGCGTCAGTTTTCGGATTGTCCTTCCCTCGAGGAGGGGCGAAGCGCCCGTTCCGGATCGCCGCGACGGCGGCAGGTGGTGGGCGTCGAAGGTCTGCGCGGCGTCGTCACTCAAGGCTGGACGAGCACCCGGATTGGGTTGCCTTCGGCATGCTCGAGAATCCGGATCCCGTCCGCGATGTCTTCGAGCGGGATGATCTGACTGATCGAGCGCGACAGATCCAGCCGGCCGCGGGACACTAGCTGAGCCAGGGTTTCGATATCGGCGTTGTGGTAGCCGAGGTGGCCGAGCACCTGGCGTTGCACCAGATTGAACATCGACGTCGGCCCCAGGGTCGGTGTCTCGGCGCTCATACCGACCCCGACCAGCCGGCCGCCGATCGTCAGCGAATTCAGGGCCTGCTCGAAGGTGACTTTCAACCCGACCGCATCGAACGCGACATCCAGGTTCCGCCCGCCGGTTGCTTCAGCCAGCTTGTCGGCGAAATCGGGGTCGCGGGAATCGAATGCGTAATCGGCGCCGAGTTCCCGCGCGCGCTCGCGCACCGCCGGATTGATATCGACAGCGATCACGGGAACCGCGCCGACGAGGCGGGCCAGCTGCACGATGTGGGTCCCGACGCCGCCGACACCCCACACCCCGACCGACTCACCGACGGCCACCTTGCCCGTATGGACCACCGCGCCGAACGGCGTCGATACCGCGTCGGCCAGGATCGCGGCCTGTTCCAGCGGCACATTGTCGGGCACCCGGGTCAGCCCCGAGGCCTGCGCGACGGTGTATTCGGCCCAGGCACCGTCATAAGCGAAGGCCATCAACTGGATTCGCATGCAGTTGGCCAGATCACCGCGCCGGCAGTTTGCGCACTTTCCGCACGGCCGCCCGGCCGCAACGACGACACGGTCATCTTCGGACCAGCCGGTGACGCCTGGGCCGAGCTTGGCGATGGTCCCCGAGGCTTCGTGTCCCTGAGTCACCACCGGGCGCTGTGCCGGAAAGGTGCCGTTGATCAGGCTCAGGTCGGAATGGCAGATACCGCAGAACGCCACCTGCACCAAGACTTCACCGTCACCCGGCTCGGGGATCGGAATATCCTCCAGTGCAACGGTTTTGGTGTCAGAATAGAAACGTTCAGCGCGCATCGTGGCCATGTCACTCGACCCCGATCATCACCTCGGTCGACTTGGCCAACACCGTCGCCGGCTGGCCTTCGGTCAATCCGAGATCCGCGGTGATGGTGCCCTTGAGCTGATTGCGGGTCGACAAGCGCATGAAATCCTCCGTCGGTTCGATGCCCCCGAGCCTACGTCTCCGCCACGCACCGATGGCTAGAGTCGAGAGATGTCGCCCAAGATCGCCACCGCCGACACCGTAGATCTGCCTGCGCTGCGCGATTTCGTGCGGCCACGGCACCATATGGTGCTCACCACTTTCCGCGCCGACGGCGCGCTGCAGAGTTCGCCGGTGACCGGCGGCGTCGACGAGCAGGGTCGGCTGGTGATCGCGAGCTATCCCCGCCGCGCGAAATCGGTCAGCATCCGTCGCGCCGGGCGGGCCAGCGCCGCGGTGCTGACCCGCGCTTCTCACAGTGAAAGCTGGTGTCAAATAAGTGTTTTCGGGCCCAGTAGTGCCAGTGACACGGCTAATGCGGGCTCGATGATGTCGGTGACGGGCCGGCCGTCCTCAACGGTCTGAGCGGTGAGCTCGCGCAAACCGCCGACCAGGATCACCGCCGCCGCGCGCGAGAGCGGTGCCAGGCCTGCGGAGCGGAAGCCCTCGTTGGTGGTGAGCTCGACGATCATCGTCGCGAGCCGGCCGAAACCCCGGCGCAGGATGGGCCGGGCGTATTCACCGAGCGCGGGCAGTTCGCGGATCCAGCTGAGCGTGATGGCCGGCCGTTCCTCGATGGTGTGAACGTAGGCGACGACGGCCTGGCGAACCTGCTCGTACCAGGGCGCCGCCGCGTCGACGGCGTCGCGAATGGTGGCGACGAGCTCGTCGTTATTGGCCGTCAGCAGCTCGGCGAAGCAGTCTTCCTTGGTGCCGAACTGGCTGTAGAACGTGCGCTTGGAGGTTCGGGCATACCGGACGATGTCGGCGACGGTGGTGTCGCGGTAGCCGCGCTCGTCGATCGAGGCTGCGAGTCCGTCGAGCAGTCGCTGCCGGAAGTCGTCGTTGCGCCCGACGGCGGCGGCGTCATCGAGGGCGGTCGTGGTCATCGGACTCCCTTCCACTCGTCGCGCCCCCTTGTCAGGGCCGGTACTGACAGGTACCGTACCTCACAATCCCGTGGTACAACGCGGTACCGCGCCAGTGTTGGGAGGGCCTCACCGATGAGCGAAGCGCCAACTGTCGGAGCCGCCGGGTCGGCGACATTGGGCACAGACCGTCTGGTCTCGACCGAGCCGAAGCTGCCACCTGCCCCGGGCCTGCCGAGTGGCCTGCTCAAGCTGGCGTTTGTCGCGGCGCGCCGGCCGACAACGGATTGGCTGACCCGGCGCTACGGGCGCTGCTTCACCCTGCGGGTGCCGGTATTCGGGAACACCGTCGTGGTCTCAGACCCCGCACTGACCAAGCAGATCTTCACCACCAGCCCCGACGTGCTGCACAACATCCAGCCCAACCTGAGCCGGCTGCTGGGTCCGGGGTCGGTGTTCGCCCTCGACGGCGTGGACCACCGGGTGCGCCGAAAGCTGCTGACGCCGCCGTTTCACGGCAAGAGCATCAAGGCCTATGAGCAGATCGTGATCGAGGAAACTCTGCGCGAGGTCGAATCATGGCCACAGGGAACTGAATTCGCCACGCTTGAGCCGATGATGCACGTCACGCTCAATATCATTCTGCGGGCGATTTTCGGCGCCGACGGCTT
This sequence comes from Mycolicibacterium sarraceniae, assembly GCF_010731875.1. Taxonomy (NCBI): domain Bacteria; kingdom Bacillati; phylum Actinomycetota; class Actinomycetes; order Mycobacteriales; family Mycobacteriaceae; genus Mycobacterium; species Mycolicibacterium sarraceniae. Next base: position 1,692,939 of record NZ_AP022595.1, read on the forward strand.
CGAGCTGGAGCGCCTGCGGGACCTCATCCCGCGCTGGGTCACGCTGGGCTCGCGGCTGGCGGTGCTGCCTTCGCCCAGCCGCGAATTGCCCTGGACACCTTGGGAAAAGCTCGCGCAATACCGTCGTGAATACGAGAACCTGGTGGACACGTTGGTCAGCCGGGCCGAACGCGACCCCAATTTCGAGGATCGCACCGACGTGCTCTCGCTGTTCCTGCGCAGCAGCTACGAAGACGGCTCAAAGATGACGCGCGGTGAGATCGGCGACGAGCTGCTGACGCTGCTGGCCGCCGGCCACGAAACCACCGCCTCCACGCTGGCCTGGGCGTTCGAACGGATCTCGCGGCATCCGGAGGTGCTGCGCCGGTTGGTCGCCGAGGCTGAAACCGATGACAACAGCTACCGTCAGGCCACCATCTTCGAGGTCCAGCGCAACCGAACGGTGATCGACTTCTCCGGCCGGCATGTTGCGGTTTCGGCTTACGAACTCGGTGAGTGGACTGTGCCGCAAGGCTATTCTGTGATCGTCAGCCTGAACCAGCTGCACGAGAACCCGGAGATGTTCTCCGATCCGGACCGGTTCGATCCGCAACGCTTCCTCGACGCCAGGCCCAACACGTTCGCCTGGGTACCGTTCGGCGGCGGAACCCGCCGCTGCATTGGCGCCGCGTTCGCGAACATGGAGATGGACGTCGTGCTGCGAACGGTGCTGCGTAACTTCACGATTGGGACCACGACAACGCCCGGCGAGAAATGGCATTCGCGCGGAGTGGCCTACACGCCGAAAAAGGGTGGGCGCGTCGTCGTGTATCGACGAAACGCGCCCACCAACCAGTGCTAGACCTGCGCCCGCTTCGGTAGTTTCCAGCCCGGCCGCGGGAAGTGGCAGGTGTAACCGTTCGGGTAGTGCACCAGATAATCCTGATGCTCCGGTTCGGCATCCCAGAAATCGCTGGCCGGGGTCACCTCGGTAACGACCTTGCCCGGCCACAGCCCCGACGCGTCCACGTCGGCGATGGTGTCCAGCGCGACCTGCTTCTGATCCTCGTCGAGGTAGAAGATCGCCGACCGGTAACTGGAGCCGACGTCATTGCCCTGCCGGTCCTTGGTGCTCGGATCGTGGATCTGGAAGAAGAACTCCAGCAGCGCGCGGAAGTCGGTCTGCGCCGGGTCGTACTCGATTTCGATAGCCTCGGCGTGGCCCGGATGGTTGCGGTAGGTCGGGTGGTCGTTCTTGCCGCCCGTGTAACCGACCCGGGTGGACACCACGCCGGGCTGCTTGCGGATCAAATCCTGCATGCCCCAGAAGCAGCCGCCGGCCAGGATCGCCCGCTTGGTCTCGCTCACACGTCCTCCTTGGAAGTCTCGAATAAACCCGTGTAGTCGCCGTAGCCCCGCGCCTCGAGATCGTCGAGGTGGATGACGACGTCGACGTAGACACCCGGTTCGTGGTTATCCCAATACTGCCCGGTGAAGGGACGTTCGGTGCCGTTTTCCTGGGTCACCCGGTACTGCTCGGGAGGCAACGCGGACACGGCAGCGGGGTTCGGGTGATGTTCGTGCGCCATGTCCGTGTCAACCTCAACGGTCATTCAGATAGTTCCCATGTCACAGTTCTGTCAGAACTGCCGCGCACTGCAACCCGCGAGCCTCGGTGTCGCAATTGGCGGGCCGGCAACGGGGCCGGGCCTGGCCGGGAAAGTCCGGCGTGATCGGGACGGTTCCCCACATGCTCACTAGAACTTGTTCTAGTTTGGTCGGGTGGCGCGATTCTCCCGAGAAGAACTGACCGAAGCATTCGCAATTTTCGAGCAGACGGTCGCCGATGCGGCCCGCACACAGGACTGGGACGCCTGGGTGAGTCACTACACCCCCGACGTCGACTACATCGAGCACGCGATGGGCACGATGAAGGGCCGCGACGAGGTGCGCGCCTGGATCACCAAGACCATGGGCAGCTTCCCCGGTAGTCACATGACCGAGTTCCCCTCGCTGTGGTCGGTGTTCGACGAGGACACCGGCCGGGTGATCTGCGAGCTGGACAACCCCATGCGCGACCCCGGGGACGGCACGATCATCAGCGCCACCAACATCTCGATCGTCACCTACGCCGGTAATGGCCTGTGGTCGCGCCAGGAGGACGTCTACAACCCGCTGCGCTTCCTGCAAGCCTCGATGCGGTGGTGCAAGAAAGCCGAGAAGATGGGCACCCTCGACGAGGAGGCGGCCGCCTGGATGAAGGCCAATGGAGGGTTCAAGTGAGCTCACCGAAGCTCGTCATCGGGGCCAACGGCTTCCTCGGCTCGCACGTCACCCGCCAGCTGGTCGCCGACGGGCACCAGGTCCGGGTCATGGTGCGGGCCAACGCTTCCACCATCTCGATCGACGGTCTCGATGTCCAGCGCTTCGTCGGCGACATCTGGGATAACGCGGTGCTGCGCGAGGCGATGGCCGGGGTCGACGACGTCTACTACTGCGTGGTCGACGCCCGCGGCTGGCTCAGCGATCCCGCGCCGCTGTTCCACACCAATGTCGAGGGCACCCGCAATGTCCTCGAGGTGGCGAAGGATATGAACCTGCACCGCTTCATCTTCACCAGCAGCTACGTCACCGTCGGGCGCCGGCGCGGCAAGACGGCCAGCGAGACCGACATCATCGACCTACGCGGCGTGACGCCCTATGTGCGCTCGCGGGTGCAGGCCGAGGAATTGGTGCTGAGCTATGCGCGCGAGCACAATGTGCCCGCGATCGCGATGTGTGTGTCGACGACGTACGGCAGCGGCGACTGGGGCCGCACCCCGCACGGCGCCATCATTGCCGGGGCCGCATTCGGCAAGCTGCCGTTCGTCATGGGCGGTATCGCTTTGGAAGCCGTCGGAGTCGACGACGCCGCCCGCGCGATGATCCTGGCCGCCGAGCGGGGTCAGGTCGGTGAGCGTTACCTGATCTCGGAGAAGATGATCAGCAACGCCGACGTGGCCAGGATCGCCGCGCTCGAGGCCGGAGTTCCGCCGCCCGCCAAGACGATTCCGTTACCGCTCGCCTACGCGCTGGCCGCGATGGGCACAGCGAAGGCCCGGCTGCAGAAGACCGACGAGAAGTTATCGCTGGGCTCGCTGCGGCTGATGCGTGCCGAGGGTCCCGTGGACCACAGCAAGGCCGTTCGCGAACTGGGCTGGCAGCCCCGCCCGGTCGAAGAGTCCGTCCGGGAGGCCGCCCGCTTCTGGGTCGGGCTGCGCGAAGCCAAACGACAGGCGAAGGCAGCCAAGCCGGACTGAACCGGCGCTGAACCTGTGTGGCCGCGATTACGTGTCCCGCGCTGAAGATGATGACGCAGTATCACCGCTACGGGCTCTAGATTCGTACCATGCCCACGATTAACGGCGTCGTCTCCCACTGGTTCACCGAACTGCCCCACCCTCGCCCCGCCCTGCCCGGTGACCGCGACGCCGATGTCTGCATCGTCGGCGCCGGCTACACCGGCTTGTGGACCGCCTACTACCTGAAGCAGGCCGACCCGTCACTGCGAATCACCGTGCTGGAAGCCCGTTTTGCCGGGTTCGGCGCCTCCGGGCGCAACGGCGGCTGGCTGTCCGGACTGGCGCCCGGTCACCGCGGACTGCTGGCCAAGCAGTACGGTCGCGCCTCCGTGGTGGCCTGGCAGCAGACCCTCAACGCCGCCGTCGATGAGGTGATCGAGGTGGCGGCCAGGGAGAACATCGACGCCGACATCCTCAAGGGCGGCAACCTTGAAGTGGCCCGCAACGCGGCTCAGGCCCGCCGGCTGCGCGCCGAGGCTGACGAGGACCGCGAGTGGGGGACGGACGGCATCGAGCTGCTGAGCGCTGCCGAAGCCGCCGCCCGGGTCCAGGTGGACAGCCTGGTGCTCGGCTCGTTCAACCCGCACTGCGCGCGAATCCAGCCGGCCAAGCTGGCACGCGGTCTGGCCGACGTCGTCCAACGCCTCGGCGTGACGATCTACGAGCAGACGCCGGTGGTCGAGATCAGTCCAGGGCGGGCCCAGACCCCGATGGGCGCGGTGCGCGCACCGATCGTGTTGCGCGCCACCGAAGGGTTCACGCCGCGGATGCGCAGGCTGCGGCGGCGCTGGCTGCCGATGAACAGCGCGATGATCGCCACCGAACCGATCCCGGACGGCACCTGGGCCCGGATCGGCTGGGAGGGCCGCGAAACCATCGGCGATCTGGCGCACGGGTTCTTCTACGCACAGCGCACCGCCGACAACCGCATCGCGATCGGCGGCCGAGCCGTGCCCTATCGCTACGGGTCCCGCATCGATCACGACGGCGCCGTCGGCGCGGACACCATCGGCTACCTGACCCGGGTGCTCAACACCGTCCTGCCGCAGACTCGCGGGGTGCCGATCGCCCACGGTTGGTGCGGCGTGCTGGGCGTGCCCCGCGACTGGTCGGCCGGCGTCAGCCTGGATCCAGCGACCGGGTTGGGTGAGGCGGGCGGCTACGTTGGGCACGGGGTGACGGCGACCAACCTGGCCGGCCGGACCCTGACCGACCTGGTGCTCAAGCGGTCGACACCATTGACCGCGCTGCCCTGGGTCGGCCATCGCTCCCGTGCCTGGGAGCCGGAACCGTTGCGCTGGCTCGGGGTGCGGGGAATGTACACCGCCTACAAGGTGGCCGACCGGCACGAGGCGCGCGGGCGATCCACGACATCACCGATCGCCGTTGTCGCCGATGCCATCGCGCGCAGGCCCTAGGGCCCGGGAATCATGCAGGCCCGAAGGCGCGGGAATGATGGGCGCGCGGCGGTGTTGCGTCAACTACGTCTAACTCCAGGAGGACCACGATGAGCACCCGAGAGATCAGGCAGCCCACCGCCGAGCATCCAATCGCGATCACCCCGACCACCGGCCGGGTCCAGGTCCGGGTCAACGGTGAACTGGTCGCCGACACCCGCGCCGCGCTCGGCCTGGCCGAATCTACTTATCCTGTCGTCCAATACATTCCTATCAGTGATGTCGACCCTGCGGTGCTGACCGCTACCGGCACTCAGACGTACTGCCCGTACAAGGGCGACGCGAGCTATTTCAGCGTCACGGCCGCGGGCACGACCGTCGAGGACGCGATCTGGACCTACAACGAGCCCTATCCCGCGGTTGCCGCGATCGCCGGGCGCGTCGCGTTCTACCCGGACAAGGCCGACATCAGCATCGACCCGGACTGACCTTGGCCGCTGTCGAGCGCACGCTGGTGTTCCCCGGCCCGGCCAGCCCCGGGCTGACGCTCGCGCCGCAACGCCGCGGCCCGGGTGACCCGTGCTACCAGCTCGACGGCGAGCGGGTGATCTGGCGGACCAGCCTGCTGGCCAGCGGTCCGGTCACCGCGCGGATCCAGCGCACCGCCCCCGCCACCGTCGGCTGCCAGGCCTGGGGCGAGGGTGCCCACGAGTACCTCGACGCCCTGCCCGCGCTGCTGGGGTGCGACGACGACGCCAGTGGCTTCCGTCCGCAGCACCCGGTGGTGGCGGCCGCGGCGGCGCGCGTCCCGCATCTGCGGCTCGGCAGGACCGGACGGGTGCTGGAGGCGTTGATCCCGGCCGTGATCGAGCAGCGGGTACCCGGTGCCGACGCGTTTCGCGCCTGGCGATTGTTGGTCACCAAGTTCGGCACCCCGGCTCCGGGGCCTGCCCCGGTGCGGATGCGCGTGCCGCCGTCGGCGGAGGTGTGGCGGCGCATCCCCTCGTGGGAGTTCCACCGCGCCAACGTCGACCCCGGCCGCGCCCGCACTATCGTCGGCTGCGCGCAGCGGGCGGCGACGCTGGAGCGGTTATCGGGGCGTGCCGCAGTCGAGGCCCGCGAAGCTCTCATCACACTCCCCGGTGTGGGGGTGTGGACGGCGGCCGAGGTCGCCCAGCGTGCCTTCGGTGACGCCGACGCACTCTCGATCGGCGACTATCACATCGCGAAGATGATCGGTTGGACATTGATCGGCCGACCGGTCGACGACGCGGGGATGGTGGAGTTGCTCGAGCCGATGCGCCCGCACCGCTATCGCGTCGTCCGGATGCTTGAGGCCAGCGGCCTAGCCTACGAACCGCGCCGTGGAGCCCGACTCCCGGTCCAGCAGATCAGCACGTTGTAAACGCCTTGTTGCCGGCTTGTCGGACGCGAAGAGCACGAGAAATGTGCGGGCGCACGAGGCTTTGCTGAATCGTGTTGAGACAGTGACCAGGGGCCGCTACCTGTCCGGGGCGTCATCCTCGGCGGTGGCGATGATTTCCGGAGCCGGGTTGGCGACTCGTTCGGCGGCCGCGGTCTCACGATTGAGCCGCTGGGCCTGATAAATCGAGACCGGCGTGCCGACGATGATCAGGTATGCGATGCCGACGGCGACCATAGCGCCCGGGACCACCGAGAACGATCCGGTCATCTCGGCGACCATGAGCATGACGGCCAGCGGCGCATGAGCGGCGCTGCCGAAGCACGCCATCATGCCGGCGATCACGAAAACCGCTGGGCCCGCGGGCACTGCGGGCAAACCGGCCAGATCGGCCAGCCGCCACAGCGCCGCGCCGACGAAGGCGCCGATGACGATGCCGGGCCCGAAAATGCCTCCGGAGCCGCCACTGCCGATGGACAGCGATGTCGCAACGATTTTGGCGATCGGGAGTACCAGCACGATCCACAGCGGAATCGACAGCAGCCCTTCCTTGGTCGTCGCAATCTGCACCCAGCCGTACCCGCTGGACAGGATTTGTGGGATCGCGAGAGCAAGCAGGCCGACCAGCAAGCCGCCGATCGCGGGCTTGATGATCTTGTTGCCGGGCAGCCGGCCGGTGAGTGCGACGGTGCCGTAGAAGAATCGTGCATAGAGGTATCCCATTGCCGCCGAGGCGATTCCGATCACCGCGAACCAGCCAAGCTGCGCGGGATCGAAGACGTAGTCGTGTGCGACGAATCCGAACATCGGCTCGAAACCGAGAATCGAGCCGTAGATCGCGTAGGCCGTCCCGGAGGTGACGAACCCGGGGATCAGCGCCTTGTAGTCGAAATCCTCGCGGTAGACGATCGAGGCGGCCAGCACCGCGCCACCCAGCGGCGCCCCGAAGATCGCGCCGATGCCTGATCCGATACCCAGCGAGACCGCGACGCGGCCGTCGGCGTCGGACAGGTCGAAGACCCGCGTCAGCAGGGACCCGAATCCTGCCGAGATTTGGGCAGTGGGCCCCTCGCGACCGCCGGAGCCGCCGGAACCGATCGTCAGTGCGCTGGACACCAGTTTCACCAGAACCGCGCGGACGCGGATCGAGCGGGGGTTGGTGTGGACGGCGTCGATGGCATTGTCAGTGCCGTGGCCCTCGGCTTCGGGCGCCAGTTTGGCCACCAGAACGGCCGAGACCAGCGCACCGCCGAACACGATCAGCGGAATGGCCCATGGGCGGACCAATCCCGCCGAACCGGTGCCGCCTCCGTCGGCGTACGCCTGCGGCGGGTGATAGCCACCGAGGTAGCCGAGCAGGAACTGGCCGGTGTAGTCCAGAGCGAGGTAGAAGATCACGGCACCCAGCCCGGCGGTCACGCCGATCGCGACCCCGAGAATCAGCCACTTACGAATGTAGGGGGACTGCCGCAGGAATTCGCCCAGCCATCCGCCTGCCCTGCTACCGGTCGGCGCTTGGGCCATAGGCGAAGGCTAGCAGCGCGGGGCAGCTCAGGCGTCGAGGTCTTGCCGGACCAGGTCGGCGATGCTCGCGCACGCGGCCTCGTCCTCGGAGGCGACGGTGACCTGTGCACCATTGCCGGCGCCCAGGGTCATGATCATCAGAGCCGAACCAGCGTCTACCGGCTCGCCGCCGTCGACCGATAACGTCACCGGGACGCCCGCGTTGACAACGGCTTCGGCGATGATCGCGGCGGGGCGGGCGTGTAGTCCGATCGCCGAGCCGACGATGACGGTCTTGGTGTGCATGAGACTCCCTCTGTTGGCGCCGAATTCGATGTCATGGAGATGTTTACTCGAACTTCTGCGGTCAAACGTTGGAAAGCGCGGGGGTGGTGGCCGAAGAACTGCGGATGAATTGCTTGGCGCCGAGCACCGCGAATGCGCTGACGACGGCGCCCGCGGCCAGGGCCACCAGGAACCACACCAGGTTGCCGATCGCGAAGAACACGAAGATCCCGCCGTGCGGCGCCTTGAGTGTGACGTCGAAGGCCATGATCAACGCGCCGGTGAGCGCACCGCCGGCCATCATGGACGGGATCACCCGCAGCGGGTCAGCGGCCGCGAACGGGATCGCGCCTTCGGAGATGAACGAGGCCCCCAACAGCCATGCGGCCCGGCCATTCTCGCGTTCCGGCTCGCTGAACAGCCCGGGCCGGATCGTGGTGGCCAGCGCCATGGCCAGCGGAGGCACCATACCGGCGGCCATCACCGCGGCCATGATGCGCAGCGAGGCGGGATCGGCGACATTGAGCCCGGCCGTGGCGAACGCGTAGGCCGCCTTGTTGACCGGACCGCCGAGGTCGAAGCACATCATCAGGCCCAAGATCACGCCGAGCAGGATCACCGATGCGCCGGTGAGGCCGTTGAGCCAGTTGGTCAGCCCGGAGGTGATCGCGGCGAGCGGGCGGCCCAGCAGCAGGAACATCAGCAGGCCGACGATCAGCGAGGCGAACAGCGGGATGATCACCACCGGCATCAGGCCGCGCAGCCACTGCGGGGTGTTCGCCTTGCTGATCCACAGCGCCGCGAACCCGGCGATCAAACCGCCGACGATACCGCCGATGAACCCGCCGCCGACGTACACCGCGACCGCGCCCGCGGTGAAACCCGGCGCGATACCCGGCCGGTCGGCGATGGCGAACGAGATATAGCCGGCCAGCGCCGGAACCAGGAAGCTGAATGCCAGCCCGCCGAGGGTGAACAACACCGCGCCGAGGTATTGGGTGAAGCCACCGCTGGGCAGGTTGGTCAGCGAGTTGGTGGTGGCGATCAGATTGCCCAGCGACTTGGTGGCGCCGTCCGGGGTGTTGGCGATGTCGTAGCCGGCGAACAGGAAGCCCAGCGCGATCAGCAGGCCGCCGGCCGCCACGAACGGAATCATGTAGCTGACACCGGTCAGCAGGATCTGCCGGATCCGGGTGCCCCAGCCGACCCCGCCCGCGGGCGCGCCGGCGTCGGCCGCAGCCGCAGTGCCCTCCACCCGTGGGGCCTTCGGGTTATCCGATGCCGCAACGGCTTCGGCGATCATAGTGTCTGGCTCGTTGATGGCCCGTTTGACGCCGGAGGCGATCACTGGCTTGCCCGCGAACCGCTGACGGTCCTTGACCCCGACATCGGTGGCGAAGATGACGGCGTCCGCGCCGCTGATCGTCGCCACACTCACCGGTGTGCTGCCCGAGGAACCCTGGGTCTCCACCGTGAGGTTCACCCCGGCCCGCTCGGCGGCCAGCTTCAGTGCGTCGGCGGCCATATAGGTGTGCGCGATGCCGGTCGGGCACGCCGTGATCGCCACGATTGACTTAGCCTGTGCCGCTATGGGTTTGGTGATGGCGGGGGCAGCGGAGTCTGGCGTTGCGCCATTCGGGTTGACCACGCCGTTGACCAGACCCACCACGTCCTTGGCGGAGGCGGCATCCCGTAGCGACTGCACGAAGTCGGGCCGTACCAAGGCGCGCGCGAGGCTGGACAGCAGCTTCATATGCTGGGCGCCGGCGCCGTCCGGCGCGGCGATCAGGAACACCAGGTCCGCCGGACCGTCGGGCGCGCCGAAGTCGACCTTCGGTGCCAGCCGGGCGAATCCGATCGACGGGCTGGTGACCGCCGCCGAGCGGCAGTGTGGAATCGCGATACCGCCGGGAAGCCCGGTGGCCGACTGTGCTTCGCGGGCCATGGCCGCCGCGAGAAGCGCGTCGCCGTCGCTGACCCGTCCGCTGTCGGCGAGTCGGGTGGCGAGCCGGCTGATCACTGACTCCTTGTCCGACCCGGCGTCGACGTCGAGCAGCACCAGGTCGGTGCTGATGATGGCGGTGGTGGAGTTCGTCATGGAACGTGCCTTTTCAGTCTCGGGCGGGCAGAGCTGGGTGGGTGTGGGAATCGTCAGTGCAGGGCGATATCGGGGTGACTGCGACATCGTCGAGGTCGATCTCGGCCGGCGACGGGAGCGCCGAACCGGGAAGTGCCGCAGCAGCACTGCCGTAAGCGACAGCCATCTGCAGCCGTTGAGGCGCCTGCGCGCCACCGACATCGGCGCGAATGTAGCCCGCGAGGGAGGAGTCGCCGGCGCCGACGGTGCTCCTGGGCTTGATCGGAGGTGGAGTGGCCAGCCAGCTGCCGGTGCCGTTGACCAGTAGCGCGCCGGCCGCGCCGAGGGTGGCCAGCACGGTCGAGGCTCCGCGGTCGAGGAGCTGGCGGGCGGCGGCGACGACGGGATCGGGATTACCCTGGGCCAGGGCATCTTCCAGTGTCTGCGCAGCTACCCCGGCCAGGCTGGCGAGCTCCTCGGAATTCGGCTTGATCAGATCTGGTGCGGCGGTGGCGAAACCGGCGGCCAGCGCCGCCAGCGGGGCGTCGGAAGTGTCGACTGCGACTTTGCAGTCATAGGACTGCAATTGGGCCACCACATCGGCGTACCAGCCGTCCGGAACTCCGGGCGGCAGAGAACCCGAGAGCACCACCCAGCTCGCCCCTGCCGCACGATCGAGGATCGCGTGGGCGAACGCGGTCAGCGCAGTCGCATCAAGCGCCGCGCCAGGCTCATTGATCTTCGTTGTGGTGCCGTCGGATTCGGTGATCGCGAGGTTCGTACGCACCGCGCCGTCGATGGGTACCAGATAGAACGGCACACCGCAGGACGCCAGCGCCGCCACGATCGGGTCGTGCCCAGCGGCCGGCAGCACAGCCACAGTGTCCAAGCCGGCCAGCGTCAGTGCACGTGCGACATTGACACCCTTACCGCCCGGTTCGGTCGTCACTGACCGCACCCGGTGCACCGCACCGCGTATCAGCTGGCCGGGCAGCGTCACTGTCCGATCGATACTCGGGTTGGGCGTAACAGTGACAATCATGATTCCCACTCTGCCACAACGACTTCGATACCCTGAGCGGTCAACTCGGCGCGGTCAGCCGGGTTGATCTCGCGGTCGGTGATCAGGGCGTCGACACTGCCGATCGGGGCGAAGCTGACGAACTCCTCGCGGCCGATCTTCGACGAGTCGGCCAGTACCACAACGTAGTTGGCGCAGCGGACCATTGTGCGCTTGACGGCGGCTTCGTCGCCATCGGGGGTCGAGAGCCCGTGGCGTAGGGTGATGCCATTGGTGCCGATGAAGGCGATGTCGACTCGCATCGTGTCGAGTGCAACTAAGACCGACTCGCCGACGGCGGCCTGGGTCAGCCCGCGCACCCGGCCGCCGAGCAGCTGCAGATTGATGGTCGGCATGGCAGCCAATCGGGCGGCGATCGGCACCGAGTTGGTGACTGCCACCAGCTCGCGGTCGGCGGGCAGCATGGCCGCGACGCGCGCGGTGGTGGTGCCGGCGTCGAACAGCACCGTGGCACCGGAGAGCGGGAGGAATTCAACGGCGGCGCGGGCGATGGCTCCCTTGTGGTCGGCGCGGGTGGTCTCCCGCTCGTCGACGCCGGGCTCGACCACATGCAGTGCGCGCACCGGGACCGCGCCGCCGTGCACCCGGCGCACCAGCCTGGCCCGGTCAAGCACTGCCAGGTCGCGGCGGACGGTCTCGGTGGTGACGTCATAAGCCAGGGCCAGTTCCGCCACCGAGGCCCGCCCCTGGGACAGCACTCGAGCGGCGATCGCCTGCTGACGTTCTTCCGGGTACACAATTCTCCGTTTATGTGGGTATGACACCGAATGCAATGTTGGTATGTGTTGTTTTACCCCTGTTCGTGTTGACTTGTCAACGAATCGTTGTAACCTAGTTCACATGCCCGCCTCATCCACACCTACCTCACTCGGTGCCGGACAGATCCTCGCCGGCGTACCTGTCGTCCCCGGCGTCCGCTACGCACCGGTGGTCCGCCCCGGCCGGCTCCCTGCCATCGACGATCTCGATCCCGGGGGTGAGCTCGCCGAAGACAAGCGCGATCACGAGGTGGCCAGATTCACCGCGGCGGCGGCCACGGTCGCCGGGCGGCTGCGGGAACGCGCCGCTAGTGCGACTGGCGCCGCCTCGGAGGTGTTGGCCGCCACCGCGATGCTCGCGCAGGACCGTGCCTGGCTGGGCGCGGCGGAAAAACGCATCAAGGAAGGCTTCCCGGCAGTCCGTGCGACCGCTGCTGCGGTGGACCAGTTCGTTGACCTGTTCGCCAAGATGGGCGGGCTGATGGCCGAGCGCGTCACCGATCTGCGCGACATCCGGGACCGAGTCGTCGCCGAACTCAGCGGCCTCGCCGAGCCCGGGGTGCCGGTGCCGGACCAGCCCGCCATCCTGTGCGCCGAGGATCTCGCACCCGCTGACACCGCCGGGCTGGACCCCACCCTCGTCGTCGGCTTGGCCACCACGCTCGGTGGCCCGACCAGCCACACCGCGATCATCGCCCGCCAGCTGGGCATCCCGTGCGTCGTCGCGGTCCATGGTCTCGACGAGATCCCGGTCGGCACCGAAGTTTTGATCGACGGAACCCGCGGCACCCTCAGCGTCTCGCCCGACCCGGCCGAGGCCGCCGCGGCTGTCGACGCCGCCGCGGCCGCCGCCGCGGCGATGGCCGGCTGGACCGGCCCCGGGGCCACCGCCGACGGCCACCCGGTGTCGATCCTGGCCAATGTCCAGGACGGCTCGGCCGCCCGGTCGGCGCGGGAAACCCCGGCTGAAGGTATCGGGCTGTTCCGCACCGAACTGTGCTTTCTCAACCGCGACACCGAGCCCACGGTCGAGGAGCAGGCCTCGATCTACGGCGAGGTGCTCGACGCGTTCGCCGGTTGCAAGGTCGTCATCCGCACGCTGGACGCCGGATCCGACAAGCCGTTGAAGTTCGTCGGGCATCCCGACGAGGCCAACCCCGCACTCGGTGTGCGCGGGATCCGCATCGAGGCTCTTCACCCCGAGGTGCTCGAGCGTCAGCTCGACGCAATCGCGCTCGCGGCCGAGCGGACCGGCAGCGCGCCGTGGGTGATGGCGCCGATGATCGCCACTCCCGATGAGGCCAAACGGTTCGCCGACCGGGCTCGTGAGCGGGGCCTAGTGCCCGGCGTGATGATCGAGGTTCCTGCCGCCGCGTTGCTGGCCGATCACATCCTGGCCCACGTGGAGTTCCTCTCGATCGGCACCAACGACCTGGCCCAATACACGATGGCGGCCGACCGGATGTCCGCGGAACTGGCTACCCTCACCGATCCCTGGCAGCCCGGCGTGCTGGCGCTCGTCGCGCAGACCGCACGCGCCGGCGCCAATCGGGGCAAGCCGGTCGGAGTCTGTGGCGAGGCCGCCGCCGACCCGCTGCTGGCCTGCGTACTGGTCGGGCTCGGCGTCACCTCGCTGTCCGCGGCGGCGGCCGCCGTGACGGGCGTCGGCGCCAAACTCGCCTCGGTCACCCAGGCGCAATGCCGCGCCGCCGCCGAAGCGGTGTTGACCACCGCGAGCGCAGCCGAGGCCCGAGCGGCCGCACTCGCAGTCCTGGACTGACGGAATCAATCGGACTGCGGTCCGGTGATGAACTCCAAGTCCGAGGTGATCCAGGCGCTCGACGACTTCAACGCCGGCCGGTCCGGCGGGTAGGTGAGCTCCAACTCGCCGAGGTTGGCCGCCGCGGTTACCAACGGCAGTGCCGCCGACACCGCCAGCTCGTTGTCGCCGGCCTCTGCTCGCAGCGCGGGCACCAGATCATCACTGATGGGGACGGCCAGTCCTGTTCCGCCGATGGAGCTGTCGAACCGGGCGCAGAGTGCGGTCGCGTGTTCCTCGAGTACGGCCCGCGCCCGCGGGTAGACCCCCAACGGCGGCGGCACGATATCGGCGATCAGATCGGCGGCGGCGCGTAGCCGGACCGCGCGGCTGGCTGCGCGCACCACTGGCGCCCGGGAGTCCGTCGGGCCACCGTTTTCCGAAAGATATTGACGCACAGCGTCATCCAGGGTGCGTGATGCCGTCAACGCGTCGTGACTCAGCGCGTTCACCCGGTTCTCGGCATCTTCGAAAGCGCCGCGGGTAACGCGCAGAATCGCGACCCGAAGGTAGCGGGAACCCACCTCCCGGGCCGTATCGATCGCTTGCTGCACAGCGGTTTTGGCACCGCGTGGCCAGAGCAGCAGCGAGACCACGACACCCACCGACGCGCCCACGACAACATCCTCGATCCGGATCAGGCCGACGGCCCAACCGCTCGGAACGATCAGGTTGAACACGATCAGCACCATCATCGTGAACGCCGCCTGGCCGGCGGTGAAGGAACCGATCTCGGGCACATAGGCCGAACCGAATGCGACCAGCGGCAACAGCATCCACATCACGATCGGGTCGGTGCCAAGCAGTTCGATGATGACCGCACCGATCGCGAAACCGATCACCGTGCCGGTCACGGCCCGCACGACGGTGGTGCCGGTGGTTAGCGCGCTGCTGCGCAACACCGATAGCGCGCCCATGACCACCCAGAACCCGTGCTGCACTGGGAAAACGAAGGTGATGAGCACGGCCAGTGCCAGCCCCAGCGCGGTCCGCAGGCTATTGCGGGCCGTCACTGAGCGGGTCGCCAGATGTCCGCTGGTGAGCGTGGTGACCGCTTCGGTCTCGGAGTACACCCGCTCGGCGATCCCGGTCTCCGGAAGTCGCTGCCCGAGCACCCGTGCCCACACCGGACGTGCATCGGCCGCCGCGGCGCTCGTGATCAGGCGGCCGGTGACCCCGACTGCGGCGCCGATGGTGCGCCGGGTGAGCAGGGTGCGGCCCAGCGCGACGGCGTCGTCGTCATCGGACATGGCGAGGATGTCGACGATGTCCTGGCGGTAGCTGCCGATCGCGATGGTTCGCGAATCAGCCAGCGCCTTCGCCAGCTGTGCGCGTTCGGCATCCCGGGCACCCCCCTGGGTGATTCGCAGAACTCCGGTGCAATCCCGCAGCACCTGAACGGCCGGTGCGCGCATCGGGCCGAGCAGCTCACCGGTGTCGCCGGTGACACGATCGCAGAGCCATTGCAGGTCGTCGACTACGCGGACCAACGCGCGGCTGCCCGCAGTCAGCGCCACCGGGCGGTACGCGACGCCGAGAAAGTTGGAACGCAAGGCATCCATCGCGGTGTTGACATCGTCGGCCGATGCGGTGCCCTCGATCCGGTCGGCCAAGACCGCACAGACCGCTGCGGCGTGCTGGCGCAGTTCGCCGTGGTGGCGTGGGGGGAACAGGAACAGCGCGGCCGGCACGCAGATCACCAGGGCGATCAGCCAACCGAACAGCCGCTCCCCGAGCGGGCCCACCGGCGTGCACACCGGAAGTACGAAGGTCAGCAAGGTCGCCCGCTGCCCGGCGGCGACGATCTCGCTGAGCACGCCGGAAAACACGACCACAACCCCGATGACGAACATCAGCGTGACCGCCAGCCAGGGGATCGGTGCGGCCAGGGTGCCCAGGCTGATCAGCACCGCGCCGTTGAAACCGAGTCCGCCGTAGGCCAGCGCCCTGGCATTCACGTTGCCGGGGAAGTCCACGACGATCAGCAGCGCGATCGACCCGAAGATCGTGAACATCGGTGTTTGTGACCCGCCCCCGAGGGCGAAGCTGACCGCTGCCGCGATCGGCACGACGATCGCCGCTCGCAGGGCGCGTCGCGCGCCGTCGTTCTCGGGGTCACGTGTCCGGACCCGCTCCACCGCCCGCCGCCATAGGGCAGCGGGGCTCACCGGGGCACGCTGGCGAAACTGCCCGCGTCCAGCGCGTCAAGCATGTAGCGAGCGATCCAGCCGAACGTCCCCGGTTCGCGCGGCAGGGTGGCTTGCTCGTAGCCGATGAAGACATAGACCGCCCAGGAGGCGTAAACCTCGGCCTGGCGGGTGTCGTCGACGATTTCGATCGCCGAGTCGTAGAGGATCTTGTGGCGCTGCCGGTCCACCTCGGACTGCACGGCCAGCACATGGGGGTCGACCGAGCTCCAGGACCGGATGGCAGCCTCAGCCCCGTGCGGCAGGGAAAGCCCGACCTGGATGATCGCCTCGATGCGGCGGCGTGGGTCGGTCACTTCGCGGATCGCGCCGATCAGCCGGATCGTCCGGTCCTGGACCCAGTACGACACCAGCTCTCGGGTGTAGGTCGGCCAACTGGAGAAATAGTGATAGAACGACCCGGTCGTCACGCCGAGCCGGTTACACACTTCGGCAAGTTTGAGTCCGCCGTACCCCACATCTGCGAGCACGTCGAGGCCGGTCTCGAAGTACGCCTCTCGGCTGGCAACGGTGGCCATGACACATGACGATAGTGCGCGCCCCCGGCCAGCCGGTCGTGACGTGCTCGATCGTGACCAACTTTCCCAGGATCGGCCGCTGCGGCCTGTGCGGCGACCGCAGGCGATGGGGCAAGCTGGACACACGGGATCGATTCGAGGAGTGGGCATGACCGTTCAGATCACCAATGACCAGGCCACCGATGGTGGTGCAGCCGGGGTGCTGGCCGATGTGCGCCAGGCGTTCAACAGCGGCCGCACCCGCTCCCTGACCTGGCGTTCCGAGCAGCTGCGTGCCGTGGAGCGGATGTGCGAGGAGCGCGAGCCCGAGATCGCCGAGGCGCTGGCCAAGGATCTGGGTCGGACGTCCTTCGAGGCATGGCTCGGCGATATCGGGTCGACGGAGGCCGAAGCCGCCTTCGCCCGGAAACACCTGAAGAAATGGGTGAAGCCGCAGCGGTACGGCCTGCCGCTGGCACAACTGCCCGGAAAAGCGTGGGTGCAGTTCGACCCGCTGGGCGTGATTCTGGTGATCGGGCCGTGGAATTACCCCTTCTAACTGTGCATGGTGCCGGTGGTGGCCGCAATCGCGGCCGGAAACGGTGTGGTGATCAAGCCGTCGGAGCTGGCGCCGGCCACCTCGGCGCTGATCGCACGGCTGGTTCCGGAGTATCTGGATTCTGAGGTCATCCGGGTGGTCGAGGGCGGCACCGCGGTGACTCAGGACCTGATGGCGCAGGGGTTCGACCACGCGCTGTTCACCGGCGGTACCGAGATCGGTCGCAAGATCATGGCTGCCGCCGCGCCGACGTTGACCCCAGTGACGCTGGAACTCGGCGGTAAGAGCCCGGTGGTGGTGCTCGCCGACGCCGACCTGGATGTGGCGGCCCGCCGGATCGCCTGGATCAAGATGCTGAACTCGGGTCAGACCTGCATCGCGCCGGACTATGTGCTGGCCGACCGTACGATCGCCGCCGAGCTGACCGACAAGATCGTGGCGACGATCGCCGCGTTCCGCGCCGAAGAGAAGGATCCGTCACTGCGGATCGTCAACGAGCGGCAATTCGATCGCCTGGTGTCACTCATCAGCGCGACCAGCGGCACTGTGGTCACCGGTGGCGGCTCGGATCGCGCGGTGCTGCGGATCGAGCCGACGGTGATCGTCAACCCGGCCGGCGATGACCCGGTGATGTCCGACGAGATCTTCGGCCCGATCCTGCCGATCATCACGGTGGATTCGCCAGACGCCGCCGTCGCGTTCGTCAACGCCCGGCCCAAGCCGCTGGCGCTGTATGTCTTCACCGCCTCGCAGCGGGTGGCCCGGGACCTCGTCGACCGGATGCCGTCCGGCGGCGCAGTGGTCAACCACGTCGCGGTGCACTGCCTTGTCCCGCAACTTCCCTTCGGCGGTGTTGGGGCCAGCGGCATGGGTGCGTATCACGGCAAGTGGGGCTTCGAAGCGCTCAGCCACCGACGCGCCGTGTTGGCTAAAACGACCACATTGGATGTGAAACTCATGTATCCGCCCTACACTGATCGTGCGATCAGGCTCATGCGTCGGGTGATGTAGAGCCCCAAAACGCCTCTAGCAAACGCGCATCCCGCACCCCGAACCTTTTTGACGGGGGTACCTGCGCGCGCGAATGCGCTACTGGCAAATCCTCAGGCGTGATTCGTATTTCCACAACACTTACCTCGTGGTGACAGTCCGGTGTGCGGGACGAAAACCACAGGTTGCGCCCGGATCGCGAGCCGGAACGCCGTCGCGACAACGGTTTCCGCAGGTAGAGTTGAATATGAGTGGAATTCTAATTTATCAGGAACGAGCAAATGTTGTTGACCGGCAAAGTTTTTCTGCCGTAGTTGTGTCACAATTTGACGGTGCCGCATACAGCGAGTCGGGGCCCTGGTCGCCCCCCAGCAGCTAAGGCCGCGGAAACGCGTGAGCGCATCATGCGCGCCGCCCGTGAGGTGTTCAGCGAATCGGGTTATGACGCTGCCACCTTCCAGGCAATCGCCATCCGTGCCGACCTGACTAGACCCGCCATCAATCACTACTTCGCCAGCAAACGGCTGCTGTACCAAGAGGTGGTCGATCAGACCAACGCCTGGGTCATCGAGGCCGCTGTCCAGCAGTCGCAGCGTGAGCGGACGCTGGCTGGACGGATCCGCGCCTTCATCGGCGCGGTGGTGCAGGCCGAGGGTCAGGATCGCTCAGTTGCTGCGTTCATGGTGACGGCCGTACTCGAAGCCGAGCGACATCCGGAGTTGGCCGAGTCCAACCACGATTCGCAGGAGTTCACCCGCGGATACATCAAGGCTGCCATCCGCGATGCCATCGAGACGGGCGAGGTGCGCTCCGATATCGATATCGAGTCGGCTGCCGAGATGATCATCGCCGTGATGTGGGGCCTGGGCTTCTACGCAGGCTTCGTCGGCGACGACAAGCGGCTGGTCGCGATCACCGATCAGTTTCTGGAGCTGCTCAACGGCAATGCCTGGCACACCGGTTAGTGATGCGGTGACATGCGCCACAGGTCGCATAGTCTGGCTAAGTTTCTCCGGTAGCATCGATCCATAACCCTGGCTGACTTGGGTTGATGCGCTGCCTTTGGCCCCGCGGACCAATGTCGAGCCGTTAAAGCGACGCCGAATTGGGGATACCGCTGCCATGAGTACTCAGCGCACGAATGACGACACCTGGGACATCGCGACCAGCGTCGGCTCGACCGCCGTATTGGTGGCTGCCGCCCGTGCCAGCGAGACCGACAAGCCCGATCCACTGATCCGTGATCCCTATGCCCGGATTCTGGTGGACGGCGCCGGGACCGGGATGTGGGAGCACTTCCTGGATGCGGCGCTGGCCGACCGGTTGTCCGATGTCGATCCCGAAGCCGTCGCCATGCTCACCCACATGCTCAACTACCAGGCGGTTCGGACGCACTTCTTCGATGCCTTCTTCGCTGAAGCCGCGGCCGCCGGCATCCGCCAGATCGTGATCCTGGCCTCGGGCCTGGACTCGCGCGCCTACCGGCTGGACTGGCCGGCCGGCACCCGGGTGTATGAGATCGACCAGCCCCTGGTCCTCGACTACAAGGCCAAGAAGCTGGCCGAACACGATGTGCAGCCGATTGCCGAGCGCCACGAGGTTCCCGTGGACCTGCGTCAGGACTGGCCGGCCGCACTCAAACGGCAGGGCTTCGACCCGTCGCAGCCCACCGCTTGGCTGGCCGAGGGACTACTGATGTACCTCCCCGCCGACGCTCAGGACCGGTTGTTCGAACTGGTCACCGAGCTGAGCGCGCCAGGCAGCCGGGTCTCGGCCGAAACCATGGGACACCACTCCGAGGAACGTCGAGCACAGGCGCGGGAACGGTTCGAGAAGTTCGCCAACGATCTCGGCATCGAGCGCACCATCGACATGCAGAACTTGATGTACAACGACCCCGATCGGGCCGACGTGACCGAGTGGCTCAACGCGCACGGGTGGCTCGCGTCCGGTGAGCGCTCTGCCGACGCGATGCGCCGGCTGGACCGCTGGGTCGAAGTGCCGATGGCCGAGGATCCGGACGCGTTCTCGACCTTCGTCGTCGCGCAGAAGGCGTGAACCCAACCCGGGTGCCTGCAGCCCCGGCGGCCCACGTATACAGAGAGTTACGTTCCGTCAGTCGGAGAAAGGTTGCTCATGCCCGGAGTTGTTGATCGAGTCGTCGTCGTCACCGGTGCCGGCGGTGGTCTGGGCCGTGAATACGCCCTTACCCTGGCCCGCGAAGGCGCCAGTGTCGTGGTCAACGACCTCGGTGGCGCGCGCGACGGCACCGGCGCCGGTCACAACATGGCCGACCAGGTGGTCCAGGAGATCAAGGACGCCGGCGGCCGCGCCGTCGCCAACTACGACTCGGTTGCCGAGCCCGAGGGTGCCGAGAACATCATCAAGACCGCGCTCGACGAGTTCGGCAAGATCGACGGCATTGTCAGCAACGCGGGCATCCTCCGTGATGGCACCTTCCACAAGATGCCGTTCGAGAACTGGGATTCCGTGCTCAAGGTCCACCTCTACGGCGGCTATAACGTCATCCGCGCCGCCTGGCCGCACTTCCGCGAGCAGAGCTACGGCCGCATTGTTGTCGCCACCTCCACCAGCGGCTTGTTCGGCAACTTCGGGCAGGCCAACTACAGCGCCGCCAAGCTCGGTCTGGTCGGCCTGATCAACTCGCTGGCCCAGGAAGGCGCCAAGTACAACATCAAGGCCAACGCCGTCGCACCGATCGCGGCCACCCGTATGACCGAGGACATCCTGCCCAAGGAGGTGCTCGCGAAGCTCACCCCGGAGTACGTCGCGCCGGTGGTCGGCTACTTGTGCACCGAAGAGGTGCCCGATTCGGCCTCGATCTTCATCGTCGGTGGCGGCAAGGTGCAGCGCGCCGCGCTGTTCCAGAACGAGGGTGTCACCTTCGAGAACGTGCCTACGGTCGACGACATCGCGTCGCAGTGGTCGCAGATCGATGACCTGTCTGCGGCCGAGCACGCCACCTTCAAGCTCGGCTGATCAGCCAGCGGGGGCGCCGCGCGCAGCCCCGCCGCGGCGGTTCACCGCACGGTCTTATAGCGCGGCGTTGATGTCGTCGACCCTGTCGCGCGCATCCCCGAACAGCATCTGGGTGTTCTCGCGGAAGAACAGCGGATTCTGCACGCCGGCGTAACCGGAGGCCATGGACCGTTTGAACACGATGACGTGCTCGGCATTCCAGACCGTCAGCACCGGCATGCCAGCGATCGGGCTGTTCGGATCTTCCGAAGCCGCCGGGTTCACCGTGTCGTTGGCACCGATCACCAAAACCACCGAGGTGCTCTCGAAATCGTCGTTGACCTCGTCCATTTCGAGCACGATGTCGTAAGGCACCTTGGCCTCTGCCAGCAGCACGTTCATATGTCCGGGCAGACGGCCTGCTACGGGGTGGATACCGAATCGGACAGTGACACCACGCTCGCGCAGTTTGCGGGTCAGTTCGGCAACGCCGTACTGGGCCTGGGCCACCGCCATCCCGTAGCCGGGGGTGATCACCACCGAACTGGCCGACGACAAGAGTTCGGCGGCTCCCTCCGCGGTGATCTCGCGGTGTTCGCCGTAATCCACATCGGACCCTGCTGCTGAGCTTTCTATGCCGAAGCCTCCAGCGATGACCGAGATGAACGAGCGGTTCATGGCTTTGCACATGATGTAGGAGAGGTAGGCGCCGGAAGATCCGACCAGGGCGCCGGTGACGATCAACAGATCGTTGGACAGCAGGAAGCCCGAAGCTGCTGCAGCCCAACCGGAATAGCTGTTGAGCATCGACACCACGACGGGCATGTCGCCACCGCCGATCGAGGCGACCAGGTGCCAGCCCAGCAGCAGCGCCAACACCGTGACGGCGATGAGCAGCCACAGCTGGGGTTCGATGACGAACCAGACGGTGAGCGCAATGAACAACACCAGGGTGCCGACATTGAGAAAGTTCTTGCCGGGCAACATCAGTGGGGAGGATGTGATACGCGCCGACAGTTTCAGGTTGGCGACGATCGATCCGGTGAAGGTGACGGCGCCGATGAATACGCCGATGAACACCTCGGCAGAGTGGATACCGAGCATGCCCTGGCTATCGAGCAGTGCGGCTTCACTGCCCGCGAGGTGGTGTTCGACATGCAGGTAGCCGTTCCAGCCGACCAGGACCGCGGCCAGGCCGACGAAACTGTGCAGCAGTGCGATCAGCTCCGGCATACCGGTCATTTCGACCACCCGGGCACGCCACAATCCAATGGCGGCGCCGATGGCCATAGCGCCGACGAGCAGGCCCAGCCCCAGCGGTTCGATCTGGCGGGCCAGCGCCAGCGCGATGGTGGCGACCAAGGCTACGGCCATGCCGGCGATACCGAATGTGTTTCCGGCTCTGGATGTTTCGTGCTTCGACAATCCCGCCAGGGCGAGAATGAATAGTAGGGCAGCGATGACGTAGGCCGCGGTTGCGGCTGTCTCCAGTGTGAACATTGTTGTTAGCTCCTCGAGAACATCGCGAGCATGCGACGCGTCACCGCGAAGCCACCGAAGATGTTGATACTGGCAAGCAGGATGGCGACAGCGGCCAATGCCGTGACGATGACGTCACCGTGACCGATCTGCAGCAGCGCGCCGACGACGATGATGCCGGAGATCGCGTTGGTCACCGACATCAGCGGCGTGTGCAGGGCGTGGTGCACATGGCCGATCACGTAGTAACCGATGACGATTGCGAGCGCGAACACCGTCAGGTGCACCTGCAGCGCTGCCGGGGACAACGCGATGAGCAGGAACAGCACCGCGGCAGCACCGAACGTGATGCCGAGCCGGCGGCCCATCGTCATCGGTTCTTTGACGTGCTGCACCGCGGGCGCGGCGGCCGCCGAGGCCGCAGGTGCCGCCGAGACCTGTACCGGTGGAGGCGGCCACGTCGTCTCGCCGTCGCGCACGACGGTCACCGACCGTTGCACCACATCGTCGAAATCCAACGTCAGCACACCGTCTTTGGCTGGTGTGAGCAGTGTGAGCAGGTTGACCAGGTTGGTGCCGTAGAGCTGCGAGGCTTGGGTGGGCAGCCGGCCGGCCAGGTCGGTGTAGCCGATGATGGTGACGCCGTTGTCGGTCAAGACCGCCTGGTCTTTGACGGTGCCCTCGACGTTGCCGCCGTTGGCTGCGGCCATATCGACGATGACGCTGCCCGATTTCATCGAAGCGACCATGTCGGCGGTGATGATGCGCGGTGCGGGACGGCCGGGAATCAGTGCCGTCGTGACGATGATGTCGACATCCTCGGACTGCTCGGCGTATAGCTGCGCCTCGCGGGCCTTGTAATCGTCACCCATCTCTTTGGCGTACCCGGTGGCCGATACCTCGGCTTCCGGCGACTCGATCGAAAGATACTCACCACCAAGGGATTTGACCTGATCGGCTACCTCGGGGCGTGGGTCGGTCGCACGCACGATGGCGCCGAGGCTGCCGGCGGCGCCGATTGCTGCCAGACCCGCCACGCCGGCGCCGACCACCAACACCTTGGCCGGAGGAACCTTGCCCGCGGCGGTGACCTGTCCGGTGAAGAAGCGCCCGAACGCGTGCGCGGCCTCGATGACTGCGCGGTAGCCGGCGATATTGGCCATTGAGGACAGCACGTCCAGGGACTGGGCCCGCGAGATCCGTGGCACGGCGTCCATCGCCAGCACCGTGATCGGCCGGGTGGACAGCTCCTCGACGAGTTCGGGTTTCAGCGCGGGGGAGATCAGGCTGATCAGTGTCGCGCCGTCGCGCAGTGCTGCGATTTCGCTGCTGGTCGGCGCGTTGACCTTGAGGACGATGTCGGCGGCCAGCGTCTCGGTCGTCGACCCGATACCGGCACCGGCCTCGACGAATGCCTCATCGGAGAAGCTCGCCGCAACTCCAGCGCCGGATTCGACGAGCACGTCATAGCCGAGTTTGATGAGCTGCCCGACGGTCTGTGGTGTGGCGGCGACACGAGTCTCCCCCGGGAGAGACTCGCGTGGAATCCCGATGAGCATCGATGCGATCCGATCTGGTTGGTCCTGCCGAGGCCGGGTGGAAGATGCAAGTGTATGGAATGCCAGCATCCACCTGCGTTCCCCACCCGAGCGCGGTTGGCGGTGGCCTGAGATCCCGAGTCCGGACTGCGCGAGGCCAGACGCCACCTTCCCGCGAATTGACCGCACGCCGCGATCAGCGACGCTCCACCGCGGCGTGGGTGGCCGGTGTGGCGCTAACCCCGTAGCTCGGTGCGAGTCCGCGCGATGTCCTCGTCGGTCACCTCGCAGGCCCGCAAGAAGCCCTTCAGATCGCCGTAGTTCTCGTCGATCGTGCGCCGGGCCGTCGCCAGATACGACTCGCGAACACCCAGCACGCCGTTGGTCAGACGGGCCTGGGCGAAGGTGAGGATCTCCGGTGTCTCACCGGCACGCTCGACCACCGATTCCATGATGCGCTCCCGCAGCGAGTCGACAGCGTCGTTGCTGCGCAGAAAGTCGGTCAGGATGGCGTCGCGTGACACTCCGATCGCCTCCAGCACCACGCCTACCGTGAACCCGGTGCGATCCTTGCCCGCGAAGCAGTGCGCGATCACCGGGCGACCCGCGCCCAGCAGTGAAAACACTTGACGCACAGCGCGTTGTGCACCACCGAGGGTCGGGAACTTCTGATACTCCTCGGTCATGAACCGCACCGCCGAGGCTTCGACGTCTTCGTCGGGAACCGGGTCGGACATCATCTTCTGCCAGCTGGTCTCGTGCGGCGCCTCGGCAGTGGTGTTCGACAGATCCGGGAACGGCAGCAGATGGATCGCAACGCCGTCCGGGACGGCACCTGCACCGCGACGTTCCACTTCCTGCGGCGAACGCAGGTCGGCGACATCGGTTATCCCGAGTCCGACGAAGACTTCGCGACCGTCGTCGTCGAGCCGGCTGAGCTCACTGGACCGGAAGAACCGGCCGGGCCGCAGCCCGGCTGTGGCGGCGATATCGCGAAAGTTCCAAGCGCCCGAAAGCTGGGTGTGATTCACGCTCCGGTCACCGCCGCCGCGAATGCGCTTTTGTCGCGGCCGAGTTCGGCGCGGGCAGTGGCACGAATGTGGACCTCGTCGGGTCCGTCGAAGATACGCATCGCGCGTTGCCAGCCATACATGCGCGCCAGCACGGTGTCGTCGCTGACGCCGGCGGCACCGTGCACCTGGATGGCGCGGTCGATCACATTGCAGGACATTTGCGGGGCAACGGTTTTGATCTGTGCAACCAGGTCGCGGGCTTCCTTGTTGCCTAACTGATCGATGGTCCACGCAGCCTTCTCGCACAACAACCGCGCTTGATCGATCTCGTTGCGGGACAGGGCGATTGCGTTTTGCACCATGCCCTGCTCGGCCAGTGGCTTACCAAATGCGATCCTGGTCTGCACGCGGTCGACCATCAGTGCCAGCGCCCGCTCGGCCACGCCGATCGCGCGCATACAGTGATGGATCCGGCCCGGCCCCAGGCGGGCCTGGGCGATGGCGAAGCCCATGCCCTCCTCGGCCAGCAGGTTCGACGCGGGCACCCGGACGTTGTCGTAGATGATCTCGGCGTGGCCGTGCTGGTCCTGCCAGCCGAACACCGATGTGGAGCGCTTGATGTTGACCCCGGGAGTGTCGGTGGGCACCAGGATCATCGACTGCTGCTGATGGGACGCGGCGCCGGGATTGGTGCGGCCCATGACAATCAGGATCTTGCAGCGCGGATCGTTGGCGCCCGAGGTCCACCACTTGTGACCATTGATGATGTAGTCGTCGCCATCGCGCACGATCGCGGTCTGGATGTTACGCGCGTCGCTGGAGGCCACCGCGGGCTCGGTCATCGAGAAGGCGCTGCGGATTTCGCCGGCGAGCAGCGGCTCGAGCCACTGCTTGCGCTGCTCCTCAGTGGCGAACAGGTGCAGGGTCTCCATGTTGCCGGTGTCTGGTGCCGCGCAGTTGATGGCTTCAGGCGCGATCTCGGTGCTCCACCCCGTCAGCTCGGCCAGCGACGCGTACTCGAGATTGGTCAGCCCCGACTCCGACGGCAGGAACAGGTTCCACAGCCCCTGGCCGCGGGCCAGCTTCTTCAGCTCTTCGACCACCGGCGGGACGGTGAAGTCGTTCGGTCCGGCGGCGGCCCGGTGCTCGTCGTACGACTTCTCGGCAGGGAAGACGTGCTCGACCATGAACTCGGTGAGGCGTTTGTGGTAATCAGCACCCTTGGCAGTCATGGCGAAGTCCATGCCGCCACGATATGACACCCGTTAACTCCACGACGAGGCCCTCCCGTATGACCATAGGGAGGGCCTCGCAGGCATGTGGAGAGAGGTTATCGATCAATAGACCTCCGAACTCCCGCGAGAGCGGGCGACGGTTTGGTGGGTTGCGGGCCGCAATCCTCAGATCTAGAGGGCGATCGAAATCCGCTCGGCGGATGCGGGGGCATCCGGTGCCGCCATGCTCAGGCCCATGGTGTCGGCCGCCGCGGGGGTGGCGACGACCAGAGTGCCGGCCAGCACGCCCACCGCGAGGGTGGGTCCCGCCAGAGCGGTGGTCAAGCGGCGAGTGAATGTGCGGTCCATGTCTGTCTCCTTGCTCTGGGGCCGGTGACTTTCGGCCATGCAATGACTATTGCCCGCATGGGATGCCATGTCTGTCCGCTGATGAGACGTGAGTAGGGATGAAGTCTTTGTCCCCCGATCGGTGGACACGATATGGAAAGCTGCTGGTATGACCGGAAAAGTGCGCGTCGTCGTCGGCGATGACCACCCGCTGTTCCGCGACGGTCTGGTTCGGGCGCTGAGCGGCAGCGGCGAGATAGCGGTCGTCGCCGAAGCCGAGGACGGTACGTCGGCACTGGCCGCGATCAAGGAGCACAGCCCCGACGTCGCGCTTCTCGACTACCGGATGCCCGGAATGGACGGCGCCGAAGTGGCCGCCGCGGTCAAGCGCGACGAACTGCCGACCCGGGTGCTGTTGGTGTCGGCTCACGACGACGCCGCAATCGTCTATCACGCGCTCCAGCAAGGGGCCGCGGGCTATCTGCCCAAAGACTCCACCCGATCAGAGATCGTCAACGCGGTCCTGGATTGCGCCAAGGGCCGCGACATTCTCGCGCCCCGGCTGGCGTCGGGGCTGGCCGTCGAGATCCGGCGCCGAGCCGAGCCTGCCGGGCCGTCGCTGAGCACGCGGGAGCGCGAGGTGCTCAACATGATCGCCGGGGGACGCAGCATCCCGGCGATCGCCGAGGCGTTGTTCCTGGCGCCGTCGACCGTCAAGACCCACGTGCAGCGGCTCTACGAGAAGCTCGGGGTGGGTGATCGGGCCGCCGCGGTGGCCGAGGCTATGCGGCGGGGCCTGCTTGAGTAACCTCCCGGCCCCGCTGGCCCGCGCGGCCGATCACCTCGGCACCGAGCCGGTACGGGTCGCGGCCGTCCTGCGGCTACCACTGATCGTCTTGATCGCGTTGCTGGTGTGGATCGAAGGCGTCGACCACTGGCTGCCGATGGTCTATTGGACGGTGCTGATCGTCTACACCGCCACCGCCGCGATCTGGCTGGCTGTGGTGCTGCGCAGCCCGCTGCAGTGGTGGTTCGGCTGGGCCTCAACGGCTATCGACGTGGTGGCGGTGCTGGCGATGTGCGTCGCCTCCGGGGGCGCGACGAGCTGGCTGTTGCCGATCTTCTTCCTGATCCCTATCACGGTGTCGTTCCTGGACCGACCCGAGATCACCGCCCTGATCGGTGCCAGCACCACCATCGGATACCTGGGGGCGTGGATCGTCTATTCCAAGCGTGACGACACGATGGGCATGCCCAATATCGTCTACGTCCAGGTCGGCTGCCTGGCGTGGCTGGCCCTGGCCACCACCGCGCTGTGCCTGGTGCTGGCGCGGCGCCGGGCCCGGGTGCGTTCGCTGCTCGAGGTGCGGCGCCGGCTGGTCTCGGAGTCGATGCTGGCCGACGAACGCAATAACCGGCAGCTGTCCGAACAACTGCACGACGGGCCGTTGCAGAACCTGCTGGCCGCCCGGCTGGATCTGGAGGATCTGCACGAATCGCCGTCCGAGGAGGGTTTCGAGCGGGTCGACGCGGCGTTGCATGATGCCATCAACCAGCTTCGCAGCGCGGTCTCCACGCTCCATCCGCAGGTGCTGGCCCAGGTGGGCCTGGGCGCGGCGCTGCGCGAGGTGGTCGGCCAGTACGAGCGGCGCTGGGGCGTCCCCATCGACTGCGAGGTCGAGGAGGTTGGTAAACCGCCGTCGCAAGCCCTGCTCTACCGGGCCGCACGCGAGCTACTTGCCAACGCGCACAAACACTCTCGTGCAACTCGGCTGCGTGTCGAGCTCGATTCGGCGCCCGGCTCGCTGGTGCTGAGGGTGGTGGACAACGGTGTCGGCTTCGACCCGGGAGTACTGAATGACAAAGTGGCCCAGGGGCATATCGGGCTGTCGTCGTTGCTGGTCGGCGTCGAGGCCATGGGCGGTTCAGTCGACTTGTCGGACACTCCTGGCGGGGGCACCACCGCCGTCGTGACGGTACCCGACGGCGAGCTTCCCACCGAGCGTGACTGACCAATCCGCAGTCCGTCCCGGATGGACGCCGGCGCTCTGAGCCGAACGGTCTCCAGCGCCGCGCGCCGCTTGAGTGAGCTTGCCGCGCGGTGCGGCTCGCCGGGGTCGCGGGCGAGCATCGCCCGCAGGCCGGCCGGCAAAGGTTGTGTCAGGCCGATTTAGACCGGCGGGTAAGCGGATGGTGGGTAGACCCCACGCAGCGCCCATGGGAGCCAGCTGAAGAAGTACTCGACCTCATCGCTCGCGTCGTAATCCGGATTCGGATCCATCCGCCACACCTCCCAGAGCCACCGCAACTTTCGCCGAGTCTAGTCCGCGGGTCGCTCGCGCGACACCGGTCATTAAACTATCCAACTAGTTGATAGGCAGCGCGCCGGCTTGGTCGGACGCGAGCGAGCCCGCAAGAGAACAAGCGAGGTCATCATGGCATCCGAGAACGGGATGTCCCGGCGCGAAGAGCTGCTGGCGGTCGCCACCAAGCTCTTCGCCGCGCGCGGCTACCACGGCACCAGGATGGATGACGTCGCCGATATCGTCGGCCTGAACAAGGCCACGGTCTACCACTACTACGCCAGCAAGTCGCTGATCCTGTTCGACATCTACCGCCGCGCCGCCGACAACACCCTCGAGGCCGTTCACGACGATCCGTCCTGGACCGCGCGCGAGGCGCTCTACCAGTACACCGTGAAGCTGCTGACGAATATCGCCGATAACCCCGAGGGTGCGGCGGTGTATTTCCAGGAGGCGCCCTACATTACCGAGTGGTTCACCGCGGAGCAGGTCGTCGAGGTCCGGGAAAAGGAAACCCAGGTCTACGAGCACGTGCACGGCCTGATCGGCCGGGGTATCGCCAGCGGAGAGTTCTTCGACTGCGACACCCACGTGGTGGCGCTGGGTTACATCGGGATGACGCTGGGCGCCTACCGCTGGCTGCGTCCCGACGGCCGGCGCACCGCCAAGGAGATTGCCGCCGAGTTCAGCACCGCGTTGTTGCGGGGCCTGATCCGCGAGGAGAAGCTGAGGGTGGAGTCCCCGCTGGGCCCCGGGGCCAGCGTCACGAAAGCCGACGCGGCGCCCTGAAATAGACTCGCCGGATGCCGCTCGTCAGTAAGACCGTTGAGGTCAACGCCGATGCCGATTCGATCCTGCGCATCGTCGCCGACTTCGAGAAGTATCCGGAATGGAACGACGAGGCCAAGGCCGTCTACGTGCTGGCCCGCTATGACGACGGCCGGCCCAGCCAGCTGCGCCTCGACATGGAGATCCAGGGCCAGTCGGGCACGTTCATCCAGGCTGTCTATTACCCCGGCGAAGGCCAGATCCAGACGGTGCTGCAGCAGGGCGAGGTGTTCACCAAACAGGATCAGCTGTTCTCAGTGGTCGCGATGGGGCCCTCGAGCCTGCTGACGGTGGACCTCGAGGTCGAGGTGTCCCTGCCGGTGCCGGACATGATGGTCAAGAAACTGATCAACGATGTGCTCGAGCATCTGGCCACTAATCTCAAGACGCGCGCCGAGCAGCTGTCGGGAATCTAGCGGCGCCACATCCCATTGCGTTCCAGCTGCTCCAGCAGCCGGTCCACACCGTCGCTGAACTCAGCGCCGGACAGTGCGACGAGCGTGTTGACGTCGCGGCGGCGCAGCGCGGCGATCAGCTGGCGGTGAGTCTCGACCGCGGACTCGCCCCACGACGCGTCGGTGAGGTAGATCTGTGGCGGCATGTAGCGTGCCGCGTGCAGTAGGAACCAGGCCAGCTTCATCCGGCCGGCCCCCCGGTTGAGCAACCGGTGGAAGGCGAATTCGGCGGCGCCGACGGTCGCGGGATCACCGTCGATCACCGACGCGGCCAGCCTCTCGTTGGCCTCGTCGAGCTCGTCGATCTGTTCGTCGGTCAGGCGCTGGGCCGCACTGGTCACCAACTCCTTGGCGATGGTGGCCTGCAGCCAGTAAATGTCGGCGACGTCCTGGCGGCTCAGCGGCTGCACCACGTAGCCGCGCCGCGGCTCCAGGGCCACCATGCCTTCGCCCCGCAGGGTCAGCAGCGCTTCCCGTACCGGGGTGATGCTGACGCCGAGCCGGGCGGCCGTCTCGTCGAGCCGGATGAACGTCCCGGGCCGCAGCGTGCCGGTCATGATTGCTTCCCGCAGGTGCGCGGCGACCTCGTCCGACAGTTGTGAGCGACGGCGTCCCCGACGGTTGTCACGCCGTGCGGAAGCCGGTGCGTTCACGTGACCTCCGAGGACTTGTGTGGTGAGCAGCAACGCAATAATGTGACCCAAGCAACACCGGATTTGATCAAATATAACGATTCCGGTGTTGTCCAGTATCGGCTTCACGCAACCTTCACGCCAGACGGACCACCAAAAGAGGGCTTGTGACCAGGCAGCTGACCGTGACCACTGACCAGCCGTATCGCGCACGCCGCCAGAATTGGACGAACCAGCTGGCGCGCCACGCACTGATGCAACCGGACGCGACCGCGCTGCGGTATCTGGGCCACACCACCACCTGGGCCGAGTTCGACCGCCGGGTCACCGCACTCGCGAACGCCTTGAGCCGTCGCGGCGTGCGGTTCGGCGACCGGGTGATGATCCTGATGCTCAACCGCCCCGAGTTCATCGAGGCCACGCTGGCCGCTAACCAGCTCGGTGCGATCGCGGTCCCGGTCAACTTCCGGCTGACCCCACCGGAGCTCGCGTTCCTGGTGCAGGACTGCGAGGCCGCGGTGGTGGTGACCGAAACCGTGCTCGCTGACGTCGCCAAGGCCGTCCGCGACCTCGCGCCCGCGCTGAGCGATGTGATCGTCGCCGGCGGCGCCAGCGAGGAGGGCGTGCTGGGCTACGAAGACCTCATCGTCGAAGACGGCGATGAGCACGAACCCGTGGACATCCCGGGCGACAACCCGGCCCTGATCATGTACACCTCGGGCACCACCGGACGGCCCAAGGGCGCGGTGCTGACCCACACGAACCTGGCGGGCCAGGCGATGACCGGGATGTACACCACCAGCCCCGACATCAATAACGACGTCGGATTCATCGGGGTCCCGCTGTTCCACATCGCCGGTATCGGCAACACCCTCGGTGGTCTCATCCTGGGCGTCCCGACCGTTATCCACCCGCTCGGCGGATTCGACCCCGGCCAACTGCTCGACGTTCTGGAAGCCGAACGGGTCACCGGCATCTTCCTGGTTCCGGCGCAGTGGCAGGCAGTCTGCGCCGCGCAGCAGGCCAAGCCGCGCGACATCCGGCTGAGATCGCTGTCCTGGGGCGCCGCCCCGGCGTCGGACACCCTGCTGCGCGAGATCTCGGAGACCTTCCCCGAGAGCAAGATCCTGGCCGCGTTCGGTCAGACCGAGATGTCGCCGGTGACCTGCATGCTGCTCGGTGATGACGCGATCCGGAAACGCGGATCGGTCGGCAAGGTCATTCCGACCGTCGCCGCCCGCGTTGTCGACGAGAACATGAACGACGTCCCGGTCGGTGAGGTCGGCGAAATCGTCTACCGCGCACCGACTCTCATGGCCGGCTATTGGAACAACCCGGAGGCAACCGCCGATGCGTTCGCCGGTGGTTGGTTCCACTCAGGCGATCTGGTCAAGATGGACTCCGACGGCTATGTCTGGGTGGTCGACCGGAAGAAGGACATGATCATCTCCGGCGGTGAGAACATTTACTGCGCCGAGGTGGAGAACGTGCTGGCCGCCCATCCCGCCATCGTCGAGGTGGCGGTTATCGGACGCGCACACCCTAAGTGGGGCGAGGTTCCGGTAGCCGTGGCCGCTATCTCCAGCAGCGAACTCCGGCTGGCCGAACTCGACGAATTCCTCACCGAGCGACTGGCCCGTTACAAGCATCCCAAGGGTCTCGAAATCGTCGATGCCTTACCCCGCAACCCCGCTGGCAAAGTG
The DNA here is from genome assembly GCF_010731875.1 of Mycolicibacterium sarraceniae. Taxonomy (NCBI): domain Bacteria; kingdom Bacillati; phylum Actinomycetota; class Actinomycetes; order Mycobacteriales; family Mycobacteriaceae; genus Mycobacterium; species Mycolicibacterium sarraceniae. The sequence continues at coordinate 1,725,347 of NZ_AP022595.1, forward strand.
TTGAAGACCGAACTGCGGATTCGCTTCAGCGCCAGTGCCGAAACGGATCATGCCGACGAAAATGCTTCGGATGCAGCCGATCCCGACTAGCGAACCAACTACTTACGCGCACGACAAATTGCGCTCGATGACGAGGGAGGGTCAATAGTGCAAATGCGGTGCACACGCCCTCGGCGATCGGGTACATTCCTGTGGTCCTCCTTACTACTCGTTGGTAGGGAGACGACACTCACTCACTGCGGGTCGGGGCAAGGAGGGTACGTGCACGACGGACTGCCGTTGCGCCACGACCGACGTGGTTCCGTCATCTGGGTGTCCCTGTGACGGCAACGACCGCCGGTGTTGGCGGCTACCTCCAGGACAAAACGCGTCCGGCGCTCACCGCCATCGGCGGCTTCTTCCGCATGTGCGTGCTCACCGCGAAGGCCACGACGAAGTGGCCGTTCGAGTGGCGAGAGTTCATCCTCCAAGGCTGGTTTCAGTTTCGGGTGACGTTCCTGCCGACCATTGCGGTCGCGGTCCCCAACACAATCCTGATCATCTTCACCATCAATATCCTGCTGGTTGAGTTCGGCGCGGCTGACGTATCCGGTGCCGGCGCGGCGCTGGCCGCAGTGACTCAGCTCGGTCCGATCGTGACCGTGCTGGTGGTCGCAGGCGCTGGGTCGACGGCCATCTGTGCCGACCTCGGCGCGCGCACGATTCGCGAAGAGATCGACGCCCTCGAGGTCCTCGGCATCGATCCCATCCACCGCCTAGTCCTGCCCCGGGTGGTCGCCTCGACGTTCGTGGCCGTGCTGCTCAACGGCGCCGTCATCGCCGTCGGCCTCGTCGGTGGCTTCATCTTCGGCGTATACATGCAGAACATCTCCGCCGGCGCCTACGTCTCCACCTTGACGCTGATCACCGGCCTGCCCGAGGTCATCATCTCGATCGTCAAGGCGCTCACCTTCGGGCTGATCGCCGGTCTGGTCGGGTGCTACCGCGGTCTGACGGTGTCGGGCGGTTCCAAGGGCCTCGGCACCGCAGTGAACGAAACGCTCGTCCTTTCCGTGGTCGCATTGTTCGCCGTAAACGTCGTTCTGACGACCATCGGCGTCCGGTTCGGAACGGGGCACTGATTATGAGTACCGCGACAGTCCTGCGCAGCCGCTACCCGCGGGCGTATTCGAGGGCGAGCAAGTGGGCGGCCTCGCCGGGCCGCTTCATCGACCGGGTCGGTGACGTGGCGTGGTTCACCGTCACTGCCGTCGGCCAGATCCCGCATGCCCTGCGCTACTACCGCCGTGCGTTGCTGCGGTTGATCGCCGAGATCGGCATGGGCACCGGGGCGATGGCCGTTATCGGTGGCACCATCGCCATCGTCGGCTTCGTGACCTTGTCGGGTGGTTCGCTGATCGCGATCCAGGGTTACGCCTCGCTGGGCAATATCGGCGTCGAGGCCTTCACCGGATTCGTTGCGGCCCTGGTGAACGTCCGCGTCGTCGCACCCCTGGTCTCCGGACATGCCCTTGCCGCGACCGTGGGCGCGGGAGCAACCGCCGAACTGGGCGCCATGCGGATCAGTGAGGAGATCGACGCGCTTGAGGTGATGGGCATCAAGTCCATCAGCTACCTGGTGTCGACCCGCATCCTGGCCGGCATGGTCGTGATCATTCCGCTGTACGCGATGGCGCTGTTGCTGTCATTCCTGGCCGCTCAGCTCACCACGACCGTGCTGTACGGCCAGTCGACGGGCACCTACGACCACTACTTCCGCACGTTCCTGCGGCCCGACGACGTGTTCTGGTCCTTCGTCGTCGCCATCATCATCGCCATGTTCGTGATGATCAACCACTGCTACTTCGGCTACAACGCCAGCGGCGGTCCGGTCGGCGTGGGCGAGGCGGTCGGGATCTCCATGCGTGCTTCGCTGGTCGCCGTCGCGACCGTTGTTCTGTTGGCCTCGTTGGCGCTGTACGGCACCGACCCTAACTTCAACCTCACGGTGTAGCCGCATGCCCCAGCCGTTGAACGCTTCCCGGCGCCCGCCACTGAAGTTGGCGGGCGTGATCTTCCTCGTACTCGCCATCGTGTTGGTGACGTTGGTGTACCTGCAGTTCCGCGGTGACCTCACGCCGAAGACAACGCTCACCATGGTTTCCGATCGCGCCGGCCTGGTCATGGACCCGGGCTCGAAGGTCACCTACAACGGGGTCGAGATCGGTCGCGTCAGCAAGGTGGCCGCGGTGGATCGCGGCGGCAAGTCGGTCGCCGAACTCACCCTTCAGGTCGCCCCGCGCTACATCGCGCTGATCCCGGCCAATGTCGACGCTCAGATCAAGGCCAGCACGGTCTTCGGCAATAAGTACGTGTCCTTCACCAGCCCGAAGGACCCGACCACACAACGCATCTCGAGTGCGGACGTCATCGACGTTTCGCACGTCACGACGGAGTTCAACACGTTGTTCGAGACGTTGACCTCGATCTCGGAGAAGGTCGATCCGGTCAAGCTGAACCTGACGCTGTCCGCGGCGGCCGAGGCGCTCGGCGGGCTGGGTGCCAAGTTCGGGCAGTCCCTCGTCAACGGCAATGCCGTCCTCGATGACATCAACCCGCAGCTGCCCCAGATCCGCACCAACATTCAGCAGCTGTCCAAACTGGCCGATGTCTACACCAAGGCCAGCCCGGACCTGTGGGACTTCCTCGATCACGCCGTCACCACCGCCCGCACGCTCAATGCGCAGCAGAAGGATCTCGACGCTGCGCTGTTGGCCTCGACCGGATTCGGCAACACCGGCGCCGATATCTTCGAACGCGGCGGCCCCTACTTCGTGCGCGGCCAAGCCGACCTGATCCCCACCGCCAAACTGCTCGACACCTACAGCCCGCAGCTGTACTGCCAGATCAAGGGCGAGGCGGAGGCGTTGCATCCGGCGCTGGATGCCTTTGGCGGCAACGGGTATTCGCTCGACACCATGATCGAACTAGTAGGCGCCCCTAACCCGTACGTCTACCCCGACAACCTGCCCAGGGTCAACGGCCGCGGCGGCCCCGGCGGTGCTCCCGGCTGCTGGCAGAAGATTGACCGCAACTTCTGGCCCGCGCCGCATCTGGTGGTCGATGACGGTGCATCCCTGGCCCCGTACAACCACTTCGAACTCGGCCAACCGATCCTCACCGAATACGTGTGGGGACGCCAAGTCGGGGAGAACACGATCAACCCATGAAAATCACCGGCACAGCAATCAAACTCGGGGCATTCTCACTGGTGCTCCTGCTCTTCACGGCGATCATCATCATCGTGTTCGGGCAGTTCCGATTCGACCGAACGACCGCGTATACCGCCGAATTCAGCAATGCCAGTGGTTTGCGTGATGGCCAGTTCGTCCGTGCTGGTGGTGTCGAGGTAGGCAAGGTGTCCGACATCAAGCTCGTCGGCAACGGCGATCGTGTTCAGGTCACGCTCAACGTCGATCGCACCCTGCCCCTCTACCAGTCGACGACGGCTCAGATCCGATACCAGGACCTGATCGGCAACCGCTATGTCAACCTCGACCGCGGCACCGGCGAAGGCGCGGACCGGATTCTGCCTGGAGGCGGCTTCATTCCGATGTCGCGCACTCAGCCCGCGCTGGATCTCGACGCGCTCATCGGTGGCTTCAAGCCGCTGTTCAAATCGTTGGACCCGCAGAAGGTCAACACCATCGCCTCGTCGCTCATCACCGTTTTCCAGGGGCAAGGCGGCACTATCAACGACATTCTGGATCAGACGGCTCAGCTGACGTCCGCGCTGGCCGACCGGGATCAGGCCATCGGCGAGGTGATCACGAACCTGAACACCGTGCTGGACACCACCGTCAAGCATGAGAAGGACTTCGACCAGACGGTCAACAACTTCGAGATTCTCATCACCGGGTTGAAGAATCGCGCCGACCCGCTGGCCTCTGCCGCTGCCAGTATCAGCAGTGCCGCGGGCACTTTGAGCGATCTGCTGGCCGATAACCGCCCGCAGCTCAAGGACACACTGGCCAAGGTCGAAACCATCCAGCTGCCGCTGGCCGACGGTCAGGACCGCCTCGACGATCTGCTGACCAAGATGCCGGTGGCCGTGAAGATGATCGGTCGCGCCGGTGGTATCTACGGCGACTTCTTCAACTTCTACCTCTGCGACATCAACCTGAAGCTCAACGGCCTGCAGCCCGGTGGCCCGGTCCGCACCGTGAAGATCACTCAGCAGCCCACGGGTAGGTGCACGCCGCAATGAGGACGCTAGAGACGCCTAACCGGATCAAGAACGGCCTGGCCGGCATCGTCATCATCGTGCTGGTCGTCACTGTGGGGCAGAGCTTTTCGGGTATCCCGCAGCTGTTCGCCCAGCCGACGTACTACGGCCAGTTCACCGACAGCGCGGGCCTGAATGCCGGCGACAAAGTGCGCATCGCCGGCATGGATGTCGGCGAAGTGAAGTCGCTGAAGATCGACGGCGATCACGTCTTGATCGGATTTAACTTGGGCCCCAGGCAGATTGGCACCGAGAGCCGGGTGTCCATCCGCACCGAGACGATCTTGGGCAAGCGGGTGCTCGAAATCGAGCCGCGGGGCAGCAAGCTGCTCCAGGCGAGATCGGTCCTGCCGGTGGGCCAGACCACCACGCCCTACCAGATCTACGACGCCGTCTTCGACGTGACGAAGGCCGCGGCGGGCTGGGACATCGACAGCGTCAAGCAGTCGCTGAACGTGTTGTCGGAGACCATTGATCAGACCTATCCGCACCTGAGTGCGGCACTGGACGGGGTGGCCCGGTTCTCCGACACCATCGGTAAGCGTGACGAGCAGTTCAAGCAACTGCTGGCCAATGCGAACCAAGTCGCTGCCGTGCTGGGCAACCGCAGTGAGCAGATCAATCGGCTTGCCGTCAACGCCCAAACGCTGCTGGCCGCCGTCAACGAGCGTCGTTCCGAGATCGACTATCTGCTGGCCAACGTTTCCGCGCTCTCCGAGCAGTTCACCGGATTCATCAACGACAATCCGAACCTGAATCATGTTCTGGAGCAGCTGAAGACGATCAGCGATGTGCTGGTGAAGCACAAGACGGACCTGTCCGATGTGCTGATCACCGCCTCGAAATTCATGGGCGCACTGGCCGAGGCCATCGGCTCGGGCCCGTACTTCAAGGTGCTGGTGGTCAACCTGGTGCCTTACCAGATCCTGCAGCCGTGGGTGGACGCCGCATTCAAGAAGCGCGGTATCGACCCCGAACAGTTCTGGCGCAGCGCGGGTCTGCCGGCGTTCAAGTTCCCCGATCCCAACGGGCAGCGCCAGCCGAACGGCGCCCCGCCGCCGGCCCCGCTCCCGCTTGAGGGCACACCGGACCATCCGGGACCCGCAGTGGGCCCGGGCTCGCCATGCTCGTACACCCCAGCCGCGGACGGTATTCCGACGCCGGGTAACCCGTTGCCGTGTGCCACGCTGACCGACGGTCCGTTCGGCCCAGCGCCGGGTGGCTACCCGCCGCCGGACGTGCCGATTTCGGCGTACAACCCCGCCGCCGTCGGCGGCCCGGGTGTCCCGAGTGCGGCCTTCCCCGGCGAGCTTTCACCGAATGTGCAAGGTGTGCCTGCGCCGCCGCTGGCACCCGGTCCGCCGGGAGCCCGTACCGTCCCGGTCGCACCCACGCCGGGACCGGCCACCGATATCCCCGGCTACGCCCCACCGCCGAACGCGCTCATCGGACCGATCCCGCCGCCGGGACCGGGCCCGCAGGTCCCGCCGGTCGGTAACCTGGCACCCGTCGATCAGGGAGGGGGAGCGTAAGCGATGTCGACAGTCTTCAGTGTCCGTAACCTGGGCCTGCCCAAGATGTCTCGGGCGTCCGTCATCATCGGCACCCTCGTGGTGATCGTCGCGGTGTTCGCCGCATTCGGCGGTTACTACCTGTACAAGAAGCTGACCACCAACACCGTGGTGGCGTATTTCCCCGAAGCGCTGGCGCTGTATCCCGGTGACCGGGTCCAAATCATGGGCGTGCAGGTCGGCAAGATCGAGAGCATCGAGCCGGCCGGCGACAAAATGAAGGTCACCTTCAATTATCAGAACCGGTACAAGGTTCCGGCGAATGCCACCGCCACGATCCTCAACCCCAGCCTGGTCGCCTCCCGGGTGATCCAGCTCGCACCGCCCTACAGCGGCGGTCCGGTGATGGAGAACAACGCCGTCATCCCGATCGATCGCACCCAGGTGCCGGTGGAATGGGATGACCTGCGCAACCAGATCTCCGATATCGTCACCAAACTCGGCCCGACGCCCGATCAGCCCAAGGGCCCGTTCGGTGACGTCCTGGAGTCGTTCGCCAACGGACTCGAGGGCAAGGGCGAACAGATCAACACCACCTTCAAGGCGCTATCCAATGCGGTGACCGCGCTGAACGAAGGCCGCGGCGACTTCTTCGGCGTGCTCAAGAGCCTGGCCCTGTTCGTCAACGCCTTGCACAAGAGCGATCAGCAGCTGGTGTCGCTGAACAACAACCTCGCCACCTTCACCAACTCGTTCTCCAACTCCGATCAGGAAGTGGCCAAGGCGGTCAAGGACATTGACACGCTGTTGACCACGGCGCGCAAGTTCGTCAACGACAACGGTTCGGTGCTGAGCAAGGACATCAACAACCTGTCCGACGTCACCACCCAGGTCTTGCAGCCGGAATCGCGCGACGGCCTGGAGACGGTGTTGCACGTCTACCCCAACCTGGCCGCCAACCTGCAGAACATCTATCACCCGACACACGGTGCGCTGGTGGCGATTCCGACGATCGCCAGCTTCGCCAACCCGCTGCAGTTCATCTGTAGCGCGATCCAGTCCGGCAGCCGGTTGGGCTACCAGGACTCGGCGGAGATGTGCGCGGAGTACCTCGCGCCGATCATGGACGCGATCAAGTTCAACTTCCCGCCGTTCGGCGTCAACCAGTTCTCGACGGCTGAGACGCTGCCGAAGTACATCGCCTACTCCGAGCCGCGGCTGCAGCCACCCCCGGGCTACAAGGACACGACGGTGCCCGGTATCTGGTCGCGGGACACGTTGTTCTCGCACGGCAATCACGAGCAGGGCTGGATCGTGGCACCGGGCATGCAGGGTGTGGACGTGCAGGCGTTCACCGCCAACATGCTCACCCCGGATTCGCTCGCCGCGTTGATGGGCGGACCGGACCCGGTCGACTATCCGCCGGGTGGCCCGCGCGGTGGCGCACCGTCGAACTCCTATGACCAGAACAACCCGTTGCCGCCGCCGTGGTACCCGGGTGCGATCCCGCCGCCACCGCCTGGGCCGAACGTGATCCCCGGACCGTTGCCGGTCTCGCAGCAGATCAACGGTGGTGCTCCGGCGCCCGCCGGTCCGGCATTGCCGGCTGAAGCGGGAGGCGGTCAGTGAGTGCCATCGTGACCACCACCCGCCGATACGGCTGGCGTGGGTTCGTCCTGCTGATGACGGCGCTGGTGCTGACGTCCTGCGGCTGGCGCGGTATCGCGAACGTGCCGATGCCGGGCGGTCCTGGTAGCGGCAGGGACAAGATGACGATCTACGTCCAGATGCCGGACACGTTGGCGCTCAATGTCAACAGTCGGGTTCGGGTTGCTGACGTGTTCGTGGGCTCGGTGCGTGCCATCGAGCTCAAGAACTGGATCCCGACCCTCACGCTCGATCTGGAACCCGGAATCAAGCTGCCCGCCAACGCCATTGCGCGGATCGGACAGACCAGCCTCCTGGGAACCCAGCACGTCGAGCTCAATCCGCCGCCGAATCCGTCGTCCGAGCCGTTGCGCAACGGCGCGACGATCCCGCTGAAGAACTCCCAGTCGTTCCCGACGACTGAACGCACCTTGGCGAGTATCGCCACCGTGCTGCGCGGCGGCGGCATCCCGAACCTGGAGATCATCCAGACCGAGGTCTCCAACATTCTCGACGGCAACGCCGGGCAAATCCGCGACTTCCTGGGAAAGCTGAACACGTTTACCGATCAACTCAACCAGCAGCGTGACGACCTGACCCGGGCGATCGACAAGACCAACGAACTGGTGTCTATCGTGGCTGCGCGTAACGCGACTCTGGACCGCGTGCTGACCGAATTCCCGCCGCTGATCAAGTATTTCGCGGATGCCAGGGACCGGTTCACCGGTGCGGTCGAGGCACTCGGCCGGTTCAGCGCGATCACCGATCAGACGTTGTCGCAGTCGCGTGCTGATTTCGACACCAACCTGGCGCTGTTGCAGCGCCCGCTCAAGCAGCTCGGTCGGGCCGCACCGTATCTGATCGACTCGCTGAAGCTTGTCATCACGGCGCCGTACCCGATCGACAACATCCCGAAGGTCATTCGTGGCGACTACATCAACACCTCAGCCACCTTCGACCTGACGCTGAGCTCGATCGATAACGCGTTCCTCACCGGAACCGGAGTCTCGGGAATGCTGCGCGCCCTCGAGCAGGCATGGGGCCGTGATCCGCAGACGATGATTCCGGACGTCCGGTTCACGCCCCACCCGAACATGACCGACGGTGGCGGACCGTTTGTCGAGCGCGGCGAGTAGGGGGTGACGGATAGATGTTGACGACATTCATCAAGAGGCAGCTGGTCGTGTTCGGCGTGCTGACCGTGATCGCCCTGCTGGTGCTGGGGTGGTACTTCCTGCGCCTGCCCACGCTCGCCGGTATCGGGCAGTACGAGCTGAAAGCGGACCTGCCGTCCTCGGGTGGCCTGTATGCGACGGCCAATGTCACCTACCGGGGCATCACGATCGGCAAGGTCACCGAGGTGGAACCGACCGAGACCGGTGTCCGGGCGACCATGAGCATCAGCGACAAGTACAAGATCCCGCTGGATTCCTCCGCCAATGTGCACTCCGTGTCCGCGGTCGGTGAGCAGTACCTCGACCTGGTGTCCGACGGCAATCCCGGTCAGTACTTCGCGTCCGGCCAGACGATCACGAAGTCGACGGTGCCGGAGGAGATCGGCCCTGCCCTGGATGCGGCCAACAAGGGCCTCGCCGCCCTGCCTGCCGACAAGATTCCGGTGCTGCTGAACGAAACCGCCCGAGCGGTAGGCGGTTTGGGCCCGTCACTGCAACGGCTGGTCGACGGCACGCAGGCTCTGGTGACCGATTTCAAGACGAATATCCAGGACGTCAATGACATCATCCAGAATTCGCCGGCCGTCATCGACAGCCAGATCGACTCGTCGAGCGCGATCCAGCAGTGGTCGGCGAACTTGAACACGATCGCCTCGCAGACCGCCGCGCAGGATCAGGCGCTGCGCGATGGACTGCGTCAGGCCGCGCCGACCGCCGACGCCGTCAATGCCGTCTTCAGCGATGTGCGCGAGGCATTGCCGCAGACGCTGGCCAATCTCGAGATCGTGCTGGACATGCTCAAGCGCTACAACAAGGGCGTCGAGCAGTCGCTGGTGCTGTTGCCACAGGGCGCGTCGGTGGCCCAGTCCGTGTCGTCGATATACCCGGGTAAGGCGGCGCTGGACTTCGGGTTGACCATCAACCAGCCGCCGCCGTGCCTGACCGGCTTCCTGCCGGCCAGCCAATGGAGGGCGCCGGCCGATACCAGCCCCAAGCCGGTGGAGAGCGGGCTGTACTGCAAGATCCCCAAGGACACCCCCGCCAACGTCGTTCGTGGCGCTCGTAACTTCCCGTGCGCCGATGTGCCGGGTAAGCGGGCAGCGACGCCGATGGAGTGCCGCAGCAACGAGCCGTACACGCCGCTGGGCAACAATCCGTGGATCGGCGATCCCAACCAGGTGCTCAACTGCCCGGCGCCGGGCGCTCGATGTGACCAGCCAGTGAACCCCGGTACCGTGATACCGGCACCGTCGATTAACAACGGGATGAACCCGTTGCCGGCAGATCTGCTGCCGGGTCCCACCCCGCCGATCAGCGACGGACCCAGTCCGTCCGGGACCGGCACCGTGCAGTGCAACGGTCAGCAACCGAACCCCTGCACGTACACTCCGGCCGCCGGTAGTGCGCCACCAGGTAATACGGCCGTCTACAGCCCGCAGAGCGGGGAGCTGGTTGGCCCTGACGGTGTGAAATACAGCGTCAGCAACTCGAGCAATACAGGAGATAACGGATGGAAGGAGATGCTGGCTCCGGCCGGCTGACCCCCACCCCCGCCACTGATGACGCCGAACCCAGTGCGGCGCAGGAGTCGGTGAATCTGGACCCGGGCGACAAGAACGAAGCAGCCAACGGTGAACGGCCGCGCGGGTCGCGGCTCACTGGTCGCCGGGTAGCGGCTGTCTGCTGCGCGCTGGTGATCGCCAGCCTGCTGATCGCCACCGGCGGATTCTTCGCGCTGCGTGCACACCAGAAGAGCGTTGCGGCGGCCAAAGCCGAGACGGTCGCGCTGGCGGCTGCCAAGGACTGCGTCACCGCCACTCAGGCACCCGACGCTGCGGCGATGGCGGCCAGTCAGCAGAAGATCATCGAATGCGCGACCGGTGACTTCGGCGCCCAGGCCACCCTCTACAGCGGCCTGCTGGTGGACGCCTATCAGGCCGCCAAGGTTCAGGTCCAGGTCTCCAATATGCGGGCGGCCGTGGAACGGCACAACGATGACGGCTCCCTGGACGTGCTGGTGGCCGTGCGAGTGAAGGTGTCCAACTCCCAGGCTCAGGACCAGGAGCAGGGCTACCGTCTGCGGGTCCGGATGGCCCCCGAGGGAGGCACGTACAAGATCGCCAAACTCGACCAGGTGAGTAAGTGACGGTGACGGTCCCCGAAGCGGACGCCGTCGACGTCGAGGCGGACGCCACTGAGGTCACCGACCGGGCGGCCTTCCTCACGCTGGCGAGCTGGCCGGCGCGCGCCGGCGCCTATGCGGTCGACGTGTTCTTCCCCGCTGGTGTGGTGATCACCTGTCTGCTGGTCGCGCAGTCGGCTTCGATATCGGGCCGCGGCTGGCTGCAGTGGACGGCGATCGCCATAGCCGCGGCGGTATTCCTGGCCCTGGCACTGAACCGGCTATTGCTCCCATCGCTCACCGGGTGGACGCTGGGCCGGTCACTGGTCGGTATCGCCGTCGTCCGACGCGATAAAGCGCCAATTGATCCGTGGCGCCTGCTTATTCGCGATCTGGCACATCTACTCGATACCGCCGCGTTGTTCGTCGGCTGGCTGTGGCCGTTGTGGGACTCACGCAACCGGACCTTCGCCGACCTGATCACCCGCACCGAGGTGCACCGCGAAGAGGGTGAGCCGCCCGATCGGCGGCGGCAGGCAGGTGCGGTGCTGGTGGCTCTCGCGGTGCTCGCTGGCACGGCCACCGCGCTCGGTTACCTCTCGGTGTATCGGCCCGCACTCACCGTCGAACAGACCCGAGAGCATCTTGCGGTCGAAGGCCCCAGGATCGTTCAACAGATGCTGAGCTACAACGTCGCCACGATCGATGCGGATTTCGAGCGGGCCCGGGGCCTGGTCACCGATAGCTATCGGCAACAGCTTGTGGCACAGCAGGATTCGGTGCGCAAAGCCGGACCGGTCGACAACGACTATTGGGTCACCAACAGTGCCGTACTAACCAACACCCGCGATCGCGCGGAGATGCTGCTGCTCATGCAGGGCCAGCGCGGTGAGCCGCCCAAGCAGCGGCTGATCACGGCCACCGTGCAGGTGAGCTTGGAGCGGTCCGCGAGCGGTCAGTGGCAGGTGTCAAACTTGTCGGTGCTGGCGAAGCCGAACCCGGCGGGAGAGCCGAAGTGAGCCCGCGTCGCAAGGTCGAGGCCGACAGCGTGGAGCTGTTCCGGCTGCCTGACCGGCAACCGCGCCGGTGGGTCTTGCCTTTGGTGGCCACGCTGGCGGCGGTGGCGATCATCGCCGCGCTCACTGTCAGCACGCTGCTACTGGTGAAACGAGAAACCCAGCGGCAGGACGCGATTCGAGAGGTGGCGGTGCTGAGCTTCGTGCGCGGCTTCGTCACCCAGTACACGTCGATCGACCCGTTCCACGCCAATGACTATGCCGATAAGGTGCTGTCGCAGGGCACCGGGCAATTCGCCAAGCTCTATCAGGACAAGATGAACGAGGTCGTCATCCAGGTGGCTCGGGCCGAGCCGACGGCGGGCACCGTGCAGGCGTTGGGTATCGAGCGCTGGAACCGCGACGGCAGTGCGGACGTGGCGGTGGTCGCCACGACCAAGACCAAGATGCCCGACGGCAAGACCATCGAAAGCGGGAGTCGCTGGATGGTCACCGCGACCCAAGAAGGAGGTGCAGGAGGGCCGTGGAAGATCAGCAACCTACTGCAGGTGATCTAGCCGACGCGGCACCGCCGGCGCGAAAGCGGTTGCGCCTCAACAAGACAACGGTGGCGGCTGGCGTGTCCGCGATCCTGTTCGTGGCCGCGGGCGGTTTCGCCAGCGCGACTGTGCAGCCGTATCTGATGGACCGGGCGGCCGTCGACACCAAGCTCACTATCGCCCGCACCGCGGCCGAGGCGATCACCACGCTGTGGACCTACACCCCCGACGATATGGACAAGCTGCCGGACCGGTCGGCGAGGTATCTGTCCGGCGACTTCCAGGACGAGTACCGCAAGTACGTCGACGCCATCGTGCCGACCAACAAACAGGCCAAGGTGACCAACAGCACCGAGGTGGTCGGCGCCGCAGTCGAATCGCTGAACGGTAAGGACGCCACCGCGATCGTCTACACCAACACCACCTCGAAGAGCCCGCTGAGTAAGGACATTCCCTCGACGAAGTACCTCTCCTACCGCGTGCAGCTGACCCGGGACGGTGCGCACTGGCTGGTCACCAAGATGACCACGGTGACATCGTTGGACCTCACCCCCAAGCTCTGAGGCGCCCATCGGCGATACTTGGCGCTCGGGCACGAGTTCGCCTCCTGGAACATTGCGGTCAGCGTGGCCACCGCGGTGCAGATGACCGTGATGACCAAGCTCCCCTCCCGCGCGCGATCCGCTACTGCGCCGGGTGTTCGGCCAGCCCTGAAATCGTCAGTTAAACGCGAGCCACGCGGGCAGCGCGCGCTCACGGGAATCGCACAGCACCGCCATGGTGTCGCACGAACCCTTCGGCACACCCGCGCCGGCCCACATGCCGCCGGTGTCGCGGCGCAACACGATGGCCGACGATCCACCACCGTCGAGCAGAATCGCGGTGTCGCTGCCCAGCCCGCGGAAGAGATCCTGGATCTGATCCGGCGTGTAACTGCCGCCCTGGAAGATGTACATCTCATCCTTGTCCCTGGCGTAGGCCAGCGCGGTGCGCGCGGCGCTGGGGCCGGGGTCATTCAACTGGCCGGTGTCGCCCGGTGCCAGCAGCCCGAGGCCACTGACCGCTGCGAACCGGGCGCCCTTGTCCAGCAGCCCCTGGATCACCGGGGTGGCGGCGTCATAGTCGTTAGGTGACGTGGGCGTAACCAGGAACGGTGCACCCGCGACGGGGATGATCATCGTCGTCAGTGCGGTCCACACCTCATCACCGCCAGACAGCGCCTGCTTGCCGGCGTAGGCGACCGTCCCCGTCACTGCGGCGTTGGCTCGGCCCTGGCCTTGGGTGTTGTCGACGTAGGCACCCAACGGAGAGCTGCATCCGGTCGACTTCCACGAACCTGCTTGCTGCCCCCGGACATCGAAGAAGTTGGCGTTGATCACAATGGTCGGCTGCCCGAGCGCCTGCCAGGCCTGCAGCGGCGAGTAGGTCTCGGAGGCCTGCACCAGTCCCTCGCGGGTGCGGGTGCCAGGGGTCTGTTCGCAGCGGGCCTGGTAGCCGCTGTGGGTGTCGACCAGCAGCCGGGGCGTCAGGCGTTTGGAGGCGGCCTTGATCGTCATCAGGTGACCGCCGTTGGTGAGCTCGTACCAGGTGCCGCCCGCGTTGAGCATTGGTGCGGGATAACCACTTCCGAAGTTGTAGACCAGGTAGCTGCCGCGCGTCGTAGCGATGGCCTGGGCCAGTTGCTCGCGGCCGTCGGCCGCTGCGATGGGTGCGCCGAGGGTCGCGGCGAGCGTCAGGCAGCCGGCCACGGCCATGCTGCCCGCGATCAGGCGGCGTAGCTTCACGACGACGGTTGGCACAGCTGCCCTTTCATGACGACGAGCCCTCGACGGCACGTACCCCCTATTCTCAGCAACCGCACAGTCAACTTTGGTGACAGTCCTGCGACAGTTTTGCTCCAGCATCGTCACGACCAGCAACGTCGGTTTGCCGCTTGGATATGCCAACTCCAACGGCGGGTTTGTGATCAGCCCGCCAGCCCGGCGTGCATCTCCCAGACGAGGATCTCCGCGGGTTCAGTAGCGGTGACCCGCTGACCGCCAGCCGCGCTGAAGCGCACCGCGTCACCCTCGTGTAGCGCGCCGGCACCCTCCAACCTCACCTCGCCGCGCGGCACGAACAGGTGTAGATACGGGGCTTCGGGCAGCTCGACGGTGTCACCGGGTTGTAGGCGCGCACCGTGTAGCGCCGCGTATCGGTTGCGGATCGCGATGGCCGCCTGCTCCCTGTGCTCTGGCATGCCGGAGGCGATCGTCACCAGCCCGCCGCGCAGCAGCTCGTCGTCGATTTCCAGTTGTTGATAGCCCGGATCGAGCCCCGACTCGTCGGGTACCACCCACATCTGAACGAAATGAACTGGCTCGTTATGTGTTTCGTCACCAGTCAGCGTCCAGGAGTCATTCTTCTCCGAATGCAAGATGCCCCGGCCCGCCGACATTCGTTGAGCCAGGCCGGGATAGATCACCCCGGAGTGACCGGTGGAGTCCTGGTGCACTAGCGAGCCCTGCAGCACCCACGTGATGATCTCCATATCGCGGTGCGGGTGAGTGTCAAATCCACTGCCCGGCTTGACAATATCGTCGTTGTTCACCAACAGCAGGCCGTGGTGAGTGTTGGCCGGGTCGTAGTTGTGCCCGAACGAGAACGAGTGCTTGGAGTCCAGCCAATCGATCTTCGTCGCGGCGCGGTCGGCGGCACGTCTGATGTCGACTGTTGCTGCCATGTCAATCACCTCTTGGGTCGATGCCAGCCTAAATGGCCGGTTGCCTAGCCACAACCTAGATGACACGTCATGTATTCCGCTAAGGTGATCGCGTGGCCCTGCGCTGGTTGACCGAGGACCAACAGCTGATCTGGCGCAACTACCTGGAATTGGGCACTCGGCTTCAGGTCGCGATGAACCGCCAGCTCCAGGCTCGGTGTGGGCTCTCCCTGGCCGACTACGAGGTCCTGGTCGCACTATCCGAGCGGGGGCCGGTGCGAGTGCTGGGATTAGCCGCGGCGCTGGGCTGGGAACAGAGCCGGGTCTCGCACCAGCTGCGCCGGATGCGGGATCGCGATCTGCTCGAGCGGCGCGACAGCACCGAGGACCGGCGCGGTGCCACCGTCGAGATCACTGTCGCTGGACGGGAGGCGCTGGCCTCTGCAGCCCCCGATCACGTCGCGCTGGTCCGATCGGTGCTGTTCGACGAGATGACGCCGGCGCAACTGCGGGGGTTCGACGAGGTGATCGTGGCGGCGCTGGAGCGGCTGGGCGACTGACCCAGTCCGCCGCCACAGCAGGGCTGCGGCGGTGGATCGACGTGTGGTGTGGGATCAACCCGCCATGAAGGCGTCGTAGGCCGTCTGCAGGTTCGGCGGCAACACCGAGACATTGCACGACTGCTGGGTGTCAGCGATCGGTGCGAGGATTCCGCGCAGGTCGTAGCACTCACCGGGGTTGGCGGTGAAGTAGCCGCGCACGTTGGCTTCGGCCTGGGGGCGCGGCTGGGTGTACAACCTGCGTGGCCTTAGTGACCGTTAGGCTGCGTTGATGGTCACAACGCGCACCGAGCGTACGTTCGACGGAGTCGGCGGCGTCCGCATCGTCTACGACGTGTGGACACCGGACACGCAACCGCGCGGCGTCGCCGTGCTGTCCCACGGCCTCGGTGAGCATGCCCGCCGCTACGACCATGTTGCCGAGCGCTTCGGCCAAGCCGGCCTCGTCACCTACGCCCTCGACCACCGCGGTCACGGCCGCTCCGGCGGTAAGCGCGTACGGGTCCGGTCGATCAACGAGTACACCGGCGATTTCGACACGCTCGCCGCAATCGCTACCGCAGAACACCCCGGCCTGAAGCGAATCGTGCTCGGCCACAGCATGGGTGGCGGCATCGTGTTCGCCTGGGGCGTCGACCACCCGGGCGACATCGACCTGATGGTGCTGTCCGGTCCCGCGGTCGCGGCCCAGAGCGGGGTGTCGCAAGCCAAGCTGCTGCTCGGGAAGGCGGTGGGCTCGCTGCTGCCGGACCTGCCCGTCGAAGAGCTCGATTCGAACGCGATCTCCCGCGACCCCGAAGTGGTGGCCGCCTACAACGCCGACCCGCTGGTGCATCACGGCAAGATCCCGGCCGGTATCGCGAAGGCGTTGGTGACGGTTGGCGAGACGATGCCGCAGAAGGCGCGCCAGCTGACCGCGCCGTTGCTGGTGGTACATGGTGCCGAGGATGCGCTGGTACCGGCCAGCGGCAGCGAACTGCTCGTGGACTGTGTCGGCTCGGCCGACGTGCGCCTCAAGGTGTATCCCGGGCTCTATCACGAGGTGTTCAACGAGCCCGAGCGCGATCGGGTGCTCGATGATGTCACCGCCTGGATCGAGGCCAGGCTGTGAGCGTGCGCCGTCGTATCGTCCTGGCGGCGATGGCGCTGATGCTGGTAGCCGGTTGCTCGTCGAACAACGCAACGACCAGCGGATCGCATAACGCCTGGGTCGAGGACGAGGTGACGTTCGTCGCCGACGGGCTGACCATCCACGGCACCTACCGCCACCAGCACGGTGATCAGAAGGGGCCGGCGGCGCTGCTGATCTCCGAAAGCGGGCGCACCGATCGCAACGGCGACAACAACGTCGCCGGGCCGATCGGCAATATGCGTCAGCTCGCCGAATACCTGTCTAACCACGGCGTGGCCTCGCTGCGTTACGACAAGGTCGGCACCGGAAAGACCGGCCTGGGCCCCTACGCCGACCACCCGGCCGATGTCGGCAGCGCCGTCTACACCACGGGCGCGAAATCCGCGGTGCGGTTCCTGGCCGGGCAGGCGGCCACCGATAAAGACCACCTCTCGGTGTACACGCTCGGCGAGGGCACCGTCCACGCGATGACACTGGCCGACGACACCTCGGCCGGCGCGCCCAAGATCCACTCGCTGGGTCTGCTGCAACCGCTGGCCGGCCGCTACCTCGACCTGATCACCAATCGGGTCAAAGCCGATATGGCCGCCGCCGTGAAGGGCGGGCAGAAAACCCAGGCGCAGGCCGACCAGGTGATAGCCGCGTGGAATGCCGCCGTCACCGAGGCCCGCACCAAGGGCACCGTGCCCGCCAAGCTGCCCGAGAGCCTCAGCGCGATCCTGTTCCCCGGCAACGTCAAGGCCGTCGTCGAAGCCGACGCGATCGACCCGCTGAACCTGGCCGCCCGCATCCCTGCCGGCACACCGGTATTGGTGACGTGCTCGGATACCGATGGCCAGGCCAATTGTGCGGATATCAAACCGTTCACCGATGCCCTGGCGCACACCTCGTTGTCGGTGGTCGCGCTCAAGGGTGTCAACCACGTGTTGCGCGACGACCCGACCGACAACGTCGGCAATTACGCCAAGCCGGGCCCGCTCTCGCCGCAGCTCACGGTGGCGCTGGATGGGTTCGTCGGTCAGTAACGAGCTCATGGCACGCCGATGTCAGCACGCTCCGCTAGGTTGCCAATCGTGACGGACGACAAGATGCTGGCGCGCATCGCGGCACTCCTGCGCCAGGCCGAAGGCACCGACAACGTCCACGAGGCCGAGGCGTTCATGGCCGCCGCCCAGCGGCTGGCCACCGCGACATCGATCGACCTGGCGGTCGCGCGCGCCCACTCCGCCACCCGCACCGCCGCACAGGCACCGACCCAGCGGACCATCACCATCGGTGAGCCGGGCTCCCGGGGCCTGCGTACCTACGTGCAGCTGTTCGCGGGCATCGCCGCGGCCAACGACGTGAAGTGCGATGTCGCCTCGAATTCGACGTATGTGTACGCCTACGGTTTCGCCGAGGACATCGACGCCAGCCATGCCCTCTACGCCAGTCTGGTCGTGCAGATGGTGCGCTCGTGTGACGCCTACCTGGCTACCGGTGCCCACAAGCCGACGCCGACCATCACCGCGCGGCTCAACTTCCAGTTGGCCTTCGGTGCGCGCGTCGCCCAGCGCCTCTCCGAGGCGCGCGAAGAGGCCACGAAGGAAGCCACCCGGGACCGCAAGACCGCGCCGGGAACGGCATTGGCCTTGCGCAACAAGGAACTCGAGCTGCGTGACCATTACCGGCAGAACTCCCGAGCGCGCGGCACCTGGCAGGCTAGCCGGGCGTCGGCGGGATATTCGTCGGCGGCCCGGCGTGCCGGTGACCGGGCCGGCCGGCAGGCCCGGCTGGGTTCCAGTCCTGAACTGCCCGGGGCGCGGACCCGGCTGCGCAAGTGACGGCGCGCGACAGCCAACGCTCCCGCGTCTACGGGGCCGAGGAGTTCGTCCGAACCCTTTTCGATCGCGCCGCCCAACACAGTTCACGCACCATCGACTTCTTCGGGGCGCAGCTCACCCTGCCGCCTGAGGCGCGATTCGCGTCGATGCCGTCAGTGCGGCGCTATGTCGGCGATGTCCTCGCGCTACCCGCGGTGAGCGCCCGCTGGCCGCAGGCAGGGCCGCTGACCGTGCGGACGCGGCGCGCTGCCAGTGCCGCGCACTACGAAAGCTCCGGTGGCACGGGCATCATCGCGGTACCGGACCGTGACTCCGCGGACTGGGCGATGCGGGAGCTGGTCGTGCTGCACGAGATCGCCCATCATCTGAGCCCGCAGGGGCCCGCGCACGGCCCGGACTTCATCGCGACTTTCTGCGAGCTCGCCACCGTGGTGATGGGCCCCGAGGTCGGCCACGTGTTGCGCGTGGTCTACGCCAAAGAAGGCGTGAAGTAACTCGCTTGAAGATCGCGTGACGGGCGAGGAGACTCCAGCTATGCGCCGTGAAGTGAAGACCGTTGCCGCGCTTCGGGAGATCGTGGGCGAACCCGATCCCTATGTCGCGAACAAGGTCAAGGACCGGCTCTCGCCGGTCCAGTGCGACTGGTTGGCACACTCCCCGTTGGCGTTTGTCGCGACAACGGATCAGCATGGCCGCGTGGATGTTTCCCCGAAGGGTGACCCGCCAGGATTCGTGCATGTGATCGACGAGCAGACCATCGCCATCCCGGATCGGACTGGCAATAAGCGTGTCGACGGCTATCTCAACGTAGTGCAACGCCCACAGGTCGGAACCCTGTTTGTCATCCCCGGTCGCGGGGACACTCTCCGGATCAATGGACGGGCCCGAATCCTGGCCGACGCCGACTACTTCGACACCATGATCGTGCAGGGCAAGCGCCCACTGTTGGTGATGGAGGTCGACATCGAGGAAGTGTTCTTCCACTGCTCCAAGGCATTCCTGCGGTCCGATACCTGGAAGCCCGAGACCTGGAATCCGGACGCGCTGCCCAGCGTGGCGAAGATGGCCAAGGCACTGCGGACGGACTGGACCGATGCCCAGCTCGAGGAGCGCTACAGCGAGGAGAACATCCGGCGGTCGATGTACTAGCCGGCCCGGGCGACCTCGACCGGTAGCGCATTTCGGATCACACCAGCGATGCGGTCAGACCTCCGTCCAGCACATAATGGCTGCCCGTGATCCAGCCGGCCTTGTCTGACGCAAGGAAGGCGGTGACCTCGGCGATATCCTCTGGGGTTCCCAGACGCCCCTGCTTCATCGCGACGAGGTCTGCGAACGGTATTTGGGTCGCTTCCTCGAAATCAGGGCGGAGTCGGTCGACCATCGCCGTGTCGACGAAACCTGGGCACACCGCATTCACCCGCACCCCCACTGACCGAAGCTCGACGGCTGCGACCCGTGTGAGCTGAATCAATGCGGCCTTGGTCGCGCAGTACGAGCCAAGTAGCGGGCTACCGCCGATACCGGCAATCGACGCGATGTTCACAATGTTGCCCCTGGACGGCACAAGATGCTCTACGGCGGCTTTCATTGTCACGAACGGCCCGCGGACGTTCACGGCAAAGATGGTGTCGAAGTCGGTCGAGATCGCTGACGACGACCCGTGCGCCGCGATCGATGAAGAGGGTGGCAATCGCCTTGCCGATGCCGTTGGCGGAACCGGGGACGAAGACTCGCTTACCGGTGAGGCCCGACATTGGAAGACCTTTCCGGATTGGTGTTCATGGGCGAAGTTGTTATATGGCAGTGGTCTTGATGCCCAAGTCCTGTAGGGCCACAGTCGCCGCATTGACACCGCACATGCCGTGCGCACCAGGGCCGGGCGGGGTGGCTGCCGAGCAGAGATACATTCCACGGACGCCGAGTCGATACGGTGACAGTGTGGTCCTAGGACCGAACACAAGTTGTCGAACATCCTTCGCACCCGTCATGATGTCGCCGCCCACAAAATTGGCGTTCTCCGAGAAGATTTCGTTAGTGGTGTGGGAGCGTTTGGCGATTATTCGGTCGCGGAAGCCGGGGGCGAAGCGCTCGATCTGGCCGATGATCGCCTTTGTCGCGTCGCCGGCGAAGCCGTGCGGAACGTGTGCGTATGACCACACTGGATGGATAGAGCCCACGGAGCGTGGCGGGTCGGCCAGGTACTGCTGACCGACCAATACGAACGGGCGATCTGGCATGCGGCCGGCGTGCACTTCTCGTTCAGTGGCGGCCAATTCGGCATAGGTTCCCGCCAGATGCACCGTGCCAGCCAGGTGGGCAAGCGGATTCGTCCACGGCACGCCGCCCTCGATTGCGAAGTCGATCTTGAAGGCACCTGGCCCCCGGCGGAACTGCCGGAATGCGCGGCTGATCCGCCCAGGCAGCCTGTCGCCCATGATGTCTGCCACAGTCGAGGGAGCCAGGTCGAACACAGTGATGTCGGCGGGTGGGAGCTGGGTCACCGAACCGATGCGAGTGCCCGTTTCGATCACCCCGCCTAGATCAGAGAGTTTGTGTGCCAGCGCATTTGAGATCTGCTGAGAGCCTCCCTGCGCGACCGCCCAGCCGTGACGGTGGCCCGCCGTGATGATGCCTAGTCCGATTGCCGACGTCAGCGGATAGTGCAGCGGCCGAAAGGCATGGGCGGCCACGCCGCCGAAGAGAGCTCGGGCTTGCGCGGAGTTGAAGATCCGCGCAGTCGCCGATGCCGGCAGTAGGGTCGGGATCCCGAAGCGAGTCAGAGTGATTGGATGCCGAGGTAGGTGCAACAGCGGACGCATGATGTCTCGGGCCAACGCATCGAAGTTGCGCGCCGGCCCTTCGAAAAGGCTCCGCCATCTCGGCGCATCGGGACCTAGACCGGCAGCCGTCAGCTCGATCGAGCGATACAGCACCCCCGCGGTCCCGTCATCGAGGGGATGCACGCAGTCAATCTCGGGAAGCATCCACCGCAGCCCGTATCTGTCGAGGTCCAGTGCGCGGAGGAAGGCCGAGCCGACCGCCATGGGATGGATCGCCGAGCAGTGGTCGTGCAAGAGGCCGGGTACCAAGCCCTCGCTACTTCGTGCTCCACCACCGATTGTGTCGTTAGCTTCCAGTACGGTCACTTCAACGCCGTTGGCCGCCAGTGTGATAGCGGCAGCCAGGCCGTTTGGCCCAGCGCCGACGACGGTTGCGGAGGTCACGTCCGAGCGCCATGCCCTCGTCCAGGCCGCACCCAGTCGACATGGGTGGCAATCGGCCCATCGGGCAGCCATGGTTGTGCCTCGACCGCATCGGCGACCCTCCAGGTGCCGCGCTCGATGACACCCAGTGCCGCGTCGATGAGTTTGTAGTGCTGCACGCCGCTGCCGAAGGCCTCCGACTCGACCCACGCGATGACGCACTCGCCAGGCAGGAACTGGGCTTCGTCTTGGACGGCCGCGATCATGTCTTCGTTGTGGAAGTGGCCCTCGCCGAAGTTGAATCCGATGATCGAGTTGCACAAGAACTCGGCTTCGCGCACGGTGCGGCTCTCGATGTCGGGCAGATTGCGCAGCAGGACCGAGAACAGTCCACGACCCTGACTGTGCAGACTGCGCCACGCGATGGTCTTCTGGAGCACGATTTCGTTCCAGGGAATCTCGTATCCGGCGCCTTCGAACTGGTCTATCTGGTTCGTCGCCGACCGGGTCACGCGGTTGAGCTTCTCTTCGGCACCGGGGGTAAAGGTCCACAGCGCCGACGCCCAGTTGCCCGCGTACTGCCGCATTGAGGGCAGGAACGAAATCTTGTCGGGCCGAATGTTCCCGAGTACTGGGAAGAACAGAAGTGCGGCGAGTATTACCAGAGCGAGCCAGGGTGGTGACATGTTCCAGGGTGCGTAACCGTGCCATGCCGGAAATCCCAGGAAAAGGAAAACCGTTGCGTAACAGAACAAGATGTTCCACTCCAACGGAACCGCGAGGGGGAACGTGGACACGATGAACAAGTGGAAGCAAACCATCAGAGCGACCGCGGCGACCGTCAACCATTGTGTGGTGGACAGCAACAGCACCAGCGGTGCGGCTATCTCGACGAACGTCCCACCAACATGTGCCATGACGGTCGCGACGCGTGACGGCTTCATATCGTGCGGGAAGTCGCGATAGTGCAAGCGTTTAATCCACGTAAACGGCACCGCAGGGCTGTTGCTGATCATCGGCGGTATCACGTTGGAGAAGTGCTTACCGAACTTGGAGAAGCCTGCGCCGACCCACACGACCACGATCAGTATTTTGCACGCGATGATCATGTCGACGAAGGGAAGAACGGCGAAGAAGGTCAGCGCAGGAAGGTACTGCTCGCCGCGCGCGCCGAGAAAGACGATCTTGTCGCGCAAGCCAATGATGATCAGCAGGACGATCGGAGCAGCGAGCAACGCCGGGGCAACCACTCCGGTTGCATTCCCGGGCACGGCCGCCGACAGTGAATCGCTCTGCGCGCCAGGCATAACCAACGCCACGACGATGCTTGCCAGCAGCGCCAGGTACAACAGGACATCCACCGCGGTGCGGCGACTACCCGAGGTCAGCGGAACCCACGTCCACGGCCGGAGCCGAATGGTCCCCATCCGAGCCCAGAACCAGATGCCTCCGGTCATCGGTTTCACCTTGCCCGCCAACGGCCCCCACGATCCACCGATGCCGATAACCTCGACCAGTACCGTCCACAGGATCGCCTTCTGGTAGACGATAGGCTGGTTCCACCACTGTGCGACGTGCCAGAACGCCGGCAATCCCGACGTCAGAGTGGCGATGGTGATCCCGCCGATCGCATACAACCCGAACACCTTGAGTAAATAGATGCAGTGCACCATCTTCGGTGAGCCAAAGCCGTTCTCGGCCCAGTCAGCA
This sequence comes from Mycolicibacterium sarraceniae, assembly GCF_010731875.1. NCBI lineage: Bacteria > Bacillati > Actinomycetota > Actinomycetes > Mycobacteriales > Mycobacteriaceae > Mycobacterium > Mycolicibacterium sarraceniae. The sequence goes on from NZ_AP022595.1 coordinate 1,748,753, forward strand.
CCGAGGATGCGGACGCGCTCCATGAGTGGCTGTTGCAGAAATGTCGTCGGATCGACGCTGGGGAGGTCGGGTTTGATGAAACCCATATCGGAGTTCCTTTTCGTGCTGTTGAGAGGTGAGGCGGGGTACGCGATATCGCGATATGTCGCTAACTTAGGGACAAGTGATCTGGAGCACACGGTGTTAGGGAGACGAATCTGCCTGAGCCATTTGTCGATGGCGCACAAGTGATCCGTTGGGGCGCAGTTGCCGGTCAGTCCGCGAGCAGCACGGCCGGCCCGTACCAGCGGCATACCAACAAGGCGACTTCGACATCGAGTCGGTCGTTCCGAATGGGTTTGCCGCGGCGGTGGAGAGCCCGATCAACGCGATACTTGACCGAGTTGAAATGCATGTTGAGTTCTTCGGCTGCGAGCTTGTAACTCCCTGCGCAAAGAAATACGCGCAGGGTGTCGCGCAGTCGGGCATCGTTGTCGGTGTTGGCTGCCAAGGGGCCGAGCACCTCACCGACCCAGTCGCGCAACATGGCGCCGTTGGCGGCCAGCAGCGCAGCGATCGCGACTCCTGGGTCGTCGACCGCCATCGTTATCGGTGTCCTCGACGCGTGGGCACGACCCAACTCCCAGGTCAGCCATGCCCGTCTGTGTGAGCGCCGGAAGCCCTCGATGCCCGAGCCGGCCGATCCCAGGGACATGTGCGGCGGATCGTCGAAGCCGTTGAGCGCAGCGCGGATTCGCTCCACTGGCGCGGTGGGTAAGGACCGGTACGGCAACCACACCCATGCGGTAGCCGCGTCGACAGGTGCGAACAGCGGATTCCCGCCCACTTCGATCCTGGCGCCGAGGTCCCGAACGAACCGATGCAGGCGGGAGAGCTGATCGGGGTGGTCGTCGGTCTCGGGGTATCCGACGATCAGAGCGACGTGGTGCCAGCGCAGCGGATACCGGATGTCGACCGATGTTGCCTCCGCATCGACAACGGTGTCCTCGGCAAGAAGCTCGCGGACTTTGAGCGTGCGGATACTGTGTTGGTTTTCGACCCACCGTTCCCGTTCGTCCTCGTAGACGGCAACCACCTGCTGGGTAACCGAGTCGATGTATTCGAACGTGACTCGGGTGATCTTCTGGATCGTGGCGACGCGCGCCAGGGGGTCGATGTTGAGTGACTCGAGTTCGACGAAGATGAGCTCTGTCAGCCGGCGCTGTCCCAGCCGATAGCCCCGAACGAGAGCGTTGACCGGAACCCGGTGTTGAGCCAATCTGCGCGCATATTCCACGGCAGCGGCGGGAGCTGTGATTCGGTCGACAGCGATTCTGTGCTGCAGGGCGTGAAGAATCGTGTCCACATTGCTCTCGACACTGGCGCTCAGTAGTTCGGCGCTGGCTGCATCACCACGCAACTCGGCGACCTTGTCAGCGATCTCATCACGGACAAGGGAGGTCACCGAAGCCAGAGCTTCATTGAGTCTGGCCGCGATTGATGCGACGTGACGGTCGACCTCAGCCGTATCACTGAAGTCCGCCGTCGTCACAGCATGACCATAGGTTTTTCCGTACGCTTCCGAGCCAACTTTGCGTACCGATTCCTGGAAAGTGATTGTCATGGCACTCAGAGTTGGCCGCAGTTGGGTGTCGTGGGCACCCCATTGAATCGATCCGCCAACCACTGGATGCTGCGTTCGCCGTCCACATAGAGCGGAAGCAGGTTGTTGATGTCGAGCTTGTTGAGCAGTGGCGGTTGTTCGTTGGTCCACAATTGCACATCTGCCCCCCTGGCACACCAGTCGAGCGCGGTTTGTCGTGCCGGTTGGTAGGGCACCAGCGGGTCCCACCGGTTATGAGTGATGTACACCGGTCCCGTCGGGGTGAGGTTTCCGACTCTCTGAGCTGCGAGCAGGCTCTTGAACGGGTCATTGCTGACCAAGGCGGTCAAGTCGGTGTTGAACCAGAACTGTAGGTGGCGGAAGGCGTAGTCGACGCCGCCTTGGAGCAGGCAGGTGCGCCCCGACCAATCGAGCATTTGCAGACCTCGGGGCGTGAGGGTATCGCGTACCGCCTGTTCGGTCTGCGGATAGGCGGCAATGATGCCCCGTAACAGATAACCCGCAAGAACTGCGAAGAAGTTGCCGTCGATCCCCGGGATCGCCTCGGCAACATCGGTCACCGGCGCGTCGGCGAAGGTACCGACGACGCGCAGTTCGGGAGCGTAGGTCGCTGCCTGTTCGGCCGCGGACAGCGACGCCTGGCCTCCGGATGCGTAGCCCCAAAAAGCCACCGGGCCATCGGGTTTCAGTGATGTATCGGGCAACCGCTGTGCGGCTCGTGCTGCGTCGAGCAGCGCAGTGCCGCTGGCCACCCGATTGAGCCACTGGGGTGACTGGGGGCCGTGCACACCCATACCGACCCCATCGGTGACGACGATCGCGAAGCCCCTGGCCAGCAGCGTCGCGATGAAGCCCTCTTCCATGTTGAACATCAGGTCGAAGCCTTGTGAGAAGTGGATGCCTTGGTTGAACAGGCGCGACGGAGCGCATTGCTCTCCGACTCCGTAGGGGCCGGTGGCGTAGGCGAGCAACGGGCGCGGACCATTTCCGGGCCAGGGCACGTCTGGTTCGATATAGGTGCCCGTTACGGCGACGGGGTTGCCCTGAGCATCGCTGCTGCGGTACATAATTCGGGTCCCCGTGCCGACGTAGGAACCCAGTTGGCCGGATGGCTCCAGGGCGAGCCGTGAGGGCTCGGTGCGGATCAGGTCACCGGGAGCGCCGGCCGGCAGTGGTTCGGGTGGTGTGTAGAACGCTTCATACATTCGATCGTCGGCACGGGCATGCGGTACCGACCACACCGGTGCGACCAGCGTCGCGGTGAGCGCTGCGGCGGTCGCAAGGGCCAGCCGCGCGACGCCGGCCCGACGCCGTCGGTGGCGGCGGTGAAACGGGGTGCCGGCACCCGACGAACCATCGAAGGTGGCGATAACGGGCGGCACTTCTGATCGCATTCGGTGTCCCTGACTGGAGGTCGGCAATTTGGCTCACCCAAGCTAGGGAGGGGTGAGCGGGCTCACACAGTCGCCAGATCACGAAACTGAATCAACGTGTTGTTGATCCGAAACAAAGGTCGAACATGCTGGCGGCACCGGGACCCTTTGTGGGCGAGGAACAAACGCTCGTCTCATCTCTGTGGGCGGAAGCCATGTGCGCGGCAGCGCACGACTCCTACCGTTGCGGCACACCTGACCCGACGATCCAGGAGTGGTAGAGCATGGCCGTAGATCGGCGGTTTCCTCTTTTTGCCTGGGAGGACACCTCACTGGACTCGGCCTACGCCTCCGGGCCGCTCGGGCGCGCCCACTGCCTCATTCACGGTAACTGCAACTACAAACAGAGCGCCCTGCTCAACGCGCACGCGGCAGCGCACCTGCTCAGCGCCCCTCCCCGCGCGGTGGGTTTCGCATCGAGCTGCCAGGCGTTTGGTTATCGGGAACTGCTGGGCACACTGCGGGCTTTCGGCCTGGTGCTCGACCCGATCGTCACGGTCAATAGGTGAGCGACGTCATGCGCCTGGTCGACTACCTGGACAAAGGAACCTCCCTGGGTCGCGACGCACCGTGTCTGACGATGTCTGGTGTCACCCAGACCTACGGTGAGGTCTACGACAAGACCGTCCTCATCGCAGGGGCGCTGCAGCATAGTGGAATTCAACCAGGCGACTCGGTGGCGGTGCTGTCTGCCAACGACCCGCTGGCACTGACATGCGTATTCGGAATCTCACGTGCCGGCGCGGTGTGGTGCCCGGTAAACCCTCGTAATGCTGCCGACGAAAACCGCGAACTATTCGCGTTGTTCGGTTGCCGACTGCTGTTCTTCCAGAAGAAGTTCGCCGACCTCGTCGACCGGATACGCCACCAACTGCCCGCCCTGGAGTGGTTGGTCTGTATCGATGGCGACGTGCCTGAGGTGGCAACCCTTGATGACTGGCTTGCCGAGAATCCCGTTCTACCAGAAGAGAATCGACGCCCCTCCGACGGGCTTTGCATCCTGGCCGGAACTGGTGGGACCACCGGCAAACCGAAAGGCGTGCGGCTCACCGAGACCAACATCGTGACCTCGACCGCGCTGGCGCTGATGAGCTACCCATTCGGAGATCGGCCGCGTTATCTGGCTCTTGCGCCGCTGACGCATTCCGCGGGAGTCTTGAGCTTTCCGATCCTGACTCTTGGCGGCGAAGTCGTGATCATGCCCTCCCCGGACATCGGGGAGTTCCTCGCGCTCATCGAACGTCACCGGATCACCCATGCCTTCCTGCCGCCCACCGTCATTTACGGATTGTTGGACCATCCAGACCTCGACGGTACGGATCTGTCCTCGCTGCGTTGCTTGTGGTATGGTGCTGCGCCGATGTCGCCGACTCGGTTGCAGGAGGCTCTGAAGCGCATCGGCCCGATCATGGGGCAACTGTTCGGGCAAACCGAGGCTCCGAACATGATCACCACACTAGGGGTCGCCGATCACTTCCGATCAGACGGTTCTGTTGCCACCGAGCGTCTTTCGTCTGCCGGCCGGCCGACACCGTTGACGACCGTCGCGATTATGAGCGACGAGGGAACGTTGCTACCGACCGGCCAACGCGGTGAGATCGTCGTACGCGGTCCCTTGGTCATGGACGGCTACCACCTCAATCCCGAGGCGACCGCCGAGGTGAGTACGTTCGGATGGCATCACACCGGGGACATCGGCTACCTCGATGCGGACAATTACCTGTACGTCGTAGACCGCGCCAAAGACATGATCATCACCGGCGGATTTAACGTCTACTCTGCCGAAGTGGAGCAGGCCCTGCTCGCTCACCCGGCTGTGGGGGAGGCCGCGGTTGTCGGCTTGCCGGATCCCAAATGGGGCGAACGTGTGACGGCCGTGATCGAGTTGCGTGCGGGATGGGACCTGGGACCAGACGAGCTGATCGCCTTCGTTAAACAGCGGATTGGCAGTGTCAAGGCGCCCAAGGAAATTCAGATCACCGCGAATCTACCCAGGTCGCGGATCGGCAAGGTGCTCAAGCACGAAGTGCGGGCGAACCTACTCATGTGAGCCCTGTGCCGCCCACCACCACCTCGATCAGTACAAGGGAGTTCACATGGCGGGTCTGCTTGCCGACAAAGTGGCGGTCGTCACCGGAGCCGGCGCCGGAATAGGAGCGGCGATCGCACGGGCTTACGCTGCCGAAGGCGCCCGCGTGTTGGTCTCGGATATCGACCCCGGCAGGGCCGACGCCCTATCTGCTGAGATACCGAATTCGATCGCTGTGGTGGCCGATGTCCGCGACGAGCACCAGGTCAAGAACATGGTGGCGACTACTGTCGAGAGTTTCGGCGGCATCGACATCGTCGTGCCCAATGCCGGGATCGCGACCACGGTTCCGTTGGCGCAGACAAGCTATCGGCAGTGGCGCGATCTCCTCGATTTCCTCGACCACGGGTTCCGCGTTGATCGGTAGCTATGCCGCGGCCAAGGCGGCAGTGCGGAATCTGACCGAAACCCTCTCCGCAGAGCTCAGATTCCACAACATTCGGGCCAACGCCCTGCTTCCCGGATTCATCGACACCGAACTGGTGACGTCACACCAGCACGATTTCGAGGCAGCTTTGGGATTGTCCGACGGTGGTTTCGACGACCTCATTGCAGCCAAACAAACCCGGTACGGCCGGACCGAAGAGGTCGCCGCGGCAGCGGTGTTCTTCGCAAGTGAGCAGTCATCCTGGTGTAACGGCAGCAGCCTGATCCTGGACGGTGGGTTCCGCGCGTCGTTGCTGTAAACGGCGCACGGCTCTACTAGCCGGCCCGGGCCACCTCGACCGGTAGCGCATTGAGCACGGCGGTGCCCGACAACGGATCCAGGAGCGTGCCATCGTTGAGACTGTTGACGTTGACGCCGGGGTTCCGTGCCGCCACCCGCATCCGGGTGCCCGGCTCGGTGTGCCCCCAACCGTGCGGCAGCGACACCACGCCCGGCCGGATCGCGTCGGTGATCTCCACGGGCACTTCGAGTTTCCCGCCAGGCCCGGTCACCACAGCCAGCTCGTCCAGGCCCAGTCGCGCGGCGTCATCGGGATGGATCTGCAGTGTGCAGCGATTGGAGCCGCCGGACAATGCGGGCAGGTTGTGCATCCAGCTGTTGTTCGACCGCAAATGACGCCGGCCGATCAGCAGAAATCCCGGCTCGGACGTCAACGCTGCGAGCAACCGGGGGATATCGGCCAGGATCGGTTCTGGATCCAATTCCACTGTCCCCGAGGGTGTTCGGAGCACCTCAGGAATACGGGGGACCAGTGGGCCCAGGTCCACTCCGTGCGGAGCATCCTTGAGTCGCTGCAGGGTCAGGCCGTCGGGCTTGGTGCCGAACCCGTCACCAAACGGGCCCAGCCGCAGCATCATGTCCAGGCGCCGTTCGTAACCACGGCCGTCGGGCAGCATCGCCGTCAACTCCTCGACCGACCGGCCGGCGACCGGGGAGTACTCGTCGGCGACTTCCTTGCCCAGTGTGGATCCGATCACCTGGTCATCGACGAGGTTCGAGTCGGCGTCGGGCCCCAAGCCCAACACGATCAGCGCCAGCCGGGCCAGGATCTCGCACTCGTCGGGCCGACCGGCCGCCAGCGGCAGTACCGGCGGGGAGAACCGGGCGTTGTTGCGCACCATCGCACCGGACAGGGCGAGGTCGAAATGTGCTGCGCGAGAAGGTGGCGGCGGTGGCAGGATGACGTCGGCGTGCCGGGTCGTCTCGTTGCGGTAGGGATCAACCGACACCATGAACTCGACGCCGGCCAGGGCGTCGGCCAGGCGGGCGCCAGCCGGCGCGGACAACACCGGGTTACCCGCGATGGTGATCATCGCGCGGATCTGCCCCTCGCCGGGAGTCTCGATCTCCTCGGCCAGGGCGACCGCGGGCATCTCGGACAACACCTCGCGGTGGCCGGAGACCCGGCTGTGCCAGCGGCCGGTCTTGAAACCGCGGCCGGGGCGAGCGGGCCGCGGGGCGCCCGCAATCGGTGAGCTGGCGAACATCACCCCACCGGGCCGGTCCAGATTGCCGGTCAGGATGTTCACCACGTCGACCAGCCAGCTGGTCAGAGTGCCGAACTCGACGGTCGAGGTGCCGATGCGGCCGTAGACCGCCGCACTTGGCGCCGCGGCGATTTCACGTGCGAGAGTGCGGATTTCATCTGCGTCCACCCCACAGTGGTCGGCGACGGCAGCCGGCGGGAAATCGGCTGCCGCGGCCCGAACCCGTTCCAGGCCCGTCACATGCTCGGCGAGCCGGCCCAGCTCCACGAGATCTTCGTCGAACAGGACGTGCACGATCGCGAACAGCAGTGCGGCATCGGAGCCGGGGCGTACCGCGAGGTGGCGATCGGCCAGTTCGGCGGTGCGGGTGCGGCTGGGATCGATCACCACGAGCGTGCCGCCGCGCCGCCGCAACGCCTTGATTTTGCCGGGGAAGTCGGCCGCTGTTGCCAGAGAACCGTTCGACACCAACGGGTTTGCGCCGAGGATCACGAGGTAGTCGGTGCGGTCGAGGTCGGGCACGGTGAACGCCACCGGGTTGCCATAGAGGTAGCCGCACGCGACGTGCTTAGGCATCTGATCGAGCGTGCTCGCCGAGTACACCTGCTTGGTACCCAGTGATTTGATCACGACGGGGCCGTAGAGCGAGCCGGCGATGGTGTGCGCGTTGGGGTTGCCCAGATAGACCGCCACCGACGCGCCGCCGGTGCCGGCGATGACGCGCTGCAGTCCCTCGGTGGCCGCGGCGAAGGCCTGCGCCCACGTGGTCTCGACCAGCTCACCGTCGCGGCGCACCAGTGGGTTCTGTAACCGGTCGGGATCGTTGTCCAATTCGCCGAAGCTGGCGCCCTTCGGGCAGATGAAGCCGTGGCTGAAGACATCGTCACGATCGCCCCGGGCGGCACTGACCCGATCGTTGTCATCAATGGTGAGGACCATCCCGCAGGTGGCCTCGCACAACGGGCAGATACGCAAAGCGGTGCGGGTCATGCAAGCCACTGTGCTCCGCGGGCAGACCCGCTGGCAAGCCCAACCAACCGGATGGTCAGATTTGGCCAGTTGGACCAGAGATCCCGCACGACGATCAGGCGATGTTCGGATTCGATTCTGCGGCAGGCATTCTCGATGAGGGATACCTGCAGACCGAGAAAGGATACGGTACCCTTCGGGGCGGCGGATTCCGCGTCGCGATCCGCACCGGCATGCCCGGTGTCACGCCGGCGATGTGGGACTGGCGGTTCGGCTGGCATGGCAGGTGAATCCACCCGCGACACGCTGTGGCATCCGCGTGCCCACGCGTCAGCTGCCGGAGGTGCGCGACCTGCTAGAACCCTGCGCACGGGAGACGAACCACCCGGCGAGCTTCTTGCCGGCGCTTTACGCGCGGTTCGAAGGTCCGTAGTCCCCGGTTTCGTCCAGCATTGCGAAAGGAAGCTGACTCCGAGGCTGTTTTGGGCTAAATTCCTGAGCGCAGGCTGAGAAATCCGATGTAGGGGGAGCGGCAATGGCAGAGACACGAATCGCCCGGAAAGGCGCACGGATCTCGAGCGCCACCAGGAAAGCCGGGCTGTTCGGTGCGGCGGCCGCGATCGCGACTGCGATGACGCTCGGAATGACCGCGCCGGCCCTGTTGCCCTCAGCCAGAGCAGCAGATGTCACCCTCAACGGCGTGACCACTGGACCGGTGTTCCGGCTCTTGCAGGCCGCTGGGGTGAACTCGGTGGATTTTTCCAATGTGGCACCGCCGTTGATCGACACCCTCACGATCGACTTCGCCTACACCGACTCCAATCCGGTGAACCTGGCTGATCAGATCAATGCCTTCCCGTTCGGCGGATGGAACATCCTGACCAACAGTTTCAGACGCCAGCCCGGCGGGATCTTGGGGTCGGCGCTTCTCGCGGGTTCGGGGTTTGCCACCTTGGACACGAACGACGCCTATCAAGCGTTGCTGTCGAGCGCTGGCGGTAATACGTTGCCGGGATACACCCCGCTCGTGGGTCCAGGGTTGATCAACACTCTGACCGGGGCGCAGTGCTCGTCCCAGGGCACCTTCTGCAGGCCGGGCGAGAACGTGACGAACCTGGCGCTTCTCCTGCTGAACAGCCCACTGACGCCCAATGGTGGGCTCTACACGCGCTTCGCCCCGATTGCGAACCTGTTCGGCATCAACCTCGTTAATCCGGTCGGCACAAGCGCCTCGAGTTCAACGCCGGCCACCCGGGGCAGCGGCGGCATCGTCACTCTGAACTCCGCGGTGGTGAATGTCGGGCTGGAGTACAACGCGTTGTCCGACTTGCCGGCGACCCTGAACCCGTTCTCGCTCGCCAACACCCTGCTGGCCACTGTCTTGCCGACCAACTTGCTCGGCGGTGTGAATCTCGGGGGTGCGTCGCTGAGCGACGTCTCGACTGCCCTCGGCCTGCTGGCGACGCTGGGTTCAACGAGTACCACCTACAGCACCTTGGCGCCCAACGATCTGCCGCTGCTGGAGCCCCTTCGTCTGCCGGTGCGCCTGATCAACGCCGTCTCAAACGCGCTCGGTCATCCACTGAACCTGGGGACCCCGCTCGCCGACGCGTTGCAGCCGGCGCTGACGATTCTGGTCAACACCGGCTACACCGATGTCAAGACCCCGACCGACGGGGGCACCTACAACCGGACATTCGACCAATCCGGCGACTCCGTCACCTTCCTGTCGCAGGCGACGCTGACCCCGGCGGAGTGGGCGCGGGTGCCGGGCGATGTCGTTCGGGCACTGATCGTCGGATTCCAGGATTCGTTCCCGCTGCTCCGGTTCGGGAAAACGGCGCCGGTGCTCACGGTGGATAGCGACCATCTGAAGATCACCTACCCGTCGGCGCCATCCGGTAGCACGAGCACGCGGACAGCCACTTCCGGCGTTTCGATATCGACTCCCGCCGCATCGACTCCCGCCGCATCGACTCCCGACGCCGAAACGGTCAGCACCCCGTCGACCGGCATCACGTCGACCACCAGATCCTCGGCCGGCGGTGCGAAGTCGGCCGCGGCAACCGGTCAGACGGGCTCACGCTCAGCTGGCCCGTCGGCGCGCACCGGATCCACCCATAACGGCGGCGTCGGCGTGTCCAAGCGATCCGCCACCAGGGCAGCGGACTAGCCGCAGACGGCCCCGTGCGCGGCCGAGCCGACCAGCTTTCGGTACTTGGCCAGCACACCGGTGGTGTATTTGGGTGCGGGCGGGTTGAAACCCGGCTTGCGGGACTCGAATTCGGCGTCGTCAATCAGCAGATCGAGCGTGCCCTTGCCGACGTCGAGGCGGATCCGGTCACCGTCGCGCACAAACGCGATGGGCCCGGCGTCGACGGCCTCGGGGGCGATGTGCCCGACGCACAACCCTGTAGTCCCCCCAGAGAACCGGCCGTCGGTCATCAGTAGAACGTCCTTGCCCAGCCCGGCGCCCTTGATCGCACCGGTGATCGCCAGCATCTCGCGCATCCCGGGACCGCCCTTGGGTCCCTCATAGCGGATGACGACGACGTCGCCGTGCGTGATCGTCCCGTCCTCGAGAGCGTCGAGTGCTGCCCGCTCGCCCTCGAAAACCCTTGCGGTGCCTTCGAACACGTCGGAGTCGAAACCTGCCGACTTGACTACCGCACCCTCCGGCGCCAACGAGCCGTGCAGGATCGTGATGCCACCGGTCGGGTGGATCGGATTGTTCATCGCGCGCAACACCTTCCCGTCGGGATCCGGCGGCTCGATGTGGGCTAGGTTCTCGGCCATCGTCTGGCCCGTCACGGTGAGGCAATCACCGTGCAGCAGACCGGCATCCAGCAGCGCCTTCATCACGACGGGTACCCCGCCGATCTCGTCGACGTGCTTCATCACGTGGCGACCGAACGGCTTGACGTCAGCCAGGTGCGGCACCTTCTCGCCGATGCGGGTGAAGTCCGCCAGCGACAGCTCGACGTTGGCTTCCGATGCGATGGCCAGCAGATGCAGCACCGCGTTGGTGGATCCGCCGAACGCCATCACGACCGCGATCGCGTTCTCGAAGGCTTCCTTGGTGAGGATGTCGCTGGTGGTGATGCCCCGGCGCAGCATCCCGACGACGGCCTCACCGCAACGACGCGCGTACTCGTCGCGGCGGTGGTCGATGGCCACCGGCGAGGCGCTGCCCGGCAACGACATGCCCAGCGCCTCGGCCGCCGAGGCCATCGTGTTGGCGGTGTACATACCGCCGCACGCACCCTCGCCCGGACAGATCGCGCGCTCGATGATGTCGACGTCCGCACGCGACATCAGCCCGCGCGCGCACGCGCCGACGGCCTCGAAGGCGTCGATGATCGTGACTTCCTTCTCGGTGCCGTCGGTCAGCTTCGCAACGCCCGGCATGATCGAGCCGTTGTAGAGAAAGACGCTCGCGAGATTCAGGCGCGCGGCAGCCATGAGCATGCCCGGGATCGACTTGTCGCAGCCAGCCAGCAGCACCGAACCGTCCAGACGCTCGGCCTGCATGACGGTTTCTACGCTATCGGCGATCACCTCGCGCGACACCAGCGAGAAGTGCATGCCTTCATGGCCCATCGAGATACCGTCGGAGACCGATATCGTGCCGAATTCGAGCGGGTAACCCCCGGCCTCGTGCACACCGCTTTTGACCGCCTGCGCGAGCCGCTGCAGCGACATGTTGCACGGGGTGATCTCGTTCCACGACGAGCCGACGCCGATCTGCGGCTTGACCCAGTCGTCGTCACCCATACCTACCGCGCGGAGCATGCCGCGGGCGGCAGCCTTCTCCAGACCGTCGGTGACGTCACGACTGCGGGGCTTGAGATCGGGCGTTTGAGTCACTGGACAAGTATGCAGTGGTCGGGGAAGGTGACCAAATCTTTTTCATACCCCCGAGGGGTATTCCGGTACGGTGGGGCCATGATGTCCACCAGCGGCCGCATCGTAGCGGCCACCGCAGCTCTGGCCACCGCCGTCGTCGCGTCCTCGTGTACCACGCCCCGCGACCACAGCGAGCGCGCGCACGACACCTCCACCAGCGCCAGCTCCACGGTGGCCGCGCACAACTCGGACGATGTGATGTTCGCGCAGATGATGATCCCGCACCATCAGCAGGCCGTTGAGCTGGCGGCACTCGCGGCGCAGCACACCACCAACCAGGCACTGCTCACGCTGGCCTCGACCATCTCCGCCGAGCAGCAGCCGGAGATCCAGGCCATGAAGGCGATGCTGCTGCAGTGGGATGTCGACCCCAACGCGATGGGGGACCACGGCGGCATGGCGATGCAGGGCATGGTCGATGACGCGACGATGACTCGACTCGCCTCGCTCAACGGCCCCGAGTTCGACACACTGTGGCTGCAGGCGATGATCGGCCATCACCAGGGCGCCATCGAGATGGCCAACACCGAGCTCGCAAAGGGGCAGAGCCCCGACATGATCGCGATGGCGAAGAACATGGTCACCGCCCAGCAAGCTGAGATCAACCAGATGAAACAGATGCTGGGAGGGTAAATGACGGGTGCGCATGGCTATTCGGCCCGCAAGGACGACTACACCAAGCGGCTGCGCCGGATCGAGGGACAGGTCCGCGGTATCTCCAAGATGATCGACGAGGACAAGTACTGCATCGACGTGCTCACCCAGATCAGCGCCGTCAACAGTGCGCTGCAGTCGGTGGCGCTCGGACTGCTCGAAGAACATCTCGGCCATTGCGTCAGTCACGCGGTCGCCGAGGGCGGTGAGGAAGCCGACAAGAAGCTGGCCGAAGCCTCGGCCGCGATCGCCCGGCTGGTTCGGTCCTGACGTAGAAATGTCCGCCGGTTTGGCCTAGCCAGCCGATACCGTGAACGCGTGACCACAGCGCCGCGCGCCGGCCCGTGGACACCGAGGGTCGCGCTGGCGCTGGCGGTGCTCGCCGCCGCGGCGTTCATCTATGTCACCGCCGAGATCATGCCGGTCGGTGCACTGTCGGCGATCGCGCGCGACCTGCAGGTCAGCGAGGCCATGGTCGGCGCCCTGCTGGCCAGCTACGCCTTGGTCGCGGCGGTGGCGACAATGCCGCTGGTGCGCTGGACGGCGACCTGGCCGCGGCGGCGCACTCTGCTCTGGACGCTGGCGTGCCTATCGGTATCGCAACTGATCTCAGCGCTGGCGCCGACCTTCGAGGTCCTGGCCGTCGGCCGGGTGCTGTGCGCGGTCACCCACGGGCTGATGTGGTCGGTGATCGCCCCGATCGGCGCGCGCCTGGTGCCACCCAGCCATGCGGGCCGCGCCACCATGGCCATCTACGTCGGCACCGGGCTGGCCCTGGTGGTGGGCAGTCCAGTGACCGCGGCCATGAGCGAGATGTGGGGCTGGCGGCTTGCGGTCGGGGCCATCACTGTCGCCTCGGTAGCGGTGCTGCTGGCCGCGCGGTTCGCGCTGCCGGCGATGGCGATGACCGGTGTGGTTGCCGGTGGCCGGCCGCGCCGCGGCGGCCACTATCGCAACCGGGCGTTGCTGACGCTGTGCGCGCTGACCCTGGTGGGTGTCACCGCGCATTTCATCTCCTACACCTTCATCGTGGTGATCCTCCGCGATGTGGTCGGGGTGCGCGGCGCGCAACAGGCGTGGCTGCTCGCGGCCTACGGGGTGGCCGGGCTGACCGGTATGGCGTTGTTCGCCCGGCCGGGGGATCGGCGGCCCAAGGCCGCGGTCGCGGGCTGTCTGGCGGGCTCAGCGCTGGCGTTCGCGGTGCTGGCCACCCTGGGCTTCGCGGACTGGCCGCATGTCCTCGCCGCGTCGCTGGTCGCAGTGGCGGCGATCGTGTTGTGGGGCGCGACAGCGATCGCCATGCCACCGATGCTGCAGGCCGCGGCAATGCGACACTCGCCGGACGATCCCGACGGTGCGTCGGGGCTGTATGTGGCGATGTTCCAGGTCGGCATCATGGCCGGATCACTGACCGGCGGCGTCGTCTATGAGCACGCCGGGGTCGCGGCCATGCTCACCGCATCGGCGGCGTTGATGCTCGGCGCACTGGTGTGCGTATTGCTCACCCGGGGGCTGTTCGCGATGCACCCGGCTACCAGCGAAAAGTAACGCTTGTCACCCCCGCCGCGACTATCTGCACAGTTCAGGGCGTTGCCAATGCCCGAGGTCAGGTTCGCTGGCGAATCAGGTCCGGGAGCGGTCCCAGGGTGCTGTGCCACACTGGGTCGCAGGAGAAATCGAGGGAGTTTTGGTGACGAAGCTGCGGGTGAGGGGGGCGATCGCCGCCACGTTATGCGTGCTCGGAGTGGCCGCCGGAATCAGTCTCGGCAGCGGATCAGCGCTGGCCGATCCAGACCAAGCGCCCGCCGATCCCGGCATCGCGGACGTGCCGCCGGTCCAGGTGCCACCACCGCCGGACCCATTTGCGCCGCCGCCCGCCGATCCGCCGGCACCGCCGCCGGCTGATCCGCTGGCCGCTCAACAGGCCGCCGCCGCGGCCGCCGGCCCGGTCAAGGGCCAGAACCCGACGCCCTACACCGGTGCGCCGGTGTTCGCCCCGCCGACGTTCAACCCTGTCAACGGGGCGATGGTCGGAGTGGCCAAGCCGATCATCATCAACTTCGCCCGCCCGATCGCCAACCGGCCGATGGCCGAGTCGGCGATCCACATCTCGTCGGTTCCGCCTGTTCCCGGTGCGTTCTATTGGACCACCGACACCCAGGTGCGCTGGCGGCCCTACGCCTTCTGGCCCACCGGCACCGTCGTCAACATCGACGCCAGCGGCACCAAGTCCAGCTTCCGCGTCGGCGACACCCTGGTGGCCACCGTCGACGACAAGACCCACCAGATGACCGTCACCAAAAACGGCGCGGTGGTGAAGACCATGCCGGTCTCGATGGGCAAGCCGGACGGCAAGCACGAGACCAAGAACGGCACCTACTACGTCCTCGAGAAGTTCCCGGACATCATCATGGACTCGGCCACCTATGGCGTCCCGAACACCTCGCCGGAGGGCTACAAGCTCAAGGTCCAATGGGCGGTACGCATCGACAACAGCGGTGCCTTCGTGCACAGCGCGCCGTGGTCGGTGGCCGATCAGGGCAAGCGCAACGTCAGCCACGGCTGCATCAACCTGTCGCCGGACAACGCCAAGTGGTTCTACGACAACTTCGGCAGTGGTGACCCGATTGTCGTCAAGAACTCGGTGGGGACGTACAACAACCCCGACGGTGCCGATGACTGGCAGTGGCAGCTCGCCTAGCCGGATCTAGCGGGTTGCGGCTCAAAGGTTAAGCACAGCAACGGCCCCCACAATGGGATATGTGCCGCCATCTCCGTCGCCGGCTCCGCCGCCGGCCGAACCGACACCCCTACCCCAGCTGCCCGCTCCCAACCTCCACCAATACGCGCACGGAATCTCGCTGCTCGGCGGCTGGCTGCCGCTGACCATCGAGATCGTCGCGGTCATCACGCTGATCGTCGCGATCGGATGGCGCCGGACCCGGCGCTGGTGGATGGTGTGGCTACCGGTCTGTGTCGTGATCGGCGTTCTCGGCGCCCTGGCGGCGCGCACCTACGTCACCTCCGAAGGCCTGGCGTCGGACCCGGCACCGTTCTATCTGTGGGTCTGGACCGGGGTTTTCGGCACCGGCGTCGCGATCGCGATACTGGGCTGGCGCGGGAATTCTTGGTGGCGGCGAGGTGTCGCTGTGTTGGCGATTCCGTTGACTCTGGTGACCGCGCTTCTCGCACTGAATAAGTGGGTCGGCTACTACCCGAGCCTGCAGGCCGCCTGGGGCGCGATCACGGCCGGTCCACTGCCGAACCAGATCGACGCCGACGAGCTGCCCGGGCTGCGGAACACCGTGCAGACCAACGGAAAGCTCGTGGAAGTCGATATCCCCAGTGACGCAAGTGGATTCAACCACCGCAGTGAATACGTCTATCTGCCGCCGGCCTGGTTCGCCGGACCCACCCCGCCGCGGCTGCCCGTTGTCATGATGGTCGCCGGCGAATTCAACACGCCCGCGGACTGGATGCGCAGCGGTAACGCGATGCCGATCATCGACGGCTACGCGCAGAGCCACGGCGGCCAGGCGCCGATCTTCGTCTTCGTAGACTCCGGTGGCAGTTTCAACAACGACACCGAATGCGTCAACGGTCCGCGCGGCGACTCCGCCGACCACCTCACCAAGGACGTCCGGCCCTACGTGGTCGACAAGTACGGTGCATCCGAGCTGGCCGCCAACTGGGCGGTGGTCGGCTGGTCGATGGGCGGCACCTGCGCGATAGACCTGGTCGTGATGCACCCGGATCTGTTCAGCACGTTTCTCGATATCGCCGGTGACCACGGGCCGACGGCCGGAACCAAGGAGCAGACGATCGACCGGCTCTACGGCGGCAACGCCGCGGCCTGGGACCAGTTCGACCCACGCACGGTGATGCTCACACACGGGCCGTATCAGGGCGTCGCCGGCTGGTTCGAGGACACCGTCACACCCACCAACGCCATATCGCCGTACGGCAACGGCGGCGGGAAACGGCCGCAGTCGGATGCGCCGTCAGGGTTCGGCGGGCATGACGAGTTCAAGGATTCCGATGAGGCCGGTGCGGCCGACGATCTCTGCGCGACGGCGCAGACCGTGGGCATTTCATGCTCGGTGCACCGCATCATCAGCTTCCACACCTGGCAGTTCGCCGAGCGCGCGCTATCCGACGCGCTGCCGTGGCTGGCCGCTCAGATCAAGACGCCTGGCGCGCCGGATTCGCCCGCTTAACACCCACCGCGGCGGCCATTCCGATATCGCCGATCACCGCCGTGGATGGTGCGGACGTGTGGCCGCCGGCGTTGCGCCGCGCCCCGATGGCGTCCCAGGCGTCCGCGGGTCAGCTCCAGATCCGGACGCGACGGTCGGGGTCGAGGTACAGCTCGTCGTCGGTGCTGACCTCGAACGCGTGGTAGAACGCGTCCATATTGCGGATCACACCGTTGCAGCGGAACTCCGGAGGCGAATGCGGATCGGTGGCCAGCCGCCGAATAGCCTCAGCCTCGCGGGATTTCGTGCGCCACACCTGGGCCCAGCCGAAGAACACCCGTTGCTGGCCGGTCAGCCCGTCGATCACCGGGGCTTCTTGGCCCTTCAGTGACAACTCGTAGGCGAGCAACGCGATGGACAGCCCGCCCAGGTCGCCGATGTTCTCACCGACGGTGAATGCCCCGTTGACGTGGTGGGACGGCTCGAGTCCGCGCGGCACGTACGTCTGGTACTGCTCGATGAGCGCCTTGGTACGCACGCCGAACTCGGCGCGGTCCTCATCGGTCCACCAGTCGACGAGATTGCCGTCACCGTCGTATTTGGCACCCTGATCGTCGAATCCGTGACCGATCTCGTGACCGATCACCGCGCCGATCCCGCCGTAGTTCGCCGCGTCGTCGGCCTCGGCGTCGAAGAACGGCGGCTGCAGGATTGCGGCCGGGAAGACGATCTCGTTCATGCCCGGGTTGTAATAGGCGTTGACCGTCTGCGGTGTCATGAACCACTCGTCGCGGTCGACCGGGCCGCCCAGCTTGGCCAGCTCCCGGTCATGGGCCACTTCGGCACCGCGAATGATGTTGCCGTACAGATCATTGCGGTCGATCACCAAGGTGGAGTAGTCGCGCCACGTGGCCGGATAGCCGATCTTGGCGGTGAACTTGTCCAGCTTGGCCAGTGCGCGCTGGCGGGTGGCCGGCGTCATCCACTCCAGATCGCTGATGCTGACCCGGTAGGCCTCGCGAAGGTTGTCGACGAGAACATCCATGCGGGCCTTGGCATCCGGCGGGAAATGCAACTCGACGTACAGCCGCCCGACCGCGTCGCCCATCAGGCTTTCCACGAGCGACACCGCGCGCTTCCAGCGGTCGCGGATCTGCTCGGTGCCCGACAGGGTGCGGCCGTAGAAGTCGAAATTCGCCTCGACCACCGCATCGGTCAGGTAGGCGGCGCGCGCGTTGATCAGCCGCCACCGTGCCCAGTCCTGCCAGTCCGCGAAGTCGCGGTTCGACCACAGTTCGGCGAAGGCCGTCAGGTAATCAGGCTGGCGGACAACCAGTTCGGCGACGACATCGGGGGTGGTGCCCTGCGCCGTGATCCACCCGACCCAGTCGAAACCGGGCGCCTCGGTGAGAAGATCGGTGAACGCGCGCAGGTTGTAGGTCAGGTCGGCGTCGCGACGCTTGACGACATCCCAGTGCGCGGCAGCCAGTTTGGTCTCCAGTGCCACGATTCGTGCGGCACGCTCGGCGTGGTCGTCGGCGCGCCCGCCCAGCACGAGGGCGAACATCGCGGCGATATGTGCCGGGTAGGCGGCCAGGATCGCGGCATGCTGCTCGTCGCGGTAGTACGACTCGTCGGGCAGGCCCAGCCCCGACTGGCTGGCGTGCAGGAGGTAGCGCGACGAGTTCTTCGAATCAGTGTCGACATACAGCCCCACACCACCGCCAACACCGGTGCGCTGCAGCGCACCGATCACCGCCGCCAGCGCGGCCGGATCGGCGGCGCTGTCGATCAAGGCCAGCTCGTCGAGCAACGGCTGAACACCGCGGCGCTCGACGGCCTCGGAGTCCAGGAAGCTGGCGTATAGGTCGCCGATGCGCTGGGCATCAGTCCCGGGCTCACCCGACGCTGCGGTGATCAGCTCCCTGACCTGCTCCTCGGCCCGGTCGTACAGTGTGCGGAACGCGCCGTCGGTGGCCCGGTCGCCCGGGATCGCGTATTCGGTCAGCCAGCGTCCGTTGACGTGGCCGAACAGGTCGTCTTGCGGGCGAACCTTGGCCTCGACGTGGGACAGGTCGATACCCGAGCGCAGTGCTTCTACCGTCACCCAACCATCCTTACCAGAGGTTAGACCGCGGCGTCTGGCCCCAGGACCGCCCGGTAGCCTCCCCTTCATGCCCGAGGCCGACGACGACCAGGACGAGGCGCCCGGCCGGGTGTTCTCCGGCTACGGTGTCGCCTCGGCCGTGCTCGGCCTGGTGATGGTCGCGGCGATCGTGCTCGGCACGCTGATCTGGTCGGGCCACCGTCATGCCGCCGACGAACGCGCCTATCAGACCCGGGTGATGGCCGCGGCCGCGGACTGGACCGGAGTGCTGATCAACATGAACGTCGACAACGTCGACGCCAGCCTGCAGAAGCTGCACGACGGCACTGTCGGGCAGCTGAACTCCGACTTCGAGGCCGCGATCACGCCCTACCGCCAGGTGGTCCGGACCCTGAAAGCCCGCACCACCGGACAGATCGACTCGGTGTCCTTCGAATTGGTGCATCACGATCTCGACGTCCAGGCGGGCCAGCGCCCGCCGTCGCCGGCCACCTTGCCGCCGGAATTGGCCCAGCGCACCGACACCGTGCTGGTCGTCGCGACCTCGGTCAGCGAGAACTCCGGCGATAAGCCGGCCACCGTGCGATGGAACCTGCGCCTCGGGATCTCCGATGTGGACGGCAAGCTGATGGTCTCGCGGCTCGAGTCGCTGCGATGAGGAACCTGGCCCGGGTACTGGGCTTCGACGTCGCCGCCCCGATTGCCGCCATCGCGGCGCTGCTGGCCATCGGTGTGGTGCTCGGCTGGCCGCTGTGGTGGGTGTCGGTGTGTTCGATGCTGTGCCTGCTGATCGTGCAGGGCATCATCGTCAATTTCGTTCTGTACCGCCGTGATTCGGTGACCGTCGGCACCGATGACGAAGGCCCCGGCCTGCGGCTGGCGATCGTCGCGCTGGCCACCGTGGCGGTGGTGGCCGCGATCGTGGTCGGCTACACCCGGTGGACGCTGCCGGACGAGGCCTTCACCCGCGACTCCGCCGAGGTGGTGCGCATCGCCACCGCGGTCTCGGAGGCCACCGCGACCTTCACCCCGGCCAACCCGACCTCATCGATCGACACGGCCGCGTCGTTCATGGTGCCCGAGCGCGCTGACGCGTTCAAAGGTCAATTCGGAAAAGCCGCTTCAGATTTGGCCAAGAAGAACATCTCCGCCACGGCTCAGACGATCTCCGCTGGCCTGGAGGCGTTAGGCCCCGAGGCGGCCAGCGTCGCGGTGGTGATGCGGGGAACCCAGAACCAGCCCGGCCAGCAGCCGAGCAGCGCGGTGCTGGCATTGCGGGTCGGGCTGGCCAAACAGGACGATCGGTGGGTCGTCCTCGACATCAGGCCAATCAACGCCCGATGAGCCGGGCGTGGTCGACTGTCAGAGACCGATCCATCACGACGCGCCGAATCCTGGCCCATCGCGAAGGACACCGCTATGGGCGCTATCGGTCACCGGATGCACGCTGGGCGCGCATCTTGGCGAACCGGTCGGAGAGCCTGCGCATCCGGATCATCAGCGACGCCGGCGGGCTGATCGTCCCGTCGAGGTAGGTGCTCAGATCCGCGTGGGCCACCCCAATGCGGGAGGCGAATTCCTGCACGGCCAGACCGGAGCGGTCGAGCAGCAGCCGCACGTGGCGGGCAGCCTCGGCGCGCTCGTTGGCTTCCAGATGGCTGCGGGCCCGGATCAACACCTCGGAAAGCGCTTTGGAGATTCCGTAGGGCTGCGAGTGTTCCAGCACTTCCTCGACCTGCCGGGCGGTACGACCGAAGGGATCGCGTTTGATGGCGACGACGATGCGCTGCCAGACGGTGATATCGCCGGACTCCAGCGCGTCCCGGATCAACGCCGTCGGCCAGAACTCGACCGGGCGGCCGTCGGCGAAGGGCTGGGCGGCCGGTGCGGGTATGGCCTCGCGATCCGCTGCCACCGTCACCTCGCCTCCTCCAGGATCGCCACCGCCACCGCAAGGCAACGCTGCCTGATCCGTTCCCATTCACCCGCACCTTCCGATCCCGCCCATCGGTCATCGTTGACCACTGTGGACGGCTTGGGATCGGCGAGCTGACGCACCAACTGGGTTGTCACCCATTGTCGCTTAGATTGTCCAGAACAGTAATACCGGTCCATGCTGCCGAGTACCACCGCAGCGGCCTCGGTATCCATCACGCCGACAAGGTCGGCGAACTCGGCGAAGTCCGACCGGGTGTTACGGCACATGATCAGGTAGGCCTGCATGCGCAGCGTCTCGGCGCACGTCGGGATCTGCAACCGGTCGCCGGTGGGCAACTGGACGTTGGTGGTCTCGACGGGGCTCAGCCGCTCGACACCGCCGTCCGCGGTATCGGCGCCGGTCTCCAGGGCGTCCAGTGCGATCGCGAGGCGGCCACGCCACATCGTCACCGGGTGCACCGGCCGCGGTGTTGACAGCCGGGCGCTGCGGTAGCCCCTGATGAATTTGACCGTCGCGGTGCTGCCCGCGCCGACCCGCATCGGTTGCGCCCGGGCGTCATCGCTGCCTTTGACTCGACCGGCTAGCTCGTCGCACCCGCTGAACGCCAGCGGGTCGGCCACGCTGACCGCGTCCGGTGCCAGGTTCTTCAGCCGGGCCGCGCCCTTGACCACCATCTTCAGATCCGCGCTCGGCGGCGCCAGCGCGGAGATGTCGTCCGGGATCACGACGAGATCGCCGAGATCAACCTTGGGCAGCGGTTTCTCGAAGTCCACCGACGGCAGGATGCGGGCCAGCCACGACGGCAGCCACCAGTTCCACTGGTCGAACATCGCCATCAGCGCGGGCACCAGCACCAGTCGAACGATGGTGGCGTCCACGGCGATCGCCACCGCACATGCCACGCCCAGCTCAGCGACCAGCGGCATACCCGCGAATGCGAACCCGGTGAACACCGCGATCATGATCAGCGCCGCGCTGGTGATCGTGCGGGCACTGGTCGACACCCCGTAGGCCACGGCGTCTCGGGTGTCGCCGCCCTGCAGGTAGCGTTCCCTCATCCGGGTCAGCAGGAAGATCTCGTAGTCCATCGACAAGCCGAATGTCATCGCCAGCACCAGCGGCGGGATCGTGCTGTCGATCGAGGTGATCTTCTCGAAGCCCAGGCCTTCCAGCCAGCCCCACTGGAACACCATCACCAAGCTGCCGTAGGCGGCGGCGACGGACAGCACCGTCATCAACACACCCTTGAACGCCAGGAACACCGATCGCACCGAGATCAGCAGCATCACGAACGCGATCAGCGAGACGAACACGAACACCAGCGGCTGGGTCTGCGACACCCGATCGTCGAAGTCCTTGATCAACGCGGTGGGGCCACCGACATCGACTCGCGTGCCCGCCGCGGCGGGCAGCGCACTCAGATGGGCGCGCATCCAGTCGATGGCGTTGCGCGCGCCGATGTCCTCGGGGTCCACCGACAGCACCGCCGACAGCAGTGCGCTGCCGTTGTTATCGGCGAAGGCCGGTTGGGAGACCGAGACGACGTCGGGCGCCTTCGCCATCTCGGTGCTGATCGCTTCGAGCGCGGGGGCGTTCTTGGCGTCGGACGCGCCACCCTGCGGGAAGGTGACGAGCACCCGCACCGGGCCCAGTGCGCCGGGGCCGAGTGCCTCGGCGGCCGCCGCCACCCCGCCGCGGATTTCGTGGGAGGACGTGAACTGGCGTTGCATGCTGTTGCCCAGCACCATGGCGAACGCCGGTGCGGCCATCAGCAACAAGACCAGCGTCGCGGCCATCGCCGACAGCCACGGTCGGCGCATGACCTCGCTGACCCAGCGGGTCCAGAACCGCGATTGCGTCGCCTCCGCGCGCCGGGACCATTGCAACAGCGATGACCGTTTGGCCACCGACCGCCCGAAGGTGGCCAGCACAGCGGGTGTCAGTGTGGTCGACGTCAGCACCGCGATGGCCACCGCGAGGATCGCGCCCGTCGCCATCGACCGCAGCACGGGGGTGTTGATCAGGTAGATGCCGGTCAGCGACGCGATCACGGTCAGGCCCGACAGCAGCACCGCCAGGCCCGAGGTCGCCATCGCCGCGTCGGCCGCCTGTTGCGGATCGCGCCCGGCGCGCAGCTCTTCTCGGAAACGCATCAGGATGAACAGCGAATAGTCCACGGCCAGCGCGATCCCGAACATCGACACCGTCGACGTCACGAACACCGACATCTGGGTGACGGTGGACAACAGATAGACCACGCCCATCGTCACCACGACCGTGCATAACGCCAGCGCCAGCGGGACCGCGGCGGCGGCCAGAGAGCCGAACACCGCGAGCAGAACAATCAGGACGATCGGAAGGTTCCAGCGCTCAGCCTCGGCGATGTCATGCTTGGTGCTGGTCTGGGCGGCGGCCCCCAGTGCGCCCTGGCCGATGACGTACAGCTTCACCCGACCGTCGCGGATCTGCCCGGGCTGATCGCCGGTGACGCCGATCTTCTGGCGCAACTGGCGCGCGACGTCGACGGCACCGGTGTTGTGGAAGTCCAGCCGCAGGGACACCACGTACGGCTTGTCCGGAGCGGGCGCGGGCTGGGCGGGGTTGGGGACGACGATAACGCTCGGGGTCTGCTTTGCCACCTGCTCCAATTGCGCGACGGCGGCATTCATATCGTCGTAGCTGGCGTCGGCGCGCGGAGCTGCGACGAGGGCGAGCGGGGAGGCGCCCTGCCCGGGGAAGTGGTCCTCCAGTTGGTACTGCACGTGCAGTGACTGGGAGCCGGCGACGTCGAAGCCGCCACCGGTCAGGTTATTGGACTCGGTGAGGGCCAGATAGACGGCCGGAACGAGGGCCAGCAACCAGCACGAGAACACCAGCCAGCGGAATCTGCGCAGGTTGCTGCTGAGGCGCATCATGAACTGCTGGATGTTTATCTCCCCGCATTCTCCCCGGATTGCGTGGCTGCGAGCGTACCTCAGATAGCTGCGGGGTGACCTGTCGTGAGCGGCGGTCTTAGCTGGATCGAGACCTGCTGATGGGGTGCTCGTTACCGACGCTGCAGTGGCAGCGATCCCGAGGAGTCTCGATGTCTGCGTCCCCCAGTCCACGATCGGCACGCGCTGAACGACGCGCCTCCCAGGCCCGGGCAGAAGGGGCGCTGACCAGCCGCATGGGAACATTCTCACGATTGGTTAGGCTCAAGGCGCGAAAGTCTGCAGCAAGTCTGCTTAGCTTTCGTATGTCAGTAGCTGTTACTGGCATGACCTCTCCCTAACGCTAAGGAGTCCGAGCATGTTGGTTAATGCCCGTGTGGCCCGTCGCGCGGTCGCCGGAGTGATCGGGACGGGCGCTGTCGCCGGCGCGATCCTGGTTGGCGCCCCGTCCGCGCTGGCCGACCCGCCGCCGAACTGCACCGCAGCCGACCTTGCCGGTGTCTCCGCGGGTGTGTCCGCCGCCACGTCGGCGTACCTGTTCACCCACCCGGACGTCAACGCGTTCTTCACCGGTCTGGAGGGTGCGCCGCGCGACACCATCCGGTCCGAGGTGAAGCAGTACCTGGACTACAACCCCTCGGTGAAGGCCGACCTGCAGGGTATTCGCCAGCCCCTGGTCGATCTCAAGAACCGCTGCGGCAATAGCCCCGACGTTCCTGTCTCCTAGTTCGCTGTGCGGGTAGGACAGCAGCCCGCGCAGGAAGGCGCCGGTCGCACCGTCCTGATGGTCGACGACGACCCGGATGTCCGGACTTCGGTCGCACGCGGTCTGCGGCATTCGGGGTTCGACGTCCGGGTCGCGGCGAACGGCAAGGAAGCCTTGCGGCTCTTGGCGAGTGAGAAGCACGACGCGCTGGTGCTCGACGTTCAGATGCCCGAGCTCGACGGTGTGGCGGTGGTGACCGCTCTGCGGGCTCTGGGCAATGACATTCCGATCTGCGTGCTTTCGGCGCGCGATACGGTCAACGACC
Source organism: Mycolicibacterium sarraceniae (assembly GCF_010731875.1). NCBI lineage: Bacteria > Bacillati > Actinomycetota > Actinomycetes > Mycobacteriales > Mycobacteriaceae > Mycobacterium > Mycolicibacterium sarraceniae. Next base: position 1,773,548 of record NZ_AP022595.1, read on the forward strand.
GGATCGCCGGTCTCGAGGCCGGTGCCGACGATTATCTGACCAAGCCCTTCGACCTGGGGGAGTTGGTGGCGCGGCTGCATGCGCTCTTGCGGCGGGCAGCCAGCTCCCACGAAGGCTCCGACGCCGTCACCATCGGACCGCTCACCATCGATACCGCGCGGCGGTTGGTGTTCGTCAACGGTGACCGGGTGGAGCTGACCAAGCGTGAGTTCGACCTGCTGGCGGTGCTGGCCGAGAACTCCGGTGTGGTGCTGTCCCGGCAGCGGCTCCTGGAACTGGTGTGGGGCTACGACTTCGAGGTCGACACCAACGTCGCCGACGTGTTCATCAGTTACCTTCGCCGCAAGCTGGAACGCGAAGGGGTGCCGCGGGTGATCCACACCGTGCGCGGAATCGGGTACGTGCTCCGGTCGGAGCCGTGACCCAGCCTGCGACATTGCCGGGCCGTAGCCTTTCCCTGCGCGTCCGGGTTGCGCTCGCCGCGGCCGTGGCCGCCGCGCTTGTCGTTGCCCTGCTGGCGGCGCTGACGTCAATCGTTCTGGCCAACAACGACAATGCGCAATTAGACCGGCGGCTGGACTCGATCGTCAACGCCAGCATGTTTCCCGAGCAGCTTCGTGACCCCAGCCGGGTGCTGACCACCGGACGATCGCGGTCCACCGGTCAGGTCGTCTTCCAGCGTGGCTTCCAGCTGCCGCCACTGCCGCCGGGAACCGCGACCGTCACCGTCAACAGTGTCGACTACCGGGTGCGGACGGTGACTGTCGAACAGTCCGGCGGCGTCCTGGTCTCGATCGGGATCCGCGCCGACAGCATTCTGTTGAGCCGCGCCCGGATTCCGCTGTACGTCTTCATCGTGTGCCTTGCCGTGCTGATCGCGGCCGCCCTCGGCTGGATACTGGCCGGCCCGGCGATCCGCCCGCTGTTGCGGCTCACCGAACAGACCAGGCGCCTGGGCAAGGGCAGTGACCAGTTGGAGCCGGTGCGCGGCGCCGCCGAAGCCGAGGACCTGTCTGATGCGATGGCGGCGATGCTGCACAGGCTGGCCGAAGCCCAAGTGGCGACCACGAATTCGCTTCAGGCCGCCCAGGATTTCGCGGCCAACGCCGCCCACGAACTGCGCACCCCACTGACCGCGATGCGGGCCGATCTGGACACCCTGCGCATCCACGACCTGCCACCGGAAGAGCGCGAAGAAGTCGTCGGCGACCTGTCGCGGGCACAACGCCGGGTCGAGGCGATCATCACCGCGCTCGGCCAGCTGGCCTCCGGACAGCTGGCCCGCGCCGAGGATCGTGAGTCGATCGACGTCGCCGAGATGCTCGACCGGGTGGCACGGGAGAACGTCCGCTCGGGTGCGGTCGAGATCATCGTGGAAGCCGACGAGGCAGGCACGGTATGGGGCTGGCCGGCCGGTCTGCGGCTGGCGGTGGACAACCTGGTGCGCAACGCGATCACCCACGGTGAGGCCACCCGCATCGTGCTGCGCGCGCGTCGCTACGAGTGGCTGCTGGCGATCACCGTCGACGACAACGGCCGGGGCTTGCCCGTCGAGGAGCATCAAAAAGTGTTGGGGCGCTTCGCCCGTGGCAGTACCGCGATGGTGGGCGGATCGGGTCTGGGGCTGGCACTGGTGGCGCAGCAGGCGGTGCTGCACGGTGGCGACATCCAGCTCTCCGACGGTCCGCTCGGTGGGTTGCGCGCGGTCCTGACGGTGTCGACCTACCCCGAACCGGTCCTGCCGACCGGGCAGGCCTAACCGCCGCGCTTGCCTACCAGCGCGGCAACCCCTCGCCAACCCAGTAGCAGTACCGCGGTCACCACCGATGCGACGATGATGAAGCTGGTCGCGACTCCCTGAGAACTGGCTTTGCGCAACAACATTCCGACGACAACGGTTGCCAGCCACACCGTGACACCGGTGGGGACAACGGCGGTCGGGGCACGCCAGCCGCGCGAGATCACCCAGCCGAGCGCGGTGCCGGACAGGAACGGCCATGCGGTTGCGGCGATTCCGGTGAGTGTCAGCCCCTCGGCGTGGCTGCGGCGACCGAGCGCACAGAACACCAGGACGCAGACGATGTCGCCGGCGAGCGCCACAACGGCCGGCCGGGTGTCGGTACGAACTGCCATGGTGGGATCCAAGCACAGGTCGCTCAGTGCCGGACGTCGTCCTCCGGGCCGGAGCTGGGCGGCGGCACCGGACCCTGCAATGCGGTCTCGGCCGGATCTTCGGACGCGTCGCCGTCACCGGCTTGGGCCGCGGCTATCTCGTCGGCGACGGCGTCGGGGTCGAGCGCGCCCTCGGTGCGGAACATGAAGAAGAACACCACCCAGCCGATGGACGAGATGAAGATCCAGCTCGCCAGTCGGTAGATCAGCATTGCCGAGATGGCGGCCGGCAGCGCCATCCCGCTGGACACCAGACCGGGAACCAGCACGGCCTCCACCACCAGCAGCCCACCGGGCATCAGCGGGATCGACCCGACCGCGCGGGCGGCCGCATAGGCGACGGTCAGGCCGGCCAGCGAGGGGTTGCCGCCGGCGGCGTAGGCGGCAAAGGCCAGGCATGCGACATCGGCGATCCAGTTGAAGAACGACCAGCTGAACGCCATCCCGAGGGTCCGGCGGCTCAGGCTGACCGATTCGAGTTGGGCCAACGTTTCCCGCCACTTGTGCAGGCCGGTGTTGGCGGGCTTGCCGCGCACGGAGTTGACCCAGCCCAGCACCCTGACGCCGATACCGTCGATGAGCTCGGGGCGGGTGGCCACCGCCTGAGCGAGCAGCAGCAGCGCGATAAACCCGCCCAGGGTGAACAGCAGCGAGAACGGATTGTTCTTGGCGCCCAACAGGAATGCGCCACCGAGGCCGAGCAGGGCCAGGCCGACCACCTGCAGCGCCCCCGACATCACCAGCTGCCAGGACGCGACCACCGGGGAGGCGCCCCAGAGACGCTGCTGCCGGTAGACGAAAGTGGCCGAGAGCACCGGACCGCCGGGCATGGTGGTGCTGAGCGCATTACCGGCGTAGAACGCGGCTTCGGAGCGCCACTGGTGGACGATGACCCCGGCCGAACGCAGCAGCGTGCGCTGGATCTGGGCGAAGCTGTGCATCGACAGTATGGCCGCGGCGATCGCGGCCAGCACCCACCACGCGTTCGCGGTGATCAGGCTCTTCCAGGCTTTGGCCAGCTGATCCCCCACCAGGCTGGCCTCGACGGCCAGCACGATCAAGGCGACGCCCAGCACCGCCCAACGGACCCACCAGTACTTCCCGCGTGTCGGGGGGTCGTGTTCCTCGCGGGCGGCGTGGACCGACGCGTCGTAGGACACGCAGTTCAGGGTAACGGTGCGGGGTCGTATCGCCACCGTTCGGCACGAGATGTACGCCGGTGGCGGTTAGGCTTGGCCGCATGCCGGCGACCCGAGCTTCGGACGACGAATCAGTTGATCCCCTGGTCCGTAAAGCCGCCGCGTGGTCCTGGCGTCTGCTGGTGATCGGGACGGCGATTGTCGCGCTGTTGGTGATCGTGCAGCGACTTGAGGTCATCGTCGTTCCGGTGGCACTGGCGACCATGCTGGCGGCGCTGCTATTGCCCGCGGTCGACTGGCTTGACCGTCGCGGGGCCCCGCGTGGTGGCGCGGTGGCGTTGGTCATCCTGGCCGGCATCGCGCTATTCGGCGGGATCATGACTTTCGTTGTCAGCCAATTCGTTTCGGGCCTGCCCGGGCTGGTCGAACAAGTCACGCACAGTATCGACACGCTACGGCGCTGGCTGATCGAGGGGCCTGCGCACCTGAGTCGCGAACAGATCGACAACGCCGGCAACACCGCGATCACGGCACTGCGCGACAACCAGGAGAAACTGACCACCGGAGCACTGTCGACGGCAGCCACGCTCACCGAGATCATCACCGGCGCCCTGCTGGTGTTCTTCACGCTGATCTTCTTGTTGCACGGCGGCCGCAACATCTACGCGTTCGTCACCAAGCTCGTTCCCTCGTCGACCCGGGAACGGGTGCGTGACGCCGGGCGCGCCGGGTTCGGATCGCTGATCGGCTACGTGCGGGCCACCTTCCTGGTGGCGCTGGTAGACGCGGTCGGGATCGGCACCGGCCTGGCGATCATGGGCATCCCGCTGGCGCTGCCGCTGGCGTCGCTGGTCTTCCTCGGTGCCTTCATCCCGCTGGTGGGTGCGGTGATCACCGGATTCCTCGCCGTGGTGGTGGCGCTGTTGGCCAAGGGCCTCGTCTACGCCCTGATCACGCTCGGGCTGATCATCGCCGTTCAGCAGCTGGAGGCCCACATCCTGCAACCGCTGGTGATGGGCCGCGCGGTGTCGATCCATCCGCTGGCGATCGTGCTGGCGATCGCCGGCGGCGGCGTGCTGGCCGGCATTGTGGGCGCCCTGTTGGCGGTGCCGTTGCTGGCCTTCCTCAACAGCGCCATCCGGGTTCTGGTGGCCGACGATCCTGCCGGAGAGGCCGCCGAAATCGAGGCGCAGGACGGCGTCGTCATCGGCGCCGAACCGGACCTGGTGTCACCGAAACGCACCGACGAGCCGAGGCGTTGATCCAGGCCTGAGAGCGAAATTCGGGCCGAACCTTCGCTCTCTGACCTGACTGGATTACAGACGGCCCTCGCGGCGCAGCAGATCTGCCGCGCTGAGCCCGCCGCCGGTGCCGCGGCGTCGCTGTTCGTCGGGTTCTTTGTCCTCTACCTTGCCGCGTGAGTTCAGCTTTTCGGTGGCCACTTCGCAGTCCCCCTGCTCGGGGCGGCTGACCGGGATGGCGCGGGTCTCCTCGGCGCTGATCGCGGGCGAGACGTCATGGCTCTTCGGTTCCTGGGCCGGGATGGCCGTGGTGGCGTCCGTCGGGCCGGTGATCGTCTGGGTGGGTTCGGACGACGACGCCGGGGGAGTCGGCTGCGTACCGGGCGTACCTGGTTTGCCACGCAGCTCGCCCAGCCAGGATTCGATCTCCCGGTCCGGCGCCGGCGGGGCAGGCGGACGGGTGGACCGGGCCGCCGATGTCGCGGTGTTGACCGCGTTCTTGACGGCGTTCTTGGCCACCGAAAACCGCGTCGTCGGCGCGTCGGTCAAGCTTGGGCCGTTGCGCTCGGCCTCGCCGGACGGGGCGGGGACGGCCTCGGTCGTCGGCTCGGGAATCCGTGCGGTACCAGCCTCCGACGGCGGGTCCTGCGCCGGCGGATTGCGGTACTCGGCGCGACCGACCACCCGCGGCATCGCCCGGCCCTCGACGGGATGTGTTGGGTCGTGCGCGGGTCGGCGTGCCGCCGAGACGGGTGCGCCGGCGCCGACGAGCGAATCGGCCGGATCGCGCACGATCGGGCGTTTGCGCTCGTCGGTCAGGTGGGTCTCACCGAGGCCGATCCGCACCTGCACGCGCTTCATCCAGCGCGGTGCCCACCAACAGTCGTCGCCCAGCAGCTTCATGATGGCCGGGACCAGGAACATGCGGATGACGGTGGCGTCCAGCAGCAGAGCGATCAGCAGACCGAAGGCCAGATACTTCATCACCACCAGGTCGGAGAACGCGAACGCGGCAACCACCACGGCGAGTACTAGCGCGGCCCCGGTGATGAGTCGGCCGGTGGTGGCCGTGCCGATCCGGATGGCCTCCGCGGTGGACAGGCCGCGCTCACGGGCCTCCACCATCCGGGAGACCAGGAACACCTCGTAGTCGGTGGACAGACCCCAGATCACCGCGATGATCAGACCGATCATCGGGGCGAACAAGGGCTGTGGCGTGTAATTCAATAGCCCTGAACCGTGTCCGCCCTCGACGAACATCCAGGTCAGAATGCCCATCGTGGAGCCCAGCGTCAATGCGCTCATCAATGCGGCCTTGATGGGAAGCACCACGGAGCCGAACGCCAGGAACATCAAGAGGGTGGTGGTGAGCACCAGGATCAGCACCATCAGCGGCAGCTTGTCGAACAGCGTCAAAATGCTGTCCTGTGCCAGGGCCTGGGTACCGCCGACCAGGACCGTAGTACCCCTCGGTGGGGTCAGCGCGCGCAACTGCTGGATCTTCTGGGGTGCGGTACTGCTGTCTATCAGGCCGTTCTGAAGCACCCGTACGGACGGATCCTTCGATCCGCTGTCCTGGGCCGAGCGTTCCTCCCACATCTTCGACGGGTCGTCGCTGCCGGCGAAGCCGGACACCGTCTGTGCTTCGGCGCGAAGAGAGTCGAGTTGCTGGTCGGTGACCGGCGAGCCGTTGTCGGTTTTGATGACCAGGGTCAGCGGTTCGGTCCGGAAACTGGAGAACTCCTTGTCGAACTGCTCCTGTGCGCTGCGCACCGGGTTGTCCGGCGGCAGATACTTCTCGCTGAGCCCGCCCAACGCGAGCTGCCCCATCGGGATGATGAGCAACGTCATGACGATCACGATGGGAGCGGCAAAAGCGATGGGTCGCTTCATCACCACATTGACCAAGCGGCCCCAGAAACCCTTCTCGACCTCCTCGCGGGTCTTGGTCTTCTGGGTTTTTTCGATGAACCAGTCGATGATCTTGCGCGAGAACGACCAGTTGGCCAAGAACGGGACTCGCAGCAGAGTCCGCACGCCCAGGGCGTCGACGTTGGCGCCCAGTATTGCCAGGGTCGCGGGCAGCACCGTGATCGACAGGAACGCCGCCAGCAGCACCGAAGCGATGATCGCGTAGGTGATCGACCGGAGGAAGCCCAGCGGGATCAGCAGAAGCGGTAGCGAGGACGCCACGATGATGACCGCGGAGAATGCAACGGTGCGGCCCGACGTCATCACCGACCGCCGTACGGCAGCTTCGACGTCGTAGCCTTCGGCAAGTTCCTCTCGGAACCTGCTGACCACGAATAATCCGTAGTCGATGGCGATGCCGAAGCCCATCATCGTCACGACGGGTTGGGCGAAGAAGTGCACCGGTCCGAACTCGGCGGTCAGCCGGAGGATACCGAGCGCCCCGCCGATGGTGAGGCCACCGATGATGGCGGGCAACGCGGCCGCGACGGCGCCGCCGAAGACGAAGAACAGGACCACGGCCACCAGCGGGACAATCGCGAGCTCGGCGCGTTGCTGGTCGGTGCCGATAGTCCCGGTGAGCTCGCTGGCCAGCGGATTGAGGCCGGCGAGTTGAATAGCGCCGCCGTTGACCTGCTTGAGAGCCGGCTCGATGATCTGATAGTTCTTCAGGATGGTGTCGTCGTCGTCTCCCTTGAGGGGGATGCTGACGAAGGTTTGACGTAGATCGGCCGTCTTCATCTGATTGACGGTCGGGTCGGTGGTGTCGGGGGCTTTCAGCCAGCCGACCCAGCCCACGATCTGATCGGGATGGTCCTTGACCACCTGGTCGAGCTCATCGGTGACTGTCTTCTGCCAGCTCTTATCAGTCACCTTCTCGTTTCCCGGCGGCGTCAGGATGGCGACCACGTGACTGGTGCGGTCGCGGCCGTATACCTGGTCGGCGAGGGTCGAGGCCCGCACCGACTCGCTGCTGTTATCGTAAAAACCGCTCTGGGTCACATGCTTGCCCAGGGAGGCCCCGTATACGGCACCACCGAGGCACAGCGCGACCATGACCGCGATCACGATGTATCGATGTCGATACACAGTTCTACCCCACCAGGCGAACACGTAATCTCCTCACTAAATCTGCGGCGTCCTGCGCATTGGGCTTCTCTACACGCGCGATGTCAATAGCGACGACAGCGGCCGGAACGGTTGCAGCCACGCCCCTTGCTCTGGGAGCGAATCTAGGCCGATTCGCGGCAGCGGCTCGCGGAAAACACCAGGAATGTCCTCGAGGTCGACGAACTCCAAGGTATCCGACGCTAACGCCCAGCTTGCATGTTCGCGAAATCCAAGCACGTAGGCGGGGGTGCCGGACCGGGCGATGTCCTCCAGCGGTGCGCGGAACGCCTGCCCGTCGGCCGACGCGACGAGCACAGCGGCCAGACCTTCGGTCCGGCGCTGTTCGAGATGGGCCAGCATGTCGCTGTCGACGTCGCTGTCCTCGTCCACCTTCGGTTTGGCGAAGACCGCGAAGCCGACGTTGCGCAGGGCCTCCACCCACGGGCGGACGACGTCAGCGCTGCCGGGCGCGATGTTGGTGAACACGGTCGCCTCCGGTTCCACCGAGATATCCGGGTGGCCGGCCGACAGATCGGCGGTGCGGGTCAAGAGCCAGCGTCCCAGCGCGTCGAACCGCGGCCGGTGAGCGGCCGTGGGCCGGCCGCCCAGGATGGAACCCAGTCCCATGTCCAGATTGGGTGCGTCCCAGACGAGGAGTACCCGCTGAACCGTTGGGGCCACCACGAGTTCTTCGCCGTCGGGCAGCGCCGGGGATGCGGCGGCGTCTTCCATCACACTCATCGTCGTCTCATCCAGAGAAGCTCGGTCACCGCGCTACCGGCGTGCCGGGCCTTCGTCTCGTATTTGGTCGTCGGGCGCTGCACCGATATCGGTAGCTCGTCAGCGGGCTGCACGCGCACCAGCAGCGGTTCGGCGTCGCCGGCCTCGGCGATCTGCTCGGCGTAACCCGCATGGTCGGTGGCGGCATGCAGCACCCCGCCCGGGCGCAACCGGTCGGCGATGAGGGCGATGGTGTTTGGCTGCAGCAGCCGACGCTTGTGGTGGCGTGATTTGGGCCACGGGTCCGGGAAGAACACCCGCGTGCCGGTCAGCTCGCCGGTGGCGAACATGTGCTCGAGCACGTCGACGGCATCGCCGCGGATCAGCCGGATATTGGTCAGGGCCTCGCGGTCGACGGCGGCGAGCAGCTGTGCCAGTCCGCGCCGGTAGACCTCGACGGCGACCACGTCGATAGCGGGCTCGGTCAGGGCCATCCCGAGGGTTGAGGTGCCGGTGCCGCAGCCGATCTCCAACACGACGGGTGCCTGCCGGCCGAACCAGGCCGTCGTGTCCAGGTGTGCGACGGGTTTGCCTTCGTAGCGCGCCTGGGTTCCCAGCTCCGGCCATAGCCGGTCCCACACCTCCTGCTGTGCCTCGGTCAGCGCCGAGCGGCGTGACCGGAAGCTGGTGATCCGCGGATACGGGTGCGCGGCCACGGCATCGGGCGTGGCTGAGCCACTGTCGCGCTGCGCATGCATCCGTCCATGGTCGCTCATGAACTCCTGGGTACCCGCACCGTGGTGCAGATTGATACCCAACAGTTGCCTACTCCTGGTAGTGGCTACCGCTACAGGCTCGCCGATGCCAGCATGTGCAGTGTGGTGGGGCTGCCTGTGCGGGTCAAAGTAGCTGGTCGCGGTGGGTGCGGCCGGCGCACAGTGACCCGAGTGTTGCATGGGGCGGGTGTGGTGATTGCGCGCGCGTCGGAGGCGGTCGACGTTGATATCCACGTGTTCGCCGAGGCGCTGAAACCCGAGGACCGGCGCGTGCTGGCCGAATCGTCGCGGCCGGTCGTCGCCGTGTTCAACAAGGCGGACCTGGCCGGATTCGGCGGCGAGGGGCCGGTAGCTGCTGCCACCGCGCGCTGCCGCCAGCTGCGCGATCTCACCGGGGTTGCGGTCTACCCGCTGGCCGGGCTGGCCGCGCTCGCCGCGGTCGACGACACCGTGGTCGACGAGGAGCTGCTCGATGCGCTTCGGGTGCTGACCACCGACCCGGCCGATCTGGGCTCCACCGATCGGTTCGCCGCCACTGATCACCGGCTGCCCCGCGCCGTGCGGCAACGGCTGCTGACTCGGCTGGACCTGTTCGGCATCGCCCACGGCGTGCTGGCGCTGCGAGGCGGTGCCGACCGGGCCGGGCTGATGGTCGCGCTGCGCCGGGCCAGCGCGGTAGACGGGCTGCTCGCAGGTATCGGCGTGGCGGCCGCCCCGGCGCGCTACCGACGGCTCGCCGACGGCGCCTCTGACGAGCAGGTCGCGGCCAGAATGGCCGCGGCCATCGCGGTGGTGCGCGCCGCCGGGATGACGGTGGACGACGGCATTACCGCCTCCGCCCACCTGCAACGCGCGATCACCTGGCAGCGGTACTCCCGCGGGCCGGTGTCCCGGCTGCATCGCAGCTGCGGAGCCGATATCGCCCGCGGCTCGCTGCGGTTGTGGGAGCGGGCGGGCGGGGTCGCGGAGCGGCTGCCGTGACGATCGACAGCGTGCTCGCGCGGATCGAGGCGGGCTTGGAGCCGCCGTCGATCACCCGCCGCGAGGTCGTGCTGGTAGCCGGTCCGTGGCTGGCCGGGGCCACCGGTGTGGTTGCCGCCCTTCGTCATCGTCTTCCCGAGTTCACCGTCCTCGAGGTCGGTGAACTCGCCGCGGGTGAGGCGCCCACCGCCGTGGTGTTCGTGGCCTCGGCCACCGCACCGCTGACCGAGTCGGACTGCGCCCTCGTGGATGTGGTGTCCGCCGACACGGACGCGGTGCTGGGGGTGGTGACCAAGATCGACGTGCACCGCACCTGGCGGGAGGTGCTCGACGCCGACCGGGCGCTGCTCGCTTCGCGGGCGGCCCGTTACGGCCAGGTGGTCTGGGTGGGCGCCGCGGCCGCACCGGATCTGGGTGCGCCCGTCATCGACGACCTCGTCACGTCGCTGAGCGCCATGCTCGCCGATGACACGCTGGGCCGTCGAAATCGGTTGCGGGCGTGGGAAAACCGATTGATGGCTGCCGATGACGCCGATGGGGTCGCGGGTGTGGCCGCGCTGCGCGATCAGCGTGCCGCGCTGCTGCGCCGGTTCCGGCTGGATAAGTCCGAGCGGAACATCGCGATGCGCAGCCAGGTTCAGCAGGCCCGGGTCCAGCTGTCCTACCTCGCGCGCGCTCGCTGTGCGTCGGTGCGGGCCGAGCTACAGCACTCTGTGGCGACGATGACCCGACGGGAATTCGGCGATTTCACCCAGGAGGTTCACCGCCGGGCCGTCGAGGTGAGCGGTGGCTTGCAGCAGGAGACCGCACGACACCTGGCCGAGGTCGGCCAGCAGCTCGGTCTCGCGGTCGAGCCCGCACTCGATTCGGGCCCCGTGGTGCAGGTGGGTGCCGCGCCGCTGCGCTCACGCAGCGCGGAGACCCGGTTGATGATGCTGCTGGGAGCGGGCTTCGGGCTCGGTGTCGCGCTGACGCTGAGCCGGCTGTTCGCTGATCTGGCTCCCCGCTGGGCGGTCGGCGGGGCCCTCGGTGGTGCCGCCGTGGGGCTGGCCGCGGCCCTGTGGGTGGTCGGCATCCGCGGCCTGCTGCACGAGCGCGCCGTGCTGGACCGCTGGGTCGTCGAGGTCACTGGCGGACTGCGTATCGCGGTCGAGGAGTGGGTGGCCACCCGGGTGCTGGCCGCGGAGGCGTCATGGGGCCGGGCGGCCGCAGAACGCGACGCCGTCGACGGCGTCGATATGGAGGAGACGGTGGCGCGAATCGACGCCGGCATTCGGGCGCAGACGGTGCGGCTGGCCCGCGCTGCCGCCGCGCGTGAGCGCGCTGTGGCCGCTGTCCGGGACGAATTCGATCGGGGAAAACCCCCGATTGTGGCCTTCTGAATCGTTCCTGTGAGTGATCGGACATAATCCTGATTAACGGCGGGTATCTCACCCGCGTTAACCTACTTTTCAGGGAGGACCGTGCTCCGGTGCGGAATCCGGCCTGTGTCCTGGCCAGAATAAGTGAGCAGGAGATTGAGCGATGACTTCAGCGACCATCCCAGGTTTGGATACGCCACCGACACAGCATCACGGCCTCCTCGCTTGGGTCCACGAGGTCGCCGAATTGACGCAGCCTGACCGCGTCGTCTTCGCCGATGGCTCCGATGAGGAGTACCAGCGACTGTGCGACCAGCTGGTGGCCGCGGGCACCTTCACCAAGCTGAGCGACTCCGAAGAGCCCAGTTCGTATCTGGCGCGTTCGGCACCCTCGGACGTCGCGCGGGTGGAGTCCCGGACCTACATCTGCTCGGAGCGGGCTATCGACGCCGGCCCCACGAACAACTGGATGGACCCCGCCGAGATGCGCGGCCTCATGACCGAGCTGTACCGCGGCAGCATGCGCGGCCGCACGATGTACGTGGTGCCGTTCTGCATGGGCCCGTTGGGTGCCGACGATCCGAAGCTCGGCGTCGAGATCACCGACTCCGAATACGTTGTCGTCTCGATGCGGACGATGACCCGCATGGGCAAGGCCGCGCTGGACAAGATCGGCGAGGACGGTTTCTTCGTCAAGGCGCTGCACTCGATCGGTGCGCCCTTGGAGCCGGGCCAGGAAGACGTCCCGTGGCCGTGCAACGACACGAAGTACATCACCCACTTCCCCGAGACCCGCGAGATTTGGAGCTTCGGCTCGGGCTATGGCGGCAACGCTCTGCTGGGCAAGAAGTGCTACTCGCTGCGTATCGCTTCGGCGATGGCGCATGACGAGGGCTGGCTGGCCGAGCACATGCTGATCCTCAAGCTGATCTCGCCGGAGAACAAGGCGTATTTCGTGGCCGCCGCGTTTCCCTCGGCCTGCGGTAAGACGAACCTCGCCATGCTGCAGCCGACCATCCCCGGCTGGCGCGCCGAGACCGTCGGCGACGACATCGCGTGGATGCGCTTCGGCAAGGACGGCCGGCTGTATGCCACCAACCCTGAGTTCGGTTTCTTCGGTGTGGCACCGGGAACCAACTGGAGTTCCAATCCCAACGCGATGAAGACCGTCGCCGCGGGCAACACCGTCTTCACCAATGTCGCGCTGACCGACGATGGCGGGGTCTGGTGGGAGGGCCTCGAGGGCGACCCGCAGCACCTCATTGACTGGAAGGGCAACGACTGGGAACCGGGTTCGCCCGAGAAGGCGGCGCACCCGAACTCGCGCTACTGCACCCCGATGTCGCAGTGCCCGACGCTGGCCCCGGAATGGGATGACCCCCAGGGCGTGCCGATCTCGGCCATCCTGTTCGGCGGACGCCGCAAGACGACGGTGCCGCTGGTGACGCAGGCCCGCGACTGGCAGCACGGCGTGTTCATCGGGGCCACCCTGGGGTCCGAGCAGACCGCCGCGGCCGAGGGAAAGGTCGGCACCGTCCGCCGCGACCCGATGGCCATGATCCCGTTCATCGGCTACAACGTCGGTGACTACATGGGGCACTGGATCAACCTCGGCAAGAACGCCGATGAGTCGAAGCTGCCGAAGATCTTCTTCGTCAACTGGTTCCGCCGCGGCGACGACGGCCGCTTCCTGTGGCCGGGCTTCGGCGAGAACAGCCGCGTGATGAAGTGGATCATCGAGCGGGTCGAGGGTAGGGCCAACGGAGCCACGACGCCGATCGGCATCGTGCCGGGCGCGGCTGACCTGGATCTCGACGGCCTGGACGCCGACGCTGATGACGTCAACGAGGCGCTCGCGGTCAACATCCAGGAATGGCGCGACGAACTGCCCTTGATCGAGGAGTGGTTCGAGTTCGTCGGCGAGAAGTTGCCGACCGGTGTGAAGGACGAGTTCGAGGCGCTCAAGCAGCGCCTTGCCGAGAGTTCCTAACCGCTTCAGTACGTAGACAGGGCCAGTTGACACCCGTCAACTGGCCCTGTCGTACAGTGCTCCCCATGCAGATCCGCGAGCATGCGCAGGGCACTCCCGACAAGCCGGCCGTCATCCTGTATCCGTCCGGAAAAACCGTCACGTTCGGCGAGATGGAAGCCCGGGCCAACCAGCTGGCCCACCTGTTCCGGCAGGCCGGGTTGCGCGAGGGGGACTCCGTCGCGATCCTCATCGAGAACAACACGCACTTCCACACCGTGTTGTGGGCGGCGCGGCGTTCCGGGCTCTATTACGTGCCGATCAATACGCACCTGACGGCAGCCGAAGCCGCCTACATCATCGACAACAGTGCGGCCAAGGCCGTCGTCGGCTCGGCGGGGCTGAAGGACACCCTCGCCGGACTCGCCGCGGAGTTGCCGACGATGCCTCCGCTGCTGATCATCACCGACGGGGAACTCGACGGCTGGCGCAGATACCCGGAATGCGTTGCGGACCAGCCAGTTACGCCGATCGACGACGAGATCGAGGGCGACCTGCTGCAGTATTCGTCGGGAACCACGGGGCAGCCCAAGGGAATCAAGCGCGAGCTTCCGCACCTGCCGCCCACCGAGGTGCCCGGCATGATGGCCGCACTCATCGGATTCTGGATGACCCCCGATGCGGTGTACATCAGCCCCGCCCCGCTGTATCACACCGCCCCGTCGGTGTGGTCGATGCAGACGCTCGCGGCGGGCATCACCACCGTGGTGCTAGAGAAGTTCGACGCGCGGGGCTGCCTGGACGCGATTGCGCGGCACAAGGTCACCCACGGCCAGTTCGTCCCGGTGATGTTCACCCGGATGCTGAAACTGCCTGAGGATGTTCGCAATTCGTATGACATCTCGAGTCTGCGGCGGGTCATGCACGCGGCCGCGCCCTGCCCCGTCGAGATCAAGAAGCAGATGATCGATTGGTGGGGTCCGATCGTCGACGAGTACTACGCCTCGTCGGAGGCGATCGGGTCGACGTTGATCTTCGCCGAGGACTGGCTCACCCACCCGGGCTCGGTCGGCAAGCCGATGATGGGCGCCCTGCACATCCTCGACGAGGACGGCAACGAGATGCCGCCCGGTCAGGCGGGGGAGATCTACTTCGAGGGAGGCATGGACTTCGAATACCTCAATGACGCCGAGAAGACCGCCAAATCGCGCGACAGCCACGGCTGGAAGACGGTCGGCGACATCGGTTATCTGGACGAGGAGGGCTACCTCTACCTCACCGACCGCCGGCACCACATGATCATCTCGGGCGGGGTGAACATCTACCCGCAGGAAGCCGAGAACATGCTCGTCACGCACCCGAAGGTGATGGATGCCGCAGTGTTCGGCGTGCCGGACCACGAGATGGGCCAAAGCGTCAAGGGTGTGGTGCAGCTGGTCGACGCCTCCGATGCGACGGAGGAATTCGCCGCCGAACTACTGGTGTGGTTGCGTGATCGGCTCTCGCACTACAAGTGTCCGCGATCGATCTCGTTCGAGTCCGAGCTGCCGCGCACCGACACCGGCAAGCTGTACAAGCAGGAACTGATCGTCAAGTACTCGCCCGCGCCGACCGGCTAAATGCACCTCGTCGACCTGTCCGACCCACCTCCGATCGGGGTAACCGATTCGCTGGGCGTCGTCGTGGCGGTGGGGGAATCGTCCACACCTGACGGTGAATTCTGGCTGGATACTGCGACATTCGCGCTCACTACGGATGAGCACGAAGACCGCCGGTTCGTCGCGGTGGACTCGATCAGCGACACGCTGGCCGACCTGAGTGAGCGCTGCGCACGCTGGCCGCATGCCAGCGCGATCTGCGATGACGTGCTTCGGTCGGTGGACGTGATCGGTCCGGCTCTGCCGGGGATTGTCATCGAATCGCTGGCGTATTCGACGCTGCAGGCCGGCCCGGAGTTCGCCCGCTGGCTGGCCGAGCGCGGACCGGCCGCGTCACCCGACATCCCTGACCCGGTGGTGACCGAGCGGGACGGTGGAACGCTGCGGATCCGGTTCAATCGGCCGACGCGGCACAACGCGTTCAGCACCGACGCACGGGCGCTGTTGCTGGAGGCGCTGACAGTTGCGCTACTTGATGACAGCGTCACCGAGGTGGTGCTGGGTGGCAACGGCCCATCCTTTTGCAGCGGTGGGGATCTCGGCGAGTTCGGTACGTTCGCCGACCCCGCTTCCGCGCACCTGGCCCGAACCCGGCACAGCCCCGCGCTCGCGCTCGATGACTTGACCCGCCGGTTGGGCCGGCAGTGCCGGGCCGAGGTTCACGGCCGCGTGCTGGGTAGTGGGCTGGAGATGGCGGCGTTCTGCGGCTGGGTCAGCTGCCACAGCGACGCGGTGCTCGGGTTGCCCGAACTGACACTGGGCCTGATTCCGGGAGCAGGCGGCACCCTGAGCATCCCCCGGCGTATCGGCCGTTGGCGCACAGCCTATTTGGTGCTATCGGGGCAGATGATTGACGCGGCCACCGCGTTGGCCTGGGGTCTGGTGGACGAGGTCAGCTCGAGCGGCGCAGCGTGACGCGGTAGGTGTACTGCTCGGGCAGGAAGTGGCTGACCGACAGCTCGACCGGGGTGCCGGTGGTATCGGAGTACAGCCGGTCCACCCGCAACAGGGGATGTCCGAGCTGGCAGCCCAGTGCGCCGGCCGCCAGCTCGTCGGCGGGGGCGACGGTGATCGACTGGGCCGCTTCGGCAATCGGCTGATCCAGGTGCGGTTCGAGGACACCGATCACGGTGTTGGTGCCGACCGCGCCGCCGGCCAGCTCCGGCGAGTCGAACACCAGCCGCGCGATGACCTCGGGCAGGTGCACGGTGGTCACCACGAACGGAACGCCGTCGTGCAACCGCCGGAACACCACGGTGTACACCACGTCGCGCTCCAGGCGCAGCCGGCCGGCCGCTGTCACGTCGACCCGTCGCGAAAGGCCCTGTAGTACTTCCATGCTGGTGTCCTCGGACAGGCTCATCAGGTCCTCGATCGAACCGAGCTGCCGTAAATATCCGCGGGTCGCTGCGCTCCTGCCCGCCGGACGATATCCCCGATTCGCGTACGTGCCGCGGCCGGGCACCCGGTACACCACACCTTCGGCCACCAGATCCTGGAACGCGCGGCGGACCGTCTGCCGGGACAGCTTGTGCTCGGCGACCAGCTCGGACTCGGTCGGCAACCGCACGCCATCAGGGTAGGCCCCGGCCGCGATCTCGTCGCGAAGCCGTTGCCGCAGAACCTGATACGCGGGCCCGGGTTTCATGGCCGGCTAGATTCCTCCGCGCGCGACGAGCTGACCGGCGATCACATTGCGCTGGATCTCATTGGTGCCCTCACCGACGATCATCAGCGGCGCGTCCCGGAAGTAGCGTTCGACGTCGTATTCGGTGGAGTAGCCGTAGCCGCCGTGGATGCGCACCGCGTTCAGCGCGATCTCCATCGCCACCTCGGAGGCGAACAGTTTCGCCATCCCGGCCTCCATGTCGCAACGCTCCCCGCTGTCATGGCGCTGCGCGGCGTAGCGGGTGAGCTGGCGGGCGGCGGTCAGCTTGGTGGCCATATCGGCCAGATAGTTGCCTATCACCTGGTGCTTCCAGATCGGCCGGCCGAAGCTCTTCCGGTCCTGGGCATAGGCCAGCGCGTCCTCCAGGGCCGCGGTCGCCACGCCGAGCGCACGCGAGGCGACCTGAATGCGGCCCGTCTCGAGGCCTTTCATCATCTGGCTGAAACCGCGCCCGGGCGCACCACCCAGGATCGCGGAGGCCGGCACCCGGCAGTCGTCGAAGGCCAGCTCGCAGGACTCCACCCCCTTGTAGCCGAGTTTGGGCAGGTCTCGCGAGATCGTCAGCCCGGCGGTAGGCGACTCGACGAGCACCACCGAGATGCCCCTGTGGCGGGGCGTTGCCTGCGGATCGGTCTTGCACAACAGTGCGATCAGGCCCGACCTGCGGGCGTTGGAGATCCACGTCTTGGCTCCCGTGATCACCAGTTCGTCGCCGTCGGCGCGGGCGATGCACGTCATGTTCTGCAAATCGGAGCCGCCGCCGGGTTCGGTCAGCGCCATCGTCGCGCGCACATCGCCGGTGGCCATCGCCGGCAGGTAGGTCTGCTTCTGTTGGTCAGTGCCGAAGATCTCGAGCAGCTTGGCCACCACGGTGTGGCCGCCCATCGCACCGGCCAGGCTCATCCAGCCGCGGGCCAGTTCCTGAGTGACCTCGACGTAGCAGGGCATCGACACCGGAGAGCCGCCGTACTGTTCGCTGATCGCCAACCCGTAGATGCCGATCCGCTTCATCTGCTCGATCCACGCTTCAGGGTAGGTGTTGGCGTGCTCGACCTCGCGCACCGAGGGTTTGACGTCACGGTCGACGAAGGCCCGCACCGTCTCCACCAGCAGCGTTTCTTCGTCGTTGAGTGCGGTGCTCACCAGTGTCGCTCCAAGATCGGGAAATGTACGGCCATATTGACACGGAACCGGAAGAACCGCCAGTATGAGCGACTGTGACTTTGTACGGCCATATTGGTGGGGGTGAGGCAGGCGGGCCCTACTTCGATGATCTGGTGGTCGGGCAGGTTTTCGACTGGGTGCCGTCGATGACACTGACATCCGGTGTGGCAGCCACCCACCAGGCGATCCTCGGCGATCGAATGCGACTGTCGCTGGACGCCCACCTGACCCATGCCGTCGTCGGTGGCGATGCCCCGCTGGCGCACCCGGCGCTGGTGTGCGATGTCGCGATCGGCCAGAGCACGCTGGTGACCCAGCGAGTCAAGGCCAACCTGTTCTACCGCGGCCTGACGTTCTACCGCTATCCCGTCGTGGGCGACAGCCTGTTCACCCGCACGGAAGTGGTCGGGCTGCGCCAGAACACCGCCAAGCCCGGTCGTGCGGCGACGGGGCTGGCAGCGTTGCGGATGACCACCATCGACCAGGTGGGCCGGCTGGTGCTGGACTTCTACCGCTGCGCGATGCTGCCGCTGAGTCCGGACGCCGCCGATACCGGCCATGCCGACGATCTGTCGCAGATCGGCGCCGATCTGGCTGCCGCCCCGGACCCGACCGCCGACTGGAATGCGGTGGCCTTCCGGGAACGGGTTCCCGGTCCGCACTTCTCTGACGATATGGCCGGTTCGGTCCTGCGCAGCACCGGCGACGTCGTCAGCTCGGCTCCGGAGCTGGCCCGACTTAGCCTGAATATTGCTGCCACCCATCATGATTCGCGGGTCGGGGGCCAGCGTCTGGTGTATGGCGGGCACACCATCGGGCTGGCGTTGGCCCAGGCCAGCCGGCTGCTGCCGAACGTGGCGACGGTGTTGGGCTGGCAGTCCTGCGATCACACCGGACCCGTGCGCGAGGGCGACACGTTGTACAGCGAGCTGCATGTCGAGGCGGCTGATGCGCTGCCCGACGACCGCGGTGGGGTGCTCACATTGCGCTCGCTGGTGTACGCGGCGGCCGACGAGAGCGGCGACCGGCAGGTGCTGGACTGGCGGTTCACCGCGCTGCACTTCTAGTGCTGCGCCGTGGCCGACAGGTCTCGCGCGACAATGGTGGGGTGGACGGCGGCGGCGCGGACTGGGTGGGCAGCGGCGTGCTGGCCCGCGCCTATGCGGTAGCCGCTGAACTGGCCGAATACCTGGCCGTGCGGGTCGACGCCGCCGCCACCTTGACGGGCCGGGCCGCGCTGCTCGGACTGCACCGGCGCGGCCGGATTTCGGCCGGCGGCGCCACCCGCCTGATGCCGACGCGTGACGGCTGGTGGGCGCTGACCCTCTCCCGCCCCGATGACATCGACGCCATCCCGGCTCTCGTCGAGGCTGACACAGTGCCGGATGACCCCTGGTCGACGATCGCGCAATGGGCCGCCCCGCGCGACGCCGACGAGGCGGTCCAGCGGGCTGGCCTGCTGGGTCTGCCTGCCGCGCGACTCGGTGAGGCGACGGCCGAGTCACCTCGGGTGACTCAGCACGGAAACCGGGTTGCACCCCGATCGGCCGCGGGCCTGCTGGTGGCCGATTTGTCCTCGATGTGGGCCGGCCCGTTGTGCGGGCAGGTTCTGGCCGACGCCGGCGCGACCGTCGTCAAGGTGGAAAGCCCGGCCCGCCCGGACGGAACCCGCACCGGCGACCAGGTGTTTTACGACTGGATCAATCACGGAAAGCTCTCCTACGCTGTAGATTTCGATCGTGACAGCGAACGCCTGCAAGCGTTGTTGGCGACAGCCGACGTAGTGATCGAGGGGTCCCGGCCTGGCGCACTGGCCCGGCGGGGCTTGAGCCCGGAGACCCTGCCGGGCCCGGATGGCAGGGTGTGGTTGCGAGTCAGCGGACACGGGCCGGACTCCCAGCGCGCCGCCTTCGGCGATGACGCCGCCGTGGCAGGCGGACTGGTAGACACCAGCGCGAGCGGCCCGGTGTTCTGCGGCGACGCGATCGCCGATCCGCTCACGGGGCTGGAATCCGCACTGGTGGTGGCGCATTCCTTGTTCCGCGGTGGGGGGGAGACCATCGAGGTGTCGATGTCGGCCGTGGCGGCGGGCTACGCGGCGCTGCCCAGCGCGTCATCACAATCCTCAGCATCAGCCCAGCCGCCACAGCCGCCACCGCACGTCACACGCGCATCGCAACTCGGTGCCGACAACGTCGCGGTCGATGCCCTTGTCAGTCAACGAAACTCAGTCACATGCTGATCCAGCGAGCCCGCCTGCTGGACGGGCGCGCCGCCGATATCCGAGTGACCGTGCGCATCGAGGAGGTCACCGAGGGGCTGACTCCGCACCGGGGTGAAACGGTCCTCGATGCCGCGGGTGGCACTGTGATAGCGGGTCTGCACGACCATCACGTTCACCTGCGCGCCGCCGCGGCGGCACTGGATTCCGTCCAGGTTGGGCCCGCACGAGTCCACGACCGCGCCGCACTCGCTCGCGTGCTGGCCGCGGCGCCCGTCGGCATCGACGGCTGGGTCCGCGCGGTCGGCTACCACGAATCCGCTGCGGGTCCGCTCGACCGGTCGGTCCTGGACGAGCTCTATGGAGCTGTGCCGCTGCGTATTCAGCACCGCAGTGGCGTGCTGTGGTTCCTGAACTCAGCGGGCCTCGCCGCCGTCGGCCTGCCCGACCACCCCGACGGTACGTTGCGCAGTCACGACAGCTGGTCGGATGCGGTGGCACGCCGCGACACCAACCTGGCCGAGATCAGCCGTCGGCTCCTGGGCTACGGGGTCACGGGCGTCACCGATGCCACCCCGGCTTTGGGCACCGACGATATCGTCACGCTGACCGAGGAGCATCGGCACGGGGGATTACACCAGACGGTGCACTGGCTGGCTCCGGGAAAGCGGATCTTGCACGATGATTCGCTGGATCTCGACGAGCTGACCAGTTGGATTGCCGCGCAACACAGGACTAGCGGCGCCGTCGCCCTGCACTGTGTGACCGCCAGTCAACTGGTCGTCAGCCTGGCCGCACTGCGAGCGGCAGGCACTCAGCCCGGTGACCGAATCGAGCATGCGGCCGTGGTGCCTGCCGACACCATCGCCGAACTCGCGGATATCGGTGTGCTGGTGGTGACCCAGCCCAACTTTGTCGCCGAACGCGGTGAGCAGTACCTCGCGGATGTGGAGGCCGCCGACCAGCCCGCGCTGTGGCGGCTGGCCTCGCTACTCGATGCCGGTGTGCGGGTCGCGCTGTCGACGGACCTACCGTTCGGCGGCGCCGATCCCTGGGCGGCGATGCGCGCCGCGGTCTACCGCACAGCCGCCACCGGAGCTGTGTTGAATGCCGGTGAATGTGTTTCGGCCACAGCGGCTTTGACGATGTTCGCCGGCCATCCGGACCGCCCCGACGTGCCGCGGCTCATCGAACCCGGACAGCCGGGAGATCTGTGTGTGTTGGGTGCGCCGCCGGCCGACGTGCTGGACACTCTCGACGCTGACCTGGTGGCCGCCACCGTCATCGCCGGGCACCCGCACGTGATCGATCAATCCCTTTCGTCATCTTCGAGTAGTAATCGTTCGGGGTGGTGGTAGTCGTTGACGCCGCCGGTGAGCATGGGTAGTCCGGGTGGTGGGATCCATTGGGTGTGGCCGTTGGCGAGTGTGCGGGTGTTCCAGCTGCCGGTTTCGACGAGGTTGTTGTCGGGTGGGCAGGCCAGCCGCGGTCCCTGGCGTGCAGGATGATTCGCTGATCGGCGCAGGCGTTCCGTTTGGTGCGGCCCAGCCATAACGCTCGCCCCTTCACCCCGTCGAACAACGTGAGGTAGAGGTAGGCGTGGCTGGCCATCCGGATCAGATCGGGGATCGGCAGCAAGGTGCCTCCGGCGGTGACGGCATGCCCGGCCTTGTTCTGCAGGTCGTGGACGGTGGCGGTGGCGATGACCGTGACGGGTAGCCCGTTGTGCTGGCCGAACTTCGGATCGCCGAGCTGTCCACGCACCAATGCTGTCAGCGCATCATGCTGACGCTGCCCACAGCTGCGCCGGTCTCGCTCCTGGACCTCATCCGAGGGTGCGACGGTCGGGTTATCGTCGGCGGGGTTGCCCACGCCGGGGGCGGCGAACTTGGCGAACCAGGCGTCGAGTTCCGAGCGTAGTTCGGGGTCGGCGATCAACCGGCCGACGCTCATCCCGTCGACCTGTTGACCCCCACACCACACAAACCCGCGTTTGCGGGCGCGGTCCTCATCGGAAAACGTGCCATCGGGATTGAGATGCAGTGCGAGCCGGTGGGCGAGTTTCTCCAGCTGATCCGGGCGCAGATTCACCGCATGCTGGGCTAAGGACTGCTCGGCCTTCTCGATCTCGACTGGTGCTATGTGGTCGGGGAGGTCGCCGAAGAACTTCTGAATGACCCGCAGGTGCTCGCCATCAAGTAGTCCGTCGTGCCACGCGGTCGAGGTTTCTGGCAATTGGGGTGGCAGGGGTTCTCCGGTCAGCGTGGTCCGCGGCGCGAGTTGTTCGGCGTTGCGGATCCGCCGGTTGGCCTCCTTGCGGCTGATCCGCAACACATCCGCCAACGCAATCCCCACCGGCGGGCACCCCTCAAACCGCTCCAACCCGGCCACCCCGGCATGAGAGACCGCCGTCAGCCGACGCTGAGCCGTTTCCACCCACTCCAACACCGCGAACCGCTCCGGAGCGGCCAACTCCTCGATGTCAGCGGCACTCACAAGTTCGACTGCGGCGTCGAGCGCATCCAGCGCCGCCAGAACCGAACTCATACCTCCGAACACTAGTGCGAACCACCGACAAAAACCGCACCCACCAGGGCCCAATCTGGGGATGAACCCGAGACTGGGGACAACTCCTTCGGTCAGCTCGACGTCGGCAGCTCCCTGAACGCTGTATTCCGATAGGGATCCGGCTCTTTCGGTAAACCGAGAACGCGCTCGCCGACGATATTGCGTTGGATCTGGTCGGTGCCGCCGCCGATCGAGGTGAAGTACGCATTCAGCGTCCGGAATGTCACCGCATCACCGACCGGATTGTCCGGACCGCTCAACATCGCCTCCGGGCCGGCGATCTCGGTCTGCACCTTCGCCGTCTCGTGCAGGATCCGTGACATCGCGATCTTGCCCAGCGCCAACAACGTTGCAGCCTCCGCACGATCACTGGTTGCCTTGGCCCGCTGGGTGTTCCATCGGTTCACGGCCGCGTAGGCCTCTACCCGAGCGATCTCCTGCCGGATGAACCCATCGCCCAATCGTCCTGCGCAGCGGGCCATTTCGATCAGGCTGTCGGCATCGGCCTGTGGTTTGCGGGCCGAACGCGTCGTGCGGGCCAGATCGCCCATCAGCCGCCGCTCGTAGGACAACGCCACCTGCAGCACCGACCAGCCGCCGCCGGGTTCGCCGACCACGTTGGCGTCGGGCACCCTTGCGCCGGAGATGAACACCTCGTTGAACTCGGACTCGCCGGTGATCTGGTGGATCGGGCGAACCTCGACGCCGGGCTGGCGCATCGGGAACATGAAGAAGCTGATCCCCTTGTGCTTGGGCACATCCCAGTCGGTGCGGGCCACCAGTAGGCCGTAGTCGGCTGTCTTGGCGAAGGACGTCCACACCTTCTGGCCGTCGATCACCCAGTCGTCGCCGTCCCGCTCGGCGCGAGTACGCAACCCGGCCAGATCTGATCCCGCGCCGGGCTCGGAATACAGTAGGCACCACTTGCTCTCACCGCGGATCGATGGCGGGATCAGCCGGTGCTTCTGCTCGTCGGTCCCCAGATCGTGCAGTGTGCAGGCGAACAAGTTCGCCCGGTCATGCCCTGTCCCCGGCGCGCCCACTGCCGCGAATTCAGCTGCCACAATGCGTGATTGGGCATCCGAAAGTCCTCGGCCCCACCATTGCGGCTCCCAGCCGGGTACCGCCCAGCCGGCGTCGAACACCAACTGTGCCCACTGCCTGCGGTCCAAGGAAGAATCCCAGTTGCCCGCCAGCCACTGGCGGACCTCGTCGCGCACCTGGTCGTCGGTCGTCGTGCTTTCGTGGTTCACAGTGCCTCCCGCAGCCGGATATAGCGTTCCCGGTGCCACGCCGGGTCGCCGAACAATTCGGCATCGGTCCTGGCCCGCCGCAGGTACAGGTGGGCCGGATGCTCCCAGGTGAAGCCGATCCCGCCATGAACCTGGATGCTGTCGGCCGCTATCGTCACGAACGCCTCCGAGCAATATGCCTGTGCAGCAGCCAGATCCACCAGCCGCCCGGGTTCATCGGCGTCGAACGCGGCGGCGACGTGGCGAGCCGCGGACAACGCCGACTCGGCGTCGAGCAGCATGTTGGCGCACATGTGCTTGATCGCCTGGAAACTCCCGATCGCGCGCCCGAACTGGAACCGGGTCTTGGCGTACTCGGCGGCCATCCGCGTCGCCTGCATCGCACCGCCCGCCTGCTCGCCCAGCAGCGCCACCGATGCGAGATCCAGCGCCCGGTCGAGCGCGGCGGCTGCGCCGTCCAACGCACCCACCAGTCGGCCTGGCGTGTCACTCAACACCAACCGGCCCAGCTTGCGGGTCGCATCGACCGTCGACAGTGCGCTGATCTCCACACCAGGGGCATCGGGCTCGACGGCGAACACCGCGTCCCCGGCCAGGACATAGATTCGCCCAGCGATCGTCGCATCGAGTACGTAGGTCTTCTCGCCCCACAACCTCCACTCGAATCCGGCTGGGCGCGCCACGGTCTGCGGTGTCAGCGGCGCACGGGCCGACCCGGACTCGGCGAACGCCACCGTCGCGAGAAGTTCACCCGCGGCGATGCGGGGCAAGGAATCGGCCTGCTCCTTGGTGTCGCCAAGCGCCAGAACGAGATGAGTGCTCAGCAAAGTCGACAGGTACGGCGCGCACAGCAGCGCCCGGCCCATCGCTTCGGCGACCAGCCCCACCTCGACCGCGCCGGCGCCGGAGCCTCCGAACGTCGCGGGTATCGCCAGGCCCAGCAGCCCCATCGCGGCAAGCTCGGACCAGACCGCGGGGTCATAACCGGTGTCGGTGGCCATCAACCGGCGGACCTCGGCCTCGGGTGACCGTTTGTCCATCAGGTCGGCCACGGCGTCGGCCAGGTCCCGCTGTTCAGTCGTCAGCGTGGACAACTCAGCCCTCGAAACGTGCGCGCAGGCTGTCACACTGGCTGTAGAAGAAGGCGTTCGAGATGTCGGCCTTGGCCGCGATCCCGTCGAAACCGTGGAACGCGCCGGGCACCACGTGGACCTGGCACGGCACTCCCGCGGCCCGCAATCGCTCGGCGTAGGCGAGGTCTTCGTCGTGGAACAGGTCGAGTGTTCCGACGCCGAGCCACGCCGGCGGCAGGCCGGCCAGGTCGGTGCGGCGCGCAGGCGCGGCGACCTGCGGGTCGGCACCGCCCAGATAGGCCGTCCAGCCGAACTTGTTACTGGTGGCGTCCCACAGCCGGTGGCCCGGGTTGTAGAGGTGAGCGCCGACGCTGCGGTCGTCGATCATCGGGTATACCAGCACCTGAAAGACGGGCTTCACCCCGTCGCGATCGCGGGCCAGCAGTGCCAGTGCCGCGCACAGTCCGCCGCCGGCGCTGGCCCCGCCTATCGCGATCCGGTCGGCGTCGACGCCGGGCAGCTCGGCCAGCCATTGCAGTGCGGTGTAGCAGTCCTCCAGTGGCGCCGGGTACGGATGCTCGGGTGCCAGCCGGTAGTCGACCGCGGCCACCGTGATGCCGAGCTCCTTGACGAATTTGCGGCACAGCAGGTCGTCCTGGGCGGCGCTGCCGATCACGTAGCCGCCGCCATGGATCCAGAGCAGCGCCGGGGTCGTCGTCAACGTTGCGGCCGGCCGGTACAGGCGGATGCCGATACCCGACTCCAACGTCAGCACGTCGACATCGTCGGTCCGGGCGCGCTGGAACGCGGTCAGCCGGCGGATGACCGGCAGCGTCCGCGGGGTGATCAGCTTGCGGGGGATGAACCGCGCGGCTTTGCGCAGTTCGGGATGGATTTCGGTGGTGGCCACGCTGCCAGTATGGCAACCGACGCTACGGCGCGATATGGCGGCGATACGGCTAGGACGGGACCTTGATCCGTGACGGCCCCGACAGTATCGTGGTGGCGGCAATTACGGAACTGCGCGTAGCGTAATTGTCGATCTGCGAGAGGACACGTCAATGTCGACCAATCCGTATGCGGGGCAACCCTTCACGTCCTCGGACGGCGAGATCGCAGCCGCATTGGAACAAGTCAGCATCCCCACGCTGCTCCTGTCCCTGGTGCACATCACCGGCGATCCGCGCTTCATCCGCGAGTTCAAGCAGGCCGGCGTCTTCCTCAACGAGGTCCAGGGCTTCATGTCCGAGGAGGACAAGGCCAAGGCCCGCGCGCTGGCATTACCGGTGATCGCCGACTATCGCGACCGGGGCTGCCCGGGGCCGGTGCCGCTGAGTCCCGAGTTGATCGGGGAGATGCTGGATTGGGCTGCCTGCGAGCACGTCGACGACGAATACCGGCCGATGGTCCTGGAGGAGATGGACCTCGAGGATGTCGACCCGCGCCGCCCTGTCGCGCTCGACCCCGCGGCCGCCGCCGACTTCCCGGTTGTCGTGATCGGCTGTGGCGAATCGGGTCTGCTCGCCGGAATCCGGCTCAAGCAGGCCAACATCGCGTTCACCATCATCGAGAAGAACGCTGGTCCGGGCGGAACATGGTGGGAGAACAGCTATCCCGGTGCACGAGTCGATGTGGCCAACCACTTCTATTGCTACAGCTTCGAGCCCAGCAACGACTGGTCGCATTATTTCGCCGAACAGCCCGAACTGCGGGCGTATTTCGAAACCGTCTTGGCCCGACACGATCTCGATGAGAACGTCCGCTGGCAGACCGAGGTGGTGTCGGCGACCTGGAACGACGACGACGGCACGTGGCTGGTGATCGTGCGCGCCGAGGACGGAACCGAATCCAGCATTCAGGCCAAGGCTGTCATTACCGCCGTGGGCCAGCTGAACCGGCCACAATTCCCCGATATCGACGGCGCCGACACGTTCGAGGGGCCGTCGTTTCATTCCGCGGCCTGGGATCACTCCGTCGATCTCACCGGCAAGCGGGTCGCGCTCATCGGCGCGGGCGCCAGTGGCTTCCAGATCGCCCCGGCGATCGCCGACCAGGTGGAGCACCTGACTGTCTTTCAGCGCACCGCGCAGTGGATGTTCCCCAACCCGATGTATCACGACAGCGTGGGCGACGGCGTGCGCTGGGCGATGAATCACCTCCCCTACTACAACCGTTGGTACCGATTCCTGGTGATGTGGCCGGGAGCGGACAAGGGTCTGGAGGCGGCCCGCTCGGATCCTGCCTATAGCCACCCCGACGACCCGAACTACGCGGTCAGCGAGATGAACGCCCTGGGGCGCCTGATGTTCACCGACTGGATTACCACCCAGGTCGGGGACGATCCGGAGCTGCTGAGCAAGGTGCTGCCGGACTATCCCGCGACCGGTAAAAGGACGTTGCAGGACAACGGAACCTGGCTGACCACACTGCGCCGTGACGACGTCGAGTTGGTGCGCACTCCGATCGAACGGATCACCCCGCATGCCGTGGTCACCGCCGACGGCGTGACCCATGACGTCGACATCATCGTCTACGCAACGGGTTTTCGTGCCACCGAGGTGTTGTACCCGTTGAACATCACCGGCCGCGAGGGGGTGGATCTGCGCACCGCGTGGGGGGAGCGGCCGTCGGCGTACCTGGGTATCACCGTGCCGGGCTTTCCCAATTTCTTCATGCTCTACGGCCCCGGCAACCATCTGGCGCACGGTGGCAGTCTGATCTTCAACTCCGAGCTGCAGATGCGGTATGTCAACTCCTGCCTAGCCGAGCTGATCACCAACGGCTGGAACGCCATTGAGCCGACGACGGATGCCACCGAGGACTGGCATCGCCGCCATCAAGCCGAGATCGCCACGATGGTGTGGGCGCATCCGTCGATCAAGCATTCCTATTTCAAGAACTCCGACGGAGAAATTCACACCGTGAGCCCGTGGCGCCTGCCGGTGTACTGGAATGCGGTGCGCGACCCGGACTGGTCGAATTTCGTTGTGAATAAAGGGAAGTGAGGAAGTCATGCGCGCGGTGCTCATTGACACGCCGGGATCGGTCCGAGTCGACAGCTGGCCCGACCCGGTGTTGCCGGGCCCGACAGGCGCCATCGTTGCGGTGACGGCGGCCGCAATCTGCGGTTCGGACCTGCACTTCTACGAGGGTGACTACCCGCTCTTCCAGCCCGTCTCGCTGGGTCACGAAGCGGTCGGCAACGTCGTCGAGGTCGGGTCCGAGGTGCGCTCGGTCAAGGTCGGCGACCACGTCATCGTGTCCTCGGTGGCCGGCTGCGGCGCCTGCGCCGGGTGTGCCACCAAGGATCCGATCCAGTGCGCCTCCGGCGCGCAGGTCTTCGGTTCGGGGGTGCTCGGCGGCGCGCAGGCCGAACTGATGGCCGTGCCGGCCGCAGATTTCCAGCTGCTGAAGATGCCCGAGAACATCAGCACCGAGCAGGCACTGCTGCTCACTGACAACCTGGCCACCGGCTGGTCGGCCGCCCAGCGTGCCGATATCCCATTGGGCGGCACGGTGGTGGTCATCGGGCTGGGTGCGGTCGGTCTGTGTGCGGTGCGCGCCGCGTTGTTCCTCGGTGCGGCACGGGTATTCGCTGTCGACCCGGTCGCGCAGCGGCGGGAGCGGGCGACCAAACTGGGTGCCACGGCCATCGCACCGGCCGCGGCGCAGGCGGTCCTAGCGGCCACCGGCGGTATCGGGGCCGACTCCGTCATCGACGCCGTCGGCAATGACACCACGCTTGACGACGCCCTGGCCACGGTTCGGGCCCGTGGCACCGTGTCGGTGGTCGGCGTCCACAATCTCAACCCGTACCCGTTCCCGGCGCTCACCGGGCTGCTGAAAAGCCTGACCTTCCGGATGACCACCGCGCCGGTTCAGCAGACGTGGCCGGAACTGATCCCGCTGCTACAGCACGGTCGCCTCAACGTCGACGATATCTTCACCACGAACCTGTCGCTGGACCAGGCCGCCGAGGGATATGCTGCCGTCGCCGCACGATCGGGTGCGCATGTCAAGGTGATCCTCACACCCTGACGGGCTGGACTACGCGCGATAAACGGTGGTTCCTTCCTTGATGGTTTCGACCACCCGGATATCCTTGATGGTCGCCGGGTCCACCTTCAGCGGATTTTCATCCAGGACAACGAGATCGGCGAGCTTGCCGACCTCCAGTGAGCCCTTCTGATCGGCTTCGCGGTACTGGTGTGCCGCGTTGATGGTGATCGCCTTCAAGGCTTCCAGCGGTGTCACGCGTTGATCGGCGCCGACGGTCTCCCCGCCCCGCGAGATCCGATTCACCGCGCTCCACACCACAAACATCTGATCCAACGGCGTGACGACGAAGTCGGTGTGGTTGGTGGGGCGCAACCCGAGGTCAATAGCCGCGCGCATCGGCGACAGGAAATCTGCTTGGGCCTTTCCCCGCAGCCGCACGTGGGCGTCGCCGAAGTAAAACGTGTGGGGGGTGAAGAACGACGGGATGATGGTGTACTCGAGGTAGCGCTGCAATTGGTCGCGGCGGACGAACTGTGAATGCACCATCACGGTGCGACGGTCCTTGCTGAGGTCATCGGCGGCGGCGAATTCGTGCGCCGCAAGCGCGACGTCGATGGCCGCGTCCCCGTTGGCGTGGATGTCGAGGGGTAGGCCAAGATCGTAAACCTGCTTGAACCAGCCGTTGACGGTGTCCTGGGAGAAGCCGAGTTCACCGCACCAGTTGTGCTGGCCATCGGGCCCATCGACCAGATACGGCGTGGTGAAGTACGCGGTGCGTCCCTGCGGCGAGCCATCCAGGGTGACCTTGACTCCACCGAGCTTGACCCGGTTGTGGTAAGTGCCGAATGTCGCGGCCGGATGGCGTTGCAACACTTCGTCGAGTTCCAGGATGAACGGATAGGCCACCACGTCGATCAGGGTGGCTCCGCCTTCAGCCGCCCGGTACATCAACTCCACGTCGCCCGCGTGGGTGGCGCCTTCGTGCGCAGTGGTGATACCTGCTGCGGCATAGAGCATCTGACCGGCTTTGCTCCAGGCGATCTCCTGCGACTGGGTCGGTTTGGGCATGGCGGCGAAGATCGGAAGGAAAGCGGTCTCCATCACCAGCCCGTCGGGCTCGGTGGAACCCTCTTTGCGCACGATCACGCCGCCGGCCGGGGTCACAGTGTCGGCGTCGATACCGAACATCTGCATGGCCGCCGAGTTGAGCACCGCGCCGTGCATCGAGACATGTCCGACCAGAACGGGAGTGGTCGGGAAGTCGATGTCGAGGTCCTCCTTGTGCAACGTCCGACCGCCGGGCATCAGGGTGTCGTCGTAGCCATACGCGACGATCATCTCGCCGGGCGCTATGTGATGCGTATCCCGAAATGCTCTGAGGGATTTGACGATTGCGTCGACGTCGGCGCCGGGGCCGGCCGGTGGCGCGAAGACGTTCACCTGGTTGGCCACGGTCAGCGAGTTGATGTAGTGGCTGTGCGGATCGAGGAAACCCGGCAGCAGCGTCGCTCCGTCGAGGTCGATCACTCGGGTGGCCGGCCCCCGGTGTGCTGCCAAGAGATCGTCGCGGTCGCCGACCGCGGTGATACGTCCGGCGCGCATCGCCAGCGCGGTCGCCGACGGGTTGGCCTCGTCGATCGTGACGATATCGCCACCGGTGTAAATGACATCGGCGTGGTCGGTCATGTCGGCCTCCCTCAAGGTCGCCTGAGCTAACGTGTGGTGCCCGTCATTGTCGCCGACAGTTGGCGTTTGTTGACCCGCGGCACTAGTTTTTCTTCGGTGATGTCCTCAGCTGCCGGCGCGATCGCGCGATGGATCGCACCCCTCCTGACGGCTGCGGTCGTCGCCGGCCTGGTCCTGGCCACCAATCCCGCGCACGTCGGGCAAGTACGTCTGGCCGACGACGCCGCACCGATCGGCGAACAGCCGTTCTACGTGGACCCGAATTCCGCCGCGATGCGTGCGTCGAAGGCCAACCCGGACAATCCGCAGCTGGCCTACATCGCCAACACGCCGCAGGCGTACTTCATCGACAACCTGGTTCCGGCCGCCGCCGTCAGCACCTACCTCAACGGTGCCTGGGCCGCCGGCGCCATGCCCATGCTGGCCATTTACTCGCTGCCGAACCGCGACTGCGGAAGTTTCGCGGCGGGCGGGTTCGGCTCAGGTGATGCCTACCGCGGGTGGATCGACCGCGTCGCCGCCCAGATCGGCGGCGGTCCGGTGACGGTCATCCTGGAGCCCGATGCGCTCGATATGGCTGATTGCCTGTCGGGTAGCGCGCGCCAGGAGCGTTTCGACCTGATCCGCTACGGCGTGGACACCCTGACCCGCAACCCGGCCGCCGCGGTGTACATCGACGCCGGGCATTCGCGCTGGCTGCCCGCCGACGAGATCGCCAACCGGCTCAACCAGGTCGGCATCGACCGGGCGCGCGGCTTCAGCCTCAACACCGCGAATTTCTTCACCACCGATGAGGAAATCGGCTACGGCGAGGCGGTTTCGGGGATGACGGGTGGCAAGCCCTACGTGATCGACACCTCGCGCAATGGCAATGGGCCGGCCGCGGGCGACATGTATTGGTGCAATCCGAGCGGCCGGGCACTGGGCGTGCAGCCGACCAGGGACACCGGCAACGGCCACATCGATGCGTTCCTATGGGTGAAACGCCCTGGTGACTCCGACGGCTCGTGCGGTCAGGGAGATCCCGGGCCGGGGCATTTTGTGAATCAGTTCGCTATCGATTTGGCCCGTAACGCTGGTCACTGACACGCGTTATTGACGCGTGTGGGCAAACACCCACTTCGGCGGCATGCGATGTCGCACGGTGGATCTCCGGTGTATCCAGCAAAGCAGTGAACATTCCGAAGAATTTGTCGTCTACCACCCAGTAGGCGGGGTACGCTCGCGCAATGACGGTGCGACCGTGGACGACAGCACGCTGGCTGATGCAGGCCGGCCCGGCTGACTACCTGCTGGCGATGAGCGTCGCCTCCGCTCAACTGCCGATTGTCGGCAAGCATCTCGAGCCGCTGGGTGCCATGACCGCGATGAGCGTCTGGGGTGCCCGGCAGATGCCCGAGCTCGTCGGTGCGGCCGCCCGCTCATGGTTCGCCCCGGACGCGGGCGAGGTGCGCAGGATGCAGCGGGAAAGCACGCGAGCGGTGTCCGAGGCAGGGCTGTGCGGTGTGGTCGCCTCCGAGGATCTGCAGATCGAGTGGCCGGCGCCCGAAAAAACGCCTCCGGTCCTCAACGCCTTCGAACACCGCAAGCACCTGTACCGTTCGTCGGTCCGCTACGGCGATGACCCGTCGCAGTTGCTCGACGTCTGGCGCCGCGACGATCTGCCCGCCGAACCCGCCCCGGTCATGGTGTTCCTGCCTGGCGGCGCCTGGGTGCACGGCTCCCGGATTCTGCAGGGGTACGCGCTGATGTCGCATCTGGCCGCTCAGGGCTGGGTGTGCCTGTCGATCGATTACCGCGTTGCGCCCCACCACCGGTGGCCGCGGCACATCCAGGACGTCAAGGCGGCGATCGCCTGGGCTCGCGCCAATGTCGACCGGTTCGGCGGCGACCGCGGTTTCGTCGCTGTCGCCGGGTGTTCGGCCGGCGGTCACCTCGCCGCGCTGGCCGGCCTGACCATCGACGACCCCGAGTTCCAGGCGCACCTGCCGGCCGGGTCGGACACCGCTGTCGACGCCGTCGTGGGCATCTACGGCCGCTACGACTGGGAAGACCGCTCGACCCCGGAGCGCACCCGGTTCGTCGACTTCCTGGAGCGCGTGGTGGTCAACAAGAAGCAGAGCCGCCACGGTGACCTGTTCCGCAAGGCGTCGCCGATCGCGCGGATCCATCCCACGGCGCCGCCGTTCCTGGTGGTGCATGGCTCCGGCGACAGCGTGATCCCCGTCGAGCAGGCCCAGTCCTTCGTCGAACGGCTGCGTTCGGTGTCCCGCTCGGCGGTCAGCTATCTCGAGTTGCCCGGTGCAGGTCACGGTTTCGACATGACCGACGGCGCGCGCACCGGTTCGGTCGCCACCGCAATCGGATTGTTCCTCAACCAGATTCGCCGCGACCGCGGCGCCATGTCCACCAAAGAGGTGATCTGAACCCTCCCCGGTTGTAGTGTCCCGGGTTGGGGGCAAACCGGGTGAAGAGGGTTCAGCAATGAAAAGACTTCGCGGCTGGGATGCGGTGCTGTTGTACAGCGAGGCACCCAATGTGCACATGCACACCCTCAAGATTGCGGTCATCGATCTGCAGGGGATCGGCGACCGGACCTTCGGTGTCGAGGAGTTCCGCCGGGTCATCCGCGGCCGGCTCTGCAAGCTCGGCCCGTTCCGCTACCAACTGATCGACATCCCGTTCAAGTTCCACCACCCGATGTGGCGGGAGAACTGCGATGTCGATCTCGAGTACCACATCCGCCCGTGGCGGGTGAAGGAGCCCGGTGGCCGCCGCGAGCTCGACGAGGCGATCGGCGAGATCGCCAGCACACCGCTGGACCGCAGCCGTCCGCTGTGGGAGATGTACTTCGTCGAGGGGCTCGCCCACGGCCGCATCGCGGTCGTGGGCAAGATCCACCACGCCCTGGCCGACGGGGTCGCATCCGGCAACCTGATGGCCCGCGGGATGGATTTGACCAGTGGTGGCCCCGACCCGGACCAAGAGTTCCCGACCGACCCCGCGCCCGCGCGCGGTGAATTGGTGCGCTCGGCGTTCGCCGACCATCTGCGCCAGATCTCCCGGCTGCCCGGGGTCATCAAGTACACCGCCGACGGAATGCGGCGGGTGCGCAAAAGCTCTCGGAAGCTCTCGCCCGAGCTGACCATGCCGTTCACCCCGCCGCCGTCGTTCCTGAACCACATGCTCACCGCCGAACGCCGTTTCGCCACAGCGACATTGGCGCTGGCTGAGTTCAAGGAGACCAGCAAGGCCCTCGGCGTGACGATCAACGATCTCGTGCTGGCCACCGCCGCCGGGGCGCTGCGCACACTGCTGTTGCACTACGACGGCAAGGCCGATCATGCACTGCTGGCCTCGGTGCCGGTGAGTTTCAACTTCGACCCGGACCGGGTGTCGGGCAACTTCTTCACCGGCATGATGGTGGCCGTGCCGGTGGATGTCGCCGATCCGCTGGAGCGGGTGCGCCAGACTCATGACGCCGCGGTGCTGGCCAAGGAAGGCCACCATCTCGTCGGGCCGGAGTTGATCAGCCGGTGGTCGACGTATCTGCCGCCCGCCCCGGCGCAAGCTCTGTTCAAGTGGTTGTCCACCAGGGACGGCCAGAACAAGGTGCTGAACCTGCCGATCTCGAACGTGCCCGGCCCGCGCGAACACGGCCGGGTCGGCGGCGCACTGGTCACCGAGATCTACTCCGTTGGTCCGCTGACCACGGGCAGCGGGTTGAACATCACCGTGTGGAGCTATGTCGACCAGCTCAACATCTCGGTGATCACCGACGGCTCCACCGTCGGCGATCCGCACGAAGTCACCGATGCGATGCTCGCGGCTTTCTCCGAAATCCGTTTGGCCGCAGGGTTTTCCGGCGAGCTGGCGGTCGTGGAGACCGCCATGCCGCAGGCCTAGTGCCGCTGGGCCGGTGCTTCTTGCGGTCCGATCGGCTCCGGTTCCGGCAATTCCGCAGCGGCCTCCTCGGCGCGCTCGAGGCTGCGTTGATGCCGGAAGCCCATCACGATGCTGGAGATCAGCGCGATCGAGATCACCGCTTCAGCGATGAAGAACGACCCGAAGTCGATGATCGATCCGATCGGTGGGTTGCCGGGAACGGCGTTGCGCAGCGGAATCAACGCGAACAAGATGGCTGCCATCATCGAGCAGGCCGGGAAGATCAGCCCGCGCCGCCAGTGCAGCACGTAAAAGGCCGCGACCACCGCGCCCAGTGCCAGGCCCAGCATCAGCACCATGACGAACACCGCGAAGATCAGCGTGGGCATGCTGCGATAAACCCCGAGACTCACCGCCGCTCCGCCGTTGGAGGCGTCGGCTTTGGTGTCGATCCCGAAGAACGGGTCGGTGTTCACCACCGTAAGGACTACCGGCAGGTCGACGTTGTCGGAGTTGTAGGCGTGCACTTCCAGGCGGCCGCTGTAGCGATCGAACGGGTAGTCGGTGATCGCACCGTCGATGCTGACTCGCTGTTCGATGTCCGGCGCGGAATCGTTGGCCTTGATATCGGCCTTCCAGGTGCCGATGGCGGCGGTCGTCACCGTGGTGTCATGGGCGAAGGCACCGTCGGGGTTGGCCAGCGAGCCGGTCGGACGGATGTTGATGACGGTCACCGACAGTGCTTGTGTCGTCGCATCGACGCGCGTGATCCAGGCGGTGACTTCGATCGCGTCGGCAGCGTCGACGTCGCCGAAGTAGCTGTTCTGATTGGTGCTATGCCTGCTGGTGAGGTAGCCCGCCACGCTCGCGGAGATCACGGCGATCAGAACGCAGAACGTGATTGCCAGCCGTCGCACGCCGACATCGCGCACGCGGGCGAGCTGTCTACGCACGAGGCTCCTTCTTCATCCGGCTGGCGTATACCCACGACAGGAACTGCCCGACTGCGTCGGCCGCGTAATACGCCCGCGGTGAGGAGAATATGTCGAACGCATGCTGGGCTCCCGGTAGTTCGGCGTACAGCACCGGTGATGGCGATACCGCGCGGATCTGCTCGACGAATTCGCGTGCCTCGCCCACCGGGATCAGCGAATCGTTTTCGCCGTGCAGGATGAACAACGGTGGGGCGTCGGCGCCTAGCCGGCAGATCGGCGATGCCGCGGTGTAGATCTCGCGGAATCTGGTGAACTGCCGTTTCACGACGAACCGTTCGAGGTAGCCGATGAACTCGCGACGGCCCTCGCCCTGCGAAGTGAACCAGTCATAGCGGCCATAGACCGGAACCGCGGCCACCACCGAGGTGTCGGCCTCGGCGAAGCCAGGCTGGTATTCGGGATCTCCCGCGGTCAGCGCGGCCAGCGCCGCCAAGTGGCCACCGGCCGAGCCGCCGGTGATCGCCACGAAATCCGGGTCGCCGCCGTAATCGGCGATATTGGCCTTCACCCACGCCAGAGCGCGTTTGACGTCGACGATGTGGTCGGGCCAGGTATGTGCCGGGCTGACACGGTAATTCATCGCCACGCAGATCCAGCCGCGGTCGGCGAGATGGCTCATCAGCGGGTAGGCCTGCGGGCGGCGCCAGCCGATTGCCCACGCCCCGCCGGGCACCTCGAGTAGCACCGGCGCCTTACCGTCGCGCGGCAGGTCCCGGCGGCGCCACACATCGGCCAGGTTGGCCCGGCCGTGCGGGCCGTAGCTGACGATGTTGGTCTTCTCGACGTACTGCCGTCGCGACCAGGTGGTGCGCCAGGCCGTCGGCCGGCCGGTCGACGACGGTGTGCTCGGCAGCGTGTCCAGGACATCGAGGTAATCCGTACCGAGGCCGTCGGCCAGCGCGGCGTCGAGCACCGGCTTGGGGGTGGTCACGTTCCGGCGCTGGATCGCCAGCAGGATCGGCCAGGACAGCGCCGTCAACGTCAGCGCCACGATGCCGCGCCGGCCGCGGAAATCGCCCCGCAGGCCGCGGCGCGCGGCGTCGAGCACCGAACCCGCCAGGTAGATCAGCGGTAGCTCCGAGGTCGGCCAGCCGAACCAGAATATCGCCAGTGTTTTGTAGCCGTTGCGGCCCAGCGGGCGAAACCCGTTGGCGGCATTGGTCAATTCGACGATCGCACGCACCAGCGGGCGCGGGCGTCGCAGATTAGCCGTTAGACGTGCGAGCGATGAGTTCATTACGCAGGATCTTGCCAGTGCTGCCGCGCGGAAGCTCGGTCAGGATGGTGATCTCGCGCGGGACCTTGTAGTTGGCCAACGTCTCGCGGACATGGGACTTGAGGTCGTCGTCGCCCGCGCTGGAGCCGTCGGTGAGCACCACGAAGGCGACCAGCCGTTGACCGTACTGTTCGTCGTCGACGCCGAGCACCGCCGCCTCGGCGACCTCCGGATGTCCGGTGAGCGTCTTTTCCACCTCGATCGGGTAGACGTTCTCGCCGCCGGACACGATCATCTCGTCATCGCGGCCCACGACGAACAGCCGGCCGGCCGCATCGAGGCGGCCGATGTCGCCCGAGGACATGAAGCCGTCGTGAAAGTCCTTGGTGCTGCCCTCCGAACCAGATGATGTGTAGCCGTCGAACTGGGTGGAGTTCTTGACGAAGATGCGCCCGACCGCACCGGTGGGGACGGTGTTGAACGCGTCGTCGTAGATGCGGATCTCGGTGCCGACCGCGGGCTTGCCCGCGGTGTCGGGCGCGGCGCGCAGATCGGCCGGGGTGGCGGTGGCGATCATGCCCGCCTCGGTCGCGTTGTAATTGTTGTAGATGACGTCGCCGAACTCGTCCATGAACGTGGTGACGACATCGGCCCGCATCCGCGACCCCGAGCACGCCGCGAACCGCAGTGAGCGGCCGCTGTAGCGCTTCCGGACGTCGTCGGGGAGGTCCATGATGCGGTCGAACATCACCGGCACCACGCACAGTCCGGTGGCCTGATACTTGTCGACCAGGGCCAGCGTTGCCTTCGGGTCGAACTTGCGGCGGGTCACCACCGTGCACGCCATTGCCGAGGAGAACACCAACTGCGAGAAGCCCCAGGCGTGGAACATCGGTGCGACGACCACCGTCGTTTCGCCCAGCCGCCACGGTGTGCGGCTCAGGATCGCGATGAGATTCCCGGCACCGCCGCCGGAGTGCTTGGCGCCCTTGGGGGTTCCGGTGGTGCCCGAGGTCAGCAGGATCAGCCGGCTCTTGCGGTCGGTCTTCGTGGCCTTCTGTCCGCGGTGCGCCGTGATCAGCTTCTCGACGGTGGGGGCGTCAGTCTCGGTGTCGGTCCAGGCCTGGATGCGGCTGGCCCCCGGCCGGTCGGCCAGAGCCCGGTCCACCGAGCCGGTGAACTCCTCGTCGTAGATGACCACGTCAGCCTTCTCGCGGTTGACCACCTCGGCCAGCGCGGGTCCGGCGAACGACGTATTCAGCAGCAGCACGTCGGCACCGATTCGGGTGGCCGCGATCAGTGACTCGACGAAACCGCGGTGGTTGCGGGCCATGATGGCGACCACGTCGGGCCTGCCATCGGGCAGCTGCTGCAGGGCCGCGGCCAGGGCATGGGCTCGCTCGTCGAGCTCGCGCCAGGTCAACGTGCCCAGCTCATCGATCAGGCCGGGGCTGTCGGGGCGGCGAGCGGCGGCCGTCGCGAACCCCGTCGCGATTGTCAGCCCCTCGTTGCGGGCGGCGGCCACCATCCGCACCATCCGGTCCGGGCGCATCGGGGTCAGGAAGCCGGCCTCGGCGAGCGTGCGGACGGCATCGCCGACCGACGTCAGCCGCGACAACAGATCCATCAGCCGATCACCGGGAAGCGGCGCTTGGAGGCTAGCTCGTCGAGCGCCTCCTGCATGACGCCACGGACGTGGGCGTCGACGGCGTCGATATCGGGGTCTGCACCGAATTGCTCGGTGATGTGGACCGGCTCGAGCACCTGCGTGACGATCTTGGTCGGCAGCGGGACGTTCACCGGAACGACCGCGCTCAGCCCGAAGGGGAAGCCGAACGAGATCGGCAGGATCTTGGCCCGCAGCAGCTTGTCCAACCGCAGCGCCTTGGCCAGGCCGGTGCCGCGGGTGAGGAAGAACTGGCTTTCCTGACCGCCGATGGACACCATCGGCACGATCGGGACGCCGGCGTTGATCGCGGCCTTGATGTAGCCGGTGCGGCCGTCGAAGTCGATCCTGTTCTCGGCCAGGGTCGGGCGGTAGACGTCGTAGTCGCCGCCGGGGAAGACGATCACCACGCCGCCGGAGCGCAGCGCCTCGTCGGCGTTCTCGTGATTGGCCCGGATGAAGCCGTTGCGAATGAAGAAGTCGGCGGTCGGCCCGGTCACCACCAGGTCATGGCTGAGCGTGTAGACCGGCCGGTCGTAGCCGAAGTGTTCGTAGAACCCCAGCGCGAACACCGGCACGTCCATCGCGAAGAGTCCGCCGGAGTGGTTGGACACCACCAACGCGCCACCAGGCGGGAATGACTCGAGGCCCGTGACCTCGCTGCGGTGATAGAGCTTGAGGAATGGGCGCAGCACGCCCATCGTCTTCTCGACCAGGCCCGGGTCCCATTTCGCCGTTTCGGTGCGTGTCACGTCGTCGATCCCACCCGTCCTCCTCGGAATTGAAACGTGTTCTAGTTTTGATCGTACCGGGCTGACGGTTCTCGTCGCAGGTCGATAGTTACCATTCCCAACGTGAGTGAAAACGCCGTTACCGAAGAGCCCGCCGTTCTCACCGAGCGCCGCGGCCGCATTCTGATCATCACCATCAACCGGCCGAAGGCCAAAAACGCCGTCAATGCTGCGGTCAGCAACGGTCTGGCGGCTGCGATGGACGAGCTCGACGGCGACGCCGGCCTGTCGGTGGGCATCGTCACCGGAGCCGGCGGTTCGTTCTGCGCGGGCATGGACCTGAAGGCCTTCGCCCGCGGTGAGAACGTCGTGGCCGAGGGGCGCGGCCTCGGCTTCACCGAGCGTCCGCCGCTCAAGCCGCTGATCGCCGCGGTCGAGGGTTATGCCCTGGCCGGCGGGACCGAGCTGGCGCTGGCCACCGACCTGATCGTGGCCGCCAGCGATTCGGCCTTCGGCATCCCCGAGGTCAAGCGCGGCCTGGTGGCCGGCGGCGGTGGGCTGCTGCGTCTGCCGCAGCGCATCCCGTACCAGATCGCCATGGAACTGGCGCTGACCGGTGAGAACCTCTCTGCGACCCGTGCCCACGAACTCGGCCTGGTCAACGTGGTGGCCGAGCCCGGCAAGGCGCTGGACGCCGCGATCGAACTGGCCGAGCGGATCACCGTCAACGGCCCGCTGGCCGTGGCGGCCACCAAGCGGATCATCACCGAGTCTCGCGCCTGGTCCCCCGAGGAGCAGTGGAAGGAACAGGGCAAGATCATGATGCCGGTCTTCGCGTCGAAGGATGCTCAAGAAGGCGCGATCGCCTTCGCCGAGAAGCGCGCGCCGAACTGGACTGGCAGCTGACCGCCCTGCCCCAAGTGGTTCCGGCGAGGACGAGGATCGCACCGGGGGCTCCGATGAGAGTGAGCCGATATCGATCAGCCGGCGATCAACGCCCCCATGCAGCTCGCCGATTTCGACGTCGTCGTGGTGCACCGAGACGATCGTGACACCACCAACTGGGGGCCGCGGATCGAGGCCCGCCGTTGCGCAGGTGATCGAGATTCTCAAGGCCGTCGGGCAGGACGTGGTCGGTCAGGAGCTACCGACGATGAAATCCCACGGGTCGCCATCGTAGGCCAGGGCCAGTCGCCCCAGCCGGCGGGCATGCGATGCGGTGTCGCCGAACTCGTCGATCCAGCTGCGAGCCCGCATAGTCGCTAGCCACAGCTGGTGTTCGATGGTCACCCCGATCGCACCGTGCAGTTGATGTGCGGCGGTGACGACCGGCGGCACGACGCGGCCCAGGACCACCTTGGCCACCGTGACCGCGTAATCGGCTTGGGCGCTTTCGAATCCGTGGTCGGCGACGGCGGCGACGGCCAGCTCGGTGGCGGCCCTGGCCCGCTCCACCTCGCCGGCCATCGACGCCAGCGTGTGCTGGACGGCCTGGAAGGCGCTCAACGGCCGACCGAATTGCTCGCGCTCCCTGGTGTGGGCCACCGAGAACTCGACCGCGGCATCCAGCGCACCGAGAGCCTGCACGCAGCGCGCCCAGGCTCCGCGTCGCGCCAGCTCCTCGGCCGCGCCGTCGACGGTCACGAATGTAGTGGGAGGCAGACCGATGGTGTCGCGCGGTTCACCGCCCAGGTTGTGTCCGCCGGCGATGCTTGTGGGGTGGGCGATCGCGACCTGGAGTGCGGCGCCGTCGCGCAGGGCGACCACGACCGCGGCAGCGGTTGCGGCATAAGGCACCTCGCCGATGGTGCTCGCCCCGCCCGGGCCGATCGCGATCGTCAGGGGGCCGGTGTCCGGCACCTCCAGACCGGCCCTGGCGGCCAGCCAGCTCGCGAGCACATCGGTTTCAGCAAGTGGCACCGTGACGGCGTGGCGCGCCAGTGCCCGCAGGATCGCGGCCAATTCGCTTGGTCCGCCGCCGGATTCGGGGTCACTGGTCAATCGGGTGAGCCCCGCGTCCTGAAGATGAGCCCACGCGGCGGCGTCGAACTCGTCGGGCAGAGTGCGGTGACCGATTCGTTCGTGGAAGGACCGTGCGCCGATATCCTCGGCGAGCCGTCGCAGATCAGCGAAATCACCTGTGCCGCCTAGGGGTCCGAATACCCCACCGGTGAGTGCGCGCGTCACCTCAACCCCATTCCCCGTGCCACCACACCGCGCAACACCTCGTTGGTGCCGCCGCGCAGCGTGAACAGCGGCGAATGCAGCCGCGCGATATCAAGCAGCGCGGCCACTGGCTCCCGGCCCGGCACCTGGGTGGCGTAGGAGAACAGGTCGGCGGCGAGCTCCACAGATTCCTGCTCGAAGCGGGTGCCCAGATCTTTCACCAATGCCGCCTCATTGACCGGCGCCTGCCCGGCGGCCAACGCCCTGGCCACCGACACCGAAAGCTGCCGCAGCGAGATGACCCTGGCTAACAGGTCGCCGACGGCCGCGGCGGCGTGGTCGTCGAGATCGTCCTGGGCGGCTAGTAACCGCACCAGCGCGGTCAGCACGGGTGCGGTGCTCAGGATGCGTTCGGGGCCGCTACGTTCGAACGAC
This sequence comes from Mycolicibacterium sarraceniae, assembly GCF_010731875.1. Lineage (NCBI taxonomy): Bacteria > Bacillati > Actinomycetota > Actinomycetes > Mycobacteriales > Mycobacteriaceae > Mycobacterium > Mycolicibacterium sarraceniae. The sequence continues at coordinate 1,815,373 of NZ_AP022595.1, forward strand.
AACTCAGCGGTGACCTGGTGCCAGCCCGCACCGATCTCCCCCAGCACAGTGGCGTCGTCGACGAAGACCTCGTCGAAGCTCACCTCGTTGAAGTGATGTTCGCCGGACATCATCACGATGGGGCTGATAGTCGTTCCCGGAGAGTGGGTGGGCACGATGAATTGGCTGAACCCGGCATGTCGTCGCTGCGGGTCCACTGGACCGGTCCGGGCCAGCACCACGATCTGATGGGCCAGATGCGCCCCGCTGGTCCACACCTTGGTGCCCGACAACAGCCAGCCGCCGGCGGTCTTGGTGGCCTTGGCGGAAGACGCGGCGAGGTCAGAACCGGCCTGCGGCTCGCTCATGCCAATCGACGAGAAGCACCGTCCCGCAGCAATTCTGGGGAGTAGCCGTTGTCGTTGTTCTTCAGATCCGTAGGCCAGCAGCCCGGGGGCGACTTGACGGTCGGCGATCCAGTGCGCGGCCACCGGCGCGCCCGCGACCAGCAGCTCCTCGGTGACTACGTAGCGGTGCAGATGGCTGCGCCCTTGCCCGCCGTACTCGCCAGGGATGGTCATGCCGAGGAATCCGGCGTCACCCAGCCGGGCGCTGAACCCCTCGTCCCAGCTCGACAACCACGCGTCGACGGTTGGCTGCCAACCGAATTCGTCACGATCGGCAAACAGGAACGCGCGTAGTGAGGCGCGCAGGGTGGCCAGCTCGGGTTCGTTCGCGCATAGTGTCGCGAAGTCGGCATTCATCGGTATCCCGTAATGCGCGCGAGGATCGCCACCTTGCCGTCGTCTCCGACCGCCTGGGCGTCGCCGATCGCGGAGTTCTTGCCGATTCGCAACGCCGTTCCCTCGTAACGGGATTGGCTACCGGCCAAGAACGGGCGCAGGAAGTTGACTCTGATCGACGCGGTGCGCAGTGGTTCGGTCTGCTCGTGATTGATGGCGGCAGAGGCCACGAGTTCCAGCCCCGCGCTGCTGACCCCACCGTGCACGATGCCGATCAGGTTGTTGATGATCGAATCCGGGCCCTGGGCCAGCCGGTACGTCCCGGCCTCGGGCTCCAGCGGCTGGGCAGACATCAGATCGGCCAGCGTAATCTGCGGTGTGCGCACCAAGGTATCCGGCCCGCGCTGGATCGGACCATCAGGACCGCCGGCGATCGCGACCGTTCGCACGGTGCCGCCCCCGATCGTGCTCCCGCGGTGGCTGAGAGTGCAGATGGCCAACAGCGTCGCACCGTGCGGACCCAGCGGGCGGCTGCTGGCCACCACCGGCTCGGCGGGGGCGGCCTGCAGGCTGTCGATCCCATCGGGGCTGAGCTCGACGGTCAGCTCGCTGGACACCGTCCACTGCCCCGACCCACGGCGGTAGAAGTTCGCTCGGCCGCCGACATCGTCGACCAGGATGGCCAGCGGCCCGACCGTCGGCATCCCCGTGAACGGGTTGACCAGGTGGCCCGCCGGCATCGAGGCGACCACGGTGAACTCGCTGAAGTTCTCATCGAGGGTCTCGATGCCGAAGCGGGTGATCACACTTTCCGGCGTCTCCGGGTCTTGCCGCCCAGCCGGTTGGTCGATGAACGTCACGCCCTGTATTCCAGCATCATCGGCAAACGGTTGTTGGAGGGGCCGACCAGACTGAGTTCAGGCGTTGGGCGTCGGCACACCGAACGTGGTCACAAATTCCTTTGCCTTGATCAGGAACTCCAGCTGGGCGGTGACGTCATGCAGGGGTTGCAGGCTGCGCACCGAGCGGCACAGCACAACCGCACCCTCCATTGCGGCCAGGGTGGTGTCCGCCAGTGCGCTGGCCTCGGCGGGTTCGAAGCCGTCGCGCAGGTAGCACTCCTTGGTGGCCTCCCGCCAGCGGCTGAAGATCTCGCCCGCGACCGAGGTCAGCTGGTGTTCGTCCTCACCGGAACCGACCGCAGCGGCCAGAACCGGGCACCCGGCGGTGTAATCGCTTGTCAGGAGGGCGTTTTCCCAGAGTTGGACGTAGCGGCGCAGCAGTACGAAGGTGCTCTCCTTGGCCGCTTCCTCAAGGCTGGCGCTGATCTCGTAGCCGGCGTAGTCGAGGGCTTCGCGCAGGATCTGGCTGCGGCCCTCGGGGAAGTGGTGATAGACCGAGCCGCGCGGCGCGCCGCTGCGGGCGAGCACCTCGTCGATGGTCACTCCGGCCGCCCCGCGTTCGCGCAGCACCTCAGCGGCGCTCACCAGCATGTTGGTGCGGGTGGAGCCGCGGGCTTTACGGGCGGTACCGGTTGGCGGAGTCTGGGTCATTCAGCCGGCGGGCGATTGACGGATCTGGCTACCCCGCCATGCCAGCGCCCGAGCGCCCCGGCCGAACAGCTGCCGGCGCTTGTCCGGCACCTGGCCCGTGAATCGGTGGCCGGCGATGTTCAGCTCGATCAGCCACATGATTTCTCTCCTCGCGGCGCAAGTCTGTAGACCAACTCCATAACTATGCTTATGACCATAAGATTGGAACGCTCGACGTGCAAGATGGAAACCGCTCGGGGCGTTAACCGCTGGTTAAGATCGGTGTTGAGCTGCGGATAGTTTCGCGCACCATAGATTTATATGACCTAAGTCATATTTCTGGGCGTCAGCAGATCCCGCTGATCAGGCGGGCTATTCGGGCTAGGCTCGGCTGAGTCGGCGACTGAGAAGGACGCAATCGATGAGCCATTACAAGCACAACATTCGCGATCTTGAGTTCAACCTCTTCGAGCTGCTGGATCTGGGGAAGGCTCTCGATGGCTATCCCGACCTCGACGGGGACTCGGTGCGCGAGATGCTGGCCGAGGCGGCCCGCCTGGCCGAGGGGCCGGTCGCCGAATCGTTCGCCGAGACCGACCGGCATCCGCCGACATTCGATCCCGCCACGCACGTGGTGACGCTTCCCGAGCCGTTCCAGAAGTCGATGAGGGCCTGGCAGCAGGGGGAGTGGTTCCGCATCGGGCTCGCCGAGGAGGTCGGTGGCGTCCCGGCCCCGGCGATGGTCGCCTGGGCGATCGACGAGCTGGTGCTGGGCGCCAACCCGGCGGTGTTCATGTACATGGCCGGCCCGATCATGGCCAATGTCTTGTTCCACATCGGCAACGAGCAGCAGAAGCAATGGGCGCCGCTGGCCGCCGAACGCAACTGGTGCGCCACCATGGTGCTCACCGAACCGGACGCCGGCTCCGACGTTGGCGCCGGGCGCACCAAAGCGGTGGACAACGGCGACGGCACCTGGCACATCGAGGGCGTCAAACGGTTCATCACCAACGGTGACGCCGGCGACTACTTCGAGAACATCCTGCATCTCGTGTTGGCCCGGCCCGAGGGTGCCGGATCCGGTACGAAGGGCCTGAGTCTGTTCCTGGTCCCGAAGTTCCTGCTCGATCCGCAGACCGGTGAGCCGGGCGACCGCAACGGCGTCTACGTCACCAACCTCGAGCACAAGATGGGACTGAAGGCCTCGGCGACCACCGAGCTCAGCCTGGGGTTGCACGGAAAACCCGCGATCGGTTATCTGGTGGGTGATGTCCACAACGGCATCGCGCAGATGTTCAAGGTCATCGAGTATGCGCGGATGTTCGTGGGCACCAAGGCAATTGCCACGCTGTCGACCGGTTACCTCAACGCACTCGAGTACGCCAAGACCCGGGTGCAGGGTGCCGATCTGACGCAGATGACCGACAAGACGGCGCCACGGGTGACGATCATCCACCACCCCGACGTGCGGCGTGCGCTGATGACCCAGAAGGCCTACGCCGAAGGGCTGCGCGCGCTCTACCTTTTCACCGCGGCACATCAGGATCCCGCAGTGGCGCAGGCGGTTTCAGGGGCCGACGCGTCGATGGCCGAACGGGTCAACGACCTGCTGCTGCCGATCGTGAAGGGAGTCGGCTCCGAGCGTGCCTACCAGTGCCTGACCGAGTCGCTGCAGACGTTCGGCGGGTCGGGCTTCCTGCAGGACTACCCGATCGAGCAGTATATCCGCGACGCGAAGATCGATTCACTTTACGAGGGCACCACCGCGATCCAGGCCCAGGACTTCTTCTTCCGCAAGATCGCCCGCGACCAGGGTGGGGCGCTGGCGCACGTCGTCGCCCAGATCGAGAAGTTCATCGACTGCCCCGACCCCCGGCCTGAACTGGCGTCCAGTCGCACGTTACTGGCCGGCGCGTTGGACAATCTGCGCGCGATCGTCACCACGATGACCGGTTACCTGCTGGGGGCGCAGGACAACGCCCGTGAGCTCTATCGGGTGGGACTGGAATCGGTCGGGTTCCTGCTCGCCGTCGGTGATGTGCTGATCGCCTGGTTCCTGTTGCGCCAGGCCGAGATTGCGCTACAGGCGCTCGACGGCGATCCTGATCCGCGAGACGAGGGGTTTTACCGTGGCAAGGTGGCGGTGGCCAACTTCTTCGCCGCGAACATGCTGCCTCGGCTGGACGCCGAGCGCAAGATCGCGGAGTCGATCGACTTGGCGATCATGGACCTGAGCGAAGCGGCGTTCTAGGTGTCGGTCAAGATGGCGGGATAGCCGGTGCGACTGGTGAGAAAGGTGCCCCCATGAAGGTGATCACGTCTATCGACGATGCGGCGTCCGCGGTCGGTCAGGAACTCGGCGTCAGCGAGTGGCTGCAGATCGACCAGAAGCGCATCAACGACTTCGCCGATGCGACCGGCGACCATCAGTGGATCCACGTCGATGTCGAACGGGCCAAGGCTGAAAGTCCTTATGGCACACCGATTGCGCATGGCTTCCTGACACTGTCGCTGATTCCGGCGCTGTCCAAGGACAATTTCCGCCTCGAGAACGCGAAGCTCGCCGTCAACTACGGGCTCAACAAGGTCCGGTTCGTGGCCGCCGTGCCGGTGGACAGCAGGGTGCGGGTGCGCTCCGCGCTGGCCAGCGCCGACAAGGTCGACGACAGCACGGTCAACCTGACCGTGCAGCACACCATCGAGATCGACGGTGTCGACAAGCCCGCAGCCGTGGCCCAGATGATCGTCCGCGCGATCTACTAGTCCAATCGAAAAAGCCCCCGACACGCCATGCGTGCGGGGGCCTTTTCGTTTCGGTTATTCGGGGGTGTACCCGAACGGCAGCAGCACGCTCTTGGCCTGGGTGTACTGCTCGATACCCTCGGGCCCGTTCTCGCGGCCGATACCGGAGTTCTTATAGCCACCGAATGGCGCACCCGGATCGAAGGCGTACATGTTGACCGCATAGGTGCCGGTGCGGATCTGGGCGGCGATCTTCATGGCCTTGTCGTTGTCGGTGGTGTACACCGACCCGGCCAGTCCGTAGACGGAGTCGTTGGCGATCCGCACGGCATCCTCTTCGGTGTCGTAGGCAATCACCGCCAGCACCGGGCCGAAGATCTCTTCCTGCGCGATGGTCATCGAGTTGTCGACGTCGGCGAACACCGTCGGCTCCACGAACCAGCCGTTGTCCAGACCCTCGGGACGGCTGCCGCCGGTGACGATCCGAGCGCCTTCCTCGACGCCCTTCTTGATGTAGCCCTCGACGCGCTCACGCTGGCGCTCCGAGATCAGCGGGCCGATCATGGCGCCCGCATTGTCGGGCAGTCCGATCGGCATCGCGGCGACGGCCGCAGAGAGCTTTTCGACGACCTCGTCGTAGCGCGAGCGAGGCGCCAGGATCCGGGTCTGCCCGACGCAGGCCTGACCACAGTTCATCAGGCCGGAGAACACCAGCATCGGCAGCGTCGAGTCCAGGTCGGCATCCTCGAGGATGATGGCCGCAGACTTGCCGCCGAGTTCCAGCGTGCACGGCTTGAGCTTCTCGGCGGCGATCTTGGCGATCTCCTTGCCGACCGCGCTGGACCCGGTGAACGTGAACTTGTCGATCTCGGGGTTGGCGGTCAGCGCGCGGCCGGTCTCCGGGCCGCCGGGAACCACCGACAGCACACCCTCGGGCAGCCCGGCCTCGGCGAAGACGTCGGCCATCGCGAACAGCGACAAGGGGGTTTCGGCTGCGGGCTTCACGACGATCGTGCACCCGGCCAGCAACGCCGGGCCGAGCTTGTTGGCGGCCAGGAAGAACGGCACGTTCCACGCCGTGACGGCGGCCACGACACCGATCGGCTCGCGCAGCACCATGGTGGTGCCGTAGACCCCGTCACGGAAGTCGCGCCAGGTGAACTTGTCGGCGGCACCCGCGAAGTACTGGAACGACGACATCGCCGCGCCGTACTGCATCATGTCGACGATCGTCGGAGGCTGTCCGGTCTCGGCGGCCAACAGGAACTTGAACTCCTCGGCCCGCTCTTCCAGGATCTTGACGGCCCGGCTCAGGATCTCGCCGCGCTCCGCGGGCGACAGTTGCGGCCAGGGGCCCTCGTCGAAGGCCTTACGGGCGGCGGCGCAGGCGGCGTCGACGTCGGCCTTGGCGGCCAGCGGTACCTTGCCCACCAGTTCGCCGGTGGCCGGGGAATGCACTTCGATGACCTCAGCGGTGGACGGCTCGACCCACTTGCCGCCGATGAACAACTTGTCCCACTCGGTCTTGAAGGCTGTGCTCTGTGTCATGCCCGTCACACTACCTACTCAAGACAGAAACTAGAACCTGTTCATTTCTGCGGAATCGGTGGTCGCAGCACCAGCACCAGATTGCTCACCAAGAACTCTCGTATTCGTGGTGCCGACGTCAGCCACCACGCCCATCGTGGGTGGTAACGCGGGAATGCCGCCACCAGCGCTCCTGTGCCGGCCGCCCAGTTCAGGCCGTCGGCCGCGGAGACGGCGAAAAGCGACGACCCGTAGTTGTTCTTCGGCGGCCGGCCGTGCTTGCGCGTGTAGCGGGCGGCCGCGCGGGCACCGCCCAAGTAGTGCGTCAGGCCCATTTCATGCCCACCGAACGGACCGAGCCAGACGGTGTACGACAGGATCGCGAGCCCGCCGGGACGGGTCACGCGCAGCATCTCTGCCCCGAGCTGCCACGGTTGGGGGACATGCTCGGCGACGTTCGAGGACAGGCACACGTCGACGCTGCCGTCGGCGAACGGCAGAGCCATCCCGGATGCCCGGACGAACGTGCCGGGTCCAGCCCGGCGGGTCTGCTCGGCGGCGTGCATCTCACTGGGATCCGGTTCGACACCGATGTAGTGCCAGCCCGCATCGGTGAACGCCGTGGCGAAGTAGCCCGGGCCGCCGCCGACGTCGACAAGGGTCTGCCCGGAAGGGTTGTCGGCATGGGTGGCCTGCCAGAGGTCGGTGACCATGCCGGCGGTGTCGGCGGCCAGTGCGCCGTAGAAGCGGGCCGGGTCGGGCTGCTCGTGGCGGAATTCGGCCAGCAGCCGCACCGAACGGCCCAGCGTCGCGCGCTGGGCGAACAGGTCGGTGACGGCCATCGGGCTCACCCTAATGTGCGGTCTAGGCTGGCAATGATGTCCACACCCGTCCGCTCCGTCCTGCTGTTGTGCTGGCGGGACACCGGCCACCCGCAGGGTGGCGGCAGCGAAACCTATGTCCAGCGCATCGGCACGCTGCTGGCCGAGGCCGGTATCGACGTCACCCTGCGCACCGCCCGGTACGCCGGCGCCCCCCGCCGCGAGGTCGTCGACGGCGTCACCATCAGCCGCGGCGGCGGGCCCTACAGCGTCTACATCTGGGCCGGCCTGGCGATGGTCGCCGCCCGCCTGCGGCTCGGCCCGCTGCGGCGGGCGCGTCCCGACGTCGTCATCGACACCCAGAACGGAGTGCCGTTTCTGGCCCGGCTCGCGTTCGGCCGACGCGTGGCGGTCCTGGTGCATCACTGCCACCGCGAGCAGTGGCCGGTGGCCGGCCGCTTCGTGGGCCGGCTGGGCTGGCTGGTCGAATCGTGGCTGTCGCCGCGCATGCACCGGCGCAACCAGTACGTCACCGTCTCCCTGCCCTCGGCCCGCGATCTTTCCGACCTCGGGGTCGACGCGGCGCAGATCGCCGTGGTGCGCAACGGCCTCGACGAGGCGCCTGCCGACACTCTCACCGCCCAACGGTCGGCGACGCCCCGTGTCGTCGTGTTGTCGAGGCTGGTGCCGCACAAGCAGATTGAGGACGCACTTGATGCGGTGGCCGCACTTCGGCCCCGGGTCGCCGATCTGCACCTGGACGTCGTCGGCGGCGGCTGGTGGCATGACCGGCTCGTGGAGCGTGCACACCGGCTCGGTATCGCCGATGCGGTCACCTTCCACGGTCACGTCGATGAACGCACCAAACACGCTGTCGTGCAACGATCCTGGGTGCACGTGCTGCCGTCGCGCAAGGAAGGCTGGGGCCTGGCCGTCATCGAGGCCGCCCAGCACGGCGTGCCGACCATCGGCTACCGCTCGTCAGGGGGACTCACCGACTCCGTCATCGACGGCGTGACCGGTGTGCTGGTCGACGACCACGATGACTTGATCGATCGTCTCGAACACCTGCTGGCCGAACATGTCCTGCGCGACGAGCTCGGCGCCAAGGCCAAGGCGCGCAGCCGGGACTTCTCCTGGCAGCAGAGCGCCGACGCGATGCGCAACGTGTTGGAGTCGGTGCACGCCGGTACCCGCGTCTGCGGGGTGATCTAAGCCGCCCGCGGCTCATACCGTGTCGGCATACAGGTGCACCAGGCCGGACGCAACGGCGTAGCGCGGCCCGTGTACTCCGTCGACATCGGCCCGCCCGACGGCGACCGGAACGGTGCGCAGCGATTCGCCCACCGTCCGCAGCAGCTCGTCGTCGAGGGCGCCGCCGCCGGCCAGCACCAGAGCAACCGGGGGTGTGTCGAAAGCTTTCAGGCAGCGGGCGATGTTGGCTGCGACGGTCTGCTGCTTGACCGCCAGCCGAAGGCTGCGCCACTCCTCGGCGGCCAGCCGGCTGGAGAACGGGACCAGCCCGGCGCTTCCGCGAGTACACAACCGGCCGATCGCCTCGGGCGGCGCCGGTGCGTCCAGGAACACCCGGCGACCGTCCTCCTCATGGGCGATGTGTGGCCCTTCGACCCGGATCGCCGGCGAGCGCTTGACCTGTTCAGCCAATGCGCGGGGGACACCGAGGGTGGCCGCGACGGCCGTGGTGATGGCTTCACCTGCCCCGGCGGCCACCACTTCCCGGTCGGGGCCGATCACGTCGATGGTGCCGCCGCCGATATCGCACACGATCGATCTGGGCGGCAGATGCGGAGTGGTGTGGGCACCGCGCGCGGCCGCCCGCGGCTCCGAGGCGATGGTCCGGGCCGGGCGGCCGCACATCTGCTGCAGGGTGATCGCGGCATCGGCGACTTCGTCGGCGGCCAGCAGCGCGACGATGGTGCCGCCGGTTTCGACGATCCCGCGGCGCAGCCACGCGCCGTCGTCGATCGCCTTGAGGTTGGTGAAATAGGCGTCGTCGACGGCGATTCCGTGGACGGCCGACGGCAGGGCGGCCAGTCGCACGCCGACTACCGTCCCGGGCGGGCGGACTCGCAGCAGGCTTTCTGCCTCGGCCGGCGAATAGCGGTGCACGACACCGTCGACTCCGCACTCCGCGTAGTCGTCGTCGGCCGCCGGTGGCGCAGGCTCGTCGGAGCGCAGGGTCACCGCGATCGCCGGGGAGTCCGCGAGCTCGCGGGTGAACTCGGCAATCCGGTGAATGTGCTGGTGGCCGATCTCGAGGGCCGCCGACAGCGCGATCGGGTCGGCCAAGGCGCGATACGAGCGCCCCTCGGCCACCACTTCGATCGCCACCGGCGCGCCGCGCTGCAAGCCGGCAAGGTCGACTTCGTCGACGACCGGCACGCCGCCGGGAATCCGGTTGGCGATCAGCACCGCCTCATCGCGTTCGGCGATCACCCCGGCCACCCGCCAACCACGGTCGATGGCCTGGGTTATCTCCAGGGCGGCCACCTCGAAGTCGACCGTCGAATCGACCGAAACGACGATACGTCCGGCGGTCACCGGGCCGCTGAGGTCGGCAAGCGGGACGTGGGCCCCGACGCCCGATCCCGATCCTGCCGGGGTGCTCGCGCTGGGGCGACGCAGGTTTCGCACCGGGCAATGGGGCGGTGTCGGTGGCGGCAGCGGCGCCGTCGCCGTGTCGACCGGCCGCAGCGCCGAAAGGACGATCTCGTCGACCCGGACCTGTGCCTGGACCTCGAGCTTGTGCAGCAGCGCCGCCGCGCCTGCCAGCGATTCCGGGGACCCCTTGCGCCCACGGGTCGGGGCTTGTCCGTGGCAGATCTGCGTCAGCGGCCCGGGACCCACCCGCGCAACAACGATCTCGGTGGTGTGATTTCCGACATCGATACCGGCCACCACACTCAACGCAGCAGACCCCGCCGCTGGTAGACGGTCGCCGCGTGGCGCACCAACTGCGCGCAGCGGCGGGCACCGCGCGACTCCAACGCGGCCCCGAGTGTCTCGAGTTCCTGCGCTGTCGACCGGTGCGGGCGCAGCGCTTCGTAGAGGTCCATCACCTCGCCGTCCGTCATCGTCGCCAATTCGGCTGCGCGCAAGAAGTTCTCGGCCAGCTGCGGGTTGCCACCCGCCGCCGCGACCGACGCCTGGTGCGCCAGCGTTGCGGGGTCCATCCGCAGATCGGACAGACTCAGCTTGCCGTCGACGGCCGCCTCGACGGTGTAGGGATTTTTGGTCATGCGCGAGCCGCATCGATCGTCACCGGGGGTTCGCCGGGCTCGCAGGCCGCGCGTTCGAGCGCGACCAGCGCCACTGCGCGGGCGTGGTAACGCGCCGAGATCGACTCGTCGGTGCCGCCGGTGAAGATCGGCACCGGCGCCATGCCCTTGGCGTGGCGCGCGGCGTTCTTGCCCAGCTGCCGGTACATGTCAGCGTCGAGCAGGGGGGCGACGCTGAATAGTTCGAGGTTGGCCAGAGGGGCCAGGTCGCGACGGTGTATCAGGGCAGTTCCCTTGCCTTGCAATCCAATTCCAATCCCTGAACCCGACAGCTTGGCCGCAGTCAACCCGATCAGGCCGACATCGATCGTCGAGCGGACCCGGACCAGCCGCGCCACGCAGCCCTCCTCTTCCAGCCCGGCCTCGATCTGCCGCAGGACTTCACCCACCGTCAGCCCGCACAGGGTGAGCCAGACACTGCGGCCCAGCGCCGGGGACAGGCCGATACATACTTCTCGCGGATCGCTGCCCTGCCGCGCGTTCTCGACCGGGGTCAGCGTGATGTGCCCGCGATGCTGGTCTTGGTCGGCCGTCAGCTCCGCTGCCGTCCGTGCCTGCCTGATCCCGTCGATCTCCGCGCGGCGGGCCTCCGAGAGCGCGTACCCGGTGCCCGGGCCCGCGTAATCGTTGGGGTCGGTGAGCTTCGAGAGCACCTGAAAGTTCTCGTCGAAGATGGCCGAGGTCTGCAACTGATCGCCGCGCAGCCGCTCGGCGGTCAGCCGCATGATCGCCTCGGCTTCGGCCTCGAAACCGGTGCGGTGTAGCGCGGCGACCACGTCGAAGACCGTCAGCTGACGGGCCTCGATAGCCGCGGCGGCCTCGGCCACCATCTTGGGGTGGCCGGCCGGGAGGTCACGGGAGCCGTTGGCCACCACCACTTCGTCGACCCGGGCGTCGTCGTAGTCCGCCAGACCGAGGTCGCGGTAGACGGCCTGCACGGCCGTCGCGGCGCGGCGGCGCACCCGGGCCAGGTGCTCGGCCGACACGGTCCGCAGCCCGCCGTCTGCGCCCCAGTCCCGCTGCAGCACCAGGAAGTCGTCCATGTCGTCGGAGTTGAAGTTCGACAATGCGAATGCGTTGTCGTAGCGGGGAATCGAGCCGAATCCGGAGAAGACGAAATCCGCCCCGGCCAACAGGACCGGCAGGGTGTGGGCGCTGCGGCGGATGTCGGACTCGGAGATGAGATTGTCGTTGCCCGCGCATGATTCGAGATCGCGCAGCATCACCATCAGGTTTTCGGCGAGCAGCTCCTTCATACCTTCCGGTACCGACGCGACCACCCCGACGCCGTCGATTCCGCCGTTCTGCACGCCTTGCGAGCCCAGCGCCCGGGCAAGCGACACGCACCGCGATTCCAGATACAGGATGGAGCACTTCTCGGCCGCACCCATGAGGACCTCGGCGCCGCCGCCGCTGGTGACCCTCATCTTGAGGCCTCGGGAGGCGTAGGCGGAGGTGAGGATCGCCTTGGAGAACGGGGTGTCGTCACCGTCGACGAACACCTGCTCGGTGCCGTAAATCGAGATCGTCTCGGCGTAGCTGGTTAAGCCGCGCAAACCCAGCCGGAGTTCGAGGGCTTCCTCGATCGAGCACTGGGCCAGCGCTCCGGGCACCCCCACCTGGCTGCCGATCAACAGTGCCACCGCGTTCGACGGCGCGTCGCCCAATACGGGCACCGTCGTCTCGACTTCACGGAAGCCGTAGGCCACCGCGCTCGCCGCGTCGGCGGCGATCAGCAGCGGGTCGTCGAGCTGGTTGGTCACGTGCGCCTGGTTGCTCGGGGTGCGCCGGGCTCGCATCTTGGCCATCGCCATCTGCATCTCGACCGGCGTCAGCATGGCTACGACCCGGGCCAGTTTGGCCGGGGTGGTACCGCCGATGAGGCGGACCACCTCGGATCGGGGCACGTTGATGTCGACCGCCATCCGGGCCAGGACGGCGTCGTCGAGGGCCATCGCCTCGGCGGCGGCCACCAGGTCGATGCCGTGCCGGGCGACGAACTCGTCGATGACGTCGAACTCGGCGGCCGGCTTGCCGTCGAGTTCGATGACGACGCCGTCGCGAACCACCAGCGATGGCGCGGGATCGTAGGGGCTGTGCATCGCGGCCAGTCCCAGCGCAGGGTTGGCCACGCTGAAGCCGTCGAGGTTGACCGGCTTTCCGTCCAGGACGCGCATTCGCCCCTGGTCGAGGTCCGCCGGGTGGTGCTGCTCGGATTTGCCATCCTGTGGCAGGGCCACGGTGTCGGTCCTCCTCGGTCCTCGAGCCAGGGGCGAAATGTCGTTACCCGCTAATCGCGAATCGCGTTGTCTTCGAAAACGATACGGCCGATCAACTCGTAGCGCCTTGGGTCGCGCAGTTTGAAGTACAGCGCTGCGCCCGCTCCAAAGACGAACAGCCCGACCACGATCCACGGTGTCAGCGTGAACAGCAACGTCCCGGACGCGGTGCCCGCGGCGGCGTCTTTGTGCTCCCACAGCAGATAGACGACATAGAGCATGCCGATCCCACCGAGCATGGGTGCCACGAGGGTGCGGAACCAGTGCTTGCTGACCGGGTGATTCTTGCGGATGTGGAAATAGCTGACCACCGAGAACGCGCACAGCGACTGGACGATCATGATCGCCATTGTGCCGAGGATCGCCAGCAGGGTGTACATATCCGAGTAGGGATCCATCCCGGCGGCGAGGAACGCCAGGATGATCACCAGCGTGATGCCGCTCTGCACGAACGATGCGACGTAGGGCGAGCCGTGCGTGGGGTGCGTGGCACCGATGGTCCGCTGCAGGTACTTCGAGAGTCCTTCGCGGCCCAGGGCATAGAGATAACGCGACGCGCAGTTGTGGAACGCCATGCCGCACGCGAACGAACCGGTGACCAGGAGGACGTTGAACATCGTGATGGCCCAGCCGCCGTAGTAATTGCGTACCGGCCCGAAGAAGATCTCCGAAGCGGTGTCGGCGTCCTGCGCGAGTTCGATCGACTTCTGTGGTCCGGTGCCGGCGATGGCCATCCAGGAGACGAAGACGTAGAACAACCCGACGCCGATGACGCTGAACATGGTGGCCCGGGGAATGATCTTCTTGGGCTCGCGGGACTCCTCTCCATACATTGCCGTGGATTCGAATCCGACCCACGACCAGAAGGCGAAGAACAAGCCGAGTCCGGCGCTGGCGCCGGCGATCCCGGCCGCCGGGCTGAATGCGCCGGCCGGGTTGATCGTCTCCGAGACCGCGAAGCCCTGGGGGCCGCCGCCGTGGATGAGTACCGCGACTGCCCCGAGTGCCAGCATGACGATCTCCGTCACCAGGAACACGCCGAGCACCTTGGCGGTGAGGTTCACGTCGAAGTAGGTGAGGATCGCGTTGAGCGCCAGCATGCCCAGTGCGGGAACGATCCATGGAATCGACATGTGGAACTGGGACTCGAGCAGATTCTTGAAGAAGAACGAGAAGATGCCGATCAGCGATCCCTCGAACACCACGTAGGCCATGGTGATCAGCGCTCCGCTGGCCAAGCCGACGATCTTGCCCAGGCCGTGAGCGATGTAGCCGTAGAAGGCGCCAGTGGTGGTGATGTGCTTGGCCATGGTCGCGTAGCCCACGGCGAACAACGCCAGGACTACGGTGGCGACTAGGTAGCCGGCCGGCGCATGTGAACCATTACCAAAACCAACTGCGATCGGCACGTTGCCGACCATTGCGGTGATCGGCGCGGCCGTGGCGACCGCCATGAAGATCACACCCACGGTGCCGACCGCGTTGCGTTTGAGTAGCTGTACGTTGTCGCCCGAACTCTTCTCGGGTGTTATCGCTTGATCGGTCATCGAGTTCCTGGACCTTTCCAGATGTAGACGTGGAACGCCGGATGTGGCCCACGCCACAGGCGGACGTCCGTATATTGGCACTACCAATACGGCTTGGCAAGACCCGATTTCGACCATTGACATAAATGGTCACTCCATTTAGGTTCGGATCCGTTGACAGCGTGTGAGGAGCCGCATGCACGACTACGGAACATTCGCGTTCGACTCCAAGGCCGACGTGTTGGAGCGGGCGAAGACGTTTTGGAATCCGGACAAGACTCAGTTTTGGACGGATGCCGGCGTCGACTTGGTCATTGATCGCCGTGAAGGCTACTTCCTGTGGGACATGGCTGGGCGTCGGCTGATCGACATGCACCTCAACGGTGGCACCTACAACCTCGGGCATCGCAATCCTGAAGTGGTGCAGGCACTTACCGAGGGTATGCAATATTTCGATGTCGGTAACCACCACTTCCCGTCGGTGGCCCGAACGGCCTTGGCGCAGAAGCTGGTGGAGTCCGCGCCCGCCTCGATCACCAAGGTCGCGTTCGGTTCCGGTGGCGGTGAGGCGATCGATATCGCGCTCAAGAGCGCCCGGCACGCCACCCAGCGGCGCAAGATCGTCTCGATCGCCAAGGCCTACCACGGTCATACCGGGCTGGCGGTCGCCACCGGAGACGACCGGTTCGCCAAACTCTTCCTCGCCGACCGCCCCGACGAGTTCATCCAGGTACCGTTCGGCGACGTCGGTGCGATGGAACAAGCGCTTTCCGGTGACGACGTTGCTGCCGTCATCATGGAGACCATCCTGGCCACCTACGGATTCCCGCTGCCCCCAACGGGATACCTCGAGGCGGTCAAAGGCCTGACCGAGAAGTACGGCGCGCTCTACATTGCCGACGAAGTGCAGACCGGCCTCATGCGCACCGGTGAGATGTGGGCGATCACCAAACACGGCATCGAACCCGACATCATCGTCACCGGCAAGGGCCTGTCCGGCGGCATGTACCCGATCACCGCCGCCATGCTGGGTGACCGAGCGGCACAGTGGCTGAATCAGGATGGTTTTGGCCATATCTCGACCTTCGGCGGTGCCGAACTCGGTTGTGTGGCCGCCATCAAGACGCTGGAAATCTGCAGCCGCCCCGAAGTGCGGTCCATGGTTCATTACATCGCCGACCTTTTCAGTGCCGGGCTCGCGCGCATTCAGAGCGACTACCCCGACTGGTTCGTCGGCATCCGGCAGAACGGAGTGGTCATCGGGCTGGAGTTCAACCACCCCGAGGGAGCCAAGTTCGTGATGCGCGAACTGTACGAAAACGGGGTGTGGGCGATCTTCTCGACCCTCGATCCCCGTGTGCTGCAGTTCAAGCCGGGCCTGCTGCTGGGGCGTGACCTATGCGAGGACGTGCTGGACCGGGTCGACGTCGCAGTGGGACGGGCCCGCACGGCTGCGATGGGAGGGAGACGATCATGACGACCATCGCCTCGGGCGGTCATATGCTGGAACGTGCCCAGTGGGCCGCCCGCGCGTTCGCCGATTTCGACCAGGCTGCGGTGTCGGCTATCGTCACCGCGGTCGCTGATGCCGGGTACAACGAAGCGGAGCGCTTCGCCGCGGCGGCTGTTGCCGAAACCGGTATGGGGGTGGTGGCCGACAAGCTGCTCAAGAACCGCGCCTGCTCGCGAGGCATCGTCGACTACTACCGCGGTGAGGATTTCGTATCCCCGCGGGTTGACACCGCCCGCAAGATTGTGGAGATTCCGCGTCCGGCCGGTGTGGTGCTCGCCCTGACGCCGACGACGAATCCGGTGGCGACCGTCTACTTCAAGGTCATCCTGGCGCTGATGACGCGCAATGCCGTTGTGGTGGCACCGCATCCGCGCGCCAAGCGCTGCTCGGCCGACGCCGCCTACGTCCTCGCCGACGCTGCGGCGAGCGCCGGGGCCCCCGACGGCATCATCCAGGTGATCGACGAGCCGTCGATACCCCTGGTCGAAGCGCTGATGGCTGACGAGCGCACCGACGTCATCGTGGCCACCGGCGGCACCGGTGTGGTTCGCGCCGCGTACTCGTCGGGCAATCCGGCCCTCGGCGTCGGGCCGGGCAACGTCCCGGTTCTCGTCGACGCCAGTGCCGATATCGCCGCCGCGGCCAGACGCATCGTCGACAGCAAGGCATTCGACAACTCGGTGCTGTGCACCAACGAATCGGTGCTCATCGCCGAGGAGTCGATCGCGGCGGCACTGTGCTCGGCGATGACCCGCAACGGCGCGCACATCCTCGATGCCGACAGTGCGCGACGGTTGCGCGAGTACATGTTTGCCGATCAGCACCTGAACACCGACGTCGTCGGCCGCGACGCGGCCTGGATCGCCGGTCGGGCCGGTCTGCGGGTGGGCCCCAAGACCCGTGTGCTGGTAGCGCCATTCGAGCATGTCATCGCCGAGGAGATGTTCGCGCACGAAAAGCTCTCACCGGTGCTGGGCATGACGACAGTGCCCGACGCCCACCGCGGCATCCGTGCGGCCCGCAGTGTGGTGCGGATCGGCGGCGCCGGGCACTCGGCGGCGATCCATAGCGAGAATCCACGCGTCATCACCGAATTCGCCGCGCAGGTGCCGGTTCTCCGGGTCTCGGCGAACGTCGGGAACAGCACCGGCAGCTCGGGTCTGGAGACCAATCTCGCCCCGTCGATGACGATCGGCACCGGGTTCGTCGGGCGCAGCTCGATCGGGGAGAACCTGCAGCCGCAGAACCTGGTGAACTGGGCGAGGATCGCCTACAACCGTGATGCGGGGGTGGCGATGCCGAACTTCGCCGGGGTGAACCCGTGGCGGACGCCGGTAGGCCCGGTTCCCGAGTATCCGCGTGCCTCGAATGATCGCGGTGCCGCACCGCATCCCCAACCCGCGCGTAACGGCCAGCCAGTGGGCCGTTCCGCGCAGTCCGATCTCGACCTGCTGCGCGCCGAATTGCGTGCGCTGGTGGTCGAAGAGCTCGCCCAACTGATCAAGAGGTGACCTGTGGCCGAACTGCGCTCCTTCATCTTCATCGACCGGCTCCAGCCGCAGACCATGTCGTATCTCGGCAGCTGGATCAAAGGTGCCCTGCCGCGCGCTGACGTCGCCGCGCAGATCATCGAGGTGGCACCGGGCATCGACATCGAGGGCGTCACCGACGTGGCGCTCAAGCACGCCGATGTGACGGCCGGAATCCTGTTCGTGGAGCGCCAATTCGGTTATCTGGAGTTCCACGGCGAAACCGGGGCGGTGAAGGCGGCCGCCGACGCAGCCCTGGCAGAGCTGGGTCAGGATGCAGCCTCCGCGGTGCGCCCGACGATCCTGGCGGCGCGCATCATCTCCAGCATCGACCGGCAGCATGCGTTCTTGATCAACCGCAACAAACTGGGCTCGATGGTGCTCCCGGGGGAGTCGTTGTACGTGCTGGAGGTGCAACCCGCCTCGTATGCGATTCTCGCCACCAACGAGGCCGAGAAGGCCGCTGACGTCAAGGTTGTCGACTTCCGGATGATCGGCGCCACCGGGCGGGTCTACCTGTCGGGCACCGAGGCCGACGTGCGGCAAGGCGCCGAAGCAGCTCAGGACGCCCTGTCCCGGAGTGCAACGTGACGGTGCTGGGTTCGGTCGACCGCGATCAGCTCCGCGCGCTGGTCGCAGAAGTGGTGCGCGACGTCGTGGGCAGCCTGACCCCGCAGGCGGCTTCCCCCGCCGCCGGACCGCCGGCACGCCCTGCGCCGCCTGCCGGCGTGCCACCGTCACGTCCGGTGGTGCCCGTCGGCATCCAGCCGACCGGGCCGCTGGCCGCCGACGCCAACGCTCGCACCGACACCATTCGCATCGCGAACGACCAGGATCTCGATGCCTTTGTCCGCCGCCTGCTGAAGCTGTTCGACAACCCCAAGGCGCGGGCCGACCTGCGCGCAGGCCGGCTGAGCTTCCGCCTCGCCGGCGGCGGGCACGGGGCGCCGGCGGCGGCCCGGCGCATCGACAGCGGTGCCGTCACCGAGCGGCACGTCGCCGACATGGCGACCTCGGGTGGCGTGCTGGTTCTGGGCCCCAAGGCGGTGCTGACACCGCTGGCCCGGGAGAAAGCCCGGGTCCTTGGCATCACCATCGAGAAGGAGCGGAAATGATCGCAGCGACCGTGACCGGTCACGTCTGGGCGACCCGGCGCATCGACGGGCTGCCGCCCGGCGCCTTCCTCGAAGTACAGCCGGACGGATCGGGATCACACCTGATCGCGTTCGACGTGCTCGGCAGCGGGCTGGGCGAGCGTGTGCTGGTGGCGCAGGGTTCGGTGGCGGCCAGCTGGTTTCCCGGAACTCCACCACCCGTCGATGCGCTGATCATCGGCTCCATCGACGCCGACAGCACCGAACAACAGCAGTAACCGACAGAGAAACGAGGAGAAAATCATGCCCAGCAACGCCATCGGAATGATCGAGACCAAAGGCTACGTTGCCGCGCTCGCGGCCGCCGACGCGATGGTGAAGGCGGCGAATGTCACCATCACCGATCGTCAGCAGGTCGGCGACGGACTTGTCGCCGTGATCGTGACCGGTGAGGTCGGTGCGGTCAAGGCCGCCACCGAAGCCGGCGCCGAATCCGCCTCCCAGGTAGGCGAACTCGTCAGCGTGCACGTCATCCCGCGCCCGCACAGCGAACTCGGCGCGCACTTCTCGGTGTCCGCTCAGTAGATCACCCCGCACCGCCGCTCGAATCCAACAGGGAGTAACCCGCATGGCCGCGACCGATACGCGCTCCGACTCCAGGACGCGCACCGACATCCGCGTCTATCTGCTGGTGGAAGACCTCCAGCGCCAGTTCGCCGCCTATCTGGGGACACCGACCCGCGCCCGGGGTTATCCGCCCTACGAGGGTGAGCACGCACTCATCGTCGAGGTGTCGCCCGCACTGGCGATCGAGCGGGTGATCGATTTGGCGTTGCGTGAAGTTCCCGGTGTCCAGCCGGGAATCCTATACGTGGAGCGGCAGTTCGGCGTGCTCGAGATCCACTCGAGTGACCTGTTGGAGGTTCAGCGGGCGGGCGAGGCGATCCTGCAGGGGACGGGCAATTCGGCGGCCGACCAATTGCGTCCCCGGGTGCTGTACCACGACATCATCGCCGACATCACTGACCAGCATGCGGTCATCCTGAATCGCAACCGGCAGGCCTCGATGATCCTGCCCGGTCAGGCGCTGCTGGTCTACGAGATGACGCCCGCTCTGTTCGCCGCGGTGGCCGCCAATGAGGCCGAGCGGGCCGCACCGGGATTGACCGTGGTCGATGTCCAGATGATCGGCGCGGCCGGCCGGCTGTACTTCGGTGGTTCACTCGCTGACGTGACCACCGCCCGGGACCGCATCACCGAGGTGCTGGCCGGGATCGAAGGACGCGAGCACTGATGGGTGAAGCCGATTCGGTGATCACCGACAACCGGGAGGCCGCGGAACGAGCACTCGCCGAATACGACCTGGCACCCGACTCCGAGCTCCGGTTGTTGAATCTGTCCGAAAACGCCACCTACGCAGTGCAGGACGGCGCCACTGGCGCCCGATCCATTCTGCGGGTGCACCGGCAGAACTACCATCGGCTCGCCGAGATCGAGTCCGAACTCGACTGGCTCGCGGAGCTTCGCCGGGACGGTGGCGTCACCGTGCCGACCGTGCTGCCGGCGCGGGACGGCCGGCGGGTTGTCACTGTCACCGTCGACGGAATCGAGCGCCACGTGGTGCACTTCGACATGGTGGCCGGGGTCGAGCCGGACGAGACGACGATCACCGCCGACGACTTCCACACCCTCGGCCGGATCACCGCCGCATTGCACGAGCATTCGCGCGCCTGGACGCGCCCGCCCGGCTTCGCCCGGTTCTCCTGGGACTGGGAGTACAGCCTCGGCGCGCGGCCGCGCTGGGGCCGCTGGCAGGATGCCGAAGGCGTCGGCGTCGCCGAGCGCGACGTGCTGGACCGCGCTGAGCAGTTGCTGCTTGCGCGCCTGACCGAGTATGGCTCGGGCCCAGACCAATTCGGTTTGGTCCATGCCGATCTACGACTGGCAAACGTTCTCCTCGACGGCTCGACCATTACCGTGATCGATTTCGATGACTGCGGTTTCGGCTGGTTCTTCTATGATTTCGGCACCGCCGTCTCCTTCATCGAGGATGATCCCGCCCTCGGCGAGTGGCAGGAGTCCTGGCTGGCCGGCTACCGCACCCGTCGCCAGCTCGCGGCCGAGGACGTCGACATGCTCGCCTCCTTCGTTCTGCTGCGCCGACTTCTGCTGCTGGCCTGGATGGGAACGCACAGTCACTCCAAGGAATCTCGCACCAAGGCGATCACCTACGCCGCCGGCAGTTGCGGCCTGGCCGAGCGCTACCTCAGTTCAGCCGGCCGAGCGCTGGTCTGAGCCTCACGAAAAGGGCACCGCTATGTTCTCCTCACTTCAGGGCCGGTCGGCCATTGTCACCGGTGGCAGTAAGGGTCTGGGCCGCGGCATCGCCGAGGTCTTCGCCGCGGCCGGCATCAATGTGCTTATCACCGGACGGACCCAGGCCGACATCGACGCAACCGTCGCGGAGTTGGGCGACCGCCCGGGCCGAGTCAGCGGGTTGGCCGCCGATGTGGCCAACCCCCACGACTGCCAACGCGTCGTCGCCGCCGCCGTCGAACGACACGGCGGCGTGGATATCGTCTGCGCGAACGCCGGTGTCTTTCCGCAGTGCCGTCTGGAGGATCTGACACCCGAGGACATCGAGCACGTACTGTCGGTCAACTTCAAGGGCACCGTGTTCATGGTTCAGGCCTCGCTCGCGGCACTGGCCGCCAGCGGGCACGGCCGGGTCATCGTCACCTCCTCCATAACCGGTCCCATCACCGGCTACCCCGGCTGGTCACACTACGGTGCCAGCAAGGCCGCTCAGCTCGGCTTCCTGCGCACGGCGGCAATGGAATTGGCGCGCAGGAAGATCACCATGAACGCGGTGCTGCCCGGCAACATCATCACCGAGGGCCTGATCGACATGGGCCAGGACTACATCGACCAGATGGCGGCGGCCATCCCGTCGGGCCGGCTCGGCACGGTGGCCGACATCGGCAACGCAGCCCTGTTCTTCGCCACCGACGAGGCGGCATTCATCACCGGCCAGACGCTGGTGGTCGACGGCGGCCAGGTTTTGCCGGAATCCGCGGCGGCGATTGCGGATCTGTAATGCCCCACCTAGATTGGTAGGTCCAATTCAAGGGGGAGTTCGGTGCCAACGCAAAGTGAGCAGCTGCGGCGCCACATCGTCGCAGACATCAACGCCGGCGAGCCCGGCGGCAAGCTCGGCAGCGAGCGCGAACTTGCGGAGCGTTACCGGACCAGCCGCTCCAGCCTGCGGCAGGTTCTCGCGGCGCTGGAGGAATCCGGCCTGGTGCATCGGGTGATCGGCCGGGCGGGTGGCATTTTCATCAGCCACCCGCAGGTGCAGCGCAGCCTGTCCGACGTGGTGGGGGTGCCGTCGTTCTTGGCCAGCCAGGGCTACGCCGCCGGCACCCGGGTGCTGTCGACGAAGATCACTGGACCCGATCGCACCACTCAGCAGGCCCTGCACTTGACCGCCGACGATTTCGTGATCGAGATCCAGCGGGTTCGTCTGGCCGACGGTTCACCGATCTCGCTAGAAACAGCCGAGTTCCCCGCCGAGGCCTTTCCCGGACTGCTCGAGAAACAACTCGGCGGGTCGATCTACCAGATCCTGGAGACCGAGTACGGATTGGTCACCTCGCGCGCCGAGGAGCGGATCGAGGCCGTCAACGCCACGCCGGATGAGGCAGCTCTGCTCGGCGTCAAGCCACAAGCCGCCCTCCTGCTGATCAACCGCATCACCTATGACCAGAACGGCACGCCGTGCGAGTTCTCCCGCGACCTTTTCCGCGGCGACCGCACTCGTCTGGCGGTCACCGTGCAGGGGCGCGGAATCGGTGTGCAGCCCGCGGTCGACACGGCATCGGTCGCGCTGCAGAGCTGAGTGCACGCCGCGCGCGGTTCGCTCGTGGCGGCCACCAGCGGTGTCGAAGCGCCCGGTCTGACAGCGAGTTCGCAGAAACTCGTTGCGCCGCTGTGCCGATCGAACTCGACGACATCGTGTGATGATCGGGAATGCCGAAAATATACGACTATGTCCGCCACCCGCGTGCCCACGAGTTGGCGACGCGGAAGCCGGTGACGGCCGCTGAGCTGCGGGGCCTTCACCATGACAACTGGGTGGTCCGGTTCAATGCCAGATTCGGTCTGTGGATCACGCTGATCGTCGGCACCATGTGGTGCGCCTATCTGTTCACCGTGCTGGCATTGTTCGCTCTGCCCGACGCGATCAAGCAGGGCACGTACTTCGTCGTGGTGTGGTTGTCGAGCAGCTTTTTGCAACTGGTCCTGCTGCCGATCATCATCGTGGGCCAGAACATCCAGGCGAAGGCCGCCGACACTCGCGCGGACGAGACCTACAAGGACGCCGAGGCGGTGCTCAAGGAGGCCTCGATGATTCAGGACCACCTAACCGAGCAGGACGAGGTCATCTCCCGCATCTTGGCGCAGATCCAGCAGTTGGCGCCGAAGGCGGATTAACCGGAGCGGGCTTGCCTGCGGTCGCGCACCGCGGCCACCGCAGTTGCAGTGCCGGCGATGAGCAACAAGACCAGCCACACCAGGTGGGCTGACCCGGACAGTATCCGCTTTCCTTGTGGCGCAGATGAATTCGCGCCGCCGACCCGATAGAGCGTGAGGTCTCCATCGCGGTAGGCTACCGGCAGCCCCCGCAGTGTGCGCTGGACGTCCCCCAGGGTTCCCGGGCTGCCGGTTTCGACCACAACCCAGCCGACCCCAGCGTCGGCCAGCTCCTCGGGACGACCGCCGGCCAGCAGCATCCGCTGCACGGAGCGCGCGTGGCTGCCCTCGCCGGGCACCGACTGGCCCGAGATGGTCAGATCACCGGTGGCCAAGACCTCGGCACGGACGAAGCGCGGCAACGGATCCAGCACCGGTGCCGGACCCGACCACGCGAACTGGCGCATGCTGTCGGCGGGCAGCACCGCCACCTCCGCCGGGGCGGCGTTCACGATGCCGGCCACCGCCACCCAGCCTGGCGGGTAACGCACCGAGGTGACCTTGCCCCAGACGCCGAAGGCAAGATCAGGCAACACGGCGATCACCGCGACCACACACACCAGCGCAGCGATTGCAGGGCGAAGCCGATGCCGCAATGTCACCACTGCGGCGGCCCCGGCCACCGCATAGCCCGGCATGGCCAGCGCCACCCACTTCTGCCCGTCGCGTAGTACACCCACACCCGGCGCGGCCTCGACCAGGGCACGCAGAACGGCCAGCCCCGGTCCGGTGGCCACCGCGGCGGGCAGCAGGATGCTCACCGCGGCCAGCACCAACAGCGGCACCGCGGAACGACGGCGCAGGACCGTCGGCAATCCGATGGCGACCACGGCCAGCAGCACCGCGGTGGCCAACAAGGCCAACAGCGTTGTGCGAGAGGACGGGACGGCCTCGGCATTCCAGATTCCACCAAGACCGGCCAGACTGCCCAGAGTGCCGAGTCCGGGTTCGGCACGAGCCGCAAACGCGACCACACCCGACGACGGTGACGACTCCAGCGCGTCGCCCAGTGCCGAGGCCGTCAGCCAGGGTGACGCCGCGAGCAGCGCGGCGATCAGCACCCCGGTCGCACACGACAGCCTCGACACCCCGTCGCCCGGGACCGCAAGACAGACCAGCGCCACGACAGCGGCCAACAGCAGACCCGTCGGTGTCAGTCCGGCCAGCGCGATCCAGAACACCACTGCCGCCCAGCCTGCCCATGACGGCTCCGGACGCTCGCCGCGTAGTCGGATCACCGCGGCGGCCACCCACGGCAGGCTGCCGTACCCGACGAGCAGGCTCCAGTGCCCCTGCAGCATCCGCTCCGCGACATACGGATTCCACCCGGCGAGCGTGGTGGCCACCAACTGGCCGGGTAACCCGGCATCCGGCACCAGCACGTCGGCCAGCCGGGCGGCACCCCAGCCGGCCAGCACGAGCCCGGCGATCAGCAGCGCTTTGACCAACACCCCGCCATCGAGCACGGGTGACACGAGAGCGATCAGGAAATCCTGCGGAACCGCGCGTGGCGCCGATTCGCCCAGACCGAGTGCGGTGTCGGAAAAGTACGACCGCGGGGTGGACACCGCATCGCGCAGCAGCAGATAACCGGGTGCCAGAAGCGGCGCGGTGACCACCAGCGCCAACGCAACGGCATAGGCCGGCACTACCCATTCCAGGGACCGGCGTGCCGGGGTCACGGGCGAGCTCACCGCTGTGGCGGTGGTGGCTCCAGATCCGGTCTCGCCGCCGGCAGCTTTTCGGTGGCGGCCTCGGCAGCGGGCATCGGCCCGGTTTCGTCTTTGCCGAAGAATCCGTGGTCGGCGGTGTCCAAGCCGGGCTCGATCAGTGCGGACTCGGCGCGGATGCTGAACGTTCCCAGCAGCACCCCGCCGACCAGTGCCACCAGGCCGGCCGCGGTGAAGCTGATCGGCAGCACTCGTGACCACAGCCCAACCCGGTCACGCTCGTCGCGCGCCGACGCCACTCGCGATTCGATGGTCTGCTCGCTGGAGGTGACCTTATAGTCGGCCAGCTCCATCTCCGGGCGCAGCGGGTCGCGGGCGTAGTAGTGGTTCGCGTGTTCGGAGGACTTCACGATGACGCCGGTGACCGGGTCCACCCAGAACGTCCGCTGTGCGGCGTAGAAGCGGGTCATCGTGATCGGTTCTTCCGGCGGTCCGGGCAGGCCCCATAGCTCGGCCCGCGCGGTCACCTCGCCTTCCTCACCCCTGTCGTAGAGCGACGCGTACTTGATCGGGTCGACCAGCTTGCCGTCGGCGTCATAGCCGACGTTCTGGGTGAACCGGTAGGTGGTCAGCCCGTTGACATCCTCTTGACCGTCGTAGTTAGCGTCGAATGGCTTCTGCGCGATCGGATCGAAATACGGGTACGTCTTCTTCTCGGTGCCGAACGGGAATCGGTAGGCCAGGCCCTCGTGCGGCAGCGCAATATTGGTCGGCGGCCTGTTGTCCTCGACGGTCCGTGGCTTCTGCACCGACCCGCCCGGGTGGGTGTCATCGGAGACCGCCAGCGCGGTGCTGCGATTGACCGTCACGGTGTCGACCATGGCGAGCAACAATCCGTTGTCCTGCTGCTTATCGCTGCGGCGGACGCTGGTGCCGACCTGCAGCGTCACCACATCGGCATTGGCCGGCGACTCGACGGTGATCTGCTGCTGCGACACCAGGGGCACGTTCTTGTCGACCACGAACTTCTCGCCCAACAGCGACGAGGGGTCCAGCGTGGTGCCGGTTCCGTCGCTGACCAGAGTTTCGTCGATATCGAGCGGAATCTTCTTGATCTTGCCGGAGGTGTAGGTCGACAACAGCAGCGCGGCAATCAACAGGGCGGCCCCGAGCCCGATGATGCCGTATGCCGTGATACGCAACATACCCGCGCGATTCACGCTGCCGTGGCCTCCCTCACTCACAATGATGTTTTGCACTACCCGACGGCGAAGCGAACGTGTCTGACCCTAACAGCAGAGCCCAGGGCACTGGCCCGTTAGGAGGTCATCGCCACTGGTGTGATCAGCCCACGAGTACCCACTTTCGCGGCCGGCAGGTCCTGAGGGGCACACTGGCGCCATGACACGGAAGGCGGAGCAGGTCGGGGGAACCCGCAGCTTCCTGCCGGCCGTCGAAGGCATGCGCGCCTGCGCGGCCATGGGCGTGGTGCTCACCCACGTCGCCTTCCAGACCGGCACCAACACCGCGGTGCTGGGACGCCTTCTGCACCGCTTCGACCTAGCCGTGGCGGTGTTCTTCGCGCTGTCGGGATTCCTGCTGTGGCGCGGTCACGCGGCCGCCGCGCGCGGGCTGCGCCAGCGCCCGCCCACCGGCCACTATCTGCGCTCGCGGCTGGTGCGCATCATGCCCGGTTACGTGGTCGCCGTCGTCGTCATCCTGACCCTGCTGCCCGAGGCCAACCACGCCAGCTGGACGGTGTGGTGGGCCAACCTCACGCTCACCCAGGTCTACGTCCCCCTCACGCTGACCGCTGGGCTCACTCAGATGTGGAGCCTGTCGGTGGAGGTGAGCTTCTACCTCGCACTGCCGATCCTGGCGTTCCTCGCGCGCCGGCTGCCGGTGCGGGCCAGGATCCCGGTGATCACCCTGGTGGCGCTGGCGAGTCTGGCCTGGGGCCTGCTGCCGATCCACACCGCGCAGGGCGTGAACTTCCTGAACTGGCCGCCGGGGTACGCCTCCTGGTTCGCCGCGGGGATGCTGCTCGCCGAGTTCACCGTGAGCCCGGTCGGCTGGATGCACAAGCTGGCCCGAAACTGGTGGGCCATCACGGGGATCGCACTGGTGGCCTATCTGATCTCGGCCTCGCCGCTGGCGGGCCCGAAGGATCTTGTCCCGGCGACCCTGGGACAGTTCGTCATTCGCACGGCCATGGGGGCCATCGTGGCGGGTGCGCTGCTGGCGCCGTTGGTGCTCGATCGTCCCGACACCCCGCACCAGATTCTGGGCAGCCGGTTCATGGTCACGCTCGGGCGCTGGTCCTACGGCCTGTTCGTGTGGCATCTGGCCGCGTTGGTGATGGTCTTCCCGATGGTCGGCAAGTTCATGTTCAACGGAAATCTGATCGTGATGCTGGTCCTGACGTTGGTGCTGGGCTTCGCGATGGCGGCGGTCAGCTATGCCCTGATCGAATCGCCGTGCCGGAATATGTTGCGGCGTTGGGAGTATCGAAGCAAGACTCCGGTGCCGCCACTGGATAGTTCGGTCAGCGACGCACCCGAGCCGGTTATTGCGCGCTGATGACCGGCCCTGCCGGTCACTAAGCCTGTAACCGGGCGATGACCTCAGCGCGCACCGCGGACCGCCGGGCCTTGCCGGCATCGTCGCGCAGCGGGGTGTCGACGAATTCCACCGTGCGCGGCACCTTGTAGTCGGATAGCCGCTGCGCCACGAAGGACGCCACCTCGTCCGCGCTGAGCCCTGCACCGTCGGTGTGCACCAACGCATACGGCACTTGGCCGAGGTCCTCATGCGGCACCCCGACCACCAGGCAGGACAGCACGGCCGGATGCTCGGCCAGCGCGTTCTCGATCTCGGCGGGGTACACATTGCGCCCGCCGACGGTGAACATGTCGACGCGCCGGTCGGCCAGGTACAGGTACCCCTCGTCGTCGAACCAGCCCAGATCGCCCAGTGAGTCCCAGCCGTCGCGGGACTTGGCGGTGCTGCCGATGTAGCGGTAGGTGGGAGCAGACCCCACGGCCGGGCGCAGGTAGATCTCGCCGAGCACCCCGGGCGGGCACTCGTTGCCGTCGTCGTCGAGCACCTTCATCTCGCCGGCCACCACTCGACCGACCGAGCCGCGGTGCGTCAGCCACTCCGAGCCGCTGATGAACGTCAACGCCTGAAGTTCGGTGCCGCCGTACAGTTCCCACACCGCATCCGGGCCCAGAAGCTCGATCCAGGCTTCCTTGATGTTCGGCGGGCACGGTGCCGCAAGGTGCCACAGCCTGCGCAACGATGACAGGTCGTAGGCATCGGGGTTGGCGTGATAGACCGGTAGCAGCCGCTGGAGGATCGTGGGGACGGTGGCCAGGTAGTTCACCCGATAGTCACTGACCAGGCGCAGGAAGTGCGCCGGGTCGAAGCGGCGCATCAACACCAGGTGTTGCCCGGTCAACAGGGCCAGCGCCGCCGACGTGAAGCCGGTGTTGTGGCTCAAGGGCACCGGCAGCAGTTGGGTGTCGGTCGGTTCGTTGCCCATCGACGCCGCCAGCAGATCGGCCGGTACCCGGCTGTCACCGCCGGCTTCGATCAGCTTGGGTCGGCCCGTGCTTCCGCCGGAGGCCAGCGACTTCCACACCGGTGAAACCGCCTCGGGCAGTGGGCCATCCGACAGGTCCGGGCTGCCGGTGAAATCGGCGTCCACCGATGGCAGCACACCCCGCGGATCGGCCCGGCCCACCAGCAGGGCGCGCGGGACGAGATCGAGCAGACCCTCGAATTCGGCGTCAGGCAGCCTCGGGGACAGCGGCTGGGGAATCGCTCCGAGTTTCCACACCGCCACCGTCGCCAGCACCCACTCAATCGAGTTCGGCACCGCGATCGTGACGTAATCGCCTTGTTTGACCCCGAGTTCGGCATAGGCGCGCGCCAGCCGGTTGGATGCCGAATCCAGTTCTGCGCGGGTGATGGAGCGGCCGTCGGCGCTAACCGCCGGGCGATTGGGCGCCTCGGCGGCGAGTTGGCTCAGGCGGGTTCCGATCGGGGGGATCGCATCACTCATAAGCACCTCGCCTGGAGAAGATGGCGCGGGGATTGTCCACCAGCATGGTCGTGATCTGGTCGTCGGTGACACCGCGTCGGCGCAGCGCAGGCAGCACGTCGTTGTGGATGCGGCGGTAGTGCCAATTGGGCAGTACCACCGCCACCACGTCCTCCGGCAGCCAGTCGATGTAGCAGGACGCGTCGTGCGAGAGGACCATCTTGTCGGCGTGGCCGCGTTCGCACATCCGCGCGACGGTGTCGACCCGGTCGTCGAAGCTGAGCATGCTGTCCAGGCCGAACCGGTCCATACCGAGGTAGGAGCCGGCCGCGATCAGCTCCTGCCGGTAGCCCAGATCGGTGATTTCCCTTACGAATAGCTCGGTCATGATCTCCGGGCCGTCCAGCATCGTTCCGGGACCGCTGAAGTGGAAGTACATCGGGACGTCGTTATGGGTGTAGATGCCAGTGGCCACCACGATCTGCAGATCGTTCTGCGCGGCCACCCGGTCTCGACCTGTGACAGTGCTGTCAGATCAGGTGCAGCCATACCCGGCACCCTAACGGGAAATGCTTGTGTCCTCGGCGGTTTCGCTGTCAGTTTGCGGTGCCTGCCTGTACGCGACCGAGGCGGCCAGGGTGCCCACCGCGATCAGGGCCAGCAGTTGCACCCAGAGGGAGTGGCCGATATAGCCGTCGACCGAGCGCCACGGATACCGCGACAGCAGGGCACCCGCCGCGATCAGCCCGCAGGCGCTGGCCGCCAGTGTCACCCGGTCGCGCAGCCGGGCCCGGTGGCGCAGCAGGTAGCCAAGCACCATGGCGGTGCCGAACACGACCAGGCCGCCGACCCCGGCGATCAGCCCACCGGCAACCAGCACGCCCGCGCCGGTCAGCACGGGCAGCGACCACGGCCGAACCGGGTCGCGGCCGGCCTGCCGGCGGCGCGGCGGCACCAACGCCAGCAGCAACAGCAGTGGCAGCAACGACAGGCCGGCGAAGAGGCCGATCC
Organism: Mycolicibacterium sarraceniae; assembly: GCF_010731875.1. NCBI lineage: Bacteria > Bacillati > Actinomycetota > Actinomycetes > Mycobacteriales > Mycobacteriaceae > Mycobacterium > Mycolicibacterium sarraceniae. The sequence continues at coordinate 1,845,216 of NZ_AP022595.1, forward strand.
GGTACCCGCGGTTCGACGGGAAGCTCACCGCGACAGGGCCCTGCTCACCGGCGGGCACGACCCAGCCTTGTTGCCACCCGTTGACCACCACGGGTGTCAGGGTGACCCCATCCGGCAGCCGGGCGACCCAGCCGGGGTTGACGCTCTCGGGGACGACCAGCACCCGCGCGGTAGGCGCGCGGGTCACGGTGAATTCCCTGTGGTCCGGTCTCCAGCTGGTGACCTCGGCGGGAGTTGTTGGTGCGGTGGGTATTTGGCCTGCCTGCGGCCCGGTGAGCTGTGCCCCGTCCACGACGAATGCCGACCCGGGACTGATCAGCAGCTCTTGCTCGCCGGCCGGAAGGGCGATCGGGGTGGTGTCGCATGCGCGGGCCGGGATCGGCTGGCCGTCCAGTAACGCCGAAACCGTGGTCGTCACCGACGTCTGCACGAACCGGCCCGACACCGCGATGATGGGCCCGTCGCCGCAGGGAATCTCGACTGTGCGGTTCCGGTTGGTGGCGGCATCGGCGGCCGCCACCGGTTTGCCGTCCGGCCCGAGAACTGCCACCTCAGCCAGGCCAGGCGGTTTGAGCTGGTCGAAACCCAATGCGGTGCGGTCGATTACGTCATTCCAGTTCATCAGGCTTATTCGCACCGTATCGGTGACCCGAGGGTGCAGGGCCACCGTCTGGGGGCCATCGGCCTGCAGCCGGCGGGTCTGTGGGCCGTCGCCCAGGTCGATGGTGACCATCGTCGGATGGGTGGGCAGCGCCGAGGAACTGGGGGTCAACGTCAGCCCGGTGACCTCGGTGGGCTTGGGCAACGTCACGGTGAGCGTGGGCGCAGTGTGGTGCTGCACCACGTTCTGCGGCGCGGTCCACGCTGTGCGCGGATCCCCGTCGGTGGCCGCGTAGGCCGACCCCTCGACGTCGATGAGGTCGGAGTCGGCGCGTGACCGGGTGGTGCCCGGCTGGGCGATGAGGTCCGCGAGGTGCGGGCCTTGGCGGGCCCGCACCCACACCGTCGGGCTGACCTCGATCGGCGTGGGCACCGTCAGGGTGCGGCTCAGGGTGACCGGTTCTTCGGGGGCCTGGGCCATCGAGGCCGCGCAGTGCACACCGTCGGGAGAGTCGGCGCAGCCCTGCCGGCCGAGTAGCTCGCCGCCCAGATCCCATGCCGCGACCGCTGATCCGTCGGGTGGGCCCGGCACCACCATGCTGTGTCGCAGGTCGACGGGATGCGCGAAGCCCGATGCGTCGTACTGGGTCACCGACAGATCGGTGATGCCGAACTGGACTCCCGACGAGCCGTCGTCGGTGCCGATCGCGGTGATTCGCACCCACGGCGACTCCCCGTACGGCAGGGCGATCGCGAGTGGCTTTCCTGGATCATCGAAACGCACTGTGGTGGTGCCGTTTTGGGTCGACACCTGGATGCGGCGAACCTGGGCCCCGACGGCAGTGGCGCTCGGGGTGAGTGTCAGTGTCGCGTTGGTGACGGGATGGTCAAAGTCGATCTGCAGCCACTGTCCTACCGCGGCTTGTAGAGAGTTGGAGACCCAGGCAGTGGCTGAATCGCCGTCGATGGCCGCGGCTGGGCCGCTGGATGGGGAGACGTCGGGCAGCGCGGTCGCATCCGAGGATGAACTGGATGCCGAGAGTCTCCCCCCGGTCCAGGCGCCGTGCACGAGCTTGGCGCCGGGGACGGGATAGTCGGGCACCCGGTTGAAGGTCGTGCGGTGGTCGCCCTCGGCCCTGGCCGCCGACGAGTGGTCGTCGACGCGGCCGTAGTCGGTCTCCCGGTCGACGGGCGTGTCGGTGACCGTGACGAGCGGGACCGCCAGCCCGGCGTGCTGGGCGTCAGATGTCAGCAGCATCGGCCCCAGTGGGGTCTGGCCGAGCAGGCGGCGCCGTTCGTCGATGCGCAGCAGTACCTCAGGCCCGCCATCCACGCGCGCCATCCGATTGGCGTCGGTCAGGTATGGTGCACCCGGATTTCCCTGTGTCCCAACGTGATAGATCTCGACGGCGGGGTAGCGCGGCCGCAGCCCGCTGTCACTGATGAAACCCTCGATGGTGCCGGGGCCCACCGGGTCACCGAACTGCGCCACCTTCTGCAGACCCGGTGAACCGTCGATGGCCCGGTGAACCAGCAGTGGCCGCGCCGATCGCGACTTGTCGGGGTCGAGGTCGTTGCGGACGACCACATAGGAGATGCCCTGGCGGGCCAGCGTGTCGGCAAGTCCGGCCGACGGCCGGCCCGCGGCGAACAACCGCTGCACCGAGTCCAGAGCGCGGATCGTTTGCGGCGGGGTCAGAGGAATGGAATCGCGTACCCCCCAGGGACTTTCGCCAAGCACCTGCAGTGGCTCGTCGTGGCTGTTACCCCAGACCTGGGTGGCGAACGGTGCGCCCGGCGCCACCAGCACCCGGCCCGGGGTGGGGTGGCCGGTGTTGTGCTCGGTCAGCCAGTCCGCGGCCTGGTGCCAGTAGTCGGGGATCGCGCGGAACGCGCCGGGCGGGGTGAGCCGCCCGGTCCAGGCCATCGACGTCGCCACCATCAGTGCCGCCAAAACGACGATGCCGACTGCCACCCGCTTGTCGTTCTCGGGGTGGGCGAAAGCCCGCAGCCACACCGGCCGTGGCACGCTGCCCGGCAACGGGATACGACCGAGCAGGTGCGCCAGCCCCAGTACCAGCGGGATTCGGATCACCGGTTCCAGCTTGTGCACGTTGCGCAGCGGTGCGCCTGCCGAGTCGAGGAAGGCTTGAACCTGATGCGCGAGGGCGGAGCCGAGCCCCCCCGAGTAGCCGACACCCAACAGGACCACGCCGATCAGCAGCATGACGATCAGCCGGCCCCGTGCCGGCATCGACCGCAGTGCCAAACCGGCCAGCCCGCCGGCAGCCACCAACGTGGTGGCCAGCACCATGGCCGGCTGGGTCACCAACTCGGCGGCCGCAGTGGCATTGGGGGCGACGTACGGCGTCCAGCTGTCGGTGCCGCGCAGCATCTCGGTCAGCGATGTCCACTGGGTGGTGACGCCGGAGGACTCGATGAAGTCCAAGAACGGCGGGCTGATCCGGCCGAGCGCCAGTAGTGCGACCACCCACCAGGTGACCGCGAGTGTCGAGGCCAATGCCCACCATGCGCTGAACCGCCACCACACCCGGTTGGGTCGATGACATAGCCACCAGATGATCGCCGGCAGGCAGCCCGTGATCGTGGCGACGGCGTTGACCGCGCCCATCAACGCCAGCGCGAGACCGGCCCGCCCGGCCAATACCCGCAACGACCGCCCATCCCCGCCCCGCAAGGCCGTGATCACCGGCAGCAGCACCCACGGCGCCAGCATCATCGGCAGGGTCTCCGACGAGATCGACGCGAGAGTCGTCAGCGCCCGGGGTGACAGGGCAAACGCTACGGCGGCGATGATCCGCGCCGGGGTGGTCCCGATGCCCAAGGCCTCGGCTACTCGCAGCAGCCCCCAGAACCCAGCGGTCAGCAGCAGAGCCCACCACAGCCGCTGGGTTATCCAGCCGGGCACGCCGAGGGCGTGGCCGAGTAAGAAGAAGGCGCCGTGCGGGAACAGATAGCCGTAGGCCTGGTTCTGCGCCTGCCCGAATGGCAGGTCGCTGTTCCACAGGTTGGCCGCCCGGGCCAGGAACCGCAGCGGGTTGGCGGTCAGATCGAGTTTGGTGTCCGGCGAGATCAGCCCCGGCGACTGCGCGAAGCACAGCAGCAGCGCGATGAGGAAAGCTCCGCCGAGCCAGCGCCGCGAGAGCGGCGGGGTGGTGATGTGCGCCTCCGTGACCGCGGGGGAGGCGGCGGCGAGCGTGCTCAGGCTAGCCGCGGTTGCCGTACTCGACGCGGTTCAGCACCGAGGACGCGGGATCGCCGGGCGATAACGGCGGCTTGATGTCCTGCTGGATCATCAGCGTCACGCCGAATATCGCGGCAGCCCCGAGCAGCATACCGACCACGATGCTGGCGGCGGCAGGAACCACGAACCGGGTCATGATCGGTGCTCCTCGCAGGTGCTGGGCGGCTGGGTCACAGGGTGAACATCCGCTACATCGCGGCGTGGATGCCCGTTGGCCAACCTAGCACGCGACGAACTTTGGTTGGCCCTCGCCGACGCCCATGACAGCATGTGCGGATGCCTACCCGCTTGCTTTCGATGCGCGGAATCGCGGTCCTGTCGGCACTGCCATTGCTGGCCGTCGGCTGCTCAGCCCCCGCCGCCAAGCCGGGTGCGGCGTCATCGTCGCCGGTCAGTACGTCATCGTCAGCCAGCCCGATGGCCGGCCCGCTACCGGCACCGGCAAGTCCGGCACCGCCCGCCTGTGGTGACGGCCCTGCCCTGCTGAGCGGGTTGTCGACCCGCGACAAGTTGGCCCAGGTGCTGATGGTCGGAGTCAAGGGCAGCTCCGACGCGCGCGCTGTGGTGGAGACCTACCACGTCGGTGGCATCTTCATCGGCAGCTGGACCGACCGGTCGATGCTGACCGACGGCTCGCTGCCCGATATCGCCAACGCCGGGCCGCTGCCGCTGGCCGTCAGCGTCGACGAGGAGGGTGGCCGGGTGGAACGGTTGTCCTCGCTCATCGGAACGGCCCCGTCGGCCCGAGTGCTGGCCGCGACCCAGACGCCTGAGCAGGTGTATCAATTGGCGCTCGACCGCGGGCGCACGATGCGCGGGCTGGGGATCACCATCGACTTCGCGCCCGTCGTCGATGTCACCGACGCCGCGGACGACACGGTGATCGGCGACCGGTCGTTCTCCAATGACCCGGCCGTGGTGACGGCGTTCGCCGGCGCGTACGCGCGCGGCCTGCGCGACGCCGGGCTGCTGCCGGTGCTCAAGCACTTCCCGGGCCACGGCCACGGGTCGGGTGACTCGCACACCGCCGGCGCGGTGACCACCCCGCCGCTGGCGGATCTGCGCAATAGCGACCTGATCCCGTATCAGTCTCTGACGACGGAAGCGCCGGTCGCCGTGATGATCGGCCATCTGGAAGTGCCGGGGCTGACCGGCAACACACCGGCCAGCCTCAGCGCTGCCGCGGTGGGCCTGCTGCGCAGCGGCGGCTACGGCGGACCAGGCTTCGACGGCCCGGTGTTCAGCGACGACCTGTCCAGCATGGCCGCCATCGCCGACCGATACGGGGTGGCCGAGGCCGTGCTGCGCAGTTTGCAGGCCGGTGTCGATGTGGCGCTGTGGGTGACCACCGATGAGGTGCCCGCGGTGCTGGACCGGCTGGAGAAGGCCGTCAACGCCGGGGAGCTGTCACTTCCCGCGGTCGAAACTTCCCTGCTCCGAATGGCGCGTCTGAAAGGGCAGAGTCCGCGGTGCGGCGGTTAGCCTGAAAGATCCGAATTCGGCGGGATATCGGCGGGATATCGAAAGGCGATGAGATGGCAGGTGGCACCAAGCGGTTGCCCCGTGCCGTGCGGGAGCAGCAGATGCTCGACGCAGCTGTCCAGATGTTCTCGGTCAACGGCTATCACGAGACGTCGATGGACGTCATCGCCGCCGCGGCGGAGATCTCCAAGCCGATGCTCTACCTGTACTACGGCTCCAAGGAAGAGCTCTTCGGGGCCTGCCTGAGCCGGGAACTGAGCCGCTTCACCGAAGCGGTCGGTGCGGATATCGACCTCAAGCAGAGCCCGCACGAGCTGTTGGGCAGCGTCATCTCGTCGGTGCTGCGCTACATCGACGCCAACCGCGCCTCGTGGATCGTGTTGTATACCCAGGCCACCAGTTCACAGGCATTCGCCCACACCGTGCGAGAGGGCCGCGAAAAGATCATCGAGATGGTGTCGCGGTTACTGGAGGCCGGCACCCGGCATCCCGAGCCCGACGCGGACTTTCACATGATGGCCGTGGCGCTGGTGGGTGCAGGCGAAGCGGTGGCGACCCGGGTCAGCACCGGGGACGCCGACGTCGACGAGGCCGCCGACATGTTGATCAACCTGTTCTGGCGCGGCCTCAAGGGCGCTCCCGCGGATAAGGAAGCCTCCCCGGCGACGCCCTAATCGGTGTATCCCCCGCCGCCTTCACGTCGAGTCTGCGCACAGATCGACTTTTCGGCCAACATCACGATCTGTCTGCAGACTCGAGGCCGTGGGCGCAGACTCGGCGCCTACAGGCCGCGGATCGTGCCGGTGAGGTGCGGGTAACCCTTGGCGATGTTGCGCAGCGCGACATCCCAGCCGTCGGCGACTCGATCGACGTAGAGCCCGGCGCTGGCCGGCAAGATGACGGGCTTGCCGAACTTCAGTGAGTACCGCACTGCATCAGGTAGTTGGGCTTCGATATTCGCTAAAACGGCTGCCCCGCTGAACATTCCGTGGGCGATCACGGTGGGGAAGCCAAACAGCTTGGCGCCGATCACATTGGTGTGGATCGGATTGTGATCCCCGCCGATCGACGCGTAGCGCCGGATCGTGGCTGGACTGATCCGCAGAATTGCGTTGGGTGGCGGCAGTTTCGGCCGTTTAGGAGGCTCGGGCTTCGGTTCGCCCGACAGGCTCGTGCGCTGCTGGTGCAGGAACGTGGTGACCTGATGCCACGCCAGGTCGTTGCCCACGCTCACATCGGCCACGACGTCGACCAGTAGACCCTTGCGGTGCTCACGCAGGTTCTCGGCATGCACCGTCACGGCGACGGTATCGGTCACCGCGATCGGGCGGTGTCGGGTGATCTGATTCTCGACGTGGACGGCACCCATGGCGGCGAACGGGAAATCGAAACTGGTGATGAGCGCCATCACCGTCGGAAACGTCAGCGCGAAAGGATAAGTCAGCGGCACGGTGTCACCGAAACGCAGTCCGGTGACCGCCGAATAGGCAGCCACGTTCGACGGGTCGACGGCGAGTTCGTCGACAGTTAGGGTGCGGCTGGGCAGGCTTTCGCTGCGCGGAATGAACGGCAGCGATCCGGCCGCGGCGCGCAGGAGGTTACGTATCCCACTGGGTTGTTCGGTCACCGAAGCCACCTCACGCGCCCAGCATCGCTTGGCCGCACACGCGGATCACGTTGCCGGTCACCGCATTCGAGGCGGGGCTGGCAAAGTACGCGATGGTCTCGGCGACGTCGACAGGTTTGCCGCCCTGATACAGGGAGTTCAGCCGGCGCCCTACTTCCCGGGTGCCCAGCGGAATCGCCGCCGTCATCGCCGTCTCGATGAACCCAGGTGCGACGGCGTTGATCGTGATGCCCTTTTCTGCCAGCCCGGGTGCCAATGCCTGTGTAAGGCCGATCATTCCGGCTTTCGTGGTCGCGTAGTTGGTTTGCCCCCGGTTGCCGGCGATTCCGGCCATCGAGGACAGCCCGATGATCCGGCCGCCGTCGCCGATGCTGCCGTTTGCGACGAGTCCTTCGGTAAGGCGTTGCGGGGCAAGAAGATTCACCGCAACCACCGAATCCCAGCGGGCGTCGTCCATATTTGCCAGCAGTTTGTCCCGGGTGATGCCGGCGTTGTTGACCAGGATGTCGGCGTGCCCGTCATAGCGCTCGCGCAGATGCTCGGTGATCTTGTCCACCGCGTCGGCGGCGGTGACGTCCAGCGCCAGCGCGGTCCCGCCCACCTTCGCCGCTGTCTCGCTCACGGCTTCATGCGCAGATTCAATATCGATCGCGACGACCCTGGCGCCGTCGCGGGCGAACACCTCGGCGATCGTTGCCCCGATACCGCGGGCCGCGCCCGTCACGATGCCGACCTTGCCGGCCAGCGGCGTGTCCCAGTCGGCGGGCGGGGTGGAGTCGGCGGCGCCGACGTAGAACACCTGGGCGTCGACGTAGGCCGACTTGCCCGACAGGATGAACCGCAGTGTCGATTCCAGCCCCGTCGCAGCGGGCTTGGCCGCCGGCGACAGATAGACCAGCGCCACGGTGGCGCCGTGGCGCAGTTCCTTACCGAGTGATCGGGTGAATCCCTCCAGCGCCCGCTGGGCGATGCGTTCGTCGGTGCTGGCGGTCTCGTCGGGGGTGGTGCCCACGACGACGAGGCGTGCCGACGGCCCGAGGTTGCGCTGCAAAGGGGTGAAGAACTCGTAGAGGCCGCGCAGCTGCCCAGGTTCGGTGATACTGGTGGCGTCGAACACCAGGCCGCCGAACGAATCGGCCCAGCGGCCACCGAGGTTGTCGGCCACCAGGTCGTAGTCCTCGGTCAGCGCCGCTCGCAGCGGTTCGACGACACGGCCGTCACCGCCGATGAGCAGCGAGCCAGCCAGCGGCGGTTCGCCGGGCCGGTAGCGCCGCAATGTCTCCGGCTGCGGAATGCCGAGCTGTTTGGCCAGCAATGAGCCTGGTGCCGAGTTGACGATCTGAGAAAACAGGTCGGAAGCCACGAACGTGCCTTTCGAGTTGCGATGGGGGACCGGGAACGAACTTACTCCAGAGTAAGGACCGGGCGTAGTATGGGTGGGTAAACCCCTTCTCAAACCGAACTTTAGGCGGACATTGACGTGGCCTCTACCAGTGGAAACAGTCGCCGGGTCGCTGTGATCGGCGGCAACCGCATCCCGTTCGCGCGATCGGACGGCGCCTATGCGGAGGCATCCAACCAAGACATGTTCACCGCCGCCCTTGGCGGGCTGGTGGACCGATTCGACCTGGCCGGTGAGCGGCTCGGTGCGGTGATCGGCGGGGCGGTGCTCAAGCACAGTCGCGATTTCAACCTGATGCGCGAGAGTGTGCTCGGCAGCCAGCTCTCGCCCTACACGCCCGCGACCGATCTGCAGCAGGCCTGCGGCACCGGTCTGCAGGCAGCGATCGCCGCAGCCGACGGCATCGCCGCGGGCCGCTACGAGGTCGCCGCCGCAGGCGGGGTGGACACCACCTCCGACGCCCCGATCGGGCTCGGCGACGATCTGCGCCGCACCCTGCTCGGTCTGCGGCGGTCCAAGTCGAACGTCGACCGGCTCAAGCTGGTCGGCAAGCTGCCGGCCGCACTGGGCATCGAGATCCCCACCAACGGGGAACCGCGCACCGGCCTGTCGATGGGTGACCACGCCGCGATCACCGCCAAGAAGATGGGTATCAAGCGCGTCGATCAGGACGAGCTGGCCGCCGCCAGCCACCGCAATATGGCCGCCGCCTACGACCGCGGGTTCTTCGACGATCTCGTCACGCCGTTCCTTGGCGTCTACCGGGACAACAACCTGCGGGCCGATTCCAGCGCCGAAAAACTGGCCACACTCAAGCCGGTGTTCGGCGTGCGCAATGGGGACGCCACGATGACCGCTGGTAACTCGACTCCGCTGACCGACGGCGCGTCCGTGGCGTTGCTGGCGAGCGAGGCGTGGGCAATGTCTCACTCAGTGACGCCGCTGGCGTACTTCGTCGATTCCGAGACCGCTGCCGTGGATTACGTCAACGGCCCGGACGGTCTGCTGATGGCGCCGACCTACGCCGTGCCCCGCCTGCTCGCGCGCAACGGACTGGCGCTGCAGGACTTCGACTTCTACGAGATCCACGAGGCGTTCGCCTCGGTGGTGCTAGCGCATCTGCAGGCATGGGAATCCGAGGAATACTGCAAGGAGCTGCTAGGGCTCGACTCCGCGCTGGGGTCCATCGACCGCTCCAAGCTCAACGTCAACGGTTCCTCGTTGGCCGCGGGTCACCCCTTCGCCGCTACCGGTGGCCGCATCGTGGCCCAGCTCGCCAAGCAGTTGGCCGAGAAGAAAAAGGAGACCGGACAGCCGGTGCGCGGGCTCATCTCGATCTGCGCCGCGGGCGGCCAGGGCGTCACCGCGATCCTCGAGGCTTAGGGAAAAAATCGGAAAAACTGTTTCCCAGGGTTTGTAACGAACCGACGCGGGCTACAGATGAACTGGATAGCTCCGAGCTGCCGTCTGACCCCCCGACCCGACGGCAGCTCGGGGCATCCTCTTTGTTTACCAGGGTAGTGACGTAAACAAAGGACCGCCGCTGGACACGAGGGGACTCCAGCGGCGGTTTTTATGGACCCGCTGGGCTGGGCCCCGGAAGCATTGGGCCCCGCACTTATTGGGCCCCGGAATCCACCAAGCCGGACTGCACCAGTGCCGCATCGACGAACTGCTGAACCGGACGCGCTTGGAAGAACCCGGTGTGACCACCGCGGTACCAGCCGATGTTCGGGCGGCCCCAGTGCTCCCACAAGCCGAGCACCTGTTCGCGCGGATGCACGATCCGGTCGGCGACGCCGGCGTAGATGAAACGGCCTTCCGGCGCCACCTTGGGCTGCAGCGACAGCGGGGAGATCATGTCGCCGATCGGCTCGGCCAATTCCAACGTCCGGTAGCGGGGATCGTCGGTGCTCATGCCGGAGTGGCGGCCCAGGATCGAGACCAGGTTGGCCGGCGGTACGCCGAGGATCGCGCACGTCAGGTCCTCGTCGAGACTGGCGACCAGCGCCGCGAGATAGCCGCCGAGCGAGATGCTGTTCAATCCGATCCGGGCTCCTGGCTGTTCGGCACGAATCCAGGCCAGTACCCGGCGGATATCCCACACCGCCTGCGCGGTGGCGTGCACGTCGTCCATGACGTCCTCGCCGGGGAAGACCGCGCCCTTGGGCAATCCCCTGGCGCGCGGACCGTGCATTGGGAGCACGGGAAGTATCACGTTGAGACCGAACTGCTCGTGCAGGTGTCGAGCCCGGAACAGCGTGAGGTCGAGGTTGGCGCGGCCCATCTCGGTTCCGTGCACGCACACCAGCCAGGGGCGTGGTTCGCGGTGGCGCAGCATCATCGCGTACTCGCGGTGGTTGCCGGTGTAGCTCAGCCAGCGCGCGCGGCCGGGTTCCCGGGCGAAGGGCTGGTAGCCGCTGGTGAACGACAGCCGCTCGTGGCGGCGGCCACGGACGTTATAGGACCGGATGGCGACGTCGGTCGGCGCCGGCGGGGCGGCGAAGAAGCCCTCCGGGCGGGCCCGCCAGCCGCGCTCGTCGTAGAAGTCGATGGCCTTGCGGACCTCGGTGTTGATCTCTTCGTAGACGGCCGCGTCGCTCAGTGGGCGTCGCAGCCGGAGCCCGACCAGGACGATTTCGTCGCGCAGGGCGTGGGTGGCCAGCGACAGCGTGGGGCGGGCGACGGGCAATTCGTGGTCGCCGCCGTCGAGGTATTCGCCCCAGGATCGGGCGTAGTAACCGCCCGCCTTTGTGAAGGTCGCGACAATATTAGCCAGATGGTTCGCGCTACTCGGCTTTCTGCCGTTCTGCTCGTCACGCTCGGGGATCGCCCCGTTGCTGTCAAGCATTGCCATTCCTAGAAGGTACCGGATAGCTAGTTAACTGCCAGGACTCAAAGTCCCGATATCTGCCGGTTGACGCGCAATCGCGGGCAAAAAGTGACCAAAATCCCGGCGTGGCGCTACCCGGACTGCGCCGGCCGCAGCACGGGAGCGCGGCCGCGTTCAGCCGGATGAGGTGCGGCACGATGGTTGCTAGATGATCGTGATCAAGATGTGCTCCGACCGCCCCGATCCCTGGCTAACGTGCTGCCCCAGAGGGGTCGGGGATGCGCAATCGCCGGATGGGTCGGGCACGGGTTTTCAACGTAGGCATGCTCGCGTTACCTGTCATCGGGACCTTCGGCACGACTGCCGATCTGCTGGGCAGAATGTTCAACCAGTGCGACGGGTTCCCCGATCCGCCGGCCGACACCTCGAAATGTGCTCGCTGCCATTAGCCGTGCCACTGACTTCGTCGGGGGCGAAACGTTAGAAGGCAGCCTCGTCGAGCTCCATGATGTCGTTGTCGATCGTCTCGATGACCAACCGCGTGCTGGTCAGCAGCGGCAGGAAGCTCTTGGCGAAGAACGACGCGACGGCGATCTTGCCCTCGTAGAACGAGCGATCGGCACCGGTGGCGCCCGCGTCCAGCGCCGCGATGGCAACCGCGGCCTGACGCTGCAACAGCCACGCGATCACCAGGTCGCCGACGCTCATCAGGAAGCGCACCGAGGCCAGGCCGACCTTGTAGATGCTGCTGGCGTCCTCCTGCGCGGACATCAGGTAGCCGGTCATCGACGCGGCCATGGCCTGGACATCCTCGAGGGCCTTGGCGAGCAGCTCACGCTCGGTCTTGAGCCGGCCGTTGCCCGACTCGTTCGCGATGAGCTCGTTGATCTGGCCTGCCACGTGGGCCAGCGCAACGCCCTTGTCGCGCACGATCTTCCGGAAGAAGAAGTCTTGCGCCTGGATGGCGGTGGTGCCCTCGTAGAGCGAGTCGATCTTCGCGTCGCGGATGTACTGCTCGACCGGGTAGTCCTGCAGGAAGCCGGAGCCGCCGAAGGTCTGCAGGCTCTCGGTGAGCTTGGCGTAGGCCTGCTCGGAGCCGACACCCTTGACGATCGGCAGCAGCAGATCGTTGACCTTGACCGCGAGGTCGGGCTCGACCCCCTGCACAGCCTTGGCCACCGCGGCGTCCTGGTAAGTGGAGGTGTAGAGGTACAACGCCCGCAGACCCTCGGCGTAGGCTTTCTGGGTCATCAGGCTGCGACGCACGTCCGGGTGATGGGTGATCGTCACGCGCGGCGCGGTCTTGTCGGTCATCTGGGTCAGGTCGGCACCCTGCACGCGCTCCTTGGCGTACTCCAGAGCGTTGAGGTAGCCGGTCGACAGCGTGGCAATAGCCTTGGTGCCCACCATCATTCGGGCCTGCTCGATCACGTCGAACATCTGCGCGATGCCCTCGTGGACCTCGCCGACGAGCCAGCCCTTGGCCGGGGTGCCGTGCTGGCCGAAGGTCAGCTCACAGGTGGCCGAAACTTTCAGGCCCATCTTGTGCTCGACGTTGGTGACGAACACGCCGTTGCGCTCACCGGGTGCGCCGGTCTCGGCGTCGAAGAGGAACTTGGGCACGATGAACAGCGACAGACCCTTGGTGCCCGGTCCGGCACCCTCGGGGCGGGCCAGCACCAGGTGCAAGATGTTCTCGAACATGTCGTCGGAGTCGGCGGAGGTGATGAACCGCTTCACGCCGTCGATGTGCCAGGAGCCGTCGTCCTGCTTGACGGCCTTGGTGCGGCCGGCGCCGACGTCAGAGCCGGCATCGGGCTCGGTCAGGACCATGGTCGAACCCCAGCCGCGCTCGGCAGCCTGGATGGCCCACTGCTTCTGCTCCTCGGTGCCGAGGTTGTGGACGATCTGGGCGAAACCGGCACCGCCGGCGTACATCCAGACCGCCGGGTTGGCACCGAGCACATGCTCGTGCAGCGCCCACACCAGAGTCTTGGGCATCGGCATACCGCCGAGTTGCTCGTCGAGGCCGACCTTGTCCCAGCCGCCGTCGATGAACGCCTTGACCGACTTCTTGAACTCGGCCGGCAACGTCACGGTGTGCGTCTCGGGATCGAAGACCGGCGGGTTGCGGTCGCCGTCGACGAACGAGGCGGCCAGCGGGCCTTCAGCCAGCCGGGCCATCTCACCGAGCATTTCCTGCACAGTGTCAGCGTCGAGATCGCTGTAATCACCCGTGCCGAGGGCCTTCTCGAAACCGAGAACCTCGAACAGGTTGAATACCTGATCGCGAACGTTGGACTTGTAGTGGCTCATGACGGTTACTCCTCAGCGAGAAAAGTCATCTGAACGTGGGCTTTGTGGTTGGGGACTCGGGTCTAAGTTACCCACCAGTAACCCGAAACTATACCGGCCGGTAACCGGAACGCAAGCCTCTGTGAGCAAGTTCCATCAGCTAATCAACCCACTGGTTGGGTCGGCGGCTTGCTGGGATCAGCAAGCCGCGCGTATCTGCAGCTCAATGGGGTGCGAGCGTCCGCGCAGCGATGTGGAGTGGTGTCACCAGAAACGCCGGTAGCGGTGCGACCTTGGTCACACCGCTACCGAAACAACGACCTTTCGGGTCAACTTTCGACGTTGGAATCAGCCGCGGCCGGCACAGCGACTTCGGGTTCTCCAGCCGCCGCAGAGTCCGGCTCACCCGACGGTGCGTCGGAATCCGGAAGCTGCGAGACCAGATGCTCGGCGAGTTCACCCAGAGTCGGGTAGTCGAACACCGCGGTCGGGCTGATATCGAACTTGCCGCCGAACTGGCCGAACAAGCGGTTACGCAGTTCGACCGCCATCAGAGAGTCTGTGCCGAGGTCCAGGAACCGGCTGCCCGCGGCAGGCGGTTGTGCGAGCCGGAGGAAACCCTGGACCTCGCGCTGCAGGAACTCGGTGATGAACGCGGCCCGCTGCGCCACCGGCGTTTCTTGCAGCTGCCGGAGCAACTCGCTGTCCCCGGTGACAGCTCCATCGCCGCGTGGCAACACCTGATCGAGAAGCGGCGGGCGGATACCACCCAGCATCTTGGCGGTCCGCTGCCAGTTGGCCTTGAGGACGGTGGTCTGCGCCGCGCCGTGCCGGATCGCCTCACCGAGTGCGGACAAGGCCGCCGACGGCTGTAGGGGCATCATGCCCTGTGCGCTGAGATTGGCCAGCGCGGCTTGCGAGCTGGCCATACCGCCCTCGCCCCACGGGCCGAAGTTGACGGCGGTGGCCGGCAAACTGTGCGACCGGCGCTGCGCGACGAGCCCGTCCAGCAGCGCATTGGCAGTGGCGTAGTTCGCTTGCGAGGGCGATCCGAGCACCGCCGACGCCGACGAGAAGAGGATGAAGAACTCGAGCTCGTCATCTTTGGTCAACCGGTGCAGGTGGTAGGCGCCATAAGCCTTGGGGCCCAGGGTAGTCCGGAAGTGCTCGAGGTCTTGCTGCGGTAGCAGCGCATCGTCGAGCACGCCGGCCAGGTGCGCAACCCCCGCGAGCGGCGGCAGCTCGGCCCTGATCTTCTCCAACAGTCCGGCGACGTCGGACTCCTCACCGATATCGGCGGAGAAGACGTGGACCCGGCAGTGTTGGAACCGTTCGGTGATGGCGTCGATGGCCTGCTGGGTCTCGGCATCGGGAGCGCGACGGCTGGTCAGCACGATGTCACCGGCCCCGAGTTGGGCCAGATACGACGCCGTGTGCAGGCCGAGCGCGCCGAGGCCACCGGTGATCAGGTAGCTCCGATCGCCGCGCGGCTGCAGCGGTTTGGGCATCTGCACCACGATCTTGCCGATGTGCCGGGCCTGCTGCATGCGGCGGAAGGCGGTCCTGGCCTCGGTCAGCGGATAGACCTCGGCAGGCACCGGCGTCCACTCACCCTTGGCCAACCCGTCGGACACCTCGACCATCAGCCTCTGGATGTGGTCGGGATCGGTCATCATCGTCACGTCCAGCGCGACGATCTCGTAGGCGATATCGGGACGAAGCGCAGCCATCTGCTCAGTCGTCCAGATATCGCGCTTGGCGATCTCGGCGAACCGGCCGCCCGTGGCGGTGGCTCGCACGGTGGCCTCGACGAAGCCCTCGTTGGTTAGGGAGTTGAGTACCACGTCAACACCCTTGCCGCCGGTATCCGCAAGGATCTGATCTGCGAAATCCGTTGACCGCGAGTCGTAGACGTACTCCACCCCCATCTGACGCAGAGTTTGGCGCTTGTACTTGCTGGCGGTGGCGAACACGGTCGCACCGTGCGCCCGAGCCATCTGCACCGCAGCCAACCCCACCCCACCGCTGGCGGCGTGGATGAGCACCTTGTCGCCGGGCTTGAGCTCGGCCCAGTCGAACGCGAGCCGGACCGTCAGTGCCGCAGCGGGAATGGTCGCCGCGTCGACTGCGCTGATTCCGTCCGGCACCGTCGCGAGCAGCGGCGCGGGAACATTCAGCCGGCTGGCGAACGCCCCCTGCATGGAGCCGAACACCCGCTGACCGACCTCGAAGCCGGTGACCTCGGAGCCCAATTCGGTCACGACACCGCACAGGTCGCCACCGATCGGGCCCGGATCGCCCGGGTAGAGGCCGAGCACGTTGAGCACGTCACGGAAGTTGAGGCCGGCGGCCTCGATCCGGACCTGTACCTCGTTAGCCTTCGGCGGTTCCACCTCTGCCTCGGTGAGACGCAGGTTGTCGATCGCACCGCGCTCGGTGGGCGCCAGGGCGTAGTCGTCGCTTCGCGGCATCGGCAACTGGCCGTTACGGGCCCAGTGCAGCAGCCGCGACACCAGGAAACGTCCTTGGCGCACTGCCATTTCGGGCTCGACGACGGCTGTGCCGAGTGCACCGGCCAGCCAGCTCAGTGACTCATCGGTGGCGTCCCCGTCGACCAACCGGACCCGCAGTGTCGGCTGTTCGGCGATCAGGGTGCGGCCGAATCCCCACAGCGCGGCCTGCACCGGGTCCACCGGCTCACCGGGCTCGGTGGCGACGGCACGCTCGGTGACGATCCACAATCCGTCGCGCAGGCCCTCGGTCACCCCGGTCTGCGCGGCGCCGAGCAGGGTCGCGATCTCGGCCTCCAACCGGACGGCGAGCTCGTCTGTGGAGCCATCAGTTGCTGCCTGTCCGGAACTGCGCCAAACGATTCCGGTAACCGGCGCGGCGCGCTCGGCAGCCTCGGCGAACACCCGCTGCCAGGACTGTGGGTCGTGCACATCGTCGACCGTGACAGCGCCGGGTAGCTCGGTGGCCAGCGTGTCGAAACCGGCGATCAGCCAGGTGCCCTTGGCCGTGCTGTTGTCGGCGTCTTCGGCCACGGGGGCCGCGATCTCTTGCCAGCCCAGGGTGTACAGCAACCGGGTCGAGTCACCGCCCAGGCCGCGCAGCAGCGCCTCCCGCGGGGCGCGCTTGACGGTGAACTCGCTGATCCCGCCCAGCACACGCCCGTCGCGGTCCACGAAATCGAGGTCGAAGACTTGGGTTTCGTTGTTGAGCGCGTTGGTATGCCAACGGGCCCGGCAGTAGAACCGCCGCGGCATCTTGTCCTGCACGTGGACCTGCCCATACCGCAGCGGCAGGAACAGATCGGTCAATCCCTGTTCGGCGGCGAGTGTCGCCGGGAAGGCCGGGAACGCCACGCCGGTGCACAAGTCGAGCAACACCGGGTGGATCGGCTCGCTGCCCAGGTGTTCTCCGAGTTCCTCGCCGACGGAGATATCACCGATCGCCTCACCCTCGCCAACCCACAACGATTTCAGCGAGGTGGACCAGATTGGGCCCCAGGCCAATTCCATATCGTGGAAGATGTCGAACAGTTCCTGAGGGCGGGTGCGGTTCATCTGCTCGGTCGCCTCGTCCGGCGACTGCGTGTTCTGCGGCGATCCCGCTTCGGGATCGGTGCCAGACAGCAGGGTTCCGTCGGAGTTCAGCGACCACTCGGCATCGCGGACACCGTAGGGCCGGCTGTGCACCTGGAATTTCCAGCCGTCATCGATCGGATGCAAGGTGAGCTGAACCTCGCGGGATGCCTTCTCCGGCAAGATGATCGGCTCGTAGAAGAAGACTTCCTTCACCCGCGCCGGTGCGCCGGCCGAGGCCAGTGCCATCGCCGCATAGGTCGCGCCGGGTACCACCACCGTGCCGTAGATGACGTGGTGGGCCAGCCACGGCTGCGTCTTGACCGATAGCACGGTGGTGTAGACGGTGTCCCCGGATGCGAGATCCTTGGCGCTGCCCAGGATGCCCGACGCGGCCGTACCGTCGGCCCGGATCCCCGAGGTCTTGGGCCAGTACCGACGGCGCTGGAACGGGTAGGTGGGCAGCTCAAGCCGCTGGCCCGGGGTGTGGTGTTTCGCGGCGAAGTCCGGCCGGTGCCCACAGATGTACGTCGCGGCAAGGGCTTCGGTGATCTGACGCTGAGCGTTGGAACCCTTGCGCAGTGACACGATCGCGCGCGGGGTGGCCGACGACTCCGGCCAGATCTGCAAGGCAGCCGCGGTCAGGATCGGCTGGGGACCGATCTCCATCACTACCGAGCATCCCAGCGCGGCAACCGTGCGCACACTTTCGGTGAACTGGACGGGCTGGCGAGAATGCCGGCGCCAATACTGTGCGTCGATCGGCGTCTCGCTGGTGAGCATGGCGCCGGTCCGGTTGCAGACCAGGGGCCGTGAGGGCACGGCGTAATCGAATTGCTTTGCGAACGACTCGAATTCGTCCAGGACCGGATCCAGCAACTCCGAATGGAAGGCGTGGCTGGTCTCCAACCAGGTGCAGCGGGTGCCATCCTCGCTGCAGGTGGCGACGATCTGTTCCAGATCCTCACCCGGGCCTGACAGCACCGTGTTGCGGCCGTTATAGGCGCCGACCGAAACTCGCGGGAAGGCCGTCGCCGCCCGTTCCACGTATTCCGGATCGGCGAATACCGCCACCATCCGGCCACCGGCGGGAAGGCTGCCGAAGAGCCGACCGCGTTCGGCGATCAACGTGGCACCGTCCTCCAGGCTGAACACGCCGGCCACGCATGCAGCGGCGTACTGGCCCACGCTGTGCCCCAGCACCACGTCCGGCTCGATCCCCCAGGACTGCCAGAGTCGGGCCAGCCCCATCTCGACGGCGAAGATCGCCGGCTGGGCAAACGAGGTGTGTCGCAGCGTTTCAACGGCCTCGCGGTCGCTGGAGAACAAGACCTCCAGCAGCGGCCGGGGCAGCATCGGGTCAACTGCTTGCGCGCAACGACGCATCGTGTCGTCGAATACCGGTTCAGTGTCGAACAATTCGCGCGCCATACCCGGATACTGGCTGCCCTGTCCGGGGAAGAACCAGGCCGTTGTCGGCGGGTCGGTGCATTCGCCTCGTAGCACGCCCGGGCGCAGCCGGTTCGCCACCAGATCGTCCAGTAGCAGCTTGGCTTCGTGGCTGGACGTCGCGACCACCGCGGCCCGGTGCTCGAAGTGGGACCGTCCGGCTCCTGCGGTGAAACACACATCGGCCAGCGGAGCGTCCGGATGGGCGTCCAGCCAGGTGGAGTAGCGCTGCGCCAGCGCGACCAGGCCTTGCGCGGAGCGTGCCGATAGCGGCAACAGGCTCAACGGTTCGCGGACGGTCTCGACTGTGGTTGCGGTATCGCCGGATTCGTCGGCTATTTCGTCGGCGTCGGTTCCCAGCGGTTGCGGCGCCTCTTCGATCAGCACGTGTGCGTTGGTTCCGGTGAAGCCGAACGAGCTGACGCCTGCGCGTCGCGGCCGGCCGTCGGTGTGCCACGGCGTCGCCGTGTCCACCACCCGCACCGGCAGCGAGTCCCATGGTATGTGCGGTGACGGGTTCTGGAAGTGCAGGTTCTGCGGGAGCAGTTCGTGCTGCAACGACAACACGACCTTGACCAGCCCCGCTACGCCAGCGGCGGACTCGAGGTGCCCGATGTTGGTCTTGGCCGTTCCCATCAGCAGCGGCCGGTTCGGGTCGCGGCCTGCGCCGTAGACCGCCGCGGCCGCCTGCACCTCGATCGGATCACCCAGTGGAGTACCGGTGCCATGCGCTTCGAGATAGTCGACGTCCGCGCCAGTGAGGCCGGCACGAGTCAGCGCCGCGGTGATAAGCCGCTGTTGCGCAACACCATTGGGCACCGTCAAACCGCTGGAAGCGCCATCCTGGTTGACCGCGCTGCTGCGGATGACCGCGCAGACCCGGTCACCGTCGCGTTGCGCGTCGCAGAGCCGCTTGAGTACCAGGATGCCGCAACCCTCACCGCGCGCGTAGCCGTCGGCGGCCGCGTCGAAGGTCTTGCATCGACCGTCGGGGGCCAGCATCCGCGCGCGGGATGCGGCGACGATGGACGCCGGGCTGAGCAGGACGTTGACACCACCGGCCAGGGCCATGTCGCAATCACCCGAGTGCAGAGCCTGGGAGGCTTGATGGACCGCTACCAGCGACGAGCTGCAGGCGGTGTCCACCGCCATCGCGGGGCCTTCCAGGCCGAGAGTGAAGGCCACTCGGCCGGCAATGGCGTTGAGCGCGTTGCCGGTGATGAAATGCGCTTCGAGGTTCTCGACCGATTCGCCGGAGAGCAGATGCGAATATTCGTTCGCGCCGACGCCGACGAACACGCCGGTTCGGCTGCCGCGCAGGGCAGACGGCGCGTATCCGGCGCGTTCCAAACCCTCCCAGGCGATTTCGAGCATCAGGCGCTGCTGCGGATCAATCCAGACGGCCTCGCGCGGCGATATGCCGAAGAACTCCGGGTCGAACCCATCGACGCTGTCCAGGTATCCGCCGCTGCGGGTGTAGATCTTGCCCGGCATCTGCTGATCGGGGTCGTAGAACTCGTCGACGTCGAAGCGGTCCTCGGGGATCTCACTGATCGCATCCACCCCGCCGGACAGCACATCCCAATAGGCGTCGACATCGGGTGAGCCGGGGAACCGGCACGCCACCGCGATGATGGCGATCGGCTCATCGGTCGCCGAGGTTGCCAGCGAGGTCGGCTGGGCCGCAAGCTGACTGCCGGCCCGTTCGTTGAGGTTGAGCACATCGGACAACAGGTGGTCGGCCACATCGGTCAGCCGCGGGAAGTCCATCGCCAGGGTGACCGGCAGTTCTTTACCGACCGCCTGCTCCAGGCGGCGGCGCAGTTCCACGGCCATCAGCGAATCCATGCCAAGGTCGAAGAACCCGGCTTCTTCGCGGATCTCCGACGCGTCGGTGCGGGTCACTTCCGCGACGGTGTTGCGCAAGTAGTCCAGGACGAGTTTCTTGCGCTGCTGCACCGGTGCCGCGGTGAGCTGTTCGACAAGCCGGGTTGTCCCGGATGCCGGCGCTGTCGCGGCCACCGATTCGGGCACCTCACGGCCCACCTCGGCCAGTAGGGCACGCCGGCCGGCCTGCAGGTAGATCGGCAAGAACCGGGCCCAGTCGATCCGTGCGACCACGGCCTGTGAGGGTCCCTGCGAACCGGCGGAAGCCATGACCTCGGCCATCCCGGCCAGTGCGTCCGACGGCGACAGGGTGCGGATGCCGCGCCGGTCCAGCTGGGTCCGGGCGTCCTGGTCGGCCATGCCCGCCGACCACGGGCCGAAGTTGACGCTGATACCGGGAATGCCCCGCTCGCGCAGGTGCCAGGTCAATCCGTCGAGGAAGGCGTTCGCCGCGCTGTAGGCGCTCTGGCCGTAGCTGCCCCACACCGAGGAGATCGATGAGGTGGACAATAAGAAATCCAGCTGTAGGTCTGCGCTTGCCTCGCTCAGATTCCAAGCGCCCCAGACCTTCCCAGAGAACACCCGATCAATGTCGGTGCTTTCGAGAGAGCTCAGCGGGGTGGTGTCGTTCTCGCCGGCGGCGTGTACGATACCGGCCAGCCGGGGAAGTTCGGCCTGCACCGTGGCGAGCAGGCGTGCGACATCGTGCGGATCGGCGACGTCGGCGGCGATCACCCGGACGGTGCAGCCGTGCTGCTCGCGGAGAATCTCGATGCGACGTTGCGCGGCCTCGCCCGGTGCGCGCCGACTGGTGAGCACCAGCTGGCGGGCGCCGTGCGCGGCCAGGTACCCGGCGATCTCCAGGCCGAGCGCTCCCAGGCCGCCGGTCACCAGATATGTTGCGTCGGAACGCAGTTCCAGCGGTGTCGAGTTCGGCTGGCCGGTGCGACGGATCAGCCGGGGAACGTGCACGGTGTCGCCGCGAAGGGCGATCTGGTCTTCGCCAGATGAGGCCGTGACGACCTGCTTGATCAACCGTGACCACTCGTCAGCGCTACGGCTGGACAGGTCGATGAGGCCGCCCCACACCTGCGGATACTCCAGCGCGGCGGCGCGGCAGAATCCCCACAGGCTGCTCTGCTCGGGTGCAACCGTGTCATCGCCGGTAACATGTTGCGCACCATGGGTTGTCACCCAGATCGGGGTGCGTAGTTCAGCAGCGGCCGCGGCGCGGAACAGTCGCTGGGTGCCACCCAGGACACGGTGTTGCATGCGTAGCAGCGAGCGCATCGACGTCGCGCCGTCGGACTCCAGCGCGGCGATATGCAGGATCCGCAGTCCCGGCTCGTCGTGTACCGCAGTGCGTAATTCATCGACCAGGCGTTCCTCGTCGGCGTCGGACACCGGCAGTCCGAGGATGCGGTGCCGGTGGCCATTGGAGGTCAGCGCATCGATCACAGGCTGCATCGAGGCGGCGTCATCGCCGATGAGCAGCCACGCGGCTCCCTCGCCGATCTCGGCGGGGGAGGAGTTCGTGGACCGCTCCCAGCGGATCTCATAGCGGATGTCAGCGATCGATTGTGCGCTTCGCTGCCGGTTATGTTGGGCCGCAAGCTTGTTGAGCACATCGGCGGTTGTCAGACTGGTGCCTGCCGCATCGAGCAGGGCAGCGAGTTCCTCGATGCGGCCGTCCTCGAGCAGTTGGACCGCTTCGGTGCGCGCCGTGTCAGCGGCGGCCGTCTGGTTTTGTTTGGCGGTGAACCAGTACTGGCGATGCTGGAAGGGATAGGTCGGCAGATCGACTTTGTGCGCGGGCTCGGCTATCAGCGCACCGAAGTCGGGCAGATGTCCGGCTACGTAGGCTCCCGCCAGGGCCTCGGTGACCTGGCGGTGGTCGGCACCATTGCGACGCAGCGACGGGACAGCCTTGGGTGCGGTCGCCGGGTCCGGCCAGGCGCGCAGGGCCGCGGCGGTGAGCACCGGCTGCGGGCCTACCTCGAGCAGCAGTGTGCAGCCAAGTTCAGCAAGTGTCGCAACACTTTTCGCGAATTGGACCGGCTGACGCGCGTGGCGGCGCCAGTAGGTGCCGTCCAGGGTGGCGTTGCGCCCCAGCGTGGCGCCCGTCCGGTTGCAGATCAGAATCCGCTGCGGTGAACCGAATGTGAACTCGTTCGCATAAGACTCGAAAGCGTCGAGAGCCGGATCCAGCAGTGACGAGTGGAACGCGTGGCTGGTGTCGAGCCAGTCGCAGCGGGCCCCGTCATCGGACAGCGTGGCAACCGCCTGCTCCAGGTCGGCGGCGGGTCCGGACAGCACGGTGTTGGCACCGTTGTAGGCGGCCACCGACAGACGGGGGTATTCGTCGGTGAGGCGTTCGACGCGGTCCGGGTCGGCGAAGATTGCCGCCATCCGCCCGCCTGCGGGCAAATCTCCGAAGAGCCGCCCCCGCTCGGCGAGCAATCGCGCGCCGTCTTCGAGGCTGAATACGCCTGCGACACAAGCCGCCGAATATTGGCCGACGCTGTGTCCGAGCACCACATCGGGTTCGAAGCCACGCGCCTGCCACAGCCGGGCCAGGCTCATCTCCACCGCGAACAGCGCGGGCTGGGCATGCCGCGTCTGCTTCAGCTCCTCGGTGCCGTCAAGATCAAAGATGATGTCCAGCAACGGTTTATCGAGCACATCGGCCACGGCCTCGGCGCACCGGGTCATCGTCTCGGCGAACACCGGTTCAGTTTCGAAGAGCTCTTGGGTCATACCGGCGTACTGGCTGCCCTGTCCGGGGAACAGCCACGCCGTCTTCGGCGTGTCCACGCTGTCGCCGCGCACCAGCCCAGGCGCCGGGAGGTCGTCAGCCAGGGCCCCAAGCAATTCACGGGCGGACTCGAGGGAATTGACCACCAGGGCGGCCCGGTGCTCGAAGTGCGCGCGGCCGGCGCCGGCCGTCAGGCACACGTCGGCCAAGGTGGCTTCCGGATGTTCGCTCAGCCAGCTGCGGTAGTGCTCGGCGTTCTGGACCAGGGCGGCCGGGGTGCGAGCGGACAGCGGAAGGACCATGAACCGGCGGTCATCGGCCGCGGGCGCGGGGGTAGCCGGTGTTGCCAGTGGTGCCTCTTCGAGGATGACGTGTGCGTTGGTGCCGGAGAAACCGAACGAGCTGATGCCCGCGATACGGGGCTTCTCGGAGCGTTCCCAGGCCACCGACTCCTCGACGACGCGCACGGGGATCCGATCCCAGGGAATGTGCGGTGACGGATTGCGGAAGTTCAGGTGCTTGGGCAGCTCCTGATGCTCCAGGGACAAGACCACCTTGAGGACACCGGCGACGCCCGCGGCGGCTTCCAGGTGGCCGATGTTCGTCTTCGCCGAACCGATCAGCAGCGGCTGGTCTGCGTCGCGGCCTTTGCCCAGGGTGGCAGCTGCGGCCTGGACCTCGATGGGATCGCCCAGCGAGGTGCCGGTGCCGTGCGCTTCCAGGTAGCCGATATCGCTGGGGGCCAGCCCCGCCGATGCCAGCGCCGCACCGATCACCCGCTGTTGGGCGACCCCGTTCGGCACGGTGAGACCTCCCGATGCGCCGTCCTGATTGACCGCGCTACCGCGGATCACGGCCCGGATGTGGTCACCGTCGCGGATCGCGTCTTCGAGCCGCTTGATGGCGATCACGCCGCAGCCCTCACCGCGCACGTAGCCGTCGGCTGCCGCGTCGAACGTCTTGCAGCGGCCGTCAGCCGCCAGCATCCGGGAGTGCGAGAAGGTGATCATGGTGGCTGGGCTGAGAATGACGTTCACCCCGCCGGCCAGCGCGAGGTCGCATTCGCCCAGCCGCAGCGCTTGGCAGGCCTGGTGGATCGCCACCAGCGACGAGCTGCACGCGGTGTCGACGGTGACCGCGGGGCCGTGTAGTCCCAGCCGATAGCTGATCCGGCCGGCTGCCGCCGCGCTGGATGTGCCGATCGCCAGATAGGCCTCGATCTCGGGGTAGGTCAGGGCGTCTGATGCCATCCCCAGGAAGTCATGGGTGGCCAAACCGATGAAAACGCCGGTGCGGGTGTTCGCCAAAGTCGTTGGCGCGGTACCGCTATGTTCGACAGCGCGCCACGCGGTCTCCAGCAGCAGTCGATGCTGTGGATCCATCACGTTGGCTTCGCGGGCCGATACTCCGAAGAACGGTGCGTCGAAGCCGCAGACGTCGTCGACGAACCCGGCGCGCCGGGTGACGATCTTGCCGGGAGCGTCTGGGTCCGGATCGAAGAATTCCTCGACGTCCCATCGGTCTCGAGGCACCTCGGTGACCGCATCCCGGCCGCCCTGCAGAAGGTCCCAGTACTGTTCTGCGTCCGCGGCTCCGGGGAAGCGGGCCGCGTACCCGACGATCGCGAAGCGGGGTGGCTGCTGCGTCGGATGTTCGGTTAATGCCATCAGGTTGTGCTCTCCGCGTCGGGCCGGTATGACGTCGATCTGGTCGATACCAATCTGGCTCGATCCACTCTGGGAGACCACGTCAGGCCCAGGATTGCTTCCGAACGGCCACGGCCCGGTCATCTCCCGACAGCGACGGCCGGCACATCTCCCGTCGGCAAGTATTGCATGTGCGTTGCTGACCGACGCGCTTTCGGGCGCCGGTCACAGCGGCTCCATCGCTAGCCGCGCAGGGCCGTGGATCGGCCCCCGGCACCGCCTCTGAGCTGGCCCATCGGGTCGTTAGGCGACCGTCTCAGCCGCAGGCGCTATGTTGGTCTGGCCACTAACGTTGCCGGTCCTGAGGCCGTAGCCGCGGCGACCTGGGAGGGAAATATTGCAAATCGGGAAGATTTCGATCGGCACAATCGATGATTGGTCGCCGAGACCCGGTGTGGTGACGTCGTGGCGGCCGACAAGTGCCGCCATGGAAAAGGCTCGGCAAGCCCCGGTCAGTTCGGTGCCTGTCAGCTATATGCAGGGTCAGCATATTCGCGGCGTCTACGAGCAGGACGCCGCCGGGCTCGACTATTCACGCCAAATCATCGCTACCTGCGAAGTGCCAGGTCAATGCGATATTTCCGCCATGACTCAAGCCCTGAACGCGTATTTGCGCCGCCATGACACATATCGGAGTTGGTTTGAATACTCCGGTTCCGGCGATATTGTCCGGCGCACGATCGCCGATGCCGTGGATATTGAATTTGAGCCTGTTGAATTCGGCGAGATGGCCGCCGAAGACGCGCGCAAACATATCGTCGATATTCCGACTCCACTGGAATGGGGTTGCTTTTCCTTCGGGGTTGTCCAGAGCGCGGATCACTTCGATTTCTATGCCAGTATCGACCACGTCCACGGAGACGCGGCGTTGATCGGAATCACCATGCTGGAAGCGCACGGCATGTACACGTCGTTGACGCTGACCGGTCAGCCGATGCCCTTGCCGGAGGCCGGCAGCTTCGACGACTTTTGTCGCCAGGAGCACCACGCGAGCGCGGATCTGACCGTCGATTCGCCGGAGGTTCGGGCCTGGATTGAGTTTGCCGAGAACAACAATGGGACGCTGCCGGAGTTCCCGCTGCCGCTGGGCAACCCGCGGGAGCCGACGGTCGCCGACATGGTCGGCGATATGATCATGGACGCCGCACAGACTGCGCGATTCGAAGCCGCCTGCACGGCGGCCGGAGTCCGCTTCGTTGGTGGCCTGTTCGCCTGCACGGCAATGACGGATCACGAATTCACGGGTGCGGCAACATATTACGGACTCACGCCGAGAGATACCCGCAGGACCACCGACAACTTCACCACCCAGGGGTGGTTCACCGGTCTGGTCCCGATCACCGTCCCGATCGCCGCGACGTCATTCGGTGAAGCCGCCTGGGCGGCGCAGACGTCGTTCGACACCGGCGTGAGGCTGGCCAGGGTTCCGTATTACCGGGTGCTGGAGTTGGCGCCGTGGTTGGACAAGCCGTCGCCGAACTTCCCGGTCTCGAACTTTCTGCACGGCGGCGCCGCGCCGCTCAACGCTGTGCTCGCCGCCGCTGACATGGGCTACTCGAACAATATCGGCATCTACTCCGACGGCCGGTTCTCCTATCAGCTGACGATCTATATATTCCGGTACGAGGCCGGTACCGCGATGTCGGTGATGTTCCCGGACAACCCGATCGCCCAGAAGTCGGTCGGTCGGTACATAGCAGCGATGAAATCGGTGTGCGGGCGGGTCGCCGACGGCGGACATTGGTGACGACTTGCGAGTAGCGAGACCTCACGAGACACAGGTGAGGGCAGCCGGATGAGGACGACGTGCGACGACTAGCAGACTGTGTAGTGCGCTGGCCGTGGGCGGTGATCGGGCTGTGGCTTGTGTTGGCGGCGGCGCTGCCTTTGACGTTCCCGAGTCTCAACGACATGGCTCAGAAACACCCATTGGCCATGCTGCCGGGCGATGCCCCGTCCAGCGTGGCGGCCCGGCAGATGACCGAAGCGTTTAAAGAACCCGGCGGCGACGACCTACTGCTGGTGGTTCTGACCGATGAGCGCGGCCTGAATCCCACGCACGAGGCGACCTACCGCAAGCTGGTTACGGCGCTGCGCGAAGACCAGCACGACGTCGTGATGTTGCAGGACTTCGTCGAAACACCCGCGCTGCGTTCGTTTTTGACGAGCAAGGACAACAAGTCGTGGGTTGTCCCGGTGGGGCTGGTGGGTGCGCTCGGCACCCCGGAGTCCTATGCCGCCTACAACCGGGTGGCCAATATCGTCAAACAGAACACCGCCGGGAGCCCGCTGGAAGTTCACCTGACGGGCCCGGCTGCCACCGTCGCCGATCTCACCGTCGCCGGTCAAAATGACCGGCTGCCAATCGAAATCGCGATCGCGGTTCTGGTGCTAACCGTTCTGCTGATCGTGTACCGCAACCCGATCACCATGCTGCTGCCGTTGATCGGGATCGGGGCATCGCTGGTGATCGCGCAATCCGCGGTCGCCGGGCTGTCCAACCTGACCGGGTTGGGGGTATCGAACCAGGCGATCATTCTGCTGAGCGCGATGATTGCCGGCGCCGGAACGGATTACGCGGTCTTTTTGATCAGCCGCTATCACGACTTCGTGCGGCTCGGGGAAAGCTCTGACGATGCTGTGCGGCACGCACTCGGCTCGGTGGGCAAGGTGATCAGTGCATCCGCTGCCACCATCGGTATCACGTTCCTGGGCGTCAGCTTCGCCAAGATGGGGGTGTTCTCCACCGTCGGTGTGTCCTCGGCGATCGGTGTCGGGGTGGCCTACCTCGCCGCCCTCACCCTGCTGCCGGCCATCATCGCCGTCGCCGGGCCGCGCGGGTGGATCACGCCGCGGCGTGAGCTCACCGCGCGGTGGTGGCGGCGGTCGGGTATCCGCATCGTGCGCCGGCCGAGGGTACACCTGGTCGCCAGCGTGCTGATCCTGATCCTGCTGGCCAGCAGTGTGGGGTTGGCGAAATACAACTATGACGATCGCAAGGCGGTGGCCCCCGGGGACCCGAGTTCGGTCGGCTACACCGCCCTGGAACGCCATTTCGACCTCAACCAGTCCATTCCCTCTTACGTTGTGGTCCGCTCGCCCCGTGATCTGCGCAACCCACAGGCCCTCGCGGATCTGGAGCAGATGGCCGAGCGCATCGCTCAGGTGCCGAACATCAAGTTGGTCAGCGGCATCACCCGGCCGATGGGTGACGTGCCGCAGGAGTTCCGGGCCACCTACCAGGCGGGCCTGGTCGGTGATCGGCTGGGCACCGGCTCGGCGATGATCGGTGCGAACATGAACGACCTCAATCGCCTTGCTGGCGGGGCCAATACCCTCGCCACCAACCTCGGCGACGTGCGCGTTCAGGTGAACGGGATCGCCACCAGCCTGCAGAGCGTGGTGGACGCGTTCGCAGCGCTCAGGGGTCAATACAGCGGCGACACACTCGTCAAGAATGTCGAAGTCGCTGCCAAGCTCGTCAACGCGGTCAACCGGCTGGGTAATTCGATGGGCATCAATGTCCAGGCGGCCAAGGACCTGTTCGGTTGGGTGGGCCCGGTTTTGGTGGCGTTGCACGGTAACGCGGTTTGTGACCTCGATCCGTCCTGTGCCGAAACTCGGGGCCACTTCCAGGCGCTGGTCGACGCGCGCAATAACGGCACGCTCGACGAGATCAACTCTCTGGCAGCGCAATTGCAGTCGATGCAGGACCGCCAGTCCCTCGATGCGACGCTGCGCCAGCTCGGCGATGCGTTCGGCAAATTGCAGAAGGTCATGCACACCATGGGGCTGGACTCGCCGGGCGGCGCCCAGGCCGGCACCACGAAACTTCGCCAGGGCGCCGATCGCGCCGCCAGCGGGAGCCGCGAAGTGGCCGGCGGGGTGGATCAGGTCGTCGACCAGATCAAGCTGATGCGAACCGGACTCGATCAGGCCGCCGCGTTCCTGCTGTCGATGAAGCAGAACGCCGCCAGCCCGGCGATGGCCGGATTCAACATTCCACCCGAAGTCCTCGACCTGCCCGATTTCAAGATGGCCGCCAAGATGTTCATCTCGCCCGACGGGCATTCGGTGCGGTATCTGGTGCTCACTAAACTCGATCCGTTCAGCGCCGACGCGATGGATCAGGTCAACGCGATCAGCGATGCGGCGCGCAGCGCACAGCCGAACACCAGCCTGTCGGACGCCACGATCTCGATGGGCGGTTATCCCGCCGCGTTGCGTGACACGCGGGATTACTACCAGAAGGACATCCGATTCATCATCGCGGTCACGATGATCGTGGTGCTCTTGACGTTGATGCTGCTGCTGCGGGCGGTGATCGCACCGCTGTATCTGGTTGGCTCCGTGGTGCTTTCGTACTTCGCCGCGCTGGGTGTCGGGGTGCTGGTCTTCCAGTGTCTGCTCCACCAGCAGCTGCACTGGACGGTCCCGCCGCTGGCCTTCGTCGTGCTTGTCGCCGTCGGAGCCGACTACAACCTGCTGTTCGCATCCCGATTGCGGGACGAATCCTTCAGCGGCACGCGCTACGGCGTCATCCGGACGTTGTCGTCGACCGGCGGCGTGATCACCGCGGCAGGTCTGATCTTCGCGGCCTCGATGTGGGGCCTGCTGTTCTCCAGCATCGGTACCGTTGTGCAGGGCGGGTTCGTCATCGGCGTCGGGATCCTGCTGGACACATTCCTGGTGCGGACGGTCACGGTGCCCGCTGTGGCTACTCTGGTCGGAAAGGCGAACTGGTGGCCGTCACGATTGAAGTCGCAGGGGAGTAAGGCATGAAGAAGTTACTCGCCACGGCGACCACGCTGTTGACCCTGTGCGCCACCGGCGGAATCGCGGCCGCCGATCAGCCACCACCGAGCCAGCCGAACAACGACGGCCCCCCGATCGGCACGCCTGGCCGCGGATATGCCCTGGGCGGCGCCCACGTCCTCGGCATCCCCTATGACGAGTACATCCGCCGCACCGGTGCGGAGTGGTTCCCCGGCCTCAACCGGCAGATCGTCGATTACCCCGCCGGCCAGGTCCAGGGCCACACGTTGCAGCGCCTGTTCCCTGGCATCGGCAAGCTGGACGACAACTTCCCGGGCCTGGGTATCGACGGCCCGAGTATCGGCGAGTCGGTGGACGTCGGTGAAGGCAACGTCCTTAGGGCGATCCAGGACGGCGGGCCCGGAACCGCGATCGGGTTGTCCGAGGGTGCGATGGTGCTCAACGCCGTGCAGAACCGGTTGGCCACCGATCCGAACGCGCCGCCCCCAGATCAGTTGTCGTTCGCCACCTACGGTGATCCGGTTGCACCCCATGCCTTCGGCGAAGGCTTTCTGACTCAGAACTTTCCCGTCGGCAGTGTCGTGCCGGCCCTCGACTACCGGATCCCGCCTCAGGTGGACAGTCAGTACGACTCCTACCGCTTCGTCTCGGCGTATGACAGCATCGCCGACTGGCCGGACCGGCAGGACAACTGGATTTCGGTGGCCAATGCGGTCGTGGGGCTCGCGACCGGTCACACCGCTGTCGCATTCACCAACCCGAGTATGGTTCCGCCGCAGAACATCGCGACGACCGTGAACTCCAGGGGTGCCAAGACCACGACGTACCTGATTCCCGAACAGCATCTGCCGCTGGTGTTGCCGTTCAAATATCTTGGCGTGGACGAAGACACTCTCAACAAATTGGATGCGGTGCTGAAACCCTCAGTGGATGCTGGCTATTCGCGCAACGACGATCCGCTGACCGCGCCGATCGCGGTCGATCCCGTGCGCGGCTATGACCCGGCCGCCGTTACCGCACCCGCCACTCAGGCCGCGTTCGGTGGTGGCACGGACCCGGTCTCGCAGTTGATGGCCGGCCTCCAGTACGTGCTGGATCACGGCCCCAGCACGCACTGAGTTCCTACACGCCGAGTAGGCCTGCCGCGAGCAGCATGACACCAACGACGGCCAACAACACGGCGACTTCGCGGCGGCGCCGGGCACGAACCCAGCCGTTCAGTGCTGTCATCGCCGCGCGGGTACGTTGCGGCGCAACAAGATAGGCCAGCAGCGGAATCTCCACCAGTGCGAACGCCACGACATTGAACGTCACCAACGCGCCGAACCGGACTGCTGGAGCTACCGCACCAGCAGCGATGATGGCCAGTGCGGCAAGGTAGTCGATCGAGGGCAGCGCGATACCCAGGCCGGCGACGCCGGCCACCCACAGCGATTGGCCGTCGAGCAGACGACTCAGCCACGCCGGCGGGGTACGGTCGCGTCCCTTGGTGACCGCCAAGATCGCCGCGGTCACCAGCGCCAGCGTGCCGATGACAACCTGCACTCTGGGCACAGTGAAATGGGCCGAGGCCGGGATCCGGGACTCGAGTGCGAACAACACCACGGTGCCCACCGTCAGGCCCATCACGAAACCACCGCACAGAAAGGCGGCCAGCTGCAGGTGGGGGCGGGGACGATTCAGCATCAGCACCGACATCCCGATGCGAAACGGCTCGAGACTGACTGCGGCAGCCATCACCAATAGGGTGAACCACATCGGCTGATCAGCTACGCATCCAGGCGCACGAACTGTCCTTGGCGGTACTGCTCGACGCACGCTGCCCGGCGGATCTTGCCGCTCGTGGTGGTCGGGATCGCCCCCGGTTCCACCAGCACGATATCGGCGACCTGCAAGCCGTGAGCACGCGAAATCGCCGCGATCACATCGTTTTTCACACCTGTGTACTCGGTGGAATCGTCCCGCTTCTTGAGTTCCAGGACGGTCACCAGCGTCTCGCTTTGCTCGTCGGACACCGCGATGGCTGCCACCCGACCCTTGGTGATCTTCTGCACCGTGGACTCGATGTCCTCGGAGTAGTGGTTGCGGCCGCGCACAATCAGCATGTCCTTGATGCGTCCCACGATGAACAGCTCGCCCTGCGAGACGAACCCCCGATCTCCGGTCCGTAACCAGCCGCTCTCCGGGTCGTCGTTCGACGGGTTGATCAGGGTAGCGCCGAAGGCGGATCCGGTCTGTTCCGGTTTGCGCCAGTAGCCCGCAGAGACGTTCTCACCGTGCGTCCAGATCTCGCCGACGGTGCCATCGGGGCACAGCTCGCAGGTGTCCGCGTCGACGATCCGCACCAGCGGCGAGACCGGCAACTGATAGCGCAGCAATGGCGCCCCGCCGGTTTTACGCACCGCGATCCCTTGTGACAGTTCGACGGCATCGAAGTCGACGACGTTGGGCACCTCATTGGCGGTGCTGCTGGCGACGTATACCGTCGCTTCGGCCAGCCCGTAGGACGGCGCCATCACCTCGGGACGAAGACCAATCGGCGCGAGGCGTTCGTTGAATCGGACCACGGTCTCGGGGTGGATGCGTTCGGCACCGTTGATGATGCCGATGACACCGCTGAGATCGAGGCCGTCCAGTTCGTCGTCGCCGGTGCGCCGCGCCGTGAGATCGAACGCGAAGTTCGGTGCGCCCGACCACGCCTTCGGCTGGCGAGCCATCGCCTGTAGCCACCGCGCCGGCCGGGACAGGAACGCGATGGGGCTCATCAGATCCGCTGGGTGCCCGCTGAGGATCGGTGCACCGATCCCGAGCATCAGTCCCATGTCGTGGTAGAACGGCAGCCACGAGACCAGACTGAGGCCCGGTGGGAACTCGCCGCCATAGTGCGGCAAGTAATCGGCCATCAACTGCTCGAAATTGGCACACATATTGCGGTGCGAGATCATCACGCCTGCCGGCAGCCGCGTCGAGCCCGACGTGTACTGCAGATAGGCGATATCCGGACCGTCGGGCACCTCGGGGTCGACGGCTTTGGCGGCGTCGAGATCGAGCGTGTCCACCGCGATCGTGGCGATCACGGCGGCGCCGTCGTCCACGTATTGTGCGGCGACTTCGAAGACCTCGGAAGTGGTCAGCACCACTGAGGGCGAGGTATCGGTCACCACCGCGCTTACCCGCTCGTCGTGGGAACCGGGTACCGGAACCGACAGCGGGACGGCGATGAACCCGGCCTGCATGGCGCCCAGGAAGGCGACGATATAGGCCAGGCCCTGGGGGGCGATGATCAGCGCCCGGTCGCCGGGTGCGCCATGCTGGCCGACCTCGTGCGCGACGTTGAGTGTGCGGCGATAGACCTGTGACCAGGTAAGGCTCTCGGCGACACCGTTCCAGTCCCGGTCGTAATCAGTGAACGTGAAGGCGACGTCGTCTGGCGTTAGACCAGCGCGTTCGCGCAGCACGGACAGGACTGAAACGTTTGACACGGCCTTAGGCTACTCAACGGTTATGTGGATCAGGCCGGACCCTGCTGTGGCCGCGGCGCACCGCCGCATGTGAAAATGGAGGTGTTATGAGCAGCACAGAGCTGAGCCCCGCCTCCCTGCGTGAGGCGTTCGGTCATTTCCCGTCTGGTGTCATCGCGATCGCCGCTGAGGTCGAGGGTATTCGGGTCGGCCTGGCCGCCAGCACCTTCGTGCCGGTGTCGCTGGATCCGCCGCTGGTCTCGTTCTGTGTGCAGAACAATTCGGAGACCTGGCCAAAGCTGAAGGACCTGCCGTCGCTGGGCATCAGCCTCCTGGGTGAGTCCCATGACGTCGCGGCGCGAACCCTGGCGGCCAAGACCGGTGATCGCTTCGCCGGGCTGGAGACCCACTCCCACGAGAGCGGTGCGGTGTTCGTGCACGGCACCAGTGTGTGGTTGCAGAGCACGATCGAGCAGTCGGTGGTCGCCGGTGACCACACCATCGTGGTTCTCCGGGTCAAGGAGATCACCGTGCATGATGTTCCGCCGATTGTGTTCCACCGCAGCACTTTCCGCAGACTGGGCGCATAACCCAGCCCGTCCCGCAGCCTGGGTCAGGGCTTTTCGCCGAGTTCTTGGCGATAACCGGCGATGCGCTGCTCAATCTCGGCCGCGTCGTGGGGCCGACCCTCTTTGAGAGCCAGTGCGGCGCGGGCGGACAGCTCGCGGATTGCTGTGCGAATGTCGTTGAGGCTATGGACACTATCCATGGTGCGAGGCTACCCAGCCGGGCACCAAGAGGAACAGGCCGCGAGAAATCCCTGGGGAAATCTCGCGGCCCGCTCGCCGAGGCTTTTGACTACTTATCGCGCCGGAACAATTTATTGCCGAGCCACACGATCGGGTCGTACTTGGCGTCGGCGACGCGCTCCTTCATCGGGATCAGCGCGTTATCGGTGATCTTGATGTGCTCGGGGCACACCTCGGTGCAGCACTTGGTGATGTTGCAGAAGCCCAGACCGTTTTCTTCCTGGGCCATAGTGCGACGGTCCAGGGTGTCCAGCGGGTGCATCGACAGCTCGGCTTGGCGCATCAGATACCGCGGGCCGGCGAAAGACTTCTTGTTCTCTTCGTGGTCACGGTTGACGTGGCACACGTTCTGGCACAGGAAGCATTCGATGCACTTGCGGAATTCCTGGCTGCGGTTCACATCCTCCTGCTGCATGCGGTACTCGCCGGGTTGCAGATGCTTCGGGGGAGTGAACGACGGGATCTCCCGCGCCTTCTCGTAATTGAAGGAGACGTCGGTGACCAGATCGCGCATCACGGGGAAGGTCCGCAGCGGCGTGATCGTCACGACCTCGTCCTCGCCGAACGTCGACATCCGGGTCATACACATCAGCCGTGGCCGCCCGTTGATCTCGGCCGAACACGAACCGCATTTGCCTGCCTTGCAGTTCCACCGCACCGCGAGGTCACCGGCTTGGGTGGCTTGCAGCCGGTGGACGATATCGAGCACCACCTCGCCGTCGTTGACCTCGACGGTGTAGTCCTGTAGGTCGCCGCCGGTTTCATCGCCGCGCCAAACCCGCAGTTTCGCGTCATAAGCAGCCATTTTCAGCCCTTCCGCTCAGGGTGCTCGGCCAGTTGATCTTCGGTGTAGTACTTCTCGAGCTCGGACAGCTCGAACGTGGCCAGCAGATCGGGCCGCATCACCGGCTGCTGCTCAGGCGTCACCGTGACGTCGGGCACGACAGCGTCGGCATCGCCAGGTGCTACCCGGCAGACCAGCAGCTTGTTGCGCCAGTGGGCGTCCATCTTGGGATAGTCGTCGCGGGTATGTCCGCCGCGGCTTTCGGTGCGCTGCAGCGCGGCCTTGGCCACGCACTCGCTGACCAGCAGCATGTTGCGCATGTCGATCGCCAGGTGCCAGCCGGGGTTGAAGAGCCGTCCGCCCTCAACGACGACGTTGGCATAGCGCGCCTTGAGCTCGTCGATCTTGCCCAGTACCTCTTCGAGCTCGCCCTCCTTGCGGATGATGCCCGCCAGGTCGTTCATCGATTGCTGCAGCTCGGCGTGCAGGGTGTACGGGTTCTCGGCATTAGCCTTCGGCTCGAACGGCGCCAGCGCCAGCGTGGCCGCCGCGTCGATCGCCGCGTCCGTCACCGCGGGGCGTGCGGACAGGGCCCGCACATAGTCGGCCGCACCGAGCCCGGCGCGCCGGCCGAACACCAGCAGGTCCGAGAGCGAGTTGCCGCCGAGGCGGTTGGAGCCGTGCATACCGCCCGAACACTCACCCGCGGCGAACAGCCCGGGAGTCGAGCCGGCACCGGTGTCGGGATCGACCTCGATGCCGCCCATCACGTAGTGGCAGGTCGGACCGACTTCCATCATGTCCTTGGTGATGTCGACCTCGGCCAGCTCGATGAACTGGTGATACATCGACGGCAGGCGGCGCTTGATCTCCTCGGCCGGCATCCGCGAGGCGATGTCAAGGTAGACGCCGCCGTGCGGGGTGCCGCGGCCGGCCTTGACTTCGTCGTTGATGGCGCGGGCCACCTCGTCGCGGGGAAGCAGGTCAGGGGTGCGGCGTGCGGAGTCGTTGTCCTTGAGCCACTGATCGGCTTCTTCTTCGGTTTCGGCGTACTGCCCCTTGAACACGTCGGGGATGTAGTCGAACATGAAGCGCTTGCCATCGGAATTCTTGAGCACCCCGCCGTCACCGCGGACACCCTCGGTGACCAGAATGCCCTTCACCGACAGCGGCCAGACCATGCCGGTCGGGTGGAACTGGATGAACTCCATATTGATCAGGCCGGAACCTGCGCGCAGTGCCAGCGCATGCCCGTCGCCGGTGTACTCCCAGGAGTTCGACGACACCTTGAACGACTTGCCGATACCGCCGGTGGCCAACACCACGGCCGGCGTCTCGAACAGGATGAACTTGCCCGTCTCGCGCCAGTAGCCGAAGGCACCCGCGATCGCGTCCCCATCCTTGATCAGATCGGTGATCGCACATTCGTGGAAGACCTTGATGCGGGCCTCGTAGTCGCCGAGTTCCTTCTTGTCATCCTGCTGCAGCGAGACGATCTTTTGCTGCAGTGTGCGGATGATCTCCAGGCCGGTGCGGTCACCGACGTGCGCGAGCCGCGGGTAGGTGTGCCCGCCGAAATTGCGCTGGCTGATCTTGCCGTCTTTGGTGCGGTCGAACAGCGCGCCGTAGGTCTCCAGCTCCCACACCCGGTCGGGGGCTTCCTGTGCGTGCAGCTCGGCCATCCGCCAGTTGTTCAGGAACTTGCCGCCACGCATGGTGTCACCGAAGTGCACCTGCCAGCTGTCCTTGGTGTTGACGTTGCGCATGGCGGCGGCGCAACCACCTTCGGCCATGACGGTGTGGGCCTTACCGAACAGTGACTTCGTCACCACGGCGACCTTCAAACCCCGTTCCCGGGCTTCGATCACCGCTCGTAGGCCCGCGCCGCCGGCACCGATCACGACCACGTCGTAGGAATGCCGCTCGACCTCAACCGTCATTTGACCTCGCTAAAACTCTGGGTTGGAAAAGTCTGATCAGTCACTGGATCTCAGCGTCAGCCAACGAATCTCAGGTCGGAGATGGTGCCACTGGCCACCAGCATGACGTAGAAATCGGTCAGCATCAGGGTGCCGAGCGTGATCCAGGCGTACAGCTTGTGCCGAGTGTTCAGCTTGCTGACCTGGGTCCAAATCCAGTACCGCACCGGGTGCTTCGAGAAGTGCTTGAGCCGGCCGCCGGTGACGTGGCGGCAGGAGTGGCAGGAGATCGTGTAGACCCACAACATCACCACGTTGCCGACCAGAATGATGTTGCCCAGCCCGAAGCCGAAGCCACCGGGGCCGGTCTCGGAGTGAAAGGCGACGATCGCGTCGTAGGTGTTGATCAGCGAGATGATGGCGGCGATGTAGAAGAAGTACCGGTGGGTGTTCTGGATGATCAGCGGAAAACGCGTCTCGCCAGTGTATTTCGCGTGCGGCTCGGCAACCGCACAGGCGGTCGGGGACTGCCACACCGAGCGGTAGTAGGCACCGCGGTAGTAGTAGCAGGTCAGCCGGAACAGCAGCAGGAACGGCAGTGACAGGAAGGCGTACGGCAGCAGCGACAGCGGCCCGGTCGCCGGTAGGATCTGTGGCCAGAAATCGCTTGCTTCACCGCAAGCCTTGCTCAGGCACGGGGAGTAGAACGGCGTCAAGTAGTGGTACTGCGGGACGAAAAAGTAGTCCCGCTGGAACGCGCGCACCGTTGCGTAGATGACGAAGGCGGCAAAACCCAGATCCGTGAGGATGGGCGATTTCAGCCAGTTGTCCGTCCGCAGAGTCCGTTGCGGAATGTGGGCACGGCCGGGCGAGAAGACGCCGGTCGCAGGACGGTTACCCGCAGGTGCGCTCATCTACTGTGATCCCCTTCGCGTTAACTCATCGGAGGGTACCTAGATCACGGCACCCCGCTAAATCAGGGTCAGCGGCGGTTGTGGCCGCCAACTCCTTCGTCATCGACGTCCTGCCAGAACGTGCTGTCGTAGGGCGTATCCGGAATCCCGATCTTCTCTCCGGCGATCACCACTGTTTGCTGGGTTAGGGCAAGCTCATTCGCGTCGATATCGAGAAGTTCCACGTCATTGAGGATGCGCTCGGCGTCGTTGACAATTCGGCGCATTGCCGGGGTGTCCCCGTATCGCGACTTCAACGAGGTCACACAACGCCGCAAGCCGCCGATCAAATGGTGGAGTTCGGCCAATTCTGTAGTGGTGGACAACGGGACCTCCCTGGGCTGAAGGTGTCATGGATCACATTACGACAACCGATGCTAGCCACATTGAGAACGCGACGTGAGACAGGTCACGTCGGGAATGGTGTCGCGAGAGCCGGGAAACCCGGTGGTGCTCCCCACCGTCTGGGATGGTGCCGGGGCCGTGGGCCTGAACATTGAGTGACACCGTGCACGGCGAAGGCAAGCGGCTGCGGTCATCCGCCAGCACGCCGAACTGGTAGACCGGGCGATCGCGCGGCTGTCCGAGGCCGCTGCGGCCGGCACCGACGTGCGCTGTCCCCGGTGGGCCGGCATGAACCAGACACGAGGCGGCGCTTGGCCTCTGAGCTCCCACTGCCGATCAATGCGATCGCGATACCGGAGTCCGACGGTCCGGCATCCTTCGGCCCGCTCGGCGTGGCGCGGATCAGTTTCGGGCCGTTCTGGCAGCCCGCGAGCCTGTAGGCCTACGGGTGGAGTGAACGCCGAACGTGCGGGTTCTCGTCGAGGATTCGCGAAAAATCGACGACATACCGCACGCTCGGCGCGGGATGAGACGCCAAGCACGGCGACGCTAGGCCTGCGCGGGTAGCGCAGCGGTGTCCTCGTCCTCCTTGGCTGGCTTGGGCGGCGTGGGCTTGCGGAAGTGGTTGTCGCCTCGCGGATGGACCACCTGAGGCCACCAGAACCACCGGCCCAGCATGGTCGCGATCGACGGCATCAGCAGTGACCGGACGATAAAGGTGTCGATCAGTAGGCCGATGGCGATCGTCGAACCCATCTGCGCCAGCACGACCAGCTTGCTGATCATCATGCCCGCCATCGTGGCGGCGAACACCAGACCCGCCGAGGTCACCACACCACCGGTGCCGGCCATGGAGCGGATGATGCCGGTCTTCAATCCGGCGTGGATCTCGTCCTTGAACCGGGAGACCAGCAGCAGGTTGTAGTCCGAGCCGACCGCCAACAGGATGATGACCGACATCAGCATGACCAGCCACTGCACCTGAATGCCGAACAGGTCCTGCCATAGCAGTACCGAGATGCCGAAGGACGCGGCGATCGAGCTGGCCGCGGTACCGACGATCACCAACGACGCGACCGCACTTCGGGTCAGGATGAGCATGATCGTGAAGATCAGCGTCAGCGACGACACCACGGCGATCAACAGGTCGTAGCGCGCGCCGTCGGACATGTCCTTGTAGGTCGCCGCGACGCCACCGAGATGAATCTTGGCGTTCGATAGCGAGGACATCTTCAGCGCTTCCTGGGCGGCCTTGCGTTCGTTGTCGACGCGGGCGATACCGTCGACGGTCGCCGGGTCACCCTCGTGGGTGATGAACATCCGAGTGGACTTGCCGTCCGGCGACATGAACATCTTCAGGCCACGCTCGAAGTCGGGGTTCTGGAAGGCTTCCGGTGGCAGGAAGAACAGATCGTCGTTCTTGGCCTGGTCGAAGCTTTCCCCCATCGCCAGTGCGGTGTCGTTGGTCGCCTGCATCTGGTCCAGCAGTGCCTTCTGCGAGTTGTACGACGCCAGCGCCAGGTCCCTGCTGACCTTCATCGACGCGATCGTCTGGGGCAGCAGGGCGGTCAGCTGGGGCGCGAGTGCCGCCAGCTGATCGGTATTGCCCTGCACCCCTGCGGTTTTGTCGGTGACCTCGTCGATCCCGTCGAGGGAGTCGAACAGCGACCGCGCCGCGGCGCACAATGGGATATCGAAGCAGTGTGGCTCCCAGTAGAAGTAATTGCGCATCGGGCGGAACTGATCGTCGAAGTTCGCGATGTTGTCGCGCAACGCCTTGGTGGTCTCGAGCAGGTCTTCTGAGCGGGCCGCCGAATCCTGGGTGAGCTGAGTCTGCTTGAGAGACAGTTGGTACTGCTTCTCCAGGATGTCGATCGAAACATTCATCGAGTCAACCGTTTTGAGCTGGTTGTCCAGCTGATCCCGCTGGAACGGCAAGTTCATGTTGCTGGTCTGGCCCGCGACGCTCGTCTGGAACGGAATCGAGCTGTGCTGGATCGGAATACCCAGTGGCCGGGTGATGCTCTGCACCATCGCAATACCCTCGGTGTGCATGACATTGCTGGCAATCTTGTTCAGCACCAGCATGTCCGCAGGATTGCGCATGTCGTGGTCGGCTTCCACCATCAGGATGTCCGGGTTCATCCGGGCCTGGGTGAAGTGCCGGTCGGCGGCGGCGAAGCCCTGGTTCACCGGGGCGTCCTTGGGCAGGTAGTACCGGTCGTTGTAGGCCGGCTTGTATCCCGGGATGGCGACCAGCCCGATCAGCACCACAAATAGGCTAGCCACGAAAATCGGTGCGGGCCAGCGCACGACGGCCGTGCCGACCCGCCGCCAGAACCTGCTCTGCGGAGGCCGCTTGGACTCGTACAGTCCCACCCGGCTGCCCAGGTAGAGCACGGCCGGGCCGAGCGTGACCGCGATGGCCACGATCACCAGCATGCCGATCGCGACGGGCGCACCCATGGTGGTGAAGTAGGGCAGACGCGCGAAGCTGAGGCAGTAGGTGGCGCCCGCGATCGTCAGCCCGGAGCCCACGATCACAGGCGCGACTGACTTGAAGGTTGCATAGTACGACTCGTCTCGGTCCAGCCCCATACCGCGGTCTTCGCGATACCTGCCGAAGATGAAGATGCCGTAGTCCGTGGCGGCGGCGATCGCCAGCATCGTCAGGATGTTGCCGGCGAACGTGGTGAGCCCAAAAGCGCCGTGCACGGCCAGGATTGACACCACACCACGCGCGGTCAGCAGCCCCAGGAACGTCAGAAACAACTGGATCAGCGTGGTGCGGATCGATCGGTAGACCACCAGCAGCATGCCTGCGATTGCCGCGAGGGTGATCAACGTGATCATCGCGAGGCTGGCATTTCCGATCACGTGCAGGTCGTCGGTGAGGGCGGCGGGGCCGGCGACGTACGCTTGTACACCGGGCGGGGCCGGGGTGTCCTTGATGACCTTGCGAACGGCATCCACACCTTCGTTGGCCAGGGTCTGGCCCTGTTCGCCGGCCAGGTTCAGCATCACGTAAGACGCTTTGCCATCGGCGCTTTGGGCGCCCGCGGCGGTCAGCGTGTCACCCCAGAAGTCCTGGATGTGCTGGATGTGCTCGGGGTCCTGCTCGAGCTTGCGAATGATCTCGTCGTAGTACTGGTGGGCCTCCGGGCCTAGCGGCTTCTGGCCCTCCACCACGACCATAATCGTGCTGTTGGAGTTGAACTCCTTGAAGTTCGCGCCCATCAACTTCATTGCCTTCATCGACGGCGCGTCCTCGGGCGCCATCGGCGCCGAGTGCAACTCGCCGACGACCTCGAGCTGAGGCGCGACAACGTTCACCAGAACCGCGATCCCGATCCAGAACAGTACGATCGGCCAGGCAAGGATCCGGATCAGGTGAGGCACGGCGGGCCGCTTTGGCCTGCTGGCGGATTCGGGTGCGGTGACGGTAGGGGTCATGCGGACTTCACCAGGCAGTAGGTCTGGGCGTTGACGCCATTGGCCGATTGCTCCTCGCGGACGGTTCCGTTCACGGTGACGCGGCATCCAATCTCATCGCCGTCCGTGCGCGCCATGAGGCTGGCGCTGACGGCAGGCAATGTTGTCGACAAGGTGATCGTCCAGGGCAGTGGCACGTTGACCGTGTGCACCTTGGCTTCGGGGTCGAAGTAGCTGATCTGGGCGGTGGTTCCCGGTGCGCCGTAGACGTCGTAGACCATGACCTTGGGATTGAACTGGACGATCTCGATGCCGGCACCGGCGCCGGCGTTCAGGTCCTGTGACGCGAACATCTTGTGCAGGCGCGACACAACGAGGCCGGAGACCGCCAGCACGACGATCAGGACCAACGGAATCCAGATGCGTTTCAGCATCCTGCCCACCGGAATAGCTTTCACCCGAACACCTTCCGTCAGAGGACCGACCGCGGTGCGGCGGTCTCCGTGGCGCAGTCAGCATTGGCAGCGAGCCGGCAGATCAGTGGGAACGCGACGCGCGCCGAGAGCCACAATGCCGCCTGCTCTTCGTCGGTCAGTGTTGTGATCAACGCCGCCAGTCGTTCCCGGCGCATCCGCTTGCGCTCGTCG
The DNA here is from genome assembly GCF_010731875.1 of Mycolicibacterium sarraceniae. Taxonomy (NCBI): domain Bacteria; kingdom Bacillati; phylum Actinomycetota; class Actinomycetes; order Mycobacteriales; family Mycobacteriaceae; genus Mycobacterium; species Mycolicibacterium sarraceniae. The sequence goes on from NZ_AP022595.1 coordinate 1,887,227, forward strand.
AGCAATGCCTGTCCCCGCGCGGTGATGGCGACCAGACAGGCTCGGCCGTCGTCGGGGTCGGCGAGCCGGGTCACCAGGCCCGCGCGCTCAAGGCGCTGGACCAACTGGGTCATCGACGGCTGGCTGACGCCTTCTTTGGCGGCCAGGGTGGTCAGCCGAACCGGTCCTTCCCGGCACACCCGGTTCATTGTGAACGCTGCGGACGCACTCAAGTCGGCGCGGTCGCTGAGGAACCGGATCGTCAGGTCCATTGCCTGGTCGAAGGCATCTCCGACGCACTCGCTGACGTCGTGATCGGTCAGCTGATTTGCCACTCGGTATCTATATCACGTGGGCTATGTAGCAGCAATCAGAGCCCACTCCTATTCCATCCACAGCGACTTCCCAGGTTGTTGGTAGAGCGGAAAACGGAGCCCAGAATGACCGAGACTTGTTGCGGTGCAGGTAGTCCCCGCAGGGGTTGTCGAGATCGGCGAGGCCCAGCCCCAACAACGACGGAGGGCCGTTATATTCCGTCAGCTATCTATTGACGACGCAGACGGTCGACGGCTACCAGACATCTCCGTCGCGCCAGTCGCAGGTCAGCTCGCCATTGGTGTCGATGTCGACGTCGATCGGGAAGACGAAAATCGAGCCGTCGTCCTCGTGCGTGCGGGTCGGGCCGCCGGGGGCCAGCACCGACGTCGGCCCCTGCCACTGCAGCCAGCCGCGCGGGCGGTAGATCTTCTCGCCCATGGCGCTCGAGCTCAGTGCTCCGATCTGGTAAGCCCCGCGGATCACCTGCTCGATCGCGTCCATCACCGCGTGCGCCAAGCCCTGTCCGCGCCAGTCTTGGTGCACCGCGACCGCCTCGACATAGCCGCAGCGTAGGGCCGAGCCGTTATAGAGCAATCGCCGTTGGACGACGGCGGCGTGCGCGACCAGCTCGCCGCGATGGACGATGACGGCGTGCATCCCGCCCAGGGCATGTTCCCAGTCGGAGTCGGTGAATTCCGTCCCCGCGGCGAAGGCCGCGGTGACCATCTGCCCGGCGTTCTGACGGGTTTCGGCATCCAGGTCGCTGGTGTGAACCAGCCGGGCGGTGTGGAGCTGCGCGCGCACACCCTCAGCTCTACCAGCCCGCGGGTTTCCCCGCTGCGATACGAGGCCTGGTCCAGTGCAGCCGGATGGTCTGTCCCGGTCGGATCTGCGCGACCTTGTCGTTGTCGGCATCGGTGACGACACCGATGACGGGATAGCCACCGGTGACCGGGTGGTCGGGGCCCAGAATGACCGGCTGGCCGTTGGGCGGCACTTGGATCGCGCCGCGGGTGGCGCCCTCGCTGGGCAACTGCCGGTTGGGCCAGCGGTAGGCAAGTGGCCGCCCGGCAAGCCGCATGCCGACCCGATCGGTGCGGTCGGTGGACACCCAAGCGGTGTGGACCAGAGCGTCGGGGTCGGTGAACCAGTCGTCGCGGGGTCCTGGCACCACGCGCAGCTCGAGCAGGTCATTGGTGATCGCGGCCACCGGGGCCTGGTCGAGCTCGGGATAGTCACCGGTGTGCGCGCCTATCGGCAACACGTCACCGGCACGCAGTGGGCGGGGGCCGATCGCCGACAGCATGTCGTAGCTCCGCGAACCCAGGACGGGGTCCACGGCGATGCCCCCGCGTACCGCGAGATAGCTGCGCAGGCCAGCGTGCGGTGCGCCGAGCGATATCACGTCGCCGGTACGGACGCGGTGAATGCTGTTCGTGCCGAAGGGAATTCCGCTGACGGCGGGATCAGTGTCAGCCCCCGTCACCGCGATGTCCACATCGCCGCCCTGCACCCGCGCGGCGAACCCTCCCAGGGTGATCTCGACGGTGGCGCGGTCGTCGGGATTGGCCACCAGGCGGTTGGCCAACCGGTGAGATCGGCGGTCGGCTGCCCCGGACCGTGTCACGCCCACGTGCGCCAGGCCCGGTCGGCCGAGATCTTCGAGCAGAGCCAACGGCCCGGTCCGCATCACTTCCAGCGCGATCATTGCGGCCTGCCGCCGATCGCCCGGAACTGCACCCACATACCGGGCTCGAGCAGTGCGGGCTTCGGCCGGCCGATATCCCACAGCACCGCATCGGTGTGCCCGATCAGCTGCCAACCACCGGGAGACTGGCGCGGGTAGACACCACTGAATTCGCCGGCCAGCCCGACTGATCCGGCTGGGACGGCGGTCCGCGGATCGCTGCGCCGGGGCACTGCCAGCCGGGGATCGCCACCGACCAAGTAGGCGAAACCCGGGGCGAATCCACCGAATCCGACCTGCCACGCCCTGGCGGTGTGGGCCTCGATCACCGCGGCGACCGTCATGCCGGTGTGCGTGGCGACGTCGGCGAGATCAGCGCCGTCATAGACCACCTCGATCACCACGTCGGCGGCGATCTCCCGGTGATCCGCGCTTGCGGCGGCGTCCACGCGCAGGCGTTTCAGTCGCTGGCGGGTGGGGCCCTGGTGGTGCGGATCGGAGAGTCCGATCAGGACCGTGCGAGCGGCAGGCACGATGTCGAGCACCCCGGGAAGCTTTGCCTGCCGTAGGGCCGCGGCAAGCGCGAGCACCTGCGCGGTCGATTCGCATTCGAGGAGCAGCGCCTGGTCACCGCAGTCACGGATTGTGTTGGGCGCCATCAGATTCACCGACGAGAGCGTCAGACCAACGCGGTGTACGTCGGCTCGCGGCGTTTGATGTGTGCGATCACCCGATAGGTGATGGGCAGCAGAGTGATTTCGACGGCGGTCTTGTAGACCCATCCCAGCGCCGTGTAGGTGACAAAGTCACCGAAGGTGGTGATCCCGATCGCCCCGGCGGCGATGCTGCAGAACACCAGTGTGTCACCGAGTTGGCCGGCGAAGGTCGAGCCGACCAGCCGGGCCCACAGGTGCTTCTCCTTGGTGCGCGCCTTGATCTTGACGACGGTCCAGGCGTTGATGGTCTGCCCGACGATGAAGCCGGCAAGACCGGCCACGATCAGCTGGGTGTAGGCGTGGACGATGTTCTCGAAATGTTCTTGGTTGGGGTAGAAGTCGGCCGCGGGAAGGTAGATCGTCACCCAGAAGGCGAGTGCCGCCAGAATGTTCATCGCGAAGCCGAGGATGATCGCCCGCCGCGCGGCCTTGAACCCGTACACCTCGGAGAGCACATCACCGATCACATAGGTGAGCGGGAAGACGATGAAACCGCCGTCGGTGATGATCGACCAGTTTCCGATGATGGGTCCGAACGCGACGCCCTTGGTGGCGGTGACGTTCGAGATGATCACCAGAGCGGTGAATACGGCTACGAGACCCGGATAGTAGAGCGAGCCGACTTGTGCGAATCCAGGTGTCGGTGCGTCTGCGCGCGCGGTGTCAGGGCTGCTTGTCACACGTGCTATCCAAGCACGGCCGGTCAGCTCAGCGCGCGCGAGAGCAGCGGTGGCAGTTGATCGGCCACCACCGGGTAGGACAGCGGCGACGCGAACGCGATCGCCCCGGCGAGATCCTTGCCGGTGAAAACGTTTCGGTTGGTTTTGGTGGCCGTCAGTGCTGCCACCGCCGGATCGGCCAGCAGCGCGGCCTGATCGGCGTCGCTCTCGGTGGACCAGATCAGCACGTCGGCGGAATCGAGCGCCTCGGCGAGTTTGTCGCGGGGAATCGCGGCCTGCTGGGCGTCGGCGGCGAATGCCGTGATGCTGTCAGGAACCTGAAAGCCCATGGCGGTCAAGAAATCGGTGCGCCAGCCGGGCAGCGTCGCGGTCAGGGTGCCCCCGAAGAAACTGCCGCCCACCAGCAGCGCCTTCTTGTCCTTGAACGCGGTGTTGTTCTTCGCGATGTCGGCGAACTTGCCGTCGATGCCTGCGATCAGCTGTTTCATCTGCTCGCCTTGGAACACAGCGGTTCCCACCGCGGTGGCCTGGTCCTTCCACGGCTCGAAGAAGGCGTCGCCGGACTGAGCGATCGTCGGCGCGATCGCCGTCAGCTTCTTGTAGGTGTCGGCGTCCAGGCCGGCGTTGACGGCGACGATGAGATCGGGCTTGAGCGTCGAGATCTGATCCACGTGAATACCGTTGTCCAGGTTGAGCACAACGGGTTGTGCGGATCCGAGTTTGGGCAGCGCCCACGGCCACACCCCGAACGGTTGGTCACCGAACCAGTTGGTCACGGCGATGGGCACGACGCCGACCGAGAGGAGATCGTCCTGCTCGGTGAACCCGGCGCTGACGACGCGCTTAGGCGGTGCCGGGACGGTGGTTTCGCCGAACAGGTGCTTGATGGTCACCGTCTTGGGATTGGCATCATCGTTGGATCCGTCCGATGCGCAGGCCGCGGCGAGTAGCGCCCCCGCCGCACCGGCCGCCCCCAGGAATCCACGCCTCGTCCACTGCGCCCTCACGGCGCGAGATTAGCTCACCACCAGTGAGATGCCGAGCCCGATCATGGTGACCGCAATCAGCCCGTCGAGGATCCGCCATGTCATCGGGGCGGCGAACAGGCCGGAAAGGCAGCGCGCGCCGAACCCAAGGCTGAAGAACCAGACCACGCTCGCGGTCACCGCGCCGATGCCGAACAACCATCGGCTGTCGGCGTGCTGGTTGGCCAGAGTGCCGAGCAACACAACGGTGTCTAGGTAGACGTGGGGGTTGAGAAACGTCATCGTCAGGCAGGTCAGCACAACCGATATCAGGCGGGCCGAGCCGTTCTGAGCCGGTGCCAGGGTCGACGGTTTCATGGCCCGGCGGGCCGCCAGCGCCCCGTAGATGAACAGAAATCCTGCGCCGCCGATCTTGGCGACGGTGACCATCTGGGGGTGGGCGGTGATGACCGCTCCGATTCCGGCGATGCCGGCGGTGATCAGCAACAGGTCGGAGACCGCGCACACGCTGACCACGACGAGAACGTGCTCGCGTCGGATGCCCTGGCGCAGCACGAACGCGTTCTGCGCCCCGATCGCAGCAATCAGGGCGAAGGACGCCAGAAATCCGACGAGCAGGGGCGAGGTCATGGGGATGACGGTAGGCACCAGCGACTGAGCAGTACAGCTAAAGAATCTTCATCCAGTTAAGCGACACTAATGCCGGTACTGGACGTACGTGGCCGGCGTCAGCAGATGGCGGCGGCGGCGATCAGCCCGAACGCGATGAGCACGATGCTCAGCACGGCCGCGGCGTGACCCATTGAGAGCGCCACCACAACACCGGCGATGCCAGCGATGAAGACGACGATCATGAGGAGACCCATGACGCCGCGGTGCGGATTGATCGCACTGGACGGGAGGGCCCTTCTCGAAGGTTCCATGCCGCTCATCGAACACCCCCGGATGTGATATGGCTCATTATTTGGAATGTACGTGATAAAGATCACAAAACAGTCGCGACGAGGTGGCAGCTGAGCTCAATGACCACGGCGTATCCGTCGGGGTCACCGGTGGTGTGCAGCGCGCGGTCGAAGGACACGTGGCGGTGCCTGAATTGCCCGTCGTAGACGCCCACCCGTTCGCGGCTCAGCGCGGCGACCCAGATGAAGCTGGCGCCGTCGGTCGCGGGGGCAGGCCCAAAGAATCGGACGTGATCATTCGGGAACAGGGCGAAGTCGTTTAAAAAACGCCGAAACTTTCACCAACAACCCGAAACTTTCACCAACAACAGTGCGCTACAACCCGACCTGTTCCAGGGCGTCGTCGAACTCCTCGAGCGCCACCTTCTCGCCCTTGCCCGCGGCGATCGCCCGCTGGTAGACGGCGACGGCCTCGTCGCCGACGACCGCGAATCTGGTGTCCCACGCCGTGGAGTCGAATCGCCAGTATCCGTTGATGTCGTACTGGTCGATGGTCCAGCCCCGGCCGCGCACGTATTTGCGGACCGCACGCGATGCGGCGGCTTCACCGGCGAACCAGCAATACCCGGGTTCTGGCAGGTCGGCCTCTCGAAGGAGGTCTGGGAGCCGGCTCGGCGTGGCCCCGTTGCCGGTGCCGAGGCTGGGGACGACGGTGACGCCGGGACCAGCGGGGAGGTAGTCCAGGTCGTGGTGGTCGGCAGCCTCGATGATGACGGTGGTCGCGACGGCTGGTGGTGTTTCCTCGACGATGCGGGCGGTGGCCGGCAGTCCGGCGAGATCGGTGACGAGCAGCTGCCGTGTGATCCCGGACGGCCGCCGGTACCAGGCCCGAGCGTGGTCGAGCCCGACTCGATCCCCGGCGGTCGCGGTCTGCGCCCAGGCGCTGCCCCGGCCGCCGGTGTGCAGCACGATGTCGAGATCGATCCGGTCACCGGTGTGACGGCGCACGGAGTAGGTGCGGCCCGCATCGGGTGTTGTGGGGTCGAAAAAGACGCCGACGGCGCAGTCGTCGCCCGCCGGGATGGCCAGTGTCTCGGGGTCATCGATGTGCAGGCTTATCCGGCGCAGCCGCGGACTCAACGGGAGCGTCTCGACGACGGACGCGGGCGAGAAGCTCATCAGACCGCACCGGCCGCGCCGAGTGTGATGGCGGTGAGGGTGGCGACGAGGGTCTGTTCGTCGGTCTCGATATCACCGTGCAGCCATGCGCTGATGAGCTCGGTGGCTGCGGTGACCATTGCTCTGGTCGCGAGCAGGCGGTCCACCGCCGGCTTCGGTCGCCCGTCGAACGGCATTGCTTCGGCGGCGATGCGCTCGGTGAACTCACTGATTTCGCGTTGTTGGACCTGGCGCAGCCGCGGGAACCCGGGCGACTCCATGTAAAGGCGCGCGTCGGCCGCACTGGCGACCAGCGTGCGGACCACCGTCCGCAGCACGCCATGGGCCCGCTGCGGCAGGGGCGCCGTCGACAGCACCGCTTCCATCGCCTCCTTGAGGCGGGAGTACAGCTCGTCGGCGCAGGCGTCGAGCAGATCGTCCTTGGTGGCGAACTCGATGTAGAAGTACCGCTTGCTCAGCTTCGCCCGCTGGCACACCAGATCGACGGTGAGTGGTGCCACACCGAACTCGGCGATCAGTTCGCGCGCGGCGTCGAGCAGGCGTCCGCGACGCTCTTGGGAGCGTTGTTGAGAGCTCAGCCCGCCGTAGGTGCGTCCCTGGACAGTCATGACGACATCTTGACCCATGTGTGATGTACACCATAATCTAGAACGAACTCGTTCCAGATCTCGAGGAGTGACCGATGACCGCACGGATCATGGATGACGCGGGACGCGTTCTGGCCGCCCCGCAGTCGTATGCCGATGAAGCGCAGTTGCATACGGCGCTCGCCCATTTGCGCGCGCACGCCCCGGTGTCCTGGGTCGACGTCGAGGGTTATCGGCCGTTCTGGGCGATCACCAGGCACGCCGATGTCATGGACATCGAACGGCAGAATGATCTGTTCACCAACGATCCAAGGCCGATACTCGTGGTGGCCGATCTCGACGAGAAGTTGCGTGCGGATCGGGAAGCCGGGATCGGCTTGAGCACGCTGATCCACATGGACGATCCGCACCACCGCGACATGCGTAAGATCGGAGCGGATTGGTTTCGTCCGAAAGCCATGCGCGCCTTAAAGTCTCGGTGTGACGAGCTCGCCAAGGTGTACGTCGACCAGATGGTACAACGCGGGCCCGAACTGGACTTTTCCCAAGAGATCGCGGTCAACTATCCGCTGTATGTGATCCTGTCCCTGCTGGGTCTGCCTGAGTCCGACTTCCCCCGCATGCTCAAGCTCACCCAGGAACTGTTCGGTGGCGACGACACCGAGCTGCAGCGCGGCGAATCCAGCGATGCGATGATCGCGGTGCTGTTGGATTTCTTCGCCTACTTCTCCGCATTGACGGCCTCGCGCCGCGAGCGCCCGACCGAGGACCTGACGTCGGCGATCGCCAACGCCACCATCGACGGCCAGCCGCTGTCCGATATGGACACCGCGTCCTACTACGTGATCGTCGCCAGCGCCGGCCACGACACCACGAGCGCCGGAATCGCGGGCGGTCTGCTCGAATTGGTGCGTCACCCCGGTGAACTACAGCGGCTGAAGAATGACCCCGGTTTGATGGGCACGGCGGTCGAAGAGATGATCCGCTGCACGACACCGGTCAAGGAGTTCATGCGCACCGCCCACGCCGACACCGAAGTCCGCGGCGTCCCGATCGCCAAGGGTGAGTCGGTTCTGCTGTCCTATGTCTCGGCCAATCGCGACGAAGAAGTCTTCTCCGACCCGATGCGCTTCGACGTCGGCCGCGACCCCAACAAGCACCTATCCTTCGGCTACGGCGTGCACTTCTGCCTGGGCGCAGCATTGGCCCGAATGGAAATGCACAGCTTCTTCTCCGAACTCATTCCCCGCATCAACTCCATTGAGCTCGCCGGCGAGCCAGAGTTGTCGGCCACCACTTTCGTCGGCGGCATCAAACACCTGCCGATCCGATACTCGCTGACGTAGCGCCACGCTCGGTCGATTACCCGCGGCAAGGGACTCCAACGGCAATAATGCCGTTGAGTCAGTCGGAAGAGGGGAACTGCGGACCATGAGAATGCTCGTAGCGGCGCCGGACCCCTGCTGCTGAGCGGCTCCGGTGAGGCCCGCCTGGACGCGGGCCAGCTCGCGGCGTTCGCCGCGATAGTCGAGCTCGGCAGCTTCGAGGCCGCCGCCGACCGATTGCATGTCACGGCGTCGGCGGTGAGCCAACGTGTCAAGGCTCTGGAGAAGCACGTGGGCCAGGTGCTGCTGGTTCGCGGAAAGCCTTGCCTGCCAACCGCAGCCGGGAAGCCGCTGCTTCGGCTGGCTGCTCAAACCGCAATGCTGGAGGCGGAGGCCATCGCCGAGATGGCCGGTGGTGATTCGGCGCCGAGACCGCGGATTGCACTGGCGGTCAACGCGGATTCGATGGGCGCGTGGTTTGTCGGAGTGTTCTTGGAGTTGCCCGATGTGGTGTTCGACATCCGTATCGAGGATCAGGACCACTCTGCTCAGCTGTTGCGTGAGGGCGTGGTGATGGGCGCGGTCACTACCGAGCGCACGCCGGTGCCGGGCTGTCGGGTGCATCCGCTGGGAGTGATGCGGTATCTGCCGGTGGCCAGCAGCGGCTATGTGAAACGCCATCTACCCAACGGTTTCACCGCTGATGCGGTAGCGCAGGCCCCGTCACTGGCGTGGAATCGCGCCGATGCCCTTCAGGACATGCTGGTGCGCAACGTATTTCGTCGATCGATCGACCGGCCTGTTCATTACGTGCCGACGGCGGAGGGCTTCGGTGCCGCGGTGCGAGCGGGATTGGGCTGGGGGATGTATCCCGAACAGCTGGCCGCGCCGGCTCTGTCCGACGGCTCTTTCGTCCAGGTCAGCGACGTGCACCTGGACGTTCCCCTGTTCTGGCAGTGCTGGAAGCTCGACAGCTCGCTCATGGCCACCCTCACCGCCACCGTTCGATCGGCCGCAGAAGTATTGCGGCAGCGTCGATAACGCGGCTACGTTTTTGATTGTTCGATTCGGTTATCCCGGTGCGAGATGAATTCAATCCGACTGGGGATGTGAAAGATGACCGCACGCTCGAATTCCCGCCTGACGTTGGGCGCGGCAATCGTGGGCGCTGGATACGGCACCGTGCTGTCCTACCCGGGGACTGTCACCGGTGTCGGCATCGGTTGCGACGCCGCAGATCACCACGACGCCGACATCCGCAACGCCGGGGTAGGGCAGGTTCGCCATCTACGATCGAACGATTGGTCAATCGATCGTGGAGTGGTGAATGCGCGTTGTCAGTCGCTGGGCATGGATTCTGTTGTCGATGGTGGTTGCGCTGATCGCGCTGCAGGCTCCGGTGCCGGCCGCCGCGCATGCTGACGAGGTTCTGCCCAACGTTCGGTTCACGACTACCTCCGGCGCCCCGCTGCACGATGGTGCGCCGTACGGCATCGGCACGGTCATCGTCGCCCATTTCGACGGTCCGGTGGACGACAAAGGTCTGGCCAATCAGGCCCTGCAGGTCGATACCTCGCCGCCCGTGGAGGGCGCCTGGCACTGGGTCGACAACCGCACCGCGCACTGGCGTCCGCCGCAGTACTACGCACCGGGCACCGTTGTCACTGTGACCCCGGGGCCAGGCCCACCCTTGACGTTTACCATCGGGGCCTCGCACGTATCCATCGCCGACGACGCCACCAAGCAGGTGACGGTGTTCGACGGCGGAAAACTGGTGCGCACCATGCCCACATCGATGGGCCGCGGCGGCACCGAGAAGGTCGGCAACACAACCCTGAGCTTCTGGACCCAGCCAGGTGTGTACACCGTTCTGGACAAGAGCAATCCGGTGATCATGGACTCCTCGACCTACGGCCTGCCGATCAACTCCCATCTCGGCTACAAGGAGTCGATCAACTACGCGGTGCGCATCAGCACCGATGGCGTCTACCTGCACGAGTTGGACGCGACGGTGTGGGCGCAGGGCAATACCGACACCAGCCATGGTTGCCTGAACCTCAACCGCGACAACGCCACCTGGTTCTACAACTTCTCGGTGCCGGGCGACGTTGTCGAGGTGCGCAACACGGGGGGTAAGCCGCTGCAGCTGTGGCAGAACGGGGACTGGAGCGTGCCCTGGGATCAGTGGGTCTAACCGTTCGGCGGGCAGGAGCGGCAGCGACCCGGGAATTGGGTTCGGCCGGTGTTGAACCGCTGAACAGCGGGTAACGATGTGGCATCGTGACATCCATGTCCGATGCCGCTGCAACCGCGAACATGTCCGCGCACAAGACCTTCTTCGGGCATCCGGTCGGTCTGGCCAACCTCTTTGGTGTTGAGCTGTGGGAGCGGTTCTCCTATTACGGGATGCTCACCATCCTCGGGTACTACCTGTACTACTCGCTGACCGAAGGTGCTCTGGCGCTGCCCAAGGCCACCGCGACGGGGATCGTCGGCGCATACGGCGGCCTGGTCTACCTGTCCACGGTCCTCGGGGGGTGGGTAGCCGACCGGGCCCTGGGCATGGAGCGGACTGTCTTGTACGGCGGGGTGGTGGTCATGTGCGGCCACATCGCCCTGGCGGTGCTGCCCGGACTGTCCGGTGTCGGGATCGGTCTGGTGCTCATCGCGCTGGGATCGGGTGCGCTGAAAGCCAATGCGTCCTCGCTGCTGGGCACGCTCTACGACGACGGCGACCCGCGGCGTGACGGCGGGTTCACCCTGTTCTATCTCGGTATCAACCTCGGGTCGTTTGTTGGCCCGTTGATCACCGGCCTGTTGCAGACCAAAGTGGGTTTCCACTATGGGTTCGGCGCCGCGGCGATCGGGATGGCGCTGGGCCTGACCCAGTACGTCGTGTTCCGGCGCAACCTCGGCGGTCATGGGCGTACGGTTGCGCATCCGTTGTCGCACAAAGAGTTCTGGCGCAGCGCCGGTATTGCGGTGGTGGTGTTTGTCGCCGCCGTGCTGGCCTTTGCCTGCGGTTTGATCACGTTGGCCAATCTTTCGCAGGTGACCACCGGCATCCTCGTCGTCGCGTCGGTCGGCTACTTCGCGGTGATGTTACGCAGCCCCAGTGTCGAGCCGCTGGAACGGACCCGGGTGCGCGCGTTCATCCCGCTGTTCATCGCCAATGCCGTGTTCTGGTCGCTGTTTCAGCAGATCTTCACCGTGCTGGCGGTCTACTCCGATGAGCGAATCAACTGGTCGATCTTCGGCTGGCGGGCACCGTCGAATTGGATCGGCTCCATCGAGCCGGTCTGGATCATCCTGCTGTCACCGGTGTTTGCCGCGATGTGGACCAAACTGGGCCGGCGAGCGCCCACCACCCCGCGCAAATTCGCCTACGGCGTCATCGGGATGGGCGCGGCGTTCCTGCTGTTCCTGCCGATGGCCGAGACGACGGGACGCAGCGTGCCCGCCCTGTTCATCTTTCTGATCATGGGCGTCTTCGCGATCTCCGAACTGATGCTGTCGCCGATCGGACTGTCGGTCACCACACAGCTGGCGCCCAACGCATTTCGGGCACAGATGATGGCTCTGTACTTCTTCTCAGTGGGCTTGGGCACGGCGATGTCGGGCGTGCTGTCCGGGTACTACGGACCGGACCGCGAGTTCGCCTACTTCGGCATCCTCGGTGCCGTCGCCATCGTCGTCGGCATAGTCGTGTGGGTATTCGCACCCCGCGTCAGCCGGCTGATGGAAGGCGTGCACTAAAGCGGCGAGTCGAGCAGCCGGACCATCTCGGCGCGTATCTCGACCTTGCGCACCTTGCCGGTGGCGGTCATCGGGAAGTCGTCAACAATGTGCGCGTAACGCGGAATCTTGTAGTGCGCCAGCTTTCCCCCCCGCGTGTGCCCGGATCGCCGCGGTGTCCAGGGGAGTGCTGCCCGGGACGGCACCACCATGGACGCGTTTGTGCATTCGGCGACCGGCGAGAACCGTCAGGTCCCGGCGGATCGTCTCAGCCGCGACATCGAGCTCCTCGGCCAGCGCGGCTACCTCGACCAGCCCCCTGGTACGGGCGAACTCGACGATGCGGCCTTGACGGGTGTCCGAATCCACGTGCGGATCCTCAGCCGCCGGTGCCGCCGAGCACCGATCGATCGGTTCGGCATAGCGCACGAACGAGATTCCGGTGCGCCGGATGGAATCCTTGGCCTCGTTGGTGCCGTGCGGGATCGCCAGGCCGTTGCCCATGTACGTAGACACCGAGGCTTCCCGCTCGTGCATTGCGTGAACGTAGGACTGTCCGACGGCGCCGCAGGTGTCAGCGGTCACGTAATTCCCCAGGTCTGAGGGGTTGTCCGTCACGTAATTCCTCACCCTCGGTCACGTAATTCCCCACCCCGTGGGGCGTGTCCGGTGGGGGTTGGGGCGCTGTTCAGGTTCGCTCCGTTCAGGTGCCCCGCCAGGGGTCCTGGAAGGGGCCTTGAGTGGCGAGGAGATCGTGGGACGTGACTGATTTCGTGGAGATGTTCCGGCACTGGAATGCCGGCCGATCCCAGGTGCAGATCAATGAGGCGCTGGGCATCGACCGCAAGACCATCCGCAAGTATCTGGCCCCGGCGCTGGCCGAGGGTCTGGCACCGTGCCCGGAGGAGTTTGACGAGCAGCTATGGCGGGCACGCATCGGGCGTTGGTTTCCCGAGCTCATCGATCCGGTGGCGCGGGCACTGACATGGCCCCAGATCGCCGTGCATCACCAGTGGATCGCCGAGCAGCTGAAGGTTCCGGTGACAGTGGCGACCATCGCGCAGCGCCTCCGCGACGACCATCATGTGGATGTGTCCGAATCGACGGTACGTCGTTACGTGGCAACCGCTTTCGCCGAGGAGCGACTCGAAGGCAAAGTCACGGTACCCCGCGGTGCGGTCGAACCCGGCAGTGAAGCGCAGATCGACTACGGCAAGCTCGGGATGTGGTGGGACCCGCAATCGGGGCGCCGCGTCGCGGTGTGGGTATTCGCGATGATCCTGTCGTGTTCACGGGCGTTGTTCGTCCAACCGGTGTTGCGGATGGATCAAACATCCTGGAATGCCTCGCATGTCGCGGCGTTCGAGTTCTTCGGCGGCGTGCCGGCGCGGCTGGTGTGCGACAACCTCAAGACCGGAGTCGAGCGACCCGACCTCTACGATCCGCTGATCAATCCGGCCTACGGCGAGCTCGCCGCGCACTACGGCACCCTGATCGATCCGGCGCGAGCCCGCAAGCCGAAGGACAAACCTCGCATCGAGCGGCCGATGCCCTACATTCGGGACTCGTTCTTCGCCGCCGCGAGTTCACCTCGCTGGCCCAGATGCAGGCCGAGGCGATCAGGTGGTCCACGCAGGTATACGGGGTCCACAAGCACCGCGGTCTGGATGGGCAGACCCCGGCGTCGGTGTTCGCAGCGATCGAACGCGATGCGCTGATGGCGTTGCCGCCCAGAGTGTTTGAGTCGGTTATCTACTCGATCGGGCGGGTCGCCGCGGATTGCCACGTCAAGTCCGGCAAGGCGCTGTACTCGGTGCCGTGGCGGCTGATCGGCCAGCAGGTCACCGCCCGCACCGCCGGTGACGTCGTGCAGATCTTCCACAGCGGGACCGTGGTCGCGACTCACGTGCTGCATCTGGCGGGCCGCTCGACCAATGTCGAGCACTACCCGCCCCACAAGATCGCCCACACCCTGCGCACCGTGACGTGGTGCCGCACCCAGGCCGAGCAGATCGGGCCCGGCGCCGTCGCGGTCGTCGCCGAATTGTCCACGGTCAACGCCATCCACCGGCTCCGCGCCATCCAGGGGATCATCCGCCTGCGCGAGAAGTACGGCGATCGCCGACTGGACGCGGCCTGCACTCGAGCACTGCAGGTCGGGGACCCCGGCTATCGCACCGTCAAAGGCATCCTGGTCGCCGCACCGAAGCAGACCATGCCTCGCCCGCCGTCGTCCCGCCACCACCGGCGATGCTGCGAGGACCTGACGCGTTCGACACCGACCTCACTGCCTGAGCGCACGAAAACACCTCCACTGCAACCACTTCAACTCCAAGGACATAGTCATGACCATTCACGATCCCAGCCTGCGGGCCGCACTGAAGACCCTCAAACTGACCGGCATGCTCGACACCCTCGATGCCCGCCTGGCTCAAACCCGCGACGGGAAACTCGGACACCTGGAATTCCTCCAAGTACTCTGCGAAGACGAAATCGCCCGCCGGGAGACCGCCGCCCTGGCCCGACGGGTCCGCCGCGCCCGCTTCGAACAGCCCAACACCTTCGAGGACTTCGACTTCACCGTCAGCCCGAAACTGCCCGCTGCGATGCTGCGCGACCTGGCCGCGTTGCGCTGGCTCGAGGCCGGTGAATCAGTGATTCTCTACGGACCCGTCGGAGTCGGGAAAACCCATGTGGCACAGGCACTCGGGCATCAAGTCGCACTCCGCGGCGGCGACATCCGCTTCGTCAATGCTCCCGCATGCTCGCCGACCTCGCCGGCGGCCACGCCGACCGCACCATCGGACAACGCATGCGCGAATACACCCGCCCCCTGGTCCTGATCGTCGATGACTTCGCGATGCGTGAGCACACCCCCACCCAAAGCGACGACCTCTACGACCTTGTCTCCGACCGCGCCATCGCCGCCAAGCCCCTGATCCTGACCAGCAACCGGGCCCCGAAGGACTGGTACCCGCTGTTTCCGAACCCGGTCGTGGCCGAATCGCTGCTCGACCGACTCATCAACACCAGCCACCAAGTCCTCATGGACGGCCCGTCCTACCGACCCCGGAAACGACCCGGCACCAAGACCACCTGACACCCACTTAGCGGTTCGCTACGCTCACCGCAGCAGCACCTGAACCTGGGGAATTACGTGACGGCAACCCCTGGGGAAATACGTGACCGTGGACACCGCAGGCAACGAGCAGCCGGCCCACCTCGCTGATCGCACCATCCCGGGTGGTAGCCGTACCCGCGAGCACGATCGACTCGACGGCCAGTATGTCGGACGCCGTGGTCTCGTCGGCGGGCACCTGGGCGGCCACGGGGCTCGGGGCGGCATTGACCTGGCCCAGCAGTTCCACGATCTCGTCATATCGCGGGGCGTTCATCGTTCTTCGGCGGCCTGCCCAAGACCAACCCGACGATCACCTGCGATTCGAACGCCGTGCACTACCGGCAGTTGCACATTCACGGCGTCAACGGCTCAGCGCCTGAGCACAACAAGCGGGCGCTGGAATGCATCTCCACCGGGCAGGTTCCGGTCAAAGACCCGATCACCTGTCCACATATCGCTCGACAACGTGCTGGATGCGTTCAGCATCGTCAAGAGCGGTGAGGCGATCAAGGTCACCGTCGAGCCGTAGCCGAGGCACGAAGGGTTTCAGCCATCCCTCTGGTGGAACACGTGCGTAAGCACCCCATGAGAGGACGCGATGGACAACAACAGTGCCGAGCAGGCCCGGGCTGGCCTGGCCGGCGGGATCAAAGGCACGGTCAAGGAGGCCTTCGGCGCCCGCACCGAGGTGAATACCGCGGCCGCATCGACCGAGCAGCTCATCGTCGGCGAGGCGACAGCCCAAAAGCGCGCTGCCGAGAAAGCCGCGCACCAACAGGCGGTCACCGAGTCCGCCCGGGCCGAGCGGGCTGCCGAACGCGCGGTCGCCAGCGCCGATGCGAAGGCGGAAGCGGCTCGTCTCCGGCGCGAGGCCGATGACCTGACCAACAACGCTGACCTCCCCTGAGTGTCAACGACTATCGGACTCTAGGAGCCCAGCCCATGAATATCATCGCCATGCCGCTCGCCATCTTGCGCTTGCACTACCGTGCGGCCCGTATTCCCCTCCAGATCGTCGAGGACCATGTGGTCGCACGGCTCTCCAGCGAGTCGCCTGCCCGACTGCTCTATGAACGCTCACTGGGCGCTCTTGACGTCACGGTCGGCCGGGCTCTGGGTGATCCCGGGCTCGCACAGCGTGGCGCGGCCTTGGCAGAACGTAGTGACGTGCTACGCGAGGCCGGCCGGCTCGACGCCGAGGCGGAGGCGGAGGCGCGCAGCGCCAGTAGAGAATTCACCACCCGCCGCAACGAGGCGATTCGTGCCAGCAAGAACGCTCAGACCGCCAAGGACAAGGCGGTCGAAGAGGCACGCCGCAACGCCGAAGCGCGCACACGTAACGCCGCGCAGCCAGCTCGTGAACGCGCCGACACGGCCAAGGAACGTGCCGACGAGGTCGCCGCCCAGCGGATCGATGCTGTGAAGAAGGCCAAGCGGGACTAACAGGCTCGCATCGACGCCGAAAAGGTGAAGCGACAGCAAGCGCGGGCCGCCGGCAACGGGACGAAGTGGCTCACGCGTAACGGCGGGAGGGCGCGATCAGGCCTGCCCGCCGCGTAGGTACACCGTGGTGGTGTGGGTGAAGAACTCGCGGGCCGCGCCGCCTTGTTCTTTGGGGCCCAGTCCGCTTTTTTTCGCACCGCCGAACGGTACGTGCGGGTCGGCACCGGCTGATTCGGAGTTTATGTGCAGCACACCGACGTCGATGTGCTCGATGGCGGCGAGTGTGTGGGTCAGGTCCTGGGTGAACACCGCAGCGGACAAGCCGAATTCGCTGTCGTTGGCCAGTGTGAATGCCTGGTCGGCGTCGGTCGCGCGTTTGACGGCGAGCACGGGGCCGAATAGCTCCTCGGACCAGATGTCGGCAGGGCCGGTCAATTCCATGATCGTGGGAGCGACGAAGAATCCCTGGGCTAGTAAGCCTTTGAAGTAGGGCTGGCCGCCGGTCAGCACCTCGACGCCGTGGTTCATTGCGGTGCCGAGACCGCGGTAAATGTTGCGTTGTGCAGCGCCGGTGATGACCGGACCCAGCTGCGTTGCGTCCTCTGTGGGGTCGCCGACAGTCAGCGCCTTGACTCTGGTCACGAGTTCGGTCAGGAATCGGTCGGCGATTCGCTCCGTGAGGATCAACCGTGATGTGGCCGTGCATTTTTGGCCTGCCGACCGGAACGCTCCCAGTATCACCTGGTCCAGCGCTAGGTCGATGTCTGCGTCATCGAGGACGATGGCGGCGTTCTTGCCGCCCATCTCGGCTTGGACCGGCACCCCGCGGGCTGTGGCTGCGGCGGCGATTCCCCGGCCGACCGTGGTGGAGCCGGTGAAGCTGATCGCGGCGATGTCGGGGTGGTCGGCCAGTGCCGCACCGATCGGCGAGTCGCCGATCACCAGGTTGAGCACTCCCGGGGGCAGGCCGGCCTCGGTCAGCGCTTCGGCGAGCCGCATCGCCAGCAGGGGAACGGTGGTGGCCGGTTTCCACACCACGGTGTTGCCGTAGACGAGTGCGGGCGCGATCTTCCACGCTGGGATGGCGATCGGGAAGTTGAACGGGGTGATGACGGCGACCACACCTATCGGCTTGCGGGTCACCAGGATTTGTTCACCGGCGCGGGGGGAGGCGAAGATCTCCCCGGCCTGCCGGTCGCCCTCGTTGCCGTAGTAGCGCAGGATCTGGGCGGCCCGCTGAACCTCGCCGATGCCTTCGGCTGTGGTCTTGCCCTCCTCAGTCGCCAGTTCCAAACCCCAGGACGTTGCGTTGCGCTCGACCACGTCGGCGGCCGCCAGCAGCACCGCACCGCGCTGATGTATCGGTTTTCGGGCCCAGCTCGCCGACGCCTCGCCCGCCGCGGCGACCGCGTGGCAGACATCGGCAACCGTCGCGCTGTGTCCCTCGGC
Organism: Mycolicibacterium sarraceniae; assembly: GCF_010731875.1. Classification (NCBI taxonomy): domain Bacteria; kingdom Bacillati; phylum Actinomycetota; class Actinomycetes; order Mycobacteriales; family Mycobacteriaceae; genus Mycobacterium; species Mycolicibacterium sarraceniae. The sequence goes on from NZ_AP022595.1 coordinate 1,905,334, forward strand.
GACCACCACATGGGGCCGCGCGGGGTTGACGCTGGTCACCATGTCGCCGGCGCCGACGAGCCACTGTCCGGCGATCAAGTGCCGGAGTTCGTTCGGGCTGGTCATCTCAGCGGAACGCTGCCTGTCCGGTCAGGGCGCGCCCGATTGAGAGTAGGTGCATTTCGGAGGTGCCTTCGTAGGTGAGCACCGATTCGAGATTGTTGGCGTGCCGCAGCGGCGAGTATTCCAGGGTGATCCCGCTGCCGCCCAACAGGGTTCGGCACTCGCGGGCGATGGCCAGCGCCTCGCGGACGTTGTTGAGCTTGCCCAGGCTGATCTGCTCGGGGCGGGTGCCTTCGGCGTCCTTCATCCGGCCGAGGTGCACGGCCAGCAGCATGCCCTTGCCCAGCTCCAGGGTCATATTGGCCAGCTTTTCCTGGGTCAGCTGGAAACTCGACAGTGGCCGGTCGAAGACCTCGCGTTCCCTGGTGTAGGCGATCGCGGTCTCCAGGCTGTCGCGGGCGGCGCCCAGTGCGCCGAACACGATGCCGAAGCGCGCCTCGTTGAGGCAGGACAGCGGTGCGCCGAGGCTGGTGGCGTGCGGTAGCTGTGCCGAGGCGGGCAGCCGGACGTTGTCGAGCACCAGCTCGGAGGTGACCGAGGCCCGTAGCGACAGCTTCTTGTGGATGACGTTGGCGGTGAATCCCGGGGTGTCGGTGGGGACCAGGAAGCCGCTGATGTCGCCGTCGCCGTCCCCGGTTCTGGCCCACACCGTGGCCACATCGGCGAGGTTGCCGTTGGTGATCCACATCTTGGCGCCATCGAGGACCCAGTCACTACCGTCGCGCCGGGCCCGGGTTCGCATCCCGGCCGGATTCGAGCCGAAGTCGGGCTCGGTCAGCCCGAAGCACCCGATCGCGTCGCCGGTGGCCAGCCGGGGCAGCCACTCGTTCTTCTGCTCCTCGGAGCCGTAGCGGTAGATGGAGAACATCGACAGCGAGCCCTGCACCGACACGAAGCTGCGGAAACCGCTGTCACCGGCCTCGAGTTCCATACAGGCCAGCCCGTAACTGACCGCGTTGGTGCCCGCGCACCCGTACCCCTGCAGGTGCATACCCAGCAAGCCCAGCGCACCGAACTCTTTACCGAGTTCCTTGGGCAGCGTGGCAGATTCGAACCAGTCCCCGACATTCGGGCGGAGCCGGGTATCGACGAACTTGCGCACGGTTGCCGCGATATCCCGCTCGTCGGCGTCAAGCAGACGATCGGTCGAAAACAGCTCCAGCGGCCCATAGAGATCCTTCTTGGCCGGCGCAGTGGTGGTGCTCATGGGGCTATCCGATCCGGATCAGTTTCTTGTTGACGAACTCGTCGATGCCGAACCGGCCGAGTTCGCGGCCGAATCCGGAGCGCTTCACTCCGCCGAACGGCAGCTCGACACCTTCGGCGCCGACCACGTTCACGAACACCATTCCGGCATCGATCTTGTCGGCTACCCGCTTGGCCTGTTCTTCATCCGTGGTGAACACATACGAGCCGAGCCCAAACGGAGTGTCGTTGGCCAGTTCGACCGCCTCGTCCTCGGAGCTCACCTTGTACACAGTGGCGACCGGGCCGAAGAACTCTTCGCGGTAGGACGCCGAGTCGGGCGAGACCCCGGTCAGTACACCCGGCGGGAAGAAGGCTCCTCGACGCTCGCCCTGCGAGACCAGCTTGGCACCATCGGCCACCGCGCGATCGACCTGCTCGGCGAGCCGCTTGGCCGCACCCAGCGATGACAGCGGGGGCAGGCCGTCGGCGGCTTCCAGCACCTTCCTGGTGAACTTGTCGAGGAACTCGTCGTAGATGTCGGCCGCGACGATGAAGCGCTTGGCGGCGTTGCAGGCCTGCCCGGTGTTCTCGAAGCGGCCGGCGATCGCTGCCTCGACGGTCGCGTCCAGGTCGTCGCTGGACAGCACGATGAACGGATCGGAACCACCGAGCTCCAGCACGGCCTTCTTCAGATTGCGGCCGGCGATCTCCGCCACTGCGGCGCCGGCGCGCTCGGAGCCGGTCAGCGAGACACCCTGCACGCGCGGGTCGGCGATGGCGTCGGCGATCTGCTCGTTGGTGGCATAGACGTTGACGTAGGCGCCGGCGGGGTAACCGGCGTCATCGAAGATCTGCTGGATGGCCTCGGCGGACTCCGGGCATTGCGGCGCGTGCTTGAGCACGATCGTGTTGCCCAGCGTCAGGTTCGGTCCAGCGAACCGGGCGACCTGATAGTAGGGGTAATTCCAGGGCATGATGCCTAGCAGCACACCTACCGGGCCGCGCCTGATCACCGCGCTGCCGTCCGCGTCGATCAGTTCGATCGGTTCGTCGGCAAGGAACGTCACGGCGTTGTCGGCGTAGTACTCGTAGATCGCGGCGCTGAAGTCCACTTCACCGAGGGCCTGATCGAGCGGCTTGCCCATCTCGCGGTTGATGATCTCGGCGAGCTTCTCGCGGCGCTCGGTGTGCAGCGCGGCCACCTTGCGGATCAGGGCCACCCGGTCGGTCAGCGTTGACGTTTTCGACCATTCTCGGTAGGTCTTGGCAGCCGCGGCCAGCGCCTGCTGGATCTGCTCGTCGGTGGCTGTGGGGTACTCGCGCACAACGTCACCGGATTTGGGGTCGACCACTGCGTACAGACTCATGTTCCGTCCTGAGGGTTTAGTGGTGTAAAACTATTGAAAGTTATATCCCGCTAAACTTTGGCGGCGCAAGGGCCGGCGGCGGATCCACTGGCGAAGGCGAGGTGTCCTCATGTCACAGGACGCCCCCACCGGTGTTCTGGCCGGTGTGGACGGTTGGATGAACCGGCTGGGCCCAAAGCTGCGCGCGATCCGTAAAGAGCGTGAGCTGACCCTGGAAGCGGTCGCCGACCGAGCCGGTCTGACCAAGGGATTCCTGAGCCTTGTCGAACGCGGCCAGACCACGATCTCGGTACCCAACCTTCTCAAAGTGTGCGAAATCCTCAGTGTCTCAGTGGGTTCGCTGTTCGACTATCCGGATTCGGCGGTCGTGCGCGACGGCGGTGGCGCGCCAGTGGAGATGGGCGGCAGCGGAATCCGCGAGTACCTCCTGACCCCGGAAACCGAGCGCAACCTCCAGGTGATGCGATCGGTGGTGCGCCCCGGTGGCGGAAGCGGTGGGGCGTACACATTGGAGTCGGAAACCGTCGTCGTTTTCGTCCTCCGCGGGTGCCTGCGCCTCACGGTTGACGGTCAGGAATCGGTGCTCAAAACCGGCGACTGCTACACCTTCTCGGCCAAGGCGGCACATTCCTGGGACAACCCGGGGCATGACGAAAGCGAGGTCCTGTGGTCGATCGCACCGCCAATCCCACGGAATTCCGGCCCAAATCGAGCATGAACGTGCTGCACTGGCGCAACTGTACTTGCCGGGGAGGATATTCGGGTGGTCAAGAAGTCAGCGGGTAAGCGTGCTGACGGCGATGCGGTCGCCGTCGATCAACGCGTCCGTGTCTACTTCGACACCGACGACGAGGTACGCGGTTTGATTGTCGAGGATTTCGGCGACTTAGCGGGCCACGCCGTCGATGTCGGGGACGTGCACATCTCCGATGCGGCGCCGCGCTGGGCGGTCCTATTGGACGCTGGAACCCTGGTTTTCGTCGACAGCCACCAGACAGCGCCCGAGTAGGCGCACGAGCTCTCCGATGTCTCGGCCGGCGCGCGACCAATCTGCGAGGTCGCTGTCGGCCGACGTCACATGAACTGCCGCGCCGTATCGTTCGGCGAGCCACCCATCCGCGGCACTTGGCACCTGTGCCGTCACGATCACAAAACCAGTGCCCACGATGTCGTCCATACGCGTGCCGCCTGGCGCAGCTATGTTAGGGCACATCGTGCCGCCGAGCCGGCCGCGCAGCCGCCCCCGGTGGACCAGGCCGGAGCGATGCAGCGGTGGGGTCCGCGAATCTATCACGCGGTCCCTCAGGCCGGGCAACCGGTGCAACTGCGGAATGATGTTGCGGCGCAACATGTTGCCGAGTCCACCGCCAGCAGTCATGATCCGTCCGACCATCAACGCCCCATACCCTGGCCCACGAACGGCGGGGTCAGGTGCGCGGGGAATCAGATGAAGTTCGTCGATGCTTGTGGTGGTTATCCAGGGCTCGCGCAGCGGGCTCGGTGCAGTCAACGTGTGGAAATCGTCGGCACTCTCGCCTGGCCGCAGCCGGAACTCCAAGCGGTAGCGCACGTCACCGATCTGCATGAAGGTGTCGGCATAGCGGTCGAGCACCAGACTGGGCACGCCGTATTGGGCGAGCAGGGTGGCCGCGGGCTGTGTGGGCATTGCCGATGTCGAACATGATATTTCAGCCGTAGGTAACCGGCATACGCTGGGTGCCGAGAGCGATGGTGCCATCGTCGGTGCGCACCGAGGCCTCGATCACGTCACCGTCGTGCAGGTATTTCGGGTGGGTGGCCCGCCGCACGTCACTGGTCACCACCAGGCCCGCGATGAAGTCACTGATGAGACCACAGCGTTCCTGTGCGCGCTGGTGGTACGCGTTTCTCGTATTGACCAGCTTGGGCCGCCCGGATGGGCGATGAACAACATCATCTGCCGCCACGACCAGCTCCCGCTGAAATTGATTGCGGCCTAAGGCCACAACCGGCGCCGCGCTGTCGGCGGCCGCCGTGAGGCGTACGGCCACGGGTTGTTGCGCTCGGGAACCGCGTCGGCGCGGACCTGCTTGAGCTGGGTCCGCAACTGCGCCCTGAGGTCATGCAGCTGCGGGTCGGTCCACCGGTTGACCGCTTCGATCGGATCGCCGGTCAGGTCGTAGAGCTCCCACTGATCGTCGAGCGGGCTGGTCCGGTAGGTCTGCCCGCCCAAGCCGTTGGCCGCCAGCTGCCGCACGCCGGGTTCGGTCCAGGTGCCCGGGTCGTCGAAGGTGCGGACCAGCTTCCATAGCCGGCCGTCCAGCCGGGTGACAAGCCCTTCGAAGTTGGCCGCGGTATGGGCCGGAATCCGGATGCGCAACAGCGCAGGTGGGTTTACGGTCCGTTTGAGTCGACGAGCCAACCCGGAGGCTCCGGTATCGCCTTCGAGCATGTTGTCGCGGGTCATGATGTACACCGCGCGGTCATCGTCGTCGGGCGCCCCGTCGACGATGGGCATGAGGTTGCGTCCAGGCAAGGCATGCACCTCGGAGAACGATTCGGAAAGCGTTGCGGCAACGGCTGTTACGTCGACACCGGCGGCGGCGAGCAACGTCGGCACCAGATCGACGTGCGAGGTCGGTGCGCTGACCGTGCGCGGCGCGCAGGCATGGGCGCCGACCCGGGCGATCACGAACGGCACCCGCGTCGCCTCGTCGTAGAGGTTGAACCACTTCTGATGCAGCCCGCCGTGAGCACCCAGCAGATCCCCATGGTCGGCGGTGCGCACCAGCACGGCATCGGTGGATCCGTCTTCGGTCACTGCCCGGCGCACCCGGTCGATCGGCCCGTCCACTTCGGCATGTAACCGGTAGTAGAGGTCTCGATAGCGTTGGGCGCCGCGGTCGTACACCTGTTGGACTGCCGACGCCGGACCATATCCGGAGTAATAGGCCTCCCGGAACGCGATCTGGGCCGCCGGCTTGGTCCGCAGGTCTTCGGCCGCGGTGGGTGCTGCGGGTACCGGCGGGGGGTCCAACGGTGAAGGAGCCAGCGGACTTCGAGCCGCCCACGTCGGAAACAACACGATGTCATGCGGATTGACGAAGCTCGCCACGAGCAGGAACGGGCGCAGCGCGGCGGGGTCACCGGCGCGCCTGCGCGCGTAGCGGTCCTGAAGCCAGCCGACCACCCGGTCGGCGATCAGGGGGTCGCGACGGAATCCGCTGTTGGCCAGACCTGCTCCGTGTGGTTCGGGCCCGACCCAGCCGGAGAAGCCGAACGATGCCAGCGGGTCGGCGTCCAGATAGCGCCGTACCGCGGCCGGGTCGATGACACCGTCGTCGTCATTGGTCGCGAGCGGTCCGCCGGTTGCGGGGTCAGTCAGGTCGGCGTGCGAAATATGCCACTTACCGTCGTAATGGGTGTCGTAGCCGGCGGCGCGAAACCAGTTGCCCAGGGTCGGTACTTCGCCGCCCCGCAGCCACCGCATCCGGGAATCGTCGAAAGACTTCCCGATGCCGTCGGTCTGGGTGACACCGTGCAGGTCGGGATATTGTCCGGTGAAGATCGTCGGCCGGCTTGGCACACAGGCCAACGAACCGGTGTAGTGGCGACCGAAGCTGACCCCGTGCTCATCAAACCAGCGCCGTCCGGTCAAGGTCCGTTGCCGCCAAGCGAGGACGTCGCTGGATTCGTAGGGGACGGTGGCCCGCTCCTCGTCGGTCATCACGATGACGATGTCGGGGCGATCAGACACTTCAGGCATATCGGACTTCCGTTCGGTCGGCCAGTCCGGTCAGTAATGCGTCGAGCATCTTGGCCGAGACGCGGCTGACGACGAGTTCGACGATTCGGCCCAGCGGCCCGCCGGCCGTGACGGTGCTGGCCAGCGTGACCGCGGTCGCATCGGCGGACGGTGTGAGGGTCCAGCGGTTATTCACCCGCAACCAGCTGGGGAAGCCTTCGACGTCATAGGCCAGCGCGTGCGGGGGTTCGAACTCGGTGATCCGTTCAACGAGCGCATTTCGACCGACCTGAACGCGCCGTGTCGTCGTCAGCCCGATCTCCTGCACCTGCGGGCTCAACAGACAGGAGTGGTCCACGTCGGCAGCCCAGGCGCTGATGGCGCCGAAGTCGGCCAGGACATCCCAAATTGCCTGCGGCTGGGCCGCTACCGTACGCAGGCGGCGAATCTTGGCCACCGGGCCATTCAACCGCATCTGCGAACGCGATGTCGAGGATCGGACCTGCCGCTGGCGCGGGTCCCTGCGCTACGCTCCCCAACGATGACCGAGCTTGTTCTTGCCCGTGCGCTGACCGACCTGTCTGACGAGGTGGCAGCGGTGCCGGCGCCCCCGGTTCCGGTCGTCGACGCGCCGTACTCACTTCGTGCGGCCACTGAGTCGGATGCCGAGGTGGTCGCCGAGTGGATGAACCGGCCGCACCTGGCCGAGGCGTGGGAATACGACTGGCCGGTCGAGCGCTGGCGCAACCATCTTCTGGCCCAACTCGGCGGCTCCTATTCGCTGCCATTGATCGCCAGCCTCAACGGTGTTGACGGTGCGTATCTCGAGATCTATCGGGCCGCAAAGGATTCAATCGCTCCCCGTTATGGCGTCGATCCGTGGGACCTCGGGCTGCACGCCGCGATCGCTGATCTGAGCGCCGTGAACCGGGGCCTGGCGCCACGCCTGCTCCCGCGTATCGTCGCCAGTTTGTTCGCTATCGAACCGCGCTGTCGCCGTGTGATGTTCGACCCCGACCATCGCAACACATCCGCTCGGCGGCTGTGCGAATTCGTCGGCTGCCAGTTCCTCGGCGAGCACGACATGGCGAACCGGCGGATGGCGCTCTATTCGTTCGAGCGCCCGACGAACTTGGCGTAGCCGTCGAAGTCGGGTTTGAGCCCGGCGGCGACCAACTCCCACAGCACTTCGTCGGTACCACCACCGACGCGGGCCAGCTTCATGTCACGCCACCATCGGCCCAGCGGTGTCTCGTCGACCAGGAATGCCGAGCCGCCGAAGATGTGCAGGCACTCCCCGGCGACCTCCTCGCCCAGTCGCGCGGCGCTGACTTTGAACGCCGCGGCGGTACGCAGATCGAGGCGGCCTCCCGCGGCGAAACCGTCGAGGGCGTGGCGTAGCAGTGACACGCGCGCGGAGAGGTCGGCGATCCGCAACCGCAGCGCCTGGTGTTCGAAGAGCGTTTGACCGAACTGCTTGCGGGTCATCATGCGCGCCAACGTGATTCCGATGGCTCGCTCACATGACGCCGCGACCTGCGCGGCCACGGAGACACGTTCGTGGGCAAGACCCCAGCTGATGGCGGCCAGGCCGGTGCCGGAGCGCGCCACGAGTGCGTCTTCGGGTACCCAGGTGTCGATGTGGACTGCCGCGGTGTCCAGCGGTCCGGCGCTGAGTTTGCGATAGGGCGGTTGCACATCGACGTTCGCGGTCGGTACCGCTACCAGCGCGACATTGCCGTGCCGGCTCCCGGCGTCGTAGTCGACACTGCGGGCGACGACGATGATGTGATCGGCGATGGGGGACAGCGAGACGAACTTCTTGGTCCCGCGTACGTCGAATCCGCCGTCGCGCTGGCGAATTGTGGTTTTACAGATCTGCAGATCTGACCCGCCCGATTCCTCCGATGCGCCGATGCACAACACGGCGTCGCCGTCGATGGCCTGCTCGCAGATGTCACGCAGGTAATCGGATCTGGCGAAGCGGCGCAAAATCGCGATTGCCGAGTCGTGCAGGCTGGCTCCGACGGCGATACCCGCCGACATTTGGTCGCCGAGCGCGGACGCCAGCGCGATGAGCTTGCCGAGATCGGCCTGGGTTTGAGTGGGCTCACCCCATTTGTGGCGGAACACCCCGGACTTGCCCAGGTGTTCGATCAGCTGCCGCGGAAATCGTTCGCTCGCTTCGGCTTCGGCGGTCCAGAGTGCGACCTGCTCGTCGAAGGTGGCGGCCAGTAGTTCGGTGAACCCAGTCATACGGCCGCCGATTCCAGTTGACTCTGCACTGCCAGACGGCGCAACTTGCCCGACGACGTCCTGGGCAGTGACCCGGGTGCCAGCAACATGACGGTGGCGGGGGCGACTCCGCACACCGCGGCCACCCGCTGGGTCACCGCGGTGCGGGCTGCCGCCTCGTCGCGACCGCGGAATTCGGCTGCCACCACCAATCCTGGACGAGGGGAACCGGGTGGGGTGCTCACGGCCACCACCGCACCCTCACGCACGCCGGGAATCTGGGCGACGACCTGCTCGACCTCACTGGGGAAGATATTGCGACCGGCAACCCAGATGACCTCTTTGGCACGCCCGCAGACGACCAGTCCATCTTCCGTCAGATAGCCGAGATCACCTGTGGGGTACCAGTTCTCGCTATCGATCGGCTCCTCTCCGAGGTAGCCGCTCATCAGCGAGGTACTGCGGATCTCGATCTGCCCGACACCGGGCGGAGCGTTGTCGAAGGGGACGGTACGGATCTCGATCCCTTGGATGGGCGGCCCGAGAAGTGCTTGGCGCTGCTTGCCCGTCGGGCCGTCGACCTCGTCGACCAGCAAACCGGTGCCGGCGGCCGGCATGGTGACCGCGCAGACCGATTCAGCCAGGCCATAGGCGGGGGCAGCGGCTGACGCGCGAAATCCGAACGGCCCCATCGCGGTTGCGAATCGCGCGAAGCCGTCGCAATCGATCGGCTCGCCACCGTTGATTGCGACCCGGACACTGCTGAGGTCGACATCGCTGACTCGGCTGGAGTACTTGCCGAGCAAGTTGTAGGCGAAGTTGGGGCCCGCGGTGATCGTGGCGCGGCTCTTCGAGATCCACTTCAGCCACCGGAACGGCGAGGCAGCGAACGCCGCAGTCGGTGCCAGCCACAGCGACATGCCGGATATGGCAGAACTGACCAGGCAGGCCAAGCCCATGTCGTGGTAGAGCGGCAACCACAGGCAGCCCACGTCGGCCGGGTTCACTCCGAGGCGCTGAATCAGGCCGCGGGCGTTGTTGAGTACCGCATCGGGTGACAGCACAGCGGTGCGCGGATAACCGGTGGACCCGGCCGTCCCCTGCAGGACGGCGATATTGGTGTGCGCGACCTCGACCATGCCGGCCGGATAGCCGTTGATTTTCGCGAGATCGTGGACGGCCACCACAGAGTTGCCCTCGAGCAGCAGGTCCAGTTCGGCGCCGTGGCTGAATACCGCGCCGACGCCGATACCGCCGAAACGTGCCAGGGTGGTCGCTGCCCACTGGGCCGGATCGGCACCGCGAGTCATGGTCGGCAGGATGGACAGGCCTCGACCGGATATCAACGCACCGAAGAGGGTGGCGACCAGTTCGATCGTCGGTTCTCCGACCAGACCTATTGCCGGGGAGCCCGTTTCACGAATGAGCGCGGCGGCCTGCTGGGCGCGCGCGTGCACCTCTCGCCATGGGTACGGTCGCCAGGTATCGGTCTCGCGGTCGAGGATGACCAGGTCGGTGGTCGACCATGTCAGCGACTCCGTCAGTGCCGAGGCAAGTGCGTTCATCCCTGTGCTTTATTGCGGATCGCTGTGTCGAGGTCAGCGAGGGTGTTGCAGGCCAGCAACTCTTCCTCCGACAGCACAACGCCGAGCTTCTCCTCGATGGCGACCATGCCGACCGCGAAGGCCACCGAATCGAGTCCGACCTCATCGATCAGGTGGGAATCCGGTGTGAACCGAGACACGTCGATCTGGAGATCTTCACGGAAGATGCTCGCCAGCTCGCCACTGATCGTCGAAGAGTCCATGGCTGGGAAGGGTACGTCATGGAATTTGGTAAGGCTACCCTTACGGGCTGCCTGCGGCAATGGGGTGACGTCCCGCGCTCGGGCCGCATTGGCTTAGCTCTCAACAAACTGTTCATCGCTGGTGCGGCGATGGTGACGGCCGGCACTATCGCCGTCAGCCCTGTCACTCCGTCGTCCAGCGAAATGTCTGCTGTTCGGCCTGCTGGCCACGCTGCAACCGATCTACGGCACGCTGCTCACCACTACTGCGCGCGCTGGCACCGTGCCGGTGCCTGGGATCCCCCAGATCATCGCTCAGAACTTTGCCAACGCGATCGGGGAAACCCTCGGCGGCTGCCGCCACCGCGGCCGTCACCGCCGCGCCCGCGACGGACTTGGCGGTGAGTGTCAAGACGGTGAGGTCGCCAAGAAGACCAGTGCCAGTTCGGCCGACGCCGCCGGTGACAGGACCTCGACCGCTCCGAGCGCCGGTGGTGCGAAGAAGGCGGCCGGCAGCGGGCATAACGCCCGGGCCACGGCATCGAGCTCATCGGGTTCGTTCAGCTCGAAGTGACTCGCACGTTGGAAGGGCCGGGCTCCTGGGATACCAGGGCCCGGCCCTTCGCCGGAGAGGGGGCCCCCAATTTCCGGCCGAAGTGTTCGACAATGGCACGGCCGGCGACCACGGGAGGTGGTGGGGGACGAGGAGTGATCATGGTGAGACCCGGATGTGACGTCGCCCGGATAGCTGGTGTGACCCGCCCGATCTCGTTGGCGCCGCTCACGGTGCTTGAGCTGGACCCTGCTGAGATGGTCGAGTGCGCAGCGCAGGCCGGTTTCGATGCGGTCGGGCTTCGCCTGATCCGTGCCACCGACGCCGAGCCGCTGCGCCCCACGATCGGCATGACCCCGCTGATTCGCGAGACCCGCCGCAGGCTCGATGACACCGGGTTGGCCTTGATCGATATCGAGGTCCTACGCCTGACACCTCAAACCCGGATCCGGCGTGACTTCGCCGCCTTCGTCGAGACCGGTGCCTACTTGGGCGCCAGTCAGATCCTCGTCACCGGCAACGACCCCGATCACGCCCGCCTCGCCGACAATTTGGGCGAACTTGCCGATCTGGCAGCCGATTACGCGTTGGCAGCCAATCTCGAGCCGATGCCGTGGACGGATGTCGCGAACCTTCAGCAGGGCGCAGCCATCGTGGCCCGCTGCGGCCACCCCAATGTCGGGCTACTGGTCGACGCCCTGCACTACGACCGGGCACTGAACACTCCGGCGGATCTGGCGGCGTTGCCCAGCGATTGGTTTCGTTACGTCCAGATCTGTGACGGTGTGCCCGAGCGGCCGACGACCGTCGAGGCCTTGCGGTACCAGGGCCGCAATGCGCGGCTGTTCCCTGGTGCCGGGAACATCGACCTGGTTGGGATGCTGCGTGCGCTTCCGCGCGATGTTCCGGTCAGCGTGGAGGCGCCGGTGCTGTGGCAGGCCTCGGCGCTCGATCGCAGCCGTGCGGCACTGTGCGGCGCGCGGGAGGTCCTTGACCTCGCGGACGCCGACTGCCGGCATCTGGCCTGAGTCGGCCGGAATGCTTTATGTCGCAATATGTTCGGCCCGAGCGCGTCAACTGGTTGGAGCAACACTTGGCCGGTGCTTTCCACATTGATTTCTGGAGAGGTTTCCACCCACGCCAGCTGCGCCGCGACGGTCGACGCGATACGCCCTGTGACCTAGGGTTTTCGGTGGGAGGACACGGCGAGCGACGCAGCCGATGCGGCCGGGAACGCGAGCCGAAATCCGCTCTGAGCGCCAGACGTAGGTATTGACCGGGGTGACAGCGGATCCAAAGATGATGCTGCATTTCTCTCAGGAAACGCACAGAACCAGCGCCAGCCACCGCGGCTAGGCCGTTAACTGCAAAGGGATTGTATGAACGCGAAGGTCAAAACTCCAATGGCCGCAACGTATTTCACAAAGAAACACGTGACGACGACGGGAGTCGCAGGGGCGGCTCTGGTTGGGCTTTTCGCGTTGGCAGCGGCCGCGGCCGCGCTAGTCGGCGATGAGCCGACGGCGGTTTCGGCTCAGGCCAGCGTCAAGCTCGTCTCCTGCGAGACGATCGGCGGGGTCGCCGCGCCCGGCTGCGCCTCGGGTACCGATGTCGTGAGCACCGCGGCCGCGTCGGCTACGGCCACCGCGTCAGCCTCCGGTGGATTCCTCGTCGGCAACGGTGCTGACGCCGCTGCGGGCTGCGAGGGTGCCGCGTGCAACGGCGGCGCCGGCGGCCTGCTCTACGGCAATGGCGGCAACGGCGCCAATGGCGGTAACGGTGGTAACGCAGGCTGGTTCGGCGGCAACGGCGGAAATGGCGCTGCCGGTCTGAACGCTGTGTACAACCAGGACGGCACGCTCAAGTCCGCGGCCACCAACGGTGGCAGCGGCGGCAACGCGGGTCTGTTCTCCGGGAACGGCGGCAACGGTGGCGCCGGCGGTTCCGACGTCAACACCAGCGCCGCGGGCGCAGGAGCAAACGCGGTGGCCGGCAACGGCGGTAAGGGCGGCAACGGCGGCCAACTCGCGGCGCTGAGCGCACTCGCGGGCGGCGCGGGTGCCAGCAAGGCTGGCAACGGCGGCGCGGGTGGTGCGGCGTCGTCGGTGAACGGCAACGCAACCGCCGGCAACGGCGGCAATGGCGGCACCTCGCTGTGGGGATTGCCGACCGAAGGCGCCCCCAGCGACTACGGACCAGGCGCAGGCGGCGCGGGTGGTTCGGCGACGGTCGGCCTGGCCGACGGCACCGGCGGCACCAGCAGCCAGACCGCCACGGGTGGTAAGGGCGGCTCCGGCGGCTACGCAGCGCTGTCCGGCAACGGCATCCCCGACCTGGTCGGCAATGGTGGTAAGGGCGGCAATGCCACTGCCTACCAGAGTGGCAAGGCGGTCGGCGGCGCCGGCGGCGACGGCGGCGGACGCTTCCTGGCGCAGAGCCCCAGCGGCGGCTCGGGTGGTAGCGCCACATCAGAAGCCGGCAGTGCCACTGGTGGCGCGGGCGGCGCCGGCGGCAGCGGTGGTTTGTCCGGACTCGGTGGCCGCGGTGGCACCGGCGGTAGCGCGACGTCGACCGAGGGTGGCAACACCATCGGCGGCCGTGGCGGTAACGGCGGCAACGGTGGCACCATCGGCGGCAGCGGCGGCGCGGGCCGTAACGGTGGCAGCGCCACGGGCGGAGTCGCCCGGGGCGGCAACGGTGGCACCGGTGGTTCCGGCGGCATCTTCGTCGGAAACGGCAACGGCGGCACCAAGACTGGTGTCGGTGGCAACGGTGGTAGCGGTGGCAACGCCACCGGCGGTGCGGGCAAGGCCAGCACCGGCGGTAACGGCGGCGCGGGTGGCGCCGGCGGCGGCGGCACCGGCAACCAGGGTAACGACGGAAACGCGAGCAACAGCTAGCGATCCCCAGCTCGTCACACATTGATGCGGGTACGGGTCCCGGCTGCACACCAGCCGGGGCTCGTACCCGCCAGTGCTTTCGGCCCCAAAAGGTAGCCCCCACATTCAAGTAAGCCAGCCCTAATATTTCTGCGGGGTGCGCTGGTCTTGGTGAGGAATGTCGGAGGTTTCATGAAGGTCTGTGTCGTCGGAGCGGGTCCGTGTGGACTCACGACTGTCAAGCAGCTCCTCGATGAAGGCCACGACGTTGTGTGCTTCGACAAGAACCCGGATATCGGCGGCATCTGGCTTCGCTACGACGGCGATGGCGACCAGATGAAGGCCTACGACGACCTGTACCTCACCATCTCGATGAAACTGATGGCCTACTCGGACTATCCGTTCCAGGGGGAGCGGAGGTTCTACTCACGGGGCGAATACTTCGACTACCTCAACGCGTATGCCGATCGCTTCGGTCTGGGCGAGCGCATCCGATTCGGCAGCGAAGTCACCACTATCCAACGGGTTTCGGATCGCTGGGTGGTGTCGGTGCGCCGTGACGGTATCGATTCCAAGGAACCATTCGACGCTGTGGCGGTGTGCTCCGGACCGTTCAAGACCCCGAACCGGAGCATCGAAGGGCTCGAGAACTTCACCGGTGAGATCGTGCATTCCTGCGAGTACCGGAACAACGAGCGTTTCCGCGGCAAGCGTGTGCTGATCGTCGGTCTTGCCGAGTCGGGAGCCGATATTGTTCGCCAGGTCGGCGACGTCGCCGCTTCCTGCACGCTGTCCATCCGGTCGTACTCCTATTTGTTGCCCCGAGTGTCGGACCGAAACCGGACGACCGATCATGGCACCGTGCGGGCCCATCACCACGAGATGTATCGCCGTGCCACCACCTATCCCCTGGAATTTCAAACCTTCTGGGGGCGCAGCACACTCGCGAAAGTGCTGTTCCTGGCGATGTCGGTGGTCTATGGCTTCGCCACCTCGGTGCTCGGCATGTTCGGCGTGCGCCGTGACGCGGGTGCCGAGTCGGCCCTCAACCCGATGGGCGAGTCCATCGATCCCGCGAGACTCGACGTGGCGACGCTGGATAATGCCGAGAACTGGAAGCTGATCGAGACGTGGAATCGCCGTTCCCACCCGGAGGGCAGTTGGAGCCCGCGGCGCATCTTCTGCAAGAACGTCAGCTTCATCCCCTCCATCGCGGCCGGCCGAGTCACCCTGAACGATGCGGGCATTGAATCCTCGGTCGGCAACACCGTCACGTTCCGGGACTCGGGTAAGGGCGAGTTCGACACTGTCGTGCTGTGCACGGGTTTCGAACACGATTTCGCCATCGGCGACCTTGACGTCAAAGACGGCAATGTCCGCAACCTCTACAAACACTTCCTGCATCCCGAGTTCAACGGGACGGCGGCTTTCATCGGCTTCGTCCGGCCGTTCTCGGGCGGAATTCCGATCTGCGCGGAAATGCAGGCCCGCTTTTTCGCGCGGGTGTGCAGCGGTAGGCAACAGTTGCCTGCCGACCTCGATGCCGTCATCGCGCGGGAGAAGGAATGGGAAGAGCACTGGACAGCACTGAGCCCGCGACAGACCGAGTCGATCCCCTCACAGGTGATGTATCTGGACTCGCTGGCGCGTGAGATCGGCTGCCTCGTTCCGATGCGCAAGATGTTGTTCAACCCGAAGTTGTTCATCCAGTTGTGGTTTGGCAGCTTCAATCAGTCCGGCTACCGGATCGTCGGGCCGCACAACCTTGGGCGGACTGCTCTGGCGGACCTCTATTCCGAGCCCGTCGAGAACCGTCGGGACATGGCGTTGCGCCATGCACTCCTTCAGTTGACACCGTCGTTCGTGCACCAGAAACACATGATGGGCACGCCGACCCTGAACTGGGTGGACAGTCCGCTGCTGGGCGGCACCTATAGTTCCTCGGAGTCGCCTGCGCCGGTGTTGGTGTCCAGCCGAGCCCTGGGTTGAGTCGATGCCACTCGGGGCCGCGCTACAAGGACTGACCGTTCTGGCCGTGATTGTGATCGGCTCGGTGATAGTGGGAGATCTGTTCGGCAGGTTCGGTCAGCCAAGGGTTCTCGGGCCGATCGTCGTCGGCACCGCGATGGGTACCACGTTGGCAGCGTGCCCCGAATCGATTCGGGGAGTGCTCATTCCCACGACATCGCGCCAACTTCTCGACGCGGTGGGAACCGCTGGCCTGCTTCTCTTGATGTTCGCGGCCGGTAATGAACTGCGGCGCTTCGGCAAGCTGGGCGACACGTCCATCGGATGGCGGGTCGCGCCGTGTGTCGTCATCCCGATCGGTGTGTCCGTACTGGCGGCGTGGCCATTCGCTGCGCGCCTCGGTGTAGCAGATCACCACGACGCGTATGGCTGGCTTTTCGTGGGTATCGCGCTGGGTGTCACGGCGGTGCCGGTGCTGGTATTGATCGTCAAGGACTTGGGAATCGGGTTGCTGCCTGTCGCGCAAGCGGCGCTGCGCATCTCCGTCGTCACCGATGGTTTTGCCTGGATCCTGGTGACTTCCTTGGTCGTTGTCTCGCATGCCAGCGCGCTGTCACCCGGGACGCTGGCGATCGGGGCGGCTCTGCTGGTGGTCGCCGTATTCGTCATTCCGCGGGTGGTATCCCGCACCGATGCGCTCCAACAGGGCACTTCACTGGCGGTCATGATGGCGGTCTCTGCGCTCGTCGGGGCCACGGCGACACAGCTTCTCGGCTTTCATCCGGCGATCGGTGCGGTGATCGCGGGGTTCTCCTTCCCCGCCGCGCTGGGCGAAGCCTCCTCGGGCCGAGGGTTCAATTCGGTGGTCAACGTGCTGTGGCCGGCCTTCTTCGTCAGCATCGCGATGTCGGTCCCGTTGCAGGCGTTGCACGATCTGGTGAGTTGGCGCGGGTTGGCGTGCGTCGGCATCTTGTGGTTCGTGGCGTTGGGGTCGAAGCTGGGGGCCGGCTTCGTATTCGGGTCGATCAGCCGATGGCCATGGCGGCAGTCGGCCAAACTGGGTGTGCTGCTGGACTGCCGTGGCGTCACCGAGATCGCCATCGCATCCGTCGGTTTCCAGGCACGGTTGATCAGTCCCTTCGCGTTCGCAATGCTGTGCGGTCTGGCGATCGCCACCACGGCGATCACCGCTCCGCTGTATCGCTGGCTGGGCAACGACACCACCAGCGCGCGAGAAACGCCGGAAGTCGCGACTGCCTAGCTTTTGCGCTCGCGGGCCGCGACGATGAGGTCGACGACCGCACCGATATGGGGTGCGCGCACCATTGAGTGGTGATCGCAGTCCAGGACTTCAGATATGGTCGGGCCATTGAGGATTCGTTGCCACAGCCGCGGATCATCGGTGTTCAGGTGGCTGCGGATCAGTAGTGCCCGCCCGTCCCACGGTGCCGGCCGATGCCGGAAGGCGGCCATCATGCCGACCTCTTCGATGGCCCGTGTCTTGCGGACGTAGTTCGCGGAGAAGAGTCCGGCCAGCGGAACCGTCTTCTGGCGCTCCCACCATGTCCCGAATCCGTTCGCGTTATCGGTCTGAAGTGTGACCGTCGCACCCGGCAGTTCGTTGCGGGCGTCCCAGGCCACGCGGGGGGATAGCCACGGGTCCAGCATGACGACCATGTCGACGGTCTCGCCGGCTGCCTGCAGTGCGCGCGCGGTCTCGAGGGCGATATGTGCCCCGAGCGAATGGCCCACCAAGGTGTAGGGCCCGTGCGGCTGGATGTGGCGCAGGTCCGTCAAATGCCGTTGTACGGAGCGCTGTATCGACCAGTCGGGCAGCGCGCGCGCAGACAGTCCGCTCGGCTCGAACGCGTAGACCGCGGTCTGATGTCCGATGTGCTCGGCCAGCGGAAGAAAGCACAACGCGGATGCGCCGGCACCGGTGAAGCAGAACAGGGGAGCAGCCGAGGTGTCGGGCGACAGCGCTCGCAGGGGGGTCGTGGTGGGCTGCATTCGGCGCCCGGCCGCAGGTTCGCGCACCTCGCGCCGGACGGTGGCCAGTCGTTCGGCGAATGCCGAGACCGTCGGCGCGCTCGCGAGATCCGTGGGTTTCAATGTCATGCCGTGGGATTCGCGGAGTGCGACCAGCATCTGCGCCACTGACAACGAGTCGCCGCCCAGCGCGTAGAAGCTGTCCGTGCGGCCGACACGTTCGACGCACAGCACTTCGGCCCACAGCGCCGCCGTCATCGATTCGTGGACACCGCAGGGCGGTTCGAATGGCCCCCGGTGCGGCCGCGGCAGCGCCATCCGGTCGATCTTGCCGCGGTCACCCCGTGGCAGATGGGTCAGAATCTCGATGTTGGCCGGCACCATCCAGTGCGGCAGATCTCGATGAAGCCGGGTGCGCAACTCGGCTACTGACGGCGTCCGTTCGGTGGTGCTAGGTGCAACGTAGGCGGTCAGCGTCGGTGTCCCGGAGCGATCGGCGACAACAGCGACTTCACGGATATCGCCATAGGCCGACAGCGTCGCTTCGATCTCGGCCGGCTCGACCAGATACCCGCGGATCTTCACGGTGTTGTCCGCGCGGCCGGACAGCACCAGGTTGCCGTGCTCATCCCAGCGTCCGACATCACCACCGACATACGTCCTGGTGGCATCCCCGTTGTCGGAGAAGGTGGCCGATGACGCGGCGGGGTCCAGATACCCGGGGCCCAGATATCGGGAGGTGATGGACACGATCCCGTCAGCGTTGATCTCGATCCTCTTGTGCGGGGCCGGGATTCCCACGGGTACCACACCGCGTGGTAGCGGCGCAGTGGGCGCGATGTCGTGACTGGCGATGGCCAGTGTCTCGGTCGAGCCGACCCAGTTGGTGATCACCGCCGCGGGTGCCAACTCCCGGGCCAGCCTGACGTGGCGGGCCTGCATGGGCTCACCAGTGGTGACGATCCGCTCGATGTAGGGCAAGGTTGCGCCGCGGGCAGCCCGATGCAGGGCGTCCACGAACGACGGCGTGCAGGTGATCACCTGAGCCCGGGACTCCGCGATGCGATCGAAGGCTTCTCGGGCCGAGTACTCGCGCGGATCCACGGCGACGATCTCAGCGCCGCCGAGCAATGACCCGATCAGGACGTTGATTCCGCCGGCAAAGCTGATCGGCATGCACAGCGCCACCGTGCATCCGTCGGCGAGGCCGAACCGGTCATTCAGTAGCTGCGCGTCGGCCAACCACAATCCGTTGGTGTGCAGCACCGCTTTCGGTGTTCCGGTGGAGCCAGAGGTGAATTGGATGCTGGTGACGTCATCGATAGCGGCATCGTCGCCCAGGGTGTCGTGGCCCGCCGTCGTCGCGGCCGGTGTATGCCCGGGTGCCCCGAGGCGAGCCACCACGTAGTCGTGTTCGCTGAGGATAGCCGCGATCGATTCGACCCGGTTGCCGGGTAGCTCCGGGTCGAGTGCCACCACGATCGTCCGGGCGGCGATGAGGCCCAGGATGGTCGCTATCGTCGCGGGGTTGAGGTGGGCCGGAATCAGCGCGACACGTGGTGATTCGCCGTGCTCCGACGCGACTTCGCGCGCGGCGCAGGCCGCGGTGAACAAGTCGCCGTAGGTGACCGCCTGGGTGGCGGTGCGCACTGCCACACGATTTGGGTGCAGGCCCGCGGTCGACTCGAAGTGTGCTGCCACGGAGCAGTATTCGACCGGCCGCTCAGGTGGGACAGAGACAGGCTGCGCCGAGAGACCGGGCAGCGCTGCGGAATGGGGGTCGGGACGAGGGTTGCGGTGGCGCCAGAGGCCGGTCGCGGAGGCCATGACGGTGCCTGCGGCGACGAGGGTCAGCCCGATCGGCAGCAACCGTGTCGGATCGCGATCACTCGGCAACGGGGATCCGGCG
This sequence comes from Mycolicibacterium sarraceniae, assembly GCF_010731875.1. Lineage (NCBI taxonomy): Bacteria > Bacillati > Actinomycetota > Actinomycetes > Mycobacteriales > Mycobacteriaceae > Mycobacterium > Mycolicibacterium sarraceniae. Next base: position 1,925,034 of record NZ_AP022595.1, read on the forward strand.
TTCGCTCGGGTGCACGGAATTGAACCGGACCCTCGGTTGATGTGGCCGATCGACGAGAATGTCGCACCCCCCGCGATCGAATACTGCCGGCGATGTTTCGGGCTGGTCGGCGTGGGTCGTTTTGGATTGCTTTGCCGCAGGGCGGCCGTCGCGAGCCGCGGCCTCAAGGAGGTCGGCCGCAGCCGAAACGCTGCTCTGTGGGGTGGTCATCTCCGCGGCTACCTCGGCGGCGCGCCGCCGATAGCGCGGCGCCAGCACGGTCTGTAGCCCGGACCGGATGGACTCGGGTGTGGCGATCGAAAAACGTTCGGAGGTACCGACGCCGAGTTTCGTGACCTGTTTGGCCCACAGCGGCTGTTCGGCGCTGATCCACAGGACGAACGTGGGCATCCCGGCCCGCAGGCCCGCCGCCGTGGTACCCGCTCCGCCATGGTGAACCACCGCGCGACATTTCGGAAAAACCTTGGCATGACTGATATTCCGTACGATGCGCACACGCGGTGACGAGGACTCTGGGACCCCCCATACGCCGGAGCAGATCAGAGCACGTTCACCGAGCTCAGCACAGACCTTCATGATCATTGCCACTGCGGCCGAAGGACACTCGATCGGCATGCTGCCGAATCCGAAATAGATCGGTGGTGACCCTTCGTCGATCCACGAGTCAGTTGCCGCGTCTGTGTCGGTGCCGAGCTGCAAGGTGAGCGAACCGATCAGCGGTCGGCGTCCAGCCCACTCATCGGCGAGGCCGGCGAAAAACAGGGGGTCATAGGCCTGGATCTCCACTGCGGTGCGCTCGACGATGCGGCGGATCGCTCGCTTTCGCGTGCGGGGTAATCCGAGTTCGTGCCGCTGGGCGGTCTCCGCTCGCTTCATCAGTCGCCAGTACACCGACTCGGCAATCGGCCAGATTGTGTGTGCCAGCCAACCGGGTATGCGGGGGTACATCACGCTGTTGGGGCGAAAGGGAAAAAAATTGACGGTGGCCAGCGGGGTGTCGAGGTACTCGGCGACATTGGCCGCCACCTCCTGGTACGTGGTGCCCGCCACGATCACATCAGCGTCCTGGGCCAATCTGACCAGGGCAGTGCTCATCTCGGCCCAACCTTGGCTCAAGTAGTCCTCGAGCTCGCGCCACTGTCGCTGTGGGCTCCGGATGCCCCACGATTTGCGGAAGATCGACGCTTCGAGTTGTTGCTGGGAATCCACACCGTAGGGTTTCGCGGGCGCGATGCCGCACGCCTCGACGAAGGAGATCAAATTCGGCGGGACTGCCATCGACACATCATGGCCACGGCGGATCAGTTCGAGCGCCACCGCCGTACACGGTTCGATGTCACCGCGGGTGCCATGCACGGCTATCGCGAACTTCATCGCGTCGGTTTCCTCCTGCCGCGGGGCACGTACGCGCCCCGAAAGTGAGCCGGGCCATGCAGTTTGGTCACATGCCTGTACGCACCTCCGGCTACGGCGCGCAAGCACGGCGGATCGCCGCCCTGGGCCGAACGGTCGTCCGACGCTTGGTTGTGGCCATTATTGCGGGCTTGTCGTTTCCTGTGTGGGCTACGTCTGGGCGCTACCCCGGGTAGCGGCCGCATGACTGGCCAAGCGTCGTCCCGGTGGCCGTTTCGTCGCCAGCGGTGCAGGCTGTCGCGGCGTAGCTGAAATCGTGGTTAGGCGACACGTTGTGTCTTGGCTCAGCCTGCGCCACCGGATTGCGCTGCCGCGCGATACCCCCGCACCGATAACGGTCCGAAAACCGCAGCCAGCCCGATCAGCCATGCCAGCGCGATCAGTAGCGAGCGGCCTGCCGGTTCCCCTTCGACCAGCGCCCGCATGGTGTCGATGACGGGGGTGAGTGGTTGTGCGCGCGCGATGGGCTGAATCCACTCGGGAAAGTGCTCGAGCGGCGCCACCCCACCCGTGCAGAACGCCATACCGATTGCGCTGCCGCCCAACAGGGTGAGCAGCGGGGCGCTGTGGGTGCGCACGGCGACGGCGATCACGATGGTCGCGAAGACGCTCGTGACCAAGACTGGGATCAACAGGAACGCAATGACGGCGGGCCAGGGGCCGTCGAACTGCAACCCGAGCGCCAAGCCGACCAGCAGGATGAGAAAGGCGGCGACCAACGTCTGTGCCGCTTCGGCCAGCATGGTCCCGACCAGGAAGCTGCCCCGGTGCACCGGCATCATCCAGAACCGGCTCAGCAGTCCGCTGTCGCGTTCGGCGGGTATGTGGAACCCGGCATTGAGCGTCCCCATCATCGCGCCGGCCACGATGCACATCGGGACGAGCGTGCCGAGGTTGTCGGACCCGGTCACCACCAGCATCGACTTGCTGATCACCAGGTAGTAGGTCAGCAGCAGCAGTGTGGGGAGCAGCACCGACTGCAGCGGCACCATGGGGTGCAACCGCCAGTGCATGAACATGCGCTCGGTGAGGACCAGAGCTGGCACGATCCGGCGGTGTGTGACTGTGCCAGTGCTCATATCGGCCGCCGCTGCATACGGATCGCGATCAGCCCGAAGATGACGAGGAGGCCCACGCACCAGGCCGCGGTGATCGCGACGTGGCCGCCCGCGATGCGGCCGACGGCCAGCCCCCGGATGGTGTCTGTCACCTGGGAGACCGGCTGGTATCGCACAAAGGGCTGCACCCAGTCCGGAAACGCCTTGGCGGGAGCCAGTCCCGTCGACACCAGAATCAGAATCAACTGCGGCAGCAGCAGCAGTTGACTACCGCCGATCCTGCGTAGCGACGTGCCGGTGGCATCGGCGCCCAGCGACAGTGCCAGCGTCAGGCACAGCGGGATCGCCACAAATGCCGCGGTGTAGATGACGCCGCCGCTCAATCGGAAACCCAGAAGGTAGCCGGTGGCCAGTGCCGCCGCCAGCGAGAGTATCCCGCGCAGCAGGCAGTACAACATCCGCGCGATCATCGGGGCGAGCCGCGAAATGGGTTGTGTCCGTAGTCGGGCGGTGAGCCCCGAGGCCTGTTCCCGGCCGGCCCGATCGGCGGTTGTCACCGCGCCGAGGAGCATTGCCTGCACGATGACCGCCGGTGCGAGGTATTCGGCATAGCTCATCTCGCCGGTGTCGATGACGTACCGCAACGCACCGTTGAGGCCAAAGAGGGTGCCGACCGGGACCAAGATGCCCAGCGCCAGGTCGAAATCGCGGACGGCGGTGTGCACGATCCTCTCCGTCAGCGCGGTGATCGCGGTCATGGGACCAGTCCCGTCGTGCTCAAATGCACGAACACCTCGTCGAGAGTTGGCCTGCGTAGCGAGATGTCGACGAGACCGACGCCCAGTTGTTCGGTGCGGCGCACGACTTCGCTGAGCGTGCCGACCCCGTCGCGCGCGCGCACCGAGACGGTGTTGCCCTCGTCATCGGCGTCGACGTCGTCGATATCGGCCAGCGCGGCGACGACGCGTGGGATATCGGCGCGCCGTACCAGGGTGACCTGACAATAGGTGGAGCCGGTCTGATTCTTGAGTTCGTCGGCGGTGCCGTGTGCGATGACGCGTCCAGAATTGAGGATCACGATCGAATCGCTCAGTACGTCAGCCTCTTCGAGGTATTGGGTAGTGAGCAGAACCGTCACGCCATCGGCGGTGAGCGCGGACACCCGCTCCCAGACCTGGCGTCGGCTCAGGGGATCCAGCCCGGTGGTCGGTTCGTCCAGAAAGAGCACCTTGGGAGTCACGACCAGAGCCGCCGCGATGTCGAGGCGGCGCCGCATCCCGCCGGAATACGTCGAGACGGGCCGGTCGGCCGCGTGGTCGAGCTCGAATTCGCCGATCAGTTGGTCGGCTCGCTGGCGCGCTTCCTTGCGGCGCATGCCACGCAGCCTGCCGAACAGGGTCAGATTCTGTCGCCCGGTGATCACGTAGTCGAGGCTGGCGCTCTGGCCCGTCACGCCGATGCTGTCCCGAACTTGGCCTGCTTGCTCGACGACGTCGTAGCCGGCGACCGTGGCGCGACCGCCCGTGGGTGGTATCAGGGTCGAAAGGATTTGCACCGCGGTTGTTTTGCCCGCGCCGTTGTGGCCGAGCAGCGCCAGTACTGAACCGGTCGGCACCGTGAAGCTCACATCGTTCAGTGCCGACACCCCGCCGTAAGCCTTGGTGAGGCCGTCAAGTTCGATCATCAGCGGATCGCCTTCCATTCCCGACTGACCGATCGGTTGAGGAAGAACACCGAGACGGAGTTGCTGAACCACTGCCACAGCAGCTTGCGCCAGCCGATCGCTTTGGCACGCCTGCCGGAGTGGTAGACGGTCAGATCCCATGCGAAATACGTTCTGCCGAAGCGGGATAGCCGACGGAAAAGATCCATGTCCTCGGAGGCGACGAGATTCGGGTTGAACCCGCCGACCTTTTCGAATGCGGCGGCGGACACCATCTGGAACTTTCCGCTGGCCGCACCCACCCGCAAGATGTTGTTCTGCAGCAGGAACTGCAGACTCAGCATGGTGAACACGTATCGATCAGCCGCGCTGGCAGATTCAGGAAAGACCCGGTAGTGGCCGGTGAGCGCCACCAGCTCGCGGTCGGATCGGAAGTACGCATGCGCGGTGCGGAAGAAGTCGTCGACGTCCGGGATCAGGACGTCGGCGTCGACGAACACCAGATAGTCACCGCGCGCGGCCGCCGCCCCGCGGTTTCTCGCCTGGGCGATCGTCTGCTTCGCCGGCTCGCTGTAGCGGACCATTGTGTGGGCGTAACGCGAGCAGATCGCGACCGTGTCGTCGGTGCTGTTGTCGTCGGAGACAATGATCTCGTGCTCGCCGGTATAGGAGGCCAGGCACGCCAGGGTCTTCTCGACGGTCTGTTGTTCGTTGAGGGTCGGGACGACGAACGAGATCACCTCAGTCCTCACCGCCCTCATATCGACAAATCAGCGAAGCCTAACGGGTGCCCACGTGGATTTGGGGCCTACGTGCCTGGCGTCGGGTGCCTGCGACGTGCGGTTATCCGGTGCGTGGGCGGAGGTCTCAATCGTAGACACAGGTTAGGCTACCCTCAACCGCATGACCGACGTGACCGCGGCGCCGCGCTCGCCGATCGATGCTGCCGAGTGGACTGAGCTACCGCACGGGATGGTTCCGGCGGATGTCGTCGCACATGTGGCCGCCGCCGGTCCCGAGCGTGTCGGCGCTGACTATCTGGTCTACGAGCGGGACGGCTGCTGGACTCTGGCCATCGGCGCCCGCGCCTCGATCGAGCTCGACCGCGACGAATGCCGCATCGGCGCCGGCGGAGCCGTTGTCCGCCGCCACTGGAGTGGGCGCCCGGCAGCAGTGCTCGCCGAAGCCCTCGACACCGTACTGACCGACGGCGAGCCGGCGTTCGGATGGATTGCCTTCGAGCTGGGCGCGCACCGGCTGGGATTGTTCGACCGAATTCCGGCGGGCACACCGCTGGCCCGGATCTTCACACCTCTGAGCCGGGTTGTGGTGTCGGCCAACGGGATCGAGGTCATCAATGGGAGCGACGAGCTTCGCACGGCGGTCCGGGATCTCCGGCCCGGAGAACTGACTCGTGAGGTCCGCGGGATCGACGTGTCTGCCGATCCCAGCCGCTACCGCGACCGCGTCGCGACGGCGGTCACCGAGATCCGAGATGGCCTCTACCAGAAGGTGATTCTGTCTCGCACCGTCGACGTTCCATTCACCGTCGACTTCCCCGCGACCTACAGTATGGGCCGCAGACACAACACACCCGCGCGGTCGTTTCTGATGCGACTCGGCGGTATCAGGGCCCTGGGCTTCAGCCCCGAACTGGTCACCGCAGTCCACAGTGATGGTGTGGTGATCACCGAACCACTCGCCGGGACAAGGGCATTCGGCCGTGGAGCGTACGATGACCGGGCGGCACGCGACGAGCTGGAATCCGATGCCAAGGAGATCGTCGAGCACGCGCTGTCGGTGCGTACCGCGATGCTCGAGATCGCGGAGGTCGCGCAGCCCGGCAGCGTCGCGGTGACCGACTTCATGACGGTGCGGGAGCGCGGCAGCGTCCAGCACCTCGGGTCGACCGTCGGTGCCAGACTGGATCCGACCCACAACCGGATGGATGCCCTGGAGGCGCTGTTCCCCGCGGTGACCGCATCTGGAATCCCGAAAGCACCTGGTGTCGAGGCGATTCTGCGGCTCGACGAAATGCCGCGCGGTCTGTACTCGGGTGCGGTCGCGATGTTCACCCCGGACGGCGGCCTCGATGCCGCACTCGCGTTGCGCGCGGCCTACGAAGTGGATTCGCGGACCTGGCTGCGCGCCGGGGCCGGTATCATCGCCGCATCGTCGCCCGAGCGCGAATTCGAGGAGACGTGCGAGAAGATGGGTTGCCTGGCACCCCATCTGGTCCCACGCGCCGACTGACCTGGCTCAGGGTTGCAGCTGGGCGAGGATCGTGCGCTTGTCGACCTTGCCTACCGCCGTCGTCGGCAGCGCCGGCATCGGCATCACCATGTCCGGACGGCAGTGCACGGCGACACCACGGGCGTCGAGATGCTCATTGAGCTCTACCAGCGTTAGCGGTGTGCCGCGGAAAACGATAGCGGCGCAGATCTTCTCCCCGAGATATGGATCAGGCAGGCCGACCGCGGCGGCGGCTGACACCGCCGGGTGGGTCAGCAGATGGCTCTCGAGGTCGAGGGCGGACACCGTCTCACCGCCGCGCAGGATGACGTCCTTGATCCGGCCCGTCACTTCGAGGTAGCCGCCGGCGAGGCGGCGCACCGTGTCGCCGCTGCGGTAGAAGCCGTCCGGGGTGAACGAGCGCTGATTCTCCGCCGCGGCACGGTAGTAGCCGTTGATCGTGTAGGGCCCGCGTACCAACAGCTCGCCGGGCTCGCCCTCGGACACCGCGACACCCTCGTCGTCGACGATCCGCAACTCGTCGTGCTCGGCCAGCGGACGGCCCTGGGTGTTCTCGAGGAACTCGGCGGGATCGTCAATTCTCGTGTAGCACAACAGGCCTTCGGCCATCCCGAACACCTGCTGCAAACCGGGGGTGAGCACCGACCGCACGTGCCGCGCGTCGTCGGCGGCGAGCTTAGCTCCGCCGACCTGCAGAAGCCGCAGGCTGGTCGGGCGCTGTTCCTCCCATTCGCAGGCCTGCGCCCACAATCGCGCCAACGCGGGCACCAGCGCGGTGGCGGTGACGCCGTGGCGGGCGATCTCGGCGAAGGCGGCCTCCGGGCTCGGGTCTCGCCCGAACACGACGGTGGCGCCAACGCTGATCGCGCCGAGCAGGCCGGGGCACGCAAGTGGGAAGTTGTGTCCGGCGGGCAGCGCGACGAAATACACGTCGGCGGCGGTGAGGCCACAGAGCTTCGCGCTGGCGATGGCGTTGTAGAGGTAGTCGTCGTGAGTGCGGGGGATCAGCTTCGGTGCACCGGTCGTGCCGCCGGACACCAGCAGAACGGCCGGATCGCTGGTGTCGACGCGACGCTGCGGTGGTGGTCCGGCGCCCTGGCAGAGCTGCGCCCACGCGGTATGCGGTCCCGGGTCGCCGTCGACGATGACGTGGCGCAGCGCGTTGTCCCGGCCCAGCAGACGCTCGGCCATGCCCCGGTAGTCGAATCCGGCGTCGGAGCCGACGATGATGCCGACCGCACCACTGACCTCGAGGAAATGGGAGATCTCCGCGTCCCGGTGACCCGGCAGGCACATCACCGGCAGGGCGCCTGCGCGCAACAGCCCGAACAATGCGACGGCGAATTGGCAGCTGTTGGGGAGCTGGACCAATACGCTCTGCCCTTCCTCGACGCCCAATGCGCGCAGTCCAGCCGCGGCCCCATTCGCGCGGCGGTCCAGCTCGGCGTAGGTGAGGCTGGTCCGATCGTCGATGACAGCCGGATGATCGGCCCACTGCGCCGCGGCGGCGGAGAGGATGTCATCGAGTGGCCGGCCGGCCCAGTAGCCGGCTGCCCGGTAGGCCGCCGCGCGCTCCGCTGGAAAGGGCGTGAATCCGGTCATTGCGCTCCCTGAGGTAGGCGGTGTCCGCCGAACGAGCCCACGTAGACGTGTTGCGCCACCGAGCATAGGGTAGCCTTCCCAAAGTAAGTTGAGGCTGCTCAGGTGTTAGGGAGGCGACAGTGACCGGGGCTGAAGACGGCTCCCCACACCAGGGGGGGTCGGAGGCGGCCTTGATCACCAACCGGGTCGCGGAGCTGCTCGGCGTCGACCACACCGACATCGACCCGGACGGCGATCTGATCGCCCAGGGTCTGGACTCGATCCGGATGATGACGTTGGCCGGGCACTGGCGCCGCGCGGGATTCGACATCGATTTCGCCCGGCTCGCCGCCGCTCCGTCAGTCCGCGCCTGGTCCGATCTGTTGACGCCGGCCGACCGGCCCGATCCGGTACCGGCCCAGCCTCCCGTGACCGAGGGCGAACCATTCGGTATGGCCCCCATGCAGCACGCCATGTGGATCGGCAGGCACGCTGACCAACAACTGGGTGGGGTGGCCGGCCACCTCTACGTCGAGTTCGACGGCGCCGCGATAGATCCGCGTCGGATCCGCCGGGCGGCCACCCAACTGGCCGAGCGCCATCCGATGCTGCGAGTGGAGTTTCTGCCCGATGGCACGCAGCGGATCGGCGCGCCATCGGACCCGCTTCCAGTCGCGGTCACCGACCTTCGCGAGGCCGATGCGGCCACCGTCGACAACCAGTTGGCAACTATTCGCGCGGACAAGTCCTGCCAACAACTCGATGGTCGGGTGCTCGAGCTGGCCCTGACCCTGCTGCCTGGTGACCGCACCCGATTGCACGTCGACCTGGACATGCAAGGCGCCGACGCGATGAGCTACCGAGCGCTGATGGCCGATCTCGCCGCGCTGTACCGGGGTGACCGGCTTGCCGAGATCGGCTACACCTATCAGCAGTACCGCCAACAACTTTCGTCACCGGACAACTTCGACGCCGACCGGCAGTGGTGGGCCGAGAAGGTGCCCGAGCTGCCTGACGCGCCGGCCCTGCCGTTGGTCCCGGTGGCTCAGCAGATCGACCCGCGCCGGGCCGGGCGCCGCTGGCATTGGCTGGACCCGGCCACCCGCGACAACCTGTTCAACCGCGCCCGGAGGCACGGTGTGACACCGGCGATGACGCTGGCCGCCTCCTTCGCCGACACCGTGGCCGGCTGGTCCGCCGATCCGCGATTCCTGCTCAACGTTCCGCTGTTCGGGCGTGAGCCGTTGCATGCCGACATCGACAAGGTGGTCGGCGACTTCACCTCGTCCCTGCTCCTCGACATCGACCTCGCCGCCGCCGACACCGCGGCCCAGCGCGCGCGGGCGGTGCAGCAGAGCATGCACGAGGCGGCAGCGCACGCGTCGTATCCGGGATTGTCGGTACTGCGGGATCTGGGCCGTCATCGCGGAACGCAGGTACTGGCGCCGGTCGTGTTCACCAGCGCGCTCGGTCTCGGCGAGCTGTTCAGGCCCGAGGTGACAACGGAATTCGGCTCACCGGAGTGGATCATCTCGCAAGGCCCGCAGGTTCTGCTCGACGCCCAGGTGACCGAATTCGACGGCGGCATCCTGCTGAACTGGGATGTCCGGGAGGACGCGTTTTGCTCCGGCGTGATCGACGCGATGTTCGCCCGTCACATCGACGAGGTGCGCCGGCTGGCTCACGACGACGATGCGTGGGACCGTCCGAGGCCGCCACTGCTGCCTTCCGCACAGCGTGACGTCCGGGATGCGGCGGTCACGACTACCACCCCCAGCGGACGCATGTTGCACGACGGATTCTTCGCCACGGCCGCTCAACAACCTGATTCCCCAGCGGTTTTCAGTGACCTGGTTGATCTGACGTATGAGGAGCTGCGTCAGCACGCGCTGGCGGTCGCGGCCGCCCTGCGTGCGGCGGGTCTCCCCGACGGCGGGACCGTCGCCGTGCTCGGACCTAAGACCGCCGAACAGGTTCCCGCGCTGCTGGGGATCCACGCCGCGGGTGGGGTCTACCTACCGGTGGGCGTTGACCAGCCGCACGAGCGGGCGCGGCGGATGATCGCCGGCGGTGCCGTGGATCTCGCGCTGGTGTGCGGCACAGAGCTACCCGATATACCAGTGCCGGCGATGACGGTCGCTGAGGCGATCGCGCGCGGCACCGGAGCTGAATTGACCCCTGTCACTGGCGATCCCGACCGACTTGCCTACGTGCTGTGCACTTCCGGCTCGACCGGTGAGCCCAAGGGCGTCGAAGTCACCCACGATGCCGCGATGAACACCGTCGAGTTCATCACGGGGCATTTCGGGCTCGGGCCCGAGGATCGCTGCCTGGCGCTGTCCACGCTGGAATGCGATATCTCGGTTCTGGACATCTTCGCAACTCTGGGCACCGGCGGCGCGATCGTCGTCGTCGACGAGCAGCATCGGCGCGACCCCGACCATTGGGTGCGGCTCATCGACACCTATCGGGTCACGGTGTTGCACTTTCTGCCCGGCTGGCTGTCGATGCTCCTCGAGGTGGCCGGCCCGCTGCCGGCGGTGCGGGTGGTTCCGACCGGTGGTGATTGGGTCACCCCCGCGATGGCCCGGCAGTTGCGGGAACGCGCCCCGAAGGTGCGATTCGCCGGTCTCGGCGGCGCCACCGAGACCGCGATCCACCACACAATCTGCGAAGTGGCCGACGTGCCTACCGGTTGGACTGCCATACCTTTCGGAAAACCGTTGCCCAACAACCGATGCCGTGTGGTCGCGGCCAGCGGGGCAGACTGTCCGGACTGGATGGTCGGCGAACTGTGGATCGGCGGGCGCGGGGTGGCCCGCGGCTACCGAGGCAGGCCCGACTTGACCGCCCAGCGATTCGTCGAGCACGACGGCATCCGCTGGTATCGAACCGGTGATCTGGCTCGCGTCTGGCCGGACGGGACATACGAATTCGTCGGCCGCGCCGATAACCGGGTCAAGCTCAGCGGCTACCGCGTCGAGCTGGGCGAGGTGGAGGCGGCGCTGCTGGGGGTGCCCGGTGTGGACGGCGCCGTGGCGGTGACCATCCCGGGCCGCACGGGTTCTCAGGACCGGCTTGCGGCGGCCGTGGCGTTGACGCCGAGCTCACGGACGATCGAGGATATCCGGCATCAGCTTGGCAAAGAACTTCCGCCCCACATGGTTCCGCAGCACATCGAGGTGTTCGACCGGATCCCGTACACCCTGGGCGGCAAGATAGACCGGCGCGCCGTCGTGCGAAGGCTGGCCGAACACGCCGAATCGGCGGTCGGGCACCGGCCCGGGTCGGGTGCGCTGCAGTCGGCGCTGGTCTCGATCATCTCGGGCGTTCTGGGCACCAGCCGACTGGGAGTCGACGATGACTTCTTCAGCCTGGGTGGGGATTCCGTCCTGGCCACCACAGCGGTGGCGCGGATCCGGCAATGGCTGGACGTCTCGGGCGTCAGCGTCGCCGACATCTTTGCCACCCGCACCATCGAGGGCCTGGCCAACCGTCTTCGTGAACTCGAACCCATCGAGCGGCTCGACGAAATCGCGGCACTGTGCCTCGAAGTGACCGGCATGGACACCGCTGAGGTGGCTATGGCGCTCACCACAGCCGGTGACTCGGCGCAGCAGCTGCCGGGCTGACGCGGCCGCGCTCGACGATCACCCCCGGAGGAGATCCCATGACTGACACGCGTGACGCCGACCAGCAGCGCCTGGAGCTGTTGCGCCACAAGCTCGCCCAGCGCGGCTTGCTGGCGGAGCCCGCTGCGGCAGCCGATCCCACGGCGATGACGGACGGCCAGCGCCGAATGTGGTTCGTGCAGTCCATCGACACCACCGGCGCGCTGCTGAACGTCGGGGTGTCCTATCGGCTGTCCGGCGAACTCGGGGCCGAGCGCCTGCACGCGGCGATCGACGCTGTTGCCGCCCGGCATCCGATACTGCGCACCACCTACCACACCGGTACCGACGGCGAACCGAGCGCAACCGTACGGGAGGAGCTGAAACCGGCTTGGGCGCAGCATGATCTGCGTGACCTCAGCCCGCAGGCTCGCGGGTTGCGACTGGAGGTCCTTGCTCAGCGGACGTTCACCATGCCGTTCGATCTGAGCGCCGAGGCGCCGCTGCGGATCACCCTGGCTCAGGTGGGCGTCGATGAGCATGTGCTGCTGCTGGCGGCGCACCACATCGCGTGGGACGACGCTTCGTGGCGGGTGTTCTTCGCCGATCTGACGCGCGCGTACCAGGGCGATGTCCTCGCCGCGGTGGGCCAGACTCCGGCGCCGCCGTCGGGCGCCGAAGACGCCGATGTGGAGTACTGGCGCCGACTGCTCGTCGACCCACCCGAGCCGCTGGAATTGCCCGGGCCCACGGGATCGGCGGTCCCGTCGCAGTGGCTGGCCGACAGGTGCACGACCCGACTGGGCGCCGACACCGTCGAGGCGGTGGCGAAACTGGCGCACGAGACCGCAGCGACGCCGTACATGGTGCTACTGGCCGCGTTCTCGGCACTGGTGCACCGACATACGCATGCCGACGACTTCCTGGTCGCCGCGCCGGTTCTCAACCGCGCGTCCGATGACGTCATCGGGTACTACGGCAATACCGTGGCGCTACGCATGCGGCCCGACCGCTGGGGCACTTTTCACGAACTGGTGACCGCCGCCCGGGACACCGCGGTGGGGGCGTTCGCCCACCAGCGGGTCAACCTCGACCGGGTGGTGCGGGAACTCAACCCGGACCGCCGCTACGGCGTCGAGCGGATGGCGCGGGTGGGCTTCGGCGTGCGCGAGCCCGAGGGCGACGGTTTCAACCCGGCCGGCGTGCACTGCCAGCGGGCCGAGTTTCGTGGCCGGTTCGCTCAGCTGCCCCTGGGCTTTATGGTCGAGTTCACCGGCGGTGAGGTCGAGGTGGAGGTCGAGTACCTCACCGAGGTGATCGACTCACGCCTGGCCCGGCAACTCCTCGACAGCTTCACTGTGCTTCTGCGCGATGCGCTGGCCCAGCCCAATCGGGTGCTGGCCGACCTGACTCTGCTGGACGAGGCCGATGCCGCCTGGCTCGAGCAGGTGTCCCACGGTGAGATCTTCGATTGCCCGGCAATGGCGCTCGGTGACCTCGTCGCCGATCGTGCGGCGTCGCAGCCGGACGAGATCGCCGTGGTCTACGAGGGCCGACGCTACAGCTACCGGGAGATCAACGAAGCGGGGAACCAGCATGCGCGCTGGCTGATCGGGCAGGGAATCGGCGCCGAGGACCGGGTCGCGGTGCTATTGGAGAAGTCGCCGGAGCTGGTGGTCACCGCACTGGGCATCGCCAAGGCGGGCGCCGTCTATCTACCCGTCGACCCCGAGTATCCGGCCGACCGCATCGCCTACATCCTCTCCGACGCCGACCCTAAAATGGTTGTGCGCGAACCGATCATGGGCACTGAGGATCTGCCCGCCGGTGATCTGGACCAATCGGAGCTCGTGCGGCCTTTCGGCCCGGACAACACCGCCTACCTGATCTATACGTCGGGCTCGACCGGCCTGCCCAAGGGTGTTCCGGTTCCGCACCGGCCGGTTACCGACTACTTCCGGTGGTTCGCGCAGGAGTACCAGATCAGCGCCGATGACCGGCTGCTGCAGGTGGCCTCACCGAGTTTCGACGTGTCGATCGGCGAGATCTTCGGGGTATTGGCGCAGGGCGCGCGCCTGGTGATTCCGCGCAGCGACGGCTTGCGTGATATCGGCTACCTCACGGATCTTCTTCAGCGCGAGTCGATTACGTCAATGCACTTCGTGCCGTCGCTTCTCGGCTTGTTCCTGTCCCTGCCGGGAGTGGAACAGTGGCGTACGCTTCGCCGGGTGCCGATCGGTGGTGAAGCCCTGCCCGGCGAACTGGCCGACAAGTTCCACGCGACATTCGACGCGCTGCTGCACAATTTCTACGGCCCCACCGAAACGATCATCAACGCGTCGCGTTTTACGGTCGAGGGTAGGCAGGGTGCCGGTGTGGTGCCGATCGGCAAGCCGAAGATCAATACCACAATCTACCTTCTCGATGACGCCTTGCGGGCTGTTCCCGTGGATGTGATCGGCGAAATCTACATCGGTGGAACACAACTGGCGCACGGCTACCATGAACGGCCGGTGCTGACGGCCGAACGGTTCGTCGCCGATCCCTTCAGCACCGGCGGCCGGCTCTACCGCACCGGCGACTTGGCCCGGCGCAACCACAACGGTGATCTCGAGTTCGTCGGCCGCGCCGACGAACAGGTGAAGATCCGCGGTTTCCGCATCGAGCTCGGCGAAGTGGCCGCCGCCATCACCGTCGATCCCAGCGTCGGCAACGCCGTCGTGATCGCCGCCGAGCTACCGCACCTGGGCAAGAGCCTGATCGCCTACGTGACACCGCCCGCCGGCGACATCGTCGACGTTGATCGGATCAAGACCCGCGTCGCCGCCGCCCTGCCCGACTACATGATCCCGGCCGCATACGTCGTCATCGACGAAATTCCGGTCACCGCCAACGGGAAACTGGACCGGGCAGCCCTGCCAGATCCCGAGATCGGACCGCAGACCGAGTACCGCGCACCGGTGACCGACACCGAACATGAGGTCGCGGCGTTGTTCGCCGAGCTGCTCGGCGCCGATGAGGTCGGTTGCGACGACTCGTTCTTCAGCCTCGGCGGACATTCGCTGTTGGCCACCAAGCTGGTCGCGGCGGTCCGCGAGGCCTGCGGGGTCGAGGTCAGTGTGCGCGACGTGTTCGAACGTGGCACCCCCGCTGAACTCGCCGCCGTGATCGACGATCTGCGGGACGGACAGCCGGGTTCGGCCCGCCCGCAGCTCGTCGCCCGCACCACCGACGTCGAGCATTCCCCGTTGTCAGCCGCACAGCTACGAAGCTGGTTCCAGTACCGCGTCGACGGCCCCAGCCCGGTGAACAATATCCCGTTCGCCGCCAGACTCACCGGGCCGTGCGATGTCGATGCGCTCGTCACCGCGGTCGGCGACGCCGTCGCCCGCCACGAGATCCTGCGTACCCTCTACCGCGAGATCGACGGCGTCCCGCATCAATTCGTTGAGAACGTCGACACCATCGACGTGCGGCACCTCAAGGGCCTGAACGAGGACTGGCTGACCACACAACTGGATGCCGAGCGGGCACACCGGTTCGAACTCGAGTCCGAGCTGCCCATCCGGATCGCGGTGTTGACCATCCCCGGCGCATCAGTGCTGTCGATAGTGGTCCACCATATCGCGGCCGACCATTGGTCGGCCGGTGTGCTGTTCACCGACGTACTCACGGCGTACGGCGCGCGACGCGAGGGCGCCGCACCGTGCTGGGCACCGTTGCCCATCCAGTACCGCGACTACGCCGCGTGGCAGGTCGAGCTGTTGTCGGACACCGAACTGATGGACGCACAACGGCAATACTGGGTGCGCCAGCTCGACGGGCTGATCGAGGACACCGGGCTGCGACCGGACCTGCCCCGGCCGCCGATCGCCGGCGGTGCCGGTGCGGCCATCCCGCTGCGATTCGACGCGCGTGTGCGGGACCGGTTGACCGCACTGAGCCGTGAATTGGGCATCACCGAGTTCATGCTCCTGCAGACCGCTGTCGCCATCGTCCTGCAGAAGGCCGGCGGTGGCGACGACATCCCCCTCGGCACCCCGGTGGCCGGTCGCACTGACACCGAATTAGACCGGCTGGTCGGCTTTTTCGTCAATATCTTGGTGCTGCGCAACGATCTGTCGGGCAATCCGACCCTTCGCGAAGCACTGCTGCGTGCCCGGGAGATGGCGCTTGCCGCCTACGCCAACCAGGATCTCCCGTTCGACCGGGTGGTCGACGCCGTCAACCCGGTACGGTCGTTATCGCGCAACCCGCTGTTCCAAGTCGTCGTGCATGTCCGTGAAGAGCTGCCGGAGAATCAGCTGATCGCGGCTGGACCTGATGGCGAGACCAGGTTCACCGCGCTGGAGCCGACATTCGATGTGGCGCACGCCGATCTGAGCGTGAACTTCTTTGTCGGCGAGGACGGCTACCGGGGTCATGTCATCTACCGCACCGAGCTGTATCACCCGTCGACGATGCAACGCTTCGCCGGCTGGCTGAACCGCGTCATCGACGCATTCGCCACCGACCCGGACGCGACGCTGCGTGACGTCAACCTGCTCGGGGATGCCGAACAGGACCAGGTGCTGGCCCAGAGCCGCGGGCGCGTGTCACCAGCGGACCGGCCCCGCACGGTACCGGAACTGCTGGAGGGCAGCCGAACCCTGGGTGCCGACCGGATCGCGCTGCGCTGCGGCGAGGAGTCTCTGGATTACCCGGCGCTGCACCACCGCTCGGATCGCTTCGCGCATCTCCTCACGCGGCACGGTGTGGGCCCGGGATCACTGGTCGGGCTGTCGATGCGCCGCGGTATCGACCTGGTGGTCGCACTGGTGGGCATCATGAAGGCGGGCGCCGGATTCTTCCCGCTGGACCCGACCTACCCGCCGGCACGTAAGCAGTTCATGCTCGATGACGTCGCGCCGGAGGTCGTGGTCGTCACCGCCGAGGCCGGCGCGGCGATGCCCGATGCCGACGGTGTCACGCTGATCTCGATGGACGATCCGGCGGTTCGCGCCGAATGGGACACCACCGATGCGGTTGCCGCGCTGGCCCCGCCTCGCCCGGACGACCCGATGTACCTGATGTTCACGTCGGGGTCGACCGGCAAGCCGAAAGGTGTTGTGGGCACCCACCGGGCGATGAGCACCCGCCTGACCTGGCAACTGAAGCACTATCCGGTACCGGGCGAAGACATCCGGCTGGCGCAGGCGCCGATGACGTTCCTGGAAGGGTGCATCGAAACGCTAGCAGGTCTGGTGGCCGGGTCGACGCTGATCGTCGCCGACGACGCCGAACACCGGGACGCCGAGGCGTTGGCCGGCCTGATCGAGCGGCATTCAGTGGCGCAGGTCACCGGCGTCGCCAGCCTGGTCTCAGCGCTCGTGGACAGCGCACCGGACGCTATCCGCACACTGCGAAGGCTGGTCACTTGTGGCGAGCCGGTCACTGTTTCGCTACTGCAGCGGCTGATGGCGTGTGTCGGCGAGAGCACGTCGATCGAACCGTTGAACGCGATCGGTGCCACCGAAACCTCGGGCGCACTGATCCGCGGCCCACTGGACTTGCCCATCCCGAAGATCGGCACGCCGATGGAGGGCTCGCAGGTCTACCTGCTGGACGACGGGCTCCAGCCCGTGCCGGTCGGTGTCGTCGGTGAGCTGTACTACGCGGGGGAGCAGATCGCGCGGGGCTACTGGAAGCAGCCTGGGCTGACGGCAACCCGGTTCCTCCCGAATCCCTATGCCGCTGAGCCGGGGTCACGCTTCTATCGCAGTGGTGACCGTGGTCGCTGGACCGAGGACGGCCGGCTTGAATTCGTCGGGCGCACCGACCACCAGGTGAAGGTGCGTGGATTCCGGGTCGAATTGGCCGAAGTCGAAGCCGCGCTGCGAGCCGCCGACGGAGTCGCCGTCGCGGCCGCCCGCACCTGGGACGGTCCAGGCGGGGCCAGCCTGGCCGGGTACGTCGTTCCCCACGAGCCCGTCGCCGATCCGGCAGCCTTCGTCGCCGCGGTGCGCGCATCGGTGGCTGCGGCGCTACCGGGCTATATGACACCGTCGACGATCTCGGTGCTCGACGTGATGCCGTCAACCGAGTCCGGGAAGCTGAACCGGCCGGGACTACCCCGGCCCGAGGTGCACACCACCGGGACGAGCGAGCCGGCCAGAACCGACACCGAACGCGCGGTCGCCGCCGCCATGGGCCAATTGCTCGATGTGGACGGAATCGGCCGGGACGACGACTTTTTCACGCTCGGTGGCGACAGCATCCTGTCGGTGCAGTTGGCCGCGCGGATGCGGACAGCCGGTCTGACGGTCGACCCGCGGATGATTTTCGAATACCCAAGCGTGGCAACACTGGCCGGGGCGATCGACGATCGGCCGCAGCGTGGCCAGGGTGACGATCGTGCGGATATGCGGCGTGAAGCGATGAGCGTGTCGGGGCTGTCGGCCGGCGATCTGGACGCGCTGAAATCGTCCTGGTCGAAGGCTCGTCCCTCGTGACGACCGCTGACATCGAGGATGTCCTGGCGTTATCGCCGTTGCAGCTCGGACTGTACTCGCACGCCACGTTGATCGGGCCCAGTGCAGAAGACCCGTACGTGATCGCGATGACCGCGGATGTGTCCGGGCCGCTGGACGTCGATCTGCTGCGGGACTGTGCCTCAGCAATGCTGCTGCGCCATCCCAATCTTCGCGCCAGCTTCTGGCATCAGGACCTACCGCATCCGGTGCAGATCGTGCCGGCGGCAGTGGAACTGCCCTGGCAGCAGGTGCGCGCCGATGACGATCAGGCAGTTGCCATCGAACAACGCGAGCGCAGCCGACGGTTCAGCTTGCACGACGGCCCGCTGATCCGGTTCCTGCTCATCGAGTTGCCCGAGCGGCGCTGGCGGTTGGTGGTCACCGCTCACCACATCGTGATCGACGGCTGGTCGCTACCGGTGTTCATCGGCGAGATGCTCACGCTGTACCGCGGCGGCGGTAGCCCCGGCACGCTGGCGCCGCCACGGCTCTATCGCGATTACATCGGCTGGCTCGCCGATCGTGATCCGCGAGTCGGCGAACAGGTTTGGCGCCGGCATCTGA
Organism: Mycolicibacterium sarraceniae; assembly: GCF_010731875.1. Classification (NCBI taxonomy): domain Bacteria; kingdom Bacillati; phylum Actinomycetota; class Actinomycetes; order Mycobacteriales; family Mycobacteriaceae; genus Mycobacterium; species Mycolicibacterium sarraceniae. The sequence goes on from NZ_AP022595.1 coordinate 1,943,689, forward strand.
GCGGCATGCCGGGACCGACGCTGCTATCACCGGCACTCGGCGGTGACGGTAGCGGGTTACCCAACCGCACCGAGCTGACCCTGCCTGCCGCCGACGCCGAAGTGCTCGCCGCGGCAGCCCGTGCCCGTGGGGTGACCCTCAACACGCTGCTGCAGATGGCCTGGGCGCTGATCCTGTCCCGGCTGACCGATCGCGACGACATCGTGTTCGGTGTCACCGTGTCCGGTCGTCCCCCCGAATTGGCCGGGGTGGAGACCATGGTCGGACTGTTCATCAACACGATTCCACTCCGGGTTCGGCTCAATCCGAATGTCACTGTCGCCCAGCACTGTTCGGCGCTTCAGCGAGAAGCCGCCGAACTGCGCGACCACAGCTATCTCACGCACTCCCAGCTGCGCAACTTCGCCGGGGTGGGCGAGATGTTCGACACCCTGCTGGTTTACGAGAGCTTCCCGCCGGGGGACGTAGTGGGCGGTGCCGAATTCATGGCCGGGGAGGTCGGCTTCCGGCCTGCGGCCATGGAGAGCCTGACTCACTTCCCGGTGACCATCGCCGCCTACCGCAGTGACGCCGAACTGACGCTGCTGGTGGAGGTCACCGACAACGCTCTGGGCGTGTCGACAGCCGTCACCCTCGGCAAGCGGGTCTTGCAGACCATGAGCCGGCTGATCGAGATGTGGGATAAGCCGCTGGGTGCCGTCGCGATCCTGCTCGACGATGAAGCTCGCCCCACCGCGGCGACTCTGCCGGGTGCTGCGTTCACGCTGGGCGTGGCGGATCGGTTCGCCGAAACAGCAGTGGTGCTGGGGGATTCGATCGCACTGCGGTGGGAGGGCGGCCAGCTGAGCTACCGGGAGCTGCACGAGCGATCGGATCGCTTGGCCGGGTTGCTCGCGGAGTCCGGTGTGCGCGGTGAGACCGCGGTGGCGATCCAGCTTCCCCGCAACGCCGACTATGTCGTCGCGATGCTCGGTGTGCTCAAGGCCGGTGGGATGTACGTGCCACTGGAACAGAACATGCCGGCCGGGCGGGTGGATTCGATTCTCGCCCAGACCGGTGCCGTCCTCGTCATCGACGAGGCCACCATGGCCGAAGCAGCCACCGCACCGAGGTTCTCCACACCGTCCGCGCCCGGCCAAGCCGCGTACGCGGTGTTCACCTCGGGCACCACCGGAGAGCCCAAGGGTGTTATCGGGACCCATCAGGCCCTGCTCGCCTACATCGACGATCACGTCGAACGGATGCTGCGCCCGGCCGCCGAGCGTCTCGGACGGCCGCTGCGCATCGGCCACGCCTGGTCGTTCGCGTTCGACGCGGCCTGGCAGCCGCTGGCCGGGCTGCTCTTCGGCCACTCCGTGCATCTCATCGCCGAAACCGACCGCCGCGATGCCGAGGCACTGGTCGAGATCATCGACCGACACGGTATCGACATGCTCGATGTCACCCCTTCGCTGTTCACCAATCTGCGCCGGGCCGGATTACTCTATCGCGGAACACTTTCCGTGCTCGCTCTCGGCGGTGAGGCAGTGGGCTCGGTCGACTGGGCCGATATTCGCAAGGCTTGCACTCACGCGCTGCTGGCGGCTCACAACTGTTATGGCCCCACCGAGACGACCGTCGAGGCCGTCGTCGCCGCCATCGCCGACCACGACGCACCGGTGATCGGCTATCCGACCCGGTCAACCGGCGCCCTCGTGCTCGACTCGTGGCTGCAGCCCGTACCAGACGGTGTGGTGGGCGAGCTGTATCTGGCCGGTGAACAGGTGACCCGCGGATACCTCGGCCGCCCCGGCGAGACCGCGACCCGGTTCGTCGCCGCGCCCGGCGGTGACCGGATGTACCGCACCGGTGACCTGGTGCGCCGGGATCGTGATGGCGCATTGTCGTTCATCGGCCGCGCCGACGCCCAAATTCAGGTCCGCGGCCACCGCGTCGAGCCGGGCGAGATCGAAGCGGTGCTCGAGGAGGTGGCCGGCGTGCGGCACGCTCACGTCGCCGTACACCGAAATCTGGCGGGCCCCCGGCTGATCGCCTATATCGCCGGAGAGGTAGAGGTCGCCGATCTGCGGTCGCTGCTGCGAGACCGCCTGCCGCGCTACATGATGCCGAACCGGTTGGTCGTCGTCGACACGATTCCTCTGACCGCCAACGGCAAGGTCGATGACACCGCCCTGGCCGCGGCAACCACCTCGGACGAGGCTCCGGAACGCCCCAGCACCCCGACGGAAATCGCGCTGGTTGGGGCGGTCGCCGAGCTGCTGGGTCTGACCGACGTGGACATCGACGCCGACCTGCTGGAACTCGGGCTGGACAGTATCGTCGCCCTGTCGTTGGTCCAGGCCGCGCGCCGGCTCGGGCTGCCCCTGCGAGCCAGGCTGGTGCTGGAATGCGGAACGCTGCGCGAGCTGGCGGCGGCCGTCGACCGTGACACCGCCGAGGAACTGGCCGCCGGACCCGAACCTGAAGGTCCGATCCCGGCCCTGCCCGCCGTGCATTGGCTCTACGAACACGGCGATCCGCGGCGGTTGGCGCAGATTGAGGCGATCATCCTGCCGCCCGATGCGACCGCTGACCGGTTGCGGCAGCTGCTAGACGCTATCGCCGACAGACACGAAATGTTCCGCAGCCGACTCGATCTGACGACCATGACGTTCGTCCCCGCCGAGCGTCAGAGTATTCCGCTTACCGAGGTGGAGGTCTCCGGCCAACTCGGCGACGCGATCACCGAGCATGCTGCCGCCGCGATCGACCGACTGGATCCCGGGCGCGGGCAGTTGATCGAGGCGCTGTGGCTGCACCGGCCCGGTGACGCGGGAGTTCTGGTCCTGGCCGTGCACGTTGTGGCGATGGACCCCGCATCGTGGCGCATCGTGTTGGGGGAGCTGACCGCCAACTGGTCGGCGCCCGGTGCCGAGTTGTTCGGAGGCGAGCGAGTCAGCTACCGCCGGTGGGCGCATGCGCTCGCCGAGCGGGCGGCCGGGCTTGACACCGTCGACTTCTGGCTGGCGCAACTCGACGGGGCGGACCCCGCGTTGGGGGCCAGGCGCGTCCATCCACAGCAGGATCGCTTCGGCGACTTGGCGATAACGCTGACAGTCACCGAGGCCGATGTCACGGGTGCCTTGTTGCGGGCGCAGGTGCCGATCCAGGACGTGCTGGCGGGCGCAGCCGCCCAGCTGATCGCGCGCTGGCGCGAACTGCGTGGCCAGACCGGTCCAATTCCGCTGGTTGCACTCGAAACACACGGACGTGACGGTGCCGACGATACCGTCGGCCTGCTCAGCGCCATCTATCCGCTGCGGATCCGCCCCGGCGAGCCAATTCCCAAAATCAGTGGATCAACAACGGATTACGCCATGTTGCGCTATCTGCGGTCCGATACCGCCGAACGTCTCAGCGGGCTGCGCGGTCCCCAGCTGCTCCTGAACTATCTCGGCCGCCTGGATCTGGATGCCGGCTCGATGCTGGACCGCGGTTTACTCGCCCACGTGCCGATCATGACCGAACCGAACGTCGCGGTGCGCCACGAGCTGACCCTGGTCGCCGCCGTCGCCGGCGGGAAACTGGTCACCCAATGGCGTACAGTGCCGGATATTTTCACCGACGCGGATGTGACTGCGCTGCAATCTATCTGGCAGGACATCCTCCAGGAATTAGCGGAGCGGGCCAGATGACCGATCGGCTGGCAATCGTGGGGGCCGGTGCCAAAGCGGTCGCGGTGGCGGCCAAGGCCGCGATGCTGCGGGATATGGGCGTCGCCACCCCCGAGATCGTCGCTGTCGAGCGCACCGCGATCGCCGCGAACTGGCGGGCCGGCGGTGGCTGGACCGACGGTCAGCACCGACTGGGTACCAGTCCGGAGAAGGATGTCGGCTTCCCATACCGATCGACGATCCTGCCGGGCCGCAACGCCGAACTCGACCAGCGGATGATGGGGCTGAGCTGGCAGTCGTACCTGGTGGCCACCGGGCGGTTTGCCGAGTGGGTCGACCGCGGGAAGCCGGCACCGACCCATGACACCTGGGCCGGTTACCTCCGCTGGGTGGGGGCCGCTGCCAAGTTGAATATCGTTGAGGGCGAGGTCATCCGGTTGTCGCTGGACGGCCAGTCGTGGGTGCTGCACACCGGCGAGGACACGGTCACCGCGGACGCGGTGATGATCACTGGTCCCGGCCAGCCCGACCGATCGGTGCTGCCCGGTCACCGACAGGTGCTGTCCATTGCTCAGTTCTGGCAGCTGGCCGCCGAACACGAACGGATCGACGCTGAACGGGTCGCGGTGATCGGTGGCGGTGAGACCGCCGCGTCGATGCTCAATGAGCTCTTCAAACACCGGGTTTCGACGATCACGGTGATCTCCCCGCAAGCGACGTTGTTCACCCGGGGCGAGAGCTTCTTCGAGAACCGGATGTTCAGTGATCCGACGGATTGGACCGGACTGACCCTGGCCGAACGCCGGGATGTGATGGCCCGCACCGACCGTGGCGTGTTCTCCGCGCGCGTGCAGGATTCGCTACTGGCCGATGACCGCATCCGGCACCTGCGCGGGCGAGTCGCGCACGGTGTCGCCGCCGACGGCCGGATCCGGATCACGCTGCACACCGACCGCCAGGGCGAGCGTCTGGAGACGGTGCACGGATTTGACCTCGTGATCGACGGTTCGGGTGCGGATTCGCTATGGTTCCTGCCGCTGCTGGGCCAGGACGTGCGTGATCTCCTCGAGATCAGGCTGAACGGACCGCTGACCAGCGACCGGCTCCAGCAGGCAATCGGCGCCGACCTGGCGTTGACCGCGGTCCGCCCGAAGCTTCTCCTGCCCAACCTGTCTGGACTCATCCAGGGCCCGGGCTTTCCCAACCTCAGCTGCCTGGGCCTGCTGTCGGACCGTGTTCTCGGCGGGGGAGCTGACGGCCGTGCCTCGTATTCGACCACTAGGAGAAACAATGAACACCAATCCCTTTGACGCCGAGGACGGCCGCTTCTATGTCCTCGTCAACGACGAGGACCAGTACAGCCTGTGGCCGGCGTTCGCCGAGGTCCCGGCGGGCTGGCGGCTGGTGTTCGGCGACGCGAGCCGGAGCGACTGCGTGCAGTTCGTCGAACGCAACTGGTCTGACATGCGCCCGCGGAGCTTGCGCTGAAGGCCTCGACAGGCAACGTGTGCAGTGCTAGTTTTCTCAGGTTAGGCAAACCTAAGGAGACGAGGTGGCATCGACCGCTGCCCCGGAACGATGCCCATGGAGAACGGTGTGGTGACCCCCAGAGTGCGCGCAGCGCGCCTCGACGCTGACCTGGTGAGCAGGTTCGCGACCTGCTGTAAGGCACTCGGCCTGCCGGTCTACGAACGGCACCGGCCTGCCGATATGGTGGCCGCGCGGCGGGCGTTCACCGAGCTCACGCGGGTGGCGTACGACCAGTGCGACGCCTGGACCGGGCTGGCTGCCACCGGTGCCACCACGCCGGATGTACTCGCCGCCGTGGTCCGGACCGTCGATACCAGCGGCGTGCTGCAACGGCGTATCGAGCTCCCCGCCGGGGCACTCGGGTTCGACTACGACACCGGGCTGTACCTGCGGTTCCGCGCCACCACCGGAGATGACTTCCAGCTTGCGCACGCCGCGGCGCTGGGCATCGACGGCCAGTTCCCCATCGCCGACGACATCGTGTCCGAGATCCGCGCCCGCCGGCCCGAATGGCGCGAGGCGCGCTGGGTCGACGCGGCCCTGCGGTCTCGCGCCCAGCGCTGGTCGGACGTCGTCAAGTTGCTGACCCCCGTGGTCAACGACGCCGGGCTCGACCCGCTGTTCGCCCACGCGGCCAAGATCTCCCTCGGGGTGGCCCTGGCTCGCCTCGCTATGTTCGCACCCGCGCTGTCCTACCTCGAGGAGCCGGACGGCCCGGTGGCCGTGGCCGCCGTCGACGGTGCGCTGGCCAGAGCGCTGTCGCTGCGCGCCTACGGTGATGAGGAGACCGCCGCCGACGTGTTGCAAGACCTCTACGCGGCGAACCCCGGCAATGAGCAGGTCGAGCACGCGCTGTCGGACCCGACGTTCGGCATCGTGACGACCACCGCAGCCCGCATTGATGCTCGAACCGACCCGTGGGATGTCGAAACAGAACCTACCGCAGACGATTTCGTCGACCCTGAGGCACGCGAGCGCAAGGCCGCGTTGCTCGAAGAGGCTGAGCGTGAGCTCGGTGAGTTCATCGGACTCGACGAGGTGAAGGACCAGGTGTCCCGGCTGAAGAGTTCGGTGGCCATGGCATTGCGGCGCGAGGAGCGCGGCTTGGCCGTCGCTCAACGCACGCATCACCTGGTGTTCGCCGGTCCGCCGGGAACCGGTAAGACCACGATCGCGCGGGTGGTGGCCAAAATCTACTGCGGTCTTGGGCTGCTCAAGCGCGAGAACGTCCGTGAGGTGCACCGCGCCGATATGATCGGCCAGCACATCGGCGAGACCGAGGCCAAGACCAACGCCATCATCGACAGCGCGTTGGACGGGGTGCTGTTCCTCGACGAGGCTTACGCCTTGGTCGCGACGGGCGCCAAAAACGATTTCGGTCTGGTGGCCATCGACACACTGCTGGCCCGGATGGAGAACGATCGCGACCGGCTGGTCGTGATCGTCGCGGGCTACCGCGCCGACCTTGACCGGTTCCTGGACACGAACGAAGGCCTGCGATCGCGGTTCACCCGCAGCATTGTCTTCCCGTCGTATTCGGCTGCCGAACTGGTCGAGATTGCCGTGACGATGGCCGCGAACCGGGACAGCGTGTTCGATCCCTCCGCACGGCGTGACCTCGAGGAGCTGTTCGCTCAGTTGGCCAATTCGACGACACCCGACTCGACAGGCGTGGCACGACGCAGCCTCGATATCGCGGGCAATGGCCGGTTCGTCCGTAACGTCGTCGAGCGCTCCGAGGAGGAAAGGGAATTCAGGTTGGATCACACAGACCTGGCCGGTGCGGACTTCACCGATGAGCAGATGATGACGATCACCGCACCCGATGTGCGCAGTGCGGTGGTGCCGTTGCTGCGCGGTCTGGGCCTGACGGTGCCGGCATGAGCGAAGATCGCCGGTCCTTCTCCTCGCGGACGCCCGCCAACGACAACCCGGAGCGGGTCACCTATCGGCGCGGATTCATCACCCGGCATCAGGTGACCGGCTGGCGATTCGTCATGCGCCGCATCGCATCCGGGCTCGCGCTGCACGACACCAGGATGTTGGTCGACCCGTTGCGGAGCCAGTCCCGCGCCGTGCTGATGGGGGTGCTGCTCGCGATAACCGCGGTCCTCGGCTGCCTGGTCTTCTCGGTGTTGCGTCCGGGTGGGGTGCCGGGCAGTGACCCGGTGTTGGCCGACCGCTCCACCTCTGCGCTCTACGTTCGCCTCGGCGACCGGTTGCATCCGGTGCTCAACCTGACTTCGGCGCGGCTGGCCGTCGGGAAGCCGGTAGACCCGACCGTCGTCAGCAGTGATCAGCTGGACAAGATCGCCCGGGGCAGCCTCATCGGCATCCCGGGAGCGCCGGAACGTATAGTGCAGAACGCATCTCGCAATGCCGCATGGACGATATGCGACGGCGCCGGGGGGGCCACGGACGCCACGGGCATTACAGTCATCGCCGGTGCGCTCGAACGCGGTGGGGCGCGGGCCGATACGTTGCCCGCAGGCCGGGCGATCCTGACCGAGGGCACTGACGGAACGTGGCTGCTGTGGGATGGCCGTCGCAGCGCCATCGACCTCGCCGACCGTGCCGTCACCGACGCACTCGGCCTGCCCGTCGTGCCACCCGCACCGCGGTCGATCGCGCCGGGACTGTTCAATGCGATACCCGAGGCTCCCGCGTTGCGGGTGCCCCTGATCCCCGACGCCGGGCTGCCCACGGGATACCCCCTGCCCGTCGCGGCGCCGATCGGCTCGGTGGTGATCGCCTACAGCAATGACGCCACGCCAGTGACGTACGCGGTGCTGCCGGATGGCTTGCAGCCGATCAGCTCCGTGCTTGCCGCGGCGTTGCGCAACGCCAACTCCTATGGGCTGGCGCAGCCACCCCATCTCGGTGCTGATGATATTGCCCGGCTGCCAGTTTCGTCGCTGCTGGATGTGACCGCGTTCCCGGCGGCGCCGGTGAAACTGGTCGCTGCCGCCGATGCGCCGGTGACCTGTGCGCAGTGGACCAAAATCGATGGCGCCGCCACCAGTTCGCTGGACCTGCTCACCGGTTCGACGCTGCCGGTACCTACCGGCTTGCGTTCGGTCGATCTGGTGGGCGGCGCCCATCCGGGCACGGCGGCCCGGGTCGCGCTGCCGCCGGGGCGTGGCTACTTCGTCCAGACCGTTGGTCAGCAGCCCGCGTCTCCGCCCGCCGGATCACTGTTCTGGATCTCCGATACCGGGGTCCGGTACGGGATCGGTGGCGATCGTCAGACTTCCGAAAAATCTTTTGCCGCAATGGGTCTGGCCCAGCCGCCGCTGCCCGTGCCGTGGTCGGTCCTGACGCTGTTCGCGCCCGGCCCGGCGCTGTCCCAATCCGATGCGCTGGTCGCCTACGACGCTGTCGGACCCGCGTTGCCACAGGAGTCCCGATGAGCCGGCTGATCTTCGAGGCGGGCCGGCGCATACCTGGTCCGAAGATCCGCACGGGCGCGATCGTCATCGAGGCACCGCCGGAACTGCCCCGGGTGGTGCCACCGTCGATGCTGCGGCGGGCGTTGCCCTTCCTTATCGTCTTTCTCATCGTCGGCATGATCGTAGCGATGGTCGCCACCGGGATGCGGCTGATCTCACCGCAGACGCTGTTCTTTCCGTTCGTGCTGCTGCTGGCCGCCACCGCCCTGTACCGCGGCACCGACAATAAGATGCGCACCGAGGAAGTCGACGCCGAGCGCGCCGACTACCTGCGCTACCTGTCGGTGATCCGGGACAACGTGCGTGCCGAGGCCACCGCGCAGCGCGCCGCGCTGCTGTGGTCGCACCCCGATCCTGCGGCGCTGGCGGCTATCCCGGGAACCCGCAGGCAGTGGGAGCGAGACCCCCACGACAATGACTTCCTGGTGGTGCGCGCGGGCCTGCACACCGTGCCGCTGGACACCACGCTGCGCGTCAAGGACACTGCCGACGAAGTGGATCTGGAGCCGGTGTCGCACAGCGCATTGCGCGCGCTGCTGGACACCCAGCGGGTGGTGCGGGACGCCCCGAGGGGCATCGACCTGAAGGCGGTGTCCCGGATTACCGTCGTCGGTGAACCAGCCGAAGTCACCGCGGCGTTGCGCGCGTGGCTGGCGCAGGCGGTCACCTGGCAGGACGCGGCCTCCCTGGGTATCGCCTTGGCCAGCCCCGATCTGGAGTCGCCGGACTGGTCGTGGCTGAAATGGCTGCCGCACAGCGATATTCCGGGTCAGCTCGATGGCTGCGGGCCGGCCCGCTACCTGGCATCCAATACCGACGATCTGATCGCGTCGATCGGGCCCGCGTTAGCCGAGCGGCCGTTGTTCGGTGTCGAGGCGGGCGACCCGTTGCGCCACCTGCTGATCATCGTCGACGATCCCGATCACACGCCTGACGATTCGGTGCTGGCGACCGGACTCTCCGGTGTCACGGTGATCTACACCGCCGCAGCCGATTCCGCGCCGCGAGCGGGTCAGTACCCCGACCCGGAACGGCCGGTTCTGCGGGTCACCGGCGGCTCGATCCAGCGCTGGGAGACCGGCGGCTGGCAACCCTACGTCGATCGTGCGGACCAAATTTCTCAGGCCGAAGCTGTCCACCTGGCGCGCGCACTGGCCCGATGGGACTCGAATCCCACCCACGCCGGGTTGCATTCGCCGGCCACCCGGGGTGCGAGCTTCACCACGCTGTTGGGCATTCCCGACGCCTCGGCACTCGAGGTGGCCGATGTCTGGGCGCCGCGGCTGCGCGACGAGGAGTTGCGGGTGCCGATCGGCGTCACCACCACGGGGGTGCCGCTGTACTTCGACCTCAAGGATGAGGCCGAGGGCGGCATGGGCCCCCACGGCCTGATGATCGGTATGACCGGCTCCGGCAAGTCCCAGACGTTGATGTCGATCCTGTTGTCGTTGTTGACAACACACTCGGCTGACCGACTCATCGTGATCTACGTCGACTTCAAGGGTGAGGCGGGAGCCGATATCTTCCGCAACTTCCCCCAGGTGGTGGCGGTGATATCGAACATGGCTGAGAAGAAATCTCTCGCTGACCGGTTCGCCGACACCCTGCGTGGCGAGGTGGCTCGCCGCGAGAGCGTGTTACGTGATTTCGGACGGCGCGTGCAAGGCAGCGCCTTCGGCTCGGTCACCGAGTACGAGGCCGCCCACCCGGCGGCCGAAGAGCTGGGGATCGAACTGCCGCCGCTGCCAACACTGTTTGTGGTTGCCGACGAGTTCACTCTGATGCTGGCCGAACACCCGGAATACGCCGACCTGTTCGACTATGTCGCCCGGAAGGGCCGGTCGTTCCGGATTCACATCCTGTTCGCATCGCAGACCCTCGATATCGGCCGCATCCGCGATATCGACAAGAACACCTCCTACCGCATCGGCCTCAAAGTGGCCAGCGCGGCGTCATCCCGCCAGATCATCGGCGTCGAGGACGCCTACCACATCGAATCCGGTAGGGAGCACAAGGGAGTTGGCTTCCTGGTGCCCTCACCGGGCGCGGCGCCGATCAAGTTCCGCAGCACCTATGTCGATGGAATCTACGATCCACCAAGCCCCGTCACGTCCTACGTGGTGCCGGCAGCGCCCGAACCGGTCACGTTCACGGCCGGCCCGGCGGCGCTGGACGAGGACATCGTGGTGCTGTCCGACGCTGAGTTCGCGCCGCCTGCGTTGCCGCCGCGCAAGCTGATCACCACCATTGGCGATCAGCTGGCTCGGTGCGGGCCGAAGGCACCGGCGCTATGGCTGCCGCCCCTTGACGAATCTCTTTCGCTGGACGAGGTGCTCACGGGTGCCGCGGTGACGCCGCGGCAGTGGCGCTGGCCGCTCGGCGAGATCGATCGACCCTTCGAGATGCGCCGTGACCCGCTGATCTTCGAGGCCGGCTCATCGGCGGGCAACATGTTGATCCACGGCGGCGCGAAGTCTGGAAAGTCAACGGCGCTGCTGACATTCGTGTTGTCGGCCGCGGCCCTGCACTCACCGCGTGACGTCACGTTCTACTGCCTGGACTACGGCGGCGGACGCCTGCGCGGACTGGAAGGCCTGGCCCATGTGGGCAGCGTCGCCTCGCCGCTGGAGCCCGAGCGGATCCGGCGCACCTTCGGCGAGTTGGAGCAGCTGTTGCATTCGCGGCAGCGCAATGCCGGCGGCCAGGGTGGTTACCAGGACGAGTGCGGCGAGGTGTTCCTGGTGATCGACAACCTCTACGCGTTCGGTCGCGATAACACCGACCAGTTCAACACGCGTAACCCGCTGCTGGCCGTCGTCACCGAGCTGGCCAATACCGGTCTGGCGCACGGCATCCACGTCGTGGTCACCACACCGAACTGGTTGGAGGTCCCGCTGGCGATGCGCGACGGTCTTGGCCTACGCCTCGAGCTGCGCCTGCCCGACCCGCGTGACAGCAATGTGCGGGTGCGTGACGGCCTGCGCCGGCCCGCCGAATCAGTGCCCCACGACCAGCCAGGGCGGGGACTGACCATGGCCGGGGAGCATTTCCTGTTCGCCCAGCCCGATTTGGCGCACATACCGGCGCTCAACGCCGCCCACCCGGAAGCGCAGGCACCCCGCGTGCGGTTGCTGCCCGCCGACCTCGATCCTGCGGTGGTGGCACCGCTGTACCGCGGTGGCGAACGGGTGGTGCTGGGGCAGCGGGAGCTGGACCTCGCCCCGGTGGTGCATGATTTCGCCGAACATCCACTCTTGATGGTGTTCGGCGACGGCAAGTCCGGCAAGACCACGCTGCTGCGGCACGTGATTCGCACCATTCGGGAAAACTCGACCGCGACGGACGTCGCGTTCACGGTTTTCGACCGGCGCCTGCACCTCGTTGACGAGCCACTGTTCGCCGACAACGAGTACAGCGCGAACATCGACCGGGTCACGCCGGCCGTGATGGGCCTGGCGGCACTGGTCGAACAACGCAGGCCCCCGGCTGGATTATCCGCGGCGGAACTGGCCACCTGGGATTACCGTGCCCAGGCCGGATCAGCGCACACCCACTATCTGATCGTCGATGATGTCGATCAGATCCCCGACGGCCCAGCGCTGAGCGGCCCATACGCCGGGCAGCGGCCGTGGACGCCACTGCTCGGGTTGCTCTCGGCGGCGCACGATCTCGGATTGCGTGTCATTGTCACCGGCCGCGCAGGAGGGTCGGCCCACGCGTTGATGACCAACCCGCTGCTACGGCGGTTGGCCGATCTGCAGTCAACGGTGGTGATGCTGTCGGGCAATCCCGCCGACGGCACCAAGATCCGCGGGCATCGATTCACCAGGCTGCCCGTCGGTCGCGGAATGCTGCTCGGCGATAGCGACGGCGTCGACCACATTCAGCTGGTCCATCCAGTTAACTACGCACACAGCACATCTCGGACTCGATTCGGAGAGGACAACCCGTCATGACCCTGCGCGTCATCCCGGAAGGCCTGGTTTCGGCCAGCGCCGCGGTCGAGGCTCTGGCTGCTCGGCTGGCCGCCGCGCACGCTGCGGCGACCCCCGTGATTACCGCGGTGGTCCCGCCGGCCGCAGACCCCGTCTCGCTGCAGACCGCCGCGGGGTTCAGTGCCCAGGGCCTTGAGCACGCCGGCACGGCCGCCCAGGGCGTCACCGAACTGGGGCGCTCAGGTGCTGCGGTGGGCGAGTCGGGCACCGGATACGCCACCACCGACGCGGCCGTGGCGGCCTCCTACCTGATCGCACGGGGAGGCTGATGACCGCGCCGATCTGGCTTGCTTCACCACCGGAGGTGCACTCAGCACTGCTGACTGCCGGACCCGGCGCCGGTGAGCTGCTGGCGGCCGCCTCGGCATGGCAAATGCTGAGCGCCGAATACTCGGCCGCGGCAGCAGAACTCACCCAGATATTGGCCTCGGTCGAGGCCGGCGCGTGGCAGGGCCCCAGCGCCGAACAGTACGTCGCAGCCCACGCGCCCTATCTGGCGTGGCTGGAGCAGGCCAGCGTGAACAGCGCCGGTGCGGCCGCCCAGCATCAGACGGCTGCCGCCGCGTACAGCACTGCACTGGCCACCATGCCGACGCTGCCCGAACTGGCCGCCAACCACACCATCCACGGGGTGTTGTTGGGCACCAACTTCTTCGGCATCAACACGATCCCGATCGCCGTCAATGAGGCCGACTACGTTCGGATGTGGATCCAGGCCGCCACCGCGATGAGTGTCTATCAGGCTGTCGCCGGCACCGCGCTGGCCGTGTCACCGCAGACCGCGCCGGCACCCACGATTGTCTTGCCGGGATCCGAGGCCTTGTCGGCGATGGACACCTCGGCCCTCTCGCAGGCGCAGGCCAGTGACTCCGGCTCCGCGCTGACGAATTCGAACTGCTTGATCCAGCTGCTCGAGGCTTATGTGAAATCGCTTCCGGGCGGCGACATGATCTGGGACTTCCTCACCCACCCGGTGCAGTACCTCCAGCAGATCATCGTCGACTTCCTGACCAACCCGATTCAGGCGTGGCAGACGTGGGGGCCGCTGCTATCGGCACTCTTCTATCAGGCAATCCTTCAGCCGGTCGGCTGGACCGCCTGGGGGCTGGGGTTGGCCTCACCGCTGTTGCTTCCGGCGCTGGCGGCTGGGGCGCTGCCTTTGCTGGGACTTCTTGCGCTACAACCGAACATGCCCGCACCCGATGTCGCCCCCGAACCGGTAGCGATCCCAGCGCAACCGCAGCAGAACCTGTGGCCGATCTCCTCGACGGCCCCCATCGCTCCCGCCCCCGCGCCGGCGGCACCCGCTCCCGCCCCCGCGCCGGCGGCCCCCGCGGCGTCCGCGGCGGCACCGGTACCCGCGGCGCAGGGGATGTTCTACGCCGTCGCCGCACCCGATCCGGATGAGGGCCCCGGCCCGAGGTTGATCGAGGGCAGTGGGAACAAGGCGCTGGTGCCCGAGGCGGCTCCCGCGGCCGCCGCGCTGTCCGCGGTGCAGGCCAAGGAACGAGCCAAACGCCGGCGCGCCGCGCGAGTCAAGGACCGCAGCCACCGCGACGAGTACATGGACCTCGACAGCGATACCGGTCCGCCGCCGGCACCGGCGGCGCCGCCGACCACTTCATCGTCGAGCCGGGGTGCGGGACCAATTGGCTTCGCCGGTACCCAGACCCGAGATCGCAGTGTCACCGCCGCTGGACTCACCGAGTTCGCCACCGATCCGATGAGCGAACGTTTTACCCTGCCGATGCTTCCGGCCACCTGGGACACCGAACATCACCGCCCAGAGGGCGGCGATCCAGACCACACCGAATCCCACCGAGAATGATTGGAGAAATACCGTGAGCATGCTCGACGCCCATATCCCGCAGCTCGTGGCCGCAGAGGCCGCGTTCGGGGCGAAAACCGCACTGATGCGCAGCACGATCGCCCAGGCCGAGCAGGCTGCGATGTCCGCCCAGGCCTTCCACCTGGGAGAGTCCTCCGCCGCCTTCCAGGCCGCTCACGCGCGGTTCGTCGAGGTTGCGGCGAAGGTCAACACATTGCTGGACATCGCCCAGGCGAACCTCGGCGAGGCCGGTGGCAGCTACGTCGCCGAAGACGCTGCCGCGGCAACGACATACGGAGGTTTCTGATGTCCCAGATCATGTACAACTACCCGGCCATGCTGGCGCATGCCGGCGATATGGCCGGCTACGCCGGGACGCTGCAGGCGGTCGGTGCCGATATCGCCACCGAACAGTCCGCGCTGCAGGGTGCCTGGCAAGGTGACACCGGCCTGACCTACCAGGCCTGGCAGGCCCAGTGGAACCTGGCCATGGAGGAATTGGTGCGCGCCTACCGGGCGATGGCCACCACCCATGAGACCAACGCCCTGTCGATGCAGGCGCGAGACCAAGCCGAAGGTGCCAAGTGGGGCTGAGACTTGCCCGCACATAAGGCCGTCGAGTTGACCGTCGATGTTGCCTGGCTCATTGCCGAAAGTGTTGGCGCCGGCTCGTTCCCCTGGGTGTTGGCGATCACGCCACCCCTGGCCGCACCGGGCCAAGCCAGGGCGATGCAGGCCCGGCTGCGCGCGGAACTGACCGGCTCGCGGGTGATGTCGGAGGGCGGATCGGTAGATCCGACGGTGGCACGGTGGATACGCACCGTCTGCGCACCAGAGCGGTGGCTGGAGTTGCGCTACGTGCGGGGCAACGGCACAGACCTGTTACGCGGGATGGTGGCCCGCCGTGGCAGGAACACCGTGGTGGCGCTGCGCAGCGGCGAGCTGGTCACCTTCACCGAACTCGATATCAGCGATCCCGCCCTGCTGGCTCCGGTGGTGACGGCCGGCCTGCCGGGTGCTGCGCCGGCGCGGTTCGCCGAGTTCGTACTGCCGACCCGGGTGGGGGTGCGGGCAGACGAACGATTGCGTGCCGGAGCCGATCTCGGCGGTGTCTTGGATCACCTAGGCCTGCCCGCCTCGGCGGTGCCGGTGGTGCGGTCGGTGTTCACCGGAGCGCGCAGCTACGTCGAGGTGCGCGCCGGCTCGTCTCGCGCCGGTGTGCCCAGTCTCAGCGAGGTCGGCGTGGGCATCGTCGATGCCGAGGCCGGTCGCGTGCTGGTGAACCCGGAACGCGCCGCCGACGGCGAGTGGGTGTCGTGCTTCGCGCCCGGCACGCCGTTCGCGATCGCCCTGGCTCTCGACCGGCTCAGCGAGACGCTGCCCGATGGCCGCTGGTTCCCGACTGCCGCGTTGGCGCGCGACTTCTCCAGCACCACAATCTGATCAAGAGAGAGAACAACAATGACCGAAACCCCGGTGCTGCCGATCGTGCGCGTCGCCGTGCTGGCGTACGGCCGGATCACCGACGTGGCATTGCCCGCCGAGCTGCCGCTGCGCGAGATTCTGCCCGCGGTGAAGAGACTGGTCCCGCGGCCAGAATCCGATGCGGAGACCTCGGTTCCCACCCCAATGACCCTCGCCCCGATCGGTGGCGCGCCCTTCAGTGTGGACGCGAGCCTGGAAACGGTTGGCGTGGTCGACGGCGATCTGCTTGCCTTGCAACCGGTTCCCGCAGGCCCGACGACACCCGGTGTGGTCGAGGACATCGCCGATGCGGCGGTGATCTTCTCCGCGGCACGCAAACGGCCCTGGGGTCCGCACAGGCTGCAGCTGGGAGCCCGGATCGCCGCCGCGGTATTCGTGGTCGCGCTGACCGCGCTCGCCATCGCCCACCGGGCGGCGACCGCCTCGGTGATCGGCCTCTATGCGGTGAGCGCGCTGGCCGCCGTCACTGCGATTGCTGGTCTGTTGTTGCGTGCCCGTTCGGCTCGGCTGGCCTCCCAGGTTTCGGCGGCGGCGCTGCTGCCCATCGCATCGGCATTCTGGCTGGCGATACCGGATCTGTGGGGGGCTCCGCACGTGATGCTGGCCGCCGCGGGCGTGGCCGCGTGGTCGTTGATCGTGTTGGCTCAGACTGAGGACGGTGTCGGGTTATTCACCGCCGCCGCGGTTATCGGGGTGGGCGCGCTGGTGGTCGCTGCCGCCACGGCCCTGTGGCAGCTGCCCGCACTGACCGTGGGGTGTGCGCTGATCGTGGTCGCGCTGCTCATCACCGTGTCGGCCCCCGGGCTCGCCGCGATGTGGGCACGCTTTCCGCTGCCGGTGATCCCTGCTCCCGGTGACCCGACCCCGCCGAGCCCAGGTGCCCGGCTCCTGGCCGATCTGCCCCGGCGGGTACGCGTCGGCGAAGCCCACCAGACCGGCCTCATCGCGGCGGGTGTGCTGCTTTCCTCGGCCGGGTCGCTGATGGTGGCCGGACGCACCGACGGTCCGAGCGCCTGGGGCTGGTATCTGGTGGTGGCTGCCACGGCCGCGGCAGTGCTGCGGGCCAGGGTGTGGGACACCGCGGCCTGCAAGGGCTGGCTGCTTGCCCAACCGCTCCTGGTCACCGGCGGACTGCTGGTGGCCTACCTCGTGGATCACCGTTTCGTCGCCGCACTGTGGGCCGTCGTGGCGCTGGGTGCGCTGACCGCGGTGTGGGTGGTGCTGGCCGTCAACCCGGATACCGCTTCTGCAGAACGGTATTCGCTGCCGGTGCGGCGGCTGGTGGGCTTCGTTGCCTCGGCGCTTGACGCGTCGTTGATCCCGGTGACGGTGTACCTCGTCGGCATCTTCACATGGGTCCTCGATCGATGATGCGGGCCGCCGCGATTGCCGCGGTGGTGCTGCTGGCCAGCGCTCCGGTGGCCGGTGCCGTCAACCCGCCCGTCGCCGATCCCGCGGCAACCCCGGCGCAGGGAACGGCCGGGCCGACCGCGGGTATGAGCCAGCGTTCCGAATGCGTGACCACCGGAATCCGCCCGGGCAGTGACCCAGGCGCGGTGAGCACCAACCAGACGATGCTCAATCTCACTGGCGCAGCGACCTATTCACAGGGTGCAGGCCAGACCGTTGCGGTGATCGACACCGGGGTCCGGCCGGGGCCGCGGCTGCCGAATGTGATCGGCGGCGGTGACTACCTCTCCGGCGGTGACGGTCTCACCGACTGCGACGGCCACGGCACTCTGGTCGCCGGCATCATCGGCGGCCAACCTGGCCCGGACGGATTCAGCGGTGTCGCCCCGGGTGCGCGGGTGCTGTCGATTCGACAGACCTCGCCGCGATTCTCGCCCAATGCGGGTGGGAAAGACCCCGCGGCGGTTCAGGCCAGTGTGGAGATCGAGACGCTGGCCCGCGCCGTGGTGCGTGCCGCCGACCTGGGCGCCACCGTCATCAACATCTCGACGGCAGCGTGCCTGGCGCCCGACCGGCTCGGCGATCAACAGACCCTCGGGGCGGCCCTGCGCTACGCCGCTATCGACAAGGACGTCGTGATCGTCTCCGCCGCAGGCAATTCCGGGGGCAGCGCGGTCGGTGCACCGGGAATGGAGTGCACGTCCAATCCAGTCGGTGACCCGGCGCGGCGCGACGACCCCCGCAACTGGGCGGGTGTGACGTCGGTGTCGGTGCCGTCCTGGTGGCAGCCCTACGTCCTGTCCGTCGCGGCGTTGAGCGCCGACGGTCAACCGGCCGACTTCACGATGGCCGGCCCGTGGGTGGGCATCGCCGCGCCCGGGAGGAACGTGGTGTCGGTGAGCAATGACACGACGGGCGGGTTGGCCAACGGCATGCCCGACGGCCGGGGTGGGATGGCGCCGCTGGACGGCACGAGTTTCGCCGCGGCTTATGTCGCCGGCACGGCCGCCCTGGTCCGCAGCCGCTACCCGGGCATGCACGCCGACGAGGTGGTGCGCAGGCTGACGTCGACCGCGCACAACGGTGCGCAGGCACCCTCGAACCTCGTCGGTGCCGGCACTGTCGATCCGGTGGGCGCTCTCACCTGGACCATCAACTCCGGCAGCGATATCGCACCGGCATCGGCCACCAAACGCGTTGCGGCGCCGGCACCGCCGCCGGAGGTCGATCACACGCCGCGCACGGTGGCGTTCATCGGGACCGGCGTGCTCGCGGCCGTCGTTGTCGCCGTCGCTGGCATCTCGCGCAGACGCAAGGAGGAAGTCGAATGAGTGGGATCCCCAGCCCAGGGGCGGGGCGGCTCACCGTCGTCCTGCTGGCAGTCGTCGCGGCGGTTCTGGCCTATCCGTGGCGGACGCCCAACCACCAGTGGGCCCTCGGTATCGCCATTGCCGTGGTGCTGGTCTCGCTGCTCTGGTGGCGTGGCCGCTACCTCACCACCATCGCTGGCCAGCGTCTTCGGGTGCTGCTGCGCCGCAGACCGATTGAGGCCAGTCCTGCGGAACTGCACCGGGCCGGCGTCGACGCGGTCGCCACGGTGCTGGTGCGCGTCGACGGTGACGATCGCCAACCGCCGCTCGGCCTGCTCTCGGGGTATCTCGATCGCTACGGGCTGCGGGCCGATTCGGTGCGGGTCACCACCCGCAGCACCGCCGATGACGCGACGACCTGGGTCGGGCTGACCTTCAGCGGGGCGCGGAATCTGAGCGCGTTGCAGGCCCGGTCGGCACAGATACCACTGCGTGAGGCCGCCGAGAACGCAGCTCGGCGGCTCATCGGCCAGCTGCGTGAAATCGGCTGGACAGCAACGATTGCCGATCCGGATCAGGTACCGGATCTGGTCGCAGCAGACGCCCGTGAACAGTGGCAATCGGTCACCGATGCCCGCGGTTACCTGACCACTTACGCCGCCCAGAACCCCGAAGCCCTTGCGGCCGTGAGCTTGGCAACCGCCGCCGAGGCATGGACGGTGGTGGAGATCGCGGGAACATCGCGCCTCGACCGGGTCAGGGCGGGGGCGGCGATCCGCACGGAAGGTAAGCCGAGCACGCCGACCGCGGGCTTGGTATCGATCCCCGGGCGGCAGGCCAGTGCACTGGCCGCGCTGCACCCGCTGTCGGGTGCGCGCCTGGTCAACTGACCGTGACCGGTCGCGAGCAGCTCAGCGAGCACTACCTGCGGTTGAACTTCGATGCGGGTGGACTGCTGGCCGGCCGGGTGGCTCACCCGACGATGTGGATCAGAATGTGGTTCCCGGATGGGGCGAATACCCCTCCCACGGGCTGTAATCCGCGAGCAGATCCTCCTGCGCCGGGCGCTGCGCCTCGGGTATGTGTTCGAGATTGATCCGGATGCGGTACCAGATAGAGCTCGGCCCGCGCATACCGTCGACCAGGATGTCGGCGGGCTGCAGTGCCGCAGCGGCGTCAGGATGGCGGGCACGCCAGACGTCCAGGGCCGCCAACGCCTCGTCGCGAGTCTTGGTGCGCGCGATCTCGATCAGTGGCTTGTTGCCTTTCGGCGGCTTCTCGGCCGGCCCGAGCTCCTCGGCCAACCGCAGCAGCGCGTCCAAGGAACCGACCGCGTCGTCCATCGATTCCCAGGGGTCGCCGCGCTCGGCGAACCGAGCCGGGACAGTCGCGATGGTGAACTCCTCGGGCCGGCACCCGGGTACTTCGTCCCATGTCAGCGGAGTCGATACTCGCGCGCCCGGGGTGGCCCGCACCGAATAGGCCGACGCCACGGTGCGGTCCTTGGCGTTCTGGTTGAAGTCGACGAATACTCGCTGGCCGCGTTCCTCTTTCCACCACTGGCTGCTCGCCAGCTCCGGTGCGCGGCGCTGCACTTCGCGTGCCACGGTCTCGGCAGCCAGCCGAACCTGTGTGAACGACCACTGCGGCGCGATCCGGGCGTAGATGTGAAAGCCCCGCGACCCCGAGGTCTTGGGCCAGGCCGTCATGCCGTGATCTTCGAGTACCTCGCGGGCTACCTGGGCCACGTCCAGAATCTGGGGCCACTCAACACCCGGCATCGGATCGAGGTCGATCCGCAGCTCGTCGGGATGATCAAGGTCACCCGAGCGGACGGGGTGCGGATTGAGGTCGACGCACCCGAGGTTGACCGCCCACACCAGCCCGGCCGCGTCGTGCAGCACCGCCTCCTTGGCCGACGTTCCCCGCGCGTAGCGCAGTTCGGCGACCTCGATCCAATCCGGGCGCTTCTCGGGAGCACGCTTCTGAAAGATCGCTTCCTCGGTGATGCCTTTGACGAATCGCTTGAGGATCATCGGCCGGTCGGCGACGCCGTGCAGCGCGCCGTCGGCCACGGCCAGGTAGTAGGTGACGAGGTCTAACTTGGTCACCGGATCGCGTCCGCCGGCCGCCGGGAACACCACTTTGTCGGGATGACTGACAGTGACGTCGTGGCCGTTCACCTCCATGCAGGCCATCGTAATTAGCCTGACCGTTCCGTCCTGGGTGCGACCCACGTCACATTAGGGTGGCAAGCATGCCCAGTCTCATGGATCTGCCTGCCCAGGCGTTGGCCAAGGCACAGCAGTTGGCCGAGCGCGGCTCCTCTGAGCTGCACTACCTGTACAAGATGATCGAGTCGGGTGCCTTCCGCCTTGAACCGCCGCAGAACCTCGTTGCGATGGTCGCCGACATCCGCCGCTGGGGCGAGATCGGCATGGTCCCCGCCCTCAACGCCCGCCGCACTCCCAACAAATTGGCGATCGTCGACGATGAGGGGTCGCTGACGTACAAGGAGCTCGACGAGGCCGCCCACGCGGTGGCCAACGGGTTGGTGGCCATGGGCGTCAAGGGCGGGGACGGGGTGGCGATCCTGGCCCGCAACCACCGCTGGTTCGTGATCGCGAACTACGGCGCAGCGCGGGTCGGCGCCCGGCTGATCATGCTCAACACGGAGTTTTCCGGACCCCAGATCAGGGACGTCTCCGAACGCGAAGGCGCCAAGCTGATCATCTACGACGACGAG
This sequence comes from Mycolicibacterium sarraceniae, assembly GCF_010731875.1. Lineage (NCBI taxonomy): Bacteria > Bacillati > Actinomycetota > Actinomycetes > Mycobacteriales > Mycobacteriaceae > Mycobacterium > Mycolicibacterium sarraceniae. The sequence continues at coordinate 1,965,095 of NZ_AP022595.1, forward strand.
TACTCCGAGGCGGTGAAGCTGGCCGAGCCACCGCTGGGTAAGTTACGCGCGCTCGGCACGAATCCCGACTCTGAGGAGCCGTCGGGCAGCACCGACGAAACGCTCGCTGACCTGATCGACCGGACCAGCAGCACACCGGCACCCAAGGTCACCAAGCGGCCTTCGGTCATCATCCTCACCAGCGGTACCACCGGCACTCCGAAGGGCGCGACGCGTAACGCCCCACCCAGCTTGGCGCCGATCGGCGGTGTGCTGTCGTCGGTGCCGTTCCGCGCCGGCGAAGTGACCGCGCTGCCCTCGCCGATGTTTCACGCATTGGGCTACCTACACGCCACCATCGCGCTGACGATGGGCTCGACGTTGGTGCTGCACCGAAAGTTCAAGCCCGCCATAGTGCTGGAGGACATTGGCGCACATAAGGTCACCGCGATGGTGGTGGTGCCCGTCATGTTGTCGCGCATGCTCGACGCGCTGGAGAGCATGGTCGCCAAGCCCGACCTGTCGTCGCTGCGCATCGTGTTCGTCTCGGGCTCACAGCTCGGCGCGGAACTGGCGACGAGGGCGCTGAAAGACATCGGCCCGGTGATCTACAACCTCTATGGCTCAACCGAAGTCGCGCTGGCCACCATCGCCGGGCCGAAGGATCTCCAGATGAACCCGGCCACCGTCGGTCCGGTCGTCAGGGGCGTGAAGATCAAGATCCTTGACGACAGCGGCAGCGAGCTGCCCCAGGGCGAGGTCGGCCGGATCTTCGTCGGCAACAGTTTTCCGTTCGAGGGCTACACCGGCGGCGGTCATAAGCAGATCATCGACGGGCTGATGTCGTCTGGTGACGTCGGCTATTTCGACCACAACGGGCTGTTGTTCGTCAGTGGCCGCGATGACGAGATGATCGTCTCGGGCGGTGAGAACGTCTTCCCGGCCGAGGTCGAGGATCTCATCAGCGGGCATCCCGATGTCGTCGAGGCGACCGCGCTCGGTGTCGACGACCCCGATTGGGGTGCGCGGTTGCGGGCGTTCGTCGTGCTGCGGGAACAAGCCGACCTCAGCGAGGATGCCGTCAAGAACTATGTGCGCGAACACCTTGCGCGCTACAAGGTGCCGCGCGAGGTGGTCTTCCTGGCCGAGTTGCCACGCAACCCGACCGGCAAGATCCTCAAGCGCGAGCTGCGCGAGATCGAAGTCCAGTAGCTCGCGGCAAGGCCTACGGGTCGCGGGGCAGGCCCAGCAGCCGCTCGGCGATGATGTTGAGCTGGACCTCCGACGTGCCGCCGTAGATGGTCGTCGACCGGCTGCTCAGCAGCCACTGCGCCCACTTACCCTGCAGCGCGTCGGGATCGCCGATGGCGCCGTCGATCCCGAACGATGACACCGCGAATTCGGCATAACCCTGCCCGGTGCGCATCGACAGCAGCTTCGAGATCGCGGCCGACGGCATCGCGTCACCGCCGGCGAGCGTCACCAGGGTCGAGCGCAGGTTCAGCAACTTGGCGGCGTGCCCCTCGGCGATTAGCTCCCCGGCCCGGTGATGGCCGATCTGATCGAAGTGGCCCTTACTGACGAAGTCGACGAACCCGTCGAGGTTGGCCAGGAATCCGGGCTCGCTGCTGCCGATCGAAACACGTTCGGCGGTCAGGGTATTGCGGCTGACTTCCCACCCGCGGTCCACCTCACCGAGCACCAGTTCATCCGGGACGAAGACGTCGTCGATGAACACGGTGTTGAACATCGCGTGACCGGTGAGCTCGCGCAGCGGCTTGACCTCAACCCCGTCACTCTTCATATCGAGTAGGAAGTAGCTGATGCCGGCATGTTTCGGCGCGCTCGGGTTGGTCCGCGCCAGCAGCGCACCCCACTGCGCGAACTGGGCGCCGGTGGTCCAGATTTTCTGGCCGGTGATCCGCCAGCCGCCGTCGACCTTGGTGGCCTTGGTGGTCAGGCTGGCCAGGTCGGACCCGGCACCCGGCTCGGAAAACAGCTGGCACCAGATCATCTCGCCGCGGAAGGTGGGCGGCAGGAAGCGTTGCTTCTGCTCATCGGTGCCGAACGCCACGATCGACGGGATCAGCCAGGCCGCGATACCCATCTGCGGGCGCTTGACCTGCCCGGTGGCGAACTCCTGGGCGATGAGGATCTGTTCGATCGGTGTGGCCGCCCGGCCCCACGGCTTGGGCAGGTGCGGCTGCACCCAGCCGGCCTCGGCGATCGCCGACTTACGGTCTTCCCGCGGAATCGCCTTGAGCGCAGCCACTTCTGCGCGGATAGCGGCGCGCAGCTGCTCGGTCTCGGGGTCGAGGTCGATGTTGATCGCCCGCATGCCCGTACTCGTCGCGGTGTCGAACACCTTCTGCTGATACTCGGATGAGCGCCCGAATGCGGCAACCAGGCCCAGCGTGCGCCGGTAGTAAACGTTCGTGTCGTGCTCCCAGGTGAAGCCGATCCCGCCGTGCACCTGGATGCAGTCCTGCGCGCAGTGCTGGGCGGCAGCCGGGGCCAGGCTGGCTGCCACCGCTGCGGCGAACTCGTACGCGGTTTGGTCGTTGTCCCAAGCCTTCTCGGCGGCCTCATCCAACGCCCGGGCAGCGTCCCACACCGCTGCCGTGGCCCGCTCGGTGGTCGCGATCATCTCCGCACACTTGTGCTTGATGGCCTGGAACTGGCCGATCGGACGGCCGAACTGTTCGCGGATCTTCGCGTAGGCGGCGGCGGTGTCGGTGGCCCAGCGGGCGATGCCGACGGCCTCGGCCGACAGCAGCGTAGTGACGATCGCCCGTCCGGTCGGCTGGGACAGATTGGACAGCACCCGATCGGCGGTGACTTCGACGGCGTTGGCCCGCACGTGCGCCACCGGGCGCAGCAGGTCCACCGATTTGACCGGCTCGATCTCCAGGTGATCGGCGTCCAGGATCACCCACTCCACACCGCTGTCGATGGCGACCGGCAAGACCAGGATCGATGCCTGTGCAGCGGCGGGCACCGAGCGGGCTTCGCCGCGGATGACCAGCGTGTGGTCCTGACGGGTCGCGGTCAGGCCGGACTCGAGCGCGCAGGTGGCGATGAGCTCCCCGGCAGCCAGCTGGCTCAGGAGCTTGGCGTCAGGATCGTGGGCCGAGATCAGGGCGCTGGCGATTGCCGATGGCACGAACGGCCCGGGCACCGCGCCGTAGCCGAACTCGGCAATCACGATTGCCAGCTCGAGCAGCCCGAAGCCCTGGCCGTCCACTGACTCGGCGAGGTGCAGGCCGTGCAGCCCCTGCTCGGCGGCGGCTTTCCAGAACGGCGGCGGGTTGGGCACCGGCGTCTCCAGCGCGGCATACCGGATCTCCGCCGATGACACGCGTGTGACCAGGGATTTCACCGAATCCGCGAGGTCGTTGTGCTCGGGTGTGATCGCGATGGGCATGGTTGGAAGCCTTCCCTATTAACCGGTGGGTTGGTAGCCAGGCTACCTGTCCGGCTGTGTGCTCCGATCCGGGGTTGCGCGCAGGACCACCACCACGACCGCCGACACCAGCATGATGATTCCCACCGCCCACATGCCGGCCTTGTCATTGCCGGTGAACTGGTTGAGAGCACCGGTCGCGTAGGGCGCGGCGAACCCGCCCAGGTTGCCGATCGAGTTGATCAGGCCGATCCCGCCGGCGGCGGCCGCCCCGGTGAGGAACTGTGCCGGCAGCGCCCAGAAACTGGGAATCGCGCTGAACACCCCCATGGCGGCGATGCTCACCGGGATCATCACCAACAGTGGGCTGTGTAGATACAGTGCGATGGGAATCGCCAAGCCGCCCAATCCCATTGGGATCGCCACGTGCCAGACGTGTTCACCCTTGCGGTCGGCGTGGCGGGACCACAGGTACATGGCGATCGCAGCCAGCGTGTAGGGCACCGCGGTGATCAGGCCGACCTGCACGATCGACAGGTGCACGTTGAACATCTGCTTGAAGCCCGAGACGATCGACGGGAGAAAGAAAGCCAGTGCATACAGGCCGTAGGCGACGCCGAAGTAGACCAGCGACAGCGCCCAGATGCGCGGGCTGGTCAGCGCCCGGCGCAGCGGGACGTCGAAAACGCCTGCGACATCGCGTTCCTCGTCGGCCAGCACATCGACCAGCCATTGCCGTTCGTCGGGTTGAAGCCAGTGCGCGTCAGCCGGCCGATCGGTGAGATAGAACCAGCAGATGATGCCCAGAATGATCGCGGGCAAGCCGACACCGATCATCATGAACTGCCAGCCGGCCAATCCGAACAGCCCCTCGCCGGCCTGGATCATCCACGCTGCCAACGGAGTTCCGATCGCCGCGGCGATCGGACTGGCCATCATGAACAACGCCACCATCCGGACCCGGTAGGCGCCTGGGAACCAGCGGGTGAGATAGAAGATCACGCCGGGGAACAGCCCTGCCTCGGCCACGCCGAGCAGGAATCGCAAAACCAAAAGGGTGGCCGCATTGGGCGCGAATCCGATTGCCACTGCGACGATTCCCCATGACACCGCGATCCGGGCCAGCCAGCGCCGGGCACCGAATCGCTCAAGGGCCAAGTTGGATGGCACCTCGACCAGCACGTAGCCAATGAAAAAGACGCCCGAGGCCAGCCCGAACATGCTCGCGGTCAGTTGGAGGTGCTCGCTGATATCGGCCTTGGCGATGCCGAGATTGGTGCGATCGAGGTAGTTGACGAAGTACAGCGCCATCAAGAACGGCACCACGCGGATGATGACTTTGCGCAGCGTCCGTGTCTCCAGTGATTTCTCACCGATCGATACGCTTGCCATCCTGCCTCCCGTTGACGACGTTGACCAGAGTGTCGCCGTCGCGCAGGCGACGGCAGTTATCCACGGCCTGAACGAGATACCGGCGCATGGTGTCGGCGGTGAACCAGGTGACGTGTGGTGTGACCACGACATTGTCGAGGCCAAGCAGCGGATTGGCGGGGTCGACGGGTTCTTCGGCAAACACATCGAGCCCGGCGGCGGCGAGCCTGCCGCTGCGCAGCGCGTCCACGAGGGCGGCCTCATCGATGACGCCGCCACGAGAAGTGTTGACCAGTAACGCGTGTGGTTTCATCGCGGCCAGCGCGGCGCGGTTGATCAGCTTGTCGGTGGCTGGCGTCAAAGGCAGATGCAGGCTGACGATATCGCTCTCGGCGAGGAGGTCCGGTAGCGGACGCCACGCGTCGGTGCCATCGTCCGCGGTATTGGTGTGCAGGACGGTACCGCCCATCGCGTGCACGATCTGTTCGACGCGTTTGGCGATATTGCCGTAGCCCACTAATCCCACTGTGCAACTGCCGATATCACGTACCGTCTCGCCGAGCGTGGCGTCCGTGGGCCAGCCGAGGCCCTGCCGGGTGGCGCGGTCGAGTGCGGGCAGTCGCCGCAGCGCGGCCAGCATCAGCAGCACTGCGCCTTCGGCCACCGAGGGTGCATTGGCACCGGGCATGTTGGCCACCGCAATGCCCAACTCGGTCGCGGCGTCGACGTCGATCGTGTTCACACCGGCGCCCAGTTTGTGCACCAGCCGTAATCTCGGACCGAGGCGCAGTTCCGCACCGGGCAGCGGCCGCAGCACGTGCCAGATCACCTCTGCCTCGGGTAGTTCGCGGTGCAACGTCTGGTCGTCGTCTTCGTGGCACCACCGGACGTCGAGCCAATCTGATTCGGGCGCAACGATATCCAACACCCTGCTGCTGGGGAGAAAATGCGCGAGCACTCTCACCGCCACCGTTTGGCGATCCATTTCGCGATCGTATCGGCCTGCTCGCCGCGCGCCCCCGGGGTGGTGAAGTAATGGTCGGTGTCGATCGAGCATTGGGTCTTGTCGGTGTTGGCCAGCGCGTCGAAGATCCGGTCGGCGTCCGACGGGAAGACCCCGGTGTCCTGATCGGCATTGACTACCAGGGACGGCACAGTGATGCGGGCCAGGTGGGGTTCGGCGCGCGTCTGGGCGGTCTTGAGACTCCACATGCCCAGCCAATTGCGCAGGGTGCAGGCGGCGGCGATACCGCGGGCGGAGCGGTTGGCCTTCTCGGGGACACCGGCGTAGCAGAGGTTGGGTTGCCGTCGGGTCGGTTCAATCGAGGGATCCACCATGCGGGGATCTGCCCAGGTCCGCATCACTGTGAACGGCCGGTCGGAGAACCCGGCGGCCTGCACTCGTTTGAGTTCGGTCTCGGCCCAGTCGGTGATCGCGTGGTTGCGGGCGACCTGAGCGGCTCGATACCTGGCGATGAACTCGGGGGAGAACGGCGGCCCGTTGTGCTCGTCGAACAGATCGAGGTCGGGATCGCTGGTCACCGGGTCGTTTTCGTCGATCACGGCGGCGTCCATCCAGGCGGTCAACACCTCGGGGCGGCCGGGATGGGCGGCGCTGGCGATGTACCCGTCGGCCGGTGGCAGCTCGGTCAGTCCGGCCGCGGGGCGCATCCCTTCCAGTGGTGTGACATTGGGGTCGACGGCCTGCGACTGGTAGGCGGCCATCAATGACCCCCCACCTGAATTGCCGAGCAATACAACCGTTTCCACGCCCTGGACTTCGCGCAGCCAGCGCACTCCGACGCCGATGTCGACCAGGGCGTGATCAAGCACGAAACTGCTCTCGAATCCCCGGAAGCGGGTGTTCCAGCCGAGGAAGCCGACACCGCGGGTGGCCAGGTAGTCGGCGAGGTAATGCTCGGAGAAGTCGATTTGGTAGTGGGTGGCGATGACGGCGACCTTGGGCTTGCGGCCCACCCCGCGGTGATACAGACCCTGGCAGGGATGTCCGCCGGCGCCGGCCCGCCGGGCGGTGGGCGATGCCATCCCGATGAACTCACGAACGACTCCGGGGGTGGGCATATCGGCATCCTCCTCGGGCGTAGATGGCTGAAGAGACGATATTCGCCGGCGTCGCTGTGCACGCCTGAATGCGGTGTTAGGTTCGGGTGCGAGAGTCGACCAGTATCTGTGGGGGCACGTCATGATCAAGCCGCGCAACACCAACCCCGAATTCGAGCTCGGCGGTATCAACCACATCGCGCTGGTGTGCTCGGACATGGAGCGCACAAAAGACTTCTACTCGAATGTGCTGGGTATGCCGCTGGTCAAGGCTCTGGACCTGCCCGACGGCCTTGGACAGCACTTCTTTTTCGATGCCGGCAACGGCGATTGCGTGGCGTTCTTCTGGTTCGCCGAGGCGCCCGACGGCACCGCAGGCAGCACCATCCCCGCCGCACTGCCCGGCCTGGGGTCGATCGTCAGCGCGGTCGGATCGATGAACCACCTGGCCTTCCACGTCCCGGAGGAGAAGTTCGACGAGTACCGTCGCCGGCTGAAAGAGAAGGGTGTGCGGGTCGGCCCGGTGCTCAATCACGACGACAGCCCGCAGGGCGCGACCCGCGAGCTCCATCCGGGGGTGTACGTCCGGTCGTTCTATTTCAACGACCCCGACGGAATCGTCCTCGAGTTTGCTTGCTGGACAAGAGAATTCACCAACAACGAGGTGACCACCGCGCCCAAGACCGCCGCGGACCGCAGGTTGCCGATAGCCGCGAACTAGTCGCGGAACAGCCGCGGATCACCGAGTTCATCGAGGATTGCGGTGAGCTGATCGGCGAGCTCGTTCGGGGTCAAGGTGATGGCGCCGCCCAGCCAGGCGCTGATGGTCTGGCCGACCCCGCCGACGACGAAGTGCGCCAACGCCTTGATCCGGTCGTTGGCCGGCCGATGCAGCATCGCCTCGACGTGCTGGCCCGAGAGCAGGGCGAACAGCGCACCGGATTCCTGGCGCTTGCGGACCACCGTCGCGTTGGACAGCTGCGAGCTGAACATCAGCCGCCCCACTCGCGGGTCGAGCTCGATGGTCCGCACGATATTGGCCATGGCCGCCTGGTTCTGCCCGTCGATCGGGGCGGTGGCGACGGCTGCCTGAGTGGTGGCCGCGAGCTCGGCAACCACCCAGTCGAACACCGCCGCCACGAACTCGTCCTTATCGGTGAAGCTCTCGTAGAAGTAGCGGGTGGCCACCCCGGCTTCCCGGCAAATGCCACGAACGGTGAGTTCAGCCGGGTCGACCTCGCTGCCCAGCAGTTCTAGCCCGGCCTGCAGGAGCCGGGCTCGGCGCCGAGCCAGCCGATCGGCGGCGTCAACGCCGCCGTACGAGCGTGCCTGCGTCATTAGGCAATCTTGACATTGCTGCCGCCAGGGCGGCAATATTCGGAAACATCCGTTTCCTGATGTGATACCGATAGGTGGCGCACTGTGGCGATCCACGAACCCGTCGTCAGCCACGTCGATCGCGGCGTGAGCTCTCCGCCCTTGCCGTCCCGCCGTCGCAAACTGGGGCCCGGATTCGACGACGGTCTGATGGGTGTGGCGCTGCTGGCCGGCCCTGCGAACGTCATCATGGAGCTGGCCCGACCCGGTGTCGGCTACGGCGTCATGGAGAGCCGGGTCGAAAGTGGGCGGGCCGACCGGCACCCGGTCAAACGGGCGCGGACGACGTTCACCTACCTCGCGGTGGCCACCCGCGGCAGCGAGGAGCAGAAGAAGGCGTATCGGCGTGCGGTCAACAAATCGCACGCCCAGGTGTACTCCACCCCGGACAGTCCGGTGCAGTACAACGCATTCGACAAGGACTTGCAGCTCTGGGTGGCGGCGTGCCTGTACAAGGGCGGGATCGATATCGCCCGGGTCTTCATCGGCGAAGCCGACGACGAGACCGCCGACCGGAAGTACCAGGAAGCCATGGCGCTGGCGACCACCCTGCAGGTGCCCGCCGAGATGTGGCCGGCGGACCGGGCCGCGTTCGACAAGTACTGGCAGGAGTCGCTGGACCAGGTCCACATCGACGACACGATCCGCGAATACCTGTACCCGTTCGCAGTATCGCGGGTCCGCGGGGTCCGGCTGCCGGGACAACAGGCCATCGAACGATTCAACCTGCTCATCACCACCGGATTCCTACCGCAGCGATTCCGTGATGAGATGCAGCTTGAGTGGAATGCGGACAAGCAGCGCGCATTTGACCGGTTGATGGCGGCCATCCGATTCGTCAACAACCTCACCCCGCGATTCCTTCGTGAGTTCCCGTTCAATCTGTTGTTGTGGGACGTGGATCGGCGAATCCGCAACGGCCAGCCGCTGGTGTGAGTCTTGTCAGAATCCGCGCGTACCCTCGCGGACGTGCGATCTGACAATGACACCTGGGATATCACCACCAGCGTCGGCTCTACGGCATTGTTCGTCGCGGCCGCTCGTGCACTGGAAGCGCAGAAACCCGACCCGCTGGCCCTCGACCCGTTCGCCGAGGTGTTTTGCCGTGCCGTCGGAGGTCCGTGGGCTGCGGTCCTGGACGGCCAGGCGCCCGATCATCCACTGAAATCCCCGGAATTCGGCCAGCACTTCGTCACATTCCAAGCCGCCCGGACCCGCTACTTCGATGCCTACTTCCAGCGAGTCGCGCAGGCTGGCGTGCGCCAGATCGTTCTGCTCGCCGCAGGCTTGGACTCCCGCGCCTACCGGCTCGACTGGGCGTCCGGCACCACGATCTACGAGCTCGATCAGCCGCAGGTGCTGGACTTCAAGCGCGAGGCCGTTGGCGCCACCGCTACGGCCGAGCGCCGCGAGGTTGCCATCGATCTACGGGAAGACTGGCCACAAGCTTTACGGGACAGCGGTTTTCAGCCCGATCAGCCCTCCGCATGGATCGCAGAAGGGTTGCTGATCTACCTACCCGCCAGCGCGCAGGAGCAGCTGTTCACCGGTATCGACGCGCTGGCCAGTTCAGGTAGTTACCTCGCCGTCGAAGAGGGTCGGCCGATGGATCGTGAAGTCTTTCAAGCGAAGGTCTACCAAGCCAAGGACATTGACGATGAGCGGAGCCAGTGGTGGCAGCTGGTGTACAACGAACAAGTGGCGCCCGCCGCGCAGTGGTTCGGCGAACGGAGGTGGACGGCGCAGGACACGACGCTGCTGGATTACCTGAAGACCGTGGGCCGTTCGGTCGATTCGGCGGACACTGAGGCGGCCAACATGCTGGCGAGTATCACGCTGGTGAGCGCAACCAAGAGCTAGTCCCACATGAACGGCCGCAGGAACCGATTGATGCGGCGCAGTTACTCCGGGCGATGTGCCGGGCCAATGGGTTCGCGGGTCGGGCCGACACGATGGGAAGCACGGTCGGCGGCATCGATGCCCCGACAAGCGTGGCGATCGCTGTGCGCAAACCGATATCGGCGATTGCCGACGAGTCCACGATGAGCCGCTGACGTGCGGTCAGGTCAGCGCGGTCGGGGCCCTCGTAACCGGCGTCGGCACCCGCAACATCGGGTACCGGGATGGGCATGTCGACGTTCGACGTCATGGTCGCGACCCTTCCGGGGCGTGTGCTCCGGAGGATGTTAACTGGACGGGCGTGTCACAGGAGGCGGTAGACCGTCGCGCCGCCGACCTTCATCGGTGGGTAATGCTGCTCTACCCAGTCGGCTATCTCCCCACCGTTGCGGTCGTGGCTGCGCATCCGGCCGCTCTCGATGTAGTAGGTGATCGTGCCGGCATGCACTGCATCTTCGAACTGCGCCAAAGTCGGTACCGGATCGTTGCTCCATCCGCCGATGGCCATGACCGCCGTGCCGGACGCGATCTCCAGCGAGGCCGCGGCCTGTGAGCCTGAGGTGGCCGCTGACCACTGGGTTCGGGTGGTGCTGAGAAGTGTGGCCAGCTGCGGGTCGACGTTGCCGGAGCCGGCGCCCATCGTCATCGTCTTGGCGAAGCGGGACCCGACTGTCGGCCACACGTCCGCTGTGTGGGCCGCATTCGGGATCGTTCCGGTGTGCGGGGTGGCGGACGTTGCGACCGAAAACATCGTGGTACCAGCCAGGCTCGCCACGAGTGAGATCGCCAGCGCGGCCGGCGTCAGTCGCGGCCATTTCGCCAGCGCGGCGATCAGCAGCACCACCGCCGTCACTGCAGCTGCCCCGATGAGCCACGGCATCCACGCCGGACCCAGTCCGGCACGCCGCAGTAAGACGATCGCCCACCCGGCGGCGGCCAGCACCATCGTCATTGCTGCCCACCTGCTCTTGACCGCCGCCAAGCCGATCAGCGCGCCCACGGCCGGTGCCAGGGCGATGGTGTAGTACGGGTGGACCATGCCGGTCATATAGCTGAACACCACCGTGCAGACGACGAACCACACCGTCCACGTGGTGAAGCCGGCCGCTTCCAACCGGCTGAGCCTACGGCGGACAGCGAGATGGGCGGCGGCGGCGATCGCGATCGTGACCGCGGGCACCAGCCAGGAAGCTTCGTAACCCATTTCCGCGGACAGGATTCGCAACACTCCGGCATGGGTGCTCCAGCCGCTGGGACGTCCGTGCGACTCCAGGTTGCCGCCGCCGATGATGCGGTCGACACCGTTGTAGCCCAGCGCAAGATTGAGGACGTTGTTGTTCTGCGAACCACCGATGTACGGACGCGAGCTCGCCGGCCACAGCTGGACGATGGCCACCCACCAGCCACCGGAAATCACCAGTGCGACAGCGGCTCCCAGCAGATGCAGAATGCGGCGCCACCAATTCGTGGGCGCGAAAAGCAGATACGCCAGGCTGAACGCGGGCAGCACCATCAACCCGGCCAGCATCTTGGTTAGAAACGCCAAACCCAATGCGGCGCCGACCATTACCAGCCATCGCCACGACGCGGTGGGTATCGCGCGCATCAGAAAGTAGGACGCCACGACCATCAGCAGCACCAGCAGCGCGTCAGGGTTGTTGTACCGGAACATCAACGTGGCCGCGGGTGTCAGGGCCAGGACGGCACCGGCGATCAGCCCTGCGATCGCCCCGCGCGTGGGGTCGGTGATGGTGCGGCGGACCGTCGCGTACAGCACGGCGACTGTGGCGACGCCCATCAGCGCCTGCGGCACCAACACCGCCCAGCTGTTCATCCCAAACAGGCGCACCGATAGTCCGGTCACCCATAGTGCGCCGGGTGGCTTGTCGACGGTGATGAAGTTATTGGGGTCCAGTGAGCCGAAGAACCAGGCGCCCCAGTCCTTGGCCCCGGATTGGGCGGCCGCGGCGTAGAACGAGTTGCCGTAGCCGTTGATCGACAGATTCCACAGATAAAGGGCGGCCGTGGCGGCCAACAAGCAGATCAAGGCGACGGCCGGCCACCGCGCAGCCGTCGGCGGGTGGTCGACTGGCCCGGGCGCCCCAGGTGCGTCGACGAGCTCGGCGGTGGCGGTCACCGCATTACGGTGCCCGATGGTGCTGCCGGGCGCTCGCCGGCGGAGCTGGGAACTCGCTGTGGATTTCATGATTGATGTGGATGTGGTGGAGTGGCCAGATGTGGAATCCGCAGACGTATCTCGCGTTCGCCGATCAGCGGGGACGCCCTTTTTTCGATCTGCTGGCCCGCGTCGGGGCGCAATCGCCACGGCGGGTGACGGACCTGGGCTGCGGGCCGGGCAATCTCACCGAGCAGCTTGCACAGCGCTGGCCGGATGCCGTGCTGCAGGCCGTCGACAGCTCACCGGAGATGGTGGCTGCTGCCCGGGACCGGGGTATCCACGCCGAACTGGGTGATATCGCGGCCTGGACGCCGCCGCCGGGAACCGACGTCGTGTTCAGTAATGCAGCGTTGCAGTGGATCCCGGGGCAGGCCGAGTTGATGGTGCGCTGGGCCGGCCTGCTGGATCCCGGTGCCTGGATCGCGGTTCAGGTGCCGGGGAACTTCGATGCGCCCTCGCACGCGGCGATCCGTTGGATGGCCGAGCAGGAGCCGTGGTCACAGACACTGGGTGACTTCAGGTTCCGGAATGCGAACATCGTCGAGACGCCCATGCGCTATGCCGAGTTGCTCACCGGTGCAGGCTGCGCCGTCGACGCCTGGGAAACCACCTATCTCCACGAACTCAACGGCCCGGATCCGGTGCTGAACTGGATCACCGGGACCGCGCTCACTCCGGTGCGCGATCAGCTGAGCGACGAGCAATGGCAGCAGTTCCGCGCGGACCTGATCCCGCTGCTGGACGAGGCGTACCCGATGCGGGCCGACGGCCGCACCTACTTCCCGTTCCGCCGGATCTTCGTCGTCGCTCAGGTGCGCGGCTGACATTTCTCGTCGGGTACCCCGAGCACCTGCTTGACCAGGTCGGCGGACTCCGGCGGCTCGTAGGGGCCGTCGATACCGGTCAACCCCGTGAGCTCACCGGCGGGGGCCCGCTGGTAGAGGCCTTTGGGGTCGCGCGTCGACTTGCCCGAGGCCGCAAGGCCGGTGAACCAGATCGTCGCGCCACGTTGTTGCGTTGCCGTCCAGCGATATTCACGATCGAGTGACGACGGGTGCCATTTGAAGTCGTTGCGGGTCTGCTTACCCGGCTTGACCTCGCGGGCCTCCAGGATGGTCCCGGTGCCGACGCTGTTCGGCGGTGGGCCGCGACACCCACTGGATCGGCGGCCGAAGTCAGTTCGCCTCGGCCAGGATGTGACTGCGGTTCTCGGTCGAAAAGAACCGGTAGGCATTCTGCTTCCAGCAACCGCAATTCGTCGACGTGGGTGGTATCCGCGGTGCCGGCATTCCCCGTCAGGTGGGCAGCCCCTCTCTTTCCGCGTCGGCGCGGTAGCGGTCGACCCATTCATCGGAGCGTTGATCAGCCTGGCGTTCCAGGACAGGGGCGGGTGCCAGCCTCGGATCCTCGCCAATGGCCAGAAGAATCTGTGCGACAACGTCAGTCAGGTTGCGCCACAACACCGGATAGGGCACGTCGATGTACTGGACGTCTTCCTCGACGAACCAGTTGCGCCAACCTTCTTCCTGGTCCCGCAGCATCTGCACCACATGGGCGATCGCACCGGCGTGATACTCGACGCGCGCGTCGCGCACCGGGTCGGGCCGGCCACGCCAGACCCTGGTCTGGACGGCGCGCCAGAAGGAGACCGCCTGCGAGATGACGTCGGGGCGGTAGACATGAATCAGCACGGGGTCGCTGCCCACGACGTCACGGATGGCGGACAGCAGGCCCGGTCCGGACCGGTCGGGTAGGTCCTTGGCCCGGCTGAGCAGCAGAGGCGTCTGGTTCCACATGAGCTTGCCGCCCCAGATGCCGTTGGGGGTTCGGCCGACGGTGCGAATGTAGTCCCGCCAGATCTCGGCCGGTGCCAGGTCAGGCTTGCCTTCGATGATCGGGTCGAGTAGCCGCAGGATCGACTCGTCATCGGTGTCGGCAAACCATTCCCTGGGTTGCGGCGACATGCTGGTGTTGGGCAGATACTGAAAGAACTCCTGGGGCTCGCCGGCCACCCCGGTGGCCCGCAATGACTCGACCAACAACGTGCTGCCGCTGCGTTGAGAAGCGAGTACGAGGTAGGCGGTCGGCTGAGCGGGCATGTGCTGAGCCTAGTGGCATTCCAAGAGTGACGCCGACGTCAGAATTTAAACTCCCACTGACGAAAACTATTGTTGGGAAACAACTTCATCGTCGAAACCCCGTTCGGTCGCGATGGCTGACCGGCTGGTCAGCGTGTATCCGTTGATCGTGAAATAGGTCTCGGTGTAGCGGGCTGCGATCCGCGTTCCGACGAACTCGGAGGGGATGACATCACCGGTTTTGTGTCGCCACTCGTCGAGTCGGACCGCGAGGTCTTCGGCGATTTTCTCGGCTTCTCCCGTCGAGTCTGCGATCAGCAGATTGGTCGACTCGGCGGGGTCGGCTTCCAGGTCATACAGCTCGCGCGGTGGGCGGGGCCCGTTGACGAACGCCTCGACTGCCTGGCCGGACGGGCTCTCCTCGATGTCCAGCGGTAAGTCCAGGAGTGGGCGTTGCGCGTAGTTCTCGATGTAGCTGTACTTCTTGGTCCGGATCGCCCGGATCGGATCGAAGGAGTCGTGATAGGTCTTCTCGGTGTAGACGTGGTCGCGCACTTCGACGGGATTGTCCTGCCGGGCAAGCAGATTGCGCGCGTGTGACAGGCCCTCAATGTCATCGCCCGGGGTGATGCCGACCAATTCCAGCAGAGTAGGCAGCAAGTCCACACCGCTGAACAACTCGTCGTAGACGAGCGGGCTGCTGCCCAGGTGCCGCGGCGGGCGGATGATCGTGGCGATACCGGTGCCGGCGTCATAGAGGGTGGACTTCGCGCGGGGGAAGGCCGGGCCGTGGTCGGTGAGGAACACCACCCACGTGTCGTTGTCGAGCCCGGTATCGGCCAGGGTGTCCAGTAAGCGGCCCACGGCAGCGTCGGCGACGGCGATCGAGCCGTAGAACTCGGCCAGGTCCCCACGGACTTCCGGGGTATCCGGCAGGAAGTCGGGCACGTCCACATTCGTGGTGTCGGCGGGTTCGTAGCGGTCGCGGGGATAGGGGCGGTGGGTTTCGAAGAAACCGGCGGTCAGCAAGAACGGAGTGCGTGGGTCGATCTGCGCGCTCTCGGTCAGCCACTCCTGAGCCCGTTGCACGACGTATTCGCAGTACGAATTGGAGACGTTGAACTCGTCGTATCCCAACCGAACTGGGAAGGAAGTTTCGTGCTGCATCCCGAAAAGTGCTGAATACCAACCATTGTCGTGCAGGATGTGCGGCAGCGTGCGGACGCCGGCGCGGTACTCGAAGCCGTGGTGGGCCAGACCGATCAGACCGTTGCTGTGCGGATAGCGGCCGGTGAACAGCGACCCGCGAGACGGCGAGCACAACGGAGCGGTGGCGTGCGAGCGGGTGAAGATGATGCCCTCGGCGGCGAGCTGGTCCAAGCGTGGGCTTGACACACCCGGATAGCCGTAGGCGCCCAGGCATCGGCCCAGGTCATGCCAGTGGACGATCAGCAGGTTGTCGCGCTGCGGCTGGCTCACTCGGAATGCCTCCGTTCGGTTCGTGGGGTCTAGCTTGCCCCGCCGAGTGACCGTGGCTTCATCCGGCACACCGCGCAAGTGTTATCGACAGTCGGAATCGATCGGCCGACCGGTACCTATTACGGATGGTGAGGCACTCCAACGGCGCGATAGACCTACCCGGGCAGGACATCGAACGCCAGCGCTTGGGTGGGTAGCCGGGTCGGCACGTCCTCGGGAATATCCACTTTGTATGTGAGCGATAGCTGTCCGTGTTCACCTGCGGGTCGACGGTGGCGACATCGGCGTCCAAACGTATTCCGCTAGTAGAGATTGCGGCATTGACGCGGCGCTACGACGTCAACTGAGGTTCCCCAGAAAAAGTGGACACGGTTAGCTTGATTGCTGACGTGGCTGTGAGGCGATCTCGAAGTCGATGGGTGAGATCATCCCTAACGAACTGTGTCGCCTTTCATGGTTGTAGAATCTGATGTAATTGTCAAGTCCTGCAGTAAGATTCGCGTACGTGGTGAACGCGTGGCGTTTGTAATACTCATGTTTGACCGTCGACCATAGCGATTCGGCTCCGGCGTTGTCCCAGCAGATCCCGGTCGCTCCCATAGAGCGCAGTAAGCCATGCTCAGAACAAACCTGGGCCATGTCGTGGCTGGTGAATTGACCGCCTCGATCGGCATGCAGGATGGTGCCGGCGACGTTGCCGGCGCGGATGAACACCGCAGCATCGACGGCGGCTTCGACCAGCTCAGTGCGCATGTGGTCGGCCAGCGACCAACCCAACACCCGCCGCGAGTGTTCATCGCGAATCGCACACAGGAAGGCATCCCCTTCACCGCAGGTCAAGTACGTGATATCAGAGGTCCACACCGCATCGATACGCCCTTGGTCAAAGACCCGGCCGACCCGGTCCGGCGGGAACGATGCGGTCGGATCGACAACGGTGGTCTTGACCTTGAACGTGCGCGGGCTGATGCCTTCGACGCCCATCTCGGCCATCACCTTGGCGACGGTGTTCTCCGAGACGGTGACGCCTTCGGCATGCAGATCGGCAGTGATCCGCGGCGACCCGTACGTGCGGCGTGAGGCCTTCCAATGGGACAGGATCTTCACCTCCAGATCCCGGCGCCACTGCTGGTGCGCAGACAGCTCGACCCGGCATTGCCGTGCCGCCCACGCGTAGAAACCGGACCGCGAAACACCCAGCAGCTCGGTGAGTTTCGAGATGTCGTGGTCGGCGCACTCCGCGGCGATGAGCTCGAAACGACTCACCGGTGTTGCTGTGCCGCAAAGTACGCCGATACTTTTTTCAGGAACGCAATATCACGGTCCTTTTCGGCAAGCTCAGCACGTAACCGCACCAACTCCGCGTGCTCGACCGCCGACCGGTCCCCGTCCGGCGGTAGCTCGCGCGCGTCGAGAGCGGCACCGGCCCGAACCCGTTCAGCTACAACCCATTTACGTAACAGATTCTCATGAACGTTCAACTCCCGGGCAACCTCAGTGACCGATCGGCCACCATCAATCACCCGCCGAGCAGCCTCCACTTTGAACTCCGGTGTAAACGACCGACGAGTTCGAGACATCCCGACATCCTTCCAGCAGGACCCTCGGCCCCGCTATCTCAGGTGTCCACTCAAACTGGGGAAGCTCAAACACCACGGAGCCGACGTAGCTCGCGAAACTGCCGTTGGCACGCAGACCTGGGATCTTGCCGCTGAACCGACGGCTGACCGGGACGTATCGGCGAGGTAGACCATGCCTTCACTGTCGAACTGCTCGCGCATCTTGCGAGGAAGCTTGCCGATTCCAAACAATCGGCGCAGGAATATGGCCACGGGCAACGTGGTGCCAGATCTCGTGGTAGTTAAGGAGGGTATGTCATCGAGAAAAGCATGGTTGATCGCGTCGGTTGTCGTCGCGGTACTCGCTTACGCCGCGATGTGGGTCGGCTATACCCAGAACTGGGCGTGGCTGGATAGCGTCGACACCCAGTTGCTGCAGACGTTCCACAGTATTGGCGCCACGAGGCCCGGGTGGGTGGCGTTCTGGGATGTGTTCTGTGTCGTGTTCGGGCCGAACGGGTTTCGGGTGATCGCGCTGGTTCTGGTGATCCTGGCATTGGTCCGCCGCAACGTGGCGACGGCGGTGTTCCTGGTGGTCAGCATCGGGTTGATGGGGGTGGTGACCGAGAGCGCCAAGTTTGTCGCGGGCCGGCCGCGACCGGCGATGGCGCTGGTCTACGGCGGGTCGACGTCGTTTCCGTCCGGGCACGCGCTGGGCGTGATGGTGGGCGTGCTGGCCCTGCTCACGGTGCTGTGGCCCAGTGTGACGCACCGATGGCGCACGGTACTGGCGGTGCTCGGGGGTGTGCTGGTGGTGCTGGTCGGCTCGGCGCGGGTGGTGCTCAACGTGCATTACCCGTCCGACGTGGTGGCGGGATGGGCGCTGGGCTACCTCTCCTACCTGCTGTGCGTGCGGCTGGTACCGCCGCGCGGGATTACGGCAGCGGTCGAAAGACCGGCAGTGCCCGATAGCGCGCACTGAAACTGGCGTGGACGTAGCTGTCGCCGACCTCGCCGTCGCGCGCCAGCGATGTCGGACCGTCGACCGCTTCGAACGAGAATTCCGGCACCTGCATCTCGTGATAGAGCGGGCTGCGTTCCAAGCGGCCCAGCACGATCGCGGTGAGGATGCGCAGCCGGCTAAACCGCCGGCCGGTTTCCAGGATGCGGATATCGATCAGCCCGTCGTCCATGCGGGTGCGTCGTGACGGCGCGAAACCCGATGGGAGATAGACCGAATTGCCCAAGAAGAACAACGACGTCTCGAGAGTCTTGTTGTCGTAGCGGATCCGCACCGGTTTCTCGCGGCGCAGAGTGTGCAGCATCGCGTACAAGCCGGCCATCGGCTTGCCGATCTTGTGCTCAAGCTTCTCGCGGGTCCGGACGAAGGCCGGGTAGGCGCCGATGCTGGCGGTGTTGATCACCAGCTGGTCTTCGTTGAGGCAGACCAGATCTACGTACGACGCGCTGCCGGTGCGGATGGCCGTGACAGTGCGCTCGACGGTGTCGCAGCCGATGTCCTTGGCGAAGTGGTTGAAGGTGCCGGCGGGGAAGACCGCCAGCGGTAACCCTGCTTCGACGGCCACCGCGGCCGCGCCCGCCACCGTGCCGTCGCCGCCACCGACACCGAGCACCTCGGCGCGTTGGGCGGCCGACCGCAACACAGCCTCGGGGTCGTCGTCCTCACCGAGTTCGACGATCTCGGCCTTGGGCAGTTTCGCGCGGACCTCGTCGATCACGCGGGCGCCGTTCCCGCTGCCCGAGGCGGGGTTGACCACCAGGACGACGCCTTCGCCCTCGGGACGCTCGGGGGTCTCGATGCTCAAGGGTTCGGTCATCGGCAACGTGGCCGGCACGACGGGTGGAACCAGCCGCCCGCCCAGCACTGCGATCGCGGCTCCGATGCCGAAGCCGGCGAACACGTCGCCGGGATAGTGCGCCCCGGTGGCCACCCGCGACAGGCCGACCAGGCCGGCCACTAGTGCCAGCCCGAGCCCCACCGGCGCACTCTCCAGGCCCACCCCCACGGCGAAGGCGGCCGCGCTGGCCGAATGTCCGGACGGAAACGAGTTCGACGTCGGCATCCTGCGCGCCCGCCGCACCAACGGCACGAGGCTGCCCGTGGGCCGCTGCCGTTTCCACACCCGCTTGGCGAACTGATTGGTCACCAGACTGGTCACGGCCAGCGTGACGACTCCCCGCCCGGCGCCGCGGCGCACCGAGGGCGATCCCGTCGCGGCCAGCGCCGCGGCGATGGCGAACCACAGCTTGGAATGGTCGGCAGCGCGGGTCAGGATCGGCATCGCCTTGTCCAGCAGCGCGGTCGGGGATTCGGCGACGGCCTCGAACACCTCGCGGTCGAGCGTCCCGAGTCCGCCGGTGATCTGCCGGATGCCCTGACCTTCGAGCAAGCTTCGCGATGTCATCAACTCAACGTAGCGGGGTCAGGACTTGGGGTCCCCGGCCGACTCGTCGTCGGGCTTGCTGCTGGGCAGCAGGATCCGCTTGGTGGCCACTGGCTTGCCGTCGACCTTCTTGGTGACCTGAGGAGACGGCGGCGGTGCGGTGATGCGGCCTTGCACCGGGGCACCGTTCTTGACCGTCGGCACCGAGACCCGCTTGGTATCGGCCTTGGCGTCCTTCTCCGACCCGCCGGCACCGTGCATGGCGCCGGGCGGCATCATCGGCATTCCGCCCATACCGCCGGTGGGAGCCGGGGCCGGTACGGCCATCTTCGGGGTCGGCACAGCGGTGTTGGCTGACGACGGCGACGTGCCGGCCGCCGGGATGGGCGGTGGCCCGAGCATCGCGGTTGGTGTGGTGCCGCCGATGCCGCCACCGCCGCCGGCGGATCCGCCACCGCCAGCGCCGGATTCGCCTGGGGTTTCACCGAATTCACCGAGCGGATCGGAGAGGCTGGCTTTGTCGAGCATCGCCGATTCGCCGCCACCCTTCATCATGCCCATGCCGGCCTGCATGGCCTGCTGCGCGCCCTGAGCAACCTGCTGGGGGATCTGGGCAAGGGGCTGTAGCGCCCCACCCACGGCCCCGGCCAACGCGCCGGCAAGCTGCGATGCCATCTGCGGGAGCTGTTGGGCCATCTGGTCGCCTTGGCCTTGTCCGGCAACGCCTTTCATCTCAGCACCGGCCTGCTCGTCCTGGGCGGGGAACTTGGCGGCCGCGTCGGCGGTCTTGGAGTCACGCTTGGCGTGTTCTTCGGCACTCTCGGTGTTGTCCTTGGGGTCGCCCATATTGGCGGCCAGGCCCAGCACCCGAAGCAGTTGCTCGATGGGGGTCATGCCGGCGACGAGCGGATCAGAAGTGATGGGTGGCGGCGCGAGGTTCATGCCGTTGGCCGCGGCGTAGTCGCTCGCGTTTGCGTTGAGCTGTCCACCACTCATGGGCGCACCTCTCCCTTCAGTGCCAGGCTGAGAGCCTGGAACCACGCAAAGTGGTAATTGGCGGCGGTCTTTTCGTCCTTGATCAGCGCGTCGATGGTCGCCAGCAGCTGCCAGTTGCCGACCTTAGCGGCGTCGGAATGATCGGGGTAGTCACCTAGGACTTGGCGGGCGACGGTGGCGAGATGTTCGCGCAACAGCTCCACCTCGGAGTCCAGGTAGCCGGTGCCGGTGGATGCGGCTTTGGCCAGGGTGTGGGCCAGGCGGGGGAGGCCGTCGCGCCATTTGGTGGCTTGGGCGAGTTCCCAGCCGAGTTCGTCGACCTTGTGGAGGTCGCGGGCGCGGATGGACATCTGGGTGGGGTCGGTGTCCTCGGCGGCGGGGAGGTATTGGCCGGGGGCGTAGGTGGCACTCAGCGTGGTCTCACCGAGCAGCCCTTCCAGGGTCTTGGAGCGGAGGCGGGGGACGAGCAGCTTGATGCCGGTGGGGATTTCGACGTGCGGCGGGATCCAGCCGCTGGCGAGGTCGGTGATCAGGACGGTCTTGCCGTCCTCGCGGTCGCCGATGGCCCAGCGCAGCTGGGGTTCCTGACGGGCGACGGTCTCGAGGAGACGTTGCAGGCGCTGTTGGGCTTGGGTTTGCGCGGTGCCGGCACCGGCCACCGCGCCGGCAGTGGTTGGGGCCAAGGCGCTTTCGGTGATGCCGGTGGGTGGTTGGACTGCTGCGCCGGCGGCCGCGGGTGTCTGACGGACGACGGCGGGCTGGTTGAGCGCATTGCCGCTCGACGGGTGGACTGGGGCAGAGGCTGGGGCTGCAGCCGGGGGCGTGACGGGTTGGGCGGCGGGTGCGGTGGCTGCGGCGGGGCGGAGGTCTGCGCCGTAGGTGGGCAGGGGACCGGCGGGTGCTGCGGGGGCGGCGGTCGACGGCATGACGGGCGCTTGGGCAGCGGGGCCGGCGACGTAGGCCTGGGTGGTGTCGGCCGGGGGAGCGACGGGCGCTTGAGGAGCTTCGTATGTCGGTGTGGCGTGGGCGTTTTCGAAGAGCGGCGCTCCTGCCGTTGGCGCTGTGTATGCCGGCGGTGCAGCCATGCCCTCGGGATGGATCGGGGCCTGCGGCTGCATGGCGTGCGCGGCATTGCTCGAAAGTCCTTCGGTGCCTGCCGCCATGGGGCCGCCGGACTGCGCACCAGAGTTGAAGTTCTGGGCGAACCCTTCGGGGGAGAGGGGGTTTGTGGGGGCGGAGGTGGAGAACGGCGATTGCGATGATGCGACGTTGGGCATGGTCGAGCCGCGAGGCCCAAGCATACCGGTACCGGCTCCCGTGGTCGGCAGTGGTGATGAGCCTCCTACCGTCGGTTGGCCACCAGCAACGCTAGGAAGAGACGAAGTCGTTCCTGGTGAGCTCGACGTCAAATTCCCGAGGGCGTTCGATGGTGGTTGGGCTGTCGACCCGCCAGCGGCTTGTGCGGGAACGGAGCCGGGGGTCTGCCCAACCGAGCCCCCAAACAAAGAGTTCGTGTCGTGAGGCTGGGGTGGCCCGCCGGTGGGCGGACCATCTTGCCCCGATGGTAATGACGCAGCCTTAAAGTGACTCGCGGCGTCACCGCTGTTAGCCGGTCTCGGCGCGATGCCAGCCACGCCGTCGAGCTGTGTCTTAACGGCGTTAGTAATGTCTTCTTCGCTCGGTGAGTTGAATTTGCCGTCGAGGTTGACGCCCTGGGATCTTGCGAAGTCTCTCGCGGAAATATCCTCGTCCGAGGCGGTTAGCATTTTTTTGACCGCGTCGAAAACGTTCTCCGCGTACTTTCCTGCTGCAGTGTTTGCATCAGTCTGTCCACGAATCACAGCTTTGACTATTTTGGTTAGTTTTGCAGGCAGTAGATCCTTTGACGATTGAATGTTCTGAATATCTGAATTTCCGTTTGCTGCGATCGTTGAAAGTTCAGACCGCAACTCATTGATCGCGTTTGCGGCGGATCCGTATGCTCCGCTCTTGTCGAAGTTCTTCCGGCCGAGTTCTCCCGCGGAAGCTGTGCCGTGTTGGAAGGCCTCGCGTATGTCGTCAGCGGTCACCCCTTCTTGGGCCCCGAGCGGACCCTGCAATATGGATGACAGTTGCTCTGCGTAAGACTCAAATTGGGTAGCGAGGTTGGAGCGGTTCGTAGAAGCGGTCTCAAGTGCAGCTAACGAGGATGAGTCAGGCCATTGGTGCCCGACCAATAGGAACGACCATTCTCCCGGAGGCAGATCTATCATTTGCAGGCCTGAGTTACTTTCGGAACAAGATCATCAACGGACGCATATAGACCGTCCAAATCAGTCTTAATTCCATCGGCTAATACTGTGAACAAGATATCCTGGTATAGATCTATGAGGGACTTGATGTTATTCGTGAGGTCGGACGCGGTCGCGGGTTGGCGCTCCAGCGTCGCTCTCCAGTATGCGATCACAGAATTAATTGTGATCCTCGAATTCAGGGCGATGGCAAAAGAGTCAGTGGGATTAGTGCTGACCTTGCTCCCGGTAACAGAAAGTGTTTGTTGACCGCGATCGAAAGCGTCACAAACAGCCTTCTTTGCATCGGCGACTTCCTGCTCGCTGTACGTCTTGGCCGCTGGAGTGTCAGGCTTTGGCATCGGTCGGAACCAGGCGCCGATCGCGACTGCAACTGCGATCACCGCAATGACGATGGCGATGATCGTCGGCAACCGCGACGGGCCTCCGGAAGGCGGGGGTCCCTGCCACGGAGCTGGTCCTGCAGGGCCGGGTCCGTACGGTGCTTGTGACATGTCGGAATGGTATCCTTTGCGTTTGCCGGGGCGCTATTCATCAACAGCCGCAATACCCGCTCCGACCAGCCTTTACACTCAGTTCACGGGTGCCCTGGGCCGATGTCAAATCGCACCAATGCTCCACGCATCGTTAGCTGGCCCAGACCTAACCGTGGCCCAACCTTGACTTGACCCGCACGAAGCCGGGCAGTCGCCATGAATCGATGCTCCGAATCGTCGTCTCGACCTGTGCTGCCTTCACCGCGGCACTGCCGGTGGATGCGGCTTTGGCCAGGGTGTGGGGACTTGACCCCATGTGTTGGACACGCTCAATCCCGGGATGTTCCTGGGGGAAGCGAGATGATCCAACGCGATGGCAAGGAAAAACTATCCAGAGGAGTTCAAGCGTGACGCGGTCGCGCTTTACCGGGATACCGAGGGTGCGACGATCACGGTGATCGCCGCCGAGCTCGGTGTCAGTGAGGCGACGCTGTCGGCGTGGTGCAAGGCGGCCGGGGTGTCGATCCGGCGCTGTCGGTCGGCCTCGGCGGCGGCAGCGAGCCCGGGTTGCGAGACTGCGGAGCAGGAGCTGGCCCGGCTGCGGGCTGAGAACAAGGCGTTACGCGCTACGCAGGCCCGGTTGTCCACCGAGCGGGACATTCTGCGGTAGGCGGCGAAATATTTCGCCGGGGAGAGGAACTGGTGAGCCGCTTCCAGTTCGTCGCCGACCACCTGCACGCCTTCGAGGTGAAGTGGCTGTATGCGCTCGTGGAGGTCGCACGTTCGTCGTTCTACGCATGGCTGGCCGGTGCTGACGGCCGCGCGGCGCGTGAGGCCGCTGATCAGGTGCTGGCCGAGCGGATCCGGGTGGTGCACGACGAGGACAACACCTACGGGGCACCGCGGATCACCGCCGAGCTCAACGACGGCGTGCCCGACGGTGAGCGGGTCAACCACAAGCGGGTGGCCCGGGTGATGCGCAGCCACGGGATCGCCGGCTACCGGCGCCGCCGGCGTGTGAAAACCACGGTGGCTGATCCGGCCGACCAGAAGGTCCCCGACCTGCTCAACAGGGACTTCACCGCCACGCAGATCAACACCCGCTATGTCGGGGACATCACCTACCTGCCGTTGGCCACCGGCGGCAACCTGTACCTGGCCACGGTGATCGACTGCTGCTCGCGGCGGGTCGCGGGGTGGGCGATCGCCGAGCACATGCGCACCGAACTCGTCGCCGACGCCCTGCACGCCGCTACCGCCCTACGGGGCAGCCTGGCCGGTGCTGTGTTCCATGCCGATCACGGAAGTCAATACACCTCAAAGGATTTCGCACGACTCTGCAAAGCTCTTGGAGTTACCCAGTCGATGGGTGGTGTGGGGTCAAGTGCCGATAACGCGCTCGCGGAATCGTTCAACGCCACCCTCAAGCGTGAGGTCCTGCAAGACCGGTCCTGCTGGCCCGACGCGGCGAGTTGCCGCCGCGAGGTGTTCGGCTGGCTGGCCCGCTATAACACCAAACGACGGCACTCCCGATGCCGTCATTCCAGCCCCGCGACCTACGAAAGGAACCTAACGACCACTACGCTGCCCGAAGCCGCCTAACCACAAATCCCGTGTCCACTGCATGGGGGCAAGGCCCGCCAGCGGTCCGGTCCGGACTGAATGCAGCACATTAGCGTAGCTCTCCAACGCTGCCGCCCGAGTTGGGTCATTTGGCTTAGTGCCTTGATTTTTCGGTCTTCAGGGCGTTGAGGATCGTCTCGACCTCGGGGTTTATTGCTGGCGGGTAGGTGGCGATGACGCCGTTGATGTCGATGGTGGCGTTGCGCAGGGGTTTGAGGGTGCGCAGGAATCGCCGTAGCGAGAGCCCGGTTCGGGTCTGGATTTCGCGGCTGAGGGCCAGGGCGGTGAACACGATGGTGAGGTGGGCTTCGATGGCGTCGCGGGTGCGGGCAAACATGGGCCGGGCGGCGAGGTCGGATTTCGACATCCGGAAGGACTGCTCGACTCGCCACAGGTCGTGGTAGCTGGAGATGATCTCGGTGGCGGGCATGAGCGTGGTGTCGATGTTGGTGACATAGCCTTTGAGGCCGACCAGATGGCGTGCGCGCTGCAGGGAGGCTTCGTCGAGGGTACGGGCCCCGTTTCGGACTGTGACGAATCGTGGTGTGCGGGCTGTCTTGTCGCCGGCGACGACTGCGCGGGCCTTGTGTTCCTGCAGGTTCAGTGTCTTGGTGTCGCGGACCGCCCGTTTGGTCGAGTAGGCCCATACCGCTCGCCACGATTTCGGGTGTGTCGTCGGGTTCCAGATGGGTTCGGCTTTGAGTTTCGGGTCGCTGGTCTTGGTGGTGGTGCCGCGCTGATCGCGTGGGGTGATGGTGTCGATGATCTGGCCGTCGGTGAAAAGGTTGCCGTGCCAATGGAAGTGCGATGTCAGATCGCCCGGGGCTTTGGTGACTCTGGATCCGACGATGAATCGCAACCCGGCCTCATCAAGGTCACGCAGGTTCGTGGCCGAGAGCATGCCGGCATCGGCGACGACGACCATGTCGGTGATTGCATGCCGCTGCTGGAAGGCGGTCACGATCGGCACGATGGTCAGGGTCTCGGCCTTGTTGCCCTCAAAGCAGCCGATCTCCAGCGGGAAACCTTACCGGTCGACCAACAGCCCGACCACGATCTGCGGGTCGACGCGGCGTTCCTTGGAGTAGCCGACTTTGCGCAGGTCGTCTTCTTTGTCGGCCTCGAAGTACAGGGTGGTGACGTCGTAGAGCACCAGGCTCAGATCGCCTGTGGTGCAAGCCGTTTGGAAGCACGCGGCGGCTATCCGTTCACGGTAACCACCGGCAGAGGCGCGGCGCAGCGTCCGTTTACGTGTCGACAACGACGCCGAGGTGCGACCCATCTCGGCCAGGACTCGATCGACATCGAGGAGGCTGGTCGGTTCCACCACGCGGGCGATCACCAGATCCCGGAAAACCTCATCGTCGACCGCGTCGTCGAAGCCCGGATAGGCATACACCCCGGCCAGAGCTTCGTAGAGCAATCCGCTGCAGGACTTCAGGACGTGAGCCCGGCCACCAGTTGCCGCGGGCCGGGCCCAGCACCAGAATCGGCGAACAGGCCCGCGGCGGCGGCACCATCTCGACCTTGACGGCTTTCGGGTGATGCCCAGATCCAGTTCCCGCTGGGCATCATCGGTCAACAACCGGCGAGCCTGCTCGATGAGTAGTCCGAGTTCGGCGTCATCGCGGGCCGAGCCCACATGACGGACGATCCGCCGGCGACCGTCCACGAATTCAGCGATCTGCACCGCAGTGGCACCCGAGGCAGTACGCACCCGCCGAATCCACACCACCCGCCCGAGCCTACCGAGGCGAATTAGTGCCTTGCGGGCGCACTAAGCGAAACCATCACCGCAGGTCAACGACTCAGTACTTCAAGGAACAGTCCAATGTGACCCAAGTCAGGTCAAAGGATTTCGCACGACTCTGCAAAGCTCTTGGAGTTACCCAGTCGATGGGTGGTGTGGGGTCAAGTGCCGATAACGCGCTCGCGGAATCGTTCAACGCCACCCTCAAGCGTGAGGTCCTGCAAGACCGGTCCTGCTGGCCCGACGCGGCGAGTTGCCGCCGCGAGGTGTTCGGCTGGCTGGCCCGCTATAACACCAAACGACGGCACTCCCGATGCCGTCATTCCAGCCCCGCGACCTACGAAAGGAACCTAACGACCACTACGCTGCCCGAAGCCGCCTAACCACAAATCCCGTGTCCACTGCATGGGGGCAAGGCCCGCCAGCGGTCCGGTCCGGACTGAATGCAGCACATTAGCGTAGCTCTCCAACGCTGCCGCTATCTGGCCGCGGTTAGTGCCGCCAGTGGTCAGTGCTGCTAGGGCCGCCGATGACGGCCACTGATGGCCAACCAGAATTTCGGACTGGCCTTCCCGGGACCGTGGAGGCATCAGCTATAAGGAGTAGCGATGTCAGAGAAACGGAAGAAGTACGACCGGGAGTTCCGTGAGGGGGCTGTTCGGATCGTGCGTGAGACGGGTAAGCCGATCGCGCAGGTGGCTCGGGATCTGGGGGTTCACGAGGGCACTCTGGGTAATTGGGTCACTCAGGACCGTGAGGCACGGGAGGGTCGTGGGGAGTTGACCCGCGATGACCTGGCCGAGCTCAAGCGTCTGCGCAGCGAGAACGCCGAGTTGCGGATGGAGCGTGATGTCCTCAAGCGATCGGTGGTCCTGTGGGTGAAGGAGGCGACGAAGTGAGCGTGGCACGTTTCATTGCCGACCAGAGGACCAAATACCTAGTGCCACATGCATTTACGTGTGTGCTGTTGGGTGTGAGCGTGTCGTGGTTCTACAAGTGGATCGCTCGCGCGGGCAATACCGACGGGTTGCACACTGACACCGATCGGCGCCGGGCGCAGCTCGATGCCGCGGTCGCGTCGGCGTTCACGGCGGCCAGAGGGTTGCATGGGTCGCCGCGGCTGATCGCTGACCTGCGCGATCTGGGCTGGGAAGTGTCGGAGAAGACGGTGGCCGATTCGATGCGCCGTCAGGGTTGGTGGCGCGCCGTATCAAGCGCCGCAATGGGTTGACTAAGCAGGACAAGACGGCACCGAAGTTCCCTGACCTGGTTAAACGGGACTTCACTGCGGCTGCGCCGAACCTGAAGTGGGTCGGTGACATGACTGAGATTCCCACCGAGTGCGGGCAGAAGTTGTATTTGGCGACGGTGATCGATCTCTATAGCCGCCGGTTGCTGGGCGCGGCGATGGGCCTGCATCCGGATGCCGAGTTGGCCTGTGCGGCGATCACGATGGCCGTGGCCGCCCGCGGCGGCCGCCAAGCGATCTGGCGGGACGAGGAGTCCGAGCGGGTCATTTTCCACACTGACCGCGGCAGCACCTACACGGCGAAGGCGTTCACCACGCTGTGCCGCACCGTGGGGATTCGCCAGTCGATGGGCCGGGTCGGATCGTGTTTCGATAATGCCGCCGCGGAGGCGTTCTTCTCCTCGCTGGAATGGGAAGTGTTGTCCCGCAATCAGTTCCGTGATACCGTTCATGCGCAGGCGGTAGTTATCGACTGGTGCTATACCTTCTACAATCACCAACGCCGGCACAGTGCCGCCGACGGGCTATCGCCCGTCAACTACGAGATCAGGGAATCCAAGACCAAGCCGGAAGCGGCATAGGAAACCCTCCACGATTTCGGGGGAACCACAGACCACTCACCTGGTGGGAGGTCAGTCATTTGCAAGCTTGCGTCATGTCATCGACTGCTTTGTCGACTGAATTGAAAAGCGGCTCAACTTGGTCCTGTGGGACCTCGGCCAATTGCTTGAGGAGGATCGTGCGATAGATGTTAGATAGCCCTAACACTTTGTCGGAAAGATCCTTTGACAGTGCAGGCTCGTTCTCAGCGGTCGACCGAAGGTAGGCGCTGACGGCTTGTATCGCGATGCGTGAGTTCACCGCGACTATGAACGAGGCCGTCGGGTTGTCACCCGTCTTACTGCCAGTGACCTTCAGGGTCTGCTGGGTCTGGTTAAACGCATCGCATGCAGCTTTCTTCGCGTCAGTGACTTCCTGCTCGCTGTACGTCTTGGCCGCTGGAGTGTCAGGCTTTGGCATCGGTCGGAACCAGGCGCCGATCGCGACTGCAACTGCGATCACCGCAATGACGATGGCGATGATCGTCGGCAACCGCGACGGGCCTCCGGAAGGCGGGGGTCCCGGCCACGGAGCTGGTCCTGCAGGGCCGGGTCCGTACGGCGCTTGTGACATGTCGAAATGGTATCCTTTGCGTTTGCCGGGGCGCTATTCATCAACAGCCGCAATACCCGCTCCGACCAGCCTTTACGCGCAGTTCACGGGTGCCCTGGGCCGATGTCAAATCGCACCAATGCTCCACGCATCGTTAGCTGGCCCAGACCTAACCGTGGCCCAACCTTGACTTGACCCGCACGAAGCCGGGCAGTCGCCATGAATCGATGCTCCGAATCGTCGTGTGAGGTTCCCCAGAAAAAGTGGACACGGTTAGCTTGATTGCTGACGTGGCTGTGAGGCGATCTCGAAGTCGATGGGTGAGATCATCCCTAACGAACTGTGTCGCCTTTCATGGTTGTAGAATCTGATGTAATTGTCAAGTCCTGCAGTAAGATTCGCGTACGTGGTGAACGCGTGGCGTTTGTAATACTCATGTTTGACCGTCGACCATAGCGATTCGGCTCCGGCGTTGTCCCAGCAGATCCCGGTCGCTCCCATAGAGCGCAGTAAGCCATGCTCAGAACAAACCTGGGCCATGTCGTGGCTGGTGAATTGACCGCCTCGATCGGCATGCAGGATGGTGCCGGCGACGTTGCCGGCGCGGATGAACACCGCAGCATCGACGGCGGCTTCGACCAGCTCAGTGCGCATGTGGTCGGCCAGCGACCAACCCAACACCCGCCGCGAGTGTTCATCGCGAATCGCACACAGGAAGGCATCCCCTTCACCGCAGGTCAAGTACGTGATATCAGAGGTCCACACCGCATCGATACGCCCTTGGTCAAAGACCAATGCCGTTAACTTTGTAGGCGGGTGAGTCGGATGTCGGGTGGCCCTCGGTGTCTGATGTTTTTGTGGTCCAGGGTTTTTCGCGGAAACTTTGTGCCGCTGGCTCGTTTGGTGACGCGGGGGTAGGTGCGGTGCCGTCTGGCCGGGTTGGGTCGCTGGAGGATCTCGGCGACGGCGTGACGCAGGCTGGTGGCGAGTCGGTTAGGGGGAAAAACCCGCCTGCCCGGTGACGTGGCGGCGGACGATGCGCAGGGTGCGGATGAACGACATCCGTAGCGGGTCGAGTCCGTCGGGGTTGGTGGCCTCATACATCAGCGCGCGGATCGCGTAGTGGGTCAACAACAGCGCCCAGATCTCTTGGCGCACCATCTCGGGGCTGTGCGAGCGCAGGACCCGGTAGCTGCCGCGTTGGCGGGTTTCGATCTCGGCGAGGCTGGATTCGAATTCCCAGCGTTGGTGATAGACCGCGGCGAGCTCGGTGGCGGAGGCTAGCTCCGGATCGAGGATGGTGGTGATCAGCCGGATGGGCGATCCGCTGTGGGTCTCGCGGTTGGTGATGTCGTACTCGATGACGCGCACCATGGGGCCTCGAGGGACGGCGTGCAGGCCGCGGGCCTCGTGGCGTCGCAGGCGTTGACGTTCGATGGTGGTCAGCAGCACGCTCAGATACGAGCCGTCAGCCAGGTCGGTGACTACGTGCAATTTCAGTGCTGACTGCACCCGCCACAGCAATTCGGCCGGTCGCAGTGGCCTCCTGCCAGAATTCGCGGCTGTAGAACCCGCGGTCGGCAAGCACGAGCATCCCGGGTTCGACACTGGCCAGCAAGGGCGGGCGAGTTCACGCTCGTCGCCGAGGACGCCACCGAGGTGGGCGTCGATCACCGCGTGGGTGCCGCATTCGCCCAGTCCGAGCACCTTGACCTTCGGGTAGGGGGCGTCCAGGCCTGGCTGACACCGCGACCGAAGGCGTCTTCGTTGTCGGCGGTGTCGGGAACGTCGAGTTGGACGCCGTCGATGGCCATCACCCGCAGATCCCCCAGCCACGCGCCCGGCGTGCCTGCCCCGGCCAGCGGCCGGGCGACCCGCGCGAGCTCGCGGATCGGTTCGGCACCCAGCCCCGGGCTTGGCACAGCGCTGAGGAGGTGGGCAGCTGCCAGTCCTCGTCCCAGGACCGCAGAAACCGCAACCCGTCGACGAGTTTGCGCATTACCTCTTCGTAGGCGTCGTCGAAGAACAACGTCATAGCCAGCACGAAGTAGGCGACCACCCGGGCCGGCAGCAGCCGACGGCGCCGTTCGGTGCGGCCGGTGTCGGCGAGCACCTCGTCGACGAGATCGCGGTGCACCAGCCTGGTCAGCACACCAAGCCGATCCGGTCGGTCAACCGGTCCCTACGACCGCTTTCACCACCGGCACCCTCGTCGACCACACGAATAAGTGTGATGCGTAATCCTTTGCAGCGCAATACTTCTAGGAGCCAATCTGAGGCGCGAAGAACGTGCCGGCCAACACATCACCTTCGCTCGATCGGCACCGTTCACATCCACTGAACACGCTCTACAGCAACAGCTTTCGATCCTAATCCCGCTGACCTGCGACGACGCTAAAGTTAACGGCATTGGGTCAAAGACCCGGCCGACCCGGTCCGGCGGGAACGATGCGGTCGGATCGACAACGGTGGTCTTGACCTTGAACGTGCGCGGGCTGATGCCTTCGACGCCCATCTCGGCCATCACCTTGGCGACGGTGTTCTCCGAGACGGTGACGCCTTCGGCATGCAGATCGGCAGTGATCCGCGGCGACCCGTACGTGCGGCGTGAGGCCTTCCAATGGGACAGGATCTTCACCTCCAGATCCCGGCGCCACTGCTGGTGCGCAGACAGCTCGACCCGGCATTGCCGTGCCGCCCACGCGTAGAAACCGGACCGCGAAACACCCAGCAGCTCGGTGAGTTTCGAGATGTCGTGGTCGGCGCACTCCGCGGCGATGAGCTCGAAACGACTCACCGGTGTTGCTGTGCCGCAAAGTACGCCGATACTTTTTTCAGGAACGCAATATCACGGTCCTTTTCGGCAAGCTCAGCACGTAACCGCACCAACTCCGCGTGCTCGACCGCCGACCGGTCCCCGTCCGGCGGTAGCTCGCGCGCGTCGAGAGCGGCACCGGCCCGAACCCGTTCAGCTACAACCCATTTACGTAACAGATTCTCATGAACGTTCAACTCCCGGGCAACCTCAGTGACCGATCGGCCACCATCAATCACCCGCCGAGCAGCCTCCACTTTGAACTCCGGTGTAAACGACCGACGAGTTCGAGACATCCCGACATCCTTCCAGCAGGACCCTCGGCCCCGCTATCTCAGGTGTCCACTCAAACTGGGGAAGCTCAGTCTCGACCTGTGCTGCCTTCACCGCGGCACTGCCGGTGGATGCGGCTTTGGCCAGGGTGTGGGCCAGGCGGG
The DNA here is from genome assembly GCF_010731875.1 of Mycolicibacterium sarraceniae. Lineage (NCBI taxonomy): Bacteria > Bacillati > Actinomycetota > Actinomycetes > Mycobacteriales > Mycobacteriaceae > Mycobacterium > Mycolicibacterium sarraceniae. The sequence goes on from NZ_AP022595.1 coordinate 1,997,674, forward strand.
GGAGGCCGTCGCGCCATTTGGTGGCTTGGGCGAGTTCCCAGCCGAGTTCGTCGACCTTGTGGAGGTCGCGGGCGCGGATGGACATCTGGGTGGGGTCGGTGTCCTCGGCGGCGGGGAGGTATTGGCCGGGGGCGTAGGTGGCACTCAGCGTGGTCTCACCGAGCAGCCCTTCCAGGGTCTTGGAGCGGAGGCGGGGGACGAGCAGCTTGATGCCGGTGGGTGGTTGGACTGCTGCGCCGGCGGCCGCGGGTGTCTGACGGACGACGGCGGGCTGGTTGAGCGCATTGCCGCTCGACGGGTGGACTGGGGCAGAGGCTGGGGCTGCAGCCGGGGGCGTGACGGGTTGGGCGGCGGGTGCGGTGGCTGCGGCGGGGCGGAGGTCTGCGCCGTAGGTGGGCAGGGGACCGGCGGGTGCTGCGGGGGCGGCGGTCGACGGCATGACGGGCGCTTGGGCAGCGGGGCCGGCGACGTAGGCCTGGGTGGTGTCGGCCGGGGGAGCGACGGGCGCTTGAGGAGCTTCGTATGTCGGTGTGGCGTGGGCGTTTTCGAAGAGCGGCGCTCCTGCCGTTGGCGCTGTGTATGCCGGCGGTGCAGCCATGCCCTCGGGATGGATCGGGGCCTGCGGCTGCATGGCGTGCGCGGCATTGCTCGAAAGTCCTTCGGTGCCTGCCGCCATGGGGCCGCCGGACTGCGCACCAGAGTTGAAGTTCTGGGCGAACCCTTCGGGGGAGAGGGCGTTGGTGGGGGCGGAGGTGGAGGGGATGCCTGTCTGCGCGGCGCTGAGGTTTGGGGCGGACGGCGCGATGGCGTTGCCGGCTGGGCTGCTCGTTACGCCCGGTACGGCTGAAGGGACTTGCCCCCATGTAATGGACACGGGATTTGTGGTTACGCGGCTTCGGGCAGCGTAGCCGTTGTGTGGTTGTCTTCGTAGGTGGCGGGGCTGGAATAGCGACACCGGGAGTGACGTCGTCGGGTGTTGTAGCGGACCAGCCAGCGGAACACCTCACGCCGGCAGGTAGCAGCGTCAGACCAGTTTCTACGGTCTTGCAGGACTTCGCGTTTGAGGGAGGCGTTGAACGATTCGGCGAGCGCATTATCGGCGCTTGACCCCACCCCACCCATGGACTGGGTGACACCAAGGTCCTTGCACAGTTCCGCGAAATCCTTTGAGGTGTACCGACTTCCGTGATCTGAATGGAATATTGCACCCACCAGCGAGCCCCGTAGCGCGTGGGCGGATTTGAGGGCATCCTCAACCAGCTCGGTGCGCATGTGATCGGCGATCGCCCACCCCGCCACTCGGCCGGAGAAGCAGTCGATCACCGTCGCAAGATACAGATTCGACCCGGTCGCCAACGGCAAGTACGTGATGTCGCCGACATAGCGGCTGTTGACCTGCTCGGAGGTGAAGTCCCGGTTGAGCAGGTCGGGGACCTTCTGGTTGGCCGGATCAGCCACGGTGGTCGTGACCCGGCGTTTTCGGCGGTAGCCGGCGATCCCGGCACCGCGCATCACCCTGGCCACCCGCTTGTGGTTGACCCGTTCACCGTCGGCTGCACCGTCGTTGAGCTCGGCGGTGATCCGCGGCGCCCCATAGGTGTTGTCCTCGTCGTGCACGGTGCGGATACGCGCCTCGAGCGCCTCGTCCGCGGCCTGGCGTGCGGCTCGACCCTGTGCACCGGCCAGCCAGGCGTAGAACGACGAACGCGCGACCTCCACGACCGCGCAGAGCCACTTCACCTCGAAGGTGTGCAGGTGGTCGGCGACGAACTGGAAGCGGCTCACCAGTTCGTCTCCCCGGCGAAATATTTGGCCGCCGACCGCAGAATGTCCCGCTCGGTGGCCAGCTTGGTCTTCTCCGCCTGCAGATCCTTGACCTGAGCGCGTAGGCGGGCCAGCTCCTGCTCGGGGGTCTGCACACCCGGTGCGGTCACGTGCGCCGATCCGGGCTTGCGGTGCCGGATCGGCACACCGGCGGCTTTGCACCAGGCTGACAGTGTCGCCTCACTGACACCGAGCTCAGCAGCGATCACGGTGATCGTCGCGCCCTCGGTGTCCCGGTAAAGCGCGACCGCGTCACGCTTGAACTCATCGGGATAATTTTTCCTTGCCATCGGGTTGGATCATCTCGCTTCCCCCAAGACATTCCTGGGATTGAGCGTGTCCAACACGCGGGGTCAAGGCCCGAATTGGGTTGAGGCGGAGCAGCAGTCGAAACGGCCGGAGTGGGTGTTTCTGCTCTGTTGTAGAGCGGAGCGTTGGGATTGTTGCTCTGCGCGGCGGGGAGGGCCCCATCTGAGGACTGGTTCTGCGCGCTCGCGTAAAGCTGGCCTGGTTTATGCTGAGGCGCAGCGGCGCTGGTCGGATTCGGAGGGTTCGGAGGGGGCGAATGCTCTGCTTTCCCGTAAAGGTTCGATACCTCAGATGTCGGCCCCGTTGATGACGATGGCTGGTCGAGCATCTTTGTTACTTGCGATCGCAGGAGGTCTTGGTCCGGCGAGCCAACGGTGCCGTCAACGTTGATGCCGTTCGACTGTGCAAAGTTGTGCGCCGAGGTATCAATGCCGTTTCGGTCGAGTACGGCTTGTATGGCACTGGTTATGTTTCCGCTCTGGATAGCCTCTTTAGCGCTGGCGTCCAATTGTGCTGACACAAGGGCCTTAACTATCCGTCCCACCTTCGCCACGGCCGGCTCGGAAGAATTCTGAATGTCCTGAATCTCTGCGTTTCCGCGAGCGGCTATTTCAGTCAAGTCTGAACGCAATTGCTAAGTAGATCTCAAAGCAGATCTATGGCTCTCTGCAATCGCCAGGTACTTGGAAGACAACTCCCGCGCATGCTGTTCGCCGGTTTGGAAGGCTGCGCGAGTATCGTCGGCTGTTACGCCCTCTTGCGCTCCGAGCGGTCCTAATCTAATCGTCTGCAGAGCATCTGCATACGTGTCGAATGCATGACCGGCCGCGTCTCGGTTGGTGGACGCTCCCTGCAGAGTAACTATCGACGAAGCGTCAGGCCACTGATGGCCCATCAGAAGCGGTGACCATTGTCCTGGCGGGAAATCGATCACTTGCAGGCCTGAGAAATCTTCGGCGTAAGAGAATCAGCGGCTCGATAATCCGCATCTAGCGTAGACCTGTCAGAGTTCCCAATCTGGTCCAGAATCATGCTTTGGTATTGATTGGCTAGAGCTTTCATCGGTGTCGCTACCTCCTCAGGGGCAGCTAGCTGTTGGGCTAACACGGTGGCGAGATACGTCGACGCGACGTGAATGGCAACGCGTGAATTCGCAACGACTGCAAGTGCTTCATTGGGACTATCGGGCTGCTGACTGTTTACAGTTAGTGCGTTGATTGCCTTGCCGTAGGCGTCGCACACAGCCTTCTTCGCGTCAGCGACTTCCTGATCGCTATACGTCCTCGCGGTAGGCGCTTCAGGCTTCGGCATTGGCCGGAACCAGGCACCGATCGCGACCCCAATCGCGATCACCGCGACGACGACGGCGATGATCATCGGCAGCCGAGATGGTGCACGCCCCGAAGGTGGTGTGGGCCAGGGTGCTTGTCCTGCAGGTCCGGGTCCGTACGGTCCTTGCGACATAGTGCGATGGTATCGCTTGGGTTTGCCGGAGCGCTATTCACCGGCCGAAGACGTGCGGGCGAGGTTTCGCGTATCGGTCCAGTTCAGGGCTCGATTTGCTTCGTACCGCGGTGGGGCCTCTGATGTGATTGGCATAGCCGCCTAATTGCGTCGACCCAACTTGGCGGCTCCCAGCCGGGGGATTGGGGGTGTCGTCCAGACGCTAGTGTTTAGAGGCGTTAATTCGCTGTCTCTTGTTAGGGTAGGTGATGCCGTCTCTGCATGCTGCCCAGATCGTGTTGACTGATGCCGAGCGAGCCGAGTTGGAGGGGTGGACGCGTCGGCGGACTACTGCGGCGGGGTTGGCGTTGCGAGCGCGGATCGTGTTGGCGGCCAGCGATGGTGGCACCAACATTGAGGTGGCCGATCGGTTCGTGGTCCACCTGAGTTAGGACATTTGGCTTAGCCTCGATCCACCGATTGACTTGATGAGGGTGAAACGCCCTGGTTCTGCCGGAGGCTCGGGCTATTGGATTTCGACCAGGTGTTGGTCGCTCCGTTGGGCATCGTAGAACGTGTGGCCTTCCCCCGGGACCGTGGAGGCATCAGCTATAAGGAGTAGCGATGTCAGAGAAACGGAAGAAGTACGACCGGGAGTTCCGTGAGGGGGCTGTTCGGATCGTGCGTGAGACGGGTAAGTCGATCGCGCAGGTGGCTCGGGATCTGGGGGTTCACGAGGGCACTCTGGGTAATTGGGTCACTCAGGACCGTGAGGCACGGGAGGGTCGTGGGGAGTTGACCCGCGATGACCTGGCCGAGCTCAAGCGTCTGCGCAGCGAGAACGCCGAGTTGCGGATGGAGCGTGATGTCCTCAAGCGATCGGTTGTCCTGTGGGTGAAGGAGGCGACGAAGTGAGCGTGGCACGTTTCATTGCCGACCAGAGGACCAAATACCGAGTGCCACATGCATTTACGTGTGTGTTGTTGGGTGTGAGCGTGTCGTGGTTCTACAAGTGGATCGCTCGCGCGGGCAATGCCGATGGGTTGCACACTGACACCGATCGGCGCCGGGCGCGGCTCGATGCCGCGGTCGCGTCGGCGTTCACGGTGGCCAGAGGGTTGCATGGGTCGCCGCGGCTGATCGCTGACCTGCGCGATCTGGGCTGGGAAGTGTCGGAGAAGACGGTGGCCGATTCGATGCGCCGCCAGGGGTTGGTGGCGCGCCGTATCAAGCGCCGCAATGGGTTGACTAAGCAGGACAAGACGGCACCGAAGTTCTCTGACCTGGTTAAACGGGACTTCACTGCGGCTGCGCCGAACCTGAAGTGGGTCGGTGACATGACTGAGATTCCCACCGAGTGCGGGCAGAAGTTGTATTTGGCGACGGTGATCGATCTCTATAGCCGCCGGTTGCTGGGCGCGGCGATGGGCCTGCATCCGGATGCCGAGTTGGCCTGTGCGGCGATCACGATGGCCGTGGCCGCCCGCGGCGGCCGCCAAGCGATCTGGCGGGACGAGGAGTCCGAGCGGGTCATTTTCCACACTGACCGCGGCAGCACCTACACGGCGAAGGCGTTCACCACGCTGTGCCGCACCGTGGGGATTCGCCAGTCGATGGGTCGGGTCGGATCGTGTTTCGATAATGCCGCCGCGGAGGCGTTCTTCTCCTCGCTGGAATGGGAAGTGTTGTCCCGCAATCATTTCCGTGATACCGTTCATGCGCAGGCGGTGGTTATCGACTGGTGCTATACCTTCTACAATCACCAACGCCGGCACAGTGCCGCCGACGGGTTATCGCCCGTCAACTATGAGATCAGGGAATCCAAGACCAAGCCGGAAGCGGCATAGGAAACCCTCCACGATTTCGGGGGAACCACAGTCCCCCGATCGAACCTATAGAGGGGACCGCGCCGATCTCGGCGAGCCGTTCGCCGTAGCGAATGGAGGTGAACTGCGACCCAGCATCGGAGTGACATCTCAAGCCCGCCAACAGGTTTCCGCGCGACCAGCGCGCCATCTCCAACGCGTCGAGGACCATCGAGGTCCGCATATGGCCGGCCACCCGCCAGCCCACGATCATCCGGGAGTACGCATCGACGATGAAACACGCGTACGCGACGCCGGCCCAAGTCGGCACGAATGTCAGATCCGTCACCCAAAGCTGGTTCGGCGCGGTCGCGGTGAACTTGCGCTTCACCAGATCGGGGTGCCGCGCAGCGCTGGCATCTGGCTTCGTGGTCTTGACCCGTTTACCGCGCCGTGCCCCGCAGATACCGGCAGCCCGCATCAACCGGCCCACCTGATCGCGGCCCACGTCGTGGCCATTTCGGCGGGCGGTCTTCCACAGTTTGCGGGCCCCGTAGACGCGGTAGTTGTCCTCCCAGAGGGCCACCAGGGCCGGCCCCAGTTCGGCGTCACGTTGCGCGCGCGCCGACGGACCGCGGGACTTGGCGTCGTAGTAAGTGCTCGGGGCCATCACCACGCCTGCCGATCGCAGGACGGTGATGATGGGCTCGACCCCGAACTCCTCGCGCTGGGCGTCGATGAAATCGACTATTTCTTGTGTTGGCGGTCGAGCTCCGCCCCGAAAAAACTGGCCGCACGTTTCAGTATTTCGTTGGCACGCTTGAGTTCTCGGATCTCCTGCTCGAGCTCTTTGATCCGTGACGACTCCGCGCTGGACACTGTCCACGGTCACGTATTTCCCCAGGGGTTGCCGTCACGTAATTCCCCAGGTTCAGGTGCTGCTGCGGTGAGCGTAGCGAACCGCTAAGTGGGTGTCAGGTGGTCTTGGTGCCAATGCCGTTAACTTTGTAGGCGGGTGAGTCGGATGTCGGGTGGCCCTCGGTGTCTGATGTTTTTGTGGTCCAGGGTTTTTCGCGGAAACTTTGTGCCGCTGGCTCGTTTGGTGACGCGGGGGTAGGTGCGGTGCCGTCTGGCCGGGTTGGGTCGCTGGAGGATCTCGGCGACGGCGTGACGCAGGCTGGTGGCGAGTCGGTTGGGGAAAACCCGCCTGCCCGGTGACGTGGCGGCGGACGATGCGCAGGGTGCGGATGAACGACATCCGTAGCGGGTCGAGTCCGTCGGGGTTGGTGGCCTCATACATCAGCGCGCGGATCGCGTAGTGGGTCAACAACAGCGCCCAGATCTCTTGGCGCACCATCTCGGGGCTGTGCGAGCGCAGGACCCGGTAGCTGCCGCGTTGGCGGGTTTCGATCTCGGCGAGGCTGGATTCGAATTCCCAGCGTTGGTGATAGACCGCGGCGAGCTCGGTGGCGGAGGCTAGCTCCGGATCGAGGATGGTGGTGATCAGCCGGATGGGCGATCCGCTGTGGGTCTCGCGGTTGGTGATGTCGTACTCGATGACGCGCACCATGGGGCCTCGAGGGACGGCGTGCAGGCCGCGGGCCTCGTGGCGTCGCAGGCGTTGACGTTCGATGGTGGTCAGCAGCACGCTCAGATACGAGCCGTCAGCCAGGTCGGTGACTACGTGCAATTTCAGTGCTGACTGCACCCGCCACAGCAATTCGGCGCCGGTCGCAGTGGCCTCCTGCCAGAATTCGCGGCTGTAGAACCCGCGGTCGGCAAGCACGAGCATCCCGGGTTCGACACTGGCCAGCAAGGGGGCGGGCGAGTTCACGCTCGTCGACGAGGACGCCACCGAGGTGGGCGTCGATCACCGCGTGGGTGCCGCATTCGCCCAGTCCGAGCACCTTGACCTTCGGGTAGGGGGCGTCCAGGCCCTGGCTGACACCGCGACCGAAGGCGTCTTCGTTGTCGGCGGTGTCGGGAACGTCGAGTTGGACGCCGTCGATGGCCATCACCCGCAGATCCCCCAGCCACGCGCCCGGCGTGCCTGCCCCGGCCAGCGGCCGGGCGACCCGCGCGCGTAGAGCTCGCGGATCGGTTCGGCACCCAGCCGGGCCCGGGCTTGGCACAGCGCTGAGGAGGTGGGCAGCTGCCAGTCCTCGTCCCAGGACCGCAGAAACCGCAACCCGTCGACGAGTTTGCGCATTACCTCTTCGTAGGCGTCGTCGAAGAACAACGTCATAGCCAGCACGAAGTAGGCGACCACCCGGGCCGGCAGCAGCCGACGGCGCCGTTCGGTGCGGCCGGTGTCGGCGAGCACCTCGTCGACGAGATCGCGGTGCACCAGCCTGGTCAGCACACCAAGCCGATCCGGTCGGTCAACCGGTCCCTACGACCGCTTTCACCACCGGCACCCTCGTCGACCACACGAATAAGTGTGATGCGTAATCCTTTGCAGCGCAATACTTCTAGGAGCCAATCTGAGGCGCGAAGAACGTGCCGGCCAACACATCACCTTCGCTCGATCGGCACCGTTCACATCCACTGAACACGCTCTACAGCAACAGCTTTCGATCCTAATCCCGCTGACCTGCGACGACGCTAAAGTTAACGGCATTGGTCTTGGTGCCGGGTCGTTTCCGGGGTCGGTAGGACGGGCCGTCCATGAGGACTTGGTGGCTGGTGTTGATGAGTCGGTCGAGCAGCGATTCGGCCACGACCGGGTTCGGAAACAGCGGGTACCAGTCCTTCGGGGCCCGGTTGCTGGTCAGGATCAGGGGCTTGGCGGCGATGGCGCGGTCGGAGACAAGGTCGTAGAGGTCGTCGCTTTGGGTGGGGGTGTGCTCACGCATCGCGAAGTCATCGACGATCAGGACCAGGGGGCGGGTGTATTCGCGCATGCGTTGTCCGATGGTGCGGTCGGCGTGGCCGCCGGCGAGGTCGGCGAGCATGCGGGAGCATTTGACGAAGCGGATGTCGCCGCCGCGGAGTGCGACTTGATGCCCGAGTGCCTGTGCCACATGGGTTTTCCCGACTCCGACGGGTCCGTAGAGAATCACTGATTCACCGGCCTCGAGCCAGCGCAACGCGGCCAGGTCGCGCAGCATCGCAGCGGGCAGTTTCGGGCTGACGGTGAAGTCGAAGTCCTCGAAGGTGTTGGGCTGTTCGAAGCGGGCGCGGCGGACCCGTCGGGCCAGGGCGGCGGTCTCCCGGCGGGCGATTTCGTCTTCGCAGAGTACTTGGAGGAATTCCAGGTGTCCGAGTTTCCCGTCGCGGGTTTGAGCCAGGCGGGCATCGAGGGTGTCGAGCATGCCGGTCAGTTTGAGGGTCTTCAGTGCGGCCCGCAGGCTGGGATCGTGAATGGTCATGACTATGTCCTTGGAGTTGAAGTGGTTGCAGTGGAGGTGTTTTCGTGCGCTCAGGCAGTGAGGTCGGTGTCGAACGCGTCAGGTCCTCGCAGCATCGCCGGTGGTGGCGGGACGACGGCGGGCGAGGCATGGTCTGCTTCGGTGCCGGCGACCAGGATGCCTTTGACGGTGCGATAGCCGGGGTCCCCGACCTGCAGTGCTCGAGTGCAGGCCGCGTCCAGTCGACGATCGCCGTACTTCTCGCGCAGGCGGATGATCCCCTGGATGGCGCGGAGCCGGTGGATGGCGTTGACCGTGGACAATTCGGCGACGACCGCGACGGCGCCGGGCCCGATCTGCTCGGCCTGGGTGCGGCACCACGTCACGGTGCGCAGGGTGTGGGCGATCTTGTGGGGCGGGTAGTGCTCGACATTGGTCGAGCGGCCCGCCAGATGCAGCACGTGAGTCGCGACCACGGTCCCGCTGTGGAAGATCTGCACGACGTCACCGGCGGTGCGGGCGGTGACCTGCTGGCCGATCAGCCGCCACGGCACCGAGTACAGCGCCTTGCCGGACTTGACGTGGCAATCCGCGGCGACCCGCCCGATCGAGTAGATAACCGACTCAAACACTCTGGGCGGCAACGCCATCAGCGCATCGCGTTCGATCGCTGCGAACACCGACGCCGGGGTCTGCCCATCCAGACCGCGGTGCTTGTGGACCCCGTATACCTGCGTGGACCACCTGATCGCCTCGGCCTGCATCTGGGCCAGCGAGGTGAACTCGCGGCGGCGAAGAACGAGTCCCGAATGTAGGGCATCGGCCGCTCGATGCGAGGTTTGTCCTTCGGCTTGCGGGCTCGCGCCGGATCGATCAGGGTGCCGTAGTGCGCGGCGAGCTCGCCGTAGGCCGGATTGATCAGCGGATCGTAGAGGTCGGGTCGCTCGACTCCGGTCTTGAGGTTGTCGCACACCAGCCGCGCCGGCACGCCGCCGAAGAACTCGAACGCCGCGACATGCGAGGCATTCCAGGATGTTTGATCCATCCGCAACACCGGTTGGACGAACAACGCCCGTGAACACGACAGGATCATCGCGAATACCCACACCGCGACGCGGCGCCCGATTGCGGGTCCCACCACATCCCGAGCTTGCCGTAGTCGATCTGCGCTTCACTGCCGGGTTCGACCGCACCGCGGGGTACCGTGACTTTGCCTTCGAGTCGCTCCTCGGCGAAAGCGGTTGCCACGTAACGACGTACCGTCGATTCGGACACATCCACATGATGGTCGTCGCGGAGGCGCTGCGCGATGGTCGCCACTGTCACCGGAACCTTCAGCTGCTCGGCGATCCACTGGTGATGCACGGCGATCTGGGGCCATGTCAGTGCCCGCGCCACCGGATCGATGAGCTCGGGAAACCAACGCCCGATGCGTGCCCGCCATAGCTGCTCGTCAAACTCCTCCGGGCACGGTGCCAGACCCTCGGCCAGCGCCGGGGCCAGATACTGCGGATGGTCTTGCGGTCGATGCCCAGCGCCTCATTGATCTGCACCTGGGATCGGCCGGCATTCCAGTGCCGGAACATCTCCACGAAATCAGTCACGTCCCACGATCTCCTCGCCACTCAAGGCCCCTTCCAGGACCCCTGGCGGGGCACCTGAACGGAGCGAACCTGAACAGCGCCCCAACCCCCACCGGACACGCCCCACGGGGTGGGGAATTACGTGACCGAGGGTGAGGAATTACGTGACGGACAACCCCTCAGACCTGGGGAATTACGTGACCGCTGACAGACACTCCCGGAGCGCATCCCTCGTCAATATCGGCTTGGCGCACCCAGGACCGCACCGACTCCACCCCGTAGCCGAGTTGGCGGGCCACCCGCGACACGGTTCCCTGCTCGGTCCCCAACTCGGCACGCAGAGCCCGGACCATCCGCACCGCAGCGGCCTTCTCCTCCGGGCTGTAACGACGCGCCGTGGGCTTCCCGGCAGACTGTTCCTTCGGCATACCTGCATCCTCGTTTCCAAGGTCAGGAGCCTCCGGGATTTCCAGGGCGTTTCAATGCCCCCTCCGACCAGCCCTTACGCGCAGTTCACGGGTGCCCTGGGCCGATGTCAAATCGCACCAATGCTCCACGCATCGTTAGCTGGCCCAGACCTAACCGTGGCCCAACCTTGACTTGACCCGTCAGGAACTTCCCAGACACCATGAATCGATGCGCCGAATCGTCGTCTCGACCTGTGCTGCCTTCACCGCGGCACTGCTGGCGCTATCCTCAGCCCCACCCAGCCACGCCGAAACTCCGTGGTTTCAGCCCAACGTCGGCAACGCCACCCAGGTCCTATCCGTCGTCAGCACCGGCGGAGCCACCGCCAAGATGGACGTCTGGCAGCGCGGTGCCAATGGCTGGCAGCCCGTCCTGGTCGGCGTCCCCACCCACGTCGGCGCCAACGGCATGGTCCCGCAATCCCACGACGGCGAATCGAAAACGCCGATGGGCATCTTCACCCTCGACTTCGCCTTCGGCACCAAACCCAACCCGGGCGGCGGCCTTCCGTACGTCCAGGTCACCCCGGACCACTGGTGGGACGGCGACATGAAGAGCCCGACCTACAACACCATGCAGGTCTGCAAAAAAGCTGATTGCGCGTTCGACACCAATCCGGCCAGCGGCACCGAGAACCTCGACATCCCGCAGTACGCCCACGCCATCGTGATGGGCGTGAACAAGGCTCGCGTGCCCGGCAACGGCGGTGCCTTCTTCGTCCACACCACCGACGGCGGCCCGACCGCGGGCTGCGTCTCTCTCGATGACGCCACGTTGGTCAAGATCATGCAGTGGCTGCAGCCCGGCGCGCTGATCGCCGTCGCCAAGTAACGCGCCGACCGTGCGGGTTGTCGTCGACCCCGCAGCGGATCATCATCGACAAGCCGCACGCTCGGCGGCGCATCACTAGCCAGTGAAGGTGGCGACAGCCTTGCCCGCGGTGGCCGTGAAGTTCAGGTTCTCCGTCGACTGCGTGATCTCATAGGTGCGGTCGTATCCGGTCTTGCTGATCTTCCAGCCGTCCGGCGTCTTGCGATAGCGGTCGCGGTAGAAGCCGGCCCCCATCAACATGAAGTTGTACTCCGGCACGATCACCCGGTCCTGCAGGTACCAAATGGCTTCGGCCTCGTCGCCATCGACGGAGATCTCCGGATGCGTGACACGATGCTCGGTGAGCACGCCGGCCGGCATCGAGCGCTCCATGAAGTCCACCAGATCCTTGCGGTTGGTGAAGTGGTGCTCCTCGCCCAGCGACGAGCCGTAATCGCCGATGATGTCCTCGGTCAGGGTGTCGGCGAAGTCGTCCCAATGCTTGGTGTCCAACGCGCGCATGTAGCGGTACTTCACCTGTTTGATCGCTTCGATTGCTTCCGCATCAGCCATGCCGGACATTGCAGCACACCGAATGTGTCGCCAGGGAAAGTTGTCCCGGTGACGATGGGCCCATGGCCGAACCGGACAAGCCCGACGCCACGGTCCAACAGACCAAGTTCATCGAACCCTTCCTGCGCTCGCCGTTCCCCGGCATCGCGCCCTGGATCCTCATGGCCATCATGTCCGGACCCGGCCGCTTCGGGCAGTCCGCTGCGGCCGCGCTGACGCTGATCGTGATGTGGGTCGGCAGCTGCCGCGGCATCAAGGTGCATTCCCTCGAAGTCTTTGGCGCGGTGGTCTTCGCGGTCTTCGTCGGCGTGGGAATTCTGGGTTCCCCGACGCTGGTCACCTGGCTGGAACTCTGGGCCGGCGAGATCAGCAACGGCGCACTGGCCGCCTACCCGCTGGCCACCATTGTGATCCGCCGCCCGTTCACGATCTCCTACGCCCGCGACAACGTCGACCCCGAGCACTGGGACAGCCCGCTGATCGTGCGGGTCAACTACATCCTCAGCGCGGTGTGGGCCGGTGCGTTCCTGATCAACACGGCCGTCGGGTCATTCGGCGACGCTGTGTTGCGCGACGGCGACAACTTCTTGACCGGCTGAATCGTTCAACTCGCGGTCACCCTGGTCGCCGTTGGGGTCACCGAGTTCTATCCCGACTACGCGCGGGCGAAGTTCCTGGCCACAATCGGCGAATCATCTTAGATTCCAACATCATTCGGAAAGCTTTTGGACTGGCTTCCCGGCTTTGTGATCGGCATCGGGATCGCCGGTTGGGTCAGCGATTCATTCTCGGCCGGGGTATCGCACTGATCATCGTCGGCGCGGTGGCCGGCGCGGTGATGCGAAAACCGTTCCCGGACAACGAGGAAGGCGGCTAGTGGCCGGCGTCTTCGTAGCGCTGGGCGATGGCGACGAGCTCTTCGCGCACCGTTGACGGGGGCAGCGCGTTGATCCGTGCGTACAGGCGGCGACGGGTCATGGCCCGCTTCATATCGTTGCGGAACTGCGCAATCGACATTGTGTTCTCAACTCCTAGATAACCCCCGGTTCGTCAGGGGTGTGTTGCTATTGACGTTCCGAAATCTGGGATCGCCAGCTTGTGGAACTACTCGATCGTCCTTGTTAATTTCAGGTAAATCAACTTTGGCCGTGTGAGTTTCGCTACAGGTGTGACGGCGATCGCTTTCCGCGCACCGCCATCCGGTCTCAGCCCTGGAGGTATTTGGTGACCATGTCGACGAGTAGCTGACGCTCGCGTTGCCACTCAAGGTGCGAGTCGACGATCATCTCGACCAACACCATTCCGCGCAGTGATGACCAAATCACCTCTGCCACAACAGGGTCGTCGGAGACGAGTCGGCCGAGTTGGTTGATAGCCGTATTCATCTCCAGCAGGTGGCGTTTGGCGCTGTCGCCGAGGGTGCCGCGGGTGGCACGCAGGATCTCGAAGGCCGCCAGCGAGGTGGGGCTGCTGTAACAGCGGAACGCGGTATCGACGACGACCTCGATCCGTTCCCGCAACCCCAGATCGGCGACGTCGGCCTCGCCGAGGCTCTTGAGCAGCGCGGCCACCCCCTCGTCGACAACCGCCATCAGCAGGCCATTGCGGTCACCGAAGTGATACTGGATCACACCCCAGGTGACCCCGGCGCGCTCGGCCACATGCTTGGCCGTCGCGGATGGGAAGCCCTCTTCGACCACGCAGCGGACCGTCTCATCAATGATCAACGCGCGGGTGTCATCGCCCCGCTTACGCGGCGCCTGAGTTTGTCGCGTGGGAGGGGTGCCGAGCGCCTTCACATCGTTGACTTTATAACATTGAGCCGACTATGTTTCGCGTATGAGCCAGCCCCTCAGCCGATACGCCCAGTTGTCCCGGGCAGAACTCGCCACCCTCGTGCCGGAACTGCTGCTGATCGGACAGATCATTGACCGCTCCGGCATGGCCTGGTGCATCCAGGCCTTCGGCCGGCCCGAAATGTTGCAGATCGCGATCGAGGAGTGGGCCGGTTCCAGCCCGCTCTACACCCGGCGCATGCAGAAAGCACTGAAGTACGAGGGTGTCGACATCATCACCATTTTCAAAGGCCTGCAGCTCGACATCGGCGCTCCGCCGCAGTTCATGGACTTCCGCTACACCGTCCACGACCGCTGGCACGGCGAGTTCCACCTCGACCACTGCGGTGCCCTGCTCGACGTCGAGCCGATGGGCGAGGACTACGTGCGCGGCATGTGCCATGACATCGAAGACCCCACATTCGACGCTACCGCCGTGGCCACCAACGCCAAGGCGCAGGTGCGCCCCATCCACCGTCCGCCGCGTACCCCGGTGGACCGCACGCCGCACTGTGCGTGGACCGTCATCATCGACGAGTCCTACCCCGAGGTGAGCAGTATCCCGGCGCTGGACATTGTGGCTCAATCCAACGCTGCCAACTGGGAACTCGCTCCCATCGATCCGGATGACGAAGGCGCGCCGGACTATTCAGGTCCGCTGCTGTCCGACGTCGACTTCGGGGCGTTCTCGCACTCTGCGCTCGTGCGCATCGCCGACGAAGTGGTGCTGCAGATGCACTTGTTGAACCTGTCGTTCGGCATCGCGGTTCGGGCTCGGGCCGGCGACGACACCGAACTGGCTACGCAAATCTGCACCAAGCAGCTGACCGGCATCGCCGGGGTCGCGGCCGAACGGATCCAGCGAGCCCTCAAGCTGCCCAACGATTTCGACGGGCTGGCCAAGGTTCTCGAACTGCACCCGCTGTTCAACCCCGCCGGTTACGCCGTCGCCGAGGTCGAGGGTGGCCGGCTGCACGTGCATCCCTCGCCGTCGCACGACGACGCGTCCTGGGTGTCGCTGTGCTCCCCGGCATCCCCGGGCCCGTTGCAGGCGATCGCCACCGCTATCGACCCGCACATCGTGGTGCAGATCTCGGGAACCAGCGACGACTGGACCGCCGAATTCGAGAAGACCGACACGGCGGTCAAGGAATCGCCCGAGGTCGAGGTCACCCGATTCAGCCACGGCGTCACGTTCCAGTTCGAAGAGCGTCGTTCCCTCCCGCTGACGGTGGTATAGCCGGTGGCCCGACGCGTCGTGCAATGGGGCACTGGGGCGGTGGGCGCCGAAGCCATCCGCGGCATCGTCGGCCATCCAGACCTGGAATTGGTTGGAGTCAAGGTCTATTCGACGGACAAGGTCGGGATCGACGCCGGTGTGCTGGCCGGAGGTGAACCGATCGGAGTCACTGCCGCCATCGAGGTGGACACCGCTGACGTCGACGCCGTCCTCTACGCACCGCGCCACCCGTCGGTCGACGACGCGGTCGCCATCCTGGCGTCCGGGGCAAACCTGGTCACGACCGCGTTCGCGTTCCATCCCGCCCGGATGGCACCGGGCGATCGCGATCGACTCCGGCAGGCGTGCATCGACGGCGATACATCGCTGCACGGCACCGGACTGAATCCCGGGAACTTGGGTGTCGTTGTCCCGCTGGCGCTCGCCGGGATGTCCCGGGCCGTCGAACATATCAAGGTGCAGGAGCGGGCCGACTGGTCGGTCTACGACAGTGTGGAGATCACCTTCGACCAGATGCATTTCGGTAGCTCGATCGACGAAGTCGACGCCCAGACCGATGGGTTGCGGTTCACCAGTCAGCTCTTCCAGGAACAGGTTTGGCTGCTCGGCGACGCACTGAACCTCGGAGTCGACCAGGTCACCACCGACCTGGAAGTGATTCCGGCCAGCGCCGATCGCGATGTGTGTGGCCGCGTGCTGCGTGCCGGTACCGTCGCGGGTCAGCATTGGCGGTGGGCCGGACTGCGAAACGGTGAGCCCGTCATCGAGGTCGAAACCCTGTGGACTGTCGGTGAACCGCAACCAAAGCACTGGCCTACACCCCAGCATGGCTGGACGGTCACCATCGAAGGCACCCCGTCGATGCAAGCACATCTGATGACGCTGGCCAGCTTTCGCCGTGACCTTCCGCTGGCAGAGCATGTCCGATCGGCCAGCGTGGCGACCGCGATGCAGGCTATGAACGCCATTGGCCCGGTGTGTTGTGCCCCTGCCGGCTTTGTCACCATGGCCGACTTGCCGCTGAGCCTGTACCGCGGCTGAAACCGGTTGTCCTGCTGCGGCTCTGATACTGGCGATTGCGGTGGCGTTGGCAGACTGCACGACTCCCAACAAGGTTGTCTCGAATGCCTGGAACGCCATCGCGGAGATGACGTTGACGCTCTCGACAGTGGCGACCTGCACAAGACCATGGGCCCCAACGGGAACCGTTGACGTTCCTGGTGATTGGATGAGTGCCTTGCAGGATCGTGCCCCGCGCGGCACCGGGCGTCCTCTGACCGCTGACGACGTCCATCAGCTGCACGACCGCGACCTCAAGAGTGTTCTGCGCATTGGGTAGAACGAGATTCAGGTCATTGCCGATGATGCCTTCGGCCGCTGCGCCGATCGGCACCGTTACGGCACCTCTTACGATGAACGGCCAGATCCGGCCGCAGAAGGTCATCTGGTTTCGCTGGCAGCGAAGTTCACTTTCTCGACGGGACCAGGAATTACGCGCACACTGGCAGCTATGGAGAACAACGGGCCGTTCGGGTTCGATCCCGACGATATCGATCGTGTGGTGCGTGAGGCCAGCGAGGGTCTTCGGGACGCCTTCGGCCGATTCCTGTACACCTCAGGAGGAGGCGCCGGACTCGGCGTGTTGTTCGACGAGTTCAACCGCCGCTCGCGGCCGCGGTCGCAGCCGGAGACCGCCGGCGAGGCCGGTGACGGGGTGTGGGCCATCTACATCGCCGACGCCGACGGCAAAGCCCACGTCGAGCGGGTCTACCAGAGCGAACTCGACGCGCTGCGGGCCAACAAGCGCAACATTGACGCCAACCGCAGCGTGCGATTCTTGCCCTACGGTATCGATGTCAGTGTCCTCGACGCGCATGGCAATGCCGACGACGAGCCCGACGAGACTGAGTAGCTACACCGTCAGGACCATGCGATAGCGCGCATGGCCCTCGTCCATAGCGGCGTAGGCCTCGGCGGCGTCCGCCAACGGCAGCTCTTGGATACGGGCCCGCACGGCGAAATGCAGGGTGTCCTCCACATCGGCCGAGGTGCCCGACGGATGCCCGACCACGCTGTAATTGCCGAAGATCAGATCACCCGGCGTGATCGGCAGCGGATCGAACGTGGCACCCACGATCACGAGCTCGCCCTGAGGTACCAGCCCGCCGCACGCGCACCGAGTTCTTTAGCGTCGTCTGCCTTACCTGCGCCGCGCGCGATCGCAATGGTTTCCAAACCCATGGCGCGGGCCCACTGCACGCCGAGATGCCCGAGCCCGCCGAGGCCCAGGACGCCCAGACCCGCTGGTGCCCTGCGGTACCGACCCGTCCGTCCCTTACGGCGTCGGCAACTGGAACAACCCAATCCCGTTCGGGCACGGCTCGTGTTCATACACGGGCGGCACCGTCTGAGTTCGGTTGACCTTAGGCGGTTTTCAGACCTGAGTGGCCCAGCACGTGCAGGTAACCCTTGGGATCGGCCTCGTCCCACACCTGGGCGAAGGTCTGTGCCTTGAGAGCTTGGCCCTCTACTTCCATGTTCGCCAGGTCGGCGATCTCGTCGAAGCCGTAGTACAGAATCGACAGGGCTGTGGTGGCCAGCAGCACGTTGTTGATCGCCGCTTGCGCGGCGTCCTTGTGGCCTAGGGAGGCTTGGTATAGCGCGGGCAGCAGCTCGGCGATCGGGATCACGGCGTTCAGGCCGGGAACCATCTGCGACACTCGCCAGTTGGCCTCGTAGAGCTCACGCACAATAGGGCCCACATCGCTGGGGAAGAGTGCAACCAAGGCCTTTTCGGCGCTGTACACCGCGGTGGGCATGCCGTACGGCTTGGGATCATCGGCCCGGAACGGGTTAGACGCCTCGTCGGTCGACGGGGTGTCGCTGGCCGACGGCGTCACGGCCGCTACAAGCTGGGTGGTGGCCTCCGCCTCCGGGGTGACCTGGTCGGGCGGCGGGGTCGTCGTCGATAGCGGCAACCCGGACTCACCGCGGATGTGCAGTAATGCGAACGGGTCTAGGAGGTTCCACAGCGAGCCGATGAACCAGCTCTGCAGCTTCAGGGCAGGCGCTTCCAGGTTGAGGACGTCAGCGAGCTCGTTGTAGCCGTAGTACAGGACCGCGATCGGCTGGATCGTGACGATGAGGTTGTTGATGACGCGCTGGGCAGCTGCTTTATCGCCCTCGAAGGCCTTCGGCAGCTCGGTGATGATGTTCGCGATCGGGACGATGACGTTTACCCACGGAATCATCTGGGTGAGACGGTAGCCGAGCTCGAATCCCTCACGGGCGACGGCCTTTACCTGGTTCGGGAAGATCTTGATGAAGGACTCTTCGAGGGTCCAGATCGGGCCCGGCATGTCCTGCGGCGCGGGCTCCGGCGGCATCCACCGGAAGGGGTTCCAGAACGCCGTCGCGGGATTGACTGTGGCTGCGGCGGCAGTGGTTTTGGTCGCCGTGGTGTCGGTGGCCTCGGTGTCGGTGGCCTCGGTGCTCGCAGCGCTCTCGGTGGCTGCGGCCGGCCTGGCCGATGCCGGTCCAGTGAACAGACCCTGAAGTCTGCGCACCTGCGCGGCCTCGAATTCGACTGCGGTGGTCTTGGCGCTTGTCGGCGTCGACGAGGCGGACTTGGTGTCGGAAGCAGCGGCGGTGCTCGACTTGTCGTTCACCTTTGCTGCCGGCTTGCCGTGCTTGGTGTTGCTCGTCGCTGACTTCTTTGGCCCCTCATTGGCCTTTGCCGAGTCCGACGCGCTCGACGAATCGGCTTTGCCGGTATCCGCGCTTGCTACGCCCTGGCTCGCGGCAGCAACTGCCGCGCCTACACCGACCGCAACGGCGACCCCGCCGACGTAACCGACGTACTTATTCGACCCCATTTGCTGACCCCTTCGCTGGTTCATGGGCATATTAGACGAGCTGGCAGGTCAGGACCACCCCAAAGAATGAACGGCGCGGTTCCGAATGCTTGCCCTTATTCGACGGGCCCGTTACTCGGCGGGCGTGCAGAAACCTGCCGCGGCCATGGGATGCGGGCTAGATCCCGAGGTCATCGGGTGTTGCGCGAGTGCCGGCGGTCGACCTCGCCATCGCTTCGGCGAGCGTCGCGTCAGCGGAGACACCCCGCTCCCGCCGTCGCGAGACAGCACAGCTGTTTGCTGGCGAATTCGCCCATCCGTGGCGATGCGTTTATGCAGTTCAGGATGCCTTTTAGCGAGGTGTCCGCGGAAGGTTAACGGCAAAGGTGCGCCCGCAACGTACCCAGGTACCTCAGTCGTGAGTATTCGGCTCTATGGTTTACCGGTGCCCGATTTTGATCGTCGAAGTTTGATGCTGATGGCGGGGTTCGGAGCGGTCGCCGCCGCGCTGCCCATGCCAGTCGCGGGAGCCACGCCAACCCGCCCGCAAGCACCGCCCGCCAACGCTGCGGGCCCGGCCTACCTGTTCCATGACGAGTTCGACGGTCCGGCCGGCTCGGCCCCGGACCCCGCAAAGTGGCACATCGCCCAGAGGCGCGAGCTCATCAAGAACCCGGTGTTCTGGGACCGGCCCGAAAACATGGGGCAGTACCGTGACGATCGCCAGCACGTCTTCGTGGACGGCAAGTCGAACCTGGTCATCCGTGCAACGCGCGACAACAACAAGTACGTCAGCGGCAAGGTCGTCGGAAACTGGTGGGGCGGAATCGGAACCACCTGGGAAGCCCGGATCAAGTTGAACTGCCTGACTGCGGGGGCCTGGCCAGCCTGGTGGCTGATGAACGACCATCCCGAAGTGGGCGGTGAAGTCGACCTCATCGAGTGGTACGGCAACGGTGAATGGCCCTCCGGCACAACCGTTCACGCCCGGCTGGACGGTACGTCGTTCGCGACTCAGCCGCATCCGGTGAACGGCGACTGGCATACCTGGCGAGTCACGTGGAACGACTCCGGGATGTACTTCTGGCAGGACTACGTCGACGGCGCCGAGCCGTACTTCACCGTCCCGGCGAACTCCCTGGACGACTGGCCGTTCAACTTCCCCGACTACCGGATGTTCCCGGTACTGAACCTGGCCGTAAGCGGCTCGGGCGGCGGCGATCCGCGTACGGGTAACTACCCCGCGGATATGCTGGTCGACTACGTCCGGGTGTGGTGACGCAGCCCTGCTCGTAGGTCGGCCGGTTAGCTGATGCCCGCCGCGATCGCCTCGTCCACCTCAAGAGCCCGGTGGGCCATCTCGGCGTGCGCCTTGTCCAGATCTTCGGCCTGATCTTCGTCGGCTTTCATCAGCGCCTCGATGTCGAAGCCTGCCATATCGTGAACACCCATGTCCCGGAAGGCTTTCTGCACCTTATCGCCCCACAAGCCGATGTCTTTGACAATCGGCACGATCCGGCTGAACAGGTGTGAGCGGAACTGGATCATCAGCGGCGAGGTGTCGACCCACTCGGCGCAGGCTTTGACATCCATGCCGAGGGTCTCGAAAACCTCTTCACCGCGGAACCGGTCTCGCATCAGGTAGCAGGCGTCCACCACGAACTCTTCGCGCTCGGCCCGCTCGGCATCGGTCAACGCGGAGTAGTAGTCCTTCAACGAGATTCGGCCGAATGCGACGTGCCGGGCCTCGTCCTGCATGACGTAGGCCAGCACTTGCTTGGCCAATGATTCCGGTGCCGCCATGTCACGCAACACCCCGAACGCGGCCAGCGCGAGCCCTTCGATGAGGACCTGCATGCCGAGGTAGGGCATGTCCCAGCGGGAGTCGCGCAGGGTGTCTTCCAGCAGCGAGGTCAGGTGGGTGTTGATCGGGTAGACCAGGTCGACCTTCTCCTGGAGGAACCGCCCGAATGCCTCGACGTGCCGGGCCTCGTCCATGGTCTGGGTTGCCGCGTAGAACTTCGCGTCCAGATCCGGGACGATCTCGACGATTTTTGCGGCGCACACCATCGCCCCCTGCTCGCCGTGCAGGAACTGCGAGAACTGCCACGACTGGAAGTGCTGGCGCATTTCGGCGCGGCGTGCCTCGTCGGCTGCGTCCCACATTGGGCTGCCGAACAGGGGATGGAACTCGTCGGGCAGCCCGATCGGGTTCATCGGGTCGACATCCTGGGACCAGTCGATGCGCGACTGCGCATCCCACTGCTTGTCCTTGCCCTTTTGGTACAGAGAAAGGAGCCGGGCGCGTCCCTCGTCGTACTCCCAGGTGAAGCGGGCATCGCCGCCGCTGGGGGCATCCCAGGACAGCGGCTCTGGCACTTCGGTGTATTTGTCCTTGGTGGTCATGGAAGCTGTCGCCTTTCTCCCCAATACGAGCAGTGGTATGACGAGAATCACACTGCGCCGCATACGGCGGTGCCGTCAAGGATGAGACGTCGCAAGGACCGATTCCAGTAGGCACCTACTTAGGCACAAACTGGCGTATCCCAGCATTTACACAGTAGTAACGCAGCACCCCGCCACGGGCACTAGGGCCTGCGTGGCGCGTAACGCCTTGTTCTCGGCCCGCAGCCGGGCCAGCTCCTGCTCCGCAGTCTCGCAACCCGGGCTCGCTGCCGCCGCCGAGGCCGACCGACAGCGCCGGATCGACACCCCGGCCGCCTTGCACCACGCCGACAGTGTCGCCTCACTGACACCGAGCTCGGCGGCGATCACCGTGATCGTCGCACCCTCGGTGTCCCGGTAAAGCGCGACCGCGTCACGCTTGAACTCGTCTGGATAGTTTTTCCTTGCCATCGCGTTGGATCATCTCGCTTCCCCCAGGAACATCCCGGGATTGAGCGTGTCCAACACATGGGGTCAAGTCCCCCCAGCAGACGACACGAGATCGCCGTCGTCGAACACTGCTGACTCAGCGGAGAACTTATGCGAAACTTGCACCGGAAGTGCCTTTCTGAACTGGCCCGATTGATGCCTCGAGAACACCAATCATCCCAGCTCAGAGGGCACTTTCTTCGTTCCGACACCCCGCAGACAACCAGGTCAGTCGGTGGATCGAGGCTAAGTTCACGGTGATCCAGCCGAATCGTGGAGGGTTGTGACACCTCCGTGACGCCGACATGTGTCCGGGCGCGTTCTCGTGACGTATCGAAGCTCTGATATCACCCGTTGACCGTTCGTAGGATTTCAGGTGCCACAAACATCCGGTCCTGGCGTCGGCCAGTGATCTCCATCAGAATACCTTGCTCTATCAGTTTGCCAACCGCCTGATTCGCCGCTTGAAAGGACTTGTCGAGCAGGTGCTTCGCAGTTGGAACGTCGATCACCGGGTATCCGATGAGTACTTCTGCGATCTCTACTGGCGACCCGCGCATCCCCTTCGCTCGCAGGTCGGTAACCATTCGGTCGCGTATCGCCAAGAGAGTTTGGATCTTCGTAAGCCCCTCGCGGGCTTGGACTTCCACAGCTTCCGCGAACAACTCGACCCATGGACTGAAGTCCCCCGAGAGTGTGACGTTGAGCAGGCCGTCTTGATACAGCTTCCTCCGTGATTCAAACCAGGGTGCGATGTTCAATACGGGCCAACGAAGTTCGCCCGTTTGCATGATCTGAAGCAATGAGATTAGGCGACCGAGTCGGCCATTGCCATCCCCGAACGGATGAAGCGTTTCGAACTGATAGTGGCCGATTGCCATCTTCGCGACAATTAACAGATCGGACTTTTGGTTGATCCAGTCTTCCCACGTGGCTACCCCAACGATGAGGTGATCTCCGGCAGGGCACGGGACGAAACGAGCCTCGTGGATCGGACGATTCTCGGCACCAATGGCAACTTCGTGTGGGCGGAGGTTTCCGGCGTCGGCCGTGTCGCCCTTGGTGCGGCGAACGATGACCCGCTGAAGCTCCCCGAGGAAGCTGCGCGTGATTCGCCGTTCAGTTATGTTCTGAACGGCAAGCTCTGACGCCTCCACGTAGTTGCGGATCTCGCGCTGTTCGTAGGACATCTGACTGTCTTGCAGGAAGTCGGCCTCAAGAACTTCCTGGAAGGTTGCGTAGGTGCCTTCCAGTGCGGATGTACTGGCGGCCTCGCGGCGGATGATTGGGCGTACCAATATCTCGGGTCTTGGTAGCTGAGCGACGGCCTCATCAAGTCTTGCGATGGCCATGGCGGCCCTTGCGGCAGCAGCCGTGGCGCTCGGCGATAGGTTAGGAACTGCTGGGAGTGGGTCCGGTAGATACGCCCAGTACGTCCACTCTTCCATCGTGCGGGGATCCACTCCACCGATTGGCACAAGGGTGCCGATGGGCGAGCGGCCCACGGCGTCTACGTCCATACGTTCAACTTTACGCCGGTTAGGTTGAACGTTCCGATCTACCTTCAACATAGGTGGACGCATAAGGTCCAAATTCAACTTATTAGCTTATTTAGTTGAATCACACCTCTGTTGGTTCAACCTTCTTGGGGCCTTGACCCCCGTGTAGTGGACACGGGATTTGTGGTTACGCGGCTTCGGGCAGCGTAGCGGGTGTGTGGCTCTTTTCGTAGGCGGCCGGGCTGGAATAGCGGGGCATCGGGAGTGCCGTCGTGTGAGGTTGTCGCGACCAGCCAGCGGAACACTTCGCGGCGACAGGTGGCAGCCTCGGGCCAGTTGCTGCGGTCTTGCAGGATCTCGCGACCGCGCGGGCATTGAACTCGTCGTCGCACTTCTTGGGCATGATGGAATCAACCTTCCCTCGAAAGAAGGTGTGCATCAAACGCGGGACGGTTCATACAGTGGTTTTGGACTCTCGTCAGCGTCACCGATCGGTCTAATCGGGGGTCGCGACGGGTTCGGGGGCTTTGCGACCGAACTATGGCGTAGGCGATATGTCCTGGTTAAGTGAGAGCCGATGACGGGAATCGAACCCGCGTATTCAGCTTGGCGAATCTGCGGTCGTAGACGTTCGCTACTGTTCGTTAAAGTGCTGCGCGCCATCGTGTCTCGCGGTTGCTCGGTACGCCCAGATACGGGTAAGTTCACGGCGTGTCGCGGGCGTTTATGCGGGGAAAATACGGAGCAGTTGCAAACGAGTACCGTTGTCCAGCATGAGGATGCTCGCACCGCTGATCGGCCTGGTGCTCGTCGTGGCCGCGGTCGTCTATGTGACGGCGGTGGTGGTGGCCATCGCGGCCGTGTACGGGCTGTACCGGCTGGCCCGTGCGGGGTGGTCTGCTCATAGGTCGCGTGCGGCGGCCGTCGAGCACCAGCGCGCTCAGATGGCTGCGCGCGCCGAGCTGCAGCACCGCTGGTATCTAGCCGGTGATCCGCGCGGCACCTATGGCCGGTACGCACCGGTGTGGCCTCGTGCATGACACAATTGGAGAGGTCCGGGGCGCCCCTCTGTTTCACAGAGGCATGCGCCCCGGCTCCATTGACTGCGTGCCATGCCATGAGCCGAAGACGCGGCGCGAAAGCATCCGCGGCCGCAACGCGTGGAAGCGCAAGCCGGAAGCTCATCCGGCTCTGCGCCGCGGCTGATCTACCCCCCTGGCCTCCAGGGGTCCCCCCGCCCACCTCGCCTCGCCGTGTAGTTCTGTGTCTCGGGGTTTGTACGGGTCTGGGGGTTTCGCGGCGGTGGCCACGCTGGGGCAGCCGAAAGGCCTTGTGCTACAGCGAATTAGAGTGCGTGAAAACCGTTATGGTGCAGGGGAATCGAATCGCTAGGCTTCGCGCGCGCGATAGGCTTGCAGGCGGCATGCTTCCGAGCACCATTTGCGGCGGCCGGCCACTGGCGCGGAGCAGTTTGGGCATGCGTTAACCCGTACGGTCACTGTCCTGTTGTGCAGGGGATTCGGTGGTATTTGCGGTGCTTTCCGAACGCCTCTCGGCGGTCTGAATTACGTTGTCTACCAACGTGTTAGGCCTGTCTGAAGCGGCCGAATCGGTGTCGGGGGAATTTTTTCCCAAAGCGTACAGAGCACTTCGCGGAGATAGGACGAATTCGTCGTAGGAACCGGCTGTCGGTGGCCTTTTCGGTGGTCTAAACGCTACCGGGGCAGACCGACAACCTGGGGAAACGCAGCTAATCGAACGCATGTTCTTGCCGAACAAAATCCGAACAAAACGGACTTGAGAATAATCCTAGGGGAGCTAGCTACAAGCTCTGAGCTGCGGTTATCATGGAGCCGATGACGGGAATCGAACCCGCGTATTCAGCTTGGGAAGCTGATGTTCTGCCATTGAACTACATCGGCGATGGACACAGACGTTAGCACCGAGCACGCCGAAGGTGTAAACAACGTCGCTACCAGTAGCTGCCGGCCCAGCGTGACCGCATTCAGCCACGTCGCACGGGACCTGATGAAGTTCATCGCGCACGCTGGTTGGCTTGGGGTCGCCGCGGTGGCTATCGGAATCGGCGCCGCATTACTGGCCAACCCTGCGACCGGGCATGCCGAAACCTCGAACTCCGATAGCGCCGTCTAGTCGTCCCGGTCGCAGGCGCACGCAACGGCGCCCAGTGCCCGCGCCACCTCGACCACGCCGAGGCGCGGCGCTTCGCGTGCTCTCCGGGTGAGCCTGCCATCCGCCGCCAATCTGGTTCGTTCTGTTCAAGCGGCGCAACGCAATTGGTTCCAACGCACGTTTGAAGCCGTAACTCCCGCGCTCCCGCCGCAGACCAGATCGGAAGCACTCGATCACGGTGAGACCAGTGATCCGTTCCCGCTCGGCGGCGTCGATACCGACGGTCGCGGACTCACCGACGCCTACACCGACACTTTCAAGGTCACTAACTCGGACTTCTGGAGTGGCCCGCATACCCACGGCCTGTCCGCACTGGTCAACCTCCTGACGTTCGGCCTGTTCGGCTCCAGCGGTCATGCCGCGACCGGCACCGTCACCATCGACGTGGTGCCCCACAACGCGGGAACGTATCCGGTCAACTTCGTCAACAATTCGCCCTTCAGCAGCGGCCAGGTCTACGTCACCGTCGTGGGACAGATCTCCAAAGACCACTGGGCCTGGGTGGACCAGAACGGGACCGCCCATGCGATCAACAATGCGGACGCGAACGCGCCTGGTCATCTGGTAGAGGATGGCGTGAACTACGCCAACATGTCCTACACCCTCGACCAGGCCGGCAATCTGCGGATGCCACCCGAATTGCAGGGCGACCGAATCTACGTCTCGATAAACCAGCCGCTCCACATCGCGATCAGCCCGGACAACACTGGCTAGACCGTTACCGACCCCGTCGACGTCACCAATCCCAACTACGCCACCGTCCACGACTGGTTCGAGTTCACCTACCAATACGGCGGAGTGCCGTTCGGCGGCAACACCACTCAGGTCGACCAGTTCGGGCTGCCGCTGAGCTTCACCCTCGCGCAGGGCTCCTTCTCTGCCACCCGCGGCACCGCCGTCAGCCGCAATCAGGTGTTCACCACCTACCAGAACTCGGTGCCATCAGAATTCCAGCAGCTCGTCATCAAGGACGGCCAAGGCAATCCGGTGCGCATCGCGTCGCTTCGATCAACGCAGCCCGGCGCACTGGCGCGCTACCGCGACGAACCGGTCGACGCCTTCTGGAGCAAGTACCAGAATCAGGCATTCGCGCTCACCTCACCCGGCGGCTAGACCGTGACCGG
Source organism: Mycolicibacterium sarraceniae (assembly GCF_010731875.1). Classification (NCBI taxonomy): domain Bacteria; kingdom Bacillati; phylum Actinomycetota; class Actinomycetes; order Mycobacteriales; family Mycobacteriaceae; genus Mycobacterium; species Mycolicibacterium sarraceniae. The sequence continues at coordinate 2,024,458 of NZ_AP022595.1, forward strand.
CCAGGTCAACGCCAACAACCAATTCGCCTACACCGTCACCGCGCTCAACCCCGATGGTGTCTCGGGCAGCTACGTGATGGACAAGCCGACCACAGCGCAGGTCTTCGCCGGGGACGGACCGCTCGTCGGCAACCACGAACAGGGCACCGTCTTTGCCCAAGTCGACGCTGCCTTCAACCGCGGGGTCGCGGCCTCGCCGGACCAAGGGGGCACTGTCGCGGCGTACTACCCCGCTGACACGAGTTACAGCGCTTACGCACAGGTCTTCCACGAGCTTGGCCTGGACGGCAAGAACTACGGCTTCCCCTACGACGACGTGAACAGCCAGAGATCAGTGCTCATCCACGCCAACTCGCTGCCGCCTGACGCGGTCACCATCGCGATCAACTGATCCGCCAGTACGCTCGTCGCGTGCTGCTCTCCGATCGTGACATCCGCGCCGCCATCGCCGATGGAAGCCTGGGCATCGACCCCTTCGACGACAGCCTCGTGCAGCCGTCAAGCGTCGACGTCCGGCTCGACAGCCTGTTCCGGGTCTTCAACAACACCCGCTACACCCATATCGACCCCGCCAAGCAGCAGGACGAGCTGACCAGCCTGGTCGAGCCCGCCGACGGCGAGCCGTTCGTGCTGCATCCCGGCGAGTTCGTCCTCGGCTCGACGCTGGAGTGCTGCACCCTGCCCGACGACCTCGCCGGCCGGCTGGAAGGCAAGTCGTCATTGGGGCGCCTTGGCTTGCTGACCCACTCGACCGCCGGTTTCATCGACCCGGGCTTCTCTGGCCACATCACTTTGGAACTGTCGAACGTGGCCAACCTGCCGATCACGCTCTGGCCGGGGATGAAGATCGGCCAGCTGTGCCTGTTGCGGCTGACGAGCCCCGCCGAAAACCCGTATGGCAGCGCCGGCGTCGGCTCGAAATACCAGGGCCAACGTGGGCCGACACCGTCGCGTTCGTACCAGAACTTCATCCACTCCAGGCCCGGCGAGTAACCTCAGTGCTCCAGGGTCAGCTGTCACTCACCAGCTAACCCGTCCGGCTGTAACGGAGCCGCTACCAGCGGCGATGAGCTTTCTAGTCGGGCGGCTCCAGCAGGGCTGATCGCAGCAGCGGGTCGGGGGACCCAGCAAACAACCTTGGAGGGGTAGTGGACATCGCACTCGGTGTGTCCATGACACCATCAACGGTGCGCATGGTGCTGGTCGAAGGCGAGAAAGCCGACGGAGTCACCGTCGACAATGACACCTTCGACGTCGCGACTGGCGAAGGTTCGGCAACCGTGGCCGATCAAGTTGTCGCGGCAATTCTGGGTACCCGCGAGAGCGCCACCGAAGGTGGCCATCGTCTGGTTTCCACCGGCGTCACCTGGACCGACCACGCAGCCGCGGCGGAGCTGCGCGACGCGCTCAGGGCCCGCAAGATCACCGATGTTGTCCTGGTGTCTGAACTGCACGCCGCGGGCGCGCTGGCACAGGTGGTCGGGCGGGCCGTCGGCTACGACCGCACGGCGCTGATGTTGCTCGACCGCGACAACGCGACCGTCGCAGTGGTCGAGACCGCTAGTGGCGCGATCGTCAAAGTCCAGACCGAGAGCCTGCACGCCCAAGATGCGATCGCCGAACTTCAGCGGATGATCACCGGCTTGGAAGGCCTGGACCAGCCGCCGCAGGGCCTGTTCGTTCTCGGCGCCGGCATCGACGTGGCAGCCGTGAAGTCACAGCTCGCGCTGGGCACGATGTTGCCCGTGCACGCACCAGAGGAAGCCGAACTGGCCCTGGCCCGCGGTGCTGCGCTCGCATCGGCCGCAACGCCTCGCTACGAAGCGTCGACCGTCGGCTTGGGTTACGCCCGGGACCCCGATGGCACCACCGCCGGTAAGGCTTACTCTGCCGGTGCGGACACCGAGATGTCGGCAGCCGGGATGTCGGCAGCCGGTACCCAGATGGCTGCCGCCGGCTACATGGCCCCGCTCGGCTATAGCGAAGTGCTCGACGAGTTGGACGACGACTTCGGCTACCACCCGATCCCCGCCGATCCCGATTTCACCGTCGACGAGCCGGAGCGCAAGCCGTTCCTGCTGGTTGGCAGCGCGCTGACCTCGGTCTTTGTGATCGGTGTGGTCGCCCTGGTGATCTCCCTGGCAGTCAGCATCCGGCCGACGGTAGATCAGCGCCCCAGCCCGGCCCAGAGTGTCGTGGTGCCGAGCAGCCAGGCCGCCGCGCCCGTCGCCCCTGAGGTGGCCGCACCGTCGGCCCCGTCGGTTCCCGAAACCATCCAGGAGCCAATGCCCGTCGTGCAGCAGGCACCTCGGACGGTCTACGTGACCCCGGCGCAAGCGCCCGCTCCTGCTCCCGCCTCCGCAGCACCTGCACCCGCGCCGGCCCCCGAGGTGCCGGCACCCGCTCCCATTCCTGAGGCCCCGGCCCCGGCCCCGATCGCGCCCGTCATTCCGGCCCCGATCATCGCCCCGCCCGTGATCGTGCTGCCGCCGCTGTTGCCGCCGTTCCTGCGACCGCCGCGGGCGCCGCGCTATCCGTCGTACCCGTCGTCGCCGAATTACCCGTCCCAGCCCTCGGAGCCGACGCAGCCCTCGCCGCCCTCCCAGCCCTCGTCGCAGTCGGAGCCCTCACAACCGTCGAACCCGACGACTCCGTCCTCGCCAGTGACCACCGAGGTGCCTGGTGCTCCCAGTGCCCCCAGTGCGGCCGGTGGTTCGGGCGGTTACGGCTCGGGATCCGGTGGCTCGGGTTCGGGTGGTTACGGCGGCGGATCCGGCGGCGGTTCGCAGAGCCCGTTGTGGCCTTGGCCGAGTTTCGGGCACTGACCGAGTCCCGAGTTCACCGGCCGTTAGCCTCACGCTCAGTGTCATGATGCGGTCGCATCATCGGAGCTCCCTATAGAGGCAGTATGCGATGCACAGTGTTTGGCACCGGTTATCTAGGAGCAACCCACGCCGCGGGCATGGCCGAGCTTGGTCATGACGTCATCGGGATCGACGTCGACCCCGGCAAGATTGCCAAACTGTCATCCGGCGACATCCCGTTCTATGAACCGGGGCTGACAAAGGTGTTGCAGGACAATCTCTCTGCTGGCCGCCTGCAGTTCACCACGGACTACGACGCGGCGGCCGAGTTCGCCGATGTGCACTTCCTCGGTGTCGGAACCCCGCAGAAAAAAGGTGAAAACGCCGCGGATATGCGCCATGTCTACGCCGTCATCGACGAGCTGGTGCCCCGGCTGACCCGATCCGCCGTGATCGTCGGCAAGTCAACGGTTCCCGTGGGAACCGCCGCCGAACTGAGCCGGCGCGCGCAGTCGCTGGCCCGAGACGGTGTTGACGTCGAGATCGCCTGGAATCCGGAATTCCTGCGCGAAGGATTCGCGGTGCAGGACACCCTGCATCCAGACCGGATCGTCGTTGGCGTGCAGCCTGATTCGACCCGCGCCGAGGCAGTGTTGCGGGAGATGTACGCACCGCTGCTCGCCGAGGACATACCCTTCCTGCTGACCGACCTGCAGACTGCCGAACTGGTCAAGGTGTCGGCCAATGCCTTCCTTGCCACCAAGATCTCGTTCATCAACGCGATCTCCGAGGTATGTGAGGCCGCCGGCGCCGATGTTCGGTTACTGGCCGACGCGCTGGGTCACGACCCACGCATCGGGCGTCGATTCCTTAACGCGGGGTTGGGTTTCGGGGGTGGCTGCCTGCCCAAGGACATCCGGGCTTTCATGGCGCGTGCCGGCGAGTTGGGCGCCAACCAGGCGCTGACGTTCCTGCGCGAGGTGGACAGCATCAACATGCGCCGCCGCACCCGGATGGTCGAATTGGCCACCACGGCATGCGGCGGATCGCTGCTGGGCGCCAACATCGCCGTGCTCGGTGCGGCGTTCAAGCCCGAGTCCGACGATGTGCGGGATTCCCCGGCGCTCAACGTCGCCGGCATGCTGCAGCTCAACGGGGCCACCGTGAACGTGTATGACCCTAAGGCGATGGACAATTCGCAGCGGCTATTCCCGACGCTGAACTACTCGACGTCGGCCCTGGAGGCCTGCGACCGTGCCGACGCCGTGCTGTTGCTCACCGAATGGCAAGAGTTCGTCGACCTCGACCCGGACGAGTTGGCGCAGCATGTTCGGTCCAGAGTCATTGTGGACGGCCGCAATTGCCTCGGCGCCGACCGATGGGCAGATGCGGGATGGAACGTTTATGCGTTGGGCCGACCGCTGGTGACGTAGGTTCTCCTTCGTGGACTTCGCAACTGCACTGATCGCCGAAAACGCGGCATTCGCTGAGCTTCTGCGCAACGCCGATCTCTCGATTCCGGTGCCGACCTGCCCGGAGTGGACGCTGCAGCAGCTGATGCGCCACGTCGGGCGCGGTGACCGGTGGTGTGCCCAGATCGTCGCCGAAGAATCGATGGAGTACATCGACGTGCGCGCTGTCGCCGGCGGTAAGGCGCCCGAAGGTCAGGACAACGCGATCGAGTGGATAGAGGCCGGTCCGCGCCAGCTGATCGATGCCGTCGCGCAGACCGGCGCCGACACCTCGGTGTGGACGTTCCTCGGCCCGCGGCCCGCCTCCTGGTGGATCCGTCGGCGTCTGCACGAGGTCCTGGTCCACCGGGCCGATGCCGCCATCGCGTTGGGCGTCGACTTCGACGTCGACCCAGCCCTGGCCGCCGACGCCATCAGCGAATGGCTGGAGCGAGTCGTCATCCAGGCCGACGACGAAGGCCCCGCCGGTGGCGACCGGCCGCTGGGGGACGGGCAGTCTCTGCATCTGCACGCCACTGAGCCCGATCTCGGCGAGGCCGGTGAGTGGACCATCCTCGGGTGCCCTGACGGTATCGCCGTCGACCACGAGCACGGCAAGGCCACCGCCGCGCTGCGAGGTCCGGCGCGCAGCCTGCTGCTGGCCGTGGTGCGCCGTCGCACTGCTGCCGAGGAAGGCCTGGAGGTATTCGGTGACCCGGGTGTCTGGGACACCTGGTTGGCCCGCACGCCCTTTTAGACCGGTAGTTTTAGCGGGATGAGCACTTCGGAGATCGCCACCGTTCTGGCCTGGCATGACGCGCTGAGCACCGCCGACCTCGACACCCTGATTTCGCTGTCCAGCGACGATATCGAGATCGGGGATGCCGGTGGCGCCGCGCAGGGTCATGCCGCGCTGCGGGAGTGGGCACAGCGTTCGCCGGGCACCATCGAGGTGGGCGAAATCTATTACCGCGACGGTGTCGTCGTCGTCAGCGAGACGTTGACCTCCGCGGCCGACCCGTCCGATGTCCGCACCGCGGCATCGGCCTTCCGCGTGGTGCACGATCACGTCACCTCGGCGTTCCGCCACGACGACATGGCGGCTGCCCTGGCCGCTACCGACCTGTCCGCCGAAGACCTGCAGGCCTGACCGACTTGCGCGGGATCATCCTGGCTGGGGGATCCGGCACACGGCTGTATCCGATCACCATGGGTGCCAGCAAGCAGTTGCTGCCCGTATTCGACAAGCCGATGATCTACTATCCGCTGTGCACGCTGATGATGGCGGGCATCCGCGACATTCTGGTGATCACCACCGCTCACGATGCGGCAGCGTTTCACCGGTTACTCGGAGACGGCGCACGGATCGGCGTCAACATCAGCTACGCGGTCCAAGACCGGCCCGACGGGCTGGCGCAGGCGTTCCTGATTGGAGCCGACCACATCGGTGCCGGCGCCGTCGCACTTGTCTTGGGCGACAACATCTTCTACGGACCCGGCGTCGGAACCAGCCTGAGCCGGTTCCGAGATATCCACGGCGCAGCCATCTTCGCTTACCAGGTCGCCAATCCGTCGGCCTACGGGGTGATCGAGTTCGCCGCCGACGGCACCGCGCTGTCGCTGGAGGAGAAACCGGCCCATCCCAAGTCGAAGTACGCGGTGCCGGGGCTGTACTTCTACGACAACGACGTCATCGAGATCGCCCGCGAGTTGCGGCCCTCGCCGCGCGGCGAACTGGAGATCACCGAAGTCAACCAGACGTATCTGGACCGGGGCCGGCTAGCGGTCGAGGTGTTGCCGCGCGGCAGCGCCTGGCTGGATACCGGAACCTTCGACTCACTTTTGGACGCAAGCGATTTCGTGCGCACCATCGAGTACCGCCAAGGTCTCAAGGTGTCCTGCCCCGAAGAGGTGGCCTGGCGGATGGGCTTCATCGACGACGAACAGCTGGGCCGCTGCGGGGCCGAGCTGGTCAAGTCAGGCTATGGCGGCTACCTGCTGAAGCTGCTGGACCAGGGGTAGCCAACACCGCGGCGATCGCGGTGGTCAGCGGCACCGACAACGCCAGCGCGATACCGCCCACCGCCGAGCGCGCGATCTCGATGGCCACGCTCTCACTGGTGAACACGTCGAACAACGACCGGTTGGCGACGCTGAACAACAGCAGCAGCGGCAGCGAGCTGCCGGCATAGGCCAGCACCAGGGTGTAGACCGTACTGGCGATGTGATCGCTGCCGATGCGCATGGCACGCAGGAAGATCTGTCTGCGGGAGTGGTCGGTGTGCGCGAGCTCGAACACCGCCGATGCCTGGGTGATGGTCACGTCATTGAGGACGCCGAGGGAGCCGATGATGAACCCGGCCAGCAGCAGGCCCTGGATCGACACGTGGCCCATGTAGGCCGCAACCTCGTTGTTCTGATCCTCTGAAAGGCCGGTTAGATGCGCGACTTCGATTGCCGCCCAAGATAGTCCCGCTGCTAGCAGCATGGCGGTCAGGGTGCCAAGCAGGGCCGCACTGGTGCGCAGACTGACACCGTGCGCCAGAAATATCACGGCGAAGAGGATGATCGCCGAGGCGACGAGCGCGACGGGAACCGCTGGGGCGCCGTCCCGTAACGCCGGCAGCAGGAAGACCACCAGCACTCCGAAGGCCACGACGATGCCGACCAGCGCGCGTAGTCCGCGCCACCGGGCCACGGCCACAATGACGATCGCGAAGACCGCTGCCAGTGCGATCAGTGGCCAGGTGCGCTCGTAGTCATAGAAGCTGTAGGTGGTCGTGCCCTGCTGGTCGACCTGTCGGAAGATGCGAATGGTGTCGCCTGCCAACAGGTTTGGCTGACCGGGGCCGGGGGAGAACTCCAACATGGTCGTCGCGCCCTGGTTGGGTCCGCTGTCGATCGCTACCACCGTCTGCACACAGCTGCCGCTGCCGGATATCCCGGGGGCAGGCGATGCGGTGAGAACCTGGCCCGCCGACGGGCTGGAACAGTCGGCAAGGCTGCTGGAGAGCACATGACCGCCCTCGGTGGTGACCGCGCCGCCCTGGCCGTTCTGGAAGGGCAGGGGAATATCGACTTTCGACCCGCTCGGCCACAACACTGCTGCGCCGATGACCGTCGCCAGACCGAGCACGGCCAGTGTGGTCACCACGATCCGGGCGGCCAGTGGGCTCAGCGGCACCGGGCCGGTGTGTGAATGCGAATGCGTCACCCGGTCAGGGTAGAGCCGCTGGGCTGAGCATTTACTGGCGGTAGCTGGCCAGGAAGTTGCCCAGCCGTTCGATGGCCTTGGTCAGGTCGCGTGCCCACGGCAGCGTCACGATCCGGAAGTGATCGGTCGCCGGCCAGTTGAAGCCGGTGCCCTGGGTGACAAGGATCTTCTCTTGCAGAAGGAGATCCAGCACCATCTGTTCGTCGTCGTGGATATCGTGCACCTCGGGGTCCAGCCGCGGGAACGCATACAGCGCGCCGGTGGGCTTGACGCAGGAGACGCCGGGGATTTCGTTGAGCTTGTTCCAGGCGGCGTCCCGCTGCTCGAGCAGCCTGCCACCGGGTAGGACCAGGTCGTCGATGCTCTGGTGACCGCCCAGGGCTACCTGAATGGCATGTTGCGCAGGCACATTCGGGCACAGGCGCATGTTGGCCAACAGGCTGATGCCCTCGATGAAGCTGCTGGCGTGTTCCTTGGGGCCGGTGATGACTAGCCAGCCGGATCGGTAGCCGGCCACCCGGTAGGCCTTAGACAGCCCGTTGAACGTGAGTGTCAGCAGGTCCGGCGCCAGCGAGGCCAGGCTGATGTGCTTGGCGTCGTCGTAGAGGATCTTGTCGTAGATCTCGTCGGCCAGCAGCAGCAGCTGATGCTTGCGCGCCAATTCGACCATCTGCTCGAGGATTTCGCGGCTGTACACCGCTCCGGTCGGGTTGTTCGGGTTGATCACGACAAGCGCCTTGGTGCGGTCGGTGATCTTGGATTCCAGGTCGGCGACGTCGGGCATCCAACCGTTGGTCTCGTCGCACAGGTAGTGCACCGAGGTGCCGCCGGCCAGCGCCGTCGACGCCGTCCACAGCGGGTAATCCGGCGCGGGGATGAGCACCTGGTCGCCGTTGTCGAGCAGCGCCTGCAGGGTCATCGTGATCAGCTCGGAGACCCCATTGCCGAGGTAGACGTCGTCGATATCGAAGCGGGGAAAGTTTTCGACCAGTTCGTAGCGGGTGAACACCGCGCGACGGGCGCTGACGATGCCCTTGGAGTCCGAATAACCCTGGGCGTCGGGCAGCGACGCGATCATGTCGCGCATGATCACGTCGGGCGCCTCGAAGCCGAACGGGGCGGGGTTGCCGATATTGAGCTTGAGGATGCGGTGTCCCTCGTTCTCCAGCCGGTTGGCGTGCTCGTGAATCGGCCCGCGGATCTCGTAGAGAACGTCCTGCAGCTTGGTCGACTGCGTGAACGTGCGCGGCCGAGGATGCTGGCTCGTGCCGTTGCACGGTAACTGGTAGATAGTCACGCAGACGATTCTCCCATTCCGACGCAAACTGGTTTCTTCTGTAACCGATTGTGGCTTTGCTATGCCGTGCGGAAGTCACGATTGAAAGTCACCTCGGATACAACTGCGACTCTCCTGTGCGGACGCCGCTATTAGGGCTGAAGTCACTGCTAGGTTGAGTCGTCACTCTCGGTCCGACGGCGCAAGGGGATGAACGTGAAGATCACACGCACATTGACGTCTGCTGCTGTGCTGGCTATGGCCGGTGCTTTCGGCTTTGCTGCTTCCGCGTCTGCCGATCCGGCAGCCATCAACGGCACCTACGCCCTCAGGGGCGGCAACGACGGGGCCGTCGTGACAGTGGTGTCGGCTTGCGATCCCGTCGTCAACGGTTGCACCGCCAACCTCACCAGCACCCGGGGCTGGACCAGCGTGGCCACCTTCACCAACGGCAAGTGGAACTTCACGGTCACCAAGCCGAACGGGATCGTCTGCGATAACGGCAGCTACGCGCCGGTGCGGATCGCCTACTCGGTGGATGCCGCGACCATGGCAGGCACGATGACCGCCGACTCCAACGGCGACTGCCCGGGCGGGCAGATCACCCAGGTTCCGTTCCAGCTGACCAAGATCGGGTAGCTCTTCACCCACGCTGTCCTTATCGACACAAAGATCGAGTAGCGGTGTCGCTAACGACAGCCTCGCGGGCTCTTTAGCGCTTACCCGGCGGGCGTGCCCCCCTGGCGATGCCGAGTCCCTTGACCGGCGGCTCCTCAGTCTTGGGTGCTTCGGCCTTCGGTTCTGGTGCCGCAGCCGGTTCAGGCGTCGCTTCTGGCTCAGCCTTGACCTCAGGCGCCGCAGCGTCGGCCGGAGCCGCGGCCGCGGCTGGGGCCTTCTTGGCGCCCGGGCGACGAGCGCCGGCAGCGATACCGAGACCCTTGACCGGCGGCTCGTTGACGGGCTCAGCCTCGGCCGGTGCTTCAGCAGCGGGGGCTTCAGCCGCAGGTGCAGCGGGTGCCTCAGCAGCCGGCGCGGCGGGTGCCGGTGCGGCAGCCTTCTTGGCGCCGGGTCGCTTGGCACCCGAGGCGATGCCCAGGCCCTTGACGGGAGGCTCGGCCTTGGCCGGTGCCTCAGCAGCCCATGCAGCCGCAGCAGGTGCCTCGGCAGCGGGAGCAGCGGCCTTCTTGGTGCCGGGGCGCTTGGCTCCACCGGCGATACCGAGTCCCTTGACGGGTGCTGCCGCAGCAGGAGCCTCGGGTGCGGCCGGCACCTCGGCAGCGGGAGCCGGCTCAGGCTCGGCCTTGGGTGCGGGGGGCGCCTCGGCCGGTGCTGCGGCGACGGCAGCCGCAGCAGCGGCCTCCGCCTCTTTGGCAGCGGTGCCCTTCTCCGGCAGCGTCACTGAGCTCAGGTCCAGCGAGCCCAGCAGCAGCTGTGCGACGTCGAGAACCTCGATCTTCTCGATATCGCGCGCCGCGGCCACGTCGTCGACGCCATCGGTGATCATGACGCGGCAGAACGGGCAGCCGGTGGCGACCGTGGCGGCACCGGTGTCGATGGCTTCTTCGGTGCGCTCGGTGTTGACGCGCTTGCCGATGTGCTCTTCCATCCACATGCGCGCACCACCGGCGCCGCAGCACAGGCCGCGGTCGGCGTGGCGGGGCATCTCGGTGAGCTTGGCGCCGGACGCGCCGATCAGCTCACGAGGAGCGTCGTACACCTTGTTGTGCCGACCCAGGTAGCACGGGTCGTGGTAGGTGATGTCCTGTCCGACCGGTTTGACCGACACCAGCTTCTTGTCCCGCACCAGGCGATTCAGCAGCTGGGTGTGGTGCAGCACCGTGAAATTGCCGCCCACTTGCGGGTATTCGCGGCCCAGGGTGTTGAAGCAGTGCGGGCAGGTGACGACGATCTTGCGGTCGACCCGCTCGACTCCTTCGAAGAGGTCGTTGAGGGTCTCGACGTTTTGCGAGGCCAGCTGCTGGAACAGGAACTCGTTACCCGAACGCCGTGCCGAGTCACCGGTACAGGTCTCGCCGGTGCCCAGGACCAGGAACTTCACACCCGCGACCGACAGCAGCTCGGCGACCGCCTTTGTCGTCTTCTTCGCGCGATCCTCGTAGGCGCCGGCGCAGCCCACCCAGAAGAGATATTCGTAACCCGCGAAGCTCTCGACGTCCTGACCGAACACCGGGACGTCGAAGTCGACCTCGTCGATCCAGTTGGTGCGGTCGGAGGCGTTCTGCCCCCACGGGTTGCCCTTGTTCTCCAGGTTCTTGAACAGCACGCCGAGCTCGGAGGGGAACTCGGACTCCATCATCACCTGGTAGCGGCGCATGTCGACGATATGGTCGATGTGCTCGATGTCCACCGGGCACTGCTCGACGCAGGCGCCGCAGGTGGTGCAGGACCACAGCACGTCGGGGTCGATGACGCCGCCCTGCTCCAGGGTGCCGACCAGCGGGCGGGTCGCCTGCTCCGGACCGGATCCCATGATGCGCTCGAAGCCGGACTCGGGGACGGCGTGATGCTCGTCGTGCTTGGACTCGATGAAGCCTCCCCCGGTGGAGACGAGCTGCTCGGCTTCGTTCTCGCCGTTGGGCATCGGCTTTCCGCCGATGATGTAGGGGGCCTTCGCGAACAGGTGGTCGCGCAGGTTCATGATGACGAGCTTGGGGGACAACGGCTTTCCGGTGTTCCACGCCGGGCACTGGGACTGGCAGCGACCGCACTCGGTACAGGTGGTGAAGTCGAGGTAGCCCTTCCAGGTGAAGTCCTCGATCTTGCCGCGGCCCAGGACGGCGTCTTCGGCGGGATCTTCGAAGTCGATCGGCTGGCCCTTGTACTCAACGGGCAGCAGTGGGCCGAGGCCGTTCGGCAGTCGCTTGAACGTGACGTTGATCGGCGCGAGCCCGATGTGCAGGTGCTTGGAGTGCAGCACGATCAGCAGGAACGCCAGCATGACGCCGATGTGGCCCATCAGTGCGATGGTTTCGATCCACTCGTTGGCGGTGTGGCCCAACGGCTCGAGTGGAATGGCAAGGGCGTGTGAGAAGAACGCGCCCCAGCCGTACGGGAACGCATCGCCGAGGGCGTTCACCGAGGCGCCGCGGAAGATCGCGTAGGTCAGGATGACCAGGAAGATCATGAAGAGGATCAGCCAGGCACCGCCGGTGTGCGAGCCATAGAACCGCGAATCGCGGCCGTAGTCCTTGGGCTCGGAGCGCAACCGGATGATCGCGAAGACGATGATGCCGAGCAGCACGGCGACGGCGAAGAAGTCCTGCAGGAAGCCCAGCGCATTCCAGCGACCGACCAACGGAATGTGGAATTCCGGGTTGAACAGAACGCCGTATGCCTCGAGATACACGCTCGCGAGAATGAAAAAGCCCCACATCGTAAAGAAATGGGCGATACCGGGGATCGACCATTTCAGCAGCTTCTTCTGGCCGAAGACTTCGGTGAATTGGGCTGTGATGCGGGCCGGGATGTCATCCTTGCGACCGCTCTCGTCGCTGATCGGCTGGCCCGACCGGATCAGGTTGGTCAGGAACAGCACGCGCTTTGCGGCGAACACCAACACGATCGCGGTTGCCAGCAGGCCAACAACCAGCCTGCCCCAGTCGAGAGCGGTCACGGACTGCCTCCCTATCGTAAGTTACTCAATGGTAACTTAGTTCAAGTTACCGACCAGTAACTTGACTCCAATCCAGCTCATAGTTGCATCTCGGCTATTAGCGCCGCTACAAAGGCTGGCCTAACTCGGTGGCGATGTGGCCGGGGTCTCAGCTCTCCGGTGCCAAAATGGCCCGCACCATCGACAGCATTTCCGATCGGGATTCCGCCCCGAGCCGCCGCCGAATACGCGCGACGTGATGCTCGACGGTCTTGGCCGAGATAAACAACTGCGCGCCGATGTCGCGGTACGGCATGCCCAGCAACAGGAGCTCGGCCACCTCGCGCTCACGGTCGGACAGCGGCGAAGACATCTGCCGGGCGCCGGCCGCCACCGGACCTCCCGGCTCGGATGTCGGGGGCTGTGCGTCGTCGCCCGTGCTACCGCCGACCGACAGCTTCAGGTCGCGCGCGACCTGAAGCATCAGCCCGGACACCTTGGGCTCGGAGGTTTGCAGTGCCGCCTGCCCGGCCAGGCGGGTGGCGTCGGCGGTGAGGCCGAATTGGGCCAGCCCCCGCGCGGCGGTCCCGACCTCGTCGGGCTCGACCTGCCCGGCCAACACCCGCAGCCAGGTGCGTCCGGCGACAGCCAGCGCCTTGGCGAACGGGCTGTGCGCGGCGGCGGCGGTCAGGGCCTGGCCATGTGGTGCCACGGCCGCGGGATCGTTGGCCAGGATCCCGGCGTGCACCCCCGCCCAGCGCAGCGGCACCGACCAAGTGGGCGGATTGCCCAGCGAATCGAGTAGCCCGAAAGCCTGATCGAGCGCGGGTGCCAGCCTGTCCTGCTGGCCGATGCGTGCCGCCGCCACCCACAGCTCCCCGAGCGGCAACAGCGAGAACAGGTCGACGGAGTATTCGACCAGCACCTCCATGGCCGCATACCAATGCTTGTGCAGAGCGCCGGCATCCCCGCCGCGACGAGCCAGCGCGGTGCGCAACGCGGCCGACCACAGCGCGTCGCGCCGGTAGGCGCCGTCGATGCCGGTGATATCCGATGCCGCCGCGGCCAGCTGACCGTCCTGCATCCTCGTCCAGGCCAGCAGCAGCCGGTGCCGGTGGCCGAACAGCGCGTCCTCGCTGTCCCGGTCGGTACGCACCGCCCTGGCGATGACGCTGCGCGCACGGACAGGATCGCCACCGTGCAACGCCGCCAGCGTGACCAAGGCCGCCGGACTGTCCGGCAGCACCTGCGCCGCCGAGTACTCCGCGGCCATGGCCGCACCGAGTCTGACCGCCGCGGTCGAGTACGGCGCATGCAGTGTCGACAGCAGCCCTTCGGCCAGGCTGCGCGCGGCGCGGGATGCCGCGGTCGGCGGGCCGGCGCTGTCCACGGCCAGCGCGCGCTCGGCCGCGGTGGCATCGCCGGTAGCGGTCAGCACGATCGCGGCGGCGGCGCTGACAGGCGCGTCGGGGTAGGGCCCCAGCCAGCCGAACAAGTCGGCGGCCTGTGCGGAGTTGCCGTTGTGCATGGCCATGCTGGCGGCCACCCGCACCGCCGCGGCCCGCTCGGCGGGGTCCTCGGAGGCCAGCAGATCGTCAGCCTCGCTGGCGGCATCCGAGCACTCGCCGGCCAGGGCCAGCGAATCTGCCAGTTGCGCAAGCAGTTCCACCGCACCGGCGTCGACCGCGGCTCGGTAGAGCTGGGCGGCTGAGGCCGGATCGCTGCGCCCGGCGGCGGCTTGCCGGCGCAACACGTCGGCCAGCTGGTCGTCGCGTACACCGTGTTCGGCCAGCCCCAGGGCGAGATCCGGCGAGAGCGTGGACATCGCGATCTGGGAGCGCAACAGCGCTGTCTCGATGTCGTGATGGCGAGCGTTGCCCAGGATTTGAGCTGTCGCGCGGTGCACCGAACGCAGGAAGTGCGGGCTGTGCGCGGCCTCGACCAGTCCGGTGGCTCGGGCGCGATCGATAAGCAACCTAGCCTCATCGGCCGGAACATCCAGTGCGGCAGCTAGATCAGCAGAACCCAGATCACGGCTGAGCGACGCGATCAGCAGCGCGTCGAGTTCTGGTTCGCCGAGGCGGCGCAACCGGTCGATCAGGGCGAACACCGCGGCCTGCGCGATCGAACCCGCCGCATACGGGCGAGTAGACCCCAGCGCGGCATCGACCAGAAAGGGGATACCCGCCGTCGCGACGAGGATATTGGTGACCAACTCGGTGCGAGGCGGATGCCCGGATGGATCGGTCATCGTTCGGGACAATTCGCCAGCCGGTATCGGCGCCAGCGTGATTCGCGGTTGCTGCCGCTCGATCGTGGTGATCAGGGCTTGCAGTTCTCCGTCGTGATCGCGCGGCTGTACCGCAACGACGACGGTCGACGACGGATCACCCGCGAGCTCGGTCAGTTGGCGGATTTCCGCGCCGGTCAGGAGGTGGGCGTCGTCGACCACCACGGCCGCGTCCGCGGGATCACCGGGAGCGGGCACCCGAGTCAGAATGGTAGAACCCTTGTCCCGCAGAGTGTCTCGAGCTGCAACGAGAAGCGTGCTCTTGCCGGTGCCGATACCACCGGTCACCAGCAGCTTGACCGGTGCCGACCCCAGTGCGCTGACCGCCTCGATGAAGGTCGGTGAAAGGCTGTGCACTGGAATCGGATCGGCCACTAACGGTTAGCTGGTCGGGGGTGGCGTCACGCCGGTGATGATCGCGCGCGTCGGCGGCGCGACGGTGGTCGTCGGTGGCGCGACGGTGGTGGTCGGCGGGGCAACCGTCGTGGTGGGCGGTTGTGTGGTGGTCGTCGGGGGTTGTGTGGTGGTGGTCGGCGGCTGCGTGGTCGTTGTCGTCGTCGTGGGCGGCGTCGTCGTAGTGGTCGTGGTGGTGGTGGTTGTTGTAGTAGTCGTCGGCGAGGTGGTCGTTGTCGTCGTGCTGGGGGTGGTCGTGGTGGTCGTCGGGATCACGGTGGTGGTCGCCGGGATCGTCGACTCCGTCGGATTTCCATCCGAGCCGGTGACCGTAACCGTCTGCGGCGGAACGACACTGGTGGCGGGGGTGTCGGCGGGTTGCTCGCCGGGCTTGGTCACTCGGGTGGTCGTCGTGGTGGGCGTGCTGTCGGAACTGGTCAGCGTGATCGCCAGCCCACCGACAGCCACCGAGGCAAGCGCCGCGGCGATACCGAACAGCAGCGGTGGGCGCCGGTACCACGGCACCGGTGCGTCGACCACCGTGGTCTCGGCGTCGGGCTGCTCGAACTCGATCATCGGCCGCTGGCCGGTGACACCCTGCGCCTGCTGCGCGTAGTCGAACGTGTAGTCCTCACCCGAATATGGCACCGGCTCCGAGCTTGGCTCATCGTCCTGCGACCATGCCAGCGCGCGGAATGTCGCCGACGGCGAGCCATCGGTCGCCGACTCCGTGGCGGCAGCTCCGGCGGTCCCCGCAGCCCACGCCGCCGGGGCCAGTCCGGTCGGTGCGTCGGCAGCTGCGACGGCCATACCGGTCGGAGCATCCGGCGCGTCGCCGCGCACGGCGATCACCGCGGAGCCGATGGCCGCGTTGAGCCCCGCCAGTGGCGTGCTGATCACTGGAACGCGCAGTTCCTCGGAAAGCTGTTGAGTGAGAAGCGGTATCGCCGCGCCACCGCCGACGGTGGCAACCGCGGCCAGATTGACCGCCGGGATCCTGTTGCGCTCCAGCGCATCTCCGAGCGCATCGAGGAATCCCGCGAGCGGCTCGGCGATCAGGGCTTCCAATTCCGTTCGGGTGAACCGGACGTCGGAGCGGAAGCCGGGCAGCTCGACCGGCACCACCGTCGCGGTCTCCGAGGACAGGCGTTCCTTGGCCTGCCGGCATTCGTCACGCAGCCGGGTGAGGGGCCCGACCGCGTTGGTGCTGGCCGGATCGAGGTTGGCGGCATCGCGGATACCCGCGAGCACCTGCGTCAGCAGTGCCTGGTCGATCAGATCGCCGGAGAACTCCGCGAACCGCACGGTCTCGCCGATCTGCTGGAAATTGGTGCCGGCGTCGGCGAGGGTGATGTTGGCGCCGCTGCCGCCGAAATCGCACAGGGCGATCACGCCTCGATCGGGCAGTCCCGGGTCGGCCTGCAGCGCGGCCAGAGCGGCCGTCGCATCCGAGATCAGCGTCGGCGGAACGCCGTTGGGGGACAAGGTGGGTCGAGTGCGCAGGGCTCCGCGCAGCGCTCCGACCGCTGCCGGGCCCCAGTACGCCGGGACCGCGATCACCAGGCGGGACGGCGGTGACCCGTCCTCGACCGCGCGGATCATCGCCTCGAGCGCCTCGGCGATCAGATCATCGCTGCGATGCGGCGAACCGTCGACGGCCACCAGTGGCACCGGATCGCCCACCCGCTCGACGAACCCGCGGAACACCTGGCCGGCCTCAGTGAGGTTCGGGCTGGTCAACTCCGGATTCTGGGAAGGGACCCCGACCTCGGCGGGCCGATTGGCCCACAACGTGAGCACCGATCGGCGGGTCACCGGTTGGCGGCCCGGGCGCGCTGCCCCCAGGTTGGTCGCTCCGATCGACAACCCCAGCGATTCGCTCAATTCGCACATCCCTTCGCCGCCGCGTCGGCGGCCGTCTACACCTTATGTGCTGACCAGGCCAAAACCCGGCAGCAATCCCCTAACGTCGCCGGAACCCCTAAGGTCACACCCCCTAATGCTGCTGCGTATCGGGTGGGTTCGACACCGATCACGGTGGGCGCCGTGCCCGATAGCATTCTGGGCACAAGCTGAAGTTCCACTGTGACTATCGGCGGTGGGAGGGAAGACGTTCCATGGCAAACTCGTTGCTCGACTTCGTGATGTCGCTCGTGCGGGATCCCGACGCCGCCGCGCGGTATGCCGCCGATCCGGCGGGAGCCATCGCCGACGCCCATCTTCCCGACGTAACCAGCGCAGACGTCAATAACCTGATCCCGATGGTGGCCGACTCTCTGTCGGGGCCGATCTCGGCGGGCTGGTTCGGCCCCAGCGCCGGAGCCGGCGGGGACGGCAACGTGTGGGCGAGTGGGGCCGCGACGGCCGCCTTCGACGCCTTCGACGCCCACCTGCCCGACGCGACCGGACCGGACACGCACTCGGTGATCGCCGACGTTGCCCAGCACTCTGGCGTGGATCCGGGTGCAAGCACCGACCCTGGTGCCATTTCGGGTCTGATCGGCGCGTCGCTACCGGACGCTGCCGCGCAGTTCGCCGATAGCGGCTTCGAACATGACGCGGGCGCCGACACCGGACCGGACTGGGCGGACCACACGGCCGCGGACCACACGGCCTGGGACCACACCTACGTCGACGACACCCACACGACTCCGGATCACCCCGGCTTCGAGCTCTTCTGATCCCCTCACGACACCCCACGTCCACCGTGACGTGGGGTTTCTTGATGTCTGCGGGTAGCCCGAGGGATCCCCCTAATCCCCTACAGGAGCACCCCTAGTGAGCCCTAGTGGGGGCTCGCTGAAGAGGGGTTGCGGCCCAGTTTTCGGCTGACGCCGGCGTCCATAACGTGGTCTGCAGATCGCCGGACAAGCCGGCGAGCACCTTCACCGAAAGGTCTGATCATGCTCACTCTCCTCGACTGGATCCTCGACCTGTTCCGCAACGAGGACGCCGCTCGCGCGTTCGTCTCAGCGCCGGATCAGACCCTGCGCGACGCCGGATTCGCCGGTGTGTCGGCAGCCCAGGTCTCGACCGTCGCAGCCACCGCAGTCCCGGGCCTGGTGCTCGGCGGCGGCGACCCGATCCTCGGCCTGCAGCGCGCGGTCTCCAACCAGTACGGGTTCGCCCCGGCCTACGAGCCGACGTTCCAGCCGGTCTACGCCCCGTCGCCGACGTTCGCCCCGCAGACCGACACCTCGCTGCTGAGCCCCGACCAGAGCGCGGGCGCCAATGCCCAGCAGGGTGCGTTCAACCTCGGCTTCGGTGACATCACCTTCGGCAACAAGACCACCAACACCGCCACGAACGGCGGCGTGGTCGTCGACGGCCACAGCCACGGTGACATCGTCACCGGTGACGGCGCGGTACTCGGCAACGGCAACGAGGTCAATAACGGCGACGTGCTGGCCGGAACCGGATCGAATGTCACTGTCGGACATGGCCACATCAACGACAGCGGCACCATCGCCACCGGCGGCAGCACTGTGATCAAGGACAACAGCGGCCCCGTCTTCCACGACGTCGACGCCAGCGGCGGCAACGGCGGCGGCGCGTCCGCAGGCGGCAGCCTGATCGGTCTCGGCGGCAGTCACGCCTACGGTGGCACCGCCGGCGGCGGCGGGATCACCGTCATCGACAGCCAGACGTCGACGAACAGTGCCAACCACGCCAGCTCGCCGGTCTACAGCCAGACCGACACCCACGCGACGACCACTGCCAAGACCACGGTCACCGATCACTCCGACAACTCGGTGCACTCGGTCGTGGACAGCTCGACCCACGAGACCAGCCACACATCGCTGGACGCCAGCCACGACACCACGCTGGTCAACAGCCAACTCGACGCCAGCCACGACCTGGCACTGGCGTCCGGCAACCACGCGCTGGGGTTCTGAGCAATCAAGCGCGGCGGGGATCTCCAGGATGTCTGGAGGTCCCCGCCGGTTCGTGCGCATACGGTGTTAAACGCGAGTACTGGGAGGGCACGTGACGCAACCGCAGGATCCGCGCCGGGTCCACGTGATCGTCGAGTTGATCGATCACACCAGCGCGATCGCCGACCTCAACGACCGTCGCGACCTGGTCGCACGGCTGGCGGTCGCCAAGGAACGCATCACCGACCCGCAGATCCGGGTGGTGATCGCGGGCCAGCTCAAACAGGGCAAGAGCCAGCTGCTCAACTCGCTACTGAATATGCCGGTGGCCCGCGTCGGTGACGATGAGACGACCGCACTGGTCACCGTGATCAGCTACGCCGAACAGCCCACGGCCCGGTTGATCGTCTCCGTGGGTGAGGGTGTGCCACCGCAAGCGATCGAGATCCCGATCGACGACATCCGCCACGATCTACGCCGGGCACCGCAAGCGCAGGGCAGGGAGGTGCTGCGCGTCGATGTCGGCGCGCCCAGCCCGCTGCTCAAGGGCGGACTGACGTTCATCGACACACCCGGCGTCGGCGGGCACGGCCAGCCGCACCTGTCGTCGACCCTGGGGTTGCTGCCCGATGCCGACGCGATGCTCATGATCAGCGACACGAGTCAGGAATTCACCGAGCCGGAGATGCGGTTCATCCGCCAGGCGCATGAGATCTGCCCGACGGGTGCGATCGTGGCCACCAAAACCGACCTCTACCCGTTCTGGCGCGAGATCGTCGCCGCCAACACCGCGCATCTGCAACGCGCTGGCCTCGCCCTGCCGCTGATTCCGGCGTCGTCGATGCTACGCAGCCATGCGATCGAGCTCAATGACAAGGAGCTCAACGAGGAGTCGAACTTCACCGCGATCGTGGCCTTCCTCTCCGACAAGGTGCTCTCCCGGGAGAGTGATCGGGTGCGCGATCATGTGGTGGCCGAAATACGCTCGGCGGCAGAGCATCTCAGTATGTCGGTGAACTCCGAGCTGACCGCTCTCGGCGACCCGGAGGAGGCGCGCCGGCTCGCCGAGGACCTGGAGCGCCGCAAGCTGGAAGCCCAGGACGCCCTGCAGCAGACCGCGCTGTGGCAGCAGGTGCTCAACGACGGGATCGCTGATCTGACTGCCGATGTCGAGCACGATCTGCGGGCCCGGTTCCGGACCATCACCCAGCACCTTGAAGGTGTTATCGACGACTGCGATCCCACCCAGCACTGGGCCGAGATCGGTGCCGAGGCGGAGGACACCGTCGCCAACGCGGTCGGCGACAACTTCGTCTGGGCCTATCAGCGGGCCGAGGCGTTGGCGGCCGATGTTGCCAAGACCTTCGTCGAAGCCGGCCTGGACGCCGTCGACATGCCGGAGGTGAGCGCGGCCGAGATGGGTGCCGGTGTGGGGCGGCTCAAATCGATGGCACGCCTGGAGTCCAAGCCGATCGGCAAGGGCCACAAGGCGATTACCAGCATGCGTGGTTCCTACGGCGGTGTGCTGATGTTCGGCATGCTCACCTCGGTGGCCGGGCTTGGCATGTTCAACCCACTGTCCTTGGGGGCGGGCCTGCTGCTGGGGCGCAAGGCATACAAGGAGGACATGGAGAACCGCATGCTGCGGGTGCGCAACGAAGCGAAGACCAACCTGCGCCGCTTCATCGACGATGTGCTGTTCGTCGTGTCCAAGGAATCCCGGGATCGGCTCAAGAACGTCCAGCGCCAGCTGCGCGACCACTACCGCGGGATCGCCAACCAGACCACCCGCTCGCTCAACGAGTCGCTGCAGTCCACCATCGCCGCCGCGCGGATGGAGGAGGCCGACCGCAACAACCGCATCCGCGAACTCGAGCGTCAGGCCAACATTCTCGCCCAAGTCATCGACAACGCCGAAAAGTTTTCTCCCCGTACCGTTATCGGCTAGGGCGAGTGTTGCGCGTTCCCGGTGGGTTCGTGACGCGAGTCGGGAACGAGCCGGGGAACGTGGGAGCCGTCCGTTCGGACGGCGGGATCTCCGATGTCGGCGTGCTCGGCGACCCAGACGTTGTGCCGCTGGTCGTGGTCTCGCCGGGAGCCCCGATTTCGGTGGTCGACAGCCGCACCGGCGGGTAGGACGTGGACGTGGAGGATGTGGAGCTGTTCGCGATGTGCGGGGCTTGCGGCACGTAGGTGCCGGGCGGCAGGACGGTCGCGGGTTCCTCGGTGCTCCACTTGCTCGACATCGTCACGACGGCGTAGACGAGAATCGCGATCACGGCCAGCCCGAGCAGCCCGGCGGCTGAGGTGGCGGCCGCCGTGCGGTACCACGGCGTCGGCTGCTGGGGCATGGCGGCTGATCCTAGCCGCGATGCGCGGGGTCCGCCGAACCGTAGACTCGTCGTTCGATGAGCACCAGCGATCAGGTTCGCGCGATCCTGGGCGGCACCCGTCGCGCCTACCAGGGAGAGCCCGCGTACCGCGAGCGGCCCGACGTGTTCAACGAGCTGGACCGGATCGCCGGACGGCTCAATCAGCCGATCCGCATCGCGTTGGCCGGCACTCTGAAGGCCGGTAAATCCACGCTGGTCAATGCCCTGGTGGGGGAGAACATCGCACCCACCGACGCCACCGAGGCCACCCGAATCGTCACGTGGTTCCGCAACGGTCCGACTCCAAAAGTCACTGCCAACCACGTCGGTGGTCGGCGTTCCAACGTGCCGATCGACCGAGGGTCGGCCGGGTGGGCTGGGCTGACCTTCGACTTCGACCGCCTCGACGCCAATGACATCGTGGATCTCGACGTCGAGTGGCCTGCCGCCGAGCTGGTCGACGCGACCATCATCGACACGCCCGGGACGTCCTCGCTGTCGCGGGACGTCTCTGAACGCACGTTGCGGCTCCTGGTGCCCGAGGATGGCGTGCCGAGGGTCGATGCGGTGGTGTTTCTGCTGCGCAGCCTCAACGTTGCCGACATCGCCCTGCTCAAGCAGATCGGCGAGCTGGTCGGCGGGTCCTCGGGAGCGCTCGGCGTGATCGGGGTGGCCTCCCGGGCCGACGAGATCGGGGCCGGACGCCTCGATGCGATGCTGTCGGCCAAGGACGTCGCGCAACGGTTCACCAGCGAGCTGGACCGCACCGGCATCTGCCAGGCGGTGGTTCCGGTCTCGGGGCTGCTGGCGCTGACGGCCCGCACGCTGCGCCAGAGCGAGTTCGCGGCGCTGCAGAAGCTGGCGGCCGTCGACGCGGGTGAACTGAACAAGGCGATGCTCAGTGTGGATCGCTTTGTCCGCGAGGACAGTTCGCTGCCGGTTGACGCGCCCACTCGGGCGCAGCTGCTGGACCGGTTCGGAATGTTCGGTATCCGGATCTCCATCGCTGTATTGCGTTTGGGGATAACCGATTCCGTTAGCCTGGCCGACGAATTGCTGGAACGCAGTGGGCTGGTTGCGCTGCGTGAGGTGATCGACCAGCAGTTCGCGCAGCGCGCCGAACTACTCAAAGCGCATACCGCTCTGCTGTCGCTGCGCCGGGTCGTCGAGCTGTATCCGATCACCGCGACGCCGTACATCATCGCTGACATCGACCCACTGCTGGCCGACACCCATGCGTTCGAAGAGCTCCGGCTACTCAGTCAACTTCGTTCGCGCCCAACCGGTTTGACCGAAGACGAGGTGGTTTCCCTGCGTCGCATCATCGGCGGTTCCGGGACCGATGCCGCGAGCCGGCTGGGTCTGACCCCAGAAGCGCCGGCCGACGGGCCGCGTGCCGCGTTCGCCGCGGCCCAACGCTGGCGCCGCCGCTCGGAACACCCGCTCAATGATCCGTTCACTACCAGAGCCTGCCGCGCCGCGGTACGCAGCGCCGAGGCTCTGGTCGCGATGTACGCCGCTACTGACCGCCGTTAGGACGCTGGAACGGATTCGGGATCGTCGGCCGCTCCCCGGTCGTGGTGACCGTCTCCGTCACCGTGCTCACCGACGTGGACACCGTGGTGCTCGTACTGGTGCTCGTGCTCGTGCTGGTCGACGGGGCCGCGGTGGTCGACGGGGTGGTCGTCGTGGTGGTGGTCGCGTCCGTCGTGGTGGTGGTCGGGGTCTCCGAAGTTGGGGCCGGAGACTCGGTCACAGTCTGCGTGACGCCCGGCTCCGGGGCGACCGACGCTGACGTTGCCGCCGCGGTGGACGTCGTCGTCGGCGATGTCGTGGTCGTCGTCACCGGAGCGGAGCCACCGCTGCCGGTGAACTTCACGATCGCGTAAACGAGAAGAACCAGGATGACCGCGGTCAGGACCCCGAGGCCGACCAGGGCCGCCGGCTTGCGGAACCAGGGGGGTGGCGGTGTGGCGTCGCCGTAACCGGTCAGCGGTGTGTAACCGGGCTGCGTGTAATCGCTGTAGGCGTCGCCGCCGGTGCCGCCGTAGTTCGCGTACTGCGTCGGGTCGCTGTCGGAGTAGTTGCTCGGGTCATCAGAACCGTCACGTGCCACGGGTTCCGATAGTAACGGTCAGCCGCCACCGGGCTGGTTGGGGAACGCCGGGCGATGGGTGGGACGGACGCTGATCTGCGGCGGTCGGGTCTGCGGCGTGGTCACGTTGGGACGTCCGTCGTTGCGCTGCGGATACTGCGGATACCAGGTGCTCTGGGGCTGCTCCGGGGGCGGGGGTGGCGGCGGAGGTGGGGGTGGCGGCGGTTCGGGGACTTGTGAGCTGGTCAAACCGGTGGTGGTCGGCGCACTGGTGACCGTTGCGGACGGGGTGTTCTTGGAGTCTCCGGAATCACGCGAACCCAGCGAGACCAGCAGCACCGCTGCCACCACGATCGCCCCCACCCCAGCGCCGATGGCGCCGATCGCCAGGGTTGCCTGCTTCTTGCGGTACCAGGGCCGTTCCGGGAACCAGAACGCGTCGGGTGCAAACGGGTCGAAACCGTCATCAAGGGCGACCACGGGTAAGGCCGGATCGGTCGGCGGGTCCTCGTCGTCGCCGTGGGATGTCGACGACGGCCGGTTCGGGGGCGCTGGAGCCTCCGCCGATCCCGGATACGGCTGCTCCGGATAGGGGCCGAACGGATCCCCGTAGGCGACGGGCGCTGCAGCCTCGTCGATATCCCCGGTGGGGTCCCCCTTGCGCATAGCTATCAATGCTAATGGCGTTGCCAGGGCAGATGCAGCATTCCGCAATCAGGCCAGCTGGCGGACCACCTCGTTGGCGAACAATTCCATGTGGTCGAGGTCGGCCATATCGAGCAGCTGGATGTACACCCGCTGCACGCCCGCGTCGATGAAAGGCCCTAGGCGGTCGACGATTTCGGCGGGTGTGCCGACCAGGGGAGTGTTGGTGCGCAGCTCGTCGCCCGACCGCGAAATCGCGTCGGCGCGCCGACTGATCTCGGCGTCGGTCCGGCCGGCGCACACCACGAATGCCGCCGAATACACGAAATCGTCGGGGTCGCGGCCGGCCGCCTGGAGCGCCGCGCGCACCCTGCCGTACTGGGGTTCGACGAAGTCGAAGCTGGGGAAGGCAAGGTTGTATTCGTCGGCGAATTGCGCGGCCAGCGCCGGAGTGCGCTTGGCGCCACTGCCGCCGATGATGATCGGCGGATGCGGATCCTGCGCCGGTTTGGGTAGCGCAGGAGAGTCTTTGACGGTGTAGTGAGTGCCGTCGTAGTCGAAGGTCTGGCCGGACGGGGTGGTCCACAGGCCGGTGATGATGTCGAGCTGCTCGTGCAGCCGGTCGAACCGCTCGCCCAGCGGCGGGAACGGGATGGCGTAGGCCAGGTGTTCCTCGTCGAACCAACCCGCCCCGATCCCGAAGTCGACGCGGCCCGAGCTCATGGCGTCGACCTGCGCCACCGAGATCGCCAGCGGCCCCGGATAGCGGAAGGTCGCGGAGGTGACCAGCGTGCCGAGCCGAATCGTGGAGGTCTCTCGCGCGATGCCGGCCAGCGTCACCCAGGAGTCGGTGGGCCCGGGCTGCCCGCCACCGCTCATCGCGACGTAATGGTCGGAGCGGAAAAACGCGGAGTAGCCCAGTGATTCGGCGGCTTGGGCCACCGCGAGCTGGTCGGTGTAGCTGGCGCCCTGCTGGGGTTCGACGAAGACACGGAAGTCCATGCCTGCCAGCTTAGAAAACCTTGACGCCTTCGGTACTGATGAACATTCCGTGGCTGGTGCCATCGTTGGTGAACCGGGTCCCGTCCGGGCTCGCGTCGATGGTCCAGCCGACGGCGTGATAGGTCGCGTAGTCGAGCGGGGTGGTCGGGATGTCGCCGAGATTGCCGGCGATCCAGCGCACGCTGCCGCTCGCGGTCACCTCGACCCCGTTGGCGGGTTCGCCGTTGACGACGGGCGGATTGGTGAAGTCTGATTCGCAGCCGATCGCCTGGGCATTGATCTGGCAGCGGGTCAGGCCGGACTTGGTTTCGATGTACACGTAACCGGTGTCGCTGGGGGGCAATGTCTGGCCGCCGCCAAACGGCGGCTGTTGGGTCGGTGTCGGCGTGGGCGATGGGGTGGGTGTTGTCGGCGGCGAGACGGTCGGCTTGCTGGTCGGAAAGCTCGGCTCACCGCCGGGGCCGCAGCCGGGACACCTGGCCGCGCCATCGGTTGTGGTGCTGCAACCTGCGGCCGCGGCTACCAGCAACGCCGCCGCCACACCGGCCCTGATGCCGTGGGATATCCGCACTGGTGAACTCCTGCCCGTTGAATGTCAGGGTACGCAGTCAGTGGCGGAAGTGACTTGAGTGACTCGCGGGGTTAGCTCCGATAGCGAAGTGAAAACGCCGCGGGCCGGGGATAGCCTGGAGCGATGGGTGACGTGCTGAAGGTGGATAGCGACGGGTTGGCCGCCGGGAGTTCCCAAGTTGCCGAGCAGTCGACCGCGCTGTCGGCGGCGCACGGCCAGTCGGTGAGTGCAGTCAGCGGGGCGCAGAGCGGCTGGGTGGGATCCTCGGCCCAAGCACTGTCGGCGTTGACCGATCACTGGAATACGTTGGCGGGTAAGCACACTGCGGCGTTGGATCATCAGGCGGCGAGCATGGACACCAGCGCGAAGATGTTCAGCTATAGGGAAGAACGTAATTCGCAGAAGCTGAAGGCTGTCGGCGAACAGGCCGACGCTCAAACGATGTAGCGCTACTGGGTTTCGACCGGCCAGCCCGGGTCGCTGGGCAGGGTGGGGAAGTCGGAACGCGGACGTTCGGCTGACGTCAGGTACTCACGGCGCTCGACGCTGACGGGAGCTCGATCGACGCAGGCGGATTGGTCTTGGAGGAACTCGGGCCATTCTTGCCATTCTTTGTCGAAACCCTTGGTATTGAACGCCCACAAAAGGCCGACAACCTTCCATCCACCGAACACGTCGATCAGCGAGTAAGGGGACGGTCCTTTTTGAGGTGGCAGGGGATCGGCCGCGCGGTCGACGGGCGCCAGCAGGCTTATACGCTTCATCACCAATGCGGCCGTTGCGCCGGCGTTGGGAGTTTGGATGCGGTACATGCCGTCGGGCTGCTGCCACGCTGCGCCGTAAGTCCAGTTGCAGACGATCGCGGTGACGTCCCGTCCGTTCTCGGCAATGCGCAGAACGTGATTGAGCACGGTGCCGGCCAAAGTGTCGCCATCGCCGCCCGGCTCGGGGTACCGGCTTAGTGCAGAATATGGGTTGCCCATGTTGGCGGGTGCGTTCGGCTCGACGGCCCGATTGAATCCGGGGTACAGGAAGTCCAGGCTGCCGCCGGCGGCCACCAGGGCCTTGGATTCGATGTAGGCGCGTAGCGCGACGAGCGGCTGGTTCAACAGGTTAATGCCTGGATCCGCCGTCCATACGAAATGAAGATCCGACAGGGTGGGCGGCCACCGCTCGGGCTATTTGACCGGCGTGCTGGACGTGGTGGTGTGGCTGCAGCCGGTGATCAGGCCAGCAGTGAGTACGACTGCAGCTAGAACGCGGGATGTGTTTGTGTTCATTGGGTTTCGAGCGGCCAGCCGGGTGTACTGGGCAGGGTGGGGAAGTCTGATTTGGGGTGTTCGCCGGTGGTGAGGTACTCACGGCGTTCCACGGTTTCGGGGGCGAGCGCCTGGCAGGCGTCGAGATCTTGGTGATACTCCGGCCACTGTGTCCCGGGGCCGAGGGTGTCCGAGGGGGCTGACCGTGAGAGGCGTCCTACCTGACTTGGGTCACATTGGACTGTTCCTTGAAGTACTGAGTCGTTGACCTGCGGTGATGGTTTCGCTTAGTGCGCCCGCAAGGCACTAATTCGCCTCGGTAGGCTCGGGCGGGTGGTGTGGATTCGGCGGGTGCGTACTGCCTCGGGTGCCACTGCGGTGCAGATCGCTGAATTCGTGGACGGTCGCCGGCGGATCGTCCGTCATGTGGGCTCGGCCCGCGATGACGCCGAACTCGGACTACTCATCGAGCAGGCTCGCCGGTTGTTGACCGATGATGCCCAGCGGGAACTGGATCTGGGCATCACCCCGAAAGCCGTCAAGGTCGAGATGGTGCCGCCGCCGGCCGCGGGCCTGTTCGCCGATTCTGGTGCTGGGCCCGGCCCGCGGCAACTGGTGGCCCGGGCTCACGTCCTGAAGTCCTGCAGCGGATTGCTCTACGAAGCTCTGGCCGGGGTGTATGCCTATCCGGGCTTCGACGACGCGGTCGACGATGAGGTTTTCCGGGATCTGGTGATCGCCCGCGTGGTGGAACCGACCAGCCTCCTCGATGTCGATCGAGTCCTGGCCGAGATGGGTCGCACCTCGGCGTCGTTGTCGACACGTAAACGGACGCTGCGCCGCGCCTCTGCCGGTGGTTACCGTGAACGGATAGCCGCCGCGTGCTTCCAAACGGCTTGCACCACAGGCGATCTGAGCCTGGTGCTCTACGACGTCACCACCCTGTACTTCGAGGCCGACAAAGAAGACGACCTGCGCAAAGTCGGCTACTCCAAGGAACGCCGCGTCGACCCGC
The DNA here is from genome assembly GCF_010731875.1 of Mycolicibacterium sarraceniae. Lineage (NCBI taxonomy): Bacteria > Bacillati > Actinomycetota > Actinomycetes > Mycobacteriales > Mycobacteriaceae > Mycobacterium > Mycolicibacterium sarraceniae. Next base: position 2,052,333 of record NZ_AP022595.1, read on the forward strand.
AGATCGTGGTCGGGCTGTTGGTCGACCGGTAAGGTTTCCCGCTGGAGATCGGCTGCTTTGAGGGCAACAAGGCCGAGACCCTGACCATCGTGCCGATCGTGACCGCCTTCCAGCAGCGGCATGCAATCACCGACATGGTCGTCGTCGCCGATGCCGGCATGCTCTCGGCCACGAACCTGCGTGACCTTGATGAGGCCGGGTTGCGATTCATCGTCGGATCCAGAGTCACCAAAGCCCCGGGCGATCTGACATCGCACTTCCATTGGCACGGCAACCTTTTCACCGACGGCCAGATCATCGACACCATCACCCCACGCGATCAGCGCGGCACCACCACCAAGACCAGCGACCCGAAACTCAAAGCCGAACCCATCTGGAACCCGACGACACACCCGAAATCGTGGCGAGCGGTATGGGCCTACTCGACCAAACGGGCGGTCCGCGACACCAAGACACTGAACCTGCAGGAACACAAGGCCCGCGCAGTCGTCGCCGGCGACAAGACAGCCCGCACACCACGATTCGTCACAGTCCGAAATGGGGCCCGTACCCTCGACGAAGCCTCCTGCAGCGCGCACGCCATCTGGTCGGCCTCAAAGGCTATGTCACCAACATCGACACCACGCTCATGCCCGCCACCGAGATCATCTCCAGCTACCACGACCTGTGGCGAGTCGAGCAGTCCTTCCGGATGTCGAAATCCGACCTCGCCGCCCGGCCCATGTTTGCCCGCACCCGCGACGCCATCGAAGCCCACCTCACCATCGTGTTCACCGCCCTGGCCCTCAGCCGCGAAATCCAGACCCGAACCGGGCTCTCGCTACGGCGATTCCTGCGCACCCTCAAACCCCTGCGCAACGCCACCATCGACATCAACGGCGTCATCGCCACCTACCCGCCAGCAATAAACCCCGAGGTCGAGACGATCCTCAACGCCCTGAAGACCGAAAAATCAAGGCACTAAGCCAAATGACCCAACTCGGGTGAGAGGCGTCCTACGATGCGCCACTGCCCGAATACGTCGGTCAACGCGTATCGGGACGGTCCTTTCTGAGGCGGTGTATCGGGTACCGGGCTGCCTGCGGGTGCCTCAAGACGCAGCAGCTGGACACCGATGTCAGCACTCGGGGGTCGCCATGATCCTAGTGTCGCGTACAGACCGCTTGGCTTTTCCACGGCAAGGCCCCAGTCCCAAGTGCACATCACCACCGACACATCTTGGCCGTCCTGCGCCACTCGGAGAACGTGTTGGCGGCTCGACCCCACTTCAGGATCTTTCTTCGGGTAGCTGAGCTCGGGCCAGAGATGCAGGCTGTAGTGGGAGTAGTCCGCCGGCTTTTCACTCTTCACCGCGTGGTCGAACCCCGGATAGAGGTAGTCATTGCTGCCTGTGATTTCGGCGAGCACTAGCGACTCGGAGTACGCGCGCACAGCCACGATTGGTTGTGTGAGAAGGTCAATTCCAGGCTCGGCGCTCCAAACAAAAGTGGAATCCGCGAGGATCGCGGGCCAGCGTTCAGGCTGTTTGGGCGACTGGCCGACAGTTGTGTTATCGCAGCCGCAGAGGACCGTCGCTGTGACAGCGACGAGTGCGGTCAGTCGATGAATCTCCAGGCGTCTCATTGCGGCGGCTGCGTCGTTTCGGTGACGGCGTTGTAGCGGCTGGACATCTGCACGTCGATGTCGTGATAGAGGTCGCGACCAGTTGTCGCGATCAGCGCCCGTCGGATCGCATCGTTGTACTCGCCGCCCGAAATCATTCCGCCCCTGTTTGCGGCGTATTCCTCTGCCGAGAGTATGAGGCGGGGTGCCTCGGGATGCTTGGGATCGGGTGGCGTCAGGAATTGATCGTCCGGCCCCTGTATGGGCACGCCGGACTGCGCCAGAGCGTTGAGTACCTGATTTTCACCCTGGCCAATGTCGAGGTTGGGCAACTCATGAGTATCCCAGCCAGTTGTCTTAGGAGGATCGCCGAGAAGAGTCTGTTCGAACGTTTTTGAAACAAGGTCTGTACCCGGTACCCCGCCGGCGTCAAGCCCGGCAAAGGCGAATTCGTAGGCAGATTTCTTAGCGTCGTATGCTGCAGCAGCCATGGCTTCCCCGTTGATATGCGCTGCGCCGGTGGCGTTGTGGATTCCGGAATCGACCAAGCCTTGCATGGTCATCGAGTCGTACAGTCGATGATTGTTGCTCGTCATGTCGACGCCATTCTTGTAGTCATTGGCGTAGTCCAGCTGTGCCTGCATGATGTCGCGGCCGGCCGCACCGTTGAAGTAGTCCGACGCCGCCTTGTCGGTGCTGAGCACCGAGAAGATGTTCTTGGCCACAGGCATGTTCGTCTCTTCGGTGTCCAACAGGCCAAAGCCGTCGTGGTGGCCGGCCGACGCCTCAGCGATGTCAGGAATATAGGGCGCCAGACCGTGCGAAAGCCCGCGTACTGCTTCAGGATTCAGCTCGCCGAGGGTCTGATTGCCAGGCATGTGAAAGAAGTCATTCTTGGGATCGCCGATGTACGCTCCGTACGCTGACGCCGTCTCGGCCGCCATCTTGGCGTCCGGCCCGTTGGCTGCGTCGCCCGTCCAGCTGAACATATCGCCGACCGCCTTGCCGTTGTCACCCCAGTCGGTGCTCAAGGCGCCTTTCATGAAATTGTCCGAGTACGCCGAGTCGCGGACGATGTCGTGAACCGCCTGATGGTCTTGTCCCGCCGTCGCCAGGACGTCGTTCACCACCGGAACGCCTTCGCCCGAGATTCCGGAATAGCCGCCCTTTGCACCCACCGGAGTGCCGTGGAATGTCGGCGAATTCATCATCTCCGTCGCCTTGTTGAGCATGCCGCGATCCAGTGCCGTGCCGCCCTGCCGCAGCCCCGTTCTGCCGTCCTTGACGATGTCGGTCACCTTGGTCATCTCGCCGAGTTGCGACATGCCCTTGGACTGCAATACGCCCTGCACACTGCGGGGCAGCGGGCTCATCCCGCCGCTGGTCATATTGTTCGGGTTCGCGAGCCCGCCCGGATCGGTCTTCGGGACGTGAACGTTGGGATTGCTCATCAGCTGCCACGAGTCACCCATGGCGGACTTCGCGTCGCCCATGTTCTGCTCGGCCGCCCTGAGCGCGTCCGTCGACATTCCGGCCTGCTGCGCCTGCATCTGACTCAGGATCGATGCCTGCACCGGCGTCAGCGGCTCCGTTCCGGCGCGCTGGCCCTCATTGATGGAGCCCAACACCGCCTTCACCTCCGCGGCGGCACCCTGGTCACCGGCGAGTGCTTTCTCGACGGTCTCCTTCGCGACCTCCGGCGAAACGTTGCGGTCGTTGCCGATGCCGTCGGCGGTCTCGGAGATCGCGTTGTTCACTGCCGAGGCCAGATGCTGATCGGTGGAGTCGGCCCGCCGCGATAGGTCCACGATCGCGTTATGCACGATCTCGACGTGATGTTCTAGCTCGGCCCGTTTTTCTGGATCGCCGGGCACTATGTAGTGCAATTCGGCGGTAGCGGTGTCGATCACGATGCCCCAGCGGTCGGCCATGTGCTGGATCCGCGACCACTCCGATCTGATGGACTCGACCTCTGAGGCTGCCGACGAGACATCGCGGGCCGCCTGGTCGCACTCATCGGCATGGGCCAGCATCGTGTTGCTGATCGCCATCGCCATCGACGATGCTGCCTCGAACGAGTTCCCCTGCCCCATCAGGTTCGTGATGATCGATTCCTGGTTGTGGGCGACATCGCGCACCTGGTTCGCCCGACTGGTGGCGGCCGTGGCCACCGCGCGTATCGATCCCGGATCCCACGCTTCCAGATCAGTCAGCGAAATCCCCACAGCCAGCAAACTTACCGGAGTGGTCCGCCAGGGCAATTCACTTTGACACGCCACTGTCCAGGCCCGCATCCCGTGAACCGCCGATCCGGCGACCGCGATCGCGCTAGATTCGACGCTTCGATGACGGAAGGGCACGCCATGACGAGCACCGGCGGGCAATTGTTCAACCCCAACACCTATGACCCGCGACAATTCGATCCCGCCACCCGGCGCCAGCTGCGGGCCCTGATCGATTGGTTTGAGGAACGCGGCAAGACACGGCTGCTGCAAGACGACGCCGAGGCGGCGTGGGTGTCCGACTTCCTGGACTTCGTCAAGCGCGAGCGAATTTTCGCGACCTTCCTCACCCCGTCGGAATTCGGCCTCGGCGACGACGACAAGCGCTGGGACACCTCCCGCAACGCCGCGCTCGGCGAGATCCTCGGCTTCTACGGACTGGCGTACTGGTACGCCGAGCAGGTCACCATTCTCGGGCTGGGCCCGATCTGGCAGAGCGACAACATCAAGGCCAAACAACGCGCCGCCGAGCAACTCGAAAACGGCGGAGTGATGGCCTTCGCACTCTCCGAACGCGAGCACGGCGCCGACATCTACAACACCGACATGATCCTGACGCCCACCGACGGCGACGAGGACGGTGTTGTCTTCCGGGCGACGGGCCAGAAGTACTACATCGGCAACGGCAACGTGGCGGGCATGGTGTCGGTGTTCTCCCGCCGCGCCGATATCGACGGCGCGGAGGGCTATGTGTGGTTCGTCGCCGACAGCGCGCATCCCGCCTACGAGTTGATCGGCAACGTCGTGCACGGCCAGATGTTTGTGAGTACCTTTGCACTCCAGGACTATCCGGTTCACGAGGAAGACATCCTGCGCACCGGGCCCGAGGCGTTCTCGGCGGCATTGAATACGGTGAATGTCGGCAAGTTCAACCTGTGTAGCGCCTCGATCGGGATGTGCGAGCACGCGTTCTACGAGGCGATCACCCACGCCAACAACCGCATTCTGTATGGCAACCCGGTCACCGACTTCCCGCACGTGCGGGCCAGCTTCGTCGACGCCTACGCCCGGCTGCTCGCGATGAAGCTGTTCAGCGACCGCGCAATCGACTACTTCCGCAGCGCCAGCCTCGACGATCGGCGCTACCTGCTGTTCAACCCGGTGACCAAGGCGAAGGTGACCTCGGAGGGCGAAACGGTGGTGCGTCTGCTGTGGGATGTGCTGGCTGCCAAGGGGTTCGAACGCAATACCTACTTCGCCGAAGTGAAGGATCTGATCGGTGCGCTGCCCCGCCTGGAGGGCACCGTGCACGTCAACGTGGCGCAGATCCTGAAGTTCATGCCCAACTTCCTGTTCAACCCGGGCTCATACCCGGAGGTGGGCACCCGTGACGACCCGGCGGACGACGTGTTCTTCTGGGCCCAGGGCCCGGCCAAGGGTGCGTCGAAGGTGCAATTCGCCGATTGGGCTCCGGTCTTCGAGAAGGCCTCGGCCATCACGAATGTCGCACTCTTCCTCGAACAGGCTCGAGCTCTTCAGGCGTTGTTGTCCACCGCCGCACCCGACGCCGATCAGCAGCGCGACCTCGACTTCATGCTGATCGTCGGGCACCTTTTCACGCTGGTGGTCTACGGTCAGCTGATCCTGGAACAAGCCGAACTGCGTGGACTCGACCATGACCTGGTCGATCAGATCTTCGACGTGGCGGTCCGGGACTTCTCCGGATATGCGGTGGCCTTACATGGCAAGACGAGTTCGACTCCGGCACAACAAGAATGGGCGCTGGCAGCGGTGCGCAAACCGGTGACTGACGCCGACCGCTTCGACCGGGTATGGCAGCAGGTGCAGGCTTACGACGGCGCTTATGAGATGCGCCCGTAAATCAGCGAACCGTGACCGTAGCGGCGAACGTCCACGCATCCTTGGCACCACCCGGCCAGGGCTGCCCGTAGTGGGTGGTCACGGTGGAAGTGCCGGACTTGAGGGCCTGGAAGGTCCAGGTCACGGTTCCCGGGGCGCCAGGCAGGTGGACGCCGGAGGGCCCAGAGTCATAGTGGTCGCGTTGCTCGATCACCGCGGCGTCACTGATCTGGGCCTGAGCGTCCCACCGGTAGCCGGTGGATGGGTTGGACGCCAGGTTGACTCGCAGTGTGTCACCCGCGCTGAGCGCGATGTCGAGGCTGAGGTGCTTCTTCGTCAGCAGGTCGTCGTAGGACACGTCGATGGTCGTATTACCCGGCGGCTTTTTGATATCGCCGCACCCGGCCAGCGTCAGCGCCATCACCAGCACGGCGATCAGCCGGATCATTGCGAGAAGCTCTCGTTGCGCTTGAACCGGCGCAGGTAGGGCACCAGCCGCCAGGCCGGCACCGAGGCCGGCCAGTCGGTGGCGCGAAAGTATGCATCAGAGCCGCCGTCGACGAACAGAACACTGCCGCAGAGGAAATCGGCTGCGTCGGAAAGCATGAACACTACCCAGTCGGCTAACTTCCCGGGGTCGCCGAACCCCCCGATCGGCACCGGGAAGGAATGAATCGCCTTGGCTTCGGCCGGGGTGGACAGCTGCTTTTCCAGCAGTGGGGTCAGGATCGCGCCCGGGGCGATCGCGTTGAGCCGGATTCCCGCCCCCGCCCAGTCACGGGTCACCGCATGCTCGCGAACCCAGCGACTGACTGCGACCTTGGAAGCGCCGTAGGCCATCGAGGAGGCGGCCTTGCCGAACAGTCGCAGTGCCCGCACCGCCTTGTCGCCGTCGCCGGCCAGCAGCGCGCGGATGGCGCGGCCGGGTATCGCGGGGATGGTGGTGGTCGAATTGCTGGAGAAGACAACCACTTTCGCTCGGTCTCCGGCGGCCAGCGCGGGCCGCCACGCTGCCAGCAGCTCCACTACACCGAAATAGTTGACCTGGGTGATCAGCGCCGGCTGCTCACGACCCGGGGTTGGCCCGAGCCCGGCCGCCAACACCGCCCCGTCGAGCCGCCCGCCGCAGGCGCTTCGCACGGCATCGGCCGCGGCCCGTCGACCGGCCGGCGTGGAGAGATCGGCCACCACATCGGCGGGCTGGATATCCACCCCGATCACGGTGTGGCCGTTGGCGCGAAGCCTCTCCGCGGTGGCCTTTCCCATGCCCGATGCCGAGCCGGTGACGACGTAGGTACCCATCGAAGTGAGTATGGCCTACCGCTGTCGTCGGCGGCGTCAGGCCACCAGCACCGCGGGCACCTTGGGCTCGATCGCCGCCGATGGCGGAGGCAGCGGGTGTCCCTGCGGGAAGATGTCCACGCCGGTCATCCAGGCGACCAGTTCGGCGAGCGCACTGGTGGCCGAGACCCCCACGTCGCCGAGGACCTGAACCACTACCTTGGCGACCGCGGCCAGCTGGCTGATCAGGAAGACGTTTCCGTCGGCGATTTCCTGCAGCTGCGCGGTGAGGCTGTTGATTCCGCCGTTGAGGAAATACGGAATGCTGGCGAAGATCGTGCGCACGCTCAACGCCACATTGGTGGGGATGTCCGGCCATCCGCTGCGCGCGATCGCGTCGTTGAGTGCCTGGTCCAGATCGACCGGAAGCACGTTGCTGCCTCCGAGCGTCGTCAGGGAAACCCCGGGGGAGCCGGCCGGCGGCGGTGCGCCGAACAACGACAGGACGGTGGGTGTGACGTCCACGATCGAGTAGGCCAGGTTCACCCGGCCCGGGTCGAAGCCGTTGCCGTTGGCGATGACCCACGTCGACGTCTCATCAGGTGACTGGAATCCGTGCCCGAAGCCCAGCTGCGGCTGGTGGCCGTGGTCGGTGACCACGATGACCGTCCAGTTTTCGCCGGAGGTGTTGATCGCCTCCATGATGTCGCCGATATTAGTATCGGTGCGGTTGATCGCTGCCGCGTATTCCGATGAGGCACCGCCGTATTGGTGCCCGGCCTCATCGACCTGGACCAGGTAGGAGAACAGGAAGTTCGGCGGCTCGCCGCTCTGGATCGCCGCGACCGTCTGCGCGGTCACCTCAGCGTCGGTCAATGACCAGTTGGCATCGCCGGGAACCTGTGCGACGAGCGAGTACGTGTCGACGGGGTACTGCCCCGCGTTCGCGATATCGGTGATGACATCCCAGTCCGCGATCGCCATCGTCCGGATGTCGGAGTTGTAGTACTCGAGCTGATTGAACACCGTCGGCCACTTCTTACAGGTCTCGGGCGTGAAGATGTTGTTGATGGCCCCGGTCTGGTTGTCCCACGCCCCGGTGAGAATGGCCGTCCACGAGGGGTTGGAAATCGTGGTGTGCCCGACGATGCTCGCGACTCCGGTGACGCTATCGCCCATCAACGCGTCGAAGTTCGGATTGTCGCCCGCCAAGATGCGGCGCAGGTTGGTGCCGTCCACGCCGATCACCAGCACATGGACGTCGGTCGGGTTGGCCAGGTTGTAGGTGACGTTGATGACCGTCGTGGCCGAGGCCGCGCGGGTACGCGGCGACTGGCTGATGGGTACGAGGCTGGCCAGCGACGGTAGCGTCGCCACCTTGCGCGCCTGGACCGATGGTGCCGCTGTGGCTCTCGCCGGGGCGATGGTCTCCGTTCGGCGTGGCCCGGTGACCGCGCTGCTGGCCTTTGGCGCCTGCTTGCGTGAGCCGGCCGGCGAGGACGAACTCGAACTCGATGACTTGGACGCACCCGGCGAATCCGGGGAACCCGAGTCCGCGGAGGCGACGGCGGTCGCGACCGCCGAGCCGGCACCGGCGACCACGCCGGCGACCGCTACTCCCAGACATACCTGCTTGATCGTCGCCACGTCGTCGTCCCCGATCTCTAACAGTTATTGCACAGCAGGGTCACAGACTAGATCGAGGATGAGTTCGAGCATGCCGTTTCTGCGTGCCCACTACCATGCGTTCGGTGGACGTCGACGTCATGACCACCGCCCTTCCGCTCGGACAGATCGGCGGACTGGCGCAGCGCACGCAGGCCGCCGGATTCTCGGGAATGTTGTTCACCGAGACCGGCCGAACGCCCTACCTCAACGCCGCCGTGGCGGGACAAGCCGCACCGGGCCTCGAGCTATCGACCGGTGTCGCCGTTGCGTTTCCGCGCAGTCCGTTCATCACCGCGGCCACCGCATGGGAGCTGCAGGAGGCGACCGGTGGCCATTTCCGGCTGGGGCTGGGCACCCAGGTGCGCACCCACGTCACCCGGCGTTACGGGATGCCGTTCGAACGTCCGGGCCCGCGGCTGCGCGACTATGTGCTGGCCGTCAAAGCCTGTTTCGCTGCATTCCGCACCGGCACACTCGATCACCACGGTGAGTTCTACAACCTCGACTTCATCACCCCGCAGTGGAGTGCCGGCCCCATCGAGGTGCCCGACCCGAAGGTCGACATCGCCGCCGTCAACCCCTGGATGCTGCGGATGGCCGGTGAGGTGGCCGACGGTGTGCACGTCCACCCGATCGGCGAGCCCGGGTACATCGCGCGCCACGTGGTGCCGAAAGTGGCTGAGGGAGCGGCGAAGTCGGGGCGGTCGCCCGCCGATATCGCATTGATCGTGCCAGTGATGACCGTCGTCGGCGACTCCGACGAGGAGCGCGCGGCCGAACGCGAACGGGTGCTCTACAACGCGCTCGGCGATGACGAGCGTTTCGAACGCTACGGCGAGGTCGCTCGCCAGCTTTCCCAGGGCGCTGCGCGGTAGCGCGGACGGCGCGTTAACCTACGCCCATGCCAGCGCGGATGTGCCCGTGAGTACACACCTCGCCGTTATCGCCACTTTGGCGCTCGCCTTGCTGTTCAGCCCCGAGACGCTGGTCCTGGGACTGGTCGTCGCCAGCGACAAAGTGGTGCCCAAGCAGGCGACGTTCGCCTTCTCCAGTGGCGCACTCGTCGGTATCGCTTTCGCCACCGGCATCGGGGTGGGGATCGCGGCCCTGACCGGTGCCGCCGCCGCGTCGAGCGCCCACAGCACCTCCTGGCCGGGCTTCGTCGTGCGACTCCTGATCGCGGTCGCGCTGCTGGCGATCGGGATCCGGCGGGCGCTGGGCGCCATCCGGCACAAACCGATCGCCGACGTCTCCAAACCCGAGCGCCAGCGTCGCAAGCTGCCGGCAAAACTGGTCGAGCGCTTCCCGGGGCTCGATCCGAAGACTGATTTGCCAGCGCGCCAACGTATTACCCGGGCAGCGCTGGCCGGCTTCACCATCTGCGGGCTGCATCCCAAGGTCTTCCCGATCGCTATCGCGGCCGGTCATCAGATCCTCCAAATCGGAGATCGGGGCGAACGCACGCTCGGTGCCGTCGTGTTCGCGGTGATCGCCGTCATCCCAGCGATAGCGCCGACCGTCATCGAATTCGTCCGACCGGGGGCAGCCGTCCGGATCAAGGAAGGCTACGAGCAGATCATGAAGGCGCATGGGCGCTGGATTGTCGCGGTGCTGCTGCTGGCGGCCGCCGCGTACGTCGGCCATGGTGCCTTCGAACATATGCCGGGGCACTGAGCGCATGAGCCCTCAGGCCGATACGAATTCGATTCGCCTCGGCGGGTTGCTCAGCGGGGTGTTGCTGACCCAGATCGTCAACAGCGCAGTACATTTGGCGCAGCCGCTGCTGGTCGCCGACCTGTCGGGATCGCTGGGCAGCGCCGCGTTCTTCGCCGCGTTCGGCACCGGGGTCCATATGTTCGGTACCTTCGTGGCGGGCTGGCCGACCGACCGTTGGGGTGCCCGGAGGGTCCTGGTGTTCTCGACGCTGCTGCGGGGTATCGTCCTGGCCGGCATTCCGCTGGCCATGGCGTTGGGGATCGCCACCCTGCCAGTCGTGATGGGCCTGTACACCCTCGAGGCACTGGTCCGCGGCTACGTGGACACCGCCGTGCACACCGTTCCCCTCGAGATGGTCGGTCACCGTCGAGATCTGTTGGACCGGATCAACTCCCGCTACGAAGTCGTCTTCGAGGTGGGCGCGGTTGCCGGCCCGTTGATGCTCGGTGGGCTGATGGTGTGGGCGGACGGCATCGTCCCGCACATCGTAATCCCGATCGGATTCGTGCTCTCGGCAGCGTGCTATCTCTTGATCCCCAGAACGTCGACACTGACGGCGGATACCGACGTCAAGCCGCACGGCGGCTCCTGGGCGGGCCTGAAATACATTGTCGCCCATCCGTATCTGCTGCTGGTGGTCGTCGGGCTTATGCTGTTTCACCTCTACGAGCTGCGCAAGATCCTGAGCGCGTTCTTCGCCAAAGGGTTGCTTCACCATCCCGCCGAGGTCGGGCACGTCGGGGCGGCCTTCGCGCTGGGTGGAGTGGTCGGCTCGGTGCTGTATGCGGTGACGCGACATCGGAAGACGGGCATCGGGTGGGTGTTCGCCGGGGCAGTGGGGACGGTGTTCCTCGCGGTGGGCTGGATCCCGGTGAACCTGCCGATGATGTCGGTGGCGGTGTTCATCTTCGGAGTGGGTAACGTGTGCGCTCGGCTGGTCCTGACCCGGTGGCGTCAGGAGCTGACCCCGCTCGAACATGCCGGCGGTGTCACGGCTGCTTCGGAATTTGGCCGCACGGCCGCGTCTCTCGGTGTCGCCAGCGCGGTGGGCGGAGCCTTTTCGTCGAGCTCCAGTGCGTACGGCGCGTTCGGGATCGTCGGCGGAATGCTCGGGCTCTTCGCCGCCGCGCAATTCGTGTTGGCGCGGCTGTACGCCCGCAAGGGTCACCCGGAGCTGTAAGTCCGGCTACGCGGCGTTAACCGTGATGGTCGACGGGTCGACAGTCGGCAACGTGAGCGCGATATTCGACACGGTCACCTCACCCGTCGTCCCGACCGCGCGGTATGAGGCCGACGATGAGAACAACTGCACGGTCACTTTCTGACCGGGCTTGAGTGTCTGCGCCACCATTTCCAGATCGACGCTCGCGGTCTGTTGGGTGCCGTCCAGTGTCACGAGGATTGGAGTGACCTGATTGCCGAGCACCTGACCGGTCGAGTCGTCGACGAGCTGCGCGTAGAGGTGATCCCCGCTGCCTGTTCCCGAGTAGGTGAAGCTGAGATGTGGCGTACCAACGACATACGTGGTTGTCGTGACGGCAGGCGTCGTGACGTTCAGTGCGTTGATGGCCCGTGACGACCCGATGGGAAGCACTCCGAGCAGCCCGCCGGCCCCCAGGAACGGAACCATGTGCAGGGTCTTGGGTGTGGTGCTGGTCGCGACCACCGGGTCGCTCGGCGTGAGGTCATAGGACGTCGACGAAAGCCGTTGGCCCCGTTGGTCGACCCACTCGAACTGCGGACCGGTCGCGACGTCGGTGTCGCCCTTGACATAGCGATTGAGCCACTCGAGGGTACGCTGGGCGATCAGCGTGCCGCCGGTGTTGAACAGATCGTTGGTGCACACGCCGTGACCGCCGCAGAACCACAGCACCTTTGTCGGGACGCCGTTGTCAATGAGCGCCTGGGCGTTGGCGTTGGCTTCCTGCAGAGTGAACAGGGTGTCGACGGTGCCTTCGATAAGCAGTGTGGGAGCGGTGATCTGGTCGAGTAGGTAGTCGGGCCCGCGCTCGGCGAGAAGGCCTTGCTCGTCCTGCGTCAGCGACCCGGTCAGGTCGCCGTAGATGGTGGCGGGGATGATTCTCGGGTTGGTCCGAGCGAGCGTAAGCACAAGGGCCGCAGCCAGAATCTTCCCCCAGCCGCTCTTGAATGACTGTGACTTGTAGAGCGCGGTGTTGAGGCTGTTCCACGCGATGGTCGGCACGATCGCATCCACGCGGTGATCGGTTGCCGCCGTGACCAATTGGATGCCGCCGCCGTAGGACGCGCCCACCATGCCGATCTTGGGATCGAGGTCGCTCGGATTTCCGTCGAGGGCGACCTCGGGTTGGGTGGCGAGCCAGCTGATGATCGCCGAGACGTCCTTGGCCTCGTAAGCCGGTGAGTCGATCTGCAGCGTACCGCCCGAGCTGTATTCGCCGCGCGGGTCCCAGGTCACGACGTTGTAGCCGGCATTGCGCAGGGACAAGATGCTCGGCATACCCAGAGCGTTGGTGAGTACGCCATCCAGGACGCTGCCATTGATGCTGGTCTGGCCGGGCATTCCCAGGCCCGGGCCGTCGAGGATGGTCGGCGCCGTGGCCCCGTTTTGCAGTCCGGCGGCCGGCATGAAATGGACGTAGATTTCAGTGCCGTCGAACGAGACCACCTTGACGTCGCGCGGCTGCGCGGCGTTGGGTGACGAGCCCGGCTGCACGGGGTAACCGAACAGCGGATGAAGGATGTCGCCGAAGATCGGGATCTGATGAATGGAGGCCACGATCGGGGTGAACAGGACCGGCCCGAGGACGGGGATGTGCTGCAGGAACGCCAGCGGCGCCGTCTGCGGTATCGCGACGACGTTGGTGGGGATTGTCGGCTCGTCGGCTGCGGTGGTGACCTGAGCCGCGGTCGTCGTCGCGGCTGCAGTGCGCTGGGTGGTGGTCGCCGGCTCTCGGCGGGATGCTGCCGCTAGCGCCAGTGTCGTCACTGGGTTATCCGCCGGTGCTGTGGGAGTGTCGTCGACGCGTGCTCTGGTGACCGCGGCCGTCCGAGCCGGGGTCGACCGGGCGGATACCGGCTGCGCGACCTTGCTCGTCGCGGGTCTGTCGGTCTTGGCGTTGGCGGCTGATGCGGGTCGGGCCGTGGCGGCGTGCTGCGCTGGCGACGAATCTGTCGAGATCGACGGCGTGGCCGCGGCCTCTCCGGCTCCGGAGACGATCGCGACCCCGATTCCCAGCGCTACCGCTAATCCGCCGATCCGACCCACGTACGCCGCTGCAGCCATTCGTCTATAGGTAGCGTGACCCGCCCGTTGTGTCTGGCGGTTGGCCAAAGTTGAATTCAGACTCTGACGATTCCGTCAAAAACTGTCGAGCTCGCACCGGCAGTTGATGGTCGGTCTTGAGCGACTCTAAGGCCGGCTGGGTGGGCGCATCTGCCGATGCGCTGGTGGCGATGGCTGACGCATGGCAACAGGTCGCCGGTCAACACCACACAAGCCTCATTCAGCAGGCCGCGCACGTGACAGACGCCGCCCATGAGTTCCGGTCCATGGACGATCGCAGCGCCACCGAACTCAGGCAGGTCGGCCAACGAGATGCTCACGGAGAAAACGTACCGGCGTTCCGACGCTGCCGGTATTCACTCGCCAGCCTGCATCGAGATCGGCGCAGGAGATGGGTGTAGGAAGTCGCCGATCTTGTCGGTTTGCCGCCGCGCCGACCTGGGGATTGTCGCTAGCGTGGCGGTGGGCGATTCCCGCTAACGTGTCGGAATCCTCAGCGAGCTGTTCGTCGCTTGAAAATGAGTTGGCCGACACCGGGTCGTTCGAAGTGGCTGCCGTCGCCCGGCGAGCCGGGGTGAGCGCTGGCTTGCCGTATCGGTACTTCGGAACCCGAACTGGCTTGCTGGTGTCGGTAGTGGATGCCTTCTACCAGAGGTTTTGCGATGCCATTGCGCTGCGGGACTATGACGCGCCGACTTGGGCCGAACGGGAGCGTCAACGCATCACGGATTGGGTGGACTTCCTGTATCGCGAACCAGTGGCGCCAGTGATCCTGGCCGGGCTCGGTGAAGGTGAGCTGGCGACAGCGCGTGGGCGCTGGCTGCAGGAGATGAGCGCGATCGGTGCCCGCAACATGGCTCAAGGGCAGCGCGATGGGGAAATACCGGGGGCGCGCGATCCCGAGTACCTGGCTGCGGCCACGATCGGAGGCACCAACGCCGTCGTCGCAGTGTGTCTGACCCGCGATCCGCGCCCACCCGCGGACGTCGTCATCGACGAGCTGTGGTCGTTTGTCTCCGGGGCCGTCGGCCTCCGGTCATCCTGAAAGGCAGTATCCATGTCCCGCAGCATCTCCCACCCGCCTGGCCGTGTCGAAAAAGTCGAGGACCTGTACGGCGACGTCGCCGGAACCTACCGATCAACCGCTGCCACGTCGACCGCCGGCATTCCTGCGCACGTAATCGAGTCCGATCTCGCCACGCTTGACCGCGACGGGTACCTGGTCGTCGAACGCCTCATGCCATTGGAGCTCTGCGCCCAGATCGCCGAAACTATGGATACCCTGCTGGGCCATGTCGGCCGTAACGTCTTTGAGGGCCTCCACACTCAGCGGGTCTACAGTTTGCTGACGAAGGCTCGCGTCTGTGATGCGCTGGTCGAGCATCCCCGGGTGCTCGCATTGCTTGACCGGCTGCTGTTGCCGAACTATCTGCTGTCGCAGCTTCAGTCGATCAGAATCGGCCCCGGGGAGACTGCACAATTCCTGCACTTCGACGACGGCATGTATCCCTTGCCCCGTCCGCGCGCCGCGCTCAGCGCAGCCACCATCTGGGCAATTAGCGACTTCACCGCCGACAACGGTGCCACCGTAGTGATCCCGGGCAGCCACCGCTGGGATGACACACGAAGGCCCACCGATGCGGACGAACACGTCAGCATCGTGATGCCAGCAGGGTCGGTCGTGTTCTTCGTTGGCACCTTGTGGCACGGGGGCGGCGCGAACCGTACCTCCGATCAAGGTCGGCTCGCCGTCACCGCGCAGTACTGTCAGCCATGGTTGCGTCCCCAGGAGGCATTCACCTTGTCGACACCGCCTGAAACGGTTCGGGGGCTGTCGGAGGGTATCTGCCGGATGCTCGGCTACAGCATTCACCCGCCGTTCATGGGCATGGTCAACGGCATGCACCCCAAGCGGATCCTCGAAAATACCCGCTAGCCAAGCAATCTGGGTTGCAGGGCAGCGCCCGGCACACTGCACCAACGGCGACAACGTGGCCTACCCACCATCCAATGTCGTTGACACCATTGCGGGTAACGATCTCCCGAGACGGGCGTGGCAACAGTCGTACACCCCGACGGCCCGTTGTAGGTGGCCCGGTCAAACGCCTGATATGAGTTACCAGAGATCACCGGCACGCCAGTCGCAGATCAGCGCTGCCGACTCTTCAAATCGGTGGCCAGTGCTGACCGTCGGCAAGACAAAAATCCGATCAGTCGGATTGTAGGTATCGACCACCCCCTCGGGAGTGTCCGCCTGAGTCAGACCGAACCAAGGCCGCCAACCCCGACCGGCATAGAACGGCGCGGCACTCTCCACTGCGTTGAGAGCGCCGATCTGATGCTTAGCGCGGATGATCGCCTCCGCGTGATCCATTACCAGACTCCCCAGACCTCGGCCCTGTTGGTCGGCGCGAACGGCGACGCTCTCGACGTACCCCGTCACGAACACTTCACTGCCGTAACGCAGAGTGCGAGTCACCACCGAGGCGTGACCCAGCAGCGCGTCATCTTCGGTGAACAGCACGTGCACTGAGCTTCCCCAGTTTGAGTGGACACCTGAGATAGCGGGGCCGAGGGTCCTGCTGGAAGGATGTCGGGATGTCTCGAACTCGTCGGTCGTTTACACCGGAGTTCAAAGTGGAGGCTGCTCGGCGGGTGATTGATGGTGGCCGATCGGTCACTGAGGTTGCCCGGGAGTTGAACGTTCATGAGAATCTGTTACGTAAATGGGTTGTAGCTGAACGGGTTCGGGCCGGTGCCGCTCTCGACGCGCGCGAGCTACCGCCGGACGGGGACCGGTCGGCGGTCGAGCACGCGGAGTTGGTGCGGTTACGTGCTGAGCTTGCCGAAAAGGACCGTGATATTGCGTTCCTGAAAAAAAGTATCGGCGTACTTTGCGGCACAGCAACACCGGTGAGTCGTTTCGAGCTCATCGCCGCGGAGTGCGCCGACCACGACATCTCGAAACTCACCGAGCTGCTGGGTGTTTCGCGGTCCGGTTTCTACGCGTGGGCGGCACGGCAATGCCGGGTCGAGCTGTCTGCGCACCAGCAGTGGCGCGGGATCTGGAGGTGAAGATCCTGTCCCATTGGAAGGCCTCACGCCGCACGTACGGGTCGCCGCGGATCACTGCCGATCTGCATGCCGAAGGCGTCACCGTCTCGGAGAACACCGTCGCCAAGGTGATGGCCGAGATGGGCGTCGAAGGCATCAGCCCGCGCACGTTCAAGGTCAAGACCACCGTTGTCGATCCGACCGCATCGTTCCCGCCGGACCGGGTCGGCCGGGTCTTTGACCCAATGCCGTTAACTTTAGCGTCGTCGCAGGTCAGCGGGATTAGGATCGAAAGCTGTTGCTGTAGAGCGTGTTCAGTGGATGTGAACGGTGCCGATCGAGCGAAGGTGATGTGTTGGCCGGCACGTTCTTCGCGCCTCAGATTGGCTCCTAGAAGTATTGCGCTGCAAAGGATTACGCATCACACTTATTCGTGTGGTCGACGAGGGTGCCGGTGGTGAAAGCGGTCGTAGGGACCGGTTGACCGACCGGATCGGCTTGGGTGTGCTGACCAGGCTGGTGCACCGCGATCTCGTCGACGAGGTGCTCGCCGACACCGGCCGCACCGAACGGCGCCGTCGGCTGCTGCCGGCCCGGGTGGTCGCCTACTTCGTGCTGGCTATGACGTTGTTCTTCGACGACGCCTACGAAGAGGTAATGCGCAAACTCGTCGACGGGTTGCGGTTTCTGCGGTCCTGGGACGAGGACTGGCAGCTGCCCACCTCCTCAGCGCTGTGCCAAGCCCGGGCCCGGCTGGGTGCCGAACCGATCCGCGAGCTCTACGCGCGGGTCGCCCGGCCGCTGGCCGGGGCAGGCACGCCGGGCGCGTGGCTGGGGGATCTGCGGGTGATGGCCATCGACGGCGTCCAACTCGACGTTCCCGACACCGCCGACAACGAAGACGCCTTCGGTCGCGGTGTCAGCCAGGGCCTGGACGCCCCCTACCCGAAGGTCAAGGTGCTCGGACTGGGCGAATGCGGCACCCACGCGGTGATCGACGCCCACCTCGGTGGCGTCCTCGTCGACGAGCGTGAACTCGCCCGCCCCTTGCTGGCCAGTGTCGAACCCGGGATGCTCGTGCTTGCCGACCGCGGGTTCTACAGCCGCGAATTCTGGCAGGAGGCCACTGCGACCGGCCGAATTGCTGTGGCGGGTGCAGTCAGCACTGAAATTGCACGTAGTCACCGACCTGGCTGACGGCTCGTATCTGAGCGTGCTGCTGACCACCATCGAACGTCAACGCCTGCGACGCCACGAGGCCCGCGGCCTGCACGCCGTCCCTCGAGGCCCCATGGTGCGCGTCATCGAGTACGACATCACCAACCGCGAGACCCACAGCGGATCGCCCATCCGGCTGATCACCACCATCCTCGATCCGGAGCTAGCCTCCGCCACCGAGCTCGCCGCGGTCTATCACCAACGCTGGGAATTCGAATCCAGCCTCGCCGAGATCGAAACCCGCCAACGCGGCAGCTACCGGGTCCTGCGCTCGCACAGCC
The DNA here is from genome assembly GCF_010731875.1 of Mycolicibacterium sarraceniae. NCBI lineage: Bacteria > Bacillati > Actinomycetota > Actinomycetes > Mycobacteriales > Mycobacteriaceae > Mycobacterium > Mycolicibacterium sarraceniae. The sequence continues at coordinate 2,070,500 of NZ_AP022595.1, forward strand.
CCGAGATGGTGCGCCAAGAGATCTGGGCGCTGTTGTTGACCCACTACGCGATCCGCGCGCTGATGTATGAGGCCACCAACCCCGACGGACTCGACCCGCTACGGATGTCGTTCATCCGCACCCTGCGCATCGTCCGCCGCCACGTCACCGGGCAGGCGGGTTTTTCCCCCTAACCGACTCGCCACCAGCCTGCGTCACGCCGTCGCCGAGATCCTCCAGCGACCCAACCCGGCCAGACGGCACCGCACCTACCCCCGCGTCACCAAACGAGCCAGCGGCACAAAGTTTCCGCGAAAAACCCTGGACCACAAAAAACATCAGACACCGAGGGCCACCCGACATCCGACTCACCCGCCTACAAAGTTAACGGCATTGGTCTTTGACCAAGGGCGTATCGATGCGGTGTGGACCTCTGATATCACGTACTTGACCTGCGGTGAAGGGGATGCCTTCCTGTGTGCGATTCGCGATGAACACTCGCGGCGGGTGTTGGGTTGGTCGCTGGCCGACCACATGCGCACTGAGCTGGTCGAAGCCGCCGTCGATGCTGCGGTGTTCATCCGCGCCGGCAACGTCGCCGGCACCATCCTGCATGCCGATCGAGGCGGTCAATTCACCAGCCACGACATGGCCCAGGTTTGTTCTGAGCATGGCTTACTGCGCTCTATGGGAGCGACCGGGATCTGCTGGGACAACGCCGGAGCCGAATCGCTATGGTCGACGGTCAAACATGAGTATTACAAACGCCACGCGTTCACCACGTACGCGAATCTTACTGCAGGACTTGACAATTACATCAGATTCTACAACCATGAAAGGCGACACAGTTCGTTAGGGATGATCTCACCCATCGACTTCGAGATCGCCTCACAGCCACGTCAGCAATCAAGCTAACCGTGTCCACTTTTTCTGGGGAACCTCACACACCCTCAACACCATGCAGCCAATCATGGGAACGGAAACTCTCCCCAAACGCCGCTCGGACCAACGCCTCAGCGGTGTCCAAATCATGTTGCGTCAGTTCGTCGGATTCGGCGATCATCACATCCATCACCTAGCCAGAATCCCACGCCAACAACGCGAACCCCCGGAGGGCGCGCTGTTCCGATCTCGACTTCCCATGCCTTCGGGCCGACAACCTGTAGCACAACGAAGTTGTGGTCATCGACATGCAGACCAAACGCCGATTCGTCGGAGGTAGTCAGGTACGCCTGTATCCAGACTCGTGCGTCGAGTTGGTATTCCAGTGATTCCTGAATCCGTTGGACAATCCTCGACGATTCCTGGAAGTGGTTGTAGATGAGCGTCGCTCCGCCGGCCAGGTAGTCGCTGATCGCGGCGGCGTTGATGTGAGAGTGAACGATCAACCCGTCGCCGATCCGTGCGGACATGAAATGGCGCGGATGTACGTCCATACCGTGCTGAACCACGCGGATGTTCGACCACAGCGGGCCCGGCCGCATCAGGTCGCGCCACAACTCAAGCTGGAGGGCCCGAATTGCCGGCTGTGTGAACTGTGGCAGCCGACCGACGCCCTGGAACCCGATCGGCCGAATCTGCACGACGATCTCGGAGGCGAGGATGTACCCGTAATCCATCATTGCCGCAGCGCGCCGCCGGGTCAGTCTGTCCAGGAGTGGGGCGAGGTCAGCGACGTCGCAATCGAGCTGATGCGCGATGTCGTCGGCGGAAGCCTCGTCGAGTTGGTTGAGGACCGAGCACAGGTGGTCCAGATCCATGTTCGGCATTGCACTGTGCGTCGCGCGACCGTTGGCGAACAGTGAATTCTCATCTGCGGGCTGACACACGCTGTTGAAGCGCGCCGAAAATGGGCGGCGACAATCAGGCGGTGAAAGATGTTGGAGCACAGAGCTATGTGGGGCGAGCGTCGCGCCACACGATGTCAGTCGCCGCAGCTCGCGATCGAGGCGGGTAGGCAGATCGGCCAGGTGGGCTTGCAGGTCCGCGGCGGTTGAACGCACTGCTTGTCGCACGTCCTCACGACGATCGGGCTGGCCTGTTCGATCGTCATCGTGGGTCACTAGGCCCGCGAGAAGGTCGTTGATGACACGCTGAGAGCTGTTGGGGAACACCGTAATTCCCAGGAAAGCCGAAGGAGCGGTGTTCCGGAACACGTGGTACAGGCCAGCGGGGATACACAGGAAGTCGCCGGGTTCCAGGACGTATCGCTGCGCTCGGTCCAGATGCTCCTTGATGGCGAACGAGACGCCGTTGAGGGCGGGGCTGCGGCTGACCACCGCTCCCGAAGGCTCACCTGCTGGCCACACCCATGCGGTCTTCTCTCCCGGGCCGAGATGGTAAATGAACGACGGCTCGTAGTCGACGTGGATACCGAACGGCGTCCACCCCTCGCCGCCGCTGATGAACGTGTAGGTATCGAGAACCTCGACGGCGCGATGGTGCCCCAGATCAACCAGTTCGTTGACCCTGCTGATGTACCAGTCACCCAGCTCGATGTCCCATTGGGCAAGCTCGTTGATCGCCACACATGCCGAGGGGCCTGCGCCGCGACGCAGCCACGTCGGCGCATCAGCTGCTGTACCAGGTGCGAAAGCCGCGAGGTGGTTCGTCAGCTGGTAGTCGAGCGCGAACCCGCGGAAAGCACGCAACCGGACTGAACCGTCACCTGAGGCAACGATCGTCTCCAAGGCGCGAACAAGGCCGGCGGACAGCTCCGGGCCGCGGGCGAACGCAGATTGCACGTGGACGACGTCACGGAAGCTCGGCCCGTGATCGGCCAGAAACTGCACATAGTGAGGTGAAACGTCGGCCGACCCGCCGCACAGCGCGTGGGGTTTGACTGGTGCGCTCACGTGCGTGCCTCATCCGGGAGGGTTGCGGCGCTGAGGAAGCCGGAGATCGATTGTCGGATATGGGTTCCCGCTAGCTGATCGACGCGTCGAATCCGGTGGACGGTGGGCGCCTGCATCACCACGAGCCGATTTGACCGTGGAACGATCGAGGTCATGTTGCACGGCGCTGCGAGGACACTGTCAGCTAATTCGCCTGTCGCCGGGATGTTCTCGGGTTTGCAATCGAACAGGTCCAGTTCGCCACCCCAGTCGCTCGACCACTGGCTGAGGTAGTAGATGAAGGCAGCAATACGTGGGCGCCGTCGTCATGCCAGCCGAGTTTCGTGCCGACCGGGTAGACGGCAAAGAACGTCGAATAGGTCCAGGGGTGCGCAAGGGCGTCGGCGCCGATCCGGTCGGCAACGGCATCGGCGGCGTGGGTCGCGAGTGTGCGAACGGCTTCGGCATCATCGGTGGCGGTAACGACGCCGATAGTGCCGTCGGGTCCTGGTGCGGTGTAGCACAGTCCATCGTGGAAGCGATCAATAGCACTCAGTGTGGGACGCACGGGGGCAGCTCCGAAAGCCTCTCGCACGGTAGCTAATTGGTTGCTGTCCAGTACGTCGTCAAACACCACATACCGGCTTCCTTTGCTATGAAGTTGCATGGTTGTTCCTCCTCAATGATTGGCGTACGACGGCGGTCGCTGACGTGAGTGCCATGACGACCAGTACCGCCAGAAGTGCCGGGCCCAGGTCGGTGGCGAGCAGTGGAGCCAACGCCATGCCGGCGGGGGCGCCGATACCGGTCAGAGTGGATTCAACAGCGGAGAATCGACCCAGTTCTGCGCGCGGCAATCGCTGCTGCATCGCAGTGGTCCAGTGAATGCCGGCCCAGGTCGTCACCAACGCTCCAGCACCGAAGACTCCACATATCAGGACAATTCGCAGCGGACTTGGCTGTAGTCCGAAGATCAAGGCGCCCTGACCGCCCAGCAAACACGCCAAGACGAACACCCCGATTCCGTAGGCTGCTTTACCGGTGGCCGCAGCCGTCACAGACCCCGCGAGTGAGCACAACGCCATTACCGTCGATATGAGTGCCCACGCTCCGGCGTTGCCCGTTTCATGGATGATCCGCGTCGGGGTGTAGACCGCGATCATGCCGATCAAGACCGACGTGATGCACCAAAACAGCAAGGATGCGCGAAGGAAGTGATCTCGGCCGACGATGCGGGTCGCCGCACGAAGGGTGCTTTCGCCGGCGGGGCTCAGGTCACGGTACGCGCCGGTCGTCTCGCTGGAATCGCAGTAGGTGCTGGGGAATTGGGTCCGTAGGCGCCAGAGTATGGCGATGTTGAGAGTGAAGGTCATGCAGTCGAGTGCCAAGATGCCGTTGAAGCCGATGCTGTTGAGTGCCGCGATTCCCAGCAGCGGTCCGCCGATGAGGCTGAGGTCCGTCGCGACGGAGAAGGCAGCATTGGCTCGCGTGAGATGGGGTAGGCCCACGAGATCTGGGAGCGCGGTGTGCTGGGCAGGGCGGTAGAAGCCCGCCCCGGCGCCATAAAGGGCGGCCGACAGGGCCATCGCGGGCACGGAGTTGCCGGCCGTCGCGATCACGGCTAGCAGGGCGCCCTGCGCGACGACTCGCACCAGATCAGCGAACATCATGACCTGCAACGGGTTCCTCGTCGACGCGAGACGGCCGCTGATCGGAGTGACGGCGACATTTCCGATCCACAAGCAGATCAACACAGCTGACAACGCCCAAGGTGAGCTTGAGGCCCGCAGCACCTCCACCGTGAAGGCAATCGGGATCAGCCCATCAGTCAGCGTGGAGCCCATGTATCCGCCATAGAGCAGGCGGAAGGCTCCGTTGTGCCGCAACGCGACGTGCTGCGGTCTTCCGATATCTACGTCAGGTTCTGCTGTCATGTGCCCATCCAGATGATTCCGGGAGTCGAATATTGACGTTCTGTTGTCTACTTCAGGGTGGTGCTAGCGACCCGAAGGCCGCCGTCGAATTCAGTGCTGCGTCAGTGCCCAACGTCCTGGCGCGGTCCCGTATCGTGAACGGCTTGCCCGGGCCTGCCGTGAGTTGATCGCTCTCCTGCAGAACCTCCAGCAGCATGTCGCTCGAGGAGGCCTTGGTGTTCGGTGTTGATTCCATAGCGGTTCCTTTCACATTGCCGACTCCCGGAATCATCGCCAAACCGTAGTTGCAACAACCGGTCTCAGCACTCCCGTGGGGTGCCGTTCAACTGTTCAACCACGCCTTGCGCGGCCACCTTCGATCTGCGCTCACTACTCATCTCCCGCGGATCGTGAGCTGCGCAACGCCTTTGCGATCTCAGACCAGTTGCGAGCACATCGGTCAGCGAACTCGGCCAGCGCTGGCCGGCTGTCCTCTGGGATGTTGCGCGCGATGTCGCAGGGATCTGCGTCATCGAGGGCACGGGAATGCAGCCACCGCAACAGCGACCTACCAGCTTCGGTCATCCGGATCGAGGGATCCTTCGCGAGCATGTCCAACAGCGGCAACGCGGCGTGATTGACACACCGCTCTGGTGCGGACGCTGGCAGCGTGTCTCGACAGTCACATTCGGTCCTGCGTCCGCCCGACGTCCGTGTGGTGGGAACGGGGTTGTCTCCACGTGCAAGTCGAGCACGGACGTCGCGAACGGTTCCCGGTGAGACACCGGCGATCTTGGCCACGGTGCGAAGCGAACTATCTGGATGGGCCAGTAGGTATTCCGCGGCAGCTTGTCGCCCTTTGGAGGCGCTGAGCGGCCGCATGCGCCCGTCACGACCCAATCGGGTGTTCAACTGCTCGGAGTTTGCAATCGAACGCCTAATAGCAGCGACAGTCGTGGCGGACAGTCCGGTCGACTGTGCCACCGATCGGTCTGACCACTCCGGGTGTGACCGGATGATCCGCGCAGCTGCCGCTCGTCGCTCCGGCAAGCTCAGGCTCAACCCGTGACGGACGTTAAGTGCCACCGCGACAACGAATGCCGCCTCAGCCGACCCGTCGAAATACAACGCCTCCACGGTGTCGTGGCCTTTCATCAGCGCCGCATACACACGATGAATACCGTCGACGACCGTTCTGGAGCTTCTATGCACGATAATGGGCGGCAAGGGGCCTTCGACCTCAGCCAGCTGCAGGGTGTATCTGGGATCCTCCCCACCCAGCCGAGGGCTGTCGCCTATCCGCAGGCTCATGATGGCCACCACCTCCGGTCCACCCGAGTGGGAAAGCGCGCCTTCAAGAAGCCCGCGTACACCTGGTGGAAGGGACTGAAGCGAGCCCAGCTGCCCTATCACGCCGGGGTGGGGCTTCCTCACGGATGCGTCAACGCCCGGCCGCGTTCCGTCTGCCAACAACAGACTCCTTCTTTCACGTCCGAATTCGACTGCGCGCGCAGGACGGGAGAAGACGAGGAGTCCGAAAACCTGACATCGACGAACGCCAAGTGCTGCCACCCCAACTGAGCGCATGGGCATGAATGCTGCTTCCACGTGTTGGAGGGGCATTACATTTGTCCACGGTCACGTATTTCCCCAGGGGTTGCCGTCACGTAATTCCCCAGGTTCAGGTGCTGCTGCGGTGAGCGTAGCGAACCGCTAAGTGGGTGTCAGGTGGTCTTGGTGCCGGGTCGTTTCCGGGGTCGGTAGGACGGGCCGTCCATGAGGACTTGGTGGCTGGTGTTGATGAGTCGGTCGAGCAGCGATTCGGCCACGACCGGGTTCGGAAACAGCGGGTACCAGTCCTTCGGGGCCCGGTTGCTGGTCAGGATCAGGGGCTTGGCGGCGATGGCGCGGTCGGAGACAAGGTCGTAGAGGTCGTCGCTTTGGGTGGGGGTGTGCTCACGCATCGCGAAGTCATCGACGATCAGGACCAGGGGGCGGGTGTATTCGCGCATGCGTTGTCCGATGGTGCGGTCGGCGTGGCCGCCGGCGAGGTCGGCGAGCATGCGGGAGCATTTGACGAAGCGGATGTCGCCGCCGCGGAGTGCGACTTGATGCCCGAGTGCCTGTGCCACATGGGTTTTCCCGACTCCGACGGGTCCGTAGAGAATCACTGATTCACCGGCCTCGAGCCAGCGCAACGCGGCCAGGTCGCGCAGCATCGCAGCGGGCAGTTTCGGGCTGACGGTGAAGTCGAAGTCCTCGAAGGTGTTGGGCTGTTCGAAGCGGGCGCGGCGGACCCGTCGGGCCAGGGCGGCGGTCTCCCGGCGGGCGATTTCGTCTTCGCAGAGTACTTGGAGGAATTCCAGGTGTCCGAGTTTCCCGTCGCGGGTTTGAGCCAGGCGGGCATCGAGGGTGTCGAGCATGCCGGTCAGTTTGAGGGTCTTCAGTGCGGCCCGCAGGCTGGGATCGTGAATGGTCATGACTATGTCCTTGGAGTTGAAGTGGTTGCAGTGGAGGTGTTTTCGTGCGCTCAGGCAGTGAGGTCGGTGTCGAACGCGTCAGGTCCTCGCAGCATCGCCGGTGGTGGCGGGACGACGGCGGGCGAGGCATGGTCTGCTTCGGTGCCGGCGACCAGGATGCCTTTGACGGTGCGATAGCCGGGGTCCCCGACCTGCAGTGCTCGAGTGCAGGCCGCGTCCAGTCGGCGATCGCCGTACTTCGCGCAGGCGGATGATCCCCTGGATGGCGCGGAGCCGGTGGATGGCGTTGACCGTGGACAATTCGGCGACGACCGCGACGGCGCCGGGCCCGATCTGCTCGGCCTGGGTGCGGCACCACGTCACGGTGCGCAGGGTGTGGGCGATCTTGTGGGGCGGGTAGTGCTCGACATTGGTCGAGCGGCCCGCCAGATGCAGCACGTGAGTCGCGACCACGGTCCCGCTGTGGAAGATCTGCACGACGTCACCGGCGGTGCGGGCGGTGACCTGCTGGCCGATCAGCCGCCACGGCACCGAGTACAGCGCCTTGCCGGACTTGACGTGGCAATCCGCGGCGACCCGCCCGATCGAGTAGATAACCGACTCAAACACTCTGGGCGGCAACGCCATCAGCGCATCGCGTTCGATCGCTGCGAACACCGACGCCGGGGTCTGCCCATCCAGACCGCGGTGCTTGTGGACCCCGTATACCTGCGTGGACCACCTGATCGCCTCGGCCTGCATCTGGGCCAGCGAGGTGAACTCGCGGCCGGCGAAGAACGAGTCCCGAATGTAGGGCATCGGCCGCTCGATGCGAGGTTTGTCCTTCGGCTTGCGGGCTCGCGCCGGATCGATCAGGGTGCCGTAGTGCGCGGCGAGCTCGCCGTAGGCCGGATTGATCAGCGGATCGTAGAGGTCGGGTCGCTCGACTCCGGTCTTGAGGTTGTCGCACACCAGCCGCGCCGCACGCCGCCGAAGAACTCGAACGCCGCGACATGCGAGGCATTCCAGGATGTTTGATCCATCCGCAACACCGGTTGGACGAACAACGCCCGTGAACACGACAGGATCATCGCGAATACCCACACCGCGACGCGGCGCCCGATTGCGGGTCCCACCACATCCCGAGCTTGCCGTAGTCGATCTGCGCTTCACTGCCGGGTTCGACCGCACCGCGGGGTACCGTGACTTTGCCTTCGAGTCGCTCCTCGGCGAAAGCGGTTGCCACGTAACGACGTACCGTCGATTCGGACACATCCACATGATGGTCGTCGCGGAGGCGCTGCGCGATGGTCGCCACTGTCACCGGAACCTTCAGCTGCTCGGCGATCCACTGGTGATGCACGGCGATCTGGGGCCATGTCAGTGCCCGCGCCACCGGATCGATGAGCTCGGGAAACCAACGCCCGATGCGTGCCCGCCATAGCTGCTCGTCAAACTCCTCCGGGCACGGTGCCAGACCCTCGGCCAGCGCCGGGGCCAGATACTTGCGGATGGTCTTGCGGTCGATGCCCAGCGCCTCATTGATCTGCACCTGGGATCGGCCGGCATTCCAGTGCCGGAACATCTCCACGAAATCAGTCACGTCCCACGATCTCCTCGCCACTCAAGGCCCCTTCCAGGACCCCTGGCGGGGCACCTGAACGGAGCGAACCTGAACAGCGCCCCAACCCCCACCGGACACGCCCCACGGGGTGGGGAATTACGTGACCGAGGGTGAGGAATTACGTGACGGACAACCCCTCAGACCTGGGGAATTACGTGACCGCTGACATACATTCGACGCTAAGCCGGATTGCACAGCGAATCTCGACATGACATGACAAGGAATCCCGCCGATTCATAGGCACAGGCGGTGACCCGTGAGCAGGCAGGTCCATGTCCACCAGCGCAGGCACCAAACAGCCGGCGGCCGAACGAGAACTCGCCACCAACGCAATGCGCGCATAGCACTCACTGCTTGGAAGCGAGCACCGGCCCACGGAACTAACTGCAGTGCAGGCTGGCTACAAAAAGGATCTGTTGAACGTCAAACAGTGGCAGATCGCCACCGGACCCGAGATTTGCAAAATCCGCGGATAACCCCCGCGACTGAGACTTACCCGCAGAGAGCTGGGGCAGAGCCGTGAGCGCGAGATGCTTCGACGAACAGACCGCGTCGGATATCCCCCATGACGCAGCTCCTTCCCAAATCGTCGAGACGATAACTCGAACGGATTCTTGCCCGCGTAGCCTAACATGTGAAGGCGGACGCCGACCAGGGATTCGCTCTGCCGACGTCGCACTACCAGGCCGAATTTGCCTTCAGGCAAAGGTAATTCGAAGCACCGATCCCAGGTTTGATGGAGTCAACGATGACTGTCGGACGCTGGTAACAGAATCGGCCGGAAGCAGCCGGCCTTCTTCGACTGCGGTCGTCGCAGTGCGCGCAACAATATGCTGTCGATACGTAGCCGAGCCGGTACTTGTTCCCCCCGGGCGCGATGATGCGTTGCGTTCCTCGCAAGGCCAGATCGCTGCGAAGGCACTCTCCGTTGTGGCTGAACCAGTCCAGACTGCCATGCGGTTTCGATAGTCGGATATGAGGACGTGGTCTGACTGTCAACTTTGCGCCCCGGCCAACGGTGGGCTGCCGTTGGAGGAGCTCTTCTCGGCTTAGCGACTCGTTCAACCGTCCGATCGTGTGCCCATAGAACATGGTGTCCATTCGGACGCCCGCTCTTGCTGCGTGGACTTCGAGCAGACGGTCGTAGTTGGTAGTTATGACGTCGGCCACGTCGCTGGTGCGCAGGATGTGCGCGAACAGTCGCCCGAATGCCGAGATGGTCTCTTCCGCGAGGATCTGCGATATTGCTGTCGCTTCGGCGTCCTTCACGTGGTTAGCGATAGCGGAGGTCAATTGGTCGGCAAGACTGTCAGCCAAGTTGCCCTCGCCGAGGGCTGATTCCAGCCCCGCGCCTGCGGCGAGTTCTGCGCTGATGCGTTGCCACTGGGCCGTGCCTTCTTCACAGAGAGTGCCCGGCGCGGTGGGTATCGCTTGCTGTAGGTGGTCGGCGAGGGCGCCCATACTGGGCAGTCCGTAGTGGCACGATGCGCCGGATCCCACGACAATTGTCAGGCCACGGCGGAAGACGCCTTGAATGGAGCTGTAGAGATCGTTGGCGGTGATCCCCATCCCAGCCCCCGCCCCCGTGCAGCCCGTCGATCGCGGCGCTGCGTCATAGCGCCGCTCCGCGTTGAGACGGATCGTACGACCCGTGGTGCGTCGATCGTAGGATCAACCTCCAGCGAGTGTCGCAAACTGCCCCAACTCGAAACGCGACGATCTGCTGGCGATCGTCAACGAACCAACCGCAGCTGCGAATGGCTCATCGTCGCGGCGTTGTTCATGGCTGGCGCATCCACACCGGCAGCGGCGGCGCCTAGCTCGACGCCGAACGTCAACGCTCGGACTTCCTGGACTGGCACACGGAGCTCCGCGGCGACCTGTCTTGCGGTGACTGTGCCCCGGGTTCCGAGGATTTGGGGGAACACTCGTGACATCTCATGGTTCGGCATTCCGCCCGGCTCGCCCTTTCGGAACCCGCGACCTGATAGCTCGATGCATGTGTTGCGGTAGGCCCAGTCGGTCATGCGTCCTGCGGCGTGCGTCGCGTGTGCTAGAGCCGTTGCCGAGACCTTGAACTGATCCCGAACCTCAAGTAGATCCGAAATCGGAGGGTTGCTCCGCAGGTATTCCGGAATGGCGTCACCGGGGATCAGGAACTCGGAGGCAAACTCATTAGCCTCACGCTCCTGTGCTGTGTCGTCACAGGCAGCGGCTGGATGTAGCACAAGGTGCCCGAGTTCATGGGCGACATCGAACCGCATTCCCTCAGGGGACCGCCGGCGTGCCAAGAACACAAACGGTTTGTCGTCGTGCCAGGTGGAGTAGGCGTCCACCTTCTCGGCGATAGGTGGCAACGTTTATACCCGCACGCCGCGTGATTCGGCCAGCTGCACTGCGTTAGGCAGCGGCCGTGTCCCCAACCCCCACTCGGCCCGCACCAGGCGTGCCGCGAGACGCGGCTGTTCCCCCGGGTGGGTAGGCACGTCTACGAGAGGCAGGATGAATCGCCTCGAGATCCACCGGTCGATCTCGATCCCGATCGACCCCGCGGCCACCGCGGCGCCGCGGTGTCGTGCCGTCGCTCGCCGGGCGGCGCGGAAACTGACGGTCCTCATCTCGATCTCGGGCGCATCCGGGGCAGTGAAGAATTCTGCTGGGAACTCCAGGGCCTGCGACAGAGTCTCCGCGGAATCACGGGGGGCTTCACCGGATTCGTACCGGGTGATCGACCTCGGCGTCACCCCAAGTGCCCGCGCCAGCTCAGCCTTGGTTAGTCCGCGACGGGCGCGAGCGATACGGATGCGGTCTGGATCGAGGAACCGGTCAGGATGCTCGGCATCGACGCGGTCGAAGTCCACCGTGACCGGCTCATCGTCGTCCGCGATGTAGCTGACTTCGGTCGCCGCACCCTTACCGGATGTCACGACCTGACTGTGCCTGACGCCGACACTCTAATGACTTTCCGACACGCCTCCGACAGCTAAATGACAATCCGACAACTTACGCGGATTCCTACAGATGGGAATGGCCGGGAACAAATTCGGATTCCCTCCCGTTGACCCTCTCGACAACATGAGTGATACAGACTCAACTATGGCTTGACAACCGCCCATCGGCGGGGGCAGTCTTGAGCCTGGTTCGCTCAGATCCAAAGACGTAACTATCAGGAGGATTCATCATGGCTCGTGCGGTCGGCATCGACCTCGGGACCACCAACTCCGTCGTGGCGGTACTGGAGGGTGGCGACCCTGTCGTCGTCGCCAACTCCGAAGGATCCCGTACCACGCCGTCCGTGGTCGCCTTTGCACGTAACGGCGAAGTGCTGGTCGGCCAGCCCGCCAAGAACCAGGCAGTGACCAACGTCGACCGGACCATCCGTTCGGTGAAGCGACACGTGGGCACCGACTGGTCCGTCGAGATCGACGGCAAGGACTACACCTCGCAGGAGATCAGCGCCCGCGTGCTGATGAAGCTGAAGCGCGACGCCGAAAGCTACCTGGGCGAGGACATCGCCGACGCGGTCATCACCGTGCCGGCGTACTTCAATGACGCCCAGCGCCAGGCCACCAAGGAAGCCGGCCAGATCGCCGGCCTGAACGTGCTGCGCATCGTCAACGAACCGACTGCGGCCGCCCTGGCCTATGGCCTGGACAAGGGCAGCAAGGAACAGACCATCCTGGTCTTCGACCTCGGTGGCGGCACGTTCGACGTCTCGCTGCTGGAGATCGGCGACGGTGTCGTCGAGGTCCGCGCGACCTCGGGTGACAACCACCTCGGTGGCGACGACTGGGATGACCGGATCGTCGAATGGCTCGTGGACAAGTTCAAGGCATCGGCGGGCATCGACCTGACCAAGGACAAGATGGCCATGCAGCGGCTTCGTGAAGCCGCCGAGAAGGCCAAGATCGAGCTCTCGTCCAGCGGAAGCACGTCGATCAACCTGCCCTACATCACCGTCGACGCCGACAAGAATCCGCTGTTCCTCGACGAGCAGCTGACTCGCTCGGAGTTCCAGAAGATCACCCAGGATCTGCTCGACCGCACGCGTGCGCCGTTCCAGCAGGTCATCAAGGACGCCGGCATCTCGGTCGGCGATATCGATCACGTGGTGCTGGTGGGTGGTTCCACCCGCATGCCCGCGGTGACCGATCTGGTCAAGGAACTCACCGGTGGCCAGGAGCCCAACAAGGGCGTCAACCCCGACGAGGTCGTCGCGGTCGGTGCTGCTCTGCAGGCCGGCGTGCTCAAGGGCGAGGTGAAAGACGTTCTGCTGCTTGACGTCACACCGCTGAGTCTCGGTATCGAGACCAAGGGTGGCGTGATGACCAAGCTCATCGAACGCAACACCACCATCCCGACCAAGCGGTCGGAGACCTTCACCACGGCCGACGACAACCAGCCGTCGGTGCAGATCCAGGTCTATCAGGGTGAGCGTGAAATCGCGGCGCACAACAAGCTGCTCGGCTCCTTCGAGCTGACCGGCCTGCCGCCGGCTCCGCGCGGGGTACCCCAGGTCGAGGTGACCTTCGACATCGATGCCAACGGCATCGTGCACGTCACCGCCAAGGACAAGGGCACCGGCAAGGAAAACACGATCAAGATCCAGGAAGGCTCCGGCCTGTCCAAGGAAGAGATCGACCGGATGATCAAGGACGCCGAGGCGCACGCCGAGGAAGACCGCAAGCGTCGCGAAGAGGCCGACGTCCGCAACCAGGCCGAGTCGCTGGTCTACCAGACGGAGAAGTTCGTCGCTGAACAGCGTTCCGCCGAAGGTGGATCGAAGGTCCCCGAGGAAACCTTGACCAAGGTCGAGGCCGCGGTCACCGACGCGAAGACGGCGTTGGCCGGCACCGACATCGGTGCGATCAAGTCCGCCATGGAGAAGCTGGGTCAGGAGTCGCAGGCTCTCGCCTCGGCAATCTATGAGGCCACCCAGGCCGACCAGGCCGCCGACTCATCGGGCCGCGCGTCCGATGACGACGTCGTGGATGCCGAGGTCGTTGATGACGATGATCAGGAGCGCAAGTGAGCGAAGGTCGCGAGGACGAACCGGTAACTGTCACTGACAAGCGCCGAATCGACCCCCAGACCGGACAAGCTCGCGAGCCTTCCGGCCCGGCCCCCAGTGGGCCGGCGCCGGAGGCCGCGGGTGCCGGCGGGGACGCCGACAAGGTCGCCGACAAGGTCGCCGAACTCACCGCCGATCTGCAGCGCGTGCAGGCCGACTTCGCCAATTACCGCAAGCGCGCGCTGCGCGATCAGCAGGTAGCCGGCGAGCGGGCGAAGGCCACGGTGGTGAGCCAGCTGCTCACCGTGCTCGATGATCTCGACCGGGCCCGCAGCCACGGCGATCTGGAGACCGGCCCGCTGAAATCGGTCGCCGACAAGCTGACGGCCGCCCTGGCCGGGCTGGGCCTGACGGCCTTCGGCGCCGAGGGTGACGAGTTCGATCCGTCACTGCACGAAGCCGTACAGCATGAGGGCGAGGGCTCCAAGCCGGTGCTCGGGACGGTCATGCGGCACGGCTACAAACTCGGCGACCTCGTGCTGCGGCACGCGCTCGTCGGGGTGGTCGACACTGTCCCGGAAGGATCGGCCGGGTCCGCCGGAGAAGCCCCCAAGGCCGACACGCCCGTCAACGGCGAGCAGAGCGGCGCACAGAACGCAGAATCGAACTAACACGATGACGAACGGTGAGAGGAGGTGACGCGGCATGGTCCAGCGAGAATGGGTTGAGAAGGATTTCTACAAGGTGCTCGGCGTCTCCTCCGACGCCAGCGAAGACGAGATCAAGCGGGTTGCCCGCAAGTTGCTCGCCGAGAATCACCCCGACCGCAATCCGGACAACGCCGCAGCCGACGACCGCTACAAGGAAGTCGGCGAGGCCAGGGATGTGCTGACTGATCCGGCCAAGCGTAAGGAGTACGACGAGACCCGGCGGCTGTTCGCCAGCGGCGGCTTCGGTCGTCGCGGCAACGGCAACGGTGGCGGTGGTGGTTTCGGCGGATTCAGCAGCTACGGCGCCGACGGCGGCGAGTTCAACCTGAACGATCTGTTCGACACCGCCGGTCAGACCGGCGGCACGAACATCGGCGATCTGTTCGGTGGCCTGTTCGGGCGCGGCGCACCGCCGCGACCAAGCCGGCCGCGGCGCGGCAAGGATCTCGAGACCGAGACTGATCTCGATTTCCTGGAAGCGACCAAGGGTGTGGCCATGCCGCTGCGGCTGACCAGCCCAGCGCCGTGCACGAATTGCCATGGCAGCGGCGCACGCCCGGGCACCAGCCCGAAGGTATGTCCGTCGTGTAACGGCTCTGGGGTGATCAACCGCAACCAAGGCGCGTTCGGGTTCTCCGAGCCCTGCACCGACTGCCGGGGCAGCGGCTCGATCATCGAGAACCCCTGCGACGAGTGCCACGGCACCGGCGTGACCACCCGGACCCGCACCATCAATGTCCGGATCCCACCGGGCGTCGAGGACGGTCAGCGCATTCGGCTGGCCGGTCAGGGTGAGGCGGGGCTGCGCGGTGCGCCGTCGGGTGACCTGTATGTCACCGTGCACGTGCGGCCGGACAAGGTGTTCGGGCGTGACGGCGACGACCTGACCGTGGCTGTGCCGGTGAGCTTCACCGAATTGGCTTTGGGTACAACACTTTCCGTTCCCACCCTGGAGGGTAAGGTCGGCGTGCGGGTGCCCAAGGGCACCTCGGACGGCCGGATCCTTCGGGTTCGCGGGCGTGGTGTGCCCAAGCGCGACGGCGGCCACGGCGACCTGTTGGTCACCGTCAAGGTTGCGGTGCCGCCCAACCTCGAGGGTTCGGCGCTGGAGGCGTTGGAGGCCTATGCGACCGCCGAACGGACCAGTGGCTTCGACCCACGGGCGGGATGGGCGGGCAACCGCTGATGGCTGCATCAGAAGAAGCCCGGACATTTCTGATCTCGGTGGCCGCCGAGCTGGCCGGTATGCATGCGCAGACGCTGCGCACTTACGACCGGCTCGGCCTGGTCAGTCCGCGGCGCAGTTCTGGTGGCGGGCGGCGGTATTCGGAGCGTGACGTCGAGCTGCTGCGCGAGGTGCAGCGGCTGTCGCAGGACGAAGGTGTCAACCTGGCCGGGATCAAGCGGATCATCGAACTGACCAATCAGGTCGAGGCCCTGCAGTCGCGGGTCGAGGAGATGATGAACGAGCTGGAATCATTGCGCGCCAACCAGCGTCGTGATCTGGCGGTGGTGCCCAAGAGCACGGCGCTGGTGGTCTGGAAGCCGCGCGGGCGTTAGGTGAGCCGGACGGTGAACACCGCGGTGGCCGGCTGATCCGGCGTCGCCGTGCGGTAGGCACCCGTGCGCAGTGAGTTCGTCTGCGCGGTCATCGGCTCGATCGCGACCAAATCATCACTGGCGGGGGCGAAGATCTGCGCCGCCGGGAAGCCCTGGTCATAGACCACCTCGATGCGGCGGTCACCGCCGGCGAGGGTGAAAACCGCGCCGCCTGGCACCTCGTCGAAACCATCGTCAAATATCTTGTCGCCCAGCTTCTCCGAGAATGCCGGCCACTGATCGGTGGCGCCCGTGGGGATGCCCTGGCTGTCCACCGTCAGATGGCGCAGCCGCGGCGTCTGCAGTGTCCACTCCGATCGCGGCACCCCGGCAATAGTGAAGTACGGGTGGAACCCGTAGCAGAGCGGTACCGACACCCCGGTGGTCGGTGTGACTGTCGTCGCTACCGTGAGCGCGCGATCGGCCAGGGTGATATCGAGAGTGAGCACGTGGGGGAACGGGAAGCTGGCCAGCAAGCCCGGGTGATTTCCGAAGTCCAGGCCGGCGGTCAGCTGGTTCCCGGATTGTTCGGTGACCACCCAGCCCGGGTAGGCCGAGAGCACACCGTGTATTGCCAAGCCGTGCTTGTCGGTGTGAACGCCGCCGGTGCCGTTCGTCAGCGTCACGGCCCCGCCGTCGACATCATATCCGTTGGCGCTCAACCGATTAGCCCACGGATACAGGATGGGGATACCGAACGTCTTGGCGTTCGTCAGGTAGGCGTCCAGTCCCCGGCGCTGTCCCAGCAGCTCGACCCCGTCATCGGACAGTGACGTGCAGATCATGCCGGCCGACGGCACGTACGTGGCGGTCAGTGGTGAGGATGGATCGCGCAGAACGACGGATGCCAGCTGGGCCATCGTCGGAGTCTAACGATGCGGCGGGGAGGGAACGCCGTCGCGGCGAGCCCGTCCCAAATCGGCCATCACCCGGTCGACCACCGTTACCTACGCGGCATCTCTGTTCGCCGATGTCGTCACGATCTTGATGGCGCAGGTAGGTGTCGAGGCGCCGTTCCAATGACCAGTCCCAGTTCAGAACGGGTCGTGCTGGATGCGCTCGGGCGGCGTTCCTTTGGCGATCAGCGCGTCATGGGTGGCGCGCACCATGGCGGGGCCGCCGCAGATCAAGATCTGGCGATCTCCCCACGACCCGTATTTCGTCACCACGTCGGGGAGTCGTCCGGTCTGGCGCACGTGGAGTCCGCGGGGCGGCTGGACGTCGGGATAGGCGGCGGCCCACGGCGGGTCAAAGCTGTACTCCGACACCGGGGATACCGATAACCACGGGCTGGAGCCGGCGATCTCCCAGAGGGTGCGCAGGTCGTACAGCTCGCACGGGTAGCGGGCGCCGAAAAACAGGTGAACCCGTGGGTTCTCGCCGAACCGGCACAGGTCCATGATCAGCGCGCGCAGTGGGGCCAGCCCGGTGCTGCCCGCCACCATCAGCACGTCTCCCCCGTCGCGGTCTACGTCCATCGCGCCGTGCGGACTGGACAGTCGCCACCGGTCGCCGGCGCGGGTTTCGGCCACCATCGCATTGCTAACCATGCCGCCCGATACCGCGCGCACGTGGAACTCGATGAAGCCGTCCGGATCGGGCGGCATGGCGGGGGACAGAAACCGCCAGCGGCGCGGCCACTGTGGGATTTGGACACTGACGTATTGGCCCGGGTGGTAGGTCATCGGGCGGTCCATGCGCAGGCGGACGACCCCGATATCGCGCGAGACCCGATGGTGCTCCAGCACGGTGCCGTCCCACCACGCCGGCCCGTCATCGGCGTCGGCCGCGCCGGCCATGATGGCAGTGATCAGGTTGATGGCCTGGGTGGCGGCATCCTCGACGGCGGGGGTCCAGCTGTCGATCAGATGGCTGCGCATGGTGGAGTACCAGGCTCGCCGCAGGCTGTCGTAGTGCTGTTCGGTGACACCGTATTTGCGGTGGTCTCGGCCCAGCTGCGCGAGGAAGGCCACCGGTTCCTGGGCGCGCTGGGCGACGAACTCGCCGAATACCCAATGTATCGCCCGGCCGAATGCCGCCCGCTGGGACGCCAGCTCCGGCCCGAACAAGTCACGCACGGGTGCGTCCAGCGCGAACCACCGGGTGTACATGCGGCGGAGCAGTTCCTCGGAGTCTGCCCCGGGGTTCAGGGCAGCATGCAGCACCCGAAGCGAATCACGATCCTCGAGGCCCACGGCCGCGATCTTAGGCGGGTCGCCTACAGGCCGTGGATGCCCTTGTACAGCACCATCGCTGCGAGGACGACCAGGATCACGGCGACCAGCGTCGCGTGCTGGGCCTCCATCCAGTTCTTCAACCGGGTCAGCGGTTCGTCCAGTCGCTCACCGGCCACTAGATAGGCCAGTACCGGCAGCGCCACCGACGAGGCGGCGGTGGCGGTGAACACCGCGTCGGCCGTCCACGCCCCGGTGGTCCCCAGACCCGCCGACCCGATCGCCAGGCCCGCCGCGGCACACATGAACAGAACCTTGGGGTTGATGACCACCAGAACGACCGCGGTGACGAAGGCTCGGCCGGGGCCGATGCTCGTCATCGATTTCAGCCAGCGGGGGGCGCGTTCCGAGCGGTTGCGGGTGAACCACCGGTAGAGCCCAAAGACGATGAGCGCGGAGCCGATCACGAGGCGGACATACGGCGCCCAGGTCGGCTGCTTGTTCAGCCCGCCCAGAGCGTTGGACACCAGCACGAACCCCGCCGTGAGTCCGGCGATACCCAGCACCCAGCCCATCAGGAACGCGATGCTGGTCGGGCGGGGCGACGGTGTGTGCAACATGAGAATGCCGGGGATGATCGTCAGCGGGGACAGCGTGATCACCAGGGCCAACGGGATCAATTCGGCCAGTTCGGAACCGAGACTGGTCGTCATCGGTTCCTCCCGGCGCTAGTCGGACAGCGTACGGCCACGGCTGACCGTACTATCTCCCCCCGTGGGCAAGCGTGCCGACGAGGAAAAGGGCGATGACGGCCGCGACGGCCGGCAGTACACCTTGGTCTACGTCTCCGGGGTCGCAGCGATACTCCTGCTGGTGTTGCTGGTCTATGCCGTCATGGACACCGCGGACAGCTCGCAGCGCCAGGACGGTCCGGTGACGAACGTGCCGACGACGCGGACCACGTCGACGACCACTTCCCGCACGTCGACTCGGACCACGACGACGACGTCGCGGTCGGTCTCGACCACCGATCTGAATCCGACCTCGGGGCTGGCGACATCGTCGTCAGAGACCTCCGGCGCGCCGACGGAGCCGCCGGAGACGGACTACTCCACCCCCACGACGACGACCACGGTGACGATGACGAACCCGTACGCCACCACGTCGGCCCCGAACGCCGGCCGTACCTAGTGATCCATGCTCGAGTGATTAGCGCCGGCTGTCCTGGATTCGGGTGGCAGGGGCAACCGAACTCCGGATTTCCGTGCTGACCGATCCGCATCTCGATTGGGGAATCGCGGTCACCGTCGCCAGCGTACGGGCGCTGCATCACTGGCTGGACAGCGCCGCGCGCCAACGCTCGATGGGTATCGGACGGCGGGGCGGAATACTCTGTGCCACAGCAGATATGGTGATCGGGGAATGCGGTGGCGTAGCGGCGGGGGTGGGCTTCTTCTGGCATACTGTGGCGATGGGCCGGGCCCGCTGCGGTCGAGGCCCGGTTGGCCGAGGTGAGCGCGCGGTTCAGCGGTTTCGCACCGAGCACCCGACGGTGCTGCTGCTGTTGCGGTGTTTCGATAATCGCATCTGACACGGTCGACCTGGCTTTTGCCGCAGATTCCAGGCGGGCACCCAGTGCGTCACGGTCGCGCCCTGCGATCCGTACGCGATCTCACAGGTCACCAACCCCCACCAGTCGCCCTGCTCGCAGATTCCCCAGCGGCTCAGCATGCCCGTGACGACCTTGTGCATCTGCAGACCGTGCGGGTGATAGCGCCCGGAGCGGTGCGGCTCGCTCGGGAACGACATCGTGAGGTCGACCAGCACCGCGACCGGTGGCCGGACCGACCGGAACGGGTCCCGGGCAGGTCGCGAAGAGTTTTTCGGAAAAGTTAAAGTTGAGCGGAACAGACTCAACCTTGACGATGTTGAAGAAGGCGAGAAGCATTTTGCCGTGCCCTGGCGACTGACCGCGGGCACGGCCTGACTGAAAGTGAGGTGTCGTGGATTCTTTCAATCCGACCACCAAGACTCAGGCGGCGCTGACCGCTGCGTTGCAGGCTGCCAGTGCGGCCGGCAACCCGGAGATCAGGCCTGCCCACCTGCTGTTGGCACTGCTCACGCAGGCTGACGGCATCGCTGCGCCGTTGCTCGAGGCTGTCGGTGTCGATCCAGCCACGATCCGCACCGAGGCGCAACGGCTGGTCGACCGGCTGCCGTCGAGCAGCGGCCCGACGTCGCAACCCCAGCTCTCGCGTGAATCGCTGGCGGCGATCACCGCCGCCCAGCAGCTCGCAACAGAGATGGACGACGAATACGTCTCCACCGAGCACCTGATGGTCGGACTGGCCACAGGTGACTCTGACACGGCCAAGCTGCTCACCGGTCACGGCGCGTCTCCGCAAGCTCTGCAGGATGCGTTCGTGAAGGTCCGCGGTAGCGCCAGGGTCACCAGCCCGGATCCCGAGGCGAGCTATCAGGCGCTGGAAAAGTACTCGACCGACCTGACTGCTCGCGCCCGCGAAGGCAACCTCGATCCGGTCATCGGCCGTGACAACGAGATTCGGCGTGTCATCCAAGTGCTCAGCCGGCGCACCAAGAACAACCCGGTGCTCATCGGTGAGCCCGGCGTCGGCAAGACCGCGATCGTGGAGGGTCTGGCCCAGCGGATCGTGGCCGGTGACGTGCCGGAAAGCCTGCGGGACAAAACCGTTGTCTCGCTGGATCTGGGATCGATGGTCGCCGGCGCCAAGTACCGCGGCGAATTCGAGGAGCGACTCAAGGCCGTCCTCGACGACATCAAGAACTCGGCCGGGCAGATCATCACGTTCATCGACGAGTTGCACACCATCGTCGGCGCCGGTGCAACCGGCGAAGGCGCGATGGACGCCGGCAACATGATCAAGCCAATGCTGGCCCGCGGCGAGCTGCGGCTGGTCGGCGCGACGACCCTCGACGAGTACCGCAAGTACATCGAGAAGGACGCCGCCCTGGAACGCCGGTTCCAGCAGGTGCTGGTCGGCGAACCCTCGGTCGAGGACACCGTCGGCATCCTGCGCGGCCTCAAGGACCGCTACGAGGTGCACCACGGCGTGCGCATCACCGACTCCGCGCTGGTCGCCGCGGCCACCCTGTCCGACCGCTACATCACATCGCGCTTCCTGCCCGACAAGGCCATCGACCTGGTCGACGAGGCCGCGTCCCGGTTGCGCATGGAGATCGACTCGCGGCCCGTTGAGGTCGACGAGGTCGAGCGTATCGTCCGTCGCCTCGAGATCGAGGAGATGGCGCTGGCCAAAGAGTCGGACGACGCGTCGAAGGACCGGCTGGAGAAGCTGCGCGCCGAATTGGCCGACAAGAAGGAGCAGTTGGTCGAGCTGACCACCCGTTGGCACAACGAGAAGGGCGCGATCGACACTGTGCGCGACTACACCGAGCAGCTGGACAGGCTGCGCGGTGAGGCCGACCGCGCCGAGCGCGATGGTGACCTGGCCAAGGCCTCCGAACTCCGATACGGCCGCATCCCCGAGCTCGAGAAGAAGCTGGACGCGGCGCTGCCGGTGGCTGAAGCCCGCGAGAACGTGATGCTCAAGGAGGAGGTCGGGCCCGATGACATCGCCGACGTGGTGTCGGCGTGGACCGGTATCCCAGCGGGCCGGATGCTCGAGGGTGAGACCGCCAAGCTGCTCCGGATGGAGTCCGAGCTCGGCAAGCGCGTCGTCGGACAGGTCAAAGCTGTCGCCGCGGTTTCTGACGCCGTGCGCCGGACCAGAGCCGGTGTCGCGGATCCGAACCGGCCGACGGGGTCGTTCATGTTCCTCGGACCGACCGGTGTTGGTAAGACCGAGCTTGCAAAAGCCTTGGCGGAGTTCCTGTTCGACGACGAGCGGGCCATGATCCGCATCGACATGAGCGAGTACGGCGAGAAGCATTCCGTCGCAAGGCTTGTCGGTGCGCCTCCGGGCTACATCGGTTACGACCAGGGTGGTCAGCTCACTGAAGCGGTGCGTAGACGGCCGTACTCGGTGGTGCTGTTCGACGAGGTCGAGAAGGCCCACCCCGATGTGTTCGACGTACTGCTGGCGGTGCTCGACGAGGGCCGGCTGACCGACGGCCAGGGCCGCACGGTCGACTTCCGCAACACCATCCTGATCCTGACCAGCAATCTTGGCGCAGGTGGCACCGAGGAGCAGGTGATGGCGGCGGTGCGCGCGGCGTTCAAGCCGGAGTTCATCAACCGGCTCGACGACGTCATCGTCTTCGACGGCCTTCAGCCGGACGAATTGGTGTCGATCGTCGACATCCAGCTGGCTCAGCTGCAGAAGCGGTTGGCGCAGCGGCGGCTCACCCTCGAGGTGTCGTTGCCCGCCAAGCAGTGGCTGGCCGAGCGCGGATTCGATCCGCTGTACGGTGCCCGTCCACTGCGCAGGCTGATTCAGCAGGCCATCGGTGACCAGCTGGCCAAGCTGTTGCTGGCCGGTGAGGTGCACGATGGTGACGTCGTGTCGGTCAACGTGACCCCGGACGGCGAATCGCTGATTCTGGGCTGAGTTTTCGGCGCAAAGGTCCCCGCACGATCGTGCGGGGACCTTCTGCATGCCCGTCTACGTAACGCACCGTTGCATCAAGTGAAGTGGTGGAGGGGATTTCATGCGCGTTCTCGTTTCCGGTGCCAGCATCGCCGGACCGGTGCTGGCCGTGATCACCGAAACCGACGTGCTCGGCGCGCGACTGCTCGGCTACGTCCACGCCCTCCGGCGCCAGCGCCGACGACAATGTGTTGCTCGCGATCTTGGGCTCGGGCGAGCCGTTCGACGCCGACACGCTGGCTCTATCCCGGCGGGCAGGCCGAATACCTGGACCGGTTCACCGCGGCGCTGGACCAGGCCATCGCCGGCGGGCAGGTCCAGGATCAACGCCACATCGGCATGCGCGATGAAGATGTCGGGATCGGCGGATTGTCGAGCGTGGCTCGGCAGATTCCTCGGTCTTTCGCGATCCGGATCAGCTGGTAGGCGTCGTACGCCATGGCCGGGAGGCTATGTGATGGGCTTGTGACCTGTCGGAGTTCTCGCTTCCTGGCGGTGAACAGATACGCTACGTCTAATGGTTCCGTTCTGGTTCACGCTGTCCGCGCTCTGCTTCGTGGGTGCGGCGGTGCTGTTGTACGTCGACATCGGCCGTCGACGTGGTTTGGGCCGTCGCCGTAAGTCCTGGGCGCGGTCGCACGGGTTCGACTTCGAATCCGAGTCCGCCGAGATCATCGACCGCTGGAAGCGCGGTGTGATGTCGACCGTCGGCGATGTCACCGCCCGCAATGTGGTGCTCGGTCAGATCCGCGGCGAGGCGGTGTACATCTTCGATCTCGAGGACGTCGCCACCGTGATCGCCCTGCACCGCAAGGTTGGCACCAACGTCGTGATGGACCTGCGGCTCAAGGGCATCGCCGAGCCACGCGAGAGTGACATTTGGCTGCTGGGCGCCATCGGCCCGCGGATGGTCTACTCGACCAACCTGGACGCCGCCCGCCGGGCGTGTGACCGCCGGATGGTCACCTTCGCCCACACCGCGCCGGACTGCGCCGAGATCATGTGGAACGAGCAGAACTGGACGCTGGTGTCCATGCCGATCTCCTCGAGCCGCGCTCAGTGGGACGAGGGTCTGCGCACCGTGCGGCAGTTCAACGATCTGCTGCGGGTGCTGCCGCCCACCGCACAGCCGGCGCTGCCCCAGTCTGCGGGTCGCCGCGATGCCTCTCCGGGCCGCCCCCTGGCCCCCGCCGGCCGCCGCGAGCTGCCGCCGGGACGGGCCGAGGTCCCACCGCCGTTGCGCCCGCAGCAGCCGCGCAGTTCCAGCCCGGCTGGTACACAGGCTCCCAACTACCAGCGCTGAGCCGGTAGGGTCTCGGCGTGTCCCGTCCCGTCGCGCTCGTCACCGACCCCACCGCGGGTCTCGGTGCCGGCTATGCCCGCCGCTATGCGCGGGACGGCTACAACCTGGTGCTGGTCGCGCGTCACGTCGAGCGCCTCAACGACCTGGCTGCCGAACTCAGAGCGGCCAACCGCATCGACATGACGTCGCTGCCAACAATTATGTGGCTCAATGTCGATGACGTGGTGACTGAGAGCCTGGCCGATGTGGCCAAAGGCAAGATCATCAGCATTCCCAGCCTGCAGCACAAGGTGCTGACCACGGTCGGCCGGCTGGTCCCGCGCGGGATTGTTCGCGCGGTCAACAACAGAACAGGAAAAAGCCGTGGGCGGAGCTGAACTCAACGTCGCTGACCGCGCCGAACTCGCCGAGCTGGTCCGCCGGCTGTCAGTGGTGTTCGGTCGCGTCACTCTGTCGTCGGGCAAGGAAGCCGACTATTACGTCGACCTGCGGCGCGCCACCCTGCACCACCAGGCCGCGCCGCTGATCGGCCGACTGGTGCGCCAGCTCACCGCTGACTGGGACTATGCGGCGGTCGGCGGACTGACCATGGGAGCTGACCCGGTGGCTGGGGCGGTCATGCACGCGCCGGGCCGGCCGATCGACGCCTTCGTGGTGCGCAAGGCGCTGAAAAGCCACGGGATGCAACGGCTCATCGAGGGTGCCGACGTGGCAGGCCAGCGCGTGCTGGTGGTCGAAGACACCAGCACCACCGGAGGTTCGGCGCTGACCGCCGTCAACGCGGTGCGGGATGCGGGCGCGACGGTCGTGGGTGTCGCGACGGTGGTGGACCGCGCTACCGGGGCGGCCGAGGCGATCGAGGCCGAAGGAGTGCCCTACCGCAGCGTGCTGGGTCTGGCCGACCTCGGCCTGCCGACGTCTTGACGCGCACGAGGATGGCACGGATTGATGAGGAGGCCATCGAGGCTTCAGAACTGCCGTGGGATTACGTCGTCGACGTGATCTGCGCCGGTGCAGGCCTTGGCGCGCTGGCGCATGCCATCTGGTGTACGGATCTCGAACTCGACGTCGAGTTCGCCGATGCGGAGTTGTCTTCGGAGCCTTCCGATCCCGACACCGCCGCCTACTTAAAGTCGATGACCGACGACGTGGACCTGCCGATTGATCGGGACTTGGAACTCGCGGTCGTTCGCGCCAAACCGGTCGTTGTGAGCAAGGACCGCAAGGCCACGATCGAACCGTTTTTCGGCTCCCGACTTCGCGACTTCTCGGCGCGTTGCGTCGCCTCGCCGTTCGGCGTGATCTACAGCCAGATACCCGAGAATATGACGACGCTGCGCAGTTCAGGGGAGACGATCCAAGCAGGCATCCTGGGCGACTATCGGCCCGAAACTGACCGACCCGGTTGTGAACTGGCCGAATGGTTGCGCGGACAGATTGATGAACGCGGCCTCCTGGAGGACGCTGGCACCACGCTGGAGCGGTTGGTCTTCGAGGAGGGGCGGGTGGCAGGCGCGGCCCTGGCCACGGCTGCGGGAACACGGCTGGTGCGTGCGACCGTTGGTATTGCCCTGTCGATCGGGCCTGCGCCCAGCAGTGCCGATTGGCCCGTCCAGCCTGACTTGCCCGTTGGCCCAACGCAAGTCGCCGTTGTGAGTCGCACGGCCAGCCGGTTCGGCCTCGTCGAGTTGTTGTATAGCTCCTGACTCAGCCCCGATGCGGTGTGGAAAAATCCACCGGGATAAACCTTTTGGCGAAAAGTTCGGCCATGGCATCGCCGGACACCGGGCGCGACAACAGGAATCCCTGAGCGCGATGGCAGCCATGTTGGAGTAGCGTCCTCGCCGCGCTCGGCCGCTCGACCCCTTCGGCCACTAATTCGAGGTTGAACGCATCAGCGAGCGCGATGATCGCGCGGACGATCGCCAGATCTTCGGGGTTGGTGCCGAGATCGAGCACGAACCCCTTGTCGATCTTGAGGGTGTCCACCGGAAGCGATTTCAAATGCGTCAGCACGCTGTAACCAGTGCCGAAATCGTCGATGGCGACCTGTAGCCCGAGGTCTTTGAGGCCGGCCAGGGTGATGCGGGTAGTTTCGATGTCTTGCACCACAACGCTTTCGGTGATCTCCAGACACACCGACTTGCCATCGACGTTGAATTCGGCGATCGTGTCGGCCACTGATTCGACGAATCCGTCGGTGACCAGTTGCACCGGGGAGACGTTGATCCGGATGACCGCGTCCATGCCGATACCGCGGGCTTGCCAGCTGCTGAACTCCGAACAGGCGGCGCGCATCACCCAGCGTCCCAATTCGCCTGCCAGATTGATCGATTCGGCGACGTTGATGAAGGAATCGGGTAGCAGCAGCCCACGAGTCGGGTGCTGCCAGCGCACCAGTGCTTCGGTCGCCAGGATCTCCCCGGTACGCATGTCGACTTCGGGCAGGTAGTGCAGAATCAGCGTTCCGGCGTCGATCACGTTCTGCAGATGCAGCTCGATGTCGTTGCGGAACTGGCTCTTCAGCGACATCTCGTCGGTGAACATCGCAATCTTGTTGCCGCCGGCGTTCTTGGCGTTGAGCACCGCCTGGTCGGCGCGCCGCAGCAGATCCGACGTGGTGTCCCGGCCCGGAACTCCCAGTGCGACACCGGCACTGACGGTGCGGGTGAGCATCTCACCGCCGATCGTCACCCGGTCGCGCAGCACCGCCTGCAGCCGATGCGCCAGCGCAAGGGCGGCGTCGGCGTCCATCGGTCCGGCCGGTACGACGACGAACTCGTCGCCCCCAAGGCGGGCGATCACATCGCCTTCGGCGGTCTCCTCACGCAGCTGCGCGGCGAACGCCTGGATGAACCAGTCGCCGGCATGGTGCCCCAGGTAGTCGTTGATCGCCTTGAGCCGGTCGAGATCGAGGAACAGTGCCGACACCGGGCCCGGCTGCCCCACCCCCAGCCGGTCGTCGAGGTGGGCCAGCAACGCCCGGCGATTGTGCAGCCCGGTGAGGTCGTCATGCTCGGCGCGAGACCGCAGCTCTTCCTCGGCGACCACCCGCGCCTGCACCTGGGCGAACAACGAGGCGATCGCCAGGAGCGCATTCAGCTCTTCTGGCGACCAGTCCTTGAGGCCGATCTTGATGAACCCCAATGCCCCGGTGGTGACGTCACCGGACAGCAGCGGTACCGACGCCAGCGATGGCCGCGCGGCGCCGCTGGCCTCCTGGACTCGGCGTTGGTAGTCGTCGGCGATCGGCTCGGGGGAGAAGAAGACCGGCTCTTTGGCGGTCTCGGCGGCCGCGAAGATCGGATCGGCGTCGGCGAGGTAGAGCACTCCGAGTAGGTCGGGATCGGGGACGTCGGGGCGCGGCGGCCATTCGGCGACCAGCTTGGTAGCACGGATCGCATGGTCGTTGTAGCGCAGGAAGCTGAAGTCGACACCGAAGGACGCCACGAGGTCGGCGAGAACCTCCTGGCTCACCTGCGCTGAGGTGGCAGACGTAGCCGCCATGAGCTTGGTGGCCACGCTCGTGATCAGAGTGTCGAGCGCCATTACCCGAGTGTCCTCCCGCTGGCTATACGGCGCCTACGTGCGTTGTAGGTCGCCGCCGCGATCGGCACAGCGCTGGCCCGGTAGGCGACGTCCATCGTCGAGGTGCAGTTCGGGTCAAGCTCGACGGTCACCGAGTCATTGTGCGCCTCTCTGTTCCAGGGCTGCATGTTCCCCCCGGACGGGGCGCGTCGCGCGGCCGCCGCTACGACGTCCGCAGGTGCGTTGTCCGTCTGCCGGAGAGGTCGACACATTCGGTGCGAGAGTCGTCGCGCAGTCGGGCCAATAGGGGGTCGTCGTGGGGATCGTCGCGGAGAAGGAGTCGCGCGTTGTACGCGTCCGCGCCGGAATCGGCGGAGACGTCGAAACTCACATGCCACTCCCGTACCGCATGCCGAAGCCGCTGAACTCGGCGGAGATCGGCGCCAGCATGCGCATCTCCTTAACGATTTTGGCCCACGGCCGAGGCTCGGCGTGGTTGGCGAAGGTGCGCCTATCCCAACACATCATCTTTGTGCGGTAGCGATCACTGGGGTAGGCCGCGGCCGGGACCTTTCGTAGCTACGAAATGCGCCGTGCAGGTAGTCTCCCGATAGCTCGGGTTCGCTGTCGGGTTGCCCCCAGGGACGTGCAACCTGTGTCCGCGTCGCGCCAGCTAACTGAGTTGTCATAACCGGCGAGTTGAAACCGGATACTACGGCCGGAGTGTGAACTAGGGGCAGAAAGGGCGTCGGGTGACCTGTGTCCCACTGGCGTTGCGGTCCGGCCAGACCGCCGCGCGAGCACGAAAATTCGCTCATCGGACAGTCCTCCCGCCGACGTCTGTCGGCGTCATCTGCGCCGGCGCGCGGCCGCGTGCGGCCAGCAAGTTTGGTCGCGGAGTCGCTGGGGCCCGCGTCGGGGGGTCGCCGGCCCTGATGGGCCACAACAACTCGGTTGCTGATTGTGGGCGGCGCGGTGACTGTGTGCTCGTCGACACTGACGCTGCGGCCCCGGACGGCCGGGTCCCAGACCGCGGTCTGGGTGAACTGTGACTGACGCCGGCCCCACCGAGTGGAGCACCGGCGCCCCCGGCGTCGGGCCCTGGGCCGGTGAGCTGCCCGATGACCCACGCTATGACCCAGAGCTGTTGCGCCAGGGCGATACTCGCAACGTCGTCGACGCGTATCGGTACTGGACGCGGGAGGCGATCATCGCCGATATCGATCATCGTCGGCACCCGCTGCACATCGCGATCGAGAACTTTGGCAACGATGCCAACATCGGCGCGGTGGTCCGCACGGCCAACGCCTTCGCCGTCGATACCGTGCACATCGTGGGCCGCCGGCGCTGGAACCGGCGCGGGGCCATGGTCACCGACCGCTACCAGCGGTTGGCTCACCATGACAGCACCGACGAGTTACTGGCCTTCGCCGCCGACGCCGGATTGACCGTCCTCGCCGTCGACAACATCGACGGCGCCGTGCGGGTAGAAACCACCACGCTGCCGCGCGACTGCCTGATGGTGTTCGGCCAGGAGGGGCCCGGCATTTCCGAAGCGGCTCGGACCGGAGCGGCGATGACGGTGTCGATCGCCCAATTCGGCTCGACCCGCAGCGTCAACGCGGCCGTCGCCGCCGGTATCGCGATGCACGCCTGGATCAGGCAATGGGCCGATCTCTCGCAGGCTTGGTAGGGCAGGATTGTCGGTATGGATCAGCTGTGGGCCAACCGCGCTGCCAGTGCTGAGGCCGCGATAACGAAACGCCATCTGCGCGCAGTCTGGGGCTTGCCCGGAACGCAGCTCGGCGTGGTCAGCTGGCCGCCCGCCCGCGGTCACAGATGGTTCGGAACCTGGCACTACTGGTGGCAGGCGCACCTGCTGGATTGTCTTGTCGACGCGCAGCTACGCGAGCCCCAACCGGACCGGGTGGGCACGATCAAACGGCAGATTCGCGGCCACCGGCTGCGTAACAACGGCCGGTGGACGAACAGCTATTACGACGACATGGCCTGGCTGGCACTGGCCTTGGAGCGTGCCCAGCGGGTCGCCGGTGTCGATCGACCGCGCGCGTGCAAGACCCTCTGCGAACAGTTCGTCACGTCGTGGGTGCCCGAGGACGGCGGCGGAATCCCTTGGCGCAAACAGGATCAGTTCTTCAACGCGCCGGCCAACGGTCCGGCCGGAATATTCCTGGCCCGCTACGGCGATCGGTTGCGGCGGGCCCAGCAGATGGCCGACTGGATCGATGAAACGCTGATCGACCCCGAGACCCATCTGGTGTTCGACGGCATCAAGGGCGGATCGTTGGTGCGCGCGCAGTACACCTACTGCCAGGGGGTCGTGCTGGGGTTGGAGACCGAGTTGGCGGTGCGCACCCATGACGACCGGCACCCGGCCCGGGTGCGTCGGCTGGTCACGGCGATCGGCGAGCATATGGCGCCCGGCGGAATCGTGAGCGGGGCTGGCGGCGGCGACGGCGGACTGTTCGCCGGGATCACCGCCCGGTATCTGGCACTCGCGGCGACCGCGCTTCCCGATGATGCGGGGGATAGTGCCCGTGCGATCGTGCTGGCGTCGGCGGAGGCCGCGTGGGAAAACCGCCAAAGTGTGGACGGGCTGCCGCTGTTCGGGAACTCCTGGGACAGCACCGCCGAAATCCCGACCGCCGGTGGCGGGCAGGCGCAGTTCGTCGAGGGCGCGGTCAACTCGTCGCTGACCCCGGAGCGCGATCTCTCGGTGCAGCTGTCGGGTTGGATGTTGATGGAGGCTGCGCATACGGTGACAGCGTGAGGGGCAGCCGGCTGGGGCGCGACCCGACAGCGAAGCGTTTCGGCGAGAACGCCGCTGCAGCACTACTGCTGATCTTCACCGTCGTGGCCATCGTGTGGGCGAATTCGCCCTGGGCACACACCTATTCCGAATTTTGGGAAACGCACGTCGGATTGAGCTTCGGTGACTACCACGGGGCGCTGACGGTCAAAGCGATCGTCAACGACGCGCTGATGGCGTTCTTCTTCTTCATCGTAGGGCTGGAAGTCAAGGCCCAGTTCACCATCGGGGAACTGACCGAACGCTCCCGTGCACTGGTGCCGGTGGTGGCCGCTGTCGCCGGGCTGACTCTGCCCGCGGTGATCTTCCTGCTGTTCAACCCATCCGGCGATGACACCACCGCGTGGGGCGTGGTCATCTCGACCGACACCGCGTTCCTGATCGGTGCGCTGGCGATCATCGCCCCTCAATACCCCGCGCGGCTGCGGACGTTCCTGTTGACGTTGGCTGTGGTCGATGATGTCGGTGCGCTGGCCGCCATCGCCCTGTTCTACTCCGATCACATCCGGATCGTCCCGCTGCTGATCGCCGTCGTGCTGGTGGCCGCCCTGATCGGCGTGCGCTACCTGCCCGATGCCATGCGCGGTGTGATGTATTGCATTCTGGCCGTTGCCCTCTGGTTAGCTCTGTTCAACGGTGGTGTGCACCCGACGCTGGCCGGTGTGATCGTGGCACTGGTGATCCCGGTGTTCACCCCCGAGCGTCAGCGGGTGGAGGCGGCAGTCGACGTGATCCGGGCGTTCCGCCAGTCGCCGAACTCGGAGTATGCCCGGGCGGCCACCCGCAGCCTGCGTGACTCGATCTCGATCAACGAGCGACTGGTGACGGGGTTCGGGCCGTATGTGTCCTTCGGGGTGCTGCCGCTGTTCGCGTTGGCCAATGCCGGTGTGCCGCTGGACTCCGATACCGTGCTGGCGGCGATGCGGTCACCGCTGACCTGGGGTGTGGTGGCCGGTCTGCTGATCGGCAAGCTGATCGGCATCACCGGCGCGACCTGGCTCGTGCAGCGCACCGGGCTGGGCCGGCTGTCCCCGGGGCTGACGCTGCGGCGGATCGCCGGCGGCGCGGCGCTGTCCGGTATCGGATTCACCATCGCGCTGTTCATCATCGATATCGCGATCGACGACCCGCACGCTGCCGATATGGCCCGCGTCGGTGTCCTGGCGGCGTCGGTCATCGCATTCACGTTGGGGTGGGCGGTCTTCTGGCTTACCGACCGGTTCAGCCCGCCGTTGGCGGTCGGATACAAGCTGGTCCGCGATATCGATCCGAGCCGCGATCACATCCGTGGGCCGGTCGATGCGCCGCTGACGCTGGTCGAGTACGGCGACTACGAATGCCCGTTCTGCAGCCGCGCCACCGGCGGGATCGACGAAGTCCGCGCCCACTTCGGCGACCAACTGCGCTACATATGGCGGCATCTTCCCCTGGAACGGGTGCACCCGCGGGCCACGGATGCCGCGCGAGCCAGTGAAGCTGCTGCCCTGCAAGGCAAGTTCTTCGAGATGGGGACGATGATGTTCGAGTTCCAGGACTACCTGGAATGGCAGCACATCTACCGCTATGCCGACCAAGTCGGCTGTGACATCACCCGATTCGACGAGGACCTGCACTCACCGCGGGTGCTGCACCGGGTCGATGACGATGTGCAGGACGCTGAGCTGATGGACCTCAACGCCACACCGACGTTCTTCGTCAACGGTATCCGTCATCGCGGGCCGTGGG
The DNA here is from genome assembly GCF_010731875.1 of Mycolicibacterium sarraceniae. NCBI lineage: Bacteria > Bacillati > Actinomycetota > Actinomycetes > Mycobacteriales > Mycobacteriaceae > Mycobacterium > Mycolicibacterium sarraceniae. The sequence goes on from NZ_AP022595.1 coordinate 2,102,778, forward strand.
ATTCGGCCAGCCTGATCCGGGCGCTTGAGGCCAACCGGCCGGGGGCAACCCCCTAGACGGGAAGCGTTGTGCCGGTTTCCTGTTCGGCGAACTGTACGACCCTGGCGGCGGCGTCGTAATCGCATGCGCCCGGTGAACGGCCGATCAGTGCCGGGACGCCACGCAGACCAAACCGGCCGTTGGGCCCGACGTAGCTGCCCGGCGGTATCGGCTCACTGATGCTGTACAGCGTGGGCACCGCACCCTGGTCGACGTCATTGGCCAGCCGCTGGGCGAATCCGTCGACCACCTTGTACGCCGCTGACATCAACGGCGAATCGGAGGTCTGCGCCAGGTTGGAGGCGACCCAGCCGGGATGGATCAGGTGGGTGACAACGTCGGAGTCGGCCGCGCGCAGGCGCCGGTCGAGCTCGAGGCCCCACAACATCATCGCGAGTTTCGAATGCCCGTAGGCATTGAGCGCGGTCCATTTCGTTCGGCGCAGGTGCATATCGTCGAGCCGCAGCGTCGCCATCCGGTGGCCGTCGGAAGCGACGTTGATGATCTGCGAGCGCACCCGGTGAAACACCAGATTCGTCAGCGCGAACGGTCCGAGCATGTTGGTGCCCAGCGTCGCTTCGAAACCGTCGATGGTTTCGTGACGCTGATCGTTCAGCACACCGGCGTTGTTGATCAGGATGTCCACGTCGCCGTCGAGTGCGTCCGCGAAGGCCCGCACTGAGGCCAGGTCGGCGAGATCGACTTTGATCACCTCGGTGGAGCCGTCGATCTCGGCGGCGCGCTGCGCGCCCAGCGTGGTGTTGCGGACCGCCATGATGACGTGCGCGCCGGCCCGGGCCAGCGCCCGCGTGGTGCCGAGGCCCACGCCATTGGTCGCACCCGTCACGATGATCCGTTTACCGGCCAGATTGCCGAGCCTGCTCGGCGACCACTGCGTCACGTCGGCGAGCATAATGGGAAATTCTGGACAAACAAGACCATCTAAGCAATCGCTCTGCGATCATGCCCCTTGTTATGAGTGACAGTGCGCAGGCGATCACGAACCTCATCTACGCCTATGCCGAACTGCTGGATGCCGGCGACCTTGACGGGGTTGCCGCGTTGTTCACGCATGGCCGGATCTGCGGTGTGGAGAACGGCCCACCCGAGACGCTGTTCGCCGGACCGCAGCGGGTGCGCCAGATGTACGAGATGGCGACCCGCCTCTACGAGGACGGCACACCGAAGACCAAGCACAACACCAGCAATGTGCAGCTCTACGTCGACGACGACGCGGGCACTGCGCGCGGCAAGGCCTACTACACCGTCACCCAGGCGACGCCCGACCTTCCGTTGCAGATCATCGTCACCGGCCACTATCACGACACCTTCCACCGGATCGACGGCCAGTGGTGGTTCGACTCCCGCACCATGTTCGTCGACCAAGTCGGCGACGTGAGCCAGCATCTGAAGTTCTGATCCGATGGCGACGACGGGCGCTTTCGCTATGGACGCGGTGCTGGCGTCCGCGATCGGCAAGGAAGGTCTCACCGACTGGGGCCCGGGGGATTTCCAGGAGCCCCTGGCAGTGTTGCTCGATGATTATCCCGGTGCCGGGCTCAATGTGATCGGCGAGCACATCCTGCGGTCGGGTCTAGTACACAGCCTGCGGATGCGGCTTCGCGCCGAGGAATGGATCCGTCGTCATCCCGAGATCCTCGACGAAGAAGTCGAGGCGCCGATCGTGGTGGTGGGAATGATGCGCAGCGGAACGACCCTGCTGCAGCGTCTGCTCGCCGCAGACACGCGGCTGCACTGCGCGCGGGGCTGGGAGGTGGTGGAGGCCGCTCCGAAGCTGGACTACGACTTCGCCGGCACCGACCCGCGGATCGCGATCAGTGAAGCACGAGAGAACAAGTCACGGGAGCTGGCACCGGAACTGTTCGCCATCCATCCGATGTATGCGCGGGAGGCGGAGGAGGAGATCGTCTTCCTGGCTGACGCGTTCCTGTCCCATGTGCCGGAGTCCGGCGCCAACCTACCCCACTACCGATCATGGTTGAACACACAGGATTTCACGCCCGCATACGACTATCTGCACCGGATGTTGAGGTTCCTGCAGTGGCAGAAGCGTCAGCGCGGGATCACCGCAGGGCGTTGGGTGCTGAAATCCCCGGCCCACCTGGGGTACCTCGACGAACTGCGCCATCAGTTCCCCGATGTGCATGTCGTGCACATGCATCGGGACCCGCGCACCACCGTCTCCTCAGGGGCGAGCCTCAATGCGACCCTGCATGCCATGCATGCCGACGAGGTCGACCTCAACCGCGTTGGTGCACAGTGGCTGGAGCGGATGGGCTGGACCAACGACCGGGCGATGGCCGTGCGCGAGAGCTGGTCTGACGAATCGGCGCGGGTCACCGACATCCACTTCGACGAAGCTGTCGGCGACTCGATCGGCCAGGTGAGCCGGGTGTACGACGCGGTCGGTCTGCCGCTGACGGACACGGTGGTCACCGCGATGACCGACTGGCTGGCCAAGCGGCCGCACGAGGTCGCGCGGCCGTCGTACGACCTGTCTTCCTACGGCCTCAGTGACGCTCAAGTGAACGAGCGATTCTCCTTGTATAACAAACGCTTCCGAAAGGACAAGCAATGATCGCCGACGATGCGGTGGCAACGGAGTCGCAACACGAGCAGGAGCTTGCCGCACTCGCGCTGACCGAACACCCTACGGTCAAGGCGGCGTATCAGACTGTCGCGGAGAATTGGCTGGGCCGCGCCAAGGCTTCTGACGCCATGCGGGAGCGCTTCGATGCGGCTTTTGCCGAAGTGATGTTTTCCGCCGCGGTGTGGTCGTCCAATCAGGACAAGCTGCGGCCGAAGGTCAGTTGCATCACCCGGCTGGCGCACCCGGTGGCGGACCGGCAGATCCCCGGATCGCGGTGGGGTATCGACAACCCCGACACCGTTTACCGGGTGATCCCGATTTCGGGTGACGAACGCTATGAGATCCGCGGCCGCGTCGGGCGGAACCGGATGACGGAGAATTACTTCACGCTGTGGGATCCCAACATGGGCACCGTGGCCGTGCTGAACGGCAAGACCATGGACGTCGACAGCGACGGAAGTTACACCATCACAGTGGATTCCGAGCCCGCCAACGGGCGTCCCAACCATGTGCAGACCACCGCGGAAGCACACGAGTTCTACATCCGCGACGTCCTCTTGGACTGGGCCAACGACGACCCCAACCACATCACCGTGGAGCGCCTCGGCGGCGCGCCGGGCACGCCGGCCCGCACCGCCGACGAACAAGCCGATGCCACCGCGGACATGATGGCCCACTTCGCGAACTTCACCGGCAAGCTCAGCCACGGCATTTACAAGATGCCGGCCAACAACTTCAACCTGGCCTGGTCGGCGGACAAAGTCGGCGCCATGAAGAACCAGGTCTACGTGATGGGCCGGTTCGATCTCGGCCCGGATGAGACCTTCGTCGTCGACGTCAAAGATGGTGGCGCCGAATACTTCACAGTGCCGCTGAGCAATATCTGGGGCACCACACTGAACATCGTCGACCGCACCGGCAGCCTGAACAAGGCGCAGTCGTTGCCCAACGCCGATGGCAGCTACACCTACGTCATCTCCCCGGTCGATCCCGGCGTGGCGAACTGGATCGACTCCGACGGTCTACGGGAAGGCATCCTGACACTGCGGATGGCCGAATTCGACGAGGGTGGTCCGCGGCCGGATCTCGGTGCGACCGGCCGGGTCGTGGCGCTCGACCGGCTCGACGACGAGGTGCCCGACATTCCGCGCGTGAGCGCCGAGGGGCGGGCCGAGCAGTTGGCGCTGCGGCGTCAAGCCTATCTTCGCCGGATACCCGAAGGCACTCCGAACGAGAGGACCAACTGACATGGGTTGCTGGCTGGTGACCGGATGCTCAACCGGTATCGGACGTGAGATCGCCAGGGCCGCCTTGGAAGCCGGAAACAATGTGGTGGTGACGGCTCGGCGGATCGAGTCGGTACAGGATCTGGCCGACGAGTTCGGCGACCGTGCGCTGGCCATTGCGCTCGACGTCACCGACAAGGATCTGATCGCCGACGCGGTGGCCGCGGCCGATGCCACGTTCGGCGGGGTGGACGTACTGGTGAACAATGCCGGCAACGGTTACCTGTCGGCGGTCGAGGAAGGCGAGGACGCGAAGGTCCGACTCTTGTTCGACACCAATTACTTCGGTGTTGTCGACACCATCAAGGCGGTGCTGCCATCAATGCGGGAGCGCGGGGCCGGGCACATCATCAACATCTCGTCGATGACGGGACTGGTGTCCAACCCGCCCAACGCGTACTACTCGTCGACGAAGTTCGCGCTCGAAGCGCTCACCGAGGCGCTGGCCCAGGAGGTCATGCCACTCGGGATCAAAGTGACGGCCATCGAGCCCGGCGCATTCCGGACCGATTGGGCCAAGCGGTCGATGTGGGAATCATCTACGCCGATCGGTGATTACGACGACAGTGTCGGCACACGAAAGTCGCTGATCAAGGATTTCGCCGACCACCTGCCCGGAGATCCACGCAAAGTCGCCGAGGCGGTGGTGATGGTCGCCGGCCTCGACGAGCCGCCGCTGCGGCTGCTGCTCGGCCGTGACGTCCTCAAGGCGGTGCGCGAGAAGATCGCCGCACTGTCGGCGTCGATCGACGAGTGGGAAGCCGTCACCAAGGACGTCAATTTTCCCAGCTAGCCGGCGCTCAACTCGACAGCGTCACATGGACTTTCGGGCCAAACCTGGCCTGCAGGAGCTGTTCGCCGCGCTGGCGCGGCTGTCGCAGTCTTAGGTCTGCGGCTTGGCAACCATCTGCGGTCCGCTTATCGATCCGTCGACTGCCGCTTTGTAGTCGCCCTGGGTGCCGTCGGCGTCGATTTTCGCGCCGCCGACGCCGCTGTCACCATCCTGGACGGCAAATGTTGTCGTCGGGCTGGCGACAGCAACCACTGTGGGGCCGAACGCGGTGGCGATCGCGATGCCGGCCACTACGACCGCTCCCTTGAGAATTAGCTTCATGTTCCCCGTGTCCTTTCGCTTGATCAGCGAAAACTACGGTGGTTTCCTGGGAGAAACGCTGTGTACTATCTGGCAAAATGCTGGAACAACCGTCCCGCGCGATGGCGCGGGACGACCCGGTGAGCAACTTTTATTGCGTCCGCTACGACTCGGTGACGGGGTGGGTCGCGGCGCGGGCGGCCTTGCGGCGCTTGTACCACTCCCAGATCATCGGGGCGATCGACGCAACCGCGATGAGGATGAAGATCGGTTCGAGCAGCTTCTGAATGATCTCGAACTGGCCCAGCCCATAGCCGAGCAATGTCAGCCCGACGCCCCACAGGATCGCGCCGATGACGTTGTAGAGCGTGAAGACCCCGTACGTCATTTTCGCCGCACCCGCGGTGATGGGAGCCAGCGTCCGCACGATCGGGATGAACCGGGCGAGCACGATCGCGAAGGGTCCGCGTTGCTCGAAGAAGAGGTGCGCCTCATCCAGGTAGCGCTGCTTGAGGAGCCGCGCATTCGGTTTGAACATCGCCGTCCCCAGGAACCGGCCGACGATATAGCCGACCTGCCCGCCGAGGATCGCGGCGATCGGGATGAACACCAGCAGTTGCCAGAGCTGGAAGTTCGCATTGACGTCAGCGCCGCGTGCGGCCGTGCCGGCGGCGAGCATGCCCGCCACGAAGAGCAGCGTGTCACCGGGCAGCACGGGAAACAGCACACCGGATTCGATGAAGACGACGACCAGAATGCCGACCAGCGCCCAGGTGCCGAACTGCTCGATCAGATGCAGCGGGTCGAGAAACGACGGCATGAGCGCCAGGGTGGTGGTGGTCACGACGCCTAAGGGTACCGGTGCGAGATGTCAGTGCCCCGTGCCAGTCGACGGGCTTCTTGACATACTGACTTCGTTCAGCGCCAGAGTCGAGAGGAAGTGCCATGCCCATCGCAACGCCCGAGGTCTACGCGGAGATGCTGGGCCGCGCCAAGGAGCACTCGTTCGCATTCCCGGCGATCAACTGCGTCGGCTCGGAGAGCGTCAACGCAGCGATCAAAGGATTCGCCGACGCCGGCAGTGACGGCATCATCCAATTCTCAACCGGCGGAGCCGAATTCGCTTCTGGCCTCGGGGTGAAGGAGATGGTCACCGGCGCGGTGGCGCTGGCCGAGTTCGCCCATGTGGTCGCCGCTAAGTACCCGATCACCGTCGCGCTGCACACCGATCACTGCCCCAAGGACAAGCTCGACACCTACGTGCGTCCGCTGCTGGCCATCTCGGCCGAACGGGTGGCCAAGGGCGCCAACCCGCTGTTCCAGTCTCATATGTGGGACGGCTCGGCGGTCCCGATCGACGAGAACCTGTCGATCGCCCAGGAACTGCTCAAGCAGGCCGCGGACGCCAAGATCATCCTCGAAATCGAGATCGGCGTGGTCGGCGGCGAAGAGGACGGCGTCGAGGCGGAGATCAACGAGAAGCTTTACACCAGCCCGGAAGACTTCGAGAAGACCATCGAGGCCCTCGGAATCGGCGAGCACGGCAAGTATCTGCTGGCTGCGACGTTCGGCAATGTGCACGGCGTCTACAAGCCGGGCAACGTCGTGCTCAAGCCCGAGGTGCTGGCCGAGGGCCAGCGGGTCGCCGTCGCCAAGCTGGGTCTGGCCGAGGGGGCCAAGCCGTTCGATTTCGTCTTCCACGGAGGCTCGGGCTCGTTGAAGTCGGAGATCGAGGACTCGTTGAAGTACGGCGTGGTGAAGATGAACGTCGACACCGACACCCAGTACGCCTTCACCCGCCCGCTGGCCGCACACATGTTCACCAACTACGACGGTGTGCTGAAGATCGACGGCGAGGTCGGCAACAAGAAGGTCTATGACCCGCGCAGCTACCTGAAGAAGGCCGAGGCCTCGATGTCCGAGCGCGTGGTCGAGGCCTGCAACGACCTGCACAGCGCGGGCCGTTCAGTCTCCACTGGCTAGGACGCTCAGGACGACTGGCAGATCTTCCACTGGTTGTCGCGGAACTGCAGGTCGAAAGACCGGGTGGACCGGGTGGTCGGATCGAACGCCATGTACGAGGTCACGTTGGCTTCGGCGTGGTCGCCATTGACGACGACCTCGTCGATGCTGGCCACCACGGGGTACTGCCCCGCCGCGGCCACCCGCGCATGGGTGTCCGACCAGGCGGCATCGTCGTATCTGACGTAACTGTCCCTGGTTTGGCCACAGGTGATGCCGCGCAGTGCGGCCAGGTCACCGTTTTGCACGGCCGTATCGAAGTGCGCAATGGCCGAGCGGACCCGGTCTTCCTGGGATTCTTTAGCGGAATCGTCGCGGGTCAGCAGGAAGGTCGCCAGCACGGCCACCGCGGCCAGCGCCGCGATGACGGCGATCACCGCGAGCACCAGCGCCCAGCTGCGCCGCCGCGTCGTCACCGGACGCGCCGGGATGGCCTGCGGACCGGTTCGCGGCGGACCGGATACGGCGAAGACCTCGGTGGGGGTGGAGAAGATCTCGGTCTCGGGGTCCGGGGTGCGGTCGATGATCTGCGTCGACCCCGCATCGAATCCGGGTGCGGTGTAACGGCGTTCGGATGGTACGTCGGTGGCCCCGATCGCCTCGGTAGCTGCGTCGGTCTCTTGGGTTGGCTGCTCGTCGTCGCTTCCGACGATCGCGTTGGTCGCGTCGTCGTGGTCGGGCCCGGATGGGTTCGACATGGGGTGCTGCCGTCCTTCTGAAGTACTGGTGCTTCGACCCTAACGGTTGGGTGTGACCATGCGCTGGCGGCGGCACCGGCACAATGGGCCAATGACATCCTTTGGTGATCTTCTGGGCCCCCCGCCCGTGCTGCTGCCCGGTGATATTGAGGCCGAAGCCGAGCTCCTGGCTGGTGAGAATCCCGCGATCGTGGCTGCCGCTCACCCATCGGCATCGGTGGCGTGGGCTGTCCTGGCCGAGGAAGCGCTGGCTGACGACAAGGCGATCACCGCGTACGCCTACGCCCGGACCGGCTACCACCGCGGTCTGGACCAGCTGCGCCGCAACGGCTGGAAGGGTTTCGGCCCGGTGCCGTATGGCCACGAACCCAACCGCGGCTTCCTGCGGTGTGTGGCGGCCCTGGCACGCGCGGCCGACACGATCGGGGAGACCGAGGAGTTCGCCCGCTGCGTCGATCTGCTCGACGACTGCGATCCGGCCGCCCGGGGTGAGCTGGGCCTGGCCTAACGGTCCAGCGCCTGGCGCAACTAGGTGATCCATCCGCCAGGAACGGCGGGGGAGCACCAGGCTCGGGAGGGGCGTCGCTTCGAGCGGGTGTCCGATCGCGTCGGTGAGCCGGGTGAACTCCTGCCAGCGCGCCGTCACCAGGTAGACCGCCACCCCGACCGCGCAACCGATCAGGGTGTCGGGTCCGCGCGCCAACAACAGCTGGCCGATGTCGACGGCGTGGGTTCCCGAGCTGATCGTCAGTGCTGTCGCGGTGATGAAAGCCGTTGCCAGCGAATAGTTTCGGACCACGAGTAGCTCGATGACGAGATTGAGCAGTGCAAGCAGCCGCTCAGCTCCGCGGCGCAACGTCCGGCTGCGGTCGGTGCCCTAGTGCAGTATCAGTACCGCGGCCCGGTTGGCATAGGGCCGGTCGCCCCCGAAGCGGGAGGTGCACGCCCAGGTCGATCAGCCAGTGCGACGGAATGCTCAACTAAGTCACCAGTCGGTCTGCCCAGGGCAGTCCTCGGCACTGCCGGGTGGCTCGACCTGCACGGTCGCATGGTCCAGTCCGCGGGCGGCCAGCACCGCTCGTGCGTCGTCGAGGATCCGGTCGGAGTTCCCGGTGCTGGTCAGGTGGGCGGTGCACATGTCTTTACCGGGCACCAGCGTCCATACGTGCAGATCGTGCACCTCGGCGACGCCGTCGACGGCGGCCAGGGCGGCGCGCAGCTCCTCGACATCGATGTGCTGGGGCGAGGATTCGGACAGGATCCGCAGCGCCGCGCGGGCCAGATTGATTGCTCGTGGCAGCACCCACAGGGCGACGAACACCGCGACCACCACATCGGCGTACGGCCAGCGGGTCGTCACATTCACGATGCCGGCGATCAGCACGCCGATGCTGCCGACGGTGTCGGCCACGACCTCCATGTAGGCGCCCTTGACGGCCAGGCTCTCCTGGGACTGCGAGCGCAACAGCAGCACCACGACGACGTTGGCGATCAGGCCGGCCAATGCCACCGCGATCATCGGGACGCCGGGTATCTCCGGCGCGTTGCCGAGGCGGTCGAACGCCTCGTAGAGGATGAACGTCGCGACGCCCAGCAGCAGGACGGCGTTGGCCACCGCGGTGAACACCTCGGCGCGGTGCCAGCCGTAGGTCCGCGCGGCCGATGCCGGACCGTGGCGGGCCAGCAGCACCGCCGTCAGCCCCATGAACATAGCGACCAGGTCGGTCAGCATATGGCCGGCGTCGGCGAGCAGCGCGATCGAATTGATCGCCAGGGCAGTGGTGAGCTCGATGATGAAGAACACGGTCAGGATGCCCGCGGCGATGAGCATCCGGCTCACCCGCGTGTCACCGCCGTGGCTGTGGTCGTGTCCTGAAATCATGCCCGAAATATATGCATAAGGATGCATATGTCGCAAGGGTGGGCGCGGACTGTTCCGGTGACCTGGATCGCGGAACTAATGGTTGTGCCGCGCAGGCCAACTTTGTGAAGACACCCCGCCCGGTCTGGCGGGGCCTGACGGATGAGGCCGCGACGGCGCTGTTCGCGGCGTTGCGCAGTCACCGCGACCGTGCGTTGGTGAGTTTCTACCTGTCGTCGGGAGTTCGGGCGTCGGAGTTGTTGGGCTTGTGTCACGGCGACCTGGATGCCGGCCGTTACACGATCACGGTGACCAGCAAGGGCAGCCGGGCGCGTGAGATGGTGGCGGCGTCGGTGGACTCCTTCGTGTGGCTGGCGCTCTACCTCGCCGAGCAGCAGCCGCCCATGAGTCCGGGCGGTCCGGTGTGGTGGACGCGACGAACCAAGGCCGCCCCGCTGAACTATCACGCCATGCGCGCAGTACTGCGCCGGGCGAATGAAAGCTTGGGGACGAACTGGTCGCTACACGACTTTCGCCATACCGCGGCGGCGCGGCTGCTCGCCGATCCGGCGTTCACGTTGGTCGACGTGCAGACGGTGCTGCGGCATGCCAGCGTGATGACGACCCAGATCTACACCCAGCCACGGTTGGAGGATCTGGTCGGCAAGGTCCTCGAGCACTACGCCCGGCCACCGGCCCTTGGGCCGACGATCGAGCCGAGCTACGACGCGGCTGCGGTGCGCGAATTATTGGGACTCCAGCCGTCGTGACCATCGAGGACGAGGACACCCGACTGCAGCAACGTCGGCAAGCTGCGGCGACCCGTGCGGCGGCCGCCCCGTCGATTCAGCTACTGTCGCGGCCCGATTCGCCTCACCTGGCGGCGATCCCACCGGATGACCGGTTCGGGCGCACCGGACGACTGCGCATCATGAAGGGCTACGACGCCAGTCAGCCGCCGCCCGAACTGCCCGCCCTGGCTCCCGGCGCCGCGATGCAGCAGTGCACGGTGGACGAGTTGTGTGACGCCGTCCGCCGTCATCACCACTCCTACAACCAGAAACGTCGCCAGATGATCGTGCGCGGTGCGCGAGCATTGCTGGCACGGCTGAACGGCTACCCCGGCGACACTTGGGAGCAGCGCTGGCTGGCCAGCGGCTCCGACGCCGCCCCGATGACCTGGATGGACCATGCCGACCTGCCTCAATACGACCGCTACTCACCCACCCTGCTAGGAATGAACGCGCTGCTGCAATTACGGGTGCTGCGACCGTCCTACAGCTGGATGCTCGATTCCCGAACAAAGGTCAACACCGCCCAATTCATCGAGCACAACGCCGGTGATGCCCTCACCAAGCTGCGCCAGTTGAGCGAGTATCAAGGATCGCTGCTGAGGCATCAGCGCGACGCCGAAGCCGGACTGACGCGGGTGATGATCCGCACCGGCAAGACCATCGAACAGATCACCGGTGATGACCTGCTCTACTACGCCGATGTGGTGAAGACCTCGGGGCGGCAACGCCGCGAACATCTTCTGTGGGAACTGCTGGTGCGACTCGGACCGCTGGCAGGCGAAGCCCCGACGCTGCGGGCCGCCTGGTCGGCAAAGGGCAACACACGACAACACTCGACCGCCACCCTCGTCGACCGCTACGGCATCCCACCCTCGGGCGTACGGGATCTACTGGCGGACTACTTCGAAGAGATCCGCCCCGGCATGGACTACGGCTCACTGGAAGGCCTGGCCTACCGGATCGTGCGCCTGTTCTGGTGGGAAATTCTGCAGATCAACCCCCAGCAGACCGACCTACGGCTATCAACGGACGTCATCACGGCGTGGCGTGAACGACTGGCCTTGACGACCGACGGGCGCGAACGCCGGGAAGTCCACTCCGTGTTGTTCGCGATCCGCGGCTTCTACCGCGATCTGGCCGAGTGGTCCCACGATGACCCGGTGCGATGGGGCGTCTGGGTGGCGCCATGCCCCGTGCCGCGGGCATTGAGCCGAGCGGCGGCCAAGAACAAGCGGCGCCAACAGAGCCAGATGCAAAGCCGCACCCGCATGCTCACGCCGCTGCTACCGACGTTCCTGACCGCGGTAAACGAACACAAGCAGCGCAGCGCACTGTTTTTCGAGAGGGCCCGCGCGGCCGGGCACGGCGTGCAGTTCGAGGTCAACGGCTACGTGTTCGTCCGGGATGCGCCACCGGAACGCCTCGCCATCGACGAGCGCGCACGGGTATGGGCCCGGCTGGCGCCCGGACAACCCCGGCCCAACTGGATCCGCGGCGAGGCCAAACGCATCGACGTCACCGGGGTGGAGGACGACGGGTTCTGGTGCTGGGCGGTCGCCGAGACCCTGCGCCACACCGGGATTCGCGTCGAAGAACTGATGGAGCTGACCCAGCTGTCGCTGCGCCACTAACACCGCATCGACCACCGGAACCTTGGTACCGCTGCTGCACATCGTGCCCAGTAAGACCGACTGCGAACGACTGGTGCCGATGACCCCGGAACTGGTGCAGGTGTTGCTGGCAGTGCTGCGCCGAGCCAAGGGCAGCAACGATCACGTGCCGCTCTCGGTTCGCTACGACGTCACCGAGAAGGTCCACGGTCAACCATTTCCGCACCTGTTCGCCCGCAAGGTCGGCACCCGCCAAGAGGTGGTGTCCGGGCACTACCTGCGCGGCATTATCAACCATCTGGCTGTTGTCGCCGGGCTCAGCGATGCCGGCCAACCGATCAGGTTCACCCCGCACGACTTCCGCCGCCTGTTCGCCACCGACGCCGTCAACGGCGGCCTCCCGCTGCACATCGCCGCTGCCCTGCTGGGTCACCTGAACCTCGACACCACCCGCGGCTACACCGCGGTGTTCCCCGAGCACCTCATCACCGCCCACCAGGCGTTCATCGAACGACGACGGCAACTCCGCCCGATCGGCGAGGATCGGATCGCCGAGGACGACGAATGGTCGGAATTCGAACAACACTTCCTGCTGCGCCGAGTGGCTCTCGGCGAGTGTCATCGCCCCTACGGCACACCCTGTGTGCACGAGCACGCTTGCACCCGCTGCCGGTTCCTGCGCGTCGATCCCGCCCAGCTGGGCCGCATCGACGAGATGACCGAGAACGCCGAGCAGCGCCTCGTCGAGGCGAAGGACCGCGCCTGGCTCGGCGAGGTCGCCGCGCTGGAAGAGAGCATCAAGCACTTGCGTATCCGACAAACCGAGGCGCAGCAACGACTTTCACACGGCAGCAACCCGTTCACCGAGCAGAAGCAAGAGTGAGGTCATGCACCTGCGCGTTCGCACTGCGCACTGCTCGACCGGGACCGAAGACGGTAGCGTGCGCGCTACCGTCGAGCGGTCGCCAGGGTGAGGGACTTCGGGGCAACAGTGCGTTGTACTTAGGCGCATGAATGCCTCACCAACCGATGAATCGACCCGCTCGGGCGACCCCATCGTCAGTGCGCTGCGCGAATCGCCCGCCCAACGTCGCCGCGGTGTTCGGTGGTTTCTGGCGATCGCCTTCCTGGGCGCCTGGTTGCCATGGCTCGGGGTGTACCTCCTGGGTGGGTCACTCGATGATCCGCTGACCCAACTCGCGGTCGCGGCGTTCGTGCCCGCAATTGCGGCCTGCGTTGTTCGTCGATGGATCACCCGACAAGGTTTCGCCGACTCTGGCCTCGGCTTGCACTGGAGATCGGCATGGCCGTACTGCTTGGCTGCGGTGACCATGCCCTGGGGAGTGTTACTGCTCGCGCTGGCCATCTCGATCCCAGTCGGATTGTGGTCGCCGTCGGAACTGACAATGACCACAACCGCATTGGCATACCTGGCAGCGGGCCCCTTGATCTGCGTGGCGTCGGCACCCATATTTTGGGGCGAGGAGTATGGCTGGACAGCCTATTTGCGTGATCGGTTGGTTCCTGGTCGCCCGATCGCCACCACCTTTCTCACCGGCTTGATCTGGGGAGTCTGGCATTGGCCGCTTCCATGGGTCGGCTACTTCGGCGGCGGGACGAGTGTTTCCGAGGCGATCTGGAGCATGCTGTGGTGGCTACCGCTGAGCATTCTGCTGGAGTTCGTCATCGGCTGGTTATGGTCGGCCACAAGTTCAGTCTGGCCTGGAGCGATGCTGCACGCCGGCAGCAACCTCGTTGCTTCGGTCGGGATGCTCTACGTCTTCGGCGATTCGGTTGGCATCAACACGACGACGCTTCTGCTTTGCGCTGGCCTCCTCCCATTCGTGGCAGTCATTGTGTTGACCGGGCATACCGGCGGTACGCGCACCAACCGTCGGATAGCACGTCCCCAAGCCTAGGATTGAACGATGGTCCAGGCTCCGGCCCGATCGCTGATCGCGGCAATGGTGTCCGGGCCGCGATATCTAATCTCGCCGTGGCCGTGGCGTGCACTTGCGTGGGCCGTTTTTGGCGGCGGTCTGAGCGTCGTCGTGATCATTGCAATGACGCCAGTTCTCATGCTCGGAGTCTCGCGTTCACTACGAACAGCTTTATGGTCGCCGTTGCTAGAGGCAGAGTGCGTGCGACTGTTGCTCGTCGACGAGGCCGCCTGCGAGTGCATCCGCCGCGATCTGGCAGCAGCCCGCACCGAGCAGCGCCTCCCAAGCGCCCGCCAGGTCAGCTTCGTGCTATTCACGGCTCTGATCGCCGGGCCCTGCGGGACCGTCCTCGTAGCCTTTCTGGTGATCCTCACCGGAGTCATGTTGGCGGCACCCTGGCTGGTAAGCCCTGGCGAGCCCATCAACGTCGCGGTGTGGCTCATCGATACACCCCGTGAGTCCTGGGCTGCCGCGATATTCGGTGCCGCGATCCTGATCCTGTCGATGTACATCATCGGGGCATACGCCGGAGCAGCCGGACAACTGGCTGTTGCCGCGTTGACCGATTCACAAGCACTGCATCGTGAAGTCGCTCGTCTCGAGGATTCCCGAACCGCGCTGCTGCATGCAGTTGAACAGGAACGCCGCCGGATCGAGAGCGATCTGCACGATCGCGTCCAGCACCGGCTGGTCGCGCTTGCACTGACGCTCGGCATCGCCGAGAACATCCACGGCGACGACGAGACGGGCCGGCTTGCAGCGGACGCGCACCGACAACTCGATGACAGCCTTGCCGAACTGCGCTCGGTGCTTCTCGGCATCCTGCCGCGTGCGCTCACCGAGCACGGATTGACCGCGGCGGTAACTGACCTTATCGGCCCGTACCCGTTGCCGGTTACCACTGACTTCGGAACCACCGAGACTTCCCAGCGGCTACCTGCAGCGATCGAGCACACCGCATACTCCGTCATCAACGAAGCGCTGACGAATGTCGTCAAGCACGGGTCGGCGACGTCGGTGTCGATCACCGCCGACCGACAGGATGGAGTGTGGTGGATGACGATTCGCGACAACGGCGGCGGCGGCGCTGCCATCCAGACTGGCCGGGGACTGGCCACACTGGCCGCTCGCGTCGAGGCGATTGATGGCTCCCTGACTATCTGCAGCCCCGCCGGCGGGCCCACCGAGGTGCGAATGAGATGCCCCGCATGACAAGTCAACGCGCCGGCGGTCTGCGGGTCGTCCTCGCCGAAGACGCTCCCTTGCTGCGGACAGGAATCGTCACTGTCCTCGAATCAGACGGCTTTCAGGTCTGCGCGGCGGTCGACACAGCCGACGACCTGCGCGAGGCGGTGCGCGTTTACGACCCCGATGTTGTCATCACTGACGTCCGCATGCCACCAACCCACACCGACGAGGGCATCCGCATAGCGATTGAACTGCGACGAAACGCGCCCGGGCTTCCGGTGGTGATCCTGTCGCAGTACACCTCCGTCGGCTCGCTGCACCAACTGCTGGACCGTAGCGCGGACACCGGTCGTGGCGGTCTCGGCTACCTTCTCAAAGACCGCGTCGCTCACGTCCGCCACTTTGTTGATGCTGTCCGTGACATCGTCTCCGGCGCAACGCTCACCGACCCAGAAATCGTGGTCGCGCTCGTCGGTGACTCCCGAAGAAGAGGGGTCTTGGCAACACTCACCCCGCGCGAGGAGGAGGTTCTGGGCTTCATGGCTCAGGGTCTAACAAACCCCCAGATCGCGCAACGGCTTGTCGTATCAGAGGCAGCGATCCGAAAACACGTTGGCGGAATCTTCGCGAAGCTTCCGCTATCCGGCGACGGTGATCGCCGTGTCCTCGCGGTGCTCGCCTATCTCAACGAAAGCTGCACCGGCCCAACGTGAACCCTCCGTTGATCTGCGCCGGGGGACCTTGCGAGTGACCCCAAAGGCGGCGGCGTAGAAAACCAGGGGTCGCAGATGACCGGCGCAGCATTCGAATCGTCCCCAGACATCCAGGTGGAGGCCCACAGCGTCACCGTTGTCACGAAACAGCACACCTACAGAAATCCCAGACCCGGTACTCAAATCTAAACGACTCCAGCGGACGCTTGACAAGTCCAGTGAATCAAATCTTGCGAACTAGCTCCCAGCAGGCTCCCAGCTCGCTAAACTGTTGTTTGCCAACCGGGGGACGGAACTGGGCCGGGGGGCAACGACGGAGGGGATCGCTGCCCCCCGCCTGGGTCTGAATCAGATCCAGGCTGACCAGAAGCGAGTCAGCTGGGCACCGATGGATGCCAGCGGCGCGGGTACTGCGGACAGGTCGAAGAACCAGAACACCACCGAGAAGAACCACTGGTTCAACGCTGGCACCAGCAGCAGGACGATCAGGATCAAGAACCCGAACTGTTTGGCCGGTGCGACCGCACGCTGTGTCTCGGGGCTCAGATGCGGCTCGAGGGCGGCGTAGCCGTCCAGGCCGGGGATCGGCAGCAGGTTCAGTAGCAGCGCGGTGATCTGCAGGAATCCCAGGAACGCGACCGCCGACCAGAACACCCCGTGGCTCGGGTCGAAAAACGCCCGAGTGATCGCGAGCAGCACGACGGCCAGCACGAGATTGGCCGCTGGGCCGGCCAGGCTCACCAGCGTGCGCTGCCGCGGCGTCATGAACGCCGTGCGGAGGTAGACCGCACCGCCGGGCAGCCCGATCCCGCCCAGCGCGATGAACAGCAGTGGCAGGCCCAGCGAGAGCAGCGGGCTGGAGTATTTGAGCGGGTTGAGCGTCAGGTAGCCCCGCATGGCGACATCATGGTCGCCGAACCGCCAGGCCGTGTAGGCGTGGCCGAACTCGTGCAGGCACAGCGACACCAACCAGCCGGCGACGACGAAGATGAACACCCCGACGTACGCCAGTGGCCGCACGGATGCGGCGGCCAGCCAGGCCAGCACCCCGCCGACAATGGTGAACGCGACGATGGCCAAAAACACGGGGCTGGGCCGCACCGATTGGTGCAGCGGACGGATGTTCACCTCACGAAACTACCGGACACCCGCTGTGACCTGGGGTCACGAGACCCGCAGCCAGCCCGTGGTGTGCCGGTAGAACGCCGAGCGCTTGGCCTCGCGGGGCAGCTCGACGCCGTCGCGCACGACGCGCGCGCCGGTAGTGCCCAGCTGCACGGCCCGCCCGGCGAGCCAGCGGTTCGGACGTATCCGGCCGGTCAGCGTCGCCGCCCGCAGGCCCGGCATCGAGACGGTCGGCTCGATGCGCACGCCCGTCACCGCACCGTCGAACAGCACGGCATCATCGACGACGGCCTCGCCGTGGATCACTCGCTCGTCGGCAGGGGGAAGCCAGAACGCGGCACCGGCAAGCGCTGTTCCCGTCTCGTCACGGATCAGCGGAATGCGTTGTGCCACACCGGTTAATGCCCGTCGGGCACCGCGCCAGCGGGACGCCGCCGCCACCTCGACGTCGAGTCGTTCGGTGCGCATCAGCCGGGTCAGCACCGTCGCCAGATCGGCCGCCGACCCCACCACCACCACCCGGGACGCGGCCTCGACGACAGCGTCGATAGCGCACGCATCGGGGTCGTCGCGACAGCGCAACGAAGCCAACGCGCGCGGCAGCCGGCGAGCCCCGAATCGCAACACGGCGATCTCGGTGTTGGTCAACGACGCTCCTTGTGCTGCGCTCCGATAGGGTAGGTCACCGGCTGCACCACAATAAGCAGGAGAAACACCATGCCGGCAATCGTCCTGATCGGCGCCCAGTGGGGCGACGAGGGAAAAGGAAAAGCCACCGATCTACTCGGTGGCCGGGTGCAGTGGGTGGTGCGCTACCAGGGCGGTAACAACGCCGGGCACACCGTCGTCCTGCCGACCGGCGAGAACTTCGCACTTCACCTCATCCCGTCGGGCATCCTGACGCCGGGGGTGACCAACGTCATCGGCAACGGTGTCGTCGTCGACCCCGGGGTGTTACTCACCGAGCTGGCCGGCCTGGACGACCGCGGTGTCGACACCTCCGGGCTGCTGATCTCTGCCGATGCTCACCTGCTGATGCCGTACCACGTGGCCATCGACAAGGTGACCGAGCGCTACATGGGCAGTAAGAAAATCGGCACCACCGGCCGGGGTATCGGGCCCTGCTACCAGGACAAGATCGCCCGGATGGGCATCCGCGTCGCCGACGTCCTCGACCACGATCTGCTGGCCGCCAAGATCGGCGCCTCCCTCGAGCTCAAGAATCAGGTGCTGGTCAAGATCTACAACCGCAAGGCGCTGGATGCCGATGAGGTCCTCGAGGCGCTGCTGGCCCAGGCCGAGGGCTTCAAGCACCGCATCGCCGACACCCGCCTGATCCTCAACACCGCGCTGGAGTCCGGCGAGACGGTTCTGCTGGAGGGTTCGCAGGGCACGCTGCTCGACGTCGATCACGGCACCTATCCGTACGTCACCTCATCCAATCCGACCGCCGGCGGTGCTGCGGTCGGCTCGGGGATCGGCCCCACCCGCATCACCACCGTGCTCGGCATCCTGAAGGCCTACACCACCCGGGTCGGTTCGGGCCCGTTCCCCACCGAGCTGTTCGACGAGAACGGCGCATACCTGGCCAAGACCGGCGGCGAGGTCGGTGTCACCACCGGTAGACCGCGGCGCTGCGGCTGGTTCGACGCGGTCATCGCCCGCTACGCCACCCGGGTCAACGGCATCACCGACTACTTCCTGACCAAGCTCGACGTGCTGTCCAGCCTGGAGACGGTGCCGGTCTGTGTTGGCTACACGGTCGACGGCAAGCGCACCGGTGAGATGCCGATGACCCAGAGCGATATCGCCCGCGCCGAGCCGATTTACACCGAACTGCCCGGCTGGTGGGAGGACATCTCCGAGGCCCGCGAGTTCGAGGACCTGCCGGCTAAGGCGCGCGACTACGTGCTACGTCTGGAAGAGCTTGCTGGAGCCTATGTTTCGTGCATCGGCGTGGGACCGGGCCGCGACCAGACCATTGTGCGCCGCGACATCCTGGCCGCGCGATGACACAAGAGCGCGACCTCGACCCGGACTACTACAAGCACGGTGGCTTCCCGAAATTCGAAGTCGCCCAACCCGGCGAGGGGTTCGGCCGGTTCCTCACCGCGATGCGCCGAGCGCAGGACCTGGCCGTGTCGGCCAACCCGGACCCTGCTATCTGGTCCGCGGCAGCCGATCGGGTCGAGGAATTGGTGTCGTTGCTGGCACCGTCCGAGGCTGCCGAGGGGATCGGCCCGGCCAATCGGGTGCCGAGCCTGCCCGGTGCCGGCAGCCTTTTGATGGCGCCCTACCGCGTGACCAAGTTCGATGCCGAGGCCGTCGAATTCATCGTGCGGTTCAGTCGCTTTCACGTCGGCGGCAACTATGCCGTGCACGGTGGTGTGCTGCCGCTGATGTTCGACTCGATGTTCGGGATGGTCATCCACGCGACCGGACGTCCCATCAGCCGGACCGCTTTCCTGCACGTCGACTACCGCAACGTCACCCCGATCGACACCGACCTGACGGTGCGTGGCTGGCTGCGGGAAGCCGAGGGACGCAAGGCTTTCGTGAACGCGGAACTGCGCGACCCCGACGGCACGCTCTGTGCGGAATCGCACGGGTTGATGGTGCGTCTACTGCCCGGGCAGCCCTGAGTCTGACACCATGACGGCGTGGCCGAAACCCGCTTGAAATCCCTGACCACCCCACGGGCAGCCGCCGCGGCCGGTGTGGCGTTCGCAGTGTTGTTCGGCGCTAACCTGATTCTGATCCGGTGGTCGCTGCCGGAGGGCGCGCAACCCGGCTCGCAGTGGCTGGATGCGGCCAGCGGCAAGATGAAGATCGCCGCCATTTTGATGCCGTTCGCCGGGATCAGCTTTTTGTGGTTCATCGGCGTCGTGCGCGACAACCTGGGCCGGCTCGAAGACCGGTTTTTCTCGACGGTGTTCCTCGGTAGCGGACTGCTGTTCCTGGCAATGATGTTCGTGACGAGCGCGGTAGGGGCAGGCCTGGCCACCAGCAACGGCGCAATAGGGCATAGCGAAGTGGGCCACAACGAGGTGGCGCTGTTTGGGCAGATGGTGGTGTTGGCTCTGTCGAAGACCTATGCCCTGCGGATGGCGGCGGTGTTCATGATCTCGTTGGCGACGATCTGGCTGCGCACGGGACTGATGCCGCGCTGGCTGGTCTACATCAGCTATCTGCTCGCGGCGGCACTGCTGATTGCCGGTGATATCAGCATGTGGTTGACGCTCGGCTTCCCGATCTGGGTGCTGGCGGTGAGCCTTTTGCTGCTAGCCCGTGCCGGCGTCTTCGAGGGCCACCGCGAGCAGTTCGCGGTCTGAGTGTCACGACGTTACGCGCCCTCGGCCGGTTCGATCTCGCTGCGCGTGAATGCCGGCCACCAGATCGCCGGCCCGATCAGAGTGAACAACGCCGGGATCACGACGGTGCGCACCACGAAGGTGTCCAGCAGAATGCCCAGGCCCACGATGATGCCGAGCTGGGTAAGCACGATCAGCGGCAGCACGCCCAGCACAGTGAACACCGCTGCCAGCACGATGCCAGCGCTGGTGATCACCGCGCCCGTGGCCGACACGGCGCGCACGATCCCACCGCGGGTGCCGAACTGCGGTGTCTCCTCACGGGCGCGGGTCACCAGGAAGATCGTGTAGTCCACCCCGAGCGCGACCAGGAACAGGAACGCGAACAGTGGCGTGGCGTTGTCCAGCGCCGGAAAACCGAGCAGGTGCACGCTGACCCAGCCGCCCAGCCCGATGGCGGCCATCGTGGACAGCACGGTAGCTGCCACCAGCACCAGCGGGGCCAGTGCAGCCCGAAGGAGGATGTAGAGCACCGCGAGCACCACGATCAGGATGGCGGGGATCACCACCCAGCGATCGTGGATCGCACCATCGCTGGCGTCGAGAGCTTGGGCGTCCGAGCCGCCCACCAAACCGCCGGGGTCGGCGTGGTGCACCGAATCACGAAGGGCAGCAATGGTATCGAAGGCCGCTGCCGATGCGGGCTCGGCATTGATGACGACCTGCCATTGGCTCAGCCCGCTGTCGGACTGCCCTGCCGGGTTGGCCGAGACGACACCGGGGGTGGCCAGGATCGCCTGGTTGACCGCCGCACTTTTATCGGTGCTGGCGATCACCCGGGTCGGGTCGGTGAGTCCGCTGGGGAAGTGCGCGGACAGCGTCCGGTAGCCGGCCACCGAATCCGCACTCACCCGGAACTGGTCGATCTGGTTGAGTCCGAGCGGGGTTGCCAGCAGGCCGGTCGCCAGTACGGCGAGCACCGCGGTGGCTGCCACCGTGACGCGCCCAGCATGGCGGGATACCCAGTCCGCGACCCGATGCCAGGCCCCGCCCTCGGTGACCTCCTCGGTGCCGGCGCGAGGAACAAACGGCCAGAACAACTTCGGGCCGAACAATGCCAGCAGCGGTGGCAGCATCAACAGGACGAACACGGCGGCGACCAGCAGACCTGATGCGGCCTGGACCCCGAGGCTGCGGGTACTGGGCGAGGTCGCGAACAGCAGCGTCAACAGGGCAAGCACCACGGTGGCATTGCTGGCCGCGATCGCAGGGCCGGCGAACCGGACGGCGGTGCGCAGTGCATCCCGATGCTGGCGGGTGTGGCGCAGTTCCTCGCGGTAACGCGAGATCAGCAGCAGCGCATAGTTGGTGCCCGCGCCGAATACCAGCACACTGGTAATACCGGATGTCGAACCATCGGCGGCCAGGCCGGATGCGCCGGCGATGGCCGAGCCCAGTACCGCGGCCACCCGATCGGCGAACGCGATCACCAGCAGCGGTACCAGCCACAGCACCGGTGAGCGGTAGGTGATGATCAGCAGCAGCGCGACGACGGCGCCGGTGACGGCCAGCAGGGTGATGTTGGCTCCGGCGAAGGCATTTGCGATATCGGCGCCGAACGCGGGTCCGCCGGTCACGTTGACCGCCAGTTCGGTGGGCAGTCCGGCCTTGGCGGCCTGACGCAGTGCCTTGACGTGGTCGCTGAGGGCGAAGCCGGACAAGTCGGTGGCGATGGATATCGGGGCGAGCGCGGCCTTGCCGTCGTCGGATGCGGCGACCGGGATCGGCGGGCCGTCGGTGTCGGTGGCGGCGGCCATACGTCCGCGCGCCCCCTCGGCAGCAGCCAGGTCGGCCGGCGTCAGTGACCCGCCGTCGGTGCGGGTGACGACGAGGATCACCGGCGCTGACTCGCCGCCGGGAAACTCCTTGAGCAGCGCAGCGACCTTGGCCGACTCAGCGCCGGGCGGCAGCGATACCGGCGACTGCTCGGCTGCCGAGCTCTGCCCGATGACACCCATCAGCCCGCTGCCGATGATCGCCACGATCAGCGCCAGCAGCCAGGAATGCCGGTTGCTGACCAGTTCTCCGATCCGATCCCACACCGGGCGCTTGCCATCAGTTGCTCGATGCATGGACTCCAACATAGCTTCATTTTCTTAACATTTCATCAACTGAACAGATATCCTGACGGGATGGATGACGTCGACCGGACCGAGCTCGTGTCTGCGGTGGTTACCGACGTTCAGGCGTTATCGGCCGAATCCGACCAGATCGGCCGGGCGTTCGCCGGCATCCACCAGCTGTCGGCCAACGACTTCCGGGCGCTGGCGCACGTCATGGTCGCCGAAAACGCCGGCACCCCGTTGACCGCCGGCGAGTTGCGCACCCGGATGGGCCTGTCCGGGGCGGCCATCACCTACCTCGTCGAGCGGATGATCGAATCGGGGCACCTGCGACGGGACTCCGACCCGGACGACCGCCGCAAGGTGATCCTGCGCTACGCCGACCACGGTATGGACGTGGCCCGGGCGTTCTTCACCCCGCTGGCCACCCACACCCACCGCGCGCTGGCCGATCTCCCCGATGACGATCTCGCCGCCGCGCACCGGGTGTTCACCGCCGTGCTGGCCGCGATGACCGCCTTCAGCGCCGACCTGGGTTCCTAATTCAACGTTTTCCCAACTCGGCTGCGAAGTTGGCCCACCGTAAGTGAAGATATTGCCGGCGCACGGGTCTTGGGGGGTCCAGGTGGTTGCCCACCCTCGTCGCCGTCGGTCGGTTGAACGAGGTCGGGAGTGGGCAATGAGTCGAGCCAAACACGTGTGCGTAGGTGTCGCGGCGGCAGGCCTTTTCGGTCTCGGGACGTCAGTGGCGACAGCTGTCGCCTACGCCGACACGGGGAGTTCCGATGCCGGCCAGTCGGCCAGTGCGGCCAAGTCCAGCTCGGCCAGCGCCGGACCGAAGGCGCGCAGCCGCACCCAGACCCAGCGCACCACCGGCGCCGTGAGCCACCCCGCCAAGTCCGCGGCGGCGGCCGGCGAGACTTCCGCCTCCGGACGGACGGTGACATCGCCCGCGGCCGCGGCACTGTCGGTGGCCCTGTCCAGCCTGGGCATCGCCGCTCCGACGCCGGCCCCTTCGGCCTCCTCGACGACGTCTCCGGTGGTCGGGAACAGTCGTCGCGGCGTGGTGATGACCGCGACCCGTTCGGCGGCGGCGAACGAGGGCGGATCGTTGCGCGCCCTGGACGCGAGCACGCCCACCCACGTGCTGGTGATCGGAATCGACGGGACGAATCTCAGTGCGATCCTGTCCGACCCCCGAAACGTGAACCTGCAGGCCCTGATGAACGGCGGCACCACCGCCGCGTCGACCATCGTCGGGCACGCCACCATGTCCAACCCGTCGTGGACGGGGATCCTGACCGGAGTATGGAGTGAGAAGACGGGGCTGTTCAATAACGTCTTCACGCCGTGGACCTATGACAAGTGGCCAACGATCTTCAATCAGCTCGAGGCCTTCGACCCGTCGATCGAGACCACGGTGCTCGCCGATTGGGAGAACATCGCCCAGATCGCCGGCGCCGGCTCGATCCCCGCCGACACGATCAAGTTCTTCCCGAAGTACAACAACAGCTGGCTGGACACCGACGACCTGGTGGGCCAGGCATCCGTCGACGCGATCAACGGCACCACCGCCGGCGTCTCCAGCTTCAATTTCACCTACTTCGTCGGCGTCGACGACACCGGGCACGAGTACGACGCGGGCTCTCAGCAGTACCGGGACGCGCTGACCAACGTCGACCAGAATGTCGGCGACATCATGACCGCGGTCAACGCCTGGAACGCCGCACACCCTGATGAGAAGTGGACCGTCCTGGTGACCACCGACCACGGGCAGGTGCCGTGGTCGACCATCCGACTCGGCTCGGATATGCGGGCGCATGGCTTCCAAACCCCATGGGAAACAACCACTTTCGTCATTGCGAATGGCAGTGACTTCGAGCCGGGTGCGATCAACAACACCTACAGCAACATCGACATCACGCCGACCGTCGCCAAACTGTTTGGCCTGACCCCGGAGCCGTATTCGGCGGGCAAGCCCCTCATGGAGCGTGCCGCAAACGATTACAAGCCGGTGGATCCCGGCTTCGATGCCATCAAGGTGGCGCTGACCGCCGCGATCGGGATGTACGGCTATCCCGACGTCGTCACCAACATCGCCCTGGACGTGCGGACCATCGTCGGCTTCGTGCCTTATTTCGTGTACAGCGTTTTCAACGGACTCACCGCCGACATGACCAGCCCGCTCAAGCTTCCGATCCAATTCGCCGGGGCGGTGCTCTACCAACTGGTCAACATCCCGGTGCAGATCATCGCCCGGCTGACCGGGGTCACCGGCAACCAGATCATCCCGCCGGACCTGTGGCCGTACACGCCGGTGCCGGGGGTTCAGCCGTTGCCGCCCGCGCCGCCCACCGCGGTGCCGGCTCAGGAGTCCATCGCCGTCTGATGTGTCCGCCCCTCCTGGTTAAGTGGGGCCGTGCTCGACACCATCGCCGTGGAGAACTACCGCTCACTGCGGCGGCTGGTCCTGCCACTGCGCGGGTGCAACGTCGTCACCGGCCCCAACGGCAGTGGCAAGTCCAGCCTGTACCGGGCGCTGCGGCTGCTGGCCGACTCGGCGCGCAACGGCGCGGTCAACGCACTGGCCCGCGAGGGCGGCCTGAGCTCGACGATGTGGGCGGGGCCGGGCACGAACGGTCCGGTGAGCCTCAAGCTGGGCTTCGCCGGTGAGGATTTCGGCTACGCCGTGGATTTCGGGATGCCCGTCCCCGGCGAATCCGAATTCAACCTGGATCCCGAGATCAAGTCGGAGGCGGTGTGGGCCGGCCCGGTGTTGCGGCCATCGGCTCTGCTGGCGCAGCGATCCGGTCCGGTGGTGCTGCTCCGTGACGACGAGGGGGAGTGGCGCACTGCGGCGACCCTGCGGCCGTTCGACAGCATGCTCAGCGAGATCGCCGACCCGCAGGCAGCCCCCGAACTGCTGACGCTGCGGGAACGGGTGCGGTCATGGCGGTTCTACGACCACGTCCGCACCGACAGTGCGGCACCCGCCCGTCGACCCCAGATCGGCACTCGGACAATGATTTTGAGTCATGACGGTGCCGACCTCGCCGCCGCGCTGCAGACCATCGCCGAGGTGGGCGACTCCGCGGCGCTGGCCCAGGCGGTCGACGACGCCTTCGCGGGTAGCCGGGTGGAGATCCGCAACAGCGACGGCCGCTTCGAGGTGACGCTGCGCCAGCCTGGGATGCTGCGGGCGCTGACCGCGGCCGAACTGTCCGACGGCACGCTGCGCTACCTGCTGTGGGTTGCCGCGCTGCTCACCCCGCGGCCCGCCGGGCTGACTGTGCTCAACGAGCCCGAGGCCAGCCTGCACCCCGACCTGCTGCCCGCACTGGCCGCGCTGATCGCCCGGTCGTCGGAGCAATCCCAGGTTGTCGTCGTCACCCACGCTGAGACGTTGGTGGCGGAGTTGCGCCGCCAGCAGCGCGATGTTAATGCCATCGAACTCACCAAGGAGCTGGGCCAGACCGCGATCGTCGGCCAGGGTCTGCTCGACGAGCCGTCCTGGCACTGGCCTGCACGCGGATGAGCCCACCTATCCTTGGGCGTCATGCGCGTGATGCTGGTTGGATCTGGTGAGCTGAGCCGAGAGCTGGTGCTGGCCTTCCAGCAGCTCGGTGCCGAGGTCGTCGCTATCGATCGCTATGCCGATGCGCCGGCCCATGACGTCGCCGACGAGGCACTCGTCGTCACCATCACCGACCCCGACGAACTGACCGCCGCCATCGCCCGCGTCGAACCGGCCTACCTCGTGGTCGACACCAACGAGGTAGCCATCGATGCTCTGCGGGCCGCCGCCGACGGCGGATCCACCCAGGTTGTGCCCGGTGTCTACGCCACTCAGCTGAGCCTGGACCGGGAGGGGATGCGCCGGCTGGCCGCCGATGAGCTGGGCCTGCCGACCGCCCCGTTCTGGTTCGCCGGGTCCGTCGACGAGCTGACCGCGGTCGCCGAGCACGCCGGGTTCCCGCTGGTGGTCAAGCCGGTGATCGGGGTGCCCGGCCAAGGGCAGTCGGTGCTGCTGCGGCCCGAGGACGTCGCCCCCGCCTGGCAGCGCGCCGTCGCCGCCGGCGGCCGGGTGCCGCATAACCGGGTGCTTGCCGAGACGGTCGTCGAGATCGACTTTGCGGTCACCCTACTGACCGTGCGCACCGACGGCCCGGCGGGCCCGGCGCTGCATTTCTGCGAGCCGATCGGGCACCGCCAGATCGACGGCGGTGTCCTGGAGTCCTGGCAACCGCAGCAGATGACCGTCGCGGCACTGGGGGCGGCGAAATCGGTGGCCGCGCGGATCGTGCGGGCGCTCGGCGGCCGCGGGGTCTTCGGGGTGGAGCTGCTGGTTCGCGGCGACGAGGTGTATTTCTCCGATGTCAGTGTGCGCCCGTACGACAGCGGACTGGTCACGCTGCGCACCCAGCGGCTGTCGGAATTCGAGCTTTTCGCCCGCGCCGTTCTCGGTCTGCCGGTGGACACCATCATGATTTCGCCGGGTGCCGCCGAGGTCACTTACGGCGGTGCCGACGAGAGCGCCAACACCCCGGAGATCGATCCTGCCGTGCTGGCGGAGGCCCTGGTGGTGCCGGAGAGCGATGTGCGACTGCTGGGCCGCCATGACGGTTCGGCGCGGTCGCGGCTTGGGGTCGCACTGGCCACCGGCTCGGACGTCACCACCGCCCGTGACCGCGTGCGCCAGGTATCCACCGTGCTGCATCGGGTGTGGCAGCCGTGACCGAACCGGAGCACGACGGCTCGAGCCCGATGCCCATTTTGATCGCGCTGGGTGTTGCCGTGCTGGTGCTCGCCGCGGTGGGCGCGGCCTGGTTGTTCAGCAATAAGCCGATGAGTGAGGACGTGAAGGTCGGTCGCGCCGCGGTCGGCCAGAACGACGCCCTGCAGCGGGACAACTATGGGGACTTCCGCAAGTACACGTGCGCCGCGCAGCGGGGTGTCGAGGCCGAAGTTCTTGACCGCCAACAGAAATCGAAGGCAGCGCAGGGCGCGCGCTACGTGGACGATGTCACCGAGGTGAAAATCGATGGCGATAAGGCCACCGCCACTGTCGTCTACCACTTCGACCATGCGGCGGATAACAAGATCAAGGTGCCGATGAACTTCGTGCGCGAGGGCGGCGAGTGGACGGTGTGTTCGCCCGGTCCCGTCTAGGGACTGCTCAGTTCGATTCAGGATCATGTGGAAGACTCGGGCGGGTGAGTTACGCAGGAGATATCACCCCTGAGGCGAGCTGGAAGCTGCTCAGCGAGAACCCCGAAGCGGTCCTGGTGGACTGTCGCACCGACGCGGAGTGGCGATGGGTTGGGGTGCCCGATCTGTCCAGCCTCGGCCGCAACGTGGTGTTCGTCGAATGGAATCGCGGCAACGGTCAGCGCAACAACGATTTCGTCGCCGACCTGATCGCCGCCGGCGTCACTCCCGGCGAACGACCGGTCGTGTTCATCTGTCGCTCCGGTAACCGATCCATCCCCGCGGCTCAGGCGGCGACCGCCGCCGGAATTGCGCCGTCCTACAACATGCTTGACGGTTTTGAAGGCCAGCTCGATGAGGACTCGCACCGTGGCAGCAACGGCTGGCGGGCGGTCGGCCTGCCCTGGAAGCAGTCATGAGCGACGTCCCTTCGGTGCGGATTCCCGCGCCGCTGCCCGACGGGGTCAGCCAGGCGACGATCGGGGTGCGCGGCGGGTTGTTGCGCTCGGGATTCGAGGAGACCGCCGAGGCGATGTACCTGACGTCGGGCTATGTCTATGGCTCGGCCGCCGAAGCCGAGAAGGCGTTCACCGGCGATATCGATCGTTACGTGTACTCCCGCTACGGCAATCCCACGATCTCGATGTTCGAGGAGCGGCTGCGGCTGATCGAGGGTGCGCCGGCTGCGTTCGCGACGGCATCGGGGATGGCAGCGGTCTTCACCGCACTGGGCGCGCTGCTGGGCGCCGGTGATCGGCTGGTGGCGGCCCGCAGCCTGTTCGGTTCCTGTTTCGTGGTGTGCAGCGAAATCCTGCCGCGCTGGGGCGTGGAGACCGTCTTCGTCGACGGCGACGACCTCTCGCAGTGGGAGGAAGCTCTCTCGGTGCCCACCCAAGCGGTGTTCTTCGAGACACCGTCCAACCCGATGCAATCGCTGGTCGACATCGCTGCGGTATCGGAGATGGCGCATGCCGCCGGAGCGAAAGTTGTGTTGGACAACGTCTTTGCCACACCGCTGCTGCAGCAGGGTTTCCCCCTCGGTGTCGACGTGGTGGTGTACTCAGGCACCAAGCACATCGACGGGCAGGGCCGGGTACTCGGCGGGGCGATCCTCGGTGACAAGGAGTACATCGACGGTCCGGTGCAGAAACTGATGCGGCACACCGGGCCCGCGCTGTCCGCGTTCAACGCTTGGGTCCTGCTGAAGGGCCTAGAGACGCTGGCGGTTCGGGTGGATTATTCGAACCGCTCCGCCCAGCGCATCGCCGAGTTCCTGGAAGCGCAGGCCGGCGTGAATTGGGTGAAGTACCCGTTCCTGGAATCGCATCCGCAGTTCGATCTGGCCAAAAGGCAGATGCGCGGCGGCGGCACCGTGGTGACCTTCGAACTGGACGGCGGCAAGGAACGCGCCTTCGAGGTGCTCGACAAGCTGCAGGTTATCGATATCTCGAACAACCTCGGTGACGCCAAGTCGCTGATCACTCACCCGGCCACCACCACTCACCGTGCGATGGGCCCGGAGGGTCGCGCCTCGATCGGGCTCGGCGACGGCGTGGTGCGCGTCTCGGTGGGGCTGGAAGGTACCGAGGATCTGATCACCGACCTGGATCGCGCGCTGAGCTAGCGGTGTCGCGCAACTCCGATGCCAAGAAGGCCCGCCGCAAGAAGCGGCAGACCGCTCGCGACGAGCGGTGGATCCCTGACGAGGTCAAGGATCAACTCGATGACGTCGATGTCGAACTCGCCCGAGCGGTCGAGACATTCGACGAGTGGCTGACGTCCCGTGGCTGGACGTTCGACGCTGAGTTCTCCACCGAGACGTTGATCAGCTGGTTTTATGAGCCGTCGGCCGCCGCTGTCGTCGACGATGCGCACGAACCCGTCACTCGGATCTGGATCACCGCATCCGGTGCCGATGACGACTTCCCCGAACGGGTCACGGCCGTGCTTGTCGGCACCGCCGGCGAGGGCGGGGGCGCGCTCTTCACCGTCGAGCCGGAAGCCCTGCTGGCCGACATCGCGGCGGTCGAGAACTACCGCCCCGGGGACGCCATACCCGTATTGGGCTAGTCCTTTTCGTCCCCTTTGGGGAGTAGGCGTTCTCCGGTGGTGGTAGTCGTTGGTGCTGCCGCGTAGTGGGACGTTTGGTGGTGGTGGTCGGCGTCGGCACGTGAGGATCGCCATGGACTGCTCCATCATCCGTATCATCCGCTGATCGCCACGCCGAACGGATCAGGGTCGGCGCTGCGGCGGTCCAGCTGGGTTGCGCCACCGCGCTGGCGGTGGTGGTGCTGGAAAGCTTCGGCATGCGGGACCTACTGGCCAGCCACCAGATGCGTTCGCTATCAACGGTTCTCACCCAACCCGAGGCCGTCACGCCGGACTTCGCCGAGCAGGGCGCCATTGTTGAGGACCGGCTCGCTACATAGTCGTCAGTGACGCCGGCGACGTGGCCGACAAGCTCACCGCCCTGCAGCGGGTCACCGAGGCCGACGAGCTGGTGGTGACGACAGCTACCCACCGTCACGCCGATCGGCTGCGCTCATTCGAACTGCTCGCCAAACGGTGGGGCATCTGAGGATTATCCGAGAATTCAAGTAGCGCAATCAATCTCAGCGCGGCGTGGCCTGACGCACCGCTTCGCGGATCGGCCCGACCCACAGGTCGCCGTGGCCTGGGATAAGCACATCGGTTTCCAGCATCGCCAGCGCGGACAGGCTGCGCACACAACCCGGCTCGTCGTGGTTAAACACCGGGTGCAGCAGCTGAGGGCCCTTGCGTGGGGCCAGCGGATGCCCGGTCACCAGGGCGTCGCCGCTGACCAGCACACCGTCGATGATGTAGGAGCAGTGACCGCCGGTATGCCCCGGCGTCGGTATGGCCCGCGGTCGGCCCGGCAGACGCTCGGCGACATCCTCGGTGAGTGCGCCGGTCGACGGGATGCCCTCGTGCACCAGCGCACCTTTGCGGGCGATGTCCAGCGACCACTTCACCCACCGCGGCTGCCAGGCGTGCAGCACCAGGTCGACCGGGGAGGCCTGCTGCAGGTATTCGCGTTTGGCGTGGCCCACCTCGTCGGCGTGGCAGTAGACCGCAGTGCCATGGGTTTTGGCGAACCAGATGGCCGAGCCGCAATGGTCGACGTGAGCGTGGGTTAACACGATCCCCGTCACATCCGCCGGCCCGAAGCCGAGTTCCCGCAGGGATAGCAGGACGTCCTCGCGGCTGCCGGGGAAGCCGGCGTCGATCAACATGACGCCGGTGTCGTCGGTGACCACCGTCCAATTGACCAGGGGGGTCTGCGCCATGTGGACGTGTTCGGTGATTGCGGTCAGGGCCACGGCCATGCCGCGAGTCTAGGACTAGGACTCGCGCGTTCACGGCGGTGCCGAAGGGAGTAGAAACAAGGGCGTGGCTGAACTGAAACTGGGATACAAGGCGTCGGCGGAGCAGTTCGCGCCGCGTGAGTTGGTTGAGTTGGCGGTGCTGGCCGAGGCGCACGGGATGGACAGCGCGACGGTCAGTGACCACTTCCAGCCGTGGCGTCACGAGGGCGGTCACGCGCCGTTCTCACTGGCGTGGATGACCGCGGTGGGCGAGCGCACCCAGCGGCTGATCCTGGGCACATCGGTGCTAACCCCCACCTTCCGGTACAACCCGGCAGTCATCGCCCAGGCGTTCGCGACGATGGGGTGCCTGTATCCGGACCGGATCTTCCTCGGCATCGGAACCGGAGAGGCGCTCAACGAGATCGCCACCGGCTACGAGGGGGAGTGGCCCGAGTTCAAGGAGCGTTACGCGCGGCTGCGTGAGTCGGTTCGACTGATGCGAGAGCTATGGCTGGGTGATCGCGTCGACTTCGAGGGCGAGTACTACAAGACTAAGGGCGCGTCGATCTATGACGTGCCCGAGGGCGGCATCCCGATCTACATCGCCGCGGGCGGGCCGCAGGTGGCCAAGTACGCCGGCCGGGCGGGCGACGGCTTCATCTGCACCTCGGGCAAGGGCGAAGAGCTGTACAAGGACAAGCTCATTCCCGCGATGCGTGAGGGCGCCGAGGCCGCCGGGAAGAATCCCGACGATGTCGACCGGATGATTGAGATCAAGATTTCCTACGATCCGGACCCGAAACTGGCACTGGAGAACACCCGGTTCTGGGCACCGCTGTCGCTGACCGCCGAGCAGAAGCACAGCATCGACGATCCGATCGAGATGGAAAAGGCCGCCGACGCGCTGCCGATCGAACAGGTCGCCAAGCGCTGGATCGTCGCTTCCGATCCTGACGAGGCCGTGGAGAAGGTCAAGGATTACGTCGACTGGGGCCTGAACCACCTGGTATTCCACGATCCCCGCCAGGACCAGCGCCGCTTCCTGGAGCTGTTCCAAAAGGACCTCGAACCGCGGTTGCGCAAGCTGGGTTAGGCCGCCGGCGGGTATTCGTCGGGAAGCCGTCATGTAGACGGTGTTGTCGCATCTGTTTCGGTTACGGAAAGCTGGTGGGGTGACCGCTGCCCGAACCACGTCGATCTACATCGCCTCGCCCGAGGGTGACACCGGAAAATCCACCGTCGCACTCGGCATCCTGCACCGTCTGACGGCGATGGTGCCGAGGGCCGGGGTGTTCCGCCCGATCACTCGTCGGGAGAACCGGGATTACATCCTGGAGTTGTTGCTGGCCCACAGCAATGCGGGCCTGACCTACGAGGAATGCGTCGGCGTCACCTACCAGCGACTGCACGATGATCCCGACGCCGCGATCGCCGACATCGTCGACCGCTACCACGAAGTGGCCGCGCGCTGCGATGCGGTCGTGATTGTCGGCTCGGACTACACGGACGTCGCCACGCCCACCGAGCTCAGCGTCAATGCGCGTATCGCGGCCAACCTCGGCGCGCCGGTGTTGCTGTCGGTGCGCGCCCGCGACCGCACTCCCAAGGAAGTCGCCCAGGTAATCGAGCTGTGCCTGGCTGAGCTGGCCGCCCAGCACGCGCACACCGCGGCGGTGGTGGCCAACCGGGCCCACCCGGCCGAGCTCGACGCGGTGGCCCAGGCGTGCGCGAACCTGGGGCCGCGGGTCTTCGTGATTCCGGAGGAGC
This sequence comes from Mycolicibacterium sarraceniae, assembly GCF_010731875.1. Taxonomy (NCBI): domain Bacteria; kingdom Bacillati; phylum Actinomycetota; class Actinomycetes; order Mycobacteriales; family Mycobacteriaceae; genus Mycobacterium; species Mycolicibacterium sarraceniae. The sequence continues at coordinate 2,135,496 of NZ_AP022595.1, forward strand.
CCCTCCTGGTGGCCCCGACCGTGGCCGATCTCAGTGATGCGGTCGACGGTGCCCTGGTGCACGGCGACCGATCGCTGCTGGGCCGCGAGGCGATCGGGGTGCTCGTGGCGGGCATGACCGCCGAACATTGCCTGGAACGGCTGACAGAGGGCGTCACCGTGGTCACGCCGGGTGATCGATCCGACGTAGTACTGGCGGTCACCAGCGCGCATGCCGCGGAGGGATTCCCGTCCCTGTCGGCCATCATTCTCAACGGCGGACTGCCGCTGCACCGCTCCATCGCCCAGCTGGTAAACGGCCTGGGCCTGCGGCTGCCGATCGTCGCCACCGACCTCGGCACTTTCGAGACCGCCAGCGCGCTGGCGGGGACGCGCGGACGGGTCACCGCCACCTCGCAGCGCAAGATCGACACCGCGATCGCGCTGATGGAGCGCTACGTCGACATCGACGACCTGCAGGATCGGCTCAGTCTGCCGATCCCCACGGTGACCACACCGCAGATGTTCACCTACCAGCTGATGGAGCGGGCGAGGGCGGATCGCAAGCGCATCGTGCTGCCCGAGGGGGACGACGACCGCATCCTGCACGCGGCCGGGCGGCTCTTGCTACGCGGCGTCGCCGACCTGACCATCCTGGGTGATGAGACCTACGTTCGTTCCCGCGCAGCCGAACTGGGCGTTGACCTGGCCCCGGCAGTCGTGCTCAACCCACGCACCAGCGAGCTGTGCGACCAATTTGCCGCGCAGTACGCCGACCTTCGCAAGAAAAAGGGCGTGACATTAGAACAGGCCCGCGAGACCATGCACGACGTCTCCTACTTCGGAACGATGTTGGTGCACAACGGCATTGTCGACGGCATGGTGTCGGGTGCGACGCACACCACGGCGCACACGGTGCGGCCCGCCTTCGAGATCATCAAGACCCGGCCCGACGTCTCCACGGTGTCGAGCATCTTCCTGATGTGTCTGTCCGACCGGGTCCTGGCCTATGGTGATTGCGCGATTGTGCCCGATCCCACCGCCGAGCAGCTCGCCGACATAGCGATCAGCTCCGCGCGTACCGCCGCCCAGTTCGGCATCGATCCGCGGGTCGCGATGCTGTCCTATTCCACCGGCGACTCGGGTAGTGGAATCGGAGTCGAAAAAGTAAGGACTGCAACCGAATTGGTGCGTGAACGGGATCCGGATTTGCTGGTGGAAGGGCCGATTCAGTACGACGCCGCCGTCGACGCGACCGTGGCCGCTGCCAAGATGCCTGGCTCGAAGGTGGCGGGCCGCGCGACGGTGCTGATCTTCCCGGACCTCAACACCGGAAACAACACCTACAAGGCGGTCCAGCGCAGCGCGGGTGCCATCGCCATCGGCCCAGTACTGCAGGGACTCAACAAGCCGGTCAACGACCTGTCCCGCGGCGCGCTCGTCGACGATATCGTCAACACGGTGGCGATCACCGCGATCCAGGCGCAGGGCCAGTGATGTCCGGCACGGTGCTGGTCCTCAACTCCGGTTCATCGTCGCTTAAATACCAACTACTGCAACCGGATACCGGAGTATCCCTCGCCCACGGGATTGTCGAACGGATCGGTGAGGCGGCGTCGACCGCGACGCTGACGTCGGGCAACGAAGAGATTCGCCATGACGGTGGGATCGCCGACCACGAGGCCGCTCTGCGCACCGCGTTCGACCTGTTCGCCGAGGCCGGTCAGCACCTGGACGATCTGGGGCTCGTCGCCGTCGGGCACCGGGTGGTGCACGGCGGCCAGGACCTGTACCGGCCCACCATCGTCGACGATGCGTTGATCGTGAAGCTGGCAGAACTCGCACCCCTTGCACCGCTGCACAATCCGCCCGCGGTGCTCGGAATCGAGGTCGCGCGTCGAGCTTTGCCGGATGTCCCGCACGTCGCGGTGTTCGACACCGCCTTTTTCCACGACCTGCCGGCCGCTTCCGCCACATATGCGATCGACCGCGACCTGGCCAGCCGCTGGCAGATCCGCCGTTACGGGTTTCACGGCACCTCACACCAGTACGTCAGCCAGCAAGCCGCGCAGTTCCTCGAGACTCCGATCGAGTCGCTCAACCAGATCGTGCTGCACCTGGGCAACGGCGCCTCGGCGTCGGCCGTTGCCGGCGGACGTCCGGTCGATACCTCCATGGGGCTTACTCCGATGGAGGGTCTGGTCATGGGCACCCGCTCCGGTGACGTCGATCCCGGCGTGTTGGCGTACCTCTGGCGCACGGCCGGCCTGGGCGTGGAGGAGATCGAAGCCATGCTCAACCGGCGTTCCGGGATGTACGGGTTGAGCGGCGAGATCGATTTTCGGGTGGTGCACCAGCGGATCGAATCCGGCGACGAGGCAGCGCAATTGGCCTATGACGTCTACATCCACCGGCTGCGCAAGTATATCGGTGCCTATCTGGCGATCTTGGGACACACCGACGTGCTGACGTTCACCGCCGGAGTGGGCGAGAACGATGCGCGCGTGCGGCGTGATGCGTTGACCGCGCTGGCGCCGTTGGGTATCGAGCTCGACGAGCACCTCAACGAGAGCCCCGCCCGCGGTGCCCGCCGGATCTCCGCTGACAAGTCGCCGACGACCGTGCTGGTGATCCCCACCAACGAAGAGTTGGCGATCGCGCGGGCTTGTCTGACCGTGGTCTAGCCTCGATTTTTGATAGGGCTTGTTGTGGGCCAGGGTCTGGTGCTGGATTGGGTTGCCAGGCGGTGGCGATGGCGGTGACCAGCGCCGATAGGCCGGTCCGGTCAGCTAGTTCACGCAGTAGGCCCATCCCGGCATGCGACACGACGCCATGGCCGTCAGCCGAGACTTTCACCCGCGATATTCGTCACCTGCGAAGTGCCTTCCCGTCAGGATAGTTGAACCGTAGACAAGTCCGATTATCCCCTGCAGGACAGGCACTTTCGCTTGTATACACGCCCCCACAGGCAACAATCCACGAAAAATCCGGGCTAGGGCTTGTCCAGCTCGTCGCAGACCAGCTCCGCCGACGCAGCGTTGGAGATGTGTGCCTGTCTGTTCAGGACGTAAGTGTGCCCCCTGGCCGCCAACGCAGCCAGGGCACGCAGGGCTTCGAAGTCCAAGCGCCCCAGCACCCGTACCCGGTCCTTGTCCTTAGCCTGAATCCACCGACGGGTGGTGGTGAGTAGGGTTGATCTTCGTTGGCGTCGGTCTTCCGGGTGTGGGCGTGAGGTAGTCGCTGGTCTGTCCAGCTTTTCCTGTGTGTTCCGGTCGGGCCTTTCGGCGGTTGGTCAGGTTGTCGCAGGTAGTGGTGGGCTGTGTCCGATGGTGTTGTGCCACAGTGCAAGCCAGGACCTGGACCACGGCCAGTGGGAGGGTAGGTGCAGGATCGGGCGGCGCTGGGGACGGGCCAGTCGGGCGGGAACATTGACGATGGTGCGTCGCAGTGTCGATCCGCGTGCTCGGGTGTGCCGCTCTCCGGCTAGGACACCGGCCGCGCGCAGCAGGTTGTGGGCAATCGCCGAGCACAAGATCCAGGCCGAGTTCGCGCCGAACCGGCCCGAGGGCAGATGCGCCAGCGGTCCGTCGATGAGATCGGCGAATACGGTCTCGATGATCGCGTGCTGGCGGTGGGTGATGTCGGCCTGATCGACGGGCAGGTCGGTGTTGGTGAGAAACGGGTGATACCGCCACACCGGGAACAGCGTGTCACGGAAACGGGCGTCCTTGACGCGGCGGACCACCAATCGGGCCGTGATGCGATCGGGGGTGGAGGCGAAGGCGGTGTAGTCGATTTCGGCGACCTCGGCATCAGAGATCCAGGTACCGGTGTCGGGGTCTTGGACGGCGCCGGGATAACGCACTGGCGTCCACGCCGTCTCGTCGATCCCGGCGAGCGCGCGTTCGATGGCGGGATTGCGGGTCATCACCATCGAGAACCGCGCACCATGGCGCACGCAGGCGGTAATCACCGCGCGCGAGCCGTAGGCCGAATCCCCGCGCACCAGAATCTGCCCGCTGGCTCCCGCGGCGCGGGCGGTGCCGATCGCCTGGGCGACCATCCGCCCGGCCCCCTTACTGGAGTTGGCCCGCCCGGCGCGTAGCCGCATCCCGGCGATCACCGGCGCGGCGCCCGCGGTGCTGATCGTGGTGGCCAGCGGGGACAGTCCCTTGCGCAGGATCTGCTTGCCGGCGATCTTGGTGTGCCCGTAGGAGGCGCCTTGTTTGGCGTGCCCGTAGACCGGGCGTAGCAGCGAGTCGATGTCGATGAACACCTGCTGATCGGCGCCGGGTAGCAACTCGACCCGCTGACACAATGCCACCAGGTGCTCGCGTAGCACCGATTCCAACTGGCGGGCGTGCCCGAAGGTGAACTCCCGCAACAACGTTCCGACCGTCGACGGTGCGTACACCCCGCCGAAGAGGGTCTTCATACCGCCCGACCGGACCACGTCGAGGTCGTCGATGCAGTCCGCGCCCGCGCACATGCCCGCCACCACGGTGGCCAGTTTCGGGGCGGGGTTCGCCGACCCGGACGTGATCCGGGGCGCCATGATGCGGACCTTCTCATCAAACAACCTGCCCAGCCCGGTCTGCTCGGCCAACGTCATGACCGGCACAAGTCCGGCGCACGACACGAGATTGTCATCGTCGAACACCGCTGACTCCGCGGCGAACCCATGCGAAACTTGCACTGGAAGTGCCTTTCCGAACTGGACCCGATTGCTGCCTGAGAACACCAATCATCCCAGTTCAGAGGGCACTTTCTTCATTCCGACACTCGGCTAACGCCACCGCCCGTCGGTGGATTCAGGCTTAGGCCGCGACGTCGGCGCGGGAAGGACCGTCACCGGTGATCACTACCGCGACAGCTTCGCTCACCGCGAAGTTGGAACCGACGATGCGCGGCAGCCGTGTCTGACACGTCGTGAGTATCGGATCGGTACGGATCGCACACCAGTGGATCGCGCTGCGCGCACGCACATCTTTGGGCAAGGCCAGTGCGTGCATCAGGGGCCACTGGTTCAAAAGGTAGAAGTCGTGTTGAGGTGGCGACGCGATACGGCAAACGCCTGCAATGAATTTCACGATGTCGGTCCAATTGCTACGCGACTTCACCAAAGGCTGCTTGTAGCGGCCGCCGTTCGGATTGCGGTGAATGGTGACCCCGTTGATGGTTTCGGTTCCGGCCAGTCCGCCGGTGTGGCCGATGCAATACACATCGACAGAATGTCCGCGCGGCACCAGAGTTTCGCCGAGTTCCTGGAAGAAGACTTCCTGCCCCCCGACACTGGGGTGGTAGCGCCGCGCACCCGGCGGTCAACAACAGCAAAAAGATGACGATGCCGTAGTTGACGATCTGGATCCGCCACACTTCGGCGAAACAGTAAGCCAGCACCCCGCCGGAACCGGCCACGACGGGCCCGTAACGCATGATCCGCGCGAACGCGTAGCCGGCCGCACCGCAGAGCAGGAACGTGTAGAACCACCCCCACACCCCGAAGATTGGCGTAAGTTCGGCAGCCGTGGTCCTGGGGTCATGGATGCTGGACGTCAGCGCGCTGGTCGTGATCGCACTCGCGAGTGTGGTCTATCTTCGCTGCTACCAGCACGTCAGGGGAACCGCTGCTGCCGGTCGCGGCCAGGTCTGGTGGTTCATGCTGGGAATTGCGGTCTGGGCGCTGGCGACGTTCAGCGCCGTCGGGGTGTATGCGCCCGTCCTGTTCTGGGTCCGCGCACTACAGGTCCTGTTGCTGTTGCTCGTCGCGCCGTTCCTGCTGGCGCTGGGCCGTCCGCTGGCGACGATATCCGCAGCGTCAGTCTCGGCCGGACGCGTGGTACAGATGGCGCTGGACAGCAAGCCCATTCGCGTGGCGTCCTCGCCGTTCGTGACGTCCGTCGCCATGCTCGCGACACCCTGGCTGCTGTACCTGACCCCCTGGTATGTCGCGTCGATGACCGGGCCGGTGGCGGTGGTGACTCGGCTGCTGCTCGTGTTCGTCGGCTTCGGATACTTCTACGCCCGCCTGCAGGCGGACCCGGTGCCGCGCCGATTCTCACCGCTGGTGTCGATCGGGATCAGTGTTGTGGAGTCACTCGCCGACGGCGTGCTAGGCGTCGTGCTGTGGCTCGGTCCGCTCATCGCCTCCGATTACTATGCTGCGCTGCAGCGCAATTGGGGGCCGAGCATGCGGATCGACCAGTCCATCGGCGCGGGGATACTGTGGATCGCCGGTGATGTGCTGAGCATCCCGTTCGTCTTGGTGCTGATGCGTCAGCTCGGCTCCCACGAACGCCGCCGCGCTGTCGAGGTGGACACTGAGTTGGACGAGCGTCCCGCGTCGACGCTCTGGTGGGAGAACGATCCCCAGTTGCGCGAGCGTTTCCGGACCTAGAACGTGCTGGTGGGCCGCACGTTGTTGGCCATATCGACCAGCGCATACCGGTGTGCCTGGCTGGGGGCCACCCGAGCCAGGCTCCGCAGCGAGGCCTCGACCCCCAGGCGCAGACCGTGTTCGGTGAAGGGGAACCCGAGGATGTGATTGGTGCTGGCGGTGTTCTCACACATCCAATCCATCGCGGTGCCCAACACCAACGCACGGATCTGCAGCACCCGTGGCTCGGAATCGGGCAGCGCCTCCACCCGGTGCGCGGCGTCGCGGATCTGCTCCTCGCTGAGCTCGTGCGCCGAGCGCCCCGACAGCAGGGTCACCGCACTGGTTAACCGTGCAGTGGTGAAATGCCGCGACGCAGCGGGAACTTCGTCGAGCGTATTCACCGCTGATTCCCGATCGCCCTCGACCGACTGTGCTCGGGCCAGACCGAACGCGGCCGAAATCGAGTTGTTGTCGGTGTGCCACACCGTTCGGTAGAACGGGAGCTCGTCGGATGTCGCCGCCAGCTCGGCAGTAGCCGCCAACGCCAGTTTCGGCGCCAGCTCGCCAGGGAAGATGTCCAGCACCTCGGTGAAATGTTTTGTCGCTGAATCATAGTCGCCGGTCAACACCTCGGAGACCGCCTTGAACCAGATCAGTCGCCAGCGCCAGCCCACCCGCTCGGACAGCTCATCGAGCTTGCGGTTGGCTTTGGCGACGTCACCAAGGTCGAGCAGCGCGCGTACCTCCATCAGTGGCAGCTCCACCGACTCAGTCAGGTCCACACCCTCGGAGTCCAGCACACCGTGCCGGGCCGCCCGGAGCGAGTCCAGCGTCTGCACTGGCTGTGACAGCACGGTCGCCGAGAGCACCGTGGCCGCGATATCAGTAGGGTCGACCAACGGAACCGGAAGTGCGGTAACGATTTCGGTAGCGGTGAGCTTCTCGGCATGGGCCAGCCCGTCGAGGTATACGTCGGTGTGCGCCACCAGCAATTCCACCCCGAACGCTGCGCGGGTGCGGGTGAACACGTTCGACAGACCGGGCCGGGGCACACCGGTGTCCTCGGCGACCACCTCGCGCAGCACCCCCAGCAGCTGCGAGGACATCTCTTCGGCACTGGCGAACCGGCGGCGCGGGTCGGGGTCGATGGCCCGGCGCAACAGCCGTGCGAACGAGTCGTATTTGACCAGCACCGGATCATCGTCGGGCAGCCCGTCGACGTAGCGGCCCTTGCGGGTTCGCAGATTCAGCGTCAGCGCGGCCAGCGTGCGACCCACCGTGTAGATGTCGCTGGCGACAGTGGGGCCGGTACGCACGATCTCCGGTGCCTGATAGCCGGGTGTGCCATAGAGATAGCCGAACGAGTTGATCCGCGATACCGCGCCGAGGTCGATCAGCTTCAGCTGTTCCTCGGTCACCATCACGTTCTCGGGCTTGAGATCGTTGTAGCACAAGCCGATCGAATGCAAATAGCCCAGCGCGGGCAGGATCTCCAGCACGTAAGCGATCGCCTCCGACACCGGAAGCTTCTCGCCCCTGGGTTCTTTGAGCGACTTTCCGCCGACGTACTCCATCACGATGTAGCCGACGGGCTCACCGTGGGAGTCGGGATGCTCGACGAAATTGAAGATCTTCACGATCGACGGGTGAACCACCTCGGCGAGGAACTGCCGTTCGGCCATCGCGATCGCCTGGGCCTCGGCGTCCCCGGAATGCACCAGACCCTTAAGCACCACCGGGCGTTCGTTCACGTTGTGGTCGACGGCCAGGTACACCCAGCCCAGACCGCCGTGCGCGACACAGCCTTTGATCTCGTACTGGTCGGCAACCATGTCACCGGGAGCCAGCTGCGGCACGAACGAATACGCGCTGCCGCAATGCGGGCACCAGCCTTCCGAGGCTGCCGGGCCGTCCTTGGTCTTGCGGCCCACCGGGCGCCCGCAGTTCCAGCAGAACCGCTTCGACTCGGCGACAACGGGATTGACCATCAACGCGGTCAGCGGGTCGATCTCCGGGAAGCGGGGAATCTCCACAAGTCCGCCGCCGAGGCGACGGGTCGGGGAGAGCTTGCGGGCCACGGTCGCCTGGGGCATGGCCTCCGGCTCGGTGCCGACGCTGCCGACCGAGTCCTCGTCGCCTTCGTCGAAATTCGGCCGGAAGATCGCTTGGGTGGCCATCGGCCGCATTGTCGGCATCGAATCCACGGTGAGGTCGTCGAGTGTCGTCGGCTGGGTTCCGACGTCGACGTCTGGCTGATCGGGGATGGCCATCAGTCCAGATACCTCGGCGTCGGGGGAGCTGGCGCGGGCCCCAGCACCGTCAACCACTTGCGGTACAACGTGTTCCAGGTGCCGTCGCGGCGAATGCGTTCCAGCGTGCCGTTGACGAATCGCACTAGACCGGTGTTGTCCAGGTTGACGCCGATCCCGTACGGCTCTTGCGCCATATTCGGTCCGATGATGTGCAAGTAGGGATCCTGGGCCACCAGACCCGCCAGGATCGAGTCGTCGGTGCTGATCGCGTCCACCTCGCGCTGCTGGAGCGCGACCAGGCAGTCCGCCCAGCTCACCACCGTCACGATGATCGGCGGCGGGGAGATCTGACGCACCCGGTCCAGTGACGTGGTGCCGCTGGCGACGCACACCCGGCGCCCGGACAGGTCGGAGGCTTGCGAGATGGCCGACTCCCGCGGGGCCAGGATGCGTTGATAGGCGTTGAAATACGCGGTCGAGAAGTTGACCTGCTCGCGGCGGTCACAGGTGATGGTCATGGTCTTGACCACGATGTCGACGGTGTTGTTCTGCAGGGCGGTGATCCGATCGGCCGAGGACAGGATGCGGTACTCGACGGCCGAGGGGGTGCCGAAGATATCGCGGGCCACCTCACCGGCGATATCGACGTCGAAGCCGGTGATCTCGCCGGTAATCGGATCGCGGAAGGAGAACAGGTTGCTGCCGATGTCCAGTCCGACGATCAGCCGGCCGCGGGCCCGGATGTCGGCCACCGCCGCGTCGGCTTCGGCCTTGGTGGCGAAGGGCTTCAAGCTGGCGGTGCGGTTGCAGTCGTTTTCGGTCGGATCCGCTGGCTGTGGCGGTTCTGGGGCCAGCTCCTGCATACCCGCCGGCGTGGGTGGTGCCAGGGTCGGTACCGGCGGGGTGCCGATGTACTCAGTTTTGCCGCAGCCGGACAGGGTGATCGCCGCGGCGATCACGATGCAGAGAAGCCGGCGGGTGTTCATCATCTGTACTCGCTCAGTCTGGGCCACAATCCCACCGCCACCGCCAGCGCCGCGCCGATCGAGAGCACCACGCCGCCGACGGTCGTGCCGGACAGCACCCGCCGGGCCGACAGGATGTCGTTGCGCAGCTGGTTGCGGCTTTCCCGGATACCTTGCGACAGCGCCGCATCGAGCTTGTCGAAGGCCGGGGACGAGTCGTCCTCGCCGGTGCCGAGGGCCACCTGAGTGGCCGCCTGGTAGTTGCCGACCGAGATGTAGGCGTTGATCCGCTCGTCGGCCTGCCGCCACGTCGTCAGCAGTTGGTCGGCGTTGGCGAGGTCGTCCTTGGCGATGGCGTCGTTTCGGGCCAGGTAGTCGGCGAGCTGAGTGTGCATGGCGTCAACGCGTTGGTAGTAGGACCGCTTACGGACGTCTTCGTCGCCCCGCCGGATCAGCGACAGCGTCTCGTCGGCGCGTGCCTGTTGGGCGGTGATCGCCAGGTTAGTCACCGTTTTGAGCGACTCGGCCGCGGTGTTCTTGGCAGCCCGGCTACCTGCAGTGGAGATGATCAGCGCTGAACCCACCCAGATGATCATCACCACGATAGCCAGGCCGCCGGCGATCAGGCCGACGTTGACCCGGCGGCGGGTGCGCTCGGCCAGCCACCGATGGCCGAACACCCCGAACAGCAGGGTCGCGGCCACCACGATCAGCACCGGCGCGGGGATCCGGGTGGAGGCGGTGGTCTCGGCGTCCACCCGCGCCGACGTTTCCTCGTAGAGCCGCTGGGCGTCGGGCAGGATCTGCTGCTGCATGAGCGCCGAGGCCTCCGAGAGGTACGACGAGCCAACCGGGTTGCCCATGCGGTTGTTGGTCCGCGCGGTTTCGATCAGGCCGGTGTAGACAGCCAGCTGCGCATTGATCCGGCCTAGCAGCTGAATCAGGGACTCATCGGTGAGTCCGCTGGCCGCCCGGGTAACCGCGACGGCCGCATCGGTGATGGCCTGCTCATAACGCTGCCGGACGGCACGCGGCTCGGAACCGGCGATGAACGCGGTCGCCGCGGCGGCGTCGGCGACCGACAGCGTGGTGTAGAGCTGGCCGGCGGCGAACGACAGCGGCTCGGTGTGATTGAGGACGGTGGTCAGCTGGGTCTGCCGATTGGTGATGGTGGTCGAGGTGGCGAACGCGGACAGGATCCCCAGCATGGCCAGTATCAGGCCGAGGGTCAGGATCCGCCCGGGCGTGGTGCGCAGGAACCACCATCGGGGGTGAGTGGGCACGATCGGCGCCCGCTGCCCCAACGGCTCGGTCGACGGGTGTGCCAGCTCAACGGTCACCTTTCGCGGACCTCATTCCCTGTTGCCCGGATCCCACCTGCTGCCGTCGCCGGGTTACCCGGCATGCATCCTGAGATAATCCTAAGAGGTGTTGTGACGGATGGGGCGGGATAGACCGACCTAACTCTGGCGTGGCGTGCTTATCCTGAACGCGTGCGTGGGGATGGCGACGGTTGGGTGGTATCCGACACCGGTACCCACTATTGGGGACGGCATGGTGCCGCCGGACTGTTGTTGCGGGCGCCCCGTCCCGACGGTACCCCGGCCGTGTTGCTTCAGCACCGCGCGCCGTGGAGCCATCAGGGCGGCACCTGGGCGCTGCCCGGCGGAGCCCGCGACAGCCACGAAACCCCCGAGCAGGCCGCCGTCCGGGAAGCCCACGAGGAAGCCGGGCTGCTCGCCGAGCACGTACAGGTCCGCGCGTTGGTGGTGACGGCCGAGGTCTTGGGCACCGGTGGGACGCACTGGAGTTACACGACCGTCGTCGCCGATGCCCCCGAACTACTGACCACCGTCGCCAACCGGGAAAGCTCCGAGCTGCGCTGGGTGCCCGAGGATGACGTGGTCGAGCTGCCGCTGCACCCCGGCTTCGCCGCCAGCTGGGAACGGCTGCACATCACCACCATGCTGAGCTCCGGTGATCACGACGAATGTCAGCAGTCGTTGCCGCACACCGTCGAGATCCAGTCCGGTGTCTTCGCGTGGTGCAGGTCGGCGGCCGCCGAGGTCGGCTAGCTGGACCGGTGGGTGGGAGCGCATCGACCCGGGGATTGGTCGAGCGCGGCACGCAACCGGGCGGCAGCGGCCTTGGGGTCGTCGACCGCGGTGATCGCCCGCACCACCACAATTCGGCTCGCCCCGGCGTCCAGCACCTCCGGCAGCCGCTGCTCGTCGATCCCGCCGATGGCGAACCATGGCTTCCCGGGATTCGCCGCCGCCACATCACGGACCAATTCCAGGCCCGGTGCGGCGCGGCCCGGTTTCGTCGGGGTCGGCCAGCACGGGCCGACGCAGAAATAGTCGACGTCCTCGGTCAGCGCGCGGGTGGCCTCACCGATCGCATGGGTGGACCGGCCGATCACGGTGCGAGGGCCGACGATATCGCGGGCCACCGCCAGCGGCAGGTCGTCCTGACCCAGATGCAGCACGTCGGCGCCGGCCGCGCGGGCGATATCGGCGCGGTCGTTGACCGCCAGCAGTGCGCCGTGCCGGTGGGCCGCGTCGGCCAGGATCTCGAGGGCCGCCAGCTCGCCGCGCGCCTCCAGCGGCCCGAACTGCTGCTCGCCGGGGGAGCCTTTGTCGCGTAGCTGGATGAGGTCGACGCCGCCGGCCAGCGCGGCCTCGGCGAACTCGGCCAGATCACCGCGTTCGCGGCGGGCATCGGTGCAGAGGTAGAGCCGTGCGGTAGCGAGCCTGGTCTGAGGTTCGTGCACACCGCGACGGTAGCGGCTAGCGTGGGGGTTGGCACGGGAGCCCCGGCAGCGGGGCTGAGAGTGGAGGCGTTACCCCTCCAGACCGTCACCACCTGATCCGGGTCATGCCGGCGAAGGAAGCGAAAGGGATATGTCGAAGGATTCTCTGGCCGTCATCGGGGGCGGCGTCATCGGTCTCGCGGTCGCCCGCCGCGCGGCGCTCGATGGGTTATCGGTGCGAGTACATCGCACTGCCGCGTGGGGTGCGTCCTGGGTGGCCGGCGGCATGCTGGCCCCGCACAGCGAGGGCTGGCCCGGCGAGGAAAAGCTGCTGGCGCTGGGCTTGGAGTCGCTGCGGCTGTGGCACGACGGTTTCCTCGACGGGCTGCCCGTCGAGGTGGTCACCGCACGGCAGTCGCTGGTGGTCGGGGTGGACCGCGCCGACGCCCAAGACCTGCGCACCGTCGCGGACTGGTTGTCGGCCCAGGGGCACCCGGTCACGGTAACGACCACCGCGCGCGACACCGAACCGCTTCTGGCCCAAGGTATCCGGCATGGTTTCCTCGCTGAGGACGAGCTGGCGGTCGACAACCGCAAACTGGTGGCCGCACTGGAGGCGCACTGCGAGCAGCTCGGGGTTCGGTGGGCCGCGCCGGTAGAGCAGCTCGACGGTGCCCGCGACGGTGCGCACACCGTGGTCATCGCCAACGGTATCGACGCGCCCACGCTGTGGCCCGGCCTGCAGGTCCGCCCGGTGAAGGGTGAGGTGCTGCGACTGCGCTGGCGGCGCGGCTGTATGCCGTTGCCGCAGCGCGTGGTTCGAGCCAGGGTGCATGGGCGCTCGGTGTACCTGGTGCCCCGCGCCGACGGTGTGGTGATCGGCGCGACGCAATACGAACGCGGCCGTGACACCGCCCCGACCGTGGCCGGAGTGCGTGAGCTGCTCGACGACGCCTGCGAGGTGATGCCGGCCCTCGGCGAGTACGAACTGGCCGAGAGCGCCGCGGGGTTGCGGCCGATGACCCCGGACAATATGCCGATCGTCGGCCGGCTCGACGAACGCACATTGGTGGCCACCGGACATGGCCGATCGGGATTTCTGTTGGCGCCGTGGACCGCTGAGCGGATCGCCGCCGAGTTGATAGGAGTACGGGCGTGAGGGTGATGGTCAACGACGAGGAGCGCGAAGTTGACGCCGACACCACGGTGTCGCGGCTGCTGGAAACCCTCGGCATTCCGGAGCGCGGTATCGCCGTCGCCGTGAACTGGACGGTTCTGCCTCGTTCGCAATGGAATTCGACAGTGCCCGAGGGGGCTCGGGTCGAAGTGGTGACGGCGGTGCAGGGTGGTTGAGCAGCTGGAGATCGCGGGCCGCACATTCGGCTCGCGGCTGATCCTCGGCACCGGCGGCGCACCGAACCTGACGGTGCTCGAAGAGGCGCTGGTGGCTTCGGGTACCGAGATGACCACGGTGGCCATGCGCCGTGTCGACGCCGAGGGCGGCACCGGTGTGCTGGACCTGCTGGCGCGGTTGGAGATCACGCCGCTGCCCAACACCGCGGGCTGTCGCGGGGCGGCGGAGGCGGTAATGACCGCGCAGCTGGCACGGGAGGCGCTGGGCACCGACTGGGTTAAGCTCGAAGTCATTGCCGACGAGCGAACCCTGCTACCCGATGGGGTCGAATTGGTGCGAGCGGCAGAGCAATTGGTCGACGACGGATTCGTGGTGCTGCCCTATACCAATGATGACCCGGTGCTGGCCCGCCGGCTCGAGGACATCGGCTGCGCGGCGGTGATGCCGTTGGGTTCGCCGATCGGCACCGGGCTGGGCATCGCCAATCCGCACAATATCGAGATGATCTCCGGCGCCGCCGGTGTGCCGGTGATCCTGGACGCCGGGATCGGCACCGCCAGTGACGCCGCGCTGGCCATGGAATTAGGTTGTGATGCTGTGCTTTTGGCGAGTGCGGTGACCCGGGCCGCCGATCCGCCGGCGATGGCCGCCGCGATGGCCGCGGCCGTCACGGCCGGATTGCTGGCCCGGCACGCCGGGCGTATCCCGAAACGGTTCTGGGCGCGGGCATCGAGCCCGAGTCTCGCGTGAGCAGAACGTGACCCGCTATGTCGCGCTGGGTAGTTCGATGGCGGCTGGCCCCGGGATCAGGCCGAGGGCAGCGGGTTCGCCGAGGGCTGCCAGCCGCTCGTCCCGTAACTACCCGCACCTGGCCGCCGAACGCCTTGGCCTCGATCTGGTCGACGTCACCTACTCCGGAGCCACCACGGCCAACGTGCTGCGCGACCCCCAGCGCGGTGCGCCCCCACAGGTCGACGCACTGAACGGCTCGGAGGAGCTGGTCACCGTCACCATCGGCGGAAACGACGTCGGCTACGTCCCGCTGCTGTTCGCCGCGACATTGCCGACGATGTTGCGGGCCACGCCGGTGCTCGGCGAAAAGCTGCGGGCATTCCTGGATCCCGCGGCCCGCGAGGCGGCGCTGAACCAGGTCGGTGCGTCCCTGCGGGAAGTCGGCCAGGTGCTGCGCGAGCGGTCGCCGCTGGCGCGAATCCTGTTCGTGGACTACCTGACTCTGCTACCGCCCGCGGGAACACCCGCGCCGCCGCTGTCCGGGGACATCGCCGAACTGGGCCGTCGGGTCGCACACCGACTGGCCCAGGAGACGTTCGAGGCCGCCCAGGCCACCGGCTGCGAGGTGATCCAGGCCGCCGAGGCGAGCCGCTACCACCACGCTTGGTCGGCCGATCCCTGGACGGTCGGCACCGGGTGGTTGCTGCCGCGCCGGCCTGCACCGTTTCACCCCAACGCCGCCGGCATGCGTGCGGTCGCCGACCTGATCGTGGCGGGGTTTTCTCAGCCGTAGGTGTTGGCGGGCGGGTCGATGCGGGTGATGCTCGATACCTCGAGCGTCGGTATCGACGAGGTGCCCGAATAGGTTTGGCCCGCAGGCACAGTGCCCTCGAGCCGGAGCCAGGTGTTCTCCGCATACGCCGTCGCGCTCGACATCGCCGGCCCGGACAGGTGCAGCCGGGCCAGCTGTGCGTCAGCCGCGCAGCAGATGATCACGATCTTGGCCAGATAGACCTGATCGCCGTCGCGCATGATGAATCCCGTCGTGGTGATCTTCCTGCCGTCCAGACCGCCCACCTTGCCGACCGCGACCCGCATCAGTATCTCGGGTAGCGATACCGCCGGCGCCGCCCCGGGCGGCAGCGGTGGAAACGACCGGGCACCGGTCACGGTCACCGCCGCGGGTGCGGCCGCCCTGGCGCTCAACGCCGGTGGCACTACGAAGATCAGGAGCACCACCGGCAGCACCAGCAGCCAGACGATGCTGTTGCGGTGAACGTGCCCGGCGTGCTCGTGGTGCTGCTCGGCACCCCGGACATCCCGCGCGATCGCGACCAATGCCAGGCCGATCACCACCGCAGACGAGATCGCCAGCCACGGCAGCATCCCCGGTTTGACGTAGCGGGTGTAGGCCCCGGTGACCGTGACCATGACCAGCGCGATCCCGACGATCAACAGCAGCGTGTTCTCGGTTTCGCGCCTCATAGCAGCACCAGCCCCACCGCTGTCGCCAGTACGGTCGCGACCACCAAGGTGACGGGAGCGAACCGCAGTGCGAAGCTCCGCCCGAACAGACCTGCCTGCATGGCAACGAGTTTCACGTCGACGGCCGGGCCGACCACCAGGAACACCAGCCGCGGTATGAGCGGCACCATGGTGAGGCTGGCCGCGACAAAGGCATCGGCTTCCGAGCACAATGCCAGCACGAACGCCAGCAGCGCCATCGTGATCACGCCGATCAGCAGATGACCGGCGACGTGCTCGAACATCCAGGGCGGCACCATAACTCGCAGGGTGGCGGCCGCCGCCGCGCCAATCACCAGGTACGAGCCGGCCTGCAGGAAGTCGTGCCGGGCGGCCTCGGTGAACACCGTCCAGCGGGGCTGGCCGTCACCATCGGCGCGGGGCAGCGTGCGCGTCACCCAGCCAGGCCGTCCCCAGCGTGACCACAGCGCTCCCATCACCACCGCGGTGGCCAGGGAGGCCACGCAGCGGGCCGCCACCATCTCCGGCTGACCGGGGAAGGCCACCGCGGTGGCCACCAGCACCACCGGATTGATCGCCGGCGCGCTGAGCATGAACGTTAACGCCGCAGCGCCCGTCGTCCCACCGCCGAACAGCCGCCGCGCCACCGGAACCGACCCGCATTCGCAGCCCGGCAAGGCGGCGCCGGCCACCCCGGCCACCAGCACCGCCGCGGGCGCTCGCCGGGGCAGCATCCTGGCCAGCAGCTCCGGGGAGACGAAAGCGGCGATCAATCCGCTGATGATCACACCGAGCACCAGAAACGGCACGGCCTGCAAAAACACCCCGGCGAACACCGTGCCTGCGGTGGCCAGCCGCGGATTGTCGGCCACCCCGTCGCGCATCCAGGTGCCCACTAGCGCGCACACCACCAACCCGGCGACCAAGACCTCGGTTGAGGTCACCAGGCGGCGGCGCGGGGCGGTCACAGTCATCGCGCTCAATCGTGCCACCCGAACCTGCGTACATGCCGATGCGGCTAACCTGGGCGCGGTGGAACACAGATACCTGGTAGCTGCCAGGGTGGCCGCCGTAGTCGTTGCCGTGGCGGGATGCAGTCACCCGGCCAAATCTGGGCAGCCAGACACGCCGACGACTCCCGCCGCGCAGTTCGCCGACGGGCTGCGCAAGCAGGTCAGCACCGACGCCATGTACGCCCATCTGCAGAAGCTGCAGGACATCGCCAACGCCAACAACGGCACCCGCGCGGTCGGCACTCCCGGGTTCGATGCCAGCGTCGACTATGTCGCCGGTGTGCTGCGCGCAAAAGGGTTCGACGTGCAGACCCCCGAATTCCAGGCGAGGGTCTTCGAATCCGGCAAGCCGGACTTGCGCGTCGGCGGGACCGGGGTGACCGCCCGCGCGATGGAGTTCAGCCTGGGCACCCCGCCGGAGGGGGTCAGCGGGCCGCTGGTTGCCGCACCGGCTGAGGAGACCCCCGGGTGTGCCCCGGAGGACTACGACGGTCTGCCGGTCAAGGGTGCGGTGGTGCTCGTTGACCGGGGTAGCTGCCCGTTCAAGGACAAGCAGGCGATTGCCGCCAAGCTGGGGGCCGTCGCGCTGGTCGTCGCCGACAACGTCGATGGCCAAATGATGGGCGCCACCCTCGGGGAGGACACCGACGTCAAGCTCCCGGTGGTCGGGGTGACAAAGGCCGACGGCGCGGCGCTGCGGGCGAACCCCGGTGCGACCACACTCAAGCTGGAGGCCAACACCAAGAACGTCAGCGCCCGCAACGTCATCGCCCAGACCAAGACCGGCTCGGCCAGCGACGTCGTGATGGTCGGGGCTCACCTGGACAGCGTCCCGGAAGGCCCGGGTATCAACGACAACGGCTCCGGGGTGGCCGCGGTGCTGGAGACCGCCGTGCAGCTCGGTCCCAATCCTGACGTGAAAAACGCTGTGCGGTTTGCATTCTGGGGTGCTGAAGAACTCGGAACGATCGGATCTAAGAAGTACATCGAGTCGCTGAATGTCGACCAGCTCACGGATATTGCGCTCTATCTCAACTACGACATGATCGGCTCACCCAACCCCGGTTACTTCACCTATGACGGCGACCAATCCACGGCGCCGGGACCGGGCGGCCGGATACCGCGGGTGCCGGAAGGGTCGGCGGGGATCGAGCGGACCTTGGTTGCCTACCTCAAGACGGCCGGAAAGACAGCTCAGGACACGTCATTCGATGGCCGGTCGGACTACGACGCCTTCACCCAGGCCGGGGTGCCCTCGGGCGGGCTGTTCTCCGGGGCCGAGGAGAACAAGACCGCCGATCAGCAGAAGCTGTGGGGCGGCACGGCAGACGCGCCGTTCGATCCGAACTATCACAAGAACACCGACACCCTCGACCACATCGACAAAACCGCGCTGGGCATCCTGGGCGGGGGAGTGGTGTTCTCGGTGGGGCTCTATGCCCAGGACATGGACGGCCGCAACGGTATTCCGCTGCGCGACGACCGCACCCGCCACCTCATCACGGGGCCGTGACTCGGACTCGATGCCGTGATCGCGGGTCGGCTACGACCGCGCGCCCCGCAGCGCGCCGAGCCCTCGCACGCCGTGATAGACGACGAGAGCGGCGATCGAGCCGAGCGCCACTGCTGCGCAACCGATCAATCCAAGCGCTGGCACCGCGTGCCATCGCGAGCGTGGTTCGCGACACCCCCAGAATCAGCGATAGCAGCGAGCCCAACGCCGCCACCGCCGCACCGATGCGGACCACCGGCTCGAAACCGCCGGCCCCGGATGCGCGCACCGCGTCGGCCAATGGTGCTGCGGCCGTTGCCAATCGGTCCGGACCCAGGACGGCCAGCACGGTCACGGCCACTGCCGCATACACGACCAAGGCAAGACCGAGCGCCACGGGAATAGCTCGCGGGATCGTCCGGGCCGGATCGCGTACCTCCTCGCCGAGTGTGGCGATGCGTGCGTACCCGGCGAAGGCGAAGAACAGCAATCCGGCGGCTTGCAATACCCCGAAGATGCTGGCCTCGCCAAGATTCAGGTGATCGGCGTCGACTCGTCCGGAGGTCGCCACGATCGTCACCACGGCAGCCAGCACCGCCAGCACGATGGCGACGATAATGCGGGTCAGCTGTGCCGACTTCTGGATGCCGCGGTAGTTGACGGCGGTCAGAGCGGTAACGGCGGCGACTGCCACGGCATGCGCCTGCGCGGGCCACACGTAGAACCCGACCGTCAGCGCCATCGCCGCACACGATGCGGTCTTGCCGACCACGAAGCTCCAGCCCGCCAGATAGCCCCAGAAATCCCCAAGGCGCGCACGGCCGTAGACATAGGTACCGCCCGACTGTGGGTGGTGGGCTGCCAGCCATGCCGAGGACATCGCGTTGCAGTAGGCGACCGCACCCGCACCCGCCACCGCCAGCCCGACCAGCAGCCACGACCCGGCGGCGGCCGCGGCGGGGGTCAGCGCGACGAAGATGCCGGCTCCGACCATCGAACCGAGTCCGATGATCGCCGCGTCCGCGGTGCCGAGTCGGCGCTGCAGGCTGCTCACCGGCAGGATGTTAGACCGTGACAACGAAATGCGGACTGGTGTGGGTGTGGTTGCCCCGCACGTGCGCCTCCGACGCAGGACGCCGGTTCAGTACCGACGACCTGGGGATGGCGGCCAAACCGCACTATCCCGCGGACTACCTGCAGCAGCTGGCTGAACCCTTCCGCGCTGGCGGGGCCTGCCAATTCGGCAAGGCCCGATAGCGCGGCGCCGATCAGCGATTACGGGCGACGTTGACACCCAGATAGGCGCCGTAGGCCAGCAGCCCGGCCAGCGCCAGCTTGCGGGTCTTGGGGGCAACCAACGCCAACCCGATCACGGTCTCGATGCCGCCATCGATGTAGGTGTGCGTCACGGTGTTGTCCGGAAACGCCGACTTGGTAGCCGATTCGAACAGCTCGGGGCGCACGAAGTGCGACAGCCCGGTGACGGCCACGACCACCCCGGTCAACTTGATCAACGGCTCTGCAGACATCGACGTCCTCTCAGGGTTCAACTGATGCGGTAATCGGACACCGGGTAGGTCGAGGCCTCGCGTACCGCGTTGCGCGTGGACATCGGCCGCAGCAGAGTCGGTTCACCACTGGGATTGAAATAGTACGACCGCGCCGATGCGCAGTTTCCTTGGGTGAACAAAGTGTCCCCGAGTAACTCGGTCATCCGGTCCAGATAACGGGTGTTCGCTTCCTCGGTGACTTCGAATGTGGTTGCCCCACGGCGCTTCAGCTCACCGAAGATCCGGTCCATGTGCCGCATCTGGTATTCCATCGAGTTGAAGAAGTTCAGTCCGAGGAAGGCGTAGGGGCTGGCGAGGCTCAGGAAGTTGGGGAAGTACGGCACCGCAACCCCCTGGTAGGCCTGGAATCGGGTGTCCCGCCACCACTTTCCGAGGTTGCGGCCGTCGCGGCCAATCACCTCGAAGGCCGGAAAGTTGGCCTCCCAGATGTCATAGCCGGTCGCCAGGACCAGGGTGTCGATGGCAGCCTTCGTGCCGTCGTTGGCGACGATGCCGTCCGCCTCGACGTGGTCGATGCCACTGGTCTGCAGGATGACGTGGGGCTTGGTGAACACGCGATAGTACTTGTTGGAAAACGTCGGCCGCTTGCAGCCGAAGTCGTAATCCGGGGTGAGCTTTTCGCGCAGCGCCTTGTCTCGAATGGTGGCGAATCGCCACATCTTGGCCAGGTCGGCGGCGGCGATGGTGACTCGCGGGACATAGCGCAGCACCCCGACGGAGATCATGAACTCGTACAGCCAGTCGGTGACCGCGCGGATAGCCCGCTGGGTTGCCGGCACTCGGACAAAGAGCCGCTGGGCCCGGGCCGAGAACTTGATGTCGACCTTGGGCACCACGTAGATCGGGGTGCGCTGATACACGGTGAGTTCGGCGGCATCCTTGGCCAGCTCTGGGATGAGCTGGACGGCGGTGGCACCGGTGCCGATGATGCCGATCTTCCGGTGCGCCGGCTGGTAATCGTCGTCCCAGTCGGCGGTGTGGATGATCTTGCCTTCGAAGGTGTGGATACCCGGGATCTCCGGGGTGAACGGCTGCGATAGGAACCCGGTCGCGGTGATCAGGTAGCGCGCGGCCAGGGTGTCGCCATCGGCCAGCGTGACGCGCCACAACGTGGCGTCCTCGTCCCAGCGGGCGCTCTCGACCGTCGTGTTGAACCGGATGTGGCGGCGCACATCGTACTTGTCGGCGACATTGTCGGCGTACTGCTTGATCTCGGCTCCGGTGGAGAACAGCCGGTTCCAGTGCGGGTTCGGTTCGAAGAAGTAGGAGTACGTGGTGGTCGGAACGTCGACGGTCAGCCCGGGATAGTGGTTGACGTGCCAGGTGCCGCCCAAGTCGTCCTCGCGGTCCAGCACGACGAAATTGTCGAACCCCAGGCGTTTGAGCTGTATTGCCGCACCGATTCCTGCGAAACCTGCGCCGACGATGATCGCGTCGAGCTGCGTCAATGGCATGCAGCCAGAATAGCGTACCTTACTCGCGAGTAAGGTAAAGCCCTTTGGCCCGAGCCTCCGGGACCTATGTCGCCGAAGGTGGGTCGCTCAGCGCTCGCAGTGCCGCATCGACCGCCAGCGCCGGGACATCGAGTGACGTGGACCCGAGATCGTGGCGCGCCCCGGTGATCTCGACGATCTCGACGGGCCCGGGGATTGCGCGGACTGCGTCGCGAACTTCCTCGATGCTGCCGAACGGGTCGGAGGCGCCATGAGTGAACACGGTCGAGACGGTGATGGCGCCGAAGTGTTCGGTGCGCAGCCGGTCGGGCTTGCCGGGCGGATGCAGCGGATACGAGAACAGGGTCAGCAGGTCGACGAGCTCGGGGTGCTCGGCGGCGACCATCGAGGTCTGCCTGCCACCGTAGGAATGTCCGCCCGCGATCACCGGACCGTGGGCTAGCGTGCGGGCCAGCGTGAGCGCCTCGACGATGCCGTCACGGTCGCCGGCCGCCGATCCCGACGGTGGCCCCTTCGGGCGACGCCGCCGGTACGGCAGGTTGTAGCGCACCGCCAGCCAGCCGCGGGCTGCCCACTCAGCGCAGATCCGGATCACCAGCGGGGACTCCCGGCTGCCGCCGGCCCCGTGGGTCAGCATCACGACACCTGCCGGTGGGCCCGCCGGCAGGTGAGCGACGCCGGCGATGTCATCGAGGCTCACGCGGCTCCCTCGCAGGCTCGGGTGCCGCATGCCCGCTGTTGATTCGCTCCGCGAGCGTCGCTCATGCCTGCAACCGGAACAGCGCTGATACCGGGCCGTGGCCGGCGCCCAGCGGATAGGCCGCCCGCAGGCATTCGGTGACCCAGGCCTTGCCGAAGGCCACCGCCTCGGGCATCGAATACCCGTGTGCCAGCGCGCATGCGGTGGCCGCCGCCAGTGTGTCGCCGGCGCCGTGGTCGTGGCCGGTGTCCACCCGAGGCGCGTCGAACTCGTAGAACTCGGTGCCGTCGTAGAGCAGGTCGGGACTGTGCGCCGAACCCCGCAGATGTCCGCCCTTCACCAGTGCCCACTGCGGGCCCAGTGCATGCAGCGCCTTGGCGGCGTGGCGCTGGGTCTGCTCGTCGACCACCTCGATGCCGACCAGCAGCCGCACCTCGTCAAGGTTGGGGGTGACCAGACTGGCCAGCGGGAACAGCTCGGTACGCAGGGTGCCCAGCGCCGAGGAATGCAACAGCGGGTCGCCGTGCATCGAGGCGCACACCGGGTCGACGACGAACGGGGTGCCGGCCAGCCCGAGGTCGCGCCAGGTCCCCGCGACCGTCTCGATGATCTCCGAGGAGGCCAGCATGCCGGTCTTGGCTGCCTGCACGCCGATATCAGTGACCACCGCTTCGATCTGGCCAGCGATCACGTCCGTTGGGATCTCATGAAAACCCTTGACGCCCAGCGAATTCTGCACGGTGACCGCGGTGATGGCGACCATTGAGTGCACCCCGAGTAGCGCGAAGGTGCGCATATCGGCCTGGATGCCCGCGCCGCCGCCGGAGTCGGAGCCGGCGATGGTCAGGACTCGCGGCGGGGTCTGGCCCGGCGGTGTCAGCGGCAGGAAATTCACGGCACTGAGTTTTCCAGAGGGATGTACACCCGGTTGCCGTGAGCGGCGAACTCCTCGGATTTGGCGGCCATCGCGTCGCGAATGTCCTGCGTGATGCGCATGGAGCAGAACTTCGGTCCGCACATCGAGCAGAAGTGTGCGGTCTTGGCGGGTTCGGCGGGCAGCGTCTCGTCGTGGAACTCACGCGCGGTGTCGGGATCCAGCGACAGGGCGAACTGGTCGTGCCACCGGAAATCGAACCGGGCCCGAGACAGCGCGTCGTCGCGTTCCTGCGCACGCGGGTGGCCCTTGGCCAGGTCGGCGGCATGGGCGGCGATCTTGTAGGCGATCACGCCGTCCTTGACGTCCTTGCGGTTGGGCAGCCCGAGGTGCTCCTTAGGGGTGACATAACACAACATCGCGGTGCCAGCCTGGGCGATGATCGCCGCGCCGATCGCCGACGTGATGTGGTCGTAGCCGGGGGCGATATCGGTGGCCAGGGGCCCCAGCGTGTAGAACGGGGCCTCCTCGCACAGCTCTTCCTCGAGACGAACGTTCTCGACGATCTTATGCATCGGCACATGGCCGGGTCCTTCGATCATCACTTGCACCCCAGCGGCTTTGGCGACTTTCGTCAGCTCGCCCAGGGTGGCCAGTTCGGCGAATTGAGCCGCATCGTTGGCGTCGGCGATCGATCCGGGTCGCAGACCGTCGCCCAGTGAGAAGGTGACGTCATAGCGGGCGAGGATCGTGCAGAGTTCCTCGAAGTTGGTGTACAGAAACGACTCTCGGTGATGGGCCAGGCACCAGGCGGCCATGATGGAACCGCCGCGGCTGACGATTCCGGTGACCCGCTTGACGGTCAGCGGGATGTGCCGCATTAGGACGCCGGCGTGCACCGTCATGTAGTCCACGCCCTGCTCACACTGCTCGATCACGGTGTCGCGGTAGATTTCCCAGCTCATCTGGGTCGGGTCGCCCTTGACCTTTTCCAGTGCCTGATACATCGGCACGGTGCCGACCGGCACGGGCGAGTTGCGCAGAATCCACTCCCGCGTGGCATGGATGTCGGCGCCGGTGGATAGGTCCATGATGGTGTCGGCGCCCCACCGGGTGGCCCACACCATCTTGTCGACCTCCTCGCCGATCGACGACGTGACCGCCGAATTGCCGATATTGGCATTGACTTTCACCGCGAAGGCCTTGCCGATGATCATCGGCTCGCTCTCCGGGTGGCGGTGGTTGGCGGGAATCACGGCACGGCCGCGCGCCACCTCGTCGCGCACGAGATCCGCCGGTACTCCCTCCCTGACCGCAATGAACGCCATCTCGGCGGTGATCTCACCGGCGCGGGCCCGTTGCAATTGGGTGCCGCGGTCGGCGACCACCCCCGGTCGCGCGGGCAGCCCGGCGTGCAGGTCGATCACCGCATGCGCATCCGTGTAGGGACCCGAGGTGTCGTAGAGGTCCAGGTATTCGTCGCCGGCCAAGCCAACTCGGCGAAACGGCACCCGGGCACCGTCGTCGAGATCGCGGTAGATCTTCGTGCTGCCGGCGATCGGCCCGGTGGTGACGATGGGTTCGACAATGAGATCAGCCATATTCACTCCCTACGCCGGCATTACCCGGACAGGTTCTACGGTCGACGGCCCTAGCCGTCCTCTCAGCGCACTCGCGTGTGCGCTCCCGTGTGGTTGTTGTTCCAGCGCCACAGTAGACCTTCTCCCGCCGAGCGTCACACCAGAGTCGCGTTCGGGACCGGGAATACCGATTGGCCCTACTTGATTTGTATAGCTAACATATGTGTTATTGCGCCGGCAGGCGCTCATTGCCATTTGCTAGACGATCGCATACGAAACGAGAGTCGCCTGTGTCGACCGACCTTGATCCCGCGCTGGCAGAAACCGACCGGCGGCGACGCCGGATGGACCACGATCACCCCCACTACAAGTGGGTGGTGCTGTCCAACGCCACGCTGGGCATCCTGCTGGCCTCGATCAACGCCTCGATCGTCCTGATCTCGCTGCCCGCCATCTTCCGCGGTATCGGCCTCAACCCGCTGGCCCCCGGCAACGTCAGCTACCTGCTCTGGATGCTGATGGGCTACCTGGTGGTGACCGCCGTGCTGGTGGTGCCGTTCGGCCGGCTCGGCGACATGTATGGCCGGGTGAAGATCTACAACATCGGCTTCGTCGTCTTCACATTGGCGGCCGTAGCGCTGTCGTTCGACCCGTTCCACCTCGACGGCGGGGCGATCTGGCTGATCGTCTGGCGGGTGATTCAGGGCGTCGGCGGCGCAATGCTGATGTCCTCGTCTTCGGCCATCCTCACCGATGCGTTCCCCGCCAACCAGCGCGGTATGGCGCTGGGTGTCAACATGGTCGCGGCGGTGGCCGGCTCGTTCCTGGGCCTGCTCATCGGCGGCGTGCTCTCCGAGATCCACTGGCAGGCCATCTTCTGGGTGGGTGTACCGATCGGCATCATCGGCACCATCTGGAGCGTGCGCTCCCTGAGGGAACTGGGCGTTCGCAGCCCCGGCCGCGTCGACTGGGCGGGCACCGTCACGTTCGGAGTCGGGCTCACGGTGCTGCTCATCGGGATCACCTACGGCATTCAGCCCTACGGCGACTCGACGACCGGCTGGACCAGCCCGATGGTGCTGGGGTCAATCATCGGCGGCCTAGTGCTTCTGGTGGCCTTCTGTTTCATCGAGCTCAAGGTCGCGCAGCCGATGGTCGATATCCGACTGTTCCGGTCGGCGTCCTTCGGGATGGGTAATCTCGCTGGACTGATGTCGTCGGTGGGCCGCGGTGGCCTCCAGTTCATGCTGATCATCTGGCTGCAGGGCATCTGGCTTCCGTTGCACGGCTACAGTTTTGAATCCACACCACTGTGGGCCGGTATCTATCTACTGCCGGCCACCTTCGGCTTCCTGGCCGCCGCGCCCATCGCCGGTTCGTTAGCCGACCGCTTCGGTGCGCGACCGTTCACCGTTGCCGGCATGTTGTTGATGGCGGCGACCTTCGTTGCGCTGCTGGCGATTCCGGTGAATTTCAACTATTGGGTCTTTGCGGTTCTGGTATTCCTCAACGGTCTCGGCGGCGGTATCTTCACCGCGCCCAACACCGCGGCAATCATGTCCAGCGTCCCGGCCGCCCAGCGGGGCGCCGCCTCCGGGGTACGTGCGACGTTCTTCAACGCCGGCAACTCGCTGTCGATCGGAATCTTCTTCTCGCTGATGATCGTCGGGCTGGCCCACACTCTGCCCGACGCGATGAGCAAGGGCCTCCAGGCCCAGGGTATTTCGGCCGCGGTCGCCCACGACGTCGCTAATCTGCCACCGGTGGGCAGCCTGTTCGCGGCCTTCCTGGGCTACAACCCGATCGCCGAGCTACTGGCACCCTACAACGCACTGCACCAGCCGGGTGTGAACGCCGATGTGCTGACCGGGCAGACGTTCTTCCCGAACCTGATTATGGAGCCGTTCCATTCCGGGCTGGTGGTGGTGTTCGGTGCTGCCGCGCTGATGATGGTGATCGGCGCGATCGCGTCACTGTTCAACCCCGGCCGCTACGCCGCCGACGCGGTCACCGAGGCCCAGGAGCCCGCGCAGGCGACGGCCGCCGAGTAGCGACCGGCGGCGCGGTGCCCTCGGCAACCCAGCGGTGTAGCCGTCCGGCGGTGCGCCACATCGCGGCCTGCATCTCGTCGGGGCCCAGCTCTTCCTGGGCGCACGCCTTGAGCCGATCGGATACCCGAACTAGGGTGACCGCTCCCACGCGGGCGGTGCGATCGCGCGAGGCCCGCATGCTCTCCGAGATCACCTCGCGCAGTTCAATGAGGTCGCTCACTACCCGTGCACCGCCGGCGGGCCGTTCCCGGCGATAGATCTCGATGAGTGCGTCGTTGCACGTCACCGTCTGGTGTGCAGTGCTTTTGGGAATCAGGATGTCGATGTCCGAACTCACCGGCTCAGCCCAGCACCGCCGCGCGAACAGACCATGACGAGCCGAGAACGGCTCGGGTTCACCAATCCGAACGGCCGACCAGAATGAGATCGTGAAGCGCGAACGCCGGCACGGCGAGCGCGTCCGACAGTTGTGCGGCATAAGACCGGGCGATGTGGGGCCCGTCGCGCTGCTCATCGAAATCCCCGGTCAAGTCGACCGCGACCCGGCAGCCGAGCGTGTCGCCGGCCTCGACGACGTCGACGCGTAAGACCCCGGCGGGCATCGGCAACTTTTTGGCAGCGGCACGCACGTGCTCGACGGATACTGCCCAATCGACGTAAACCGACACGAACGAACCCATCCGACGATGGTGGTTTCGGTTACGGGCGATCGCCAGTCGAATCGCCCAATGTTCACCTAGCGGTCACCAGGTTCACTTGCTCTTGAACGACGTCTGTAGCAGGCGAGCGTCCATGTGGCTGGGTGCGACACCGGTGGTGGAGTAGAGGCACACCGCGGCACCGAGGGGGATGGTCACCAAGAGCGGCAGTATGAACAGGACGGAGATGAGGCCGAGTCCGCCTGAACCGGCCAGGATTCACCCCACGTCCGCCGCAGGATTCCCGACGAACGCTTGCCGGCGTTGATAGGACCGACGCCCTCAGTGGCGCGGACCCCAACCACGGGATACGTGGTGCCCCGCCAGATTCCGCTGAACGTGGCAGTGATCAATGACCAGCCTAGGATCCGCGGCAGGCGCTTGCCGGCGGCGGCGAATCCCGAACGGATTGTGGGAATCTAGCCGGAGAAACCTTGCAGCGCGCAACTGATCAGCGCGGCGTTGCAGAACACGATGACGAATGTGCACAGGAAGTACCACACGCCTTCAGGACTGACCAACTCGCGCCGGCCATGCGCCGACCGCGGCTCAACGACTCAAACATGGTATTTGTCCACCCCATTCGCGGTTCGCCTGCGCTTGGGCATGACGATGAGGGTGATCGCCGTGGCGAGTGCCAGCACCCCGACGATCCCGACGATGAGAACAGTCCGATGTCGGCTGAACCAGGACGCGGTGGACTTCTCGGATGAGACGAGCCTGATGTTGTAGCCCGGCAGCGGATCCTGGCCGGGACGTTTCACGCCGGGCAGCAGTTGGGTTTCGGTGATCACGAACAGCGCCTCGCCCTCAGCGCTCTTCGTCCACGCACCCCACGCCGGGACCTCCCCGTCGAGGAGGACTTTCGTGGTGTCCTTCGCGTCGTGATCCTTACCGAGGTCGGTCAGCGAACTGACCCGAAACGGGTCGGAGGTGCCGCTGCTGTACTTGATCTGGACCAAGACATTCTTGGTCGAGTTCAGCCGCGCCGGCTTCTGCGGTGGGGCCTGGCCAGGTGCCGGCTGGAAGCCGCCGCCGGAGAAGCTGCCCACCGCAATGTTGGTCGGCGGTCCCGATGCGGGTTTGGTGGCCGCGGTGAAGCTGTACACACCTCCGTTGGGGACGTCGATGACGGCGCGCTGCATCGGCGGCACGGTGAAGACCTGGGGTCCGCCGGCGTAGTCGTAGATGACCTGCAGGGGGATCCGGTAGGGATTGGTGAAGACCGGACGGTAGTAGGTGTCATACGACACCCAGCTCGAATTCCACTGCGACACCGGACTGCTCAACGTGACCGCAGTGCTCACCGTCGACGTGGATACCACCGTCGAGGTCAGCGACTCCTGATAGGTGCTGACCTCTTGGCTGGAATTCGTTGTGCTTGCCCGGGTTGTCTCGGAGGAGGCGGCCGCCGTGACGTCGGGTTCCGGTGCGTCGAGTTCAGTCGGCTGCATAGTGCCGCCGGCCGGTGGGGCTTCCTGGGTGCCGCCACTGAGGCCGGGGGTGCCGGCACTGTCGCCTGGGGATTCCGGTGTGCCGCCGCCCTGGCCGGGTGATTCGGGCGCGCTGTCCTGGCCGGGGAGGTCGTGCCCACCGCCGGTGTCGCCCGGGACTTCCCGAGCGCCGCCGCCCTGGTCGGGATTCTCCTGCCCATCCTCGCCGCTCCCCGGGGCTTCCTGCGCACCCCCGCTGTCGTTGCCCCCGCCGTCGTAGCTGCTGCCGCTGTCGTCGTCGTAGGGATCGGCGGCACTGACCGGTACTCCGGCGAACAACGATGCCAGCGACACCGTGAGCGCGGCGGTGACGGTTGCAACTTTGCGCGGCCTCGCGGCGGTTTCGGTGCGCATTCATTCCTCCCGAACGACGCGGCCTCGCGGGCCCTGGCTTCGGAAATCAAAGCACTTCATCGGTCAATTTGGAAGGTTGCTGCCGTCGGGATACCGCCCGGTCGCAGCCGAAACGTCAGCGGCTGAAGGACTCACCCACTCGCGGGCCCACCCGTCCGTCGGCGCCTGATCACCAGCGCGCCGCCGACACCGGCGAGCACCACCACACCGGCCGCGACTCCGCCGCCGACCAGGATGGTGCGGTGCCGCTGAGTCCAGGATGCGGGCTGTTGGGCGGCAACAAGTTTGATGTTGTAGCCCGGTAGCGGGTTCTGGCCAGGCGGGTCGATGCCCGGGAGCAACTGCGTCCGGGAAATCTGGAACAACTTCTCGCCCTTGTCGTCCTGGGACCATTTGCCCCAGGCCGGAATCTCGCCGTCCAGAAGGACTCTCGTGGTGTTGCCGACAGCGGGATCGTTGCCGAGGTCGGTCAGTGAGCGCACCCGGAACGGCACGGAGTTGCCCTGGTCGAAAGTGATCTGGACGAGAGCGTTCTTGGTGATATTGAGCGGAGCCGGCTTCTGCGGGGGAGCTTGTCCGGGTGCCGGCTTGAACCCGCCGCCGGAGAAACTGCCTACCGAGATGTTGGTCGGCGGGTTCGAACCCTGTTGGGTCGACGCCGTGAAGCTGTAGACGCCGGGTCCGGGTGTGTCGATCACGCCGCGCTGCAGCGGCGGGACGGTGAACGTCCGGGGGGAGCCCCCATCGTCGTAGACCACCTGCATCGGGGACCGGTAGGGGTTGGCGAAGACCGGTCGGTAGTACCGGTCGTACGCGGTCCACTTCGAGTTCCACTTCATGACCGGGCTGCTCAGCCGGTTGCCGCGCTGGGACCCGGTGGTGGGCCGGGATGCTGCGGCTTTGACTTTGTTGCCGTAGGAGCGAGCGCCCTTTCGGGTGGTCTTCGGGCCGACCACCCGGCCGCGACGGGCCGCGGTGCTGTCCGGGCTGTCAGCGGTGTCCGGCTTCGGCTCCGCGTCGGGCTCGTCGTCCGGGCTCTCGGTGCCGGATGGCTGCTCGTCGGGGCTTTCGGTGGCCGAGGGCTGCCCGTCGGGGCTTTCGGTGGCCGAGGGCTGCCCGTCGGGGCTTTCGGTGGCCGAGGGCTGCTCCTCGGGGCCGCCGGACGGCTCATGAGTTCCGCTGCCGGGCTCCTCAGTTTGCCCGCCGGGCTCTTCGCCGGTGGGTTGCGGCGCGTTGTCCGGCTCTTGTGCGTTCTCGCCGGGAGATTCCGGCGAGTCCTCGTCGGAGGGATCGTCAGTATCGGGGGTGTCATCCATACCGCCGTCATCGACGTCGCCGGGGTCTTCAACGCCCGGGTCGTCGTAGTAGCCGCCGTCGTCGTAACCGCCACCATCGTCGTAGCTGCTGCCGCCGTCGCCATCGTCAGGATCGGCGGCACTCACCGGGATCCCGGTGAACAACGCCGATAACGACACGGCGACAGCTGCGGCGAAAGCCGCAGGCTTGTAATAGAACGATGCGGTGGCGCGGTGCACCAAGACCTCCCCGGGGATGCCACGGGCCAACCATGACATTGCGATCAAACCATCCTGGGCACCGAAATGGGAACCCTTAGCCGTTTGCTGGAGGGTAGCGGACTGGTATGGGGTCCTACCGCGGTTTGTCTCAACTGGGCTTCACACCAGCGCCGGTTTCGGTAGCTTCACTGACCGTGCCCGCGTTGACGAACCGCCAGATCCTGCTGCGCCGCCGCCCGTCGGGTCTGGTGCAACCCGCCGACACCGAATTGGCTACCGGGACCGCACCCGAGCTTGCCGAGGGGCAGGCGCTGCTACGCACCACCTACGTCGGCCTGGACGCCGCCGTCCGCACCTGGCTCGACGACCAGCCAAGCTATCTGCCGCCGGTTCAGCTCGGCGAGGTGATCCGCGCCGCCGGGATCGGCGAGGTGGTCGAAACCCGATGTGAGGCGTTCACCGTTGGCCAGATCGTCACCACGCTGACCGGGTTTCAGGAGTACGCCGTCATTCGTGACGACCTCTTCAGCACGCCCATTCCCGGTGAAACCGATCAGCTGGCCATCATGAGCGTGTACGGTCCGACCGGCGCCACAGCATATTTCGGGATGACCGATATCGGCCGCCCCCAAGAGGGGGAGACGGTTGTGGTGTCGGCGGCCGCCGGCGCCACCGGTTCGGTGGCCGGGCAGATCGCCAAGATCGCCGGTGCCCGGGTCGTGGGCATCGCAGGGGGGCCGGACAAATGCCGGGCGGTGGTGGAGGACTTCGGTTTCGACGCCTGCATCGACTATAAGGACGACAACGTCGCCGCGGCCCTGAAACAGCACTGCCCCAAGGGCGTCAACGTGTACTTCGACAATGTCGGCGGCCCGATCCTGAACGCGGTGCTGGGCCGGCTGGCACCCAAGGCGCGGGTGGTGCTGTGCGGTGTCATCTCCAGCTACCTGACCGGTGAGCATCCCGGTCCGGCCAACTACGTCAACCTGCTCGCCAAAACCGCCTCGATGCAAGGCTTCAACGCGCTGGACATGTGGGGCCGCTTCGACGAGGCGTTCGCCGATCTGCGTCGCTGGGAGTCCGAGGGCAAGCTGGTGCACCGTGAGACGGTGTTCGACGGACTCGAATCCTGTGTCGATGCGCTCAACGGTCTGTTCACCGGCGCCAACATCGGCAAGATGCTGGTGAAGGTCAGCGAGCCGTCAAAAGTCTGAGCGTCTGTGCGCTCAGCGGCTCAGATCGACCAGCACCGGTGCGTGGTCGCTGGGTGCGGGGTCGCCCTTCTTGC
Source organism: Mycolicibacterium sarraceniae (assembly GCF_010731875.1). Classification (NCBI taxonomy): domain Bacteria; kingdom Bacillati; phylum Actinomycetota; class Actinomycetes; order Mycobacteriales; family Mycobacteriaceae; genus Mycobacterium; species Mycolicibacterium sarraceniae. The sequence goes on from NZ_AP022595.1 coordinate 2,167,478, forward strand.
CCGGGCGGCGTTCGTCCTTGACGATCTCGGCGTGTGTCACCCGGGCCGCCAAACTCGGTGAGCCGAGGATAAAGTCGATGCGCATACCGCGGCGCTTCTGGAAGGCCAGCTGGGTGTAGTCCCAATACGTGTACACCCCGGGGCCGGGCGTGTACGGGCGCACCACGTCGGTGAACGCGGTGTCGGCGAACGCGTTGAACGCGTTGCGTTCCGCCTCCGACACGTGGGTGGCGCCGTCGAACGCAGCGATGTCCCAGACATCCTCATCGGTGGGTGCGATGTTCCAGTCGCCGACCAGCGCGATCGGCTGCTGCGGATCGTGTTGCAGCCAGGACTCGGCGGTGTCGCGCAGCGCGGCAAGCCATTCCAGCTTGTACTGATAGTGCGGATCGGCCAGGGTGCGACCGTTGGGCACATAGAGACTCCACACCCGCACGCCGGCGCAGGTGGCGGCCAGCGCGCGGGCCTCAGCCTTGGCGTCGGTCCCGTCCTTACTCCACGACGGCTGGCCGTCGAATCCGACCTCGACGTCGTCGAAGCCGACCCGGGAGGCGATCGCGACCCCGTTCCACTGGTTGAACCCGCAGTGCGCCACCTCGTAGCCCGCTTCGAGGAACGGCATGGTGGGGAACTGGTCGTCGGTGCACTTGGTTTCCTGCATGGCCAGCACGTCGACATCACCGCGCTGCAGCCAGTCGACGACGCGGCCCACTCTGGTACGAATCGAATTCACATTCCAGGTCGCGAGGCGCAGGGCGTCGGCAGGCATGGGCTACAGACTACGTGCGGTCAACGACCGGGCATCGACGTAGCGATGGTGATGGTGCAGCCGGAAACCCAGCGAGTGATACAGCAGGATCGCGCCCTCGTTGTCACTCAACACCTGCACATACGCCCGGGTCGCACCCCGTTCGGTACCCCATCCCAGAAGAGCCCCGCACAGCCGGCGGGCGTGCCCTCGCCTGCGGATTCGGGCACCGACATGCACGGCCGAGATCCCCAGCCAGCGGGTGCCGTCCGGTGCGGTCGTCACCGCCGCGCGCCCCACCGCGGCGGTGCCGAGCGAGGCGAACACCACCTCGCCATTGACGACGGCGGTCAGCACTTCGGCCGGAACATCGCGCTCATACCCCGCCAGCCACGCCGCATCGGGACGCGCCAGCAGGGCCACCTCTGGATCCGCTTCGACCCCCGTGAGATCGCCGGTGAGGTCGCCGACCATCACCCGGGTGTGCTTGATGCCCTCGGCTCGAATCGCCAGCAGCCGCTCCGGCAGCGCCAGCCATGGCGGCAATCCCCGCTGCCCGTACCAATCGACGATTCCGGGCAACGCGTCAAGGGTCGCCGAAAAATCCAGTGGCACAGCCGAGTTGGCCCGGCTGGTGTAACCGCCGCCGGCCCGCAGCAGCCAACCGCCCTGCCACTGTTGTTCGGTACCTGGCCAGGCCAGTGTCGCAGCGTGCTCGAGCGCCCGAATTTCGGAGGCCCGCACCGGAACGACGCTGAGCTCCCGCACCGCCACGACATCGGCGGGGTTGACCTCGACCAGGCCGTCTGATTTGGTGCGCACCACGATCACCGGTTCGACGGCCTGCAGGTCGCCGATCACGTCGGTCAGCGGCGGCGTCGAGCTCGCGGGTAAGCGGTAGCGCAGGCTCACCCGGCTGCCGACCGGCGGCAAGCTCGTCATCGGCTCAATGGCCGAACGGGTCGGGACCCTCACCGGGCAGCCACGACAGGCCGGGCACCCCCCAGCCGTTGGACTTGATCGTGCGCTTGGCCGCACGGGCGTGCCGGCCGATCAGGTGGTCGACATAGAGAAACCCGTCGAGGTGACCGGTTTCGTGTTGCAGCATTCGGGCGAACAGGTCGTGGCCCTCCAAGGTGACGGGGCTGCCGTCGGCATCCAGACCGGTCACCCGCGCCCACTTCGCCCGGCCGCGCGGAAACGACTCACCGGGGACCGATAGGCAGCCCTCGTCATCGTTGTCCAGATCGGGCATCGTCTCGGGGATCTCCGAGGTCTCCAGGACCGGGTTGATCACCACACCCCGGTGGCGGGTGGTCTTGCCGCGTTCGTCGGCGCAGTCGTAGACGAACAGCCGCTTTCCGACTCCGATTTGGTTGGCCGCCAGCCCGACTCCGTTGGCCGCGTCCATCGTGTCGTACATATCTTCGATCAGATCCGCGAGATCGTCGGGCAGTGAACCATCGGCTCCAACCGGCACCGGTTGTGTCGGAGTGTGCAGAACGGGATCGCCCAGGATCACAATTGGTCTCACTGCCATGATCGGCAAGCTTAAGTCAGCCGACGCGCGGGGTTGGCTGCCGTCCCAACCCGCTCAACCGTGATTGAATGAGCGCCGAGCATAGGGACGTGTTGTCAGGGTCTTCGAAAGGGTCAGCAGATCGATATGGACGGCGCCATGGCACGGGCCGAGCGGTCTAATGACGACGCTGACCTTCCCGATGGGTTGACTCGCCGCGAATACGACGTCCTGGCCTTCGAGCGCCAGTGGTGGAAGTATGCCGGCGCCAAAGAAGAGGCCATCAAAGAGCTGTTCAGCATGTCGGCGACGCGCTATTACCAGGTGTTGAACACTCTGGTTGACCGCCCCGAGGCGCTTGCGGCTGATCCGATGCTGGTCAAGCGCCTGCGACGGTTGCGGGCGAGCCGGCAGAAGGCGCGCGCGGCGCGTCGGCTCGGCTTCGAGGTTCCCTGATTTTTCAGGTTGAAGGCCGCTGCTGGTTACAGTGGGCGCGATGAACGACCGCGTACCTGACTCCTCCGGCTTGCCACTGCGGGCCATGGTGATGGTGCTGCTGTTCCTCGGCGTGATCTTACTGCTGGTCGGTTTCCAGGCCATGGGCTCGGGTAGCGACACCGGCAGCGATGACACGTCGGTGCGCACCGTCACCACCACGACCTCGAAGACGTCGGCTGCACCGGCGCCCAAGGCCGACGTGCGGGTGTTCAACGTCGGCGAAGGTGAAGGCGCCGCCAGTCGAGTTGGTGACCGGCTGCGTGAGGCCGGCTGGAACGTCACCGAGACCAGCAACCTCCAGATGCCCGCGCCGCCCGCGACGACGGTGTACTACGGCACGACCGACGGGGAGCAGGCCGCCGCCGAGGCGGTCGCCAAAGTGCTGAACGCACCGGTGGCCGCGAGAACTCCAGAAATTGCCGAGCAACCACCGGGCGTGATCGTTCTGGTGACCGGATAGGCTTCGGCACATGGTCAAGCCCGTGAGCCCCGTGAGAACTGCTGCCGCCGTCTTGTTCGTCACTCCAGTCGTGTTGCTGAGCGCGTGCAGCCCCAACGAGCCGATCGCATCGCAGCCCGGCACCACGCCGGCGATCTGGACCGGGTCCCCCGCCCCGGCCGCCGCGGGCGAAGAACCGCACGGGTCGCCCGAGGCGGGGCACGGCGCACCGCAGGCATCCGCCGGCCACGGCGATACCTTGTCCGCGCAGCTGAAGACCGCCGACGGTACGCAGGTTGCCGCGGCCACCTTCGACTTCGAGAATGGCTTCGCCACCGTCACCGTGCAGACCACTGGGGCCGGCAAGCTGACGCCGGGCTTCCACGGCCTGCACCTACACTCGGTCGCCAAGTGCGAAGCCAACTCCGTGGCCCCGGCCGGCGGCGCGCCCGGCGACTTCCTCTCCGCCGGCGGTCACTTCCAGGCCAGCGGGCACACCGGACATCCGGCCAGCGGCGACCTGGCCTCGCTGCAGGTACGCGAGGACGGCACCGCAATGCTGGTGACCACGACCAGTGCGTTCACCAAGGATGACCTGCTGGCCGGCAAGGGCACTGCGATCATCATCCACGCGGATGCCGATAACTTCGCCAATATCCCGCCGGAGCGCTACCAGCAGACCAATGGTGGCGCCCCGGGTCCGGACGAAACCACCATGGCCACCGGTGATGCCGGGAAGCGGGTGGCGTGCGGTGTCATCGGCACCGGTTAAGCCCGCGGGCAAACCCGGCCGCATCGACTTCGCCGGATCACCTCGCCCGACGCTCGGCGTCGAGTGGGAGTTCGCTCTGATCGACGCGCAGACGCGGGACCTGAGCAACGAGGCGTCCGCGGTGATCGCCGATGTCGGCGAGAGTCCGCACGTGCATAAGGAGTTGCTGCGCAACACCATTGAGGTCGTCACCGGTATCTGCGACACCGTCGACGAGGCGATGGCTGACCTCCGGACGACGCTGCGGGGCGCGCGTGAGATCGTGCACGAACGCGGCATGGAGTTGTTCTGCGCGGGCACCCACCCGTTCGCCTCCTGGTCGGCCCAGCAGCTCACGGACGGGCGGCGCTATGCCGAGTTGATTAAGCGCACCCAGTGGTGGGGCAGGCAGATGCTCATCTGGGGCGTTCATGTTCACGTCGGAGTGTCCTCAGCGCACAAGGTGATGCCGATCATCTCGTCACTGCTCAACCAATATCCGCATCTGCTGGCACTGTCAGCGTCCTCGCCGTTCTGGGCCGGCGACGACACCGGGTACGCCAGTAACCGGTCGATGATGTTCCAGCAGCTGCCGACCGCGGGGCTGCCGTTCCAGTTCGAGACGTGGCGGCAGTTCGAGAGGTTCGTGCACGATCAGAAGAAGACCGGCATCATCGATCACATCAACGAAATCCGTTGGGACATCAGGCCGTCACCGCATCTGGGCACCATTGAGGTCCGAATTTTCGACGGGGTGTCCAACCTGCGGGAGCTTTCGGCGCTGGTGGCGCTGACACATTGCCTGGTGGTGGATCTGGATCGTCGGCTCGACGCCGGTGAGCAGCTGCCGGTGATGCCGCCCTGGCATGTGCAGGAGAACAAGTGGCGCGCGTCGCGCTACGGCCTGGACGCGATCATCATCCTCGATGCCGACAGTAACGAGCGGCTGGTCACCGAGGATCTCGACGACTTGCTGACCCGGTTGCAGCCGGTGGCCGAATCACTAGACTGCGCAGACCAATTGGCACTCGTTGCTGATATCCCAAAGCGCGGTGCCTCTTATCAGCGCCAGCACAACGTGGCCGAGGAACACGACGGGGATCTGCGTGCGGTGGTTGACTCGTTGGTCGGGGAGCTGGATATCTAAGCCGAGGCACTGGCTTCGGGGATAGGAGGCGCCCATGAGGATTCGCCGATTGGGACTCGCGGCGTTGGCGGCCGTGGTGGTCATGACCGGTGGTGGCTGCGCCAAGGCGATCACGGGCAATCCGGTGGCGACACCGGGCGAGGCCGGCAAGGGGATGGTGCCCGCCGATCTACTGACCACGACCTGCCGTGAATATCTGACGATGGACACCGTGACGCGCCGCGAGGTGATTGCTGCCATCGGCAAGAGCGGCAATCAGCTGGTCGCGATGAACCCGCAACTGTGGGCGGGCGTGGCCGCCGCGTTGTGCGGATTCGTCGACCCCAGTGCGCCGGTGAAGGACGTGGTGATGGGACAGGGTTCCCGGTAGTCATGGCCGGCCAACCGATGTTCCCGCTGCAGTCGGCGCTGCTGCCGGGGGAGTCGTTGCCACTGCGGATCTTTGAACCGCGGTACTCGCAACTGGTGGCTGACTGCCTGGCGATGACCGACCCGACGTTCGGTGTCGTCCTGATCACCCAGGGCCGGGAGGTCGGTGGCGGGGACGCGCGCAGTGATGTCGGCGCGCTGGCCCGCATCACCGAGTATGCCGACCACGGGATGGGCCAGTACGAGCTGAAAGCTGTTGTTGGTGAACGTATCCGCGTGCTCGAATGGCTGAGCGACGAACCGTATCCACGGGCCGTCGTCGAACCCTGGCCCGACGAACCCGGACCGGCGGTGACGCCGGAGCGGATCGGCGTTGTCATCGACAAGATCTTGGTGCTGTTCGAGCGCATCTTGGCAACGCGCGGTGGCCGTTTACGCTTTGATGCCTTGGCCGTCGAGCCGGAGATCGCCGATAATCCGTCGCTGCACATCTACGCACTCGCCGCCCGCGTGCCGATGGGGCAGGCCGACCGCTACGCGGTGCTGGCCGCGCCGACGCTGTCCGGGCGGGTCGATGCGCTGACCGACGCCATCGAAACCGTTACGGCCATGGTCGAATTCCAGATCGCGAACGGCGACGACGAGTAGGGATTTCCACGTCGAGTCTGCAGTGAGCGTGCGTTTTCCCGATGTGAGGTAGCACTCGCCGCAGGATCGACGCCGTCAGCGCAGGCCCGTTGGGCTGCGGCGATGTCACCGGATCGTGGCCTCAACGCTGGGTGTTCAGCTGCTCATGCGAGCCAGTCCGGTCCGAGTGGGGCTCAGAGCGGTGCGAGCCTCCAGGTACCACAGCCGCGTGACGTCGGGCAGTTCCGGACCGCCTGCCTCGGCGGCCGCACGGCGCGCCTGCGCCATCCGTTCCTGACGGCGAGCCAGCCCTTCGGCGGAGTAGAACACCTCATCGGTTCGGCTCACGGATTGGGCTTCGCTCTCGCGGTATCGTCGCGCATCTCATCGACGGTCAGATCGTCGCGGATGTTCTGCTCACGGTAGGCCAGCTGTCCCACCCGGTGCGCCACCACCGGCGCGGTGATAAGGGTGAACATCGCCGTCAGCACGAGCATGCCGGCATCGATGGTGCCGGACAGCCGGATCGTCGCACCGGCGAGCACCAACAACAGTCCCAAGACCTGTGGTTTGGTCGCGGCGTGCATGCGCGTCAGCGTGTCGGGAAACCGCAGCACGCCGACGGCCGCGGTTAACGCAAACGCCGAACCGCCGAGCACCAGGACACCGGCCGCCAGATCGAGTGCGGTCATACGTCGGTCTCCTGTCCGGTCGATTTGCCGGCGAGGTCGGGCACGCGGAACCGGGCCACACTGACCGAGCCGACGAAGCTGATCAACGACAGCGCGGCCAGGCTGTAGGTGACGGTGGTGTCCAGGCTGAACGCTGCCCAGGTGCCGACACCGCACATCGTCACCGCCACCAGTGTGTCGACGGCGACCAGCCGGTCCAGCGTGCTGGGGCCCATCAGCAACCGGATCATCGTCACCGCGGCCGCGGCCACCAGCATCACGCCGGAGAGAACCCACACCACTGTCATGCGCGATCCGCCGTCACTCCTCGCTGAACCTTCACGAGACCTCCTCGGATTCGCTTGCCGCGGGCCGCCATTCGGAGTCGCGTTCGAACGCGGCGATCATCATCCGTTCCAGCTCGGCGACCTGCCGGTAGAACCGACCGACCGCGCGCTCGTTTCCGACGTCAACAACGTGGACATAGACCAGTCGCCGGGCCTGGTCGATTTCGAGGACGATCGTGCCCGGGGTGAGGTTCATGATGTTGACCGCCAGCGCTAGCACCAGATCGGATTTCAACGCCAGATGTCCGCGCAACACCGCCGACAGCGGCGGGCGTCCCGGCCGGATCGCCAGCCAGGCCACCTGCACCGAGGACTGCGCCAGCCACCACGCCACCCGCAGCACCAACCACAGCAGCGACAGCGGATGCAACCGGCCCTGGACGGGGACCGACGGCAGCGGCAGCAGCAGCGTGATCGCCAGCGCCACAACCACACCGGACAGCACATTGGCCACCGACACCGTGCCCCACAGCAGCAGCCACACCAGCGTCAACCACACCAGCGTCCAGATCCGTAGGGTCCACGTCCTCATCGCGGACTCATCTCCGGGTTCCCCAACACTGCGGTGATGTATTGGTTGCGGTCCAGTACCTCGCTGGCGGCCCGGTCGGTGTAGCCGAAGATCGGCCCGGCGGCCACCGTCAGCGCCACCCCGACGGCGATCAAAGCCATTGTCGGAGCGACCATTCCGATCGGCATCCGGCCGACGTCATCGCGGTCGTCGAAGGCGACATCGGCCGAGTAGTCGTCGAGCAGCACTGATGGCGCGGAGTCCGCCAGCTCACCCTCGGGTGCATCGACCCGGGACCGCCAAAATGCCTTGGTCCACACCCGCGCCACCACGTAGAGCGTCAGCAGGCTGGTCACCACCGAACCGGCGACCAGCAGCCAGGCCAGCACCGAGCCATTGGCGGTACCGGCTTCCAGCAAGGCCACTTTCCCGATGAAGCCCGAGAAGGGCGGGATACCGCCGAGATTCAACGCCGGAACCAGGAAGACGAAGGCCAGCAGCGGGCTGGCTGCGGCCAGCCCGCCCAGCCGCCGCAGCGTGGACGCACCGGCCTGGCGCTCGATCAGCCCGACGACCAGGAACAAGGTGGTCTGCACGATGATGTGGTGGGCGACGTAGTAGATCGCCCCGGACATGCCCAGCCGGCTGGCCAGCGCGACGCCGAACACCATGTAGCCGATATGGCTGACGAGGGTGAACGACAGCAGCCGCTTGATGTCGTTCTGGGCGATCGCGCCGAGGATGCCGACGAGCATCGTCAGCAGTGCAGCCACCAGCAGCACGTTGTCCAGCCCGCCGGCCGGGAACAACAGCGCATGCGCCCGGATGATCGCGTACACACCGACTTTGGTCAGCAGGCCGGCGAACACCGCGGTCACCGGCGCCGGCGCCGTCGGATAGGAATCCGGCAGCCAGGCCGACAGCGGGAAGACCGCGGCCTTGATGCCGAACGCCACCAGCAGAACGGCGAAGATCGCGCTCCGCGTGCCGCCGCTGATGTCCTGCAGCAGCAGTGACAGCTCGGCCATGTTCAGGGTCCCGGTGGCGGCGTAGATCAGGGCCAGGCCGATCAGGAAGATCAGCGACGACACCATCGACACCATCACGTAGGAGATGCCGGCACGCACCCGTTCCTTACTGGCCCCGATGGTCAACAGCACGAAGCTCGCCGTAAGCAGCACCTCGAACCCGACGTACAGGTTGAACAGGTCACCGGCCAGGAACGCCGTGCACACACCGGCTGAGAGCACCAGGTAGGTGGGCAGGAAGATCGACACCGGCTGATGCTCGTCGCCGTCGCGGATGCCCTGCCCGATCGCGTAGAACACCACCGCCAGCAGCACGATCGCCGACACCACCAGCATCAGTGCCGAGAGCCGGTCGGCCACCAGCGTGATGCCCAGCGGTCCGAGGCCCGCGTCGGTCGGACCCCAGCCGCCGACTTGCAGCGCCTGGGTGCCGTCGCGGTCGGCGAGGTAGAGCAGCACCGCACACACCGCCACCACGGCGGTCAGCGCCACCAGCGCGATCAGCCGTTGCAGCCGCGGCCGGCGCCCGGCGATCAACGTCAGCGCCGCCGACACCAACGGGATCAGCACCGGTAGCGGCATCAGCACGCCCGCGAGGGTCATCGTGACCCCTCATGCCCGGGCAGCGCGTCCAATTCGTCGGGCTCGTCGGTGTCGCGGTCCGGGATGTGCTGCGGGGCGTCTTCGTCGATGAAGGACGCCTCGTCGTCGGCGAACTTCGACACCCGGGCGTCCTCGGGGTCGGTATCCACTTCCTCCTGGGTGGTCAACCGGAACGAGCGATAGGTGAGCGCGAGCACGAATGCCGCGATCCCCATCGCGATGACGATCGCGGTCAGGATCATGCCCTGGGCCAGCGGGTCCGCTGTCGTGGTTTCCGCGCCGCTGGTTCGCCCGCGGATAGGCGGGTTCCCGCTTTCGCCGCCGACGGTCAGGATCAGCAGGTTGATGGCGTTGCCGACCAGGAGCAGACCCAGCAGCATCCGAGTCAGGTTGCGCGAAAGTAACAGGTAGACACCACAACTGGTGAGTGCGCCGATGATGACGAGGGGAACTAGGTAGACGGTCATGACACTCTGGTCCTGATCTTCGGGCGCGTGGCGGCGAGCTCCTCGTCGATGCGAGCGCCGAGGCTGCGCAACACGTCGAGTACAAGACCCACGACGATTAGGTACACCCCGAGGTCGAAGAACAGCGCGGTCACGAACTTCACCGTGCCCAGCAGCGGCACGTGCAGGGTGATCACGGCCGAGGACAGCGCGGGCGCACCCAACAGCATCGAGCCGACGGCGGTTCCGGCTGACAGTGCCAGCCCGGCGCCAAGGATCTTGCCGGCGTCCAGCGGCAGCGTCTCGCCGAGTTCGTAGCGCCCACCCGCCAGGTACCGCAGCACCAGCGCCAGGCCGGCGGTCAACCCGCCGGCGAACCCGCCGCCGGGGGTGTTGTGCCCGGTGAAGAAGAAGTACACCGACAGCACCATGATCAGCGGGAAGATCAGCCGGGTGGCGACCTCGAGCACCAGGGAGCGATTGCGCGGGTCGCCCAGTTCGCTGCCCCGCAGCCAGGTGGTGTCGCCGACGGCCGGGCTGTAGACCGCGGAGGGCAGCAGTCCGATAGCGGGGTGGCCGGCGTCGGACACCCGCGGTGCCGCGCCGAACCGGCGGTTGCGGAACACCAGCGACGCGACGCCGGTGGCGGCCGCGACTAGGACCGAGATCTCGCCGAGGGTGTCCCAGGCTCGGATGTCGACCAGCAGCACGTTGACGGTGTTGGCACCGTGGCCGCGGTAATAGGCGGCATCCGGCAGCAGATCGGCGATCGGGGTGCCGGCGCGGGCGGCCATCGCGAACACCGCCAGCGTGGTGACGGTGGCGCCGACGGCCAGCGCCAGCGCGACGCGGGGCAGCCGGTGCCGTTTGGCTTCCTCGGCCTCGGCGGGCAGGGTGCGCAACACCAGCACGAAGATGACCAGCGTCAGCGTCTCGACCAGGAACTGCGTCAACGCCAGGTCGGGGGCACCGTGGAAGGCGAAGATCGCCCCGCAGCCGTAGCCGGTGATACCGACCAGCAGCACCGCGGCCAGCCGGTTGCGCAGGATGGTGGCAGCGACCGCCGCGGCCACGATGAGCACGCCGACCACCGGCTGGACCAGCGAATCCCACAGCCGGAACTGCGGCTGGTCCCGGGCTCCGAACGTCAGCACCGCCACCGGGAACAACACCAGCGTCGCCAGGATCACCGATTGGGTGACCGGAATGGATCCTCGCTGCGTGACCGCGGTGAGCCGGACCGACGCGACGTCGGCACCGCGGATGACCGCGTCGTAGATCCGGTCGGCATTACCCAGTGGCAGCCAGGAGCCCAGCCCCACGCGACGCAGGCGTTCGCGGCTGAAGAAGGCCGCGATGCCGACCGTCAGTACGAGTGCCGAGAGAATCAGCGCCAGATTGACACCGTGCCACAGCGCCAGCGTGTAGTGGCCATCGTCGGCACCCGCGGCGGGCATCGCGCCGGCGTAACCGTCGAGCGCGGTGTCAAGGTAGCTGGGCACCACACCGAAGAACAGTCCGGCCGCGGCCAGCACCGCCGGCGGCGCCAGGAACGCGGCCGGCGGTCGGTGCAGGTTGGCCACCAGGGTCGTCGGGCTCTGAGAACCCTTGCGCGCGAACGCACCCCACAGGAAACGTAACGCATAGATGGTGGTGAAGACCGAACCGATCACCACGCCGGCGAGCACCACCGGGGCCCAGGCGCCCAGCGATTCGCTATGGGCGATTGACTCGAAGTCGGCCTCCTTAGCCACGAAACCCAGGAACGGCGGCAGCGCGGCCATGCTGGCGGTGGCCCCGGCGGCGATGATGAACAACCCGGGCATGCGATGGCCCAGCCACGCCAGTCGGCGGATGTCGCGGGTGCCGGTGGAATGATCGATGACGCCGACGACCATGAACAGCGTCGCCTTGAACAGCGCGTGCGCGCACAAGATGGCCAGCCCGGCCAGCATCATGTCCTGCCCGCCGCCGCCCACCATCACGGTGATGAAGCCGAGCTGGCTGACCGTGCCGAACGCGAGTATCAGCTTGAGGTCGTATTCGCGGACCGCGCGCCAGCCGGCCAACAGCATGGTCACCACACCCAAGGTGATGACCGTGGGTCGCCAGCCCGGTGAGTCGGCGAAGCCGGGGGCCAGCCGTGCGATCAGATAGACGCCGGCCTTCACCATGGCGGCCGCGTGCAGGTAGGCGCTGACCGGGGTCGGGGCGGCCATAGCGCCGGGCAGCCAGAAATGGAACGGCACGATCGCCGATTTGGAGAGCGCGCCGATGATCACCAGGACGACAGCGACGGCCGCCGCCGTGCCATGCGGAGGGTTGGCGACCAGTTCGGAGAGCAGGTAGGTACCTGCGGTGTGGCCGAGGATGACGATGCCGACCAGCATCGCCAGCCCGCCCGCGGTGGTCACCAATAGGGCCTGCATCGCGGCCCGACGGCTGGTGGCTCGCTCGGCGTAATGCCCGACGAGCAGGAACGACAGTACCGTCGTCAGCTCCCAGAACGTGTAGAGCAGCAGCATGTTGTCGCTGATGACGAGGCCGAACATGGCACCGGAGAACGCCACGAGTTCAGCGGCGAAACTCGGCAGCCGGTTCTCGATGTGGCCGTCGCGGTGGTGGAAATACTCCGTGCAGTAGAACAGCACCAGTGCGCCGATACCCAGCACCAGCACGCTCATGATCGCGGTCAAGGTGTCGAAGCGCAGCGTGATGTTCATCGACAGCTCGGGCACCCACGGGATGTCAACTTCGGCGGGTTGGCTGCCGTGCGGCCAATTGAGTGCTACCCAGATCAGCGACGCCGCCGGGACAAGCGCCAGCGGATAGAAGGCCAGCCGTCCCCATCGGTGCACGAGCGCCGGCGCCACGGCGGCGGCGATCGCATGCGCGATCAAGATGACGAGCACGGCACTCCGATCTGGGGCGGTCGGTCGGGGTGTCAGCCTAAGGTTTTCGGCTATGTCCTTGTCCCAGTCTACGGGGTTGACCGCCTCGCAGATTTTCCGGTTAGTCCGCCGTAGTGCTCAGACTACGGTCACTGGATATGAAATAGCCTGAGCGGCAATATGTTTCAGTATTGCCCGTACGGCACTTCGGTGTCCGCCGGATCCGATGACCAGGGCGCGGTAGATCGTGCCCTTGACGCCGGGAAAGGCCGCCCAGCGGGGACGGTTGTGGCACGCTCATCGATATAGGATAAGGGTTCTATATAGGAGGACTGTACTAGTTCATGGCGCCACCGCGGAAGCACGAAACCGACGCGATCCTGGATGCGGCCCGCAGGCTGGTGCTGACCGAAGGACCACGGGCGGCCGGCGTCGCGGCAATAGCCAAGGCCAGCGGTGCGCCGGTGGGCACGCTGTATCACCGATTCGGCAATCGCGACGGTGTGATGACGGCGGTCTGGCTGCGTGCGCTCCAGCGCTTCCAGGCCCGCGCGATGGCCGCGTCTGGTTCAGATCCGGTGGAGGTCGCCGTCCAGATGGCCGTGGCAGCGGTCGGCTTCGCAACGGACTTCACCGAGGATGCCCGCCTGCTGGTGACCATGCGGCCCGGTGATCTGCGCGACGCCGAACCCGACCCGGAGTTCAGTGCGATGGTGGCGGCCATGAACGCGCCGCTCGTCGACCGGGTGGCTGAGCTGGCACTCCAGTTGTACGGGCGCGGCGACGACCGCAGCATCGACGCCGTCACCAGGGCGGTGGTCGACTTGCCCTGCGCGGTGGTGCGGCGCCACGCGCGCGATGATGCGATGCCACCGTGGGTGGAGGCCGATCTCGCGGAGTCCGTCCGGGCCTTGTTGACGGCCCCTGCCGGGTGAGCTCGGCCTAGCGCTGCAGATAGGTCACCGTTTGGACGGCATTGACGGCCGGGTTCGACGTGCCGAAGTAGATCGGCACGATGTCGACCGGAGTCTGATTGTGGACGCCCGGCTCACCGGTTTGCGGCAAAAGCGCGCAGCGACTCCACCTGAGCCGGATCCAGCGACGGCCGCACCGCCTCGCGGGCCTTGGCCACATCGTCAGCGGTGACATCGGCCGCGTCGATCGAGCGGCGCATCGCGGTCAATGCGGCCTCGCGCAGCAGCGCCACACAGTCGGCTGCGCTGTACCCGTCCAGATCCCCGGCCAGTGCGTCGAGATCGACTTCAGGCGACAATGGCACCGATTTACCTGCCGTGCGCAGGATTTCGCGCCGTGCGTCGGAGTCCGGCGGTTCGACGAACACCAGCTTCTCCAGCCGTCCCGGGCGCAGCAGCGCCGGGTCGATCAGGTCCGGGCGGTTGGTGGCACCGAGCACCACCACTTCGCGCAGCGGCTCGATACCGTCGAGTTCGGTCAGCAACGCCGCGACCACCCGGTCCGTGACCCCGGAGTCGAAGCTCTGTCCGCGCCGCGGCACCAGCGCGTCGATCTCATCGAGGAACACCAGCGAGGGCGCAGAATCCCTTGCCCGGCGGAACAATTCACGAACAGCCTTCTCCGAGGAGCCGACCCACTTGTCCATCAGCTCGGCGCCCTTGACCGCGTGCACCGACAGCCGTCCCGAACTGGCCAATGCGCGGACCACGAACGTCTTACCGCAACCTGGCGGGCCGTAAAGCAACACCCCCCGTGGTGGCTCGACGCCGAGCCGGGCGAAGGTGTCCGGATGCTGCAGCGGCCACAGCACCGCCTCGGTCAGCGCCTGCTTGACCTCGATCATGTCGCCGACGTCATCGAGGGTGACCGAACCGACCGACACTTCTTCGGTCGCCGAACGCGACAGTGGGCGGATGACCGTCAACGCACCGGTGAAATCCTCCTGGGTCAGCGCCGGCGGCTTGCCATTCTCGCTCGCGCGGGCGGCCGCCCGCAGCGCCGCTTCCCGGACCAGGGCAGCCAGATCGGCCCGCACGAATCCTGGTGTGCGCTCGCCGATTTCGTTGAGGGTGAGATCTTCGGCAGGGACATCGCGCAGCAGCACCTCCAGCAGCGCCTTGCGGGTCGCACCGTCGGGCAGGCTCAGGCCGAGCTCGCGGTCGCAGAGATTCGGTGCACGCAGCCGCGGATCCACCGCATCGGGCTGCTGGGAGGTGGCCACCAGTGCCACCCCGGGTGCGGCGACGGCCTTACGTAGCTCGGTCAGGATCAGTGCCGACACGGGTTCAGTCGCGGCAGGCAGTAGCGCGTCGATATCGGTGATCAGCAGCACGCCACCGCCGCCGATAACCGTGTCGACGGTGTCCGCCACAGCGCGCTGCCGATCCTGTGCCGCCAGCGCGCCGGTGTCGGGGCCGTCGAGCTCGACCAGCCGCCGTCCGGCGCATACCGCCCGCACCAGCATGGCTTTGCCAACCCCGGCCGGACCGGTGACCAGCACACCGAGATTCGGTGTGGCACCGAGCTTTTCCAGCAGTTCAGGCTGGTCGAGGGCTAGCTTGAGCCATTCGGTGAGCCGGCCGGCCTGCACGTGCTGACCCTTAAGGTCGTCGACCGACACCGCCGGCGCTTGCGGCCACACCATCGGCGCGCTGACGGCGGCGGCCGGGGCCGTGGCTGGAGAACCCGATACGCCGTCGCCCCAGGTGACCGACGAATTCGGTTGTACGCTCACCGGTCCGGCCGGATCGGTGCCGGTGACCGTCAGCAATTCCGACGTCCAGGTGATGCCGACCGAGGACGTCAGCGCGGAGCTGGCCGGGGTGGTCGACGTACCAGGGCCCAGATCGCGCGGCAGCAGCGACACCGTGTCACCGACCGTGAGTACCTTGCCCAGCAGCGCCTGCCGCAGCGTCGCCGACGACACCGATTGGGTGGTCAGGGTGGAGCCGCGCAGGGTGACCGAGCGTGCGCCGTGCACGGTGACCGGCGCGATCAGCACCGTGGTGTCCTCGCGCAGGCCGGCGTTGGACAACGTCACATCGTCGAGCAGCGCGGTGCCGGCCGGGGTATCGGCCGGTGCGATCCCGGCAACGGCGGCGGTGGTACGAGAACCCGTGAGAGACACTGCATCCCACTCCCGAATGCCGAGGGCGGCGATGGCCTCGGGATGCAGGCGCACCACGCCGCGACGGGAATCCAGCGCCGAGGTGTTCAGCCGTGCGGTCAGCGCGAGGGCCGTCGGCGCCATATCAGCGACCGGGCTTGCGCAGGCCGAGGCGCGTCACCGAACGGCGGTTCGGCTGGCCGCGGCGGTCCGCCCGTCGCGCCGCACGCCGCTGTTTGGGTTCGTCGTTCCATGCCTCCGGCCGGGCGGCGACCCACCGCTGGCTGCGGATCGTGAACGGGATGATGCACACGTAGCCCGCGATGATCAGCAGCACCAGGATGTACGGGAACAGCAGCAGCGCTGCCGCAGCGGCGGCGATCAGGATCAGCAGGATCGGGGCGGCGTTTGCCGGCATCTTCACCGACTTGAGTGCCAGCGTCGGCACCCGGCTGATCAACAGGGTGGCATTCGCGGCGAACCAGAAGCAGACGAACCACGGTGAGGTCCACCAGCCGTGACCGAACTGCAGCATCGCCGCGAGCAGGCCGACCACCCCGACCGCCCCGCACGGTGCCGGCATGCCGGTGAAGTACTGCCGCGTGTAGGCCGGCCGAGTGTCATCGTCGAGCAGTGCGTTGAACCGGGCCAGTCGCAACACGATGCACACGGCGTAGAGCAGCGCAAAGATCCAGCCGACCGGTGAGGTCGGCAGCAACGTCACGTAGATGACCAACGCGGGCGCGACACCGAAGTTCACCGCGTCGGCAAGCGAGTCGATCTCGGCGCCCATGCGGGACTGTGCGTCCAGGGCGCGGGCGATGCCGCCGTCGATACCGTCGAGCACTGCGGCGGCCCCGATCAACGCCAGAGCGATGTGGGGGCGCCCGTCCAGCGCGAACTTGATCGAGGTCAGCCCCGCGCAGATCGCCAGTACCGTCGTCGCGCTGGGCAGGATGCGCATGGCGGCCGGGCGCCCGGGTTTGATCACGGAAGTTGCGCCAACACCGTCTCGCCGGCCACCGCGCGCTGGCCGGGGGACACCAACAACGTGCTGCCTACCGGCAGATAGGTGTCCAGTCGGGAACCGAACCGGATCAGGCCGTAGGTGTCGCCGATCGCCACTGTGTCGCCGGGGTGGACCTCACACACGATGCGCCGGGCTACCAGGCCCGCGATCTGTACGGCCACCACCTCGGCACCCTCGGGGGTGCGGATGACGATGCTGTTGCGTTCGTTGTCGGCGCTGGCGGCGGGCAGATCGGCCGAGAGGAACTTGCCGGGCCGGTAGTGCACCGCGGTCACCTCGCCGGCGACCGGGGCGCGCTGAACGTGGGCGTCGAACACCGACAGGAAGATGCTGATCCGTGGCAGCGGCTCGGCCGGCAGACCGAGCTCGGCGGGCGGCACCGCGGTCTCGACCAGGCAGACCTGCCCATCGGCCGGTGAGACCACCACGCCGGGGCGGGTCGGCGGCACGCGGTGCGGGTGGCGGAAGAACGCGGCGTTGGCGCCTGCGGCCGCCAGACCTGCGGTACGGACCCAACGACGGCGGCGGCCCAGCGCGGCGACCGCCAGGCTGGCACCGACGAACGGTAGGCCCGCCGGGTGCATCGGAGGCACGGTGGAGCGAACGAGATCGAGCAGATGTGTTGCTTCGGACGTGCGGGGGCGTCTGGCCATCGGCGACGATTCTACGGGCAGCGGCCTACGACAGGTCCCATAGCTGCACCTGCTCGCCCGCGGACATTTCAGTGACGTCCTCAGCGATCTCCAGCAGGCAGTTCGCCGAGGCCAGCCAGCGCAGATGATGGGAGGCCGGCGGCCCGTAGGTGGTCACGGTGCCCGCCCCCGCGTCATACACCCCGCGTCGGAACTGGCGCTTGCCCTTCGGCGAGGTCAGGCTGTCGGCGAGCACCGCGGTGCGCCGCGGCCGGTGCGGGTGCGGCAGCCCCATCGCGGTGCGCAGGGCCGGGCGGACGAACACCTCGAAGGACACCAGCGCGCTCACCGGGTTGCCGGGCAGCGTGATGATCGGGCAGCCGTTGATACGTCCGGCACCCTGCGGCATCCCCGGCTGCATGGCGACCTTGACGAACTCCACAGCACCCCCAGCAAAGGCGTCCTTAACCACCTCGTAGGCGCCGGCGCTGACCCCGCCGGTCGTGATGATCAGATCGGCTCGGCCGGCGAAGCCCTCGAGCACGGAACTGAACTGGGTGACGTCATCACTGGACGTCGGGGTCGCGACCACCTCGCCGCCGGCCTCGCGGACCGCGGCGGCCAGCATGATGGCGTTGGATTCGTAGATCTGGCCCGGCTGAAGTTCGGTGCCTGCCGACACCAGCTCGGTACCCGTCGACATCACCAGCACGCGCTGGCGTGGTCGCACCGTCAGCGAACCCAGACCGAGTGCGGCGGCCAGCCCCAGAGCGGCCGGGGTGACCACATGTCCGGTCTGCAGCACCGTCGTCCCCGCGGTCACGTCCTCACCGGCGTGGCGGATGTGTTGGCCGGCCTTGGGTGCCGAGCGGATCTCGACGACGTCGACTCGTGCGTCGGTAGCCTCGACCGGCACCACCGCCGTCGCACCCACCGGTAGTGGCGCACCGGTCATGATCCGGTGCGCGGTGCCCACCGCCAACGTCAGTGTATCGATGCGTCCGGCCGGAATATCTTCGGCGACAGGCAATTTCACCGGTGTGGTGTCGGCGCCCGCGACGTCTTCGGCGTGCACCGCGTAACCGTCCATCGCCGAGTTGTCGAACACCGGCAGCGACAGCGGGGCCGTCACGTCCGCGGCCAGAGCCAGCCCCGCGGCATCGGCCAGCCCGACCGTCTGCGCCGCACGCGCGGAGATCAGGTCGGCGACGACCCGCTGGTGTTCCTCGACGGTGCGCATCAGACTCCGAAGCTCACGCCGGTCAGCTCCTCCGAGACCGTCCACAACCGCTGCCGAACCTCGCGGTCGTGGGATTGCGAACTGGACTGCACGAGCGTGGGATTGCCGCGCTGCTCGCCGAAACCGTCCTTGGTGGTCTCCTTCGGTGTCCACATGACGCCGGCGTTGTTGATCAGCGGATCGATCCGCGGGTGCGCCATACGCGGCGCGTCGGCCGCGGCGCGCACCGAATCCAGTGACGTCAGGTCGAGTTGCGTGACGCTGATGTCGGCACCCGGGGTGGCGGCCAGGATCTGGTCGCGGGCCGCGAGGACCGCCGCGGTCTCGTAGCCGATACCGGAGTTGGCACCGGTGATGACGGCGACGCGCCCGTCCTGTGCTGGGACGTTGCCCGCAGTCCAATTGCCGCCGCTCATGGCACGACGATACGTCGGCCCAAGTTGCATCCAACCGGTGGCCGTTTACTGTCGCGGTATGGCAATCGGTGGGGTCCTGTTCGACATCGATGGCGTGTTGGTGACCTCATGGAGGCCGATCCCCGGCGCGGCGGATGCGCTCGCGGTGCTCGCCGGCCATCAGGTCGCGTGTTCGTATCTGACGAACACCACGACGCGCACCCGTCAGCAGATTGCCGCGGCACTGTCGGAGGCCGGGATCGAGGTGCGGCCCGACGAGGTGATCACGGCAGCGGCGCTGACCGCCGACTACGTGCGGGCCAACTATCCCGACGCGCGCTGCTTCCTGGTCAACAACGGCGATATCACCGCTGACATGACGGGGATCGACATCGTCGACTCCCGCGATGACAGCGGTGCCGATGCGCCGGACGTTATCCTGCTCGGCGGGGCCGGTCCGGAATACAGCCACCGCACACTGAGCCGGGTCTACGAGTGGATGGCTCAGGGTGTGCCGGTGGTGGCGATGCATCGCAGCACCGCATGGACCACCACCGCGGGCCTGCGCATCGACACCGGGATGTATCTGCTCGGCATGGAGGAGACCTCCGGGCGCAAGGCCACCGCGGTCGGCAAGCCGGCGCCGGCGGGCTTCCTGGCGTCGGCCGCGCGTCTCGGTGTCGACCCCGACGAGATGTACATGGTCGGTGACGACCTCAACAACGATGTGCTGGCCGCCCAGGTAGTCGGGATGACCGGTGTGCTGGTGCGCACCGGAAAATTCCGCCAGGACACGTTGGATCGTTGGGCCACAGACGAATTCGCGATGCAACCGAACCATGTCATCGATTCGGTTGCCGGATTGCCACAGTTGCTGGGGTTCTAGCGATGAGTTTCGGGGGACGACGGCAGCCGCGAACTCAGGGCTTAAGGCTCGGCTCGAGCACCGGCGCGAACTCCGGGGCATGATTCGTGGGCGGCAGCTCGCCCCGGCTGAGCGCCTCGTTGAACACGTCCTGGGTGACGCCGCCCCAGAACCAGAACACCGTTGGCACACCGAGAAAATCGCCGAAGACGCCGACATCCTCGCTGGCCGACAGCGGAGGCAGCGGGAGTAGCCGCTCGGCGCCGCTGGCCAGCTCCTCACCGGGCTTGGGCTCAGGTATCGCGCTGCGACAACTTGCGTACCGCTTCGATGCGGGCCTTGAGCTGATCGCTGGTGGCCGCCGCGACGGGTGGACCGCCGCAGACCCTGCGCAGCTCGTTATGAATCTGCCCGTGGGTCTTGCCGGTGCGATGGTGTGCCAGCGATACCAGGGTGTTGAGTTCGCTTCGCAGGTCCCGCAATTGACCGTGGGTGGTCAGCCGCGGCACTTCACCACTGGCGGTACGCTTCTCGATCTGCTCTTCTTGCCTGCGCCGCAACAGATCTCGCATCGACGCGGCGTCAAGTAGGCCCGGGATGCCGAGGTAGTCGGCCTCCTCGTCGCTGCCCGCGGGCGTCGCTGTCCCGAACGACGACCCGTCGAAGATCACCTGGTCGAGCTCGGCGTCGGCGCCGAGGTACTCGATCTTGTTCTCGCCCGCGTCGGGTTCGTCGCGGTTCTGCTTGGCCAGCTCGGCCTCGAGCGGATCGTCGTCGAGGTTCTCCCGGTGCGGCTTGCCGAGGATGTGGTTGCGCTGGGCTTCCATCTCGCTGGCCAGCAGCAGCAGGCTGGGCACTGAGGGCAGGAAGATGCAGGCGGTCTCGCCCGGCCGCCGCGAGCGGACGAACCGGCCGATCGCCTGGGCGAAGAACAACGGTGTCGATGCGCTGGTGGCATAGACGCCGACGGCCAGCCGCGGCACATCGACACCTTCGGACACCATGCGCACGGCCACCATCCAGCGCGAGGTGCTCGCCGCGAACTGCGAGATGCGCTCCGAGGCCCCCTTGTCATCGGACAGCACGACGGTCGGCGCCTCGCAGGTGATCTTGAGCAGCAGATCCGCGTAGGCGCGGGCAGCGGTCTGGTCGGAGGCGATGATCATGCCGCCGGCGTCGGGCACGTGTTCGCGCAGCCCGCGCAACCGGATATCGGCCGCGGCAATCACTGCGGGCATCCATTCGCCGGCGGGGTTGAGCGCGGTCTTCCACGCCCGTGCGGT
This sequence comes from Mycolicibacterium sarraceniae, assembly GCF_010731875.1. NCBI lineage: Bacteria > Bacillati > Actinomycetota > Actinomycetes > Mycobacteriales > Mycobacteriaceae > Mycobacterium > Mycolicibacterium sarraceniae. The sequence goes on from NZ_AP022595.1 coordinate 2,188,600, forward strand.
TTGCTCGGCGGTGAGCGGCTCGCCCAGGCGGGCCGCGTGCTCTTCGCCGGCGCTGTCGCGCCAACGGGCTTCGCCGGAGTAGGCCATGAACATCACCGGGCGCACGACGCCGTCGGCGAGGGCGTCGGAATAGCCGTAGCTGTGGTCGGACTGCGAGCGGGCGAGACCGTCGGGACCCGTCTCGTAGGTGACGAACGGGATCGGGCTGTCGTCGCTGCGGAACGGGGTGCCGGTGAGCGCGAGCCGGCGGGTCGCGTCCTCGAAGGCCTCCCGGATGGCGTCGCCCCACGTCTTGGCGTCCCCACCGTGGTGGATCTCGTCGAAGATCACCAGGGTTTTGCGGTTCTCGGTGCGCACCCGGTGCCGGGTCGGGTGGCTGGCGACCTGGGCGTAGGTGACGACGACGCCGTGATACTCCGCAGAGGTCTGCGAGTTCGAGTTGGAGAACCTGGGGTCCAGGGAGATGCCCTGCCGCGCGGCGGCCTGTGCCCACTGAATCTTGAGATGCTCGGTCGGGACGACGATCGTGATGGCTTCGACAGTGCCCTCGGCGAGAAGTTCGGCGACGATCCGCAGAGCGAAGGTTGTCTTACCGGCGCCGGGGGTTGCGACCGCCAGAAAATCGCGCGGCTTGGCGGCCAGGTACTTCACCAACGCCCGTCGCTGCCAGCCCCGTAACGCCTGGGTGCTGGGCGCATCAACTGCCCGCACCCCTGGGACTCCTCTCCGGTCGAGAAGAACCTTAGCGCAACGGATTACGGATACGCATCTTTGTTGTCGGGCGGTTCGGGGAAGAAATTGTCAGTGCGGTCGAAGGACTCACGGCGCTCCTCGTCGGACACGTTGCCGAATCCGTGCAAGCCGCCCGGCGGGACGCAGAGATAATCGCCCTGTCTGCCGGCTTGCGGGCCCAGGTCGACCCGACATAACCCGAACTCGCCACCGGTGGATCGTTCGGTGGCCAGGTAGGTGTACGTGACCCCCCACGACTCGAAGTCGGCCGGGGTGTTCGCCGTGCGTAGGGTCGCGCTGACCGCGCCGGTGCCGTCGTAGCGCGGCGGGGGATAGCGCGGCACATGCAGTGACATTGGCCCCAGCCCGTACCTCAAGCCAGGGGAAACACCACACCCGTCAGCGCTTCGGAGACCGCCCAGAGCCGTTTCTGCGTGGCAAGGTCGTGGGACTTTGCATTGGACGACACAACCTTCGGGTAGCCGCGCATCTGCAGGAAGCCGCCGGGACCGTAGTACTGGCCGCCCGACACGGTTGGGTCGGTGGCGGCGCGTAGTTGCGGCAGCGCTCCCATCTCCGCGTCCTGAACCGTCAGGCCGAATCCGAGCTCGACGATCTTGGGTAAATTGCGGCCCAATTCGGTGGCCGAGCTTCCTGGGTGCGCCGCGGCGGCGATGGTGGTGGACCCGGCCAGCCGTCGTTGCAATTCGTAGGTGAAGAGCAGATTGGCGAGCTTGGCTTGGCCGTAGGCACCGGTGCGGCTATAGCTGCGCTCGGACTGCAGGTCATCGAACCGGATGCCGCCGAAGCGGTGGCCGTTGCTGCTGACGGTCACCACCCGCGAGGCCGGTGTGGCAAGCAGGCGATCGAGCAGTAGGCCGGTGAGCGCGAAGTGGCCGAGGTGGTTGGTGCCGAACTGCAGCTCGAAGCCGTCCCTGGTGGTCTGCTTCGGGGTCATCATGACACCGGCGTTATTGATGAGCAGGTCGATCCGGTCGTGGCCGGCGCGCAGCTGGTCGGCGGCCGCCCGAATCGAGTCCAGTGAGGTGAGGTCGAGCTCCTGCACGGCGACGTCGGTGCCGGGGTAGCGCCGGCCGATGAGATCGGCGGCGGCCTTGCCCTTGTCGAGATTGCGTACGGCGAGCACGACGCGCGCGCCCTTGGCGGCAAGCGCGCGGGCCGTTTCGTACCCGAGCCCGGTGTTGGCCCCGGTGATGACGGCGGTGCGGCCGGTCTGGTCCGGAATGTCGGCGGCAGTCCAGGGGGCCATGTAATGCTCTTCGTTTACGATGGATAAACGGAGCGCACGCCCCGGTTACTCCAACTATACGGAACGTGCGCCCCGCTTTGTCAACGCGGGAGGGGTGTGAGGTGGGTCTGAGCTGCAAGCCGCTGCGGGCCGATGCTGCGCGCAACCGTGCTCGGGTGCTGCAGGTCGCCTATGACGTCTTCGCCGAGCAGGGGCTGGGGGTGCCCATCGACGAGATCGCCCGCCGGGCCGGCGTCGGTGCGGGCACCGTCTACCGTCACTTCCCGACCAAGGAAGCGCTGTTCGAGGCCGTCATCGGCGATCGGGTGCGGATGGTCGTGGCGCGCGGGCGCGAGCTGCTGGCCGCCGACCCGTCCACCGCTGTGTTCGAATTCGTCCGCGAGACGGTGCGCGCGAGTGCGGCCGACCACGGGATGGTCGAGGCGCTGGCGAGTTATGGCATCGACCTCGACGCGGCGGCGCCGGGAGCCGAGGCGGAATTCCTCGGCGTCCTCGGCGAGTTGCTGGTGGCGGCGCAGCGGGCGGGCGCCGCCCGGGCCGATGTCGGCGTCGCCGAACTCAAGGCGCTGCTGGTGGTCTGCAAGAGCGGCCAGGAATACGGCGATGATGTCGCCGATCGGATCACGAATGTCATCGTGGCGGGGTTACGCGCCGGGTGAACGGCTGATTCATCTTCTTGCACTCGCCTATGCCGAGTGCTAAGAATGTGGTTGGCACTCCCGACCGGCGAGTGCTAGGTCGGGACGGTGAGACCGAAGCAGAACACAGCTGCGGTCGTCCGTCGCGGGCACTGTGTCCGACCCAAGAACGTGTAACCCCCAACCGGAGGATTCACTTCGCAATGTCCAAGATCATTGCTTACGACGAAGAGGCACGCCGTGGCCTCGAGCGGGGCCTCAACGCCCTCGCCGATGCGGTAAAGGTGACGCTGGGCCCCAAGGGTCGCAACGTTGTCCTGGAGAAGAAGTGGGGCGCCCCCACGATCACCAACGATGGTGTGTCCATCGCCAAGGAGATCGAGCTGGAGGACCCGTACGAGAAGATCGGCGCTGAGCTGGTCAAAGAGGTCGCCAAGAAGACTGACGATGTCGCAGGCGACGGCACCACCACCGCCACCGTTCTGGCCCAGGCTCTGGTTCGCGAAGGTCTGCGCAACGTCGCGGCCGGCGCCAACCCGCTTGGTCTGAAGCGCGGCATCGAGAAGGCCGTCGAGAAGATCTCCGAGACGCTCCTCAAGAGCGCCATGGAGGTCGAGACCAAGGAGCAGATCGCTGCCACCGCCGGTATCTCGGCGGGTGACCAGACCATCGGTGACCTAATCGCCGAGGCCATGGACAAGGTCGGCAACGAGGGTGTCATCACCGTCGAAGAGTCCAACACCTTCGGCCTGCAGCTGGAGCTCACCGAGGGTATGCGCTTCGACAAGGGCTACATCTCGGGCTACTTCGTCACCGACGCCGAGCGTCAGGAAGCGGTCCTCGAGGATCCGTACATCCTGCTCGTCTCGTCGAAGGTTTCGACGGTCAAGGACCTGCTTCCCCTGCTGGAGAAGGTCATTCAGTCGGGCAAGCCGCTGCTGATCATCGCCGAGGACGTCGAGGGCGAAGCCCTGTCGACCCTGGTGGTCAACAAGATCCGTGGCACCTTCAAGTCCGTCGCCGTCAAGGCTCCGGGCTTCGGTGACCGCCGCAAGGCCATGCTGCAGGACATCGCGATCCTGACCGGTGGCCAGGTTGTCAGCGAGGAGGTCGGCCTCTCGCTCGAGACCGCGGACGTCTCCCTGCTGGGCCAGGCGCGCAAGATCGTCGTCACCAAGGACGAGACCACCGTCATCGAGGGTGCCGGCGATGCCGACGCGATTCAGGGCCGAGTTGCCCAGATCCGCGCCGAGATCGAGAACAGCGACTCCGACTACGACCGCGAGAAGCTGCAGGAGCGCTTGGCCAAGCTGGCCGGCGGTGTTGCGGTGATCAAGGCCGGAGCTGCCACCGAGGTGGAGCTCAAGGAGCGCAAGCACCGCATCGAAGATGCCGTGCGCAACGCCAAGGCCGCTGTCGAAGAGGGCATCGTCGCCGGTGGCGGCGTGGCTCTGCTGCAGTCGGCCCCGGCTCTCGACGAGCTGTCGCTCACGGGTGACGAGGCCACTGGTGCCAACATCGTGCGCGTCGCGCTGTCGGCACCGCTGAAGCAGATCGCCTTCAACGCGGGCCTGGAGCCCGGCGTTGTCGCCGAGAAGGTCACCAACTCGCCGCAGGGGACCGGCCTCAACGCCGCGTCCGGTGTGTACGAGGACCTGCTCAAGGCCGGCGTTGCCGACCCGGTGAAGGTCACCCGCTCGGCGCTGCAGAACGCAGCGTCCATCGCGGCTCTGTTCCTCACCACCGAGGCCGTCGTCGCCGACAAGCCGGAGAAGGCCGCCGCACCTGCGGGCGACCCGACCGGTGGCATGGGCGGTATGGACTTCTAAGTCTGTCAACGGAAAAGGCCCTGATGCGCTCCGCGCATCAGGGCCTTTTCCGTGTACGCCCAGCCGCCCCGCGGGTGTGCGGATTCATCCGCAACATGCCGTGATAGGCGTATCAGTCCGCACACTCGAGCCCCTTGGGGATGGCCGGACGCACATCTTGCGGTGTGTTGGCAGTCTTCGCGCATGCAGACCGTTCCCTGGCCTTTCATCGCGAAGGAGATGCTCGACGCCGAAGTGCTGACATTCCGTGAGCTCAGGCGATTCCATGCCGCCATCTATCCGGGTGTCTGGGCTCCGCGTGGCGTCGAAATCTCGGCCTTAGATCGCGCTCGGGCCGCGTGGCTCTGGTCGAGTCGCCGGGGTGTGCTCGCGGGCTTATCGGCCTCTGCGCTGTTGGGGGCCAAGTGGATTGAGCCTGAAGCGGCGGCTGAACTGGTGTACGTCAATCGCCGTCCGCCGGCACAGGTCGTCGTGCACTCCGACCGCTTGCTGCCCGGAGAAACGCAACAGGCGCTCGGACTGCTGATCACCACGCCAGCTCGTACGGCATTCGATCTCGGCCGCCGGCTCGCTCTAACGCCCGCGGTGCAACGAATCGATGCGCTCATGCAGGCCACGGATGTCAAGGTCGAAGATGTCAACGCCGTCATCGACTGTCATCGCGGCGTCCGCGGGCTCAGACAACTGCGGAGAGTGTTGGAGCTGGTCGACGGCGGCTCGGAGTCACCGTACGAAACGTTGACCCGACTTCGCCTCGTGTGCAACAGCTTTCCGCGTCCAGACACCCAGATACGCGTGCGAGATGAGTATGGATTTGTCGTCGCTCGACTGGACATGGGCTGGCCGGAGTACCGCGTCGGCGTCGACTTCGATGGTGCTCACCATTGGACCAATCCGAAGCAGCGGTCAAAAGATGTTGAGCGCTACGCCAGATTGCCGGAGTTGGGATGGACGGACGTCCGGGTGACTAGTTCGATGCTGCACAACGATCTAGGTGCGTTCCTCGGCCGAGTCGGTCGCGCGCTCGTCGCTCAAGGTTGCCCTCGGACTTGGTGAGTGTGCGTTCTCATCCGCGGTCGGCGGCGCGTTGCGGATGAAACCGCACAGTCGGCGGCTACAGCGGGACGCAGTCGTCGCCGACGATGAGGGGTGTAGCCGCCGGGCGTGAGCGGCGGCCACAGCAGCGTTGTGTCGGAGTGGCCGCAGACGTTGCGGCGGGTGCTGTTGCCGACGGTGCCGACATCGAGAACCCCGCCACTGAGCCGGGCTTCGACGGCGACGGTGTGGCGCAGTGGTCGTCGCTCACGGTGATCAAGTAGCCGATCGAGTAGCCGCTCAACGCGTCGGCGAGCTGATCGAGATCGACCTTGATGCTCATGGGTCGGGATGGCCCCAGTTGCCGATGTCGTTCGCGTCCTCGGGACTCCACGGCTGCGCCAGCGGCTGAATCCGACTCACAGGGCGGGCGCCGGCTGACGCCCGCGAATCAGCTTCCCTGGCCGCGCGGACGTGGGTACGCCGTTCTCCGCGATCACCTCACCGGCGACGATCGTTGCGACGTAGCCGTCGGCGGTCTGGTCGAGCCGGCGTCCGCCCGCGGGCAGATCAGACTTGATGGTCGGCTGGTGCAACCGCAGCGCGTCGGCGTCTATCAGGTTGACGTCGGCCTTATAGCCCACCGCCAGCCGGCCGCGGTCGGCCAGTCCGGCGATGCGGGCGGGCACCGACGTCAGCTCCTGGATCACCCGCTCCACCGACAGCCGGCCTGCCGCCCGATCTCGCACCCAATGCGTCAGCATATAGGTGGGAAAGCTTGCGTCGCAGATCATTCCGTAATGGGCGCCGCCGTCGCCGAGGCCGAGGACGACGTCTTCGCGCTGGATCAGCTCCGCCACCGTGTCCAGCGAGTTGTCGCGGAAGTTGGCCAGCGTGACGAGCAGCATGGCGTGACCGTCATCGTCGAGCAGCCGGTCGTAGGCCTCCTCGAGCGGGCTGACGCCGCGAGCAATGGCCCGGGCGCCGATCGAATCTTCTTCTGCGGGTTCATAATTGGGCGGGTCGCCGAGCGGGTACATGTAGTTCCACGCCTGGGCGGCGAACATCAACGGATGCCCGTCGCTGGCCGGCTTGTCGTTCAGAATGCGCTCGCGGACTTCGGGTTTGCGCATCTCAGCGACGCGCTCGGCCAGCGGCAGGTCGGCGATCTCCCGGTACGCCGGGTACAGAACGAACGGGTTGCCGGACAGGTCCAGGCCGAGCACCAAGCCGATCGGCCGCGGGAAGATCTGTCCCGTGACATCGCCTCCATTTGCGTTGGCCTTCTCGACCATGCGCAGGGCGTCGAGGTGGATCGGCGGTCCCGCGTTGCCGATCGCGAGCGTAAACGTCACGGGCAGGCCCACTTCGGAAGCGACGTCGAATACGGCACTGAGTGCCCCCTCGTAATCGCCTGCCATCAGATCGGGCACGAACTGCAGCAGGCCGCCGCCAGCGTCGTCGACACCGCGGGCGATCGCCTCGATCTCCTCGTACTGTGCTTCGTAGCTCGGAATCGGCTGTCCGCCAGAAGTTTTGTGCAAGGTGAGCCGTGACGATGCGAAGCCGAGCGCGCCCGCGTGAATCGCCTCTGCGGCCAGCTTGCGCATCATCGCCAGGTCCTCGGCGGTGGGCAGCTCGCGGTCTACGCCACGCTGACCCATGACATACACCCGCAGCGGGGAGTGCGGCAGGAACGCGGCGACGTCGATATCGCGCTGCCGCGCGTCCACTGCGTCGAGGAATTCGGGGAAGGTCTCCCAGGTCCACGGCAGTCCGTCGACCATCACGACACCGGGGATGTCCTCGACGCCGGCCATGACGTCGACGAGTACGTCGTGGTCCTCGGGGCGGCAGGGTGCGAACCCGACGCCGCAGTTACCCATCACCGCCGTCGTCACGCCGTGGGCCGACGACGGGGTCATCCGGTCCGACCAGATCGCCTGACCGTCGTAATGGGTGTGGAGGTCAACGAAGCCCGGGGTGACGAGCAGTCCGGTCGCGTCGATCTCGCGGGCGCGGGAACCGTCGACGGTGCCGACCGCGACGATGACGCCGTCGGATATGGCGACGTCACCGCGGTAGGGGTCGCCGCCCAGACCGTCGACGAGTGTGCCGTTGCGGATGACCAAGTCGTAACTCATGGTCTCAGATTACGACGGCTGCCAGTATGGAAGCTGTGATCGACCACTTCGGAATCAACTGCAGCGACTGGGCGAAGTCGAAGGAGTTCTACGACGGCGTGCTCGGCTTTACGCGTCAGATGGGCTTTGGTGCCGAGTCGCTGCACGCGCCGCGGCCGTGGCCCGAATACCACCCCGGTTACTACGGCGCCTTCGTCCGCGATCCTGACGGCAACAACATCGAAGCGGTTTTTGACGGCGCGTAGCGTCAACGCCCATGACTGACTCGCTGTCTGACGCCAACGCCGCCCGTGAACTGCTGCGGGACTCTTTCGCCCGCATCATCGAACACGTCAACGACCTCACCGACGCGCTGACCGACGAGGTCTCGTTCTTCCGGCCGACGTCGACGGCCAACAGCATCGCCTGGCTGATCTGGCACAGTGCCCGGGTTCAAGACGCTCAAATCGCCGACATCGCCGGAACCGAGCAGGTGTGGTTCACCGGCGAGTGGGTGGACCGCTTCGGGCTGGACCTGCCGCGCGATGCGCACGGCTACGGGCACACTCCCGACGACGTGGGCAAGGTTCGTGCGCCCGCCGATCTGCTCGCCGGCTACTACCACGCGGTGCACAAAGTGACGCTGGAGTACATCGCCAGTGTCACCACCGACGAGCTCGCCCGGGTGGTCGACACGAATTGGAATCCGCCTGTCACGGCCAGCATCCGATTGGTCAGCATCATCGAGGATTGCGCGCAGCATCTCGGGCAGGCGGCCTACGTACGGGGTATCGCCCGCTGACCGTCAATGTGGTCCGGTGGTGGCCTCCGATCGGCTTGGCGGCCCTGGCGCTGCTCGGTTGGGCGGTGGGGGCGGGCACGACACCGATCGACGACTGGTTCCAGCGCGCCCACGGCAGCGTGCTCGGCTGGCTGCTGTTCTTCACCGACCAGCGCACGATCGCGGTGATCCTGCTCGGCGCTCTGGCGCTGGCCGGTTATCGCCGGCGATGGCTGCTGACCGCGGTTATCGTAGCGACTCCTGTTGTCGCCGTGTGGCTTTCGCGGGTGTTCAAGGTCTGGTTCGGCCGGGAGAAGGGTGGCGCACTCGCCTATCCCAGCGGACACACGACGCTGATGGTCGTCGCGGTGGGCATGGCGATTCTGGTCGCCGGTGCGCGGCTGTGGCTCGTCGTGGTGGCAAGTGTCTGGACGCTGCTGGGGATGCTCGGTCAGGCGGCGACCTATCACTACTTCACCGACGTTGTCGGCGGCCTGCTGCTGGGCAGTGCACTGGTGTGCTTGGCCGCGGTCCTTCGTTCACCCTCAAGACACTTCAGGTTTGCCTCCCGCTGATAATTTCCGGCCGTGTCACTCGAAAGCCATGGCTACACGATCTTTGATGATGATGACGACGACCCGGTGCTGCTCGACGCAGCAGGGCTGGCCGTCGATACCTGGCGGGAGAATTACCCGTACGACGAGCGCTTGACGCGCAACGAGTACGAGCAACAGAAGCGTCTGCTGCAGATCGAACTGCTGAAGCTGCAGAAGTGGAGCCAGTCCAACGGGCTGCGGCACGTCTTCGTGTTCGAGGGCCGTGACGCTGCCGGCAAGGGCGGCACCATCAAGCGTTTCATGGAGCACCTCAACCCCCGAGGCGCGCGCGTGGTGGCGCTGGAGAAGCCCACCGAGCGCGAGACCACCCAGTGGTACTTCCAGCGCTACGTCAACCATCTGCCTGCCGCCGGCGAGATTGTCATGTTCGACCGGTCCTGGTACAACCGCGCCGGGGTGGAGCGGGTGATGGGGTACTGCACGCCCAGGCAGCACGCCGAGTTCATCCGGCAGGCGCCGCTGTTCGAACAGATGCTGGTCAACGACGGCATCAGCCTGACCAAGCTATGGTTCTCGGTCTCGGCGAGCGAGCAGCGTACCCGGTTCACCATCCGTCAGGTCGACCCGGTGCGGCAGTGGAAACTGTCGCCGACGGATCTGGCGTCGCTGGACAAGTGGGACGCCTACACCGCGGCCAAGGAAGACATGTTCGCCTGGACGGACACCGAGATCGCGCCGTGGACGGTCATCAAAAGCAACGACAAGAAACGCGCGCGGATCAACGCGATGCGCCACGTGCTGAGTAAGTTCAACTACGACAACAAAGACCATGAGGTGGTTGGGACTCCCGACCCGTTGATTGTGGGCCGCGCGACTCACTCCGACTAGACCCCGCGCGTCCCCGCAGAGGAGGACGCGTGCGGTTCGCCGCGACGCTGCTGATGTGGCTCGTCACGACGTTGTTGTTGGCACTCGCCCTGCCGACGGCATGGGTGCAACAGCATCTGGTCGACGAAGGCGGCTATGCGGCGCTGGCGCAGAAGGCGGCCGCCGATCCCGCGTTGCAGTCGGCGATGGCGTCGGAGTTGACGACGCAGGTGGGCCGGCTGGGCACCAGTGTCAACACGGGGACGGTGAGTCTGGTCGCCGCTACCTACACCTCGGGCGCATCGTTTCCCGGGCAGTTCGCGCAGGCGAACCGCTTCGCGCACCGGTGGCTGTTCACCGATTCGATTCGTTCGAGCGTCGACTCGCAGGGCCGCTGGGTGATCGACATCGCGCCGATGCTCTCCGATGTCGCGTTCAAGGAGACGTTGGCCGATTACGACATCACGGTGCCCACCGCGGTACCGATTCCCTTAACCGACAACGCCCCTGCGGTATTGCGGCCTGGTGCGCTGCGACTGGCGGGCACCTATGGTCCGTGGGTCAGCGTCGGCTTGGCGGTGATCACCGGGGTGTTCGCGTTGTTCACGCTGTTCGTCGCCCGAAGCCGCGGCAAGATGCTGGTAGGTCTTGGTGTATCAGCGCTGGTTGTGGGCGCGGCGGGTTGGGCCGCAATCGAATTCGGACGGCGACGGCTGAATGCGGTGCTGGACAATTCCACCGGTGACATCCGGCGGATCGCCGACGTGCTGGTCAACACGGCGCAGGACAGCATGCATCAGTGGCTGAACATCAGCCTGGTGGTCGGCGGCGGCCTGGTGATCATCGGGGTGATCGTCTCGCTGTTGGTGAGTCTGGCCAGATCGACGTAGGGCTCGACGATGTGGGACGGGTCCGGCCGCCGCTCCGGCCGCGCCTGGCTGTAGTCACCCCACGGCCCGTCGCGCAGTTCGACGGCCGCGCGCACGCCTTGGGTCCCTGCCGTCTTGATGAAGTCCAGGGCTTCGGGAGTATTGCGCATAAGCCCGTCGAGGATCCCAGGTGCCGTCGGTCATCATCGACTCACCCCAGTGCTGGAATCCGCCGCCGAAGTCGTAGCCGCCGCAGAATGCCCGACCGGCGCCGCGCAGGACGATGACCTTGATCGACGGATCGCGTTCGGCCAGTCCGATGGCGGCCTCCACCTCGTCGGGCGTGGGCGGGACGATGGTGTTGAGGTGTTCGGGCCGGTTGAGGGTGACGGTGGCGACGGGGCCGTCGGTTGCGTAGAGCACGGTTTCGAATTCGGGCATAACCCAGTGAAGTGACTTGTCGGCCGCTGGTCAAGACGCTTCAATTGAGGTCATTACCGCATGGCTTACAGTATTATCACCTGGTGCTGCGAGTCGTCCAGTGGGCCATCGGATCGGTGGGCAAGCATTCCGTTGCCGCCGTCCATCGACATCCCGACCTCGAGCTGGTCGGCGCGTTGGTTTATAGCGACGACAAGGCGGGCCGTGACGTCGGTGACGTGTGCGGCATCGGGCCGATCGGCGTGCGGACCACCAAGGACATCGACGAGATCGTCGCGTTGGATGCCGACTGCGTGTTGTACATGCCGCAGGGCGAGATGAATCCGCACCTGGCTCGGCGACGAGCAGGCGCCGGACTGGCCGACGGGGCGTGGGTGGAAGGTCACTGTCGAGGGGGAGCCGTCGATGGTGCTGGAATCGAAGATCGCCACGCGCGGCGAGGACGAGACCGATCAGGGCTGCTCGGGCACGGCTATGCATGCGGTGCATGCCATTTCGCCGGTGTGCACTACCGCGCCGGGGATCCGGACCTTCCTGGATCTGCCGATGATCGTCGGACGGCACGTGTTGGGGTGACGGGTTACTCGTCGCTACGACAAGTACGCTCTGAGCTACCTCGGCGGAGTCACCCTAGCCGCAATCATCACCTTCCACCGTGTCCGCAATTAGCAGACACGACCTAGACAAACGAGCCCAGCGGCAGACAGTGTCTTGGCGTGCCAACCCGTCAGTGCTCCGCCGAATCCGAAAAACGCGACGATGACGGCGAAAAGCCACCACGCCTTCGGCGCGGTGACTCGGCCGGGATAGCTATCGCGCAGTGGCATCGACGGTGGCTCGTCGGTGTCTTCATCAGGTCTACATCGGAAGGGTCAGGAGCAGAGCGCTGTCCTGCATGGAAAACGAATGGTTGCGGCCGCGGATCCTGATGTTGGGAGTTTTGAAATAGGCCTGAAAAACGGTGACGAAAGTGATGCCCGCAGCGAGCATGATGACGGTCTTCCATCCGCGGCCGGCAAAGCTCAGCGAAATGAATGCGCCGCCGAGGAGCGAGCCGAACCAGTAGAGCCAACGCTCGAACTGCCGGTCCTTGACGAAAGCGGTGCCGAGCCACGCCGCTACAAGGATGGTTCCACCAACGAAAAGTAGTCCCTGCGAACAGATTTTAAAAGTCATGGTCGATGTAGGGATCGGGTGTGGCGTCATCGCCGATTGATGTCGGAGTGGTTAAATAGTATGCGGCGAAGTACACCACCGTCGGCCACAGAAGCGTCGGGATTGACGACAGCACCACGATTGCGAACGGAATGTAACGACCCCGAGCAATGGAAAAATGGTCCTTTCGATCGAGATGGCCGACAGCGGCGAGTGGAGCCGCAACCAACGCACCACCCATGATCCCAACTGGCGCAAACCATCCGGCCGCTAGTGCGAAGGTGCCCGTGATGAGTCCCAGTCCTGCCATGTTCCACCACATGCCCGACGCGGTTACGCGCTCCAGATAGCTATCCGGCGGCGGAGGTGGCTCGTTAGGATCTTGACGAGCATCGCTGATCCAGAAGGTGCGGACGCGTCCGCCAAGTTTGATGAAGGGCGTGAAGTAGAGGGAATACAGTATGCCGCCCGCCATCACGGCTAGGGCTGCCATGCCCGCCTCCGCGACGCCGCGTCGTAACCCGCTCAAACCCAACAAGATTGCTGCAGCGGTCCAACCCACCCAGAACACCCAACGCTTGCGGCTGACGTTAACCGGCAACAGGACAGCGGTGAGCCCGATGAAGCCAGCCACAAGGCCAGCTACAAACAGAACCCGACTCCAGTCGGTGAAGGCGGGAGCCGGCATAGCCGAGGCACAAAGGTTGGAAATCACCTCAGCCATGTTTCATCTCCCGGACCGCCCATCGACTGCTGTGTTCTCCCAGAGCGCCGCCGGCCATGCCGCCCACCATCGTCCCCACGAATGCGCCACCAGGCCCCAATGCCCAACCTCCGAGAAAGCCCAAGGCCATACCGCCCCCAGCACCACCAAGCAAGCTTCCACCCAGCCCCGCGAATGTCTCGTCAGCAGGTGCGCCGTTGAGCCAAGCGTCGACCGCCAACCCGATCTCAAGGAGTGAGCCTGCTCCCTTCACGTACTCTCCCGCATTGGCGATCGATTTGATGGTCTCTGGGTTGAAGCCGTCGAGTGCGTGGCGACCAACAGGGGCACGTCCGTCTATATCGGTCGCGGTATCACCAGTGATGTCGGCGTATTGCTGTAAGTCTTGCCATGTGAGCCCGGATGCCAAGGCTTCGACGACCGATTCGGCCCGCTGTTTTGGCATACCAGAGTCTTCGAATGCCTTTTGGGTGGCGTTTATCGCGTGGAGACGTGCGTCGGCCTCTTGTTGATCCATCCAGCGCGTCGCCTCGTCGGGTGTCATGGGCGGCATCCATGGCTGGCCCTGCTCGAGTTGCTTCTGCCATTCCCGGCGGACCAATGCGCGCCTCGACGGCGGAACTCCCAATATCGAATCCGGCTTCCACGGCCTCGTGTGTGCGGACTTCACGTAGTCGTCCAGCCGTTCGCCCGCCAGTCGGACAGCTTCGGGACTCGACGCGGAGTTCGTGATGGTCCCGTAGTCACGCAAACGCGCTGCGGCCTCGGCCTTTTCGGGGGCAATCGGGCCATCCGAGTCGACTAGGGCCTGATCGGTGGCGCGTTGACCTTCGTTGTATGCGCGGGCTGTAGATGTAGCGTCCGCGGCCGCGTCCAAGGCATCGCCGTCAACCGCATCGATGGCGTCCGGTGTATAGCCCTCGGCCTCCATCTCGGTCATGGCCCGGGTCATCTCGCCGGCGTATGACTCGCGGCTGGCCTCGATTTCGCCGAGCGCCTCTCTGGTGTCGAGAATTGCGATGTTCTCGAGGGGCTCGAGGTCGGCTTCAGTCAATTCCACGCCCTGCGCGAGGGCCTGGTCGATCGCGTCATCGATTTCCTTGAGGCCGGCGTCCAGGGCCGCGATCGCATTGCGAGACGCGCGCTGTGCTTCCGTAAGAGAAGCGGCGATCTGCTCGAGACCTACCCCAATTTTGGTGAGCTGTTGGTGGTTTAAGTGAAGTGAGACGATTGCGCCTTGAACCTCGGCGGAGTCGTTGATGGGGTGACTGCCATTCTCGCGATTCCATGACGCTTCGAACCGACTACGCGCATGCGCGAACGCCTCGGAAGTTTCGGTCATACAGACACCGGCGTCATAGAACGCCGTCGCAAGATCCGCTATCTGCTTCGGCTCACCACGCTGAAGTGTGGAATCAGTTCTCCAAGGGTCGCCGCCCGCGCCCGCGACAAGAGCCTCAATGCTGACGTGCCTCAGGCTTGGGTACTCGGCCACAGCACCTCACGCAGCGCTTCGGTATTGCGTTGTTCCATCTCGCTGAACTCCGAAGCGGCGCGGTGGGCGTTATCGCCGAGAGTCCCGAGCCCATCGGAGTGGTCCTGCATGCGAGTCACATGGCGGGTGTGCGTCTGGATCAGGGCCGTGTGAAAGGCCTCTGCTGCTTCGAAATCACCAAAAATCCCTGAAGCGACTGCCGCCCGGGAAAGCGCATTGGCGCCTTCCCGAACTCGATACGCCGCGTTGTATGAGCGGTTTGCGCCGGAGCGCATCTTATCGACATCGACCTGCACCGCGCACCCCCTGAGAAGTTAGCTGTTGGGTTCAGGGTACTACGCAACGTGTACTGGTCAATTCACTTCATCAGCCCAGCATGTGATGCAGGAATGAGTAGCTCAGCGCGGACTTGAAGGCCGTTTGCGCATTGTCGGCAGCGCCGGCGTGCCCGCCCTCGATGTTCTCCTAGTACCAGACCGGATGGCCGGCTTCCTCGAGCGCGGCGGTCATCTTGCGGGCATGGCCCGGGTGCACCCGGTCATCGCGTGTTGAGGTGGTGATCAGCACCGGGGGATAGGCCCGGTCAGCCGAAACATTCTGGTATAGCGAGTATTCCGAGATGAACGCCCAATCCTCGGGCTCGTCCGGGTCGCCGTACTCGGCCACCCACGACGCCCCGGCCAGCAGCAGATGGAAGCGTTTCATATCCAGTAGCGGCACCTGGCATACCAACGCGCCGAAAACTTGCGGGTACTTCGTCAGCATGATCCCCCATCAGCAGCTGTGACGCCGTGCTCGAGAGCGAGATGTACATAGCGCGGTTTGTGGAATCGGTGAACTCTGCCACCCATGCATTCCACGCCGTCTGTTCTGCCACAGAGCTTGAGATCAGAAGTAGCAGCAATGCTGGCAGTATCAGTGCCGTTCCAGCAATCATGACCCGGCGATGCCACAATCGCGGCGCGAGTAATTGTAGTGGGGCGCTTACCAGGCTTGCTGCACCAATCACGGGCCTTGCCCCCGTGTCCATTACATGGGGGCAAGGCCCGTCGTTGCGTCACGGTTCGTCGTCCTCATCGCCGTCAGATTGAGCCAGCGCGGGCGGTCGGTCGGGTCGGCCCTGGCTGAAGGCACCATAGACGCGGCCGTTGATCTTGACAAAGTTGGTCCAGAAACCGGCGACAAAGAACAGGGCCACTGCGGTCATGATCGAGACGAACAGCCCACTTCTCCAGTCGGGCAATTGCGAAAAGAACAACAACACCGCGGTGGCCGCGCAACAGGTCCACCACACTCTGCGTTCAACGGAGTCCGGCGACAGAGTTGCCGATTTCCACAGCGGGAAACTGCTGAAGATCGCCCCGACGCCGAGTGCGCCGATTGCTGCATACGCCAGTGTCTGTTGCATGCTCATCAACTCTTTCCGCCGCCCCCGGCCCCACCGAAGGCCGGGTCGAACATCGATCCGATGCCACCGCCCACCTGCTCGCCGCCGAGACCGCCGACCACGCTGGCCGCAATGACGATCGCTGCGGTGGTCCATGGGCCAGTAAACGACCCGGCGACCGCCGCCGCGCCCCACGCGGCAGCGGAACCACCCGCCAGACCCCCCAGCGCGCTACCCAACTCTTCGTTGCTGCCCCCTTGAGCACGATCGCTGATCGCGCTAACGAGGTCGATTAGGTCGCCATACTTTCCGACCCTACCGGCGATATGCGCCCACTTGCCGGCATCGGCCGGTGACAACAGATCTTCCAGTTTCGCGTGAGCACCGGAAGGTATCCCCTTGGCATAGGCATCGACGCCTGCGGCAGTCGGTCCGGTGTACTGGGTGATATCGCCTGCGCGGTGCAGCAAATCGTTGATGACCAGCTTGGCGCCGTCCTCGGACATGCCCTGGCTGGTGAGGGCGAAGATCGCCTGCTTCACGGCGACGACGCGCCCGAACTGTTCGCCTTCGTCGAGCTGCTGGGTCGCCTGGTCGGGTGTCATCGGCGGCAGGCCGTACAGCCCATGCTCTAACTGCCGTTGCAGATCCAACCTGCTGCGGGCTCGCGTACGGGCGTCCCCACCAAGAATGGGATCTTTCGGCAGCGGCCCGACGAACTTGGCCATCCGGAAGTCATCCAACCGCTCACCGGCCAGCTTGCGTGCGTCGGGGTCGGCAGTCGGATTGGTTGCGGTGGTGAAGTCTCGCAAACGCGCTGCGGCGTCGGCCTTTTCCGGTGTCAGCGGGCCGCCGCTGTTGACCAGTGCCTCATCTTTGGCGCGCTGGTTGGCGTCGTAGTAGTCGGTGGATTCGCGGCCGCGCTGCTCGGCGCCGGGCTCACCGGCACCGTCGATATCCTGGATCGGGGCGGGGTTGTAGCCGTGCTCGGCACGCAGGTCGGTCAACGCCGCGTCCAGCTTGGTGCCGTAGTCGTCGCGCAGCGCCTCGACTTGGTGCCGTACTCCGGAGGTTGCTGTGATCGCGTTGTCCTCCAGAGCCGAGGTATCTTGATCGTGGGCCAGTGCCTGGTCGATCAGTGCGTCGATATAGTGCAGCTGGGTGTTGAGGTTCTCCACCTGCATGCTTGAAAAGCGCTGTGTCTCAGCGAGTTGCCGCGATATTGGCGAGATCTGTGCCGATGGCGGGCAGCTGATCTTGCTGCACCATCAGCCGGGTCGTAGCGCGCTGCACCTCAGCGCTGTCATTGATGGGGTGCTCACCGTTCCCGCGGTTCCAGGACGCGCGGAATCGCTGTTGTGCCTGTTCGAATTCTTTGTATGTCTCGGTGGTACAGGCGCCCGCGCTGTAGAACGCCCGGCCGAGGTCGTTGATCGCCCCGGGATCGCCGCTCTGCAACGTCTGGTCTACCTTCCACGGATCGCCGCCGGCCTCACCGACGAGGGCGCCGATGCTGATGTGCTTGAGGCTCGGATATTCGGTCACAACTCCGAACGCAGAGCCTCGGCATTGCGCTCCTCCATCTCGACAAACACCGACGCCGTCTTATGTCCCTTGTCGCCCAACACCCCGAGATGAGTTTCGTGCTGGCGACGCCGCTGGATGTGATTGCTGTGCGCCTCGGAGAGGGCACCGTGAAACGACTCCGCAGCCGAAAAATCACCGAAGATGCCAGCGCCGACGTTTGAGCGACTCAGCTGGTCAGCGCCCTCCATGGCGAAAGAGGCGGCGTTGTACGAGCGGTTCGCGCCGGAGCGCATCTCCTCCACGTCGACCTGCATGGCGAACCCCCTAGCGAGTTAGCTGTTAGCTAGAGGGTACTAGGTAGTGTTGGCTGGTCAACTCACTTCATTAGCCCAGCATGTGATGCAGGAATGAGTAGCTCAGCGCGGACTTGAAGGCCGTTTGCGCATTGTCGGCAGCGCCGGCGTGCCCGCCCTCGATGTTCTCGTAGTACCAGACCGGATGGCCGGCTTCCTCGAGCGCGGCGGTCATCTTGCGGGCATGGCCCGGGTGCACCCGGTCATCGCGTGTTGAGGTGGTGATCAGCACCGGGGGATAGGGCTGGCGGACTATTCCTCGTCGTCCTCTTGGCATAGTGCTGGGCCACCGGCTCGCGTAAGCCGTATCCCATGGGGCGGATTGGTGCCGATTCGGTAGCCGAGCAGGTACAACGCGGGCGGCAGGAAAAGCATCGAGATAGATGTTGACCGTCTCTGGGGGTGAGGACCACGGGGCGCTGTTCCGTCGTTGATGCTGCCGATGTGGTGGTCGGCGTCGGCGTGGGTTTGGTCTTGGTGGTCTGCACCGTCAGTGTGTCGAGGAACTGATGGGTGCACGGCGCCCCCGCTGATTTCTTGGCCGAGACCGTCGGCGGCGCCGTGCGTAGTGCGAAAGGGCACTGATGGTCACGGTAGAGGTCGATCCCGAGCGCGTCGAGTCCCGGCTGGCTGCCGGGGAGGTGGCGTGTCCGTCGTGTCCGCAAGGGGTGCTCGTCCGGTGGGGTTTCGCCCGTTCTCGAGCGGTGGTGGGCGTGGCTGAACCAGTACGGCCGCGTCGTTCCCGGTGCCGCGGGTGCGCGGTGACCCATGTGTTGTTGCCGGCAACGTTGTTGCTGCGCAGGGCCTATCTGGCCGAGCTGATGTGGGCGGCGGTGGTGGCCAAGGCGGCCGGTGCCGGGCATCGGGTGATCGGGGCGCGATTGGGGATTCCCGGATCTACGGTCCGCGGGTGGCTGCGGGTGATCACCGGGCGAGCCGAGGTGGTGCGGCACTGGTTCGTCTCGATAGCGGTCACCGCGGGGGTCGACGTGTCGATACCGAAAGCGACCGGATCACGGTGCGGGGATGTGATCGCCGCGGTCGGCCTTGCCGCCGAGTCGCTGGCGGCGCGGTTCGGCTATGGGCCGGTGATCGGTGCCGTGACGGCGGCCCAGGTCGCTGTGGTGGGCAGCGGTGCCCGGCTGCTGTCACCGGGCTGGCCGCCAGCGCTTTGACTGGTCGGTGCAACACGAACTGACCCTGACATTGACGGCGATGATCGATCAGGGTCGCGGGGATGACTGCTCGGCAACAGATCTGGGTGGCATCGCTAAAGATGAGGGAGTCATTCCGTTGCCAACCGAGGATGAGAAACGACGCGAGCGAAGCCACGCGGTCGGATTGTTCCGCTACCAATTGATCTGCCCGGCACTCGACAGTGGGCTCTCGACGAAGGCCCGTGGCCGCCTGGTCCGCGAGATCGCCGCCCGCGAACACACCGATCCGTTCGGGACGCGGGTGCGTTATTCCCGCGACACCCTGGACCGCTGGATCCGCCGCTACCGCACCGGCGGGTTCGGCGAGCTGATCCCCTCGCCGCGGTCATCGGCGCCGCGCACCGATACCGCGACCCTGGAGATGGCGGCCGCGCTCAAGCGGGAGAACCCGGCGCGGACCGCCGCGCAGGTGGGGCGGATCCTGCGGGCCAGCGCGGGGTGGTCACCGTCGGAGTCGACACTGCTGCGGCTGTTTCACCGCCTGGAGTTGATCGGCCCGGCCGCCGGGGACACCGCGGCGACCCTGCCCGCTACGCGGACAGGGTCTTCGCTTCATCAGAACCATCGGCACCAACCATGACGGCGACGTCTGCATCCTCGATGACGGTCAACAAATAGATAGGGCCGCAGCGATGATCGCCTGAACGTGTTGCCCACGAGCCATGGGAAGCTTGCGTGTCGCATCGTCGATCCCGCCGGCGAGGGCTCCGAGACAAACCACTCCTGCACACAGGTTTCAAGAGCCATGGTCGAGTGAACGGGGGCCGCTGCCTCTGCCGGTAGGGTGTCGGAGCCCGATGGTGTAACCGATTGCATAGGCGGCAATCGGGGCCAGCCAGAGCAGAATCGAGGCCACAGCGATCACAGCTGCCTGTACGTGCTGGCCCCGG
Source organism: Mycolicibacterium sarraceniae (assembly GCF_010731875.1). Classification (NCBI taxonomy): domain Bacteria; kingdom Bacillati; phylum Actinomycetota; class Actinomycetes; order Mycobacteriales; family Mycobacteriaceae; genus Mycobacterium; species Mycolicibacterium sarraceniae. Next base: position 2,208,490 of record NZ_AP022595.1, read on the forward strand.
GCTGTGCCCAGTGCGCGAGACGCATCATCGAGTCCCGAGATGGCCCCGAGCGCAGTGAGTACGACAGCAACGGTAATCGTCTGCCATCGCCAGCCTCCGAGGTAAACGCCGACGCCAGCGGCAGTCGTGAGGATGGCGAAGATCCACCAGACCGTCCCTGCCGTTACTGGACCGGGATAGTGGTTGGCCGGCAGCTGAGCGGGCGCGTCCTCGCCGGAATCTGGGCCTTGACCTGAACATCTGTCCGCCATCGTCAAGGCAAAGGTCCGCCGGCCGATCTTCAGGTACGGAGTGGTCAGCCAGGCCCAGAAAACCACCGCGAATGCAAAACCTACGAAGGTGATGACGGTCGTCTTTAGACCAAGTGGTAGTAACGACACCGCTGCGCACGCGACCGCTGACATCCAGCCCAGCCAGTAGATAAGTCTTTTGGCCCCAACAGAATCTGCGCGGGCGATGCCTGCTGTAGTCGCGAGAATGAGTGCTAGCGCGACCACGAACAACACAGTTGACCAAGCAGGAAAATGGGGCGCGGTCGCGGATAGGGGCTCACTTGTCGAATAGTGCACCCGTTTCACCTCCAATCCATTTACCAAGTTCGCCGGTCGCTATACCCGCTACTAGAGCAGCTGCAAAGGTAGCCTCGGGACCGGCGACGGACGAAACCGCGATCGCGGTGCCCCAGGCACCCAACCCGCCCAGTGCGGTGCCGCCGGCGAACTCTCCGATCGCCTCCCCGGCAGGGTTGCCGTGCTTGATGTCTTCGTACGTCAGTACCGCGTCGAATATTGTGGCGGCTCGACCTGTGTACTTGCCGAACTCTGAGATGGCCTTCACATCTGAGAGTGACATTCTGTCGAAGTCATGCGCGTTAACCGGCAGGCCTTTGGCGTATCCACCAACTCCGGCCGAGAACCCGCTCATAAGGTCAGTGTTCTGTTGGACGAGCTCGTTCCAGGGTGTGCCGCCTGCGGCCTTGGAGATGAAGGCCTCCGCGCCTTCCTTCGATACACGCTCGCGCTGAAGCATGTCGAGAGCCCGCTGCGTCACCAGGACCCGTCCATGCTGCTCACTGTCATCGAGCAGTTGCGTCACTTGGTCGGGTGTCATTGGGTTGGTGCCGAACGCTCCTTGTTCCAGCTTTTGTTGCCACTCGAGCCGCGTCCGTGCTCGGCTTCGTGCGTCGCCTCCAACCATCGGATCGGTCGGCAGTGGCCCCGTGAAGTGAGCCATCCGGAAGTCATCCAACCGCTCACCGGCCAGCTTGCGTGCGTCGGGGTCGGCAGCGGGATTGGTCGCCGTCGCGAAATCGTGCAAACGTGCTGCAGCATTGGCCTTTTCCGGTGTCAGCGGGCCGCCGCTGTTGACCAGTGCCTCATCTTTGGCGCGCTGGTTGGCGTCGTAGTAGTCGGTGGATTCGCGGCCGCGCTGCTCGGCGCCGGGCTCACCGGCACCGTCGATATCCTGGATCGGGGCGGGGTTGTAGCCGTGCTCGGCACGCAGGTCGGTCAACGCCGCGTCCAGCTTGGTGCCGTAGTCGTCGCGCAGCGCCTCGACTTGGTGCCGTACTCCGGAGGTTGCTGTGATCGCGTTGTCCTCCAGAGCCGAGGTATCTTGATCGTGGGCCAGTGCCTGGTCGATCAGTGCGTCGATATAGTGCAGCTGGGTGTTGAGGTTCTCCACCTGCATGCTTGAAAAGCGCTGTGTCTCAGCGAGAGTTGCCGCGATATTGGCGAGATCTGTGCCGATGGCGGGCAGCTGATCTTGCTGCACCATCAGCCGGGTCGTAGCGCGCTGCACCTCAGCGCTGTCATTGATGGGGTGCTCACCGTTCCCGCGGTTCCAGGACGCGCGGAATCGCTGCTGTGCCTGTTCGAATTCTTTGTATGTCTCGGTGGTACAGGCGCCCGCGCTGTAGAACGCCCGGCCGAGGTCGTTGATCGCCCCGGGATCGCCGCTCTGCAACGTCTGGTCTACCTTCCACGGATCGCCGCCGGCCTCACCGACGAGGGCACCGATGCTGATGTGCTTGAGGCTCGGATATTCGGTCACAACTCCGAACGCAGAGCCTCGGCATTGCGCTCCTCCATCTCGACAAACACCGACGCCGTCTTATGTCCCTTGTCGCCCAACACCCCGAGATGAGTTTCGTGCTGGCGACGCCGCTGGATGTGATTGCTGTGCGCCTCGGAGAGGGCACCGTGAAACGACTCCGCAGCCGAAAAATCACCGAAGATGCCAGCGCCGACGTTTGAGCGACTCAGCTGGTCAGCGCCCTCCATGGCGAAAGAGGCGGCGTTGTACGAGCGGTTCGCGGCGGAGCGCATCTTATCGACATCGACCTGCACCGCGCACCCCCTGAGAAGTTAGCTGTTGGGTTCAGGGTACTACGCAACGTGTACTGGTCAATTCACTTCATCAGCCCAGCATGTGATGCAGGAATGAGTAGCTCAGCGCGGACTTGAAGGCCGTTTGCGCATTGTCGGCAGCGCCGGCGTGCCCGCCCTCGATGTTCTCGTAGTACCAGACCGGATGGCCGGCTTCCTCGAGCGCGGCGGTCATCTTGCGGGCATGGCCCGGGTGCACCCGGTCATCGCGTGTTGAGGTGGTGATCAGCACCGGGGGATAGGCCCGGTCAGTCGAAATGTTCTGATAGGGCGAGTATTCCGAGATGAACGCCCAATCCTCGGGCTCGTCCGGGTCGCCGTACTCGGCCACCCACGACGCCCCGGCCAGCAGCAGATGGAAGCGTTTCATATCCAGCAGCGGCACCTGGCACACCAGCGCACCGAAAAGTTGCGGGTACTTGGTCAGCATGATGCCCATCAGCAGGCCGCCGTTGCTGCCGCCCTGCGCGCCCAGCTGCTCGATGGTGGTCACTCCGCGTGAGACGAGATCGCGTGCCACCGCGGCGAAATCCTCGGCTACCTTGTGCCGGCCCTCCCGCATGGCCTGGGTGTGCCAGGCCGGTCCGTACTCGCCGCCGCCGCGGATGTTCGCCAGCACGTACGTGCCGCCCCGCGATAACCACAGCCGCCCCAGGACGCCGTCGTAGCCAGGGGTGCGTGATACCTCGAATCCGCCGTAGCCGCCGAGCAGCGTCGGGCCGGGTTCCCGGGCATCCCGGTGCCCCACGACGAAATAGGGGATCTCGGTGCCGTCATCCGACGTCGCGAAGTGCTGTGCGACCTCCAGGTCGGAGGCGTCGAAGAACGATGGTGCCCGTTTGATCTCGGTCAGCTCACCACCTGCGCTGCCGTGCAGCAGTCGTGACGACGTGATGAAATCGCTTGAATCCAAGAAGATCTCGTCGCCATCCGGATCGGTGGCAACGATGACGGTGTTGTCTCCGACGCCCGCAACGGGTTCACGTGTCCAGGATCCCGGTGTGGCGATCTCGACCCGACTGGCGACGTCGACCAGACTCACCAGCAGCAGACGGTCGAGCGTCCAGGAGTATTGGTGCAGACTGGAATGCTCATCAGGTTCGAACACGACAGCCAATTCGGCTGTCCCCGACAGGAATTGCTCGTAGTCGGCGGCCAGCAGCGACCCGGTCCGATATGACGCGGTGCCGGTCAGCCAGTCGCTGCGCAGTTCGATCAGCAGCCAGTCCCGATGCACCGACAGACTCGCGTCCGTCGGCGCGTCGATCCGAACCAGTTCGCCCGAACGCAGTTCGTAGACTTGGTCATTGAAGAAGTCGACGGCTCGGCTCAGCAGCGTCCGCTCGTATCCCGGGGTGCGGTCGACTGACGCTCCCACAGCGACATCGGTGACCGGCCCGGTGAACAACGTCTGCGCCTCAGCCAGCGGCTCACCGCGCCGCCACCGCTTCACCATCCGCGGGTAGCCGGATTCGGTCATCGAATCGGGCCCGAAGTCGGTGCCCACCAGCAGAGTGTCGTGGTCCTCCCACGACACCCGCGACTTCGCCTCCGGCAGCTCGAAGGCGCCGGTCACGAATTCCCGCTTCACCATGTCGAATTCGCGCACGATCGCGGCATCCGAGCCGCCTGGCGACAAACTGATCAGCGCCAGCGTGTGATCCGGCTCGATGACGTCGGCGCCCGCCCACACCCACTTCTCGCCATCGGCGGCGGCGAGTGCGTCGAGGTCGATGATCACGTCCCAGTCGGGATCCTCGGTCAGGTAGCTCTCCAGCGTGGTCCGTCGCCACAGCCCCCTCGGATTCGTGGCGTCGCGCCAGAAGTTGTAGAGATACACACCGCGGCGGCGCACGTACGGAATTCGCGCGTCGGTGTCGAGAACCTCCAACGCCTCGGCGCGCATCTGCTCGAACCTCTCATCGCTGAATTCGGCGACGGTCGGATCGTTGTGCTTGCGCACCCATGCGAGCTGGTCTTCACCGGCGATTTCTTCGAGCCAGAGGTAGGGGTCGTCGTGAGCCATGCCCCCTATTCTGCGGGCAGTGCTATCAGCTCATGTGGTGCACCTCCTGCAGCCCGTACACCGGGGTGGGGATTCCCTCATAGCGCGCCTTGAGCTGCAGCGCCAGATAGAGCGAGTAATGCCGGGACTGGTGCAGGTTGCCACCGTGGAACCACAGGTTCTCCTGCTGGGTGGGCTTCCACATGTTGCGCTGCTCGCCCTCCCATGGTCCGGGGTCTCTCGGGGTGTCCGAACCCAGACCCCACACCTTGCCGACCTTGTCGGCCACGTCCTGGCCGATCAGGTCGGCTGCCCAGCCGTTCATCGATCCGTACCCGGTCGCGTACACCACCACATCGGCCGGCAGTTCGGTGCCGTCGGTCAGCACCACTGAATCCTCGGTGAGCCGATCGACCTGGCCGTGCGCGAGCTTGATGCGGCCGTCGGCCACCAGATCGCAGGCACCGACGTCGATGTAGTAGCCGGATCCGCGCCGCAGGTACTTCATGAACAATCCGGAACCGTCTGCACCCCAATCCAATTCGAATCCAGCCGCCTCGAGCCGGTCGTAGAAGTCCTTATCCTGTTCACGCATCTGGTCGTACAACGGGATCTGGAACTCGTGCATGATCCGATAGGGCAACGACGCGAACGTCAGGTCGGCTTTCTCGGTGGTCATCCCCGCCGCCAGCGCCCGTTCGGAGTAGAGGTCACCAAGGCCGATGTCCATCAGGGTGTCCGACTTGACGATGTGCGTCGAGGATCGCTGCACCATCGTCACGTCGACGCCGTTCTCGTAGAGCGCCTTACAGATGTCGTGCGCCGAGTTGTTCGAGCCGATCACCACGGCCTTCTTGCCCACATACGCGTCGGGCCCGGGATGGGCGCTGGAGTGGTGCTGTTCGCCGGCGAAGACGTCCTGGCCCGGCAAGGTGGGAACGCTCGGCTTACCCGACATGCCGGTGGCCAGCACCAGTTGGGCCGGATACAGCGTCAACCGCTCACCGTCGCGATCGATTTCGACTGTCCAGCGGTGATCCGACTCGTCGAAGGAGGCCGACAGGCAGGTTGTTTTCGACCAGTACGGCACTTCCATGACGCGGGTGTAGAACTCCAGCCAATCGCCGATCTTGTCCTTCGGAGCGAACACCGGCCAGTTCTGCGGGAACGGCAGGTAAGGCAGGTGGTCATACCAGACCGGATCATGCAGGCACAGCGACTTGTATCGCTTGCGCCATTGATCGCCGGGCCGCTCGTGGCGGTCGACGACGATGGCAGGCACCCCGAGTTGGCGCAGTCGCGCGCCCAACGCGATCCCGCCCTGACCGCCACCGATCACCAGGGTGTAGGGCTGGGTGGTCCGGCCCAGCTCGGCTTCCTCGTGGGCGCGTTTCTCGGCCCACGACCGGGGATCAGGGTCGCTACCGTGCACAGCGCCCATCACCCGACTGGACCCCTTTGCTTCCTCGAACCCCTTCAGCTCCTGCAGTGCGGTCAACAACGTCCAGGCCTGGTCACCTTTGAGTCGTAGATGCCCGGTCCCGCGCCCGGTCGCGGTTTCGAATTCGATGAACGCCGCGGTCACGTCACCTTCGGCGGTCGGCGCCTCACGGGTGCAGAACCCCGACGGGGCGGTGTCGGCCAACCGCGCGGCCAGCATGCCGGCGATCTGATCGCGGCCCTCGACGGTCTTGATGTTCCAGGTGAAGGACACGAGGTCGCGCCAGAAGCTGTCGGTGGCGAACTTGGCGGTGGCCCGGTCGATATCGCGAGCAGCCAGTGCCGCCTCGAAGTCGGCGAGCCACGCGTCGACCCGCTGCTGCGGTGTCACGTCGCCGGTGGTCTGAGGTTCGAGAGTGGTAGTCATGTGAGCCACACCACACCCGGGTCCCAAGGTCTGGCAAGGGTTGCGAACCGTTGCAACAGCCGGCTGCAACCCCCTGCAACTCTTTCCGGGTGTGGTCGCCGTCACATAGAACTGGCGTATGAGAGCAGCTGTCTATTACGGACCCAACAAGATCGAGATCGATGATGTCGCCGAACCGCAGGCCACCCCGGGGACGGTCAAGCTCAAGGTGGGCTTCAACGGCATCTGCGGTACCGACCTGCACGAGTACTACGCCGGGCCGATCTTCGTCCCCACCGCGCCGCACCCGCTTACTCATCAACAGCTGCCGCTGACAATCGGTCACGAATTCTCCGGGACCATCACCGCCGTGGGCGACGGCGTCACCGGATGGGCGGTGGGAGACCGCGTCGCCGTCGAACCGATCTACAAATGCGACCACTGCGCACCGTGCCTGGCTGGCAACTACAACGTGTGCCAACAGATCGGCTTCCACGGCCTGATGTCCGACGGCGGCATGGCCGAGTACACGGTGGTGCCGACTTCCATGCTGCACAAGCTGCCCGACAACGTCTCACTCGAGCTCGGGGCCCTCGTCGAACCGATGTCGGTGGCCTACCACGCCGCCACGCTCGGCGACGTCCGTCCCGGCGACACCGCCATGGTCTTCGGTGCCGGGCCGATCGGGATCGGTCTGTGGTTCGCGTTGCGCGGCAAGGGACTTGACGACGTTTTCGTCGTTGAACCGTCCCCGACCCGGCGCGCGGCCATCGAGGCGCTCGGCGCCGCGACGCTGGACCCTGCCGCGCTCGACGTCCCCGGCTTCATCGCCGAGCACACCGCCGGCGACGGCGCCGATGCGGTGTTCGACGCTGCCGGTGTCACCCCGGCTGTTGCGACGGCGCTGGCCTGCGTGGGTTCACGCAAGCCGATGGTCAGCGTGGCGATCTATGAAAAGCCCTTGGAAACACCGCTTCTCAATCTGGTTATGAACGAGAGTCGCATCCAGGGGTCATTGTGCTACACGGGTGCAGACTTCGAGGCCGTCATCGCCCTGATGGCCAAGGGTGCCTACGACACCACCGGGTGGGTCACTACGATACCCATCGACGACGTGATCGACGAGGGCTTCGAGGCGCTGCACGCCGGCACGAAGATGAAAGTTCTGGTCGACCCGAACGGCGAATCATGAGCCCTTCATCGGGTCTCATCGACGGCGGTCTGGTTTACCGCTGAGATGCAGAGCACAATCGGCAGTAATGCAAGGTCTGTCTGTGCCTGAACCCGCCGTCGCCGTCGGGGAGGATCCACGCACGTACGCGCGGCTGATGTCGGCTGTCTATGACGCGACGATGTCCGGCCACCGGGCACCGGCCCGGCCGCGGGACGTAATCGGCGATTCCTGGCGGCGGATGATGTCTGCCGGTGTCGACCCAGAACGCCGCGCGCGTCCGGTGGTGGAATCCGGCGGTCTGGAGACGCTGCGGCGGGCATCGGGACTGATGACCGTGCTCGACGAGATCTCCCGCGGGCTGGAATCGATCGTCGCCGACGGCGCCAACATTCTCGTCGTTGCGGACTCCCAGGGGCGGGTGCTGTGGCGCTCCGGCTCGCCGGCGGTGCTGGGCAACGCCGACCGCCTCGGGTTCATCGAGGGTGCGCACTGGGCCGAAGGCGAGGTCGGCACCAACGCGATCGGTACCGCCCTGGTGTCCAACCGTGCCGTCCAGGTGTTCTCGGCCGAGCACTTCATGCGCACCCACCACTCCTGGACCTGCGCTGGTGCCCCCATCCGCGACCCGCGTACCGGGCACGTGATCGGCGTCGTCGATGTATCCGGCCCCGCCGCGACGGTGCATCCGACGACGGTGGCTCTGGTCGACGCGGTCGCCCGGCTCGCCGAATCGAACCTGCGGGAACAACATGACCGCACCTTGAACCGGTTGCGCATGGTCGCAGCTCCGATCCTGGCCCGCATCGGCAAGCCCGCTCTCGCGGTCGATTCCGAGGGCTGGGTGGCGGCCGTCGACTCGCTGCCGCCGCACAACCGCATCCTGTTGCCGGACGGTATCGCGCCGGGCCGGGCCTGGATCCCCACCTTCGGCGTCTGCGACGTCGACGTGCTTCCCGGTGGCTGGCTGGTCCGGCCCACCGATGACGACGACGCACCTGACCCGACGCGGGTGACGCTCGACCTCAGCGCCGCGGGCGCACCCGCGTTGGACATGGCGGGGCAGTTCGGACGGTGGTGCCACGACATCTCGCTGCGCCACGCCGAGATCCTGCTGATTCTGGCGCGGGATCCGCGCGGACGATCCGCCCCCGAACTGGCCGCCGATCTGTACGGCGACCGCACCCGAGTGGTCACCGTTCGGGCCGAATTGTCCCGTCTGCGTAAGCAGTTCGTGGGTCTGCTTGCCGCTCAGCCGTATCGTTTCGTCGGCGGTGTCGAGGTGACCGTGCGCTATCCCGCAGACCGGTCGATGGTGCTGCCGTCGTCGATTTCACCAGCGGTTCGCGCTGTTCGTAACACCGAAAGTAACTCTTAGAGAAGGAGTCTTGATGACTGTTTACGCCCGCCCCGGCTCGGGCTCGGCCATGGCCTTCCAGTCCCGCTATGAGAATTTCATTGGTGGTGAGTGGGTTGCGCCGCTGGGTGGTTTGTATTTCGAGAATCCGACGCCGGTGACGGGTGAGGTGTTTTGTGAGGTGGCGCGGTCGACGGATGCCGATATCGATCTGGCGTTGGATGCTGCGCATGCTGCCGCGTCGGGGTGGGGGAAGACCGCGCCTGCTGAACGCGCGGTGATCCTGAACAAGATTGCCGATCGTATCGAGGCGAATCTGGAGTCGATCGCGCTGGCTGAGTCCTGGGATAACGGTAAGCCGATTCGGGAAACCCTGAATGCGGATATTCCGTTGGCAGTGGACCACTTTCGCTATTTCGCCGCTGCGATTCGCGCCCAGGAGGGCGCGCTGAGCCAGATCGACGAGGACACCGTCGCCTATCATTTCCATGAGCCGCTCGGTGTGGTCGGCCAGATCATCCCGTGGAACTTCCCGATCCTGATGGCGGTGTGGAAACTGGCGCCGGCGTTGGCGGCTGGTAATGCGGTGGTGCTCAAGCCTGCCGAGCAGACTCCGGCGTCGGTGCTGTATTTGATGTCGTTGATCGCTGATCTGTTGCCCGCTGGTGTTCTCAACGTGGTCAATGGGTTTGGTGTGGAGGCCGGTAAGCCGTTGGCGTCATCGAACCGGATCGCCAAGATCGCGTTCACCGGGGAGACCACTACCGGCCGGCTGATCATGCAGTACGCCTCCCAGAACCTGATCCCGGTCACCCTGGAGTTGGGCGGCAAGAGTCCCAACATTTTCTTCTCCGATGTGATGGCCGCCAATGACGACTACCAGGACAAAGCGTTGGAGGGGTTCACGATGTTCGCTCTCAACCAGGGCGAAGTCTGCACCTGCCCGTCCCGGTCGCTAATTCAGGCCGATATCTATGACGAGTTTTTAGCGATGGCCGCCATCCGCACGAAGGCTGTGCGCCAGGGTGATCCGTTGGACACCGAGACCATGATCGGCGCGCAGGCCTCCAATGATCAGCTGGAAAAGATTTTGTCCTACATTGAGATCGGCAAGAGCGAAGGCGCGCGGGTCGTCACCGGTGGTGAACGCGCCGACCTGGGCGGGGACCTGGGCGGCGGGTATTACGTGCAGCCGACGATCTTCACCGGCCACAACGCGATGCGGATCTTCCAGGAAGAGATCTTCGGGCCCGTCGTCGCGGTCACCTCGTTCACCGATTACGCCGAGGCCATCGGTATCGCCAACGACACGTTGTACGGGCTGGGTGCCGGGGTGTGGAGTCGTGACGGCAACACCGCCTACCGTGCTGGCCGCGATATCAAAGCCGGCCGCGTCTGGACGAATTGCTACCACCAGTACCCGGCGCATGCGGCGTTCGGCGGCTACAAACAATCCGGTATCGGCCGGGAAAACCACAAGATGATGCTGGATCACTACCAGCAGACCAAGAACCTGCTCGTCTCCTACTCGAACAAGGCGCAGGGGTTCTTCTAGTGAGTGCGGAGGTACCGGCGCGGGCATTGATCACCGCGGCGGCCGCCGAACTCCTGCATCGCCTGCAGGAACGGCACGGCCCGGTGATGTTCCACCAGTCCGGCGGCTGCTGCGACGGATCGTCTCCGATGTGCTACCCCGACGGGGAGTTCATCGTCGGTGATCGTGATGTGCTGCTCGGGTTTCTCGAGGGCGCTCCGGTGTGGATCTCGGGCTCGCAGTTCCAGACGTGGAAACACACCCAGCTGGTGATCGACGTCGTTCCCGGTCGCGGTGGTGGTTTCAGCCTGGAAACACCCGAAGGCATGCGGTTCCTGAGCCGGGGCCGCGTCTTCACCGACGCCGAGAATGAGTTGCTGGCCAGCACGTTGCCGCTGACCGGCACCGACTACGAGCGTGGTGCGCGGCCACCCGAACGGGCCGGTCTGGTGGTCGCCGAGGCTGCCGACGCCTGTGCAATCCCTGTTCGGCACGCCGGAGTCGTTCAGCCGTAGTCGGCGTGGGGGCACGTACGCTCATAAGCGTGATACCCCTGCCTCGGGCATGGCTGCTCACAAGCGCGTTGCTGGTCGGGACCGCGACCGGGCTGATCGCGGCCGTCGCGGCCACCGTGCTGGTCAAGACGCCGGTTCGCCCCGATCTCGTCGTGGGCTTGGTGGTGGCTGTTCCCAGTGTGATCGGAATGCTGCTCATCCTGTTCTCCAGGCGGCGTTGGATCACGACGGCGGGGGCGTTCATCCTGGCGATGGCGCCGGGTTGGTTGGGGGCATTGGTTCTGGTTCAGGTGGTGTCCAGTGGCTGACAAGACGTCCCTTCCGTCGACCGAACCGCATCACGCGCCGATCTTCGACACCGGACCGCACCCGGAGGTCCTCAAATCGCTGACCGACGAACCCGAGGCGGAGGTCTCGGGGCCGTCCATCGCGTTCAGCGAGTTGGAGAGTTTCGACACCGATGCGTTCCTGCACCCGATCAACGGCTCGTTGCACGCCGAACCGGTGGTGGTTCCGCCCGCGGCGACGGCGACGACGGGCACATATCAGTTCGTGAAGCGGTGGCAGTTCGTGTTCATCGTGGCGGCGGTCTGGGTGCTGGCCGCCGCGGCCGGCCTGGGTTTCTACTTCTGGTGGTACACCTCGCTGAACAAGACGCCGGCGGTGTTTTTCGTGCTGATCTACCTGATCTTCTGCTCGGTGGGCAGCATGCTGGTTTCCATGGTGCAGAACCGGCCGTCGGTAACGGCGCTGGCCATCGCGTTGATGTCGGCACCGCTGGCCTCGGTGGCCACCGCCGCGCTGCTGCACGGTGCCTACTACTTCGAATGGATTGCGCGTCCGACGATAGGCTGACGACGTGACTCACTATGACGTCGTCGTTCTCGGAGCAGGTCCTGGCGGGTACGTCGCGGCGATCCGCGCCGCGCAGCTCGGACTGAGCACCGCCATCATCGAACCCAAATATTGGGGCGGAGTCTGCCTCAATGTCGGCTGTATCCCGTCGAAAGCGTTGCTGCGCAACGCCGAGCTGGCCCACATCTTCACCAAGGAAGCCAAGACCTTCGGCATCAGCGGCGAGGCCACCTTCGATTACGGAGCGGCCTTCGACCGCAGCCGCAAGGTCGCCGACGGCCGGGTGGCCGGCGTGCACTTCCTGATGAAGAAGAACAAGATCACTGAGATTCACGGCTACGGGACGTTCACCGGTCCCAACAGCCTCGAGGTCAACCTCAATGAGGGTGGCACCGAAAAGGTCGAATTCGACAACGCCATCATCGCCACGGGCAGCAGCACCCGATTGGTGCCGGGTACTTCGCTGAGCGAGAACGTCGTCACCTACGAAAAGCAGATCCTGTCCCGGGAGCTGCCGGGCTCGATCATCATCGCCGGCGCGGGCGCGATCGGCATGGAGTTCGCCTACGTCCTGAAGAACTACGGCGTCGACGTCACCATGGTCGAATTCCTGCCTCGCGCGTTGCCGAACGAGGACGCCGAGGTCTCCAAGGAGATCGAGAAGCAGTACAAGAAGCTCGGCGTGAAGATCCTCACCGGCACCAAGGTCGAATCCATTGACGATGACGGCTCGCAGGTCACCGTGACGGTGAGCAAGGACGGCAAGACCGAGGAACTCAAGGCCGATAAGGTGTTGCAGGCCATCGGTTTTGGCCCCAACGTCGAAGGCTTCGGACTCGACAAGGCCGGTGTGGCGCTGACCGACCGCAAGGCCATCGGCATCGACGACTACATGCGCACCAACGTGCCGCACATCTACGCCATCGGCGACGTCACCGGCAAGCTTCAGCTTGCACACGTCGCCGAGGCGATGGGCGTGGTTGCCGCCGAGACCATCGCGGGAGCTGAGACCCTGGCCCTCGGTGACTACCGGATGATGCCGCGGGCGACGTTCTGCCAGCCGCAGGTGGCCAGCTTCGGCCTGACCGAGGAACAGGCCCGCGACGAAGGCTATGACGTCGTCGTCGCCAAGTTCCCGTTCACCGCCAACGGCAAGGCGCACGGCTTGGCCGACCCGACCGGCTTCGTGAAGCTGATCGCCGACAAGAAGCACCTCGAACTTATCGGCGGACACCTGATCGGACCGGATGTCTCCGAACTCCTGCCCGAGCTGACCCTGGCTCAGAAGTGGGATCTGACGGCCACCGAACTTGCCCGCAATGTGCACACCCATCCGACGCTGTCGGAAGCACTCCAAGAATGCTTCCACGGTCTCACCGGCCACATGATCAACTTTTGAGACCCACACTGATCGCCGGTATCGGCGGACTGGTCATCGGCCACATCCTGTGGCTGATCGGTATCTCCATCGCTACCAACGGTGCCGATGTCAGCTTCTGGGTACTGATTGTCTCCGCAGTGATCCTGGTGTTGGCTGCTGCGATCGGCTTTCTGGCGTGGCGCAATTACCGGCTCAAGCGGATGGTGTGGGCGGCGTTTCTGGGCTGCGTGCCGGTTTCGCCGGTGATCTTCACCTTGATCGTGCTCGGGGTCACCTACCTGTAGGCCATTTAGGGCCTGCCAGCTGTTCGCCAGGTTGGTTACAGGATGTCTCCAGCATCTACGCTGTGTTAGTCGGGGAAGTCCATCGGGACGCGCAGTGTGGTCAGGATGGCGGCAATGGTGTCGTAATGCCCTGCCAGGGCGCAGAATTCGATCACCTGTTCGCGAGACAGGTGTGCCGACAGATCGGCGAACGTGTTATCGCTGATGTCCCGGTTGAGCACGAACTCGTCGACCCCGGTGAGGAGGGCACGCTGACGGTCGGTCAGCCCCTCGGCCGTGGGGCCGGCAAAGATCTTGTCCTGCAACGCAGAATCCAGACCCCGGGACTTGGCCAGCCTGCGGTGCTGCTGCAACTCGTACTCCGAGTTGCGCAGATGACCCACCCGCAGGATCACCAGCTCCTTATCGCGTTTGGGCAGCTTGCCCCAGTTCAGCAGCACGCCCGAATACGGCAGGAACGACAGAAACAGCAGCTTGTGCTGACCCAGGACATTGAACAGGTTCATCTGTGGGGCGCGAATCGAGCGCGCACCCGCGCGAGCGATACCCCAGTTGAGCAACCCGAGTTCGCGTCGGCCGCCGGGTGGAATGCGTTGGGCCATCAAGACTCCTTGACCAAATAGGGCGACACCGTGCTGCGGTGCTCGTCGAGATCCAGCGCCCGGCCCAAAGCCGGGAAGGCGCGCTGCGGGCAGTTGTCCCGTTCACACACTCGGCAGCCGGCGCCGATCGGGATCGCGCTGTCCGAAGACAGATCCAGACCCGTCGAGTAGACCAGCCGGCTGGCGTGGCGAGCCTCGCAACCGAGGCCGATTGCGAACGTCTTGACCGGCTGGCCGTATCGGGACGCCCGCCGTTCGACGGTTCGCGCCACCCACATGTAGTTCCGCCCGTCGGGCATCTGCGCGATCTGTACCAGGATCTTTCCCGGGTTGGCGAACGTCTCGTAGACATTCCACAACGGGCAGGTGCCGCCGGCGGAGGAGAAGTGAAAACCGGTGGCGGACTGGCGTTTCGACATGTTGCCGGCCTTGTCCACGCGGACGAAGGAGAACGGGACGCCGCGCATCGAGGGCCGCTGCAGCGTCGACAGCCGGTGGCAGATGGTCTCGTAGCTGACCTGATAGAAGGCCGAGAGCCGTTCGACGTCGTAGCGGAAGTCCTCGGCCATGTGGTGAAACTGACCGTAGGGCAGCACGGTGGCGGCGGCGAAGTAGTTGGCCAGCCCGAGTCGGGCGAGCGTCCGGGATTCCTCGCTGGTGAACTTGCCCTCGTGCACCAGCCGGTCGATCAGGTCGCCGAACTCCAAATACGCCAGCTCGTTTGCCATCTTGAAGACCTGCTGCCCCGACGACAGGTGGTTGCTGATCTCCAGCGTGCGGGTCGTCGGGTCGTAGCGGTGCAGCACGGTGTCGCCGAGATCGACGCGGCGGATGATGTGCACGCCGTGCACCATGGTGAGCCGGTCGGATAGCTCGCGCGGCAACTCGGCACGGTGCATACGCATCCGGATGGTGAGATCCTCGGCGGCCGTGTCGAGTTCGTGCAGATAGTTCTGGCGTTGGTAGAAGTAGTCGCGGACTTCCTCGTGCGGCATCGTGATCGCGCCGCTTCCGCTGCCATCAGCGAACCGGTCTTCGGTCGCGGCCGCCAGCTGAGCGGTGGTGATGCGATAGCGGCGGTGCAGGTTGACGATCGCGCGCGCGACGGCGGGGTGGGTGTTGACGATATCGGCCATCTCGGTCATGTCGACGTCGAGATCGAGGTCGCGGTCCATCGTGACTTCGCGCAGTTCGGCCACCAGCCGGGTGTCGTCCTGGGACGCGAAGAAGGTGGCGTCGACCCCGAACACCTCGGTGATGCGCAGCAGCACCGCGACGGTCAGCGGACGGACGTCATGCTCGATCTGGTTGAGGTAGCTGGGTGAGATGTCCAGCATCTGGGCCAGTGCGGCCTGGCTGAATCCGCGTTCGGTGCGCAGCTGTCGTATTCGGGAGCCGACGAACGTCTTGGCCACCTGCCCAGCCTACCGACGGTCTGCGAAGACGGTCTTCGCAGCGTTGGCAACGCAGGCTGGTTGGCATTCACCTGGCCTTTTGGCATGATCGCGCTGGGATGGGGAAAAGGACCGCACATGACTACACCTGAGCGCATCGCCACCAGCGGACTGAGCAAAGTGCTGATGCCCGTCCCCGATCCGCATCCCGATGTATTCGACCGGCAATGGCCGCTGCGCGTCGGTGATATCGACCGCGTGGGCCGGCTGCGGCTCGACGCGGCGTGCCGCCATATCCAGGACATCGGCCAGGACCAGCTGCGCGAAATGGGCCAGGAGGAAACACATCCGCTGTGGATCGTCCGGCGCACGATGGTCGACCTGATCCGCCCCATCGAATTCCAGGAAACGCTGCGGATGCGGCGCTGGTGTTCGGGTACCTCGAATCGTTGGTGCGAGATGCGGGTCCGCATAGATGGGGTGCGCGGTCGCGGCCTCATCGAATCCGAAGCCTTCTGGATCAACATCAACCGGGAGACGCAGGGACCGGCCCGGATTTCCGATGACTTCCTGGCTGGTCTGAAGCGCACGACCAGCGAGGGCAGGCTGCGCTGGAAGTCCTATCTGAGCGCCGGCTCGCGCCACGACGCCACCGAAATCCGCGACTTCCCGATCCGGGTGAGCGATATCGATCTGTTCGACCACGTCAACAATTCGGTCTACTGGAAGGTTGTCGAGGAGTTCCTGGCACCCCATCCCGAGTTGTTGGAGGCCCCGCTGCGCATCGCCATCGAGCACGATGCGCCGGTGGCTCTCGGTGACAAGCTGGAAATTCTGCTGCACGTCTACCCGCCGGGCTCCACCGACAAGTTCGGACCGGACCTGGCCGATCGCACTGTTAGAACGCTCACATACGTCGTCGGCGAGGAGATCAAAGCCCTCGCCGCGATCTTCCCGCTCTGAGTGACGCGGTTTAACAGTACGAGCGTACTGACCTGCGAAAAGAAGCTACTGAACGGTAACCACTGAACCGGTTCAGGCCACGGTGTCCTTCGCAAGATTTGCAAAATAGCGGGACCCTTTGGCGAAAATTGGCACTCACAACGGCTTGAACTGCACTGATGATGCAAGGCATGCTCGGGTCAGAACACAAGCGAAGCCGCGTTGGCGTTAACAGTTCATTTCCCGTCAAGGTGGCAACCTCGATCCCCAAGGAGCAGGCATGTCCACCGTTGGCCAGCCGCAGACCGCAGAAGCAATCCAGCAGGACTGGGACACCAATCCCCGCTGGAAGGGCTTGACCCGTACCTACACCCCGGCCGACGTTGTCGCGCTGCAGGGCAGCGTCGTCGAGGAGGCCACCCTGGCCCGCCGCGGCGCCGAGGTGCTCTGGAACCAGCTGCACGAGATGGAGTTCGTGAACTCGCTGGGCGCGCTGACCGGCAACATGGCCGTCCAGCAGGTCCGCGCCGGCCTGAAGGCCATCTACCTGTCGGGTTGGCAGGTCGCCGGTGACGCGAACCTGTCCGGCCACACCTACCCCGACCAGAGCCTCTACCCGGCCAACTCAGTGCCCCAGGTCGTACGCCGCATCAACAACGCGCTGCTGCGCGCCGACCAGATCGCCAAGGTCGAGGGTGACACCTCGGTGGAAAACTGGCTGGCCCCGATCGTCGCCGACGGTGAGGCCGGTTTCGGTGGCGCGCTCAACGTCTACGAGCTGCAGAAAGCAATGATCGCCGCTGGTGTCGCGGGCTCGCACTGGGAAGACCAGCTGGCCTCGGAGAAAAAGTGTGGCCACCTCGGCGGCAAGGTTCTGATCCCGACCCAGCAGCACATCCGCACCCTGACCTCGGCGCGTCTCGCGGCCGACGTCGCCGACGTACCGACCGTCGTCATCGCCCGCACCGACGCCGAGGCCGCGACGCTCATCACCTCCGATGTCGACGAGCGCGACCAGCCGTTCATCACCGGTGAGCGGACCAAGGAAGGCTTCTACCGGGTGAAGAACGGCCTGGAGCCGTGCATCGCGCGTGCCAAGTCCTACGCGCCCTACTCCGACCTGATCTGGATGGAGACCGGCACCCCGGACCTGGACCTGGCCCGCCGCTTCGCCGAGGGCGTCAAGAGCGAGTTCCCCGACCAAATGCTGGCCTACAACTGCTCGCCGTCGTTCAACTGGCGCAAGCACCTGGACGATTCGACCATCGCCCGGTTCCAGAAGGAGCTCGGCGCCATGGGCTTCAAGTTCCAGTTCATCACTCTGGCTGGCTTCCACGCCCTCAACTACTCGATGTTCGATCTGGCCTACGGCTACGCCCGCAACCAGATGACCGCCTATGTCGAGCTGCAGGAGCGCGAGTTCGCCGCCGAAGAGCGTGGCTACACCGCCACCAAGCACCAGCGCGAGGTCGGCGCCGGCTATTTCGACCGGATCGCCACCACTGTGGACCCGACGAGCTCGACGACGGCTCTCGCGGGCTCGACCGAAGAGGGCCAATTCCACTGAGCCGCTGAGCCCGGTAGAGAGCCGCTGTTAGTCACATCAGGCCCCGTCCTTATATTGGGCGGGGCCTGATGCGTGAGGAGAATAAGTGAGCATTCAACGAGTTGGTGTGGTCGGTGCGGGGCAGATGGGTTCCGGTATCGCCGAGGTCGCAGCCAAGGCAGGCGCAGACGTCATCGTCTTTGAGCCAACCGAAGAACTCCTCGCCGGCGGACGTAAACGCCTTACCGGTTCGTTAGAGCGGGCGGCCAGCAAAGGCAAGCTCACCGAGGCAGATCGCGACGCCGCGCTGGCCCGACTGACGTTCACGACCGATCTCGCCGATATGGCCGATCGTCAGCTCGTCATCGAGGCGGTTGTGGAGGACGAGACGGTCAAGGGCAAGATCTTCGCCGAACTCGACCGGATCATCACCGACCCCGACGCGGTGCTGGCATCCAACACCTCGAGCATCCCGATCATGAAAATCGCTGCGGCCACCCAGAATCCGAGCCGGGTGCTGGGCTTGCACTTCTTCAACCCGGTGCCGGTGCTGCCCCTGGTGGAAGTCATCAACACGCTGGTCACCTCCGACGCTGCCGTGGCAAATGTCGAGCAGTTCGCGAGTGAGGTCCTCGGCAAGAAGGTCGTGCGCTGCGGCGACCGCTCCGGGTTCGTCGTCAACGCGCTGCTGGTGCCCTACCTGTTGTCGGCCATCCGGATGGTCGAGGCGGGCGTTGCCACCATCGAGGATGTGGACACCGCGATCGTTGCCGGCCTGTCGCATCCGATGGGACCGCTGCGACTCTCCGACCTCATCGGCCTGGACACCATGAAGCTCATCGCGGACTCGATGTACGACGAGCTCAAGGATGCGCACTACGCGCCGCCACCGTTGCTGCTGCGCATGGTCGAGGCCGGATTGCTGGGCAAGAAATCCGGCAAGGGCTTCTACACATACTGATTGTGAGCCACCCCCGCCTTCTGCATGTCATAGATGACTCTGTGCATTTCATAGACGAATTGGCTAGGCTCCTGGTCTTGGTCGGGGGACCGCTGCAACAACGTGCAACACCCCGCTTTTCGCGGTATCCGACCGTATGAGTAGAAGCTGGAAGGTATCTGTCGATGGTGGACGTAGACGCGAATTTGACCCCTTATTACGAGGAGTCACAGTCGATCTACGATGTCTCTGACGACTTCTTCGCCCTCTTCCTCGGCCCGACCATGGGCTACACATGTGGCTACTACGAGCGCGACGATATGACGCTCGAGGAATCGCAGAACGCCAAGTTCGACCTCGCTCTGGGCAAGCTCAATCTGGAACCAGGCATGACCGTTCTCGATGTGGGCTGCGGCTGGGGCGGTGCCCTCGAGATGGCGGTGCAGAAGTACGACGTCAACGTCATCGGCATCACGCTGAGCAAAAATCAGTCGGAGTTTGCCCGCGCGCGCCTGGCCGCCCTCGACACCACGCGATCGATAGAGGTGCGACTGCAGGGTTGGGAAGAGTTCGATGAGCCCGTCGACCGAATCGTGAGCATCGGCGCCTTCGAGGCGTTCAAGGCCGAGCGTTACCCGCTGTTCTTCGAGAAGGCCTACAACCTGCTGCCCGCCGACGGCCGCATGCTGCTGCACACGATCCTGGCGCACACTCAGGAATTCTTCCGCGAGAACGGGATCAAGCTGACCATCAGCGACCTCAAGTTCATGCGGTTCATCGGCACCGAGATATTTCCGGGCGGTCAGCTGCCCGCGGTCGAGGACATCGAGGTACTCGCGGCCGATTCCGGCTTCGCCCTCGAACGCGTCCACCTGCTGCAGCAGCACTACGCGCGCACGTTGGACATGTGGGCCACCAAGCTGGTTGCCAATAAGGACGAGGCGATCGCGATCACCTCGGCGGAGATCTACGACCGCTACATGAAGTACCTGACCGGCTGCGCGGACTTCTTCCGCCGCGGGATCACCAACATCGGTCAGTTCACCCTGGTCAAGGGCTGATAGTCAGGCCTGTGCCAGCCGCTTCTTCTCGGCCTCGACATCGAAATCGGCGGGCGGCCACGACAACTGCATGCTCTTGAGTGCCTCGATCAACAACTCGTTGATCGCCAGGCGGCTGTACCACTTCTTGTCACACGGGATGACGAACCACGGCGCGTGATCGGTCGACGTCCGGTCCAGCAGAGCCTGATAGGCCTCCTGATAGGCCGGCCACAGCAGTCGTTCGGTGACATCGCCCGGGTTGTACTTCCAATATTTATCAGGCCGATCGAGGCGCTCGGCCAGTCGCCGCCGCTGCTCGTCGAGTGAGACGAACATCGCGCACTTGACGATCGTGGTCCCGGAGTCTGCGAGCTCCTTTTCGAAGGCGTTGATCTCGTCGTAGCGCGGTTCCCACACGTCGGGTGGCACCAAGTCGTGCACCCGGACCACCAGCACGTCCTCATAGTGCGACCGGTCGAACACCCCGATGTGCCCGCCAGGCGGCAGCGCCTTGTGGATACGCCACAGGTAATGGTGGGCGCGCTCTTCTTCGCTCGGAACGCCGAACCCGGTGTAACGGATGCCCATTGGGTCGCCAGCCCCGACAACATGCTTGACGATGCCGCCCTTACCTGCGGTGTCCATGCCCTGCAGCACCAGCAGCAATGAGCGGTTGTCGCCGGCTTTGCCGTTGGCGTAGAGCATCTCCTGAAGCCCGGCGAAGCGTTCGTTGCGCTCGGCCTGCACCGCTTCCGAGCCGCTTTTATCGCCGGTGTAGCCGGGAGTGGAGACCGGGTCGATGTCGGTGACCTTGGTTCCCGGGCGGAACCTCAGGATCTTGCGCGGCTTATGGGTCCAGTCAGAAGGCAGATCGGTCATCGCCGACCACACTAGTCGGCGATGCCGCAGGATCAGTTGTGCGAGCCGGACGCGTGTTCGTCGGAGCCGAACCACTTCCGATAGATCGTCTGATACGTTCCGTCTTCGCGGATGGCCAGCAGGGCTCCGTCGACAGGCTTGCGCAGGTCGCTGCCCAGCAAAGGCCAGACCGTAGTCTTCGTCGTGGAATCCGGTTCCGGTCACTTGGGCCTTACCGACACCCTGGTGGGTCACGACGAAGATGATGCCGGCCAATCCCCGCAGAATCGCCAGCGTGCGGCCGACCCAGTGCTGCGGTTCGCTGGGCTGTACCGGCGAGCGCGCCGAAGCCCCAGGCGAAAGCCTGACATATGCTCGGAAAATAGGACCGGGCTCGAGGACGAGCGGCGATATCGGATACACGGCCACCGACACCGTGCACCAGCGCAGAGCGCGACTACGAGGGCCACCAGCAACAGTGCGTACCAGCGCCTGCTCATCGAGAGCCTCCCGGGGAAGGTGATGATCGACGGATTCGCGAGCGGGTCGGTGAAATTCGTTCAGCTCCAGGGATTTTACGCCCGTCCATGGAGCGAATCCCCTGGGTGTTGATATGGGTGAGCAGCGTGACCAGGCAGGCCTCGCGGTCGACGAAGTAGTCAAAAAAGTACGGCGCGACGTCTTGGCCCGGCGAACGATGTCGGTCACCGTCGTAGCCGGGTAGCCGACCCCCACGATCGAGGCCGACAGCGCGCCGATGAGCCCCTGGGGCGGCGTCTCATCGGATCCGTCCGGCGAATGTCCGAAACTCACGGGGTCCCCCAGCATGGGTGGGTGGGTGCTTTACGGGGTGGTGCGTCGGCGCCTGGTGACCAGCATGATTGCGACAGCAGCCAAGGCCAACACGCCTGCGCCGACGGCGACGCTGATCAGCAACGTCTTGTTCCGGTCGATCCAGGATGTCTTCTGGCCAGCGGCAGTCAGTTTGACGTTGTAGCCCGGTAGCGGCTCTTGTCCGGGCGGATTGACGCCGGGCAGAGTTTGGGTCTGGTTGATGACGAACAGCGCTTCGTTCGTGTCGGTCTTCGACCACTGGCCCCACGCCGGGATCTCCTCGTCGAGCAACACCTTGGTGATGCCGTTGACGGTGGGATCGGCACCGAGATCGGTCAGCGTCTTCACCCGGAACGGTGCGGACGCCCCCCGGTCGAACTTCACCTGGACCAGCACGTTCCGCTGCGTGTTCAGCTTGGCCGGCGGCTGCGGAGGCGCCTGACCGGGGGCCGGCTCGTATCCGCCGCCGGAGAAGCTACCCACCGACAGGTTGGTGGCCGGCCCTGGCGCTGCTCCTGGCGTCGCCGGCTCCGGACGCGTCATCGCGGTGAAGTTGTAGACGCCGGTGTTGGGGACGTTCACCGTGGCGCGCTGCAGTGGCGGCACGGTGAACACCTGAGGCTGACCGCCGAAGGTGTACACGACACTGAGCGGTGTGCGGTACGGGTTGGTGAACACCGGACGGTAGAAGCGGTCATACGAGATCCAGCTCGAATTCCACAGTGACACAGGGCTGCTCAAGCTCAGGCCCGTGGTCAAAGCGGAGCCGCTCGTGATCGATGAGACAGACGACTCGTAGCTGGAGAATTCTTCCGACGTCATCGTGGTGGTCGTCGTGGTCGTCGCTTCGGAGTCCGACGCGGTCTTGACATCGGATTGCGGGGCCTGCGGACCCTGCGGTGTCGGCTCGGAGGGGTTGCCGTTCCCGCCTCCGGTGCCGGGTCCCTCGCCGGGCACCTCGTTCATACCGCCGCCGCCGGGCACCTCGCTCATGCCGCCCCCGCCGGGCTCCGCACCGCCGCCGCCGGGCTCGTCGTGACTACCGCCGCCGGGCACCTCGTTCATACCGCCGCCGCCGGGCACCTCGCTCATGCCGCCCCCGCCGGGCTCCGCACCGCCGCCGCCGGGCTCCGCACCGCCGCCGCCGGGCTCGTCGTGACTACCGCCGCCGCCGGGTTCGCCGTGGGTGCCCCCGCTGGGCTCCTCCATACCGCCGCCGCTGGGCTCCTCCATACCGCCGCCGGAGGGCTCCTCGACGCCGCCGCCTCCGCTATTGCCGCCGCCGCCGTCGTAGCTGCTGCCGCCGTCGTCGCCGTCATAAGGGTCGGCCGCGCTCACCGGGGCACCAGCAAACATGGTGCTCAACGACACCGCGACCGCCGCGACAACCCCTGCGGGCTTGCGATACGCGAAACTCTCGGATCCCACCCTGACTCCCCTCGGCATGCGGGACGGCTTTTGCGATGTCGAAGCCATGCCCACTAGATCGAAACACATTCCATCTGAACCTGAATGACCTTCATACACGGTTTGTGCGCTCTCCATTCGTGGTTTGCCTTGCGGCAGCGAGGGGCGGCGCGGCATACCTGGTCCGATCGTGTCTGGTACGGCGCATGCAGACTCACCCTTGAATTGGCATGTCGCTGAGGATCGTTGCGAATCGTCCTCGACGCCAATGGCATGTGGACAATAGGCACGGCGCCTTCCGAGACCGCAATTGGACGCTACCAATCGGCAGCTGCGTTGGCGGGGAGAAACATCCGTGCAACGCGCAAACATGGGTATGCGCTTGTACCAATCCCGTGACCAAGCGACCTGGTGATCGCCCAGCGCCGTGGGTGTGCTCCAGTTAACATCATCCCGCGTTGGGCGATCGAATCTGGGGGACTGGTGCGCGGGCGAACCTGCTCGATGGGGATGGCGCTGTTGGCGCTGGCAGTCGTTGCGGCTGGCTGCGGAAGCGACGATGCACCGAGCTCGTCGGAGGAGCCGTCGGATGCGCCGGTGGCCGTGATCGCCCAGGCGCCGCCGGAGGTGTCCGGTAAGCCGGACATCAACGCGAATGGGGCGCCGGACGGGTCGGCCGACGACAAGGACTGGCCAGGCACGATGACGGCGAGGTACGAGGACGCGACCTCCCCGGAAGCGATCATCGGCCGCGACATCCTGAAGAACGATCACCTGTTGGAAGATCTCGCCAACGGGATGACCGATTCGATGAAGCTGCCCTACGACATTCCGTTGATCGGCAAGCAGTGCGGTTCTGCGAACGCCTACTGGAGCCCCGGCGATCAATCGATCACCATCTGCTACGAAGACGCGGCCGATGCACTGGACATTTACACCAAGGCCGGTGACGCCGACCCCAGGACGTCGGCGATCAACTCCGAGATCGCCACGTTCTACCACGAGAGCGGTCACATGGTGATCGACCTCTACGACCTTCCTGTGACCGGTAAGGAAGAGGACGTCGCCGATCAGCTGGCCGCGTACGTCCTGCTGGTGCCCGGCCCGGACGGGAAGATCGATCCCGCGTCGGTGCGAGCTGTCAAGGACTTCGCCCGCGAATTCAAGGGGTACAGCGACCAAAAGGGCGGCACCATCGACGACGGCCAGCTCTCGGATGTGCACTCGCTGGATCTCGCCCGCATGTACAACCTCGAATGCTGGGTCTACGGCGCCGATCCCGCCGGCAACGCCGATGTGGTCAAGAATGGCTCGCTGCCCCAGGACCGCGCCGACGGGTGTGAGGACGAGTACACCAGGCTGAGCAGCGCATGGGATGCCTTGCTCGGCCCGTATCTCAAGTAAGCGTGGGCGGGAGCACCGGGGACGGGTGGGGGCCGGCGTTGAACATGCTCAGCGAGCCGCCGGCCTCGACTATGCCGCACAGCGCGTTCCAGCACAGCATGGTCAGGTAGTCGATCAACTCGGCACTGGTCATCCGGGGATTAGTTATCCACGAGTGCGTCGCCAACTGGACGCCACCGACGATCAGATTGGCCCAGGGTTCGACCCCGCCGGTATTCATCCCGGCTCTCGACATGCGCCTGCGCAGGACCACCGCGAGCATCCTGGCGATGATTTGCTCCGAATCAGCAATGACTTTGTTTTTGCTGGCCGAACTGTTTGCCATCACGAATCGGTAGGGTTCCGGCTCGTTGGCGACGGTGTCCACGTAGACCCGGATGATCTCGCGGGTGAGGTCGAAACCGTCCATGTTCGACGACAATGCCGCGGCCATATTGGGGATTAGAGTCGTCTGCGCGAAGCGCATCATGACCGCCGTCGTCAGATCGTTCTTGTCGACGAAGTAGCGGTAGAGCACCGTCTTGGAGACGCCGATTTCCGCAGCTATATCGTCCATGCTGACGTCGTGACCGCGCTGGCGGACAGCTTCGAGGGCGCCATCCACCAACTCAGTGCGACGTTCAACCTTGTGCTGGTGCCAGCGTCGCTTGCGACCGTCGGTCTTGGCGGGCCCGTGGTTGGTCTGCTGTGCCACTATCGCGAAATCCGTTCCCATCTTTCTCGACGATTCTACTGTCCAACCAAAGGGCAGGGTCACATTAACTGGCTCGCCGGATAGCGGATGATGTGGGTGTGGCAGCCAAACACCGCTTCCCGGCGTTGCCGACGGAGGTAGCCCGTACGGGTACATCGCTTGCGGAGACGTTTGCCGGGGCCGACTCGCAAGCGGACGCGCAGCGGTGCCGCGGGCTGCGCCGGATGAAGGCCGTTGCGCTGGGCTTTCTGCTCGGTGCGACGGTGATCTTCCTGGTCTGCCGGTGGGGTCAGGCCCAGGGCGGACCTGCCTGGATCGGCTACGTGGGGGCGGCCGCGGAGGCCGGGATGGTGGGCGCACTGGCCGACTGGTTCGCCGTCACCGCCCTGTTCCGGCACCCACTGGGGCTCAAAATCCCGCATACCGCGATCATCAAGCGCAAGAAGGATCAGCTCGGCGAGGGGCTGGGCTCGTTTGTGCGGGAGAACTTCCTCTCACCGGAGGTGGTGGAGACCAAGCTGTGCGACGCCGAGGTGGCCAGCCGATTGGGCAAGTGGCTGTCGGAACCGTCGCACGCCGCCCGGGTCGCCAGCGAGGCCGGCACGGTCCTGCGCGTCGTCGTGGAACTGCTCAACGACGACGACATCCAACTTGTCATCGACCGCACCATCGTCAGACGGCTCGCCGAGCCCCAGTGGGGGCCACCGGTGGGCCGGGTGCTGGCGCAGCTGCTGGCCGAGAACCGCCAGGAGGCGCTGATCCAGCTGCTGAGCGACCGGGCGTTCCAGTGGGCGCTCAACGCCGGCGAGACCATCGAGCGCGTCGTCACCCGTGACTCGCCCACGTGGTCACCGCGGTTCGTCGACACGTTGGTGGGCGACCGGATCCACCGGGAGCTGATGGACTTCACCGACAAGGTGCGTCGCGACCCCAATCATGAACTGCGCCAGTCGGCTACGCGTTTCCTGTTCGAGTTCGCCAACGATCTGCAGAACGACGAGGCGACGATCGCGCGCGCCGAGGCGGTCAAGGAACAGTTGATGGCGCGCGACGAGGTGACCCGGGCGGCCGAGACCGCGTGGAAGACGTTGAAGCGCTTAGTGCTCGACGGTGTGGACGATCCTTCGAGCGCGCTGCGCACACGAATCACCGATTCGATTGTGCGGATCGGGGAGTCGCTGCGCGACGACATTGAGTTGCGCGCCAAGGTGGACAACTGGATCGTGCGCGGAGCCCAACATCTGGTCGCCCAGTACGGGGGCGAGATCACCACGATCATCACCGACACCGTCGAGCGCTGGGATGGTGACGAGGCGAGTCGCCGGATCGAGTTACACGTCGGCCGCGACCTGCAATTCATCCGGATCAACGGCACGGTGGTAGGCGCTCTGGCCGGCCTGATTATCTACACCGTGGCGCAGGTCATATTCTAAATCAGCGCTCTGAGCTGCGCTAGCAAGTGCTTGCAAAAGTTAGCACCCCCACGTAGTGTGGCGAGGGTACGCATCGGATACCCAACGCGACGGGAGGTGAACCCATGGCGCAAGACGGCGATCTTCAGGCCGTGGTGGCCACTGCCGCGCATGACATCGGTGGCTTCATCAGGGCGCAGCGTGAAGCCGCTCAGGTGTCGGTGCGACAGTTGGCCGAGAAGGCCGGTGTCAGCAATCCGTACCTCAGTCAAATCGAACGAGGCCTACGGAAACCCTCTGCGGAGGTGCTGGGCCAAATTGCCAAGGCGCTGCGGCTGTCGGCCGAGGTGCTCTACATCCGGGCGGGGATGCTCGAACCGGGAGAGCCGAGTCAGGTGCACGACGCGATTATCGGAGACACCGTGATCACCGAGCGTCAGAAGCAAGTGCTGCTCGACATTTACACGTCGTTCGTTCAGCAGAACGAAGCTGCCCGTGAGGAGGAGCTGTCGACTGAGTAACAGACCAGCTACCCCTGATGAAAACCGTTAACTGACAACCCGATTCGAACATCGGAACATCTGGAAGGAGCCATGACATGGCTGAGAACACGAACGTAGAAGACCTGAAGGCCCCGCTGCTCGCTGCTGTCGGCGCGGCCGACCTGGCCCTGGCCACCGTCAACGAGATCCTCGCGACCCTGCGCGACCGAGCCGAAGAGGCCCGTTCCGAGGCCAGCACCCGCGTCGAAGAGCGCCGCGCGGCGCTGACCAAGCTGCAGGAAGACCTGCCTGCCCGTGCCGAGGAGATTCGCGGCAAGCTGTCCACCGAAGAGCTGCGTAAGGCTGCGGAGGGCTACGTCGAGTCCGCCACCGCGACGTACAACAGCCTCGTCGAGCGCGGCGAGGCCGCCCTGGAGCGGCTGCGCAATCAGTCTGACCTCAAGGACGTCGCCGCCCGTGCCGAGGGCTACGTCGACCAGGCCGTCGAGCTGACCCAGGAGGCGCTGGGCAACGTGTCGTCGCAGACCCGTGCGGTCGGCGAGCGCGCCGCCAAGCTGGTCGGTGTCGAGCTGCCTGCCAAGGCCGCCCCGGCCAAGAAGGCTCCGGCCAAGAAGGCCGCTCCGGCCAAGGCGGCCGCCAAGAAGGCTCCGGCCAAGAAGGCCGCTCCGGCCAAGAAGGTCACCCAGAAGTAAGTGACCGCCCCCCGGGGCGACTAGTTCGACGTTGAGGGGGGTGCCCGCATAGGCTGGCGGCGTGATGCTTGCTGGTCTCGCGGGTACCATCCTCGAAGTCGTTCGGTGGCTGGTCATTTCTGCCACCCTCTATTCTTTTGTGCACGCCGCCATTCAGCGGCCTGACGCCTACACGGCCGCCGAGAAACTGACCAAGCCTGTGTGGCTAGTCATCCTCGGCGTCGCCGGTCTGCTCGCAGTGGTCGGAGTCCTGGACATCATGGGCGTCGCGATCGCCGCGGTGGCCGCCGGTGTCTACCTGGTGGATGTCCGGCCCAAGCTGCTCGAGGTCCAGGGGAAGTCGCGTTGAGCGCACGACATCGCGTGGCCTTGGTCCTCGCCGTCATCCCGGTCGGGCTGAGCCTGGCTGGCCCGGCCACGGCCGCCCCCGCTCCCGCGCCGCCGTTCATCGATCATGTCCAGTGGGTGAGCTGGGGAGATCTGAAAAGCCTGCGGGTGTATCCCACCCCGGCCGGCCGGCAGGCGGCCGGCCAACTGTTGAAGCCCCCGGGAGAAATAGATGAGGCGTGGGGAGAGGTCCTGGCGCAGGCTCCCGACGCGGACCTGCCCGGTATGCGAGCGCAATTCGTCTGCCACTTCCGGTTCGCCGAATTCGGCCAACCCGGCAAGACCAGCTGGAACCTGGAGCCGTTCCGGCCCGTCGTCGACGACGAGACGATGACGCAGGCGGGCTGTAATCCTGGTGGCCCGGCGGAGCCGTTCTGATGATCCGGCGGGCAGGAGCGAAGCGACCCGGGGATGTGCCCAGCCCAGCTGAGGTCGCTGCCCTCGTCGACCACACGCTGCTCAAGCCCGAGGCCACCGACGCCGACGTCATCGCCCTGGTCGCCGAAGCAGCCGATCTCGGGGCGTACGCGGTGTGCGTGTCCCCATCGATGGTGACGGCCGCCCACAAGGCCGTGGGCGCTCATCCCGAGAGCCCCGTCATCGCCGCTGTCGCCGGCTTCCCCTCTGGCAAGCACCTGCCGGGCATCAAGGCGAACGAAGCCTCGGCGGCCGTCGAACACGGTGCGGCCGAGATCGATATGGTCATCGATGTCGGCGCTGCGCTGGCCGGCGAGATCGCGGCAGTAGCCGCCGATATCGCGATGGTGCGGTCCGCGGTGCCCGGCGCGGTATTGAAGGTCATCGTCGAATCTGCCGCTCTGCTAAGCCTTTCCGGCGAGGCGACGTTGGTGGCGGTGTGCCGCGCAGCCGAAGAATCCGGTGCCGATTTCGTCAAGACCTCCACCGGCTTTCATCCCGCGGGCGGCGGGTCGGTGGCTGCCGTCGAGATCATGGCGGGAACCGTTGGCGGGCGCCTCGGTGTTAAGGCAAGCGGCGGTATCCGCACGGCCGAGCACGCGCTGGCGATGCTCGACGCGGGGGCGACCCGGCTCGGATTGTCCGGGACGCGCGCCGTCCTGGACGGGCTTTAAGTAGCCGGGCCCTAGACCCCGGCGAAGCAGGGATCCTGCTGGCCGTTGGGGATCGTCGCGTTGCTGGTGATGAACTTCGCGCTGACGCCACTGTCGGTGACCGACACGCTGTCGGCGTGAATGCCCATCGGCAGGTTCTTGGTCAGCGTGGACATGAACGCGTCCAGCGCCGGCTGCACCGATTCCTTCGGAAGCATGAAACCCAGCCCGGTCAGGCTGACCACCTGCAGGGTCAGTGCACTGTTGGTTACCGCCGGTTTGACGATCACGCTGCCCAGCCCGCCCTGCAGTTCGATGGTGCCGGCCGAGGACGAGGTGGTCACCCCGCTGATCAGACTGCCCAGGAACGGGATTGCGCCCTGCACGGTCTGCTTGATGCCGTCGCTGGACCAGGTGATGTCGGCATCCAGTGAGCCCATCGTCCCGGCCGAGTTGGCGGTCTGGTTGATCTGGATGTCATCGAGCCACAGGTCGAGCTTCATGCCCTTGGCCTGGCGGATCTGATTGCCCGCCGTCTCGACGTGAATGTCGTTGTAGTGCTTGGTGAGGTGCTGCAGCAGGAATGGCCGCACGCCGAACGAGACCTTCGCCTGGTCCTGCACCACGCAGGACACCGCCCTGGACACTACGGTGTCGGCCACGTGGCGCACGTAGAGCTCAGTGCCCAGCAGCCCGGCGAGCACCACGGCCACCACGATGATCAGCGACAGGACGATCGTCAGCGGGTCGCGCAGGAACCCCCGCTTGGGTTCCTCGGGCTCCTCCGACGATGGCGCCGGCGGGGCGGGCGGAACCAGTGGCGGAACGACCTGCGAGAACTGCTGCGTCGGCGGATCGACCGGGCCACCCGGCCGGGGGATGTACTCGGTGGGTGTGCCCTGCCCCGGGGCCGCTGGCCACGCCGGGGTTGTCGGGTCGCCGGGGCCGACGGGATGATTCGGGCCTTGTGGCGGGTTTGTCACCTGGGCGATTCTGCCTTATCGGCCTGAGCGAACTCTGAGCGGTTACGCAGCACCCCGAGTGCTTCCCGCACCGGTGCGACGCGATCGATGTCGATATCGGCGACCACCAACTGCGGATCGTCGCCGGCCGATGCCACCACTTCGCCGAGCGGGGAGGCCACCAGACTTCCGCCGACGCCGGTCGGCGCCTTGGACGCGGTGGCCATCTCGTCGCCCGGATAGCCCTGGTCGACGGCAGCCACAAAACAGGTCGAGTCCAGCGCGCGAGCCCGCGCCAACAGGGTCCACTGCTGCAGCTTGCCCGGCCCGGCACCCCAGGACGCGTGGACGGTGATCAGCTGCGCGCCGCGGTCGGCAAGGTCGGTGTACAGGGCGGGGAAGCGGACGTCGTAGCAGAGGGTGAGCCCCACACCGACACCGTCGACGGTGATCACCACCGGCTCCCGGCCGGGCGCCACCGCCTCGGATTCAGCAAATCCGAATGCGTCGTACAGGTGGATCTTGTCGTAGTGCGCGTCCACTCCGGCACCGACGGCCAGCACCGTATTGGTGACCCTGCCGTCGGAAACCGGGGTGAACATACCCGCCAGCACCGTGATCCCCGCGCCGTCCGCGATGCGGCGCACCTCGTCAGCCCACGGTCCGTCCAGCGGCTGCGCTACCGGGGCCAGCGGAACCCCGAACCGGCACATCATGCCTTCGGGGAAGGCCACCAACCGGGCACCGGCGTCGGCGGCCCGGCGGGTGTAGTCCTCGACCAGCTTCAGGTTCACGGCCGGGTCGGCGTCCGAGAGCAATTGGGCCAGCGCAATTCGCATCCGGTCAGCTTACGTGCGGCGCCACCGTCGACCAGGGCACCGTCAGCACCGCATCGCGGGCATTGCGGCGCTGCGTCTCGATCGGCACGCCGGCTGCGTGCAGCTCGGTGAGCATGGCCCGCCAGCGGTCCCGCGGGCCGAACACCGAATGACCGGCCGAAGCCGCCCAGGCGCGATCCGCTGTGGCCAGCAAGGTATGGATGGATTGTCCCGGAACATTTTGGTGGATAAGGACTTTCGGTAGGCGCTCGGCCAGATCCGACGGGCGCTCGATATGCCGGGGATCGCACGCCAGGGTCAGGCTCACCGGGCCGTCGCGGTCCAGCAGCACCCAACAGCAGCGCCTGCCGAGTTCGTCGCAGGTGCCGTCGAGGATCAGCCCGCCCGGCGCAAGCCGCGTCCGCATTTCCGCCCACGCCGCGTCCACCGCGTCTTCGGGGTATTGCCGCAAGACGTTGAACGCCCGCACCAGAATCGGATGTAATCCGGCGAGTTCGAAACCGCCGACCGCGAATTCGACACCGTCGACGGGGGGCGCCACGCGCTGCGGATCGATCTCCAGGCCGATCACCCGGATATCGGCGCGCACCGCGCGCAGCCGTGTCGCCAGTTCCAGCGTGGTGACGGGCAATCGGCCGTAGCCGAGGTCGACGATCACCGGATCGGCGGCCGACTCCAACGCACCGCGGACCCGCGGCGAGTTCACCAGCCAGCGGTCGGCCCGCCGCAGCCGATTGGCGTTGGTGGTGCCGCGGGTCGGAACGCCGACCGGGCGGGGCGGTCTAGTAATGGCCGGCGATCCAGTCCCGGGTGAAATCCCTTTCGTGGTCGAACAATCCGCGCAAACCGTCGCAGGCCCACTTCTCGATCTTGCCGCCGAGGAGCGGCACGTTGACCTTGCACAGGCTGCTCAGCCGTAGCTCACTGCCCCCGGCGGCCTGTTGCAGCACGTAGGTGCCGTCGAAGTGCAGCGGGGCAGCGGGCACCAGTGCCCGGTAGTGCCCGTCGGCGGAATTCTTCGCGGCGTCGAACGCGTCGAAATGTTGTTCGCGGGTGATGGTGAGCCGCAACGGAACCACCGGCGCGATCAACGACGGCACATCCCGGCGCGACACCGTGTGGGTGAACGCGATATCGGTGCCGTTCGGGCTGGACTCGAACCGGGTGAGCTCCGAATCGGTGTGCTTATGGTGTTCGGCCACCAGGTCTTCCCAATACTCTCGGCTGGTGAAGCTCAGGTAGAGATCAGCGACGGGCCTATCGAGCTCGATGACATAGTCCAAGCGGCGCGACATGAGGCAACGGTACCTGCGGCGTCAGCCGTTCTCAGCGATCCACCTGGTGGTGAACCGCTGCTCGGCGATCAGCAGATCGACCAGCTGATGGCCGATGAGGTTCTCCACCTTGCCGCCGACCAGCGGGATTCGCACCTCGACTGTGGCCCGAAAAGCCAAGTGCGCCCGCAATTCTGACGGGACAAGCGCAGCACTGCCGGTCACCGTCACCGGCGCGCCGGGGATGGCGCCGCTGACGGTGGCCTCGGCCTGGCCGCCCACCAGACCGGTCCAGTGCTCCGCGCGCCGGATTTCCAGGTCGCCATGGTGGAACTGGTGGACGACGGCTGGCAGCCGGTCGGCCCGCAGCACCTGGGTGGTGCTCACCTCGACGCCCCCGTCGGGGGTCGCGCGGATCGAGTTAAGCGTCGCGTCGTCGGCGCCGGAACCGGCCAGCCGGGCCAACCAGTACTGCTTGTCGAGGAATGCCCGGTGCACCTGTTCGACGCTGCCCTCGTAGTCGGTGGCCATGTCGAAGGAACGAGGCATAGCTGGTGAGGCTACCGTTACGGCCTGTGGGAGCGGGGAATCCTTACCTTGGCGCGGCGGTGGCCGAGAACGTGCCGCTGGCTCCGCTGACCACCTTGCGGGTCGGCCCGATTGCGCGCCGAGTCATCACCTGCACCACCTCCGAGCAGGTCGCGGCGGCCTTGGGTGCCGTCGACGAGGCGGCCGACGGTCCGGTCCTGGTGTTGGCCGGCGGGTCCAACGTCGTGATCGCCGACGACCTCACCGATCTGACTGTCGTCCGGCTGGCCAATCAGACCATCAGGGTCGACGGCAGGCTGCTGCGCGCCGATGCCGGCGCGGTCTGGGATGGCGTGGTGGTCGCCGCGGTGACGGCCGGCCTGGGTGGGTTGGAATGCCTGTCCGGTATTCCCGGGTCGGCCGGGGCCACCCCGGTGCAGAACGTCGGTGCCTACGGCGTGGAGGTGGCCGACTACCTGACCCGGGTGCGACTGTTGGACCGCCGGAGTTCCCAGGTGCGCTGGGTACCCGCCGATAATCTCGGACTGACCTACCGGCACAGCGTTCTGAAGAACTCCGCGGACGCGGTGGTGCTGGAGGTGGAGTTCGCCCTCGATGATGCCGGCCGCTCGGCTCCGCTGCGGTACGGCGAGCTGACCGGGGCGCTCGGCGTACTGGCGGGGGAGTGTGCAGAGCCCGCCGAGGTGAGGGCCGCCGTGCTGGGGCTACGGGCACGCAAAGGCATGGTGCTCGACGCCGGCGACCACGACACCTGGAGCGTCGGGTCGTTCTTCACCAACCCCGTCGTCTCCGCCGACCGATTCGAGGCACTGCAGGCCGGCCGCGACGATCCGGTGCCGCGCTATCCGGTGGCCGACGGGGTCAAACTGGCCGCCGGCTGGCTGGTCGAGCAGGCCGGCTTCGGTAAGGGCTACCCGAGCAGCGGGGCGCCGTGCCGGTTGTCGACCAAACACGCGCTTGCGCTGACCAACCGCGGCGATGCGACCACTTCCGACGTGCTGGCGCTGGCCCGGACCGTCCGTGACGGCGTGTACGAGGTGTTCGGAATCGTGCTGGTACCGGAGCCGGTGCTCGTCGGCTGTGCCCTCTAGGCCACTCCCAAATCTGTGAGATAGACCGTGTTCCTAATCAGCGCCTTGGGGCCGGCCGTCGTCGGCGGCGCTGTACTGCTGCGCCCAACTTCGCCAACGCCGTCATGTCCGGCCGTGGCACTTCATGTCGACGAGTCAGGGCTCACCTACGAGGTCAACGGCGGTGAAATCGTATTCACCGGTCTGGAGTTCGGGGGCTCGGTGGCCGCGTTCGGGAAGTGGTTCGGTTAGTCACTCCGACCGGACGCACCCGTAAGGCCTGTTCGTCGCAGCCCCCGTCCCGCCGAACCGGAGATTCCTCCCGCCGTGGCGACACAGCCGGTGAAAATCTTGATAATTAACCCGCGCCGCAGAAAATAGGGAAAATGGTGGGTAACCAGCCCGCACACGGGTGAGCTTCGGCGGCGACGGGGGATTGCGATATGGCCACTAAAACGGGGACTGCCGTGACGAGCGGACGTAACCGCACGTTGGGTGTCAGAACATGGCTGGGGGCGGGTGCTCTGACGCTGGGCGTGGGTGCGGCGCTGGCGGGTGCCGCCGGCGTTGCCCAAGCCGACGCCGGCGGCCACCAGGCCTCGAGTTCTGCGTCGTCCAGCTCGTCGACCAAGGCTGATGCCGGGACTGATGCCGGGCCGAAGCGCAGTAAGAGCGCCGCGACGACCAAACGGGTGAGCACGCCGTCGGTCAAGGCGTCCAGTAGGGCGTCGTCGTCGGCCGGTGCCACATCCGCTGCCAAGACCCCCAGCGCATCTGAGACCAGCACGACGACGCAGACGATCACGACCCCGTTCGGCCCGATCACGGTGACCATCAGCGCGACGGCCCCGGCGACCGGTGCCAGTGGCCCGGTGGAATTGGCCGTGAACGCCGGCACCCCGCTCGGCAACGCCAAATTCTCGCTGGCCGGGCTGGAAACCTTTACCGCGACGCCCACACCCAAAGTCCAGGTCGCCCTCAACAGCGGGACGCTGCACATGCCCGCCCCGGTGGCCTTCCTGGTGAGTTCGGCCGGCTCCGCGGTACTGGGCGCCATCTCGGCCTACGACAGCACCACCTCGTTGGTCACCTCGGTGAAGAACGGCGACGTGGTCGGTGCGGCGCAGACCTTCCTCGAAGGCGGCCCCCGGCTGGCGAAGGCCCTTCTGTTCGGCCAGCAGTCGATCACCCTGCCGATCGACCTCGGTGCGACGGGCCAAACCGCACAGCTGAGCATTCCGTTCGGCGGCTTCTTCGCGCCGCTCAAGCCGGTATCGGTGACCTGGCCGGGTTACGGCTACACCGATGAGGGCACTGGAGCTCAAGTCACCGTCGACCCGGTCGATATTTCCTTTGCTGGCACCCGGTTCGGCGGTGTCGGGCAGGCGCTGCTGCAACTGTTCGGTCTCGCGTAGGTCGGCTTAGCCTGAATCCACCGACGGGTGGTGAGTAGGGTTGATCTTCGTTGGCGTCGGTCTTCCGGGTGTGGGCGTGAGGTAGTTGCTGGTCTGTCCAGCTTTTCCTGTGTGTTCCGGTCGGGCCTTTCGGCGGTTGGTCAGGTTGTCGCAGGTAGTGGTGGGCTGTGTCCGATGGTGTTGTGCCACAGTGCAAGCCAGGACCTGGACCACGGCCAGTGGGAGGGTAGGTGCAGGATCGGGCGGCGCTGGGGACGGGCCAGTCGGGCGGGAACATTGACGATGGTGCGTCGCAGTGTCGATCCGCGTGCTCGGGTGTGCCGCTCTCCGGCTAGGACACCGGCCGCGCGCAGCAGGTTGTGGGCGATCGCCGAGCACAACATCCAGGCCGAGTTCGCGCCGAACCGGCCCGAGGGCAGATGCGCCAGCGGTCCGTCGATGAGATCGGCGAATACGGTCTCGATGATCGCGTGCTGGCGGTGGGTGATGTCGGCCTGATCGACGGGCAGGTCGGTGTTGGTGAGAAACGGGTGATACCGCCACACCGGGAACAGCGTGTCACGGTAGCGGGCGTCCTTGACGCGGCGGACCACCAATCGGGCCGTGATGCGATCGGGGGTGGAGGCGAATGCGGTGTAGTCGATTTCGGCGACCTCGGCATCAGAGATCCAGGTACCGGTGTCGGGGTCTTGGACGGCGCCGGGATAACGCACTGGCGTCCACGCCGTCTCGTCGATCCCGGCGAGCGCGCGTTCGATGGCGGGATTGCGGGTCATCACCAGCGAGAACCGCGCACCATGGCGCACGCAGGCGGTAATCACCGCGCGCGAGCCGTAGGCCGAATCCCCGCGCACCAGAATCTGCCCGCTGGCTCCGCGGCGCGGCGGTGCCGATCGCCTGGGCGACCATCCGCCCGGCCCCCTTACTGGAGTTGGCCCGCCCGGCGCGGAGCCGCATCCCGGCGATCACCGGCGCAGCACCCGCGGTGCTGATCGTGGTGGCCAGCGGGGACAGTCCCTTGCGCAGGATCTGCTTGCCGGCGATCTTGGTGTGCCCGTAGGAGGCGCCTTGTTTGGCGTGCCCGTAGACCGGGCGTAGCAGCGAGTCGATGTCGATGAACACCTGCTGATCGGCGCCGGGTAGCAACTCGACCCGCTGACACAATGCCACCAGGTGCTCGCGTAGCACCGATTCCAACTGGCGGGCGTGCCCGAAGGTGAACTCCCGCAACAACGTTCCGACCGTCGACGGTGCGTACACCCCGCCGAAGAGGGTCTTCATACCGCCCGACCGGACCACGTCGAGGTCGTCGATGCAGTCCGCGCCCGCGCACATGCCCGCCACCACGGTGGCCAGTTTCGGGGCGGGGTTCGCCGACCCGGACGTGATCCGGGGCGCCATGATGCGGACCTTCTCATCAAACAACCTGCCCAGCCCGGTCTGCTCGGCCAACGTCATGACCGGCACAAGTCCGGCGCACGACACGAGATTGTCATCGTCGAACACCGCTGACTCCGCGGCGAACCTATGCGAAACTTGCACTGGAAGTGCCTTTCCGAACTGGACCCGATTGCTGCTTGAGAACACCAATCATCCCAGTTCAGAGGGCACTTTCTTCATTCCGACACTCGGCTAACGCCACCGCCCGTCGGTGGATTCAGGCTTAGTCACACGCTCTCAATTGGCAGTACGGCGGCTGGGTTCAGTATCTTGGATTGACGTGAGCCCATCCGACCGACTGCCGCCGATCAATCGGCGACGCGCTTTGACGGCGCTGGTCCTCGGCATGGCCGCGCCCGTTGCCCTTGCTGCGTGCGACAAGGTGCCGGGCAAACTCACCTTGACGTCAAGCCCGCCACCCAAAGCGTCGCTGACCTTCACCCCCGCCGACGCGACCACCGACGTCCTGCCGACGACTGTGGCCAGCCTGCAGGTCAAGGACGGCTGGCTGCAGCACGTCTCGCTGACAAACGCCGACGGCAGGGCCGTCGCCGGTGTGCTCAACCGCGACCGCACCGCCTTCACCGTCACCGAGCCGCTCGGTTACGGCGTCGCCTACACGTGGGCTGGCTCGGCGGTCGGGCGGGACGGCAACGCCGTGCCTGTCGCCGCGTCGTTCACCACCGTCGACCCGACCACAAAGGTCAACGGCCAGTTCCAGCTCTCCGATGGGCAGACCGTCGGGGTGGCGGCGCCGATCATCCTGCAGTTTGACGCCGCGATCGACGATGAGCACAAGCCCGATGTGGAAAAGGCGTTGACCGTCACCACGACCCCGCCGGTCGAGGGCGGCTGGGCCTGGCTGCCCGACGAGGTGGGTGGCTCGCGGGTGCACTACCGGACCCGGGACTACTACCCGGCCGGAACCAAGGTCCACGTGGACGCCCGCCTCTACGGCGTGAAATTCGGCAAGGACGCCTACGGCGCGGCCGACTCGACGCTGGACTTCGACATCGGCCGCCGCCAAGTCGTCAAGGCGGATGCGACCTCGCACCGTATCCAGGTGATCACCGACGAGGGCGTCACGATGGATTTCCCGTGCAGCTACGGCGAAGCCGACCAGCCCCGCAACGTCACTCGCAGCGGTATCCACGTCGTCAGCGAGAAGTACGCCGATTTCTACATGACCAACCAGGCCGCTGGCTACAGCAATGTGCACGAGCGCTGGGCGGTGCGGATCTCCAACAACGGGGAGTTCATCCACGCCAACCCGGCTTCATCGGGTGCGCAGGGCAACACCAATGTCACCAACGGCTGCATCAACCTGTCCACCGGGGACGCCGAGCAGTACTTCGGCACCGCTGTCTACGGCGACCCGGTCGAGGTGACGGGCACCTCGATCAAGCTGTCCTACGCCGATGGCGACATCTGGGACTGGGCGGTGGACTGGAACGAGTGGAAGGCCATGTCGGCGCTGTCCGACACGCAGCCGGAGACCAGCATTCCCAGCAGCGCGCCGGCCACCCCGGCGGATGCGCCGACACTGTCGGGCACACCCACCACGACCACCACCACGACTCCTCCTACGACGTCGAGCCGTCCCCCGACGTCGAGTGACTCGACCTCTGCGACATCGACCCCGACGACTGCCCCGACGACGACGCGGACGGCTACGACCGGCGGTTGAACCGGCTGGCGCTGGCCTGATCCCGGGGTCGGATGACGATCTGGTCGAGGTTGACGTGCGAGGGGCGGGAGGCGACGAAGCCGATCACCTCGGCGACGTCGGCGGCCACCAGCGGCGTGATGCCGGAGTAGACCTTCTCGGCACGTTGCTCGTCGCCGCCGAAGCGCACCAGCGAGAACTCCGTCTCCACCGCGCCGGGCGCAATCTCGGTGAGCCGCACCGGTTTTCCGAGGAGCTCGCCCCGCAGGGTCCGGTGCAGCGCGCCCTGGGCGTGTTTGGCCGCGGTGTACCCGCCGCCGTTGTCGTAGACCTCCAGCGCGGCGATCGAGGTGACGGTGACGATCAGCCCGTCCCCGGATGCGACGAGCTTGGGCAGTAGTGCCCTGGTCACCCGCAGTGTGCCGAGGACGTTGGTCTCCCACATCCACCGCCAGTCGTCCAGCTTCGCCTCGGCGATCGGCTCCAGCCCTTTGGCGCCGCCCGCGTTGTTGATCAACACGTCCACTCGGTTCAGGGCCGCCGCTAGGGACTCGACCGCGGCATCGTCTGTGACGTCGGCCACAATGGCCGTTCCGCCGGTCTCGTCGGCCAATCGCTGCAGTCGATCCGCCCTCCGGGCCACTACCACGACGTGAAAACCAAGGGAGGCAAGGTTTTTGGCGGTTGCCTCGCCGATGCCGGAGCTGGCGCCGGTGACCACCGCTACGCGGGAATGGGCGTCTGGAGTTGTCATCGGTCCAACTCTAGTAACTGTGCTAAGTTGCCTCTCGTGATCCGTTTCGGTCTGACCAGCTCCCTGGTCGCGCACACCGCGTGTTGTTGTCACGCGATTCGCTGCGCCTGACCGACCGGACGTTCTTCTTCTCGTTCCGCTCAAGTCGCCGGGTGTGGCATAAGCCCCCCAATCAGACTCGAGAAGGACACCCCTATGCGTACCGTCGCACTCACTTCCCGTGATCCGCTCCGGACTTCCGCCCATGACGCCGGCCGCGTCGGAGCCCGGCCGCATCCGTTGCGCACCCGCCACCACATCGTGGCCCCGTCGCTGCGGATCCCCGATGCCGCTGCCGCGGCGGTGTTCGCCGCCGTCCGCCAGCGCGGATCCATCGGCCGCGATGTGATCGCGCAGGTCACCAACCTGTCGATCGCCACGGTGAACCGCCAGGTCACCGCCCTTCTCGACGCGGGCATCCTGCGTGAGCGCGCCGACCTCGCCGTATCCGGCGCCATCGGTCGGCCGCGGATCCCCGTCGAGGTCAACCACGAGCCGTTCCTGACCCTGGGCATCCACATTGGCGCGCGGACCACCAACATCGTCGCGACCGACCTGCTGGGCCGCACCCTCGACGCTGTCGAGACCCCGACCCCGCGGGGCCGGCAGGCGGCCGCACTGGCTTCCCTGGCCGGCAGCGCCCGCCGGTACCTGAGCCGCTGGCATCGCCGGCGCCCGCTGTGGATCGGTGTCGCGATCGGTGGCGTCGTCGACAGCGTGACGGGCCACGTAGACCACAGTCGGCTGTCCTGGTCCCAGGCTCCGGTCGGCCCGGTGCTCGCCGAGGCGCTGGGCTTGCCCGTGTCGGTGGCCTCGCACGTGGATGCGATGGCCGGCGCCGAGGTCCTGCTCGGCCTACGCCGCCCGCCGGCGCCGACGTCGAGCAGCCTGTATGTCTATGCCCGAGAGACGGTCGGTTTCGCGCTGGTGATCGGCGGCCGGGTGCACAGCCCGTCCAGCGGCCCCGGCACCATCGCCGCGCTGCCGGTGTCCTCCGAATTATTAGGCAGCAGTGGGCAATTGGAGTCCACGGTCGGTGACGAGGCCGTGCTGGCCGCGGCCCGAAAGCGCGGTGTCGTGCCGGCTTCTGGCCCGGGTTCCTCGATGGCCACCCTGCTGCGTGCGGCCCGCCAGGGCGATACCCCCGTTGCGGTGGGGGCAAAGGAACTGTTGGTCGAACGGGCCCGCGTCCTTGGTGGAGCGGTGGCGCTGCTGCGCGACATGCTCAACCCTGATGACCTTGTCGTCGGCGGTCAGGCGTTCACCGAGTACCCCGAGGGCATCCAACTGGTGGAGGCCGCGTTCACCGAGCGTTCGCTGCTGCCAGCCCGCGATATCCGGGTGACCGCGTTCGGCAACCGGGTGCAGGAAGCCGGTGCCGGCATCGTGTCGCTGGGCGGGCTGTACGCCGACCCGATCGGCGCATTGAGACGGGCGCAGAACCGCCGCGACGCCGCGGTGTAAAGATGGAGGCGTGCGGCACGCCCGGGAACTGACTGACAGTTCGATCGATGGCATGCCGCGTCGGGTGGCCGTGTTGTCGGTGCATACCTCGCCGCTGGCCCAGCCTGGTACCGGCGATGCCGGCGGGATGAACGTGTACGTGCTCCAGACCGCGCTGCAGATGGCACGGCGCGGGGTCGAGGTCGAGATCTTCACCCGGGCGACGTCATCGTCCGATCAGCCACTGGTCCGGGTCGCCCCCGGGGTGCTGGTGCGCAACGTGGTTGCTGGGCCCTTCGAAGGCCTCGACAAATACGATCTGCCGACTCAGCTGTGTGCGTTCACCGCAGGCGTGCTGCGCGCCGAGGCTAATCACGAGCCCGGCTACTACGACATTGTGCACTCGCATTACTGGCTGTCCGGCCAGGTCGGCTGGCTGGCCCGCGACCGTTGGACTGTGCCGCTGGTGCATACCGCGCACACGCTGGCCGCGGTGAAGAACGCCGCGCTGGCCGACGGCGACGCACCGGAACCGCCGCTGCGCGCGGTGGGTGAACAGCAAGTGGTCGATGAGGCCGACCGGCTGGTGGTCAATACCGAAGATGAAGCCCGCCAATTGATGTCATTGCACAATGCAGATCCGCGGCGGATCGACGTGGTGTATCCGGGTGCCGACCTGGAGACGTTCACCCCCGGTGACCGCCGGGCCGCGCGCGCGGCGCTCGGCTTGCGGGCCGATGAGCCGGTGGTCGCGTTCGTCGGGCGTATCCAGCCGCTGAAAGCGCCTGATGTGCTGTTGCGCGCGGCGGCACAACTGCCCGGCGTGCGGGTCTTGATCGCCGGCGGTCCGTCCGGCAGCGGGCTGGCGGTGCCCGACGTCTTGGTTGGTCTTGCCATCGAATTGGGTATCGCAGACCGGGTGACATTCCTTCCTCCGCAGTCGCGCGAGCAATTGGTGAACGTCTACCGGGCCGCCGATCTGGTTGCGGTGCCGAGCTATTCGGAATCCTTCGGACTGGTTGCCGTCGAGGCGCAGGCCTGCGGCACACCGGTGGTGGCCGCGGCGGTGGGTGGGCTGCCCGTCGCGGTTGCTGATGGTGTCAGCGGGGCCCTGGTAGCCAGCCATGACCCCGACCAGTGGGCCGACGCGCTCGCCGGGATGTTGCGGCGCGATCCCGCCGAGCTCAGTTCCGCCGCGGTGGCGCACGCACAGCGCTTCTCCTGGGCGAACACCGTCGACGGACTGCTGGCCAGCTACGGCCGGGCGATCACCGACTATGCCGGTGCCCGGCGTCGTCGTGCCGCCGGTGACGTACTGGCGCGGCGCAACGGCAGGCGCTGGTCGATGCGCCGCGGAGTGCGCGCGTGAGTGCGGAGCGAGAAGCCGAAGGCGGATCGCGTATCAGTGGAGCGAACGTCCAGCAGCTCATCGAGGACGTGCTGACCGAGCACGGCCTGACCTACAGCCATCACCAGGGCGCCCACGGTGGGCTGCCGGGGCTCATCGTGGAACTTCCGGGGGAGCGCAAGCTCAAGACCAACACCCTGCTGAGCATCGGTGCGCATTCGGTGCGTGTCGAGGCGTTCGTCTGCCGCCAGCCCGACGAGAACCATCAGGGTGTCTACCGGTTCCTGCTCAAGCGCAACCGACGCCTCTACGGTGTGGCCTACACGTTGGACAACACCGGCGATATCTATCTGATCGGTCGGATGGCGCTGGAGTCGGTGAGCGCCGAGGAGCTGGACCGGGTCCTCGGGCAGGTGCTCGAGGCCGTCGACACCGACTTCAACACCCTGCTCGAGCTGGGCTTCAAATCGTCCATTCAGAAGGAGTGGGCGTGGCGGGTATCGCGCGGTGAATCGCTGAAGAACCTGGCAGCGTTCGAACACCTGATTACCGAAGACGACGATGCAGAGTGAGGGACGAACGATGAGGAGGAGTCGAGAGTCTCAGCACCGAAGACGACCGCGACGACTGGTTCTGGCCGTGAGAAGATTTCAGGCATGGCTGACTCCACACTGATTCTGCTGCGGCACGGTGAGAGCGAATGGAATGCGTCGAACCAGTTCACCGGCTGGATGGACGTCGA
Organism: Mycolicibacterium sarraceniae; assembly: GCF_010731875.1. Classification (NCBI taxonomy): domain Bacteria; kingdom Bacillati; phylum Actinomycetota; class Actinomycetes; order Mycobacteriales; family Mycobacteriaceae; genus Mycobacterium; species Mycolicibacterium sarraceniae. The sequence continues at coordinate 2,251,094 of NZ_AP022595.1, forward strand.
CCTCACCGATAAAGGCCGTACCGAGGCGGTGCGCGGCGGCAAGCTGCTGGCCGAAGAGGGTCTGCTGCCCGACGTGCTCTACACCTCGCTGCTGCGCCGCGCGATCACCACAGCGCACCTGGCGCTGGACGCCGCCGACCGGCTGTGGATTCCGGTGCACCGCGATTGGCGGCTCAACGAGCGGCACTATGGCGCGTTGCAGGGCCTGAACAAGGCCGAGACGAAAGAAAAGTACGGCGAGGAGCAGTTCATGTTGTGGCGGCGCAGCTACGACACACCGCCGCCGCCGATCGAACCGGGCAGCGCCTACAGCCAGGACACCGATCCGCGCTACGCCGATATCGGCGGCGGTCCGCTCACCGAGTGTCTGGCCGACGTTGTCGCCCGCTTCATCCCGTACTTCACCGAGACCATCGTTGCGGACCTGAAGGCCGGTAAGACGGTGCTGATCGCCGCGCACGGCAACTCACTGCGCGCACTGGTGAAACACCTGGACGGCATGTCAGATGACCAGGTCGTGGGCCTGAACATCCCGACCGGTATCCCACTGCGCTACGACCTGGACGCCGACCTGAAGCCGCTGGTGCCGGGCGGCACCTACCTGGATCCGGAGGCCGCCGCCGCCGGCGCGGCCGCGGTGGCCAGCCAGGGCGCCAAGTAGGGGCGAGCCCCCCGGTTCGGCAAACGTCGGGTGAACGAGGGCGGAATACATGCGTCCCAACTGTGTGACGTCGCTCGATTTAGCCGCACGCTGCTGGGATGACGTTCACCCAATGCGTACGCTTTGTGTGTGAGTGTTGTGTCGGTGGCACTGGTGGCCACTGTCGCGGCGCTGGTCGCGCTCGGTCTCGGTTTAGCAATCGGGGCCGCACTCACCCCACGCATCATGGAGCGCAGGCAGCGCCGTGCGATCACCGAAGCGGGGATCACGGTCTCGCAGATGTTGCAGCATGTGGTGTCACTGGCCCCGATCGGCATAGTGGTCGTCGACTCACAACGCGATGTGGTGTTCATCAACGACCGGGCCACGCAACTGGGCCTCGTGCGTGACCGCCAGCTCGACGAACGTGCCTGGAACGCCGCCCAGCAGGTGCTGGCCACCGGTGAGGGTGTCGAGGTGGACCTGTCGCAGCAGCCGCAGCGGGCCACGCCCGGCCGCTCGGGACTATCGGTGCGCGGGCATGTTCAGCTGCTGAGCAAGCAGGATCCGCGGTTCGCCGTGGTCTACGTCGAGGACCAGTCCGAACAGGCCCGGATGGAGGCCAGTCGTCGCGATTTCGTGGCCAATGTCAGCCACGAGCTCAAGACACCGGTCGCCGCGATGGGCGTGTTGGCCGAGGCACTGCTGGAGTCGGCCGAAGATCCCGATACCGTTCACCACTTCAGCCGCAAGATCCTCACCGAATCCCAGCGGCTGGCCAATATGGTCCGCGAGCTGATCGAGCTATCCCGCCTGCAGGGCGCCGAGCCACTGCCCGTCCTGGACGGCATCGATGTGGATTCTGTTGTTAGCGAAGCTATTTCACGTCACAAGGTGGCGGCCGACAATGCCGACATCAAAGTGACCACCGACGCGCCGAGCGGGTTCCGGGTGTTGGGCGACCAGTCGTTGTTGGTCACTGCGCTCGCGAACCTGATCTCCAATGCGATCGCATACTCACCGGATGGATCGAAGGTCTCGATCAGCCGCCGTCAGCGCGGCGACAATATCGAGATCTCGGTCACCGATCGGGGAATCGGTATCGCCCGCACCGATCAGGAGCGGGTGTTCGAGCGATTCTTCCGGGTCGACAAAGCGCGCTCCCGTGCCACTGGCGGCACCGGTCTGGGGTTGGCCATCGTCAAGCATGTGGCGGCCAATCACAACGGCAGTATCCGGCTGTGGAGCCAGCCGGGAACCGGCTCGACGTTCACCCTGTCCATTCCCGCCTATCCCAACAATGACGAACAGGCCGACCAATCGGCCATTGACCAGGAGGCACTACGCCAATGACCAATGTGTTGATCGTGGAGGACGAAGAATCGCTGGCCGACCCGCTGGCGTTCCTGCTGCGCAAGGAGGGCTTCGAGGCCACCGTGGTCGGTGACGGCCCGTCTGCCCTGGCGGAATTCGACCGCTCGGGGGCCGATATCGTGCTACTCGACCTCATGTTGCCGGGGATGACCGGCACCGATGTCTGTAAGCAGCTGCGCGCCCGCTCGAGTGTGCCGGTGATCATGGTGACCGCGCGTGACAGCGAGATCGACAAGGTGGTCGGCCTGGAGCTCGGCGCCGACGATTACGTCACCAAGCCGTACTCGGCGCGCGAGCTGATCGCCCGCATCCGTGCTGTCCTGCGTCGCGGCAGCGACACCGAGGACTCCGGCGTCGGCGATGCCATCCTGGAGGCCGGTCCGGTGCGCATGGACGTGGAGCGTCACGTCGTCTCCGTCAATGGTGAGCCGATTACCTTGCCGCTCAAGGAGTTCGATCTGCTCGAGTACCTGATGCGCAACAGCGGACGAGTGCTCACCCGCGGCCAGCTCATCGACCGGGTGTGGGGCGCGGACTACGTGGGGGATACCAAGACCCTCGACGTGCACGTCAAGCGCCTGCGGTCGAAGATCGAGGCCGACCCGGCCAACCCGGTGCACCTGGTCACGGTTCGCGGACTGGGCTACAAGCTGGAGGGCCAGTAGGACTTTGTTATGTGGGGAAGTAGTGGTGGCATAGTGGGCAGGTGCCGATCCAGATGGCCAGTGCGCGTTGGATTTGGCGCAGGATGGCGTAGAGAGTCAGTCCTGCCCGTTGGCTTTTGGGGCGGTCAGCCGCAGGGTGGACAGCCAGTAGTCGGTGGGTTCGGCTGCGGTGGTGGGCCATTGGGCGATCAGCCAGCACTCGGGAAGCACCCCGTCGTCGTCATCGAACACCGCCGAATCAGGCAAGAAATTGTGCGGCACGTGCACCGGAAGTGCCTTTCTGAACTTGGTTTGATCAGTGCGTAAGGAACATCAATCTTCCCAGTTCAAGGGGCACTGCTTGGCTTAGCCATTGATCGGATCGACGTACCGATACTGGTCGGGGATATCCGTTGGGCGTTGGGGGAGCCCTTCGCAGGAGTCTTCGGTGTATACCCGATCACCGTGCCACAGAATGACTTCGGGATCATTCCCCGGATGGGGGAACGCAGCAGACACGCGGTTCTCGCAGAGGTCCAAAAGGTAGTAGTACCTCACTGCTTCCTTGAGAGAAGGCCAGGGTGCAGGGTCGATGATTGATTCTCGGGTATCGCGGACCAGTCCCCATGTGATGGCGACGGCGGGGCCTGGTAGACCAGGTACCGCGTCGGACCATCGGTCCAGGCGTGTGAAACCACAAAGGTTCCAGACGCTCGCCGGTGTCCTCGCAGTCAGGTATCGGGCCGAAAAGCTGTGAACAGTGCGCCCGGTCAACTTCCACCTTGTAGATGAGTTCCCTGTCCTTACTGCTTATCGGCCGACTGTGCGCTATCAGGTCGGTGAAGGCGTTGGGGTTGGTTATCCCGTGCTTGTGAAAGATCTTGTCCCACCCGAAACCTCTCTTCCCGTCGTAGTAGCCGCGGCGGAGAACTACGTGGTTGCCGTCAAGGTCGGTGGCTTCGGCGATGACGTCGTTGACCGGGTACGAGGGGTCCGGTGGCGGTGCGAGCGGAACGTCCAACGCCTGGACCGTTTCTGGTGACTCACTGAACCCGCGCCCGTTCAATTCCGTTGTAGCAGAGACGATCTTGGCGGCGATATCCTTATCGGCGGTACTCAATGCGGCGGTCCAGCCTGCGGCTCGTAGCGCCTCGTCGGTGGCGGCGTCGCGCGCTTGGTTGCGCGCCATCTTGGCGCTCCAGTAGTCGGCATTCGCGCGTGGTTGGCAGTGGTGCTCGGGGCAGCCACGCCAATAGCACCCGTCGATCAGCACACCCACGCGCTGGCGTGTGAACACCAGGTCGGCGGTGCGGCGCAGTGTCGGCACCGGGCGAGCGTTGACGCGGTAGCGCAACCCCATCGCGTGGACCAGGCGGCGCACTGCCAACTCCGGGCCGGCGTCCCGTGAGCGGTTGGCGAGCATCGAAGCCCGTGTGGCGGCGGTGGTGGCCCACGATTGCGTCACACAGCCGCGCGCTACCTAGCGCAACCTGGTGCAACCCGGCGCAGCCTCACGCAACCTGTGGGTGCCTGGCGTTACTGTGACGCGCGTGGGAGATGTGACGCCGATCCGCCGTGCCAGCGCCAAGCCCAAGGCCATGGAGTTCTTCGCCGGTATCGGCCTAGCCCGCATGGGCCTGGAGCGCGCCGGTTTCCAGGTGACGTGGGCCAACGACTACGAGCCGGACAAGAAGGCGATGTACACCGCGCACTTCGGTGAGAGCGACGGCCACACGTTCGCGCTGAGCGACATCGGCAAGGTAGACGTGTCCGAGTTACCCACCGACGCGGCGCTGGCGTGGGCGTCCTCGCCGTGCACCGACCTGTCGCTGGCCGGTGCCCGCGCTGGCTTCGCGGGCGCGGAGTCAGGCGTGTTCTGGGAGTTCGTCAAGCTCTTGGATCAGCTGGGCGACAACCGCCCGCCAGTCATTGTGCTGGAGAACGTGACTGGGCTGGCGACATCCCACGGCGGTGACGACTTGACCGCAGCTATCAAGGCATTCAACGAGCTTGGCTACTCCGTCGACGTGGTGGCGCTCGACACCCGCAGGTTCCTGCCGCAGTCGCGCCCGCGCATGTTCGTCATCGGCGCGAAGAACCCGCCCGTCGACACCGCCGAGCCACACTGCGAGTTGCGGCCCGATTACCTCCAGTGGGTGTTCGGCGATCCGAGCTTGCGCACCCACCGCGCCCACTTGCCCGCCCCACCAGCCCCGCGCATCAAGGGCCTGTCCGCGCTCATTGAGGACATGCTGGTGGCCGACGAGCGGTGGTGGGACGCCGAGCGCACGGCTGCGTTCGAGGCTTCTCTCTCGCCCATGCAGCGCGCGCGGGTAGCAGAACTCAAGCGCGGCAAGGGGGTCAAGCACCGCACGGCCTACCGGCGCACGCGCGCTGGTGTGGCGGTGTGGGAGGTGCGGCCCGACGACATCTCCGGTTGCCTGCGCACTGCGCGCGGCGGCTCGTCCAAGCAAGCGGTGGTGCGGCTGGGCAACAAGCGCCTCCAGGTGCGGTGGATGACGCCGCTGGAGTACGCGCGGCTGATGGGTGCGGGCAACTACAACCTCGACGGTGCGCGGAACAACCAGGCGCTGTTCGGGTTTGGCGACGCGGTGGCGGTGCCGGTCGTCGGCTGGCTGGCTAAGCACTACCTAATGCCGCTGCTGCGCGGAGAGTTGGTCGCCGCTCCGTCGGTTGACCCACAGGCGTCGGTGCATGTCCAGTAAGAGCACCGCCTCGCCCAACCCAAAGCCCAAGAAGCCGAGAAAGATTGATCTGCCAGCGCCAGATGTGCGAGGGTTCCGCTCGCGGCTTAAGGCGTTTCTGGAGGAGACGGATGACCAAGGCCGCACGTGGTCGAACGCTAAATGGGGCGTGTACGCCTTCTATGACTACGACGGTGAGCCAATCTATGTCGGGCAGACCAACGAGAAGCTGCGCACTCGTATCCGCCGACACCTGACCAATCAGCGCAGCGACGCGGTGGCGATGCGCATTCTCGACGTGTTCGAGGTGGCCGACGCCGAGATGTGGCCGCTGTGGGATATGGAGGGCGTAAGCGCCAAGAACAAAGACGCCAAGAAGCGCCTCGACGCCTTTGAGTACACCGCCTATCTCAACGCAATTGAAGAGTCTCGATTCACGGCCATCCTCAACGAGAAGATTCCGCCGGTGTCGGAATCGGTCGAGATGCCGCCCTCGTTGCGCTGGTCTCTGATTGATGACGAGGTGCGCGAGGAACGAAAACACCCCGACATTCGCATCGCCCGTCGGGCGGAGACGATCTCGCGCCTGGCTGCGGTGGCACGCGAGCGCGGTGAGGTTTCCGAAGGGCTTCGGCGCGTGCTCGTGATCCAGGCCGTGCGCCTGGCCTTCATTGCCGCCGAGCGTTTGGCATACGCGGAGGGCCGACCACCGCCTGATCCGACGGCGATCGCCATCGAGCGACTGGTTGGCTCGGTGCTCTGCGAGTTCACCGACCCTTACGGCGAAGGCAGCCTCAATGAGGATGACGACGCGCTGGACGAGGCCGACGGCGACGACGGCTGAGCGATGGGGCGACTGAATGGCTGAGCCGCGCAAGAAGTCAGGCCTCCCACCCGGCGACCCGCGCCACGGCACGTCCAATGGGTACGGCAACCACTTCTGCCGCTGCGACCTCTGTAGAGAAGCCAACCGAATCAGCCATGCCGCCTACATGAAGCGCATCCGCGATGAGGGTCGTCTGGTCGGCAAGCACGGCACCGACCTTGCTTACGATTCCGGCTGCCGCTGCGATGAGTGCAGTGAGGCCCACAACGCGAAGTCGCGTGAGTACAAGAGGCGGCGGCGTCAAGCAGGCTAACCCCTGGTCGTCGTCTTCATCGGTGTTGCGTTGCGGCAGAGGACATTTTCCCGCCTGACATGACGGTGACGCGGTGGCCTGGCAGCAGGGCTCCCATGACCGCACTCACCGACACCATCACCGGCCCGGCCTCGATGCCGCCGTCGGGGTGCAAGGCCCGCAAGGCGTCGCTGCTCTCGCGCGGCGCGCACACCGAAGACCAGCGTGTCCACGATGGTGGCACCTGGTCGCTACACACCGAGGTGGCCGCCGTCTGTGGTCCTGCGCGCCTGCCCGGTCCCCTTGCCCTGCGCCGCAAATGCTCGGCCGCCGCCACCCGGCGCCAGTGCGGGCGGCCCAGCAGCAATCCGATCAGTCGGCGAGGATGACGCTGGTGTATTCGCCGGCAAAGACGGCCACGGTCGCGACAGTTAATGCAAAGCAAATAGTCGCGGCGTCACCGAGGACCATCCGCTTGGAGTGCCGCTCGTGTCGGGCCTCGCGCTGCGAGGCCCGCGTCTCGGGCCCCAACGAGGGGATGCTGTTCTCGTTAAATAACGCCGAGGTTGAGTTTGGGCGAAGTCCTGTTACTCAGCCTGTTATCAACTGAGATGTGGTTATCAAACTGTTCGGGCAGCACAGCGACGATTCGCCCTCGGTCTCAGAGAACGACTATTCGCTGCTCTGTGACTCCGCTCGTGCCTCACGGCATCCGCCGATGCACATGACGTTGGTCACGAGTTTCATGCATGGTGATGCAGATGTGGCAAATAGTGAACGGTGACGAGGGAGCGCGTGGTCAGTGCGCGGCCCGGGTTGCCGGGTGGATGGCCAGGAGCGGGAAACCGCCCCGCCGTTTGCACATCGCCGCAAGTTCCGCGTACGCCTTCTCACCGATCAGCTCGGTCAGCTCGGGGGCGTAGGACTGCCACACCTGCTTCTTCCCGACGTGCGCCGCCGGGTCGCCGGTGCAATACCAGTGCAGGTCCAAGCCGCCCTCGCCCCAGCCACGGCGGTCGTACTCGGTGATCATGGTCTTGAGGATCTCGCTGCCGTCCGGCCGGGTGATCCGCTCCTGAACCCGCCGGATGGGCAGCTGCCAGCACACCTCGGGCTTCATCGTCAGCGGTTCGACCCCGAGCTTGAGCGCCTTGGTGTGCAGGGCGCAGCCGACACCGGTCGGGAAGCCGGGCCGGTTGAGGAAGATGCAGGCACCTTTGTACTTGCGGGTGCGTAGGGCGGGCTCATCGTCGTACTCGTCCTTTTCGAGGTAGCCCCTGCGGCCCAAGCCCTTGTCCCGGAACTGCCAATCGGCGTCGGTCAACTGTTTGACGGCGTCATCGAGGTTGGCGCGGTCGTCGTCATCGGACAGGAACGCCCCGTGTGAGCAGCAACCGTCGTCGGGGCGGCCCTCGACCGTGCCCTTGCAGGCGGGGGTGCCGAAGACGCACGTCCAATTGGACAGCAGCCAGGTGAGGTCCGCGGCGATGAGATGTTCTGGATCATCCGGGTCGTAAAATTCCACCCACTCACGGGGGAAGTCCAGATCAACTTCGCCGGGGCGCCCACTTGTCACATCGCCCAACGGTAGTCCACGAAAGCCCCACCTTCTTGTTGGCTTTTGCCCATGTCGCGCATGGGGTGCATCGTCGCCACGCTAGTTTTGTTCACGTGCGATTAGGCGTGCTCGACGTGGGCAGCAATACGGTTCATCTGCTGGTGGTCGATGCCCACCGTGGCGGGCACCCGACTCCGATGAGTTCGACGAAGGCTGCGCTGCGCCTTGCGGAGGCGATCGACGACTCCGGAAAGCTCACCCGCCGCGGCGCTGACAAGTTGGTCGACACCGTCGATGAGTTCGCCAAGATCGCCGCGAGCTCTGGCTGCGCGGATTTGATGGCCTTCGCCACCTCCGCGGTCCGCGACGCCAAGAATTCCGAGGACGTCCTGGCGCGGGTGCTGGCCGAAACCGGGGTGAACCTGCAGGTCCTCTCGGGCGCCAACGAGTCCCGGCTGACCTTTTTGGCGGTGCGGCGCTGGTACGGGTGGAGTGCCGGACGGATCATCAACCTCGATATCGGCGGTGGCTCGCTGGAGCTGTCCAACGGTGTAGATGAGGCACCTGAGGTGGCGTTGTCGCTGCCGCTGGGTGCCGGCCGGCTCACCCGTGAGTGGCTGCCGGATGACCCGCCGGGCCGGCGTCGGGTGGCCATGCTCCGAGATTGGCTGGACAACGAGTTGGCCGAGGCCAGCGCGTTCGTCCTGGAGGCCGGCGTTCCCGATCTGGCGGTGGCGACGTCGAAAACGTTCCGCTCCCTGGCCCGCCTCACCGGTGCGGCGCCCTCGGGTGCCGGGCCCAGGGTCAAGCGGACGCTGACCGCAAACGGCTTGAGGCAGCTCATATCTTTCATCTCTAGGATGACGGCGACAGATCGTGCCGAGTTGGAGGGAGTCAGTGCCGAGCGGGCGCCACAGATCGTGGCCGGCGCTCTGGTGGCGGAGGCAAGCATGCGAGCACTCTCCTTAGAATCCGTCGACATCTGCCCGTGGGCGCTGCGCGAGGGCATCATCCTGCGCCGGCTCGACAGCGAAGCTGACGGAACTGCCCTGGTGGAAACGTCGGTGGGGGATGCTGGAAATAAGGGTTTTGATCGGTCGACTGCGGCCCGATCGAGAGGCACACGATGACTGCACCAGATGACAGCGAGAACAGCCGGCCCATTTCGGTCGCCGAGCTGCTCGCCAAGAACGGAACGATCGGCTCGCCGCCGGTCGGGGGGCGGCGTCGTCGGCGGCGCGGTAACAGCGACGCGGTGACGGTCGCCGAACTGACCGGTGAGATCCCGATCATTCGGACCGGTGCGCTTCCTATCGCGCGCGATGTCGACGTCACCGACGAGCCGATCGACGAGGCGCCGGTCGATGACGCGGCTGCCGGGGCTGCCGTCGACCAGGAGACCGCCACCAACGGATCGCCCCCCGCGGTCGAGCAGTCCGAAGAGAAGCCGGCGCGCCCGTTCGACGCACCACCGCAGCGCGCGGACAGTCCACTGCCACGTCGTGAACGCGGCCCCGAGCGCGGCTACGACCCGCGCCCCCTGCGGAGCCCGGCGGCGGACGCAGCAACCGATGACGCCTCCGATGCCGAACAGATGGCCTTCGACCCGCTCGACGAAGCAGCCCCTGCGCTGGATCTGGCACCTGACGAACAGGTCGCCGAGGCTGCCGAGCTGCGGTCGTATCTGCGATCCTCCGGTGGCACGCTGTTCAGCGGCCAAACGGTGGCTGACGATCTGGCCCGCCGTGGTGTCGTACTCGATGAGCACGACGGCGGCGCGGTGGCGGAGGCAACCAACACACATACCGACGCCGCGGCGGATTTCCCCAGCGAGGGCAAGCTCACTGCGGTGTGGCGCGCCCTGTTGGTGGTCGGCCAATCGATTCTGGCGGTCGCGTTTGGCGCCGGGTTGTTCATCGCGTTCGACCAACTGTGGAGGTGGAACAACATCGTCGCGCTGGTGCTGTCGGTACTGGTCATCCTTGGCTTGGTGATCGCCGTCCGCATCGTCCGGAAAACCGAGGACATCGCCAGCACACTGATCGCGGTCGCGGTGGGCGCGCTGGTCACGCTCGGGCCGCTGGCGCTTCTGCAGTCGACCTGATTGATCAGTGCGCCCCGCAATCAAGGTCGGTCTGTCGACGGCCTCGGTCTATCCGCTGAGGACCGAGGCCGCTTTCGAGTACGCGGCCGAATTGGGTTATGACGGTGTCGAACTCATGGTGTGGGCCGAGACGGTCAGCCAGGACATCGGGGCGATCGCGAAGCTGTCGCGCCGCTACAACATGCCGGTGTTGTCGGTGCATGCGCCGTGTCTGCTGATCTCCCAACGGGTCTGGGGGGCCAACCCCATCCCGAAGCTGACCCGCAGTGTGCAAGCCGCGGAGCGGCTCGGCGCGCAGACCGTGGTGGTGCACCCGCCATTCCGGTGGCAGCGCCGCTATGCCGACGGGTTCAGCGAACAGGTCGCCGAGCTGGAAAGCCACACCGATGTGCTGGTCGCGGTGGAGAACATGTTCCCATTCCGGACCGATCGATTCTTCGGCTCCGGGGATCCGTCGATCGAGCGGATGCGCAAGCGCGGTGGCCGTCCCGGAGCTGGGATATCGGCGTTCGCGCCGTCCTATGACCCGCTCGATGGCGATCACGCCCACTACACGCTGGACCTGTCGCACACCGCCACGGCCGGCACCGACGCCCTGGACATGGCCGAGCGGATGGGGTCCGGATTGGTGCACCTGCATCTGTGCGACGGCAACGGTGCCTCCACCGATGAGCACCTGGTGCCCGGTCGGGGAACACAACCCACCGTCGAGGTGTGCCAGATGCTGGCGGCCAGTGATTTCACCGGGCATGTGATCCTCGAGGTCACCACCTCGGGTGCGCGCACCAAGGCCGAGCGAGAGGCGCTTCTGGTCGATTCGCTTCAGTTCGCGCGCACGCATTTGTTGCGTTGAGCGAGAGAGGCATTGATGTACCCCCGGTTCGACGATGTGATGGCGTTACAGCCGACTGATGGCGGCTTCGAAGCAAACCTCAACGAGCACTGGACAATTGGGCCCAAGATCCACGGCGGTGTGATGTTGGCGCTGTGCGCCAAGGCTGCTCGTGAGGCGTACGCTCACGCGGCCTTTGAACCCGTCGCGGTATCGGCCGATTTCCTGTCCGCGCCCGACCCCGGACCCGTGCGGTTGACCACGACCGTGCAGAAGCGCGGTCGTCGTATCGGGCTGGTCGACGTGGAGCTGTCCCAGGGGGGACGCACCTGCGTGCGCACTGTCGTCACGCTCGGTGACCCCGAGCACCACGTCGAGCCGTTGTTATCGGCTAATCCGGTGACCGCGCTGATGAGCGTCGAGCCGCCCGCGCATATCGAGCCGATCGGCCCGGGGCATCCGGCGGCGGCGATCAACAACCTCGCACGCGGCTGCGATATCCGTCCGGAGTTGGCCGAGACCGTCAATGCGGCGGGCGCTCCGGTGTTCACGATCTGGGTTCGACCCAAGGAGGGGCCGGTCGATGTGTTGTTCGCGCTGATGTGCGGCGACATCTCGGTGCCGGTCTGCTACGCGGTGAACCGTCGGGGCTGGGCACCCACGGTGCAGATCACCGCCTACCTCCGGGGCCTGCCCGACGACGGCTGGCTGCGGGTGGCGTGTACGACCACCCAGATCGGCCAGGACTGGTTCGACGAGGACCACACCGTGGTCGACAGTGCGGGACGCATCATCGTGCAGACCCGTCAACTGGCCTTGGTGCCCGCCCACTAATGATTGCTCTGGCCCGCTAGGGTCTTGCGACATGGCCAGAATCGCGATCATCGGCGGCGGCAGTATGGGCGAGGCGATCCTTGCCGGACTCCTTCGAGCGGGCCGGCAGGTCAAGGACCTCGTGGTGTCGGAGCGGATGCCGGAGCGTGCCCGCTACCTGGGCGAGACGTACTCGGTTCGGATGGCGACCGTCGCCGAGGCGGTGGAAACCGCCGCGTTCGTGATCGTCGCTGTGAAACCGGCCGACGTCGAGTCGGTTGTCAGCGAGATCGCCGACGCGGCTGCGCAGGCCGAGAGCGACACCGTCGAACAGGTCTTCGTCACCGTCGTCGCGGGTGTGACGATCGGCTTCTACGAGGCCCGGCTGCCCGCTGGCTCACCGGTGGTCCGGGTGATGCCCAACGCCCCGGCATTGGTCGGTGCCGGCGTCAGCGCGCTTGCTGCGGGCCGGTTTGCCACTCCTGAGCAGCTCGCCGGCGTCGCCGCGGTGTTCAAGTGCGTGGGCGACGTGCTGACCGTGCCGGAAAGCCAGCTCGATGCGGTTACGGCGGTCTCCGGTTCGGGGCCCGCGTATTTCTTTCTTTTCGTCGAAGCCGTGGTCGACGCGGCGGTCGCCAACGGCCTGAGTCGGGCCGTCGCGACCGATCTCGCGGTGCAGACGATGGCCGGATCGGCGGCCATGCTCCTGGAACGCCTCGACAGCCAGCGTGCGGCTGGCGAAGACAGCGGCCTCGATACTTCTGCGGCGCGGCTTCGGGCGATGGTTACCTCCCCGGGCGGGACCACTGCCGCTGGCCTGCGGGAACTCGAACGGGGTGGGGTGCGGGCGGCCGTCGCCGCTGCCGTCGACGCCGCGAAAACACGCTCTGAGCAGCTAGGAATTACAGCAGAGTAGTTCAGGGAATTTCTGATGGATCTACCCACACCCGTCGCAGTAACCCCATCCGCCACGCTATTCTCCTCGTGTATGCACGGCTCGGGTGCCAGCGGTGGGGAAGCCGCTGGAACTGCTGTGCCTGACGGATTGGGTTGCGATGACGTCTATGAACGGGCCATCGGCGCGGGATTCGGCTGGAAAATCGGCGCGGGATGCCGGCGGCGCCGACAGCCCGCCGGCCGCCAGAGCGCAGTTTCTGACCGTCGCCGAAGTGGCTGCCCTGATGCGGGTCAGCAAGATGACGGTGTACCGCCTGGTACACAACGGCGAGCTGCCTGCGGTGCGGGTGGGTCGTTCATTCCGGGTGCATGCCAAGGCCGTCCACGACTTGCTGGAGACGTCGTACTTCGACGCAGGCTAGTCACTCTGCACAAGCGCTGATCGGCAACTCGTCAGTCGCTGTTCGCGTAGAGGCCGTTTTCCGTTCCGCATGCCTGCTTAGGTAAGGTGTCCGGGACACAGACAAGCCTGCTCTGGTGCAGGCAATGCAAAGGTTTAGGTAGCGGATTTCATGGGTTCAGTCATCAAGAAGCGGCGCAAGCGCATGTCGAAGAAGAAGCACCGCAAGCTGCTGCGTCGTACCCGGGTCCAGCGCAGAAAACTCGGCAAGTAGTTCCGCTGCCGGGACTGGACTCTTCCCAGCCCGGCAGATCTGGAGCCAGGCCGGGCTTAAGTTCGGCCGATAGGCTGTCCTGATGGATTCCGGCGGTATCGACACCGAGGCCCCGCACTACCCGAAGGTTGTGCTGGTCACGGGGGCGTGCCGGTTTCTCGGCGGGTATCTGACCGCGCGGTTGGTGCAGAACCCGTTGATCAACAAGGTCATCGCGGTCGACGCCGTCGCGCCGAGCAAGGACATGCTGCGCCGGATGGGCCGGGCTGAGTTCGTGCGCGCCGATATTCGAAACCCGTTTATCGCCAAGGTGATTCGAAACGGCGAAGTCGACACCGTCGTGCATGCCTCGGCGGCTTCCTACTCCCCGCGCTCGGGTGGTCGCGCGACGTTGAAAGAGATCAACGTCATGGGCGCCATGCAGTTGTTCGCGGCCTGTCAGAAGGCGCCGTCGGTGCGCCGGGTGATCCTGAAGTCGACGTCTGAGGTTTACGGCTCGCACGCCCACGACCCGGTGGCCTACACCGAGGACAGCAGTAGCCAGCGCCCGCCGGGCGAAGGCTTCGCGCGCGACAGCATCGATATCGAGGGCTACGTGCGTGGGCTGGGCCGGCGTCGGCCCGATATCGCCGTCACGATCCTGCGGCTGGCCAACATGATCGGCCCGGCGATGGATACCGCGCTGTCGCGTTATCTGGCGGGTCCGCTGGTGACCACGGTGCTCGGCCACGACGCGCGGTTGCAGCTGCTGCACGAGCAGGACGCGCTGGGCGCGCTGGAGCGCGCCACGATGGCGGGTAAATCGGGCACCTTCAACATCGGAGCCGACGGTGTGATCATGATGTCGCAGGCAATCCGCCGTTCCGGCCGGGTTGCGGTTCCGTTGCCGAATTCCGGCGTTTGGGCACTGTATTCGTTGCGACGGACGGGCCGGCCTTCCGACCTCAACCGTGACCAGATGGATTGGCTAAGTTACGGCCGCGTCATGGACACCGCGAGGATGCGCTCCGAGTTGGGGTTTGCGCCGAAATGGACGACGATAGAGGCCTTCGACGATTACGTGCGTGGCCGAGGTCTGACCCCGATCATCGACCCGAACTGGGTACGCTCTTTGGAGAGACGCGCGGTCGCCGTTGCGCAGCGATGGGGCGGCTGATGAGCCGATGGTTGGGGAGAAGGTAGCCGACGTGGCGGGTGAATCCAAGGCGAAAGTGATTCCGCTGCACTCAAATTCGACGCGTGTCGCGGCCGCTCGGAGGGCTGCGCAGCGAGCCGAGGCGGCGCGCCGGCATCCCTCGCTGCTGGCGGATCCGGGCACCCGTGCGTCGGCGGCGGATATCGCCGCTGTGGTCCGGGAAATCGATGCCCGGCGCGGTACGAGCACAATTGGGGCTTCCGCAGAGGCCCCGAATGAACTGGCACAACGCATTTCGGCGATTGCCGATTTCGTATCCAAGCGGCTGTCCGGCGATTACACGGTCGACGAATTCGGTTTCGATCCGCAGTTCAACAACGCGCTCGTCATGCCTTTGCTGCGCTTCTTTTTCCAGAATTGGTTCCGGGTCGAGGTCAGCGGCATCGAAAACCTCCCGAAGAATGGTGCCGGGCTGCTCGTCGCCAATCACGCCGGGACGTTGCCGTTCGACGGGTTGATGTTGTCGGTCGCGGTGCACGACCATCACCCGAACAACCGGGACTTGCGGTTACTGGCAGCCGACATGGTGTTCGACATGCCGATGATGGGCCCGATCGCCCGCAAGGCCGGCCACACGATGGCCTCCACCGTCGATGCCCACCGGCTGTTGGTCGGCGGCGAATTGACGGCCGTTTTTCCGGAGGGCTACAAGGGGTTGGGCAAACCCTTCAAGGATCGCTACAAGCTGCAGCGATTCGGTCGCGGCGGTTTCGTCTCGGCGGCGCTGCGCACCAAGGCGCCGATCATCCCGTGCTCGATCGTCGGATCCGAGGAGATCTACCCGATGATCGCCGATGTGAAGTTGCTCGCCCGGGTGCTGGGGTTGCCCTACTTCCCGATCACGCCGCTGTTCCCGCTGGCCGGCCCGATCGGGCTGGTGCCGCTTCCGTCCAAGTGGCACATCGCCTTTGGTGAGCCGATCGAGACTGCTGACTACGACGACACCGCGGCCGACGATCCGATGGTCACCTTCGATCTCACCGACCAGGTCCGCGAGACCATCCAGCAGACGCTCTACCAGTTGCTGACCAAACGTCGCAATACGTTCTTGGGCTGAGCGGCCCGGACTCAGCGCGGGGTTTGCTTGCCCAGCGCCGCCGCGGCGATCGCCGCGACCTGAGCATTGGTCTGTTCGTCGCTCTCGGCTTCGCCGATCATTGTCACGATTGTGGTCATCACCGGTTTGCCGTCTTCGTCGGTGACCTCACTGCGCAATTCGGTGATGACGGTGCCGAATGATTCGACCACCGAGTCCAGCCAGGAATCGAAGAACAATTTGTCGCCGGCCACGATTGCCCGATGGAAACGGATCTTCTGGTCGCGGTGAATGACCCGGGCGATATTGATGCCCACATCGAAGTTCCGGAAGATGTCGAGCTGCACCTGACGTCCCGCGATCGCGATGAATGTCAGGGGGGCGACCACGTCGGTGTAACCGGCGGCCCTGGCTGCTTCCTCGTCGAAGTGCAGCTCATTGTCGGACTGGATCGCGTTGGCATACTCCCGGATCTTCTCCCGGCCGACCAGGTAATAGTCCGGGTAACGGTAGTGCGTTCCGATGATGTCGCTGGCGATTGACACTCGGCGAGCCTATCAGCGGGTATTGCGCCGATGCGGGGCGCTTCGTGCGCCCGGCGTCAGCGTCGACGCGATACGGCCGCCGCGAGCGCCCCGCCGATCGCCCCGAGTGCCAGTGCCGAGGGGACGCCGATGCGCGCCGCCTTGCGTGCGGTCCGGAAATCGCGGATCTCCCAGCCGCGCTCGCGCGCGAGCTCACGCAGGTTGGCATCCGGGTTGATGGCCACCGCCGTTCCCACCAGGGACAGCATCGGCACATCGTTATAACTGTCGGAATAGGCCGTACAGCGCTTGAGGTTGAGCCCCTCGCGGATGGCCAGCTGTCGCACCGCATGCGCCTTGCCGACCCCGTGCAGGATGTCGCCGACCAGGCGGCCGGTGAACACCCCGTTCTCGGATTCCGCCACGGTGCCCAGCGCACCGGTCAAGCCCAGCCGGCGGGCGATCGTGGCGGCCAGCTCGAAGGGCGTGGCGGTGACCAACCACACCTGCTGACCGGCATCTAGATGCATCTGCGCCAGCGCCCGGGTGCCGGGCCAGATCTTGTCGGCGATGATCTCGTCGTAGATCTCCTCGCCGACCGCGATGAGCTCGGCGGTCGAACGGCCTTCGATGAAGGCGAGTGCCTTGCGCCTACCCTCGGCGACATCCTCGCTGTTCTCCCTGCCGGTCAGCTGAAACTTGGCCTGCGCGTAGATGAATTTCGCCATATCGGCATAGGTGAAGTACTTGCGGGCAGCCAGGCCGCGGCCGAAATGCACCAGCGAAGAGCCCTGCACCAGCGTGTTGTCCACATCGAAGAATGCTGCTGCGGTGAGGTCGGCGGGCGGCGGTTCCGCCGGCCCGGCGGCCTGAGCCTTCGGCTCGCGATGCGCTGCCATGCTGGCGTCGCGCGCTACGGCGCTGGCCTGCTCGGCAATCAACTCGTCGACGGCCCGCTCGGCGCTCGCGTCGCCCGCGAGTTCCTGCTCGTGGTCCCCGGACGCCATGGGATCACCCTAACTGCGACACTGGTTCGGGTGAGCCGCGCACACGTCGAGCTGTTGACCCGGGCCGGGTGCACCATCTGCGAACAGGTCCACGACCGGCTTACTGGGCTGTCCGCCGAGCTCGATTTCGAGCTGTCGGTCACCGATGTGGACGACGCGGCCGCGGCCGGCAACAGTGCGCTTCGAGCAGAATTCGGCGACCGCCTGCCCGTCGTCCTGCTCGACGGCAGCGAGCACAGCTACTGGGATGTCGACGTTCCGCGGCTACGCGCCGATCTCTCGCAGCGGTGAACAACCGCTGGAATTTGGCCAGCTGCCTGCGCACCGTTTACCGTGGAAGTAAGTTTCACTAACGGAACATTCCGTGACAGCAAGGGAGCGGGCCAGGTGATCGTGCCGTGAGCGTGCTGCTGTTCGGGGTGTCGCACCGTAGCGCTCCCGTCACTGTGCTCGAGCAGTTGTCTTTCGCCGATTCCGATCAGGTCAAAATCGTCGATGAGTTGTCGCAGTCGCCGCTGGTGACTGAGGCGATGGTGCTGTCCACCTGCAACCGTGTCGAGGTCTACGCGGTGGTCGACGCGTTCCACGGCGGCTTGTCGGCGATCGGGCAGGTGCTGGCCGAGCACTCCGGAATGTCGATGAGCGATCTGACCAAGTACGCCTACGTCCGCTACAGCGAGGCCGCTGTCGAGCATCTGTTCTCCGTCACCAGCGGCTTGGACAGCGCGGTCATCGGTGAACAGCAGGTCCTTGGGCAGGTCCGGCGTGCCTATGCCAACGCCGAGACCAACAAGACCGTCGGCCGGACCCTGCACGACCTGGCCCAGCGCGCGCTGTCGGTGGGTAAGCGGGTGCACTCCGAGACCGCGATCGACGCCGCCGGTGCCAGCGTGGTGTCGGTCGCTTTGGACATCGCCGGCTCGCGGCTGGACGGCTTGGCCGGCTGCACCGCGACCGTTGTCGGCGCCGGCTCGATGGGCGGGCTGTCGGTCGCGCACCTGCTGCGGGCTGGGATCACCCATATCGATGTGGTCAACCGCTCGCTGCCTCGCGCGGAGCGGCTCGCGGAGAGCATCCGCCAGCAGGGTGCCACCGCGCAGGCACTGACGTTGGAGCATCTGCCGACTGCGCTGGCCGTCGCCGATGTCGTGGTCAGCTGTACCGGCGCGGTCCGTCCGGTGGTGTCGCTGGCCGATGTGCACCACGCGCTGGCCAGTACCCGCCGCGATGAGACCGCCCCGCCGCTGGTGCTCTGCGACCTCGGGATGCCCCGCGATGTCGATCCTGCCGTGGCCGGATTGCCCGGCGTTTCGGTCATCGATATGGACCGGGTGCAGCGTGAGCCGTCGGCCCGGGCTGCGGCCGCTGATGCCGAAGCCGCCCGCCGAATCGTCGCCGCCGAGGTTGCCAGCTACCTGGCCGGCCAGCGGATGTCGGAGGTCACCCCCACGGTCACCGCCCTTCGCCAGCGTGCCGCCGATGTCGTCGAGGCCGAGCTGTTGCGGTTGGACAACCGGCTTCCAGGCCTGGACGACTCCCAGCGCGATGAGGTGGCGCGCACCGTCCGCCGCGTGGTCGACAAGCTGCTGCACGCCCCGACCGTTCGGGTCAAGCAGCTGGCCAGTGCGCCCGGCGGGGATACCTACGCCGAGGCGTTGCGCGAACTTTTCGAACTCGATCCGCAGGCCGTCGACGCCGTGGCCGCAGGTGAATTGCCCCTGCTGGCAACGGAATTCGATCAAGGCCGAGCCGACGGTACCGGGTAGCACGGTTGGCCGGCAGTAAGGACGCAGTAATCCGGATCGGCACCCGGGGCAGCTTGCTGGCGACTACGCAGGCCGGGACCATTAGAGACCAACTCATCGAGGGCGGGCATCCCGCCGAGCTGGTCATCATTAGCACCGAGGGTGACCGATCGGATAAGCCCGTCGCCGAGATCGGGGTGGGTGTGTTCACCGCCGCCCTGCGCGAGGCCATCGCCGACTGCCGCGTCGATATGGCCGTGCACTCGTACAAGGATTTGCCGACGGCTCCCGACGACCGGTTCGTGATCGCCGCGATCCCCCGCCGGCAGGACGCCCGCGATGCGTTGGTGGCCCGTGACGGCATGGTCTTGGGGGAGTTGCCGGCGGGCTCGGTGATTGGCACCAGCTCGGTCCGACGGGCCGCGCAGCTTAAAGCACTGGGTCTCGGTTTGGAAATTCGCCCCCTACGAGGCAACCTAGATACCAGGTTGAACAGGGTAAGCAGCGGTGATCTCGACGCCATCGTGGTGGCCCGGGCGGGTCTGGCCCGTATCGGTCGCCTCGGCGACGTCACCGAGACACTGGAGCCGGTGCAGATGTTGCCAGCGCCGGCTCAAGGTGCGCTCGCGGTCGAGTGCCGCGCCGGCGACACCGAGCTCGTGGCGCTGTTGGGAGAGATGGACGATCCCGACACCCGCGCCGCGGTCACCGCCGAGCGAACCCTGCTGGCCGAACTGGAGGCGGGTTGTTCCGCGCCGGTGGGCGCGATCGCCGAGGTGGTCGAGTCCATCGATGACGACGGCCGCGTCTTCGACGAGCTATCACTGCGCGCATGCGTGGCGGCAGCTGACGGATCCGACGTGATTCGTGCGTCCGGTATCGGCACTCCCGGCCGGCCCGCAGAGCTAGGGCTCTCGGTGGCCGCGGAGTTGTTCGAACTCGGTGCGCGCGAGGTGATGTCGGTACAAGGCTCCGTGAATGTGAAAACAGACGGAGTGGAGCGGGAGTGAAGCGATGACTGGGCATGTGAGCGGTCGGGGACGTACGGCGAAGCCGGGACACATCACGTTCGTCGGCGCGGGTCCAGGCGACCCCAACCTGCTGACGACGCGCGCCCGCACCGTCTTGGCCAACGCCGCGTTGGTGTTTACCGACCCCGACGTGCCGCAGGCCGTGCTGGCCGTCGTCGGCGTCGACTTGCCGCCCGCCGCCGGCCCGGCCCCGGCACCAGAGGGCGCACTCGCTGACGGCCATGACGAGACCGCGCCGCCGGTCGTCTCCGTCGGTCCGGATATCCGCCCCGCGCTCGGCGACCCGGCCGAGGTGGCCAAGACCCTCGTCACCGAGGCCAAGGCCGGCTTCGACGTGGTCCGCCTGGTCGCCGGTGATCCGCTGTCGGTCGACTCGGTCATCACCGAGGTGAACGCGGTGGCCCGAGCACACGCCGAGTTCGAGATCGTTCCCGGGCTGCCGGCCACCAGCGCTGTACCGACCTACGCGGGCCTGCCGCTGGGCTCGGCGCACACCGTCGCCGATGTGCGCGGTGAGGTCGACTGGGCGGCGCTCGCCGCCGCCCCCGGCCCGCTGATCCTGACCGCGAGCGCCTCGCACCTGCCCGAGGCTGCCCGCACCCTGATCGAGTACGGCCTGTCCAACGGCACGCAGTGCGTGGTCACCTCCAATGGCACCACCTGTGCGCAGCGGTCGGTCGAGACCACCCTGCACGGACTCACCGACCGGGCCACCCTGGCCTGCAACAGCGATCCCGCGGGCCCGTTGACCGGCACGCTGGTGGCCACCATCGGCAAGACCGTGGCGCACCGGGCCAAGCTGAATTGGTGGGAGAGCCGGGCGCTGTACGGCTGGACCGTGCTCGTGCCGCGTACCAAGGACCAGGCCGGCGAGATGAGCGACAAGCTGGTCGGCCATGGCGCCCTGCCCATCGAAGTGCCGACGATCGCCGTCGAGCCGCCGCGCAGCCCGGCCCAGATGGAAAGGGCCGTCAAGGGTTTGGTCGACGGCCGCTACCAGTGGGTGGTGTTCACCTCCACCAACGCGGTGCGTGCGGTGTGGGAGAAGTTCGGCGAGTTCGGACTGGACGCCCGCGCCTTCTCCGGTGTGAAGATCGCCTGCGTGGGCGAGTCGACCGCTGACCGGGTTCGGGCCTTCGGGGTCAGCCCCGAGCTGGTGCCCTCCGGTGAGCAGTCCTCGCTGGGCTTGCTCGACGAATTCCCGGAGTACGACAGCATTTTCGATCCGGTGAACCGGGTGCTTCTGCCGCGCGCCGATATCGCCACCGAAACCCTGGCCGAGGGTCTGCGAGACCGCGGCTGGGAGATCGAGGATGTCACCGCCTACCGCACCGTTCGTGCGGCACCGCCACCGGCTGAGACCCGCGAGATGATCAAGACCGGCGGGTTCGACGCCGTGTGTTTCACCTCCAGCTCGACGGTGCGCAACCTGGTCGGTATCGCCGGTAAGCCGCACGCGCGCACGATCGTGGCGTGCATCGGGCCGAAGACGGCGGAGGCCGCCGCGGAGTTCGGCCTTCGGGTGGATGTCCAGCCGGAGACGGCCGCGGTCGGCCCACTGGTCGATGCACTGGCCGAGCACGCCGCCCGGCTGCGTGCCGAGGGTGCGTTGCCGCCGCCGCGCAAAAAGAGCCGACGCCGCTAGGGGCGCCCGTGTCCTCCTATCCACGACAGCGTCCGCGTCGGCTGCGCTCGACCCCGGCATTGCGCCGATTGGTAGCCGAGACATCTTTGGAGCCAAGGCATTTGGTGCTCCCGATGTTCGTCGCAGACGGTATCGACGAGCCGCGCCCGATAGTGTCCATGCCCGGTGTTCACCAGCACACCCGCGAATCGTTGCGCCGCGCCGCCCAGGTGGCTGTCGAGGCCGGTGTCGGCGGGCTGATGCTGTTCGGCGTGCCGCGCGACTCAGATAAGGACGCCGTGGGTTCCAGCGGTCTGGACCCCGACGGAATTCTCAACGTCGCCCTGCGGGACCTGGCCAAGGACCTCGGCGATGACACCGTGCTGATGGCCGATACCTGCCTCGATGAGTTCACCGATCACGGTCACTGCGGTGTGCTCGACGCCCGCGGCCGGGTGGATAACGACGCCACCACTGCGCAGTACGTCAGACTTGCTGTGGCACAAGCGGAATCGGGTGCGCGTGTGGTCGGTCCGAGCGGAATGATGGACGGCCAGGTGGCCGCCATCCGCGACGGGCTCGACGCGGCGGGGTTCACCGATGTGCTGATCCTGGCCTATGCGGCGAAGTTCGCGTCCGCCTTCTACGGGCCATTCCGCGATGCCGTCGCCTCGAGCCTGCAGGGTGATCGGCGCACCTATCAGCAGGACGGCGGCAACGCGCGAGAAGCGTTGCGCGAGATCGCACTCGACCTCGACGAGGGCTCTGACATCATCATGGTGAAACCCGCCATGGCCTACCTGGACATCGTGCGCGCGGCCGCCGACGTCTCACCGGTACCCGTCGCCGCTTATCAGGTATCGGGGGAGTACGCGATGATCAGCGCCGCCGCGGCGAACGGATGGATCGACGGCCAGGCGGCTGCATTGGAGTCGCTGACCAGCATCCGGCGCGCCGGTGCCGATATCGTCCTGACTTACTGGGCTGCCGACGTCGCGGGGTGGCTGGCGTGACCCACCAACCGCCGCCTGCCGAGGCGCCCGCACGCCCGGCCGATGTCGACACCGGGTTCTGGCTGTGGCTCGTTGCGCTGCCGTTGATGGTGACCGGTTATCTCGCCGACGCCTTCTTTTCCGCGAGTAAGCAGGCCTCGGTTCTGGTCGTCGCAGTGACAGTGCTGTTCGCCCTGGCGGTGGCCGCCTTGGTCTTGACGTTCCTGTTCTTGATGCGCTCCGGATACCGCTGGACCCGCACCGTGCTGACCGGTGGCGGGGTGGCCACCGTCATCTACACCGGGGCCAGCCTGTTCAGCGCCGACCGGGACACCGTGCAGGCGGTGATCTTCGCCGTCACCGGCATCGTCGGCTCGGTGCTGATCATGGGTGGCACCGTTCTGTTGCACCGGCAGGACGTGCACGGGTTCTTCACCAAGTGAACCGTTAGGCTGGCCCGACCATGACCGCAACCCAACCCAGGCCCCGCGTCGTCTCGATGGCGTTTTGGTGCTGGTTGTCGGCGGCGATCTTGCTGCTGTTGGGTGGACTGCTGACCCTGTTTTCGCACGGCCCGGTACCGGTTTTCTTCCGCGGCGCCGGCGTGCTGTGGATCGTCAGCGGGGCGCTGTTGAGCTATCTGGCCGGTCGGGCCCGCAGCGGCGACACGAGGTTCCGGCGGGCCGCCGTCGCGCTGTCGATCGCTCTGGCCGTGCTGCTGGCGTTGTTTTCGGTGATGACCAGGGGTCTGGTGTGGCTGGTCGTCCTGGTGCTGGTGACGGTCGCCGCGGTCTTGGTCATCCGGCCGTCGGCGCAGGAGTGGTACCAGCCAGAAGACTCGCCGGAGCCCGATGCTTGAGGATCAGTTACCGCAGCAGCCGGAACGGCTGTTCTTCGAAAACGGTGCCAGCTGGTACTGGTTGCTCTCGGGGCCTATCGCGGCGATCGCGATGCTGCTCATCCAGTTCAAGGGGGGAGTCGGCTTCCAGCCCTGGGTCCCGCTGATGTTCCTGGTCTTGGTGACGGGGTTCGTCGGCCTGCAGGTTAAGGCCGCGCGGATCCACACCAGTGTTGAGTTGACCCGCGACGGCTTGCGGGAGGGTGCCGAGGTGACCCCGTTGAGCCACATCGTGCGGGTGTTTCCCCCGGCGCAGCATTCCGTGAAATCCCGTGAGCTGCTGGAGAAGTGGCAGACGGCGCGGGCACTGGGCGAATTGTCCGGGGTGCCCCGCGGTCGCACCGGGATCGGTGTCGAGCTCACCGGGAAGCGCACCGCGCAGGCGTGGGCGCGCAACCACCGGGGCTTACGGGCCGCGCTCACCGAGCTGGTCGAGGGCGAGACGGCGAACGCGTCATGAGGCATATCGTCCAGCTGGTGCTGGCCGCGCTCGCCTTGGCCGGCGGGGTGGTCACCGGTCTGCAGATCCGCAGCGTGGTCTTCGTGGCACCGGTCGCCGACGGTCAGCCGTCGACGACATCGGTCGCCTTCGATCCGCCGCTGATGATGTTGACGTGGGCTTTGATCACCGCGGCCGGCGTGCTCGCGGTGCTGGGCGTCGCCGGTCTGGTGCGGGCCGGGCGGGTCCGCGACGCGGCGACCGTCAGAACACCCGTGTCTGACCCTCCAGCGCCGGAACCGATGTAGGTAGCTGGTAGGTCTTCACACCGCACTCCATCCACTCGAAGGCCCGCAGTAACTCGGTCTTGTCCTCGGCATAGTCCAGCGGCCCGGTGGTGAACTTGATGTGGTCTTTGACGTGCTCCGACGGTATGCGTTTGATGTCCAGCCACGGTTTGCGCGCCGCATAGATCGCGTCCATCCGCCACATCAGCGGCAGGATCCAGCTGAACGCGTGCTCGACGAACACGATGCGCAGGGTCTCGTACTTGCCGCGGCCCAGATGGCAGCTGACGGTGATGTCGTGTTTGGTGGCGGCCGCCCAGACCGGGTCGTATATCGGGTCGCCCCAGGACGGCCGGGGTTCGGCCTTGATCAGGATCTGTGACATGTGGGGATGCCCAGCCCATTTCTCGATCTCGCGGGCCGCCCCGCCGGGATCTTCGGTGGCCACCGAGATCTATCCGCGCCAGCGCTGGTGCCAATTGTCGTGGCTATCGAGCCAGTGTTCGTCGAGCCAGAGATTGGTCGCGATGGCCGAGGCCTGGGCCGCCTCGGCCAGCCGGGTGCCGGGTGCCAGCGGTTCGAGGATTGCGATATCGGCGCCGGCTTCCATGATCAGCTGGCGGAACGCCAGGTCAGGGTTGCTGCCGGCGAATTCGCCGTCGCCGGGAAAGGTGTCGGCGCGCATCGCGTAGGCGTGGGGGTAGTCGGGGGCGTCGTAGTAGATCTGCTCACCGCACGGCGACGTTTTCGGTCGGTGCCGACCGCGGCTCGGTGTGCGTCAGCGTCATTGCGATCATCTTTTCTTCGCCGTTGCTGGCATTGTCCCACCGAAGCGGGCGCGGTCGGCGAAGAAGATGGAGTAGTTGCCTACGCATGCTGTTTGGCCCCTCATGCCGGAGAGTTGGGTGCGGTGGCGGCTTGCTGGCGGTCCATGCTGGTCTGCCCGGTGTGGCGGGCTTCGTCGCCACTGCTAATCCGCCGGAATCCGAGAATCCGGAGCCGCCCGAGCAGGAACTCCGGGTGGTGTTGTGGCGAGCCGGTAGGCCCGGACTTGATACCCCCTAGGGGTATGATGGGCGTATGACCACGACCGACCTCCAGTTGAGCGGCATGAGCTGCGCGTCCTGCGCGGCGCGTATCGAGCGCGGCCTCAACGACCTGGACGGTGTGCATGCCACGGTGAACTTCGCCGTCGAGCGCGCCCACGTCGAACACGGGCCGCAGGTCTCCGAGCACGATCTGATCCACGCGGTCGAATCATCGGGGTATCAGGCATCGGTGGTCGACCACTCCGGCCACGGTCATGACCACATGAACCACGACGTGCCGACCGAGCAGCTGCGCCCCCGGCTGATCGGGTCGGCAGTGCTGGCGGTGCCGGTGGTGGCCCTGTCGATGGTGATGCCGTGGCAGTTCCCCGGTTGGCTGTGGCTGGTACTCGCGCTGACGACGCCGATCGTCTTCTGGGGCGGTTATCCGTTCCACAAGGCCGCACTGAACAGCGCGCGACACGGCTCGTCGACGATGGACACGCTGGTGTCGATCGGCACGCTGGCCGCCTACCTGTGGTCGCTGTACGCGGTGCTGACCGGGGCGGCCGGCCACGGCCACGGTCACGTGTACTTCGAGGTCGCCGCGGCGGTGACGGTCTTCCTGCTCGCCGGCCGGTATGCTGAGGCCAAAGCCAAGCGGTCGGCGGGGGCTGCGCTTCGCGCGCTGTTATCGCTGGGCGCCAAGGATGCCACGGTGGTGCGCGATGACGCCGAGGTGCGAATCCCCTTGGGTGAGTTACGAGTTGGCGACGTGATCGTGGTACGGCCCGGTGAGCGAGTGGCCACCGACGGCATCGTGGTGGACGGCGCCTCGGCGCTGGACACTTCGGCGATGACGGGCGAGTCCGTGCCCGTGGACGTGCGCGCCGGTGCCGAGGTGCTGGGCGGTGCGGTGAATACCTACGGTCGAATCCTGGTGCGCGCCAGCCGGGTTGGTGCTGATACTCAGTTGTCCCGGATGGCTCAGATGGTCACGGACGCTCAAAGCGGCAAGGCCTCGATCCAGCGGTTGGCCGACCGGGTGTCGGGGATTTTCGTCCCGGTGGTGCTGGTGATCGCGGTGCTGACGCTGGTTGTCTGGCTGCTCGCGGGCGGGCCTGTCACGGCGGCGTTCACCGCCGCGGTGGCCGTGCTGATCATCGCCTGCCCGTGCGCGCTGGGCTTGGCGACCCCGACCGCGATCCTGGTCGGCACCGGTCGCGGTGCCGCGCTAGGCGTGCTGATCAAGGACCCGCAGGTGCTCGAGACCGTCACCGGTATCGACGCCGTCGTCCTGGACAAGACCGGCACCGTCACCACCGGCACGATGACGGTGGCCGCCGTCGAAACCGAGCCCGGCGCCGACGCGGACACCGTGTTGGCCTGGGCTGCTGCGGTCGAGTCCGCCTCCGAACATCCGGTGGCGGCCGCGATCGTGGCCGCCGCCCGCGACCGAGGTCTACCGATCCCCGCGGTGAGCGACTTCGTCAACGATCCCGGGACTGGGGTCAGTGGCGTCGTGGAGGGGGCGACGGTCCAGGTGGCCCGCGCCTCCGACGACGACGGCCGCACCAGCGTGGCCGTCACACGGGACGGGGCGCGGCGCGGGGTGATCCGGCTGGTCGACGCGGTCAAGCCGACCAGCGCCGAGGCCATCGCCGAGCTGAAGCGGATGGGCATCACCCCGTTGCTGCTCACTGGTGACAACCCGGCGGTTGCCGCGCGGGTGGCCGCCGAGGTCGGCATCGCCGCCGAGAACGTCATCGCGGGTGTGCTGCCGTCGGAAAAGGCCGACGCGATCAATCGGCTAAAGGCACAGGGCCGCAAGGTCGCAATGGTCGGCGACGGGGTGAACGACTCCGTGGCGCTGGCCACCGCCGATGTCGGGATGGCGATGGGCACCGGCACCGACGCCGCGATCGAGGCCGGTGACATCACATTGGTGCGCGGTGACCTGCGGACCGTCCCGACCGCGCTGCGGCTGGCGTCGCGCACGCTGCGGATCGTCAAGCAGAACCTGTTCTGGGCGTTCGGCTACAACGCGGCGGCGATCCCGCTGGCCGCACTGGGCCTGCTGAATCCGATGATCGCCGGTGCCGCGATGGCGTTCTCCTCGGTGCTGGTGGTGACCAACAGCCTGCGCCTCAAGCGCTTCAGGTGACGCTGGTCACGAACTGACTGGTACAAAGTCCAAAATCTGTAACACTGTCCCACATGACGGATCTTGTCGAACCCCAGTCCGCCACCGACGCCCTGCCACTGGGCCCGCAGTCACTGGTATGGCGTTACTTCGGTGACAACCGGATGTTCCTCATCGGACCGCGACCGGCCGTCCTGCAGAACATGCTCGCCGAGTTGGGGCAGGGCGTGCTGGACCACTCGGTGTTCTTCGCCGACACCGCGGCCCGGGTCAAGCGGTCGCTGCCGCCGATCTTCATGACCGTCTACGGCACCGAAGGCGACAACACCGGCGCCCGCGTCCGCGACTTCCACCACAACATCAAGGGCGATATGCCCGATGGCAGTCGCTACCATGCGCTGGATCCCGAGACCTACTACTGGGCACACGCCACCTTCTTCGACCAGGCGCTGTACTTCGCCGATACCTTCGTCAAGCGCCTCTCGCGCGACGAGAAAGAGCAGATGTACCTGGAGTCCAAGACCTGGTATCGCCGCTACGGCGTCAGCGATCGCCCGATGCCGGCTGACTACGCGGAGTTTGAGCGCTACTGGGACCGGATGATCAACGAGGTGGTCGTGCCGCATTCCACCGCCAAGTACGGCGTCGGCTACGTCACCAAGGGATTCCCGCGGCCCAAGGGCGTCCACCCGGTGGTGTGGCGGTTGGTGGCTCCGGTGTTCAATCCTGTTGCCGCGTTCCTGACCACCGGCGGGATGCCGCCGCGCACCCGGGAGTTGCTCGGCCTGCCCTGGAGTGAGCGCAAGGAGCGCAATTACCAGCGCTTTGCGGCCTTGTGGCGCTCGCGTCCGGTCAACTGGCTGTGGGATCGTCTACCGATGAACGTCCGTTACAACGGCTATGCCCGAGCGGGTTTCGCGCGGGCAGGGCATGCCTGACCCAGCGACCGAAGCGATCCTCGACGCCGCGCTCGTCGAGTTCGATCAGCATGGCATCCGCCGGGTCGCCCTTGACGACGTCGCCCGTCGCGCCGGGGTGAGCCGGACGACGATCTATCGCCGCTTCGCCAACAAGAACGATCTGGTGTCCGCCGTGGTGGACCGGGAGAACGCCCAACTCTTCGCCGATATCGCCGAAGAGCTCAAAACCAAACGACCGCAGTCGAATTACTATGTCGAGGCCTTCACCCAGGCGATCCTGTGCAGTCGCAGGCACCGGGTTCTCAACCGGATGGTGCACGACGAGCCCGCACTGACGCTGGAGTTGGCCCGCCGCCATTACGCGGCCGCGGTACACCGGATCGAGGCCGCGTTGCAGGTGATTTTCCCGCCCGGCTTCGCCGAGCTGATCGGACCCCTGGCCGTTCATGAGCTGGCCGACAGTATCTGGCGCTACGCGATGATGGTGACCCTGCTGCCTAGCTCGGATCCGGTCGAAACTGCTGACGAGATAAGGGCCTTCGCTAACAAGCACTTCCTGCCGAGCCTGCCCGAAGTGTTGCGGGCAGTGCCGGTCTAGTCGTTGCTGGTGCAGTCCGGATCTACGTAGGCGGTGGGCATCGACTGGTGCACTCCGGTGACGGTGCATTGCGACAGTCCGCCGCTGAGCTGGCCGTTGAGCTGAACTTCGTAGCCCGGGCTTTGCAATTGGCTGATGATGTCGGGGGCCGAGCTGGTTCCTGACGAGGACACGCTGTGCGCGACACTGATGAGTGCTGCTCCAATTATGTTGCTGTACATACCTTTAGATATGCAAGCAGGTTACAGTCTACGCACCCGCGCCGAAATCACGTTGACTCAGGAGCCAGGACTTCCACAACCCCGTTTTTCTCGCGAACCTCAAAGTGCGGCAATGGCTTCGGCGCGATCGGTAGAGCATGGGTGACGACCATGCCGGCGGGGGAAAACGACGTCGAGTGGCACGGGCAGCGCAGGCGGTCGACGCTCTGGTCGAACCACGACTTGCAGCCCTGGTGGGTGCAGATGCCCGACACCGCCTCCACGGTGCCATTGGCCCGGCGGACGAACCCGTTGACCGAGCCAAGATCGAAGGCGTGGCTGGTTGACGGCTCGCACCAGCGGACAGCAACAGAAAGTGCCGGTGATCACCGTCGACGTGGGCGACTCCCAGTACCTGGTGTCCACGCGCGTGGTGAATCGCAGTGGGTGAGGAACGTCCGGGCCAATCCGGTGGTGATCCTGGACACGAAGGTGGGTGCGGTTCGGTCTACCGCCGCTGAAGTGCCGGTGGCCGACCGTGAGCCGGTGTTGGAGGCCTACCGCGTCAAGGCGGGCAGGACCGTCAACGGCTACTTCGCCAAGCTGCCCGACCCCGCCGGCCACCCGGTCTTCCGACTCGACCCGGTGTGAACTGGGCTCTTCTACCGAGATTGAAACCACGCAGAGGTGCACTCGAACCTTCTCGGCGTGAGTTCAATCTCGAGGAGGTACCGTCCGCTCGCCAGCCATTTGTCGCTCGGAGGTGGGCACACAGGAGGTACCTCGGGCGAGGTACGCCTGTGGCCGGTTTTGTGATCACTCCAACTCCTACACCCTGTAGTTGAGCATTCCTGGATGCCTGGGACACTGGTGGCCATGAGCAGCACGGATCAGGCCGCCTCTACCGCGGCATCGGCCAGGCTGTTCGCCGACGCCTGTGCAGTCATCCCCGGCGGAGTGAACTCCCCGGTCCGGGCCTTCAACTCCGTCGGCGGAACGCCCCGCTACATCACCTCGGCCAAGGGCTACTGGCTCATCGACGCCGACGACAACCGCTTCATCGACCTGGTGTGCTCGTGGGGCCCGATGATCCTGGGCCACGCGCATCCGGCTGTCGTCGAGGCGGTGCAGCGCGCCGCCGTCAATGGCCTGTCGTTCGGCGCCCCCACGCCAGGGGAGACCGAGCTGGCTGCCGAGATCATCGCCCGGGTCAAGCCGGTGCAGCGGGTGCGGCTGGTCAACTCCGGCACCGAGGCCACCATGAGCGCGGTCCGGTTGGCCCGCGGTTTCACCGGCCGCTCGAAGGTCATCAAGTTCTCCGGCTGCTACCACGGCCACGTCGACGCACTGCTGGCCGACGCCGGCTCCGGCGTCGCCACCCTGGGGCTGCCGTCCTCACCGGGGGTGACCGGCGCCACCGCTGCCGACACGATCGTGTTGCCCTACAACGATATCGCCGCCGTTGAAGACTCCTTCGCCAAGTTCGGTGGCACCATTGCCGCGGTGATCACCGAGGCATGCCCGGGCAATATGGGCGCGGTCCCGCCGCTACCTGGATACAACGCCGCGCTGCGGCGCATCACTGCCGAACACGGCGCGCTGTTGATCGTCGACGAGGTGATGACCGGCTTCCGGATGAGCCGAAGTGGTTGGTATGGAATCGATCCCGTCGATGCCGACCTGTTCACGTTCGGCAAGGTGATGAGCGGCGGCCTGCCCGCCGCGGCGTTCGGTGGCCGCACCGATGTGATGGAGCGCCTGGCTCCGCTGGGCCCGGTCTATCAAGCCGGCACCCTGTCGGGCAACCCGGTGGCGGTGGCGGCCGGACTGGCCACCCTGCGCAACGCCGACGATGCGGTGTACGCCGCACTGGACGCCAACGCCGACCGACTGGCGGGGCTGTTGACCGATGCGCTCACCAAAGTCGGTGTAGCCCATCAGGTTCCGCGGGCAGGCAACTTCTTATCGGTGTTCTTCACCGATAAGCCGGTCACCAACTTCGCCGAGGCGAAAGCCAGTGAGACCTGGCGGTTCCCGGCATTCTTCCACGCACTGCTCGACGCCGGCGTCTACGCACCGCCAAGTGCCTTCGAAACCTGGTTCGTCTCAGCCGCACTCGACGATGACGCCTTCAACCGGATCGCCGAGGCCCTGCCGGCTGCGGCCCGAGCTGCAGCGAAAGCCACGACATGACTGATCGCACAATCGTCCACGTGATGCGCCACGGCGAGGTGCACAATCCGGACGGCATTCTCTACGGCCGCCTGCCGGATTTCCATCTCTCCGAGCGCGGCCGCGCCCAGGCCCAGGCGGTCGCCAGCTGGCTGGCCGCCCGCGACATCGTCTACGTGGTGGCCTCGCCGCTGGAGCGGGCTCAGGAGACCGCCGCTCCGATCGCCGCTCATCACGGCCTGGCCGTCGACACCGACGCCGAGCTCATCGAGTCGGAGAACGTCTTTCAGGGTGAGCGGGTTTCGCCGGGGGACGGTGCGCTACGCGACCCCCGCAACTGGTGGCACGTGCGTAACCCCCGCACCCCTTCGTGGGGTGAGCCGTACCGCGAGGTCGCCGCGCGCATGCAGCGCGCACTGGGGCGGGCGCGGGTCATGGGGGCCGGCCACGAGGCGGTCTGCGTCAGCCATCAGCTGCCCGTCGAAACCCTGCGCAGGTCGATGACCGGTGCAAAACTGCACCACTTTCCGACCCGTCGGCTGTGCAACCTGGCATCGCTGACCTCGTTCTACTACGACGGGGATGACTACATCGGCTGGGGATACACGGAGCTAGCCGGGCGGTGAAACGGCTGGTGGTCCTCCTGGTGGCGGTGACGGTGTTGGCCGGCTGCTCCACCGGCGACGACGCCGTCGCTCAGGGTGGCACATTCGAGTTCGTCGCTCCCGGCGGTAAGACCGATATCTTCTACGACCCGCCGGCCAGCCGCGGCAAGCCGGGTCCGATATCCGGTCCTGAACTGATGGACCCGTCGAAGACGGTGTCGCTGAAGGATTTCGACGGTCAGGTCGTGGTGATCAATGTTTGGGGACAGTGGTGCGGGCCCTGCCGCTCCGAGATCACCCAGCTGGAGAAGGTCTACGACCAGACCCGCAACCTGGGGGTGGCGCTCCTCGGGATCGACGTGCGGGACAACGACATCACTGCGCCCCAGGACTTCGTCACCGACCGCAAGGTCACGTTTCCGTCGATCTACGACCCGGCGATGCGCACCATGATCGCCTTCGGCGGCAAGTACCCCGCGACGGTGATCCCGTCGACCGTCGTGCTCGACCGGGAACACCGGGTGGCCGCGGTATTCCTGCGTGAGCTGCTGGCCGAGGACCTGTTGCCGGTGGTGCAGCGGTTGGCGGCCGAGCCGAAACCGGCTGCACCATGACCGGTTTCGCGCAGACAGCGGCTGCGGGTCCGCTGCTGCTGGCACTGGGGATTTGTGTGCTGGCCGGACTGGTGTCGTTCGCGTCGCCCTGCGTAGTGCCCCTGGTGCCCGGCTACCTGTCGTATCTCGCCGCGGTCGTCGGGGTGGACGATCTCGACGCGCGCACCGGCCGGGTTGCGATCAAGGCGCAGCGTTGGCGGGTGGCCGGGTCAGCGCTGCTGTTCGTCGCTGGATTCACCGTGGTGTTCGTGCTCGGCACCGTGGCGGTGCTGGGCATGACGACCGCGCTGATCACCAATCAGCTTGTGTTGCAACGGGTCGGCGGTGTGCTGACGATCGTTATGGGGTTGGTGTTCATCGGTTTCATCCCGGCGCTGCAGCGCCAGGCTCGGTTCGCGCCGACGCGCCTGGCTGGTGTGGCGGGAGCTCCGCTGCTCGGCGCGGTGTTCGGGCTGGGCTGGACGCCGTGCCTCGGCCCGACATTGACCGGGGTGATCACCGTCGCGTCGGCCACCGACGGCGCCAGCGTCGCGCGCGGCGTGGCACTGGTCATCGCCTACTGCTTGGGTCTCGGCATCCCGTTCATACTGTTGGCGCTGGGATCGGGCTGGGCGGTCGACGGATTCGGCTGGCTGCGCCGCCACACCCGGATCATTCAGATCGTCGGCGGTGTGCTGTTGATCGCCGTCGGCCTGGCGCTGGTGACCGGCGCATGGAATGACTTCATCTCCTGGGTGCGCGATGCCTTCGTCTCCGACGTGAGGCTCCCGATTTGAGATCCGTCCTGCGCTTGATCCGCACGCTCTGGCGGGCGCTGACGTCGATGGGCACCGCGCTGGTGCTGTTGTTCCTGCTGGCACTGGCTGCGGTACCGGGTGCCCTGGTGCCCCAGCGCAGCCTCAACGCCGCCAAAGTCGACGAATATCTCGCCGAGCACACCATCATCGGGCCGTGGCTGGACCGGCTGCAGTTCTTCGACGTGTTCTCCAGCTTCTGGTTCACCGCCATCTATGTGCTGTTGTTCATCTCGTTGGTCGGCTGCCTGACCCCGCGGATGGTCGAGCACGCCAAGAGCCTGCGCGCGGTGCCGGTGCCGGCCCCGCGCAACCTGTCCCGGCTGCCCAAGTACGCCACCGTCCAGGTCTCGTCGACCCCGGAGCACGTCGCGGCCAAGATCTCCCAACATCTCAAGGGCTGGCGACGCGTCACCCGCCAGAGCGACGAGGGCATCGAGATCGCCGCCGAGAAGGGCTACCTGCGCGAGTTCGGCAATATCGTCTTCCACTTCTCTCTGCTAGGCCTGCTCGTGGCGATCGCGGTCGGGAAGCTCTTCGGCTACGAAGGCAATGTCATCGTCGTCGCCAACGGTGGCCCCGGGTTCTGCTCGGCATCACCTGCTGCCTTCGATTCCTTCCGGGCCGGCAACAGCGTCGACGGCACATCGCTGTATCCGATGTGTCTGAAGGTCAATGACTTTCAGGCCCACTATCTGCCCAGCGGGCAGGCTCTGTCGTTCGCCTCGAACATCGAGTATCAGGCCGGTTCCGATCTGAAGACCGACACCTGGCGGCTCTACCGCCTGGAGGTCAACCATCCGCTGCGGATCGGCGGCGACCGCGTGTACATGCAGGGCCACGGCTACGCCCCGACGTTCACCGTCACCTTCCCCAACGGTCAGCAGCGCACGCAGACCCTGCAATGGCGGCCCGACGACCCGATCACCCTGCTGTCCTCGGGCGTGATTCGCGTCGACCCGCCCGGCGGCATGTATCCCGATCCCTCCGAGCGGCGCAAGCATCAGCTGGCGATCATGGGCTTGTTCGCCCCCACCGCCGAGCTCGACGGCACCCTGTTGTCGTCGAGCTTCCCGGCGGCCAACGATCCCGCGGTGGCCATCGACATCTACCGCGGTGACACCGGGCTGGACACCGGCCGTCCCCAGTCTCTGTTCAGCCTCGATCCGCGGCTCATCGAACAGAAGCGGCTCACCAAGGTCAAACGCACCAACCTGAAACAGGGCCAAGAGGTACGGCTGGACGACGGCACCGTCGTGCGGTTCGACGGTGCAACCCCGTTCGTCAACCTGCAGGTCTCCCACGATCCCGGTCAGGTGTGGGTGCTGATGTTCGCCCTATCGATGATGGGCGGGCTGGTGGTTTCGCTGATCGTGCGCCGGCGCCGGGTATGGGCCAAGATTTACCCGACCGAGGGGCAGGCCGGTACGGTCAATGTCGAGCTGGGCGGTCTGGCCCGCACCGATAACTCCGGGTGGGGCGGCGAGTTCGAGAAGCTCACCGAACGGATGTTGGCGGACCTCCCAGAGCCGTCACAGGAGAAGGTCGCAGGCGTATGAAGGTCCAGCGAGAAGCGGAGCGGGATCGCGGATGAATGCTGAGCACATCGACATCGGGCTGGCCCGCTATTCGGACTGGGCGTTCACGTCGTCGATCGTCATTCTCGTCGGCGCACTGCTGTTGCTGGCCGTCGAACTCGCCTATAGCCGCGGCCGCAAGGTCGAGGCCCGTGAGCTGGTGGCCGCCGGAGTGGCCGCCGATAGCGACCGCCCCGGCGTCGTTGTCGACAAGCCGCGACGGTCGGCCGACGAGCGCGTCGGCAAGGCCGGCCTGGCGCTGGTCTACGTCGGCATCGCGATGTTGTTCGCCTGCATCGTGTTGCGGGGTCTGGCGACCTCCCGCGTGCCGTGGGGCAACATGTACGAGTTCATCAACCTGACCAGCTTCTGTGGTCTGATCGCGGCCGCGATCGTGCTGCGCAAGCCGCAGTACCGCGCGCTGTGGGCGTTCGTGCTGCTGCCCGTGCTGATCCTGCTGGCCGTCTCTGGGAAATGGCTGTACTCCAACGCGGCCCCGGTGATGCCTGCGCTGCAGTCTTATTGGCTGCCCATTCACGTGTCGGTGGTCAGCCTGGGCTCCGGTGTGTTTCTGGTCGCCGGGGTGGCCAGCATCTTGTTCCTGCTGAAGATGTCACCGCTGGCCGCACCGGATCGGGAGGGTGCGCTCGCTCGGATCGTGCAGCGGTTGCCCGACGCGCAGACCCTCGACCGGATCGCTTACCGCACCACGATTTTCGCGTTCCCGATCTTCGGTTTCGGTGTGATCTTCGGCGCTATCTGGGCCGAGGAGGCGTGGGGCCGCTACTGGGGCTGGGACCCCAAGGAGACGGTCGCCTTCATCGCGTGGGTGGTGTACGCCGCCTATCTCCATGCCCGCTCGACGGCAGGCTGGCGGGATAAGAAGGCGGCCTGGATCAACGTCGTCGGCTTCGTCGCGATGGTCTTCAACTTGTTCTTCATCAACCTGGTCGTGACCGGTCTGCACTCCTACGCTGGGGTTGGCTGATCTGACCTTGCGCTAGGGTCGGCAGCACACCACGAGAAACCACTCGACCCGAAACGATCTGTCAGGGGGAAGTGTCCGTGTCCTCGGGCAAGCTGATCAACCTCGGTGAGGGGCCGGCCGCCACCCGTCGGAACACCCTCGCCGCACAGGTGAACCGGCCGCTGTCGGGGTGCTACAAGGTCGCTGGTGCTGTCGCTGAAGGGCGGGGTCGGTAAGACGACGATCGCCGCGACCCTGGGCGGCACGTTCGCGACGATCCGGGGCGACCGGGTGGTGGCGGTGGACGCCAGCCCCGACAGCGGGACGCTGAGCCAAAAGGTGCCGCTGGAGACGCCGGCCACGGTCCGGCACCTGTTGCGCGACATCGACGGCTTCGAGCGCTACAGCGATGTACGCGGCTACACCTCACAGGGGCCCAGTCGGCTCGAGGTGCTGGCCTCCGAGAACGACCCCACGATGTCGGAGGCGTTCAGCGGCGACGACTATGACCGCACGGTGGCGGTGCTCGAGCGGTTCTACAGCCTGGTGGTCACCGATTGTGGGCCAGGGCTTCTACACTCGGCGATGGCGTCGGTGCTCAGACAGGCCGACACCCTCATCGTGGTGAGTTCGGGGTCGGTGGACGGTGCCCGCAGCGCGTCGGCGACCCTGGACTGGCTGGATGCGCACGGCCATGAGGATCGGGTGCGGCGCTCGGTATGTGTGATCAACGGGGTGCGTCCGAGCACCGGCAAGGTCGATATGCAGAAGGTGGTCGACCACTTCTCCCGGCGTTGCCGCGCGGTGTGTGTCGTACCGTTCGATCCACATCTGGAGGAGGGCGCTGAGATCGATCTCGATCGGTTGAAGCCGAAGACGCGGGAGGCTCTGGTCGGATTGGCCGCGGTGGTCGCCGACGGATTCCCGGCCGGCGACGCGGTCGAGCGATTCGGCTAGCGCGGGTTGTTGTCTCCGTTGCTGAGCCGCCACAGGAAGTCCGGATCGTCGTCGGGGCCCACGACTCTGGTCTTCGTCCGGTTTGACTGAGCGCGAATCGCACGCAATCCGACGTAGACAGCGGCGGCGATGATCAGGACTAAAAGCAGGTACAGCACGGAAACCTCCTTTGTCCGAATATACGCGCGTCGGTAGGCTCGTCGCCGTGTCGGACAATTCGGACAACCAGACCCCTGGCGCGGGTGGCCGCTTGGTGCGCGACGTCGTCATTTACACGTTCGCGCGGATCGCTGTGGTGGTCGCATTGACCGCGGTGATCTACTACGTCGCCAAGCTGATCGGCATCAGCGAGTTCCCTCTCATCGTGGCGCTGTTGTTTGCCATCGTGATCGCGTTGCCGCTGGGGATCTGGATCCTCGCTCCGCTGCGTAAGCGCGCGACGGCGAGCATCGCGTTGGTCGACGAGCGCCGGCGGCGGGAGCGCGAGCAGCTGCAGGCCCGGCTGCGCGGCGGGCCCAAGAAAACGGACTAACCGAGGCCTAAGGCCAGCGCGACCGCGACGGACCAGACCAGCATGGTCAGGCCGGTATCGCGCAGGACCGGGATGAGGTCACGGCCGCCGAGGCCGCGGCGCACCGGGCCGACCGCCCGCAGTGCCAGTGGGGTCGCGACCAATCCGGCTGCGCACCACGGGGTGGCCAGCATGAGCACCAGCGTCAGCACCCCGGCCAGCGCCAGCAGCGACTGGTAGAACACCCGGGTACGGCCGTCGCCGAGGCGCACTGCCAGGGTCAGCTTGCCCGCCACCCGATCGGTCGGGATATCGCGCAGGTTGTTGGCGACGAGCACCGCCGAGGAGAGCGCGCCCGTCGCGACGGCCATGGTCAGGCCGACCCAGTCCACCCGCAGCGCCTGGGTGTACTGCGTGCCCAGCACCGCGACGAGCCCGAAAAACACGAACACCGCGATCTCGCCGAAGCCGGCATAGCCGTATGGCCGCGAGCCGCCGGTGTACAGCCATGCCCCGGCGATACAGGCCGCTCCGACGGCGATCAGCCACGGGGCGCTGACGATGGCCAGTGCCAGGCCCGCGACGGCGCCCACCCCGAGGCTGACGATCGCGGCGGTCAGCACTGCGCGCGGTGTCGCCAGCTTGGAGCCGACCAGCCGCAGCGGCCCGGCGCGTTCGTCATCGGTGCCGCGAATGCCGTCCGAATAGTCGTTGGCGAAGTTGACGCCGATGATCAGCGCGAGTGAAACGGTAAGTGCTAGCAGCGACTTCCACCACACGGCGCCGTGCAGCCAGGCGGCCGCACCCGTGCCCGCGATCACCGGCGCCACCGCGTTGGGCAGGGTTCTGGGCCGGGCTCCTTCGATCCATTGCGCGATGCTCGTCATGCTCGCAATCGTCGCACGCACCGACCGAGGTGACCCCCGGGGTTCACCGCCGAATGCCATCGGAAGTTTGCTGCACCCGCTTGTTACCGCCGCGTCACCTGTAGCTGGCGGGTTCAGTCAGTGGTGCGTTCCACTGTTGCGACAGGGGTAGCGCTGGTAGGAGCCAGTGCAATTGCCTTGTCCCCGATTCAGCCAGTCGGTTTGGTCGCTTTGCCATTGTCGGGAGTCAACGCCCCCGCCCTCGTTTCGAACATCGCGGTCGAGCTCGCCGCGCAGCCCAACCCCATTGAAGCCTGAATGGATGTCTTCACCAGGGCGGTGACAGCGCCCAGGTCATCGTAGATTCGTTCGGCGCCGGCGATTACGGCACTGCCGTCACGGCATTGATCAATCTCCCGGCGACCATCACGGGAGCGCTCATCAACGGCTACACGCCGCCCGGTGGTTCGATCATGCCCGGACTCCTGACCCCGCCGGACGAGAACGGCTTCAACGCAGGGATCTACTACACGCTGTTCGTGACTATTCCGAAGGCGATCGCCACGGCGATCACCCCTCCGGCAGCGCCTGCTGCGCCGCGGACTGCGAAGGCTGCCAGCAGTGCCGTCGCCACCGACGAGGCCGACGCCACCGACTCGACCGGCATCACCTCCGGGTCGCCGTCGGCCGGTAACAGCTCGCGGCCGAGCGGCAAGTCGGGTGCCAAGGTGACCAACAATGCCAAGCGGCCAGCGGGCGCCAAGGAGTCGACCGGCGCCAAGAGCGCCCGGGCCAACGCGGGCGCGGGCCGCAGCGGGAGCTCAACCAAGTAGACCCTCCGATGCATCATGACGATGCGGATAGCGGGTCCTCTGCCCAATGGGCAGAGGATCCGCTGTCGCGGAATGGGTGGGAACGCAAGGCGGCTGACGGTCGCCGGTCTGCGTATCAGCGGTATCTCAGCCTCGGCTTCGACGAGCTGGAAGCCAATGCGTGGTTGCATTTCGAACAGGTGTCCGCGGTGCGCGCCGTTGTGAATCGCGGTCTGCTGCGACACCACAAACTGAGTTTGGCGGCTCTTCAGCTGCTGGCGCACCTGAAGAGCAACGGCCCCAGCCAGATGGGTGCGCTCGCCGAATTGCTGATGGTCACCCCCAGTGCGTTGACCCAGCAGATCCAACGTCTCGAGGGGCGCCGGCTGGTGCGTCGCGATGCCAGCAGTGACGACGGACGACGGGTGCTGGCAACTATCACCACTGAGGGCATCGGATTGACCACGGCATCGTTGGAAACCTATGCCCGGTTGGTGCGCACCTATTTTCTCGATGAACTGAGCAGGCGACAGACGATTGCCCTTGGGGACGGATGCCGACGGATCAGCGTCAGATTGAAGGCGGCCGATCCGACCCCTGACCTGCCGGAGAGCTAGCGCGATCAGGGCAGCCGATCGCCCCATACGGCGCGAGCCGAGTGTGCCGATCACCATCGGATGTGTCGGCTACCACGAGGTGGCTTTCCGCCCGCGCCAGCCACATCGGTAAATACGTGTGCCGCGTGGGTATTTGAAGTCCGTGAGGGCGGTCTGCGAAACTGGTGACAATGGTCACCTTCGGGCGCGGGGGCCTTACCTACCTGCGCCCCTCCTGGCATAATCTGGAATTGTTCCAGTTTAGACCTCGAGGAGTGGTGACAATCATGGCGCTATTGACAATCGGCGATCAGTTCCCGGCCTACGACCTGAAGGCAGTCGTCGGCGGCGACCTGTCCAAGGTTGACGCCAAGCAGCCCGACGACTACTTCATCCAGGTGACGAGCTCGGACAGCCCTGGTAAGTGGCGCATTATCTTCTTCTGGCCCAAGGACTTCACGTTTGTGTGCCCGACCGAGATCGCGGCTTTCGGCAAGCTGAACGACGAGTTCGAGGACCGCGACGCGCAGGTTCTCGGGGTGTCGGTGGACAACGAGTTCGTCCACTTCCAATGGCGCGCGCAGCACGAGGATCTCAAGAAGCTGCCGTTCCCGATGGTGGCGGACCTCAAGCGCGAGCTCTGCTCGGCGACCGGCGTGCTCAACGCCGACGGCGTCGCGGATCGCGCGACCTTCATCGTCGACCCCAACAACGAGATTCAATTCGTGTCGGTGACCGCCGGCTCGGTCGGCCGCAACGTCGATGAGGTGTTGCGCGTGCTCGACGCACTGCAGTCCGACGAGCTGTGCGCGTGCAACTGGAAGAAGGGTGACCCGACGATCGACGCCGGCGAGCTACTGGCCGAGGCGGTCTGAGCATGAGCATCGACGCCGTTAAAGAGGCAATGCCGGAGTACGCCAAGGATCTCAAGCTCAATCTCGGAAGCATTGTCCGGTCGACCGAGCTGACCGAACAGCAGTTGTGGGGCGCTCTGGTGGCCACTGCCGCGGCGAGCAAGTCCGAACAGCTGCTGCGCGAGGTCACCGAGGACGCCTTGGATGTATTGAGCGAGGAGGCGTACCACGCCGCGCTCGGTGCCGCCGCCATCATGGGGATGAACAACGTGTTCTACCGCACCAAGCATCAGCTCGACGGCCGCTACGACGATCTGCGGGCCGGGCTACGGATGAACATCATCGCCAATCCTGGTGTGGACAAAGCGGATTTCGAGCTGTGGTCGCTGGCGGTGTCGGCGATCAACGGATGTGATCAGTGTCTGGCGGCACACGAGAAGGAGCTTCGCGACGCCGACGTGTCCCGGACGGTGATCTTCGAAGCCATCCGGCTCGCGTCGATCGTGTCCGGCGTCGCGCAGGCGCTTCTCACAACGCAGGCGCTGGCCACCGCCTGACCAAAACGGATGCTCGGCACTCTTCCCAACCCGCTAGTTGGTTGGGGAGGGTGCCGAGCGCATACTGGGCATCGTGAAGACCGAGATCTGCGACCAGTTCGGCATCGAGTTCCCCCTGTTCGCCTTCAGTCACTGCCGCGATGTCGTCGCGGCGGTGACGAACGCCGGCGGGTTCGGCGTGCTGGGCGGCACCGCGTTCCGTCCGGATCAACTCGACCAGGAGCTGAGCTGGATCGACGAACAGGTCAAGGGCAAGCCCTATGGCGTCGACATCATCGTGCCCGCCAAGTTCGAGGGCAAGGGTGAGAACCTGTCGTTCGATCAGCTCACCGAACGCATCCCTGAGGACGTCCGCAATTTCATCGACGAACTGCTGGCTGAACACGACATCGACATCAGCGACCAGCCGCGGGTAGCCGCGTCATCGCTGAGTGGGAACACCGGCGCCAGTCTGCTCGAAGTCGCATTGAATCATCCGATCAAGTTGATGGCCAATGCACTTGGCGTACCGCCGGACTACATGATCGAGGCCGGCAAGCAAACCGGCATTCCGGTTGCCGCACTCGTCGGCGCGAAGGAACACGCCATCAAACAGGTGAACGCGGGCGTGGACCTCATCGTCGCGCAAGGCACCGAGGCCGGCGGCCACTGCGGTGAGGTGACCACCCTGGTGCTCATCCCCGAGGTCATCGAGGCCATCAAACCGATCCGGGAAGTGCCTGTGCTGGCGGCCGGCGGCATTGTGACCGGGCGGCAGATGGCCGCCTCGGTGGCCCTCGGTGCCGCGGGAGCGTGGACGGGTTCGGTGTGGCTGACCACCGAGGAGGCCGAGACCGCTCCGCACACCGTGCAAAAGTTCCTGGCGGCGTCATCCCGAGACACGGTCCGCTCGGCCGGGCGTACCGGAAAGCCGTCCCGGCAACTGGTTTCGGACTGGACCGACGCCTGGGCGCCGCACGAGGGCGGTCGCCAACCGTTGCCATTGCCGTTGCAAAACATGATCGCCGAGCCGGTGCTGCGCCGAATCGACAAGCTGGCCGAGGGTGGCCATCCGGGAGCTCAGGCGCTGGCGACATACTTCGTCGGTCAGGGGGTGGGCCTGATGAACAAGGTCAAGCCAGCCCGTGAGGTGGTGCTGGAGTTCATCGAGGATTACCTCGCCGCGGCCGAGCGGCTGAGCAGCTCACTCGGCGACTGATCTACAGACCCTTCGGGGCACTCTGTACCGCCTGCACGGCCTCAGGATCACCGGTGTAGTCGACGCGAGCCAGCCGTCCGGTCGAGAACAGCAATAACTCCTCAGGCGCACCGGTCACCGTTACCGCCGGTCCGTGGCCGGCGATCAGCACCGTTTCGCCGTCTGGGGTGCGCAACTGTACCCGGGCGGGCATCTTCGACAGGGTGAGCCGGGCCATCATCGACAGGGTGCGGCGCAGCCTGCCGACCAGATCTGAGTCCAGCGTCCGTGGTTCCCAGTCCGGCTGGGCGCGGCGAATGTCCTCGTGATGGATGAACATCTCGGCGACGTTGGCTACCGAGTCGATGAGTTTGAGCGGCGAATACAGCGGCGGGCCTGCGGCCACCTTGTTCACCAGGTCGTCCCATTCGGTGTGTTCGGCCACCTCGTCTTGGACGCGGGCGGTGTGGGGCGCGAACCGGGGGATGAGGATGCCTGGCGCGGCGTCGACGCGATATTCGCGAACCATCAAGTGTGCGGCGAGGTCTCGGGCGTCCCAGCCCTCGCACAACGTCGGTGCGTCGGGTCCGACCTCGCGCAGGGCGGTGATCAGGGCGGCGCGTTCGCGCTGGGCTACGGACATGTCGATCTCCCTCTTCCGCCGACGAAGACTGCCGACGTGTCCAGGCTACCGACCGACCACTCGGCCAGCGGCAGCCGTACCTCGAATCGAGCCCCGGCGGCGGTGTTGAGAGCCGACAGCGTTCCGCGGTGCGCCTGCACCAGCCCGGCCGCGATCGCCAGCCTCAGGCCAGAACCGCTTGGCAGCGA
This sequence comes from Mycolicibacterium sarraceniae, assembly GCF_010731875.1. NCBI lineage: Bacteria > Bacillati > Actinomycetota > Actinomycetes > Mycobacteriales > Mycobacteriaceae > Mycobacterium > Mycolicibacterium sarraceniae. The sequence goes on from NZ_AP022595.1 coordinate 2,294,010, forward strand.
TGAATCATCCCGCGGGACAAGACTATTCGAGCCGCCGTAGGCGATGTCTAAGACGCGCGGTAGATCACCTCGTCGAGTGTCACCTTGTCGTATGGCGCACGCACGGCACCCGCGTCGATGTTCGACATCTCGAACAGGTCATCGACCATTTCGGAGAGTCGGATTGGTTCGTGCTCAATGTGTTTCGCTTGTATTCGGATCTCGTCACCCCTGACCAGCCCATCGACGATGGCCTCGGACAATGCCTGGATGCCCGCCAGGGGGGTGCGAAGGTTATGGCTGACGAACGCAACCGGCTGTCGTCGGGACTCTTCGGCCATCCGCTCAGACTCCCGAATCTCCCTTTCCCATACCGTCCGTCGTGCTTGGTGGCGCGCCAACATCACCGCTGCCGGCAGCGTCACGATCGCCACGATGACCAACACGAGGGCGGTCGACGCGAACGTGCTGGTGATCATGAAGCCGCTGGTGCCCAGCACTCCGGTCAGTGTGGCCAGGGTCGGGATCAACACCAGCACCGCCATCGTGACGGCTCGATCCTCAAGACGTTCACGCTCGGCGAGCTCGCGGCAATGCGGCAAACCACCTACCGGCTACCCATTGCGTGTGTCGAGGGTTGGAGCGTCACCGCTGGTTGGACCGGTGTTGTGCTGGCTGATCTGCTCGGGGAGGTTGGCGGTGCGCGCGAGTCCGACGTGCAGATAATCTCACTGGAGCCGCCGGGGCCGTACTCCTGGACGGTGTTGCCGGCGCGCCACGCTCGCGATTCGCAGATGCTGATCGTACTCACACTCAATGGTCAAACCCTGGATAGCGATCACGGCTACCCAGGTAGGCTGGTCGCGCCGACGAGACCCGGTGTGCTGCAGACCAAATGGTTGTCCAGAATCGAGGTGGTGGCGTGACGTCGACCAGAGTGTTTCTGGTTGCTCTGGGGCTGGCGCTGGGCGCCTACGGTGTCGTGCTGGTGGCGGACAACTCCTCGCAGGTCATCGTCCGCATCGTGGTCTGGGCGTTGATCGGGGTGCTGCTGCACGATGCGGTGTTCGCGCCGGTGTGCGTCGCCCTCGGTTTCGCCGCACGGCGGATCCTTCCGCACAGGTGGTGGACGCCGGTGCTGGTGGCCGCGCTGATGACGGTAGTCCTGGTGCTGCTCGCCATTCCCGTGTACGACAAGCCTGGAGTGCGCCTGGACAACCTCAGTGTGCTCGACCGCAACTATGAAGCGGGTTTCTGGATCGCCCTCGGGGTGGTGTGGGGTTCCGCGCTGCTCTATCTGGTCGGTGACCGGGTGTTACCAGTTGGTCAAGATGAAGTCGTTGAGCGCCAGAGCGCCGATGACGTTCAGGGCCAGCCACCAACGCTGGGCCCGGATGGGCAGCAGAGCGCCGGCGGCGGTGAGCCACACCTCGAACGGTAACCAGATACGTTCGGTTGCGGCCTTCGACAACATCGACAGGTCGGCGAAGGCAATCGCACACCACCGCCAGTGCGCCCAGCGCCGCGGGAACCAGTGCGGCCGCCGCACAGATCAACGCTGCCGCTGCGAGGATGGCGATCAGCGCCAGGCCGTAGGCGAGGGCGCCGACGGTGGCCGCGATCGCCTCCCTGCGACCGACGCTTACAAGCTTCCAGCGTCCGGTGTGTTCAGCCGCCCCAGGACGACCACTGCCCGACTTCCACCGCGATCACCGGGCCGTCCAGCGCAACATATTGGTATTGAGGATATTTCGCGTGTAGCAGCTCGTATCCGCGGTCACACGCCGGACCGCTGTGATGGATCGTCGCGATCCCGTCAGCCCGCACCCACCACAGTTGCGACCAGTCGTCGTCGTAGTGGTCGACCAGGATGCTCACCCCGGGGTTGGCTTCGATATTGGCCAGGCGCCGCAGCCGTTGGCTGCTTTTCGGCTTACCGTCCACAGCGGTGTACACGGTCGATTCCGCTACCGCGAACACGATCGGCACCAGGTGCGGGGGGCCGTCGGGAGTAACCGTGGCCAGTCTGGCGACCTTGGCGGCCGCGAAGCGGTCGGCGGGACTGGTCACGCCTGAGTGGCGGGCTGCTCGATATCGGCGCCGGTGGTGGTGCTGATGAAATCGTCGATCAGGTCGACCACCTCGATGGGCCGCTCAACCTGCGGGAAGTGCCCGACTCCGGTGAGCACTTCGAGCCGGACATCGGGGCGCGCCTCGTAGGCGGCGTAGGCGTGTTCGACCGGGATGATGGCGTCCTGATCGCCCCAGATGACCATGACCGGCACATTGGCGACGTTGAGTCGATTCAATGCGCTGACGGCCTGTCCGCGATAGTCGACCACCGAGCGCAGTGTGCGGATGAACGCCTGCCGGGTCTCGGCATCGGCGAAGGAACTGTACGCATTCCAGATCTCCCCGCCACGCGGCGACGAGATGCCCAGCTTGCCGAACAAGGAACGCACCTTCTCGCCGGCGCTGACCACCGGCGGAGGGGCGATGATCGGCATGATCAGCTCGGCGCCGGGCGCCGACAGCAGCCGAAGCGTCCAGCCGACGTCCGGGCCTAGCCCGCCGCTGTTCATCAGAATCAGCCGCCGGCAGTAGTCGGGATGCTGGTAGACGAATTGCATCGCGATGCCGCCGCCCAGGGACTGCCCCACGACAGTGGCATGGGTGACCCCGAGTTCGTCGAGGAGATCCCGCAACGACACCGCGAACGCACCCAGCGAGTAGTCGCTGCGCGGTTTGGCCGAGCTGCCGTGACCGAGCAGGTCGGGGGCGATCACCCGGTACTTGCGTGCCAGCGGGCGCACGATCGAACGCCACGTCTGCGAACTGCCGGCCATGCCGTGTAGCAGCAGAATCACTTCGTCGCCGTGGCCTTCGTCCAGGTAGGCCACCCGGTTGCCGTGGAAGTCGAGAAACTTGAGCTCTTCCATAATCTTCCTGTCCCCGTTAGTTGGGTGTGCCAACCATTGTTCACCAGCCGGAGCCGCCGGGGAGGTCACCGCCATTAGCGAATCGCTCGCGCAGCGCACGGCGGTCCAGTTTGCCGATGCCGCGGCGGGGCAGCTCATCGACTATGTGCAGCTCACGGGGGGTGGCCGTCGGGTCCAAGGACTGTGTCAGAAACTCCCGGATATCGGCGAGTGTCGGTTCGGCCATACCGCCGACGAGGACCACTGCGGCGGCCACTCGCTCGCCGAGCCGATCGTCCTGGAGACCGAACACCGCGCAGTCGGCGATCGCGGGATGCCGTGACAGCACCGTTTCCACCGGCGCGGGCATCACCGTCAGCCCGCCGGTGGAGATCGCTTCGTCCGCCCGGCCCAGCATCCTCAGCGTGCCCGCCTCGTCGACGGTGCCGAGATCGTCGGTGTGAAACCAGCCGGGTTCGGCGAACGGATCCGGCTCGGACGGGTTGCGGTAGCCCAGCGCCAGCGTCGGCCCGCCGATCACGATGCGCCCCTCGCCCGCCTCGGTGCTGTCGTCGAGCCGGATCGTGACGCCGTCGAGCGGCACACCGTCGTAGACGCACCCGCCGGCTGTCTCACTGGAGCCGTAGGTGCGCACCACCGCGATCCCCGCGGCGGCCGCTCCCTCCAGCACGGGTCGGGGAGCGGGGCCACCACCCAACAGAACCGCGTCGAGTTCGGCCAGTGCCGCGGCGGCCTCGGGGTCGAGCAGGGCCTTGGCGAGTTGAGTGGCGACCAGCGAGGTGTAGCGGCGGCCGGACCCGAGTTGTGCTATGGCCATTGGCAATTCGCTGGTATCGAAGCCGGCGGAGATATCCAGCTCTACCGGTACCGTGCCTGCTTGCAAGCTGCGCACGAGTACCTGGATGCCGGCGATGTGGTGGCTCGGCAGGGCCAGTAGCCACGTGCCCGGGCCGCCGAGGCGGTCGTGGGTGGCCGCCGCGCTGGCGATCAGCGCCGCGGGCGTGAGCATCGCCCCTTTGGGAGTGCCGGTGGTGCCCGATGTCGGTACCACCAGGGCGACGTCGTCGTCGATCTCCTCACCAACGCGCAACGAGGTTGTCAGCATCTCGCTTTCCCGCAAGTCGCCGCCGGGGATGGGAACCAGGGGTGCGTCGCGTCCATCGAGCACGCCAGCCATGGCGGCCATCAGAGACTGCGCTGACGGGCCGGACGGGATGGCGAGAGCTCGCAGCGTGGTTATTCGACGTCCTCACTGTCTCGCGGATCATCCAGCGGCCAGCCGAACGCGGCGAGCTTGTCATGAACCCGGTCGATGTCCTCGGGGGTGGGCAACGCATCGGTGATCTCGGTGACCAATACCCCGATATCCACGTGGTCGAACGCGCCGCGCTCGAGTAGGCCCTGGGCGACGACGATCACCTCGTCCTCGCTGAGCCGCCTGCGGAGCAGGGCGAATAGTGGCACCTGGTCGGGGTCTGGAACCCCGTCCGGGTAGCCGGTTTTGATCCAGGCCACGATCTTGGTGAGAAATTTGGTCACCGCGGCATCTCCCTGGCGGGGGCGTTTGGACGCCCAGTGGAATTTACGAATCCTAAACGGCGCACACTCGCCGCGCCTCTACCCTGTACCTCAGATCGACCGGCCGACGCGAACCAGGGACGGCCGTTAGGTTAACGGTCGATGAACAGCTGCGGGACGTTCGCAAATATGCAGTTCGGGGACTATTGGCCGCTGGTCAAAGGGCCCCATCAACCATCACAATCTGATGTATGAGCACGGAGATGATCATCCTGGTGTTGCTGATCGCCACCGCACTGGCTTTCGACTTCACCAATGGATTCCACGACACCGGCAATGCCATGGCGACATCGATCGCCACGGGCGCGCTGAAGCCCAAGACTGCCGTGCTGCTGGCCGGCATCCTCAACTTGGTTGGCGCGTTCCTCTCGGTCGAGGTCGCTGTCACCGTGACGACGTCGGTCCTTAAGGTGCAGGACAGTAAGACCGGCCATCTGCTGCCAGGGATCGACGCGTCAACGGGGTTGACGATTATCTTCGCCGGCCTGATCGGCGGCATCCTGTGGAACCTGCTGACCTGGTTGTTCGGCATTCCGTCCAGCTCCTCGCATGCCCTGTTCGGCGGCCTGATCGGCGCCGGCCTGGCCGCGCTGGGCACCAGCGGCGTCAACTGGACCGGCGTCACCCAGAAGGTGCTGATGCCGGCCGTTGCCGCGCCCGTGATCGCCGGCCTCGTGGCCGCGTGCGGCACCTGGCTGGTGTACCGGATCACCCGCAAGGTGCTGGCCCGCCGCCGTGAAGAAGGATTCCGCTGGGGTCAGATCGCCACCGCCTCTCTCGTGGCGCTCTCGCACGGAACCAACGACGCGCAGAAGACCATGGGTGTCATTGCACTCGCCCTGATCACCACCGGGCATCTCACCGGCGACGTGAAGAAGGACGGCCTGCCGTTCTGGGTCATCCTCAGCTGCGCGCTGGCGATCGGGCTTGGTACCTACATCGGCGGCTGGCGTGTCATCCGCACGCTGGGCAAGGGCCTCGTCGAGATCGAGTCGCCTCAGGGCCTGGCCGCCGAAGCTTCTTCTGCCGCAATCATTCTGAGCTCAAGCGCCGCCGGTATGGCACTGTCGACCACCCACGTCGCCACCGGGTCGATCCTCGGCAGCGGCGTTGGCAAGCCCGGTGCCGAGGTGCGCTGGGCAGTCGCCGGCCGCATGGCGGTGGCCTGGCTGGTCACCCTGCCGGCCGCGGCTCTGGTCGGCGCGTTGTCCTACTGGCTGTCCGACATCGTCAAGGGCGTCACCAACTCCCAGCTGATGGGCGATGGTCTGATCTTCATCGTCCTGGTCGGCTTGTCCGGCTTCATGTGGTGGCGCGCCCAGCAAGCAGAAGGTGGACTCCTCGAACGTCAACGCCGATTGGGATTCCTCGACCAACTCCGTGGTGCCCGCAGAGGTTCGCGCGGCCACCAAGTCGGCCGAGCCCTCCGCCACGGTCTGATCCCCCGCTACAAGCAAAAGGACACGTAGATGCATTACTTCGAAGCCCTCGCGAAAGTGCTGGTGGTCGGGCTGGTTCTCGGTGCTGGCCTGCCGGCGATCTTCGCGAGCGGAATGGTGGCCTACTCCTTCGGTGCCGGCGGTGAGGAAGCCGATGGCGTAGTGCACAAGGGCAACCCGGCGCTGAAGTACCTGGGTATTGCGCTCTTCCTCTTCGTCACGCTGGTGATCCTGACGGCCGTCGCCTGGATCACCAGGACGACGATCATCCACCACTTCGGTATCGACCTCTTCCCGGGCATCTCTAAGTAAGGTTGAGATGACTGCCGAACAGCCCCGCGCCTTTCTCGAGAACGTGCTCAGTTGGTTGCACAAGGGTTATCCAGAAGGTGTTCCGCCCAAGGATTACTACCCGCTGCTGGCCCTGCTGAAGAGGTCGCTTTCGGACGATGAGATCGTCCAGACAGCCCAATCAATTCTGCGGGTAGCCGATTTCGACGCACCGGTGACCGAAGACCAGATCCGTGACGCGGTCCGCGAGGTCATCGCCACGGAGCCCAATCCCGAAGAGCTGCACCAGGTTGCGGGTCGGCTGGCCGGGGTGGGCTGGCCGCTCGAAACGCACTAGCAGCGGGAGTCGCGGCGCAGCGGGTGATCCTCGGGGACCTCGACGAAGATCAGCGTCATCCCGTCGGGATCGCTGACGTGCATCTCGTGCAGGCCCCACGGTTCGCGGCGGGCCGCCCTGGCGATATCCACGCCGCGGCCGTGTAAATCCTGTTGGGTCGCGTAGAGATCGCGGACCTGCAGCCAGAGCGATACCGGAAACGGAGCGCCGGGATGTTCGGGTGTGCCGTGGCCGGCGAGCTCGAGCAGCGTCTGGCCGGCGTAGAACACCGTGCCGCCGCTGTATTCACGGGCGATGGCCAGGCCGAGGGCGTCTCGGTAGAAGGCCACCGAGCGTGCGTAATCCGCTGGCCGGACCAACATCCGGCTCGCAAGGATCTCCATGTCGTTGTGTTTACCTCAGTTGGGCTGCAGGCGCTGACGCTTCATCACTCGGCTGATGACACCGGGGGCCACCACGTCCAGCGCGCGCGGTGACGGCGATACGGGGCGCGATTCGCACAGGGCGGTGCCGGGCGGCGTCGATCATCCACTGCCCGGCTTCCTCGGGGGCCAGGGCGGCCAGGCCGTCGTAGGCCTTGGTCGGCGCGATCATCGGCGTGGCCACCAGCGGGTAGTACAGCGTCGTGGAATGCACACCGTGGCCGGACCATTCGGTTTCGATGACCCGGCTGACCGCGCTGAGAGCAGACTTCGATGCGTTGTAGACGCCGAACAGCGGGGAGGCTTCGCTGAATACACCCCAGGTCGCGACATTGATGATGTGGCCGTCGCCGCGCTCGATCATGGCGGGCGCCAGCCCCCGGATGAGCCGCAGCGGCGAGAAGTAGTTCAGCGTCATCGTGCGCTCGACGTCATGCCAGCGGTCCAGCGATTCGGCCAGGGGTCGACGGATCGACCGGCCCGCGTTGTTCACCAAGATGTCGACCTCGCCGACGTCATTGGCCAGGGCGTCGACGGCGTCTAGATCCGCCAGATCGCATGCGATCGCGGTCGCTGATCCGCCCGCGGCGGTGATGCGGTCCACGACCTCACCGAGCAGGTCGGCCCGCCGCGCGACGATGACCACATCGCACCCCTGCGCGGCGAACAACTCGGAACCGGCCGCGCCGATACCCGAGGACGCGCCGGTCACCAGCACGCGCTTGCCGCGCAGGTCGATGTTGATACCGGTCGGCAGGCTCAGCGGCGGGCGCATCCCGGTCAGGGCGATGGCATCGGTCAGTCTGCGGCGCAGGGGATTCACGGTTGCTGAGTCTATGTCGGCGAAGTGGGCGCGGTTTCGTGCGCTGTGCGCACGTGAGCGCGCCGAAGCCGTTTAGAAGTAGCGGGGGAACGGGCTCCAGTCGGGGTCGCGCTTCTCCAGGAACGCATCGCGACCCTCGACGGCCTCGTCGGTCATGTACGCCAGCCGGGTGGCCTCCCCGGCGAACAGCTGCTGGCCTACCAGGCCGTCGTCGAGCAGGTTGAAGGCGAACTTCAGCATGCGCTGGGCTTGAGGCGATTTGCCGTTGATCTCCTTGGCCCACTGCACGGCCACGTTTTCCAGTTCGGCGTGGTCGACGATCTCATTGACCGCACCCATCTGGTGCATCTGTTCGGCGGTGTAGGGCCGGCCCAAGAAGAAGATCTCGCGGGCGAACTTCTGCCCGACCTGGCGGGCCAGATAGGCACTGCCGTATCCGCCGTCGAAGCTGCCCACGTCGGCGTCGGTCTGTTTGAACCGGGCATGCTCGCGGCTGGCCAGAGTCAGGTCGCAGACCACGTGCAGGCTGTGCCCGCCACCGGCGGCCCACCCGTTGACCACGCAGATGACGACCTTGGGCATGAAGCGGATGAGCCGCTGCACTTCCAGGATGTGCAGTCGGCCGGCGCGCGCCGGGTCGACGGTCTCGGCGGTTTCACCCGCGGCGTACTGGTAGCCGCTGCGGCCGCGGATACGCTGATCGCCGCCCGAGCAGAAGGCCCATCCGCCGTCCTTGGGGGATGGGCCGTTCCCGGTCAGCAACACCACGCCGACATCGGGCGACATCCGGGCGTGGTCGAGAGCGCGGTAGAGCTCGTCGACGGTGTGTGGACGAAAAGCGTTGCGCACCTCGGGCCGGTCGAATGCCACCCGCACCGTTCCGTCGGAGACGTGGCGGTGGTAGGTGATATCGGTCAGGTCCTCGAAGCCGTCGATAGTGCGCCATTGCGACGGGTCAAACGGGTTATCGCTCAAGGCTTTTGAACTCCATCTGCTAGGGGGTCAAAACGGAAGACTGCGCACCCAGTCGGCGTCGGGAAATCCGCCGACGACATAGCGCTTCTCGTCGGCGGTGAACGGGGTGATCGGAGTGGACCGTGGCTTGCCCGACATCCGGCCGGGAACAGTCAGCACCATCGGGCCTTCGGTCCCGCCGACCGGGATACCGAGGCGCATCGCGGTCATGAAGATCTTGTTCATCGGCTTGAGCCACCAGGGCGGTCGAATGCGCTCGGTGTCGGCCATGCCCACGAAATTACGCCTACCCGAGAATGCCCCGCCAAACGGTCACCTTGCCTTTAACAACAGCCACACCGTTCACGCTCGAATCATGTGTCGCACCACATGAGTGCGTCGGAGGCTGACAGTGGTCAGGCGCAGTATTTCCGGTGCATCCTCGCCGAGCGACGGGCCGAGCTCGACGCCCGGCTGGCCGGTGATGCGCGACGATTGGCGGCCCGGCACTGATCTTGGAGCACCTGCGGGGTGAAGTCGATCCGGTATCGGATCGCGAATGGAGCGTCAACGCAGCGAACTGGACCGGTTGTCGAGCGGCTTGGACGGATTGGTCGGCGCGGTCAGCACCTGATCCCGCGCTCGCGCAGTGGCGCGATGAGCCCGGTCGGGCGTTCGGCCACCGGCAGCGGGTCCACCAGGATGAAGTCGCAGCCGATGTTTGCGGCGGCGCCGTCGTTCTCGCGGCTGTCGCCGACCATCACCGCCTCGTCCGCAGCGACGCCGAGTCGCTGCAGTGCGATCTCAAAGATTCCCGGATTAGGTTTGACCACACCGACTTCGAAGGACAGGACGAACTCGTCGGCGTCGGCACCGGCGGCGCGGAACGCCGGTCGAATGTCGAACGCGATATTGGAGACGATGGCAGTGGGTACGCTGTTCGCTTTCAGCGACCGCAACACCTCGACGGTGTCCGGGTACGGCACCCAGGACGCCGGATCGATCGCCTGTCGATACAGCTCGTTGGCGTGGTGGTCGGGCAGGCCGGCGTCGCGCAACGCGTGCAGGTAGGCCTCACGGTGCAGGACCGGGGCTAGGTCGCGGTTGACCCAGGCTCGGTGGGCCTCCTCGGTTCTGGTCACCGAACCCCCGGTGGGGTGGGTGAGGCGTTCCATCAGCTCGGCCTGGACGTGCGCGTCCACGGCGTGGCGGCCGTCGTCGTCGATCACTTCCATCCCGTCGAACCAGCTGTCGTCCTCCTCGAGGCGAAACAGGGTGCCGGAGAAGTCGAACAGGACCGCGCGAAGAGGCATTGCCCCATCCTTGCACCGGTCTAGTCTGCGACAAGGTCAAGATGCCGACCGTTCCCCGTGCGGTGGCGATCGCGTTGAGGGACCCTCGCAGCGATCCGTTCCGACCGTGGGATCGCCGGCTGGTCCTTGGTACGCAGCAACAGCATCAGCACATCGACGGCCTTGTTGTACTGCTCGCGATCCACGTAGAGCTGCTTACCCGACGCGGCGGCACCCCTGCGACCGCTCGGCTTGGCCTAGTAGGCACCAATGTCGTTGTCGCCCAAGAGGTCGAGTACCGGCCGGGCGTCAGCGTCTTCTAGCTCGGCGATGATCACCCAGGTATCGGCCGACACGTCGTTGTCCAGGCCACCGGGCGGCAGCCACTACATGAGGTCGCGCTCTTTGAGGTACTCGAGCAAGATCACCCGGGACAACATCACTCGAGTATGTGCGTCGGGGCTTGCCGAGGGCACGCGATGGCAGCTCTGCGCTCCCGTAGGGTCGACCGTAAACTTGCTTATCCGGAAGTATTGCTGGCAGTCAAGGGCTGCCCGCAGTTGCAGCCCGGGAAGGGAGTTGATGTCGGACACAGGCGCGCCCGACGGTGCTTATCGGCTCCGGCAACTCATCGACCGACTGCCGGCGATGGTGGCGTACTGGGACGGCGACCTCCGCAACGTTGTCGCCAATGAGGCCCACAGGCAGTTCTTCGGCAAAACTCCGGCCGAGATTGCCGGCATGCACATCACTGAGTTGCTGGTCGGCGAGCTCGGTGAAGCAAGCCTGCCGTATGTGTACGCGGCGATGGCGGGCCAGGATCAGGTCTTCGAGAAGACCTTGACCGATCACAACGGCGTCACCCGCCATGTGCAGGCGGCCTATCTACCCGACCTGGTCGACGGGCAGGTGCGCGGCCTCTACGTGCAAGTGGCCGACGTGACCGAGAGGGTCGAGGCCGAGCGAGCCCGCGACGACGCGCAGCGGTTGTTCCAGATCAGTATGGACAATGCGCCGTTCGGGGAGGCGGTGTTCACCCCAGCCGGGCAGGCCCTGTACGCCAACCCGGCACTGCGTCAGCTGGTGGGTCACCGACCGCACGACGAGGTCGTGCTCAGTTGTCGCGACGGCGTGCACCCGGACGATCTCGCTGTGGCCGAACGAGATTGGTGCGAGTTGCTCGGTGGTTCGGTGCCAAAGGTCTCCACCGAGATGCGCTACGTCCGGCGCGACGGTGCCACGATCTGGGTGCAGCGCATCGCCGTGCTGGTGCCCGCGGCGCACAGCGGCACCGACATCGTGGTGGCGCAATTCCGGGACGTCACCGCCCGCCGAAATGCTGAGGCTTGTCTTGCCCGGCTCGCGGAGACCGACCCGCTCACCGGGCTGTACAACCGGCACTCGCTGGTCGGCCGAATCACCGAATACCGCACGACCCGCACCGGCGCGTGGGTGGGTGCCGTGTTCATCGACCTCGATGGCTTCAAGCAGGTGAACGACGCCCATGGCCACGTCGCGGGCGATGCTGTGCTGGAAGCCGCGGCGCGCCGACTCAGAGCGGCGGTCACGCCCCACTCGGTCTACCGCTTCGGCGGCGACGAGTTCGTCGTCCTGCTGGTCGACGACGTCACTGAGTCTGCGGTGCAGCGGGTGGCCTACAACGTGCGGGCCGTTCTGAACGGCACATACCCCGTCGACGGCGGCGAGGTGACACTCACCGCGTCGGTGGGGTGGGCGTGTAGCCGAACCGGGGACGCCGCCGCACTGATCCGCGAGGCCGACATTGATATGTATCGGCACAAGGCGCGATCGAGAGGCGCGGCGGGTGCGTTACCCGATGGCGCGCGCTGAGCCTTCCCAGAACTGCGCCCGCACGGCCTTCTTGTCGGGCTTGCCCAGCGCGGTCACCGGCACCGAGTCGACGATGATCACCTGCTTGGGGGACTGCACCGAACCCTTGCGGTCCTTAACTGCTGCCTGAATCTCGGCGGTCAGCTTGGCCACCGACTCGTCGTCGCTGGGATGGTCGGGTCGCAGCACGACCACGGCGGTGACGGCCTCGCCCCACTTCTCGTCCGGTGTCCCGATCACACACACCTGCGCCACACCAGGATGCTCGGCGACGACGTCCTCGACCTCGCGGGGGAACACGTTGAACCCGCCGGTGACGATCATGTCCTTCACCCGGTCGACGATGAACCAGAAGCCGTCCTCGTCCTCGCGCGCCATATCACCGGTGTGCAGCCAGCCGTCCTTGAACGTCTTGGCCGTCTCCTCCGGCAAGTTCCAGTAGCCGCCGCTCAACAGCGGCCCCGAGACACAGATTTCGCCGACCTCGCCCTGGGCCACCTCGTTGCCGTCGGCGTCCAGCAGCGCGGTCCTGGCGAGGAGGGTGGGCCGCCCGCACGAGGTCAGCCGCTTCTCGTCGTGATCCTTCTTGGACAGGTACGAGATCGCCATCGGCGCCTCGGACTGCCCGTAGTACTGGGCGAAAATCGGGCCGAAGCGTCGGATCGCCTCGGCCAGCCGCACGGGGTTCATCGCCGAGGCACCGTAGTAGACGGTCTCCAGCGACGACAGGTCGCGGGTCTGCGAATCGGGATGATCCATCAGCGCGTAGATCATCGACGGCACCAGCATCGTCGCGGTGATCTTCTGCTCCTCGATCACCCGCAGCACATCGGCCGGATCGAACTTGGTCAGCACCACCAGTTCGCCGCCCTTGACCACGGTCGGCACGAAGAAGGCCGCCCCGGCGTGCGACAGCGGGGTGCACATCAGGAATCGCGGGTTCTCTGGCCACTCCCACTCGGCGAGCTGGATGCTCGTCATCGAGGTGATCGACTGCGCGGTGCCCAGCACGCCCTTGGGCTTGCCGGTGGTGCCGCCGGTGTAGGCCATGCCGCCGACGTGATCGGGGGCAAGGTTGGCCGCCACCAACGGCTGCGGCGCGTACTTGGCGGCCTCGGCGATCAGGTCCACCGCCGAATCGCCCAGTGCCTCCGGCGCCGGGCCGAGTGTCAGCACCTGCCTGAGGCCGGGCACCTTCTCCAGCAGACCCTGGGCCCGCTCGATGAAGGCCGGGGTGGGGTCGATGATCAGCGTCGTCACGCCGGCGTCGTTGAGCACGTATGCATGATCATCGAGTGAGCCGAGAGGGTGTAGTGCCACGCGGCGGTAGCCCTGGGTCTGGCCGGCGCCGATGATCATCAGCACCTCGGGCCGGTTCAGCGACAGCAGCCCCGCCGTCGCACCGGATCCCGCGCCGAGCGCTTCGAAGGCCTGAATGTACTGGCTGATGCGGTCGGCGAGCTCGCCACCGGTCAGCGTGGTGTCACCCAGGAACAGCACCGGCTTGTTCTTGTGGCGCTTCAGCGCGCCGACTGTGAGGTGGCCAGAATGCAGGGGATGGCGCAGCAGCTCGTCACTCATGGCGTCCACACTAGAACGTGTTCCAGTTAGGAAGGAAGGGCGGCTCGGTGAGTGACGTGAACACGCGGCTCCGTGACCGGCTGAGGTGCTCGACCCGGACGCCGAATGGCGTGCACCCATCCGGTACGACGAACCCAACTTGATGATTCGCGGACATGTCCGTTTGCGCCGCGGCTAGCATCTGGCCATGTCGGAGCAGCAGCAGGTCAGCGGCCTCGCCGCGACCATGACCATCGTGGCCATGGGGCTGGGCTACAGCATCACCGCCGCGGACCCGACGATCCTGTCGGCCAACCTCGCCGAGGTGCGCCACGGTCTGGGTTTCAGCCCCAGTACCGCCAGTTTCCTCGCCTGCTTGGCCACCCTCACGCTGGCCGCGGCGGTGCTCGGCGCGGGCGCGCTCGGCGACCTGTACGGCATGAAGCGGATGTTCGGGATCGGGTGTTACGGCTCGATCGGGTTCGGCGTGCTGGCGGCGGTGGCACCCAACGTGGCGGTGCTGACGTTCGCCCGGGCCGGCGTCGGCATTGCCTTCGCCTTCGTTCTGGGGTTGTCGCTGGCGATCATCAACGCGGTGTTCCCGGCGGGGCGCCGAGCCGCCGCTATCGCCATGTACCTCGGCGTCGGCCACGCGCTCAGTGTGTTTCAGCCTGCGGTCGGAAGCTGGTTGGCGACTCATTTCGGTTGGCGCGCCTGCTTTCTGGTGACCCCCGTGCTCGCCGCGCTCACCCTGGTGCTGACCATTCGCTACGTGCCGGAGACGCTGCGCTGGCAGCGCAAGCTCGATGTGGTCGGGATCGTGTTGATCGCGGTCGGGCTGATCCTGTTGATCCTGGGGCTTACTCAGCTGCAGGGCGGTTTCCACGTCAGCGCGCTGGTGCAGATCTTGGTCGGGATCGTGCTGGCGGTGCTGTTCGTGTTCTGGGAGTGGCGTACCGACCAGCCGGCGTTGGACATGCGCATCTTTGGATCCGGCCGGTTCAACGCCGCGGTGATCGCCGGTGCGACGTTCAACTTCCTGCAGGGCGGGGCCACCATCCTGTTCGCCTATTACCTGGTCACAATCCGCGGTGAGTCACCCGAGCTGCTGGGGCTGCTGCTTATCCCGGCGGTGCTGGTGGCCTCGCTGGCGGCCATGGTGGCGGGCCGCGCAGTGGGGCGGTTCGGCGAGCGTGGGGTGGTGATCGCGGGGCTGGCTATCCTGCTGGTGGGGATGGTGATGCTCGTCGTGCTCGACGCCCGCACCCCGGTCTGGGTCCTCGGTGTTGCGGTGGCGCTGAACGCGATTGGTGGTGCGGTGGTGCAGACCCCGCAATCCACAATCATGATGTCCAGTGCGCCGGCGGAGCTGGGTGGCGTCATCTCGGCGGTGAAACCTGCTGTCGGACAGGCCAGTTACTCGCTGGGGCCGGCGCTGTTCGCGCTGGTCGGTACTACGCTGTTCCTGCGCGACGGCCGGCACAAGCTGGAGGGGTCGGGGATCACCGAGGACCAGGCTCGCGACGCGTTGCGGGTCGCGCACGGGGGTGTGCCCGGTCCGGCGGCCGGTGCCGAGGTCTTGGACCCGGAGAAAGCCCGCTGGGTGGTGTCGGAGGCGACGCAGAGCTGGCTGACCGCCATCCACGATCTGAGCCTGATCATGGCAGTCGTGCCCGCTGTCGCAATCGTGGTCGCCTGGGTGCTGCTCCGGCCGAAAGCTGGCTCGTCCTCGGCCTGACGTGGCACTCTGGCCGGTATGCAAGCACCGCAACCGCGCTTTCTCGACGACCGGCCGGCCTATTGGGCGCAACACAAGCCCGACGGTGAAGCGGTCAGCTACCTCGGCCGCCGCTGGACCTGGGCGCAGTGGGACGAGCGGATCCGCAGGCTGGCCGGTGCCCTGGCGGCCCGCGGTGTCGGGCGCGGTGACGTGGTGGCATTCCTGGACAAGAACCACCCGGCCTGTGTGGAGCTTCAACTGGCCGCGGCCTCGATCGGCGCGGCCACCGCGGTCATCAACTTCCGGCTGGCCGCCGACGAGATGGACTACGTCCTCAACGACTCGGGCGCCAAACTGCTGTTCGTCGGCACCGAACTGATCGGGGCCATCGACAAGATCCGCGACAAGCTGACCGACGTCGAGGACGTTATCGAGGTGACGCCCGAAGGTTCCGACGGTGACCAGTACGAGGCACTGCTGGCGGCGGCCACCCCGACCGGCCGCCCCGCCGAGGTCGACCCAGAGGACACCTGCCTGATCATGTATTCCTCGGGTACCACCGGCCGGCCCAAAGGTGTGGTGTTGTCGCAGCGAAACATTTTGGCGCACACGATCAACGCGGCCACCTTCGAGTTCGGCCCGGACGACAAGAACATGGTGGCGATGCCGCTGTTCCATGTCGGCGGGTCGGCGTATGTGCAGTACGGCATCCACGCCGGGATCCCGACGATCATGACGCGGGAGGCCGACGGCGCCTCGCTGGCCGGCGCGCTGCTGCAGGGCGCCAACCGCACCTTCCTGGTGCCGGCGGTGCTGGGCAAGGTGCTGGAATCCGGCGAGGATGCGGTCAAACTGTTCAGTGGCCTGCGCACGTTCGTCTACGGCGCCTCGCCGATGCCGCCGGCGCTGCTGAAGTCGGCGCTCAAGGCGTGGCCGGATACCGATTTCATCCAGGTGTACGGATTGACCGAGGTCTGTGGCGCGATCACCCAGCTGTCCCCGCAGGTGCACCGGGACGAGTCCCGCCCGGAGCGCATGGTCAGCGCCGGTCAGCCCTCCCGTGAGGTGGAGGTTCGGGTGGTGGACATCGACACTCTCGCCGAGGTGCCGACCGGCCAGCCGGGTGAATTGTGGTTCCGCACACCGCAGCTGATGAAGGGCTATCACAACAAGCCGGATGCCACTGCCGGGTCGATCACCGAGGACGGCTGGTTCCGCAGCGGTGACATCGGCCGCGTCGACGAGGACGGCTTCATCTTTGTCGAAGACCGCCTCAAGGACATGATCATCTCCGGCGGCGAGAACATCTACTCGGTCGAGGTCGAGCGGGCGCTGACCGATCACCCTGCGGTGCTCGACGCTGCGGTGTTCGGCGTCCCCGACGACAAATGGGGTGAGTCGGTCAAGGCGGTCGTCGAATTGTCCACTGGTGCTGAGACTTCCGAGGCCGAGCTGATCGCCTGGTGCCGGGAGCGGCTGGCGCACTACAAGTGCCCGCGCAGCGTCGAGATCACTCCGGTGCTGCCACGCAACCCCACCGGCAAGTTGCTCAAGCGCGACCTGCGCAACCCGTACTGGGAGAACCGCGACCGCGCGATCTGATGGTGGTAGCGCTGGACGATCTGCTGGAGCGCCTGCATGTGGTCGCGCTGCCGATGCGGGTGCGCTTCCGCGGCATCATGGTTCGCGAAGTGGCGCTGATCGACGGGCCGACGGGCTGGGGTGAGTTCGGTGCGTTCGTCGAATACGAACCACCCGAGGCCGCGCACTGGCTGGCATCGGGCATCGAATCCGCTTACGGCACAAGACCGCCCGTCGTGCGTTCGGTGATTCCCATCAATGCAACGGTGCCTGCCGTGCCGGCCGAGCAGGTGCCCGAGGTGCTGGCCCGATTTCCGGGGGCGCGCACGGCCAAGGTGAAGGTGGCCGAGCCGGGGCAGACACTGGCCGACGACGTCGCCCGGGTGAATGCGGTACGGGCGCTGATCCCGACGGTGCGGGTGGACGCCAACGGGGGGTGGACGGTTGAACAGGCGGTGGCCGCCGCGGCGGCATTAACTGCCGATGGTCCAATCGAATACCTCGAGCAGCCGTGCAAGACAGTGGACGAACTGACCGAGGTGCGCCGCCGCGTCGCGGTCGCGGTGGCCGCCGACGAGAGCATCCGCAAGGCCGCCGACCCGTTGGCGGTGGTGCGAGCGCGCGCGGCGGACATTGCGGTGCTCAAGGTCGCACCGCTGGGTGGGGTCGCCGCCATGTTGGCCATCGCCGCCGAGATCGACATTCCGGTGGTGGTGTCGAGCGCGCTGGATTCCGCGGTCGGTATCGGGGCCGGGCTGGCCGCGGCGGCGGCGCTGCCCCGCTTGGGGCATGCGTGTGGGCTGGGCACCGGCGGGCTGTTCGTCGAAGACGTCGCCGATATCGCGCCCGTCGATGGCGGCCTGCCCGTCGGCGATGTGGCGCCCGATCCGGCGCGCCTCGCCACGCTCGCCGCCCCGGTCGAGCGCCGCGACTGGTGGATCACCCGCGTCCGCGAGTGCTACCCGCTGCTCAGCTCGCGGTCAATGCCCTGAGTTCAGCGATCGCAGTGCGCATGAAATACGCCAGGTCGTGGTCGTCGGCGGCCAGCCACTGCTCGAATGCCAGCCCGAATACTGCTGCGGCGGTTTCCGCGGTCAGCCGCGCGGGTCGCCCAGACCGTCGCGCGCTACGTCGTCCTGCATCTGCGCCGCCCGGGCGGGCAAACCCAATTCGCCGCACCCGTGTGGGTGCCGCGGGCACGACGGCAGCCCGTCGGTGATGTGCAGGAAGCCATCGAGTCCGAACCCGGGTTCAGCCCATAGCATTTCGGATCTGGCTCGTCGTGCCGCGATGAGTCCGCGGCACTTCACCCGGGTGTTCACCTACGAGGTCGGCGAGGCACCCGGCGCCTACGTCGAACGCGTGCGCACCGAAGCCGCGCGCCGTCAGCTGGAGGAGACCGACGACACCGTCGTCACCATCGCCGCCCGCTGCGGATTCGGAACGTCGGAAACCATGCGCCGCAACTTCATTCGGCGGGTCGGAGTATCGCCCGACCAATACCGCAAAACCTTTGCCTGACAGGAGCTTCCCATGCAGATCGCGATCGACCTCGCGCTGTGGCTGGCCGGCCAGATCGGCGGTGAGCATCGCGCCAAGGTCATTCAGCTGTCGATCGAATACGACCCGCAGCCGCCGTTCGATTCGGGGCATATGTCGAAGGCCTCGGCGGCCACCAAGGCCAGCGCTACCGCGCTGATGGCCAAGGATATGGCCAACCCCACCCAGCTCAAGGCCATGACGTCGCTGTTATGGACCGGTGCCATCGAAGCGGCCCGGTCGCGAGGCAGGCGCAAACGGGGGCGCGTAGCCTCTCCGAGGTGATCAACCTGGCCTACGAGGAAAACGGCTCCGGCGATCCGGTCCTGTTCATCGCTGGCACCGGAGGCGCAGGGCGCACCTGGCACATTCACCAGGTCCCGCCGTTCGTGGCGGCAGGCTATCGCTGCATCACCTTCGACAACCGGGGGATCGGGGCCACCGAGAACGCCGGCGGCTTCGGCACTGAGCAGATGGTCGCCGACACCGCCGCCCTCATCGAGCAGGTCGCCGACGGCGGCCCGGCCCGGGTGGTGGCGATGTCGATGGGTGCCTACATCGCCCAGGAGCTGATGCTGGTCCGCCCCGAACTCGTCAGCCAGGCCGTGCTGATGGGCACCCGCGGACGCCTGGACCGCATCCGGAAATCGATCCGCGCCGCCGACGTCGAACTCACCAAGGCCGAAATCCAGCTGCCAGCCGCTTATGCCGCGAAAGTGCGTGTGCTGGAGAACTTCTCGCCTAAGACGATCAATGACGAGAAGGCCATCGGGGACTGGATGGAGATGTTCACCGCGTTCCCGATCAAACGCACCCCGGGCCTGGCCGCACAGCTCGAGGTGTATCCGAAGGACAACCGGCTGGCCGCCTACCGGTCGATCCCCACCGAGGTGCTGGTGATCGGATTCGCCGACGATGTGCTCACCCCGGCGGTGCTGGGCCGCGAGGTCGCCGATGCCCTGCCCAACGGGCGCTATGTGCAGATCGGCCACACCGGTCACCTCGGATTCCTAGAGCGTCCAGACACCGTGAACAACGCCATGCTGGACTTTTTCGCAGGCACGCTGGTCTAAATCGACGTGTGACACGCTGTAGTGGTGAACCCATCGACGGCCCAGGCACGTGTCGTCGTCGACGAATTGATTCGCGGCGGCGTCCGCGACGTCGTTCTGTGCCCCGGTTCCCGTAACGCCCCGCTGGCCTTCGCGCTCTCCGACGCCGACGGTGCCGGCCGGCTTCGCCTGCACGTCCGCATCGACGAACGCACCGCGGGTTTTCTTGCCATCGGCCTGGCGGTCGCCGACCGCGCCCCGGTGTGTGTGGCGATGACGTCGGGCACCGCGGTGGCCAATCTGGGACCCGCCGTCGTCGAGGCGAACTACGCCCGCGTGCCGCTGATCGTGCTGTCGGCCAACCGGCCCTACGAGCTGCTGGGCACCGGCGCCAACCAGACCTTCGAGCAGCTCGGCTATTTCGGCACTCAGGTCCGTGCGGCGATCAGCCTGGGCCTGGCCGAAGGCGGGCCCGACAAGCTCGAGGCACTGAACGCGCAGTGGCGTTCGGCGACCTCCCGGGTGGTGGCCGCGGCCACCGGGGCCCGCACGGCCAACGCCGGCCCGGTGCAGTTCGACATCCCGCTGCGCGAGCCGCTGGTGCCAGATGCCAACGCGGGTGCCACCGACTACCCGTCTGGTCGCCCGGATGGAAAACCGTGGACCTACAACCCGCCGGTGAACTTCGATCAGCCCCTGACCATCGACGTCACACCCGACACCGTGGTGATCGCCGGGCACGGCGCCGGTGTGCACCCCAACCTTGCCGCGCTGCCCACGGTCGCCGAGCCGACCGCGCCGCACCCCGCCAACCCCCTGCATCCACTCGCACTGGCGCGGTTACGGCCCCGCCAGGTGATCATGTTGGGCCGGCCTACGCTGCACCGGCCGGTGTCGACGCTGCTGGCCAATCCGTCGCTGCCGGTGTTCGCCCTGACCACCGGGCCCCGCTGGCCGGATGTCTCGGGTAACTCGCAGGCCACCGGGACCCGGGCCGAAACCACCGGTGCGCCGGACCCAGCGTGGCTGCAGCACTGTGCGGAGGCCAACCGGCTCGCGAACGACGCGGTGCGCCACCAGCTGGCGGCCCACCCGCTGACCACCGGCCTGCACGTCGCGGCCGCGGTCGCCGACGCGGTGCGGCCGGGGGATCAGCTCGTGCTCGGTGCGTCCAACCCGGTGCGTGACGTGGCGCTGGTCGGGCTCAACGCCGAGCGAGTGAAGGTGCGTTCCAACCGCGGAGTGGCCGGGATCGACGGGACGGTGTCGACGATCATCGGCGCGGCCTTGGCGCACCCGGGCCGGACCATCGGGCTCATCGGTGACCTGACATTCGTGCACGACAGCTCCGGGCTGCTGATCGGCCCCACCGAGCCAACGCCGAAGAACTTGACGATCGTGGTGTCCAACGACAACGGCGGCGGCATCTTCGAGCTGCTCGAGCAGGGCGACCCGCGGTTCTCCGACGTGTCGTCACGGATCTTTGGAACACCCCACGACGTCGATGTCGGCGCGTTGTGCCGCGCCTACCACATCGATTCCCGTCAGATCGAAGTCGACCAGCTGGGTTCCGCGCTGGCCGAAAAGCACGAGGGCATGCGGGTGCTGGAGGTCAAGGCCGACCGGTCCTCGCTGCGGCAGCTGCACGCCGCGATCAGGGCGGCGCTGTGATCTCCCGCCTGACCGCCTTGCTGAACCCAGCTCTGCCGAGGCGCAATCCCGACGTCGTCGACACCACGCGACGCAGAGTGTTGCGCTGGAGCAAATGTGCGGTGTGGATCCTGGTGGGTCTGGTCACGTTGCAGTCGCTGCTGCTGGTGGCCGGCGCGTGGCGCAACGATCGCCAGATCGAACGAAATATGGGGGTGGCTCAGGCCGAGGTGCTCTCGGCCGGCCCGCGCCGTTCGACGATCGAGTTCGTCACCCCCGACCGCATCACCTACCGTCCTGAGCTCGGGGTGCTTTATCCCTCGGAGCTGGCCGAGGGGATGCGCATCTACGTCGAATACGATCGCAACGAACCGGATCTGGTTCGGGTGCAACACCGTACGGCTGCGTTGGCGATCATCCCGGCCGGCTCGACCGCGGTGGTGGCGTGGCTGATCGCCGGGCTGGTACTCGCCGGATTGGTGTCGCTCGAGCGACGGCTGGATCAGGTCGACATCAACTTGGACAGCCAGTTGTTGTCGTAGATGTCCACGGTCTTGTTCTTGGTGAGGTCGAATACCGTTGGGGTGCCGGTGTTGATCGGGTCGATCTCGTAGAGATACTCGAAATTCGTATCTTCCATGTCGGCAAGGTTCAGGGCGGGTTTCCCCGCCCGCATCGCGTCGGCCGCCGGCGTCGGCACACCGCTGTCGTGGGCCATATCGGCGATCTCGGTGGCGGTGGGTCCTTTGCTCCCTCGGCTCTGATGGCCCCAAAGGTCTTGGACGAACGCCTGAAACGCCTTGGCCGACGTCTGTGGTCCGGCCGCCAGGAACAACGCGTTGCTCACCCGGTCGGAATAGCCGCCGGGTTCGTCATCGAGGAATGTCAACGGACGGTAGGTGACGAGGAGTTGACCGAGATTCGTATAGCGGCGCAACTCGTCGCCGAAATCCTTCTGCAGATCGGCACAGTGATCGCACTGCGGTTCGGTGTAGATCTCGATGTGTCTGCGCGCGTTCGGGTCGCCGACGTCAATACCGAAGCCGTCCTCGCTGATCGCGGTAGCCGGTCCGCGCGGATCCACCTGTGCCACACCGGCGATGTCCTTGCTGCAGCCGGCAACCAGCATCACCAACGCCACCACGACCACAGACCAGTACCGCATGCTCGCACGCTACCCGGTTCCACTTGTTTTTCGTGTCGTGTATGCCTGGGCGCAACCTCGTTGACAGGCATCGCTGCAACCCTCGAGTCGTGCGCGTTGCGATTGTCGCCGAGTCCTTCCTGCCCAACGTCAACGGAGTCACCAACTCGGTGCTGCGGGTGCTGGAGCATCTCCGCCGCACGGGTCATGAAGCGCTCGTCATTGCCCCGGACAGCCCGCGTGGTGAGCCGGCGGCCGAGCGTGTCCATGACGGGATCCGGGTGCACCGAGTCCCGTCCAAGATGTTCCCCAAAGTGACGTCGTTGCCGCTGGGTGTCCCGCGGCCACGCATGGTGGGCGTGCTGCGCGGCTTCGATCCGCATGTGGTCCACCTGGCCTCCCCGGCCCTGCTGGGGTATGGGGGAGTGCAGGCCGCACGGTTCCTCGGTGTGCCGACGGTGGCCGTGTACCAGACCGATATCGCCGGATTCGCCCAGAGTTATGGCGTCGGGGCGGCTGCGCGAGCGGCGTGGGCCTGGAACAGGCACCTGCATTCCCGCGTCGACCGCACCTTGGCGCCGTCCACCGCAGCGATGGAAGATCTTGCTGCCCATGGCATCCCGCGGGTGCATCAGTGGGCTCGGGGTGTCGACGTCACTGGTTTCGCCCCGTCGGCGCGCAGTGGCGAGTTGCGCGAGCGGTGGTCGCCGGACGGCAAGCCGATCGTTGGGTTCGTCGGACGGCTCGCGCCGGAGAAGCATGTCGAACGGCTGGCAGTGCTGGCCCGCCGCGACGACCTGCAGCTGGTCATCGTCGGTGACGGTGTCGATAGCGACAAGCTGCAGGCGCTGCTGCCGTCGGCGGTGTTCACCGGCGCCCTCTACGGACAGCAGCTGGCCGCCGCCTACGCGAGCATGGACGTATTCGTCCATCCGGGTGAGCACGAAACCTTCTGTCAGGCGGTCCAGGAGGCGATGGCCTCCGGTCTGCCGGTCATCGCACCCAACGCCGGCGGCCCGCGCGACCTCGTTGCGTCCTACCGCACCGGACTGTTGCTGGGGGTCGACGAATTCGAGGCGCGACTGTCACAGTCGGTCGATCATCTGCTCGACGAACGCGCCCGCTATTCGGTGGCCGCGCGCCGCAGCGTGCTCGGCCGGACGTGGCCGACGATTTGCGACGAGCTAATCGGTCACTACGAGGCCGTGCGAGTCGAGGGACGCCGCCGTCGGCGCACTCGGGCAGCCTGAGGCTCGCCGTACTCAACCCTTAATTGTTCCTGAGAAACCGTTCCATGCCGGCTGGTGCCCGCTGGGCACGAGGATCGGCTCCTTCACCTTCGAGGACGGACCGGACCAATCGGTGTCGAAGCCACCCGGCTCGATCAGCGTCACGTGAATGCCGAACGGTGATACCGCCGATCGACGACACCTGGATGATGTGGCGGGCGCCGATCGCCCATTCCCGGCCGAACCCACGCGATGTGCCAGTGATGAACCAAACTTTTTCACTCATCGCTTTGTCCAACGCGTGAGCTGTCCCACGATTCCCACTCGGGTAGCGTCGGCACCGTGAGCCGCGCGACGCTGGACAAAGATCCCCGCGAAGTGGCGTCGATGTTCGACGCCGTTGCGCGCCGCTACGACATCACCAACACGGTGCTCTCGCTGGGGCAGGACCGCTCCTGGCGGCGGGCGACCCGCGCGGCGCTGGGGATCGGGCCCGGCGATCGGGTGCTGGACCTGGCGGCGGGCACGGCGGTGTCGACGGTCGAGTTGGCCAAATCGGGCGCGTGGTGTGTGGCCGCCGACTTCTCAGTCGGCATGCTGCAGGCCGGTGCCGCGCGGCCGGTGCCCAAGGTCGCCGGCGACGCGACGAAGCTACCGTTCGCCGACGAGGTGTTCGACGCGGTGACGATCAGCCTCGGCCTGCGCAATGTCGTCGACCACTCCGCCGGGCTGCGCGAGATGGCCCGTGTCACCAAGTCGGGTGGGCGGCTGGTGGTGTGCGAGTTCTCCACCCCGGTGGTGCCGGTGTTCTCGACTGTCTACAAGGAGTACCTGATGCAGGCGCTGCCGCGGGTGGCCCGCGCGGTGTCCAGTAATCCGGAGGCCTACGTGTATCTGGCCGAGTCCATTCGGGCCTGGCCCGACCAGGCGGCGCTGGCTGCCCAGATCCGCGATGCTGGCTGGTCAGATGTGCGCTGGCGCAACCTCACTGGTGGGATCGTCGCGCTGCACGCGGCGGTCAAGGCCTAGTACTGCCGAAGTCGGCGCGCTGACGAGCGCTGTGCGCACGGGAACGCGCCGAAATCGCTAGCGGCCGACGTCGGCCAGCACCTGATACCCGGCGTTGTAGCCCGGGACGAACGTAATGCCCGGTCCGCCGTGGCAGCCCGCACCGCCGAGATAGAGGCCCTCGATCGGGATCGGCTCGTCGATGAAACCCTTGGGCCCCGGCCGGTTCACACCCATCAACTCGGGCTGCAGCAGGCCGTGGCAGAAGTCACCGTTGGGCGCGGCGAACATGGTGTTCATGTGATACGGCGCGAAAGTGATATCGCGGATCAGGATGTCCTTGAAGTTCGGGGCGTAGCGGGTGATCTTGTCGACAACCCGTTGTGCCATCTCGGTTTTCAGCTGTCCGTGCTGATCGCGGGGCGCCTCGATCGGGAATCCATAGGCGTACACACTCGCCGCGTGCTTACCCTCCGGCGCCATCTCGGGATCGCCGACCGTCGGCATCTGGATCGACATGGCCGGGTTGTCCGGTACCTCGCCACCGCGGGCCTTCTCCCATTGGCGCTGTTGCTCTTCGGGTGAGCCGAACATGCCGACCGACATCTGCATACCGGGTTCGTTGAGGAAGTCGTACGGCGCGGCATACTGCGGTAGCCCGTCGAGGGCGAAGTGAATCTGCATGAACGACGCTCGGTGGTCGCGACCGGCGAGGCGGGTCACCAGCGACGACGGAAGATGTTCGACGCCAACGAGATCCAGCAGCGTGGTCTCCGGCGCCAGGTTGGACACCACGACCGGCGCGGTGATCACCTCGCCGTCCTTGAGGCGCACCCCGGTGACACGGGAGTCCGCCACCAGAATCTGCTCGACCTTGGTGCGATAGCGCATCTCGCCGGCTGCCTCGGTGAACAGATCGCGCAGATGCTCGGCCAGGACTCCGATACCGCCCTTGAGTTTAGTGGTCATCTGGCCGCCCTCCGGGGGCATGGCCATCGCGAACGCCAAACATGTTGCGCTGCCGGGGGTGTAGGGCCCGCGGTAGGTGGAGTTCACCGCCAGGAAGGCCAGCATGCCGCGAATCACGGAGTGTTTTTCCTTGTCGGGGAGAAACCGGTCGACGACGTCCATCGCCGAGCCGAACAGCATCTCGTGGATGGCGCGGCGCTCGCTTTCATCTGCGGCACAGGCATACATCTCGTCGATGGTCTTCGGCAGCGCCAATGCGTCGAAACGGCCGAGTGCCTTGCCGGGCCCGGTGCTCCACGCATACAGGTTGGCCATGGCCATCACGGCGTCCATGCCGTGCTTCTCGTTGAGATGGGTCATCATCGCCATCGGGTCGCTGTGGAAGATCATCGCTTCCTCGCCGTTTTCCCCGAGGTTGACCGACATGATCTCCGACTCGATCGTCGGCAGGGTGTCCAAGCCCAGCTCGCTGTTGATCTTCTGCGCGGTCGGGAAGCGCACGGATCCGGCGATCTCGTACTTGAACCCGTCGATCAGCTCGACGGTGGCCGACATGCCACCGCTGTAGGTGTTGGCCTCCAGGCACAGCGTGCGCAAGCCCGCTCGTTGCAGCACCACCGCCGCGGTCAGCCCGTTGTGCCCAGCCCCCACGATGATCGCGTCGTAATCCGTCATGCGGCGGAGCTTATGACGGCCGAGGCCAGATTTGACGAAGTTTTGTCAAATTTGCCATTTCTGGGAAGCGGCAGGCTCGCGCCCACGCGACGCGACAGCCCTCAGGTGAACGGCTTGCGCCGGTCCACGACCCGCGACCCGCGCCCCGCCACCCGCCACGCCCGTGCCACCAGGTCCGCGTCGTCGTCGGTCACCAAGTTGCCCATCACCCGCACGGCGACGCCCATCATCGCCTTCGAGCGCATCGCGACAGGCCCGGTCAACGGCAGGAACCACGGCAGCGTCAGCAACAGCCCCAGCCGGCGAGCCACCGAGAAGCCCAGCCCATAGCGCGCTCGCAACATCGCAGGCCACGCAAGCGACAGATCGCCGGAGCCGATCATCTCGGCGGCCAGCCGTCCGGTCTCGAGTCCGTAGTCGATGCCCTCGCCGTTGAGCGGGTTCACGCATGCGGCGGCGTCACCGATGAGCACCCAGTTCGGTCCGGCCACTCCGGAGACCGCCCCGCCCATCGGCAACAGCGCCGACGACACCGCGCGCGGCGCACCCTCGAACCCCCATGAGTCCCGCTTCAGGTCGGTGTAGTGCTTGATCAGCGGCCGCAACGCCACATCGGCGGGCCGTTTGGCGGTGGCCAGGGCACCGACGCCAATGTTCACCTCGCCGTTGCCCAGCGGGAAGATCCAGCCGTAACCGGGCAACACCTGCCCGGCTCCGGCTCGATTGCCGGCACCGCCGGCGGGCGAGCGTAGCTCCAGATCCGAGGAGATCCACGGCTCCGAGGCCCGCGGCGAGGCCAGATATCCGCGTACCGCCACGCCGTACACCGTCTCCTGATGCCACTGCCGGCCCAGCACCCTGCCGAAGGGGGAGCGGGCGCCGTCGGCCACGATCAGCCATTGGCAGGCCACCCGTGACCCGTCGGCCAACACGACCGCATCCACGGCGCCGCGCGAATCAACCGATACATCAACGGCTTTCACGCCCAGCAGCATCAATGCCCCGGCATTTTCTGCGACCTTGCGGATCCTGTCGTCGAGTTCGGTGCGCGGTACGGCCGAGCCGCCAGAAGGGAACGACGGGCCGGGCCACGGCACCTCGACCTCGGCACCGAACCCGGACAGCCGCAGCCCGTGGTGTCGGATATGGCCGTCGAGCCAGTCACCGAGTCCGAGGCGCTGCAGCTCCAGCACCGCGCGCGGAGTCAGCCCGTCCCCGCAGGGCTTGTCCCGGGGAAATTCGGCGGCGTCGATGACGAGCACGTCATGGCCGTGCCGGGCGGCCCACGCAGCCGCCGCCGAACCAGCTGGTCCAGCCCCGACGACGACCACATCAGACCGCAAGTCCATGCCCCCAGTATGTTGGCAGGGTGAGTACTCCGGCGACGGTGGTAGCAGGGGTCGACTTCGGTGACCCCGCGTTCGCGCAGAGCGTCCGCGACGGGGTAGCCCGCATCGAAGAGCTGATGAGCACCGAACTACGCGGTGGCGACGAGCTGATGACTGAAGCCGTCGTGCATCTCTTCGAGGCGGGTGGCAAGCGGTTCCGACCGCTGTTCACCGTGCTGTCCGCGCAGCTGGGCCCCGATCCGGACGCCTGGCAGGTCACGGTGGCCGGTGCGGTGATCGAGCTGGTCCACTTGGCTACGCTCTATCACGACGACGTGATGGACGAGGCGCAGATGCGTCGTGGGGCACCCAGCGCCAACGCCCGCTGGGGCAACAACATCGCGATCCTGGCCGGTGACTACCTGTTCGCGACGGCGTCGCGGTTGGTGAGCCGGCTCGGGCCGGACGCGGTGCGTATCATCGCCGAGACGTTCGCCGAGCTGGTCACGGGCCAGATGCGGGAGACGAAGGGCAACACCGGGGGCGTGGATCCGGTCGAGCACTACCTGAAGGTGGTCTACGAGAAGACCGCCTGTCTGATCGCGGCGTCGGGCCGCTTTGGTGCCACGTTCTCCGGCGCCACCGAGGATCAGGTCGAGCGGCTGAGCCGGCTCGGCGGGATCGTGGGCACCGCATTCCAGATCTCCGACGACATCATCGACATCGACAGCGACCCCGACGAGTCGGGCAAGCTGCCGGGCACCGACCTGCGGGAAGGCGTGCACACCCTGCCGGTGCTCTATGCGCTGCAGGGAACCGGCCCCGACGTCGACCGGCTGCGTGAACTGGTCAAGGGGCCGATCGACAACGACGATGCCCTGGCCGAGGCGCTGGCGCTGCTGCGGTCCGGCGATGGCCTCGCCAAAGCCAAGGCCACCGTCCAGCGGTACGCCGAACAGGCCGGTGAGGAACTGGCCGGGTTGCCCGACGGCCCGGGCCGTAGGGCGCTGGCTTCACTGATGGATTACACAATCAACCGACACGGGTAAGCGATTCGCGGAACCTCGCAGTCAGTGCGAGGCGTTAATCTCCGCAGAGAGTGCGTTTGCTCGTAGGAGGAATTCATGACCTGGCACCCTGCCGCCAACTCGTTGAAGACGTTCATGCTGCTTGTCGGGATGTCGACGTTGATCGTCTTCATGGGTTCGCTGTTTGGTCGCAACGTCATGTTCTTGGCCCTGGTGTTCGCCATCGGCATGAACGCCTACGTGTACTTCAACTCCGACAAGCTGGCGCTGCGCGCGATGCACGCCCAGCCGATCACCGAGGTGCAGGCCCCGCAGATCTATTCGATGGTGCGGGAGCTGGCCACCACCGCGCACCAGCCGATGCCGCGGCTCTACATCAGCGACACCGCCAACCCGAACGCCTTCGCCACCGGTCGCAACCCGCGCAACGCCGCGGTGTGTGTGACCACCGGCATCCTGGACCTGCTTAGCGAGCGTGAACTGCGCGCGGTGCTGGGCCACGAACTGTCGCACGTCTACAACCGCGACATCCTGATCTCATGCGTGGCAGGTGCGCTGGCGTCGGTGATCACCGCCCTGGCCAATATCGCGATGTTCGCCGGAATGTTCGGCGGCGGTAACCGCGAAGGCGGTGCCAATCCCTTTGCTCTGTTGCTGGTTTCGCTGCTCGGTCCGATCGCCGCGACGGTCATTCGGATGGCGGTGTCCCGCTCGAGGGAGTACCAAGCCGACGCGTCGGGTGCGGAGCTCTCCGGTGACCCGCTGGCGCTGGCGTCGGCGCTGCGCAAGATCAGCGGCGGGGTGGAGAATGCTCCCCTTCCGCCGGAGCCGCAGCTGGCCGATCAAGCCCACCTGATGATCGCCAGCCCGTTCCGCGCCAGCGAGAAGATCGGCAAGCTGTTCTCCACCCATCCGCCGATTACGGATCGGATCGCCCGGCTCGAGAAGATGGCCGGGTACAAATAAGTCGCGATCGGCAGGCCGAGTTGGTCGAAGACATCGACAGAAACCACCACGTACAAGATGGCGATGGCCACCGATGAGATCACGGAGGCGACGGCGGCGCGGTGCTTGGCGCTCTCCGAGCGCACCAGCTCGTGGCCGGCATCGAGGCGCTGGGCGATTACCAGCACGATGCGCAAGCCCTTGGTGCGCAGCCACTCGCCGAGTTTTCCGGCCCAGAAGTCCTGCCATTTTCCGGTTGCGTTTCCCGAACCGTCGACTCCTACACCTGACGGATGGCGATCAGCACTATTCGTGATCCGGTAACGAATCGGGGTGGTGCGGCCGAAGGACGAAATGAATGGGCAGGCTGCGCCGCGTGCGGCGCTTACGTAGGGTGTGGTGATGCTGAGCAGATTCCTGATCGGCCTGGTGAGCGCGGCGGGTGCCGCTGCGATCGGTGTGCCGGGCGTGGCCGCCGCTGACCCCGACCCCGCGCCGGCCCCGGTCCTTCCCAACGTCAACGCCTATGCGCCGCTGAGCCCGGTGGCCTACACGGCGATGGGCGGCAACTGGTACGCGTTCGCCGGCCCGCCCGGTGTGGTCTGCGTTCTAGACAAGGGGAATGGCAGCTACGGCTGCAGCGGCGCGCTCCCCGGCGCACCGGATGGCGCGAACCTGGTGAGTGCGGGCCCTTCTGGCCAGCCGGGGTTCTCCAGCACGGGCGCGTCGATCTACGCCGCAGCCGGTGATGTCAAGCCGTTGCCACCGAACACCCGGCTGAGCTTTCGCGACGTCAGCTGTGGCGTCGACGGCGGCGGTACGGTGACCTGCGTGAACAACCGCGAACAGGTCGGCTTCGTCGTCGGGCCGGGTGCGACGTTCACCTCAGGACCCAGCCCGATGCTGGACCGGCCGAAGAACTCGAACCCGCTGTTCCCGTCGTTTCCGGGCTGAGCTATCTGCTCAGAAGTGTGAATCGTTGACCTCGTGGCCGGGCTTCTCGGCCATCAGTCCGCG
This sequence comes from Mycolicibacterium sarraceniae, assembly GCF_010731875.1. Taxonomy (NCBI): domain Bacteria; kingdom Bacillati; phylum Actinomycetota; class Actinomycetes; order Mycobacteriales; family Mycobacteriaceae; genus Mycobacterium; species Mycolicibacterium sarraceniae. Next base: position 2,324,360 of record NZ_AP022595.1, read on the forward strand.
GTAGGCCTGCTCGACGTTGGCGCCGTGGTTGACGACGGCGTCGACCTCGCGGGCGATCGGCATGTTCAGTCCGTACTTCTCGGCGAACTCCATGATCACGCTGGCGGCCTTGACGCCCTCGGCGACCTGGTTCATCGAGGCGATGATCTCCTCGATGGTCTTGCCTGAGCCCAATTCTTCGCCGACGTGGCGGTTGCGGCTGCGCTTGGACGTGCAGGTGACGATGAGGTCGCCCATACCGGCCAGGCCGGAGAAGGTGTCGCGGTGGCCGCCGATGGCCTCGCCGAGCCGCGACATCTCGCGCACGGCACGTGCCATCACCAGCGCGCGGGTGTTCTCACCGATGCTGAGCGAGTAACCCATCCCGACGGCGATGGCGTAGACGTTCTTCAGCGCGCCGGCGATCTCGACGCCGACGACATCGTCGGTGGTGTAGACGCGGAACCGCTTGGTGCGGAACATCTTTGCCAGGTTGGCGGCCAGGTGCTGATCCGGCATGGCCAGTACCGCGGCGGCCGCATAACCGTCGGCGACCTCGCGCGCGATGTTGGGCCCGGCGAGGATACCGGCCGGGTGACCGGGCAGAACCTCATCGATGATCTGGCTCATCCGCATGTTGGTGCCCTGTTCGAGGCCTTTGACGAGGCTGACGACGGGCACCCAGGGGCGCAGTTCCTTGCTCAGTTCGGCGAGCACACCGCGGAAGCCGTGGGAGGGAACCCCCATGACGACGACGTCCGCGCATTCGGCGGCTTCGCTGAAATCGGTGGTGGCGCGCAGGGTTTCCGAGAGTTCGACATCGTCGCCCAGGTAGCGGGAGTTGCGGTGGTTCTCGTTGATGTCCTTGGCGGTCTCCTGCGAGCGCACCCACTGCAGCGTCGGTCCGCGACGAGAGCAGATGGAAGCGACAGTGGTACCCCAGGATCCGCCACCGAGGACGACAACTTTGGGTTCGCGGCGTTCAGACGTCATGGGGATCAGGGTATGGCGAAGACCCCGTTGTTCACGTGGAGTTGGGCAACTGCGATGCGATCTCTCGCAGTTCGTCGCCGCTTTGCTGCTCGTTGGTGGTGAAGCCGGTGGCGCTGGTGTGCATGCCCTGGGCGTGGTCGCCGATGTTGGTGACGAGTTCGGTGGTGCGGGTGTTCCACTTGGCGACGCGGTTGGCCAAGGCTTCGCCGGAGGCGCCTGCCCAGCCGCCTTCGGCGCCGGAGATCCGAGTGCTGGCCGTCGTGTGGCTGGCGTGGAGATTGTCGCCGTGGCGGGTGACCTTGGTGGCCGATTGAGTTAGCGCGTCGGTGTCGACGGAGAGTTTGTCTGGCATGGGTTTCCTCCGGAATGAGCTATCACCCGTGATATCAGGTTTCGGGTGGTGGTGGCACGTCACCTAGGGCGGTCCTGCTTCGGGCCAACCGGGGTAGGGCGCCAGGGTGGGATAGTCCGATAGCGGGTGCTTGCCCTGGAGTAGGAACTTTCGTCGCTCTATGGGGTCCGGGGCCCGGTCGCGGCAGTCTTGTATATCCGCTTCCCGGGTCGGCCACTGCGGAGTATCTGACTGATCGCCGACTACACGCGATTCAATTCGAAGGCCGCTGAAAACACTGGCGATTGGCGCGGCCGACGGGCCACGTTGGGGCGGAAGTGGTTGCCCTGGTTGTGGATTGCCAGCCATCTGTATCCGAACTGCACCGACGCCGTCGTATGCCGAACCGGAGTTGTGGCTGTCCACGCCGTCGCCCCGTTTGACTCCGTATCCGTAGTCGAAGCCACAGACGATCGCGACGGTGGTTTGACCCGAATTGTCAAGTCGCAGAACGTGTTCTTTGATTGTACCTACCACCGGATACGGAGCAGGATGTTGGGTGCCGGGCCAGGGCTCGTCGGCGAGAGCGCCCCCATCGGCAGGCCGGGGAGGAAGCGACTGTTGAAAGCCCGGGTACGTCACGTCGACAGTGCCCATCGCGAGAGCAAGAAAGTACGACTCGATGTACGCGCGGGCAACAACCGCCCGTCCTGTCGTCAGATCAATTCCCGGCTCGGCGCTCCACACCGCCCTTACGTCGGCCGTCAGGCCCGTCCACGGTGCTGGAGGTGGTGGTACAGCGGGATCGCCCACGGTGTGATGAGTGCAGGAGATGAGAGCGGCTCCGCTGAGGAGAGTCAAAGTCAAGCGCGTCAAACGAGCCAATCGAGTGGCCACCGTCAACTCCAGGGGTGTGGGTTTTTGGTGATGTTGTTGTAGGTGTCTTTCTCCATACCGATGGGCGCGACGTTGTTGGTGCCGACGATCGATGCGAGTGCGTCGCGGACCGCAGTGTTGTAGTGAGTTTCAGCCAACGTGTTGGCGGTCGGATGTTGGGAGTACTCGGCGAATCCTTTAATGTCGGAGCCGCCGTCCCCTTGGCCGAAGAAGTCAGCCGGCAGGTTCACGTGGGTGCCATTGGCAATCAATCCATTGAGAACTGCTCTGTCAGCTTCGTATTCAGTCATGTTCGAATACAGAGCAGGATGCGCTGAGGGCACCGGCGGGGTGCCGATGATGTCAGACTTCAGTGCCGATCCCAGGGTGTCGGCGCCGAGCGCCGCGACTGGCCCGCCCGGGCTGGCGTCTGCTCCAGCGCTCAATGTCTTTACAGCCAAATCGTATGCGGACGATTTCGAGGCGTATGCGTCGGCGGCTTGCAGATCCGCGTTGACGCCTTTCGCATCGAGAGCGTTATTGGTCCCGACGTCGATCAACGCACGAAGGGTGTCGGCCTGCTGCATTCGTGCATTGTCCAGAACAGCATTGGGGACGTTTTCGGCGATGCCCTTCGCATAGCTGTTCTGATCGCGCAAGATCTCCTCGTACGCCTTGCCGTCGAATAACTGCGCTGCTTGGGGATCAGTGTTCAGCACGGAAAACACGCCCTTGGACGTTGACATGAAGTCGTTGTCTTGTGTTGCGCCGGTATCGAACGCGCCGAAACTTCCGGTCAGCGCATTGTGTTCGCCGGCAATGTTGGTCACGTACGGAGTCAGGCCGTGTGCCATGCCTTGCGTCAAATCCGGATTCACCTGGCCGAGTGTGTGATTGCCCGGGAGCTTCAGCAATTCGTCCGGGTGCGATCCGATGTAGCTGGAATAAGCATGGGCGGTCTCGCCAGCAATTTGGCCTTCTGGCCCCTGGGCGGCCGGCCCGGTCCAGTCAAACAGTGACGCAACGGATTTCCCATTATCAGCCCAGAAATGATGGGTGACGTTGTGCAGGAACCGGTCTCCGGCGCCGCCAGGCGCGGTCACCGCGTCATGAACAACTTGGTGCTCAGGTGCGGCCGCAGAGAGAATGTTGGAAACCGCCGGATCGAGCGCCGGGTCTCTGCCGAAGCCCTCACGCCCATTACTGGCCGGATCATGTTGCCACAAAGGTGTGTCGGACACTTAACCCGCGACGCCCACCGGCGACGCCACCCGTCCGAACGTCATGTTCTCGTCGACCTTGTCGATGAAGTGGTGGTCGAAGGCATCGGCGAGGTAGTTCTGCCGCACCACCCACGGCCGCTTCAGACCTGATTTGGGCAGCGCGTGCAGGTTGCGCAGCACGTAGCCGGCCTGGATGTCCCATGCCGGCTTCTCGGCCAACGGCTCCCCACCCAGGTGGGGGAAGGCGTGGGTGTAACCGTGAGACTTCATGTGCGCGATCAGCTTTGCCGCCGCGCGGGCGGTCATGTCGGCCCGCAGCGTCCACGACGCATTGGTGTAGCCGATGCACCAGATCAGGTTCGGCACGTCCTCGAGCATGTGCGCCTTGTAGGAGAGCCGCTCTTGTGGCTTGATCTCGTTGCCGTCCAACGTGATTCGAACGCCGCCCAGGGCATGCAGTTGTAGGCCGGTGGCGGTGACGATGATGTCGGCATCCAGGTGCTCGCCGGACTGCAGCGCGATTCCGGTTTCGTCGAAGTGGTCGATGTGGTCGGTGACCACCTCGGCCCGGCCGTCTCTGATGGCCTCGAACATGTCGCCGTCGGCGACCAGACACAGCCGCTGATCCCACACGTTGTAGCGCGGGTTGAAGTGCACGTCGACCGGATAGCCGGGGGGCAATTCCTTGATGTTCTGGGCCCGGACCATCTTTCTGGCCGTGCTGGGGGAGACCCGGGACAGGAACCAGACGAAACTTTCGAATGCCACCGCGAAGTAGCGCCCGAAAGCATGAGAGAGCTTGCGGGGGGTGATCTTTCGGACGAACTCGATGATCGGATTGACCCGGGATCCGGCCATCAGGTAGGTCGGCGAACGCTGCAGCATGGTGACCTTGGAAGCCTTCTGCGCCAGCGCGGGAACCAGTGACACGGCGGTGGCCCCGCTGCCGATGACGATCACCTTCTTGCCGGCGTAGTCGAGGTCTTCGGGCCAGAACTGCGGGTGCACTAGCGCGCCCGTGAACGTCGAAAGGCCGGGGAAGTCGGGGGTGTAGCCCTCGTCGTAGTTGTAGTAGCCGGACCCGAAGAAGACGAAGCGACCACGGTAGGTCTTGCGTGCGCCGTTCTCGGTGACGTGCACCGTCCAGGTGTCAGTGGCCGAATCCCAGTCCGCAGAGTCCACGTGCGTACCGAAGCGGATGTGGCCGAAGATCCCGCGCTTGTGGGCGGTGTCCTCCATGTACTCGCGGATGTGGTCGCCGTCGGCGACGCCCTCCTTGCGGAGCCATGGTTCCCACGGCCACGACAGCGAGAAGATGCTGCTGTCGGAGCGGACGCCGGGGTACCGGAACAGGTCCCAGGTGCCGCCGATGCGCTCTCGGCGCTCCAGGACGACATAGCGCGTCCCGGGGTTGCGTTCGGTGATCCGGTAGGCCGCCCCGAGCCCGGAGAACCCGGCGCCGATGATCACGACGTCATAGGACCCGCAGTCCTGCTCGGCGGGTACGGACTCGGTGTCCGGGGTAGCGGTCATCGCGGTCCTCACTTCGTGAGTGTGGTGATGGTCACCACACTAAGCACTGACCGCTGGCGGGGCGAGGACTACCGGTAGTTGACGAACTGCAGCGCGACGTCCAGGTCGGCGCCGCGCAATAACGACTGCACGGCCTGCAGGTCGTCGCGCTTTTTGGAGCTGACCCGGATCTCCTCGCCCTGGATCTGAGTCTTGACACCTTTGGGGCCCTCGTCGCGGATCAGCTTGTTGATCTTCTTGGCGTGCTCCTGATCGATGCCCTGCTTCAGGCCGCCGGTGATCCGGTAGGTCTTGCCGCTGGCCTGCGGATCTCCAGCGTCGAAGGCCTTCATGGAGATGTCGCGGCGCACCAGTTTTTCCTGGAAGACGTCGAGCGCGGCCTTGACCCGCTCCTCGGTGGAGCTGACGAGTTCGATGGCCTCGTCGCCCTTCCAGGCGATGGTGGTGTCGGTGCCGCGAAAGTCGAACCGGGTGCTCAGCTCTTTGGCCGCCTGGTTCAGCGCGTTGTCGACCTCTTGGCGGTCGACCTTGCTCACGATGTCGAACGATGAATCCGCCATTGGACTCGTTCCCTTCCCTGACGTGATCGGCCGGTTTGTGTCTGGGGTACATGGTCGTTGTACCCTGCTAGTCGCACCAAACCGGATCTCCGGTGCGGCGTACCCAGGCAGGTTGCCCGAGCGGCCAATGGGAGCGGACTGTAAATCCGTCGGCGAAAGCCTACACAGGTTCGAATCCTGTACCTGCCACTTCGAGTATTTGCAGCTCAGAGCGCGTTTCTGGGTGCCGGTGAAGGTGCGTGCATCCCTGCCGCATCTCATCGTTGGCAGTTGCTGGAGCTCCAGGCTGTCCACGACCAGTAAGTGTCGGTTTGCCCAGCTGCGATTTGTCGGTACCCATGTGCATCATGGACGACATGACGACCAATGTCCGACACAGACGACACACCGAATGCAACACTGGTGGCATCGTGTCCCGGCTGACGGGTGGAGAAGTCAGATGACGAACACTGCAACCCTGTCCGACGACGAACTACGAGCACGACGCCGCGCGATCCTCGACAAGCTGGGTCTCACGATTGAGGAACTCCGCTCCCGCGCTAAGAGCTACGCTCTCGTCGGGGAGGAACACGAGGCGTGGGAACAGCTCGAATCGATCGCGTTCCTACTCGGAGAGACCCGCGCCTAGTACGCGAATGCCGCTGACGCACGACGAGTTCAACGATGAGGTTGACGCGTTTGTCCGCGATGTGGTCAGCGCTGCAATATGCCTGAGCACCCAAGGGTGGAGACTCGATGTCACGATGGCGTCGGCGGATCGCCTCAGGTCCGTTGTCGACATGACAGTGCCCTTGACTGGTGGCCCAAACTGTAAATCTGACGACACCTTGGCGGTGCTCACCGCGAACTACAAGCTGTGCGTCGACTCGTACGGGACGCACATCGCCGTCGAACACTCGTCCTTCGTACTGAAAGCCAAGGTCGACAGGACGCCGGTCATCCGCTGGGACTATGACCGAGACGCCAACCGCAAACCCCGCTCCCATGTGCAGGTCACGGCACACCGAGGTGCGCTCTCGCACATCCTGTCCCGGCTCGACCATCCGACACCACACAGCATCGAATCACTTCACATTCCGCTGGGTGGGGAGCGATTCAGGCCTTGCCTGGAAGACGTTGTGGAGTTCCTGATCCGAGACTGCGGATTTGAGGGGCAAAAGAACTGGAAGCAGTCAGTCCGCGAGGGCCGCGCCAGATGGCGTCGCATTCAAACCCGTGCCGTTGTACGTGACTCGCCGGAATGTGCTGTGACAGAGCTTGAATCGCTCGGATACACGGTGACGCCGCCCGCTGACGGCGCACGGAGCGAAAGAACTGATCGCCTCACGGCCTGGTGAACATCGAGCGAGATCGCCACGTGTCCGGATTTCCGGACACTTTGTACACAAAACACCAGGAACTCAACACAAATTGTCCAGAAATCCTCACTGCTACAACCCTTTTCATCCTGTTGCACACCGAGTGAGGTGTTCCGTTATGGCAACGCATGGCCTAGACCACGCCGCCAACCTGTTTCGGCAGAGCGTCGACCAGCTCGACGCGGCAACCGATCTAGATGGCCTGACCACCGCACGTACCGCGTTGGTCACCGGCGTGCTGGCATTGCTCGACGCAGCACACCAGGGGTGCCGGGTAGCAACTCGAGCCGCTGACACAATGCCACCAGGTGCTCGCGTAGCACCGATTCCAACTGGCGGGCGTGCCCGAAGGTGAACTCCCGCAACAACGTTGCGACCGTCGACGGTGCGTACACCCCGCCGAAGGGGGTCTTCATACCGCCCGACCGGACCACGTCGAGGTCGTCGATGCAGTCCGCGCCCGCGCACATGACCGCCACCACGGTGGCCAGTTTCGGGGCGGGGTTTGCCGACCCGGACTTGATCCGCGGCGTCGTGATCTGGACCTTCTCATCAAACAACCTGCCCAGCCCGGTCTGCTCGGCCAACGTCATGACCGGCACAAGTCCGGCGCACGACACGAGATTGTCCTCGTCGAACACCGCTGACTCCGCGGCGAACCCATGCGAAACTTGCACTGGAAGTGCCTTTCCGAACTGGACCCGATTGCTGCCTGAGAACACCAATCATCCCAGTTCAGAGGGCACTTTCTTCATTCCGACACTCGGCTAACCCCACCGCCCGTCGGTGGATTCAGGCTAAACCCGCAACGTGCTGACAGCCCCTCAACAATGCGAGATTGCGTTGTATTCGTTACCCAGCTACACCCAATGCCAGCACCGCAGTGTCGTCCTCGACGCCTGACCCGAAACCGCTGAGCAACTTCTGTATTTCGTCGATCAGCACATCCACGGTTGCCGGGGCGAGGTCGGTGGCGAACCTACGCAGGGCACCGTCATCGTCGAATCGGCGGGTCCCGTCGCCGATGAGTGCCTCGGTCAAGCCGTCGCTGTAGAGCAGCATGGTGTCACCGGGGGTCAGTCGCAGGGAGGCGGCGACGAAGTTCGGCTGGTCGGTCAGACCGACTGCCATGCCGCCGGTGATGTCTAGATAGCTGGCCTCGCTGTTGTGTTCGAGCAGCAGCGGTGGCGGATGCCCGCCACTGGCCAACCGCACCACGAATTTGCCGTCACTTTGGGTCAGCGTGCCGAACACCACCGTGCAGAAGCTGGGTGTCTCGGCACGGATTTCTTGACGCAGAACGGAATTCAGCCGATGCAGCACGGTGATGGGGTCTGGGTTGACGACGGCGGCGGTGCGCATCGTGTACCGCATCAACGAGGTGACCGCCGCGGCTTCGGGGCCCTTGCCGCACACGTCCCCAAGGAAGAATCCAGACATTTTGGGGGACAACGGGAACAGGTCGTAGAAGTCGCCGCCGATGTCTTGTACCGAGGGTTGATAGTAGGTGGCGGCGGTGAGTCCCTCGGGCACCGACAGTGCCGGAGGCAGGAGCGAGCGCCGCAAGGTGTTCGCCAGCGCTTGTGCTCTGGCCTGCTCGGATTCAGCCCGTTGGCGCTCATCGAGCAGGGCACGTTCGTACGAGCGCCGTTGGCGAGCATCTTGGATGGCAATCCGGAACAACGCCGGGCTACCGTCCTCGTCGTTCTTGAAATTGGCGCTCACGAACACCGGCCGACGCGAACCGTCAGCGGTGAGCAACTCCATGCTGATTTCGTCCAGTTGCCCGCTCATCGTCAGCAACGGCGCGAACTGGGTTTCGTAGGGTATCCGGCCGCCGACGGTGAAGAGGTCGGCAATCTGCTTGCCACGCAGCGTATTCGGTATGTGACCTAGCCAGGAGGCCAGGGTGGTGTTGACCCGGACGATTTCCCCGTCGACCGTCGCGGCCAGCAGCCCGATGGGTCCGTTCTCCCAAAGTTCCTCGACGTCGGTCATCAGCCGGCGAATGCGGCGACGACTTCAGCGGTGGCGTCAGGCGCGCTGACGTGCGGGCAGTGGCCGGTGGCATCCAGGGTGGACAAGCGGGCACTGGGGATGTGATCGCGCACGTAGGCACCTACTTCGGGCGGCGCGATGGCGTCCTGGCGGCAGTCGACGACCAGCGTCGGGATCGGGACGCTCTCCAGGTCGGCCCGGTTGTCCGACAGAAACGTGGCCCGGGCGAAGACCTTGGCGGCCGCGGGATCGGTGCGACAGAACGTGGCCGCGAGGTCCTCGGCGAGTTCTGGTCGGTCGGCGTTGCCCATGATCGTTGGGGCCATCGCCTGCGGCCAGCCCACGTAGTTGCTCTCTAGTGAGTCGAGCAATTCGTCGATGTGGCGGGGCGACGGGGTGATCATCACGAGCTTGGCGAAGCGGGCCGGTGCAGAAGCCACCGCCAGGGCCCCGATCATCGCGGCTACGCAGTGCCCGACGAGCACCACGTCGCTGAGGTCGAGTGCCTCGACGAGTTCCACGACATCGTCGGCGTAGCCCGTCAGGGCGTACTTGTCTGGGTTCCAGGCCGCGGGTGCGGCGTTTCCCGAGCCGACGTGGTCGAACAGGACGAGGTCGAACTGCTCGCGAAGCCGCGCCGCCACCGGATGCCACAGCTGCTGGTCGCAGCCGAAGCCATGGGCCAGCATTACTGTCGGTCCGCCCGCGTTGCCCACGCGAGTGACGTTGTTGAGGGTCGCGACGTCCATACGATTCAGTGTGTCAGGGGCTTCGTGTTGGCGGCACAAACAAAGTTCGCGTGCCCTACTTGGCCTGTACAGGCTCGCGTCACCACGGCCGTGTGCTATAGCCCTAGCAAACAGCGTGCACGTCAACGTCGGGGTAGGTTTCATGGGTCAGCAGGGTCGTTACAGCGTTGGTCGGGTCGGGGCTTTGGCCCTGGCGCTTGGTATCGGCGGGGTGATCCTCGCGCTGCCGGCGGTGGCCGACGCTGAGACCGGCGCGGGGAATTCGGGCAAGACGACGTCGTCGGCCGGTAAGCCCGCTCCCCGGAATGCGACCACGACTGCCAACCGTGCGCCGAAGCCGGCAGCCGCCAAGACCGCCGGTGCGCTCTCGGCGGCCAGCCGTGCGCCGCTGGACAAGCTGGGCTCGGGCGCCGACCCGCTGGCTCCGGTGACTGAGCCGCTGTCGTTCGCGGTGCTGGCGGCGGCCCGCCGCGAGAAGATCGGCACCGCGCGTCTGATCGACGTGTCGAATCGTAAAGTCGCCAGCACCGCAACCGCTTTGGTGCCCAGCGCTGGTGCAGCCGCTCCGCTCGCGGCCTCGGCAACGGCGGGTAATGCCCTCAACGCCGCGGTGCTCAACTTCATCAACACCCGGCTGCCGGGGTTAACGCCGATCGCCGGCCAGTTGACGCCGATCGTCGCCGATGGCATCCAGGACTTGGTGAGCAACGGCACCATCAGCGCCGAGGTGGCCCGGTTGGCCGCCAATGACACGATCCTGCAGTTTGTTTCGACGAAGGTCTCCTCGGCGCTGGGTTCCTACCTCGGGGTCCCCCCGCAGGTGGGCACCGTCATCGGTAACGCCACGGCCAACCTGATTCGCAACACGTTGGGCAATACGGCTGTGCAGAGCGCCCTTGATGTGCTTGCCAACGCGGTGCGGCCGACGTCGGCCCAGCACGACCTGATCAGCGCCGGCCTGACCGCCAATGACCTTGCGCCCCTGTCGGCTTACGTCAAGTCGGTCATTACTGGCTCGTCGGACGAGATCGTCACGTTCCTCAGCACCGCAACGGTTCGCGCCGCGCTGGGCTCGGCCACCACCCAGGCCGTCATCGACCTCTCCGCTGGTTCGACCGTGGCCACCTGGCTCGGGAACGTCACCGCAGGTTGGGTATCGGAGGCGCTGGGCGGCGACGCTATTGCTGTCGGTGTCGGTAATGCGTTGGGCAACGCGGTCAAGAACCTGCTGAGCAACACCAACGGGATTCAGGGTCTGGCCACGGTGGCCGGCGCCGCGGTCACGAACATCTTGGCGGCACCGGGCGTCCCGGCCGCATTGGCCGACGCCATCACCGAGTTCGCCACCGGTGTCGTGGGCGGCACCAACTGGATCGCCGCGCTGGACGTCGCATGGCAAGGGCTGGTTGCCGATTCGGCGTTCAAGGCGGCCCTGGGCCCGGCCGCGGGCAGCGCGGTGTACTCGTTGGCCACCAACTCCGGTGTGGTGTCGGCACTGTCGTCGACTGTCACGGGTCTCGTCAACGACATCGCCGGAAACGCGGCGGTCCGCACGGCCCTTGGCGAGGCGTTCGGACCCACCTACGGCCCGACCGTCGTCAGCACATTGGCCGATCCGACATCCGCGGCTCAGCTGGCCGCGACGGCCGGCGCGGTGATCACGAGCTTCCTCGGCCAGCCCGGGGTGGCCACGGCGCTCTCGGTCACCGCGAACCAGATAGTCACCGCTTTGGTGGCGGGGGCCGAGTTCTCCGACGCCCTGAAGTACGGTGTCCAGTCGCTGGTGGCCAATGCCGACGTGGTGGCCGCGTTCAACGCCACCGTCCCGGATGCTCTGCAGGGTGTGCTGAAGGCGCCCGCAGTGCGGCAGGTGGTCAGCGACGTCGCACGAGGTGTCGTCGCCGACCTGCTGGATAAGACCCCGCTGAACAACACCCCGCTGGCCCCAGCGCTGAGCTCGGTGACTAAGGCCGCGGTGGATGCCTTGGTCGCCAACCCGGCCGCTCAGAACCTGATCGGCGATCTGGCCGGCGACCTCCTCAACGGCACGCCGACGGTAGAGCTGGTGAACAGCGTGGTCCAGGCGGTCGTGAAGAGCCAGGCGCTGCAGGTCGCGCTGGGCCAAGCTATCGGCCAGGGGTTCGGCGCGCTGCTCGGCGATAACCCGGTCGCGTACGCCGTGGGCCAGCTGGCCGGTATCGGCACGGCGGTGTTCCTGGTGTTTGCCTTCGGCGCAGCCAATGCCTTCGGCCTGACCGGTGGTGCGGGCGCATCCGCGGTGGCGAACGGCAGCTCGTATCTCCTGATTTCTGTCGTCTGACCGCGAAAGTGGTGCCTAAGGGCTAGCCGTGGTCCATACTGACGGCTGCGATACATCTAATTGCCAAGGGCGGTCTTGGCCTGATCGGGGGAGTGTCATGTATTCATCCGCAAAGTCCCGTGGTGCGGTTGCCGGGGTTCTTGCTGCCGGTGCGACCGCAGGCGTGGTTCTCGCCGGAGCCGCTTTGGGATCGGCGCCCGCCGCGAACGCGAGCTGCGCGTCGTTCTTCGGGCTCGGTAACAGCGCCAACTGCACCAGCACGCCGTTGAGCATCGCCATCGCGGTCGGCAACGGCGCGACCGCTCATGCCAACGGGTTGTTCGGCGCGGCCTTCGCGGTCGGCACCAATTCCGCGGCGACGACGGGTGACGCGTTCACCTTCGCCACGGCTCTCGGTAACGGATCGGCGGCGACCGCCAACGGGGTGTTAGGCATCGCCACCCAACTCGGCCCGAACGGCTCTGCCAAAACCGCAGGCTCGGGTCTGCTCGGCAACCTCGGGGTCAACATCGCCCTGAACGTCACTACTCCTAACGCGGGGACGACCAGCAGCTCTGTTACGGCCGGCGGCACCGGCGGCGGCGGGAACATCGCCCTCAATCTCTTCGGCACCGGGACGGCCGGGGATCCGAACAGCATGCGGGTTGTCTCCAACGGCCTGTTGGACATCGCCTCGAACTGGGGTGGCCGCAACAACATTGTCGAGTCGGGCTCCTCATCCGCGGGTTCGATACTCAATCTGACCACCAACATCTTTGGCAGCGGCAACGCCGTCACCGCACAGGGCGGCATCTTCAACTGGGCCACCAACCTGCTCGGCGACACCAACACTGTTGAGACGAACGGCAGTCTCGTGAACACCGCGAGCAACTTGTTCGGCAGCGGCAATACCGTCACGACGACGGGTGGCTATGCGAACTGGGCCCGCAATACTCTCGGTAATGGCAACGAGGTCACGATCACCGGCGGCTATCAGAATGTGGTGCGAAACCTGCTCGGCAGCGGCAATACGGTGTCGTCATCGGGCGGCGGCTACGGAAACACGGCGCAGAACTGGTTCGGCACCAGTAATGACGTGAAGATCATAGCGGGTATCTACAACACCGCCGATAATCTATTGGGCGGCAACCACAATCAGCTGATCTCGCTGGGCGGCTACCAGAATTCGGTGCTCAACCTTATCGGCAGCACCAACGTGCTGACCGTCGGCGGTGCCGGGAGTAACTGGAATCTGACGGTCAATGCGCTGAGCGGCGGCAACCACGTGACCGCAGGCGGCTCCGCCGGCAACTTCACTGCCGGATTCAATGTCTTCGGTGGCACCAACACGGTGTCAGCGGGACCGGGACCGCTCGCCCTGGCGGGCACCATCTTCACGAACAGTCAAAACGTGACGAAGACGGGAACGGGTATCGCGATCAACAACTTCCGCATCGGTGGGGCTTCGGCGACGGCCGGATCGAGCAGCAAGGCTCCCGCTCCGTCCAGCAAGAAGGCCCCGCAGACCTCAAAGAAGGCCGGGGCCTACCGGAGGTAAGCGCGCTACTCGCTAGCGGGAGTCGGCTGGGGGCGGGCATAGGGTCGGTGCCGCCTTCGAGCGACAACCACATCGGGGACGCCCCCGAGATTGAAGTCACGCAGATAAAGTGCGAGTGCAGGTCTGCGCCAGTTCAATCTGGCGGGCTGAACCCGCCTCCCGCGATTGTCGCCCTGGGCGCAGACCGTGGCCGCTGCTGCATTGGTGCAATCGGCGACGGCGGGAGTCGCGGTGACCAGGGTGGTGGGACCCGTCGCGACGATCAGTGCTAAAGCTGGATGGCGCAGGTCTTTCGCATTGCGAGTGCGCGTCGCGGGCGGCTTCGAGGTGGGGGTCTACTGCCATGGGGATCGGGCTAACGGTAGCCCAGGTGATGGCGATAAACGGGCTGAGCAGGTCGGGTCGGCGATGGTTTACGTGGGCTCACGCTGCCGGTTCGTGGAATGTCTGCATACTGTTGACAGTCGTCGACCGTTGGTAAGGGGTTGTTCATGCGCGTGGGCCGGGTCTTGGTGGGTGCCGTCGTGGGGTGCCTTGCGTTGGCGGCCGCGCCGGTGGCTTCGGCGTCGACCGATCTGCTCAACGGGACTTTCGAGGTGAAGGGCCCCAATACGCTCATCGACACCTGGACCATCTCGAACCTGTGCGACACGATCGAGCCGGGCTGTCTGGCCAACGTGACCTCGCCGCTGATCGAGGGGCAAGCCGTCTACCAAGGTGCGCACAGCTGGATGATGAGGGTCATCGGCCAGGTGCCGGTGTGCCCCGACAGGTCAAAGACCAAGGGCGCGATGGTTTTCGTATGGAATAGCCAGACCCTGCAGGGTCAGGTGAAGGAGATTCAGCAGGGTGTGTGCCAGATGACCCGGCCGGGGCAGTCGCAGGTTCCGTTTACGTTGGTGCCGGCGTAGGGATTGGGGCCCCGCGGCTCCCCCCGTCCAGTGCGGGCGTGCGAGCCGGACTGCCGATGTGCTAACGGCGCACCCGCCGCGATTTCAAGAGTCCTTGCTCTAGCGCGTTCTGCTGCGTGTGGTCGGCACGAGCCACTTTGAATGTGCCTGCCGTCCATTGCATGCGGCGTTGGGACTGCCCGCGCTCGGTTGACTCGCAAAGTTTGAGTTCAGGCCGCGGCAGTGTGACGGCGCAGGTGGGTGCCGGGTAGCTTCCAAACTCGATTGACATGTCGGCCGGAGCTGTTTCACACCAAGCGATGACGCGCGAGAGGGGGCTTGCCGACGTCACAATTCCCTCGTGTTTGACCCATGAAATACCTGCTCGCCTTCGGCGCAGCCAAGGGCTGCCGCTAGCCTCGACCAATGATGATCGGCATCGCGGCGGCACTCCTGGCGTGCTTGGGCTACGGGGTCTCCTCGGTGTTGCAGGCCGACGGGGCGCGCCGATCAGCCGCCGCGGCGCGCGACCGCGGCGCCACCGGACACGTCACCGCCACCGGCGGGCCAACCCTCCTCTCGACCATCCACGCCGCACTCACCGCCGCGTTCATCGTCGGCATTGTCCTGGACGTCGTCGGCTTCGTCGGAAGTGCGGTCTCCGCCCGCCTCATTCCGCTCTTCTTGTCCCAGACCATCATCAGCGCCAACCTGATCGTCACCGCCGTCCTCGGCATCACCGTCCTCGGCATCGGCCTGCACACCCGGGACTGGATCGCCATCGTCGCGGTCATCGCCTCGCTGTTCGTGCTCGGCCTCGGCGCCGGCGAACGCGGCCACCACGACAATCCAGACCGGTTCATCCACTGGGTCGTGCTGGCGGTGTCCGTCCTCATCCTGCTCGGCGGCATTGCCCTCACTCGCTTCCTCGGCTCCCGCAGCGCCGTCATGGCCGGGCTGATCGCCGGCGTGCTGTTCGGCATGCTCGCGATCGGTGTCCGGATTCTTCACGGCGTCGACCACTTCCAGCCCTGGGTCATCGTTGCTGACCCGGCCGCATATGTCGTCGTCATCGCGGGAATCGGCGGCTTCTACCTGCACACCGTGGCCCTGCAACTCGGCTCGGTGAACGGGGCCACCGCCGCCCTCGTTGTCGGCGAGACCGTGGTGCCCGGGGTGATCGGCGTGGTGTTCCTCGGTGACAGCGCCCGGCCCGGCATGGGCTGGGTGGTGGTCCTCGGGTTCATCGGTGCCGTCGCCGGAGCCGTAGCGGTCGCCGTCTTCGGCGCGGCTGGCCACCCGGCGCCCCAGCCGGAGCCCAAGGCCGAAGTCCCCGACAACGCGTGACAGCCTTACCAGGTCGTGTCTGCTAATTGCGGACACGGTGGAAGGTGATGATTGCGGCTAGGGTGACTCCGCCGAGGTAGCTCAGAGCGTACTTGTCGTAGCGAGTGGCGATCGCGCGCCAGTGTTTGAGGCGGTTGAAGCATCGCTCAATGGTGTTGCGATGCTTGTAGATTGGTCCGGAGAATGCGGGTGGCCGTCCACCTTTGCTGCCTTTGGCTTTGCGGCGGTTGATCTGATCGCTGCGTTCGGGGATGGTGTGGGAGATCTTGCGCTGCCGTAGTCGAGCGCGGGTCGAATCGTGGGAATAGGCCTTGTCGGCCAGGAGGAGGAACGTGTCGATATCGGTGTCACTGAGCAGGTCCAGCAGTGGCCACAGCATCAGAATGTCTGGCGGATCAGTCTGGGGCAGCGCAATGAACTACTGCACCCCAAGGAGTCACTGAACCATAAGCGCAAGCCCTCCAGCGCAACGCAACGAGCGGATCGATCGTGCGGATCGCGAGGTCCAAGCGCTGAGACAGGCTGCCGGTCAACAACACCCACGAATGGCCCGCCCGGGTGAGCGCGTCGATGAACCACCCCGTCATCGCCGCGCGAATCTCCAAATCGCCCTCCCGCATCCCGTCGTCGTCCCCCGAGCAGGTGACCGCGATGCGCGAATCGTGCCAGTGGTTCAACGCTCAATACGACACGCTCATCAGTCAGCTCTTCGGATTCCAGCACTTCCTTGACGGCCACCACGACGTCTGGACCGCCCCCGGCGTGCAGTCCGCGGCGAACACGATCGAAGCTAACCTGGACCAGTCCGCGGCCTTCCTCGACCCCCGCGTGCACACCCTGTTCATCGTGAATTACCCCGATCAGAGCGAGTATTCGCCTGTCTACAATGGAGATTCGATACTCCATCTCTGGTATCAGCTCACCCAGATCAGCGATAACCTGAAGCACCAGTTGCCGTCGGGTCAGCTCAACGCGCACATCGCCACCGCCAACGTTTACGGCACCACGATCCACGACTCGCAGGTGTGCGCCGGAGCCTAACGAGCGCATGGTAGAAATCTACCTTAGAAGGTAGACTTCTATCATGAGTCTGAACATCAAGAACGAGCGGACTGTCGCGTTGGTGCGGGAACTTGCGCGCCGTACCGGGCTCAGCCAGACGAGTGCTGTCGAAGAGGCGGTGCGCGCCAAGCTCGCGGAACTTACCGGTGCGGAGAGCCCGAACACTCGCCGCGGCAAGGTGAATGAGTTGCTCTCCGAATTGGATCGGTCGATGACTGCGCGGCAGCGCAAGCGGATCCGCGCAGAGGAAACCGAGTTGTACGACGAGAGCGGGTTGCCTGCATGATCGTCGATACTTCGGCGATCGTGGCGATCGCGCTCAATGAGTCTGGTCGCGATCGATTGGTCGACGCACTACTGGGCGCACCCGCGCCCAAGATTTCCGCGGCCACGCTCGTCGAGGTCGGGGCCGTGCTGACGAGGCGACTGGCGCCCGAAGATCTGAGGCGTGTCGAGCGCCTCATCGGCCAGCTGGGCATCGCAACAGTGCCTTTCGACGCCGAGCAGGCCGCAAGTGCTACCCGCGCCTACCGCGAGTTTGGTCGTGGCAGCGGCCATCCCGCCAGCCTGAACCTCGGCGACTGCTACTCCTACGCCCTTGCCGCGGTCACTGGCGAACCATTGCTGTACGTCGGCGACGACTTCGCGCATACCGACATCGCTTCTGCCGCAACCGATTGACCGAGTCCTAAGCCGGCGTAAACCGGATCGCCGCCAGCTTGTTCACCTCGATCGCGTCGGTGAACTCCGCCAGCGTCGGCACCCGGTTATCGCGGAACCGCAGCCCCATCATCCGTTGCGCCCGCTTCACGCCATACGACTGAGCACACCGATGAAACAGCGAAGCCGTCGCGGCCTGATCCTCGACCAGCTCGCCCCGCATCGAACGCTCAACACCGTCGTGCAGCACCCTAACCGAAGCCCCGCCGCGGAAGTTCACCTTCCACACACTCCCGATCAACGCGTACAAATCGCCGTCGATGTGGCGCGCACTCACCGGCACGGCGAACTCCCGGCCGGTCTTGCGTCCCCGGAAGCTCAACACCATGAATTGCTGACGCAGCCCGCCCACGAGCGGGGTGCGCAACAGATACCGCATGATCGGGTTGACGGCCCGCATGACCGCATCCGGTGGAGGCGCGGGTGTGATCGCCGCTGTCTGATCCGCCACCGATTCACCGGACGACCGCGACCGGCATAACGTGAGGTCATTGCCCATACCGGGGTCTCCAAGGTTGCGGCCCGCAGTCCGATCCGGCTTGTATGGGGTCATGGATCGACGCCAGATGCTCATGACCACGGGTCTCGGCCTGCTGGTCGCTGCCACTAAGGTCCCGCAGGCCAACGCCGCACCAACCACATCCGCCCCACAAGCTCCGGCGCCCACGACCTACCTCTTCCACGACGAGTTCGACGGGCCCGCCGGCTCGGCGCCCGACCCCTCGAAGTGGACCACCGCGCTGGCCCGCGAAACCATGGAGGACCCCACCGAGTGGGAGCTTCCCCAGAACGTCGGGCAATACCGCGACGACCGTCGCAACGTGTACCTCGACGGCAACTCCAACCTGGTGTTCCATGCCGCCAAGGACGGCCCCACCTACTACAGCGGCAAGATTTTCGGGAAGTGGCAGGGCGGCATCGGCCATACCTGGGAAGCCCGGATGAAAATGGACTGCCTCACCCCCGGCTGCTGGCCCGCCTTCTACCTTTCCAACGAAAGCCCGGTCAACGGCGGCGAAGTCGACGTCATGGAGTGGTACGGCAACGGAAAATGGGCACCCGGAACCGCCGTTCACGCCAAGCTCAACGGTGGTGAACATGCCAGCCAGACCATCGCCGTCGATAGTGCCTGGCATACCTGGCGTGTGGTGTGGGACGACGCCGGTATGCGGTTCCACAAGGATTACGTCGACGGCGCCGCGCCCTACTTCAACGTGCCAGCCCGCTCGCTACCCGATTGGCAGTTCAATGATGCTGGCTACCAGATGTTTCCGGTGTTCGACCTTGCGGTCGCGGGCTCCGGTGGCGGCGACCCCCGCGGCGGCACCTACCCGGCGAACATGCTGATCGACTACATCCGCGTCTGGTAGCAACTGCCGAGCGTGCGGCTCGTCGTTGACGGATCGACCGTCCAACACCGAGATCTCCCACGTTCGGCGTCAGAGTGGGCAGCTAGCAGCACGGAGTTTGGCCGTGACGCGCTGAATGATCACCTCGGGCCGCCTCAGCATGTCAGCGCTCACCCGAACCACCATCCATCCCAGTAATTCGAGAATGGCAATACGGTCGATATCCCAGGACCGCTGTTTGCCGTCGGTCCAGTGCTGGATGCCGTCGTATTCGACGGCGACTTTCCATTTCCGCCAGCCCATGTCGACTCGGATGATGGCTTCGCCATAGTCGTCGAAGAACTCGATCTGCGTCTCCGGTGCCGGCTGGCCCGCGCCGATCAAGAGCAGCCGGACCCGTGTCTCGCGAGGCGATTCGGCACCGCCGTCGGCGAGTTTCATTGCAGCCCTTAGCTGACGGACTCCTCGCACGCCGGGGCTCGCCTCGGCGATGGCCAAGACGGTGGTGGGTTTGAGGCGGGTGGCGTTCATCAACGCGTCGAGCAGCGGGACAGCTTTCGGCAGCGGAAGGGTGCGTCCGATATCGAACGCGGTGCGGGCCGCAGTAGTGATTCGCATACCGCGCCGCGTGCACACCTGGTCATCGGCGATCGCGTACGACCGCGCCACAAGGCCCGGCGGGGCGTGGCGATCGGTACGAACGATCTCCGCTGGCGCGGCACCGTCCAACCACTTCGTGCCGTGAACGGCCGCCGCCGATATCCCGGCCAGTACGACGTCGGGTCCGGCGAACAACCACGCCGCCCGTGCTCGTCGTGCTGCCGTCAACGACACCTCATTGGCGAGGTACACGTTGCGGTATACGGCTCGATAGCGGGTCCGCAGCTGGTAGCCGGTCACTAGTCCGCTCTCCATCGCCGACGTCCCGAGGAACGGCTCGTCCCGCACACCCCAACCTTGCGTGGTGTGCTTGTCACGCGAATACCGCGATCCCCAGGTGCGTCGAGCGTGCGGGTTACGGTCGACACCACCGCGAGAAATCGACAAGAAGCCGCACGTTCGGCAAAGCGGCGCAAATAACTACCGCCGCCGCTTCACCGGCCGGCCCAGCAGCGTGACTTCCATCAGCCGACGGATCGTCGCGACGGACTCGGGGCCGGCCTCGCGATTGAGCAGCTGGCCAAAGTCCACCGTCAGCGAGAATGCCGCGGCCACCGCGTACCGGGCGGCGCCAATCTTCATTTCGGGCCGCGCCGCGGTCACCAACCGGGCCCACGCGTCCATCGTTGAATGCTCGATGGTCTCGAGCACCCGCAGATCCGGCTCCGGGATGTTCTGCCGCTCCGTGTAGTAGACGTAGGGCAGATCCGGTGACTCCGTCACGCGCCCGAGATAGTCATCGATCAACTCATCAAGGGCGGCTTCAGGATCGGCGGTACGCGACAGCGCATCGGCGACATCACTGGAATGCCGATCGGCCGCGCGCCGATACGCCAGCGCTAAGATTTCGGCCTTGCCGGTGAAGGATCGGTACAGCCCGGACGCCTGGATGCCGACGGCTGAGGCGATGTCCTCCATGCTGGTGTTGCGGTAGCCGTTCTCGTAGAACAACCGCACCGACTCGTAGAGCACATGCTCGTACATCCCGGCTTCGGCACCGACGGTGATCGGCTTGGGTTGCGGCACGCCGCTGCGGCGCCGGGTCGCGGGCAGCTCGGCGGCGAGCACATCAGCCGCCATCGTGATGAGGCACGCGCGGATCTCGCCCACCGCAAGCTGATTGGAGTGATCGGTGATGCTGCCGATGACGCTGAGGGTGGCCGTCAACAGTGTCCGCAATTGATGCGGTGTCAGTTTGGGCCGCAGCAGCGCCAGCGGAATCTGCAGCCGGTGGCTCACCACCTTGAGTTGCGCGACCAGGACGGCGCGGTCAGGATCGCGCAGGTAGCGCGCTTCCCACCGGTACAGCCCACCTGCTGTGCGGCATCTGATCGTGGTGTCGATCAAGGCGGAGGTCAAGGCGCGCAACGTGATCACCGGATCGTCATCGGTCTGCGCGTCGGCGAATGCGGTGGCGTCCACCAGCAATTGCCCCAGCCCCAGCACGGCGTCGCGGAACAAGTCGTACTTGCTGGGGGAGTGGCGATACAGCGCGGCGGGCGTGATGCCCACCCGCGCGGCGATGTCCTCCATGCTGACCGCGTGATAGCCCTGCGAGCCGAACGCATCAGCCGAGGCGCGGGCGATCTGCGCCTTACGGTCCTTGGGCCGCCGCCGCACGGCGGGTTCGCCATCTGATACGGACTCCACGTTGGTCACGCTCCGCCGAACTGCGGGCGCAGCACCGAACTCAGTGCCGCTAAAGGGATGTGTGCCTGAACCGTGCCGCCATCCAGGTACCACTGCATGATTCCGGGCGTGTAGTCCAATGGAGTGTCGCGTCCCACTGGATAGTCCGGCAAATACAGGATCAGCTCGTCGCCGGACAGCGCCCACGCCTTGTAGCCACCCGAATACACCTTGTCCGGCCCCCACCGATCCGCGATGAACGGATAGCTGCCCGCCTGGTGCGGTGGGGGCGCCTGGTCCAGTGCGTCGGAGATGAACGGCTCCCCCAGCGCCGCGACGGCGCCGAAGTCGGTGCCCGGCTTCAGCACATCGGCCAGCCCCAGCCGAACGCCGCGGCCCATATCCCAGGTGAATGTCCGGTATGCGTTGTTGAATTGAGGCCCATCGGCGTGATAGTCCTCGTGGAACACCACCGTCAGCACGTCACCGCGCTGCAGCACCTGGAAGTTCTCCTCGCCGAAGCTGTCGGCCGCCATGTGCACGCCGACGTTGCGCCAGTTGGTGACCAGCTGCGTCAGATAGTCGCGAATGGTTGGGCCGGTCACCGGATTGTCGATCAGATCCACGGGGACGGCCACCTTGATATCGCGGACCGCCTTGCGTTCCGACGGCACCAAGGTATGGCAGTACTTGCCGTCCCACTGCGTTCCGACGCTTGAGCAGAAATCCGGCGCCGACGCACCGGCCACCGGCGCCACCGCCAACGACGCTGCTGTGAGAGCCCCACACAGTCGGATTCGCATATGAATCAGGGAAGTTCGACTTTGCTTGCCCGCCATACACCGTCGACCTTATCCATGGTCATCTTGACCCGGCTGCGATCGATGCGGGGATCCGGCGCGGCGGAATTGGCCACCGTCTGGTCGACGAACATGAGCACGACAACCTGGTTCTTCGTGGCCGACTTCACCGCGGAGTCGATCACGATGCCGCGCGCGGTGGCCTTGTTGTCCACCAACAACTGGCGCAGCTGAGCACTGGATTGCGAATACATATCCTTGAATTCGCCGGTCGCGCCGTTGAGTACGTCAGTGAAATTCTGGTCCACGTTATTGGAGTCGATGCTCGTCAGCACCTGCGCGTAGCGCACGGCGGCCTGCTGGGCATCCCGCGATGCGGTCGCGATCTGCCGCTCCTGTAACACCTGCCAACCCAGGATGCCGGTTGCCCCGAGCAGCCCAACAATCAACGCCCACAACAACCCACGGCGGACCAGCGTCGGCCACCGTCGGACCGATGGCTTCTCGACGGCCTCGGTCTGCGACGCATCGGCGGCATCGGCAGTATCGGCCTCGACGTCGGCAGTATCGGCCTCGGCGTCGGCAGTCTCGACTTCGGTCTCACTGGTAACGGTCACCGCAATCTCCTTCTAGCTCGGCGGTTCGATCGGCAGCACCGGGCCGCCATAGGGGGTCGGAATGGTGTAGCGGCCCTTGGGTGTTGGGTCCGTGGTCGCACCCAGGTCGGCGCCGGGCGGGGGACCGGCGGTGTCATCGCCGGCCGGCCGCGGCGCGTTCTTGGCGCCGCGAATCAACACTGCCGGATCGTCATCGCGGCAGTAGGTGTACAGGTAGGGCTCGGGGTAGTCGGCGGAGGCCGCTGGCCGCCGCGGTGTCCCGTAATCGCAGGCGTAGCGCGGGTAGATATCGGCGGTCGCCCACAAGCCGTGGTCGTGCATCACGGTGCCCCACGCATCGAGCAGCGACCCGCGGTAGTCCGGGAACAGCGCGTTGAGCGCCGGCACCCGGACATACAACAGTTGCGATGCGGTGGCCATGCTGGTCAGCAGTCCCACCATGGTGTCGGAGTTGTCCGTGAACAGATTATCGGTGGCAGAGAGGGTGTGCGGTGTCTGGTCGACGAGCCGGCGATACCCGTCGACCATCTTGTCCACCCCGGTGAACGTGCGGCCGAGATTTCCGGTGGTCACCTTCAGCCCCGCGTTCTTGTCGGCGGCCATCGTCAACACGATGCGGCTGGTTCGCAGCATGCTTGTGGTCTGCGGCAGAACCGAATCCAGGGTGGACAACAGGAAGGTGCCGCCGTCGATGATGTCGGCCAGCTTCTGCGGGCCCTCCGTGCTCAGGCTCAGCTCTTTCTTGATCAGCTCGAGCTTGGCCGGATCGACCTGCTTTAGCATCCCGTCCGCGTTGGCCAGCAGTTGCGCAAGACTGACCGGCACCGAGGTGTTGGTCTGCGCGACAACGCTGCCGTCCTTGAGGTACGGGCCAGCATCGGAATCCGGCACGAATTCGATGTACTGCTCACCGGCCGGGGACAGCCCCGACACCCGCACCGGACTGGCCGCCGGGATCCGCACATCGGAGCGCACCGTGGCCACCGCGGCGACACCATCGGGGGTGATCGCCAGTGATTGCACCCGCCCGATCGGCACCCCGCGCAGCGTGACGTCCTGATTGGGCAGGAGCCCACCGGATTCCGCCAACTTGATCGTCACGCGGTACGCCGAGTCGAACGGTGTCACCCGCAGCGCACCGACCAACACATAGGCGGCCGCGAGCACCATCGTCAGCACCAAACCCGCTGTCGACAACCACAAGCGGTGCCGATGCCCGTACCTGACTGCGCGCACCAGCCCATCGGCTGTCTTGTCGATCATGGCGGCGGCTCCGACGCAGGCGGCCCTGGCGGCGGGCCCGGTGGTGGACCCTGTGGCGCGACGATCAGCTCGCCGGGATCAGTGGGACTGGGCAGTACCGGAACCTGCGGCACGCCGGGACCGGACCCGACGACCCGCTGCTGTAGCCGCCACAGCGTGTACTTGAACGTGCCCGCCATCTGGGCCCAGTTGTAGCGCTTGGGTCCGTGGAAACCGGGGTCGCCGAGGTACCCGGCATCGGGCATTGACCCGAGCACCAGGCGGTCGATACTGGCCCGCACCGAAAACGCATTGCTGGCCGTCACTTTGATGATCGGCGGCATCAGCCGGTTCAGTGCGGCCAGATTCGCGTCCGGAGCCAGGACCACGTCATTCCAGGATCGCGCGACGGTGTTGGCGTCACCGATCACGCTGCGCCCGCTGGTGTCGGTGCCCGCGATCGACGGGAATTTCTCCAGCTGCCTGCTGGTGTCACCGACCTGCTGGACGACGTCGGCCACGGTGTCGGCGTTGGCGGCCAGGGTGTCGCTCGCCGGACCTGCCGCGGCCATCACCTCGGCTAGCGCCTGGTTCTTGGCGTCGAGATTCTTGGCCAATTGCGATGTCTCGGTGAGTGCCTGGGAGATCTCGTCGGAGCGCGCCGTCAGCTTGGACAGGGTGCTGTTGGTCTTGGCGATGATGTCGCCGAATGCCTGGCCCTGATCGCCGGTCGCCTTGCCCATGCCGTTGATGACATTGGTGAGATTGCGGACCGCACCGCCGTTGACCATGATCGCCGCGGAGCTGAGCACCGACTCGACCGTGGCCGCTGCCGTCGTGGAATCCAGGCCGATGGTGTCGCCGTCCTTCAACAGCGGGGCGGTCGCGGGGGCGTCTGACGGTGGTTTCAGCGCGATGAACACATCACCCAGTGGGGTGGCCGACCGGAGCTCGACGGTGGTGCCCTGCGGGAGGCGGACGCCGTCCATGACCCGAATCGTGGTGACCGCGGTGTAGTTACGCGCCACCATGGTCTCCATCTGCCCGACGTCGGCGCCAGCGAGCTTCACCTTGGCATTGGCGGGCAGGTTCAGCGCATTGGAGAAGATTGCGGTCAGCCGGTATCCGCCACTGCCGACGGTCGGGGCGGGCAGCGGCAGGCTTGACAGCCCGTTGGGCGCGCATGCTGTCGCACCGACCGCGACCACGAGAACCGCTACGAGGCGCTTCATTTCTGTCCCATCGCAGCCATACCGTCCAGCACATATGTGAGCCCGAAGTCTGGTCCGAAGTCCTGCAATGTTCCTGTGCTGCAGCCCAGTTGGCGTAAGCCCATCATGTTGCAGATCTCTTTGGCGCCCTGATTGTCGAACAAGATCCGGTCGGTGAGAACCCGGGCCCTTGCCGCGCCGTTGTTCTGGTCGACGACGTTGTACATGTTGTCCAGCGTCAACGGGGCCACGTCAAGGAACTCGGCGAGATCCCGCCGGCGTTCGACGAAGGTGTTGGCCGTCGTACTGCCGTTATTGGCAACGGCTTTGATGTTATCGCGGTTCTTCTCCAGGAAGTCACCGACCTGTGTCAGCAGAGTGTTCATCGTCTTGCCGGTGGTGCCGCTGCCGAAGTTCTGGTCGTTGACAATCTGGCTCAACTGACGCACGGTGGTCCCGAAATCGCGCAGCTTCGCGTCATTGTCGGCGGCGGCCTGTAGTAGTGAACTGAGGTTGCGCACGATCGTGGTCAGCTGGTCTCGGGTCTGCGCGCCGCCGTCGGCGGACAGGCGCAACGCGTTCGACAGCTGACCGAGTGCGTCCTTAATCTTCTGGCCGTTACCGTCGGCGATCGCCGCACCCGAGTTCACGACGTCGGCTACCGGACCGTTGCCGTTGCCGTCGCCTTTGAGTGACACCGAGATCTTGTCGAGAACACCGAGCACTCTGGCGAATTCGACGGGCGTCTTCGTCCTCGGCAGCCCGATGGTGTCGTGGTCCTTGAGGACCGCGCCGCCCCTATACGGCGGGGTGAGTTCGATCTGGCGGTCGGTCAGAATCGACGTCGAGATCGTCACCGCCTGAGCGTCCGCGGGAATCGTGACGTCACGGTCCACGGTGAACTGGACCTCGACGTAGCCGGTCTTGGGGGTGATCGCGGTGACCTTGCCGACCGGCATACCCAGCACGGCGACCGTGTTGTCGACATAAAGCCCGGCAGCGCTCTCGAATTGGGCGGTCAGCGTGATGTGATCGGTGCTCGATTTGAAGTACACCCACGCGACGGTGACCACCGATGCGACCGTCACCACGACCACCGTCAGAAGCGCCAGCAGCCTGGCCCTGGCGCTCACTTGCAGTCCTTGTAGTACTGGATCAGGCCGAACTGCTTGGCCCGCCCGCTGATCGCGCACATCCAGGAGTCGATTGCCGGGACGTTCGGCGTGTTGAAGTCGACGGCGTTGCCCGTGCCGCTGGCGTTGGCGAAACCGCGCAGTGCCACCGGGCCGGCCTGCAGGGTGCTGCGCAGCAGATCGTCATGCTGGGCCAGCAGATCGGAGAGCTGTCTCAGATTCGTCAGCGTCTGGTCCAGCTCAGCCCGATTGGTCACCACGGTGGTGCTCAGCATGTTCACCACATTGGTTAACGCCGTTATCATCGCGCGGAACGTCGCGCTGCGATCCACGAACCGGCCGATCAGCTCCTGCCCCTGATTGATCATCGCGGCGATATTGGCGTGCTGGCGTTCCAGGGTGCTGCTGATCATGTCCGTGCTCTTCAGCAGCGAGCCCAATTGATCTCGGCGGTCGGCGATCACCGTCGACAGCGTTTGGATGTTCCTCATGGCCTGCGGCACCACGGCGGGCAGGCCCTGCATCTGCGTGCCCAGGATTCCCAGCGATTTCGCGAAGGCATCGGTGTCGACCTGCTCATAGGTGGTCGTCAGGTCGGACAGCGCCTCCTGCAGGTCGTAGGGCACCTCGGTGTGGGACAGATCGAAGGTGTTGTCGGGCAGCGTCCCACCGTCTTCGGGCTCCAGCGCCAGGTAGCGCGAACCCAGGATGGTGGCAACCTTGATCACCGCCCGCGAGTTCTTGCCCAGCACGATGTCATCGCGCACCTCCAGGCCGGCTTCGACGTAGTCGCCGGCCAGTTTCATGCTGGTGACCTTGCCGACCTGGATACCGCCGATGGTGATCGGATTCCCGGTCTGCAGGGCGGCGGCCTGGAGGAACTTCGCGGTGTAGTGCCGATGACCGACGTTGGCCGCGTTGGCAATCAGCATCGCCCCGACGATGACGCCGACCACGGTGACGGCGATCAGACCTAGCCAGGTCTTGTTGTAACTTTCCAGCTTGCCCCTAGCCATTGGCCATATTCCTGCATCGCGGGGTGTACGCGGCCTTGTCACCCGGTGTCGCGTGGTCGACGATGATCGGCACCACATCGTTGAGGCCGGGGAAGAAGCCGGTGACGTTCAGGTCGCAGGCGTACGCGTTGGCGAAGGCGCCTTCGTTGGTGATCCGGGCCAGGCCTTTGAGCATCAACGGCAGGTTGTCACCGGTGAACGCCAGCTGCGGTTC
Organism: Mycolicibacterium sarraceniae; assembly: GCF_010731875.1. Taxonomy (NCBI): domain Bacteria; kingdom Bacillati; phylum Actinomycetota; class Actinomycetes; order Mycobacteriales; family Mycobacteriaceae; genus Mycobacterium; species Mycolicibacterium sarraceniae. The sequence continues at coordinate 2,351,707 of NZ_AP022595.1, forward strand.
GATGCTGACCAGGTGGCCGGTGAAACCTGGCTGGCGGGTAACCATCTCGTTGAGCTGGGGGGTGACGGTGTCGGAGATGGTGGACAGCTGGCGGGTCACCCGCGCCATCGTGCCCGTCGAGTCCACCAGCTCGTCACGTCGCCCATTGAAGTCGCTCACCACCTTGTTGGTCTGGGCGAGCACCTGATCGAGGCTCTCGTTCTGCGCCGAGAGGCTCGTCATCACCGTGTTCAGCTGGGTGATGACGCTGCCGAGAGTCTGGTCGCGCCCAGCGAAAGTGTCGGTGAGCGTAGAGGTTTGGCTGACCAGGTCCACGATCGAGGCGTTGTCGCCCTGCAGCGACTGGATCACGCCCTTGGTCAGGTTGTCGGCGTCGCGGGGGTTTAGCACGCTGAACAGCGGTTCGTAACCGTTGAGCAAGGTACCGACGTCGAATGACGGGTCGGTGCGCTCGAGCGGGATCGTGGAGTGCGGGGCGAGTGGAGCCGGATCGCCGATCTTGCCCAGCGACAATCCCACATAGCGCTGACCGACCATGTTCTGATAGGTCACCGAGGCGACGGTGTTGCCGAAGAGGTGTTGATCGTTCTGGACGACGAACGACACCTTGGCCAATTTGCCACTCAGTTCGATTTTTTCGACCCGGCCGACCCGGACGCCGGCCATCCGGACGTCGTCACCCTCGCGCAGTCCGTAGACGTCGGTGAACATCGCGGCGTACGGCGTAGTGGGGCCGGCTACGTCACGGCGCAGCGTCACGTACACCAGCCAGGTCAGTGTGATGGTCACAATCATGAACAGCGACAGCCCGATCAGTGGGGCGCGAAATTTCATTCTCAGCCTCCCGGCGCTTCGGCGGGCAGCGGTGGTGGGGCTACCGGGGGTGCCGGCGGTGGTAGTGCGTCATCAGGGTCGGAGGTGCCCGGCACGCGGGGGAACGGTGGTGCCCACCACGGAGTCGGCGGATTCTGGTCCGCAAGATTCGGGTTGGGGTTGATCAGGGGCGGGCCTACGGCGACCAGGTTGCCGTCGGGCCCGACGACGGTGCCCGGCGTCGGCGCGAGGTCCTTGGGCGGCTGGTAATTCTGCGGCAGCAGCATTTCGGGAAGGTCGGGGCGCACGATGATCTGCGGTGCGGTGTGACAACTGTTGCCCAACAGCTGGCCGTAGCGGGGGCAGTCAGCCCTGGTGTAGGTGGAGCTCGGTGTCAGCGACAGATTGACGCGCATGTTGCCGGTGTCCAGCTCGGGAATCCACACCTCTTCGAAGAACTTGCGAGACAGGTTATTCAGTTTCGTGAACGCCGGCACGAACTTGCCCGCGTTCATCGCGAGGCTGCCCAGCACCGGAGTGAGATGGTTGGTGATCCCGGTGAGCTGGTCGATGTGGTTGTCGATCGCCGTCCGAGTGGTGCCCACGGTGTGGGCGCTGCCGGTGAGCAATGTGGTCAGCGCTGAGCGCTTTTCGGCCAGCACCTGCATGGGTTCGACCGCTTGGTGCAGGGCGTCGACCAGATCAGGTGCGGTGGCGGCCAATCCGTGCGTGGCATCGATCAGCGCGGACACCGTGGAGGGTCCCGCATCGGTGCTAATGATCGAGTTCAGCTGATCGAGTAGCCGGTTGAGCTGGGCGCCACTGGCGAGCAGCTTGTCCCGGCGGTTCTCGGTGGCGGCGTTGACCGCCGCCAGGATCCCCACGCTGCGGTCCTCACCCCCGCGCCCGCTGGCGGCGAGCACGTCGCGCAGCTTGCTGATGGTGGTCTGGAACAGCACTGTCGGCAGCGCGGTGTCCTCGGGAATGTGTTCGCCGGCCTGGATCGCCGGGCCCGCACCGGTGGCGACCAGTTGCAGCGATGACACCGCGAACACATTGGACGGAACCACCCGCGCGGTCACCGAAGCCGGGATGGAGCCGGCGTATTCGGGTTTGAGGTCGATGTGGACGAAATTGGGATGACCGTTGGCGGCCGGGGTCACGCTGTCGACCGCGCCGACCAGCACCCCGCGATACTTCACATCCGACTTCTGCGGCAACCCGTCACCGACGTTGAGCAGATCGGCGACCACCCGGACGTACTCGGTGAGCTTGCCGTTGGACTTGGCCAGCAGCAGCGTGGTCACCAGCGCCGCCACCAGGACCACGGCCAGGCCGCAGAGAAGCAGCTGACGGTCCGAGGGGCCGCGCCCATCCGTGTCAAACGAATTCGCCATCTATCCGCCGAATCTCGCTCCGGCGTCGACGCTCCACAGCGCCATCGTCATCAGCATGTTCACGATGATCGTCACGGTGATCGCCGCGCGCATGGCGTGCCCGGCGGCGATCCCGACACCTTCGGGTCCGCCGCTGGCGTAGAAGCCGTAGTAGCACTGGATCGTCGAGGCGATCCAGACGAAGATGACCGCCTTCAGCAGCGAGTACAAGATGTCGGTGCCGGACAGCATCAGCGTGAAGTAGTGCAGATAGGCCCCGTTGGATCCGCCGCTGATGACCTCGACCACGATCTGGGTGGTCAGGTAGCTCACCGCCAAACACAAGACATAGAGCGGAATTACGGCGACGACCGAGGCCATCAGCCGGGTGGTGACCAGATAGGGGATGGGCCGGATGGCCAATGAATCCAGCGCGTCGATCTCCTCGGCGATCCGCATGGAGCCCAGTTGCGCGGTGAACCGGCAGCCGCCCTGGGTCGCGAACGCCAGTGAGGCCGCGATCGGTGCGAGCTCGCGGGTGTTGACCAATGACGAGATGATGCCGGTGGCCGGGCCCAGGCCCAGCAGGTTCAGGAAGTTGTAGCCTTCGATGCCGACGATCGCGCCGACCGTCACGCCGAGGACGAGCGCGACGCCGGCGGTGCCACCGCCGACCACGAGTGAGCCGTTGCCCCAGGCGATATCGGAGAGCAGCCGGGCGAATTCAGTGCGGTAGTGCCGCAACGCAATCGGCACCGCGGCGATCGCGCGGATGAAGAACCACAGCATGTGGCCCAGCCGAATGAGCGGTGCGGACAGCGCCCGCAGGAACTGCGCCCACGGGAGGCGAAACGGGCTGTACGCCGATACCGTCACCTCAGAGACCCACCCTCGGGAACAGCATGTTGTAGAGCTGGCTGATCGCGACGTTGACGATCATCAGGATCAGGATCGATTCGACGACAGCGGCATTGACCGAGTTGGCCACCCCGGTCGGACCGCCCTGGGTGGACAGGCCCTTCTGGCTCGACACGATCGCGACGATCGCGCCGAACACCACGGCCTTGAGCAGGGCCAGCACCATATCGCCGGGCGTGGTGAACGACGCGAAGGTAGCCACGAAACTGCCCGGGGCGCCGTTCTGGAAGTAGACGTTGAACAGATAGCTCGCCAGGAACCCAACGAAACACACCACTCCGGTGAGTGCGACGCCGATCATGATCGCGGCGGCGAACCGCGGAACGACCAGTCGGCGGATCACCGAGACCCCCATAACCTCCATTGCGTCGATCTCTTCGCGCATGGTGCGCGAGCCGAGATCGGCGGTGATCGCCGAACCGACGGCGGCCGCCATCAGGATCGCCGCCACCAGCGACGCGGCCTGTCTGATCACGGCCAGACCACTGGCCGCACCGGCCAGCGAGGTGGCGCCGACCTGCCCGGCGAGCAGGGCGAATTGAATCGAGAGAGTGACGCCGACGGGCAGTGCGACCAGCACGGTGGGGACCACGGCTGTCCCCGCCATGAAGGCGCCCTGCCGGACGAACTCCTTCAACGGGAAGCGGCCGGTGACGAGGTCGAGGAACAAGTACTGAAGCGTTCTCACCCCGAGGACGGACTGGTCACCGACCGTCGCCAGCGATGCGAGCGGGTGTCGCTTCACATACCCGACGGTCCAGTCTTCGATGGCCCGCACCCCGCTGGGGCTACTAGCAGTGACCGGGGACGGCTCGCGCTCAGCGATCGTCACGGTCTGGCACTGTCATCGTTGTTCCAAATGGGTGATCCCTATGCACTTTGGCGAGCAGAGCGCGACGCATTCGATGGTGGTTGCGCTAGCCCATTGTCGCGTTGAGTCCGAAACTCGCGTTGTCGACGTCCCCCGACTGGCCGTCACCGTAAGGCGAGTGTGCTCCACCCGTCAAGAAAATGGAGAATATTCATTAACATAATGGCCGCTAGCGTGCTCGCGATGTAAACCGCAGATCCGACCTTGACCGGTCGTGAGACCGTCGTAACTTAGCTTATGTACGGCGATCTTGGGTCCGTTCGCGGTGGCCAGGGGCTATACATGTAGCTGTCGCCAAAGGAGACAGCCATGCATCGTCGCGCCTCCGCGGCAGTTGCGGCCGCCGCTTTCGTGGCCCTCGCTGCTGCTGGATGCGGTGGTTCCGATCAATCATCGGCTGGTACAACGGAATCCGTTATCTCGCCGTCATCGGCGGCGACGAGTGCGCCGAGTGCCCAGGCCAGCGCGCCCAGCACCACGGCGGCCGCAGGCGACTACAGCGCGCTGCTGATCAAGCCCGGCGATATCGGACCTGACGTCACCGCGGACGGCCCGCCGAATGCCAATCCCGGTGACCTACCTGGTACCGGTCAGGCGTTCCGGACGGCGGACGGCCGCGCCGTCGTCATCTCGATCGCGGTGTTTCCCGACGCGGCCGCGGCCGCCGCGTTGATCCAGCCGATGAAGGACGAGCTCACCGCCAAGATCGACGGCCCACAGAAGCCGGTCGATATCGGGTCGACCGGGTTCCTGGCCGAAGGCCCGGCGAAGAAGAAGTCCATGGACATGTCCGAGGTGGTCTTCACCCAGGGCCGTGCCCTGGTCGACCTGGAGATCGACAGCCCAACGGGCAACCCGGCTTCGTCGGAGATGTTGCTCGATGTGGCGCGCAAACAGGCTGCCGCCGTCGCGTCGGGGTTGCCCGGCTAGATCCGGGCGTCGACCTTGGTTGCCGAGCGATCCGGCAGCGCCAACTTCCAGATGGTTCGCTGGGTCTGCAGAAACTGCCGAAGCAGTGGTCCGGTGATGTACGGCAGGCGGTGGGCGTCGCACAGCGCCCGCACTCGGGGCGCGATGGCCGCATAGCGGTTGCTCGGAAGATCAGGGAACAGGTGGTGCTCGATCTGGTAGCACAGGTTCCCGCTCATAAACGCGAGCACCCGCCCGGCCGTGAAGTTGGCGCTCCCCAGCATTTGGCGCAGATACCACTCGCCCTTGCTTTCCTGCTCCACCGCTTCGCGCGTGAAAGTCGAAACGCCGTCGGGAAAATGCCCGCAGAAAATCACCGTGTAGGCCCAGAGGTTCCGCAAGATGTTAGCCGCGACATTCGCCGTCAGCGCCCGCCGCCAGCGAGGTCCGTTGAGCGCCGGTATCAGCAGGTAATCCTTGATCACCTGACGCTTGATTTTGGCCTTGAATGCTTTTGTTGACGCGGCGCGTTCCTCGGCGTTCGCCGCGCGTTCATGCTCGGAATGTAGACCGTGCAGGGCGATGCCCCACTCGAAGATGACGGCCAGCAGTGCGTTGCGCAACGGCTGCATCAGGTTGCGCGGTCGCCATGGGACGTCGCGGGTCACCCGCATGATGCCGAAGCCCAGGTCGTCGTCGAGGTCGACGACGTTGGCGTACACATGGTGGCGATAGTTGTGCGAGTACCGCCATTGCGACATGACTCCCGCCATGTCCCACTCCCAGGTGGTCGAGTGGATTTCCGGGTCGTTCATCCAATCCCATTGCCCGTGAACAACATTGTGGCTGATTTCCATGTTCTCGATGCTCTTGGCGACCGCCAGCGACACCATGCCCACCGCCCATCCACTCCGTGATCGGCTGCCGAAGATCAGCAGACGCGCGCCGGCATCCAGTGCGCGTTGGAACATGATCGTTCGGCGGATGTAGGCGGCGTCGCGCGCACCGCGGGAATCCTCGACCTCGGTGCGGATTGCATCGAGAGCGGTCCCGAGCGCGTCGATTTCCTGCGGGCTCAGGTGGGCGTAGTCGGCGACATCTGTAATAGCGATGAGCGTGAGTCCTCGAAGAAGCGGCCGTTGTGTGGTTGTACGGCAACGGCATTGGAGGAAGTGCCCGACTGTGAGCGGATGCTCTCGGAGCCGCGAAAGCGGGGCGCCGATTCGGGCCGGCTGCAGGTGTCAGCCACCCAAGCTTACCCGCCCAGCGGCAGTGGTGCCACGCCGCCGGGGTTGGTTGGACGGGCCATGCTCGAGCATCGGATCCGGGGGGTATTCGCCATGCCGGTCCTGGCCGCCGGCGAGTACGTCGGTGCTCTGGATTTGTTCCGAGTTGAGCCCGGTCCACTGGCAGGTGAGCAACTCACGGGTGCGGCAGCCGCGGCGGAGCTGGCCGGTATCCCGGTGTTGGATCTGCTTGCCGTGGATTTGAAAGCTGCCGTCGACGATCCCACCAGCGATGCCTGGGCGGAATTGTGCACGTTGAGCCGTGCCGAGGTCAGCCAGGCCACCGGAATGCTGGTGGCGCAACTCGACGTAGATCCGACCGAGGCGCTGGTGCGGCTACGCGCGCACGCCTACGCCACCGGACGAAGCGCAACCGAAGTCGCCCAGGACATCATTGATCGGCGGCTGAGACTGGAGATGGACCGATGACGAACGACAGCGACCACACTCGCGAAACTCGCGTGCTGAGCGCGGTGGTGTCGCTGGTCGACAGCCTGCTCGACGATTTCGACGTCGTCGACCTGCTCACGGAACTGACCGAACGCTGCCCGGCCGGAGTTGATCAGGTCGCTCAAGGAACTGGCCCGCTACCCGCGGTGAGTTACTGACGGGCTCTGGCCCGCCGGACCGCCTCGTCGACGAGTTGTTCGGCCACCTCGGCCAGTTTGGTGTGTTCGCGCTGGCTGATTCGGGTGAGACGGTCGAACGCCTCTTGCGGGGTGCCGCCGGTGCGGCTGCGGATGATGCCGATCGCCTGATCGATGACGGCTCGGCTGTGCAGGGCCTGTTGCAATTGGGTCGTGCGTTGCCGGGTGGTGGCCAAGAGCTGTGAATTGTACACCGATACCGCTGCGGGCCCGGCTAATTGGCTTCCCAGCGCGACGGCGTGCTCGGTGAACGCGTCCCGCTCGTGGGCATAGCAGTTGATCGCGCCGATGACCCTGTCGTCGATGATCGGCGGCCGGGCGAGTACGGACCGCACACCCATGCGCGCCACCGAACCGCCGAAATGCGGCCAGCGACTGTCACTGCCTAGCGAGCCGCTGACCGCCGGTCGCCCAGAACGCATGCAAGTGATGCACGGTCCTTCGCCGAGTTTCTCGTATTGCAGCGTGTCGATGACCTGAACGAAGTCTTCCGTTACCGACCACGCCTGGATACGCACGCCATCGGAGCCGGCCTCGTTCGGATGGATCAATGTGACACCGGCACCGTCGGCGTGAGGGATGGCTTGGACGGCGACAAGCCGGTGATCAGCGGTGCCGCGCGCTAAGTCCGCGAAAAGGCTCAGTCCTCGTCGCCGATGACGTGCATGGCGGCCTCTTCCGCCGAGGCCGCGCCACCGTCGATCCCGACATCGGAGGCGAACAGCTCGGAGTCATCGTCCTCGCCGAACCCCTCATTGGTGGCGACCAGCCGGCCCGACCGCGCGCGGCCGACCTCGTCGTCCTCGGGGAACTCCTCGTCGTCGCCGGCGTCGTCCCCGTTCAGCTCGTCGAGCACGTTGTTCAGCCGGGACACCGGATCGGGCTCCTCCTCGGCCAGCAGCTCGTCGAGGGTCTCCGGGCCGGGATGGTCCAGGTTCGTGCGGGCATACGGTCGTTCTGGTGGTGAGATGCCCTCATCGAGGATGTCGTCGACGCCACGGTCGACCAGGGTGTCCTCGGGTTGGAGCTGGTCATCGTCTTCGACGCTGTACTCGCCGCTGTCAGTGCTGTCGTCCCAGGTGCTCACCGCTCCAGAATGCCACGGTGAGCGCTCGCCCGGCAGAGTCTCGCTCAGCAACGGGATGCTGACCAGTCTCACAGCCGTGAAGCTGGCCATCATCGCCGTGATCGCCCAGCTGCCTGGGGAGGACAGCAGCATCGGGGACAGCACCGGCGGCACCGCGCCGCCGAGGATGCCGACCAGGAGGATCAGGTCCTCGTCGTAATGCAGATGTGTGGCAGCGTAATTGGGTGATTAGGTGCCGGTCATCGTGTACGGGACGTAGCTGATGGCGCCGAGGCGAACCGACAACACCGCGAGCAGGTCGGGAACTTCTGCTGGCGTCATACGACGCTGCTGTCTGCGGCCGTGAACCCGGCCAGTAACGCGCGAATGAAAAGTGTTGTGCGCCTATTTAAATCGAAGCTAGCGAAAGGTGTGGCTCAGCGATGCTTGGTATTCAGCAGGTTATCGCTCGCATTGCCATCGGATTTGGCACGCTTGTCGGCCCGCTTCTCCTTCAGGGACTTGCCGGCCTTCTTCGTCATTGATTGACGAGGGGATTTGTCTGCCACGTGAGGCCCTTCATAGGGGGCCTGTCGATGGTCCCGGTAACCGCGACTGTACGCGCGATTCCCGCTGGAAGTCGGCACTGGCCAAAAGGGACGCCGAAGTAGAGTTGCCAGGATGGCGGGTTTCGATCAGGTCGGTGCTGACGACGCGAATCTTCGCGCCGCGCTGGGCGATTTGGCGGGCCTGGTCGCCGGTAGTCGGTCGCTATCCGAATCACTCGCGGAAGTCGCAGGATTCGCTGCACGGGTGATACCGGGCGCAGACGGAGTCGGGGTGGCGTTGTTTCGGGTCGCCACGGAAGACTCGGTGGAAGCCTTGGCTGCCAGCGCCGGGGTCTTCGAGGACATCGAGCAGATCCAGTACGTCGCGCTTCGCGAGGGACCGGCCTTGAGTGCGGTGCGCGACCGTCGCCCAGTGCTGTCGGACTCGTTGGGCGGCGAACAACGGTGGCCACGATTCGGTCCACGGGTCGGACGGCTCGGTGTGCACAGCGTGCTCGCGCTGCCACTGGTGGTGGCCGAGCGGGTTGTCGGCGCCATCAGCGTGTACGCCTCCGACAAGGACGCTTTCGACGGTCACGCGGTAGAGCTCAGCGAATTGTTCGCCAGGCCGGCCGCTGTCGCCATCCACAACGCGCAGGTCCTGGCCCACGCGCAGGTGCTGACCGCACGGTTACAGGCTGCGCTTTCCACCCGGCCGGTGATCGATCAAGCGATCGGTCTCGTGCGCGGACGGACCGGGCGCAGCGCCGAGGAGGCGCTGAGTCATCTGCGGGCGATCAGCCAAGCCGAGCAACGCAAGCTCGTGGATGTTGCTCAGACCTTGGTCGATGAAGCGGTGCGCCGTGCCCTCGCCCGCACACCCCCAGGTCCCGGGGTGTAACGTGGGCGTTGTTGGAAACCCAGCCAGTCCGGAATAAGTCAGCCGTCCGCCGCTGAACTTGCCGAGCATTCGCTCATGCCGGACACGTCGGTGACAACCGCCAGGCGGGATCACCTTGAACTATCTGTCCGTCCTTCCATCCTTGACTCCTGCTGTACTTCCGTACCAGGGCCTGTCCCGCGTTCCGCGGATCGGAATCCTCAGTACGTATTCGCCGACGCGGTGTGGATTGGCGACTTTCAGCGCCGCCCTGTCAGAAGGGCTGCGTGCCAACGCTGCTCGGGTTGACGTAGTTCGGATCGCTGATGGGTCGCCCAGCGACGACGACGGGGTCGTCGCAGAGTTGACCAACGGTGTGCCGGCCTCGGTGACCGCTGCGCTGGATCACCTGAATCGCTGCGACGTTGTCATCGTGCAGCACGAGTACGGCATCTATGGCGGCGCCGACGGAGACGAGATCGTGGAGATCGTCCGCGGATTACGGGCACCGTCGATCGTTGTCGCCCATACAGTTCTGAAAGTGCCTACACCACAACAGCGTTGGGTGACGGAAACGATCGCGGCAGAGGTCGATCAGATCGTTGTGATGACGGCTGCCGCGCGTAACCGGCTCTGCGACGGCTATGACGTCGACCGTCGCAAGGTCACCACGATCCAGCACGGGGCCACCCTGTCAACCAATGTCCAGGTTAAGCGCTCAGGAAGGCCCACGCTGCTGACCTGGGGTCTGTTGGGACCAGGCAAGGGTATTGAGCGGGTCATTGACGTTATGGGCTCCCTTAGCCAGCTTCCGGGGCGCCCGCGCTACTTGGTCGCCGGCCGCACGCATCCGAAGGTTCTGGCCAGTGACGGTGACGCTTATCTCGACTCCCTTCGGGAACGAGCGAATTCCTGCGGCGTCGCAGACTCGGTGAGCTTCGATCCCACCTACCGTGACGCCACGGCGCTGGCTGCAATGGTGCAGTCCGCTGCAGCTGTGGTCTTGCCGTACGACTCCACCGACCAAGTGACTTCGGGTGTCCTGGTCGACGCGATCGCCAATGGGCGTCCAACGGTGGCGACGGCGTTCCCGCACGCCGTCGAGCTACTCGGCGACGGTACCGGGATCGTTGTGGCGCATGACGATACAGAGGGCCTCAGGTCCGCCCTGCATGCAATCCTGACGCAGCCACGGCTGGCCGGAAGCATGGCGGCAAGGGCGCGCCTCTTGGCGCCCACGATGGCGTGGCCGGTGGTGGCCAAGGAGTATCTGCTTCTGGCACAACGACTTCGCGCCAATAGGTCGGCCCTGGTATGAGCGGCGAACTACCGATTCCGGTCTTCGGCCACCTGGTGCGGATGACGGATCACCGTGCGACCTTCGAGCACGCAGCGCTGGATGAGCCACGGACCGAGCACGGCTACTGCACCGACGACATGGCTCGCGTCCTGGTCGTCACCAGTCGCCAGCCGGAGTCGTCCGGTGACATCAACCGCCTGGCCGGTATTGCCCTGCGGTTCCTGGGTGACGCACAGGCTCTCACCGGCGCCTGCCGAAACCGGATGAATGCCGCGGGCAAGTGGACGGATGAGCCGAGCCTGGACGACTGTTGGGGCAGATGCCTCTGGGGACTCGGGACCGCGGTAGCTCACAGCGATGTTGTCTGGGTGCGGAAATCAGCGCTCGTGCAGTTCGAACGCGCCGCGCAGGTGCGGTCGCCATCGCCGCGCGCGATGGCCTATGCCGCACTGGGTGCCGCCGAAGTCCTAACGGCGCACCCGGATCATCGCGCCGCCCGCAAAATGATCACTGACTACGCGGTCTCGGTACCCCAGCCCAACGGCGACCCTTCCTGGCCGTGGCCTGAACCGCGACTGACATACGCCAATGCGGTGCTCCCGGAGGCGATCATCGCCGCGGGGGTCGCATTGGAGGCGCCGAGTCTGTGGCAACGGGGGGTGGACCTGCTGGGCTGGCTGCTGGACTTGGAAACCTCCGACGATCACTTGTCGCCGACTCCCGCCGGAGGACGGGGTCCCGGTGACACCGGTCCAGCGTTCGACCAGCAGCCGATTGAAGTGTCATGCCTGGCCGACGCATGCGCCCGGGCTGCCGTCGTCGACCCCGCTGCGCGATGGAACGACGGAGTGCGCGCCGCCGCGTCCTGGTTCACCGGAGCCAACGACACTGGCCAGGTCATGTGGGATCCCGAGACCGGTGGTGGCTTCGACGGGTTGCAGGCCGACGGTGTCAACCGCAATCAGGGCACGGAATCGACGCTGGCCGTCATCTCGACGTTGCAGCACGCACAGCGAATATCGTTGCTACAAAGATGATGTCGATCACGGATGGCCTCGCTGAGCGGGTTTCTGTGAGGTTGACAGCCGATCCGTCACGGGTCATCACCCGGCTCTTTGTGCCGGGCCAGGAAGGCTTCGAGCACCAGGATTCGCGGGCCGGAGCGGTGCTGGCGCGCGTCCTCGCGTTGAGCGAAGATGAGGTACTGCGCTCGTTGGACGATGTCGTCGCCCGATTCGACAGCCGACACCGCAACCTCGGCGACACGTTTCGCCGGCACGCGCGCGAGCTCGCCGATCGGCTGCGCCCCGGGGCACGTGTGTCCGATGCCCGGATGGTGTTACTGGGTGCCGCGTTCACAGGTGAATACGCGATCGAGGGGGCCGCGCTGTGCAACCCCAGCATCGTGGCGCACTGCGATCAAACCGACACCGCTGCGGGCAGTTTGCGATTCGTGATGAGTGTCCGAGGCATCGGTGAAGGCCACCGGTCGTCGATCGGTTTTCGAACCGGTGTGATCGACGATTCTGGGCATCCCAAGGTCGATCCCCCGTCCGCGCTCGCCACCGTCGGATTGGCGGCGCCGACTCTCTTGGATGCTGCCACCTTCCGCCACGAGCTCGGCCGGCTCGATAATGTGGGGGAGGCGGCCAGCTACGTCTTTGACGCGCTCGGTGAGTGGTTCAGCCGAGCCGACCTGGAGCGTCGACTGACCGACCTCGAGGCGAACCTGAGTACTCGCGGACGTGCGCTGGCGACGATGTCAGAGATTCGGGCCATCGCCGACAGGAGCTACGGGGTTGAGTTCGCGCCCCCGATACCGATTTCCGAACGGGTGTTGTGGCCCGCGACGGAGGCCGAGTCGGTGGGGATGGAAGACGCTCGCTTTGTGCGCTTCGTCGACGACGACGGCTCGGCAACGTTCTACGCCACCTATACCGCCTACAACGGGTCACGGATCAGCCAGCAGCTGCTGAAGACGGTCGACTTCCGCTCGTTCACGTCGGTTCCGATGGTCGGGCAGGCGGCGGCGAACAAGGGAGTGGCGCTCTTCCCGCGCCGGATCAACGGCCGATACGCCGCCCTGTCGAGGGCGGACCGCGAATCGAATTCGATCGCGTTTTCGGATCGCCCCTACGTCTGGGAAGAAGCCCAACCGCTGCAGCGCCCGGTTTCCCCGTGGGAAGTCCTGCAACTGGGCAACTGTGGTTCCCCGATCGAAACCGATGCCGGATGGCTGGTCCTCACCCACGGCGTCGGTCCGATGCGTACCTACCGGATTGGTGCCATCCTGCTCGATCTCGACGACCCGACCAAGGTGGTGGGCCGACTGTGCGAGCCACTGCTCAGTCCTGCCCCCGACGAGCGGAACGGCTACGTGCCCAACGTCGTCTACTCCTGCGGCGCTCTCGTTCATGCTGACACCTTGGTGCTGCCCTACGGAATCGGCGACGCCGCGATCGGTTTCGCCACCGTTCCGCTGCGCGAGCTGCTGTTGGCACTGCGTGAGTGAGGGTCCTGCATCATGATTGGTGACATGAAGCGAGAAGTGGGCGCGACGCTCGAGGTTGAGATCACTGCCCCGACGACACTGGAATTCCAGATCGCTGTCGCACCACATCCGGGTGCCTCGGTCACCGAGGCGTTGTCCTTCGTGTTGAACGGATCGCCGGTCTCGGCTTTGGAGATCAGCGGCACCCACGGTAACCGCATTCACAAATTCGAAGCTCCGGTCGGCAGCCTGAAGGTCGCCTACGAGGCGACGATCACCGGCCGGACGGCCCCTGCGCCGGTCACCGAGTACGACATGTCAATGTACCTGCGGCCCAGTCGATACGCCGAAGCGGACAAGTTCTATGGTTTCGCCGCAACGGAATTCGGCAGCTTCCTCGATTCGGAGACCCTGTTGGAGAAGGTGTCGCTGTGGGTGGCTGGACGGTTGAATTACGTTCCAGGGTCTAGTGATCCGATCGACGGCGCGGTGGATACCTTGCTGGCTGGTGCTGGAGTGTGCCGCGACTTCGCGCATCTGGTGGTTGCACTCCTGAGGGCCGTCAACGTGCCGGCCCGCGTTGTGTCGGTGTATGCCCCGGGTCTGTTCCCGATGGACTTCCACGCGGTTGCCGAGGCATTCGTGAGCGGGCAGTGGCGGGTGGTCGACGGAACGCTGCTGGCACCACGGCAGACGCTGGTGCGCATCGCCACGGGTCGCGACGCGGCCGATATCGCGTTCCTGGATAACCACAAGGGGTCGATCAATTTGCAATGGCTGGAAGTCATGGCCATCGTCGACGGCGATCTGCCCAGGGACTCCATCCACGATCTGGTATCGATCGGGTAGCGAAGCTTAGAGCCGACATCTCCCGCGACATCGACGCCTGCTCGACGAAACTGGTACGCCGCGGCGGGCGCTCGCAGCCAGGCGATCACTCGGCTCAGGAAGCGTGCCGGCGACAGGGCGCCGGTCCCGATGGCGACCACCGCACCCGTACCCAGGCCGTGATCTGGCGTAGTGCGGGAGCGGGCCAGGTGCACGATATCGGCGGCGTCGACGCCGTGGACCTAACCGGTCGGCCCGACGGTCTGCCGCACAACCAAGGAGCTCGTCGAGCCACCCAAGTGGGGTGGCCGGGCGAATCTTGGCGGGCCGCAGCGTAGAGTGGGGGAGGTCCGTTTCGCTGGATGTCCGCGGATCGACCACTCTGCTGCGTGAGGAACGCCAATGAAACACATCGCTATCGCAGCGGAATTCTCGTGAACGGCATGCGCGGCGCGCGCCGCAGAGCCAGCCCCGTTCGCCTCAGTCTCAAAGAACCCCTGGGTAGCGATATCGACGGTGCGTGGTGGCCCCGCACCGGATCGCTGGCCAGTGAACTACGCGACCTCATCGACGTGCTGCACACGCCGCTCGGCGAGATCCTCGACATCGACATCAACTGGTCGGCCACCGCGGCTGCACCAATCCTGGACGCCCACTTCGCAAATGCGATGCGCGCTATGCGCTGGAACGATAGCCGTCAGCGCATCATGGTCGTCGTCGGCCGAAATGGCTGCGCGCGGCTACTCGTCATTCCGCACACGACGACCCAGGCGCTCGGGCGAATGGTGATGCGACGGGCGGCCACCATGCCGCTGGTCGGAGATGACCACGATGTTCCGGAGTATGCGGTGGCCGATCAGGTGATTCGTGCCGCCCGCGCGCAAAGCGCTTCCTCGCAGGCTCGCACTCTGGACACGCCGGTCGTCGGCGCTTCCGCCGCCGACATTTCCAAAGCCTAACCAAAAACTAGAGGCTGGTACGGCATTGCCGTACCAGCCCCTAGTGGTGGTATTGGGGTTCGATCAGACCGCGGAGACTTGAGTCGCCTGGGGACCCTTGGGTCCCTGTCCTACCTCGAACTGGACACGCTGGTTCTCCTCGAGCGACTTGAAGCCGCTGCCCTGGATTTCCGAGTAGTGAACGAACAGATCCTGATCGCCACTGTCGGGAGCGATGAAGCCGAAGCCCTTTTCGCCGTTGAACCATTTCACAGTTCCCTGTGCCATCTGTCTTTCTTCTTTCTTCAGTTAGATGCCCGAAGACATCCAATGCTTCGTTCCGGCGGGATCGCCGGGACGAAATCTATTTCGCGCCGACCGACGAACTCGGACGACGGGAGCGACGACGGCCGGGCTGGCCACCGCCGGGTTGGCTGGTGCCGCGCTGACCACTGCCGTGCTGGCCACCGCTGCGTTGACCGCCGGCGTTGCGCTGAGTACCGCCGTGCTGGGTACCGCTGCGCTGGCCACCGGTTGATTGTCCCTCACGGCGCGGGCGGCCCTGAGCCGGGGACCGGCGTGCGGGCGCGGCAGCCGGAACGGCGGCCGGCTGCTGGTACGGTGCGACCTCACCGACAAGTGCCTGAACCTCGGCGGAATTCGCCGAAACCTGTTGGGGGGCAACGTTTATGCCAGCTTTGCGCAGCAACGCCTGAGTGTCGCGGCGCTGCTCGGGCAAGACCACGGTCACCACGTCGCCGGCCCGTCCCGCTCGCGCGGTACGGCCCGAGCGGTGCAGGTAAGCCTTGTGCTCGGCGGGCGGGTCGATGTGCACCACCAGCTCGACATCGTCGACGTGAACACCGCGCGCGGCGATGTCGGTGGCGACCAGCACTCGCGCCTTGCCAGCGGAGAACGCCGCCAGGTTGCGATCGCGTGCCGGCTGAGAAAGATTGCCGTGCAGGTCAACTGACGGAATTCCCGCCTCAGTCAACTGCTTGGCCAACTTACGGGCGTGATGCTTAGTACGCAGGAACAGGATTCGCCGACCGGTGCCGGAGGCAAGCGTGTGCACCAGTTGCTTCTTGGCGTCGGCGCCGGCCACGTGGAACACGTGATGGGTCATCGCATCCACCGGCGACTGATCGGAGTCGACAGCGTGGGACACCTCGTTGCGCAGGAACCGGGTGACCAGCTTGTCGACGCCGTTGTCCAGGGTCGCCGAGAACAGCAGTCGCTGCCCGCCGGCGGGGGTGGCCGCCAAAATCCGCGTCACGCCGGGCAGGAAGCCCAGGTCGGCCATGTGATCGGCCTCGTCGATCACGGTGATCTCGACGGCGTCGAGCGTGATCAGGCGCTGGCGCATCAGGTCTTCGAGACGTCCCGGGCAGGCGACGACGATATCGACGCCGGCCTTGAGTGCGTTGACCTGCTTGTTCTGCGGCACACCACCGAAGATGGTGGTGACCCGCAGGCCGGAGGCCTCAGCCAGCGGCTGCAGAGCCGCGGTGATCTGGGTGGCCAGCTCGCGAGTGGGTGCCAGCACCAGGCCGGAGGGTCGTGAGGCACGCCGGGTGGCACCGCCAAGCCGGCTGACCAGCGGAATCGAGAACGCCAGCGTCTTGCCGCTGCCGGTCTTGCCACGGCCGAGCACGTCGCGGCCGGCCAGGGTGTCCGGCAGGGTCGAGACCTGGATCGGGAAGGGATGGGTTATTCCGTTGTCGGACAGGGCGCGCACCAGAGGTGCGGGCACGCCGAGGTCGGCGAACGTTGAATCGGTTGTCATGGTGCCTTTCGGGCATCGAAAGTGTGGCGAGATTGCCGGAGGGCAAAATCGATCGCCGCGAGACTGTGTGCTTGGGGCACTGAATCAGCTGAACTCGGTTCCCGGAATTCCGGAAATGCCGGTGAAGTGAAAGTGGTCCACGACGTATTGGCGTCTGTGTTCTGAAGCCAACATTGCGAACAGCATAGCAGTACGAGCGTCCCTCAGCCTCACGTCTACCGTGGTGATGTGGCCGACACTGATCGCGTCCGCTGGGACCAGAAGTATGCGGGCCGGGTCGGCGGCACTCCTGGCCTCCCCGCAGTGTTCGCCCGGTACGGGGATGTGGTCCCGACGAGCGGGCACGCGCTGGATCTGGCGTGCGGGTCGGGTTCAGCCGCAGTTTGGCTGGCCGAGCGAGGGTTGAGCGTATCGGGTGTCGACGTATCGGCGGTGGCGATTCAACAGGCGCATCAGCTGGCGCACCGCCGTGGTGTTCGCGATCGATGCCGTTTCTCGATTGCCGATCTCGATGACGGATTACCGCCCGGGCCACCGCTGGAGATGATCCTGTGCCATCGGTTCCGCGACCCCCGGCTGTACCAGCAGATCGTGGACCGGCTCAAGCCCGGCGGCTTGCTGGCGATCAGCGTGCTCAGCGAAGTCGGCGCGCAGCCAGGGTTTTTCCGCGCCCCGGCGGGGGAACTCGACGTCGCCTTCGCAGATCTGCAGGCGCTCGCTGCGGGTGAAGGTGACGGCCAGGCGTGGCTGCTGGCTCGGGTGAAAGGAGAACGGCCGTGACCGAGCCGTCCGGACAGACCTGCTGGTCGAGGTAGCCGGACCGGTGTGCGAGGTGCGCCCGGCCGGCGGGGAAGTGGTGGCTGTGGCTAAACCTGTCGACGACCCCATTGACGTCGTGCCGCCCGTGCTGGACATCCCTGCCGACGCAGCCGATGCACTGGCCGACGCTAACCATCTGTTCCGCAGCTGCTTCACCTGCGGTCCGGATCGCGAGCCCGGTGACGGGCTGCGGATCTTCGTGAAACGCCCTCCCGGACAGTCGGTTTTGGCTGACCGGTGGATCGCCGACGCATCACTGGCCGACGATGACGGCGCCGTGCGGCCCGAGATCGGGTGGGCGGCGCTGGATTGTCCGGGCCGGTGGGCCGCTTCAACCGCATCCCGGGCGGCGTCGCGGTCCTGGGTCAGATGACCGCCCGCGTCGACCGGGTGCCGCGGTTGGGTGAGCAGTGCATGGCGGTGGCGACCTCGGATTGGCGTGACGGCCGCAAGATCGGCGCTCTACACCGCGGTCGGGGAACTTCGGGCGGTCGCCCGTGCAATCTGGATTGACGTCACTGCCTAACGCAGCTTGACCATCCGCGTTGTCGAGCTCTCATCGAGTTCTACGACATCGGTGCGCGAGCGCAGGAAGTCGCTGAACGACTTGAAACCCAACGATTTCTCCGAGAACGACGGGTCCATCCGCTTCATCTGCGCCTTAACCGCCGAGTTGTGCAGCCAGTCCGCGTCGTCCTTCTCCAGGCCGATCTGCAGTGCCCGCTCCAGCAGCGCAGTGGCGGCGGTCTGGGGGTCGGGCGGCTCGGCGTCCTTGGACTTCGCACGCTTGGTCCGGGTGGCCGGCTCCTCGGCCGCGGCCGGTTCGAAGACCGGAACGCCCGGCAGGGAGTCGTAGATGACGAAATCGTCGCAGGCCGCCGCCAGTGACCGGCTCGATGACCCAGCCACCCCGATGCCGACCACATAGCGGCCCAACCGCTTGCAGCGCTGCGCGAGAGGGATGTAGTCGGAGTCGCCGGCCACGATGACGACGTGGGTGAGATCGGGCAGCCGGAACATGTCCTCGACGGCGTCGACCGCCAGCCGGATATCGGCGGCGTTTTTGCCGTACGCCGCCGCCGGGAACAGCTGCACCAGGTCGACGGCCCGCCCCACCAGTTGCTCGCGGTATTCAGCGTTCACATCAGCCGACCAGTCGGCGTACGCCCGGGTGAGCACCACGGTGCCGAATGACGACGCGAAGTCCAGGATCGCGCCGACGTCGACACGCGCGCGGGTCAGCTTCGCGGACTCCAGCCCCTTGGCCTTATCACGCTGAAAAGAGTTGCGGCCGTTGACCTGGTCGTAACGCGAGATGACGATGTTGTCGAAGTCGAGATACACCGCGACACGGGAAGCACCGGGTTCGGTCATGTGCTCCAGTCTTGTCCATCTTGTGACGCGGCACGCGCCTTTGCCCGAACGCGGCGCTGCGCCCGTGCGTCTATGCTTGACGTGCCGATTGATCGTCGGTATCCCGGCAACAGTGGCCGACCTCGTAATTCATGGAGTAACCGTTGAGCTTTAGTCCTCGTGCCCGTGGAGCATGCCTCGGCATCGTCCTGGCGGTGCTGGCTGTGCTCGGCGGGGTCGTCATCTCGGAGGCTCCGCGCTGCCCACAGAACTGCCGCACCGAGGCCGCCGCCCGTGACCCGCAACCGGCGCCGTCGAAAGACCCGGCCGCGGTCACGCTGACGCCCGCCGACGGTGCTACCGACGTCGACCCGCTGGGCGGGATCACCGTCGTCGCCACGAGCGGCCTGCTGACCCACGTCGAGATGGTCAACGATGCCGGCAAGCCTGTGCCCGGCGTCGTGACCCCCGACTTCAAGACCTGGAAGCCGACCGTCCCCCTGGGATATGGGCGCAGCTACACGCTGCGCGTCGATGCCCGCGGCCCCGGCGGCGTCCCGTCGACGATGTCATCGACCTTCCAGACCCTGGTGCCCAGCGATCAGACGCAGGTGTCGTTTACCACGCCGGGCTGGCAGCCGATCGACGGCGGCCGGTTCGGGATCGGTGCCGTCGTCGTCGCGCACTTCGGCGAGCCCATTAGCGACCGGGCCACCGCTGAGCGGCATCTGTCGGTCACCACCAATCCGCCGGTGCGGGGATCGTGGTATTGGATGGATGACCAGACCGCGCACTGGCGGCCGGAAAAGTATTACGCCCCAGGTACTTCGGTGACCGTGCGGGCCAATGTCTACGGCGTTCCCTTGGGTGGGGGGCTCTACGGCGAGGAGGATTCGACGGCGACATTCACCGTCGGGGACGCGCATGTGTCCGTCGCCGACGACGTCACCAAGCAGGTCAGCGTCTTCGATAACGGCAAGCTGGTGCGCACCATGCCGACGTCGATGGGCCGGGGTGGTTCGGAGACGATCGGCGACCAGACGCTGACCTTCTGGACGCCCCCAGGCGTCTACACCGTGATGGACAAGGCCAATCCGGTGATCATGGATTCGTCCACCTATGGCCTGCCGATCAACTCGCGGCTCGGTTATCGCGAGACCATCCCGTACGCCACCCGCATCAGCCCCGATGGCATCTACCTGCATCAGCTGAACGCGACGGTGTGGGCGCAGGGCAACACTGACACCTCACATGGTTGCCTGAATCTCAGCAGCGATAACGCGGCGTGGTTCTACGACTTCTCGGCACCCGGGGACGTCGTCGAGGTCCAGAACACCGGCGGCCCACCACTGAAGCTGACTGAGAACGGCGACTGGACATTGCCGTGGGCCGAGTGGCTCAAAGGCAGTGCGCTGCACTGAGATTTCGTCGCGAATGTCGTCGGGAAAGTTGATTTCCGCTAATGATCGGGTATTTGCTGCAGGTGTCGGCCGCGTCGGCTTTTCTCGACTGACACGACGGCGGGGTGGCCGTCTACGATCTCAGGCGTCAATGGTGACATCGGCAGCTCATCGTCGACCAATTGTGGAGTGATTTAGGTGGTCTTTTCCCGTCGTGCGCGCACGGCCTGCCTGGTGGTGGGGGTGTTGCTCCTTGGTGTACTGGGCAGTGACGTCGCCGGCCTGCCGGGCTGCCGCGACGGGTGTAAAACCGCCACCGCCGCCGCGCAGGTGCAGTTGCCCCCGGCTCCGCCGCGGCCGCCACTGCTGGGTATCACCCCGGCCAACGGCTCGGCCGATCTGACCCCGTTGAGTCGGGTGTCGGCTCAGGTGGTCGGTGGCAGCTTGACGAACGTCTCGTTGGTCGACGACTACGGCAACACGTTGGCTGGGGCACTGTCGCCGGACGGGACATCGTGGCAGCCGGCCGCTCCGCTCAAATACGGCCGCACCTACACCATGCGGGTAGCCAGCCTGGGCACCAGCGGGGTGCCGCTGGCGCGGGCCGCGACATTCACCACCGCTTCGCCCGATAATCTCACCCAGGTCTACCTCGAGACGCCCGGCGGTCTGCCGATCCACGAGGAGATGCGCTATGGCATCGGCACGATCATTGCGGCGCGCTTCGATGAGCGGATCACGGACAAGGCGGCCGCCGAACGCAACCTGGTAGTCACCACCAACCCGCCGGTGCAGGGCTCGTGGTACTGGGTGGATGACAAGACGGCGCACTGGCGGCCGGCGAAGTACTACGCACCGGGTACGACGGTTTCGGTGTCCGCCAACATCTTTGGGCAGCGGCTAGGTGACGGGCTCTACGGCGACGAAAATGCCAAAGCCAGTTTCACCATCGGCGATGCGCACGTCTCCATCGCCGATGACACCACCAAGACGGTCAGCGTGTTCGCCAATGGCAAGCTCGTTCGGGCCATGCCCACGTCAATGGGCAAGGGCGGCTACGAAACCATTGCCGGACGGGACCTTTCGTTCTGGACCCCGCCGGGCGTCTACACCGTGATCGACAAGGCCGAATCGGTGACGATGGATTCGTCGACCTACGGGCTGCCGGTGGACTCCTCGATGGGCTACAAGCTGAAGATTCCGTATGCCACCCGGATCAGCACCGACGGTATCTATCTGCATCAGCTCAATGACACGCGGTGGGCTCAGGGCAACACCAACGTCTCGCACGGCTGCCTGAACCTCAACAGCGACAACGCCGCGTGGTTCTACAACTTCTCCCAGCCCGGTGACGTCGTGGAGGTCAAGAACACCGGCGGTCCCGGACTGAAGATCTGGCAGAACGGCGACTGGACCCTGCCGTGGGGCGAATGGCTGAAGGGCAGCGCACTCACCCCCAAGCCGTAAGGCCGACGTCAGGGCAGGCCCTTCTTGCCGACACCACGGCCTGAGCCGCCGGTGTGGCTCCTCTTATTGTCGCCTGCCTGCGTCGAGGCCGCCTTGGCGGTTGGATGTGTCGTCGGCATCCGGTCTACATTGGCGCCAGCGCTGGCAGTCCTTCGCGACCCGGCCGGGCCGCCCGTGGCCCGGTGTTCGGCGGCAACAGAATTCGAGTGCGGGACCAGCGCGTCGAGTGCCGCCTGCACCGCATTGAGCGGGCCGAGCGCGAAGAGTCCGAAGCCCAATTCGAGAACCGTGACGGCATTCAGGGATGCCCCGCAACCGCCCAGACAGGACAGCGCAACGCCTAAGGCGACGCCCAGTCCCAAGCTCACCGGCAGGGTGATCGGGAAAGCCGCATACCAAAGTGATGCCAATGCGATCGTGGCGACAGCCTTGACCAGGTTCCGCGGCGTCGGGCCCAAGGCGTTGGCTTGTGGCGTCGAAGCCGCGGTCTGGCTCGGCGCGGTGAGCTCCCGGGCTCCAGCCTGCAGCTGTATTGCCGATACGTGCACGGATCGCGCGATGTGCGCCTCAGCCGTGTTCGGCGCGATGACGAGACTGATGGTCACGACCGCAGCGGCGACCGCCGCAACTAGACGGGATGTGCGAGCAGACCTTCGAATCGATGCATACACGAGTCCTCCCGGGGAAAGGTCGCCTGGGAATCGGCGTAAGTGACGCGGGCGTCAAGAACCGTTATAACGAACGTCATATGACCTGGCTCACAATAGACGTAGCGTGGACGGTATCTCCGCAAGGGAGGGAGATGCGATGAAGGGTGCCTATCGCGATCGGGTGGATCACTCCCGAACAACACAACCGCATGCCGGTGAATCGTTGATCGACACACTGTGACTTCGGCGACCGGCCGCTTGAAGAACTCCATCGACCCTCGCCGGGCACACGCACACCAATCCCGACGATTCGCACGGGGGTAAAACCCACATCGAGCGGCGTTGGGGCACCCGGTTTCTCAATGTCGCGTCGCTGAGCCGTCACCACATGCCGCGCACGCACATTACCCATCAGCCGGCTACTGACGTTCACTCCCGGCAATGCCGAGGTGCGAGCACAGTGTTATCCGCACACCAGCCAGCATGCACCGAAGGGATGGTATCCGAAGGCGGAAAGACCTATTCAGCTCGATCGCCCGTTCGAGTGGTGAAACTAAGGCAGGCGGTGCGGCACGTCGCTGATCAGGCCGCCGTCCATGACGAATTCCGACCCGGTGGCATACGACGACTCGTCACTGGCCAGGAACAGCACGAACGTCGACACCTCATCGGGCTCACCGAGGCGCCCCATCGGCGCGGCTACCAGATCGGCGGGCATATGGGCGGTCATCGGGGTGCGGATCATCCCCGGGTGCAGTGAGTTCACCCGAATATTGCTGTCGGCCAATTCAAGTGCGGCGGATTTGGTGAGCCCGCGGATCGCCCATTTGGACGCGACGTAACCGTGGTTTCCGGGGGTGCCGCGCATCGCCTGGATGGACGACATGTTGATGATCGAACCGCCGCCCGCCGCGGCCATCGGCTCGATCACCGATCTGATGCCGAGCATGGTGCCGGTGAGGTTGACGTCGATAACCCGTTGCCACCGTTCGCGTTCGAGGTTCTTCAGGGTGCGCCGGTAGACGATGCCGGCGTTGTTCACCAGGACGTTAAGGGTGCCGAACTCGCGCAGGGTCAGCGACACCGCCGCTGCCCAGTCGTCGGGATCGGCGACGTCGAGGTGAACGTAGCGGGCTGCGTCGCCGAGCTCGGCGGCCACCGATGCGCCCTCGTCGTCGAGAACGTCGCCGAGGACCACCCGGGCGCCTTCACCCACCAGTAGGCGGGCGTGAGCTGCCCCCATCCCGCGAGCGGCCCCGGTGATCAAGGCGACCTTGCCATCGACGCGTCCCATGGGCGGGCACGGTACCGGGCCATCCGGTCGGTAGGGGATTGCTTGGCCGCTAGCTGAGACCAGGTGTCCAGCACGTGCTGGTCCGCTTCCGGTGACACCGCGATAGATCCGACAAACGGACGCTCCATGGCGAAGGTCAGGTATGGGACGAAGAGCAGCATCACCATCCCACCGTCGAGCAATAACACCCACAGCTCGCCGGGTATCTCCGACTGACTGCCGCAGATGCGGGTCTTGCGCGCGCTGCCAACCTCATCCACGCGAGTGAGCGACTCCTGATAGAAGGCGGATTCGCGCTCGTTCGTCGGCTGAACGGCGCGGCCGCGGATAATGTGTGCGGCTGTGTTGGACGTAATCGACAAGGGTTCGGCCACGGCCACCCACGCCACACCGCTGCTGTTCGTGCACGGCGCGTTTCACGGGGCGTGGTGCTGGGACGACCACTTTCTGGACTACTTCGCCGACCGCGGCTATCACGCTGTTGCGCTGAACCTGCGCGGTCATGGCGGCAGCCCGCTGCCCTCGCCGATCAACGAACTCAGCGTGTTCGACTATGTCGGCGACGTCAGTGCCGTCGCCGATCGACTGCCGGTGGCGCCGGTGGCCATCGGACATTCCATGGGTGGCTTTGTGGTGCAGAAGTATTTGGCTGTGCACCCTGCGCCGGCCGCCGTCCTGGTCGCCTCGGCACCCCCGACCGGTATCGCCCCCGCGACGCTGCGGGTGGCCCGCCGGCACTGGCGGCAGTCGATGCGCACCCGGTCATTCAGCAGGCCGCTGGATTTCTTTGCCGCACCAGGTGTTTCACGATCCACCTTCTATCATTCGGCCACCCCTGACGAGATCGTCGAAGCCTGCACATCGCGGCTGGGCCCGGAGAGCGCCCGGGTGTTGTATCGGGACCTTCTTTTTCGTCACCTCGCCCAGCCCAAATCGGTCACCGCGCCGGTGCTGGTACTCGGAGCCGAGCTGGATGGGTTCTTCACGCCTCGTGAAGTGGCCGCCACGGCAAAGGCCTACCGCACCGAGCCGGTGATGTTTCCGGGCATGGGCCACAACATGATGCTCGAGCGCGGCTGGGAATCGGTCGCCGACCACATTGACAGGTGGTTGACAGCGAAGCTGCGCTGACGGTGAGGTTAGTTTCTGCGCGGAACGGGAAACCAGACGCACCCCGATCAAGGAGGCAGGAATGTTGCACACTGTGGTGCTCGCGGCCAGCGACAACATCGAGGCCGCAGGGTTCATCCTGCGTGGCATCAAAGGCATTTTCGTGGCGATCGGCAGCATCATCGCGGCCGTGATCTGTGCCGTGATCGCCGGCGCGAAGGGGCGAAACCCCTTCGGCTGGGGCATTCTCGGTCTGTTCTTCTCGATTATCACGCTCATCGTCATCAGCGTGATCCCGAGCAAGAAGTCTTAGGCGCGCCGAGCGTGCGGGGTATCGTCGAAGACCGTCCCCGGATTCACCGATATCCCGCACAGTCGACGACCTTAGGCGCGAAAGCCTGCGAGCACCGCCTGCACCCCGACGTCCCAGCGGCGGTTGACTGATTCCGCGGATGTGCCCAGCCACCGCCCGGCTTCCTGGACCGCCAAACCCTGTGCCAGAGCGAGCAATACGTGGGCGATGTCCACCGGATCGCCCGCCAGCGATCCGGCGTCCACGCATCGTTGCACCTTGCCGACGAGGATCTCGCGGACCGTCGGCGCCACCGACCGGTGCTCGGGGACGGGGTCGAGATCCTGGAACGGCCGGCTGAACATCACCCTCGCCAACGGCTGATAGTCGAGGCAGAACCGGCGGAACACCGGGATCACCGCACGTAGATCGGCCAGCATGTCGGAGGTTTCTCCGGTGGCGGTGAGTGCGGCGCCGAGCCGGCGGAATCCCTCGACGAATACCGCGCGCAGCAGGCCGTCCTTATCGGAGAACAGCTCGTAGACCGCGGGCACCGAGGTGCCGGCCCGTTCGGCCACCCGCCGGGTGGTGAAGCCCGACATACCGTCTTCACACAGCGTGCTGACTGCGACGTCGACCACCCGGTCGCGCATCTCAGGGGTGCGCTGCTTGACCCTGGGCACGGACTAGGACAGCCCGAACTCGGAAGCGATGTTGTCGATTCCCTTGCGCATGGCATCGAGGGTGGCCTGACGGGCGCGCAGCTTGCTGGCCAGGTGCGCACTGGCGTTGAGTGTGGTGAATTCGCGGGCGGCTTCTTCGGCACGCGTGAGGACCAGGTCGTTCAGGACGATCTCGTCGACCCAACCGCCGGCCAGGGCGGTGTCGCCGAGGAAGCTCTTAGCCAGGCCGACCGCCTGTTGGTAGGCCGACGGCGTGAGGCGAAGGCGCATGACCTCCAGCGCGGGGTAGGGGAGCACCATGCCGATCGCGACTTCGTTAGCCTGAAAGTTGTAGGTGGGACCGGTAATTCGATGATCGGTGCTGCAGGCCAGGAACGACCCCATGGCGATCGCGTGGCCGGTGATGGCGGCGACAACGGGCTTGGGGAACGACAGCAGCCGGTGCGACAGGTTGAACCCGCCCTGCAACATGTCGATGGAGGCCTGAATGTCGCCGGAGCGGAACACCTTCAGATCGAAGCCACCGCTGAACACCCGTTCGTTGCCCGCGAGCACCACCGCGCCGGCGTCGTCGTCGAGAGCGCGATCCAGGTTCTCGTTGATTTCGGCGAGCATGGCCGGGCTGAGCACGTTGACCTTGCCGTCGTCCAAACTGATCACGGTGATCGCGTCGTCCTTGCGATAGCTGACCGATCCACTCATGGATGCTCCTTCGTCGCAGCGTCTAATTTCGTACCGACGTTACGTAACGAAGTTCCGATTGCCAAGGGGCAATCGTGACCAGCTGGTTGCCTCACCGCACAGATCCGCGCGATCACTCGCGTTTTCCGCCCAACACTCACATCACAGCAACTGATCGCTTCAGTATTGACGATATCGAAAAGTATTGTGGCTCAAGCGAACCGGCGTCAGGCGCCCATCAGTGAACGCCATTGGCCCAGGGTGGACACCGTGTAGACGTAGTTGGAGCGCTTGACCTCCGACAGGGTGGCGCTGGGCTCGATGGAGTACCAGTGCCCGGGAAACACCGTCGGATCGTCGGAGAGCGCGGCCAGCTGCTGCAGACTGCGGAACATCTCGTCGACGTCGCCGCCGGGGAAGTCGGTGCGACCACAGCCGTCCAGGAACAGGGTGTCCCCGGCTACCAGGCGGCCGTCGAGCAGGAAGCACTGGCTGCCGGGCGTGTGTCCGGGGGTGTGCAGCAACTCGATGTCGATCGCGCCGACGCCGACCTTGTCGCCGTGCTCGTGAGCGGTCAGGCTGCTCATCGGGATGCCGGTCACCCGCGACACGTACACCGCTTCATGGGTGTTGACGTGGACGGGCACCTCGACCCGCTCGAGCAGCTCGGCAAGGCCGGCCAGCGTGTAGCCCATCATCGAGCCGCCGACGTGGTCGGGGTGGTGGTGGGTGACCAGCACGCCGGAGAGGTGCATGCCATCGGCCTCGAGAGTGTCGAGTAGGTCGCCGGCGGCATAGGCCGGGTCGACGACGACGGCGTCGCCGGTCTCGCGGTCGCCGATCAAATAGGCGAAATTGCGCATCTGTTGCGCCATCATGTCGCCGGCGGCGAAATCCCGGCCGGAGAGCAGCTGTCGGAAATACAGACGGTCCGTCGGAGCCATGGCCTAACAGTAAGACCAGTGGCGCTTGCCGCAGCCTACGGGTCAATTCGTCGCCTCGACGTGCGGTTTGGCTGAGTCGAGCCGCAGGCTGTACCCTCTTTAAGGCCCACGCCGCGCGTTACGTTGCGTCGAGGGTCAGGCCCCCTTAGCTCAGTCGGTAGAGCGTTTCCATGGTAAGGAAAAGGTCAACGGTTCGATTCCGTTAGGGGGCTCGGTGGACACTCGGATCTCTCGGTTGGCCTCTGGGCACGGAGTTTCGCAAGTGCCTGTCGGGGCGGTGTAGCTCAGCTGGTTAGAGCGCACGACTCATAATCGTGAGGTCGGGAGATCGAGCCTCCCCACCGCTACAAGTACGACTGAGATGCAAAACGAGAACGTGAAAGAAGGCAACGGACGTGGCCTCCAGTACTGACGTACGGCCCAAGATCACTTTGGCCTGCGAGGTGTGCAAGCACCGCAACTACATCACCAAGAAGAACCGTCGTAACGACCCTGACCGCCTCGAGCTGAAGAAGTTCTGCCCGAACTGCGGTGAGCACCAGCCGCACAAAGAGTCGCGCTGATTTACCGGCCGTCTGTCGACGGCCGGTAGCGCAGGAGGCTTACACGACACTTGCTCAGTGTCGTGAGTGAGACGGGAGAGAGTGGCGTCAACGATGGCATTGCGTGAGTTCAGCTCGATCAAGGTGGGCGAAGAGCTGCCCGAACAGGTCATTCATCTCACCCGGGCTGACCTGGTCAACTACGCCGGCGTGTCCGGCGACCTCAACCCGATCCACTGGGACGACGAGATCGCCAAGCAGGTCGGTCTGGATACCGCGATCGCCCACGGCATGCTGACGATGGGCCTCGGCGGCGGTTTCGTGACCACGTGGGTCGGCGATCCGGGCGCGGTGACCGAATTCAACGTGCGCTTCACCGCCATCGTGCCGGTGCCCAACGACGGCGTCGGCGCCGAAATCGTGTTCAGCGGCAAAGTGAAGTCGGCCGACGCCGAGACCAAGACCGTGACGATCGCACTGGTGGCGACGACCGGCGGGAAGAAGATCTTCGGGCGCGCCGTGGCGATAGCGAAGCTGGCGTAACGATGGCGCTCAAGACCGATATCCGCGGGATGATTTGGGAGTACCCGGACACTTTCTCAGTGGGCCGCGAGCAGATTCGTCAGTATGCGAACTCGGTGAAGTCCGCGGTTCCCGCCTCCACCGACGAGAAAGCCGCCGCCGAGTTGGGCCACTCCGGCCTGGTGGCGCCGCTGACGTTCGCGTCGATCCTCGCTGTGATGATCCAGCGGCACTTCTTCCAGCATGTGGACATCGGGCTGAAAACCCTGCAGATCGTGCAGGTGGATCAGAAGTTCAAGTACTACCGGCCGATCGTTGAGGGCGACGAGGTGCGCGGCACCATGTACATCGAGAGCGTCGACGAGCGTTTCGGCGCCGATATCGTCACTACCCGCAACGTCCTGATCGATCAGCACGGCGAGATCGTCATGGAATCGTTCACCACGCTGATGGCGCATGAGGGCGAGAATTCGATCTCGGCGGGCTGGGATCCCGAGACCGGACAGGTGCTGCGCAAGCCGGTCAGTCAGGACTGACGACGGATTAACACCTGCCCGATGCACCGTTGTACACTCGGACCTCGGGGTTTTCCCAGATAAGCGCGCTGTCCGTCGGTTCGGGTTGACCGGACGGGGAGCGCGCGAGCTATGTGGGGCACTCCGTTGCAGAGGGGCGTAGCTCAACTGGCAGAGCAGCGGTCTCCAAAACCGCAGGTTGCAGGTTCAAGTCCTGTCGCCCCTGCAATAACTGAATAAGACTGGTTTGGAACATGGTGGACACTGGAGGGTGCACACCGGGCTGAGGTAACCGGCACTGGGGTACTTGGCCTAGACACTCGACACAAAGGAGCATGCGGTGAGCGACGAGCGCGACAGTGCTGACGCCGCAGGCGAGGGCGGACTGGATGGCAACGAGGACACCGGCGGTGAGACCGTCGTCGTGACCCGGCCCGCGCGTCCCACTGGCAAGCGGTCTCGGCGTGCAGGCACCACTGCGTTGGCTGAGCCGGAGGAAGCCGAATCGACTGCCGAGGAACTCGGCGTCGAGAAGGACAAGTCCGCCACCAAGGCCAAGAAAAAGAAGGCGAAGTCGGGGCCGTCGCGCAACCCGTTCCTGTTCGTGTGGAACTACCTCAAGCAGGTCGTCGCCGAACTGCGCAAGGTGATCTGGCCGAACCGCAAGCAGATGGTCAGCTACACCACTGTCGTCCTGCTGTTCCTGGCGTTCATGGTGGCCCTGATCGGTGGGGTCGACCTGGGCCTGGCCAAGCTGGTGCTGTGGGTGTTCGGCTAGCTCACCGCTGATGTTTTTTAGAGAGGACTGACTACCGTGACAACCCCCGAAGGCGATACGCCCACGGGTGAGGCGATCGATGTCATCGACGACACCGCGACAGCGGTGGACGCGGACATCGAGGAGGCCACACCTGAGCTCGAGGCGGCGCCTGATGCTGACGCGACGCATGCCGCCGACGAGGCCGCCGAGGAGGAGCTCGATCCGGCCGAGGCGCTTAAGGCTGAGCTGCGCAGCAAGCCGGGCGACTGGTACGTCATCCACTCCTACGCCGGCTACGAGAACAAGGTGAAGGCCAACCTCGAGACCCGCGTTCAGAACCTCGACGTCGGCGACTACATCTTCCAGGTGGAAGTGCCGACCGAAGAGGTCACCGAGATCAAGAACGGCCAGCGCAAGCAGGTCAATCGCAAGGTGCTGCCGGGCTACATCCTGGTCCGGATGGACCTGACCGACGACTCGTGGGCCGCGGTGCGCAACACCCCCGGCGTGACGGGGTTCGTCGGCGCGACGTCGCGGCCGACGTCGCTGTCGCTGAATGACGTGGTGAAGTTCCTGCTGCCGCAGGGCGCGGCGAAGAAGCCCGGCAAGGCGGCGTCGACCGCATCTGCTTCCTCGTCTGAGGCCACGTTGGAACGCCCGGAGATCCTGGTGGACTTCGAGGTGGGCGAGTCGGTCACCGTCATGGACGGCCCGTTCGCGACGCTGCCGGCCTCGATCAGCGAGGTCAACGCCGAGCAGCAGAAGCTCAAGGTGCTGGTGTCCATCTTCGGCCGCGAAACACCCGTCGAACTGACCTTCACCCAGGTCGCCAAGATCTAGTAATCGGGCTTCGGCCCCCGGAAAGGAAATCGAACACCCATGGCCCCGAAGAAGAAAAAGGTCGTCGGGCTGATCAAGCTGCAGATCCAGGCCGGGCAGGCCAACCCCGCCCCGCCGGTCGGCCCTGCGCTCGGCCAGCACGGCGTCAACATCATGGAGTTCTGCAAGGCGTACAACGCCGCGACCGAGAACCAGCGCGGTAACGTCATCCCCGTCGAGATCAGCGTCTACGAGGATCGCAGCTTCACCTTCGCGCTGAAGACCCCGCCCGCTGCCCGCCTGCTGCTCAAAGCCGCCGGTATCCAGAAGGGTTCGGCCGAGCCGCACAAGACCAAGGTGGCGAAGATCAGCTGGGATCAGGTGCGCGAGATCGCCGAGACCAAGAAGGAAGATCTCAACGCCAACGACATCGATCAGGCTGCCAAGATCATCGCCGGCACCGCCCGGTCGATGGGTATCACTGTCGAGTAGCTTGCGGATCGACCCGGCAGAAGCCGAGTGATTCGACCCAGTGGGAGAGCCCGCTTCGGCTCGCAACCACAACCTCTGAACCTAGGAGACACCAATGAGCAAGACCAGCAAGGCATATCGCGAAGCCGCCGAAAAGGTGGACCGCACCAAGCTCTACAGCCCGCTCGAGGCGGCCAAGCTCGCCAAGGAGACCTCGTCGAAGAACCAGGACGCGACCGTCGAGGTGGCGATCCGGCTCGGCGTCGACCCGCGTAAGGCCGACCAGATGGTCCGCGGCACGGTCAACCTGCCCAACGGCACGGGTAAGACCGCGCGCGTCGCGGTGTTCGCCGTCGGCGAGAAGGCCGAGGCCGCGCTGGCCGCCGGCGCCGATGTCGTGGGCAGTGACGACCTGATCGAGAAGATCCAGGGCGGCTTCCTGGACTTCGACGCCGCGATCGCCACGCCCGACCAGATGGCCAAGGTGGGCAAGATCGCCCGCGTGCTGGGCCCGCGCGGTCTGATGCCGAACCCCAAGACCGGCACCGTCACTCCCGATGTGGCCAAGGCCGTCAACGACATCAAGGGCGGCAAGATCAACTTCCGCGTCGACAAGCAGGCCAACCTGCACTTCGTGATCGGCAAGGCGTCCTTCGACGAGAAGAAGCTGGTGGAGAACTACGGTGCCGCGCTCGACGAGGTGCTGCGCGCCAAGCCGTCGTCCTCCAAGGGTCGCTACCTCAAGAAGATCACCGTGTCGACGACTACCGGCCCGGGCATCCCGGTCGACCCGGCCGTCGTCCGGAACTTCACCGAGGATCAGCTGTAATTCTTTAGCGCGAATGGCCACCTACCGCGGTAGGTGGCCATTCGTCTTTCAGAGTGGAGTAGGGGGTGCTGTGCACGTTTTGTTCGTGTGCACCGGGAACATCTGCCGATCGCCGATCGCCGAGCGGCTCGCGGTGCTGTTCGCCGAGCGGCTACAGGTTCCGGAATTCACGGCGTCGAGTGCGGGGACACGGGCGCTGGTCGGTTACCCGATTCATCCGGACTCGGTGCGGGTGATCGAAAGCCTCGGCGGGGACGCGTCGGACTTCAGCGCCCGACGGTTGAGCGCGAAGATCGCCTCTGGTGCCGACCTGATTCTGACGATGACGCGCGAGCACTGCGACGTCGTGCTCGAGAAGGTGCCGCGGCAGCTCAGCAGGACTTACACCCTCGCCCAGGCGGCGAGGCTCGCCGCCGAGTTCGCGCCCGCGAACATCACCGATCTGGCTGCGCTCCGCCCGCGGGTGGCGACTGACAAACGGTGGGATATTAGCGACCCGATTGGCCAGAGCCCCGAGTTCTTCACCGACGTCGGCGGGCGGATCGCCGATTTGCTGCCCCCGATAGTGGAGCTGTGCCGGCGGTCGGTGAGCTGAGAGCGCGAAGCTTGCTCAGTACGCGCCGGCGTGGCTCAAGATGACCTTGACCGTTTTCACCGCGATCAGTAGGTCAGAGACCATCGACCAGTTTTCGACGTAGAACAGATCGAGCCGCACGGAGTCGCTCCAGGACAGGTCGGAGCGTCCGCTGACTTGCCACAGACCGGTGATGCCCGGGCGGACCAGCAGGCGGCGTCGGGTGGAGTCGTCGTAGGTTTCGACTTCACTGGCCAGCGGTGGCCGCGGGCCGACGACGCTCATGTCGCGCTTAAGGACATTGATGAACTGCGGCAACTCGTCAAGGCTGTATTTGCGCAGTACGCGACCAACCGGTGTGACTCGCGGGTCGTCGCGCATCTTGAACAGCACTCCGCCGGGGCTTTCGTTGAGCGAGACAAGTCCGCCGAGCATCGTGTCGGCGCGATCGACCATCGTGCGGAACTTGATTATCTGGAAGGGCCGCCCTTCCACTCCGATCCGCTCTTGCCGGTAGAAGACGGGCCCGGGGCTGGTCAGCTTGATGGCGAGACCGATGAGAGCGAGGATGGGTAGCCCGCAGAGCAGGACCAGGCTGGAGAACACCACGTCGAAGAGCCGCTTCTCAAACTGTTTGGCACCTTGGTAAGTGGGCTTTTCCACGTGGATGAGGGGGAGACCGGCGATCGGCCGCATCTGCAGACGCGGGCCGGCGACATCGACCACGCCGGGCGCGACGAACATGTCGATATTGAGGCCTTCGAGTTCCCACGACAGTTCACGCAAAGCGCGGCCATCGAGCTGCTCGGACGCGGCGACGGCGACGGCGAAGCTGTTGGTCTCGGTGGCGGCCGCGACGATATTCGACTCGTCGCCGAAGTTGGGGATGATCCCTACGCCCGCGATGTCGAGGGGCCTCCGGCTCGCTCGGCCGGAGACGCATGCTCCCACGACCGCGAATTCGGATCCGTTACCGGCGAAGGAACTGGCCAGATCACGAACGGCCGATGGGTTTCCGACGACCAGAATGCGGGTGACGCAATGGCCGTATCTTTTTCGCGCTTCGACGACAACGCGACGTGCGATCCAGCGAAAGAGGATCAACAGGAGGATGCCGCTCGGGAGTGCGATCAGCAGATAACCGCGGGCGATCTCGAGTTTAAAGGCCATCGAGATGATCGCGATGCTGCCGAACGTCGCGGCCGTGCTGACGCACACGCGTCGGTATTCCTCGACCCCGGAGCCGATGACGCGCGGTGCCCGCGAGCGGTTGATCGACAGCACCAGCATCCAGCCGACGATGATGAGGGTGGACACCACCAGATAGTTGGAGAAGTACACCACCCAGTCGCTGGACCCCCCACGGGGACGGGCAATCGCGAGCGGTCCGCCGAAGCGCAGCCATTGTGCGAGGGCCACAGCTAAGACGACAGCTAGCAAATCGACCGCCACGAGCCGGCGGGCATACGTCTCCTGCCACCCAGGTGGCCGTGCGTCGACTTGCACACCACGTATCGACGGCTCGAACGGGTCGCCGTCGCTCACAGCCCTCACATGTCCCCCACGACCCGCTTCCGTCCCTCGCGGAAACTAACGTAAGGATAGTCCCAGCGGCGTGTGGATACACAATGAACAGCAAACCTCGATTGAGGAAGCTGGGGTGTTTCTCGTCGCAAGGGAAGCTCGTGGTTCGTGTTGCCGCCGATTCAGCAAGTCGGCGATGACCACGGACTCATAGCCATGAGCGGGAAGAACTGTCGCGTAGCCTGTATTCAGCGAAACAACGCAAACCTCGACGACGAATGGTGACGATCGTTTCCTCGCCGACGCGCATGGGACGAATACGTCCACTGGCAAACCGTCCTCGCGCTGTCCTCGGGCGAATCGCCGGGCATGATCAAAGGATCATGGTGGTTTCTCGAAGGTGCCGCCAATGATTCAATCGTGCAAGGATGTTGCGTGCTCGCGACACTAGGAGACGGTCCGTTTCAGGTCCTTCGGCCAGTTTGAAACGTCGAGGAGCTTCTGAGGGGGCACTCTGGCGTTGGCACCAGCCAAGCTCGAGGAAAGCAATCGAAATGAGGCGTGAGTCATGACCCACCAATTCCGGATAGGTGTGGGCGTTTTTGGGCTCGGCTACGTCGGCTGCGTCTCGGCTGCGTGCCTCGCCTTGCGGGGGTGTCAGGTCATCGGAGTCGACGTGAACGCCGACAAGGTCGACATGCTGGGCCGAGGTGTCGCACCGATTCTCGAAGAGCGGATTGGTGAGCTGGCCGCCGAAGCCGTCGCGGCGGGAACGCTGACCGTGACCACTAAGGCCCGGCATGCGGTAGCCAGGTCAGACATCTCGCTGATCTGCGTCGGAACACCGTCGACCCCCACGGGGGAGCTGACGACGGCGTTCTTGGAACAGGTGACCGCGGAGATCGGTGTTGCCCTTGCAGAGATGGACCGTTGGCATGTCGTCGTTTATCGCAGCACGATGCTTCCGGGAACGTGTGAGAGCCTGCTGATTCCGATGCTCGAACAACTGTCGGGGAAGCGCGCTGGCGTTGATTTCGGCGTCTGCGTCAATCCAGAGTTTCTCCGTGAAGGGACCAGTGTCAAAGATTTCTTTGACCCGCCGAAAACGGTTGTTGGCGCCAGTGATTCGCGCACAGCCGAGACGGTGATGGCACTCTACGAGGACCTGCCCGGACCTCGCTACGTGGTTCCGATCAGTGTCGCCGAGATGACCAAGTACGTTGACAACAGCTTTCATGCGCTGAAAGTGGCATTTGCCAACGAGATCGGCGCGATCTGCGCCTCGCTGGGCCTTGATTCGCATGACGTCATGGACATCTTTCTTGCTGACACGAAGTTGAATCTGGGCTCGGCATACCTGCGCCCGGGGTTCGCCTTCGGGGGGTCCTGTCTGCCAAAGGACGTCCGGGCGCTCAATCACATAGCCCGGCATAACATCGTGGACACGCCGTTGCTCGGAAATCTGTTGCGGTCCAACGAAAGTCATCTGCAGCGCGCCGTCGACCTGGTCATCGCGGATGGACGCCGCAAAGTAGGGATATTCGGCCTTGCGTTCAAGACAGGTACTGATGATCTCCGGGAGAGCCCGTTGGTGGAATTGGCGGAACGTTTGATCGGCAAGGGGTTCGACGTGAGGATTTTCGATGCGAACGTAGCTCTGTCGCGGCTAGTGGGCGCCAACCGGACCTACATAAGTCAACGGCTCCCACATATCGGCCGGCTACTCAGTGACGATATCGACGCAGTCCTTGGCCATGGAGAAATACTGATCGTCGGGACATGTGCGTCCGAAGTCAGCGAGGCGGTCGCTCGATGTTCACCCGATCAGCGAGTTATCGATCTGGTTCGGTTGCCTGACGCGCGGAAATGGCGCGATCGTGAAAGCTACACGGGTATAGCGTGGTAGCGGCGCTGTTATAAATGGGAAGTCGGCACACGTTACTAGACTTGACCATCTCAGTGTTGACCCATGTAACTCGAACGAAGGGCCAAGGGATCGTTGTGAACACCCAGCCGCTGGCTCGCCCAGAGTTGAGCGCAACTGCTATTGCTCACCTGGTGTGCCCTTGCTGTAGAGGTATCCTGGCATCGTCGGCGGGTGAAGGGATGACGTGTCAGAGTCCCGCCTGCGGAAAGCGATTTCCCATAGTAGACGGAATACCGATTCTGATCGACGAAGAGAATAGTGTCTTCGCGCTGAGTGACTTCGTAGCACGGCGAGAGACGTTCTTCCCTACGAATTCGCGACTGAAACAACGACTGCGGAGACTTCTTCCTTCGGTGAGCGCCAACATCGTGGCCGAAGACAACTATGTGAACTTCGCACGTCTCCTGGAGGACATGCTCACGACAACTAAGCCGCGTGTGTTGATCCTTGGCGGCAGTATCGTGGGCTCGGGGATGGACCTATTGCTAAGTCGGTCGGATTTTGAGTTCATAGAGTCAGACGTGGCGTTTGGGCCGCGCACGAGCATCGTTTTGGATGCGCATGCCATCCCCTTCTCGGACTGCTCATTCGATGGTGTGATTGCCCAGGCCGTCCTTGAGCACGTGGTTGACCCCGGGAAGGTTGTTGACGAAATACACCGCGTATTAAGAGACGACGGCATCGTTTATGCCGATACACCGTTCATGCAGCAAGTCCATGCCGGCGCGTACGATTTCACACGATTCACACATTTGGGTCACAGACGCCTTTTTCGCAAATTCGATGAGATTGCCAGCGGTGCAACATGTGGTACCGGTATGGCACTGGCGTGGTCTTATAAGGCCTTTTTGATGAGCTTAACTAATAAAAAGTCGTTGCACAAACTCGCCATGGTGTTCGCTGCCTTCACATCTTTTTTCTTCAAGTACATGGACAAGTTCACTATCAACAATCCCGCGTCCCTGGACGCGGCTTCGGGAATATATTTTCTCGGCCGAAAGAGTGCGGCAGTACTGTCGGACAGAGAGTTGCTGCTCCAATATCGGGGTGCAGGCCGGCCGGCTGCGATAGAAATGCCATCCGAGGCGACAGCTGAGGAACGCTAATGTATCCAGACGCGGTTCTGCGAGCCGGCCGCGTCAGCGTCGGACAGTGCTGATTGACAGTTCCCGCCGATCAAGCTCGACCAGTGGAATTAGTGGCTCAGGTCACTAGCCCCCGCTGCGTATTCGCCAGCAGACGCGATCGCTGCTTGTAGATCCGGGGCGAGTGCCGCTGACTGGGGCACGCTTATATGGGCCGAGTCCCGGTAGCGCACAAAGTTTGGCGCTTCCGTCGAACAGACTTGGGCCGGACAGAGCGCAGCGGCTGGATCCCAGATAGCGGCCCCGGTATCGTGTGCGACCTCCTTCAGAACAGAGCGTGTGGCCAACACGGGAGTGATCGCGGCTTCGAGCGTGGTTTCTGTGGCGCAGCGCTTTTCGATGACGTCGAACAGGTTGCACCGGCTGGGGTCCCAATTCAGGTGCGGAATTGTTTGAATCAGTAGCACTTTCTGTCCCGCGCTCATGAGAGTCTCGACGGTTCGGAGCAGACCGATCCGCAGAGCTGCGACCTTTCGGCTCGATTCGGTGGAAAGCGCTTCGATCGAGTTACCAGCCTTGAATATGCTTGAGTGCCAGTATTGGTCGGTGTTGGCGATCACGACTACGCCAGGTTCGCTGCGCTTCAGATAGTCAAGAGTGCCTTCGACATATCGTCGACAGACTGCTTTATCTGATGGGGGCGGTGTGTCTAGGTAGATATCGACCATCGGGCAAGCAACCGCCGCGGCTACGACGACCTGTCGTCCGAGGTGTCTTCCCGCAGCAATGATGCCTTCGCTGAACTGAGTCGAGTTCGAGTCGCCGACCAAGTAGATCGGACTGCCTGCCGCGTCCGAGCCCCACGTGCAGTGGCTCTTGACCGCTGGGTCTAGTGGTTGACGCTCGTCACAGCCTGCAATGGTTGCGGTATGAAGCGGGATCGTCGCCGCCTGAAGGTGGCGCACGGGCTGCGACCACCACCCACGTGAGGCGCTGAACCATAGGCTGCCTCCAAGGAGCATCGGAATCACGAGCACCGTGGCCACCAAACCAATCCAGTGACGGCGGTTGAGCCCCTCGAGCTTTCGGATGGGTTCTTCCACATACCTGTAGGAGAACATCGCCGGAGCACACGATAGGACGGCTGCCCCGAACAACGCCCAGGGGTCGTGGGGTAACAGCAGTCCGGCGACGACGATGAATGGCCAATGCCACAAGTAGACGGAGTACGACCAGTCGCCGACCTTGA
The DNA here is from genome assembly GCF_010731875.1 of Mycolicibacterium sarraceniae. Classification (NCBI taxonomy): domain Bacteria; kingdom Bacillati; phylum Actinomycetota; class Actinomycetes; order Mycobacteriales; family Mycobacteriaceae; genus Mycobacterium; species Mycolicibacterium sarraceniae. The sequence continues at coordinate 2,389,874 of NZ_AP022595.1, forward strand.
CCATGGCACGTGCGGCTAGCAACCGAAACGCCGGACCCGTGGCGCGAGTTCCGGAGAGAATGAGCAGCAGTGTGCCGGTGACAGGTAGGAGAGTCCAGGTTCCCGGAAATGGTGTTCGGTCATTGATGACCAAGACAGAACCGATGACGATAGCCAAACCTATGATGCTCAGAACCTGACAGAGGCGTGTCGAAGCAGGCGCCCAGCGTGCGAGCATCAACGCCAATAGTGCCCCGGCGGCGAACTCCCAGACCCGGGTCACCGGACCGTAAAAGCCCAGGATTCGTTGGAAGCCAGGAACACTGACTCCGTGCGAACTCACGACGGCTAGCGTGAATGAGACTGCGCCAGATGCCGCGACGATGAGCAACGGGCTGAGTGTCATGAAACGCCGTCGGGATCGCGCCAGCACCCAGCCGAGGAGAATCAGCATGGGAAAGACGAGATAGAACTGCTCCTCGACGGACAGCGACCAGGTGTGCAATAGCGGGTTGGTGTCGGCTTTGGCGTTGAAATAACCACCGGCGGTGGTGGCGATCACGATGTTCGCCACAAGCGCCATGGCGCCGACAGCTGTCTGGCCTGCTGTCTGCTGCGGACCCAATGGAGAAACAAAAGCGGCAGACAGCATCATCGTCACCGCGATCATCAGGGCTAACGCTGGTGTCAGCCGCTTGAAGCGGCGCAGATAGAAGTCGCCGAATTTGATGCGGCCGGACTGCTGCAAGTGCCGATGCAGCATCGCTGTGATGACGAATCCTGAGATCACGAAGAAGATGTCGACGCCGACAAAGCCACCCGGCAGAGGCAGCCCCGCGTGAAACGCGACCACGACAAGCACGGCGATCGCCCGCATACCCTGAATATCAAGGCGCCGATTGCTCGGCGCTTCGGGTTGTTGGTCGCCAAGCAAGGGAACCCCCTGAGTTATCGTCGCGGCGATTCCGCGGGGCCACTAGATCGCCCTGTCGCGGGACGATAGCATCGGTGGGTCGCAGCGCGCCGGACTTGAGCCGCTTCCTCCAGCAGCCGCCGGATGACAGCCTGCGCCACGGAAAGCGCTACCTACTCGCTTACCTCGGTGTGATGGGTCCGCAGGATGGCGTGGACTACGCGTTGCGGGCGCTGAAACTGTTGCGCGACAACCTCGCACGCGATGACTTCCACTGCATCTTCATGGGAGCGGGTGACAGCTACGACGACATGGTCGCGCTCAGTAGCCAACTGGGCCTCGACGACGTGATAGCCTTTCCCGGCAGGGCTCCCGACGAGTATGTCCAACGCTGCCTCTCGACCGCCGACGTCTGCTTGTCCCCGGCATTCGGCAGGCGAGGGGGCAATCTATGTGCCAGCCAACGATGAGCTAGCGTTCGCGCAAGCTATCAGCGACTTGCTCGACGAACCCGCCCGCCGAACCACGATGGGACTACTCGGACGGGCCCGCCTCGAGAAACAGCTTTCATGGGAGTTCTCCCGCCAAGAGTTGGTTGAGTTCTATCACCGCATGATCCCAACGGCTGGCAGCTGACATGTGACACTTGATTCTCGGTGAATTGGTGGAGCGTTTAGATCGATTGGGGGGCGTCAGCACATGTCTGCAACACGTTCATCGGGAGAGGAGCATTCCGGGGTGAGGCAGTCTGCGAGATCGTTCCTGCGCGTGAGGTCCGCGCGACTCCGTCAACGTGGCATTCGAACAGCCCGAGCACTCGTTGACGCGTGCGCAAGACCGCCTTGGGTCAGGCCCGGTCACTTCTACTCGCCGATGAATTCTAGCGATGACATCGAGCGGGCCCTGAGATGGCCTGCTGAAGCACCAGGTATCGACCTCCGCGAGGCTGAGCAGTTGGCGTTGTTTCGAGACTTGGTTCCGCTCTTTGATGGAGTCCCCGAACGCCGCTACAAAACGAACGGGATGTACGGGCCCGCAGATGCGTCTCTTTACCAGGCTATGGTGCGCCACTTGAGCCCCCAACGCGTGGTAGAGGTTGGATCAGGTTATTCAACAGCGAAATTACTGGACACGGCCGAGTATTTGTTGCCCGACCTCCGCGTAACCTGTGTTGAGCCCTATCCTGACCGGTTGCTGGCGCTGCTGAAATCGGGGGACAAGGTGGACGTGACCGTGTGTCCAGTTCAAGACGCAGATATGGAGATCTTCACTTCACTTGAAGATTCCGACATTTTATTCATCGATTCCACTCACGTCGCGAAGGCCGGATCTGACGTCGTCTGGCTTTTCCTCCATGTTCTGCCGCGCCTTCGAAAAGGCGTAGTGGTGCACGTTCACGACATATTCTGGCCCTTCGAATATCCGGCCCAATGGCATAATGAGGGACGGAATTGGAACGAAGATTATTTCTTGCATGCATTTCTTTGCAACAACAGCGCATGGCGTATCGAAGTTTTTAGTTCGTGGCTGTGGCACCGACATTCGGAGTTGGTGCCTAGCGATTTGCGCGCCGAGAGTCCGGGTTCAATTTGGCTGCGACGCTGCTGAACACTGGATGCCGAGAGAATACGGCGATTGAGCTCTGGCAGTTGTTCTAGCTACTTCGACCTGAAAAAGTCGGTGGGTTGATCCGGGGGTTGGCGGTGCCGAGCTGGAAAGATTGCCTCAAAGCCCTTATTGCGGAAGGGATTGAGGCCATCGTGTTTCGTACTGTAGGCGATCAGCCGTCGTTCTGGGAGTCGTTGCTGCCGGACCTGAGTTAGGACATTTGGCTTAGTGCCCCGGTTTCGGGATGCTGAGGGCGTTCAGGATTTGTTGTTGGGCTGCTGGGATTTCCGGTGGGAAGGTCTGGCTGGTGCCGTTGATGGCGATGGTCGCCGAGCGCAGCGGGCGCAGGTTCTTGATGACTTTGGCGATGGCCAGGCCGCTGCGGTCCTGGACGTTGTGCGCGATGGCCAGGGCGGTGAACACGATGGTCAGGTGGGCTTCGATGGCCTCGTGGGTGCGGTGGAACATCGGCCGGGCGCGAAGGTCGCTCTTGGGCATCCGAAATGAGCGTTCCACGTGCCAGAGGTTGTGATGTTTCGCGATGACCTCGGCGGCCGGCATCATGGTGGCGGGGATGGTGGTGACGTAGCCTTTCAAGCCGACCAGTGACTGGGCTCGGGCCAGGCTGGCCTCGTCGAGGACGCGGTCACCGGCGCGGGTAGTGACGAAGCGGGTGGACTTGGCGGCACGCTCACCGCTGATGACGGCGCGAGCGCGGGTCTCCTGGGCGTAGAGAGTTTTCTGATCGTGGCGTGCCCGTTTGGCCGAATATGCCCAGACCGCCCGCCACGCGTTGGGGTGCTCGTCGGGGTTCCAGGCGGGCTCGGCGCGGTGAGCGGGATCATTGACGATGGATTTGGCGTGCCGCGGTGTGACGGTGTCGATTACTTGTCCGTCGGTGAAAGCGTCACCGTTCCAATGGAAATGGGACACCAAATCGATCGGAGCTTTCACGCGATCCGACGATGAACCCCAACCCGGCCTCATCGAGAGCAGTCAGGTTCGACGCCGACAGCATGCCGGCATCAGCGGCGATGACCATCGGGGTGTCACCGAGGTCGTGGCGGGACTGCAAAGCTTGGATGATCGGTACCAGCGTGGTGGTTTCGGCGGTGTTGCCCTCGAAACAACCGACCTCCAACGGGAACCCGGTCCGGTCCACCAGCAGGCCCACGACGATCTGCGGATCGATGCGCCGTTCTTTGGAATAGCCGACCTTACGCAGGTCGTCTTCGTTCTCGGCTTCGAAATACAGGGTCGTGACGTCGTACAACAGCAGGCTCAGCCCACCGCGGTCCGCGGCGTGGGTGAAGCACTTCCCTGCAATGGGCCTTGCCCCCATGCAGTGGACACGGGATTTGTGGTTAGGCGGCTTCGGGCAGTGTAGTGGTCGTTAGGTTCCTTTCGTAGGTCGCGGGGCTGGAATGACGGCATCGGGAGTGCCGTCGTTTGGTGTTATAGCGGGCCAGCCAGCCGAACACCTCGCGGCGGCAACTCGCCGCGTCGGGCCAGCAGGACCGGTCTTGCAGGACCTCACGCTTGAGGGTGGCGTTGAACGATTCCGCGAGCGCGTTATCGGCACTTGACCCCACACCACCCATCGACTGGGTAACTCCAAGAGCTTTGCAGAGTCGTGCGAAATCCTTTGAGGTGTATTGACTTCCGTGATCGGCATGGAACACAGCACCGGCCAGGCTGCCCCGTAGGGCGGTAGCGGCGTGCAGGGCGTCGGCGACGAGTTCGGTGCGCATGTGCTCGGCGATCGCCCACCCGCGACCCGCCGCGAGCAGCAGTCGATCACCGTGGCCAGGTACAGGTTGCCGCCGGTGGCCAACGGCAGGTAGGTGATGTCCCCGACATAGCGGGTGTTGATCTGCGTGGCGGTGAAGTCCCTGTTGAGCAGGTCGGGGACCTTCTGGTCGGCCGGATCAGCCACCGTGGTTTTCACACGCCGGCGGCGCTGGTAGCCGGCGATCCCGTGGCTGCGCATCACCCGGGCCACCCGCTTGTGGTTGACCCGCTCACCGTCGGGCACGCCGTCGTTGAGCTCGGCGGTGATCCGCGGTGCCCCGTAGGTGTTGTCCTCGTCGTGCACCACCCGGATCCGCTCGGCCAGCACCTGGTCAGCGGCCTCACGCGCCGCGCGGCCGTCAGCACCGGCCAGCCATGCGTAGAACGACGAACGTGCGACCTCCACGAGCGCACACAGCCACTTCACCTCGAAGGCGTGCAGGTGGTCGGCGACGAACTGGAAGCGGCTCACCAGTTCCTCTCCCCGGCGAAATATTTCGCCGCCGACCGCAGAATGTCCCGCTCGGTGGACAACCGGGCCTGCGTGGCGCGTAACGCCTTGTTCTCAGCCCGCAGCCGGGCCAGCTCCTGCTCCGCAGTCTCGCAACCCGGGCTCGCTGCCGCCGCCGAGGCCGACCGACAGTGCCGGATCGACACCCCGGCCGCCTTGCACCACGCCGACAGTGTCGCCTCACTGACACCGAGCTCGGCGGCGATCACCGTGATCGTCGCACCCTCGGTGTCCCGGTACAGCGCGACCGCGTCACGCTTGAACTCCTCTGGATAGTTTTTCCTTGCCATCGCGCTGGATCATCTCGCTTCCCCCAGGAACATCCCGGGATTGAGCGTGTCCAACACATGGGGTCAAGTCCCAATCGCACCGCGGTAGTCACCGGTGTTGACCTTCGCGAGGTGACGTTGAATTGTCTTGTAGGACACTATCTCTGCGCCGAGATCGGTCAGAACCCGGGCGGCATCGGCCTTGCTGGTCGGTTCCACCAGGCGGGCGATCACCAGATCACGGAATACCGGGTCGTTGACGGCATCGAAACCGAGCCAGTCGTAGACCGCACCGAGGGTGTCGTAGAGCAGGCGTGAACACGTCGACGTGGTCCGCCCTGGCGACACCGGGGCGCCCTTGGGAACACCAGCGGTCGGCAGGCTCAGCGTGCCGGTACCCCAGTCGGCGACATCACCGACCCGCTGGGTTCAGGCAGCCACCTCGATATCGAGTGCACCTTGATCGGCAGCGGCGATCCGGCGGGCCGCCTCGACCAGGATCCCCAGCTCGGCATCGGTGTGCGCGGAACCGACATGAGCCAGGATCGTGCGCTGCCCTCGGTGTTTACCTACCACCTGCACCTGCACCTGCACCTGCACCGCGACAGCGCCCGAGGCGGTGCGCACCTTCCGCACGTACGCCACCACCCGAACTTACCCGCTTAGTGCCCCAAACAGAGCACTAAACCAACTGAACCTGCAGGTCAACGGATCCCGGAATCAGAAACAAGCCGACCATGACCTAAGTCAGGATCACCTCCCGAGTTGGGTCATTTGGCTTAGTGCCTTGATTTTTCGGTCTTCAGGGCGTTGAGGATCGTCTCGACCTCGGGGTTTATTGCTGGCGGGTAGGTGGCGATGACGGCGTTGATGTCGATGGTGGCGTTGCGCAGGGGTTTGAGGGTGCGCAGGAATCGCCGTAGCGAGAGCCCGGTTCGGGTCTGGATTTCGCGGCTGAGGGCCAGGGCGGTGAACACGATGGTGAGGTGGGCTTCGATGGCGTCGCGGGTGCGGGCAAACATGGGCCGGGCGGCGAGGTCGGATTTCGACATCCGGAAGGACTGCTCGACTCGCCACAGGTCGTGGTAGCTGGAGATGATCTCGGTGGCGGGCATGAGCGTGGTGTCGATGTTGGTGACATAGCCTTTGAGGCCGACCAGATGGCGTGCGCGCTGCAGGGAGCTTCGTCGAGGGTACGGGCCCCGTTTCGGACTGTGACGAATCGTGGTGTGCGGGCTGTCTTGTCGCCGGCGACGACTGCGCGGGCCTTGTGTTCCTGCAGGTTCAGTGTCTTGGTGTCGCGGACCGCCCGTTTGGTCGAGTAGGCCCATACCGCTCGCCACGATTTCGGGTGTGTCGTCGGGTTCCAGATGGGTTCGGCTTTGAGTTTCGGGTCGCTGGTCTTGGTGGTGGTGCCGCGCTGATCGCGTGGGGTGATGGTGTCGATGATCTGGCCGTCGGTGAAAAGGTTGCCGTGCCAATGGAAGTGCGATGTCAGATCGCCCGGGGCTTTGGTGACTCTGGATCCGACGATGAATCGCAACCCGGCCTCATCAAGGTCACGCAGGTTCGTGGCCGAGAGCATGCCGGCATCGGCGACGACGACCATGTCGGTGATTGCATGCCGCTGCTGGAAGGCGGTCACGATCGGCACGATGGTCAGGGTCTCGGCCTTGTTGCCCTCAAAGCAGCCGATCTCCAGCGGGAAACCTTGCCGGTCGACCAACAGCCCGACCACGATCTGCGGGTCGACGCGGCGTTCCTTGGAGTAGCCGACTTTGCGCAGGTCGTCTTCTTTGTCGGCCTCGAAGTACAGGGTGGTGACGTCGTAGAGCACCAGGCTCAGATCGCCTGTGGTGCAAGCCGTTTGGAAGCACGCGGCGGCTATCCGTTCACGGTAACCACCGGCAGAGGCGCGGCGCAGCGTCCGTTTACGTGTCGACAACGACGCCGAGGTGCGACCCATCTCGGCCAGGACTCGATCGACATCGAGGAGGCTGGTCGGTTCCACCACGCGGGCGATCACCAGATCCCGGAAAACCTCATCGTCGACCGCGTCGTCGAAGCCCAGATAGGCATACACCCCGGCCAGAGCTTCGTAGAGCAATCCGCTGCAGGACTTCAGGACGTGAGCCCGGGCCACCAGTTGCCGCGGGCCGGGCCCAGCACCAGAATCGGCGAACAGGCCCGCGGCCGGCGGCGGCACCATCTCGACCTTCACGGCTTTCGGGGTGATGCCCAGATCCAGTTCCCGCTGGGCATCATCGGTCAACAACCGGCGAGCCTGCTCGATGAGTAGTCCGAGTTCGGCGTCATCGCGGGCCGAGCCCACATGACGGACGATCCGCCGGCGACCGTCCACGAATTCAGCGATCTGCACCGCAGTGGCACCCGAGGCAGTACGCACCCGCCGAATCCACACCACCCGCCCGAGCCTACCGAGGCGAATTAGTGCCTTGCGGGCGCACTAAGCGAAACCATCACCGCAGGTCAACGACTCAGTACTTCAAGGAACAGTCCAATGTGACCCAAGTCAGGTCAACGGATCCCGGAATCAGAAACAAGCCGACCATGACCTAAGTCAGGATCACCTCGGCGTGTCACAATTGCCCCAACAATCACACGCTTAACTGCGCGGCATTGGGGTTAGTTCCGGCCGTAAACGATGTCTTCAATCGCACGTTCGGTCGCCACGACACTTCGTTCCAAACTGAACTCCGCCTCGATTCGAAGCCGAGCCGCCTGTCCCATGCGCAGTGCAAGAGCAGGGTTCGACAGCAACTCCTTCAACCGAGCTGCGAGCTGGGCGGGGTCTTGCGGCGGTACGAGATAGCCTGAAACTCCGTCCTCAACCACCTCACTAATCCCACCCACATCAGTACAGACGACTGGCCGAGCGCAGGCCATCGCTTCCAGAACGGAGATGGGGAAGCATTCGGTGTTAGAACTCAGCGTGAAAACATCCATTGCTCGTAAAACTTGTCCGATATCACTACGCGCGCCGCAAAAGCACACGTTGTTCGCGATACCGAGATTAGCGCAGAGCGCCTCGAGCTCGGCGCGAATCGCACCGTCCCCAACAATGAGAAGTCTTAATCTGGGTACGTCGTTCAGCACAATGCGGGCGGCATGAAGCAGCGTTACGTGACCCTTTTCAGGACGCAGTGACGCAACAATGCCAACCACAGGATCACCAAGGCAGTCAATACCAAATTCAGCGAGGATGCTTCGGTCGGTCGTTGTATCGAATAGATCAAGTTCGACCCCATTGTGGATTATTCGCACCTTGTCGTCCGGGCAGTCAAGACCGTCGACAATATAGCCCCTCTGTGCTTCTGCAACGCCAAAATAGCTAGCAGTCCAAGGGAGCAATAATTGATCTGCAGACTTGCGGATCCAACTGCGTGGCTCGATGTCGACCGCGGAATGCACCCAAACGATGGAATGTTTTACGCCAGCAATGACGGCGGCAATTCGGCCCAAAACTTCGGCGTTGTATCCTCGCGTCACCACCACGTCGGGGCGGGCGCTGCGCATTTTAGAAACCAACTGGCGCAGCGCACGGAACGCGTTCTTCTTACCGCCCAGATTCAGTGCTGCCGCTTCGATGCCAGCCTGCGGCAGCGCATCGAATAATCTGCCTTTCTCTCCGATGCAGATCACCGAAGGCATGAATCTCGTCGAATCCATCTTCGGAGCGAGGGTGGTGACGTGCCGTTCGGCTCCTCCGATTCGGAGATCTGGTACAACAAACATCACTCGGATCAGGGGAACGGTCAACGCGGAGCACCCCACAGTCCGCTAGCTTCGCGCGTTCTCATCATGAGACCAAACCTTTGTGGCTACCGCCCGCAGACTCAATTAAGTGCTCAGAAGGATCGGACGCTTCAGCGTTTCCCCCTGCGAGTTGCCGGGATGTCGAACCATAGGAATGAGGGTTCTGGCTCATTAACGACGGCAGTGCAGGGATGGGCTTTCGGCTGAATGTCATGGCCGCCCCTAAAGCGATCCCCAAGACCATTGCTGCCGTCCCTGACTCTCCTGCCGGGGAAACCACGCAGACGGCTAAATAGATGGCGGCAAAAGCTGCGCTGGCCTTCGCTTCGACTAGTGGCGTGCGGAGTCCTCTGACGATTGGAATGAGCGCGAACAGGGCGAAACCACCCAAACCGATAATTCCAGACTTTGCGAGCAGCCACAGATAGAAATTGTGCGCGTAGTAGGGACCGTATGTGGCGGTGAAGGAGTTAGCGCGTCCGAATGCCGGCTGATAGGCGTACCCAAAGCCATGCCCGACAATCGGAGCTTCGGGGATCGCAATCCACAAATGAGCATTCTCCGCCTGCCGGGCGCCATAAGACATATCCCCTCCGTTTACGAAGAGGAATAAACCATCAAAGATTCTCGTGCGGTACGCTTCAAACTGTTGCCCAACCCACCCGTTGCCAAAGGAAATTGGAGACAGTTGTAATAGAATTGCCAAGACGCATGCGATACCCAAGAAAATGCCGAGGATCTTTGCGAGTCGAAGAAAGGTGGCCCGACTGGGGCTCAGAAACCCGGCAATACCCACCGCCGCGAACGCAGCAAGGAAAGAAAACCTCGTAAATGAAAAAAATGTAATGATCAGCGCTGGAGTACCTAGCGTGACCCAGGCCGCCGGACGCACGCGAGTGATTATGGAAACGACAATTAGGACGATCAGTACGGCGAACGCTGGTGCTTGAGTCACGGTGAAGAACCGTTGGACGTCCCCGGCGATCTTGGATCCATCTGCACCGACGAGCGTTTTTTCACCGCCTTGAACGCTAAGGCTCGCTATGCTGCCGACCGCAATCATTGCGGCGGAGAACCAGAGCACTACGACCATAACTCTGACCGCTCGGGCTACTAGATTTTGTCTGATGACTAATTCCGCAAGCGTGAAGCCCGCGGCCATCATTACTAAGGGCCGCGCTTCGAAAATTATCCATTGAAGTTCGTTGTTATTCAAAAATCCGGTGATAATCGAAAACGCTACGAAAATAAGATATATCGCTGGAAGCGCAAAAATTGGCGTTCGATTTCGCCGGGAGAGAATCAAGAAAGCGATTGCTAAGAATACGAGAATCTCATAGATATAGATGATGGTAGATCCGACAAGTTTGCCTGCAGGCACACCGGAAGGCATCGTTGCAAACGCTGAAAACAGCGCAATCCAAACCATCCAGTTCGGTGCGGCAAAATATACGATTAAGCACCCTATTCCGCCAAGTGCTAGTATTCCAATGATAGGCGAACGGGCGGCGTAGAAGCCGATAAATAGGCATGCAAGTAGAATTGGAACCCATGTAATAATGCGCTTGCCGAGAACGGCGCTATTACTTTCGATCATGGCGCAATACTCATATGCTGTACCAAATCCCTTCGTGCTGTTCGATACCTGAACGCACCAGCGGGTCGACATTAGCATCGAAGACTGGTGGCCTAGATTCAGGCCGTCGGAATTTTTAAGGTGGACGAGTCCCAGGGGCTCGGCAAAGTCGGTGAGGGCGTGGTCGGGCCTTGCCCCCATGCAGTGGACACGGGATTTGTGGTTAGGCGGCTTCGGGCAGTGTAGTGGTCGTTAGGTTCCTTTCGTAGGTCGCGGGGCTGGAATGACGGCATCGGGAGTGCCGTCGTTTGGTGTGATAGCGGGCCAGCCAGCCGAACACCTCGCGGCGGCAACTCGCCGCGTCGGGCCAGCAGGACCGGTCTTGCAGGACCTCACGCTTGAGGGTGGCGTTGAACGATTCCGCGAGCGCGTTATCGGCACTTGACCCCACACCACCCATCGACTGGGTAACTCCAAGAGCTTTGCAGAGTCGTGCGAAATCCTTTGAGGTGTGTTGACTTCCGTGATCGGCATGGAACACAGCACCGGCCAGGCTGCCCCGTAGGGCGGTAGCGGCGTGCAGGGCGTCGGCGACGAGTTCGGTGCGCATGTGCTCGGCGATCGCCCACCCGCGACCCGCCGCGAGCAGCAGTCGATCACCGTGGCCAGGTACAGGTTGCCGCCGGTGGCCAACGGCAGGTAGGTGATGTCCCCGACATAGCGGGTGTTGATCTGCGTGGCGGTGAAGTCCCTGTTGAGCAGGTCGGGGACCTTCTGGTCGGCCGGATCAGCCACCGTGGTTTTCACACGCCGGCGGCGCCGGTAGCCGGCGATCCCGTGGCTGCGCATCACCCGGGCCACCCGCTTGTGGTTGACCCGCTCACCGTCGGGCACGCCGTCGTTGAGCTCGGCGGTGATCCGCGGTGCCCCGTAGGTGTTGTCCTCGTCGTGCACCACCCGGATCCGCTCGGCCAGCACCTGGTCAGCGGCCTCGCGCCGCGCGGCCGTCAGCACCGGCCAGCCATGCGTAGAACGACGAACGTGCGACCTCCACGAGCGCACACAGCCACTTCACCTCGAAGGCGTGCAGGTGGTCGGCGACGAACTGGAAGCGGCTCACCAGTTCCTCTCCCCGGCGAAATATTTCGCCGCCGACCGCAGAATGTCCCGCTCGGTGGACAACCGGGCCTGCGTGGCGCGTAACGCCTTGTTCTCAGCCCGCAGCCGGGCCAGCTCCTGCTCCGCAGTCTCGCAACCCGGGCTCGCTGCCGCCGCCGAGGCCGACCGACAGTGCCGGATCGACACCCCGGCCGCCTTGCACCACGCCGACAGTGTCGCCTCACTGACACCGAGCTCGGCGGCGATCACCGTGATCGTCGCACCCTCGGTGTCCCGGTAAAGCGCGACCGCGTCACGCTTGAACTCCTCTGGATAGTTTTTCCTTGCCATCGCGCTGGATCATCTCGCGGCGACCATCGTCATCAACGCTGCCAGCCAAGCCTTTCCGCCCGAAACCCCCGAGCCTCAGCCCAAGATCCTCGCCAATCTCGGCATCAAAGTGGCTTACTAGCCTGAATTTTTCGTAAAACGCGCTGGTCGGAGTGTGTTGATAGGCGAAAGTGCCTGTCCTGCAAGGCATGATGGGACTTGTCGAGAGTCCATGATGCGAGCTGGAAGGCACTTCGCAGGTGAAGAGTATCGCAGCGGTTTCCCGGGTGAAAGTCTCTGCGGACGGTCATGGTGTCGTGTCCCATGCCGGAATGGGCATGCTGCGGGAACTGGCGGAGCTGTCCGGGTTGTCGGCAGGGGTCACCGCGGCGTTGGCCGACACCTATCGGGGCCCGTGGATCTACCCGCCGGGCGCGGTGTTCGCCGATCTCGCCGCGGCGGTCGCCGACGGCGCGACCTGCATCGACGGGGTCGGACAGTCGTGCGGGGACCGTGAGCACGTGTTCGGTCCGGCCGCCTCGACCACCACAATGTGGCGGCTGGTCGACGAGCGGATCGACGCCGCCCACCTGCCCGCAATCCGTGCGGCGCGATCGGATGCGCGGGCCGCGGCGTGGGCCGCCGGGGCCGCGCCCGCCGGCGACGGGTGGCTGCACATCGACATGGACGCCACCATCACTATCGACCATTCCGACAACAAGCAGAACGCGGCCGCGACCTGGAAGAAGACCTATGGTCACCACCCGCTGCTGGCGTTTTTGGACCGCCCCGAGGTCGCCGGCGGTGAAGCGTTGGCCGGGCTGCTGCGAGCAGGCAACGCCGGGTCCAACACCGCCGCCGATCACATCACCGTGTTGGGTCGGGCGCTGGAATCGCTGCCGGCCGCCTACCGACCCGACCCCGACGACCCCGCCGCCCAAAAGATCCTGGTGCGTTCGGATTCGGCCGGCGCGACGCACAAGTTCGCCACCGAATGCCGCCGCCAAGGCGTGGGGTTCTCGTTCGGGTTCGCCGTCGACGCCCGCGTACGCGACGCGGTCGACACCCTCAACCTCGCCGACGCCTGGTATCCGGCGATCGACTCCGGCGGCGGGATCCGCGACGGCGCGTGGATCGCCGAGGCCACCGGCCTGGTCGACCTGAGCGGCTGGCCGGCCGGCACCCGGCTGATCCTGCGCAAGGAACGTCCCCATCCCGGCGCGCAACTGAACTTCACCGACGCCGACGGGATGCGGGTCACCGCCTTCATCACCGACACACCCAACGGCGTCATCGACGGGCAACTCGCCGGTCTGGAATTACGTCACCGCCAACACGCCCGCGTCGAAGACCGCATCCGCGAGGCCAAGGCCACCGGGCTGCGAAACCTACCCTGCCACGGTTTCGACGCCAACAATGCCTGGCTCGAAATCATCCTCGCCGCCACCGACCTCGTGGCATGGGCCACATTGATCGGCTTCACCGAGCATCCTGATCTGGCCACCTGCGAGATCGACACCTTCCGCTATCGGGTCCTGCACGTGGCCGCCCGCATCACCAAAGGCGCCCGCCAAATCCGGCTGCGCATCGACGCCACCTGGCGCTGGGCGGCAGCCATCACCGCCGCCTGGCACCGACTCCGCGACGCCTTCCCCTGAATCCCCGCACCGACCTGTCCCAACGACTACGAAAGACCTACCGGCCCTTGGAAAGCCCGCCCAACCCGACGACACGGGACGACCAAACACGCCCCATGTCGAAAAGACCGAAGAAACCGGCCACCCCAGCCCAACCCGCAACCGAAATCGACCGGCATGCAAAATCGAGGCTAGCCCGGATTTTTCGTGGAATGTTGTGAGTTTTGGGGTGTAGATACGCGAAAGTGCCTGTCCTGCATGGGATAATCGGACTTGTCTACGGTTCGATCAACCATTGGGAAGGCACTTCGCAGGTGAAGAGTGTCGCGGTGGCATCACGGGTGGAAGTGTCGGCTGACGGCCAGGGTGTCGTGTCGCATGCTGGGATGGGCTTGCTGCGCGAGCTCGCCGATCTCGCGGGCCTGTCCTTGCAGGTCACCGCGGTGCTGGCCGATACCTACCGCGGCCGGTGGGTGTACGCCCCTGGTGAGGTGTTCGCCGATCTGGCGGCTGCGGTCGCCGACGGTGCGGACTGCATCGACGGTGTAGGACAGCTGTGCGGCGACCGTGAGCACGTGTTCGGCGCGAAGGCCTCGACCACCACGATGTGGCGATTGGTCGACGAGCGCATTGATGCCGCGCACCTGCCCGGGATCCGCACCGCCCGTGGTGTAGCCAGGGCAGCGGCGTGGGCCGCGGGTGCAGCGCCGTGCAGCGGTGAGTGGTTGCACATCGACATCGACGCGACGCTGGTGATCGATCAGTCCGACAACAAGGAGTCGGCGACCCCGACCTGGAAGAAGTCCTTCGGCCTGCATCCACTGCTGGCGTTTCTGGATCGCCCCGAAATCTCCGGCGGTGAAGCGTTGGCCGGATTGTTGCGGGCCGGTCGCGCGGGCTCCAACACCGCCGCCGACCACATCACCGTCCTTGACCAGGCGTTGGCGTCGCTGCCGGCGGCGTGGCGTCCAGACCCGGGGCGAGGCGGTGATGATTCGGATGCACCGAAGGTGTTGGTGCGCTGCGACACTGCTGGGGCCACCCACGACTTCGCGACGGCCTGCCGCGCCGCCGGGGTGGGGTTCTCGTTCGGGTTTCCCGTGGACTGGCGGGTGCAGGACGCGGTGGACACCCTCAACCTCGGCCAGGGGTGGTATCCGGCGATCGACACCGACGGTGGTATCCGTGACCGCGCCTGGGTCGCCGAGGCCACCACCTTGGTCAACCTGTCGACCTGGCCGACCGGCACCCGGTTGATCCTGCGCAAAGAACGCCCGCATCCCGGTGCCAATTCACCGACGCCGACGGGATGCGGGTCACCGCGTTCATCACCGACACACCGCCCGGTGTCGTGGCCGGCCACGTCGCCGGCCTGGAACTACGGCATCGCCAACACGCCCGCGTCGCCGACCGCATCCGCGAACTCAAGAACACCGGCCTGCATAACCTGCCGTGCCACACCTTCGATGCCAACGCCGCCTGGTGTGGAAATCGTCCTGACCGCCGCCGACCTGGTCACCTGGGCCCGACTGCTGGGCTTCACCACCCATCCCGAACTCGGCCGCGCCGAAATCAACACGTTCCGCTACCGGGTCCTGCACGTGGCCGCCCGCATCACCCGCGGCGCACGACAACTGCGACTGCGCATCGATGCGACATGGCGCTGGGCAGCGATCATCGCCACCGCCTGGCAGACCATCCGCACAGCCTTCGACTGACACCGGATCAACCGATCCGTCGACCACGAAAGACCCACTGGCACTGGGAAAGCCCGCACCACCCGGCGACACGGGGCCATCAAACACGGCCCCACCACAAAACCCGGGTCCATCAACAAACCCCAGCCCCGACTCCCACCACCATCACTCGACGAAAAATCGAGGTTAAGCCAAATGTCCGAACTCAGGAGCGCTGAGCAGCGGTAGCCGAGTTCGTAGGATGCGACGGACTCCGTAGAGCGGGTCCCCGGTGCGGCCGCGGTGACCCCAGGTCTGCTGCTGGATGCGTTGGCGGCATAGGTCGAGCTTGTCCCCGGCCAGAGCAACGACGTGGAAGGGGTCCATCACTGGGGTGGCTTCGGGCAGCTGGTCGGTCGCGGCGTTCTTGTAGCCGGAGAAGCCGTCCATGGCCACGATCTCAACCTGGTCGCGGAACGCCGAACTCTGCTCAGCCAGCCAGGTCTTCAACGCTGCCGCTGAATGCCCGAGTACCAGATCGAGCAGTCGGGCGCGTCCGGTCCCGTCCAGCACCGGGGTCAGGTCGATGATGACGGTGACGTAGCCGTCTTCCCCGCGCCGGCGGGTGTGTGACCAGCGGTGCTCGTCAACGCCGAGGACTCTCACGCCATCGAGTCCGGTGGTGTCGGTGGCCACGATCATCGCGGTGGCGTCCATAGCGATGGAGTTGACGGTGTCCCAGGACAACCCGAGTTCGCGGGCGACCGCGGCGACGGTGGCCCGGTCGATCATCAGTCGCCGGCAGATGTAGCGGGCGCATCGGCGGGTGGTCGGGGCGCCGCGGCGGGCGAGGCGATCGGTGTTGTGGGCGAACACTTCTCGATCGCAGGAGGTGTTGACGCATCGGTAGCGCGGCACCCGAACGTGCAGCCGAAGCGGGTGCCCGACCACGGGCACGTCGGTGACGCGGCGGATCACAGTGTCGCGGTAGCGGGTATCGGCACCGCAGTCTGGACACCCGCGTTGGCCGTCGTCGAGCAGGTTGCAGAACACCACCATGGCCTCGCCGTCGAGGGCGGCGTCGGTGATCGTCACACCGAGTTCGACGGTCCGCACGATCGTGTCGGCAACGACAGCAGCAGAAGACGACGTAATCTCAGACACGGGGCTCCCCGGAAGGTAGACGCAAGGCGTGGGAACCTGCATCATCTGCCTACCGGGGCCCGTTTCAGCTCACCGACACGACCCCATCGCCGGAATCGCCGCGCCCTCAGCTGCACTCCATTTCCGGAAGAGCCCGTTAATCTGCACACTGTTGACGACGGGATGGGGGGTAGCTGCCGTGAAGAGGTTATTCATTCGCCTATTGAACGTGTTGATCGCACTCCGTATGCGGACGCTAGCCGCTCTGCTGGCAAGTTTAGCCACTTCCCTGCGCGACCGGCGCCTGACATCTGTGCGGTGGGATGGGGAGGACTGGAGGTTCAAGTGGGCAGGTGGTTGTCTGTACTGGCACGCACCCATTGTTAGCCCAAGGCGGGTGACAATGAAAAATATCGCTTCCTATCTCTATGCGTACACTCCGCAGAGCGGAGACACAATCTTGGAAATCGGCGCGGGCGTCGGCACTGAGGTGGGCTTGTTGTCGAATGCTGTCGGCAAGTCTGGACGGGTGATCGCGGTAGAGGCCGATCCGACCGCAATTCGCCGCTTGGAGAAGCAGGTTGCGGAATTGAAGCATCAGAATGTAGAAGTTGTAGCTGCCGCGGTTGGGGCCGAAGAAGGCGTGATTCAACTGGATATCGTTGAACCTGGGGCATTGATGAATTCTACGGTTGCGACGGTCGGCGGGGCATCCGTGACTGTTCGCTGTAAGACATTACCTGCAATATCGCGCCAGTACAAGATCGATACCGTGTCGTATATGAAATTGAACATCGAGGGAGCTGAATATGACGCACTCGTCGGCCTTGGCCCGTCGATCAAGAACATTGAAAATATGTGTATATCGTGTCATGATTTCACTGGAATTCCGGCACAGCGAACTTACCGGAAGACCTATGATTATCTCAAAGAGCAGAACTTTCGCTTGACGTCGTTACCCCCAAATCCCGCAGCTCCGTGGGAGGACTACTACATATTTGCCTCTCGTGGCCCAGCCTAGGATCATGAGGTGTTGCCTTCTTCATTGATAGTGGCTGATCACAGCCTCCACCGCTTTCGTGGGAAATGCCACGCTAAGCGGAAGGGGCGAGTCCCGTGAATGCGAACGGGCGATCTCCAGATCGGCGAACAGCGCCCACGGCATTGCTCGCCATCGACTTCCCCCAGCCATAGTGGTTACCAGCACCCGCTCGCCAGAACCACCATCTACCGCGCCTCGCTCAACGCCCCGCGTAATACTGTCGCCCCCTTCCCGCCCGCACCTACTCTCCGACCGCAGCGATCCGGAGAACGTCTAGAATAATTCGACGTGACGCACGGTGAGCGAACTCTTATCGGGACATCGGTCTCACCATGGCGGTCTTTACGCAGTGTCGCTTGGCGAGCTTTGAGGCAAGGGCGGACTTTTCGCCGGATGCTGCATGAGATGGAGAGTCGGGAGCAATGGTCGCCAGGCCGCATGGCGGCCTACCAGTCCAAGCAGCTTGAGCAACTACTGCGGATCTGTTCGACGAGCGTCCCGTACTATGTCGATCTTTTCCGTCATGAGGGCCTCGATCTCGATCGGCTGAGCCCGAACGACATGCTTTCTCGTGTCCCGCCGTTGGAGAAATCCGAGATCCGCCGAGATCCCGAGAAGTTCCTCAACACCCGCATGCATCGGTGGTTACTTCATGAGACTTGTACCAGCGGGACGACCGGCACACCACTGGTCTGTTGGCGGGATCTGCCGGCCATCAATTTCGAGAACGCCACTCTGTGGCGCCAGAGACGTTGGGCTGGCTTCTCTTTCCACGACCGTCGGGTGACACTTCGCGGTGAGGTGCCGGTTTCGATCACGCGCACCACACCCCCCTACTGGCGTTACGACCCCGCCGAACGTCAGCTCGTGATGTCTAGTCACCACTTGGGGCCACGAACCGCCTCCGACTATGCGACTGCGTTATCCGCGTTCGCGCCACAAGCTGTCGAAGGCTACCCCAATTCGCTGGCGGTATTGGCACGGTTGCTGCGCAGCTGCGGCATCGAGCACCTCCCAGTGAAAGCAGTTTTCACGTCATCGGAAATGGTCCTCGATTCTTATCGCCGGGTCTTTGAAGATTTTTACTGCGCGCCTGTCTTCGACCACTACGGAACTTCCGAACGCGCAGCAGCGATTTCGTCGTGTGAACAAGGCCGTTATCACGTCCTGCCGGACTACGCAGTGGTCGAATTCGGCGAGGGTGGCGAGATCATCGGAACGCCGTTGTTCAACCACGCTTTCCCGCTGCTTCGCTATCGGACAGGCGACGCAGCTACGTTGGAGCAAGAAACCGCCTGCCCCTGTGGCCGCAGTTCATTACCTGTCGTCAGCCAGATCCAGGGGCGTTTGGACTCTCAAGTGGTTACTCCCGATGGCAAGATTGCCGGAACAGCAGCGTTGTCGCTGATCTACAAGGGCGTTCACCATATTGTCGAGAGCCAGATCGTCCAAGAATCAGCGCAACGTGTGGTTCTGAAGATTGTTCGTGAGCACGGCTACACACCGAATGACGAACAGATCCTGCTGTGTCACGCGCGCGAGCGGCTGGGGCATGTGATCGATATAGCGGTGGAATATGTTGATCGCATTCCACGAACTGCCAGCGGTAAATTCGTTGCCGTGGTCGGCATGTCTGGCAATACCACCACCTGACTCCAACACTTCCGAGGGGTTTCTGATGAGTGGCTTGAGCTGGTACGCGCGCCGGCTTCGTTCTATGAGCCCACGCGAAGTGCCCGAAAAGTCCGCGAAACTCGTTGACCGTCAATGCGATCAGTCCGGCTGGGGTCGGCGTGGTGTCGTGCTCGGTGGCGCAGGCGCGACAGCCCTGACTTTTATCAAACTAGCCTCGATTTTTCGTCGAGGGTGATGTGGTGGGAGTCGGGGCTGGGGTTTGTTGATGGACCCGGGTTTTGTGGCAATGCCGTTAACTTTGTAGGCGGGTGAGTCGGATGTCGGGTGGCCCTCGGTGTCTGATGTTTTTGTGGTCCAGGGTTTTTCGCGGAAACTTTGTGCCGCTGGCTCGTTTGGTGACGCGGGGGTAGGTGCGGTGCCGTCTGGCCGGGTTGGGTCGCTGGAGGATCTCGGCGACGGCGTGACGCAGGCTGGTGGCGAGTCGGTTAGGGGGAAAAACCCGCCTGCCCGGTGACGTGGCGGCGGACGATGCGCAGGGTGCGGATGAACGACATCCGTAGCGGGTCGAGTCCGTCGGGGTTGGTGGCCTCATACATCAGCGCGCGGATCGCGTAGTGGGTCAACAACAGCGCCCAGATCTCTTGGCGCACCATCTCGGGGCTGTGCGAGCGCAGGACCCGGTAGCTGCCGCGTTGGCGGGTTTCGATCTCGGCGAGGCTGGATTCGAATTCCCAGCGTTGGTGATAGACCGCGGCGAGCTCGGTGGCGGAGGCTAGCTCCGGATCGAGGATGGTGGTGATCAGCCGGATGGGCGATCCGCTGTGGGTCTCGCGGTTGGTGATGTCGTACTCGATGACGCGCACCATGGGGCCCGAGGGACGGCGTGCAGGCCGCGGGCCTCGTGGCGTCGCAGGCGTTGACGTTCGATGGTGGTCAGCAGCACGCTCAGATACGAGCCGTCAGCCAGGTCGGTGACTACGTGCAATTTCAGTGCTGACTGCACCCGCCACAGCAATTCGGCGCCGGTCGCAGTGGCCTCCTGCCAGAATTCGCGGCTGTAGAACCCGCGGTCGGCAAGCACGAGCATCCCGGGTTCGACACTGGCCAGCAAGGGGCGGGCGAGTTCACGCTCGTCGACGAGGACGCCACCGAGGTGGGCGTCGATCACCGCGTGGGTGCCGCATTCGCCCAGTCCGAGCACCTTGACCTTCGGGTAGGGGGCGTCCAGGCCCTGGCTGACACCGCGACCGAAGGCGTCTTCGTTGTCGGCGGTGTCGGGAACGTCGAGTTGGACGCCGTCGATGGCCATCACCCGCAGATCCCCCAGCCACGCGCCCGGCGTGCCTGCCCCGGCCAGCGGCCGGGCGACCCGCGCGTAGAGCTCGCGGATCGGTTCGGCACCCAGCCGGGCCCGGGCTTGGCACAGCGCTGAGGAGGTGGGCAGCTGCCAGTCCTCGTCCCAGGACCGCAGAAACCGCAACCCGTCGACGAGTTTGCGCATTACCTCTTCGTAGGCGTCGTCGAAGAACAACGTCATAGCCAGCACGAAGTAGGCGACCACCCGGGCGGCAGCAGCCGACGGCGCCGTTCGGTGCGGCCGGTGTCGGCGAGCACCTCGTCGACGAGATCGCGGTGCACCAGCCTGGTCAGCACACCCAAGCCGATCCGGTCGGTCAACCGGTCCCTACGACCGCTTTCACCACCGGCACCCTCGTCGACCACACGAATAAGTGTGATGCGTAATCCTTTGCAGCGCAATACTTCTAGGAGCCAATCTGAGGCGCGAAGAACGTGCCGGCCAACACATCACCTTCGCTCGATCGGCACCGTTCACATCCACTGAACACGCTCTACAGCAACAGCTTTCGATCCTAATCCCGCTGACCTGCGACGACGCTAAAGTTAACGGCATTGGGTTTTGTGGTGGGGCCGTGTTTGATGGCCCCGTGTCGCCGGGTGGTGCGGGCTTTCCCAGTGCCAGTGGGTCTTTCGTGGTCGACGGATCGGTTGATCCGGTGTCAGTCGAAGGCTGTGCGGATGGTCTGCCAGGCGGTGGCGATGATCGCTGCCCAGCGCCATGCAAGTACAGCAGCGGGAGTACCTCGGTCATCTGCGGCGACTTGCGTGACCAGGCGGGCAGGATCGCCGAGGCGAACCGTTGTCGCTCTGCGGTATCGGCGTCGACGCGCTTGTCGTTGACCCGCGGCGCCGTCACCGTGACCGCGCCCGCCGCGGTCAGCACGTCACGCTCGCGGTGGTAGCCGTTGCAGACCACCGGACGCCGGCCGTGCTCGTCGACCTCACCGGCATGGGCATCGATGTAGGCGGCCACTTCGGCGGCCAACGCCGTCGCGAGCATCTGCCGCGCGCCGTCGCGGACAATCTCATCGAGCAACGACCGACCGACACCGGCGTTCTTCTCGTTGGAGCATTCCGTGTCGTGAACTACCGTGAGCATGGGCGTACCTTCCCA
Organism: Mycolicibacterium sarraceniae; assembly: GCF_010731875.1. Lineage (NCBI taxonomy): Bacteria > Bacillati > Actinomycetota > Actinomycetes > Mycobacteriales > Mycobacteriaceae > Mycobacterium > Mycolicibacterium sarraceniae. The sequence continues at coordinate 2,411,332 of NZ_AP022595.1, forward strand.
ACCAGCGCGTCAACGCCGGTCTTGATCAGAGAACCTTGGACTTCAGATCATCCTCGGGAAGTGCGCCCACTTTCACGCCCCTCGCCAAGGCTCATCCACAGGTTCTGATCATTGCTCCTGACGAGGGATCCGACCGGTTGATAGCCCGTCCAGCGGCCGGGTCGATCGTGGGTACGGTGATGATGCAGACGACCGCCGTCCCCGGTGTTGATCATCGCCAGGATCAATGACGAACACCGCCGCAGTGCTCGTCACACAGAGGGACGGGCAACACATAGAGCCGGTTCATGGCGCTGCAGTACGTGATCCGTGTGCAAGACGGGTCGATTGGTACAGTCTCGCCGTTGTCCCGTTGGGAAAGGGCCAACGAGATGTCGATGCGCTACCTTGGGGTCAATCAAGTTGGAGATCAGCATCATTACGCCGGCGGGAGGCTCTGGGACGACCATGTTGGATCGCCGAAGCCTGTTACGCGCCGCCGCTGCCGCGGCCGTTGCGGCGGCAAGTAACCGTGGCGTCGCCCACGCGGAGAATCCGGAATCGCAATCCGGCCTGGCGGTGACACGTAAGTACGGACAGGGAATTAAGCCGACCATACAGGGTTGGGATATGTGGTTCGACGCCGCCCTGATCGGCGGGCGCATCGTTATGTCGGACGATTTCATAGATCAGAATCGGCCCGGCGCCCCCACTTCCCGCCTCGGTGATGCCTGGTCCGGGTGGGATCCGTCGCTTCGGCTGGATGCCGGCATGGTCAGCGGCTCAGGTCTTGCGTGGGCCGCGACCGGAGTCGCCGATGGTGCCGTCGTCGCGACGTTCACAGCAGGGGAGGATGTACGCATTGAGCTGCTTCCCCGATTCGTGGACCCAGCGAACTACGTGTCCGTGGTCGTACAGTCGGGGTCGGTCGTGCTTCGCGCCAGAGTCAGCGGAATTGATACGACGCTGGGGTCGGCGCCGGGCCCGCCTTTCTCGCCCGGGGCCCCCTACTGGTACCGAGTCGAGTTCAGGGGTGGGGTCTACGCCGTGACCACAGGGTTACGGGATACGCCTTATATCGACCCAGTCCTGATCGCCACAGATCCGGCCGCGAATTTTCTCTCCTCAACACAGCAGGGGTTCCATCTTGACACTGTCGGGACGGACTGCGGGATCACCAGCCTCGCGGTGTTCACCGTGACCCCAGATGACCTCGGCCGCGTCGCGGCGTGGCCCGATCTGTGTCTCGATGGTGGGCAGATCGCCACCCAAATCGAGATGGACCGGCGGCCGCGGTACCAGGCGATTGCACAAGGCGCAATCACCCCCTCGGTAGCCTTTGCAGGATCGAGTGTCCTTACTTCCGACATTGCGGCGGACGGCGGAACGCAGACCGTCTTCGTCGTCGCCGAGGTTCGTGATCTGCCTGAGACGGCGGGAGCCTTCATCGCCGGTCATCCTATGGGGGGACTGGAGTTGCGGCTGAACCCGAACGGTTCGTTGGAAGCACTCGTCACGATGAAGTCGTCGATCGGCGCCAGCGTCGCGGCGGTGCCCACTAGACAAACCTCTGTGATCGCACTTTCCTACGACTCCGGAACGGGCGAATTCCAGTTCTATATCGACGGACTTCCCTCCGAGCCGAGCGTGTATCTCGGTCGCCACGTGACGTCGCTGGAAGGCAGCGGGGGAAGCGTGGCGATCGGCGCGATCAGCGCCGATCTCGATGCGCTCAACGCAAACATCTACGAGATCACCCGGTACGGTCGTTGCCTGAGGGGCGACGAAATCGCAGCCGCCGCAGAGGGTTTGGCGGCTAAGCATGGGATCACGCTACAGCCGAGGTTTTCCGCTCTGCCGAGGGTCCCGTTCCCGCGGTCGAGCCCCGACAACAGAACAGCACTCCGCGGAGCTAATATTCATCCCAAAGCCGCGGATTTCTACACCGACGGCGCGTTCGACAACGCGAACGTGTGGGCCCAGCTCTGGACTCGCTGGGAGTGGGACGGCTGGATAGAACGTGGTATCGAACTCGCAAAGGGGCTGGGCGCGAACACGATTCGCATCATCGGTGACATTCGGGGACTTCATCAAGGCCGGATCACCCGGGCAACCTACTTGGATCACCTTCGTCAACTCACCGAGTACCTCGACAGTCAGGGCATGTACCTCTACGGCACGAGTGGGGACCTGCGCCACCTTGTGGATATCGACGAAATGTTCATTACCGCGGAGTTACAGGCGCAGGCCGATCTCCTCAATGACTACCCTAATGTCGTCGGGTGGGATGTGATGCAGGAGATCGGATCGTCGTTCAAGACCTTCGGCAAGCAACGTTGTATCGAATTGGCGCGAAACTGGGCCGCGGCGATCAGGAGCGTCACCACAGGCATCCCGCTCACATATTCCTCAATTTCATATACCTGGGATGTGGCGACGTACCGTGAGTTCGACGAATTTGTCGACTACTTCGACCTGCATCTCTACTCCACACCAGAGGCACGACTCGGTGACCAGTCCATCGCCCCCCTGCTGTCGATGACGAGCAAGCCGGTGATGATCGGGGAGTTCGGAGTCGATACTCGAGCGTTAACAACTCAACAGGCCGTGGACGCGTACGAGGCCATCCTCGGTCTGGTGAGGGACAACCCGCAGGTCGTCGGCGCGAACTGCTGGTCAATTATGAATGATGCGACGGGGCTCTACGACGAAGCCGGCCAGAACTTGAGGACCGATCTCGCAGACATATTCACTCGGTTCCCTTTGACCCGGTAACCGCGGCTGCAAAGGTGTTTATGTCGCCAGTTCGTGATGTTGGGATATTCAAGACTCCTGCATAGCTCCAGCAATTGGTGTGTGGTTGTCTGTGGGATTTGATGCTTTAGCCCGGATTTTTCGTAGAATGTTGTGAGTTTTGGGGTGTAGATACGCGAAAGTGCCTGTCCTGCAGGGGATAATCTGACTTCTCTACGGTTCGATCAACCCATTGGGAAGGCACTTCGCAGGTGAAGAGTATCGCGGTGGCATCACGGGTGAAAGTGTCGGCCGACGGCCAGGGTGTCGTGTCGCATGCTGGGATGGGCTTGCTGCGCGAGCTCGCCGATCTCACGGGCCTGTCCTTGCAGGTCACCGCGGTGCTGGCCGATACCTACCGCGGCCGGTGGGTGTACGCCCCTGGTGAGGTGTTCGCCGATCTGGCGGCTGCGGTCGCCGACGGTGCGGACTGCATCGACGGTGTGGGACTGGCCTTCCCCCGGGACCGTGGAGGCATCAGCTATAAGGAGTAGCGATGTCAGAGAAACGGAAGAAGTACGACCGGGAGTTCCGTGAGGGGGCTGTTCGGATCGTGCGTGAGACGGGTAAGTCGATCGCGCAGGTGGCTCGGGATCTGGGGGTTCACGAGGGCACTCTGGGTAATTGGGTCACTCAGGACCGTGAGGCACGGGAGGGTCGTGGGGAGTTGACCCGCGATGACCTGGCCGAGCTCAAGCGTCTGCGCAGCGAGAACGCCGAGTTGCGGATGGAGCGTGATGTCCTCAAGCGATCGGTGGTCCTGTGGGTGAAGGACGCGACGAAGTGAGCGGGGCACGTTTCATTGCCGACCAGAGGACCAAATACCGAGTGCCACATGCATTTACGTGTGTGCTGTTGGGTGTGAGCGTGTCGTGGTTCTACAAGTGGATCGCTCGCGCGGGCAATACCGACGGGTTGCACACTGACACCGATCGGCGCCGCGCGCAGCTCGATGCCGCGGTCGCGTCGGCGTTCACGGCGGCCAGAGGGTTGCATGGATCGCCGCGGCTGATCGCTGACCTGCGCGATCTGGGCTGGGAAGTGTCGGAGAAGACGGTGGCCGATTCGATGCGCCGCCAGGGGTTGGTGGCGCGCCGTATCAAGCGGGGCCTTGCCCCCATGCAGTGGACACGGGATTTGTGGTTAGGCGGCTTCGGGCAGTGTAGTGGTCGTTAGGTTCCTTTCGTAGGTCGCGGGGCTGGAATGACGGCATCGGGAGTGCCGTCGTTTGGTGTGATAGCGGGCCAGCCAGCCGAACACCTCGCGGCGGCAACTCGCCGCGTCGGGCCAGCAGGACCGGTCTTGCAGGACCTCACGCTTGAGGGTGGCGTTGAACGATTCCGCGAGCGCGTTATCGGCACTTGACCCCACACCACCCATCGACTGGGTAACTCCAAGAGCTTTGCAGAGTCGTGCGAAATCCTTTGAGGTGTGTTGACTTCCGTGATCGGCATGGAACACAGCACCGGCCAGGCTGCCCCGTAGGGCGGTAGCGGCGTGCAGGGCGTCGGCGACGAGTTCGGTGCGCATGTGCTCGGCGATCGCCCACCCGCGACCCGCCGCGAGCAGCAGTCGATCACCGTGGCCAGGTACAGGTTGCCGCCGGTGGCCAACGGCAGGTAGGTGATGTCCCCGACATAGCGGGTGTTGATCTGCGTGGCGGTGAAGTCCCTGTTGAGCAGGTCGGGGACCTTCTGGTCGGCCGGATCAGCCACCGTGGTTTTCACGCCGGCGGCGCCGGTAGCCGGCGATCCCGTGGCTGCGCATCACCCGGGCCACCCGCTTGTGGTTGACCCGCTCACCGTCGGGCACGCCGTCGTTGAGCTCGGCGGTGATCCGCGGTGCCCCGTAGGTGTTGTCCTCGTCGTGCACCACCCGGATCCGCTCGGCCAGCACCTGGTCAGCGGCCTCACGCGCCGCGCGGCCGTCAGCACCGGCCAGCCATGCGTAGAACGACGAACGTGCGACCTCCACGAGCGCACACAGCCACTTCACCTCGAAGGCGTGCAGGTGGTCGGCGACGAACTGGAAGCGGCTCACCCGTTCGTCTCCCCGGCGAAATATTTCGCCGCCGACCGCAGAATGTCCCGCTCGGTGGACAACCGGGCCTGCGTGGCGCGTAACGCCTTGTTCTCAGCCCGCAGCCGGGCCAGCTCCTGCTCCGCAGTCTCGCAACCCGGGCTCGCTGCCGCCGCCGAGGCCGACCGACAGTGCCGGATCGACACCCCGGCCGCCTTGCACCACGCCGACAGTGTCGCCTCACTGACACCGAGCTCGGCGGCGATCACCGTGATCGTCGCACCCTCGGTGTCCCGGTAAAGCGCGACCGCGTCACGCTTGAACTCCTCTGGATAGTTTTTCCTTGCCATCGCGTTGGATCATCTCGCTTCCCCCAGGAACATCCCGGGATTGAGCGTGTCCAACACATGGGGTCAAGTCCCGTTGTCATCGACTTCTGCATTGACGGCCCGATCGGCTATTTCGCCGGATCTCTCGGGCATCGCATCATCTCGGCCGACACTAGAAGTGCCCGGAGGATCAACCGTGCCGTGGCCACGGTCTATCTGGCATTGGCTGGATGGGTCGCCGCTACTGCCTGAGCGAACTGTCCTGCCTCGTCACGTCGGGCGCTTCGCAAACCAGCGGGCTGCCCCACCTGGCCTGAACCCGTTCGACGGACCGACGTTTTGTGCAATACCTACAAGACTTTCGCCCGTCTCGCATGCAGATAATGAAGACGGCTCAGATCCTGTCCCTAAGGTCGTAGACGTCTGGGGTTGGTGCCTCGGATGCCCAGGGCGGTGGGGTGTAGCTGAGATCCTGTTGTCGCGTGTGTGGCTTTCTGAGGCTGGCTGCCCCACCGTGCTGGACGCTCTGACCGCTAATTGAGAGCTGATGCGAATCGTCGCTGTTTAGGGACATGTCGGCGGAGCTGTCCACGGGCTGACCTACGAGCACAGGAGAACGACGGTGACGGTGCGGCCACAGGTGTGGGTCGGGATCGACGTCGGCAAGCTCAGCCATCACGCGTGCGCGGTGGATGAGACCGGCAAAGTGGTGTGGACCCAGAAACTGGCCAACGAGCAGCGTGCCATCGAGACGGTGATCGAGCGTGCGCACACGTCTGCCGAGCGGGTGCAGTGGGCGATCGACTTGACCAGTCCGATCGCGTCGATGCTGATCACCGTGCTCCTGGCTGTCGAGGAAACGGTGGTCTACGTGCCCGGCCGGGTGGTCAACACCATGACGAACGCGTTTCGCGGCGAAGGCAAGACCGACGCCAAGGACGCACGCGTGATCGCCCAAATCGCCCGCATGCGAACCGATCTCGCCGACGTGACGATGCCCGACGACCTGGTGGTGGAGTTGACCCAGCTGACCGGGGATCGCACTGATGTGATGGCCGATTGGGTGCGTGGCATCAACCGGCTGCGGTCGCTGCTGGGGTCGATCTTCCCGGCTCTGGAAGCGGCGTTCGACTACTCCACCCGCACACCACTGATCCTGGTAGCCGGACTGTGCACCCCGGAAGAGATCCGCGCCGCCGGCACCGAGCGCGTCACGGCTCACCTGCAGGCGAATAAGGCGTGGGCGCCGGGGATCGCCAAGACCGCCACCACCGCCGTGGCGCTAGCGAACGCACAGCACCTGGTACTGCCTGGGCAGAACGGTACGGCTGCTCTGGTGAAGCGGATCGCGGCCAAGCTGCTCGACCTGGACCGCGAGATCAAGGACCTCGACAAGACGATCGCCGAGCGTTTCCGTGACCACCCGTACGCCCGGATCATCGAATCGCTGCCCGGCTTCGGACCCAATCTGGGTGCTGAATTCCTCGTCGTCACCCGCGGTGACCTGGCCTCTTTCGGCACCGCTGGGCGGTTGGCGTCCTACGCAGGACTTGTTCCGGTGCCCCAGGATTCGGGTCGCGTCAGCGGCAATCTTCGCCGACCGAAACGCTTCAACCGTCGCCTGCGGCGGGTGTTCTATCTGGCGGCGCTGTCCAGCTTGCGCACCGGCGGACCGTCTCGGCAGTTCTATGACCGCAAACGCGGTGAACGCCTCGTCCACAGCCAGGCGTTGCTCGCCCTGGCGCGGCGCCTGGTCGACGTGCTGTGGGCACTGCTACGCGACGGGCGAGAGTTCACCCTCGACAAGCCTGCACTCGCTGCCGCGTGACCGCTCAGCGGGGCGAATAGAGCCTCCTGACGCCGAGCTGCGTCTCAACCGATCACACCATCATGGGTATCGATGAAGCAGGCCACTAACGCCGTCTCCGCAGCGAAACTCGGCGTCTCGTCTCTGAGGGACCGGGGTCGAGCGAGACTGCTGACGCATGCGCTCCGCACCTGGGTAGGGGGTGTGCCTAAATTGTGGTGCGGTCATGCCGCTGCCAGTGCTGTTCGAGCAGGGGGGCGAGTTCGGCGGCTCGTTCGTCGGGGAAGAACAGGCGCGCCCCCTTGAGGGTGACGACGCCGGTGGTGCTTGCAATCAGGTCGGCGAGTTGGTGTGCCCACTTGACCCGGAAGAAGACATCACCAGTCCCCCACGCAATCAGGGTGGGTGCTCGAAGTTGTTGGAGCTGAGGCCTGACGGCTGCCAGGTCGTCGGTACTGACAGACCTCAGCATTCGCGCGAATGCGGCGGCCGCAGCCCCGGTTCCTAGGACGGGGCGCCAGAACGCGTCCAGAACATCGGTCGGCAGGTAGTGGGCGTTCTGGTAACCAGCCGTGGTCACCCACCGTGTGACGGTCGGGTGTCCGACCAGGCGCGGCCCGACCACCTCGAACAGGCGAGGCCAGCGTGCTGCTGCCACAACGGGTTTGAACATCATGGGCGGCATGTTGGGTTCGGTGTCGCAATTGGTCAACGTCAGTGTCGCCAGCCTCTCGCCGAGACGAGCGGCCACGATCTGTGCGATTGCCCCGCCAGTATCGTTGGCCACGAGGTCGACTCGTTCGAGGCCGAGGTGATCGCACAGGTCGATGACACGGCTCGCGAGACCTGTCAGCGATACATCCGCGTCCTGGGCGGCTGGGGGCGTCTGTCCATGTCCGGGCAGATCGACGGCGATGCAGCGGCGGTTATCGGACGCAAGGATTCCTATGACGTTGCGCCACAGCAGGCTGTTGGTGATCACGCCGTGGATGAAGACGGCGGTGCGGCCGTAGCCGACGTCGATGAAGCTGACTGGCCCAGTGTGAATCGTGGCGTGCTGGCGGTGTATCTCGAACGCAGCGATGTCCATGCCGCTCCTATCAGATACCATAGGTTTCTCACCTACTATCGGTATGCAACGTACCGGACCGACTATGCTCGGTGGGGTGGGAACTGTCAAGAGTCGCCGTGAGCAATATGCCGAGCAGACGCGGCAAGCCTTGCTCGACGCCGCTGCCGCCGCATTCGCCGAGCGCGGCTTCACGGCCACCTCCATCGACGACATCGCCGCATCTGCTCAGGTCACCAAAGGAGCTGTTTACCATCACTTCTCAGACAAGCGGGCACTCTTTGAAGCAGTGCTGAACCGTTGCGACGAAGCTGCAAAGGTGCAGGTGTTCGCGGCAGTGTCGGACCATCCAAAAGACTTGTGGGCCGGCATGCTGGCCGCCTTAGAGGTGACGCTCACCGTGTGTGCCGACCCAACCGTTGGCCGCCTCATCTACGTCGAGGGTCCGATCGCACTGGGCTGGACGCGCTGGCGCCAATGCGAAGACCAGTACACCTTCACCAATGTGCGCCTACTACTCACCAGCGCCATAGACGCCGGGCTCTTTCCCCCCGACCTTGCCGTCGACCCCATGGCCCAGCTGCTCTCCGGCATGATCACCCACGCCGGCATCGCCCTTGCCGAAGCTGCACCGTCAGCCCGTACCGCTCTGCGATCCGGGTTATCCGCCGAGATAGCCCGCGTGCTCCGCGGGTTGAGAATGCAGACTGACCCCTAGCCGTTGCTCGAATACAACAGTGGCAACCCAGCAGCGAGCGCCGCCGTCGGGCTCATCGCGACCCCGGCCGCGCTTGACACCCTCATTGAGAGTCTCACTGGAGCTGCTGTCCGGTGCGGTCATTGCGGTCGGGTGTTCTGCTGGTGCGTTTCGTGGGCGAGGGTTTTGAGGATGCTGATGACTGCGTTGACTGCAGGCCGAGCGGTTGCGCCGACACGGGTGACAGCTTCGATTCGGCGGGCTATGCGTACTCCGCTGAGTGGTTTGCGAGTCAGATCCCGTGCGGTGAGTATGTAACGGGGTAGGAGCGCGACTCCTACCCCCGCTACGACAAGTTCTTCGACCACCCGAAAGTCGTTGACTCTCTGTACGATGCGTGGGTGCACTCCGGATATGGTGGCTAGCGAGCGCAGCACGTCGTCGACCATGAGGCCGCCCTCGACGCCGATCCAGGGTTCGTCGGCGAGTTCGCGGAGGGGGACCCGCTTGCGCTCGGCGAGGCGATGGCCCGGCGGTAACAGAATCTCAAGGGGTTCCCGCAGCAGCAAGGTGGCTTCGATGCGGGGACCCCATTGCGCGGGGTCACGTTCGTCGCGGTGCACAACGACGACGTCGAAGTCGGCGAGCTGGCCCGGGGCGTGTGCGGCGGGCTGATCGATATCGCGTCCGAGAACTTCGACGCCGATCGCTGCAGCCCGGGTGATAAGTCCTGCTAACAGCATCGCGGCGCCGGAAGGGAACATAGCGACACGCACGGTTCCGCGAGGTGTGCTCCGGAAACCGTCCATGTCAGCGTGGGCGCGATCGAGGGCCGCTAGTACTTCATCGGTGCGCGCGACCAGGACTCGGCCGGCATCAGTGAGTCGTAATCGGCGTCCCGTGGCTTCGAGAAGAGGAACACCAGCCTCACGTTGCAGGATCTTGAGCTGCTGGGAGACCGCGGACGGGGTGAGGGACATTGCGGTTGCAGCGGCATGAACCGTGCCGCGCTCGGCCAGTTCGCGCAACAGTCGCAAACGCTCCACATCCATGTAGTAAATCTACTTAATTACTGAAGATAGTGTTGCTTGTCCAATGCGTTTGCCTCTGGCGATGATGGATGTTGCCGCGGCATGGGGGCCCGGTAGTCGCCGAATCTGGCTCGCCGCTTGCGTCGTTCATAGCTCGGAAGCTGCACTCCTGTGGGCCGGGCGGCTTGTGACCCTTTCACAGAAAGACCACTGCCATTTCTGCTTACCGATTCCGCTCATTCGATGAGATCGACCAGCGCCTCGACCGGAGCGGGCCCGTGATCACCCTGTTCAGCGGGGGACTCGACAGTACCTATCTGCTACTACGGCTACGCGAGATGGGATTCAGCGACGTCCACGCCCTGTCCGTCGACATCGGCGAACTAGAAACACAGGAGGAAAAGCAGCGAATCGCGGTCAGGCTGGGTGCGACGCTGCACGTCAGCCACCAGCAAGACGTGTTCGCCGCGGAGTTCGTGGCACCGGCAATCAAAGCCCAGGCCGTTTATCTGGGTCTGCACCCGGTCAGCTCGACACTGAGCCGCCCCTTGATCGCACGCACCGCTGTCGACCTCGCCCACGGCCTGGGCGCCCAGTGCATCATCCACACCGCCAACCGATCGCAGAACACACTTCGGCGGCTCAACGGCACCCTGGAATTGCTCGGCTTTGACGGCAATTACGGCAGCCCGTACGACCTGCAACCTGTTTCCCGCGTAGCCAAGACTTCTGAGCTGGCAGCGGCAGGAATCACTTTCGCCAGTGATCGCTCGTTGAGCGGGGACTCAAACCTGTGGTGCCGAGAGTTCGAGTCCGGCGCGCTCGACGATCCCGAGGCGCATTCGATTCCCGAGACGATCTACCGGTGGAGCACCACCTCGCCCGACCTGCGCGACCGCGACGAACATCTGTCGATCACCGTGGAAGAAGGCATCCCCACGGCTATCGACGGGCTGGCAATGAACCTGGTCGAACTCGGGACCACCTCAACACCCGAGTCGGACGCCTAGGAGTTGGACGCTTCACAGGTCTAGAACATCTCGACGACGGTCAAAAAGTCTTCGAAGTTCGCGAAATGCCCGCCGCCTGGATCCTCCTGCGCACAATGCGTCACCTGGAAAGCGCCTGCCTGTCCGCCGAGTTCATGCGCGTCAAGCTTGGGGTTGAACAGCTTTGGACCCGCGAGGCTGTCGAAGGCAGATGGTTCGGTCTGCTCAAGACCGCCGCAGAGGCCTTCATCGACCAATGCACCGCTACGGTCACCGGCACCGTGAAATGGCACCTCCACAACGGTGTGGCGGGCACCGCCGCGATCATCGCAGAACGTCCCGTCTACCTACGCGACCGCGAGCGCTGGGAAACCGAGTCCATTCGTGCCGAACTCGACAATTTCAGCCCACTCCTGATTGAAGAAAGCCTTCAACGATGACCACATCAACCACCGACAACGCAACCATTTCGTCCATTGCGGCCGCGATGGCCCAGCCCGGTTACCTACACCTGACCGCCACGCAGACCGAATCATTGGCCGATGCTTCCGCCGATGACTGGTCATCATTCGCCGCCGAGTGGAACCATTTGGTAGCGGATCGATACATGGCTGACGGGGGCACCTACCGGCTGCGCCGCTACAGCAGCTTCACCCTGGACACCACAACCGGCGAATTCCTGCAACAACCGCACAGCCCCTACCTGCAGAGCATGACCGTCAATCACCTCAACGGCGGAATCGAACGACACTTCGAACCCTGCACCGCCGCCTTCTGCCGCAACCCAGTCCTGCGCGGATTACTACCAGCGCTGGGGAGGGCCTTCACCCAGGCACAGGGATCGCATCGATGGAACATCAAACTCCACCCCTACCGGATCCTGGCTACATCGAAATCCGCCGGCCAACCCGCACCGGAAGGGCGACACCGCGACGGCGTCACCTACATCACGACCCTGATGATTAGCCGCTGCCAGATCACCGGAGGACGCAGCACCGTCTACACCAACACCGGCTCTGAACTCACCGCCACCACCCTGCTGCAGCGCGGTGAACTCCTCCTCGCCGACGACAACACCACCCTGCACTCAGTCACCCCAATCCTGCCGGCAGAAGGATTCGACCACGGACATCGCGACGTCCTCGTCATCGCCTTCACCGCCGAGACCCCGTGAGCATCCTCAACCGCGCCACCCCCGACCCGGCCATTAACGGCACACAGCCACCGGCCGGGTCCCCCTCCCACAGAACCGTCGATGTCGCACTGCTCGCGGTGGCGATCGTCTGGGGATCGAGCTACCTGGCGGCCAAAGAAGTCGTCACCACCGACAGCGTGTTCTCCTTCCTCGTCATCCGATTCGCCCTCGCCGCAGTGGGCTTGGCTATCGTCTTGGCGTCGAGGCTGCGCCACATCAACCGCACTGAAATCGCTCTCGGCATGATCTTCGGGACAATCCTGAGCATCATCTTCAGTCTCGAAACATTCGGCGTGACAATGACCTCGGCTTCAAATGCAGGGCTGATCATCTCCTTGACCATCGTGATGACACCACTGCTGCAACGCTGGATACAGCGCACTTACCTGCCCCCTGCGTTCTACGGAGCCGCGGTCATCGCTGTCGTCGGCGTCGGACTACTCACGCAAAACGGCGGGTTCGCCACTCCAAGCCTTGGCGATCTTCTGATCCTGCTCGCCGCAGCTGCTCGAGCAGTCCACGTCACAGCGATCGCGCGACTGTCCGAAAAACGCACCCTCGACTCGGCGCGTGTCACACTCGTGCAGCTCTGCACCGGCTTATTCGTGTTTACAGTCCTATCGCAGATCTCCGGGCGAGGAGTCGGCGAAGTTGCCAGGCAGATGAGCACGCAGTCTTGGATCCTGACGATCTATCTCGCGCTCGTCTGCACCGTCTTCGCCTTCTTCATCCAAATATGGGCAGTCCGGCGCACTTCGCCAGCCAGGGTGAGCCTGCTTCTAGGGACCGAACCCCTTTGGGCCGCAACCATCGGCGTGCTCTTGGCCCACGACCCAGTCAGCGTTATCGGCGTCACCGGAGCACTCCTGATCCTCCTCGGCACAAACTGGGGACGAATCATCGACACGCGCCGCCGCGCGGAAATGCCAGCGACTATCGTTCAGGTGCGTCCTTAGGTGTTCATGAAGGCTGGCCTGACTTTTCGCGGTCTGGAAGGGTGTTGAATGGTCGACCGACGACCCGCGGCCCGCAGCCTGATCGCCGGCTGTTCGTAGCCAGATATGCCACACCTTTCGTGCCGTTAGACTACGTTCAGAGTTAACTAAATGAGGGGGCGGAGTGCTCATGCCACGAAACAAATCGATCGCCGGTACCCACGCGGGTGCGCAGATGTTCTGCGATATAGTTCGGCCACTACTCATTCCCAAGTCGCCACAGAGCATTCTCGTTGCAGGATGTGGCAACGGGAGCGAGGCGCTTCATATTCGCGTGGATCTCGATGTTCAAGTGACTGGGGTCGATGTCAACCTTGCGGCGGAAGGTGGAGTCGGAGCTGACTTAGATAGATTCGAGTTGTTACAAGGCAGTGTGCTGGATCTGCCTTACCCTGACAACAGTTTCGACTTCGTCTTTTATCACCATGTAATCGAACATGTCACTGACCCAGCTAAGAGCTTGGATGAATTGGCACGCGTTCTCATGCCGGACGGTCTCATCTATGTCGGCACACCGAATCGGCACCGCGTGGTCGGCTACATCGGTTCGCACACAGCTACCACGTACCAGAAGCTGAAGTGGAACGCCGCCGACTACAGAGCTCGTCTCCGGAACCGATTTCGGAACGAATTTGGCGCGCATGCCGGGTTTTCCGAGAAAGAGCTTTCCGCGCTGTTGAGTCGGAGGTTTGTCGATATTCAATTTGTGACGTCAGATTACCTCCGCTTCAAGTATGGTGATCGTCTCCCGCGCCCCGTCATGGACGCATTGTGTGCACAGCCGTTCCTAGAGGTGGCGGCTCCATCTATCTACGCGGTCGCTCGAAAGTCTCAGTAGCTGCGTCACTTTTTCGCCCCGTGCTATTCGATAGGACAGCGGCTCGATGCATTCCACGGCTTCGTCCTGCATTTGGACATTTTGCTGCCCGGGCGGCCCGCGCTGCGGTGATGTCGTGGGTGCTGCCCGGCTCGGCTTCGCTGGGCCACACCCGATGTCCGCCTTGCAATAACAGGCTCGCGAGAAAACTGCCGCCTGTTGGGTAGATCCTCAGCAGATCCAGCTTTCCCGATGTTCTCCGGTCGCACTTTTCGGCGGATGGTCAGATGGGTGCGGTCAGCGGTGGGCTGTATCCGGATCCGGTGGTGTTGTTCCACGTCGACCGGATCCCCGTGAGCTGCAAGCGGTAAATTCTTCGCTGTGGTTGGTATGGCCGGCGATACGGCTATCCGACTCCAATGCTACCGAGGGGTTCTCATGAGTGGTCTGAAATGGTATGCGCACCGGCTTCAGTCTATGGGCCACCGCGAAATGCTATGGCGAGCCACCATGCCCTTTCGAACTGCCCGCGCACGCGGATCACGGGGCCACAACGTCGCCGAGCTAGTGGATGCGTTGGACTCGGCTGAGGCGCTCGAACGTTTCCGGTCCGGTGTCGATCGTCCCATTCTTCTAGATCGCCAACGTGCGCAAGTGATTCGAGATGAGAATCCCGCGCTCGTCGCCGCACTCCTGAGTGCGGCGGATCTCGCAGTGGAACGTTCGTTCTGTTTTTTCGGCTATCCCGCGGTGACACTCGAACAGCCGATCGACTGGCACTACGATCCGGTCAGTGACGTACGTTGGCCGGAAGTTCTCTCCCGAAAAATCAACCACCGTATCTTTGCCGGCGACGTCAAGTGGATCTGGGAACTTAATCGTCTCCAGCACCTGCCTTGGTTGGCACAAGCCTGGCTGTTCACCGGGGAAAGCCGATATGAACGCGCGGCGTTTGAGCACCTCGATTCCTGGATGGACCAAAATCCGCCCGGCCGCGGTGTCGCCTGGCGGGGAGCGTTCGAAGCAGGCATTCGAGCCATCTCGATTGCAATCGCTGTGCAAGGGCTGCGGGACTCGACTGAGCTAACCGCCAGCCGGTTCGAACGCATTCTGCGCGTTCTAGCCGAAAGTGCCAACCGGTGCTGGCACGACCGGTCGCTCTTCAGCTCGGCCAACAATCATCTAGTAGGCGAGATGGCAGGACTTGCCGTCATCGCATTGATGTTTCCCGATTTTGTTTCATCGGCGTCCTGGGAGTCATGGGCCGTTCAGACGCTTTCGTCGGAGGCGGACAAGCAGATCCTGGCCGACGGCGTCGGCGCTGAACAGGCTGTCGGGTACCAGACTTTCACCGTCGAGTTGCTGTACCTGGTAGCCGCGCTCCTTGCCCAACGAGATGGTCACGCGCCCAATCAAATCGTCGAGGCAATCGTCCGAAGTTCGACGTTCCTCTTCGCCGTAGTGGGAGATCAGGACCCGTGTCCACGCTACGGCGACGATGACGAAGGGTTCGCCCTGCGATTGGGCCCCGAGGCGGTACGGTCTGTACGCGACCATCTTGGCATCGTTTCCGCACACGGCTGGGGCGTGACAGCTCGCGGAACTGTCAACGACACTTTGACCCGGCAGTGGTATCGGGCTATGGCACAGAGTTCATCCGCCGAACTGGTGGGGCTCGCCCCTGCCCTTTCGGCCGAGCGCCCCGCCAGCTTCTTCGCACCTGATGGCGGGCTAGCCGTGCTACGCAGCGGACGGCGGAGGACAACGATGGACGTAGGACCGCTTGGATACCTCTCGATCGCCGCTCACGGTCATGCCGACGCATTGGCCATCACGCTGAGTATCGACGGGCAGGATGTGATAACTGACCCTGGCACGGGCAGTTACTACGGGCATCCAGAATGGCGCCCGGCTATGCGGTCAACGGGCGCACATGCGACGGTTTGCATCGATGGTCAGGATCAGTCTCTAAATGCTGGCTCATTCATGTGGTTGCGCCACGCACGCACGCGTGTACGCCAGGTGGATCTGGTAACAGGCGTAGTAGATGCCGAACATGACGGCTATACCCGGCTGCCGGGTAAGCCCGTACACAGGCGCTGGCTGATCGCCCCGTCAGATGACTGGGGGCAATTAGTAGTTGACATGGTTACTGGCAATGGACATCACGAAGTCAGGACGAACTGGCCACTTCATCCGAGTCTTGAAGTGCAACGAATTCCGTTCGGCCACATAGTCACCCGGCAGAACGTTGGCGTGTCCCAATTGCTGTACTCGTCAACCGCACCGCTGCTGATTGACGAGGTGCGTGGTGACGTGCGAGAGAACCGTGGCTGGTGGTCCGATCGATTGGAAAGCCGCATGCCCGCATGGTGGCTAGGTGCAGTCGCGAACGCCGAGCTCCCGATCGTCGTAGCCACATTGATCGTCCCGATCGACAGACGTCGCATCGACGATCTGTTCGTCGAACGCTGCGACGAATACATCAGCGTCTGCTGGGCGGAAGACAGCGACCTGCGGACGGTAAGAATCGACCTTGCCCCGTCCGCCCATGCAACGATCAGCATCCAGGATTAGGTACCGGTGACTAAAATGCCGCGTGCACTGTGGGTCTCGACGAGTTTGTCCACGCGGGGCGGGATCTCCACCTTCATTCGCAACATGCGCGATACGGACTTATGGGACAATTGGAATATCCGCCATGTCGCCACCCACCGCAATGGCAGTATGCCGGTTCGAATCTTGGCTTTTACTTTGGGCTATATCCATTTCGCATGGGCGTTAGTGATCAATCGGCCCGACATCGTTCACATTCATACGGCGTCCTATGGAAGTTTCGCCCGAAAATTCGTTCTTATCTGGACAGCGAAAGCATTCCGCATTCCGGTAGTTTTGCACGTGCATGGTGCCCGATTCAACGAATTTTTTGACAACGCACCACGATCCCTTCGCCTATTGATTCGTATTTCCTTGGAACATGTCGAAGTAGTGATCGCACTCGGTAGAGCTTGGGCCACTGAGCTGCGGCGGATCGCACCCCGCGCCCGTATTGAGGTGGTGTCTAACGCAGTAAGGCCGGGCCGCGCGGATCAACAGAAGGTCAGCGGCCCTGTTCACGTTGTGTTCCTCGGTGAGATCGGAGAACGCAAGGGAACTTTTGTGCTTCTCGAGGCGTGGGCGAAATTGATCGCGTACCCCAACTGCCAGCTCGCCAAGTTGACCATCGCCGGTGACGGAGAAGTCGAACGCGCTCGGGACGTCGTATTAGACCTGGGTATCGGGACCAGCGTCGACGTGCGCGGATGGCTTTCAGAGACCGCCGTTGCAACACTATTGTCCGATGCTCACGTGCTCGTGCTTCCATCGCTTAACGAAGGGCAACCGATGGCAATACTCGAGGCGATGTCGCGAGGTATGTGCATCATCGCCAGCGGTGTCGGCGGCATTCCCGAGATGCTCGGCAATTCCAGCGGAGTCCTCATCATTCCAGGGAGCGTGGACACGCTGTTCGGCGCGCTCCGTGATGTGGTGAATAGCGAAACCGCCCGCTCTGACTACGGCGCGCGCGCGTTTCAACGGGCCGTCGACGAATTCAATATCGACACCGCGGCCCGTCGAATCGATGCGTTTTACCACCAGATCACACAGGTCAAGGCGCTGCCCGCGCGCTCCCGACGTGCTGCAAGCATAGAACTCAAGGCGCCAAGCCAGGTGAACGAACACAGTGACTGGACCCCGTGAAACGAAGTGAACTGGTCGACGGCGAGAGAGTTCACTGGTGGCCACAAGTCCGAATGACGTGACGTCAACCCCTCGGAATCAGGGATAGTTGACGGCCGCGTTTACGGAGTCTGCGTGGTTCCGTTCCAGAGGACCGATCTCGCAAGACTGCCCCCCCTGCATTCCCCGTTCCGGTTGGCCCGTTTCTGACATGTGCCGACGGTCCTAATTGATCTAAGGCTCTAATTGTTCTATCGAGAACTATGTGTCAGATGTCGGCTGCACCGTTGGGGATCAGGTGCCGGTAAAATCCGACGAGCTGTTGGCGGGAGAATTCCCAGGACAGTTGTTCCTCGAGGCGGGTCCTCCCGATTTGCCCCATCTCGGCCCGGCGGGCGGGATCCTCGAGGAGGTCGCTGATCGCTTGTGCAAACGCCGCCTCGTCGTTGGCGGGCACATAGATTGCAGCCTCGCCTGCCGAATGCCGGGCCTCGATGAGGTCAAAGGACACGATCGGACGCGACATCGCCATGTATTCGAGAACCTTGTTCATTGTCGAGACATCGTTAAGGGGGTTTCGAGGGTCTGGGGACAAGCAGACGTCGGCGGTCGAGAGGCAGCGTTGGACATACTCGTCGGGAACCCTGCCGGGAAAGGCCACCACGTCGTCGAGGCCCAGTTGGCTACTGAGCGCGACCATGTCGTCGTAGCTGTCACCCGCTCCCATGAAGATGCAGTGGAAATCATCGCGTGCGAGGTTGTCGCGCAACAGTTTCAGCGCCCGCAACGCGTAGTCCACGCCATCCTGCGGACCCATCACACCGAGGTAAGCGAGTAGGTAGCGCTTTCCGTGGCGCAGGCTGTCATCCGGCGGCTGCTGGAGGAAGCGGCTCAAGTCCGGCGCGCTGCGAACCACCGTCACTCGATCGGGAGCCATCTTCCCGCGTTCAATGGCCACTCGTCGGTAGCTCTCATTCGTGGAGATCACCGCGTCCGCGGCGGCAAACGTCAGACGTTCGACAAGTCTGGTGGCTCGATATAGCAGGGCCGGGGCCCGCGTGAAACGCGATTGGAACAGTTCGGGCACTAGGTCGTGGTGATCGAAGACGAAACGTGCGCCAAACGGGCGCAAAACCAAGGCGATGAGAAAGAGGAGATCGGGCGGATTGCACGCGTGCACAACATCAATCGGGCTTTCGCGACGGACCTTCAGCGCCAGCCTCAGCGTATGCCATAGCGCCACGCTGTACTCGCGGAGATAGCCTGCCGGACCACCCGCGGCAGGGCGTAGCGGATACCGCAGGATTCGCACGCCATCTATCACCTCCTCCGGGAGATGGTCGCGGTTCGCGCCCATCGGGCAGATCACCGTCACGGCGAAGCCAGCATCAGTCAATGCGCGGCTTTCCTGCCATACCCGACGGTCAAAAGGCACCGACAGATTCTCAACCAAAATGAGAATGTGCTGTTTACTACAGGGCTGCGCGTCGTCCATGACCCTCCCGTTCCCCGCCGATGCTAAAGCCCTGCTTCGGAGTCACCCCCGCGGACCTGCAGAGTCGCCGCAACGATAACTCAGGGGGATTCTCTCCCAGCGACCAACAACCCGAGAAGCACACCAAGAGGCACCCTGATATCCAGGGTATTTGAGCAATCGCCGCATTGCTCCTGCTCGCTCCAGCATGCACACCAGCCCTGTGTGTCACACCCGACAAGACTGCAGGTCGCGCGCTCACATCACGACCTTGCCGAGGCCTGGGTCGGATTTCGCGGATGTGAGAAACTCTGGAAGTGAAAGTTAGTCAGGCAATTCGGGCTTCGCTGGGACTGTTGGACCGGCGTGACAGGCGGCTTCTGGGTCTGTCAATCGGTCTGCAGATGGCAACGTCAATGCTGGACCTGGTCGGTGTCACTCTCATCGGTCTGGTAGGCGCGTTGTCGTTAGCCACCGTCCAGGGCCAGCAACCGCCGAAGACCATCGCAACCCTGGTGTCGGCCGTCGGCCTCGGGAACCTGTCCGACGTCACACTCCTGGAGGTCATCGCCGGCGCTGCGGCCGTCCTCCTGCTCGCAAAGACTATAATTAGCCCGCTTCTCATGGTGAAGGTCTTCAGGTTCCTCGCGCGGCGGCAAGCGATCGTGTCGGCCAGGTTGGCAAAGGCACTCCTTTCGTGCCCACTCACCTTCGTGCAGCGGCGCTCGAGCCAGGAGACTTCGGCGGCGCTAGTCCAGGGCGTCAGCGCGGCCACAGTCGCCATACTTGGGCAGACGGTCGTCGCAGTGTCTGAAATCGCGCTGTTGACTGTCTTAGCTGTGGGACTACTGTTCGTTGATCCCGCCGTCGCACTCGGGGCGATCGTCTTCTTTGCGATCTTCGCTATGGGACTGCAGAAGATCCTGGGTCACCGGATCTCGAGGGTCGGCACCCAGGCTTTGACCGCTGATATAGCCAGCCTCAGTGCTGTACAGGAAGCTCTTGGCGCGTATCGGGAGATCACCGTCGCTGACCGTCGCTTGCTCTATGTTGGTCGCATCCAGGGCCTTCGCGCTGAGGCCGCGCGGGCTTCAGCAGGTCTTCAGGTTTTGAACCTGTTGCCTAAGTACGCCTCCGAGGGGGCTCTCGTATTAGGTGGCTTCTCTTTAGCTGCGGTGCTGTTTTCGACACGACCAGTACCATTGGCGGCCGGCACTTTTGCCCTGTTTCTCGCTACCGCAACGCGGATAATGCCCTCCTTGCTACGCCTCCAGTCCGCGGCGCTCAGCATACGGAGTTCAACGGGTCCGGCAACGCTTACGTATGCGCTCTCGGCGGATCTTGGACACCCTCTCGACACGCCACAGGAGGGACGCGACGTGCGCGAATCCGTACGGCGGATACTTGCAAGCGGGCACCGAGATTTCGCACCGCGGATCGAACTGCGCGATATCGCGTTTAGCTACCCCGGAGGACGCGGGACTGCTCTTCAGGGAATCAATATGCTGGTCGCCGAGGGCCAGTCTGTCGCGATTGTGGGGCGGAGCGGCGCCGGAAAATCCACCCTCGCCGACATCATTTTGGGTGTACTCCAACCAGACTCGGGCGAGTTGGCAGTGGGAGGCCTCAACCCGACTGACGCCGTTCGGCGTTGGCCTGGCGGCATAGCCTACGTGCCCCAGGATGTCATGCTGTCCAACGACTCCTTACGTGCCAACGTCGCTCTGGGTCTTCCACGGGACGACGTGGACGATGACCTGGTGTGGGACGCTCTGCGGCGGGCTCGTCTCGACGAGTACGTTCGACGTCAGCCCGACGGTCTGGACACGCAGATTGGTGAACGTGGCCTGCGTCTGAGTGGTGGTCAACGCCAGCGTCTGGGTATCGCCCGCGCGCTATTCACCCGCCCTCGGCTGCTCGTGCTGGATGAGGCGACGAGTGCTCTCGACGTAGAGACCGAATCAGGGATTACCGATATGCTCGAGGAACTGGAAGAGGATGTGACGACGGTGATCATCGCGCACCGGCTCTCAACCGTCCGCAACGTTGATCTGGTCGTTTACCTCGAGGAAGGTAAAGAACAGGCGCAAGGTTCCTTTGATGAGGTGTGCGAGCGTGTGCCCGCGCTGCGACGTCAGGCCACGCTCATGGGTTTGCGACCCGCTTGATACCAAGTTGCAAGGGGAGCAACGTGAAGAACCTGTCTAACCGAATTTTGAATGGGCTTGTTTCAGTCCGCCTTCATTGGCTAGCCTCAATCGCTGCGTCGGTGGCGGTGACTGTCAGGGACTGCCGATACACGACCGTGCGCTGGGACGGTCAGGATTGGGCATTCATCTGGTCTGGTGGCTGCCTGTTTTGGAACTCGCCACTACTGAGCCCCAAGAGGATCACCCGCCTGAACATCGATCTATTTCTCCGACGGTATTCGCCGAAGGGAGGGGATGTCATACTCGACGTCGGTGCGGGAGCCGGAACCGAAGTGTGCCTGTTTTCGGAAATGGTCGGTGCTTCGGGAAAAGTTATTGCAATTGAAGCTGATCCGGTCGCGGCTCGGCTTTTGCGAAAGCAGGCCGAAAATTTGCCGCACCGAAACGTCCGAGTTCTTGAGGTGGCGGTAGGCAAAGGTGAAGGTAGCGTTCACTTATCGATCGCTGAACCGGGCAGTGTGCAGAATTCAGTCGCTGCTGTGGTGGGGGACGATTCTATAGTTGTTCGCAGTGAGCCACTTGCGAATATCCTCAGTGCTCAAAGCGTGGAACGTGTCGCATATATGAAAATGAATATCGAAGGCGCTGAGTACGAAGCACTTCTAAGCCTTGGTCCTGCAGTTGAGAAGATCGAGAGAATGTGCGTTAGTTGCCACGATTTCACAGGAGTGCCGGGCCAGAAAACATATGATCAAGTGTTCGAATATCTCACTTCTAGTGGCCTTCACGTTACGAAGTCCCGTCCGAATCCAAAAGCGCCGTGGGAGGACTACTATCTGTTCGCCGAACGGGCCGAGCGCTGACTGGCGTCCAATGATCTATAGCTCCCCGGCAATCTATGCGCATAGCTTGCAACTCGCCTGAGCCTCAACAAAAGCGACAGCAATAATTCGTAACTTCTGATGCCTAGGCCGCCCCAATATTTCTCGATGAAAAGCTTGCGCGATTTTCGGTAAGCATTCATCGATCGCACCTCGACCGCGGGGTCTCCGAGCGAGGCTTGACGGGCGTAATGTCGGTACCCCAACACGGGAATAACCTGACAGTCCATGCCTTCTTTATAGGCGCGCAAACACCAGTCGGTCTCTTCGGAATAGAGCCAGAATCGTTCATCAAATGGCCCCACTCGTTGCCAAGCGGCCGTCGAAACGAGAAGGAAGCACCCGACCAGATAACCCTTGTGGTTTTGGGAAAAGGATCTGTAGCGACTTCCTAGTGGTTGAGGGAGACGGAGACGCCCCAAGCCGGAGTCTTCCCATGCTGCGCGCCAGGGATTGGGTATTGGCTTTTCGGAGTCCCATGGCGATTTTGCTGCCGCATCAAAAGTGGTAAGACAGGCGCTACTGGCAGTCGAAAATCGCACTAATTCATTTGGATCTACAAGCAACTCTGTGTCCGGGTTCAGCAAGAACACCCAAGGATCATCACCGCTGTCGCTGAGATGTCTCATCCCTATGTTGACCGCCTTGGCGAAACCTTCATTGTGTTCGTTTCGGATAATTGCGATGTCCATGGAGAGGCAGTAGTCCGCGATCGACTGGCTTTCTTCGCTTCGGTTATCAACGATCAGCAGGTCCGACAAGGCGAAGTAAGAACGCAGTTGGTCTACGCAGCGCCTGAGTAAGTCCTCTCGCCGGTAGGCAACAATCAAGACTTTCAATGTGGTCGCCTCTTGGTGCTGCGCGCGACATCGGCGTATGCACTTTCAAGCGCCCGCGCGACGCCCGGCCAGGTCCGATCTGGGTCGATCGGTCGCACCGGGTAATCACGAGAGAGGACTAAGCGAATCGCCCTAGCTAGGTCCGCGGCATCACCAGGTTTGACCAGTAGTTCCTCGTGAGAGACGAGTTCCCGAAGACCTTCAAGATTGCTTGCGAGGATCGGCTTTCCGGAGCCGTAGGCTTGCGCTCCGACGCCACTCCCTGAGACGGTTGTGTATGGCAGGCATATTGCCCGAGCGGCTGACAGAGCGGCCTCAAGTTCTTTACCAGAGAAGCCATCCCAGGTTGCGGATACCCGGTTGTCTGACACCTGGTACCCGCCGCCGCCGCCGCTCGCGAGAATCTGCAAACGCGCGCGCGGTTCGAAGTCCCAGACCGCCTCCATTGCAACAAGGAGCGTATCCAAACCCTTATAGCCGTCGGTTCTCCCAAAAAAAAGTATTGTCTGGGAATCTTGTGAATGCTCGGCGATAGACACTTTGACTCCGTGTGGGATCACGCGTGCCTTTCGCTGCTCGCTGGCAGACAAGCTTTGAAAGCTTGTCTGCGTATGAACCACTAAAACCTCGGCTAAACGACGGTACAACCATGCTATGGCACGGCTAACTGCTCGTCGGCTTCCACCTCTTCCATTCACGCCCTCTCGCGCTGCTGGCTCATGAAGTGTCAATACAGTCGGAGTGAACATGGCCACCCACAGGAACCGGGGATCATCAGTTTGCTGAAGATGAAAGTAGTCTGGGCGTACGTCTCGGAGCACCTTGCGAATCTGCAGCATCGACATCAGGGACCTATATCTGCCGGAGAGGATGTGCAACGAATCAATTCGGTCCCGCAATCTCCGCCGGATTTCCTCGCCGTCCGCTGTCCGCCCTTGCCTGGTGAACTCGGGGGACTGTTCTCGGACGATGAGAGAAACGTTGTGAGCCTCGGCGGCAACGGCAAGAACCAACTCCGCCGTGTATTGCTCAAACCAGTCGCAGTAGTACAGACCCCTCACGTCGTTGATTCGGGCTTTTTGTGCCTCCCAGTTGTGATTGGGCCAGCGCCGCGGTCGTGGTCCGATCCGGATGAGGGTGCAGACTCCAATTTCGTTCGCTTGGGTCGCTTATCGCCGTAGCTTTCGCCGCCGTAGAAGTAGTAGTTGTTGTAGCTGTAGGCACCGCTTCCGCGCGTAGGCATCATGGTCAGTACCGCGCCGAGCAGCGTTGCGCCGACATCGTTGAGCATTCCGATTGCGTGTCGGAGTTGGTCGCGCTTGGTCTTTCCCGCCCGCACAACAACCAACGCACCATCGGCGTGTGCGGCCAAGACCGCGCCGTCGGTGACCGCGAGCAGAGGAGCGGAGTCGATGATGACGTAGTCGAATTTCGTACGCAGTTCGCCGAACATCTTTTCGGCCGTTCGCGACCCGAGCAGCTCGCTGGGATTCGGGGGTGTTGGCCCCGCAGCAAGAACGCTGAGTCGGGGATACGCCGACTTCAGCAAGACCTCGTTAAGGGGCGCCGCGCCGCTGAGCACGTTACTCACCCCGACCGATCCAGGGACATCAAGGTACTTCGCTACTCTCGGCCGCCGCAGGTCGCCGTCGACTAGAACCACATTCTGCTCGGCCTCAGCCAAAGCCAGAGCGATATTGATCGCGGCGGTAGTTTTGCCTTCGTTGGGCGACGCACTGGCGACCACGATCACGCGCGGTGGACTGTCTACCACGAGGAATTGAAGGTTGGTCCGAAGCTTGCGGAACGCCTCTGCCGCCGACGAGTTGTCGGTGTCGAAGGAGAGCGCCGATTCGGCCTGGAATTTCTTGTCGAATGGAATGTAGCCGACCACGCCGGTGCCGGTGACCCCTTCTAGGGTCTCCTGGGACTTTACCGTGTTGTCGAGCAAACCCCTGAGGACCGCGATGCCGATACCCAGTATTCCGCCCAGGACGATGGCGAGTGCCAAATTGCGTTTCTTCTTCGGAACCACCGGGGATTCGGGAACTGTCGCCCGCTGTTCGACGACGACGCGGGCTTCGGGCCGCGCCCCCGGACTCGGCGTCTCTAGTTCACTCGCCATCACGACGAACTCGTCGGATAACGCATTGGCGATGTCGCGCGCTTGGACTGGCGATGGGTCGAGGACCGATACGTCGATCAGCACGGTATCGGGTTTCGATTTGGCGGTGACGTTCGCTTTAAGCCCTGCCGCGGTCATGTTCAGTTGCAGACGGTCGATAGTGCGCTGGGCCAGCGTTTCACCCATCAGAAGCTGGGTGTAGGAGAGGACGCGTTCTTGGGACAGCCGATTGCCGTTGTAGAGGTCCGATACTGAATCTCCCGAGGTCGTGGAGACGAAGAGTCGCGTCGAGGCTTGGTAGAGCGGAGTTTGCAGCAGGGTGTAGGCGACGGATCCCAGGATCGTGATCAGCGCTGTGACGACTACGGTGACCCACCGGTTGCGAATGAGTTTTATGAAATCCTGAAGATTCACTGCAGAAAACCACTCCCTGTGCGATTGCCATTGGCGCCGCGGCTTACTTCGTGCACTGCGGCACCGAAACCTTGGTGCTAACAGCACCAACCAAGGGCTGAACGGGAACGCGCGCAGCACCCGGGACAATCGGTTCGGAGAGGTGGAAGACCATCTCGTCCGTCTGTCCTGGCAGTATCACCGTCTGAACTTCGAAGCTCGGGTGACTGCGTTCGGTGTCTGTCTGCGCGCTCACTTCAACGCCGTTGGACATGACGTTAATTAGCTTGGCCCCCGTGGTTGCGAGCAGACGAACGGAGGTGAACATGGTTCCTTTGGGTATGTAGCCGCTCGGGATCGGCAAAAAACCTATCCGCCCGGCGACGTAGTCCGGTAGTGAGTCAGCGTCGGAGACGGTGTTCGTCAATCGGACTGTCACCGTCGACGTGCGCGTATCGCCATGACAACCATCGGCGACATATTCGATTTGCCGATCAAGATAGTAATCCAGCTTGTTGCCGCCGAGATTGTTGACGACCACTTCGGCGTATGGCGCTGGATCATCGGGGATGATGTGGGCCAGCGGTGTCTGTTCTAGGAGTGCCTGGTCTTCGGGGAACGAACTCCACACCGAAATTCGGCGCTCGCTGACTGCCCGCCCGAGCGCGTCGAGTAATGCTCGCGGGGATTTCACGTGGCCAGAGACCTTCTTGACCACTTCGGCGGCGATGTCTTGAAGGAACTTCTTGCGTGCGGGCTGATCCTGTGGTTTGGGGTACCTGATGTAGGCGGTCGACTCCGTCAACTCGACGGCATTGTCTTTGGTCACCGTCTCACCATCTGGCATCACGACAGGCCCGGTGGCCCCGAGGATGTAGCTCAGCGCGACAGGGTCGAGTGCTATCACGCCGTCAACATCAATGCCCGATTGCTCTGCCATCGATTTCCAGATTTGCGCCGCGTAGGGAAAGTGCGAGCTTTGATTGCTGTTGCGGAAATCGCTAGATGGGTTGGTGAACCCGTACTGGTTATCGAATTCGGGGCCGAGGCTGATGGGCGTGAACTTCCGATAGAAATCGGTGTTCGGGGCCAAGGTGTCAACTTCCGGCTTGCCATTGTCGAATCGGACGACGCCGAACCCACCGAGCAGGCCCCCGGTGCCCCTGGCTTCGGCATTGGTTTGGAAGCCGATGAAATAGCTGCGAGGTCCGTCGGCGCCCAGCATTGATGGCGCCAGTCGCGCGGCGAGGGCAGTGTTTTGCAAAAGCTTTGCCAGGTCTTTTGTCTGCGATTGCAGCTGCGATCGGGCCTTGTCCATAGCGCCGAGGTAGTCGGGCGCTGCGATCGCTTGCGCCTCGAGGTCGATCCGGGTGGCATCTGTGGCGATCTTGCGCAGCGCAGGTTCCTCATTCCGCAGCGCCGTCACGTCCAACCGGCCGTCGGCGAGCAGATGATTCGGCGCGACGGTGGTGCCGGCCGCCGCGATGGGCTTCAGCACATCGGTGGCCAAGTTGAGCACCACGTCCGATATCTGGCGACCGGTCTTGAACGGGCTGCCCAGCCATGGCACCCCGGCCACGAGGTTCCAGGGCAGGGAGTGCGCGGCTTCGCGCGCTGACTGCGCATGCGATGCCGCGTCAGCGGCGAATCGGGAGGCATCCCCGGTATTTCCTTGCAGAAGTGCGTTTTTCGACTGCTGCGCGCTGGTGCGCGCCTGCTCGAGATTAGATTTTGCCGTGTGCGCCTGAAAACCCAGCCAACAGCCGAGCAAGAGGACCAACACCAGCACTGCGAGCGAGGGCCACACGACACCACGGCGCTTGAACCACGGTCGCCCACCATCCCTCTCGTCGGTCACGATGACATCGTCACGGCGCGAATGAAATCCCACTCAGTCAGCTTCCCCTGCCCAGATGCGGTCTGCGCTCGAAACACACAGCCACGCCAGCTACCCCCACATACCAAAACGACTCGCTAATCGGCGGCGAAGCCAATCGGCGAGTCGATTAGGCGAAGATCCCTACCCGACGGTGCGGTATGGACCCACGCGGGTGGCCTGAGCTACAGCATAAGCCGCCCGCTGAGTGGCATCGCCGACGACGATAAAGGCGTTGCCGATCGGCGGGCCGATAATCGGGATGGAGGTGACGGCCTCGCCGACGATATTCAACACTCCAGCGGTGGAGTCGAGGAAGCCGTAAACGATGGTTCCGGCGACCTGAACAGTCACTCGAACCCACTTCTGAATCGGATTCTCATTCGCTTGGGCAGCCGCCGAGGCTCCGGACGTAGTGCCCGTCGCGGCTGACGGAGTTTCTGCGGCACCCGTTGCAGCTGGTTTGCTGTCGGCACTGCTCGATGCAGCCGAGCCTGGACGCGATGCCGCCGAGCCTGGACGCGATGCCGCCGAGCCTGAGCTCGATGCCGCAGAGCCTGAACTCGATGCCGCAGAGCCTGAACTCGAGGAGGAGCTCGAGTCGCTCGAGCTGCCCGCGCCACCGGAGTGGCCAGTGCCACTGGAATTGCTGTGGCTGCTCGACTTGCCGCTGCCTCCGGCACCCTCATCCTGCTTGCCGCTGCCTCCGGCACCCTCATCCTGGGAGAACGGCGCCAGGCCCGGAGCCGCGTGAGCCGCCACAGGAGTCACCGTCACAGCGGAAGCGGCGAGGGCTACGGTGCCTAGGCCAACCTGAATTCTTCTGGAGAGTGCGATACTCACTTTCCATCCCCCCCTTTAAACTGTCCGGCTGGCTAATGCCCCGGCTGTACGAGCGGAAAAACCGTGTGTTGAGGATCCCACACAGCACATGCACTGTCAATGCGGCGCAACGGCCTTGTCACAATCTGATAAATACTCGCCAAAACCGCTTCTGTCAGCAAACTGAACGAGCTTTGCAGGTGGCTGGCATCCACGGCCAAGTGCGCACTTTAGGCGACCGCGCCCGGCTTGAGGTACGTCACCAGGCTGACATCCAGCGCCTCGTCCAGGTAGTAGTACTGGCAGCCGGTCAGGTACCGCATGTAGTTGTTGTAGCTTTCTTCGCCGGCGGCCGCGATCGCCTCGTCTTTGCGTTGCTCGAGTCGAGCCGCCCAGATGCCCAGGGTCTTTATGTAGTGATTGCGCAGCGACAGCGGCTCGGGCACCACAAAGCCGGCCTTCTCACCGTGCTCCACCAACATCTTCGTGCTGGGGATGCGGCCGCCCGGGAAAATCACTTCGCCCATGAACTTGGCGAAACGGGCCAACTCGAAGGTCAGCTTCTTGCCGCGGGCGATCAGATCATCCGGGTGGTAGCCGCAGCTGCTCTGAATCGTCATCCGGCCGTCATCGGGCATGATGTCGAAAGAGTTCTTGAAGAAGTCGTCGAAGCGCTCGAAGCCGAAATGTTCGATGGCCTCGACCGACACAATCCGGTCGACAGGGCTGTGGAACTCCTCCCAGCCTTCCAGCCGGACATCGAACGTCCGCGAGGTGTCAATCTTGGCCAAGAGCTGCTGGCAGTAGGCCTGCTGGTTCTTCGACAAAGTCAGGCCGATGACGTTGACGTCGTATTTCTCCAACGCGCGCTGCAGTGTCAAGCCCCAGCCGCAACCCACCTCGAGCAACATCATGCCCGGCTTGAGGTCTAAGCGCTCAAGGTGTTGGTCGACGTTGGCGACCTGGGCTTCAGAGAGCGTGGCGTTCGGCCCGGTGAAGTACGCGCAGCTGTACTTGCGCGTCAGGTCCTGGAACACGCCGAAGAAGTCGTCCGAGAGATCGTAATGCGCCTGGATTTCCTCGAAATGCGGCCGCATGTCCTTGGTTTCAGTTGCCTCGGGCATGTGTGTTCAACCTTCCTGAATTTCTTCATCTAACCCGCACCGCTGCCCCCGCGAACGATTTGCGCGCCAGTGTGGACTCTGTTAACCGGACCATACCGTCCCGACCCACCAGAACGGCCGTCAAACATGGCGTTAACCGTGCGTGTTCTGGGCCTGCTTCTCAAGCGTGAACTGGTTGACGTCGATGTACCCGACCTGGAAGCCGCGGGCACATCCTATGAGGTACTTCATGTACCGCTCGTACACCTCTTCCGACTGCGCGTCGATTGCCTTCTCCCGGTTGGTCTTCAACGCTTCTGCCCAACAATCCAGAGTGCGCGCATAGTGCGGCTGCAACGATTGGACCCGGGTGAGCGTAAAGCCCGCCCTGGTCGAATGGTCCTCGACCTTCTCGGCAGTCGGCAGCCGGCCGCCCGGGAAGATCTCGGTGAGCATGAACTTCGCGAAGCGTGCCGCTTCGAACGTGAGCGGGACCTTCATCTGCGCCATCCGCTCAAACGTGAAGGACGTGATCGTGTGCAGCAGCATCACGCCGTCGGCGGGCAACGCCCGATAGGCCATCGCGAAAAAGTCATCGTAGCGATCGAATCCGAAATGTTCGAAGGCTCCGATCGACACGATCCGGTCGACGGGCTCGTTGAACTCTTCCCAGCCTTTGAGCTCGATGCGCTTGCCGCGTGAACTCTCGCACTCGGCGAAAACCTGCTCGACGTGGTCGCGCTGGTTTTTCGACAGCGTGAGTCGGATGACATTGACGTCGTACTTTTCCAGAGCGCGCAGCATCGTGGTGCCCCACCCGAAGCCGACATCCAGTAGCGTCATGCCGGGCTGCAAGCCCAGCTTGCCCAGCGCCAGGTCGATTTTGGCGAGTTGGGCCTGTTCCAACGTCATGTCATCGCGTTCGAAATACGCGCAGCTGTAGGTCTGGGACGGATCCAGAAAGAGCCGGAAGAAATCGTCGGATAAGTCGTAGTGGGCTTGTACGTCCTCGAAATGAGGTTGCAGCCGTCTGGCCATAATGGTGTGCCTTTCGCATCGAATGCTTCAGGCAGCAACCACGTATCCCCCCGCGGGACTGAGCGATCACCGCGTTTGCAGCACCGATGCTAGTCGCCCCGCCCGCGACTCGACGATTCTGCGCGACATCAAAATTCGCTAGCCGACCTCGACAAATGTGGTCTTCAGCTCGCCCACGACGTCGTCCCACAGCGCCTCTGGCAGATCGTGCGCCATGCCGTCGAACAGGACCAGTCGGGCGTTGGGGATGGCCGATGCGATCGAGCGGCCGCCGGACGGGCGCATCAACTTGTCGGCGCGGCCATGGATGACGACGGTCGGCGCGCTGATCTGGCGGTCGTAGCGCTTGAGGCTGCCGCTGCCCAGTACGGCGCCGAAATGTCTTGCGATGCCCTGTGGATAGTGGGCGCGCTCGTAGGCCTCGATGGCGTCGGCGCGGGCCTTTTCCTCGGACACCGGATAGCCGGGGCTGCCGATGATCTTGCCGACCCGGATCGAGTTTTCGATGATCACCTCGCGAGGCGAGTCCGGCGCCGGGCCGGTGATCAGTGACAGCAAGGCCCGCGGTGCCGGAGGTGGCAGCAGCGCAGAGTTGTTGGACGAGAAAATGATTCCCAGTGCGTTGGTTCGACGGCTGTGCCGCGCGGCGAAGATCTGCGCGATCATCCCGCCCATCGACGCCCCGACCACATGGGCGCGGTCGAGCCCGAGATGATCGAGGAGCGCTGCGGCGTCGTCAGCCATGTCCTCGAGCGTGTAGACCGACGGGCTGGGCCGCCCGAGATACGAGCGCACCAGGTTGGGCACCAGGCCACCACCGGCGCGCTGGCCGTGCAGTTTGGAGGACAACCC
This sequence comes from Mycolicibacterium sarraceniae, assembly GCF_010731875.1. Taxonomy (NCBI): domain Bacteria; kingdom Bacillati; phylum Actinomycetota; class Actinomycetes; order Mycobacteriales; family Mycobacteriaceae; genus Mycobacterium; species Mycolicibacterium sarraceniae. Next base: position 2,442,325 of record NZ_AP022595.1, read on the forward strand.
CACGTCACGGTTGTCGTAGCGGATCACCCGGTAGCCCTGGTCGACCAATTTCTCGCAGAAACCGTTACGCCACAACAGAAGTTGGGCGCCGAGCCCCATGATGAGCAGAACCGCCGGGTCGCTGGAATTGCCCATGTCCTCGAAGTACAGCTTCAGGTCGTCGCCAACGGAAGCCGTGCCGGTGCGAATCTCCATCAGACCTCGACGTCGCTCTGGTGCTCGCGGCTGACCTCGACCATGAAGTTGGCGAAGTACCCGGAGAATTGCGGGTCGTTCATCATCTGCCATTTGGGCGCCAGCAGCTTCATGTAGCGCTCGACGTACAGAAACTGTTTGCCGATGAGCACCAGCTCGCGCGGCAGCTTGACGTCGTAGGCGTCTGCGAGCGTCGACAACTGCTTACCGATATCGGCATACGACATGTCCCCGAGCGTCTTCAGCGATAGTGGGGCAGCAAACGCCTCAAGGTCCTTGGCGGCCTCCTTTTCGGGCTTGGTGGTGCCGACGGCCCCGAGCAGCACGACGATCTTGCCCGCCGAGGCGTGATCCTTCTTGACCAGCAGCGCGTACACCAGCTCACGCAGCAGCCAGCGGGTCCGCGGGTCGATCCGGCCCATGATGCCGAAGTCCAAGAACACGATGTGACCGTCGTTGTCGACCAGGAGGTTGCCGGCGTGTAGGTCGCCGTGGAACAGGCCGTGCCGCAGGCCGCCCTCGAAGGTGGAGAACAACAGCGCCTTCACCAGTTCGGTGCCGTCGAAACCCTTCGCCCGGACCGCCTTGACGTCATCGATGCGCACGCCGTGCACCCGCTCCATGGTCAGGACCCGCTCGCTGGTGAACTCCCAGTGCACCTGTGGCACCCGGATGTTGCGCCCGAGCGGCGAACCGTGCAGGCCCGACACCCAGGCCTCCATCGACTGCGCTTCGATGCGGAAGTCGAGCTCCTCGGCGAGGTTGTCGGCGAAATCGGCGACCACGTCCTGGGCCGACAGCCGCCGGCCCAGCTTGGCCAGCTCGACGAGCTGAGCGAAGCGCTTCAGGATCTGCAGGTCGGCGGCCACCCGGCGGCGGATGCCCGGCCGCTGGATCTTGACGACGACGTCCTCGCCGCTGTGCAGGGTGGCGAAATGCACCTGGGCGATCGAGGCCGACGCGAATGGCTGCTCGTCGAACGTGGCGAACAAATCGGCCGGATCGCCGCCGAGCTCTTGCTTGAGCAGCTTGTGGACCTCGGCGGTGTCGGCCGGCGGCACCGAGTCGAGCAGGCTGCGGAACTCCCGGCTCAGCCCTTCGCCGAACGCACCCGGGCTGGAGGCGATGATCTGACCGAATTTGACGTAGGTGGGGCCGAGGTCGGCGAAGGTCTGCGGAATCTGCTTGATGACCTTGTCCTGCCAGCGTCCACGCCCCGGCAGTGTGCCGAGCACGCGCGCGCCGGTACGGGTGATCTGCCAGCCGGTGGTCCCCATTCGGGCAGCCTCGACCGGCAACGGAACGCGATCAAGCTTGGCTACTTCGCGATGTTTGGTCGAATTCATCCTCGAAGTGTGCCAAACCGCAGATGCATACCACCAATTTTCCAGTGGCGCAGCGACGTCCGTCACAAGTGCGCTTGCCTCGCGATTTGGGTTCCCAGGGCGTCAGCCACGGCTGGGGTTGCATGCCTTTGGCTGCCCCGACGAGTTCGTCCATGGTTGCGCCGTCCAAGGCTTCGCGGATGATGTCGGCGTGGCCGGCGTGCTGGGCAAGCTCGGTGATCAGGTGCTCGAACACCCACCGCGCGGACCAGGCGTCGACGTAGCTGGGGAACCACGGCGCATCGCACGGCACGGGCACCACGGTGTCCAGATCGGCGGTCTCCACCAGGCGCAACGGCGCGGCGACGCGCGCCATCCAGCCGCGCTGCACCCCGGTGATGTGCTTGATCAGCCCGCCGATCGACAGCGAGCTGACCGTCGGGGCGGCGCGTGCCTGCTCGTCGGTCGATCCGTCCGCGACGGCGATGATGGAGGTAAAGATCACGTAGACAAGCGATTTCGGACATCGGTGACCATCGAGGACGACGGGCCCGATACCTGCGTCGTCGTCACCGGGGCCGGTGATCCCGGCACCCGGGTGCTGTATCTGGCCATGCCCGGTGTTGCGTTCGACGTGCTCGAACCGAAGGCAGTCGCCGACGCCGCGCTGGCGATGTCGGCGCTACTGGCCGGTGCGGTCCGGCCTTGATATCGCGCTGACATGGTTACCTGGTAGCGATGCGCATCGCCACGTTCAACATCCTGCACGGGCGAAGCCTGGACGACGGTCGGGTCGACCCGGCGCGGTTGTCGGCATGCATCCGCCGCCTCAACCCCGATGTGCTGGCCCTGCAGGAGGTCGATGTCGATCAGCCGCGCTCGTCGCGGGCAGATCTCACCGCGCTGGCGGCCGAAGCGATGGGCGCCGCGTCTCACCGGTTCGTCGCCGCCATCGCCGGTACGCCGGGGGCGACATGGATGGCGGCCACCGGCCGCGAACAACGGGGCACCGCGGCCTACGGGATCGCCCTGCTGTCGCGTTATCCGGCGATCTCGTGGCAGGTGCTGCGGCTGCCACGAATTCCCGTCAAAGACGAGCCCCGGGCGGCCATGGCCGCTCAACTGGACACCCCGTTAGGGATTCTGACCGTGGTCAACACCCACTTGTCGTTCGTGCCCGGCTGGAACCGCGTTCAGCTCAACCATCTGATGCGAGATGTGCGTGACCTGCCCGGGCCGCGGGTGGTGATGGGCGATCTCAATACGTCGGCCGCGCTGGGCCGGCGGACGCGCCTGCGCCCGCTGGCCGCCGCGCCGACCTTTCCCGTGCGATGTCCGGACCGTCAGCTCGACCACATCCTCACCGACCATGACGACCTGGTCGTCACCGAGGCGTACACACCCGTTCTGCCGATCTCGGATCATCGCCCGCTCGTGATCGACGTGTCGCTCCGCGCGGGAGCGGTTGGGCCGTAAGTTGCTGGGCGTGCGGGTTACCTCCGCGGAGTCGACAGAGCTGTTCGTCGGACCGCCCGATGCGCTGCTACAGGTGGTCAGAGTCGGCTACCTCGGGGCCAGCGGCGCGGACACGCTGCGGGTCACCGGTGACGGTCTGCGGTCCGACGATGTGATGCCCCCCGCCGGGGACGGGGTCGTCGAGATCGCGGTTCGGGTCGCGCGTCCGGTACCTGGCCAGAGGCGGGCGGCGGACGCCGGGGCGGACTTCCCATTCGAGTTCGTCGTCGCCGAACCGGGCTGGACCATGTACATGGTCGGCCACTTCCACTACGACCCGGTGTGGGGGAACACCCAGGGCGCCTACACCACCCTCTGGACCGAGGAACCGTGGCCGGGCCCGGCAGACCAACGGGTTCGCGCCGATCTGCGGCGGTTCATTGCCGACTGGCGGGCCGCTGGCCGAGGTATGGCAACCCGATGCTGACCTCCGGGACGTGCTCGCCCTGCCGATGCTCATCGTGGCCGGGCTGACATGAGTGTCTTAGCCCTGGACATCGGCGGGACAAAAATCGCCGCCGGGCTCGTCGACACCGACGGGCAGCTGCAGTACGCAACCCGCCAGCCCACCCCGCATAGTGACGACCCCGAACAGGTGTGGGCCGCCGCCCAGCGGGCGATCGCTGACACCCTCGCCGAGGCCAGCGGCGCGGTTGACGGCGTCGGTATCTCGTCCGGTGGGCCCGTTCACTTGCCCAACGGAGCCGTTAGCCCCATCAACATTCCCGCCTGGCAGGACTTCCCGATCGTCGAGCGGGTGGCTGCCGCCGTCCCCGGCGTGCAGGTGCGCCTGGCGGGCGACGGACTGTGCATGGCGTTGGGTGAGCACTGGCGCGGAGCCGGGCAGGGCGCGGCGTTCCTGCTCGGCATGGTGGTGTCGACCGGGATCGGCGGCGGACTGGTCCTCGACGGCGCGCCCTATCACGGGCGAACCGGTAATGCCGGCCACGTCGGGCACGTCAACGTCGATCCCGACGGACCGCCGTGTGTGTGCGGTGCCCGGGGTTGCGTGGAGGCGATCGCCAGCGGTCCGCACCTGGCCGCCTGGGCGCGCACGCAGGGCTGGGTCGGCGCCGACGCCAAGGAGCTCGCCGATGCCGCCGCGACCGGGAATGACATTGCGCTGCAAGCATTTCACCGCGGAGCGCGCGCGATCGCGGCGATGATCGCCTCGGTGGGTGCGGTCTGCGACCTAGACCTTGTGGTCGTCGGCGGCGGCGTGGCTCAGGCCGGACCGCTGTTGTTCGACCCGCTGCGCGCGGAGCTGCGGAACTACACCGGACTCGATTTCCTGTCCGGACTGAGCGTGGTGCCCGCCACGCTGGGCGGGGAAGCCGGACTGGTCGGTGCGGCCGCGCTGCTGCGCTGACCCGCCTGGAGACGCGTTTTGGCTGATTGCGGGGCACCACGCTATCCTTGGCCCGTTCCACCGAAGACCGTCGGTCACCGAGAAATCGGTTGAAGGTCCCGGATACCCCGGGCGGCCCACGCAGGAGGACGAGGTTTCGACCTTCGGACTGATAGTCCGCAGCTTTCGCGCCCCGACCTGTTCCTGTGTCGGGGCGTTCGTGATTTCTGGCCTTCTCCGCCCACTCGGGCCCCGTCGGTGGTGGACATCCCAACCATCACGAGGAGGCAAGCATGGCCAAGGCTGACAAGGCCACCGCGGTCGCCGACATCGCCGAGAGTTTCAAGGAGGCGACGGCCACCGTCGTCACCGAGTACCGCGGCCTGACGGTGTCCAATCTTGCCGAGCTGCGCAGGTCACTGGGCACAGAGACGACCTACACGGTTGCCAAGAACACCTTGGTGAAGCGTGCGGCGTCCGAAGCCGGTGTCGAGGGTCTCGACGAGCTGTTCGCCGGACCGACCGCCATCGCGTTCATCAAGGGTGAGCCCGTTGACGCCGCCAAGGTGATCAAGAAGTTCGCCAAGGACCATAAGGCGCTGGTCATCAAGGGCGGCTACATGGACGGTCGCGCGCTGACCGTGTCCGAGGTCGAGCGGATCGCCGATCTCGAGTCGCGCGAGGTGTTGCTGTCGCGCGTCGCCGGCGCACTGAAGGCCAAGCAGTCCCAGGCCGCGGCGCTGTTCGTGGCACCCGCGTCCCAGGTCGCTCGCCTGGCCGCAGCTCTGCAAGAGAAGAAGGCCTCAGAGGGTTCAGCAGAACCCGCCGCCTGAGACCACACAAACAACCCCACAGTTAGAGATAAGGAATCACCATGGCAAAGCTGTCCACCGAAGAACTGATCGACGCCTTCAAGGAACTGACCCTGCTCGAGCTCTCTGAGTTCGTGAAGGTGTTCGAGGAGACCTTCGACGTCACCGCCGCCGCCCCCGTCGCGGTCGCCGCTGCCGGCCCCGCCGCCGGTGCTCCCGCCGAGGCCGCTGAGGAGCAGTCGGAATTCGACGTCATCCTCGAAGGTGCCGGCGAGAAGAAGATCGGCGTCATCAAGGTCGTCCGCGAGATCGTCTCCGGCCTGGGCCTCAAGGAGGCCAAAGACCTCGTCGACGGCGCTCCCAAGCCGCTGCTCGAGAAGGTCACCAAAGAGGCCGCCGACGACGCCAAGGCCAAGCTCGAGGCCGCCGGCGCATCGGTCACCGTCAAGTAGTTCTAGCTACACAGAAATCCCCCGCGGGCGTCCTGCTCGCGGGGGATTTCTTGTCGATCACAGCTCAGTACACAAACTCAGTGGCGCCAAACGGCGTGCGCTACAGTGACTCAAACCACAGGCCATCGCGGCGATGGCTGACCAGCGTGGGCGCGGAAGGATCTGGCGTGGGTATTGGTATTCAGGTCGAGGGGTTGACGAAGTCGTTCGGTTCCCAACGGATTTGGGAGGACGTCACCTTCGATATCCCTGCTGGTGAGGTCAGCGTGCTGCTGGGCCCGTCGGGTACCGGTAAGTCGGTGTTCTTGAAGTCGCTGATCGGTCTGCTGCGTCCGGAGCGGGGCAAGATCATCGTTGATGGCACCAACATCATCGAGTGCTCGGCCAAGGAGCTTTACGAGATCCGCACGCTGTTCGGGGTGATGTTCCAGGATGGTGCGTTGTTCGGTTCGATGAGCCTGTTCGACAACACCGCCTTCCCCCTTCGTGAGCACACGAAGAAGAAGGAATCCGAGATCCGCCAGATCGTCATGGAGAAGCTCGAGCTGGTTGGTCTGGGCGGGGATGAGACGAAGTTCCCCGGTGAGATTTCTGGTGGTATGCGCAAGCGTGCCGGGTTGGCGCGGTCGCTGGTGCTCGACCCGAAGATCATCCTGTGCGATGAGCCGGACTCGGGTCTGGATCCGGTGCGTACCGCGTATCTGTCGCAGTTGTTGATCGATATCAACGCTCAGATCGACTGCACGATCTTGATCGTGACGCACAACATCAACATCGCCCGTACGGTGCCTGACAACATCGGCATGCTGTTCCGTAAGCATTTGGTGATGTTCGGCCCCCGTGAGGTGTTGCTGACCTCCGATGAGCCGGTGGTGCGTCAGTTCCTCAACGGCCGCCGGATCGGTCCGATCGGTATGTCGGAGGAGAAGGACGAGTCGACGATGGCCGAGGAGCAGGCCCTGGTCGATGCCGGTCACCACGATGGTGGTGTCGAGGAGATCGTGGGTGTGCCCCCGCAGCTGACGGTCACCCCGGGTATGCCGGTGCGCGATGCGGTCCGCCGCCGCCAGGAGCGGGTCCGCGAGATCCTGCACACCCTGCCCCCGGCCGCCCAGGAAGCCATCCGCGACGACCTCGAAGGCACGCGCAAACTGCCCAGCCACACCTTCGAAGGGAACTAACCCACCTTCCGCCGCGCATTCAGCTGACACCCGTGCATCCACCTGCGCGGGTGTTAGCTGATTTTGGGGCCATTCGAGGAAAAACGGGTTCGAGCGGGCCCGCACTCCGATAGCGTGTGCGCGATCGTCGAGGAGGAGGCTGGGTGCTGCGGAACCGGCGGATCTGGTGGGGGACGGTAGCCGTCTTCGCCGGCATCGGCGCAGCCCTGCTCGCCGGTAGTGCCACCGCGGCGGCCGACACCGGCAGCAGTGCGGCCCACTCGGCTACGGGCAACTCGCAAGCGTCCAATTCGTCATCGTCGAGTAAGCCCTCGCCGGCAGCGGCCGACCGACATCGCACCCCGCGCGCCACCTCCGTCGCCAGTGTGCGCACCCCGCAGTCCGGCGCCCGACGAACCGTAAGCAGCCCCGCCAACGCGTTGGCCGATGTGCTCTCCATCTTCGACAGCACAGGTAGGGCCACCGCCTCGGCGGTGCCGGCAGCCAGCGCCAGCGCGCGGCCCGGCTCGGCCGCAGCGCAGGCGGCACAGGCGGTGGAAACGCCGCCGGCCACCAACGGCGTCACGGGCGTCAAGGTCGGTCATTCGACGTTGACGATCCCGGTCAACGGGGGCTTCAACGCGCCGGCCGACTGGTACTTCCCGACTCAGGCCGACGGAACGGTGCAGGCCAACGGCGTCATCTGGCTGCAGCACGGCTTCCTCGCCGACAAGTCGTTCTACTCGTCGCTGGCCACCCAGCTGGCCAAGGACACCAACTCCATCGTTGTGGCACCCACCTTGCCGTCGTTCCCGCAACTGACCTGTCGCGGGTGCACCCTCTATGGCGTGCCGATGCAACAGGCCGCCGCCACGATGTTCCTCGGCGACCGCTCGGCGTTGAACATCAGCGCCAGCCAGGCCGGATATCTGGGCACGTTGCCGGAAAGCTTCATCCTGGCCGGGCACTCCGCGGGGGGCGGCTGGTCGACGTCGGTCGGCGGTTACTACGTCGACGACCTGGCACCGGGCGATGACAACCACTTACTCGGTGTGGTGATGTTCGACGGCGTGACGATGAACGGCACGCTGCCGCAAGCGATCGCGAGCCTGGACACCCTCGACATCCCCGTCTACCAAATCGCCGCCCCGGCCCAGATGTGGAACACCTTCGGGACCACCACCGATCAGCTGCTGCAGCTGCGGCCCGACCAGTTCGACGGCGTCGTCCTGGTCAACGGCTCCCACGTCGACTCGATGCTCGGCAGCAATCCGCTCGTCGATTTCTTTGCCCAGCTGGTCACCCAGCGCTCCCCGAAGGGCAACACCTCGGCGGTCGACACGCTGAGCACCGGCTGGATCAACGACCTCTACGTCGGCGCCGGTCCCGACGCCCCGCAGTTCGGGCTCTACGGCACCGCCGGTCAGCCGATCATCCTGGGCAACGCCTCCGGGGTGGTGCTGCCCACACCGCTGGCCAGCCAGCTCGGACCGGTCGAGACGCTGGTGAAGAAGTGGACCGCAGTCTTCATGCCGCTGATATTCGGTGGCCCACCGAGTTCGGCGCCCGTGACACCGGCAGGCGCAAACCCGCCGGCAGTAAACCCCGCGGTGACGTCCCCGACTCCCAACGGAGTGACCGGGGTGAAGACCGGCAACACCACGCTGACGATCCAGGTCGGCTCCCGCACCTATAACGCCCCCGCCGACTGGTATTTCCCGACTCGGGCCGACGGCTCCGTGCAGGCCAACGGGATCATCTATCTGCAGCACGGATTCCTGGCCAGCAAATCCTTCTACACGGTGTTGGCCAGATCGCTGGCCCAGCAGACCAATAGCATCGTCGTCGCGACGACGCTGCCGTCGTTCGCGCCGTTGACCTGCCCGACCTGCACGATCAACAATCCCGCGATGCAGCAGGGAGTGGCGGATCTGTTCCTCGGGAACCGCGCCGCACTGAACATCAGCGCCAGCCAGGCCGGCTATCAGGGAACCCTGCCGGAGGACTTCACGCTGTCCGGACACTCGGCGGGCGGGGGACTGGCCGTGACCGCCGGCAGTGACTACGTCAAGTCTTTGCCGCCCGGCGCCGACAACCACCTACTCGGCGTGGTGATGTACGACGGCGTCTCCAACAGTGACTCGTTCGCCGGCCTGCTGGACACCCTCGACGGCATTCCCGTCTATCAGATCGCCGCCCCGCCGCAACCGTGGAATGCCTTCGGTCAGACGACCAAGGACCTGATCGCCGCACGGCCCGATCAGTTCGTCGGCGTCGAACTCGTCCACGGCTCGCACACCGACTCGGTGATCGGCTCGGACCCGTTCTTCGACTTCTTGGCCGCAATCTTCGTCAGGCCGTCCGCACCCGGTAACGCGACCGCCGTGCACACCCTCGCCGCGGGCTGGATCAACGATTTCTACGTCGCTGCCGGGCCCGATGCCCCGCAATACGGGCTCTACGGCCCGGCCTGGCAGCCGATCATCATGGGGCAGACCGCCGCGATTGTCCTGCCGACTCAGCCGGCGGCGGCAGCCCGCTCGATCGCCGCCTGACGAATCGATGACATCCCGGCCCGCGGATGGGACTTCGCTTCCGAATCGGGCTGGTAGTGAGTACTTTTGCCCAGTCGTCAATGTGGGGGAGGCAGGTCAGCGATGACGCAACGTCACATCTTGTTGGGCACCGGCGCGATGGTCGCGGGGGTGGGTGCGGCATTGCTGTCGGGATCCGCTGTGGCCCATGCCGACCACGACAACAGCGCCGGTTCCAAGGCGTCGTCAAGCGCGTCGTCCGCGGCCGCAGGCAAGTCCACCGGCGTGAGTCGGCGGGTGTCCACGACGCCGAAGCCGACGACCGTCACCTCGGGTGCCGCCACCTCACGTCAAGCCGGGATGCGGTCTGTGGCCACGGCGCCGCCGGCACCGGCATCTGATCTGCTGGCGAGTGCGGCGCTCACCGTGTTCGCCAACCTGGGGGCGGCGCCGCGCACCAACATCCCCGCCGCCACCACCACCGCGGGCGCGCCGGTGACGACGTCGACCACACTGCCCGAGGCGCCGACCAACGGCGTGACCGGTGTGCTGGTGGGCCATTCCCGACTGGACCTTCCCGGGGCCTTCATCGGGAAGACCGTCGCCGCAGACTGGTATTTCCCGACCCAGGCCGACGGCAGCGTCGACGCCCAGGGCGTCATCTGGCTCCAGCACGGGTTCGGGGCGACCAACACCTTCTACTCGGCGCTGGCCAAGGATTTGGCGCAGCAGACCAACAGCATCGTGGTGGCACCGACCCTGTCCTCCATTCCGATCACATTCTCGGGCGGGTGCCTCACCTGCGCAGTGACCCAACAGGACGCGGCGGCCCTGCTCGGACCGGACCGCGCCACGCTGCTGAGCAGCGCCACCGCGGCCGGCTTCACCGGGGCGGCACTGCCGGAGCGCTTCGTCCTCGCCGGCCACTCGGCAGGTGGTGGTTTCGCCACCGCCGTCGCCGACGACTACCTTGGCGGCGCCGACGCCCAGTACGACCCCTCCGATCTGGTGGGTGTGCTGATGTTCGACGGGGTGTCCAACGGCGCCCTGACCGGATCTTTCGCCAGCCAGGTCGCCGACCTGGCTGCCGCGGACAAGCCGATCTACCAGATCGCCGCCCCGGCGCAGAGCTGGAATCTCTTCGGGGCGACCACCAACGTGCTGGCGGCGACGCTTCCCGGCACGTTCATCGGCGTCGTCCTGCAGAACGGCTCGCACGTCGATTCCATGCTGGGGGTCAACCCGCTGTTCGACGCGGTGCTGCAGCTGGTGACCAAGCGGGTGCCGGCCGGAAACACCGCGGCCGTCTACACGCTGAGCAACGGCTGGATCAACGACATGTATGCCGGCGCCACCCCCGAGGCGCCCCGGTACGGCTTCTATCCGGCCGCCAACCAGCAGATCATCATGGGCCCGACCGCTGCGGTCGGGCTGCCGGCCGCGGAGGCAAACCAACTGGGACCGGTCGACAAGCTCGTCAAGGGCTTGGTCGACACGGTCGCCAGGCTCTTCGGCACCCCGCTGCCCGCGCCGGTCAACAGCGGTGACAACGGGCTAGACCCCAACAATCCCGTCGTCTCGGTCGGCAATGGGGTCACCGGAGTGCGGTTCGGATCATCCGTTCTGAACATCCCCTGCGGCCCGAACGGGTACGCCGCCCCCGCCAACTGGTACTTCCCGACCCAGGCCGACGGCACCGTCGCAGCCAATGGCGTGATCTGGCTGCAGCACGGATTCCTCGGCTTCAATGACTGGTACGGGACCGCCGCCCAGCAGTTGGCCCAGGAGACCAACAGCATCGTGGTCGTGCCGGACATCTTCTGGTTCGACACCCCGCTGTGCCCGGGCTGCTACCTGGGCGGCGAGCAGATGCGAGAAGCGGTCGCCGGCATGTTCCAGGGCAGCCGGTCGGCGCTGAACATCAGCGCCAACGCTGCCGGCCTCAGCGGCACACTGCCGGAGAAGTTCCTGCTCACGGGGCATTCGGCCGGCGGGAACTTCGCTACCGCTGTCGGTGCCCTGATCACTTCGACCGATCAGGTCGACAATCTGCTCGGCGTGGTGATGTTCGACGGAGTCGCCCGAGACCCGCTGTTCACCGACTCGCTGACCGCGCTGGCCGGCGCTGGCATCCCGGATTACCAGATCGCGGCCCCACCGCAGCGTTGGAACGCCTACGGGATGGCCACCGAGCTGATGCAGGCCTTCTACGGCAATCAGTTCTACGGCGTGCAGATCGATAATGGCTCGCACACCGATGTCATCGCGGGCAACAACCCGTTCGGGCTGCTGGGTGAGCTACTCAGCACGATCATCGTCAAGCCGTCCCCGCCCGGAGGTAAGACGGCAGTGCGGACATTCGCCTCGGGCTGGATCAACGACATCTACGCAGGCAAGGGACCGACCGATCCGGTCTACGGCATCTACGGCAGCCCCAACGACGGCACCTACGTCCCGAACCAGCCGATCGTCATGGGGCAGGCGGGGGCGACCACGCTGCCTGCGCCGCCGCCGGTCGACGTGACTCGATACGCCGACGGGCAGCCCTGGTACGAGCAGGGCAGTGTGAAGCTGCCGTTCGCATGGGGGCTGGTAAACACCAAAGCGGTGTACACCCTCAACGGTGACGGCTCGGTCCGGGTGCAGAACTCCGGCAACTACATTGGGGCAGCCGGCCCGGCGAGCCAGATCACCGGAACCGCGGTGTCGGTCAACGCCGGCGTGAACACGCGCCTGGACGTCGCCTTTTTCAACCAGACGCCGAGCAGCGCCGAGCCCGGCAACTACTGGATCCTGGACTACGACCCCGCGTATCAATGGGTGATCGTCAGCGATCCGACCGGGTTCTCCGGCTATATCCTCACCCGGCAGCAGTCGGTGCCGGCCAGCGAGTACAGCGCGCTGGTGGCCCGGGCGCGGCAACTCGGGGTGTGGGGGCCGATCACCCGGACCCGGCAGTACCCGTCGACGGTGAGCGTCTGAGGTGGGTCCAACCGGCGATTCTCCACACCAAACGCCGCGCTATCTCTTGACGGAAAGGCGCAAACGGGTCAGTCTGTTCTCCAGCATGTGTGTACGGGTAGCTAGATCGCCAGCCAGCGCCAGCCCGCCCGACGTGAGCGTGTTGAGGAATGCGCCGCCGTCCGCTATTGTTGGACGTTGCGCTGGCTCCCTCCTGCCCACCTCAACCTGCACCTGACGCCCGGTCCTTAAGCCTGAGCCCAGTTTTGACCGCTCAGAGACCTACTTGTGTGTCGCGTGCGTCGGGGAAAGGCCGGGCCTTGAGTGGCCAGCCGAACCGATGCAGATATCGCGACCTCGGATTTCCTCCGGACAGTCGCATTAGGTGCTGGAAGGATGCATCTTGGCAGTCTCTAGCCAGAGCAAAACGACTACTACTTCTAACTCCGTTCCCGGAGCACCAAAACGAATTTCCTTCGCCAAGCTGCGCGAGCCTCTCGAGGTACCCGGCCTGCTCGACGTCCAAACGGACTCGTTCGAGTGGCTGATCGGCTCGCCGCGCTGGCGCGCGATCGCTGAGGCGCGTGGTGACGTCAACCCGGTGGGTGGCCTCGAAGAGGTCCTCACCGAGCTGTCGCCGATCGAGGATTTCTCGGGCTCGATGTCGCTGAGCTTCTCCGACCCGCGTTTCGACGAGGTCAAGGCTCCGGTCGACGAGTGCAAAGACAAGGACATGACGTACGCGGCCCCGCTGTTCGTCACGGCCGAGTTCATCAACAACAACACCGGTGAGATCAAGAGCCAGACGGTCTTCATGGGTGACTTCCCGATGATGACCGAGAAGGGCACCTTCATCATCAACGGCACCGAGCGTGTCGTGGTGAGCCAGCTGGTCCGTTCGCCGGGTGTGTACTTCGACGACACCATCGACAAGTCCACCGAGAAGACGCTGCACAGCGTCAAGGTGATCCCCGGCCGCGGTGCGTGGCTGGAGTTCGACGTCGACAAGCGCGACACCGTCGGGGTGCGTATCGATCGCAAGCGCCGCCAGCCGGTCACCGTGCTGCTCAAGGCGCTCGGCTGGACCAACGAGCAGATCCGGGAGCGCTTCGGCTTCTCCGAGATCATGATGTCGACGCTGGAGAAGGACAACACCGCCGGCTCCGATGAGGCGTTGCTGGATATCTACCGCAAGCTGCGTCCGGGCGAGCCGCCGACCAAGGAGTCCGCGCAGACCCTGCTGGAGAACCTGTTCTTCAAGGACAAGCGCTACGACCTGGCCCGGGTGGGCCGCTACAAGGTCAACAAGAAGCTGGGCCTCAACGCGGGCCAGCCGATCACCAGCTCGACGCTGACCGAAGAGGACATCGTCGCGACCATCGAATACCTGGTGCGCCTGCACGAGGGCCAGACCACGATGACCGCCCCCGGTGGCGTCGAGGTCCCGGTTGAGGTCGATGACATCGATCACTTCGGTAACCGTCGTCTGCGTACCGTCGGCGAGCTGATCCAGAACCAGATTCGGGTCGGCCTGTCCCGAATGGAGCGCGTTGTCCGCGAGCGGATGACCACTCAGGACGTCGAGGCGATCACGCCGCAGACCCTGATCAACATCCGTCCCGTCGTGGCGGCGATCAAGGAGTTCTTCGGTACCAGCCAGCTGTCGCAGTTCATGGACCAGAACAACCCGCTGTCGGGTCTGACCCATAAGCGCCGCCTGTCGGCGTTGGGTCCAGGTGGTTTGTCCCGTGAGCGCGCCGGCCTTGAGGTCCGCGACGTGCACTCCAGCCACTACGGCCGGATGTGCCCGATCGAGACCCCTGAAGGTCCCAACATCGGTCTGATCGGTTCGCTGTCGGTGTACGCCCGGGTCAACCCGTTCGGCTTCATCGAGACCCCGTACCGCAAGGTCGTCGATGGTGCGGTCACCGATGAGATCCATTACTTGACTGCCGACGAGGAGGACCGCCACGTCGTGGCGCAGGCCAACTCGCCGACCGATGACAAGGGTCGTTTCACCGAGGACCGCGTTCTGGTCCGTCGTAAGGGTGGCGAGGTCGAGAACGTCACGCCCGCCGAGGTTGACTTCATGGACGTCTCGCCGCGCCAGATGGTGTCGGTCGCGACGGCGATGATCCCGTTCCTCGAGCACGACGACGCCAACCGCGCTCTGATGGGTGCCAACATGCAGCGCCAGGCGGTTCCGCTGGTGCGCAGCGAGGCACCGCTGGTGGGCACCGGTATGGAACTGCGTGCGGCGATCGACGCCGGCGACGTGGTCGTGACCGATAAGGCTGGGGTGGTCGAAGAGGTCTCCGCCGACTACATCACCGTGATGGCCGACGACGGCACCCGGCACACCTACCGGATGCGCAAGTTCGCCCGCTCCAACCACGGCACGTGCGCCAACCAGCGCCCGATCGTGGACGCCGGGCAGCGGGTCGAGTCGGGCCAGGTACTGGCCGACGGGCCGTGCACCGAGAACGGTGAGATGGCGCTGGGCAAGAACCTGCTCGTGGCGATCATGCCGTGGGAAGGCCACAACTACGAGGACGCGATCATCCTCTCGTCACGCCTGGTTGAGGAGGACGTTTTGACGTCCATCCATATCGAGGAGCACGAGATCGATGCCCGCGACACCAAGTTGGGCGCCGAGGAGATCACCCGGGACATCCCGAACGTCTCCGATGAGGTGCTGGCCGATCTCGACGAGCGCGGCATCATTCGCATCGGTGCCGAGGTCCGCGACGGCGACATCCTGGTCGGCAAGGTCACCCCGAAGGGCGAGACCGAGCTGACCCCAGAGGAGCGGCTGCTGCGCGCGATCTTCGGTGAGAAGGCGCGCGAGGTACGAGACACGTCGCTCAAGGTGCCGCACGGTGAGTCCGGCAAGGTCATCGGTATCCGGTTGTTCTCCCGGGAGGACGACGACGAGCTGCCCGCAGGCGTCAACGAACTGGTCCGCGTCTACGTGGCCCAGAAGCGCAAGATCTCCGACGGTGACAAGCTCGCCGGACGCCACGGCAACAAGGGCGTCATCGGCAAGATCCTGGCAGTCGAGGACATGCCGTTCCTGCCGGACGGGACCCCCGTCGACATCATCCTGAACACGCACGGTGTGCCGCGACGGATGAACATCGGTCAGATCTTGGAGACCCACCTCGGGTGGGTGGCCAAGGCCGGCTGGAACATCGAGGGTGCTCCCGAGTGGGCGGCGAACCTGCCCGAGGATCTGCATCGCTCCGAGCCGGACAGCATCGTCTCTACGCCGGTGTTCGACGGGGCCCGCGAAGAGGAGCTGCAGGGTCTGCTGAGCTCGACGCTGCCCAACCGTGACGGTGAAGTTCTGGTCAACGGTGACGGCAAGGCCGTGCTGTACGACGGCCGCAGCGGCGAACCGTTCCCGTACCCGGTGACGGTCGGCTACATGTACATCCTCAAGCTGCACCACTTGGTGGACGACAAGATCCACGCCCGCTCGACTGGTCCGTACTCGATGATCACCCAGCAGCCGCTGGGTGGTAAGGCGCAGTTCGGTGGTCAGCGGTTCGGTGAGATGGAGTGCTGGGCCATGCAGGCCTACGGCGCGGCGTACACGCTGCAGGAGCTCTTGACCATCAAGTCCGACGACACCGTCGGCCGGGTCAAGGTCTACGAGGCGATCGTCAAGGGCGAGAACATCCCCGAGCCGGGTATTCCGGAGTCGTTCAAGGTGCTGCTCAAGGAGCTGCAGTCGCTGTGCTTGAACGTTGAGGTGCTGTCTTCGGACGGCGCGGCAATTGAGATGCGTGACGGTGACGATGAGGACCTGGAGCGCGCTGCCGCGAACCTGGGAATCAACCTGTCGCGCAACGAATCTGCCTCTGTCGAAGATCTTGCCTAATGAGTGTTTCTAGTCCCGAAAGGGGAAAGGGAGTTACGTGCTAGACGTCAACTTCTTCGATGAACTCCGCATCGGTCTCGCGACCGCGGATGACATCCGTACCTGGTCCTTCGGTGAGGTCAAGAAGCCGGAGACCATCAACTACCGCACGCTCAAGCCTGAGAAGGACGGCCTGTTCTGCGAGAAGATCTTCGGACCGACTCGCGACTGGGAGTGCTACTGCGGCAAGTACAAGCGTGTCCGTTTCAAGGGCATCATCTGCGAGCGCTGCGGTGTCGAGGTCACTCGCGCCAAGGTGCGCCGCGAGCGGATGGGCCACATCGAGCTGGCCGCACCGGTCACGCACATCTGGTACTTCAAGGGCGTTCCGTCGCGCTTGGGCTACCTGCTGGATCTGGCGCCGAAGGATCTCGAGAAGATCATCTACTTCGCCGCCTACGTGATCACCGCCGTCGACAACGACATGCGCCACAACGAGCTCTCCACTCTCGAAGCCGAGATGGAGGTCGAGAAGAAGGCTGTCGCCGATCAGCGTGACTCCGATCTGGAGGCCCGCGCCCAGAAGCTCGAGGCCGACCTGGCCGAGCTGGAGGCCGAGGGCGCCAAGTCCGACGTGCGCCGCAAGGTGCGCGACGGCGGCGAGCGCGAGATGCGCCAGCTGCGTGATCGGGCCCAGCGTGAGCTGGACCGCCTCGATGAGATCTGGACGACCTTTACCAAGCTGGCCGTCAAGCAGCTGATCGTCGACGAGAACCTCTACCGCGAGCTGGTCGACCGCTACGGCGAGTACTTCCAGGGCTCGATGGGCGCGGAGTCGATCCAGAAGCTGATCGAGACCTTCGACATCGACGCCGAAGCCGAGAGCCTGCGCGACACCATTCGTAATGGCAAGGGGCAGAAGAAGCTTCGGGCGCTCAAGCGCTTGAAGGTGGTCGCTGCGTTCCAGACCAACCGGAACTCGCCGATGGGCATGGTGCTCGATGCAGTCCCGGTGATCCCGCCGGAGCTGCGCCCGATGGTCCAGCTCGACGGTGGCCGCTTCGCGACCTCCGACCTCAACGATCTGTACCGCCGCGTGATCAACCGCAACAACCGGTTGAAGCGACTGATCGACCTCGGCGCGCCCGAGATCATCGTCAACAACGAGAAGCGCATGCTCCAGGAGTCGGTGGACGCGCTGTTCGACAACGGCCGTCGCGGCCGTCCGGTCACGGGACCGGGCAACCGCCCGCTCAAGTCGCTGTCCGATCTGCTCAAGGGCAAGCAGGGCCGGTTCCGCCAGAACCTGCTCGGCAAGCGTGTCGACTACTCCGGCCGTTCGGTCATCGTGGTCGGCCCGCAGCTCAAGCTGCACCAGTGCGGTCTGCCCAAGCTGATGGCTCTCGAGCTGTTCAAGCCGTTCGTGATGAAGCGTCTGGTCGACCTGAACCACGCGCAGAACATCAAGAGCGCCAAGCGGATGGTGGAGCGTCAGCGTCCCCAGGTGTGGGATGTCCTCGAAGAGGTCATCGCCGAGCACCCGGTGCTGCTGAACCGTGCACCTACGCTGCACCGCCTTGGTATCCAGGCCTTCGAGCCGCAGCTGGTGGAGGGCAAGGCCATCCAGCTGCACCCGCTGGTCTGTGAGGCGTTCAACGCCGACTTCGACGGCGACCAGATGGCAGTTCACCTGCCGCTGAGCGCCGAGGCGCAGGCCGAGGCCCGCATCCTGATGCTGTCGAGCAACAACATCCTGTCACCGGCGTCGGGTAAGCCGCTGGCCATGCCGCGTCTGGACATGGTCACCGGGCTGTTCTTCCTGACTACGCTGATCCCCGGCGCTCAGGGTGAGCATGTCGCGGCCGCCAAGGACGCTCCCGAGTTCGGTGTGTACAGCTCGCCGGCCGAGGCCATCATGGCGCTCGACCGTGGTGCGCTGTCGGTTCGGGCTCAGATCAAGGTGCGCCTGACGCAGCTGCGTCCGCCGCACGAGGTCGAGAACGAACTGTTCGGCGAGAACGGCTGGCGCCCGGGCAATGCCTGGACCGCCGAGACCACTCTGGGCCGGGTGCTCTTCAACGAGCTTCTGCCGCAGGGGTATCCGTTCGTCAATGAGCAGATGCACAAGAAGGTCCAGGCCCGGATCATCAACGATCTGGCCGAGCGCTACCCGATGATCGTCGTCGCGCAGACCGTCGACAAGCTCAAGGACGCCGGTTTTCACTGGGCCACCCGCTCGGGTGTCACGGTCTCGATGGCCGACGTGATCGTGCCGCCGGAGAAACAGGAGATCCTCGAGCGCTACGAGGGCGAAGCCGACGCGATCGAAAAGAAGTATCAGCGTGGTGCTTTGAACAAGCAGGAGCGCAACGACGCTCTCGTCGAGCTCTGGAAGGAAGCCACCGAAGAGGTCGGCCAGGCACTGCGGGCGCACTACCCGTCGGACAACCCGATCATCACGATCGTGGACTCCGGTGCGACGGGTAACTTCACCCAGACCCGGACGCTGGCCGGCATGAAGGGTTTGGTGACCAACCCGAAGGGCGAGTTCATCCCGCGCCCGATCAAGTCCTCGTTCCGTGAGGGCCTGACGGTGCTGGAGTACTTCATCAACACCCACGGTGCCCGAAAGGGCCTGGCGGACACGGCACTTCGTACCGCTGACTCGGGTTACCTGACCCGTCGTCTGGTGGACGTCAGCCAGGACGTCATCGTGCGCGAGCACGACTGCGGCACTGAGCGCGGCATCATCGTCGAGCTCGCCGAGCTGCAGGGTGATGCGCTGATCCGCGATCCGCACGTCGAGACCTCGGCGTACGCCCGCACGCTGGCCGCTGATGCGGTCGACGAAAAGGGCACTGTGATCGTCGTGGCCGGGCACGACCTCGGCGATCCGGCGATCGACGCTCTGCTGGAGGCCGGCATCACCTCGGTCAAGGTTCGCTCGGTGCTCACCTGCACCAGCGGCTCTGGCGTGTGTGCGATGTGCTATGGCCGCTCGATGGCCACCGGCAAGCTGGTGGATATCGGCGAGGCCGTCGGCATCGTGGCCGCGCAGTCCATCGGTGAGCCCGGCACGCAGCTGACCATGCGCACCTTCCACCAGGGTGGTGTTACCGGTGGCGCCGACATCGTCGGTGGTCTGCCCCGCGTGCAGGAGCTGTTCGAGGCGCGTGTTCCGCGGAACCGCGCACCGATCGCCGATGTCGCCGGGCGGGTGCAGCTGGAGGAGACCGAGAAGTTCTACAAGATCACCATCGTTCCCGACGACGGGAGCGAGGAGGTCGTGTACGACAAGCTCTCCAAGCGTCAGCGGTTGAAGGTCTTCAAGCACGACGACGGCAGCGAGCGGTTGCTTGTCAACGGCGACCACGTCGAGGTGGGCCAGCAGCTCCTTGAGGGCTCGGCCGACCCCCACGAGGTGCTCCGTATCGAGGGCCCGCGCAAGGTGCAGATCCACCTCGTTAAAGAGGTCCAGGAGGTGTACCGGGCGCAGGGTGTGTCGATCCACGACAAGCACATTGAGGTCATCGTTCGGCAGATGCTGCGTCGCGTCACGATCATCGATTCGGGCGCAACGGAGTTCCTGCCCGGCTCCCTGACCGAGCGTGGCGAGTTCGAGTCGGAGAACCGCCGAGCCGTTGCCGAGGGTGCAGAGCCCGCGGCAGGCCGTCCGGTGCTGATGGGTATCACCAAGGCATCGCTGGCCACCGATTCGTGGCTGTCGGCGGCGTCGTTCCAGGAGACCACTCGAGTGCTGACCGATGCGGCGATCAACTGTCGCAGCGACAGGCTGAATGGTCTGAAAGAGAACGTGATCATCGGCAAGCTGATCCCGGCCGGTACCGGTATCAGCCGCTACCGCAACATCCAGGTGCAGCCGACCGAAGAGGCCCGGGCCGCGGCGTACACGATCCCGTCCTACGAGGATCAGTACTACAGCCCCGATTTCGGCCAGGCCACCGGCGCTGCGGTGCCGCTGGACGATTACGGCTACAGCGATTACCGCTGATATGTAAGCGGTTTCGTCAAGAGGCAAGTAGAAAGCCGCCCCGGTTTGATGCCGGGGCGGCTTTCGTCTGATCGGGGCCGGTTGGGTCACGCAAGATGATGGTTCGACGCGACCGGTGGCCGCTCTTCAGGGGCGGGCGTCAGTCCAGAGTTCGATGAATGCTGTTGTGGCTCATGGCTTTACCGCCGACACCGTTCGCGCCGCCGAAGCTCCCACTGGTGCGCGGACGCCGGTGCCTGGCACGGCCGCGATCCTTTGAGTGCGGGGTCGACTTTTGCTTGGCGGCCCGTGTGGTCGGCGCGCGCTGCCTGTTGGTGGCTGCCGGGGCGTCGGTGATCGCGGCCCGTAGCTGAGACTAAATGTCCACGACGAGTACTGGCCCCTGCCGGCTGGGTCTGCAGTGCCGTTCGGCTGTGATGGCGAGTAGTTACTGCTGCTCAAAAACCATGCGGTGGCCCAGTTGGAGGGCGCGTCTGTAGGGCGGCACCCGGATTGTGAGCGCACTATGAGTTTTTCCTGTGGCGCGTTCAAATCTTTTTGAGGAATTTGGCGGGTATTGCGGAGAGCTCTGAGTTAGGCTGCTACCTGACTACTAGGGGGTCCCGCATGGCCGGCCGTCGTTCTGAACGTCTGCGCCGTGAGGTCTAATATCTGTAGTTACACAGTCGTGCATCACTGGTTGTTCATCACTGAGAGATAGGTAGCGGAATTCATGGGTCAACATCGGGCAGTGCGCAAGACGGACGTTGGTTCGTCTGTGTATGTGGGTCGGGTCGGTGCGTTGGCGGTGGCACTCGGTATTGGTGCCGCGGTCGCGTGGATGCCTGCGACGGCGTACGCGGACACGACGGGTTCGGCGGGCTCGGCGGGTTCGGGTGGGGGGGCAAGTTCGTCAAGCGATGGATCCTCGTCGTCTTCTCACAGCAGGTCGTCAAAGAAGCCCGCGACCAGCAGCCCCTCGGCGGCGTCAGATCAAGGTACGTCGGGTACGGCCAAGTCGGGTTCGGCGAGCAAGGGGTCGGCAGCCGCTGGTCGTGGGACTTCGTCGCCAAAATCCGGCGCGGCGTCGGATGTTTCGGACTCCGGCAGTGCCGTTGAGTCTCAGAAGAGTGGATCGCCATCAGTCAGCGCGGCTGCGACAGTCACCGGTGATGAGACTGTCAGCACTACCGCAGCAGTCGTGACGATCCCGCAGGCTCACACGCTGGGTGCGAACTTTGTGATCGGTATCGGTTCGCTGTGGCTGATCGGCAATGGCACGGCGACCCACGCGAATGCCGGCATTTTGGCTGGTAATGGCTACAGCTGGACCGCGGCGACCTGCGCTACCACCTGCAACGGTGGTAGCGCCGGTCTGATTGGTAGCGGTGGCGCCGGTTGGGGCGGCGGCAACGGCGGTCGTGGCGGTGCGCTCCTCGGTAATGGTGGTGCCGGTGGCGCGGGCATTGCCGCGACCACGGCGGGTACGGCGGGCGGCAAGGGTGGCAACGGTGGTAGCGCCGGCGTCTTCTCGCTGGGTGGCCACGGTGGCGCTGGTGGCGCTGGTGGTGCGGGCGCGAACGGCCTTGCTGGCACGAGCGCGACTCCCAACGGTGGTACCGGTGGGGTTGGTGGTGCCGGCGGTAACGGTGGTAACGGCAGCCGGCTGCTGGGCACCGCAGGTGCCGGTGGCCAGGGTGGCCTTGGTGGACAGGGCGGCTCGGGCGCTGACGGCGCTAATGGCGCTAATGGCGCTAACGCTACCCCGACGGCCATCGCCCAGAACGGCGGCGACGGCCTCGATGGCGGCATCGGCGGCACGGGCGGCGCTGGTGGTGTTGGTGGTAATGGCGGTACGGCGGCGAGCCTGCTGTTTTTGGTGACTTCGACCGGTGTTGCCGGTGCTGGCGGTAACGGCGGCAAGGGCGGTAACGCAGGCAAGGCCGGTAACGGTGGTGCCGGTGGTAACGGCGTTGAGGGCAACCCGAACGGCGGCACCGGTGGTAACGGCGGTGAACGCGGCACGGCGGGCAACGGTGGTGCCGGTGGCGGCCTCCGGCAGCGGCACCCCGACCCCCGGCACGGGCGGCGCAGCCGGTAATGCTGCGACCGGTACCGGTAACGGTGGCGTTGGTGGCGCTGGCTGGAGCAGTGATGATCCCTCGGTGGCCGGCGGGAATGGTGGCAACGGCGGTAACGCCGGCTCCTATGGTGATGGCGGTGCCGGTGGTAAGGGCGGCCGCGGCGCTGACGGTGCCACGGGTGGTATTGGCCAGACCGGCGGTACCGGTGGCAACGGTGGACGTGGCGGTAACGGTGGTGCAGGCGGAGCCGTGTCCGGCAACGACGGCGTCGGTGGCGTCGGCGGCGACGGTGGTACCGGTGGTACCGGTGGACATGGTCTGAATGCGGTTTTGCCCGGTGGTACTGGTGGCAACGCTGGTGACGGTGGGCAGGGCGGTAACGGTGGTCTGGGCGGTACCGGCCTGGGCGGGTCTGCTGCTTCCGGCAACGGCGGTGATGGCGGTGACGGCGGTGTCGGTGGCACCGGCGCGAAGGGTGCCGATGGTGTCGCAGGCGTGCTCAATGGCATAGGCGCTGCCGGCGGTGGCGGCGGTGACGGCGGTAACGGTGGTCTGGGTGGCTCGGGTGCCACCGCTGGTATCCGCGGTAACGGTGGTGCCGGCGGTGTCGGCGGCATCGGCGGTACCGGCGTGGCTGGTGACGCCTCGGTGACCGGCTACGATCCCGGCACCGGTGGTGCCGGTGGTGTCGGCGGCGACGGCGGCCTTGGCACTGTCCGTGGTGACGGTGGCGCTGGTGGCGCTGGTGGCCAGGGCGGTGCCGGCGACGCTGTGTCGAGCTTCGTCCAGGAGGGTGGCACTGGTGGTATCGGTGGCCTCGGCGGTAACGGTGCCCACGGTGGCGCTGGTGGTGCTGGTGGCCAGGGCGGCACCGGCGGTGTGTTCGATAACAGCGTCGGCGGTGTCGCTATCGGTGGTGCCGGCGGTGCGGGTGGCGCTGGCTATACGCCGACCGGCACGACCGGCGGCTTCGGCGGCGGTGGCGGTGGTGGTGGCGGTGGTGCCGCTGTCAGGGAATCCAATGGCGGCGTGATCCTGACCAGCACCGCAACTGGCGGCCAGGGTGGCCAGGGTGGTGCTGGTACGGCCACGGGCAACGGCAGCTCCGGCGGTACCGGTGGAAACGGCGGGCTTATTGTCGACGGCGCTAACTCCGCGATCGTCGGTGGCACTGCGACCGGTGGCGCCGGAGGTGCGGGCGCTGCCGGCGTCGGCACCGGCACGGGCGGTGACGGTGGGGACGGCGTTCTTCTGGCGCTGGCGGCTTCGACCATCAAAAACAGCACGGCCACTGGTGGTGCCGGTGGCGCGCAGAGCGGTGTCACCGATGCCGGCGACGGTGGTGACGGCGGGATTAGCGCCCTGGGCGGTGTCACCGTCTCCACGAGCACGGTGACCGGCGGTAAGGGCAGTGCGGGTGCTGATGGCGGCGGCGCCTTTATCAACGCGACTGACTCGAGCTCGAGTGTGACCAATACCGATGTGACCGGCGGCGATGCCGGTATCCGGGGTGACGGCGGCGACGGCTTAGTCTCCGTCGCCAATGGCGGCACGGTCACTTTCAGCGATGCCAATGGCGGTGACGGCGGCGATTACGGCAACGGCGGCTCCGGCATCATCAACGCGGATGGTGTCGACAGCAGCGTCTTTACCAGCGTCTCGAACGGTGGTGCCGGTGGTGCCGGTAGTGGTGCCGCGGTGGGCGGCGACTCGGCGATCGACTCGGAGGGCGGCGGCAAGGTCTCCTTCAGCGATTCCACTGGTGGCGATGGCAGTGCCACCGGCGACGGTGCGGGCGGCAAGTCGGACATCACGGTCAGGGATGTCGGTAGCACCGTGACGCGCGGTCATGCCTTCGGTGGTGACGCCGGTGTCGATGGCAATGGTGGTGCGGCGCACATCCTGGCCGAGTTCTACCAAACGAATGAACCGCCCGCCGGTGGCAGCATCACCGACAGCACAGCGACCGGTGGTGCCGGTGGCCTGACCAGCAGCGCCTACGGTGGTGACGCCACGATCGAGGCCTACGACGTGTCGAGCATCTCCGGCAGCACCTCCACCGGTGGTGCCGGCGCGACCAGCGGAACGGGCGGTCACGGTGGCAACGCCGACATCTCCTCCTCGTTCGGCTCGACCCCGACTGCCAGTACAGGCTCGAGCGTGACTGCCAGTACAGCTGTTGGCGGTAATGGCGGCTCGGGCGGGGGTGCCGATGGTGGCTTTGCCATGGTCACGGCCTCGGTCAGCTCCACCATGACCGGTGGCACCGCGACCGCGGGTAATGGCGGCTCGGGTGACCTATCCTACGGTGGCGATGCCACCGTATCGGCCTCCCACTTCGGCAGCATCTCCACCAGCTCGGCGACCGGCGGTAATGGCGGTTCGGGCGAGAATGCCAATGGTGGCCTCGGCTACGTGTGGACCCAGTACGGCGTCGACGACGCCAACCTGACCACCGTTTCCGGTAGCAGCGCGACCGGTGGTAACGGCGGTTCGGGTCTCGCAGCCTACGGCGGCAAGGGCGAGCTCTACGCCACGGGCGACGTCGCCAGCACGGCTAGCGTCTCCGGCAGCCAAGCACACGGCGGTAACGGCGGCGCGGGTGGCGGAACCTACGGCGGTCTAGGCACTGTCGGGGCCACCGGCACCACCACCTTCCCTGGCACCGTCACCACCCCTGGCAACAGCGCCATCACTGGCAGCAGCGCAACCGGCGGTAACGGCGGTGGCATCGGTGGCGGTCACGGCGGTAACGCCACCACCTCCGCTAAGCAGGGCTCCACCGTTGTGACCGGCAAGGCGTACGGCGGTAACGGTGGTACCGGCGATGTCACCGGCGGCGTCGGTGGTGTCGGCGGCGACGCCAACGTGCTGGCTTACTACCGTGGCAGCGTCACGGACGGCACTGCTAACGGCGGTGTCGGCGGCAACGGCACCAACGGTGGTGTCGGTGGTGGCGGTGGTTTCGCGGAGGTCAGCGCCGGAAACACCCAAGTAGGCATCGACAACACCTACAACGGTGGATCGGCGACGGGTACCGCGACCGGTGGTGCCGGCGGTACCGGCACCGGCGGTGAGACCTCGGTTGCCGGTAACGGCGGCAAGGCTCTGATTCAGTCGGGTTACTACACTGTCAGTGGCGGCAGTGTCGTCGGTGGCCCGGGCGGAGCCATTGGTGTCGGCAGCACAGCGATCGGTGGTCGCGGTGGCGACAGCGTCGACGCGGCAGCCGGCGGTGACGGTGGCGAGGCTAACATTCGTGCCGCTACCAACGGCACCGCAGGTGGCGCCGCCACCGGCGGTGCCGGTGGCGCTGGTGGTACGGATGTCACGAACACCCTCGGTGTCGCACTGGGCGGGGTCGGTGGTGACGGTGGCGTCGCCTCGATCAACGCGTCCGCTGTTACCTCGACCGGTCTCATTGCGACCGGCGGCGCGGGTGGTGCCGGTGGTGACGGTGGCTACTATGTCAGCGTCGTTTTGCCAGGGACCGGCGGTGCCGGCGGTGATGGTGGATCGGCAACGGCCACCAACGCAGCCGCGAATGTCGTCCTGCACGCTGGCGATGCCGGTGCCGGTTCCCCGGGCGGTCTCAACGGGTCCATCGGTGTCCCCGGTGTCGACGGCACGCCTGCTACGGCACCGTAGTCCGGTCGCCTAACAATTCAGCACGCGAAGCTCCCCCGTCCTCTGGGCGGGGGAGCTTCCTGCTGGTGATGCGTCGTTAAGCTGCCAGGTGGATGGGGACGAGGTCCTCGATCTATGGAGGTAAGAATGAGCGGCAACGCTGGACCCGAGGGCACGGCAGCGGGCCCGTACCCGGCCGGTCATCAGCCGGTGCCGGCGCGCGACATCGGGCGGCTGCTGCTCCGTTGTGACGACCGGCCGGGGCTCGTCGCCGCGGTGACTACATTTCTGGCGGCTGCTGGTGCCAACGTGATCTCGCTGGATCAGCACTCCACACGGCAAAGCGGTGGAACGTTCATGCAGCGCACCATCTTTCACCTCCCTGGACTGAGCGCCGCCATCGATGCCTTACAGTGCGACTTTGCCGACAACGTTGCATCGCCGTTCGGTATGGACTTCCGTCTCTCGGAGGCTGCCAAGCCTAAGCGAGTCGCCATCCTGGCCTCCAAAGAAGACCACTGCCTGCTGGATCTGTTGTGGCGCAACCGCCGTGGAGAACTCGACCTGTCGGTGGTGATGGTGATCGCCAATCATCCCGATCTCGCCGACCAGGTGCGCCCGTTCGGGGTGCCGTTCATCCACGTCCCGGCGCGCAAGGAGATTCGGGGAGAAGCCGAGCAACGCATGCTCGACTTACTGCGCGGCAACGTCGACCTGGTGGTGCTGGCCCGCTATATGCAAATCGTGACGCCGGATTTCATTGATGAGGTGGGTTGTCCGCTGATCAACATTCACCATTCGTTTCTCCCGGCGTTCATCGGTGCTGCGCCCTATCGCCGGGCCAAAGAACGCGGGTGAAGCTGGTTGGTGCCACCGCGCATTATGTGACCGAGGACCTCGATGAGGGGCCCATCATCGAGCAGGATGTGGTGCGCGTCGATCACCGCCACCGTGTGGACGACCTGGTGCGCCTCGGCGCCGACGTGGAGCGCGCGGTGCTCTCCCGGGCAGTGCAGTGGCATTGCGAAGACCGCGTTATTCGGTACGGGAATCAGACGGTCTGCTTCTGAACGGTCCGGACACCTAGACTTGACCCCGCGCTGATCGGTTCTGTCCACGGCGACGATCCGCTGGCAGCCGCCGCGGCAGACGGTGCCGAGGTGTCGCAGTTCTTCCTCGGCAACCCGCGGCCATCCGGCCCGACGCGGCGACCCAGCTCAACGCCTTCTGGCGCACCGCCGACCCATGTCCGGAGCGGGTGACAACGGTGGACGGACATGTGACGACGTCGATAGCTACCTGCCCCGGGCGCAACGTCGAGCTGATCACCGTGGCCGGTGGCGCGCACGACTGGCCATGGTTCGCGACGCAGCAGATCTGGGACCTCTTCGCCGCGCAGTCGGGCTGGGTCAGGCTTAGGTCAGATACACCTTTCGTAGCGTCTCGGTCACCGTCCACACCGTTGTGGTCCCCTCCGCGAGGCGCACCACATCACCGGCGCCGAGGGTGAGCGTCGGACTGCCGTCGTCGAACTCGACGGTGGCCGCTCCACAGAGCACCACGAACAACTCGTCAGCCTCCACATCCCGCATCACTCCGGGCGTCATCTCCCACACCCCGACCTGCAGCCCGCCGAACTCACCGAGTTCGGCAACCCCGGTGTGGGGATCGCCGGTGACGGCCTGGTCGGCGGGTGCCGGCTCGTGCTCAAGCCACAAGGTGGCGGCGTGGACCTCAGAGTTCGACTTCACCGTAACCAGCGTGCCATATTACCCATCTTGTGCAGTTGTCGGAAAAATGTAACAGTAGGTGCCATGTCGGATACGCATGTCGTCACCAACCAGGTTCCACCGCTGGTGGACCACAACCCGGCGAGTTCACCGGTGCTGATCGAGGCTCTCATCCGAGAGGGTGGCCAATGGGGCGTCGACGAGGTCACCGAAGTTGGCGCGCTGTCGGGCAGCGTCCAGGCTCAGCGTTGGGGTGACCTGGCGGATCGGAATCAGCCGATCCTGCACACCCACGACCGGTATGGTTACCGGATCGACGAGATCGAGTACGACCCGGCTTATCACGAGCTGATGCGCACGGCGATCGCCCACGGTTTGCACGCCGCCCCGTGGGCCGACGATCGGCCAGGCACCCACGTGGTGCGCGCGGCGAAGATGGGCGTGTGGACTCCCGAGCCCGGTCACGTTTGTCCGATCTCGATGACGTATGCCGTCGTCCCCGCGCTGCGCCACAACCCTGAGCTCGCCACGGTTTACGAGCCGCTGTTGACCAGCCGACTCTACGACCCCGCATTGACGATGCCCGCCACCAAAGTCGGCATCACCGCTGGCATGTCGATGACCGAGAAGCAGGGCGGCTCCGACGTCCGGGCCGGTACCACCCAAGCCGTCCCCAACGGGGACGGCAGCTACACCATCACCGGGCACAAGTGGTTCACGTCCGCGGCGATGAGCGATATCTTCCTGGTCTTGGCGCAGGCGCCCGGCGGGCTGAGCTGTTTCATGCTGCCGCGGGTCCTGCCCGACGGCACGCGCAACCGAATGTTCTTGCAGCGCTTGAAGGACAAGCTGGGCAACCACGCCAACGCCTCCAGTGAGGTCGAATACGACGGTGCCATCGCATGGCTGGTGGGCGAGGAGGGCCGTGGGGTGCCCACCATCATCGAGATGGTCAACCTCACCCGCCTGGACTGCACCCTCGGCAGCGCCACCAGCATGCGCAGCGGACTGGCCCGCGCCGTGCATCACGCGCAGCATCGAAAGGCGTTCGGCGCCTACCTGATCGACCAGCCGCTGATGCGTAACGTGCTGGCCGACCTCGCCGTCGAAGCCGAGGCCGCCACTGTTATCGCGATGCGGATGGCGGGGGCCACCGATGCCGCCGTCCGTGGTGACGAACGGGAGACACTGCTGCGCCGCATCGGCCTGGCCGCCGCCAAGTATTGGGTGTGTAAGCGGGCAACCCCACATGCCGGCGAGGCGATGGAATGTCTGGGCGGCAACGGCTATGCCGAGGAGTCCGGTATGCCGCGGCTCTACCGTGAGGCGCCGCTGATGGGCATCTGGGAAGGCTCGGGCAATGTCAGTGCGCTGGACACGTTGCGCGCCATGGCAACCCGGCCCGAATGTGTCGATGTCCTGTTCGACGAACTCGCCACCAGCTCCGGCCGAGACGTTCGACTCGACAGTCACGTCGCCGAGTTGCGGGCCGAGTTGGGGGATTTCGAGGCCATCGAGTACCGGGCGCGCAAGGTCACCGAGGACATCGCGTTGGCGCTGCAGGGTTCCCTGCTTGTTCGCCACGGCCACCCCGCGGTCGCCGAGGCGTTCCTGGCCACCCGGATGGGCGGTAACTGGGGCGGTGCGTTCGGCACGCTGCCGGCCGGGCTCGATCTCGCCCCGATCCTCGAGCGCTGCCTGGTCAAGGGATGACCGAACTCACGACGATGACCTATGAGGTCACCGATCGAGTCGCCCGCATCACCTTCAATCGGCCGGATAAGGGCAACGCTATCGTCGCCGACACTCCGCTGGAGTTGGCGGCACTGGTCGAACGCGCCGACCTGGATCCGAAGGTGCACGTGATCCTGGTGTCGGGGCGCGGTGAGGGGTTCTGTGCTGGGTTCGACCTCGGTGCCTACGCCGACGGCTCGTCCTCGGCAGGCGGTGGCGATCGGCAGGGCAGCGTGCTCGACGGTAAGACGCAGGCGGTCAACCACCGGCCGGACCGGCCGTGGGACCCGATGACCGACTACCAGATGATGAGCCGGTTTGTGCGTGGCTTCTCCAGTCTGATGCACGCCGACAAGCCGACGGTGGTCAAGATCCACGGCTACTGCGTGGCCGGCGGCACCGATATCGCGCTGCACGCCGATCAGGTGATCGCCGCGGCCGACGCCAAGATCGGTTACCCGCCCACCCGCGTGTGGGGGGTTCCGGCTGCGGGCCTGTGGGCGCACCGCCTTGGCGATCAGCGG
This sequence comes from Mycolicibacterium sarraceniae, assembly GCF_010731875.1. Lineage (NCBI taxonomy): Bacteria > Bacillati > Actinomycetota > Actinomycetes > Mycobacteriales > Mycobacteriaceae > Mycobacterium > Mycolicibacterium sarraceniae. The sequence continues at coordinate 2,472,179 of NZ_AP022595.1, forward strand.
GCCAAACGCCTTCTGCTGACTGGGGATTGCATTACCGGTGCGCAAGCCGCCGAGTGGGGTTTGGCGATCGAGGCACCCGAACCGGCCGATCTCGACGAGCGGACCGAGCGGCTCGTCGAGCGCATCGCGGCCGTGCCGGTCAACCAGCTGATCATGGTGAAGTTGGCCATGAACACCGCGCTATACCAGCAGGGTGTGGGGACCAGTCGCATGGTCAGCACCGTGTTCGACGGTATCGCCCGGCACACTCCGGAGGGGCACGCGTTTGTGGCTGACGCTCGCGCGCAGGGGTTCCGGGAGGCGGTACGTCATCGCGACGAACCGTTCGGTGACTACGGGCGCCGCGCGTCGGGGGTGTGAGCGTGCCGCAATCGCTGGCCAAGATGACCGCCCGTTCGGTGGTGCTCAGCGTCTTGCTCGGTGCACATCCGGCGTGGGCGACCTCGGCGGAATTATTGCGACTGACATCGGATTTCGGCATCCGCGAACAAACCGTGCGGGTGGCGCTGACCCGGATGGTCGCCGCCGGCGACCTGGTGCGCTCAGACGACGGCTACCGGCTCTCCGACCGGCTGCTCAACCGCCAGCGCCGTCAGGACGGCGCTCTCTACCCGCGCACCCGTGACTGGGACGGCAGTTGGATCACCGTGGTCGTCACCGCAGTCGGCATGGATGCCCGGACGCGCGCTACACTGCGAAACACGTTGCAGATCAAGCGATTCGGTGAACTGAGGGAGGGTGTCTGGCTGCGGCCGGACAATCTCGACGACGAGTTGCCCGCCGAAGTCGCCAACCGGGGACGGGTGCTGCGCGCCCGCGACGCCGATCCGGTCGAGCTGACCCAGGTCTTATGGGATCTCGCCGGATGGGTGAGTACCGGTGATCGGCTGCTGGACGATATGGCCGCGGCCCGCGACGTTCCGGGACGGTTCCGCGCGGCCGCGGGCATGGTGCGACATCTGCTCACCGATCAGGTGCTGCCCACGGAACTGCTGCCGGTGCACTGGCCAGGGACCGAGCTTCGAAAGGCTTACGCAGACTTCGCCGCGGAACTGGGTGCGCGGCGGGATGAGGAACGACTGGTGGAGGCGAAATGACGGTACGGGTAGAGAAGAGCGGACCCGTGACGACGGTGATCCTGGACCGCCCCCAGGCGCGCAATGCCGTCGACGGCCCCACCGCCATGGCGCTGTTCCACGCCTTCGAGGAATTCGACCAGGACGAGTCGGCATCGGTGGCCGTGCTCTGGGGTGATCACGGAACCTTCTGCGCCGGAGCCGATCTCAAGGCGATTGGCACGCCCGACTCCAACCCCACCCATCGAAGTGGCCCCGGGCCGATGGGGCCCAGCCGCATGGTGTTGTCCAAGCCCGTGATCGCCGCGGTCAGCGGCTACGCGGTGGCCGGCGGCCTTGAGCTGGCGTTGTGGTGTGACCTGCGGGTCGCCGAGCAAGACGCGGTGTTCGGGGTCTTCTGTCGCCGGTGGGGGGTTCCGCTGATCGACGGCGGCACGGTGCGACTACCCCGGCTCATCGGGCACAGCCGGGCGATGGACCTGATTCTGACCGGCCGCGCCGTCGACGCCGACGAGGCGCTCGCGATCGGCCTGGCCAGCCGGGTGGTGCCCACCGGGCAGGCCCGCCAGGCCGCCGAGGACTTGGCGGCCGAGCTGGCCCAACTACCGCAGCTGTGTCTGCGTTCGGATCGCCTGTCGATGCTCAACCAATGGGGGCAATCCGAAGCCGAGGCCATGGACTTCGAGTTCGCCAGCCTGTCGCGGGTGGCCGCCGAGGCATTGGCTGGGGCACAACGATTCGCCAAGGGCGCCGGTCGACACGGTGCCGCCAACTGAACTCTGAAGCGCTTCGCCTGGCCCAGGGCCGCGGTGACGACATCCGGGTCATCGACGCCGACGACATGGTCTTTGGCACACTCGACTTCGGGGGTCTGACGGCCGACGTGTGTCACTTGTCCTACGGGACAGACTGTCCTGCGGCACAGACTTCCGTCACTGGCGCCCACAGATGTTCCGTCATGGTCTGCCATGGCACCACGTGGGCGTCGTTCATGAGTATGCAGCCTGCTCCAGCTCACATCTTGTTGAGCGTGTTGCCCGACCCGAGGTTGTTGACCTTCGGGTCGCCCGTGTAGCTGATGGTGTTGTTGAGGCCGACGACAGAGAGTTCCTTGTCGATCTGGTTGAACGTGATCTTGTTGTCGGCGCCGCCGATGTTCACCGAGGCGCACGAGCCCTTGACCGTCAGGGTGTTGTTCGAGCCCCCGACGTTGAGTGACTTGCCGTCGGCGCAGTCGATCTCCGCGGTGGTGCCGAACGAGCCGTAGTTGATGGTGTTACCCACCTCTACCTGGGCTCCCGACTCGCCGGCCGTAGCCGTGGGGGACTTGGAGTCCGTACTGGTGGATCCGCAGCCGGCCAGGGCAAGGGCAGCAAGAACGCCGACGCCGGCGATGAGGGTCGGGGAGTGCATCAGTATTTCCTTAGGGGAGGGTTCGCCGCACTTGTACGAGACCGTCTGATCCCAGCCGTACACCGTGATGTCATTGACGACGTTATCCGCCATGACCGTGTTCGACGACCTCTGGGTGGTCACCGATGTGCGTCTGTTTCCATCCAACCCGAGTTGGAGCCCGCGCGGTGGTACCTCGGTCAACTAGAGTTCTTCGTCGATCACCATTGAAGGGCTTGTGATGACATTTCAGCCGGAACCGGACTCGGCGGGTGGCCGGCCGCGTCCCGGCAGCCGACCCGCCGCCAGGTCCACCAAACTCAGTCGCGAGGTCATCGTCAACGCGGCGCTGACGTTCCTGGACCGCGAGGGCTGGGATGGGCTGACCATCAATGCCTTGGCCACCCAGCTGGGCACCAAAGGCCCCTCGCTATACAACCACGTGCACAGCCTCGAGGACCTGCGCCGGACGGTCCGTATGCACGTCATCGACGACATTTTGCAGATGCTCTCGACGGTCGGGCAGGGCCGCGTACGCGACGACGCCGTGATGGCGATGGCGAGCGCTTACCGCAGCTACGCCCACCACCATCCGGGTCGCTATTCGGCCTTCACCCGCATGCCGCTGGGCGGTGACGATCCCGAGTACACGGCCGCGTCGCACGCCGCCGCGGCTCCGGTCATCGAGGTCTTGACCTCCTACGGACTGGATGGGGATGATGCGTTCTACTCCGCGCTGGAGTTTTGGGCGGCGCTGCACGGCTTCGTTCTGCTGGAGATGACCGGCGTGATGGACGACGTCGACACCGACGCAGTGTTCTCCGACATGGTGCTGCGGCTGGCCACAGGCATGGCGCGGCGTGACAGCGCGCTCGGCTGAACCCATTACGGAGCGCCGATAACGGAGGGCGTCGGGAACCGATGCCGACATTCCCGTGTTGACCTGCAGTAAGGCGCCGTACACCGAGTTTGGAGGGGCGTGCCCCGCCTGGTATCGTAGAAGCTCGTGCCTGGCCGATAGGGGCGCAAGCGGGGACGCATGCGCGCACGCCGGGCAAATTCGCATGTCCAGTATGCATCGGATTGACCTGGTGCGCAGTGCTTGCGACACGCCCGGCAGCGGGGTACGCGGCGGGGCGAAAACAGCAGTACAGAGACGTGAACACCGCCGAAAGACGGACGAGAGATAGAAAGCCGGTAGATGCCAACCATTCAGCAGCTGGTCCGCAAGGGCCGCACCGACAAGGTCGCCAAGGTGAAGACCGCGGCCCTCAAGGGCAGCCCGCAGCGCCGCGGCGTGTGCACCCGCGTGTACACAACCACGCCGAAGAAGCCGAACTCGGCACTTCGCAAGGTGGCGCGCGTGAAGCTGACGACCGGCGTCGAGGTCACCGCCTACATCCCGGGCGAAGGCCACAACCTGCAGGAGCACTCGATGGTGCTGGTGCGCGGCGGCCGTGTGAAGGACCTCCCCGGCGTTCGCTACAAGATCATCCGCGGTTCGCTGGACACCCAGGGTGTCAAGAACCGCAAGCAGGCCCGTAGCCGTTACGGCGCGAAGAAGGAGAAGAGCTAATGCCGCGCAAGGGCCCCGCACCCAAGCGTCCGCTCGTCAACGATCCGGTCTACGGGTCGCAGCTGGTCACCCAGCTGGTCAACAAGGTGCTGCTGGACGGGAAGAAATCCCTGGCCGAGCGCATTGTTTATGGTGCGCTGGAGCAGGCTCGTGACAAGACCGGCACCGATCCGGTCGTCACCCTGAAGCGCGCTCTGGACAACGTCAAGCCCGCCCTCGAGGTGCGCAGCCGTCGTGTCGGTGGCGCCACCTATCAGGTGCCGGTCGAGGTTCGTCCCGATCGCTCGACCACGCTGGCCCTGCGCTGGCTGGTCAGCTTTTCCAAGGCGCGCCGCGAGAAGACCATGGTCGAGCGGCTGGCCAACGAGATCCTCGACGCCAGCAATGGCCTGGGTGCCGCCGTCAAGCGGCGAGAGGACACCCACAAGATGGCCGAGGCGAACCGGGCCTTCGCGCACTACCGCTGGTGATTGCACGTCGCCGCGGGCACGCGAACCGGCTGCGCGCGGCGGCCACTAAATACACCGAACTGAGAACCGAAAGAGTGGGAATTTAGCCGTGGCACAGGACGTGCTGACTGACCTGAACAAGGTCCGCAACATCGGCATCATGGCGCACATCGATGCCGGCAAGACGACGACGACCGAGCGCATCCTCTTCTACACCGGTATCTCGTACAAGATCGGTGAGGTGCACGACGGTGCCGCCACGATGGACTGGATGGAGCAGGAGCAGGAGCGGGGTATCACCATCACCTCGGCTGCGACCACCTGCTTCTGGAACGACAACCAGATCAACATCATCGACACCCCCGGCCACGTCGACTTCACCGTCGAGGTAGAGCGCTCGCTGCGTGTGCTGGACGGTGCCGTCGCCGTCTTCGACGGCAAGGAAGGTGTGGAGCCGCAGTCCGAGCAGGTCTGGCGCCAGGCCGACAAGTACGACGTCCCACGCATCTGCTTCGTCAACAAGATGGACAAGCTGGGGGCTGACTTCTACTTCTCGGTGCAGACCATGAAGGATCGCCTCGGCGCGAACGTGGTCCCGATCCAGCTGCCGATCGGTTCCGAAGGTGACTTCGAGGGCATTGTCGACCTGGTTGAGATGAAGGCCAAGGTCTGGCGCGGCGAGACGAAGCTCGGTGAGAAGTACGACGTCGTCGACATCCCGGCCGACCTGCAGGAGAAGGCCGAGGAGTTTCGCACCGCGATGATCGAGGCCATCGCCGAGACCGACGACGACCTGATGGAAAAGTACCTGGGTGGCGAAGAGCTCACGATCGACGAGATCAAGGCCGGTCTGCGCAAGCTGACTGTCACCAGCGCCGGCTACCCGGTGCTGTGCGGTTCCGCGTTCAAGAACAAGGGCGTGCAGCCCATGCTCGACGCGGTCATCGACTACCTGCCGACCCCGCTGGACGTCGCGGCCGCCGAAGGCCACCGCCCGGGCAAGGAAGACGAGATCGTCCTGCGCAAGCCGTCGGCGGCCGAGCCGTTCTCCGGGCTGGCGTTCAAGGTTGCCACGCATCCGTTCTTCGGCAAGCTGACCTACGTCCGGGTGTACTCGGGCAAGGTCGACTCCGGCGCGCAGGTCATCAACTCGACCAAGGGCAAGAAGGAGCGGCTGGGCAAGCTGTTCCAGATGCACTCCAACAAGGAGAATCCAGTCGAGACGGCGTCCGCCGGCCATATCTACGCGGTCATTGGACTCAAGGACACCACCACCGGTGACACCCTGAGTGATCTGAATGACCAGGTCGTGCTGGAGTCGATGACGTTCCCGGATCCGGTCATCCAGGTCGCCATCGAGCCCAAGACCAAGAGTGACCAGGAGAAGCTGTCCCTGGCCATCCAGAAGCTGGCCGAGGAAGACCCGACCTTCAAGGTCAACCAGGACCACGAGACCGGCCAGACCATCATCGGTGGCATGGGCGAGCTCCACCTGGACATCCTGGTCGACCGCATGCGGCGCGAGTTCAAGGTCGAGGCCAACGTCGGTAAGCCGCAGGTGGCCTACAAGGAGACCATCAAGCGGGCCGTCGACAAGGTCGAGTTCACCCACAAGAAGCAGACCGGTGGTTCCGGCCAGTTCGCGAAGGTCCTGGTCAGCATCGAGCCGTTCGTCGGCGAAGACGGCGCAACCTACGAGTTCGAGAACAAGGTCACCGGTGGCCGCATCCCGCGCGAGTACATCCCGTCGGTGGATGCCGGCGCCCAGGACGCCATGCAGTACGGCGTGCTCGCCGGCTATCCGTTGGTGAACCTGAAGCTGATCCTGCTCGACGGTGCGTACCACGACGTCGACTCGTCGGAAATGGCGTTCAAGATCGCCGGCTCTCAGGTGCTGAAGAAGGCTGCGGCGCAAGCGCAGCCGGCCATCCTGGAACCGATCATGGCCGTCGAGGTCACCACCCCCGAGGATTACATGGGTGACGTGATCGGCGACCTGAACTCCCGCCGTGGTCAGATCCAGGCCATGGAAGAGCGCAGCGGTGCGCGCGTCGTCAAGGCGCAGGTGCCGCTGTCGGAGATGTTCGGCTATGTCGGCGACCTTCGGTCGAGGACGCAGGGCCGGGCTAATTACTCCATGGTGTTCGACTCGTACGCCGAAGTTCCGGCGAACGTGTCGAAGGAGATCATCGCGAAGGCGACGGGTCAGTAATCCGTTGCTCTGGCAACACAACTGAAAACAATTTCTACCCAGCACATCTGCTTAACCAAAGCAACAACAAGTCCAGGAGGACACAGAAGTGGCGAAGGCGAAGTTCGAGCGGACGAAGCCGCACGTCAACATCGGGACCATTGGTCACGTTGACCACGGCAAGACGACGCTGACTGCAGCAATCACCAAGGTTCTGCACGATAAGTACCCGACGCTGAACGAGTCGCGCGCATTCGACCAGATCGACAATGCGCCCGAGGAGCGTCAGCGCGGTATCACCATCAACATCTCCCACGTGGAGTACCAGACCGAGAAGCGTCACTACGCGCACGTCGACGCCCCCGGCCACGCTGACTACATCAAGAACATGATCACCGGCGCCGCCCAGATGGACGGTGCGATCCTGGTGGTCGCCGCCACCGACGGTCCGATGCCGCAGACTCGTGAGCACGTGCTGCTGGCCCGCCAGGTCGGCGTCCCCTACATCCTGGTGGCGCTGAACAAGGCCGATATGGTCGACGACGAAGAGCTCCTCGAGCTCGTCGAGCTGGAGGTCCGCGAACTGCTGGCCGCCCAGGATTTCGACGAGGACGCGCCGGTCATCCAGGTGTCCGCGCTCAAGGCGCTCGAAGGCGACCCGAAGTGGGTCAAGTCGGTCGAGGATCTGATGGACGCCGTTGACGCGTCGATCCCGGACCCGGTCCGCGACACCGACAAGCCGTTCCTGATGCCCGTCGAGGACGTCTTCACGATCACCGGCCGCGGCACCGTGGTCACCGGTCGTGTCGAGCGTGGCGTGGTCAACGTGAACGAGGAAGTCGAGATCGTCGGTATCAAGCCGACCGTCACGAAGACCACGGTCACCGGTGTCGAGATGTTCCGCAAGCTGCTCGACCAGGGCCAGGCAGGCGACAACGTCGGCCTGCTGGTCCGTGGTGTCAAGCGTGAGGACGTCGAGCGTGGCCAGGTTGTGGTCAAGCCCGGCACCACCACGCCGCACACCGAGTTCGACGGTAGCGTCTACATCCTGTCCAAGGACGAGGGCGGCCGCCACACGCCGTTCTTCAACAACTACCGCCCGCAGTTCTACTTCCGTACCACGGACGTGACCGGCGTAGTGACCCTCCCCGAGGGCACCGAGATGGTGATGCCCGGTGACAACACCGACATCTCCGTCAAGCTGATCCAGCCTGTCGCCATGGATGAGGGCCTGCGTTTCGCGATCCGTGAAGGTGGCCGTACCGTCGGTGCCGGCCGGGTCACCAAGATCCACAAGTGATCTGAACTAGTACCGCGGAAGCGGCGCTCACCTTCGGGTGGGCGCCGCTTTTTCGTGTGTCCGAGCCCGGCTCATGCCCTCGATACGGTGCTACGCTTCGGCATCTCACACAGGGGCAGGTGGACGACAGCGAATTCGAGCCGCGGGCGTCCCCGCCGTCGATTCTGATCGTCGGCGTGGGTGTGGTCGTCGCGGCGGCGCTGGGCCGCGGCGCGCTCCGGGTGGCGGCGGCCACTGCACGAGCTGCCGGATCATTCGGGATCCGGTCGCCTACTGAGCCCACTCACTCACCGCCTCCGGCGGTTCCTAGAACACGTTCCAGTTAGATTGCTAGCCTGGCGGGAGCTGATCGAAAGGACCATTGATGACGACATCGTCGGGGACGCTCGAAGGACGAGTGGCATTCGTGACCGGGGCCGCCCGCGGCCAGGGTCGCGCCCATGCGGTACGGCTGGCTCGTGAGGGCGCCGATGTCATCATCTCCGATATCTGCGGGCCGGTCAGCGACACGATTCCGTACCCCGGCACCACCCCCGAGGACCTGAGCGAGACGGTGCGGCTGGTAGAGGCGCAGGGCCGCAAGGTGCTGGCCCGTGAGGTCGATGTGCGCGACGATGCCGCGGTCCGCCAGCTGGTGGCCGACGGTGTCGAGCAGTTCGGGCGGCTCGACATCCTGGTGGCCAATGCCGGTGTGCTGTCCTGGGGCCGGCTGTGGGAGCTGACCGACGAGCAGTGGAACACCGTCATCGATGTGAACCTCACCGGTACCTGGCGGACGTTGCGTGCCGTGGTCCCCGCGATCATCCAGGCGGGCAACGGCGGTTCGATCATCGTCGTGAGCTCATCGGCTGGGGTCAAGGCCACCCCCGGAAACAGTCACTACGCCGCGTCGAAGCACGGCCTGACCGCCCTGACCAATTCCCTTGCCCTGGAGGTCGGCGAGTACGGCATCCGGGTCAATTCGATCCATCCTTACTCGGTGGCCACCCCGATGACCGAAAATGACGCCATGATGGGCGTTTTCGCGGCACACCCCAGTTTCTTGCACGGTTTCGCGCCGATGCCGTACCTCCCGACCGGCCAGGGTGCGGCGGGCAAGCTGACCGATTTCATGAACGTCGACGAGGTCGCCGATGTGGTGGTCTGGCTGGCCGGCGACAATTCGGCCACGCTGTCCGGCTCGCAGATCAGCGTCGACCGCGGTGTGATGAAGTACTAGCTCTCAGCCCGGTAGCACCAATACCGGAACGGGGCTGTGCCGCATGATCTTCGAGCCGCGCGACCCCAGGAAGACTCGGGCGATGCCGTCACGCGGTGAGGTGCCCAGCGCCAGCACCTCACCGTCCTCCCAGGCGGCGGCGTCCAGGGCTTGATCCCAGCCGTTGCCGCTGACCACCTGAAGCAGGACGTCCTCATCCACCACACCGTCGGTGCGGAGCTGCGCGAGCGCCTCGCGGGCATGCGCTTCCCAGGCGGCCAGGATCGAATCTTCGGCGTGCAGACCGACTTCCGGCGGATACATGGTGCGGCCACGCACCGCAAAGGTGATCACCCGCAACGGCACCTCGAACTGCTTGGCGAGGGTGGCGACCCGCTTGACCACTTCGACCGCCTCCGGTGTGCCCGGGTAGCCGCACGTGATGCGGCTCAGCACCGGGGTTCGTGAACTTCGGTAGCCGCGCGGGGCGATGGTCAGTGGTACCGGCGCCGAGTGCAGCAGCCGGTCGGCGGTCGATCCCACCACGACCTGACCGAGCTGGCCATTAGCGGAGGAGCCCAACACCAACAGCTGGGCGTCGAGTTCGTCGACCACCTGCACGAGCCCGCCGGACACCGAGCGATGAGCTTGGCTGCGGTAGACGATGTCGACGCCATCGGACAGGGCGGCCAGATACCGTTGCGCTTCCTTGGCGGAGTCGGCGGCGAGTTGGTCTGCCCAGAGGGCATATTCGGCATCGATACGGGCCGGCGACGGTGTGGTCCACGGTTTGGGGACCACGGTGGCCACCGTCAGCGATGTGTGCAACGTGCGTGCGGCGCCCAGCGCCAGGTTCAGCGGCGCGGTACCGCTTTTACCCGCGAGGTAACCGACGACGACCGTCATGACGGCTCCTGCGGCGGCTTGACGACCTCGACATCCTCGACTCCCGTTGTGGCACTGGCAATCACACCGTCGCTGCGATTGTTGAGTGCACTGTGGTGGCGGCCCCAGACGAAGTAGAACACCAGAACGACAGCGACCCAGCCGGAGAACGCGATCCAGGTGTACCAGTGCAGGCTGTACAGGATGTAGCCGCAGGCCAGTACCGAGAGCACGGGTGTCACCGGGTAGCCGGGCACTTTGAACCCGCGGGGCAGGTCGGGTTCGCGGATTCGCAGCAGGACCACTCCGACCGAGACCACGATGAAGGCAACCAGGGTGCCGATCGACACCATGTCGGCCAGGTAGTCCAGCGGGATGACGCCGGCGAGGATGCTCACCACGATCGCCACGATGATCGTGTTGTTGACCGGAGTCATGCTGCGTGGGTTGACTTTGGCGAACATCGGCGGCAGCAGCCCGTCGCGGCCCATGGCGAACAGGATGCGGGTCTGGCCGTACAGCGTTATCAGCGTCACCGAGAAGATCGAGATGACCGCGCCGGCGGCCAGCACCGTGCCCCAGTGCTGGGCGCCGGTGACGGTGTCCAGGATGGTGGCCAGTCCGGCCTCCTGGCCCTCGAAGTAAGTCCACTGCTGCGCACCAAGGGCGGCGACCGTGACCAGCATGTAGACCACCGTCACGGTGATCAGTGCGGCGAGGATCGCGCGCGGCATGGTCTTCTGCGGATCCTTCACTTCGTCGCCTGCGGTGGAAACCGCGTCAAGGCCGATGTAGGAGAAGAAGATCGTTCCGGCGGCCGACCCGATGCCCGCGGCGCCCAGTGGCGCGAAATCGGCGAAGCGGTTGGCATCGAATGCGGTGAACGCGATCACCGCGAACATCACCAGCACGCCCAGCTTGATCAGCACCATGATCGTGTTGACCGTGGCGGACTCGCTGGCACCGCGGATTAGCAACAGTGCACACATGGTGACCAGGAATACCGCGGGCAGGTTGATGATCCCGGGCGTGGTATCCCAGGGGGCGGCGGAAATCGCTTGTGGCAGATGGTGTCCGAAGAAATTGTCGAGGAGTTTGTTGACGTACTGACTCCAGCCGACGGCTACCGCGGCGGTGGACACGCCGTATTCGAGCAGTAGGCAGGCGGCCACTCCCATCGCGACGACTTCGCCGAGCGTGGTGTAGGCGTAGGAGTAGGTGGAGCCGGAAACGGGGACCGCCGAAGCCAGTTCGGCGTAACAGACGGCGGCCAGACCGGCCGCGATACCGGCGATGAGGAACGAGACCACGACGCCGGGACCGGCCTCTGGAACCGCAGCGGACAACACGAAGAAGATGCCGGTGCCGACGGTGGAACCGACACCGAACATCGTTAGCTGGAACGTGCCGATACTTCGTTTCAGGTGATCGGAGGCACCCTGTGCGACAGGGGCGCCGAGCACCGGCCGCCGGCGGAGCATCTGCTCAGTCAGATTGATCGACGGTGCCGACATGTGCGCTCCTCAAGTCGCGGCGATGTAGCCGATTATGAGCCTGCCTCGGCCAGCACGCTTGCAAACTGCGCAACAGCCCAGTCGATCTCCTCGGCGGTGATCACCAGCGGGGGAGCGAATCGCAGCGTCGAGCCGTGGGTGTCCTTGACCAACACCCCTCGTTCGGCCAGCGCCAAGCTCAGTTGTTTACCGGTCCCCAGGCGGGTGTCGATGTCGACCCCGGCCCACAGTCCCATGCCGCGCACGGCGAGCACACCCGCGCCCATCAGTGACCGCAGCCGTGCATGGAGATGTAGCCCGAGTTCGGCGGAGCGGGACTGGAATTCGCGGCGCCGCAGGATCTCGATCACCGTGGATCCGATGGCCGCCGCCAGCGGGTTGCCGCCGAATGTGGAACCGTGCTCACCCGGGTGCAGCACCCCCAGGATGTCGCGGTCGGCGACGACCGCCGACAGCGGAACGACTCCGCCGCCGAGCGCCTTGCCGAGCAGATAGATGTCGGGTACCACGCCCCAGTGGTCACAGGCGAAGGTGTGACCAGTGCGCGCCAGGCCGGACTGAATCTCGTCGGCGACCAACAGCACAGTGCGCTGGGTACACAACTCGCGGAGCCGGGGCAGGTAATCGTCGGGTGGAACGATGATTCCGGCCTCACCCTGGATCGGCTCGATGAGGACCGCGACCGTGTTTTCGTCGATGGCCGCTGCGACGGCGTCGGCGTCACCAAACGGTACCGACCGAAATCCGGGCGTGAAGGGCCCGAATCCGGCACGGGCGGTGGCATCGGAGGAGAAGCTGACGATGCTGATCGTACGACCATGGAAGTTGTTGTCCGCCACAATGATATTGGCCATATCGTGGGGGATGCCCTTGACGTCGGCACCCCACTTGCGGGCCACTTTGAGTCCGCTCTCCACCGCCTCGGCACCGCTATTCATCGGCAGCACCATGTCTTTGCCGCACAGTCCGGCCAGCGCCGCGCAGAACGGACCGAGCTGATCGGAGTGGAACGCCCGGCTCACCAGCGTCACCGCATCGAGCTGTCGATGGGCGGCGGCGATGATCTCGTCGTTGTGGTGGCCGAAATTGACCGCCGAGTAAGCGGCCAGACAGTCGAGATAGCGGCGCCCCTCCACATCAGTGATCCACACCCCACGGGCGCTGGCGGCCACCACCGGCAGCGGCGAATAGTTGTGGGCGGCATAGGTGTTGTCGACTGCGATGGCGGCCTGGGTCAAGTCCTTTGCTGTGTCGGCCATGGTCATGAAAACACCTCCAGCGTGCAACATTTGACCGAGCCACCACCCTTGAGCAGCTCGGCGAGGTCGACACCGATCGGGTGGAAACCCGCGTGGTAGAGCTGTTCGGCGAATCCGGCGGCCTGGGCGGGGTAGACGACATGCTTTCCGTCGGAGACCGCGTTGAGGCCCAAGACGTAGGCATCGGTGCTCGCGACTTCGATGGCCTCGGGAAAGAGTCCGCGCAGCCGGCTACGGGCCGCGGCGGTGAAGGCGGGCGGGTAGTAGGCGATCGTGGTGTCGTCGAGCACTGTCAGCGCGGTATCGAGGTGGTAGAAGCGCGGATCGACGAGTTCCAGCGAGACCACCGGCATACCGGTGATCGCGGCCACCTCGGTATGCGCCTGCGGCTGCGTGCGAAAACCAGTGCCGGCCAAAATGGTTGATCCGACGACCAGAAGATCGCCCTGACCCTCGTTAACGTGACGGGTGGCGACAGGGCGGTGTCCGTGCTGGCCCATCCACGCCGCATAGGCGGCCGATTCGCCCTGCCGTTCGGCGTGCTTGAACTGGGCGACGATCGCCGTGCCGTTGATGATCAGACCGGCGTTGGCGGCGTAGACCATGTCCGGCAGCCCGGGGACCGGCTCGACGATGTCGACGGTGTGGCCGAGGCGGCGGTACGTGTCGCGCAGGGTCTGCCATTGGTCGACGGCGCGGGCGACGTCGACCGGGGTGCTGGTGTCCATCCACGGGTTGATGGCGTACTCGACGGCAAAAAACGTCGGCGGGGTCATGGCGTAGTGGCGAAGTCGCTGGCTGCGCGGTGTCCTCGTGGCCTCGGCGGCGACATCTGGGGATATCGTCATGAAAACAACGATAGAAGGGCACCTGGACGCAATCAATCAATAGTCATTGCGTGTCTATGATGGATTTGTTGCGTGAGGGCCAACATTGTGTTGATTTATTGTGCGCGAGGGAGAGTTGTCGATGGACCGGCTGGATGAGACCGATGAGCGCATCCTCGCCGAGCTCGCCGAGCATGCTCGTGCCACGTTCGCTGAGATCGGCGCACGGGTGAACCTGTCGGCGCCCGCCGTCAAGCGCCGCGTCGACCGGATGCTGGACAACGGGGTCATTCGCGGCTTCACCACGGTCATCGATCGCAGTGCATTGGGCTGGAACACCGAGGCCTACGTTCAGGTCTACTGCCACGGCACGATTGCGCCGGATCAGTTGCGCGCGGCCTGGATTGACATCCCCGAGATCATCAGCGCCGCCACCGTGACCGGTACCGCCGACGCCATCCTGCACGTGCTGGCCCGCGACATGCGGCACCTGGAGGCCGCACTGGAACGGATCCGGTCCAGTGCCGATATCGAACGAAGCGAGAGCATCGTGGTGTTGTCCAACCTCATCGACCGGTCACCGGCGTAACTGCTCAACCGCAGGCTGGCGCGCACTTCGCGGCGGTGATCGTGTAAGAAAGCCAACGTGAGCACGAGCGAAAATGGGATTGTCATCGTCGGCGGAGGGCTGGCTGCCACCAGGGCCGCCGAACAGTTGCGCAAGGCGGAATACACCGGTCCGGTCACCATCGTCAGCGATGAGGCGCACCTGCCCTATGACCGCCCGCCGCTGTCGAAGGACGTGCTGCACGCCGACCTCGACGATGTCACGCTCAAGCCGGCCGAGTTCTACACCGAGAACGACATCACCCTGCGGTTGGGCAGTGCGGTGGTGTCGCTGGACACGGCCGCCCAGACGGTGACCCTGGCCGACGGGGCGGTGCTGGGCTACGGCGAGCTGGTGATCGCGACCGGCTTGGTGCCCAAGCGCATTCCGTCGTTCCCGGACCTGGAGGGTATCCGGGTGCTGCGGACCTTCGACGAAGCGCTGGCGCTGCGCACCCACGCCGCGTCGGCTCGCCACGCCGTGATCATCGGTGCCGGCTTCATCGGGTGTGAGGTCGCGGCGAGCCTGCGCAAGCTCGGCGTCGACGTGGTTCTGGTGGAGCCGCAGCCGTCGCCGCTGGCCTCGGTGCTCGGTGAACAGGTCGGAAACCTGGTGGCTCGGCTGCATCGCGCTGAAGGGGTGGACGTCCGCACCGGTATCGGCGTGGCCGAGGTGCGCGGCGAGAACGGCCACGTGAGTGCGGTCGTGCTGTCCGACGGCACCGAGCTGCATGCCGACCTGGTGGTGGTCGGTATCGGGTCGCGTCCGGCGACCGACTGGCTGGCGGGCAGTGGCGTGGAGGTCGACAACGGTGTCGTGTGCGATTCGGCCGGCCGGACCAGCGCCGCAGGAGTTTGGGCGCTCGGTGACGTCGCGTCGTGGCGTGATGCCACGGGACATCAAGCCCGCGTTGAACATTGGAGCAATGTTGCCGAGCAGGCCCGGGTCATCGTGCCGTCGAT
This sequence comes from Mycolicibacterium sarraceniae, assembly GCF_010731875.1. Taxonomy (NCBI): domain Bacteria; kingdom Bacillati; phylum Actinomycetota; class Actinomycetes; order Mycobacteriales; family Mycobacteriaceae; genus Mycobacterium; species Mycolicibacterium sarraceniae. Next base: position 2,487,415 of record NZ_AP022595.1, read on the forward strand.
GCTGGGTCTGGAGGCACCATCGCTGATCGTGGTGCCGTACTTCTGGAGCGACCAGTACGACGTCAAGATCCAGTGCCTGGGCGAGCCGGAGGCCACCGACGTCGTGCACATCGTCGAGGACGACGGCCGCAAGTTCCTGGCGTTCTACGAGCGCGACGGCGTGGTCGCCGGGGTGGTCGGCGGCGGTATGCCCGGCAAGGTCATGAAGACGCGCGCCAAGATCGCGGCCGGCGCGCCGATCGCCGACGTGCTCCCCGCGTCCTGAGTGATTTCGGCGCGCTCCCGAGCGCTCAGCGCACGAAACTGCGCCGAAATCAGTCCCCGTCGAGGTCGTCGAGCCCGTGCGCGACGACGTCGAAGGCGTCACCGAGCGCCTGGGGCAGTGGCACTGACTCGTTGGCCAGCCAGTACTCGTAGGCCGATAACGCGACGCCGAGCATCAGCCAGGCGACCGACTGGGGGATCAGGTCGCCCGGAGTGCCGCCGGTGCGTGCGGCCACGAAGTCCGCCACGACACCGCGCCAGCCTGCGTACATGGTCATCGAGTGGGCTTGCAGCTCCGCGGTCTGCAGGATCACCCGCATTCGCTGGCGGTGTCGTTCGGTCTCGGACTCGTCAAAAGTGTTGAACGCCAGCAAGGCTGAGCGCAGCCCAGCGCCGATGGGTTCGTCCTCGTCTAACGCGTCGAACAGGTCGCGGAAGTGCTGCAAATGCGCGTCGAAGTCGCCCCAGGGGATGGCGTTTTTCGACGGGTAGTAGCGAAACAGCGTGCGCCGGGCGATGCCCGATGCCTGGGCCACATCGTCGACGCTCACCGAACCGAACCCGTAGTTCGCGAACAGGTCGAGCGCGACGTCGGTGATGTGGCCCCCAGTGGTGGATCGGCGCCGGCCCACGCGGGCCCCACCTGAACCCGCAGAGCCACTTGTCATCGACCCACCCCTTCCTTTTCGGCACTCGATGCCATATTCTTGCGACCTCGATCACAATTGTCGAGAACCTGGCCGACGAAAGGGTGCTTTTCATGGAGCCGAGCCACACAAGTGAGACCGAAACCGAATTGGTGACCGAGACGCTGGTCGAAGAGGTCTCCATCGACGGGATGTGCGGGGTCTACTGACCGTGCCCGCCCACGCTGTGGGCGATCCAGCTGTGGCCGGGTCGGACTTCGACCCGGCACTCAGCTGGCGCCTACATCCGCAGGTGGCCGTGCGCCCGGAGCCTTTCGGCGCACTGCTATACCACTTCGGCACCAGGAAGCTGTCGTTCTTGAAGAACCGCACCATCCTGGCCGTCGTGAACTCGCTGTCCGAACACCCCGACGCGCGCTCCGCTCTGCGGGCCGCCGGGGTCGACGAGCCCGACGAGGCGCCCTATCTGCATGCCTTGAGCGTGCTGGTGACCTCGAACATGTTGATTCCCAAGGATTCCCAATGACTTCGGTGGCACCGGTACCCCGGTTGATCGAGCAGTTCGAGAGCGGCCTCGACGCGCCGATCTGCCTGACCTGGGAGCTGACCTACGCCTGCAACCTGGCGTGCGTGCACTGCCTGTCCTCCTCGGGCAAGCGCGATCCCCGCGAGCTGTCGACCCGGCAGTGCATGGACATCATCGACGAGCTCGAGCGCATGCAGGTGTTCTATGTCAATATTGGCGGCGGCGAACCCACGGTGCGACCGGATTTTTGGGAGCTGGTCGACTACGCGACCGCCCATCACGTCGGCGTCAAGTTCTCTACCAACGGCGTGCGCATCACCCCGGAGGTGGCGCAACGGCTGGCCGCCAGTGATTACGTCGACGTGCAGATCTCGCTGGACGGCGCCACCGCGGAAGTCAACGACGCCGTCCGCGGTCCGGGCTCCTTCGATATGGCCACCCGGGCGCTGGCGAACCTGGCTGCCGCGGGATTCACAGACGCCAAGATCTCGGTGGTCGTCACCCGCCACAATGTGGACCAGCTCGATGACTTCAAGGACCTCGCCGACCGCTACGGCGCCACCCTGCGCATCACCCGTCTTCGCCCGTCCGGGCGCGGGGCCGATGTCTGGGACGAACTGCACCCCACTCCCGCGCAACAGGTGACGCTCTACGACTGGCTGGTGGCCAGGGGCGAAGGCGTGCTGACCGGCGACTCGTTCTTCCACCTGTCCGGCCTCGGCGCCCCTGGCGCGCTGGCAGGCCTGAACATGTGCGGTGCCGGCCGGGTGGTGTGCCTGATCGACCCCGTCGGTGACGTCTACGCCTGCCCGTTCGCCATCCACGACCGCTTCCTGGCCGGAAATGTGGTGCGAGAGGAAGGTTTTGGCACCCGCTTTTCCGATGTGTGGAAGTATTCGCCGCTGTTCACTGAGCTGCGCGAGCCGCAGTCGGCCGGCGCCTGCGGCAGCTGTGGGCACTACGACGCCTGCCGCGGTGGCTGCATGGCCGCGAAGTTCTTCACCGGTCTGCCGCTCGACGGCCCCGACCCGGAGTGCGTCCAAGGCTACGGAGTGCCTGCCCTGACACGAGAGCGCGACAAGCCCCGCCCCAGCGCCGACCATTCCCGCGGCAAGCCGATCATGCTGACCCTGTCTACTCGGCCACCGGCCAAGCCCTGCAACGAAAGTCCGATCTAAGCAATGGCACGCGACACCTGGTTCGAAACAGTCGCCATCGCGCAGGCACGCGCGAAGAAGCGGCTCCCCAAATCTGCCTACGGCGCCCTCATCGGTGGCAGTGAGAAGGGGCTCACCGTCAACGGCAACAACGAGGCGTTCAACGAGCTCGGCTTTGCGCCGCACGTCATCGGCGCCCTCGAAAAGCGGGACATGGCAACTACTGTCATGGGCCAAGAGGTTTCGCTGCCCGTTCTGATCTCTCCGACCGGTGTGCAGGCGGTGCACCCCGACGGCGAGGTGGCGGTGGCCCGTGCGGCGGCGGCCCGCAACACCGCGATGGGTCTGTCCTCGTTTGCCAGCAAGCCGATCGAAGAGGTCGTCGCGGCCAACCCGAAGACGTTCTTCCAGATCTATTGGCTGGGTGATCGGGACGCGATCGCCGCCCGCGCCGAGCGGGCCCGGGCGGCCGGGGCCGTCGGCCTCATCGTGACCACCGACTGGAGCTTCAGCCACGGGCGCGACTGGGGCAGTCCGAAGATCCCGGAAAAGATGGATCTCAAGACCATGGTCAAGATGAGCCCGGAGGCCATCACACGGCCAGGGTGGTTCCTGCAGTGGGCCAAGACGCTGCGGCCGCCGGCGCTGTCTGTGCCGAATCAGGCGGCCAAGGGCGAGCCCGGTCCGCCGTTCTTCGACGCCTACGGCCAGTGGATGGGGACGCCGCCGCCCACCTGGGAAGATATCGCCTGGCTGTGTGAGCTGTGGGGCGGGCCATTCATGCTCAAGGGTGTCATGCGTGTCGACGACGCCAAACGCGCTGTCGATGCCGGTGTTTCAGCGATCTCGGTGTCCAACCACGGCGGCAACAATCTCGACGGCACGCCGGCCTCGATCCGCGCGCTGCCGGCCATCTCGGCGGCCGTCGGTGACCAGGTCGAGGTACTTCTCGATGGCGGTGTGCGCCGCGGCAGCGATGTGATCAAGGCGCTGGCGCTCGGTGCCCGCGCGGTGATGATCGGCCGCGCCTACCTGTGGGGCCTGGCCGCCAACGGGCAGGCCGGTGTGGAAAATGTCCTCGACATCTTGTCCGGGGGCATTGACTCGGCCCTGCGGGGACTCGGGAAGGCGTCGATCCACGATCTGACAGCCGAGGACATCTTGATGCCGGACGACTTCGTGCGGGCTCTCGGCGTGCCGAAGTAGGACGTGCGCTGAGTCCGGCGTGAGTGAGGTTGTGGTGCTGGCGTGACGGACGGGACGACGGTGAACGCCCCGGGCGGGTCCACCGGTTCCGAATGCGAAAGAAGTCCGTCTTCTCCTCCAACAATTGGCGCACAGCAGGTGAATTCGGCCTACCATCACCGCGTGGCTTTTCGGAGCGAGCTGGGCAACTCGACATCGAGTCAACTTCGCGACACCTCGCTCACGATCGTGATCCCGGTAGGCTCGACCGAGCAGCACGGTCCGCACCTGCCGCTGGACACCGACACCCGGATCGCCACCGCGGTGTCGCGCACCGCGACCGAGGTGCTCAACCGTTCTGATCCTGATCAGTACCTGCTCGCGCCCGCGGTCGCCTATGGCGCGTCAGGAGAGCACCAGGGCTTCCCCGGAACGGTGTCGATCGGCACCGAGGTGCTGACCTCTGTGCTCATCGAGTACGGGCGGTCAGCATGCGGCTGGGCTCGACGGCTGGTGTTCGTCAACGGGCACGGCGGCAACCTCGAGGCGATGCGCGCGGCGGTGCGCCGCCTGCGGGCCGAAGGTCGCGACGCGACCTGGTGCCCGTGTGTCGCCGAAGGCGGCGACGCCCACGCGGGACACACGGAAACGTCTGTACTACTGCATATTTCACCGGCCGACGTGCGCACCGACGCGTGGTGTAGCGGGAACCGGGCTCCACTGGCTACCCTTTTGGACCAGATGCGGCACGGGGGGGTGGCCGCGGTGAGTGAGGTGGGTGTGTTGGGTGACCCGACGACGGCGACCCCGGGGGAGGGCGCTCGTATCTTCGAGCAGATGGTCGCGGAGTGTTCTCGTCGTGTTGATCGATGGTGCCCGGCCGATGACGGGATGCTGACATGACTCAGCCCCGGCTGCCTGACGGGTTTGCCGTGCAGGTCGACCGACGAGTGCGCACACTCGCCGAAGGTTCGGCCTTGCTCGGCGGCTCACCGACCCGGTTGCTGCGTCTGGCGCCGGCCGCCCAGGTTTTGCTCGACGGCGGCCGCCTCGAGGTCCGCGACGCCGTGAGCGCCCAGCTAGCCCGCACCCTCCTCGACGCGACCGTCGCGCATCCGCGCCCGGCGGGCGGGCCGTCACATCGTGACGTCACCGTCGTGATCCCGGTCCGCGACAACCCGTTTGGGCTCGACCGCCTAGTGATGTCGCTACGGGGGATGCGCGTCGTCGTTGTCGATGATGGTTCGCAGACACCGGTTCACCCGAGCGATTTCACCGGTGCGCGCTGCGAGATCGAGATCCTGCGACACCCCCGCAGCAAGGGGCCCGCCGCGGCCCGAAACACCGGGCTGGCTTCCTGCACAACAGATTTCGTCGCGTTCCTGGACTCCGATGTGGTGCCACGCCGGGGCTGGCTGGAGGCGCTGCTCGGCCACTTCTGCGACCCCGCGGCCGCCCTGGTCGCTCCCCGCATCGTGGGACTCGGTCACAGCGATCAACTGATCGCCCGCTATGAAGCGGTCCGGTCGTCACTGGACCTCGGCGGGCGGGAGGCGCCGGTAATGCCCTATGGCCCGGTGTCCTATGTACCCAGTGCGGCGATCATCTGCCGGCGGGCGGCACTACTGGAATTGGGCGGGTTCGACGAGACGCTGCCGTCGGGTGAGGACGTCGACCTATGCTGGCGGCTCATCGAGTCCGGCTCCCGGCTGCGCTACGAGCCGATTGCGCTGGTCGCCCACGAACACCGCACGGAGATGCGAGCATGGCTGGGCCGCAAGGCTTTCTATGGCAGCTCTGCTGCGCCGTTGTCGATCCGCCACCCGGACAAGATGGCGCCGGTGGTGATCTCGGCATGGAGCTTGCTGGTGTGGTTGCTGATGGCGCTGGGGTCGGCCTCGGGTTATCTGGCCTCCCTGGTTTTCGCCGGCGTTGCCACCCGCAGGACGGCCAAGGCGATGAAGGACACCGATGCCGGGATCTCCGCCGTGGTGATCCTGGCACTACGCGGGATCGGTGCCGCCGCGCTCCAGCTGTCAGCGGCGATCTGCCGGCACTACTGGCCGCTGGCCCTGGTGGCTGCCGTGCTCTCGCGCCGGTGTCGGCACGCGATCCTGGTGGCCGCGGTGCTCGACGGAGTGCAGGACTGGATCATCCGTAATCGCAGCAGTGACGTCGAGGGCAAACCGATCGGCCTGTTCGCCTACGTGCTCCTCAAACGTCTCGACGATCTTGCCTATGGCGCCGGCCTGTGGACGGGTGTAATCCGCGAGCGCACGTTGCGGCCGCTGATGCCGCAGATCAAAACCTGACTTGGTGATCGGTCACAACACGCCCAGCGACGTTCTGATCGTCGGTGCCGGTAGTGCGGGATCGGTGCTGGCCGAACGCCTCTCGGCCGATTCAGCCTGCCGGGTCACCGTGGTGGAAGCCGGACCGGGCCCCGACGACCCCGGCGTGCGCGGCCTCACTCACAACGGCCTTCAGCTGCCGATCGGGGCGGCCAGCCCGCTGGTCCAGCGCTACCGGACGGAGCTGACTGCCCAGCCCCCGCGCGGTGCCGACATCGTGCGGGGCATGACGGTCGGGGGGTCCGGTGCGGTCAACGGCGGGTACTTCTGTCGGGCGCTGCCGGTGGACTTCGACGGTCCCGGTGTGCCTGGCTGGTCCTGGGCGGAGGTCGAGGCGCACTACCGAGCCATCCAGACCGATCTCGACTTCCCGGATCGAGCCGATGGGGGGCCGATTGCGATCCGGCGAACCCATGAATTCGTCGGCAGCACTGCATCGTTCGTCGAGGCTGCCCAGGCGGCCGGTCTGCGCTGGCTACCCGACCTCAACGCGGAGCCGGCCGGCGAGAACTCCCCGCCTGGAATCGGCGCGGTACCGCTGAACATCGTCGACGGCGTCCGCACCGGCCCTGGCGCAGCATTCCTGGAACCCGCCGCCGCCCGGCCCAACGTGACGGTGTTGCCCCACACGCGAGTGCTGCGGCTGCGGATCTCCGGATCGCGGGTGGTAGGTATCGAGATCCTCGGCCCGAACGGCCCGGCGATCCTCGAGGCCGACCGGGTGGTGCTGTCGGCGGGAGCCATCGGGTCAGCGCACCTGCTGATGTTGTCGGGCGTCGGGCCTGCCGCGAACCTCCGCACTGTAGGCGTCGCTGTGGTCGCCAATCTGCCGGTGGGGCAGCGGATCTCCGATCATCCGGAATGGGTGATGTCCGCCACATGGACCGTCGCCCCGCAGCGTCCGGTGCTCGAGGTGGTGTTGGTTGCCGACGGTCTCGAGATCCGGCCCTACACAGGCGGATTCATCGCAATGGTGGGTGACGGGACGCTCGGCCGCCCGGACTGGCCGCATGTGGGTGTGGCGTTGATGGCACCGCGCGCCCACGGCCGCCTGACATTGGTTTCGGCTGATCCGGCGGTACCCCCACTGATCGAACACCGCTACGACAGTGCGCCCGAGGATGTGGCCGCACTGCGGCGGGGTTGCACGTTCGCCACGGAAATGTTGTGTGCCACAACCCAACTCGGCGAACCGATGTGGTCGACGTCGCAACATCTGTGCGGCACTGCCCCGATGGGTGACGATCGTGACGCGCACGCCGTCGTCGACCCGCGGTGCCGGTTGCGGGGGTTCGAGAACCTATGGGTAGTCGACGGTTCGGTGCTGCCGCGTATCACCGGCCGCGGCCCGCACGCGACGATCGCGATGATCGGGCACCGCGCCGCCGAATTCGTCGGCTGAACTGCTGTGTCTCGGCGGCGGAGCCAATCGGTACCCTAGTCGGGCCAGATCAAGCGAAGATGTCTAGACGTTGGGGAATGTCAGGGAAGGATTCTGCGCGATGACGACCCGACGCAGCGACCCCAGACCTGCGCGTTCGCGCGCTCGGTTGCTGGACGCAGCAACGGCATTACTGCGCGCGGGCGGCCCCAGTGCAGTGACCGTCGATGCGGTGACGCGTGGCGCCAACGTCGCCAGGGCGACTCTGTACCGGCATTTCCCCAGTGGCAATGATCTGCTGGCCGCCGCGTTTCACAGCTTGATCCCGCCCGCGCCGATGCCACCGGAGTCGGGATCGCTACGAGAGCGCCTCGTCGCACTGATGCAGGCGCAGGCGGACCTCATCTCTGGGACGCCGGTGCTGCTGACGGCCACCTATTGGCTGGCGCTGGGTCCGGACATGGAGCACATGCCCGGTCGTACCGCCGACACCGACAGCCTTGAGGTGCGCACACTGCGGGAACGGGTCGCCCAGCAGTACGGCGCACCGTTCGACGCGATTTTCGACAGTCCCGACGCGCAACGAGAACTTGGCCACGTCGACCGCGCGCAAGCGATCATGTTGCTGATCGGCCCGCTGGTGGCCGGCCGGATCAGCACGCTGGCCGATTTCGACTATCGCGAGTGTGCGCGCGCCGCGGTGGACGGCTTCCTGGCCGTCCACCGAGTCGGCGAAATCACTTCAGCGAGTAGCGAATCGGCAGGCGTTTGAGACCACCGACGAAGGTGGTGGCCATCAGTTCCGGATCGCCGGCCAGTTCGATGGTGTTGATGCGCGGAACGAGTTCGGAGAAGAAGCTGTGCATTTCCATGCGGGCCAGTGCCGCCCCGAGGCAGAAGTGCACGCCGTAGCCGAACGACAGGTGCTTGTTGGGGTCGCGGCCGACGTCGAAGCGCATCGGGTCGTCGAAGACCTCTTCGTCGCGGTTGGCTGAAACATAGGACAGCAGAACCGATTCACCCTTGGCGATCGGGACGCCGCGGACTTCGGTGTCGGCTTGGGCGGTGCGCATGAATTCCTTGACCGGGACGATGCAGCGGATCATCTCTTCGACCGCGGTGCCCATCAGGCCGGGATCGTTCTGGAGCCGTTGCAGTTCGGCCGGGTTGCGAATCAATTCCAGGAGGCCGCCCGCGATTCCGGCGCTGGTGGTGTCGTGGCCGGCGCTGGCGACGATCACGTAGTACGACGCGGTGTCCATATCCGACAGGGGCTGGCCGTCGATGGTCGCGTTCGCGATCGCCGAGGTCAGGTCCTCGGTCGGGTGCTCGCGGCGCGAGGCCGTCAGGGCGGAGAAGTAATTGAAGAAGTCGAGCAGCACCGCGAGCATGTCGTCGGTGGAGCCGCCCCGCTGCAATTCGGTGTCGTCGCCGCCGAACATCTCCTGGGTGAGCTTGAGCATGCGGGGGAAGTCGGATTCGGGCAGGCCGAGCAGAGTCAGGATGATGTAGAGCGGGTATTTGACCGCGATCTCCTGGACGAAGTCCAGTTCGGGACCCTGCTCGAGCATCTTGTCGACGTAGATCTTCGCCAGCTCGTCACAGCGTGCCTTCAAGGCGCGCATGGCTTTCGGGCGAAACCAGTCCGCCCCGATCTTGCGCATATCGCGGTGGTGCGGATCGTCCATGTGGATCAGGGTGCGCAGCCCGATCCCGGCTTCCATCTGTGCGCGCAACGCGTCGTCGGCGGCCGCGATCGTCAGGAGCGGGCGCGGGTCATTGGTGAACAGGTCGTTCTGGCGCTCGATGTCCATCACATCGGCATGCTTGGTGATCGCCCAGAACGGGCGGTATCCCTCGGCCTCGACCCACGACACCGGAGTGTGCGCACGCAGATGAGCAAGGGACTCGTGCAGCCTCTTCTCATCGGTGTAGCCCGTTGGGCTGGCCAGAACGCGTGCCGCCTTGTCCATGATCCGTGCGCTCATCGGGTCTCCTTGCTCCGTGCTCCCAGAAACTTGACGGGTGTCAGGTTTCTAGTTTCGGCCACGATCGTGCCAGGTGGCAGGTTTTTCGGCTAATTCCCAGGTCATCACTCGGGTAGGTGTCCGCGTAGGCTCGGATCTCGTGCGAGACCGATCCAGTGGCCGACGCTTTCGGCGCGCATTGGGCCTGTTGCTGGGCCTGGGGCTACTCGTCGGCTGCGGCACGGGCGGGAGTGACACGCACCCGCCGCCCGCCCCTGTCGCCCAACCCGGCCCCGCGGTGGTGCAGACCGCGGCGGGCGCGGTGCGCGGTACCGTCGCCCCGGGGTACCGGGTGTTCGATGGCGTTCCGTATGCCGCCGCCCCAGTGGGACCGCTGCGCTGGGAGCGCCCGGAGCCGGCCGCACCGTGGTCGGGGGAGCGCGATGCCACCACACCGGGGCTGCGCTGCATCCAGGACACCAGCTTCGACCCCGACTACGGCCGCCCCACCGGTGAGGACTGCCTGAACCTCAACATCTGGACCCCCGACGGTGCCAGCCGGTCGAGCCAGAAGCCGGTGCTGGTGTGGATTCACGGCGGGGGCTTCCTCAACGGCAGCGCCGACATCTACGACGCCCGCTGGATGGCGACCCAGGGCGATATCGTCGTCGTCACCGTCAACTACCGGCTGGGCGCCCTCGGCTTCCTGGCGCACCCGGCGCTGAGCCCAGATGCCAACATCGGCAACTACGGCCTGGCCGACCAGCAGGCGGCACTGCGATGGGTGCGCGACAATATCGCCGAATTCGGTGGGGACCCAACCAAAGTCACCATCGCGGGGGAGTCTGCCGGTGCGATGTCGGTATGTGATCACCTGGTCGCACCGGATTCCGCCGGGTTGTTCCGGGCGGCGATTCTGCAGAGCGGACCGTGTCAGGCGCAAGCCGATCGGGCCACCGGGCAGAAGGTGAGCACCGACTACGCGACCAAGGTCGGATGCTCAGACCCCGACGCGGTTGCGGCCTGCCTGCGGTCGCTGCCGGCGAAAGAATTGCAGAGCGCGCCACTGTATGTCGGGTTCGGTCCCGACAAGCTCACCGGGCCGGTTACCGGAACCGACCGCCTCCCCGTGGATCCGATGACCGAAGCCGCTCTGAGCCGAATGCCCCGGATACCCGTGCTGATCGGCAGCAACGGCGACGAGTTCGCGATGTTCGCCGCCCTTCAATATCTCAAAGACCATGGGCTGCCGCCGTATCCGAAACTGCTGTCTGACACGTTCGGTCCCGATGCGCCTGCGGTGGCCGCGCACTACCCCCTCGACGGGTTCGGGGGCAATGATGGCCTGGCCTACTCCGCGGCGGTCACCGACAGCCTATTCGCTTGCCCCACAGACAGGCTCACGTCCGGACTGGCGCACACCAACCCCGTGTACGCCTACGAGTTCAACGACCGAACTGCGCCCGCCCCAGATCCGTTGCGCGCCGTGCCGTTCGCTGTCGGGGCGAGCCACTCACTGGAGTTGCGGTACCTGTTCGACGTCGGTGGTGCTCCGCCGCTCAATCCGGCGCAGCGCGAGCTGTCCGACAAGATGGTCGCGTACTGGAGCCAATTCGTGAAGGACGGCAAGCCCGAAGTAGCCGGACTGCCGGACTGGCCACAATTCGGCGCGGACGGATCCGCGAAGCGGATGTCGTTGCAGACACCGCAGCTGACGATCACCGAAGATTTCAGCGCGCACCACAATTGCGCGTTCTGGGCAACGCTGAAGGGGACCCGCTAACCAGCCCAGCGCGGATGGGCAACGACGGCCAGCGCTTCGGCCACGTCCGATGCCAGCGGCCGGCGATGAGGAAGGTGCCCGCGGACCCACTGTTGGAATGCGAAATCGGCTGCAGCGAAAGATAGTTGGACCAGAAGTCCGGGCCGGGTGTCCTGAGCTGGGTGCACACCCATGCGCGCGGCCACCAGCGCAACCATCTGTTCGCGGTCGGCCGCGGACAACAGCGTCGCCCGCTCCAGCAGTTCGGGCGCGGTGAGGATGGCCGCCCGCCAGCTCTCCAGGTCGCCATCGTCGAAGGAATCCACCCGATTCACGATCGCGGCGGCCAATGCCACGTCGGGCGGCTCACCGGCCGGGCGGCGCGTCAGCAGCGAGGCGATCGCGGCATTCCCGCGCTGCACCGATCCCAGCAGGAGGTCCTCCTTGGTGGCCACGTGCCGGAAGAACGTCCGCGGCGACACCGATGCCTCCGCGGCGATGTCGTCGGTGGTGACGTTGCCGAATCCCCGTGCAGCGAAAAGCCGATACGCCGCGGCGTGGATGTCGGCGCGCACCTGCGCCCGCTGCCGGTCACGCAGTGTCGGTGGCCGTTGCGCGGGCGGGGTGGTCACCGGTAGGTTCCCGCGCCGCCGTCGACGTGGATGGTCTGCGCGGTCAGGAACGACGCGTCGGGGCTGACCAGGAAGGCCACCAGCGGTGCGATATCGGTATGCGTGTCGCCCATTCGGCGTAGTGGGATGCTCTTGACGACCTTGTGGTACACCTCGGGGAATTCGTCGCTCCATCCGGCTACGCCGTCGGATTGGGCCAGGGGGCACACCACGTTGACTCGGATATTGTCTTTACCCCATTCCAGGGCAGCGACTTTGGAGATGCCCCGGATCGCTTCCTTGGATCCGGCGTAGGCGCCGAACGTCTTCTGGCCGGCTGTACCGGCCCCGGAACCGAAGTTCACGATGCACCCGCCACCGCCGGCCTTGAGCACCGGATAGGCGGCCTGCATCAAGAACAATGTGGCCCGCGGTCCGGTGTCAAATACCAGGTCGAAGTCGTCGTGGTTGATGTCGGTGAACAGCTTGGGTTCGTTGGTGGCGATCGCGTTGTTGATCAACGCGTCGATGCCACCCAACACCCCCACCGCCTCATCGACGATGTGCTGATAGCTGGAGCGGTCGCACAAGTCGGCCACCAGCGCGCGGGCTCGCCCGGCGGCGTTGAAGTCCGCGGCGACAGCGGCCACCGACGGATCACGATCGACCAGCAGCACCGACGCCCCGCGCTCGAGCAGCGCCGTGGTGATGCCCTTGCCCACGCCCCGCGCGGCGCCGGTCACGATCACCCGCACCCCGGTCAGTGAACCCGGATGCCAATAACTGTAGTCAGTGTGCGGGGCCACGATGTAACTCCTCCGATGTTTGTGCGGCACCGAGGAATTCGATGAACTCCACCGCGGTGCCGTCGGGATCCTTGACGAAGAACATGCCTACCCCGGCGATCTCGAACGGCACCTGGTCGGGCTCGTAACCCGCTTCCCGGCCGGCCCTGGTTCCCGTCGCCGCCGCCAAGCGCATGGTCGAACGATTCGCCCGACAGAGTCTGGTCGAACAGCACATCCATGCCGAGCAATCCGCGGTAGAACTGCAGCGCCCGGTCCATATCGGTGACCCGACCACCACATGGCTAAAGCGAAGGTCGCCAAGGGGTTCCGCGGTCACCTGGCCAGGTCGGGGGCGGCGCGCCCGGTGATCATCGGCAGATCGAGATAGGTCTTGATACCGGGGCCGGCCTCGCAGACAAGGGGAATGGCGCTGATGCAGTGGTTGGCCGTCACCACGACGCCAGGGTTGCGCTCGAGACCTTCGGCGACGGTTTCCGGTTGCAGTCCCTTGAACGTCAGTAAGACGTCGGGATCGCCGGTGACCTCCACCTCGAAGCGTTCGCCCTTCTCGCCGATCGTCCACGGCGGGTCGAGCTCCACGTCGCACATCAGCCAGTTGACCGCGGCGGTCACGACGGGTTTGTCGTCGACGATGGCCTGCCACTTGAACCGGCGGGCGGCCACGGTGCCCGCTTCCATCGGAACGACGAGCTCGTCGGTTCCGGTGACTGCGACGGCCACCTCCTGGGTGGACCGGATGCGCGGCTCCGAGCGGAAGCCCAGTTCGTCGGCGACCATCCGCACCGACTGTTTGAACCCAGCCTCCAGCAGGGTGGCCATGGGCCCGCTCATCGCTTGTTCGGGAGTCAGGCCGAATCCCATCACCTCGCGCACCACCAGGGGTGAGTTGTAGGTCCGGATGTCGGAGAACTCTTCGGCCCGCACATGGGTGATCGCCGCCGTCAGCCCGGAGATCATCAGCGGGAAGCGCTCGGTGATGCCGCCGGGATGGATCCCGGAACCGTGCAGGGTGGCGTTGCCTGCCACGCACGCCTCTTCGAGCGCCTGCACCGCTGAGTTCTCGCGGTCCGGGTAGACCCAGCCGACCGGGGTCACCACATTCTTGCCGGAGCGCAGGATCTTCGCGACGACCTGATCGTCGGGCAGCATCGGGGAGTACATGACGCAGTCGGCGTCCAGCGCCAGCAATTCGTCGATATCGGTCGTCGCGGCGACTCCGAGCGGCTCTTCCCCGATGAGTTCACCGACGTCTTTGCCGTGCTTGTCGGCGCTGTGCACCCAGCAGCCGACGAGCTCAAGTTCAGGGTGCCGGAGCACCCCTTGGATTGCTGCTTTACCTACGCCGCCGGTCGCCCACTGGATCACTCGATACATAGTTGGCACCTTATGCCGATATGGCAGTAGCTGTCATAAGTATTCCCATTCTTGGCCTCGGCTGTGGCGGTGCAGTGCCCGAAGCGCTGCCGTTGTAGTGCTCGGGATGAGCCGTTCCGACCGCGCTGAGCAGCCAGAGCAGGGATTTGGATACCGGTCCGATCTAAGGCATACTGTTCGGGTTGCCTTGAGCAGGGTTCGCTCCCATCGGGAGCGGTGCCGTTCAGGGTGTACGACCGGCGCCCAAACGGGCGCGTCCGGTCCCAACCTCGGAGCGCGACGGTCATGTGACCGCGCCTTCGGGACTGCGTGAGGGCGACACACCCGACCGCGGGGGTCGGTGCACCAGAGACAGGTAAAGAGCGGCGGCAACAGCCAGCGCGACGCCTTCGGGCGAGAGCGCATGACCACCGTGTCCCGCTATGGGACCGAGCAGGAATGAAGGTAGGAGAAGCGTGGCGGGACAAAAGATCCGCATCAGGCTCAAGGCCTACGACCACGAGGCGATTGATGCCTCGGCGCGCAAGATCGTGGAGACGGTCACCCGTACCGGCGCGAGCGTGGTTGGTCCAGTGCCGCTGCCGACGGAAAAGAATGTGTACTGCGTCATCCGCTCCCCGCATAAGTACAAGGACTCGCGGGAGCACTTCGAGATGCGTACGCACAAGCGACTCATCGACATCCTCGACCCGACCCCGAAGACCGTTGACGCACTCATGCGCATCGATCTTCCGGCGAGCGTCGACGTCAACATCCAGTAGGAGACCCGAAAGAAATGGCTAGAAAAGGCATTTTGGGCACCAAGCTGGGCATGACACAGGTGTTCGACGAGAACAACCGCGTCGTCCCCGTGACGGTCGTTAAGGCCGGACCCAATGTGGTGACCCGTATCCGCACGCCGGAGCGTGACGGTTACAGCGCCGTGCAGTTGGCCTACGGCGAAATCAGCCCCCGCAAGGTGAACAAGCCTGTCACCGGCCAGTACGCCGCCGCCGGGATCAACCCGCGCCGGCATCTGGCCGAGCTTCGTCTTGACGACGAGGCCGCGGCCGCCGAGTACGAGGTCGGCCAGGAGCTGACGGCGGAGATCTTCGCCGACGGTGCCTACGTCGACGTCACCGGCACCTCCAAGGGCAAGGGCTTCGCCGGCACTATGAAGCGACACGGCTTCAAGGGCCAGGGCGCCAGCCACGGTGCGCAGGCAGTGCACCGCCGGCCGGGTTCGATCGGTGGCTGTTCCACCCCGGGCCGTGTTTTCAAGGGCACCCGGATGTCGGGCCGGATGGGTAGCGACCGCATCACCACTCAAAACCTGGTGGTGCACAAGGTTGATGCCGAGAACGGCGTGCTGTTGATCAAGGGTGCGGTTCCCGGACGCAACGGCGGACTCGTAGTGGTTCGCACGGCAGTCAAACGAGGTGAGAAGTGACTCTCAAGATTGACGTTCGTACTCCGGACGGCAAGAAGGACGGCAGCGTTGAGTTGCCCGCCGAGCTGTTCGACGTGGAACCCAATATCGCGTTGATGCACCAGGTGGTGACCGCGCAGCTGGCCTCCAAGCGTCAGGGCACGCACGCCACCAAGACTCGCGCTCAGGTCTCCGGCGGCGGAAAGAAGCCGTACCGGCAGAAGGGCACCGGTCGTGCGCGTCAGGGTTCGACCCGCGCTCCGCAGTTCACCGGTGGTGGCGTCGTCCACGGCCCGCAGCCGCGCGACTACAGCGAGCGGACGCCCAAGAAGATGATCCGCGCGGCTTTGCGCTCCGCTCTTTCTGATCGGGCCCGCAACGAGCGGATCCACGCGATCACCGAACTGCTGGCCGGCCAGACCCCGTCGACCAAGAGCGCCAAGGCGTTCCTGGGCACGCTGACCGACCGCCGCAAGGTGCTGGTCGTGATCGGCCGCAGCGACGAGGTCGGTGCGAAGAGCGTGCGCAACCTTCCTGGTGTGCATGTGATCTCGCCGGATCAGCTCAACACCTACGACGTGCTCAACGCCGACGACGTGGTGTTCAGCGTCGAAGCGCTGGACGCCTACATTAGCTCGAACACCAAACAGGACCAGGAGGTTTCGGCCTGATGGCAACCATCACTGATCCCCGCGACATCATCGTGGCCCCGGTCATCTCCGAGAAGTCCTATGGATTGATCGAGGACAACGTCTACACGTTCGTCGTCGCGCCCGGTTCGAACAAGACGCAGATCAAGATCGCCATCGAGAAGATCTTCAAGGTGAAGGTCGACTCGGTGAACACGCTCAATCGGCAGGGAAAGCGCAAGCGCACCCGCGTCGGCTACGGGCAGCGCAAGAGCACCAAGCGCGCGATCGTGACCCTGGCCCCCGGCAGCAAGCCGATCGACCTCTTCGGAGCACCGGCGTAGTCCGGCAACGAATAGAACTCAGGAATAGATAATGGGAATTCGCAAGTACAAGCCGACGACCCCCGGTCGCCGCGGTTCTAGCGTCTCCGATTTCTCCGAGATCACTCGCTCGACTCCGGAGAAGTCGCTGATCCGTCCGCTGCACGGAACCGGCGGTCGTAACGCGCACGGCCGAATCACCACCCGCCACAAGGGCGGCGGGCATAAGCGCGCCTACCGGGTGATCGACTTCCGTCGCAACGACAAGGACGGCGTCAACGCCAAGGTCGCACACATCGAGTACGACCCGAACCGCACCGCGAACATCGCACTGCTGCATTACCTGGATGGCGAGAAGCGCTACATCATTGCGCCGCAGGGTCTTTCGCAGGGCGACATCGTGGAGTCAGGCGCCAACGCCGATATCAAGCCCGGTAACAACCTGCCGCTGCGCAACATCCCGGCCGGTACCGTCATCCATGCCGTCGAGCTGCGTCCCGGCGGCGGTGCCAAGCTGGCCCGCTCGGCCGGCTCGAGCATCCAGCTGCTGGGTAAGGAAGGCACCTACGCCTCTCTGCGTATGCCCTCGGGTGAAATCCGTCGCGTCGACGTACGCTGCCGCGCCTCCGTCGGTGAGGTCGGCAACGCCGAGCAGGCCAACATCAACTGGGGCAAGGCCGGCCGTATGCGATGGAAGGGCAAGCGCCCGACCGTTCGTGGTGTCGTGATGAACCCGGTCGACCACCCGCACGGTGGCGGCGAGGGCAAGACCTCCGGTGGTCGCCACCCGGTCAGCCCGTGGGGTAAGCCGGAAGGCCGTACCCGCAAGCCCAACAAGCCGAGCGACAAGCTCATCGTCCGACGCCGGCGCACCGGCAAGAATAAGCGCTAGGAGTAGCCAGCGATGCCACGCAGCCTGAAGAAGGGCCCGTTCGTCGACGACCATCTGCTCAAGAAGGTCGACGTCCAGAACGAGAAGAGCACCAAGCAGGTCATCAAGACCTGGTCGCGTCGTTCGACCATCATCCCCGACTTCATCGGTCACACCTTCGCCGTCCACGACGGTCGCAAGCATGTGCCGGTGTTCGTCACCGAAGCGATGGTTGGCCACAAGCTGGGCGAGTTCGCCCCGACGCGCACATTCAAGGGTCACATCAAGGACGACCGGAAGAGTAAGCGGCGATGACGACGACGACTGAATTTCCTTCCGCCACCGCGGTTGCGAAATACGTGGGGATCTCGGCGAGCAAGGCACGCCGGGTGATCAACCTGGTGCGCGGCAAGTCCGTTGAGGAAGCGCTGGACATCCTGCGCTGGGCACCGCAGCAGGCCAGTGAGCCGGTTGCCAAGGTGATCGCCTCGGCGGCTGCCAACGCTCAGAACAACGAGGGCCTGGACCCGGCGACCCTGGTGGTGGCAACGGTCATGGCCGACGAGGGCCCCACCGCCAAGCGCATCCGGCCGCGCGCGCAGGGCCGCGCGTTCCGAATCCGCAAGCGCACCAGCCACATCACCGTGATCGTCGAGAGCCGTCCAGCTCGCGGCGAGCGCGGCTCGGCTTCGGCGAGTGCGGCTCGTTCGCGCCGGGCGCAGGGCAGCAAGGCTGCTGCGACCGCGCCGGCCAAGAAGACTCCGGCTAAGAAAGCTCCGGCCACGAAGGCTGCCGCCCCTAAGGCGACCGCCGAACAGACGAAGGAGGGCTCGGAGTAGTGGGCCAGAAAATCAACCCCCACGGCTTCCGGCTCGGTATCACCACCGACTGGAAGTCCCGGTGGTACGCCGATAAACAATACGCCGACTACGTCAAGGAAGACGTGGCAATCCGGCGGCTGCTGGCCACCGGCCTCGAGCGCGCCGGCATAGCCGACGTGGAGATCGAGCGCACCCGTGATCGGGTTCGCGTTGACATCCACACCGCGCGTCCGGGCATCGTGATCGGCCGTCGTGGTACCGAGGCCGACCGTATCCGCGCCGACCTGGAGAAGCTGACCGGCAAGCAGGTTCAGCTGAACATCCTCGAGGTGAAGAACCCCGAGAGCCAGGCACAGCTGGTCGCCCAGGGTGTCGCCGAGCAGTTGAGCAACCGTGTGGCGTTCCGTCGCGCGATGCGCAAGGCCATCCAGTCGGCCATGCGCCAGCCCAACGTCAAGGGCATCCGCGTGCAGTGCTCGGGTCGCCTCGGCGGCGCGGAGATGAGCCGCTCGGAGTTTTACCGCGAAGGCCGGGTTCCGCTGCACACCCTGCGCGCCGACATCGACTACGGACTGTACGAGGCGAAGACCACGTTCGGCCGTATCGGTGTGAAGGTGTGGATCTACAAGGGCGACATCGTCGGTGGCAAGCGTGAGCTGACCGCCGCCGCACCCGCCGCCGACCGTCCGCGCCGCGAGCGTCCCTCGGGCGCAACCCGTCCGCGCCGGAGCGGTTCGTCGGGCACCACCGCGACGAGCACCGAAGCCGGCCGCGCCGCCAGTGAAGAGACCGCCGAATCGGCAGTCCCCGTCACGGCCGAGGCCGCCGCTGTCGAGACCGTCGCTGAAAGCACGGAGAGCTAGACCATGTTGATTCCCCGTAAAGTCAAGCACCGCAAGCAACACCACCCCAGGCAGCGTGGTATTGCCAGCGGTGGTACATCGGTGACGTTCGGTGACTACGGCATCCAGGCACTGGAGCACGCGTACGTCACCAACCGGCAGATCGAGTCCGCTCGTATCGCCATCAACCGGCACATCAAGCGTGGCGGCAAGGTGTGGATCAACATCTTCCCGGACCGCCCGCTGACCAAGAAGCCCGCGGAAACCCGCATGGGTTCGGGCAAGGGCTCACCGGAATGGTGGGTGTCCAACGTCAAGCCCGGACGCGTGCTGTTCGAGCTCAGTTACCCCGACGAGAAGATCGCCAGGGAAGCCCTGACGCGCGCGATCCACAAGTTGCCGATCAAGGCGCGCATCGTGACCCGAGAGGAGCAGTTCTGATGGCAGTGGGCGTCAGCGCCGGTGAACTGCGTGAACTCACCGACGAAGAATTGACCGACAAGCTGCGGGAGTCCAAGGAAGAGCTGTTCAACCTGCGCTTCCAGATGGCTACCGGCCAGCTAGACAACAATCGCCGGCTCCGCACCGTGCGTCAGGAGATTGCGCGCATCTATACCGTGCTGCGCGAACGTGAACTGGGTCTGGCCTCCGGACCCGCTGGTGAGGAATCGTGATGGCAGAAACAAAGGGTCCCAAGCACACTCCGCCGGCCGAGGAGACGCGTGGCCGTCGTAAGACCGTCATCGGCTACGTGGTCAGTGACAAGATGCAGAAGACGATCGTCGTCGAACTCGAGTCGCGCACGAAGCACCCGAAGTACGGCAAGATCATCCGCACGACCACGAAGGTCAAGGCGCACGATGAGAACGGTGTCGCCGGTGTCGGCGACCGCGTCTCCCTGATGGAGACCCGTCCGCTGTCGGCGACCAAGCGCTGGCGCCTGGTCGAGGTCCTCGAGCAGGCCAAGTAACACTTCGTTCCTGACAAACACGCGTCGCGGCTGTTGAGCCGCGGCGCGTTTTTGTCTGACCTCCGTCCTGCGAATTCGCCCACAGCGGACGCGGAATCACCCGAAAGCGGTCCGGCGCGTGGGAGTCTGAGCGCATGACGACGGAGTTCAACGGCAAGATTGAGCTGGATATTCGCGATTCCGAGCCGGATTGGGGCCCGTACGCCGCCCCCGAGGCGCCCGAGAACGCACCCAATGTGCTCTACCTGGTGTGGGACGATATCGGCATCGCCACGTGGGACTGTTTCGGCGGGCTGGTGTCGATGCCGGCGATGACGCGCCTCGCCGAGCGCGGTGTCCGGCTCTCGCAGTTCCATACCACCGCGCTGTGCTCGCCAACCCGGGCATCGCTGCTGACGGGCCGCAACGCCACCACGGTCGGGATGGCGATGGTCGAGGAGTTCACCGAAGGTTTCCCGGGTATCAACGGTCGCATTCCCGATGACACCGCGCTGATTTCGGAGGTACTCGCCGAGCGCGGCTACAACACCTATTGCGTCGGCAAGTGGCACCTCACCCCGATCGAGGAGTCCAACCTCGCTGCAACTCGGCGGCACTGGCCGCTGTCGCGTGGTTTCGAGCGGTTCTACGGGTTCATGGGTGGGGAGACCGACCAGTGGTATCCCGAGCTGGTCTACGACGGCCACCCCGTGGAACCACCGGCCACCCCGGAGCAGGGGTATCACCTCTCGAAAGACTTGGCGGACAAGGCGATCGAATTCATCCGGGATTCGACGATGGTCGCCCCGGACAAGCCGTGGTTCACCTATCTGTGCCCGGGCGCGGGCCACGCGCCGCATCACGTGTTCACGGAGTGGGCTGACCGCTACGCCGGCGAGTTCGACATGGGGTACGAGCGCTACCGCGAGATCGTCTTGGCGAACCAGAAGAAGCTCGGCATCGTGCCACCCGATACCGAACTATCCGGGGTGAATCCGTATGCGGATGTCACCGGACCCAACGGTGAGCCGTGGCCCTTACAGGACACCGTGCGGCCCTGGGATTCCCTCGATGACGAGGAGAGGCGACTGTTCGCCCGGATGGCCGAGGTGTTCGCGGGGTTCCTGTCCTACACCGACGCCCAGATTGGCAGGGTCCTGGACTATCTGGAAGAGTCCGGGCAGCTGGACAACACCATCGTCGTGGTGATCTCCGATAACGGCGCCAGCGGTGAGGGTGGGCCCAACGGCTCGGTCAACGAAGGAAAGTTCTTCAACGGCTACGTCGACACCGTCGAGGAGAGTATGCCGTTTTTCGATGAATTGGGCTCTCCGAAAACGTACAACCATTATCCGATCGGGTGGGCGATGGCGTTCAACACGCCATACAAGCTCTACAAGCGCTACGCCTCCCATGAAGGCGGCATCGCCGACACCGCGATCATCTCCTGGCCCAACGGAATTGCCGCGCACGGCGAGGTGCGCGACAACTACGTCAATGTCGCTGACATCACGCCGACGA
This sequence comes from Mycolicibacterium sarraceniae, assembly GCF_010731875.1. Taxonomy (NCBI): domain Bacteria; kingdom Bacillati; phylum Actinomycetota; class Actinomycetes; order Mycobacteriales; family Mycobacteriaceae; genus Mycobacterium; species Mycolicibacterium sarraceniae. The sequence goes on from NZ_AP022595.1 coordinate 2,508,813, forward strand.
TCTACGAACTGCTGGGTATCGATGTGCCGCAGACGGTGAAAGGCATCCCGCAAAAGCCGCTCGACGGGGTGAGTTTCAAAGCGGCACTGGAGGATTCGACGGCTGACACCGGTAAGGAAACCCAGTTCTACACCATGCTGGGCACCCGCGGTATCTGGCACAAGGGCTGGTTCGCCAACACGGTGCACCCCGCCGCGCCGTCGGGCTGGTCGCATTTCGACGCCGACCGCTGGGAGCTCTACAACATCGAGAACGATCGCAGCCAATGCCATGATGTGGCCGCCGAGTACCCCGACAAGCTCGACGAGTTGCAGAAGCTCTGGTTCGCCGAAGCCGAAAAGTACAACGGCTTACCGCTTTCCGACCTCAATGTGTTCGAGATGGTCACCCGCACCCGTCCGTCACTGGCCGGCGACCGGTCCAGCTACGTCTACTACCCGCATACCGCGCCGGTCGCGATGGGTGCGTGCGTGTCGATCAATGGCCGCTCGTTCTCGGTGTTGGCTGACGTGAACATCGAGGGCCCCGACGTGCAGGGCGTCATCCTCAAACAGGGTGCGGGTCACGGCGGCTACGTCCTGTTCGTCGCGGACGGTCGGCTGCAGTTCGTCTACAACTTCTTCGGCGAAGAAGAGCAGCGGGTGATCGCCCCTGACCCGCTTCCGCTGGGGGACCACATCGTGGGCGTGGCGTACGCGCGCACCGGTGTGGTCGACGGCAGCCACACGCCACTGGGCGACGTCACCCTCTACGTCGACGGTGCGGCGGTGGCCAGCCTGGCCGGCGTCAAGGCCCATCCCTTCACCTTCGGCTTGGCCGGCGGTGGGGTCAGCGTGGGACGCAATCTCGGTCAGGCGGTGTGCAGCTCGTATGCGGCACCGTTCGACTTCAGCGGGGGAACCATCGCAAGGGTGGTGGTCGATGTGTCGGGCACTGCCTACGTTGATGCCGAGCGCCAACTCTCGGCGGCCTTCGCCAGGGACTGACCATCGCGTCATACTGATGAGGTGACTCGGCTGGTGTGCGCCGCTGCCTCGGAGCTGACCGGTGAATCCAGCATCGTCATACCCTGAGTCCATGCTCACCGAGCTGGTCGCCGTGCCCGGCGGGTCGTTCCGGATGGGGTCGACCAGCTTCTATCCGGAAGAAGCGCCGATCCACACGGCGACCGTCAGCGCCTTCGCGATCGAGCGGCACCCGGTGACCAACGCCCAGTTCGCCGCGTTCGTCGCCGCCACCGGGTACGTCACCATCGCCGAGCGCCCGCTCGATCCGGCGCTGTATCCCGGTGTCGCCGAGGCTGATCTGCAGCCTGGGGCGCTGGTTTTTCGGCCGACGCCGGGCCCGGTGAATCTGCAGGACTGGCGGCAGTGGTGGGACTGGGCACCGGGCGCGAGCTGGCGTGCTCCGTTCGGTTCCGGTAGCGACGTCGCCGACAAGCCGGACCATCCCGTCGTGCAGATCGCGTATCCCGATGCGAGTGCCTACGCCCGTTGGGCCGGCCGGCGGCTGCCGACCGAAGCGGAGTGGGAGTACGCGGCTCGGGCGGGCAGCACCGCTCCCTACAGCTGGGGTGACGCCCCGATGGTCGGGGGGGCGCTGATGGCCAACACCTGGCAGGGGCGCTTTCCCTATCGCAACGACGGCGCACTCGGCTGGGTGGGGACCTCGCCGGTGGGGACGTTCCCGGCCAACGGCTATGGGCTGGTCGACATGATCGGCAATGTCTGGGAGTGGACCACCACACGGTTTTCTTCTCACCACGTTGTTCAGCAGCAGAGTGCCTGCTGTCCGCCGCCCGCGGACCCTGATCCGGCGGTCAACCAGACCCTCAAAGGCGGGTCGCACCTGTGCGCGCCGGAGTACTGCCACCGGTACCGGCCCGCCGCGCGTTCCCCGCAATCGCAGGACAGTTCGACCACCCACATTGGGTTTCGGTGCGCGGCGGATTCCCGAGCCGCGCCGAGCCTGTAACTGTCGACACCTGCACCCGCACTCTCACGCGATAACAACAGCCTGGGCGGAATCTGTCGGCACCCGCAGTCAACACTCCGCCATGAGGAAGCTCAGCGTCGGCAGTCGGGCCCGGCAAGAGCGAGCTGTGACCGAATACGAGTTACGTTGCCGGTATGTGCGCAGGTACCGCGATGTCTCTGTGCCAAAAAGGTATTCGCCAGATTGTCCAAGGTCGCGCAATTGGGCGGGGACGTCATCCGGGTGATCAAGGCGGACCGCGATGCGGCGAAGTGCAGCGATTTGGAGCTTTTCCGCTCGTCACCTAGTATTTAGGGGTTGCCCAGGGCAGACCTCGGTTATCTCATGCGAGAAAACCCTGCGTGCTCTTTGGGCCACAAAGACCGCGCACGTCAGGTCGGTATCTGCCGTGCACACAGAAATAACCAGGTCGAGGAGATCTAGTGATTCAGCAGGAATCGCGGCTCAAGGTCGCCGACAACACTGGCGCCAAGGAGATCTTGTGCATCCGTGTTCTGGGTGGCTCGTCGCGGCGCTACGCCGGCATCGGCGATGTGATTGTGGCGACCGTCAAGGACGCTATCCCCGGTGGCAACGTCAAGCGTGGTGACGTCGTCAAGGCCGTCGTGGTGCGCACCGCCAAGGAGCGCCGCCGGGCCGATGGCAGCTACATCAAGTTCGACGAGAACGCCGCCGTCATCATCAAGAACGACAACGATCCCCGTGGCACCCGCATCTTCGGCCCGGTCGGGCGCGAGCTGCGTGAGAAGAAGTTCATGAAGATCGTTTCGCTGGCCCCGGAGGTGTTGTAAATGAAGGTGCACAAGGGCGACACCGTTCTGGTCACCGCCGGTAAGGACAAAGGCGCCAAGGGCAAGGTCATCGAGGCCTACCCGACTCGCAACAAGGTCCTCGTCGAGGGCGTCAACCGCATCAAGAAGCACACCGCGCAGTCGGCCAACGAGCGTGGCGCGTCGTCGGGCGGCATCGTCACCCAGGAGGCGGCCATCCACGTCTCCAACGTGATGGTGGTCGACTCCGACGGCAACCCGACCCGCGTCGGCTACCGCGTCGACGAAGAGACCGGCAAGAAGGTCCGGGTCTCGAAGCGCAATGGCAAGGATATTTGAGGCGATGACCACCACTGAAGACACTGTGAAGGTTCAGCCCCGGCTGAAGGCGCGCTACCGCGAAGAGATCAAGGCAGCGCTCAATAACGAGTTCAACTACGCCAACGTCATGCAGATCCCCGGCGTGGTCAAGGTCGTCGTCAACATGGGTGTCGGTGACGCCGCCCGCGACGCGAAGCTGATCAACGGCGCGGTCAACGACCTCGCGCTCATCACCGGCCAGAAGCCCGAGATCCGCAAGGCCCGCAAGTCGATCGCGCAGTTCAAGCTGCGCGAGGGCATGCCGATCGGCGCACGGGTCACCCTGCGCGGCGACCGCATGTGGGAGTTCCTCGACCGGCTGGTCTCGATCGCGTTGCCGCGTATCCGCGACTTCCGCGGCCTGAGCCCCAAGCAGTTCGACGGCCACGGCAACTACACCTTCGGTCTCTCCGAGCAGTCGGTGTTCCACGAGATCGACGTCGACTCGATCGACCGGCCGCGCGGCATGGACATCACTGTCGTCACCTCGGCGACGAACGACGATGAAGGTCGGGCGCTGCTGCGCGCGCTGGGCTTCCCCTTCAAGGAGAACTGAGCAGATGGCAAAGAAGGCACTGGTCAACAAGGCCAATAAGAAGCCGAAGTTCGCCGTGCGCGGATACACCCGCTGCAACAGGTGCGGACGTCCCCACGCCGTGTACCGCAAGTTCGGCTTGTGCCGAATCTGCTTGCGAGAGATGGCCCACGCCGGCGAACTGCCCGGTGTGCAAAAGTCCAGCTGGTAACAGACCCCTACAGAACAGGTGCGCAGTAGGCCCCCCAAGGTAATCCACCCAGGGGGAACCGCTGCGAGGAAGGTAGACAGGCCCAGTCATGACCATGACGGACCCGATCGCAGACTTCTTGACACGTCTGCGCAACGCCAATTCGGCGTATCACGACGAGGTGACCTTGCCGCACAGCAAGATCAAGGCGAATATCGCCGAGATCCTGAAGCGCGAGGGTTACATCAACGATTTCCGGACCGAGGATGCTCGGGTCGGCAAGTCGCTGATCGTTTCGCTCAAGTACGGCCCCAACCGCGAGCGCAGCCTCGCCGGATTGCGCCGGGTGTCCAAGCCCGGTCTGCGGGTGTACGCAAAATCCACCAATCTTCCGAGGGTTCTCGGCGGCTTGGGCGTGGCGATCATTTCCACGTCCTCCGGCCTCCTGACCGACCGCCAGGCGTCCCGTCAGGGCGTGGGCGGCGAAGTCCTCGCTTACGTGTGGTGAGGGAGGCTTAGACATGTCGCGTATTGGAAAGCAGCCGGTGGCGATTCCCGCCGGTGTGGATGTGACGATCGACGGGCAGAACGTGTCCGTCAAGGGCCCCAAGGGCACGCTGGAGCTGGCGATCGCTGAGCCGATCACCGTGGCGCGCAACGACGATGGCGCCATCGTGGTCAGCCGGCCCGACGACGAGCGGCTCAGCCGCTCACTGCACGGGCTGTCGCGCACGCTGGTGTCCAATCTGGTGACCGGTGTGACCGAGGGTTACACCACCAAGTTGGAGATCTTCGGTGTTGGTTACCGCGTGCAGCTCAAGGGCAGCAACCTCGAGTTCGCGCTCGGATACAGCCATCCCGTGGTCATCGAGGCTCCGGAGGGCATCACCTTCGCGGTAGAGACGCCCACCAAGTTCTCGGTCACGGGTATCGACAAGCAGAAGGTCGGTCAGATCTCGGCCAACATCCGTCGCCTGCGCCGCCCGGACCCGTACAAGGGCAAGGGCGTGCGCTACGAGGGTGAGCAGATCCGCCGCAAGGTCGGAAAGACAGGTAAGTAAGCCATGGCTCAAGCAGAGAAGGCAGCCGTCGATCGCACCCCGGTCGGCACGAGTGTCTCGGCCGCGCGCCGGGTTTCGCGCCTCCGTCGGCACAACCGGTTGCGCAAGAAGGTCGTCGGCACCGCCGAGCGGCCCCGCCTCGTGGTCAACCGCTCGTCGCGGCACATCCATGTGCAGTTGGTCAATGACGCCGACGGCACCACGCTCGCGGCGGCCTCGTCCATCGAGGCCGACGTTCGTGCAGTCGAAGGTGACAAGAAGGCGCACAGCGTGCGTGTCGGTCAGTTGATCGCCGAGCGCGCCAAGGCCGCTGGTGTCGACGCCGTGGTGTTCGACCGCGGTGGTAACACCTACGGCGGTCGCATCGCGGCGCTGGCCGATGCCGCCCGTGAGAACGGACTGAAATTCTAATGACTTACAACGGAAGGACCGCATGATGTCGGAGCAGAGCGCAGCGCCGGATACCGGCGCCCCCTCAGCCGGCACCCGGACCGACGTACAGCGCAGCGGGGGACGTGACGACCGCGGTGGCCGTGGCCGCCGCGACGATCGCGGAGACCGTGGCGGACGCGGCGGTCGCGACGGCGGCGAGAAGAGCAACTACCTGGAGCGCGTTGTCACGATCAACCGTGTTTCCAAGGTGGTCAAGGGTGGTCGCCGGTTCAGCTTCACCGCGCTGGTCATCGTCGGCGACGGCAACGGCCTGGTCGGTGTTGGCTACGGCAAGGCCAAAGAGGTGCCGGCCGCGATCGCCAAGGGTGTTGAGGAAGCTCGCAAGAACTTCTTCCGCGTCCCGCTGATCGGCGGCACCGTCACCCATCCCGTGCAGGGCGAGGCCGCGGCGGGCGTCGTGATGCTGCGTCCGGCCAGCCCCGGTACGGGTGTCATCGCCGGTGGCGCGTGCCGTGCGGTGCTGGAATGCGCTGGCGTGCACGATGTTCTGGCCAAGTCGCTGGGCAGTGATAACGCGATCAACGTGGTGCATGCCACCGTTGCCGCGCTCAAGCTGCTGCAGCGTCCCGAAGAGGTGGCCGCTCGTCGTGGGCTGCCCATCGAAGACGTCGCGCCGGCCGGCATGCTGCGCGCCCGTCGGGAAAGCGAAGCGCTGGCTGCTGCAGCCGCGCGTGAAGGAAGCGCATAACTATGGCAGACCTGAAGATCACCCAGGTGCGCGGCATCGTCGGTGCGCGCTGGAAGCAGCGTGAGAGCCTGCGGACCCTGGGGCTGAAGAAGATTCGTCAGTCGGTGGTTCGCGAGGACACCCCGCAGACGCGCGGCTTGATCAACGTCGTGCACCACCTCGTCGAAGTAGAAGCGGTTGAGGCCAAATCATGAGCGTCATCAAACTGCACGACCTGAAGCCGGCTCCCGGCTCCAAGACCGCGAAGACTCGCGTCGGTCGCGGTGAGGGCTCCAAGGGTAAGACGGCCGGTCGTGGCACCAAGGGCACCAAGGCCCGCAAGAACGTGCCGGTGACCTTCGAGGGCGGGCAGATGCCGATCCACATGCGGCTGCCCAAGCTCAAGGGTTTCCGTAACCGGTTCCGCACCGAGTACGGCGTGGTCAACGTCGGTGATATCGCCAAGGCCTTCCCGCAGGGCGGTGCCGTCGGTGTCGACGAGCTGGTGGACAAGGGCCTCGTTCGCAAGAACGTGCTCGTCAAGGTTCTCGGTGACGGCAAGCTGGCCGCCAAGGTCGACGTCACCGCTCACAAGTTCAGCGGCAGCGCCCGCGAGGCCATCACCGCCGCAGGCGGTTCGGCCACCGAGCTGTGAGCTAGTACTCCACGAGAAAGCCCCCGCATCATGCGGGGGCTTTTTTCGTGTACGCCCAGCTGTGGAATGACGTCGGCGGCAGCCCGGCCAGCACCCGCTCGCGGGCTCGCACGCTGTCGTCATCGACGTCGAACTGCGGTATCGAGATCGAGTACCTCACCGCTGCACCGCACGAGCTTGCCCAGCATCAGCGCCGGTAGCCTTGACGGTATGTTCGCCTTCCTGCCCGCCGTTCCGGGTGCCGACGACATCCGCGATGCGCTGCGCCGCATCGACACCGCCAGGCACCACGGTGTGCCGGGCGGCTGCATCCTTGAACTCGACTTACAGTCCGTGCCGCCGGAGGCCAGCGGCTTCGACCCGCTGTCCTTCATCACCGGCGGCGGCCGCACGATGCTATTGCGTGACGCCGTCGCCGCGATCCACCGCGCCGCCGAGGATCCGCGGGTGGCCGGACTGATTGCGCGCGTTCAGCTTTCGGCGGCACCAGCCGGTCCGGTGCAGGAGCTGAGGGCCGCCATTGCCGCCTTCACCGAAGCCAAGCCGGCGCTGGCATGGGCCGAGACCTACCCCGGCACGCTGTCCTACTACCTGGCATCGGCGTTCACGGAGATCTGGATGCAGCCGACGGGCACCGTCGGCCTGATCGGTTTCGCCACCAACGCGCTGTTCCTACGCGAGGCGCTGGGCAAGGCTGGCATCGAGGCCCAGTTCGTCGCCCGCGGTGAGTACAAGTCGGCGGTCAACCTGTTCACCCAGGACCACTACACCGACGCCCACCGGGAGGCCGACTCCCGCCTGATCACCAGCCTGCACAGCCAGGTGTGGCAGGCCATCGCCGAATCACGCCACATCGAGGTCGCGGCCGTTGACGAGCTGGCCAACCGCGCACCGCTGCTGCGCGACGACGCGGTCGCCGGTCGCCTGGTCGACCGCATCGGGTTCCGCGATGAGGCCTACGCCCGCATCGCCGAACTCATCGGTGTGAAGGGCATCTCACCCGAGACCGGTGACGCCGACTCCGACGACAATGCCCCGCCCCGGCTGTTCCTGTCCCGCTACGCGCAGATCCGCAAGAGCGGGGCGTCGGTGCCGATGCCCCCGATGCCGTCGGTGCCGGGCCGCAAGAAGCGCGCGAAGATCGCGGTGGTCACGGTGGCGGGGTCGATCGTCAGTGGTCGCGGGGGCCCGCAGGGCCTTCCGTTCGGGCGCTCCAGCGCCGGTGGCGACACCATCGGCGCCGCGCTGCGGCAGGTCGCCTCCGACGACGCTGTCTCGGCTGTGGTGGTTCGAATCGACAGTCCCGGCGGTTCGGTGACCGGCTCGGAGACCATCTGGCGGGAAGTGACACGGGTGCGGGCCAAGGGCAAGCCGGTGGTCGCGTCGATGGGTGCGGTGGCCGCCTCCGGTGGCTACTACATCGCGATGGGCGCTGACGCCATCGTCGCCAACCCCGGAACCATTACCGGTTCGATCGGGGTGCTGACCGGCAAGCTTGTCGCGCGGGAACTCAAAGAGCGTCTCGGGGTCGGTTCGGACAGTGTGCGTACCAACGACAATGCCGACGCCTGGTCAGTCGACGCGCCGTTCACCCCGGAGCAGCACGCTCTGGTGGAGGCCGAGGCCGATTTGTTCTATACCGATTTCATCCAGCGGGTCGCCGAGGCGCGCCACATGACGGTCGAGGCCGTCGACGCGGTGGCCCGCGGTCGGGTGTGGACCGGTGCCGATGCGCTGGATCACGGACTGGTGGACGAGCTCGGCGGTCTGCGCAGGGCGGTGGGGCGGGCCAAGGTGCTCGCCGGAATCGACATCGACGCCGAGGTCGAACTAGTCAGCTATCCCAGCTCATCTCTGCGGGACTTCCTGCGCCCCAAGGCCTCTTCGCAGCCTGCGGCGGCGTCACTGCCCGAGGCCGTTGCAGCACTGCTCGGCCAGTCGGTCAGGGGTGTGCTCGATCAGGGTGAGCGCGCGCTCACTGGCACCAGCCTGCTGTGGCTGGGGGACAGTCGGTTCTCGTAGGTGCTGGTACGGCCCGTTGAGCTCGACAATAGCGGCGTGGCGCGTCGGTGGCTGGTCTGCGGGGCAATACCCTCCTTTGCTATGTGTCGATCACCTGTGAGTGGCCGAGGCCGCGAATGCCGGTGACGTCGAACCCCGAAGCTCGCAGCCGGAAACGTCCGCTCTCGGTCGCCAGGGCAGCGGGGGCGCTGGGCGCCGTGGCTGTGCTGGGGATGACTGGTCTGGGCTGGGTGGGATTGCACCACGCGTTGGGTGGGATCATCACGTCGGGGGCCCTCGCCGGTGACCCGACATCGACCCGGGGTGCACAGAACATCCTCATCATGGGTCTCGACAGCCGCCTCGACCAACACGGCAATCCGCTACCCCAGGACGTCTACGACGCGCTTCACGCCGGCGACGAGACCGTCGGCGGGTACAACGCCAACGTGCTCATCCTGGTGCACATCCCGTCGAGTGGTTCCCCCACCGCAATTTCGATCCCTCGTGACGACTACGTCGACCTTGCCGGCTGCCCCACCGGTACGTGCCAAGGCAAGATCAAGCAAGCCTATGGACTCGCCTATCAACATGCTCTCGACACGATCGCGAACGACTCCGCGTTGAACAACTCGCTGGACCCGCAGGCCAAGGAACAGAGGGGACGCGAAGCCGGACGCAAGGCGGAGATCGCCACGGTGGGTCGACTCCTGCAGGTGCCCATCGATCATTTCGTTGAGGTGACGCTGGGCGCGTTCTTCGAGATCGCCAAAGCCGTGGCGCCAATCACCGTCTGCCTCAACGCGGATACCTCTGACGACTTCTCCGGGGCTGCGTTCCACCAGGGAGAGCAGCAACTCGACGCGGCGCAGGCGATGGCGTTCGTGCGCCAGCGCCGCGATATCAATGACGCCAATTTCACCGACATGGACCGCACGCGGCGCCAACAAGCGTTCATCGTCTCCCTGGTCAGCGCGCTGAGACGGAGCGGAGACCTCGACAATCCGCTGGCCATGAACAAGCTGCTGGAGATAACCAAGCAGAACCTGGCTATCGACGCCGAGATGGACCTGGCTGGGTTCGCGCAACGGGCCTCATCGATGACCAAGCATCCGCCGTCGCTGTACACCCTTCCGATCACCGGCTTCGGGCAAGCCCCCGATGGTGAGGACGTCAACCTCATCGATTTGCCCGCCGTACGGTCGATCGTGCACGACTTGCTGTCGGCCGATGACACCGCGGCGGCCAGTTCGTCGGCGAGCGCCGCGCCGTCGAGCGACCCGATGTACGGTGTGGGCGCCACGCTCAGCGTGGTGAATGCTTCCAGCTATGACGGTTTGGCCGCCCAGCTGGAGAAGACGTTCACCGCCAACGGATTCCAGCAAGGTCGGACCAGCACTGCCGAATCAGTCTCGAATACCAGCGCCGTGGACTACGGGCCGGGGGCCGAGGACGCCGGGAAATCGCTTGCGGCACAGCTCAATCTGGCTGCTGCGCCGAACGATGCGTTGTCTGCTGGCGTTGTGGAACTGACTGTAGGCACCGACTTTCCGGCGGGGGAATACGTACGCAGCGTCGATAGCGCCAGCGCGAGTGCGGGCCCGGCAGCTATATCCACAGTCTCGGCCACCGCGACCGGGACGGCGTCACCGGCTCCTACCGATCTCAGTCACATGAGCGGGGAATCGGTACCCTGCGTGAAATAGCGCCGACGACCCACGCACGTCCACTAGTTCAAAATGGCGCTGACGTAGACGATTTCACCGAATGGATCGTCGCGGTCGCCTTCGGGGGGCGTCGGCAGCCCGCTGCGCTCGAATAGCTCGTCGCCCGGCGTGCCGGTGACCTCCCAGCCCGTGCCGCCGAGGTATTCCATCACGTGGCTGCGCGGGCCGGAGTAGACCAGGGACCCCATGTCCAGATCCAGGCCCTGCTCCCGGGCGGCGGAAGTCATCTCCGTGCCCTTCGCGGCGTCGAAATCCACGATGCCGGGCACGTATTCGGTGGCCACGGCGCTGCCGGGTGCACTCAGCGAAGTGATGATGTCGAACAGCCGGTCCTGGGCCTCTGACGGCAGGTAGACCAGCAGTCCTTCGGCAAGCCACGCGGTCGGTGCGCCGGGGTCGAAGCCGGCGGCGAGCAACGCGGCGGGCCAGTCTTCCCGCAGATCGATGCCAACGGTGTGGCGCGTCGCTGTGGGCGCGGCACCCAATCCCTCGAACACACCGGTTTTGAAATCGATCACCTGCGGCTGGTCGATCTCGAACACGACGGTGCCTGCAGGCCACGGCAACCGATACGCGCGGGCGTCCAGGCCGGAAGCCAGGATCACGGCCTGCCGGATACCGCCGGTTGTCGCCCGGGTGAAGTAGTCGTCGAAGAACTTGGTGCGCATCGCCATGGCGTCGATCATGCCCTGCACCCGGTCGGTCGAAATGTCACCGAACAAGGCGGTATCGAGTTCACCGTCGATCATCTTGACGAAGAAGTCGACGCCGACCGCGCGGACGAGCGGATCGGCGAATGGGTCGTCGATCAGCTGGCGCGGGTCCTTGGTGGCCAAGGCTCGCCCGGCAGCCACCGCCGTCGCGGTGGCCCCAACGCTGGATGCCAGGTCCCAGCTGTCGTTGTCGGTGCGGGTCATATCGTCTCCTAACCGAGGGTCGCCGAGATGTGCTGAAAGCCAGTGAAATGCTTGGCCATCTCGTCGTCGTCGTTGTTCTCGAATCCGGTGGCCTCGAACAGTTCCTGCACCAGTTCGCCGGTGACGTGCCAGCCAAGGCCGTCGAAATACCTTGTGCGCACTGCCATTCCCTGCGCCATGTGCTGCAGATCGTTCTCGGTGTTGTCGGCGGACCCCTGCCCGTCGAGGATCTGCAGGAACATCTCCATGTCGACGGCTTTGACCAACGGCTCGGCCCACGGATCGTCGATCAGTGTCGCCCGGTGGGCCAGGGCTCGGGATGTGGCTGCGGCCGTCGCCGTCGCGCCTACGCCGGAAGCCAGATCCCAGGTGTCACCCGCGGAGCGAGCCATCACCACTCCTTCGTGCGGGTCGCGGTCAGATAGCCGGCGTTGTCGCTGAACTGCGCCAACATCTCGTCATCGGGCAGCTCGAAACCGTTGGCGGCATACGATTCCCGGGTGGTCTGCGTGTTGATTCGCCAGCCGCGCTCGCTCAGATAGTCGCTGACCGGATGGCGCTCCCCGTCGTAGAACAGCGCCGGCAGATCGATGTCCGAGCCGATCCGTGCTGAATAGCTCTTGAAGCGCTCGCGCCAACTGTCCGGCAATGCCATACCGCCGGCCATGAATTCGGTGGCGAAGCGGCTGTCCGGAGCGGACAGCGCGGTGACGTTGTCCAGCAGCCGGTCTTGCGCCTCCGGTGGCAAATAGATCAACAAACCTTCGGCAATCCACGCCGTCGGCGCGTTGACGTCGAAACCGTTCTCTCGCAACGCTGTCGGCCAGTCGTCGCGCAGGTCGACACCAATGGCGCGCCGCTCGGCGGTGGGCGAAACCCCTTGCTCGGCCAGCACGCGCGACTTGAACTCGATGACCTGGGGCTGGTCGAGTTCGAACACCACCGAGCCGGCCGGAAAGCTCATCCGGTAGGCGCGGGTGTCCAGCCCGGAGGCCAGGATGACCGCCTGTCGGATGCCGTCACGCGCCGCGTTGGTGAAGACATCGTCGAAGAACCGGGTCCGCACGGCGATCTGTTCGGTCATCCGGCGCCGGTTGAGCATCGGGTCGTCTTCATCGACGCTGGCCTCGCCGTTGGCCACTCGGATCAGATAGTCGACGCCGACGGCCTTGACCAGCGCGTCGGCGTACGGGTCGTCGATCAGTGCGTCCGGGCCCTGGGAGGCCAGCGCGCGCGAGGCGGCCACGGAGGTCGCGGTGGCGCCCACACTGGAGGCCAGGTCCCAGGTGTCGCCGTCGTATCTGATTGAGTCGCTCATGGGTTACTTCCGGATTGCGGTGACGGACAAGGAGTTCCGTAGTGATTCGGTCAAGTTCGTTTCGGGGAACGGTCGGCCGTAGGCCGCGAAAAGATCGGCGCGAGCTTGGGAGCTAACGTCCCAGCCAAGGCCTTCGAGATAGCCGGTGACGGCGTTGCGTTCCCCGGTATAGAAGAGGTCGGCCATGTTGAGGTCCAGTCCCTTATCCCGCCACTGGTCGCTGATCGCCTTGGATCGGTCGGCCAGACCGCGGCCGCCGTCCGAGTGGTACTCGGTGGCCAGCCGGCTTCCCGGCACCGACAACGTGGTGATGTTGTCGAACAGCCGGTCCTGGGCGTCTGGCGGCAGGTAGACCAGCAGGCCCTCGGCGCTCCACGCCGTCGGCTTGGTGTCGTCGAAACCGTTGGCCCGCAGGGCTGCCGGCCAATCCTCGCGCAAGTCGATACCCACCGAGCGGAGCTCGGCGGTAGGGGAGGCGCCGAAGGCGCTCAGTGTCTCGGTCTTGAATTCGATGACTGTGGGCAGGTCGATCTCATAGACCACCGTCCCGGCTGGCCAATCCAGTCGATATGACCGGGAGTCCAAACCGGAGGCCAGGATGACGGCTTGGCGCACTCCCGCTTCTGAGTCTGACGTCGCCGGCCCAGCGGCTCCGGTCGCCGCCAGGAAGAAGTCGTCGAAAAAGCGGGTTCGCACGGCCATGACGTCGGTCATCACCCGGGCGGTGTCCGTGCTGTCGACGGTTGCGAGGTCGATGTCGCCGTCGACCATCTTGGTGAAGATGTCGATACCGACGGCGCGGACCAGGGGCGCGGCGAACGGGTCATTGATGAGGGCGTTGTCTTCGCGGCTGGCGACCGCGCGGGCGGCGGCGACCATGGTCGCGGTGGTGCCGACGCTGGTGGCCAGGTCCCAGCTGTCAGAGTCGCTGCGGCTCAACGGGTGCCGCCGTAGACGGCGCTGAGGTAGTAGAGCTTGCCCATCGGCTCGTCCTCGTCGAAGGTGCCTCGCCGGCCGGCGGCCAATAGGTCGTTGACGGGGGAGCTGCTGACCTGCCAGCCGTGGCCGCCGAGGTAGGTGCTGGCTTCGTTGCGCTCGCCCAGGTAGACCAGGCTGCCGAAGTCGAGGTCGAAGCCGTTCTCGCGCCAATGCGCCGCGATCTCCTCCATCTTCTCGCGCGACTCCTCGCGTTCCTGCTCATTCGACGGGGGTGCTGTGTCGATGGCGATCCGGCTACCCGCTGCGGACAGGTCGGTGATGGTGTCCAGCAGGCGGTCCTGGGCGTCAGGGGGTAGATACCCCAGTAGGCCTTCGGCGCTCCACGCGGTGGGGGTGGTGGGGTCGAAGCCGGCTTCCCGCAATGCGCTTGCCCAGTCGTTGCGCAGATCAACAGCCACGGTGCGGCGATCGCATGTCGGTGTGGCACCCTGCTCGGCCAGGGTCTGCGTCTTGAACGCGATGACTTCTGGCTGGTCGATTTCGAAGACGACCATGCCGGTCGGCCAATCCAGACGGTAGGCGCGCGAGTCCAGCCCGGAGGCCAGGATGACCACCTGCCGTACCCCTGCGGCGGCTGCGCCGAGGAAGAATTCGTCGAAGAACTTCGTCCGCACCGCCATGTTGTCGGTCATCCGGGTCACGCCCATGGCCGACTGCTCATCGGTGGTGGGGAGATCCCCGCTGGCCATTTTGGTGAAGAAGTCGACGCCGACTGCGCGCACCAGGGGTTCGGCGAAAGGATCGTCGATCAGGGGTTCGCTCTCCCGGCTGGCCGCGGCGCGGGCGGCGGCGACCAGTGTCGCGGTCGCTCCCACGCTGGACGCCAAATCCCAGGTGTCGTTATCGGTACGCGTCATCGTCAGCCCTTTACTTCCCGGCAACCTATACTTAGCCAATATAATCACTCTCGACTGTACGCGATCCGCGCTGTAAGTCTTCTGTGAGCGCGGGCGGGCCCGCCTCGCAGCGATTTGCGGATTCCCGCCCTGCCTGGGCCAACTGTTACTCTCGTAGACTGTTTGAGCGCGCGATGCTGCAGGCGTGAATCCTGGCGGCGATCGGTGCAAGGCAGGATTACCCGAACGCTGGCCAGACCAGCCCCATTGGCACGCTGAGACTCCCGTCCGGCTGCCCAGGAGGAAGAGTGCTCTCGGCTTTCATCTCTTCGCTCAGGACGGCAGACCTGAGGCGAAAGATCCTGTTCACCCTGGGTGTTGTGATCCTGTACCGGGTCGGCGCATCGCTGCCGTCCCCCGGGGTCAACTACAAGAACATCCACCAGTGCATCGAGCAGGTCTCCGGCGGCAGCGGGGGGCAGATCTATTCGCTGATCAACCTCTTCTCCGGCGGTGCGCTGCTGCAGTTGACGGTGTTCGCGGTGGGCGTGATGCCCTACATCACCGCCAGCATCATCGTGCAGCTGCTGACGGTGGTGATCCCACGCTTCGAACAGCTGCACAAAGAAGGTCAGGCCGGCCAGGCCAAGATGACCCAGTACACGCGCTACCTGGCGATCGCGCTGGCAATCCTGCAGGCCACCAGCATCGTGGCGCTGGCTGCCAACGGCGGCCTGCTGCAGGGCTGCTCGCTGGACATCCTCCAGAGCACCAGCATCTTCGCCCTGGTCATCATCGTGCTGGTGATGACCGCCGGCGCCGCCCTGGTGATGTGGATGGGCGAGCTGGTCACCGAGCGTGGCGTCGGCAACGGTATGTCGCTGATGATCTTCGCCGGTATCGCCGCCCGCATCCCCGCCGAGGGCAAGAGCATCCTCGACAGCCGCGGCGGCCTGATCTTCACTGCCGTCTGCGTGGCCGCCTTGGTGATCATCGTCGGCGTCGTCTTCGTCGAGCAGGGCCAGCGTCGCATTCCGGTCCAGTACGCCAAACGCATGGTGGGCCGGCGGATGTACGGCGGCACGTCGACTTATCTGCCGCTGAAGGTCAACCAGGCAGGCGTTATCCCGGTGATTTTCGCCTCGTCCTTGATCTACATCCCGCACCTGGTTACTCAGCTGATCCAGAGTGGGCGGACCACCCCGAGTAACGGCTGGTGGGACCGGTTTGTCGCCAACTATCTGACGAATCCCGCCGATCCCGTGTACGTGGGCATCTACTTCGGCCTGATCATCTTCTTCACCTACTTCTATGTGTCGATCACGTTCAATCCCGACGAGCGTGCCGATGAGATGAAGAAGTTCGGCGGGTTCATCCCCGGCATCCGGCCGGGCAAGCCCACCGCCGACTACCTGCGTTTCGTGTTGAACCGGATCACCCTTCCCGGCTCGATCTACCTGGGTGTGATCGCCGTCCTGCCGAACGTGTTCCTGCAGATGGGTAGCGGCGGTGGCGTCCAGAATTTGCCGTTCGGCGGAACCGCGGTTCTGATCATGATTGGCGTCGGCTTGGATACGGTCAAACAGATCGAGAGCCAGCTGATGCAGCGCAACTACGAAGGGTTCCTGAAGTGAGAATTGTTTTGCTTGGTCCGCCCGGTGCGGGCAAGGGAACCCAGGCCGCCGATCTGGCCAAGAAACTCGGTATTCCGCATATCTCCACCGGTGACCTCTTCCGGCACAACATCGGTGAGGGTACCGAGCTGGGGCTGGAAGCAAAGAAGTATCTCGATGCCGGTGACCTGGTTCCGGCCACGTTGACCAATGCTCTGGTCGACGACCGGCTTGACGACGAGGACGCCGCCAGCGGCTTCATCCTCGACGGATTTCCCCGGTCGGTCGAGCAGGCCGAGGCCCTCAAGCAAATGCTCAGCCGCCGTGAGCTGAAGCTGGATGCCGTTCTTGAATTCCGGGTGCCCGAGGACGAGCTGGTCGCCCGGCTGATGAGCCGCGGCCGCGAAGACGACAAAGAGGACGTTATCCGCAACCGGTTCAAGGTCTATCGCGACGAGACCGCGCCGCTGCTGAACTACTACAGTGGCGAACTGAAGACCGTCGACGCTGTCGGCAGCACTGACGAAGTGTTCGCTCGGGCGTTGCAGGCACTCGGCCACTGACGCTCGATGGTCTCGCTGCCCGGTCTGCGTAGTCGCAAGACGGTTCCCGCCCGCACGCCGGGTGAATTGGATGCGATGGCCGCTGCCGGCTCAGTTGTCGCCGCGGCCCTGCGCGCCGTCCAGGCGGCCGCCGCGCCCGGGGTGTCCACCAAGGATCTCGACGACGTCGCCGAGACGGTGATCCGTCAGGCCAACGGCATCCCGTCGTTCCTGGGCTATCACGGCTATCCCGCCAGCATCTGCTCTTCGGTCAATGACCGTGTGGTGCATGGGATTCCGACGCCCGAGGAGACGCTCGCAGCTGGTGACCTGGTGTCGATCGACTGCGGTGCGATCATTGAGGGCTGGCATGGCGACGCCGCCGTCACCTTCGGTATCGGCACGCTAATCGCGATGGACGACGCTCTATCGGCGGCCACGAAACAGTCGATGGAAGCCGGTATCGCGGCCATGATCCCCGGTAACCGGCTCACCGACGTCTCGCACGCCATCGAAACCGGCACCCATGCCGCCGAGCGGACCTACGGCCGGAAGTTCGGCATCGTCGCGGGCTACGGCGGGCACGGTATCGGCCGGGAAATGCACATGGACCCGTTCCTGCCCAACGAGGGTGAGCCAGGCCGCGGGCCGATGCTGGTCGTCGGGTCGGTGCTGGCGATCGAGCCGATGCTGACACTGGGCACCACCAAGACCCGGATCCTGGCCGATGAATGGACCGTCGTCACCTCCGACGGGTCGCGGGCCGCGCACTGGGAGCACACGGTCGCGGTGACCGAGCACGGTCCGCGCATCCTCACGGCCTAGCCTTTCGCGCCCACTGCGGCGCACACTTTGAACCAGACACTCACCGGCTACGTGTCTCAGCCGGGAGGTTGAGTGATGAACGACCCGGAGGCCGCGTTGGTGCGTGTGCTCGACGACCAGCACCCGGCCGCGTTATGGCGCTATGCACTGCGGCTCACTGGCGATCCGGCGCGTGCCGAGGATGTGGCGCATGCAGTTGCCGTTCGGCACGGACAATTCCAGCCTCGTGGCCGTCGCGGCGTGCTACGACGCGGACCGTCAGCTGCAACGGCCATATTCGGGTGATCGCCGCCGAACGATGCTATCTGCTGATGCGATTGCGGGCCGTGGGTGTCTACGTCACCGAGGGACATGCGAACTTCGTGTATCTGCCGCCGGCAGGCAAGCCCTGGCAGGACGTGTTCGACCCGGCCGGGGTGCGGGTCCGCCACTACGGCGACGGCGGGGTGCGAATCACGTTGGGGGAGCGGTTCTCGACGCGGGCAGTGCTGGCCGCGGTGGCGGAGCGGCGGTGGTGGCCCACCGCGGTGCCCGGATGCGGTATGAATGGGCGGATGCCTGCTTCAGACCTGCCCGATAAGCCGGATCCGATCGCCGCGGCGCGCCGGAACTGGGAGCGCTGCGGGTGGGGCGACGTCGCCGAGGGCATGGTGGCGGTGACCTCCGTGATGCGCGCGCACCAGATTCTGCTGGCCCGGGTGGAGAACGCGCTGCGGCCCTACGATCTGAGTTTTTCGCGGTTCGAGCTGCTGCGGCTGCTGGCGTTCAGCCGCACCGGCGCGCTGCCGATCACCAAGGCGTCCGACCGGCTGCAGGTGCACGTCACTAGCGTCACCCACGCCATCCGGCGGCTGGAGGCAGACGGGCTGGTGAAGCGGGTGCCGCACCCCACCGACGGGCGTACGACGCTGGTGGAGATCACCGAGATCGGTCGCTCGACCGTGGAGGATGCCACCCGAACACTCAACGATCAGGTGTTCGCCGATGTCGGAGTATCCGCGCAGGAAGCCCGCGCGCTGGTGGCGTCGATCGAAACGCTGCGCCATCATGCAGGAGACTTTTAGCGCAGGGTCTCGATGACCGCGCTGAAATCCAGATCGGCATGCTCTTGGGCGAACGTGGCGTAGATCTCGGCCGCATGGGTGCCCAGCGGGGCGGTCGCACCGGTCGATGACACCGCGGCCATCGCCAGGCCCAGGTCCTTGTTCATCAGCGCGGTGGCGAAACCCGGCTGGAAGTTGTTGTTGGCTGGTGACGTCGGAACTGGGCCGGGCACAGGGCAATTGGTATGTACCGACCAGCAGTTGCCGGTGGCCCCGGTGATCACATCGAACAGCGATTGCGCCGAAAGGCCGAGCTTCTCGGCCAGCACGAACGCCTCACCGACGGCGATCTGCTGCACCGCGAGCACCATGTTGTTGCACAACTTCGCGGCCTGCCCCGCACCCGAGGACCCGCAGTGAATCACCTTGCTGGCCATCGGATCCAGCACCGCGCGGGCCTTCTCCAACGCGTCGGCCGCGCCGCCGACCATGAAGGCCAGCGTGCCGGCCGTCGCACCCTTGATACCGCCGGAGACGGGGGCGTCGAGCTGGCTCATACCGGCGGCCGTGGCTTGGGCGTTGACCTCACGCGCATCGTCGACGGAGATGGTGGAGGTGTCGATGAACAGAGTTCCGGGCTTTGCGGCCGGGAGCGCCTCGGCGTAACAGGCTTTCACGATCGCCCCGTTGGGCAGCGAGGTGATGACGACGTCGGCGTCGGCGACCGCGGTGGCGCCCGTGTCAAATACCTTGGCGCCCTTCCCCTTAGCGGTCGCGCGCAGCGTGGGCACCGGGTCGAAGCCGCGCACGGTGTAGCCGGCGTTGACAAGGTTGGCCGCCATCGGCCCACCCATGTGACCGAGCCCCAAGAACGCGATCGTCGTCATGTATGGCTCCTTTGCCTCATGCCGTTGCGCGCGCCCGGGCAGCTTCTGCTCGCCCGATGACCACACGCATGATTTCGTTGGTGCCCTCCAGGATTCGGTGCACGCGCAGATCGCGAACGATCTTCTCGACCCCGTACTCCCGCAGGTAGCCGTAACCGCCGTGCAACTGCAGGGCCTGATCGGCCACCTCGTAGCAGGAGTCGGTGACGTAGCGTTTGGCCATCGCGCATAGTTCGACCTTGTGCGGCTCGTCGTTGTCCAGGGCGATCGCGGCGCGCCACAGCATCAGCCGGGAGGTCTCCAGCGCAGTGGCCATATCGGCGAGCGTGAACCGGATGGTGGGCTCGTCGAGCAACGATCCCCCGAAGGCCTGGCGGTCGGCCAGATAGCCAACAGCCTTGTCGTAGGCGGTTTGCGCGCCGCCCAGCGAGCACGCCGCGATATTGAGCCGGCCACCGTTGAGGCCGTTCATCGCGATACCGAAACCGGTGCCCGCACCCTCGGGGCCGCCAAGCATCGCCGATGCCGGGACCCGCACACCTTCGAGAATGACCTGTGCGGTGGGCTGAACGTTCCAGCCCATTTTCTCTTCTTGGCCACCGAAGCTGAGCCCCGGCGTGTCCTTTTCGATCACGAATGCTGAGATGCCGCGCGGGCCGTCGGCACCGGTTCGCGCCATGACCACGTATACGTCGGAGCTGCCCGCCCCGGAGATGAACTGCTTGACCCCGTCGAGCACGTACTCGTCGCCCTCGCGGACGGCCTTGGTACGCAACGCTGCCGCATCCGAGCCGGCACCGGGCTCGGTGAGGCAGTAACTAGCGATCGCATCCATCGAGGCGAGCTTGGGAATCCAGGACTTGCGCTGCTCGGCGGTGCCGTAGGTGTCGATCATCCAGGCGCACATGTTGTGGATCGAGATGAACGCTGCCAGTGCGGGATCGGCCGCGGAGAGCTGCTCGAAGATCCGCACCGCGTCCAGGCGCCGCAGCCCGCTGCCACCGACGTCCTCGGCGCAGTAGATCGCGGCCATCCCCAACTCGGCGGCCTCACGCAGCGCATCGACCGGGAACTCCTTGGAGTGATCCCACTCCAAGGCATACGGCGCAAGGCGTTTGGCGGCGAATGCCGCCGCCGTTTCGGCGATGACGCGTTCGTCGTCCTCGAGTGTCAGGAAGGTCATTTCATTGTCGGGATGACGAACTCGGCGCCGTCCTTGATGCCCGAAGGCCACCGCTCGGTGACGGTCTTGGTCTTGGTGTAGAACAGGATCGAATGCGGCCCGTGCTGGTTGAGGTCGCCGAAGCCGGAGCGTTTCCAGCCGCCAAAGGTGTGGTAGGACACCGGTACCGGGATCGGCACGTTGACGCCGACCATGCCGACCTGCACCCGGGACACGAAGTCGCGGGCGGTGTCGCCGTCGCGGGTGAACACCGCGACACCGTTGCCGTATTCATGCTCACTCGGCAGCCGTAGGGCTTCCTCGTAATCGTGGGCGCGCACGATGCACAGCACCGGGCCGAAGATCTCGTCGGTGTAGATCGACATGTCGGTAGTGACGTGGTCGAACAGTGTCGGACCGATGAAGAAGCCACCTTCGAGGCTGGCATCGGCGAATGTCAGCTCGTCACTGGCCTTCTCGCGGCCGTCGACCACGATCTCGGCGCCGGCGGCCACACCGGCATCGATGTAGTCGCGGACCCGCTTGAGTGCGGCACCGGTGACCAGTGGGCCGTAGTCGGCCTTGGGGTCCAGGCTGTGGCCGACGCGCAGACCGGCGATTCGCTCGACGAGCCTGGTGCGCAATCGGTTTGCGGTTTCCTCGCCGACGGGTACCGCGACGCTGATGGCCATGCACCGCTCGCCGGCGCTGCCGTAGCCGGCGCCGATGAGGGCGTCGACGGCCTGGTCCAGATCGGCGTCGGGCATGACGATCATGTGGTTCTTCGCGCCGCCGAAGCACTGCGAACGCTTACCGTTCGCGGCTGCGGTGGAGTAGATGTACTGCGCGATATCGGAGCTACCGACGAAGCCGACGGCCTTGACGTCGGGGTGGTGAAGGATGGCGTCGACGGCTTCCTTATCGCCCTGCACCACCTGGAACACCCCGGCCGGCAGACCGGCTTGCAGGAACAGTTCGGCCAAGCGCACCGGCACGGAAGGGTCGCGCTCGGATGGCTTGAGGATGAACGCGTTTCCGCATGCCAGGGCGGGGCCGGCCTTCCATAGCGGGATCATCGCGGGAAAGTTGAACGGGGTGATGCCGGCGACCACACCGAGCGGCTGCCGGATCGAGTACACGTCGATACCGCCGCCGGCGCCCTCGGTGAACTCACCCTTGAGCAGGTGCGGGATGCCGATGGCGAACTCGATGACCTCGATGCCCCGCTGGATGTCACCACGCGAGTCAGCGACAGTCTTGCCGTGCTCGATCGACAGCAGCTCGGCGAGCTCATCGGTGTTGGCGTTGACCAGCTCGATAAACCTCATCAGCACGCGGGCCCGGCGCTGGGGATTCCAGGCGGCCCATTCCTTCTGCGCCTCGACGGCCGAAGTCACCGCGGTGTCGACGTCGGCGGTCGACGCCAGGAGCACCTGGGCCTGGACCTCGCCGGTGCTGGGGTTGAGGACGTCGGCGGTGCGCGTGCTGGACAGGCTGCTGCGCTTGCCGTCGATGAAGTGCTGGATGGTTGTGCTCATGACTGCCCCTAGGCTCCCGGCGGCTGAATACTAGGACATCCTAGTAACGCGTTGACCGGGTCCGCAAGGGGGTCTGTCGAGACTGCGGTGAGCGCGTCGAGACTGCATTGAGAGCGAATTTTGTCGCCGAAATGCGATCTGGACGCAGTCTCGATGACGGGGGTCTACCGCCACAGATACCGCGTGCTTGGCCGGCCGGTCTTGCCGTATTCGGTGAGGCGGGTGACGGTGCCGTCGTCGGCGAGGCGTTCCAGATAGCGCCAGGCCGTCACCCGCGATACCCCCACCAGCTTGGCGGCCTCGCCGGCGGTCAAGCCGTCGCTGCGGTCGCGCACCGCGCGCGCGATCTCGTCGGTGGTGGCCGGCGCCGCACCCTTGGGCGCCACCGATTTGTCGGTGCTGATCCGCAACTCGCCTAGGGCCCGGTCGACTTCGGCCTGACTGGCGGCGTCGGTGCCGGCGGGCAGGGCGTCGCGGTAGCGACGGTAGCGCTCGAGGCGATCGCGGAAGGCGGCGAACGTGAACGGTTTGAGTAGGTAGGCCAGCGCGCCGTGGGCGACGGCGGCACGCACCATCTCCAGATCGCGTTCGGAGGTGATCGCGATGATGTCGGGTGCTGGCCGCAACCCCGACAGCGCCGAGGCTAGCGCGATACCGCTGGCGTCGGGCAGGCCGAGATCAAGTAGCACCAGATCCACGGGGGTTTCGGCCTCCGACGCGATCCGCATCGCGTCGCGGGCGGTGTGCGCCAGCCCGACGACGGTAAACCCTTGCAGCCGAGTCAGATACGTGCGGTGTGCCTCGGCGATCAGCGGTTCGTCCTCGACGATCAGGACGTTGATCATGCGATGGTCACCGTCACCACCGAACCGTAGGTGAGATCCGCGCTCAGGGTGCCCCCGTGGCGGTTGACGATCTGCGCGACGAGTGCGAGCCCCAATCCTTGGTGGCCGGCGTCGGCACCGGATTTCGTCGAGTAGCCGCGTTGCATGGCTCGCTGGAAGGTTGCGGTGTCCATGCCCGGGCCGCTGTCGGCGACCTGGATCTGCAGCTCGCCATTCTGGTTGACGGTGACCTCGATCCACGGGTCGTCGCG
The DNA here is from genome assembly GCF_010731875.1 of Mycolicibacterium sarraceniae. Taxonomy (NCBI): domain Bacteria; kingdom Bacillati; phylum Actinomycetota; class Actinomycetes; order Mycobacteriales; family Mycobacteriaceae; genus Mycobacterium; species Mycolicibacterium sarraceniae. The sequence goes on from NZ_AP022595.1 coordinate 2,532,003, forward strand.
GTCGCAGGCGTCCATCGCGTTATCGATCAGGTTTCCCAGCACGGTGACCATCTCTTGCGAACTCAACAGCGCCTCGGCGGGCAGGTGGGTGTCCTCGGTGATCGTCAGCTCGATCCCGCGTTCGTCGGCCTCGGCGGTCTTTCCGAGCAGCAGCGCAACCAGCGCGGGTTCGGCGACCGCGTCGGAGACCCGGTCAACGAGCTGCTGGGACAGCGCCAGCTCCTGGGTGGCGAACTTAACGGCCTCATCGGGGCGGCCCATCTCGACCAGGGTGATGACGGTGTGCAACTTATTGGCTGACTCGTGCGCCTGCGCGCGCAGTGCGTCGGTGAACCGTTGCAGGGAGCTCAATTCGCCTAGCGCGCCTTGTAATTCGGTGCGATCGCGGATCGTGACTACTTCAGAGTCCGAAGCACTCACCTGCGATCGGTTGACGACGAGCACCCGGTCGTCGGTGAGGCGGACCTCGTCGCGCGCGCCGGGGTCGTTGCCGCGCAGGAACTCTGGAAGATCGGTGCGACTGATCGGACCGGCGGGAAGGGCCAAAAGACGGCGGGCTTCGTCGTTAACCAGGGCCACACCGTTGCGGTTCAAGACGATCAGCCCTTCGGAGACCGAGCGCAGGATGGCGTCGTGGTGGTCGTACATCACCCGCAGCTCGTCGGGGGCCAGCCCGTGGGTTTGGTTGAGGACCCGTCGGCGGATCGCCCAGATGCCGACGAAGGACAGGGCCAGCGCGCCGATCCCGACACCGACGATCGTCGGCCATTGCGAACGCCATCGCGCGGCCAGGCTCTCGGTGGTGATACCCGCGGCGACCAGGCCGATGATCTGCCCCCGGGCGTTGCGCACCGGGGCGATCGTGCGGACCGACGGGCCGAGGGTGCCGGTGTAGATCTCGGTGTAAGTCTCCCCGCGCAGGGCCGGTTCGATGGTGCCGATGTACTTCTGGCCGATCTGGCTGGGGTTGGTGTGGGTGAAGCGGGTGCGGTCGGGGGCCATGATCGTGATGAACGCGAGGTCGGTGCTGGTGCGGACTGCCTCGGTGACCGGTTGTAGAACCCGCGCGGCGTCACCGTCTTCGATGGCCTTCGCGGTCGAGGGGGAGTCGGCCAGCGCGACGGCGATCGCGGTGACCTGTTGGCGTGCGGCGGCGTCGCCGTGGCGTTTGACGTCGAGTAGGGCCAGGGTGCTGCCGGCTAGGACCACCAGGACGATGACGGCGGCCTGCAGGGCGAAGGCTTGCCCGGCCAACGAGCGGGGGAGTACTGCCACTGCTGACCTCCGCGTTGAACGTAATGAACTAAAGCGTGACGTGCGTCACGTGGGGGTAAACCATCCTTGCAGACGTATTGCTAGACGAACCGGAAGGAAACCGCTCATGACCACGGTTGTGGATCGTGCTGGGGGCGACGACAAGCCCGAGGCGCCCAAGCGCCGGGATCGCACGCACTGGTTGTACCTCGCGGTCATTGCGGCGGTCGTTGGCGGCGTCATCGTCGGCCTGGTGGCCCCTGGGGTCGGCAAGGACGTCGGTGTCCTGGGCACGATGTTCGTGGCGCTGATCAAGATGATGATCGTTCCGGTCATCTTCTGCACGATCGTGCTGGGCATCGGATCGGTACGGAAGGCCGCGACCGTCGGCAAGGTCGGCGGTCTGGCGTTCGGTTACTTCCTGGTGATGTCGACGGTCGCACTGGGGATCGGCCTGTTGGTCGGCAATCTGCTGCATCCCGGTAACAGCCTGCACATCTCGGAGTCCACGGCCGGCAAGGGTGCGGAGTTGGCCGAAACCGCGCACAAGTCAGGCGGTTTGATGGACTTCATCCAGCACATCATCCCGACGTCGTTGTTCTCGGCGCTGACTGAGGGCAATGTGCTACAGGGGTTGTTCGTGGCGCTGCTGGTCGGCTTCGCGATCCAGGCGATGGGCAGCAAGGGTGAGCCGCTCCTTCGTGGAGTGGAGCATCTGCAGCGCCTGGTGTTCAAGATCCTGGCAATGGTGTTGTGGCTAGCCCCAATTGGCGCGTTCGGCGCGATGGCCAATGTGGTGGGGCAGACCGGGTGGAGCGCGGTGACAAACCTGCTCGTGCTGATGTTCGGCTTCTATCTCACGTGCGTGGTATTCGTGTTCGGGGTGCTCGGAGCGCTACTGCGGATGGTGGCCGGGGTGTCGATCTTCAAGCTGGTGCGTTACCTGGCGCGGGAGTATCTGCTGATCTTCGCGACGTCGTCATCGGAGTCGGCGCTGCCGCGGTTGATCGCGAAGATGGAGCACCTCGGCGTGCAGCAGAGCACGGTGGGTGTGGTTGTGCCGACCGGGTATTCGTTCAACCTGGACGGCACGGCGATCTACCTGACGATGGCGTCGTTGTTCATCGCCGACGCGCTGGGCGATCCGTTGTCGGTGGGCGAGCAGCTGGGCCTCCTGGTGTTCATGATCGTGGCGTCCAAGGGTGCGGCCGGGGTGAGCGGGGCCGGGTTGGCGACGTTGGCCGGCGGGCTGCAGGCGCATCGGCCCGAGCTTCTGGACGGGGTCGGGCTGATCGTGGGGATCGACCGGTTCATGTCGGAGGCGCGGGCGGTGACGAACTTCTCCGGCAATGCGGTGGCCACGCTGCTGGTCGGGTCGTGGACCAAGACGGTGGATATGGACAAGGTCAACGGGGTGCTGGCCGGCCGCGACCCGTTCGACGAGGTGACGATGCTCGACGACGACGGTCGCGGGTCGGCGGAGAAGAAGCAAGCGGTCGCCGCCTGATTGCAGAGCGTGCGACACCCCGGGTGACCCCTTCGCCCGGGGTGTCGCCCTGTGGGTACGGTGCTTGAACCGGGTTTACGCCGGTGCGCCCCCATAGCCCAATTGGCAGAGGCAGCGGACTTAAAATCCGCACAGTGTGAGTTCGAGTCTCACTGGGGGCACCGTATCGATGCTGTTAGAGGCTATTTTCGCATCGAACGTTTGAGCGGTCGGCGCCGTTCGGCCCGTCCGCGTCAGCGTCGCGTCAGCAGCGGGGTTGTGCACTCCTTGCACCGACTCCGCGAGCGATCTTTGGCGCGCTGTTCGCGTCGTTTGTCGGATGCGCGCGATATCGTCGCCTCGACACAGTGCCGACAGGCCGACCCGCCAAGTCACGCATCTTGAGGTCTGACCTCGACGTATACGGCTAGTGTCAACGCAGCATTGTCGGGAGGGCACGCATGTTTCGAGGGAGCTTCATCTAATGCCGTCACCCGGAATCTCGGAAACCGAGACGGTCGTCAAGCGAATACTTCCATACCTCGTCCGACGTGGCTATGACGTCGACACTGATCTCACCTTCGAACTACCGACATCTGGGTCGGGTTCATCGCCCAAATTCGTCGATATCTCGGTTACTGCCGGTGCAAGCAAGCCGAAGTTCCTCATTGAGGCGAAGCGGCAGTCGCATCGACTGTCGAACACGGATAGGACACAAGCACTCGACTACGGCAAGGCCGCGAAGGTGCCTTTCGTCGTGCTCACGAATGGCGGCGATCTTGAGCTCTTAAACACGGCTACCGGGGAACCGATGAGGGGCACCGACAGCCCCGGCGGGAAGACGATGATCCCGCACAAGTCGCAACTTACAAAGGTCCTACTGGCCTCAAATCAAACCCAAACGCTAGCGATCTCCAGCTAACGGACAAGTCGCTGCCATTCCGTCCTGGGCTCCCGCTGAAGCAGCTCAACGGCTTGTTCAGTCGTTGCCACGGCAAGATTCGTTCGCTCGAAAAAGACGAGGCCCAATCGAACACATAGCGATTGCGCCGCCCGGGAAACAGTGGAGCGTGCGGGTACTTGCCGACCCCGAACGGGTGAACCGTTGTGTGGTATCGCCGTATCTCATCTGCCAGCCACGGCGCTAGTGGCACAACGCGATCCGATGACGCGTCACACTTCCGTATCCCAGGCGTTTGCGATCTGGTAACAGGCGTCCCGGGGCCACGAGCGCGGAACAGTCACGTCCTGGGTGAGTTTCGCTCTATGGTTAACCGTGCCCGAATTGGACCGTCGCAGCATGGTGTTGATGTCGGGGCTGGGATTGTTGGCTGCTGCCATCCCGTTTGAGTCCGCGAAAGCCCAGGGGGCGGCCTACCTATTCCAGGACGATTTCGACGGCCCGGCCGGCTCAGCCCCCAATCCCGCGAACTGGTCCGTCCAGAACTGGCAGGACGATGTCTGGCCGCCGGTCGCGAGTCAGTACCGCGATGACCGGCGCAATGTGTTCCTCGACGGAAACTCGAATCTCGTGCTGATGGCGACTCGAGAGGACGATCAGTACTTCAGCGGCAAGGTGCGGGGGAACTGGCGGGTTCCCATGGGCTACACCTGGGAAGTGCGCGCCAAGCTCCACTGCCTGACCTCGGGAGCCTGGCCCGCCTACTGGGCCGTGAACGAAGATCCGCTCCCCGACGGGGAGGTCGATGTTTTCGAGTTCTACGGCAATCGCAGTTGGGCTCCGGGAACGACGGTGCACGCGGCATCGAACGGGAAAACGTGGGAAAGCAAGTCGATCGCCGGATTGATTGACGGCGCCTGGCACACCTGGCGGATGCGCTGGGATCAAGATGGATTCACATTCTGGCGCGACTATGTCGACGGCGCGAAACCGTACTTCACGGTGCCGCCGAAACCCATCCCGGTACATGGCAACCCCACCGACCTACGCTGGCCGTTCAACAATCCCGGCTATTGGATGTCGCCGATGTTCACCCTTGCGGTCGGGGGACCCGGCGGCGGTGATCCATCTCTGGGCACCTACCCGGCGTCGATGCTCGTCGACTGGATCCGCATCTGGTAGCCGGCCGGACCTTACTCGGCGGCAGCCAACTTCATCTCTTCCAAGCGTTCCGGTAGGGCGTCGACGTACTGGGTGAAGACGTCGCGCAGCACCGCCTCATCGGTGAGTACCTGCCCGCCGTCGAGTTCGAGATGAATCCGGCCGTCGCGCGCCAGAAGCAGCAGCTCCTCGACCAGGGCTGCCGAATCGCGCGAACCGTCGAGCAGTGTCAACCCGTGCGCGTCCAGCGAGCCGAGCGCCACGGTCTCATGCCACACGTTGAACGTGTAGGCGTCGTCACCAGCGCTTGCCCATTGACGATCAGGAACTCCAGCAGCTGGTCGATCCGCTCGCTGACCTCGTCGGGAGGCGAGCCGAGTTCGCTGCTCAGCAAATTCACCAGCTGCTCCCGCGATAGCGTCCACGGCGACTGCCACGTCAACGTATCGCAAGCAACCTTCAACGCCGGATCGTCGATCGATACCGTTGCACCACTGGACAACTGATAGTTCTGGGCCGAGTGATCAAGCTTGGTCGGGCCGTCCACCACCAATATCTCGGCGGCGAAGTGCATACCGTCGAAGTTGCGGTGGTCCAGGGTGTGACTGAGTGCGGCAGCGCGATCGGGATGCACGTACAGCGTTTGGCGGAATGCGCGATCGACGGCGAAATCCAGGTATTGCTCGATCACGGGATGCGAACCCCCGCATTGCTGTGTCACGTGTTCGGCCACTGTGGCGCCGTAGTTGGCGGGGAACATCAGTTCGGGTTGCGCCTCAGCGAGGAACGCCACGCCGTGTGCGCCCGCTCGCTGCAGCATGTCGGTGAAATCGACCATGGCACGGGCCTCGATCACCTGTTACTGGTGCGACCCGCCATCGCGCGCGGCGAACAGCATCGCGTCGCGCACGATCTCCTTGGACTTCCAACCCGGGATTAGGTTTCCGGCAGCGCCACAATCGATTTCGAGAACTCGCGCCGCGCCTACCGGCGGCGCCCGGCGACCGGCCCACGGTGGCGGTGTTGCGGTCGCCGCAGCCCACCGATGCCGTGCCGCCGCTTGCGCTGGCCGTGCTGTTGTTCGTCGCAACCGCGAAGTTGAGGCCGGGATCGGAGGTTGCCGTCGCCGTGCCGGACTGAATCAGGCTGTGGCCGTTGAACGCCTGTTGACCGTCGCTGGGAACGACGACCACGGGGTGGGCCTTCGTCGTTGAGCGTGCCGATGTGGTCGTTGGTGTGACCGGGGTTTGATCTTGGTGGTCTGCACCGTCAGTGTGTCGAGGAACTGATGGTGCGCGGCACCCCGCTGAAGTCTTGGCCGGCTTGGCGGGGTGCCGCGCTGTAGTGCTCGGAGGCACTGATGGTGACCGTAGAGGTCGATCTTGTTCGCGTCGAGTCCCGGTTGGCGGCTGGGGAGCTGTCGTGTCCGTCGTGCCCGGACGGGGTGCTGGCCCGGTGGGGTTTCGGGCGGTCGCGGCGGGTGGTCGGGCTGGAGGGTCCGGTCCGGCCTCGCCGGTCGCGGTGCCGGGGGTGTGCGGTGACTCATGTGTTGTTGCCGGTGTCGTTGTTGCTGCGCAGGGCGTATGCCGCGGAGCTGGTATGGGCGGTGTTGCAGGCCCGGGCGGCCGGTGTCGGGCATCGGCGGATCGCCGCGGCGGCGGGTATCCCGGCGTGCACGGTCCGGCGCTGGTTGCGGGTGATCGGTCGGCGGGTCGAGGCGGTGCGCCAGTGGTTCATCGGGGTCGCGGTGACCGCGGGGGTGGAGGTGTCGATACCTCCGGCGACCGGCACAGCTGTCGGGGATGTTCTGGCTGCGGTGGGCGCGGCGAGGGCGGCGATGGTGTCCCGGTTCGGGCCGGGACGGCTGGTCGGCGCGGTGACGGCGGTTTCAGTGGCGGTGGCGTGCAGCGGTGCCCGGCTGCTCGCGCCGGAGTGGCCGCCGGTGTCGGGGTGGGTGGGTGCAACACCAGTTGCCCTCTGATGCGCGGTGGGGTCGATGGGCCATCGTCGCGGGGATGACTGCCCTGGCAACGGGTTTGGGCGGCATCGCCAGCGGTGAAGGAGTCAGTGCGGTGTTGGGTGAGGATGAGAAGCGCCGGGCGCGGGCCCAGGCGGTGGGGTTGTTCCGCTACCAGTTGATCTGCCCGGCGTTGGATCAGGGCCTGTCGACGAAGGCCCGGGGCCGGCTGGTCCGCCAGATCGCCTCCGGTGAGCACACCGACCCGTTCGGGACCCCGGTGCGGTATTCCCGGGACACCCTGGATCGGTGGATCCGCCGGTATCGGGCCGGCGGGTTCGTCGAGTTGGTGCCCAGCCCCCGGACGTGTGTGCCGCGCACCGATACCGCAGTGTTGGAGATGGCCGCGGCCCTCAAGCGGGAGAACCCGGCCCGGACCGCCGCGCAGGTGGGCAGGATCCTGCGCACCGCGACCGGGTGGGCGCCCTCGGAATCGACCCTGCTGCGGCTGTTCCACCGCCTGGAGCTGATCGGCCCGGCCGCCGGGGATGCCCCGGTGGTGTTCGGCCGGTTCGAAGCCGCCAACCCCAACGACCGGTGGACCGGGGACGCCCTGCACGGCCCGCGGATCGGCGGGAGGAAAACCTATCTGTTCGCCTTCCTCGATGATCATTCCCGGCTGGTCTGCGGCTACCGTTTCGGCTTCGCCGAGGACGCCGTCCGGTTGGGTGCCGCGCTGCAACCCGCACTGGCCGCCCGCGGGGTCCCGGCCAGCGTCTATGTCGATAACGGGTCGGCCTTCGTCGATGCCTGGCTGCTGCGGGCGTGCGCGAAACTCGGCGTGCGCCTGGTCCATTCCACCCCGCACCGCCCCCAGGGCAGAGGCAAGATCGAACGGTTCTTCCGCACCGTGCGTGAGCAGTTCCTGGTCGAGATCGTCGATACCACCGCCGAACAGCTCGCCGCTACCGGGGTTGATCACCGCACCGCGCTGCTGGAACTGAACCGGCTGTTCACCGCGTGGGTCGAAACCGAGTACCACCGCCGCACCCACACCGAGACCGGCCACGCCCCGCTGGACCGCTGGGAGCAAGGCTGGACCCGGCTCGGCCGCGGCCCGGCGGTACCGACATCCGCGGATCTGACCGAGGCGTTCCTGTGGTCGGAGCACCGCACCGTCACCAAAACGGCCACGGTGTCGTTGCACGGCAACACCTTTCAAGTCGATACGGCCCTGATCGGGCGGCGGGTGGAGTTGGTGTTCTCACCCTTCGACCTGGAAACCATCGAAGTCCGCTACCGCGAGGTCCGCTACGGCCGGGCCGTGCCGCACATCATCACCCGCCATACCCACCCCAAAGCCCGACCCGAAACACCCGAACCAGCCCCGGCGGCGACCGGGATCGACTACCTGGCGCTGACCGCCCAGACCCACCACGAGCAGATCCGCGCCGATCACCGCATCGGATACAACGCCCTGTTCGCCACCCCACCACCGCGCGTACCGACGGCCAGATCCCCGGACAACTCAGCATCGACGACATCGCCAGCCTTGACGACCAGGATGGGGTGTCGGCGTGAGTATCGAACGGCTGCAACAGTATTACGGCTTCACCCGGATGCCCTTCGGCCGCGCTCTGGCCCCCGGGATGCTGCACCGCCACCCCGGCCACAGCGAAGCCGTCGCCCGGATCTCCTGGTGTGTGGACCAGCATGCGATCGGGGTCATCACCGGGAGGTCGGTGCCGGTAAGACCGTCGCGATCCGGGCCGCGACCGCCGCGCTCGATCCGGCCCGCCACGTCATCATCTACCTGCCCAACCCCTCGGTCGGGGTCCGCGGCATGCTGCACCACATCGTCACCGCGTTGGGGCGGGTGCCCAGTTTCTACACCGCCACCCTGGCCCCAGGCCGCCGAGGCCCTGGCCGCTGAACACGCCGAACGCGGCCGAACCCCGTCGTGGTCATCGACGAAGCCCACCTGCTCGACAACACCCAAATGGAAGCGATCCGCATGCTCACCAACCACGACATGGACTCCGGGTCACCCTTCGCCGCCCTGCTCGTCGGGCAACCCACCCTGCGGCATCGCCTGCGTCTGGGCGTGCTGGCCGCACTCGATCAGCGCATCGCGATGCGCTACGCGATCGCCGGCATGGCCCCCGCCGATACCGCCGACTACATCGGCCACCACGCCACGATCGCCGGCCGCACCGACACCCTGTTCTCCGACGACGCGATCACCCTGATCCACAACGCCGCCCGGGGCTACCCCCGGGCGGTCAACAACCTCGCCGTGCACGCACTGACCGCGGCGTTCGCCGCGAAAGCCGCGATCGTCGATGAGAAAGCCGCCCGGATCGCGGTCACTGAAACAGGCCACGACTGAATCACCGACCATGCGACGTCACCGCACCGAGGACGCCGTCACCATGCAGACGAAGGCCCTGCCCGCTACGCGGACAGGGCCTTCGCTACATCAACACCATCGGCATCCACGATGACGCCATCAACTGCATCCACAGCGACGGTCAACAAACGCCTACGACAACGACCTGCTCGGCGTGCTGCACATCCATGTCCCGCTGGCGACCGGCGCCGCTGTCGGGCCCATCGGCGCGATGATGGAGTTCGCCAGGACCATCGCGAAGGCGATCGGGTGGCAAGCCCCCGGCAGTTCCGCGGCCGCCCGAAGCGCCGCGAAGCCTGCGGCCGCGCAGACCCTGGTCGCAGCCAACGAGGTGCCCCAGTCCGTGGTGAACTCCGAGACGCCGACCCTGAGCGTGCCGATTCGTCCCACCAAGGCGGCTCGGCAGCCGGCCACCAAGGTGGACAAGGGAACCCGTGCCAGCGCTGGGTCGGGATCGGGGCAGCAGCGCGGTCACACGTCCTTCGACGGCAGTCGGTTCGGGTAAGCCGTCCAGCTCGCGGACGACCTCGTCGAAGGCCGCCGCCGCGGGTCAGCCCCTTTATCCGGTTGCCGTAAACCCTGGTCGTCGAGGAACCTGTTCGATCTTGGGCTGGTGTCTCGGCGTGCCAGGGCCGCGATTCGGATGGATCCGGGGGATGATGCTGGTGTGGCTATTGATGCGAATGTGACTACGGCGGAACCGGCGGTCGACGGGCCGAATGAGCAATCTGTCGCTCCTCCCGCGCCGGAACCGGCGGCTGCGGAGCAGTCGACAGGACCCGAGGCTCTGGCACCTCCGGCGACCCATCAGCGCACGTGGTCGTTGCCGAAGTCTCCGGTCTCGCGTGAGCGAGCTGACGAGATGGGCCGGACCGCACTGAGAGCCGTCACGGCAATCGCCAGGTTCATTGCGGGCATCGCACGATCCGGGGCGCGCGCCGTCCGGCAGTTCTGGCGTCTCATCGCAGCGGTGCCGCCTGCGGTGCAGTTATTCTCCAGCGCGGGCACCCTGATGCTTCTCGGCGTCGTCGGCGCGATCACCTTCCACACCACCCTGGGCTTGGTCTGCACCGTCGTAGTCGTCCCGGTGTGCGCCGCGGTCCTCGGGGCCCTTGGCCACCGGTGGTACACCGGGCTTGGCATCGAGGTGCCTGGGCGGTCGACGGCGGGGCAACCCGCCGCATCGGATCTGCAGCGATCAATGCACTACGTCGACGCGAAACTCGGGCAGGCCCTCACCTCATTCGGCACCGAACATCACCAGCAGGCTGTGATCGCGCTCTTCCAGGCAAAGACGGCCGTGGAGCTCACTTTGGGCACCGAACAAGACGTCACGAGCTTCTTCGACGTACCGCTGCGGGCGGAAGACTACAATTTGCAGCCGAGGATCCAGGCCGGATCCACTTCGGCATTGCGAGAAAGCAATTCGCGAGCCGCATCGTGACCGGAACGGCCATCACCGGGCAGGTCGCCCTGGTTGAAGATGACTACACGCTGGTCATCAACCGCGGCACCGAGGCCGGGGTAACCGTCGGGATGATCTTCGCGGTCAACACCCGCACGGGTCCGGTGATCACCGATCCCGAATCCGGCCGGGAGTTGGGCAGACTCAGCCGCGAGAAGCTCCGGGTGCGGGTGTTCGACGCGCAGCCGTTGTTCGCCCGTGCGCACACCGTTGCCATGACCGACGACTTCTCCGGACTGCTCCAGATCCCTTTCGTGGCAAGGCCGGCCGAGGAGGTCATCACCGTGGACGTAGGTGACACCGTTGAACTTGTCCGCGGCCAGGCGCGCTCGTATCAGGCCGAGGCCCTGGGGGGACGACTGTCAGGTCGTAATCGCTGATCCAGACGCTACCGGCCTTCAGATCTACCTCGCCAGCGCATGAACGCCGACGCCGCGCGTCGTTGGGGAAGGTACCCGCGGTCGACTTTTGTTGGGAATCGGTATATCTCGCGCTGCAGCGCCGGCCGTTTCATGGGATCGGCGCGAATCCGCTCGACGGCTGCGTCCGCATAGGCGGCAGCCTCGATGGCCCCACTCATACCCGCGATTATCCCGGTAATCGCGCTCACGTCGTGCTGTGAGATCGGACCTGGTCGAGCGGGCGCACGAGATCGCCGACGCGGTGTTGTTCCCGGCTGCGCTGGCGGTGGACCGGACAGGACACGTCCCGGAGTCGCATGGGGAGGCTCTTGCCGATGCGGGTCTGTACGGGATCGCCGCCCCTAGCGACGCCGGCGGTCCTGGGCTCGACCTGCCGCAGATCATCATGGCCAATCAGAACTTCGGGTCTCGGCTCAGCGCGACATTGCCCATCGGCCTGGTCGGTCGCTGTACGCCGCTGCTCGACGAGGCCGGCGAGATTGCCGCGGCGGCCGCATTGCGGGAGGAAGCCGACGGTTGCGAGCTGGCCATGCTGTCAGACACGACCTGGTAGAGGCGTGGTGAAGGCTACGAGAGATAGCGCTGCCAGCGCCGCTGCGCGATCGTCGATATCGGCCCGTCGGCGACTCGCAGTCCGTCGGCTATCCGGGTCCGGACAGTCGCGGCGTCGAAATGTGTTCCGATCGCTACCAGGTGGCTCCGCGCGCCGGATGATGAAGCGCCGCGGGCGATGTGGACCGCGGGCCCGACAACGTTGACCACATAGCCGCGGACGCTCGACCGATGCCGCACCGCTACAACACCCTTCATCCGGTACACGCCAGAGGGGGGATTCTCGAGAAGCTCCAGGAGCCGTTCGGGGTCGACGGGTCCATCGCCGGTGACCGTCACCGATTCGGCGTGCACATGGTCATGCCGGTGCGCGGGCTCGTCGAACAAGGCCTCGCGGAAGGAGAGTTGACCCATCTCGTCGGCCGCGGCGGCGACGTCGTAGAGCAGGGTCGGGTCGATCTGTCCACCGATCGCCCCAATGACGTGAGCCCGTGAATTGCGTTCCCGCACCCTGGCTTCGACACGCCGCAGCGTCGCGTCGCGATCGGCGTCCTGGATCTGATCGAGCTTGTTCACCACCACCAACGTCGCCGCACCGTAGCGGGCGGGTGCCACCCCGCCGGAGTCCACGGTGTCGAAATGCCGCACGGCGTCGATGACGTCGACGACACCGCCGTCGCGGACGCCATTGATCTCAGTGAACGCGATGATGCGGGCCAGCGCCGCTGGGTCGGCCAGGCCGCTGGCTTCCACGATGATCGCGTCCAGGCGCAACTTGGGGTCCGCGAGCCGGGCCAGTGCGGCATCCAGCTGGCCGTCGTCGGGCAGGCAGCAGATGCAACCGCCGGCGATCGACGCGGGCTCGTCGATCTGCCCGCTGATCAATCCGGCGTCCACGTTGATCTCCCCGAAGTCATTGATTACCACCCCGATCCGAGCTGACGGCGTGCGCAACACGTGGTTGAGCAAGGTGGTCTTACCTGCGCCGAGATACCCGGTGAGTGCGATGACCGGGATCGTCGCCCCGCGGTCGCTGGTCCGTGACACCACCTGGCGATGGTGCCACACCGGACGGGCACCGCTGCGACACGCCGCGGCGAGTTTGCTGGAAACGATGAATTTGGTATCTGTCGAGGGCTGAAAGCCGAGGCTGAGACGATGGCGTCAGCCCGAGTTGCAGGACCTGCTCGGACCGGGCCAACGGCCGGAAAATTGCTGCGCGAAACACGTTGTTAGGTAGTGGCGAACTGGGTTTTCGCCCGTTAGAGTACTTACGGCATCGCATCCTCCCCACCGGCCTCGGGCCGACCCGCAGCGCACCGCCGGACCACGTTGCGGCGGTGCTGGATGGATTCGTTTGCTGTGAAAACTGCGGTCGCGCAGGGGCGCGCGCACCGTGGTTGGTTTCTAGCCCGGGGGAAACAACCTTGACCGACGATATCGCGCCGCCGCCTAGCGGTCGCCGCTACCGCGGTCGCATCTGGACCCGTCGATTCGCGGCAGTTGCGTTGACCCTGTTGGCTTTTGCCGCGGTCGTTAGCCCGCCCGCCAATGCGGTCGTCCTGTGGCATCCGAAGCCCGCGGTGCTGCCCACGCCGTGGACCGCACTGGTGGGGCCCGACAATGCGTTGCCCGACTACCCGCGCCCGCAGATGACGCGGACTGCGTGGCTGAATCTCAACGGGGTGTGGGGCTACCTGGGTCGCTCCGGGGGGACAGTCCTGGCGGGGCCACCGCCGCCGGCGGCCTACGGCGAGCAGATCCTCGTCCCGTACCCCGTCGAGTCAGCCCTGTCCGGGATCGCGCGCCATGACGACGAAATGTGGTACCGCAAGATCGTCAAACTGCCGAGCACCTGGCTGGGACAGCATGTGCTGCTCCACTTCGGTGCAGTGGACCAGATCGCCACCGTCTGGGTCAACAACAAACAGGTCGCTCATCACGAGGGCGGCTACACCGAGTTCAGCGTTGACATCACTGACGCGCTGCGGGGACCGGGCGCCCAAGAGATCACCGTGCGGGTCCAGGATCGCAATGACGCCAACCCGTTCCCGATCGGGAAACAGCGCAACAGTCCGAAGGGCTTGTTCTACACCGGTGCATCGGGAATCTGGCAGACGGTGTGGATGGAGCCGGTTAACGCCACCTTCATCAACAAGCTCGACATCAGCACCGATCTGACGAGTATGTCGGTCACGCCCCGGGTCGCCGGGACCAGGGGCCAACGTGTGGTGGCGTTCGCCTCCGAGCCAGGTGGCCGGGTGGTCGCGGTCGGGTCTGCCGGTGCGGGTGACACGATGCGCCTGCCGATCCGCAACCCGCATCTGTGGACGCCCGACGATCCTCACCTATATGACCTGCAGGTCGCGCTCGTGAATTCCACAGGCAAGGTCGTCGACGCGGTGTCCAGCTATGCCGGGCTGCGCACGATCGGCGTCATGCCCGATCCGCGAGGTCGGCCGCGAATCGCGTTGAACAACAGGATCACGTTCCTGCACGGCCCGCTCGATCAGGGCTACTGGCCCGACGGGATCTACACCGCCCCCACCGATGAGGCACTGAAGTCCGACCTCACTCGGATCAAGGAACTGGGGATGAACTTCGTGCGCAAGCACGGCAAGGTCGAGCCGGCCCGCTGGTATTACTGGGCCGACAAACTGGGGCTGATGGTGTGGCAGGACATGCCCGCACTGGCCGTGTCCCTGGCCATCCCGGTCGGGCCGGCCCCCGAGCCGTCGCCGTCCGCGAAGGCCAACTTCGAAAAAGAGCTGCTGGCAATGATCGACCAGCTGCGCAGCGTGACCTCGATCGTCGGCTGGGTGCCGTTCAACGAGGGCTGGGGTGAGTTCGACGCGGCCCGGATCGCGGGCGTGGTGAAGACGGCGGACCCGACCCGGATGGTGGACGCCAACAGCGGGGTGAACTGCTGCAAGTCGCGCGGTGACACCCTGGCCGGGGATATCTACGACGATCACACCTACGTCGGCCCTGGCGAGCCCCAAATCCATGACGATCTGATGAAGATGCATTCGAAAGGCCCCGTCCCGGTGGACAACCGGGTGCGGGTCGACGGCGAATACGGCGGTCTGGGGCTGGTGCTTGACGGCAACCGGTGGCCGGGGCGGCCGGAGGCCTACGAGATGGCCGCCAGCCCTGCGCGTCTCACCGATCGTTACGTCCAGGTGAGCCGCAGATTGGCGGACATTGTCCGCAGGACGGGTCTTTCCGCGGCCATCTACACCCAGACCACCGACGTCGAAAACGAGGTCAACGGCTTCCTGAGTTACGACCGCTGGCAGGTCAAGATGCCGATTCCGGTTGTGGCGGAATGCAACCGCGCGGTGATCGCCGCAGGGACGCCCGGTATGGCGCCGGCGGACGTTAGCCGGTAACGGCCATGGTGGTCTAGCGTGGTGCGATGAACCGCAGACCGCCGGAGATCCGTTGTCCATCAACTGAGATCCTCCCGGCTTTATCCCGGGGATCGGCGGGCAGGGCATGATCGACGACGCCAATCCCGCACTGGGCGGGCATTTCTCGGCCCGGTGGGATCCGGCACCCGGCTTCTGGGATGTGCAGTACGAGTTCTGCTGAGCCGCTCAGCCGGCTGATTCCGACACCTGAACCGCGCAGTTCCTTCTGGATGCTCAGATCGAGGTCGAGCGTTCCGTCGGAGGTCCGCCCGTGGCCATCGCGGCCTTCCCCGGTGGCCAATGCCCCTGCAGCACACCGAACCTTCATATCAGCTTGCTTTCTTCTTCGTTGCTTCGCTAGAAACCGTCGGCCGACCAGGAATCATCCGGGTAGGGCGGCCGCGACATGAGCGACGACAGCTTGCCAGAAGTAGGTGATGCCTGCGATGAACGCCTTCACACGTCAGAGACGGTGAGATCCTCGCGATCCGGGCGGCCTGTGTGCGGGTGGGACCGAACACCGGATCGGTACGACGATCTACGTACTCGCCAACCCGTGTCCGATGCGCTGCGGCATAGTCAGAGAACCTTCGATAGAAACTCCTGCAGCCGTGGGCTTTTCGGGTTGCCGAAAAGCTCGTCGGGGGTGTCGTCCTCGACGATGTTGCCGTCGGCCATGAAGATCACCCGAGAGGCCACCTCCCTGGCGAAGCCCATCTCGTGGGTGACCACCACCATCGTCATGCCGCCCTGGGCGAGCTGGCGTAGCACCTCGAGGACGTCGCCGACCATCTCCGGATCCAGCGCGCTGGTGGCCTCGTCGAACAGCATGATCGACGGGTCCATCGCCAACGCGCGCGCGATTGCCACGCGTTGTTTCTGCCCGCCGGACAGGGTGGACGGCTTGACGTTGGCCTTCTCGGAGAGGCCGACCTGGGCGAGAAGCTCCATCGCCTTCTTCTCGGCGGCGGCCTTGTTCAACTTCTTGGTCACCAGCGGTGCCAGGGTGACGTTCTGCAGCACTGTCATGTGCGGGAAAAGGTTGAAGTGCTGGAACACCATGCCAATGTGCTGGCGCACCTTGTCCAGGTCGACCTTGCGGTCGGTGAGGTCGAAATGGTCGACGGTCACCTTGCCTGCGGTGATGTCCTCCAACTTGTTCAGGCAGCGCAGGAACGTCGACTTGCCCGAGCCCGACGGCCCGATGACGCACACGACTTCACCTTGCTTGATGTCGGTGGTGATGCCGTCGAGCACCACCAGCTCACCGAAAGCCTTCTTGAGATTCTCGATCTGGATCTTGACGGTGCCCGCAGGCTCGGCGGCCGCGGCCTCGGGGACGAGTTCGGTCATTTCACGATCCTTTTCTCGAGGCGATCCGAGAGTTTGGTCAGCGCCATGATGACGATGAAGTAGATGATGCCGATAATCAGCCACATCTCAAACGATTTGTAGTTGCCAGCGATGATGATCCGCCCGGTCTGGGTCAATTCCGCGATGCCGATCACCGACAGGATCGAGGTGTCCTTCAGCGTGATCACGAACTGATTGATGTAGGACGGAATCATCGTTCGGATTGCCTGCGGCAGAATCACTTTTCGCATGGTCGACATGTAGCCGATGCCAAGGCTGCGGGCGGCTTCCATCTGGCCCTTGTCGACGGATTGGATTCCGCCGCGGACGATTTCGGTCATGTAGGCACCGGCGTTGAGCGACAGCGTGATGACGCCTGCCATCAACGCCGACATCTGGAAATCGAGGGCCGTCGGGATGCCGAAGTAGATGAAGAACGCCTGCACCAGCAGCGGGGTGCCGCGGAAGATGTCGACGAAGGTGGTGCCGATCGCGCGCAGCCAGATCGACCTGGACACCCTGGCCAGCCCGAAGACGATGCCGAGAATCAGCGCGAAGAAGATCGAGACGACCGTGAGGAAGATCGTCATCTTCAGGCCCTTGAGCAGCAGCGGGTAGGTGCTCTTGATCAGGCCGAGGTACGAGGTGTCGTCGGTGTTGGCCTTATCGCTGAGGTAGGTGTTGATGATCTCGTCGTAGCGGCCGGATTTTTTGAGGTTGTCCAATCCGGCGTTGAACTTCGAGATGAACTCGGCATTGCGGCCCTTGTTGACGGCGAACCCGTAGCCGGTGGGGTCTTCCTTCGGCCCCACGGTCTTGAACCCGCTGCCCTGCGCGATGTTGTAGAGCAGTACCGGGTAGTCCTCGAAGGCTGCCTGCGAGTTACCCGTCTTCACCTCGTCGAACATCGACGACGAGTCCGCGAACGAGACAACCTGGAAGCCGTACTTGTCCTTGATGGAGTTGGCGAAGGTGGCGCCCTGGGTGCCGTTCTTGACAGCCACCTTCTTGCCGCGCAAGTCGTCATAGGACTTGATGTCGTTGTTGTTGTTCAGCACGGCCATCTGTATGCCGGACTCGAAGTACGGTTCCGAGAAGTCGAAAACCTGCCTGCGCTTGTCGGTGATGGACATGCCGGCGATCACGCCGTCGACCTGGTTGGCCTGGACGGCTTGAAGTGCCGCGTCGAAGCCCAGAGGTTTGATGTCGACCTTGAACTTCTGGTCGTCGGCGATCGCTCGGATGAGATCCATATCGATTCCGACGAATTTGCCTTGTTTGTCCTGGAATTCGAATGGCGCGAAGGTGGTGTCGGTGGCGACTACATACGTCTCGCCGTCGGCCGACGCGCGGGCTGGGTCGACCAGCCCCGCGGCGAACACCGCGATTAGGGCGGTCAGTAGGACGGCGGCAGCGGCCGGTCCGGTACCTCGGCGAGACGTTCGCCGTAACCATCTGGTGGGCATGCGGTTCCCTCCCGTTTCCAGACTATGGGTGCGTGGTTCACGCTAATGCCATGACGTGACGTGTGCGCGGGAAACGTGAATCGCCCGCGGTGCGCCGTGACATCGGTCAGGCTGGGCGCAACCGTCGGCGACGAGGAGTGCCATGACCTTCCGAGTGCAGACCGCCACAGCGTGCGGCCCGGTGACCTACGGCACCGGGCGCGGGCGGTGTGCATTCCGGCCCGAGTGCCGCACCGGGTGAACAAGGCGAACAGTGACGTGGCGAGGATCGCGCCGCCGCCGACGATCAGCCCAACGACCATCAGCGCCAGCACAATACAGCCGACGCGGATACCGGAGGAGGGGGCGGGAGCCGACGGCGGCGGCATCGGCGGGCCGTAATAGGCGGGCGGCATCGGTGGCGGTGGCCCTCCCGCTGGCCAGCCACCGGGAGGGCCGAACGGTCCCCAATTCGCTGGTATGAGCCTGGTCGGTCAGCGGACATTCCAATTCCCGGATGCGCTTCTCGGGGTCGCCATCGGGGATCGTCGGCGCGCTCCTCGATCAGGTCGTCGACGACTGGTGGACTCAGTTCGGGAGCAGCAGCCGAACCGCATAGGCGACGACGGCATCGACATCGTCGCCGAGGGTGCCGGCCAGCCACTGCTGGGCCAACTCGGCCATCGCCCCGGCGTACATCGCGGCGCCGACTTCGGTTGCAACCCGGTCGGATTCGGGTGCGGTCCGACGTTGCTCGTCGAGCACGAGCTCACGCACGTGGTCCTGGGCGATGGTGCGTCGAGCCGCGAGGACTGGATTGGTGCGAGCTTCGGTGAACAGGATCTTGCCCCGGCGCGGGTCGGCAGAACTGAAGTCCAGCACGGCGCGAATGCCCGCGCGCAGCCGTACTCGTTCGTCGCGGGTGCTGGCCATGGCCGCCGTCAAGATGGCGCCGAGTTCGACGGCAACCTCGTCGTAGACCGCGCCGAGCAGTGCGTCGGTGTCGGTGAAGCTTTCGTAGAAATACCGGGTGTTCAGCTCGGCCGCCCGGCACACCGACCGTACGGACAGCGCGGCTTCACCACCCTCGCCGAACAGAGCGAACGCGGCGCGGATCAGCAGTGCGCGACGCTCGGCCTGGCGGTCGGCAGGAGACACCCCGGCCCACCGGGTGGCACTCGGCATTGGCAGAGGATATACCGGCCGGCGGGCGTTACCGTGCTATTTTGGATACGAGCGTGACCAAAGGGCGGGCCGCCGAGTGTTAGGAGCCAGCCGAGATGAAACTGCCGCTGCCGCAACACCTTCTCGCAAACAAGGTCAGGGGTGATTTCGACAAGAACATCCGGAGCCAGTTCTTCCGCGGCCTGGAATTCGCCGGGCCCGAAGGCGATCCGGGCTGGTTCGGCCCCGGCAGTGCGGTCTGGCATGTCCACTCGCACACCCCGATGCTGATCTTCGGACTGCAATGCGCCGCCTTCATCGAGCGTTTCGACCCGAGCATCTACTGGATGGGCTCCGACCATTCCCGGGTCGCCGAACGCGATGAGGATGGCAACCCTACCGGCAAGCTCGACCTCAAGGGTTCTGGCGTGCGGCTGGCCCACTCGGTGGCGTTCTTCATCGGGACCGCCTACGGCTCCACCGCGACTGCCGAACGCGTGGCCCAGGCGGTGCGTGCCATGCACCACACCATCAAGGGTGTTCGTCCCGACGGTTTGGCTTATGACGCCGACGACCCGGAATGGCTGCGCTGAACTACGCCACCGTGGTCTGGGGTATCGCGACCGCGCACGAGCTCTACCACCCCAGCCCGTTACGCAACCTCGACCGCTACTACGGCGAGTTCGTTCGGGTCGGCCACGCACTAGGTGGTACCGACCTGCCGGCGACCAAGGGTGAGACACTCGACTGCCTGCGCTCATACCTGCCGAAGTTGGCCCTGACCCACGGTGCCGCCCAGTTCACCGGGCCCAACCTGGCGCAGAATCCCGACGTCCCGCCGGAGGCCAAGTTCTTCGACTGGGCCATCCGCGACAGCATGCCGGACTGGGCTGCCGACATGCTTGCGTACCGTCCGCCGCATCCGATCGAACGTGCCGCGCGGCGCGCCGCCACCTGGGCGGCGCTCAATGGGGCATGGGCGGCGATGGGGCCGCTGGCCGAGTTCACGCAAGCCCAGCAGCGGGTCGCCAATGGCACAACTGTCGACCACACCGAGCCCGCGTACGTACTCGGCAGCGATCCGGTGCGCAACCGCGACACCGTCGAGCAGATGGTGTGAGGCCACTAGCGAAAGGCTGAGCTGCAGTTGCTGACCATGCCGATCAGCGAACTTGATCAGGATCAAGATCGAGAGTTCGACTACCTGTGCTCGCACGGCTGCCAGCGACGTCAATAAAGTAAGAAATCCCCTTAGGAATTTAGGACGCGACCGAGGCACTGTGATTTCGGCCTCTTTTATCCGTGGCGGGGTAAGAAATTCTAAGCCCGCGCCTCATTCAAGCATCTGATTCATGATCTTGAATCCATCAGTATTTGCAGTTCAGAGGCCATTTGTGGGACATGCCCGAGGCATTGCAACGAATTGATAACGATCCTTGTCTTAGCGCACCCTGAGATCCACGGGGTGCTCGCGAATTGGGTTCCGAAAAGCCGCGAATTCTCCGCGAATTCGCTCGCTACACTTGTCGAAGGCAGTTACCGCCAGGTAACGCACAACGACCAAAGACAATGACCGGCCGCGTTCAGGCCGGCGGAGGTACGAGATCATGGCAAACGCAACGGGAGTTTCGGAAGGGTCTAAAGGCACCGGTGTCGCGGTGGCCGAGCGGACCGCCGCTGCGGACGCGCTGTGGCTGTCGTCCTTGCCGAGCATTAGGCGCACTCCGATCAGCGATCTGCTCCCGCAGTTACTGGGCGGTGCCGGACTTGAGCCGCTGACCGAGCCGATCGCGGCCCCGGTCGTCACCATCGCAAGGACGCTCGCTGCCGGACACGGCCCGGTCAGTGATATGGCCGTCAGCCCGGATGGCCGCCACCTAGTCACCGCGCACTACGGCGCGGATGTGGTGTGCGTCATCGACGCTGCCACGCTGAAGGTGACCGCCACCATCGAGGGCCTCAGTGAGCCGTACTCGGCCGTAGTCGTCGGCGAGCGTGCATACGTCAGCGCCGCCTCGAACGAGGCGGACGCCGTCGTCGCCGTCGACACCAGAACCGGCATGCCGCTGGCCGCCAAGACTTTTGAGATGACCGCCTGCGGAATTGCGGTCAGCCCCACTGCTGACGTCCTCTATGTCGCGCGCACCGCCGACGACATCGTCGACATCGCCGTCGTCGACATCGAAACCGGCAGGATCGCTAGCGTCGAGATTCCCGCCGCCCCCGGCTCCACCGTCGAATCGCTGTGCGTGAGCGCCGACGGCACCCGCCTGTTCGCGGCACTCACCACTCCGTTCGGCGGCCTGCTGGCGATCATCGGTACCTGCGACAGAGTGGTATACGACCTCGTCACGATCTCTGGATCCATCGGCGACATCGCGGTTATGCCCAACGGCCGCACCGTGTTTGGTACCGGCTGGGATGCCGAGTTCGGCGGAGCCGTCCACGTCATCGACGTCGCCGGTGCCCGTGTCACCGACACCATCGCGATGGGTGGCGTGCCCACGCAGCTGGTACTCAGCCGCACAGGCAACTGCGCCTACATCGTCGACCGCAATGAGATCGCCGTGCTGTGTACTGCCACCTCCGAGATTGTCGACAGCGTTGTCATCGGCCCCCAGCTGTCCTGCCTGGCCGCCGACCCCGTTCGTAACCGGCTGTACGCGGCCGACTACGCCGGTGCGATCACCGCACTTCGCCTCGAGACAGCCGCGCAGCAGCCGCGGCCGTTGGCCGTCGCGGCATCCTGAACCGCCTGCCACGATGGAGCCATGACTTCGTCTCCCCGGCAGCGCTTCGCCACCCTCTTTCAGAGCAACATCGCTCCAACCCGGTGATGCGGTTGGTCCCGATTCAGACTCTGCTGGAGACCACCGGCTGCAAATCCGGGCAACCGCGGCGGTCCCCGCTCGGCGGCCGACTGACCGGCAGCGAGTTCTGGTTCGTGTCGGAGTTCGGTGATCGATCGCAGTATGTGCGCAATATCGAGGCCAACCCCCATGTGCGGGTTCGTGTTCGCAGCGGGACAGCCACCCCGCTCCCGGAGGACGACGCGCGCGCCAGACTGGCCGAGCTTCCGCGGATGAACAGTGCCGGGGTACGCACGATGGGCGACAACTTGCTCACCATCCGCGTCGACCTCGCCTAGCGCGCGCTGCAGTCCAATGACACCGAGACCGTCTGGCTGGTGAGGACCGGCACCAGGATGGTGCGGTCATCGCCACGACCTGGACCCGCGTAGGGCACCCACTGGGTGAGAGTCTGGGGATTGCGCACGTTGGTGACAACGCACTTCGATATCGGCCCGGTCCCGATGCGGTCGAGGTTGACGGTGTAACCCTGCTGCTGCAATTGGCTGATTGTGGCCTGCGCAGAATCGGCCCACGCCGGCGCGGCCGGCCCCGCGAAAACGACACCCACAGCCGCCACTGCGGCAAGTGTCAATGTGTTCCGCATGATCGCGCCTCCTCGTTGTGTTCCCCTATCCTCCTCTCACATCGCCGCCGGGGGGGGAAACGTTCCCGCCGGTATCCGCCCAGACACCGCCAAAACCCGGCCGAAGTGCGCGTCAGGCTGCAGGTTCGGCCCGAAACCGTAAGCAACCAAGGCGATTACACCAAGCCCTGCCCACAGGAGTCCGCGGTGTTCTCGGATTAGCTGCCACTCCAGCCAGGAGCCGCCGATCTCCAATAGCGCGGACACCACGAAAACGCAGTCGATTTGAGCACCAGCATCCGATGGGTATGCCCGTCGCGCTAGATTCGGGCCTATGCAGAGCACGATGCAGTCCTTCTCCCTGACGGTCGCCGCGATCCTGCGTTACGCCGTCGCAGTCCACGGCGATCGGACAGTGACCACCGCGACGGGAGAGGGCTACCGCCACGCCACATACCGCGAGGTCGGCCAGCGGGCCGCTCGCCTGGCCAACGCGCTGCGGCGCCTGGGGATCACGGGCGACCAGCGCGTCGCCACGTTCATGTGGAATAACCAGGAACACCTGGAGGCCTACGTCGCCGTGCCGTCGATGGCGGCGGTGCTGCATACGCTGAACATCCGGCTGTTCCCCGAGCAGATCGAGTTCGTCGCCTACGAGGCCGAGGACCAGGTGGTGATCGCCGACCTGTCGCTGACCTCGATCCTGGCTCCCGTGTTGCCGCGGATGGAGACGGTGCACACGGTGATCGCGGTCGGCGACGGCGATCTGGCCCCGTTGGAAGCTTCGGGCAAGCGGGTGCTGCGCTACCACGAGGTCATCGCCGCCGAATCCGACGAGTTCGACTGGCCAGAGATCGATGAAAACTCAGCCGCCGCAATGTGTTACACAAGTGGCACCACCGGGCATCCGAAAGGTGTGGTGTACAGCCACCGGTCGAACTACCTGCACTCGATGGCAGTCTGTAGCGGTAACGGCCTGAGTCTGAGCTTCTCGGACAAGGCCTTGCCGATCGTGCCGATGTTCCACGCCAACGCGTGGGGGTTGCCGTATGCGTCGATGATGGCTGGCGCCGATCTGGTGTTGCCGGATCGCTTTATGGACGCCACTTCGATGGTCAACCTGATCGAAACCCAGCGCCCTACGGTGGCCGGCGCGGTACCCACGATCTGGAACGACGTGATGAACCATCTCGACCGCAACCCCGGCCACGACATCTCGTCGCTGCGCCTGGTGTCCTGCGGCGGCTCAGCCGTGCCGGTGTCGCTGATGAAGGCGTTCGAGGAGAAATTCGACGTCCAGATCCGCCAGCTGTGGGGGATGACCGAAACGTCGCCGATCGCCACGGTGGCCTGGCCGCCGCCGGGGTTGTCCCCCGAAGAGGAGTGGGAGATACGCGGTACGGCCGGCCGGCCGATGTGCGGCGTTGAAGCCCGCATCGTCGACGACGAGGGCGGTGTGCTGCCCACCGACGGCGAATCGGTGGGCGAGCTGGAGGTTCGCGGGCCGTGGGTCACCGGCTCCTACTACCGCAACACCGACGATTCGAAGTTCCAAGCCGGCTGGCTGCGCACCGGCGACGTGGGCTGCATCGATGCTCGCGGCTACATCACGCTGACCGACCGGGCCAAGGACGTGATCAAGTCCGGCGGTGAATGGATCTCGTCGGTGGAACTGGAGAATCAGCTGATCGCCCACCCGGCCGTCCGGGAGGCCGCGGTGGTCGGCGTGCCCGACGACCGCTGGCAGGAACGGCCGCTGGCCGCCATTGTTCTTCAGGAAGGCGCTGAGGCATCCGCGGAGGAGCTACGGAACTTTCTGTCCGACAAAGTTGTTCGGTGGTGGCTGCCGGAACGGTGGACGTTCATCGACGAGATTCCGCGTACCAGCGTCGGCAAGTACGACAAGAAGACAATCCGGGCCCGGCACGCCGACGAGGTCTACGACGTCACGCACCTCTAGCGGCACCTCCCGTATTGAAAACAATCTCCAGTAACGTCCTCTGCGCGCTACAGCCCAACTCGGCGCTTGCCGAAAATCATTTTCAATAAAACAATCCGTGGGGGGTACGGGATGCCGGCATGATGCCACGTGGCCGGGCGTTCAACGGTTGCGCGCCAGCGCCAAAGGCATCACCGCCGTCGTGTGCACGGGCTGCGAGCCGGCGGGCACTTCAGTGCTCGACGCGATGCGAGACGTGATGCTGCAACCGTGCCGGGCCGACCGCTCGCCAGTCGGTCCCGCGCAGGGGCTGCGCTACCGCTCGGCGCGCTGGTAGGCGGTGACGACGGCCGCCCCGCCCAGCCCGATGTTGTGCTGCAGTGCGGCAGTGACGTTGTCGACCTGGCGCTTGTCGGCGGTACCGCGCAGCTGCCAGGTCAGCTCGGCGCACTGCGCCAGGCCGGTTGCACCCAACGGGTGACCCTTGGAGATCAGCCCGCCCGACGGGTTGACCACCCAGCGGCCGCCGTAGGTGGTGTCATCGTTGTCGATCAGCGACGGCGCCTCACCGGGGCCGCACAGGCCGAGGGCTTCGTACAGCAGCAGCTCGTTGGCCGAGAAGCAGTCGTGCAGCTCGATGACCTGGAAGTCTTGCGGGCCGAGGCCGGACTGGTCGTAAACCTGTTGGGCGGCCTGAACATTCATGTCGTAGCCGATGATGTTGGCCGCGCTGCCGTCGAACGTCGATGCGAAATCGGTCGTCATCGCCTGCCCGACAATCTCCACCGCCTGTTCGGCCAGCCCATGCTCGTCGACGAACGCCTCGCTGACCACGATCGCCGCGCCGGAACCGTCTGACGTCGGCGAGCACTGCAGCTTGGTCAGCGGGTCGGAGATCATCTTCGCGCCCAGGATGTCGTCGAGGGTGTACTCCTCCTGGAACTGCGCGTACGGGTTGTTCACCGAATGCTTGTGGTTCTTGTAGCCGATCTTGGCGAAATGCTCGGCGGTGGTGCCGTACTTCTTCATGTGCTCGCGGCCCGCCGCGCCGAACATCCACGGCGCCACCGGAAACGCCATCGCGTCGGTCTCGTTGAGCGCGACAATGTGGCGCATCAGCGGTGATTCGCGATCATCTGCACCGCCGCCGAGGGAGCCGGGTTGCATCTTCTCGAACCCCAGCGCGATCGTGCAGTCGGCAAGCCCGCCGCGGATGGCCTGCGCCGCCAGATACAACGCGGTCGAGCCGGTCGAACAGTTGTTGTTGACGTTGACGATCGGGATGCCGGTCATGCCGAGCTCGTAGAGCGCGCGCTGCCCGGAGGTGGAGTCACCCGAGCAGTAGCCGACGTAGCCCTGCTCAACTTGGCCGTAGTCGATACCGGCGTCGGCCAGTGCCTTGGTGCCCGATTCGTTGGCCATCTGGGGGTAGTCCCAGCCTTCGCGGCGGCCCGGCTTTTCGAACTTGGTCATTCCGACCCCGACGACGAACACGCGGTTTTTCGCGTTGGCCATGACAATCCCTTCCGTCCACACTGACGATCCGGCTAGTGTAAGCCGCCTAGAACCTGTTCTAGTTTGCCACGGAGGTGCAGCAATGGCGTTGCGGGTCGTGCAGTGGGCAACCGGCTCAGTCGGGGTGGCGGCGATCAAGGGTGTGCTCGAACATCCAGAACTCGAACTGGCCGGCTGCTGGGTGCATTCCACCGACAAGGCAGGCAAGGACGTCGGCGAGATCATCGGCTCCGAACCGCTGGGGGTCACGGCCACCAACAGCCTTGACGACATTCTCGCGCTGGACGCCGACGCCGTGATCTACGCGCCGCTGCTGCCCAACCTCGGCGAGGTGACCGCGCTGCTGCGCTCCGGCAAGAACGTCGTCAGCCCCATCGGTTGGTTCTATCCGAGCGAATCCGAAGCCGCACCGCTGGAGGCCGCTGCCCGAGAGGGCAACGTCACCTTGCACGGTGCCGGCATCGGGCCGGGTGCGGCCACCGAGCTGTTCCCCCTGCTGCTATCGGTGATGTCCACAGGCGTGACGTATGTGCGTGCCGAGGAATACTCCGATCTGCGCACCTACGGCGCACCCGACGTGCTGCGCCACGTGATGGGCTTCGGCGGCACACCGGAGAGCGCCCTGACTGGGCCCATGCAGAAGCTGCTCAACGGTGGCTTCTTCCAATCGGTTCGGCTGATCGTCGACCGCCTCGGTTTTGCCGCCGAACCCCAGATCCGCACCTCCCAGGAGGTCGCGGTCGCGACCGCACCCATCGACTCGCCGATGGGCGTGATCGAGCCCGGCCAGGTCGCCGGCCGGCGCTTCCATTGGGATGCTGTGGTGACCAACACCATCGTCGTACGCATCACCGTCAACTGGCTGATGGGCGAAGAAAACCTCGACCCCGCTTGGTCTTTCGGTCCTGCAGGGGAGCGCTACGAGATGCAGGTGCGGGGCAACCCGAATACTTTCGTCACGGTCAAGGGCTGGCAACCCGAAAGCGTCGAGGAAGGGTTGATCAGCAACCCGGGCGTTGTGGCCACCGCCGCGCACTGCGTCAACTCCATCCCCGCGACGGTGGCCGCGGAGCCGGGTATCGCCACCTTCTTCGACCTCCCGCTCATCACCGGACGCGCGGCGCCGCAACTCTCCCGCTGACCGCACCAGCGCTACCGGTGTTCGCCCAGATCTGGAAGGGCTACGCCACCGAGGCGCTCGGCACCGTGTCGGACTCCCTGCTGCGTTAGGAGCCGAGTAGTGTCGCCGGGCCGCGTTGCATCAGCTGACGGCCGATGATTATGCGCTGAATCTCGCTGGCGCCCTCCCAGATTCGCTCCACCCGTAGCTCGCGGAACATTCGCTCGGCGACGTTCTCGCGCATGTAGCCGCGGCCGCCGAAAACCTGCACCGCCCGGTCGGCCACTCGGCCGGCCATTTCCGAGCAGTACAACTTGGCCATCGATGCTTGCCCGTGCAGCGCCTTGCGATCCAGCCCGGCATCGATCCCGCGGGCCACCTCGTAGAGCATGCTTCGGGCGGCGAACAGTTCGGTGGCGCTGTCGGCGAGCATGCCGGCCACCAGCTGGTGGTCGCCGAGCGCCTTCCCGTCGACGATGCGATCCCGTGCGAATGCGGTCATCTCGTCGACCAGCCGCTGGGCAGCACCGACGCAGCGGGAGGCCACCATGATCCGCTCGAAGCGGAACCAGTCCTGGGTGAAAGTCATTCCTTGGCCCTCGGCGCCGATCAGGTGGCTGACCGGGACCCGCACATCGGTGAACGAGACGATCGGGTGTTCATCGGGGATATTGTGCGAGTAATGCGGTGTTCGCACCACTTCGACCCCGGGCCAGGGCAGATCCACCACCAGCAGGACGTGGTCACCCTCGTGTGGCCCGCCGACCAGCACCGCCTGGACGAAGACGTACTCGGCCAGGTTGAACGAGGTGACGTGCCACTTGATCCCGTTGATGACGTAGTCATCGCCCTCGCGGACCGCGGTCGTTTCCAGCGCAGAAACGTCCGAGCCGGCGAATTCCTCGGTGATGGCGTACGCCTCGTGCTTCTCCCCGCGGACCGCGGGCAGCAGCCAGCGCTGCTTCTGGTACTCGGTAGCCACCCCGGCCCACCATTGCGGCGGGGTGTGCATCACCCACGCGATCGCATTGGTGACCCGGCCGACCTGTTCCTGCACCAAAACCTGTTGCAGTGCAGTAAATCCCGGGCCGCCCACCGAGCTGGGCATATTGGTGGCGTACAGGCCCAGCTCAATGGCCTTCGCGTGGTGCTCGGCGGTCAGTTCCTTGGGTAGTTGGCCGCCGGCCAGCTCGGCCTCGGACTCGTAGGGGATCAGAGTCTCGACGAACTCGCGGGCGGTGTCACGGATCCGTCGGTCTTGCGTCGTCAACCCGTACATTCGCGGTGCTCTCTGCTCGCTGGAAGCTATTGACTGAGCGTTCAGTCTATGTCACGGTCTTGAGGTATGACCAGTAGTCGCAGTGCGGACGTTGTGGTGGTCGGCGGTGGCACGGTCGGGGCGTGGACGGCAGTCCAACTGGCCGAGCGTGGGGCTGGCCGCGTCGTGCTGCTCGAAGCCCAGACGCTGGGTGACGGCGCCAGCAGCCGTGCCGCCGGTATGGTCCGTGCGCAGGGCGGTACCGAGACCGCCATCCGACTGGGCTTGCGGAGCCAAGAGTTCTACATCGCTTCTGGTGAGCGCTATCCGCTGGATTGCGGTTTCGTCGCGCAGGGCTACCTGATGCCGTGCTTCTCCGACGTCGAGGTGCGACAGGCGCACGACCGGATCGCCCTGCAGCACTCGCTCGGGTTGACCGTGGAATGGTTGTCCAGCACCGATATCGACGGCCGCAACACCGGTTTGGCGCCAGGCATCACGGCTGGCGGCTCGTATGCTCCCGGCGACGGATACATTAACGCCCCGCGCAATGTGCTGGCCTACACTGCGGCGCTTACCGCACACGAAGTCGACGTCCGCGAACGCTGTGCGTTCACTGGCTTGCGGGTGGCCAAGGGGCGTGTCGTCGGCGTCGATACCGCCGCCGGACCCATCGACACCAACCGGGTGGTGCTGACCGGTGGCCCCTTGCTCGGCGAGGTCGGTGTGACGGCGGGCGGCCGGATTCCCGCCGGCGGCACCCGCCATCAGGTCGTGGTCACCGAACCACTACGCGGCGCCAACATCGACGAGCTGCCCATGGTTTTCGACGTCAGTGAAGGAATCTATTGGCGACCAGGGGAATACGGTGGGGTGCTATGGGGGATGAGCAACCCCGACGAGCAGCCCGGCGAAGCTACCGAATTCGACTGGAGCTACTACCAGAAGGCGCTCGCCCGCATCGAGTCATTGTTGCCGGCGGTGCGCGGGCTGGGACTTCGGCGCACGTGGGCGGCCACGATCGACTACACGAACGACCACCTGCCGATCCTGGGTCGGCTGCTGACCGAGGACGGCGCGATCGACGGCACCGTGGTTGCCTGCGCGGCCGGGCACGGCATGATGTGGGGTCCCGCGGTGGCCGAGGCCGCCGCCGACATCACTCTCACGGGCGGATGCGACTGGCTGGACCTCACCGACCTTGGACTGGACCGTTTCGACGCCGACGGGAACAGTCGCCTCGAGCCTGAACCGATTTCTCTCCCGTTCCCCGAACACGCCTGACAATGAAGGGTTTACCTCCCATGAACGCTGCAGTACTCACCACCGTGCTGGCCAATGCGGCCGATGCCGAACTCGAAGACTGGGGTCCGTTGGAGGAAGCCACCGGTGACCCGATGGCGACCCACGGTCTGGAGGTCTGGGTCGACGGCGACAAGTCGGCGGGTATCTGGCAGTGCGCCCCCGGGCCGTCGCACTGGACGCTCGAGGTCAACGAAGTGATCTACGTGGTGTCCGGGCGGATGACGGTCACTCCCGATGGCGGTGAGCCCAGTGAGGTCGGTGCAGGTGACCTCGCGGTCTTTCCGCTCGGCTGGACCGGGACGTGGGTGATCCACGAGATCCTGCGCAAGGCCTACGCCATTTTCTGATCGTCGCCAGCGGACGGCAGCGGCGGACTTCGCGCAGCCGATCGCCGATGCCAGCCCGATTAGCGATGACCCGGCGCAGTGTCTGGCTCACACCCGCGACGGTGATCGGGTCTCCCGGGGTGTCGATGCGCGGCTGCGCGATTCCCAACGCAGCGCATTTGGCGGCAAGCGAGGGCTGGTACCAAAAAACGGACACGAGATCATGGGGACCGTATGCACGATGGCTTGGTGGGTGGAGTTCATCCCCTGGTGAGTGATGAAGATGTCCGCTTCACGCGGGATGGCCTCCTGATCGACGTCGTCAACGACGGTGACGTTCGGTGGTGTCGAACCGAGGCTGGTATCGCTACGGCCGAGACTCACGACCAACTCGGCTTCCGGGAGTGTGCTGAGTGAATCGGCTATCGCTACGAGCGCGGCGATAGCGACACCGGAATAGTGACGCCAGATGATCGTCCCGAATGAGGCGCAGGTTTTGAGGGCGATATCGCTGAAATACGGCTCGTGGCGCAGCGTTGTAGACCGTCCGGGGTGCGAGCCGAACAAGGCGACCGGTTCGAAGACGTTCCGCTCTTCGTCGGTCGGAAAAGCGCTCAGCTCGCAGTACAGATTCAGCCAGGGGCTCAACCCTGACGCGTACGAGAAAGGTGAAGCGTCGGCGACACCGTAGTCATTTCGGAGGATTTCGACCGCTCGCAGACAGCGCTCCGATGTTTGCACCCGGGGATCGTCGCGACGATGCGGCCGATGACTGAGAAGGTGTCTGCGACGATCACAGACGAAGTGCTGACGATGCCGTTCGACCAAGGGCTCTGCACGGTGCGGGCAATCAGCGCGCCCACTCCACCACCGCCCTAGCGCGGGATCACCAGCGCGTCGACAGCCAGCACCCCGGCCGCAGACGCGATGACGGGATTGGCCTCGATGGCGTCGAGATACTCACCGAGTTCGATTGCCAGCTGCGAGAATCCGACGACGGCGTCCGTCAATGCCGCCAGGTCGACCGGCTGTGCACCGCGCCAGCCGGCCAGCAGAGGTGCGGCGCGTAGCGAGCCCAGCAGCGCCACGGCTGCCTCCCGGCTGACCGGCGCACACGCGACCGTGCGATCGGCCAGCAGTTCCACCATCGTGCCCCCGGCGGCGACCACGATCAGCGGTCCGAAGTTGTCATCGCGTACCACGCCCAGCGAGATCTCCACGCCCGCAGGAGCCATCGCGTCGATGCTGACGTCGGGTCCGAGGCGGCCGGCCATCTCCTCGTAGGCCACCCACAGCGCCTCACGGTCGCTGATGTCGAGAACCACCCCGCCGACATCGCTCTTATGCTCGCTGCCTTGAGTTTTCAGTGCGACCGGATAACCGAGCGCTTCTGCCGCGGCCAGCGCCTCGGTGGCGTTATGGGCAGCGCGCGAGCG
Source organism: Mycolicibacterium sarraceniae (assembly GCF_010731875.1). NCBI lineage: Bacteria > Bacillati > Actinomycetota > Actinomycetes > Mycobacteriales > Mycobacteriaceae > Mycobacterium > Mycolicibacterium sarraceniae. The sequence continues at coordinate 2,563,320 of NZ_AP022595.1, forward strand.
CGTCACCGAAATGCCGTAATCGGCCAACAACGCAAAGGCGGTGGGGGAGTCCCAGCCGGGCTCGCCCAGCTTGGCGGCCCAGCGTTGCGCACGGGCGGTGTCGATCTCAGGGATACCCGCCGGCACCGGTAGTGGCCAGCGCGCCAGATGCCCGAGTGCCGCGATCCCGCTACGGGTGCCTTCGAGTAGAGGAATTCCGTTGTTGCGGAGCCTCTTCGCCGTGGTCTTGTCGATCGCAGAAGGGACCGATGCCAGCACTGCGAGCGGCGCATCGGTGTCGGCCGCGATGTCCAGAATGGCATCGCTGTAGGCGGTGTCGCCGTCGAACTCGGTGACCAAGTCGACGGCAAGGGCGGTCACCGCCACCCCTGGATCATCGACCAGCGCACGCAGGCAGCCGCCGAACAATTCGCGAGTGTCCGCGCCGGTACCCCACACGTCGAGCGGATTGCCGGCGGTCAGTCCCTCGTCGAGCAGTTCACCGAGGGTGGCTAGGGTCGCGCGGGTCAGCTCCGCGAAGTCGACGGCGAGCTCGTGGGCGATATCGGCACACAAGGCGCGTTCGGCTCCGGAGTCGTGCGCAGTCGCGATTGCCCGCGAGCCCGGCCTGCGTCGTCGGCCCGCCTCGAAAAGCTCAATCGTGTCAACGAATTCGGCCATATCCGATACTCGGATGGCCCCGGTGTCGGCGCAGAATGCCCGCCAGCCGGCGGCGTCACCCGCCAGCGCACCGGAGTGCGCGGCGACCATAGCGCGCCCACGGGGGGAGTGCCCGACCGGCAGGATCACCACCGGGATGCCGCGCTCGGCGGCGAGGTGCAGTCCGGCTCGCAGGCGGCCCACCGAGCGCGGGGTCTCCAGCAGCAGCGCGATCAACGACGTGTCCGGGTCCTCGACGATGTAGTCCACGTAGTCGGCGGTATCGGTGACGAGCTCCTGACCCGAGGAAACCGCCAACCGGAAGCCGAACCCACGGCCGGCCCGCAGGATCGTGGAGAACGCCGACCCCGAGTGTGTCACGAGCGAAACCCCGCCCGGCGGTAGGGGATCGGGCTCGAGGTAGCCGAGCGCGCGCAGGCCGGTGGTGTTGTTGACAAATCCCATGCACCCCGCCCCGCACACCGCCATCCGGGCCCCGGCGGCGACCTCGGTGACGCCCTGGCGCAACGACGCGCCGTGCGCCGAACCGAAGATGACCGCGGACGGCGCCCCGATCGCGGCAGCGGCTTTCAGTTCGTCGAGCAGGGCCGCGTCGGGGACGCCGAGCAGCACCAGATCGACCGGCTCGTCGAGCGCGGCCAGCGATGGCGCGCACACGATGCCGTCGATCCTGTCGTAGCGCGGGTTGACCAGATGCATGCGCCCCGAGCTTCGGCGCGCTTCGATCATCATCCGCTCGCCGAAGCTGCCCGGCCGTGGGCTGGCCCCGACGAGCGCCACCGAACGCGCCCCTAGCATGGCGGCCACGGCCGCACGGCGGCTGTCGGTCATCGCTTGCGGAAACGCTTCTTCTTGGTATCGGCCAGTGCGGCTTTGGCGGCCTGCCACCCGGGGATGCCACACACCCCGCCGCCGGCATGGGTGCCTGAGCTTCCGTTGTAGAGCCCGGCGATCGGCGTGCGGTAGTCGGCGTAACCCGGTGCGGGCCGCATGTGGAACAGCTGCTCCAGCGACAGTTCGCCGTGGAAGATGTTGCCGCCGATCAAGCCGTACTCCTGCTCCATCTCGTGCGGTCCGATGACGTCGCGATGCAGGATCGAGGACTTGAAGCCGGGGGCGACCTGGTCGTAGAGATCGATCAGCCGGTCGGCATATGCATCGAGCTCCTCGGTGTGTGGAGCATCGGCCCATGCTGCGGGAACCCACTGGGTAAACAGCGACATGATATGCGTTCCATCGGGATTGAGTGTCTTGTCGAGGGTTGTGGGGATGACACCGTCGCTGAACGGCATCAAGGCGGGCTTGCCGACGCGGGCGTCCTGGAACGCGGCCTCGATGTACTCCATCGTCGGTGCCATCTCGACCGAGCCGGTGTGGTGTTCGGCCTGGCCGTCGCTGGGATCAGCGGTGAAGTTCGGTAGCTCTCCCAAGGCCAGGTTGATCTTCACCACACCGCTGCGGGTCTTGAAATGCTGGATGTCGGAGACGAACTCCGCGGGTAACTCGGTGCGCGGAATATGTTCCAGAAAAGCAATTTTCGGGTGCAGCGTGGTCACGACCAAGGGTGCGCGGATCTCATCGCCGTTGTCCAGGACCACGCCCTCGACCCGGCTGCCGCGCACCAACATCCGCGACACCCGAGCCTTGGTGCGGATTTCGGCACCGAAGCTGCGTGCGGAGCGGGCGATGGCCTCCGACACCGCGCCCATGCCTCCCTCGGGGTAGCCCCAGCTGCCGAGCTGGCCGTCGCCAACGTCGCCGATGGAGTGGTGCGCCATCACGTAGGCGGTGCCTGGTTCGTACGGTCCGGCCCAGGTTCCGATGACACCGTTGACCGCCAGCGCACCTTTGATTTGCGGTGATTCGAACCAGTCGTCGAGTAGGTCGGCGATGCTCATGGTGAGCAGCCGGGTGACGTCACCCATCATCCGGGTGGTCATGCCGCGTTGGCTCCAGCCCAGCTTCGCGAGCTCGAACAAATCCGACGGCTTGTGCGAACCGATGTTGGGCGGCACCTGGGTCAGCAGGGGGCCCATGACATCGGCGATACCCTCCAGCCAGGCGTTCCACTTGGGCCAGGTTTCGGCGTCCTTCTTCGAGAATTTGGCCAGTTGCTCGTGGGTGCGTGCCGGGTCGTCCTCGTAGATGGTGAGCGAGCCACCCTCGGGAAATGCCTGGTAGTAGGGGCCCATCGGGTGCACCTTGTAGCCGTGGCGCTCCAGGCTCAAATCGTTGACGATGGTCGGCGGCATCAGGCTCATCACGTACGACAACCGGGTCACCCGGAGGTGGGGTGCGTCCTCCCACGGCGCCTCAGTGGTGGCGGCGCCGCCCAATGCGCTCCGAGACTCCAGGACGACGGTATTGGCGCCCGAGCGTGCCAGATAGGCGGCCGAGACCAGTCCGTTGTGACCGCCGCCGATGACGATGGCGTCGTAGGTGTTCGACATGGCGCTCTACTTTCGTCAGCCCGGAACGGGCAGCTTTGACTGACTGTTCAATCTAACCAAGTGTTAGGCTTAGAACAAGTGCCAGCGCAGGCGCGATCTAAGGGGAGTACGACGAGATGGCAGAACCCGCACCCGCGACCGAGAACAACGAAGCGCGGCGCATCCAGATGTTGCGCGCCGCAGCGGAGCTCATATGCGAACGTGGCTTTTCCGAGACGCGAATCTCTGATGTCGCCAAACGGGCCGGGGTCAGCTCGGCGTTGGTCATCTACTACTTCGGCACCCGCGATCGGCTGCTCGTCGATGCGTTGCGCTATTCCGAGGAATCGTTCTACGAGGCGGCCGAACAGATGCTCGCCGAGGTGTCCTCATTGCGTGACCGGCTCTCGCTGTTGATCCAGTGGACCTGCGTCCCGGAGGGCAAGAACGAGATCCCCGGCGCGTGGGGGCTGTGGTTCGACCTCTGGGCGCAAGCCTTCCGGCACGACGAGGTCAAGACGGGCCGGGTGGAACTCGATGCGCGCTGGCGCCGGATGATCGTGGATGCGGTGCAATCGGCCGAGCTGGAGTCCGAGGTCGACGCGAAGATGTTCGCTCTGGAGTTCTCGGCGCTGTTGGACGGGTTGTCGATCCAGGTTGCGCTGGAAGATCCGGATGTCGACTCGACCGTGGCTTACGACATCGCGATGCGCTTCGCCGAACGTGAGCTGGAAATGCCGCGGGAGAAGCGGCGTCCGGTGGCGGCCGGTCGCGGCCGGCGGTCGCGCTAAACCGGGCTGGCGACCAGATCAGCCGCCGGATCCTTGATAACGGCCGCGGTACTTCGGGCCAGCACCCGCACCGCGTCATCGGTGCACACGCAGGTGACCGACATCCCCGTGTCGTAGGCCACGGAGCCAGGCCCGGAGCGGTTGGGGACATCGACGACCAGGGCGGCGGGTTCACCGACGTTGACATGAACCTGCGTCGACGCCCCGTGATAGACGACCTGGGCCACCGTCCCGGTGATCGCGTTGTGCCCGGGCGACACCGGGTCGTCAGGGGACTGCAGAGTGATGCGTTCCGGCCGGATGACGATGGCGGCCGGGCCGGGCTGACACGAGGCGTCCACCGTGGCGCCGAGTCTGGTCGCCAGTGCCGAGCACAGCGCCGACCCGCCGTCGTTCTCCAGGACATCGGCATCGAAAATGTTTGCCGCACCGAGGAATCCAGCCACGTAGGTGGTGGCTGGCGCGGAGTAGATCTCCTGCGGGGGTCCCACCTGTTCGACCCGTCCCTCGGCCAAGACGGCGATCTGGTCACTCATTGTGAGCGCCTCGTCCTGGTCGTGGGTCACGTACACGAACGTGATCTCGACCTCGCGCTGTACGGCGCGCAGTTCGAGCTGAAGTTGCTTGCGCAGCTTGGCATCGAGTGCTCCGAGCGGCTCATCGAGCAGCAGCACGCTGGGTTGTAGCACCAGCGCCCGGGCCAGTGCGACACGCTGTTGCTGGCCGCCGGAGAGCTGGGTGGGCTTGCGTTTGGCGTACCCGCTCATCCGGACCAGTTCGAGCGCTTCGCCGACGCGGCGCTTGGTCTCGTCCTTGGGGGTTTTCTTGTAGCGCAGACCGAACGCGACGTTGTCCCACACCGTCATGAATGGAAACAGCGCGTACGTCTGGAACACGGTATTGACCGGCCGCTTGTGCGGTGGATCCTGCGCGACGTCACGGCCGTCGAGTTCGATGCGGCCGGAGTCGGGTTTCTCGAAACCGGCGATCATCCGCAGTGTGGTGGTCTTACCGCAGCCGGATGCGCCGAGAAGTGAGTAGAACTGTCCTGCCGGGATATCCAGGTCGATACCCGTCACGGCGGGTACTCCGTCGAACGACTTCGCCAGCTGGTGCAGCCGGATGGCGCCGCCGGTCACCGGCGGCCGTCCCCGCAACAGGCGGTCAGGCCGCCACCGCCGAAGCGAGCCGGGCGAAGTTCGCGGCGAACCGGTCGACATCGGCCTCGTCGTGCTGAACAGATAGCAACCATTGCTCCACCTTGCCCCACGGCGGCAGGAATACACCGCCATTGTGCTGCATGAGCCAGTGCAAGTGGCCCAACCGATCGTCGATCTGGAGGAAATCGCGGAAATCGTGCACCGGCTCGCGTGTGAACGTCACACAACCCTTGGCGCCCACGCTCACCACGTGCCAACCGTAACCGTGCTCGGCCGTCGTCGCTTCCAAAGCGCCGCGCAGCCGCTCTGCCAGGGATGCCATGCGTGCGTACGCAGCGGGGGTCAGCACCTCGGCCAGGGTGGCCCGGGTAGCCGCCATCGCCAGCGGATTGCCGTTGAAGGTGCCGACCTGTTCGTAACGGCCGTCGGCGATCGCCGACATCACGGTGGTGCTGCCCCCGATCGCCGCCACCGCGATCCCGCCCCCCAAAGCCTTTGCCAGACAGATGATATCGGGGACAACACCCGACATTGCGGTGACACCGCCGGGTCCGGTGGTGAAGCCGGTCTTGACTTCGTCGTAGATCAGCAGTGCACCCTCGGCGTGCAGCAGCTCGCGGATCGCGGCCAGGTAGCCGACGTCAGGGGGAATGATGCCGGCGTTCATCATCACCGGCTCGACGATCATTGCCGCCACCTCGCCACGGTGCTCGGCCAGTGCCCGGGCAACCGCGTCGGGATCGTTGAATCCCACGACGACCACCAGATCGCGGATCGCCGCCGGGATACCGCTGTTACCCGGCACCCCGGTCGGATGATCGCGCGGGCCGACCTGGTCTGCCTCGGGGAGCACCGAGACCTCCACCGAGTCGTGATGGCCATGGTAGCAACCCTCGACCTTGATGATGAGATCTCGCCCGGTCACCGACCGGGCGAGGTGCACGGCGTCCATGGTGGCCTCGGTGCCGGAATTGGCAAAGCGCCACAACGGCAAATCGAACCTGCGGGCCAGTTCGCCGGCGATCCAGATCGCGTCCTCGGTGGGTTGTGCGAAGTGCGTGCCGCGGCGAACCTGCCTGCTGACCGCCTCGACGATCGCGGGGTGGGCATGTCCGGCGATGGACGCGCCGTAGCCGCCGTGCATATCGACGTACTCGGTGCCGTCGACGTCGTAGACCTTGGAACCCGCGCCGTGGCTCATCCAGACCGCCTGCGGCTGGGCGATCTGCCAGTTGGACGTGGCACCGCCCGCAAGGTGTTCGCTTGCGCGGCCGATCATTTCGGTGCTGCGCGGCTGGCGGGCCAGAAACACCTTTTCCTGATCGGCGATCAATTGGTCGACCGCGTCGTGAACCGGGCTCTCGATAATCGGCGAAGCCACGGGGAAACCTTCCGCTCGAATGCTGTGCGGACCTGCGAAGAAGCGCCGCTGCATCTATTGACTGAGCATTCAGTCTATGCCAGAGTCCAAGGAACAAACAAGACTCGAGAAGACTCGAAACCACGGAGGCGCGGATGCCAGCACCGACAGGACCCGGCCCGAATCGTCGTCAATTCCTGCAGCGGGCCGCCTTACTGGCCGCTGGAACCCCCGCGCTCGTGGCCTTTCTCGATGCGTGTTCCAAAGGCGGACAATCGACTTCGGCCCCGACCCTGAAGATCGCGTCACCGAAGAACCCGGTGACATGGGACATCGCTGGCGATAACAAGCCGATCGCCGACGGGCTGGCCCCGGAAAAGGGTGCCACGCTACAGCTCTACAGCTATGCCGACTACATCGCGCCCGGCGCGATCAAGTCGTTCGAGGAGAAGTACTCGACCAAGGTGGCCGTCTCGACCTTCAACGACACCGACGAGGCCATCACCAAGATCCGCGGCGGCAACGTCGACTACGACATCTACTTCCCGAGCTACGACCAGATCAGCCGGCTGGTCAACGGCGGACTGGTCCGCCCGATCAACCACAGCTATGTCCCCAACATCAAGAATGTCTGGCCGTTCTTCTCCAACCCCTGGTATGACCAGGAGTGGCGGTTCACGGTGCCCTACACCGTCTACACGACCGGCATCGGCTGGCGTGCCGACCAGGTGCCGGCGGATATCGGTGCGCTGAAGAATCCCTATGAGGCACTGTGGGATCCGACCTATAAGAACAAGACCGCCGTCATCGATGACTGGCACACCGCGATGGCCATGGTGCTGCTGAAACTGGGCATCACCGATGTCAACACATCATCGGCAGACGATCTCAAGAAGCTCGGCGACCAGCTGACCGAGCTCGTGAAGGCAACCTCGCCGAAGGTCACCGTCACGATGTACAGCGATCTGCCCGCGGGTCAGATCGGCCTGTCGCAGATGTGGTCTGGTGACATCATCAACGCCGTCAACTACCTGCCGGAGGGAACCGGACCGGAGATCCTGCGCTATTGGTTCCCCTCCGACGGCAAGGGATTGGTCGACAACGACCTGATCGTGCAGCTTCGTGGCGGCAAGAATCCGGTGCTGGCGAACCTGTTCCTCAACCATATGCTCGACCCGGAGGTCGCCAAGCAGAACCTCCAGCAGATCGGCTACCAGCCGCCACAGGTGTCACTCAATCCGGACACGCTGATCGCTGATGGGCTGGTCCCGGAGAACCTGAAGAGCGCGATCGTGCGCCCGGAGTACTTCGACGCCGGTTACCGGCTGCTGGAGCTGGATACCGCCAATGACGCTGCCTGGCACAATGTCTGGCGCGCCTTCAAGGCCGGAGGTAACTGACCCTGGCGCCGCGGTCGCGCAACACCGGCCTGTGGCCCCTGCTCGCCATGCCCGGGGTCGTCTGGCTGACGTTGTTCTTCCTGGCTCCGCTCTATGTGGTGCTGGCCATCGTCTTCGGCCAGGTCGACCCGATCTTCCGCACTCCGATCCCGGTATGGAATCCGTTGGAGTGGGACCCTTCTCAGTTCACCTACGTCCTGACCCACATCGTCGGCGAGAACGGGGTGTTCGGGCCGGCGCTGGTGCGTACCGCGGTCTACGTCGCACTGGCAAGCGTGCTGTGCCTGCTGATCTCCTTCCCGGTGGCTTATTACACGGCGAGGCTGGCCGGACGGTGGGCCGGGGTGCTGCTCGCCGCGCTTATCGCACCGTTCTGGATCAGCTACATGATGCGAATGCTGGCTTGGGTCAACCTCCTTCAGGACGACGGCATGGTCAATGGGTTTCTGCGTCTCGGTGGTCTGTTCGACGCGAACGTGCACTGGCTGACCGGCCAGCCGGTGGTGGTGGTGCTGGGGTTGGTGTACGGCTATGCGCCGTACATGATTCTGCCCTTGTATGCCGGTCTTGACCGGTTGCCGCAGTCGACACTGGAGGCCGCCCGTGATTTGGGGGCCAACCGGCTGGCGTCGTTCTGGCGGGTGACGCTGCCGATGTGTCGGCCCACGATCGTGGCCGGTGTCCTGCTGACGTGCCTGCCGATGCTCGGCGACTACTTCACCTCCGACATGTTGTCGGCCTCACCGAAGACGGCGATGGTGGGCAACCTGATCAACGACAGCGTGCAGGCGCCCGGACAGACCGGGCAGGCCGGCGCGTTCGTGATGCTGGTCCTGCTCGTCACCGTGCTGCCGATGTTCTACTACGTGCGGGTGACTGCGCGCGACGAGGTGTCCACATGAGCGATGCTTGCGGAGCGAATCATGGGCGGACATGGCGCGACCGAGCCTGCGAGGGGGCGGCATGAGAGGGCCGATCTCGTGGTGGAAAGACCCATGGCGGCCGCCGCGGATTCTGATGGCCGTCACCGCCGGTTATCTGGTGTGGTCGCTGTTGCCGGTAATGATCGCGGTGATGTTCTCCTTCAACGACGGCAGGTCGCGGACCAGTTGGCAGGGCTTCTCGTTTCGCTGGTACTGGGGTGATGCGACCAAATCGGTGTGGCATGACGCCTCGCTGCACACCGCGCTGCTACAGACCCTGAAGCTCGGCGTGATCACCACGCTGATCACCGTGCCGCTGGGTGTGCTGTTCGCGATCGGTGTCGACCGCTGGCGGGGGCGGCTGCCCGCCGGCGCCAACCTGCTGATGCTGGTGTCGTTCGTGGTCCCCGAGGTACTGCTGGCCGTCGCATTGCTGTTTGTGATGACCTCGCTAGCACTGCCGATCGGGCTCGGCACTTCCGCGCAAGTGATCGGCCTGGTCACCTTCCAGATCGCCTATCCGGCTGTGCTCGTACGCGCCCGGCTGGCCACGATCGGCAACCAATATGAAGAAGCAGCAATGGATTTGGGCGCTTCGCCGATGGAGGCGCTACGACGCGTGACGGTACCGATGCTGTTCCCGGCGATCTTCGCCAGCACCGTGCTGGTATTCGCGGACGTCATCGACGACTTCGTGCTGGTGCGTTACCTTTCGGGGAACTCCTCGACCGAACCGGTCTCGGTGAAGATCTACAACACCGCCCGAGCCGCGCCGAGCCCGGCTCTCAACGCGCTGGCCACCCTGTTGCTGCTGGCGGCGTTGGTCGCGGTGACCATCGGATATCTGGTGTACCGCCGGATGACTCGCGGCGACAATTCAACGCGCGGTGGCATTGCCGCCTTCGCGGGCGAGGCATAGTCTGACTGTATGTTCAAACAGACTCCCGCGCCGGTGCCTGCCGGAGATCTCGCGGCCTCGCTCGCGCCGTTCGGGCAGTCCCGAATGCTGCCCCGGGCGGCCTACGTCGACGCCGAGGTGTTCGAGTGGGAGAAGCTCCACATCTTCTCTGGCTGGCACTGTGTGGGTCAGGCGAGCGATCTGGACGGTGTCGGCGCCCAAAAGGCCGTCGGCTCCGGTGCCAACGGAATCCTGCTGGTGCGCGGGGAGGACCATCAGGTGCGCGCCTTCGCCAACGTGTGCCGCCACCGCGGACACGAAATGCTGGCATGCGGTGCCACCGCCAAGCGGCGCGGCATCGTCTGCCCCTACCACTCGTGGTCTTACAAGCTCGACGGCGAACTACGCAAAGCGCCCGGCTTCGACGCCGCCAAGGACTTCGATTCCAGCCAATTCGGCCTGGCCGAGCTGCGATTGGTGAACTGGCACGGCTACCTGTTCGTCGACCCCAGCGGTGCCGACATCGATTTCGACGAGCACGTCGCGGGGATGGAAGACGTCATCGGCCCGTACCGTCCGGAAGATTTGACCGTGGTGGCGCGGCACTCCTACGAGCTCGCGACCAACTGGAAGGTCATTGTTGAAAACTATCAGGAGTGCTACCACTGCTCGACGATCCACCCCGAGTTGTCCAAGATCAGCCCACCGACGAGCGGGGAGAACCTCGACCTGCCCGGCGACTGGATCGGCGGCTGGATGAGCATGATCGACGAGGCCGAGACCATGTCGCTGAGCGGGCGCAGCGGCGGCGTGGCGATCAAAGGCCTATCCGAACAAGAACTTCGCAGCGTGATGTATCTGGTGGGATTCCCCAACCTGTTGGTCAGCCTGCATCCCGATTACGTGATGACGCACCTGATGACGCCATTGGCCGTCGACCGCACCCACGTCGAGTGCGCCTGGGCGTTCCCGAAAGAGGCCCTGGACAAGCCTGATTTCGATCCCTCCTATGCGGTGGACTTCTGGGATCTGACCAACCGGCAGGACTGGACGGCTTGCGAATCGGTACAGCGGGGGCTGAGCTCCCCGCACGCCCGCCCGGGACCGCTGGCGCCCGACGAGGACGGCGTCTACCAGTTCGTCACCCGGGTTGCCCGGGCCTACAGCGGGTCCCGCTGAACAACGTTGCGGCTGGTAGCGTTCGGAGCGGGCGCGCAGGACCGCCCGACGTCCGCTCGAAGAGGCTCAGCCTCCCTGCTTTAGACCTCTGATTCCTAACCGACCTCCTTCTCGGCCTGGCCTCGCGGACGCAAGGCACGTGAGAGGACCATCCGCGTCCCGATATCGCGTTGGAAGCGGAGCGATTCCGGCTGCACGACGCACAACTTGTCGTGGCCCGCAACTACGGATTCAGTGGTTGGCCGGCGCTCGTCGGCTATTTGGCGATCGCCGACGAACTCGCGGTTGATCCCGGTGGAATCGCCGAGGACGCGCTCAGCGCTGCCGACCAGTTCTGCGCGCTGGCATCACTGCGCTATGACCACTCCGACGCCCCACCGCGGTGGCGCGCCGCTGGCGAACTGATCGAGGCGAATCCCGATGTGCCACACCATCATGTGTGGTCCGCGGCATCGGCTGCCGACCCGCTGGCGCTGAGTCGTCACCTCGAGGCCCGGCCCGCGTTGGCCAACACGCCGGGCGGCCCGTTCGGCTGGGTTCCCCTGATGTACCTGTGCTACTCGCGGCTTGCCCTGCCGCGCAACGAGGATGAGGTGCTCGCAGCGGCCGTCATGCTGCTGGACGCCGGCGCCGGCCCCAGTCCGTGGGAACGGCGCCTGGGCGAGGCGATGGAAACCCGTGCACAGATGTGGCAGCGCCAAATCGACTGGGCCTCCGCACACGGCCTCGCCGGCCGGCTGGCGTTGTTGGCTGGGCACGGGATCGAGATAGGGCCCGCCGAGCTGGTCGAACACGAGTTTCCCACTGACCCGAACATCCGTGACGACGGCGGCGCCACGCCGCTGCACCACGCGGCCTGGTGTGGTGATCTGGCCTTGATCCGACGCCTCCTCGACGCGGGTGCCGACCCCGATCTCGTCGATCATCGTTACGGGACGACGCCAAGGGGCTGGGCGCAGCACGCCTACCAGACCGAGGCGGCTGCATACCTGGACAACTGGCAGACTCGCAGGCTGTGACGACGAAACGAGCCCTGATCCTGGCCGGCGGCGGACTTGCCGGCATCGGCTGGGAAACCGGCATCCTGCAGGGAATCGCCGACGAAGCCCCGGATACCGCGAGGGCGCTGCTGGACTCCGACGTCCTCGTCGGCACCTCGGCTGGCTCCACTGTCGCAGCGCAGATCAGCAGCCCGCTGTCGTTGACGGAGCTCTTCGAGCGCCAAATTGGTGACACGTCAGCCGAGCTCGACTCGGGTGCCGATGTCGACACGATCACGGCGCTGTTTCTGAGCGCGCTATCGCAACCGGGTGACCTCCGGGAGCGCTTGCAGCGCATCGGGACGATCGCCCTGAACGCGCCGACCGTGCCCGAGCCGGCCCGCCGAAGTGTCATCGAAGCTCGGTTGCCGTCGCACACCTGGCCCGCTCAGGCTCTGCGTATCACCGCGATCGACACCGTGACCGGAGACTTGGCGGTGTTCGACTCGTCGTCCGGGGTGGATCTGGTCGACGCGGTGGCCGCCAGCTGCGCGGTGCCCGGCACCTGGCCGCCGGTGACGATCGGTGGCAGGCGTTACATGGATGGCGGCGTCAGCACCCCGGTGCACACCGCGGTGGCCTCCGATTGCGCGACGGCGGTGGTACTGGTGCCCGCGAGTGAAACCGCGCCGTCACCGTTCAGTGCCGGGACGGCAGCAGAGATCGCGGCCTTCGGTGCGCGAACCTTCGCGATCTTCGCCGACGACGAGGCACTGGCGGCGTTCGGCCCCAACCTGCTCGACCCGCGTTGCCGGCGCCCGTCGGCGCTGGCCGGTCGCGAACAAGGCCGCCGGGTTGCGGCCGCCGTCACGGAGTTTCTGGCGTGACGGTGGTGCGGTAGCCATCCAAGGCTTTGGCGGCAAGCTCGCGGCCAAGGTCGATGACCTCGGCTGCGCGGTGGAATTCCAAACTGCGGCAAGCAGTTCGGGGTACCTCGATGAGCAGGTCGGGCGGATAGGCCGCCATCTGATGACGGGCCAGCGCGGCCTGCGCGATATCGATGGTGCGGTTCATCACCGCAAAGCTGCCCAGCTTGGGTACAGGCTCGGGATCCTCGCCCGCGTCCTCGGAATCCGACCCCGTGCCGAACCGGCTCAGCATCGTGCGGGCTGCGGGGGTGTCGAGAATCGAACGCGCGGTGTTCGTGTCGAGTAGACCGGATGTGCTGCGCAGGAGCTTGCTGAGCCATTCGGTGCTGGCGCGGGTCTCGGGGTCGGTTGTGGCGTCCTCGCTGTCGCCCGGAGCCGGGCCGGACAAGCTGACGGCAATGGTGACGTCGGCGTTGACCGCGGCGATCGGCGCCATCGGCAGCGGATCGAGGATGCCGCCGTCGGCCAACAGCCGGCCGTCGAGCACATACGGCGCGATGACGCCGGGGATCGCGATCGAGGCCCGGATCGCGGCATCGACCGGTCCGCGCTGCAACCACACCGACTTACCGGCGATCAGGTCGGTGGCCACCGCGGTGTAGGGAATCGGGAGGCTTTCGATGGTGGCCTCGCCGAGGATGTCGCGCACCGCGTCGATGATGCGCTCGGCACGCAGCACACCGGCCGCGGTGATCGACGGGTCGAGCAGTCGCAGGACGGCCCGCTGCGTCAACGTCTTGGCCCAGTCCGAGAATTCGTCGAGCGATCCCGCGGCGTGCAAGCCGCCGACCAACGCTCCCATAGACGAACCCGCGACACCGACGATTTCGTATCCGCGGCGCTGCAGTTCGTCGATCACGCCGATGTGCGCGTACCCACGCGCGCCACCGCTGCCCAGGGCGAGTGCCACGCGCCCGGTGGGCGATTGTTCGGCCATGGCTCCATTCTGCTCATCCGTGGCCCGGCGAAACGAAAAAGGGCACCCCTGCGGGGTGCCCTTCCGTAGTCGGTGCGCGTCGTTGCGCGCCGGCTAGTCGCGCTGGACTGCGTCAATGGTGCCGAGCTTGTCGCTGCCCACCGTGTATCCCAGCGAGTCGAATGTGGTGTGGCGGGTGTCACCGGACCCGCGTGGGGCCGCTGGCGCGGCCAAGCCGATGACGACCGCGCTCATCGCGGAACCCAGCAGGGTCGCGACTGCGAACTTGGTCATGTTGCTGCCTCTTCCTCGTGTTTCTCCAGTTACAAGGGTGTAAACCCGGAGTTCAGGCAAACAATTCCGTTGGCAGGAACTGGTTGGTTGCCGGCAGGAATCCGTCGCCCGGCGTGACTTTTGCTGGCCGTGATTCCAACGGTTAGCAGCCGCCCTCGGCGGCCGCTCGCACCGCGATGAGGACGGCGGCCTGCTGCGCTTCGGACAGCTGCCCCCACGTGCTGTTGAACGTTGATGGACCGGCGGCCGGATTGCTCTGCAGCTCCTTGAGATACGGCTCGACCAACGTCGCGGGATCGCCGCCCTTGCCTTCCATCCACGTCTTGGTGGCCATGCAGGCCTGCGCATATTGTTCTTCGGTTGATTCTGCGGGAACGTCAATTCGAGTGGTCACCCCGCCGGGTGACGTCGCAATGGCACCCGAGGTCGCGCCCGCATCACCGGACTGCTGGACGCTGGTTGAGGAGGTCGGGGCTGTCGAGGCGCCGTTCCCGCCACCGCCCGATGAGCACGCGGTCAGCACCGCGGCACACGCCGCAGCGGCGAACAGGGAGCGACTTCGGTACCCGCGCATGGCATCAATCTATGCAACACTGGCGGCCATGACGAAGCGCACCGGGCATCGGGAGTGTTGTTAGGCGCCAGCCAACCCCCTGATTTGACCCTGCGATCTGGAGAAAGTCCCTCGTCATGCCGTATTCGGGCGCTGCCCTTTCCCTTGCCACATTTCCCTCCACCGCACCGGCGGTCTCCGCGCCGACCCGGTTGCGGTTGCCCGACCTGTTGCGCGCCACCGATCAGTACGCCGATGAGGTGTTGCGCGGTCAATACAACGACCTGTTACCCGTCGGTGGCCCGCCGACCGACGAACGGTGGTTCACCCGCCTCTACGCCGACGACGATCTTGACGTCTGGCTGATCAGTTGGGTCCCCGGCCATTTCACCGAATTGCACGATCACGGCGGATCGCTCGGTGCGCTGACGGTGCTCTCCGGCGCCTTGCACGAATACCGTTGGGACGGCGAGCGATTGCACCGCCGCCGCCTCGACGCCGGCGATCAGGCGGCGTTTCCCCTGGGTTGGGTGCACGATGTGGTCCGGGCCCCGGCGGTGGCACCGGCTGTCGCGCCGCCGACCGCGGCCACGCCCGCTGCGGCTACGCTGAGTGTGCACGCCTACTCGCCGCCGCTGACCGCGATGTCGTATTACGAAGTGACCCAACGTAACACGCTGCGCCGCACGCGCACCGAACTGACTGACGAACCCGAAGGGCAGTGATTCCGATGACCAGCCGAATCGATCGCATCCTGGCCGACGCCCGGGCGCGGCTGCATCGGCTGACGGCCGGAGAAGTCCCCGCTGCGCTGCGTCGTGGTGCCATTCTGGTCGACATCCGCCCGGCCGCCCAGCGCGCTGTCGAAGGGGGGACGACAGCAGCGCTGGTGATCGAACGCAATGTTCTCGAGTGGCGATGCGACCCGACCAGCGATGCGCGGCTGCCGCAGGCGAAAGACGATGACGTCGAGTGGGTGGTGCTGTGCTCGGAGGGCTACACCTCGAGCCTGGCCGCGGCTGCACTGCAGGACCTCGGACTGCACCGGGCCACCGACGTCATCGGCGGCTATCAGGCACTGACCGAGGCCGGCGTGCTTGCCGAGCTCACTCCGGCGCCGTAACGATCCCGCGCAGCCGTTCGGTCTTCTCTGCCGTCCACCCCGGTGGCTGCAGGACGGCCGCCCACGCGTTGACGACGTCGCGCACATAACGGTGCCCGTGCCCGTCGGGCACATCGACGGCCACCGCCATATCGGCTGACACCTGAAGGAATGTCACGATCGGAATCCAGTACATGTCGGGGGACACGTCGGAGCCGCGCGGTTCGCGTAGCCAATCCGGTTCGGCGAAAAGAAGATTGGGGTTCCACCAGGAGATCGGGTCCGACGCGTGCTGCAGGTAGACGATACGCGGATACCCCCACGGTTTGTCCGGCCTGGCCAGGTTGTCCGGGTGTGCGGAGAACCGGATGTTCTGGCCGTCGTCGTAGATCGGGAGCCACATCGGCGAGCCCTCGTCGCGATTGACGGTGACGTCGTCCCACATCGTGTTGTTGAACGTCGGGCCGGAGAACAGCGCACCGTCGGTGCGGGCGATGATGTTGTTCGGGCTTAGGAACGGCGCCTCGCCGCCGAAGGATCCCAAGCTTTCGCCGAACACCACGATCTTGGGACGCTGCGCCTCCGGCATCTCCCGTAACCGCGCGTCGACCGCCTCGAAGAGGGCTTGGCCGGCCTGACGGGCGTTCTCCTTGTCCACCAGGAACGACAGCCAGCTCGGGAGGAACGAGTACTGCATGCTCACGATCGCGGTGTCGCCGTTGTACATGTACTCCAGCGCGGAGGCTTCGGCCTCGTTGATCCAGCCCGTTCCCGTCGTCGTCGCGACCGCGATGACCTTGCGCTTGAACCCGCCCTCGCGTTCCAGTTCACGCGCGGCAAGCTCCGCTGTCGCCCTGATGTTCGGGGCCGAGTTCTTGCCGGCGTAGGCGCGGATCGGTTCGACCGCGGGGGCGCCGTTGAACTTCGTCAGCTGCTCGACGCTGGGACCACCAGAGACGAACACCCTGCCCTGATGGCCCAACGTGTCCCAGGACACCAACGAGCCCGGACCGCCCGAGAGCAGTGGGGTGGTGGGTGCCGGATTGTCCGGGTCCATCTCGTCGTTCGCCGAGGCGAAGGTGCTGTTCAGGAAGCTCATACCACCCCTGACCACAACGCCGTTGAGAATGGCGATCGTTAGGTTCAGTAGTATCGCGACCACGACGACAGCTGAAACACGCGGTGGGGCAAAACGATTCAGCTTCTGGACCAGGAATCTGACGAGTCGCCCGACCAGCTGGCCGATCTCGACGAAAATGAACAACACGATCACGCCGATGATCGCGGCCTGCGGGTAGTTGTACCAAGTCAGCCGTGGCACGCCCATCAGGTCGCGGACCTGGTCCTGCCAGAGGTGGAACAAGTAGATCGCGAAGACCAGTCCGATGACGCCGGCGACGACGAGAACAGGCCAGACCCAGCGTGGGGCGTGCGGACTCGTCGGTCGAGAGAGCATGAAGTTCACCACCCAGACGGCGAAGACACCGAGGCCGTAGCCGATCGCACCGGCCGAACCGCTGACCAGACCCTGGAAGAGCGGCCCGCGCGGCAGCAGCGACGGAGTCAGTGAAAGCCACAGGAATGCCAGGGCCACGGCGGTTCCGGTGAACGTGTAGTGCCGCTGCCACCAGTCCTGCCGTGGGGTGGGTTCGGGCTCCGGCGCGGTGGCGACCGCGGAGTCGGTGGGTCCAGGCTGCTCCGGCTCGGCTGCGGTCACGACAGCACTTTAGCGGTGCGTGAAGTTCGGAGTGCGCTTCGCGGTGAAGGCAGCCATCCCCTCGGTCTGATCCTCGGTGGCGAAGGCGGAGTGGAACAGCCGGCGCTCGTAAAGGAGGCCTTCGGTCAGGGTCGATTCGAACGCCCGGTTGACGGCTTCCTTAGCCATTCGCGCGGCCGAGCGCGACATCTGCGAAATCGTCGTGGCGATGGCCTTGGCCTCGGTGAGTAGATCGTCGGCGGGCACCACCCGGGACACCAAGCCGCTGCGTTCGGCCTCGGCGGCGTCGATCGTGCGGCCGGTCAGGATCAGGTCCATCGCCTTGGCCTTACCGATGGCGCGGGTCAGCCGCTGCGAGCCGCCCATGCCGGGCAGCACGCCCAATTTGATCTCGGGCTGACCGAACTTCGCGGTGTCGGCGGCGATCAGCACATCGCACATCATCGCCAGTTCGCAGCCGCCGCCCAATGCGTAACCGGCCACCGCCGCGATCGTGGGGGTGCGGACGGCGGCGAGCTTGCTCCAGGCCGCGAAGAAGTCGGCGTCGAAGACCTCCGAGAACGAGAGGGTCGCCATCTCCTTGATGTCAGCACCGGCGGCGAACGCCTTGGCGCTGCCGGTGATCACGATCGCGCCGATACCTGGGTCGGCGTCGAATTCGGCCGTGGCCGTGGTGACTTCGGCCATTACCTGGCTGTTGAGCGCGTTGAGCGCCTGCGGGCGGTTGAGCGTGATGGTGCCGACGCGCTCGTCACGGTCGACCAGGATGGTTTCATAACTCACTTGTGCTCCTTAAAAGGTCAGGTCCGGGTCCGCCGGCGCGAAGTACTGTTCCACATCCTGCTCGGTCACCGCAGCCAGCGAAGGTGGGTTCCACGTCGGGTTGCGATCCTTGTCCACGAGCTGCGCGCGGATGCCTTCGACGAGGTCGTGGGAATTCAGCGAGGCCGAGGACACCCGGTACTCCTGCACCAGGACGTCTTCCAGCGTGGCAAGCCCCGCGGCGTGCCGGACTGAGGCCAGTGTCACGGACGCCGCGATAGGGGAGCGCGACGCGATGACCTCGGCGGCCTTGCGGGCTTCGTCCTCGTCGTGCTCCTGCAGGGCAGCGACGATATCGCCGATTGTCTCGCCTGCATAGCACTCGTCGATCCAGTGCTGTTGGGCCAGAAGGTGACTCGGCGGGGGATCCACGGCGAATTGGTGGATGGCGGCGTCCACGCCGTCGGCGACGATCGCGGCGACGAGGCCTTCGAGCTGGAAATGCGGCACGTAATGGTCGGCGAACCCGAGGGCGATGGCGTCCTCCGCGCGGAACGTCACGCCCGACAACGCCGCGTGCAGTCCGAGACCGCCGGGCGCCCGGGACAACAGGTAGGTGCCGCCGACGTCGGGGATGAAGCCGATGCCGACCTCGGGCATGGCGACCTTCGAGGTGTCGGTCACCACCCGCACGCTGCCGTGCGCGGCGACTCCGACACCGCCGCCCATGACGATGCCGTCCATGATCGCCACATACGGCTTGGGGTAGCCGGCGATCTGGGCGTTGAGCCGGTATTCGTCTGCCCAGAATTGCCGCGCCTCGGCTCCGCCGGCCTTGGCGCTGTGATAGATCGCCACCACGTCACCGCCGGCGCACAGGCCGCGCTCGCCCGCGCCGGCAAGGACCACCGCGCGCACGGTGTCGTCGCGCTCCCACTCGGTGAGTGCCTTGGCGATGATCCTGACCATGGTGTGGGTCAGGGAGTTGATGGCCTTGGGCCGGTTGAGCGTCAGGAAGCCGATGCCGCCCTCGACATAGGTCACGACTTCGTCGGTGTCAGCCGTCACGACGGGGGTTCCTTCCGTGCTTGGAAAGGTTGGATGTCCTAGTTTTACCACTAGGCCGATCTAGATCAGCACCCGCCGGTTGCCGTCCACAGGTAAGCTCAGGCTTCGTAGGACCGGACACGCCGGGAAGAAATTTGTGGACTTCCTGGGAACCGGTTTGAGCCACCGTTCGTTGACGGTGCGTTACTCGATTTCCAGGAGAGGATTCCGACGGTGCGGGAGACCAGCAACCCGGTGTTTCGTTCGCTGCCCAAGCAGCAGCAGGGCGGATACGCACAATTCGGTACCGGTGTCGCCGGTGCTCAGCAGGTCGCTTACCAGGCCGACCCCTATACGACGCAGTACCCGCCGCAGACCGGCGTCTCGCGGCCCATGACGATCGACGACGTCGTCACCAAGACCGGCATCACGCTGGCTGTGCTATCCGTCGTCGCAGTCATCTCCTACTTCCTGGTGTCGGCCAACCTGGCGCTGGCTACGCCGTTCACCCTGGTAGGTGCGCTCGGTGGCCTGGCCCTGGTGCTGGTCGCGACGTTCGGGCGTAAGCAGGACAACCCGGCGATCGTGCTCAGTTACGCGGCGCTGGAAGGCCTGTTCGTCGGTGCCGTCTCGTTCATCTTCGCCAACGTCGTCGTGTCCGGCGCCAACGCCGGTGTGATGATCAGCCAGGCGGTGCTCGGCACCATCGGCGTCTTCTTCGGCATGCTCGTCGTCTACAAGACCGGTGCCATCCGGGTGACCCCGAAGTTCACCCGCATGATCGTCGCGGGCATGGTCGGCGTCCTGGTGCTGATCCTCGGCAACTTCGTGCTGGCAATGTTCGGTGTTGGTGGCGGCGACGGCCTCGGCCTGCGCAGCGGCGGCCCGATCGCGATCGCGTTCTCGCTGTTCGTCATCGCGCTGGCGGCGTTCAGCTTCCTGATCGACTTCGACGCCGCGGATCAGATGATCCGCGCCGGTGCACCGGAGAAGGCGGCCTGGGGTGTGGCGCTGGGTCTAACGGTGACGCTGGTCTGGCTGTACCTGGAGATCCTGCGACTGCTGTCGTACTTCCAGAGTCGCTAGCCGCTCTCACGCACAAAGCCCCGGCCTGTACGGCCGGGGCTTTGTCGTATGCGTGTTGAGTGTGCGCCCAGGTCGATTTCGCGCGGTGATCCGCGATCTGGACGCACACTCGAGGCGTTACACAGACGGGCATGCATCCCCAGGTTCCTGAAAGCCGGTCTGCGCGGGTCCAATCCCCGTCGGCGCCCACCACGACGGTGGCGTCATGCAACGGCCATTTGTCGGCAGTCGCGCTCTTGCCACCGGGGCAGTCGCGAACAAGTACCGGCTTCGTACTGAATTCCGCGCCGTCTTCCCCGATGTGTACGTGCGCGACGACGGTCTTGCTCTCACGCTCCGACAATTGACTGAGGCGGCGTGGCTGTGGTCGGGTGAACAAGGGATAGTCAGTGGCGTCGCCGCGTTAGCTCTTCACGGAGCCAAGTGGGTTCAGGACGGCGTGCCCGTCGATTTGATCCATCCCAATCCGCGTGCGCCACGCGGCATCATCACGCATCGCGACACACTTTTCCCTGGGGAATTCGGGCTTAGAGCTGGTCTGCCGGCTACCACCGCCGCACGAACCGCGTTCGATCTCGGCCGCTGGCTTGGCCGCAACGACGCCGTCGCACGACTCGATGCGTTGGGCCACGCCACCGGATTCGACCGTGAACAGGTGCTGGAGATAAGTCGCCGACATCCGGGCGCACGACATACTCGGCGGTTGAATACCGCACTGGCAGTACATGATCCAGGTGCGCAATCACCGCAGGAGACGTGGCTGCGTCTACTGGTCATCGACGCCGGCTATCCACGGCCCCGTACGCAGATACCTGTCGACTGCGGCGATGGTTATCCCCGGTACCACCTAGATCTGGGCTGGGAGGACCGGATGATCGGCATGGAGTACGACGGCGCACATCACCGCAGCGATCCTGACCAGGCTCGCCACGACATCGTGCGACACGAGACGTTGGCCGAACTTGGCTGGATAGTCATCCGCGTGGTCGCCGGTATGCGCAGAGCCGAGATCTTGCGACGGCTCGGCCGGGTTTGGTCATCGAGCGTGCGCACAGATCGAAGGATTGCGTAATCCAGCGATCTGCACGCACGCTCGGCGACCTTCTAGGCGAGGCGCTCGATGACCATGGCCATGCCCTGGCCACCGCCGACGCACATCGTCTCGATGCCGAACGTCTTGTCGTGGGTCTGCAGGTTGTTGAGCAGCGTGGCCGTGATCCGCGCGCCCGTCATGCCGAACGGATGTCCCAGCGCGATCGCGCCGCCGGAGACGTTGAGCTTGTCCTCGTCCATGCCGAGGGCGCGGGCTGAACCCAGCACCTGAACGGCGAACGCCTCGTTGATCTCAAACAGGTCGATATCGGAGATCTTCTTGTTCGCCTGTGCCAGCGCCTTCTTGACGGCCTCGATCGGGCCGAGCCCCATGATCTCCGGCGACAACCCGGACACTCCGGTCGACACGATGCGCGCCAGGGGGGTCAGCCCCAGCTCCTTGGCCTTGGTGTCGGAGACGATCACCAGCGCGGCGGCACCGTCGTTCAGCGGGCAGGCATTGCCCGCGGTGATCGTGCCGTTGGGTCGGAACACCGGCTTGAGCTGGCTGATCTTCTCGTAGGTGGTTCCGGCGCGCGGGCCGTCATCCGTGCTGACGACGCTGCCGTCGGGCAGGGTCACCGGGACGATTTCGCGCGCGAAGAAGCCGCTGTTGATGGCCTCCTCGGCGCGGTTCTGCGAACGCACGCCCCAGTGATCCTGGTCCTCACGGCTGATACCGGTGTGCAGCGCGACGTTCTCGGCGGTCTGGCCCATTGCGATGTACACGTCGGGAAGCAGGCCGTCTTCGCGCGGATCGTGCCACTCCTCGCCGCCGGCAGCGCCCGCCGCCGATCGCTCCTGCGCTTCGGCGAACAACGCGTTCTTGGTGTCCGGCCAGCCGTCGGCACTGCCTTTGCCGAACTGCGAGACCGTCTCCACGCCGGCCGAGATGAAGGCGTGGCCCTCGCCGGCCTTGATCGCGTGGAACGCCATCCGGGTGCTCTGCAGCGACGACGAGCAGTAACGGTTCACCGTGGTGCCGGGTAGGAAGTCATAGCCCAGCTCGACGCCCACGACGCGGCCGATGTTGAACCCGGACTCACCGCCGGGCTGTCCGCAGCCCATGATCAGATCGTCGATCTCGCGGGGATCCAGCGAGGGCACCTTGTCCAGCGCGGCGCGCACCATCTGGGCGGCCAGATCGTCCGGGCGGATGGTGGCCAGCGACCCCTTGTACGCGCGTCCGATCGGCGAGCGGGCAGTGGAAACGATGACGGCTTCGGGCATGAGACGGCTCCTCGTGAGATATGCAGCAACGACTGCACACGAACCTAGCTCGCAGGCACCACGATCGGTGCGGGCACCCCGGTCGTGCGGCGGCGAAGCAGCCTCACCAAGGGTCCGAGCCGGTCGGTCAACGCCCTGACCTCTGAGCGGGTCGCCCACGGCAGGTCGGGAACCGTTTCCCCGGTCCACTCGCCAAGTGCGTGGCACAGCGCGGGCAGCAACTGGTTAGCGGCCAACGCATATCCTGCCGCCGATGGGTGGTAGCGATCTTCGGAGAACATCACCTCGGGTGCCTGGAGAAAGTTCGGCGACAACAGATCCGCCAGCGGCACCGGAACACCCCCGGCGGCGCGCACCGCGGTGGCCTGGGCGCGGGCCAGACGTAGCCCGCGGGCGCGGGCAGTCCACCGTAGCGGCTGCGGAATATCTTTGATAACACCAAAATCCGGGCACGTGCCGACGACCACCACCGCGCCGGAGGCACGCAAGCGCTGGACCGCTGCACCGAGCCGGCGCGCTGAGGCGCTGAGCCCGTTCAGGGCGGTGATGTCATTGGCACCGATCATGATCACCGCGGCATCCGGCGGTGGACCGGCCACGAACATGGCGTCGACCTGACCGGACAGACCCTTGGACGTCGCGCCCACGATCGCCTTGGTGGACAGCCGGATCAACTTGCCGGACTCCTCGGCCAGCCCCCGCGCGACCAGCACCCCGGGCACCTCGTCGGCGGTGCGGCAGCCATATCCGGTGGCCGTCGAGTCCCCGAACACCATCAGATGAAGGTCGAATGGCACACCCCGTTCCCACCCGCGGACCGGTCCGCCACCAGGTGCGTAGACACCGTCGGCGCGCGGCGGCACATCCCAGGCTTTGGGGATGACGCTGCGGACTTGATCCGCCTGGCCGCTGAGCAAACTGCGCGCACCCAACACGGCGGTGCCGGTAGACGCCAGAACCCCCGCCGCTGCCAGTGCCGCTGTCGACTTTCGCGTAGCGCGTATGCCCACGCCCACCAGTTTAGGTGCTGCTCGGGCGTGAATCCCCCTCCGACGGTGGCCCCGCGATTACGGAGAGGTATCGGATCCGGTAAGAAATCAAATCGTTAGTTGTTGTAGGTAATACGCGTGGCAAGCTAAGTCACCGGGTTTCGCTCGATCGCCCGGGACACGTATCTACATTGGCGTAGGGAGTGTTGACGATGACCGCACCCAGTAAGACCCGGGCTACGGCCCCCGGTCGTGTTCAGACCGGCAGAGGTCCGCGTCGCTACCCGGTTTCGGACGGCGCACCGGTCGAAGTCGTTGAGAGCGGTCCCAGCGTCGCCGCGCGACTGGTCTCGATGGGCACCCGCGCCACCATGTGGCCCACGTTGGCCGTGCTCAGTCACGTCCCGCACTGGCCATGGCCATTCGGCTTGGTCGACTTCGTCGCCCGGGCGCTGTTGCCAACCCCCGGCACCGTGCGGGCCACCGTCGGCTTGCCCAACGCCTCCGCGCAACTGGTCCGCGCCCCCGGAGTGTTGCCGGCCGACGGGCACCGCCGGGTCGTGCTCTACATGCATGGCGGCGCGTTCCTGACGTGCGGGGTGAACTCGCACAGCCGGATCTCGGTCGCGCTGTCGAAGTTCGCCGATTCCCCGGTATTGGTCGTCGATTACCGGCTGATCCCCAAGCACACGATCGGCAACGCCGTCGACGACTGCTATGACGCCTACCAATGGCTGCGGACGCGCGGCTACGAGCCCGATCAGATCGTGCTCGCTGGTGACTCCGCCGGTGGATACCTCGCGCTCACGCTGGCGCAGCGGCTGCAGGCGCTCGGCGAGGAGCCCGCTGCGCTGGTGGCCATCTCGCCGCTGCTGCAGCTCGACCACGAGCAGAAGCTCACGCACCCGAACGCCCACACCGATGCGATGTTCCCGCCCAAGGCTTTTGACGCCCTGGTTGCGTTGGTGGCCAAGGCGGCCGCGAAGAACGTCGTCGACGGCGAACCCGAGGGCGTCTACGAACCGCTCGACCACATCGAGCCGGGACTTCCGCGCACCCTGATCCATGTGTCCGGCTCGGAGGTCCTGCTGCATGACGCACGCCTGGCCGCGCGCCGGCTGGCTGCCTCGGGAGTGCCCACCGAGGTGCGGGTGTGGCCCGGCCAGATCCATGATTTCCAGCTCGCGGCTCCGCTGATTCCGGAAGCCACGCGCTCGTTGCGGCAGATCGGCGAGTACATCCGCGAAGCGACCGGCTAGGCGTCACAGCACGCCGCCTGACAACATGTAGGCATGCGCATCGCGTCCCACATCAGCGAGCTGATCGGGAACACCCCCCTGGTCCAACTGAACTCCGTCGTTCCGGAGGGTTCAGGGTTGGTCGCTGCCAAGATCGAGTACGTCAGCCCTGGCGGTAGTGCCAAAGATCGCATCGCCGCCAAGATGATCGACGCGGCGGAAGCCAGCGGCGAATTGAAGCCCGGCGGCACGATCGTCGAACCCACCTCGGGCAACACCGGCGTCGGGCTGGCCCTCGTCGCGCAGCGACGTGGCTACAAGTGCATCTTCGTCTGTCCGGACAAGGTCAGCGAGGACAAGCAGAACGTGCTGCGCGCGTACGGTGCCGAGGTCGTGGTCTGCCCGACGGCTGTGCCACCCGATCACCCGGACAGCTATTACAGCGTCTCCAACCGGCTGGTCAGCGAGATCGAGGGTGCCTGGAAGCCCGACCAATACTCCAACCCGAACGGGCCGGCCAGCCACTACGAGACGACGGGCCCGGAGATCTGGGCCGATACCGATGGCAAGGTCACCCACTTCGTCGCGGGCGTGGGAACCGGCGGCACGATCACCGGTGCGGGCCGCTATCTCAAGGAAGTATCCGGCGGCAAGGTCACGATCATCGGCGCTGACCCCGAGGGCTCGGTGTACTCGGGCGGAACCGGCCGGCCCTACCTGGTCGAGGGTGTCGGTGAAGACTTCTGGCCGTCCGCCTATGACCCGTCGGTGCCCGACGAGATCATCGCGGTCTCCGATGCCGACTCCTTTGATATGACCCGGCGGCTGGCCCGTGAGGAAGCCCTGCTGGTCGGTGGCTCCTGTGGGATGGCCGTCGTCGCCGCGCTGAAGGTGGCCCAGGACGCCGGGCCGGATTCGCTGGTCGTGGTCCTGTTGCCGGACGGCGGCCGTGGCTACCTGTCGAAGATTTTCAACGACGGGTGGATGTCGTCCTATGGATTCCTGCGCACCCGCCTCGACGGTTCGGCGGTCGAGCCGACGGTCGGCGACGTACTGCGGGGAAAGTCCGGTGCGCTGCCCGACCTGGTCCACACCCACCCTCAGGAAACCGTGCGCGACGCTATTGGCATCCTGCGCGAATACGGCGTCTCCCAGATGCCGGTCGTCGGTGCTGAGCCCCCGGTGATGGCCGGTGAGGTGGCAGGCAGCGTGTCCGAGCGGGAATTGCTGTCCGCGGTGTTCGAAGGCCGGGCCAAGCTCGCCGACGCGGTATCGCTACACATGAGTCAGCCGCTGCCGCTGATCGGGGCGGGGGAGTTGGTCAGTGCCGCGGCGAAGTCCCTGCGGGAATGGGATGCGCTGATGGTCGTCGATGACGGTAAACCCGCCGGCGTCATCACCCGGCACGATCTGCTCGGGTTCCTCTCCGATGGGCCGCGGCGTCGCTGAGATTATTGCCGACGCAAATGTTTGCCGCTGGTTGACGCCGGATACGTCGGGCAGATGAAGATTCCGCTTTCCCGCGATATGCAGGTATGTCTCAGGTACATTAATGCCGTTTCACCTCGGGTGATCATTGGAGAAGTGGAAGGCGAGCCATGACTGAACAACCGCCAGGTCCCCCACTGGGGAACTACCCCCCGCCACCACCTCCGCCACCGGCCGGGGGCTACCCGCCTCCACCGCCCCCGCAAGGTGGTTATACGCCGCCGCCGCCCGGCACCGGCTATGCGCCGCCGCCGGCCGGTCAGTCAGTTCCGCAGCTGCCGCAGAGCGCATACACGTCGTGGTTCACCCGCGTCGTGGCGTGGATCATCGACTACCTTCCGGTCTTTGTGATCAGCGGTATCGGCGTCGGCGTACTGTTTGCCACCCAGGACACGTCGTGTCTGACGGAGTCGACCGAATACGCCGCGGATTCGACCTGTGCAACGGATCCATCGGCGACTGGTCAGGCCGCGATGACGGGGTCCATTGTGCTGGCGTATCTCTACCTGATCTGGAACCTGGGATGGCGCCAGGGCAAGACGGGTTCGAGCATCGGCAAGTCGATCATGAAGTTCAAGGTGGTCAGCGAGAAGACTGGGCAGCCAATCGGTTTCTGGTTGTCCGTGGTGCGTGAGGTGCTCTACAACGTGGCGTTGTACGTGTGCGCCGGCATCCTCTGGCTCGTCGCCGTCCTGTTCCCACTGTGGGACAGCAAGCGGCAGACGCTAGTCGACAAGATTCTGTCAACCATCTGCCTCCCGCGGTAAGACAAGGACCCCGATGACACAGCCTCCGCCGCCGGGTGACTATCCGCCGCCGCCAGGGGCCGGCTTGCTGCCCAAGGATGCCTACACCCCCTGGATCAAGCGGGTCGGCGCCTACATCGTCGACGCCATCCCGATCGCGATCCTGTCCGGTGTTGGTCAAGGCCTGTCGGTGGCCACCGGGGAGAACAACTGCACGTCGAGCAGCGGCGATAACACCTACGGGGTGTACTGCACGTCGCAGCCGTCGGCGCTGGGGCTGATCCTGTCGCTGGTGTTCGGGCTCGCCGCTATCGCGTTCTGGGTATGGAACTACGGCTACCGCCAGGGCACGACCGGGTCGAGCATCGGTAAGTCGGTGCTCAAGTTCAAGGTGATCGGCGAGAAGACGGGCCAGCCCATCGG
Source organism: Mycolicibacterium sarraceniae (assembly GCF_010731875.1). Lineage (NCBI taxonomy): Bacteria > Bacillati > Actinomycetota > Actinomycetes > Mycobacteriales > Mycobacteriaceae > Mycobacterium > Mycolicibacterium sarraceniae. Next base: position 2,590,712 of record NZ_AP022595.1, read on the forward strand.
GTTCGGGCTGTCGATCGTCCGCCAAATCGCCCACTTCGTCGACGCGATCATCTGCTACATCGGCTACCTGTTCCCGTTGTGGGACGCCAAGCGGCAGACTATCGCCGATAAAATCATGACGACGGTGTGCGTGCCGCTCTGACGTCTCGAGCCGTTAGGCTCGAAACCGATGAGTGAGCAGCGCAGCGCCGCCGACCGGCACCGAGCACAGGGGTTCGCGACCAGGGCCATCCACGCCGGATACCGGCCGGATCCGGCGACCGGAGCGGTCAACGCCCCGATCTACGCGAGCAGCACGTTCGCCCAAGACGGGGTGGGCGGTCTGCGCGGCGGGTTCGAATATGCCCGCACCGGCAATCCGACTCGGCAAGCGCTGGAAGCGGTGCTGGCCTCGGTCGAGGCCGGCGCCTTCGGACGGGCGTTCAGCTCCGGCATGGCCGCCACCGACTGCGCCCTGCGCGCGGTGCTGCGGCCCGGCGATCACATCGTCATCCCCGACGATGCCTACGGCGGCACTTTCCGGCTGATCGACAAGGTGTTCACCCAGTGGGGTGTGCAGCACACCCCGGTGGCACTGTCCGACCTCGACGCGGTGCGCGCGGCGATCACCGCCAATACCCGGCTGATCTGGGTGGAGACGCCCACCAACCCGCTGCTGTCGATCGCCGACATCTCCGGAATCGCCGAGATCGCCGCGGCTTCGGGGCTGAAGGTGTTGGTAGACAACACGTTCGCCTCCCCCGCGTTACAGCAGCCGCTGAACCTGGGTGCCGATATCGTGCTGCACTCGACGACGAAATACATCGGCGGGCACTCCGATGTGGTGGGCGGCGCGCTGGTGACCAATGACGAGGAGCTCGACACCAAGTTCGCCTTCCTGCAGAACGGTGCCGGCGCGGTGCCCGGCCCATTCGACGCCTACCTGACGATGCGCGGTCTGAAGACTCTCGAGCTGCGCATGCAGCGACACAGCTCCAATGCCGCGAAGGTTGCCGAGCTGCTGGCCGGCCATGAAGCCGTGAACTCGGTGCTCTATCCCGGCCTGCCCGGCCACCCCGGTCACGAGGTCGCCGCCCGTCAGATGAGCGGCTTCGGGGGCATGGTGTCGGTGCGCATGCGCGGGGGTGCCGAGGTTGCGCGCCGGTTGTGCTCGCGCACAGAGGTTTTCATCCTCGCGGAATCGCTGGGTGGGGTCGAGTCTTTGATCGAGCATCCCGGTGCGATGACGCACGCATCGACCGCCGGATCCCAGCTCGAGGTTCCCGACGACCTGGTCCGCCTCTCGGTGGGCATCGAGGATCCGGCGGACCTATTGGGCGACCTCGAACAAGCCCTAAGCTAGCGCCGCACGCACTGCGGCGGTGGTCACCGCGAGGTTGACGTCAGCTATCTTCTGGTCGTCAACCCATGTGCCGCTTGAGATTACGCTGGCACGATCGATAGCCCACTGCCAGCCGCGGTCGTTGAGACTCAATACCGCGCCGAGTGCCTGCACGCCATGCAGCAGTGAGACGATCGCGGCCGTCGTGGGATCGGGACGATGCCCGTCGAATAACGTGGCCAAGAGTGCCGACCGTGCCGCGTCCACCCGCGCCCGGCTGGCCAGCGGCCATGCGTACGAGTTACGGCGAAATCGGTTCGCCGACAACGCAACCTGGTGAAGCTGCCCGGTCCGTAGCAGTTGGTCGAGCACCCGGTCCTCGGTGTGCTTGCGCAGCTTGCCGATCGCGACGCTCGCGGTGATCGGGGCTTGTTGCAACATCGCAAGGGCCGGGCGCACAACGGGATCCAGCGGCGGTGGTCCCGTCAAGACGATCAGCCGGCCGGCCGGCACCGATTCGTGCGGTAGTGCGGGCCGAATCCGGCACTCGTAGGCCAGGTCCAGTAACACCGCACCGGCCAACAGCCGTTGCAGAAGGGCGGGCTCGACGCCGGGCTGAGCCGCGGCATTGTCGAGTAGCAGCAGAAGGAGATCTTCGGCGATGCGCGCCATGCGCGTCGACGCTTACGAGTGGTAGGGCTCCGCGCTAACCAGCGTGACCTTCACCGTCTTACCGCTGGGCACGTTGTACTCGCGGGTGTCGCCGACCTTGGCATTCAGCAGGGCGCCGCCCAGCGGTGAGTTCGGCGAGTAGACCTCGAGCTTGTCGTGGTCGATACCCTCTTGGCGAGTGGCGATCAGGAAGGTCTCGGTGTCGGACTCGTCACCGTCGTAGTAGACCTTGACCACCGAGCCGGGCAGCGCGACGCCGGACTGCTTGGGCGCCTCGCCCACCTTGGCGGTGTTCAGCAGTTCCTGCAGCTGGCGGATCCGGGCTTCCTGCTGGCCCTGCTCCTCGCGGGCGGCGTGGTAGCCACCGTTTTCACGAAGGTCACCCTCTTCGCGGCGGTCGTTGATCTCAGCAGCGATGATCGGACGGTTCGCGATCAACTGATCCAACTCGGCCTTGAGGCGGTCATACGACTCTTGGGTAAGCCAAGTCACCTGGGTGTCGGTCATTTGGTCGCGCTCCTCATTCGTTGGTTCCCGCGCATATGTTCGCGTTGCAGTCTGTTGTCACTGCTGGGAATGTGCGGATTTCTCCGCGTGCATTCCCTTCGAAGAGCTGCGAGCAAACGCGCTAATGAAGCAATACACGGCTCCCAGCAGGAACCGTGTATGGGACAAGCCTACCACCGCGACGACAATCAGTTTTCATACATTGGCAGTTCGCTGTTCGTTCCGCCGACGCGGTTCAGGCCGCAACCAGGTAGCCCGGCACGTCGGTCCCGCAGCCGTAAACATCACCGACGAACGGGCGCTTGTAGGACTTCACCAACGTCGTGACCTGCACCGTCGCCGCCTGAGATGGCGGGACCAGAATTTCTCGACGGCCGGTCTCATCGCCGTCGTGGGACCGCGCCCGCACGATGCAATGCACCGGCTGCGAGGGGTTCTTTCGGGTCACGCTGATCGTTACCGAGACGGTCTGATTGTCGACCACCTGATAGGTGGCGATCGCGCCCTCGACATCGTTGCCCTCGAAGCGCTGGTAAGCAATCAGGGCCAGCACGACGCCGGCCGCCAGAACCAGCACACCCAGCGCGAACGCCACCCGGCGCCGGGTGGCCGGCGGCATCCCCTGGCGCCCGTATCGGGACTGGGGGAGTTGCGGGGGGCCGTCGGTCATCGGAATGCGATGTGTCTCTCGTGAGCAGGTTTCGATTGGGGGTATCCGTGCCTTGGATGGAACTATTGGACTATAGGGCGTGCTGCAACTGTTGCATCAGCACGTGAGGCAATGACCAGCGGACGAGCAATTACAGGGGAGACGTGACCGAACTGCGGTTGATGGCCGTCCACGCCCATCCGGACGACGAGTCCAGCAAGGGCGCGGCTACGGCTGCGCGGTATGCCGCCGAAGGTCACCGGGTTCAAGTGGTGACGCTGACCGGTGGCGAGCGCGGCGACATCCTCAACCCGGCGATGGACCTGCCGGAAGTGCATGGGCGTATCACTGACATCCGCCGGGACGAGATGGCCAGGGCGGCCGAGATCCTCGGCGTTGAACACCACTGGCTGGGGTTCGTCGACTCCGGGCTACCGGAAGGCGACCCGCTGCCGCCGCTGCCTGACGGCTGCTTCGCGGTGGTGCCGATCGAGCAGCCGGTGGAAGCCCTGGTGAAGGTCATCCGCGAGTTCCGTCCGCACGTCATGACGACCTACGACGAGAACGGCGGTTATCCGCACCCCGATCACATTCGCTGCCACCAGGTTTCGGTGGCCGCCTACGAAGCTGCCGCCGATTGCCGGCTCTACCCCGACGCCGGCGAACCGTGGGCGGTCAGCAAGCTCTACTACAACCACGGCTTCCTGCGGGCCAGGCTGCAGCTGCTGCAAGACGAGTTCGCCAAGCATGGTCAGGAGGGCCCGTTCGCCGACTGGCTGAAGAAGTGGGATCCCGAGATCGACATCTTTGCCGGGCGGGTGACCACTCGGGTGCTGTGCTCGGAGTACTTCAATCAGCGCGACGAGGCGCTCAAGGCGCACGCCACCCAGATCGACCCGGACGGATTCTTCTTCGCGACCCCCATAGAGTGGCAGCAACGGTTGTGGCCGACGGAGGAGTTCGAATTGGCTCGTTCGCGGGTGCCCGCCAAATTGCCTGAGGACGACCTGTTCGCCGGAATCGAGATCTTCGAGTGAATACAGTGATCTCGGTGTTGGCGGATGCGCCGAAGAACACCGGTCCGGATTTCGGCAAGGCCAGCCCCTTGGGTCTGCTGATCGTCGTGATCCTGCTGATCTGCGTCTTTGCCCTCGTGTGGTCGATGAACCGGCATCTGAAGAAGCTCCCCGAAAGCTTCGATGAGACGCTCGGCGGGCCGGACGACGGCGACACCGCCGGCGCGGCGAACGACGATGGTGTGGGTTCCGAGCGCGAGCCCGAGAGGCCCCCGCGTGAGCCCAGCGGGTAACACGCTCGCCGGCGCGACCAGCCCCTATCTTCGTCAACACGCTGACAACCCCGTCCACTGGCAGCAGTGGACCCCTGAAGCGCTTGACGAGGCCGGCACCCGCGATGTGCCGATCCTGCTGTCGGTCGGGTATGCGGCCTGCCACTGGTGTCACGTCATGGCCCACGAGTCCTTCGAGTCCGAGGACGTCGCAGTGGTGGCGAACGCAAATTTCGTGTGCATCAAGGTCGACCGTGAGGAGCGGCCGGACCTCGACGCGGTGTACATGAACGCGACGGTGGCGATGACCGGCCAGGGCGGTTGGCCTATGACCTGCTTCCTGACCCCCGACGGTCGGCCGTTCTTCTGCGGCACCTACTACCCGAAGCCGCAGTTCCTGCAACTGCTGGACGCGGTGGCCGAGACATGGCGGGATCGCCGCGGCGAGGTCGAGGAAGCCTCCGATCAGGTAGCCGGCGAGCTGCGGCAGATCACCGCCGGGCTGCCCGACGGCGGGCCGGAGATCAACGCCGAGCTGTGCGACCACGCCGTCGCGGCGATCCTGCGCGATGAGGACGTCGAGCGGGGCGGTTTCGGTCAGGCCCCCAAGTTCCCGCCGTCGGCATTGCTCGAAGCGCTGCTGCGTGCGTTCGAGCGCACTGGCTCTCCACTGCCGCTGGCGGCGATGATCCGCACCGGGACAGCGATGGCCCGCGGCGGTATCTACGACCAGCTGGCCGGCGGCTTTGCGCGCTACAGCGTCGACGCGGACTGGGTGGTGCCGCACTTCGAGAAGATGCTCTACGACAACGCCTTGCTGCTGCGGGCCTACGCGCACTGGGCCCGCCGCACGAACGATCCGTTGGCCCGGCGGATCGCGGCGCAGACCGCGGGGTTCTTGCTCAACGACCTCGCCGACGGCGATATGTTCACCTCCGCGCTGGACGCTGATGCGGCCGGTGTCGAGGGCTCCACCTATGTGTGGACGCCCGAGCAGCTGAACGAAGTGCTCGGCGAGGACGATGGACTCTGGGCTGCAATGCTTTTCGAGGTGACCGACCGCGGCACTTTCGAGCACGGGACGTCGGTGCTGCAGTTGCCGACGGACCCCGACAACGCCGAGCGTTTCGAGCGGGTACGACTGGCCCTGCTGGCCTCCCGGCTGACCCGTGCGCAGCCCGCGCGTGACGACAAGATCGTCACCGCCTGGAACGGGCTTGCGATCACCGCCCTAGCCGAAGCCAGTGTGGCCCTTGATTTTCCGCCGCTGTTGAACGCGGCCGTTCGTTGTGCCGCGGCCCTGCTCGACCTTCATATCGCCGATGGCCGGCTGCGGCGGGCCAGCCTCGGCGGTGTGGTCGGCGACAGCGCGGGCATCCTCGACGACCACGCCACCTTGGCCACCGGGCTGCTGACGCTGCACCAGCTCACCGGCGAGGAGAAGTGGCTGAGGAGCGCCACCGATCTGCTCGACGTGGTGCTGACGCATTTCGCCGACCCCGAACGTCCGGGTCGTTGGTTCGACACTGCCGATGACGCTGAGCAGCTGATGGTCCGGCCTGCCGACCCCCTGGATGGGGCGACGCCCTCGGGAGCGTCCTCGATCGCCGAGGCGCTGCTGACCGCCGCGCATATGGTCGACGCGGACCGGGTGGCCCGCTACGAGCAGGCTGCCGAGGACACTCTGCTGGCGCACTCGCCGCTGCTGGCCCGCGCGCCGCGGTCGTCCGGCCACTGGCTGGCGGTCGCCGAGGCCGCGGTCCGCGGGCCCCTTCAGGTGGCTGTCGCCACCGACGGTACCGATTCCGAATTACTCGCTGCGGCAAGGCAGTTGGCACCGGGCGGCACCATCGTGGTCGGTGGCGCAGTCGACTCCTCGCCATTGCTGGAAGGCCGCGACCGAGTCCGCGGAAACGACGCCGCCTACGTCTGCCGGGGCCGAATGTGCGACCTGCCCGTGACCGGTGCCGGGGAACTTGCCGACGCGCTCGGCGTGCCCGTGTAGCGTTCCGCCCATGAGCGATGCCCTCGATCTCGAAGCCCTGGTCAACCGCTACCTGAGCACCGTCGCCGCCGGTAACGCGGCCAACGTGGCGGCGCTCTACGCCCAAGACGCCACCCTGGAGGACCCAGTAGGCGGCGGCGACGTCCACATCGGCCGGCAGGCGATCGAGGGCTTCTACAAGGCGATCGAGGGCGCCGAGGTGAGCGCCGAACTGCTGACGTTCCGGTCCGGTGGCCAAGAGGCGGCGTTCCTGTTCGCGCTCACCGTCGCCGGCGCCATGCGGATCGAGGTCATCGAGGTGATGACGTTCAACCACGACGGTGAGGTCACCTCGATGAAGGCCTACTGGGGCCCGGAGAACGTCACCCAGCTCTAGAAGACCGCGAACCACATCGCGATGTAGTGGCAGATTGCCGCCACTGCGGTGCAGGCATGGAAGAATTCGTGGTGGCCGAACGTGGTCGGCCACGGGTTGGGCCACTTCAGTCCGTACAGGACCCCGCCGACGCTGTACAACGCGCCGCCGACGATCAACAGCACCATGGCGGCGACTCCGGCACCGTTCATGATCGGGACGATGAACCACACCGCGACCCAGCCCAGTAGCAGATAGAGCGGAACGCCCACCCACCGCGGCGCCGACGGCCAGAAGCACTTCAGGAGCACACCGGCCAGCGCGCCGCTCCACACGATGGTCAGCAGAACGGCACCGCTCTTCTCGGGCAGCGCCAACATCGCGAACGGCGTGTAGCTGCCGGCGATGAAGATGAAGATCATCGAGTGGTCGAGCCGCTTCATCCACTTGCGGGCGTCCGGCGACGTCCAGTTCACCCGGTGGTAGGTGCCGCTGACGGTGAACATCGCCACGATCGTCAGCGTGTAGATCAGCGTGGAGACGCCGGCCCTCGTCGATTCCACCGACCACGACACCGACACCAGCGCGGCACCGGCGATCGCCGCGATGACAGCGGCATAGACGTGAATCCAGCCGCGCAGCCGCGGTTTTCCGAAGAACTCGACAGCGGCGTCGACGACGGCCTCGGGGAAATCCTCCGCGTCGGACGACTTGGATTGGCGGGGATCGGTGGTGTCGACTCCTGCGGTCATCTCACCTCCATTGCGCCAGGGGCTACCTGATCGTCACAGTAGTCTGATTCGTCGTGGAGATCATTCCGCCTCGCCTCAAGGATCCGGCCTACCGGCTCTACGAGATGCGGCTGCGCCAGGAGCTGGCGCGCTCCAAGTCCCAGCTACCCCGCCACATAGCCGTGCTGTGCGACGGCAACCGACGCTGGGCTCGTGATGCTGGTCACGATGATGTTGCCTACGGGTACCTGATGGGTGCGGCCAAGATCGCCGAAATGCTGCGCTGGTGTGCAGAATCCGGCATCGAGATGGCCACCGTCTACCTGTTGTCCACTGAAAATTTGCAGCGTGATCCGGACGAATTGTCATCGCTGATCGAGATCATCACCGACGTCGTCGAACAGATCTGCGCACCCGCCAACCGCTGGAGCGTGCGGACCGTCGGCGATCTCGAACTGCTCGGTGAGGAACCGGCCAAGCGGCTGCGCGACGCCGTCGACAGCACCGCCTCGCTGGCCGCGGCGGCGTCGTTTCACGTCAACGTCGCCGTCGGCTACGGCGGGCGGCAAGAGATCGTCGACGCGGTGCGGGCGCTACTGAGTAAGCAGCTCGCTAACGGTGCCAGCGCGGAGAAGCTGATCGAGGCCGTCACGATCGACGGGATCTCGGAGAACCTCTACACCTCGGGTCAGCCCGACCCCGATCTGGTGATCCGGACCTCGGGGGAGCAGCGCCTGTCCGGGTTCCTGTTGTGGCAGAGCGCCTACTCGGAGATGTGGTTCACCGAGGCGCATTGGCCGGCGTTCCGTAAGGTCGATTTCCTGCGCGCGCTGCGCGCCTACAGCCGCAGACACCGCCGATTCGGCATGTGAATGGCTGCGCTGTCGGCGGTGGTCTTCATGGAACGCCGATGACATGTCGACACCCCGGCCGCCTGCGTCGGTGCCCGCCTCGCATAGGATACGGCGCAGTCCACGCCGCTTAGTGCTTCCGCGTGTGCGGGCACCACTGAATGTCAGCATAGATATTTCCGGGGAAGGGGTGCGCGATGCAGGTCATCACGTTCGCAGCCGCACGCGAGGCAGGCTTGGAAGAGACGGGCGGGGTCATCGCGGAAGGCTTCCCGATGACCAGTTGCTATGTCCATCGGTTCCCCGCCCAGATCACCGTGTCCGTGATCCTCGCCGTGTACACGAGTGGCGGGAGCGAATACGAGCCGCGACGGTTCGTCGTCGCGAAATCGCCGGACGGGCAGCGGGTCGGATCACTGGAGTCGGTGTGGCACTGGCCCGATAAGCCGGGAAGTCCGTTCAAATTCCGGGTCTTCGCCCACCGGCTCCCCCTCGAAGTGCCCATGTCGGGCGTCTACTCGATCGGGTTGTACGAGGATGTCGACGCCGAACCGGAAGCGGCCTTTCCGCTGCCGATCCTGAAGCTCAACCCGCTCACCGGTGTCCCCACGAGCTAGAGCTTCCGCAGCCGCAACCGATTGATCGAGTGGTCGGCGTCCTTGCGTAACACCAGCGTTGCCCGCGGACGGGTCGGCAGGATGTTCTCGATCAGGTTCGGCCGGTTGATGGAACTCCAGATATCGCGGGCGGCCGCGACGGCCTGGTTGTCGGTCAATCCCGCGTAGTGGTGGAAGTGCGACGCGGGATTGGCGAAGGCGCCGGCCCGCATGGCCAGGAAGCGGTTGACGTACCACTGCTCGATGTCCTCGATGCGGGCATCGACGTACACCGAGAAGTCGAACAGGTCCGACACCATCAGGGTCGGCCCTGTCTGCAAAACGTTGAGCCCCTCCAGGATCAGGATGTCCGGGTGGGTGACGATATGTTTCTCGCCGGGCACGATGTCGTAGATCAGGTGTGAGTACACCGGGGCGCACACCTGGTCGGCGCCGGATCTCACCGTCGTCACAAACCGCATCAATGCGCGACGGTTGTAGCTCTCCGGAAAACCCTTGCGGTGCATCAAGTTTCGACGAGACAACTCGGCGTTGGGGTAGAGGAAGCCGTCGGTCGTGACGAGGTCGACGCGGGGGTGGTGCTCCCAGCGGGCCAGCAGCGCCTGCAGCACGCGCGCGGTGGTGGACTTACCGACGGCCACACTGCCCGCGACGCCGATGATGAATGGCACCGGACGGTCCGGACTCTGCTGCGGTTCGCCGAGGAATTCCGAGGTCGCCGCGAACAGCCGCTGTCGGGCGGCCACCTGCAGGTGGATCAACCGGGCCAGCGGCAGGTAGACCTCTTCGACCTCGAGCAGGTCGACCTGCTCACCCAGACCGCGCAGCCCAACCAGTTCGTCCTCCGTCAGCTTCAACGGGGTCGACATGCGCAGTGAACGCCATTGACTCCGGTCGAACTCGACGTAAGGGCTGGGTTCACTCAGCCGCGCCATCGTGCCAGTCTTGCAGTTAGCTTGGTTGACATGCATCCCGGCACCCTCATCTGCGACTACCTGACCCTCGGTTTGCGCTTCGACCGCATCGAAGAGGGCTACGTCGACTCCTTTACCGGCGACCCCGAATTGCGCCGCGCGGTCGCCGATGAACCCGCTCCCGAGCCGGCCGAGCTGGCTCGCGAGGCCGACCGGCTGCTGGCCGAGCTGCCGCAGGTGCCGCGCGAGGCCGGCTTCACCGACCAGCGTGCGGACTTCATCGGCGCGCACCTGCGGGCGCTGGCGTTTTCGGCGCGCAAGTTCGCCGGTGAGCAGGTCGGTTTCGTCGACGAGGTGCGCAACTATTTCGACGTCGAGATCAGCCGCGGCGACCCCGAGCGCTATCGCGCCGCGCACGCCCGCATCGACGAGGTGCTTGGCGGCAGCGGCCCGCTGGTCGAGCGGATGGAGGCCCACCGGCGCGCCGACGAGATCCCACCCGACCGTCTGGAGGAATGCATGCACGCGTTCTCCAGCGCGCTGCGCGATACCGTCCGCGCGACGTACCCGCTGCCGGACGCCGAGACCATCGTCTATGAGGTGGTCACCGACAAACCGTGGTCGGGGTTCAACTACTACGAGGGCAACTACCGCTCGACGGTGGCGGTCAATGCCGATCTCAAGCAGCAGATGGCCAACCTGCCGCGGCTGGTGGCCCACGAGTCCTATCCGGGTCACCACACCGAACACTGCCGCAAGGAGGCCGGGCTGGTGGCCGGCCTGGATCAGCAGGAGCAGACGATCTTCCTGGTGAATACCCCCCAGTGCCTGATGGCCGAGGGGCTGGCGGATCTGGCGCTGCACGCCGTGGTGGGGGCAGGCTGGGGGAGCTGGGCTTCGGAGATCTATGCCGATCTGGGGCTGCGGTTCGACGGCGAGCGCGCCGAAGCCTTGTCCGAGGCCACGGCGGCGCTGGCCGATGTGCGCCAGGACGCGGCGCTGATGCTGCATGACGAACACCGCGACGTCGATGACGTCGTCGCCTTCCTGCAGCGCTGGCTGCTGGTCGACGATACCCGGGCCCGGCAGATGCTGCGATTCCTGTCCTCGCCGCTGTGGCGGGCCTACACGAGCACCTACGTCGAGGGCTACCGGCTGCTGCGGACCTGGCTCGACGACCGGCCCGCCGGGGTGGGGCTGACCGAGCGGTTCGGACGACTGCTCGACGAGCCGCTGATCCCCTCGGCGTTGCGCGCCGTTTGATCAAGGCGTCAAGACCGGCCCTAGCGCTGCGGTAGCATCGCAAGCGCCGCGGGCGGGGATCTGCGAGTTGACAAAAGTTGGGAAGAAAATCATGCAGGTTGTCGCGTTCGCACCAGCACGAAAGTCGGAGCTTGAAGACGCGGGTGGGGTACTTGCTGAGGGCTTCCCCATGACCAGCGCCTACGTCGAGGTTCTCCCCGCGCAGATCGTCGTTCCGTTTGTACTCGCCGTGCACACCAAGGCTGGTATCGATTTCGAGCCGCGCCGCTATATCGTCGCCAAGTCACCGGAAGGTGAGCGGGTGGGGTTATTGGAGTTTGCTTGGCAGTGGCCGGACACACCCGGGGTGCCGGTCAAGTTCCGGGTCTTCGTGCATGAGGTGCCGATGTGGGTCACAACTGCAGGCGTCTACGAGATCGGGTTGGCCGATAGCCCTGAGGGTGAACTCGAATCCGTCTTCCCCTTCCCCATTTTTGAGAACAAACCCGCGCTGAACAACTAGTCATCACTCACCCGGCATGACGGTTGGGACAGTGGCCTCGAGGGCGGTTGAGGTTCGCGATCGCCCAGCGCTCCGAGCGACTCGGGGTTCCGGATAGGCTGGGCGTATGACCGCAGACTCGACGATTTCGACGCACGCGCCCGCCCCGGGCGCGGACTACGCAGCCACCGCCAGCGAGGCCTATCGCGCCGCGCTTGAGGTCATCGAATCAGTCGAGCCGCGGATCGCTGCGGCTACCCGTAAAGAGCTTGCCGATCAACGGGATTCGCTCAAACTGATCGCCAGCGAGAACTACGCCTCGCCGGCGGTGCTGCTGACCATGGGCACCTGGTTCTCCGATAAGTACGCCGAGGGCACCGTCGGGCACCGCTTCTATGCCGCATGCCAGAACGTCGACACCGTTGAGGCGCTGGCCGCCGAGCACGCTCGTGAGCTGTTCGGCGCGCCGTACGCCTACGCCCAGCCGCACTCCGGCATCGACGCCAACCTGGTCGCATTCTGGGCCATCCTGAACACCCGGATCGAAGCTCCTGCGCTCAAAGACCTCGGCGTCAAGCACGTCAACGATCTCTCCGAAGCCGAGTGGGAGCGCCTGCGCGCCCGGCTGGGCAGCCAGCGACTACTGGGCATGTCACTGGACACCGGCGGGCACCTTACCCACGGCTTCCGGCCCAATATCTCCGGCAAGATGTTCCACCAGCGCAGCTACGGCACCCACCCCGAAACCGGGCTGATCGACTATGACGCCGTCCGCGCCGCCGCCCGCGAGTTCAAGCCGCTGATCCTGGTGGCCGGCTATTCGGCCTACCCGCGGCGGATCAACTTCGCGACCATGCGCGAGATTGCCGACGAGGTGGGCGCCACCCTCATGGTCGACATGGCGCACTTCGCCGGCCTGGTCGCAGGCAAGGTCTTCATCGGCGACGAGGACCCGGTGCCGCACGCCCACGTCACCACCACGACCACGCACAAGTCCCTGCGCGGTCCGCGTGGCGGGCTGGTGCTGGCCACCGAGGAGTACGCACCTGCAGTCGACAAGGGCTGCCCGATGGTGCTCGGGGGCCCGCTGTCCCACGTCATGGCCGCCAAGGCCGTCGCGTTGGCCGAGGCGCGCCAGCCGTCGTTCCAGGCCTATGCCCAGCGGATCGCCGATAACGCCCAGGCATTCGCCGAGGGTCTGCTCAAGCGCGACGCCCGGCTGGTCACCGGCGGCACCGATAACCACCTGGTGCTGCTCGACGTGCAGAGCTTCGGGCTGACCGGCCGGCAGGCCGAGTCCGCCTTGCTCGACGCCGGCGTCGTCACCAACCGCAATTCGATTCCGAACGACCCCAACGGGGCCTGGTACTCCAGTGGCATCCGGTTCGGAACTCCGGCGCTGACCACGCGCGGGTTCGGACCGGCCGAGTTCGATCGGGTCGCCGAGCTGGTGGTCGACGTGCTGTCCAACACCGAGGCCGACGGCTCATCGAAAGCCAAGTACACCCTGGCCGACGGCGTCGCGGACCGCGTGCGTGCGGCGTCGGCCGAGCTCCTGGACGCCAACCCGCTGTACCCAGGTCTCACCCTCTAGGCTGCGAAACGCCGGACGGCGGAATTTTCAAACATACGTGTCTTTGAGTTACGGTTACTTTATGGCACGAAAACCTGTCGCGAATGCGCTGACCTTGGAGCTCGAGCCGATTGTGGCCAACAATCTGGCTCAGTATCTGGAGACCGCCGACGAGTGGTACGGCCACGATTACGTCCCGTTCGACCAGGGTGAGAACTTCGCGTTCCTGGGCGGTAAGGACTGGGATCCCTCACAGGTCACCCTGCCCTCCGATATCGTCGACGCCCTCGAGATCCTGCTGATCACCAAGGACAACCTCGCCGGCTATCACCGCGAGCTGGTCGAGCACTTCATCCTCGAGGACAAATGGGGCCGTTGGTTGGGCCGCTGGACCGCCGAAGAGCACCTGCACGCGATCGTGCTGCGCAACTACCTCGTGGTCACGCGCAACTTCGACCCGACCGCTGACGAGGACGTGCGCCTTGCGCACGTCATGCGCGGCTATCGGGCCGACCAGTTCAGCCAGATCGAGACGCTGGTGTTCATGGCGTTCTACGAGCGCGCGCATGCGGTGTTCGCCCGCAACCTCGAAGCGAGGATCACCGACCCCGTGCTGAAGGGTCTCGTCGGCCGGATTGCCAACGATGAGGAACGGCACGAAGTGTTCTTCGCCAATCTCGTGGCGCACTGCGTGCAAACTCATCGCGACTCGACGATCAACTCGATCAACCGCCGCGCGGTCGGGTTCGGCGTGGTCGGCGGTGACATCATCGAGTATCAGGAAGACAAGCTGCCGAACGTTGCGAAGGCCGGCATTTTCGACTTGGACGCCTCGCGTCAGGTGATCTCCGATCGCATCACGGCATGGGGCCTCGGCGACGAGCCCGTGCTGAAGAAATTCGTTCGCTCCTAGCGCGGCGGCGCGCCGGTCGGCGCGTGGGCGCAGACCGGAGTAGCGTCGCTTCCGATGGCTAGCGACATGCTCTGCTGTCCGGGCGGCACCTTTCGTATCGACTACGACAGGACCGGTCCCGGTCCTGGTGCCGCAGTTTCCGCCGAAGGGTTCGCGGGGACCGCGTGAACTTGAGGAGCGCCCAGTGACCGATTCGCAGTCGCCCATTCGGACGTACGTTCTCGACACCTCAGTCCTGTTGTCCGACCCGTGGGCGTGCACCCGGTTCGCCGAACACGAAGTGGTGGTACCACTCGTGGTCATCAGTGAATTGGAAGCCAAGCGTCACCATCACGAGTTGGGTTGGTTCGCCCGGCAGGCGCTGCGGTTGTTCGACGATCTCCGTCTGGAACACGGTCGCCTCGATCAACCCATTCCCATTGGGACAGAAGGCGGAACGCTGAATGTCGAGCTCAACCACAGCGACCAGTCGGTGCTGCCGTCCGGTTTCCGTACGGAGAATAACGACACTCGGATCCTGACGGTCGCCGCGAACCTGGCCGCCGAGGGCAAGCGAGTCACGTTGGTCAGCAAGGACATTCCGCTGCGGGTGAAGGCCGGTGCGGTAGGTCTGCTGGCCGATGAGTATCACGCCCAGGACGTGATCACCTCCGGCTGGACGGGCATGACGGAGCTCGATGTTGCCGGCGAGGATGTCGACACAATTTTCGTCGACGGTGAGATCGATCTTGACGAAGCGCGTAATATGCCGTGCCACACCGGCGTTCGGCTGATCGGCGCTAACTCCAGCGCGCTGGGCCGGGTGAACGCGGACAAGAAAGTCCAGCTGGTGCGGGGCGACCGCGAAGTGTTCGGCCTCCGGGGAAGGTCAGCCGAACAACGCGTCGCACTCGATCTGCTGCAGGACGAATCGGTGGGCATCGTGAGCCTCGGCGGCAAGGCGGGCACCGGTAAGTCGGCGCTGGCACTGTGCGCGGGCTTGGAGGCCGTGCTCGAGCGGCGCACCCAGCGCAAGGTCGTGGTGTTCCGGCCGCTGTACGCGGTCGGCGGCCAGGAGTTGGGTTATCTGCCGGGCAGCGAGAGCGACAAGATGGGCCCGTGGGCGCAGGCCGTCTTCGACACCCTCGAGGGTCTGGCCTCGCCGGCGGTGCTCGAGGAGGTGCTCTCCCGCGGGATGCTCGAGGTGCTGCCGTTGACGCACATCCGCGGTCGTTCGCTACACGACTCGTTCGTGATCGTGGATGAGGCGCAATCCCTGGAACGCAACGTGCTGCTGACCGTGTTGTCGCGGTTGGGTAGCGGGTCGCGCGTGGTACTGACCCACGATGTCGCACAGCGCGACAACCTGCGCGTCGGACGTCACGACGGGGTGGCCGCGGTGATCGAGAAGCTCAAGGGTCACCCGCTGTTCGCGCACATCACGTTGATGCGTAGCGAACGTTCACCGATCGCCGCACTGGTCACCGAGATGCTCGAGGAGATCAGCCCGAACGCCCTGCCCTGACGCGGTTGTCGAGGATGACTTTGCCGACCGTGTGCTGTCGGTAGTTGATCGCGTCGTGGGTGCCGTGAATCAGCACGGTGTGGCCCACGGTGAGTTCGGCGATCGTGCCGCGGTTGGAGTACACCGTGCAGGCCAGCCGCTGACGGCAGCGCCGACCCGAGGCCTCTTGGAGTGCCGCGGCCGCATCGGGGAATGTCTGCCCCTGCTCGGCGATGAAGCCGAGGAAGTGCGCCGTGGGGTGCGACGTCACAGTGTTGGTGTGCCGGCAACGGTCACCGCGGTGGACACCGCATGGGAGAGCACCTAATCGTCCCCAACCGCCGTAGTCATCGTCATGAAAGTCGGCCGGGCATCCGAGGTAGGGCTAACCCCCAGTGCCGCGCGCGGACAGGGACCAGCCAGCCGCGGCCGGTAAACTCAGCCGCGTGCGGCGCCCACCCGACAGCCTGTCCTGGTCCTATTTGCGGACGGTGATCGGTGTCTGCGCGGGGGTGGCCGTCGTCGTCATCGGCGGTTTCACCGGCCACGTGAAGGTGGCCAAGGCCGATTCGGTGGACTGCTCGGTGGTCAAATGTGTGGCGTTGACGTTCGATGACGGGCCCTCGCCGTACACGGATCGGCTGCTGGGCATCCTCAAAGACAACGATGCCAAGGCCACGTTCTTCGCGATCGGTAACAAGGTGGCCGCCAACCCGGCGGGTGCCAAGCGGGTCGTCGACTCCGGAATGGAGCTCGGCAGCCACACCTGGGAACACCCGAACATGACGGCGATCCCGATCGAGGACGTGCCGGCGCAGTTCAGCAAGGCCAATGACGCGATCAAGGCCGCCACCGGGCAGACGCCAGTGCTGTGGCGGCCGGCCGGTGGGCTGACTAATGACGCCGTCAACGAGATCGCCGCCCAGTACGGATTGGCCGCGATCCTGTGGGACGTGATCCCGTTCGATTGGATGAACGACGCGAACACCGCCGCCACCCGCTACATGCTGATGACCCAGATCAAGCCTAACTCCGTCGTACTGTTCCACGACACCTATTCGTCGACCGTCGACCTTGTCGAGCAGTTCATCCCGGTGCTTAAAGCCAATGGCTATCACCTGGTGACCGTTACCCAGATGCTGGGGCCACGCGCGCCGGGCAGCGTTTACGGCTCGCGGGACAACGGCCCGCCGGCCAACGCGCTGCAGGACATTCCCGTCGCCGACATACCGACCCTGCCGGCGACCCCGTCGCCCAAGCCGATGCCGAACATTCCGATCACCGACATCCCCGGAGCCAATTCCGGCGGGCCCAACAACGGTGCTTAGAGCCGGCGCGTAGGTGCATACCGCCACCCAGTTCGTCCTAACGAATGCTGGTTTTGGGCTATGCCGTCGTATCGGGCTTGGTGAATCGCTGGTATGTGGTGCCCGCACTGATCTTCGTCGGGCTCGGAATGCTGTTCGGCCCCTTCGGTTTCAACCTCCTGGATGCCGGTCCGCGCACCACCGGCTTCACGGTCCTGGCGCAGCTGGCGCTGACCGTGATCCTGTTCAATCAAGCGGCCAAACTGGACCCGGCCAAGGTGTTTCGACGGGGGCACGTCACGTTCCGGCTGCTGGTGATCGGTATAACACTGACGCTGGTCCTCGGGACGTTGACCGCCGCGGTGCTGTTGTCGGTGCTGCTCTGGTGGGAGGCGGCGGTGCCCTGGCCGTCGCCCTGATCTGTGTCGAGTTCGGTGAGCGCGTGCACGCTAGCGGGTTCGTCGCTGCGTTCACCGGTGGCTTGGGCGGGTGGTG
This sequence comes from Mycolicibacterium sarraceniae, assembly GCF_010731875.1. Taxonomy (NCBI): domain Bacteria; kingdom Bacillati; phylum Actinomycetota; class Actinomycetes; order Mycobacteriales; family Mycobacteriaceae; genus Mycobacterium; species Mycolicibacterium sarraceniae. Next base: position 2,608,137 of record NZ_AP022595.1, read on the forward strand.
CTCGGCCTGCTGGTGATCGAGCGCAGTGAGATCGAGCACCCCGACCTGCTGGCGCAGGCCGGGGTTATCACGGTGACGCTGAGCCTTGTGCTGCACAGTCTTACGGCACCGCTGGGGATCCGCTGCTACCGCGCCACGACCTAGTCGCCGTCTTTGACCTTCGCCATCGCCAGCACGTCCAGACGCTTGTCGAGTTCGGCTTCGGAGAGCTTGTCGCCGATCAAGCCGCGGTCGATGACAGTCTGGCGGATCGTCTTCTTCTCCTTGAGGGCCTGTTTGGCGACCTTCGCTGCCTCTTCGTAACCGATCGCCGAGTTCAGCGGGGTCACGATTGAGGGGGAGGACTCGGCCAGCTCGCGCAGGTGCGCCTCATTGGCCACCAGGCCGTCAATACACTTGGCGGCGAACAACTTCGACACGTTGGACAGCAGCGTGAACGATTCGAGCAGGTTGCGCGCCATCACCGGGATGTACACATTCAGCTCGAACGCGCCTGACAAGCCGCCGACGGTGATGGCGGCATCATTGCCGATGACCTGGGCGGCCACCTGCGTGACAGCCTCGGGGAGAACGGGATTGACCTTGCCCGGCATGATCGAGCTGCCCGGCTGCAGGTCGGGCAGGGCAAGCTCGCCGAGGCCGGTCAGCGGGCCCGAGCCCATCCAACGGACATCGTTGGCGATCTTGGTCAGCGACGCCGCGATGGTCTTCAGCGCGCCGGAGGCCTCGACCAGCCCATCGCGGGCGGCTTGAGCTTCGAAAGAGTCCTTCGCGGTGCGCAATTCGGCCAGGCCGGTCTGCGCGACGAGCACCTCGACGACCTTAGCGCCGAAACCGTCGGGGGCGTTGAGGCCGGTGCCGACCGCGGTGCCGCCGATCGCCAACTCGCCGAGGCGGGGGAGGGTGGCCTTCACGCGCTCGATGCCAGCCTCGACCTGGCGGGCGTAGCCGCCGAACTCCTGTCCCAGGGTGACCGGGACGGCATCCATCAGGTGGGTGCGTCCGCTCTTGACGACCGTGCGCCACTGCCGGGCCTTGTTGGCCAGCGATTCGTGAAGCACCTCGAGCGCCGGAATCAGGTGCCGCACCGCGGCTTCCGTCGCTGCGATGTGCGTGGCTGTCGGGAAGGTGTCATTGGATGACTGCGACATGTTCACATCGTCATTGGGGTGCACCGTGACGCCGTTGCGCTCAGCGATCGAGGCGATCACCTCGTTGGCGTTCATATTGGAGCTGGTGCCCGAACCGGTCTGGAACACGTCGATGGGGAACTGGTCGTCGTGCAGCCCGTCGGCGATCTCGCCGGCGGCGGCGATGATGGCGTCGGCCTTCTCCGCGGAGAGCTTGCCCAGATCCTTGTTGACCTGTGCGCAAGCGGCTTTCAGCAAGCCGAGCGCGCGGATCTGGGTGCGCTCGAGCCCGCGGAAAGAGATTGGAAAGTTCTCGACCGCACGCTGGGTCTGGGCTCGCCACAAGGCGTTGATCGGAACCCGGACCTCGCCCATGGTGTCGTGCTCGATGCGGTATTCGCCCTCGACCACACTGTCGGTGCTCATGTGCTCCCTTAATTTGTCGGTTACGGAAGTGGATATGCAGCGGTCTTGTCCCCGGTGAAATCCACCGCGGAGTATTCATTGAGCTTCGAAAGCCGGTGGTAGGCATCGATCATCCGGACGGTGCCGGACTTGCTGCGCATGACGATCGACTGCGTGGTGCAGCCGCCGCCGAAGTAACGGACGCCCTTGAGCAGGTCGCCGTCGGTGACCCCGGTGGCGCAGAAGAAGACGTTCTCGCCGGCGACGAGGTCCCGGGTGGTCAGCACCCGATCCAGATCGTGGCCGCGGTCGATGGCCTTCTGGCGCTCGGCGTCGTCGGTGGGCGCCAGCTGAGCCTGGATCTCACCACCCATACAGCGGATGGCGGCAGCGGTGATGATGCCCTCGGGGGTGCCGCCGATACCGGCCAGCAGGTCGGTGCCGGACTCGGGGCGGCAGGCCGAGATCGCGCCGGCGACGTCGCCGTCGGAGATCAGCCGGATCCGGGCGCCGGCCTCGCGAACCTCGGCCATCAGCTTGGTGTGCCGGGGCCGGTCCAGGATGCAGACGGTGATGTCGGAAACCGACGCTTTGCGCACCTTGGCGATGCGCTGGATGTTGGCCGCTATCGGGGACGTGATGTCGATGAAGTCGGCGACGTCGGGGCCGCCCGCGATCTTGTTCATATAGAACACCGCCGACGGGTCGAACATTGCGCCGCGCTCGGCTACCGCCAGTACGGAGATGGCGTTGGGCATGCCCTTGCTCATCAGGGTCGTGCCGTCCACCGGGTCAACGGCGAAATCGCAGTCCGGCCCGTCGCCGTTGCCTACCTCTTCGCCGTTGTAGAGCATCGGGGCGTTGTCCTTCTCGCCCTCGCCGATGACCACGACACCGCGCATCGACACCGAGTTGACCAGCTCGCGCATGGCGTCGACAGCCGCGCCGTCGCCGCCCTCCTTATCGCCGCGGCCCACCCAGCGGCCGGCGGCCATGGCACCCGCCTCGGTCACCCGAACCAATTCGAGGGCTAGGTTGCGGTCGGGCGCTTCACGGCGACGGGCTTCAGGCATGGCTGAGATTGTCCCAGAAGCCGGCGAGCCCTATAGACCTGGGATACTGGCTGGCGTGACCACCCCTTCGGAGACCGGAGTTCCACCCAAGGAGCCCAAGCCTCGGCTGCTCCAGGATGGTCGCGACATGTTCTGGTCACTGGCCCCGTTGATCCTGGCCTGCATCGTTTTGGCCGGTCTGGTGGGGATGTGCTCAGTGCGGCCCAGTGACCCGCGGGACGGGGCCCCGCCGCCATATGACGCCCCCGCGGCGTTGAAGGCGGACGCCGAGGCCTTGGGCATCCCGATCCGGGTGCCCCAGCTCCCCACCGGGTGGGTGGCCAACTCCGGCAGCCGCGGCGCGATCGATGGCGGCCGCACCGATGCGAACGGGCAGCGACAGCGCGCCGTCACCTCGACTGTCGGCTACCTGGCCGCATCCAAGATGTATGTGAGCCTCACCCAGAGCAATGCCGACGAGCAGGCGCTGGTCGGCTCGATTCACCAGTCGGTATATCCCACCGGCGCCCAGGACGTCGACGGTGTGAAGTGGATCGTCTACGAGGGTGGCGAGGGCACCGAGCCGGTGTGGACGGCCCGTCTCGACAGCCCTGCCGGGCCCGCGCAGGTAGCGATCACCGGCGCTGGCAGCACCTCAGACTTCCGTACACTTGCCGTCGGCACGCAGTCCCAGAAACCTCTGCCACCTGGCCGATAGGAGACGTCAATGCCCGGACCCGAATCCGACCTCACCGGATGGATCGCGGAACCGTTCAGTGCGGCGGGTTTCACCCATGACGTCTACCGCAAGGGCGCGGGGCCGGGTGTGGTGCTGATCCCGGAGATGCCCGGTATTCATCCTGGCGTGCTGGCATTGGGAAATCACCTGGTGGACAACGGCTTTACCGTCGCGATCCCGTCGCTGTACGGCACGCCGGGTGCAGCTGCGCAGCGGCCTGGGATGGTGCTGGATCTGGCGCGCGGGTGTGTGGCCAAGGAGTTCGCCGCGTTCGCGACCAATAAGGAACGGCCGGTCTCGCACTATCTGCGTGCACTGGCGCGAGATCTGAAGGAGAAGACCGGCAGCAAGGGTGTCGGGGTGATCGGGCAGTGCTTCTCCGGTGGTTTCGCGCTGGCGGCCGCCGTTGACGACAGTGTGCTGGCCCCGGTGCTCAGCCAGCCTTCGGTGCCGATCGCGCTGACCGCCAAGCAGAAGCGTGACCCCGGGCTTTCCGAGGGGGAGCTGAAGGTGATCGAGAAGCGGGCCGCCGAGGACGGGTTGTGCGCGCTGGCGCTGCGGTTCAGCGGCGATCCGATGGCACCGGGCGAGCGTTTCAAGACGCTCAAGGACCGGCTCGGGGATGCCTTTGAGGTCATCGAGATCGATTCGTCGAAGGGCAACACCGGCGGATTCGGCCGATTGGCGCACTCGGTGCTGACGCTGGAGGTCCGCGAGGTGGAGAACCAGCCGGCCTATGTGGCGCGCCAGCGGGTGGTGCAGTTCCTCAAGGAACGGCTGACGTAGTCACTCGCGCTCGGCAGTTCGCAATCCGCCTGCGGGCGTCCACCATTCGATGACGAGCAGGGTCGCGGCGTGGTTGAGGTGGGTGAGTGCTACCTCGGTGATATCGGTGCGGAACAGATCGCCGTCGGGGCCATCGGTGATCGGGCCGGAATGTATTGCCCGCCCGGCGATCTTGGCCTCACCGGGCCAGTCGGCTTCGGCACCCTCCACCGGATCGACGGTTGCGCTGTGGAGCGCGAATCGCGGATCGCGCAGGAGGTCGGCGCGCTTGCGGGCATGGGACATCGAACCGAAGGTGAGCTCGCCGTCGGCGAAGGTCGCCTCGATGCCGGAGATACGCGGTGACCCGTCGGCCCGCAGGGTGGCGATCGTCTTGTGCGTGTGCGCATCGAACAGGGCCTGTACCCGGTCCGCGAATTCGGGTTCTGCCGCTTGGACATCGCGCCATGTCGTCATGGGTTCAGCATGCCTGCGCCGCATCATGAATCACGCGTGGGGGCAGAACGTCCACAGGATCTGCTCGCATTGCTCGCGGGTCGTCATGGCCCACGGCGGTAGCGGCGGAGGCGGATCCGGGCCGTCCCAAATGTTTTGAGCGACGTTGCCCTGACCCCACGCGACGGCGTAACAGCTGTGGCAGATGTTGTCACCCCCCATGGGTAGCATCGAACGCATGTTCGGATCAAGCCAGTTGCACGACTATTTCGAGCCTTCGGAGACGGCCGAGTCGCGTGCGCTGCTGACCAGCATCTGTAGCTCCGCCAGGGCCGAGAATCAGGACGCCGCCAGGAAGCTGGCCGCGACGGCGGAGCTGTTCGAATTGCGGCGTCGCGAACGCGGCGAGCGAGAGGACTGGGCGGTTGACACCTGGGCGGCGGTCGGGGCCGAGTTAGCCGCCGCGCTCCGGGTCAACCTTGGCAAGGCCGGCAGCTATATGACCTACGGCCTGGCCATGCGGCAGCTGCCTGAAGTCGCCGCGGTGTTCCTGGCCGGGGAGATCGATATGCGGATGTTCCAAACGGTCGTGTTCCGCACCGGCCTCATCACCGATGAGGCGGTCTTGGCCGAAGTCGACCGCAAGCTGGCCGGGCGGGCGGCCCGGTGGCCGTCGATGACCGACGGGAAATTGGCATCCGAAATCGATCGCCTCGTCATCAAGCACGACCCTGACGCCGTGCGTCGCCGCCGCAACCGCGCCAAGGACCGCGAGGTGATCGTCTCCGATGACATGGATGGCTGCACCGAAATCATCGCGCGGGTGTACTCCACCGATGCCCAGGCGTTCGATCAACGACTCGACGCGATGGCCAACACGGTGTGCGAGGCCGACCCTAGAACCAAGGAGCAGCGCCGTGCCGACGCCTACGGTGCACTGGCTGCTCGCGCCGATCGGTTGGCCTGCCAATGCGGCGAGGCGAACTGCCCTGCGGCTGGCAAGCCGGCCCCGGGGCCTATCGTCATCCACGTCGTCGCCGACGAAGCGACCCTGCAAGGTCGCTCCGATAACCCGGCACATGTGTTGGGTGCCAACACCTTGATCCCCGGTGAGCTGCTGCTGGAGCTGGCCAAACATGCCAAGCTGAGCCCCCTGATCCACCCGGTCGACCTCCCACCGGAGTCCGGCTACCGCCCCTCCCGTGCGTTGGCCGACTTCGTGCGCGCCCGCGATCTCACCTGCCGCGGCCCGGGCTGTGACAAGCCCGCCACACAATGCGATCTGGACCATACGGTTCCGCACCCGTACGGCCCGACGCACGCCGGCAATCTCAAATCCCTTTGCCGTCACTGCCACATTCTCAAAACCTTCTGGGGTTGGCGCGACAGGCAATTGGCAGACGGCACAATTATCTGGTCGCTGCCCGGGCAGCAAACGTATGTCACCACGCCGGGCAGTGCCTTGCTGTTCCCCTCCCTGATGGCCCCGACCCCGGCTCCGCAGGGGCCACCGATCGCCGTGTCGGACGGTGATCGAACCGTCCAGATGCCGCGGCGCAAGACCACGAGGGCGCAAAACCGTGCGAAATACATCGCTGACGAGCGGTGCCTTAATCGCGCTGAGCGGACCGTCCGCCACAGCGCATTGTTGGGCTCCGCGCGACCCGCAAACGACCACGACCCACCGCCCTTTTAAGGGCTCTGGCAAAGGGCTGTGATTTTGGGCGGGTCCGCATACCATTCCCCGCGTGACCCCGACCCACGCTGAGCCGGCGACCCCGGCTCCCGCCGCCAAGCGCGGTAAGACCGTCGGCATCCTCGTGGCGCTGGTAGTGGGGCTTGCCTACATCGTCACCTTGTTCGGCTACTGGTGGCTGTCCGGTTCCGCCAAGGAGCTCGAGGCGTCCGGGGAGGGCAACGGATCCGAGACGACGGTCCTCATCACGCTGCAGACGCTGCGTACCGTCGACTACAAGGTTGATGCCAAAGTACTTGTCATCCCGGCAGACTCCCTCCTCGACGAGAAGTTGGACACCCTCAAGGAAGGCATTGCGGTCCGCTTGCACCCGTGGAATTCTCTGGGAGAGTTGAAGTTTCCGGCAGGTGCGGCACCGGCATAGGTAACGACAACCATCGATGTCGACGGTGATGTGAACACCTGGCCGTTCGATCGCTATGAGACACCAGGCATCAGCGCTGACTTGCTGGTCGGTGAGGGTGAGGATCGCAAGATCATCCCGGCCAAGATTCAGATCGCCGGCGCCCTGCAGGGCGGGGACCTGTCCAGTGAGCAGGTGGCACCGTCGCCCAACGCCAGGGGCGACGGTGACGCCACCCAGGTCACCTTCAGCCGCGCGCTCGGCCCGCTGGCCTTCGACCTCGGCATCGTCATCGTTCTGCTCACGCTGCCGACGATCGCCATCTTCACCTCGATATTGGTGATCACCCGGCGCAAGCAATTCCAGATGCCGTTCGCCACCTGGTATGCCGCAATGTTGTTCGCCATCGTGCCGCTGCGCAATATCCTGCCCGGCGCTCCGCCTCCGGGAGCCTGGATCGATATGGCCTTGGTGCTGTGGGTTATCGTCGCGCTGGTCGCCGCAACGGTGATGGTCGTCATCTCCTGGTTCAACCAGGTCGACTGAGCCGCGACAGCATCGATCAGTTTTTCTGATCGCTGTGGAACAACTTCGGCGACGATCGACCTCTCGAAGTGTAGTGCGCCATCGCGCACCGCGCCTTCGCCCTAGGCGTGATCCACTTCGATGCGGCCAACAATCACGGTCCCCCGGCTGGATCGGAAGAGCCCAATTTCGGGCGCATTCTCGCCGAAGGCTGGCTACGACATGTCCGAGGGGCCCCACGTCGAGTGGGGGTCGCGGGAGACGATGCTCTCCTCACTCGACCAATCCCTGTCGCGCCTGAACGTCGACTACGTCGATATCTTCTGTTCACACCGACCCGACCCCAAGACGCCCATCGAAGAGACCATGGGGCCTTAGCCCGCGCTGTACGGTAGGGCAAGGCGCTCTATGTCGGCATCTCGAACTACGATCCGGACGAAACCCGTTTCGCTGCTGCCGCTCTCAGGGCAGAGGGCGTGCCTCTGACGATCCACCACCCCTGCTACAACATGTTCGATGGTGCCCCGGAGCAGGGCCTGCTGACATCGCGCGACCTCAACGGGGTTCCGGCCGGCTCGCGAGCCAGTGTGGGCCGCTGGATGACGGAGGCCAACATCTCTGAGGTCTCTCTGGAGCGAGCCCGTGGTCTCAACTCCATAGCGCAACAACGCGGCCAAGCACTTGCGGAGCTGGCGATTGCCTGGGTACTTCTTCAGCCCGCGGCAGCCACAGTAGCCTCAGTCTCGGCCCGAAGGCGGCGTCGGAACATCCGGCGGTGCCTTTCTGGTGGCTCATGCACGGTCATCTCGACGCCCTTGTACACGGCCAGGTACACCGAGATCGTCGTGACGATGATGATCATCAGCACCGGGCCCAGCACGATGCCCCAGAAGCCGAACATCGCGATACCCGAGAACACCGCCAGCAGCATGAGCGCCGGATCCAGCCGGGCCTCACGTGGCACCAGGATGGGCCGCAAGAAGTTGTCGACGTTGGTGACGCCGATGACGTGGAACAGCACCACGAACAGCCCGCCGCCGATGTTGCCGAACAACATCATCCCGATGCCGAACGGGATGGTGACGATGCCGCTGCCCAACGGGATCACCGACAGCGCGGTCAAAAAGATCGCGAAGATGAAGAACCCTTGGTGGAAGCCGCCGAGGTAGATCGACGCCGCACCCAGCAGACCCTGAACCAGAGCGATGATGAACTGGCCCTTGACGGTTCCCTTCACCATCGCGCCCATCTTGGCCAGATAGAGGTCGGTGACTTCCTCGCCCAACGGGTTGAGCCGGCGGATCAACAGCAGCAGCTGTTCGGAGTTGGTCAGTAGCGAAATCAGCACATAGAGGAAGATGATCGCCGAGGTGATCACGCCGATCACGCCACCCGCGGCACCTTGCAGCGTGTGCAGCAGCCAGCGCCCGAGATTTTGCGAAACGGTGATCATCGTGTCGCGCAACGAGTCGGTGGTGACGGAGAAGTGCCCGAACGGCAGTTTGGCCAGCGCCTGATTCGTATATGTCAGCGCCTGATTGCCGACCGTGGACATGTCCGCGGTCTGCACCCAGTCCGCAACGTGCATCACCATGTGCGAAATCTGAAGCACGGCAAGCGTTAACAGTGCGCCAACGGGAATGATGACCGTGGCCAGCGCGGCCAGCACGGTCAGCGTCGCCGACAACCCGGACCCGAACCGGCGCCGGCACCGGTTGTACAGCGGGGAGAACAGGTAGGCGACGACGGCCGCGATCACGACCAGGATGAAATAGTGCCGCAGGAAATACGCCCCCAACACCAGGGCGAGCACGGTGATGATCGCCAGTGCGCGCTTCTGGGTGACGGTGAATTCGGTGTTCACCGGACTACTGATTCATTAGCCGAGTCAGGTGCGCCGCAATGTTGGGGTAGCGCTTGAGGTGTGCGCCGCCGTTGAGGTCAAGGATCTCGCCGGTGAGCCATGACGATTGCGGTGAACACAGGAACGCCACCGCGTCGGCGATGTCCTGCGGCGTACCCGCACGGCCCAGCGCGGTGTTCTCGACGTACTCATCGACGACACCGGGCACCACGGCGGCGCCCTCGGTCAGTGGGGTGTGGACGAAGCCGGGTGCGACGGCGTTGACTCGGATGCCGCACGGGCCCAACTCCAGGGCCGCCACCTGCGTCAGCATCGACAGCCCGGCTTTGGCCGCGCAGTAGGCGCTCATCCCGATCGCCGGCTGGCGCGCGTTGAGCGATGTCAGCGATACCAAAGCGCCGCCCTCGCCCAGATGTCGCCCGGCGTGCTTGATCACGATGAACGCACCGTTGAGGCAGACGTCGACCACCGACCGGAACTGCTCGGTGTCCAGTTCGGTGATCACCCCGAACCCGCTGAACCCCGCGCAGTTCACCACGATGTGCAGCCCACCTTCGCGGGCCACCACATCGTCGAAAAGTGTTGCCACCGAAGCTTCGTCGGTCACCTCGACAGCCGCCCAGGTGTGCGGCTCGCCCAGTGTCGAGGCCCGTTCTTGGGCCAACTCGGTGTTGCGGTCGGCGATCGTCACCCGCACGCCCTTCGCCGCCAGCGTCTGAGCCGTCGCCCAGCCGATGCCCGAGGCACCTCCGATGATTATCGCCACCTGTTCGGTCATGACACCTTCCCGTCGTTATCTGGAGCACCCCACTTGCGCCGCACCGCCTCCCATGGGTTGCCGTAGCCGGGTGGCTGACCATAGTAGAGCGATTGACGTTTGAGGTACTCGCGGGCGATCGGCGCGATCACCCGGAATACATAGCGTTTCCAACCCACCTTGTTCGCGGTTTCGGTCAACATCTGCGGCCACGAATAGTGCTGATGCTTGAGCACCGCCTGCGCGGTTGCCGTGTCCATCCAGTCGGTGGCGAACCAGCCCTCGTCATCCTCAGGGTTGCCCTCACGTCCCGGCGGTAGCGCACCGACCAGGCCCATCGCCGCGGAGGTGGACTGCCCGATGTCGCCCTGGCGCAGCCGGTGGCTGTCGTCGCCGCCGATCAGCAGTGTCTGGCCCAGCACATCGGCGGTGGCGGCCGCCGCGAAGGCGAAGGCCACGTCGCGCACGTCGACGGTCTGCAGCCGCCCGTCGGTGGGCAGCACACCTTCGAAGAAGATCAGGTTGGGGTCCATCCCCAGGTTGGGTTCGGTGGTCAGCACCCCGCCCAGTCGCAGGATCACCCAGTCCAGGCTGGAGGCTCGTACGATCGTCTCGGCCTCGACCTTGTGCTTGCCGTAGTTGTCGTACGGATTCATCGGGGTCTGTGCGGTGAGCACGTCGGGATTCGTGTACGGATTGCGCGGCCCGTAGACGGCGATGCTCGACGCCTGCACTAGCCGTGGCGGGTTGGAGTGTCCCTCAGCGGCTTTCACCAGATTGGCGGTGGCTCCCACGTTGACCTTGTAGGCCAGCGCCGGCTTGGCATAACACAGCGGCGGGATCACCGCGGCCAGGTGGATGACGGCGGCGGGGGAGACCTCACCCAGCAGCTTCTCGACGGCGGCGGGGTCGGTGAGGTCCGCCCAGCGCACCTGCACCCCCGGCGGCAGATCGGCGGCGGCCTTGCGGGTCGCCTCGGTGTCGAGATCGGTGGCGACCACGTGACGGCCGGCAGCCGCCAACTGCGTGACCGTCGCGCTTCCCACCAACCCGAATGCGCCGGTTACCAGCACAGCGTCGGACATGAGCTCCCTTCCCGCGTAGAACGCGTTCTAGTCAAGCACGGGCGACGGATCGGGCCTACCGCTTCACGCAGCGGAAGCCGATGTGGCTCATGCCGGTGCCGATCATCTCCGGCCGCGTTCTGGTGCCACCGTGTCGACCGCACGCGCCAGGAACTCGTTGAGCTTCTTGACGATCTCGTCGATGGCGTATCCCAGCGGTGTGCGCAACTTGGCTATCGTGGGATCTTCGGCGGCCCAACCGATATCGACACCAGGGACTCCGACTTTGCTCATTCCGGTGCGGTACACGCTTTGGCCGCTGATGAACGCCGCGCGTCCGGCCGTGCAATTCTGCTCGCCGTGAGAATCAGTGAAGCGCATTCCCTCGGCGCCGATGCGATCGATGTTGGGGTGCGGTACCCCATCATGGCGTCGCGGTAGCAGCGCAGGTTGCTGATGCCGATGTCATCGCCCCAGATGACCGGGATGTTGGGCTTTCCGTCAGGCATATTCCGACGCTAGGCCAACCGTGCAGAGGAGTGAGCGCTTCTCACGAACAATGCACGAATCGGGACAGGCTACGCTCGGGGCATGCAGTGGCGCGGCGGTCTGATGGTCTTCTCGCTGGCCGCTTTGCTGGCCGGCTGTGGGGGCCATGTTTTCCACGGTGCGGGCGGGACGGTGCCGGGTGCTCCGGTGATGCTCAACGACATTTCCGTCGCCGCGCTGCTGGACGCCTTCGGGAAAGCGAACCTGCCTGCGGTGAACCCGCGGGATGCGACATCGGCGAAATGTCCGGAAATCGGCTGTGTGCAGGCAACCGACACCGACACGGTCACGCTCCTGAAATTCCCGAGCACCGGCCGTGCCGAGCTCTACGCCGCCGGGGTGCGCGACATGCTTCAGGTCGAGGACGTCGTGGTGGTGTATGCCCCGACGGTCAGCGGCGAGCAGAAGACCGCTTACGGAACGGTCGTTAAGCACGCGATGCTGACACCCGCCAATCCATAGATTGCGGCCGTACTAGCCCTTCATCTCGGCGTACAGCTGCGTGTAGTAGGGCAGGCATTCCTTGAGCGCTTGGTCGGTCGTGTACAGCGGCTGGTAACCGAGGTCGCGACGGGCCTTGTCGATGGAGAAATAGTTGTCGATCGACACTCGTTCCACCGCAAGCGGTTCCAGCGGCGGTTGGGGGAGTCCGAACTTGAAGTGCAACCATTGCCAACCGGACAGCGCGGCGTGAACCACTGCACCGGGAATCCAGAACGTCGGCCACTTCTCACCGCAGGCCTCGACCACCGGACGGGAGAAGTCGAACATATTGATCGGTTCGCCGTCGTTGATGAAGTACGCCTGGCCGGGCGCGCTGCCACCGGGCACCAAATGCTCTGCGGCCAGGATGAATCCATGCACAAGGTTGTGTACATAGGAGTTGTCCAGCTTGGCGTCCTTGTTGCCGACCAGAACCTTGACGTGCCCGGCGATCACCCGCTCGAACAACTTGCGGAACATCGTCTGGTCGCCGCGGCCCCAGATGCCGCTCGGGCGGATCGAACAGGTCAGCAGGCCGTCCGCACCGTTCTGGCTGAGCACGAACTTCTCGGCCACCACCTTGGTCTCGGTGTACAGATCGTTGAATCGCGCCGTGTACGGCAGGGTTTCGTCGCCGTTGACGATGCGCTGGCCACCCATGACCACGCTGTTGGACGCGGTGTACACGAAGCGCTTGACGCCGGCCGCCCGTCCGGCCTGCACCAGATTCTTGGTGCCGCCGACGTTGACGTCGAAGCTGCGCTTGCGGTACTCGTCGGTGACCGAGGCCCCGCCCATGAGATCGATGATCGCTGCGGTGTGGAAGATCGTGTCGATCCCCTCGACCGCGGCGGCGACGGTGGCGGTGTCACAGATATCGCCCTGGAGCACCTCGAGACGCTCATGCGGCGGCAGCGACGAGGCCGCCCGGTCGAAGGCGCGCACGAAATGTCCGCGCTCGAGCAGCTCGGTCACCAGATTGGCACCGACGAACCCAGCGCCGCCGGTCACTAGGACGCGGCCGAGGTCAGTCGTCAACGTGGCATCTCCCATGGCGGCGAGGATAACTGAAACACGTTCCAGTGTTCCAATATCTGAGGTTATCGGCCCGCGCGGATCAGTCCCCGGCGTCCTCGCGCGCGCCCAACGCATCCTGAATGCGTTTGCGTGCCCCGGCTAAGTGCTCCTCGCAGCGTCGGGCCAGTTCCTCGCCGCGTTCCCAGAGTTGCAGCGACGAATCAAGATCGAGTCCGCCTTGCTCGAGCACCCGCACCACATCGACCAGCTCGTCTCGGCAATCTTCATAGCCGAGCTCACTAATAGGCTTCGCTTCGTCTGACTTACTCATGCGGCTCCATCCGTCGGGCCCGTACTGGTGGCGCCGATCGCGCCGTCGCCGACCCGGATGCGCAACCGGGTTCCGGTCGGGGCGGCGGCGGTTGTTCGCAGGATGTCACCGGCCGCGGTCTGCACCACGGCGTAGCCGCGGGCCAGCGTCGCCGCCGGACCCAGCGTGGCCAGCCGCGCGGCCAGGTGCCCGATCCGGTCGGATTCGACGGCGACCAGCCGTTGCACGTCGCGTCGCACCGCGGCGCGGGCCCGCTCGATCTCGTCGCCACGCTCGGTCAGCGCGCGCAGCGGGTCGGCTAGCACCGGGCGGCTGCGCAACTGGGTCAGGTGACGTTGCTCGCGGCCGACCCAGTTACGCAGCGCCTGGGCGCTGCGGTGGCGCAGTTCCTTGACCAAGGCCAGCTCGGCGACGGCGTCGGGCACCATCTTCTTGGCGGCGTCGGTGGGGGTGGCCGCGCGAACGTCGGCAACCAAGTCGCACAGCGGGTTGTCCGGCTCGTGGCCGACCGCGCTGACCACCGGGGTGGTACAGGCAGCGATAGCGCGACACAGGGTCTCGTCAGAGAACGGCAGCAGGTCCTCGACGCTGCCTCCACCGCGGGCGATCACGATGACGTCGACATCGGGATCGGCATCCAGCTCCGCTAACGCTTCCACGATCTGTGCCACCGCGTTGACCCCTTGCACGGCGGTGTTACGGATCGCGAACCGCACCGCCGGCCAGCGAGCTGCGGCCACCGTCGTCACGTCGTGCTCGGCGGCACTCGCCCGCCCGGTGATCAAACCGATCGTCGACGGCAGGAATGGCAGCGGGCGCTTGAGGCGTGGGTCAAACAGGCCCTCGGCCTCCAGAAGCTTGCGCAGCCGCTCGATGCGAGCCAACAGCTCGCCGACGCCGACCGCACGAATATCGTTGACGCGCAACGAAAATGAGCCGCGCACCGTGTAGAAAGTCGGCTTACCGCAGACCACGACCTGAGTGCCCTCGGTGAGCTTAACCGGCGCGGAATGCACCAAATCCCGCGGGCAGCTGATGTCCAGCGACATGTTGGCCGCTGGATCGCGGAGCACCATGTAAGCCGTCGAGCTGCGCACGTTGATCTGGGTCAGCTGACCCTCGACCCACACGCTGCCCAATTTGTCGATCCAGCCGGCCACCCGGATGGCCACCGCACGGACCGGATACGGGTTCTCCGCAGAGTTGGCCTGGGCGGTGGTCACTTGGCGGACGCGCGGGTGATCCTGTTGGCCAGCAGGGTCTGGAACGGTGCCCGGGCCTTGGAGGCTTCCTCATAGGCCAGCAGCGCCTCGAGGTCGGCGACGCTCAGCGACTGCAGGCGGGCACGGAGCTGGGCCAACGTCAGCGATTCGTAGTCGAGCTCCTCGGCGATCTCCGGCGCGCTGGTGGTCTTCGCCGCGGTCGATCCCTGGGGTTTCGTGTCCACCCCGTCGGTCACCGTGTACAGGGCAAATCGGCCCTCGGTCAGGCGCTCGCCGTCGAGTGCGGGCCCGTCGCCGTCGTCAGCGACGTCCTCGTCGAACGTCGCCCATTCGGGCTGCTCGTCCTTCGGCGGGAAGATGCTCTCCAGCGTGCTGTCACCCTTTATCACCAGGTCAGCGAGGTCTTGCTGCACCTTCATCACGATGTGCGCGATATTGCTGGCGACCGTCATCGGGTACATCAGGATCGTCTGGGGCAGCTTGCGGGTTTCCTCCAGCGCGGTCACGGCGGCGCCGACCAGCAGACGAACCCCATATGGTGCTGTTGCCATGGCCCACAGCCTACGGCTGGCCCCGCCAGGTTGCGGGAACGTACCCTGGAAACCATGCCGCCTACCGTCAACATGGGGATTCCGGGTGCCGCCAGCTCGGTCGCCACAGGCGCGACCGGCAAAAGGGTGCTGCTCGCCGAACCCCGTGGCTACTGCGCCGGCGTGGACCGCGCCGTCGAGACCGTCGAACGCGCGCTGGAAAAGCATGGCGCCCCGGTCTATGTGCGCCACGAGATCGTGCACAACCGCTACGTGGTGGAGACCCTGGCCAAGGCCGGGGCGATTTTCGTAGAGCAGACCGATGAGGTGCCCGAGGGGGCCATCGTCGTGTTCTCCGCCCACGGTGTCGCGCCGACCGTTCACGTCGAGGCCGCCGCGCGCAATCTGAGGACTATCGACGCGACCTGCCCGCTGGTCACCAAGGTGCACAACGAGGCCAAGCGGTTCGCCCGCGACGACTACGACATCCTGCTGGTCGGCCACGAAGGCCACGAGGAGGTCGTCGGCACCGCCGGTGAGGCACCTGACCACGTGCAGGTCGTCGACAACCCGGATGCCGTCGACAAGGTCACCGTGCGCGACCCGAACAAGGTCATCTGGCTGTCCCAGACCACGCTGAGCGTCGACGAGACCATGGAGACGGTGCGCCGGCTGCGGGAGAAGTTCCCGACGCTGCAAGACCCACCCAGCGACGACATCTGCTACGCCACCCAGAACCGCCAGGGCGCGGTCAAGGCGATGGCACCGGAATGCGATCTGGTGATCGTGGTCGGCTCGCGCAACTCATCGAACTCGGTGCGCCTGGTCGAGGTCGCGCTCAATGCCGGCGCGACCGCCTCGCACCTGATCGATTACGCCGAGGACATCGACTCCGCCTGGCTGTCCGGGGTCACGACCGTCGGCGTCACGTCTGGCGCGTCGGTGCCGGAGATCCTGGTGAAGGGTGTGCTGGACCGGTTGGCCGAGTACGGCTTCGGCACCGTGCAGCCCGTGACGACCGCCAACGAGACGCTGGTGTTCGCGTTACCGCGAGAGATCCGTCCGGCCCGTCCCTAGGGGTTCGGTCAGCGGTCGGAACGCCAGGATTCGGCGTCCCGGTCACTTGAGCGACGCGGGCGGGGTTCCCTCGCCTGATCTTCACCTTCGCCGCGATAGCGCACCCGCGATACCGGGTGGTGTCCGCTGGTGTCCCCGTTGGCCCGGCTCGGCGGCCGCTGCCGAGGCGGCGGTTCATAGGGCGGATACGGCTCGTAGGACGACGGGTAGGACTCATACGGCTCGAAGCGGCTGCTCCGCTGGGGCGGCGCGCCGTAGCGGTCGCGGCGTTCGCGGGGCACTCGCGGCTCGCGAGGTTCGCGTGGTTCACGCAGCTCACGAGGCTCACGAGGCTCGCGACGGGATGACGAGGGCGGGCGGTTACCTCCGTCGCGCGGCTGACGCCGGCGCCGCGGGGCGTCGGCCAGGTCTGGGGCGTCGTCCGCGACCGGACGGCGCCGGCGGGGACGCTCCGGCGCCTCGGTGACGTCCTCCACCGGGGGGCGCGCATGGCGGGAGCGCGTGGGGGCGGGACGCTTGGCGGGCTGGGTCGACCGGGGCTGCCGCCGCGCGGTGGCAGGGCGTTCGATGCCGGGCGCTCCTTCGATGTCCTCGGCGTCAGCGTCGCCGTGGCGTAGGCCCGAAAGCTTGGCCGCCAGCCCGGCGAACAAGCCGGGGGACGGCTGGTCGTCGTCGGCATCGACGGGCGCGGCCGCCACGGCCGACCGACTCGACATCGCGAAGTACCAGCGCACCAATCCGATGAGCAGCACGCCCGCCGACGTGAACAGCATCAGTGGGAAGCGCTCGATCAGTGGGTAGCCGAAGTTGATCAGGGTGTCCTTGATGCCGGTGAACTGCGCACCGTGGAACAAAAAATAAGCGCTGGGCACGGCGACGAACAGGATCAGCGGGGGCTGGATGACGGCGGTGAAGATGCTGGACTGCCCAACCGCCAGCACTGCGGCCACGCAGCCGATGGCGTACAGGGCCCCGAACACACTGCCGAGATCCTTGTTGCCCGAGCCTGCGTCGAACGCGGCCCCAATTGTGGTGGCGATCACAGCAATAAGGACTGCTGCCCACCAGGGCACGCCGGGGAGATTCGGATGCGCCGAGCAATTCGCGGCCGCCACCGACGACCTGGATCGCTGTGCTGACACACGTAGACCGTACCGGTTCTGACTGAATGTGGACCGGCAGCGGGGCCGAGAGCGGACGGGTCTGCCAGACCTTTCTCCTAGACTGTCCTCCCTGTGAGCCTTAGCCTCGGAATCGTCGGTCTGCCCAACGTGGGGAAATCCACCCTATTCAATGCGCTGACCCGCAATAACGTGCTGGCAGCCAACTATCCATTCGCCACGATCGAGCCCAATGAGGGCGTCGTGCCGCTGCCCGATCCGCGGCTGACCAAGCTGGCCGAGATCTTCTCCTCCGAGCGGATCCTGCCGGCGCCGGTGACATTCGTCGACATCGCCGGCATCGTGAAGGGCGCCTCCGAGGGTGCCGGTCTGGGCAACAAGTTCTTGGCGAACATTCGTGAGTGCGATGCGATCTGCCAGGTGGTGCGGGTCTTCGCCGACGATGACGTGGTCCACGTCGACGGCAAGGTCGATCCCAAGTCCGACATCGAGGTGATCGACACCGAGCTGATCCTGGCCGATCTGCAGACGCTGGAGAAGGCGGTGCCCCGGCTGGAGAAGGAAGCCCGCAATAACAAGGAACGCAAACCGGTGCATGACGCGGCGGTGGCTGCCCAGGAGCTGCTGAACGACGGCACGACACTGTTCGCCGCGGGCAAGAAAGTGGATTCAGGGCTGCTGCGTGAGCTGAACCTGTTGACCACCAAACCGTTTCTCTACGTGTTCAACTGCGATGAGTCGGTGCTCACCGATCCCGAGCGGGTCGCATCACTACGGGAGATGGTCGCGCCGGCCGATGCGGTGTTCCTCGACGCCAAGATCGAAGAAGAGCTGCAGGAGCTCGACGACGAGTCAGCGGCCGAGCTGCTGGAGTCGATCGGGCAGACCGAGCGTGGGCTGGATGCGTTGGCGCGGGCCGGGTTTCACACCTTGAAGCTGCAGACCTATCTGACTGCGGGGCCAAAAGAGGCCCGCGCGTGGACGATTCACCAGGGCGATACCGCACCCAAGGCGGCCGGCGTGATCCACACCGACTTCGAGAAGGGCTTCATCAAGGCTGAGGTCGTGTCGTATGCCGACCTGGTGGAGGCCGGCTCGATGGCCGCGGCCAAGTCTGAGGGCAAGGTGCGCATCGAAGGCAAGGACTACGTGATGGCCGACGGCGACGTGGTGGAGTTCCGCTTCAACGTGTGACGAAATGCGATTCAACCTCCATAATCTCGCCATGCTGAGCGGATCGAGGCAGTCGATCGTGACTCCGGACCAGTGGTTGGACACGGCGTCCCCGTCTGCGCACTTCGTGATCGGTGGCCGCGGCGCGAGATTGGCGTTCGCGCTAGAATTCTGTACATGTCGACCCTCCCGCTTGCCGAAGTCCGCGCAAACCTATCGAAGATTGTCGACGAAGCGGTCCGTACTCACCAGCGCATCGAGGTCACCCGTCAAGGGCGTCGGGCGGCGGTGATTCTCAGTGCAGACGATTACGACTCGATCATGGAAACTCTGGAGATTCTGAGTGATCGCGATCTGCTGCTCGAAATCCGAGAAGCCGAAGCCGAGGCTGACGCGGGCGAGACCTACACGCTCGATGAGGTGACCGAAGCTATGCGTACCGTCGGGCGGTTGCCAGGTTGACCTATGAAATCGAGTTGACCCGAGCAGCACGGATGGCGCTCACCGATGACCTACCCCAGGCAATCGCTGTCGCGTGTTGGGAGTTCATTCGCGGGCCACTCGCAGAGAATCCTCATCGCGTCGGCAAGCCGCTACGCAACCAGCTGCAGGGGCGGTACTCGGCACGACGAGGCGAATTCCGAGTGGTATACCAGATTTTCGACGAACGAGTGGTTGTCCGAGTGATCCACATCGCGTATCGCCGTGACGTTTATCGGTGACGCAATGATGGTGTGGCTGAACGGCACTCACGGTGTCGGCAAGACGACGACGAGTCTGCCGGGCACGGATAACTTCGAGCACTGGCCGCCTTGGCGGCCGCTGGTGGTTGAAACCGCTCGCCGACTCGTTGAACACACCGGCGGCCCGAAGCTGGTTGCACAAAGACGCGTAAGTTGTCGACACCTCACATCGCACCCCAGCCGAGGTGGCCCGCCGGATTGCGGAGGTAGTCAACGGCCACGCTTAGGGTAGTTCGCGGGGGGAGAAGCCCGGTCGACGGCGAATCCCTTGTCGCGCATGACGCCGGCGCGCGAGAGCGGCTAATCCTCGCCAGGCGGTGGCGTCACCTTGTCCGCGCCGATCGTGACGATGAGCCTGGTCTCGTTGGGGTTGCCGCTGAAATTGGGGTACGGAATGCCCAAATACTTCTGCGAGATGGCGTCAATGCTGTCGCGTCCGCCCTCGGCGGTTGTGGCGATCACGCGCCCGCGCACGGCGTAGAACCGCGAGACATTCTCGGGGTCAACGATGTTGATGGCGACCCGCGGATCTCGTTCCAGGTTTCGAGCCTTCTGCATGCCGCCGACGATGTTGAGGATGATGTGTTCGCCGTCGGTGTCGACCCACGTCTCGGTCAGCTGGGGTGAGCCGTCGGGCATCAGGGTGGCAACGAAGCACGGGCTGGGCTTGCGGAGAAGATCAATGAGACCGTCGGGCAACGACGTGGGCATGATCGTCCTTTCACGACATCGCGATGAGTTCAAGCGGGCGTGCGAGTCTGACCAGCTATGGGAAAACTTCTGCACGGCCCGACGATATCCCTCGACGGCTACGTGAACGATGCGAGCGGCGACTGTCAATGGTCGGCGCGCAATGGGACATGTTCGATGCTCACACCGACCGCATAGCCACGGTGTCGACCGAAGTGCTGGGGCGCAAGAGCAGGAGTTCGCCCGGCTGCGGCGGGGCATTCGGCGCCGCCGCGCCGCGCTAGTATCCGCGGATGCGCGCAATACGGATATCCACGGTCGTTCTCGGTGTGTTGGCGATCGCACTGATCACCGCGGGGTGCGGGGGTTCAGGCTCGACGGCGCAGCAATCGGCCACCAGCGCGCCCGCCACGTCGACTCAGCCGGCCGCCAAGCAGGCGGTCACCTTCGGCACCCCGGTCGACGTCGCGTCCGACGGTGGCTTAGCGACCTACACCGTCGACAACCTCGCGCCGGTGCCGCCGGATGCCCAGATCGTCCCGGCGAAGGGCACTATGTACGCCGTCGACGTGACGATCGCCGCCAAGACCGGCACGGTCGCCTACAACGGCTTCTGGTTCGTGGCGCGGGCCGCGGACGGATCGAATATCGCACCCGCCGTCGGCGCGGTCCAGCCGGGCATCACCTCGGGACAGCTTCCGCAGGGCCAGCAACTCGCCACCCACGTCGCCTACGACGTCCCGCAGGGAAAAACGATCACGGCGATCATGTTCCGCGATCCGAAGGGCAAACTGCTGGCGGTCTGGTCGACGGGGTAATCAGCTGCAGGCCCAGGGCTACGTGGTCGCGTTCAACTGGGTCGAGGGCAATACCGGTGCCCCGTTGTCCTCATGCCGGGTCGTGGCTGTCCACAACCCGGACCGATCACCGGGCGAATCATTTAGTGCGACAACCGTCTACGTCGATTTGGCGTGCCTGCGTCAGCAGGCGACCGGCGGTATCGGCGGCGGCTTTGGCTTCTGAGGTCGGATCAGTCTGCGATGACCTGGATTTCGGCGCCGAGCCGATAGTTCGCGATCAGCGGCAAGGTGTCGCCGCTCCAGAATCGTCCCGGGTCGAACCAGTTCTCGTTCTTCTCGGTGGTCAACAACCCCATCTCCTCGTAGGTGATGGCGACCGTCTCGGCGCAGTAGGCAGTCTGTAGGCCCAGTTCTCGTTCGGTGACTTTGCGTCGCTGGGCGGACTCGCGAATCTTTTTGTGCACCAGAGGAATTCCGCGAGTCCAGTCGCTGGCGGTGGGGAGCCTGCCGCGCAGCCACCGTCCGGTGAGCCGTGCGGTCGACGGAAACGGGGTGCCGTCCATTCGCGCGATCACCTCCAGCATCCGGTCTTCGTGGTCGCGGGTGACCTGGGGGGTGAGCTGGCGCAGCCAGCAGCGCTGACCGTATTGGTGCAGCCATTGTTCGACGGCCTCGCGGGCGTCGTTGAGTTGCACCCCACGGTGGTTGGTGCCCGTCCACATATCGAGGAGCTTGTGCCCCAGCTCGGCATGCCAGATCAACGGCGGCAGGTCGTCGATGGCCACGGTCATGCCGACGTGATTGACCGGTGCGTTGGTCAGGGTCTGGATCGCCCGGTCGGGGCCGGAGTCGCCGCGAAACAGCCAGACATCCCCGGTACGGGTCTCATTCAGCGCCTGTGTCAGCGACACGGTGTGCTCGGTCACCAGCGCAGCATAATGTGATCGCATGCGCGGTATCTGGAAGTGGATCGGGCTGGCCGGTGCGGCCGGCGTCGTCGCCGGTGGTGTTCTCGTCGCGCGGGACCAGCGCAAGCGCAAGGCCTACACCCCTGATGAGATTCGTAATCGGCTGCACCAACGGCACGCCGAGGCCGCGAAGAACTAGGCCACCGCGTAGAGCCGGTGGGTTCCGCTGAACCCCTTCAGTTCGGCGTCGCGCCCTCGGTCGAAGGGCTGCCGATCGCCCACTGCGGTGCGCACCGATTCGCTCACCAGGATCTCGCCGCCGGCGGCCTGGCTGGCGACCCGGGCGGCCATCGCCACGTTACGGCCGAACACGTCGTCGCCGCGCAGCACCGACTTGCCCATGTGGATCCCGATTCGCACCCGAATACTGTTGTGCCGCGCGCGTTTTGCGTCCCGTTTGAATTCTCGTTGCATCGCGACGGCACAGCTCACCGCGGCCGTGGGTTCGGCGAAGGCCACCATGAAGCCGTCGCCCTGGCTCTTGACGACGTGCCCGTCGTGCGCCTTCACCAGCCGCCGGACCAGCCGGTCGTGACTGCCGATGAGTTTGACCCAGGCCCGGTCGCCGATGCGTTCGTTGAGTGCGGTGGATTCCTCGATATCGGAGAACATCACCACCAACTCGCCGCCCGGGGCCAGCCGGGCCAGGTCCGGGCGTTCCACGTCGGCCCAGTCGGCGAGTTCCTCGATCGAGGAGCGGACCGCGCCGCCGAAGCCCTGGGTGCGCACCAGGTTGGCGGTCTGCCAGACCTGCTTGACGGCCTCCCGCCCGCCGGTCCACAGCATCGTGCGGGTGTCCAGACGGGCCCGCATCTCCTCGGCGTCGCGCTGGCTGGCCTGCAACCGCGCGCGCAGCACCACCAGGGCGATGCCCTCGGCCGCGGCCAGCACCGCCAATACCGCCGCCGCGATCGTCCAACCCACTCCTGCGCCGCCCTCCGATCGGGAATCCTGAACTGATGATGCCTCCCCACTACGAGAGCAGATTCATCCGTGCCATTCACCCGGACCGGGCCAAGCAGATCGACCGATATCAATACCTGCCCTTCGGCGCCGGCCCGCGGTCCTGCATCGGTGACCACTTCGCCATGCTGGAGGCCACGCTCGCGTTGGCCACCAGCATCGGGCGCTGCGAAATCGGCTCGCTCAGCGACGATTTTCCGGTTACTGTTCCGTTCACCGTCGTGGCGAGCGAACCGGTTCGGGCCGTCGTGGTGAAACGTTGAGCGAATCCGCCGGGTCAGCACTGAGGGCTGCGTGAACTTCGGCCGTGGGGGACAGCCGGACCTGGCCCGTCCTGCGACGGGGTCGGGAACTCGCCCGTGGCGGGCTGAAAACCCCTGCGCTGTGGGCTACTTCGCAACCATTGCCGGTGAGCCCGCGTGCGCTCGAAATCGCCCGCCTGGTTGTCCGCGGGTGGTCCAACCGTGAGATCGCCGAGCGCCTCGTCGTGTCGACACGCACGGTCGAAGGGCACTTGTACCGGATGTACCTCACACTGAACGTGACCAGCCGCGATGACACGCGCAACCTGACCGGCGGTCAGCTGATCAGGCCGGTCTAGCGGGTCACGAAGGAGACGACGGCCTCACTGAAGGCGTCGTTGTCATCGCCGGCAGCGGTGTGGCCGGCATCGGCGAGTTCGATGAATTCCGCGTCCGGCACCTTGGCCAGGAAGTCCTGCACCCCTTCGGCGCTGACGACATCGGAGAGCTTGCCGCGGATCAGCAGGATCGGAATCGTCAGATCGATGGCGGCCTGCTCGAGGCGCTCGACCCGGCCGAAGGGATCGTCCTTCGGGGCGGTGAGAAACGCTGGATCCCAGTGCCAGTACCAGCGGCCGTCGCGCAGCCGCAGATTCTTCTTGAGGCCGTCGAGGTTCTTCGGCCGCTTGCGATGCGGCAGGTACCCGGCGATGGCGTCGGCGGCCTGCTCGAGGTTCTCGAAGCCGTCGACGTTGCTGAACATGAAGTCCCGAATTCGGGCGCTGCCGTCTTTTTCAAAGCGCGGCACCACATCGACCAGCACCAGCTTGGTCACTGTCTGCGGTCCGGCCTGCTCGGCGACCAGGATGCTGGTCAGCCCGCCCATGCTCGCCCCGATCAGGACGACCGGCCGGCCGATCTGTTCGAGCACCACCATAACGTCGGTGGCCAAGGCATCGACGCTGTAATCGGCGTCGGGCGCGCGGTCGCTGTCGCCGTGCCCGCGGGCATCCAGCGCCATCACATGGAAGCCCTGATCGGCCAGCACCTGCCCGGTGTTCTTCCACGAGAAGCGGTTCTGGCCGCCGCCGTGCAACATCAGGATCGTCGGGCGGTCACCCGCCTCGGGCGCGCCGCGGTTCCATTCGTCGGCCACCAGCGTGAGGTTTTTATCGCCGCGGAACTCAACGGTATTCGTGCTGCTCACGGGCATCCTCTCGACCGAACGTGAACAGCACGTTACCTAGCGGTGCTAGCGATGACCGTCGGCACCCCGACCGGTCAACCCCGTCGGCACCTTTCGCACCCCTAATAGAGGGGACCCCCGTGCCATCACCCTGTCGCTGTGGTTCGACGATGACCACGAGGAAGCGATGCGGTTCTACGAGCTGCTGTCGGACCCCGACCCGGCTCGGGCTGCCGCCGCGACCACCGAAATGCTCGGGATGCGCACGATCGTCATCGCGAATCTGGAGGCTGCCGCAGCGAACCCGTGACCGGCCTCACTGGGTCTTACGGGTAGCCTTTCGCCCCAGCGGGTGAACCGGCCCGTAGTGCCGTAGAGGGAGAACAATGGCTGACGAGCCTGCCGCGCCTGAGGACGAGGCCGCCACGCCAGCAGAGGTCAAGACGGCCGAAGAAGTCGAGGCCACCGAGGCTGGCGACGACGTTGTCGAGGATGTGTCGCTCGTGGCCACGCCCGCGCGGTCCCGCGTTGTCCTGGTCTCGCTGATCATCGCGACGGTTGTGGTGCTCGCCCTCGGCGGGGTTGTCGGCTGGCTGGGATACCGGGCGTATGAGGCCAAGCAGGATGACCATCTGCGCGAGCTCTTCGTCAGCGTCGGCCGGCAGGGTGCGCTCAACCTGACCACCATCCACTTCGATGAGGCCGACAAGGATGTGCAACGCATCCTCGACTCGGCTACCGATGCGTTCTACGACGACTTCGCCAAGCGGTCTCAGCCGTTCATCGAGGTGGTCAAGCAGGCACAGTCGAAATCCGACGGCCAGGTGACCGAGGCCGGGCTGGAGTCGGTGACGGGCAGCGAAGGTCAGGTGCTGGTCGCCGTCACCGTGACCACCTCCAATGCCGGTGCCGCCAACCAACCACCCCGCTCCTGGC
Source organism: Mycolicibacterium sarraceniae (assembly GCF_010731875.1). Classification (NCBI taxonomy): domain Bacteria; kingdom Bacillati; phylum Actinomycetota; class Actinomycetes; order Mycobacteriales; family Mycobacteriaceae; genus Mycobacterium; species Mycolicibacterium sarraceniae. Next base: position 2,633,025 of record NZ_AP022595.1, read on the forward strand.
GGATGCGTCTGACGGTCAAGAAGACCGGTGACGACCAAGCGAAGGTTTCGAAAGTGGAGTTCGTACCGTGACCGCTGACGACAAATCCGACGCCCCCGACCTCGAGGTCGTCGAGGCGGAGACCACCGCGGTCGAACTCACCGACAGCGACGTCGAGACGATCGCCCCCGCGCAAGCACCCTCCAAGCGCGGTGTCAGCGTGGCCGCGGTGTCGGCCGTCTCGGTGCTCGCGATCCTCGGGCTGCTGCTGGCGGCGGGCACCGGCTATCTGGGCTGGCAGGATTCCGCTCGGCGCGACGTCGACCGGGCTCGTACCGATTCGGTGCAGGTCGCCAAGGACTCGACCGTCGCGTTGTTGAGCTACAAGGCCGAGACCGTCGACAAGGATCTCGGTGCGGCGCGCGACCGGCTCACGGGCAGCTTCCTGGACGCCTACACCCAGCTGATCAACAACGTCGTCATCCCGGGCGCCAAGGAGAAGAAGATCTCGGCGGTGGCTCAGGTTCCGGCCGCGGCGCTGGTGTCCGCCAAGGCTGACCATGCGGTGGTGCTGCTGTTCGTGAACCAGACCGTCGTGATGGGGACCGACGCACCGACCAACACGGCTTCTAGCGTGCGGGTCACTCTGGACAAGGTGGGCGACCGTTGGCTCATCTCGGGGTTCGATCCGGTCTAGCGAACGGGGGTTCGATGATGGAGTCACGCTGGATTGACGTCTCGGCGTCGGCGGTCCAGCTGCGTGCACTGAGTTGGGGGCCGGACGACGGCCCGATTGCGTTGTGCCTGCACGGTTTTCCCGATACCGCGTACGGCTTCCGGAAACTGGCACCGCATTTGGTGGCAGCCGGTTACCGCGTCATCGCCCCGTTCATGCGCGGCTACGTGCCCTCGTCGATCCCCACCGACGGCAGCTATCACATCGGGGCGGTGATGGCGGACGCGCTTGCGGTGCGTGCCGCGTGTGACCCGACCGACGCCGATATCGTCATCGGCCACGACTGGGGTGCCATCGCCGCCACTGGCCTGGCCGCGCTGCCGGGTAGCCCGTTTGTCAAGGCGGTCGTGATGTCGGTGCCGCCTTCGGCGGCCTTGCGGCCACGGGTTGGCAAGCCGCTGGCCAATCGGCGGCGTCTGCTCGGTCTGCTGCCCCGGCAGTTCGTGCGTAGCTGGTACATCAGCTACTTCCAGCTCCCGTTCCTGCCGGAGCGCTCCTCGTCCTGGATCGTGCCGCTGCTGTGGCGGCGCTGGTCGCCGGGCTACAACGCCGCCGAGGACCTGCGCCACGTTGATGCCGCGATCGGCTCCGCGGATCGGTGGCGCGCCGCTCTGGGCACCTACCGGGCGACCATCCGCAACACCCGCCCGCCGGCGCGCTACGCCGAACTTCATCCCCGGTGGCTCGAGCCGCCGCGGCTGCCGACCCTGTACCTGCACGGCGACGACGATGGTTGTATGACACCGGAATTCACGCCGTGGGTGCGTGACGTTCTGCCGTCGGGTAGCGGGGTGGCGATCGTCGAGCACGCCGGGCATTTCCTGCAACTCGAACAGCCCGACGTGGTCGGCAGGCTGATCGTCGACTTCTTGTCGGCTACTACTTCTTCTTGAGGCTGGGGTGGCTGCCGGCCAGCATCGGCAGTAGCAGTCGCTTGGGTGTGAGCTGGTAGACGAACGTCGCCGCGCGGTTGAGTCGCCCCGGCACGACGATGGGCTTGCCCGCCGCCAGTCCGTCCACCGCGGCTTTGGCGACATCGTCGGCCGACACCCACAGCGGCTTGGGCAGCGCGGCTTCGGCGTCCGCGTCGGAGATGCCGGCAGCCTCACCGAACCCGGTCTTGACCGGACCAGGGCACAGCGTGGTGGCTGTCACGCCGCTGGGCTTGAGCTCCTCGCGCAGCGCGTAGGTGTAGGACAGCACAAAGGCCTTGGCTGCGCCATAGACGGCCTGGCCCGGTAGCGGTCCGAACGCACCCAGCGAGGCGACATTGAGCACCGCGCCGCGGCGACGATTGACCATGCCGGCCACGAACCGGGTACATAGGTCGACCACCGCGTTAACGTCGACCTCCACGACGTTCATCTCCGCGGCGGGATCGGCGGCGGACACCGGACCGGTGGTGGACAGCCCGGCGTTGTTGACCAGGATGTCGACCTCCAGGCCGAGGTCGGCCACCCGGTCGGGGAGGGCGGCCCGCTCGGCGGGCTTGGAAAGATCAGCTGTTACAACGGAACTGGGCCCCTTGAGCTCTTCGGCGAGCGCCGTGAGTGCTTCGGTGCGCCGAGCTACCAGGATGACGTGATGGCCCCGGGCGCAGAGTTCCCGGGCAATCTCGGCGCCGATGCCTGAAGAGGCTCCGGTGATCAGCGCAGCGCGGCTGGGACCAGGAGGTGGCAGCATCATGCCAGCGTAAGACAATGGTCAACATGGCTGCCGGCAGAGCGATGACCGCGGTGGACGCGCAGATGCTGTGGATGTCAGCCGTGATTCCCAACGATCAGATCGTGGTGTACGCATTCAATGGCGCACCGCATACTCCAGAAGCGGCCGTCGATGAGCTGCGGCAGCGCGCGCAGGCGTGCGACGAGCTGCGCCTGCGGGCGGTCGAGGCGGGCAGATGGCGATACCCGCGGTGGAGCCGCGGTGAGGTCGGTACCGATCAGTTCGTCATTCACCATCCGCAGGGACTGGACTGGCAGGGGAGCCTGGAGGCCGCCGTTGGGCTGCGCGCCGACCCGCTGGATCTTCACCAAATGACCTGGCGCGCAAATATTTACCCGCGAGTTATGGGAATTCCGGGGGCTCGCGGGGTGGGCTCGGTGGTGGTGTTGCAGACGGGCCACGCGTTCGCCGACGGTAGCCGCGGCACCGCATTGGGCGGCGCGCTGTTGGGGCGCCCACAACCAGTAGCGGTGCCGGCTTCGGGCCGACGTGGTTTCCTGCCGGTACGCGGCGTCGCCGCCGCCCGGGCGCATCGCATGCTGGTGCGCGACACCGAGGCGGGACTGGTACCGGCTCCCGCTCCGGGATGCCCGTTGCTCAGCATCAATCGCCAGCCCCGCGCCACGCCGGTGGTGCGGACACTGGTACTGCGGCGCGATCAGCTTTCGCGGCCCACCGTGACGATCGCCGTACTGGTGGCCGTCGCCGAGGCGCTCGCGGGGTATCTGACCGCGCGCGGCGAGGACACCTCGGCATTGGGCGCCGAAGTCACCATGGCGGGGCAGCAGGATCCCGCTTCGCACAATAACTTTCGCAATGTCGGCATCAGCCTGCACGCTGATGTGGACCGGGTCCGGCGCGCGGAACTGATCGGCGCCGAATTGGCCGCCCAGCGCCGCCGTGGCGAGCACCCGTCGATGCGGGCATCGGCCGCCGCGTCCGCTGCCATCCCCGCCGCGCTGTTGCGGTGGGGTGTGGGGCACTTCGATCCCAACGCGCGTTCGGACACCGTCACCGGGAACACCGTGGTGTCCAGTGTGAATCGCGGGCCGGCCGATTTATCGTTCGGCGGGTTCCCGGTCCTGCTCGCCGCGGGCTTCTCCTCGCTGTCGCCGATGATGAGCCTGACCCACGGTGTGCACGGCCTCGGCGACCTGATCGCGGTCAGCGTCAACGCCGATCCGGACAACGTCGACATCGACGATTACTGGGAACGGCTGCGGGCGGCGCTGGCGGTGCGAGGCGATGGCGGGCATGAACAGCAAAGAACCACTTATCCAAAACAGTGATCACGGTCTCGGCGGTGGTCAGGCAGCTACGTGATGAAACCATACGCGCAGATCAGCGCCATCGATCTGGGCTACGTTCCCGATCCCCAGGATGTGCAGGTTTTCGCCGACCAGCGCAACCTGCAGACGATGGCCCGGGTCCAGGATTACCTGTGGGCCAACGTTTTGCGGATGCGCCAGTGCGATCAGCCGCTTCCGGGCACCACCAGCCGCGGCTACATGCCGCAGCCGCCGGACGAGGGCCTGTCGCCTCTGCTGCACTGGATGGAGAGTGGCGACCTGAGCTATAGCCTGCCCGTCATTTCCCACCTCGGCTAGGCATCTGCCCAGCACCGGGGTTGATGCTTTAGGTTTACTCCCGTGACTGCCTCCCATCAAGCCTTTAGCGTCGGTCTCCTTCTTTTGCGCGTGGTGCTCGGCGTGACCATGGCCGCGCACGGCTACAACAAGTTCTTCGGCGGCGGCCGGATCAAGGGCACCGCCGGCTGGTTCGAGAGCATCGGGATGAAGCCCGGCGCCTTCCATGCGCGGGTGGCGGCCAGCACTGAGATGGCTGCCGGTATCGGCCTGGCCCTCGGGCTGCTGACGCCCATTCCGGCGGCTGGGTTCGTGGCCCTGATGCTGGTTGCGGCATGGACAGTGCACCGGCACAACGGCTTCTTCATCGTCAAAGAAGGCTGGGAGTACAACGTGGTGCTGGCGGCCGCGGCCGTGGCGCTCGCCGCGACCGGAGCCGGCAAGTACAGCCTGGACTACGCGCTGTTCCACGGGACGAGCGTCTACCACTGGCTGTACGGCTGGTGCGGTCTGCTGATCGCGGTGGTGCTCGGACTCGGTGGCGGCATCGGGCAGCTGGCGATCTTCTACCGCCCGCCCGCCAAATCCTGATGCTCGCGGGCAAGACCCGTCTCGGCACAGTCCCGACGCGCGGGAATTCCTTCCCGCCGCACTAGAACGCGTTCTAATCTCGTCGGCATGGGGTTTCTGAAGCAGGAAGTGCCCGTCATCGACTTCGAGACGTGGAGCAAGGGCACGCGCGCGGAGCGGATCAAGCCGATGGCCCGCCATTGGGCCGAGGTCGGCTTTGGCACCCCGGCGGCACTGCACCTGTTCTACGTCGTCAAGATCCTGCTCTACGTCTTCGTCGGCGCCCTGTTCGGTCTTGCCACCAAGGGCATCGATGGGTTCACCAATATCGGATCGTGGTGGTCGGAGCCGATCGTCTACGAAAAGGCCGTGCTCTACACGATGCTCTTCGAGGTCGTCGGCCTCGGCTGTGGGTTCGGCCCGCTGAATAACCGCTTCTGGCCGCCGATGGGCTCGATCATCTACTGGTTGCGCCCCAAGACAATTCGCCTCCCACCCTGGCCCAACCTGGTGCCGCTGACCAAGGGTGACAGCCGCGGCCCCGTTGACATCGTGTTGTACGCGGCGTTGATCCTGATGATCCTGGTCGCGTTGTTCTCCGACGGCACCGGGCCCATCCCGGAGCTGGGCACCACCGTGGGTCTACTGCCGACCTGGCAGATCGCGGCGGTCGTCGCGCTGCTGGCCCTGGCGGGCCTGCGCGACAAGGTGATCTTCCTGGCCGCCCGCGGTGAGGTGTACGGCGCCTTCGCGGTCGCCTTCCTGTTCGCCGGTGTCGACGTCATCATCGCGCTGAAGCTGGTGTGCATGGCGATCTGGATCGGTGCCGCGACGTCCAAACTCACGCGGCACTTCCCGTTCGTCATCTCCACGATGATGTCCAACAGCCCGGTGGTGCGCCCCCGGTTCCTCAAGCGGATGTTCTTCAAGAAGTTTCCCGAAGACCTTCGGCCCGGCCGGATGTCGCACATCGTGGCGCACATCAGCACGGCCATCGAGGGGCTGGTGCCGCTGGCACTGTTCTTCTCGCACGGCGGCTGGCCGACGACGATCGCGGCGATCGTGATGGTCTGCTTCCACTTCGGGATCCTGTCGGCCATCCCGATGGGGGTGCCGCTGGAGTGGAACGTGTTCATGATCTTCTCGGTGCTGTCGCTGTTCGTCGCGCACGCCCAGATCGGGATCACCGATATCACCACACCGTGGCCGATCCTGCTCTTCCTGGCCCTGGCCACGACCGTGTTTCTCGGAAACGTGGTGCCGCGCAAGGTTTCCTTCCTGCCCGGTATGCGCTACTACGCCGGCAACTGGGACACCACGCTGTGGTGTGTGAAGCCCTCGGCGGAAGCGAAGATCGAGCAGAACCTGGTGACGATCGCCAACATGCCGGCCGCCCAGCTCGAAAAGTTCTACGGCAGCAAGGAAGCCGCGCAGATCCCGCTCTTCATGGGATATGCGTTCCGCGCCTTCAACACTCACGGCAAGGCGCTGTTCACCCTGGCACATCGCGCCATGGCGGGCGAGAACGAGGACGACTACTCGATCACCGACGGGGAGCGCATCTGCAGCATGGCGATCGGCTGGAACTTCGGCGACGGGCACATGCACAACGAACAGCTCATCACCGCCATGCAGACGCGCTGCCACTTCGAGCCCGGCGAGGTCCGCGTGGTTCTGCTCGACGGTCAGCCGATCCACCGGCAACGGCAGGCCTACCGGCTTGTCGACGCCGCGACCGGGGAGTTCGAGACCGGCTACGTCAACGTCGTCGACATGGTCGACCGCCAGCCGTGGGACGACACCCTGCCGGTGCACGTGACATCGGGCTAACCGAACGGTTGGTTGACCCGGCTGAGGGCGCTCGGCGGGGGCGTGTTAGAAATCGAAGATCAACCCCCTCTGCATAAGGAGTAGGCCGATGGCTGAAGCGGTAATTGTCGAAGCTGTGCGTACGCCGGTCGGCAAGCGTAATGGTGGACTGTCCGGTATCCACCCGGCGGAGCTGTCTGCTCAGGTCCTCAACGGCCTGGTGGAGCGCGCCGGCGTCGACCCCGCGCTCGTGGACGATGTGATCTGGGGTTGTGTCATGCAGGCCGGTGAGCAGGCGCTCGACATTGCCCGCACCGCGGTGCTGTCCGCCGGCTGGCCTGAGAGCGTCCCGGGCGTGACCGTGGACCGCCAGTGCGGTTCCAGCCAGCAGTCACTGCACTTCGCGGTGGCAGGCGTTGTCGCGGGCCACTATGACGTCGTCGTCGCCGGCGGTGTCGAGTCGATGTCACGCACCCCGATGGGCGCCTCGCTGGCCAACGGCGGCAACCCTTACGGAGAGTCGTTCAAGGCCCGCTACACCACAAACCCGAACCAGGGTGTCGGCGCCGAGATGATCGCTGAGCAGTGGGGCTTCAGTCGCACCCAGCTCGACGAGTTTTCGCTGCGTTCGCATGAGAAGGCCGCGGCCGCCCAGGATTCCGGCGCATTCTCCGATCAGATCGTCGGCATCAAGACCAAGGACGCCGATGGCAACGACACCGTGGTGCTCGAAGACGGCGGCATCCGCCGCGGCGGCACTGTGGAGTCGATGGCCAAGATCAAGCCGGCTTTCCGCGAAGACGGTGTGATCCACGCCGGCAACTCCAGCCAGATCTCCGACGGCTCGGCCGCGCTGCTGATCATGTCGGCGGAGAAGGCCAAGGACCTGGGCCTCAAGCCGCTGGCGAAGGTGCATACCGCCGTGCTCGCCGGCGCCGACCCGGTCATCATGCTGACCGCGCCGATCCCGGCCACTCAGAAGGCGTTGGCCAAGTCCGGCCTGACGGTCGACCAGATCGGTGCTTTCGAGGTCAACGAGGCCTTCGCCCCGGTCCCAATGGCGTGGCTCAAGGACATTGGAGCCGACGAGGCCAAGCTCAACCCCAATGGCGGCGCGATCGCGCTGGGCCACCCGCTCGGCGGCTCAGGTGCCCGGATTCTGACCACGCTGCTGTATCACATGCGGGACAACAACATCCAGTACGGTCTGCAGACCATGTGTGAAGGCGGCGGCCAGGCCAATGCCACCATCCTCGAGCTGCTGTAGTGACCGACGTCGAGACCCCCGCCGCTCTCTGCGAGCGGCGGGGCAACGTCCTGGTCATCACCATCAACCGACCCGATGCGCGCAACGCCGTCAACGGCGCGGTGAGCACCGCCGTCGGTGACCTGCTTCAGCAGGCGCAGGATGACGTCGACGTCTGGGCTGTGGTGCTCACCGGCGCGGGCGACAAATCGTTCTGTGCCGGCGCCGACCTCAAGGCGATCTATAAGCGGGAGAACCTCTTTCACCCGCAGCACCCCGAGTGGGGCTTCGCAGGCTATGTGCGCCACTTCATCGACAAACCGACGATCGCGGCGGTCAATGGCGCGGCGTTCGGTGGCGGCACCGAGCTGGCGCTGGCCAGTGACCTCGTGGTCGCCCAGGAGAGCGCCAAATTCGGGTTGCCGGAAGTGAAGCGCGGTCTGGTCGCCGCAGCCGGGGGCGTGTTCCGGATCGTCGATCAGCTGCCCCGCAAGGTGGCCATGCAGGTGCTGTTCACCGGCGAACCGATCACCGCTGCCGAGGCGCTGGAGTGGGGCCTGATCAACGAGGTGGTGCCCGACGGCACCGCCGTCGACGCGGCATTGGCTCTGGCGCAACGCATTACCGTCAACGCACCGCTGGCCGTGCAGGCCAGTAAGCGAGTTGCGGTCGGAGTCGACGACGGCGTCATCACCGCCGACGAGGCCGGCTGGACGCGCACGATAAAAGAAATCGGCGCGCTGATGAAATCCGAGGACGCGATGGAGGGCCCGCTGGCCTTCGCCGAGAAGCGCCCGCCGGTCTGGAAGGCGCGCTAGGCGGGCTTCGCCGTCGTCGACGTCGTGGTGCTGGTGCTCGTCGCCGTGTTCGGCGTCGGTGCGTCGCCCGGGCTGAGCACGGTGTCGATCATATAGATGTAGGCGGCGCGGGTGGTGTAGCCGCACAGCACCTTCACGCTGTCGTTGATCTTGATGTCGCCGCCCTTGCCGGTCACGTTCACCACGCTGCCCTGCTGCGTCGGCATCTTGCCGTGCAGGTCGTCGGGGCCGAGGTAGCCAAGCACCAGGTGGTAGAAGAGCGTCGAGGTCAGCATGGCCGGATCGCTCTTGAGCTGAGCCAGCGTCGCCTCGTCGAGCTTGGCGAAGGCGTCATTCGTCGGCGCGAACACCACGTAGGGCCCGCCGTCGATCACGCTGCCGATGTTGACGGCCGGATTGAACCCGCCGGAGATCGCCGCGTTGAAGGTGCTCAGGTCCGGGTTGGCGGCGATCGCCGCGGTCGCCGTCTGGGTGCCCATGCTGGCGAACGAGCCCGGGCCGGAGGGGATCCGGTTCTTATAGGCATCGCAGCCCGAGCCCTGTGGATCGGGCAGCTGGCTCATGCTCGGCGCCGGGAGTTCCGACGTGGTCGGCGCTGCCGGGGTGGTCGTGGTGGGCGTCGGATCGGCGTAGGCCTGGACGGCGGTCGGGATGGCGACGGCGATGGCAGCCAGCGCCGCTGCGACGCCCAGGGACTTGGTGCGAGTGCTCACATGGCTCCTTGAGTTCTGCTAGGGAGTCGGCCAATCGCGGGTCCCCGTTACCGCTGCGCCCCGTGAATCGTACGTGCAGCTCAGTGTCAGTCTCAAAACGGGCACTCAATGTCCAGGTCAGAGGCCCGGCCGGCGTATCCGCCAACACAGCAGTGCCGCTGCCGCGCAGAGCCCGGCGGCGGAATGGAACGCCGGGTCGTAGCTGCCGTTGACATCGCGCAGCCAGCCGGCTCCGAAGGCGGCCACCGCCGCTCCGATTTGATGGGCGGCGAACACCCAGCCGAACACCACCGGCGAGCGCGCACCGAAGTACTCCCGGCACAGCACGATCGTCGGCGGCACGGTGGCCACCCAGTCCAGGCCGTAGAAGATGATGAACACCCAGGTGCTCGGTTCAGCGTGCGGGGACAGCAGCGCGGGCAGCGCCAACAGTGACAACCCCCGTCCGAGGTAGTAGACCACCAGCAGCAGCCGAGGGTCGACGCGGTCGGTGAGCCAGCCGGAGAAGATCGTGCCCGCAACGTCGAGCACGCCCACGGCCGCCAGCAGTCCGGCGGCGACCGTGGTGGGCATGCCGTGGTCGTTGGCGGCCGGGATGAAGTGCGTGCCGATCAGACCGTTGGTGGTCATCCCGCAGATGGCGAAGCTGGCGGCCAGCAACCAGAACGCCGGGAGGCGTGCGCCGATGAGCAACCCGTCGAAGGCTGCTCGGAAACTTGAGGATGCAACTGCTTGCGGCACTTCGGCTTCCGTGGCGCCGTAGGGCAGCAAGCCTTTGTCCGCCGGATAGTTTCGCATCAGCAGCAGCACTGGCGGCACCACCGTCAGCGCGGCGGCGGCGACGATCAGCGAGGCCCAGCGCCAGCCGTGGCGGGTCGTCACCTCGGCCACGACCGGCAGGAAGATCAGCTGCCCGGTGGCGCCCGCGGCGGTGAGCACGCCGGTGACCAACCCTCGCCGCTGCTCGAACCACCGCACCGCGACCGTGGCGACGAACCCCATCGAAATCGCGCCGGTGCCTGCGCCCACCAGCACGCCCCACAGCAGCACCAGCTGCCAGCTGGTGGTCATCAGCACGCTGGCCGCCGAGCCCGTCGCAATCAGTAGCAGCGCAGCCGTCAGCACCGGGCGCACCCCGAACCGGTCCATCAGGGCGGCCGCGAACGGCGCCGTCAGCCCGAACAGCGTCATGTTGACCGACATCGCCAGCCCGACCACACCGTGCGACCAGCCGAACTCGTGGTGCAGCGGGTTCATCATCACGCCGGGTACCGACCGGAATCCGGCCGCGCCGAGGATCGCGACGAAGCTGACGCCGGCCACCACCCAAGCCCAGTGCAGACCGATGCGGGTGGCCCGCCCGGTCGTTGTCGAGGTCACCGGATCACTCTGGCCGACCGGCCCGGGATCCGGCTAGTGGCAAGAATGACACTATTCGTCAAAAACATGCCAGACTGGCGGTGTGCATCGCGTGGCCGTCCTGCTGGTCGAGCCCGTCGTCGGATTCGACGCCGGGATCGCGCCGACGTTGTTCGGCGCGGCCACCACAGCTGAGGGGTCTCCGCTCTACGAGGTAGTGGTGTGCGGGCTGCGCCGCGCGCCGGTCGCCACCACCAACGGCTATGCGATCGTGCCGGGGGCCGGACCCGAGGCGCTGGCGACCGCCGACACCGTCGTTGTCCCGGGCACGCGGTATCAGCCCGCCCGGCTGGGCGGCGAGCTGGAACCTGAGCTGGCCGCGGCACTGGCATCGATTCGGCCTGGCACGCGGATCGTATCGATCTGCACCGGCGCGTTCGTGCTGGCCGCCGCCGGGGTGCTCGACGGCAGGGCGGCCACCACACACTGGCGCTGGGCCGACGATCTTCGTGCCCTGCACCCAGACGTCCTGCTCGACGAGAACGTGTTGTTCGTCGACGACGGCGATGTGCTCAGCTCGGCCGGGCTGGCCGCCGGAATTGACTTGTGCCTGCACATCATTCGCGCCGACCACGGCGCGTCCGTGGCCAATGAGGTGGCTCGTTACTGCGTCGTCCCGCCCTGGCGAGAAGGTGGGCAGGCCCAGTTCATCGAACGACAGGTGCCCGGCGACCCCCAGGCGTCGACCGCGCCGACTCGGCAGTGGGCGCTCGATCACCTCGACGAGCCGCTGTCGATCGAACAACTGGCCCGCCACGCCCGGATGAGCGAGCGCACTTTCTGCCGCCGGTTCCGTGACGAGACCGGGCAGTCGCCAGGCAGCTGGGTGCGCAGCCGACGAGTCGAGCGGGCGCGCGAGTTGCTCGAGACCGATGACCTCCCCGTCGACGAGGTGGCCCGCCGCGCCGGTCTGGGTTCGGGCGGCAATCTTCGCCATCATCTGCGGCGTGGTCTCGGCATGTCGCCGTCGAGCTATCGCAAGGTGTTCCGAGGCAGCTGAGGAGCGTCTGCCTACGATGTCGGCCATGGCCGAACCTCTGATCATGTCCGTGCGCGGACACTCTCCCGAACTGCACGTCGAGTCCTGGGTCGCGCCCAACGCGGCGGTGATCGGCCAGGTGCGGCTCGCAGCGCGGGCCAGTGTGTGGTACTCGGCGACGCTGCGCGCCGAGGCAGAGTGGATCGATGTCGGCGAGGGCAGCAACATTCAGGACGGTGCCACCGTGCACGTCGACCCGGGATTCCCGGCCCGGATCGGGGCGGGCGTGACGGTCGGGCACAACGCCGTGTTGCACGGCTGCACTGTCGAGGATGGGGCCCTGGTCGGTATGGGCGCGATCGTGCTCAACGGGGCGGTGATCGGGGCGGGATCGATCGTGGGTGCCGGCGCGGTGGTGCCGCAGGGGACGGTGATACCGCCGCGTTCGCTGGTGGCGGGGGTGCCGGCCAAGGTCCGTCGCGAGCTGTCCGACGCCGAGTTGGAGGGCAACAACGCGCGGTGTACGAACACCTCATCGACCTGCACCGCAGCCCCGAGTAGGTTTGCGCCGGGTCCAGATTGCCGATAGTCCTACCGTGAAGTCGCTACGGATTCTGGTCACCGGTGCCACCGGATACGTCGGCTCCCGGCTGGTGGCCAGGCTGCTCGACGCCGGGCACGACGTCGTCGCCGCCACCCGTGACCCGGAGAAGCTCGGCCGATTCGGCTGGTGTGACCGAGTGACTGCCGTTGCCTTGGACGCCGCCGATCCGTCGTCGATCGACTCGGCGTTTGGCGTCTCCGGCCAGATCGACGTCGTCTATTACCTGGTGCACGGGATCGGTCAACCCGGCTTTCGCGAGCGGGATAACACCGCTGCCGCGAGTCTCGCTGCCGCGGCCAAGGCCGCCGGGGTGAAGCGGATCGTCTACCTCGGTGGGTTCGTGCCTGACGATGGCGCGCTCTCCGAGCATCTGGCCGGCCGCGCCGAGGTCGCCGGCGCACTCAGCGTCGAAGGCGGACCGGAGCTGGTCTGGCTCGGTGCGGCGGTGATCATCGGTGCGGGGTCGACGTCGTTCGAAATGGTCCGCTACGTCGGCGACCGATTCTGGCTGATCCCGTTGCCGCCGTGGGCCGATCACGACATCGACCCGATCTCGATTCGCGATGTGCTGTACTACCTGCTCGCCGCGGCCGACCCGGCCGTCGTGCCGGCCGGGTCCTACGACATCGCGGGGCCGGGCCGGACCACCTATCGCCAGCTGTTGTCGACCTACGTCGACGCGGTGGGCTCGCTTCGCGCGGGGCTGCCGGTGCGCGACATCGTGCCCCTTGGCGTCGTCGGCCGGGTCGCCGGTGCCGCGGTGCCGGTGCCGACCGGGCTGGCTGCCGATCTCATCGAATCGCTGGACCATCCGATGACTGCCTCCGACACTGTCTTACGTGACCATGTGCCCGATCCGCCCGGAGGCCTCACCAGCATCGAAGACGCCGTCGCCGCGGCAGTGGCCAACGGGCGGCCGCTCCCGGTCGACAAGCTGGCCGACCCGCATCACCTGGCCGACAGCGACCCGATCTGGGCCGGGGGAGACGCGCTCCGGCTGCGGCGGGTGGCCTCGACCGTGACACCGGCGGTGGCCCGGCCCGCCCTGGGGCTGTTCGACTCCGTGCCCGGCCCGCTGGCGGGGGTGTTGCGTACCGGGCTGGATCTGCTGCTGACGAAGGTGCACACGTAATGGCGGCGATGGCTGAAATTCGCGCTGCGGTGACCAATACCGCTGTGCCGCATCAGGAATGGCCCTCGATGGTCCGGCGCAGGCGCATCGTCGTGTGCGTGACGTTGGTGGTCGGCGCGGTGCTGCTCGGCCTGTCGTTGACGCGCACACCCGGCGATACGGCGTTCTACTGGCTGACGCTCGCGCTCGCGGCGGCGTGGGCCTTGGGCGCCCGGCTATCGGGCCCGTTGCACCTGGGCCACATCCGATGGCGCGGACGCAACCAGCGCCCCGTGCTGACCGGGATCACGATCGGGCTGCTGCTCGGCGGTGCCTTTGTGGTCGGCGGTTTGGTGGCGCGCGAGATCGGGCCGGTGGCCGAACGCATCACCCGGGTGCTGGAGTACGCCAATCACGGCAGCTTGGCGCTGGTGGTGCTCATTACTCTGGTGAACGGCCTCGCCGAGGAATTGTTCTTCCGCGGCGCGCTCTACCCCGCCCTGGGGACATTTCATCCAGTGGCGATCTCCACGCTGATCTACACCGTGGCGACCTGCGCCAGTGGCAACCCGATGCTCGGTTTCGCCGCTCTCATCCTGGGCACGGTGTGTGCGTGGGAGCGCCGAGCCACCGGCGGAGTGCTGGCACCGGCCCTGACCCACGTGGTGTGGGGGCTGATCATGGTGCTGGCACTGCCGCCGATGTTCGGAGTCTGGCACTAGCGCAGGGGGTGGGCGATTTCGTCGTGGGGCATGCGCGCCGCGACGAGCGCGACCGCGGCCAGCAGCACCGGCGCGATGCCAACCACGGCGAAGATGAGCGCCACCGGGACCACCTTCGACAGTGGGCCGGCCACCGCCATCGACACCGGCATGAACGCGAGCGAGACGAAGAAGTCCAGGCTCGACACCCGGCCCAGCAGGTGCGCGGGTACGCGGCGCTGCAGCAGCGTCCCCCAGATCACGCCGGCCCCTTCGGCGAGGCCGATGATGAATAGCGCGGCCAGCATCAGCGGCAGCGAGGACGTCGTGCCGACAATCACGAACGGCACCGAGCCCACGCCCCACATCGTCATCATCACTGTCAGGTAGCGGCGCGGTAGTGGCCGTGAGGACACGGCCACCGCACCCACCGCGCTGCCCAGTCCGAACGCGGCGAGCATCAGCCCGTACACCTGCTCACCGTCGGCGAACCGCTCGCGGGCGATGAACGGCAACAGCACTTCGATCGGGCCCAGCGCCAGAAAGACCCAGGTGCTAGCGAACAGCAGCGTCCAGCGCAGCCACGGGGTGTGCACCACAAAGCGCAGGCCGTCGCGCAGATCGGTGAGCACGTGCGGTTTCTCGCGCTCGACGGTCATCACGATGTGCTGCCCGTTGCCCGGCCGCATCGCCACCAACAGGATCAGGCCTACCGCCATCAGCACGGTCACCGCCACCGAACCCAGCGCGGGGAAGGACAGTCCGATCAGGACGCCCGCCGCGGCGGGACCGATGGCTTGCTGCAACGTGGGGCGGACTGTGCCCTCGACACCGTTGGCGGCCAGCAGGTGCTCGGCGGGCAGGATGCGCGGCAGGTAGGCGTTGTAGGCCGGGAAGAAGAATGCCGCGCCGATGCCGAGAACCGTTGCGGCAACAGCCATATGCCACAGCCTGAGTTCGCCGGTCAGGCCGAGGACGGCTACGGCGCCAGTTGCCGCGACGTTGGCGGCCTCGACGGCGATGATGACGGCGCGTTGCGGTACCCGGTCGGCGACGATGCCCCCGACCAGGATGAAGGCCAGCATGCCGCCGGCTAGGCACGCGGCGACCAGCGAGAGTGCGGCGGGATCATCGGCCAGCGCGATGACTTGCAGGGCCATCACGACGGTCCACATGCCCTCGGCAAACAGGAACAGCGACATCGCCGCGATGAGCAGACGGAATTCGCGGTACTTGAAGGGCGCGAGCACACGCCAGCGGCCGGTGGTGCTCACCGGCTCGCCAATGTCGTAGTGCGTGCTCATGACATCAATGGTCGCGCACCGATCGGGGCCGCGTCCAACAATTTTCGGTGCGCTCAAACTGTCGTTGTAGAGCTATTCGTCAGTAAAGCCGGGGGAGCGGTGCTCTTGGAACGCCTTGGTTCCCTCGCGAAAATCTTTGGTGCCCAACAGGATCAGCTGGCCTTCGCTCTCCCGGCCGATCGCGGCGTCGAGTTCGGTCAGCGTCGCCGCATTGATCGCCTGCTTGGTCTTGCGTAGCGCGGCCGCCGGACCGGAGGCCAGCTTGTCGATCACCGCGGCCACCCCGGCCTCCAGCTCGTCGGCCGGATACACCGCACTGACCAGCCCGCTGTCGAATGCCTCGGCGGCCGAAACACGTTCGGCCAGAAGTGCCATCTTCATCGCGCGGGCCCGGCCAATGGACGCGGCCACCAATGCCGACGCCCCGCCGTCGGGCATCAGCCCGATCTTGGTGAACGCCAATAGAAAAAATGCCTTCTCCGATGCCAATACGATGTCGCAGGCCAGTGCCAGCGACACCCCGACCCCGGCCGTCGGGCCCTGCACGACGGCCACCACCGGCTTGGGCAGGTCCACAATCGCCCGCACCGCGCGGTTGGCCTCGGCCAGTACCTCATCGGGGGTATCCGGCCGGCGCTCGGACTGATCGTCGGCGCTGATACCCGCACCCGAGCTGAATCCACGCCCGGCGCCGCCGAGCCGCACCACCCGCACGGCCGGGTCGTCGGCCGCGTGCGCCAGGACGTCGGCCAGGGCGCGCAGCATCGCCGCGTTCAGCGAGTTCAGGCTGCCCGGTCGATTCAGCGTCGCCGTCAGGAGTCCGCCGTCGAGCGACACGGTCAATTCCGGGATGCCGGCGTAAGCGTCGACGGTAGTCATGGCTGCACCATAGGCCGCTACAGGGGCGCAGCCCGCGTCGGGTCAGCCCAGGTGTAAATAGTTAAGGCGGCGATCAATCAATTGGAAGGTAGATAGCTATGGCCGGACCATTGCACGGTTTGCGGGTTGTCGAGTTAGCCGGTATCGGCCCGGGTCCGCATGCCGCGATGATCCTCGGTGACCTCGGCGCCGACGTCGTCCGCGTCGATCGACTCGGCAAGGGCGCCGGCGTGCCCAGCAATGACTACCTGCTGCGCAACCGTCGCTCAGTGGGCGCCAACCTCAAAGACCCCGCCGATCGCGACATGGTGCTGGGCCTCATCGCCAAGGCCGACGTGCTCATCGAGGGCTTCCGGCCCGGTGTCACCGAGCGCCTCGGGCTGGGCCCGGACGACTGCGCCAAGGTCAACGAGCGGCTGATCTATGGCCGGATGACCGGCTGGGGTCAGACCGGCCCGCGCAGCCAGCAGGCCGGCCACGACATCAACTACATCTCGCTCAACGGTCTGCTGCATGCCGTCGGCCGCGCCAACGAGCGCCCTGTCCCGCCGCTGAACCTGGTCGGCGACTTCGGTGGCGGCTCGATGTTCCTGTTGGTCGGCATCCTGTCGGCGCTGTGGGAGCGCGAGCGCTCCGGCAAGGGCCAGGTGGTCGACGCCGCGATGGTCGATGGCTCCAGTGTGCTGGCCCAAATGATATGGGCGTTCCGCCACATGGGGATGTGGGGCGATGTGCGCGGCACCAACATGCTCGACACCGGCGCGCCCTATTACGACACCTACGAATGCTCCGACGGCCGCTATGTCGCGGTCGGTGCGATCGAACCGCAGTTCTATGCCGAGCTGCTGGAGAAGCTGGGCTTGAACGCCGCCGACCTGCCCGATCAGAACGACATCGCCCGCTGGCCGGAACTGCGAGCGGTGCTCACGCAGGCCTTTGCCGCGCACGACCGCGACCACTGGGCCGCGGTGTTCGCCACCAGCGACGCCTGCTGTACCCCGGTGCTCTCGTTCGCCGAAGTGCACGCCGAGGCGCACAACACCGAGCGGGATACGTTCTACACCGAGCAGGGCTCCACGTTCCCAGCGCCGGCCCCGCGGTTTTCCCGGACCGTGCTCGATGCGCCGAGCGCGCCGGGTGTTCCGGGAGCCGACAACGAAGCAGTGCTGGGCGACTGGGTATAGTCCCCAACCAACCAGTAGGTCGAGTCATCGAAAGGAAACCCATTCGTGGAGATCAAGGACGCCGTAGCCGTCGTCACCGGTGGTGCCTCAGGTCTGGGCCTGGCCACTGCCAAGCGCCTGCTCGACCGCGGTGCATCGGTGGTGGTGATCGACCTCAAGGGTGAAGAGGTGGTGGCCGAACTCGGCCCGCGCGCCCGCTTCGCTCAGGCCAACGTCACCGACCCCGAGCAGGTGTCGGCCGCTCTCGACCTCGCCGAAGAGCTTGGGCCGCTGCGCATCAACGTCAACTGCGCCGGTATCGGCAACGCCGTCAAGACCCTCGGCAAGGACGGGCCGTTCCCGCTGGACTGGTTCAACGCCGTCGTCCAGGTCAACCTGATCGGCACCTTCAACGTGCTGCGGCTGTCCGCCGAGCGGATCGCCAAGACCGAGCCGATCGGCGAAGAGCGCGGCGTCATCATCAACACCGCATCGGTGGCCGCGTTCGATGGCCAGATCGGCCAAGCCGCGTACTCGGCATCCAAGGGCGGTGTCGTCGGCATGACCCTGCCGATCGCCCGCGACCTGGCCCGCGAGCTCATCCGTGTCGTCACCATCGCGCCGGGCCTGTTCAAGACGCCGCTGCTGGGCTCGCTGCCGGAAGAGGCGCAGGCCTCCCTCGGCAAGCAGGTACCGCACCCGGCCCGGCTCGGCGACCCCGACGAGTACGGCGCCCTGGCGACGCACATCGTCGAGAACCCGATGCTCAACGGCGAAGTGATCCGCCTGGATGGCGCGATCCGGATGGCTCCGCGGTGATCACATGACACTCATGACGAAGTTCACCGAGGTATTCGGTGTGGAGCACCCAATCGCCCAGGGCGGTATGCAGTGGGTGGGCCGCGCGGAACTTGTTGCGGCCGTGGCCAATGCGGGCGGGCTCGGGTTCATCACCGCGCTCACTCAGCCGACGCCGGCGGACCTGAGCCGGGAGATCCAGAAGACCCGCGAGCTCACCGACAAGCCGTTCGGGGTGAACCTGACGATTCTGCCGGCGATCAACCCGCCGCCGTATGACGAGTACCGCCAGGTCATCGTCAACGAGGGCATCAAGATCGTCGAGACGGCCGGCTCCAACCCGGCCCCGCACCTGCCGATGTTCCATGACAACGGCATCAAGGTGCTGCACAAGTGCACCTCGGTGCGGCACGCGGTCAAGGCGCAGAGCCTGGGCGTGGACGGCATCAGCATCGATGGTTTCGAGTGCGCGGGACATCCGGGTGAGGACGACGTCCCGGGTCTGGTGCTGATCCCGGCCGCCGCCAAGCACATCGAGATTCCGATGATCGCCTCCGGCGGTTTCGGCGATGCTCGCGGTCTGGTGGCCGCGCTGGCGCTGGGCGCCGACGGCATCAACATGGGCACCCGGTTCATGGCGACGGTCGAGTCGTGCATTCACGACAACGTGAAGCAGGCGATCGTCGACGGCGATGAGCGCGGTACCGAGCTGATCTTCCGCAGCCTGCACAACACCGCCCGGGTGGCCTCCAACGTCGTCTCGCGCGAGGTCGTGGAGATCCTCAAGGGCGGCGGCCAATTCGAGGACGTCAAGGATCTGGTGGCCGGCGTGCGCGGCCGCAAGGTGTTCGACGATGGTGATATCGACGCCGGTATCTGGACCGTGGGAACGGTGATGGGCCTGATCGACGACATCCCGACCGTGGGTGAGCTGATCAGCCGGATCGTCACCGAAGCCGAGCAGCTGATCACGAACAGGCTGATCGACATGGTCACGGTGCCCAGCAGCGAGGAACTGTCGGCTTAGGGCCTGATCTGGAGCGGCCTCGACCTAGAGCGCAAAAACCGCCCGGTGTGGCCCTACGCATCGCACTGCGATGTCGCGGGGCCCGGCCGGGCGGTTGCTGGTGAGCTACCTAGCTGGCGTTGGCGAGCGGGGGGAGATCCTCGAACTGCTCCGAGGTATCGCCCTCCACCAGGAAATCGCCGTGGTAAAGCTCGTCGAAGTCGATTTTGATGACATCGGCACTGGTGTCGTCGATCCACATACTCATGGACTGTATGAGTCACTTTTAAGGAAACTTTGAGTCACGATTCGGAGTTTCCTGGCAATTATTACTCTCGGGTCAGGTGCCCGGTTACCCGCGAGTCAGCTTCCGGGTTACCTGCGAGTACCTTACTCGCAGGTCAGGCCCGAAAACCGGCTGCGACTAGGGCGGTTTTGAGACGAGAGGACACCACAACCATGGTCGGAGAGACGTTTGACAATCCCTTCTTCGCCCGCCTCTGGACGGTGCTCTCCGCACACGAGTCACGGGCCATGCGCGAGCTGCGCCGGGCCAATCTCTTAGACCTTTCGGGACGGGTCCTGGAGGTCGGCGCGGGCACTGGAAGTAACTTCGCGTTCTACCCCGAATCAGTGACCGAGGTCGTCGCGCTCGAGCCCGAGACCCGGTTGGCACCGCTGGCCACAGCGGCCGCCGCGGCGGCGCCGGTTCCGGTCACGCTGATCGAGTCGACGATCGAGGCCATGCCCGCCACCGAACCCTTCGACGCGGTGGTCTGCTCGCTGGTCCTGTGCTCGGTGGCTGACCCGGACGCGGTGCTGCGTCAGCTCAACGCCGTCCTGAAACCGGGCGGGCAGCTGCGCTACTTCGAGCACATCGCCGTCCCCGGCTGGCGGGGCGGGTTGCAGCGGCTGGCCGACGCCACGATTTGGCCGCGGTTCACCGGGAACTGCCACACGCACCGCGAGACCGAGCGCTCGATCGCCGGCGCCGGGTTCGTCATCGACACCGCGCGCCGCGAGGCCATGCTGCCGACGTGGGTGCCGCTGCCCGCCCAAGAGGTCGCGCTGGGCCGGGCGTCGAAGTCAGTTGGCGAGTAGCTCGGGCAGCTGCGGCAGTAGCCGCGGCAGCGCGGTGCTCGCCGACTCCCGGATCGACAGGGTCGCGGTGCCCGACAGCGGGGTCTGTTCGGGGTTGACCTCCACGACGATCACGCCCTGGGCGAGCGCGACCTCAGGCAGACCGGCCGCGGGATAGACGACCGCCGAGGTGCCGACCACGACGAGAACGTCGGCGGTGGCCGCTGCCTCCACGGCAGCCTGCCACGGCTCGTCGGGCAGCTGCTCACCGAACCAGACGATGCCCGGGCGGATCAGCCCGCCGCAGATATCGCACTGCGGTGGCATCTTCTCCAGTTCCGGCTCGGGCATGTCCGGCAGCGGGCCGTGGAAGCGAGATCCGCAGGTGTCACACCAGAATTCGAAGAGGCTGCCGTGCAGGTGATGCACCGTCGTGCTACCGGCCCGCTCGTGCAGATTGTCGACGTTCTGCGTGATCACGGTGACGTCGGCGTAGTCCTGCCAGGCCGCGACCGCGCGGTGACCATCATTTGGTTGCACACGCTCGACCAAATGGTGTCGCCACAGGTACCAGGCCCACACTCGTTCGGGGTGGCTTTGCCAGCCGTCGGTGCTGGACAGTTCATAGGGGTCGTACTTGGCCCACAACCCGGTTTTGTCGTCGCGAAACGTCGGCACACCGCTCTCGGCGGATATCCCCGCCCCGCTCAGCACCGCAATTCGCACATCCCCCAAACTAGCCGGTCTAAGCGATACTGAGCAGTGTGTCGGAGTTGGGGCTTGGACTGCGCATCGACGCAGGGGGCGGGCGTCCACTATTTGATCAGCTCAGAACGCGGGTCATCGAGGGGATCCGGGAGGGGCGGTTGCCGCCGGGCACCAGGTTGCCGACGGTACGTGAGCTGGCCGGTCAGCTGGGGTTGGCCGTGAACACCGTGGCGCGCGCGTACCGCGAGCTGGAGACAGCGGGGATCGTCGAAACCCGGGGGAGATTCGGGACGTTCGTGGCGCGAGCCGATCCGGCCGATGCGGCGATGGCCGCCGCGGCCAATGCGTACGTGGAGGCCGTCCGCGCGCTCGGGCTGGGCAAGCACGAGGCGCTGCGGTATCTGGACTCGGCGTTCGGCTGAGCCTCAGCCGAATTCCAGCCCTAGCCGAATTCCAGCCCTAGCCGAATTCCAGCCCTAGCCGAATTCCAGCCCTAGCCGAATTCCAGCAGGGTGTAGGCCCCGCGGAAACGCTTGGTCGGGCCGAAGTGCCATATGGCCGGCCATATTGTCTTGAAGAAGAAGCCGCGGCCCTTCGGCATCGGAATATCGTGCACCGCTTTGATTCCCGGCACAGTATTGACCAGATCGGCCAGCTGGATGGTGCTCAGGCTGAATGGCATCGGCGGGACCCGGTAGTGCCTCGATGACTTCATCCCCTTCGGGGCGAGTTTCTTGACGAACACCGGCGGCAGGTCGAAGAACATCTGACCACCGGGAAAACGCTTGGCGCACTGCACGATAAGGTCCATCGCCTCGGCGGGCTGCAGGTACATCAGCAGGCCCTCGGCGGTGATGAACACACCGTCTGCTGCGTCGACGTGGTCCATCCAGCTGTAGTCCAGTGCAGACTGTCCCAGTGCCGTGATCCGCGGTGACGATGGCAGGAGTCGCTCGCGCAGCGCGATCACCGGCACCAGATCCACCGACAGCCAGCGAAACTGCGGGTCGGGCACGGCCTCGGTCAACCGCCAGAAGCTGGTCTGGAATCCTTCGGCCAGCGCGACGACGGTGGCCCTCGGATGCTTCGTCAGATATTCGATCGCGCAGGCATCGACGGCCAGCGAACGCAATGCCATCTCCTGTCCCTTGCGGCCGAACTTGTCGAAATCGAACTCGATGGAGTCGACGAGCTTGAGGGCCATCGGGTCGTGCAGGATCGCGCCCGGCAGCCCGGCCTGATGGGCGCGACCGTTGAGCGTCATCAACGCGGTTTCAGAAACGCCGCCCAACTCACTGGCGTCGATCTTATGGCTGCTCATGTCACTGCCTCTGTCATTTCACTACCTTTGCCAGGGTGCGTAGGTTGCGCGTGGTGGTCGACGACTTGTCGCGCTTCTTGCCCATCGTTTTGCCGATGGTCGAGTCCAGGGTGGAATTCTTGGGCACCTGCCAGTAAAGGACGCCCTCGCCGCGGGCGATCTTCTCGTCGGGTCCGGCGTCGTCGGCCAGGGCGGCGAGTTCGTCGAGCACGGTGGGATCGCTGATGAACGTCATCCAAGACTGATAACCGTCGACCTCCGGGTCGAAGGGGTATGCCTCGGCGACGGCGCTGACGGTCCTGAGGTCATAGACCAGTACCCAGGCGTCGTAACCAAACGTATCCCGCAGTGCGGCTTCGGCTTTCGCGCGGACCTTGGTCGCCGTGGCGCCGCTGTCGAGCAAAACGTCGCCGCTGGCGAGGATTGTCGTGACGTCGGTGAATCCGGCATCGGTCAGCGCCGCGGTGACGTCGGCCATCTTCATGTTCACGCCGCCGATATTCACACCACGCAAGAAAGCCGCATAGCGGGTCATGTTCTCGATGGTAGCGACGTAGTCTCGACGGATGACCCGTCACGCGTTCGACGACAAGCTGCTGGCGGTGATCGCGGGCAACAAACTCGGTGTGTTGGCGACCATCAAACGGGACGGTCGTCCGCAGTTGTCCAACGTGACGTATCACTTCGACCCGCGCAATCTCGTCGTTGAGGTGTCGATCACCGAACCGCGGGCCAAGACCCGTAACCTGCGGCGCGACCCACGGGCATCGCTTCTGGTGTCCTCCGACGACGGCTGGTCGTACGCCGTTGCCGAGGGGAACTCCATCCTCACCCTGCCGGCGGCGGCACCGCACGACGACACCGTGGAGGGGCTCGTCGCGCTTTATCGCAACGTCGCCGGTGAACATCCCGATTGGGACGACTACCGCCGCGCCATGGTCGACGACCGCCGGGTGCTGCTCACGATGCCGATCTCCCATGTTTATGGAATGCCGCCGGGCATCCGCTGACTCACGCGTTAGGCTCACCAACATGGCCGAATCAGAGTCCGATCCGCAGGACGACACCAAGCAAAAGTTCCGCGAGGCGCTGGAGCGTAAGAAGGCGAAATCGGCGGGCGGCTCCGCGCACACGGACCGCGGTGCCAAACAAGCCCGTTCGCACGGGGCCGTGGAGAATCGCCGGGAGTTCCGCCGCAAGAGCGGCTAACCGGGGATCTGCTCGGGAAGCTTTGCCGCAGAGCGATTTCCACACGTGATGCGCGCGCCGACCGGCCGATCGCGGGTGCCGCGGCAATGATCAAGCAGCACATCATGATTGCGTGCCCGGCACGCAGCAGCGACGGTGGCACCACGCTAGCGAGCCGCTGGCCCTCGATGCCGACGAGGCTGAGATCGTAGGGGCCGTAGGCCACCCCGAACATGCCGGGGATTAGCCACACCGCCAGGTAGACCACCGTCGCGGCGGCGACCAGCTGGGCCAGCGTCCTGATCCGGATCAGCAGCGGCATCGCTGCCAGCATCAGCATGTAGGTGCCCAAAAACCACAACAACTGGGTCCAGACGCCGGCCACCGGGTTGGAGACGTGCGGTGGCAAGAGCTGATGCAGGATGGTCAGCGCCACTGCCCAGAACGTCAGGTAAGCGAAAACCGGCCTAAAAAGCTTGGCGCAGCGCTTCATCAGCCACTGACCCCAGCTCGCGTCGGCCCGCCAGGCCGCCATACTTGCCGCGGCACCGGCGAAGAAGAACAGCGGCTGGATCTGGAAAATCCAGGTTGCGGCCTGGAACACCACCGGCCTGGTCAGCGGGTTGTCACAGTGCAGGACGTCGTCGGCGATGACGCTCGTCGCCATCACCGGGTGGCCCAGCACTACGCCAAGAAGCGCGCCGATCCGGATCACGTCGATCGCCCGGTCACGATCCGGCGACATCTGTGCCGCAACCTCATCGGAGGTCGGGAAAGCCAGTCTCATGGGAGAAAACTCGTCCGCGTCGGCGTAGGTAGATCTACCTGATTTCTCGCAAGATTCCGGCCGAAGGATGGCTGCCAGGCAGGCCAGCGCCAGCACCCCGACCGCGGTGGCGAACACGATGCCTCTGGTGCGCAGGCCCCAGGCCCGGGCGGCGAAACCCTCGCCGATCACCGGGATCGAGATTGCGACGTAGGCCACCACGAAATAGGTGGAGCTGACTTCGGCTCGGTGCCAAGACCACCCGTATTGGCGATGGTGGCGACCATCGGTGCGCGGTTGCGCCAGCGTGGTGGCGCGGCCTCGATGACCGCGGCGGTGGCGGTTAGCCCTGCCGACAACCCGGAGACCACGCGGCCGACCAGCAGTTGCGGCACCGAATCCGCGATCAGGAACACCACGGCGCTGGCGAGTGCGCACACCGTGCCGGCCAGCAGTACCGGCCGCCGGCCAGCAGTACCGGCGGCCGGCCAATGGCGTCCGACCACCTGCCGAAGACCAGCAGTGCGAACAACAGGCCGCCGGCGTAGGTGGCGTAGATGACGGTCGTGGTCAGTACCGCGAAATGCATGCGGTCGGAGTACAGCGCGTCCAGCGGGGTGGGCAGTGTGGTGCCCAGCATGATCGCAGCGAAAGCGTGGGCCAGCAGGGCGAAGGCGAGAGCTCGCCGGGTGCGGGTGATAGCGAAGTCAACGTTGCCACATCGACACCATTCCCGGACCCGGCGAGATTCTCACCTCGATTTCAGTGGCTGACGGCCTTCTCGGCGCCGACACCGGTCAGCGACCGGACCTCCATTTCGGCGTTGAGCTCCGGATCGCCGGTGTCCTTGGACGTCAGCGTGCCGATGATGCCGAGGATGAACGCCAGCGGGATCGACACAATGCCGGGGTTGGCGAGCGGGAAGAAATCGAAGTCAGCACCGGGGATCATCGCGGTCTTGTTGCCAGAGATGGCCGGCGAGAAAACGATCAGTACCAGGCAGCTGATCAGGCCGCCGTACATGCTCCACAGTGCGCCACGGGTGTTGAAGCGCTTCCAGTACAGCGAGTACACGATCGTCGGCAGGTTCGCCGAGGCCGCCACCGCGAACGCCAGCGCTACCAGGAATGCGACATTCTGGCCGTTGGCCAGGATGCCCAACCCGATTGCGGCGATACCGAGCACGACGGCGGTGATCCGCGATACCCGCACCTGCTCTTCCTCGGTCACCTTGTGTTTCTTGAGGACGCTCGCGTACACGTCATGGGCGAACGACGCCGACGCCGTGATGGTCAGGCCCGCGACCACGGCCAGGATGGTGGCGAACGCCACCGCAGAGATGACGCCGAGCAGGACCACCCCGCCGAGCTGGAACGCCAGCAGTGGTGCGGCCGAATTCTGCCCGCCGGGAGCGGCCAGGATCTTGTCCGGTCCGACCATCGCCGCCGCACCGTAGCCCAGTGCGAGGGTGAACAGGTAGAAGGCGCCGATCAATGCGATTGCCCAAACCACCGACCGCCGAGCCTCTTTGGCCGTCGGCACCGTGTAGAAGCGCATCAGCACATGTGGCAGGCCCGCGGTGCCCAGCACCAGAGCCAGCCCCAGCGACAGCAGGTTGATCTTCGAGGTGGTGTTAGCGCCGTACTGCGCGCCGGGGGCCAGCACGTCACGGCCGGACACGCCCTTGGTGGTGGCGTCGTGCACCATCTGCTGTGCGGAACCGAGGATCTCCGAGAAGTTCAGCCCAAACTTGGCCAGGACTAGCACGGTCATGACTGCGGCACCCACGATCAGCAGCACGGCCTTGATGATCTGTACCCACGTGGTGCCCTTCATGCCGCCGACCAGAACGTAGACGATCATCAGCACGCCGACCACCGCGATCACGACGGACTGGGCGGTGCGGCCATGGATGTCGAGCAACAGTGCGACCAGGCCACCGGCACCGGCCATCTGCGCCAGCAGGTAGAACAACGACACCGTCAGCGTCGAGGTGGCCGCGGCCACCCGCACCGGCCGCTGCTTAAGCCGGAAGCTCAGAACGTCGGCCATCGTGAATTTGCCGGTGTTACGCAACAATTCGGCTACCAGCAGCAGTGCCACCAGCCAGGCCACCAGGAACCCGATGGAGTAGAGGAAGCCGTCATAGCCGTATACCGCGATAGCGCCGGCGATACCGAGAAAGCTTGCCGCCGAAAGATAGTCACCGGCGATGGCGATGCCGTTCTGCGGCCCGGAGAACGCGCGGCCACCGGTGAAGAACTCGGTGGCGTTGGTGTTGGAGCGGCCGGCGCGAATCACCACGAACAGCGTGACGAGTACGAAGGCCACGAAGATGCTGATGTTGACGACGGGATTGCCGATCTTGCTGGCCTCGGCGAGAACGGTGGTGGTCACTTGGCGATGCCTTCCATCTCGTCGCGGATGGCTTCGGCACGCGGGTCGAGCTCTTTGTTGGCGAACCGGACGTAGAGACCGGTGATCAGGAACGTCGTCAGGACCTGGCCAAGACCGATGATCAGGCCGAGGTTGATATTGCCCCACACCTTGATGGCCATGAAGTCGTGGGCGAAAGCGCCCAGGATGACGTAGGTGGCGTACCAGATCAGGAAGAACGCCGTGGTCGGGAACACGAAGCGGCGCAGCGTGCGGCGCAGGTCCTGGAATTCGGGACTGGCCTGTACGGCCAGGTACTCGGCGCCGCTGGGTTGGGTTTCCCGCGGCGGTAGGTCGGTTGTGGGCACCACATGCTCCTCAGCTCGAAAGTGTGAACTCCGATCGTGCTGACAGGATATTGAGAGGTGGGTCACAGCCCGAGGGCTCGCGCGCAGCATGCGGTGAACGGTTGTCTGGCACCGTTGAACGGTCGGGGGGTCAGCCCCGCGGCACGCGCTCGACCCCCATGCCCAGGCGTTCCGGTACGTGCATGCGGGCGAAGATGCGGGCCACGTCGGATGGTGCATCGCCACGGGTGAGCCGGCTGACGAGCGTCATCGTCGCGAACGCCAACGGAACCGTGACGGCGGCGGGGTAGCCGATCAACGTCGTCAGCCAGCCGCCGAGCACGTCGTCATCGACCCAGCCGGTGACCGCCACCAGGATCGCGACACCGCAAGCCAGCGCACCGACCACCAACCCCGCGATGGCGCCCGCAGCAGTCAGACCGCGCCACCAGATCCCCAGTACCAGCAGCGGGCACAGGGTGGACGCGGCGACGGCGAACGCCAGGCCGACCCCGCGGGACAGTTCCAGGCTGGGCGCGACCAACGACAGCGGAATCGGGACGAGCCCGGCGATGAGTGCCGCCCAACGGAAATCGCTGACCCGGCCGCGCAGCACGTCGGTGGACACCGCGCCGGCGATGCTGACCAGCAGACCCGACGAGGTCGCCAGGAAGGCTGCGATGGCGCCGGCGGCCACCAGGGCACCGACCAGTTCGCCGGGCAGCCCGGCGATCGCGGCGGACGGCAGCAGCAACACCGCGGCGTCAGCCCTGCCGGTGATGAGCAGCTGTGGGACGTAGAGCCGTGCGAACACCCCGAGCAGCACGGGGAACAGGTAGAACAGCGATAGCAGCACGATCACGGCCAGCGCGGTCCGGCGCGCGGCGCGCCCGTCAGGGTTGGTGTAGAAGCGAACCAGCACGTGCGGCAGGCCCATGGCACCAAGGAATGTCGCCACCATGATCGAAAACACCTGATAGAGCGGGTGGTTACCGCCCAGGCCGCCGCCACTCTGGATCCACGCGGCGCCGTTGACCGGCGCCCCGGTGACCACGGGGGTCTGCGCCCCGGCAGCCAGCGTCAGGGCGGTTCCCTCCCGCAGGGTGTACTGGCCGGGCCCGGGCAGCGCGTGACTGTCGACCGTCACTCCGGCGGGGTCGGCGACGATGACGTCGACGTCGGTCTCCACCGTGACCACGGTCTGGTGATTCACCGTCGGCGGGAGCGGACCGGCCAGCTGGGGGTGCTGGTGGCCGAAATGCATCAGCAGCATGAGCGCGGGGGCGGCGACGGCGGTCAGCTTCAGCCAGTACTGGAACGCCTGAACGAACGTGATGGATCGCATCCCGCCGCCGACGACGTTGGCGATGACGATGCCGCCGACCGCCAGTGGGCCGAGCCACACCGGAACGCCGAGAAGAGCTTTCAGGGCTATCCCGGCACCCTGGTACTGGGGGATCAGGTAGAGGATGCAGATCGTGACGACCACGAGCATCGCGACCCGGCGTACGCGCGGTGAGCCCAGCCGGAACTCGGCGAAGTCGGGCACGGTATAGGCGCCCGAGCGGCGCAGCGGGGCCGAGACGAACAGCAGCAGGCCCAGATAGCCGGCGGTGAACCCGACCGGGTACCACAGCGCGTCGGCACCGTACTTGGCGATCAGGCCCGCGACACCGAGAAACGAAGCCGCCGAGAGGTATTCACCGGAGATCGCGGCGGCGTTCCAGCGGGGGCCGACGGTGCGCGAGGCCACCAGAAAGTCGGATGTGTTGCGCGACAGCCGAACTCCGTAGGTGCCGACCGCCACCGTCGCCACCGCGGACGCGAGCAGGCCGCCCGCGGTCAGCGCGGTCGCGGTCGAGGTCATGGCGGCGGGCTCTCTTCGTCGACCACACCCATGAAATCGCGCTCACCCTGTTCGGCCAGCCGGATGAACAGCCGGCCGACACCATACAGCGCGGGGTAGACGAGCGCCGCCAGGGTCAGCCAGTTCAGCCGCACGCCGAACACGCTGGCGGCAGACAGTTCTGGGAACACCGCATTGATCAACGGCAGCGCGGCCATGCCGCCGGCGACCACCGCGGCCAGTCGCAGCGCCAGGCCCAGCTGCGCGCGCACCAAGCCGCGCACCAGCGCGTCGCCGATCTCGGTCTGCTCCTGGACCTCCACTCGGGTGTGCACCACGCGGGTGCCGCGCCGGTGGGCCAGCACGACGCGTTCGCGTTGCGGGCGGCTCGGCCTAGTCATTGGCTGTCCCGGGCCGGAAGGTGCGCATCGGGTCGCGGATCAGCCGGTCGCGCAGTTCGCGGGCCTGGCGGCGGCTGACCGGTAGCTCGATGGCGGCCGATGCGCCGTTGGCCCGCATCCGCACCATCGTCGAGGTGCCGGATGTGCGCAGGCCGGTCACCATGTTCAGGGCGACGAGGTAGGAGCGGTGCACTCGCTGGAAGCCGCGGTTGCGCCAGCGATCTTCCAAGGTGCTCAATGGAATTCGCACTAGATGCGAGCCGGACGCGGCATGCAGCCGCGCGTAGTCGCCCTCGGCCTCCACCCAGCCGATGGTGTCACAGCGCACCAGCTGGGTGACCCCGCCGAGTTCCACGGGGATCGTGTCGGCCTGTGGCTCGTCAACCGGCGGGGATGGCTCGGCGGCGCGCGCGGTGACCACCCGCCGGACGGCTTCGTCGAGGCGCTCCTTGCGGATCGGCTTGAGCAGGTAGTCCAGCGCGCCGACCTCGAAGGCGGCCAGCGCCTTGTCCTCGTGCGCGGTGACGAAAACGACGGCGGGTGGAAGCGTGAAATTGCCCAGCACACTGGCCAGTTCGAGGCCGGATAGGCCGGGCATGTTGATGTCGAGGAAGATTGCGTCGACGGTGCGTTCGTTGATGATCCGCAGCGCGGAGGTCGCGTCGCCCGCGCCGGTGACTTCGGCGATATCGGGGTGTCCACCGAGCAGATAGTTGAGCTCGTCGAGCGCAGGAGCTTCGTCGTCGACCGCCAGCACCCACAGTCCTGCCGCCATGCTCGTCCTCTCTGGCTCAAACCCGCACGCCTGTGCGGAACTTCGGCACCCGCATGATCACCTTCGTGCCCGCATCCGGGGCGGTCTCGACCACCAGACCGTAGTCGTTGCCGAACGCCGCCCGTAGGCGATGGTCGACATTGCTCAGCCCGACGTGGGCGCTTTGCTCACCCTCGCCGAGCACGTCGCCGTGCCCTTCCCGCAGGGTTTGGGGGTCCATGCCGATCCCGTCGTCCTCCACACTGATGACGCAGTCGGATCCTTCATTACGGGCGACGATCTCGATCGAACCGCCTTGGCGCCCGGCCAATCCGTGGCGCACCGCGTTCTCCACGAGAGGCTGCAGCGCCAGGAACGGCACCACGACCGTCAGCACTTCGGGCGCGATCTGCAGTGTCACTGACAGATTCGGGCCGAAGCGCGCCCGTTCGAGCGTCAGGTAGCGGTCGATGTTGCGCAGCTCGTCGGCGAGCACGGTGTAGGGGCCCGCGGAGCGAAAAGAGTAGCGGGTGAAATCGGCGAACTCCAGGATGAGATCGCGAGCCCGGTCGGGATCGGTGCGGACGAACGAGGCGATGGTGTTGAGCGCGTTGTAGATGAAATGCGGGCTGATCTGCGCACGCAGGGCGAGTACTTCGGCGCGGTCGAGGCGGGCCCGCGAGGCATCGAGCTCGGCCAGCTCGAGCTGGCTGGCGGCGTAGCGGGCGACCTCGGCGATGGCACCGAGCATGCCCGGCGACGGCTCGTCGGCGTTGACCACGACGAGCACCCCGATCACGATGCCGTCGTCATCGAGGATGGGCTGTGCCACCACGGCGGGGGACTGGTCGCGTGCCAGCACCCGGCGCTGGCCGGTGATCGCGTCCCGCGCGGTGTGGTGCGCGATCTCGAGGGTGGCCGGTGTCCACACCGGATCCCCGGGTGGGTCGAAGGCCAGCAGGGCCGTGTCGCCGTCGTAGATGGCGAGGCCTGTGGAG
This sequence comes from Mycolicibacterium sarraceniae, assembly GCF_010731875.1. Lineage (NCBI taxonomy): Bacteria > Bacillati > Actinomycetota > Actinomycetes > Mycobacteriales > Mycobacteriaceae > Mycobacterium > Mycolicibacterium sarraceniae. The sequence continues at coordinate 2,663,956 of NZ_AP022595.1, forward strand.
CCGGTGAGGCCGCGCAGGTGCGGGGCGGCACCGGCCGCCGAGTCGGCGTCCAGACCCTTGCGCAGCGAGCGCGCGGCCAGGGAGGCAGTGTGCAGCGCGGCGTGCACGGTGCGCTCGGCGGGGGTGCTGACCACGCTGCGGGTCAGGACGGCGATAGCGCCGACGATCAGTGCGACCGCGGCCAGTGCGACTGCCAGCGCGAGCGCTACCGCACCCGACATCTCGTCTTCTCGCTTACTGAACGGGGCAGGCGTACTTCCGGGCCACGTCGAAAACCCGTTCCTGCGCACCGGGGCCGATCACGCCCTGAGCGGCCAGTTCCAGCCCGATGTAGCCCGGTATGCCGCCGATACAGGCCTGATGAGCCACGCGCCACGCAGTGTCCGGATTCAGGTTGTAGCCGTTTTTCGCCAGGCCCTGCATGTAGACGTCGAACTCCGGCGTGCCCTGGTCTGGTATCGCCTGCGCCGTGCCGGCCAAGGCGATAGCGGCAACGACCGCCGCGACAGCAGGCGCAATCACCCGTCTCATGCCGTTCACGATTGCACAGTCCAGGCGGCGCAGATGGCTGAACCGGCATCGTTGTTTGCCTAAGATGTGGCCATGGCGAGACTGCAGCTCACCGGAGATCCCGCGTCCGACGACCTGTTGAGTGACGATCCGTTCGCCTTGCTGACCGGAATGCTTCTTGATCAGCAGATTCCGATGGAGACCGCGTTCGCCGGGCCGCGCAAGATCGTCGAGCGCATCGGCGGTATCGACCCTCGGCTGGTCGCCGACTACGACCCCGAGCAGTTCGCCGAGAAATTCTCGACAACGCCTGCCGTGCACCGCTTTCCGGGCTCCATGGCCAAGCGGGTGCAGGATCTGGCCCGCGAGATCGTCGACCGCTACGACGGCAACGCCGCCGGACTCTGGCTCGACGGCAACCCCGACGGCGCCGAGGTGCTGCGCCGCCTGAAGGCCCTGCCCGGTTTCGGTGAGCAGAAGGCCAAGATCTTCCTGGCGCTACTGGGCAAGCAGTACGGCGTCACACCGAAGGGCTGGCGCGAGGCGGCCGGTGACTACGGCAAGGCAGGCACCCACATGTCGATCGCCGATGTGGTCGACAAGGGGTCGCTGGAAGAAGTCAGGGCCTACAAGAAGAAGATGAAAGCCGCGGCGAAGGCGAAGGCCTGAGTCATAGGGTCAGCCGAGGCTAAGGCCGGATAACGGAGGAACCATGAAGACTCACATCAACTGTCCGTGTGGCGAGGCGATCAGCGCCAAGGATGAGGACGAGCTCGTCGACCTCACCAAGCAGCACCTGGCCGCGGCCCATCCCGGGATGGACTACGGCCGCGACGAAATCCTCTTTATGGCGTACTAGGCGCGGCTGCGCGCTTTTCGCGACTTAAGGCACGACGGTCGAGCCGATCGTCGGCATGAAGGTGCACTGCTTGTCCATCGTGGTCACCTGGCCGAAGATGGTCGACATGATGCTGCCCGAGCCGGTGTCGGCGATGGCCATCAGCGTGGTCGGCCCCGCCGCGTTCATCTCGGGGTTGGGCTTGAGTGTGGCGCTGCCGGACTTGCCGGTGGTCAGGTTCACCCACGTGACGTTCAGCGGCAGCTTCTGCTCGGCGGCCGGGGCCGGGGTGCCGACGGCGGTGAACACGTAGGCGGTCTGGCCGGCGGTCGGTCCAGGCGTGGGGATCTTCGCCGGGCCGGCGACCGAGATCGCGGTCGCGATCACATTGCCGCCGTCCTTGAGGCAGCCGTTGCTGATCGACGGGTACATGAAGTCCTGCGTCGGCGGGGTGGCTGGGTCGTAGTTCGGCGCGGCCGCCGCTGCCGGCGCGGGCGCCGGTGTCGCGACGTTGATTGAGTTGCCGACCGGCGCGGCGCCGGGCGTCGCCGACGGCGTCACCACGGTCACCGGGGTAGGCACCTCGGGCAGAGCATTGGGCACCGGGCCGACGGCGTGGGCCGGGTCGATACCGGTCGGCAGGTGCGCTTCGGTGCCGAAGATCGCGGTCGGGTCGTTGCCGCCTGGCAGATGTTCGGGCAGCGGGACGGGGCCGTTACCGGTACCAGGCGTCAGCAGCGGCGTGGTGCCGTGGGCGACGCCAGTCACGCCTGCGGCGGCGGGGGGAGCCGACGAAGGCAGTGCGGCCGCGGGGCCCGCGGCCCCGCCCTCCTGCACGAACTTGGTGACCTGTTGGGCCAGCGCCGCCGAGCCTCCCGGCGTGGTGGCGCCACCTGCGAGTTGCGAGGCCGCTGCGAGCAGCAGTGACTGCGCCGATGAGGGGTTCCCCGCGGCCTGCTGGACGACCGGGCCGAGCATCTGCATGGCGTCGAGGCCGGGCAGCTGACCGGGATCCAGCGGGATGGCCGGGTCCGCGGCCGCGACCGGGCTGAACGCCAGGTTGGTCGCGGCCACGAACGTGGCGGTGGTCAGCAGAATTGCCAACTTGGCGATCTGCGGCACGGTGAACTCCCTTATCGGGTGGTGATTGGTCAGGGCAGAGCGGACAGCGGCAGCAGCTGGCCGAGGCCAGCCCCACCCGGAGTGGTCGGCGCGATCGCCGGGCTGCTGGCCGGGGGCACCCCGGCCGGTCCGGCGACGCCGGTGGCAACGGGGGCGACCGGCGCCGGCTGTCCGACGGCCAGGGTGTCGCCGACCTTGACCGGGAACGGCATGTTCGACGGCGTCAGGCTGGCCAGGTCACCGGGCATGCCGAGCTGGTTCAGCAGCGGAATGAGCGGTGCGGTGATGCTGCCGCCGGGGATGGTGCTGGCCGCCGGGGCGGCGGGCGCCGGAGCGCCGGCGATCGGCGAGACCGGCAACGTGGCCGGCGCGCCGCCGATCGGCGAGACCGGAAGCGTCGACGACGGGGCGCCGGTCAGACCCGACGCGCCGGACAGTGCGGTCGCCGCGGTCTGGAGCAGCGCCGCTGCGCTGGCCGGATTCGTGGCGATTTGTTGCAGCATGCTGAGTCCGGGCACGCCGGGAACGGCGGGTGAAACACCCGGGTCAGCGGCGGCCGACGGGCTGAGTGCGAGTGCGACCGAGCACAGCCCGGCGGCACCAATCACATTGGCGGCGAACAGCTTTGATTTACGTGACATGGTTATCCCAATCCTTCGAGTGCAGGTCTGAACCCGAAGGTAGTCCGTTACTAGAGTTACTCAAGTGACACGTGTGGTGTTTATGCAACCGTTACGGCAGTGATGGCCGATGGTGATGCGCGGGGCCGTCAGGCGTCGAAGTCGGGGGCTCGGCAGCATCCGTCGCTACAGTCGCACGGTGGACACAGCGGCCCCCGTGGCCTCGCCGGCGCGGCGAGCCTGGCTGGCTCCGGCGTTGCTGATTGTCAGCGTGGCCGCCCGACTGGGGTGGACCTACCTGGTGCCCAACGGCGCGAACTTCGTCGACCTGCACGTCTACCTCGGCGGCGCGGGCGCCCTGGATGACCCCGGCACGCTGTACTCCTACGTCTACGCCGACCAGACTCCCGACTTCCCGTTGCCGTTCACCTACCCGCCGTTCGCGGCGCTGGTGTTCTACCCGCTGCACCTGCTGCCGTTCGGGCTGGTCGCCTTCTGTTGGCAGCTCGGCATCGTCGCCGCGCTCTACGGCGTGGTCCGGGTCAGCCAGCGGCTGCTGGGCGTGCCGGCCTGGCGCGGCCACCGCGTCGCGATGCAGTGGACCGCCGTCGGCATCTGGATTGAACCGTTGCGCAGCAACTTCGACTACGGCCAGATCAACGTCATCCTCGTACTGGCTGTCCTGTGCGCGGCCTACAGCAGCCGATGGTGCCTGTCGGGTCTGCTGGTCGGCGTCGCGGCCGGGATCAAGCTGACGCCGGCCATCACCGGGCTGTACTTCCTCGGGGTGCGCCGCTGGGGGGCGGCGGTCTTCTCCGCGATCGTGTTCTTCGCGACCGTCGGACTGTCCGTCGCGGTGATCGGGCAGCAGGCCCGCTTCTATTTCACCGACCTGCTCGGTGATGCCGGCCGCATCGGCCCAATCGGCACCTCGTTCAATCAGTCCTGGCGCGGTGCCATCTCGCGCATCCTTGGTCACGAGGCCGGCTATGGGCCGATCGTCCTGGCCGGGATCGCGGTGACGGCGGTGCTGGCACTGCTGGCCTGGCGTGCGCTGGACGGTGAGCGGCTGGGTTCGCTGCTGGTGGTGCAACTGCTCGGGCTGCTGATATCACCGATCTCATGGACCCACCACTGGGTGTGGTTGCTGCCGTTGATGATCTGGTTGATCCACGGGCCGTGGCGGACTCGCGCGGGCGCGCGGTTGCTGGGCTGGGGCTGGCTCGTGCTGACCCTGATCGGGGTGCCGTGGCTGCTGAGCTTCGCCCAGCCGACGATCTGGCAGATCGGCCGGCCGTGGTATCTGGCCTGGCCCGGTCTGATCTACATCGTGGCGACGCTGGCGACGCTGGCCTGGATTGCGGCTAGCGGTCGCCGACAATCTCGCTGATATCGGACGCCATCTGCACGTCCTTGTCGGTGATTCCACCCTCCGAGTGGGTCACCAGAGTGAAAGTGACTGTCCGCCAACGAATATCGATATCGGGATGATGGTCTTCACTTTCGGCGTGTGCGGCGACCCGGCGCACGGCGTCGATACCCTCGAGAAACGCCGGGAACTTCACCGAGCGGCGCAGGGTGCCGTCGGCGCGCTCCCAGCCGTCGAGATCGGTGATGGCGGAATCCACTTCTTCATCGCTTAATACGGCCATGCTTTGACGGTAGTACCGTCAGGCGCGATGTCCACCCAGATCGTTGTCGCCGGTGCCCTGATCTCCGGCGCGACGCTTCTGGTGGCCCAGCGACAACGGCCACTGGAGCTCGCCGGCCTCTGGGAACTGCCCGGCGGCAAGGTCGCGGCGGGGGAAACCGAAGCCGACGCGCTGGTGCGGGAGCTGCGCGAGGAACTCGGGGTCGACGTCATCGTCGGCGCGCGGCTCGGCGCTGACATCCCGATCGGGCAGTCGTTGATCCTGCGCGCCTACCTCGTCACCCACACCGGCGGCGCCCTGCATCCGCACGATCACCACGCACTGCGTTGGGTGGGCGCCGCCGATCTGGATTCGCTCGACTGGGTGCCCGCCGATCGCGCCTGGCTGCCGGAGCTGTCGAAACGCCTTGGTGCGTGAGCGCGCCGCCCTATGATCTGGGGCGTGCTCACGGACGTCACCGCCGACGTCGACCTGATGGACGGGCGGTTCTACGCCAGTACTGCGGCGCGCGATGCCTATCGTTGGATGCGCGAACACCAGCCGGTCTTCCGGGACCGTAATGGCCTGGCCGCCGCGGCCACCTACCGCGCGGTGATCGACGCCGAACGTCAGCCCGAACTGTTCTCCAACGCCGGCGGTATCCGCCCGACGACGCCTGCGCTGCCGCACATGATCGATATGGACGATCCCGCACACCTGTTGCGGCGCAAACTGGTCAATGCCGGTTTCACCCGCAAACGCGTGCAAGCCAAGGTGAAATCCATTGAGGGACTCTGCGATACGCTGATCGACGCGATCTGTGAGCGCGGTGAATGCGATTTCGTCCGTGACCTTGCCGCACCGCTGCCGATGGCCGTGATCGGTGACATGCTCGGCGTCGTCCCCGAAGATCACGCCACCCTGCTGGCCTGGTCCGACGATATGGTGATAGCGCTGAGTTCGGTGGCTTCCGAGGAGTCATTGCTGCTGGCGGCCAATGCGCTGACGGCTTACAACGAGTTCATGGCCGGGTTCGTCGAGCAACGTCGCCGAGAGCCTGCCGATGATCTGGTCAGTGTTCTGATCAATGCCGAGGTCGACGGCCAGCGGCTCACCGACGAGCAGATCCTCGCCGAGACACTGCTGATCCTGATCGGCGGCGATGAGACCACCCGCCACACGCTGTCCGGTGGAACCGCCGAACTGAGTCGCCACCGGAATCAATGGGAAGCGCTGCGCGGCAACGACACGCTGCTGCCCGCCGCGGTCGAGGAGATGTTGCGCTGGACCTCGCCGATCAAGAACATGTGCCGAACTCTGACTGCCGACACTAACTTTCACGGCATCACCCTGCACGCGGGCGAAAAGATGCTGCTGCTGTTCGAGTCGGCGAACTTCGACGAGACGGTCTTCGGTGACCCCGACGTGTTCCGCATCGACCGCGCCCCCAACAACCACGTCAGCTTCGGCTTTGGCACCCACTTCTGCCTCGGTAACCAACTGGCCCGCCTGGAATTGACGGCCATGACCCGGCGTGTGCTGGCACGGCTACCGGACCTGCGCCTGGCCGACGGCGCCGAACTGCCGCTGCGCCCTGCCAATTTCGTTAGCGGGCTGGAGGCCATGCCCGTCGAATTCACCCCGGCCGCGCCTATTTCCAGCTGAGGCTGTCCGACCCCTAGGGGTGCTCCGCCGGGTAGCGCGCTAACCGCTTTCAGCAAACTGTCCGAGGCGTGGTTCCGTTGCGATATCGTGCTCACGCGAGGCGGCACATTCGGCTGCGCGATCATGCGGGGGGAGTCGCGAGGATGAGTTCGACCAACGGTAACCGATCAGGTGTGGTGGCCACGGAATTGCGCTCACTGCCGGTGGAATTCGGCGGGTTGACTCGCCCGGCGTTCGCTCCGCGAGGCCGCCTGACACTCTTGGGCTGGGTCGGCGCATCCGCGATTGCCTTCGGTGTGGGCGCGACCATCGCCTCGACGCCGGTGGCAGCGGCCGATACGACAGGTTCGACGGCGTCGAAGGGCTCGGCTGCGTCGAGCGCGCCGACCAACAGCAAGCCGTCGGCCCCCAGCCGACATGCCGGATCACCGGGGGCCACACCGGGTTCGCGGGCGTCCACGCGCGTGTCGACATCTGGTGTCTCACGCGACGGCAGCACAGCGCCGCGGCAACCGGCGATATCGACCACGGCGAGCAGTACGGCCCAAGCGAGCAGTACGGCCCAAGCGAGCAGTACGGCCCAAGCGAGCAGTACGGCCCAAGCGAGCAGTACGGCGTTGTTCACCGTGTTCTTCGGCAATGGGACGGCCGAGCATCCCAATGGCGGGATCATTCTGGGCAACGGCTATTCCTGGACAGCGCAGACATGTCCCACCGGCGCGTGCCAGGGCGGCCGCGGCGGAATCGTGGGCAATGGCGGCGACGGCTTCAACGGCGGAAACGGTGGCGCCGCAGGCTGGTTCGGCAACGGTGGATTCGGCGGCAACGGCGTGGCAGAGGTCAACGGCGGCCGGGGCGGCGCCGGTGGCGCCGGCGGCATGCTGTCGGGTAACGGAGGCGGTGGCGGTGGCGGCGCAGACGGGGTGAGCGCCGGGGCGGCCGGCGGTCGCGGTGGCTCGGCGGGTCTGTCGGGCAATGGTGGTGCGGGTGGCGTCGGTGGTGTCGCGCAAGACTCCGACGATCCCGGTGGCACCGGTGGTGCCGGCGGTGCCGGTGGGGCCGGTGGCCTGCTGTCCGGTAATGGCGGTGCGGGTGGTGCCGGCGGGAATGCGATTCCGATGGACGCCACCGGTGGCGTCGGGGGTCGTGGCGGCGACACCGGGCTGTTCTCGCTGTCGGGCATCGGCGGCGTGGGCGGCAACGGCGGCAAGGCCACCAATGGCGGCAAGGGCGGCAACGGCGGAGGTGGAGGACTGTTCTCGCTGTACGCCCAGGGCGGTACCGGCGGCGCGGGTGGCGCAAGCCCCTACAAGGGATTCGGAACGGACCACGGCGGCGACGGCGGCAACGGCGGAACCGGTGGACTGTGGTCGGGCAATGGCGGCGCCGGCGGTGCCGGGGGTAATGGCGGTGGCGACGGTGGTAACGGCGGTGGCGTCGGCATGCTTTCGCTGGCGGGTAGCGGCGGCAGCGGTGGCGCCGGAGGTCAGGGTCAGGTTGGCAACCCCGGCGTCAATGGCGCCCAGGCGAGCCCCAACGGCGGAGCCGGGGCTCCCGGCGGTGCCGGTGGCAGCGGAGGCAACGGCGGCGCGGGCAGCCTGATCTTCGGGCGGGGCGGTGACGGTGGCAGCGGTGGCGCCGGCGGCGTCGGGGGCGGCGGCGGTAAGGGCTTCAACCGCCCCACCGTCGACATCGGCGGAATCCAGCTGCCCGGAGGTGATGGTGGTATCGGCGGCGACGGCGGAGCCGGCGGTGCGCGCGGCGGCACCGCAGGCAAGGGTGCCTTCCTCTTCGTCATCGCCGCCAACGGTGTCGGGGGAGCAAGCGGTCCCGGCGGCCAAGGTGGTGCCGGCGGCGTGGGCGGTAGCGGCGGCTCGACGCAGGACTATTTGACCCCGGGCGGTACCGGCGGCACGGGCGGTGCCGGTGGCAAGGGCGGTCGGGGCGGTGGTGCCACGGCGACCTACACGGCCAGTGCCGGCGGCGAGGGTGGTGCCGGTGGTGCCGGAGGTCCCGGCGGCTGGGGCAGCACCCCGGGCCAGGGTGGTGCCGCCGGTGCTGGTGGTAGCGGCGGTGCGGGCGGCGTGGGCTCTGCCACGCAACTCGGCGGTGCCGGGGGCGCCGGCGGCGACGCCGGAGTTGGTGGTGCCGGTGGCCCGGGGTCAGGGGTGGCTCAGACGGGTGCCACCGGCGGTCCGGGTGGTACTGGTGGCGATGGCGGCCCCGGCGGGGCCAGCGGCGGTGCCGGCGGCGGGCAGGGCGGTGCACCCGCTGGAGGCGGTGCCGGCGGCCCCGGCGGTGCTTCCTTCTTCGGTGCCACGGTCGGTCAGAATGGCCCGAATGGCCAGCCCGGTCAGCCGGGTGACCCGGGTGACGCGACGTTGTCGACGCTGGCGGCACCCAGTGTTGCCCGCCAATCCGCCAGTGCCGCCGCCACACCCGTCAGCATCGAGTCGTTCTTCACCGATCTCTCGCGACTGCTCGCCTACATCTTCTTCAATCGTGCGCCGGGCGCCCAGGACAGTCAGAATTACCCCGATAGTGAAGGCACGATCACCGGGACGGTGATTGGGTTCCCCAACAACGGGTTTGGCGTGAGTTACACCATCGCGAGCTACCCGAGATATGGCGAGCTCGTGGTGGACCCGGTGACCGGTGCGTACACGTATACGCCGAACGCGGCACTGGTCAAACCCGGATACACCGACAAGTTCACCGTCATCGTCGACAACGGTGCCGGTGCCCAGTTGCCGGGAGTGTTAGGCCTCGTCCAAGGCGCGCTGCACGGTTTCGCGATTCGCGCGGGCCTGTCGGCCGGGGACACATCCGAAATCACAGTCTCCATAACGGGTTACGGAGACGGGAAATTCGGCGACAAGGCCAACTCGCAGTACGCCACCACGCAGTCCTACCTGAACTGCACGCTGATGGCGACCGCGGCGGCGATCGCGCAGGCGACCGGCGGCGCTGCGCGGCCGAGCGAAGACAGAATGATCGAGCTGGCCAAGACGACCAACAGCGTCTCGACGCCGGGCGCAAAGATGTATCTCAGCGAAAACACCGCCGAAGGGGTTTCGGTGGAAGACGCGGTGGCGCTGATGCAGAAGTACTACGGGCTCACCGCCGCGACGTCGCACTACGAGTTGGATCCGCAGGCTGCCATGGCCGACCTGCAGGCGGCCTTGGCCAACGGCAAAACCACCATGGCCACCGTCTCCATCGCCCTGATCTGGACTGCCGTGCCTGGTGCGGTGACGATGGCGAACCCGAGCTACACGACGCTGGATCACGAAGTCGTGGTGATCGCAGTGGATCTCACCGAAGGCGTGGTGTACCTCAACGACAGCTCGGCAACCAGCGTCGTCGACCGATCACACATCGGGGCCGGTATGAAGGTGCCGCTGGGCGCCTTCCTGGCCGGCTGGAACACCAGCAAGTACGAGCTGACCGTCGTCGACCCGAAGGTGCCCTAGCACCTGAGCACGTCCCGGGTGACTCGCACATCGGCGAATTCCCGCGGGTGATGGGCGGCATGCAGCGGGTGCATGAGCACCGGGTGGCGGCGGTGCCCACGACGACGATGATCGCGACTGCTCCCAGGTTCTCCTCGGTCGCCGGAGCGGGCGCCGCCAACTGGCTGTGTTTCATCGGCTCGTGGTTTTCACCAGCGCGGCCTGGATGCAGCTGATGCTCAGCAAGCCGAAACTGGAATGGCTCTCGGCGGCAATCCAATTCGTGGGAACCCTGTTGTTCAACATCAGCACCGGTGCCGCGGTGTGGGCGCATGCGACCGGCGTGCGGCGGCACTACGTCTGGGCCCCCGGATGCGCTGGGCTCGCGAGACTGGCAGGCCGAATGGATCACCATGATCGGGTCGATCGCCTTCGGAGCCTCCGCGGTGGGGGCATTCGTCAGGCGGACCGGGATCACCGAGGATGCACTGCTGGCGAACGTCGGCACCTTCTTCGGTGCGCTGTGTTTCCTTGGTGCAGCCCTGCTCGTACTTCCCCGTTTTCGCAAAAGGGCACCTGCGCTGCGAGAATCAGGCACGTGAATAACCAAGACTTCCGCAATGTCGCCATCGTGGCGCACGTCGACCATGGCAAGACCACGCTGGTGGACGCCATGTTGCGGCAGTCCGGTGCCCTGACGCACCGCGGTGACGACACGATCGAACGCCTGATGGACTCCGGTGACCTGGAGAAGGAAAAGGGCATCACGATCCTGGCCAAAAACACCGCGGTGCACCGCCAGCACCCCGATGGGTCGATGACTGTGATCAACGTCATCGACACCCCCGGTCACGCCGACTTCGGTGGCGAGGTGGAACGCGGCCTATCCATGGTCGACGGGGTGTTGCTGCTGGTCGACGCCTCGGAAGGTCCGCTGCCGCAAACCCGCTTCGTGCTGCGCAAGGCGCTGGCCGCGCACCTGCCGGTGATCCTGGTGGTCAACAAGACCGACCGGCCTGACGCCCGGATCGCCGAAGTCGTCGAAGAGAGCCACGATCTGCTGCTCGACGTCGCCTCCGACCTGGACGAGGAGGCGCAGGCCGCCGCGGAGAAGGCGCTCGACCTGCCCACGCTGTACGCATCCGGCCGCGCTGGCATCGCCAGCACCACCCAACCCGCCAATGGCGAGAACCCCGACGGCGAGAACCTCGACCCGCTGTTCAACGTTCTGCTTGAGCACATCCCGCCGCCGCAGGGCGACCCCGAGGCCCCGCTGCAGGCCCTGGTGACCAACCTCGACGCGTCGGCGTTCCTCGGCCGGCTCGCGCTGATCCGCATCTACAAGGGCCGCATCAAGAAGGGTCAGCAGGTGGCCTGGATGCGTGAGGTCGACGGCCACCCCGTCATCACGAACGCCAAAATCACCGAGCTGCTGGTGACCGAGGGCGTCGAGCGCACGCCCACCGAGGAAGCCATCGCCGGTGACATCGTCGCCGTCGCCGGTATCCCCGAGATCATGATCGGTGACACGCTGGCCGATCCGGACCACGCGCACGCGTTGCCGCGGATCACTGTCGACGAGCCCGCGATCTCGGTGACCGTCGGCACCAACACCTCACCGCTGGCCGGTAAGGTCTCCGGTCACAAGCTGACTGCGCGAATGGTCAAGTCCCGCTTGGATTCCGAGCTGGTCGGCAACGTCTCCATCAAGGTCGTCGACATCGGTCGTCCGGACGCCTGGGAGGTCCAGGGCCGTGGTGAACTCGCGCTGGCCGTGCTCGTCGAGCAGATGCGGCGTGAGGGCTTCGAGCTGACCGTGGGCAAACCGCAGGTGGTCACCCGCACCGTCGACGGCAAGCTGCATGAGCCCTTCGAGGCCATGACCATCGACTGTCCCGAGGAGTTCGTCGGTGCCATCACCCAGCTGATGGCCGCGCGTAAGGGCCGGATGGAGGAGATGACCAACCACGCCGCAGGGTGGGTGCGGATGGACTTTATCGTGCCCAGCCGCGGCCTGATCGGGTTTCGCACCGACTTCCTGACGCTGACCCGCGGCACCGGTATCGCCAACGCCGTGTTCGACGGCTATCGGCCGTGGGCCGGCGAGATCCGGGCCCGTCACACCGGCTCGCTGGTATCGGACCGCTCCGGTCAGATCACCCCGTTCGCGATGATCCAGCTCGCCGACCGCGGGCAGTTCTTCGTCGAACCGGGGCAGGACACCTACGAGGGCCAGGTCGTCGGGATCAACCCGCGGGCCGAGGACCTCGACATCAACATCACCCGCGAGAAGAAACTGACGAATATGCGGAGCTCCACCGCCGATGTGATGGAGACGCTCGCCCGGCCGCTCGAGTTGGGCCTCGAGCAAGCCATGGAGTTCTGCGCCGACGACGAGTGCGTCGAGGTGACGCCGGAGATCGTCCGGGTGCGTAAGGCCGAACTCGACGCCACCAGTCGAGCCAGGGCCAAGTCCCGCGCGAAGGCGAGCAACAAGAGCTGACCGGGCCGCACACAGTCGTATCGCTACTCTGATGGGCGTGCCGACCCGAAGACGCAGCCTGCGAACTGTGGCTGTGTTCGTGTCCACGCTGGTCACGGCCGCGTGCACGGTCAGCCCCCCGCCCGCACCTCAGAGCACCGACACGACGAACGCGCCGGCACCCCCGCCGCCGAAGGCGACCCAGATCATCATGGGCATCGACTCCATCGGCGCCGGCTTCAACCCGCACCTGCTCTCGGATCAGTCCCCGGTCAACGCGGCCATCAGCGCGCTGGTCCTGCCCAGTTCGTTTCGGCCGGTGCCCGACCCGGCCACCGCGACCGGATCACGCTGGGAGATGGACCCGACGCTGCTCGTCTCGGCCGAGGTCACCAACCAGAACCCGTTCACCGTCACCTACAAGATCCGCCCCGAGGCGTCCTGGACCGACAACGCCCCGATCGCTGCCGACGACTTCTGGTACCTGTGGCGGCAGATGGTCAGCGAACCCGGCGTGGTCGACCCGGCAGGCTACGATCTGATCACCGGTGTGCAGTCGGTCGAGGGTGGCAAGACCGCGGTGGTCACGTTCGCTCAGCCGTACCCGGCGTGGCGCGAGCTGTTCAACGATCTGCTGCCCGCTCACATCGTCAAGGACGTGCCGGGTGGTTTCCCGGCCGGCTTGGCCCGCGCGCTCCCGGTGACGGCCGGACAGTTCCGGGTGGACAACATCGATCCCCAGCGCGACGAGATCCTGCTGGCACGCAACGACCGGTTCTGGGGACCGCCTGCCCATCCCGATCAGATTCTGTTCCGCCGCGCCGGTGCGCCCGCCGCGCTGGCCGATTCGATCCGCAACGGCGACACCCAGGTGGCCCAGGTGCACGGCGGCTCATCGGCGTTCGCGCAGCTGTCGGCCATTCCGGATGTGCGGACCGGGCGGATCGTCACCCCGCGGCTCATGCAACTGACGCTGCGGGCTGCCGAGCCCAAGCTCGCGGATCCGGCTGTGCGCAAAGCGATCCTGGGTCTGCTGGACGTAGACCTGCTCGCCGCGGTGGGTGCAGGCAGCGATAACACCGTCACGCTGGCCCAGGCTCAGGTCCGCGCCCCCAGCGATCCCGGCTACGTGCCGACCGCGCCACCGGCGTTGGGCCGGCAGCGCTCGCTGGAACTACTCGAGCAGGCCGGCTTCCAGATCGACCGCACCCCGACCGAATCGCCGGTGCCGTCGCCGCCGTCGGCGGGCTCCCGCGCCGCCCCGCCGCAGCCCGGCCCGCCGGAGATCACCCGCGGCCGGATCAGCAAGAACGGCGAGACGCTGTCGCTGGTGATCGGGGTGGCCGCCAATGACCCGACGGCAGTAGCGGTCGCCAACACCGCGGCCGATCAGCTGCGCAGTGTGGGTATCGCCGCGACCGTGCTGGCGCTGGACCCGCCGGTGCTCTATGGGGATGCGCTGGCCAACAACCGCGTCGACGCGATCGTCAGCTGGCATGCGGCGGGCGGTGACCTGGCCACCCTGCTGGCTTCCCGCTACGGCTGCCCGGCCCTGCGGGCCAGCACCGTTCCCGCCACGCCGGTGCCCACAGCCACTACATCGCCGACCCCGTCATCGAGTCCATCGCCGAGCGTGACTACTACGACCACTACAACCGCCCCGACCGCCGCGCCGGCACCTGCCCCGGAGTCCGGTGCGCTGGTGCAGGCGCCGTCGAACCTGACCGGCATCTGCGATCGCAGCATTCAGCCCAATATCGATGCTGCCCTTGATGGTTCGGCCAAGATCGACGACGTCGTCAATCTGGTCGAACCACGGTTATGGAACTTATCGGCGGTGCTGCCGATCCTGCAGGACACCACGATCGTCGCGGTCGGCCCGAGTGTGCAGAACGTGAGCCTGACCGGGGCGGTGCCGGTCGGCATCGTCGGTGATGCCGGCCGGTGGGCGAAGACCGCGCAGTAGAGCGCTGCGCGGTAGGCCTAGCCGGCCTTGTGTGCGCGCTTCGAACTGGTGGCTGCGCTCTTCTTCGGGGTGGCGGGCTTGGCGCTGGTATCGGTGGTCGAGCCGGCGCTGGCCGAGCCCGAATTCAGCTTGTTCACCCGCGATGCTGCCGTCGGGGCTGGGACCGTCGGGATCGGTCGGGTGGTCGCCCCGGGCCCGCCGGTGAGGTCGGCGTAGATGGTCGAGCGCCCCTCGTTGATCTCGTTGACGAGGTCGGTGGTGGCGGTCCGGACCGAGTCCTGGATCGGCGCCCGGCCCGCGTTGAACGCGGTGACGACATCACCCGTCTGGGCCAACGTCCCCGCGAACACCGTCGCACCCTCGACCACGCCGCCGACGATCGTCAGCGGCCCGGTCACCAGCGCCTGGGCGGCGATGTTGACCGTGTAATCGATGGCATGTTTGTAGGCGGCGAAGGCCCGGTCCAGAGTCGCGCGCAGCGCGAACCCGCCATCGGGGGTTCGCGGCGCGGTGAGCAAGCTGAACGTATTCGTGATCGGCACCTGGAGGGCGAGCAGGGCGACACCGAGCGCCTGCGCGACGTTCCGTCCGGCCTGCAGCGCGGCGACGAACGCGACCGGGCTGGAGATCAGCCCTTGACCCAGCCCGACGAGGCCCCACCCGGTGAACGGCGCGTGCGTCGGTGCCGGTGCCGGAGTGTTCGGGCCGAGGCAGTAGGTCGCACACTGCTGCGTGCTGCCGAACAGGATGGGCGCCGCGGCGAGGATGTCGCCGAGCACGTTGATGCCGATCTGGTAGGGGATGGCCCCGAAAGCCGGCACGGTCAGGTTGGTGAGCTGAATATCGGGCATGTGTACGGTCGCGATCCGCGCGTCCTGGCTGGGGACCAGGGGACTAACGGCGATGACGCCCGCCCCTGCGAGCGCGATGCTGGTTCTGTAGAGCGAGCTGAGTGCGGCAGGCATATTAGGCCCCTCCCCCCGTAGTGAGCTGGTCAGCGAAAGCTACTTTAGAACAACCTGAGGAGGGGTGAATTTCGACCTAGTGAAGCGGGTCGTTTGAGTTTGCAACCACTAGCCGGTGGGAGCCGGCGTCACTCAGTAGATGAGCCGGAAGCCGTGGTGGTCTTCGTATCCCGGCTCGACGGGGCCGTGGGCCGTGTCGGAGCTGCCGGCTTTCCGGTGCTCGGGGTGCGGGTGGACGTCGGAGTCTGCGCGGCGCCGTCGGTGCCGGGTGCTGGTGATTCGGTCGTTTGGTCGGATTGACCTGACTCGTCGGTCGACTGCGGTGTGGCGGCGGCGCGCCGGACGCCGGCGGCCGACAGAGTGATGGAACGGTTGCGGCTCGAGCTGCCCTTGGTGTCCTGGTTGGTGCTCGCCGGCGTACTCTCGGCGGTCGCCTGCCGGGTATCGGTGCCGCTGCTCTGCGGTGCGATGACGCTGGCCGCAGTGGCGGGCGGCACCGTCGGCACCTGGCGGCCGAAGAGCACGTTCCTGATCCCGTCGACGAGGATCTGAACGGGACCCAGGACCGCCTTGATGGCCGAGCGCACCGTGTCCAGCGCACCCGAGATATCGCCGTTGAGGAGATCGATCACCGCGGTGAAGACAAACTCCGGTGCACTGATGATGACGTCGACCGCGGCGTATGCCGCTTCGGAGACTTTTCCGCCCAGGTACGAGGTGTCGGCGACCAGGCCGCTGAGTACCTGCTGAACGTTCGTTTGCACCGGAGCGGCAAACGCCGTGGAAATAGCGGGTGTGGCGTTGGCCGATTCAACGAAGGGGGCGGGGAGGGGTTCGGGCCGGTAGGCCGTTCGGTCGGGAAGGGCCGCTTCGGCCAGCACTTCGGGGGCGGACTCCGAGGCGACCTCGCGGCTGATCCGGTCGGCGTCGGCGGCCAGCGCGGCCAGGATTTGCGCGAGCGCCGGGGCAAGGCCTCCTGGCGGAAGCTGCGGTGAAAGTGCGCTGAGCAGCGATTTATCTGAGGGGCTGAGCAGGTCGGGGCTGGTCGACAACTGCGTCGTCGAGATCTGCATGTCCCTGGATGGTGGCGCGACGGGGTTGGCGACGACCACAGCGGCCGCCGTCAATGCCAGTCCTGTGGTGAGGAATGGCCCCAAGGCCCGTCGCATGCCGTCTCCCTTCGCTGTTTGCGGCATGGCTAAAAAAAGACGATACCTGAGAAGAGGCTGATAAGGCTAAAGACTCATCCTGAGAATTTTTGCCATCGTGTCGACGCGAGTCGTCCGGGGCCTGGGAGAGATTCCTTGCGGGCTAATCCGCCGTGCAGGGCGTCTCACGTCCAGCTGCAGAGTCTCGGCGCCCATGAAGAGCGGGGGTGTCACCATTTCTGATACACCAGCCACCGCATCTCGATCGGGCGGTCCGAGCGCGGAACGTCGAACACGTCCTGGCCGCTGACCCAATCGGCATACCAGCTGGTAGGAGGCCATGATTCGGCCGGCAGATGCTCTCTTTCGTAGTCGAAGACCGACTCGTCGGACACCAGAATCAGCGGGAACCCGACCAGCGCGTCGGCTATCTGCGACTGGGTGAAGATCGTGGTGTAACACTGCTGGCCCATCTGGAGCGCGCTGTCGTCGGGTGTGTAGTCCCGGTGCGCGACGAAGGCGTTGAACACCAGCCGGCCGCCCGGCGCGAGGCACTGCGCGGCCAGATCGAACACGCCGCGCAGCTGATCCGTCGAGCGAAAATCCGAGACCACCTCCGACAGCACGATCAGCTGGTAGTCGCGGCGCAGATCGTCGCGCGTCGCGAAGATGTCGCGTTGCAGCACGCGCACGGTCAACGCGTCCTCCTGCGCGCCGGCGAGGATGGCCTCGGCGAACGACGAGGTCATCTCCACCACGTCGACGGGATGTCCGCGCCTGGCCAGGGCCAGGGCATTGCGCCCGGTTCCGGCGCCCAGATCGAGGATCGGATAAGTCCGGGGATCGGCCGCCTCGCCGGCCAGGTTCCACACCCGGGCGTCGGGCTCGGAGCCGAACAGCGGTGGTTCGCGCGTGGCGATCCAGTTCTCGTAGGCGCCTTCGACCGACCACCACCGGCACTTCACGTGGTAGTTGACCACCAGTCCCACCGGCGCTTCATAGCTGATCACGATCTCCGAACGCGGTGACGCGGCGAAGGCCTCATTCAACTGGTCGTCGAGGATGGAGCGAAGATTGTCGACCTGCTCGTCGGTGAACCCGCGGCCCAGGCTCTCGAAGAGACGGAGGCACATCGTCACATAGTGTTCGAGCATGCCGGGTACCGCGGGCACGGTGATCTCACCGGTGGCGATCGCCCGCCTGTGCAGTCGGCGGGCCATTGCGTTTTCCAGCGGCGAGTTTTCCACGAGAGATCTTCTACCCGATATGGCGTCTGTTGTCAGGGCTCGCCCCGGAAAACGTTTGGCGGCGAACCCGCGGACGGGGCCGTGTTGCCAACGGTCGGTTCGTGATGGTGGCAGTGGTGCGCGCCGGCGTGGTCCGATTCGGGTGAGCGGAAGCAGGTCGCAGACCATGTGCGCTGTGTGAGCCGACTGTCGAGCAGGTGGGCGGCGATCGCCGCGGCGGCGAACACGATCAGCATCCACACCGGTGGACGCGCCAGTTCCCACACGAACAATGCGGCCCAGGCCGGCGCGCCCTGAGTGATGGCCAGTACGCCCGCGGCGCAGGCCAATGACACCGCAGGCACGCTGATCGTCAAGGGCGTCCACGTGTTCACCGCGATGGCCACCACCGAGCCCATCGCCGCGCCTGTGGCCAGCGCCGGGGTGAGCAAGCCGCCGACCGCGCCAGTGCGCAGAAACATGGCGGTGAGCAGCGGTTTGAGAAGCAGGATGCTGCCGGCCGAGGCCAAGGTCAGGCCATAGGTGACGCTGACGGTCAGCACGCTCTTGCCGTTGCCCGGCAGTTCGGGCCACCAGTGGGAGAGCACACCGATCAGCAGCCCAGCGGCCCCGATCGCCGGGATCAGTCGCCATGAATCGGCGACGCGATGGGCTTTGGCATAGTCCATCAGCCGGTTGAATCCCCGACCCACCGCCACCGCCACCGGGGCGAGCAGGAGGGCGAAACCGGTGAGCAGATAGGACAGATGCAAAGCCGGCCACTGCAGCGGCACTTCGAGGTGGGTGACCGGGGCGGCTACCGCCACCGCGACGCTCGAGGTGATCAGCGCCGTCCCGGCGATCCGCAGACTCCAAGCGCGCAGCACGATCTGGATCGCGAATAGCGCGCCGCCCATCGGCACGCTGTAGACCGCTGCCAGACCCGCGCCCGCCGCGCAGCCGAGCAGGATGTGGCGGTCCCCGACCGTCAGCGACAGTCGAGAGGTGCCCAAATCGCCCAGGGCGGCGGCGAATTGCCGCGGCGCGCCCTCCCGGCCCAGGGATGCCCCCGCCCCGACCAGCAGCACCTGGAGTCCGGCGTCGAGCGTCAACGTCAGTCGCTGCATCGGCCCCGGCGCGGTGATCACGTCGGTCAGCGACGGCACCGGTGTTCGCCGCCGAAGCAGCCACCAGCCCAGACCTGCCAGGGTGCCACCGATCATCGGGCCCACCGCGCGTCGCACCGGGCTCGACTCGGTGACACCGTCCAGCAGTGTCCCGAAGCTGTAGTGGTAAGTCAGGTGCTCGACGGCGTGCAACACCAGCGTCGTCGCGGCGCCGGCGACACCGGCCAGCAGGCCGATCGCCAGGACCGCGCAGGCGAACTCCAGGTCGCGCCGCTTCACGGGCCGAATCTATGTCACCGGCGGCGGTATGGTGACGTTCGTGGCTTCGCAGGAGACTCCGCGGTTGTTGTTCGTGCACGCCCACCCGGACGACGAGACGATGAACAACGGTGTCACCATCGCGCACTACGTGCAGCGGGGCGCCGAGGTCACCGTCCTCACCTGCACCCTCGGTGAAGAGGGCGAGATCATCGACGACCGGTGGTTGCGGCTCGCGGTCGATGAGGCCGACCAGCTCGGTGGCTACCGCATCTACGAATTGACGACCGCCCTACAGAAGCTGGGTCTACCGGGCCCGCGATTCCTCGGCGGCGCGGGCCGGTGGCGCGACTCGGGGATGCCCGGTACCCCGGCGCGGGGTCGTACCAAGTTCATCGACGCCGATTTCGACGAAGCCGTCGGTCTTCTCGCCGAGGTGATCGACGAGCTGCGCCCCCACGTGATCGTCACCTACGACCCCGACGGTGGCTACGGGCACCCCGACCACATCCAGACCCACCACGTCACGACCGCAGCGGTCGCCGCCGCGACGTGGAAGGTGCCCAAGTTCTACTGGGGTGTCATCGGCGCCAGTGCTTTTCGCGACGGCGTGAATGCGCTCGGTGATGAAGACATCTTGGCCGACTGGATCCGCCCGCCCGCCGATGTCGTCTTCGGCTTCACCGACGAGAAGATCACCGCCGTCATCGAGGCACCCGAACATGTCTCGGCGAAGGTGGACGCCTACGCCGCGCACGCCACCCAGATGCTGGTCGGCCCGACCCGGCGCGCGTTCACCTTGTCCAACAAGCTGGTGCTGCCGGTGCTGGCCGCCGAACACTACGTGCTCGTAGAGGGCTCCCCGGGCCCGACCGATGAACGTGGTTGGGAGACTGACCTTCTGGCCGGCCTCGATATCGGGCAGTAGACAGGGTTGACGCAGCGACGAAGGGGCGCCGCCGGGCCCGCCGCGATCACCGAGGACCCCGGCGCGACCGACCCCGCCACCGGTACCGTGGTTCTTGCCCTGCTGGCCGTCGATGGCGTCATCTCGGCGGTGACCGGTGCGCTGTTTCTTCCGCTGTATCTCGGCTCGGCGCCGTTTCCCATCAGTGCTCTGCTCAGCGGGCTGGTGAATCTGGCGCTGGTGTGGGCGGCCGTCCACTGGACGGATTCCGCCCGCCTTGCCTCGCTGCCACTGCTGACGTGGCTGATCACCGTCGCAGCGCTGGCGCTCGGCGGGCCGGGCGGGGACATCGTGTTCGGCGGCCCCGGCGTGATGGGTTACGCGGTGCTGCTGTTTCTGGCGCTGGGCACCGCGCCGCCGGCGTGGTTTCTCTGGCGGCGCAGCAGCGCTAGCTGAGGCCGGCTACTTTGCGGACCTGTCCGCCTTGCTGGCCTTGGGGCCCTGACCGCGCGTGGAGCCGGCGGAGGACTGCTTCTTCGGTGCGCCGCTGACCGACGTGGCCGAACTGCTCTTGCCGGACGACGCATCGGTGCTGTCGGCCTTGGCGGTCTTCGAGGCGACCGACGTGCTGACGGTGCTGTCGGTGCCATCGGTCGGTTCGGCGCTGGCCGTGGTCTCAGTGGTATCCGTGTCGGCCGCGGCGGTGAGAGTCTCCGCCGATTCTTTGGCCGCCCCCGGGCGGGCGGAACGGCTGGTGCCCACGGCGGCGCCCGCCTTGGTCGTTGCCGCCTCGGAACTCGCCGCGGCGGCGGCCGACTTGGTGGCGGCGAATGGCAGCGGCGGTAATGGCGGGAACGGGAACCACTGCAGGGTCAGGAAGTAGGCGATCTGCTGGTTGACGACGGTGCTGAGGCCGACGCGGGTCGCATTCGCGACGGCGGTCAGGCCGTCACGCCACACGGTGGGGTTCCAGAAGTCGTTGACCACCGGGACGAGGAAGTTGTAAACGATGGCGTCGGCCACCGGCACTGTGAAATTCGGGTACCAGATGGAGATCTGGTCGCTGATGAGATAGCCGAATGGGATCCACCCCAGTAAAAACGGGCCCAGGTCCAGGGCCAAGTAGTTGGCCCAGTACATGATCGCCCCGTACGCCGCTTCGATAGCGTTCGAGACGTTGTTGTTTGCCTGCGCTGTTTTCTGGGCCTGGGGTTGCTGTGCCGCTGCCGCGGGAGCGGCTTGCCCCAGCGTCGCCGCAGCGGTGTTGACCTGATTGACCAGGGGTTGCGCTGCAGCGGACAGCCGTATCGTGTTCATCGTGATCGACGCGGGTGCCGATGGCTGGACCGGCGCGATCGTCATGGCTCCGACGACCAGCGCCGCCATCCCTGCAGTCAGATAGGAACGGCTGGACACTGTCACGGCGGAACCCCCTGCTTAGATTACAGCTAACAACGACAACTTACGTTGCTGACGGCGCAGTGAGACAAGTTTCTTTGCCGTGTTTGCAGTTTTGTGACCCGCTGAGACACCGGGCCGCACTGTTAACTGCGCGGACTACTGTGTGGACCATGTCCGTCACCCGAGTTTCAGATTGTGAGACAACCCGGATGATTTCCCAGTTCTGGACGGTTACCGGGGAGTGGCCCTGAACTCGCAGCCAAGTAGTCCGCTACCCACGCCGGTGGTTCCGACGCGGACTGAAGCTCCCTCGCCTGCCGCGATGAGACGTGTCCTGCGTCGAGCCCGCGACGGTGTCGCGCTCAACGTCGATGAGGCGGCGATCGCGTTAACCGCGCGCGGCTCCGACCTCGCCGACCTGTGCGCCAGCGCTGCCCGGGTGCGCGACGCGGGGCTGGAATCGGCTGGCCGTCGCGGTCCGACAGGCCGGCTTCCGGTCAGCTACTCGCGCAAGGTGTTCATCCCTGTCACGCACCTGTGTCGCGACACCTGCCATTACTGCACGTTCGTCACGGTGCCCGGCAAGCTGCGGGCGCAAGGCAAGGGCATGTTCATGGAGCCTGACGAGATCCTCGACGTAGCGCGCCGCGGCGCCGAATTGGGTTGCAAGGAAGCCTTGTTCACTCTCGGTGACCGTCCGGAGGCGCGCTGGGACGAGGCCAAGCAGTGGCTCGACGAACGGGGCTATGACTCCACGCTGGACTATGTGCGGGCGATGGCGATCCGGGTGCTCGAGGAGACCGGCCTGTTGCCGCATCTGAATCCCGGTGTGATGAGCTGGTCGGAGCTGTCGCGGCTCAAGCCGGTGGCGCCGTCGATGGGCATGATGCTGGAGACGACGTCGCGCCGACTCTTCGAGACCAAGGGCGAGGCCCATTACGGCAGCCCCGATAAGGATCCCACAGTGCGGCTGCGGACCCTGGATGACGCTGGCAGGCTTTCGGTTCCTTTCACCACAGGGCTGCTCGTCGGGATCGGCGAGACGCTGATCGAGCGTGCCGAGACGATCCACGCCATCCGGCGCTCCCATAAGGAGTTCGGTCACGTCCAGGAAGTGATCGTGCAGAACTTCCGGGCCAAGGACCACACCGCGATGGCGTCGGCGCCCGATGCCGGCATCGACGACTTCCTGGCCACCCTGGCGGTCACCCGCCTGGTGATGGGGCCCAAGGTTCGCATCCAGGCACCGCCGAACCTGGTTTCCCGGCAAGAGTGCCTGGCCCTGATCGGTGCGGGCGTCGACGACTGGGGTGGGGTGTCCCCGCTGACACCAGATCATGTCAACCCCGAGCGGCCCTGGCCTGCGCTCGACGAACTGGCCGCGGTCACCGCCGAGGCGGGCTACGACCTGGTGCAACGTCTGACGGCTCAGCCGCAGTACGTGCAGGCCGGTGCCGCCTGGATCGATCCCCGGGTCTATGGGCACGTCGAGGCGCTGGCCGACCCCGAGACCGGCTACGCACTCGACGTCACTCCGGTGGGCCGGCCATGGCAGGAGCCTGACGAGGCGACCGAGTCGCTCGGGCGCACCGACCTGCACACGGCGATCGATAGCGAGGGCCGGCTGACCGAGACCCGCAGCGATCTGGGTAGCGCGTTCGGCGACTGGGAGTCCATCCGCGAGAAGGTGCACGAGCTTGCCGCCCGCGCCCCCGAACGGCTCGACACCGACGTGCTGGTGGCGTTGCGGTCCGCCGAGCGGAATCCCGCCGCGTGCACCGACGACGAGTATCTGGCGCTGGCCACCGCCGAGGGGCCGGCAATGGATGCCGTTGCCGCACTGGCCGATGCGTTGCGCAAGGACGCTGTCGGCGACGATGTCACGTTCGTTGTCAACCGCAACATCAACTTCACCAACATCTGCTACACCGGCTGCCGGTTCTGCGCGTTCGCCCAGCGCAAGGGTGACGCCGACGCCTACTCGCTGTCCACCGACGAGGTCGCCGACCGCGCGTGGGAGGCGCATGTCGCCGGCGCCACCGAGGTCTGCATGCAGGGGGGCATCGATCCCGAGCTGCCGGTCACCGGGTACGCCGACCTGGTGCGCGCGGTCAAGGCGCGGGTACCGTCCATGCATGTCCATGCGTTCTCGCCGATGGAGATCTCCAACGGAGTCACCAAGAGCGGCTTGAGCATTCGGGAGTGGCTGACGGCGCTACGGGAAGCCGGTCTGGGTTCCATCCCCGGCACGGCTGCCGAGATCCTCGATGATGAGGTGCGCTGGGTGCTCACCAAGGGAAAGCTGCCGACATCGATGTGGATCGAGGTGGTCAGCACCGCCCACGAGGTGGGTCTGCGGTCCAGTTCGACGATGATGTACGGCCACGTCGACACCCCGAAGCACTGGGTGGGGCACCTCAACGTGCTGCGCGATATCCAGGACCGCACCGGTGGTTTCACCGAGTTCGTGCCGCTGCCGTTCGTGCATCAGAGCTCACCGCTGTACCTGGCCGGTGGCGCACGGCCGGGGCCCACGCACCGCGACAACCGGGCCGTGCACGCACTGGCGCGAATCATGTTGCACGGCAGAATCTCCAACATCCAGACCAGCTGGGTCAAACTCGGCGTCGAACGCACCCAGGTGATGCTGACCGGCGGAGCCAACGACCTCGGCGGCACGCTGATGGAGGAGACCATCTCGCGGATGGCCGGTTCGGAGAACGGGTCGGCGAAGTCCGTCGAGGAACTGATCGCCATCGCCGAGAGTATCGGTCGCCCCGCTCGCCAGCGCACCACGACGTACGCGGACCGCGCGGCCTAGGGACCCCACCGGGGGCGGTGAGCCGCGGTCGGACAGCCTGGCCTCGGCCTGCTGGGCCCGGGTGCCTTCGGCATTGGGCAGGGATTGATCCTGCGCATTGGACATCGTCGGCTACTTCTTCGGTTTCACCAGCGCGTCGACCGGGTCGGGTGCGCCTTCGCGGTCCTTGACCACCCGGTATGCCCAATAACCGGCGAGAAGCGTTATCCCGACGAAGATGACGGCGAAGTACTGCAAGAACAGCGAATCGCCCGTTGGGTTGTAGACCTCTTGGCGCGGCCAGCCGATGTTGATCACCAGCACTGTGCCCAACACCACCGCGATGAGGTTGACGGGGATGCCCCATTTCCCGAGATCCATGACGGGCGGCCCGTACGACAGGCTTGTACCGCGCAGTCGATGGATGAGCGCGGGCACGGTGACCATCAGATAGGCGAGGTAGACGATCACGACGGACACCGATGCGATCGCCGCGAACACGCTGGCCTGTCCGAGGTTGACCAGCAGCACACCGATAGCCAGCACGCTGACCGTGACACCGGTGATGACGGGAGTGCCGGTGCGCTTGTTGACCTGGGACAGGAACTTCCCGAACGGCAGCCGATTGTCGCGGGCCATGGAGAACATTACGCGTGAGGCTGAGGCTTGGATGGCCAGCGTTGCCGAGAACATCGCGACGGCGACCAGTGCCAACAAGGTTTTGCCCAGCCAGGTGCTGAGCTGACTCTCGATGATCCAAGCCATACCGCCGGTGGCCAGGTCGTCACCGAGGGTGGGCGCCGACATCAGCGCGGCCAGGATCATCAGGCCGCCGCCGACGAACGACACCAGGAGCGCGTTGACGATGGCTTTGGGTGCCGTCCGGCGGGGATCCTTGGTCTCCTCGGAAAGCTCTGCGGCGCTGTCGAATCCGTACATCACGTAGGCGGCCATCAACATCGAGGCCAAGAAGGCGGGCAGGTAGTGGATGCCGGTGCCGTGCCCGCCGGTGTCCACCACCGCCTGTACGGGTGACCGTTCGGCCTTGACGAACATCGCGATGATGATCAGCACCACGCCGACGATCTCGATCGTCACGCCGGTGACGGTGATCCGGGCCATGAATCGCACACCGGCGGCGCTGATGATGGTGCACAGGATGATCGTGATGCTGCCGAGGATGATCCCGTTGGTGGCGCCGTCGACGGAGAGCGGATCGATGTCGGTCCCGACGAGCTGGAATCCACTCCAGATCGGCGGCAGCACAGTCTGCATGGCGATGGCCAGGGCAGCGATCGAGACGATATAGCCGATCAGCATGAACCAGCCGGCAAACCAGCCGACGGCGTTACCGGCGAGTCGGCGAGACCATTGGTAGATGGCGCCGGCGACCGGAAACTTGCCCGACAGTTCCGCGAAGATCAGGCAGACGCAGAACTGACAGACGAAGACGATCGGCCAGGTGAAGAAGAATGCCGGGCCGCCGAGGGCAAAACCCAACGGGAAGAAGGCGAATACCGTCGTCAGGATCGAGACGAAGGAGAAGCCGGACGCGAAGGCGGCGTACCCGCCGATGCCGCGATGCAACTCCTGGGTGTAGCCGAGCTCTTCGAGGGTCGACGCGTCCTCCTGCGACGAAATCGCAGGGTCGAATCTGGCGGTCATGTAGCGCTCCTCGTCTCATGGTCAGACGATGTAAATTAGCCTTGCTGTGGGGCGGTGCGGTTTCGTCGATGTCACCACTGTGTGGCCACCGAGTGCGCGGGAGACAATCGACGGCATGGCCGTCGAGTTGCCTCCGGGCGCTGATATCGCTGCTGCTATCGGCGCTATCGATCGCGCCGACGGAGAGCCCGCGCTGCGGGCCGGATTGGACCGGGCGCGAACGCTGATCGTGGCCGAGTCGCGGGCGTCCACCCCGGCCATTGGCAACGCGGCCAACTGGTCGGCGGTCCTGCGCCATGGCGTTGCCGCCGCGGTGCGATTAACCACGGCTGACCGCGCGATGGCGTGGACATGGTTCGTCTCGGGCAGTGCCGCCCGCGGGGAGGCAGTCCCCGGTTCGGATGTGGAAACCCTCCTCGCGCTGGGTGACGACGTCGACGCGGACGCCAAGACGGCCGCGCAGGAACTGGCCGCCGACGTGCACGGGTTGCTCGACCGTTGCGACATCGGTGGTGACGCCAATGGTGTTCTTGCCAGCCGATCGCGATTCTGTCGCAGGCTGGGCAGCTGGTCGGAGAGCATCGTGCGGTGGGTGGACGCCCCGCGTGAAGACCGGGGTGTGGTGATGACCGGGATCGTCGCCGACTCGGGGGCCGTCTACAGCTCGATGCAAATCTCCGAAAGTGCTTTGCGCACAACGAGTCTAGCTGCAGTCGCGACTACCCCGGGCACCCTGCGGTGGATGCTGCAGGACGCGACGGCCGTGCGATCCACCTTTCCGTCCCGGTTACGGACATTCGCTCTGGGTGCCGATACCGTTGACCTCAAGCTCGCGGCGATCGATCCCATCGTCAAGACCGCCCGATGGGCGGCGTTGTCGGCGGGATCGTCGGCGCTGTCCACTCCGGGCCGCCTCGCCGATGCTGCCGAGCGCAACATTCTGGATCCTGTGGATGCCTCGACCCTCGATGACTGCTTTCAGCAGCTGCTCCGGTTTCGCTGGCAGTGTCGCTGCGCTGCCTGGCTTTCCGGGCAGCGCCCCACCGACACCGTCACGCTGGCGGACCTGGCACCCCATCAGCGGGCGCAGTTGCGATCCATCGCCCGCGAGGTGGCAGGGATTCGGCGGAAGTTCAGCTACCTGGCCAACACACCGGGAATTCAGTGACGGTGATCGACAGCCTGCAGGTGTTCGACGGCGTGGCTGAACCGCTGCGCCATGCGATCGGCCAGGCCGTCGCGGCCGAACGGCTCGAGGGCTGGCAGCCGACCACGGGCCATGTTGCCGACCTGGTCGCGCTGGCAGGCGCGCAGATGTCGTTCGGTGACTACCTCAGCCGTTACCTGAAGGACATCCACAGAAGCCGTGCTCCACGTCCCCGGCGGATGTTCCAGCGCCGGCGTCCGTACCTGATTCCCGGAACGGCAGTGCTGCGCAACAATTTCGGCGTTTGCGAGGCCGAGCAGTTGCGCGAGCTGGAGTTCATCGCCACGGCAGCTCGACTGGTGCAGTGGCACATCACGCTGATCGAGGGTGATGTGACGACCGCTGACCTCGACGCCGCACGCCTGCATCAGCACGTATTCGCCGACGTCTACGCATGGGCGGGGAGTTTCCGGACAGTTGAGCTACGCCGTGGTGACTCAGCATTCGCCTGGCAGTCCAGCGTCGCCCACGCGGTCTCGGCAGTCGAGCGCTCCGCGCGGCGACTGGTGGCGCAAAGCCACGCCCTCGACACTCCGGGCCTCGCCTATGAGATGTCGGTTCTGTATGCCGAATACAACAGAATCCATCCGTTTCGTGAAGGAAACGGGCGCACCGGGACACTGCTTCTGCATACGGTGGCCACGCTGTGCGGCCGACGGCTGGATCTCGCGACGGTGACCCGCGACGAGTGGTACCGAGCATCGCGGGAAAGCATGCCAACACGTCGAGAAGGCCGCGCCGGCCACCGGCCGTTCCTGGCGATACTCGGGCGGGCCCTGCGGTAGCTGCAACGTCAGTGTTGTTGCCGCGGCATCTGCGCGTGTGGCTGGTTAATGTACGAAACATCTAGTATCAGTTACCGCGCGCCACACTGAGCAGACTGGTATGGGATACCTGAGAAGTTAGGGCACACTGAGTCGGCTATCCGGCAACCGGCATCGGATACTAGGCGTTCTCAGCGCCCGCGCTAGACACCCAGCCACACCGAAGAACAGCCACCCCGACGAGTAGACAGACCGAGGAGAACCTCAGTGACGTACACGATTGCCGAACCCTGCGTCGACATCAAGGACAAGGCATGTATTGAGGAATGCCCCGTCGACTGCATCTACGAGGGCGCACGCATGCTGTACATCCACCCTGACGAGTGCGTGGACTGTGGCGCATGCGAGCCGGTCTGCCCGGTGGAGGCGATCTACTACGAGGACGACGTCCCGGATCAGTGGTCGGGATACACCGCAGTCAACGCCGACTTCTTCGCCGAACTCGGTTCGCCGGGCGGTGCCTCGAAGGTCGGGCAGACCGACAATGATCCGCAGTTCGTCAAGGATCTGCCGCCCAAGGAAGAGGCCTGACGACTCCGACCCCGTTGCGCGCGCGGCGCCGTCCGGTTTCGGCGGCGCTGCCTGTCTTCCCGTGGGACACCCTGGCCGAGGTGACGGCCACCGCACGGGCGCACCCCGGCGGCATAGTCGATCTGTCGGTGGGCACCCCCGTGGACGAGGTGGCTCCGGTGATCCGGGAGGCGCTCGCCGCGGCCAGTGGCGCACCAGGCTATCCGACTACCGCGGGCACGCCGGCCCTGCGCGCGGCGGCGGTGTCCGCATTGCGCCGGCGCTACGGTGTCACCGGGCTGGCCGAGCAGTCGGTGTTGCCGGTCGTCGGCACGAAGGAACTCATCGCGTGGCTGCCGACCCTGCTGGGCGTTGGCGCCGATGACGTGGTCGTGGTGCCCGAACTGGCGTATCCGACCTACGACGTCGGGGCGCGCCTGGCCGGTGCCCGGGTGATTCCCGCCGACTCGGTGACCCAACTCGGTCCCGAGTCGCCCGCGGTGCTGTTCATCAACTCCCCGAGCAACCCGACGGGCAAGGTGCTGGGCCGCGACCATCTGCGCAAGGTTGTCGAATGGGCCCGAGAGCGCGGCACGCTGGTGGTGTCCGACGAGTGCTATCTGGGTCTGGCCTGGGAAGCGGAGCCGACCTCGGTGCTGCATGACTCGGTCAGCGGCGGTGACCACACCGGGCTACTGGCGGTGCACTCGCTATCCAAGACGTCGTCACTGGCGGGGTATCGCGCCGGCTTCGTCGCCGGCGACCCCGATGTGGTCGCCGAGCTACTGGCGGTGCGCAAACACGCCGGAATGATGGTCCCGACGCCGGTGCAGGCGGCGATGGTGGCCGCGCTCGATGACGACGCCCATGAACTCGACCAGCGGCAGCGCTATGCTCGCCGCCGCGATGTGCTCCTCGCCGCGATGCGATCCGCGGATTTCACCGTCGACGATTCCGGGGCGGGACTTTATTTGTGGGCTACTCGCGCTGAGCCGTGCCGGACGACACTGTCCTGGCTGGCCGAGCGTGGCATTCTCGTCGCTCCCGGGGAGTTCTACGGAGCACGCGGTGCGCAGCACGTTCGGGTGGCGCTGACCGCGACGGATGAACGAATCAACGCCGCGGTGGAGCGGCTGGGCTAGCGAGTCCAACCGCCCCACCCAAGCGGGGGTCAGAACCGGTCGATCAGTTCATGTTCCAGGGTTCGCCGTAGGTGGTGACGCTGTCACCGGCCTTGGAGATGAGTCGGGCGAAGGGGCGCAGCAACACACCGCCGGCGGCGCCGGTGACGGTGCCGTGGGCGTTAGACACCGCGACCGAGCCGTTGGGGCCGGAGACGTCCACCGAGAAGGTGGCGACTTCCTGGATACCGGGGCCGTTGCCCAGGTCAGCGCTGATCGAGACACCCGGGAACAGGTTCGGGGTGATCGCCGAGCCCAGCGGGTTGAAGCCCGCCGGGGAGAGATTCGCGTCGTCGAGCAGGATGTTCGGGGTGGTGTAGCTGAAGTTGATGCCCACACCCAGCGACCAGGGGAAGCCGACCTGGTAGCCCAGCTCCAAGGTCCCCGCGAACTCATCGGCACCGGGGCCGACCACGCTGTAAACAGCCTTGCCGGAGTGGAACCACTCACGAGTCAGCCGGTTGCGGTCCAGGGGGAACACACCGTTGAGGAAGGTGTCCCACTGCTGAATCGTCATCGTGCGGCCACCGCCGTCGACCAAACTCAGTTCATTGTCCAAACCGGCGTGCGACGTGCCGGTCCCGACGAACAACGCCGCGACGGCAGCGATCATCGCCACCAGCACTCGACCCAGATGTTTCATGCTGACCCCTTGGTGCTAGGTGGTTCGACGGTGATCGGCGGCCCCGATCGCCGAGGTTTCTTGCGGGTGTCTTGCGCCGTGAGAGGGCTCGCACCCAATCATGACAAAAGCCTCATCGGCAACAGATGCAACATTGTTACCAGGTCGGCCAAAAAATCTCTCGGTGCATGCGGCGCGGCAACCTAACGGCGTCGATCAGGCGATCGCCCGCAGGCTTAGTGACAGTAGTAGCCGGACGTCGGGATCGCCCAGTGAGGTGGAGAGTACCTGTTCAAGGCGGCGAACGCGGTAGCGGACGGTGTTCGGGTGGACGTGCAGGGCCGCCGCGGCCGCTGCGACGTCGCCGAAGCTGTCCAGGTAGATCCGCAGGGTTTCGGCCAGCACCGGCTCGGCCTGCCGCAGTCGGCGCACCCGCGGATCGACGAGTCGTGCCTCGGCGGCCACCAGGGTGACGATCTCGTCGAGCAGCACCGTCGTGCGGGCCTCGGCCAGAGTCGTCACCTGACCGAACACCGGGTGCCGCGCGGCGCTGTCGAAGACGCGGTCGATATCGCGGCGGGCGCCGGCGACCTCGGACAGGCCGCCCACCGGCGCCGCGATCACCGCGCGTAAGTCCAGGCCCAGCTCGGTGCGCAGCGCGCTGATCGTGCCGCGGATCCACGACACAACCGCGGCTGTGCGGCCGGAGTCCGGCAACACCACATACACCCGCTGCGCATTGGCGGCTACCTGCGCGTCAGGGCGAAAAGCGCTGGCGCTCAACGCCAGAACGTCTGCCATCCGAGGGTGTGGGTCCACGGCGATGAAACCGATCACGGCCGCGCGCCCGTCGAGGGGGACGTCAAGGTCGCGCGCCAGCGTGGCGAGGTCGGTCGCGTCGGCCTCCGCAAGCCCGAGCACCTGCTGGACTGCCAGCAGATGTGCTGACGGTCGCGCCGCCAGTCGGGCCATGATCCGGGCGGCCAGCACTGCCGCGCCGCGCAGCACCTCCTCGGCATCGTCGGCCAGCGGCCGCGAGCCCTGCTGCACCCAGATGGTGCCGTCGAATCCGGGGGAGCTCTGGCGGTGGATGCCGATGGCCAACCGCGGCCGCAGCCGCAATTCGGGCCGCTCATCGACGGCGACCACCTCAGCCCCGGCGCGCAGCCGGTCGAAGATTCCCCACTGGGCGATCCAGCGCAGATGCTCCGGCGGGCCGGCCCGGCCCAGGATCGACAGCCGCCGCAGCTCGTCGGCCTCGTCGTTGGACGCCGAATACCCCAGCACATGCGACTGGGCGTCTTCGATGCTCACCATGCCGTGGGTGCGGTCGGCGATCGATTGCGCCAGGGCGAACAGATCGGTGCCGGAATCGGTGACCGAATCGCTGCGCCGGTGCTCGAAAACATGGTTGACCAGCCGGTACAGCCGTTCCCACCGAGCCTTGGGATCGACAGCGACGACGGCGGCTCCGGCGGCCACCGCCCGCGCCACGACGGCGTCGGAGGGTTCCTTGACGAAGATCGCCGCCGGCGGCCCGTGCGCGGCGATCTGCCGGTCCAGCCATCCGGCGGCGTCGGCATCGGAAATCCCCAGCAGGAAGAACACGTCTGCCGAGCCGGCGCTGACCGACAGGCCCAGCCGCACATCGTCGGCGTCGATCAGGGCAGCGGATCGAACCGGGCGGTCCAGCCCCCGGGGTGCTTCGACGAGTCGGACCAGCGTTGCATCCAGGGCCAACACCAGCTGGCCCAGCCCGACACCGGCCTCACGCATGTTGGCTGATGCTACTAGCAGAGTAGGTCGTCATTGTCGGATCAGCCAACAGTTTGGCGTGCGCCGAGCGCGATCCTGGACTGCATGGACGCCCACACCGAAGTTCCCGTACCGGCCAACGAGCCGGTCCACAATTTCGCACCGCACACCGCCGAGCGGGCCCGTCTGACCGCGGCCCTGCACGATCTATCCGCCCACCCCATCGATCTGCCGCACGTCGTCGGTGGCTACCACCATCTGGGCGACGGCGAACGCATCGACGTCGTCCAGCCGCATCGGCACAGTGCCCGGCTGGGGACGCTGTCCAACGCGACCACCGCCGACGCCGTGGCTGCGGTCGACGCCGCGATGGCGGCCAAACGGGACTGGGCCGCCACCCCGTTCGACGAGCGCGCCGCGGTGTTCCTACGCGCCGCCGACCTGTTGGCCGGCCCCTGGCGGGAGACGATCGCCGCGGCCACTATGTTGGGCCAATCCAAGACCGCCTACCAGGCCGAGATCGACGCGCCCTGCGAACTGGTCGACTTCTGGCGCTTCAACGTCGCCTTCGCCCGTCAGATCCTGGCCCAGCAGCCGATCAGCGGGCCCGGCGTGTGGAATCGCACCGACTATCGACCGCTGGACGGTTTCGTCTACGCCGTCACACCGTTCAACTTCACCGCGATCGCGGGCAATCTGCCGACCGCGCCGGCGCTGATGGGCAACGTCGTGGTGTGGAAGCCGTCGATCGCCCAGACGTTCGCCGCCTATCTGACGATGCAACTGCTGGAGGCGGCCGGTCTGCCGCCCGGGGTGATCAATCTTGTTACCGGTGACGGATACGCGGTCTCCGATGTGGTGCTCGCCGACCGACGACTGTCGGGTATCCACTTCACCGGATCGACCGCCACCTTCGCCCACCTGTGGCGGGAAGTCGGCTCCCGCATCGCCGACTACGACAGCTACCCGCGGCTGGTCGGCGAGACCGGTGGGAAGGATTTCGTGGTCGCTCACAGCTCGGCGAACCCGGATGTGTTGCGTACGGCGCTGATTCGCGGTGCGTTCGACTATCAGGGTCAGAAATGTTCGGCCGCATCCAGGGCGTTCGTCGCGCGCTCGGTGTGGCAGGCGATGGGCGATGACTTCCTTGCTGCCACCGAGGCCCTGAGCTACGGCGATATCACCGACCTTTCGAACTATGGCGGTGCCGTCATCGATGCCCGCGCGTTCGCCAAGAGTGTCCGCGCTATCGAGCGTGCCAAGAGCGCGCCGGGTGTGACGATCGCCGTCGGCGGTGAATGTGATGACAGCGAAGGCTATTTCGTGCGACCCACCGTGCTGCTATCCGATGACCCGACCGACGAGGCGTTCAGCACCGAGTACTTCGGGCCGATCCTGGCGGTGCACGTCTACCCCGACGACGAGTTTGACGCCGTGCTCGACACCGTCGATCAGGGGTCCAAGTATGCGTTGACGGGGGCGGTGATCGCCGACGATCGGGGTGCGGTGCGGACAGCTCAGGAGCGGCTGCGTTTCGCCGCGGGCAACTTTTACATCAACGACAAGCCGACCGGGGCCGTCGTCGGGCAGCAGCCGTTCGGTGGATCGCGGGCCTCGGGTACCAACGACAAGGCCGGCTCGCTGCTGAACCTGTTGCGCTGGACGTCGGCGCGGTCGATCAAGGAGACGTTCGTGGCGCCCACCGACCATAGGTACCCGCATATGGAGGTCGAAGCATGAGCGTCTTCGCCTCCGTCATGCGGCCGGTGATCTTGGCGGCCGGCCGGTCACATCGCCTGCGCCACAGCGCCGAACGGATGCCGATCGCCCGCGACGTGGTGAACCGGTTCGTGCCCGGCGAGACCGTCGATGACGCGCTCGCCGCGGTCACGGTACTGCGTGGCTCGAGCCGACTGGTCAGCATCGACTACCTCGGTGAGGATGTCACCGACATCGATGCTGCTGAGTCGACGGTCACGGCCTACCTGCGCCTGCTCGACGCGCTGGGCGCCTGCGGCGACAATCGGGCGGCCGTGCGTCCACTGGAGGTGTCGCTAAAACTATCGGCACTCGGCCAGGCATTGCCCACAGACGGTGACAAGGTCGCCTTCGAGAACGCCCACACCATCTGCCAGCGGGCCCAGCAGGTCGGCGCGTGGGTCACGATCGACGCCGAGGATCACACCACCACCGACTCCACGCTGTCGATCGTGCGGGAGCTGCGCACTGAATTCCCTTGGCTGGGAACGGTGCTACAGGCCTATCTCACACGGACCGAAGCTGACTGTGCCGAGTTCGCGGCGGCCGGCGCTCGCATCAGGCTGTGTAAAGGCGCCTACGACGAACCGGCATCGGTGGCCTACCGGGACGCGGGCGAGGTCACCGCGTCCTACCTGCGCTGCCTGCGCACGCTGATGGCCGGTGACGGCTACCCGATGGTCGCCTCACACGATCCGGCCGTGATCGCCGCCGCTGGCGAGATGGCCCGCGAATTCGGCCGTTACTCAGAAAGATTCGAATACCAGATGCTCTACGGCATCCGTGATGCCGAGCAGCGCAAGCTCGCGGCGCAGGGCAATCATGTGCGGGTGTACGTGCCATTCGGCACCCAGTGGTACGGCTACTTCGTCCGGCGACTTGCCGAACGCCCGGCCAACCTGATGTTCTTCCTTCGGGCACTGGCGCACGGTCACTGACCCAGCCGGTTCGGCACCATGGCGACCACCGCGGCGAAACCTATGCCGCAAAGGGGATTCGAAGCTTGTACGCGACCGGTATGAGCGCCGATCCGACGAGCAAGCAGGCCAGGAACGCCGAGCCTACCCAGCGGCAAGCAGGTCAGCGGGCAGCGAGATGTCCGCCGCCAGCAGGGGTGCTGCTCGCCGTCCTGTCGCCGTGTGCTGGCTGGCCGTCAAGCTCGGTGTCGACGCCTACCGGTAGGTGCCAGCGCCACGAGCGTCACGCCAACGGCGAACCCGATGCTGGCCGCGACGGGGAATCGTCCGTCAGGCGCGAAGCCGAGCGTGGCGAAAACGGTCATCGTGACGGCGATCCCGACTGTGCCGGCCAACAGAAATGCTTCGCCAAACCACGCCGGGATGCTGACCGCGACAGTCGGCAGCGATGCGGAGAAAAGCCTTCGGCCCCACCACAACAACGCCAGTTCGGCACCGGCGACCACCGTCAGGATCGCGACCCAGCCCAGTCGGAACCACCACCAGGCCGCCGTGCCGAGCGTCGGTTGCGGCAACAGTCCGGTCGGATATCCGGCCAGTGCCACGATCACGACCGGCACCATGTGCCACAGGTAGAGCGCCATCACGTTGTCATTGGCGACAGCCAGGATACGTTGGGCACGAGCCGATTTCAGCAGGCGGTTGACGACCGGGACGGCGGCCAAGGCGATTCCGGCCTCGGTGCAGCCAAGTGCCAGCAGCGCCAGGTTAGGCGGTCCGGTGTTATCCACGACGGCGCCGGGAACCCCGATCATGCAGACCGGATAGGGTCCGACAGTGACCAGCAGCATCAACACGATTGCCGAACAGATGGCAAGCGCGATCGGCACCCAGCCGCGCAACTTGCCGCCATGCCAGGCTATTCCGAGCTGGTAGAGCAGTCCCCACACCAGTAGATAGTTCAGCCACCCGATGTACTGCAGATGGGCTCCGATGGTGGCGACGTCGATCGCGGCGATCGCCACGGTCATCACGACGGGCACCCACAGACCCCAGCGGCGGTGTGCGGCCACTGCGATCGGCGTCAGCGCGACCACCAGGACGTAGATCCCCAGGAACCACAGGTGCATGGCCACCGCCCAGGCGCCGAAGTCGAGCTCCGAGCCCGCGACCCGGACCCCGCGCAGCACCGCCACGACCACCAGTGCGAACACGACGTAGACCGCGGTCGGCCCGATCGGCCGAACGAGCCTACGCCGCAACCATTCCTGCCGGGATTCTGCCCCGCTGCGGTGCGCCCACGAGACCGCGCTGGCGTAGCCGGCGACCACGAAGAACACCGGAACCACCTGGAAAATCCAGGTGAGCCATTGCGTCCAGGGTAGATCGACCAGTGGGTTGTCCCGCCAGAACCCGCCATCGGAATAGGTCAGCGACGCCGCCATCCAATGCCCGACCACGACGAACAACAAGGCAACCACCCGATAGAGATCCATCGAGTGGTTGCGTGCCGTCGTGGTGGCCACCGTGTCAGTCATCGTTCTCCATTGTGCGGAAGTGCCCACGACGGCGCAGCGTCCACCCATCGGGGCACGTCGACGAGTCGTTGCGCGCAGCATCGGGGTGTCGACCAACGCCATGTGCGCCACGCCAACCCCGACACCGTAGTGCGCCACTCTCATTCTGAGCACGGTTGCGAACTGCTCGATGCCCGCGTTGGCCACCACCACGTCGATCCCACCGAACCGGGTCGTCGCCGCCTCCTCTGCGGCCGGCACCGGTGATCAGCGCTACGGGGTCCCCGGACACCGATCCCTCTTGAGCGATGCCAGGCCCAGGCCGGCCAAGAGTGCCGCGCCACCTCCGGTGACGTCGAGGACGTTGGTGAGCAAGCATTGCTGCAAGGCGCGTGCCTGCAGCTGTGGTGACGAGTTCGGGCGCCCTTCAAGGGTCTCAGGCCGGGAACGCCGCGACCGGCATGACTACGCTGCCCCGGCAGGGGCCCGAGCTGATGTCGGTGTGCCAGGTGCCGCGCAGGGATCCGTCGGGCTGCGGTGTGTAGAACGCCCACGATGTCGCGGGGCTCCATTGCTTCTGGTAACCGTCGCCCAGGAAGCAGTCCCAGACCCAGTCGTAGGTGGTGGCCCACTCCGTGCCGTTCCAGCTGTAGCGGGTCGGCTGCGGGATGGTTGGGTTACCGGGTGCGGGACCGTCCACGACGGTGGCTGCGCAGGTGCCGCCGGCGCACGCGGTCGCCAGGGTGAAGACGGCGCCAAAGTCGTTTTCCTTCTGGCGGGTGGCCGGACTGGTGCCCGCCTTCTGCGAGGCATAGGTCACCATCTGATAGCGGCCGTTCCAGGCCAGGGGCTGACCGTGCGCCGAGGCGGGGCTCAGCAGTCCCGCGGCGCATATGGTGGCCGTGACCAGCAGAGCGACACCCAGACGGCCCGATTCCATGACACCTCGAATGGTCGTTGCGAGGGTTCAGTCTAGCCGTCGGTAAAACTCACCTGTCACATCTGTCCCACGGCGCGCCGGTCAGTATTCGACACGCTCCCGGAGCAGCAAGAGTGCATACGCGGCGATCGACTGCGAGTCGGTGATCACGCCGTCCCGGATCATCTCTTCGAACCGGCTGCGGGTGAACCATGTGAAGTGCATGTCCTGCTCTTCGTGTTCACGCTCGTGTTCGCCCTCGGTGAGGTCGGTGGCCAGGAACACCCAGCCAC
This sequence comes from Mycolicibacterium sarraceniae, assembly GCF_010731875.1. Taxonomy (NCBI): domain Bacteria; kingdom Bacillati; phylum Actinomycetota; class Actinomycetes; order Mycobacteriales; family Mycobacteriaceae; genus Mycobacterium; species Mycolicibacterium sarraceniae. The sequence goes on from NZ_AP022595.1 coordinate 2,701,242, forward strand.
GCTGGCTGAAGATGCCCGGCGCGACGTCCAGATGACCGAGTGACGCCAGCGAACCGGCAGTCAAACCGGTCTCCTCGCGGAGCTCGCGCGCCGCCAGCTCGGCCGGCTCGATATCGGGCTCGCCCGGAACCGTGCCCATCGGGAATTCCCAGCGCCGCGCGCCGATCGGATAGCGGAACTGTTCCACCAAAGCCAACCGATCGCCGTCCACAGCGATGACCACCGCGTAGTCCGGCCTGTCGACAACGCCGTAGATACCGGCCGAACCGTCCGGTCGTTGAACAGTGTCCTCACGCACCGACATCCAGCGGTTGCGGTACACCTCGCGCGATGAGAGCTGGATGATGGGCTTCACCACGCCAGTATCCCGGTAGCGTCGCGGGTGTGTTGCTGGCCGCCCTGAATCCCGCTGCTGTCGCCGCCGGAGCCGATATCGGCGACGCCGTGCGTATCGACGGTGCCGTGTTGTCCCGTAGTGATCTCGTCGGCGCGGCCACCTCGGTGGCCGAGCGGGTCGGCGGCGCCGGCCGGGTGGCCGTGCTGGCCACGCCCACCGCCACGACGGTGCTCGCCATCACGGGCTGCCTGATCGCGGGGGTGCCGTTCGTCCCGGTGCCCGCCGACGTCGGCGTCGCCGAACGGGCGCATATCCTGACCGATTCCGGTGCTCAGGCCTGGCTGGGGGAGCAGCCCGCAGACCTCGGTGGTCTGCCGCACGTGCCGGTCCGGCTGCACGCGCGGTCGTGGCATCGCTATCCGGAGCCGCCGCCGCAGGCCACCGCGATGGTGATGTACACCTCCGGCACCACCGGTCTACCCAAAGGTGTGCTGATCAGTCGGGGGGCGGTCGCCGCCGATATCGACGCGCTGGCCGCGGCCTGGCAGTGGACCCCCGAGGACACACTCGTGCACGGGCTGCCGCTGTTCCACGTCCACGGCCTGATCCTCGGTTTGCTCGGCTCACTGCGGGTGGGAAATCGCTTCGTGCACACCGGAAAACCCACCCCAGCCGGTTATGCCGCCGCCGGTGGTTCGCTGTATTTCGGGGTGCCCACGGTGTGGTCCCGGGTGGTGGCCGACACCGAGGCGGCCACCGCGCTGGCCTCGGCGCGGCTGCTGGTATCGGGCAGCGCGGCGCTGCCGGTGCCGGTATTCACCCGGCTTGCCGAACTGACCGGACACCAGCCCGTGGAGCGGTACGGCAGCACCGAGTCGCTGATCACCCTGAGCACTCGGGCCGACGGCGAGCGTCGCCCCGGCTGGGTGGGCCTGCCGCTGGCGGGGGTGCAGACCCGGCTGGTGCGCGAGGATGGTGCGATCGCCGAGCATGACGGGGAAACCATTGGGAGCCTTCACCTTAAGGCACCCACCCTGTTCGACGGCTACCTCAACCGGCCCGATGCCACTGCCGAGTCGTTTGATCCTGACGGGTGGTATCGCACCGGGGATGCCGCCGTGATTGACGACGGTGGCATGCACCGCATCGTCGGCCGCGAGTCGGTGGACCTGATCAAGTCCGGTGGTTTCCGGGTTGGTGCCGGTGAAGTCGAGACGGTGCTGCTGGGTCACCCCGGCGTCGACGAGGTCGCCGTCGTAGGCGTGCCCGACCCGGACCTCGGCCAGCGCATCGTCGCGTTCGTGGTCGGCGATGCCCAACCCGGCGAGCTGATTGAATATGTCGCCGAACAGCTTTCGATCCACAAGCGGCCACGGGAGGTGCGGCTGGTCGACTCGCTGCCGCGCAACGCGATGGGCAAAGTGATGAAAAAGGAGCTCATGAAGTGACGCTGCGGTTCAGCGAGATCTGCATCGACGCCCATGACATCCATGCGCTGTCCTCGTGGTGGTCGACGGTGCTGGGCTGGCCGGCCGAGCCCACCGACGACGGTGACATCGTGCTTCGGGCGCCGACCGGTGCGGACTGGTTGTTCTTGGCAGTACCGGACGGCAAGGTGGTCAAGAACCGCATTCACTTCGACTTCACGCCCGACGATCAGCAGGCCGAGGTCGAGCGGGTGCTCGCACTGGGTGCCCGGCGGGTCGACATCGGTCAGGGCGAGCAGAGCTGGGTGGTGCTGGCCGACCCGGAAGGCAACGAGTTCTGCATCCTTGCTCGTGGTTAGTGCTTTAGTGCGTTAAGCCGCACCCGGCGGCCTTTTCATCCGACTGCGGCCGCTTGGCGACTGGTCCAGGGTCCGCAGCCGTGCCGCGGCTTCGGCTCGAGACCGAACGCCTAGCTTGCTCAGAATGCTGTGAACGTGGTTCTTGACGGTATGGACTGCGATGCACAAGAGTGCTGCGATCTCACCGTTCGACATCCCCGTTTCCAGTAGTCGGAGGATTTCCTCCTCGCGGACTGTGAGAACAGCGTCCTGTGTCTGCACGTGCTGTCGTGCAGCGACTTCGGACAGTCGCCGCAACAGAATCGCGCCAACGTGAGCCGAACAGGCGGACTCGCCGTTCATGATTCGTTGGATCAACGTCAGCAAGTCATCGAGCGATTCGGACCGTAGGTGATAGCCGACCACGCCAGACTCGGCGCAGGACACGATCTCTGATTCGTCGTCCTCGGATACGCCGACCGCGATCACTCGCGCGTTGGCCACGCCCACACTGAATCGCAGCAGCGCGGCGCTGTCCCGAGTGCCGATGTTCAGCAGGATCATGTCCGGCGGGCGATCTTCGATCGCATGGCGTAGAGACTCCAGATCCCAGGCAGACCGCACATCCCCGCCATTGGCACTGAGATGAGCGGCGAGACCGTCGCGGTAGAGCGTGCAGTCGTCGACGACGAGGAAGCTGACGGCGCGGGCGAATGGCGTGACCATCGTCAGCCTCCCATCTGTCTCAAGGCGCGGGCCGCACGGTTTGTCACCCCGGGTGACCTGACCTGCGACGAGTCGCGGTTACTGGTTGGTAATAAGTCGAAGGCACCGCTAGCAAATTTTTGAAGAGTCGCTACGACGATCGGGGCCTGGGCAGAGTCGCGGTAAACAACGTTGAAGCTGCCGAAGAGACACGTGGATCGACTCTATCAAACAAACGTTAGCTTTGTCTATGGTTTTTGGAACTTTTCCGCGTTCGGAGCCGCATTAACAGCCCGCTCTAAGGTTGCTACCAGCCTGGTTTTGGTGCCAATCGGACATTTGTCAGGCGTCGACACTTGTCGTCGTGCCGGGTGTGGCCCCTCGGCGTCGGGCAATCAGTTCGATCGAGGTCTTTAGCTGGAAGCGCCGTGCTGAAGCCATTTGGCAGTTGCAGGCATAGATCTGAGCAACCCTGAATCCGACGGGGATTTCGGCGGCGGCATTCGCCCCGCGGACATTTCCCTCGACTTCGCTGTCGGGCAGTTGCGGAAGCGGGCGCTAATTCGCCCCTGTCCAACGGGCGAATGGGTCTGACTGGATGCCGTGACGTCCAAGGCGCCATCGCAGGTGGGCATTATCGGCCCGGCTCAGAGGCGCGTTGGGGCAGGGCGGGAAGCAGTCGACGTAGCGAGGGCCCGTTGCCGCGTTCTCACAGTATATTCCGTTGCAGTGCAATGGACTTCATATCTCGCAGAGTAACCGGATTGTCCTGCAGAGAGTTTCGTTGACGCCACTGACCGGACGGAATCCCGACATCGGCCGCATTGCCGAAACATATGCGCCGGCGGCGGCTGCCGACGGGGCGCCGATTGCCCGGACCGATCGATATCGGCAGTGCACGATCCCGCGATCGTGCCCGTCGACCGCGGATTCCGGTCAGTCGGCGTAGGTTGCCGGCGATCGAAAGCCAGCCGCTTGCAGCCATCCTCGCTCGATGTACTCGAGGGTGGCGCGGTGTGGCCGAGGGCGTGATCGCTGGCCGGGTTGATCGGAAATTTGCGGAGGCGCACCACGAAGCGGGTGACATGAATGATTCGGGTCACCTCGAATCATGCGCGAGAAGCCGCGGTGTTCGATAGCTGGCGCGTCGGAGGACTCGCAGACTTCGTCGGCGTTGACGTTGGATCAGTACGTGACCCGTGACAAAACCGACCTTCGGGATCACAATGACCTTCGCGTGGCTGAGCGGCGCAGCCAATTCCCACCGACCGGGAGGTTGCATGCTGATGAAAACAGGCGCGGTGCTCGAGACTTCGACTAGCTCCGCGATCCTGCTGATCGAATGTATTCACTCGCAGTCTGTTTCCGGCAATGACGAGAAGATGGCGAGCCGGATTGCGGATCGCGAGAACGCCGAGCCGTTGGTCGGCTCGGCGATTCCGCCTGCGTCAGCGTCGACGCGCGTTGCGGCGAGCGGCAAGGGGCGACTCGGCGAGAACAGGATTTTGATCGTCGATGACTGCACCTTGTACCGCGAGAATCTCGCCTTTATCCTCGCCGCCGACGGGATCAAAACCCTCAGTGCGGCATGGGATCTGCCATCGCTGCTGTCGGCACTCCGGTCGCACGCACCCGATGTGGTCCTGCTCAGCACGACGACGAGAGACAGCGCGACTCTGCTTCGCGAGACCCTGGAAATCAGTCCCGGTACCAAGGTCATCGTCCTGGGTCTGGCCGAGGACGACGAGTCGGGAATTCTCAGCTGCGCGGCGGCCGGCGCAGTGGGTTTTCACCTCAAGAAGGACTCGCTGGACGAGCTGTTGACCCTGCTTCGCGAGGTGCCTTCCGGGGAATCGTTTCTGCCGCCTCGCGTTACGAAGATGTTGCTCCAGCGGCTGTCCACGGGGAGGCCGAAGCAGCACCTCCTAGTACGGGAACTAGTTCTGACTACCCGCGAGGCCCAGGTCCTTCGAATGCTACGTATGGGCCTGTCGAATCGGGACATCTCGATTGAGTTGGATATCGCAATTCCTACGGTTAAGAACCATGTTCACCGGGTTCTGACGAAGCTCGGTGTACGCACACGCGCAGAGGCTGCAGCCCTTCCTCCTGGACTTCTGCCATACCTGGATGGGTGAAACGATCTAGACCGAGGTCCTGTCTGAAATTGGCCCGGATGACCCATGTACTAGTCGGGTGCCGCATCGGATAGTGAAGCGGTGTTCAGTGGACCAACGCTCAAGCATCGCAACCTGTTGCGCAGTGTTCTGCTGACATCGCTCGTGCCCGCGACGTTGTCACTGTGGGCAGCTTCGGGACGGACTTTGTTTGTTGGGCCCTACACCGACTTGGTGCGGTGGCTCGGCACGCGGGACGACCTGGTGGAGCAGCGGACGCCATCCGGCCGGGGCTCGACCTTGGTCGAGTGCTTCTCTGCTGTCTCGATGAAAACCGCGCGCGAAGACTGCTTTTCGTCGTCCACGCCCCGAGGTTCTAAACCAACCGATAGCGGGTCGGGATGGTACTCCTTCGGCCGGCTCGAACGTGGTGGGCGAAAATGCGGGGACACGATGACTGACTCATACCGGACGGTCGGCAATCTGGTGGGTGGCGCCGATGGTGAGATCGCCTTCAAAGCCGAGCAGGTGGCCGAAGCGATCACCGAAGCCGTCACCATTGGAGAGGCGTGCGGTGCCCTCAGGGCCGTGGGCTTACAGGCGTACATCTCCGGCAACCGAATCACGGTCGACGACGAAATATGCGTCCAGTACTTGGGTCTGGGGTTGGGGCCAGTGGGCCCCACCGAAGCCAGATGGGTGATCTACCAGATCGCCTGCAATCTCGCCAACCACAACAGGGGGTAAAAAGCATGGAGCTAGCCGGAACGACGAACACCACCAATTTCGGGTCGGACATGTTGCAGCCAAAAGGGTCTCACCTGCACGGTGGTCTTGCCGCAGCAAGGACCGCGTCGGATGGGCACCGAGCGGCACGGACCTCGCCGACCGTGAGTCTGGTGATACCGGCTCGAAATGAAGCGCGCAACATCGCGTGGGTGCTCGAGCAGATACCCGAGACCGTCGCCGAAGTGATTCTGGTTGACGGCGACTCGACTGATGCCACTGTGATCACAGCGCGGAGCTACCGGCCGGATATCAGGGTGGTGCGGCAAGACGGCCCGGGCAAGGGTAGCGCGTTGCGAAGCGGCTTTCTCGCGGCAACCGGCGACGTCATCGTCATGATGGACGCGGACGGCAGCATGGTTCCCCAAGAGATCAATCACTTCCTGCATTTCCTTGCCAGCGGATACGACTTCGTCAAAGGCTCGCGATTCATCGGCGGTGGTGGATCTCTGGACATCACCCGATTTCGGCGGCTCGGCAACCGATTTCTCCTTCGGGTGTTCAACTATCTCTACGATGCCGAGCTGACCGACCTCTGCTATGGGTTCTGCGCGTTCCATCGCCGCTACCTCGAACATCTCTCGTTGTGTTCGACGGGTTTCGAGATCGAAGCCGAAATGATCGTTCGAGCGATGCAGGATGGCCTCCGGATTGCCGAAGTCCCGAGCCTGGAATTGCCGCGCCGATCGGGACAATCCAACCTTCATTCCATCCGGGACGGCATCCGGGTACTGCGAATCGTGCTGGACCGGCACAACTCCGGAATGCCGGTACTACTGGCCAGGGTGTTGCCCGCGAACGATGACTCCGGTGCCAACATCCAGAGAATCCAGACGAGTGCCGACCGGCAGATTCCCTAGCGGCTAGCTCGAAATCAATCTGTGGTTCAGGCCGACTGGCTGTCTGAATCGAACTCATCGGACGCGTGCCACCGCGCCACGGCGGTCGATCGACAGCACGTCGTCTCATCGTTCCGATCGGGAGGTAGAAGATGCGAACATTGGTGACCGGGGCAGCCGGGTTCATCGGATCCACTCTGGTCGATCGCCTGTTGGCGGAAGGCCACCAGGTAGTCGGCGTGGATAACTTCAGCACGGGCAATCCGGCCAACCTCGATGCCGCCAAATCCCGCGGCGCTTACCGAGGGCGCTTCAGCCTGATGAAAGTCGATGTTCAGGCGCCTGAGCTCACCGATATCGTCGCGGGTGCCAACCCTGATGTGGTTTTTCACCTCGCTGCACATGTCGATCTCAGGGCTTCGGTCTCCAATCCCGAATTCGACGCCCGTACAAATATTTTGGGCACCATCAATGTCTGCGAAGCAAGTAGGCGGGCCGGCGTGAAGAGGGTCGTCTACGCCGCCTCCGGAGGCTCGCGATACGGGGTGCCTGCCCGCCTTCCCGTCGATGAAAGTTGCCCGGTCGGGCCGCTCTCTCCCTACGCGGTGGCGAAGCTGGCCGGCGAGTTTTACCTGGGCGCCTACGCGGAGATGTACGGCATGGCCCCGATCTGTCTCGGACTGGCCAACGTCTACGGCCCGCGCCAGAGTCCGACGGGGGAGGCCGGGGTGATCGCGGTATTCGGTAGTGCCCTGCTTACGGGGCGTCCGGCCACTGTGTATGGAGACGGCACCTCGACCCGTGACTACGTGTACGTCGGCGACGTGGTCGATGCGTTTGTCCGTGCTGCTGAGGCTCCGGTTGCGGTGGTGGGCACGTACAACATCGGCACCGGCATACAGACCACTGTGGCCGACGTGTATCGCATGATCGCCCGGGCCCTTGGCGAGTCGTCGGAGCCACGCCACGCAACCGTGCGCACTGGTGAACTTCAGGCAATTGCGTTGGACACAAGCCGATCTGAACGTGATCTCGGGTGGCGACCAGCTGTCAAGCTGTATGAGGGCATCCATCGCACGGTCTCGTGGCTGCGCACCGTTGTCGAGCCCCCATCGAACTACGAGGGTGCCTGCCGTGCGTCGTGACGTGGTGTCGATGATGCTCGTGCTGCGGCCGCCGGGGCGAGCCGGCAGCCTCGGCGGCCGTTTGCGCGCCGCGGCGCTCACGATAGCGGGCGGAACCGGGCTCGCCGTTGGCGTCAGTCAATCCGTACCGTCCGGGCGCGCGGTGGTTCTCGTCTATTTGTTGGCAGCACCGGCGCTGGCGATAGGGCGGCTCCTTCCCAGCTTCAGCGCGCAGGTTGCCCTGTCAATCGGCGCGGCGGGCGCCGTTGCCATCAATGCCCTTGTTGCACTGACGATGCTGGCGGCTGACGCGTGGTTCCCTGCCGCCGGAATCGTCGTGGTGGGGCTGGTGTCGGCTCTGATCCTGCTAATGCCACGAGCGGAGTTCCCGGATCAGGAAATCAATCGTTGCACGCACGTCACTGTCAACGACCATCTGATATCGAAGGGTGTGAACACATGACCAGGGTTGCGATCATCGGAGCAGGACCATACGGACTTTCGATTGCGGCGCATTTGCGTGCGCGCGGCATCCCGTTCCGGATCTTCGGCACACCAATGAGCAGTTGGCGCCACCACATGCCGGCGGGAATGATGTTGAAGTCCCAGCCTTTCGCTTCGAGCCTGAGCGCACCGGGCGGGCAGGGATCGCTCGCCGCCTATTGCGCGACGAAGGGAATTCCCTACCACGACATCGATATTCCAGTCAGTCTGGAGTTGTTCACCGAGTACGCGCTGGATTTCCAGGAAGGCTTTGTCGAAGTTGTGGAGCCGCGGCAGGTGGTGGCGCTGGATCGCACGAACGACGGCTACCTGCTCGAGCTCGACGACGGTGAGGTTCTCCCCGCGGACCTCGTCGTCTGCGCGATCGGCATCAGCTACTTCGATCAGATTCCTGAGGAGCTGCAGCATCTTCCGAGCCAGCTGGTCAGCCACACCGCAGCCCATAGCGACCTATCCGATTTCGCCGACCGGCGCGTCGCCGTCGTCGGTGGTGGCTCGTCAGCGGTGGACTTCGCCACCCTCGCGCACGAAGCAGGCGCGCACGTGTCGGTGGTGGCGCGACGCCCGGTGAAGTTCACGCCCACACCACCGCCGGGACCACGACCGTGGTGGCAACGGATTTGCTACCCGTCGTCAGGTCTTGGCCCATCGATACCGTTATGGCTGTACGAGAAGGTCCCGAACCTGTTCCGGCACCTGCCGGGGGGTGTCCGGCTCAGGTTGATTCGGCGGGTCCTGGGGCCGCAGACGCCGTCGACGATGAAGGCTCGGTTCGAGGCCGGTGTCGGGGTCACGGTCGTCGATCGGATCGAGCAGGCCCATCCAGAACGGGGAAAGGTCCGGCTTGTTCTCGCGATGCGCGACGGTCGTCGACGCGAGATGACCGTCGACCACGTGATCGCCGCAGCGGGTTACTACCCGCGGGTCTCGTCGGTCGACTTCCTCAGCGAGGAGCTTCGCTCGTCGATCCGCACGCATGCCGAAATGCCCGTTTTATCAGCAAAATTCGAGAGTTCCGTGCCGGGTCTGTATTTCGTCGGGCTGCCCGCCGTCAACAGCTTCGGCCCGCTGATGCGGTTCGTTGTCGGTGCACAGTACGTTGCCCCGCGGGTGGCTCACGAGGTGGCACGCCGGGTGCGGGCGCTCGAGCCAACAGAAAGCCGGAATCGCACAGCGGATCCGGTTCGGTAGCGGGCCGGAGACGTTAGGGAGGTGCACTATGACAGTCGCGAACTCGGGCCATGCCGTCACCGCGTCGGTGGTGATCTGCGCCTATTCTTTTAATCGCTTCGACGACACTCTTGCCGCGGTGGCATCGGTTCGAGGCCAGAGCGTGAAACCGGCGGAAATCGTGGTCGTCGTCGACCACAACCCGGATCTCTACCGGCAATTCAGCGAGGTCCTGGCTGATGTGACGGTAGTGGAGAATCGTTACAAACAGGGCCTTTCCGGCGGCAAAGACACTGGCGTGGAGATGACCTCGGGTGATGTGGTGGCCTTCCTCGACGACGATGCCGTCGCTCATCCCGATTGGCTGGCGCACCTGTGTGCAGGCTACGCCGATGAGCGCGTCGCCGGTGTGGGTGGCACTACGTTGCCGTTGTGGGCATCAGAACGGCCGCGCTGGTTCCCTGAGGAATTCGACTGGGTACTGGGCTGCACCTTCACCGGAAGGGAACCCGGGCAGGTTCGGAACTTGCTGGGCGGCAACGCCTCGTTCCGTCGGGAGGTCTTCTCGATCGCTGGTGGATTCCCCAGCCATATGGGCCGCACATCGGCGGATCGACGCCCGCTGGGTTGTGAGGAGACCGAATTCTGCATCCGAGTGGCTCAACGCCGGCCCGACTGGATATACATGTTCGAACCTCGAGCGGTGATCTGGCATCGGGTCGGGGCCGAACGGGAACGGTTCGCCTACTTCCGGTCTCGGTGCTTCGCCGAAGGTCTGTCCAAGGCTGCCGTAACGCGCAGTGTCGGATTCTCTGACGGACTCGCCGCTGAACGGAAATACACGACCCGGATACTCACCCGCGGGGTTGCACGAGGCCTCGGCAGCGCCTTGAGCGGTGACTTGGCCGGGCTCGAGCGCACCTGGGCCATCTCGGTGGGTCTACTCACCGCCGCGGCCGGATATGCCCGCGGGGGTGCTCCGGTCCGCCGAGGGCGGGCGATGACGGGCGTCGAATGATCCAGTCGGTCCCCATCCTGATGTATCACGCTGTCGCCGAGCGGCCCCCGTCGACAACCAGGCGGCTCTCGGTCAGTCCCCGAGCGCTGGAGGAACAGCTCGCCTACCTGGTCGCCCACGGGTTCACCGGTCTCACATTCGCCCAACTCGCCAGGGCATTCCGGTCCGGTACGGAGCTGCCTGAGCGGCCGGTGGCCCTGACATTCGACGACGGCTACGCCGATTTCGTGTCCGATGCCTGGCCCATCTTGTCGCGGTACGGTTTCTCGGCAACCGTTTTTGTCACGACCGGCTGGATCGCCGACGCCGGCGCCCACGCCGCGGGGCGCTCACCGGATCGCATGATGAGTTGGGCACAGATCCGGGAGCTGGCTGCGTCGAATATCGAAATCGGGGCGCATAGCCACAGCCACCCCGAGCTCGACCAGATCGATGTCGCCCAGATGTCGCATGAGCTCATGGGCAGCCGCGAACTGCTCGAGAACGGTATCGGAAGGGGGGTCACCACCCTCGCATATCCGTTCGGGTACGCGAGTGCACGAGTCCGGGCCGCAGCTCGAACTGCCGGTTTCGAAAGTGCGGCAGCCGTCAGAAATATGCGAGCGACACGGTCTGACGATCCTTTCATGTTGCCGCGCTTAACGATCCGACGGGCCACCAGTATGGCTAGCTTCGCGGCGATGGTGTCGGGGCCGGGCGCCACGATCCTCCGCTGGGAACGTTTGCTGACAGCCGGGTGGGCGCCGCTACGCGCCGCCAAACGCTCGGCCAGACGGAGCTGACTCGATGTCTGAGCGAATTGAGTTGGAGCCATCGGCGTCGAGCGTCGGCGAGCCCGTCGAAAGCCCGGTCCGTCGAGGTGGCGAAGTCGACAGCGCAGACGGCGGGTTGTTCCTTCGCAATGCCTACGCACTCGTGCTCAACACCGGGATCACCGGGGCCCTCGGACTGGTGTACTGGTTTCTGGCCGCGCACCATTACCGCGACGCCGACGTGGGACGTGGCTCGGCGGCGATCTCCGCTCTGATGGCGCTGACGAGTCTGGTATCGCTGAACGCGGCAGGAACGCTCAATCGCTTCATACCCAAGGCCGGTAAGCACTCGTTCGCTGTGGTTGCCTGCGCCTACGTCCTCACCTCCGCCGCCGTTGCCGCTCTGGCCTTCTGCTTTCTCGCCACGCTCAGCTGGTGGGGAGGGCCGGTATTCGATCTCCTACGTACGCCGAGCATGCAGCTGTGGTTCGTCGGCGGGGCGGTGGTCGCGAGTGTGATCACCGTGCAGGAGAGTGTCCTCACCGGGCTGCGAGCTGCCGTGTGGGTGCCGTTGTGGAACGCCATTTTCGGCGTCGCGAAGATCATCCTGTTGTTGTTGCTCGCCGGATCCATGCCCCGTTCCGGAGTCTTCTTCTCCTGGATCGTCCCCATGGTCGTGATCATGTTTCCTGCCAGTCTCCAGATCTTCGTGTGGCTGCTGCCACGGCACATACGCAGGACAGCTCCCGACATCGCGTTGCAACGCGGTCAGATTGGCCGGTTCTTCGCGGCTGACTACCTTGGTGCGCTCTTCATGTTCGCGACCATGTTCCTCGTCCCCGTCCTCGTCGCGGCCCGTGTCGAAGCCCACACCTACGCATACTTCTTCCTGGCATGGTCCGTCGCAGGCATCTTGAACATGGTCGCGTGCAATCTGTCGACGTCCATGGCGGTGGAAAGCGTCTATGACATGGGTAGTTTGGCCCGGCACTGCCGCGCGGCGCTCACCCGTGCAGTGGGCCTGCTGTTGGTCGGCGTAGTGGGAGTCAGCCTCGCCGCGCCGTACGCACTGGGGCTGTTCGGGCCTGGCTACCTCGACGCCGCTCCCGTGCTGCAGCTGCTGGCGTTCGCCAGTCTGCCGGCCGGGATCATTGAAATCTACCTCGGCACCCTCAGAGCGAGAACTCAACGACGGCAAATTATTTGGGTCCAATCTGCGCGCGGGATGCTGGTGTTGGCATTGGTCGTCGTGTTGATGCGCTGCTCCCAGTTGTTCGCGGGCTTCGGCGACCCGAGGATCACTGCGGTGGGAGTGGCGGTGCTGGTTGGCCAGGGTGTGGTGATGCTTGCCGTGCTCCCAGGACTCGGGCGAGTCCTCGGGTACCGCCGCCACTCGCTGCACGGGTGTGCAAGCCGATGAGCGCATACCGATGAGTCGCCAGGTGGTCGACGACCTCGAAGCGGACGTTGTGGCGCCCACGCTCTCGAGGAGAGCCGGAGCTGGTGGCTGCGAGCCGAAATCAGAACGGCGCCAAGAAGGCCAGCAGGTCACCGTCGCAGCACTGTGTCTCACTACTGCCCTTGCCGTCTTGCTCTTGGTGGCGAGGTTGCCCACCGTCGATCTTCACGCTATGACGGGGTTGGGACTGCTTTCAGTGCTGCCGTTTTCTACTTTGGCCGGGCTCGCGCTGCTCGGCGTCGGCTTCGTCGGGTCGCTCTCCCTTCGCCGGCCCCACGCCTGGCTGTTGGGCATCCAGCTGGTGATTCTTGTCCTTTTCCTGCATGGGATTACGGTCTTGGTCGAATCGGAGCCTCGATTTCCGATCACCTGGTTCCACGCTGGTTTTGTCGACTTCATCTCGCGCACCGGCACTGTGGCAACTGAACTCGATGCTCGATGGTGCTGGCCGGGCTTCTTTGCGCTGGCGGCGTTCTGGCTCGGCTCGGGCCGGCTTTCGACCTTGAGTCCGGTGCTTTCCCTCGCCCCGGTGCTCAGCAATCTGCTGTACCTGGGAGCGCTCGCGCTGATCATGAGCGCGATCAAGATGTCGTTGCAGGCCAGATGGCTTGCGGCGGTGTTGTTTTGCCTCCTGAACTGGATCGGGCAGGATTACTTCAGCCCGCAAGGGTTCACCTATCTGCTCTATCTGGTGTTCATCGGAATTGTCGTCAAGTGGTTCAGCAGCCTCGAGCGGACGGTGAATCGGCATTGCAAGCCGGCCCGCGTGTGGCACTGGGTATGGCAAGGGTCGTCCTCCGGTGAATTGCCCTCTGCCCCTGCGCGTCCGGCGGAGCGGGTCGTGCTGCTGGCGATCCTCGTGGGTTTGTTCTGCGCAGCGACGGTGAGCCACCAGCTGACACCGTTCGTCATGGTGATGAGCGTCGTGGGGTTGATAGTGGCGCGTCGATGCACGCTTACCGGGCTGCCCACGATATTGATCGTGATCCTGCTGGCCTGGATCAGCTATATGACCGAACCGTATTGGGCGGGTCATCTGAAGGACATGGTGGGCAGTGTCGGTGATGTGAGCGGCACCGTCTCCTCGAGCGTCGTCGCGCGTGCTTCACGCGGCAGCGACGAGCACCAGCTGGTCGGTCAGGCGAGGATGCTCACCGCCGGACTCCTCGTGGCCATGGCCGCGTGGGGGTTACTGAGGCGACGCCGCCACGGGATTGAGGACCGTGTACTCCTCGTCCTCGTCGCCGTTCCGGTCGGTCTGGTGTTCATGCAGAGCTACGGCGGCGAGATTGCCTTTCGGGTATACCTTTTCATGCTCGGACCCGCATGCATCCTGGCCGCGTTGTCCTTCTTCCCGGACCCGGAGAGCCGGCCGACGGCGCTTGCCCGGGGTGGCGTCGGTCTATGCGTCCTAGCGCTCTCGTTCTCCTTCTTCGTGACGCGATACGGTAACGAGCAATTCGAGCAGATATCCGACGGTGCGGTCGCCGCGGTAGAGACGGTCTATTCCCTCACGCCCAACGGCGGCAGATTTCTGTTTGTCAGCCCGCATATCCCCGGGGACACGCCGTTCATACCAGTCGGCTACCGCGACGTCGAACGGGTTGATTGGGATCGCCTCGATGCTCCCATCGAGCCCGCCGATGTGACGGGTCTGGTGGACGTCATGCGGGAAGGCGGACCCGGGACCTACCTGATCACCACACGAAGCCAGGAGAACTACCTGACATTCGGGTCGGGTTACCCGCCGGACTGGGGAACGCAGTTTCGCCGCGCAATGGCAGCTGCGCCGGGCGTGCGCGTGGTCGTCGACAACCCAGACGCATCGGTATACACCTTCGATTGGCGGCCTGGGCAAACGCCAAAGCCGTTCATACCCCCCACCACCGGAGTTCAGATCCGGCGCACGCCATGGACTCCGGTCGGCGTGGCATTTCTGGTCATGGCACTGAGCCTGCTCGGTCTGCGCGAGGTCTGGCGGGTTTGCCCTACGCGCAACGACCCGAGATGGCTGCGCCTCCTCACCCTTGCCGCGTCGCCGGTACTGGCCGGGTTCGTTCTCGTCATCGCCGAACGCTTTGTGGTGCTGACGACATGAACGCCGACGGACAGGGACCGAAGAGGTCGAGCGATAAGGGGCGAACGGCAATGAAACTCGATGTGCTGCAACCGAGGTATTCAGCCCGCGCCGAATCAGCCCCTTCGCGGATTCACGCTGACCGCTCGGTCCCGGCGGTAGTAGTCAAGATCGGACGGTATCCATGGCACCACGGCGGTGTCGGCGCAATCAGAAGCCTGGGGCGCCTGGGCATTCCGGTGTACGCAGTCACCGAAGACGCCTGGACCCCGGCGGCCATGTCCCGTTATCTTCAAGGCCGATTCATCTGGCCGACAACAGGCCTCGAGAACCCGGCGAGGCTCGTCGAAGGGCTCCTCGATATCGGGCGGTTGATCGGGCGGCCGTCGGTGCTCGTGCCCACTGACGAGGAAGCAGCAGTGCTGATCGCCGAACATGCCAACGACCTGGGGGACACCTTTCTGTTCCCGCGGATCGCGCCGGCGCTGCCCCGGCGGCTGGCGAGTAAACGGGGGTTGCACGAGCTGTGCCTCGAGAGCGCTGTCCCAACGCCCGCGGCGGCCTTTCCCACGAGCCTCGATGAATTGGAGAAGTTCGCATTCGACGCGACATTTCCGTTGGTGGTGAAGAATTTGGAAGCGTTCGAGCGGCGCCGCGCACCGGTGGTGGGCGGCACCACCCGGGTCGACAACCCTGCCGACCTCTACGCGCTGGCTCGCGGCTGGGGCAATACGTTCAGCGTGATTCTGCAGGAGTACTTGCCGCGCGAGAGCGCCGAAGATTGGATCGTGCACTCCTATTGCGATGAATCATCAATTCCCCTAGTTCAATTCACGGGTGTGAAGGTTCGTTCGTTCCCACCGCATGTCGGCATGACAACGTGCGCGTATGCGGTAGGCAATCCTGCTCTGCAGGAGATGACCACCCAGTTCGTCAAGAGTATCGATTACCGGGGCTGCCTCGATCTCGACTGGCGGTACGACCGGCGGGACGGCCAGTACAAACTCCTCGATTTCAATCCTCGGGTCGGCGCGCAGTTCCGGCTATTCGAAACCGAGGCGGGGGTCGATGTCGTGCGTGCCCTTCATCTCGACCTCACCGGACGCGATATTCCGTCTGCGGGACAGGTTGAAGCGCGCCGCTTCTTACTGGAGAATCTCGATCTTCCTGCCCGATTCGCCTTTCGCAACAGTGACTACTCAACACCGTCGGCTCCCGCCGGCCCGTCGTCCACCGAATTCGCCTGGGTGGCCCGCGACGATATGAGGCCCTTCTTCTTCATGGTGATCCGGATGATTCCTCCTGCGGTTGCGCGGCTTTGGCAACGCTGGTGGACCGGTCGGCGGCGAACACGCAGTGGGCGGGCGGGGCGAAGGGCGCAACCATGACGGGCCGCGCCGGCGCCGTGCCAGGCTGGGAAAAGAAACGTTGGAGAGTCCTCGTATCGGGAATTCTTGTGGTCGTTATGGTTACCAGTTGCACGGGGAACAGCCACCGCGATATCGACCCGCCTGGCTGGGGTTTCACTCACACCCAGTTCAGCGCAGATGCCGGTGACGCCGACGCGGTCGACACCGCTGTGAAGGCGATCAGCGAGGTGCCGATGATTCAGGCCCAGCACATCATGGGCTTTGGAGCTGACAACCCCGAGTCGTCGCCTGGCCAGTTCAACTTCGACAGCCTCGACCGGCGCATGGACTTCATTCGTCGGACCGGAGGAATTCCGGTGATCATCTTGTGCTGTGCCCCCGACTGGATGAAGGGTGGCCGGCCTGGGACCACCGACTGGGACCGCTTGGAGACTGCACCGCTTCGCGAGCATTTCGCCGACTTTGCCGCGCTGAGCGCTGTCGTTGCGAAGAGGTACCCCTACGTGCGTCACTTCATCGTGTGGAACGAGTTCAAAGGCTTCTTCGATGACGTCAAGAACCGATGGGACGCAGCCGGATACACGGATCTCTACAACGCTGTCTACGACGCGCTGAAGTCTGTCAACCCTGCCAACCAGGTCGGCGGTCCCTATCTCGACTTCGACCATCCATCAGATCCTTCGTACACCTCACTCGATCTACGGGGTCCATGGGGAGCTGTCGACCAACGGGTGCTCGACGCGTTCGTCGAATGGAATCAGCGCCGTAGGGGTGTCGACTTCGTCGTCGTCGACGGGCACGCGACGGTGTCCGAAGGCGTTGCGGATGAGTTCGCGGCGCTGGAAAAGTTCACTGCCGTCAACGACTGGCTCCGAAAACAAGTGAGCGTGCCCATTTGGTGGGCCGAGTGGTACGTCGAGCCGACTCGACCGGACTGGACGCCGCAGCACCGGATAGCACTGCGTGTGGCCGCGATGATCAAGCTCGCGAGTAGCGGAGCCTCCGTTGTCCTGTATTGGAATCCACGCCCGGAGAGCGCCGTCTGCGCGGTCTGTCTGTGGACTGATACGCAAAAGCCCGGCGGGGGACAGCCACTGCCGTTTCTGACCGACGTGCTGGCGCGGTTCGCCCGGTCGTTTCCGCCGAATATTCCACGCTCGACTGTCCAGGTGGGCGACGGGCTGCTGGCGCTGGCATCCCAGCGTGCTCTGGTGATTGTGAACACGACCGGCGTGACGGCCAGTGCATCTGTCGATGGCCGGCGAATTGATGTGTCGCCTTACGAAGTGCGCTGGCTTGCAGCGCATGCCGGCACCTGGAGTTAACAGTCCGGCACGGTCATTCATCGCGAAATCATGTGATTCTTCGTTGCCAGCGTAGCTGCTCGCCCACTCGGATTGGCCCAAAGCTGTGCTGATCGGCCGTTGCTGGGCGGTTTCCGTTAGCAGTGAATCCCGTGTCCAATTCCGGTATGTAGTACAGGGCTAGGCCTTTTGGCTCATTACCAGGCCTCGGTGGTGGCCGGATCCATCACGCCGCGTGCGTGTTTCGTGGACCCGCGTCCGAGTCAATACCGTTGGTATGTAACAGGAAACGGAGTGCAGTGGCATGGTTCGTGGCTCACGAGCCGGGTCTTCGAGAGTGGTCATCGACACAACCCGGCGGATACGAACACACGAAAAGATCTAGGCCTAGATCTAATTCAAGATTCGCTCTGATGGACTATGTACTGATACTCAGGGTGGGCCGATATTGGGGACTGTCCGTTTAACTCAACAACGTCGTTCGAGACCATTGGTGGGCAAGCGAATTGATTGCGGGATATCTCGCAACCGCACCGTGACAGTTAACGCGCCAGGTGTCGACGCAGGTATTACTCTGAGGGGGCTACCTTGTCCAAATATCATGAGTGCGCGCCGCAGTCGTCGGCTCGCCGATACGTCACGTCCGGAGCATGTTTGGCGATCGGGGCCGCAGGAGCAGCGACAGTCGGGATCGGTGTCTTTCTGGCCGTCCACCCTGTCTGGCCGGATTCTGTTGTCACTGCTGACGTGCAACTGGCCTCGGTCGATTCACCGCTGCCCTTAGGGCCGCCGACTATCTGTGCGGTGTCGAATGGATCCTGCGACAGCCTGTTCCGGACGCACACCCCGTCAGCCTCGGTCTCGGCGATCACGACGGGCGCCGCGGCCCAGTTGGCCAAACAGCAGCCGATGTTCGGTCCCGGCGGTTGGTTGATCGGCAACGGTCTCAACGCAAATGCCGCCACCTGCACCGCACCGTGCAACGGCGGCAATGGCGGGCTGCTGTGGGGCAATGGCGGCAACGGTGCCCTAGGCGGCAGCGGCGGCAAGGGTGGGTTGTTGTTCGGCAACGGAGGCAACGGGGCCAATGGAGCTGACGCCGTCTATGACGCGACGACAGGCAAGCTGATCGCCGCTGCCACGGCCGGCGGCAACGGCGGTGCCGCCGGGCTCTTCGGTCACGGCGGAAATGGCGGTAAGGGCGGCAACGACATTCAGGCCATGCCTCCCGTTGATGCGCAACCTCTAGATGCCACTGGCGGAGCCGGGGGCAAGGGTGGCAGAGGTGGCCTGATGAGAGGCGATGCCGGCAACGGCGGCCAGGGCGGTAACGCGTTGGCACTTTATGGCAATGCCACCGGCGGCGCTGCCGGACAGGGCGGATCAGCGATGATGGGCAACGCCGGCGACGGTGGTCTTGGCGGTACCGCGCAGGCTCAGGGTCTCGGGTTCACCGCGCATGGCGGTAACGGCGGCAACGGCGGCTCGACCATGATCGGTAATGCTGGAAACGGTGGCAAAGCGGAATTCGGTAGCGCGAACGACGGTGTGGGGACCGGCGGGACGCCCGGAGTCGGGGGGAACGCACTGATCCTCGGAAACGGGGGCAACGGCGGATGGGGTGGTGACAGCTATAACAACCTGCCGGCCGACCCGTCGGGCTCCGCCGATATCACTGGCGTGACCGGTGGCGCCGGGGGCCACGGCGGGCTGCTCGGCGGCGACGGGGGCACCGGAGGCGAAGGCGGCTACGTGCGTTCCCGGAACGGTGACGCCACCGGTGGCGCCGGCGGAGTCGGCGGCGGGTCGAACATGGGCACCGGCGGCCACGGTGGCCTCGGCGGCTACGCCGACTCCTACGGTTCGGGGACGACGGCGACCGGCGGTCGCGGTGGCTCCGGCGGTCAGTCGGTGATGGGCGATGGCGGTACGGGTGGAACCGGCGGCTCCAGCGATGTCTATTGCTCCGATGACACCGCGAGCGGCGGTACCGGCGGGACCGGTGGCCGATCAGTCATCAATGGGTCGGGCGGCGCCGGCGGTACGGGCGGCTACGCCGAAGCTGCCAAAGGCGGGACGGCATCCGGAGGTGCCGGTGGCACTGGTGGAAAGGGCGGATTTGCGGCCCGTCCCGGCGGCAAGGGCGGCGACGGCGGCAATGCGGCGGGCGGCAAGACCAACACCGGCGGGACCGGGGGCGCGGGAGGGGCCGGCGGCACCGGGGGAGCACACGGTCCAAGCGGCACCAGCGGAAAGGGCTCCTAGCCCTCCGGGACGGGGGAACCCCGAGCCGGCCGCGGGTGGAGTTCCCCTTCCCCCGCGGCCTCCGGCGTCAGTCAGTTGGCGTGCAACGCCTCGTTGAGTGCGATGCCCTTACCGTCACTAGCCACCACTTCGACCGCGCCGGACACCGAATTGCGCCGGAACAGAAGGTTATTCGCGCCGGAGAATTCCCGGGCCTTGACGGTCGTGCCGTCCGGGGTGGTGACCTTGGTGCCCGCGGTCACGTACAGGCCGGCCTCGATGATGCAGTCGTCGCCGAGTGAAATGCCCAGCCCCGCATTGGCGCCCAGCAGACAGCGCTTGCCCACCGAGATCACCTCGGTGCCACCACCGGACAGGGTGCCCATGATCGAGGCACCGCCACCGACGTCGGAGCCGTCGTCGACGACCACACCCGCCGAGATGCGGCCCTCCACCATCGAGGCGCCTAGCGTCCCAGCGTTGTAGTTCACGAAGCCTTCGTGCATGACGGTGGTGCCCGGCGCCAGATGTGCGCCAAGGCGCACCCGGTCGGCGTCAGCTATCCGCACACCGGACGGCAGCACGTAGTCGACCATCCGCGGGAACTTGTCCACCCCATAGACCGTCACGTGCCCGCGGCTGCGCAGTCGCAGCCGGACGTCCTCGAAGCCCTCGATCTGGCACGGCCCGAAGTTGGTCCACACCACGTTGGTCAGCAGACCGAAGATGCCGTCCAGGTTCAGCCCGTGCGGCTCGACCAGCCGATGCGAGAGCAGGTGCAGCCGCAGGTAGGCGTCATAGGTGTCGGCGGGTTTGTCGTTCAGGTCGGCGATCACCGTGCGCACGACGATGGTCTCGACACCGCGCGCCACATCGGGTCCGGCCAGGGCCGCCAGATCGTCGGGCACCTCGGCGACCGAGAGCCGGGTGCTGCCCGCCGGGCTGTAGGCGCCCAGCTCGGGGTCCGGGAACCAGGTGTCGAGGACGATGCCGTCCTCGGTGATGGTGGCCAATCCGACGCCCGCAGCAGAAGTCACGGTGCTCCACCGTAATACATCGGCGCCGCCGGCTGACACGAAAGTTTTCGCTCACCACGGCGGAGCGCAGCGCCCCTGAGAAGCTAGCCTGGGAAGTTGTGTCCGACCCTGTACTAGACCTGAGGGCTGACCCGATCGCGCTGACCGCCGCGCTCGTCGACATCCCGAGCGTCTCGCGTGACGAGGCCAGGATCGCCGACGCGGTGGAAGCCGCGCTGCGCGCGCAAACGACTGGTTACCAGATTGTCCGCAATGGGAACGCGGTGCTGGCACGAACGAACTTCGGCCTGCCCTCGCGAGTGGTGCTGGCCGGGCATCTGGACACGGTGCCGATAGCCGATAACGTGCCGTCCCGCGTCGAGGGCGATCACCTGTTCGGGTGCGGCGCATCGGATATGAAATCCGGTGACGCGGTCTTCCTGCACTTGGCTGCCACCATCGCCGAACCGGCCCACGACATCACGCTGATCTTCTACGACTGCGAGGAGATCGAAGCCAGTGCCAATGGGCTGAACCGCATCGAGCGTGAACTGCCGGACTGGCTGCAGGCCGACGTCGCGATCCTCGGTGAACCCTCCGGCGGCTATATCGAAGCCGGCTGCCAGGGCACCCTGCGGGTGGTTATCTCGGCCGACGGTACCCGCGCGCATTCGGCGCGATCATGGTTGGGCGACAACGCAATTCACAAACTCGGGGCGGTTCTGGACCGGCTCTCGGCCTACGATGCCCGCATCGTCGACATCGACGGCTGCACCTACCGGGAGGGCCTGTCGGCGGTGCGGATCGAGGGCGGCGTGGCCGGCAACGTCATCCCCGATGCCGCGGCGCTGACCGTCAACTTCCGATTTGCCCCCGACCGCTCACCGGAGGCGGCGCTGGCCCATGTGCGGCAGGTGTTCGACGGCCTCGACGTGCGCCTGGAGCAGACCGATGTGGCTGCCGGTGCGCTGCCGGGATTGCAGCACCCTGCGGCAGCCGCGCTGGTGGCGGCGGCCGACGGACTGGTACGCGCCAAATACGGCTGGACCGACGTCGCCCGCTTCGCCGCGCTCGGCGTCCCCGCGGTGAACTACGGCCCCGGTGATCCGAACCTGGCGCACAAGCGTGACGAGCGGGTGGCGGTCGCCCAGATCAGCGCCGTCGCCGACACCTTGCGGCGCTACCTGACGGCCTGAACCCCGGCCTCGGCCAGTTTCGCCAGCGCGGCGGCGGCGTGGGTGTCGCCGAGGCGCTCAGCCTGCTCCCACGCCCACACCGCGGTTCCCAGCTGTCCGGTGCGCTCGGCGCCACGCGCCGCCTCGCGCGCCGCCAACACCGCGCCGTCGACGTCACCCATCGCCGTCAGCTGCCACGCTCGCGCCACCGCCAGCTCGGGGGCGAACAACGCCGACTTGGTGCCGTGCCGGGACTCGGCCCGGCTCAGCGTCTTGGCCGACCCGGCGATATCGCCCTGCTGGGCCTGCGCGGTGGCCAACAACATCAGCGACAGCGGTCCCCAGGAATAGCCGGTCCGATCCAGGGTGGCCGCGGCCGGGGCCAGCAGCCGCGCCGCGCCCGCCGGATCGCCCTGGGCGATCAGCACCTGAGCCATCAGCACCTCACCGATCGAGCGGCCGGGCTGGGCCAGCTCGGCAAAATCGGTGAACTCCCCTGCGGTGTCGTGCGCCGCCTCCGGCCTCCCGGCCATCAACAGTGTGGTCGTCTGCGCCAGCCCGACGGTGAACCGCAACAGTCCGGGATGCTCGGCACCCAGCGCCCGCTCAACAAATGCCCCCACCTGATCGAACCGGCCCATCCGCGCCGAACACAACGCCGAGGCGCTGGCCCCCCACGCCACCGCCATATCCGGCGCCTCCGGGGCGGCCAGTACTTCGGCGGCGATCTCGACCGCTCTGGCGAGGTTTCCGGCGTTCATCGCGAACGTGGCCGACAGGGCATCCAGCGTCAGCCGGTCGGCTGTCGTGCTGATCCGTTTGCGGATGTTCTGCAGGAATGCGGTGGCACGCTCGGGTTCCGAGAGCATCCAGAACTGGTTGGCCGCCCGCGGTAAGGCCCACGCCATCACCTCGGCTTCCGATAGCGCGTCGGCATCGACGTCGGCCAGTACCGAATCCGCTTCACGGCCGCGCCCCTGCCAGGCCAGCGCATAGCTCAGCGCCAGCCGGGCATCGAAGCGCTCACCGCGCTGAAGCGCCGACGCGGCCAGCCGCTCGCTGACGTTCAGATCGCCCAGCCGCAACGCCTGCTGAGCGGCGGCCACCACATCATCGACCGACTCGGGGGCATCGCTGTCCAGGGCCAGTACCGCGCGGCCCAGCCGGTCGGCGAGATCGCGGCTGGGTACCGTCGCCAGCTGGTTCACGATCTCGGTGCGCAGCCGGCGGGTATCAGCAGGATCGGCGGCCTTGGTGCCCCGCTCGAGGAACAGCGGGTGGCCGGCATAGACCATCGATCCGAATAGCGTTGCTGCTCCGGCTAATTCGGCTTGGTTGACGCCGTCGTCACCGGCCAGCGCGACCAGATCGGAACGCGAGAGCGGTTCGCGCACGCCCAGGTAGGCCAGCACGGTGCGAACCGGCGCGGGCAGCTCGGCCAGATAGGCGTCGATCAGCGCGTCCAATGAGGTGGCCACCGAATGTGTCTGCGTCAGCATCCGCAGCTCCAGCGGGTTGCCCCCGCTACGCCGGTAGGCGTCCTCGCGTGGTTCGTCCAATGCCGCCAGCACGAACTGAGTTTCGGCCTCGTCCAGCGGACCGACATCCAGGCGGGCCAGTAAACCGTCCTCCCACAGTGCGGCGACCGCCGACGGCAGCGCCCCGCCCGCGCGTACCGTCACGACCAGCCGCACCTGCGGCTGGCGGGCCAGCTGATAGACCAGGGTGGCCGAGAGCGGATCGAGCAGTTGGGCGTCGTCGACGATGATCAGCGTGCTGTCCGTTTGGGCCAGAAGCGAATCCAGCGCTGAGCGGATCAGCGCCGCCGGCTTGCCGACCTCACTCACCTCGACCAGCGGACCGAACGCCCCGAACGGCACCCTGGCTTGCGTCGCGGTGGCGATCACCCGCACCGGGCTCTTCTCGCCCAGCCGATCGGCGATCTGTTCGGCCAGCGTCGTCTTACCGGTCCCGTCAGCGCCCACCAGCGCCACTGCCCCCTGGCTCTCGAGGAGGTGGATCGCAGTGTCTACAGCGTGGCGCGGCGCGAGAGGCCACCGAATCGGCATAGCCGGACTTTATTTGCGCAGGCCGCCAACGGGAGGGCAATAGCGGAGAAATCGGCTGGGTTAGGTTTGCCCCGTGCAACCCGGATCCGAGAACAGTGACGACGAGTGGGCGGTATGTGTGTACTGCGCGTCCGGCCCGCGCCACCCTGAGCTGCTCGATCTTGCCCGCAAGGTCGGCGAGGCGATCGCCGACCGCGGCTGGACGCTGGTGTCCGGCGGGGGCAACGTGTCGGCGATGGGGGCGGTGGCCGAGGGAGCGCGGTCGCACGGCGGGCGCACCGTCGGGGTCATCCCGAAGGTGCTCGTGCATCGCGAACTCGCCGACGTCGATGCCGACGAGCTGATCGTCACCGACACCATGCGGCAGCGCAAACAAGTGATGGAAGACCGCAGCGACGCCTTCCTGGCACTGCCCGGCGGGATCGGCACGCTGGAGGAACTTTTTGAAACGTGGACCGCGGGGTACCTGGGTATGCATGCCAAGCCGGTGGTGCTGCTGGATCCCGCCGGCCACTATGACGGTCTGCGAACCTGGCTGGCAGCGCTGGTCGAGCCCGGTTATGTCCCTCAGGCGGCGTTGGACCGGTTGGTTGTTGTCGATGATGTCGCGACCGCGATCGAGGTCTGCGCGGCCGGACTGTAGCGGCCCGGGGTTACGCTGAGCGCGGGACGGGCGAGACAGCTGGAGGTGGCGCCGATGGACAGTGACAATTCCGGGGAGTCTGGTGCGCGGAAGTCGGTGGGACTGCTCGATCTTGCGGCGCGGTTGCCGGCCGTACTGATGGATGCGCCGGTGATCGTGCGCGGTGCCGTGACCGGCTTCCTGGCGCTGCCGACGACGAAGACCTCGATCGGCAAGGTGTTCCAGGACCGTGCCGCCCGCTCCGGCGACCATGTGTTCCTCCGCTTCGGTGACGAGAAGATCACCTACCGGGAGGCCAACGAGACCGCGAATCGGTTCGCGGCGGTGTTGGCCGACAAGGGAGTTGGCCGCGGCGACGTCGTCGGCATCATGTTGCGCAACTCGCCCAACGCGGTGCTGATGATGCTCGCCGCCGTCAAATGCGGTGCCGTCGCGGGCATGCTGAACTATCACCAGCGCTCAGATGTGTTGTCGCACAGCATCGGTCTGCTCAAGGCAACGGTCGTGGTCGCCGAGTCCGACCTGATCGACCCGATCAAGGAGAGCGGCGCCGAGCCGGGCCAGCTGATGACGATCGAAGAGCTCGTCGAGCAGGCCGAGGGGAAGCCCATCGGCAACCCCGCCTCGGCCTCGGAGGTCCGGGCCAAGGACACCGCGTTCTACATCTTCACCTCCGGCACCACCGGCCATCCCAAGGCCAGCGTGATGACCCACCACCGCTGGCTGCGCGCCCTGGCCGCGTTCGGCGGGCTGGGTCTTCGGCTCAAGAGCAGCGACACCCTGTACTGCCCGCTGCCGCTCTACCACAACAACGCGCTCACGGTCGCGTTGTCCTCGGTGATCAACGCGGGCGGCACACTGGCGCTGGGCAAGTCGTTCTCGGCGTCGCGGTTCTGGGACGAAGTCATCCAGATGCAGGCCACCGCCTTCATCTACATCGGCGAGGTATGTCGCTACCTGCTCAACCAGCCGGCCAAGGCCACCGACACCGCGCACAAGATCCGGGTCATCGCCGGCAACGGGCTGCGCCCGGAGATCTGGGACGAGTTCACCCGCCGGTTCGGTATCGGCCGGGTTGCGGAGTTCTACGCCGCCAGTGAGGGCAACGCCGCGTTCATCAATATCTTCAACATCCCCAAGAGCACGGGTGTGAGCCCGACACCGCTGGCCTACGTGGAATACGACGCCGAGACCGGCGAGCCGGTGCGCGATGAGAACGGCCGGGTTCGCAAGGTGCCGCCGGGCCAGCCTGGTCTGCTGATCAGCCCGGTGAACAAGTTATCGCCCTTCGACGGCTACACCGATAAGGAAGCCAGCGAGAAGAAGCTGGTGCGCAACGTCTTCAAAGAGGGCGATGTCTGGTTCAACACCGGTGACGTGATGAACCCGCAGGGCATGGCCCACGCCGCGTTCGCCGACCGGCTCGGCGACACCTTCCGGTGGAAGGGTGAGAACGTCGCCACTACGCAGGTCGAAGGCGCACTTGGCGAGGACAAGAACATTGAGGAGTCGACGGTGTTCGGCGTGGAGGTACCCGACACGGGCGGGCGGGCCGGGATGGCCGCGATCAAGTTGCGCGACGGCGCGGAGTTCGACGGTAAGGCGCTGGCTGCAACGGTGTACGGCAAGCTGCCCAGCTTCGCGATACCGCTGTTCATCCGGATCGTCGAGTCACTGGAGACCACGTCGACGTTCAAGAGCCGCAAGGTCGACCTGCGCAAGCAGGCTTACGGCGGCGACGGCGAAGAGATCGAGGACCCGCTGTACGTGCTGAAGGGTAAGGAGGACGGCTACGTGCCGTTCTACCCGGAGTACCCCGAGGAAGTCGCCTCCGGCGCTCGCCCCAAGGGCTAGGGGCAAAATTCCCGGGTCGCTTCGCTCCTGCCCGCCGGTCGCAATTTCGTCGATCTCGGCGTCGGCAGGCACCATAGTGGGGTGAAGTCGACGTTCTGCGGACGGCCGGTGGCCGGTGATCGCGCGCTGATCATGGCGATCGTCAACCGCACACCCGACTCGTTCTACGACCGCGGCGCCACCTTCACCGATGAGGCAGCAAAGGCCGCCGCCCACCGCGTCGTGGCCGACGGCGCTGATGTGGTCGATGTCGGGGGAGTGAAAGCGGGGCCGGGCAGCCTGGTCGACGCCGACGAGGAGATCGCCCGTGTGGTGCCGTTCATCGAATGGCTGCGTGGCGAATACCCCGACCAGCTGATCAGCGTCGATACCTGGCGCGCCTCGGTGGCCAAACAGGCCTGCGCGGCCGGAGCCGACCTGATCAACGACACCTGGGCCGGCGCCGATCCGGCGTTGCCCGAGGTCGCGGCGGAGTTCGGGGCTGGGCTGGTGTGCTCACACACCGGCGGTGCGGAGCCGCGGACTCGGCCGTTCCGGGTCACCTACGGGACCACTGTGACCGGTGTGGTCGACGACGTCATCGCCGAAGTCACCTCCGCCGCCGAACGTGCCGTGAAAATCGGGGTCGCCCGGGACGCGATATTGATCGATCCGACCCACGATTTCGGCAAAAACACTCACCACGGCCTTACTTTGTTGCGCCACGTAAAAGATCTTGTTAAGACCGGATGGCCCGTCCTGATGGCACTGAGCAACAAAGATTTCGTCGGGGAGACTTTGGGTGTGGAGCTCACTCAACGCCTCGAGGGCACGCTGGCAGCGACCGCCCTGGCCGCTGCCGACGGAGCCCGGATGTTCCGGGTGCACGAAGTGGGACCCACTCGGCGCGTGCTGGAAATGGTCGCGTCGATCCGTGGGGAGCGTCCCCCGGCGCGGACGGTGAGGGGCCTGGCATGACCGATCTCTTCTCCAACGACACACTTCCCGGCGACACCTGGCTGTCTGACCACAGCTGGAGCCGGCCGACCTGGACCATTGATGAACTGGTCGCCGCCAAGCGGGGCCGCACGATTTCCGTCGTCTTGCCGGCGCTCAATGAGGAGGAGACGGTCGGTTCGGTGGTCGACAGTGTCCGCCCGCTGCTGGGTGGCCTGGTCGACGAGCTGATCGTGCTGGATTCGGGCTCCACCGACGACACCGAGATCGAAGCCATCGCCGCCGGAGCCCGCGTGGTCACCCGGGAGCAGGCGGTGCCCGAGATCGAACCGCAGCCGGGCAAGGGTGAGGTGTTGTGGCGCTCGCTAGCTGCCACGACCGGCGACATCATCGTGTTCGTCGACTCCGACCTCATCGACCCAGATCCGATGTTCGTGCCCCGGCTGGTCGGCCCGCTGCTGACTGCCGACGGCGTACATCTGGTCAAAGGCTTCTACCGGCGGCCGCTGAAGGTCGGCAAGGGCGAGGACGCCAACGGCGGCGGCCGGGTCACCGAGCTGGTCGCCCGCCCGCTGCTGGCCGCGCTGCGCCCCGAGCTGGGCTGCGTGCTGCAGCCGCTGGGCGGCGAATACGCCGGCACCCGTGAGCTGCTGACCTCGGTGCCGTTCGCGCCGGGGTACGGCGTGGAGATCGGCCTGTTGGTCGACACCTACGACCGGCTCGGCCTGGATGCGATCGCTCAGGTCAACCTGGGTGTGCGCAGCCACCGCAACCGGCCGCTGATCGAGCTGGGCGCGATGAGCCGCCAGGTCATCGCCACGCTGCTGTCCCGCTGCGGCATCGCAGATTCCGGTGCCGGGCTGACGCAGTTCCTGCCCGACGGCCACGACGGCTATCTGCCGCGGACCACGACGGTCTCGCTGGCCGACCGCCCGCCGATGAACACTCTGCGCTGAGTTCGCACCCGCGCGGCCGACCGTGTCGGCCGGTTAAGGCAATATCGGTGATGTGACATTGATCCTGCTGTACCTCGTGGTGCTGATCCTGATCGGCGTCGTCCTGTTCGGGGTGGCCAGTCTGATCTTCGGGCGCGGTGAGACGCTGCCGCCACTGCCCCGCGCGACGACGGCGACCGTCCTGCCGGCTTCCGGCGTCACCGGCGAGGACGTCGACGCCGTCAAGTTCACCCAGGTGTTGCGCGGCTACAAGACCAGTGAGGTGGATTGGGTTCTGGACCGCCTCGGCGCCGAACTCGACCAACTGCGCGGTGAGCTGTCCGCGGTGCGTGCCGCTGCCGGGCTCGAGGAGCCGGTGGCCACCCACCACGCCGCGGCCGGTGTCGACGAGGAGCCGGCGTGACCGAAATCGCCGTCGACGACGGCCGCACCCGCTGCGACTGGGCTCAGACGTCGTCAGTCCTCTACCGCGACTACCACGACCAGGAATGGGGCCGGGTGCTGCGCGGCCAGGTGGCGCTGTTCGAGCGAATGAGCCTTGAGGCGTTTCAGAGCGGCCTGTCCTGGCTGATCATCCTGCGCAAGCGGGACAACTTCCGGAAGGCGTTCGACGGGTTCAACCTGAAGAAGGTCGCCGCGTACACCAATGCTGACGTCGCCCGGCTGATGGCCGATGAGGGGATCGTGCGCAACCGCGCCAAGATCGACGCCACGATCGCCAACGCCAGGGCGGTCCTCGACCAGCAGGTCAACCTCTCCGATCTGCTGTGGTCCTACGCCCCGCCGAGCCGCCCGCGGCCCACGACGCTGGCTGATGTGCCGTCCATCACCCCGGAGTCGCAGGCCATGGCCAAAGACCTCAAGAAGCGCGGGTTCCGCTTCGTCGGGCCTACGACGGCCTATGCGCTGATGCAGGCCACCGGCATGGTCGACGACCATCTCGTAACGTGCTTTGTTCCGCCCGCGGCGGCGGCCTGAGGCGCAAATCATTGGTCTCAATTGGGTCTTTCACACTCATGCCCGCCGATAGGGAACAATAGAATCGAAAACAAGCAGTTCAGTGCCGGACGCACCAGCCATGACCGGCATCCGATCGGGTCTGCGAAGGCGGGCCGGCTTGAATTTGGAGGGAGCACTCGATGGCGGCGATGAAGCCCCGGACTGGTGACGGTCCGCTAGAAGCAACCAAGGAGGGGCGAGGCATCGTGATGCGGGTACCGCTAGAAGGCGGTGGACGACTGGTCGTCGAGTTGACGCCTGACGAAGCCGCCGCCCTCGGTGACGAACTCAAGAACGTCACCGGCTAACTGATCCACCAATGAAACCCCGCGTGGGCGCGCGGGGTTTCGGTTTGCCGGTCGGCTTAAGCCGACACCTTGCGATAAATCTCCAACGTCTGCTCGGCGATGTGCGCCCACGAGAACTCGTCGATACAGCGTTGCCGTCCGGCTGCCCCAAAGTCGCGGGCTTTATCCGGATCACCCACCAACGCGTTGACGGCCTCGGCCAAACCGGCCTCGAAGCCCGCCGGATCCGTCGCGGCGTAATGCACCAGCGTTCCCGTCACCCCCTCGGCGACCACCTCGGGTATGCCGCCGACGTCTGAGGCGACCACCGCCGTGCCACACGCCATCGCTTCCAGGTTCACGATCCCGAGCGGCTCATACACCGATGGGCAGATGAAAGCTGTTGCCGCCGAAAGGATTTCCCGGATCTTGGCGATCGGTAGGAACTCCTGCACCCAGAACACGCCGCTGCGGGCACTGGCCAGCTCCTGCACGGCCGAACTGACCTCGGCCGCGATCTCCGGGGTGTCCGGCGCGCCGGCACACAGCACCAGCTGAATCTCTGGATCGAAGCGGTGCGCCGCGGCAATCAGGTGCGGCACGCCTTTTTGCCGGGTGATCCGGCCGACGAACGCCACCATCGGCCGCGACGGGTCGACGCCGAGCTCGGCGAGCACTGATTCGCCGCGCACCGGCGGAGCCGGATACCAGACGCTGGTGTCGATTCCGTTTTTCACGACGTGAACGCGGTTGGGGTCCAGGCCCGGATAGACCGACAACACGTCCTCGCGCATTCCCGAACTGACCGCGATCACCGCGTCGGCGGCTTCGACCGCGGTGCGCTCCACCCATAACGACACCCGGTAGCCGCCGCCGAGCTGCTCGGCCTTCCACGGCCGCAACGGCTCGAGGGAGTGGGCGGTCAGCACATGCGGCACGTCGTACAGCAGCGCGGCCAGGTGACCGGCCATCCCGGTGTACCAGGTGTGCGAGTGCACCACCGTCGCCTCGGCGGCCGCGTTGGCCATCACCAGATCCGCCGACAACGTCGACAGCGCCGGGTTGGCCGCCTTGAGGACCGGATCGGGTTGGTGGACGAAGGCCCCCGCGCGGGGTGCACCCATGCAGTGCACGTCGACCTCGCAGAGGCGGCGCAACTGCGAGACGAGTTCCGTCACATGCACGCCCGCCCCGCCGTACACCTCGGGTGGATACTCCCGAGTCATCATCGCCACCCGCATACGCCCGACGGTAGTAGCACCGGCCTCCTGCCGCAGCTTTGTGGGTCAACGTTGTTGCGCATCGCCCCAAAGTCGTTGCTGCCGCGACACAGCGACGTGCAATAGTCCCGATGGCCTAGCCGTCTGTTGCCCGTGCCATTAGGTTTGCAGCATGAGGGAATTGCCACATGTGCTGGGCATTGTCCTGGCCGGCGGAGAGGGCAAGCGTCTGTATCCGCTGACTGCGGACCGGGCGAAGCCCGCTGTTCCCTTCGGCGGCGCGTACCGGCTGATCGATTTCGTGTTGTCGAATTTGGTCAATGCGCGGTACTTGCGGATCTGCGTGCTCACCCAGTACAAGTCGCATTCGCTCGACCGGCACATCTCGCAGAACTGGCGACTGAGCGGCCTGGCCGGCGAGTACATCACGCCGGTGCCCGCCCAGCAGCGTCTCGGGCCACGCTGGTACACGGGTTCGGCCGATGCCATCTACCAGTCGCTGAACCTTATTTACGACGAGGATCCCGACTACATCGTGGTTTTCGGCGCCGACCACGTGTACCGGATGGACCCCGAGCAGATGGTCAAGTTCCACATCGAAAGCGGCGCCGGTGCCACGGTGGCCGGCATCCGGGTGCCGCGGGCTGAGGCGCATGCATTCGGCTGCATCGACGCCGACGAGTCCGGCCGCATCCGTGAGTTCGTCGAAAAACCTGCCGACCCACCCGGGACACCGGACGATCCGGAGGCGACGTTCGTCTCGATGGGCAACTACATCTTCACCACGAAGGTGCTCATCGACGCGATCCGCGCCGATGCCGACGACGATAACTCCGATCACGATATGGGCGGCGACATCATCCCGCGGCTGGTCTCCGACGGCATGGCCGCGGTCTACGACTTCAGCAACAACGAGGTGCCCGGCGCCACCGAACGCGATCACGGCTACTGGCGTGACGTCGGAACGCTGGACGCGTTCTACGACGCACACATGGATCTGGTCTCCGTCCATCCGGTGTTCAACCTCTACAACAAGCGCTGGCCGATCCGCGGTGAGTCGGAGAACCTAGCCCCGGCGAAGTTCGTCAACGGTGGATCCGCTCAGGAGTCGGTGGTCGGTGCCGGCAGCATCATCTCCGCGGCGTCGGTGCGTAATTCGGTGCTGTCGAGCAGTGTTGTGATCGAGGACGGGGCGATCGTCGAAGGCAGCGTGTTGATGCCGGGGGTGCGGGTGGGCCGCGGTGCGGTGGTCCGCCACGCGATCCTGGACAAGAACGTCGTCGTGGGGCCCGGTGAGATGGTCGGTGTCGACCCGGAGAAGGACCGCGAACGGTTCGCGTTGAGCACCGGCGGCGTGGTGGCCGTCGGCAAGGGCGTTTGGATCTAGTGCGTGTCTGACAAAGGTTTCGGGTGTTGTGCCTGAGGCTTAGTCATGTCGCGGTTTCAGTTGTTGTCTGATTCTCAGTGGTCGTTGATTGAGGACCTGTTGCCGGTCCGCACGGGTAAGCGGGGCAGGCCTTTTCAGGATGCTCGTTCCATGGTGGAGGGGATCATCTACCGGTATCGGTGTGGGATCGCCTGGCGTGATGTGCCGGAGGTTTTCGGGCCGTGGCAGTCGATCTGGACGTGGCATCGGCGCATGAGCGCTCATGGCACCTGGGATGTGGTGTTGGCTCGGCTGCTGGCCACCGCGGAGTCGGCCGGAGTCATCGATTGGGCGGTGTCGGTGGATTCCACCATCGCCCGGGCTCATCGGCACGCCACGAACGTCGCCCGCCACACAGGGGGCTGGGTCGAATTACAACAATCCCCGCGTCGAGCCGCCTGACCACGGCATTGGCCGTTCCCGCGGCGGATTGACCAGCCCCTCCGACCAGATCGCCCATCGCGAGCGCCGGGCCCAGGGTGGGGTCAGCCACGCACCCGCCCGGACCGTCTTCGCGGCGACAAGGCCTACTCCAGCCGTGCCATCCGCGCCGAGCTGCGCCGGGCTCGCGCGGCGGCCGGCCGCCAGGCTTCGACCCTCAGGATTGCAAGGGCCGCAAGGTTATCGAGCGAAGCTTCAACACCGTCAAGCAATGGCGGGACCTGGCCACCCGCTACGACAAACTGGCCATCGTCTACCGTGGCGCAGCCGTCCTCAGAGCAATCACGATCTGGCTGCCCTATTTATCAGACAGGCCCTAGCCCCCGGGGCCTGGGGGTTGCGCGAACGGCTGGGGATCGGCGGGATTGGTCCACGGCGGAATCATTTGGCGCAGTTTGGATTCGGTGCCTCTGTGTGGAGGAAGAAAGTTGGCGTAGTACCAGCTGACGAGTTGGCGTTTCTCGGTGCCCTCGGATCCCAGGTGAGGGCGATGTCCGGTTCCCCTGGTAGTCGCCGAATCACGTTGTCGTGCAACGCCTGGACTGCTCAGCCCGCTGAGGTCAAGACCGTATTCACGCCAGCGTGGAGCGTTGGCGCGTACCGTTCTGCAGAGGGGATGGGACCGGTGGCTTAGCCGAGGTACGGGATGGCTGGAAAGGAGTAGCTCAGCGAGCCGCTACCCATCAGCGACAGGATCGGGGTGAGCGGTTCGGCCTGCGGCATGACCTCGCGGTTGGTGGCATTCGGGATGGACGGGTTCAGCGCCCGCATCCGGAGCACATTGCTCCATAGATAGCTGTCGATGGCCGCAAGCTGTTCGGCCTCGGTCGCGGTATCTAGGATGCCGAGGTTCTCACGGAAGACGGCTAGCACGGCATCCTTCTCGGTTCCGGTGGTGATCCAGCCGTTGACCGAGGTGTTGAACTCGCTCTGGCTGACGTCGTAGACGTTGATACCGCCGCCGGTGGCGACCTTGAGGTAACCGAGCTGAGCGGCCACGCCGACCTGGGTCTCTTTCAGAGCGGTCTGCGGGTTGGGGACGTACCCGATGTCGACGCTCTTGACCTCGACGTAGGGGTTGATCAAGTAGATGCTCGACCAGCGGTGGTGCCCGTCGACGATGTAGGCGCCGTCGTCGGCGGTGATCACCGGGGCATCGCCGAAGGGGGTGATGACGCCGCCGTCGAAGTCCTTTTTGATGGCGGCGGGGTCCTGCAGCGTGAACTTCAGCGATTTCGCGAGGTCGATCTCGTTCTGGGTGGGGATCAGGTTGGCGACGCTGGCGGTGCCGTAGGTAATGGTGACCGCGCCGTTGGTGAGCCCGCGGATCTGGCCGCCGGTAGTCAGCAACGTGTAGAGCGCGGTATTACAGGTGGGGCCCGACGGGCATGTACTCGTGTCGGTGTTACCGAGGAGTTGATTCAGTGTCTTGACGAAGCCGTCTTCGTTGCTGGTGTAGGCCGCCAACAGGATCTGCTGGAATTGAGCGGCGGCGGTCATATCGGGCAGAAACCCGTCGGGGTTGGCCTCGATTTGCGATACGTTTGCGGCGGTGGCCAGCAGGCTGGTGGCGATGCCGGTCAGCCCACCGTTCCAGAACCAGTTCTGCACTGCGGCGTCGAGTTGTGCCTGGGTGGCGGTCTGGTCGAGCACTGAGTAGATCTGCTCGACTTTGGCTTGCCGGTAGGTCTCAGTGGTGACGAATTGCCACGCCGCCAGCGCGAGCGGCAACCCGGCGTTGAGCTGCTGGATGTAGGCGGCCGCCGCAGCGGGATTTGCCGGGGTGCCCAGCAGGGTCCGGTAGAGGTTGTCGACGTAGCTGATCGAGGTCGGCTTGGGTCCGAGGGCTCCGCCGCCAGCGGCACTGGCGTTGTAAAACGACTGACTGCCGACGATCGAGGCGACGAACAGGGGTTCGGGCATGCCCCACATCAGTGCTGAGGTGTTCCAGGCCAACTCCTGGGCGGTGGCGGTACGGTTGAGCAGCTGCAGGTAGTAGTTGTTTACCTCGGTTTGGCGGAACAACGTCGAGCTGTACAGGCCGGCGACGACGCCGTTGACTCCGGTCAGGTTCAGGATGCCCAGGTAGGTCTGCAGTTCGTCGCTGGTCGGGTTGGTCCTTAGCACCTCGTTGAAGAGACCGGTGACTACCGCGGTGGGGTTGGTGACTTGCGCCGGACCAGTGCCGCTGACCAGGTCCTCTACTGTCAATCGGGTCAGGATCGAGATCGCGCCGAGGCTTGGAGCCGAGGTCGGGGGCGCACCGGGCAGGCCGAAGAACGCTGTGATCTGACCGAATGGATCGAAGTGCACGGCCGATGCGGTCGGCGCGACGGCTGCTGAAGGTGAGATCACTGACGCTTCGGTGGGGCCGGTCGAACGCGCTGTGGTTGCGGTGGCGACCTTTGCGGGGGCGCTGATCGTGGACGACGCGGCGGTGGGGGCGCCCATCGACGCCTGGTTGCGCAGCACGCGGGTTGCGGCGCTCGAGCCGGTGCTTGGGCTTGGTGTGGCGGTGTTGTGCAGTGACCCCCCGCGCCGGTACGTGGTGGCGCGGCCGGTGGCGTGTGACGCGGCCGGCTTAGCTGTGGAGCCGCTGGCCGAAGAGGTCGAGGAATCTGCCCCGGTGTCGTCGGCGGCAGCGGTCCCCGGTGCGGCGACGAGAGCCACCCCCACACCCGCGGCGACTGCGCCAGCCTGCAGCCAGCGGACCACGGGAAGAGTGCGGCGGCGGGATTGTGAACCTGAGGCGGGAGTCTCACTCATGGGAACGCTCCTTGGGTAGTGGCGTGCTCTCGATCCGGACTAGGAAACGCAACGCAGTTCACAGGAACCTAAACGATGGCCGTAACTGGTGCAGCCAGTTTCGCTCAGGTCGTACCACTCGCTTGGGGTCGTCATCGATCGCCGAGTCGACGGGCACAGACGTGCGACATGCCGATCAGCGATCCGATGCAAGGATGGGGCGATGCCGTTGAGTCCAGTTCCGCGCAGCGAGACGCTGTCCAGCAGCGTGTACGCCACGCTGCTGCATGAGATTCTCGGTGGCCGCTGGCCGCCGAACGAAGCTGCGCCGTCCGAACGTGAACTGGCGGCGACACTGCACGTCACCCGCCATGTGGTTCGTGAGGCGCTCAAGCGGCTCCAACAGGCCGGCCTGGTCCGCATCGCTCAGGGCGGGAGCACGGTCGTTCTGGACTGGCGTGTGCACGCCGGCTTGGACATGGGATTCGCCCTGATCTCAGCCGGGGCCGTGCCGTTCGCAGACATCCTTCACGACACCGCGGTACTGCGGCGAACGATAGGTGTCGATGCGGCACGGTTGTGCGCGCTCAACGCTTCTGAAGAACAGCTCGCCGCCGTCACCCAGGCGGCTGCGGATTACCCGGAGACCGGAACGTTGCAGGCGCTTGCAGAGGCCGAGTTGGTCCTGTGGACGGCGATTGTCGTCGGATCGGGCAACATCGCCTACCGGTTGGCGCTGAACATGTTGATGCGCTCGATCGAAGAAATCGGCGCCGATTTGGTGAGGGGTCTCAACGCCGAAGTGCTCGCCGACCGCAACGGTCAGGTCGGTCTGGCGGCTGCAATCGCCGCGCGGGACGCTGACACCGCAGCACGATTGGCCCATGTCCAGCTTTCCCAACTGGTGAACCCGTAGCGGACCGACAGCTAATCGTCGCCGCATGCAGCCGTAAGGCCTCTGGGGCTATCCCGGCCCCGCGGTTCTGCGCGCGGCGGTGCGCCGCCGTCGCCGTCGCCACAACCCGGCTGCCGCCCAGGCCAACGCGATCAGCACCACGAGAACAAGCGCGGGAATCAGGATCGCGATGAACACCAGAGCTGCACTGGCGATGTCCTCGAGCGTGCTCAGCACCGGTGCCGCGACCCCGGCGGTGGCCACGTTGGCCGCGGGCCGCACCGTGGTCTTCGTCGGGTGCACGACCAACGCCGTGACGACGCCAATCGCGATCGGAACCCATTGCCCGGTACGGGCGAACCGGGGTCGGTGACCGCCGCGGTCTGTGCCGCGGTGCTCGAACCGAACACGATCCCGCCCGCGGTCGGGCGAACGAACGTCTGCACGACGTCGTTGACGGAGTCGAGTGCGGGGGCCCTCGGTGTACAGCTCGAGGGCCGGCAGCATCATCTCGTTGGCGTAGTCGTGGAGCACGGCCCGCAGATCCGTCGGGTTGTCGTGCAGCTGCAGGTAGAGCAGGAAGGCGCCGCCGCCGGCCATCCCGAGATACCTCGCCCTGGCGGCCGGGTCGCGGCTGGGCTTGATCGTGCCGGCCTGGACGCCCTCCTCGAGGTAGCTCTCGACTCCTGCGAACATCGTGCGCCACAGGTTTTTGGCCAGCTCGCCGCCCGACTGCATGCTGCGCACCAGGTAGGCCATCATCGGCGCGAACGACTCGATCTCGGCCGCCGCGGCCAGCCACGTGGCGGGGTCCGTCGAGCGGATGGTCTCGGACTTCTCGCTGCGCACCTCTTCGGCGATGAAGTCGTCACATGCCTGGCGCAGCCCGTCCTTGGAACCGAAGTGGTGGATCACCAGCCCGGGACTGACCCCGGCGGCCTCGGCGATCGCGCGCACCCCGACGGTGAAACCGTGCGCGCCGAATTGCTCGATGGCGGCAGCGCGGATCCGGGCCACCGTCGTCAGGTCAGCTGAACGAATGTTCAGGATGCTAAACACTCGTTCAATGGGACGTCAAGCATCCACCCCGGTCGAGCTGACGGGAATGTGGATCAGGCAGCCCGGCGCAGCACGGGCGCCTCGGTGGCGACGGGCGCAGCGGGGGCCGGGACTGTCCGGTTGAACAAGATCTCGAACATGCGGGCCGCAGTGATCGAACCGTATGAGTACGGCTGGCTGCGCTGCAGGCTCTCTCCGGCGACGCCCCCGACCGTCACCTCGACCAGGTGACCGCGGGGGCCGTCGGTCGGCGAGCCGGTCTCTGTGACGCGCACCGTCAGGCCGGCCAGCGGAATTTTCCGAACGTTCCGGTGGTAGCCCACGATCAGAAAGCTCGGCGTGATACGCGGTTCGCCCCAGCTTGCGATGACGCGCTCTGCGCGATCGCGTCGGCTTTGCGAGAGGTCGAGACACAGAGCGGCAATTCCGAACAGGATGAAGGGTGTAACCAATACCGCCACCATAACGGGGCTGAGTTGTGGATCCATGTCTTACCCCCTTTGGCCACCCTATGCAACCGTTTCCGACCAGTTTGAAACCTGCTCGCAATGTATTGGTACACAGCACCTTTGGGGTGGCTATGACCATGTAAGCAGCGAGGTTATTGCATGTCCAATCGAATTTTTCGATAACGGTCATTCTCGATTGCGATGACATCTCGGTTCAAGATCAGGCTTATTAAAAAGGGCGATGAATGGTCGTATAAAAGTTTGCTAGAATTTCACTACTGCGATATGCAGAAAACAATCAGATGCTGAGAGAATCATCTGATAAGTTCCGCGGGTGGAACTTCGCCAGCTGGAATACTTCATGGTTGTCGCTGGTGAGATGAGTTTCTCCCGGGCGGCGGAGCGGGCGAACGTCGTGCAATCTGCACTGTCGACGAGTATCAGCAAACTAGAGCACGAACTCGGCGTGCAGTTGTTCGACCGGAGCCGGACGCGAGGGTTCTCCGCGGCGAAGTCGCCCACGCCGATATCAGCGCCAGGTCCAGCGAGCCTTCGACCAGTGCGGGCAGGTAGCCGCAGCGCTTCCCCCGCAGCTCGAGATGAGCCGACTGTTCGAGGACTCGCTGGTCTTCTTATGCCGGCCGGATCACCCATTGGTCGGGTGCGCGAGGGTCGATGTCGCCGATCTCGCGCGCGATGCTCTCGTCGGTTTCCCGCCCGGCTTTGGCCTGCGCAGTGTCGTCGACGAGGCGTTCCACTCCGTCGGGCTGGAGGTACCGACCCAGCACGAGCTGACACTGGGCTTTCCGGAGATCGCCGAGCTGGTTCGGCGCGGGGTCGGCAGCGCGATCGTGCCGGACAGTGAGTCACGGCGGATGCCGGGGCTGCACCGGATCGAACTCGCCGAGCCCGTGCTCTGGCGGGCCTACCTGGCGTCGCGGCCGTCGAAGGAGATCGGCCGGGCGACGGCACGGCTGGCCGAGATCATCATGAGTTCACCGGGAACCGTGCACCACGGCGACGAGGCGCGGGCCGGCTGAGGAATCTACGGGATCAGTAGTCGCGGGCGGCGACCAGAATCCCGTCGCCCAGCGGGATCAGCACCGGGGTGAGGCGCTCATCCTCGGCGATCAGGCGGGCCGCTTCCCGCACCGCAGCGACCTCGGCGTCATTGGCCGCCGGGTCTCCGGCGCGGCCGCCCAGGGCCGAGCGGTGCACGACGATCACGCCACCGGGCCGCAGCAGCCGCACGCCCTCGATCACGAAGTCGGCCTGATCGGACGGTGCGGCGTCGAGGAATACCAGGTCATAGGACTCGTCGGCGAGCCGGGTAAGGACGTCCTGTGCCCGTCCGGCGATCAGCCGGGTGCGCGACGGGCCGATCCCGGCCTCGGTGAACGCCTGCTTGGCGATGCGCTGGTGCTCGGGCTCGATGTCGATCGTCGTCAGGACGCCGTCGTCCCGCATCCCCGACAGCAGCCACAGCCCGCTCACGCCCGCACCCGTGCCGACCTCGACGACAGCTTTGCCGCCCGACAGCCGCGCCAGTACGCTGAGCAGCGCTCCAGCCGCCGGGGTGACCGCTCCGGCGCCCGCGTCGAGGGCTCGTTCCCGGGCGGCCCCGACGATGGCGTCCTCGGAGATCGAACCCTCTGCGTGAGCGAGAATCCGGTCGGCGCGACTGGGCTCCGGTTGGCCTGATTGGTCCTTGGTAGTGGCCATTCTGAGCAGCGTAGGGCTAATGGGATCCAGGGGTGGGCAGGCGCGCCAGGTGATCGGCCGGGGCGGAGGGCTAGACGTCGCCTGTCAAGTTCGGCGCGCCGCGCGTGAAGTGTCAGATCAGAGCACGAATTGATAACGAATGTATTTCTTAATCAAACCTTACTTAGCTCCCATCACCCCCACACCGGTATGGGGAACGGTGACGGGCATGGAACAAGGGCAACGCTGGTCGGGGAATATGCCAAAGGGCCTTCGTGTTGTCTCGCTTGATGCGATCGACGGCGTCGAGCCGCCCACGCAGATCAATCAGGAGGATCCGACGACCACCACACTGATGGTTCCGGCGCACATGGCGCACCCCGAGCAGTACGGGGATGCGGAGTGGGTTGAGCCGTCCGAGGAACTGCAGGGCACCGCGGTGTTCGATGCCACCGGGGACCGGACGGCCATGCCGTCCTGGGACGAGTTGGTGCGTCAGCACGCCGACCGGGTCTACCGGCTGGCATACCGCCTGTCGGGCAACCCGCATGATGCCGAGGACCTCACCCAGGAGACCTTCATCAGGGTGTTCCGCTCTGTGCAGAACTACCAGCCCGGCACGTTCGAGGGTTGGCTGCACCGCATCACCACGAACCTGTTCCTCGATATGGTTCGCCGTCGCGGTCGCATCCGCATGGAGGCCCTGCCCGAGGACTACGACCGGGTGCCGGCCGATGAGCCCAATCCCGAGCAGATCTACCACGATTCGCGGCTAGGCCCGGATTTGCAGGCCGCCCTCGACTCGTTGGCGCCGGAATTCCGTGCTGCGGTGGTCTTGTGCGATATCGAAGGTCTGTCCTACGAGGAGATCGGCGCGACGCTCGGCGTCAAGCTTGGCACCGTGCGCAGCCGCATCCATCGTGGCCGGCAGGCGCTTCGTGACTATCTCGCAGCCCGCTCGGGTCAGCGCGAAATGGCGGACGTCAACGCCGAATCGGCATAGCTCTGCATCGGCCGGGTACCGGACATTGTGACCGTCATGTCATGTTCCATGACGCTGCGCGCGCTACATTCGATCTAACGGTGCGCACGTTCGACACCGAGAGGAGCGCAGCGATGGTCGATCGGGGACACATGTTCCGGCGTGCGTTCTCCTGGCTGCCCTCTCAATTTGCCTCCCAGAGCGATGCGCCCGTCGGTGCGCCGCGCCAGTTCCGCTCGACCGAGCACCTGTCCACCGAGGCGATCGCCGCCTTCGTCGATGGTGAGCTGCGGATGAATGCCCACCTGCGCGCAGCGCATCATTTGTCGCTGTGCGCCGAGTGCGCGTCCGAGGTGGAGGGGCAGACTCAGGCCCGCACCGCGCTGCGCGACTCCTTGCCGATCAGCATGCCGAGCAGCCTGTTGGGCTTGCTGTCGCGGATCCCGCAGTCCACGCCGGATGAGCCGGTCGGCCCCCCGCCGGGACTCGCCGACCAGTTAGCTGAAGGCACAGACCGCGACCGTCGTAAGCGCCGGTAGGGTGGATGTGAAGTCGAGCAGCGTCGTGCTCGGTCCCATCACGCGCGTTCGTGGCTGAGCGCTTGGATAGAGGTTGAACTTGAGCCCCAATCAGGACAACTCCGGAAGCAGCCCCCGCCTGGCTCCGCGTCCGGTCTCGCGACCCGCCGTCGACCCGGCCGCCACCCGCACGTTCGGGCGCCCTAAGGGGGTCGACGGCTCTTTCGTCGCCGAGGAGCTGCGCCCGGCCAAGTTCCGTGGCGAAGTCGAGTTCCAGCCCAAGGGCCACCCGCCCGATCCGGTGCTCGGTGAGGCGTTTGGGCGGCCGCCGGGTAACGGCGACTCGTTACAGCGCCACCCCGCCGATGCAGGCGCCCTCGAGGCGGGCGCCGACGAATCCGACGTGGCTGACGATCCGTGGCGGGATCCGGCCGCGGCTGCCGGGCTGGGAACACCGGCGCTTCAGCAGGCCGCACCCGTCGTCGTAGCCGGGCCCACCGGCAAACTGGGCGTGCGCGAGGTGCTGTTCGGCGGCCGGGTGTCGTATGTCTCGCTGGCGGTGCTGGGCATCATCGCGCTGCTCATCGGGTTCGCCGGCGGATGGGTGGGGCGCAAGACGGCCGAGGTCGTCGAAGCCTTCACCACGTCCAAGGTCTCGCTGGCCACCACCAGCACCGGCGAGGTACCGCCCGGCCGGTTCGCCAAGGTCGCAGCCTCGGTGGCCGACTCCGTGGTCACCATCGAGGCGGTTAGTGACGACGAGGGTGCTCAGGGTTCCGGCGTCGTCGTCGACGGCCGCGGTTACATCGTCACCAACAATCACGTCATCTCCGATGCCGCGAACAACCCGAGCAAGTTCAAGATCTCGGTGGTGTTCAACGACGGCAAGTCGGTGCCGGCCAACCTCGTCGGCCGCGACCCCAAGACCGACTTGGCTGTACTCAAGGTCGACAACGTCAACAACCTGACGGTGGCCCGCTTCGGCGACTCCGACAAGGTTCACGTCGGAGATGAGGTGATCGCTGCCGGGGCTCCGCTGGGTCTGCGCAGCACTGTCACCCACGGCATCATCAGCGCGCTGCACCGGCCGATCCCGCTCTCGGGTGAAGGCTCGGACACCGACACCGTCATCGATGCCATCCAGACTGACGCCTCGATCAACCACGGCAACTCCGGTGGCCCGCTGATCAACATGGATTCCGAAGTGATCGGCATCAACACCGCCGGAAAGTCGTTGTCCGACAGTGCAAGTGGCCTCGGTTTCGCGATCCCGGTCAACGAGGTGAAGGCGACGGTCGAGGCGTTGATCAAGGACGGCAAGATCTCGCACCCGACGCTCGGTCTTTCGGCGCGGTCGGTGAGCAACGACCTCGCGCAGGGCGCCCAGGTGGCCAATGTGAAGGCCGGCAGCCCGGCCGAGAAGGCCGGCATCCTCGAGAACGACATCGTCGTCAAGGTCGGCAACCGGACGGTGGCTGACGCCGACGAATTCGCAGTCGCAATCCGCCAGCTAAAGATGGGCCAGGACGCTCCGATCGAGGTGATTCGCGACGGCCGCAAGGTCACGCTGACGGTGAACCCCGCGCCGGACAACTGACGCGATGTTCGCCAACGTCGGGTGGGGCGAAATGCTCCTGTTGGTCGTCGTCGGGCTGGTGATTCTCGGCCCGGAACGGCTGCCGGGTGCCATCAGGTGGACGTCTAGCACCCTGCGGCAGGCCCGCGACTACATCAGCGGCGCGACCAGCCAGCTGCGCGATGATCTGGGTCCTGAGTTCGAGGATTTCCGCCAGCCTTTGAGTGAACTGCAGAAGCTGCGGGGGATGACGCCGCGGGCCGCGCTCACCAAACACCTACTCGACGGCGACGATTCGTGGATCGGCGAGGCGTTCCAGCAGCCGGGCACCGAGAAGCCGCATAGCGCACCGCCGCCGCAGCCGGCCCCGCCCAAGGTTGAGCCGTTGGCACCGGGTACGCCCGCCCCGTTCGACGCGGACGCGACCTAGCGTCGCTTAGCCGTGCCGGGTGGTGTCCAGGCCGAGCGACATCCCGGCCAGTCCGCGCCGCCGCGCGGCCAGCTTGTCGGCGACACCGCGCAGTTCCTTGCCGGCCGCTGAATCGGGCGCCGACAACACCAGCGGCACCCCGGCGTCTCCGGCCGAGACCAGCGCCGGGTCCAGCGGAATCTGGCCCAGCAGCGGGACATCGGCGCCGACAACCCGGCTGAGGCTCTCGGAGACCTGGCGGCCGCCGCCCTCGCCGAAGATCTGCATCGTCGTGCCGTCAGGCATCAGCAGCCCGGACATGTTCTCCACCACGCCGACGATGCGCTGACGGGTCTGCAGCGCGATTGCGCCGGCCCGCTCGGCCACCTCGGCCGCCGCAAGCTGTGGAGTCGTCACCACCAGGATCTCGGCACCAGGAATCAACTGCGCCACCGAGATCGCCACATCGCCGGTCCCCGGCGGCAGATCCAGCAGCAGCACGTCGAGATCGCCCCAGTACACGTCGGCAAGGAACTGCTGTAGCGCGCGGTGCAGCATCGGTCCACGCCACACCACCGGCGCGTTGCCCTGGGTGAATTGGGCGATCGAGATGACCTTCACCTCGTGGGCGATCGGCGGCACGATCATTGACTCGACCTGGGTGGGCCGTTCGTCGGTGCCCATCATCCGCGGTATCGAGTGGCCGTAGATATCGGCGTCGAGCACCCCGACCGACAGGCCGCGGGCCGCCAGCGCGGCGGCGAGATTGACCGTCACGCTGGACTTTCCGACACCGCCCTTACCGGAGGCGATGGCATAAACCCGGGTCAGCGAACCGGGCTGGGCGAATGGGATCACCGGTTCGGCCGCGTCGCCGCGCAGTTGCTTGCGCAGTTCGGTGCGTTGTTCGTCGTTCATGACGTCCAGGACGACGGTGACCGCGCCGGTGCCGGGCACGTCGGAGGCGGCCTGTGTCACCCGCTCGCTGATCTCGGTCTTCTTCGGACACGCCGAGGTGGTCAGGTAGATCTCGACGTGTACGTCGCCGCCGTCGCCGACGTCGATGCTCTTGACCATGTTGAGCTCGGTGATGGGCTTGCGCAGCTCAGGATCGATCACCTTGGCCAGCGCCGCGCGCACCTTGGACTGCAGCTCGTTGTTTTCAGACATCAGCGCCGAGTCTAGGTCGTGCGAGGACGCGAACCGAACGGCGTAGACCGGCGTCGGTGCAGCTCGGTGCCCGATGACGACGGTCGCGAGCATGAGAAGGCCGATGACGACAGGGGTGATCGCCGAATTGACCCCGTTGGCGGTATCGACGGACACAGCTCCGATCACCGCCAGGCGAATGGCGACCTCGAGCCGAAGACCGATTCCCCACATCGCGGACAGCCGGACATCGATCCGCCGTTGCTGCCGGGTGTCCTCGGCGCTCGGACTGTCTGCGGCGGTACGGAATCGTTCCCCGACGACCTGCGTGAGCGGAGTGCCGACCACGCAGCTGTATCGCCGCCGTCTGTCCGGCTGCTGTGCGAACTAGCCGGTGGGGCCGGGCAGCGCGCCGTGTACGGCTGGCAGCGGCGCGGGCGCAGCGGCGGGGGCGATCAATTCCGGAGCCGGCGCGGGCGCAGGCTGCGGTGGCGGTAATGCCCAGGGCGGCTGCCATGGGGGCGGCCACGGTGCCGGCGCTTCCGGTGCGGCCTCGACCGCG
Source organism: Mycolicibacterium sarraceniae (assembly GCF_010731875.1). NCBI lineage: Bacteria > Bacillati > Actinomycetota > Actinomycetes > Mycobacteriales > Mycobacteriaceae > Mycobacterium > Mycolicibacterium sarraceniae. The sequence goes on from NZ_AP022595.1 coordinate 2,745,880, forward strand.
ACCGGCGGCGGTGCCTGGGTGCCGAGGCAGATCACCTGGCAGGGCAGTCCTGGCAGGGCGCTGGCCGGTCCGGGCAGCGGGCCCAGCGCGAGCGAACCCGCGGTCTCGGAGTTGCCGAGATTGATCAGCGGCAGCTGGGTCAGCGGATCGGTGGACGGCAGGCCGATCGCATTGAGCGGCAGGCCCGGTCCCAGACCTTCCGGGTTCTCCAGGTGGGCATCACCGAGGGCAGGTGCGGGCCCGACGATCGGTGGAAGGTTCAGCGGTTCTACCCCGGTGGCGTAGGCGGCGGCCCAGCCCAGCACGTTCTGGGCGTAGGCCATCGAGTTGTTGTAGCGCAGGATCGCGGTCAGCACCTGTGATTGGTTACGTAGGTTCAGGCCGCCGCTGCACAGGTAGCGGGCCGCGGCCAGCGCCGCGTCGTAGATGTTCTGCGGGTCGGCCTTGCCGTCACCGTCGCCGTCGGCTGCATACCGCGACCAGGTACCGGGAAGGAACTGCATGGGTCCCATCGCCCGGGCGTAGAGCGGCCGACCGGCCTGGACGGTCTGCACGATCACCTCGTTGCCCGGCAGCGTGCCGTCGAGCGTCGGACCATAGATCGGATTGATGGCGGTGCCGCGCGCATCGGTGGCGCCGCCGTTGGCGTGCCCGGATTCGATGCGGCCGATCCCAGCCAGCAAGTTCCAGCTCAGCCCGCAGCCCGGTGCCGTGGACGCCATGGCCTGCTCGGCATTGCGGTAGGCGGCCAGCGCGACCGCGGGGATCCGCATCGATCCCGGTGAGCTGACCACGATGGCCGGCGGCGGGACCGACGGAGCTGATGCCGCCGCGAAATGAAAGTTGGTGGGCTGCTTGGCAAGGGCAACGACGGTGGCACCCGAGCTACCGGTCTGCGGTGACACCGCAGCCAGCGGGGTGACTTCGGTGCCGACGACCGGCGGGTGGTGAAGATCAGGGGCCGCGCCGACGGCTCCGGCCAGTACGACAGGCGTGAGGACAGCAATTCCGAACGCAGGTTTCCGCACCATCTGGGTGACGCGGTGTCCTATGCCCACTCGTCCGTCCTCAACAAAGCCATGCCCCTGTGAACCAAGTCACCATACATACCTTCTAGACCTCAGTGGTATCCAATGGTCACCTTTGTCACGAACTCACCTCGTCGGTCAGGGGGTCGATTGCCGGGTCGGTTCCCGTTCGGGCTTTCTTGGCTTTGTCCTTCTTGGGTTTGGTCCCTGCGTCGTATTGCAGTGACTCCAGCAACTCGCGGATCTCTTCGAGCTCGCGGCGCAGGTAGTCGCGGGTGGCCACCTCGCCGACCGCCAACCGCAGCGAGGCGAGTTCGCGGGCCAGGAACTCGGTGTCGGCCTTCGTCTGTTCGGCCCGCCTGCGGTCTTCGTCCAGCGAGACCCGGTCCCGGTTTTCCTGACGGTTCTGCGCCAGCAGGATCAGCGGCGCAGCGTAGGCGGCCTGGGTGGAGAACGCGAGATTCAGCAGGATGAACGGGTAGGGATCCCACTGCCAGCTCACCGCGAACAGGTTCAGGGCGATCCAGACGATGACGATGATCGTCTGCCAGGCCAGGTAGCGTCCGGTGCCCAGATACCGGGCGATCGACTCACTGAACCGGCCAACGGCTTCCGGGTCGACGGTGAAGAGCCGACGCGAGGTGCGCGGGGTGTCGAGGCGCTGCCGCGACGACGACTCGCTCATGTGGTCCCCACCGCGCCGATCACCTGATCGGACTGCTGCGGTTCCTCGAAGCTGTCTCGCCAGTCGTCGGGCAGCAGATGATCAAGCACGTCGTCGACGGAGACCGCGCCCAACAGATGACTCTGCTCGTCGACCACTGGACCGCAGACCAGATTGTAGGCGGCGAAGTACCGCGTCACCCCGGTCAGCGAGGTGCCGGGGGTGAGGCTGGGCAGGTCGGTGTCGACGATGCCACTGACCAGATTGGCGGGCGGTTCACGCAGCAGTGCCTGCAGGTGTACACAGCCGAGGTAGCGGCCGGTGGGGGTGGCGGTCGGTGGGCGCACGACGAACACCAGCGACGCCAGCGCCGGCGTCAGATCTGGATCGCGGACCCGCGCCAGCGCCTCGGCCACCGTGGTGTCGGGTGCGAGCACCACCGGGTCAGAGGTCATGAGGCCGCCGGCGGTGTCGGGCGAGTGGCTCAGCAGCCGCCGCACCGGTTCTGAGTCTTCGGGGTCCATGCGGCGCAGCAGCGCCTCGGCCTCGACCGGATTCAGCACGCCGAGCAAGTCGGCCGCGTCATCGGGTTCCATGGCTTCGAGCACGTCGGCTGCCCGCCCGGTGTCCAGCTGCAGGAGCAGCACGCTCTGGTCGTCCTCGGGCAACTCCTGGAGGATGTCGGCCAGCCGTTCGTCGTCGAGCGCGTTGACCACCTCGGTGCGGCGCTTGTCCGGCAGGTCGCGGATGGCGTCGGCCACCTCGATCGGGCGCCGGCCTTCGAACTGGTGCAGCAGCTGGGCGACGCCTTGGCCGGGCATCGCCAAAGCGGTCGGGTTGAGGCCTTGCACGTTGTCCCAATCGACTACCTGGACCGTTGAGCGCCGCCCCAATCGGCGGACGCTCCGCACGGCCACGCGGGTTACCACCCAGTCCCGGACTCGGCTCTGTTCGATGCCCAAGTCGACCACCGTGACGTCGACGCCGGCCATCTGCGGAAGCTCGGGATCGCTGACCCGGACCCGGCTGTCCAGAACCTGGGCGAGGATGAGGACCTCGCCGGGGCGCTGCGCGAACCGACGCAGCGAGACATTGCCGGTAGTGAGTGTCACGGCGTTGGGCTCGATGGCGGTGACTCGCAGGATGGGAACGAAAATCCTTCGGCGGGTGGGCATTTCGACGACCAGGCCGAGGACTCGCGGTTGCTGGCGCACGATGCTCATGCTGATCACGATGTCCCGGACCCGGCCGAGGGATTCACCGTCCGGCCCGAGCACGGCCAGCCCGGCCAGTCGTGCCGCGTAGACCCTGTTCACCGACGCCATGTCTCAAAGGGTAGGAGTGTAGGCGTGGAGAACGCTTACCGACCCCGTCGAACCTGCCTGTCCGTTCCGGGCAGCAGTCTCAAGATGATCGAGAAAGCCAAGGGTTTACCGGCCGATGAGGTGTTCCTCGACCTGGAAGACGCGGTCGCACCAGATGCCAAGGCGCAGGCCCGCAAACACGTTGGGGCGGCCCTGGCCAGCCCGGGCTGGGCTGGCCAGCTGCGCGGTGTCCGCGTCAACGGCTGGACCACGCCGTGGACGTACGCCGATGTGATCGACGTGGTGTCGGAGGTCGCGTCCGCCCGTGACGGCCACCTCGACGTGATTGTGTTGCCGAAGGTGACCGACGCCAGCCACGTTCGCGCATTGGACCTGCTGCTGACGCAGTTGGAGCTGACGCACGGTCTGCCGGTCGGCGGGATCGGGATCGATGCTCAGATCGAAGATGCCAAGGGGCTGAACAACATCGACGCGATTGCGGCCGCGCCGCGGGTTCAGGCGCTGGTGCTCGGTCCGGCGGATCTGATGGCTAACCTCAACATGCGCACCCTGGTGGTGGGCGAGCAGCCGGAGGGTTACGACGTCGGTGACGCCTATCACCACGTCTTGATGACGATCCTCGTCGCCGCGCGGGCGCACGGAGTCGCGGCGATCGACGGTCCCTACCTGAAGGTGCGGGACGTGGCCGCGTTCCGGCGGGTGGCCGGGCGGGCCGCGGCGCTGGGGTACGACGGCAAATGGGTGCTGCACCCGGATCAGATCGCGGCGGGCAACGAGATCTTCAGTCCCCGCCAAGCCGAATACGACCGTGCCGAACTGATTCTCGAGGCGTACGAATGGCACACCTCCAAGGCTGGCGGTTCCCGCGGGGCGGTGATGCTCGACGACGAGATGCTCGACGAGGCCAGCCGCAAGATGGCGCTGGTGATCGCAGGCAAGGGTCGGGCGGCCGGGATGACGCGCGAAGGTGAGCGGTTCACGCCGCCGGCCTAGCGCCTACGCCTGCCTGGATTTGCTATGGCTGGTAGTCCGGTGACGACCCGGCGACGATGATCATGACGATCACGAACAGGATGTAGAGCACCATTCCGGCTGTCACCAGGGCACCGATCACCAGACCGGCGATCGCCAGCCCGTGTCCGTCCTGGCCGGTGCGTTTGGTCTCGCGCATCGCAATGATTCCGAGGATCAGTCCAGCGATCGCAGGAAGCCCGCACGCCAGGCCCGCGACCGAGGTGACCAACGACGCGATGGCCTTACCATTGGTGCCAGGCGGTTTGGTCGGCCGGTACGGATCGTAGGGATCGGGGGCGTAGCCGGGCGGGGGATATCCGTAGCCCGTCGGGGCCGGATACGGCGACGGGTACGCCGGCGGCGGCATCTGTGGGTAACTGCCCGGATAGTCCACCGGGGGGTATCCCGAAGGCGGCGGGTAACCGCCCGGGGTCTCGTACGCGGGCGGCGACGGCTCGAAGCCCGGGGGGGCGGCCGGATAGCCCGCCGGCGGTGGGCTCTGCTCGATCGGCGGTGCTTCGTAGGTCCCGTCCGAAGGCCCCTGATAGCCCGCGTTCTGCGACTTTTCGCCGGGCTCACCGCCGGAAGCTGTCATGCTGACAACCTAGCGTATGTGCAGGTGGCCCGAGGCGGACCTGTCCTGGGGCACCTTCGCCTGCGATGGCACGTTGAGCAGGGAAAGGACCGCTTACCGTCGGCCCCGCACGACGCGACAAACGATGCGCGCGACAGGAGAATGTGCAGATATGACCAGTCCCTTCCCACCCGGTCAACGTTCCGGCGGCGCGTCCGCCGCGTCCCGGCGCGGGCCCGTAAGCCTGCCGGAGCCTCCCAAGGGCTGGCCGATCGGTTCCTATCCCACCTACGCCGAGGCGCAGAAGGCCGTCGACTACCTGTCCGACGAGCAGTTCCCCGTGCAGCAGGTGACGATCGTCGGCGTCGACTTGATGCAGGTCGAACGGGTCACCGGCCGGTTGTCGTGGCCCAAGGTGCTCGGCGGTGGCGTCATCACCGGCGCTTGGCTGGGCATCTTCATCGGCTTGGTGTTGGGGTTCTTCAGTCCCAATCCGTGGGCGTCGCTGATCACCGGTGTTGTGGCGGGTGTGATCTTCGGCTTGATCACCTCGGCTGTTCCGTACGCGATGGCCCGTGGCACAAGGGATTTCAGTTCGACGATGCAGTTGGTGGCCGGCCGTTACGACGTGCTGTGTGATCCGCAGAGTGCGGAACAGGCGCGGGACATGCTGGCGCGCTTGAAGATTTAGACCCGCTAATCGGGACGTGCGGCGTCACGATTTCGCGGCATACGGCGTGGAAGTGTTGCACATCACGCCGGTTGGGCTCTACGGTTTGCCCGCAGGGTGATGCCCTGTCGTAATGCAGCCTGCGCCGAAACCCGGACAGCTGCGGCGCGAGTCCAGAAGGCGGGAGGCGGTTTGCGGATGGCTTGCCCAGGCGAACGCGCTCGGCGGGTGGGCGCGGCCGCGCTAGCCGCGTTGACCACTGCTTCGGTCGTGTCGTCCTGCAGCTCCGGCGACCACGGCGTCGTCGTCAGTTTCTACACACCCGCCAGCGAGACTGCGACTTTCACCGCCGTCGCCAAACGGTGCAACGACGAGCTCGGTGGCCGGTTCCGCATCCAACAGCGCAGCCTGCCCAAGGCCGCCGACGATCAGCGGCTGCAGCTGGCCCGCAGGCTCACCGGCAACGACCGCACCCTCGACCTGATGGCACTGGATGTGGTGTGGACCGCCGAGTTCGCCGAGGCCGGCTGGGCGCTGCCGTTATCCGACGATCCCGCCGGCCGGGCCGAGGCGGACGCGACCGATAACACCCTGCCCGGGCCGCTGGCGACGGCCAAGTGGCAGAACAAGTTGTTTGCCGCGCCGGTCACAACCAACACCCAATTGCTTTGGTATCGAGCAGATTTGGTTGCCCCACCGCCGGACACCTGGGATGGCATGGTGGCCGAGGCCACCCGCCTGCACGCCGAGGGTAAGCCCAGCTGGATCGCGGTGCAGGCCAAGCAGTACGAAGGCTTGGTCGTCTGGTTCAACACTTTGCTGGAAAGTGCTGGGGGACAGGTGCTTTCCGATGACGGCAAACGTGTCACCCTGACCGACACCGCTGAGCACCGGGCAGCGACGGTCAAGGCGCTGCAGCTCATCAAGGCGGTGGCGACTGCACCAGGAGCCGATCCGTCGGTCACTCAGACCGACGAGGGCACCGCGCGCCTGGCCCTTGAGCAGGGCAAGGCGGCGCTGGAGGTCAACTGGCCGTTCGTGTTCGCCTCGATGCTGGAGAACGCCGTCAAGGGCGGTGTGCCGTTCCTGCCGCTCAACGAGAAGCCGGAACTGGCGGGCAGCATCAATGACGCCGGCACCTTCTCGCCGACCGATGATCAATTCACCGTCGCGTTCGACGCCGCCAAAGAGGTATTCGGGTTCGCGCCGTACCCCGGGGTGATCCCGGGCCAGCCGACCCGGGTCACCCTCGGTGGGTTGAATATCGCGGTGGCCAAGACCACCCGTCATCCGGCCGAGGCGTTCGAAGCGGTGCGCTGCATCCGGAATCTGCAGAACCAGAAGTACACCTCGATCGAGGGCGGTCTGCCCGCGGTGCGCAGCTCGCTGTACGACGATCCGGAGTTCCAGAAGAAGTATCCGCAGTACGCGATCATCCGCGATCAGCTCACGACCGCGGCGGTACGCCCGGCGACGCCGAACTATCAAGCGGTGTCGACCCGCATCTCGGCCACCCTGGCCCCGATCACTCAGATCGATCCGGAGAAGACAGCAGACGAGCTCACCGCGCAGGTGCAGAAGGCGATTGACGGAAAGGGGCTGATCCCATGACTACCGCGACGCCCCGCACCGACGATCGCCGGTCCCAGCGCAAGCTGGCCTATCTGCTGATCACGCCGGCCGTCGTGCTGATGCTCGCGGTCACCGGGTACCCGATCGGGTATGCCCTGTGGCTGAGCCTGCAGCGCTACAACCTCGTCAGTCCGGCCGACACCAAGTTCATCTGGTTCGAGAACTACCAGACCATCTTGACCGACCAGTACTGGTGGACGGCGTTCGTGGTCACCCTGGTCATCACGGTGATCTCGGTGGCCATCGAGTTCGTGCTCGGCATGGCGCTGGCACTTGTCATGCACCGCACCATCTTCGGTAAAGGGCTGGTGCGAACCGCGATCCTCATTCCCTACGGCATCGTCACCGTCGCCGCCTCTTACAGCTGGTACTACGCCTGGACGCCGGGCACCGGCTACCTCGCCAACCTGCTGCCCGACGGCAGTGCGCCACTGACGCAACAGATTCCGTCGCTTGCGATCATCATCCTCGCCGAGGTCTGGAAGACCACACCCTTCATGGCGCTGCTGTTGCTGGCGGGGCTGGCGTTGGTGCCCGAAGATCTGCTCAAGGCGGCCCAGATGGACGGGGCCGGGCCCTGGACGCGGCTGATCAAGGTGACGTTGCCGTTGATCAAACCGGCGATCCTGGTGGCACTGGTGTTCCGCACACTCGACGCGTTCCGCATCTTCGACAACATCTACGTGCTCACCGCGGGTGCCAACGACACCGCGTCGGTGTCGATCCTGGGTTACGACAACCTGTTCAAAGCGTTCAATATCGGGCTCGGTTCGGCGATCAGCGTGCTGGTGTTCGCATCGGTCGCCGTCATCGCGTTCATCTATATCAAGCTGTTCGGCGCATCGGCGCCCGGCGCAGACAGTGAGGTGCGCTGATGTCCCAACGCATTGGCGGCCAGCGGGCGGCGAGCTGGGTGGTCATCGACGCCATCGTGGTTGTCTACGCGCTGTTCCCCGTGCTGTGGATCTTGAGCCTGTCACTCAAGCCCACGTCAACGGTCAAGGATGGCAAGCTGATTCCATCCCAGATCACGTTCGACAACTACAAGGGCATCTTCAACGGCGATGCGTTCAGCTCCGCGCTGATCAACTCGATCGGTATCGGTCTCATCACCACGGTGATCGCGGTGGTCATCGGCGGGATGGCGGCCTACGCCGTGGCCCGGCTGGAGTTCACTGGTAAGAAGGCGCTCGTCGGTGTGGCGCTGCTGATCGCGATGTTCCCGCAGATCTCGCTGGTGACACCGCTGTTCAACATCGAGCGGCGGATTGGATTGTTCGACACCTGGCCCGGGTTGATCATCCCCTACATCACGTTCGCGCTGCCGCTGGCGATTTACACGCTCTCGGCGTTCTTCCGAGAGATCCCGTGGGATCTGGAGAAGGCCGCCAAGATGGACGGCGCCACACCGGCTCAGGCCTTTCGGCGGGTGATCGCTCCGCTGGCCGCGCCGGGCATCGTGACGGCGGCCATCCTGGTGTTCATCTTCGCCTGGAATGACCTGCTGCTGGCGCTGTCGCTGACGGCCACCAACGCCGCGATCACCGCGCCGGTCGCCATCGCGAACTTCACCGGCAGTTCGCAATTCGAGGAGCCAACCGGCTCAATCGCTGCGGGCGCGATGGTGATCACAGTTCCGATCATCGTGTTCGTTCTGATCTTCCAACGACGGATCGTTGCCGGGTTGACCTCCGGCGCGGTGAAGGGGTAGCGAGGTTTTCAATGGCCGAGATCATTCTGGACCATGTCACCAAGAGTTACCCGGACGGCGCCGTTGCCGTGAAGGACCTCAGCCTGACGATCGACGACGGCGAATTCGTCATCCTGGTCGGACCGTCCGGCTGCGGTAAGTCCACCACGCTCAACATGATCGCTGGGCTGGAGGACATCAGTTCCGGGGAATTGCGCATCGGCGGAAGCCGGGTCAACGAGAAGGCGCCCCGCGACCGCGATATCGCGATGGTCTTCCAGTCCTACGCGCTCTACCCGCATATGACTGTTCGACAGAACATCGCGTTCCCGCTCACTTTGGCCAAGCTGAACAAGGCCGAGATCGCCCAGAAGGTCCAGGAGACGGCGAAAGTCCTTGATCTGTCCGAACTTCTGGATCGCAAGCCTTCGCAGTTGTCGGGCGGCCAGCGCCAGCGGGTGGCGATGGGCCGAGCCATCGTGCGCCAGCCCAAGGCGTTCCTCATGGACGAGCCGTTGAGCAACCTCGACGCCAAGCTGCGCGTCCAGATGCGCGGTGAGATCGCCCGGCTGCAGAACCGGCTGGGCACCACCACCGTGTACGTCACGCACGACCAGACCGAGGCGATGACGCTCGGCGACCGGGTGGTGGTGATGCGTGCCGGTGAGGCGCAACAGATCGGTACTCCCGAAGAGCTCTACGAACGGCCGGCGAACCTGTTCGTCGCAGGGTTCATCGGCTCACCGTCGATGAACTTCTTCCCGGCCTCACTCACCGGGGTGGGGCTGCAACTCCCGTTCGGCGAAGTGACGCTGAGCCAGGAGGTCCAGGATGTGGTGGGCCGGCATCCGACACCCGCGAACGTGATCGTCGGGGTGCGCCCCGAACACTTCGAGGACGCCGCGCTTCTTGACGCCTACGAACGCATCCAGGCGGTCACCTTCGAGGTGACAGTCGACTTGGTTGAATCGCTGGGGGCCGACAAGTATGTGTACTTCACGACCTCCGGTGACGGAGCCAAGTCGGCTCAGCTGGCGGAGTTGGCCTTGGAGACCGGTGCCGGCGAGAACGAGTTCGTGGCAAGACTTTCCGCGGAGTCGAAGGTCGCCATCGGGCAAACCATCGAGTTGGCGTTCGACACCACCAAGGTGCAGATCTTCGACGCCGATAGCGGTGTGAACCTGACGATCCCGCCGGTCTAAGTGAGTCAGCCCCTGGACCTGGCGCGCGCTCATGTGCGCGGCCACTTCACCGAAGCTGGGATCGATGCCGAGCCGGATTCGGCCAGCGTGACATTCCTCGGGCTGGAACGCCTCGAGGTGTTGCGGTTCGGCCCGGATGCTGACGGCGCGGCTCATTATGTGACGCTGGGGTGTTCGCGGCACCCCATGACCGAAGCGGCGTCCGGTATCGCCGATCCCCTGCGCGGCCCGCGGGCCGAGGTCGTGCTCACGCTGCGCACCGGTACGCTCACGAGCGGGTTGGCCCGCAGCCTGGCCGTGGTGGCGGCGACACCGGCGGTGGAAGGTGTGGTGCTCGTCGCAGACTCGTTGATCGATTTGTCCGCACCGCTTTGGGATGGTGCCGCGTTCACCGCTGTGCTGCTGGGTGATTCGGCGATTGATGACCTGCCGCTGGAGGCACCCCGGGATCCGGTTCAGTTCCTGGCGGCCATACCGGTCACCCCGACCGAGGCCGCGTGGATTCGGCTCAAGGGTGCCGATGCCATGCGGCAGGCCTGGGTCGACGACGGTGTCGACGTCTCGGACCCGAATCGACCTGCGGCCCAGCCGGGGTAGCGGCTGACGCCGGAGTTCGTTCTACAGCCAGTGATTACGGCGGAAGTTGAAATACAGAGACCCGCACACCGTCACCATGAGCGCAAGCACGGCCGGGTAACCGTACGTCCAGGACAGCTCTGGCATGTGCTCGAAGTTCATGCCGTAGATGCCGGCGATCATCGTCGGCACGGCCGCGATCGCCACCCACGCCGAGATTTTGCGCATATCGAGGTTCTGTTGGAGGCCAACTTTGGCGAGCTCGGCCTGCACCAGCGAGCTGAGCAACTCGTCGTAGCTGGAGATCTGGTCGCCGGCTTGGGTCTGCAAGCTGAGCACGTCCCGCATGTAGCGCAGAACTTCCTTGGTCATCAGGTCTTTGTGCTCGCTGGTGATCTTCTGCAGTGCGCTGGTGAGCGGGAAAACCGCGCGCCGCATTTCGACCACTTCGCGCTTGAGCATGTAGATCTGGGCGATATCGGTCTTCAAATCGGGGGAGAAGGCTTCTTCCTCGATGGTGTCGATATCGCATTCCATCAGACGTGCGACATCGAGGTAGCTTTCGACCACGTGCTCGGCGATCCCATGCATCACGGCATACGGGCCGTGGGCGAGCTGAAGATGTTCGGCTTCCAGATGATGACGGAGCCCGGCCAGGCCGGTGTGGTCGCCGTGGCGGACGGTCACCACGTAGTCGACTCCGACGAACACCATGATCTCGCCGGTCTCGACGATCTGACGGGCCTGCGCCACGGATTCGTGTGGCACGTACTTCACCGTCTTGACGATCAGGAACAGGGAGTCGTCGTAGCGCTCCACTTTGGGCCGTTGGTGGGCATGCACGGCATCCTCGACCGCGATCGGATGCAGATTGAAGGTGTCCGCCACCGACGCCATCTGATGTTCGTCGGGCTCATGCAAACCGAGCCACACGAATGCCTTCTGTCCCTCGGCCCGCAGTTCGTGAACCTTGGCCAATGCGGCGGCGTGGGTGTACTTGCCCGGCAGTCGTTCCCCGTCGACGTAGATCGCGCAGTCGACCATGGCACGGGCGACGGGCACATGGATCCGGCGGGCGTCCACCTCAGGGTGATCAGCAGCAGATCGGCTGGGGCCGAGTAACGACGGTGGTATAGGCCGGAACGACGGCATGATGCGACCTCCCCTCACACAACGGGTGAGGCCCCGGCGGGCCCGAGTGGAAATGCTACGCGCCAGTAGCGTTGGGGGCTTGGTTCACCTCGGGGGAACCCCGCTCGGTGAGGTTTCCGGGGCGAGTACCCTGACGCCGTGTCAGAAATGGTGAGTACCCCCCGCGTCGTCATCGATGACGAAGAGATCTTCGCCGCTCACGTGGGCGGGAAGCTGTCCGTCGAACTGAAGGCGCCGCTGGACACTCAGCGCGCCCTGTCGATCGCCTACACCCCGGGCGTAGCCCAGGTGAGTCGCGCGATCGCGACCGACCACACCCTGGCCAAGAAGTACACCTGGGCCAATCGCCTGGTCGCGGTGATCAGCGACGGTACTGCGGTCCTCGGCCTCGGTGATATCGGTCCCGCCGCGTCGCTTCCGGTGATGGAGGGCAAGTCCGCGCTGTTCAAGACGTTCGGCGGCTTGGATTCGATCCCGATCGTGCTTGACACCAAGGATCCTGACGAGATCGTCGAGACGATCATCCGACTGCGCCCGACGTTCGGTGCCGTCAACCTCGAGGACATCTCGGCTCCTCGCTGCTTCGAGATCGAGCAGCGTCTGATCGAGGCGCTGGACTGCCCGGTTATGCACGACGACCAACACGGCACCGCGATCGTGGTACTGGCCGCGCTGCTGGGTGCCACCACGTTCCTTGATCGGGACATGCGCACGCTGAAGGTGGTCATGTCGGGTGCGGGTGCCGCGGGCGTCGCCTGCACGAACATCCTGCTCGCGGCGGGTATCACCGACATCACGGTGCTGGACAGCCAAGGCATCCTGCATACCGGTCGTAACGATATGAACTCGGTCAAGGCAGAGCTGGCCGCGCGGACCAACCCGCGGGGGCTCACTGGTGGAATCGCCGAAGCTCTCAACGGCGCGGACGCGTTCTTGGGTGTCTCGGCCGGGCTTGTGCCCGAGGAATTGATCGCCACGATGACGCCGGGAGGCATCGTGTTCGCGATGTCCAACCCCGATCCCGAAATCCATCCGGACGCAGCGCGCAGGCACGCTGCCGTCGTCGCGACCGGGCGAAGCGACTTCCCCAACCAGATCAACAATGTCCTGGCGTTCCCCGGGGTGTTCCGCGGTGCGCTCGACGCCGGCGCGCGGCGCATCACCGAGAAGATGAAAGTCGCAGCGGCAGAGGCGATCTTCTGCGTCGTCGGTGACGATCTTGCGGCCGACCACATCGTGCCGAGCCCGTTGGACCCGAGGGTCGGGCCCGCGGTTGCTGCGGCGGTGGCCGCGGCGTCCGAATCCTGAGGCGAGATCTCTTGAGGCCGACGATGTTTCGCCGGCTGGTGCTGGGACTGCTGGCTCTGGTGGTCGTGGCGTGCGGATCTCCTTCGCCGGGAACGTCATTGGCGGTCGGCGCGACGGCCGACCCGGAAATGACCTTGCTGGCGCAGCTGTACGCCGCGGCGCTGCGGTCCTATGGCAGCGCCGCGCACGTGCAGGTCGTCGACGATCCATTGGCGGCACTGGATTCCGGCGCGGTCAGTGTGGTGCCGGGGTTCACCGGGCGCCTGCTGCAACAGTTCGCTCCGGGCGCGACGGTCCGCTCGGACGAGCAGGTGTATCGCGCCATGGTCGGGGTGTTGCCCGAAGGCATTGCCTCAGGTGACTACGCCACCTCCGCTGAGGACAAGCCCGCACTGGCCGTCACCGACACGACCGCCGCGGCATGGGGCAGCCGCGATCTGATCGCTTTGGTGAGTCACTGTGCCGGACTGCGGGTCGGTGCCGTCGCGCACGCCCGCGGGCTGCCGACCGCGGTGGGCACCTGTACCTTGCCGGCGGTGCGCGAATTCCCGGACCAGAAAACGATGTTCGAAGCGCTGCGGGCCGGCGACATCACGGCAGGCTGGACGGGCACCGCCGACACCGGCATACCGAGCGAGCTGGTGGTACTTGCCGACCGCAAACCGGCACTGGTGATGGCCGAGAACGTGGTGCCGCTGTATCGGCGCAATGAACTCGACCAGCAGCAGGTTCGCGCGATCAACGAACTCGCCGGCGTGCTGGATACCGGGTCCCTGGTCGACATGCGCCGGCATGTTGCCGATGGCCGCGATCCGCGGTCGGTCGCCGAGGACTGGCTATCGGCACACCCCTTGGGCCGCTAGGGGACTCAGCGCATCGGTGGGGCGAGCTTGGGCAGCACCGTGGCGAACAGTTGCTGATAGCCCGAACCGGTGACGCGCACGATCACATCGAGGATCTTGGCGTCGGCGCCGACCAACACCCGAGCCTTGTTCTTGCGGACAGCGTCGAGGATGATCTGCGCGGCCCGTTCCGGTGTGGTGCGGGCGAGCTTCTTATCGAACGCCTTGGCCATCTCGGCCTGGTCGAGGCCGTCGGCCACCGTGGAGTTACGGGCGATCGCGGTCTTGATACCGCCCGGGTGCACTGTGGTCACCTTGACCGGGTGCTTGGCCAGGATCATCTCCTGGCGCAACGCCTCGGTGAATCCGCGAACAGCGAACTTGGCCGAGTTGTAGGCGGCCTGGCCGGGCACCGAGAAGATGCCGAACAGGCTCGAGACGTTGACGACGTGGCCGTCCCCGGACTCGATCAGGTAGGGCAGGAAGACCTTGGTGCCGTTGACGACACCCCAGAAGTCGACATCCATCACCCGCTCGATGTCCTTGAACTGGCTGATCTCGACACCACCGGAGAACGCGATCCCGGCATTGTTGTAGATCTGGTTGACCTTGCCGAAGTGGGCCTTGACGCCGTCGGCGTAGGCTCCGAAGGCCTCCCGCTCGGTGACGTTGAGCCGATCTGCCTTAACCGCGACGCCGATCGACTTGAGTCGCTCCTCGGTCGCGGCCAGCCCTTCGGTGTCGATATCGCTGATCGCGAGCTTGGCGCCCGATCGCCCCAGCTCGATCGCTAGGGCCTGGCCGATGCCCGACCCGGCCCCGGTCACCACCGCTACCTTTCCGGCGAACCCCTGCATGAACGCTCCTTCGAGTTGTTCGACGCGTGTTTAATGGGACCAAGGGTATCGGGCTGCCCCCCGCGAGTAACAGGGGGATACCCGTGCGCGATGCTGAGAACATGAAGTTTCGCCGTTTGGCCGACGCGGGTGTGGTCGCTGGTGTGATCGCCGGTGCGATGGCGCTGGCAGCGCCTGCTCAGGCCGACACCACCGCCGACGATTTCCTGAACTCGCTGACCAGTGCCGGTATCACCGGGATCGATCCCGGACAAGCCGTCGAGCTGGGGCAGTCGATCTGCCCGCTGCTGGCCGATCGCAGCCAGAACACCGCCGATATCGCCTCCACCGTGTCCGACCGGCTGGGCCGGCCGCTGGGACCGGCCACCATGTTCACCGGCCTTGCGGTGTCCTTCTTCTGTCCGCGCGCGGTGCAGGATCTGGCCAATAGCACCTCGCCCATCCCGCTGCCGTTCCTGGGCAATCTCGGCTTTTAGCTGCACGCCTCAAACTCCCGAGTGTGCGGTTTCATCCGCGACGCGCCGGTCGCGGCGTACGAAACCGCACACTGAAGCGGCGCTCAGCTGGTTAGCCGAAGGCCTCGTCGATGATCTCCTGCTGCTCGACGGCGTGCACCTTCGACGATCCCGACGACGGTGCCGACATCGCCCGTCGTGAGATCCGCTTGATCCCGGACAGCTTCTCCGGCAACAACTCTGGCAGCGTGAGACCGAACGTCGGCCAGGCGCCCTGGTTGGCCGGCTCCTCCTGCACCCAGAAGAACTCCTTGGCGTTCGGGTAGATGTCCAGTGTGTTGCTCAGCCGCCGCTTGGGCAGCGGGGCCAGCTGCTCGATACGCACGATCGCGACATCGTCACGCTTGTCCTTCTCCTTGCGTGCGACCAGTTCGTAGTAGATCTTGCCGCTGGTCAACAGGATTCGGCTGACCTTGTCGCGGTCACCCTCGCCGTCGGTATAGGTCGGCTCCTCCATGATCGACCGAAACTTCTGCTCGGTGAAGTCCCGGATATCGCTGACGGCAGCCTTATTGCGCAGCATCGACTTCGGCGTGAACACGATCAGTGGACGGTGCACCCCGTCCAGGCCGTGCCGACGCAGCAGATGGAAATAGTTCGCCGGGGTCGACGGCAGTGCGATCGTCATCGAGCCCTCGGCCCACAGTTGCAGGAACCGCTCGATGCGTCCCGAGGTGTGGTCGGGACCCTGGCCTTCGTGGCCATGGGGGAGTAGCAGCACGACATCGGAGAGCTGGCCCCACTTGGCCTCACCGGAGCTGATGAACTCGTCGATGATCGACTGCGCACCGTTGACGAAATCGCCGAACTGCGCCTCCCACAGCACCAGTGCATCCGGATTGCCCACCGAATAGCCGTATTCGAAGCCCACCGCCGCGTACTCAGAAAGCGCCGAGTCGTACACCTCAAGCTTGCCGCCGGTCGGCGTGCCGTCGGGGTTGATGGTCAACAGATCCAGTGGGGTGAACTCGGCGCCGGTCTTGCGGTCGATGATCACCGAGTGCCGCTGGGTGAAGGTTCCGCGACGGGTGTCCTGTCCAGAGAACCGGATGAACTTGCCCTCGGCCAAAAATGTTCCGAGCGCCAGCAATTCGCCGAACGCCCAGTCGACCTTGCCCTCGTAGGCCATCTCCCGGCGCTTCTCCAGCACCGGCTTCACGCGCGGATGCACGTTGAAGCCCTCGGGGAACGCCAGGTGCGCATCGCCGATGCGGGCGAGCAGTGCCTTGTCCACCGCGGTGGTCATACCCCGCGGGATCATCTGGTCTGCCTCGACCGACTCGCTGGGCTCGATATCGTGCTTCTCGAGCTCGCGAACCTCGTTGAACACCCGCTCAAGCTGGCCCTGGTAGTCGCGCAGGGCGTCCTCGGCCTCTTTCATCGAGATGTCGCCGCGGCCGATCAGGCTTTCGGTGTAGGTCTTTCGCACACCGCGCTTAGTGTCGATCACGTCGTACATGTAGGGCTGGGTCATCGACGGGTCGTCACCCTCGTTGTGCCCGCGACGGCGGTAGCACAGCATGTCGATGATGACGTCCTTCTTGAACTTCTGCCGGAAGTCGACCGCCAGCCGCGCCACCCAGACGCAGGCCTCGGGATCGTCGCCATTGACGTGGAAGATGGGGGCTCCCACCATCTTTGCGACATCGGTGCAGTACTCCGAGCTGCGCGAGTCCTGTGGCGAGGTGGTGAAACCGATCTGGTTGTTGACGACGATGTGGATCGTGCCACCGGTACGGTAGCCGCGCAGCAGCGCCAGGTTCAGCGTCTCGGCGACCACGCCCTGTCCGGCGAAGGCCGCATCGCCGTGCAGCATCATCGGCATGACGGTGAAGGCCCGAGACTCATCGGAACCGCCGTCTCCTGTGTATTTCAGCAGGTCCTGCTTGGCCCGGACGATGCCCTCCATCACCGGGTCAACAGCCTCCAGATGCGACGGATTGGCGGTCAGTGACACCTGAATGTCGTTGTCGCCGAACATCTGGATGTAGTTGCCGGTGGCCCCGAGGTGGTACTTGACGTCACCGGAGCCGTGCGCCTGTGACGGATTCAGGTTGCCTTCGAACTCGCTGAAGATCTGCGAGTAGGGCTTGCCGACGATGTTGGCCAGCACGTTGAGCCGGCCGCGGTGCGGCATGCCGATCACGACCTCGTCCTGGGCATGCTCGGCGGCCTGATCAATGGCCGCATCCATCATCGGGATGACGGTCTCGGCGCCTTCGAGCGAAAATCGCTTCTGGCCAACGTATTTGGTCTGCAAGAAGGTCTCGAAGGCTTCGGCGGCGTTCAGTTTGGACAGCACATACTTCTGCTGGGCGACGGTTGGGCCTTCGTGCTTGACCTCGATACGCTCTTGCAGCCACTTCTGCTGTTCGGGTTCCAGGATGTGGGTGTACTCCACACCTATGTGGCGGCAGTAGGCGTCGCGGAGCAGCCCGAGGACGTCACGAAGTTTCTTGTATTCCTTGCCGGCGAACCCGTCGACCTTGAACACCCGGTCCAGATCCCACAGCGTCAGGCCGTGGGTGTTGACATCCAGGTCAGGGTGGCTGCGGAAACGGGTCTTGTCCAACCGCAGCGGGTCGATATCGGCCATCAGATGCCCGCGGTTGCGGTAGGCCGCGATCAATTCCATAACCCGGGCGTTCTTGTCGACGATCGTGTCGGGATTGTCGGTGCGCCAGCGCACCGGCTCGTAGGGGATGCCGAGCTCGAAGAAGATCTCGTCGAAGAAGTCGTCGGAGAGCAGCAGGCCGTGGATCGTGCGCAGGAAGTCGCCGGACTCCGCACCCTGGATGATCCGGTGGTCGTAGGTCGACGTCAGCGTGATCACCTTGCCGATGCCCAGTTCGGCGATGCGTTCCTCGCTGGCACCCTGGAACTCGGCTGGATACTCCATCGCGCCGGCGCCGATGATCGCACCCTGGCCAGCCATCAGCCGGGGCACCGAGTGCACGGTGCCGATGGTGCCGGGGTTGGTCAGGGAGATCGTCACACCGGCGAAGTCCTCGGCGGTGAGCTTGCCGTCGCGGGCGCGCCGCACGATGTCCTCGTAGGCGGCAATGAACTGGCCGAACCGCATGGTCTCGCAGTTCTTGATCGCGGCGACGACGAGCGACCGGCTTCCGTTTTTGCCCTGTAGGTCGATGGCCAGACCCAGATTGGTGTGCTCGGGGGTGACGGCATTGGGCTTACCGTCGATCTCGGCGAAGTGGCGGTTCATGTTGGGGAACGACTTGACCGCCTGGACGATCGCGTAGCCCAGCAGGTGGGTGAACGACACCTTGCCGCCACGGGTGCGCTTGAGGTGGTTGTTGACCACGATGCGGTTGTCGATCATCAATTTCGCCGGGATGGCCCGCACGCTGGTCGCGGTCGGGATCTCCAGCGAGGTGTTCATGTTCTTGACGACGGCAGCGGCCGCGCCTCGCAACACCTGCTTCTCTGCGCCGCTGTCCGACGACGCCGGTGCAGCGGTCTTCGGGGCCGGGGCCGGGGTGGGTGCCTTGGCCGGCGCTGCCGGCGCGGCGGCGCCGTTGCCCGCGGGTGCGGTCTTGGCCGGGCTGGGCGGGGCAGGAGCGGGCGCGGGTTCCGGCCGCGAAACCGGTGCCGTTGCCGCGGTCGACAGGCCGTTGCCGGTCGCGACCGTTTCGGTTGTCGGCTCGGGGTTGTAGTCGACAAGGAACTCGTGCCAACTCTCATCGACCGACGAGGGGTCGTCGCGGAACTTGCGGTACATCTCCTCGACAAGCCATTCGTTCTGGCCGAATGGTGAACTCGTACTGCTCACGGCAGTTGCTCGCCTCAATTCCTTCATCTGGGCTAGCCGCGCTCGGACGGTTTGCCCCCACTGTTGTGCCCCGACATATCGCCGCCTAAAAGGCTAACTCGTCTCCCGCGTTCCCGGAGCACGTCAGCACCTTGCCCTGCACTAATCCGACAACCGGTAGTCAGGCATCGGTGAACGGCTATCGTCCGGGCTCGATGGCCGGTAACAGCTGCAGGCTTACCGGCCATCGGGCCGGCGCGGGCCCAAACGCCGTGCGGGCATTGTTCACTATCTTTTTGCCCATCATTCGGTTGCCGCCGCCGCCGACCGCGGCACCGATGCCGGCGGGCAGTATTTTCCCGAATGCCATCACCGAGCGTTTGAGCGTGTACCGCTTGACGAAGTACCGCATCAGTCGGGTGTTCAGTTGTGACAACGCCGGTAGCGGCAGCATCTCGGCGCCCTCGGCCAGCCACGCTCTGCTGGTGCGGCCCGGGCCGAGGAGATCGGCGATCGCCCCCTTGCTCTCGTCGCCGACGAGCACCGCCAAGACCAGCGCGCGGCGACGCTCTCGCTGATCGAGGGGGATGCCGTGGACTTCGGCGATAGCGAGCACGAAGACCGCGGTGGCCTCCAGGAACACCACTGTCTCGCCGGCCACCGCGGACAGGGCTGCCAGCGTGCCGATACCGGGAACCGCGGCGGCCGATCCGACGGCGGCGCCGCTGGCCATCACCGCGGCCAGATACCGCTTTTCGAGCTTGATGACGATGTCGGCAGGGGTGGCCTCGGGGTTGGAGCGGCGCAGCCGGGCGACATAGGCCTTGACTACCGGCGCTTGTACGCGCGTGCTGCGCTCGATGACCCGGGACAGCGCCCGTGCTGACATGGTCGGGTCGTCCTCGACCCGTGCGGGCACGTTCTCGCGGCGGACCTTCATGGGCGAGCCTTCCTGCTGGTGACTTCAGGCTAACGAACGACGGCCACGCAAAGGTGCCCTGCGGTGATCCCGGTCACGCGGGTCGGATCGCCCCAGGAGGAACAAAGATCGAGTGGCGCGCGCTGTGGGTGGGCATGGCAACATCCCGGACTGTGACTGCCACCCAGAACCCGTCGGCCCAGACCGCGGCGGTGGCACCTCCCAGCCAGGTGCGAACGATCCTGGTGCTGGGTGCGATGGTGGCGTTGGGTCCGCTGACCATCGACATGTACCTACCCGCGCTGCCGCGGATCGCCGACGATCTCGGGGTGTCCTCGTCGGTGGCACAGCTGACGCTGACCGGCACCTTGGCGGGTCTGGCGGTGGGCCAGCTCATCGTCGGCCCGCTGTCGGACTCGCTGGGCCGGCGCCGCCCGTTGATGGCCGGGATCGTTCTGCACATGCTGGCCTCGGTGCTCTGCCTGTTCGCGCCTAATATCGAGGTGCTCAGCGTGGCGCGCGGGCTGCAAGGGATGGGCGCTGCGGCCGCGATGGTGGTGGCCGTCGCCATCGTCGGCGACTTGTTCGACGACTCCGAAGCGGCCACGGCGATGTCGCGGCTGATGCTTGTTCTCGGGGTGGCACCGATCGTCGCCCCGTCTCTCGGGGCGGCGGTGCTACTCAAGGCGTCCTGGCATTGGGTGTTCGCCGTGCTGATCGTGTTGGCCGGTGTGCTGCTGCTGGTCGCGGCGTTGGCGCTGCCGGAGACCCTCCCGCGTGCGCAGCGACTTCCGTTGCGGGTCCGGTCGATCGGGTCGACATACCTGACCCTGTTGTGCGACCTACGCTTCGTCATCCTGGTGCTGGTAGGCGCGCTCGGGATGGCGGGGCTCTTCGCGTATATCGCCGGCGCAGCATTCGTCCTGCAGGGCCGCCACGGTCTCGATCAGCAGACCTTCGCGTTGGTGTTCGGCGCGGGCGCGATCGCCTTCGTCGCCGCCACCCAGTTCAACGTCGTGTTGCTGCGCCGGTTCTCACCCCAGCGGATCCTGGTGGGCGCACTGGCCGCGGCGACCGTTATCGGCGCAGTGTTCATCGCTGTGTCGGTGACCCACACCGGCGGCGTCTACGGCTTCCTGATTCCGGTCTGGGGCGTGCTGGCGATGATGGGGTTCGTCATCCCCAACGCACCCGCGGTCGCGCTCTCGCGCCACCACGAAGCGGCGGGGACCGCCGCCGCCCTGCTGGGTGCGGCGCAGTTCAGCGTGGGTGCGGTGATCGCGCCAGTGGTGGGCTTGATGGGCAACAACGAGATCGCGCTGTCGGTGGTGATGACCGGGGGTGTCGCGATCGCGCTGCTGGCGCTGCTGGCAGTGGGCACCGGCGAGGAAGCCGTCGAGCACTAGCACCTGACGGTCCTGTTCGACGGGCCGATAGGCTCGATCCGGTGGCGTGACGGCATTGAGGCGCGGGAACCCATGACGGTTTGACAGGCGCAGGCCGACACCATTTCAGTAGGCCGAAAAACGAGGTAGCGATATGACCAGGCACATGGCCGGCGGGGCACCGGACGTGGACTTGGACCCCGAGTCGGCGGACCAGCCCGACGCGCCCGCGAATCCGTGGCATGCGCTGTGGGCCATGCTCGTCGGCTTCTTCATGATCCTGGTCGACTCGACGATCGTCGCGGTCGCCAATCCCAGCATCATGGACGGGCTGGAGATCACCGACTACGACACCGTCATCTGGGTGACCAGCGCCTATCTGCTGGCTTACGCGGTACCGCTGCTACTGGCCGGGC
Source organism: Mycolicibacterium sarraceniae (assembly GCF_010731875.1). Taxonomy (NCBI): domain Bacteria; kingdom Bacillati; phylum Actinomycetota; class Actinomycetes; order Mycobacteriales; family Mycobacteriaceae; genus Mycobacterium; species Mycolicibacterium sarraceniae. The sequence continues at coordinate 2,767,418 of NZ_AP022595.1, forward strand.
GACTCGGCGATCGCTTCGGCCCGAAGAATCTCTACATCATCGGCCTGGCCGTCTTCACCGCGTCATCGTTGTGGTGCGGGCTGGCCGGCTCGATCGACATGCTGATCGCCGCGCGCGTCGCGCAGGGAATCGGCGCGGCCCTGCTGACCCCGCAGACCCTGTCGACGATCACCCGCATCTTTCCGCCCGAGCGCCGGGGTGTGGCGATGAGCATGTGGGGGGCCACCGCCGGAGTGGCCACCCTGGTCGGCCCGCTGGCCGGTGGTGTCCTGGTCGGCCGCCTGGGCTGGGAGTGGATCTTCTTCGTCAATGTGCCGGTCGGGGTCATCGGCCTGGCACTGGCGGTCTGGCTGATCCCCACGCTGCCGACCAGCAAGCACCGGTTTGATGTCCTTGGCGTAGTGCTGTCCGGGCTCGGCATGTTCCTGGTGGTGTTCGGTCTGCAGGAAGGTCAGAGCCATCACTGGCAGGCCTGGATCTGGGCGGTCATCGTCGCGGGGATCGGATTCTTCACCGCATTCGTGTACTGGCAGTCGATCAACCGCAATGAGCCGCTGATCCCGTTGCAAATATTCGCCGACCGCGACTTCACCCTGTCCAACCTCGGTGTGGCCGTGATCGGCTTCGTCGTCACCGCGATGATGCTGCCGATCATGTTCTACGCCCAGGTGGTATGCGGGCTGTCGCCGACGCGCTCGGCGCTGTTGATCGCGCCGATGGCGATTTTCAGCGGCGTGCTGGCTCCGTTCGTGGGCCAGCTGGTGGATCGGGCTCATCCCGGCCCGATCCTCGGGTTCGGCTTCTCGGTGGTGGCGGTCGCACTGACGTGGCTGTCGATCGATATGACGCCGACGACGCCGATCTGGCGGCTGGTGCTGCCGCTGATCGCGATGGGCGTCGGCATGGCGTTCATCTGGGCGCCGCTGGCCACCACCGCGACCCGAAACCTGCCGCCGCACCTGGCGGGTGCGGGTGCCGGGGTTTACAACACGACCCGGCAGGTCGGTTCGGTGCTCGGCAGTGCGGGGATAGCCGCGTTCATGGCCTCCCGGATCAGCGACGAAATGCCCGCCGCACCAGCCGACGCATCGCCCAGCGAGATGGCCGCGCTGAAGCTTCCGAGGTTCTTGCACGAACCGTTCTCGGCTGCGCTGGCGCAGTCGATGCTGCTCCCGGCATTCGTTGCACTGTTCGGCATCATTGCTGCCCTGTTCGTGGTCGGCGGGCTGGGCGCCCGCTCGGCTCGCTCCGCGATGGATGACGACGACATCACCGACGAGATCCCCGCCTACGACGACGGTTATGACGATGACGACTACGTCGAGTACGTGGTGGAGCCGAGCTACCGGCCGGCGTCGGTACCCGAACCTGAGCCCGAGCCGGACCCGTTGGTTGATCCGATTGGATTCGTGCACAACGGTTTCCATCTCGACAGTGACTCGCACTCCTGGCCGCCGGACAGCGTTTCACCCGCACCCGCGCGGCCGTCGCGCCATCGCCTCACCGACCTGGGCGAGCCGCGGACCGCCCGCCCTTACCGCGACGAACGCGATGAGGTCGAGACCTACGGCCGCCACTCGCGGTCGGGTGGCTGATCCGACTATTCATGTCGTTTTGGGATCGGTGGCGGCATAGGCCGTCTGCACTGATTTCATGACGATCAACCAGGCGTTGGCGGGCACGATAGTGGTGTTGGCACCCCTGGTGTGCTCGCCGAGGTGCGCGGACGACAATCCGCCGTCGTGCGCGTCGGCGCAGCTCGTGGTGGGTGCGATGCCCACGGATGCGGGGGCGGGCCATACCTGCGGTTTGTCGGCCAGTGCCTGCTGCAGCTTGCTGGCAGTCATGAGGCCACGATCGAGATCTTGACCCGCCCTGGGGTCGGACGGCAGGCGAACTCGAAGGCGTCCTGCACCTCGGGGACGCCGGAGACCACGAACTCCATCAGCCCGTCGAAGCCCGAGGCCCAGCCGACGACCCGGTCACCGATGCGGTGGCCGGGGTGGGAACTGGCCAGAACGTCGCCGACGATCTCATGGACCGGGAAGCCGGCCATCTCGGCCGCGCGCGCGCCGGTGTCACCGGGAGGCCGGCCCTGTACACCCGTGAAACCGGGGATATCGCTACCGCAGATTCCCGCGGCGAGGAACTTCAACAGCACCTGACCGTCGCGCAGCCGATCGGACGACGGTGCGGGAACTGTGACCCGCTCGAACGTACCCGGCGCGATAGCCGATAACACCACACCGGTTAGGCCTCCGACAACGCGTGGCGCGTTGACAGTGGGACGTACGGAGCGTGACACTTAACCAATGTTTTGTAAAGTTGCGACATGACGGTAATCGGTTCTCCGGCGCGCGCACAGCTGGCTGCGGGCATTTGCTTCGGTGAGGGCCCGCGCTGGTTCGAAGGCCTGCTGTGGCTGTCCGACATGCTCGGCGAGGCGGTGCACACCGTCACGCTGGACGGCTCGGTGACCACGCTGGAGCTGCCTGGCCACGCGCCGGCGGGCCTGGGCTTCCGTCCCGATGGCACGCTGCTGATCGTATCGACCGAGCGCCGGGTGGTACTGCGTTACGACGGCGATGCGGTGACCGAGATCGCTGACCTCTCCGGGATCGCGTCGGCCAATCTCGGTGACATGGTGGTCGACGCTGCCGGCCGGGCCTATATCGGCTCGCAGGCACGCAAGGGCGGCATCATCGCGCGGCTCGACCTCGACGACTCGGTCACGGTGGTGGCTGACGGTCTCGACTTCCCCAACGGCATGGTCATCACGCCGGACGGCGGCACGCTGATCGTCGCCGAATCGATCGGTCGGCGGCTGACCGCCTACGACATCGACGCCGACGGCGGGTTGTCCGGGCGCCGGGTCTTCGCCGATGGGCTCGACGGGCCGCCGGACGGCATCGCTCTCGACGAAGCGGGCGGGGTGTGGACGTCGATGACGCTGGCCCACCAGTTCGAGCGGGTCGTGGCCGGCGGCGAGGTCACCGACCGCATCGACATCGGCGACCGCGCCGCCATCGCGTGCATGCTCGGCGGCCCGGACCGGCACACCCTGTTCCTGGTGACGACACCGGATGCCTATCCGCAGCGACTGATCGGTACCAGCGGGTCGTGGGTCGAGACCGTCAGGGTCGACATCCCCGGCGCGGGCTTCCCGTTCATCGAAAGGCGAGCATGACCGACAGCTACTACGAACTCGTCGCCCCAGATGATCCGCGCGGAGAGAAGTTTCGGGCCACCGACGTGGTTCGCAGCACCTGGACGCCGCAGATCCAGCACGCCGGCCCGGTGTCGGCGTTGTTGGTTCGCGCGCTGGAGCGCTGCTGTCGGCGCCGGTCGAGCCGTTGCGCCCGCGGGCGGACTGAATCAACCGCAACCTGGCCGACAATGTCGATCGCAACTACGTGCACAGCTTGGAGTGGCTGTGGTTGACCGAACCGCTCGCGCCTGGTCCGGGGGAGTCGTGGCTGCGGCCGCTGGCCGATCTGGTGCAGGGTGAGCAGCTGACGCCGCTAGAGCGGCTGACGCCGCTAGAGCGGCTGACGCCGCTAGAGCGGCTGACGCCGCTAGAGCGGCTGACGCCGCTGGAGCGGCTGTTCGCCGTCGCTGACGACGCCAACGGCATCGGCTCCAAGATCGACATCAGAAAGCACACGTTCCTCAACACCGATCTGGCGGTGCACGTCCACGGCCGCCGCGAGATTGAAATGACGCAGACGTCTAGCCTCGATTTTGCATGCCGGTCGATTTCGGTTGCGGGTTGGGCTGGGGTGGCCGGTTTCTTCGGTCTTTTCGACATGGGGCGTGTTTGGTCGTCCCGTGTCGTCGGGTTGGGCGGGCTTTCCAAGGGCCGGTAGGTCTTTCGTAGTCGTTGGGACAGGTCGGTGCGGGGATTCAGGGGAAGGCGTCGCGGAGTCGGTGCCAGGCGGCGGTGATGGCTGCCGCCCAGCGCCAGGTGGCGTCGATGCGCAGCCGGATTTGGCGGGCTTTGGTGATGCGGGCGGCCACGTGCAGGACCCGATAGCGGAAGGTGTCGATCTCGCAGGTGGCCAGATCAGGATGCTCGGTGAAGCCGATCAATGTGGCCCATGCCACGAGGTCGGTGGCGGCGAGGATGATTTCGAGCCAGGCATTGTTGGCGTCGAAACCGTGGCAGGGTAGGTTTCGCAGCCCGGTGGCCTTGGCCTCGCGGATGCGGTCTTCGACGCGGGCGTGTTGGCGGTGACGTAATTCCAGACCGGCGAGTTGCCCGTCGATGACGCCGTTGGGTGTGTCGGTGATGAAGGCGGTGACCCGCATCCCGTCGGCGTCGGTGAAGTTCAGTTGCGCGCCGGGATGGGGACGTTCCTTGCGCAGGATCAGCCGGGTGCCGGCCGGCCAGCCGCTCAGGTCGACCAGGCCGGTGGCCTCGGCGATCCACGCGCCGTCGCGGATCCCGCCGCCGGAGTCGATCGCCGGATACCAGGCGTCGGCGAGGTTGAGGGTGTCGACCGCGTCGCGTACGCGGGCGTCGACGGCGAACCCGAACGAGAACCCCACGCCTTGGCGGCGGCATTCGGTGGCGAACTTGTGCGTCGCGCCGGCCGAATCCGAACGCACCAGGATCTTTTTGGGCGGCGGGGTCGTCGGGGTCGGGTCGGTAGGCGGCCGGCAGCGATTCCAGCGCCCGACCCAACACGGTGATGTGATCGGCGGCGGTGTTGGACCCGGCGTTGCCTGCTCGCAGCAGCCCGGCCAACGCTTCACCGCCGGCGACCTCGGGGCGGTCCAAAAAACGCCAGCAGCGGGTGGTGACCATAGGTCTTCTTCCAGGTCGCGGCCGCGTTCTGCTTGTTGTCGGAATGGTCGATAGTGATGGTGGCGTCCATGTCGATGTGCAGCCACCCGTCGCCGGCGGGCGCGGCCCCGGCGGCCCACGCCGCGGCCCGCGCATCCGATCGCGCCGCACGGATTGCGGGCAGGTGGGCGGCGTCGATCCGCTCGTCGACCAGCCGCCACATTGTGGTGGTCGAGGCGGCCGGACCGAACACGTGCTCACGGTCCCCGCACGACTGTCCGACCCCGTCGATGCAGGTCGCGCCGTCGGCGACCGCCGCGGCGAGATCGGCGAACACCGCGCCCGGCGGGTAGATCCACGGGCCCCGATAGGTGTCGGCCAACGCCGCGGTGACCCCTGCCGACAACCCGGACAGCTCCGCCAGTTCCCGCAGCATGCCCATTCCGGCATGGGACACGACACCATGACCGTCCGCAGAGACTTTCACCCGGGAAACCGCTGCGATACTCTTCACCTGCGAAGTGCCTTCCAGCTCGCATCATGGACTCTCGACAAGTCCCATCATGCCTTGCAGGACAGGCACTTTCGCCTATCAACACACTCCGACCAGCGCGTTTTACGAAAAATTCAGGCTAGTCGCACTTTTCCTGCGTGATTTCAATCTCGTGAAGCCGCCGCCGCGCGCCTAGTCGAACAGCACCGCGGGATTGAGATAGCCCGTCGGGTCGAAGGCGGCTTTGATCGTGCGCATCGCGGCGATATCGGCGTCCGAACGCGCCATGCCCAGGTAGGCCCGCTTGCGGCTGCCCACCCCGTGCTCCGAGCTGACGTTACCGCCATGGGCGGCAATGAGTTTCATCATCGCTGCATACAGGTGGGCCTCCTGCTCGGTGCCACAGCGCAGCACGTTCAGGTGCAGATTGCCCTCCCCGATGTGGCCGAACAGCACCGGGATGGCATCCGCGGCGTGCTCGGCGACCAGTGCGGCCGAATCTGACGCGAACGCCGGGATCACCGACAAAGGCAGGGAGACATCGAATTTCAGTGGCGGACCGAACAGGCCGACCACTTCGGCGGTGGACTCGCGGGCCTGCCAGAGCCGCTGCTGGGCGGCGTTGTCCATGCCGACCGCCGGCTCGCCGCACAGTTCGGCGTCTGCCAGCGTGTCGGCCAGCCGCTCGGTCAGGTCGGTATCCCCGGCCAGCTCGATCAGCAGCAGCCAGTCGCCGGCCGTCGGCACCGGCACGTCGAAGTGCTCCGCCGCCAGCGCCGCCGAGCGCCCGTCGATGAGTTCCAGCGCGGCAATGGATTCGGTGTCGCGCAACGCTCTGCCGGTGGCCACCAACGACGTCAGGTCGGCGAATCCGCAGACTGCCGTCACCCGGTATGCAGGCACCGGGTGTAGGCGAAGGTCCACACCGGTGATGACTCCCAGTGTGCCTTCGGCGCCGACGAACAACGAGGCCAGGTCATAACCGGTGTTATCGGCGCGAACCTGGCTGTGCCGGTGCACCAGCGAGCCGTCGGGCAGCGCGATATCCAGCCCGATCACCTGCTCGCCCATGTTGCCGTAGCGCACCGTTCGTAATCCGCCGGCGTTGGTCGACGCCATCCCGCCGATCGTGGCCGAATCGCGGGCGGCGAGGTCCACCCCGAACAGCAGTCCCTGTGCCGCCGCCGCCCGTTGCAAGGCCGCCGCCGTCACCCCGGCCCCGACCCGGATTCGGCGCTCGACGACATCGACCTCACCAATGGAGGTCAGCCGCTCGGTCGACAGCAGCACATCGTCGTGCTCGGGCACTGTTCCGGCCACCAGCGACGTGCGCCCGCCCTGCACCGTTACTGACACCCCGGCGTCACGGCATTCCCTGAGTACCGCGGCCACCTCGTCAGCCGAGCCGGGACGCACCAGCGCACTGGCCTTTCCGCGGTAGCGCCCGGTGTGGTCGACGCTGCGGCCGTCCAGGACGTCGGCGTCGGTGACGACGTGTGCGGCACCCAGGATGGCCTGGAGTCGTTCGGGCAGCGAGGAACTCATGCCGTGGGTTTACCACACATGGCCAGGAAAGCCCCCAACTCCACCAACCCCGCCGGTGTCGACGGCAGGTAGTCGGTCAACATCGCCGACCGCACGATCACCGCAGCATACTTCGCCCGGCTCACCGCGACATTGAGCCGATTGCGGTTGAGCAGGAAGGAAATTCCGCGCGGCACCTCGGCGATCGAGGAGGCCACCAGCGAGACGAACACCACCGGGGCCTGCCGGCCCTGGAACTTGTCCACCGTGCCGGCCTGCACCTCGGACAGTCCCGCCGCGTCCAGCAGCCGCCGCAACAACACCACCTGGGCGTTGTAGGGCGTCACGATCAACACGTCGGCGGGGCGTAGGTCTCGGGTGCCGTCCTCATCGGTCCAGGCCGATCCGAGCATGCGGGTGATCTGGGCGACGATCGCCTCGGCCTCCTCGCGGCTGTCCGTCGAGTTGCCATCGTGCTCGATGGCCAGCACCCGTACCCCGGGATCGAATCCGGCGAGGTGGCGGGCCGCAGTGCGCTCTTCGACCGAATGCAGCCGATTGTCATACGAGAGTCGGGACACCGGGCCGCACACCGCCGGATGCATGCGGTACGACCGGTCCAGGAAGTAGCCGAGATCCTCAGGCAGCGTGTGATGCCCGTCGACCAGCCAGCCCAGCGCAGAGGCGTCCACCGGCTCGGGATGGGTGCCCTGACTGACCTGGGGGAGCTGCTGCGGGTCGCCCAGCAGTAGCAGGTTGTCGGCGGCCTGCGCGACGGCGATCGTGTTGGCCAGGCAGAACTGGCCGGCCTCCTCGATCACCAATAGGTCCAGGCAGCCCGGGGGCACCCGGTTCTGATTGGCGAAATCCCATGCGGTGCCGCCGATCACGCAGCCGTCGTGGTCGGCGATGAATGCGGAGTAGGTCTTCTCGTCGATAGAGGTCCACGGGCCGGTGCCGCTGGGCTTCTTGGCCACCAGGGACGGATTCACTCCGGCGTCGATGATATCGCGAAATAGGTTCTCCACCACGGCATGTGACTGAGCGACAACGCCGATGCGCCAGTGATGCTCGTTGGCCAGGTTGGCGATGACCCGCGCGGCGGTGTACGTCTTGCCAGTGCCGGGCGGGCCGTGTACTGCCACGTACGACGAGTCCAGCGCCAGCAGTGCGGCGGTGATGTCGGCGACGTTGTCGCCGGTGCGCGGCAGCGGTGCGCCGGTGCGCGGCGGGCGGCGCAGCAGGATGTCGACGACGGCCGACGACGGCAGGTCGGGCAGTCCGGCCGCGATCTGGGCCGCCGCACTGTCGATCGACTCGCGCAACGCCTTGGTCGAAAACGGCGGGCCAGGCGTCAAAGCGAACGGCACCGCGTCAAAGGGCCCACCGTTCTTCGGTTCTCGCTCCATGAGCAGTACTTCGGTGGGTGCCGCCGGGTCATCGCAGCCGAGCACGGTCACCGAGGCGTAGGCCCGCCGCTCGGGGTCGTCGGAGAGGCCCGAGGGTGTCGGCGGGTCGTACAATGCGTACATGTCGCTGCTCAGCTCGCCGGCGGCGATCGTCCCGGTCAGCGTCAGCCGGCGTTGCTGCTTGCGGGCGCGCGGGGGAACGTGCCATTCGGTGTCGACCACTGCCGCATCGGCGAGGAAAACACCAGGGGTGTCCGACCATTCGTCGACCGGGCTGTTGATCCGGTCGAAATGTCCCCACCAGAACGGCTTGTCCTCGCGGCGGTGATACCCGCGGGCCGCGGCGATCATCGCGACCGCGCGTTGCTGCGGACTGCGTGCCGTGACGTCGTCGCCGGCGAAGGAGCCAAGTCTGCGCGCCAGCTCGTCGTCGACATCCAGGTGTGCGCCGTCCTGCACCGGCTGCATCCCCAGCGGTGGCATGCCGGCTTCAAAAGCGCGGTGCAGCAACCAGTCCCGAAGCCGACGGGTGGACCGGCAGTCGTAGTGGTTGTACTCCTCGATCTCCTTGAGCACGGTGGCGGCCTCGTCGTCGTTGCCGTCGGCCAGCAGCTCGCAGTAGCGGGCATACATCGTGATCGAATCGGTGGCGGTGGTGACGTCACCGACCCGATGTTCGGCGTCCATGTACAACGGCTCGAGCGATTTAAGGCTGTAGTTCTCGGTGCCAACCCGAATGCTCTTGCGCACAAAGGGATACAGGTCGACCAGGACACCGTTGCGCAGCAGGTCGTCGACTTCGTCTTCACCCTCGCCGTAACGGCCGGCCAGCCGCAGCAGCGCGGTCTTCTCGTAGGCTGCGTAGTGGTAGATGTGCATTTTCGGGTACCGCTTGCGCCGCTTGCGGACCATCTCCAGAAAGCCCTTGAGCGCCTTGCGTTCTCCGCGGCGGTCGTGGGCCCACAGCGGCCGAAATTCGCCACCGGCACCGAGCACGCCGAACATGTACTCCAAGCCCCAGTCGGTGCCGTCGGCCGTCCACAGCGGGTCGCCTTCGAAATCGAAGAACAGATCGCCCTTATCGTGATCGGGCAACAGCATCAGCGGCTGCGGGTCGACCACCTCGAACGGCGGCTTGCCTTCCACTCGGGGCGAGATCTGCAGCCGCGCCTGACCGCTGAGCGCGGCGACGGCGCGGGCCGGCATATCGGGCACCGGGCCTTGGTGGCCGGCAAGCTCGGCCACCGTGGTGATGCCGGCGTCAATGAGGCGAGCCCGCTGACTGACGCGCATGCCCGCCACGAGCAACAGGTCGTCGTGCTCGCGGACCTGCGCCTCGCACTCCGGGCAGCGCATGCAGGCGCGCACGGATTGGTTCTCCCAGCTGACCGCGACGGCGCCGGCCAGGTGCCGATCCAGCAGATCTTGTAGCGCGGTGCGGCGCGATCGGTACACCGGCAGCAACTCGTCAACCCGGTAACCCCGCGTAATTCCGTTGCCGAGCACCAGTTCCACCTCGTCGTGCACGGGCACGCCCGTGGCAGACAACGTCTCGGCATAGGCGGCCAGCTGCAATAGCGCCTCCACCTTCACCGAACGGGCGAGCTTGGTGTCGCGCAGCCGGTAGCGGTCGGCATCGAGCAGTAGGAAGTCCGCGAATCCGGCAAAGCGGCCGTCGAACATCGCGGCCTGGTAGATGACGGGCGCGCGCTGCTCGACGGCGCGCAGAGTGGCATGCGCGGCCGCGGTCAGCCCGGCCACTGTGTAGGCGGGCCGACCGATGACGGTGATATCGGTCGTCGCGCGCAGCTCGTCGAGGTGACGTTCCTCATGCTGGTCGCCGAGCTCGGCCGTACGGGCCAGCAGCTCGTCGGCGACCGAGACCGAAGGGCCACGGCCTAGCTTGGCATCGAAGGCGCGCAGCAGCGCATACTCGCAGCGTGCGGCGGCGGCGAGATCGGATGCGCTGTAGATGACGCGGTCGTCGGCGACGAACACAGCCCTACTGTAGGCGCGCGGGCCGACGGGTCAGCCGTTGCCGATCAGCTCGACGCCATTGCCGTTCCATCGGAACTTCACCACGCTGCTCATGCCGAGGCCGTTGGTGTAGGCCAGCGCGACGGTGTCGCCGGTGCTCTGGGTGGTGTCGACACCGTTGAAGCCGTAGGTGTCGGGAACTCCGGTCGGGATGTACTTGCCCAGGTGGAACATCACCGCGCGGGTGTTGGGCTTGTCAGCGTTTGTGTTGGCCTTGATGATCACCGCCGACAACTGCGCGCACTCGTTGTAGTTGCCGGCGATGGGCTCGGGATTCCAGCCCTGATTGCTCTGGGGGTCGCGGGGAAGTTCAGAGACGGTCTGCGCAATGGTCGGTGCGGCCAGGTTCACCGCACATGGATCCGGCGGCGGAGTGGTGGTCGGGGGAGGCGCTGGCGGTGGCGGTGGCGGAGCCTCGGTGGTGGTCACAGCGGTGGTCGTCGGCTGGGGGGTCTTGGCCACCGTCGAGTCGCCTGAACTGCAGCCCGCGAGCGCGGCGGCCAGCGCGGCTCCCGCCGCTGCGATGGTCAGTCCTATTGCCCGGGTCGCTGCGCTCCCGCCCGCCGGCTCGTACCACACAGGGGCGACGCTACCGGCCTTTGCGGGCGGAGCGCGATTACGGCACGCTCCGGCAGTAGACTGCAGATCCGATGACATCCCCGGACGACACCCCCCAGACCTTCGCCGACCTGCAGATCCACCCCGCCGTACTGCAGGCCGTGGCCGACGTCGGCTATGAAACGCCCTCGGCGATCCAAGCGGCCACCATCCCGGCGCTGCTGGCGGGCTCCGATGTCGTCGGTCTGGCCCAGACCGGAACCGGGAAAACCGCGGCATTCGCGATCCCGATTCTCTCCAAGATCGACCCGACCAGCCGCACCACGCAGGCGCTGGTGCTGGCCCCGACGCGTGAGCTTGCATTGCAGGTCGCCGAGGCATTCAGCCGCTACGGCGCGCACCGAAACATCAATGTGCTTCCGATCTACGGCGGCTCCTCCTACGTCCCGCAGCTGGCCGGCCTCAAGCGCGGCGCGCAGGTCGTCGTCGGAACCCCGGGACGCGTCATCGACCACCTGGAAAAGGGCAGCCTGGACCTGTCGCACCTGGACTATCTGGTACTCGACGAGGCCGACGAGATGCTGCAGATGGGTTTCGCCGAGGATGTCGAGCGGATCCTGGCCGATACCCCGGAGTACAAGCAGGTCGCGCTGTTCTCGGCCACCATGCCGCCCGCGATCCGCAAGATCACCTCTAAGTACCTGCACGACGCCGTCGAGGTGGCGGTCAAGTCGAAAACCGCCACCGCCGAAAACATCACCCAGCGCTATATCCAGGTCGCCGGGCCGCGCAAGATGGATGCGCTGACCCGGCTGCTCGAGGTGGAACCGTTCGAGGCGATGATCGTGTTCGTCCGGACCAAGCAAGCCACCGAGGAGGTCGCCGAGAAGCTGCGGGCCCGCGGGTTCGCCGCCTCCGCCATCAACGGTGATATCCCGCAGGCGCTTCGTGAGCGGACCATCGCTGCGCTCAAGAGCGGCGCGATCGACATCCTGGTCGCCACCGATGTGGCGGCACGCGGGCTGGACGTCGAACGCATCTCCCATGTGCTCAACTACGACATCCCGCACGATCCGGAGTCCTATGTGCACCGCATCGGGCGCACCGGGCGAGCCGGGCGATCCGGGACCGCGCTGTTGTTCGTGTCCCCGCGGGAACGTCATCTGCTGAAGTCGATCGAGAAGGTGACCCGCCAGCCGGTTACCGAAGATCAGCTGCCCAGTGTCGAGGACGTCAACGCCCAGCGGGTGGCCAAGTTCCAGGACTCGATCACCGAGGCGCTCAACGCACCAGGCTTCGACATGTTCCGTCGCCTCATCGAGGACTACGAGCGCGACAATGACGTGCCGATGGCCGATATTGCCGCGGCGCTGGCGCTACAAAGTCGTGACGGTGCGGAATTCCTGATGACCGAGCCGCCGCCCGAGAAGCGTAGAGAGCGGCCCGACCGCGACGAGCGGGAACGCGCGCCGCGCAAGACTCGCGACGACCTGGCGACGTATCGCATCGCAGTCGGCAAGAGGCACAAGGTCGGTCCCGGCTCGATCGTCGGCGCGCTGGCCAACGAGGGTGGGCTGCACCGCAGCGATTTCGGGCACATCACCATCAAGAGCGATTTCTCGTTGGTCGAGCTGCCGGCGACGTTGTCCAAGCAGACGCTGAAAGCCCTTGAGAATACCCGGATTTCCGGGATCTTGATCGACCTGAAGCCCGACCGTGGCAGTCCACGCTACGACACGCGTCCCGAGTCGCGTCCCACCGGCGGGAAGCCCCGGCGCACGAGTCGATGACCGCGTCCAGCCGGGTAGACCAAGGCGGACTGGAAGCAGTCTCCGGCGTCCACCGGGTTGCCTCGTTGACCGGCGTCCGTGCGTTAGCCGCACTGCTGGTGCTGGGTACTCACGCGGCCTACACCACTGGAAAGTACACGCATGGCTTTGTAGGCCTGGTGTATTCGCGCCTGGAGATCGGTGTGCCGATCTTCTTCGTGCTATCGGGCTATCTGTTGTTCGGGCCCTGGGTGCGGGCCGCGGCGAGCGGTGGGACAGGTCCGTCGGTGCGCCGCTATGCCTGGCACCGGGTGCGGCGAATCATGCCGGCCTACGTCGTCACCGTCCTGGCCGCCTACCTGATCTACCACTTCCGTTCCGCCGGGCCGAATCCCGGCCATACCTGGATCGGCCTGCTGCGAAACCTGACGTTGACCCAGATCTATACCGACAACTACATGTTCAACGGCTATCTGCACCAAGGACTTACGCAGATGTGGAGCCTGGCCGTCGAGGTGGCGTTTTACGCCGTTCTGCCGGTGCTGGCGTGGCTGCTGCTGGTCGTGGTGTGCCGGCGACGGTGGCGGCCCTGGCTGCTGCTGACCGGGCTGGTCGTGCTCGCGCTCGTCAGCCTGGCGTGGATGGTGCTGGTGCACACGACGGATTTCCTGCCCAGCGGTGCCCGGCTCTGGCTGCCCGGCTACCTGTCGTGGTTCATCGGCGGCATGCTGCTGACGGTGTTGCAGGCCATGGGAGTTCGGGTCTATGGCTTCATCGCGGTATCGCTGGCGATCGTCAGCTTCCTCATCGTGTCCACCCCGATCGCCGGGGAGCCGACCACCTCACCGACAGGTCTGTCCGAGGCGTTGGTCAAAACCGGGTTCTACGCTGCGATCGCGACGCTGGTGGTCGCGCCGCTGGCACTGGGCAACCGGGGGTGGTACGCCCGGCTGTTGGGCAGCCGGCCGATGGTGTGGCTCGGGGAGATCTCCTACGAAATCTTCCTCGTTCACCTCGTGGTGATGGAGATCGCCATGGTCGAAGTGCTGGGCTGGCCGGTCTACACCGGGTCGGCACCGGCGCTGTTCGTGGTCACGCTGGTGATGACGATCCCGGTGGCCTGGGTGCTGCACCGGTTCACCCGGGTGCGCACATAGTTGTTGCGCCGAGACTGCGGTGAGCGCGCAATTTTCCCTAAAATCCCGCGCTGGCTGCAGACTCGGTGCGCTCATCGCAGACTCGATGCTCGACGTGCGAACGCATCGCGCACGCGGTGCACGATATCGCCCGTCGTGTCTGAAGCAAGCACGCGAATGACGACCCAACCGAGGCGCTCCAGATCTTCGCGTCGGCGATTGTCTTTGGCGTACTGCCAACGATCTGTGCGGTGATGGTCGCCGTCGTACTCGACGCCGACCATGATGTCTTCCCATCCCATGTCGAGGTAATAGGTCGTGAACGAGTCGGGGCACTGAACAGGTACCTGCGTCTGCGGCCGGGGAAGCCCGGCATTGATGAGCGTAAGGCGCAGCCAGGATTCCCTCGGGGATTGAGCGCCGGCATCGACCAGCGCCAATACCGACTCCAGTTGGCGAAGGCCCCGCGCACCAGGGTGTTGCATGGCCATCGTGCTGATATCTGGAACTCCAATACCCGTCGCGCGCAACAGTGCATCCATCCGAGCGACCGCTACTCGGGTGGGACGGCGCCGGCCGATGTCGAACGCCGTGCGCAGCGGCGTTGTGACAGGTAAGCCGCCCAACACCATCCGCTCCCCGACTTGGAGGGACAGATCGTGGGTGCTTACGCCGCGCGGCGGCCTGGCATTTGCCGCGACGAGTTCGACCGGTAGGGAGTCATCCAGCCACTTCGCGCCATGCAGGCCGGCCGCGGTGAGGCCCATGACGATGCCGTGCCGATGCGACCAAAGCCATCCGGCCCGGGCGCGCTGGTGAAGGGTGAGCTGTGATCCCTTCAGGGCGTACACGTCGGGAAAGACGGCGCGATAGTGGGCGCGCAACTGATGGCTTCGCACAACTCCATTGGCGATGGCTTCGCTGCCGATGAAGGGACCTTCGATATCCATGCCGACAGCGTCGGACCGGAGCCCGACACGATGTCTACCGAGCCTGCGCGCAGTGCGCGTTTATGGGGATGAAGTGCTATCTGTGGACAGACTCGATGCGGTGGTCGCGGGCTCGGTTTCGCTGGGGCACACCATCGGAACGACGAACTCCTCGAGCATCGCGCGCTCATCATCGGCGTTGCGGCCCGGGAAGATCAGCAGCGAAGTCAGTACTCGAACCAGCCAGCGGGCGCGGCGGTGCACGACGTCGGGGTCGTCGGGCCGCAGTGACAGCAGGAAGCCCGACGTCAGCGCCTGAATGACCTCGGACTGCTCAGCCATCTCGGCGCCGATGGGGGAGTCCGCGGTGGCGAACCACGATGACAGCGCGGGGCTTTCGCGCACCAACGCCATCGATGTGGTCAGCCCGGCCAGTAGCCGCGCGCGCGGATCGGAAATGCCGCCGGTCAGCTCGGACATCTGCTTGTGCAACCGATAGGCTTCGCGGTGTACATACGCGGTGTGCAGCACGTCGCGATTCTCGAAGTAGCGGTACAGCGTGGCCCTGGAACACCCTGCGGCACGGGCGATATCGTTCATCCCGATGCTGCCCACGTTGTGACCGGCGAACAACTCGCCGGCAGCGTCGAGAATGCGGTCGGCGGCCACTTCAGCGCGTCGTGAACTCAGCCAATCGTTGCCTGCCATCAGCCAAGCACCCGGAACGGCACCGACAGCGGACGGCGCACATACCCGCCGCCGGCCCAGACGATCCCTGCCTCGTCGACCTCGAAATCGGGGCAGCGCAAGAGCAATTCGGTCAATGCCACCCTGGCCTGCATGCGTGCAGCGGCCGCGCCGAGGCAGTGGTGGGCACCGTGGCTGAACGTGAGTATGTTGCGCGGGCAGCGGGTGACGTCGAGTTCTTTGGCGTTCGGGCCATATTGGCGTTCGTCGAGATTGGCCGAGCCGTACAGCAGCAGTACCTTACGGTCCGCAGGGATGGTCTTGCCGTGCAGTTCGACGGCCCGGGTTGTGGTGCGGGCCAACCCCTGTACCGGCGAGGTGAGCCGCAGCAGCTCGTCGACGGCGTCGGCGATCAACGCCGGTTGGTCGATGAGCAGCCGCCTCTGGTCAGGCCGCTGATGCAACAGCGGCATCGAGCCGCCGAGCATGCCGGTGGTGGTGTCGTTGCCGCCGGTGACCATCGTGAAGGTGAAGGCCAGCACTGACAGCGTGCCGGCGATATCGCCGTCCGCACCGACCCCGGCGGCCACCAGGTGCGACACCGTGTCGTCTTCGGGTTCGCGGCGGCGCCGCTCGATCAGTTCGGTGAAGTAGCACATCATCTGGCCCAGCGCCTCGGTGAGGCCGCTCAGTGCTCCGCCGATACCCTCCGTAGAGGTGTTGGCCGCTACGATGGCGTCGGTCCAGCCGTCGAACTGGTCGCGTGAGGTTCCCCAGAAAAAGTGGACACGGTTAGCTTGATTGCTGACGTGGCTGTGAGGCGATCTCGAAGTCGATGGGTGAGATCATCCCTAACGAACTGTGTCGCCTTTCATGGTTGTAGAATCTGATGTAATTGTCAAGTCCTGCAGTAAGATTCGCGTACGTGGTGAACGCGTGGCGTTTGTAATACTCATGTTTGACCGTCGACCATAGCGATTCGGCTCCGGCGTTGTCCCAGCAGATCCCGGTCGCTCCCATAGAGCGCAGTAAGCCATGCTCAGAACAAACCTGGGCCATGTCGTGGCTGGTGAATTGACCGCCTCGATCGGCATGCAGGATGGTGCCGGCGACGTTGCCGGCGCGGATGAACACCGCAGCATCGACGGCGGCTTCGACCAGCTCAGTGCGCATGTGGTCGGCCAGCGACCAACCCAACACCCGCCGCGAGTGTTCATCGCGAATCGCACACAGGAAGGCATCCCTTCACCGCAGGTCAAGTACGTGATATCAGAGGTCCACACCGCATCGATACGCCCTTGGTCAAAGACCCGGCCGACCCGGTCCGGCGGGAACGATGCGGTCGGATCGACAACGGTGGTCTTGACCTTGAACGTGCGCGGGCTGATGCCTTCGACGCCCATCTCGGCCATCACCTTGGCGACGGTGTTCTCCGAGACGGTGACGCCTTCGGCATGCAGATCGGCAGTGATCCGCGGCGACCCGTACGTGCGGCGTGAGGCCTTCCAATGGGACAGGATCTTCACCTCCAGATCCCGGCGCCACTGCTGGTGCGCAGACAGCTCGACCCGGCATTGCCGTGCCGCCCACGCGTAGAAACCGGACCGCGAAACACCCAGCAGCTCGGTGAGTTTCGAGATGTCGTGGTCGGCGCACTCCGCGGCGATGAGCTCGAAACGACTCACCGGTGTTGCTGTGCCGCAAAGTACGCCGATACTTTTTTCAGGAACGCAATATCACGGTCCTTTCGGCAAGCTCAGCACGTAACCGCACCAACTCCGCGTGCTCGACCGCCGACCGGTCCCCGTCCGGCGGTAGCTCGCGCGCGTCGAGAGCGGCACCGGCCCGAACCCGTTCAGCTACAACCCATTTACGTAACAGATTCTCATGAACGTTCAACTCCCGGGCAACCTCAGTGACCGATCGGCCACCATCAATCACCCGCCGAGCAGCCTCCACTTTGAACTCCGGTGTAAACGACCGACGAGTTCGAGACATCCCGACATCCTTCCAGCAGGACCCTCGGCCCCGCTATCTCAGGTGTCCACTCAAACTGGGGAAGCTCAGCGGTCCTGCTCGGGCACGCCGAGGTAGTGCGCGACCACCATCGACGGCAACGGCTTGAACAGCTCGGTGACGATATCGCCACCGCCGTTGGCGCGCAGCCGCTCGATGCGCTCGACGACGAACTCGCGCACCTTGGGCTCGACCGCCTCGACCTGCCGGGGGGTGAACCCCCGCGACACCAGCTTGCGAAACTCGGTGTGCACCGGCGGATCCTGCATCACCATTGGCGGGTTATCCTGCAGCCCAATCAGTTCCAGCTCGTTGTAGTTGACGGTCAGGCCCTGGGCTGAGGAGAACGTCTCGTGGTCGCGAGCGGCGGTGAAGATGTCGGCGTGCCGGGACAGCACCCAGTAATCGTGCTCGGCGTTGTCCGGCACGACGTGGTGCACCGGATCGAGGTCACGCAGGGCCTGGTACATCGGCCAGCGTTCGCCCCAGTTCTCGGCGGTGGCGAGCTCGAAGCTAGCCTCCGCCTTGTGAGACAGAACTGCGGTCATGTCTTATGGTTACGACAAGAGTCGGGTTGTGTCAAGGAGCGTTGTAGCTTCCCAGTAGATTTGTCCTAATCCCAGATGGTTTGTCCACTGAGTGTCCTTTTTCGGTGAAATTGGACAAGAAAGTGGGACGTGCGCTGCCTGGCGGCCAGCGGAACGGCCCGGTGCCTAGATGCGTGGAAACAACAACGCTGGGAGGGTTAGAGGATGATTGCACTGCGGCACAAGCCTTTCGCGGCCCTAACATAACTGGCGGCTATCGGCACAGCGGCGGTCAGTCCGATGTCCAGCTCGTGGATCGAGGTCGCCCCAGGCCCCAGGCGCCCTTGAAGACCACTTCGGGGCGGATGCCAAAGAACCTCGGCTCCCACAGCACGATGTCGGCGAGCTTGTCCGGTTCCAGTGACCCAACCTCGTGGTCGATGCCGAACAGCCGCGCCGGGTTGATGGTGAGCTTCGCGATGTGGCGCAGAATGCGGGCATTGTCGGCATCGGTACGTTCGTCAGCGGGTAGCGGGCCACGGGTGGCCCCCATGTGCGACTCCAATTGCCATGTCCGTGCGATGGTTTCGCCGATCCGGCCCATGCCCTGGGAGTCCGATCCCATCGCAGAGATGGTGCCGAGGTCGTGCAGGGCATCTTCGGCGGCGATGGTCTCGCGCCGGATCCGGGATTCAGCGAAGGCGACATCTTCGGGGATCCGTGGGTTGAGGTGATGGCACACCATCACCATGTCGAGATGCTCGTCGAACGTGTTGAGCGTGTGCGGATTTGTCGGATTGGTCGAGGACGGCAGGCAATACGGTTCGCCGACCACCCGCATGATGTCGGGTGCGTGCCCACCGCCCGCCCCTTCGGCGTGATAAGTGTGGATCGGGCGGCCGCCGATCGCGGCCATGGGGTCCTCGTAGAAGCCCGACTCGTTGAGAGTGTCGGTATGGATCTGCACCTGTGGGTCCAGTTCATCGCCGGCGTCCAAGGAGGCTCGGATAGCGGCGGGGGTGGCACCCCAATCCTCGTGGATCTTGTAGCCGATCGCCCCGGCCAGGCCCTGCTCACGCCGTCCATGGTGCGCGGGTTGCCGGCCTTGCCGATGCCGGCGATACGGCCATTGCGAATGCCGATGTCCGCCTCGTGGATACCGAGGACCGCGTCAATGATCAGCGCATTGGTGATCACGAAATCCAATGCGCCCTCGGCGTTTGTCGCGTCACCGTGTAGCGCCATGCCTTCCCGCATGGTCTTGCCGCCCCCGAAAACGGCCTCGTCGCCGTACACGGTGTGATCGTGGGTGACCTTGGCCAGCAACTCGGTGTCCGCCAGCCGGACCCGGTCCCCGGTGGTGGGACCGTACAGTTCGGCGTAGCGGGCCCTGCTGATCCGGTACGCCATGTCAGGATCCTCCGGGCTGCGCAGTGTCCAGGAACCCGGCGGCCCACAACGCCGCCAAGGTGTCGGGTGCGGGTACGCCCTGCGCGGCACCATTTGTCATCATGTTCGGTCCGATCACGATGCGGTCACCGCCGTAACAGGTGAGCGCTATCTCCTGTGTCGCAACGGCTTCGAACCGCACCGCAGTACCCGAGGGGATGTCCAGTCGGGTGCCGAAGGCGGCGGCCCGGTCAAACCGCAGCGCCCGGTTGGCTTCGAAGAAATGGAAGTGCGACCCCACCTGAATCGGGCGGTCACCGGTGTTGGTAACGGCCAGGTTTACCGTCGGCCGGCCGAAGTTGAGGTCGAGATAGCCGTCAGCCGGCAGGATTTCGCCGGGGCGGATGGCAAGCCTCACTCTGGTCGCCGGTGCCAGGCCGGATCGCGTCGTGCACGGTGACGAGCTTCTTTCCGTCGTTGAAAAAGGCCTCTACTTGGATCGAACCCAGCAGGTCGGGAACACCGGGCGGGACATCGTCGTCGGTGAGAATCCGGGCACCGTGGGCCGCCGCGTCGGCCACAGACGCGCCCGCCCTGCTGCTTCGATAACCTAGTCGGCGATCAAGGCCCGAGCCTGCGGGTAGGTCAGCGTTTCGGCACCGATACTGCGGACCTCTTCTTCGTCAACGCACATCGACATCACGGGCATGGTCTGTGCGGTCAACCCCGCGCCCCTGTACTCCCGGAAAAACGCGTTCAGTCAGTCGCCAACGACGACGGTGAACACCGCGCCGGCTTGCGCGGAAACACACCCTCCTGATGATGACGAGTTGGCGCATGGGTGAGTACGGAGGACGACGCGATGGCAGGGATCTACGGTGACGTCATGGGCGGTGCCGGGAGCATCGAAACTCGCGCCCACGACCTGCTGGACACACTGAGTTCCCGCGCGGCGTCGTCAGCGTCGGCGATCTGCCTGTGGGATCCTATTCAGCAATGTCATGTCGATATCGCCAATCGCGACTATCCCGATGTCGTGATCGACCATCTGAACAACTGGTTCATCGACCACGATCCACTCTTCGATGCCATGCGTACCCGTGATCTGGGTGCACTGCGATGGCGTGATTACCCGGACTATAGCGACGGATACTCGGTCAACACGGTGTTTCCGGCCGGCGGGGTTCGACGAGGGTCTCTCCGCGCGCCTGGTGACCCGGGGCAGCACCTACGTCGGCACCATCCATGTCAACTGTGACGACCAGCGTTATCCGAGCGACAGCGATGTCACCGAAATCAATGCTCTTCGAACGCAAGTGGCGCACGAGCTGGATTTCACCGTGCGTCCGCGGATGGTGGCCGAGTTGATCGCCCCAGAGGCCCAGGCATGGGCCGTCGACGATAGTGGCGGTGCACATCTACTCCGCGTCGGGGACGCATGCGACGCCGCAGCCGACGGCGAGCTGATCGCTGAGTTGGTGCTGGCGTTCAGTGCGGCGGCGCCCTGGGCCCGCCCCGAGGTACTGCGATGGCATGACGGCACCGCTTGGATGCACGTCCGCCGGATCAGCACGGCACCGCGCTACGTCGGCGACAGCTTGGCGCCGAAATCGCGTCGCAGCTGTTCATCAGTGCCCGCACGGCCGGTCACCACTTGGAGAGCGCATCGGCCAAACTGGGTGCAGCCAACCGCGCATCGTGCGCCTCGCTCGCGCTCGTACACGGACTGCTCTCGGCTCGGCTGCTGCACCACCCGCCTGGCAAGACTGCCTAAATCACCGCACCCGGATTCAAGATCCCGCCGGGGTCAAGCGCGGCCTTGATCTTGCGGTTCAGTCCGGTGATGCCGGCCGAGCGCACCGCAACTGGCCGACGGTCGCGCGGGCGGGTGGCCCGCACAATGTGGTGTCGGATTCGCGGACGACGGTCATACCGTCATCGAACATCGCAGCCGCCGCCGGTCGCAGGCCAGCACGCCCGCCGCTGACCTGCCCACCGATTGTCAGTGGGGCACGTCAGTGCTGTATAGGTACCAGCCGCCGTCGCCCGGGCCGCAGAACCAGTACGGGAAGGCCCGGTCGAAGTGCGGATCGTTCCAGACGAGCGGGGAGTCCGCCTGGCACTCGGCCTCGGTGGCCCAGTGCCATGGGACCCCATTGGAGTCGGTCTCCAGGTAATCAGTGGCATTGGCCGTTCCTGCCGCGCCCATCAGGGCCCCGAACGCCAACGCAGCGACCGCGATCGCCTTTTTCATGTCATCCCCGCCCTGTCCAGTTAACTAAATTCATTTGCTGAGGATGCTAGCGTCTCGCAGCCCACTGACCCATGCGGGTGTAAGAAAGATCTTGAGGCCCGGCGACAAGAGCCGCGCACCGTTCGCTGTGGCGAAGCGCCCGCGGCGTGTCGCCGGTTCGCCGAGGCCGCAGCTGACAACGGCGAATAGCGGCGTGGTTAGACGACCGCACCCGGGTTCAGGATGCCGTCGGGGTCCAGCGCGGCCTTGATCTTGCGGTTGAGTTCCATCGCCTCCGGGCCCAGCTGGCCCGCGAGCCACGGCTTCTTGAGCCGCCCGACGCCGTGCTCGCCGGTGATCGTCCCGCCCAGCGATACCGCCAGATCCATGATTTCGCCGAACGCGATCTGGGCACGCTCGGACATCGCAGCGTCAGCAGGATCGAACACGATCAGCGGGTGGGTGTTGCCGTCGCCGGCGTGCGCGATCACCGAGATGGTCAGGTCGTGTTCGGCGGCGATCTCGGCTATCCCGGCGACGAGTTCGGCCAGCGCCGGCAGCGGCACCCCGACGTCTTCGAGTAGTAGTGAGCCCTTGGCCTCCACGGCGGGGATCGCGAACCGGCGCGCCGCCACGAAGGCCTCGCCCTCGTCCGGGTCGGCGGTCGAAAAACACTCGCTGGCACCGGCTTCGGTGAACACGCGAGCCATGTACTCGGCGTCCTCGGCGCCGGTGGGCCCGCGGTCGTCGGAGGCGGCCACCATCATCGCCGCCGCCGAACGGTCCAGTCCCATCCGCAGTTTGTCTTCGACCGCGTTGATCGCCACCGCATCCATGAACTCCAGCATCGACGGCCGGATGCGGCTGGTGATCGTCAGCACGGCCGATGCGGCGGCCTCCACCGAATCGAAGGTGGCCACCACGGTGCACGCGGCCGGCTGCGGCGGCAGTAGTCGCAGTGTGACCTCGGTGATCACCCCGAGGGTGCCCTCGCTACCGACGAACAGTTTGGTCAGCGACAGCCCCGCCACGTCCTTCAGCCGCGGCCCGCCGAGGCGCACCGCGGTCCCGTCGGCCAGCACCACCTGCAGGCCGAGCACGTAATCGGTTGTCACGCCGTACTTTACGCAGCACAACCCGCCGGCGTTGGTGGCGATATTGCCGCCGATACTGCAAATCTCGAACGACGACGGATCGGGCGGGTACCACAGCCCGTACTCCGCGACGGCCTTCTTCACCTCGGCATTGAGCAGCCCTGGTTGCACGACGGCGGTGCGGGTCACCGGGTCGACGGTGATATCGCGCATCTTCTCCGTCGACAGCACGATCCCACCGTTGACGGCCGTCGCCCCGCCGGACAAGCCGGTGCCCGCCCCGCGCGGCACCACCGCGATGCGGTTCTCCGACGCCCAACGCAACACCGTCTGCACCTCTTCGGTGCGGCTGGGCCGGACCACCGCCAACGGCGTGCCGGCCGCGGGATCAGCGGCCCGGTCCTGGCGGTAGGAGGCCACGATGTCCGGGTCGGTGACGACGACCCCGTCGGGCAGTTCGGCGGCCAGGCCGGCCACAGCGCTCATCGCCGCCATGGTGCCATCCTAAGCGTGGGTCGGCTGCGACTCGGGCTCATCGTCGAGTTCCCGCAGCGCGGGCAGCCACGGGCACAACACGCCGATCACCAGGATCGGCACCGCCAGCACCAGGAATGTCACCTTCAGACCGAAGGTGTCGACGAGCGGGCCGGCCAATGTGAACCCGATAGGGCCGGCGGCGTAGGTCATCGAGGTCATCACCCCGACCACTCGGCCGCGCAGGTGCTCGGGGGTGCGGTACTGCATGACCGAGTTGTAGATCGGCCCGATCGGTCCGTAGACCAGGCCGACCACAGCGGCGAACGACAGGATCACCGGCAATGGGGGCAGGAACGCGATGACGGCCACCGCGATGCCGAACGTCAGCACCGCTGTCAGCACGGTCCGGCGCTTGCTGGAGATCTTCGACAGCACCGTCCAGCTCAGCGCCCCGATCAGCCCGCCGATGGACAGGGCCATCAGCACCCAGCCCAGCTGGGCCGGCTCATTGCGGTCGGTGAAGTACTTGGGGAACAGCACGCTTTCCATCGGCAGGTACAGCCCGGTGACGGCCAGGTCGATCAGGCCGAGCGTGCGCAGCACCCGGCTGCGCCAGACGAACTTCAACCCCTCCAGGACGCCGGAAACCACACTGTCCGGGAGCTTTTCGCGTGCGGGACGGCCGGTGCCCTCGAGTCGCAGCAATCCCATCGTCAGGATCGCCAACCCGAACAGTGCGCAGGTGACCCACATGGTGTTGACCCCGCCGAGCGTGGCGATGAGCAGACCGCCGATGCCCGGCCCGGTGATGTAGGCCAGGTTGAACACCGCCTCGTAGACGCTGTTGGTGTGGTCGCGGGTCCACCCCGCCTTTTCGGCGGCCTCGGGCAGCATCGATTGTCGCGCGGTCATACCGGCCGGATCGAAGAACGCGCCCAGGGCGGCCAGCGCCGCCAGCACCAGGGTGTTCAGCACGTCGGTGCCGAAGGCGATGGCCAGCAGCGGGATCGCTGCGACGGCGATGGCCGAGAGCGCATCGGAGAGCATCGCCACCAGCCGCCGGCCGATGAAGTCGACGGCGGTGCCGGCGATGAGGGTGGCGAACAGCAGGGGCAGCGTCGCCGCGCCGGCGACGATCGAGGCGTCCACCGCGCTTCCGGTGCGCTGCAGCACTAGCCACGGGAACGCGACCATGGAGATTCCGTTCGCGCCCGCGGCCAGGAAGGCCGAGGACAGGATCAGCAGCGCGGGGAGGCGCGTGTTGGTCACTGGGTAGAGCCTAGTTTTCTCGCGGACGGCCGCGTGCGGGGGCACTGTGGACCGGTGACCCTCCACGCCCATCCGCGCACCGGGGTGCCGTTCGAATCACCGGTACCTCCTGGGACGGGCTGGCCGGGCGATCCCGCGACGGCGCGGACGCCGGTGGCAGTCGACGCCGCTCAGGTGGCCACACTCGCCGCGGCGGCCGGCGATCTGGCCGATCTCGATGCCCTGGTCAGCGTCTGCCGGGCCTGCCCACGGTTGGTTGCGTGGCGCGAGGAGGTGGCGATCGCCAAGCGGCGCTCGTTCGCGGACCAGCCGTACTGGGGCAGGCCGATCACCGGGTGGGGCGCGGCGCGGCCGAAGATTCTGGTGCTGGGACTGGCGCCGGCCGCCCAGGGCGGCAACCGCACGGGCCGGGTGTTCACCGGCGACCGCTCCGGGGACCAGCTGTTCGCGGCGCTGCACCGGGCCGGGCTGGTGAACCAAGCGACGAGCGTCGATGCCGCGGATGGCTTGAGCACCAAGGATATTCGCATCGCCGCAGCGGTCCGGTGCGCCCCGCCAGCCAACAAGCCGAATCCCGACGAGCGGTCGACGTGCGAGCCATGGCTCAGCGCCGAATGGGCCATGATCGCCCCGTCGGTGCGGGTGATCGTCACCCTGGGTGGGTTCGGCTGGGAGGCCGCGTTGCGGCTGCTCGCCGATGACCTACTGGGTCCGGGGAAACCGAAATTCGGCCATGGGGCGGTCGTCGAGCTGACGGCGGGCCGGGTGCTGTTGGGCTGCTATCACCCCAGCCAGCAGAACATGTTCACCGGGCGGCTCACCCCGGCCATGCTCGACGATATCTTCACCGACGCCGCCAAGCGGGCCGGCCTGCGGAGGTGAGGGGAAACAACCACGGCGCTCGTATCGTTGAAGTTGCTATGCGGCTTTCTGTCCTTGACCTTGTTCCGGTGCGTACCGACCAGACCACCGGCGACGCGCTGGCGGCCACCGTGCGGCTGGCGCAGACCGCCGACCGGCTGGGATTCACCCGCTACTGGGTGGCCGAGCATCACAACATGCCGGCGGTCGCGGCTACCAGCCCGCCGGTGATCCTCGCTTACCTTGCTGCCCAGACCACACAGCTGCGACTGGGTTCGGGTGGGGTGATGCTGCCCAACCATGCGCCGTTGGCCGTCGCCGAACAGTTCGCGCTGCTGGAGGCTGCGGCTCCGGGCCGCATCGATCTGGGGATCGGCCGCGCGCCGGGTTCGGACCCGGTGACGTCGATCATGCTGCGTGGCACCCGTGACGATTCCGACATCGAGAACTTTCCGCAGTACCTCGACGATGTCGCGGCGTTGATGAGCGCGCGCGGCGTGCGCATCCCGATCCGCAACCAGGACTACATCCTCAAGGCCACACCGGCCGCGGTGGAGGAGCCACGGCTGTGGCTGTTGGGCTCGTCGATGTATTCAGCGCATCTGGCCGCCGCCAAGGGATTGCCGTACGTATTCGCCCATCACTTCGCCGGACAGGGCACTGTCCAAGCGCTGGCGACCTACCGCTCGGAGTTCCGGCCGAGCGCCGTGGCCGCCGAGCCGGTGACGTTCATGACCGTGAACGCGGCGGTGGCGCCCACGCGTGCCGAGGCCGAGGCGCTGCTGCTGCCAAATCTGCAGATGATGGCGCGGCTGCGAACCGGTCAGCCGCTGGGCCCGCTGGATCTCGTGGAAGACGCGGCGGCGCTGACGATGCAACCGCAGGCCGAGGCGATCATCGCGTCGGGACGCGCCAAGGCCGTCGTCGGCTCGCCGTCGGAGGCGGCCGATCAGGTCCGCGCGGTGGCTTCAGAGTTCGACGTCGACGAGGTGATGGTCAATCCGGTCGCCTCGGCGTACCGCGGCACCGACCCGCGTACAGCACCCGCGCGTGAGGTCACGCTGGAGCTGCTGGCCAAGGAATTGTTCTAGGCCAAGGGTTTTCGGCTCAAGGCGTCAGGCGAACCACCGGTATCGGCCGGGTGGTGCCCTTCTGATAATTGCCGTACCGGCCGCCGTTGTTCGAATCGCAGATCTGCCACAACCGCGCGTAGTCCGGGTCCCCGGGCAGCAGAATGTGTGTGGTCACCGCCAAACGTCTTCTGCCGAGGTTGATTTCGACTTTCGGCTGGGCTCGCAGGTTGTGGTACCAGGCCGGGTTACGGTCCGCGCCGTTGTTGGACGCAACCACCAGATAGTCGGCGCCGTCCCGATAGTACGCCAGCAGAATCGACCGGGGCGCACCTGTTTTCGCGCCAACGGTGTGCAACATCAACGAGGGCGGGACGCCGGGCATCCGGTGCCCGATCCACCCGTTGGTGCGCCGGTAGATCGCGTCGTGCACCTTCACGAACGTCATCAGCGCGCTGTCGGCTAGCGAGGTCATTTCACCACTCTCACGAGGTTGTATCCAGTGCGGCCAGGGCATCGCGCACAATCCGCCCGGTGGCCTCCCGGTCGGGATCGCGGCGCAGCAGCATGCCTTTGGCCACGGACAGTTTGTCGCCGTCGCGCCGCGGGATCACGTGCAGGTGGATGTGGAACACCGTTTGCATGGCCGACTTGCCGTCGTTGATCGCGATGTTGTTCCCTGTGGCGCCGAGTTCCGACGCTCGAGTTGCCTGGGCGATCTGTTGTCCCACGGCGAGCATCGAGGCCAGCGTTTCCGCGGGTGTGTCGGTCAGGTCGACGCTGTGCCGTTTGGGCAAAACCAGGGTGTGGCCGCGGGTGAACGGCCGGATATCGAGGATGCCCAGGACGTCGTCGTCCTCGTAGACGCGGATGGCCGGCGCCGTACCGGCGACTATCTCGCAGAACACGCATGCCATCTCGTCACCGTAGCGGTCGGCGCTAGGCTCGCGCAGATGGACTCCACCGACCTTGCCTTCGCTGGTGCCGCAGAGCAGGCCCGGATGCTCGTCAAGGGCACCCTCACCGCCCCGGCGGTGTTGGAGCTCTATCTCGAGCGGATCGCGCGCGTGGACCGGGAGTTGCGTGCATATCGGGTGGTGTTCGCCGAACGCGCGCGCCGGGAGGCCGCGACCGCTCAGGAACTGTTGGACGCCGGCGAACGCAAACCCCTACTGGGCGTGCCGATCGCTATCAAGGACGATGTCGACGTCGCCGGCGAATTCACCTGCTACGGCAGCAGTGCGTACGGCATTGCGCCGACGGCCGATGCGGAGGTCGTGCGCCGGCTGCGTGACGCCGGCGCGGTGATCCTGGGCAAGACCGCGGTTCCGGAGATGATGCTGTGGCCGTTCACCGAGACGGTGGCCTTCGGCGCCACACACAACCCGTGGGATCTGGCGCGCACTCCCGGCGGCAGCAGCGGCGGCAGCGGTGCCGCGGTGGCTGCGGGCCTGGCGCCGATGGCGCTCGGCTCGGATGGTGCTGGATCCATTCGCATCCCGGCCACCTGGTGTGGTCTCTTCGGTCTCAAGCCGCAGCGCGACCGGGTGCCGATGGCGCCGCACGACGACGCCTGGAACGGGCTGTCCGTCAACGGCCCGATGACGCGCACGGTGGAGGACGCCGCACTGTTCCTGGATGCGACGTCTGCGCTGCCGGTACCGTCGGGCGGGTTCGTCGCGGCCGCGAGCCGGGAGCCGGGACGACTGCGAATTGCGTTGAGTACCAAGATCCCTCCGACGGTCTTTGGCCGTATCGGCCCGGCGCAGCAGAGGGCACTCGACGGGGTCGAGTCGCTGTTGCGGGATCTGGGCCACGAGGTGTTCTGGCGGGATCCGGACTATCCGGCGTGGGCGGTCTATGGTCACTTGCTGCCGCGGATGTGGCACGGCGCTTACCGGGATGTCGCTGCGCTGCCGCACCGCGAACGGCTCGAGGCGAGGACGAAGGGCATCGCCCGGCTCGGGAAGTTGATTCCGGACGCGCGCATCGCCCGCGTGCGGGCCGCTGAGCCTGCACTGGCTGCCCGCGTACAGTCGATCTTCGACCACGTCGACGTGCTCATCACACCCGGTACTGCGTTGGGGCCGTCCAGGATTGGCCAATATCAGCACCGGGGCGGCGTCTCGACGCTGGCGAGGGTCGCCTCGCGGGTGCCGTTCCAAGGCATCTTCAACGCGACCGGCCAACCGGCTGCCGTCGTCCCGTGGGGCCTGGACGACGACGGGGTGCCGGTGTCGGTGCAACTGGTTGGCCGGCCTTCGGATGAGGCGACGCTGCTGTCGTTGAGTCACCAGATCGAGACCGCACGTCCGTGGGCGCATCGCCGGCCACCGGTGTCATAGCCGCACAACGCCTTTCGCTCATGCCGCGAGTTTGTCGGCGTAGCGCATGGTCTGAGCGGGACTGGTCGACGGGTGTTCGGCGAAGAGGGTCGCGAAGTCATTGGCCACCATGCTGTCTCGTTCGACGGCCGAATCGAGGCTGCCCGGTCGACGGCACTGCTTGAGCACATCCCACACGGCAATGCCGCTCCCGCACAGCGACGGGGATCGCTGCGCATATGGATCGTTGGCGTCGAAGTCGAACAGCTCAGAAGCCAAGTGCCAGAAGACATCTCGCGGGTTGCTGTAATATTCTCCGGTGGCCAGTGACATAACGCTGGGCATCTTGCCGAGGATCGGCGTGCCGGGGCGGTCGCCGATTATCGGCGAAAATCCCTGTAGTAGTGGCAACTGGCTCATCAGGGGAGGTCAAGAAGCTTGTGTGCGTTGTGCACGTGGATTGGTCACTCTCCTCGGTTAGCAGGCGGGATCCCGTCGCTGACCGCCGGCAGCGCTGCAAGGTCTTCGGCTAGTAGTACTAGGACGATCCCCGCGCGAAAGTCGATGGAGCCCCCGGCCAGTGCGAACGTCGCAGCGCCGACACCGGTTACGGCGATGTTGCCCGCTCCGGCCGTTCCGTGCAGCGACGGTCGGGACAGGGTGGCCACTTTCTCCAAGGCTGGGACGTAGAAGACACCGCTTCCTCCGCCTAGCAGGCCGCCGATTACTCCACCGGTGCATCCGATCCCGAGTTCGGTCCTGGTCTTGGGGGTCGCAGCAGAACCCGTCGTGTTCTTCTTTCCCAATGATCGGGTGCTCACGCGAGCCAAAGTTGCACATGTCAGAGAAGTAAATGTCTGATGTGACGAGACCATGTGCAAGCTGCCGGCGTCGATGACCGCACCCGCGGTGCACGCCGTATACGTTGGGTCGGTGAGCGAAGCCGTCGACCCTGAGACCTCCGGGCTGCTCGACGGGCTGACCGGTGATGCTCGCGCCGAGCGGGCCGAATTGATCGTCTGGTTACTGGACCAGGGCATCACCGCCGAGGAGATCCGGGCATCGTTTGCGCCCATGCTGCTACCGGCTCGCCGGATCATCGGTGACGACGGCACGTACCTGTCCGCCCGCCAGATCAGCGAGCGGACGGGCCTGGACATCGACCAGTTGACGAGGTTTCAGCGGGCTAGCGGACTTCCCTACGTCGAAGACCCGGACGCCCAGGTATTCATGCGGCCTGACGGGGACACCGCGGTCCACATCAAGCGCTTCCTCGATCTGGGCATCGATCCCGACCAGATGCTCACCGTCGTTCGGGTTCTGGCGGAAGGACTTTCGCACGCCGCGGAAGTGATGCGCTACGCCGCGCTGAGTGCGACGCTGCACCCGGGCAGCTCCGAGCTCGAGATGGCCAAAGGTGTGCAGGAATTCGTCCGTAGCGCCGGGCCGCTGCTCGGCCCAATGATCCAAGACATGCTGATGCTGCAGCTGCGGCACGCGATGGAGACCGAAGCGGTCAACTCCAACGAGCGCGCTGCCGGGGCGCCGCTGCCCGGCGCGCGATCGGTGGCGATTGCCTTTGCCGACCTCGTAGGGTTCACCCGGCTGGGTGAGGAAGTTCCCCCGGAGCAACTCGAGCAGCTGGCCAACCGGCTGGCCGAAGCGGCGCGCGATCTAGCCGTCCCACCCGTGCGATTCATCAAGACGATCGGCGATGCGGTGATGTTGGTGTCGACGGATACCGCGGCGCTGCTGGACGCGATGCTCACCCTCGTCGCGGTTATCGATTCCGACGAGGCACTACCGGAGTTGCGGGCGGGGCTGTCCTACGGTCCGGCGGTGAGTCGCGCCGGTGACTGGTTCGGCAGCCCGGTCAACCTGGCGAGCCGGGTCACGTCCGTCGCCCGTCCAGGCTCGGTGTTGCTCTCGGAATCCGCCCGCGAGCAGATCGGGATCGACGAGCACTTCAGGTGGTCCTTCGCCAAGGCGCGCCGCCTGAAGGGCATCACCGGCGAAGTCAGGTTGTTCCGCGCCCGTCGCGCCGGGACTGAGTGAGCGTCAGTCGTTCGCCCTCAGCGAATAGCTGGCTCGTATTCTGTAAGAGAGTAATCATGTAAGCATGAACCATAATCACCCGCACCGTCGGCCCGGCCGCCCCGGTGGCTGGCAGCAGGCCGATCAACCCGACGCCACCGACGCCGGCGAATGGTTCGCCGGACGGCTTCCCGACGGCTGGTTCACCGCAGACCCGACCGTGATCGTCGACCGCGAGGAGATCACCGTCGTCGGGCGACTGCCCGAATCCAGCGATAAGCCCGACAGCGAGGCGCGAGCCTCCGGTCGGGCGTCTCGGTTCCGCGAGGACACTCGTGCCGAGCGGATGCGCATCGCTGACGAGGGCCAGGACAGGTATGGCCGCAAGGTCTCCTGGGGCGTCGAAGTCGGGGCGGTCGGCGACGACGGATTTGAGCGGATCCTGTTCACCCACATCGCCGTTCCGGTCATGACGCGACTCAAGCAGCCCGAGCGTCAGGTGCTCGACACCCTGGTCGACGCCGGGGTCGCCCGGTCGCGCTCTGATGCGCTCGCGTGGTGCGTACGTCTGGTCGGTGAGCATGCCGACGAGTGGCTGGCCAAGCTGCGTTCGGCGATGTCCGAGGTCGACGACCTACGCGCCGAAGGTCCCGGGGTGTAGGTCACCTCGCCATCGGCCACAAGACGCGAACGTCATTGGCGCGCTTCGCTTTCGGTGTCCAGGGCGCGGATGGCCAGCCACGCGGTCGCGCGGTCGTCGGGGTTCGCCATCGACATTGCGGTGAGCGCTTCGACCCGCTGGATTCGGCTGGTCAGCGTCTGGCGGTGAATTCCCAACCGGGTCGCGGCCGCACCCCACACGCCATGTTCGGCCAAGTAGATTTCGAGCGTCCGGATCAATGTGCCGTGCCGGCCGTCCTCATCTCGAAGCGGATCGAGCACCGCTGCGATACGCGCTATGGGGCCGTCGCCCAGATTTTCTAGGACGTAGCTCACTGTTGCCAGCGAGCGGTACCAGACGACCGGCCGGGCATCCACCACCGCCACTTCCAGCGCTTGGGTGGCTTCTGCTGCCGAGCGCGCCAGCATCTGCGCCTTGGCGGGGGAGCCCAGGCCCAGCCGAAGTGGTGTGCGGGCATCGGTGCTGAGCCCTTCCACTATCGCCGCCAGCTCAGCGGCGCTTTCGTCGCGAATAAACCCGAGCACCTTGCCCCCTTGCTCGGCAACGACATGAGTGGCCCCGAGATCGTCCAGCCAGCGGATCGCGAGCCGTTCTGGGTCAATGGCTCTCGATCGCGAGGCCACCGCGAATGCGGTCAGCGATCGTTCGTGCACGCCCCACCGCCGCAATAGCGCCGACGCGTCCGAGCCACCCCGCAGCAATGTCGCCAGCATCACCTCTCGGCCTAGCCGCTCGGTAGCCGGGTTGTCTGCGGTGCGGAGCAGAAGATCCAACAGTGCGGCCGCCTGCGATGCGAGATCGCGACTGCGGCTGGTCGGTCCGCGGGCGCCGATGACCAGGTGGGCACTGATGTCCTCGCCTTGCCCGACCGGGTGGACCTGTAATCCCGTGTGCCTGA
The DNA here is from genome assembly GCF_010731875.1 of Mycolicibacterium sarraceniae. NCBI lineage: Bacteria > Bacillati > Actinomycetota > Actinomycetes > Mycobacteriales > Mycobacteriaceae > Mycobacterium > Mycolicibacterium sarraceniae. Next base: position 2,799,620 of record NZ_AP022595.1, read on the forward strand.
CTCGCACCTGACGGTGGAACGCCACGGCAACGGCGTCCCGCACATGCAGACTTCCCGCCCCCGCGGTCGTGATGACCTCACCGCGCGCGTCGAGTAAGACTGCCCAGCCGTCGATTCGATGAGCCATCTCGGCGACGACCGCCACCACGCCTCCGCGCCGGGCAACCTGTGTGAGGACTTTGGTACCCGTTGTGACACGGCGGTCTTCGGCTGCTTGATCGGCGGCGATCAGGGCGGCCACGGTTGGGTAGATGACTTCGGCCGGGGTATCGGGCACAAAGATCGCGCTGATCTGCGCCTTCGCCAGCCGCGCCGCAAGGTCGGACTGAGAATCCCCGCCGGCCACAACGGCGACGCAGGTGGCCAGTGGCGCTGACCGTTCTTCGTTGTCCAGAGCCGAGGCAAACTCCCCAGGAGCGCCGATCACCAGGCTGGCGAAACCGGGCGAACTGCCGACCACCAGCCGGTCGAGAGTGATTGCTTCCCCGACGGAGACGCCGGCATCGACCGTGCCCGCCGCAAGTTCAGAGCCGAGGAAGGCTGCCACGGCGCGCACGTCGTAGGCCATTGGGGGAGTGTACAGAATGATGAAATCGCCGAGCAGATCCACAAATTTTCACAGTGACGGGACGGTCGCCGGTTCCCTAACATTCGGTGCGTTCGCTGCACGTCGATACGCCGACAAGGAAATTCGTGAAAGCAATCGTCTTTCGAGACCAGCACAGCCCCATCGAGCACACCGATGTCGACCTCGCCGCACCGAACGCGGGCGAAGTTCGAGTGCGGATCGCTGCCGCCGGCGTCTGCCACTCGGACCTGCACGTCAAGCGGGGTGACTGGGATGCGCCGGCACCACTGGTGATGGGCCATGAAGGGTCAGGGGTGGTTGTCGAACTCGGCGAAGGCGTGACCTCGCTGGCTGTCGGCGACCACGTGGTGCTGGCCTGGGTGCCGCCGTGTGGTCAATGCCGTTATTGCCGATCCGGGCACGAGGCGCGCTGCCAGAAAGTGGCGACCATCGTGGGCCCGAAGGGCGTCCTGTTCGACGGCACATCGCGGCTGTCCCGCAATGGCACCCCGCTGCACCACTATCTGGGAGTCTCGTCCTTTGCCGAGGAGGTCGTGGTCCCGGCATCCGGCGCGGTCAAGGTCCGCGACGATGCGCCGTTGGATGTCATCGCTGTGGTCGGTTGCGCGGTCGCAACCGGAGTTGGTGCGGTTCTTAATACCGCCGCGGTGGAACCGGGGGCGACGGTCGCGGTGATCGGTTGTGGCGGAGTAGGACTCAACGTCGCCCAGGGAGCCAGACTGGCCGGCGCCGAGCGCATCATCGCGATCGATGTGCTGGCCGACAAGACCCGGCTCGCAATGCAATTCGGTGCTACCGACCGCATCGACGCGTCTCTCGGCGACCCCGTAGAGCAACTCTTCGCCCTCGTCCCCGACGGGGTCGACTACGCCTTTGACGCGTTCGGTCATACGAGCACCACCGAACAGGCCATCCAGATGCTCGGCCTGGGCGGAGCCGCGGTGATCGTGGGTCTGCCGCCGACCGGGGCCAAAGCGGCGTTCGAACCTCTGGTGCTAGCCGAGGCCGACCAGCGGATTCTCGGGTCCAACTATGGGTCGGTACGTCCCTCGATCGACATCCCGGCGCTGGTCGACCGGTACATGGACGGCCAGCTCAAACTAGACCCGCTGATCTGGGCCCGGCGCCCATTGGCGGAAGCGGCCGCCGCCTTCGACGACCTGGAGTCCGGCGAAGCACTTCGCACCTTGCTCATCCCCTAACTCACCCCCGGTCACCGAAAACTGCTGGAGCGTCCATCATGTCGAACACCACCGGCGCGGCAACGCCTACCGATGCGGGACTCCGCCACGGCGTCATGTCGGGTCCCGAACTCGCCGCCCAGGCCATCGCCAACATCGCACCCAGCGCGGTGATCGCCTTCACCGCCGCTGCGATCTACGTCAGCGCAGGTAACGGCACCGTGCTGTCCTTCGCGCTTGCCACCGTGGTGATTTTGGCGGTCGGGTACTGCGTGGTGGTATTCGCGCGGCGCAATGCGTCGGCCGGCTCTCTCTACACGTACGTCGCCAAGGGCCTCGGACCGTTCGGCGCTTACCTGGCCGGGGTGACCTTGCTGATCGGCTGTTGGGGGATCGCGGCGGGTTCACTCGGCGGTGCGGTCTCCTACGCCAGCGACTTCCTGGTGCTGCTGGGCTTGCCGGTAAACGGCGTCGGCTGGCAAGTCGCGCTGGCGATCGTTCTGGGCGGACTAGCGACGCTGTTCACGATTCGGGGAATCAGGTTGTCCGCGCGGGTGTCGCTGGTGCTCGAGCTCATCTCGGTCACCATCATCACGATCCTGCTTGTCCTGGCTCTGGTGTGGGCGGGGCCGGCCGGCTGGGACCCGTCGCAGTTCTCCCTTACCGGCGTCCCGATGCAGGGAGTCGCCGCGGGCATGGTCCTGGGCATCTTGGGCTTCGTCGGGTTCTCGTCCGCCGACGCGCTGGGCCGCGAAGCGCGCAATCCCTACACCGCGATCCCCCGAGCCATCATCTGGAGCGCGGTCGTGGTCGGCGTGTTGTATGTCTTCGCCGCCTACACACAGATCGCACTGCTGCACGAGGGCCTGGCAAGCAGTCCAAGTCCGCTGCAGGACATCGCCACAATGATCGGCATGCCGTCCTGGTTCACGCCGGTTCTGACCTTCGGCGTGGGCGCATCGTTCTTCGCGGTCGTGGTGGCACCGTTGAACGTCGTTGGCCGGATCGTCTACGTGATGGGCAAGGAGGGTGTTGTCGCCGAGCGGTTTGGCCGCACGCACGAGGGGCATCTCACCCCCCACCGAGTCCTGCTCATCGCCGGGCCGGCCGCCGTCGTGCTGGACATTGTGCTGCTGTGCCTCGGTGTCCATCCGATGGACATCGTCGTGTGGGTCGACACGTACGGGACCTACGGTTACATGGTTGCCTATGCATTGGTTGCCATTGCGTGCGTGGCCTACACCAAGCGCGCCGGCATGCCGAACCGGCTGGTGTGGACCGCGGCCATTGTCGCGGTGGTGGCGATGGCATACACCTTTTTTGCCAATGTCTACCCGGTGCCCGCGTTCCCGTTGAACGTCATTCCTTATCTCTTCCTCGCCACGGTGGCGGTCGCGCTGGCGTGGTTCTTCCGGGTCAAGCGGGTCAGGCCGGAGGTCATCGACCGTATCGGCCACACCGAGACCGACATCCTCGAAGGTGTCGGCTGATCCTGCCCGCATCGTCAGGCGATCGTCATCCTGTAGTAGGCGCCCCGTCGGGCCAGTAGCTCGGCATGGTTGCCCGCCTCGATGATCCGCCCGGCCTCCATCACCAGGATGTTGTCAGCATCGCGGATGGTCGAGAGCCGGTGCGCGATGATGAAACTGGTTCGCTCCCGGCACAATTCGGTCATCGCATGCTGAATCAGGAGTTCCGTTCGGGTGTCCACCGAACTGGTGGCCTCGTCGAGGATCAGCAACTGGGGGCGGGCCAGGAACGCCCGGGCGATGGTGATCAGCTGCTTTTCGCCGGCGCTGATATTGCCGCCGTCATCGCTGACCCGGGTCTGGTAGCCGTTGGGCAGGGTGTGCACGAACCGGTCCACGTAGGCCGCCCGCGCGGCTTCGATCACCTCGTCCTCGGCCGCCCCGGGCTTGCCGTAGGCGATGTTCTCGGCGATGGTGCCGCCGAACAGCCAGGTGTCCTGCAACACCATCCCGATTCGGGAGCGCAGTGTTTCCCGGCTCACACCGGTGATGTCGGCGGCGTCGAGCAGGATCCGTCCGGCGTCGACGTCGTAGAACCGCATCAGCAGATTGACCAGGGTGGTCTTGCCGGCGCCGGTGGGTCCGACAATAGCCACCGTGCTGCCCGGTTCGGCGACCAACGACAGGTCCTCGATCACCGGAGTCCCGGGGACATAGCTGAACCAGACGTTCTGGAACTCGACGCGGCCACGCGCGTTGTCCGGCAACGTCGTTGGCACGTCCGGTGATTCCTCCGGCTCATCGAGGAAATCGAAGACCCGCTCGGCGCTGGCCACCCCAGACTGCAAGGTGTTGTACATGCCGGCGACCTGGGTCAGTGGCTGGTTGAACTGGCGAACGTATTGGATGAAGGCCTGGATGCTGCCCAAGGTGATCTGGCCGGTCGCGACCTGATAGCCGCCGACCACCGCTACCGCGACGTAGCTGAGGTTCCCGATGAACGCCGTCGCCGGTGCGACGAGTCCGGAGAAGAACTGCGCGCCGAAACTCGCGTGGTAGACGTCGTCGTTGGCGTCGCGGAACTTCTCCTGGGCGGCGGCGCGGTGCCCGAATGTCTTGACGACGGTGAATCCGCTGTAGGTCTCTTCGATGTGCGCGTTGAGCCGACCGGTGTTGGTCCACTGGGCGATGAACATCCGCTGCGAGCGGCGCGCGATCACCCGGGTCACCCACAGCGACAACGGAACTGTCACGACGGTGATCAACGCCAGTAGTGGGGAGATGCTGAGCATCATCGCCAGCACCGCGACCACGGTCAGTACTGAGGTCAGCAGCTGACTGATGGTCATCGACACCGACGACTGGATATTGTCGACATCGTTGGTGACCCGGCTCAACAACTCACCGCGCTGTCGGGAGTCGAAGTAGGACAGTGGCAACCGGTGGACCTTGTCCTCGACTTCGGCGCGCAGCGCCGTGATGGTGCGCTGCACGATCACGTTGAGTATCCGGGCCTGCGCCCAGATCAGCAGCGCAGCAACGACATACAGTGCCAATGCCAGCAGTAGGGTGTGGGCAACCGCGGTGAAGTCGACACCGCGACCGGGCACCACGTTGGTTCCGGACAACAAGTCGGCGAAGGTGTTGTCGCCGCGGGCCCGAGCAGCGGAGACCGCCTGGTCCTTGGTGATACCAGCCGGCAGTTGGCGGCCGATGACACCGTTGAACAGCAGGTCGGTGGCATGCCCGAGGATGCGCGGGCCGATGACACCGACCGCGATTCCACCGATCGACAACGCGATCACCGCCGCGGTCGGCCACCGCTGCGGGGCCAGCCGCCGGATCAACCGGAGCGCCGATCCGGTGAAGTCGCGCGAACGGGCTTGCCGCGGATCCTGAGTCAATGTGCGCAGGCCGCCGCCGCGCATGCCGGGTCCGGTCATCGCTCGCCCCCGACACCAGTGCCCACCGACTGAGAGTCGGCGAACTCCGCGTACGTCGCGCACCCGGTCAACAGCTCCTCGTGGGTACCGGACCCGACGACCCGGCCACCCTCGATGACGACGATGTTGTCGGCCTGAGCGACCGTCGAAATGCGCTGGGAGACAATGATCACCGTGGCGTCGGCGGACACCTCGCGCAGGGTTGCGCGGACTCGGGCGTCGGTGTGGACGTCCAGGGCGGAGAAGGCATCGTCGAACAGATAGATCGCGGGCCGCCGGATCACCGCGCGCGCGATCGCCAGCCGTTGACGCTGACCGCCGGAGAAGTTGATGCCGCCCTGGGCAACCCGCATGCTCAAGCCATCGGGATGGGCGCGCACGAAGTCATCGGCGGCCGCCACTCGCAGCGCCGACCACATGTCGTCCTCGGTTACCACCTGTCCTGGAGCCGCGCCGAGCGCTAGGTTGTCGGCGACCGTGCCAGAGAACAGGTAGCCCCGCTGCGGCACCAAACCCAGTGTCGACCAGAGAACTTCGGTGTCGTAGTCCCGCACGTCGATGCCGTCGACACGTACTGCGCCGTCGGTGACGTCGTAGAGCCGGCAGATCAGCGCGATCAGCGTCGACTTGCCGGAGCCCGTGCTGCCGACCACCGCCGTCGTCGTCCCCGGCCGCGCGGTCAGCGAAACATCCTCCAGGACAGGGCGCTCCGCACCTGGGTAGCGGAAGGTCGCACGGTCGAGGGTGATCGCACCGCGGACGCCTCCGTCGGGGTGCTGCGGCGACGCGGGACTGCTGACCGCGGTTTGTGTGCCCAGCACCTCGGTGATCCGTTCGGCGCACACTGAGGCGCGCGGCAGCATCACCAGGATCAGGGTGGCCATCAACACAGCCATCAGGATCTGCATGAAGTAGGACAGGAAGGCGATCAGCGAGCCGACCTGCATGTGTCCGCTGTCGATGCGCAGGCCGCCGAACCAGATCAGGGCGACGCTGGAGATGTTGATGGTCAAGGTGGTGACCGGCAACATCAGTGCCTGCCAGCGGCCGGCAGCCAAAGCGGTGTTGGATACCGCCGCATTGGCGACGGCGAACCTCTCGCGTTCGAAGGGTTCGCGGGCGAAGGCCCGGATCACCCGGATGCCGGAGAGCTGTTCGCGCATTACCCGATTGATGCCGTCGATCAGCCGTTGCATGCTGCGGAAGATCGGCAGCATGCGCGAGACGATCCAGTAATTGGATAACGCCAGCACCGGAACGCTCACCACCAGCAGCCAGGACAACCCGGCGTCCTGGTGAATCGCCATAATGATGCCGCCGACGCACATGATCGGCGCGGTCACCAGGATGGTGGTCGTCATCTGGATCAGCACCTGAATCTGCTGGACGTCGTTGGTGGTGCGGGTCAGCAGTGACGGTGCCCCGAACCGCGCGGTCTCCTGCTCGGAGAACGTGGTGACGTGGTGGAACATCGCCGAGCGCAGGTCGCGACCGAAACCCATACCGGTGCGCGAGCCGAAGTAGACCGCGCCGATCGCACACACCACCTGAAGGCCGGTCACCGCCAGCATCACCAGGCCCAACTCCGCGATCAGCCCGGTATCGCCCTTGGCCACGCCGTCGTCGATGATCGCGGCGTTGACCGTGGGCAGATAGAGCGATGCCAGCGTGCTGATGGTCTGCAGCCCCATCACCGCGGCGACCAGCCACCGGTACGGCCGGACATACCGTCTCAGCAGCGCCAGGAGCATTTCGCTACTGTCGCACACGCCCCAACCGACGGTTGGGGGCGTCGTGTCGGGCCCTGTCAACTCCCGCGGCGTGAAATCGGGTCAAAGCGGCAGGTCAACCGGCATGTCGGTGGTTGTGGTAGGGGGTGGCCGCTACAGTGCATGCTGTGACACGCAGCAGGTGCGCATGACAGCGACGCGCAAACTCGCGGTGGCCGCGGGGGCAGTAGCCATTGTGGCCGCCATCCCGGCTCTCGGCGCATGCTCGGATTCGGGCAGCGGCCCGAGCCAGACCCAGGCCTCGCAGGCTCCCGGGCCGCAGGCGGGTAACGCCAAGCACGGCCCGATGTTCCCCGAATGCGGGGGCATCAGCGACCAGACGATGGCCGAGCAGACCCGGGTGACGGGTCTGGTGAACACGGCGAAGAACTCCATCGGCTGCCAGTGGCTGGCCGGCGGCGGCATTCTGGGACCGCACTTCTCCTTCACCTGGTACCGGGGTAGCCCGATCGGGCGGGAACGCAAGACCGAGGAGCTATCGCGCACCAGCGTCGCGGACATCAATATCGAGGGCCACACTGGTTTCATCGCGGTTGGCACCGATCCGACTCTGGGAGACAACCTGTGCGAGGTCGGAATCCAATTCAACGACGACTTCATCGAATGGTCGGTCAGCTTCGCCGAGAAGCCGTTCCCGCCGGCCTGCGATGTGGCCAAGGAATTGACCCGGCAATCGATCGTGAACTCCAAATGAGTGCGCGCCGCGTCGTCGCCGTCGTAGTTGTGGCGCTCTCCGCGCTGGTGCTGGTCAGTGGCTGCGCCAAGACGGTGGCCGGAACCGCGGCGAAGTCTGGTTCGGGCACCACGCCGCGCAATGACAACTCTGCGCAGCAGTACCCGAACCTGCTCAAGGAATGTGACGTCCTCACCACCGACATCCTGGCCAAGACGGTGGGTGCCGATCCGCTTGACATCCAGAGCACGTTCGTCGGCGCGGTCTGCCGCTGGCAGGCCGCCAACCCCGCCGGTCTGGTGGACATCACCCGGTTCTGGTTCGAGCAGGGCAGCCTCGACAACGAGCGGGCTGTCGGCCAGTTCCTCAAGTACCAGCTCGAGAACCGGTCGATCGCCGGTGTGCCGTCGATCGTGATGCGCACCAACGATCCCAACGGTGGCTGCGGAGTCGCCAGCGACGCCGGTGGCGTCGTCGGCTGGTGGGTCAACCCGCAGGCACCCGGGATTGACGCGTGCGGTCAGGCCATCAAATTGATGGAGCTGACACTGGCGACGAACTCCTAGGCCCACCGAGTCGGAACTCAGAGCGAAGATTCTTCAGAAAACTCGCTCTCACGTCTGAATCGATGCGCCCTAGCGAGGCACGTGGAACGCGGTCAGCCCGGCGCTCCTGAGCCGTAGGCCGGCCCAGTTGCCCGGCACCCGCAACACCGCGATGGCCGATGTCGGGTACTTGATCGCGATGCGTTCGGCGGCGCCGGAGTCCGACTGGTCCGGGTCGGCCAGGCCTAGCGCCACATGGCTCATCGTGGGTTCGTGGCCGACGACCATCACGGTGCCGAACTCGTCGGCGACCTGGTTGATCTCGTCGATCATCGTCCCCGCGGTGGCGCCGTAGAGCCGATCGGAGTACGTCACCGGGGCGGTGACTTCGGTGCGGTCCAGCGTCAGGCGGGTTCTGGTCGCTGAGGAGCACAGCACCAGGTCGATGGCGGGCACGTTGGCTCGCAGCCAAGCGCCGGCCAGGCCGGCTTCCCTAATACCGCGAGCGGCCAGCGGCCGGTCGTGGTCGCCCACCCCAGTGGGGTAGTCGGACTTGGCGTGGCGCATCAGGATCAGGGTGCGTTGTGGCGCAGTCACGCGAGTAAGGCTAAACGTCGGGGCATACATGCCGGTCGAGGTCCGCGGACTTGTCGGCGAGGAGCCATACACTCGCGGCAGCACTCACCGATGAGACAGGGAAGGGGCCCGGAAGACATGCGCTTCGTCCACACCGCCGACTGGCAGCTCGGCATGACGCGGCACTTCCTGGAAGGGGAAGCCCAGCCTCGTTACTCGGCGGCCCGACGCGATGCGGTGGCGGGCCTCGGTGTGCTCGCCGAGCAGGTCTCGGCGGATTTCGTCGTGGTGGCCGGCGATGTCTTCGAGCACAACCAGCTCGCCCCGAAGGTGATCAGCCAGTCGCTGGAAGCCATGCGCAACATCAGCGTTCCGGTGTACCTGTTGCCGGGCAACCACGATCCGCTGGACGCGTCGTCGGTGTACACCAGCGCGCTGTTCAAGGCCGAATGTCCGGACAACGTGATCGTGCTGGATCGCGACGGGGTATGGGAGGTGCGCCCCGGCGTGCAGCTTGTCGTCGCCCCATGGCGCACCAAGGTGCCGACCACCGATCTGGCCGCCGCGGTGCTGGCCGATCTCCCCGCCGACGGCACCACCCGCGTCCTGGTCGCCCACGGCGGCGTCGACGTGCTCGACCCGGATCCCGGCAAGCCGTCGCTGATCCGGATGGCCGCTCTGGCCGACGCCCTCGACCGTGGGTCTGTCCACTATGTCGCGTTGGGGGACAAGCACTCTCGGACCACCGTTGGTGACAGCGGGCGGGTCTGGTACTCGGGTTCACCCGAGGTGACCAACTTCGACGACGTCGAGGCCGATCCGGGCCATGTCTTGGTGGTCGATGTCGACGAAGCCGATCCGGCCCATCCGGTGACGGTCGAGGCTCGCCACATTGGCCGGTGGCGGTTCGTCACACTGCACCGCCAGGTCGATGACAGCCGCGATATCGCCGATCTCGACCTCAATCTCGACCTGCTGCCCGACAAGGAACGCACGGTTGTGCGGCTCGGGCTGACCGGTTCGCTCACCGTGACCGATCGGGCCGCGCTGGATGCCTGCCTGGACAAGTACGCGCGGCTGTTCGCCTGGCTGGGCGCCTGGGAGCGGCACACCAGTATCGCGGTGATGCCCGCCGACGGTGAGTTCGACGATCTAGGAATCGGTGGGTTCGCCGCGGCCGCGGTCGACGAATTGGTCGCCGCCGCCCGCTCCGGCGATGGTGTCGCCGCCCAGGACGCCCAGAGTGCGCTGGGGCTGTTGTTGCGGCTGGCCGGGGGGAGTGCGGCATGAAACTGCATCGGCTGGTCTTGACCAACTACCGCGGAATCACGCACCGCGACATCGAGTTTCCCGACCATGGCGTGGTTGTGGTGTGCGGCGCCAACGAAGTTGGCAAGACGTCGATGATCGAGGCGCTCGATCTGCTGTTGGAATCCAAGGATCGTTCGACGAAGAAGGACGTCAAGCAGGTCAAGCCGACACACGCCGATGTCGGCTCGGAGGTCACGGCCGAGATCAGCACGGGTCCATACCGTTTCGTGTATCGGAAGCGGTTTCACAAGAAGTGTGAGACCGAACTGACCATCCTGTCGCCGCGCCGAGAGCAACTGACCGGCGACGAGGCTCACGATCGCGTGCTGGCCATGCTCGGTGAGACGGTCGACACCGGGCTGTGGCATGCGCAGCGGGTACTGCAGTCCAGCTCGACCGCGGCGGTAGACCTGTCCGAATGCGATGCGCTTTCGCGCGCGCTGGATTTGGCGGCAGGTGACGATGCGACGATGTCGGGCACTGAACCGCTGCTGATCGAACGGATCGACACCGAATACGGCCGGTACTTCACGGCGACGGGCCGGCCGACGGGCGAGTGGGCGGCAGCGATAGCCCAATTGCGCTCCGCCGACGAGGATGTGGCCCGGTGTGCGGCCGCGGTCGCCGAGGTCGACGAGCGGGTGCGCAGGCACGCCGCGCTGGCCGAGCAGCAGGCCGGGCTGGCTGATCACAGGCAGGGCATCGGACAGCGCTTGGCCGCCGCCCAGGCGGCGGCCAGCGCGCTGGCCGTGCTCGCCGACGAGCTCCGGCAGGCCGAGCTCGTCGCGACGGCGGCACAGGGCACCTGCGCCGCGTCGAGCGGGGCGCAGGCCGAACGTGTGCGACTGCGCGACGATGTGGCCGCACGCACCGTGGCGCTCACCGACGTGCGCTCGCAGCTGGCCGCGGCCATCGAGGCCGAACACACTGCCCGCGAGGTCGTCGAAATAGCCTGTGCGGCAGCGGCGGAATCGGCCGTCGCCCTGACTGCGGCCCAGCAAGCCGTCGACGAAACTCGCCGGGTAGTGGACGCGCTGGCCGAAAATGAGCAGGCGCAGCGTCTCACCGCCCGCCTGGACCGCATCGAGGCGGCTGAGCAACAGCTGACCGAGCTGAATCGCGAGCTTTCGCAGATCACCCTCACCGGTGACGTGATGGCCGATATCGAGTCCGCTGCAGCCTTGGTCGACCGTATCGAAGCTCAGCTGGCGCTGACCGCCGCCACGGTGGAGTTCACCGCGGTGGTCGATGTCACGTTGACCGTCGGTGAGCAGACCATCACGCTGCCAGCTGGCGAGCGCTGGACGCCGGTCAGCTCGTCGCCGACCACCGTGGAGCTACCCGGGGTGGTCAGTGTGCGGATCGACCCGGGCGTCACCACATCCGGTGCTCAGGCTAAACTCGTTGCAGCACAACGAATCCTGGCCGATTACCTGCGCCAAGGCGGGGCGGCCGATCTCGATGGCGCGCGGGTGATCGAGCACCGTCGCCGGGACCTGACCAGCAACCGCGACCAGTTGGCCGCGACTCTGGCCGGGCTGTGCGAAGACGAAGGGGTCGGCGCGATGCGCGCCCGCCTGGCAGCCCTGCGGGAGGGTATCTCGCCTGCGCTGCTCGCCGCGGGCGTAGATGCCGGAGCCGCGCGGGCCGCGTTCGTCGCTGCCATCGAGGGGCGTGAAAACGCGCGCGCCCAAGCCGATCTGCATCAGCGCGCAGTGGCAGGTACAAACGTCCAACTGACGGAGAAGAGCACCGTGGCAACGGTTCTGCGGTCCAAGCTCGCCGACGCCAGCGCTGAGCTCGACGCCGCAACGGGGCGCCTCACGGTTCAGCGGGTGCTGGCTGGTGACGAGCAGATCGCCGAGCAGGCCGCCGCCGACATCGAAGTGCAGCGGCGTGCCGCGAGCAGGGTGGCCGAGCTGGCCCGGCGGTATGCGGCGGCGGATCCCGCTGCGGTGCAAGCGGAATTGGCTTCCGCCAACGCCGCGGCCGCTGATCTGGACCGTCAGCAGACCGGTATCGGGCAAGCGCTCAACGACATCACCGTCGAGCTGGGGGTGATGGGTAATGAGGGACGCAAGGGCAGTCTCGATCTGGCCCAGATCGCGCGGGAGCATGCCTTCGCCGAGCATTCGCGGGTGTCGCGGCGCGCCAGGGCCGCCGAGTTGTTGAGGTCGGTCATGGCCCGGCACCGCGACACCACCAGAGCCCGCTATGTCGCGCCGTTCCGCACCGAGATCGAGCGGCTTGGCCGACCGGTGTTCGGGCCCACCTTCGAAGTCGAGATCGACAGTGATCTACGAATCTGCAACCGCACGTTGGACGGTCGCACGGTTCCTTACGACTCACTGTCGGGCGGCGCGAAGGAACAGCTGGGCATTCTGGCCCGGCTGGCTGGTGCGGCACTGGTCGCCACGCAGGACGCGGTGCCGGTGGTCATCGACGACGCGTTGGGATTCACCGATCCCGAGCGGCTGACCAAGATGGGCGTGGTGTTCGACACGGTGGGCGATCACGGCCAGGTCATCGTGCTCACCTGCACACCGGCCCGCTACCTCGGTGTGCAGGACGCGCACGTGATCGAACTGAGCGCCTGAGCCGCGTCAATCGGCGAACGCCAGTACTTCGTCAAAGCTGGCCACCAGGCAGTCATACAACGCCTCGTAGTCAGGGATTGCACCGATGTGCCAACGTGGCATCACGTTGAGCACGCTGGCGTGTAGGGCGACGACTCTTCCTTGCGTACCCGGTCGGTGCATTCGTGGATACTGCTTATCCGCCGTGCCGGATTGGTTATCCCGGCCGGCACGTCGAAACGCATGAGGGTGATGCGGTTCCCGCCTATCCCGTCGTCGTCAGTGCGCAGGCTGATCGGCATCGTCAGGTGCAGGTCGAAGCCTCCGACCCCGTGCTTGTCGTGATAACGGCGCAGGCCGCCGGCAACTCCCGCGACGAATGCGTCGTTGGGTGCAGCGCCACTTCGGTGCGCGGCTTCGCGGCGGCGTGGCATCGGCACGTCGAGCACGCCCAGCCGACGCACCAGAGTCCGCCCTTTCATCAGCGGCGACCCGGTCCTGGTCACCGGGCGAATCGTCCGGTATATCGACGCGGCCAATGCGCCGGCCGCCCCCGCGGTCCGCAGTGGCTGCCGAATTGTGTTGAACGACAGCTTCGGAGCGTTCATCACCGAGTCGGCGACGGCATTGCCGACCCAGCCAAGGTCGGAGCGTAGGGAGTCGCGGTAACCCGCCAACAGTCTGGGCGCGAGCGGGGTCAATTCGGCAGGGACCGGCTCGGCGTCCCGAGGCTTTTCGGTCAGGTCGGATCGGTCAGGTCGAACAACGTCATCGCGATCTGAACTCCGCCGATGCCGTCAGTCATCGACCAGCTGCACGCCGTCGCGGTCGGCGGTGGCGGTGGCGGTGAGGTAGTCGGCGAACAGGGTCCCGGTGCTGTAGAACTTCTCCCCGGTCGGCCGGAGACCACCGGGAACGGCAGCGACCGGGTGTTGAACACCAGGCTGTCGACGGCATCAATAACGGATGAAAGTAATTGACGTACAACTAAATTCGGGCCATTCAATGCGGCGGGCAGACGCAGCGTGCCGAAGCCGGTTTGCTTGAGGGCATTGAACTGGTCAAAGGGGCTCTTGTCGTTGAGATCTCGATCTTTGGCACCGAATTTGATCTGGGCCAACAGCTCGGCGACTTCGGGGGTGCCGGGCAGGATTCGGTTGACAGGCTCCACCAGGGCCATTGCCCCGTTCTACGCCTGCGACGCTGCGACGGGCACTGCTCTGGCTCACCGGGAACCTAAGAGAGGAGACGGCGCATTCCATTCCCGCTGCCGGCGAGGCACAATCAAGCCATGGTGGGCCAGCGGCGATGACGTTGAACGAGAAGCGCCGCCGCGCCCACGGCAAACTCGCAGCACTGCCTGGTGTGCGGCCGGTCCGACGCCCGGTCACGCCGGGTGGACCGGACGAATTCGACCTCTACTACGTGCGTAGCGGCCGCAAGACCAGGCATCCGCTGGTCATCATCCCCGGCGGCCCCGGGGCCGCGTCGATCGCGCTCTACCGGGGCCTTCGCCGTCGCGCAGCCGCGGTGGGCCTCGACGTGATCATGATCGAGCACCGGGGCATCGGAATGTCGCGGCAGGACGACGCCGGCGCCGATCTGCTGCCCGAGGCGCTGACCATCGAACAGGTCGTCGACGACGTCGCCGCTGTGCTCGACGACGCCCAGGTGGACAGCGCGATCATCTACGGGACGTCCTACGGCACCTACATCGCCGCGGGGGTTGGCGTGCGCCATCCCACCCGGGTGTTCGCCATGGTCCTGGATTCCCCGCTGCTGGATCATGACGACATCGACGTGGTGCGCCGCAACATCCGCAGCGTGCTGTGGCACGGGCAGCGGGACACCGAGGAGGTGGCCGACAAGGTCCGGCGGCTGGTCGACGAGGGTGTGATGACCCCGGCCGCCGCGCAGCTCGCCGCGACCGTCTACGGGTTCGGCGGAGCCCGGATGCTGGACCGTCAGCTCGAACTGCTGATCGGCGGGCGTCCGCTGGTGTGGAGGACGATGGGCAGGCTCGGCGAGTTGATGGTCGGCCGAAAGGCGCCGTATCGCAATGAGACCGACCTGGTCGAGCGGATCGCGTTCCGTGAGCTCAACTACGCCGCGGAGCCGGACGGGTTGCCGCTCGATCCGGCGGTCGCCATGCGCGATCTCGCAGTCGGAGAGGCAGCCCGGTTCGAGGCCGAACCGTTCGACCTGGTCGCCGAGATGCCGAAATTCAGCTGGCCCACCGTGGTGATCTCAGGTGGCCGGGATCTGATCACGCCGCCCGCGGTCGCCGAGCGGCTCGCCGGGCTCATTCCCGGATCGGTGCTGGTGCGACTAGCGACCAGCGGGCACAGCGTGCTCGACACCAGGGAGCGGGCGGCGTTGCGCATCGCCGAGGCGATCTCCGTCGGCCGGATCGATACCTTGGCGCCGCAGGAGGCGACATTGGATGCGTTGCCCAGCGGCCCGGCGGTGCGGCTGATGGTGTCGGCGATGTCAGTGGCGTCGCGCGTCGAAGCCGCCTTGCCCGCGGTGCTCCCACGGGTGGTGGCGCGGACGGTACCCGATTTCGCGAAGCCGGCTACTTCGTGAATCCGATTGCGCTGTAGTTCAAATTGCCCAGCCCAGCCGGGCCGTAGTTGGCCAGATTGCTGCGTACCGCAACGTTGCCGGCCGACTGGAACAGCGGCAGGCTGAACACCTCGCCGAAGATCAGCTTGTCCACTTCGTTGGCCAGGTCACGCGCCTTGTCCGCATCGAGTTCGTTGAGCACCTGTTCGACCTTGGCGTCGATATCGGGGCTGCTGATCTTGCCGAAGTTACTCTCGGCCCCGGTGGTGTAGATCTGGTTGAGGCAGCATAAGGAGAAAGCGTCACCACCCCAAGTGAATTGGGCGATGTCGAAGTCACCCGGGATGATGTAGTTGGTGAAGAAGCCGTTGCCGGGCTTGGCGTCGACCTGCAGGTTCACCCCGATCTGGGCCAGGCTGTTCTGCGCGACAAGCGCGACCTGCCGGGTGGTCTGCGCGTCGTAGAGGACGTCGCGGATGACCAGCTGCTTGCCGTCCTTTTCCCGGAACTGGCCGTTGAGTTTCCAGCCCAGCGCGTCGAGCTCCTGTTTGGCCTTCTCAGGGTCATAGGCCACCACCTGGCTGTTGTCCTGGTAACCCTTCTGGCCCGCGACGTAGACATGGTTGTTCAATGGCACCGGCTTGTCGACCAAACCACGTTGTGTCACATCGGCAATCGCCTGCCGATCAATACCTTTCGCGACGGCTAGCCGCAGCGCCTTGTCCGACAGAATCGAACCCGGCGCGCCGTTGAAGGTGAAGTGATACCAGCTCAGGCCGGGCGCGCGCCGGATCGAGATGCCCTGGGTGCGGCGGGCGATGGTGAGTTCGTCCAGCGAGGCCAGACCGGTGGCGTCGATCGTGTTGTTCTGCAGCGCAGGGATTCTCGCCGCATCATCGAGCACCAGGAAGGTGATCGAATCCAGCAAGGGCGGGGTGCCCCACCACTTCGGGTTGCGGGTCAGCACGATGCGCTGGGCGGTGCGGTCCAGCGCCGAGACCACGAACGGACCCGCGGACGGCCCGGGTCCGTTGAGCTGACCCTTGTTGAACGCATCCGGGGTGGCGGTCACGGCCTTCGGGAACAGCATGTTGTTGCCCGCGAACATGCCGCGCCATTCGGAGTAGTGCTTGGCGAAGGTGATGACGGCCTGGCGGTCGTCGACGCCCCGCGTGACAGAAGCGACCCTGTCGCTGCCTTCAGGCGCGGCGATCGCGTAGGCCTTGTCCTTACCGCTGCGCGCATTCACTTGGGAGGCGAGGTCCTCCCAGGTGATCGGCGTGCCGTCGGACCAGACGGCCTTCGGATTGATCGTGTAGGTGACGACCTGGGGGTCGGTGCTGGTCAGCTCGACATTGGTGAAGTAGTCGGTGTTGACCTTCATTGAGCCGTCAGGAGCGATGACAAAGGCGCGCGGCATGGTCGGCCACAGGACGGCGTAGGTGTCGCCGTCGTTGCCGTCGATATTGAGGGTGTTGAAGTTCGACGGGAACGACGTCAGCGCCAACCGCAGATTGCCGCCGTTACGCAGCGTGGCCGGGTCCTGCGGGTTGATATCGCTGGTCGCGCCGAGTTCGGCGTTGCCGCCGGCCGACGGGACGTCCCGCTTGCTGCTCGAGCAGCCCGCCACCACCAGACTTGCCACGACTGCCAGCACTGCCATTCGGCCGGCGTGCCGGCGGATCGATCGAGTCACGCCCTGATGCTAGCGGCGAGTGGGATCCGGCTGCGGGATAGCGGCCAGCAGCTTCTGCGTGTACTCGTGTTGCGGGTGGGCGAAAATGTCGTCGGCGTCGCCGTACTCGACCATCGCGCCCCGGTGCATCACGACGACGCGGTGCGCGAGGTGCTTGACCACCGACAGGTCGTGCGAGACGAACAGATAGGACAGGTCGAATTCGCGCTGCAGGTCCAGCAGCAGGTTGATGATGCCGGCCTGGATGGACACGTCGAGCGCCGACACCGGTTCATCGAGGGCAAGGATCTTGGGCTGCAACGCCAATGCGCGGGCGATGCCGATGCGTTGCTTTTGGCCGCCAGAGAATTCCTGCGCGTAACGGCTGGCGTCCGCGCGCCGCAGGCCGACGATCTCCAAGAGCTCGACGATCCGGGCATCGATACTCGTCTTACTGAAACCGTTGGCCTGCAAGGGTTCCGCAAGTAGTTCGAAGACAGGCAGCCGGGGGTCCAGCGAGGCCACCGGATCCTGGAACACCACCTGCAGATCCCGGCGCAGTTCACGCCGGCGCGCCGGGGTGAGGGTGGCCACGTCCGTGCCGAGCACTTCGATAGAGCCGGATTGCGGTGCCGACAGCTCCAAGATCTCATGCAGGGTGGTCGATTTCCCGGACCCCGATTCACCGACGATGCCCAGCGTCTCGCCGCGAGGCAGATCGAAGCTGAGGCCATCGACGGCGCGCACCTCGCCGATCTGGCGGCGGAACACCACACCCTTGGTCAGCCGGTACGTCCGGACCAGGTCCCGTACCTTGATCACGATGTCGGACTCATCGTCGCCCTCGACCGCCGCCGGCTGGGTGGACACGCCGTAGATCTCCGCGGCGGTCCGGCCCTTGACCTGCTCAGTGCGGATGCAGGCCGCCGAATGCTCGTGGCCGACCTCCAGCAGTCCCGGCTCGTCGGCCCGGCACTCGTCGATGACCAGCGGGCAGCGTGGTGCGAATGGGCAGCCCGGCCCCAGGTCCGGCAGCGCGGGCGGCGCGCCGGGAATGGGCACCAGCCGGGTGCCCTGCGGCGCATCGAGCCGCGGAACCGAGCCCAATAGTCCTGCGGTGTAGGGCATTCGGCGGTCGCGATACAGGTCGCTTACGCCGGCCACCTCGACCGCACGCCCGGCGTACATCACCAGTGCGCGGTCGGCGAATTCGGCGACCACACCCAGGTCGTGGGTGATGATCAGCACGCCCGCATCGGTGACGTCACGCGCGGTCTTGAGGACCTCGAGGATCTGGGCCTGCACGGTCACATCGAGTGCGGTCGTCGGCTCATCGCAGATCAACAGGTCGGGATCGTTGGCGATCGCGATGGCGATCACCACTCGCTGCCGTTCCCCGCCGGACAGTTCGTGCGGGAAGGCCCGCGCCCGCCGCTCAGGCTGGGCGATGCCGACGAGCTCCAGCAGCTCGGTAGCTCGCTTACGCGCCGCCTGCTTGCCGACGCTGCGGTCGTGCACGGTGATGGCCTCGGCGATCTGATCGCCGACGGTGTAGACCGGTGTCAGAGCCGACATCGGGTCCTGGAACACGGTGCCGATGCGCAGGCCCCGGATCTTCGACATCTCGGCGTCGGGCAGCCCCAGTAGTTCCTGCCCGGCCAGTCGCACCGAGCCGGACACTGTGGCGTATTCGGGCAACAGACCGATGACCGCCATCGCCGCCGCGGATTTCCCCGAACCGGATTCCCCGACCATCGCGACCACCTCGCGCGGCCGGATCTCGTAGCTCAGGCCGCGCACTGCGGTGAGATCGTCTCCGGCGCTGGGGAAGCTGACGGCGAGGTCGGTGACCTCCAGCAGGCGCTCGCTCATGACTTGATCTTCTTCTTGCGGCCCCGGCGCAAATTGGCGCTACCGGGGTCGAGGGCGTCGCGAAGTCCGTCACCGGTGAGGTTGGCGCACACCAGGATCAGCACCAGCACGCCGGCCGGGAACAGGAACACCCACGGGAACGTCGTCGCCGACTTGGTGCCGTCGGCGATCAAGGTGCCCAGCGAGACGTCCGGGGGTTGAATACCGAAACCCAGGAAGCTTAAACCGGTTTCGGCCAGGATCGCGACGGCGACGTTCAGCGCGGCGTCGATGATCAGGATCGAGGCCACGTTGGGGATGATGTGACGGCTGATGATCCGCGAGCTCGACACGCCCATATACCGTGCCGCCTTGACGAATTCGCGCTCGCGCAGGCTCATCGTCAGACCGCGCACCATCCGGGAGCTGACCATCCAGCTGAACCCGGCCAGCAGCACGATGAGCAGCGCGACGTTCGCAGAGCCTTTGGTGATCGGGGTCAGGATCGCGATCAGGATGAAGCTCGGCACCACCAGAAGCAGGTCCACCACCCACATCAGCGTCCGGTCGCGCCAGCCGCCGAAGTAGCCGGCGATCGAGCCGACGGTGGCAGCGATACCCGTCGAAATGACCGCTACGCACACCCCGATGAGCATCGACTTCTGCATTCCGCGCAGAATCTGGGCCAGCAGGTCCTGGCCCAATGCGTTGGTGCCGAACCAATGATCGGTACTGGGCGGGTCCTGTAGCGCGTAGAAGTCGAGTTCGGTGTAGGACCAGGGCAGTAGCGGCGGCAGCGCGTAGCAGCCGATGAAGAGCAGTGCCAGCACGATCAGGGAGGCCATCGCCGCCCGGTTGCGCGCGAACCGGCGCAACACCAGGGCGCGCCGGGACGCGAACTCCTCGGGCTTGACCCCGGAGCGCGCGGAGGTGTCCGTTCCGGTCATGTCACCCTCACCCGCGGATCCAGGATCGCGTAGATCACATCGGACAGCAGGCCGGCCAACAACACAACTGCGCCGGAGAACACCGTGATCGCCGCGACGATGTTGGTGTCTTGGGTGGCGATGCCCTGCACGACCCACTCACCCATACCGTGCCACCCGAAGATCTTCTCCACGAACACTGCCCCGGTGACCAAACCCGCGACACCATAGGCAAATAGCGTCGCCATCGGGATTAGGGCGGTGCGCAGTCCGTGCTTGAACAGGGCTTGCCGCCGGGTCAGCCCCTTGGCCCGCGCGGTGCGGATGAAGTCCTGGCCGAGGACGTCGAGCATCGCATTGCGTTGGTAGCGGCTGTAACCCGCGATCGCACCGAGCGCCAGGGTGACGCTGGGCAGGATTAGGTGTTGCAGCCGGTCGATGAACTGATTCCACGGGCCGCCGATCGCGTCGGGCGAGGTTTCTCCGGTGTAGGAGAAAATCTGAAGCCCCAGAACCGAATTGACATTCAGCGCCGCCAGGATCATCAGGTTGGCGATCACGAACGTCGGCGTACTGATCACCAGTAGTGACAGCAGTGTGATCACCCGATCGGATAATCGGTATTGGCGGATCGCGCCCCATGCGCCGACCACCACCCCGATCACGGTGCCCAACACCGAGCCGATGATTAGCAGCCGGAGGCTGACGCCGATGCGGCGCCACAGTTCGTCGGCCACGGGCTGGCCCGTGACCGTCGTGCCAAAATCACCGCGCACCGCACCGGCCACCCAGTGGGCATAGCGCAGCGGTATCGGCTTGTCGAGATCGAGCTCGGCGGCCTTGGCGTCGATCACGGCTTGGGGCGGCCGCGGATTACGTTGCAACAGGCTGTTCAAGGGAGTGAACGTCAGCGAGGTCAAAGAGAACGTCAGGAACGACGCCAACGCCAGCAGCACCAGGTAGTTGAGCAGCCGACGCGCCAGGAATCGCGTCATCGGGCGCGCTCGGCCACAGGGTGCATGCAGCACAGGGTAGGAGATGCCGGGGGTGAACGACCGCAAGACCCGGGCGTTTATCGCCGTGGCTCGTGGATAAGCAACCCGACGTGGATGCCAGCATGGTCTCGGCTTCTGCACTTAACTCTTGACTTCATCCAGAGTGCTCGCTACATTACCGGCTAGCTTTGTAATTCTGGTCAATCCAACCAACTTTACGAGGAAACCAATGGCAAGTCCGGTGGTCGAAAGCCCCGCGCCGGGGCAATACGAGCTGAGCCACTTACGGTCCCTTGAGGCCGAGGCAATCCACATCATCCGCGAGGTCGCTGCCGAGTTCGAACGGCCGGTGCTGTTGTTCTCGGGCGGTAAGGACTCGATCGTGATGCTGCACCTGGCGATCAAGGCCTTCGCCCCCGGACGGCTGCCGTTCCCGGTGATGCACGTCGACACCGGGCACAACTTCGACGAGGTGATCTCCACCCGCGACGAACTGGTCGAGCGGTACGGGTTGCGACTGGTGGTCGCGAGCGTGGAAGAGGACATCGACGCCGGCCGGGTGGTGGACAACGGCCCGTCGCGCAACCCACTGCAGACCGTGACGCTGTTGCGCGGAATCCGCGAGAACAAGTTCGACGCCGCGTTCGGCGGGGCGCGGCGCGACGAGGAGAAGGCCCGCGCCAAAGAGCGGGTGTTCAGCTTCCGCGACGAGTTCGGCCAGTGGGACCCCAAGGCTCAGCGCCCCGAACTGTGGAACCTCTATAACGGACGCCACCGCAAGGGTGAGCACATCCGCGTATTCCCGTTGTCGAACTGGACCGAGTACGACATCTGGGCCTACATCGGGGCCGAGGAGATCACCCTGCCGGCGATCTACTACTCCCACACCCGCCCGGTCTTCCAGCGCGACGGAATGCTCTTGGCCGTCCACGAATTCATGCAACCGGGTGCCGAGGAGCCGGTGTTCGAGACCGCGGTGCGATTCCGTACCGTCGGCGATGTCACGTGCACCGGGTGCGTGGAGTCCACCGCTGTCACCGTCGATGAGGTGATCGCCGAGACCGCACTGTCGCGACTGACCGAACGTGGCGCCACCCGCGCCGACGACCGGATCTCTGAAGCTGGTATGGAAGACCGTAAACGGGAGGGCTACTTCTGATGGCGACACTATTGCGGATTGCCACCGCCGGATCGGTCGATGATGGTAAGTCGACACTGATCGGCCGCCTGCTCTACGACTCCAAAGCCGTGATGGAAGACCAGCTTGCCGCCGTCGAGCGGACGTCGCGGGAACGCGGCAACGACTACACCGACCTTGCACTGGTGACCGACGGGCTGCGGTCCGAGCGCGAGCAAGGCATCACCATCGATGTCGCGTACCGCTACTTCGCTACGGCCAAGCGGAAATTCATCATCGCCGACACCCCGGGGCACATCCAGTACACCCGCAATATGGTCACCGGCGCGTCGACCGCACAGCTGGTCATCGTCCTGGTCGACGCGCGTCACGGCCTGCTCGAGCAGTCCCGCCGCCACGCGTTCCTGGCCTCACTGCTGGGCGTTCAGCACATCGTGCTGGCGGTCAACAAGATGGACCTCATCGATTGGGACCGTCAGCGTTTCGAGGCAATCCGCGATGAATTCCACGCCTTCGCCGCCCGACTCGACATTCACGACGTCACCACGATCCCGATGTCAGCGCTCAACGGCGACAACGTGGTCACCAAGTCGGACAAGGCTCCCTGGTATGACGGCCCCTCGCTGCTGAGCCACCTCGAGGACGTCTACATCGCCGGCGACCGCAACCTGGTCGACGTGCGCTTCCCGGTGCAGTATGTGATCCGGCCGCAGACGAAAGAACACGCCGACCACCGCAGCTACGCGGGCACCGTCGCCAGCGGTGTGATGCGTCCCGGCGACGAAGTCGTGGTCCTGCCGAGCGGAAAGACCAGTCGTATCACCACGATCGACGGTCCCACCGGCCCGGTCACCGAAGCGTTCCCGCCGATGGCGGTATCGATCAGCCTGGCCGACGATGTCGACATCTCTCGTGGTGACCTGTTGGCCCGGCCGCAGAACCAGCCGATGCCGACGCAGGAATTCGATGCCATGGTGTGCTGGATGGCCGACGACAACGCGCTGGAGCCCGGCCGCGACTACATCATCAAACACACCACCCGCACTACCCGGGCACGGGTCGGCGCACTGGACTATCGCCTGGACGTCAACACCCTGCACCGGGACAAGAGCGCAACGGCGTTGAAGCTCAACGAACTCGGCCGCGTGACCCTGCGCACCCAGGTGCCGCTGCTGCTCGACGAATACTCCCGCAATGCGGCCACCGGATCGTTCATCCTCATCGATCCCGACACCAATGTGACTGTCGCTGCGGGCATGGTTCGCGATACAGCTCCGACCGCCGGCCGCGCCGCATCACCCAACACGGTGCGTCATCAGTCGCTGGTGACCGCTGGTGACCGGCTGACCAAGGGGCGCACCTTGTGGTTCACCGGCCTATCCGGGTCCGGCAAGTCGTCAGTGGCCGTGCTGGTAGAGCAGAAACTGCTCGAACATGGTTCTCCCACTTACATTCTCGACGGTGACAACCTGCGTCACGGACTCAATGCCGACCTCGGCTTCTCGATGGCAGACCGTGCCGAGAACCTGCGCCGGCTGGCCCACATCGCCACGCTGATGGCCGATGCCGGCCTGACGGTTCTGGTGCCGGTCATCAGTCCGCTGGAGGAGCATCGGGAGCTGGCCCGCAAGGTCCACACCGACCAGGATGTCGACTTCTTCGAGATCTTCGTCGACACCCCGCTGGAGGATTGCGAACGTCGCGACCCGAAGGGGCTCTACAAGAAGGCTCGTGCGGGGGAGATCACCCACTTCACCGGAATCGACAGCCCCTACCAGCGCCCGAAGAACCCGGATCTGCGACTCACTCCCGATCGTGAGTGTGACGAGCTGGCTCAGCAGGTCGTCGATCTGTTGGAGGGGCAGCGGTGAGCGATCACGAACTCGCCGCCGATCTCGCCACCCAGGCGGGCACGCTGCTGCTGGACGTCCGCGCAGAGCTGGTCGACGCGTCCGGTGCGGAGCGAAAAGCGTCTGGCGACAAACGGTCTCACGAGTTCCTGATGGAGGCGCTGGCCGCGCAGCGGCCCGACGATGCGGTGCTCTCCGAGGAGGGTGCCGACGACCCGGTCCGGCTGCGCAGTAGCCGGGTATGGATTGTCGATCCGCTCGACGGCACCCGTGAGTTCTCCGAGCTCGACCGCGAGGACTGGGCCGTGCATGTGGCGTTGTGGCAGGACGGCCAACTGAGCGCCGGCGCGGTCGCGCTGCCTGCCCAGAACGTCACCCTGGCCACGCCGTCGGTGCCGGCACCGCCGCCCGCACCGGCCGCCCCGCGCATCGTCGTGTCACGGACTCGACCGCCCGCCGTCGCCCTCCAGGTTCGGGACGCCCTGGGCGGTGTGCTTGTCGAAATGGGCTCTGCCGGAGCGAAAGTCGCGGCAGTGGTCCAGGGCCTGGCGGATATCTACGTGCACGCCGGCGGACAGTATGAATGGGATTCGGCCGCCCCGGTGGCCGTCGCCCGTGCGGCGGGGCTGCACACGTCGCGCATCGACGGATCTCCTCTCCAATACAACCGGCCGGACCCGAAGCTTCCCGACGTGGTGGTGTGCCGGCCCGAATACGCCGAGGCG
The DNA here is from genome assembly GCF_010731875.1 of Mycolicibacterium sarraceniae. Taxonomy (NCBI): domain Bacteria; kingdom Bacillati; phylum Actinomycetota; class Actinomycetes; order Mycobacteriales; family Mycobacteriaceae; genus Mycobacterium; species Mycolicibacterium sarraceniae. The sequence goes on from NZ_AP022595.1 coordinate 2,823,998, forward strand.
GTGCTGGCGGCAATTGCTGCCGGCTAGCGGTTGATCCCCCTGGTAGGCCCCGATATCGGTGGGCCAACGGGTCGGGGGCTCACTGCCGTACAGCGTTCATCCTGATCGACGGTGAATTCACCGACGGCCGATAACACCTCGCCCTCGACTCCGCACTGTCGAAGGGGAAACCTGACCACGATGACTGAACTGACCACTCTGCGCGCGCTGGCGGGCCTCCCCTTGCAACCGCCGAGCCTGGCCGACTCGACACTCATCTTGGACCTGGAATCGCCAGGAAGTGAGTGACCGTGCGGCGAGGAATTGGCGCGATACTAACGACAGGGTGGCGCTCGTCGGTGCCACTGTCGTGGTTGCCAACCCCGTTTCGACACCGCAGTCGGCAGATTGCATCCCTGCGCTGAAGCTCTCGGCAGGCAGCATCACCTCCAAAGCCGCCCTCGACCAGGCCCTTCTCGATGCGATTGCGCAAGGGCCCGCTCCGACGAGCCCACTGGCGCTGCCATCGACGATCGTCAATGCCATCCGCACCGAGGTCCGCACGCAGCTGACCGAATTGGTCGATCGTCCCCGGTGGGCAGTGCAGCCACCACTCGTTGCGGGTGTCGCTGGGCCACCGCCGCGGATCCGTGGTCGCGACCAAGGCGGCGGCGCCCGCCGACTCGACCCAACAGGCCGGCTCTGATGTGACGAAGCCGGCGACAGTCAACGGTGCCAACGATCTGAGCGACGGCGACAAGGTCATCCTGCACAAGAAGGCGCCGCAGTCTCAGTTGCGGCGACGGGTCGAGGCATCGCTAAACCAGGCGCGCACCTCCAAGGCGCCTCCGTCGCAGCGGTCGCATCGGCACTAGCTGGGGCCCGCGCCGGGCGGGCAATGGCAGAATTCACAGCATGCGGATGTCAGCCAAGGCCGAGTATGCCGTCCGCGCCATGACCCAGCTGGCGTCCGTCGACACCGGTGGGCTGGTCAAGACCGATGATCTGGCCAAGGCCCAGGGAATCCCGGCCCAGTTCCTGGTCGACATTCTGTCTGACCTGCGCACCGATCGGCTGGTCCGTAGCCATCGCGGCCGCGACGGCGGATACGAACTGGGCCGTCCGGCCGCGGAGATCAGCATCGCCGATGTGCTGCGCTGTATCGACGGGCCGCTGGCCAGCGTGCGTGACATCGGCTTGGGGGACTTACCCTACAGTGGGCCGACGGCGGCACTGACAGATGTGTGGCGGGCGCTGCGCGCCAGCATGCGCTCGGTACTCGAGGAGACCAGTCTGGCCGATGTGGCCTGCGGGCAACTGCCCGACCATGTCGCCAGTCTTGCCCACGACTACCTGGGCCAGGAGGGCCGGCGCGGCCACAGCGGCTGACTTGCGTCGAGCCGGCCGTGCATTCCCTTACCACTCAAGCGCTTTCAGCTATCCCGGGTGATGAATGCCGGCCTCCACGATTGTGCTCGGCGGATGCCGTACCGTCTCTGGCCTATGGCAACACCGCGTAGCCGGGTCGAAGTACTCGGCAGTATCGGACCCAACTGGTTCGCATCGGTGATGGGCACCGGGATCGTGGCGAACGCCGGCGCGACGCTGCCGGTTCACGTGTGGGGCCTGCGCGGCTTCGCCGAGGTGGTCTGGGTGATCGCGGCACTGCTGCTCGTAGTGCTGATCACGCTGGTGGGAGTGCACTGGTTGCGGTATCCGACGGTCGCGCGCACCCATGCCCGCAACCCCCAGATGGCGCACTTCTACGGTGCGGCGCCGATGGCTCTGATGACCGTTGGCGGTGGCGCGGTGCTGATCGGCGGCGACCTCATCGGCGAACACCTCGCCGTCGACCTGAGCTGGGTGCTGTGGACCGCAGGCACCATCGGGGGACTGTTCACCGCGGTGAGTATCCCGTTCTTGATGTTCACCCAGCACAACGTCGAACCCGACGCCGCGTTTGGCGGCTGGCTGATGCCAATCGTCCCGCCGATGGTCTCGGCCGCCAATGGCGCGCTGCTCATCTCGCACATGGAACCGGGCACCGGGCGCACTACCATGCTCTACGGCTGTTATGCGATGTTCGGGCTGTCGTTGGTGGCCGCGCTCATCATCATCACGCTGATCTGGAGCAGGCTTGCGCTCTACGGAACATCGGGCACCGCCCGAGTTCCCACGCTGTGGATCGTTCTCGGCCCGATCGGCCAATCCATCACCGCCGCAGGACTTCTCGGCCTTAACGCGGCGGGGGCCGTCCCGCACGAACTGGCCGAGGACATGAACGCCTTCGCGGTCCTGTTCGGGGTGCCCATGTGGGGCTTCGCGGTGCTCTGGATCGCGCTGGCCACCTCGCTGACCGTGCGCACCCTGCGCCGCGGTATGCCGTTCGCGCTGACCTGGTGGAGCCTGACCTTCCCGGTCGGCACGTTCGTCACCGGCACCACACAGCTGGCCGTGCACACCCAGCTGCCCGCGTTCAAAGTGGCCGCCGTGATCGCCTATGTCGGTCTGCTGAGCACCTGGCTACTGGTCGCGGTGCGCACCGCCCGGGGCAGCGTCACGGGCGATCTCCTGAACCCGCCGCCGGCGGCCGGGCCGATCAAGGCACACAAAGACCCTGCGCCCTGATCCTTTTTCACGCCCAAACCGACGGTTCGCCCCGAAAGTTCCAGCGCAACCGCCGCGCAAGAGGAACGCGAGCTGCTCACGGGTGGTGTCGTCGGCGTCGTCGGGCAACGCGGCGAAAACCGGCCAGCCGAACGCGTTGTCGTAGAACCGGCGCGAGGCGGTGATGTCGGTGACGGTCAACCGCAGGTGGTCAACCGCGGTGGTGGCAATCGGCATGGCCCATCCTGTCAGTAGCCGGGACTGGCCCGGGCGGCGCCCGCATCCGCCGTGCCAGAATCGCGGGCGTGCAGATTGGGATGACCTTGCCGGTCATGGAACCGGACGTCAACGCAAAGATCCTCAAGCAATGGGCCCAGGCCATCGACGAGGGACCGTTCTCCTCGTTGTGCTGGGGTGAGCGGATCGCGTTCGGCAATCCGGACTCGCTGACCCTGCTGGGTGCGCTGACCGGCTGGACCGAGCGGGTCCCGCTGGTGGCCACCGTGATCGTTCCGCAGCTGCACAATTCGGTGATGCTTGCCAAGGCGCTGGCGACCGGAGACCTGCTCAGTGGCGGACGGCTCACCGTCGGCATCGGTGTTGGCGGTCGGCACGAGGATTACCGCGCGGCGGGTGCCGACCCGAAAACCCAGACCATGCGGCAGATGGCTGAGCGGGTGGCGGTCATGAAGCGGGTCTGGGCGGGGGAGAAGGTCACCGAATCGGTGTTGCCGGTCGGGCCCGCACCCGCCCGGGACGGCGGCCCGCGACTGCTGGTCGGCACCACCGGCCCCAAGACTCTGCGCAGTGCGGCCCAGTGGGCCGACGGCATCACCGGCATCTCGCTGGACCTCGACCTGGACAAGCAGAACGAGCTGTTCGATGTCGCCCGCGCCGCGTGGGCGGAGGCGGGCAAGCCCAAACCCCATCTCGCGACGTCGTTTTGGTTCGCCATCGGTGACGGCGCGGCGCCGCGCGCGCGGGTCGCGCAGCACCTGTTGCACTACATGAACTGGATTCCGCGCGAGTACGTCGAGGCGATGGCGCCGACCACCGGGTGGGCCGGTACCGACGAGGAACTCGTCGCGGTGCTGCGCGGGTTCGCCGCGATCGGCACCAGCGAGCTGCACCTCATCCCGACCAGTACTGACATCGGCCAGCTGCGTCGCGTCGCGGATCTTGTTGGCGAGATTTCCGCCTAAGCGTGAGTTTCGGCGTAGAAATTCGAGTAGAAGTCGCCCTAGCGTCGATGTCGCGGGACAAGGGGGAGTCATGACCCAGCCGTACGGCAACTACCAGCTCGAAATCTACTTGCAGGGCCTGACCGGCACACAGCCCAGTCTGCCGATGTCCTTCGCGGAGTTAGAAGCCCGTGCCGCTCAAGCTCTTTCACCGTCGATATGGTCGTACGTCGCCGGTGGCGCTGGCGATGAACGCACGCAGCGCGCCAATGTCACGGCCTTCGAGCAGTGGGGCCTGATACCCCGTATGCTCGTCGGCGCCACCGAACGGGATACGAGCGTGGAACTGTGGGGCCGACGCTGGCCGGCGCCGGTATTCATGGCACCGATCGGGGTGATCGGGCTGTGCACCACTGACCAGCACGGTGATCTCGCTGCGGCGCGCGCCGCGGCCGCAACCGGGGTGCCGATGTGTGTCTCGACACTGACGATGGATCCGCTGGAGGAGGTGGCAGCCCAATTCGGGGACACCTTAGGTCTTTTCCAGCTGTACACCCCTGTTGATCGCGAGATGGCCGAGAGCTTCGTGCACCGCGCTGAAGCAGCGGGATACGCCGGCATCGTGGTGACATTGGATACCTGGGTGCCAGGCTGGCGGCCGCGCGACCTGGCAACGGCCAACTTCCCGCAACTGCGCGGCAAGTGTTTGGCCAACTACATCAGCGACCCGGTGTTCCGTAGCAAGGTCGACGGGGATATCGACGCCGACCCTCGCAACGCGGTAATGGCGTGGGTCAGCAATTTCGGAAACTGCCTGAGCTGGAACGACCTGCCGTGGCTGCGGTCGTTGACGTCGCTGCCGTTGATCCTGAAGGGAATCTGCCATCCCGACGATGCCCGCCGTGCGATCGACGCCGGCGCCGACGGCATCTACTGCTCCAACCATGGTGGGCGCCAAGCCAATGGCGGGCTTCCCGCACTCGACTGCCTGCCCGATGTGGTGGATGCCGCCGGTGAAGTTCCCGTGCTGTTTGACTCCGGTATCCGCTCGGGCGCCGATATCGTCAAGGCACTGGCCATGGGGGCTAGGGCGGTTGGCGTCGGGCGGCCTTACGCCTACGGCGCAGCCCTGGCCGGCACCGACGGGATTGTGCATGTGCTGCGTTCGCTGCTGGCCGAGGCCGACCTGATCATGGGGATCGACGGCTACCGTGCCCTGGCTGATCTGACTCGTGATGCGCTGCGGGCTGTGCGACAGTAGAGCGATGTCCCAACCATCCACCAGCGTCAACCGCCTGCCCGAGAAACAGAACACCTCGCGGCACAGGCTCGACGAGCTGCTCGACGCAACACCGCTGGCGACGATCGCGTTGATCCGCGACGGACACCCGGTGATCTTTCCGATCGGCTTCGCCCGGATCGACGACGAACTGGTCATCCACGGATCGACGGGCTCGCCCTGGATGCGTCAACTGGCCGGTGGCGCGGCCGCCGCGGTCTCGGTGACCGCACTCGACGGAGTTCTGGTGGCGCGCAGCGGATTCGAGTCCTCCTTTCAGTTCCGCAGTGCGGTGCTGTTCGGGACGTTCGAGCCGATTCCCGATGCCGACAAGGTGTCCTACCTGGAGACACTGACCGATACGTTCATCCCGGGCAGGGTGGCCGAACTTCGGGCCAATTCCCGCAAAGAGCTCGCCGCGACGATGGCGCTGCGGATGGCTATCACGGGCGATAACTGGTCGCTCAAGATCGGTGACGGGTGGCCCGATGACGAGGATGACGATGTCGCCGCCGGGGCATGGGCCGGGGTGGTTCCGTTGACCACGGTCTACGGCGAGCCGCAGCGTGCACCGGACTGCGATCCCGCGACCCCGGTACCGCCGTCGGTCAGTGCGATGGTTGGTGAGCTGTCGAACCGCCGGGGGAGACAGCTTCGCTAGCAAGCGTTTTGGGACGAAGGACGAAGCTGAACGCCAGCGCGATGACGCCGATGGCCACGCACCCGGTGCTTCGTCGGATGCCTGTAGCACACGCGACATCAGTGGCGTGTGTGTCACAGCGCTGCAGATGATTCCGTAGACCACCATCAGATTCCGCGGCTGCCCGGCAAATTGCATGCCTCGTATGTGACCGCACCGTCCGATGTGCGGTGTCACCGCCCCCACGGACCCAGCAGTGTGCGCCAAAAGTTCCGGAATGACTCGGGGAAGACGATGTCTTCGGTGTGGTGCTGCCGCGGTTCGATTTCCGGTTTCTTGGGGCGGCCCTGGTCATCGGTGTCGTCGCGCTCAACCACAGTCTTCTCCCTCGACTAGCGCCGGCCGGGCCCGAAAGGCCCTGGACCCAGCGGGCCCGACGCCGGCAGGGCCGATATAGCGGCACGGGTTGACGTACACGTTCACATCGTCGTAGTACTCGCACTGGTTGGTTTCCCAGTTGAAATACGTCCCGGCCCCGCAGCCATCATCGGCTGAACGTATTGGCGCCCGCGATATTCCGGTGAAGGGCAGCGATGTCACCGCCACGGCGCGGGCGGCGAGTCGCCCGCTTGGATTGCGCATGTGGCCCCCACTTTCGCCGACCGGTGTCTCACCGTATCGAACGACGAGGGTGGCGTCAGGAAAACCCGCGGGGCTAGGCCCGCAACCGGGTGCTCGGGTGCCCGGCGACCGCGGACAGCCATTCCGCGCTGATGCTCAGATCGTCGAGCTGGCGGTCGATCCCGTCGATGTGGTCGGACATATCGCGTAACTGCCTCGCCACCTCAGCCCGCTGCATCACAAGTCTCGCCCGCACGCGCTCGAGCATCGCCAACAAGGCCTGAGCCTCCGAGCGCGTCGGGGTATTTGCGGTGGTTGCCGTCATCGGCGTCCAGGCTGTTGGCAGCAGGCGCCGCGAAACCCCTAGCCGAGGATCCGGTCGGCTTCCCGCTGACCGCTGAGATGAGCGCCGTGGACGGTGCCGAACCACTCGGGGTTGGTGGCTTCGCCCGCGAACAACAGACGTTCGCCGACCGGCTCGCCCAGCGCGTGCATATCGTCAGGGCTGGACCCGACGGCGATGAAACTGTATGAGCCACGGGCGTATTGATCTGTGCCCCACCGGGTCACGATCGATCCGGTGGGGGTTGGCGCATCGATGGCAGTAAGCAATTCGGTCACCGCGGACTGATCGGACAGCGATTCGCGCAACCACGGCCTGGCCGCCCCGTAGCCTCACGAGCAGCGGCTTACCGGCGAACACCAGCCCGTTGGCCAGATCGGTGACCGGTTGGTTGTTGCCGACCAGTCCGATCATCGGGGTGGACTCGGGCCAGAACGGCTTCTCGAAGGCGACGACCACCTTGTTGAGCAGTCCGAATCCGAGCTTCTCGATGGCGTGGCACTTGGCCTCGAGAAGCGGTGGGTCGAAGGCGATGCTTCCGCCGATCCGGTCGCGAGCCTCGACAACGGTGACGCGCACACCGGCGTCGGCCAGTCGCCGGGCCGCCGCCAGGCCGGCGAAGCCAGCGCCGACGATCACGACGTGGTCGCCGCCCTTCTCATCCGCGCTGCCACATCCTGGGAGCAGAGGCACCGCTGCGAGCGCACCGAAACCCAGCATGAACCCGCGCCGCGCGACCGAACGCATAGCGGTGACGTTAGCGGAGTAAAACCGGCGGTCACGTCACATTCGCCGATGTCCCGCCACGGTTCGGCGCGTGAATCCCGCTGACTTTTGCTAAGCACTAACGGTGCAACCCACGTCGAGTGACTCCACGGTCGAACCGTCAGCCCGTAATCCCGTGCCTGCGGTCGTTGAGCGCCACACCCCTCGACCAATCTCGCGGTGACGTGGTCGAGGAACGGCTCGAACGGATCCGGGCCCGACCGAGCCCGCACCCCCGGCGTGCCGCCGCCGGCCAGGTATTTGCGGACCGTCTTGCGGTCGAACCCGGTGTGTTTGGCGATCGCCGGGATCGTCCAACCACGTCTGCGCAGGGCGGTTAACTCCACATCGGTCTCTCCTGTGAGCATGCGAAAGAGGGCCTCCTTCGCCAGCGCTGCAGGCGTTTGACACCACCAGCATCGAGGCAGGTCCGCCCATCTCGGCGGGGCCCCACAGGTAGGGAGTTTCGATGAACGAAAGTGGGGAATTTCAGTGAGCGCGATCAAGTTCGGCAACGACGCTGACACGCGGCAACGTAGGATCCCCGCAGAGAGTTACCCGCGGGTAGGTCGCTGGCCGCGTCAACGTGTTCTAAAACCAGGATTTGTCGAGCGCGTAAAGCTAGAGTCGCTGCTCATGCAGGCCACCTTGGCTAACGCTCATCCGACGAATGGCACCTCTGTAGCGCTGCTTGATCGACCCGACGTCGGCGACGCACTGGCAGCAATTCGGAGGCCGGTTGCCGTCGTGAACTCGGTCCAGGGGCCGCGCGCTGTACTCCTCGACGGCGGCGGGGAACTTACGCCCGAGGTCCTGAGCCAGGGCCTGCTTGCCGTCTTGCCGGCGATCTATCCCGAATGGCTCGGCGAGCGTAGTTTCACCGCGACCCACGGTGTGCGATTTCCCTATGTCGTCGGCGAGATGGCCCGCGGCATCGCGACGCCGCAGATGACCGTCGAGGGTGTGCGCGCCGGCGTGATGGCGTTCTACGGCAGTGCCGGATTGGACCTCGCCACCGTCGAAGCGGGTGTGCTGGAGATTCAGGCCGCCCTGGGCCGGGACTCCGCCGGTTGGGGTGCCAACCTGATCCACAACGTCCAGAGCGACGGCGTCGAATTGGCGACCGTCGATCTGTTCCATCGCCTCGGTGTCCGCTACGTGTCCGCGTCGGCGTTCATGCGTCTCACGCCCGCGGTTGTCCTCTACGCCGCAAAAGGTCTGCGTCGCGACGCGCACGGGCAGGTCGTTCGGGCCGGCCATATCTTCGCGAAGGTCTCCCGCGATGAGGTCGCCCGCCAGTTCCTCTCGCCCGCACCGGAAGCGATGCTGAGCACGCTGGTCGCCGAAGGCCGTCTCACCGCCGAGGAAGCCGCGCTCGCGAGCCGGATCCCGATTGCGGAAGACATCACCGCCGAAGCGGATTCGGGCGGGCATACCGACAACCGCGCGCTGACCGTGCTGCTTCCGCGACTGATCAGCCTGCGCGACGACATCGCCGCCGCCTACGGCTACTCAGTTCTGCCGCGCGTCGGAGCAGCCGGCGGGCTGGGTACCCCGGCCGCCGTCGCCGCCGCGTTCGCCGCAGGCGCGGCCTATGTGTTGACCGGTTCGGTCAACCAGTCGGCGGTGGAGAGTGGGTTGTCACCCGACGCGCGAACCCTGCTGGGGCTGGCGGAATCCACCGATGTGGCGATGGCGCCCGCCGCCGATATGTTCGAAATGGGCGTGACCGTGCAGGTTCTCAAGCGCGGCACGATGTTCGCCCAGCGCGGGCACCGCCTGGCTGACTTCTATCGCCGCTACTCCTCTCTCGAGGAAGCCCCTGCGGAGGAGTTGGCGAGCCTCGAAAAGACGGTCCTCGGGCGCAGTGTCGCCGACATCTGGGCGGATACCGAGGCGTTCTTCGCCAAGAGCGATCCACACCAGGTGGAGCGCGCTGCGGCGGACCCCAGACATCGCATGGCCCTGGTATTTCGCTGGTACCTGTTCACGGGTTCGCAGTGGGCGCGCGACGGTAACACTGAACGCCGCGCTGACTACCAGATCTGGTGTGGTCCAGCGATGGGAGCCTTCAACCAATGGGTGCGGGGAAGTTTCCTCGAGCCGGTGGAGGCGCGCACGGTTCGCCAGATCGCCCTCAATCTCCTTGAGGGCGCGGCAACTGTGACACGAGCCGGGCAGCTTCGCGCTTCGGGCGTCGCGATGCCGCCTTCCGCCTTTGATTTCCGTCCACGTCCCCTCGGATAAGGGTCACCTTGACTGACAACACGCACCAGCCCTCTGCCACTCCGATCGCGGTGGTCGCCATGTCGGCGATCTACCCGGGCGAGTCGGGGCTCACCGGCTTCTGGCGCACCATCACCGCGGGCCGCGACGCCATCAGCGAGGTACCGCCCTCGCACTGGTTGATCGAGGATTACTTCGACGCCGACCCGAAAGTGCCGGACAAGACCTACTGCAAGCGCGGCGGCTTCATCGACCCCGTGGACTTCGATCCGGTGAAATTCGGCCTGCCCCCCAACGCATTACCGTCGACTGATACCGGGCAGATCCTCGCGCTGATCGCCGCCAGGCAGCTGCTCGACGAGGTGCAGCGCGAAGGTGTGGAGGTTGACCTGGACCGGGTCGACGTGGTGCTCGGGGTTGCCTCGACCACCGAGCTGGTGGTGCAGATGGGTTCGCGGATGCAGCGGCCGATTTGGCGTAAAGCACTGCTGGAGAACGGCTTACCCGAGGACGAGGCAGACGAGATCTGCCAGGACATCGCCGATCACTATGTGCCGTGGCAGGAGAGCACGTTCCCCGGTCTGCTCGGCAATGTCATCGCCGGTCGCGTGGCTAACCGTCTCAACCTCGGTGGCGCCAACTTCGTCACCGATGCCGCCTGCGCCAGTTCGCTTTCGGCGCTGCAGTCGGCGTTGCACCGGCTGTATCTGCACGAGTCGGATGTGGTGCTAACCGGTGGGGTCGACGCACTCAACGACGTGATGATGTACATGTGCTTCTCCAAGACACCGGCATTCTCGGCGACCGGTGACTGCCGGCCGTTCTCCGCGGGTGCCGACGGCACGATCATCGGTGAGGGTGTCGGCATGGTGGCGCTCAAGCGCCTCGCCGATGCCGAGCGCGACGGGGACCAGATCCATGCGGTTATCTGCGGCCTGGGTTCCTCCTCCGACGGCCGCGCGTCCAGCGTCTACGCGCCGCGGTCCGAGGGGCAGGCCAAGGCACTCCGGCGCGCCTACGAGCGCGCCGGCTACGACCCGTCGACGGTCGAACTCGTCGAGGCGCACGGCACCGCGACCAAAGCCGGCGACGTCGCCGAATTCGCGGGGCTGAAGTCGGTATTCACCGACAGCTCGGCCCGAATCGCACTAGGGTCGGTGAAATCCCAGATCGGCCATACCAAGGCAGCCGCCGGTGCCGCGGGGCTCATCAAAGCCGTTCTTGCGCTGCAGCATTCGACGCTCCCGGGCACTCTGAAGGTAGATCGCCCCAACCCTTCAATGGGGATCGAGGAGTCACCGTTCTACGTCAACGCGCAGACCCGGCCCTGGGTGCGTAAGAGCGACCAGCCCCGACGGGCATCGGTCAGCTCCTTCGGTTTCGGCGGCAGTAACTTCCACGTGACACTGGAGGAATACCAGGGCGAGCATCGCGCCAAGCGGCTGCGGGCTCTGCCCAGTGAGCTTGTGGCGCTCAGCGCACCGTCGGAGGCCGAGCTGCAGAAGCGGGCCGCAGACATCGTGACGGCCGCCCGCTCCGGCGAGAGCCTTGCCCGTATTGCTTTCGAGGCCGCCGAGGAATTCGATGCGTCCCAGCCCGCACGAGCGGGGCTGGTTGCCACCGATGCCGAATCGCTTGGCGTCGTAGCTGAACGGCTGCGCAGCGCGCTGGCCGACGGTAAGGCCGCTGAGCTCAAGGACGCGAACATCGCCGTCGGTTTCGGACCGGCACGCGAAGGTAAGACGGCATTCCTGTTCCCGGGCCAGGGCAGCCAGTATGTCGGTATGGGGGCCGATCTTGCGCTGAGCTTCCCGGAAGCGCTCGCGGTGTGGGATGGGCTCGAAGGTGATCTGATCGAGTTGGCCGGTGTTGTCTTCCCGGAGCCCGCCTTCGAAGCGTCCGCGGCAGACGCGCAGAAAAAAGAGCTCACCGCGATGGCCAACGCGCAGCCGGCCATCGCCGTAACCAGCCTGGCTCAGCTTGCGCTGCTTGATGTCCTGGGTGTCGGTGCCACGGCGGCCGCCGGCCACAGCTTCGGTGAGGTCACCGCGCTGGCCGCGGCTGGCGTCCTGCCCACCGAGCGTCTCGTCGAGACTGCGCGGATGCGCGGCACGCTGATGAACGAAGCGGGCCAGGGCAAGGACGGCGCGATGCTGGCGGTCTCGGCGACCGCCGATGAGGTGCGCGCGTTGCTGGCCACCCAACCGGAATCGGGATCGCTGGTCATCGCCAACGACAATGCGCCCAAGCAGGTGGTGCTGGCCGGCTACGACTCCGATATCGGATGGGCACAGAACGCGGCAAAAGCGAAGGGCTGGACGGCGGTTCGGTTGCCGGTGGCCTCGGCATTCCACTCCGAGATCGTGGCCGCGAGTTCGGCACCGTTGACGTCGTACCTGAAGACGCTGAAGATCGGGCAGCCGAATTTCCCGGTCTACGCGAACGCCACGGCGCAGCCGTACGGTGAGGACGTTGCCGAACAACTCGGCAATCAGGTTGCGCAGATGGTGCGCTTCCGAGAAATGATCGAGACGATGTCGCGCGACGGGGTGACCCGCTTCGTGGAGGTTGGACCCGGACGGGTTCTGACCGGTCTTGTCGGGAAGATCCTCGGCTCGGCACCACACATCGCGGTGGCGCTGGACGACCCGAAGGCCGACGGGCTCCGCGGCTGGCATCGGGGACTGGCCGCGCTGGCCGCCGACGGTGTGGCACTCGACCTCGTCGCGCTATTTGATCACTACGCCGAGCCGGCGAAATTCGTTGTGCCGCCCAAGCATGCCGTCAAGGTCGGCGGAGCTAACCTTGGTAAGCCGTACCCGCCCGCGGACGGCAAGGTTTCGATCACGCCCAAGCGCACGCGGGTGAGCGCGCCGAGCGCACCGCTGGCAGTGGCATCTGCATCGGTAGCGAAACAAGCACCCGCGCCGGCGGTACAGCGGATGGAGACACCCGCGGGCTCCGCGCCCGCGCCGGTGGCCCAAGCCCAGCCGTCGGTGGTTCAGCAGCAGGTGCCGGTTCAGGCACAGGTTGCTGAAGCTATTGCGGTTCCGGTGTCGGGCGATGTGTGGAGCATCATCGACAGCATTCAGAAAGAGACCGCCGAGCAGCACCAGCGCTATATGGACGTGGTGACCCAGAGTCACCAGGCTTTCCTGGACATGTCCACTCAGATGATGGCGCATATCGTGGGCGAGTCGGCAACCGTTGCGCAGGTGCCTCGAGCGCTGGCAGCCGTTGCGCCGCAACAGGTTGCCGCGCCCGCGGTAGCCGCCCCGGTCGTCGCACCCCCGGTGGCCGTCGCACGGGTTGCCGCACCCACCCCGGTTGCCGCACCCGCCCCGGTTGCCGCGCCCGTCGCGGTTGCCGCACCTGAGGCCGTGGCGCCCGCACCTGTTGCCGCTCCGGTGATTGCGCCGGCTGTGTCGGCTGGTGCTGTGGTGTTGGAGATTGTTTCGGAGAAGACGGGTTATCCGGTTGACATGCTCGGGTTGGGCATGGAGATGGAAGCCGAGTTGGGGATCGATTCGATCAAGCAGGTCGAGATTTTGGCGGCGTTGCAGGCGAAGTTCCCTGGCGCTCCGGAGATTCCGGCCTCTGAGCTGTCCGGGTTGCGGACGCTGCAGGATGTGGTGGATACGATCGCGGACTTTGCGCCTGCGGTATCTGCACCTGCGGCTGTCGGCGCGGTAGCGCCGGCTGTGTCGGCCGGTCCGTCGGCTGGTGCGGTTGTGCTGGAGATCGTGTCGGAGAAGACGGGTTATCCGGTTGACATGCTCGGGTTGGGCATGGAGATGGAAGCCGAGCTGGGGATCGATTCGATCAAGCAGGTCGAGATTTTGGCGGCGTTGCAGGCGAAGTTCCCTGGTGCTCCGGAGATTCCGGCCTCTGAGCTGTCCGGGTTGCGGACGTTGCAGGATGTGGTGGATACGATCGCGGACTTTGCGCCTGCGGTAGCTTCTCCTGCCGCTCCGGTGATTGCGCCGGCTGTGTCGGCTGGTCCGTCGGCTGGTGCGGTTGTGCTGGAGATCGTGTCGGAGAAGACGGGTTATCCGGTTGACATGCTCGGGTTGGGCATGGAGATGGAGGCCGAGCTGGGGATCGATTCGATCAAGCAGGTCGAGATTCTCGCAGCGCTGCAGGCCAAGTTCCCTGGTGCTCCGGAGATTCCGGCCTCCGAGTTGGCGAACCTGCGCACCCTGCAGGATGTCGTCGACACCGTCTCCGGATTCGCTGCACCTGCCGCTGCCACAGCACCTGCTGCGGTCGCGGAGCCATCGGTTTCGGCTGGTGCTGTGGTGTTGGAGATTGTGTCGGAGAAGACGGGTTATCCGGTTGACATGCTCGGGTTGGGCATGGAGATGGAAGCCGAGCTGGGGATCGATTCGATCAAGCAGGTCGAGATTTTGGCGGCGTTGCAGGCGAAGTTCCCTGGCGCTCCGGAGATTCCGGCGTCGGAACTCGCGAACCTGCGCACTCTGCAGGATGTGGTCGATACGGTTTCCGGGTTCGCCGCCGACGGTCGCACCGAACAGGCTGCCGCAGTTCAGCATTCAGCGCCTGAGCCGGAGCTGGTCGCTCTGTCCTGCACCGAGGCGGAGTTTCGGGCTGCCCCGCCCAGCGGGCTGGCGATGGCAGGCCTGCGTGACGGCGTCGTTTTCATCACCCGTGAAGACCCTGCCTTCGCCGATGCCCTCCAGCGCTCGCTGAGCTCCCGGGGGATCCAGACGCGGACGGTCGATGAGGCTCCCGCCGAAGCGGGTGCCGTCATCAGCCTGGCCGCGCTGGCCCCGGCGCGCACACCGGCAGACTGTGTCGCGGTCCATGTGAGTGCGTTTCACGCGGCCCGCAGCGTCGCTAAGAGCAGCGCGCCGACGCGGCTGTTCGTCACCGTCCAGTCGACCGGTGCCCGGTTCATCGCGGCGGACGTCCCGGTCGGTGTTGCGAGCCTGGTGAAGACCGCCGGCTGGGAATGGCCCAACGCTTCGGTACGGGCCGTCGATATGGAAACCCTCGACGCCGAACGGCTGACGGCCGAGCTGCTGGCAGGTGGCAGCGGTATCGAGGTCGCCCTGCGTGCTGATGGCACCCGGCTGGTTGCCGTCGACGACATCGAATCCTTAGTCGGCGAAGGGGAGGCGATCAGTGTCACCCCGGGCGGCGTGGTCGTCGTCACCGGTGGTGCTCGTGGCGTCACGGCGGAGTCGGCCCTGGCGCTGGCCAAGCGTTATGGCCTGCGGCTGGCTCTCCTCGGACGCACGCCCCTGCGTGAGTTCACCGGCGACGAGCCGACGGGTACCACCGCAGCCGAGATCGCCACCGCGTTGGCAGCATCGGCACGGGCTCGTGGCGAGCAGCTCAGCCTCTCGCAGGCCCGGGCGCAAGCCGAAAGCCTGCTCGCCGAGCGGGAGGTTCGCGCCACCCTGTCGACCGCAGAGCGGCAAGGCACCCCGGCCCGCTACTTCGCGGCCAGCATCACCGACGACGCCGCACTGCGCAGTGTGCTCGACGAGGTTCGGCAGAACTTCGGTCCGATCGTCGGCGTCGTCCACGGTGCCGGCGTACTGGCCGACAAGCGCCTCGAAGACCTCGACGACGATGGGTTCGTCAAGGTGTTCACCACCAAACTCGTTGGTGCAGAAGCATTGCTGGATGCAACGGCAACCGACGAACTGCGCTTCATCTCGCTGTTCTCCTCGATCGCGGCACGGGCCGGAAATCCCGGGCAGTCCGCGTACGCGTCGGCCAATGCGGCCCTGGAGGCCATCGCGGCCCGGGAAGCCGCTCGCCGTAACGGCGAGTGCGTGGTGCGTGCGTTTGGCTGGGGCCCCTGGGATGGCGGGATGGTCGACGCGACGTTGAAGAGCCGGTTCCTCGCCGGCGGTGTGGGTGTCATCCCGATCGCTGAGGGTGCCCAGTTCTTCGCCGACCATGCGTTGTGCCGGTCGTCGGCCACCGCGGTCGTGGTAGCCGCGCCGGCCGAGCCGCGGCTGCGCGCCACCCGCCTCGACTGGGATGTGTCGGCCGAAAACCTGCCGGTGCTCACCGACCATCAGGTCCGTGGCCAGGTGGTGGTGCCGGTGGTGATCGCGCTGGACGCGATACTGCGTGCGGCACGCGGTGTCGTTGCCGATGCGTGCCCGGTGGTCCGTGACTTCCAGGTGCTGTCGGGAGTCACGTTCACCGAAGGTGAACGGCAAGCTCTCACCATCGATTTCGAACCCGTCGGTTCGTCCTACACCGTCTCGATCACTGACGGTTCGGGTCGGGCGCGTTACCGCGCCACGGTGGACACCGCGGCCGTTGCGGCCCCGGAACTGTCGGTTCCGCAGGTGTCAGGATCGGCGTGGCCGCTCGGCGTCGACGAGGCATACGCCGGCCCGCTGTTCCACGGGCCGCAGTTTGCCGTCATCGAGGCGCTCGACACGTTCGGAACTGAAGGTGGCAGCGCCACGCTGAAAGGCTTGGGCGATCTCGGCTGGCCGCAGAACGGCTGGGCGATCGACGCTGCCGGCATCGATGGCGGCCTGCAGCTGGGCATCGTGTGGGCGAGCGCGCAGGGACGTCCCCTGGTGCTGCCGATCCGGATCGGCCGGGTTGTGCTGCACCGGACGTTCGCTGACGCCAGTATCGCGCGTTGCCGGTTGGCCGCGCACCCGGTGAACGATAAGCGGGTCGATTTCGATATCGCGTACGAAACCTCCGACGGCGCACTCGTCGCGACCCTCGAGGGTGTGGAGTTCTACGCTGCGGGCGGCGCCGCGGACACGCCGGCGTGAGCGGGTTCGACCCGGTCGCGATCGTCGGACGCAGTTGTGTCCTGCCCGGTGCAACCACACCGGAGGAGCTGTTCGACGCCTCGCTGGGTGGCCGCTGCCTGCTGACGCCCACGCCACGCGATGGTTGGCGCGGTGTGGATCCCGGCCAGCTGCTGGCCAGCGACAAACCAGGTCTGCGGGTGTCGTCGGCGACCGGCGGCTATGTGGAGACTTCCTTCGACTTGACCCAATTCGCCTCGCGGATAACTGATTTCGACCGGCTCGATCCGATCGTGCCGTGGCTTGCTCAGTGTGCGCAGCAGGCACTGGGCGGGCCGCTCGCGGCACCGCGGACCGGTCTGATCGTGGGCAACCTGTCGTATCCGAGCACCATGGGCACCGCGTTCGTCGAGGCCGTCTGGACGGGCAACGGCAACGACGATCCACGCAACCGGTTCTCCTCCGGGCTGCCGGTGCACCTGGTCGCCGGTGCGATGGAGATGAATGGCCCGGTGTATGCGCTCGACGCTGCCTGCGCGTCATCGCTCTACGCGATCAAACTGGCGTGCGACGCCCTGCACGACGGCGACGCCGACGTCATGCTCGCGGGCGGGGTCAACGGCTCGGACGACCTGTTCTTGCATCTTGGCTTCACCTCGCTGCAGGCGCTGAGCCCGTCGGGCCGGTCTCGTCCCTTCCACGCCGAGGCCGATGGTCTGGTTCCCGCACAGGGCGCAGCCCTGGTGGCTCTGAAGCGCCTCGACGACGCCGAGCGCGACGGCGACCACATCCTCGGCGTGATCATGGGTGTTGGGCTCTCCAACGATGGCCGGCAGAGCGGCTTCTTGGCACCCGCGGTGGGTGGTCAGACCCGCGCTATGATCTCGGCGCTCGAGCAGGCGGGGCTGACCCCTGCCGATATCGACTACGTGGACTGCCACGCGACCGGCACACCGCTGGGTGACGCCACCGAGCTGCAGAGCATCGCGGCCGCCTACGGTGACGTCCCGCTGAAGCTGGGCGCGCTGAAAGGCAATCTCGGTCACACCATCACGGTGTCCGGCGCGGCAAGCCTGGTGAATGTGTTGTCCGCCATGCAGGCGTCGACGTTTCCGCCGACGTTGTGCGAGAAGCCGACCGAGAAGCTGGCCGGCACACCGTTCACGTTGGTCACCACGCCCACGCCATGGGAAGGACCGGTCAAGCGCGCCGCAGTCAGCAACTTCGGGTTCGGCGGCAACAACGCGCACCTGATCGTCGAGAACTACCGGGGGCCACGCGGTTCGGTCGCGCGGCAGCGGCCGCCCACCGACGAGATCGTCATCTGCGGAATCGGTGTGGTCACTGGCGACGCACGCGGTGCCAACGCATTCCGTCGCCGTGTGCTGGGACCCGAGGCGCAGCCCACTCCGCTCGACGCCGTCGAGCTTGACCTTGCGGGCCTGGGGTTCCCGCCAAAGGAGCTCGCCGGCAGCCTGAGTCAGCAGACGGTGATGCTGGCCGCGGCGGGGCAGGCATTGCGCTATGTGACGCTGGACCCGGACCGTACCGGGGTGTTCGTCGGTATGGGCTGCGATGCCATGATCGGTCGCCAGCGGCTGCGGGTGCTGAACACCGACAATGACCAGTGGCTGGCGGCGAACAAAGAGGCCGCGCCGCAGCTGACCGCTGACGGTGTCATCGGAACCATGCCCAACATCCCCGCCAATCGCATCCACGCCCAGCGTGACTTTCGCGGGTTCGGCTTCACCGTCTCCACCGAAGAGCTGTCGGCGATCACCGCGCTGCAGATCGCTATTCGGGCGTTGCGGTACCGAGAACTCGACACCGTCGTCGCCGGTGGGGTCGATATGTGTTGCGAGCCAGCACATTCACGCGCGGCCGACGCACTGGACGCCGATACGAGCATCGCGCACGGTGACGCGGCCGTGGCGTTCGTCCTGAAGCGCCGCGCCGACGCGGAAGCCGCGGGCGACGAGATCGTCGCCGTCATCGATACCGACGACGAGCCGATCGCGACCGATCCGAACTTCGCGGCGCAGCGGATCGGCCGCACCCACGCGGCCAGCGCTGCTGTGGAGATCGCCGCCCGCGCAGAGGCCGTGCGGGCGCGGGTGCGGGTGGATCGTGCCGGTGCGCAGCCGGCACCGGGCGGTACCACTGCGGCGGTGTGGGTGGAGGCGCTGGGTGGACGTGCCGATGGCATCACGGTGTCCGCGGCCGGTGCGCCAAAGCCACTGGCGCTTGGCGTCGTTCCGGTCTCGGAGCGCTACGCCGGTTCAAGCAGGGCCGATCTGTTGAGCCGGCTGCACCGCGGCGAACCAGGTGGCAGCGGGCCGGTGCGGTGTTCGTTGGTGGGGGTCAGCCAGGCCGGAGTGGACACGCTTCGCCAACAGGCCGTGCAGCGGCTCGAACGTGGCGAGGCACCGGTCGTTCCGGGCATCGCGTTCGCCGAAGCCCCGACCACCGGCGAACTTGCCTTCACCTTCACGGGCGCAGCAGCGGCCTACCCGGGTGCCGGGCGTGAGCTGTTGTTCGCGTGGCCCGAGATCGGCGATGCACTCACCCAACGCTTCTCCGGCGTCGGCGATTTGGCCCGTGCTCTGCACGGCGACGGGATCACCACCCTGGACCCACGCACCCAGCTGACCGGTTGTGCTCTGGTCTGTCAGTCGCAGGCGGAGTTCTCCCGGACCGTTCTCGGCCTCAAACCTACTGCTGCGATTGGTCTTTCGTCAGGCGAGACCAACTCGCTGATGGCCTTTGGGGTCTGGAGCGACCTGGAACCGATGCTCGATGAGATCGAGGCGTCGGGCATGTACGGCGATGAGCTGACCGGCGAATGTCGGGTGGCGGCGGCCTACTGGGGGCTCGGTGACCAACCGGCCCCGTGGGAGTGCTGGCGTATCACCGCACCCCGGCCGCTCGTCGATGCGGCGCTGGCGCTCGAACCGCGCGCCTATATGACAATTGTTCAGGCGCCGGATGATTGCGTCATCGGCGGAGATCCCGCAGCGTGCCGACGGGTGATCGACGCCGTTCCCGGCGCGACTGCGATACCCCTTGGTCTGGACATGGTCATCCACTGCGAAGCGATGGCGCCGTTCGCCGACACCTGGCGCAACATTCACACGCGAGAGACGCACGAGGTGCCGGATATCCGGTTCTACACCAACGCTGTCAACCGCGCCTATGTGCCGACCCGGGAAGCCGCCGCCGAGGCGATCACCCGGCAGGCCCTCGAGCCGATCGACTTCCCCGCGACGGTTCTCCAAGCATGGGAAGACGGGGTCCGTATCTTCGTCGAGCACGGGCCGCGCGCCATCTTGACGCAAGCGGTGTCGAAAATCCTTGGTGATCGCCCACATCTGGCGGTTGCGCTGGATCCCCAGGAACGCCGTGGGCTGCGAGCGCTGGCCGAAAGTGTTGGCAAGCTCTGGGTTTACGGGCTACCGGTCGACGTCAGCGCATTCGACGCGCGCATTCAGCAATTGCGTGACCAAGGTCAGGCGGCACCCTCGGGGAACACTCGCAAGCTGACGCTGGCCGCTCATTGGCCCGATATCGTCCCGGCGCCTGAAGCGCCCAAGAATGTCTCGACGCCGCAAGCGTCCAGGATTGAGAGTGCACCGCCCATGCCCGAAGTGGACCACGGAAGTGTTCAAGTCATGCCGCCCGCGCCGGCCCAGCTCGCATCGCTGGTCATCGCCCAGGAGGTAGTCGTCCAAGCGGCGCCGGAGACGACGACCGTGATCGCCAGGCCGGTCGCCCCCGCCGCCGCCGTGGTCAGCGATCAGACGGCCGCAGCGCTGAATCTGGTTGCCTCGGTCAGCAATGCGCATTCGGCGTTCCTGGACCGGCAGGCAGAAGCCCACCAGTCCTTCCTGAAGTCGCGCGGTGATCTCCTCGCGTTGGTGTCGGGACGACGGGGATCAGCGCCGGCGGTGGTCGCTAGTGCGCCAGCGGCGTATGCCCCAGCACCGATGCCCGTTGCGAGCGCCCCTGCGGCCGCACCGGTGGCGAGTGTGCCGACACCGGTGGCACCAGCACCGAGTGCGCCACCTCCTCCGCCGCCACCTCCTGCGCCGCCGGTGACGCCCGCGCTGAGCAGGCGTTCAGCGAAGACCGAAGAGCCGCTCTGGTCCCGTGCGCAGCTGGAAATCCTTGCCGGCGGCAAGGTTTCGGAGGTTATGGGGCCCAAGTTCGCCGAATACGACCAGTACGAGCGCCTGGTTCGGATGCCGGAGCCGCCGCTGCTGCTGGCCGATCGAGTCATGAGCATCGAGGGTGAACCCGGCACCATGGGCACCGGTCTCATCGTCACCGAGACCGACGTCGACCCGAATGCGTGGTACATCCACAACGGCCGGATGTCACCGGGTGTGGTGATCGAGAGCGGCCAGGCCGACCTGCTGCTGGCCTCGTGGCTGGGCGCGGATTTCAGTAACCGCAGCGAGCGCGTGTACCGCCTGCTCGGCTGTGATCTGACGTTCATGGGTGAGCTGCCCAAGGGCGGTGACACGCTGCACTATGAGATCCACATTGACGGTCACGCGAAAACCGGTGATACGCGGCTGTTCTTCTTCCATTACGACTGCTACATCGGCGACCGGCTGATGATCTCGGTGCGCAACGGGCAAGCCGGCTTCTTCTCCGATGCCGAGCTTGCCGAGTCGGACGGGGTCCTATGGGACGCCGCCGACGATGCGCCGCGCGATGGTGCCATTCGTGACGAGCCGCCCGTCGTCACCCAGAAGCGTTCCTTCAGCCGGGATGATCTCGATGCGTTCACTGACGGCCACGCGTTCCGGTGCTTCGGTGCCGGTTTCGAGCGGGCGGCCGCCCATACCCGGACGCCGTCGCTGCCAACCGGCAAACTGCGGCTGATCGACGAGATCGCCGAATTCGATCCGAACGGCGGACCCTGGGGCCGCGGCTATCTGCGCGCGACCGCCGCGGTGCCCAAGGACATGTGGTTCTACGACGGGCATTTCAAGAATGATCCCTGCATGCCCGGGACACTCATGGCGGATGCGGCTACCCAGGCCCTGTCCTTCGCGATGGCTGCCTACGGCTTCACCATCGAGCGTGACGGCTGGCGGTTTGAGCCCGTCCCGGATGACATGGCGCGGTTCGTGTGCCGCGGTCAGGTGACTCCCGACGCCGATCACATGCTCGACTACGAGGTGTTCATCGAGGAGATCATCGACGGCCCGACGCCGATCGTCTTCGCGGCATTGCTGTGCCGCAGCGACGGTTTCAAGGTGTTCCACGCCCGGCGTTTCGGCATGCGTCTGGTGCCGGACTGGCCGATGCCTCCCGGTGCGCCCGGTCCGGTGCAGATCCTGGCCGGAACCAAAGATGTTCGCGGCGATCAGGGCGCACTGCTGGCCTGCGGGCGTGGCATGCCGTCGGATGCGTTCGGAGCGCTGTACGCGCCGTTCGACGGAACGCGCCGCGCACCACGGCTACCCGATGAGCCCTACCACTTCATGTCGCGGGTGCTCAGCGTGTCCAGCCCGCCCGGGGTGCCGACCAAGGGCGGCACCGTCGTCGCGGAATACGACGTGCCGGCCGGCGAATGGTATTTCGGGGACGCCCACGTTGACGCGGTACCGATGCCGGTGCTGATCGAGATCCTGCTGCAGCCGTGCGGCTGGCTGTCCTCGTACAACGGCTTCGCCGCCAATCGTCCCGACGATGTGGTGTTCCGCAACCTCGACGGCGGTGAGGTCGTGCAGCGCCGTCCCGCTCGCGTCGGGACCCTGCGGGTGACCTCGACACTGGAACGCTTCGCCGACGGCGCCGGCTCGACGATCGTATTCTTCGACGTCATCTGCACTCAGGACGACGAGGTCGTCATGACGATGAAGACAGCGTTCGGATTCTTCAGCCCTGAGGCGCTGAAGAATCAGGTGGGCCTGCGGACGGACCCGGCTGCGCTGGAAGCACTTTCGGCAGCAGCCCCGGTCGCACTGTCCTACCGGGCTGAGGAACTCGACGGCGCTCCATGGCTGGACCAGGGCCGCCTCCAGGTTCTCGACCGGGTCAACTTTTGGCCGGGTGGGGGAGCAGCCGGCCTGGGCCGGCTGGTCGCCGAGTACGACGTCACTCCCGAGGCGTGGTTCTTCAAGGCGCACTTCTTCCAGGATCCGGTACAGCCCGGTTCGCTCGGCCTGGAGGCCATGCAGCAGGCGGCCCGGGCGTTGGCCCGGCTGTCCGGTCATGCCCCCGCCGGTGACGGTTACGCATTCGAGCCCGTCGCCCTGGACCAGGTGTTCAGCTGGAAGTTCCGCGGTCAGGTGACGCCGACCAACAAGCGCACTCGATCCGAGATCGAAGTCCTGTCCGTGGAACGTGATGACAGCGGAGTGCTGGTTGTGTTTGACGGCCGGTTCTGGTGCGACGATCTGTGCATCTACGAGACGCGCGGGATGGGTGTGCGCGTCGTGGCGCGGTCATAATAGTGCGATGCGCGGAATAATCCTGGCGGGTGGCTCAGGCACCCGCCTCCACCCGATCACGCTGGGTGTATCCAAGCAATTGGTGCCGGTGTACGACAAGCCGATGGTGTATTACCCGCTGTCAACGCTGATGCTGGCGGGTATCCAAGACATTCTGGTGATCACGACACCGCACGACGCGGAGAGTTTCGAACGACTCTTGGGCGATGGGTCGCGATTCGGTGTGTCTATTACCTTCGCCCAGCAACCGTCGCCGGACGGGCTGGCTCAGGCCTTCACCATCGGCGCCGATTTCATCGGCAACGACAAGGTTGCGTTGGTATTGGGAGACAACCTGCTGTACGGGCCCGGTATGGGCACGCAGCTCAAGAGCTTCGCCGATGTCGACGGTGGCGCGATCTTCGCGTACTGGGTGGCCGAGCCATCGGCATACGGCGTCGTCGAATTCGATCCCGCCGGGATGGTGGTGTCGCTCGAGGAGAAGCCCAAACGACCGAAGAGCAATTACGCGGTGCCCGGGCTGTACTTCTACGACAACGACGTGGTGTCGATTGCCCGCGATCTGTCCCCGAGTGATCGGGGCGAGTACGAGATCACCGATGTCAATCTCGCCTACCTGCAACAGGAACGGTTGCGGGTTCAGGTACTGCCTCGCGGGACAGCGTGGCTGGATACCGGTACCTTCGACCAGATGACCGACGCTGCCGACTTCGTCCGCACCATGGAACGCCGTACTGGCTTGAAGATTGGCGTGCCCGAGGAAATCGCTTGGCGCCAAGGCTTTCTCACCGACGACGAGCTGCGGGATCGTGCCGATGGGTTGGTCAAATCGGGCTACGGTACATATCTGCTGGGTCTGCTCGAAAGGGATGCATAATGGGTCGGCTCCTCGTCACCGGAGGTGCCGGGTTCATCGGATCGAACTTCGTGCATTACGCGGTAGAGCACACCGACCACCACATCACCGTGCTGGACAAACTCACCTACGCGGGCAATCTCGCGTCGCTGTCTGAGTTACCAGAGAATCGGGTCCACTTTGTTCACGGTGATGTCGCAGACGCCGGCGTTGTGGAAAAGCTGGTGGCAGCGGCAGACGCTGTTGTGCATTATGCCGCCGAGACGCACAACGACAATTCGCTGAACGACCCGCAGCCGTTCCTGCATACCAATGTGGTCGGCACGTTCACATTGCTTGAGGCGGTCCGCAAGTACGGGGTTCGCTATCACCACATCTCGACCGACGAGGTGTACGGGGATCTGGAGTTGGACGATCCGGGCCGGTTCACCGAGGCCAGCCCGTACAACCCGTCGTCGCCCTATTCGTCGACCAAGGCCGGCAGCGATATGTTGGTGCGGGCCTGGATCCGTTCCTATGGGCTGTCGGCAACAATCTCAAACTGCTCGAACAACTACGGCCCGTATCAGCACGTCGAGAAATTCATCCCTCGCCAGATCACCAACGTTCTGCGCGGCGGCCGCCCGAAGCTGTACGGCGACGGCCTCAATGTGCGCGACTGGATCCACGCCGACGACCATTCCTCGGCGGTGCTGCAGATTCTCGAAGGAGGCCGGATCGGGGAGACCTACCTGATCGGCGCCGACGGGGAGAAGGACAACAAGACCGTCGTCGAACTGATCCTCTCGATCATGGGCCATGCTGCCGACGGCTACGAGAAAGTCCCGGACCGGACCGGACACGACCTGCGGTATGCCATCGATGCGACCAAACTGCGCGACGAACTCGGCTGGCGGCCAAGGTATCCCGACTTCGAGCACGGGCTGACGGCGACGATCGAGTGGTATCGCGACAACGAAAACTGGTGGGCGCCCGCCAAAGATGCCACTGAGGCTTTCTACGCCCGGTTGGGGCAATGACAGGGGAGCGATGACGGAGCTCGGCAAGACGCTGCGCGCGGTCAGCACGGCCATCCCGGGTCTGACCATCTGGGATCTGCCGGTTCACGGCGACAACCGCGGCTGGTTCAAGGAGAACTGGCAGCGCGAAAAAATGGTGGCCGCCGGAATGCCCGATTTCGGGCCTGTTCAGAACAATGTGTCGTTCAACGAATCGGCAGGCACCACGCGCGGTATCCACGCCGAACCGTGGGACAAGTACATCTCGGTCGCCACCGGACGGATCTTCTGCGCGTGGGTCGACCTGCGCGATGGCCCGACGTTCGGGACGGTGGTTACTGCCGAGATAGACCCCTCGCGTGCGGTCTTCGTTCCGCAGGGTGTTGGCAACGGATTCCAGACGCTGGAGCCCAACACTGCCTACACCTATCTGGTCAACGATCACTACTCACCGGACGGCGTCTACACCTCGCTGAACCCGGGTGACGCGACCATTGCGATCGACTGGCCCATCCCCCTGGAGCGAGCAGAATTGTCGGCCAAGGACCGGGCCCAGGGGCCGCTGTCCGAGGTCGTCCCCGTCCAGCCACGCAAGATCTTGGTTGTCGGTGCCAACGGGCAACTGGGCCGGGCGCTGCGCGAGTCCTACGCCGGCGTTTCGCATGTCGAGTTCGTCGACTTGCCTGAATTCGATCTCACTGCAGGCGATCTCGGTTCGGCGCGCCCGTGGCAGGAGTACAGCACGATCATCAACGCCGCGGCCTTCACCGCGGTGGACGTAGCCGAGACCGCCGAGGGGCGTGTTGCCGCGTGGGCCGCCAACGTCACCGGCGTCGCGAATCTGGCACGGGTCGCATCCGAGCACAGGCTGACTGTCGTGCACGTTTCGACTGACTATGTGTTCGACGGCACGTCAACGCGGCCCTACCGCGAGGACGATCCGATGGCCCCGCTCGGCGTGTACGGGCAGACGAAAGCTGCCGGCGACCAGGTCATCGCTACGGTAGCACGGCACTACATCTTGCGTACCTCGTGGGTGATCGGCGAGGGCCGAAACTTCGTGCGCACCATGCTTTCTCTGGCCGAGAAGGGTGTCGATCCGGCGGTGGTCGACGACCAGATCGGCCGCCTGACGTTCACCACCGAGCTGGCCCGGGCGATCCGCCACCTGCTCTCCAGTCGTGCGCCGTACGGGACGTACAACGTGACGGGGGCAGGCCCGGATACCTCATGGGCCGATATTGCGCGACGCGCGTTCGAGCTGGCGGGCCACGATCCGCGCCGGGTGACTGGTGTATCGACCGAGCAGTACTTCGGCACGGCCACGAATCCGGTGTCGCCGCGGCCCCTCCGCGGTGTTCTGGACCTGGCGAAAATCGAGTCCACCGGATTCGTGCCGGCCACCGCTGACGAGACGTTGGTGAATTACGTTGCGGCAGAAGTCCGCGAGGCGCGAGTGACCAGCTAGCCCGACGACTTGGGGAGCGCGGCGGTGACCGCCTCCTCGCGCTCCTCCGGTGCCGACAGCAGGGCGCGCACCGCCGGACGGGGCCCGGAGTCGCGAAGCATGAAGCTGGCGGGACGCGGACGAACAACCTGCGGCCACCAGAACCACCGGCCGAGCAGCGCGGCGATCGACGGTGTCATGAACGATCGCACCACTAGGGTGTCGAACAGCAATCCCAGAGCGATGGTGGTGCCGACCTGGCCGATGATCTGCAGATCGCTGGCCACCATCGCCCCCATCGTGAAGGCGAACACCAAGCCCGCGTTGGTCACGACCTTGCCGGTGCCGCCCATCGCCCGGATTATGCCGGTCTTGATGCCAGCGCCAAGTTCCTCTTTCATTCGGGACACCAGCAGCAGGTTGTAGTCGGAGCCGACGGCCAAGAGCACGATCACCGACATGGGTAGCACCATCCAGTGCAGTTTGATGCCGAGGATGTATTGCCATATCAGCACCGATAGCCCGAATGACGCGCCCAGCGAGAGCGCGACCGTGCCAACGATGACCAGCGCGGCAATGAAGCTTCGCGTGAGTACGAGCATGATCACGAAGATCAGGCAGAGCGCACCGACGACCGCGATCAAAAGGTCGTATTTGGAACCATCCTGAAAGTCCTTGTATGTCGATGCTGGACCGGCGATATAAATCTTGGCGCTGGACAGGGGAGTCGTTTTGAGCGCTTCGCTGGCCGCAAGCTTGATCTTGTCGATACGGGCGATGCCCTCAGGCGTTGAGGGATCACCCTTTTGGGAAATGATGAATCGGGCTGATTTGCCGTCGGGAGATAAGAAGGAACTCATCGCCTTCTGGAAGTCTGCGTTCTGAAACACCTCTGGCGGCAGATAGAACGAATCGTCATCCTTTGCTGAGTCGAATGCCTGTCCCATCGTGTTGGTGTTCTCGGTCGTGTCGTCCAAGACGCCAAAGCTGCCGGACATGGTGCTGACCATGGTTTGCATCATTGTCCGCATCTGTTCTTGGACCGCGATCAGTTTCGGCATCTGCTCGAGTATCTGCGGCATCAGGTCGTCCATACTTACCGCATCGGCCAAGAGCTCTTTCATTTTGTCGGAGAGCCCATCGATGCCGTCGAGCGCGTCATACAGCGACCGAATCGACCAACACATCGGAATGTCGTAGCAGTGCGGCTCCCAGTGCAAATAATTACGAATGGGTCGGAAAAAATCATCGAACAGCGCGACGTAATCCCGCATATCGGAGACCAGGGCAGTCAGGTCTCTTGTCACGCCAATCGAATTATGGGTGATGGCATTGAGCTGTTTTTGATATTCGTACATATGCTTCATCAGGACGATTTGCCTGGACAGCATGTCCACCATCTTGCGCATATCATCGACGCGGCCCTTGATGAATTTCATGCTGTCTTGCATGCCCGCGTTTTGCATACCAATGAGAAAAGGTATCGACGTATGTTCGATTGGCGTCCCCTCGGGCCGGGTTATGCCCTGTACCCGCGAAACTCCATGAACCTTGAAAATCGCCTTGGCAAGTCTGTGCAATATAAGAAAGTCTGTCGGGTTTCGCATATCGTGATCAGTTTCGATCATCAGAATTTCGGGCAGCATTCGCGACTGGCTGAAGTGGCGATCCGCGGCCGCGTACCCCGCATTGGCCGGCACATCGCCCGCCACGTACGCACGATCGTTGTAGCTGGTGACATAGCCGGGCAGTGCGATCAGTCCGATCAGGGTTATTGCCAGCGCCGCGGTGAGTATCGGCACCGGCCAGCGGACGATCGCAGTGCCGATCCTTCGCCACCTGCCAGCCTTGATCCGGTGCTTGGGGTCAGCGAAGCCGAAACGGCCGCCGACCACCAATACCGCCGGAATCAGCGTGAGCGCGACCACGACAGCGACGAGCAATCCGATGGCAGACGGCACGCCGATGGTCTGAAAGATGGGCAGCCGGGTCAGACGCAGGCACAACATGGCTCCGGCGATAGTCAAACCGGAGCCCAACACCACCGGCGCCACACTGCGGAATGTTGTGTAGTAGGCCGTTTCCCTGTCTTCGCCGGCTTGTCGCGCCTCCTGGTAGCGCCCGAAGAAAAATATCCCGTAATCTGTTCCGGCAGCCATTGCGAGCGCCACCAGTAGGCTTATCGCAAACGTCGATAGTGAAATGATCTCACGATCAGCGAGAAACGCGACGATACCCCGCGCGATGAGTAATTCGATACCAACCGTGAGCAATAACATGAGCACGGTCATAATCGAACGATAGACAATGAGTAATACAATGAAAATGATGAGTCCGGCGAGGGCTGTCATCTTCAGGATGGACCTGTCACCGGCGAGTTGCATATCACTGGCAAGCGCCGCCGGCCCGGTGACATACGCTTTAACGCCGGGTGGGGGTGGCGTCTGTTCAACGATATGACGGATTGCGGCAATAGATTCGTGGCCCAGCGTGGTGCCCTGGTCGCCGGCCAAATTCAGTTGTGCGTATACGGCTTTTTGGTCAGGGCTTTGGGCGGCCCCCGCGGTGATTCGATCTCCCCACAGATCCTGAATGTGCTCGACGTGCGCCGGATCACTCCGCAAGTTGCGAATCACCGTGTCGTAGTACGTGCGGGCTTCGTCCCCGAGTGGCTGTTGCCCTTCCACTAAGAGCATCGCGAAGCTATCGGAGTTGGACTCTTGGAAATTCGCGCCAATACGCTGCATGGCCTGCACTGCCGGGGCATCGCGGGGCGCCAATGGGACGGAATGGTCTCGGCCTACAGTCTCCAGCCACGGGACTTTGAACGTCACGAGCAACGTCAAGGCGACCCAGCCAAGAATGATGAGCACAGATGACTTGCGAATCACCCGCGCGAAAGCGGCCTTGTCCTGCACTTGTGGATCCGCCACCTACTGCTGCTGGCTCTGCAACAAGGCGCGCACCAGAGGGCGAGGTCCGGAGGACCGAAGCATTGTGCTGGCAGGGCGTGGTCGTACTCGCTGTGGCCACCAGAACCAGCGCCCAAGAATGGCCGCGATCGACGGTGTCATAAAGGCGCGCACGACTAGTGTGTCGAACAGCAGGCCCAAACCGATCGTCGTGCCGACTTGGCCGATGCTAACCAAATCGCTGACCACCATGGAAGCCATGGTGAATGCGAATACCAGGCCGGCGTTGGTGACAACTCGGCCGGTGCCGGCCATGGCGCGGATGATGCCGGTGTTGATTCCGGCGCCCACTTCTTCCTTCATCCGAGAGACCAGCAGCAAGTTGTAGTCGGATCCCACCGCCAAAAGCAGGATCACTGCCATCACGAGGACGGACCAGTGCAGCTGGATGCCCAACAGGTATTGCCAGACAAGGACGGATAGCCCGAAAGATGCGCCGAGGGACAGCAAGACCGTTCCGACGATCACCAGTGCGGCGATCAGGCTTCTCGTCATGATCAGCATGATGATGAAAATCAGGCAAATCGCCGCTACGACCGCGATCATGAGGTCGTAGCTGGAACCCTCAGTGGTGTCTTTCACCAGTGCCGCCGCACCGGTAACGAAGATTGCGGAGCCCTCCAGGGGCGTTCCCTTGAGCGCCTCCTCGGCAGCCGTCTTGATTTCGTCGACCCGCGCTACGCCTTCTTCTGATGAGGGGTCGCCTTTTTGCGAAATGAACATGCGGACGGCTTTCCCGTCCGGGGATATGAATGTCTTCATGAGCCGTTGGAAGTCGGCGTCTTTGAAAACTTCTGGTGGTGCGTAGAATGAATCGTCGTTTTGAGCGGCGTCAAACGCCTTTGCCATGGCGGTTGGATTAGCATTTGCGTCGTCCATTTGGCCGAACACACCAGACATGGTGCTATGCATAGTCAGCATCATGCCCTGCATGGTCTTCATGATCGCGATCATCTCTGGGAAATCGGCGATCATCTGCGGCATGATCACATTGAGTTGATCGAGATTACCGACCAGGTCGCGCATCTTATCGCTAAGAGCGTCAACTCCGTCGAGTGTATCGAAAATCCCTCGGATTGACCAGCAGAGGGGAATGTCGTAACAATGC
This sequence comes from Mycolicibacterium sarraceniae, assembly GCF_010731875.1. Lineage (NCBI taxonomy): Bacteria > Bacillati > Actinomycetota > Actinomycetes > Mycobacteriales > Mycobacteriaceae > Mycobacterium > Mycolicibacterium sarraceniae. The sequence goes on from NZ_AP022595.1 coordinate 2,854,242, forward strand.
GGTTCCCAGTAGAGATAATTCCGGATTGGTCTGAAGAAATCCTCGAAATCCGCAATGTGGTCCCGCAACTCGAGCGTGATCTCTTGCACTTCGTGGGTTTTCTCAACCATGGAGTGCATCGTGGCCGTCATCTGCTTCATGAGCTCATACATGCGCTGCATGATTGTGATGGTTTCGCCCAACATTTCTGCTTGCTTTTTCATGTCTTCCATGCGCGATTTCTGAAAGACCATGAACTGCTGCTGTCCGGCTTGTTGCATGCTCATCATAAAAGGGATTGTCGCGTGTGCGACCGGGGTTCCCCCTGGCCGGGTGGGGGCCTGTAGCTTGGCGACGCCCGGGACGGCTAGGATGGCCTTTGCGAGTTTGTTCAATGTCAAGAAATCCGCAGGAGTGCGAAGGTCGTGATCGGCCTCGACGAGCACGATATCGGGTACCTGCAATGCCGAAGGTGGGAAATGCCGTTTTGCGGCTGCAATCCCGTCGGTGGCTGGGATGCCCGAAGGAAGGAAGTTCTGGTCATTAAAGTCGGGTTTGTATGCAGGGAGCGTCAACAGCCCGACAAGCGCGACTGCTATCGATGCCGCGAGAATGGGACCTGGCCATCGCACGATCGCGGTGCCAATTCGCCGCCATCCGCGATCCGTGTTTTTTCGCTTCGGCTCCAATAGGCCAAACCGGCTTGCGACGGCAAGAACTGCCGGAAATAATGTGAGTGAAACCGCGATGACGGCCAATATGCCTACGGCGCCGGGTAGAGCCATGGCTTGAAACGCGGGCATTCGAGTGAAGCTCATGCAGTAGACCGCGCCGGCGATCGTCAAACCGGAGGCTAGGACGACCTTGGCGACTCCACGATAAGTCGTGTAGAACGCTGTTTCCAGGTCTTCGCCGGCTTGGCGCGCTTCGTGATAGCGGCCCATGAAAAATATTGCGTAATCGGTTCCCGCCGCGATCCCGATTGACACCAGCAGGTTGACCGAGAAGGTGGTTAGGCCAAGCAGTCCGTGGTGGCCCAAGAAGGCGACGCTTCCTCGGGCAACCTGCAGGCCGATCCCGACCACCAGCAACAGGAGAATCACGGTGCTGATCGAGCGGTAGACGAAGAGCAACATCACCAGGATCACCAGGATGCTGACGATCGTGATGATCGCAATCGTCCGGTTTCCGCTGTTACCCATATCCGCAATGACCGCTGCGGGCCCTGTCACGTACGCCTTGACTCCAGGTGGAGCCGGCGTTTGCGCAACGATCTTTTGAATGGCCGAAACCGCTTGGTTTCCCGCGGGTTCACCCGCATTGCCGGTAAGGGTCAGCTGCACATATGCGGCTTTGCCATCGTCGCTTTGTACGGCGTCTCGGGTGGCTGGGTCACCCCAGAAATCCTGCACACGCTGAATATTTTTCGGATCGTCTTTGAGTTGGCGAAGTAAATTGTCGTAATACTGGTGCGCCTCGTCGCCCAGGGGTTGTTGCCCCTCTAGGACGATTGTCGCGACGTTTCCGTCGGGGGATTCTTCGAAATCCTTCGACATGCGCAACGCAGCCTTGATCGACGGCGCTTGAGAGGGGTTGAGGGATACCGAGTTCTCTGCCTCGACCTGCTCCACCGAGGGGACCTGGGTGGTCAAGACTGCAACGATCGCCAACCAGCCCAAGATGATGAGAATGGCGAATCTGCGGATTCCCCGGGCTACCGCTCCCGGACGTTCGGACAGCTGGTGATTGGTCATGCGGCCTTCAGTACGCACGAGGCGAACGCACTCGCCTCATTGGTGATCTTCTCGGACTTGACCTTGCCGTCGATCATGATGCGACAGCCGATCATGTCGCTATCACCTTGGGCGGCGACACTCCCGATGCTGCCGGTTGTGGTAAGCGGGAATTCGAACGACCACGGTAGGGCGACGTCTACCTGATGCTCCGGGTCACCGTCGCCGTTGAAAAAGCTGATCTCGGCTAGCGTCCCCGGCGCTCCGAAAATCTCGTACCTGATGTGCTTAGGGTTATACGGTTTGCCCGGGTTTACCTTGGTGTCGCTGTACGGGGTGGATGTCTCGGCCCCGAAGACGCCGTGAAGCCGCGACACGGTGAATCCACCTGCGCCGATGACGGCGGCGATGAGCAGGGGAATCCAAAGTCGCGCCAGTAGTCCAAAGAGCGCTGATCCTGCACTTCGACGCTGCTTTTTTGGAGATCCAGTTGAGCGCTGAACCGCGGGGGACGGTTCAGGGTATTCCGCTGCGAAGGTTTCGTCAGGGTGGTGGTCTGCGACGGGGAAGCCGTCGGTCGCGACATCCGAGCGGGATGGCTCAACGTCGGGCATATTGCCTTCGACCACTACATCCACCCTTCTACCTTCCTGCCGGTAGGTCGAACTTCGATCTGCCCGGTCGTCGGCACCCCCTCACGTTACCGGGATTGTCGTGCGGGTCAATAGGCCACTGAGGGGGGTTCCCACAAAGGAACATTGCCTCTGATACTCCGGCTAAGTGCGTCGAGAATCGAGTGTCCGCACCGCTTCCAAGACGACTCTTTCGCAACGCGAGACGGAATCGTAACGCACGTCCCGCTAGGCATAACGTGTTTCGGCAAAGTATGAAGTCTCTGTGTCGTTCGCTAGTGCGTGCGGATTTTGGGCCCGCCGAAACGAGGGCGTTGGACTATTCGAACTCGCCGGTCAGCGCGAATTCGGACAAGGTGCGCTCCGCGAGTTCCAGAAGGTCACGTTTCGTCGTGACGGTGCCAGGCTGGTAGGCCTGGATGCTGATCTGGATCTTGCCGACTGCCGCCGAGCTGGCCGCCAATACCTGTAATTGGCCGCCCATACGTTCCAGCCACCGGCGCGTCAGATGCTGACTCGTTCCGCGGCAGTAGGCATATTCGCAGAGGGTGCCGTCGATCCGGGTTACCACATCGCCGACGTCGCCGAGAATGGAACAGGCCACTGGCCGGTCGGGGTCGTCGATGGCCCAGTCGATCATCTGTCGCCAGGCAGGTTTAGGGGTGAACGGCGTGAGCGGCGCGAGCCGTGGCGACAATTCGTCCGGCTCGTCCTTCAGCGTCTTGAGTGCCTGTTTGATGTCAGCGCGGGCGGTACTTAGATCCGTCGTCACCCGCGCTGGGTCGATGCGGATCCGGGTGAACGCGACCGCTACCGCACGGGTGTCCTCGGCGGTCCGGTCGTTGACCACGAGTTGCACGGCTACGGTCCCGTCCGGGCCAAGCGGACGTCCCATTCGCTCGGCAAGTTTCGCGACGAACCCGGCAGCCAGGGTGCTGCTCGTTCCACCGAGGGCTGCCGCCCGAGCCTCCCATTGGTTGAAGTCGACGAACATCCAGGCGTTGGGCACCTGTATCGGGTCGTCGGTGCCGCTTTCGCTGATGGCGAGGGGCTCCGGTGCCGCCGACCGCGAGTCCTCCCGTTGACGTCGGCGTGCTTCTTTGATCGCTGCGGCGATCGCCCGGCCGACTGCGAGGGTGTCCCGGATTGCTTGGCGGGCGTCCTGAACAGCGCCACGGACCTGAGGACGTGATCGACGTGGGGGATAGTTGAGATCGCGCTTCATGCCCAGCAGTGCTTCGCCGACGGAAAGAACGGCGCCGATCCCGTCGAGCACGTAATGCGAGATCACCAGGGTGATTGCGGTCGAGCCATCGGTCAGGGGAAGGACACTCAGGCGCCACCCGGGCCCAGATTCTGGATTCAAAGGGAGGCGTGCGCGCTCGTTGAACCACTCGCTGAGCTCGGCCCGCGGGCGGGCGGGCTCGGTGATATCGAGTGGAGTCGGTCCCCCGGCGGTGACCCATCTATATCGACCGAACGGCAGCGGAGAACGTTCGATGAGCCGTCCCAGTAGCCCGTTCCCAAGACCCTGATGAAAGCGCCTGATTGCATCGAGGTCGACGGGATGCAGGTAGAGCCAACACACCTGCATCAGCTCCTGCTGGCCTGCTGCGCTATGCCCCATGTAAAACGCCTGGTCAACGAGATGGAGCAGATTGTCCGGCTGCGCGCTGGCGTCTGTGAGGCCCTTCCCCATAGCGGACACCCCGACACAGTAGCCGAACCCATGCCTGGAACATGGCGTGCTTGCTGAGGTCACGACCCGAGACTTAACGTGTCGCCGATGAAATTGGTACTGGCCTTCTACGGCACTCGCGGCGACGTGGAGCCCGGTATTGCGCTCGGCCGCGAGCTGATGCGCAGGGGGCATGACGTACAGCTGGCCGTGCCGCCTGACTTGATCGGCTCTGCCGAATCCGTTGGCCTGGCCGCCGTCGCGTACGGGCCGGACACCCAAATCTGGCTGGAAGGCACCAGGGATTTCTGGGCGTATTTCTTCCGTAATTTTTGGCGAGTTCGCGACGTCGTCCGGCACTTCCGTGAATCCCGTGAGCCGGGCATCCAGGCGTGGGCGGACATGACGACGATGCTGGTGTCACTGGCTGAAGGCGCGGATGCGCTCGTCACAGGAGTCAGCTACGAGGAGCTTGCTGCAGACGTCGCAGAATATTGTCAGATTCCCCTGGCCACCGTGTTGTGGTTTCCGATTCGGGTCAACGGTCGGCTCGCCGGAAATCTGCCGGCGGCGGTAACCCGCTCAGCGATGCGGCTCTACGAATGGCTGGTCTGGCGCGGGGTAAGCAGGATCGCCAACGCGCAGCGCGGCAAATTGGGTCTCCCGCGGGCGTCCGGCCCGGTGCCGGATCGGATCGCGGAACGGGGTTCCTTGGAGATCCAGGCTTACCACGACGTGCTGTTCCCGGGCCTAGCTCATGAATGGCGGAAATGGGATGGGCAGCGACCCTTTGTCGGCACCCTGACGTTGGAGTTGGCTACCGACGCCGACGAGGATGTCGCGTCGTGGATTGCCTCGGGAACACCGCCGATCTTCTTCGGATTCGGCAGCATCCCGGTCGATTCACCGGCCGCCATGATCGCCATGATCGCCGGTGCCTGCGCGCAGCTCGGCGAGCGAGCCCTGATTGGTGCCGGATGGACCGATTTCGGCAATGTCGCGCAGTTCGACCATGTCAAAGTGGTCGGTGCGGTGAATTATGCGACGATTTTCCCGTCCTGCCGTGCCGTCGTACACCATGGGGGTGCCGGAACCACGGCGGCGGGTTTGCGTGCCGGAGTCCCGACGCTGGTGCTGTGGATGGCCGACGTGCAGGTGATCTGGGGCGCTGCCCTTAAACGGTTGGAAGTCGGAACCTCTCGGCGATTTTCGAGCGCCACCGAGAAGACGCTGGTGGCTGATTTGCAAACGATTCTCACCCCCGAGTGCGCCGCGCGGGCCCGCGAGCTGGCCCCCCGGATGGCCACACCCGCGCAAAGCGTGACCGCCGCCGCCGATCATCTCGAGCGTTTTGCCGGGGGTCGCGGCTGAAGCGAGTGAACGCGAGTGAAGGTGTATGGCGCGACACGCTGATTCGCTAGAAAGCCTCTACGTCGTTGTCGATCTGCCGGTTTCCGGCTCGGATTCCTATCCATCGGTTGTATCGTCTGCACTCGTGATTGAGCTGGTTGGGGTAGGCAAGACATTCGACGGGGGAATAAGCGCACTGCAGAATGTGAGCCTCACAGTCCCTACTGGGTCGGTGTGCGCATTGCTGGGTCATAACGGCGCGGGGAAGACGACGATGATCAACATCCTGTCGACGTTGCTGCGGCCCACGACCGGGCGTGCTGTCGTGGCCGGTTACGACGTGGTGCGGCAGGCGGCGAAGGTCCGTTCGAGTATTGCCATGACCGGGCAGCTCGCTGCGCTCGACTGGCAGCTGACCGGTCGGGAAAATCTGGTGATGTTTGCCAGGCTGCGGGGCATGTCGCGCAAGAATGCCCACCTGCGGGCAGGGGTGTTGATCGAGCAATTTGATATGACACATGCCGCTGATCGGCTGGTGACTACTTATTCAGGCGGCATGATGCGCCGTATCGATATCGCTGCAGCCCTGGTGGTTTCGCCGAAAGTGCTGTTCCTCGATGAGCCCACTACTGGGCTGGACCCGCGTAGCCGCCGCTCTGTGTGGGATTTGGTTTCGGCGTTGAAGGGGCACGGTGTCACCGTCCTGCTCACCACGCAGTATCTCGAAGAAGCAGATGTGCTCAGCGACTCTATCGTGGTGTTGAACGAAGGCCGTGTCGTCGAAAGCGGAACCGCCGACGACCTCAAGAGCCGAGTGGGAATGAGCTACTGCACCGTGAGTCCGGTCAATCCGGACGACTTAGCCAAGATCGTCGCCGTGGTGGCCGATCTGAAGGACGTCCAGGCTGACTACGAAGAGAACACCGTGTCCGTACTGGCGCCCAACGGTATGGCGACAGTCACCGAGGTGTTTCGCCGAGTCGACCAGCTCGGCGTGGAGCTAGTCGATATTTCGCTGCGTAGACCATCTCTGGACGAGGTGTTCCTGCATCTGACCGGCAAGGTCACTGCGTGAGCGCCCTTACCGTGCTGACCGAGCGGATCGTGCGTAGCGCAATGCGCGACGATCTGCCGTTCGCAGTCTTCGCTTCGGTCGGCAACTTCGTTGTGTTCAACCTTGCCCTGCGCAACGTGATCGACACCGGTGGAATTGGCTACCCCCAATATGTGCTCCCGGTCATCATCGTCCAGGTGACCTTTCTCGGTGCCCTGACGACCGTTGACCGGGCCGCCCGAGACAATTCCTCCGAGCTAGGGCTTCGGCTGCGCACGATGCCGATATCGACGATGACGCCGCTGGTAGCCCGTATGTTGTATTGCGTCTTTCGCGGCACCGTAGCCTTGGCGTCCGCAGTCGCGGTTGGGTATCTACTGGGCTTCCGGTTGTTCGGCGGCCTCGGTTACGCGCTGGCGTTTATTGCTCTTGTCCTCGTTTTGACGCTGGCATTGTCGCTCGCGGCCGACGCGACTGGGGTGAGTGTCGCCGCTTCGGAGATCGGCAGAAGTGGGGCATCCAGCCAGCTGTTGTTGATTCCCCAGATGATGCTAGTGATGCTGTCCACCGGGATGGCGCCGGCCGAATCGTTCCCCGACTGGCTGCATCCGTTCGTGCTTTATCAGCCGGTGTCGCTAGTGACAGAGACCCTCCGGGGGTTCGCCGCCGGCCACGTGGTGGGGAGCAATCTGGCGGCGAGTCTGGCATGGTGCTTCGGCTTGCTGCTGATATTCGGGACAGTCGCAGTGCGAATGCAAAGGCGAGTGCGATGACCGCGGACGTGCCACTACGCAGTTCACTAGTCGTTGAGAGTCTGGTATTCGCCAGGCAACTGCTGACCCAATGGCGACGTTCTCCGACGGTGCCGATGCAGGCTCTGTTATTCCCGACCTTTCTGCTGATTACTTACTATTTGTTGGTCGGCAAGTCGATACTGCAGATCACTGGTACCGACAGTCTCGCCGGCCTGGTTCCGACGTGCGCGATCGCAGGTGCATTCTCTGGCGCTCTGGCGGCGGGCCTCAGCCTGCCGACCCAACGCAAAAGTGGGTTGCTCAGCCGCTTGTGGGTGCAGCCCGTTCACCGGGCCAGCGCGCTGATCGGCAGACTGCTTGCCGAGGCCGTACGCACGTTGCTGGGAACCATTGTGATCACCGGGGTCGGTATCGGGCTTGGGCTCCGATTCAAAGGCAGTTGGCTGGCGGTGATCCCATTCATGCTGGTGCCGGTGCTGGTGGTCCTGGTGTTTTCGATGGCGGTAACCGCCATTGCGGTGCGCTCTGAGCAAGGTGCCACCTTGATCTGGCTAGGGCTCCCTGCCATCAGCGCGGTGTTCGCCAGCTCTGGATCGCCCCCCGTTGAATCCCTGCCTTCGTGGACATGGCCTCTGCTCGAGCTCCAGCCGATGGCACCGACGGTTGAGAGTATGCGCGCACTCGCCCAAGGCCGTCCGGCACTGGAACCGTTCCTGATGACAGTGGGTTGGGGTTTGGTGCTCGCGGCAATAATCGGGCCGCTGGCAGTTCGCAGATACCGCGCAGCTGCCGAATATGGACGTTAAGGATCTGATCTTGGGAAACTCGACACCCCGCCGTGGAGTGAAAGTCTAGAATCAGCGCCGCTAGTGACCCCTGCGAGATAGGCCAATGTTGACCGCCACCACATACGATGTCCGATCGCTGTACCTCGACCTGCTTCGGCGCAACCTGACTCGATTCGGGATGCATGAGCGAACCCCATCCGAGTGGCCGCTGCGGCGCCGCCTCCTGCTTAAGACCGTCAACACTTTTCTGCCCAGGTTCAGAGGTGCGGGCGTGCGTGATTACAACGCGCGTGAATTGGGCCTGGACTGGCCGGCTGAAGCCGAGACGATGATCGGAATGAAGCGGCTCACGAGCCTGCAGGAGTGTGTCGAGACCGTCCTGAAGGACGAGGTTCCCGGCGATTTGATCGAATGCGGCGTGTGGCGTGGCGGTGCCTGCATTCTGATGCGCGCGGTGCTGGCCGCCTACGGGGACGACACACGCAATGTGTGGCTGGCTGATTCATTCCAGGGCGTGCCGAAGTCGGATCCCGAAAACTACAAGGCGGACAAGGGGATCAGGGCGGAATTCGCCGCCGGTATCCTCGGCGTGTCAGAAGCCGACGTCCGGTCGAATTTCGAGCGCTACGGGCTACTCGACGACCGGGTCAAGTTCCTCCCCGGGTGGTTCAAAGACACCCTGGCCGACGCCCCGATTCAGCAGATCTCGATCCTCCGGCTTGACGGCGACCTGTACGAATCGACAATCCAGGCGCTGGACGCGCTCTACCCGCGGCTGGCTCCTGGCGGCTTCTGCATCGTCGATGACTACCTGGCGGTCAAGGCGTGCGAACTGGCGGTCACCGACTACCGCACCAAGCATGGCATCACCGCGGAGATCGTCGATATCGACGGTACGGGCGTGTTGTGGCGGAAGTAGCTAATCGTGTTGTGCTGCAAATGATTAGTACGCACACGCGTTCGCGCCTCATCGATGACTGAAGCCGGGGTGCCGGTGCGTATCGGCATCCTGGGTGCCGCGCGTGTCGCCCCGGCCGCGCTAATCAAACCAGCTAGGGAAAGCGGCGAGGTCATGGTGGTCGCGGTGGCGGCCCGGGACCGGTGCCGGGCCCAAGCGTTCGCCGACGAGCACGCAATCTCGCGGGTGTATGAGAATTATCACGCCCTGGTCGCCGACCCGAATCTGGACGCGGTCTATATCCCGTTGCCAAATAGTTTGCATGGCAGGTGGATCCGTGCCGCGCTCGGGGCAGGTAAGCATGTGTTGTGCGAGAAGCCGTTCACTGCGAATGCGCAGGAGGCCCGCGAGATCGCCACGCTGGCCGCCGAGTCTGGCCTGGTGGTGATGAACGGGTTCCATTACCGCCACCATCCCTTCGCTGAGCGGGTGCAGCAGACCATCGCTTCAGGGGAATTGGGCAAGCTCGAGCGGGTGGAGGGGTACTGGTGCCACTGGCTGCCGAAGTTCTCGCACGCCCGCTACGACTACTCGCTCGGCGGCGGCTCGGTGATGGATCTCGGTTGCTACGCCGTCGACATGGTCCGCGTGTTCGGGGGTTCGACCCCGGAAGTTGTTGCGGCACAAGCAAAATTGCATGGCCCCCAGATTGACCGGGCGATGACCGCCCAGTTGCGGTTTGCTGACGGCGTGACGGGCAGCATTCACTGTTCGATGTGGTCGTCGGCGCGACCGCAGTTCGGCGTCAAGCTGATTGGTGACCGGGGTGTACTGCGCCTCAACCCGCTGATCCCTTTCCAACGGTTCTCGGTGCGATCAGCTAACGGAAAACGCAGCGAGAACTTCGGCGTGCGCACGACGTATGCCTACCAGCTCGATGCGTTTGCCGCGGCGGTTCTGCGCGGGGAAGCGGCCGAGACGTCAGCGCAGGACGCGATCGAGACCATGACCGTCATCGACGGGATCTATCGTGCCGCTGGGCTCGAACCGCGCCAGCCGAGCTGACCCGGCTGTTAGCATCGCGCTCGTGTCTGACAGCGCAGCTCGGGTGCGAATCGGCATTCTGGGCGCTGCCCAGATCGCCCCGCAGGCGCTCGTTGCACCGGCTCGGGAAAACCGCGATGTCGTTGTGGCCGCGGTAGCCGCACGAGATCGCGCGCGCGCGACTGAATTCGCCACCAAACACGGCATCCCCTTCGTGCACGACAGCTATGAGGCGCTCATCGCCGATCCGGAGTTGGATGCGGTCTACATCCCGCTGCCTAACGGTTTACACGGCAGATGGACCACAGCCGCACTGATAGCCGGCAAGCATGTGTTGTGTGAGAAGCCGTTCGCCGCGAATGCCGAGGAGGCGCGTGAGGTCGCGAGACTGGCTGCTGACTCAGACCGGGTGGTGATGGAGGCCTTCCACTACCGCTATCACCCATTGACATTGCGCGTTGAGCAGATCATCGCTTCGGGAGAATTGGGCAGACTGCAGCGGGTGGAGGCAGACTTCTGTTTCCCGCTGCCAAAATTCTCCGACATCCGCTACGACTACGCGCTTGCGGGCGGTGCGACAATGGATGCCGGTTGCTACGCGGTCCACATGGTCCGCACATTCGGTGGTTCTACTCCAGAAGTTGTTGCAGCACAGGCAAAATTGCGCGATCCACAGATCGATCGGGCGATGACCGCGGAGTTGCGGTTCGACCGCGAGCACACCGGACGGATGCGCTGCTCGATGTGGTCCTCGGATCTGTTGCGGATCAGCGTCAAGGTGATCGGCGACCGCGGCGAGCTGCGGGTACTTAATCCTGTGTTGCCGCAGGTGTTCCACCGTCTTTCGGTCCGATCGCCCGGCACCAAGCGGGTGGAGCGGCTCGGCCGGCGTACCAGCTACGCCTACCAGCTTGATGCCTTCGTCGCGGCGGTATTGCGTGGCCAACCCGTGAAGACAACGCCGACAGATGCCGTCGAGAACATGGCCGTCATCGATGCGATTTATCGCGCCGCCGGACTGCCGACCCGTCAGCCGACCGCCGAAAACGGTCCGGCTGGCGACGATTCCGTTCCCCGTGCCAAGTGACTCAGGTCACCTGCTACCGTCTGGGCCATGTCTGACACCAAAGGTCCGGTGCGTATTGGCGTCTTGGGCGCTTCAAGTTATGTACCTACGACACTACTCAATCCGGCCAAGGGCAATGCCGAGGTCGAGGTGTCGGCAGTTGCGTCGCGCGGTCTGGACGATGCCGAGCAGTTTGCCGCCAAGTTCGGAATCGCCCGGGCGCACGGCAGTTATGAGGATTTGGTCGCCGATCCCGACGTGGACGCCGTCTACGTTTTCGTTCCCACCAGCATGCACGGTATGTGGACGAAGGCCGCGCTCGCCGCGGGCAAGCATGTGCTGGTGGAGAAGCCGTTCACAGCCAATGGCGCGGAGGCCCGTGAGATCGCCGACTTAGCCGCCAAGACCGACCGAGTGGTGATGGAGGCGATCCAATTCCGTTACCACCCATTGACCTTGCGTGTCGAGCAGGTCATCGCCTCCGGAGAGTTGGGCAAACTGCAACGGGTCGAAGTCAACCTGTGCGTAATGCTCGGCAATTTCAAAGGCAACTGTTACAACTACGACTTCGCCGGTGGCGCGATGATGGACGCCGGCAGCTACGTGGTGAACATGCTGCGCACATTCGGCGGTTCGACTCCGGAAGTCATCTCGGCGCGAGCGACTCTGCAAGACCCCCGGGTCGACCGGGCGATGTCAGCCGAGGTGCGCTTTGCCGACGGGCACACCGGCCGGATCCGCTGCGCCCTCTGGTCATCTCAGCTGTTTCGGGCGACAGCCAAGGTCGTCGGCGAGCGCGGTGCGCTGCGCGTGATTAGCCCGGCGGCGCCTCATCTATTTCCTCGGTTGTCCATCAAATCGAAAGATGGCAAGCGAGTGGAATGGTTCTCGCGGCGCCCGACCTACGCTTATCAGCTTGATGCCTTCGCCGGGGCGGTGCTACGTGGCGAACCTGTCAAGACGACGCCGGAAGGCGCAGCTGAGAACATGGCTGTCATCGACGAGATCTATCGCGCCGCTGGGCTGCCGATCCGGGTGCCCAGCTGAGCTCCGCGAGACTCAACTGGCGAAGTGCGCTCCGTTGACGTGCGCGGCGACCCGCAGAGCGTTGGCTGCGACCGTCAAGCTCGGATTCAGCCCGGCGCTGGACGGAAAGAACGACGCGTCCACCACATAGAGGTTCTCCACCTCGTGCGCCCGGTTATTCCCATCCAGCACACTCGATTTGGGGTCAACGCCGAAGCGGACCGTACCACAGACGTGACCAAGGGTGGTGTTGCTCTCGCCCGTCCGCAGAGTGAGGGTTCGATATGGCGACAGGACCTCGTTCAACCGTCCTAGGAATGTCGTGCGCCGCGCGGCTTCGTTCAGGTGCACCCGATAGCTCAACCGCAGCCGCTGGCGCCCGTCGACGCCGGAGCGATCGGATTGCAGTACCCGGTTGTCCAGGTAGGGGAGGTCTTCCATGATCGAGGCCAGCACCAAACCGCCGGAGAAGAAGCGTTCATAGACCGGACGGGCCGCCGGGCTCACCAAGCTCAGCGCCTTGGGCAGCCAGCCAGGCTGGTTGGTCAACATCTCCATCGGCGCCAGCTTGGCCATCGCGCCCGCTGACTGCACGGTGCCGTACTTCTGTCCCTCGAAGAAGTAGAAGTCGTTGAGTCCCACTTCCTTATTCTCTTCGGCGATCCTGCAGCCGCGCTCCGGCCAGACTTCGATCCAATCGAGTAGGTGGCGCATCAGGTTGCGGCCCACCATGTCTGAGCCGTTGGCTAGGCCGCCTGGCCAGTGCCCGGATCGGGAGTTCAGGAGTAGCAGTGGGGTGGCCAGTGCGCCGGCGGCTAGCACCACTACTTTGCCCTTCAGGGCCAGTGTGCCGCTGGGGTGTTCGCAGATGACCTGTCGGACCTGGGTGTGGTCGGCGTCCAGGCGTACTACCCGGCACTGGGTGAGCAGGCTCGCGCCGTGCTCGGTGATGGCGGGTAGTACTCCGTTGCGGGCGCCGTCGTTCTTACATGACCGCGCGCACAGAAACGCCTGACACGTGCCGCAGTCGTCGACGTAGTCGCAGGCCATCGGTAGGTGGTAGGGGTGGAGTCCGCGGGTGATGAGGTAGTCGACTAGGGGTTGGTTGTCGGCTGAAAACGGTGGTGCGGCGGGTAGGTTGACGTCGGTTGACTCGGGGCGCAGCGGGTCGGGCTGGCCGCGCACTCCTAGTAGTTTTTCGGCTTGTGCGTACCAGGGGCTGAGCTGTTCGTAGCTGATGGGCCAGGCCTCGGGCACGGTGGATTCGCCGGGATGGGCGAAGTTTTGCCGGGGGGTGAAATCTTGTGCGAAGAACCGTTCGCAGACCATGCCGTACAGGGCCGAGGACCCGCCTGTGCCGCTACCGATGAATGGTATGAACTTCTTGGTGGAACGGCCGCTGATGTCCTCGATCTCGTCGGTGGACCGGCCGGCTCGTTCCAGGGCGTCGAGATAGGCGGCCTTGGACCTTGCCGCCTGAGGCTCAGCCAATTCGGCCATAGCCGAGCGGATTGTTCCCGGTGCTCCGGGCAGGGTTGAGCGACCCTTCTCGACGAACAGCACCGTGCGGCCCGATCGGGCCAGCGAGCGGCCCAGCAAGCCGCCACCCATGCCGGCGCCGACAACGATCACATCCCACTCAACGCGCTCTGCCTCGCGCGGGTCCAGTTCGCCGTCAACCAAAGTCGAGCTCCACAGCAGAGACGGAGGCTATTAGGTTCAAACGCGTCCACGCGTATCTATGAGCCTGGCGATAGAAGCCCAATCGTTCGTGAAGCGATTGAGCATCTCGTCCTTGCGGCCGTCGAGTACCGAGATGTCGAGGGCGAGAAACTCTTCGAGGATCTCGTCGATGTTGTCGGAGAGGACACGGGATTGCGGATCGAGGTTTTGCACGATCCCGAGTCCCGTTGGGCGAGTGCCGATCACATTGACTGAGAGATCTGGCCGGTACTTCTTCAACATCAGGATCAGGCGCCAGATGTCTCCACTCCAAAATCGCGACGACCGCTCACGCGCTGCGCTGGTCGGATCGATCGGATACACGTCATGAATCAGGACGGTGGTATCCGGGGTGCTGTATTTCTCGACATTGATGAAATCACGAAGCGCGAACTCGACCTGATGCATCCCGTCGATGAAGGCGAGGTCGATGGTCTTGCCGCCAAGTTCGGCGAGCACATCGTTTTGGTCGAAAAAATCATCGCTGGTCTGTGCGAAGACTCGGTGGTTGGGTCCCAGCGGCTTCTGCAACTGTGGGTTGGGATCGATTCCCACCGCTAACGTTTCTGGACGGACGATGTCGAAGGAATGGCCCTTATCGATTCCGATTTCCAGGTAAGTGTCCGGCCTCAGGTGTTGATGCATTCGGGCCATGATCTGAAGGTAATCTTCACCAGGAAACTCCAGTTGAGCGAGCATTTCGTGTGCTCGCAGATGTGCCATGGAGTAGTGCTTGTCCGGGGTTCGCAGAGCCGCATAACAAAGCTCGGCCGCGTGGTCGCGCCGCCCTAGAACTCGCTGGATCAGCGCCAGATTGATCAAACGTCGTGCAGTGGGCTGGGTAGATACCATCGATCCCTTACCGTGGGTCGCAGTTCCGTCCGCCTGCTTTGGGTCTGCTGCCGGAACCTATTGAGTGATGTTGACTGACGCGCGTGACACAGTACCTCCGAAGATGACTCGTTGAGTAGCGATTACCGCAACCCGCGATCCCCACCGACCCGTACTTGCTGAATGGCTGAACTGCTCGCCGGCACGCGGAGGAGAAGTAATAATGACCCACCGATGCTCCTGATCCGGAGTATGCGGACAGTAGTTGTAAGGACAGATTCTGCGATGAAGTTTGTGCTGACTGCGTACGGAAGTCGCGGCGACGTTGAGCCCGCGGTTGTTGTCGGTCGCGAGTTGCTGGCCCGGGGGCATGACGTGCAGATGGCTGTTCCGCCAAATCTGGTGAAGCTAGCGGAAAAGGTCGGGATCGAGGCAATCCCATATGGACTGGACTCGCAGGCTCTCTTCGAGACGCAGCGTCGGTACTGGACGTGTTTTTTTCGCAACCCCTGGCGGATGAAGGAGTTGGACAGGTTGGGGCGAGACATCGGGGACTTCCTGGCCCGCTGTTGGACGGAAGAGACCACTAGGGCCCTGAGGTCCCTGGCCGAAGGGGCTGACCTGGTGATCGCCGGGGTGGGCTTCGAGCAATTCGCCGCCAACGTCGCCGAGTTTTACGGCATACCACTGGCGACTTTGCATTACTTTCCGTTGCGGGCCAACGGTCAGGTGTTGCCACTTCTCCCGGCCCCGTTGGGCCGGCGAGCGTTGACGGCCTACGAACGGCTGTCCTGGAGCGGTCCGATAAAGGAGGCCGAGGACGCTCAGCGGCGTGAACTCGGTCTCGCGAAGGCAACGTGCCCGTGGCCCGAACGGATCGCTGATCGCGGCGCTCTGGAGATCCAGGCATATGACGAGTTGGTATTTCCCGGGGTGGCGGCCGAGTGGGCGAAGTGGGGTAGCCAACGTCCTTTCGTCGGCATGTTGACGCTGGGGTTGCAGACGGACGTCGATGAGGAAGTTTCGGCGTGGATCGCTGAGGGAACGCCGCCGATCTTCTTCGGCTTCGGCAGCATCTCGGTCGGATCGGCCGCTGACACACTCGTGATGATCAGCGCCGCCTGCGCAGAGTTAGGCGAACGAGCGCTCGTGTGCTCCGGGTGGACTGACTTCGGTGATCTTCCGCAGTTCGATCATGTCAAGGTCGTGCCCGCGGTGAATTACGCAACGATCTTTCCGCAGTGCCGTGCTGTCGTTCACCACGGCGGCGCGGGTAGCGTGGCTGCCGGACTTCGCGCTGGAATGCCCACCTTGATCCTTTGGACGTTTCCTGATCAGCCGGTCTCCGGGACCGCCATCAAGCGATTGCACGTGGGTACCGCGCGGCGCTTTTCCACCACCACGCGCAAGACACTGGTCGGCGATCTGCGCCGTGTACTGGCCCCCGAATATGCTGCCCGGGCCGGTGGTATTGCTGCGCGCATGAGTACACCTGCCCAGAGTGCCGCGGCAGCTACCGACCTTGTCGAGGATTTTGCGGGCCTGCAGCGGGTTGGCTGAACCTGCTGGGTTGGCCTCAGGTCAGGCCCAGGATGGCGGCGAGTTCCTTGTCGTGACGGTGCCGTTGGAAACGCGTGGCCGAGGCCACCGCGCCGTCGGCGAGTTTGCGCCGCAGTTCTTCGTCGGATTCGAGCGACATCAGGTTGGCGGCCAGGGTGTTCGCGTCCCCAGCAGGGCTGAGGAGTCCGTTGACGCCGTGATCAATGATCTCGGGAGTGCCGCCCGAATCGGTGCCGCAGACAGGTAGCCCGGCTCGCATGGCCTCGACGGTGACGCGGCCGAACGCTTCTCTTTGGCTGCACATCAGGCCGACATGGGCTGCGGACCAATAAGCGCCGACATCGTTGGTCGGCCCGTTGATGGTCACCAAGTCGTCGACGCCCAGGCGTCGAGCGAGCTTGCGCAACGGTTTTTCGCTTCCGGCGCCGACGAGCGTGAGTTCGATGTCGACACCGGCCTTTCGTGCAGCAGCGACCGCCTCGATGGCCAGAGGCTGACCTTTACCGGTGGAGAAGTAGCCGATAAGCACCGCACGCAAGCGTTGGTCTGGGCGCCGCGTTGGCGGTGTGCGGAGGGGGGTTTCGACGATCGGGTAGACCACTTCGGTCTTCATCGTCGGATTCACCGCGAGCAGCGCGTTCTCGACTGCGTGTGAATTGCATATCGCGGTTTCTGACAGCCGGCCGATCAAGCGGACGGTTCTGCGATATCCCAACAGGAACCAAAGGTGGTGGTCATCTCTCCCGAACTCGCGGACTACCCAGTAATGAGGGATGCCGAGCAGTTTGGCGGCGATCGCATGTGCGGGAATGGTCATCGTGTTACTGAGCACCATCGCCGGTCGTAATCGGGCCAACAGCAGCACTGCCCGAACGATGCCTGGAATGAGAATCATGCTGTAGGGAAGGGTGCCGATCAGTGCGTGCGGGTCAACTCGTTGGATTCGCCACCACTTGCCAAATGCCCACCACGGTGTCAATGCGACGACGGTGCGGAAGCCTTGTCCGGCGCACGCGTCTGCGACGTCGCCCTTCTGGGGGAGGACGGCGATCACCTCTAGGTCAGGCCGCTCGTCTCGAATCGCCACGAGCATGTCGCGAAACCCGACGATGCCGCCGCCGCCGAAGTTGCTCACGTTCGAGACCACCACTACCCGGGAGAGTGCGCTGGATCTGGCTGAAATCTTGGTCGTGCCAGGCTGATTTGCCAGGCGGCGCACGGCATCGACGGCGAACATTGCGCAGAGTGTATGCGAGGAGGGGACTTGACCCCATGTGTTGGACACGCTCAATCCCGGGATGTTCCTGGGGGAAGCGAGATGATCCAACGCGATGGCAAGGAAAAACTATCCCGATGAGTTCAAGCGTGACGCGGTCGCGCTTTACCGGGACACCGAGGGTGCGACGATCACGGTGATCGCCGCCGAGCTCGGTGTCAGTGAGGCGACACTGTCGGCGTGGTGCAAGGCGGCCGGGGTGTCGATCCGGCGCTGTCGGTCGGCCTCGGCGGCGGCAGCGAGCCCGGGTTGCGAGACTGCGGAGCAGGAGCTGGCCCGGCTGCGGGCTGAGAACAAGGCGTTACGCGCCACGCAGGCCCGGTTGTCCACCGAGCGGGACATTCTGCGGTCGGCGGCGAAATATTTCGCCGGGGAGAGGAACTGGTGAGCCGCTTCCAGTTCGTCGCCGACCACCTGCACGCCTTCGAGGTGAAGTGGCTGTGTGCGCTCGTGGAGGTCGCACGTTCGTCGTTCTACGCATGGCTGGCCGGTGCTGACGGCCGCGCGGCGCGTGAGGCCGCTGACCAGGTGCTGGCCGAGCGGATCCGGGTGGTGCACGACGAGGACAACACCTACGGGGCACCGCGGATCACCGCCGAGCTCAACGACGGCGTGCCCGACGGTGAGCGGGTCAACCACAAGCGGGTGGCCCGGGTGATGCGCAGCCACGGGATCGCCGGCTACCGGCGCCGCCGGCGTGTGAAAACCACGGTGGCTGATCCGGCCGACCAGAAGGTCCCCGACCTGCTCAACAGGGACTTCACCGCCACGCAGATCAACACCCGCTATGTCGGGGACATCACCTACCTGCCGTTGGCCACCGGCGGCAACCTGTACCTGGCCACGGTGATCGACTGCTGCTCGCGGCGGGTCGCGGGTGGGCGATCGCCGAGCACATGCGCACCGAACTCGTCGCCGACGCCCTGCACGCCGCTACCGCCCTACGGGGCAGCCTGGCCGGTGCTGTGTTCCATGCCGATCACGGAAGTCAACACACCTCAAAGGATTTCGCACGACTCTGCAAAGCTCTTGGAGTTACCCAGTCGATGGGTGGTGTGGGGTCAAGTGCCGATAACGCGCTCGCGGAATCGTTCAACGCCACCCTCAAGCGTGAGGTCCTGCAAGACCGGTCCTGCTGGCCCGACGCGGCGAGTTTGGCGCCGCGAGGTGTTCGGCTGGCTGGCCCGCTATAACACCAAACGACGGCACTCCCGATGCCGTCATTCCAGCCCCGCGACCTACGAAAGGAACCTAACGATCACTACGCTGCCCGAAGCCGCCTAACCACAAATCCCGTGTCCACTGCATGGGGGCAAGGCCCGACTAGCTGCGGAGGGACTGTAATTCTGATTGACGCTCGGGTGTTACCGTCTCGGGTGTTGGTTTGCTCAGCTAACAATGGTGGCGGGAAGGGTTGGACTTACGTGGCGTTGCGCCGAGCTGTGATGGCTGTGTCAGCCCTAGTGGTCGCTGCGGTCGTCGGCGTCGCGTCGACACTGTCCGTGTGCTTCGCAGCGGCCGCAGCCACGACAGTCCTTGCTATGGGTCGCACTGGCAAACCTCTTTCGACTCCACCGAATTCGATTGAGTACGTCGCGCAGTTCACGAGGGCGGCGGTGGACGGTTACGTGTCGCCCTCATCCACCGCAAAAAGTCCGACCGGCATTCCGGTAGGTCCATATAACGGCGTTGCAGTGATCACGCCTGAACGCAGTACGAGCATTTCCGAGTCGATCGCTGAAGGCGTTCTCGCGCTCCATGGCTGCATCACATCCACGGTCTGCGGCTACAACGAGAATATTGGGTCGGTGGCACCGAGTCCGTCCGATACGTTCGTGGTCTTCGGGTATTCGCAGAGTGCCGAAATCGCCATGACCGAGAAGCGCAATTTGGCAGCCCAGTTCGCGGCTGGGGAGGGCCCAAACATTTCATTCGTGGTGGTCGGCGACCCGACGAGGCCTAATGGTGGATTGAGCGTGCGCGATCCTGCCGGAATAGTGACCTTTCTTCTTACCGGGCAACGCACCGAGCAGACACCCGTGCCATCGCCCACCGACACGCAATATTCGACAGTCGATACCGCATTGCAGTATGACGGCATTGCGGACGAACCATTGAATCCATTGAATCTGCTCGCCGACCTCAACGCGTACGTGGGAATGGTGTTACTTCACCCGACCTACGCAAATCGCAGCCTTAACGAGCCAGGAGTCATTGACCAGGGCAAGTATGGCGACACCTCTTACTACTTGATTTCAACGCCTGTGCTGCCCCTGCTGGTTCCACTGCAACAGGTGCCGATTGTGGGGCCTGTCCTGGCTGACGTGTTGGACGCTCCACTGCGTGTGCTCGTGGAGGCGGGTTACAACAGGTCGATAAGCCCCGGAAAACCGACTGCGTTCGATCCGCTGTACATGCCCAACCCGGTCGCCCTCGCGGTGAATCTCCTCGTGGCGATCCCGACTGGTTTGGACAACGGGCTACAGGACATGTTTGGGGTTCGCCCGTTCGGCACTCAGCGGCCTGGACCGTACGGGGTCGGCGGCCCCGCCGCGGTGTATCTCAACGATGGGGATGCTGCTGGCGCGGTATCGCCCGACACGTCGTCGCCGGCCGCGACCAGCCAGTCGACCTCACGAGCAGCGGCACGTCGTGTGTCACGTGGGGTCGGTGACCCTGCGCCACAAGGTGATTCGGATGCCGCTTCTCCCCAGGCGAAGGACGTGCCACGTCGTGCGGACGGCGGTTCTACCGCTGGCGTGTCCTCCCACCGACCGTTGAGCCGATCTGCCACAGCGGATTCGGCGAAGACGCCCGGGCACAGTGCCGATCGATCGTCGGCGGCCCGACGTGCCGCACGCTCGTCCCACTAGACGGTATGGGGAGGCCCCAGCCTCCCCATACCGTCTAGTCGTTGCGGTAACGCCAAGATGGATCTGACAAATGCGCTACGGTGGCGCGATGGCTGATGCAAAGATGATCACGCTACCCGAGACGGCGCTGTTGACGTTGTGGAACCGCGCCAACGAAGCACGCCGACCCGGCGGCATCATCGACGATCCGATGGCGATCCAGCTCCTCGACTCGATTGATCACGACTTCAGCAAGTTCATCCTCTCTGGTCGCCAGGACATCGCGCAACGCGCGCTCGCGTTCGACGCCCCCGCTCGCCGTTATCTTTCCGACCATCCGGAAGCCGTCGTGGTGGCCCTCGGCGAAGGCTTGCAGACCAGCTTCTGGCGCCTGGACGCAGCCGGTGTGGGTCACCAATTCCGTTGGCTGACTGTGGATCTGCCCCCGATCATCGAGCTTCGAGAACGACTGCTGCCAGCCTCGCCCCGGATCGCGGCATCCGCCCAGTCAGTGCTGGACTTCAGCTGGATGGACCAGGTAGACGCGGGCGGTGGGGTGTTCATCACCGCCGAGGGTCTCTTGCCTTATCTGCAACCTGATGAAGCGCTCGGTGTAATCAGAGAATGCGCCCGCCGCTTCCCTGGTGGCCGAATGATCTTCGACTTGCCGTCGAGGTTTCAGGCCTGTCTGGCACGCCACCGGATCTGGACTGCGCTACGGGGCGGATGGCCACGGACCCCATTCAGTCTCTCCGCGCGGGAGATTGATGACTTACCCACCACTGTGCCGGGGGTTCAGTCCGTGCGCAGGCTAGCGCCCCCACGCGGCGGCCCGGCACTGGACCAGCTACTGTGGCCGACGGTTGCGGCCCTACCGCTGCTGGAGTTCGGAGCTTAACCGAAGTGCGCTCCGTTGACGTGCGCGGCGACCCGCAGAGCGTTGGCTGCGACCGTCAAGCTCGGATTCAGCCCGGCGCTGGACGGAAAGAATGACGTGTCCACCACATAGAGGTTCTCCACCTCGTGCGCTCGGTTGTTCGGGTCCAGCACGCTGGTCATGGGATCTGCGCCAAAGCGAACCGTGCCACAGACGTGGCCAAGGTTCGAATTATCTTTGCCGCTTCCCAGGCTGAGTGTGCGGAACGGAGCGAAAACATCTTTCAGCTGTCGTAAAAACGTTGTGCGCCGGCTGATTTCGCTGGCGTGCAACCGGTACTGCATCCGTACCCGCTGACGGCCGCTGCTGCCGCTCCGCTCGGCTGGCAGAATGCGGTTGTTCAGGTAGGGAAGGTCTTCTGTCATCGCGGCGAGCACCAGGCCACCGGTCAATATCCGCTCATAGAGCTGACGCACCACGGGACTCATCTGCCGTAGCCCTTTGCCGCGCAACCCAGGTCGGTTGGTCATCCATTCCATCGGCGGCAACGCGCCGAACGACTGCACGGTGCCGTACTTCTGTCCCTCGAAGAAGTAGAAGTCGTTGAGCCCGATCTCCTTGTTGGGGGCGGCGATTCTGCGGCCGCGCTCCGGCCAGACTTCGATCGGATCGAGTAGGTGGCGCATCAGGTTGCGGCCCACCATGTCTGAGCCGTTGGCTAGGCCGCCTGGCCAGTGCCCGGATCGGGAGTTCAGGAGTAGCAGTGGGGTGGCCAGTGCGCCGGCGGCTAGCACCACTACTTTGCCCTTCAGGGCCAGTGTGCCGCTGGGGTGTTCGCAGATGACCTGTCGGACCTGGGTGTGGTCGGCGTCCAGGCGTACTACCCGGCACTGGGTGAGCAGGCTCGCGCCGTGCTCGGTGATGGCGGGTAGTACTCCGTTGCGGGCGCCGTCGTTCTTACATGACCGCGCGCACAGGAAGGTCTGACACGTGCCGCAGTCGTCGACGTAGTCGCAGGCCATCGGTAGGTGGTAGGGGTGGAGTCCGCGGGTGGTGAGGTAGTCGACTAGGGGTTGGTTGTCGGCTGAAAACGGTGGTGCGGCGGGTAGGTTGACGTCGGTTGACTCGGGGCGCAGCGGGTCGGGCTGGCCGCGCACTCCTAGTAGTTTTTCGGCTTGTGCGTACCAGGGGCTGAGCTGTTCGTAGCTGATGGGCCAGGCCTCGGGCACGGTGGATTCGCCGGGATGGGCGAAGTTTTGCCGGGGGGTGAAATCTTGTGCGAAGAACCGTTCGCAGACCATGCCGTACAGGGCCGAGGACCCGCCTGTGCCGCTACCGATGAATGGTATGAACTTCTTGGCGCGCCACCCGCTGATGTCCTCGATCTCGTCGGTGGACCGGCCGGCCCGGGCAAGAGCGTCGTAGTAGTCCCGTTCGGACCTCGCTGCCCACGGCTCGGCGAGTTCCGGGATGGCCGCGCGGATTGTTCCCGGTGCTCCGGGCAGGGTTGAGCGACCCTTCTCGACGAACAGCACCGTGCGGCCCGATCGGGCCAGCGAGCGGCCCAGCAAGCCGCCACCCATGCCGGCACCGACAACGATCACATCCCACTCAACGCGCTCTGCCTCGCGCGGGTCCAGTTCGCCGTCAGCCAAATCAAGCTCCTCAGCAATGATGCGATGGCCCCAAACATGGCCTGCTCGGACGAAGCGGGATCGTATCATCTGGGGTGCTATCGCCTCGGCCGCAATGCAATTGCCAAACGCGCTACCGGCTGTCGCGAAACCAGTTAATAATGTTCGGTGCTGTCGGCGTCGCCGCGGCATTGACGGAAGGCGTTTCGGCCCGCCATGAGACTGGTGCTGACAAGCTACGGCGGTCGCGGTGATGTTGAGCCCGCGGTTGTCGTCGGGCGCGAGTTGCAGCGCCGTGGCCATGACGTGCTCATGACCGTGCCGCCCAACCTGATTGGCTTCGCGGAGAGCGCCGGGCTGGAGGCGGTCGCCTACGGGCTGGATTCGCAGCCGATCTTGGATCTGCAGCGCGAGTACTTCGCGTGTTACTCGCGCACCCCTTGGAAAATCTCGGAGCTCTCACGGATGGGGCGCGAGACCAACGAGTTCGCCATTCAGTGCTGGGCGGAGATGACCAGGACACTGAAGTCGGTGGCTGACGGGGCTGACCTGATGCTCACAGGCCTCATCTTTGAACAGCCGACTGCGAACGTCGCTGAGTATTACGACATTCCATTGGTTACGCTGCATTACTTCCCAGTGCGTGCTCACGGCCAGCTGATGCGGTTGGTGCCGGCGGCGTTGAGCCGAATGGGGATGACCGCGAACGACTGGCTGGCCTGGCGGGGCACCAAAGGCGGCGAGAACCGGCAGCGCCGCGAGTTAGGCTTGGCGAACGCCACCAGCCCTGCGCCGCACCGAATCGCCACGCGGGGCTCACTAGAAATCCAAGCCTATGACCGGGTGTGCTTTCCCGGGCTGGCGTCCGAATGGGCGAAGTGGGGTACCCACCGGCCCTTCGTCGGCGCATTGGCGATGGCGTCGCCTACCGAAACCGATGCCGAGGCTGCCTCATGGACTGCTGCGGGAACGCCGCCCATTTTCTTCGGGTTCGGCAGCGTCCCGCTGCGATCGCCCGCAGAGACTCTCGCCATGATTGCGGGGGCTTGCGCCCGGTTGGGGGAGCGGGCCTTGGTGGGCGCCGGTGGGACAGACTTCAGCAATGGGCCGCAGTTCGAGCACGTCAAAATCGTGGGTCAGGTGAACTATGCGGCGATCTTCCCGGACTGCCGTGCCATCGTTCATCATGGCGGCTCAGGTACCGTGGCCGCGTGTCTGCGGGCAGGGGTCCCTCAATTAATTCTGTGGACTTTGCCCGATCAGCCCTTTTTCGCGGCTCAGCTGAGACGACTCAAAGTGGGCGCTGGCCGGCGGTTTGCGACAACAACCGAGAATTCGCTGGTTACCGACCTGCACCGCGTTCTCGCTCCGCAATACCGCGCCAGGGCGCGCGAGCTCGCCAGCCAAGTGACCCGTCCCGTCGACAGTGCAGCGCTCGCCGCCGATTACGTCGAGCAATTCGCACGCACGTCCACTTCGCGTCGGCGGCCGAATTAGAAGGGCTATCACTCAGGATGACAGTCGTCCGGGGCTGTCATCGATCGTGCCGGCCACTGCCTGCGGAAGTCGTCGACGGCCACTGCAACCTAGTCTAGAACTTTGCTAGCAATGAGCGGCCTGGGTGAATGGCGGAAATTTCGGTATTCGGGTTTGTGAGGCGGGATTGATTTAAACTGCGCGGGCAGGTTGCCGGGGTTGAACTACGGGTCCCCTTGGTGGACCGGAAGCTTACGGCGATTGAAGACAAGGAACCCCATGGCGAGGAGCGCGTTCGGGCGCAGCGACGCTGAGATCGACTTGTTGGTCCGCGGTATGCGGTCGGGCATCGCAGTGGTCGGTTTCGGCTATATCGGTACGGTGATCGGTGCCGTGCTGGCCGATCGGGGCTGGCCGGTTACAGGCATCGATGTTCGCCAGAGCGTCGTCGATGACATCAACGTCGGCAAGACCTCCATCGCGGAACCGGGGCTGGGCGAGCTGGTGGCCGAGACCGTCCGCATCGGGCGGCTTCGCGCGACTACCGACTTCGGCGCCATCGTGGACAACGACTTTGTCATCGTGAATGTCGGCACCCCCCTGGGGCCGGACTATGAGCCGATCGTCGACGACATCAAGGACGCCGCATGGGCCCTCGGCGAGCATTTGCAGCCCGGCCACGTGGTGATTCTGAAGAGCACGGTGCCGCCGGGTACCACCGAGACTCTCGTCCGGCCGATTCTGGAAGAGGCGTCCGGGCTGCGGGCCGGGGTCGATTTCGGGTTGGCATTTTGCCCGGAGCGGCTAGCCGAAGGGCAGGCCGTTCACGAGCTGACGTCGATCCCGGTCGTTGTGGGTGCGGTGGATGAGCGCAGCGCTCGGGCTTGTGCCACATTGTGGCGTCACGCGCTTGGCGTGGATTCGGTTATCGTCGACGATCCGCGGATTGCCGAGATGGTCAAACTCGCCGATAACATGTGGGTGGATCTCAACATCGCGATGGCGAACGAGCTGGCCAAGGTGTGCGACAAGCTTGAGATCGACGCCTTGCAAGTGATCAGTGCGGCCAACACCATGCCCAAGGGCGGCAGCCCGGTCAATATCCTTCGACCGAGTATGGGGGTGGGCGGCTACTGCCTGACCAAGGATCCGTGGTTCGTCAACCACCTCGGTGAGTCGCTGGGTCTACACCTGGAAATTCCGCGGACGTCGCGCACCGTCAACGACACCATGCCGGCCTACACCTACGGGCTGCTCACGCAGCTGCTCGCTGATCAGGGCAAGACAATCGAGAAC
Source organism: Mycolicibacterium sarraceniae (assembly GCF_010731875.1). Taxonomy (NCBI): domain Bacteria; kingdom Bacillati; phylum Actinomycetota; class Actinomycetes; order Mycobacteriales; family Mycobacteriaceae; genus Mycobacterium; species Mycolicibacterium sarraceniae. The sequence continues at coordinate 2,879,769 of NZ_AP022595.1, forward strand.
AGCAAGATCGCCGTGCTGGGCATCGCGTTCAAAAACAACACCGGCGATTGTCGCCTGACGCCCACCAAGTATGTCGTCGACCTGCTCGAGGAGTCCGGTTGCCAACTGTCGGTTCATGATCCGTGGGTGGCCGGGGAGGAGGCCGAGACGGTCACGAAGATCCCGTTGACGCCGGACATCGAGACGGCAGTCAAGGACGCCGATGCTCTGGTAGTCCTCGCTGGGCATCGCGAGTTCCACCACGTCTTGCTTGGCCGCCTCGCGGAACTGACCGCTGCCGGGTGCGTATTTCTCGACGGCCGCAACAGCTTCGATCCTGCGGCAGCGCGTGCCGCAGGATTCGTTTACAAGGGCATCGGCCGATAAGGCCGCTGACATCAACCCGCAGCTCTACCTCGAAATGAGAGATACATGCCCAATGTGGTTGTGACGGGCGGGTACGGCTTCGTCGGATCGCATCTTGTCACGGCGCTGCTGGAACGCGGTGACTCGGTCACGGTCTTCGACTTCGCGAAGAACACCCGCGATAGCAGCATCGATTTCGACCAGTATCCCAACTTTCGCTTTGTTCAAGGCGACGTCACCGATCTTTCCGCTCTTGAAGCGGTCGTGACACCCGAGACCGACAGGGTTTTCCATCTGGCTTCAGTGGTGGGCGTCAACAGATACGTCGAGGATCCGCTGCGCGTTGTCGATGTCAGCGTGATCGGCACTCGCAACGTTCTCGAGCTGAGCCGTCGGCACGGGGCGCGGGTGGTTTTCACCAGCACGTCGGAGGTGTTCGGAAAAAACCCGGCCACGCCGTGGCGCGAGGACGACGATCGTGTGCTCGGTTCGACCCGAACCGCACGGTGGAGCTACAGCACCAGCAAGGCGATGGCTGAGCACATGGTTTTCGCGATGCACGACACCTACGGGCTGCCGGTGACGGTTGTGCGTTTCTTCAACGTGTATGGGCCGCGGCAGAATCCGATCTTCGTCATCTCCAAGAGCATTCACCGGATCCTTAACGGCCGCGAGCCGCTGCTCTATGACTCGGGGGAGCAGACCCGGTGTTTCACCTACGTCGACGACGCCATCGCCGGCACATTACTTGCGGCTGACAGTGATTCGGCGGTCGGTGAGGTGTTCAACATCGGGAGCATGACCGAGACCAGCATGCAGGATGCTGTTGATTTGGCGATCCAGATCGCGAATGTCGATTCGGTGTCGAGTACCGCAGCCTTTGACACCGCTCAACGATATGGGACCCGCTACGAGGATATCCCGCGCCGAATCCCCGATTCGACCAAGGCACAGCGTGAGCTGGGCTGGCGACTTCAGGTTGACCTCGAGGAAGGACTTCGCCGCACCATCGACTGGGCGCGGGCCAACCCCTGGTATCTCGAAGGGTAAGGATCTGCATTGAAATTTGTCCTGGCGAACTGGGGAACGCGCGGCGAAGTGGAACCCTATGTCGCGGTTGGCCGCGAGCTGATTCGCCGCGGACATGACGTGCACATGGCCGTCACGCCTGAGATGGTCGCCTTCGCCGAGGCCGCGGGGCCTACGGCGGTGCGGTACGGACCGCCAATGGCGGGCGTCCTGGATCCGCACCGCGATTTCTGGCTCGGCTTATTCGACAAGCCGTGGACTCGGACCGGGGAACTGGGCCGGCTATCACGCGAGTATTCGGAGCCGCTCACCGAGAGCCGAGGGGAAGTCAGCGCGACTTTGACATCGCTGGCGAGTGGAGCCGATCTCCTTCTCACTGGCATGAATTTCGAGGATGTAGCGGTCAATGTCGCGGACTACTGCGGCATTCCGTTCGCCACGTTGCATCACTTTCCGTTGCGGGCGAACGGCCGTCTTCTGCCGGTTCTGCCGCCGCCGGTGGGCCGCTCCGTAATGTCGGCGTTCGAATGGCTGGCCTGGCGCGGGCCGAAGAAATCCGAGGATGCCCAGCGCCGCGAACTCGGTCTGCCCGTGGCGACCAGCCCTTGGCCGCGGCGGATCGCCGAACGCGGTTCGCTGGAAATCCAGGCTTACGACGAGGTGTGTTTTCCCGGGCTGGCGTCCGAATGGGCGAAATGGAACGGCCAGCGGCCGTTCGTCGGCGCGCTGACGATGGCGCTCCCGACGGACAACGACGACGACGTGACATCGTGGATCGCGGCGGGGGAGCCGCCCATCTGTTTCGCGTTCGGCAGTGTTGGGGTCGAATCTGCCGCCGACACCCTCGCCATGATCACCGGTGCTTGCGCGCAGTTAGGTCAGCGCGCGTTGATCTGCGCCGCTGGATCCGATTTCACTAACATTGGCGAATCCGATGGCGTCAAGGTTGTGGACGTGGTCAATTACGCGGCGATTTTCCCTGCCTGCCGCGCACTCGTGCACCACGGCGGCTCAGGCACCACCAATGCAGGGATGCGTGCCGGCATCCCTACTCTGATCCTCTGGACGCTGCCTGACCAGGCGGCCTGGGCGGCTCGGGTCAAACGTCTGAAAGTCGGTGCTGGGCGGCGCTTTTCGATGACCGTACAGGAATCACTGGTTGAGGACCTTCGCACAATTCTGGCCCCCGATTACCTCAGCCGGGCTCGAGGGCTGGGTGCTCAGATGACCACCGCCGCGGAGAGCATTGCGGCCGCTGCCGATCTTGTGGAACAGTTCGCGGGACGGGGAACAGTATGAGCGCCGACCCGGAAACGACGAACACCGATCGTGCAACCGCTGGCCGGCCCGGGCGTTTGATGAAGAGCGCTCCCAGCCTGGCGCAGGCATTCGATCCGCGGAACAACGCGCTGAACTCTTGGCGGTTGGCGCTGGCAACCGGGGTCATTCTGTGGCACTCCTGGCCGCTGACGGGTCACACAATGTCGTTTTCGCCAGCTCTGCGACTGCTCGGAGAAGGGTTCGTCGATGGGTTCTTTGCCATCTCAGGATTTCTGATCACCTGGAGCTGGTTTCGCCATCCGCGGCTGCGCGACTATTTCGTCGCACGCGCACTGCGGATCCTGCCCGGCCTCTGGATCTGCCTCATCGTCGTTGCGTTTGTCATCGCGCCGATCGCCGTGGCGATACAGCACGGCTCGGTGAGCAAGCTGCTGCTATCGCGTGCCCCGTTCGATTACGTGCTGAGAAACGGCTTGGTGGTGATCCAGGCCCAGAGCGATATCGGCGGGACACCCAGCGAGATCCCCTGGCCGGGCTCGTGGAACGGCTCTCTGTGGACCCTGCAGTTCGAGGTGCTGTGCTACTTCACCGTCGCTGTTCTCGGGGCCACCACACTGCTGCGACGGAGATGGGTGATCCCCGTGTTGTGGGCGGTGGCGCTGTTCTTCTCGATACAGCTGCCGTCATTGACAGACTTGCAGCCACAGCCAACGCCGGCGCCATTGGACTTCGCGACCAGCCTGCTGATTGAAGAGAGCAATCTTGCCCGCCTCTTTCTCATGTTCTTTTCCGGAGCGCTCATTTATCACTTCCGGAACGTAATCCCCGCCCGCTGGTCGCTCGTTGCGTTGAGCGTGGTTCTTGTTCTGGGGGCCAGCGTGATGTCCAATTACCGCTTGATCGGTGCGGTCCCGCTGGCCTACGCACTCCTCGCATCGGGCGCGCTCATTCGCAGCAAGCGATTGAATCTGCGCACCGACTTGTCCTACGGCGTGTACATATACGCGTTTCCGGTGCAGCAGTTGTTGGTCATCTGTGGGCTTTTCGTCCTGAATCCCTTTGTGTTCGCCACGATTGCCGCCATCGTCACCCTCCCGCTTGCCGCGCTGAGCTGGTTTCTGGTTGAAAAGCGTGCGCTGTCCTGGAAGTCACGCCTTACCCAACGCGACACGGCCCCTCCCGCCGAGCCTCGGCCCGGGTAAGGATCAGTCCGGTGCGAGGCCGGGCTGATCGGCGATCCAAACCAGCAGGGCCCTCAGTCCGTCCTTGAGCGCCCAGGTCGGCCGCCAATCGAGATCGTCGATGGCCGACTCGATATCGCATCGCGCTGCGCGTACGTCGCCGTCCCGGAACTTCCCGCCGACGACTGGATCAGGCGCGCCGCAGATCGCGGCGAGTGTGTTGGCGAGTTCGTGGATTGTGGTTGGCACACCTGAACCGATGTCGACCGCACGCGCTGGTGCCGCGGGTTTCTCGACGGCAGCGAAGAGCGCCTCGACCACGTCGTCGATATAGACGAAATCGCGCAGGATCCGGCCATCTTCGTAGACGTCCAATACCTGGCGCTGTAGGGCCAGTCGGGCGAAGAGGGCGACAATTCCGGTGTAGGCATTGGTCAGCGACTGGCCCGGTCCGTAGACGTTCTGCAGGCGAAGCACGCTGCACGTGGTGTCGTGAGCGGCGGTCCAAGCGGTCAGGATGTGCTCTTGGGCGAGTTTGGTCGCGGCGTAGATGTTGGTCGGTCGGGGGTCGGTGCTGCCCGCACGACTCGGCAGCGGCACGGCGGAATCACCCGTCGGGCCTTGCGGATCCCAGAGACCGGCCATTAGGTCAGCATGGCTGCGGGGGGATGGATGGAAGGTGTGAGTGCCGGACCGCCATGCGCCTTCGCCGTAGACGGCCCGTGAAGAGGCGAGCACCAGCTGTTCGGGCACATGTCCCGCGCGGGTGAGGGCATCAAGGAGCTGCGTCGTTCCAACCACGTTCACTGAACCGTGCCGAGTCGCCTCGGACAGTGACTGCGCCGTTCCTGTCTCCGCCGCCAAATGGACGATCTGGGCGGGCTTGAACAGCCTAAGCGTGGCATCCATGTCGGGTGCGTGAGTGATGTCGCCGATGAACATCCGCACTGACTGTGGTAGGTCGAGTGTGGCGTGCTCGCCGTGCACCTGCGGGTGCAGCACGTCCAGCACAGCGACGTCGTAGCCGGCCTGAACGAGGCGGCGTGCGAGTGCGGACCCGATGAAACCCGCCCCGCCGGTGATGAGCACCGATGTAGACAAGGGACGACACCTCCGGTCGATCTTTTGGGCCGCTGGGCCCGATGTATGTGGTCAGTTGTTGGCGAGTGCGCTGTCAGCAAGTGGGCCCATCACCGGCGCCAACGCCCGGGAGTATTGCAGCGTCAGGTGACTCGTGTCGAAGTAGACCAGAGAGTTGCCAATGATCACCGGGCACTGGTCGGTGGTGCAGAAAAGGTCTGTGAGATCGACGTAGTGACCGCCACCGGCAGTGGTCGCGGCTGCCTCCGCTGCGATGCCGCGCTGGTTGACCGCGGCCGACCTTGAAGGTGAGCAGGCGCTCCCGTCGTCCATATTTGCGGCCAGGCAATTTGGCACGAAAGACCCAGGGTTCGGGACGGGTCCTAGCACCATCACTTGAGCTCCAGTATCGCGCAGCTGTCCCACCAGGCGCGTCAGGCTGTCCTCCCACGCCTTGTCAAACGGCGTGAAACCGATCTGGAAATTGCTATCCGAAACATAGCCCCGCCAGACACTGAGCACGACCAGTTGCGGGTGCTCGGCTCGCAGTCGAGCGAGGATCTCGGCGCGCCACTGCTCGCAGTGCCGAATGCTCTCGACAAGCCCGGGTAGATGCTTGGCAATCGGTACGTCCACCAATGGGCAACCTTCCTTGGCCATCGTCTGCAGCCGCCGGTGCCGCTGGTCAGCGACCCGTTGGAAGGCCGGATTCCACTGTGCGGCATGCGAATCGCCGACGAGGGCCACTGTGGTCGCCGACGCCAGATCACCCGTCGTGCACTCGGGCTGCCCACCCTCCTTGTCTCCGCGCAGGCAGCCTCCGGGTAACGGGCCCTGCTGGGCCGCCGCCGCCTCGGCAAGCGGCGGGTCGAGGTTCGACGGTACGCGCTGGACGTCAACGGACGCCGCGACTGCGGCTTGCACTTGGGCGAAGGCTTGGCGCACCGCGGCGGTGTAGACGGCGGGGCTCGCGTCCGGCGGTACCGGCGCCGTACTGACGGCCAGCGGCGCCGCCATTCCGCCGTGCCCGACGGGCGTCGTCGCAACCACCACTTTCAACAGCCCCAGCCCGACGCACACGGCGATCGCAGTGGCGAGAGCGCCCAGTCCCAGACTGCGCCAGGGGGAGTTGCGCAAGCGGGGGGCAAAGCGCAGGGGATTCTCGAGGAACCGAAGCGTGAGGACGGCGAGCCCGGCGGCCAGCAGCGCAGCCAGAGTCCTGCCGGTCAGACCCAGCGGGTGGCCCACCACCAGCGGCGCAAACACCAACACCGGCCAATGCCACAGATACCGCGAATACGAAATCCGGCCGGTGGCCTGCATCAGTGGCAGTCCGAGCAGCCGCCCGCAGCCATCCGTCGGCAGTGCGCAGCCGGCGACGATCACCAGCACTGCGCCCACGGTCGGCAATAAAGCGGCGATTCCCGGATACAACACCTCATCGTTCAACCAGGTGCAGGCCAGCACGACCAGGCCCAGCCCAGTCCAACCGACGACCACCGAAGTGCGGGCAGGCAACCGGCGCCAGCGGTATGCAGTGAGGGCCACCAGTCCACCGAGAGCCAACTGCCACGCGCGGGTGGGCAGCGAGAAGAAGGCCGCGGCGGCTGCCAGGTAGGTGACCACCAGTGACAGTGCGCAAGGACATGACCGCGACCAGGGCTAGGACGATCAGGTAGGGGCGGGCCAAGGAGGTGGCTTGTGTCCGGGTGCGCCGGCGTACCAGCCGGATAAGCCATGCGGTGGCAATGATCAACGCCGGCCACACCAGGTAGAACTGCTCCTCCACACCGAGCGACCAGTAGTGCAAGAACGGCGATGGCGCCTGGCCATGATTGAAGTAGCTGGTGTTCTGAACCGTGAACCAGTAATCGCTGACGTACAGCGCACTGGCGATGCCGTCAACGATGGCTGGTCTGGCCTGTATAGCGGGCAACAACACTGACGAGGCGATCATCGTGACGACACCGACCGCGGCCGAGGCGGGCAGCAGCCGACGGGCCCGCGCCCCGTAGAACCGGCGCAGGCCGACTGTCCCGCTGGAATTTGCTTCGCGCCAAAGCACCCCGGTGATCAGGAAACCCGAGATGACGAAGAAGACGTCCACGCCGACGAACCCACCGGCGAGTCCGGGCACCTGCGCGTGGAAAAGGACCACAGCCACTACCGCGATGGCGCGCAACCCCTCGATATCCGGGCGAAATGGTGACCGCTCAGAGCCTCGGTTCGGGACCTCCTGGGGAGGGCGAACGCTGTCAGCCTGGGTCAAGGGCACCTACTCGGAATGAATGCGGAACGTGCTGGGGATTGAATGCGGAACGCGTCGTAGAGACGTGGCATTTTCACACCTCTCCCGGCCAAAAATGGGGGATTCGATCAATTGGTGTTGATTCGCCGCCTGTTCATCGAGTTTTGCCCGCGGCCCCGGTGTCAGCTGTGCTCGTTGATCCAGTTATTAGTGAAGCGCAATGTTGCCGGAATGCTCTCCGCCAGGCCAGCGCCGATGGTCTTTTCCACAGTTCCGCCTACAAACGGGATCTTGACCTGGACTTGTATTGCAGAGCGTAGTTGCGAACCGGTGGTCGTCGGCACCAACCAGTTCTTTGCCTGGCTGGATCCCAGCCCCGCCGCCGAGAGGGTGCTCTCACCCCGCGCGTGACCGTCATCGACTGGTTGCCACGTTTCGCAGTAGACGAGTTTTAGGTCTGCGCCGACAACCCGGGCGACGGGCGCGGGCAGCAGTCGCCGCCCCAGCTGTTGAATGATGCGCACCGTCACAATGCCGTCGTCGTCGACGACCAGTGAGTCCAAGGTGGCGCTTTCATCGCCGGCCACCCGGGCCTGCCAGTAATCCGCCCGGGCGAAGGCCGCGCGGATTTGTTCCACGCTGGCAGCGGAATCGGAAACGACGTCGAATGAGCGCGGCATAGCAGAGGATTGTTACCTGAGCGCGCTCCGTCGCGATACCGAACGCTGGGATTTTTTTGCACTGTGGACGGTATTAGCCCCTTTCGCGTCGGTCGGCCGACCGCGTTCCCGCAGGCAGGAACGCGATTTGCCTATTCTGCTGACGGCGCGGAGTCAGGCGGTATTGTCTGTCTCCGACCAACCACCACCCAGTTAGCCAGTTAGCAGGTTCAGGTGACACGCGCATCTCGACGAGCCCAGCCCATTCAGGAATCGGGCGCTGGCGCGGTCGCGGGAGTTGATCGGAAGACGGTCGAGCGAACGACTATTCATCGTGTCTGGAAAGCGATACTCGTCGGCATCGCGGTCCTCGTAGCGATCGCATGTTTTTTTGCGCCAGTAGTGCTGGTCGTGATTGGTGTAGTTCTGATACTGCTGCTGGGGGGCCGCTTGTTTTATCGAAACAGGGACCGGTACATCCCCAATTTGTACGCCCGGGATATCAAGGTTTACGACGAGGCGTATCGCGCGTTCATCCACCGCTCGCTCGCGGATCTGAGACGGTGCAAGATCGGCGGGCACACCCTGCTCTGGGAGGCATCGCAACTCGCTGCGCCGTCGCCGCAGAATGCCCGGGAACTCTTGCTCGACTTGGGTGTCTGGCTCGGTTGGTCGACCCGCTTGGCGGCTGATGCCTCCGGACGCACGGTTTACGGTTTCGACACTTTTGAGGGTCTTGTCGAAGATTGGCAGGTTGATGACCAGATGGTCATCAAGAGCGGAACATTTTCACTGAGCGAACCCCTAGCCCAGCGCCTGATGCCCGATACCGGCGTGACGTTGGACGCCGACGGCCTGCCGGCCGCACTGGGGCGAAACGTGCAATTTATCAAGGGGATGACGTACGACACCCTGGCACCGTTCCTGGCGAGCAGACCGGATGATCCGATCCGGCTTTTCCACATGGATCTGGACACCTACGAGAGCTGCCAGCATGCGTTGGAGGCCTGTAAGGACCGCTTTGTTGAAGGGTCGATCCTCGTCTTCGACGAGTATCTGGTCACCAACGCCGAGATGCTGGCCTTCTACGAGTTCCAGAACAAGTATCAGCTGGAGTGGCGGTACCGGGCCTGGGGTCTCGAGATGTGGGAAATGAACGTCGAGATGGTCACTTCGGCATGGAAGCGCGTGCCCTACTACTTCCTCGCGGTTGCCGTGTATTGGGTGATCGGGAACGGTAATTTCGCGTGGGCGTTCTTCAGCAAGCGCTTCTGGCGGTTCTGGCTTGGCGCACCGACAGGCGATATCGGCTTCATGCTTGGTGCGGCTGGGCAGCGAAAATCTGTCAGCCTCGAAATCACGGGCCTGGGCACCCTCGACCGGACCAACCAACGTAATAACAACCCGGACAAGTGAAGGGACACCGTTAGGTGGATATCAATAGCGGATTGGTGCAGCTGGCCGACGCGCTGCCGGGGGTCAACCGGATCCGATCGGTGCAGCGTGCGCTCGAAGGGCGGCTGCGCCCCGTCTATCTCGAGATCGGTGTGTCACGGGGGCAGGCGTTCCAGAAGATCGGTGCCGACGTGAAGATCGCAGTCGACCCGGCGTTCCGGATCGCTCAGCGCACCCGCGAGATTGCCGACGCCAGGGCACGCGTCACCCGTTACTTCGAGATGACCAGCGACGACTTCTTCAGCAACCACGCGGAATTGCTCGAGCACAACCCCGTCGACGTTGCATTGATCGACGGGCTGCATACCTATGAACAGGTGGTGCGCGACGTCGAGAACACCCTGCGCTACCTAAAAGACGACGGTGTCATCTTCTTGCACGACTGCAACCCGCCGTTCGAGCTGGCCGGTCGCCGTGCGGAATCGTGGGACGAGTTTATGAAGTCGCAGTCAGGGCCGGTGGCTATCGGTATCTGGAACGGCGATGTCTGGAAGGCGATCGTTGAGCTGCGCAGCACCCACGACGATTTGGTGGTCGGCGTTCTCAAGTGCGACCAGGGCGTCGGGTTCGTTCGGAAAGGCAGACCAGAGTCGACCCTGCCCTACACGGTCCAAGAGGTCGCGGCGTTGACCTACGCAGACCTCAAGGCCGACCGCAAGCGCCTGCTGAACCTGAAGCCACCGCGCTACCTCAACCAGCTTCTCGGCGAGGTGGCCGCGACGTAACGGTGAAATTCGTACTGGCGACCTGGGGCAGTCGCGGCGATATCGAGCCCATCCTTGCGGTCGGTCGCGAATTGGTGCGGCGAGGGCATCACGTGCAGATGGCGGTGCCCCCCGATCTCGTGGCCTTCACCGAGGCGGCTGGTCCTCAAGCGGTCGCGTTCGGTCCCGATTCGAAGTCGGTCCTCGACGCCCACCGAGATTTCTGGACCTGCTTCTTTCGCAGCCCGTGGAAACTCCGCGAACTGATCAGATCGCGGGTCGAGATCGCGGGACCGCTGCTGCGGGGATGGCAGGACATGAGCGCGACGCTCATCTCGATGGCCGAGGGGGCGGATCTGATTTTCACTGGCATCAACTTCGAAGATGCCGCCGCCAACGTTGCGGTGCGTTATGGCGTCCCGATGGCCACGTTGCATTACTTTCCGTTGCGGCCCAACGGCCAGGTGCTGCCGTTCCTGCCTGCCCGATTGGGCCGTGCGGCTGTGACCGCGTTCTGGTGGATGTCCTGGCGCGGGACGAAGAAAGTGGAGGATGCCCAGCGCCGCGACCTGGGCCTACCGCCGTCGAAAGGTTCAGCACCGCGGCGGATCACCGAGCGCGGATCGCTCGAGATCCAAGCCTACGATGAGGCGTGCTTCCCCGGACTGGCACAGGAGTGGGCGCGGTGCCGTGAGCAGCGACCGTTCGTCGGAACCCTGACGCTGGAACTCTCCTCGCCGGACGACAGTGAGGTTGCGGACTGGATTGCCGCGGGCACTCCACCCATCTTCTTCGGTTTCGGCAGCATCCCGGTTGAATCTCCGAGCGAAACGATTGCGATGATCGCCTCAGCATGCAGTCGGTTAGGAGAGCGTGCGCTGGTTGGCGCGGCCGGGACCAACTTCGGCAACGTGCCGCAGTTCGACCACGTCAAGCTCGCCGGCACCCTGAACTATTCGACGGTTTTCCCCGCCTGCCGCGCGGTCGTCCATCACGGCGGTTCCGGGACCACACCCATCGCCATGCGAGCCGGAGTGCCTCAGGTGATTCTCTACTGGGATATGGCTCACGCCGTCTCAGGAAGCTCCGTCAAGCGGCTGAAGGTAGGGACAGCGCGCCGATTTTCGACGGCTACTGAGGAGTCGCTGGTCGCGGACCTGCGCACCATCCTGGTGCCGGACTACGCCGATCGTGCCAAAGCCCTCGCCACCCGGATCACCGAACCCGCGCAGAGCGCGTCGGCGGCCGCCGATCTGCTCGAGAGATTCGCGCGCTCCACGCCCGGGCGCTGACTCCATCACTAATGGCCGTCGTTTTTGTCGACGGCTGAAACGTCGCCCCAGCTAACCGTCGCGAAGTTGACGGCGGCGCAAGAAATGAGAGAAACCTGAGGTCACTTCTATCGCTGGAGTGGCGCCGCACGTGTCGTGACGAATTGGGTGACGGGGGTCACACTCAACTTCGTGACATGGGTCATACCCGGGAAGTATGGTCTAGAACTTGCTCTACCCAATCGACTTCACGGTCTGGAGACGCGGTGACCATAAATCCGTTCGACGATGATGAGGGCAGCTTCTTCGTCTTGGTCAACGACGAGGATCAGCACAGCCTGTGGCCAGCATTTGCTGATTTGCCAGCAGGGTGGCGGGTGGCGTTCGGTGAAGCTGATCGGGCCGCGTGCATAGAGTACATCGAACAGAACTGGACCGATATCCGGCCGAAGAGTCTGCGCGAGAGATTGGCTCTGGGCGGAGCATCTGGATAAGTGGATCTGAGGTCGGGAGATCCGATGCAACGTGACGACCGCGCGCTGCCGCTGACACGCGCCCAGCTCGATATTTGGCTTGACCAGGAAATGGGTCACTCCGGCACGGAGTGGCAGGTCGGCCTTTTGGTGCACATCGAAAGCTCGATCGATCGCGACGCTCTCGAATGGGCAATCGGCCGGGTGATGAAAGAAGCTGAACCGCTGCGCGTCACCTGCTTCGAGGAGGACGGTCAGGTCTTCCAGCGGGCGGTCGATTACCCCGAGATCGAGATCGATTTCCACGATCTGACCGGTTCGGCGGATCCCGTCCGGGAAGCCAAGGAAATGGCGCTCGCCATTCAGCGCACCCCGATGCCGTTCTCCGGCCCGTTGTTCAAATATGCGATGTTCCAAACCCGATTCGATGAGTTCTTCGTGTTGGGCTGCTTCCACCACCTCGTCATGGACGCCGCGGGCATCGGTCTGTTCGGTAACCGGGTTGCCTCGGTCTACTCCGCACTGGTCTCCGGCGAACCGATTCCGCCCGCGTTCTTCGGTTCGCTGCAGGATTTAGTCGCCTTCGAATCCGAATACGAGGCGTCGCGCGACTACACCGACGACGAGGCCTACTGGCTGGCGAATCTGCCGACCGACACAGAATCGAACTACCGGGCACCACAGACCGACGACGAGCACGATGCCAACTTCCGCACCGCTCCGGTGCGACTGGACCCGGCGATCCTTCGGCAGATTCAAGACTTGTCGCAGCGCTGGGATATGCCCCGAGCGTCGATCATCACCGCGGCGTCGGCGCTGCTGATGCGCAGCTGGTGCGGCGAGGGCTCGGAAGTGGTGTTCGACTTCCCGGTCGGCAGACGAGTGAGCCCCGAAGCGAAGACGCTCCCGGGCATGGTCGCCGGGCTCGTACCGCTGGTGCTGACCGTAGCGGCGGGATCGACGGTCGCCGACTTTTGTGCCCACGTCGACGCGCGCATCCGGGAAGCGTTGCAGCATCAGCGTTTTCCGGTGAAGGCCCTGGAGCGCAAGGCTCAGCTGCGCAACCCGGGCCAGTCCGCCGATCGGGTCGTCGTCGATTTCTTTCCCAACGCGTTCTCGCTGGACTTCGGTGGTGTCGCCGCCACCGCGACGATGACCAACTCTGGTTTCGTTGGCGACTTCGGGTTGATCTTCTCCGGTGTCGGGGACGATCTGTTCCTTGGCACCCTGGGTGCCGGACACCTGTTCTCCATGTTCGACGTCGCCGACTTGGCGTGGCGATTGCAGCGGGTGCTGGCGGCGATGGCCGCCGACCCGGGGCGCCGGCTGTCGTCGATCGAGGCACTCGACGCCGGTGAGCACGCCCAGCATGAGGACTGGGGTAATCGGGCGGCGTTGACCGCGCCCGTCGCCCCTCCGGTGTCGATCGCCGACGTGTTTGCCACCCAGGCGACCCGCACACCCGATGCGGCGGCTGTCACCTTCGAGGGTCAGTCGATCACCTATCGCGAGCTGGACGACGCCTCCAGCAGGTTGGCGCGGGTGTTGGCTGGCAAGGGCGTGGGCCCCGGTCAGCGGGTGGCGTTGCTGTTGCCGCGCTCGGCGCAGGCAGTCGTGGCGATGGTGGCCGTGGTGAAGACGGGCGCGGCCTATGTGCCCATCGATCCGTCGGTGCCGGTGGCGCGGATGGAATTCGTGCTCAGCGATGCCGCTCCGGTTGCCGCGATCACCACCGGCGCGCTGGCCGAGCGGCTGCGTGGACACGACCTCTCAGTGACCGATATCGAGACCGCCGGCGACGCCGACTCGGCAGTGCCGGGGCCGCGCCCCGACGACGTCGCCTACATCATCTACACCTCTGGCACGACGGGACAGCCCAAGGGCGTGCCGATCCCGCATCGCAATGTGACCCGGCTGCTGCAGACCCTCGACGCCGATATGAACTTGGCGGAACAGGTGTGGTCGCAATGTCATTCGCTGGCCTTCGATTTCTCGGTATGGGAGATCTGGGGCGCACTGCTCTACGGCGGTCGTCTGGTCGTGGTGCCCGACGCGGTGGTCCGCTCCGCGGAGGATTTCCACGCGCTGCTGGCCGCCGAAGGAGTCAGCGTCCTGAGCCAGACGCCGTCGGCGTTCTATGCCTTGCAAGCCGCCGATGACGCCAATCGCGAGGCCGGCGATCAGCTGAAGCTCGAGGCCGTGGTGTTCGGTGGGGAGGCACTGGAACCGTCCCGGTTGCGGACGTGGCTGGAGCGCCACCCGCAGCGCCCGCGCCTGATCAACATGTACGGCATCACCGAGACGACCGTGCACGCCTCGTTCCGGGAGATCCACGCCGAGGACCTCGCAAGCGCTGTCAGCCCGATCGGCGTGCCGCTGGCCCACCTTGGCTTCTTTGTGCTCGATACCTGGCTGCAGCCGGTGCCGACCGGTGTCGTCGGCGAGCTCTACGTCGCTGGTGCCGGATTGGCCGACGGCTACGTGGGCCGGCCCGGCCTGGCCGCGACTCGCTTCGTGGCCTGCCCGTTCGGTGAGCCCGGAGCGCGCATGTACCGCACCGGCGACCTGATGTACTGGGGCACCGACGGACAACTGCGCTACGTGGGTCGGGCCGACAAGCAGGTCAAGATCCGCGGCTACCGCATCGAGCTCGGCGAAATCCAGGCGGCGCTCAGCGAGCTGGATGGCGTCCGGGAAGCCGCGGTGATCGCCCGCGAAGATCGCCCCGGCGACAAGCGCCTGGTCGGCTATGCGACCGGGGCCGTCGACGCGACCGCCCTGCGTACCGCACTGAGCGAGCGACTTCCGGCCTACATGGTGCCGACCGCCATCGTCGTGATGGATGCCTTGCCCCTGACCGTCAACGGCAAGCTCGACACCCGGGCCCTGCCCGCACCGGAGTACCAGGACGCCGAGTCCTACCGCGCCCCGGCCGATGCGGTCGAGGAGATCCTGGCTGCCATCTACGCCCAGGTATTGGGCCTCGAGCGGGTCGGCGTCGATGAATCGTTCTTCGAGCTCGGCGGCGACAGCATCCTGTCGATGCAGGTGGTCGCCCGGGCGCGAGCCGCGGGCGTGCTCTGCCGCCCGCGTGATCTGTTCGTCGAACAAACCGTGGCGCGGTTGGCCCGGGTGGCTGTGGTCGCCGACGTTAACGCTGATGTGGCCGACGACGGGGTCGGTCCGGTGCTGAGCACTCCGATCATCCGCTGGCTGGAAAGCCAGGAAGCCGCGGGTAGCCCAGTCGATCACTTCAATCAGACCGTGGCGGTTCAGGCGCCGGCGGGGACCACTGAGGCCGACGTTCTCGTCATGTTGCAGGCTTTGCTCGACCGGCATGCGGTACTGCGCTTGCGCGTCGACCGGGACGATGCGGGCGGTTGGTCGTTGACTGTGCCCGAGGCCGGATCTGTGGATGCCCGCTCGCGGCTCCATACCGTCGAGGCGCTGTCAGATGAGGCTGTCGTGCACGCCGGATCACAGCTGAATCCGGCGGCCGGGGTGATGCTGAGCGCGCTGTGGGTGACCTCGACGGGGCGGCTAGTGGCGATCGTGCACCATCTGGCCGTCGATGGAGTGTCATGGCGAATCCTGTTGGAAGACCTCAACATCGCCTGGGCACAGCACCGAGCTGGGCAGCCGGTGGCCTTGCCCGAGTCGGGGACGTCATTCGCCCGCTGGGCATCGTTGCTCCACGAGCGCGCATACCGTTCTGATGTGATGGACGAGGCCGACACATGGCGGCAGGTTGCGGCGACGCCAGCGGCTCTGCCGGCGGTTTGCCCCGAAACGGACACACTTCGTACCGCCGGTGATCTGGTGGCGAATCTGGACGTCGAGACCACCTTGATGTTGCTCGGTGAGGTGCCCGCGGCGTTTCACACCGGCGTGCACGAGATTCTGTTGATCGCATTCGGCCTGGCACTGGCGGAATTCCTGGGCACGTCCGGTGCGCCGATCTGTATCGACGTTGAGGGTCACGGGCGCGACGAAGAATTGGCCGCCGACATCGACCTTTCCCGCACCGTGGGCTGGTTCACCGCGAAGTACCCCGTGTCACTGGACCTGGGTGGTCTGAACTGGTCGCAGGTGGTGGCAGGTGAAGCGAGGTTGGGCGCGGTGATCAAGGACGCTAAAGAGCAACTTCTGGCACTTCCGGACGGTCTTAACTACGGGTTGCTGCGCTATCTGAATGATGACCTGGACTTGGAGAGCGCCGATCCGCCCATCGGGTTCAACTATCTGGGCCGCCAAGGTGCGATGACGACCGAGGACTCGGGTGAGCATTGGCGGATCTGCTGGGACGGGTTGGCGACTATCAGCCCCAGCGTGCGCCCACCGATACCGTTGGTGCACACCCTGGAACTCAACGCCGGAACGGTGGACACCGATTTCGGTCCGCTCCTGTGTGCCACCTGGACGTGGGCGCCCTCGACTTTGAATCAGGCGCAGGTCAGTCGGTTGAGCCAGCTGTGGTTCGACGCTCTTGCCGGCCTGTGCGCGCATGTGCGCGCGGGTGGGGGCGGCTTGACGCCATCTGATATCGCTGTTGGCCTGAGTCAGCAGCAGATCGACGAACTTCAGCGGCAATATGCGGATAGCTGACGTTCTACCCCTGACTGCCTTACAGCAGGGGCTGCTGTTCCTCGCGAGCACCGCGGCAGAGGGCAGCGATGATGTCTATGCGGTGCAGCTGTACATCACCTTGTCCGGTCCGCTCGATCAGGACCGGTTGGGCACCGCAGTGCAGGCCGTGGCATCCCGCCATCCCAACCTGGCCGCCCGGTTCTCCCAGCGGTTTGCTGAACCGGTCCAGATCATCCCGGCAGACCCGGTCGTGCCATGGCGGTACATCGACCTGTCCGCGGCCGGTGTCGACTTCGATCAGCAGATCGACCGGGTGTACTCCGAAGAACGCGTTGCCGTCTGTGAGTTGGCCGATCAGCCCGCCTTTCGGGCCGCACTGATCCGTACTGCGGGCGGTCAGCACCGGCTGGTGCTGACCAACCACCACATCGTGCTCGACGGCTGGTCGCTACCGATCGTGCTGGGAGAGATATTTGCCAGCTATTACGGGAAGCGGTTGCCTCCGCCGGCCCTGTATCGCCGGTTCATCAGCTGGCTGGCTGGGCGCGACCTCGACGCCGCGCGTGCCGCATGGGCCGAGGTGCTTGCCGGCTTCGATGCCCCGACCCTGATCGGACCCGCAGGCCGGGCCGAGCAAGGGCAGCGCGACGTCGCCACATTCACATTGTCAGAGCAGTTCACCAAAACCCTCGGCGAGTTGGCGCGGTCTTGCCACACCACCGTCAGCACGGTGCTGCAGGCCGCCTACGCCCAGCTGCTGATGTCGCTGACCGGCCACGACGACATCGCGTTCGGCACGACGGTCTCGGGACGCCCAGACGAGGTCTACGGTGCCGACTCGATGGTCGGCTTGCTGATCAATACGGTGCCGGTGCGGGCGCACGCTACGGCGGCGACCACCACCGCCGAACTGCTGGACCAGCTGCAGCACGCCTATGCCCAAACCCTTGATCACCAGCATCTGGCCCTCAGCGAGGTCCACCGGATCACGGGCCAGGATCATCTCTTCGACACTTTCTTCGTCTACGAGAACTATCCGATCGATGCCGCCAAACTCTCCGGCACGGATGGATTGACCGTCACGGACTTCGCCCACCGGGAGTACAACCACTACCCACTGGCGATTCAAGCTCTGCCGGACACCGAACTGAGGTTGCGTGTCGAATACGACACCGATGTGTTCGACGAAGCTGAGATCGACCGGCTGATCGGACGGCTCCAACGGGTGCTGGCTGCGATGGCCGCAGACCCGTCTCGGCCGCTGTCGGCAATCGATGTGCTCGACGGCGATGAGCGCGACCGGCTGGACCAGTGGAGTAACCGGGCGGTGCTGACTCAGCCTGTAGGTCCACCGATGTCGATCCCGGCCATGTTTGCCGCGCAGGTGACCCACGCTCCCGAGGACCTAGCACTGACGTGGGGTGGGCGGTCGTGGACGTACCGCGAGCTCGACCAGGCCAGCGGCCGCTTCGCGCTGCTGTTGGCCGACCGTGGGATCGGCGCGGGCCATCGCGTCGCCCTGCTGTTGCCGCGGTCGGCCGAGGCGATCGTGGCGATTCTGGCTGTCCTGAAAACCGGGGCGGCGTATGTGCCGATCGACCCGTCGGCGCCCGCGGCTCGGATGGATCTCGTACTCGCCGACGCCGCTCCGACCGCGGCTATCAGCAACGCCGACCTGACGCAGCGGCTGGCGGACGAAGGTCTTCAGGTCATCGACGCCCACGGAATCGCCGATATCGTCGTCGATGCCTACGCTGACTTCAGTGCCGCAGACAGCAAGCTGCCTGAGCCCGCCCCGGACGACATCGCCTACCTGATCTACACCTCGGGGACCACCGGCGTTCCCAAGGGCGTGGCGATCACCCACCGCAATGTGACTCAGCTGCTCGAAGCCATGAGCGCCAACATGGAAGTGGCAGGCCAGGTTTGGTCGCAGTGGCACTCATTGGCCTTCGACGTCTCGGTGTGTGAGATGTGGGGTGCCCTGTTGTACGGCGGGCGCTTGGTGGTGGTGCCGGAGTCGGTTGCCCGCAGTCCAGAAGAATTCCACGCGTTGCTGGTCAGCGAACGGGTCACGGTTTTGAGCCAGACTCCTTCGGCCTTCTACGCATTGCAGACCGCCGACGCGCTGCAACCCGAACTCGGACGGCAGCTGAAGCTTCAGTCGGTGATCTTCGCCGGAGAAGCCCTTGAACCCCAGCGGCTTCGGACGTGGCTGGACGGTCACCCTGGCACCCCGCGGCTGCTCAACCTGTATGGCACCACTGAAACCACCGTGCACGCGTCGTTCCGGGAGATCGTCGACGGGGACACCGGCAGCGATGTCAGTCCGGTCGGTGTTCCGCTGGCGAGTTATGCCTTCTTCGTCCTCGACAAGTGGCTGCGTCCGGTGCCCGCAGGCGTGGTCGGCGATTTGTATGTGGCGGGCAACGGTGCGGGACTTGGCTATTGGCGGCGCGCGGGGCTGAGTGCTTCCCGGTTCGTGGCGTGCCCCTTCGGCGCGCCCGGTGAGCGCATGTACCGCACCGGGGATCTGGTGTGGTGGGGCACCGATGGTGAACTGCGATACGTCGGGCGTGCCGACGAGCAGGTCAAGATCCGTGGCTATCGCATCGAGTTGGGCGAAGTCCGAGCCGTCTTGGCCGGGCTGGACGGCGTCGAACAGGCGGTCGTGATCGCTCGCGAAGACCGTCCGGGCGACAAACGGCTTGTGGGCTATATCACCGGGTCGGCGGATCCGGCCGCGCTGCGCTCCGCATTGGCCGGACGGCTGCCCGAATACATGGTTCCTGCGGCGATCATGGTTATTGACGCCTTGCCGTTGACAGTCAACGGCAAACTTGACCGCCGAGCCCTGCCGGCGCCCGATCTTCAGGGCGCCAACAGCTATCGTGCGCCGACCACGGCCATCGAGGAGATCTTGGCCGGCATCTACGAGCAGGTTTTGAGTGTCGAGCGGATCGGGGTCGACGATTCGTTCTTCGATCTGGGGGGAGACTCCCTGTCGGCGATGCGCCTGATCGCCGCGATCAATACCGGTCTGAACGCCGGTCTTTCGGTGCGGACCCTGTTCGAGGCACCCACGGTCGCCCAGTTGGCAACCCGCGTCGGCGGCGAGCAGTACCGGCTGGATCCGTTGGTGCCCATGCCGCGGCCTCCGGTGATCCCGTTGTCGTTCTCCCAGAATCGGTTGTGGTTTCTCGACCAGCTGCAGGGCCCCTCACCCACGTACAACATGCCGGTGGGGTTGCGCCTCAAGGGGTATTTGAACGTCGAGGCCTTGGGTGCGGCTCTGGCCGATGTGGTGGCGCGCCACGAGAGCCTACGAACGCGCTATGTCGCTCCCAACGGTGTCCCGCAACAGCTGGTGGTGCCGACCGAAGAGGCCGACTTCGGGTGGGACGTTGTCGATGCGAGCGGTTGGTCGGAGACCCAACTCGACGAGGCCGTGAATGCCGTCGCGCAGCACGCTTTCGACTTGTCGGCCGAGATTCCGATGCAGGCAAGGCTTTTCCGTATCAGTCAGGACGATCACGTTGTGGTGTCGATGGTGCACCACATCGCCGCCGACGGCTTGTCGATGACCCCGCTGGTGCGCGACCTCGGTGTGGCATATCTGAGCCGTTGTTTGGGACTGGCCCCGCTCTGGGCCGAATTGCCGGTGCAATACGTCGATTACACGCTGTGGCAGCGTATGCAGTTCGGTGACCTGAACGATGCCAACAGTTTGATCGCCGGTCAGCTCGGGTACTGGCGGGAGGCGCTGGCAGGAATGCCCGAGCTGTTGGCGTTACCGACCGACCGGCCGTATCCGCCGGTGGCCGATCAGTACGGCGCCATGCACGGCTGGAACTGGCCCATCGAGCTGCAGCGGCGGATCGCTGAGGTGGCTCGCGAACATAACGCAACCAGCTTCATGCTGGTGCAGGCCGCACTGGCGGTGCTGTTAGGCAAGATCAGCGCGAGTTCGGATGTGGCGGTCGGGTTCCCGATTGGCGGTCGTCGTGATCCCGCCCTCGACGACTTGGTGGGTTTCTTCGTCAACACCTTGGTGTTGCGTGTCGACGTGGGCGGTGACCCGACTGTCACCGAGCTGTTGGCTCAGGTGCGGGCGCGCAGCCTGGCGGCCTACGAGCACCAGGATGTTCCTTTCGAAGTGGTTGTCGAGCAGCTCAACCCGACAAGATCGCTGAACCGTCACCCGCTCGTCCAGGTGATGTTGGGCTGGCGCAACCTGCCGGCAGAGGCCAGTGACGACATCGCCGCGGCCCTGGGTGATCTGAAGGTCACCCAGCTGCCGCTCGACACCCATACCGCTCGCGTCGACCTGGCCTTCTCAATCGACGAACGCTGGTCGCGAACCGGTGAGGCCGCCGGGATGAGCGGACTGGTCGAGTTCCGAACCGACGTGTTCGACGCGTCGAGCATCGAAACACTGGTGGATCGTTTGCGCCGGGTGTTGGTGGCGGTCACCGCCGACCCCACCCGACGGCTGTCATCGGTTGACGTTCTCGATGAAGCCGAGCGCGCGCACCTCGACCAGATCGGCAACCGCTCAGTCCTGACAAGTCCCGAACCGGCAGCGGTGTCGGTGCCGGAATTGTTGGCCGCCGAGGCGCTCCGCACCCCCGATGCCGTCGCGGTGACCGACGGAGACCTGACACTGAATTACCGCGATCTCGACGAAGCCGCCAACCGGTACGCGCATCTTTTGGTGGGGCACGGCGTCCGCCCAGGCGCGACCGTAGCTCTGCTGGTGGACCGCTCGGCGCAGGCCGTGGTGGCCATGCTGGCCGTTCTGAAAGCCGGAGCGGCGTACCTCGCGATCGACCCGGCGTTACCCGACAATCGGATCGAGTTCATGCTGGCCGATGCGGCGCCGATCGCCGTCGTCACCGCGGCAGCTCAACGGGCGCGCCTGGGTGGTTACGACCACGTGGTGATCGACATCAGCGACCCGAATGCCGAAACTCAGCCCGCCACAACGTTGCCCGCACCAGACCCCGACAGCATCGCCTACCTGATCTACACGTCGGGCACAACCGGCACCCCCAAGGGGGTGGCTGTCTCGCACCGCAATGTGGCCCACCTGGCGGCCTCGACCCCGGCGGCCCTGCCGTCGAAACAGGTATGGACTCAGTGTCATTCGTATGCCTTCGACTTCTCGGTCTGGGAGATCTGGGCTGCGCTGCTCGGCGGCGGCCGGCTCGTGGTGGTCCCCGACGCGGTCGTCCGCTCACCCGATGATTTCCACGACCTGTTGGTCGGCGAGCAGGTGAATGTCCTCACCCAAACTCCTTCCGCGGTAGCCGCTTTGCGACCGCAGGGACTGGAATCGGTCGCGCTGCTGCTCGGCGGCGAAGCCTGCCCGCCCGAAGTGGTGGACCGGTGGGCGCCAGGTCGCGTGGTGATCAATGCTTACGGCCCGACTGAGGCCACCGTGTATGCGTCGATGAGCGCGCCGTTGTTGCCGGGATTCGATGTGCCGATCGGTGCGCCGCCGTCGACTGTTGCGGTGTTCGTTCTTGACGAGCGACTGCGGCCGGTCCCCAAGGGAGTGGTCGGGGAGTTGTACGTGGCTGGCCGCGGCGTCGGTGTTGGCTATGTCGGCCGTACCGGGCTAACCGCGTCCCGGTTTGTGGCCTGTCCCTTCGGCGGGGCGGGGGCCCGCATGTACCGCACCGGGGACCTGGTGCGTTGGCGCACCGACGGACAGTTGCAATACCTGGGTCGGGCCGACGAACAGGTCAAGATCCGTGGATACCGCATCGAGCCCGGCGAGGTCCAGGCCGTGCTGGCCGCGCTTGACGGCGTTGAGCAGGCAGTCGTGATCGCTCGTGAAGACCGCCCCGGTGACTATCGCCTGGTCGGCTATTTCACGGGTGCGGCAGATCCTGCTGCCGCCCGCGCCGCGCTGGCCGAGCGCCTCCCGTCGTACATGGTTCCGGCCGCGGTGATGGCGTTGCCCGCGTTGCCGTTGACGGTTAACGGAAAGCTCGACAAGCGGCGTCTGCCGGCTCCGGAGTATCAGGACACCGAGAGTTACCGGGCGCCAACAACTCCTGTCGAGGCGATCCTCGCAGGGATCTTCGCCGAGGTACTCGGCGCAGAGCGGGTCGGGGTCGATGACTCGTTTTTCGATCTGGGTGGCGATTCCTTGTCAGCGATGCGCCTGGTCGCCGCGATAAACACCGGTATGGATGCCGCACTCGCGGTGCGCACCGTGTTCGAGGCGCCCACGGTCGCACAGCTGGCACCTCGGATCGCCAGTGGGGTGCGGAGTCTCGAACCTTTGGTGCGACACGACCGACCCGCGGTCATCCCGTTGTCGTTCGCCCAGAGCCGGTTGTGGTTCGTCGACCAACTACAAGGCCCTTCACCGGTTTACAACCTTGCGGTGGCCCTGCGGCTGAGCGGGCCGCTTGACGCCGACGCGCTGGCGGCAGCGCTGTCCGATGTGGTGCGCCGTCACGAGAGTCTGCGCACATTGTTCGCCGCCCCCGATGGGATCCCTCGGCAGGTCGTTATCGAGCCCGAAAACGTCGACTTCGGTTGGTGTGTTGTCGATGCCGCCGAGTGGTCGACGAGCGAACTGGAGGAGGCGGTCCAGGCGACGGCGCGGCACAGTTTCGATCTGGCCGCCGAAATCCCCTTGCATTCGCAGCTTTTCCGGGTCAGCGACGACGAGCATGTGTGGGCAGCGGTTGTCCATCACATCGCTGCCGACGGGTGGTCAATCGCTCCACTGGTGGACGATCTGGGCGTGGCTTATGCCAGCCGCTGTGCGGGCCAGGAGCCTGACTGGTCAGAATTGCCAGTCCAGTACGTCGATTACACTTTGTGGCAGCGTGAACAGTTCGGTGATCTGGATGACGGCGACAGCCTGATCGTCGCGCAGCTGGACTATTGGCAGCAGGCGCTGGCGGGGATGCCAGAGCGGCTGGTGCTGCCCACTGACCGACCCTATCCCCAGGTTGCCGACCAGCGCGGCGCGACGGTGGCTATCGACTGGCCCGCCGAACTGCAGCAACAGGTTTCCCGCGTGGCGCGCGAGCACGGCGCGACCAGCTTCATGGTGGTACAGGCCGCCCTGATGGTGCTGCTCGCCAAGCTCGGCGCGAGTGGTGATGTGGCAGTGGGCTTCCCGATCGCGGGCCGGCGGGACCCCGCACTGGACAAGCTGGTCGGATTCTTTGTCAACACTCTGGTGTTGCGGCTGGACCTGGCCGGCGATCCGAGTGTCACGGAGGTACTGGCTCAGGTGCGGGCGCGCAGCCTGGCTGCCTACGAGCACCAGGACGTGCCGTTCGAGGTCGTGGTCGACCGGCTCAACCCCACTCGGTCGCTGACGCATCATCCGCTGGTTCAGGTCATGCTGGCTTGGCAGAATCTGCCCACAGATTCCAGCGATTCCGCTGCTGGATTAACGCTGGGTGATCTGCGGGTCGTCGAGATGCCCGTCCACACGGGCGCCGCTCGGATGGACCTGTCGTTCTCATTGGGTGAAGGCTGGAGTCCGGCGGGCGAACCCGCCGGCATCACTGGGTTCGTCGAATTCCGCACAGATGTGTTTGATGCGTCGAGCATCGAAACACTGGTGGCTCGGTTACACAGGGTGTTGGCGACGATCATCGCTGACCCCGTGCTTCGGTTGTCGTCGGTCGACGTTCTCGATGAGAACGAGCACGCGCAGTTGGATGACTGGGGCAACCAGGCGGTGCTGGTCGCATCGGATGACTCGCAGGTGTCCATTCCGACGGCGTTTGCCGAGCGGGTGGCGCAATCGCCGCAGGCCGTCGCGATCAACTGCGGGGACCGGTCGTGGACCTACCGCAAGCTTGACGAGACATCGAATCGTCTGGCGCACTGGCTTATTGAACGGGGTGTCGGCGCGGGTCATCGCGTGGCGTTGCTGTTGCCACGTTCGGCGGAGGCCGTCGCGGCGATCCTCGCGGTCGTGAAAACCGGTGCCGCGTATGTGCCGATCGACCCGGCGGTGCCCGCCGCACGTATGGACTTCGTGCTGGCCGACGCCGGGCCGATCGCAGCGATCACTTCCGCTGGGCTGGCCGAGCGGCTAGCCGGCCGCGATTTAATGGTCCTGGACATCGATGATCCCGCCGTGGACGGCCAACCCAGCACGGCGGTGCCGGCGCCGGCCCCCGACGATGTTGCCTACATCATCTACACGTCCGGCACAACCGGGACCCCGAAGGGGGTCGCCATCCCGCACCGCAACGTCACTCGATTGCTGCAGACCCTCGACGCCGGCATGGACCTAGCGGAACAGGTTTGGACACAATGCCATTCGCTGGCCTTTGACTATTCGGTGTGGGAGATCTGGGGCCCTCTGCTCTACGGCGGCCGGGTGGTGGTGGTGCCTGACGCGGTAGTCCGCTCGCCCGAGGATTTCCTCGCACTGTTGGTGACCGAACGGGTCACCGTCTTGAGTCAGACCCCGTCGGCGTTCTATGCGCTGCAAGCCGCAGACGCTCTTGATCCCGAGTTGGGGAGCCAACTCAAGCTCGAGGCCGTGGTGTTCGGCGGGGAAGCGCTGGAGCCACAACGGCTTTCGTCGTGGGTGCAGAATCACCCAGGGTCACCCCGTCTGATCAACATGTATGGCATCACCGAGACGACGGTGCACGCCTCGTTCCGTGAGATTCTCGCAGACGACCTCGAAAGTGTCATCAGCCCGATCGGGGTGCCGTTGGCTCATCTTGGCTTCTTCGTTCTCGATGGCGCGTTGCGGCCGGTGCCGCCCGGCGCGGTCGGCGAACTGTATGTGGCCGGTGCCGGGCTGGCGTACGGCTATGTGGGTCGTGCCGAGTTGAGCTCGTCTCGGTTCGTCGCGTGCCCCTTCGGTGCGCCTGGTACACGCATGTATCGCACTGGTGACCTGATGTCGTGGGGCGCCGACGGGGAGCTGCGCTACTTGGGACGAGCCGACGAGCAGGTCAAGATTCGCGGGTATCGCATCGAACTCGGTGAGGTCCAGGCTGCGCTGGCCGGGATGGACGGTGTCGACAATGCCGAGGTAATTGTCCGGGAGGATCGCCCTGGCGACAAGCGTCTGGTCGGCTACGTGACCGGTACCGCCGACCCAGCCGAGATGCGCGTCGCGTTGGCTGAGCGGCTACCCGAGTATATGGTTCCCGCAGCAATCGTTGCTATCGACTCAATTCCGTTGACCGTCAACGGGAAACTCGACAAACGAGCGCTCCCGGCTCCGGAGTATCAAGTCAATGACTCGTACCGCGCCCCGGCGGATGCGGTCGAGGAAATCCTGGCTTACATCTATGCGCACGTGTTGGGCCTGGAGCGGGTCGGCGTCGACGAGTCGTTCTTCGAACTCGGTGGCGACAGCATTCTGTCGATGCAGGTGGTAGCCCGGGCTCGGGCGGCCGGAGTGTTATGTCGGCCGCGCGACGTGTTCGTCGAACAGACTGTTGCCCGGCTGGCCCGCGTTGCTGGCATTAGCACCGGTGCGAATGACGCCGCCGATGACGGTGTCGGGCCAGTGTTGGCGACTCCGATCATCCGCTGGCTGCAGGAAGTCCAAGGCCCAGTCGATCAGTTCAACCAGACGGTCGTGGTGCAAGCCCCCATCGGGGCGACCGAGGACGACGTCGTGGTGTTGTTGCAGGCCTTGCTCGATCGGCATGCCATGTTGCGGTTGCGGGTTGAGGAAGATGGTTCGGGTAGCTGTTCGTTTGACGTGCCAGAGCCCGGATCGGTAGATGCCCGCGCCTGCCTGCAGAGCGTGGATGTGCTGTCAGATGAAGCTGTGGTGGCGGCCCGATCGAGGCTGAATCCAGCGAACGGGGTGATGGTGGCTGCCCTGTGGGTGGCAGCGACGGGCCGGCTGGTGGTCATTGCGCACCATCTTGTGGTCGACGGGGTGTCGTGGCGAATCGTGTTGGAAGACCTCAATCTCGCCTGGGCGCAGCATCGGGGTGGGCGGCCGGTGACACTACCTCCGTCGGGGACGTCATTCGCTCAATGGGCATTGCTGTTGGCTGAGCAGGCCCGTCGACCTGAGGTCGTGGCTCAGGTGGACACCTGGCGACAGATCGCGGACGTGCCCGCGCCGTTGCCTGCCGTACAACCGGCAGAAGACACCTACGCCAACGCCGGAAGTTTGTCGGTAGACCTGGGTGTCGAAACGACGCGGATGCTGCTTGGCGAAGTGCCCGCGGCGTTCCATGCCGGGATCCAGGACATCCTGCTGATCGCCTTCGGGCTAGCAGTGGCCGAATACCTGGATCTCGGTAACGCGCCGATCGTCATCGACGCCGAGGGCCATGGACGCCAGGAGGAGCTCGGCTCCGATGTCGACCTGTCGCGCACGGTGGGGTGGTTCACCACTAAATACCCGGTGGCCCTGAACTTTAGGGGAATCGCCGGAATGGACTGGGCGCAGTTGGTGGCCGGTGAGGCTGGGTTGGGTGCGATCATCAAAGACGCTAAGGAGCAAATCCGATCGTTGCCCGACGGTCTGACCTACGGGGTACTGCGCTATTTGAATGGAGACGTCGACCTAGACGGTCCTGAGCCGGCCATCGGATTCAACTACCTCGGGCGGATGGGCGCGGCGGGCGGCGACGCATCCGGTGACTACTGGGAAATGCGCCCCGACGGCTGGTCGGTGACCGCTGCGGCCGCGGCGATCCCGATGCCGTTGATGCACGCGGTGGAGCTCAACGCGGGCACGGTGGACACCGACGCTGGTCCGCGCCTACGTGCAGGCTGGACGTGGGCCCCCTCGGCGCTGGACGAGGCACAGATCGGCCAGTTGAGCCGGTTGTGGTTTGATGCGCTCGCCGGTATCTGCGCGCACGTCCGTGGCGGTGGAGGCGGGTTGACACCCTCGGACATCGCGCCGGCCCGGTTGGTGCAGCAGCAGATCGATGAACTGTGCCGGGCGCACCAGGTCGCCGACATCCTGCCGTTGACTCCGTTGCAGCAGGGGTTGCTGTTCCACGCCGATGTAGCCCACAGCTCTGGCGACGACGTCTATGCGGTGCAACTGGACATCACGTTGAGCGGTCGGCTTGATCACTTCCGACTTCGTGACGCGGTCCAGGCGGCCGTGGCCAGGCATCCGAACTTGGTGGCCCGGTTCTCCCAGCAGTTCACCGAGCCGGTGCAAATTATCCCAGCCCATCCCGTGCTGCCTTGGCAGTACATCGATCTCACTGCGATGGGTGCTGACGTCGAGGGCCAGATCACGCTTGTTTGCGCTGCCGAACGTGAACTGGTGTGCGACCTTGCTGCTCATCCTCCCGTTCGGGCGGCCTTGATTCGCACTGCGGTCGACAAGTACCGGTTCGTGTTGACAAATCATCACATTGCACTGGATGGTTGGTCGTTGCCGGTTCTGCTTCAGGAGATATTCACCAGCTACTACGGTCAGCGACTGCCGGGAGCTGCGCCGTATCGCAGGTACGTCAGCTGGCTTGCCGACCGTGACCGCGACGCTGCCCGCGCCGCCTGGAGTGATGTGTTCGCCGGCTTCCGGACGCCGACCTTGGTGGGCTCGGAGGACCGCGCCGACAAGGCGACGAGAAGTGTTGCGTCCGTTCGAATCTCCGAAGAGACCACCCGGGCTCTGGGGGAATTGGCACGGTCGACCAAAACCACAGTCAGCACGGTGCTGCAGGGAGCCTTTGCGCTGCTGCTGATGTCGCTGACCGGTGAGCGCGACGTGGCTTTTGGCTCGGTGGTGTCCGGTCGTTCTGCCGAGCTGCCCGGCGTGGATGCGATGGTGGGGTTGCTGATCAACACTGTGCCGGTCCGGGTGAGAGCCACGGAGGCCACCAGCACCGCCGAGCTGTTGAGCCAGCTTCAAGACCTGCGCTATGAGACGTTCGAGCACGAACACTTGGGGCTCAACGAGATTCATCGAGTTACCGGTCACCAGCGGTTGTTCGATGCGGTCTTTGTCTACGAGAACTATCCCACCGACGCAGCGCTGTTGTCCGGCGCGGACGGGTTGGCGATCAGCGACATCGCCAACCGCGACTATTATCACTACCCGCTGACCGTCCAGGCGGTACCGGGCACCGAGCTGGACCTCCGGATCCAGTACCGCACCGATGCGTTCGACGATGCGGCTGTCGACCTGCTGGCCGAGCGGTTCACCCAGGTCCTGGTGGCGATGACCGCCGATCCCAGCCGTCCGGTGGCGCTGTCGGACGTCGGCAATATCCGCAGGGCTATCCCGGCCAAACCGGAAAGCCACTACAGCGGTGGTGAGTTCAGCGAGCCGGAGACCTTGGTGGAGCAGATTCTGGCCGACGTCTATGCCGAGGTGTTGGGCGCTGACCACGTCGGGATCGATGAGTCCTTCTTTGACTTGGGTGGCGACTCGCTCTCCGCGATGCGGGCGATTGCCGCGATTAACACCGCACTCGACACCGACCTTTCGGTCACCGCCCTGTTCGACGCGCCGTCCGTGCGAAGGTTGAATCGCAAGCTGGGTGGACATAGCAGTGCGGTGGAAGACGTTTCCGCGCTGAGCTAGCGACTGCGGTCAGAATCACAGACGTGTGCTCCGCAGGTTGGACTGCCGGTCGCTGAAATTACTGCAGTTCAAGCGAAATGAGACTCTCGTTGCTCGCGATCGGCACGTCGGTACGTAGTTCTAGGACAGATATCTACGGAAAAACATCTTCAGGCCGATGCGGCAAACTCAAGAGCGACCCGCGGTGTACCACCGGGTGACGTCGTATCCGGAGTCGTAGCGCGCAAGCCACTCGGTGGCGAGGACCGGCAGTTTCAGATTGGCGGGGTTGTGACCCGGAACCTGGCTGCGCGCAACGCCGTACGCGGCCGCCAGTTTGTCCCAATGTGGGACGGACGGGTAGATCGTTCCGAACGGCCCGTGGTCGGAGGCGTCCGTTGGCGGTGGCTTGCGCACAAACGGAATCTTTTGTATGAGCTTTGCGTTGGTCCCGCCTGCGCCGAACATCGACCGGGCATCGACCTTTCGATCCTCGAGCGGGACATTCTTGTTGAAACTGTCGGCGGTGGCCATGATCACCGACCCGGCGTGGTTGAACACGGAGGGCGCTATCCGCAGGCGATACCACGGGTTGCCGACAATGTCGTTGTAGATGATGAGTGCCGAACTCCGATGCTCCATCTCCTCGACGAAATGCCAGAGAAACAGCGACGCGACGCGGTCATCACCTGGCGCGAACAAGCTGTCGGCATTGTCGAGCATCATCTTGAACGTTGGCGTGAATGTTGCTTCCAAATCGGCGATGTAGGCCAACCGATACTTCAACGGCGCGGTCGCAGTGAGATGGTCATACGCCCCGACCATCTCGTCGAGGGTCTCTTTGAGTTCCGGGTGGGTTTTTATCAGGCCCTTGGCGTGCTGCCGGTGCGCCATACTGTGCTGGCCCTCTTGGCGCACGAATGCCAGCGCTTCCTCGGCGACATCTGGGTCCTTGATGAGCGGCATCGCCTCGTGTACGGCAGCACCAATCATCTTCTCGATGGCGAGGAAAAAGAAGGACAACGCATTGGACGCGCAGGAGAAGGTCGGATCGGCTGCATTCCACAAGAACGGAACCTCGTAGTCGGCGAACCCGAATCGCAGCTTCCGCACGTGTAGATCCGTCATTGGATGGTGTCTCCCTTTCTGGACCTGGCTACCACACGCTCGGAACGAGGCGATAGCGAACCTTCCGGGTGTACTCGTTATAGCCCGCCAATTCTTCCCTGAGCATTGTCTCCTCGTCACGGATACGCCAGGCGAGAACAGACAGACCCGACACGATGAAAATGAGCGCCCAGTAGGATCCGAGCGCCAACGGCAGGCCGACAAGCATGATCGTGTTCCCGGTGTACATCGGGTGCCGCACAAGCCCATAGAGTCCGTGCGACACGACTTGCTGATCTGACTGCACCTGAACTGTTGTCGACGCGTACCGGTTCTGAACGGCCACCATCACCATCACGCCAAGGCCAACGGCGCACAGGGCGGCGCCGATCCAGCTGACTGCCGTGGGCACCGCTGACCAGCCGAAGCGGTGGTCAAGAGCGCTGACCACGCACATCGCCGCAAGCGACAGGTATAAGACGGCCATTACGAATCTCTGCACCGATCGGCCCTCGGCGACCGGTCCGCTGCGCATCCGGCGTTCCAGGACATCGGGATTGGTGAGCTGTAGGTAGACGCTGGGGAGCACCGCCGACACAGTGAACACCGACAGAAATACCCAGGCTTGCCAATAGTGGAACGTGCCCGCCGGCGCAAACAGCAGGATGCCGATAGCGACAACCTGGAAAAGCCCAGTCATCACTACAGCTGGTATCGCTCGCACTACGCCGACATTTCGCTGTTGGAAGGTGCCAACTTCTCGCACAGCAGCTCGGATAGCCCGCGGACTGTGCCGACGGCGAGGTCGCTGGATGTCAGGCGCACTCCGGTTTCAGCGTCGATGCGGGTCCGCAGCTCCAACGCGCCGAGTGAGTCGACGCCGTACTCGGACAGCGGCCGGTCGGGGTCGACGCTGCGGCGCAGGATCAGACCCACCTGATCGGAGATCAGCCGCCGCAGTCGGGTGGGCCACTCTTCCCGCGGCAGCTCACTGAGCTCGGCGCGCAGTCTGCTTGTGCCCGTTGCGCTTTCCCCGACGGCGTTGAACGCCTCAGCGAATGGACTGCGCTGGGCGAAGGCCGTCAGCCACGGCGTGCCGATAATCGGTGCATACCCGGTGTACCCGCGGTCGTACCGCAGCAGCACGTCGAGCGCGTACGCGCCTTCGTCGGGAGCGATGGCGGCACCGGCATTCTCGGTGAAGTCCGTCGCGCGCCCGATCTGGCCCCACGCGCCCCAGGCGATCGCGGTAGCGGGCAAGCCCTGGGCCCGCCGCCAGTGGGTGAAGGCATCCAGCCAACTGTTGGCGGCGGCGTAGGCACCCTGCCCAGGTGACCCCACCAATGTGGCTGCCGAGGAGAACGAGCAGAACCAGTCCAGCGGCTGATCGGCGGTCGCGCCGTGCAGATTCCACGCACCCTGAACCTTTGGCGCCCAGTCGCGCTCGATAAGCTCATCGGTGACGTTGGCCAGCGTGGCATCCTCGACAACTGCTGCGGCGTGCAGCACACCACGTACCGACAGGCCGGTGACGGTCGCGGCCTCCACCATCTTCTGCGCGGTGACCGGATCAGCGATGTCGCCGCAGTGCACCACGACCTCAGCGCCCATCGCGCGGATCAGTTCGATCGTCTCCAGCGCCTTGAGCGTCGGCTGCGACCGGGAGGTCAGCACAATGCGCCCGGCGCCGGCGCTGGCCATCTTCTCAGCGAGGAACAAGCCAAGGCCGCCCAGACCGCCGGTCACCAGATAGGCGCCGTCGCGGCGGAATGACTTGGCCTGCTCGGGCGGCACCACCACCCTGCTGGTGCCGGTACGCGGGACCTCGAGCAGCAGCTTGCCGGTGTGTTGGGCTGCACTCATCACCCGAATCGCGGTGGCGGCGTCGGCCAACGGGTATTCGGTGTGCCGCGCGGGCGGCAAATCACCATCTGCCACTCGCTGATATACCGTGCGCAGCAGCTCGCCGACCTGTTGGGGGTGGCTGAGCGACATCAACGCCAGGTCGAGGTAATAGAACGTGAGGTTCCGCCGGAACGGGAACATCCCGAGCCGGGTATTGCCGTACACGTCGCGCTTCCCGATTTCGACGAACCGTCCACCGATGGCCAGCAGCTCGAACCCCGCCCGTTGGGCGGCGCCAGTCAGGGAGTTGAGCACGATATCGACGCCGTAGCCATCGGTGTCATGCCTTATCTGCTCGGCGAAGTCGGTGCTGCGCGAGTCGTAGACATGCTTGATTCCCATGTCGCGCAGCATTTGTCGGCGCTCTTCGCTACCCGCGGTCGCGAAGATCTCGGCACCAACGGCGCGCGCGACTCCGATCGCAGCCTGGCCTACGCCACCGGTCGCGGAATGAATCAGCACCCGGTCGCCAGCGGCGATACCAGCCTGATCATGTAGGCCGTACCACGCGGTTGCCGTCGCCGTAGCCGTCGCGACCGCGTGGTGGTCAGTCAGGACGTCCGGCAAGGAGACGGCCAATCGGGCGTCACAGCTGACGAACGTGCCCCAGCAGCCGTTGGCGGAGAACCCGCCGACGCGGTCACCGATGCGGTGGCTGGTGACATCGGGGCCGACCGCGGTGACCACCCCGGCGAAGTCCATTCCCAGCTGGGGCAGGCCGCCGTCGATGGCCGGGAACAGCCCCATCGCGACGAGCACGTCGGCGAAGTTGATGCTGGACACGTTGACGGCGACCTCGATCTGTCCCGGTCCGGGTGAAACCCGTTCGCAGGACACCAGTTCCAGGGTCTGCAGGTCGCCGGGGGTGCGGATCTGCAGTCGCATCTTCTCGAAGCCGTTGTCGGTGAGCGCGGTGTGGCGTTCGTCGGCCCGCAGCGGGCCGGGACGCATGCGAGCGGTGTACCACGTGCCGTCCCGCCAGGCGGTCTCGTCCTCCTCGGACTCACAGAGCAGGTGCCGGGCCAGTTGCTCGGCGTCGGTGTTGTCATCAACATCGATCTGGGCGGTGCGCAGATGCGGATTTTCGGCGGCGATCACCCGGACCAGGCCCCGTAGTCCGCCTTGCTCCAGGTTGGCCACGTCGCTGGCCTGCACGGTCTGGGC
The DNA here is from genome assembly GCF_010731875.1 of Mycolicibacterium sarraceniae. Taxonomy (NCBI): domain Bacteria; kingdom Bacillati; phylum Actinomycetota; class Actinomycetes; order Mycobacteriales; family Mycobacteriaceae; genus Mycobacterium; species Mycolicibacterium sarraceniae. Next base: position 2,912,763 of record NZ_AP022595.1, read on the forward strand.
GCCGCGAGTCACCACATACAGGTGCGGCAGGTGTCCGGACGTCCGAGCCAACTCGCGGGCGATGCGGGTCAGGTGCTGCACGTACTCGCGACCAAGCAGTGGCGACTGGTCCTCAGCATTGCCGGTCTTGGGTCCGGTGAGGATCACCGCGCCGGTGATTTGATTGGATCGCAGCTGCTCGGCAAGTTGTTCTCCGGTGGACGAGTGATCGGCGTTCGGCGGCCAGCACATCGTGCTGCATTGCGCGCCCTGACTTTTCAGCGTGTCGGTCAACGCGCTGCCGAGCAGGTCGGCGGTGCCCGTGGTGCTGACCAGCAGCCACGTTCCCGGGTCGGCGTGGGGTGCCTCCGGCAGCTCCCGCTGCTGCCACTCGACGGTCAGCAGTCGCTCGTTCAGGACCCGCTCCTGCTGAGCCTCCTCGGATTCCCCGGTGCCGCAGCGCAACCCATGCACGCTCAGCAGGACGGCACCGTGCTGGTCGAGTACGTCGAGGTCGGCGACGAGCCCGGATGCGTCGACTCCGGTGACGCGGGCGTAGCAGTAGTGGGCGGTGCGGGCGGACCCGTAGGAGCGCACCCGCGCGGCGCCCAGCGGCAACCCCAGAGCACCCTCGCTGAGCGCCTGGATCTGCGGGCTGCCCGCGACGGCCTGGAAGCAGGCGTCCAGCAGTGCCGGGTGTACGCCGTAGGAACCTTCCTGCGTGCGAATCTGGCGGGGCAGCGCGACCTCGGCCAGCACCGTGCGGGCATCGTCGCCGGTATGAATGGCTCCGAGGCCGGCGAATGCCGCACCGTACTGGATGCCGCGCTCATCGAGACCCTTGCGCACGTCGGCGCCGTCGATGCGATCCGGATGGGCCGCAAGCAATGTCGCGATGTCGTACGCGGCGGGCTGCTCACCATCGGCGGCGTGCAGGACCGCGCTGGCCTGCCGTGTTTGTCGGCCACCCTCGTCGGATTCCACGATGAACTCGACAACGCCAGGGGACGACAACGATGCCGAGGCACCGACGGTGGTGTGCTCGTCGAGCAGCAGGGCCTGTTCAAATTGGATGTCGCGGACCTCGGCTGTCTCGCCCAGCACTGTCCGAGCGGCGGCCAATGCCATCTCGCAGTAGGCCGCGCCGGGCAGCACCGGCACGTTGCGAACCGTGTGCTCGGCCAGCCAGGGCTGCGCGGCGGTGCCGACCTCGGCCTGCCACACGTGGCGCTCTGGCTCCTCTTGCAAGCGCACGTGCGGACCGAGCAGCGGATGTACCGCGACGGTGTATCCGTGTGCCGGGGATTCGGTGCCGCTGTGCTCCAACCACAGTCGCTGGTGGGTCCAGGTGGGCAGCGGCGCATCCACCAGTCGCCCTTGCGGATAGGGCACGGCGAAGTCGATCGCGGCGCCCGCGCTGTGCAGGTCGGCCAACAGGCCGGACAGACCGCTGGGGAGTTCCTGGCCGCGGCGGATCGCTGCCAACGCAGCCAGCGGCACGTCCAGGTTGTCGGCGTTCTGCTCCACGGCGTGGGTCAGCAGTGGATGCGGCGCCAATTCGGCGAAGACTCGGAAACCGTCTTCGAGAGCGGCCCGCACAGCGGCGGCGAAGCGCACCGTGTTGCGCAGATTGCGAACCCAATACTTGTTGTCGCACAACGGTTCTTCGCGCGGATCGAACCCGGTCGCCGAGTAGAACGGGACCGTCGGAGTCATGGGTTTGAGGTCCGCGAGGACGTCGGCGAGCTCAGTGAGGATCGGGTCGACCTGAGGCGAATGTGACGCGACGTCGACGGCGACCTGGCGGGCCATCACGTCGCGCTCTTCCCAGGCTGCGATCAATTCCTGGACGGTCTCGGTGGCACCACCGATCACCGTGGACTGCGGCGAAGCGACGACGGCCACCACGACGTCTTTGATGCCGCGCATCGTCAGCTCCGAAAGTACTTGTTTGGCCGGCAATTCGACCGATCCCATGGCGCCCGAGCCCGCGATGCCCGCCATCAGCCGGGACCGGCGGCAGATGACGCGCACGCCGTCTTCGAGGGTCAGCGCGCCGGCGACGACCGCGGCTGCTGTCTCACCCATCGAATGCCCGATCACTGCGCCGGGTCGCGCCCCGTGGGCTGCCATCGCCGCCGCCAACGCGACCTGCATGGCGAAGATGGTCGGCTGGACCCGGTCGATTCCGGTCACTACATCGGGTGCCGACATCGCCTCGGTCACCGAGAAGCCGGACTCGTGGGCGATCAGCGGCTCGAGTTCGGCGATCTTGGCGGCGAAAACCGGTTCGGTTGCCAGCAGTTCGGCACCCATCTGGGCCCATTGCGAACCCTGCCCGGAGAACACCCACACCGGGCCGCGGTCATCGCGCCCGACGGCCCCCTGGTAGAACGCATCGCCATCGGCAACCTCCCGGAGCGCTGCCGCGAGTCCGGACCGGTCGCTCGCCGATACGGCGGTGCGGACCGGTCGATGCGCCCGCCGGCGGGCCAGAGTGTAGGCAAGATCGGGTAATTCGACGTCTTCGTGCGACTGCACCCAGTCGGCCAGCCGGCCGGCACTGCGGCGCAATTCCTCGGCCGAGGTGGAGGACAGCGGGAACAACAGTGATGTTCCGGCAGTCGGGGCTGGTCTTCCGACGGTGCCTGCGGTTTGGGGTGCCTGCTCCAGGATTGCGTGGACGTTGGTTCCGGACACCCCATATGAGGAGACGGCTGCTCGGCACGGTGCCGTGGCATCCGTGGGCCATTCGGTGGTCTCTTGTGGCACAAAGAGATTCGTGGAGATGCGGGCCATCTGATCGGGCAGGCGGGTGAAATGGAGATTCCGCGGAATCGCGCGGTGCTGCAGCGCGAGAACCGTCTTGATGAACCCGAGGGCGCCGGACGCGGACTGTGCATGGCCGAAGTTCGTCTTCACCGACCCGAGCGCGCACGGGCCGTCGACGCCGTAAACCTCGCTGAGGCTGGTGTATTCGATGGGATCACCCACCGGGGTGCCGGGGCCGTGTGCCTCTATCATGCCGACACTTCCGGCATCGACGCCAGCGGCGGCTAGCGCTGCGCGATAGACCGCTGTCTGTGCGCTCACCGACGGTGTCGAGATGTTGACGGTGTGGCCGTCCTGGTTGGCGGCGGTACCGCGCACGACCGCCAGGATGCGGTCGCCGTCGCGCACTGCGTCGGGCAGGCGCTTGAGCAAGACCATCACGCATGCCTCGCCGCTGACGTAACCGTCGGCGGCGACGTCGAATGCCTGGCAGCGTCCGGTCGGGGAGAGGTGGCCGGCCGCGGTGCCCGCGACATACTTGCGCGGATCCAGCATGACGTAGGCACCCCCGGCCAGCGCGAGATCGCTCTCACCTTCGTTGAGGCTGCGGCACGCCATGTGCACTGCGAGCAGACCTGACGAGCACGCGGTATCGACGGCCATCGCGGGGCCATGCAGTCCCAGCGTGTAGGCGATCCGCCCGGACGCCATGCTGAAGGTGTTGCCTGAGAAGCCGTACGGGCCCTCCATCGCGTCTGAGTCGGTGGACACCATCTGGTAGTCGTAGTGCGTCAACCCGGTGAACACACCGGTCAGCGAGTCCTGGACTGCCTCCGGGGGGAGACCGGCATGCTCCATCGCCTCCCACGAGGTCTCCAGCAACAACCGATGCTGAGGATCGAGTGCGGCCGCCTCGCGTTCGCTCAGGCCGAAGAACTCCGGATCGAACCCGGTGACGTCATCGATGAACGCACCCCATTTGGACGTCGTCCGGCCGGGCACGCCAGCGTCGGGGTCGTAGTACTCGTCGTTGTCCCAGCGGTCCCGCGGCACTTCGGTGACCAGGTCATCACCGCGGACCAGCGCATCCCAGAGCTGCTCCGGCGAAGTGATACCGCCGGGAAGCCGACATGCCATGCCGATGACGGCGACCGGGACGGTTGTGCGGGCGTTCATAGGGATCGACGGATCGACTGAACCTGAGCGATCTGCCCGATCATCGATCGCACCGAATGACACCATCCAGACTCCTCACAGCCACGACATACCCGTCGCTTCGTGCACGCCCTGGCCATCCCTCAACCACGTGGGATGCCTTCGTCTGCATCAATTTAGCAGCCACCGTAGCGACATCGGGGCGAGTGCTGGGATTTGGTCTCGCTCGGAAGGATTTTGGTGTGGCCCCTGGCGCGCAGTCACTGGGATTCGATCGCTGGGACGTCGATCTGGCCCACTTCGAGGATGTAGTTCGGGGGGCTACGGTACTTTGCCACATGTGACACAGGTGGTTGAGACGTCCCTTCCCGCTCTGCTGCGCGAGCGCGCCAGTCTGCAGCCGGATGACACGGCGTACACGTTCATTGATTACGACCAGGACTGGGCTGGAGTGCCGCTCAGCCTGACGTGGCCGCAATTGCATCGGCGAGTGCTCAACGTGGCACGCGAGCTCAGTGCGGTCGCCTCACCCGGGGACCGCGTGATGCTGATCGCCCCGCAAGGGCTGGACTATATCTTCGGTTTCCTGGGTGCGCTGCAGGCTCGGGTGATCCCGGTGCCGCTGTCGGTACCGATGGGTGGCGTGGCCGACGAGCGTGTCGAATCGGTGCTGCGCGATGCGTTGCCCACCGCCGTGCTCACGACGTCGTCGGTGGTCGCCGAGGTCGCGCGCAGCATCTCCCCGCAGCCCGGCCAGGCCGCACCGGCGATCATCGAGGTCGATCGACTTGATCTGGATGCGCCGGTCCGGGCAAGTTCGGCGGATTACGAGGGGTCGGACAGCCACGACACCGCATACTTGCAGTACACCTCAGGATCGACTCGCTCGCCGGCGGGCGTGATGATGTCCTACACCAACCTGCTGACCAACCTTCAGCAGATCACCTCGGACTTCTTGATCGACTTCGGCGGCGTCGCTCCGCCGGACCTGACGTTCGTCTCCTGGCTACCGTTCTTCCACGACCTGGGCTTGATCATGGGAGTTTGCTCGCCGGTCGTGCTGGGCACCAGCGCGGTGCTGACCAGCCCGGTGTCCTTCCTGCAGCGGCCGGCCCGCTGGATGCAGCTGGCAGCCAGCTACCCCCGGGTGTTCACGTCGGCACCCAACTTCGCCTTCGACGTGGCGGCCAAGAAGACCTCGGACGATGACATGGCCGGACTCGATCTCAGTGGTGTGCTCACCATCCAGAGCGGTGCCGAGCGGGTCCAGCCCGTGACGATCAAGCGGTTCACCGACAGGTTTGCACGGTTCAATCTGCGGCCCACGGTGATCCAGCCGTCCTACGGTCTCGCCGAAGCGACGCTGTACCTCGCGACGCCCCGGCCGGGCCAGCTGACGAAGGTCGTCAAATTCGACTCCGAGGCGCTCTCGGAGGGCCGCGCCCAGCGCGTCGACGGGGACGGCGGAACGCCGCTGATCAGTTACGGCGGCCCGATCACCCCGCAATCACCGACACTGCGTGTCGTCGACCCGGAAACGGGCGTTGAGTGCCCGGACGGGACGACCGGCGAAATCTGGGCACATGGTGACAACGTCAGTGCGGGCTACTGGCAGAAGCCGGAGGAGACCGAGCGTACGTTCGGCGGCCGGATCGTCGAACCGTCGGCCGGTACCCCGGAAGGGCCTTGGCTCAAGACCGGCGACCTCGGCTTTATCTCTGAGGGCGAGCTGTTCATGGTCGGCCGGCTGAAGGATCTCCTGATCGTCTACGGGCGTAACCATGCACCGGACGACATTGAGGCGACGATTTCGGAGATCACCGGCGGCCGGTCCGCGGCGATCGCGATCGCCGACGATGGAGTCGAGCAGTTGGCCGTCATCCTGGAGGTCAGGACCCGCGGCGAGGCCGAGGACGTGAAGCAGCAGCTCGCGACTCTTAAAGGTGAAGTCACCGCGGCGATCTCTAACTCACATGGGCTTGCGGTGGCCGACCTCGTGCTGGTGTCGCCGGGTTCGATTCCCATTACCACCAGCGGCAAGGTCAGAAGGTCCTCGTGTGGAGACCTCTACCAGCGGAAGGCGTTCGCCCGGTTGGACGCCTAGGGTTGATTCTCGGCGTTAGGCCGAGAGGCAGACGCCGATGATGCAGCTACCCGCGGCGGAGACATCGGGCAAGAGCAGCCCAAGGCCGGGGAGGCCGGGTGCGCCCGGAAGCCCTAACAAGCCCGATCCGCCGGTGCCACCGGCACCGCCCGAAGCGTTGAACAGCTCGACCGCATAACCGTTGCCGCCAGCGCCGCCGACGATGCCCATCTCCAGTGGGTTCGTATCCGTGGAGTCGCCGCCAGCTCCGCCGTGTCCACCGATGGCCACACCCTCGGGCACTGACCCGGCGGGCAGGAAGTTATAGGCGTCGCCGCCGGCGCCGCCAAGGCCGCCAACAGTGCCGGTGCCGCCGGAGCCGCCGGAGCCGCCGACGGCGGTGGCGGCATCGTTGGTAATACCGGTGAATTGCGTGATCACCGATAAGTAGTAGTTCGTCTGGTCGAGGCCCCAGAGGATGGCGACTCCGCCCGCGCCGCCGATTCCGCCGATGCCCGTGAGGCCGATTCCGGTGCCGCCAGCTCCACCGGTCCCGCCGGTGACCGTGCCGGCGTGATACTGCCCGCTGGCAGTGAAGTAGCCGAATCCGAGGCTGAGCACATAGCCGCCCGCGCCGCCGGCGCCGCCGATCAGACCCGTCCCGCCGGCCCCGCCGGTTCCGCCGTTACCGCTGAACAGTCCGCCGCTTCCGCCGGCACCACCGGTGCCGAACAATTGCGCCGCCCCACCATTGCCCCCGGTGCCCGGCAGCGTGGCGCTAGATCCACCCGCCCCGCCCGTACCGCCATTACCGACCAATCCCGAGGCGCCGCCGCTGCCGCCGTTCTGGCCGGAGCCATCGGGCTGGGAATAGCCGTTGCCGCCGTTGCCGCCGTTGCCGATGAACCAGCCGCCCGGCTTACCGTCGGCGGTGCCGTCCGCACCGTTGCCCCAGAGTGCTCGTCCCTTCCACGAATTGGTGGCGAGTGCGAGGATGATCTCCTCGAGGCTGATTTGCTGCGGCGTGACGAAGAGATTCAGCAGGGTGGGGCCGGCGGCGTTAAGTACAGATGCGAGGATGGCGCACGTCAGCTGCTGCAACGGGGAGAGGACACCGAGGTCTGACGTAGTGACATCCGCTGCGCTTACCGTCGCGGCCGCAGCGGTCGCGGGGCGGGCTGCCGCGCTAAGGGCAGTGGTCGACGCGGTCGCAGGTCTGGCTGATCGCGCGGCCTTGGTAGCAGGGCTTGCCGCGGCGACGGTGTCGTCGGGTGTGGCGCCCTCAGTGGTCTGACTGTCTGGAACCGGCCCGGCCTGCGCCGAAACGGGACGGGTGGTGCTGGCCCGGTCAGGTGTGGCCTTACCGAGGCTCGCTGATGTGCTCGGAGCGGTGTCGTCGACTTGGGCGAATGAGTGTCAGCGGTCACGTAATTCCCCAGGTCTGAGGGGTTGTCCGTCACGTAATTCCTCACCCTCGGTCACGTAATTCCCCACCCCGTGGGGCGTGTCCGGTGGGGGTTGGGGCGCTGTTCAGGTTCGCTCCGTTCAGGTGCCCCGCCAGGGGTCCTGGAAGGGGCCTTGAGTGGCGAGGAGATCGTGGGACGTGACTGATTTCGTGGAGATGTTCCGGCACTGGAATGCCGGCCGATCCCAGGTGCAGATCAATGAGGCGCTGGGCATCGACCGCAAGACCATCCGCAAGTATCTGGCCCCGGCGCTGGCCGAGGGTCTGGCACCGTGCCCGGAGGAGTTTGACGAGCAGCTATGGCGGGCACGCATCGGGCGTTGGTTTCCCGAGCTCATCGATCCGGTGGCGCGGGCACTGACATGGCCCCAGATCGCCGTGCATCACCAGTGGATCGCCGAGCAGCTGAAGGTTCCGGTGACAGTGGCGACCATCGCGCAGCGCCTCCGCGACGACCATCATGTGGATGTGTCCGAATCGACGGTACGTCGTTACGTGGCAACCGCTTTCGCCGAGGAGCGACTCGAAGGCAAAGTCACGGTACCCCGCGGTGCGGTCGAACCCGGCAGTGAAGCGCAGATCGACTACGGCAAGCTCGGGATGTGGTGGGACCCGCAATCGGGCGCCGCGTCGCGGTGTGGGTATTCGCGATGATCCTGTCGTGTTCACGGGCGTTGTTCGTCCAACCGGTGTTGCGGATGGATCAAACATCCTGGAATGCCTCGCATGTCGCGGCGTTCGAGTTCTTCGGCGGCGTGCCGGCGCGGCTGGTGTGCGACAACCTCAAGACCGGAGTCGAGCGACCCGACCTCTACGATCCGCTGATCAATCCGGCCTACGGCGAGCTCGCCGCGCACTACGGCACCCTGATCGATCCGGCGCGAGCCCGCAAGCCGAAGGACAAACCTCGCATCGAGCGGCCGATGCCCTACATTCGGGACTCGTTCTTCGCCGCCGCGAGTTCACCTCGCTGGCCCAGATGCAGGCCGAGGCGATCAGGTGGTCCACGCAGGTATACGGGTCCACAAGCACCGCGGTCTGGATGGGCAGACCCCGGCGTCGGTGTTCGCAGCGATCGAACGCGATGCGCTGATGGCGTTGCCGCCCAGAGTGTTTGAGTCGGTTATCTACTCGATCGGGCGGGTCGCCGCGGATTGCCACGTCAAGTCCGGCAAGGCGCTGTACTCGGTGCCGTGGCGGCTGATCGGCCAGCAGGTCACCGCCCGCACCGCCGGTGACGTCGTGCAGATCTTCCACAGCGGGACCGTGGTCGCGACTCACGTGCTGCATCTGGCGGGCCGCTCGACCAATGTCGAGCACTACCCGCCCCACAAGATCGCCCACACCCTGCGCACCGTGACGTGGTGCCGCACCCAGGCCGAGCAGATCGGGCCCGGCGCCGTCGCGGTCGTCGCCGAATTGTCCACGGTCAACGCCATCCACCGGCTCCGCGCCATCCAGGGGATCATCCGCCTGCGCGAGAAGTACGGCGATCGCCGACTGGACGCGGCCTGCACTCGAGCACTGCAGGTCGGGGACCCCGGCTATCGCACCGTCAAAGGCATCCTGGTCGCCGGCACCGAAGCAGACCATGCCTCGCCCGCCGTCGTCCCGCCACCACCGGCGATGCTGCGAGGACCTGACGCGTTCGACACCGACCTCACTGCCTGAGCGCACGAAAACACCTCCACTGCAACCACTTCAACTCCAAGGACATAGTCATGACCATTCACGATCCCAGCCTGCGGGCCGCACTGAAGACCCTCAAACTGACCGGCATGCTCGACACCCTCGATGCCCGCCTGGCTCAAACCCGCGACGGGAAACTCGGACACCTGGAATTCCTCCAAGTACTCTGCGAAGACGAAATCGCCCGCCGGGAGACCGCCGCCCTGGCCCGACGGGTCCGCCGCGCCCGCTTCGAACAGCCCAACACCTTCGAGGACTTCGACTTCACCGTCAGCCCGAAACTGCCCGCTGCGATGCTGCGCGACCTGGCCGCGTTGCGCTGGCTCGAGGCCGGTGAATCAGTGATTCTCTACGGACCCGTCGGAGTCGGGAAACCCATGTGGCACAGGCACTCGGGCATCAAGTCGCACTCCGCGGCGGCGACATCCGCTTCGTCAAATGCTCCCGCATGCTCGCCGACCTCGCCGGCGGCCACGCCGACCGCACCATCGGACAACGCATGCGCGAATACACCCGCCCCCCTGGTCCTGATCGTCGATGACTTCGCGATGCGTGAGCACACCCCCACCCAAAGCGACGACCTCTACGACCTTGTCTCCGACCGCGCCATCGCCGCCAAGCCCCTGATCCTGACCAGCAACCGGGCCCCGAAGGACTGGTACCCGCTGTTTCCCGAACCCGGTCGTGGCCGAATCGCTGCTCGACCGACTCATCAACACCAGCCACCAAGTCCTCATGGACGGCCCGTCCTACCGACCCCGGAAACGACCCGGCACCAAGACCAATGCCGTTAACTTTAGCGTCGTCGCAGGTCAGCGGGATTAGGATCGAAAGCTGTTGCTGTAGAGCGTGTTCAGTGGATGTGAACGGTGCCGATCGAGCGAAGGTGATGTGTTGGCCGGCACGTTCTTCGCGCCTCAGATTGGCTCCTAGAAGTATTGCGCTGCAAAGGATTACGCATCACACTTATTCGTGTGGTCGACGAGGGTGCCGGTGGTGAAAGCGGTCGTAGGGACCGGTTGACCGACCGGATCGGCTTGGGTGTGCTGACCAGGCTGGTGCACCGCGATCTCGTCGACGAGGTGCTCGCCGACACCGGCCGCACCGAACGGCGCCGTCGGCTGCTGCCGGCCCGGGTGGTCGCCTACTTCGTGCTGGCTATGACGTTGTTCTTCGACGACGCCTACGAAGAGGTAATGCGCAAACTCGTCGACGGGTTGCGGTTTCTGCGGTCCTGGGACGAGGACTGGCAGCTGCCCACCTCCTCAGCGCTGTGCCAAGCCCGGCCCGGCTGGGTGCCGAACCGATCCGCGAGCTCTACGCGGGTCGCCCGGCCGCTGGCCGGGGCAGGCACGCCGGGCGCGTGGCTGGGGGATCTGCGGGTGATGGCCATCGACGGCGTCCAACTCGACGTTCCCGACACCGCCGACAACGAAGACGCCTTCGGTCGCGGTGTCAGCCAGGGCCTGGACGCCCCCTACCCGAAGGTCAAGGTGCTCGGACTGGGCGAATGCGGCACCCACGCGGTGATCGACGCCCACCTCGGTGGCGTCCTCGTCGACGAGCGTGAACTCGCCCGCCCCTTGCTGGCCAGTGTCGAACCCGGGATGCTCGTGCTTGCCGACCGCGGGTTCTACAGCCGCGAATTCTGGCAGGAGGCCACTGCGACCGGCGCCGAATTGCTGTGGCGGGTGCAGTCAGCACTGAAATTGCACGTAGTCACCGACCTGGCTGACGGCTCGTATCTGAGCGTGCTGCTGACCACCATCGAACGTCAACGCCTGCGACGCCACGAGGCCCGCGGCCTGCACGCCGTCCCTCGAGGCCCCATGGTGCGCGTCATCGAGTACGACATCACCAACCGCGAGACCCACAGCGGATCGCCCATCCGGCTGATCACCACCATCCTCGATCCGGAGCTAGCCTCCGCCACCGAGCTCGCCGCGGTCTATCACCAACGCTGGGAATTCGAATCCAGCCTCGCCGAGATCGAAACCCGCCAACGCGGCAGCTACCGGGTCCTGCGCTCGCACAGCCCCGAGATGGTGCGCCAAGAGATCTGGGCGCTGTTGTTGACCCACTACGCGATCCGCGCGCTGATGTATGAGGCCACCAACCCCGACGGACTCGACCCGCTACGGATGTCGTTCATCCGCACCCTGCGCATCGTCCGCCGCCACGTCACCGGGCAGGCGGGTTTTTCCCCCTAACCGACTCGCCACCAGCCTGCGTCACGCCGTCGCCGAGATCCTCCAGCGACCCAACCCGGCCAGACGGCACCGCACCTACCCCCGCGTCACCAAACGAGCCAGCGGCACAAAGTTTCCGCGAAAAACCCTGGACCACAAAAACATCAGACACCGAGGGCCACCCGACATCCGACTCACCCGCCTACAAAGTTAACGGCATTGGCACCAAGACCACCTGACACCCACTTAGCGGTTCGCTACGCTCACCGCAGCAGCACCTGAACCTGGGGAATTACGTGACGGCAACCCCTGGGGAAATACGTGACCGTGGACAAATGAGTTTTGCCGGCAGATGCCTTGACGGCACTGCTACTCGGTTTCGTCGCTGAGGTGCGGCTGGAGTTGGCCGCCTTGGGACCACTGCTGCTGTGGCTCGAGGAAGGGCCTTTCCAGCCATGGTTGAGCTCCCAGGTTTGCGAGTGCTTCTGAGTCGACATGGTGGCAATGGGACATGCCCGGCCGTGGCAAACTTTCGATCCACCGGTTTCAGCAATTTGGGTGGGTGAGCGGGTACTGCCTTTGACCTTTCGATCGATGGGAAATCTGGACCGAATTTGATGGCACAGGCGTTCTCTGAGCCGCGGATCAGGCGGCAAATCCTGCTCGATTCCTCTTTTCGGGTTGATCGTCCGAACCCTTGTATAGCGCTGTTTTCAGATGCGCCGAGCTACCGGTCCGCAGAGCTGAGTACCGCCTGCACCACCGGTACCCATCCGTGCCGACGGTCCCGCCGTTGACGGCGGTGGGGTGACGCCGGTATTTCCCGTTACCGCCGCCGGGTGCCACTTTCGCCGGCACTTACACCGGATTTGCCGCCATCACCGTTGTTGCACGGGACGGTCCGTGTCCGGCCTTGCCGGCTTCAGCGCTGGCGAGCGTTCTTCTTGCCCGTAGCGCCAGATGTCGACGAGTTGGCCGATTTCGTGCCACTGGCGCTTGAGGCCGATGATGTCCCAGGGCGCTTCGGAGCGATGGCGCGGGTGGATTGCGGGCTTGTCTTCTTGCCGCTGGCAGTGGCGGCCGTTGGCGCGGAGGTCTCCTCGCTGCTCCCATTGGACACCGCTGCCACCACGGAGGACCGCTTGCTGGAGGCCGCCGGTGCCGCCGCGAACGGCGCAAATCCATTGATATTAATGCCCGGACTGGATTTGATGACTGTCGCGAGGTCTTGCAGGAACGACACCGCGACGGCGAATGGTCCGGGCCCGGCCTTGACCGTGTTCCCGCTGCCAAACAGGTTGAACGCCCAGCTCGCTGTTGTGTTGGGTAATGAACCCCACACCGTAATCTTATTGTCGTTGCCCATGTAATTGATGGCGTTGCTCAACACCCCTTCCGCGACCGCCATCACGTGCTTACCCATGACGTTGACGCCACTGCTAAAGATTCCCTGCGCGATGAGGGTGCTCGCGTCGCCGAGAAGGTTGAGTGCAAGAGAGCCCAGGCCGCCGACGGTGATCGACTGGGTTGTGCCGCCGGGATTGATGCCGAAGGCAAAATTCATGCTGCCGATGTTGACGATGTTGCCCGGCCCGTATTGCACGGAGACGTTGCCGATGCCCGCGGCACCCGTTGTCTGCGTTCCTCCTGTGGAGATGCCGAGGGCGTAATTGAGCGCACCCAGGGTGGTGGTCACGCCTTCACCGACTTGCACGGCCATGCTGAGAATGGACGGGAACGCTAAGGCTTTCGCATTGTCGCCGAGCGCGATTGTGAAAGACAGGAGGCTGAAGGCGGTCGAGGCAGCCGCGGCCGCGCTGGCGTAGTTGCCGAATGCAATGGCACCGCCGAAGAACGTGGTGCTGGAGTTGGCGACCGCACCGTTCCCGATCCCGATGGCACCGCCGAAGAACGTGGTGCTGGAGTTGGCGACCGCACCGTTCCCGATCCCGATGGCGATGCTGGTGAGGTTACTTGTGCAGCCGTTGCCGTTGCCGATGCCGAACGCCGAAAAGCAGCTCGCATGTGACGTCGGTGCTTCGCTGACGCTCCCAACTGCAAGCGCACTGGACACCAATGCGCTGAGCAAGATGCCGCCTTTGGCCCCTACTTGATTCATCGACATAGCCCGTTACTTTAGGGGTCTGTGGTTCCCCGAAATCGTGGAGGGTTTCCTATGCCGCTCCCAGCCTGGTCTTGGATTCCCTGATCTCATAGTTGACGGGCGATAGCCCGTCGGCGGCGCTGTGCCGGCGTTGGTGATTGTAGAAGGTATAGCACCAGTCGATAACTACCGCCTGCGCATGAACCGCACTACGGAACTGATTGCGGGACAACACTTCCCATTCCAGCGAGGAGAAGAACGCCTCCGCGGCGGCATTATCGAAACACGATCCGACCCGACCCATCGACTGGCGAATCCCCACGGTGCGGCACAGCGTGGTGAACGCCTGAAACCCGTTGACAGCGTTTCCGGTGCATCTTCTCGTCACTTTCCCAGCTGGTGAACTTCTTGCACCCCTGTCCCACTCCTTTTGACCACCCGGAACGCCGGGCTGGCAGGTCCAGATGTCCACCCGCTGTGCGGTCGCCGAGCAGTGTTTCTTGCCCACAGCTCACGTGTAGTCCCGGTGAGTGGGCGATCTGACGGTCGCGCGCACCGAACAGCTATTCGCCAATCGCGTGATGAGGAACGTTGCAGCGCGGCTTAGTGCTTCGGGTGTTTGCCTCCGGCGCTGCGCGAAGCCGCTGCGGTCTTCGTGTCGTCAGATGCGGACGCGCCGCTGGTTTTCTTACTGCCCGCGTCAGAGGTGGTACTCGGGGCGTTGGATATCCGGTGGGCGCCGCCCCGGGCAGCGCGCGGGGCAACCGTCGTGGTGCTGTCGTCGGCAGGAGTCACGGCGGCAGTCACGGTGACATCGTCGGTGGCGTCGTCGGCGGCGGCCGGCGTGGCCGCTGCACCGCCGTCGTCTGAGTGGGTCCGCGCCGCTGCTTTTGAGCTGCGATCGGAAACTGCGGTAGCGGACGCCCTTGTCACGCTGGCTGCGGATTGGTGCGCAAGAGATGGTAGATCGAGGTGGAATGGCCCGGTGATTCTGATGCCTGGTCCGTTTTGGATGACGTTCCCGGCCTCTTGGAAGAAGGACGCGATGATTGCCAGCGGGCCACCGACGGTCTTCAGGACGTTGTCGGAGCCAAAGAAGTTCAACGCCGTGCCGAAGGTGGCGAAGGGGAACAGCCCCGTCACTGAAATGTTGTTGCCGGTGCCCAGCCAGTTGAGTGCGGTACTGAGTATGCCGGCGGTGGTCACGATGTTGGTGCCCAGGAAATTGAGGGCGGAGCTGAATTCGGCCTGCGTTGCCGCGGTGCCGCCGTCGCCGAGAAAGTTGAGCGCAAGTGTGCCGAGGACGCCCGCTGAGACGGTTTGCAACCCGCTGTTCTTGATCACGATGCTGAGGGCGGCGTTAAGCAAGCCGACTGCTGCCGCGGTACCCGCCCCGGCCTGCATCACGAAGTTGGCGATCCCCGATGCGCCCGCCGACTGTGTGTTGGCGTTGCCGCTCATCAGCCCGAGGACCACATTGAAGGCGCCGAGTGCCTGTGTCGTGCCCGCGCCGATTTTCACTGCGATATTGCCGAGGCCGACGGCGCCGGTGACATTCGGAGTCATGCCGTCTGGCGAGATGCCGAGGACGAAATTGAAGAGGCCTCCGACAGTTGACGCAGTGCCGGGCCCAAATTGCAGGTTCCATCCGAGAAACGAATCGAGGGACTCGGACACGGCATTGTCGCCGGCGGCCAAAGCCAACATGAAGGCACTCAGGCTGGTCGTGGCGTGCGCGTTGGTGCCGAGGGCGATGGCACTGGTGAACAGTCCGCTGGTGGCACTCGCGGTTGCGCCGTCGCCGATCCCGATCGCGATCGTGGTCAGGTTGCTGATACAACCGTTGCCGTTGTTAAACCCGAAGGCCGAGAAGCACGATGCGTGGGCCGGCGGTGGTGCTGCGAACGCCCCTGCTGCGAGCGCACTCGAAACCAATGCGCCGAGCAACGCGTTGCTGTTTTTAGCTCCAACCCGCCCCATCAAAATCCCCTGTAACTCGTATGAATCTTTGCTGGTTTGGACCGTACCCGACGCCACCTACTACTGACAGTCTTCTAGTTGATAATCGTCACGGATTTGTGGTCAGTGATGCGATTGTCGTAACGGCGTTCATGCAAACGGCTGAAGTGGGTCGATGGTGACGACGGGGTAGGTCCCGTCATTGATGAGTTGAACGGTGATTCCGCCGGCCACCGAGTCTGCAGCTGGGTGGTGGTGTCCGGTGGGGTCACGACGACAGTGGTGGGGGGCCAGGCGATGGGGTCGCCTGTCTTCGGCTGAAAGCCCAGTCGCTGCTGGCTGTTGCTCCGGGAGCCAGCACGACAGGCTGCTCATCGCCGCCCGTTCTCGCGGCGCTGACGATCCCGCTGAACGGCGGGTCGGAAGGGTCTGGGGGGACGCCGTAGTGAGGGTTGGTTGTGCCGTCCACGCCGGGGTAGCCCTGCAGGGTGCAGGTCTGTGCGGAAGTATTCGTCAACAGCACGGAGAAGTAGAGGTAGCGCGAGTTATCCTCTGTCGGACACATCGGTGGAGTAGTGCTGAGGCTCAGGGAGTCGGCCCCGCACCACGGTGTCGCCGCCGCCGTATTCGTCGATGCCGGCAGCGCGAGCACAGCCGCAATGGCCGCGGACACCACATATATTGAGCGTCTCATCGGGTTCGCCCTCCCCGCCTTCGAATCTCGAGGCCGGTGCGTAAACCCTAATCGCCGAGGCGCATATTTACGGCCTAATCAATTAATGGGGCGGTCGCGCGCGGAAGCAACATGATGACCGGTCAAACGGTGGTGCCCCCGGCAGGATTCGAACCTGCGGCCTTCTGCTCCGGAGGCAGACGCTCTATCCCCTGAGCTACGGGGGCGCACGAAACAACTGCGCCAATGGGCTTCGACAGCCTAACGCATTTCATGGACCACTCCGACCTGCCCGCTCGGCCTGGTTCCCGGGTCGCTGCGCTCCTGCCCGCTCGGCCTGGTTCCCGGGTCGCTGCGCTCCTGCCCGCTCGGCCTGGTTCCCGGGTCGCTGCGCTCCTGCCCGCTCGGCCTGGTTCCCGGGTCGCTGCGCTCCTGCCCGCCGGGGATCCGGATTCGGGCGCTGACCACGCCAGACCATAGGATGGACCCTCGTGACGCCCGCCGACCTCGCCGACCTGCTGAAGAGCACCGCCGCCGCGGTGCTCGTCGAGCATGACCTGGATCCCGCCGCCTTGCCCGCGACGGTGACTGTCGAGCGTCCGCGCAATCCCGAGCATGGCGATTACGCCACCAACCTGGCCCTTCAGCTGGGCAAAAAGGTCGGCGCCAACCCCCGCGAGCTGGCCGGTTGGCTGGCTGCTGCGCTGGTCGCTGCCGACGGTATCGCCGCCGCCGACGTCGCCGGGCCGGGCTTCGTCAACCTTCGCATCGAAGCCTCCGCGCAGGGGGTCATCGTGCGCAACATCCTGGACGCCGGTGCGCGCTACGGGAACTCAGCGGAGCTCGACGCCACCAACATCAACCTCGAATTCGTCTCGGCGAACCCGACCGGCCCCATCCACATCGGTGGTACCCGCTGGGCTGCGGTCGGCGACGCGTTGGGCCGGCTGTTGAGCACCCAGGGTGCGGCGGTCACCAGGGAGTATTACTTCAACGACCACGGTGCGCAGATCGACCGGTTCACCAACTCTCTGATCGCCGCGGCCACCGGCCAGCCCGCCCCTGAGGACGGTTACGCCGGTGACTACATCAAGGACATTGCCGAACAGGTGCTGGCTAAATCCCCTGATGCGCTGAGCCTTAACGGTGAGGAGCAGAAGGAGACCTTCCGCTCCATCGGAGTGGACCTGATGTTCACCCACATCAAGAACTCGCTGCACGAGTTCGGCACCGACTTCGACGTCTATACCCACGAAGATTCGATGCACACCAGCGGGCGGGTCGACCAGGCTATCGCCAAGTTGCGCGAGACCGGCAATATCTATGAGAAGGATGGCGCAACCTGGTTGCGCACAACGGAATTCGGTGACGACAAAGATCGGGTCGTCATCAAGAGTGACGGGCAGCCCGCCTATATCGCCGGCGACTTGGCCTACTACCTGGACAAGCGGCAACGCGGCTTCGACTTGTGTATCTACATGCTCGGTGCCGACCACCACGGTTATATCGCCCGACTCAAGGCGGCCGCCGCCGCCCTCGGTGACAATCCCGACACCGTCGAGGTGCTGATCGGTCAGATGGTCAACCTCGTGCGCGACGGCCAGCCGGTGCGGATGAGTAAGCGGGCGGGCACCGTCATCACCCTCGACGACCTGGTGGAGGCCATCGGGGTGGACGCGGCCCGCTACTCGCTGACCCGTTCCTCGGTGGACACCCCGATCGACATCGATTTGCAGCTGTGGTCATCGGCGTCCAGCGAAAACCCGGTCTATTACGTGCAATACGCACACGCCCGGCTCTCGGCACTGGCCCGCAACGCCGCCGAGCTTGGGCTGGCCCCAGACACCGCGCATCTGGAACTGCTCACCCATGACAAAGAGGGTGTATTGATCCGCAACCTCGGCGAGTTTGCTCGGGTGCTCGAAGCCGGTGCCTCGCTGCGCGAGCCGCATCGGGTGTGCCGCTATCTGGAAGACCTGGCCGGTGACTACCACCGGTTCTACGACTCGTGCCGGGTGCTGCCTATGGGCGATGAAGAGCCCGGCGATCTGCATCGCGCGCGGCTCGCTCTGTGTGCGGCCACCCGCCAGGTAATCGCCAACGGTCTGGGGATCCTGGGCGTGTCTGCACCGGAGCGGATGTGAACGCTCACCCCGCCGGCCCGCGCCACGCCGAAGAGATCCACCACGGCGGGGTGCCCGCGCGCCCCCTGACCGCCGCCGGCGCACTTGCGCTCGCGCCGAATGTATGGCCGCGCAACCTTGTTCGTGGTTCCGACGGCGAGGTGTCTATCGCCGGGGTGACCGTGAGCGAGCTGGCCGCCGAGTACGGCACCCCGCTGTTCGTCATCGACGAGGGCGACTTCCGCGGCCGCTGCCGCGAGATCGCGGCGGCGTTCGGCGGTGGACACAACGTGCACTACGCGGGTAAAGCCTTCTTGTGCAGTGAAATTGCGCGCTGGGTGGACCAGGAGGGGTTGTCGCTGGACGTCGCCACCGGCGGTGAGCTCGCCGTCGCGCTGCACGCCGGATTCCCGCCCGAACGAATCGCTTTCCACGGCAACAACAAATCCGTCGACGAGCTGACCACCGCGGTCAAGGCCGGGGTCGGCCACGTGGTGCTGGACTCGATGACCGAGATCGAACGCCTCGATACCGTCGCCGGTGACGCCGGTGTGGTCCAGGACGTGCTGCTCCGGGTCACCGTCGGCGTGGAAGCGCACACTCATGAGTTCATCGCGACAGCCCACGAGGATCAGAAGTTCGGACTCTCGCTGGCCAGCGGGGCCGCCATGGTCGGGGTGCGCCGGGTCTTCGCCACCGATCACCTGCGCCTGGTCGGCTTGCACAGTCACATTGGTTCGCAGATCTTCGATGTGGCGGGCTTCGAGTTGGCCGCCCACCGGGTCATCGGACTGCTGCGTGATGTCGTCGCCGAGTTCGGGGTGGACAAGACCGCGCAGATCGCCGTCGTCGACCTCGGCGGGGGATTGGGCATTTCCTATCTGCCACAAGATGATCCGCCGCCGATCGAGGATCTCGCGACCAAGCTCGACGCGATCGTGCGCAGCGAGTCGGCGGCCGTCGGTCTGCCCGCGCCGCGACTAGTCGTCGAGCCGGGGCGTGCGATCGCCGGGCCAGGCACGGTGACGCTCTACGAAGTCGGCACCGTGAAGGATGTGGTCATCGGGTCCGACAAGACCCGGCGCTACGTCAGCGTCGACGGCGGGATGAGCGACAACATTCGCCCGGCACTCTATGGCTCCGAATACGACGTTCGGCTGGTCTCCCGCGTCACCGGAACTCCGCCTGAGCTGTCCCGGGTGGTCGGAAAGCACTGTGAGAGCGGTGACATCGTGGTCCGCGATGCCTGGATTCCCGGCGATGTCCATCCAGGTGACCTGCTCGCGGTGGCCGCTACCGGCGCCTATTGCTATGCGATGTCGAGTCGATACAACTTGATCGGCCGTCCCGCCGTAGTAGCCGTGTCAGATGGGCGGGCCCGTCTGATACTGCGCCGGGAGACCGTCGATGACCTGCTGAGTTTGGAAGTGAGGTAGAGCCAATGAGTACACCTGACAAGGCAATTGGTGTGGCGATATTGGGGCTGGGCAACGTCGGTAGTGAGGTTGCCCGGATCATCCAGGAGAGCGCGTCCGACCTGGCGGCGCGCATTGGTGCCCCGCTCGAACTGCGCGGCGTCGCGGTGCGAAACGTCTCCGCCGACCGCGGCCTGCCGGTGGAGCTGCTCACCGACAACGTCGAGGAGCTGGTCTCCCGCGAGGACGTCGATCTGGTCGTTGAGGTCATGGGCCCGGTGGAACCGGCCCGCAAGGCGATTCTGACGGCGCTCGAAGGCGGGAAGTCGGTGGTGACGGCCAACAAGGCGCTGCTGGCCCAGTCCACCGGCGAGCTGGCGCAGGCCGCCGAACGCGCGCACGTCGACCTGTATTTCGAGGCGGCCGTGGCGGGCGCCATCCCGGTGATTCGACCGCTCACCCAATCGTTGGCCGGTGACACCGTGCTGCGGGTGGCGGGCATCGTCAACGGCACCACCAACTACATCCTGTCTGAAATGGCTTCCACCGGAGCTGATTACAACTCGGCGCTGGCCGACGCGAGTGCACTGGGATACGCCGAAGCCGACCCCACCGCAGACGTCGAGGGTTACGATGCGGCGGCCAAGGCCGCGATCCTGGCGTCCATCGCCTTCCACACCCGGGTCACCGCCGACGACGTCTACCGCGAGGGCATCTCCAAAATCACCCCGGAGGACTTCGACTCGGCCAAGGCGCTGGGGTGCACCATCAAGCTGCTCTCGATCTGCGAGCGGGTCACCGGAAGCGATGGCCAACAGCGGGTTTCGGCGCGCGTCTACCCGGCACTGGTGCCGCTGAGCCACCCGCTGGCCACCGTCAACGGGGCATTCAATGCCGTAGTGGTCGAGGCCGAGGCGGCTGGTCGGTTGATGTTCTACGGCCAGGGCGCCGGCGGTGCCCCGACCGCGTCGGCGGTGATGGGCGATCTCGTGATGGCCGCGCGCAACCGCGTGCAGGGCGGTCGCGGGCCGCGTGAGTCCAAGTATGCCCAGCTGCCGATCGCGCCGATAGGAATCATCCCCACCCGGTACTACGTCAGCATGACCGTCGCCGACCGGCCCGGTGTGTTGTCCTCGGTGGCAGCTGAATTCGCCAAGCGGGAAGTCAGCATTGCCGAGGTCCGTCAGGAAGGCATCAGCGGCGGCAGCGGTGCGCGCATCGTGGTGGTGACCCACCGTGCAACCGATGCCGCGCTATCCGAGACTGTTGCCGCGCTGGCTGACCACGACGCCGTCCAGGAGGTCGACAGCGTGCTGCGCTTGGAAGGAACCAGCGAATGAGCTCGACGAGATCGCAAGCCGTGCATACCCCGTGGCCCGGGCTGATCGCCGCGTATCGAGACCGGCTGCCGGTGGCTGTCGACTGGACGCCTATTACCCTGCTCGAGGGTGGCACCCCGCTGATCAGCGCGCCGCGGCTGTCTGAAAAGACCGGTTGCACAGTTCATTTGAAAGTCGAAGGCCTCAATCCCACCGGTTCCTTCAAGGACCGTGGCATGACCATGGCCGTCACCGACGCCGTTGCTCGTGGTCAGCGGGCGGTGCTGTGCGCCTCGACCGGAAACACCTCGGCCTCCGCAGCGGCCTACGCCGCCCGTGCCGGTATCACCTGCGCGGTGCTGATCCCGCAGGGCAAGATCGCCATGGGCAAGCTGGCTCAGGCAGTTATGCACGGCGCCAAGATCATTCAGGTCGACGGCAACTTTGACGACTGCCTGGAGCTGGCCCGCAAGCTCACCAACGACTACCCGACGATCGCCCTGGTCAACAGCGTCAACCCGGTGCGCATCCAGGGCCAGAAGACCGCAGCGTTCGAGATCGTGGACGCGCTGGGAACGGCTCCTGACGTGCACTCGCTGCCGGTCGGCAATGCCGGCAACATCACCGCGTACTGGATGGGCTACACCGAGTACCACCGCGACGGGCTGACCGACAAGCTGCCCCGGATGCTGGGCACGCAGGCCGCCGGCGCCGCCCCGCTGGTGTCCGGTCAGCCGGTGAGCAACCCCGAGACGATTGCCACCGCCATCCGGATCGGTGCGCCCGCGTCCTGGGATGGCGCCGTGGCCGCGCAGCAGGAATCCGGTGGCCGGTTCCTGGCCGCCACCGACGAGGAGATCCTGGCCGCATATCACCTGGTCGCTGAGGCCGAAGGAGTCTTCGTCGAGCCGGCGTCGGCGGCCAGCATCGCCGGGCTGCTCAAATCGATCGAGGACGGTTGGGTCAAGCCCGGCTCCACGGTGGTGTGCACCGTGACCGGCAACGGCCTCAAGGATCCCGACACCGCCCTGCGCGACATGCCCACGGTGAAGGCCATCGCGGTCGATCCCGGTGCCGTCGTCGCCGAGCTGGGCCTGGTCTGAGAGACGGATTCTCGGTGACCCTGAACCTACCTGCCGGCCTTACTGCCAGCGCCACCGTCGCGGCATCCAGTGCCAACCTCGGCCCCGGCTTTGACAGTCTCGGCCTGGCGCTGGCTCTCTACGACGAGATCCTTGTCGAGACCACTGACGCCGGACTGACCATCGAGGTCGAGGGGGAGGGGGCCGGACAAGTCCCGCTGGGCCCCGAGCATCTGGTGGTTCGGGCGCTGCACCGCGGATTGGCGGCGGGTGGGGCGGACGCCGCGGGGCTGGTGGTGTGCTGCCGCAACGCGATCCCGCACTCGCGGGGTCTCGGCTCGTCGGCCGCGGCCGTCGTCGGCGGGTTGGCGGCCGCGAATGGCCTTCTGACACAAGCGGATCGGGAGCCACTGACCGATGCGGAGCTGATCCAGCTGGCATCGGAATTCGAGGGGCACCCCGACAACGCATCGGCTTCGGTACTCGGTGGGGCGGTGGTGTCGTGGGCCGACGCCCAGACCGCGCCCCCGACGTATGCGGCGGCCGGTTTGCGGCTGCACCCCGATATCCGGCTGTTCCCGGGAATCCCGCAGGTGCGATCGTCGACCGCCGAGACCCGGGTGCTGTTGCCCGATCACGTCACGCATCAAGCCGCCCGCTTCAATCTGAGCCGGGCGGCATTGCTGGTTGTCGCCCTCACGGAGCGACCGGACTTGCTGATGGCGGCCACCGACGACGTGCTGCATCAGCCCCAACGCGGACCGGCCATGCCTGCCTCGGCGGAATACCTGCAGGTGCTGCGGCGTTGTGGGGTGGCAGCGGTGCTGTCCGGCGCAGGTCCAGCGGTCCTGGCTCTGACAACCAGTTCAGAGCTGCCGGCCGAGGCCGTCGAATTCGGCGCCGCGAAGGGATTCACCGTCACCGAGATGGGCATCGGCGAAGCAGTTCGCTGGAGCTCGGGTGTCCCGGTCAGTCGTTGAGTTGCACACACGCCGGTGGTGATTCCTTGCTTTCCGGCGCTCAAGGGGGCTATTCTCGGTCCCGTCCAGGCAAACGCAGCGACTGTTCCTGCGCCGACACTAGGACGACCACCAATTTCTCTTGTGTTCAACTCGTGGACTGACGGTTCGCCAGATGCGGCGAACTCCGGCGATCACCGTTGACGCAGACGATGGTGAGACTTCGCATTCAGCGAATCGGCTGAATGCCAGAACCCCTTGCCCCGACGAAACGGTGAGGGAAGAAAGGAAATCCGTGACCGATACGGACCTCATCACGGCTGGAGATAGCGCACCGCAGACGGAGGCGCCCGCCGCGACCGCAGAAATCCCCTCGGCGCCTGGTTCGCAGGCCGCCCCGAGCGGGGATGCGGGCCGGGCCGGTTCTCTGTCCACGATGGTCCTGCCCGAGCTCCGTGCCCTGGCCAACCAGGTCGGCGTCAAGGGAACCTCCGGGATGCGCAAGGGCGACCTGATCGCCGCGATCAAGGAGCGCCAGAGCGGCGGCAACGGTGCCAACCACAGCGCCGAGAAGGCCGAGAAAATCGCCGATAACGCCACTGATAGCGCCGCCAAGGCACAAGTCGAAGCCCCTGCCGAGCAGGCAAGTGAGCCCCATCAGGCCACCGAGAAGACCGAGTCCAACGGCGGTGGCGAGCCGCGACGCCGTGAGCGCCGGGCCGCAACCCGTGGTGCCGGCTCCGCTGGCGCCGAGAACACCGAGCAGAAGTCGCAGGACAATAGCCCTGAGCAGGGCGAAAAGCGCGAGAACCCGAACCAGAGTCGGTCGGAGAACCGCGAGGCGTCCGGCCAGGGTGGCCAGCAGAATCGTGGCAACCAGAACCGCGATAACAACCAAAATCGCGACAACCAGCAGAATCGCGGCAACCAGCAGAATCGCGATGACGATGATGACGACGACGGCCGCCAGGGCCGTCGCGGCCGCCGGTTCCGTGACCGTCGCCGTCGTGGCGAGCGCACCCCCGGCGAAGGCGGCGGCAATGAGGCCGAACTCCGCGAGGACGACGTCGTTCAGCCGGTTGCCGGCATCCTCGACGTGCTCGACAACTACGCATTCGTGCGCACCTCGGGCTACCTAGCCGGCCCCAACGATGTCTACGTCTCGATGAACATGGTCCGCAAGAACGGCCTGCGCCGCGGTGACGCCGTCACCGGCGCGGTCCGGATGCCCAAGGAGGGCGAGGGCGGCCAGAACCAGCGCCAGAAGTTCAACCCGCTGGTTCGCCTCGACAGCGTCAACGGCGGTCCGGTCGAAGAGGCCAGAAACCGGCCCGATTTCACCAAGCTGACCCCGCTGTACCCGAATCAGCGGCTGCGCCTGGAGACCACCTCTGACCGGCTGACCACCCGCGTGATCGACCTGATCATGCCGATCGGCAAGGGCCAGCGTGCCCTCATCGTGTCGCCGCCCAAGGCCGGT
The DNA here is from genome assembly GCF_010731875.1 of Mycolicibacterium sarraceniae. Taxonomy (NCBI): domain Bacteria; kingdom Bacillati; phylum Actinomycetota; class Actinomycetes; order Mycobacteriales; family Mycobacteriaceae; genus Mycobacterium; species Mycolicibacterium sarraceniae. The sequence goes on from NZ_AP022595.1 coordinate 2,937,209, forward strand.
AAGACCACGATCATGCAGGACATCGCCAACGCGATCACCCGCAACAACCCCGAGTGTCACCTGATGGTGGTGCTGGTCGACGAGCGACCTGAAGAGGTCACCGACATGCAGCGCTCGGTCAAGGGTGAGGTCATCGCCTCCACCTTCGACCGCCCGCCGTCAGACCACACCCAGGCTGCCGAGCTGGCCATCGAGCGCGCCAAGCGCCTGGTCGAGCAGGGCAAGGATGTCGTCGTGCTGCTCGACTCGATCACCCGGCTGGGCCGCGCCTACAACAACGCCTCCCCGGCGTCTGGCCGCATCTTGTCCGGTGGTGTTGACTCGACCGCCCTGTATCCGCCCAAGCGCTTCCTGGGTGCCGCCCGCAACATCGAGCACGGTGGCTCGCTGACGATCATCGCGACGGCCATGGTGGAGACCGGCTCCACCGGTGACACGGTGATCTTCGAGGAGTTCAAGGGCACCGGCAACGCCGAGCTCAAGCTCGACCGCAAGATAGCCGAGCGCCGGGTGTTCCCGGCGGTCGACGTCAACCCGTCGGGTACCCGCAAGGACGAGCTGCTGCTGAGCCCCGATGAGTTCTCCGTCGTGCACAAGCTGCGTCGTGTGCTCTCCGGCCTCGACAGCCACCAAGCCATCGACCTGTTGATGAGCCAGCTGCGCAAGACCAAGAACAACTACGAGTTCCTGGTGCAGGTGTCCAAGACGGCACCGGGCGGCGGCGGTAACTCCGGCAACGGGGATCTCGACTAGCCCGGCGATTTCGGCGGCGCTAACCGTCGCTGCGCGAACGTTTCCGCGCAGAAGTTCCCGGACTACGTCCGCAGCGCGTCCATCCCGGGCGCCAGCAGCCCGTCCAACGCCGACCACGGAACCGTGATCGTCGGCGTCCCGTGGAAGAACTGGTAGTCGGCGAAGTGGATCTCCAGCCCATCGGGCGTGGGGATCCAATTGGCGAAGTTCGCCTCTGTCGGCGCGTTGCCCGGCTCGTCGGGCATCGGCGTCGGCCCGACTCCGCTGACCCCGGGCAGCAGCGCCTTCGTCTGCTCCGAGAGCCGATTTAGGCCGGCCTGTTGATCGATGAACAGATCCGCGAGCGTGACGGGCTTACCCGACCGCGAGTCGATCACCACGGTGCTCACATAGCTGCTCGGATGAGCCGACGGAACATGCACATAAATGCCGCTGATCAGTTCCGACACCGATGCACCGCCAAAGTAGATCTGTGGCTGGGTCTCAAACGTCCAGGTCCCGTCCGGATCGGCGCTGGTCTTGACCGGTTCGAGCTGTCCGGACGCTGATGCGTGCACTGCGTTGTTGAACGCCCCGGCGACCCGGGGATCACCACCGGTAATGGTGTCGACCACCAGTGTCCAGCGGCCCCGGCCGTCGGTGGTGGCATCTCCGGCGGTGGAACGGGTGACCGAGTACTTCTGCTTGTTAGAGACGCCGCTGGTCGGCGCGGCCGTAGTAGGTGACGCGCCGGCACTGGCCGATGTCGTAGCGGCCTTGGAGGTCCCTGTCGTGGTGCCCTTGGTGCCTGCGGACCCACCACAGGCGGTGAGCCCGATTGCCAACGCCACGACGACGACCGCTCCTCGATGGCTGCGTGTGCTCATGGCTATCATTCTGTCAGGCGGGTGCCCGGCGCCGTGAATAGATCATGACAGCGCCTGTCGCCCAACAGTTTTCGCAGTACAGCTTTACTGTGCCGCGGGTGCCACGCGCAAGCCCGGCAGGACGTATCGGCGCATGAACCGCAGCACCGCGTCGTAGTCGTCGGGGTCCAGTGTCTCGCCGGGAACGGTGCCGAGGCTGATCTGAAGCCTGGCCACCCACTCGGCGGCCTCGTCGAGTTGCGTCTCAGCGTGGATCTCACCCCGATCGCGCGCCGCTTCCAGGTAGGGCTGCCAGAACCGCCCGAGATCGGGCACCAGGCCCTGCACACCGGCGCCGGCGCAGGCCGCGAACTCTTCAGGTTCGTCGCGGCGCAGCTGCATCACGAGCGCGCCGGGGGAGTCGTAGGCGCTGCGGCCCAGTCGCACCCCGACTGCCAATTGCTCTTCGAAGGCGTCGATCGCGTCCAATACCTGATGCGATTCGGCCCAGAACGCGTTGTTGAGGCGCACGATCGCCGCACCCAACAGGGACGCCTTGTCGGGGTAGTGCCGATACAGCCAGCCTCGCGATACGCCTGCGGCCTCGGCCACCTCGGATACCGTCGTTGCTCGAATGCCTTTGGCTCGCAGACAGAGTTCAGCGGCGTCGACCAGTCGTTCCTGGACGGATCTGGCCGCTTGCTGGCTGTCGGCGTCGGCGCTGGCAGTCACCCTCGTGATCCTCCTCGTATCGACGCGACATTCCCGATGCGGACATCCTTCCAAACCCGGGCCCGCGAGGGGGCCGGTGCGTGGTGGACAGATTTGTCATTCTGTTTACCCTGCGCTTCTATTGTGACGTAGCGCACCGCATATCGCGGGAGATGACCGAAGACGGGAGTTCCGTGGCCGAGACTGTCCAGCAGCTGCTCCGCGAACGTCTCGACGAATCCACCCCGGCGGTGAAGTTCGGCGAGCAGGTGTGGACGTGGCGCGAACATCTTGACGAGGCCGCCCGACAGGCCGCCGCACTGATCGCGATCGCTGACCCGGACCGGCCGTTGCACGTGGGAACGCTGCTGGGTAATACCCCCGCGATGCTCACCGCCATGGCGGCCGCCGGCCTCGGCGGCTACGTGCTGTGCGGGGTGAACAACACCCGCCGCGGCGCCGCACTGGCTCGTGACATCGTCAAAGCCGATTGTCAGATCCTGCTCACCGATTCGGCCGATCGCGAGCTGCTCGAGGGCTTGGACCTGCCGGGAGTCAGGGTGTTTGACGTCGACGCTCCCGAATGGGCGGCCCTGCTGGCTGAAGCGGGGGAGCTGACCCCTTACCGGGAAGTCACCGCCACCGACACGTTCATGCTGATCTTCACCTCCGGCACCAGCGGTGAACCCAAGGCGGTCCAGGTCGCCCAGATGATGGTTCCGTTCGCCGGTGTCGCGCTGGTCGACCGGTTCGCGATCACTGCCGCCGATGTCTGCTACCTGTCGATGCCGCTGTTTCACTCCAACGCGTTGATGGCGGGCTGGGCGGTGGCACTCAACGCGGGCGCGGCGATGGCGCCCGCGTCGTTCTCGGCATCTGGCCTGCTGGCCGATCTACGCCGCTATGGCGCCACCTACATGAACTACGTCGGCAAGCCGCTGGCCTATGTGCTGGCCACCGCGGAACAGCCCGACGACCACGACAACCCCCTGCGGGTCGCCTTCGGTAACGAGGCCACCGACCGCGACATCGCCGAATTCAGCCGCCGTTTCGGCTGCGCGGTGTGGGACGGATTCGGCTCCACCGAGGGCGCGATCATCATCACCCGCGAGGACGACTGTCCACCCGGCTCGGTCGGCCGCGGGTTTCCTGGTGTGGCCATCTATGACTCGGAGACTCGAACAGAGTGCGCCACAGCGGTTTTCGACGAAAGCGGGGCGCTGGCCAACCCGGATGAGGCGATCGGCGAGATCGTCAACACCACTGGCGGGGGCATGTTCGGCGGCTATTACAACGACAGCAATGCCACCGACGAACGCCTGCGGCATGGTATGTACTGGTCCGGTGACCTCGGCTACCGCGACGCCGACGGCTGGATCTTCCTGGCCGGGCGCACCGCGGACTGGATGCGGGTGGACGGCGAGAACATGGCCGCCGCGCCCATCGAGCGCATCATCCAGCGGCTGCCCCAGGTCAGCCAGGTGGCGGTGTACCCGGTGCCCGACGAGCACACAGGTGATCAGGTGATGGCGGCGATCGTGCTGGCCGACGGTGCCCAGCTCGCCCCGGCAGACCTCGCCGAGTTCTTGGCGCAGCAGTCCGATCTGTCGCCCAAGGCGTGGCCGCGGCACGTCTGGGTCGCCGACGAACTGCCGGCCACCGCCACCAACAAGGTGCTCAAACGGGAGCTCATCGCCCGCGGCACGCAGCCGGGAGCAGGTGTGGTCTGGACGCGCGCCGCCCGGGCCACGAGCTACGCGGAATAGCCCGGGACGACGACGTGTTTGGGCAGGTGACGGTCAACCTGGCATACTGGGCCGTCGACCACCTCAGGTACCGGTTCACGCTCGATTACCAGGTAAAACAGTAGGGCGACCCGGCGACCACCGAATGCAGAGGACACCATGAAGACAGGGATTCATCCCGCCTACGCCGAGACCAACGTGGTCTGCGGTTGTGGCAACTCGTTCACCACCCGTAGCACCAAGGACGGCGGCCAAATCACCGTCGAGGTGTGCTCCCAGTGCCACCCGTTCTATACCGGCAAGCAGAAGATCCTCGACAGCGGCGGCCGCGTGGCCCGCTTCGAGAAGCGCTATGGCAAGCGCAAGACGGCGGATTCGGCCGACAAGTAGCTGTCTTACCGACGCCCGCTCTGCCGCCTAGTGCGCAGGCCGGGCGTCGGTTTGCGTTTGGGAGCAGCTGAGTCGGAGAGGAGAAGCCAGACATGACGCACGCGACGGTTGAAGCCGTGCTGACCGAACACGCTGACCTCGAACGTCAGCTGTCCGATCCTGCCCTGCACAACGACGCGGGCAACGCCCGCCGAGTCGGGCGCCGCTTCGCCCAGCTGGCACCGATTGTCACGACCTACCGCCGGTTGGAGACCGCACGCGGCGACCTCGACGCCGCCCGCGAGCTGGCTGCCGAGGACTCCTCGTTCGCCGCGGAGGTGCCCGAGCTGGAGGCCAGGGTCGCCGAGCTCGACGCCCACCTCACCGACCTGCTGGCTCCCCGTGATCCGCACGACGCCGATGACATCGTCCTCGAGGTCAAATCCGGTGAGGGCGGAGAGGAGTCGGCGCTATTCGCCGGCGACCTGGCCCGGATGTACATCAGGTACGCGGAGCGGCACGGCTGGACCGTCACCATGCTCGACGAGACATGGTCGGATCTCGGCGGTTACAAGGACGCCACACTGTCCATCCGCAGCAAGGGCGATTCGGCCGACGGCGTCTGGTCGCGGATGAAGTTCGAGGGCGGCGTGCACCGTGTCCAGCGGGTGCCGGTCACCGAATCGCAGGGCCGGGTGCACACCTCGGCTGCCGGTGTTCTGGTCTATCCCGAACCTGAAGACGTCGAGGCCGTCCAGATCGACGAGTCCGACCTGCGGATCGACGTGTACCGAAGCTCCGGCAAGGGCGGCCAGGGCGTCAACACCACCGATTCCGCGGTCCGGATCACGCACCTGCCCAGCGGTATCGTCGTGACCTGCCAGAACGAGCGCTCCCAGCTGCAGAACAAGGCCCGCGCGATGATCGTGCTGGCCGCGCGTCTGCAGGCGCTGGCCGAAGAACAGGCTTCAGCGGATGCCTCCGCCGACCGGGCCAGTCAGATCCGCACCGTCGACCGCAGCGAGCGAATCCGCACCTATAACTTCCCGGAGAACCGGATCGCCGATCACCGGATCAATTTCAAGGCGCACAACCTCGACCAGGTGCTCGACGGCGAGCTCGACCCGCTGCTGGACGCGCTGGCCGAGGCCGATAAGCAGGCAAGGCTGCAGCAGGCATGACGCGCCTGCGGCAAGCCATTGATATGGCTACCGCTGCCCTCGCCGAGGCGGGTATCGACTCGGCGCGCACCGATGCTGAGCTGCTGGCCGCGCACCTGGTCGGCGTCAACCGTGGCCGGCTGGCCGCGATCGACGAGCCCGACGCCGATTTCTTCACCCGCTACGACGAGGTGATCGGCGCTCGGCGCAGCCGGATCCCGCTGCAACACCTCACCGGCTCGGCGGCGTTCGGGCCGCTGGAGCTGCGGGTCGGGCCCGGGGTGTTCATCCCGCGCCCGGAGACCGAAGCCCTGCTGGAATGGGCCATGGCCCAAAGCCTGCCCGCGCATCCGCTGATCGTGGACCTGTGCACCGGATCGGGTGCACTGGCCGTCGCGCTGGCCACGCACTGGCCGCGGGCACGGGTGATCGCCGTCGATGACGACGCGACCGCACTGGACTACGCGCGCCGTAATGCCGAATCGACGACGGTCGAGTTGGTGCAGGCCGACGTCACCGTCCCCGGGTTACTCACAGAGCTGCGCGGTAGCGTCGACCTCGTGGTGTCCAATCCGCCGTACATCCCCGCCGGGGCAGTGCTGGATCCCGAAGTGGCCGACCATGACCCGGCGCATGCGCTGTTCGGCGGCACCGACGGTATGGCCGTCATCGTGCCGATCGCGAGTCTGGCCGGCGACTGGCTCAAGCCCGGCGGCCTGTTCGCCGTCGAGCATGACGACTCCACATCGGATTACACCGTCGAAACCATTAGCAGCACGAGGGTTTTCACGTCAATAACCCCACGTCGCGATCTGGCCGGCCGGCCCCGGTTCGTGACGGCCTGCCGCGACCGACGCGACACGAAGGAGCCAGCGTGACCCAGGTGTTCGACTGTGCCGACGCCAGCCAGCGCGCCGAGGCCATCACCGCGGCCGCTGCCGCGGTAAAGAGCGGCCGACTGGTGGTGATGCCCACCGACACCGTCTACGGGATCGGCGCTGACGCCTTCGACAACGAGGCTGTCGCCGCGCTCCTGGCCGCCAAGGGCCGCGGCCGCGATATGCCGGTCGGCGTGCTGGTCGGTTCCTGGCACACCATCGAAGGTCTGGTGTACTCCGTTCCGCACAGCGCCCGTGAATTGATCCGCGCCTTCTGGCCCGGTGCGCTGAGCCTCGTTGTGCAGCAAGCCCCCTCGCTGCAGTGGGATCTCGGCGACGCCCGGGGGACCGTTATGCTGCGGATGCCGCTGCACCCAGTGGCCATCGAACTGCTGCGCGAGACCGGCCCGATGGCGGTGTCCAGCGCCAACCTCTCCGGGCGTCGGGCGGCCACGACGTCCGAGGAAGCCCAGCGTCAGCTCGCCGATCTGGTTCAGGTGTACCTCGATGCCGGGCCATCCCAGGAACAGGCCGCCTCGACGATCGTCGACCTCACCGGTTCCACCCCGCGTCTGTTGCGGGAGGGTCCGATCAGCGCCGCGGCCATCGCCGAGGTGCTCGGGACCGACGTCGCCTCCCTGACGGCCTGATGGTTGCGCTCTTGGCGAGCACCCTCGCCGACCGTGGCGCCGGTGTTCCATTGCGCGAGTTGGCACTTGTCGGTCTGACCGCAGCGATCATCACCTACTTCGGCACCGGCTGGGTCCGCGTGCTGGCCACCCGCCTGGGCGCGGTGGCCTACCCGCGCGAGCGCGACGTGCACATCAAACCGACCCCGCGCATGGGCGGGCTGGCGATGTACGTCGGGGTAGTCACCGCCGTCTTCCTGGCTTCCCAGCTGCCGGCGCTGGCCCGCGGTTTCATCTACTCCTCGGGCATGCCCGCGGTGGTGGTCGCCGGCGGGCTGATCATGGGGATCGGATTGATCGATGACCGGTGGGGCCTGGATGCGCTGACGAAATTCGCCGGGCAGATCACCGCGGCCAGCGTGCTGGTCACCATGGGTGTCGCCTGGAGCGTGCTGTACATCCCGATCGGCGGGGTCGGCACGATCGTGCTGGACCAGGTGTCATCAATCCTGCTGACCCTGGCGCTCACGGTGTCGATCGTCAACGCGATGAACTTCGTCGACGGGCTCGACGGACTGGCCGCCGGGCTCGGGCTGATCACCGCTCTGGCGATCTGCGTCTTCTCGGTCGGCCTGCTCCGCGATCACGGCGGCGACGTGCTGTTCTACCCGCCGGCGGTGATCTCGGTGGTGTTGGCCGGTGCCTGTCTGGGATTCCTGCCGCACAACTTCTACCGGGCCAAGATCTTCATGGGCGATTCCGGCTCGATGCTGGTGGGCCTGATGCTGGCGGCCGCGTCCACCACGGCGGCAGGCCCGATATCCCAGAGCGCCTACGGCGCGCGGGACGTCTTCGCCCTGCTGTCGCCGTTCCTGCTGGTATTCGCGGTGATGCTGGTGCCGGCTCTGGACACGTTGCTGGCGATCGTGCGGCGCACCCGCGCCGGCCGCAGTCCGCTGAGCCCGGACAAGATGCATCTGCATCATCGGCTGCTGCAGATCGGGCACTCGCATCGCCGCGCGGTGCTGCTGATCTACCTGTGGGTGGGCATCATCGCGTTCGGCGCGGCCGCCACCATTTTCTTCGATCCGCGCTACACCGGGGCGGTCATGCTGGCCGCGATCGTGGTCGCCGTCGTGGTCACTTTGGTCCCGCTGTTGCGCCGTCGCGACGACGACTACGAGGGACTTTACGACAGTAAGTAGTAGACGTGTTTTCTGCCGTCTACCATGTGGTACGGTGCTGGCAGAACCCGAAGAAACCTCGCGGGTTGCCGGCCCGGCCCATCGGAGTCACGCCCGATCGGAGCCGATTTACGACCGACAAAGGGAGCTGCCCCTTGGGTGATTCCAGCGCGCATGTCGCCCTCCGATACGCTCGGCGGGCCAGCACGCAGAAATCGCTCGACCGGCTCTCGCGAACGCAAGATTGAGGTGAACCTGTGACGACGCCAGCGCACGATGCGCCGTTGGTGTTCCCGTCCGTTGCCTTCCGGCCCGTGCGGCTGCTTGCGATCTGCGCGGTGCTGACGGCGGTCGTCGTCATTGCGGCCGCGACGGCAGGGCCCTACATCATGTTCGGCGTCTTCTTCGGTGTCGGCCTGGCGCTGGGTCTGCTCAACGCGGTGCTCGTGCAGCGGTCGGTGGAGTCGATCACCGCGGGGGATCACCCGCTCAAGCGCAAGATGGCCCTCAACTCGGCGACGCGGCTGCTGGTGATCACCGCGATCGGGCTGACCATCGCGATCCTGTTCCGCCCGCTCGGGCTCGGCGTGCTTTTTGGCTTGGCGTTGTTCCAAGTTCTGCTGGTTTTGAGCACAGCGTTGCCGGTGTGGAAAAAAATTCGCACCGGAGACGACGACGCGGCTGACGTAACGACGGCTCCCGGGGCTGCTGGCTCCGCCGACGAAGCACCGAAGGATTGAACGCACGATGAGTGAACGAATCCTCGCCGAGGCCGCCATCGAGGTCGGCCATCACCCCACCGCCGAGTGGCTGGGGCTGACGGTGAACACTGACACGGTTCTGGCGACGGCGATCGCCGGTGCTGTTGTCATCGCTCTGGCCTTCGTGCTGCGCGCGAAGGTGACGGCCACAGGTGTGCCCGGCGGTGTGCAACTGCTCTGGGAGACCCTGACCACTCAGATGCGGGGCCAGATCGAGTCGGCGATCGGCATGAAGGTCGCCCCGTTCGTGCTACCGCTGGCCGTGACGCTGTTCATCTTCATCCTGATCGCCAACTGGATCTCGGTGCTGCCGGTGCAGTACGGGACCGCAGACGGCGGTACCCACGAGCTGCTCAAGCCGCCCGCTGCCGATATCAACTTCGTGTTAGCGCTCGCGCTGTTCGTGTTCCTCTGCTACCACGCGGCCGGCATCTGGCGTCGCGGTCTGATCGGCCACCCGGTCAAGGTGCTGAAGGGTCACGTCGCGTTCTTGGCCCCGATCAACCTCGTCGAGGAAATCGCCAAGCCGATCTCGTTGTCACTCCGACTTTTCGGCAATATCTTCGCCGGCGGCATCATGGTCGCGCTGATCGCGCTGTTCCCGCCCTACATCATGTGGGCGCCCAACGCGATCTGGAAGACGTTCGACTTGTTCGTCGGCCTGATCCAGGCGTTCATCTTCGCGCTGTTGACGATTCTCTACTTCAGCCAGTCCATGGAACTGGATGAGGAGCACCACTGAAAGACGTGTTCGACCCCCGAACCACCCACAGCCTGGTAGGAGTCCTACCAGCAATCAAGGAGGATAAGGAATGGCAGACCCCACCATTGTCGCTGGCGCCCTGATCGGCGGCGGCCTCATCTTGGGCGGCGGTGCCATCGGCGCCGGCATCGGCGACGGTATCGCCGGCAACGCCCTGATTTCCGGCATCGCCCGGCAGCCTGAGGCCCAGGGACGGCTGTTCACGCCGTTCTTCATCACCGTTGGTCTGGTGGAGGCGGCGTACTTTATCAACCTGGCGTTCATGGCCCTGTTCGTGTTCGCCACGCCTGGCGCTTCCTAGTCCGCATGGGGGAGCACAGCGTCACCCTGTTGGCGGCCGGTCAAGAAGGAAGTGCTGGTGGCACCCAGAACTTCCTCGTCCCCAACGGCACCTTCTTCTTCGTCCTGGCCATTTTCTTGATCGTGCTGGCCGTGATCGGCACATTTGTCGTGCCGCCGATCCAGAAGGTGCTCGGTGAGCGCGAGAAGATGGTCGCCAAGACCACCGAGGACAACCGCAAAGCCAACGAGTTCGAGGCCGCTGCCGACTCCGATTACCGCAAGGAGATGGCTTCGGCCCGCGCCGGGGCTTCCGCCATCCGCGACGAGGCCAGGTCGGAAGGTCGCAAGATCCTCGACGAGCACAAGGGCCGCGCCAGCGAGGAAGCAGCGGCGATGCTGCAGCAGGCCGCCAATGAGCTCACGTTGCAAGGCGATTCCGTCGCGGCCGACCTGAGGTCGTCGGTGGACTCGCTGTCGGCAACGCTGGCCAGCCGGGTCCTGGGTGTCAGCCTCACTAACGGCGTCACCAGCGAGTCGGCGACTACGGCGCCGGGAAGGTAGGACATGTCAACCTTCATCGGACAGCTCATCGGCTTTCTGGTCATCGTGGCGATCATCTGGCGGTACGTGGTGCCACCGGTGAAACGCATGATGGCCAATCAGCAGGACGCGGTGCGTACGCAGCTCGACGACAGCTCCAAGGCCACCAAGCGGCTTGCTGACGCCGACAAGCATCACGCGGCGCGGGTCGGCGAAGCCAAGGCCGAGGCCAAGCACATCGTCGAAGAGGCCCGAGTCGACGCCGAGCGCATCGTCGAGCAGCTTCGCGCGCAAGCCGATGTCGAGGTCGAGCGGATCAAAGTTCAAGGCGGACAACAAATTCAGTTGTTGCGCGCCCAGCTGATCCGGCAACTGCGCCAAGACCTCGGCAGCGAGTCGGTGCGACGCGCGGGCGAGCTGGTGCGTGCCCACGTCGCTGATTCGCAGGCGCAGTCGGCCACCGTCGACCGGTTCCTCGATGAACTGGACTCGATGGCGCCGGCCGCTTTCACCCCGGAGACGGGTTCGGATCTGCGGTCGGCCAGCCGCGAGGCGCAGGCCGCGGTGGTGGAGAAATTCGACGCGGTGTCGTCGGGGTTGTCCGCCGAAGACCTGTCGAGCCTGTCCGATGACCTCGCCTCGGTGGCCGGGCTGCTGATCGGCGAGCCGATCCTAGCCCGTCATCTGGCCCAGTCCTCCGGTGAGACCGATGCCAAGAAGCAACTGGTGCACCGGCTTCTCGACGGCAAGGTCGGGGCCAATGCCCTGGCGGTGCTGGAGACCGCGGGATCGGTGCGCTGGTCGCACACGGGGGATCTGGTCGACGTCATCGAACACGTCGCCCGGCTCGCCCTGCTACTTCGCGCCGAGCGCGATGAGCAGGCCGATGAGGTCGAGGAGCAGCTCTTCCGCTTCACTCGCATTCTCGACGAGCAGCCCCGGCTGAGCACTCTTCTCGGCGATTACACGACTCCTGCCGCGGGCCGGGTCGCGTTGCTGCGCAAGATTCTTGGTGACGGCAACGGCGCAAACGCGACCGCGACCGCCCTGCTGGTCCAGACGATCAGCCTGGTGCGCGGCGAGCGAGCCGACGAAGCGGTGCTGTCACTGGCGCAGCTTGCGGTCGCCCGCCGTGGCGAGATCGTCGCCCACGTGAGTGCGGCTTCCGAGCTCGGTGCGGCGCAGCGCACGCGCTTGACCGAGATCTTGACCCGGATCTACAACCACCCGGTTTCGGTGCAGCTGAACATCGATCCCTCCCTGCTGGGCGGCCTTTCGGTCGCCGTCGGCGACGAGGTGATCGACGGGACGTTGTCCGCACGGCTCGAGGCAGCCGTGACGCAACTCCCTGATTAGCCGACCGGCCACCCCCGAACCCCAAGACCCAAAACAAAGGCAGGAAGACGAAAAGCCATGGCAGAGTTGACAATCTCGGCTGACGACATCCAGGGCGCCGTCCAGGAGTACGTCTCGAGCTTCGAGGCGGATTCCGGGCGCGAGGAGATCGGCACCGTCATCGACGCCGGCGACGGCATCGCCCACGTCGAGGGTCTGCCCTCGGTGATGACTCAGGAGCTGCTGGAGTTCCCCGGTGGCGTGCTCGGTGTCGCGCTCAACCTCGACGAGCACAGCGTCGGTGCGGTCATCCTGGGTGAGTTCGAGAAGATCGCCGAGGGCCAGCAGGTCAAGCGCACCAACGAGGTGCTCTCGGTACCCGTCGGTGACGCCTTCCTGGGCCGCGTCATCAACCCGCTTGGCCAGCCGATCGACGGCCAGGGCGACATCGAGGCCGAGGAGCGCCGCGTCCTTGAGCTGCAGGCACCTTCGGTGGTGCAGCGCCAGGGCGTCAGTGAGCCGCTGCAGACCGGTATCAAGGCCATCGACGCGATGACCCCGATCGGCCGCGGCCAGCGCCAGCTGATCATCGGCGACCGCAAGACGGGTAAGACCGCTGTCTGCGTCGACACGATCCTCAACCAGCGCGAAGCCTGGGAGACCGGCGATCCCAACCAGCAGGTGCGCTGCGTGTACGTCGCGATCGGCCAGAAGGGCACCACGATCGCCTCGGTGAAGCGGGCACTCGAAGACGGTGGCGCGATGGAGTACACCACCATCGTCGCCGCCCCGGCTTCTGACGCCGCCGGCTTCAAATGGCTTGCGCCCTACACCGGTTCGGCCATCGGCCAGCACTGGATGTACAACGGCAAGCACGTCCTGATCGTGTTCGACGATCTGTCCAAGCAGGCCGACGCCTACCGCGCGATCTCGCTGCTGCTGCGCCGCCCGCCGGGCCGCGAAGCCTTCCCGGGCGACGTGTTCTACCTGCACTCCCGCCTGCTGGAGCGCTGCGGCAAGCTGTCCGAAGAGCTCGGCGGTGGATCGATGACGGGGCTGCCGATCATCGAGACCAAGGCCAACGACATCTCGGCGTTCATCCCGACCAACGTCATCTCGATCACCGATGGCCAGTGCTTCCTGGAGTCCGACCTGTTCAACCAAGGTGTGCGCCCGGCCGTGAATGTCGGCGTGTCGGTGTCCCGCGTCGGTGGCGCCGCTCAGATTAAGGCCATGAAAGAGGTTGCCGGTTCGCTGCGTCTGGATCTGTCGCAGTACCGCGAGCTGGAGGCCTTCGCGGCCTTCGCCTCGGATCTGGACGCTGCCTCGAAGGCTCAGCTGGACCGCGGTGTGCGCCTGGTCGAGCTCCTCAAGCAGGCCCAGTACAGCCCAATGGCGGTCGAGGATCAGGTCGTCGCGATCTTCCTCGGCACCCAGGGCCACCTGGATTCGGTTCCCGCCGAGGATGTTTCGCGCTTCGAGTCGGAGTTCCTCGAGCACGTGAAGGCCAGCCACGCGGATCTCCTCAGCGGCATCAAGGAGTCCAAGAAGCTCTCCGAGGAACTCGAAGAGAAGCTGGTTTCGGTCATCAACGACTTCAAGAAGGGCTTCGCCGCCACCGACGGCAGCTCGGTGGTCGGCGGCGATGACGCGGCCGAGGCCTTGGACCCCGAGGACCTGGAGAAGGAATCCGTCAAGGTCCGTAAGCCGGCGCCGAAAAAGAACTAGTAGAAGAGCTACAGGACAATGGCAGCCACACTTCGCGAGCTTCGCGGACGTATCAAATCCGCCGCGTCGATCAAGAAGATCACGAAGGCCCAGGAGCTGATCGCCACGTCGCGGATCGCCAAGGCGCAGGCCCGGGTCAATGCGGCCCGGCCCTACGCCAGCGAGATCACCAATATGCTGACCGAACTCGCGGGTGCCAGCGCGCTGGATCACCCGCTGCTGGTCGCGCGGGAGAACCCCAAGCGGGCCGGTGTGCTGGTGGTGTCCTCGGACCGTGGTCTGTGCGGCGGCTACAACGCCAACGTGCTGCGCCGCGCCGAGGAGCTGTTCTCCTTGCTCCGGGATGAGGGCAAGCAGCCGGTGCTCTACGTCGTCGGGCGGAAAGCGTTGGGCTACTACAGCTTCCGGCAGCGTGAGGTTGTCGAGTCGTGGACCGGCTTCTCCGAGCGGCCCGAGTACGAGAACGCCAAGGAGATCGCCGAGACCCTGGTGACCGCGTTCATGTCCGGTGTCGATGACGAGGGTGACGACGCCGGCGCCGACGGCATTCTGGGTGTCGACGAGTTGCACATCGTGTCGACGGAGTTCAAGTCGATGCTGTCGCAGCAGGCCGCGGCGCTGCGGATCGCGCCGATGGTCGTCGAGTATGTCGGTGAGGCGGAATCCGGACCGCACACCCTGTTCTCGTTCGAGCCCAACGCCGAGGAACTGTTCGACTCCCTGCTGCCGCGCTACATCGCGACTCGCGTGTACGCGGCGCTGCTCGAAGCGGCGGCATCGGAGTCGGCGTCTCGCCGCCGTGCGATGAAGTCGGCGACTGATAACGCCGATGATCTGATCAAGGCGCTCACGCTGGCGGCGAACCGCGAACGTCAGGCGCAGATCACCCAGGAAATCAGCGAAATCGTCGGTGGCGCCAACGCGCTGGCCGACGCACGGTAGCCCAATTAACTACACAAGCCACTAGCAAGCGAAAGCGAAGAGGAAATGACTGCTACCGCAGAGAAGACCGCCGGCCGGGTCGTCCGCATCACGGGACCCGTGGTGGACGTCGAGTTCCCGCGTGGCTCGGTCCCCGAACTGTTCAACGCGCTGCACGCCGATATCGCCTACGGCCCGCTTGCCAAGACCCTGACCCTGGAGGTTGCCCAGCACCTGGGTGACAGCCTGGTCCGCTGCATCTCCATGCAGCCCACCGACGGCCTGGTCCGCGGTGTCGAGGTCAGCGACACCGGCGCCTCGATCTCGGTACCGGTCGGCGACGGCGTGAAGGGCCACGTCTTCAATGCCCTTGGTGACTGCCTCGACGAGCCGGGCTATGGCAAGGACTTCGAGCACTGGTCGATCCACCGCAAGCCGCCGGCCTTCGCCGACCTCGAGCCGCGTACGGAAATGCTCGAGACCGGTCTGAAGGTCGTCGACCTGCTGACCCCGTACGTGCGCGGCGGCAAGATCGCCCTGTTCGGTGGTGCCGGCGTGGGCAAGACGGTGCTTATTCAGGAGATGATCAACCGCATCGCCCGTAACTTCGGCGGTACCTCCGTGTTCGCCGGCGTGGGGGAGCGCACCCGTGAGGGCAACGACCTCTGGGTCGAGCTCGCCGACGCCAATGTGCTCAAGGACACCGCGCTGGTGTTCGGCCAGATGGATGAGCCGCCGGGCACACGTATGCGCGTCGCGCTGTCCGCGCTGACGATGGCGGAGTTCTTCCGCGATGAGCAGGGCCAGGACGTGCTGCTGTTCATCGACAACATCTTCCGGTTCACCCAGGCCGGTTCCGAGGTTTCCACGCTGCTCGGCCGGATGCCGTCCGCGGTGGGTTACCAGCCCACCCTGGCTGACGAGATGGGTGAGCTCCAGGAGCGCATCACCTCGACCCGTGGTCGCTCCATCACCTCGATGCAGGCCGTGTACGTGCCCGCCGACGACTACACCGACCCGGCACCGGCCACCACGTTCGCGCACTTGGACGCCACCACCGAGCTTTCGCGGGCGGTGTTCTCCAAGGGCATCTTCCCCGCGGTGGATCCGCTGGCGTCGTCCTCGACGATCCTGCACCCCAGCGTGGTCGGCGACGAGCACTACCGCGTTGCGCAGGAAGTCATCCGGATTCTGCAGCGCTACAAGGACCTTCAGGACATCATCGCCATCCTCGGTATCGACGAGCTCTCCGAAGAGGACAAGGTCCTGGTGTACCGGGCTCGTAAGATCGAGCGCTTCCTGAGCCAGAACATGATGGCTGCCGAGCAGTTCACCGGTCAGCCCGGTTCGACCGTGCCGCTCAAGGAGACCGTCGAGGCCTTCGACAAGCTGGCCAAGGGCGAGTTCGACCACCTGCCCGAGCAGGCGTTCTTCCTGATCGGTGGCCTGGACGACCTGGCGAAGAAGGCCGAAAGCCTCGGCGCCAAGCTGTGATGAGCGCTTGCGCGAAGAACCAAGGGCTTGAGTTCGTGAGCGCTATTCGAAAGGTGGTGTGAGATGGCCGAATTGGACGTCGATATCGTCGCCGTCGAGCGCAAGATCTGGTCGGGTAAGGCGACGTTCGTCTTCACCCGCACCACGTCGGGCGAGATCGGCATCCTGCCTCGCCACATCCCGCTCGTCGCACAGCTTGTGGACGACGCGATGGTGCGCGTCGAGCGGGAGGGTGAGGACGATCTGCGCGTCGCGGTCGACGGCGGCTACCTATCGGTGACCGAGGAAAGCGTGACGATCCTGGCGGAGTCCGCCGAGTTCGAGTCCGAGATCGATGCCGAGGCGGCCAAATCCGACGCGGCCTCCGACGATCCGCAGACCGCCGCCCGCGGTAGGGCGCGCCTGCGCGCCCTGGGCCAGCTCGACTAGACGCGAGCCAGCGACCGATGAGCGCGCCGATGTTCTTCATGGCCGCGCTCATCGGTGTGCTGTTGTTGGCGGTTGCCGCACTTAGTTACCGGTTGTGGAAGCTGCGCCAGGGTGGCACTGCCGCGATTCTGCGCGATATCCCCGCGGTCGGCGGGCATGGTTGGCGGCACGGTGTCATCCGTTACCGCGGTGACGAGGCCAGGTATTACCGGCTCTCGAGCCTGCGGTGGTGGCCGGATCGCCGGCTGAGCCGGCGCGGACTCGAGGTGATCTCGCGGCGGACTCCCCGCGGGGACGAGTTCGACATCATGAGTGACGAGATCGTTGTGCTCGAACTGCACGACACCACGATCGACCGCTGGCGCGGATACGAGATAGCGCTGGACCGCGGTGCGCTCACGGCGTTCCTGTCCTGGGTCGAATCCAGCCCGTCGCCGCGGGCGCGCCGCACGGCGTGAGCTAGGTCTTCTTGGGTCCGTCGGCCTTCGCGCCGCCGGGCTGCCAGAGCACATCGCCGTCGGGGTTGGCCACCCGCGACAGGATGAACAACAGGTCCGAGAGCCGGTTGAGGTAGCGCGCGGGGAGCGCGCTGACGGTGTCGGGGTAAGCCTTGACCGCGACCCACGCCGAGCGCTCCGCACGCCGGGTCACGGTCCGCGCGACATGCAGAAGAGCCGACAGTGCGGTACCGCCGGGCAGGATGAACGAGTTCAGCGCCGGCAGCGCCTCGTTGTAGTGATCGCACCACCCCTCGAGCCGCTCGACATACGGCGGGGTGATCCGCAGCGGAGGGTACTCGGGGTTCTCGGCGACCGGGGTGGACAGGTCCGCACCCGCGTCGAACAGGTCGTTCTGGACCTGCAGCAGCACCGTGCGCAGGTCGTCGTCGGGCCCGCCCAGAGCGACGGCCACGCCGATGGCGGCATTGGCCTCATCGCAGTCGGCATAGGCGGTCAGGCGGGGATCGTTCTTCTCGACCCGTGAGAAATCACTCAGCCCCGACGTGCCGTCGTCGCCGGTACGGGTATATATGCGGGTCAAGTGCACTGCCATGGGGGAGACGGTACCGGCCGAGTGCGCCGATGTAGGGCCCCACTCCACTAAACTAACGACCGTGGGAGAGCGTTTCGTGGTGACCGGCGGCAACCGGTTGTCAGGCGAAGTGGCTGTCGGGGGCGCAAAGAACAGTGTGCTCAAGCTGATGGCCGCAAGTCTGCTGGCCGAAGGCACCACGACCATCACCAACTGCCCAGACATTCTCGACGTGCCGCTGATGGCCGAAGTCCTGCGTGGCCTCGGCGCGAACGTCGAGCTCGACGGCCCGACAGTGCGGATCACATCGCCCGAGGAACCCAAGTACGAAGCTGACTTCGCCGCGGTGCGCCAGTTCCGCGCGTCGGTGTGTGTCCTGGGTCCGCTGGTGGGCCGGTGCAAGCGGGCGCGTGTCGCGCTTCCCGGCGGTGACGCGATCGGTTCGCGGCCCCTCGACATGCATCAGGCCGGCCTGCGACAGCTCGGCGCGGACTGCAATATCGAGCACGGCTGCGTCGTGGCCACGGCCGAGAAGCTGCACGGCGCGGAGATCCAGCTCGAATTCCCGTCGGTCGGGGCGACGGAAAACATCCTGATGGCGGCCGTGCTCGCCGAGGGTGTCACCACGATCCACAATGCGGCGCGCGAGCCCGATGTCGTCGACCTGTGCGAGATGCTCAACCAGATGGGCGCCCAGATCTCGGGTGCTGGAACGCCGACGCTGACGATTACCGGCGTCCCACGGTTGTATCCGGCCGAGCACCGGGTGATCGGTGACCGGATTGTCGCGGCGACGTGGGGGATTGCCGCGGCGATGACCCGCGGTGATATCTCGGTCACCGGTGTCGATCCGGCTCATCTGCAGCTGGTGTTGCACAAGCTGCACGACGCCGGCGCCACCGTCACGCAGCACGACAACGGGTTCCGGGTGGTGCAGTACGAGCGCCCGAAGGCCGGAAATGTGGCGACGCTGCCGTTCCCGGGCTTTCCGACCGACCTTCAGCCGATGGCGATCGCCCTAGCCTCCATTGCCGACGGGACGGCGATGATTACCGAGAACGTGTTCGAGGCGAGGTTCCGGTTTGTCGAGGAGATGATCCGACTGGGTGCCGACGCCAGGACCGACGGGCACCACGCGGTGGTGCGGGGGATCCCGCAGCTGTCCAGTGCCCCGGTGTGGTGTTCGGACATCCGGGCCGGCGCCGGGCTGGTGCTTGCCGGGCTGGTCGCAGACGGAGAAACTGAAGTTCACGACGTGTTTCACATCGACCGCGGTTACCCGCTGTTCGTCGAGAATATGGTCCGACTTGGAGCTGAGATAGAACGCGTGTAGTGTGGGTGGCCGGCCAGCCGCGCCGGACCCGGAGACGGGAAGGCAGCGGTAGTTGACGCCGACAAGAAAATCAAGTAAGCTGGCAGGGTTGCCTGCTGGCGGGTGTCAGCCGGGTGTGTTGTTTGAGAACTCAATAGTGTGTTTGGTGGTTTTTTTAGTTTGTTGTTGTTTTTTGCTGCATCCTGGTACCCCCGTGTTGGGGTGTGGCTTTTTTGATGCCAGTTTGTGTGGTGTCTGTTGTTTGGTTTCAGGCTTGTTCTGATTGAATTCTGCCTTGCCTTTGGGTGAGGGGTTTTTGTTTGGAGAGTTTGATTCTGGCTCAGGACGAACGCTGGCGGCGTGCTTAACACATGCAAGTCGAACGGAAAGGCCCTTCGGGGTACTCGAGTGGCGAACGGGTGAGTAACACGTGGGTGATCTGCCCTGCACTTTGGGATAAGCCTGGGAAACTGGGTCTAATACCGAATATGATCATCGGCTTCATGGTCGGTGGTGGAAAGCTTTTGCGGTGTGGGATGGGCCCGCGGCCTATCAGCTTGTTGGTGGGGTAATGGCCTACCAAGGCGACGACGGGTAGCCGGCCTGAGAGGGTGTCCGGCCACACTGGGACTGAGATACGGCCCAGACTCCTACGGGAGGCAGCAGTGGGGAATATTGCACAATGGGCGCAAGCCTGATGCAGCGACGCCGCGTGAGGGATGACGGCCTTCGGGTTGTAAACCTCTTTCACCTACGACGAAGCGCAAGTGACGGTAGTGGGAGAAGAAGGACCGGCCAACTACGTGCCAGCAGCCGCGGTAATACGTAGGGTCCGAGCGTTGTCCGGAATTACTGGGCGTAAAGAGCTCGTAGGTGGTTTGTCGCGTTGTTCGTGAAAACTCACAGCTTAACTGTGGGCGTGCGGGCGATACGGGCAGACTTGAGTACTGCAGGGGAGACTGGAATTCCTGGTGTAGCGGTGGAATGCGCAGATATCAGGAGGAACACCGGTGGCGAAGGCGGGTCTCTGGGCAGTAACTGACGCTGAGGAGCGAAAGCGTGGGGAGCGAACAGGATTAGATACCCTGGTAGTCCACGCCGTAAACGGTGGGTACTAGGTGTGGGTTTCTTCCTTGGGATCCGTGCCGTAGCTAACGCATTAAGTACCCCGCCTGGGGAGTACGGCCGCAAGGCTAAAACTCAAAGAAATTGACGGGGGCCCGCACAAGCGGCGGAGCATGTGGATTAATTCGATGCAACGCGAAGAACCTTACCTGGGTTTGACATGCACAGGACGTGCCTAGAGATAGGTATTCCCTTGTGGCCTGTGTGCAGGTGGTGCATGGCTGTCGTCAGCTCGTGTCGTGAGATGTTGGGTTAAGTCCCGCAACGAGCGCAACCCTTGTCTCATGTTGCCAGCACGTAATGGTGGGGACTCGTGAGAGACTGCCGGGGTCAACTCGGAGGAAGGTGGGGATGACGTCAAGTCATCATGCCCCTTATGTCCAGGGCTTCACACATGCTACAATGGCCGGTACAAAGGGCTGCGATGCCGTGAGGTGGAGCGAATCCTTGTAAAGCCGGTCTCAGTTCGGATCGGGGTCTGCAACTCGACCCCGTGAAGTCGGAGTCGCTAGTAATCGCAGATCAGCAACGCTGCGGTGAATACGTTCCCGGGCCTTGTACACACCGCCCGTCACGTCATGAAAGTCGGTAACACCCGAAGCCGGTGGCCTAACCCCTTGTGGGAGGGAGCCGTCGAAGGTGGGATCGGCGATTGGGACGAAGTCGTAACAAGGTAGCCGTACCGGAAGGTGCGGCTGGATCACCTCCTTTCTAAGGAGCACCACGAGACTCAGGCCCGCCCACATCGTGTGGGGGTTCGGTGACTTGAGCGATTCGTTGGATGGCCTTTCATCTGTAGTGGGTGGGGTCTGGTGCACAACAAACGTGGCTGTTCGGCGGGGATGCCGGCGGCGGAATCATGAGACACACTATTGGGCTTTGAGACAGCAGGCCCGTTTTTCCTGGCCCCTTCTGCGGGGTGGGAGGCGTGTTGTTGCTCCACTTTGGTGGTGGGGTGTGGTGTTTGATTTGTGGATAGTGGTTGCGAGCATCTAGCACGCAAATGTTGGCGTCGGTTCCCGTAGGGGGGGTTGGCGTGGTTTGTGTGTTGATGTGCAATTTCTTTTTTCGAATTGGTTTTTTGTGTTGTAAGTGTTTAAGAGCGCATGGTGGATGCCTTGGCACTGGGAGCCGATGAAGGACGTGGGAGGCTGCGTTATGCCTCGGGGAGCTGTCAACCGAGCATTGATCCGAGGATGTCCGAATGGGGAAACCCGGCACGAGTGATGTCGTGTCACCCACACCTGAATACATAGGGTGTGGGGGGGAACGCGGGGAAGTGAAACATCTCAGTACCCGTAGGAAGAGAAAACAAGTAAGTGATTCCGTGAGTAGTGGCGAGCGAAAGCGGAGGATGGCTAAACCGTATGCATGTGATACCCGGCAGGGGTTGTGTGTGCGGTGTTGTGGGGCCTGTCTTCTCAGATCTGCCGGTCTGGGCTGCAGTGAGAAAAGAATGTGTTAATCGAAGTGGCCTGGGATGGTCTGCCGTAGTGGGTGAGAGCCCCGTAGGTGAAAACATGTTCTCTGTGGTGATGGGTACCCGAGTAGCAGCGAGCCCGTGGAATTTGCTGTGAATCTGCCGGGACCACCCGGTAAGCCTGAATACTTCCCAGTGACCGATAGCGGATGAGTACCGTGAGGGAATGGTGAAAAGTACCCCGGGAGGGGAGTGAAATAGTACCTGAAACCGTGCGCTTACAATCCGTCAGAGCCCTCCTTCGTGGTGGGGTGATGGCGTGCCTTTTGAAGAATGAGCCTGCGAGTCAGGGACATGTCGCGAGGTTAACCCGTGTGGGGTAGCCGTAGCGAAAGCGAGTCTGAATAGGGCGTATCCAATCCGTAGGGGTTGGTGTAGTGGTGTGTTCTGGACCCGAAGCGGAGTGATCTACCCATGGCCAGGGTGAAGCGCGGGTAAGACCGCGTGGAGGCCCGAACCCACTTAGGTTGAAGACTGAGGGGATGAGTTGTGGGTAGGGGTGAAAGGCCAATCAAACTCCGTGATAGCTGGTTCTCCCCGAAATGCATTTAGGTGCAGCGTTGCGTGTTTCTTGCCGGAGGTAGAGCTACTGGATGGCCGATGGGCCCCACAGGGTTACTGACGTCAGCCAAACTCCGAATGCCGGTAAGTGAGAGCGCAGCAGTGAGACGGCGGGGGATAAGCTCCGTTCGTCGAGAGGGAAACAGCCCAGATCGCCGGCTAAGGCCCCTAAGCGTGTGCTAAGTGGAAAAGGATGTGCAGTCGCAGAGACAACCAGGAGGTTGGCTTAGAAGCAGCCACCCTTGAAAGAGTGCGTAATAGCTCACTGGTCAAGTGATTGTGCGCCGATAATGTAGCGGGCTCAAGCACACCGCCGAAGCCGCGGCATTCAACGTGAGTTGGATGGGTAGGGGAGCGTCCTGCACACCGGTGAAGCAGCCTGGTAATGGAGCTGTGGAGGGTGTGGGAGTGAGAATGCAGGCATGAGTAGCGATAAGGCAAGTGAGAACCTTGCCCGCCGAAAGACCAAGGGTTCCTGGGGCAGGCCAGTCCGCCCAGGGTGAGTCGGGACCTAAGGCGAGGCCGACAGGCGTAGTCGATGGACAACGGGTTGATATTCCCGTACCCGTGTATGAGCGTCCCTGATGAATCCATTCTGCTAACCGCCCAAAAGGTGGTCGACCAATCCCTTCGGGGAGCGGGGATCACTGGCTGCGCGGGACCCGGGTGGGTAGTAGTCAAGCGATGGGGTGACGCAGGTAGGTAGCCGTACCAGTCAGTGGTAATACTGGGGCAAGCCCGTAGGGAGTTGGATAGGTAAATCCGTCCAGCACATATCCTGAGAGGTGATGCATAGCCGAGTGAGGCGAATTCGGTGATCCTTTGCTGCCAAGAAAAGCCTCTAGCGAGCACACACACGGCCCGTACCCCAAACCAACACAGGTGGTCAGGTAGAGAATACCAAGGCGTACGAGTGAACTATGGTTAAGGAACTCGGCAAAATACCCCCGTAACTTCGGGAGAAGGGGGACCTCCTACTGTCATGGCACGTGCTGCCGGCAGCGGTGGGGGGTGGCACAAACCAGTGAGAAGCGACTGTTTACTAAAAACACAGGTCCGTGCGAAGTCGCAAGACGATGTATACGGACTGACGCCTGCCCGGTGCTGGAAGGTTAAGAGGACCCGTTAACCCTTACCGGTGAAGCGGAGAATTTAAGCCCCAGTAAACGGCGGTGGTAACTATAACCATCCTAAGGTAGCGAAATTCCTTGTCGGGTAAGTTCCGACCTGCACGAATGGCGTAACGACTTCTCAACTGTCTCAACCATAGACTCGGCGAAATTGCACTACGAGTAAAGATGCTCGTTACGCGCGGCAGGACGAAAAGACCCCGGGACCTTCACTATAGCTTGGTATTGGCGTTCGGTTCGGTTTGTGTAGGATAGGTGGGAGACTGTGAAACTCACACGCCAGTGTGGGTGGAGTCATTGTTGAAATACCACTCTGATCGTATTGGACTTCTAACCTCGGACCGTATATCCGGTCCAGGGACAGTGCCTGGTGGGTAGTTTAACTGGGGCGGTTGCCTCCTAAAATGTAACGGAGGCTCAAAGGTTCCCTCAACCTGGACGGCAATCAGGTGTTGAGTGCAAGTGCACAAGGGAGCTTGACTGCGAGACGGACATGTCAAGCAGGGACGAAAGTCGGGACTAGTGATCCGGCACCCCCGAGTGGAAGGGGTGTCGCTCAACGGATAAAAGGTACCCCGGGGATAACAGGCTGATCTTCCCCAAGAGTCCATATCGACGGGATGGTTTGGCACCTCGATGTCGGCTCGTCGCATCCTGGGGCTGGAGCAGGTCCCAAGGGTTGGGCTGTTCGCCCATTAAAGCGGCACGCGAGCTGGGTTTAGAACGTCGTGAGACAGTTCGGTCTCTATCCGCCGCGCGCGTCAGAAACTTGAGGAAACCTGTCCCTAGTACGAGAGGACCGGGACGGACGAACCTCTGGTCCACCAGTTGTCCCACCAGGGGCACCGCTGGATAGCCACGTTCGGACAGGATAACCGCTGAAAGCATCTAAGCGGGAAACCTTCTCCAAGACCAGGTTTCTCACCCTTTTAGAGGGATAAGGCCCCCCGCAGACCACGGGATCGATAGACCAGACCTGCACGCACCGCAAGGTGTTCAGGGGACTGGCACTAACCGGCCGAAAACTTACAACAACCAAAACAACAAACCAGTTGATTCGGACACTGTAAAAACACACACAACGACGCCCGCAACCACACCACATACACACAACACCACACCCCACCACCAAAACACAGAACTCCCCCACAAGGGACCACTCAAAAACGAGTGAATAAAGTTACGGCGGCCATAGCGGCAGGGAAACGCCCGGACCCATCCCGAACCCGGAAGCTAAGCCTACCAGCGCCGATGATACTACCCAACAGGGTGGAAAAGTAGGACACCGCCGAACACAATTTAAGTCCTGTGCCCCCCAATTTCGATTGGGGGGCACAGGCATTTGTGTATGTGGAACTAATCAAAGAGCGAAAGATCGGCCGGCATTCGGCTTTTCTCCAACGCCAAAAGCGTACGCTTGCGATCAATTCCGCCGCCATATCCGGTCAACTCGCCGGTCGAACCGATAACGCGATGGCAGGGCACAATGATGCCGATTGGATTTCGGCCATTCGCCAATCCCACCGCTCGCGAGGCACCGGGTGATCCGATTTGCATCGCGATTTCACCATACGATCGCGTCTCCCCATACGGAATGGTGCGAAGCGCCGCCCACACTTTTCGCTGGAATTCCGTCCCGGCGAGGTTCAGGTCGAGGTCGAATTCTGTGAGTTCGCCGGCGAAATAGGCCGCTAGCTGCGCGACTGCCTCGGCGAATACCTCGCCCTCGGCCGGCTGCCACTCGGACCGGTCCGGCTCATGGGTTTGATCCACCATCCGCAGATGCATCAACGCGGATCCGGTGCCGGCCAGCGTGAGCGGCCCGACCGGGCTGTCGATCGTTCGGTAGTGCATTGTCGTCGTCACATCGTCTCCTTCGGTGGCCACTGATTCACGGAGTGGTCCAGAGTTGTCCAAAGATGCTGCACCGCGTATGACCGCCACGGTCGCCAGCGTGCACTATGCGCGGTGAGCGCCCGCACCTTGGTTGCCAACCCGAGTTGTTCGGCCGCCATTCGCACACCGAGATCGCTGGCGGGGAAGGCGTCGGGATCACCCAGCCCGCGCATCGCTACGATCTCGGCGGTCCAAGGCCCGATGCCGGGCAGCGCCAGCAGTTGCCGACGTGCTTGCTCCCAGTCGCAGCCAGGATTCACAGTCAGTTCATCGCTCGCCAGCGCCGAGATCAGCGTGGTCAGCGAGCGTCGGCGGGCGGTGGGCATGGCCAGATGGGCCGGGTCGATATCGGCCAGCTGCGCGGTGCTGGGGAATGTGTGGGTCAGGCCGCCGTGCGGATCGGTCACCGGGCTGCCGTAGGCGCTGACCAGCCGGCCTGCGTGGGCACGCGCCGCCTTGGTCGACACCTGCTGGCCGAGCACGGCCCGCACCGCCAGCTCCTCTTCGTCGACGGTCCGCGGGATGCGCTGCCCGGGCGCCTTGGCCACGACATCTCGCAGGTCGGCGTCGGCGTCGAGCACAGTGATGACGGCCTCGGGGTCGGCGTCGAGGTCCAACAACCGCCTGCACCGGGCGATCGCCGTCGCCAGATCGCGGACCTGCTCGAGCACCAGCGTGCACCGGACGTGGTCGGGCTGCGGTGTCAGGCTGACCACGCCATAACCCGAGGGCAGTCGCAGGGTGCGACGGTAGGCCCCGTCCCGTACTTCCTCGCAGCCTGGCACCGCACCGGCCGCCAGGTGGCCGGACACGCCCTCGTAGGCGAACGGCGTCCGTACCGGTAGTCGTAGTGACAACGCCTGCCCGCCCGGTGCGCTGTCGTGCCGATCTCGGTGGATGGTCCTGTGCCGCAACGTTGTCGGCGGCATATCGCAGGCAGCCCGAATCGTGTCGTTGAACTGCCGGATACTGGCGAAACCGGCCGCGAAGGCGATATCGCTGAACGGCATGTCAGTAGTCTCGATGAGTACCCGTGCCGTCTGCACCCGTTGGGCCCTGGCCAGGGCCAGCGGGCCGGCACCGACTTCGGCCTGCAGCATCCGTTCGAGCTGGCGGGTGGTGTAGCCCACCCGGGCGGCTAGGCCGGTGACGCCCTCGCGGTCCACCGCGCCGTCGGCGATCAGTCGCATCGCGCGGGCCACCGCGTCACCGCGGACGTTCCATTCGGGTGATCCCGGTGAGGCGTCCGGGCGGCACCTCTTGCAGGCTCGGAAGCCCGCTCGTTGGGCGGCCGCCGAGCTGGGATAGAAGCAGACGTTGCGGGCCAGCGGGAGGCGAACCGGGCAGCTGGGCCGGCAGTAGATACCGGTGGTCTTGACCGCGGTGACGAACCAACCGTCGAAGCGTGAGTCCCTGGACTGCACGGCCCGGTAGCAGTGGTCGAAATCGTCATGCATATCTCGACTTTTACACGTCGGCACCGACAGCACTAGCGGAAAACCGACATCGTGGTCGTGCTGCCTGTTTCACGGCTTCTTGGTTAACACACAGCAGTTGGCGGTGTGAGTCTCAATGTTCGCACCGTTAGCTACCCGTCGCGAGCTGCCCACCCCACAGCCGAATCGACGATGCGCTCGAGCAGGTGTGCAGCGAATACGACTCCGCCCCCCCCCTATGGATTCCACGCGTATCCGCAGACCGCTCCCGGCCATGTGGCCGCCATCGGCTACCTGCTGGGGCTCGACGACGTCCCCGATGTCGCCACCGCGCGGGTGGTGGAGATGGGCGCATTCGATCACGTCACCCGTCACGGGTTCTATAGGTCGAGGGGGCGGTTGTGCTGGACTCCTCGCGTCAAACCTTCGGCGTGCCGGGCGGACCGGGGGTATTCGCCAACGACCCTGGTCTGAAGGCAGCCCTTGACGTACTGAATTCGCATTGGCCCTGGACGATTTCGTGGGCAGAGCTACAGCAGGAGACGGTAACCCGACTCAGGGGCGCAGGCAGTCCGGCGGGTGCGGGATTACCGGTGCGCATCGACGAACTGCTGAACGTTCTGATCCTCAACGGAACGGCGCGCTATCGTCTCGACCCCGTCTCGGCCGATGCGACGACAACGGGCACCGACGAGCCTTCGAGACTCATGGCAGAGCTGAGCCAAAGGGAGGCCGAGGCGGTGACATTCAATCGCTGGCGCGAAGTGTTCTCGCTATCGGCGGCCGACCGGCTCCTTGTTGCGCTGCTGGACGGCACACACTACCGAGACATCTTGCTGGACGGTCTGCTCGCGGCCGCTCGGCACGAACAGATCCAGATCGACGACGAGGAACTCTGCGCTCAGATCGACCCTCTGCCTCAGCGATTGGCGATGATGCGGCTCTGTAGGGGCTGATCACCCCAAGCCGAGTTGCTCACCAGGTCCAAGAAGGTGGGCGACGGTCTGCCGTTGATCAGATGATCCAGGTGGGCGGGGAACGAGAACAGCGGAGCCGTCATCGGGTTGGCCCGGGCGTCGACAGCGATCGCGTACCCCAGATCGTGGCGTGGCCATACCGCGTGCACCCGTTCGGCGAAGCCGCGCGACAGCCGCTGCGTGTCGAACCCGTTGATGCCCAACACGATTCCGAGGTGTGGTGTGTTCCCGGAGGAAGCGGGCCGCGGCATCGGCTCCGTCGACCTCAAAGCGCTGGTCGGCACTGCCGAAGTCAGTGACACCCAACCCGAGCCCGCCGCACCAGGGGCTTGCGGGCCATGTACCCCTCGGATCAGGACACCGTCCGGTGGCCGGATTCAGGCGGGCACCGCCAGCCGGGTCGGCGCGTCGTGGCCGCGCAACGTCACCGCGTCACCGAGGGTCCAGTGGGCGCGCTCCTGCTCGCTGGCATTCTCGACCGCCACCGCCGACGCCAACACGCGGCTGTCGGCGGACTTGGCCAGCTCCGAGAGGCGGGCGGCCTCGTTGACCGGTCCGCCGATCACCGTGTACTCGAATCGCTCGTTGGCGCCTACGTTGCCGGCCACCACCTGCCCAGCCGTGACCCCGATGCCCGCGGGGCATTCGGGTACCTCCCGCTCGAGCCGCCGCATGATCGTGCGGGCCGCGCGCAGTGCCTCGTCCTCCGGGTTGTCCAGGCTGACGGGGGCCCCGAAGATCGCCAACGTCGCGTCGCCTTCGAACTTGTTGACGATCCCGCGGTGGCGGTCGACCTCCTCGACAACGACGGCGAAGAACCGGTTAAGCAGTTCGACCACGTCGATCGGCGGCAACGCGCTGACCAAGTGGGTGGACTGGACGATGTCGACGAAAAGCACTGCCACATGGCGCTCTTCGCCGCCGAGGGTGGGTCGCTGCAGTTCGGCCGCCGCGGCGACCTCCCGTCCGACATGGCGGCCGAACAGGTCGCGCACCCGCTCGCGTTCCCGAAGCCCGTTCACCATCGAGTTGAAACCCCGTTGCAGTTCCCCGAGCTCGGTGCCGTCGAAGACGACGAGGTTGGCCGTGAGGTCCCCGTCCTCGACGCGTTTGAGCGCCGAGCGAACCACGCGGACCGGAGTTGCGGTGAGCCAGGCCAGAATCCACATCAACATGAACCCGAACACCAGGGTGGCCAGCGAGGTGATGAGGATCGCGACTTCCAACTGAGTCTTGGTGAGGTTGTCCAGGATCAGCGAGAACAGCGCGGTCAGGCCGATTCCGATCACGGGCACACCGGAGCCCAACATCCACACCGTCATCGTGCGGCCCATGATGCCGGGGGCCAGGCGGTGCGGGGGTCGCCCCGCCGCGAGCGCCTGTGCCGCGACCGGGCGCAGTGCGAACTCGGTGAATAGGTAGGCACCGGTGGAGACCAGCACGCCGCAGAACCCCACCCCGAGCGCGATCTGGGGAATGAAGTCAGTGTTGTAGAGCCCGTAGAGAACGGTGAACGCCGCGGTGCCCACGGCCCAGAGCGTCAGCTGGGCCAACGCGATCCGCCAGGGTGTGAAGAACGCTTTGCGCTGATCGGCTCGTGTTGGCACCCGCCCGTCGACGGCCCATCGGAGGTCGTTGACCGTGCGGGTGGTGATCCACCAGGTGCCGAACGCCAGCGCGAACGTCGCATAGGCGGGCGCCAGCGCATAGGTGAGCCAGGGTGGCACGTCGGTGAACACGCTGGGCACCGGATACGCCACGGTCACCAGCAGCGCCGCCACCAGGATTCCGATCACGTTCACCGTCAGCAGCGACACGGTGACCAGCGTCTGGATCCGCACCCGCCGACGGGGCGGGCTTTCGTTCACCCGGCCCAGCAGCAATGATCCGTAGGCCGGTGCGCCGACCAGCCGACCGCTTTGCCGGGTGAGCCGTTCCAGAACCCGGCCCAACCGCTGCGCAACGCTGGGGTGGGAAATCATGGTGGCGTCAGCCTAAGTCGCCGCAGGCGCCAGACCCTAAGCTTGTGCGGTGCGCCTCGTGATCGCTCAATGCACCGTCGACTATGTCGGCCGTCTCACCGCCCACCTCCCGTCTGCTCGCCGGCTACTGCTGATCAAGGCCGACGGTTCGGTCAGCGTGCACGCTGACGATCGCGCCTACAAGCCGCTGAACTGGATGAGCCCGCCGTGCTGGCTCACCGAGGAGGCACCGGATGATTCTTTGCCGGTATGGGTAGTGGAGAACAAGACCGGCGAGCAGCTTCGCATTACGATCGAGAGCATCGAGCACGACTCGAGCCATGAGCTCGGGATCGATCCCGGGCTCGTCAAGGACGGTGTCGAAGCCCATCTGCAGAAGTTGCTGGCCGAGCACATCGAGCTCCTGGGCGGCGGCTACACCTTGGTTCGCCGGGAGTTCATGACCGCGATCGGTCCGGTGGACATCTTGTGCCGCGATGACGCGGGCCGCACGGTAGCTGTGGAGATCAAGCGCCGGGGTGAGATCGACGGGGTCGAGCAGCTGACGCGCTACCTCGAACTGCTCAATCGCGACAGCCTGCTGGCGCCCGTCAGCGGTGTGTTCGCGGCCCAGCAGATCAAGCCGCAGGCGCGCACGCTTGCCACTGATCGCGGGATACGTTGTGTCACTCTCGACTACGACGTCATGCGCGGTATGGACAGCGACGAGTTCCGGCTCTTCTGATGCCGCGCCGCCGGCCGGACCGTCGTAAGGGGAGCGACTTTCCGCCGCTGCCCGGTCCGCGCCGGGTCGAGGTCGGTGCCGACGGGTTCGACTACGAGGTGCGGCCGATCCCTGGGTCGCGTGCCGTCAAGAACTATCGGTGTCCCGGATGCGATCACGAAATCCACTCGGGCACAGCACATGTCGTGGTGTGGCCGGTCGATCAGGGGGAGCCGGGGCTAGGCGAGCGGCGGCATTGGCACACTGCGTGCTGGGCCAACCGCGCCAACCGCGGTCCGACCCGGAAATGGTCCTAACGACTAGTGCGAGGCGTCCGGCTCAACGAGTTCCACCAGGACGCCACCGGCATCCTTGGGGTGGATGAAGTTGATGCGCGAGTTCGCCGTTCCGCGTCGTGGTGCGTCGTAGATCAACCGGACGCCCTGGCCGCGCAACTGTTCGGAGATCGCGTCCAGATCGCTGACCCGATAGGCCATCTGCTGGATGCCGGGGCCGCGCTTGTCGATGAACTTGGCGATCGTCGAGGTCTCGTCCAGCGGGGCCATCAGCTGGATCTGCGCGCAGTCGGGCGCAGCGTTCTTCAGCGACAACATCGCCTCGCGAATACCCTGGTCTTCGTTGATCTCCTCGTGCACCAGGATCATGCCGAGGTGCTCGTGATACCACTGAATTGCCGCATCGAGATCCGGCACCGCGATGCCGACGTGATCGACAGCGGTGACGAGAGCACTGGCCAGGACTGGACGGGCGTCAACTTGCTCAGCGGTCATAACGCAAAGGTAACCTAACCAGATCGGATTCAACTACTGGGGGATCCGTGGATAGCCGCATCGAAGCGGCTCGAAACGCGCATGGAGGCAGGAATGACGACGTCGGTGATCGTTGCTGGAGCTCGCACTCCCATCGGAAAGCTGATGGGCTCCCTCAAAGATTTCTCTGGTAGCGACCTGGGCGCGATCGCCATTGAGGGCGCGCTGGAGAAAGCGGGAGTGCCGGCGTCACTGGTCGAGTACGTGATCATGGGCCAGGTGCTGACCGCCGGTGCCGGCCAGATGCCGGCCCGCCAGGCGGCCGTCGCCGCCGGGATCGGCTGGGACGTGCCCGCGCTGAGCATCAACAAGATGTGCCTGTCCGGCATCGACTCGATCGCGCTCGCCGACCAGCTCATCCGGGCCGGTGAGTTCGACGTCGTCGTCGCCGGTGGCCAGGAATCGATGACCAAGGCGCCGCACCTGCTGGTAAACAGCCGTGAGGGCTACAAGTACGGCGATGTCACGGTGCTCGACTCCATGGCGTACGACGGCCTGCACGACGTCTTCACCGACCAGCCGATGGGCGCCCTGACCGAGCAGCGCAACGACACCGACAAGTTCACCCGCCTCGAGCAGGACGAATTCGCCGCCACCTCGCATCAGAAGGCCGCCGCGGCCTGGAAGGACGGGGTGTTCGCCGACGAGGTCGTGCCGGTGAAGATCCCGCAGCGCAAGGGTGACCCGATCGAGTTCGCCGAGGATGAGGGCATCCGGGCCAACACCACGGCCGAATCGCTGTCGGGGCTGAAGCCCGCGTTCCGCAAGGACGGCACCATCACCGCGGGTTCGGCGTCCCAAATCTCCGACGGCGGATGCGCTGTCGTGGTGATGAACAAGGCCAAGGCGCAGGAACTGGGCCTGACGTGGCTGTGTGAGATCGGTGCCCACGGTGTGGTCGCCGGCCCAGATTCCACGCTGCAGTCCCAGCCGGCCAACGCGATCAAGAAGGCCATTGCGCGCGAGGGCATCAGCCTCGATCAGCTCGATGTCATTGAGATCAACGAAGCGTTCTCCGCCGTCGCGCTGGCCTCGACTCGCGAGCTCGGGGTGGACGCCGAGCGCGTCAACCGCAACGGCGGCGCAATCGCGGTCGGCCACCCGATCGGGATGTCCGGCGCGCGTATCACGCTGCATGCGGCGCTGGAGCTCTCCCGGCGCGGCTCGGGCTACGCGGTGGCCGCGCTGTGCGGCGCGGGCGGCCAGGGCGATGCGCTAATCCTGCGCGCCTGACGGGGTAGCGGTGGCCGCAGCAACGACGCAGCGTAGTAGCTGGCGCGTCGCTGCGGCACAATGGCGGCATGACGCGCACCTTTGATATCCGCAGCACGGCAGGGCGGTTCCGATTGGTGGCGCTGGCCGAAGCGGTGACCTGGGTCGGGCTACTGGTCGGGATGTACTTCAAGTACCTGGGCACCCCGCGCACCGAGGTCGGCGTCAAGGTCTTCGGCATGGCCCACGGGCTGGTGTTCATCGCTTTCGTGATCACTGCTCTCCTAGCTGGGATCGCCTGCTCGTGGGGCGTCGCGACGTGGGTGCTGGCGTTGCTGGGCAGCATCGTGCCGCTCGGCAGTGTGATCTTCCTCATATGGGCTGATCGGACGGCCAAATTGGGCGGTCGGGCGGCTCCCGCGGCTTCTTCTCAACCGCGCGATTCAGCGCGAACGGCGACGTGACAGACTTGGGTACGTGACGCGTCCACGCCCTTCGATCGGCCCCGCCTTAGCCGCCGGTGCCGTTGATCTATCCGGTCTCAAACAGCGGGCCCAGCAGCCCGCATCCGGCGGTGCGACCGCCCCCGGCGGCGGCACCGAGGTCACCGAGGCGAATTTCGAAGCCGAGGTGCTGGTCAAGTCCGGTCAGGTGCCGGTTGTGGTGGTGCTCTGGTCGCCCCGCAGCGATTCCGCGGTCCAGCTCGCCGAGGCGCTGGGTGCGCTGGCCGCCGAGGGCAACGGCACGTGGTCGTTGGCCACGGTGAACGTCGACGTGGTGCCGCGGGTGGCCCAGATGTTCGGCATCGAGGCGGTGCCCACGGTGGTGGCGCTGGCCGGTGGACAGCCGTTGGCCAGCTTCCAGGGCCCGCAACCCCCCGAGCAGCTGCGCCGCTGGGTCGACTCCCTGTTGTCGGCGACGGCCGGAAAACTCTCCGGCTCAGGTGATCCCGAAGGCGAAGCGGCCGACGATCCCGTGCTCGCACAGGCCCGCGACCTTCTGGAAGCCGGCGATTTCGCAGCCGCCGCGACCGCGTATCAGGCGATCCTCGATGCCGATCCAGGGAATGCCGAAGCCAAGGGTGCGCTGCGGCAGATGACCTTCCTGGAGCGCGCCACCACGCGCAGCCCGGACGCCGTCGCAGCATCGGATGCGGCACCAGACGATATCGAGGCGGCGTTTGCCGCGGCGGATGTGCAGATCCTCAACCAGGATGTGATTCCCGCATTCGACCGGCTGATCGCGCTGGTGCGCAAGACATCCGATGATGACCGCACGAAGGTGCGCACCCGGTTGATCGAGCTTTTCGAGCTGTTCGACCCGGCCGATCCCGATGTCATCACCGGCCGGCGCAACCTCGCCAACGCGCTGTACTAGACCTCAGGCTCGAGCCAGATCGCGGAGGTCGGCGGCAACACCAGCGTCGCCGACGCCGGTCTGCCGTGCCACGGCTCCTCGGTGGCCTCGACGGCTCCGAAGTTGCCCGCTCCCGCACCGTTGTAGATCGTCGCGTCGCTGTTGAGCACCTCGCGCCACGTTCCGCTGTGCGGCAGGCCGAGCCGGTAGCGGGTGTGCGCGGCACCGGAGAAGTTGAACACACACGCCAGCACGGAACCGTCACTGCCGTAGCGCAGGAAACTCAGCACGTTGTTGGCCGAATCGTTGGCGTCGATCCACGAGTAGCCGTCTGGACGGCTGTCCTGGCTCCACAACGCCGTACGCGTGCGGTAGATCGCGTTGATATCGGCGACGAATCGCAGAATTCCGTCGGAGTAGCTGTTTTCGTCGAGCTGGTACCAGTCGACGCCGCGTTCCTCTGACCACTCCGCCCGCTGGCCGAATTCCTGGCCCATGAACAGCAGTTGCTTACCGGGATGGGCCCACTGGTAGGCGAGCAGGCTGCGCAACCCGGCCGCCTTGACGTGGTCGTTGCCGGGCATGCGTCCCCACAGCGTGCCCTTGCCGTGCACCACCTCGTCGTGGCTGATCGGCAGCACGAAGTTCTCGCTGAACGCGTAGAGCAACGAGAACGTGAGCTCACCGTGGTGATAGGTGCGATAGATCGGGTCGCGGCTCATGTAGTCCAGGGTGTCGTGCATCCACCCCATGTTCCACTTCATCGAAAAGCCAAGTCCACCAAGGTTGGTTGGCCGTGTGACGCCGGGCCACGAGGTGGACTCCTCGGCGATCGTGACGATGCCCGGCGCCATCTTGTGGACAGTCGCGTTCATCTCCTGGAGGAACTGCACGGCTTCGAGGTTCTCCCGACCGCCGTAGATATTGGGCGTCCAACCACCGTCCGGGCGGGAGTAATCCAGGTAGAGCATGGACGCGACGGCGTCCACCCGCAGGCCGTCGATGTGGAATTCCTCCAGCCAATACAGGGCGTTGGCCACCAGGAAATTGCGCACCTCGGCGCGACCGAAGTCGAAAACGTAGGTACCCCAGTCGAGTTGCTCACCGCGACGCGGGTCGGAGTGCTCATAGAGTGGCGTGCCGTCGAAGCGGCCCAGCGCCCAGGCGTCCTTGGGGAAGTGTGCGGGCACCCAGTCGACGATCACGCCGATACCGGCCCGGTGCAGGGTGTCCACCAGCAGCCGGAACTCGTCGGGTGTGCCGAACCGTGACGTCGGGGCGTAGTACGACGTCACCTGATAGCCCCACGAGCCGCCGAAGGGGTGTTCGGCGACCGGCAGGAGCTCGACGTGGGTGAAGCCCTGTGCCAGAACGTAATCGGTGAGCTGTTCGGCGAGTTCGCGATAGCTCAGGCCGGGTCGCCACGAACCGAGGTGAACCTCGTAGGTGCTCATCGGCTCGAACACCGGGTTCTGCGCCGCGCGCTGCGTCAGCCAGTCGGCGTCGTCCCAGGTGTATTCCGAGGTGAACACCCGCGACGCGGTGTGCGGCGGGACCTCCGTCGCGAAGGCGAACGGGTCGGCCCGGTCGGTGACCGAACCGTCGACCCCGTGCACCCGAAACTTGTAGAGCCCGTCGGCGGGGAAGTCGGGCCAGAACAATTCCCACACGCCGCTGGAGCCGAGCACGCGCATCGGGGCGTCATTGCCATCCCAATGATTGAACTCGCCGATCAGGTTGATGCCCTTGGCGTTCGGCGCCCACACCGCAAATGACACACCGTTGACGACACCGTCGGCGGTGGTGAACGAGCGCGGATGCGCGCCCAGGATTTCCCACAGCCGCTCGTGGCGTCCCTCGCCGAACAGGTAGAGGTCCATCTCGCCGAGCGTGGGTAGGAACCGATAGCCGTCGGCGACGGTGATGGTGTGCCCGCCCGGATAGGTGACCTGCAACCGGTAGTCGACCAGGTTGGTGAACGGCAGTGCCACCGCGAAGATGCCGGAATCGATGTGCGCCAGCGGGTGACGTTCGTCGCCGATCACGGCCACCACCTCCTCCGCGTGCGGTTTGAGCGCGCGGATGATGGTGTGGTTGCCGTACTCGTGGGTGCCCAGGATGCTGTGCGGGCTGTGGTGCACACCGGCGACCAGCCTGGCCACCTCGGCGGGATCGGGTGCCAGATGCGGGCTGGCGAGCTTGTCTGTTCTCGTCATTGCCAGGGCTCCTTTGTAGTTCGCGTCATTCCCGCCGCAGCAGACTTGCTCTCTGCTCCTGCGGGATCAACGGCATGTTCACAACGTGCGCGACGGCGCGCGAGGGCTCTAGTCGCACATAGTTCGACTGTCCCCACTGGTATTCCTCTCCGGTGATCTCGTCCCGGACCCAGAACCGGTCGTAGGGGTGCATGCCCAATGCGTCCATATCCAGCCATAACGTGCCCTCTTCGGGGCCGAATGGGTTCAGTGACACCACCACCAGCACAGTGTCGCCGGAGACCGGATCGAACTTGCTGTAGGCCAGCAATGCGTCGTTGTCGATATGGTGGATCGTGATCGTGCGCATCTGGCATAGCGCCGGGTGCACGCGTCGGATCTCGTTGAGGCGCTTCAGAAACGGCTCCAGTGACCGGCCCTGTTGCAGGGCTGTCTCGAAGTCGCGTGGCCGCAGCTCGTACTTCTCGGAGTCCAGGTACTCCTCGCTGCCTTCTCGTACCGGCAGGTGCTCGAACAGCTCGTAGCCTGAATACACCCCCCAGGACGTGCCCATCGTCGCGGCCAGCACGGCCCGGATCGCGAACATCCCCGGGCCGCCCTGCTGCAGGCTTTTGTGCAGGATGTCGGGGGTGTTGACGAACAGGTTGGGCCGCGTGTAGTCGGCGTGTTCGGCGATCTGGCGGCCGAACTCCTCGATCTCCCACTTCGCCGTTCGCCAGGTGAAATACGAATACGATTGGGTGAAGCCGAGTTTCGCCAGACCGTTCAGCCGGGCCGGCCGGGTGAAGGCTTCGGCAAGGAAGAGCACGTCGGGGTCGATCGATTTGACCTGACTGATCAGCCATGCCCAGAAGTTCGGTGGCTTGGTGTGCGGGTTGTCCACCCGAAAGACCTTGACGCCGTGGTCCATCCAGTGCCGAACCACCCGCAGTACCTCGTCATAGAGGCCGCCGGGATCGTTGTCGAAGTTCAGCGGATAGATGTCCTGGTACTTCTTGGGCGGGTTCTCCGCGTAGGCGATGGTGCCGTCGGGCAGCTCGGTGAACCACTGCCGGTGGTCCTTGGCCCACGGGTGATCCGGGGCGCACTGCAGCGCGAGATCCAGCGCCACCTCCAGACCGTTGTCGCGTGCAGCGGCCACGAATCGGTCGAAGTCATCGATCGTCCCAAGATCGGGATGAACGGCGTCGTGGCCACCTTCGTCGCTACCGATTGCCCAAGGTGATCCCACGTCGCCGGGCTCGGCGGTCACGCTGTTGTTGCGGCCCTTGCGGTGCACCTTGCCGATCGGGTGGATCGGCGGCAGGTAGACGACGTTGAATCCCATTGCCGCCACCCGCGGCAGCGTCGCCGCCGCGGTGGCGAAGGTGCCGTGCACCGGCGTTCCGTGCTCGTCACGGCCGCCGGTGGAGCGGGGGAACAGCTCGTACCAGGCGCTGCAGCGCGCCAGCGGGCGATCCACCCAGACCCCGTACGTGGCGCCGCGGGTCACCAGTTCGCGCAGCGGGTACTGCGCCAGCAGCTCGGTGACGTCATGCGAGAGCGCCAGCGCCGCGCGGGTCAGCGGGTCGCCGGGCTCGCGCAGTGCGGCCGAGGCGTCCAGCAGCGGTGCACGCCGATCACGGGGCACACCGGTGGCCGCCCGCGCCAGCAGACGTGAGCCCACCAGCAGATCGTTATCGAGTTCCGATTCGCCTTGACCGGCGTTGAGTTTCACGGTGACGGCATGCCGCCAGGTGGTGATCGGGTCGCCCCAGCCGTCGATTCGAAAGGTCCAGAGTCCCACCCGGTCGGGCACGAATTGGCCGTGGAACAGATCCGGTGTGCGGCCGGTCGCCATCGCGTGCAACTGGGGCTTCACCCTGCCGGCGGCCGGCGCGGCCGCGGCAGGGCCGGCGCCTTCGGGCGCCTTGACCCGGCGGGCCGGATTAGCCCCCAGCTGCGGGTAGGACGTTCCGAGGTAGCGGACCACTAACGTCGCCGCCACCGCGTCGTGACCCTCGCGCCAGACCGACCCTGATACCGGCACCACTTCGCCGGCGACCGCTTTGGCGGGGTAAGCACCGCAGGACACGACGGGCGCGACGTCATCGATCTCGATACGACCGGGCACCCAACACTCCATTCCTGAACCTGTGCGGCGTGGTCTGCCCCGCGCCGGCTCCGTCGGTCTTCTCGTTGTCGGTCTTCGTTTCTCGGGGTAACCGCATCGCGCTCTATTCACACCGTAGTAGCCCGAATGAATGCGGGGGGAGGAAGCTATTCGGTCGGCCATCGGCGCCAGTCAATCTCGGTAGGTTGGAACACGTGAAGGCACTCCGCAGGTTCACGGTCCGCGCCCATTTACCCGATCGGCTCGCCGCACTCGGTCGGTTGTCCACGAATCTGCGGTGGTCGTGGGACAAACCGACCCAGGATTTGTTCGCCTCGATCGATCCTCGGCTGTGGTTGCAGACCGGTCAGGATCCGGTGGCCCTGTTGGGTGCGGTCACCCCGGCGCGGCTCGACGAACTCGCCACCGATGAGGGTTTCCTGAACGGTCTCGATCAGCTTGCCGCTGATCTGGCCGACTACGTGAACCGGCCGATGTGGTTTCAGGAAGCGGACGCGTCGAGCTTGCCGACCGGGATCGCCTACTTCTCGATGGAGTTCGGTGTCGCCGAGGTGCTGCCCAACTATTCGGGCGGTTTGGGCATTCTGGCCGGCGACCACCTGAAGTCCGCCTCGGATCTGGGGCTGCCGCTGACCGCCGTCGGCCTGTGTTACCGGTCGGGCTACTTCCGTCAGTCGCTGACCACCGACGGCTGGCAGCATGAGAACTATCCGTCGCTGGATCCGCAGGGACTTCCACTGCGATTGCTGGCCGACGACGCCGGTGCGCCGGTGCTGGTGGAGCTCGCGATGCCGGATGCCAAGGTGCTGCGGGCCCGGGTATGGGTGGCGCAGGTGGGCCGGATTCCGCTGCTGCTGTTGGACTCTGACATCCCCGAAAATGAACATGACCTGCGCAACGTCACCGACCGGCTGTACGGTGGCGACCAGGAACACCGCATCAAGCAGGAGCTGCTGGCCGGTATCGGCGGGGTGCGGGCGATTCGCGCGTTCACCGCGATCGAAGGCCGGCCCGCCCCTGACGTCTTCCACATGAACGAAGGCCACGCCGGATTTCTGGGCGTGGAGCGCATTCGCGAGTATGTCTGCGAGCAGCAGGTGGACTTCGATACCGCGCTCACGCTGGTGCGCTCGGCGACGGTGTTCACCACGCATACGCCCGTGCCGGCCGGTATCGATCGGTTCCCGGTGGAGATGGTGAAGCGCTATTTCGGCGACGATGGCCCAACCGGACTGCTGCCGGGTGTTCCGGTCGATCGGGTGCTGGCATTCGGCACCGAGGACGATCCGTCCAAGTTCAACATGGCGCATATGGGTCTGCGGCTTGCCCAGCGCGCCAATGGGGTCTCGCTGCTGCACGGGCGGGTCAGCCGGACGATGTTCGACGAATTATGGCCCGGTTTTGACCCGTCCGAGGTGCCGATCGGGTCGATCACCAACGGCGTGCACGGCCCCACCTGGGCGGCGCCGCAGTGGTTGCAGCTCGGCCGCGAGCTGGCCGGCTCCACCGAGGCGCTGCGCGAGCCGAGCGTCTGGCAGCGGTTACAGCAGGTCGACACCGGTCACATCTGGTGGATCCGGTCTCAACTGCGGGCAGCGCTGGTCGAGGACGTTCGGGCCCGGCTGCGCCGGTCCTGGCTGGAGCGTGGTGCATCGGAAGCCGAACTGGGCTGGATTGCAACGGCTTTCGATCCGAATGCGTTGACCATCGGTTTCGCCCGCCGCGTCCCCACCTACAAGCGATTGACGCTGATGCTGCGTGATCAAGCGCGGCTGGAGGCGCTGCTGCTCGACGAGGACAAGCCGCTGCAGCTAATCGTGGCCGGCAAGTCCCATCCCGCCGACGACGCGGGCAAGGCGCTGATCCAGCAGATCGTCAAGTTCGCCGACCGCCCAGAAGTGCGTCACCGCATCGCCTTTCTGCCCGACTACGACATGTCCATGGCGCGCCAGCTGTACTGGGGTTGCGATGTGTGGCTGAACAATCCGCTGCGGCCGCTGGAGGCCTGCGGCACATCCGGCATGAAGAGCGCCCTCAACGGCGGGCTCAATCTGTCCATCCGGGACGGCTGGTGGGACGAGTGGTACGACGGCGAAAACGGTTGGGAGATACCGACAGCCGACGGTCTGGCCGATGAGGGACGTCGCGATGACCTAGAAGCGGCCGCGCTGTACGACCTGCTCGAGGATGCGGTCACACCGCGGTTCTACGACCGCGACGACAACGGTGTGCCGAACCGGTGGGTCGAGATGGTCCGGCACACCCTGCAGCAGCTGGGCCCCAAGGTGCTGGCCTCGCGGATGGTGCGCGACTACACCGAGAAGTACTACGCACCGGCCGCGCAGTCGTTCGCCCGGACCAGCGCACCTGTGGACGGCGTGCCGTTCGGTGCGGCCCGCGATCTGGCGGCCTACCGGCTTCGGGTTTCGGAAGCCTGGCCGAAGATCCAGATCACCGATGTGGACAGCACCGGGCTGCCGGACACCCCGCTGCTGGGTTCGGAGCTCACGCTGACGGCCGCCGTGCAGCTGGCCGGCCTGAAACCTGACGAGGTGGTGGTGCAGGCGGTGCTGGGCCGCGTCGACGCCACCGATGCCCTGCAGGACCCGGAGACGGTGGTCATGACGCACGGCGGTTCCGGTGACGCCGGTACCGACATCTTCACCACGACGACCCCGCTGCCACTGGCCGGATTGCTCGGCTATACCGTGCGG
The DNA here is from genome assembly GCF_010731875.1 of Mycolicibacterium sarraceniae. Taxonomy (NCBI): domain Bacteria; kingdom Bacillati; phylum Actinomycetota; class Actinomycetes; order Mycobacteriales; family Mycobacteriaceae; genus Mycobacterium; species Mycolicibacterium sarraceniae. Next base: position 2,977,811 of record NZ_AP022595.1, read on the forward strand.
GTGTTGCCGCATCACCGGCTGCTGGCCGGTGACAACGAGCTCGGTCTGGTCACACTGGCGTAACGCTGGGAGTCCCCCAACCGGTTAGCAGTGCATGGGAGCCACCTGTAGGTTCCCAAAGGGATCGTCGAGGAGTGTCCCGCATCGCGGCGGACCATCGGCGTTCGGGGCAGTAGTTGTTCGTCATGCGGTGCTGGTGGCCCTGGTAGGCACCGTGTTGGCGACGCCGATACCCGCGTCGGCCGATCCTGATCCGGGTGGCCCAGAGCTGGCCCAGCCCGTCGCCGCCGATCCGGCTGCCCCGCCGGTCGACGACGGCAAGGTGATGTCCTCGCCGCCGGCCGCCACCAAATCGCCCGACGGCTGGACGCTGACGATCTCGGCCAAGGATGAGATCCAGATGCCGAGCGCGCCACTGACCACCGCAATCTCGTCGCGCGAATACATCGTCAGCGGCGTCTTCAACGGCGCGCTGGACGGACCCAGTGACGTGCCGAGAGGCGTGTTCGAGGTCGGCTACCAGATCGGCTGCGGCATCGATATGAGCACGTCCAACGGTGTCGCCTTGACGGGCACCGTCGGCGGCAATGCCTCGCTGGGTTACTTCGGGTTGGACTTCTCCAACACGATGGCCGATGGTCTAACCCCCGGCATCGGCGGGAACGTTGGCGGCGGTATCACCGTGGGCCTCAAGCCGGGCATCATCAACATCCCGGTGACGAAGAAGGAATACAAGGGCGACCGCCCCTGGCTGTCGATCAGCAACTTCCACGTCAAGATCGATGGGTGTGTGGGGGAGTCGTTCATTCGCTCCTACGCGACGCTGTCCAAGTCGACTGACGAGGGTGACGCGATCCTGTCCTGGTACGGAGTGACCAAAAAGATCTAGCCGCTATCTCAACGAGCCTGGGCGCCGGCCGCATTGGGATCGAGGATGTACAGCCCGGCAATCGTCCGATCGTCACGGAAGCTGATGCGAGCGACGAACTCGCCGGCCGCGAACGTCAACGGCGTGTTAGTGGTGGTGAAGTCGCCGACCCGTACGGCGTCGGTGTCGCGGTGACTTTGGTAGCCGCCGGCCAGCCCCGCTATGTGCTCCCACCCCTGGGCGAGCTCTTCGTCGGTGAGCCCGTCGCGCATCGTGGCATCGAAGCGAGCGCTCACATCGGCCCACCGGGCATGAGCAAGATCATCGATGACGGTGCGTGCCAACTCTTCGGCCTCCGGCAGCGCAGGGGTAGCGGGTGGTTCGCCGAGCACTGCTCGAATCTGCTGCCAGGTGTAGCCGGCGTCCCGTGCCTGCCGTACAGCCACGGCCACCGACTCGAGCGGATCGATTTCGTTACCCATGTCATCGAGTGTGCGCTCAGATCGCAAAGGCACGCAGAAAAGCGATCTCTCCGCACACTCGGCGCTACGGGAAGCGCTTGATGCAGCGGTCCTGATCGCCGAGCACCCCGATGCGGAATGCGTCGATGCGGTTGAACCCGGCGGGCACCGATTCGCCGTTGATATCGCTGGCGACCAGACCGTTGGTGAGCAGGCCCGACACCGCCTCGTCGATATCGCCGGCGGTCAGCGCCACGGTGTTGCCGTCGGAGGTGGTGACTTCCTTCGACAGTTTGGTGGTGGCCACGCCGGTCAGGCAGGCGGTGCGCAGCCCGGCCTCGGCATTGTCGAGCACCAGCCCGCCGCGCTCGTGCTGCACCGCCAGCATGTAGCGCGACACCAGCGCCGAGTAGGCGGTGTTGTCACCGGTCACCAGAACGTTGTCCTGCCGCTCGGTCGAGGCACCCATCTTCTCCAGCCCCGGCAGGTCGACGGCAATGTTGTTGGTGGCCGGGCAGAAGGACACCGGCGCGCTGGGCCTGGCGTCGGGACACTTGGCTGCCGAGGCCGCATCGAAGCTCAGTGTCGGCGGATTCTTGGGCGTGAACAGGATGTTCAGCGCCTCGACGATCGCGCGGGTCGACTCCTCGCTCACCGGCCACTCACCGGTCTGGTCGTGCTGCAGTTCGATGGGCAGATCGCCGCGGCGCTGGCCGATCTCCTGAGCGTCGATGGCCGCGCACGAGGACGGTCCGTCGGTGAAGCCGAACTGGAAGGCCGAAATCCGTTCGAACGCTGAGCCGTGCTCGTCGCCGGAGTCGATATGGTCGTCCTGGCTCAGCAGGGGGTCGCGGAACGAAATCATGGCGGCCAGAAGGTTGTTGAGCCCGTCGCCGGTGCTCAACGTAAATCGCTTCGAATTGCCTTCGGCGACCCAGCGCATGTAGACGCCTGCGAGGCAGTCGGCCTGCTGCTCGGCCACCAGCGTCGGGGTGCCCTTGTTGTTGAGCTTGGCCATCTGCTGGATGGCGTGGCCGTATTCATGGGCCAGCACCATCGTGATCGCCATGTCGCCGTTGGCCTGTCGCAACGCAGGCAACAGCACGCCGCGGTCCCAGCCGATGGTGTTGTCGTCTTCGCAGAAGCCGGCGTTGATCAGCCCGGAGGTGGTGTCCCCGCAAAATTCCCCGTCGTAATCGTTGGAGTCCCACGAGATCAGGTCCTTGACGGGCTTGAAATCGCCCTCGAACGCGCCCTGGTAGGAGTCCTTCCAGAAGTCCTCGAGATCGCTGATCGACTGGACGGCGATCTCGTCGTCCTTGCCGCCACGGGAATGAGACACCGTGCGGGTCGGCTTCTCGGCATCCGAACGCAACCCGCTGGTCCCGTCGACCGCCTGCAAGCCGCCGACCTTGAACGGGTCGTCGAACACCGACACGGCCTTGCCCGAGATCGTGGAGCCGCAGCCGGCCAGCACCACCGCGCTACCCGCGACCGCGAGCAGGCGGGCGAGATGTCGTCGGTGCACGGGGGCCACCCTTATGTCGAACCGGCGTGTTAGGAAACATCGAAAATTGCTCCCACAATAGTGCCGTGGCCCCGGCGTCACCGATCCCAATTCACGACGCGGCGTCGGCGCGTAACCGCTGAAGTGCCTGTTTGACGCGCTCGGGATCAGTGGTCGGCCAGAACGGCGGCAATGATGCGCGCAGGTAGCCGCCGTAGCGTGCGGTGGCCATCCGCGAATCCAGCACCGCGACGACGCCGCGGTCGTCCACCCGGCGCAGCAGCCGGCCCGCACCCTGGGCCAGGAGCAAGGCGGCGTGGGCGGCGGCGACGGCCATGAACCCATTGCCCCCGCGCGCGGCAATCGCCCTTTGCCGGGCGGTCAGCAGGGGATCGTCGGGGCGGGGGAACGGGATGCGATCGATCAGCACCAGCGATAGCGACGGTCCCGGCACGTCAACGCCCTGCCAGAGCGACAGCGTGCCGAACAGCGACGTTTCGGGATCGGCGGCGAAGCGATCGACCAGGGTGGCGGTTCCGTCGTCGCCCTGGCAGAGGATCGGGGTGTCGATCCGTGCGCGCAGTGCCTCGGCTGCGGCCTTGGCGGCACGCATCGAGGAGAACAGTCCAAGGGTGCGACCGCCGGCGGCTTCGATGAGCCCGGCGATTTCGTCGAGCTGCTCGGGATTGCCGGCGCTGTCGCGGCCAGGCGGCGGTAGATGCGCGGCGACGTAGAGGATGCCGGACTTGGCGTGTTCGAACGGGGAGCCGACATCGAGGCCCTTCCACTTCGGACCGTCGCCGAGCCCCCACGCGCCGGCCATCGCGTCGAACGAACCGCCGACGGTCAGCGTCGCTGATGTCAAAACCGTTGTGGCACTGTCGAACAGCCGGGTGCGCAACAGTCCGGCCACCGATAAGGGAGCGACCCGCAGGACCGGCCGAATGTTTCCGCGGTTGTCCTCATGGTCCAGCCACACCACCTCCGTCCGGTCCGGAATCGCCGGGACGTAGGAGTCCAGCACCCGTGAGGCGGCGTCACCGATCTCGGTCAGTGCCGCGATCGCCTCGCTGCGCGCCGCGGCGGCCTTGGGATCTTTGGGTGCGGGGTCGATATCACCGCGGGCTGCGGTGGCGGCATCGCGCAGTGCGGTCAGGTAGGTGGCGAGTTCGTCGTCGAGGTAGTCGAGCCGGCCGGGCTCCGCGTCATGGATCGCCGAGGAGAACGTCGCCACCGCCGCTTCCATCCGCTGCGCGAGCTGTGGGCTGACGAGGCGGGCGATGCGCCGGGTGGCCACGCCGAGCGGGGCGGGGGTCAGCTCGCCGGTGGCCACCGACGTCACCCGATCCACCAACTCATGGGCCTCGTCGACCACCAGGTATTCGTGTTCGGGTAGCACCGCGGCGTCGGCGATCGCGTCGATGGCGAGCAGCGCATGGTTGGTGACGACGATCTCGGCGCGCCCGGCTTCACCGCGCGCACGTTCCGAGAAGCAGTCGGTGCCATACGGGCAGCGGGCCATGCCGAGGCATTCCCGCGCCGTGACGCTGACCTGCGACCAGGAGCGGTCGGGGACGCCGGGTGTCAGTTCGTCGCGGTCGCCGGTCTCGGTGTCCGACGCCCACGCCGTCAATCTGGCGACGTCGCGGCCCAATGCGGTGGCCGCGACCGGTTCGAACAGTTCTTCCTGCGGTGCTTCAGCGTTCTCTTCGCCGCCGCCGTTGTGAATCTTGTTCAGGCACAGATAGTTTCGACGCCCTTTCAGCAGGGCGAACTTGGGCCGCCGGGGCAGGCTGGCGGCCAGCGCGTCCACGAGGCGGGGCAGGTCGCGGTCAACGAGCTGGCGCTGCAGGGCTATCGTCGCGGTGGACACCACGACGGGCTTTTCGTCGGCGACCGCGCGGGCGATCGCCGGGATGAGGTAGGCCAACGACTTACCGGTTCCGGTGCCGGCCTGCACCGCCAAGTGCTCGCCGCCTTCGAACGCCCGCGCCACGGCCTCGGCCATCTGCACCTGCCCAGGCCGTTCGTTTCCGCCGAGCGCGGTCACCGCCGTCGCCAGCAACTCGGTCACCGGCGGTAGTTCGTCGGTGCTCACCGTATCCGCACCTGGCGGGTCGGGATCGCCGGTTCGCCCTGGGACAGCGCCAGACCCTCCCACGGCAGGCTGCGCAGACCGCTGGCCACCAACGCGCGCGCCGCAGCCAGATCGGGTACGCCGACAGGCCGCCCCCCGCGCACCAGTGGCACGGTCAGTGCGCGCGCGGGATCGGTCAATTCGAGGGGTGCCGACACCGGGTAGATGACCTCCTCGATGATCGTGCCCGTCGGCCGGGACAGCCGAAGGGCTGCCTTGCGGCCACCATGAGATTCCTTGCGGCTGCTGCGTTTTTCCACCGGCAGGCCGTCCACCTCGACGAGCTTGTAGACCATGCTGGCGGTGGGCGCTCCGGAGCCGGTGGCCACCGAAGTTCCGACACCATAGCTGTTGACCGGATCAGCGCGCAGCGCCGCGATCGAGAATTCGTCGAGATCGCCGGACACGACGATCTGGGTGCCTGTCGCGCCGAGATCGTCGAGCTGAGCGCGTACCCGGCGGGCCAGCACGCCGAGGTCGCCGGAGTCGATACGCACGGCACCGAGTTCGGTTCCGGCGACCGCGATCGCATTGGCCACCCCGGTGGTCACGTCGTAGGTGTCGACCAGCAGGGTCGTCCCGGTGCCCAGCGCGTTGACCTGCGCGCTGAATGCCGCTTGTTCGTCTGGGCCGTCGGCCGTCGTGTAGAGCATCGTGAACGCGTGCGCGCTGGTCCCCATCGCGGGAATGCCATAGCGGCGGTTGGCTTCGAGATTGGACGTTCCGGTGAAACCGGCGATGTAGGCCGCGCGCGCCGAGGCCACCGCCGCCTGCTCGTGGGTGCGCCGTGAGCCCATCTCGATCAGTGTTCGGCCGGCGGCCGCGCTAACCATTCGAGCGGCCGCCGAGGCGATCGCGGTGTCGTGATTGAAGATCGACAGCGCCAGGGTTTCCAGCAGGACGCATTCGGCAAAAGTGCCGGTGACCGACAGAATCGGGGAACCGGGGAAGTACAGCTCGCCTTCGGCGTAACCGTCGATATCGCCGGTGAAGCGGAAGTCCCGGAGGTAGTCCAGCGTCGTGGAGTCCAGGAAGGACGCCAGGGGCTCCAGGGCCGTGTCGTCGAAGATGAACTCGCGCAAGGCATCCAGGAACCGGCCCGTCCCGGCCACCACCCCGTAGCGCCGGCCGTCGGGCAGACGGCGGGCAAACGCCTCAAAGGTGGTCGTGCGTGCGGCCGACCCGTCATGCAGCGCGGCGGCAAGCATCGTCAGCTCGTATTTGTCCGTCAGCAGGGCGGCGCTCACAGCGCAACGGTATTCCCCGTCCCACGGGCTGGATAGCCAATGACCCGGCTCGCTATCCTTGTGGCCATGGGCTCGCAAGCAGCTCCGACTCGACCGGACGCCGCAGGACAGCAACAGACGGATACCGTCAGCGCCCTGGACACCCCCTGGGTGACTATCGTCTGGGACGACCCGGTCAACCTGATGAACTACGTGACGTACGTGTTCCAGAAGCTTTTCGGCTACAGCGAACCGCACGCGACGAAGCTCATGCTGCAGGTTCATCAGGAGGGTAAGGCGGTGGTATCCGCGGGGAGTCGGGAGTCCATGGAAGTAGACGTGTCCAAACTGCATGCCGCCGGGTTGTGGGCGACCCTGCAGCAGGACCGCTGAGCGCGTGCGGAAATGGAAGCGGGTCGACACCGCTGAGGGTCCCCGGTTCCGGTCTGCTCTGGCGCCACATGAGGCGGCGCTGCTGAAGAATATGGTGTCCTCGGTGCAGGGCATGCTAGACGAGCGCGAGGCCGCGACGCCGTCGGATCCACTCGAGCAAATCACCGGGATCCGGGCCGGCAACCCGCAGCCGCCCGAGGACTCCACCATGCGGCGGCTGCTGCCCGATTTCTTCAAGCCGCAGCGCGATCACCCAGCCGGTTCGGCGGTCGCCGAGAGTCTCAACGGTGCCCTGCGCAGCCTGCACGAGCCCACGATCATCGATGCTAAAAAGGCTGCAGCGCAACGGGTTCTGGACACGCTCCCCGATGGAGGCGGCCGTTTCGAGATCACCGAGGGCGACGCCAACGCCTGGATAGCCGCGATCAACGACGTCCGGCTTGCGCTGGGCGCGATGCTCGCGATCGGGCCCGAGGGCCCGGACCGATTGCCGGCCGACCATCCGCTGGCCGGGCACCTCGATGTGTATCAGTGGCTGACCGTCCTGCAGGAGTATCTAGTGCTGGGCCTGATGGGTAAACCGATCCGGTGACCGGATCTATCACCGACGTCGACGGCATCCTCGTCGGTCATCACGGCCGGCTCGACCCTGATGCGACGCTGGGATCGGGCTGGGCCTGCGGCAGCACCGTGATCGTCGCGCCACCGGGGACGGTCGGGGCCGTTGACGTCCGGGGTGGTGCCCCCGGTAGCCGCGAGACCGATCTGCTCGACCCGGCCAACAGCGTCCGCCACGTCGACGCCGTCGTCTTGACCGGTGGCAGCGCCTACGGGCTGGCTGCCGCCGACGGCGTGATGACGTGGCTGGAGGAACAGGGCCGCGGGGTCTCGATGGCGGGCGGCGTCGTCCCGATAGTTCCGGCCGCGGTGATTTTTGACCTTCCCGTTGGCGGCTGGGGATGCCGGCCGACCGCAGACTTCGGCTATGCGGCCGCGCAGTCGGCCGGCGTGGACATGGCAGTCGGCACCGTCGGGGCGGGCATCGGAGCGCGCGCGGCGGTGCTCAAGGGCGGTGTCGGCACCGCCTCGATGACGCTCGATTCCGGCGTGACCGTCGGCGCGATCGTCATCGTCAACAGCGCGGGCAACGTCATCGACCCGGCCACCGGCCTGCCCTGGATGAGCCACCTGGCCAAGGAGTTCGGGCTGCTCAGTCCGCCCGCCGAGCAAATCGCCGCGCTCGCCGCGCTGGATGCCGAGTCCGGTCCACTGAACACCACCATCGCGGTGGTCGCCACCGACGCCGCGCTGTCCCCGGCCGCCTGCCGGCGCTTTGCGGTGGCCGCCCATGACGGCCTGGCGCACACCATTCGCCCGGCGCACACCCCGCTGGACGGGGACACCGTCTTCGCGTTGGCCACCGGGGCCATCGAGCTCGAACCGGACCCGGACACCCCGGCGCAGATGGCACCGGAGACCAAGCCGCTCGCGAGGCTGGGCGCGGCCGGGGCAGACTGTTTGGCGCGCGCGGTGCTGGTCGCGGTGCTGGCCGCGGAGTCGGCGGCCGGAATACCCACCTACCGCGACCTGTTACCTGGTGCGTTCGGCGCATCTGCCCGCTGAGCTCGACCACAGGAGGACATCCCACCGTGCTGGTGATCCGTGCCGACCTGGTCGACGCCATGGTCGCCCACGCCAGGGCCGACCACCCCGATGAGGCGTGCGGGGTGCTGGCCGGGCCGGAGGGGTCCGATCGTCCTGAACGGCATATCGCGATGGTCAACGCCGAGCGGTTGGGCACCGGCCGATTCCTGCGCGAGCATGTCCCCGGTATCGCGATCGTCGCTGCCGAACCGCGCTACGGCGAAGGCGTCTACGCACTGCGCAATATCGACGAGGGCTTCATCCCCGAGCTGTACGACCCCGAGGTGCTGACCACCCGTTTCTCGGTCGGCTCGATCGACGCACTGCGGCGCACCCGGGAGTTGGTTCAGGTCGAGGGCATCTTCGCCGGCATCTCCATCGGCGCGATCCTGCACGCCGCACTCGGTGTCGCAGCCAAGGCGCGCAACGCCGGTCAGCGCGCCGACGTGGCATTCACTGTGTGTGACGCCGGTTGGAAGTATCTGTCCACCGGTGCCTACGCCGGTAGCCTGGACGAAGCCGAGGAGGCTTTGGAAGGGCAGCTATGGGCATGACCGGACCGCAGCCGAAGAAGCGGGCGCTGTGGATGACGGGTGGCATCACGATCCTGTCGTTCGTCGGCCTTCTGTACGTCGTCGAAGCCGTCAATCAGGCCACGGGCGACCGCCTCGATTACCGCGGCGGCATCCGGCCTCTGCAGACCGACGGGTTGTGGGGCATCCTGTTCGCCCCGCTGCTTCACGCGGACTGGCAGCACCTGATCTCGAATACCGTGCCCGCGTTGGTGCTCGGCTTTCTGATGACACTGCTTGGCATGTCGCGGTTCATCTTCGCGTCGGTATTCATCTGGATCGCAGGCGGTTTCGGCACCTGGCTGATCGGCAGGGTGGGCAACACCTGTGGGGGCGAACCCAACATCATCGGGGCGTCCGGTCTGATCTTGGGATGGTTAACCTTTCTGCTGGTGTTCGGATTCTTCACCCGCACGCTGTGGCAGATCGCCGTCGGCATCCTGGTGCTGCTGTATTACGGCACTGTCCTGTTCGGCGCACTGCCTCAGGTCGGCTGCACCGGCATCTCCTGGCAGGGCCACCTGTGCGGTGCGGTGGCCGGGGTGTTCGCGGCGTACGTGCTGTCCGGCCCGGAACGCAAAGCCCGGGAACGCAGGAAGGCCGGCCAGTTGCCCGGCTTGACCTCATGAGCGACCGTCTCGCGCCGGTCGGCATCTTCGACTCCGGTGTGGGCGGGCTGACGGTGGCCCGCTCGATCATCGACCAGCTGCCCGACGAGGACGTTATCTACGTCGGCGACACCGGCAACGGCCCGTACGGTCCGCTCACCATTCCCGAAGTCCGGGCGCATGCCCTGGCGATCGGGGACGATCTCGTCGAGCGCGGGGTGAAGGCCCTCGTCATCGCCTGCAACACCGCGTCAGCGGCCTGTCTGCGCGACGCCCGCGAACGCTACGACGTGCCCGTCGTCGAGGTGATCCTGCCGGCCGTGCGCCGTGCAGTGACCACCACCCGGACCGGGCAGATCGGTGTGATCGGGACCCAGGCAACCGTCGCATCCGGCGCCTATCAGGACGCGTTCGCCGCTGCCCGCGACGTCGACGTCACGGCGGTGGCCTGCCCGCGCTTCGTGGACTTCGTCGAGCGCGGCGTGACCAGTGGCCGCCAGGTGCTGAACCTGGCCGAGGGCTATCTCGAGCCGTTGCAGCGCGCGCAGGTCGACACGCTGGTGCTCGGCTGCACGCACTACCCGTTGTTATCCGGGCTGATCCAGCTGGCGATGGGGGATTCGGTGACGCTGGTGTCCAGCGCCGAGGAGACGGCCAAAGACTTGCTGAAAGTGCTGACCGAGTGCGATTTACTTCGGCCGCACGAGGCCCCGGCGGCGACGCGGCTGTTCGAGGCGACGGGGGATCCCGAGGTATTCACGGCCCTGGCGGCCCGCTTCCTGGGGCCGGCGATCACCGGTGTCCACCCTGTTCAGCGTCACGCCAGCGCGACGACGTGATTCTCGTATCCAAACCCGTCATGTTTTCCTCTTGCGGCATCTGGGCATGGCAAGCTAGCGACTGTGCGAATCACCATTCTTGGTTGCTCTGGCAGTGTTGTCGGGCCTGATTCGCCGGCGTCCGGGTACCTGCTGACTGCTCCGGACACACCACCGTTGGTTCTCGATTTCGGCGGCGGGGTGCTCGGCGCGTTGCAGCGCTACGCCGACCCCAACGACGTCCACGTTCTGCTGTCGCATCTTCATGCCGATCACTGCCTGGATCTGCCCGGCCTGTTCGTGTGGCGCCGTTACCACCCGAACCCGGCCAAGGGTCGCGCAGTGATGTATGGCCCCAGCGACACGTGGAGTCGACTGGCCGCGGCGTCCTCGCCGATGGGTGGCGAGCTCGACGACTTCTCCGACATCTTCGAGATCCATCACTGGCAGGACAAACAGCCGGTGCAATTCGGCGCGCTGAAGGTGCTGCCGCGCTTGGTGACGCATCCGACCGAGTCATTCGGCATGCGGATCACCGATCCGAGCGGTGCCACTCTGGTCTACAGCGGCGATACCGGCGTCTGCGATTCGCTCGTCGAGTTGGCCAGCGGTGCAGACGTTTTCCTCTGTGAGGCGTCCTGGACCCACGCGCCGGACCGTCCGCCGCATCTACATCTGTCTGGCACCGAGGCAGGTCAGATGGCCAAGCGTGCCGGCGTCGGCGAACTGTTGCTGACCCACATCCCGCCCTGGACCTCCCGCGAGGACGTCATCAGCGAGGCCAAGGCCGCGTTCGACGGGCCCGTGCATGCCGTGGTGTGCGGCGAGACCATTGAGGTCCATCGGCACTGACACGCTCCGCTAGGGTTGCGACGTGTCCCGACGACAAGACGGCAGGCTTGACGACGAGCTGCGGCCGGTCACCATTACCCGCGGCTTTACCTCCAACCCGGCCGGCTCGGTCCTGATCACCTTTGGCGAAACCCGGGTGATGTGCACGGCCAGCGTCACCGACGGTGTGCCGCGCTGGCGCAAGGGTTCGGGGCAGGGCTGGCTCACCGCCGAGTACGCGATGCTGCCCGGCGCTACCCACACCCGCTCGGATCGGGAATCGGTAAAGGGTCGCCTCGGCGGACGCACCCAAGAGATCAGCCGGCTGGTCGGCCGCTCGTTGCGGGCGTGCATCGACCTGGCCGCGCTCGGCGAGAACACGATCGCCATCGACTGCGATGTGTTGCAGGCCGATGGCGGAACCAGGACCGCGGCGATCACCGGCGCCTATGTCGCGCTCTCCGATGCCGTCACCTATCTGGCTGCGCTCGGCAAGCTGTCCGACCCGCGCCCATTGTCGTGTGCGATCGCCGCGGTCAGCGTCGGTGTGGTCGACGGCCGGGTGCGCGTTGACCTTCCCTACGAAGAGGATTCGCGCGCCGAGGTCGATATGAACGTCGTCGCCACCGACACCGGAACGCTCGTCGAGATCCAGGGCACCGGTGAGGGTGCGACCTTCCCACGCTCGACGCTGGACAAGATGCTCGACGCGGCGCTTGCATCATGCGAGACGCTGTTCGCCGTCCAGCGCGAAGCGCTGGAACTGCCCTATCCCGGAGTGCTGCCGGAAGGCCCGCCGTCGAAGAAGGCGTTCGGGTCCTGAGCCAACTTCTGGTCGCCAGCCGCAACCCGAAGAAGCTGGCCGAGCTGCGCCGGGTGCTCGATGCCGCCGGACTGTCCGGGCTCACGCTCGTCTCACTCGATGATGTGCCGCCCTTCGAGGAGGCTCCCGAGACCGGGGCCACCTTCGAGGAGAACGCGTTGGCCAAGGCACGTGACGGCTATGCCGCCACCGGTCTGCCGACCGTCGCCGATGACTCCGGGATCGCGGTCGACGCCCTCAACGGAATGCCGGGGGTGCTGTCGGCGCGCTGGGCCGGCGTGCACGGTGAGGACACCGCCAACAACGACCTGCTGTTGGCCCAATTGCGCGACGTGCCCGACGAGCGGCGGACGGCGGCGTTCGTCTCCGCGTGCGCACTCGTCTACGGTCCCGGTCACGCTGACCATGCCGTCGTACGCGGCGAGTGGCCGGGCGTGCTCGCTCGCGAACCACGAGGCGAGGGCGGCTTCGGCTATGACCCGTTGTTCGTCCCGGAGGGGGGGACTCGCAGCGCCGCGCAGCTCAGCGCGGCGGAGAAGGACGCGGCGTCACATCGTGGTCGGGCGCTGGCGCTGCTGATCCCGGCGCTGCGTGCGCTGGCCAGGTGAGTACTAGCAAATTTTGCTAGTGCATCTAACTGTGTCATGATGCCGAGATGGGTCGTCATGCGGTCCGGGTGGCGCACCCCGGTGTTCTGATCGCCGTGCTGGCGGCTGCCGGTATCAGCGTGTCGCTGATGCAGACGCTGATGATCCCGCTGATCCCCGAGCTGCCGACGCTGCTGCACACCAGCCCGGCGAATGCCTCGTGGGCGATCACAGTGACGCTGCTGACCGCGGCGGTGACCACCCCGGTATTCGGCCGGCTTGGTGATATGTACGGCCCCAAGCCGATGCTCATCGTCTGCGCGGCAACCCTGACCGCTGGCTCGCTGATCGCCGCGATGACCACCTCACTGCTGCCGTTCATCATCGGCCGTGGACTGCAAGGCTTCGGCATCCCGATCATCCCGCTCGCTATCAGTGTGTTGCGGGCCGCGATACCGGCCGACCGAGTCGGCTCGGCCATGGGCTTGATCAGTTCGTCTTTGGGGGTCGGTGGCGCGCTGGGGCTCCCGCTGTCGGCGGTGATCGCCCAAAAGACCGACTGGCACGTATTGTTTTGGGGCGCAAGCGCTCTCGGCATGATGGCGATGCTGCTGTTCTTTTTCCTGGTGCCCAACATTCCGGCGACCTCGGCCGACCCATTCGACCCGCTGGGCTTCGTATTGCTCACCACCGGGTTGGTGACCCTGCTCCTGCCGATCACCAAGGGTTCGACCTGGGGGTGGACGAGTTCGACGACGCTGTCGCTGTTCGGCGTGTCCGTCGTGGTGTTCGCCGTCTTCGCCCGTTGGCAGTTTCGAACGGCCTCGCCGATGGTTGATCTGCGGACGACGCTGCGCCGTCCGGTCTTGACCACCAACATTGCGGCGATCTTGGTGTGCTTTTCGATGTTTGCGCTTTCCTTGGTCGCTCCGCAGCTGCTCGAGCTACCGAAGGGGACCGGATACGGCTTGGGACAGTCCATGTTGCAGGCGGGTCTGTGGATGGCACCCGGTGGTCTGGCGATGATGGTCGCGTCCCCCCTTGCGGCGCGGGTGGCCGGCCGCCGCGGCGCGAAGTTCACGTTGGTGTGTGGTGCGGCGATTATTGCGGCCGCCTACCTGGGCGCGCTGTGGGGACTCGGCAGTCCGGTGGCGGTGATGGTCGTCAACATCGTCATCAGCCTCGGGGTGGGCTTCGCGTATTCGTCGTTGCCGGCGCTCATCAACGCCGCGGTGCCGATATCTGAGACGGCGGCCGCCAATGGAATCAACGCTCTCGCTCGGTCGCTGGGCACATCGATATCCAGTGCGGTGATCGGTGTGGTGCTCGCGACAATGACGATCACTTACGCCGGGCACGTCATGCCGTCGCTGCAGGGTCTGCGGATCGCATTGCTCATCTCCGCTGGGGTCGCGGCACTGGCCGCGGTGATCGCGATGACGCTGCCGGCTGCGGACGCTGCCGCCATCGAGGAGTGGTCCTCCGAGGAACTCGAGCTCGAGGCCGATCCGGTCTAGAGGTTGAAGCGGGTCTTGAGCTCCCGGGTCTGAACCTGCTCGACGATGATGCCCAGCAGCGGGATGGTGCCGGCCAGCAGGACGCCGATGGTCTTGGCGATCGGCCAGCGCACCTTTACCGCCAGGTTTGCGGTGAACAGCAGATACACGAAGTAGACCCAGCCGTGCACCACGCCGATCCAGGTGGGTGGGTCGTCGACTTTCACGATGTACTTCATCACCATCTCGTAGCAGAGCGCGATCAGCCAGAGGCCGGTGGTCCAGGCCAGGACCCGGTAGCCGAGGAGGGCTTTGCGGATCGTCTCGTTCGGGACGCCCGTCTGGGCTTCGGGCGACTCGGGTGCACTCATGCGGTGGTCCTGTTCTGATCTTCGTGGGTCTTGCTCGTCAGGTCGGTCTGGTCGGCCTGGGCCAGCTCGGCTAGGTAGGAGTTGTATTCGCGCATTACGGGGTCGACGTCAGTGGAACCGGCGTGGGCCGTTGGTCGTTCGGGCAGCAGTCCGGCGGGGATCTCGGTGACGGTGTCGGCCGCCGGTGCAGCCTCGGACGGGGCTTCTTCGTAACGGATGAACTTGCGGTAGGCGTACACGCAGAAGCCGGCGAACATTGGCCACTGCAGGGCGTAGCCCAGGTTCTGGAAGCTGCCCGAGTTCGACTCGAATCGGCTCCACTGCCACCAGCCCAGCGCCAGGCAGGCGGTGGCGGCGATGATCACTCCGATGATCAGCGCGAACCGGTGCCGGCGCGTCGTGGACACACCACGACGGTACCGTGCCAGCGGTTATGGGTTAAACCGCGCGTGACGCCGCGCACTTCGGGCCGATGAATTCGTCGAGGCGTGCGGTGGCGGCCTTGCGGTAGATCGAGACGACGTATTTGGTCGACCGGGTCCACGGGATGCCGAGTTGATGGAGGGTTGCGGTGAACAGGCCGAGGATATCGACTCGGAGTGGTTCGTGAAGTGGTAGCGGATGCTCTTCACGCCGCGGTCGTCGGCGATGACGCGACAGCCGTCGCTGTGGATCAGGCCTCGGATGAAGTCTTCTGGTGCTTGGTCCACGAGTTCTTGCTGCCACGGTTCCAGCTTGATCAGCCTGCGGTGCTTCAGGCCGGGTCCGTGTTGGGGGAACAGGCATGGCCAATGTTTCGAGTAGAGGCACACGTTGACGCAACCTTTGGGGTGCGTGCCTAGCCAAGCGTGCTGTCCGGGCATCACCTCGTCGATGGCCGCGCGGCAGCTCTCGATGATGCCCGGGTATTTCTTGTCCAACGCGATTCGCAACCGCCAGACGCGGCCGGCTTTCGATATGCAGCCATCACCGAGGTAGAGGCCGAGCAGATATGTGTACGCCTTTACTGGGAACGTGTCGAAGTCGTGGACTGTCCCGCAGGGCGCGTCAGCCGTCGGGCGCCGAATCGTTGGCGTTGTCTGGTGGCGCCACTCCTTGATCGTCGCGCGGGGTATGCCCGTGCGACGAGCGATCTCGCAGTCGTTGACACCAGCGGCGATGAGCCGCCGTGCATTCGCGAATTCTTCATGCGAGCGGATAGCGCCAGCCCTCCTGCCTTGTGATCGACGCTAGGACTGACTACCGACAGATTCCGGAGTCGAGTTGGCGGTAGACTTGGCCGTCCTGCGGGCGTGGCGCAATTGGCTGACGCGATGGCTTTAGGTGCCATTGTTCGAAAGAACGTGGGGGTTCGAGTCCCCCCGCCCGCACAATTTCACCCATGTGAGTGGCCCTTCGAGGCCTTCCCGCCGATGCCGAATAGTGTTCAGGCATGACTACCGCAGCCAATCAGCCAGCCGTTGTCGTGGGTATCGACGGATCGGACACCGCGCTCGGTGCTGCCCAGTGGGCCGCGGAGTTCGCCGCTAAACACGGGTCTGCGCTGACGCTCGTGCACGCGATCCCCAAGCTGCACTGGGATTTCGCCAGCGCTGACGCACCCGCCGACCTCGACCGAGCCGCTCGCTCCGACGGAGTGCTGGCCGCGGCGGAGACAGCCGTGCGGTCGACGCATCCAGATCTCGCGATCCATCCGACAGCGGTCAAAGGTGCGGTCGCGACAACACTGGTGGACGCCTCGGATTCCGCCCGGCTTGTGGTGGTGGGCACGGGTGCGGCGGACCATCGCGCACTGGGCGGGCACGCCGTAAAGGTCGCCCATCGGGCGCTCTGCCCCGTCGTCGTCTGGCGGCAACCGGTCGCCAAGCGGACGGGCAAGCCGCTGCCCGTCGTCATCGGTGTCGATGAATCGGACCAGTCGACCCGCGCCCTCGCCGAGGCTTTCGACATCGCTGCCACGTTGCATGCACCGCTGACGGTGGTGCATATGTGGGAGATCGGCGCGGCGGTTGGCATGGGCGATCTCGGCGGTGAGGGGCCCATGGACTGGCAGCTGCTCGATCTGTTGCAGACCCAGCAGCGCCAACGGATGGACGCGTTGGTCGAACCGTTCGCCCGTAAGTACCGGAACGCCCACGTGAACAAGGTCTTTCAGGACATCAGCCCGGCAAAGGGGCTCACCGATCTGTCCCGGGAGGCCCAGCTGGTGGTCGTCGGCAGCCACGGCCGCGGGAAGCTCGCCGATTCGATCTTCGGTTCGGTCAGCCAGAATCTGATCCATCACGCCGAATGCCCGGTGCTGGTGGTTCGGTAGAGATGTGTCGTACGCCGGGGCTAGCGTCGGACCATGGCACTCAAGACCGAGAACATCACATTCGACACCACCGATCCCGAAGGCCTCGCAGCATGGTGGGCACGCGCTCTTGACGGTGAGGTGACTCCCGTTGCCCCACCCTTCTTCGTCGTCGTCAGCCGTCCCGACGGTCCGGGCCTGGCCTTCCAGCAGGTCGAGGATCCGACACCGGGGAAGAACAAGGTCCACCTTGATTTCTCCACCGATGATGTCGAGGGGGAAGTCGCGCGGTTGGTCGAGCTGGGTGCGACCGAAACCGCACGTAACAGCTGGGGTGACTTCGGTTGGGTGGTGCTCGCCGACCCCGACGGGAACGCGTTCTGCGTGGCACCGCGCGGCTAGCATCGACACTGCCCCCGCGCTGGTGAATACTGCTGGTTCCCAACGGTTTTGACGTTGTCGAGCGACAACGTTCTTGACTTCCGCGCTGACCGATCGATATCGCCGGGTTCGATGACATCGATGTCTGTGGCCATGGCAACAGGTCCATGAACGGGGCATCGCCCTCTTGACGGCGCGCCGGACAGAACCTCGGCGGCAATCCGTTCGCCGTAGCGTAGGTTGTTCGACATACATGACCTGCGTCACTGTCTCGCCCGCGTCGGCCGGATCTCACTATCACAACTCTGCAAATCTAATAGTTAATCTAACAATAGGACTCTAAGGTCGGTCTCAGGTACTTGTGCGAGATCGGAGCTACGGTAATCGAGTTGGGCAAAGTCGCATACGTCGTCTTCTTCGTAGCAGCGGCAGTGTGGCTGGCCCTGACAGCCGAAAGTGAATAGCACTGAGAGCGAGTGGCGACAACGATGAGCGAGTCCATCATGACTTCGGTCGACCTGATCCGCTACGCAATTGCCGATCAGATTCGTGAGCTCGGTGGCGACGCCGAGATGATCGACCAGATTGCCATGTCGGCTGCCTACGCCGTGTTCATCGGTGCGGCTGCGGACTCGGCTCGTCCTCGCTAGACCCGCAGGTCTTCCACCGGTCTTACCTGACCGATGGCTGCTGCCCCGCTAACTGGGTGCGGGATCTGAGCCAAAATCCCTGCCCGCCAAGTTTTACCGTTGAATAGCCCTCCGCCACGATCTGTGGGGGGCCATTACCGACTGGGGAATCGGTCCGATCCCCGGTCGCTCCCGGGGATTACCGGGATGATCACCGCCGACGGGTGGGCGGCGTCGTGCAGGATCGTCTGCGTTGCGGGCAGCGTGGCCGCGCTCTGCCCGAACGGTTCACCGGTATTCGGGTTCGGCGCGAACTGCGGGTAGTCGCTGCTGGAGACTTCCAGCCGGATCCGATCGCCCGCGCGGAACAGATAACTCGTCGGCCAGATCGCAATGTGGTACTCGTACGGCTGATTTGGGATGCCTGGCCGCGGATCGGATAGCGAATCGCGAAACGTCGTCCGCAGGATCCCGGTGTTGAGGTTGATCGCTTCACCATCGGGTTTGACCACGATCAGCTTCGCGGTGAAGTCGGTGTCGACCGCCGACGACGCGGCCCAAAGGTCAACCGTCGCAGGTCCGGTCACCTCGGTGTCGGCAGGGAGCGGATCACTGCTGTAGACCAGCACGTCAGAACGCTGCTCGACCGGAGTCTGGTCGTAGGGCCCCTGCGGCCCGGATCGCGCGCCGCAACACGAATGCCCGCCGAGGCTGGGTGCCGGGTCGGTGGGGTCGTAGAGGTAACGATCAGGTGCCTGGTCGGTGGCCGGGGCCGTCGTGCTCAAAGTGCCGGTGCGCGAGTCCATCTGGCCGGTGCCGGCCAGGTAGTAGCGACTCCACTGGGTGTGCGGTAACGGCCAGCTGTCGGCGGACTTCCACTTATTGGCGCCCATCAGGAAGTAGTCGACCCGCGGTGTGCCCGCCCCGCCATTGTTCATACCCTTGAGGAAGTGGTCGTACCACGCCAGCATCAGTTCGTTGATCGGACTCTCGCCGACCCTGCCGATATCTTTGAGCAGGGGAGCGGGCTCGGAACCTGGCCGACCCCAGTCCACGTGGTCCCACGGGCCGATGACGAGTCGTTGATTCGCCCGGGCCTGCTGTGTACCAGCCGAATTCACCATCCCGGTAAAGTTCTCAATTCCGCCGGCGAGAAACGCGTCGTACCAGCCCTCGACGTCGAGCACTGGCACCCGCACGGATGGGTAACGGTCCCGAATGCTCCACTGCCGCCAGAAGTCATCACGTGACGAATGGGTGACCCAGTCGAAATACCATGGAGCCACAGCAGGATTGGCGGGTTGCAGCACCGGCAGAGTGCGGTACGGCCGGAAGTCCAGCCATCGGGTGGGGTCCGCCGAGGCCAGTCTCAGTGCGGCGGCGGTGACGTCGTCGCCGCGATTGGTGGCGGCGCTGGTCGCCAGCCCGATCGCCCACGGTAGGACGAACGCCAGCCGGAACTCGCCGCCCTCATACATCCAGCCGTCGTAGTAGTCCGACGCGGTATTGGCCGGCACGATGGTCACCAGATGCGGCGGCGTGTCTATCGCGGCCAGCCATTGGGTCGCGCCGACATACGACGAGCCGTACATGCCGACCTTGCCGTTCGATCCCGGCAGGGCCGCGGCCCACTCCACCGAGTCATAGCCGTCGCCGCCGTCATGGGTGAACTCGCTGAAGGTTCCCTGCGACGTGCCCTGCCCCCGAACGTCTTGTATGACAACGAGATAGCAGTGCGAAGCAAACCAGTCGGGGGACTGATACCGCCACGGCTGCACCTGTGCGCCGGACTTTCCGTATTGGGTGCGCATCAGGATCACCGGGACCAGCTCGGTGGTGTCCGGCCGGTAGACGTCGGCACGCAGGATGGTGCCGTCGCGCATGCGTGCCGCCACGTCGGTCTGCTTGGTGACCCCGCACGGGCCACGGCTACTCGACGGCGGCCACGTCGACTCCGTGGCGGGAGTGCGCGGCGCACCGCACGAGGTCAGCACCAGTGCCAGTGCGGACAGCACCGCCAGAACACGCATCGCCAGCACGTGTCCACGCTACGCAGTCCGGCGCTAAATCATCTCCTTTGCGGTGAGCCACCGCATGATCGGCCAGCCGGCGAACACCGGCAGCCAGCATGTCAGCACCCGATAGAGCAGCACGGCCGGCACACCGACGGCGGCGGGCACACCGAAGGCGGCGAGCCCACCGATGAGCGCGGCCTCCACCGCGCCGACACCGCCGGGCGTCGGCGCCGCCGACGCGAGGGTGCCGCCGACCATCGTCACGATGGTGACCGTGACGAACGTCGTGTCGCCGCCAAAAGCTTCGATGCTGGCCCACAACACCAGGGCCTGGCCGAGCGTGGTTGTGGCGCAACCCAACACGATGATCGCCAACCGTTTGGGTTCGCGGATCAGCTCGAGCAGCTCACTGCCGATCTCCTGGATCCGGGGGCGGACCGCCGTGCCGAGCCACCGGCGCGCCCGCGGCACCAACAAGAAGGTCCCCAGCATGCCCAGCGCGACACCGCCGATCAGATAGAGCAGCGTGGTGCTCGGCACGAAATGGGAAAGATCAGCGGTGGCCCCGGCGGCCACACTGAAGAAGATCAGCAGCGTCACGTGGGTGATCACCTGTACCGCCTGCTGCAGGGCGACAGCCGCGGTGGCCCGCAAGGCACCCAGCCCGCCCTTCTGCAGGAACCGCGTGCTCAGCGCGAGGCCGCCGACACCGGCCGGGGTGGTGGTGGCGGCAAAGGTGTTGGCGAACTGCATGATGACCAGGTTGCCGAAGCTGACCAGTCCCGATGCGCTCGCCCACAATGACGCTGCCGCACCGATATACGTCAGCGCGGACACTGCCAGCCCGAGCAGTGCCCACCACCAGTTCGCATTGCGCAGCTCGCTGAAGAATGTGGGCACCGTACTGATGAAGGGGTAGGCGACGTAGACCAAAGCCACGAGCAGGACCAGTTGGATGACCTGCTTGCGGGTGAACCGGGTGATGGTCTCGGTCTTGATCTCGTCGGCGCCGGTCTGTCGCTTCACCTCATCGCGCGCGGCGGCAATGATCGCCTTGGGATCGCTGACCGACTTACGAATTCGGGCCGGTACCGCCGCCCGCGTGAGCCGTCGTGACGCGTTGAGCACGGTCTGGCTGCCCAGGGTGTCGACGGCGGCCCGGACGGCCGGCTCGGCACCGAACCGGTCGGTGGTCGTCACCAGCAGCTGCGCGATATCGGACTGCAGCTGTTCGTCGGTCGCGCCGTACTCCGAGCTGCCGAAGCCGCCGAACAACACCTTGCCGGCCGCGACGGTCATCTCCCGGAAACGTAAGTCGCCGTGGGCGATCTGATGTCGGTGCAGCACACCGAGCGAACCCCAGATCGTGGTCACCAGACCCTCGTCGGAGGAGGTCCCGATCGGGGTGCCGAGCGATGGGGTGTGCGCATAAAGCGTCCACCCGCGTTCCAGCGCCGCGACGGCCATCGTCGTCGTGTTGGACACGCCAAGATCGCCGACCGCTATCGTCAGCAATGCGCGGTGTTCGACGGCGCGGCGCATCGAGGCCTGCAGCGGCGCGGTCTCCGCGTCGCGCAAGATCAGCCACCGCCAGAACTGACGCAAGGCACCGCCACTGCGCTGATTGGGGCCGTACATCTCGACGACCACTCGTGAGCCGGCGTCATCGGCTGCCGCCAGCTCCAACGGGCCGGTGCTGGCCGGGCGCACCACGGTCAGCGAGGTCACCATGAACCCGCGGCGGGACAACGCGCGCACGGCCCCGTCGAGGGGGACTTCGAGTGCCGGGGTGCCGACCACCCACACCGTCAGCGCGCCGACGAACCAGCCCACCGCGAGCCCGAGCAGTGAGCGCGCCGGGACCACCGCACTGACGACGAGGTGGATCGGTACGAACGCGAGCAGCAGTGTCCACCACCATCGGCGCCAGCGCGCCGGCAGCCACGGGCCGGACACGGTCAGGACGGCGGCGAGCATCGCGATCCAACGGGGATCGTCGAGGAACTGCGACAGGGTGGTCGACAACCGTTCCGAGAGGTCGAAGTGCCAGCGGGGCGCGGCGATTCCGTTACCGGTGATGGACAGCGAGAACACGGCCAGGAATCCGGCCGCCGCGTAGGCTGCGAACAGTTTCCACTGCCGCGCGGCGATCAGCCCGATCAGGATGACGAAGGGCAGCGCCAGGATCGCGATGCCGTAAGCCAGATAGACCAGGTTGGACTGGGTGGGCGTCAGCACCCCGACGATCCGCGACACCGATTTCTCGAGTCCGACCCAGTCGTTACGGGTGATCAGTGAGCTCGTGATGATGACAGCCAGCACGACGGCCGCGAGACCGAGCCGCACGATGTCGTTGGTCCGGCGGGCCAACGGGAGCAGCACGTTGCCTGATACGGCAACCTCACGCCCGTCGACTCGCACCGGTGAAACCTATCCCGAGTTACCGCGCAGAGGTCTCATTGACTGGCGTTCAGGCAGCGGTCAGACGAAGCCGACGTACCCCAGCAGTGCGGCGGCGCCCACCACGATGAGCGGATTGGTCTTGGTCCGGACGAATATCAGTGTCGCGACGCCGGTGATGAGGTAGGCCCGCCAGTCATGGTCGGCAGCCCTGCTCATGACCAGCGAACTGGCCAGGACCAACCCCACGGTCAGCGGTGCGAAACCCTTCTCGACGGCGTAGCGCAGCTTGGACTTCTGGGCCTTCTGCCAGGACAGGGTGATCAGGTACATCAGCCCGGCAGCTGGCACCACCATTGCCACCGTGGCGAGCACGCCGCCGAGGATGCCGCCGAAGACCCCGGCCACGCCCAGCCCGGCTGCATAGCCGACGAGCGCGACGATCAGGATGCTGGGCCCCGGTGCGGTTTGCGAGATCGAGAAGATGTCGGCGAACTGGGAGTTCGTCAGCCAGTGGTGGCCGCTGACCGCCCGCAGATGCATCTCGGGCAGCACGGTGTTGCCACCACCGATCGACAGCAGTGACAGCGAGCCGAACATGCCGACCACCGCGAGAAGCGTTTTCATGCCTCCACCGGTTTCTTTCTGGGCCAGGCCCAGATCAGGCTCAGCGGCGCCAGGATCGCCAGTGTGGTCAGCAGCGGCCAACGCAGCAATCCGTTCAGCGCGAAGGCGGCCAGGAAGAAGGCGATCGGCATTACGCCTTTGAGGCACTTCTGGCCGGTCTGGATCACCATCGCCAATGTCAGGGCGACCGCAGCGGCCGATGCGCCGTGCAGTGCGCCCTTGATCGCGGGCACTTCCTTGAATGTGAAGTAGATGAAGCCGAGCGTGAGGACGATCGCGACGGGCATCAGGCACAGGCCGATCAGGGCCGCGATGGCGCCGGTGAGGCCCTTCATCTTGGTCCCGACGAAGACCGCCAGATTCACCTGGTTGGCGCCGGGCACGATCCGGCACATCGTCAGGGCCGACAAGAACTCCTCCTCGGCGAGCCACTTCTTCTCGACGACGATGACTTCTCGCGACCACGCTCCCAACCCGCCGCCGAACGAGGCCAGCGCGATGTGGTTGAACGTACGGGCGATCTCTAGGAGTGAGACCTTCTCCAGGGTCGAGCTGGGCTCACTCATGGACCAGGTCGGCGTCGTGCGGGAACTCGTCCTCGACGGGAGGATGCTCTTCCACCGGGTCGGGCGGGTCGTACTGGTGCGAGATATCCCAATCATCTTGGAAAACCTCACGCAGGCGCGCCACGACGTCCGGGTCGTCGGTGGTGATGCCGAGCTCGCGGCGGAGGTCGAAGGCGCTGCGGTCGATGTTCATCGAACCGACCAGCACGCTCGAGTCATCGACGATGAGCAGTTTGGCGTGCACGCGCAGATTCTTCTGCTTGCGCACCTTGACCCCGACCCGGCGCAGGGTGCGCAACGAGGCGAAGGTGTCCAGGATGTCCCACTCGCTGATGCCGTGCTTGCCGCCGCAGAGCACCTTCACCTTCACCCCGCGATGAGCCGCGGCGGCGATGTGATCGAGGATGACGGCATCCACATACTTCGGATGCTGGATGTAGAGCCGGCGCTGTGCGGTGTCGATGAAACGTGCCATGTGGTAGCGGGAATTCGAGTTGCTCCACAGCAGCCCCTCATAGGAGGGCGGGGTGAAATCGCGGTGGTCCCAGTCGGCGTTGAACACGTCTTTGATCTGCGCCACGTGGAGGGGGTCGTGCGTGATGATGCCGTAGTCACGGGTCAACGTGAAGTACTTGATCATCAGATTGTAGGTGGCGACCATGGCCGCGGTGTCGTCGACGACGATCGATTTCTCATGCGTCACATAGAATTTGGGGCTGGACCACTGAACGTCGATGCCGGCGGCTTTGAAGGCTTCGTAGCTCTCGTCGTTAGCCCGGTCGCCGCTGGATCGTTGCGGGTTCAGCATGACCCGAACGTCGACGCCGGCTTTCTGCCGATCGATCGCAGCGTCCATCAAGCTGGGTTCGGTGAAGGTGAATTGCTTTATCAGAAGCGAGCTTTGCGCGCTCATGATGAATTCGCGCACCGGTTCCAAACCGTCGTCCGGTTCGACGATCACGCGTGGAGCGTTAGCAGGCATAGGATTCGGATGCTAGCACCAGAACACCTTCGGCATTTTGCCGACGGGCGAATGTCGCAAGCCCGTTCAGCCCGGCGGTGGCGTCGGCGGGAGGGGGTCGGCCGGATCCGGTAGAAATTGCTCAGGGCCGGCTGGAAGCACCATTCCCGGTGCCGGGGCGGTCCCCGGCAGGGGATCGCCGAGCTGAGCCGCTGGCATGCGCCCGAGCGCGCCGTGCAGCAGGGCGTGCACACCTTTGTACGCGTTCACACGGGCGAAGGGGCCCTGGGGTGCGTTTTCGGTCAACTGGTATGGCGACACCGTGTCGGAGTCAGGCATCCGATAGTACTGCGGGAACATCCTCGAGATATCTGCGAGTGGATCAGCAGCCGGTGAATTCGGCAGGGTCGACTGTCCCAGCGCAGCGGCAGGAGCCGGCGATGAGGTGAGCAAGCTGTCGAGTTGCGCGACGGGATTCTGGCCGGCGGCCGCGATAGCTCCGGAGATCATGTCGGTCGGCGGCGGTGGCTCGGCGCTTATCGGCGCGGCGGTATCCGATGGGGCAGTCGGGTCGGGGTCGGCCGCGGCGGTGGCCGACGAAGCCACCGCCGCGAAGCCGATCCCAACCGTTGTCAGTCCCACGATGAACATACGGTCCATGGCGGTCAGAAGACCTTCGCGTTGCCATAATAGGCGACGATGTCGTCGTCGTCGGGGCCTGAGCTGGTCAGCACGGCATAGGAGCGCAGCGAGGACGCGCCGACGCAGTTGTCCACCTTGATGTGGACGTCACGGATCGTGACGCGCGCTTGGGTGCCCTTGAACGACTTCTTGTCGACGGCCACGTTGGTGATGGTGCCGGGACGCGGCTCGACCTCGATCTGGCCCTGGATCTGCACCGAGGCGGAGGGCGCGAGGATCACGCCGGTCTGTCCGAAGTTGGTGTTGCCGAGGATGCCGGTCAAGCCGCCGTTGAGCTTGACCTTGTCCATCTCCACGCCACAGCCGATCTGGTAACCGACCTCCAAGGTGCCCCCGTTGACCGACCCGGTGGTGGTGCCGGTGAAAGTGGCGCCGACGAGCCAGTCACGAGAGGACAGCGAAGTCGTCAATGGCGCCACCGGCAGCTGCGTCTCGTCTTTGGCCACCACGGTCAGGGTTCGCCCGTCCTGGGTCTTGGCGATCCCCGGTTGGGCAGAGGCCACCGCGCCGTTGTCCGGGGGCGGTCCCGGGTCGGCGGCCGGCACGCCCTGTGCGCTGTTCACGTCAGCGGGCGGCGCCGGATCTGGGTCGGCGAACGCCGAGGGTGCACTGCCTACCGCCGCGAGCAAGACACTCGCGGCCACAGCGGCGAATCGAAGCAACATGTCGTCGTGGCGCCTCTCTGGGTAAGTCCTAGTTGTCGTTGTCGCGGAGATCCCGGCTGCCAGCCGGGTGATGCCGTGCTCGTCCACTAGATGGCCCTGGTGACGCCGAGGTAGGTCACGACGTCGTCGGTGTTGTCCGTCGAGCTGGTGAATGTCGCGTAAGACCGGATGAAGGACTGCCCGGCGCAACCGTCGATCTTGATCCGGAAACCGTTGACGGTCACTCGCGATTTGGTGCCTTTGAACGACTTCTTGTCCACCGGTACGATGTTCACCGTTCCGGGCTTGAGGTCGATCTTGATCTGTTCGCCAGCTTGTGCGCCGAGAATGAATGGCAGAATCGATCCGCTCGTGAACGGGAGGTTAATGCCCGCGATTCCCGTGGCCGTCGAGATTGACTCGATGTCATCCTGGATGATGCCGCAGCCGATCTGGTAGCCGACTTCCAGCGAACCTCCGGCCAGCTTGGACGTGCCGGACCCGGTCACCGCTCCTTGGAAACTGCCGTCCACGAGGTATTCCCTCGACCACGGCGAATTGGTAAGCGGCGCAACCGGCTCGAGTGATTCGTTCTTGGCGCCCACCGTCAACACCCACCCGTCCGGGGTGGTGAGGGTCCCGGCTGTGCCGGAGGCGATCGGGGCGGCTCCGGCCGGCGCCGGCGCGGGCGCCGGATTGGCGGCTGACACGACGCCCGAGTCTGCCGGCGGGTCGGCGAGGCTGAGGGGAGCGGTGCTGATCGCAGTGATCACGCAGGCGCTGAGCAGGGTGATGATTCGATGCGACATATCGCGATGGGGCCTCTCGATTGAGATCTGATCGTGATGCTGCAGCGACATGTTTCGGCGCGAAAGTGTCCAATTGGCAAACGGACGACGAATGCTGAGTTCCTTATTTCGGTCTAGTGTGCTTCATATGTCGGCCTCGGAAGGTCGGCCCGCATTTTCCCGGTACTGTTTGCCCCGTCGGTCGTGACGGAACGACCTGACGTAGCAACGTGAGGGGATTGGATGAGCCGATCACACCGCTGCCGCGCGACTGTCGCGGCTGTAGTGCTTGCGCCTCTGGCCATGACGTTCCTCGCGCCTGCGGCGCTGGCCGATCCGACGGATCCCGCACCAGCGGATCCAGCGTCGTCGGGCGGCCCCGATCCGGCTGCCACCGAGCTCGGCCCGGGGCCCGTTGATGACTCGGATGCGATCCGGTCCGCCTGTCGGACGTTCGGCTCGGCGCTGGATCTCGCCGCAACCAACTACGAGGACTTCGCCTATGCCACCGCGGGCAATGGTGACAGCGTGAACTACGACAATCCTGAGGTCCTTCAGTCGAATCAACCCGGGCGGACCGCTTTGCGGGTGGCGGCCCACGCGGCCATGGACGCAGCAGGCACTCCCGGTCTGCCGAACGACATCGGCGATCCGATGCGGTCCTGGTCCCTACACGCGACCAAACTGGTCCTGATCATGGGTCTGCACGGGGGCGGGGACTCGCTGAACTCAGCGGCTACCGCTCTTAACGCCGACGCGCACGACACGCAGATGGCGTGCGCGACGCACGGAGCGCACTGAAGCAGCATTCGCCAATCCGACCCGGCGGTCAGATGAACTCTCGGGCGCTCGCTCACAACGCAGGCCAGACCCCACTCTCGATCACGACATTACGGAGGCTGGCCCCTATTTCCTCCACACATTGGAATAGGCTTTCCGGTGGAGTATTAATTGCCGTGATAAGGCGCTGCGCGGTGTGTCTGCATTTGTGCTGAACGCGTCGATCGAGCGGAAATAATGCACTAATCGTAGAGGACTTCGACGCTCAGATCTGACTCATAAAACTTCGGTGCTGGCTCTCGGGCGGCACGGACAACCCGTCGGCAACGTGCCAGCGCGCTGCCGAGACCAGCGGATGAACACTCCGCCTGCGCAAACATATTGGACATAGCATTGGGTGGCCGCGTGAAACACGCGGCCACCCAATGGAGCGTCTATTTACCTGCGGGCACCGGGCATGCCCAGCCACGGGAAGACGGGCTGGTTGGCGACAGGCGCTCTAGTGCCCGGCACCGCCTTGATCGACACACTGCCGTTGGTCTGGCAGATGGTTTTAACGCCCGCCTCTTGACAGTTGGGTCGGGCATAAGCGATCGGGGCCGAAACCGCAGCCGCCACCATCAAACCCGCCAACACCAGAGCAGACTTACCTCGCGAAGTCATATTCCCTTCCACCTTTCGGGCTGTTACGCCGATCGACATCCACTTACCAATTACGGACATGCCGAGATGACAATTCCGGCTCCCGGACCGAAGGGCGTGCCGTTGGCCGCCGCGCGCTGCAACGCATCCTGGCGAGCCGCTTCAACAGTCGGACCCGCACCGCCAGCCACCGTGCTGTTGCCGTCGTCAGCGACGGACACGATGCACAGGTTTTCGTTGGTCACTTCGTCAACGGAGCATTCGATACCACCGGCCTGCTCGCACGCCGCAATTACGCGCGCAGAAGCTTCCCCATTGGTGGCACCGGTCGCGCGGAATCCCTCAAGGACGCCCAAGAATGCGCCGGTGCCGACCGCCTCGGAGACCTCATTCGGGTTGTCGGTGCCCCCGTCAGGCCCACCTGCCCATGCGATGCCCGTCGAGGCCGCCGCAGCGATAACGCCTCCAACCACAATCGCCGAAACCAAACGGGTGCTGGCCATACCTGTCCTCTCTTCCATGACGTTTCGCCCACAATAACAACACCAGCGCATTTACGCTGGCCCACGCGCCAAATCGTGTGCCCTGACACGAAATGTATCGTGTGTCCTGACACAAAATGCCCGTGGCTATTGCGCCGGGTGGGAGCGTCAGAACGGCGGTGTGATCGGGTTCTGCCGCGAAGCGACCAAGCCATGAACCAGGGACCGCGCCGACGGGCCCAGGCAGTCGCTCGACCCCGTTCGAATGGCCGGGGATTGAGCTGCGCGCATTGTGGGAACAGTCAATCATCGGTCTATCGGCCCCGCTGACTTCGGCTGCCCTGCAACCACATTGATGCCAGGCTGAGAAATCCAGGAGTGGGTCGGACACGTGTGACAAAATTGGCCCCCCTCTCGCGGGAGGGGGGCCAATTCCATGGTCCGCGCTAGCCGCCGGCGCCACCCGCTCCACCGGCGCCGCCCGCGCCACCGACAGCGCCCGAGCCCTGCTTGCCGGAATTGCCCGCGGTCGCGCCGCCCTTGCCGCCGTTGCCGCCGGTCCCGCCGTTGCCGCCAAGCACCGCGGCATTGCCGCCGTGACCACCAGTGCCGCCGGTGCCGCCCTTGCCGGCGCTAGCGCCGTTGCCGCCCGTGCCGCCGTTTCCTCCGGTTCCGCCTTCGAAAAAGCCGAAGTTACCGGTGCCGCCTTTGCCGCCGGCGCCGCCGGCGCCATTGGTCGAGGTGCCGCCGTTACCGCCGGTTCCGCCATTTCCACCGAAGATGCCGCCGTAGCCGGATTCTCCGCCGGCGCCGCCTGCGCCGCCGTTGCCGCTGACCGACCCGCCGCCGTCGCCACCCCGGCCGGCGGTGCCGGCGCTGCCCAAGACGCCCGTCAAGCCGCCGTTGCCGCCATTGCCGCCCTTGCCGCCGGCACCGCCGTCACCGGTGCCGCCGGCACCGCCGGTGCCTGCAGCGCCGCCGGTGCCGCCGGTGCCCGCAACCAGGCTCCCGGCGCCGCCGGCACCGCCGTTGCCGCCTGCGCCGCCGCTGGTCGTGCCCGTGCCGCCGGCGCCGCCCACGCCGCCGTTGCCGCCGAACTCTGAACCCCACAGGCCGCCTGTGCCGCCGGCGCCACCGTTGCCCCCGGCACCGCCGGCGGCGGAAGCGTTGGTGTATCCGGCGCCGCCGTTGCCGCCGACGTGGCGTGCTGTCTTACCGGACGCGGGGACGCCCGTGTCGAGGATCGGCAGGAGAGCAGAGTTACCGGCGTTGCCACCATTGCCGCCCGCGCCGCCATTGCGGCCGCTGATGTTGTTCCCGCCCGCGCCGCCGGCCCCGCCGTAGCCGGAGAAGAGCCCAGCGTTGCCGCCGTGACCGCCGTCGCCGCCGTCGTAGCCGGCGCCGCCGGCGCCGCCGCCGGCCCGAAAGAGAGTCCCGTCGCTGTCGGAGCCGCCGAACAGGCCGCCGCGACCGCCGTCGCCGCCGTTGCCGTTGTTGATGCTGGTGGTGGTGGCATCGCCGCCCTTACCGCCTGCGCCGTACACGTACGCGTTGCCGCCTTTGCCGCCGTTGTAGCCGTTGCCGCCGTTACCCAGAAGGCCGCCGTTGCCGCCGTTGCAGGCTGCGCTGGCGCACTGGGCGTCGGCCGCGCTGTAGCTATAGCCGTTGCCGATGAGCAGACCACCGTTGGGATGAGCGGCGGTGCCGTTGCCGATGAGCAGCGATACGACGTTGCCTGCGGCGCTGGCCGAGGCCGCGCCGGTGACATTCTTGAGGCTGACGGTGTTCTTGCCGGTCGGCGTGGTCGGCCAGAGCCAAAGATCGGAGTCGCCCGAGGTCTGGTTGTATTCGGGCGCAGCCGCGGCCGAAGGAGCCTCGGTGAGGGCGAAAAGAACACCCGCGCCCACCATCGCCGCACCGGCGATACCCGTGGTGACAAAGGTTGGTGTGGCCACACGGGGCGATTTCCTGCGGTGTTTGGACAAGATCGGAATTCCCTTCGAAGAAGTCTTCAGTCCGGCAAATGCGCCGAGTGGTTCACTGCAAGGGAAATCTAATGAGACGCCGCTTACCCACGACTAGACCGCACTTGGCGCACTGTCGAACTTCGTGCAAACGCCAGTTGAACTGAACCTGTAAAAGCCGCCGTAGTGGGCTATTTGCACAGATCGGCGAGCCGGGAGTTGACCGCCTCGGCGTTGCGCAGGCGCTCGGCCTGGGTCGGGTCGGAGTTGGCGACCCCGGCTAACGCGTTCATCGAAATATCCTGCAATCCGGTCGCGAAGTCGCGAATCGCGCCGGCCAGGTCGGCGGGCGTGGCCGGACTCAGGTGCGCCAACAGGTAGGTCGCGCCGCCGGACATCGCCAGCCGAGCGTTGGCCGCCACGCCCTGCACTTCGGTTCCGCCGTCGGCGTGCGTCTGCAGCTGCACCGCGGACGTCACGGTGCGGTAGGCGTCGCAGGCGCTCGCCTTCGGGTCGCCGCTCAGCGATGGGGCCGGCGCAGCAGGGGGCTTGGGCGCTGGGCGGAGTACGGCCCATCCCGCCGCAGCGGCGGCGATCACCGCGATCACCAGCGCGACGGGCGCAATCCAGCGCGGTGACGATCCGGATTTGCGGGGGGGACGGCTAGGCGAAGGCGGTTCGTGGGCTGCTGTGGTCGGTTCCGACATGACGGCGATCCTAGCCGTGGGATCTGTCGATCCATGAAATGCGTAGTCTGGCTGCGGAAAGGCTATCGGTGGCGGCAGTGACGACGGGTGTGGCCAAAGTGCTCGCCGGGGCGGTGTTGGCCGGTGTCATCTGTACGGCAGCGCTCCCACCATCAACGGTGTTCCGTGCGTGGCGAGCAACCTTGCGCTATGCCAATCGTTCGTCCAGAACCAGCAGCCACCGCGCCGGCCCTCCACCTCGATCGGCTAGGACCCGCTGCACGTCAGCATTTTCGTGAGCAGCCGCTGCGCCCAGTTCGGGCTGACCTGACCCATCGTGGCCAGTACGCGGGTTTGCCGCCCGACCGGATAGTGCACCTTGGGCAACCGGTTGTGGCGGTGGGTGGCCGAATAGACAGCTGTGGCGACGTCGTCGGCGGAGAGGTTGACGCCCAGCGATTTGGTGCTGCCGGTTTCCACACCGTCGGTCATCGCGGTCTTGACGAACAGCGGCCACATCGCCAGCACCCTGATGTCATACCGGCGCCACCGTAGCTCCAGGGCTTCGGTCAGGGCGCGCAGCGCGAACTTGGTGGCCGAGTAGGTGGCGAGTTCGGGTTGGCCGTACAGCGCCGAGGCCGAGCACATGTTGACTGCCTGCGCGTGCGCGGTGTCGCGCAGATAGGGGAAGGCGGCGGGCAGTCCGGTCAGCGCGCCGGTGAAATTGATATCGATCATCTGTCGCTGCGCCGGCAACGGAATGTCCTGGAAGGCGCCTGCGGTCAGCACACCCGCTTTGTTGACCAGAATGTCGAGTTCGCCTGCCGCACCGGCGAATTCGGCCAGGCGTGCCGACCATGCCGCGGCATCGGTGACATCTAGTTCGCCGGTCGTCACCTCACCGCCGCGTCCGGTGATCTCGCTGTGCAGGGCGGCCAACCCGGCGAGGTCGATGTCGTAGGCGCCGACGCGATAGCCATGCCGCGCGAAGGTCAGCGCAGTCGCCCGGCCGATGCCCGCGGCGGCACCGGTGATGAAGACGGCCGGTGAGTTCATACGATTTTCAGATGCGGGGTGCCGGCCGTCGGCTCCGGGGCGATACGGTGCACCTGCTCTGGTATCGGCGCGTGGTGGCCGATCTGTCCCGCAGGATGCTCGACGAGCGGACAACGGTGAGCGCGGCAGTCTTGTGACTTCGCTAAGAGCCGGTGTGATTCGTGAAGGCGATGAAATCCGTTTATGTTTAAGGGTTTTCACGGTCGCAAGCCAGGCCGGTGGATCGGTACGGCTCATCGATGCTGTAGGTGAACGTACAACTGTTGCCTTGGTGCGCGTGCTGCTTACGTCGTCTTATGCCGGGTGATGGCATATCTCGACAGCGGGAGGCGACGCGCGTGGGGCGTGGTGCGGCCGTCGAGCCCGAGTCGAGAATTCCGGGTGCAGGACCGAATCGGCGATGAATCCCTGCACCTCGGCGGGGCGGCAGATCGTAGAGGCTGAGCACGTCATGGTCGTGAAAAAGGACTTCGGACAACAGATTCCACGAATCGTGTTTGTGCGGCGCTAATCCGAACACCCGCAACACCATCGGCTGGGGTTGCCTCACTTCGTCCCGGCTTGGGTTGGTTTAGTGGTGCAGCCAGACGGTTTCCGCCGGCGACGCCGCCCGGGCCAAATCTGATAGCGAACCGTGAATAGCCTGCCGTGATGCTGCGAGATCGGGATCTGGTCAAGGGTCGACGGTAGCCTGACCACGCTCGAACATGGTTAGGCTAACCAAATATTTGCGGTGGCGATGCGGCGAATCAACGGACGGGAGTGGGCTTCGGCATGACGAACACGGCGAAGGCCGGCGTGCGCCGGTCGCGGGTGAGCAAGGTCGGCACCGTTGCCGCCGTGACGGCCGCGGTCGTGGCGGGAATGCTGACTGGTTGTGGGCATCAGGCCGATCCGGCCACGCCGGCGGGGCTGGAAGCCAAGGATGCCCAGGCCCTCAACGCTGGGCAGTTCTCTGATGCTGGTGCCGCGGCGCGTACCACGCTGGCTCCCCAGCCGGGTTCGTTCCTCGCTGGCAAAGCGTCGGTGAGCACCATCGCCGCGACCACGCCGGAGAACGGCGATGTGAACCCTTACGCTATCTGGCCGGTCACCGTGAACGTGGGCACCCTGCATGCCGGCGATGTCCTGGTCGACAACTTCAACAACAAGTCCAACAACCAGGGCACCGGCACCACCGTCGTCGACGTCCACCCGGACAAGTCGCTGACGGTCTTCGCCGCCGTACCGGCCAACCTGCCGGGGTGCCCGGGCGGTGTCGGGTTGACCACCGCGATGGTGGTGCTCAAGGACGGCTGGGTTCTGGTCGGCAGCCTGCCGACCACTGACGGCAAACTCGGTACCGCTGGCGCTGGTTGCCTGATCGAGCTGAACCCGACCGGCCAGGTCGCGGGCACCATCGCCGGTGACTACCTGAACGGGCCATGGGCCGCCGCCGTCGACGACCACGGCGACGCTGCGACACTGTTCGTCAGCAACACCCTGAACGGGCTGAAGGACGCGGCCGGCAAGCCGGTGAATCAGGGCAACGTCGTGCGCATCGGGTTGAGCCAGACCCCGACGAAAGCCCCTGCGGTGACCAGCCACACCGTCATCGCTGATGGATTTGCAGAGAAGGAAGACGCGTCGGCGTTGGTAAAGGGCCCGACCGGGCTGGTGCTCGATCCTGCGGGGAACCTGTATGTCGGGGACAACCTCGGTAACCGGGTCGCGGTGGTGCGGAGCGCACTGACCCGTCCGGATTCGGCCAAGACCGGTGACACCTTAAGCGCGGATGGTCAGTTGGCCAACCCGCTGGGTCTGGACCGGGCGCCAAACGGCGATATTCTGGTGGCCAACGCAACCAACGGCAAAATCGTCGAAATCACCCCTGACGGTAAGCAGGTCGGCGAGTACTACGCCAACCAGGATGTCGCCCAGGACCCGCCCGGCAACGGCAACCTGTTCGGGATCGCGGTCAACCAGACCCGCGACGGCATCTACTTCGTCAATGACGACAGCAACACGTTGTCACTGCTGCACGCATGACCGAATCGCCCGACGCCGCGCCGGCTGCTGATCAGCCGACGCAGACTGAGCCGGCCCGGGGCCGGTTTTCCCGCCGAAACCTGTTGCACGGCGGCCTTTTCGTCGGTGGTGCGGTCGTCGGCGCGGTGGGCGCCGCCACAGCCGGAGCCGCTGTGAGGCACGCGGGGCTGTCGTCGTCGGATGTCGAACCGTTCTACGGCCGACATCAGGGCGGCATCGTCACCGACACCCAGCAGCACACCGTCATCGCTGCGTTCGACCTGAACACCGACAAACGGGACCACGTGGTGCAGGTGCTGCGCCGCTGGAGCGATCTGGCTGCCCTACTGGCTCGCGGGGACTCGGCGACCATCCCGATCTACGACCCGCCGGACGTGGTGAACCCCTACGCCA
Organism: Mycolicibacterium sarraceniae; assembly: GCF_010731875.1. NCBI lineage: Bacteria > Bacillati > Actinomycetota > Actinomycetes > Mycobacteriales > Mycobacteriaceae > Mycobacterium > Mycolicibacterium sarraceniae. Next base: position 3,012,190 of record NZ_AP022595.1, read on the forward strand.
ACACCACCGCGAAGTCCACCACCTCGGACTCGCTGGACACTTGGCAGACCGGTCCGAACCGGCTGACCGTGACGATCGGATTCGGCCGGACCCTGTTCCTGCGCAACGGAATCGACCGGTTCGGCCTGCGCGCACGATTGCCTGACCAGTTGGTCGAGTTGCCACACTTCCCGGGAGACCAGCTCGCGGCCGAGCAGAGCGAAGGCGACCTGCTGCTCCACGCCTGCGGCGACGACCTGCAGGTGGTGTTCCACGCAGTCCGGTCGATTGCCCGGATTTCGCCGGACATCGCGACCCTGCGCTGGACGCAGATCGGCTACTCACCCAGCAATGCGGCGGGTACACCGCGGAACCTGATGGGGTTCAAGGACGGAACGATTAATTCCAACGCGCATCCTCCCGCGGATCTGAACGCCACCCTGTGGGCCGGCAATGACGGTCAGGACTGGATGCGCGATGGTAGCTATCTGGTGTACCGCCGGATCCGGATTACCCTGGAGCACTGGGACCGGCTGCCAGTGGCGGCTCAGGAACAGGTGGTCGGGCGGCAGAAGGTGTCCGGCGCGCCGCTGGGTGGGCAGGGTGAGTTCGATGAGCTCAAGCTTGATGCCCGGGATGCTTCTGGCGCGCTGCACGTTCCGGAGACCTCGCACGTTCGGTTGGCGGCGCCGGAGACGAACAATGGGGCCGTCATCATCCGTCGGGCGTTCTCGTACAACAACGGCACCACACCGTTTATCGAACGGTGGCCACCGTGGCGTCAGGCGTTGGAGTACGACGCCGGTCTACTGTTCCTCGGGTACCAGAAGGACCCGCGGACGGCCTTCGTCCCGATCAACAGCCGGTTGGCGATTAACGACGCGCTCAACCAGTTCACCACCCATACCGCCAGCGCCGTCTTCGCTCTCCCGTCGGGTGCAGCCGGTCCTGGCCATTGGGTCGGCGAAGAACTGTTCGCGTGACCGTAACCCCTGCAACCCATTTCGATCGGAGTCTCATGACACACCTCGTCGGCCAGCGACACTTGGCCTTCGGTGCAAGCGCTTTGGCGGTGCTGTCCGTGCTTTCTGCAGGTTGCGGCAGGTCGCATTCGGCCCCACAGCCCACCGCGGGCGGTGAGCTCACCCTGTACTCGGCGCAACACGAGCAGACCACCAAGGCGCTGGTCGAGGCGTTCACCAAAGACAGCGGCATCAAGGTCAAGGTGGTGCCTCTCGACGAAGGTGCCGCGGTGGCCAAGATCGAGCAGGAGGGCGATAAGTCGCCCGCCGACCTGGTGTACACCGAGAACTCGCCATGGTTGGCCCAGCTCGACAGCAAGGGCCTGCTCGGCAAGGTTGACGATGGCACCCTGGGTTTGGTGCCCAAGGGCGACAGCGCGGCCAGCGGCAACTGGGTGGCGGTGTCGGCCCGGGTGACGGGCGTGACCTACAACCCGGACAAGGTGCCTGCCGACCAGCTGCCGCACTCGGTGCTGGACCTGGCCGGTCCGCAGTGGAAGGACAAGATCGAACTCGCTCCGACGGAGACTGACTTCTGGCCGGTGGTCAGCTCGGTGCTGCACGCCAAGGGCAAAGACGCAACCCTGGCCTGGCTCAACGGTCTGAAGGCTAACGCCGGCGCGAATGCCGCGGTGCCGTCGAACGAGAACCTGGCGGCCGACATCAACCAAGGCAACGCCGCGTTGGGTGTGCTGAACAGTTACTACTTCTATCGGTTGAAGACTGAGGTCGGGGCGTCGTCGGTGAAGTCTCAGTTCGCCTACTTCGCTCCGCACGATCCGGGCTATGTCAAGGACATCTCCGGGGCCGCCGTGCTGAAATCGAGCAAGAACCAAGCCGCAGCCCAGAAGTTTCTGGCATTTCTCACCGGAAAGTCGGGTCAGACCATCATCGCCACCAGCGACAGCTTCGAGTATCCATTAGCCGTCGGAGTAGCCGCCAACTCGCAGCTCCCGCCGATGGACACGTTGGCGCCCAACGATTTCAGCGTGACTGATATGGGCACGTGCGAGGATGCCGAGGCGCTGTTGCAGGAGGCGCAGCTGCTGTGACAGCCGCCCGCCGCACCCACAGAGCACTGCAGACGAGGGGTCTACTCACCCTGGTCGGCTTGGGTGTGGCCGGCGCCGTGGTGGCGCCGCTGGTGGTGGTGATTGTTGACGCTCATTCTGCGGGTTGGCATGAGGTTCATGCCGTGCTGTTCCGCCGGCGGTCCTACGAGCTGCTGACGAACACCGTCGCGCTGACCGTCCTCGTGGGAGTCGCTGTGGCCGTTGTGGGAACGGTGACTGCCTGGTGCCTGGAACGGCTGGCGCTGCGCTGGGCACGGGCCTGGACAGCGCTGCTGATCTTGCCGCTGGCGATGCCCGACTTCGTGGTCGGGTTCGCTTGGCACGCAGTGTGGCCGACGATGCAACCGCTGCTGGCGGCCACCTTGATCATGACGCTGTCGGGTTATCCGCTGGTGCTGCTGCCGGTGTCGGCCGCGCTCCGGCGGGCCGACCCGAGCCTGCAAGACGTGGCCCGTGGTCTGGGTCTTGGGCCGGTCTCCGTGTTCGTCCGGGTGACCTTCCCGGCCATCAGGACCGCGATCGGCGGCGGCACACTGCTGGCTGCGCTGGCCGTGATCTCCGAGTACGGTGCCTTCGAAGTGGTCAGGTTCCACACTCTAACCACCGAGATCGTCACCGAGTTCAGCTTCGATCAGCACGCCGCGGCGGCGTTATCAATCCCGTTGGTGCTGTTGGGGTTCGCCTTCATTGCAGCCGAGGGGGCACTGCCCCGCCGACGTACCGGATTCACCGCGCAGGCGCGCCCGGCCCGCGCCGGTGCTCCGTTGGCCCGGCGACTGGCGGTGTCGGCCTTCGTCGCGATCGCCGTGGCCGGGGTGGGGCTGCCGGTGGGGGTGCTGGTGTATTGGCTGCGACAGGCCGGGCACACCACATTGCCGGCGGTCGCTGACCTGTCGACCGCGACCTGGACGACGTTCGGCTACAGCTCGGCGAGCGGCGTGGCGGTGCTGGTCTTGTCAGCACCGGTGGCGTACCTGGCGGTCCGTTACCCGTCCCGCCTGAATCTGTTGTTGCACAACATCACCTTCATCACCAGGGCGGTTCCGGGGGTGATCATTGCGGTCAGCCTGGTGTATTTGTCCGTCAACTACCTGTTTGGGCTGTACGAGACAGGGTGGCTGGTCATTGCGGCTTACACCATCCAGTTCTTTCCGCTCGGCCTGGTGTGCGTGCACGCCATGGTCACCTCTGTGCCCCGGCACTTCGGTGAAGTGGCCCGGTCGCTGGGGCGGGGACCGTGCTATGTGTTCGCGCACGTGACGTTGCCGTTGATCGGTCCGGGTCTGCTCGCCGGTTTCTGTCTGGTGTTCGTCACTGCCGCAACCGAACTGACGACGACGTTGATGCTGGCCCCAGCTGACACCAAGACCCTGGCCACGCAGTTCTGGGCCTTTCAGTCGGAGAGTGCGTACTCGGCCGCCGCGCCGTACGCACTGGTGATCGTTGCGGTGGCAGTGGTACCGGGGGCGTTGCTCGGGCTGTGGTTCGACCGCCGACCACAGGCCGCCGACGGCGATGTGACGGCCGGGGCCGCTGGACCACAGGAGCTGGAGGTGGCCCGATGAGTGCAGTCCTCGTGCGGTACGCGCGAAAGTCATACGGCCGCATGCCTGTTCTGGACGACGTCAGCCTTGAGGTCCCGGCCGGCTCGATCACGGCGGTTTTGGGCGCGTCCGGAAGCGGAAAGACGACGCTGCTGCGCAGCATCGCCGGGTTCGAACGGCTCGACGCCGGCGCCATTGCCATCGGCGATCGGGTGGTCGATGACGGTTCCAAGTGGACGCACGCCCAGCACCGCGGGGTCGGCTATGTGCCGCAGGACGGCGGGCTGTTCCCGCACCTGCGGGTACGGGCGAATATCGCGTTCGGCCTGCGCCGTCGGGATTCGTGCCGGGTCGCCGGACTCGTGAGCATGCTGGGACTCGACGGATTGGACAACCGTTTCCCGCACCAACTATCGGGTGGTCAGCGACAGCGGGTGGCATTGGCCCGGGCGCTCGCGCCCCGGCCCGCGCTGGTACTGCTCGACGAGCCGTTCGCTTCGCTGGACGCCGGATTGCGCGTGCATCTGCGCCGATACGTGGCCCAGGTGTTGCGCGATGTCGGGGCCACGGCGATCGTGGTGACGCACGACCGGGACGAGGCGTTCACCATGGCGGATCAGATCGCCGTGCTGCGCAACGGCCGGATCGCCGGGGTCGGCAGCCCGCGGCAGTTGTACAACTCACCTTCCGATGAACACGTCGCCCAGTTCCTCGGAACGGCGAACCTGTTGCCCGGCGAAGTCGTTGCAGGTGAATTGCAGTGCGCGGTGCCCCTGCAGGAGCGGCTCGGCTTCGACGACGGGGCCTACACGGTGCTGCTACGGCCTGAACACCTGACCGTGGCGCTTGAGCCTACGGACGGTGCCGAGGCGTCCGTAACCGCAGTTGCCTACCACGGCGCCACCACTGCACTCACCCTACGGAGGGACGGCGAACCAACATCCGAATTGGTCGCCGAAGTGCCCGGAGATGTCGATATCGCGGTCGGGCAACGGGTCTGGGTGAGCGCATCGCGGTGCGACGTGGCCTGGCCGGTGCGGTGAGAAGGCAGCTCTTTTCCGACATCACCTCTACATCTGGGCTCGACGGTTGTCTGAGTCGGGCGAGCGGCGTCGGACAGAGCTGGAGCAATACGCGGGGTCGATTGTCGATGTGACCGTTGCTTATCCGCCGGTCGATTCGCGTCGATCAGGGCCGGCAGCCATCAATCCCCCCGGCGGGGGAGCGGCGCTTAAACCTGTGAGCCAGTTGTCTAACGCAAAACGGGAAAGACGGCCTCGGATTCTCACCGGTTTGCCTGATGTGTCATCCAGGGCAGTCGACCGCAACCTGCAGAGCCGCACAGATGGCGCGCATCCGGGCGTCGGCGAGGCGGCCAAGCCGATCGACCAACACCGCGACCGAGACACTTTCGACAGAGTCCAGATTCACCGCGGAACGACGCGGGACCGGGTCGGAACCGGGTTCAAGAACAACCTCGCTGGCCAGCCCCCGAATGGTTGTGGTGCAGGGCGCGACGATCGCGCGTCGAAGCCGGGGGATCGCCGCATCGCGCGAGAGAACAACGACTGGACGCCGACCGATCTCAGCCATCTCACACCACCACAGCTCTCCGTGTGCCGGAAGTCCGCTCACGAGTCTGCAGCCGCCCGCCGCCACGACGCTAGGTCGCCCCACTCGTCGGGCTCATCAACCGGGTGCCTGTCGTAGGCCGCATAGCTCGCATCCACCTCGGCCGATCGATGGCGAGCAAGTAATGCCCCGAGCGCCTCATCGATAAGAGCTGCATCAGTGATTCCTGCCCGCACGTCGCGTGCACTGCTCAACAGTCCGGCATCGACAGTAGTGCTCAGGCGTATGCGATTCATGCCATTACTATGCCATCACCTGAGCAAACCCTCACGCGGGCTTTCCGGCGTATCAACCGTCGATGAGCATGCGTTGCTTGCCGGCGAGCACAGCCGTGTCAGCGTCGACTTTGGTCATTGTGGTTACCCCTGTTGGCGTAAAAACTCCTCACTCGAAATGCGAGAATATAATTCTCGCCTGAGAGGAGCGGCATGCCCAAGGCTTACGTCATCTTCACCGAGGAAATCCACGACTTGGAGGGCATGAAGTCCTACGGGAAGGCCGCCGGCGCGGCCATGGGCGGTGCCAAGGTGCTTGCTGTCGACTCCAAACCGCAAGTGCTCGAAGGCAACTGGCACGGCCACCAGACCGTGGTGCTGGAGTTCGAATCAGCCGAGGCCGCGCAGGCGTGGTATGACTCGGACGCCTACTCCCATGCGCGCGTGCTGCGGCAGGCCGCCGCCGACACCAACGCGGCGATCCTCACCGGGTTCTGATCTAGCTCGACAGCGCGACTGTCAGTTCGGGTTCGGTTGCCGCGATGATGTCGTCGGCGCTGACTCCCGGTGCCAGCTCACGCAACACCAGCGCGCCGTCGCCGACCACGTCGATGACGCCGAGGTTGGTGACGATCCGGTCGACGACGCCTACCCCCGTCAACGGCAGCGAGCACTGCTTGACGATCTTGGGGTTGCCGGCGCGATCGGTGTGTTCCATCAGCACGATGACGCGTGCCGCCCCGTGCACGAGGTCCATCGCGCCGCCCATACCCTTGACCATTTTTCCGGGGACCATCCAGTTCGCGAGGTCCCCGGTCGCCGATACCTCCATGCCGCCCAGGACGGCGGTGTCGATATGGCCGCCGCGAATCATGCCGAACGATAGTGCCGAATCAAAGAATGCCGCACCGGCATTCACTGTCACGGTCTCCTTACCGGCGTTGATCAGATCCGCATCGACCGCGTCTTCGGTCGGGTAGGGGCCGGTGCCCAGAATGCCGTTCTCCGAGTGCAACGTGACCCGCACCCCAGCCCCCAGATAGTTCGGGATAAGGGTGGGCAACCCGATCCCGAGATTCACGTATTCGCCGTCCATCATCTCCGCGGCGGCGCGGGCGGCCATCTGGTCCCGGGTCCACCCTGTTGGTTGGGTCATCAGTTCGCTTCCTGTGCCGAGCGGACGGTGCGCTTCTCGATGCGCTTCTCCTGTGGTCCGGTGCGCACGATGCGCGAGATGAACACACCCGGCAGATGGACGGTCGCCGGATCGATATCGCCCGGTGCGACGAGTTCCTCGACCTGAGCGATCGCGATCCGGCCGGCCATCGCGCACAACGGGTTGAAATTCATCGCCGACCGGTTGAAGACCAGGTTGCCGTCGGTGTCTCCGCGCACTGCGTGCACCAGGGCGAAGTCGGCGTTGATCGCCTCTTCCAGGACATACCGCTTCGCGCCGAACACTCGAGTTTCCTTAGCCGGTGAGGCGATTGCCACTGAACCGTCCTGTGCATAACGCCACGGCAGCCCGCCGTCGGCGACGACGCTGCCGACCCCGGCGGGGGTGTAGAAGGCCGGTATGCCGGTGCCGCCGGCGCGCAACCGCTCGGCCAGCGTTCCCTGCGGGGTGAGCTCGACTTCGAGTTCGCCGGCGAGATACTGCCGGGCGAATTCTTTATTCTCCCCGACGTAGGAGGCGGTGATACGGCGGATCCGCCTGTCGGACAGCAGGATTCCCAGTCCGTAATCGTCTACGCCGCAGTTGTTGGAGAACACCTCGAGGTCGGTCACGCCGGCGTCGAGCAGCGCCTGGATCAACTCATCGGGAATTCCGCACAGGCCGAAGCCGCCGACGGCCAGCCTCGCGCCGCTGGTGATATCGGCAACTGCACTGGCCGCCGACTCATACACCTTCGATGTCATCGCACCTTCTCCAAACCGGCCGGCGTCCGCTCTGTAAACGGATTGTCGTGCCCGGCATCCACTCAACAAGTAGTGCCTTGAGCAGTCAACCATTCAGGGCGAACCATGCCGAAGATGTTCGCAGTGCGATAACCGATCGTTTCAGCGTCCATCTGGTGAACGCCTAGGATCATGCCCGTGACTGCCCGCCAAGACCGATCACCCGTGGTCGCGCGGGTCGCCGCGTTGCTGGGTGCGGTCAGTGCCGCCGAACCCGCTGGCGCGTCCACCACAGAACTGGGAAAAGTCGCCGGCCTGGCACGCCCGACCGCTCACCGGCTGCTGACCGCGTTGGCTGAGGTCGGCCTGATCGACCGCGACACCAAGAACGGTCGCTGGTCGCTGGGGCCGGAGATGTATCTGCTGGGTGCGGTGGCGGCCAACCGGTATGACGTCAGCGGTCAGGCGCGTGACGTCGTCAACCGGCTGGCGGCCGAGACCGGTGAGAGCGCGTTCCTGTCCGCCCGGCGCGGTGACGAAACGGTCTGCATCCTCAGCGCGGAGGGCAGTTTCCCGCTGCGCTCGCACGTGCTGCGGGAGGGTGTCCGGTTTCCTCTCGGGGTGGCGTCGGCCGGGCTGGCGATCCTCAGCCACTTGCCCGCCGGCGAGGTCGACGACTACTTCTCCCGCGCCCGCCCGGTGGGCGACTGGGGTGCCGAGCACAGCGAAGAGTCAATCCGGGCCAGGATCGAGGCGACCCGGATCACCGGCTACGCGGTGAATCCCGCCCTGATCGTAGAGGGCAGCTGGGGCATCGGAGCGGCGGTATTCGATCAGAACGGCCGGCCGTCCTGGGCGCTGAGCCTCACCGGCGTCGAAACCCGCTTCAAGCCGGACCGTCGGCATGAGCTCGGAACACTGCTGCTTGAGCAGGCGCACCTCTTGTCCGGCCGGCTCCGCTCCTGAGGCGCGGTGGCTTCACCAGCAGCTACCGCGGAACCTGCACAGGATTTGCCCAAAGCGGTATTGGCATTCTCCTACACTGCAAGTACGGTATCCACCGATGGACCACCACTCCCAAACGTCGTCGGGAATCCCACTGGAGCCGGTATATGGACCGGCCGACCGCAGTGGCGATCCTCCCGCTCCGGGTGCATTTCCGTTCACCAGGGGCAACTTCTCGAGCGGTTATCGCGGACGGCTCTGGACGTTCCGCCAGTATTCCGGCTTCGGCACGGCCGAGGAGTCGAACAGCCGTTACCGCTACCTCCTCGAACAGGGCGGCACCGGACTGTCGGTGGCACTGGATCTGCCGACGCAGTGCGGGTATGACTCCGACGACCCCGAGTACGGCGAAGAGGTCGGCCGGGTCGGCGTCGCGGTGGACACCCTGGCCGATGCCGAGATCCTGTTCGACAGCATTCCGCTGGACAAGATCAGCACCAGCTTCACCATCAACGGCACCGCCGCGATCCTGCTGGCGTTCTACGTCGCGGCCGCGGAGAAGAAGGGGGTGCCGCGCGAGAAGCTGACCGGCACCATCCAGAACGACATCCTCAAGGAGTATGCGTCGCGTGGCACGTGGATCTGGCCGCCCACACCGTCGCTGCGGCTGATCGCTGACACCATCGAGTTCTGTGCGGCAGAGGTGCCACGCTTCAACGCGATTTCGGTGGCCGGCGCACACTTCCGCGATGCCGGTGCCAACGCCGTCCAAGAGATGGCGTTCACGCTGGCCGACGGTGTCACCTATTGCGACACGGTGGTCGAACGCGGCCGGATGACGATCGACAAGTTCGCCCCGCAGATCTCGTTCTTCTTCTATACCCACGGCGATTTCTTCGAGGAAATCGCCAAATATCGCGCCGGACGGCGCCGTTGGGCGACCATCGTGCGGGAGCGTTACGGCGCCGAGACCGACAAGGCCTCGATGTTCCGGTTCGGGTGCGTGTCCGGTGGTGCGTCGTTGTATGCCCCGCAGGCACAGAACAACCTGGTCCGGGTGGCCTACGAGGCACTGGCCTCGGTGCTCGGCGGCGTGCAGTCGATGTTCACCGCCGCGTGGGACGAGCCGTTCGCCCTGCCCAGCGAGGAGTCCGCCACGCTGGCGCTGCGCACCCAGCAGATCCTGGCCTACGAGACCGGGGTCGCCAGGGTGGCTGACCCGCTCGGCGGCTCCTACTTCGTGGAGGCGCTGACCGACGCGACCGAGGAACGGATCATCGAGATCATGGCCGATCTCCAAGCGCACGGCGGCATGGTGCAATCCATCGAAGACGGCTATCTGCAGGGTCTGATCGCCGACGAGGCCTACAAGATTCACCAGGAGGTTGAGTCGGGGGAGCGCCCGGTGGTCGGGGTGAACACGTTCGTCGTCGACGAACCGGCGCCCGATCTGGCCACCTACGAGCTCGACGCCGACGGCCGCGACAAGCAGCTGAAGCGGCTTGCGAAAGTCAAGGCGGAGCGGGACGGCGTCGCCGTCAAAGAAGCCCTTGTCGCACTGGCCCGTTCGGCGGAAGGCGACGACAACCTGATGCACAATCTGATTGACTGCGCCAACGCCTACTGCACGGTGGGCGAGATGGTCTCGACACTGAAGTCGGTGTGGGGCGAGTTCCAGCAGCCGGTGGTCTTCTGATGAGCGCACGCGTCCTGGTTGCCAAACCCGGACTCGACGGCCACGATCGCGGCGCCAAGATCGTCGCCCGCGCACTGCGCGACGCCGGATTTGAGGTAATCTTCACCGGAATCCGGCAACGCATCGAGGACATCGTGTCGATCGCGCTTCAGGAAGACGTTGCCGTTGTTGGGCTTTCGATTCTCTCCGGTGCGCACCTGGCCCTGACCCAGCGCACCGTCGACGCGCTGCTGGCTGCAGATGCGGGCGATATCGCGGTCATCGTCGGTGGCACGATTCCACTCAGCGACGTACCCAAGCTTCTGGAAGCCGGTGCGGCCGCGGTGTTTCCGACCGGAACGTCGCTGGACACCCTGGTCCGTGACGTGCGTGCACTGACCTCAGAACAGGTGGTCGAGTAATGCGTCTTGGTGTGATGATCGGCGCCGAGCGCGGCGATATGGCCCGCAAGGTGAAGAAACTCATCGCCGATATCGAATGGGCCGACACGGCGGGGCTGTCGAGCGCGTGGATGCCGCAGGTGCCCGACGATTTCGACTTATTGAGCATGGTCGCGTTGATGGCGTCGCACAGCACGCGCATCGAACTCGGAACCGCCGTGGTCCCGTTGCAGGCGCAGCATCCCATTGTGCTTGCCCGCCAAGCACTGTCGGTGCATGCCATCTCGAACGGGCGGCTGGCACTCGGCGTCGGCCCGTCGCATCACTGGATCATTCGGGATATGCTCGGTCTGCCCTACGACAAACCGGCCGCGTACACCCGCGACTACCTGCAGGTGTTCAATGCGGCGATCTCCGGGCCCGGCGCTGTCGACGTCGAGAATGACAACTTCACCGTGCACAACCCGACCGCACTCGGCGCCGAGACGAAGATGCCGGTGCTCGTGGCGGCGCTCGGCCCGGTGATGCTGCAGATCGCCGGTGAGCATGCGGACGGCACCACGCTGTGGATGGCCGACGAGAAGGCCATCGCTGAACACATCGCCCCCAAGATCAACAAGGCTGCCGCCGACGCCGGCAAGCCCGCACCACGGATCGTCGCCGGTATCCCCGTCACCCTCTGCGCGAACTCGGAGATCGATGCGGCCAAGGGCCGGGCCAACCGCATCCTGGCCGAGGCCGAGACGTCGCCCAACTATCAGCGCCTGCTGGACCAGGGGGACGCCAGGGACGTCGGCGATCTCTGCGCCGCGGGGGATGAAGAGTCGATTCTGAAGCGGTTCCGCGCGTTCGCTGACGCCGGGGTGACCGACCTATCGGTGCGGCTTCTGCCGATCGGCGAGACCCGCGACGAGCTAGTGGCCTCGAAATATCGCACTCGCGAAGTGATTTCACAGCTCGCTGCCGAAATTCGATGACGGGCACGCTGGCCTCCGGACCTCTGTCCGGAGTTCGGATCCTCGAGGTTGGCGCCATGCTCGCCGGCCCATACGCCACCATGCTGCTCGCCGACCTCGGTGCGCAGGTCATCAAGATCGAACCGCCAGGTGGCGAGATCTCTCGTCAGGTCGCCGACTCCTACTTCGCCAGCCTGAACCGTAACAAACGCAGCGTGTGCCTGGACCTGGCCTCCGAAGCCGGGCAGCGGCGGCTGGGGGAGCTGGCCGCGGAATCCGATGCGCTGCTAGTCAATATGAAGCCGTCGGTGATCCGGCGCTTTGGCCTCACCTACGACGCCCTGCGGGTGCACAACGAGAAGATCGTGTGCGTCGCGCTCACTGGCTACGGTCTCGACGGCGGGGATGACCCGGCGTTCGACTACGTGATACAGGCCGCGACCGGCGTGGCCGCGATGACCGGTGACCCTGAGGCGCCGCCCACCCTGCCGGGCTACTCATCGGCCGATAACTCCACGGGATTGACTGCGGCGCTGGGACTTCTCGCGATGATCGTCTCCGGCGAGGGCGGGCAGGTGGACGTCTCGCTGCGCGATGTGATGTTCTCGCAGCTGAACTACCGCGCCTCGGCGTACCTCAACGACGGTGTGCACCCGCGCAGACACCCCTTCGGCGCGCACTCGTTCTATGTTCCGGCCCAACTGTTTCCGACTGCGGACGGTTACCTGGCGCTGTTCGTCACCCACGACGGATTCTGGAAGAACTTCGCCGCCGAAGCCGGTATCGAGGGGTTCCCGACGATGGCCGAACGGGCCGCGCACCGCGACGATGTTCTGGCGACCGTGACACGGGCACTGGTCGCGGACTCGGCGGTGGGATGGGAAGCGCGGCTGCGCCCGCTGGGTATCCCAGCCGCGGCCGTGCGATCGCTTCCCGACGCGCTCGAGTCGAGCCCGGAAGTCACCGTGACGGCAGGGAACTTCCGCCTGGTCGGCAGTCCGATCCGGGTGGCGGGGTACCAGCCCGACTATCGGCCGCCGCCGGCACTAGACGAATTTCAGTCGTCGTAAGTCAGAGTCACATCGGTTTCGGGCACACCCTGGCAGGTGAGCACCAGCCCGTCGTTGATCTCGCTGTCGTCGAGCGCTTCGTTGATCCGCATCGTGACGGTGCCGTCGGTGACGGTGGCGATGCAGGTGCCACAGTTGCCGGCCTCGCAGCTGTAGGGCGGGGTCAGCCCGGCCCGGCGCGCCGTCTCCAGCAACGTGTCACCTGCGTTCAGGGACACCGTGACCGTGGTGCCGTCCAGGGTGATGGTGGCCGTCCACGGCGAGCTGGCCATCTACTTCTCTCCTCGAGTTTTGAGCATTATCATTCTACCCAGATGAGAATACAGTTCTCTACTGGGGATAGTATGTTCTCGTCCACTGACCTGTCGATGGGATTGTCACTGACCATGTGCGAGCGGACCGCGCCGTGAGCGACGTCAGAGTGCTTGCCTGTGCGGACCGCATGTACACACGATCCCAGGTCGATGCGCTATCCGCCGGGTTGGCCGCCACCTTGGCGCGCCGCGGAGTGCAGGCCGGTCATCGGGTTGCACTGATGTCGTCGAACCGGCCCGAGTTCGTCTTCGCGGTGCGGGCCATCTGGCGCCTCGGTGCGTCGGCGGTGTTGATCAGTCCCAGCTGGAAGGCCGGCGACGTCGGGCGTGCCCTTGAGGTCGCGCATGTCGACCGTATGCACATCGTCACGCCCCCCTCGCGCATCCTAGGTGTGCTCAACATCGCCACCGTGCTCGATACCGGAGCTTGGATGCGCCTGCATCGCAGGTTCGTCCTCGACACGATGCCGCAGCATATCCAGAGCGACCGCATTACTGCCGAAATAGCCGTTGCCCCAATCGTATTGACGATCGCATCACATCCGGAACTGGAGAAATTCGACCTGCCGTCGCTACGCTACATCATGTGGTGCGCCACCCCGGTGACCGCGAGCGTTGCCGATGAGATGACGCGACGGACGGGGGTCGGCTGGATCTCGGCATACGGGACCAGCGAGGTACCGGTGATCGCCGCCGTGACCACCACCGAGGATGTCGGCGCTGATGAGCTCGATGCGCTGATCGCCGACCGGTTGGCCTCCGACAAACGCCCGCGTGACATCGTGTTCGTGCCCGAAATCCCGCGCCTGCCATCGGGTAAGGCGCTGCGGCGAGTTCTCAAGGAGCAGTATGGACGTACGTCTGACCAGTGAGCAGCAACAGCTCCGCGATGCCGCGGCCAAGCTGGCCGACGACTTCGGCCCCGGGTCGGTCGCCGACCTGGACGACCAGTCCCGGCGGGCCCGGCTGGTCAAAACTGTACACGCGACCGGCTGGCGCTCGCTTCGCTCGGATGGTGCCAGCGGCGTCGAAGTCGCCTTGGTGGCTGAGGAATTCGCCCGTGGTCTGGTCGATGTGCCGTTTCTGGGGCCGGTGCTCGCCGACGATGTGTACCGGCTGCTCGGTACCGATCCGCTCCCGGCGACCATCGCGGTGGGCGGCGTGGTCATCGACGCTGACGGGGCCGGCGCGGCGTTACGGCTGGACGGCACCAGCGTGGAGTCGGTCGGCGTGGGTGACGCCCGCGAGGCCGCCGATCTGACCAGGGTCACTGCCGTGGTTGCCGGCGATGCCCAGGTAGTGGGGGAGTTGACTCCCGAGCAGGCGCAGCGCTGGTATGCGCTGGCGCTGGTGGTGACGACGGCCGACCTGGTGGGCGCGGCCCGCGGTACCCACGCGCTGGCAACCGAATACGCCAAGGTGCGCGAGCAGTACGGTGCGACCATCGGCTCGTATCAGGCCGTCGCGCACCTGCTGGCTGAGGGCCTGGCCCTCATCGAGGGGTCCGTCAGCGTGCTACGCCATGCCGCCTGGGCGGTCGACGAACTGCCCGTCGAGCAGGCGGTGGAGGCCGCTCGGGTCGCCAAGATCTATTGTGCGCGGGCCGCATTCGCGGTCGCCGAGATGTCGATTCAGGTGCACGGCGGAATCGGCAACACCTGGGAGTGCCTCGCCCATATCTATCTGCGTCGGGTGCTGGCAGCCACGGAGGCCTGGCCAGTTAAGTTGGAGGAGTTGACCATTGGACTTTCGTGATTCGCCGGATGAGGCCGCTTTCCGGGAGCGGTTGCGCGCCTGGTTGACCGGGCAGAAGGGCAAGTTCCCGACCTCCGGGGACGCCTACTGGGCCAAAGCGGGGGAGTGGCACCGGGCGCTGTATGAGGCCGGCTTCTTCGGGACGTCCTGGCCGAAAGAATATGGCGGCCAGGGCTTGCCAACCGTCTTCGACGTGATCGTCGATGAGGAGATCGCCAAGGCTGGCGCGCCTGCCCGCCCGAGCCTCGGCTATCTGGTGGTCGGGTTGCGCCATCACGGCAGCGAGGAACTGGCCCAGCGATTCCTGCCCGGCATGATCGACGGCACCGAGCGTTGGTGCCAGGGGTTTTCGGAGCCCGGCGCCGGTTCGGATCTGGCATCGCTGACGACGACTGCGACGTGTGACGGTGACGACTACATCATCAATGGCCACAAGATCTGGACCAGCTATTCGGATTGCGCCGATTGGTGCCTGGTGCTGGCGCGCACCGATAGAGACGTGCCCAAGCACAAGGGCATTTCGGCTTTCATCGTAACGATGCACCAGCCCGGCATCGTGCAGCGCCCGCTGAAGATGATCAGCGGCGTGACCAAGGAGTTTGGTCAGGTCGAGTTCGACGGCGTCCGGGTATCGGCCGCGAATATGGTCGGTGCACCGGGCGACGGCTGGAAGCTGGCGATGACCGTCGTCAGCCACGAGCGGGAGCCGTCGACCCTGGGCTTCTCGGCACGGTACGGAAAGCTGGTGCGCCAGATGGCCTCCCGTGTCGACGGCCCCGCCCCCGATGAACTGTCCTGGGCCTGGGTACAGACCGAGATGCTGCGCTTGCACGTGCGTCGGCGGCTGTCCGAACAGCTCGACGGCATCAAGCACGGCCCGGACGGCTCACTGGACAAGCTTCTGATGACGTGGACCGAGCAGTCGGTCGGTCATGCTGCCCTGGCCACCGTCGGCACCGACGACGAGGAATTGTTCGGTGCTTACCTCTACAGTCGCGCCCAGAGTGTCATGGGCGGAACGTCACAGATTCAAAAGAACATCATTGCCGGCCGGATTTTGGGACTAGGAGTCTGAATATGTACGACATGCCGGAGGAGATCATCGTCGAAGCCGACGGTCCGCTGCGCATCATCACGCTGAACCGCCCGGACGAGCTGAACGCGGTCAACGACAACCTGCACGTGGGCCTGGCCACGGTCTGGGAAGCGCTCAATGAGGATGCGTCCGCGCGCGCGGCCGTCATCACCGGTGCGGGCCGGGCGTTCTCGGCGGGTGGCGACTTCAACTATCTCGATGAGCTACGCAACGATGAAGCGTTGCGGCAGAAGACGATCAAGCATGGTCGCGATCTGGTGATCGGGATGGTGCGTTGCCGGATTCCGTTGGTCGCGGCCGTCAACGGGCCAGCCGTGGGGCTGGGCTGCAGCCTGGCCGCCCTGAGCGATATCGTCTACATCGCCGAGAACGCGTTCTTCGCCGACCCACACGTGTCGATCGGCCTGGTGGCCGCCGACGGCGGCCCGCTGGTGTGGGGCTCGCAGATCTCGCTGCTGCAGGCCAAGGAGTTCGCGCTGACGGGTGTGCGGATCAAGGCGCAGCGCGCGGTCGAACTGGGATTGGCCAATCATGTTGTCGCCGAACCGGTGGCCGAGGCCATCGCGTGCGCGAAGAAGCTCATCGAGCTGCCGCAGCAGGCGGTGGAAGCCACCAAGCGGCTGATGAATATTCAGCTGGAGAAGTCGGTGATGGCCTCGTTGGACTACGCAAACCTCGCCGAGTACGTGTCGTTCGGCACCGCCGACTTCAACAAGATCGTCGACGGGTTGATCGCCACGAAGTAGCGCTACTTCGGCGGGAAGCGCAGCGCGCCGGCCAGCCGGATGGTTTCGCCGTTGAGGTAGTCGTGTTCGACGATCGACGGTGCCAGAGAACTGTATTCGACGGAGCGTCCCATCCGCTTGGGGAACGGCACCTGCGGGCCCCAGTAGGCCTGCGCACGTAGGGAACTCCACGCTCGCTGGCCAGCGCCTCACGCTTCTTGCAACTGACACTCTCTACTTGCGAGAATAGTATTCTCATGTCGTCTGAAATACGTCAACCCGCGTCGGTGAGCATCTGCGCGCTAGCGTTGCCCACCATGGATGTCGCCGAGCTCATCATCGCGGCCCGCGGGGGCAACACCCGTGCGGTCGGGCGGCTGCTGAGCCTGGTCGAAAGTGCCCGCCGCGACGAAGTGCTCGCGCAGATCGGTCCGGCCACAGTGCCCGTAGTCGGCGTGACGGGCCCGCCCGGTGCGGGCAAGTCGACAACGATCGCGGTCCTCGCCGCAGCGTATCGCGAACGCGGACAACGGGTCGCGGTGCTCGCCGTGGATCCGTCGTCGCCCTACAGCGGCGGTGCCCTGCTGGGTGACCGGATCAGGATGGCGCAGCACATCAACGATCCGGACGTGCTGATCCGATCGGTGGCGACCCGGGGTCATCTCGGCGGCCTGGCCGCCGCCGTACCCGCCGCCATCCGGCTGCTGGGTGCGCTGGGCTATGACGTCGTGCTGTTGGAGAGCGTCGGAGTCGGACAGTCCGAGATCGAGATCGCCGCGGTCGCCGATCCGACGATCGTCATCCTCAATCCGGGCACCGGTGACGCCGTGCAGGCCGCCAAGGCAGGCCTACTTGAGGTCGCCGATCTGGTGGTGGTCAACAAGGCCGACCGGGACGGTGCCGCCCAGACGGTGCGCGACCTCAAGTTCGAGACACATGTTCCGGTGCTGACGCTGGTGGCAGCGCGGTCCGAAGGGGTTGGGGAGCTCGTCGAGGCGATCGAGGCGCACCGCCGAGCCGACACCCCAGCCCGGCGCGCGGCTCGGGCGCGGGCACAGGTTCTCTCACTGGCGCAGAGCCGCCTGCACAGCCACCCGGATCTCGACTCGCTGGCCGAAGCCGTCGCCGATGGCCGCATCGACCCCTATACCGCCGCGGAAACCCTTATCGCACAGAGAGTTACGCCGACCGTCGATCCGCAGTGAGCCGGCGCGCTACTTGCGGGCGAAGCCCTGGGAGCAGAAGGTCCACACCTCATCGCCGCTGATCGGCGAATGGGCGTTCTCCTCGTCCTCCACCCCGCTCGACTGAGCGATGAACATGATGGTCTGCATGGTCATCGCCGCCATCCGGCGGGGGTTGGCATCGTCCCGTAGCTCACCGGCGGCGCCGGCTTCGATCATCAGCTCAGAGAACAGCGCGACCAACGGGGCGTGGGCAACCTTGACCTCGGTCGGGTGCGAGATCAGCAGTTGCGGGGCGAAGTCGGTGAACAGTGGTCGGCGCGCTGTGGGGTCCGGCCGGGAGAGTTCGAAAAGCAGCGTGACGGCGACCTTGAGCCGGTCCAGCGGATCCTTCTGGGCTGACGTCGCCGCCCGGATCTGATCGGCGGCCCGGCTCAGTGCGTCTTCGAACAGCGCGAGTAGCAGTTCGTGCTTACCGTCGAACTGCAGGTAGAAGCTGCGCAGCGACTGACGCGATCGATCCACCACTTCCTGCACGGTGAAGTCGGTGCTGCCCTTTTCGGTGATGATGGCCTGTGCGGCATCTAAAAATCGCTGCACACGCTGCCCGGCGCGCACCTTGGCGGTCCGGATGGACCGCTCGACAGCGCGCTGTTTCCAGGCAGGCTCTTCGCTCGGGCTGTTCACTGAAAGGACCTCAACGAGCGCGAGTCAGCGATTCGGATGTATCTCACGGGTAGAGAGTACTACTCTCAGCGGCGAGAATTACGTTCTCAATCCACTGGGGACCAAAATTTTCGTCCCGCTCAGTCTAAAGGGTAACCAGCGCATTCGCCGCCGTGGCGTACGTCACAGATTCACCAGGCGGGGGGCCGAGCCCCGGGCCCGCAATCCTGCCCCGGCCTTGCGGGTCAGTTCCCGCGAACTGCCCAGCAGCCCGTCTAGCACCAGGGCGCGCGTCAGATGGTGATGGAACTCGTGTTCGGCGGTGAAGCCGATCCCGGCCAGCACCTGCTGACAGTGTTTGGCGGCGGTCAATGCGGCCTTACCGGCAGCGGCTTTGGCCAGCAGCGCGGTCAGGTCGGGGCTCTCCGCCGCGGGTGTGCTCAGTGTCGCTTCAGCACCCTCGATGGCCACCAGTGTCTCGGCCAGCCGGTGCCGGATCGCTTGAAACGCGGCGACCGGGCGTCCGAATTGCATGCGGTCCAGGGCGTGCTGGCGGGCGACGGTGAGCATCGCGCGTGCCGAGCCGACCAACCACCAACCCACCGCGAGCCGGGCTTCGGCCACCCGGATCGGATAGCCCTCCTGCTCCCGGCGCAGCGGCAGCCCGCCGAGCGTGGTATCGCTGTCCTCGGTGGCCGTGCGGTCCCATACCACCCACGTGTTGCCTGCGTACGGCAGGGGGAGCTCCACGCTGTCACCGATGGTGTTTCCGGTCGCATGCAGCACGACGTCCACGAGAACCGAAGCGTGTGAGCCGGTCTCGCCCAGTAACCGAAACACCAGCGGCACCGCGACCTCGGGGATATCGGACAGCATGTCCGCCCAGCCCAGCTCGGTCAGTGCCGCGTCGAGATCCGGTCCGGACGACGAGAGCATCGTCTTGCGCACGCCGGCTTCGAGCAGTTCGAGGGATTCGGGATCCATATCACTCCTTCCCAAGTTCAAGCAGCCGTCGGGCGATGATGTTGCGCTGCACCTCGGCGGTGCCGCCGTAGATGGTGGCCGCGCGTGAATACAGGTACTCGGTGCGCCAGTCATTGCCGTCGAGTTCGATGGTGCCCCCGGGCAATAGATCGCGCGCGGTGTCGTAGAGGCGCTGTTCGGCGCCGGCCAGCAGCACCTTGTCGATCGAGGTGTCCGGACCCAGCTTCTGCCCGTCGGCCAGTCGGTGCTGAGTGGCCCTGGACCGGCAGCGCAACGTGTGCAGTGCGAGAAATGTCTCGCCCATATCCGTATCGATGCTCTCGCCTTGGCCGGCGACTTCACCGATGAGCGCGTCGAATCGTGAGTACAGGTAGGCGATTCGCTGCCAGAAACATGTCGAGCGCTCATACGGCAGTAGGTCCATCGCCAACTGCCAGCCGTCGCCGGGCGCACCGAGCATCCGGCTGGCGTCGACGGCGACATTGTCGAAGTACACCTCGCAGAACTCGTCGACCCCGTGCATGGTGTGCAGCGGCCGGATCGTGATGCCCGGGGTGTCGAGGTCGACGAAGAATGCGGTGATCGCCTGATGGTTGGGGGTGTCCGCGTCGCTGGTGCGGGTCAACAAGATGCAGCGGTGGGAGAACTGCGCGAAGCTGGTCCATACCTTCTGGCCGTTGATGATGTAGCGATCCGCGCCTTCTTGTCGGACAGCGCGCGTGGTCAGCGACGCCAAGTCGCTGCCCGAGCCAGGTTCGGAAAACCCTTGGCACCACTGCTCTTCGCCCGACAGCATCTTCGGCAGCATCTCGGCAGCCAATTCCGCTGTGGCATAGTCGATCATCGTCGGAGCCAACACTTCGATCATCGAGTACGGACCGGGCTCGGCCAGGCGCCGGCCGACGATCTCTTCACCCACGATGGCCCGCAACATATTCGGCCCGCCGAGGCCGCCCGCGTGCTCGGGCCAGCCGTACCGGCCCCAGCCGGCGTCGTAGAGCGCGCGCATGACGCGCGCGAACTGCCGCATGTGGCCGGCCAGCGAGTGGTCGTCGGGCGGCGTCAGGTCATTCTTAGCGAGCCAGGCCCGTAGCGCAGTGCGGAACGTGGCCGGGTCGTGCAGATCGGCCGTCATCCCGCAGCGGGCCTGCCGATCGCGTGCGGGCGACCGGAATCGTGCACGCCGCTGCGACGGATGAAGGTCATGGCCCTGGTCTTCAGGCGCCAGCCGTCGGCGGTGCGCAGGTAGTTGTCCTTGTAGTAGCCGATGCGCATGTCGTGGGCCGAATGCTCGATGAAACACAGCGTCTGTGTGCCGGTGGCGGTATCGGCGCCTTCGGTCAGCTCGACCAGCGCTGTGCCGGTCATGAACAAGCCCTTGGGAGCAGCGTCGACGAGTTCGGGGAACCGCGACAATGTGTATGTCGACCCGAATGCGCTGTAGGTGCCATCCGGGGTGAATACCGAAACCAGGCCATCGATATCGCCCTGAGTGATGGTGACGGCGTACTTCGCGAGCAGCTGCTGGATCTCGACCAGATCCTCAGTTCGTGACGGTGTCATTCTTGAAGACCTTACCTGCTTTCATTACAAAGGTGACCTGTTGTGTAACGGTGATGTCCTGCAGTGGATCACCGGGCACGGCGATGAGATCGGCGAGAAGGCCCTCGGCGATCCGGCCCCGATCGGTGACGTTGATCAAGTCGGCCGCCACGACGGTGGCGGCCCGCAGCACCGCGGCCGGGGGCATGCCCCATTCCACCAGGGTGACCAGCTCGTCGGCGTTCCTGCCATGGGGGATGGCGGGTGCGTCGGTGCCGACGGCAATCTTCACCCCGGCCTCATACGCTGCCTTGATCGAAGTCTGCGCCTTCGGGAACATCACGGCTGCCTTGTCCTGCAACGCCTTCGGCGCTTGTGAAACGTCCATCGCCTGAGCCAGACGGCGAGTGGTCACCAGAAACCGGTCATTGTCGACCAGCATCTGGATCGCTTCGTCGTCCATCAAGAAGCCGTGCTCGATGCAGTCAATCCCGCATGCCACCGCATGCTTGACGGCCTCGGCTCCGTGCGTGTGTGCGGCCACCCGAAGCCCGCGTCGGTGCGCCTCGTCGACGATGGCGCGCAGCTCTTCATCCGAATAGTGCTGCGCGCCCGCCTCACCGGTGAGCGACATGACGCCACCGGAGACGCAGACCTTGATCAGTTGTGCGCCGTGCTTGATCTGGTAACGCACCGCTTTGCGGATCTCGTCGACCCCGTTGGCGATGCCCTCCTCGACCGTGAGCTCCAGCGCACCGGGCATGAACGCGGCGAACATCGTCGGGTCCAGATGGCCGCCGGTCGGGGTGATGGCATGACCGGCCGGGATGATGCGCGGGCCGTCGATCCAGCCTGCGTCGATGGCCTTACCCAGCGCGACGTCGAGCAGATAGCCGCCGGTCTTCACGAAGAGTCCGAGGTTGCGCACCGTGGTGAAGCCGGCACGCAGCGTACGGCGGGCATTGCCTACCGCACGCAGCACCCGGGTTGGCGGGTCGTCCTGAACCTGGGACAGTCCGGGGTTTTCACCCCGGCCGCCCATCAGGAGGTTGACCTCCATGTCCATCAGGCCCGGCAACAGGATGGCGTCCCCGAGATCGATGATCTCGCCTTCGGGGGTGCCACCGAGACCGACGATGCGGTCGCCGTCGACCTTCACAATGCCGGGGCGGACGATCTCGCCCGCGTCGACATCGACGTACCCGGCAGCCTTGAGGGTCAGCACGCTCAGACCACCGGCTCCTTGATCAGGCCGATATAGGCTGCGCCGCTGTCGAGTACGCGGGGCTGCTTCCACACTTCGATTGGAAAGCTGACCTGCACGATCGACTGTCCCAGGTGCACCAGGGCTTTGGCGTCCGCCGGCATGCCCTTGAGCGGGAAGCGGGCGTCGACGTAGACCATGATGTCTTCCAGCCGAGCCATACCGGCGTCGTACAGCTCCTGCATCTCGTCCATCGTGGAGCTCAGCCGCTTCTGGTAGCGCTCTTCCTCGGTGGGCAGGCACCAGTCACTGAAGCGTTCCAGGTCGGCGAATTCTTCTGGCAACTTAGACATTTGCTGGATCCCTTTCTTCAGCCTCGGAGCCCACGGCGGCAGCTGAGCCGTTCCCGTTGGCCATTGACTCTTTGTACCGGTCCACGTACTGGTGGGCAGTCATATGCAGGTGACGCAGCAGGATCTCCTGATCGCACAACGGGAAGTCCTTAACCACCTGGGTGCCGATCTGAGTCTGCGTGGCCTCCAGGGTGTTTGCGTCCTGGAACGCATACTCCTTGAACGTGACCGCCGCCAGCTCCTGCGAGAGCCGCTGGCGCAGGTTGGTGGGCGGCACGAAGTACAGGTCGGCCTCGAAGATGTGCTTGTCCACCGCGGTGGGCCAGTAGTTGTAGGTCAGGTACCAGCCCGGTGCCCAGAACAGCAGCGTGAAGTTGGGGAAGAACTCGAAGGAATCAGTGCCCCAAGTCTTATGGCGGCCTGGGTTGATGGCCGGCGGCAGCTCATCGGGCAGGATGCCCTTGATGTCGGGCCGGTCCCACGGGCCGAACAGGCCGCTGTGCAGGATCTGTTCGATCGGCTTGACCATGTTGATGTCTTTGGGCGGGCTCATGCCACCCCAGGACGACACCATGCAATGGTCACCCTTGATGTCGTAAGCCAGTGCCTCGAAGCCGAACTTGGCCAGCTTCTCGGCTTCCTCGCGCTCCGCCTGCTTCATGTGCAGGATCGGCGCGTGATAGAACTCGGTGAACGCGTCGATGAACAACTTCCAGTTGGCGTTGATCTCCGAGCGGTAGCTGTAGTGCTCGGTCATCTCGTGGAACGGGTAGCCCTCCAGCCCCGCGCCGAATTCGCCCAGGTACTCGCGTAGCGACACGGCGTTGTCGTCGACGTTGACGAAAATGAAGCCTTCCCAGACCTCGCAACGCACGGACTTCAGCGGGTAATCGGCCTTGTCCAGGTCGAAGAACTCGCTTTCCTGCTGCACGAAGGTCAGGTCGCCCTTGAGGTCGTAGCGCCAGGCGTGGTACTTGCAGACGAACTGGCGGCAGCTACCGGAGACCTCTTCGCCCGGGAAGTCGTTCCACACCAGCTTGTTTCCGCGGTGGCGGCACAGGTTGTAGAAGGCCCGGATTTCATCACCGTCGTTGACGATGATGATCGACACACCGGGCCCGACTGACGGCAGCTCACGCGTGACGTAGTTGCCCTTCTTGGGAACCAGCTCAACGCGGCCCATCTGCAGCCAGGTCTTCTTGAAGATCGCCTGCTGCTCGAGCTTCCACTGCTCGGGGTCGACCGAATCGGTGTAATCGACCGGACCGGTGCCCAGTTCGGGCCAGTTCTCGGTCCAGCTACCCACCGCTGGTTTTGGAAAAAATGCCACGTACTTACCTTTCGTCCTCGAGCTGTACGCCAAAAGTGTTGAATGCCATGGCCAACATGCCGTGGCTGCCGACGGTGAAGACGAAATCCATCCGCTGGCGCTCGGTGAGGTCGGGATGCCGGACAAGGGTGGACAGCGCTGTCCCGGCGCCCTCGGGGTTGTGCCGATTGCGCGGCAGCATGCCCGTGAGGGCGAGTGGCACCTCGTCGTCCCACTGTTCAGCTGGTAGCGGCGCCAAGCGCATCGGTAACCCCCTCCCAAGGCAGAGAATCCCATTCTCAGATCCGAATAACAGGTTTCCATGAACGCGCCACAAGGTCAATCTCCGCATCCGAGCAGGGCGGAAAACCGAGGTAGGGCAGGCGTGTCGGAACGTCAGCCTACTGCGGCTACGCGCCGGTAAGGCGATTATCGAATGTTGATTCTCGTGTAATGAGAAGCTAGTTTTCATGGAGGGCAGCCAAGGAAGGAACCGCCATGCGCAAAGAGGACATGATTCTGATCAGCGTCGACGATCACATTGTTGAGCCGCCCGATATGTTCAAGAACCATCTGCCGAAGAAGTACATCGACGACGCACCCCGGTTGGTCCACAACCCGGACGGCTCGGATATGTGGCGCTTCCGCGACATCGTGATCCCCAACGTTGCCTTGAATGCGGTGGCGGGGCGTCCGAAGGAGGAGTACGGCCTGGAGCCGCAGGGGCTCGATGAGATCCGGCCCGGTTGTTTCGATGTTGATGAGCGCGTCAAGGATATGAACGCCGGGGGCATCCTCGGGTCGATGTGTTTCCCGTCGTTCCCGGGCTTCGCTGGGCGCCTGTTCGCCACCGACGATCACGACTTCTCGGTAGCGCTGGTGCAGGCCTATAACGACTGGCATGTCGAGGAGTGGTGTGGCGCCTACCCGGCGCGGTTCATTCCGATGACGTTGCCGGTGATCTGGGATCCGGTGGCCTGTGCCGCCGAGATCCGCCGGAATGCTGCCCGCGGTGTGCACTCGCTGACGTTTAGCGAGAACCCTTCGGCGATGGGCTATCCGAGCTTCCACGATTTCGACCACTGGAAGCCGATGTGGGATGCGCTGGTCGACACGGACACCGTGCTCAACGTGCACATCGGTTCGTCGGGCCGGCTGGCGATCACCGCTCCGGATGCTCCGATGGATGTGCTGATCACGCTGCAGCCGATGAACATCGTGCAGGCCGCGGCGGATTTGCTGTGGTCGCGGCCGATCAAGGAGTACCCCGACCTCAAGATCGCCTTGAGTGAGGGCGGCACCGGCTGGATTCCGTATTTCCTGGAGCGCGCCGATCGCACCTATGAGATGCACTCGACGTGGACGGGGCAGGACTTCGGTAAGCAGAAGCCCTCGGAGGTGTTCCGGGATCACTTCCTGACGTGCTTCATTTCAGATCATGTCGGGGTGAAGCTGCGCAACGACGTTGGCATCGACAACATCTGTTGGGAAGCCGACTACCCGCACAGCGACTCGATGTGGCCCGGTGCCCCCGAACAGCTCGACGAGGTGTTGCGGGAACACAACGTGCCCGACGACGAGATCAACAAGATGACCTACGAGAACGCGATGCGCTGGTATCACTGGGACCCGTTCACCCACATCGCCAAGGAGCAAGCCACCATTGGCGCGCTACGCAAGGCCGCCGAGGGCCACGACGTCTCCACCCAGGCGCTGTCAAAGAAGGAAAAGACGGGCGCCAACTTCGCCGATTTCGCGGCGAATGCCAAGGAACTGAGCGGCAACAAGGACTGAACCGGTTCGCCGCAGCGACAGTGCACCGGTCCGTGGAATGCCGATCGCGCTGGTTCACTCTGCTGCCGCCGATGACGTAGTAGAGGAGTGTTGGGGTGTCTTCAGGGATGAACTTCGAACTGACCGAAGATCAGGAACTGATCCGTAAGTCGGTGCGAGAGCTGGCATCACGCTTCGATGACCAGTACTGGATGGACAAGGACCAGGGGCACGAGTTTCCTATCGAGTTCTACGACTCCATCGCCAAGGGCGGCTGGCTTGGGATGACCATCCCGCAGGAGTACGGCGGCCACGGGCTGGGCATCACCGAGGCCACGCTGCTGGCCGAGGAGGTCGCTCGCTCCGGTGGCGCCATGAACGCCGCCAGCGCGATCCACCTGTCGATCTTCGGTATGCAGCCGGTGGTGGTGTTCGGCTCGGACGAGATGAAGGCTGCGACGCTGCCGCGGATCGTCAACGGGGACCTTCACGTCTGCTTCGGCGTCACCGAACCCGGTGCCGGACTCGATACTTCGCGCATCACGACGTTCGCCAAGCGTGACGGCGACGACTATGTTGTCAACGGCCGAAAAGTGTGGATCTCCAAGGCGCTGGAATCCGAGAAGATCCTGCTGCTGACCCGGACCGAGAGTCGCGACGACGTCGAGAACCGCGGCGGCAAGCCCACGGAGGGATTATCGCTGTTCCTCACCGATATCGACCGGGACCACGTCGACATCCGGCCCATCAAGAAGATGGGGCGCAACGCCGTCAGCTCCAACGAGGTGTTCATCGACGATCTGCGGGTCCCGGTCTCCGACCGCATCGGTGAAGAGGGCAAGGGCTTCTCCTACATCCTGCACGGGCTGAACCCCGAGCGAATGCTGATCGCCGCCGAGGCGCTGGGCATCGGGCGTGTGGCGCTGGACCGGGCGGTGAGATACGCCAACGAGCGCGTGGTGTTCGACCGGCCGATCGGGATGAACCAGGGGATCCAGTTCCCGCTGGCCGATTCGCTGGCGCGTCTGGACGCCGCCGAGCTGATCCTGCGCAAGGCGACGTGGCTCTACGACAACGGAAAGCCGTGCGGCCGCGAAGCCAATATGGCCAAATACCTTTGCGCGGACGCCGGATTCGGGGCAGCCGACCGTGCCCTGCAGACCCACGGCGGCATGGGCTACTCCGAGGAATACAACATCTCGCGGTTCTTCCGTGAATCACGCCTAATGAAGATCGCCCCGGTCAGCCAGGAGATGATCCTGAACTTCCTCGCGGCCAACGTTCTCGGCCTGCCCAAGAGTTACTAGTGTCCTGACAGCTTCGCGGCCGACCGTATGGTGATCTGATGAATTCTGCTCAAGGACCGGCAGCCCCGCTGGCCGGTATCACCGTCGTGGCTCTGGAGCAGGCGGTGGCCGCGCCGATGTGCACTCGCGTGCTGGCCGATTTCGGGGCCCGGGTGGTCAAGGTAGAGAATCCGGCCGGCGGCGACTTCGCCCGCCACTACGACGACGTCGTCAACGGTCCGGGTGGCCTTGCCGCTCACTTCGTGTGGGCCAATCGCAATAAGGAATCCATCGCGATTGACCTGAAATCGGCCGAGGGCCTTGAGATCCTGCACCGGCTGCTCGACGGCGCCGATGCGCTGGTCTCGAATCTAGCGCCGGGTTCCACGGCCAGGCTTGGCATCTCGCCCGAGCAGCTGCGCGAGCGGCACCCCGACGTGATTGCTCTCGAGATCGACGGCTATGGTGCCGGTGGCCCGTTGTCGAACAAACGCGCCTACGACTTGCTGGCTCAGTCCGAGTCCGGATCATGCGCTGTGACCGGCTATCCCGGCATGCCGGCCAAGCCGGGGCCGCCGATCGCCGATATCTCGACCGGGCTGTACTCGGCGCTGTCGATCATGGCAATGCTGATTTCTCGCGGGCAGCGGGACCACCGGGGCGCGGCCGTAACTGTCAGCCTGTTCGACACGATGATGGACCTGATGGGCTATCCGCTGACCTACGCCCAGCATTCCGGAATCGACCAGCAACCCTTGGGGATGAACTCCCCGGCGGTTGCGCCGTACGGCTCCTTCGACACCGCCGACAACCAGACGGTCGTGCTGGGCACCACCAATGACCGGGAGTGGCAACGGCTGGCCCGCGAGATCATCGAGCGGCCCGACTTGGCCGACGACCCGCGCTACGCCACCAACTCCGATCGCTGCGCCCACCGTGATGTGCTCAACGATGCCATCCAAACCTGGTGTGGCCAGCACGATCTCGCGCACATCCAGAAGACCGCTGACACCGCGGGCATCGGCAATGCCCGCTACAACCTGCCCAGCGACGTGCTGGCGCATCCTCAGCTGTCGGAACGCGATCGTTGGCGCACAGTGCAGACCACGGCCGGCCCGATCGAGGCCATCCTGCCGCCGCCGATCATCTCCGGTTACGAGCAGCCGATGGGGCCGGTGCCGGGTCTCGGAGAGCACACCGATGCCCTGCTAGCCGAATTGGGTCTGCCCGGCAACGAGATCGGCCGACTGCGCGAGCAAGGCGTGGTCGCGTGACACGGCATGAGAACTAAGGAGTGGTACTGCGATTCGCCGTACTGGCAGCCGGCTGGCCGGAATCCTGCAGACGATGTGCCGGCATCCGGCCCGCCTTCTCCCACTGCGGGTCAGCCGGAACGACTTCCTTCTCGATGAAGTCTCGGGCGAGTTCACGAAAAGCCTCGTGATCTTGGGTGAACAGATCCCGGCGCATCAGGCCCCGATCAGTTGATCATCTCGACGATGGTGCCATTGGCATTGGCATTGGCATTGGCGGCGTCTTCGCTCGGCGATCGCCGCTGCGATCCAGTACACCCAGAGCCGCAAGGCATTCGCCACACCTGTCGCCTCGTTTCAGAACACCACGTTCGACCTCACCGAGATGCGGCAACGTGTGATCGACCGTTGCCTGCAGCTGTTCGGCGGCTACGGCTACATGATGGAATATCCGATCGCCCGCCTCTACACCGATGCACGGGTGGCTCGGATCTATGCCGGCGCCAGCGAGGTGATGAGGGTGATCATCGCTAGCTCGTTGGGGTCGTAGCGGCAAATAATCTCGCTGAGACCCTTGTCACACCGCCCGAAACCAACCTACTGTGTGTTCACTAGGTTGTCCTGGGGAGGGAGTTCGGGTGACGGCAACGCGGCCGTACGCAACCCTTCTGGCCAAGGGCGAAGACCGTAAGCAGCGCATTCTCGACGTCGCGCAGCGGCTGCTGGCGCGGAACGGCTGGCGCAACACCACATTGGCCCAGATCGCGCGGGAGGCCGGCGTGACCGCGGCCGGGCTGCTGCACCACTTCGAATCCAAAGAGCAGCTACTGCACGCGGTGCTCGACGCCCGCGATGCCGACGACAGCGAGCACGCCGATTACCTTTTCGGTGACCTCGTCGAGGGCATCGCCAACGCTGCCGACCGGATGGACCGGTCACCGCAGCTGGTCGGTACCTTCGCAGTGCTGATGGTGGAGAACATCGCACCAGATGCACCCTTGCATGACCGGCTGCTGACCCGGTATCAGGACGCAATTGAGATCGTGGCCGAGGGAATTCGCCGCGGGCAGGCCGACGGCCGCTACCGAACCGACATCAACCCGGCCCTCAAAGCCATCGAAATCCTGGCATTTGTGAACGGAATGGAGACCTCATGGCTGCTCGACCCGTCGATACCGCTGACCGATGTGTTCCGGGAGTACTCCAGGTCGCTGGCGGGCCAGATGGCGCCACTCGCCGGATCATGAGGTACCGGCTCGACATCGTCGCGCCCAGCGTCGCCGAGGCGGTGCAGCACGCCGGTGGGTGGATCTTCGACCGCGTGATGGCCGGCTGGGACGTCCATGTCCTGCTCGCGCAACCCGGTGACACCCGGCCGCTGTCGATCCTGGGCGCCCAAACCGTCGACTTCGAATCCGTACTCGAAGCCGGCGATGACCAGCCGCATCCCCAGGCCCTCGCGGTGGCCGCGGACCTCGTCGACACCGACGCTCGGGTGCGTGAGGGTGTCTTGCGGGCGCTGGACTACGGCATGACCGAGGTGGCGCTGTGGGGCGAGGCGCAGCCCGTCGAACTCGATCGCACCGTCGATTCGGTTGAGCACCGGCTGAGCTCGGCGGCGCGGGTATTCAAGGCACAGGCGCTGGCCGCCGCGGCGGTCAGCGATATCACCGTGGCACCCACCGAAACCTTCCGCAGCGGGGCGATGAGCTGCCCGCCGATCGGTGCCGACCTGGTCCCCGCTAGCTGAGCTCGGCCGCCCCGGGCCCTGCGGCCTTGCGGGTGGGGCAGGACGATGAACGGCAGGTTCTCGCCGATGAATGTGAACCCGAGGCCGAAGGCGTCCTGCCCGATACATCCAGGTCGAGCTCACCGGACGACGCCGTACCCCGAGCGTTACTCCTTGATGGAGATGGCTTGCCGCGGGCACTGGCGCACGGCTTCGCGGATCTGTTCCTCGTTCTCCGGGGTCACCTCGTCGGTGAGGACGTGCAGGTAGTCCTGGTCGTCGAGGTCGAACACCGCGGGGATGATTCCCATACAGATCGCGTTTGCCTCACACAGGCCGAAGTCCACCTCGATCTTCATCGCAGCACCTGCACCGGGACGTGGGAGAAGCCGGCCACATTCTGCATCTGGACGCGCCGGAGGCCGTCCCACTGCACTTCGTAGCGCGGCATGAAGTCGAGCATCTTCTCCAGTGCGATCGCGCTTTCCATTCGGGCCAGGGCCGCGCCCAGGCAGCTATGGATGCCGTAGCCGAGGCCCAGGTTCTGCGCCTCGGTGCGGTCGCGGTCGATGTCGAAGGTGTCGGCGTCGGTGAAGGCGGCCGAGTCCCGGTTGGCCGACGCAATCAGCAGGAACACCGGCTTGCCTGCTGGGATCGTTCCGCTGGGCAGTGTCGCCTCCTTCAACGTGTACCGCACGTTGTACTGCACCGGGCCTTCGTAGCGCAGCAGTTCCTCCACCGCCGCGGGAATCTTGTCCCGGTCGTCAAGCAGCTTCGTCCACTGGTCGGGGAAACGGGCGAAGTTGACCGCGGCGGTTCCCATCAGCTTGGTTACGGTTTCGGCACCCGCGCCGCCGAGAAGCGTTGCAAAACCGCAGATTTCGATGTCGTCGAGGCGACGCAGAGTGCCGTCGTCGTTGGGGATCTCGGCGGCGATCAGGCGGCTAATCATGTCATCCCGCGGATTCTCGCGCCGCTCCTGCACCAGTCCGTAGTAGTACATCGCGGTGTCGATATTGGCCTGCATGCCGGCTTCGCTATAGGCGATCTGTCCGGGTTCTCGGCTCAGGCTGGTGTCGATCCAGTGCCGAACCTGCTGGCGGTATTCCTCGGGCACGCCGGCCATCTGGGTGATGACCTCGACCGGGAAAGGGCCGGAGAAGTCCTGGACCATGTCGAACGCATCCGGATTGACCGCGGCCAGATACTTGTCGATCAGTTCGATGATCACCTCTTTTTGCGACTGGACCGCGCGGGGAGTGAACGCCTTGTTCAGCAGGCTGCGCATGTGCCGGTGCTCGGGCGGGTCCATGAAGATGATCGACTTCTGCGGCGGCTCATCGCCCTTGACCATGGCCAGATCGCAACCCCGCGACGACGAGAAGCTGTCGTGGTCCTTCAACGCCGCCGAGACGTCCTCGTGGCGCGAGAGGGCATAGAAGTCCTCATTGGCGTCGTAATAGATCGGCGCCTCATCCCGCATCCGGCGGTAGATGTCGAACGGGTTCTCGAAGTATTCCTGCGAGAACGGATCGAAGACGAGTTCGGCCTGGGTCATTGCGATCTCCTCCGAGGCGAGGGCTGGTCCATAAGCGTTACGGAAAGCTGGTTGATTGTAACGCTAACAGTGGGGCATCCGGGAGAGCTGAAAATGGCTGAATCACCTAACTTTCTTGCGCGAAAGGCCGGCATTGACGACCTCGTCGAGCAGGCCGAGGTCACTGCCCAGATCGGCCACCGTCGCGCGGACGACGGCCACGTCTTTGCCGATGAATTCGCCGACGGCGCCGATGAATCCGGCGGCCGAGCCGACTCGGGCGATCGAGCTCAGGGCGCGGCTCGTGCCGCTGCCATGGGGGAGCGCCGCCAGCAGCGTGGTCTCGTCGACGCCGAGGCGTTCGGCAAGGTACACCGCCTCGGCCACGATCCCGATCTGCGCGGCGAACATTGCGTTGTTGATCAGCTTGACTCGCTGGCCGAAACCGAGCGGTCCGACGTGCAGAACCGGATCGCCGTAGCTGGACAGCAGCCAGTGGACCCGCTGCACCGCCTCGTCGTCGCCGCCGACGAATAACGTCACGGTCCCGGCGGCGATATCCTGCGGTCCGCCGCTGACTGGTGCGTCGATCACGGCAACCTCGTGCGCGCGGGCCTGTTCGGCGATGGCGTCGGCGGTGCGTGGGCTGCCCGTCGTGTGTAGGACCAACACCGAGCCCGACTGCATACTGTCGAGCAGGCCGTCGGCCAGGCAGATCTGGCGCACCTGCTCGTCGGTGAACACACAGACCACCACCGCATCGGCGTCGCGAGCCAGCTCTGCCAGACTCTCGGCCGGTATGGCGCCTAACTCTGCTGTGGCGGCGAGCTTTTCGGGTGTGCGGCCCAGTACTGCGACATCGTGACCGGCGTCGACAAGCCGACGCACCATGGGCGCACCCATTCGGCCCGCGCCGACGAAGCCGACCTTCACCTGGGGTTGCCCATCAACCTCAGCGCTGCATCGGCCGCATCGAGCACCGCACCAGGCTGTGCGCCGGCATTCTCGGCGATCCCGGCGATCAGACTGACGTCCTTATGTAGCAGCCCAGCCGCGACCTGCTTGAGGATGTCGAGGCTGCCGCCGAAGCGGGCCACGCTGCCCAGCGCGAAACTGTTGGCCGAACCCCTAGTGATCACCTCAGACAGATTCTTCGCCGGCACGCCCAGTGCCGCGCCCAGGTCGAGCGCAGTCTTGGCGGTCGCGATGTTGGCGGTGAACAGCAGGTTGTTCAGCAGCTTGGTGACCTGCCCGGCGCCCACCCCACCCAGGTGGACGATCGGGTCGGCGTAGGTGGCGAACACCGGGCGGACCTTCTCCACGGTGGCCTCGTCGCCGCCGATCATCACCAGCAGCTTGCCCTCTTCGGCTGCCGGGCCGCCGCCGCTCACCGGTGCGTCCACTACGGCCACGCCCTGGGCGGCGGCCGTCTCGGCAAGCTTTCGGCAGGTGTCGGGATGCACGGTGGCGTGCACCGCGATGACGCCGCCAGGCTGAAGCCCGGACAGCACGCCGCCCTCGCCGGTGGCGACCTCGAGCACGTCGGCGTCACCGACCACGCACAGGCAGACCAGCTCACTGTTCGCGGCCAATTCCGCCGGGGTGGCGGCCACCGTCGCCGCGGTATCGGCGAACGGCTCCACCGACGCCGCGCGTCGCGCCCACAGCGTGAGCGGGTAGCCACCCTCGACGATCCGGCGAGCCATGGGAGCGCCCTGGCTGCCCAGCCCGATGAATCCGACACGCATTAGCCAGCCTCCAGGTCCACATCAGCGGTGATGCAGTGGTTCACGAACGCGAAAACGCCCGAATGGTACTGCGCGGCCGCCACACCCAGGCTCAGATTGTGGCCAGCGCCATTCTGGTGGTGGATCTCGACGTGCCGCGACTTGGCGAACAACGCGGCGATATCGGCGGTTGCCTCAGGGGTGGAGTCCCACACCTTTTCGTGTTCGGCCGCGGTGAACCGCACCGGAGCGACGACGTGGCCGGCCAGTGCAGGAAAGTCGCGACCAGCCCAATGTGTCGAGATCTCAGCCTCCTGCGGCGGCGCCCCGGCGGAGCCGACGGCGTTGACGACGTCAGCGGGGTAGAGCTCCTCGGGCGCCCAGATCAGCTCGCGGATGCCCGCCGGCCGGTGGGTGGGCGTAGCCTGCTTGAGAATTGCTCTGGCGGCGGGATATTGGCGCAGCCCGGTACCCGCCAGCTCGAGACCGAGCAGATCGCGCCCGCGCTCGGCGACGGCCATCCGCAAGGCCAGTTCGCAGCCATTGGAATGGGCCAGAACGAACAGGCCCGCGCCGCGCTCGCACTTACCGAGCATCGCGTCGGCGGCGCCGTAGGCCAACTCGACTCGACGCTGCGGGTCCCACATCGCATCGGAGTACGGCGCCGACGCGCCGTAACCCGGCCGATCCAGGGCCACCGCACTGAAACCGGCTGCGGCAGCAGCGCGCACCAGCGACAGGTCCGGATGGCCGGGGCAGTCGAAGTACACCGCCGACGATGCCCCGCCATGCAGGGCGACGATGACCGCACGCGGATTGGGCGCCTCGGCGAACAGACCGGACATCGGGATCCCGGCGACCGGCACCACCCGGCGGGTGGGGGCGTCAGTCATCGGCCCGCATCAGCAGCACACCGCTCGGCGTCAGCCCGCCGCTACTGGCAACAGCGACTTTGGCGCCCTTGACCTGACGGTCACCGGCCTCGCCGCGAAGCTGGCTGACCGCTTCGTAGATCAGCCCCATGCCATGGGTGCGGCCATGAGAGAGCTGGCCGCCGTGGGTGTTCAGCGGCAGCACCCCATCGCGAGCGATGTTGGCGCCGCCGTCCAGGAAGTCCTTGGCCTCGCCGATCCCGCAGAACCCGAGTGCCTCGATCCAGGACAGGCAGTTGAACGAGAATCCGTCGTAGAGCTCGGCGACATCGACATCGCTGGGGCGCAACGACGTTCGGGTCCACATGTGCGCGGATTGGCCGAGCACCTGCGGTTCATGGGTGAGCGTCGTCTGATCCCAGTCGGTGCGTTCGATGATCTGCGTGCCGACCGCCTCGAACAGCACCGGCGGCTTGGGCAGATCGCGTACGGTCTCCACCGCCGAGACGATCACCGCGACAGCGCCGTCGCAGGGGACGTCGCAGTCGTAGAGTCCGAACGGCGTGGTGATCGGTCGCGCCGACAGGTAGTCGTCCATCGTCATCGGGTCGCGGTAGATCGCGGTCGGGTTCAATGCGGCGTTGGCCCGCTGGTTGAGCGCGATCCAGCCCAGCGTCTCGCGGGTGGTGCCGTAGCGCGCGAAGTGGCGTTGAGCGTTGAGCGCCAACGTGTGTGCGGCTGAGGTGGCACCGAAGGGCGTCTGCCAGCTCGAGGTGCGAAGGCCACCGGGGGGTGCCATCTTGCCCTGCTTGAGCAGCTCCTGAAACGTCGACTCCCACAAGGTTCGGAAGCACAGCACGTGCCGGGCCATCCCGGTGGCGACGGCCATCATCGCCGCGATGATCGACCCGCCGGGGCCGAAGGTGTCCATCCCGCCGTTGATCCAGGTGGGCCGCAGACCCAGCGCACCCTCCAGCGCGGTCACCCCGCCTTCGCCCATCCCGGCGATATCGAGGCCCGGGTAGGTAGACAGTCCGTCGATATCGGCGAACGTCACACCGGCGTCGGCCACCGCGGCCTCGCAGGCCTCGACGGTCAGCGCCAACGGGTTGGCCATCAACCGGCGCCCGAGTCGAGACGCGCCAATACCCGTTATCGCCGAACGCTCTTCGAATTTGGTGGCGGTCAGCGGCGGCCGGACATGTTTGGCGAAATCCTGCGGAGCGATCTCGTCGGCTGGCAGGTCCGCGATCTGGTTGGGCGTCACCGGCCGGAACAGCGGGAGATAGACGTCGTCGTTCTGTTCGAAGACGACCTCGACGAGCTGGCCCAGCTCCAGGTCGTCGGGGTCTGCGTCGATGATGTTGGTGGTCAACCGGACTCGCGGATCCTCGGTGATGGCGACCTGCGCCACTACGTAGGGCGCGGGCCATCCGGGGATGCTGAAACGCTGGTTGACGGTGAACGCCGAGAGCACCGCCTGGCCACTGACCGGGCGGGCCTTCAGGTCGTGGCTGCCGCAGTACCGGCACACCGGCTGCGGGGGGTGGATCAACGAGGTGCAGTCCTGGCACTCCTGGATGCGCAGCGTGCCGTCGGCGCCGGCGGTCCAGAAGAACTCGTTGTCGCCGGTGACCTGTGGCAGGGGAGCGCGGGTCACTGCGCGAAGCCCCAGCGGGCCTCGAACGCCGGCGCCTCGTCGGTCGCGGCCGTGCCGTTCGGTGGCGCCTCACCAACGAATTCGTTGTCGCTGATCTCCACGATCGCGTGCACCGGGCAGTCGAACAACGCTCGCAGCACGTCGTCGCGATCGGCCTCCTCAACGGTCCCATCGCCGATCAGCGACGCATAGCCCCAGTCGTCTAGCGAGAAGTGCTTCGGTGCCTGCTTGGCGCAGATGCCGAAACCGTCGCAGATCGTCCGGTCCAGCCGGATTCGCATCTTCGGATTCATCGCTGGGTCACCGCCTCCACCTCGTAGGGCCGCTGGGCGCTGAACGCAGCCGAGCGGCAGGGATCGCAGGCGCCGGCCAGATGCTCGGTGACGATCTGGGGGAAATGTTTGAGCAGGCTGGCAGCGACGTTGGCCGCACCGTCCAGGGTCGCGCAGGCGCCCCGGCCACGAAGAACAACCGACCAACGCTTTAGGCGGGCAATGTCTTCGGCGGTCGCCACACCGTCACGCAACGCGCCGGCAACCGCGGCCATCGCCGCCGTTCCGTTGAAGCAGGATCCGCATTGCCCGGCGTTTTCCCGGTCGAAGTAGGCCAGCACCGCGGCGGCCACTGCCACCGGGCAATCGTCGGTCAGGATCGTGATCGCGCCGCAGCCGAGACCGGAGCCCAGCTGGCGGAACGTTTCATGGTCGAGGGTGGTGTCCAATACGTCGCGGTTCAGCAGTCCGGCAAAGTAGCCGCCCATCAGTGCTCCGCGGACATTGTCCGGTGAAACACCATGCAGGGCAAGCAGATCGGTGAAGGGCATGCCGTGCGGGACTTCGTAAAGGGCCGGTGGGAGGCCCGCGCCGGTGATCGTCATCAGGAAGGTCCCCGGCGACGCTGCTGTGCCGGCCGACCGAAACACCGCCGCACCGTGGCGCTGCACATAGGGCAGGTTCGCCAGGGTTTCGACGTTGCTGACCAGAGTGGGATGCCCCGAGATACCGTGCTGGAACGGTCGCGGCGGCTTGTCGGTGGGTTTGGCAGGGCCTCCGTTGATGGCCCGCACCGCCGCGGATTCCTCGCCGGCGACGTAACCGGGTGTCACCGTCACGATCGAAAAACCCAGGCCGCCAAACGTATCGAAACCGACCTCGCTGAGCGCGGCGTCGACGGCGCGGGCCGCCTCCGTATCGGACACGTACACGTAGGCGCGTGTCGCGCCGACCAGCCGGGCGGCCAACCGCATCCCGTCGAGCACCAGGTGCGGGCGGTGCCGCAGCAGCCAGCGGTCCTTGACCGAGGCCGGCTCACCTTCCTCGCCGTTGGCCAGCACCACCGTCTCGTGGCCCCGGGTGTGCGCGGAGCGCACCGTACGCAGCTTGACGGCCAGCGGGAAAGCGGCACCTCCGCGGCCCAGCACGCCGGCGTTCTGCACCTCGGCTAGCAGCGATTCGACGTTCTCCAGCAGCTCGTATCCGCCGGCGGATAGGTAGGCGCTGTGCGTTTCCACCTTCACGGGCAGCCGCAAGAGCCGGGGTGTGTTGCCGGGCGCGGTGGCGACGGTCAAGGCCGTGCCCACGGGTGCGGTTGCACTCATCGGTCACCTCTTCTGATTCGGGCACTCGGCACGCGGTCGCTACGCTGAGGCGCATGAGAACGGCTGTGGTTCGTGTCGACGTTGACCCGTCTGGTGAGCTGACGCCTGCTCAGCTGACCGAAGGCTTTGCAGCGCTGCGCACGCTCGCCGAGCGGGGCGGGGTGGCGGTGATCGACAACAACCTGGCCCAGATGCCGCGTGGTCGCCGCGAAGCCGAGATGCTGGTCGACAATCCGCGAGCCACCGACGTCGAGGAACTCCAAGAGGCTGCGATCGCCATGTGCGCCAAGGCGTTCGGCACCGAGCCGCTCAGCGGTGTGGTGACCTATGTCAGCCGGGGCACCGACGAGGACGCCCACGGGGTGCTGGCCGGTTTCGGATTGCACGGCGAGATCGCGCGGACCGCCGGTGATGACGGCTACGACATCATCGTCGTGACGTTGCGCAAGGAGGAGATGACGCGGATCCCCGAGAGTCGGGTACACACCGCGCTGGAGGCCTCGACCAACTGCGAGATTCATATCCGCATGGTCTGATCCGAACCCGTCCCTCATCGGGCCAGGAAGTCCACAATGGCCGGGGCGGCTTGCACCCAGGTGTCGAACATGTTGAACCGCTTGACTTTTCCGGATGCCCGATCCTCGCCGGCGCGCTCCCAGGCGTCTTCCGGCCACGGCGGATCGATCAATGTGGAGCCCTTGATCAGGCAGTTCACCTCGAGCGATGTGCGCTTGGGGTGGTCCCAGTCGTTCTCGCCGCCGCGAATGATGAGGGTGGGCACCTTGATATCGCCGAAGAACTCGTCGTCGACACCGGGGATCGCCTGGCCGGGTTTGGGCACGAACGCAGTGAGCCAGCGCAGGATGACCCGGAGGAATTCATCGGCGTCCATCGCCAGGATCCGGTCCTTGTTGACCGCGTTCTCGGCGATCCGCTCCTGCCATTCGTCTACGTGCAGAAGGCCTTTGATGCCCAGGCCGCGGACCGCGAGGATGCTCGGCACCAGATAGTACGAGCCCAGCACGAAGCTGCCGTACACCCCGCCGACGATGTTCCAGGTCACCAGCTTGGTGGCGATCTCGGGGTAGAGGATCGTGGTCAGGATCGAATCGCGGGCACCGCCGGAGCCGCCGGCGATCACGCACGGACCGATGCCGAGGCCGGTGATCAGCCCGTGCAATGTCTCGGCGCGCATATGGGATTCGCTCTGGCCGTAGAACTGCAGATCGGATTTTCCGCAGTTGGGCCGGTCCCACAACAAGACCCGGTAGCCGCCCTTGACCAATTCCTCGGCCAGCGGGCGCAACCCCTCGATATCCTTGCTGTATCGGCCACCCGGCGTCAAGGCGATGAAATCGCCTTTAGCGCCGAGGATTTCGTAGACGACGTTACCGCCGTTGATCTTCATAATCTGTTCGCCCTCGCGCAGCTGCGGACCGGCGGTCACCGGTGTGCTCATGCGGTCACGAGAACGTCGTCGCCCACCACACGCACCGGGTAGGTGCGGATGCTCCACTCCGGCTTGACCGCCGTGGTGCCTGTTGCCAATTCGAACCCCCATTGGTGCCACGGGCAGTAGATGTATTCCATATCGCGCACCATCACCGCGTCGCCGGGCACACTCTCGTCGACGATGTTGCGGCCGCGCGGGCGTCCTGAGCACAGCGGGCCACCCTCATGCGGGCAGTAGTTCGCGATGGCGTAGAACGTGCCGTTGACGTTGTACACACCGACTCCGTGCCGGCCGATCGGCACCAGTTTGTTTGTGCCGGGCGGGATTTCGTCAACGGTTGCGACCACGTGCTCGCGGCCCTGCGCCAGGCGGGGCTTTTTGTCTGCTTGAGCCATTGTTCAGAAGACCCGCGTCTGACCCTCGAGGGCCGGCACGGTATCCGGCAGACCGTAGGTCTCGATGCCGTTGCGGAACATCACCGCTTCCCGGGCATGCTCGGGCAGGTGCTTGACCAACCAGCGCGGATCGTCATAGGTCCAGTGCGGGTAGTCCGACGAGAACAGCAGGATCTTCTCGCATTCCATCCACTCGAAAGCCCGCAGTAACTCGGTCTTGTCCTCGGGGTAGTCCAGCGGCTGGGTGGTGAACTTGATGTGGTCTTTGACGTACTCCGACGGTGTGCGCTTGATGTCCAGCCACGGTTTGCGCGCCGCATAGATCGCGTCCATCCGCCACATCAGCGGCAGGATCCAGCTGAACGCGTGCTCGACGAACACGATGCGCAGGGTGGGGTGGCGGTCGAAGACGCCGTCGAAGATCAGGCTCATCACCTGATTCGCCGCGAGCAGCGAATAGCTGACCATGAAATCGTGGTTGTAGCTGGGCAAGCCGACCGGAGGGATGGGCAAGGTCTCGAAGAAGCCGCGCGACAGATGGCAGCTCACCGGCTTGTTGATTTTGGTGGCCGCCGCCCAGATCGGATCGTATTTCGGGTCACCCCACGACGGCCGCGGCTCGGCCTTGATCATCACCTGGGCCATGTACGGATGCTCGGCCCATTTCTCGATCTCGCGCGCCGCCCCCTCGGGCTCCTCGATCGCCACGCAGATAGAGCCACGCCAACGCTGGTGCCAATTGGTCTTGCTGTCCAGCCAGTGCTCGGCCTGCCAGGTGTTGTGTGCATAGGACAGCGCCGCGGTCGCCTCCGGGATCCGGCACGGGGCGTGTGCGGGCTCGAGGATGCAGATGTCGGCGCCGGCTTCCATGACGGCCTGTCGAAGCGCCATGCCGGGGTCGCTACAGGCAAACTCGCCGTCGTCGGGGAAGGAGTCGACCCGCATCGCGTAGGCGTGCGCATAGTCCGGCGAGTCGTAGTAGATCGTCTCGCCGACGCGATGGTTCTTGAAGTACTTGGTGCGAATCGGCTCCGGGATGTACTCCTGCAGCACGCCACGCTTGGGCACCGGGTGCACGTCGGAGTCGACGCACCGGACCGCGATGCGTTCGGTGGGAGCGATTCGCTCGTGGCTGTGGGTCAGAGTCATCGGGGTCTCCTTAGCTCACGTCTACTGTGCGGTCACGCCGGCAGGAATGTCTATGCCGTACAGCCGCGCGGCGTTGCGCCAGCAGACTTTTTCCCGCTGTTCGGCCGTCCATGCGGTGGGCAGGGCATGGATATCGGTGCAATGCCAGTGCGGATAGCTGGAGCCGAACATGATCATGTCCTCCTTGCCGGTGAAGGACAGCCACTGGTCGGCGAAGTCGGCGTCACCCGGTCCGTCGAGGCTGTTGTGGATGAAGTGGACGTGCCCGGGCAGGTAGTCACTGGGCATCTTCGGTGCCCACGGCGTCTGCTCTAGGTGCGGGCGGCCGAAGCAATCCATCCGCCACATGAACGGGGTCATCATGTCGCCCGCGCCGTCGGCGAAGACGAACGTGAGGTCTGGCCAGCGCTCGAACACGCCCTCGGCGATCAGGTTCATCAGGTGATAGATGTAGTTCAGCGACATAAAGCCCAGGTACTGCTCGAAGGTTCTGGTGTGGCCGGACGGGGTCGGCGGGAACGCGATGCCCTCACCGGTCTCGATGTGGGTGGCCACTGGTAGGCCGGCATCGACCGCCGCCTGCCACAAATCCCAGAACTGCGGCTTGCCGTAGAGCTCTCGCGATTGCAGCGGGATGCCGATCTGAACGACGCGGGGGTGGTCCTTGTACTTGTCTATCTCGCGCAGCGCACCGCGGATATCGTCGGGGTTGACCCGGATGGTGCCACGGAAGCGTTCGCCGAGTTCGGGATGATCCAGCCAGCGCGAGACCAACATTTCGTTGTGGGCGGCCAAGATCGCGGTGCCCAGGTGCCGGTCGGGCATGATGCCCCGGCCCATCGGATGCAGGATCGCGACGTCGACGCCGCGATCGGTCAACAGCTGCTGCGCGACGACGGCGGGGTCGGAGCCGGGGTACTGGCCGTCGGGCCCGCGGGCCCCTTTGAGGTACTCGCCGCCCGGTGCCCCGTACCAGTCCATTTCGTAGTCGGGGAAGCCGCGGCTCTTGAACGGTTCCCGCATGACGCCGCGCAACTCGGGGGTCGACCCGAAGAAGATGTGCACGCTCGCGTCGATCACGGGGGTCGTGGTCCCGTCGCGGTGCTCTATCACCAAACCCACCTTCCAGGTGTCTGCCCTAGGCTAAATCCACGTTCTTCAGGATCAAGAATAATGTTCTCGCGATTGAGAGTAGAACGTCATTACCACTGTGCCTCATCCGGCCGTAGGCGGCAAGCAAATCAGCCGGTAGAGTGCGATACCGTCGAAGGGAAACCGGTGGCGCAGGAATGGAGAATTAGATTTCCATCCGCATCGGTTTGGTCGATGCAGGAGGCAGCGGGTGCTACTGGAATTCGATGCTGATCAGCGGTTGTGGCAGGACACCGTGCGCGACGCGGTGGCCAAGCAGTGCCCGGCCACGTTGATCCGCGGGATCGCTGAGGACGGTGTCGACCCGGGTCCACTCTGGGGCTCCTACGTCGAGGCCGGCTGGACCGAATTGGCCGACCCGGAGAACGCCGTTGAGCTGGCGATCGTGCTCGAGGAGTTCGGCCGCGCGACGGACCCGACCCCGTTCCTGGCCACCCTCACGCAATACGCCCCGCTGGCCGGGGATCGCTACGACCCACAGCAGGCGGGTACCGCGGTGTTCGATGGCGTCACCGCGCACCGTGACGCCGAGGGATGGGTGCTGTCCGGAACCGCCCGCTACGTCTTGGACGCCGACCGGGCGCAGCAGCTCGCCGTGGTCACCGACGGCGGGGTGTTTCTCGTTGAAGCCGCTGCCGCAACGATCACGCGGGTACCGGTATTCGATCCGTTGCTGCACATCGCCGACGTCACCTTCCCCGCTGTGCACATCTGCGACGATGACCGCGTGCACACCGACCCCGAACGGGCCCGGCATATCGCACTGACCGGTTTGGCCATTACGACGGTGGGTGCGTGCCAGCGCATTCTCGACCTGGCACTGCAACACGTGAAGGACCGCCAGCAGTTCGGGGTGCCGATCGGCTCTTTCCAGGCCGTGCAGCACAAGGCCGTCGACATCCACGTCGCGATCGAACGGGCCCGCACGCTGGCCTATTTCGCCGCGTTGACGATCAGCGCCGACGACCCGCGCCGGCGCCTGGCCGCCTCGATGGCCAAGGCCGCTGCAGGCGATTGCCAGTCGGTGGCGTTCCGCCACGGGCTGCAATTGTTCGGTGCCATGGGCTTTACCTGGGAGAACGACGTCCAATTCGCCCTCAAGCGCGCCAAGTCCGGAGAGCTGATGCTCGGCGGTGCCGCCGAACACCGCGCCTTGATTGCCGATGAGTACAGGGACCTGTAGATGCAGCTTT
Organism: Mycolicibacterium sarraceniae; assembly: GCF_010731875.1. Classification (NCBI taxonomy): domain Bacteria; kingdom Bacillati; phylum Actinomycetota; class Actinomycetes; order Mycobacteriales; family Mycobacteriaceae; genus Mycobacterium; species Mycolicibacterium sarraceniae. The sequence continues at coordinate 3,054,509 of NZ_AP022595.1, forward strand.
CATTCGATCCCGATGTCGAGTCCTTCCGCGATGAGTTCAGCGCGTTCCTCGATGCCAATCTGCCCACCGAGGCCGAGACCTTGGAGCGGCCCCGATCGGTATCGCATATGCCGGCCTGGGCGCGGCGTTGGCAGCGGCTGTTGTTCGACAACGGCTGGCTGCTGCCCGCCCAGCCGCCCGAGTTCGGTGGCCGTAATGCATCGATCCTGCAGCAGTTCGTGCATCTCGAGGAACTGTGCAATCGGCGGATCTACCACAGCTTTAATCCCCAGGGCGTCAATATCATTGCGGCGTCGCTGATCTCGTTCGGAACCGACGAACAGAAGCAGCGTTGGGCGGTGCCGGTCCTCAAGGGCGAGAAGACCGCGTCGCTGGGCATGAGTGAGCCCAGTGCGGGATCGGATCTGGCGTCATTGCGGACCCGCGCGGTACGCGATGGCGATGACTTCGTGGTCAACGGGCAGAAGGTGTGGACCTCGGGCGCGCACGATGCCGACTTCCTGCTGACGTTTGTTCGTACCGATCCGGATGCGCCCAAGCACAAGGGCATCAGCGTGCTGATCATCCCGACCGACCTGCCGGGCGTGGTCTGCCGGCCATTCGCGTCGATCTGCGGGGTCGACGACAAAGACTTCAACGAGGTGTTCTTCACCGATGTGCGGGTACCGGCCGAGAATCTGGTCGGCCCGCTCAATGGCGGCTGGGGCGTGGCCAACGGATCGCTCGGTCACGAGCGCACGATGATGTGGCTGGGATTCGCCGACCGGATCGCCAACATGATCGGGGACTTCGAGCCGGTGACGCCGTTGGAAAAGGACCAGTACGCCTCGATGATCATGGACTATCAGGCGTTGCGCCTGATGGGGTCCTCCGGGCTGGCCAAGGCGGCCCGCGGCGAATCCGATGTGGCATCGGTGTCAGTGGTCAAGCTGTTCGGATCCGAAGCCGAGCTGCGCGCGTCCGAGTATGCGCTCGCGGCAGCAGGTTCCGACGGTCTGGTACATCCGTCCAGTACCGGACCGTACGCGCACATGAATCTGGACCACTATTTCGCCAGCTGGTTCGAGCGCCATGCCCGAAGCTTCTCGGGCACGATCGCTGGGGGCACCTCGGAGATCCAGCGCAATATCATCGCCCAGCAGGTGCTGGGCCTTCCGCGCGCGAAATAGGCCGGGTTCGGGTCCCGAAGGCCCCGTCGCTGCCCAAGGCACCGACAAGCGGATCCTCGGATTCCAAGTCGGATAGCTCGGCCAACAGCGATAGCTCGGCGTCGGGTTCCGGCTCGGCCAACAAGTCCGGCGGTGGCGCACAGCAGGACGCTGCCTAACCCACAACGAAGCGTGGCCGCTCCGAAAGGAAGGGCCACGTCTCGTTTGGTGGGTGTTAGCGCCAGTCGATGACGGCTGCTTCCTTGTGTTCGGTGATGGGACGCGCGAGTCCCTGTTCCAGACATGCTTTTTGGAGCAGTTCCAGCGTCTCGTCGAGCCCGGGGCCAAGGCGCGGCCCCGGCGTGAAATCGGCCGGCAGGTGCTTCATACCCTGGATGACGCCGATGGTCTCGTAGTGCACGCTGCCCTCGGGGTCGCAGACGTAATCGGGCATGCGGTCCAGCACGGCGGTCAGCATCGCTTTGAACACCGTGCGCGCCACATTCGACCCGACGCAGCGGTGCACGCCGATACCGAAACTGAAGTGCCGGTTGCCCTTTCGATCCAGCACGACCTCGTTGGGCTTCTCGAACACCGAGGGGTCGCGGTTGGCCATCGCCCATGACAGCCAGAGCCGCTCGCCCTCCTTGAACTGATATCCGTCGACCTCGAAATCGCCGGAGAACGTGCGCCCGTCGCCCGGCGCGGGAGTGTAGAACCGCAGGAATTCTTCGGTGGCCGGATCCAGGAGCTTGTCCCGCTCGCGGCTGAGCCGTTCGCGCTCAAGGGGATTCTCGCTCAGCCACTCCAGGGAATGGGCAGTCAGCGCGGTGGTGGTGTCGAAGCCGCCGCCGATGATCAGGCCGAGATTGCCCAGGATCTCCAGATCGGGGGCCGGCGCACCGTCAATGCGCAGTTGCAGCAGCGCGTTCACCAGACCGGGTCGCGGATTCTCCCGGACCTCCATCATCGTGTTGATCATGTCGATGCCCATCTGTCGATTCATCTCCGCGACGCGCGGGGCGTCGGGGGAGTGCTCCGGGGTGGACACCGAGAGGTGTGCGGGTTCGCTGTAGACCGGCCATTTCTTCAGCTCGATCCCCATCATGGCCAGCGTGAGCACCGCGGGAACGATGTTGGCGAGATCGTCGACGAAGTCGATGTGACCCGACTCGATCTTTTCGTCGAGCGACGCGCGAACGATCTCGTCGACGAACGGCGCCCACCGCTTGACCGCGGCAGGGGAGAGGTACGGGTTCAGCGCCCCGCGGTAATTGCTGTGCTCTGGTTCGTCCATCTCCAGGATGCCGCCGCGAACCACGGTTGCCCGCTGGGCTTTCGGGATCGTGATACCTGTGAACGGCGTCTCGCCGGTGAGGTCGTGATGGTTGGACACCACCGGGCAGCGCGCCAGCTCGAATACCTCTTTGCTGCCCGCGGCCACCCAATGGCCGTCGTAGACGTCGGTCCACGCCATCGGGCACCGGGACTGCATCTCCTCGGTGATCTTCTCGAATTGTTGCCGATACTCCGGTTTGTGCCGGTCGAAGTGATAGTTCGGCTGCTTCCGCTCGGTGGCGTCATCGAGGCTCAAGGCATTGTCTCCCTTGATAGTTCATGGACAGGCAGGGAATCGTCAATCGTTTTCGATGAGGATTGCCTGCTCGGGACAGGAATGCGCGGCTTCACCGACGAGCTCTATCTGATCGGCTGGGACGTCTTCGGTGACAGGTGATGAACTGCCATCGATATCGCTGAGCCGGAACATATCTGGCGCGATCATGGCGCACAGCGTGTGTCCTTGGCACCGATCCTGATCAACCCGGACCTTCACAGTTTTCCTTTCCTGCACCGAGTGCTGAGTCGTCAGATGTGGCGGTCGTCACGCCTAGACGTGGTAGTCGTACCACTTGAGGTAGCCGCCGGCGTCGACGCGCAGCTGCATGCCGGTGACGTAGCGGGCTTCTTCGGATGCCAGCCACAGCACGGCGTTGCTGATGTCCAGCGGCTCAACGAAGTTGACCTTCATCGCCTGCTGGACCCCGAACACGGGTTCGGCGTCCGCACGGGTCGGGTTCTCCAGATCGGGGCGAAAGGACCGGTACATCGGTTCGCTCTGCAGCATGTCGGTGTTGCAGTTCGTCGGGTGGACGACATTGGCCCGAATGCCCCGCACCGCAAGCTCGGTCGCGAGGTCGTGCACATAATTCGACAGCAGTCGCTTGGCGACCATGTACGACATACCACCGGGATCGGCGCCCGGGTTGGCCTTCTGATGGGCGTCCATCAACGCTGCGGTGGAACCCGTTGCGATGATCGATGCACCCGCCTCCAGGTGGGGCAGCGCGACCTGGATCGCGTTGATGGTGCCGATCAGGTTGGTGTTGATGACGTCGCACCAGGCTTGCAGCGGCGGCGTGCCCTTCATCCCGGCGATGCCGGCCTGCGCCACGACGACGTCGACCTTGCCGAACTCGGCGAGGCCTTGGTCGAGAGCATCCTTGAGCTGAGCGGCCTCGCGCACATCGGCCTCTGCGGTGACGATGCCCCGACCGGTCTTCTTGACCAGCTCGGCGGTCTCCTCGAGATCCTCGGGAGAGGCCATTTTGTAGCCGATGGTCTCGACGTCCTTGCACAAGTCCACAGCGATGATGTCGGCGCCCTCTTCGGCCAGCCTCAGGGCATGGCTGCGGCCCTGCCCTCGTGCAGCGCCGGTGATGAACGCAACCTTGCCTTGGACTCGTCCCATCGGTGTTCCTCTCGCTAACTGCCCGTCATGTGTCGAAATGTCGTGAACTCACGCGTGCTCAGGTGCTGCGGCCGCCGTTGACGATGCGGCCGCAGCCGGCCTCGGCGAAACGAATCGCCGACGTGGTAGGCGTCCGAGCGCAGTCGGGCAGCGATTGCCGCACCGATACCCGAACCGCCACCGGTTACCAACGCCGTCTTCACAGACGATCTCTGGCGCACAAGAAGGAGCGACACGGCTCGCCACGGCGTCCGCATCCCGTCACGTCGCCGTTGCCGCGGATCTCGAATGTCAAGAATCGCCCTTTCTGATATGAGAACGCTACTCTCGGTGTGATCCATTTCGCAAGACACTTCGGCGCGATGTGTCTAACTGCGGTGATGTGATTCGACGTCGCGTAGATCGGACGCGTGTCCGATCGGGACGTTCCTCAAACGCGGCTTGAGTTCTCATGAGCCGAATGTATGATTCGCCGGAGATGAGAATCGAGTTATCCACCCACCGGAGGAGTTGCCGATGCCGGCCCAGGACGCGACAGCAACCATCGCGAGCGGCGAGCAAGCGGTCCAGCGTCAGGTTTGCGACCGGCAGATGCTGATCGATGGCCAGCTCGTGGCGGCTGCGCGCACCTATTCTTCGATCAATCCGGCAAACGGTGAGGTTGTCGGCTACGCGCCCAATGCGGACGTCGCCGACGCCGAGCGGGCGATCGCCGCGGCCCGCAATGCCTTCGATAACGGCGAGTGGTCCACCAACGTCGAACTGCGGGTCCGCTGCCTCGAGCAGCTGCACGCCGCGCTAGTGGAACACAGCGATGAACTGCGTGCGCTGACGATCGCCGAAGTGGGCGCGACGCGCGCGCTAACCGAGAGCGCCCAGCTCGACGACCCCATCCGGATCGTCGGCTACTACGCGAATCTGCTGAATACCTATTCGCTCAGCGAGGACCTCGGCGAGATCGAGAGCCGCGGTCAGATCCACCGCCGGTGGGTGGAGAAGGAAGCCGCCGGTGTGGTGGCCGCCATCATTGCCTATAACTTCCCCAACCAGCTGGCGCTGGCCAAGCTGGGCCCGTCGCTGGCGGCCGGGTGCACGGTCATTCTCAAGGCCGCACCGGACACCCCTCTGACGACGCTGGCCCTAGCCGAGGTGATTGCGAAGCACACCGACATCCCGGCCGGTGTGGTCAACGTGATCAGCTCCACCGATGCCGCCGTCGGTGCGGCGCTGACCACCAGCCCCGATGTGGATGTGGTGACCTTCACCGGATCGACGGCGACCGGCCGCAAAATCATGGCCGCGGCCAGCGAAACCATCAAAAAGGTCTTCCTGGAACTCGGCGGCAAGTCCGCCATGGTGGTGCTCGACGACGCCGACTTCAACAACTGCGCCATGATGGCGGCCTTCATGATCACCTCGCATGCCGGTCAGGGCTGCGCGATCACGTCTCGGCTGCTGGTGCCCCGTCAGCACCACGACGAGATCGTCGAGCTGGTGAAGAACTTCATGGGCATGGTTCGCCACGGCGATCCGGCCGACCCGTCGACGTACATGGGACCGCTGATCAACGAGGCTCAGCGCGGCAAGGTCGACGGCATGGTCCAGCGGGCGGTTGCCGCGGGCGCGACCGTCGTCACCGGTGGCAAGAAGGTCGACGGGCCGGGCTTCTTCTACGAGCCGACTCTGATCACCAATGTCGACCCCGACAGCGAGCTCGCGCAGGACGAGATCTTCGGACCCGTGCTGGCCGTTCTCGCCTACGAGGATGACGACGACGCGGTCCGGATCGCCAACAACTCCATCTACGGCCTCTCCGGCGGCGTGTTCGGCGACCATGACCGTGCGCTGGCGATCGCCCGCCGGATCCGGACCGGGACGATGGGCATCAACGGCGGTAATTACTTCGGTCCGGACAGCCCGTTCGGCGGCTACAAGCAGTCCGGTGTCGGCCGCGAGATGGGTGTGGCCGGCCTGGAGGAATTCCTAGAGCGCAAGACCCTTGCGGCGGTCGTGTCGTGAGGCCGCTGGATGGGGTTCGCGTCCTCGAGGTCGCGATGTACGGCTTCGTGCCGTCGTGCGGCGCGGTGCTCGCCGAATGGGGCGCCGATGTCATCAAGGTCGAACACGCGGTGACCGGTGATCCGCAGCGCGGACTGCGTCAGACCGGCCCACTGCGCGTCGAGGGCGATCCCAACCCGAACATCGAGCACGCCAACCGCGGTAAGCGCAGCATCGGGCTGGACATGTCGGTGCCCGAAGGCAAAGAGGTACTGCTGGAATTGGCGCGCCGCGCTGATGTGTTCCTCACCAGCTTCCTGCCCGGGCACCGCCAGAAGTTCGGGATCGACGTCGACGACATCCGCGCCGTCAACCCGAAGATCATCTACGCGCGCGGCAGTGCGCTCGGCCCGCGCGGCGAGGAGTCGGTCAAGGGCGGGTACGACATGACGGCCTTCTGGTGTCGCGCCGGTACCGCCGCGACTATCACGCCGCCCGGTATCCCAGGCATGATCGGCCCGCCAGGCCCGGCCTACGGTGACACGATCTCGGGTACCAATCTCGCCGGCGGCATCGCGGCCGCGCTGTTCCAGCGTGAGCGCACCGGCGAGCCGACGACCGTCGATGTCTCCCTGCTCGGCAGTGGGCTGTGGGCGATGGGCCACACCGTGGCGCTGACCCAGCACCTCCAACAGCGGATGGTGCAACCGCCTCCGGGTGTGCCCGGGTCGCCGATCAACCCGCTGGTAGGCCTGTACGAGACGGCCGACAACCGTTACATCTCGTTCGTGATGATGCAGCCAGGAAAGTTCTGGGCCGACGTGTGCAAGCACATGGACCTCGACGAGCTCGCTGACGACCCCCGGTTCGCCACCGCGGAATCGATCGCGGAGAACACCCCGGCCGCCGTGGACATCCTGCGCGAGGCAATGGCCACACGGCCGCTACTGGAGTGGAGCGAGCGATTCTCGACGCTGGCCGGGCCGTGGGCGCCGGTGCAGGACACTTTGCAGGCGGCGCAGGACACGCAGGTCCGTGCCAACGAATACATCGTGCAGGCAGGCGAATTGGAGCTCGTCGCCAACCCGGTGCAGTTCGACGTCGCCGCGCCGCACACAGGTCCGGCACCAGGCTTCGCCGAACAGACCGACCTGATCCTCCAAGAACTCGGGCTGGACTGGGACCGCATCATCGAACTCAAGACCGCCGGCGCGGTCACGTAGGTAGCGCGGGAGACCTCATGCCGCACACATCGCCATTGGCGCCCATCTACCTTCGTGGGGGTGTGCTGCACATCGTGTTTCTGGCGATGATGAGGACGCGACCACACTCGCTGTTGAAGCGGGCCGAGCGGCACTGTCCGGGAGCGGCTACGGGTATTCCTTTGCGCCATATCACCAGGGCTTGCCGCGAGAGCGCTCCGCCCGGGTTGACAAGGGCGTCAACAAATCTGAGATCGACGCGGCATGGTTCGGCGCGATGGGCACGCCCGACGGATTCCCGGCCGGCATCCTGGCCGACTCGCTGGGCCTGCCCGACCTACCGGTCACCCGGATCGAGAACTCCTGTGCCACCGGCAATGACACAGTCCGCGATGCCCTCTACGGCGTTGCGTCCGGCACGGCCGACGTGGCGTTGATGATGGGTGCGGACAAGGTGCACGAAACCCCTTCCACCCGTGAGCACATGGCGATGGTCGCGGTGAAAAACCATCGGCATGGCCTATCCAACCCGAAGGCGCGCCTCCGATTCGAGGTCACCATCGACGAGGTGCTTGCCGCGCCCACGGTGGTGACACCGTTCGGTGTGTATGACTGCGCACTCCAAAGTGACGGTGCCGCAGCACTTTTACTGGCAGCCGAAGATGTGGTGGACCGCTATACCGACCGGCCGGTGTGGATCCGTGGTGTGGGGCTGGGGTTGGACTCGGTGATGCGTCAGCACACGTCGGATCTGACCACGTTCCCGGCGACGGTCCGAGCGGCCACAAGAGCCTTCAGTATGGCAAATCTGACGCCCGCTGACGTCGACGTGGCGGAAGTTCACGATTTCTTCACCGGCATCGAATTGATCAGCTATGAAGATCTCGGCTTCGCCGAACCAGCGGAGGCCTACAAATTGATGGAGGCCGAAGTGACGTGTGTTGGGGCAGCGTTGCCGGTGAATTCCAGCGGCGGCCTCAAGACCAAGGGGCATCCGCCCGGCGCCACCGGAGTGGCCCAGTCCGTAGAGCTTGTCGAGCAGCTCCGGGGTGAGGCGAGAAACCAGGTGGACCGCGCCCGAATCGGGCTGGCCCACAACATTGGTGGGCCGACGGCGGTCGCCGCGGTGACGATTTTGGAGGGACCGGGCACCCATGGCAGCTAAGGGACCGGAGCGTTGGTCACCGGGTATTTCGTTGAAGAGTGCTGCGGGTCCGATGCAGGCTATTGGCGGGTTGTTCGCGATGTCGGCGGATGCGGTGCGGTTTGTGTTTCGGAAGCCGTTTCAGTGGCGGGAGTTTTTGGAGCAGTCGTGGTTTGTGGCGCGGGTGTCGTTGGCGCCGACGTTGTTGGTGGCGATTCCGTTCACGGTGTTGGTGAGTTTCACGCTCAATATTCTGTTGCGGGAGTTGGGGGCTGCGGATCTGTCGGGGGCTGGTGCGGCGTTTGGCGCGGTGACGCAGGTCGGTCCGTTGGTGACGGTGTTGATTGTGGCTGGTGCTGGTGCCACGGCGATGTGTGCGGATTTGGGGTCGCGCACGATCCGTGAGGAGATCGACGCGATGGAGGTGCTGGGGATTAACCCGGTGCAGCGGTTGGTGACTCCCCGGGTGTTGGCGTCGGGTTTGGTGGCGCTGTTGCTGAATAGTTTGGTGGTGATCATCGGGATTTTGGGTGGTTACGTGTTCTCGGTGTTTGTTCAGGATGTGAATCCGGGTGCGTTCGCTGCGGGGATCACGTTGTTGACCGGGGTGCCGGAGGTGATCATCTCGTGTGTGAAGGCGGCGTTGTTTGGGTTGATCGCGGGTTTGGTGGCGTGTTATCGGGGGTTGACGATCTCTGGTGGTGGTGCCAAGGCGGTGGGGAACGCGGTCAATGAGACGGTGGTGTACGCGTTCATGGCGTTGTTCGTGGTGAACGTGGTCGTGACCGCTATTGGTATCCGGATGAGCGCGAGGTAGGACCGGTGGCGTCGCTACAGGGTGTGTATCCGCGGATCGCGCGGCAGGTCAGGCGTCCGTTGGGGACGTTTAGTCGTATTGGTGATCACACGATTTTTTATGGGCGTGCGATCGCTGGCACTCCGCACGCGACGGTGCATTTCCGGAAAGAGATCATCCGGTTGATCGCGGAGATCTCGATGGGTGCGGGCACGTTGGCGATGATCGGCGGCACCGTGGTGATCGTCGGGTTCTTGACGTTGGCTGCCGGTGGGACGCTGGCGGTGCAGGGTTATAGCTCATTGGGCAATATCGGTATCGAAGCGTTGACGGGCTTTTTGGCCGCGTTCATTAATGTGCGGATCAGTGCGCCGGTGGTGGCTGGGATCGGGTTGGCTGCGACTTTCGGTGCGGGTGTGACTGCGCAGTTGGGTGCGATGCGGATCAATGAGGAGATCGACGCGCTGGAGTCGATGGGTATTCCGCCGGTCGAATACCTTGTCAGTACTCGGATTGTGGCCGGGATGGTCGCGATCACCCCGCTGTACTCGATCGCGGTGATCTTGAGCTTTGTGGCCAGCCAGTTCACCACGGTGGTGTTGTTCGGCCAGTCCGGGGGTTTGTATGACCATTACTTCACCACGTTTTTGAATCCGATCGATCTGCTGTGGAGTTTCTTGCAGGCGGTGTTGATGGCCATCACGATCTTGTTGATCCACACCTACTTCGGCTACTTCGCCACCGGTGGACCCTCCGGTGTCGGGGTAGCAGTCGGTAACGCCGTGCGGACCTCCCTGATCGTGGTCGTCTCGGTCACCCTGTTGGTCTCCCTGGCCATCTACGGATCCAACGGCAACTTCAACCTGTCCGGATAGGGGGGGACGACGTGACGCGGAATCTCGGTCCGGGCCCGTCCGACCGATCTGAAACCGAAACCGATGCTGCGCCGGTGGCGGCCAGAACTGGGACCAACTTCGGTGCGCGCGGCTGGGCACGCCCGGTGGCGGGCCTGGCGACCGTGGTGATCGTCGCCGCGATCGTCGCGGTTTCCGTCGGCCTGTTCCGTGGCGACTTCACCAAAACCGTTCCGGTGACCGTGATCTCCGACCGCGCCGGTCTGGTGATGAACCCTGACGCCCGAGTGAAGATGCGTGGTGTACAGGTGGGCAAGGTCGATTCGATCGAGACCCGCCCCGATGGTGCGGCCGTCCTGCACTTGGCGATGGACCCTGGGCAGCTGCGCAAGATTCCGTCCAACGTCGTCGCCGATATTGCCTCGACGACAGTTTTCGGTGCGAAATACGTCAACTTTGAACCGCCTGCTGACCCGTCATCGAAGCCCATGTATTCCGGTCAGGTACTGCAGGGCCAACATGTCACCGTCGAAATCAACACGGTGTTCCAGCAGCTGACGCAGATCCTCGACAAGATCGATCCGACACAGCTCAACGCGACACTCGGGGCGCTCTCAGAGGCATTCGCGGCCCGCGGCAAGCAATTTGGTCAGACCGTGGCCGACTTCGACAGCCTGCTGGCCAAGCTGGAGCCCAGCCTGCCCAACCTGGCCAAGGACATCGAACTGTCCGCGCCAGTGTCGGCCGCCTATGCCGACGCCGCACCGGATCTGGTGAAGACGGTGCAGAACACGAACAGAATCAGCCAGAGCATCGTGGACGAACAGCAGAATCTGGACACGTTTCTGGTCAACATGATTGGGCTGGCCGATCAGGGCAATGACGTGCTGGGCGCCAACCAGCCGGCACTGTCCAAGGTGCTCCAGTTGCTGACGCCCACCACGAAGTTGTTCAACGAATATGCGCCGGTCATCGAGTGCACGCTCAAAGGTATGGACTGGATCCGGTTGTCGCCTCCACTGCAGGACCCTGGCGTGGCGGTCGCCGTCGCCTTCACACTGGGCATCGATCGGTACCGCTACCCCTCGAACCTGCCAAAGGTTGCGGCCACGGGCGGTCCGCAGTGCATGGGCCTGCCGTACCTCGGCTTCGGCAACAAATCCAAGTACTTGGTCACCGATGTCGGCAGCAACCCGTGGCAGTACGGCAACCAGGGCATCCTGCTGAACTCTGACGGCCTCAAACAACTGCTGTTCGGGCCGCTGGATGGCCCGCCGCGCAACACCGCACAGATCGGACAGCCGGGATGATGCGCACCACAAGCACACTGGTCAAGTTCGGCGTGTTCAGCGTCGTGATGGTGGTGTTGACCGCGTTCCTGTTCTTGGCGTTCAGCAACTACCGGAGCGGTTCGACGTCCGGCTATTCAGCAGTGTTCGCGGACGCATCCCGGCTGAAGGACGGCGACACGGTGCGGGTCGCCGGAGTCCGGGTTGGCACGATCGACAGTGTCGACCTGCAACCCGACAAGAGCGTCCTGGTCAAGTTCGACGCCGACCGTGACATCGTCTTGACCACGGGAACCCAGGCGGCAGTTCGCTATTTGAACCTCACCGGTGACCGGTATCTGGAGCTCATCGACGGGCCGGGCTCGGCTCGGGTGCTGTCGACGGGTTCCACGATTCCCAAGGACCGCACCCAGGGCGCATTGGACCTTGACCTCTTGCTCGGCGGCCTTCGCCCGGTCATTCAGGGGCTCAACCCGCAGGACGTCAACGCGCTCACCACCTCGCTGATCAACATCCTGCAGGGGCAGGGCGACACCCTTGACTCGTTGCTGGGGAAGACGACGTCGTTCTCGAATGCGTTGGCCGACAACAGTCAGACTGTCGAGCAGCTGATTGACAACCTGAAGGTCGTAGTCGATACCTTGGCCAAGGATGGCGATAAGTTCTCCGGAGCCATCGACAAGCTGGAGAAGCTGATCACCGGTCTGGCACAGGATCGCGAACCCATCGGCACGGCGATCACGCAGCTAGACAACGGAACGGCCTCGCTGACAAGCCTTCTCAGCCAGGCCCGCGCCCCTCTGAAGGGAGACGTCGAGCAACTCAACCGGCTGGCGCCGCTGCTGGACGACAACAGGATCGTCTTCGACAGGGGGCTGCAGCGTGGGCCGGACAACTACCGCAAAATGGCCCGGCTCGGGGCGTACGGCAGCTGGATCATGTATTACATCTGCGGAATTGGCATCCGCGTGACCGATCTTCAGGGACGGACCGGGGTCTTCCCGATGATCAAACAAGAAACCGGAAGGTGTGCGGAGCCCTGATGCTGAAATACCGCGCTTCCAATCTATGGCGCGCCGGATTCCTCGGTGCCGTCCTGATCCTGCTCGTGATCGCCGTCGGGTTGCAGCCCGAACGCCTGCTTCAGTTGGCCACCTCGGTCCGCCATCAGGCATTGTTCACCGAGGCCGGCGGCATCACTACCGGCAACGACGTGACGCTGTCCGGTATCAAAATCGGTTCGGTCACCGACGTTTCACTGGACAACGGCGATGCGCTGGTCACGTTCACTACCGCGGGCAAGTATTCGCTGGGGTCCCAAACGACGGCGCACATTCGCACCGGTTCCCTGTTGGGCGAGCGGGTGCTCACCCTGGAATCGGCGGGTGGTGGGAGCCTGCGGTCTGCCGATGTGATTCCGACGACCCGGACGTCGTCGCCGTATTCGCTCACCGAGGCGGTCAGCGATCTGACCAGCAACACGGCTGGGACCGACACCGCATCGCTCAACCAGTCGCTGGACACCCTCTCGGCCACGATCGACCAGCTGGCGCCGAAGCTGGGGCCGACGTTCGACGGTCTGAGCACGCTGTCGCGATCGCTCAACAGTCGCAACGAAAATTTGGCCGGCTTACTCAGGAGCGCTTCCGACGTCACTACCGTGTTGGGGCAGCGGAGTCAGCAGCTGAACACCTTGATTTTGAATGCCAACGACCTGCTGGGTGTGCTGAACGACCGCCGCGAGGTGATCGTTGACCTGCTGGCCAACACCTCCGCGGTGTCGGCCCAGCTGACGGGTCTGGTCCACGATAACGAGGACAAGCTGGCGCCGACGCTGCAGCGCCTCAATTCCGTTGTCGCCGTGCTGGAGAAGAACAAAGACAATATCGCCACGATGTTGCCGAGCGTAAAGAAATTCATCCTCTCCGAGGGCGAGACACTGGCCAACGGCCCGTACTACAACGCGTTTGTGCCAAACCTGCAGCCCGCGCAGTTGCTGCAGCCGTTCATGGACTACGCGTTCGGCTTCCGGCGCGGAGTCAATGCCGGTCAGCCCGCTGACACCGCTGGGCCGCGCGCCGAGTTGCCACTGCCCTACAACGGTATTCCTGGAGGTTCGCGCTGATGGGCCGACGCTGGGTCAAGGTGCTGGCAGTGGTGCTAGCCGGGGTTCTCCTGGTGGGTGTGGCGGTGCTGGTGCGCAACGTCCTTTTCGGCCCCAAGCGAATCGATGCGGTCTTCACCACCGCCACGGGTGTCTATCCCGGTGACGATGTTCGGGTGTCGGGGGTCAAGGTCGGCACGATCAAGGCGATCGAGCCGGAGGGCACCCAGACCAAGCTGGTGCTCGACGTAGACCGGGATGTGCCCGTCCCAGCCGACGCCAAGGCCGTGATCGTCGCGCAGAATCTGGTGGCTGCCCGTTACGTTCAACTCACCCCGGCTTATCGGAAGAACACCGGGCAGAAGGAGATGGCCGACGGCGCGGTGATTCCCTTGGACCGCACCGCGATACCGGTGGAGTGGGACGAGGTCAAAGAACAGCTGACCAGGCTGGCCACCGACCTGGGACCGCGAAGCGGTGTTTCGGGAACGTCGGTCTCGCGCTTCATTGACAGCGCGGCCAATGCGCTGGACGGCAATGGCGACAAGTTGCGCCAGACCATCACCGAGCTTGCCGGCGTGTCTCGTGTCCTGGCCAACGGCAGCGGCAACATCGTCGACATCGTCAAGAACCTGCAGACCTTCGTCACCACCCTTCGCGACAGCAACGAACAGGTGGTGATGTTCCAGAACCGATTGGCGACGCTGACCAGGGTGATCGACGGCAATCGCTCGGATCTCGACGGTGCGCTGAAGAACTTGTCGGTGGCCATCGTCGACATCCAACGGTTCGTCGCGGGTAGCCGCGACCAGACGTCGGAGCAGCTGCATCGGCTGACGAACGTCACCACGAATCTGTTGAACAACAAAATGGAAATCGAGAACATTCTCCACATCGCGCCGAACGCGTTGGCCAACGCCTACAACATCTACAACCCGTCCTCGGGTAGCGCGGTGGGCCAGTTCGTGTTGAACAACTTCTCGAACCCGACCGAATTCATCTGCGGCGCAATCGGTGCGATCGAGAACACCACTGCCCCGGAGACGGCGAAGCTTTGCAGTCAGTACCTAGGCCCGGCGCTTCGGTTGCTGAACTTCAACTACCTGCCAATCGGAATCGATCCCTATCTCATGCCCTCGGCGTCGCCGGACGAACTCGTCTACTCGCAGCCGAACCTGGCCCCGGGTGCTGGTGGTCCGACCCCCGATGTGCCGCCACTGCCGCCGTCGATCTCGGCATACGAAGGTGGGGGACCCACTCCGCCGCCGCCGTTCACCGGCCGCGCGCCAGGGGAGGCGCCGCCCGGTGCTGCCCAGCTGTTGCCCGGCGCAGGACCGATCATCCCGCCCAGCGTGATCTCGTCGCTGCCCAGCATGTTGAACCCGACCGGGCCCGCCCCCGGTCCGGAGCCTGGTGCCCCGATGGCGGCAGAAGCAGGAGGGACGCCATGATCGGCGGAAAAGCATGGCGACGGGCGGTGATCGCAGGGTCGTGCGTTGCGGTGACCACCAGTGCCTGCGCATTCCAGGGCGTCAACTCGCTGCCGCTGCCCGGCACGGTGGGACGCGGGGGAGATGCCAGCATCTACCACGCGGAGATCGCGAATATCGCCACGCTGGAGCCGAATTCGCCGGTGATGATCAACGACGTCGTCGTCGGCAGCGTGCGTAAGCTGACCGTCAAGAACTGGCACGCCGATGTCGAGTTCTCGGTCAAGCCCGACGTCGTGGTGCCGGCGAACGCCGTTGCGAGCGTTGGACAGACCAGCTTGCTGGGCTCGATGCACCTATCGCTGAACACCCCGATTGGCCAGGCACCGAGCGGGAAGCTCAACCCAGGCGCGACGATTCCGCTGAATTCTACTTCGACGTATCCGACCACCGAGCAGACGCTGGCGTCGCTGGCGGCCGTGGTCACTGGCGGCGGGCTCGGGCAGATCGGCGACGTCATCCACAACTTCAGTACAGCGGTCAGCGGCAACGAGGCCGCATTCCGCGACCTGATCACCCGGCTCGACACCTTCGTCGCAACGTTGGACAGCCAGCGTGACAACATCGTCTCGGTCATTCAGTCGTTGAACCGGATGGCCGCGACGTTCGCCGGTCAGCGCGACGACCTCGCCGCGGCTCTCCAGAAGATCCCGCCGGCCATCGACGTTCTGATCAAGGAAAGGCCCACGCTGACAACAGCGTTGGTGAAGCTCGGCACCTTCAGCGATACCGCCAACACGGTGGTCAACCAGTCGCAGGCCGACCTGGTTGCCAACCTGAAAAACCTGGAACCTGCCCTCAAGGCGTTCGCCGACGTCGGCCCCGATCTGGATGCGCTCCTCGAATACGCGATCCACTTCCCGTTCACCCAGCCATTCATGGATCGGGCTATCCGCGGTGACTATTACAACCTGTTCGCGACCATCGACCTGACCGTCCCACGGCTGAAGCGCACACTGATGCTCGGTACCAGATGGGGAGACGCGCAGGCCCAGCTGATTCCCGCGCCCGGCGATCCGTACTACCTGAATTACACCTACGACCCGCTCAAGACCGGGGTCACCCCGCCGCCACCGGATGTCTTCGACGACAACCCGCCGGTGGCGCCCCCGCTGGCGGCGATCGCTGCCGCAGGTCCGATTCTGCCGTTTGTACCGCCGCCGTCGACTGGGGTGCCGGGTGCCGACATCTACACCCGCGAGCAGCTGGCCGCGACGGGCGTCAACCCGGTCTTCGCCGGACCCTATGCGGCCCAATCTAATCAGCCGGCGACCACACCGCCGGCTCCGCCGACAGCAGGAGGTGGCTAAATGCTGACGCGTTTTGTCCGGACTCAGCTCATCATCTTCACCGTCGCCTCGATCGTCGGTGTGGCAATCATGTTGTTCGCCTACATCCAGATACCCACCCTGCTGGGAGTGGGTCGGCTCACCGTCAAGCTGGATCTACCGGCCACCGGCGGTCTCTACCAGTTCAGCAATGTCACTTACCGGGGTTTGCAAATCGGCAAGGTCACCTCGATCGAGCTGACCGACACCGGCGCTCAGGCGACGCTGTCGCTGGACAACTCGCCAAAGATCCCGGCGGATCTCAAGGCCGAGGTGCGCAGCATGTCAGCGGTGGGCGAGCAATATGTCGAACTGTTGCCGCGCACCAACAAAGCACCCTACCTACAGGACGGCTCGGTCATCGCGGTCGGCAATAGCTCGATTCCGCAGGCGGTGGGCCCGATGCTCGACCAGGTGAGCAAGCTGGTCGGAAGCATCCCCAAAGACACACTGAGCCAATTGCTTGGCGAGACCTACCAGGCTTTCAACGGAACGGGTTACGACTTCGGGTCGCTTGTGGACTCGGGTGCGACGATTACCCGCGACGCTAACGGAATCGCCGACAACACCCGAGCGCTGATCGACGACGCACGGCCGTTCGTCCGGGCGCAGGAGATGACCACCGACTCGATCAGGACCTGGGCGCAGAGCCTGGCCGGCATCACCGGGCAGGTGGCTGACAACGATCCGCAGTTCCGTTCGATTCTGAAGAACGGGCCGGGCTTCGCGCAGGAGACCTCGAAGCTGCTCGAGCAGATAAAACCAACGCTGCCAGTGCTTTTGGCGAACCTGACCACGTTCGGTCAGATCTTTCTGACGTACAATAAATCGGTCGAACAGTTGTTTGTTCTTGTGCCGCCGTTCGTCGCCCAGATTCAGACCTACACCCAAGCCAACAACCCCACCGGTGTGCCCAACGGTGACTTCTCACTGGGACTCGGCGATCCCGCAGCCTGCACGATCGGGTTCCTGCCGCCGTCATCGTGGCGAAACCCGGCTGACACGTCGGTGATCGACACCCCGGACGGGCTCTACTGCAAGCTCCCGCAGGACTCGCCGGTGGCCGTCCGCGGCGCACGTAACTACCCCTGCATGGAGCATCCCGGTAAGCGCGCTCCCACCGTGGAACTGTGCAACGACCCCAACGGCTTCCAACCGCTGGCGCAGCGTCAGCACGTCACCGGGCCGTACCCGATTGACCCCAATCTGGTTGCTCAGGGGATCCCGATCGACAGCCGTGCGCTGCCGGGCTCCAACCTCTTTGGGCCACTGCAGGGCACGCCGCTGCCGCCGGGGGTGAGCGCCCCGCCGCCGGGCGCGCCGCCGATCGGTCCGCCGCCGCCGAACTTCGCGGGTACCGGGCCGGGGCCGCTGCTGCCCGGCCAGCCGATCTATCAGACGCCGCCGGTGTCGCCGCCGGGCCCGGAGGGCAATATCGGACCCGCACCGGTCAACCCGCCGGGGCCGCAGAACATGCTGCCGGTTGACAAGCAGCCTCCACCCACGGATCCGGCTGTGCCCCAGGCAGCTCCGAGTGCGTTCAACGGCGGCAGCCGGACGGCTCCGGTGCTGCAGGTCGCCAAGTACGACAAACGCACCGGCGAGTACATGGGTAGCGACGGAACGCTCTATCGCCAGACGAATTTGGCCAAGCCGGCAACGACGTGGCAGGACATGCTGCAGAGCTGAAAGGGGTATGGGATGCGCGCTTGTCAAGCGCTAACCGCGATCGGCTCGGCCGCTGCCCTCGCTGGGATCTGTTGTGCCGCACCCGCTGCGGCGGACGAGACGTGGGGCATCAACGGCACGTTTGCGACGTCATCCAACGGTGATTGGGCGAAGGTCAATGAGCGCTATCAGGACCAGCCTTCCGAGCGTGAAACCTGGACGATTTCGACTCAATGCATCTCGCCCACCGAGTGCACCGGGATTGTGCACAGCGACGCAGGCTGGACGGCGCCGGTCTTCACCACGAACGGCCTGTGGTATGTCAAGCGCACCATTCCGAACTGGCGGTTCTGTGCTGACGGAGCGGCGATCGAAGGATTCCAGGAGTACCAGATGTATCCCGTCAACGGCAGCGATGGTCACTACAACGCTGCGTCGACTGAATACTCCGGTCAGAACCGAGTCGTCGGTCCGAGCGGATCGTGCGGGCGCAACCAGCCGCCGGTGATCCAGATGCCGTTCTACATGAAAAAGCGTTAGCGCATTACCAATTGCGCAGCGAGCACAGCGCCCCCTTGGGGCCGCTGTTCCGCTTGACGACCTGGCCGTTGATTTCCATCGTGCAGTTGAATCCGGCTGTTGCCTTGGGGAGCGCCCCGGTCGCCTGGACGAGAACCATGCCCCACTGCATCGGATCGGTCAGCGTGGCCACGAGCACCCACGGTTTGTTGGGTCCGACAGTCGCTTCGGTGTTCGGGCTGAACACGTACGGATCGTGGCTGTACTCGGAGAACGTCGGCGGATCGGTGTCGCGGTAGTAGATCTCGGCGATGACAGGCTTGTCGGCCGTGACGGTGTATTTGACGTTGAACAGCTGCGGTGGCAGCGGACCACCGGGCGGAGCGTCGTCGGCCAGTGCTGGTGACGCGAGGCAGGTCGCGGTGCCGAGAACCGCTAGGGCAGTGGCGAAAGTCCGCGTGGCGATATGCATTTTCACATCCGGCTCAGGCTGAACGGATAGGTGAAGGTGCCACCAGGAGCGCCATCGCAACCGGCGTCGAACGTCGACACCATCGAACCGACCAGGGTATTCGCATCCCAGGTGTACACGTCATGGGTGGGAATAGTTGGGCCGTAATAGATGTCACCGCATCGCAGGCCGAACGGGTCGTTGATGGCCAACGTGTACTGGCCGTTGACCAAGGGTGCGTCGGCGTTGCTCTGAACGGCCTTCGCGATCGGTCGCGGCAGGGTGAGAACGTGAACGCAGTTGGGGGTGTTGGTGATTGAGTTCGGCGGTACACACGCAGTCACGGACCATACCCAGGTGTGGAAGTCCCTGCGGTCCGGCATGGTCATCACATAATTGCCCAGGTACATCTCTGCGGTGGCGGGCGCAGCCAGGGTCACCGCAGCCGCCATCAGCGCCGTGGTTATCACGAGGGACTTCAAACCGGCTTCCTTCGCCTTCGAGCCAAGCTACGCACGCTGCGAGATTGGCATTCTCGTCATCGGAGAATACCGTCCCTGGGCTCTACGGAGAACGGGTTTGCCCAGGTTGCGTCGGCGTCAGACGAACTCGACGTCCGACACCTTCAACTGATCGCCCTCGCGCACCAGGCTGACCACCACTCGCCACACCCGCGGCTGCTGATCTTCTTTCGGAGCATCCGGTCCAGTTCGTTGCGAGGTCGCCGCGACCAGGACGGTGGCCGAGTCCTTGTCCATCGACTCGACGGCGGCGTTGTTGACGGTGACCTTGGTGATGACCTTGGACTGTTGCAGCGCCTTGATCAGGTCGGGGGAGCCGTCCTCGAAGTTCGATTTGAACTTGCCCGTCGAACCGTCGATGACCCTTTGAACGGTTTCCTGGGGGTTGGTGTAGTCCAGTGACATCAGGTTCACCACACCCTGGCGGGCGGCGGCGGCGAACTCGGCCGAGCGATGCTGTTGCTGATCGGCACTCCGGTGTTGCCAGAGCATGTTGGCGACTGCGCCGAGCAGCACGGCGAGCACCACCAGAACGGCCAGCGCGGCGGCGACCGTCGTCAGTCGCAGCCCGCGCTTGCGTGGCGTCGTGACATCCTCGGTGGCTTGCGGTGGTTCGGTCTCGACGGCCGCTTCCGTCACCGATTCCGACGGTGCCGGTTTTTCGTCGCGAGAAGTTTCCAGTTTGCGGCGCAATTCGTTTGCCCGAGCACGGGCTGCCTCGGCGCGCGCTTCAGCCGCAGCAGCGGCCGCCTCGGCCGCTTCGGCGGAGACTGCGTCATCGGGTGCCGCGGATTCATTCTTGTCCGGCATGGGACCTCCTCGTCCATCACGGTCGCATGGCGAAGAGCGACGCCAGCACTGCGGGCCAGCATTCCACAGCGGCGATTATGGGTTTTGTCCCGGTTTCTTCCCTGAGCCGGAGAATTCGCTTACCGAGTATGCGAAAGTATTCGAGTGCGATCGACCGTGCCAGTTCTTGCTGCGCTCCTGACGGCCGGATTACTGATGCCGGCGTCGGCCTCCGCGGACCCCGCGGTGACCCCGATCAACGCCAATGAGTGCAATGACGCGTTCTGCACACCGGGCATTACGCCGGGTGTCGAACTCGGGGCCCCGTGCAGCAACACGACCTATTACGTGTTCGGCGTCGACAACCGGAACAACTGGGGCCGGCTGATCTTCTGCGGGTCGCCCCGACGCTATGAGCCGCGGTACTTCCGCTCGCCCCCGATGGTGGGCATCAAGAATCTAGACGCCGATTGCGGCGGCTATGAGAACTCTGTCGCGCAGGCGCCGGACGGCATGTTCCTGACGTGTGTGGCGACCGGCGGGAGGACCCGCTGGGTGCAGGGCGACGCGTGACCGCCTGAACGAGAAAGAGCCCCAGACCGCATCGCGGCCTAGGGCTTTCTCACTTCTCAGCTCCTGCCGGTGAACCGGACGTGGATATCGGCCAACCCGCGCAGGATGTAAGTCGGCTCGTAGTTGTAGCGACGGTCGTCGGAGGGTCCGTGGAACTCCTCGTCGATGGTGATCTCACCCATCCGGTCCAGCATCCGTTCCAGGGAGACTCGGCCTTCGACGCGTGCCAACGGCGCTCCCGGGCAGGAGTGCGCGCCGCGGCCGAAGGCGATGTGCTCGCGGACGTTGGGGCGACGCACCTGGAACTCGTGCGGATCGGTGAAGCGCCGCGGATCGCGGTTGGCCGCGCCCGGTAGCACCATGACGACGGTGCCCGCCTTCACTTCCATATCGCCGACCTTCGAGGTCCGCCGGGCCAGCCGCGAGTCACTCTTGACCGGGCTTTCCAGACGCAGTGACTCCTCGATGAACGTCGGGATCAGGCTGCGGTCCTCACGCAGACTCTGCTGCAGGTGGGGCCGCTCGGCCATCGCCTTGATGGCCGCGGACAGCAGCTTGGCGGTGGTCTCCTGGCCGGCGGCGAACAGGAACGTCGCGGTGCGGACCACGTCGATGATCTCCGGCGTCGACCCGTCGGCGTACTTGGCGGTCGCCAGCTCGGTCAGCACGTCATCGCGGGGATCGCGACGACGGTCCTGGAGGTAGCTGCTGAACTTCTCGTCGAGGAATTCCAGCGGGTTCGTGCCGACGGACCCATGGTCCAGCGAGCCGACTCGTGCTTCCGGGCGATCAGCGCCGAGCACCGTGCGGAATTCCTTGTGATCCCCCTCGGGGACCCCGAGAAGATCTGCAATGACCAATAGCGAGAAGGGTTTTGCGTACTCAGCCAGGAACTCGCTGTGCCCCAGGGAGATGAACTCGTCGAGCTGGCGGTCGGCCAGCCGCCACATGAAGTCTTCGTTCTCCTTGAGCCGCTTGGGGGTCAGCAGCCGGCTGAGCAGTGAACGGGCCTTGGTGTGATCCGGCGGGTCCATCGTCACCATGTGTTCGTTCATCGGGAAGTACGAGCGGTGGGCATCGATCTGCTCGTTGAGGTCATCGCCCTCGGGCGTGAACGGCAGGGGAGGGAACGGCCCGCCCAGAGCCACGATGTTCGAGAAAGCCTCGGGGTTCTTGTAGACCTCCAGTGCCTCCTCGTACCCCGTGACGGCCACGAAGCCGTGCGGCTCCAGACGCAGTGTCGGGCTCTGATCGCGCAGGTAGTCGTAGTACGGGTAGGGATTGGGGACCAGCGTCTGATCGGTGAGGAAGTCAACGGTGGCGAAGTCGGTCATATGCGGGTTCTTCCTCCAAGCAGCGGGCTGATTGCTGTGCATCTGCTTAGCATGGCGTAAAGTCCCCGGTCAAGGCTGCATCCCATCGGCCCACGTACTATCGGCGTGTTCAATCGGCGGTGACGAGACGAGGTGGCATATGGCATCGGCGCGGCGGATCGGTGCGCCCGACGCGAAAAATCGCCTCGTGCTGCTCGACGCTGCCGAACAGCTGCTGATCGACGAGGGCTACGCCGCAGTGACCTCGCGTCGGGTTGCCGAGAAGGCGGGACTCAAACCGCAGCTGGTCCACTACTACTTCCGCACGATGGACGACCTGTTCCTCGAGGTCTTCCGCCGCTATGCCGATCAGGGCATGGAAGCCCACAAGCGTGCGCTGGCCTCGCCCCAACCGCTGTGGGCGCTGTGGCGATTCGGGATCAACCCCGCCGCCAGCCGGCTGACGATGGAGATGGCCGCGCTGGCCAATCACCGCAAGGTCCTTCGCGCCGAGATGTCCCGCTACGCCGAGCGTTTCCGCGAGGATCAGCGCCAGGTGTTCGTGACCGTATTGGAGCGCAACGGCGTACTGCCCAATGAGGTTCCGCCGGTGGTCTGGTCAATCCTGCTGACCGGTGTGTCGACGGTGGTGATGCTGGGCGAGGCACTTGGCGTCACCTCGGGGCATGCCGAAACCCTGGAACTCGTCGAAAATTTCCTGACGGTGATGGAGGGCCCGCCGCTGCTGGCGGACGACTCAGCTCACCAGTGGCGTAGCGAGCAGAGCGCGCCCTTGGGGCCGGAGTTCTCCGCGACGACAACCCCGTCAACCGCAAGCACGCAGTGAAAATTCGGCGGGGTTTTCGACAGTCCGCTGGTCGCTGCGACCATAGCCCATTCGTCGGGGTTGGCTAGCTGAACGTTGAGCACCCATTTCTGGGTCGGTCCGACGTCAGCCTCGACCTTGGGGCTGAACACGTAGGGGTCGTGGCTGTAGTCCGACCAGTTCGCCGGCTCGGTGTCCCGGTAGTAGATATCCGCGGCCCGGAACGGCTGCTCGGCGAAGACGCTGTAGGTGACCTGGTGCAGTACACCCTCGTCGGCGCCGGCCGGGGCTGACGAACCCGCCACACATCCCGCTGCCAGGGCCACTGCCAACCCCAACTGAACGAACCTCATGGCTCAGTTTGGCATGGTGGAGTCGTTGCGGGCGGCGGTTTGTCCCACCGAGGGGCCGCTTCGTTGCCAGGCACGGTGAGAAGCCCATTTTCACTACTGGCGAACCCGGTGTGCAACCGGTTGTCGCCTGGTGTCGTCCGCATCAGGACGAGGTAGTCGCCATTCATGCTGGCGGTGGCATCGGGGGAGATGGCCCCGGCCAGACGCAGTATCGCGCGGGGCGGCCCACTGTCGGTGACGGCCTTTCCGGCCAGCACCTTCGTGCCAGACGCGCCGCGGAATCCCGCAGCCGCGGTGAAATCCGCAGGGAGAAAAACTGATTGAAGACATCGTCACGCAGCCGAGGCAGGGTGGACGTTTTGATCCGCCACTGTCCGCCGGTCTTCTCGTAGGTCTCGTGGTAGTGGCCGTAGCCCGCGAGGTTGATGAACCGTGGGTTGGGAGGGCTTGCCCAGAGTTTTGCGGAGGAACGTGACGAACGCGTCCGCGCCGGCGATGACAACTCCGCCGGACGGGCGGGTGTCGCGGACGAAGTCGTCGGTGACGATATCGCGCCAGCGGTAACGCAGCCCACCCGATGTGATAGCCACGCGACGTAAACTCGCGCGAATGGCACAGGCATCGTCACCGGAGCGGCGGGGCGGCCGGCCCACGCAGGCCGAGGCGGCGGCGCTGCACCAACGGCTGCGGGAAGCGGCGGTCAAGACATTCCTGGAGAACGGCTACGACGCGACGACGATGGTCGCGATCGCCGACGCCGCCGGGATCACCAAACCCACGCTATATGCCCGCTATGCCGATAAGCGCGCGGTGTTCCTGGACGTCATCCCGTGGGCGTTCAGCCGGGCCGTGCAGGTCGACACCCTCGACGCCGCGCAGGACGAGGACCTGCGTACCGCTCTGGTGGCGGTCGGTCAGGGCGCCCTTCGTCAGGCACTCGATCCCGATATCGTTGCGCTGCACAAGATCGCGCGCAACGAAGCGCATCGGTTTCCCGAATTCGGGCTGTCCGCCGAGTCACTCGGCTGGGCGAGCCGCCAGCAGCAGGTGATGCAACTCCTGGCCCGCCACGCCGAGACCGGTGCCCTTGCGGTCGACGAT
Organism: Mycolicibacterium sarraceniae; assembly: GCF_010731875.1. NCBI lineage: Bacteria > Bacillati > Actinomycetota > Actinomycetes > Mycobacteriales > Mycobacteriaceae > Mycobacterium > Mycolicibacterium sarraceniae. Next base: position 3,078,725 of record NZ_AP022595.1, read on the forward strand.
ATCGAGCTTGCCGCCGAACACTTTCTGGCGATGGTCGAGGTCCTGCCTGCCAGGCTGGCCGATTTCGGTCTCTATCGGAGCCGAAAGGAAGAGCAGCGGCGCCTGCTGCACGCGGTGGATCTCTTCTTGCACGGCGTGCTGGTCCGGTAGTTCCTCTTAACTTTACGCTTGGGTATAGTTAATGGGTGGCAATGACGCTGTCGGTTGTCGACATCACACCCAACATCGCTTCCGAAGTCCGCGCGACCAAGGCCGAGCTGTTCGGCGGCGACCACTCCGAAGCGCTGCGCGACCTGCTGGAACGGCGTGGTGTGCTGGTCTTCCCACGGATCGGACTCAGCGATGACGAGCAGATCGAATTCACCAAGACCCTGGGCACATTCGCCCCCGAGCGCACCGGCGAGCAGGTCTACTCCGTCACGCTGGACACGACCATCAACCAGCTGGCCGATTATCTGAAGGGTTCGCTGTACTGGCACATCGACGGAACCATGAACGAGGTGCCGATCCGCGCCTCGCTGTTGTCCAGCAAGGTGGTGTGCGCCGATGGCACTGGTGACACCGAATTCGCCAATACCTACGCGGCCTACGACGCGCTGGAGGATGCCGACAAGGAAGCGCTCGAGTCGCTGCGGGTGATGCATTCGGCGTGGAACACGCTCTTCTACTACGAGCCCGAACCGAGCTTCACGACGCTGCGGACGATGATGGCGATCGGTGACCGCGAGCTGCCGCTGGTGTGGAATCACCGTTCCGGGCGAAAGTCACTGGTGCTGGGCTGCACCGCGCGCCACGTGGTGGACATGGACTTCAGGCGCAGCATCGAACTCCTTGTCCGCTTGCGAGAGTGGGCCACCCGCCCGGAGTTCGTCTACCGGCACAGCTGGTCGGCGGGCGACCTGGTCATCTGGGACAACACCGGCACCATGCACCGCGCCACGCCCTACGATCCCGCGTCCGGCCGGTTGCTGCACCGCACCAAACTGGAAGGCGAGGAAGCCTTTCGCTGATGGATGTCTCTCCTGCCGCGTTCCTGCGCACGACACTGCCGCTGGACCTGTCGTGCCTCACCGAGCTCGATAGCGGCCGTTACCATTCGGTCTGGCTACCCGATCACATGGTCAGCTTCTGGCCGGATGCGCTGTGGACACCGGAATTCACTGACCTGGCAACCGTTTCCCCGTCACCGCATCGCCACCTGGATGGTCTGGCGGTCGCCGCTGCCGCGGCCGCGCTCACCACGACGGTGCCGCTGGCGACCAGCGTCGTCGACACCGTCCGCCGCCATCCCGCCCTGCTCGCTCAGAGCGCACTGACCATCGACCATCTATCCCGCGGGCGTTTCATCCTGGGCCTGGGCAGCGGCGAGACCGAAAACATCGTGCCCTACGGTTTCGAGTTCGCCAAGCCGGTGGGCCGTTTCGAGGAAGCACTGAAAGTCATTCGCCTGCTATGGGATAGCGAGGGACCGGTCGACTTCGATGGCCTTTTCTACCGGCTCGACAACGCCCGGTTGGATACCGAACCCTACGACGGCCGGTTCCCGCCGATCTGGATCGGGGCCAGCGGACCGCGCATGCTCGAGATCGTGGGACGTTATGCCGACGGCTGGTGGCCGGCCGGCGCGTGGACCCCCGAACACTACGCGGACATGCTGGGTGCGGTACGCCAGTCGGCCGAGCGGGCCGGACGTGACCCGATGGCGATCACGCCGTGCTTCGTGCAGGTCTGCCTGATCGGCGCGGACGACGCCGCGATCGAGCGAATCGTGCGGGCCCCACTGGTTGCGAGCTTCCTGCTGCAGGTGTCGGCGCAGGTCTTGCGCCACTTCGGGTTCGAGCATCCGATGGGTGATGACTGGGGTGGATTCCATGACATCCACCCGGCGACCATGACCAGGGAACGCGTCCTCGATTTCCTCGCCCACGTCGACCCTGAGGCGATCCTGGCGGTCGTCCCGCACGGCACACCTACCGAGGTGGCGCGGATCATCAGATCGTATGTCGATGCCGGCCTCCGGGTTCCTAAGATCCTGGACTACAGCACGATGGCCGGCCTGGAATTCGGTGCGGTATCGGCCGCCAATGTGCGCGCGACAGAGGACGAATTGTTGAGATTGTGTGGAGGGCGGCCATAACCGTGGGAATGAACGCGGCCGAGCTGCTGGCCCGAGCGCAGGCCGAGGCGGGCTATGACGATTTCGGCGATCCGACCCTGGCGGAGCGGTTCGCCGTGGCTGTCGAGCATCTCGACGGTATCGGCCTGGACGCCAACGGTATTGCCGAGGCCGCGCGGGTGTGTCACTGGTTGCTCACCTCGCGCCTCGAACTCTTCGCCGACCGGACCCGCTTTCCGATCGCCGACGAGGTGATCGACCGGCCGATGTTCGTGACCGGTGAACCGCGGTCCGGAACCACGCTCATGCATGCGTTGATGTCGGTCGATCCCCACGCGCGGGCGCTACGGTTCTGGGAGGTGATGTATCCGTCGCCTCCGCCTGGTCTGGCCGACGCCGAGGATCACCGCCGGGACACGGCCGACGCCGCCTGGCGCGAGATCAACACCACGATGCCCAAATGGCTACGCAGCCATCCGTACAACGACATGCTCGGTGACGGACTCCCCGAAGACGAACGCACCTGGGCCTTCGATTTTAGGGTGATGACCCCGACGGCGTGGTGGCGGGTCCCGATGCAGACCGTGGTCGGTGGGCTGCCGACCGATCCAGCCGCGCAGTACCGCCTACATAAGGCGATGCTGCAGCAGTTCCAGTACAACCGAGAGCCCAAGCACTGGGTGCTGAAGGGCTTCCACGGCTTTCGTCTGGAAGCGTTATTCGACACCTACCCCGATGCGAATCTGTTGTGGTTGCACCGGGATCCGGTGCAGGTGGCGGCGTCGCGAACCATGATGATGGCCGATATTCTCGACGGTATCGTGGGCCCGATTGACTTGCAGGCCGCCGCGAAGATGCATCTTGAACTGACCCGGGCCAGCATCACCAACACGATGACCCACCCGATGGTGCGGGATCCGCGGATCATGCATACCCCCTACACCGACTTCGTCGCCGATCCAATCGGGACCGTGGGCGGCTATTACGCCTTCTGCGGACGGGTTCTCACCGACGCGGCCCAGGACGCGATGCGGGACTACCTTGCCCGTAATCGCAGCGATCGATACGGCAAGTTTGACTATTCCACGTCGCTTCTGACCGATATCGGTGAAGACCTCGATGATCTGCACGCCGAGTTCGCACCGTTCCGGGAGCGCTTCAACGTGCGGATCGAAAAGCGGGACTGACGGTGCACGAGCGCCTATCGGTACATGACGTCACCTTTCTCGGGGCGAGTCCGGCGGAATTGCAGCGCAATTGGACCATGCTTGGCGTGCGACGCCTCAGCGTCATCGACACGCACCTGATCACCCCCGCGTTCCAGCGGATCCTCGACGGCGACGACTATCTGATCCACGCGGTCTACCACCTGTTCGGCGCCGGCCGGGTACCGGCCGCCCCGTCGTCGGTATCCGCCGCCCGCACCACATTGTCGCGGCTGATCGACACCGCCGCAGCCACCGGAGCGAGCTGTGTCTACCTGCTCACCGGCGGGCGCGGCGAACTCGAGTGGGAGCAAGCCGCCGAGGCGTTCTCCGCTGCCATCGAGCCCTGTGTGCGGCAGGCGGCGCAGGCCGGTGTCAGCGTGGCTGTCGAGAACGCGTCCAGCCTCTACGCCGACATCCATATCGCACACAGCCTGCGCGACACGATCACGCTCGCGGAGGCGGCCGGACTCGATATCTGCGTCGATCTTTTTCACTGCTGGGCCGAGGCAGGCCTGCCGGGCCTGCTGAGATCGGCGCTTGCGCGGACACGCCTGATCCAGGTGAGCGACTATGTGTTGGGCGATCGGGCACTGCCGGCGCGCGCGGTGCCCGGCGACGGTGCGATTCCAATCGAATCCGTTGTGGCGCAGGTATTGGCCGACGGCTACCAGTTCGGTTTCGACCTGGAGTTGCTCGGGCCACGTATCGAGGCGGAGGGGCGACTTGCCGCCGCCCGACGGGGTTGCGAGGTACTCAGCGCGATGCTCGATCGGCTCTGTGGCCCAGGTGGGACGAACTCCAGTGGCGTTTAGCGATGGGTTAGACGACGCGGCGCTGGACGCCGCGTGGGGTGAGTTCTGCGACCGGTTGAAAGCCGCGGGCACGTACGCGTTCAAGGATGCCAACGCGACCTCCGACGTCCAGCGCACCGATGCTTTCCGGTTCCTCACCCAAAACTTGGGCCAGGCCTTTGATCTCGCGCTCGAAACTCGCGATCCGCGCTATCCCAGCATCCACGCGTTCTGCAACCCCACCCGCAAGCTGGGCGGTGATTGTGCCGATTTCACCTATCAGCAGGCCTGGATCGACGGCGAATCGACCTACCGGATCAGCGGAACACGCGGCACCACCAAGTTTTTCAATATCACCGTGCAAGGCGCCCGCCCGGCCGGTCCGCATGTCCTGCACGAGCCGTTCGGCGACACGCCCGAGGCCAACGTGTTCGGTCATGAACTGCACGTTGAGGCCGACGGTACGTTCGAGCTGTATATCGGGGGAGCCGAACGCGCGCCGAATTGGCTGCCTACCACCCCCGAATCGCGCAAGCTTTTCATCCGCCAGGGCTTCGATCGCTGGGACGAGCGGCCCGGTCGGCTGGGCATCGAGCGGGTCGACATGGCCTCGCCCAAACCGGTGCCGACGGCTACGGAGATGGTCGAGGCGATGGGCTGGGCCGGCGATTTCGTCACCGGATTGATGACCAGCTGGCCCGAATTCCCGTTCACTTACGGCGGTGTTGACAGCGCGCACCCGAATCGCTTTCCGGCGATCGATGCGAGTGCGGCCGACGCCAAACGGGGGCGCGCCGCCGCGAATATGTACTGGAAGTTGGGGCCTGACGACGCGCTGATCGTCGAATTCGACGCCCACGAGGGCCTGTGGATGCTCACGAACATGGGGGCCTTCTTCACCAGCATGGATTTTCTCTACCGTCCGGTGAGCTACACGCCGAGCCGCACGTCGACGGACAGTGACGGCAAGGTCCGGCTGGTTCTCGCCCACGACGACCCCGGTGTACACAACTGGCTGGACACCCAGGGCTTCGAACGCGGCAACCTCACCTACCGGCACATGCTCGAGGGTCAGCCGGCGGTATTGCGCACTCGGCTGGTCGGGCGGGCAGCGCTCGATGATGCACTGCCGCCGGATACCAAGCGGGTCAGCAGTTCTGAGCGCAGCGCTCAGCTGTGGGACCGGTTCAATGGAGTGCGCGGCCGGTTCCCACTCTGACGATTGCGCCAGCTCAGCGAGCAGGCACACATCCCAGCCGCTACTCCTTCTTGCGACGCGGCCGGGGTGGAGCTGATGGGGTGGCGCCGATGCTCGAGGTTGAGAACAACATCGTTCGGATGTCGTCGACGGAGCCGGTCCGCCAACTGGAAATGAGTTTCCACCGGAGTTTGCTCGCCTCGGCGCGCGGATCACCGAGGAGCCCCGCCACTGGCCGACCGATGCGCAGGGGCGATCACATGGCCCGGCATGTTGATCGTTGGGCGATCTCATGCATCGCAAAGCTGTCCTTCTGATGTGGCGGCCAGTTCTGTCCGCTGGAACTCACTTGGCGCGGTTCATCACCCGGTCGGCGGCGGCCCAGTGCTCGTCGGATACCCAGAGCTCGGCGAACGCGTCGATCGCCTCGGCGGGCGTCACGCCGGTGATGACCCGCTTGATCCGGCCAGCCGGCCGGTTGGCCAACGACCCTGCCAGCGTGCGCCATTCGTGGTCGAACGAGGCCCGGGGAACAACGACGTCGATCAGTCCCCAGCGTTCGGCGTCGGCGGCGGTGAGGATGCGCCCAGAGCCCGCAAGCAACAACGCCTTGCTCTTGCCGACCAGCGCGGCGAGCCGTTCGGCGCCACCCCAGGCCGGCATGATCTCCAGCGACACCTGGTTGAAGCCGATCTTCACATCGTCGGCGGCAATCCGGATGTCGGCGGCCACGGCCACTTCGGCGCCTCCGCCGAGCGCGTGCCCGTTCAGTGCGGCGATCACCGGGGCCGGGAAGCTGGCGATCCGGTCACAGATGGCGCGCATCCGGGACGCCATCGCGGCGGCCTCCCTTGTGGTGCGCAGTGCGGCGAGCTCTTTGAGGTCGCCGCCGGACACGAAGGCCCGGTCGCCGCCACCGCGGATAACCATCGTCTGGGCGCCGGCCGCGGCATCGAGTGCTTCTTCGAGTTCGCCCATGGTGGACAGCGCGATGGCGTTGCGGGCGTGGGGCCGGTCGATCGTGAGGACCACGAGTCCCTCGCTCCATTCCAGGTCCACCATGTCGTTCTCCAATTTCGGTATTGGCATTCTCGATCACGGAGAATAGCATCGCCAGGCGGAGGTGCTGTAGTTGAGAAATATCCCGGTTGAGCTGAGCAAACGCTACATCGAGGAGGGCTGGTGGACGCCGGATACCCTTGGTGAGGTTCTCGCCCGAGGGCTTGCGGCCAACCCCGACACGGGGTTCTGGGTGCATTCGGCGGTACGCCCGTTCAGCGGAACCTTCCGCGACGTCGAGATCGCCGCGCGCCGGCTGGCCGCCGGGCTGCGGGCTCGCGGTGTCGGGCCGGGCGACGTGATCGCCTTCCAGTTGCCGAACTGGGTCGAGGCGGCGGTGACGTTCTGGGCGTCGTCCTTCCTGGGTGCCGTCGTCGTCCCGATCGTCCACTTCTACGGCCGCAAGGAACTGACCCACATCATCGGCACGGCACGGCCGAAGGTCTTCATCACCACCGAGCAGTTCGGGCGCCTGACGTTCCAACCGGACCTGTGCGCCGAGGTCCCGATCGTCGGGCTGGTGGGCCAGGACTTCGAGGAGTTGTTGGCCGATGAGCCGATGGCCGGCGAGCTGCACACCGACCCGGCCGGGCCGACGCTGATCGCGTTTACCTCCGGGACCACCCGCGACCCCAAGGGCGTGATCCACAGCCACCAGACACTGGGCTTCGAGACCCGCCAGCTGCTGGAGAATTACGCGCCCGATCGCGGCAGGCAGATCACCGCCACCCCCGTCGGTCACTTCATCGGCATGGTCGGGGCATTCCTGATCCCCGTGCTCGAGGGCGCCCCTATCGACCTCACCGACGTCTGGGATCCAGGCCGGGTGCTGGAATTGATGGAATCCGAGGGTATGTCGATCGGCGGCGGCCCACCGTACTTCGTCACCAGCCTGCTCGACCATCCGAAGTTCACCGAGTCGCACATGAACCGGATCAAGCACGTCGGGCTTGGTGGCTCGACGGTACCGGCCGCGGTGACCCGCCGGCTGGCTGATCGAGGAGTGCACGTGTTTCGCTCCTACGGCAGCACCGAACACCCGTCGATCACCGGGTCGCGGCCGGACGCCCCCGAGGACAAACGCCTGCTCACCGATGGCGACGCCCGACCCGGAGTCGAGATGCGGCTGACCGAAGAAGGCGAGATCCTCTCCCGCGGACCGGATCTGTGCCTGGGGTATACCGACGACGCGCTCACCGCGCAGGCGTTCGACGATGACGGCTGGTACCACACCGGCGACATCGGAATCGTCGATGAGGACGGCTATCTGACGATTACCGACCGCAAGGCTGACGTCATCATTCGCGGTGGGGAGAACATCAGCGCACTCGAAGTCGAGGAACTGTTGCTCAGCATGCCCGCGGTGGCTGAAGCCGTCGTGGTAGCCGCACCGGACTCCCGCCTCGGCGAACACACAGCCGCGGTGTTGCGCGTCAAAACGGGCCACAGTATGCCGACCTTGCACGAGGTGCGCGCCCACTTCGAGAGTTGCGGCGCCGCACGGCAGAAGTGGCCCGAGGAGTTGCACGAGGTGGCTGACTACCCACGCACCGCCAGCGGCAAGGTGCAGAAGTACCTGGTGCGCAACAGTTTGCGTTGAGACCGCCCTGAGAGCGAAGATTTCGCGAAAACCTCGCCCTCACTGCGGTGTCAACGAGAAGCGGCCAGGCCTGCGCGGTAGCCGAACACCATTGCCGGGCCGAGTGTTCCGCCGGCACCGCCGTAGGCTCGGCCGGTCACACCCGCCATCGCGTTGCCCGCGGCGAACAACGCAGGGATGGGCGCACCACTGACGTGCAGCACCCGACCGTCACGGTCGGTGCGCGGGCCGCCCTTGGTGCCCATGGCACCGATCCCGACCGGCACGGCGTAATACGGCGCGGTGTCCAGCGGGCCGAGGGTCTGCAGCTCGGGGGTGGCCGCTGAGTTGTCACCCCAGTAGCTGTCGTATGCGCTTGCCCCACGACCGAATTCGGGATCAGTCTCGTCGGCGACCGCCTCGTTCCAGGATGCCAGGGTGGCGGACAGCCCGTCGGCGTCGATCCCGGTCTTGGCTTCCAGCTCGGCCAGCGTCGCCGACTTGTTGAACCAGTCGGGCGCCTCGCCGCCCGGCTCGATGCCGAGGAACCCATACCGCTTCAAGTGTTGGTCGTCGAACACGATCCACGCCGGGTCGTTGACGTAGCCGGCACGGGGGTCGAGCTGGTGGAACGGGCCCGACATCGAGTTGTATTCGCCGGCCTCGTTGAGGAAGCGTTTTCCGGCCCGGTTGACGATGATGCTGCGCGGTCGGGTGCGCTCCAATCGCACACTGCGACTGCGCGGTTTGCCGCCGAGCGTGTCACCGGGGATCTGGATGACCGGCACCCACCAGGCCTCACCCATGTTAGCCAGGTCGGCACCGTGTGCCATGGCCATCCGCAGACCGTCGCCGGTGTTGTTCGGCGGTGATACCGGACCGCGTAACGGCCCGCGCAGGTAGGCCTCGACCAAGCGCTGATCCCATTCGAATCCGCCGGTGCCCAGGATCACCGCCTTATTGGCCTTGACCCGGATATCTTTGCCGACCAGTGCAATCCGCACACCGGTGATACCGGAAGCCGATCCGATCAGCTCGACTGCGCGGGCCTCGGTCACGGGGGTCACCCCATGGTCCAACAGTCCTTTCAGCAGGCCCGCGATCAGGGCGGTACCCGCGACGCAGTAGTCACCGTCCAGATTGTCGACGGTGGCATGGATGCGAGCCCGCGTCTCGGCGTCGATGCCGACATTGCTGAAGTCGATGGGGAATGACGTAATGCGCGATGCCCATTCGCCGACCGTGGCCCGATCAAACGGCTTGGCATTCAACGATCGTCCACCGCCTGGCTGCCCGCCCGGCAGCTCCGGCTTGTAATCGGGGAAGCCCTCGGCGACCTCGAACTGCAGCGCACTGTGGGCCTCGATGTAGTCCAACATGGCCGGGCCGGTGCGCACGAAGACCTCGACCAGGTCGTCGTCCATGGTGCCCAGTGACTGCGCCTGAAGATATTTCAGGGCGTCGGTGACGCTGAGCTCGCCGCGCGCAGCCCGGTTGTGCGCCGGAATCCAGACGATGCCACCCGACACCGCGGTGGTGCCACCGACCGTCGGCGCCTTCTCGAACACCGCGACCGATGCGCCTTCGACACTGGCGGTGAGTGCGGCTGTAAGGCCGGCGGCGCCGCTACCGAGGACGATGACGTCGAATTCCTGGTCCCAGGTCTCCGTCATCGCCGGCTCCTTACTTGTTCTGCCGCACAACGGCATTGGCATATGTAGCTGGCGAACGCGGGTGTTCGTTTGTTGTCACGCTAATGACGCTGTTCCTGCGATGTCAAGCGCCCCAAGCGGCATACGCCCAGTTCAGCGGGGTGCTTAACTCAGGACGGCCGAAAGGCGTTGGGCGGCGGCGATCGCCGCCTCACGGCCGAGCAACACGACCTCTTTGCGGTGCGAGATCAGTTGTTGTCGAACGACGCCCCCAGTGCCGCAAGGCCTGCCGCGGCACGGAAGCGTCCGTCCTCAGCCTTGGCCACCAACCGGTAGGAGGCCAGGGTGCTCAGCAGCCGGTAGGCGATGGTCCGGTGCACCCCGATGTGGTCGGCGACGTGTTGGATGGTCAACCCGCCCTTTGCCTCGGCGACCAGTTGCAAGGCCTGCAGGCCGCGAGCCAGCGTCTGTGACCCCGGCGCAGCACTGACCGGGCTATCGATGGGTGCCTGCGTCATGCCGTTCTCGTGCCTGAAGTGCGAAAGCGGGTGCGAACCGCCCCGAAATGCCTTGACAGACAGCACCGCGAGAGTGATGCTCTTTAAGCAGCGCACATCATAGTTCAATAATTACACATACCGCTTACAAAAAGCGAGAAGGCCATTCTCGCTAGCGATAGGGGCCACGGGGTGCCGGAGTTCGAAAGCGTCTGGAGCGATCTGCAGGGCGTTGCGTTCTCGCAGGGTTATCTGGATGTCGGCGGGGTACGGACCCGCTATCTGCATGCCGGCGACCGGGGTAACCCCACACTGGTACTTCTGCATGGTTCCGGCGGGCACGCCGAGGCCTACGTGCGCAACCTCGAGGCGCACGCCGAGCACTTCTCCACCTGGTCGATCGACATGGTGGGGCACGGGTACACCGACAAGCCCGGACATCTGCTGCAGATCCCGCATTATGTCGACCACCTCGCGAACTTCCTCGACACCATCGGTGTCGACCGGGCCCACATCTCGGGTGAGTCGCTGGGCGGCTGGGTGGCCTCGCGCTTCGCCGTCGGCCACGCAGACCGGTTGGAACGCCTGGTGCTCAACACCGCCGGAGGTTCGCAGGCTGACCCGGAAGTCATGAAGCGGATCATCACGCTGTCGATGGCCGCCGCCGAGAACCCGAGCTGGGAGACTGTCCAAGCCAGGATTAAGTGGCTGATGGCCGACAAATCCAAGGACTACGACGATATCGTCGCCAGCAGGCAGCGAGTCTATCGGCAGCCGGGCTTCGTCGCCGCGATGCGGGACATCATGGCACTGCAAGATCCCGAGATCCGGCAACCAAACCTGATGAGCCCCAGTGACTACGGAACGATCACCGCGCCGACGCTGGTGCTGTGGACCAGTGACGACCCGACCGCCGATGTCAGCGAGGGCAGGCGCATCTCGGAGATGATCCCGGGCGCGCGCTTCGAGGTGATGGAAGGCTGCGGACACTGGCCGCAGTACGAGGACCCCAAGACGTTCAACCGACTACACATCGACTTCCTACTGGGCCGGTGATCATGGAGTTCGACGTCATCGTGGTGGGTGCCGGTCCGAGCGGTCTGACCCTGGCCAATGCCCTAGGCCTGCAGAGTGTTCGAACTCTAGTGGTCGACGAGCGCGACGCGCTGATCGACTACCCCCGAGGGGTGGGCCTGGATGACGAGTCTCTGCGCACCTTCCAGACGATCGGTGTCGTGGACGCCGTGCTGCCGCACACCGTGCCCAACCAGATCTTGCGCTTCTACGATCGCAAGCACCGGTTGCTGGCCGAGATGGCCCCGCCCGACGCGCGGTTCGGCTGGCCCAAGCGCAACGGATTCGTCCAGCCGTTGGTGGACGCCGAACTGTACAAGGGTCTTGACCGGTTCGATCACGTCGAGGTGGCCTGGGGACACCCGATGACCTCGATCTCCGAGACCGCCGGCGGTGTCACCGTGGAGTTATCACCGCCCAACTCTGCAGTGCGCAAGGTCAACGCGCGCTATGTCATCGGCTGCGACGGCGGGCGCAGCGCGACCCGCCGCCTGATGGGGGTTTCCTTCGATGGCACGACGTCGTCGACCCGGTGGTTGGTCGTCGATATCGCCAATGACCCACTGGGACATCCCAACAGCGAGGTCGGGGCGGACCCGGGCCGGCCGTACGTCTCGATCTCCATCGCCCATGGCATCCGGCGCTTCGAGTTCTTGATCCACGGCCATGAAACCGAGGAGCAGGCCGAGGATCCCGCGTTCGTGGCGCAGATGCTCTCCCGATTGGTGCCGTACCCGGACCGGGTCGACATCATCCGTCGGCGCCTCTACACCCACCACTCCCGCATCGCAGGCTCGTTCCGCAAGGGGCGCATCATGATTGCCGGAGACGCCGCGCATCTGATGCCGGTGTGGCAGGGCCAGGGCTATAACAGCGGTATCCGCGACGCCGCCAACCTCGGCTGGAAGCTGGCCGCGGTGGTGAACGGGCAGGCCGGCGATGCCCTGCTGGACAGCTATGACGTCGAGCGCCGCAAGCACGCTCGCGCAATGATCGACCTGTCGACCACGGTCGGCAACGTGATCTCACCGACCAACCCGCGGGTCGCCGGCGCACGGGATGCGCTGATCCGTGCGGCGTCGCTGGTGCCCAGGTTGAAACGCTATGTCCTGGAGATGCGCTTCAAACCGATGCCCCGCTACGAACAGGGTGCGGTGGTACACAACGAGCCGCGCTCACCGTCCTCGGCCGTCGGCACGCTGTTCATCCAGCCCCGAGTGGATACCCGCGCACAGCAGAATGTGCTGCTCGACGACGTCATCGGCTCATGGTTCGCCTTTGTGTGCTGGAGCAACAACCCCCGACAGCTGCTGGGGGAGAGGGCGTTTGCTGATTGGAAGGCGCTGGGCACGGTCTTCGTGGCATTGCGCCCAAACACTCAGTTGCGCTGGACGGGCCACGATGACCCCGACGTCGTGGTCGTCGGCGATCGCACCGGAGCGTTGAAAGCCTGGTTCGACACCCACGAGGAATCCGTGATGTTCCTGCGCCCCGACCGCTGCATCGCCGGCGCATGCATCGCCCAACGCACACCTGAGCTGAGCGCGGCCCTGCTCGACAAGCTCACCCTCACTCCGGGAGGAGGCACCGATGCCACTGGCCCTCTGCTGCATGTCGCACAGTCCGCTGCTGAACCTTCCCGGCCCATCGGAGGAACTGCTTGACGATATCGAGGCCCAGCTCGCCGAAACTCGCTTCTTTGTCGCCGATTTCGATCCCGAACTCGTGGTCATCTTCTCTCCAGACCACTACAACGGGTTCTTCTACCGGCTAATGCCGCCCTTCTGTATCGGCGCCGCCGCCCAGGGCGTTGGCGACTACGGTACCCACGCCGGACCACTGAACGTACCCGCGGATATCGCCAACGAGATGGCAGCCGCGGTGTGGGACGCCGGCGTCGACGTCTCGCTGTCAGCGGCCATGGACGTCGATCACGGCACGGTACAACCGCTCGAGGTGCTCTTCGGGTCCGAAAAACTGCGCGCTGCCTCGCCGCCTATCATCCCGGTGTTCATCAACTCGGTGGCCACCCCACTGGGACCGCTCAAACGCACGCGGGCGCTGGGTACTGCGATCGGTGACTACGTCGACACCCTGAACAAGCGGGTGTTGATCGTCGGATCCGGCGGGCTGTCCCATGATCCGCCGGTTCCGACCTTGGCAACCGCGCCACCGGCCGCGCTGGAGCGCATCGTCGGCGGGGCGCCGATGTCGCCGGAGGGCAGGGCAGCCCGCCAGGAAGCGGTAATGGCCGCGGCGTACGAGTTCGCGCACGGGCGCAGCCCGCTGCAGCCGCTGAACCCGGAGTGGGACCACGCCCTGCTCGACCTGATCGACAGCAACCGCCTGGCGGAGGTGGATGGCTGGACCAATGAGTGGATTGCCCGCGAGGCCGGTAGTTCGGCGCACGAAATCCGCACCTGGGTAGCAGCTTTCGCCGCGCTGGCGGCCCAAGGGAGTTATCAGACCCAGCAGCGCTACTACCGTGCTGCTCCCGAGTTGATCGCGGGATTCGCGATCCGGACTGCGGTACTTCTATGACCCAGTTCGATCACACCGTGGACGTCCTCGTCATCGGCTCGGGCGCGGGCGGGATGACCGCGGCGCTGCGCGCCGACGCGTCCGGGCTGGACACCCTGATCGTGGAGAAGTCGCCGAAATTCGGTGGCTCATCCGCACTGTCCGGCGGCGGTATCTGGGTGCCCGGCGCGCCGTCGCAACGCAAGGCCGGCTATTCGCCCGACCCAGCCGCCGTGTTCGGATACCTCAAGACCATCACCGGCGGACTGGTCAGCGACGAGCGGCTACGCGCCTATGTCGATACCGCTCCTGCGATGATGGAGTTCCTCGAAAAGTCCAGTAGTTGGTTTGAATTCGTCTGGAAGCCCGGTTACGCCGACTACTACCCAGAGCTGCCCGGCGGGTCCGAGCGTGGCAGCACCATCAACGTTCCCGAGATCGATCTGCGCAAGCTCGGCGACGAGGAGCAGAACCTGCTCGCGCCGCTCGCGCTGGCGCCGAGGGGAATCTGGTTCGCGCCCAGAGATCTCCGACTGTTCTATCAGGTGCGGCAGAACTGGCGGGGCAAGGCGGTGCTGCTCAAGCTGATCTGGCGGATGTTCCGGGCCCGGGTGTTCGGCGACCGGATGGCTGCGATCGGGCAGTCGCTGATGGCGCGGATGCGGCTGGCGCTCATGGAGAAAAAAATCCCGCTGTGGCTGTCCGCGCCGATGACCGAACTGATCACCGACGTGGACGGAGCCGTAGTCGGTGCGGTGGTGGAACGGGACGGGACGGCGCTACGGGTTGCCGCCCGGCGCGGTGTGGTGGTCGCCTCCGGCGGGTTCGACCACGATATGGCCTGGCGTCGCGAGCACCTCGCAGTGCTGGAAAAGGATTGGAGCTTCGGCAATCCCGCGGCCACCGGAGACGGTATCCGGGCCGGCGAGAAGATAGGTGCGGCCACCGATCTACTCGACGAGGCGTGGTGGTTCCCCGCCATGTGCTGGCCTGACGGGCGCCTGCAATTCATGCTCAACGAGCGGATGATGCCCGCCCAGTTCGTCGTCAACGGCGCAGGCAAGCGGTTCATCAACGAAGCCGCGCCCTACATGGATTTCGCGCACGCGATGATTGAGGGCCAGCAAGCGGGCGTGGATCATATTCCGTGCTGGCTGGTCACCGATATCGCGTCATTCCGCCGGTACGTGGTGGGCGGACACCTGCCGATCCCGAAGGTGCCGTTCGCCCCGGTGCCCACCGGCCGCAAGATCCCGCAGGCCTGGTTGGACTCAGGGATCGTCAAGGCCGCCGACACCATCGGTGAGCTGGCTGGCAAGATCGGTGTCCCGGCTGACGAATTGCGCGCTACCGCAGCGCGGTTCAACGAGCTCGCCCGCAAGGGACATGACGACGACTTCAACCGAGGCGACAGCGCCTACGACAACTACTACGGTGACCCGACGCTGCCCAACCCCAACCTGGCGCCGCTGGGCAAGCCGCCCTATCTGGCGTTCCAGATCATCCTCGGCGACTTGGGTACCTCGGGTGGCTTGCTCACCGACGAGCACGCCAGAGTGCTGCGCGAGGACGGCACCGTCATCGACGGCCTCTATGCCACCGGGAACGCCTCTTCGGCCGTGATGGGCCGCAGCTACGCCGGCGCCGGCGCCACCATTGGACCCTCGATGACGTTCGGATACATCGCAGCAGAACACATCTCCCACAATTCCGATCGAGAGGTGACCGCATGAAGATCTCGCTGTTCTACGAATTCCCGCTGCCGCGGCCGTGGTCGGAGGACGATGAGCACCAGCTTTTCCAGCATGGACTTGACGAGGTCGAGCTCGCTGACAAGGCAGGTTTCTCCACGGTGTGGCTCACCGAGCACCACTTCCTGGAGGAGTACTGCCACTCGACCGCACCGGAGATGTTCCTGGCCGCGGCCAGCCAGCGCACCAAGGACATCCGCCTCGGCTTCGGTGTGATGCACCTGCCCCCGCCGATCAACCACCCGGCACGGATAGCCGAGCGGGTGGCCACGCTGGACCATCTGTCCAACGGGCGTGTCGAATTCGGCACCGGCGAAGGCTCTTCGGTCGCCGAGCTCGGCGGCTTCGATATCGACCCCGCCGATAAGCGCACGATGTGGGAAGAAGCGCTCGAGGTCTCCATCCGCTGTATGACCGAGGTGCCGTTCACCGGGTTCAAGGGTCAGCACGTCGAGATGCCGGCCCGCAACGTCATCCCCAAGCCGCTGCAGAGCCCCCATCCGCCGGTCTGGGTGGCATGCACCCGCCCGTCATCGGTGCAGATGGCAGCCCAGAAGGCCATCGGTGCACTGAGTTTCGCCTACACAGGCCCCGAAGCGCTCAAGGAGCGGGTCGACGGCTACTACGAGGAACTCGAGGAGCGGGGCGAACCGATCACTCCGGCGATCAACCCCAACCTGCTCGCCATCGGCGGTGACCTGTCGATGATGGTGGCCAAGTCCGACGAGGAAGCGCTCAAGAAGATCGGGATCGGCGGCGGTTTCTTCTCGTTCGGCATCATGCATTACTACATCACTGGTATGCACACGCCGGGTCGCACCGGGGTGTGGGAGCTGTACGAGAACGCCGTCCAGGAAGACCCCACCCTGGCCTACGGTCCGGGCCGCGGTGCCATTGGCTCCCCGGACACCGTGCGGGAGTTCTTGCGCGGCTACGAGGCCAGCGGGGTTGACGAGATCATCTTGCTGCTCAACCCGCGCAGTCACGAAGCCACCATGAACTCCATCGAGATCATGGGCAAGGAGATCCTGCCCGAGTTCATCGAGCGCGACGAGAAGGCCGTCAAGGACAAAGCCAAGCGCTTGGAGCCGGTGATCGAGAAAGTCGAGGCTCGGCGCCAACCGGCCGAGGCACCGCAGTTCGACGCGACCTACGCCTTTGGTGGTCTGCCCACCGGTCGCGGTGGAAAGTTCACCGCCGGCGAGATTCCCGAGGCGATGGCCGAGATCAACGAGGGCCGCGTCAAAGCCGCACAGTTGGAGAAGGAGAAGCGGGAAGGCACGTAACCGTGGCACCTATCGACGATCTACTGCGATATGACGGCCGTCGTGCGGTGGTCACCGGCTGCGCGTCGGGAATCGGCGCGCAGCTGTGCGGCCAGCTCGCGGACCTGGGCGCTGAGGTGGTCGGCCTCGACATGCGACCCCCGGCATCCGACGGTCCCCGGCTGAGTGACTTCATCGAGTTCGATCTGTCCGATACCGGGTCGATCGATCGCGCCGCGGCGGCGGTGACGGGCTCCGTCGATTCATTGTTCAACGTCGCCGGGGTGTCCTCGGGGATCGGTAACCCGCTGTTGGTCGTCACGATCAACTTCCTGGGCACCCGGCACTTCACCGAGGCGATGCTGCCCAAGCTCGGCTCGGGTTCGTCGGTCGTTTGCGTGTCCTCGCTGGCTGCGGCGAACTACCGTGAGAACCTGCCGCAGGCGGCCGGTCTGCTCGCGACGGGCTCGATGGCCGAGGGCATCAGTTGGTGCCACGACCATCCCGACGCACTGGCCGACGGCGGCTACCGGCTGTCGAAGGAGGCGATCATCGGCTACGCGGTGAAGGGTGCCGTTCCTCTGGGTGCCAACGGTATTCGGATCAACTGCACCGGGCCCGGCGTCACCGAGACGCCGATCCTCGATCAGCTGCGCTCGGCCTATGGGCAGGGCTTGCTCGACGACATTCCCACACCGTTGGGGCGGGTGTCCAACCCGGCCGAGCAGGCAGCGGTGCTGGTGTTTTTGGGGAGTAAGGCGGCCGGTTATATCACCGGGCAGGTCATCTGGGCTGACGGTGGGAACCTCGCGGCTTGCCATGCCGCCGACTACGAGAAGGGTTGACCGGCATGGCCGATATGAGCGACTTCCGCCGGGTGTCCGACGACGTCCGGAACTGGGGCCGGTGGGGCGATGCTGATGAGCTCGGCACATTGAACTTCATCACGCCCGAGAAGGTCGCTCAGGCGGCATCAACGGTCCAGCGCGGCAAGGTTTTTCCGCTCGGCGTCGACTTCGGATCGTCGGGTCCGCAGGGTGCGTTCCAGTATCGGCAGAATCCCACCCATGTGATGACGATCGACGGCGGCGACGCTCAGACGTTGATGGAGTATGGGCCCAAGTGGCTCAAGAACCCGGCGGCCGTGCAACTCAGTGGGTACAGCACAGCCGGACCGATGCGGTTCAACGACGACATGATCATCATGCCGCTGCAAGCTGCTACCCAGTGGGATGCGCTGTCGCACGTCTACTACGAGGACAAGCTATACAACGGATTTCCGGCGGACTCGGTGTCCAGCCTCGGCGCCTACTACCTGGGGATCGACAAGGTCGCCAGCTTGGGCATCACCTCGCGGGGTGTGTTGCTCGACATCGTGAAGCTACGCGGGGTGCCGACGTACTGTGAGCTCGGCGAGCCGATCACCCCAGCCGAACTCGACGAGGCCGCCAGGACACAGGGCGTGACCATCGAACCCGGCGATATCGTGCTGGTCCGAACCGGTTGGTGGGCACGCTTTGTGGAGACCGGTGACGGTGCCGAGCCGGGCGCTGGGCTGGACTGGACCTGCGCAGCGTGGCTGGCCGATCACCAGGTGGCGGCCGTGGCGGCCGATAACCTGATGGTGGAGAACCCGGCATCTGGGGTCGATGGTGCCATCCTGCCGATGCACATGCTGTGCCTGCGGGATATGGGTCTGCTGCTGGGCGAGTACTGGAACCTCACCGAGCTGGCCGTCGATTGTGCGGCCGACGGTCGCTACGAGTTCCAGCTCGTCGCATCGCCGCTATCTGTCACCGGGGGCGTCGGCTCGCCGGTCAACCCGATCGCGATCAAGTGAGCATTCAGAACCGGACCATTGTCGTCGACGGTCTGACCACGCATTTCCTGGAAGCGGGCCACGGCGACCCCGTCGTGCTGCTGCACGGTGGCGAGTTCGGCGTCAGTGCCGAAATCGGCTGGGAACGAATCATTCCGCTACTGGCGCAGCACTATCGGGTGCTGGCACCGGACATGCTGGGTTTCGGTGACTCGGCCAAAGTCGTCGACTTCACCGACGGACGGGGCCTGCGGATCCGGCATATCGCCCGGTTCTGTGCGCTGTTGGGTATCGACTCGTCGCATTTCGTCGGCAACTCGATGGGGGCCATAAACCTCTTGGTGGATCTCACCTCGGGGGCTCCTGTGCTGCCGGTGCGTAGCGCGGTGACGATCTGCGGCGGCGGTGAGATTCAGAAGAACCGGCACGCGAGCGCGCTTTACGAGTACGACGCCTCCTACGAGGCGATGCGCGCGATTGTGGAGGCGCTGTTCTTCAACCCGTCCTACCCCTCTGACGAAAACTATGTACGACGCCGCTACGAGTCGAGCATCGTTCGCGGGGCCTGGGAGTCTTTGGCGGCGGCTCGTTTTCGTCGGCCCGGCGTGGAGGCTCCGCCGACCCCCTCGAGCAAGCGGGCCTACGAACGGATCGACGTTCCGGTCCTAGTGGTCGAGGGCGCGGGCGACAAGCTGCTGGCACCGGGGTGGGCGGCTGAGATCGCCGGGCAGATCAGCGGTGGCCGCTCGGCGGTGGTCGACGATGCCGGTCACTGCCCGCAGATCGAACAGCCCGAAGCTTTGGCGGACGTCCTACTGAAATTCTTCGCCGAGGTGACCGTCTAGTACTGCAGCCGTAGTTCGAGGTCATTGGTTTTCACGCCGTCGGTAGTGGGACAGTCGGGCTCGGTATTGGTGTCTTCGGTGCCAGTGTGACCAGGCCAGCAGGGGCGCGACGGTGTAGTTGGTGATCAGCAGCAGGGGCGTCGAAGAGGCGGCGGAACTCGTTGACAGTCAACGGGATCAGCCCTGCCGGGGTGGGTGTGGTGTCGCGTTCGACGAGGCCTGTGGCGGCGTGGAAGGACTCTTCGATGCGCCAACGCTGACCGGCCACGGCCACCAGGGTGCGCAACGGCGCTGTAGCAGCGTAGGTAGGCCAACTCGCCCGTGGCATCGTTGCGGCGGATCGGCAAATGGTGCACACCGGTGTCGGTATCGTCTTCAGCCAGCAGCCGAAACCCAGCCCACGAGTACAGCCGTGGTCCGTGTGCGCCGATCAGCGTGGGCAGCGCATCGACGCGGACCGCGCCGGCGTGGGTAGGGACACGCCGGTTGGCCGCTATCGCCAGAAAATATCCGAGCCGGTGGCCACGCACGGCGGCGCACAGCCGCGGGTCGGTGCCATAGACCTCATCGGCGGCCACCCACGCTGCGGGCGCCTTCGCAGCCACCGCCCGCTCGATCAGCGTTGCCGCCATCGTCGGTGTGGTCGCGAAACCCTGCTTGTCCTAAGGGATTCCGGCGGCAGCGCAGCGGTCGGGATCCTCGGTCCACGACTTGGGCAGGTACACAGCGCGGTCGATCAGGGCGTGTCCGCGCGGCGCGGTGTAGGTCAGATACACCGCCACCTGGGAGTTCTCGATACGCCCTGCGGTGCCGCTGTACTGGCGTTGCACCCCGACACTGTGGACGCCTTTCGTCACATCGCCAGTCTCGTCGACCACCAAGATCGCACCCGGATCACCGAAAGCCTCGATGACGTACTCGCGCAGATCGTCACGAACATCGTCGGCATCCCAGCGGGCCCGGGCCAGCAGATGCTGCAACCCGTCGGGAGTGCTCGCGCCGCGGTGCTCGGCGATGGTCCAGCAATTCTTGCGGTCCAGGCCCGAGACCATGCCCGCAATCAGCGCGCCAGCATGCCGAAGTGGTTCGTAGCGACGGAATCGCGGCGCGATCCGGTCGATCACCACCGAGAACTCCGTCTGCCACCGATCAGGGTTCACCCTAGGAGCCGCGGCGACCGCGGCGTATTCGGTTGTCTTCACAAACTCTGAACACTGCCGCGGTCACCGCCCCTGAACAGCACACACACCCAACATCAGCAATCCCGATCTACGGCTGCAGTACTGTCCCATCGCCTTGGACAACAATCTGTCGACCTGGGTCAATTACGGCAACCGCTACTGGCCCGCCGGCTACCTCGTCGACGCCATCGGAACGGTGCGGCACATCACCTTCGGTGAAGGTGGCTACGCCCGACACCGAACGGATTGCCGCGTCAACTGCTCACCGACGCGCATCCAGGTGAAAAGCTGCCCGCACCAAGTTATTTCCCTGACAGCACACCACCTCAGGGGTTGACACCCGAGACGCATCTGTCAGTCGGCAAGGCCAATACGGCCAAGGCAAACGGGATTTTCAGTACCCGCCACAGCGTCGCGACACTGCCGTTGCCTACTGTGGCCACTGGTCACTGGACTATCAGGGCTCGATCGCGGATGCCGACGCCTGCGCGATCGAGCTGAACTACCGTGCCAAAGTCGTCTAGCTGGTCGTCGGCGGCACCGGAACCGTGACGGTCTCCCGCGGTGGTCGGACGCGTGCGGTTGCGATCAGTGGACCGCCGACCAGCCGCCAGATCGTGGCCGGCGTGGACATCGCGCCCCGACACCTTGAATTCCAGGTCAGCCGTGGACTGCAAGTATTCTCCTTCACCTACGGCTGAAGCCGGGCTGATGCGCGATTAACACCTGACCAGCGCCGTCTGGCACAATTAATGGCTGGCCGACCCGCGGCTTCCTTCGAGGATGCGCCGGGGCCTGGTCACGCACGCGAGGCAAAACCGGATCCGGCAACCCGTCGGGATCGCTGAATTGCAGCGTGATTACCCGCAGGAGTTACTACATGGCTGTCAAGATCAAGCTTGCCCGGTTCGGCAAGATCCGCAACCCCCAGTACCGCATCGCAGTCGCTGACGCACGCAACCGTCGTGATGGCCGCGCGATCGAGGTCATCGGCCGCTACCACCCCAAGGAAGATCCGAGCCTGATCGAGATCGATTCCGAGCGCGCGCAGTACTGGCTGTCGGTCGGAGCTCAGCCCACCGATCCCGTCCTCACGCTGCTCAAGATCACCGGTGACTGGCAGAAGTTCAAGGGTCTGCCCGGCGCCGAGGGCACGCTGAAGGTCAAGGAGCCCAAGCCCAGCAAGCTCGACCTGTTCAACGCCGCGCTGGCCGAGGCCGATGGCGCGCCATCCGGTGAGGCTGCCCAGCTCAAGAAGAAGAAGGCGCCCGCCAAGAAGGCTGAAGCTGCTGACGCTGAGCCCGCCGCCGAGGCTGCTGCCGAGCCGACCGCCGAAGCCACTGAGGCCGCCGCAGAATGAGCTCGGTCGTCGTTGACGCCGTAGAGCATCTGGTCCGCGGGATCGTCGACAATCCCGACGACGTTCGCGTCGATATGGTCACCAACCGGCGGGGACGCACGGTTGAGGTCCATGTGCACCCCGAGGACCTCGGCAAGGTGATCGGCCGCGGCGGTCGCACCGCGACGGCGTTGCGCACCCTGGTCGCCGGTATCGGCGGTCGCGGTATCCGCGTCGACGTGGTGGACACCGACCAGTAGCGATGGAGCTCGTCGTCGGGCGTGTGGCGAAAGCGCACGGGATCACCGGCGAACTGGTGATCGACGTCCGCACGGACGACCCCGACGAGCGCTTCGCTGTCGGTAATCGGTTGCACCTCAAGCCTTCTCGCGGGGGCGCGGGCAAGGATGTCGTCATCGAGACGGTCCGTCCGCATGGTGCCCGCCTGCTGGTTCGGCTCAACGGCGTGTCCGACCGCAATGCCGCTGACGCGTTGCGCGGCAATCTGTTCGTCGTTGACACCGCTGATCTGCCCGAGATCGAGGACCCTGATGAGTTCTACGACCATCAGCTCGAAGGGCTCGCTGTACGGACGGTCGACGGCCTCGCTCTGGGCACGGTCGCCGAAGTGCTGCACACCGCCGGCGGCGAGCTGCTGGCGGTGCGCAACACCGACGGCGCCGAAATCTTGGTGCCGTTCGTCGGAGCGATCGTGACGTCGGTTTCGTTGGCCGAAGGGATCGAAATCGACCCGCCTGAAGGACTTTTGGACTTGGACGGCATCGGTTGAGATGCGCGTTGACGTCGTCACGATCTTTCCCGACTATCTAGCCCCAATCCGGCAGTCCTTGCCCGGCAAGGCCATCGAGTCGGGAATCCTTGATGTCGCGGTACACGACCTGCGCCGCTGGACCCACGACGTGCACCACTCCGTTGACGACTCGCCCTACGGTGGTGGTCCCGGCATGGTGATGAAGGCCCCGGTTTGGGGTGAGGCGATCGACGAGATCTGCACCGAGGCATCACTTCTGGTGATTCCGACGCCGGCGGGCCGGCTGTTCACCCAAAACGACGCCCAGCGCTGGACGGGGGAGTCGCACCTGGTGTTCGCCTGCGGTCGTTACGAAGGTATCGACCAGCGGGTTGCCGAGGATGCGCGCCGGCGGATGCGGGTCGAAGAGGTGTCCATCGGCGACTACGTGCTGGCCGGCGGCGAGGTGGCGGCCTTGGTGATGATCGAGGCCGTCGTCCGGCTGCTGGCCGGCGTGATGGGCAATCCGCTCTCGCACCAAGACGATTCGCACTCGCCGGAGAAGGACGGTCTCCTGGAAGGCCCGAGCTACACGCGTCCACCGACCTGGCGCGAGCTGCCCGTACCGGAGGTGCTGCTCTCCGGTGACCACGGCAAGGTCGCGGCCTGGCGTCGCGAACAGGCGCTCGAGCGCACCCGGTCGCGCAGGCCGGACCTGTTAGGAGACTGAGTGCCCGGCGCGGCACTGGTTACCGGTCGCCGCTGAGGGGTATTGAGGAAGGCGTGACTCGTCCAACAACCGGCGCTCCGCCAGAACCGGCGGCCGCGCAGGTGAGCGGCCGGCAACGCAACCTCGTCTTCCTAGCCGTCGTGCTGGGCATGCTGTTGGCGGCCCTGGACCAGACGATCGTGGCCACCGCGTTGCCAACCGTCGTCGCCGATCTCGGTGGGGCCGGCCACCAATCGTGGGTGGTGACCAGCTATCTATTGGCGTCGACGATCGTGACGGCGGTGGTCGGCAAGCTCGGCGACACGTTCGGCCGCAAGATCGTGTTCCAGGCCGCGATCCTGTTCTTCCTGGCCGGCTCGGTGCTGTGCGGGCTGGCCGGGTCGATGAGCATGCTGGTGGGGGCGCGGGCGCTGCAGGGTATCGGTGGCGGGGCGATCACCGTCACGGCGGTTGCGGTCATCGGTGAGGTGATTCCGCTGCGGGAACGCGGCCGCTACCAGGGTGCCCTGGGCGCGGTGTTCGGCGTCACCACCGTGGTCGGCCCGCTGCTCGGCGGGCTGTTCACCGATCATCTCGGCTGGCGGTGGGCGTTCTGGATCAACGTGCCCGTCGCTGTGGTGGTGCTGATCGTCGCCGCCTGGGCGATACCGCAGCTGGGCCGGACCTCTCGGCAGGCCATCGACTATCCGGGCATCGTCTTGATCGGGCTCGGGGCGGCCGGGCTGACCCTGGCCACCAGCTGGGGTGGCACTACCTACGCCTGGGGGTCGGCGACGATCATCGGGTTGTTCGTCGGATCTATCGTCGCAATCGTCGCGTTCGTCGTCGTCGAAAGTCGTGCGACCGAGCCGATTCTGCCGATCCGGTTGTTCGCAGACCCGGTGTTCACGGTCTGTTGTGTGCTGTCGTTTGTCGTCGGCTTCGCGATGCTCGGTGCGCTGACGTTCCTGCCGACCTATATGCAGTTCGTCGACGGGGTCTCAGCGACGGTGTCCGGGCTGCACACCCTGCCGATGGTGGTGGGACTGCTTGCCACGTCGTTGACCAGCGGTGTCATTGTGGGCCGCACCGGGCGCTACAAGGTCTTCCCGGTCGCCGGCACCGCGATCATGGCCGTCGGCTTCGTGCTGCTGTCGATGATGGACGCCCATACCTCGGTTCTGGTGCAGTCCCTGTTCCTGTTGATCCTGGGCTCCGGTATCGGCCTGAGCATGCAGGTGCTCGTGCTGACCGTGCAGAACACCGTGGATTTCACCGATCTGGGTGTGGCCACCTCGGGTGTCACGTTCTTCCGCACCATCGGCAGCTCGTTCGGCGCGGCGATCTTCGGCTCGCTATTCAGCAATTTCCTGGCCGGCCGGCTGCCGTCCGCCCTGGCCGCCAGCGGCGTCTCACCCGGGGTGGCGCAGTCCCCGCAGGCCCTGCATCAGCTGTCCCGTGAGGTCGCCGCACCGATCGTCGACGCCTACGCCGACTCGTTGAGCAAGGTCTTCCTGTTCGCGGCGCCTGTCGCTGTCGTCGGTTTCGTCGTCGCGCTGTTCCTCAAACAGGTGCCGCTGCGCGACGCCGCTGCCATGGGCAGCACCGACCTCGGCGAGGGTTTCGGGATGCCCACCACCGAACCCGCCGAGAAGGTGTTGGAGGTGGCGGTCAGCCGGTTGATGCGCGAGACCCGCGGCATGCACCTGCCGGCACTGGCCCGATCCGGGGGCAGCCATCTCGATGTACCGCGGATGTGGGCGCTGTTGCAGATCTATCGGCATGCCCAGGTGTCCGGCCCGGTGGCGGTGGCCGATATCGCCGCGCACCATCGGGTGCCCGCAGAGATCCTCGAACCCGTCTTCGACCGGCTAGTCGCATCGGGATACGCCCAGCGCGGCGGCGACCAATTGTGGCTGAGCGCCTCGGGTGCGGCCGAGGTGAATTACGTTCGCAACCAGATCGCGGGTTGGATCACCGAGACCCTGACGCGCTCACCGGCATTCGAAGGCCGGCCCGACCGCATGCAGGTTCAGGGTGTGATGGAACGCATCGCCCGCAATGTGCTCGCCGAGAATGGCGGTGCTGAGCAGTACACCCGTCCGATGGTGTTGGGTTCCCATCGCGAGCCGGCCACAGCGACCGCGCCGACGATGCGCATTCGCTCCGGCGCGGCACTCACAGAGGACAACATCCCGACCCGGCCATTCCGGCCGCGCGCTGAAATCCGCCGGCCACCGCCGCCCGGACAACCTCGCCGCTAGATCCGCCCGCCGGGGAACATCGTCTTCACAACCTGCGTCATGGTGGCGCGAGCAGTGGCGTCGTCGACCGGCTGCAGTGCAGCCATGGCCATCACGAAGCGGTGATCGGCTCCGATCACCCCGGTAGTCATGTGCAGCCAGTTGCCGCCGTTCCAGCAGCACATCCAACCTTGTTTGACCGCAACGGTTTCCGCGAACAGGGCGTCTGGAATGCCAAACCGCTGCGGGTACCCATCAACGCCGGTCGGGGTGGACTCCGACAGGTCGCCCAGGATGGCGGCGGCCTGAGACGCGGGCAGCCCGCCGGTGCCGTCGAGCAGCATGTCGTAGTAGCGCACCAGGTTCGCGGTGGTGCTCATGGTGTTCCACCAGTTGCCGTCGTAGGGCGGGCTGGTCGATTCCAATCCGTACCGCGCGCTCACGCGGTTGATGATCGCGTTGCCGCCACCATCGCCCCAGAACACGTCGGCGGCGCTGTCATCGGAGGACCGCAACATCACATCGAAGGACTGCTGCTCGGCAGGGGTCAGCTGGCGCTGGCCTTTGGCCACTTGCATCAGCAGATCGTCGGCGATGAACAGTTTGCTCACCGAGGCGATCGGGAAAGGCGCGTCGTCACCGCCGGTGAGCGTCTGACCGGTGGTGCGGTCGAGCACCGTGAAGCTGATATCGGCACCGTTCTGGGCGGCCTCGGAAGCGGCTACCTTCGCCCGAACGTCGAGGCCGGTGGTCGTATCGGGTGGCGCGTCGGGAATCCCACCGAGCGCGGGTGCTTGCGGGATGTCGTCCGGGCCGGCTGACATCAGATTGACCGGGCGGGCGGATCGGTCGTTGGGGCCGGCGTTGATCTGGGCGGAGGATGCGGCCACCAGCGCCCCGACGAGGGCCGCCGCGGTGCCGCCGACCAGCATCGACAGCTGCCGTCGCATATCCATCTCCTCGAAGGCCCAGGGGAACGCCGTAGTGTTGGGTGCTGCGTTGCCGCCCGACCGTAAATCAGGTTAACCATAGCTTCTGGACACCGCGCGGTTAGCCAGCTAGATCATTCTGAGACCTCGGCGGGTCGCGCGATTTCACTGCTCGCGGTGCATCTGGCACAATTGAGTAGTTGCCGCGCGGGCTGGGCCTTTTGTTCCGCCTGCTGCGCCAGACAACACGTGCCCGAATCCATCGGCCCGGCGACCGCCAGCGCTTTGCGCAGGCAGTTGGCTGCGCCGCGAACTGCAAGGAAGTGTCACCGATGAACACGCTGGACTTCGTCGACCAGGCGTCGCTGCGCGACGACATCCCGACCTTCAGCCCCGGGGACACCATCAATGTCCACGTGAAGGTCATCGAGGGCAACAAGCAGCGCATCCAGGTCTTCAAGGGTGTTGTCCTGCGCCGTTCCGGCGGCGGCATCCGCGAGACCTTCACCGTGCGCAAGGAAAGCTACGGCGTCGGCGTCGAGCGGACCTTCCCGGTGCATTCGCCCAACATCGATCACATCGAGGTCCTCACTCGCGGTGACGTGCGGCGCGCCAAGCTCTACTACCTGCGCGAGCTGCGGGGCAAGAAGGCCAAGATCAAGGAGAAGCGCTA
Organism: Mycolicibacterium sarraceniae; assembly: GCF_010731875.1. Taxonomy (NCBI): domain Bacteria; kingdom Bacillati; phylum Actinomycetota; class Actinomycetes; order Mycobacteriales; family Mycobacteriaceae; genus Mycobacterium; species Mycolicibacterium sarraceniae. The sequence goes on from NZ_AP022595.1 coordinate 3,105,924, forward strand.
AGCGTCGGGTGTGCGCGGCACTGACCAGTCAGCTCGTCTGACTACGCTAACGACGTGACCGACAACACCGGCCCGGACGATTCCCCACCGGAATCCGCCACAACGACGGATGCTCCGGACGACACCACCGCTGACGACGCTCCTGCTCAGGATGATTCTGCCGCTGCCGCTGGCGCGGCGGGCGAAGAAAAGAAGCGGTCAGCCCTCAAAGAGGGCGCGATCCTCGTTGCCATCGCGGTGGTGCTCTACTACGTGATGCTGACGTTCATTGCGCGTCCGTACCTGATTCCGTCGGAATCGATGGAACCCACCCTGCACGGCTGCGCCGGATGCGTCGGTGACCGCATCATGGTCGACAAGGTCACCTACCGGTTCGGTGAACCGCGGCCCGGTGACGTCATCGTCTTCAAGGGTCCGCCCAACTGGAACGTGAGCTACAAGTCCATCCGCTCGGACAACACCGCGATCCGGTACGTGGAAAACGCCTTCTCCGTGGTCGGATTCGTGCCGCCGGACGAGAACGATCTGGTGAAGCGCGTGATCGCGGTGGGCGGCCAGACCGTCCAGTGTCGCGCCGATACCGGGCTGACCGTGGATGACAAGCCGCTCACGGAGCCTTATCTCAACGCGCAGACCATGAACGCCGATCCGTTGGTCTACCCGTGCCTGGGCAATGAGTTCGGTCCGGTGAAGGTGCCCGAGGGGCGGCTGTGGGTGATGGGCGATAACCGCACCCATTCGGCCGATTCCCGCGCACACTGCACGAGCACGCCCGAGGACGCCCAGAAGGGCATCCTGTGCACCGGTGACCCGATCGCCGGCACAGTCCCGGTGAGCAACGTCATCGGCAAGGCGCGGTTCATCGCGTGGCCGCCGTCTCGCTGGGGTGGTGTGTCCTCGGTCAACCCGCAGCAGGGCTGATCGTGCCGGCGATGACCTGGCCGCCGCGGACGGTGATCCGCAGATCGTCGGGGCTGCGGACCCTCGAATCCGCTTTGTATCGCAGTGGTTTGGGGCCGGTCGCCGGTGTCGACGAGGTGGGCCGTGGGGCGTGCGCCGGCCCGTTGGTGGTGGCGGCGTGTGTGCTCAGCCCGAACCGCCTCGAGAGCCTGGCGGCCCTCGATGATTCTAAGAAGCTCACCGAGGCCGAACGAGAGCGTCTGTTCCCGATCATCAAGCGCTACGCGCTGGCCTATCACGTGGTGTTCATCCCGGCTCCCGAGGTCGACCGCCGTGGCGTGCACCACGCCAATATCGAGGGGATGCGACGGGCCGTAGCGGGTTTGTCGGTGCGGCCGGGGTACGTCTTGTCTGACGGTTTCCGGGTGCCGGGGCTACCGATACCGTCGCTGCCGGTGATCGGTGGGGATGCGGCGGCGGCGTGTATCGCGGCGGCCAGTGTGTTGGCCAAGGTCAGCCGCGACCGGCTGATGGTCGCGATGGACAAAGATCACCCGGGCTATGGGTTCGCCGACCACAAGGGTTACAGCACCCCGGCGCACAGCGCGGCGCTGACCAGCCTGGGACCCTGCCGCCAGCACCGGTTTTCCTATATCAATGTGCGGCGGGTAGCTGGGGTCGGTCGTACCGGGATGGTGGCCGAGTGCCCACCCCCGCAACGCGACGATGAGGGGTGAGTCAAGATGGATACCGATGAAACGACAAGAGGACCGCTGAGCTGATGAGTGCCGAAGATCTCGAAAAATACGAGACCGAGATGGAGCTCTCGCTGTACCGCGAATACAAGGACATCGTGGGGCAGTTCAGCTACGTCGTAGAGACCGAGCGCCGCTTCTACCTGGCCAACAGTGTCGAACTGGTACCGCGCAATACCGACGGCGAGGTCTACTTCGAGCTGCGGCTGACCGATGCGTGGGTGTGGGACATGTATCGTCCGGCCCGGTTCGTCAAACAGGTGCGAGTGATCACCTTCAAAGACGTCAACATCGAAGAGGTCGAGAAGCCCGAGCTGCGGCTGCCCGAGTAAATCAGCGCAGCGACGCGTCGATAGCGTCGGCCGACAGGATCTTTTCCAGGACCAGCGCCGCGCTGCCGATGTTGCCGGCCTTGTCGCCGTAGGTGGATGGCACGACCTGGAGATGGCGGGTAGCCAACGCAGTTGCGTTGCCGTACAACGTTTCTCGCAGACCAGCCACGAAGTAGTCATAGGCGCCAGACATGTCGCCGCCAACCACGAGAACCTCGGGATTGAGCAGGTTCACTGCGGCGGCGATCAGTTCGCCGACGTGGCGACCGCTTTCGCGCAGCAGCTGGCGTACTTCGCCGTCGCCGTGGTTGGCCAGTTCGACGACGTCACGGATGTGGTTGACCGCGCGGCCCTGCTCCCGCGCCGTGCGCACCAGTGCCCATCCGCCGGCGATCGCCTCCAGGCACCCGGTGTCACCGCAGCGGCACGGGATGCCATCGGCCGCCGCGATCTTGTTGTGGCCGAATTCGCCTGCCGCGCCCAGAGCGCCGCGCTGCAGAACGCCGCCGGCCACGATCCCGGCGCCAAGCCCGGTGGATGCCTTGATGAGCAGCAGGTTGGCGTGCACCTTCAAGGGGCCGCGGCGCTCGGACAGGGCCTGCACATTGGTGTCGTTATCGAGCACGATCGGTGCCGAGGTCAGCTTACGGAAGTACGGCTCCAGCGGGACCCCGTCCCAGCCGCTCATCACCGGTGAGGCCAGGCTGCAGCCGCGCTGCTGGTCGACGGTGCCGGGCAGTGATACCCCGACGCCGAGGACGTCGCGGGCGCAGTGGCCGGTCTCGTCGAGCAGCACCTCAAGGCGCTTGACCAGGTCAGGCATCAGGTCGTCGGGGCCGATGCGGATCTCGGAGTCCATATCGGTGAGCGCGGTGATGTCACCGGCGAGGTTGCACACCGCCAGTCGGGTGCGGCTGCGACCGATGGCCGCCGACAACACCACGCCGGCTTCGGCGTTGAACCGCACCAGCGCCGGTGGCCGACCGCCGGTCGACGGGCCTTCATCGCCCTCGGAGACGAGTCCGCGGCGGGTCAGCGCGGAAATCCGGCTGCCGACAGCCGTCCTGGATAGGCCGGTGACCTCGCGTATTTCCCCGCGGGTGGTGGTCACGCCGTCGCGAATCAGCCCAAAAACGTCCCCCGCCGTAGCGGGGGCGGCAGAACGCCTGGTGACGGGCACCTTTCCATTGAACCAAGAACTATGCCGCCTACAAAGCAATAGAGACACCTATCACTTTTGTTCTTTTCAGGCAAAAGGTAGTTGGAGGTGCGACTGAAGTCACGCTAGGGTTGGCGGCAGGAATCGAACGCTGCAGCGCGGCAGCTACCGCCACCGCACAGAAAGTCGATACCTCTTGACTGTCACTTCCCGGCCCGCCGGACCGGCGGCGTCTCCCACCCTGTGCCCACGCCGGGCACAGCTGGGCATCCTGGCCCTCGCGCTGGGCGGATTTGGCATCGGCACCAATGAGTTCGTTTCGATGGGTCTGCTGCCCGAGATCGCCGGCGACCTGTACATCTCCGAGCCGACCGCAGGCCACGTCATCTCCGCCTACGCGTTGGGCGTGGTGGTCGGCGCGCCCGTCATCGCCGCGGTGACCGCCAAGTTCAACCGCAAGATCGTGCTGATGTGCCTGATGGCGCTGTTTGCTATCGGCAACGTAGTCACCGTGTTCGCGCCGAACTATCCGGTGCTGATCGGGGCGCGTTTCCTCGCAGGCCTGCCACACGGCGCCTTCTTCGGTGTCGCGGCACTGGTGGCCGCTCAACTGTTGGGACCCGACCAGCGGGCCAAGGCTGTCGCGCAGGTGATGACCGGCCTGACGGTCGCGACCGTCGTCGGCGTGCCACTGGCGTCGTGGCTGGGCCAATTTTTCGGCTGGCGCAGTGCGTTCGCGTTGGTCGTGGTCATCGGGCTGGTGACGGTGGCCGCGATCTGGATGTGGCTGCCGGACCTGGCGGCGGCCCGCAACACCAACACTCGCACCGAACTGGGGGCGCTGCGGCGCCCGCAGGTGTGGCTGGCGCTGGTGATCGGCATGGTCGGTTTCGGCGGCATGTTCGCCGTCTACACCTATATCGCGACCACGCTGACCGATGTGTCAGGTGTACCGCGGTCCTGGGTTCCGTTGGGGCTGATGGTCTTTGGCGTGGGCATGGTGGTCGGCAACTTGGCCGGCGGCCGGATGGCCGATCGCTCGGTGATCCGTGGCTTGTATGTGTCCATGGCCTCGTTGGCAGTGGTGCTGGCGATATTCGTTGCGGCCGCGCACAATCCATACACCGCGATGCTGCTGCTGTTCGGCATCGGCGCCGGGGGAGCGGCGATCGCCCCTGCGTTGCAGACCCGCCTGATGGATGTCGCCGCCGATGCCCAGACGCTGGCCGCCGCGCTCAACCACTCGGCGCTCAACATCGCCAATGCATCGGGGGCGTGGATCGGCGGGTTGGTGATCGCCGCGGGGTACGGCTACACCGCGCCGGCCGCGGCGGGTGCCGCGTTGGCCGTCAGCGGACTGGTGGTGCTCACAATCTCGGTGGCACTGCAGCGTCGTTCTTCGGTTGGCACCCCGTGATCAGGAAAGTCCTGGCCTTCGTGCGCAGACAGCTCGAGCCCGTGCAGGTGGAACTGTATTTGCCTGCACGGCAGCATATGACGATCGTGATGGGTGAGAGACCCGTCCGGAAGGAGGCGAGCTGATGACCGAACAGGTGATCTTCCGCCACGATCCCGACCATCAACCGCAGCTCACCTACCGGAGTGTGCCCAGCGGGTGCGCCGGAGGTGCCAACACGTTGGCCGAAGCCCGCGCGTCGTACCGGACATGCCTGTCCGCCCGGCTGCACGTGGACCGGCGGGCACTGCCGCCCGTCGTCGAACATATCGAAGGACTGGTCCGCGGCATGTGGGTGCGCACCAGAATCGGTGCGGTCCATCGGGATAAGTCCAGCGACAGAATGCTTCTGCAGATCTTGCTGGCCGAACAGTCCGGACTTCGCGATGAAGTGGTCCGCTTGAGCGAGGCGGGGGCCGAGCCGGTCGTCGTGCTCGCTGAGCCTGACCATGCGATCGAGGGGTTGCTCGACCAGATGTCGGCGCGCGACGTGCTGTTGGTCGCCCATTCCGATGACAATGGATCCGTCGGGTGGAGTGTGCTCGTCGGGTCGGAATCTGTTATCGGCCATGGTGTTCCCCATCTGCAGGATGACGCGGTATTGCGAGCGACGCCGGTGGCCACATTCACGCAGACGTGCGCGGGCGTGGGCCAGATGGTGCAGTGCCTGGCCGCCGCGGACATCGCGTCATGACCGCCTTGCTCGACTCCCCGGTTGACTTCTCGGCCGCGGGGAACACTGATGGGCGGGACTTCTCCGAAGGGAGGACCGTGCGTAGAACGCCGGAGTGCTGGCTCACCGATATGGACGGTGTGCTGGTGCGCGAGGAGCATGCGCTGCCCGGGGCTGCCGACTTCTTGGCGCGCCTGATCGATAAGCAACGCCGATTTCTGGTGCTGACCAACAATTCGATCTATACCCCGCGTGACTTAGCGGCCCGGCTGGCTCGTTCGGGTCTTGACGTGCCGGAAGAGGCCATCTGGACCTCGGCCATGGCCACCGCGGCGTTCCTGAATGATCAGTTGCCCGGCGGGTCGGCGTACGTCATCGGCGAGGCAGGGCTGACCACCGCGCTGCATGAGGCGGGATACACGCTGACCGATACGGATCCGGATTTCGTGGTGCTCGGTGAGACGCGCACCTACTCATTCGAGGCGATCACCAAGGCGGTCCGGCTGATTGGCAAGGGTGCGCGGTTCATTGCCACCAATCCGGACGTCACCGGGCCGTCGGCCGAAGGGCCGATGCCGGCGACGGGCTCGGTGGCCGCGATGATCACCAAGGCCACCGGTCGCGAGCCGTACTTCGTCGGCAAACCCAACCCGATGATGTTCCGCAGTGCGCTGAATCGGATCGAAGCACACTCGGAGAGCACGGTGATGGTCGGCGATCGGATGGACACCGATGTGGTGGCCGGTATCGAGGCGGGGCTGGAGACGATCCTGGTGCTGACCGGGTCGACGACGCTGGAGGATGTCGAGCGCTATCCGTTCCGGCCCGCGCGAGTGTTGCCGTCGATCGCCGAGGCGATAGAGCTGATCTAGACCTCACCGTCAACACCGCGTTCGAGCCCAGTCTGACCGGCGGCAACGGCGGACTGTTCTTCGGTGGGCCGAATGCTATGGCCGCCTACGACGGCAAGCCGGTGCCGCTTTTCACGGACCTGGTATGGGGCGTCTCCAACGTGACGCATCTCGATGGCCGCACGTTCACCGGCGAAAACAAGAAGATTATGAATTCCGGTAAGGAAGCACTAGTGCTGGTCGGTCCCTGTTGATGAATCTCTGACTGGGGATAACTGCCCGCTTTTCGTGCGATTGGGATCCGTACCGTCGGCGGCTGTCAGTCGGTTCCTCGACGCTTCACCCATGACGATGTTGACGCGCAACCAGATCGGCGCGCTCGGGGAGCAGCTGGCGGTCGAGCACCTGGCCTCGCTGGGTTTGCGGATCGTGGCGCGCAACTGGCGCTGCCGCTACGGCGAGCTCGATGTGATCGCCGCCGACGCCGACCGGGCGGTAGTGTTCGTGGAGGTCAAGACCCGCACCGGTGACGGGTACGGCGGCTGGGAGTATGCGGTCACCCCGGTCAAGGTGCGCCGCATTCGTCGGCTGGCCGGGTTGTGGTTGGCCGAGCAGGACCAGAGTTGGGCGGCGATCCGCATCGACGTGATCGGGATTCGGATTGGCCGCCAGCGCACCCCGGAGATCACGCACCTGCGCGGGGTCGGCTGATGGCGTTGGGGCGGGCTTACTCGGTCGCGGTGCGCGGCCTCGACGGCGAGATCGTCGAGATTGAGGCACACATCTCCTCGGGCTTGCCCGGGGTGTTCCTGGTCGGTCTGCCTGACGCCGCACTGCGCGAGTCGCGTGACCGGGTGCGTGCGGCAATCACCAACTGCGGCAACGACTGGCCGCAGTCACGGCTTGTCCTCGCCTTGTCCCCGGCCACCCTGCCCAAAATTGGCTCTCTCTACGACATCGCGATCGCGGCGGCGGTGTTGTCCGCCACCAGCAAGCGCCCGTGGGATCGTCTGGAGAAGTCGGTCTTGCTGGGGGAGTTGGCGTTGGATGGCAGGGTCCGCCCGGTGCGCGGTGTACTGCCAGCGGTGCTGGCCGCCAAACGGCAGGGCTGGCCCACAGTCGTGGTTCCGGTCGCGAACCTGGCCGAGGCCAGTCTGGTCGACGGGATCGAAGTGCTTGGGGTGCAGACGCTTCAACAGTTGCAGGGCTGGCTCAAAGGCAAGACGGCACTCGGCGATCGTGTCGACGTATCAACACCGTCGCCGGAGACGGTGGCCGATCTGGCCGATGTGGTGGGGCAGACCCATGCCCGCTTCGCCGTTGAGGTCGCCGCGGCTGGGGCGCATCATCTGATGCTCACCGGCCCGCCTGGCGTTGGGAAAACCATGCTGGCGCAACGTCTTCCCGGTCTGTTGCCCAAACTCAACGACAGTGAGGCGTTGGAGGTGACCGCCATCCACTCGGTCGTCGGATTGCTGTCGGAGAGCACCCCGCTGATTACTCACCCGCCGTTCATCGCACCGCATCACTCGTCGAGCGTGGCGGCTTTGGTCGGCGGCGGCTCCGGGCTGGCCCGCCCGGGTGCCGTCAGCCGGGCGCACCGCGGCGTGCTCTTCCTCGACGAGTGTGCCGAAATCCGGGTGAGCGTCCTGGAATCGTTGCGAACGCCATTGGAGGACGGCGAGATTCGGCTGGCCCGCCGTGATGGCGTGGCCTGTTACCCGGCGCGCTTCCAGCTGGTGCTGGCCGCCAATCCGTGCGCGTGCGCGCAGCCCGACCCGAAAGACTGCATCTGCACCTCACACGAGAAACGCCGCTACCTGGGCAAGCTGTCGGGTCCGCTGATGGACCGCGTGGATCTACGGGTGGAGATGCACATGGTGCGCGCCGGTGCCTTCGCCCCGGGCGAGGCGGAGAACACCGCCGCGGTACGTCACCGCGTTGCCCAGGCTCGCGCGGCGGCAGCGGAGCGCTGGCGCCGGTACGGCTTCACGACGAACGCCGAGGTGACCGGGTCGGTGCTGCGCCGAAAGTTTCGCCTCGACACCGTCGCGATGGCACCGCTGAAGACCGCGCTGGAGCGCGGTGTGCTCAGTATCCGGGGCGTCGACCGCTCATTGCGCGTCGCGTGGACTTTGGCGGATCTGGCCGGGCGCACGACGCCCAGTGTCGACGACGTCGCGGTGGCGTTGAGCTTCCGCCAGGGAGAGGTTGCGCCATGACCGAGAACGAAGCCAGAACGCTGGCCTGGGCGTATCTGTCCCGAGTCGCTGAACCGCCGTGTGACGAGATCGCCGCGCTGGTCGCCGAAGTCGGGCCCGTGGAGGCGTCGCTGCGGGTCGCCGCGGGCGAGCTGAGTCCCGCGTTGAGAGAACGCACCGCCGCGCGTCGCGATATCCAGGCGGCCGAAGCAGATCTGGATCTGCTGGAGCGCCGCGGCGGCCGATTGATCACCCCGGACGATGACGAATGGCCGGCGTTGGCGTTCGCGGCCTTCGGTGGATCCGCTGTGCGGGACAAGCCGCAGGGCCGGCCGCCGTTGGTCCTGTGGGCGATCGGTCCGGCCCGCCTCGACGAGCTCGCCCTGCGCTGCGCGGCGATTGTCGGAACCCGCGCTGCGTCCGGGTACGGCGAACATGTGACCGCCGACTTGGCTGCGGGCCTCGCCGAACGCGAGGTCGCCGTGGTGTCCGGCGGGGCCTACGGGATCGACGGGGCCGCGCATCGTGCTGCACTCGCGGTCGAGGGGCAGACCGTGGCCGTCCTCGCCGGCGGTCTCGATATTCTCTATCCGGCCGGTCATTCTTCCTTGCTGCACCGGATCAGCAACTCCGGTCTTCTGCTCACCGAGTATCCACCGGGTGTGCGCCCGGCGCGACATCGTTTCCTGACCCGCAATCGGCTGGTAGCCGCATTGGGTGCGGCTACCGTGGTGGTCGAAGCGGGGGTGCGCAGTGGGGCGGCGAATACCGCGGCGTGGGCGCGGGCGTTGGGCCGGGTGGTGTGCGCGGTGCCCGGTCCGGTCACGTCGGCATCATCGATCGGCTGCCACATCCTGCTGCGGAACGGTGCGGAGTTGGTGACCCGCGCTGAGGAGGTCATCGAATTGGTCGGGCGGGCAGGTGAATTCGCCGACGACCTACCGCGACCATCCGGTCCGCTCGACGGTCTCAGCGATGCCGAGAAACAGGTCTACGATGCGCTGCCGGCCCGTGGCACGCTCAGCGCTGACGAGATCGCGGTGGCCTCCGGCCTGCCACCGATCGGGGTGCTCGGGCCATTGGCGATGCTGGAGATGGCGGGACTGGTGCGCCGCGAGGACGGCTGCTGGAAGCTGGTCCGCCTTCCGGCGCAACGGGCGTAGCCAGCCCGAAAGCCCAGTCGGTACGTATAGTCGCGATGGTTGGCTAACGATTTTCGTCGGGAGGCGATGTGGCGGGTCGACCACTACACACATTTCAGGTCGCACACACCGAGCAGCTCGCACCGCATATGGTGCGCGTCGTTCTCGGTGGCACCGGCTTCGACACCTTCAAGCCCGGTGAGTTCACCGATTCTTACGTCAAATTCGTCTTTGTGCGTGACGACGTCGACGTGGCGAAGTTGAAGGGACGCCTCACGCCGCTGACTCTGGACGTCTTCAACAAGCTGCCAGCAGAACAGCAGCCGACCGTGCGCACCTACACCGTGCGACGGGTGGACGCCAAGGCTCGCCAGATCGCCGTCGATTTCGTGGTGCACGGTGAACAGGGGGTCGCCGGACCGTGGGCGGCGGCAGCCAAGCCGGGCGACACCATCCACTTGATGGGCCCCGGTGGCGCCTACTCGCCCGACCCGGCCGCCGACTGGTATCTGTTCGCCGGTGATGAGGCAGGCCTTCCCGCGATCAGTGCGGCGCTGGAAGCGTTGCCGTCCAACGCCATTGGCAAGGTCTTCATCGAGGTCGCCGGACCTGAGGACGAGATCGAGCTGGCCGCACCGGAATCCGTGGAAATCTCGTGGGTCTACCGCGGTGGGCGTGCCGATCTGGTCGGTGACGATCGGGCCGGTGACAATGCTCCACTGGTCGAGGCCGTCACCACCGCGGCCTGGTTGCCCGGCCAAGCCCAGGTTTTCATCCATGGGGAAGCGCAAGCCGTCATGCACAACCTGCGGCCCTACATCCGTAAGGAGCGCGGCGTGGACGCCAAATGGGCGTCCATCTCCGGCTATTGGCGACGCGGCCGCACCGAGGAGACATTCCGACAGTGGAAGAAGGAACTGGCCGACGCCGAAGGCGACCAGGGCTAGCAACGGAATAGTCACGACCCGCGGACACGCCGCGCCGGCGTGCCCGAGTCGGCGTCCGCAGGTGCGACCGTAGGGAAGTGGACCCCGGCGACTACGACGCGATCCTTGACGATTACGCCGAGCATCTCGTACTGGAGCGCACCCGCTCCGAGCACACTCGCCGCGCCTACCTCACCGACCTGCGCTCGCTGTTCGCCTTCGTCGACGAACGTGCCCCCGGCTCCGGTCTGGCGGGCCTGAGTCTGCCGCTGCTGCGCTCCTGGCTGGCCGCGCAATCCGCCGCCGGGGCAGCCCGCACGACGCTGGCCCGTCGCACCTCGGCGGTCAAGACCTTCACCGCGTGGGCTACCCGCCGCGGTCTGCTGGCCGACGACCCTGCGGTCCGTCTGCAGCTGCCGAAGGCTCGCCGCACCCTGCCCGCGGTGCTGCGTCAGGATCAGGCGCTGGCCGCCATGGCCGCCGCCGACCTCGGTGCCGAACAGGGCGACCCGCTGGCTATCCGGGACCGGCTGATCGTCGAGCTGCTCTACGCCACCGGCATCCGCGTCAGCGAGCTGTGCGGGCTGGACATCGACGACGTCGACACCGGCCGTCGGCTGCTGCGCGTGCTGGGCAAGGGCAACAAACAGCGCACCGTCCCGTTCGGGGCGCCGGCGGCCGACGCGCTGAGCGCGTGGCTGACCGACGGGCGGCCGGAACTGGTCAAACCCGAATCCGGCCCGGCACTCCTACTGGGCCCACGCGGCCGTCGGCTCGATCCTCGCCAGGCCCGCACCGTCGTGCATCAGACGGTCGCGGCCGTCGACGGCGCCCCCGACATGGGTCCGCACGGCCTGCGGCACAGCGCTGCCACGCATCTGCTGGAAGGTGGGGCGGACCTGCGCATCGTTCAGGAGATCCTGGGCCATTCCACGCTGGCCACCACCCAGCTCTACACCCATGTGACTGTCGCACGGCTGCGCGCCGTGCACGATCAGGCTCATCCGCGGGCTTGAAAACTTAAGTGCCGCAGAAAGTTTGAAAGCAACGCCCAAAGTTCTCGGGTGCGGGTTCGGCGTAGCGCTCGTACCCGGTGCGCTCGTCGTACGGTGAGCTGATCACCGCGAGTAGTCGGTGGAACGGTTCCATGTCGCCCGTCGCGGCAGCGGCCAACGCCTCCTCGACCAGGTGATTGCGCGGTATGTAGACGGGGTTCGCCCGTTGCATTGCCTCGCTGTCCGGGTCCAGGCTGCGCCACCGGGCAGCCCACACCTCGAACGGCGGATCGATCTCGCCGGAAGCGAGCCCTCGGAAGAAAGAGGTGTAGTCGACGCGTTCGCTCTCGAGCATCCCCAATAGCTCGTCGACGAGCTGTTGAGCCACGGTGTCGTCGACCTCGTTGCCCAACCCCAGCTTCCGGCGCATGCCCGCCGACCACGCCGCTGAGTACAGCGGTGCGAACCGCTGCAGCGACTCCGTGGCGAGCTCGACCGCGCGGTCCTGGTCATCGCTGATCAACGCCAGCAGTGCCTCGGCCAAGCGGGTCAGATTCCAGGCGGCGATCGCCGGTTGGTTGCCGTAGGCATACCGGCCGAAGGAGTCAATCGAGCTGAACACCGTCTTCGGGTCGAAGGCGTCCATGAACGCACACGGCCCGTAGTCGATCGTCTCGCCGGAGATCGTCATGTTGTCGGTGTTCATCACGCCGTGAACGAATCCGGCCAGCATCCACTGTGCGATGAGGTTCGCCTGCACGGCGACCACCGAATCGAGCAGCGCCAGATACGGATTCTCCGTCTCGGCGGCACCTGGGCAGTGCCTGCTGATCGCGTGATCGGCGAGGCGGCGCAGCAACGCGAGATCGCCTGCGGTCCTGACGTATTGGAAGCTGCCGACGCGCAGATGGCTCGTCGCGATCCGGGCCAGCACGGCGCCGCCGAGCAGGGTTTCGCGCTGGACGGGGCGCCCGGTGGCGACGACCGACAGCGCGCGGGTGGTCGGAATGCCCAGCGCGTGCATTGCTTCGCTGATGAGGTATTCGCGCAGCATCGGGCCGACAGCCGCCAGACCGTCGCCGCCGCGAGCGAACGGGGTGCGCCCCGATCCCTTGAGGTGCAGATCGCGCAACCGCTCGTCGGTGTCGATCAGTTCGCCGAGCAGTAGGGCCCGACCGTCGCCCAGGCGTGGCACCCAGCCGCCAAACTGATGGCCGGCATACCCCTGCGCGACCGGCTCCGCGTCTGCGGGCAGTCGAGTCCCGACCAGAAGGCCGATCCCGTCGGGGCCGCGCAACCACGCCGGATCCAGACCGAGCTCAGCGGCCAGCGATTCGTTGAGCACCAGCAGCCGCGGATCAGGCGCGGATTCGGCCTGCCAGCGCAGCGCAATTTCGGGCAGCTCGGTGGCGAACCGGTGGCCGAGGACGACGGTCGTGTCGGGCGCAATGCTCATCGATGTTGAGCCTACGGACGATCCACGCGCCTAGCTGGAGCCCGCCAGTGGTTTGAGCCGGATCGGCGTGCTGGCCAGCAGTCCCAGCGGGTCGATGTAGTCGGCTCGTGACGCCGCACCCCACATCGCGCCCCAGTGCAGGCAGGCCGCGGCCGGACACCCCGCATGACCGGGCAACAGCCGGCCCAGCGCCGTCGAGGCGTCCACCAACTGGCCGGCCCGCACCACCGCCTCGACCGGTTCGTAGCTGGTACGCAGCCCGCCGGCATGGACCAGCGACACCACCGGGCGCCCGGCCAGCGTGCCGGCGAACACCACGGTGCCCGATCCGGCCGCATAGACCGGCTGGTCGGGCACCCCGGCCAGGTCGACCCCGCGGTGCCCTCGCTGCCAATCCGGCGACGGCGCGTCGAACGTCCTGGTCACCGCCGGCAGCGGCCGCAGCGGCCACACCAGTCGTCCGGAATCAGCCCAGGCTGCGGGCGCACACAGCAGCGCGACCGAGGCAACCACCGCGATGACGCGCATCACCCCAGTTCAGCCGCCCAGTCGCCGAAATGAAAGGCCCAGATGCCAGCCCTGTGGACCGGCAAGCCGCTGTGGACAAAGCACCCGTTGCGGCGGTGTAAACTTTGACCCGCAACTCGCGCGAGCGGGTTGACTTCGCGCGTCTGTCCGCAAGTTTGCCAATGCAACTTGCACTACGCATGCCGGTTGGTCCCGTCCGCGGGTCGGCATGCCTCAGGCGCCAGGGCAGGGCTTCACCCGAAGCCGGGCCACAACCGACAACCTAATGAGGTATGGCCACACATGGCTGTTGTAACCATGAAGCAGCTGCTTGACAGCGGCACGCACTTCGGGCACCAGACCCGACGCTGGAACCCCAAGATGAAGCGGTTTATCTTCACCGACCGCAACGGCATCTACATCATCGATCTGCAGCAGACGCTGACCTACATCGATCAGGCTTACGAATTCGTCAAGGAGACCGTCGCCCACGGCGGCACCATCCTGTTCGTCGGCACCAAGAAGCAGGCTCAGGAGTCCATCGCCGAAGAGGCGACCCGCGTCGGCATGCCCTACGTGAACCAGCGCTGGCTGGGTGGCATGCTCACCAACTTCCAGACCGTGCACAAGCGCCTTCAGCGGATGAAGGAGCTCGAGGCCATGGAGCAGACCGGTGGCTTCGAGGGTCGCACCAAGAAGGAAATCCTGATGCTGACCCGCGAGAAGACCAAGCTCGAGCGGTCTCTCGGTGGTATCCGCGACATGGCCAAGGTGCCCTCGGCGGTGTGGGTCGTCGACACCAACAAAGAGCACCTCGCCATCAGCGAGGCCATCAAGCTGGGCATTCCGGTCATCGCGATCCTGGACACCAACTGCGATCCCGACCAGGTCAACTACCCGATCCCGGGTAACGACGACGCGATCCGCTCGGCAGCTCTGCTGACCAAGGTGATTGCCTCCGCGGTGGCCGAGGGTCTGAAGGCTCGCTCCGGTGCCGGCGCGGGCGACAAGCCCGAAGCCGCTGCCGAACCGCTGGCCGAGTGGGAGCAGGAGCTGCTGGCCAGTGCAACCGCGTCGGCCCCCAATGATGCTGGGCCGGCCGCTGAACCTGTTGCAACCACCACTGACGCTTCTTAATTCGTAGGAAGGGCCACATGGCTAACTACACCGCTGCCGACGTAAAGCGGCTTCGGGAGCTCACCGGCGCAGGCATGCTCGACTGTAAGAATGCCCTCGCCGAGAATGACGGCGATTTCGACAAGGCTGTCGAGGCGCTTCGCATCAAGGGCGCCAAGGACGTCGGCAAGCGCGCTGAGCGTGCCACCGCCGAAGGTCTGGTCGCTGCCAAGGGCGGTGCGCTGATCGAGATCAACTCCGAGACCGACTTCGTGGCCAAGAACGCTGAATTCCAGCAGCTGGCCAACGATGTGGTGGACGCCGCGGCCGCAGCGAAAGCCACCGACGTCGAGGCCCTCAAGGCCGCCAAGGTTGGTGACAAGACGGTCGAGCAGGCCATCGCGGAGCTGTCGGCCAAGATCGGCGAGAAGCTCGAACTGCGCCGTGCGGCGTACTTCGACGGCAACGTCGAGGCCTACCTGCACAAGCGTGCTGCCGACCTGCCGCCCGCCGTGGGTGTGCTGGTCGAGTACACGGGTGACGGAAAGGACGCAGCGCACGCCGTGGCCCTGCAGATCGCCGCGCTGAAGGCGAAGTACCTGACTCGCGAGGACGTCCCCGCCGACATCGTGGCCAACGAGCGCCACATTGCCGAGGAGACGGCTAAGGCCGAGGGCAAGCCCGAGCAGGCGCTGCCCAAGATCATCGAGGGTCGCGTCACGGGCTTCTACAAGGATGTCGTGCTGCTGGAGCAGCCGTCGGTCTCCGACAGCAAGAAGACGGTCAAGGCCCTGCTCGACGAGGCCGGCGTGACAGTGACCCGGTTCGCCCGGTTCGAGGTCGGTCAGGCCTGACAAAGCTTGGGCGGCACCAACAAGGCCGTCCACTGGAAAACCCCGCGTCAACCCGGCGATCCCGGAGACGCGGGGTTTTGCCATTCCCGGACAAAGCCGAACGCGGCGGTGTTACGCGTGTGACAATTTGGCATGGCGATCACGAAGCTTTTCGTTCCCGCGGCCAGCGTGGCGTTACTGATGGGGAGTTTCGCGGTGGTCTCGGCGGCGCCGGGGCTGAGCTGTCCGCCCCAGAATCAATCCCAAATCGACATCGTCCACGGTCCGATCACTTGCGGCGATGCGTATGCCACGGCGGCCCAATACCAGGCCGAAGGCGAGAAGTACCAGCAGATCGGTCCCTTCACCTGCTACACCGGCAATGCCATGACGCTGCCGGTTCTGTTGAGCTGCACGTCTGACACCGCGGAATTCGCGGTCAACAACATGGCTCCCCCGCCGTAGCCGGGAAGCATCCCCGCGCGTCTGCGGTTGGATGAGCCATGCGCATCGGAGTCACCTTCCCCCAAACTGAACTCGGCGGCGACGCCGGCGCGGTCCGCGCCTACGGGCAGCGGGTCGAGGAACTGGGGTTCACCCACATCCTGGCCTACGACCACGTGCTGGGCGCGGACCCGGCGGTGCACCAGGGCTGGGCCGGACCGTATGACGTCCGCACCACCTTCCATGAACCGCTGGTGATGTTCGGTTACCTGGCTGCCGTGACGCAGACGGTGGAATTGGTGACCGGTGTGATCATCCTGCCGCAGCGCCAGACGGCCCTGGTGGCCAAACAGGCCGCCGAGGTGGACCTGCTCAGTGGCGGACGGCTGCGACTCGGAATTGGGTTGGGCTGGAACGCCGTTGAATACGAAGCACTCGGCGAGGATTTCTCCAACCGTGGCCGCCGTTCCGAGGAGCAGGTCGACGTGATGCGCCGGCTCTGGACCGAGCCCAGCGTCACCGTCGAGGGGCGCTATCACGCGGTCACCGGCGCGGGCCTGGCCCCGTTGCCGATTCAGCGGCCCATCCCGGTGTGGTTCGGCGCGGCCTCGCGGCGTGCCTATGAGCGGGCCGGCCGCCTGGGCGACGGCTGGTTCCCGATGGTGCCGCCCGGGCACGGGCTCGAGGAGGCGCGCGAAGCGGTGGAGCGCGCAGCGGTGGCCGTCGGCCGCGATCCGGCGGCACTGGGCATGGAGGGCCGGGTCGACTGGTCTCGTGGCCGCGACACGGTGGCCGAGGGCCTGGCGGCCTGGGCGGCGGCCGGTGCCACCCACGTCTCGATCAACACGATGGGCGCCGGTTTGGGCGGGGTCGACGGCCACCTGGCGGCGTTGGAGGCTGTGGCGGCTGACCTGCCCCGGTAGGCCGGCCACTATTGAACACGTGCCTGCTAGCGTCGGTGGAATGCAACATGTGCACGCCTTCGGCGACGACGCGCTCGGTGACCTGGATGCGGTAGCTCTGGTCGATGCCCTCCGCACCCGCACGGTGTCACCCGCTGAGCTTGTCGAGGCCGCGATCGCCCGCACCGAGAAGGTCAATCCGCAGCTGAACGGATTGGTCTACGAAGCCTTCGACCGGGCGCGGGCCGATATCCAGCGATCACGAGGCAGCTTTTTCGACGGCGTTCCGAGCTTCGTCAAAGACAATGTCGCGGTCGCGGGTATGCCGACGATGCGGGGGACCGACGCCTGGCAGCCGCGCCCGGAAGCCGCCGATGGTGATTTCGCCAAGGCCTACCTGGCGACCGGCCTGACCCCACTGGGCAAGACGCAGATGTCGGAATTCGGTTTCAGTGCGGCCGCCGAGCATCCCCGCCTGGGTCCGGTGCGCAACCCGTGGCATACCGACTACACCGCCGGTGCGTCATCCTCGGGTTCCGCCGCATTCGTCGCCGCCGGTGTGGTGCCGATCGCCCACGCCAACGACGGTGGCGGCTCGATCCGAATTCCCGCGTCCTGCAACGGACTTGTCGGCCTCAAGCCCTCTCGCGGCCGGGTGCCACTCGATGCCGACCTTCGCCAGATGCCAGTCCGGATCGTGGCCAACGGTGTGGTCACCCGCTCGGTCCGCGATACCGCGGCCTTCTACCGCGAGCTCGAAAAGATCTGTCCCAACCCGAAATTGCGCCCGATCGGCAACGTCGAATCGCCGGGACCCCGGCTGCGGATCGCCGTTCTGACCCGCTCGGTCGTCCAGGAGTGCAGCCCGGAGGTCAAGGAGCTCACCCTCAAAACCGCCGCCCTGCTCGAAGGGTTGGGTCATCGGGTCGAATACCTCGACGAGGTGCCGATCCCGACATCGTTCGTCGACGACTTCGTGTTGTATTGGGCGTTTTTGGCGATGGCTCAGGTGCGGATGGGGCCACGCGCATTCGGTCCCTCCTTCGACCGCAACCGGTTGGACAACCTGACGGTGGGTCTGGAACGGCACGCGGTCCGCAACCTGCACAAGCTTCCGCTGGCGATCCTCCGGCTGTCGACGTTGCGGCGGGCCACCGCGCGGATGTACCGCTCACACGATGTGGTGCTTATGCCGACACTGGCGGGCGAACCGGTGCGGGTCGGCCATCTCGACCCGACGGCGAGTTATGACCAGATCATGGACCGTCTGATGGAGTGGGTGGCGTTCACGCCACTGCAGAATGCGACCGGCGAGCCGGCAATCTCGTTACCGCTGGCGCAATCCGCGTCCGGCTTGCCGGTGGGCATGATGCTGTCGGGGCCGCTGGGCCACGACCGCAGGCTGCTGGAACTGGCCTTCGAACTCGAGGCCGCCGAGCCATGGCCGCGCCTGGGTGTAGACACGTTGATTTAACAGCGCTGGGGTTGCCGTAACCCCGTCGACATCAGCGGCTGCGGTCCGCGAAACAGGGCGCGCCGAATATTGGCGGTGTGGAAACCCCTGCCTCCACGGTAATTTCGCGACCACCGCCGATCGCCACCTCATCCGGAAACAACACCATTGGGTGTCTCCTCCGGTTTGCCTGGGCGAACATCCGCCGCAGGCCCGAGCGCTTCGTGCTGTCTGTTCTCGGCATCGCACTGGCCCTCACCTGTGTGACGGTGGTGCGCACCATTTCGTCGAGCTTCGCCATCACCGGCGCCGACTCGGTGACCGACGTGCTGGGCGGCGCGCAGCTGTGGGCAATCCCCGCCGCCGGAGTGCACTACGACAGCACCGTGCAGGCGCTCGTCGCCGATGGCCCCGCCCCGGCGATCAGTGCCCCGCAGGGGTGGCGTGCGATCGCGACGCTCTCCGGGGCCACCGATATCAACGGGGCATCGGTCGCGCTGCGCGGTGACGATGAAACACCCTACGGCCAAGCACTTTTGGGATCCGACGTGGCACAGCGCCTCGGCAAGCACGACGGTGACCGGATCGTCGTCGGCGGCCAGGATCTTGAGGTCCAGGTCGGTGCCGGCGGCCAGTCCGTGACGGTCGCGACACCACTTGCCCGCACCATCGTCGGCGACAACGGATGGTGGACGGTGTACGCGCCGGCCGGGCAAGAGAAGAGCCGCAGCCTCGGCAGCACCTTCGGCGGTGCCGTCGGTCTGCCCTCGACCGCCGACCCGTCGGTCACGCCGGACCCGGCCGGAGCCGGACTGATCTATGACACGGTGGGCGGCACCGGCCCCCTGACGTTCGACCAGAAGTATTCGGCGTTGTTCTCCGGCAAGGTCACCAGCTCCACTCTGGGGATCATCTCGATCATCGGCCTGATCCTGGGGTTCATCATCGCCGTGTCATCTTTCCTGGCCGCGGTACAGGAACGCCGGCGGGAATTCGGCATCATGTCCAGCATCGGGCTGGCCGACGAGGTGCTCTACTTCTTCCTGGTGGAGTCTGCCGTCGTCTTTGTGGCGGCCCATGTGCTGGGCGTGCTCACCGCGGGTATCGCTGTGTGGCTGGTGATCCCGGGCGTCGCGACACCGATCGCCTGGTTGCAGGCCGCCGGCATGGTCGCGGGCTTCCTGCCGGCGATGTCGATCGTCGGCGCGCTGATACCCGTGCACCGCCTGCTGCAGAACCGTCCGGTCGACCTGCTCGGAGGCCGCTGATGATCACGTTCGGACTCTCCTACGGCTGGCTGGCCGCACGGCGCCGCGTTCGCGAGATGGTGCTGCCGATCGTCACCACCGCGACGGGCGCGTTCCTCGTGGTCATCGTCTTCGGGATGTCGGCGGGCATCCAAGCCCAGTCGGCAGCGCTGGGCCATGCCGCCGAAATCGGCCGGGCGGTCATCCTGATCGCGATCACCGTGCTGCTGGTCGGTGTCGTCGAGGTCGCGGTCGCCACCACTCGCACGATCTCGCACCGCACCCGCGAACTCGGTGTGCTCGGGGCCACCGGTGTGCCACGCGGATCCGTGATCGCCGCGCTGTTGGTCGAACCCGCGGTAGCCGCCGTCCTTGGCGCCTTGGGCGGAGTGGTGCTGGCGGTCATCACCGCCGTCGTGATGGGCGCGCTCGGCCTGGTCACCACCGGAGTGTCGTTGGCCGGCATCGGCTTCGGTGCGGCGATCGCCGTCGCGGTCAGCATCATCGCCGCCCTGCTCACCAGCGTCGTGCCCACCTGGAACGCGGCGTCGCGTCCCCCCATTCGCTCCCTGTCGACCGGAGGTTAGACATGACCGCAGTCGAAGACGCCACCCCGGACCTCATCCCGTCGCCAGAGCCGTCACCGGTGATCGAGATCAGTGATGTGTGGAAGCTGCACAAGCTCGGCGACGAGGTGGTCAAAGCTCTGATCGCCGCCGAATTGACGGTGATGCCGGGCGAATTCGTCTGCTTGATGGGGCCGAGTGGTAGCGGAAAGTCGACCCTGCTGAACATCATCGGCGGCCTGGACCGGCCGACCAAAGGCTCGGTGCTGATCGCCGGCCGCGACACCGCCAAACTGACCGAAAGCCAGTTCGCGTCGTTGCGCCACGACACGATCGGGTTCATCTTTCAGAGCTACAACCTGATCCCGTTCCTGTCGGCGGTCGAAAACGTCGAACTGCCCCTCATGTTCGAACCCTATGACCGTAAAGCGTTGCGCCAGCGGGCGCTGGAACTGCTCGACCTCGTCGGTCTGAGTCACCGCGTGCACCACCAACCGACCAAGATGTCCGGCGGTGAGCAGCAGCGCACCGCGATCGCGCGGTCGCTGATCAGCAGCCCGACGCTGGTCCTGGCCGATGAACCAACCGCAAATCTGGACCACCGCACGGGGGAGACGGTGGTGCGCATGCTGCGCGACCTGTGCTCGACGCTGGGCGTCACAGTCGTCGCGAGCACCCACGATCCCACGGTGGCCGACGAAGCGAGCCGTGTTGTCCGGATGCGAGACGGACAAATCATCAACTGATCCAACAGGATTGGAAGTAACCGTATGACGCAAGAACTCGAGGCGCCAGCGTCGGCCCAGCGCGACAAGCTTCTGACCACAGAGCTCGTCCCTGAGCAGGTGCTGCCCAAGGTGATGACAACCTTCGGCCTCACGGCCACCTACGTTTTCATTATTTGCTGGATCACCGGCTCGTCGATCATGGCGGCCGGTGGATGGACCGCGATCCCGATGTGGATTCTCGGCATCCTCACGTTCCTGATCCCGGCGGGTATGGCGGTCGCCGAACTGGGCAACCTGTGGCCCGGTGAAGGCGGTGTGTACATCTGGGCCACCCGAACCATGGGTGAGACGTGGGGATTCATCGGCGGTTACCTGTCGTGGATCCCCGTAGTGCTCAACTCCGCTTCGTCGCCGGCGATCATCCTGCAGTTCCTGCTGCTGGCCTTCCACGCTGAGCTCGGCCTGACGCTCAGCATCATTCTGCAGGTGGCGCTGCTGTGGGCCGTGGTGGGCTTGGCGCTGGCCAAACTCGCGGCCAACCAGCGCATCATGAGCGGCGTCTTCATCGTGTACGCAGTCTTGACCGCCGTCATCTTCATTTCGGGCATCATCTACGCGGTCAACAACGGCTCGGCCCAGGAGTTCACCGCGCACGCCGCACTGGTGCCCGATTTCGCCGGTGCCGGCTTCCTGTACGGCACCGTGCTGCTCTACCTGGTCGGTGTCGAGACGCCGTACAACATGGGCGCGGAGTTCCTTTCGGTGCGCAAGAGCGGTCCGAAGATGATGGTGTACGGGTCGATTGCGCTGATCCTCATCTACCTGTTGACCACGCTGGGCACCATTATGGTGCTGCCTGCCGACCAGGTGAACCCGGTAACCGGGGTCATCGGCATGCTCGGCACCGCCGCGCCCACGGGCGTGATGGAGGTGGCGGCTGTCGTGTTGGCCTGCATCGTCTTCGTGGCGTTGATGAGCTACCAGGTCACCTACTCGCGACTGGTCTTCGTCTCCGGTCTGGAGCGTCACCTGCCGCGGGTCTTCACTCACCTCAATCCGCGCACCCGCAACCCGGTGACGGCGATCCTCATCCAGGGCGTGCTGTCGTCGCTGCTCATCGTGGGGCTGTACTCCCAGAGCAGCATGGCCAACGTCACCGTGTTCCTGCAGGGCGGGTTGTCCATCGCCTGGTTGATCTCGGGGTTCTTCTTCCTGGTCCCGGTCATCATCGCCCGCAAGAAGTACGCCGACCGCTATGCGGCAGAGAAGTTCTGGCGTATCCCCGGCGGTACGGTGGGCGTCTGGATCGTCGTCGTCATCGGCTCGGTGGGCACCATCGGTGGTATCTACTACTCGTTCGCCAAGTCGTGGATCGCCGATGTGCCCGACAGCACCTGGATGACGTGGACGGGCAGCATCGCGGCGGGCATGTTCGCCCTCGGCGTTATCGTCTACATCTTCGGTCGCCGCTCAGCGCGCAAGATGACCCAAGAGGATGCACTGGCCCACCTGGCCGTGCTGGATCTCAAGAAATCCGAAACCCCCAGCCCCGAGGCGGTTTAGCTCGATATGACCATGGATAGCACCGTGCTGAGCACGGCGATGACCGACGACCGTGCCTGTTATCCTCTCGACCCGCTGACCGGGGCCGAGATCGAGGCCGCCGCGGCAGTCGTCAAGGACTCGGAATATGCCAGTCCGACAATGAAATTCGTGATGATTCAGCTCGCGGAGCCGGAGAAGAACGCCCAGTTGACGTATCAGGCGGTCTCCGACGTGCCGAGGCGGGCATTCGTCACGATGTACGACGCGGCGGCCAAGCTGGTTTACGAATCGGTCGTCGACATCGGGGCCCGGGTGGTGGAGACCTGGACCGCGATCCCGGGCCGCTTCCCGTCGTATCTGGTCGAGCATATGACCGGGGTTGAGGAAGTCGTGCGCGCCGACCCGCGTTGGCGGGAGGCGATGCGCAAGCGCGGCATCACCGATTTCGACCTGGCGATGATCGATCCGTGGCCGGCCGGTTATTACGGTGCCCAGGACCACTACCAGAACTCGCCGCTGATCTGCCGGCCGCTGACATTCATGCGGGCGGCGGCTTCCGAACACGGTTATGCGCGCCCGGTCGAAGGCGTGATTGTGACGTTCGACCTGGACACGATGACGGTGCTCGAGGTGGAGGATCACGGGGTGGTGCCGCTGCCGCCGAAGGCGGGCAACTATTCGGCGCAGTTCATGTTCGATGAGGATAACCGGCCCGCGTTCACCCAGTTCCGTGATGACGTCAAGACCATCGACATCACCCAGCCGGAAGGGCCGAGCTTCACCGTCGACGGCTGGAAGGTGCAGTGGCAGAAGTGGTCTCTGCGGGTGGGCTTCAATCCGCGGGAGGGCGTCACCATCCATGAGGTGACCTACACCGACCGGGGCGAGACCCGTCCGATCCTGTATCGCGGTTCGCTCTCGGAAATGGTGGTGCCCTACGGCGACACCTCACCGACCCACTGGAACAAGAACGTGTTCGACATGGGTGAAGTGGGCATGGGCTTTTCGGCCAATCCATTGACCCTGGGGTGTGACTGTCTGGGCGAGATCTTCTACTTCGACGGCACGGTCAACGACTCCGACGGCAATGCGGTGACGATTCCCAACGCCATCTGCATGCATGAGGAGGACTACGGAATCTCCTGGAAGCACACGGATTTCCGCACCGGTGAGGTGGAGGTGCGTCGCTCGCGGCGACTCGTCGTCTCGATGATCTGCACGGTCGGCAACTACGAGTACGGGTTTTTCTGGTACTTCTACAACGATGCGTCCATCGAGGTCGAGGTCAAGCTCTCCGGCGTGCTCACCACTGGCGCGATCAAAGAAGGGGAATCACCGCGCTGGGGCAAGTTGGTCGCACCCGGTATCTACGGCCCCAATCACCAGCACTTCTTCAACTTCCGCCTCGACATGAGCGTCGATGGCGCGAAAAATAGCGTCTACGAAGTGGATTCGATTCCGGAGCCAGATCCGGAGCGCAATCCGCACAAGAACGCCTGGATCACGAAGGACACTTTGGTGGCTTCGGAAGCCGAGGGTGCCAGGGATTGGAACTGGAACACCGGCCGGTACTGGAAGGTGACCAACCCGTCCAAGAAGAACGAACTCGGCAGCCCGGTGGCCTACAAGCTGGTGCCGCGCGAGATCGTTCCGGTGATGGTGCAGGAAGGCTCCTACATCTATGACCGGGCGAAATTCGTCCAGCACAATCTGTGGGTGACGAAGTACGACCCGGCCGAGAAATTCGCGGCGGGCGACTACATGTACCAGTCACCGGACGCCCAGGGCCTGCCGGAGTTCATCGCGGACGACGCTGCGCTGGACGACACCGACGTGGTGCTCTGGTACACCCTCGGCGCCCACCACATCGTGCGGCCGGAGGACTGGCCGGTGATGCCGTGCGCGTACGTGGGATTCCATCTGAAGCCGATCGGCTTCTTCGACGGCAACCCGGCGCTGGACCTGCCGCCGTCACCGCCGAAGGCGTGCCACTCGCATCACTAGCAGCTAGCCGAGGGCGGCGAGGATTCTGCGGAACTCTCGCCGCTGCTCGGCGCTCAGATCCCCCATCAACCGCTGCTCGGCGGCCCGCACGCCGGTGTCGGTGCGCGCCAACAGCTCCGCGCCGGCGCGGGTGAGCTTCGCCGGCAGTGAGCGTCCGGATTCCACACTGGCCGGGCGACTGACCAATTCGCGGTCTTCGAGGCTGCGCAGCACCATGTTCATCGCCTGCGGCGAGACCCCGGTGTCGCGGGCCAGCTCGGCATTGGAGCGCTCGGGCAACGTGGACAGGATCCGCATGCAGATGTACTGCGGGAACGACAGGCCCACCGGGTCGAGTGCGGTGGCGGTCACTTCGGCGCGCAGTGCTGAGGCCACCCGGTGCAGCAGGTACCCCAGCGGCTCGTCACGGCATTGGCTCATGTCAATGATATTGACATATATCAATCTGATTGATATTCGTAGAGGTATGACCACACCTGACGATCTGTTCGATTCGGCATATCAACGCACGGCTACCGAGTTCGAGGGCTTCCGACCGCCCTGGAGCATTGACGAGCCGCAGCCCGAAATCGCCGCCCTCATCGAGGCGGGCAAGTTCCACGGCGACGTGCTCGACGCCGGCTGCGGGGAGGGTGCGGTCTCGTTGTTCCTCGCCGAGCGTGGCTTCACCACCGTCGGCCTGGACCTCTCGCCGACGGCGATCGAGCTGGCCCGCGCCGAGGCTGCCAAGCGTGGCGTGACCAACGCCAGCTTTGACATTGCCAACATCGCCGATTTCGACGGCTATGACGGCCGGTTCGGCACCATCGTCGACTCCACGCTGTTCCACGCGATGCCCGTCGAGCTCCGCGACGGCTACCAGCGCTCGATCGTGCGGGCCGCCGCTCCCGGGGCGTCGTACTTTGTGCTGGTCTTCGACGCTGCCACGATGCCCGCCAACGGGCCGGCGCACCCGGTGACCGAGCCCGAGTTGCGCGCCGCTGTCGAGCCGTACTGGGTGATCGACGAGATCCGTCCCGCGCGCATCCATGCCAATGTGCCGGAGGAAACGATGGCGACGATGGTCGAGTTCGCCGGTGGCGACCTGCGTGACGAGGCGGGAGGCCGCAAGTCGCTGTCGGCCTGGCTGTTGTCGGCTCACCTCGGCTAAGGGTTGATGGGGGCGAAAGTATGCTGGCCGCATGGAACTACTACGCAACGTAGTTATCTTGCTGCACATCGTCGGGTTCGCCGCAACCTTCGGCGCGTGGGTGGCCGAGGCGGCGGCCCGGCGATTCCGCACCACCCGGGTGATGGACTACGGATTGCTGGTTTCGTTGCTCACCGGGATCGCACTGGCGGCACCATGGCCGGCCGGAATTGTCCTGAACTATCCCAAGATTGGGGTCAAGCTGATCATTCTGATCGTGATTGGTGGCCTGCTCGGCATGGGCAATGCCCGGCAGCGGCGCACGGGGGAACCCGTCCCGCGTCCGGTGTTCGTCGCGGTGGGGGTCCTATCGCTGACGGCAGCGGCCATCGCCGTCCTTTGGTGACCGTGCACCAGGCATAACCCGGAAAATCGCCAGCTTCGCCGATAAGGCAGGATGGAAGTGCCGTCTCGAAAGCCGCCGGGATGGCACTCTCATGCCCGGAGCGGAGACTATTTCGGAGGAGTCTGATGGGGGAGACGGCGACGCATTCGCAGGAACTGCGGCCGCATTTCAACAGGGTGGTCCTCAAGCTCGGCGGCGAGATGTTCGGCGGCGGGTCGGTCGGGCTGGATCCCGACGTTGTCGCCCTGGTTGCCCGTCAGATCGCCGATGTGGTGCGCAGCGGCGCCCAGGTTGCTGTCGTGATCGGCGGCGGAAATTTTTTCCGTGGTGCCCAATTGCAGCAGCGCGGGATGGAACGTACCCGCTCGGATTACATGGGCATGCTCGGTACGGTGATGAACAGCCTTGCGCTACAAGACTTCTTGGAGAAGGAAGGCATCGTCACCCGCGTGCAGACGGCCATCACCATGGGTCAGGTCGCCGAGCCCTACATTCCGCTGCGCGCGGTGCGCCACTTGGAGAAGGGGCGCGTGGTGATTTTCGGCGCAGGCATGGGGCTGCCGTACTTCTCCACTGACACCACCGCCGCGCAGCGGGCACTGGAGATTCGTGCCGACATCGTGCTGATGGCCAAGGCGGTCGACGGCGTCTTCACCGCCGACCCTCGCCAAGACCCGAACGCCGAGATGCTCACCGAGATCAGCCACCGCGAGGTCCTCGACCGCGGCCTTCAGGTGGCCGATGCCACCGCCTTCAGTTTGTGCATGGACAACGGTATGCCGATCCTGGTCTTCAACCTGCTGACCGATGGGAATATCGCCCGGGCGGTCGCAGGTGAGAAGATCGGAACCCTGGTCAGCTGAGGAGGCGCGGAAGTGATTGAAGAGGCTCTCTTCGATGCCGAAGAGAAAATGGAGAAGGCCGTCGCGGTCGCCCGCGACGACTTGTCGTCCATCCGGACCGGACGGGCCAACCCCGGCATGTTCGCGCGCGTCGTCGTTGACTACTACGGATCACCGACTCCGATCACGCAGCTGTCGAGCGTGAACGTGCCCGAGGCGCGGATGGTCGTCATCAAGCCGTACGAGGCGTCGCAGCTGCGCGCGATCGAGGACGCCATCCGCAACTCCGACCTGGGCGTCAACCCCACCAACGACGGCAACATCATCCGGGTGTCGATCCCGCAGCTCACCGAGGAACGTCGCCGGGATCTGGTCAAGCAGGCCAAGTCCAAGGGTGAGGATGCCAAGGTCTCGGTGCGCAACATCCGCCGTCGTGCGATGGAGGAACTGCACCGCATCCGCAAGGACGGCGAGGCCGGCGAGGACGAGGTCGGTCGCGC
Organism: Mycolicibacterium sarraceniae; assembly: GCF_010731875.1. Classification (NCBI taxonomy): domain Bacteria; kingdom Bacillati; phylum Actinomycetota; class Actinomycetes; order Mycobacteriales; family Mycobacteriaceae; genus Mycobacterium; species Mycolicibacterium sarraceniae. The sequence continues at coordinate 3,132,992 of NZ_AP022595.1, forward strand.
GGAGAAGGATCTGGACAAGGCCACCGGGACCTACGTCGGTCAGATCGACGAATTGGTCAAGCACAAAGAAGGCGAGTTGCTGGAGGTCTGATGGCCGCTCAGCAACCAGTGCCTGTGGCAGATACCGAATCCGGCGCACCCGGTCCCGCGGCGGAGAAGAAGACCTCTCGCGCCGGCCGTGATCTGCCCGCCGCGATCGCCGTCGGCGCCGCGCTCGGCGCGATGGCGATCGGCAGCCTGCTGTTCGCGCCCAAATGGTGGTTTCCGCTGCTGGCCATCGCGATCGCGATCGCCACCCACGAGGTGGTCCGCCGGTTGCGTGAGCACGGCTACGTGCTGCCCGTTGTGCCGCTGTTGCTCGGCGGCCAGGCGATGATCTGGCTGGCCTGGCCCTGGGGCGTCCCCGGGACGCTGGGCGCCTACGGCGGCACGATCGTGGTCGCGATGGTGTGGCGCCTACTCGGCCAAGGGCTGCGCGAGCAGCCGGTCAATTATCTGCGTGATATCGCCGCCACCGTTCTGCTGGCCACCTGGGTGCCGTTGTTCGCGAGTTTCACCGCGCTGCTGATCTTCCAGGACAACGGCGGTGCCCGGGTGTTCATCGTGATCGCCACCGTCGTGTTCGCCGATATCGGCGGCTATACCGCGGGTGTGCTGTTCGGCAAGCACCTGCTGGCCCCGGCAATCAGCCCCAAGAAGTCCTGGGAGGGCCTGGGCGGCTCCCTGCTGTTCGGTATCGGCGCCGCCGTGCTGTCGGTGACGTTCCTGCTGCACAAGCCCGCCTGGGTCGGTCTGCCGCTCGGATTGATGCTGGTGATCACCGGTGTGCTCGGCGATCTGGTCGAGTCCCAGGTCAAGCGCGACCTGGGCATCAAGGACATGGGAACGCTGCTGCCGGGCCACGGCGGGATCATGGACCGCATCGATGCGATGCTGCCGTCGGCGGTCGCCGGCTGGATCGTCCTGACGCTGCTGGCCTGAGCCGATTTGCCCGTCCAGGGATACTGGACGCAATGAAACAAGAGCTCGTCTTCGAGGCGCCGCGGCGCGCGCTACCGCCGCGTCATCTCGCCGACCTGGACGCCGACGGCCGGGCGGCCGCGGTAGCCGAGCTCGGGCTGCCCGCGTTCCGGGGTAAGCAGCTGGCCCAGCAGTACTACGGGCGGCTGCTCGCCGACCCGCAGCAGATGACCGATCTGCCCGCCGCGGTCCGCGACACCGTCGCTGAGGCACTGTTCCCGAAGCTGCTGTCGGTGGCCAAAGAGATCGAATGCGACGCCGGGGAGACCCGAAAGACGTTGTGGCGCGCCCACGACGGCACCACGTTCGAGTCGGTGCTGATGCGCTACCCGAACCGCAACACCGTGTGCATCTCATCGCAGGCCGGCTGCGGGATGGCCTGCCCGTTCTGTGCGACCGGTCAGGGCGGGCTGACCCGCAACCTGAGCACCGCCGAGATCCTCGAGCAGGTGCGCGCGGCGGCGGTGACATCGCGCGACGAGTTCGACGAGCGACTGTCCAATGTGGTGTTCATGGGGATGGGCGAGCCGCTGGCCAACTATGCCCGGGCGTTGGCCACGGTGCGGCGCATCACCGCCCCGGCGCCGGAGGGGTTCGGGATCTCGGCGCGGTCGGTGACGGTGTCGACCGTCGGGCTGGCCCCGGCGATCCGCAAGCTGGCCGACGAGCATCTGGGGGTGACGCTCGCGGTGTCGCTACACACCCCCGATGACGAGCTGCGCGACACCCTGGTGCCGGTGAACAACCGCTGGAAGGTCAGCGAGGTGCTTGGTGCGGCCCGGTACTACGCCGATGCGACCGGCCGGCGGGTGTCGATCGAGTATGCGCTGATCCGCGACGTCAACGACCAGCCGTGGCGGGCCGACCTGTTGGGCAAGAAGCTGCACAAGGCGCTGGGACCGCTGGTGCACGTCAATCTGATTCCGCTCAACCCGACACCGGGCAGCCAGTGGGATGCCAGCCCGAAGCCGGCCGAACGCGAGTTCGTCCGCCGGGTGAAGGCCGCCGGCGTGTCGTGCACCGTGCGCGATACCCGGGGGCGTGAGATCGCGGCGGCCTGCGGTCAGCTCGCCGCGGAGAACTAGGCCCTAGCGGATCCAGCCGCGGCGACGTCCCCACCAGTCGCGGACGGTGGCGGCGAAGACCAGCACCGCGAACACCACCAGCACGTAGTCCTCGATATGGCCGACGTGGTTGCCGCGCAGCATGGCCAGCAGGAACAGGGTGACGAAGATGCCGACACCGTGCCAGGTGCGCGGGGTGATCTTGCTCCAGCCCCACGCGGCCGAGGGAACGTCGGCGGGGTCAACCTCTGTGTAGCGCTCCACCTCGGTGCTCACCATTGCGGCTCCTGTCGGACTCAGATAGGCGATCGCCGTAATTCTGGCACACCCACCCGGCGTGGGCTCAGCCGATCTGGCCGTAGCGTCGCAACGCCTCGGCGCGCTCGGCCGCGTGCTCGACGATCGGCTCCGGATAACCGGCGGGCCGGCCGCCCTTGAGGGTGTGGACGTCGGCGCCGGCCAGTTCGGGGCCGGCCAGCTCAGGCACCCAGCGCCGCACGTAATCGCCGGCGGGATCGAACTTCTGGCCCTGTGCGGTCGGATTGAACACCCGGAAGTACGGCGCCGCGTCCGTCCCCGAACCGGCGCACCACTGCCAGCCGTGTTGATTGCTGGCCATATCGCCGTCCACCAGCTGTTCCAGAAACCACCGGGCGCCCCACTGCCACGGCAGGTGCAGGTCTTTGACCAGGAACGACGCCACGATCATCCGCACCCGGTTGTGCATGAATCCCGAATCGCGCAGCTGGCGCATCCCGGCGTCGACGATCGGGTAGCCGGTGCGGCCCTGCTTCCAAGCCTCGAACAGGTCGCCGGCCGGTGGCCCCTCGTCGACCTCGATGGCGTCGAACTTGCGGTTCCAGTTCCCCCACGCGCTGTCCGGCCACTCGTGCAGCACCGCGGCGTAGAAGTCGCGAAACGCCAGCTCCCGCAGGTAAGCCCCGGGGCCGGTAGCTCGCACGTTCAGATCGGCGGCCATCGTCCGAGGGTGGATTGTGCCGAACTTCAGGTGTGCCGACATCCGGCTGATGCCCGGCTTGTCCGGGCGATTGCGGTCTTCGGCGTAGTCGGCCATGCCTGAATCGAGAAACTCCGCCCACCGATCCAGGGCGGCAGACTCGCCGGCTGCGAGGTCCAGGTCGGTGCCGGGATCGGGGGCGCCCACCAAGAATTTCGATGCCAGGCCCGCCGGGTCGACCCAGCTCACCGAAGCTTCCGCCGACGGCGCGGGGGAGCGCCAGCCGACTTCCCGCCAGCGCGCCACATACGGCGTGAACACTTTGTAGGGAGTTCCGTCGTCCTTGGTGACCCGACCCGGGGAGACCAGATACGGGGAACCAGTGGCCCGCAGCTGCGCGCCCATCTCGGCCAGCGCGGCGGCCACCGCCTCGTCGCGGCGCACCCCGAACGGACTGAAGTCGGCAGAGATGTGGACGTCGCTGGCACCGATTTCCTTGCACAGTAACGGGATTCGCTTCTCGGGCCGACCGCGGGTGATCAGCAGCCGCCCGCCCATGGCGTCGGAGAGCTCACGTAGCGAATCACCGAGGAACTGCAGCCGGCGCGGGCCCGACGATTGCTCCAGCCGCGGATCCAGCACAAAGCACCCGAGCACATCGGCCCCGTCGGCGGCCGCCTCCAGCAGCGGCGGCAGGTCGCGCAGGCGCAGATCGCGGCGGAACCACAACAGAGTCGGCGGCATGTCTCCATGCTGCCCTGTCGGGTGCAAACGACAAACTCGCGTCAGAGCACCCCTGCGGAGGCGGCACAATTGATGGGTGAGCTCCGACAAGCGACTGAAGGTCCTGATCCTGGGCAGCACCGGTTCCATCGGAACCCAGGCGCTGGAGGTCATTGCCGAGAACCCGGATCGCTTCGAAGTCGTCGGGCTGGCCGCCGGTGGCGGAAACCCCGATCTGCTGGCGCGCCAGCGTGCCGAAACCGGCGTGGCGAACATCGCCGTCGCCGACGCGGCCGCTGCCGACAAGGTTGGTGAGGTCACCTACCGCGGTCCCGATGCCGCCACTCGGCTGGTCGAGAACACGCAGGCCGATGTCGTGCTCAATGCTCTGGTCGGAGCGCTGGGACTACAACCGACGCTGGCCGCGCTGGCCAGCGGTGCCCGCCTGGCGCTTGCGAATAAGGAATCGCTGGTCGCGGGTGGTCCGCTAGTGCTCAAGGCCGCGCAACCCGGCCAGATCGTGCCCGTCGATTCCGAGCACTCTGCGATGGCCCAATGTCTGCGCAGCGGCACGGCAGACGAGGTCGCAAAAATCGCGCTCACCGCGTCCGGCGGTCCGTTCCTCGGCTGGTCGGCCGCCGACCTCGACACCGTCACCCCTGATCAGGCGGGAAAGCATCCCACTTGGGACATGGGCCCGATGAACACGCTGAACTCGGCTTCACTGGTCAACAAGGGCCTCGAGCTGATCGAGACGCATCTGCTGTTCGGCGTCCCCTATGACCGCATCGAGGTTGTGGTGCATCCGCAGTCGATCGTGCATTCGATGGTGACCTTCACCGACGGTTCGACAATCGCCCAGGCCAGCCCGCCGGATATGAAGTTGCCGATCGCGCTGGCACTGGGCTGGCCGGACCGGGTGCCGGCCGCGGCCTCGGCCTGCGATTTCAGTAAGGCCGCTACCTGGGAGTTCCTGCCGCTGGACGACGAGGTGTTCCCCGCCGTCAACCTGGCTCGGGACGCCGGGCAGGCCGGCGGTTGCCTGACCGCGGTCTACAACGCCGCCAACGAAGAGGCCGCCGCGGCCTTCCTCGACGGGAAGATCCGGTTCCCGGCGATCGTGCGAACAATTGCCGACGTCCTGCACGCCGCCGACCAGTGGGTCGCCGAACCGGCTACCGTGGAAGACGTACTTGACGCGCAGCGATGGGCGCGGGAACGCGCCCAAGAGGCCGTCACACAGGAGGTCGCTTCAATCCGATGATGTTCGTTATCGGCATTGCGCTGTTCGCACTCTGCATCCTCATCTCGGTTGCACTGCATGAATGCGGGCACATGTGGGTGGCTCGCGCCACCGGGATGAAGGTGCGCCGCTACTTCGTGGGCTTTGGTCCGACGCTGTGGTCCACCCACCGGCCCAACAAGCTCGGTGCCACCGAGTACGGGCTCAAGGCCGTCCCGCTGGGCGGCTTCTGCGATATCGCCGGCATGACCTCGGTCGATGAGATCGCACCCGAAGACCGCCCGTACGCGATGTACAAGCAGGACACCTGGAAGCGGGTCGCGGTGCTGTTCGCCGGCCCGGCGATGAACTTCATCATCGGCCTGGTGCTGATATTCGGGATCGCTGTCATCTGGGGCCTACCCAACCTGCACGCGCCGACCACCGCCGTCGTAGGCGAAACGCAATGTGTGGCACCGGAAGTCACCAAGGGTAAGCTCGGCGACTGCACGGGCCCCGGCCCGGCGGCACTGGCCGGCATCAAGCCCGGCGATGTCGTCGTGAAAGTCGGCAACGCGGATGTGAAGAATTTCGACGAGATGGTCACCGCCGTGCGCGGCGCTTCGGGCCCGACGCCGTTCGTCGTGCAGCGCACCGAGAACGGCGCCACCCGCGAATTCACCACCACCGTCGACGTCACCCCCACGCAGCGCTACGCCGCCAAAGAGAAGGGCGCCGAGCCAGTTCCCACCAGCGTCGGCGCCGTCGGTGTCGGCGCGGCGACATTCCCGCCGACGCAGTACAACGTGCTGACGGCGGTGCCGGCCACCTTCGCCTTCAGCGGTGACCTGGCCGTCGAACTGGGCAAGTCGCTGGCCAAGATCCCGACCAAGGTAGGGGCGCTGATCCACTCCATCGGCGGCGGCGAGCGTGACCCCGAGACCCCGATCAGTGTCGTGGGCGCCAGCATCATCGGCGGTGACACCGTCGACCACGGCCTGTGGGTGGCGTTCTGGTTCTTCCTGGCCCAGCTCAACTTCGTGCTCGGGGCGATCAACCTGGTACCGCTGTTGCCGTTCGACGGTGGCCACATTGCGATCGCGCTTTTCGAGAAGATCCGCAACCTCGTCCGATCGGCCCGTGGCAAGGTCGCCGCCGCGCCGGTGAACTACCTGAAGCTGATGCCCGCCACCTACGTGATCCTCGTCGTGGTGGTCGGCTACATGCTGTTGACCGTCACCGCCGACCTGGTCAACCCCATCCGACTTTTCCAGTAGGAGACTCCCGTGACCTCTATAGGCCTGGGCATGCCGGCACCGCCGGCGCCCGTACTGGCGCCCCGACGCAAGACCCGCCAGCTGATGGTGCGCGATGTCGGTGTCGGCAGTGAGTCCCCGATCTCGGTGCAGTCGATGTGCACCACCAAAACTCACGACGTCAACACCACGCTGCAGCAGATCGCCGAGCTCACCGCGGCCGGCTGCGATATCGTCCGGGTCGCGTGCCCTCGCCAGGAGGACGCCGACGCACTGGCCGAAATCGCCAAGCACAGCAACATTCCGGTGATCGCTGACATTCACTTCCAGCCCAAGTACATCTTCGCCGCGATCGACGCCGGCTGTGCTGCGGTGCGCGTCAACCCCGGCAACATCAAGGAGTTCGACGGCCGGGTCGGCGAGGTCGCCAAGGCCGCTGGCGCGGCGGGCATCCCGATCCGCATCGGCGTCAACGCCGGCTCGCTGGACCCGCGGTTGATGCAGAAGTACGGCAAGGCCACCCCGGAGGCCCTCGTCGAGTCCGCGCTGTGGGAAGCCTCGCTGTTCGAGGAGCACGGCTTCGGCGACATCAAGATCAGCGTCAAGCACAATGATCCCGTCGTGATGGTCGCCGCCTACGAGCTGCTGGCCGAAAAGTGCGATTACCCACTGCATCTCGGCGTAACCGAGGCCGGCCCTGCGTTCCAGGGCACCATCAAGTCGGCCGTCGCCTTCGGCGCGCTGCTGTCGCGGGGGATCGGTGACACCATCCGGGTGTCGCTGTCCGCCCCGCCCGTCGAAGAAGTCAAGGTCGGCACCCAGATCCTGGAGTCGCTGAACCTGCGGCCGCGCGGGCTCGAGATCGTGTCCTGCCCCTCCTGCGGGCGCGCCCAGGTCGACGTCTACACACTGGCCAACGCGGTGTCCGCTGGTCTCGACGGTCTCGATGTGCCGTTGCGGGTGGCGGTGATGGGGTGCGTGGTCAACGGTCCGGGCGAGGCCCGCGAGGCCGATCTGGGGGTGGCATCGGGCAACGGTAAGGGCCAGATCTTCGTCAAGGGCGAGGTGATCAAGACGGTGCCCGAGGCGATGATTGTCGAGACATTGATCGAAGAGGCGATGCGACTCGCTGAAGGTCAGCGTGGCACTGATGCATCTGCCAGCGGTGCACCGGTGGTCACCGTAAGCTGATCGCGACACCCCGCAGGGTTTTGACCCCCCGCAGAAAGTAACCGCATGTCGGCTCCACCACTGTTTCGTCTGGCCGACGAACGACGGGTCTCGGTGGTGCGCGACGCCGCGGCGGTGGCTCGGGTGTTCGCCGATGACCCGGTCGGATCCTGCATGGTGGCCGCACGGGTCGCCGATCACGGTGTCGAGCCACAGGCTATCGGCGGCGAGCTCTGGACGCGTGGGCGCGCTGAGGAATCGCTGTCCTACGCCGGGGCCAACCTGATCCCGTTGCGCGGTGCGCAATCCGACTTGCACGCGTTCGCCGATAAGGCGATGAGCACCGCGCGGCGGTGTTCCGCTCTGGTCGGCCGCGCCGAACTGGTCCTGCCGATGTGGGACCGCCTTCAGCACGCCTGGGGTCCGGCCCGCGATGTGCGCGACCATCAGCCGTTGATGGCACTCGGTGTGCCGCCGGCGTGCCGGACCGACCCGGCGGTGCGGCGAGTTCGGGTCGACGAGTTGGACACCTATCTGGTGGCGGCCATCGATATGTTCATCGGCGAGGTCGGGATCGATCCGCGAATTGGTGACGGCGGCAGGGGATACCGGCGCCGGGTTGCCAGTCTGATCGCGGCAGGCCGGGCCTATGCTCGCTTCGAGCACGGCCAGGTGGTGTTCAAGGCGGAGGTCGGTTCGCAGTCCCCGGTGGTCGGCCAGATCCAGGGGGTCTGGGCCCATCCGGAGTGGCGCGGTCGCGGGTTGGGCACGGCGGGCACCGCGGCTGTCGCCGCTGCCGTGGTCGCCAGCGGGCGGATCGCGAGCCTCTACGTCAACAGCTTCAACGAGGTCGCCCGGGCGGCCTACGCGCGGGTGGGCTTCGCCGAGGTCGGAATGTTCGCCACCGTTCTGCTCGACTGACCTGAGATCAATTTGCTCGATCGGGGGCGAGCCTGCGCGATCTGCGCTTCCTATCGGTGAAGCACGACATAAGTCGTGTTGTCTCAGGGGGTTCTGACGCGTCGGTGGCGTTACCTTCAGCCGGAGCCGCCGGTGTGTTTGCGGCGCTTTCCGATCACGGGCTCATAACATTTGTCCCAATGGCTACTTGCACCTCATTAGCAACACGAGTCACAGGCGTCGTCTCGATTTTGGCGGTGGTGGCCGCGTCGGCGACCCTGTCGGCATGCACGCCTCGCCCCGACGGGCCGGGTCCGGCCGCCGAGAAGTTCTTCGCCGACCTCACCAAGGGCGATACCGCCAGTGCGGCGCAACTCTCCGACCGGCCCGCTGACGTCCAGGCCGCCCTCAACGAGGCGTGGGCCGGGCTGCAGGCGACCCACCTCGACGCTCAGGTCCTCGGCTCGCGCTATACCGAGGACACCGGCAGCGTGAATTACCGCTTCACCTGGCAGCTGCCCAAAAAGCGGACCTGGACCTACGACGGCGTGCTGCAGATGATCCGCGACGAGGGCACCTGGCGGGTCCGCTGGACCCCGGCTGGGTTGCACCCCAAACTCGGTGAACACCAGCACTTTTCGTTGCGCGCCGATGCACCGCGGCGGGCCTCGGTCAATGAGCTCGGCGGCACCGATGTGCTGGCTCCCGCCAACCTGTACCGCTACCAGCTCGACGCGGCCAAGGCCGGCAGCCAGCTGATGTCGACATCGCGAGTGGTCGCCGATCAATTGCGCCAGTTCGACAACACGCTGGACCCGCAGCGACTCGCCGAACAGGCCAGCTCATCGAGCAACCCGCTGGACCTCGTCACGTTGCGCCCGTCCGACCACGACAAGGTCGGTTCGGCGCTGGACGCCCTGCCCGGCGTCGTCGTCACCCCGCAGGCCGACCTGCTACCCACCGACGACCGCTTCGCCCCCGCCGTGATCAGCCAGGTGAAAAAGGCCGTCCTCGACGAGCTCGACGGCCAGGCCGGCTGGCGGGTGGTCAGCGTGAACCAGAACGGCTCCGACGTCGACGTGCTGCAAGAGGTCGCGCCGACACCGGCGCCGTCGATCTCGATCACGCTGGATCGCTCGGTCCAGGACGCCGCCCAGCATGCCGTCGACACTCAGGGCCGCAAAGCCATGATGGTCGTCATCAAGCCGTCGACCGGTGAAATCCTTGCGGTGGCCCAGAACGCGGCCGCCGACGCTGACGGCCCGGCGGCCACCACCGGCCTGTATCCGCCCGGGTCGACATTCAAGATCGTCACCGCTGGTGCGGCCATCGACCGCGATATGGCCACCCCCAACACCCTGCTGGGCTGCCCGGGCGAGCTCGATATCGGCCACCGCACGATCCCGAACTACAACAAGTTCGACCTCGGCACGGTCCCGATGTCCAAGGCGTTCGCGAACTCGTGCAACACCACCTTCGCCGAACTGGCCAGCCGGATGCCGCCGACCGCGCTGACGGTGGCGGCCTCCCAGTACGGAATCGGCCCGGACTACACGATCGACGGGCTGACCACCGTGACGGGAACCGTGCCGCCGACGGTGAATCTGGCCGAGCGCACCGAGGACGGATTCGGGCAGGGCAAGGTTCTGGTCACCCCCTTCGGGATGGCGCTGGCCGCCGCGACCGTCGCCGCCGGCAAGACTCCCAACCCGCACCTGATCGTGGGCAGCCAGACTGCCGAGACCGGTGACCACCCGCCGATCACACCCGCCATGCTCGACGGTTTGCGGCCGATGATGCGCATGGTGGTCACCAACGGCACCGCCAAGGAGATCAACGATTCCGGTGATGTCCGGGGGAAGACGGGTGAGGCCGAGTTCTCGGGCGGTTCACACGCGTGGTTCGCCGGCTATCGGGGCGACCTGGCCTTCGCGGCGCTGATCGTGGGCGGCGGTAGTTCGGAATACGCGGTGCGGATGGTCAAGATGATGTTCAGCGAGCTGCCTGCCGGTTACTTGGCTTAAGGCGGGTGTAGGTCGGCATATGAAACTGATTTGACGACAACGTAATTGGCGGCTCGATCCCGGTCTGTTCACCGCGCGGCTGCACGACACGGGCACGACGGTGGTGCACGTCGTCGGCTCGCTGAACGCTGCCCGTAAAGCTGTAGACGCCGGGTGGCCACCGAGGGTGCCGAGGCCCGCTTCTGACTCAGCCGGCGACGACGTCGGGGCCCTGGACCTTCACCGCGACCGCAACCAGCGGCTCGACGGCAGGCCCGCGCAGCACCGCGCCGTCCAGACCGAATTGGCTGCCGTGGCATGGGCAGTTCAGCGTGCCGTCGGTGACCGCAGGCAGCGCGCAGCCGGCATGGGTGCAGCGGGCGACGAATCCGTCGAACACCCCGGCGGTGGGCTGGGTGATCACGGTGTCGCCGACGACCTTGCCCGAACCCACCGGGATGTCCGCGGTGGCGGCCAGCACCTGACCGGGCGCCATCGATGTCGGCGCCGTGGTGAGGTCACCGGTGTTGGTGTTGCAGGCGGCGATCGGCGCGATGGCGGCCCCGATCAGGACGGTCCGGCGCGGCAAGTCGAACATGGGAACAGGCTAGCCCAGCGCCGCCGACACAGACCTGTGGCCAGGGCTAACAGGTACCGTGGAGTGGCTATGACCGGAATCGACCACACACCAGCACTGCGGGTGTCCGATGCCGACCGCAACGGGACGCTGCGGCGGTTGCACAATGCCGTCGCACTGGGATTGATCGATATCGGCGAATTCGAGGAGCGCTCGGCGCAGGTGTCGGCGGCTCGGATGCACGCCGACCTCGAGACTCTGGTCGACGACCTGCCCGGACCGGGCGCCATCGTCACGTCCGCCGCCGATCGGGTGGAACTGCGTGGCTGGATGGGGTCGCTGAAGCGGCATGGGGAGTGGACTGTGCCGACCCGGCTGGCGCTGGTGCGCCGGATGGGCTCGGTCGAACTCGACCTCACCAACGCCCGCTTCGCCGGACCGGTCGTCGTCATCGAACTCGACATGGTGCGGGGCTCGGTGGACCTGCGGCTGCCCGACGGGGCGAGCGCGTCCATCGATGACATCACCGTCTACGCCGGCAGCGCTCGCGACCGTCGCAAGGACGCACCGGCCGAGGGCACCCCGCACGTGGTGCTCACCGGCCGGGTGGTCATGGGATCGGTGAACGTCCGCGGCCCCAAGCGTCCGCTGCTGCGTCGCCACTAAACTGGCTAGATGCCCGTACGCACTGCACTCCGGCCTGGAGTGATCGCACCGACCCTGCCGGTCCCCAGGGCGATCGAGCGTCCCGAATATGTCGGTAAGTCCACGGTCGCCGAAGGCGCCGAACCCTGGGTCCAGACGCCCGAGGTCATCGAGAACATGCGTATCGCCGGCCGCATCGCGGCCGGCGCGCTCGCCGAGGCCGGTAAGGCCGTCGCGCCGGGGGTGACCACCGACGAGCTCGACCGGATCGCCCACGACTACATGATCGATCACCGCGCCTACCCGTCGACGCTGTTCTACAAGGGTTTTCCGAAGTCGTGCTGCACCTCGCTGAACGAGATCATCTGCCACGGCATCCCGGACTCGACCGTGGTGCAGGACGGCGACATCGTCAACATCGACGTGACCGCGTTCATCCACGGTGTGCACGGCGATACCAATGCCACGTTCCTGGCCGGTGACGTCAGCGAAGAGCACCGGCTGCTGGTGGACCGCACCCACGAGGCGACAATGCGGGCCATCAAGGCCGTCAAGCCGGGCCGCGCCCTGTCGGTGGTCGGCCGGGTCATCGAGGCGTATGCAAACCGCTTCGGCTACAACGTGGTTCGCGACTTCACCGGACACGGCATCGGCACCACCTTCCACAACGGTCTGGTGGTGCTGCATTACGACCAACCCGAGGTCGAGACCCTGCTGGAGCCGGGCATGACGTTCACCATCGAACCCATGATCAATCTCGGCGCACTGGATTACGAGATCTGGGACGACGGCTGGACGGTGGCCACCAGGGACCGCAAGTGGACCGCGCAGTTCGAGCACACCCTGGTCGTGACCGAGGACGGCGCGGAAATCCTGACCCTGGCCCCGTGACCGGCCGCGCGCTGCTGATCGCCGGCGCCACCTCGGATGCCGGCAAGTCGATGGTCGTCGCCGGGCTGTGCCGGCTATTGGCGCGCAAGGGAATTAACGTCGCGCCGTTCAAGGCCCAGAACATGAGCAACAACTCGGTGGTCACCGTCGACGGCGGCGAGATCGGCCGGGCCCAGGGCATGCAGGCACGTGCAGCGGGTCTGCAACCCAGCATCCGTTTCAACCCGGTCCTGCTCAAACCCGGGAGTGACCGCACCTCGCAGCTGGTGGTCAAGGGTCATCCGGTCGGCAGCGTCGGCGCGAAGGATTACATCCGACACCGCGACTGGCTTGCCGGGGTGGTTGCCGACGAATTGAGCTCACTGCGAGCCGAATTCGATGTCGTGGTGTGTGAGGGCGCTGGATCACCCGCCGAGATCAACCTGCGCGCAACCGATCTGGCCAACATGGGCCTGGCGCGCGCGGCGAACCTGCCCGTGGTGATCGTCGGCGATATCGACCGCGGTGGCTTGCTGGCCCACCTGTTCGGCACCGTCGCGGTGCTCTCGCCAGAGGATCAAGCCTTGATTGCCGGCTTCATCGTCAACAAATTCCGCGGCGATCCTGCACTGCTCGCACCGGGCCTCGACCAGCTGGCCGAGCTCACCGGCCGCCCTACGTATGGGGTTGTGCCTTATAGCGACGAGCTGTGGCTGGACGCCGAGGATTCGGTGTCGGTGGTGGCCGGCCACGTGGTTGGGATGCCGTCGCCACCGCGGGGGGAGCGCGGGCTGCGGGTTGCGGCGATCCGGTTGCCGCGAATCTCGAACTCCACCGATATTGAGGCGCTGGCCTGCGAACCCGGAGTCCTGGTCCGCTGGGCGTCCGAGCCGGCCGAGGTGGCCGACGCCGATATCGTCGTGATCCCGGGCAGTAAGGCCACCGTCGCCGACCTGGGCTGGCTGCGCGAGCGTGGACTGGCCGACGCGATTACCTCACACGCGCGTGCCGGGCACGCTGTCCTCGGTATCTGCGGCGGCTTCCAGATGCTGTGCCGCCGCGTCGGCGACACCGTCGAGACCCGCACCGGTGATGTCGAGGGGCTGGGACTGTTGGACGCTGATATCGACTTCGCGGCGGACAAAGTGCTGCGGCGCTGGCCGAGTCCGTTGGGCGGTTACGAAATCCACCACGGCCGGGTGACACGGTGCGTCGAGGACGCCTGGTTCGAGGCCGACGGTGCCGTGCAGGGCTACGTCCGGGGCGCCGTGTTCGGCACCCACTGGCACGGCCTGCTCGACAACGACGAATTCCGTCGCGGCTGGCTCACCACCGCTGCCGCTGCGGCCGGAAGGGTGGATTTCCGGGTGGCCGACGATGTCAGCGTGCCCGCCCGCCGGGATGCTCAACTCGATGTCATGGCCGATTTGTTGGCCGCCCACCTCGATATCGACGCGCTGATGGCGCTGCTGGACACGCGCGCGCCAGTGCGCCCCACGGTGAGCACACGACTGAGTCGGTAGCCTGAAACTCATGTCGGGTCGGACGGTGCTGGTCGCAAGTGTTGCCGCGGTGCTGGTCGCCGGCTGCGGATCGACGCTCACCGGCACGGCGACGTGGCCCGGGGCCACCTTGGAGAAAGCCACGCTGGGCGCGGCCGATTTCCCGCCGGGAGTGCAGTACGACCGCATCATCGAGCAGGCCGGTCAGCCTGACAACGCCGGCAGCCCGCCGTCGATGCTGTCGCGCCCCGAGGGCTGCGCCAACGCCATGACCAACGTCATCGCGGAGTCGGCTGAGCGCGGCCCAGGCGCCGCGGCGAAATACGTCGCCACCTACAACGGCGCGCGCATCGTGATGACCGTGCTGTCGTCCCCACTGGACCTTGCGAAGCTGGAGGCGGCGGCCGGCCGGTGTGCGAAATTTGAAGCGTTTTTCGATCCGCGAAGCAAGGGCATTCCCATTACGACCACTGAGCTACCCCCTTTGGGGGACGACATGCTGGCGTATCAGCAAACAATGCAGCTGATGGGTTCGCCCAATAGTGTTTACATGGCATTCCAGAATGTTGGCAGGTACGGAATGTTCGGAATCGCCTTTCCCACGCCCGATCCCAGGGTTGAAGCCAAAGCGACACTGCCGCAGACGTTCCTGGACGTTTTCGCCAAGCAGGCCGCCAAGATTCGTCGCGCCATCTGAGTAGGAGTTGAGAGACCCTGCGAAAACCGCCCGCTGAAAGCCGCGTTCACAGTAACGTGGCGAAATGCTGTCGACAATGGTGACTGTCGATGGGTTTCCCGTGCCAGTCAGCGTGACCGGCCCGGAGAAGGGCCCCTTCGTCGTTGTGCTGGGAGCGGCCCAGCACGCACCGGCCGCCTATGACGGGGTCTGCCAACGCTTGCACACCGCGTCCGTGCGCACGGTCGTCATCGGCGCTGATCCACGGTTGCATCCCAAAGCGGTGGTGGGCATCCTCGATGCGCTCGATGTCCGGTGGGGCATCTTGGTGGGCGACCGCGCCGGCGCGGAGCTCGCCTGGGAGCTGGCCGCCACCCGGCTCGATCGGTTCACCGGTCTGGTCGTCATTGACCGTGGACATCCCAAGGTCCCGGATCAGAACGGCGTGGTCCGCGACGAGGAGTGCCCGCCGGTGGAGATCAACACCACCGCGTTGGTCAGTACGCCGGCCGCCCGGGCGCTGGCCCGAGCCAGCCAGCGCTACGTGTACAGCGATTTCCGCCTGGTGGAGTTCACCGGCCGGCGCAATGCCGCGGAATCCACCGCGCAGCTCGCCGCTGAGATAGTGCTGCGCACCAGTACTTGGTGAGTCCGTGCGACGGCGCTTCGGGTCCGTCGACCCCGACGGTGACGCCCTTGCCCTGCTCGCCGCGGGTGGTGTGACGACCATGTCGCCCACCTCGGCCGGGAATGCGTGCTCGTCGGAATCGA
This sequence comes from Mycolicibacterium sarraceniae, assembly GCF_010731875.1. Taxonomy (NCBI): domain Bacteria; kingdom Bacillati; phylum Actinomycetota; class Actinomycetes; order Mycobacteriales; family Mycobacteriaceae; genus Mycobacterium; species Mycolicibacterium sarraceniae. The sequence continues at coordinate 3,148,349 of NZ_AP022595.1, forward strand.
AGGTGGCCAGCCTGCCGCGGGGCACCATGATTCCGGCTTGGGAGACGATCCGGCAGGTGAGGCGTTTGTTATCGCACCGGCTCATCGCCACCGCCGAGGTGTATTCGCTCGACGACTCCCGCGTCCAGCGCATCGCGGACCAGGCCCCTCCAGGTGGGTGAGCGCGGGCACCGGGCAATAGCCCTTCGGCCGGTCGATCACTTCAGCCGGGATCACTTGTCGCGCAGGGCTTCGTAGTTGTCGATGCAGCCGTTCCAGGCGATCGTCAACCCGAGGTCGGCGTCGACCATGGGTTGCCCACCAGCCTCGGACAGACCGCTGAGTTTCAGCGATGGTCGGGCGGCACCCGGCCCTGAGACCACACCCCGGACCCGTCAGGACCGCGCGGGGGTGTCGACCTGCTTGATCGGCCCGGTGAACCAGTTCTTCACCGACACATGCCAGTAGATGTAGAGCAGGATCAGCACGCCGCCCACCAACAGCGGGGTGTAGTTGACGAACTTCCACTCGAAGCTGGCGTCCCACGGTGCGCCACCGAGCGAGGTCGGGAACATCGCGATGATCGAGGTGACGATGATTTCGATCAACGCGACCGGCGCCATCCACTTGTGGTGACCGCGCAGGTTCCACTTGCCGATCGGGAACGAATCGCCGGCCTTCCACCGGTAGTAGATCGGCACCGCGAAGCACAGGTATAGGCCCACCACGCCGATCGACACCACCGCGAAGAATGCGACCGGCACCGGGGCGCCGTTGATATCGACCTTGACCAGTGCGGGCAGCGTGAGGATCGCCGCGATCGAGGCAGTGACGATGACCGCGTTGGCCGGCACCTTCTTGGCGTTGAGTTTCGACCACAGCTGGTGGCCGGGCACCGCCCGGTCGCGGCTGAACGCGAACAGCATGCGCGAGGCGCTGGTCTGGCAGGCCGTGGTGCAGAACAGCTGGCCTGCGGTGGAGATCAGCAGCACGATGCCGGCCCACTTGGACGTCAGCGCCTGGCTGAAGATCGTGGCGACCGCACCGCCGCCGGAGGTCACCCCGTCAACGTCCTGCACGGCGAACAGGAAGGTCAGCAACAAGATCCAGCCGCCGATCGCTGAGTAGAAGATCGAGCGCCAGATGCCCTTGGCGGCGCCATCGGCCGCGCTCTTGGTCTCCTCGGACAGGTGCGCCGACGCGTCATAGCCGGTGATCGTGTACTGGGTGAGGATCGCCGACATCGGCAGCACGAACAGCAGGAAGGTGAACCCGGAGGTGGAGCCGCCGAAGAAGCCGGTGTTGTTGACCGTGGTGGCGAACACCGTGGAGAAGCTGGCGTGCTGTTCGGGCAGCGCCCACAGGATGACGATGACGGCAGCTGCGCCGATGACGTGCCACCACACCGAGATGTTGTTGATGACGGCCAGCAGATGGCTGGAGAAGATGTTGATCGTCGCGACGATCACCAGTATGACCAAGAACAGGATGAATGTGCGGGTCAGGCTGTAGCCGGCCAGCCAGCTCTCACTGAACGTCCCCAGCGTGAGATCGAGGAACGTCGCCGAGCCGTAGGCCACCGAGGCCAGGATGGCGATCAGGCCGATCAGGTTCAGCCAACCGGTGTAGTAGCCGGCTTTCGGGCCGCCGAGTTTGGCTGCCCACCAATAGATTCCACCCGACGTCGGGAAGGCGGAGACGAGCTCGGACATACAGAGCCCGATGATCAGGATGAAGACCGAGATGATGGGCCAGCCCCAGGCGATGGCCGCCGGGCCGCCGTTGTTCCAGCCCAGGCCGAACGAGGTGAAGCAGCCGGCCAGGATGGAGATGATCGAGAACGAGATGGCGAAGTTGCTGAACCCGGACCAAGACCGGTGTAGCTCCTGGGTGTAGCCGAGGCTGGCGAGGTGCTTTTCGTCATCGTCGAGAAGTTCGTGACCCTCTGGCACGGCGTTGCTCCTTCTGGTCCGTTCTGGGCGCCGGTGGCGGAGAGGCGTCGACCGGCGCTCTCTGAGTAGGGACAATAGGCCGCTATTGGTCTGGTGTCCTACCTTTGCAGTGACGTTTATGTAAATCTGGTGGGTGACGCTGCCGCTGCGGCGACGTCCAATGGTTGACTTTCCGTCGAATCATTCTCGAACCGGCGCTATCGAGAGGGGCACCTGTGACACCTGATGGTGTGGGCCGCCGCCGGCCTGGTCTATTGGAGCAGGCCGAACTGGATGCCCTGGTGGCCGCCGGGCAGATCGACACGGTGATCGTGGCCTTCACCGATATGCAAGGGCGGTTGACCGGCAAGCGGGTCGCCGCCCGGCTGTGGGTCGAAGAAGTGGCCGCACACGGCGCGGAGTGCTGCAACTACCTGCTGGCCGTCGACGTCGATATGAACACCGTCAGCGGCTACGCGATGTCGAGCTGGGAGTCCGGCTACGGCGACATGGTGATGATGCCCGACTTCGACACCCTGCGTCTGCTGCCGTGGCTGCCCGGTACCGCGTTGGTGATGGCCGACCTGTCATTCGTCGAGGGCGGCCCGGTGGCGCCGGCGCCGCGCTCGATCCTGCGGACTCAGCTCGACCGGCTGGCGCAGCGCGGGTTGGAAGCGTTCATCGGAACCGAGCTGGAGTTCATGGTCTTCGATGACACTTTCCGTGATGCGTGGGCGGCCGGCTATCGGGGACTGTCCACCGCAACCGACTACAACGTGGACTACGCCATCCACGCCTCCACCCGGATGGAACCGCTGTTGCGTGATATCCGTCTGGGCATGGACGGTGCCGGCATGTACTGCGAAGGAGTCAAGGGGGAGTGCAACCTCGGCCAGCAGGAGATCGCGTTCCGTTACGACACCGCGCTGGTGACCTGCGATAACCACACCATCTACAAAAACGGTGCCAAGGAGATCGCCGATCAGCACGGCAAGAGTCTGACGTTCATGGCGAAATTCGATGAGCGCGAAGGCAATAGCTGTCATATCCACATCTCGCTGCGCGGCGAGGACGGTTCGGCGGTGTTCGCCGACGACAACGAGCCACTCGGCATGTCGCCGATGTTCCGGAGTTTCATCGCCGGCCAGTTGGCCACCCTCCGTGATCTGACCCTGTTCTACGCGCCGAATATCAACTCCTACAAGCGATTTGTCGAAGGAAGCTTCGCCCCGACGGCCATCGCCTGGGGGATCGACAACCGGACCTGCGCACTGCGGGTGGTGGGCCATGGCCATTCCATGCGGATGGAATGCCGCGCGCCCGGTGGCGACGTCAACCAATATCTCGCGGTGGCTGCGCTGATCGCCGGTGGTCTGCACGGCATCGACAACGGGCTGGAATTGCCCGATGCCCACGCCGGCAACGCCTACACCAGTGGCGCCGAGCGGCTGCCCACCACGCTCGCCGAGGCCGCCGCACTGTTCGAGAGTTCGGCGATCGCGCGCGAGGCGTTCGGCGATGAGGTCGTCGAGCACTACCTCAACAACGCTCGCGTCGAGCTGAGCGCGTTCAATTCTGCGGTCACCGACTGGGAAAGGGTACGCGGCTTTGAACGCCTCTAGTTCTCGCCCTAAACTCGGGCTGACCACCTATCTGCAGCAGGCCAAATCGGGCATCTGGGACAAGAAGGCGGCCTTCCTGCCGGGTATCTACATCGAGGGCGTGACGCTGGCCGGCGGTATCCCCATGCTGCTGCCGCCGCAGCCGGTGGACACCGATATCGCCAACCAGGTCCTCGACGGGATCGACGGTCTGATCGTCACCGGCGGCAGGGACGTCGACCCGTCGACGTACGGCCACGACCCGCACCCCAGGACCGATGAACCCGACCGCGGTCGCGATGTCTGGGAGTTCGCGCTGATAACCGCTGCGCTGCAGCGTCATCTGCCGGTGCTCGGCATCTGTCGTGGGGCCCAGGTGCTCAACGTCGCGCTGGGTGGCACGCTGCACCAGCATCTGCCCGATATCGTCGGGCACACCCGCCATCAGCAGGGCAACGCGGTGTTCAGCACGTCGGCGATCCGGACCGTGGCCGGCAGCAGGCTGGCCGGGTTGGTGGGGGAGAACACCAATGCCCAGTGCTACCACCACCAGGCGATCGACCGGCTCGGTGATGGTTTGATGATCAGCGCACTGGACGATGACGGCGTGATCGAGGGCGTCGAAATCCCGGGCGACGACTTCGTTCTGGCCGTGCAGTGGCATCCCGAGGAGACGTTGGACGACCTGCGGCTGTTCGCCGGACTGGTCGAGGCGGCAAGGTTGTACACGACAGAGAGAGCAGGACTGTGATAACTGAGCTGGTCAATCCAGCCACCGAGCAGGCGTTGCGTACGGTTGAGCTGACCGATGTCGACGGGGTTGACGACGCGATCGCCCGGGCGAAGATCGCGCAAAAGGGCTGGGCGGCTGCGGCTCCCGCCGAACGCGCGACCGCTCTGCGGGCGTTCGCGGCCGCGGTCGACGCCCACGTCGGTGAGCTGGCCGCCCTGGAGGTCGCCAACTCCGGGCATCCGATCGGCGCTGCCGAGTGGGAAGCCGGGCATGTGCGCGATGTCCTGCAGTTCTACTCGGCGACTCCGGAACGGTTGTCAGGCAAGCAGATTCCGGTAGCGGGCGGGCTGGACGTCACCTTCAACGAGCCGATGGGTGTGATCGGGGTGATCACGCCGTGGAACTTCCCGATGCCGATCGCGGTGTGGGGTTTCGCCCCCGCGCTGGCCGCGGGCAATGCGGTGGTGCTCAAACCGGCCGAGTGGACTCCGCTGACGTCCATCCGGCTCGGTGAGCTCGCCCTGGAATCCGGCCTGCCCGAGGGCCTGTTCCAGGTACTGCCCGGGCAGGGTTCGGTGGTCGGTGAGCGGTTCATCAGCCACCCGGGAGTCCGCAAGATCGTGTTCACCGGCTCGACCGAGGTCGGCACCATGGTGATGGCCGGGGCCGCCACGCAGGTGAAGCGGGTGACGCTGGAGCTGGGTGGCAAGAGCGCCAATATCGTTTTCGCCGACTGCGACCTCGAGAAGGCGGCCGCCACCGCGCCCTACGGGGTGTTCGACAACGCCGGGCAGGATTGCTGTGCTCGCAGCCGAATTCTGGTGCAGCGTAGCGTGTTCGACAAGTTCATGGAGCTGCTCGAGCCGGCCGTCAAGGGCCTGGTCGTCGGTGATCCGGCAGCCCGGGACACCGAGATGGGTCCGTTGGTGAGCCGCAAGCACTTCGACTCGGTGGCCGCTTATGTCCCCGACGACACCAACGTCGCCTTCCGCGGCTCGGCACCTAGCGGCCCCGGATTCTGGTTCCCGCCCACGGTGCTCACCCCGGAACGCACCGACCGGACTGTCACCGAGGAGATCTTCGGCCCGGTCGTGACCGTGCTGCCGTTCGAGGACGAGGCGGATGCCATCGCGCTGGCCAATGACACGGAATACGGTCTGTCCGGCTCGATCTGGACCGGTAACCTGTCGCGGGCGGTGCGGGTGTCGCGCGCCGTCGACGCCGGCAACCTGAGCGTGAATTCCCATTCGTCGGTGCGGTACAACACTCCGTTCGGCGGATTCAAGCAATCCGGTCTGGGCCGCGAGCTCGGACCCGATGCGCCCCTGCACTTCACGGAAACCAAGAACGTCTTCTTCGCAGTAGAGGAGAGCTAGATGGATCTGTCCCAGCGACTCAAGGACAAGGTCGCGGTCGTCACCGGTGGCGCCAGCGGTATCGGGCTGGCCGCGGTCAAGCGGATGCGGGCCGAGGGTGCGATCGTCGTCATCGGGGACGTCGACCCGAAGACCGGCCAGTCGGTTGCCAATGACCTGAACGTCCAGTTCGTCCAGGTCGACGTCGCGGATCAGGTTGCCGTGGATAACCTGTTCGACACCGCTTTTGAGACGCACGGCGGTATCGACATCGCGTTCAACAATGCCGGTATCAGCCCACCCGATGACGATCTCATCGAGAACACCGGTATCGACGCCTGGGACAAGGTGCAGGACGTCAACCTCAAGTCGGTGTTCTTCTGCTGCAAGGCCGCGCTGCGGCACATGGTGCCCGCGCAGAAGGGCTCGATCATCAACACCGCGTCGTTCGTGGCGGTGATGGGATCGGCGACCAGCCAGATCTCCTACACCGCATCCAAGGGCGGCGTGCTGGCCATGTCGCGCGAGCTCGGAGTTCAATACGCGCGCCAGGGGATTCGGGTCAACGCGCTGTGCCCCGGACCGGTGAACACCCCGCTGCTGCAGGAATTGTTCGCCAAGGATCCCGAGCGGGCCGCCCGCCGGCTGGTGCACGTACCGATGGGCCGGTTCGCCGAACCCGAGGAGTTGGCCGCCGCGGTGGCATTCCTGGCCAGTGAGGACTCGTCGTTCATCACCGGGTCGACCTTCCTGGTCGACGGCGGGATCAGCGGCCACTACGTGACACCGCTGTAGAGGCGATGACCTTGACCGGCGCTCCGGAACCGCGGCAGGCCTCTGAGGCACTGCTGCGTCCGGTGCGCCTGGGCAACGCCTTCGAGGACACCGTCGGCCGGTTGTTGGAGACCATCAAGCTCGGTGTGCTGGCACCAGGCGATTCGCTACCGCCCGAACGTGAACTCGCCGTCCGGCTCGGCGTCAGCCGCGACACCGTCCGAGAGGCGATCAAGTCGCTGGCCGAGGCGGGCTACCTGGTATCGCGGCGCGGCCGCTACGGCGGTACCTTCCTGGCCGAGTCACTGCCCGCGCCGACCGCGGGAGTGGTGGGGTTCAGCCGCACCGATATCGATGACGCCCTGCGGCTGCGGGAGATCCTCGAAGTCGGTGCGGCCCGGCTGGCCGCCACCCGCACGCTGACCGCGGCCGAGCGGGAAGGGCTGTGGTCCCGGATGGCCGACGTACGGTGCGCGTGCGCCGACGACTATCGGCGATTCGATTCGAGGCTGCACCTGGCGATCGCCGAGGCGGCCGGGTCTCCGTCGCTGGTGCCGCTGGTGGCCGAGAACCGGATGCGCTTGAACGCCCTGCTGGACCAGATCCCGTTGCTGCGCCGCAATATCGCCCACTCCGACGAACAGCACGAGGCGATCATCATCGCGATCCTAGCCGGCGACCCCGATGCGGCGGGGTCTGCGATGCAGGCCCACGTTGCGGGCTCAGCCGCCCTGCTGCACGGCTTCTTGGACTAAGGCACGCCTTACCAATAGGTTCCGTGCAGCGCACCCCAGTTGCGAAGCAGATCAAGCTTTTTCACAGATTCTGGCTCATCCACAAGGTGTTTCCGTGGGCCATCTTTTGAGTTCCTAACCGGAGTCAAGCGGTTTGTTGTTGCTTCTTGGGAATGCGAGCGGGCGAATTTCTGGGTTGATGTTGTTCCACTGCCAGTCGCGTTCGGCTTGGTTGCTCTGGCTGTCGGAGGTGTGCAGGCCGGCGGCTTTGGTCGCGTAGGTTGCGGCGTGCTGGGCGTGGTTGGCCATGTGTGCCACCGCTGCTGCTTGGCCTGTTGCTCGCGCGGCGGCTACGGCTGCGGGTGCACCGGCTTGTTCGGCGTCGCGTGCAGCGGCATGGGCTGCGAACGCTGCACTGCGACATGCGGTCATCGGGACTTTGTCGTCGATCCAGGCTCGCAGTGTGTCGATGGCCGTGCGCGGGCGAGCATCACCGGGGCGGGTGTTCTCGAAGATCGGGAGCGTGCGCTCTGCGCATTCGGCGGCCCATCGAGCGAGCGCCTTGTGGGTGAGTGGATCGGGGTTCGTCCCCTTCTTGGCGGGGTCGGTCACCGTGTCATGCTCTCACGCCGCTGCGGCGTTGTTGGGCTGCGCTGACGAGTTCTAGTGTGGGGATGACGGGCCGGTGGATTGGAGCGCTTGGCGACTCCTGTTGTCCCCGGCCCGTCCTGCCTTTGAGTCGCTGGGATTGGCGGGTGTTGGCGGCGTTGATCCTGGTCTGCCGATCAACGCGATGGTGTGCGGCTACGAGGCGTCGGCCTTCGTCGGCGTCGATGAGTCGGCCGTCGGTGTTGCGTAGCTGATAGGGCTGGCCGGTGCGCCAACAGCTGGCGATGCGGGTGAGCAGCATCGTGGCGATGTGGCAGGTCGCTGAGGCGATGATGCCGGTGGGATCGGCCTCGGCATACAGGTTGGCGGCTCGCTCGTCGAGATCATCGATCTGATCGGTCAATGCTTGAGCCTGCTCGGCTTCGATGGCGATATCGGCGGCCAACTCGGCGAAGTCGATGCGGGCATCCGCTCCAGCGCCCCACAACTGCAACGATTCCTGGGCTGCGGCCAAGATCAGTGTGGCCTGCGGTTCACGCCAGGCGCCGCGAGAGTGCCGAATCAAGAACCGCGTCAGCCGGGCATGCCCGAGACGGATTACGGTCTGCGGATCGGCGTAGCGGGCCAACAACGCCAACGTCGCCTTGCCGTAACGGGTCCCGAGCGCGTCGTACCAGGCCGGCCCGAGCAGTTCGAGCTGGGCATCCAGACGCTGAAAGACCGCGGTGCGGCGTTTGACGATCGAGGAGCGCATCTTCACGATGCGGCGCAACGGATCGGCAGGGCCGTCGCTGGTGTGATCACGAAGCCCTTCAGGATGCAGCAGCGGCAGCCGGGCCAGCATCACCACTCGCAACGCGTCGTCGTCACCCAAACCGCAAGCAGCCCAAATCTTTTCCAGTTCGTCAGGCCGAGTGAAGAACCGGCGGCCGGTCCAGACGAACGTGCCATCAGGTCGCGCAAGCGACGCCTGATGCGCCGCCCGACACGCCAGGTCGATACCCAAGATGAGTTCCACGACATCCTTTCAGGAGAAGGTGTAGACGCGAGGCCAGCGCCGGCATTGCCCAGACACTCCATAAGCAGGAGTCCGCCAGTCAGCGGCACCAAGTTCCCGAACAGGGACACCCCACTGGCCGCGGGTCGTGCTCGCGGACGGCCACTCAAGTCTCAGGAATCCGAGCGGTTCCAGTCGGTGGGTTCGACCGCCCGCGAGCACTCACCCAATCTAAATGTCGGTGGGTCGCACTAGTGTTCGGAGGTATGAGTTCGGTTCTGCGGCGCTGGATGCGCTTGACGCCGCGGTCGAACTCGTGGGTGCCGCCGATATCGAGGAGCTGCCCGGACCTGAGCGGTTCGCGGTCCTTGAGCGGCTGGAGACGGCGGTGCGTCGTCAGGTCGCCGTCTGCCATGAGCAGATCACCCATCTCGAACGGTACGAGGGGTGCCCGCCGATCCCGATCGTGTTGGCTGATGTGTTGCGGATCAGCCGCCCGGCGGCCAGGCGCCGGGTCCGTGATGCCGAACAACTCACCGCGCGCACCACACTGACCGGCGAGCGGTTAGCACCGCTGCTGCCGGAGACGGCGAAGGCCTGGGCGGCCGGGTGTCTCGACGGCGAGCACCTACGGGTGATCCAGAAGTTCTTCACAGAGCTGCCCACTCAGAGGCGGCACCAACGACTACCACCACCGGAGAACGACTCCTCCCCAAAGGCGACGAAAGAGCCTAGACGAAGACTCGCACTGGTCACGTAGGGATGCGATCATGCGCGGTGTGGCCACCGACAAGTTGCAGACCATCGCGTACCCCGCAGCCGGATCTCGTCCGAACCGCCGTGACGCCGAGAGCCTCGAACCCCATGTCATCGTGCTCTTCGGGGCCACGGGCGACCTTGCCAAGCGCAAGCTGCTGCCCGGTATGGCCTATCTCGTGCAGTCGGCGCTCGCGCCCGAGATCCGGGTGGTCGGCACCTCACTCGAGGAGCTCACTGACGACGAGTTCCGCGCCATCACCAGGAAGGCCGTTGAAGACTTCGGCACCCACAAGCTGACCGACGAGCAGTGGGCCAACTTCGCGAGCCGGGTCACCTACGTCCCGCAGGGTGCCGGCCCTGCCGCGCTGGCCGCCGCAGTGGCCGACGCCGAAGCGCAACTCGGCCCGGACGTGCACAGGTTGCACTACCTGTCGGTACCGCCCAAAGCCGCCAAGTCGGTCATCACCATGCTCAAGGAGGCCGACCTTGTCGAGCGGTCACGGGTGGTGATGGAAAAACCCTTCGGTACCGACCTCGCCAGCGCGATCGAGCTCAACGACTTCGTGCACCAGACGTTCCGCGAACGTCAGATTTTCCGCATCGACCACTTCCTCGGCAAGGAAGCCGCCCAGAACATTCTGGCCTTCCGGTTCGCAAACGGGCTGTTCGAGCCGATCTGGAACCGCAACTTCATCGATCACATTCAGATCGATATCCCGGAGACCCTCGGCCTTGACCAGCGGGCCAACTTCTACGAGAGCACCGGCGCATACAAGGACATGGTGGTCACCCACCTGCTGCAGGTGATGGCCTTCGTGGTGATGGAGCCGCCGACCGCCCTGGAGCCGCGTGCGATCAGCGAGGAGAAGAACAAGGTCTTCCGGTCCATGCTGCCGATCCACTGCGACCACGTGGTCCGCGGTCAATACACCGGCTATCGGCAAGAGGCCGGAGTCGCAAAGGATTCCGACACCGAGACATTCATCGCCCTCAAGGTCGGTATCGACAACTGGCGCTGGGCCGGGGTGCCGATTTACCTACGCACCGGCAAGAAGATGGCCGAGGGTCAGCGCATCATTTCGATCGCGTTCAAGGAAGCGCCGCGCACCATGTTTCCCGCGGGCTCCGGAGTCGGCTCCCAGGGACCCGATCACCTCACCTTCGATCTGGCCGACAGCTCCAAGGTGTCACTGTCGTTCTACGGCAAGCGCCCCGGGCCGGGCATGAAGCTCGACAAGCTCTCCATGCAGTTCTCTACCCAGGAAACCGATTCCCAAGGCGATGTGTTGGAGGCGTACGAACGGTTGATCCTGGATGCCATGCGGGGCGACCACACTCTGTTCACCACAGCCGAAGGCATCGAGTCACTGTGGGAACGCTCGACGCAGCTCCTGGACGACCCGCCGCCGGTCAAGAGCTACCCGGTCGGCACGTGGGGTCCCAATGCCATCCATCAACTCATCGCCCCGAATGCCTGGCGGCTTCCCTTCGAACGGGTATGGCGGGAGAAGAAGTCCCAGGGTTGATCCCTCAGGGCGGTCACTATGTTGTGGCCCAACCGGTTTGAGGCGACGAACGTGGGTCGCCGATAGCGCTCAGCGTGAAGGTGGGACGCTTGGCTGATGCGATTGTCGGATCGGTCTGGTGTCCGGAGCGGTGATCGTGGCGGCCCTGTCGCTGGTTCGGCGTGATGCCCGGTGTGGCTAGGCGGCCTGCCGGGCAGTCACGAGCGCCGAACCCGTAGATGGTGTGGGCGTGCGTCAGTGCGTTGGTGCCGGGCCCCGTCTGGCGAAGCGGCCACGTGCGGCGAGTTCGATCGTCAAGGCGACCCCGCAGGCCTGTGACAACAGCAACCCGACCAGTACCAGAATCTGGACGGCACCGGCCTGCGCTGCGGAGCCGGTACTCAGCAGCACACCGACGAAGGCGCCGGGCAAGGTGACCAGTCCAGCGGTTCGTGCCTGATCGACGTTGGGCAACAACGCGTCCGGGGCCGTGGGCGCAATGACGAGCAGCCGCGCATCTCGCTCCAGGTAACCCAGGCTCAACGCGGCCTCCACCTCGCCGGCGCGGGTGCTCAGCGCATCCAGTGCGCGCCGGGCTGCCACCGCGACCGCGGTCATCGTGCCGCCCAACAGGATTCCGGTGATGGGGACCAGCGCAATGCCTGCGATGGGAACGAGTCCGGTGGCCAGAAGCAGCGGCAGTACTGACGCCAGGCCGACAGCCAACGGCGCCGCCAACCACGACGAGCCCTCAGCGGCCCTGCTACGCCGTGCCGCCGTCACGGCGGCGACGGTGAACATCACCACCAGAATCATCAGGGACGACCACAGCCGCGCCATCGCGGCTGTCAAGACCGCTGCCACCGCCGCCAGTTGCGCCACCGCTCGCATCGTCGCGCTGGGTACCACCCACCAGGAGCCCAGGCCGCTCAGTCGGTAGACGAGCGCGGCGAGCAGCGCCATCACGGCGCAGACCACGACCAGTGTCGGTCCCAGCACCGCGGATGTCATCGGTTCAGTGCGGCAACACCGTCGAGGAACACAGGCACCGCGGCCTACGTAACCGTCCCGTCCTCGACGAGCAGGACTCTTACAGTCGACCTCGGCCCGCTCGCTTAGCCCACCTGATCGTCGCGACGGGCAGCGCTGATGAGGTCCTCGCGAGCCCGCGCCACGCGGGAGCGGATCGTGCCGACCGGGCACCCGCACACCTCGGCGGCTTCGGCGTAAGACAGCCCGAGTACCTGGGTCAGCATCAGGGCGTCGCGACGGTCGCTGTCGAGTCCGTCGAGCAGCATCCTGATCTCGATGATGTCCTCGAACCGTGCCGCGCTGGGCCGGGTGTCGAGGAACTGATCCATGTCGATGGCCGACGCGGTGCGCGGGCGGGCCCGATTGCGGCGGATCTGGTCGATGACCACGCGGCGGGCGATGGACATCAGCCAGGTACGGGCCGACGAACGCCCCGAGAACCGGGGGATTGCGCTCAGAGCGCGCAGGAAGGTCTCCTGCGTGAGGTCGTCGGCGTGACCGGGATCACCGAGAAAGGCGACGGTCCGCCAGACATCGCGCTGCGTGGCCTTGATGAACGCGTTGAGCGCGGCGGAATCGCCCCGACCGGCGGCCAGGGCGAGCACGGTCACCTGGTCGTCGTCGCGTTCGCTCACGTTCAGTGAGACTAGGGGATCAGCGGATCCAGCACATCCGCAGGTCTGGGTCCCAGCGTATTTTGGGTGGCCGGGAACCCGATGGCCCCTTCGGCCGACTATCGGTCGGGCACTCAACTCAGCCAAGGAGGGCGATGACCGCATCGGTCGTGGGCGGTTCGACCGACCCGAACGCGCCGGGCGTCTCGCACCGCGTCGAACTCGACGTCGCGGGAATGTCCTGCGCGGCCTGCGCGGCACGGGTGGAGACCAAGCTCAACAAGCTCGACGGCGTCCGCGCCTCGGTCAACTTCGCCACCCGCGTGGCCAGTGTCGATGCCCCCGAGTCGCTTCCCGCCGAAGACTTGTGCGCGGTGATCCGCAAGGCCGGCTACGACGCGGCGCCCCGCTCGGCATCGCTCGCCGATGCGGTGGACCCCGACGACCGGCAGGCCCGCAACCTGCTGCTGCGGCTGGCGATCGCGGCGGTGCTGTTCGTGCCGCTCGCCGATCTGTCAGTGATGTTCGCCGTCGTCCCCAGCACCCGGTTCACCGGCTGGGAGTGGCTGCTGACCGCGCTCGCGGCACCGATCGTCACCTGGGCGGCGTGGCCATTCCACCGGGTGGCCCTGCGCAACGCGCGGCACGGTACCGCGTCCATGGAGACGCTGATCTCGGTCGGGGTCACCGCGGCCACCCTGTGGTCGCTGTACACGATCTTCTTCGATCACCACGACCGGCAGGTGCACGGCATCCGGGAGGCGCTGCTGGGCAGCGACGCCATCTACCTGGAGGTCGCTGCCGGCGTCACCGTGTTCATCCTGGCCGGCCGGTACTTCGAGGCCAGGGCCAAATCGCGTGCGGGGAGCGCGCTGCGGGCGTTGGCGGCGCTGAGTGCCAAAAACGTGTCGGTGTTGCTGGCCGACGGCAGCGAGATGGTGCTGCCCGCCGATGAACTCAAGGAGCAACAGCGCTTCGTCGTGCGGCCCGGGGAGACCATCGCCGCCGACGGTCTGGTGGTCGAGGGCAGCGCCGCCATCGATATGAGTGCGATGACCGGTGAAGCCAAACCGTCGCGCGCTCACCCCGGCGGCCCGGTGATCGGCGGGACAGTGGTGCTCGACGGCCGGCTGATCGTCGAGGCCGCTGCGGTGGGGGCCGACACCCAGTTCGCCGGAATGGTGCGCCTGGTCGAAGAAGCGCAAGCGCAGAAGGCCGACGCCCAACGACTGGCCGACCGGATCGCCGGAGTCTTCGTGCCCGCGGTGTTCGGCATCGCTGCGCTCACCGCGGTCGGGTGGCTGCTGGCCGGAGCGGACGCCGACCGGGTGTTCGCCGCCGCGCTGGCCGTGCTGGTGATTGCCTGTCCGTGCGCACTGGGGCTGGCCACCCCGACGGCGATGATGGTGGCCTCCGGGCGCGGCGCGCAGCTGGGCATCTTCCTCAAGGGCTACCGCGCGCTGGACGCGATCCGCGCGGTGGACACCGTGGTGTTCGACAAGACCGGCACCCTGACAACCGGACATCTGGCGGTCACCGAAGTGACCGTCGCCGACGGCTGGCAGCCCGCCGAGGTCCTGGCGCTGGCCGCCGCCGTCGAGATGGCCTCCGAACATGCTGTTGCCGTAGCTATTTCGACTGCCACCGACGAGCGTCGCCCGGTGGATGACTTCCGTTCCCATGCGGGGCGGGGTGTCACCGGCACGGTATCGGGGCGCACGGTGGTGGTCGGCCGGCCATCGTGGGCCGCCGAACAGGCCGAGGTGGCCGAGCGTCTGCATGCGGCCCGGCGTACCGGTGAATCCCGAGGTGAAACAGTCGTTTTCGTCACGGTCGACGGTCAGGTGTGTGGGGTGATCGCAGTCGCCGACGCGGTCAAGGAGTCCGCGGCCGACGCAGTGGCGGCCCTGCATCGCAGGGGTCTGCGCACCGTGCTGCTGACCGGTGACAACGCCGCGGCGGCGGGTTCGGTGGCTGGGCAGGTCGGTATCGACGAAGTTATCGCCGAGGTGCTTCCCGAAGGCAAGGTCGACGTCATCGAGCAGCTGCGCGAGCAGGGTCGGGTGGTCGCGATGGTCGGCGACGGCATCAACGACGGGCCCGCGCTGGCGTCGGCGGATCTCGGGCTGGCGATCGGACGCGGCACCGATGTGGCGATCGGCGCCGCCGACATCATCCTGGTGCGCGACGATCTCGACATCGTCCCGCAAGCTCTCGACTTGGCCAAGGCCACCATGCGCACGATCCGGGTCAATCTGTTCTGGGCATTCGGCTACAACGTGGCGGCTATCCCGATCGCCGCGGCCGGGCTGCTCAACCCGCTCATCGCCGGCGCGGCGATGGCGTTCTCGTCGTTCTTCGTCGTCTCGAACAGCTTGCGGCTGCGCAACTTCGGCGCTCGCTAGTCACCGAAAGGAACAGCGCATGTCACAGCAGACATTCATGGTCACCGGCCTGCACTGCCAGAGCTGCGTGCGGGTGGTCAGCGGCGCGCTGACCGAACTGCCCGGGGTCGGCGCGGTCGAGGTGGACCTTGACGCCGAGGGTGCCTCGGCCGTCCGAGTCGACACCGCCGCACATCTCACCACCGAGCAGGTTCGGGCCGCCCTCGCCGATGAGGGTGACTACATCGTCGTGAGCTGAGTGGGCTCACCCGTCGACGAAACGCCCCGCGAATCCACGTAGCGGCAGGTCGGCACTCGTCAGCAGTCCGGGCGGTGCGGCGACCACCGATGCGATGGCCGACAGTGCCGGCATCCCGGTGACCGTCATGCCGATCGAGGCGAAGTTCGCCGGATCCGACAGGTCCACATCGGGTTTCGGGAAGATCATGTGCTTGTTGTAAACGCACGGGTCGCCCTTGACCTGGGTGATGTAGCAACCCTTGATGCGCCAGCTCGGGCTGGTGTGCGGTGTCATCTGCCACTCCAGGTGCGTCTCGACCCGCGGCACACCGTTCACCATGCCCTGGTACTTGATGTAGTTGCCGCCCAACGATCCCTTCGGTAGCACATACCACCCCAGGTCGACGTCTTCGGTGCACGCACCGAGTTCGTAGCTGAAGGTGACCTCGTCGAGCTTGATGTCGAAACAGTCGGCCATCATGTAGACGCTGTCGGCGAAGACGCGCGTGTATTTCTCCAGCTTTCCCGGGATGCTCGGATCATTAACGGGCAGACCGTAACCCACCTCGATCCAAGTGTCTTTGCTGTGATGGCAGGACACATCGACGGATTCGATGGTGGTGATGTTCTCGATATCGGCCACGTCTGCCGAACACACCACGCCCAGGATCTGGTTGAGGCCCGGGTTCATCCCCGTGCCGTAGAACGTGGAACCGCCCTTCTCGCAGGCCTCGGCCAGCAGCTCGCTGACCTTCTTGCCCGACGAGTGCGGGTGGTTCTTATCGCGGTGCCAGCCGGTGATCCAGTCCGCGGTGGTGACGATGTTGATACCGGCTTCGAGGATCTGCACGTAGAGATCCTCGTCGGGGAACACCCCGTGAAAGGTGAGGACATCGGGTTTGGCGGCGATGATCTCTTCGATGGTGCCGGTGGCGATCACCCCGTTGGGGGCCAGGCCAGCCAGCTCGCCGGCGTCCTTGCCCACCTTCTCGGGTGAATAGCAGTGCACACCAATCAGTTCCAGATCAGGCCGGGTTGCGATGCGCTTGATCATCTCCGAGCCGACATTGCCGGTGGCGACCTGGAAGACGCGGATCGGCTTGCTGTTGTTGCCAGCTTTGTTGGTGCGCACCGGGGGTGTCAGCCTCTCTCTAATGCGGCATACACTTCGGCGGCGCTGCCGCCGATGCCGTCGGGATAAAACTGCTTGGCCCACTGGCGAATTGCCGTGAAGCCGGAGTGCTCATCGCCGGTCAGAGCGGGCGGATCCGAGTAGCGCTGGTGCGACCAGATGTAGATGTCCTGGCGGAACTGGCGGATGACCTCGTTGCCGAAGTCAGCGGCCTTGGCGGCGGCGCGCTCGGTGTCCTTGCCCGGGGTACGGCCGATGTAGACCATGAATCGGACATCGGAGGTGTAGTCGTCGACCGGCGTGATGCACGAGATCGTGCGGTTGTCGACCATGCCCCAGCTCTTGGTGACGGCGATTCCCAAGCCGCCGTTGATCGCCTCGACGCCGCTTTGGACGTCGTCGATGATCTGCTGGTCATCACCTTCGAAGGTGATCGTGAAGTCGACATAGGACACCGGTTCGTCGAAGTCGTGGCGGGTGAAGATCGGGTTGATCGGCGTGTGGTGCACATACTTGAAATGGGCGAAGTCCACGCCGTTTTCCAGCACGTACTGCGGGTGCATCTCGTGGCCCCGCTCGAACAGCCGGCGTTGCGGGTAATAGTCCGCCACGGTGCTGTCATCGCCGAACGAGGCGAAGACGTCGGGAGCCTCGAAGAACGGCTCGCGTCCGTTGTCGTCGTACCAGAGGTAGACCGACTCGTTGCGTTCCACCGTCGGATAGGTCTTGATGCGCCTGCCCCGGTTGGGTCGCTTGTCGTAGGGGATGCAGACGTTGCGACCCTCGGTGTCCCACTGCCAGCCGTGAAACGGGCATTGCAGCACGTCACCTTCGACGTGCCCGCCGAAGCCCAGGTGAGCGCCCAGATGTTCGCAGTAGGCGTTCATCACGGTGATGGTGCCCGACTCGGTACGCCAGGCGATCAGCTCGTGGCCGAAGTACTTCATCGTGTGGACGTCGCCGATGCCGATCTCGTCGGACCACGCCACCTGGAACCAGCCGGTCGGCTTCATCGAGAGCGGTGGCTTCGCCATGTCGTGGAGCCTATGAAATCGTCATAGTAGTGTCAATGAAAGCGCGAAATCGCTTAAGCTACAGCGATGGCAGAGCCGGACAGTGCACGTAGAACGTCGAATCGGCGGGGCATGGCCACGCGCGAGGCGATGCTCAATGGTGCCGTCGAGGCGCTGGCGACTGGTGACCCGGCTGCCGTCTCGGCCAACCGGATCGCCAAGCAGATCGGCGTCACGTGGGGGACAGTGCAATACCAGTTCGGCGATGCGGACGGGTTCTGGGCGGCGGTACTGCACCACACCGCCGAGCGCCGTGCCGGTCTGTTCGCCAGCACCGACAGCGGTGCCCCGCTGCGCGCGCGGGTCGCCGGGATCGTGGACACCCTCTTCAGCGGGCTGGACGCTCCGGACTCCCGTGCCATCGAGAACCTGCGCGCCGCATTGCCTCGTAACCCCGACGACCTGGATCGTCTCTATCCCGCCACCGCCGCCGAGCTGCGATCCTGGGGCCAGAGCTGGAATGAGACGTGCCAGAAGGCCTTCGCCGACCTGCACGTCAACCCGGTGCGCGTTCACCACGTCGCGGCGTTCATCCCCGGCGCGATGCGTGGCCTGGTGTCCGAGAAGCAACTTGGCAGCTATGCCGATCTCGACGAGGCCCGCGAAGGCTTGACCAACGCCATCGCCGCCTACCTCAACGAGGGCTCGACCTAGGGCGCGTCTGACAAAGGTCTTGGGTGTTGCGCCCGAGGCTTGGTGCTGACCTGTCAGGCGATGCCCACGACGAAGACCGTTGGGATCGTCTATGAGTAACGAGGAGGTGGTCGGAATGAGTCAGGTAGCAGTGGTCACCGCCGGGGGTTCGGGCATGGGCGCGGCGGCGTGCCACGAGCTCGGCCGGTGCGGCCACAAGGTCGCCGTCCTCGACCTCAATGAGGCTGCGGCCAACGGTGGCCGACTATCTGCGCGCACAGGGTGTGACCGCGTTCGGAGTCGGGGCCGACGTGACCGACCGTCTCGCGATGCCAGATTCTTCCCCGATATCGAGATCCTGATCTACGGCGGCTGGTGTGCTCAAGGAGTTCGCCCCACTGTGGTCTCTGCCCACCGAGACGCAGCGGTGGGACCAGCGGGTGAACAGCAGCATGGCCGAGATGGAGCAGTTCTACAATGCCTTTTCCCGCGGCTGGAAGAGGCCATCGAGTATTGCGACACGTTCTCGCTGGACGAGCTGCCGCAGGACGCGACAAACCTGCTGTACCTGATCTATTCGCTCATCATGGTGGCGATGGCGGCCGACATGCGGATATGCGGATGACTCCGGCCGATTGATGTTGCGCACCAGGGTATTAGGCGAAGAACCGATCCAGTGAGCGATTAGCGCCGGTTCTTGGCCAGCTCGGCCAGCATCGCGTTATACGCGTCGTGGTCGTCGTCGTAGTGTGCGTCGGCGTGCCGGTCCGAGCGCACGGCGGCACGGCGGTCCTGTCGCGCCCACTGCACCACCAGCGCCACGACCACCACGATGATCGGTAGCTCGCTGGACCCCCACGCCAGCGCCCCGCCCAGATGTTGGTCGTCGTTGAGGTTGCTCAGCCACGGGAGGTGCAGGCTCCGGTAGAACGTGCCGCCGAGGATCGAAGTCATCGTCATCGTCGCGATGCCGAAGAACGCATGGAACGGCATCACCGCGAACAGCAGGCCCAGGCGGCCGATGAACGGCAGACGCTTCGGCCCGGGGTCGATGCCGATGATGCCCCAGAAGAACAGGTATCCGGTGATCAGGAAGTGCAGGCTCATGAACTCGTGACCCCAGTGGTAGCGCACGAGTGTGTCGAACAATGGGGTGAAGTACACGGCATACAATGAGCCGACGAATAGCACGAAAGCCGTTGCGGGATGGGATAAGAACCGCGATACGGGCGAATGCACCAGCCACAGTAGCCATTCCCGCGGGCCGGGTGGGTGACCGGTGCCGGCGACGGGAAGGGCCCGCAGCGCCAGCGTGATCGGCGCGCCGAGCACCAGGAACACCGGGATGAACATGTTCAGCGTCATATGTTCACCCATATGCACGCTGAACATCGCCGACCCGTAGGCGCGTACACCTGACCCGGTGGTGAACACCAAGGCCGCACAGCCGAACAGCCACGCCACCAGCCGCCCTGGCGGCCAGCTGTCGCCGCGCCGACGTAGCCGCAGCACTGCGATCACGTAGGCCACCGCCAGCGCCGCGGCCGCCACTCCGAGCAGGGTATCGAAGCGCCAGACGGTCAGCAGGCGAAGCACATTCGGGGGGTCGGGTAGCTGATAGCCCAGGAAGACATCCCATGCGGTGAACTGGTGGGTCAGCAGCCGCGGCGCGGTCTGAACGGCCATGGCCGAGATGGCGGCGACCGCCACCATCGCGGCCAGCGCACCGGTCCGCGGGTGCCGCGCGCCGAGCATGCTGAGCAGCAGAGCCGCCCCGGCCAGTAGCCCAAGCCGGCTGTAATCGGAGCCGGTCAGCCCGCCCGGGGTGGCCAGCAGCACCAGCAGCAGGGCGCCATATCCCAGCGCCACCGCGCCGGCAGCAATCTCGACCAGCAGAACCCGCCGGCGCAGTTCAGCTTTCGGCGGGGCGATGACGGCGCTGACCTTCACACCGACCAGTACCGCCAGTGCCAGTGCGAACACGATGACGGCACTGGTCGCATAGTCGTGGTCGGGGCCCTGGCCGGCATTGCCACTCACGGGCAGCGCGATCACCCCGACGAAGGCCGGAATCACCAGTACGGCATGCCACACCCAGCGCACCGTCAGGCGCACCACGACGGTGACCACCGTGCCCATCGCCGCGACGACGATCCATCCGCGAGCCATTTCCGATGCGCCGAGCGCGCTTCCGATGCCGCCGCCACCGATGAGCCGGGAAATCGGGACCCCAGCGGCGTTAGCCGACTGGATGAGCACCATCGCCAGCGCCGTCACCAGCCAGAGCGGCGCCAGGCGTTCGGCCAACAGGTGGACCCGGAACGAGGTGGCATCGAGCGTGCCACGTTCGTCGGGCTCAGCGGTGATGACGACGAAGACCAGCGCGCCCAGGCAGATCGCGGCGGCCAGCGTCGCGGTGAAATAGCCGATTACCTCGGCGACGCTGGTGACGCTGCCGGGGTAGGAGTCACCGGTGACGGTGAAGCGGCGCTCACCGGTGACGAGGGCATAGCCGATCAGTGCGGCAACCATGCTCAGGTAGCCGACGAAGATCCACCGACCCGCCGGCCGGGCGCCTGCCTGCGTCGACTCCATCGCGGCCAGTCTAGGACTGGCCGTCGTAGTGGAATCGCCGTGGTGGGAACTTTCTGGTGCGACGGATCGACCAATGCTCAGGCCGGCCGAACGGAGGAACTCACCGGTGATCGGAGATCTCGCGCTGCGATGGTTCGTCACCATCCTGTTCGTCCTGAGCGCCGCGGAGTGCGGGTATGCGCTCGCCGCGGGGGATCGGCGACCCGCCGCCGTCGTCAGTCAATTGCTGCACGTGGTGATGGCGGTGGCGATGGCGGTGATGGCGTGGCCATCGGGTGCCGCCCTGCCCACCGTCGCGCCGATGGTGTTCTTTCTGCTCGCGACGGGCTGGTTCATCGGTGTGACGGTGAGCCCGCTCGGGGCCGGTCACCGGGTCGCCGGTGCTTATCACGCGCTGATGATGCTGGCGATGGCGTGGATGTACGCGGTGATGAACGGGCGCCTGCTGCCGGGTCAAGCGTCCTACGTCGGTGACGCCACCCCGGCGCAGACCGGGCACTCGGGGCATGCCGGGATGACCATGCCGGGCATGGACATGTCGGGGTCGGACACCGCGGTGACCGCGTCCGGGGGTGGCTATCCGCCCTACATCGATGCGCTGAACTGGTTGTGCACCATCGGTTTCGCGGTCGCCACGGTGTATTGGCTCTATCGGTACCTGACCGTGCGGATGAGCCGCACCCCGGGTGCCGGCGTGCCGCTGGGAGCCCTGTGCCAGTCGATGATGGCCGCCGGTATGGCGATCATGTTCGGCGTGATGCTGTAGCGCGTCAAGATCAGGCGGCGGAGCCGTCGGTGGGGTAGAGGTGCCCGCGCCGACGCCCGCGAGAGGCCTTGTCGGGCAGCACCACGTCCGCGGTGACCGGCGCGGCATCAGAGCGCGGTTCGGGCCCCGACGGGCGAGCGCTGCGCCAGACGATCAGCGCGAGGACCGTCCCGGCCAGCACCGGCAGATGCGACAGGATCCGGTCGAGGCCCACCGCGCCCGTCAAAGCGTCGCTGACCACATATCCGGTGAGGATCGCGGTGAACACCGAGAGCACTCCGGCCAGGCCGGCCGCCACGGCCGGGCGCACCGCCGCGACGACCATGATCACGCCCAGCGCCGCCGACCATGCCGTCGACTCGTTGAGCAGGTGCCCGCCCATCATCATGTGATGCGCGGCAGCCGACGTCCCGACGTTGACGCCAGCGGCCTGGGCTATGGCCAGCCCCATCTGCACCAGCCCGGTCAGCGCCAGAGTCGCGCGCAGGCAGGTGCTGATCGAGGGGAGCGGGCGGGGCGTGCGGGACATCGCGGCCCGGTCGCTGGCGGCGACGGCCGCCACCTGGGATCGCCCGGCCAGTCGCCGCAGCTGCTGAGTCTGCTCGACGGCCTGGGCGTACCAGGCGCGGCAGTCCGCGCAGCCGGCGACATGCTCGTCGACCCGGGCGGCGGGAACGGGTTCACGTTCGCCGTCGATCCGGGCTGACAACGCCTCCCGGGCGACAGGGCAGTCCACGTTGTCAATAGTCGTCTATCCGGCCCGGATCGTTCCCGCATCTCCGGCGCAATGTCGTTCCTGGGCTAGATTCCTAGGCATGGATGGGCCAGGAGACGAGGTCAAGGTCGAGCGCGCCTCGTCCGCGCTGGCCGATGTCGACATCCACAGCTGGACCCAGCGCTTCGACCTGTTGTCGGACCCGCACCGGCTGGAGATCCTGCTCGGGCTGCATCGGGCGCCCGGCATCTGCGTGGGTGATCTCGCAGCGGCCATCGGCAGGTCGGAAAACGCCGTGTCCCAAGCGCTGCGGGTGCTGCGCCAACAGGGCTGGGTCACCTCGACGCGGGTCGGCCGGCAGGCCAGCTATCGCCTCGAGGATCACACTGTGCACGACCTCCTGCACTGGATCGGCGCGGCGCATACCGAATGAGCTGGTTGGTCATTCGAATATCTGTACAGGTAGACAGGTATCGGGTGGGCCGCCTAGGCTTCCGAAGCGGGACCGGGAATTCCCGGTCGCATCGCGAGGAGGCACGCTTGAGCGTCCAGATCACGGCCATGCACATGAGTGACGGTCTGGTCAACGCATCCACCTCGGTGGTTTTCGGGATCCTGGCCATCGCCGTCGTGGCGTTCTGCGGCTGGCGGGCGCGAACCGAGCTCGACGAGCGCACGGTCCCGTTGGCCGGCCTGGTCGCGGCCTTCATCTTCGCGGTCCAGATGATCAACTTCCCGATCCTGCCGGGGGTCAGCGGTCACCTGCTGGGCGGCGCGCTCGCCGCGATCCTGGTTGGTCCCTACACCGGCGTGCTCTGCATCACGATCGTGCTGGTGGTGCAGTCGCTGCTGTTCGCCGACGGCGGAGTGACCGCGCTCGGGATGAACATCACCAATATGGCCGTCATCGGTGTTGCTGCCGGTTACTCGGCGGCGCTGGTGCTCTACGGACTCGTGCGCCGCCGCCGTCCTGGATCGGTACCTGCGCTCGGAGTCGTCGGCTTCCTCGCTGCGTTAATCGGAACAGTTTGTGCCTCAATGGGATTCGTCGTCGAATATGCGATCGGCGGCGCCGCGCCGACATCGCTGACAACGGTGGCAACCTACATGCTGGGCACCCATGTGCTCATCGGTATCGGGGAGGGCTTGATCACCGCAGTGACGGTGATGGCGGTCGCCCGGTCGCGCCCCGACCTCGTGTATCTGCTGCGCCGCGATCGTGAGCGCGCGGCGGTGGCCGGATGAACGCCGCGGGAGTCGCTCGGCACTGGCAGTTCTGGGTGGCCTTCGGGGCCGCCATTCTGCTGATCGCCGGCGTGGTGTCCTACTTCGCCAGCTCGAGCCCGGATGGTCTGGACTCGGCCACGCTGCAGGGCTGCCGGGTCGTCGAAACCGAGCATGGTGAACAGTTGACCGGCAGCTGCATCGCCCAACACGCGACCGAGCACGTCATGTCGGTGTCGCCGCTGGCCGACTACACAATCCTGGGCCACCCCGCCACCAGCGGGCTGGCCGGCATCATCGGCGCGGTCGTCGTGCTAGCCATCGCCTTCGGGGCGTTCTGGCTGATCGCGCGCACTCGCCGTACCAAGGGCTGACGCGATGGGTGCCGGGCACTCCCACCCGCTGTACCGGGACGGCGAATCGGTGGTGCACCGCGCACCCGCCGAAGTCAAGATCGCCGGTCTGGTGCTGTTCGTCCTCGCGGTGGTGGCCACCCCGCGGGAGATGGTCTGGCCGTTCGCCCTCTACGCCGTGATCGTGCTGGGGGTCTGGCGGGTTGCCGGTATCCCATTGCGGTGGATTCTGCCGCGGATGCTCATCGAAGCGCCTTTCATCGTGCTGGCGGTGCTGCTGCCGTTCGCCGAAGGTGGTGCACGCGTCGAGGTTGCGGGCGTGGCGTTGTCGGTGACCGGGCTGTGGGCGGCGTGGGGGATCGTCATCAAGGGCACGCTCGGTGTGGCTGCCTCGCTGACCGTCGCGGCGACGACATCGGCGCGGGAGTTGCCGCTGGCGCTGAGCCGGCTCGGTGTACCGGGTCTGGTGACATCGATGCTCGTGCTGATGATCCGCTACATCGACCTGCTGTCGGCCGAGGTGAGCCGGATGCGGATGGCGCGGATCTCCCGCGGCGACTCCCCACGGGCCATCCATCAGATCGGTGCGACCGCAAAAGGCGTTGGTGCGCTGTTTCTTCGGTCCTATGAGCGGGGCGAACGGGTGTACCTGGCCATGGTGTCGCGTGGATTCGACGGCAAGGTCCCCGAGCTGGCGATCGTCGGTGCCGGGCCACGCGCGTCGGGTGCCCAGTGGGCCTACGCGCTGACGCCGGCGATGGCGGCGGCCGCGGTGGCAGCCTCGGCGTGGGCGTTGCGATGAGGGATCCGGCGATCCGGGTTGAGGGCCTGCACTACCGCTATCCCGACGGGCGCGTTGCCCTCTACGGTGTCGACCTCTGCATCAACGCGGGGGAGCGGGTGGCCATTCTCGGACCCAACGGGGCGGGCAAGACCACGCTGATGCTGCACCTCAACGGCGTGTTGACCGCCACCTCGGGTGCGATAGAAATAAGCGGTATTACTCTGACCCGCAACACTCTTCGCGATATCAGGCGCCGGGTCGGACTGGTGTTCCAGGACCCCGACGACCAGCTGTTCATGCCGACTGTGGCTCAGGATGTCGCGTTCGGCCCGGCCAACTTCGGGGTGGCCGGCGACGAACTGGCTGCCAGGGTTGCCGCCGCTCTGGCTGTGGTGTCGATGACCGAGCACGCCGAGCGCAGCCCCGCGCACCTGTCCGGCGGTCAGCGCAGGCGCGCGGCGCTGGCCACCGTGCTGGCCTGCGAGCCAGAGATTTTGGTGCTCGACGAGCCCTCGGCCAACCTCGATCCGGTTGCCCGGCGCGAACTAGCCGAGACGCTGGCCACCCTGCCTGCCACCATGCTGGTCGTCACCCACGACCTGCCCTATGCCGCGCAGCTGTGCGACCGGGCGATCGTCCTGGATCACGGCACGGTGGTCGCCGACGGCACCATCGCCGCGGTGCTCTCCGATGCCGAGCTACTGGCCGCCCACCGGCTCGAATTGCCCTGGGGATTCACCGTTCCTGCGCGGTGAATAACCTCACTGGCTCAACGTGATCCGCGCCTACCATGGCGGTGCAACCGCGTTACCGGAACCCAATACGTGCAAGGCCGAGCTGGCGTGACCGTCACCTGCCGTCTCCACAATTACTTGATATCCACCCAGACTCAGGGCACTGCTCAGTGTGCCCCCACGCGGTGACGGTGCTCTTTGTTGCCGGTGTTGAAGGCCAGGAGATCGGTGTTGAAGGCCAGGAGATCGGTGCCACATGCGTGCACCTTCGCGTCGGTGCCAAACCGATTGACGGCCACCTTGCCCTGGCCCAAGGCTTCGGCCTCGGAGTCGTTTGCAATCGAGGCGGCGACAGAGAAAAAATTGGTCTGGGCGGTGCCGGCGTGCGCGGCGGAGTGCGATCCGACCGCGATGGCGATCCCGAGGTTGGTCGCGACCGCACTACTGCTGTCGCCCAACGTGATTGCCGCACCCAACGTCCCGATGGCCTCCGCTTCCGCATTGTCGCGTCGATGGCGATCGCAGGCGTGGTGGGCGCGGTTGAGGCGTAACGGTTCATCGGGACGGACACTACGGACCGATCTTCGGTGAGTACCTGGGGGGAACTCCCTATTTTTGGCGCTTGGTGATTCCGGCCCACTCGTGTGGCAGATGATGTCTAATGCTGGCGCACTTTGGGCCAGGGCGGCTCGCCGCACAACGATAGCAGCGCATTCTCGATCACCTCGGGCAGTGCCGGGTGGATCCAGTACTGTCCGCGGGCCATGTTCTGGCCGGACAACCCGAAACTCATGGCCTGGATCAGCGGCTGGATCAACGTTGACGCCTGGTGCCCCATGATGTGCGCGCCCAGGATCTCTCCGGTGTCCGCCTCGACGATGATCTTGGCGATGCCGGTGGTGTCCTCCATCGCCCAGCCGTAGGCCACGTCGGCGTAGTCCTGCACCGTGACCTTGAACGTGTGACCGGCGGCACGGGCCTCGTTTTCGGTCAACCCGACCGAGGCGACCTGCGGATCGGTGAACACCGCCGATGGCACGAAACGGTGATCCGACGGCATCAGATTCTCGGTGTCGTCCCAGTCTTGCAACAGGTTGTGGCGCACCACTCGCGCCTCGTGGTTGGCGACGTGTTTGAGCTGATAATGCGAGGACACGTCGCCGAGCGCGAAAACGCCTCGCGCCGTGGTCCGTTGGAATTCATCGACGACGACAAGGCCGTCCTCGTCGACGTCCACCCCGGCCAGATCCAGGTCCATCAAGTCGCCGTTGGGAATCCGGCCGGTAGCCACCAGCACGGTGTCGGCCGACACCGACGAGCCGTCATCGAGTTCGATCACGACCTGTGAACCCTCGTGGTGCGCGCCGATCATGTTGCGGTGACTACGGATTTCCCACTTCTTAGCGGCGATGTCGGTGAACCGCTCGCAGATCGTGTCGTCGCAGTGCGACAGCATGCCCCTGCCGCGGATCACGATCGTCACCCGTGAGCCCAGTGCGGAGAACACGTGGGCGAACTCGGCGGCGACGAACCCGCCGCCGATGATCAACAGGTGCTTGGGCAATTCGGGGATGCGCATGATCGTGTCGCTGGTGTGGACCTGCACCTCGCAGCCCGCGATGGCTTCGGGAATCATCGCCCGTGCGCCCGCGGCGATCACCACCTGATCGGCGGTGAACTCCTCGCCCTTGTCGGTGCGCAGCGCGTAGCCGTTCTCGGTGCGGCCAGTGAAGCGGGTGTGGCTGTCATAGACCGTCACATTCGGCGACGAACGCCGGTAGTGCTCGCCACCGGATGCCAGCGGGTCGATACGCCCGAAGACCCGCGAGACGATATCGGACCAGCGCACCCCGTCGATATGGGCGTCGACGCCGTATCGGGCGGACTCGCGCACGGTCTGCGCCACCTCGGCGGCGTAGACGAACATCTTGGTGGGGATGCAACCCACGTTCAAGCAGGTGCCGCCGAACACACCCTGCTCGCAGACCGCGATCTTTTTACCGGCGTAGCGCTCGTCAATGATCGAATTGCCCGAACCGGTTCCGATGATCGCAATATCGAAGTGCTGCAACGAAATCCCCTTATCCCCGCCCCGCGGATGGCGCGGCCGATTCCAGATGCGCATGGTAGAAATCCAGCCAGGAGTCCAGCTCGCGATAGGACTCGAGCTTGGGCTGGGTCAGCGACAAGAACACGTCGTGTTTGGCGTCACGGACCGGAACGACGGTGCTGCGGTTACCGATACAACCCGCCCAGCGCGCGATCTGGGTGACGTCGAGGACCACGTCGCCCCGCTGCATGCTCGGCGCGTCCGCGCTCTCGGTCACGCTGTGATCCGAACGCAGGATCAGGTTCGGCACACCGACATCCAGGCCGCGATGCAGTGTGGCGTGGCCGCGGCGGATGGCGTGGATCCAGCCGAAGGTCACCGGGAAGCCGCCGAGCGGCTTCCACTGCAGGTTGTAATCGAACTCGCCGTCATAGTCGCGGTGCAGCGTCAGCCCGTAGCCGCCCTTGCTGGTGCCGCGCACCACTCTGGTCTTGCGCACCCGCGACAGCGCGCCGATGGCCGTCGACGTCACCCGGGTCCGCAGGACCGCCGGGCCGTGCAAGTCCAGCCACGGACTGTTGAGCACCAAACCACCCAGCGACAGCGCCGCCGTCGCGTTACGCCGACGCACCCGGTCCAGCCACAGCGAGACGATCAACCCGCCGGCGGAATGGCCGTACACGAGCATCGTCGAGCCGGGATTCTCGGTGGCAATGATCTCGACCGCCCGCTCCAGCTCACGGTCGTAGCGGGCGAGGTCGGTGGTGAAGTGCGGGGTCTGGCCCTCGCGCCAGGACCGGCCGCACTTGTGTTGGTCCAGGGCGTAAAACCGGAATCCGGCGGCGGCAAAATGATCGGCCAGTTCGGTGTTGAAGAAGTAGTCGGTGAAACCGTGCACCGCGAGCACGGTCTGCGCCGCGGGCCCGCCGCCGGCGCGGCGCACCAGGGTGGCGAACAGATCGCCCTCACCATCGGGGTCCGGCCCCAACGCCATGGTGGTCTGTTGGTAGCCGGCTAGGACATCGTCGGCCCATTCGGCCCGAGCTGCCGTCACACGCTCTACCCTAACCGGGTGTGGCGCTGGCTACATCGGGGTGTGGTGCTGGCGACTCTCACGAATAAGTCGGTGCCGGGCGGGATAACCTTGACCATCTGTACAGGTGTCTGAAGTAAAGGACGACAAAGCGGTGTCTGATACGACCAAGACCGACGTGGTGCTGGTTGGCGCGGGAATCATGAGCGCGACGCTGGGGGCCCTGCTGCGACTGGTGCAACCGGACTGGTCGATCACGCTGATCGAGCGCCTCGACGCGGCCGCTGCCGAGAGTTCCGATCCGTGGAACAACGCCGGCACCGGCCACTCGGCGCTGTGTGAGCTCAACTACACCCCGGAGAAGGCCGACGGCACGATCGACATCGCCAAGGCCATTAACGTCAACGAACAGTTCCAGGTCACCCGCCAGTTTTGGAGCTACGCGCACGAGAATGGCATCCTGCCTGACGTCCGCAGCTTCCTGAACCCGATCCCGCACGTCAGCTTCGTGCAGGGCACCGACCACATCGACTACCTGCGCCGCCGCCGCGACACCCTCGTGCGCAACCCGTTGTTCGCCACCATGGAATTCATCGACGACCAGGACGAGTTCACCCGCCGCTTGCCGCTGATGGCCAAGGGTCGGGACTTCTCCGAGCCGGTCGCGCTGAATTGGACCGAAGACGGCACCGATGTGGACTTCGGTTCGCTGACCCGCCAGCTGCTCGGCTACGGCGCCGAACGTGGAATGACCACGCTGTTCGGCCATGATGTGCTCGACCTGCACAAGGAGTCCGACGGCGGGTGGACAGTCAAGGTCCACAATCGGCGCACCGGCCAGAGGCGCAAGCTGTCGGCGAAGTTCGTGTTCGTCGGCGCCGGCGGCGGTGCGCTGCCGTTGCTGCAGAAGGCCGGGATCCCCGAGGCGAAGGGCTATGGCGGATTCCCGGTCAGCGGCCAGTGGCTGCGCACCGGCGACCCCGAGCTGGCCGCCGCTCACCACGCCAAGGTCTACGGCGCCCCGCCGCTGGGTGCCCCGCCGATGTCAGTGCCGCACCTGGACACCCGCGTCATCAACGGCCGGGAGTGGCTGTTGTTCGGTCCGTTCGCCGGCTGGTCGCCGAAATTCCTCAAGGAAGGCAAGGTCACCGACCTGCCGCTGTCGGTCAAGCCCAATAACCTCGCCTCGATGATCGGCGTCGGCCTCACCGAGATGGGTCTGCTGAAGTACCTGATCGGCCAGCTGGCTCTCAGCGAGGCCGACCGGGTCAACGATCTGCGCCAATTCGCGCCCACGGCAAGGGATTCCGACTGGGAGATCGATATCGCCGGCCAGCGGGTGCAGGTAATCCGACGTGATGCCAAGAGGCTCGGTGTGCTCGAGTTCGGCACCGCCGTGCTGACCGCCGCCGACGGCTCGATCGCCGGCCTGCTCGGTGCGTCCCCGGGCGCATCCACCGCCGTCCCGGCCATGATCGACGTCCTGCAGCGTTGCTTCGCCGATCGCTACCAGGGCTGGCTGCCCAAGCTCAAGGAGATGGTGCCCTCCCTCGGCGTCAAGCTCTCGGAGAATCCGGAGCTGTTCGCCGAGGTGTGGGCGCATGGCACCAAGGTGCTTGGGCTGGAAAGCCGGGCCGACGCCAGCCGTGCCGCACTGGCCGCCGGGGCGGATATCGCGCGCGCCGCTTCGGGTTCCGGAAGCCCGGAACCCGCGGGAGTGGTGTGACGGTCGCCCTGCGCCGCTTCTGGGCCAAGGACCTCGATGCGGCGACTCTCTACGAGCTGTTGAAGCTGCGGGTCGAGGTGTTCGTTGTCGAGCAGGCCTGCCCGTATCCGGAGCTCGACGGCCGTGACCTGCTCGCCGAGACCCGGCACTTCTGGCTCGAGCAGCCCGACGGCACGGTGATCGCCACGCTGCGGCTGATGGAGGAGCACGTCGGCGGGGGGAAGACGTTCCGCATCGGCCGGGTGTGCACCCAGCGCGCCGCCCGCGGCCAGGGCCACACCACCCGGCTGCTGCAGGCCGCGATCGCCGAGGTGGGCGACTACGTGTGCCGGATCGACGCCCAGACGTACCTTGCCGATATGTATGCCCGGCACGGCTTCGTCGCCGCCGGAGCCGAATTCGTCGAGGACGGCATTCCGCACGTGCCGATGGTGCGCCGCACCGGCGGTACCGAAACCGAACGATCGTGAGCTCGGCAGCCCCGTACCCGTTCAGCGCGATCGTCGGGCACGACCAGCTGCGGCTGGCTCTCGTGCTGTGCGCGGTGCGTCCCGAGATCGGCGGCGTGCTGATCCGTGGCGAGAAGGGCACCGCGAAATCGACTGCGGTGCGGGCATTGGCGGCGGTCCTGAGCCAGGTCGACGCGGATTCACGGCTGGTCGAGTTGCCCATCGGAGCGACCGAGGACCGGGTGGTCGGCTCGCTGGACCTGCAGAAGGTGCTACGCGACGGTGAGCATGCGTTCTCGCCGGGCCTGTTGGCCCGCGCGCACGGCGGTGTGCTCTACGTCGACGAGGTCAACCTGCTGCATGACCACCTCGTAGACATCATGCTCGACGCCGCCGCCATGGGCCGGGTCCACATCGAGCGCGACGGGATCTCGCACTCGCATGAGGCGCGCTTCGTATTGATCGGCACCATGAATCCCGAAGAGGGCGAACTGCGTCCGCAGCTGCTGGACCGGTTCGGGCTGACCGTGGACGTGCATGCCTCCCGCGATGTGACGGTGCGCAGTGAGGTGATCCGCCAGCGGTTGGCCTACGAGGCCGACCCGGCCGGATTCGCCGCCCGGCACGCCGAGCAGGACAGCGAGCTGGCCCGCCGGATCGCGGCGGCCCGAGACCGGGTCGCTGACGTTGTGCTGCCCGATGCCGAGCTGACCCGGATCGCGGCGCTGTGTGCGGCGTTCGACGTCGACGGGATGCGCGCCGACCTGGTGGTGGCCCGTACGGCGGTAGCGCACGCGGCGTGGCGTGGAGCGGAATCCGTTGTGCAGGAAGATATTCGGGTGGCCGCCGAGCTAGCGCTACCGCATCGGCGCAGGCGCGATCCGTTCGATGACCCGGGTCTTGACCCCGCTCAGCTCGACGAGGCGCTGGCCAGCACCGATCCCAACCCCGAGCCTGAGCCCGATCCCGATTCAGATCCGCCGGGTGGCGGGCAGGTAGATGACGGATCGTCGCCACCGTCTGCGCCGCAAGGTAATGCGTCGTCGGCACCGCCTAAGCCATCTGCGCCGCCCGCTGCGACGTTTCGCACCCGCGCACTGACCGTGCCCGGGGTCGGGGAGGGAAACCCCGGCCGGCGCTCCCGGGCTCGCAACAGGTCCGGGGCGGTGATCACCGCCACCGACGCCCCTGGGCAGGGCCACGGGCTGCATCTGTTCGCCACCGTGCTGGGCGCGGCGGGCAACGGCCGGCTGCGCCCGCAGCCCGAGGACATCCGCCGGGCGATCCGAGTCGGCCGCGAGGGCAACCTGGTGATCTTCGTCGTCGATGCCTCCGGGTCCATGGCCGCACGCGACCGGATGTCTGCGGTGACCGGGGCGGCACTGTCGCTGTTGCGCGATGCCTATCAGCGCCGAGACAAGGTCGCCGTCATCACCTTTCGCCAAGATGGCGCTCGAGTCCTGCTCCCGCCGACGACGTCGGCGCATATCGCGTCGCGGCGGCTGACCCGTTTCGACACCGGCGGTGCCACGCCGCTGGCGCAGGGGCTGCTGGCCGCTCGCGACATCGTGATCCGTGAGCGCGTGCGCGATCGGACTCGACGCCCCCTGGTGGTTGTGCTGACCGATGGCCGCGCGACTGGTGGACCGGATCCGTTGGGGCGCAGCCGTTCCGCGGCTCGCCAACTGGTGGCGGAGGGTGCTGCCGCGGTGGTGGTGGATTGCGAGACGTCGTACATCCGGCTGGGTTTGGCCGCGGATCTGGCCGAGAATCTGGAAGCCCCGCTGCTGCAGTTGGAGCAGCTGCGCGCAGAGTATCTGGCACAGGCTTTGCGCCGCGCCGCCTGAAGCAGAAGGGGACCGACCATGCCGCAAGGCCAGCCGATCGCCGTGCCTGATGACGGCCTGACCACGCGGGCCCGGCGCAACACCCCGGTGCTCGCGGTGCACACCGGGCCCGGTAAAGGTAAATCGACCGCGGCCTTCGGAATGGCGTTGCGGGCGTGGAACGCCGGGATGAGCGTGGCGGTGTTCCAGTTCGTCAAGAGCGCCAAGTGGAAGGTCGGCGAGGAGTCGGCCTTCGCCGCGCTCGGCACACTGAACACCGAACAAGGCATCGGCGGTGCGGTGGAGTGGCACAAGATGGGGTCGGGGTGGTCCTGGACTCGTAAGACCGGCTCGGACGATGACCACGCCGCGGCGGCGGCCGAAGGCTGGGCCGAGATCGCCGCACGGCTGGCCGAGCACCGCCATGACTTCTACGTCCTCGACGAATTCACCTACCCGCTGAAATGGGGGTGGGTGGACGTCGACGATGTGGTCGAGGTGCTGATGTCGAGGCCAGGTGGCCAGCACGTGGTGATCACCGGACGTGATGCGCCGCAGCGGCTGATCGATGCCGCCGACCTGGTGACCGAGATGGGATGCGTCAAACATCCGATGGACGTCGGCCGCAAGGGCCAGCGCGGTATTGAGTGGTGAGCATGGTGTCCATTCCGGCCGTCGTGATCGCCGCCCCCGCATCCGGGAGCGGAAAGACCACGGTGGCAACGGGTTTGATCGGCGCACTACGGGCGGCCGGCCATCGGGTCGCGCCGTTCAAGGTTGGTCCGGACTTCATCGACCCCGGCTACCATGCGCTCGCCGCCGGCCGGCCCGGCCGTAACCTCGACCCGGTCCTGGTGCCCGAAGAGCTGATCGGGCCGCTGTACCGGCACGGCACCCGCGACGCGGATATTGCCGTGATCGAAGGGGTGATGGGCCTTTTCGACGGCCGCATCGACGAGCGCATCGTCACCCCGGCCCGCGGCTCCACCGCACACGTCGCCGGACTGCTCGGCGCCCCGGTGCTGCTGGTGGTCGACGCCCGCGGTCAGAGCCAGAGTATCGCAGCTGTGCTGCAAGGGTTTACGACGTTTCACCCCGGCATTCACATCGCCGGGGCGATCCTCAACCGGGTCGGCACCACACGCCATGAGCAGGTGCTGCGCCAGGCCAGTGAAGCAGTCGGTGTGCCGGTGCTCGGTGCGATACCTCGCGATGACGAATTGTCGGTGCCGTCTCGGCATCTGGGTCTGGTCACCGCCGTCGAGCACGGGGAGCAGGCGCGGGCCGCGGTCGCCGCGATGACCGCGCTCGTTGCCCGCCACGTCGACCTGCCCGCGGTCGTCGCGCTGGGTGGATCCCGAGTGGCGGCGCCGCCCTGGGCTCCCGAGGACGTCATCGGGCGGCCCACCGGCGGACGCCCGCTGGTCGCGGTGGCTGCCGGCAAGGCCTTCAGCTTCGGCTACGCCGAACACTCCGAGCTGCTGGCTGCCGCCGGTGCCGACGTCGTCGAATTTGATCCACTCACCCATGCACTGCCCGCGCACACCGCCGCCCTGGTGCTGCCGGGCGGTTTCCCCGAGCAGCATCTGGCCGACCTGTCGGCCAACAGCGAACTGCGGGCCCAGATCCGCGACTTGGCCGCCCACGCGCCGGTGCAGGCCGAATGCGGCGGGCTGGCCTACCTCATGGATGAGCTGGACGGGCATGCGATGTGCGGGGTGCTGGCCGGTTCGGCCCGGTTCACCCAGCGGCTGACCCTGGGCTACCGGGAAGCCGTGGCGCTGTCCGACTCGTCCCTGCACACCGCGGGGGAGCGGGTCGTCGGTCACGAATTCCACCGCACCACAGCCGAATTCACCGGCGCCGTCGAACCGGCCTGGGGATTCCGCGGAAGCGACGGGCAACCGGTACGCGAGGGTGCGGTGTGCGCCGGCGTGCACGCGTCGTACCTCCATACCCACCCCGCGGCGCAGCCTCGTTCGGTCGCTGGGTTTGTCGAACGCGCGGCGACACGCTTTAAGCTCGCCCGGTGACCGAGAACGCCTACCTCGTCGGCTTACGCCTGGCCGGGAAGAAGGTCGTCGTGATCGGCGGCGGCACGGTGGCTCAACGACGGCTGCCGCTGCTCATCGGAAGCGACGCCGACGTCCACGTCATCGCCCGCGCCGCGACCCCGGCGGTGGAGGTGCTATCCACCACGTCACCGGGGATCACGTTGCAGCTGCGCGACTACCGCGACGGCGATCTCGACGGCGCCTGGTACGCGATCGCCGCCACCGACGCCCCGGACGTCAACGCGGCGGTCGTAGCCGAGGCCGAGCGCAGGCAGATTTTCTGTGTGCGCGCCGACATTGCCGTGGAAGGGTCCGCGGTCACCCCGGCGTCCTTCGACCACGACGGACTCGTGGTGGGCGTACTGGCCGGCGGGGAACACCGCCGCTCGGCGGCCATCCGCTCGGCCATCCGCGAGGCATTCCAGCAAGGGCTGATCGCCGCCGATACGAGCGATATCGTGTCCGGCAGTGTCGCACTGGTGGGCGGCGGGCCCGGTGACCCGGAGCTGATCACCGTGCGCGGCCGGCGCCTCTTGGCCCGCGCCGACGTCGTCGTCGCCGACCGGCTGGCCCCGCCCGAGCTGCTCGCCGAGCTCGGCCCCCATGTCGAGGTCATCGACGCCGCCAAGATCCCGTACGGGAGGGCGATGGCCCAGGAAGCCATCAACAACGTTCTTATCGAACGGGCCAAAGCAGGCCGCTTCGTCGTGCGGCTCAAGGGCGGGGACCCGTTCGTGTTCGCCCGCGGCTATGAGGAAGTCCTCGCCTGCACCGAGGCTGGGATACCCGTCACAGTTGTGCCGGGTGTGACCAGTGCCATAGCGGTGCCCGCGATGGCGGGCGTTCCGGTCACCCACCGGGCCGTCAATCACGAATTCGTGGTGGTCAGCGGCCATGTGGCACCTGATCATCCGGAATCGTTAGTGAATTGGAATGCGCTGGCGCAGTTGTCTGGAACGCTGGTGCTGCTGATGGCGGTCGAACGCATCGAATTGTTTGCCGAAGCACTGATTGGAGGCGGCCGACCTGAGGAAACGCCGGTTCTGGTGGTGCAGCACGGGACCACCGCCGCCGAACGAATTGTGCGGACGACGCTGCGTGACGCACCGGAACGCATTCGAGGAGACGGTATTAAGCCTCCGGCGATCATCGTGATCGGTCCCGTTGTGGGGGTCTGCGGCGCCTCGCACTTAACGTCTTCTTAAGATTCCTGTAGGGTTGGCCGCTATGACGGC
This sequence comes from Mycolicibacterium sarraceniae, assembly GCF_010731875.1. Classification (NCBI taxonomy): domain Bacteria; kingdom Bacillati; phylum Actinomycetota; class Actinomycetes; order Mycobacteriales; family Mycobacteriaceae; genus Mycobacterium; species Mycolicibacterium sarraceniae. Next base: position 3,183,978 of record NZ_AP022595.1, read on the forward strand.
CCTCAACGACGCTGCTCGGGCGACCGCCAACAGCTCAGAGCGCGCTGTTCCCATGCGCCTCGAGTCGACGTCCCTCGAGCGCACCAGCCGGTACCCCGCCTGGCTGCCGTCGAAGCGCTTCCTCGCCGCGGTGACCGCGATCGGTGGCATGCAGCTGCTGGCCACGATGGACAGCACCGTCGCGATCGTGGCGCTGCCCAAGATCCAGGACGAACTCAGCCTGTCCGATGCCGGCCGCAGCTGGGTCATCACCGCCTACGTCCTGACCTTCGGCGGACTGATGCTGCTCGGCGGCCGTCTCGGCGACACCATCGGCCGCAAGCGCACCTTCATTGCCGGCGTCGCGCTGTTCACCATCGCCTCGGTGCTGTGCGGTATCGCCTGGGACGAAACGACTCTGGTGATCGCGCGCCTGTTACAAGGCGTCGGCGCGGCGATCGCCTCGCCGACCGGCCTGGCGCTGGTGGCTACCACCTTCCCCAAGGGGCCGGCCCGTAACGCCGCGACCGCGGTCTTCGCCGCGATGACGGGCGTCGGCTCGGTGATGGGCCTGGTCGTCGGCGGTGCGCTGGTTGAGGTTTCCTGGCGACTCGCCTTCCTGGTGAACGTCCCGATCGGCCTGCTGATGCTGTACCTGGCTCAGAAGACGCTGCGCGAAACGCACAGAGAGCGGATGAAGCTCGACGCCGCCGGCGCACTACTGGCCACCGTGGGCTGCACGGCTGCAGTGTTCGGTTTCTCCCAGGGGCCGGAAAACGGCTGGCTCACCCCGGTCACCTTGGCCTCGGGCGCGCTTGCCGCGGTGGCGTTTCTGGCGTTCGTCGTGGTGGAGCGCACTGCCGAGAACCCGGTCGTCCCGTTCAGCCTGTTCCGCGACCGCAACCGGCTGGCGACGTTCGCCGCTGTGTTCCTCGCCGGCGGGGTCATGTTCACGCTGACCGTGCTGATCGGTCTGTACGTGCAGGACATCATGGGCTACAGCGCCTTGAAGGCCGGTATCGGCTTCATCCCGTTCGTCGTGGCCCTGGGTATCGGCCTTGGGCTGTCCTCGGCCTTGGTGTCCCGGTTCCCACCGCGGATCCTGGTGATCGGCGGTGGCGTGCTGGTGCTGACCGCCATGATCTACGGCTCCACGCTCAACGGCGGTATTCCGTACTTCCCGAACCTCGTCATCCCGATCACGGTCGGTGGCTTCGGTATCGGCATGATCGTCGTGCCGCTCACCGTGTCGGCCATCGCCGGTGTCGGATTCGACCAGATCGGCCCGGTTTCGGCGATCGCTTTGATGCTGCAGAACCTCGGCGGACCCGTGGTGCTGGCCATCATTCAGGCCGTGATCACCTCGCGCACGCTATACCTGGGCGGCACCACCGGCCCGGTGAAGAAGATGAACGAAGCGCAACTGCATGCCCTGGACCAGGGCTATACCTACGGCCTGCTGTGGGTCGCCGCCGTCGCGGTGATCGTCGGCGCGGTCGCGCTGTTCATCGGCTATACCGCGGCGCAGGTCGCGCACGCGCAGGAAGTCAAGGACGCGATCGACGCCGGAGAGCTGTAGCTCTGCGATCTCCTTTCCGTTTCGGCGCGCTTTCGTGCGCCCTACGCACGAAAGCGCGCCCAGTCCAGAGCGGTAGGGTTGCTTCCCATGTCTGGCGCGAGCGGTCCGCTACCGGCCACCAGACCGCTTGCCTCCCGAGTGCTGGGGCTGGCGATCGTCGCGATCACCGGCATGCAGTTGATGTCCACGCTGGACGGCACGATCGTGATCGTCGCGCTGCCGCGCATGCAGTCCGAACTGGGGCTGTCGGACGCCTCCAAAAGCTGGGTGATCACCGCCTACGTGCTCACCTTCGGCGGCCTGCTGCTGCTCGGCGGGCGGGTGGGCGACGCCGTCGGCCACAAGCGGGCGTTCATCTCCGGCGTCGGGGTCTTCACCATCGCCTCGCTGGCCTGCGGGCTGGCCAACGAGCAGTGGACGTTGATCGTCGCGCGCGCGGTGCAGGGCATGGGTGCCGCGGTGGCGGCCCCGACCGGGCTGGCGCTCATCGCCACCACATATGCCGTCGGTCATGCCCGCAATCAGGCGCTGGCGGTATCGGCGGCCATGCAGGGCCTCGGCTCGGTGCTGGGGCTGGTCCTCGGCGGTGCGCTGACCGGCCTGTCCTGGCGGCTGGCGTTCCTGGTCAACGTGCCGATCGGCATATTCATCATCGTCGTCGCGCTGACCCGCCTCGAGGAAACCCGGCACGAACGCCTCAAACTCGACATCACCGGCGCACTGCTGGCCACGCTGGCGTGCACCGCGGCTGTGCTGGTCTTCACCCAGGGCCCGCCGCGCGGCTGGGTTGATCCGTGGGTGATCGGAGCGGGCGTGGCCGCGGTGGTATTCCTGGTCGCCTTCCTGATCGTCGAGCGCGGTGCCGATAACCCGCTGGTGCCGTTCTCGGTATTCGACAGCCGCAGCCGGGTCGCCTCCTTCGCGGCGTACTTTCTGGCCGGCGGCGTGATGCTCACCCTGAGCGTGATGATCGGCCTCCTCGTGCAGGACGTGCTGGGCTATTCGCCGCTGCGGGCCGGGATCTGCTTCATGCCGTTCGCCGCCGCCTTCGTGGTCGGCAATGTCGTGGCCACCAAGCTGGCGCTGCGGATCCCGCCGCGGTGGGTGATCCTCGGCGGGGGACTGCTGGTGCTCGCGGCCATGCTGTACGGCTCGACGCTGAACCGCCAGATCCCCTATTTCCCGGACCTGTTCGTCCCGATCGTCATCGGCGGCCTGGGAATCGGGATCATCTCGGTGATCCTGCCGCTGTGCACACTGGCCAACATCGGCCCCCGCGAGGTCGGCCCGGTGTCCTCGATCACGCTGATGATGTTCAACCTCGGCGGGCCGCTGGTGTTGGTGGTCATCCAGGCTGTGCAGACCTCCCGCACGCTGTATCTGGGCGGCACCACCGGGCCGGTGAAGTACATGACGCCCGCCCAACTCGACGCGCTCGGCTACGGCTACACCTACTCACTGCTGTGGGTGGCTGGTATCGCGCTGCTCGTCGGGGTGGCCGCACTCGGGATCGGATTCTCGACCAGGGATATCGCCGCGGCCCAGCACACCCGCGAAGCGGTCGAGGCCGGCGAGCTGTAGCCGGTTCAGGCTCGGCGGGCCCGCATCAGCCGATAGCCGCCGTAAACTGCCGCTGCGACAAGGAAATTCACGAAGTATGCCAGATCGGCACCGTGCAGCGCAGTGGCCACCGGGCCGACGATCAGGTTCGTGTGCATGAACGGGATTGCCACGGCGAACGCCACGAAGAAAGCCGCAAGCGCCATGAGGGCGTCGGTACGCGGTGTCAGCTCGGCGGCGGGGTTGACGGTGTCGCGCCCGGCGCTGCGATAGCGCCAGTCGATGGCCACGATCGCGACGAATGCCGGGATCCAGTAGCTGACGAACAGCAGCACACCCTGGAAGCGGGTGGCCAGGTCGCCGGAATGCAGCCACATGATCAGTGCGAATGCGATCATCACCACCACGACCGCCGACACCGGCCGGCGCACCCGAACCCCGACGGTCTGCAGCGCCAGCGAGCCGCTGTAGTCGTTCATCGCGTTGGAGGCCACCGAACCCAGTGCGATCACCAACAGCGCGACCGCACCCAGCACGCCACCGCCCATGATCTCGCGTACGCCCTGGGCGGTCTGATCGGTGAGCGTGCCTGCGGCGGCCACCCCGATGGCCTGCACGGCGATATACGCCACCGCCAGGCCGCCGAATGTGTAGCCGAACACCGCTTTTCGTGAGGTGTTCTCCGGTAGGTAGCGGCTGTAGTCCGAGGCGTAGCTGGCCCACGAGATCGCCAGGCTCAGCGCGATCGTGATCTCCAGCACGAACGCCCCGGCCAGATCCGCACCGCTGAGTGTGGGTAGCGAGATCACCGGATGCCCGCTGATCAATTTCCAGGCGAACACTGCGAATGTGGCGATGAGGATGACGGTCATCACTGCCTGTACGCGATGGATCACCTCGTAGCCGAAGACGCCGACGACGCCTTGCGCGGCCAGCACGATGACCACCGCGAGCCAGAACGGCATGCCCAACAGCTCGGCCAGCGCCTCACCGCCGAACAACCCGACCAGCCCATCCCAGGCAATCGACGACAACCACTGGATCACCGCCACCACCCCGACGGTTCCGCCAAATGCCATGCGCGCGTTGGGTAATTGAGCCGCGCCGGTGCGTGGACCCCAGGTGGACAGATAGCTGACCGCCAGCGAACCGACGACCGTACCGATCACCATCGCGAGCAGACCGAGCCAGAACCCCAGCCCCAGCACCACGGCCAGCGTGCCGGTGAACACCACCGTCATGTTCACCTGGGGCGCGAACCACACGGTGAACAGCCGCCGCGCACCGCCGTACCGGTTGCCCGGCGGGATCGGGGCGATGCCCTGCGTCTCGACCGCCATGTCGCCGACGTGCGATGGCATCCGGCCGGAGTAGGTAGGGGCCGCCAGGGAAGACCCAGCAGACGCTGTGGGCGACGATTCAGGTGTCACCCGTTCACCCTAGAGGGCCGGTCTGCCGACCATGCTGCCTACACCTCGATGGGTGGATGTAGCCGTGCAGGCGTGTACTGCCGGTTGCGCCGTGCTGCCCACGCGCTCGCAGCCAGTGCAGCCGCGAGCACTCCGGTCAGCACCGCCACGGCCACCCACAGCCGGTGATCGATCCCACCGTTGATGAGCTGGCGTAAACCGTTGACGGCATAGGTCATTGGATCCGCCGGGTGGATGAACTGGAAGGGTTTCGCGGTGGTCTCCACGGGATAGATCCCGCCCGCCGAGACCAGCTGCAACATCAGGAACGCCAGCGTCACCACCCGTCCGACGGCGACTCCGAACACCGCGTTGAATGCCTGGATGATGCCCAGGAACGCGGCGATCACCAGGATCAGGAACGCCACCGTGAACACCGGATATTGGGCCTTCAACCCGACTCCGAAGTGCACCACCGCATACATCACGACGACTTGGCAGATCGCCACCAGCAGTGCCGGCCAATAGGACGCCAGCACCACCCGCAGGGCACCGAGCCCGTTGATGATCGGGCGGGACTGCAACGGGGTCAACAACATCCAGATGATAAGGGCGCCGATGAACAGTGCCAACGGTAGGAAGAACGGGGCGAACCCGGTGCCGAACGTTGCGGCCGGGTTGTGCGTCACCATGTCCAAATTCACCGGAGCGGCGACGGTCCTGGCCACCTCTGTGCGCTGTTGTGGCGTCCACGACGGCACCTGGGTAGACCCCTGGCGCAGCTTCGCGGCGAGTTCCTGGCTGCCGTCGCGCAACTGTCCGGTCCCGTCGGCCAAGCGCTGCGCACCCGAGGCAAGCTGATTGCTGCCGTTGGTCAGCGCGACAAGGCCTGCGCTGAGGCGCTGTGCGCCTGAGTTGAGTTGCTGGGCCCCGTCGCGCAGCTTCACCACATCGGTGCGCAGGTGGCCGTCGACGGCGGCGGTGAGGAACTTCCGCAGCTTGCTGTTGGGGTCGCCGAGATCGCCCTCGAGGCGAGATGCGCTGTCGCGCAACCGGGTAAGTCCATCATCAGTGGCGGGATCGATCCCTTGCGCCCGTAACAGCCGCTGCGCCCCGGCCAGGACTCCACCGACGTCACGGATCGTCGGGTCGGGGTTGGCCGACAACGTGGCGACCGCCTGGTCGATGATGGCGGCCGCTTGCGTCTGGTCGACGTGCAGCGCGGCGAGGCGATCAGTTGTCGAGCGCACCGCCCCGCTGAGGCGTTCGGCCACCGCACCGACTTCGACCGGGTCGAGTCCCAGCCCGTCGACGCGCGAGAGGACATCGATGAGTGGGTCCGTCGCCGTCGTTACCGCGGTGCTCAGCTGCTGGGTGCCCGATGAAAGCTGGGCCGCACCATCCCGAGCGGTGGCCATGCTGGTGGCCAATGTCTGCGAGCCCGTGGCCAACTGATGCGCCCCGCCATCGGCGGTGACCAAACCTGACGCCAGCCGGTCGGCGCCGTCGGCGGCGGCCACCAATCCCGCGCCCGCGTCGGTCAACCCGCTCAGCACGGTCCCGACGGTCTGCTCGCCCACGGCGCTGTTGACCTGGTTGATCACCTCGCGGGCGGCGTTCTGCCCGATGATCGAGCCCAGGTAATTGTTCGCGTCGTTGAACGTGAACCGCAGGCTGGCCTGCGCGGGATCGCCGCCGGAGGGCGAGGCGATATCGGCGCTGAAATCGGCCGGGATCGTGATGGTGAAGTAGTAGGTGCCGTCGGCCAGACCCTTGGCGGCGTCGGCGGCGGACACTTCGTGCAGCAGCAGCTGGCCCGAATTCTTGAGGGCGCCGGCCACCTGATCGCCGGCACGAAGGGGCTTGCCCTGGACGTGCGTGCCGGTGTCTTCGTTGACCAGCGCGGCGGGCACTTTGTTGACCGCGGCGAACGGATTCCAGAACGCCCACAGATACATTGCGCCGTACAGCAGCGGCATGAGGATGATCGTGATCAGCGCGATTCGGGGGAGGACACCCCGGGAGTAACGCTTGAGATCGGTGCCAAGCGACAGTCCGGCGAGCATGATCAGCCAGTCCCTTTCTGCGTTTCCGACAGTTCAGCGCGGTCTGCGTTTGCCACCGGGATTTGTGACCGCACGGCGTGGCGATCTACGTCGTTGACCGTCGCGGTGACGACCGTCTGGTCGCGGCCCAGATCGATGAGCCGCTCGATGAGCAGGTCCCGATTGACGTCGCTGGTGACGAAGTCCAGGTGCCCGACGACCAGCAGCGGCGGCCGACCGGTGTTGGCCAGCGCGATTCGCAACAGGAGTCGATCGAGTTCGGTGAGTTCCTCGAAGTACTCGTCGAGGGGAGGGAGCCGGTGTGGTCCGAACACCGGCGCGCATACCGCACTCAGAGTGGCTTCGTTTGCCTTGGGCACCATCTGATACCACGCTGAATCCCAACGGAGTTGCTCGGTGATCAGATCGCGGACGGTCACCGATTCGGGCACCGTATCGAGTTCGTCGATGCCCGCCAGGGCCGACTGCGAAAAGATGTCGCGCGCGCGGGTGGCGCCGAACACTGTCAGGGTCCCGGATTGGGGTGTCATCCGCCCGGCGATCGTCATCAGCAGCGCGGTGCGCCCGGATCCGGCCGGGCATACCAATACGTTGAGGCCGCCGCTGGGGATGTCGAGATCGACGGGTCCATACACCGGACCCCACGGGCCGCGCATCCTGATATCGCGGGCGACGACTGCGGACGGCCCATCGTCGGTACGGCTATCAGGACTTTCCGGTTCCACTGCGCCCTCCCGTTGATCTGTGCCCGTACATCACAACATGCCGTGAAGATGGTCCGCGCGCGAAATCACACCCCGGAGACTACTGACCCCGGCATCGTTAGGCTCAGTTCGATGAGTGCATCGTCGGATCGGCCGAGCCGCCAGGAGATCTCCGACGCCATCGCCGAACTGGGCTCGCGGTTGGTACTCGGTGCCATCTACACCGAAGTCCCGGTGCCGTCCCTCGCGCAGGCCAGTCAGGTGGCTGCGCTGGCCGTGCAGATCGCCATCGACGCCATCGACGTCATCGACGCCATCGACCCGTCGGGGCGCGGTCCGGCGCTCTGGTTTCAGCAGATGGACGCCCCGCGCCCGCAGCGCAACCGCATCCACCTCGATATCGATGTGCCCCACGACGCGGCGACCGAACGCATCGCCGCGGCGATCGCGGCGGGCGGCACGGTGCTATCGGATTCGGCGGCGCCGGCGTTCTGGGTCCTGGCTGACCCGGAGGGCAACGAGGCCTGCATCTGCACCTGGCAGGGGCGCGACTGAGGGCATCGCTAGGCTTGCCCACTGTGATCACCCGCATGTCCGAGCTGTTCTTGCGCACGTTGCGCGATGACCCAGCCGACGCCGAAGTGCCCAGCCACAAACTGCTGATCCGCGCCGGCTACGTCCGGCCGGTGGCGCCCGGGCTGTACACCTGGCTGCCGCTGGGCCTGCGGGTGCTGCGCAAGGTCGAGAAGATCGTGCGCGAGGAGATGGTTGCGATCAGCGGGCAGGAGATCCTGTTTCCCGCGTTGCTGCCGAAGGCGCCGTATGAGACCACCAACCGCTGGACCGAGTACGGCGATGGGGTGTTCCGGCTCAAGGACCGCCGGATGAACGACTACATGCTCGGCCCCACCCACGAGGAGTTCTTCACCCTCACGGTCAAGGGGGAGTACAGCTCCTACAAGGACTTCCCGCTGGTTTTGTTCCAAATCCAGACCAAATACCGCGACGAGGCCCGCCCCCGGGCCGGCATCCTGCGCGGACGCGAGTTCGTCATGAAGGACTCGTACTCGTTCGACGTCGACGACGACGGCCTCAAGACCGCGTATCACGCGCACCGCGAGGCCTACCAGAAGATGTTCAAGCGCATGGCAATTCGCTATGTGATCGTCTCGGCGGTGTCCGGTGCGATGGGCGGGTCGGCCTCCGAGGAATTCCTTGCCGAAAGCGAGGTCGGCGAGGACACGTTTGTGCGCTGCTTGCAGTCTGGATACGCGGCGAATGTCGAGGCGGTGATCACCGCGGTTCCCGAGTCCCTGCCGCTCGAGGGTCTGCCGGATGCCACGGTGTACGACACCCCGGACACCGCGACGATCGCGGCTCTGGTGGAGTGGGCCAACTCCGCGGATCTGGGCCGGGAGGTGGCGGCGGCCGACACGCTCAAGAACGTGCTGCTGAAGACACGGGTACCGGGCGGCGAGTGGGAGTTGCTCGCCATCGGCGTGCCCGGCGACCGTGAAGTGGATGATAAGCGCCTCGGCGCCGCGCTGGAGCCCGCGGAATACACGCTGCTCGACGATGCCGATTTCGCCAGGCACCCCTTCCTGAAGAAGGGGTACATCGGCCCGAAAAGCTTGCTGGCCAACGGTGTTCGCTACCTGGTCGATCCGAGGGTGGTGGACGGGACGACGTGGATAACCGGCGCCGATGAAACCGGTAAGCATGTCGTCGGTCTGGTGGCCGGCCGGGATTTCGTTGCCGACGGCACCATCGAGGCGGCCGAGGTGCGCGACGGGGACCTGTCACCGGACGGCGCCGGACCGCTGGTGTCGGCGCGTGGTATCGAGATCGGCCACATCTTTCAGCTGGGCCGCAAGTACACCGATGCGTTCTCCGCCGATGTGCTCGGTGAAGACGGTAAGCCGGTGCGGCTGACGATGGGCTCGTATGGCGTAGGGGTTTCCCGGCTCGTCGCGGTGATCGCCGAGCAGCAGCACGATGAGTTGGGGTTGCGCTGGCCGTCGTCGGTGGCGCCGTTCGATGTGCATGTGGTGATCGCCAACAAGGATGCGCAGGCTCGGACCGGCGCCGAAGAGCTGACCCGCGATCTGGACCGGTTGGGCCTGGACGTTCTGCTCGACGACCGCACCGCCTCGCCGGGGGTGAAGTTCAAGGACGCCGAACTGCTCGGCGTGCCGTGGATTGTCGTAGTCGGACGGGGCTGGGCCGACGGTGTCGTCGAGCTGCGTAACCGCTTCACCGGTGACAGGCGCGAGATCAGCGTCGATGGTGCCGCATCCGCCGTCCACGCAGCTTGTCGAGAGGTTTGACGCCGCTGATCATCGACCCGGGTGTCTGGCCGAATGCGCTCCCGTGACCGTCGCGACGGGCGAGCGCGATGCCGCGGCGATCGGACGCAACTTCGGCAGTAGGTACTGCGGCCCGACACTGTAGTTACTCGGTGCCGCCCGGGAACGCGACCGTCACCGGCTCGATGCCTTGGACTTGCTTCCAGCGTGCTGCGGCGACCGCCGCTTCGGTGAGCGCGGTGACCGCGAACTCGCGGTCCTGGTCGGAACTGGCATGTTCGAGCGCCGCCCGCCAGGCCACCGCGCAGTCGTTCTCCATACGCACCGCGAGGCTGGCCGCGTCACTGGGGTTGTCGACCGGAATCGGCAGCTGATAGCCCGCGGCAGGCAGCGGCGCCTTGGCCGCACGGCCGGTCAGCATCGCGATCGCCGCCTCCCGGCGCTCACGGTGCTCGGCCAACTCCGCCGACACCAGGTCGTTCTCATCGGGGGAGCTGTGCGCCGACACGATGCCGTAGCCGTAGATCGCGGCGTGCTCAGCGGCCACGGCATCGAATAGTGCTGCCGCAGCAGCATCCGACGGACGATCGGGGTCCGGTGAAGTCGACGGCGTGGGCTGCGGTGACGTCATTGCTCGGCCTTTCCTGGCGGCAGCGCCACGGTGTACGCGGTGACGCAGGACGCCGCGATCGAACCGAGTAGCCCGGCCCGGTAACCGGACAGGGTGGGCGCCAGTTTGGTGGCGCTGTCGGCCGAACTGCGCAACGCGGTGACGACGTCGGCCACCGCGGGCGGTGGTAGTGGTGCCGCGGCAGATGAGGTGGTGGTCGGTGACGTGCTCGTTGTGGGTTTGCCGGCGACCCGGGCGATCTCTTCGGCCAGCGCGGTGGCGTGGCGCCCACGTTCGGCAGCCACCTCGGTCAGCGCGGGCACCAGGGCCGGTGGTGCTGCCTTCGCCGCCGCCGCGGCTAGCGCACTGTCGTGGCGGGCGAGCTCGGCCTGCTGCTCCAGCGGATCGGGTTCGGGCGGCGGTTTCGTTCCGCACGCGGTGCTGGCCACGCCGAGCAGCGCGAACAATGCCAGCCCGCGGGCGCCTTCGAGAAGAACCCGTCGCCGGGTGATGCCGCCGAATGGCCTGCGGTCTGGGCTCTGCACGCCAACATCCTGCCATTGCGGTGGCGTGCGCTGGCGTATCGTTGAGGGCTGGCTCGCTGCGATCCTTTGTGGGGAGCCCTGCGATTCGAGGCAGATACAGGACAACTCAAGATGAGGAGCTCGCCGTGGCTGGCCGTTCTACGGGGCTACCAACCCAGAAGCAGGTGATCGAGCTACTCGCTGGTGAGTTCCTGCGCGCCGGATATGAAATCGAAGACGTTCTGATCGACGCCCGCACCCGACCGCCGCGTATCACCGTGATCGCCGACGGCGACAACCCCCTGGATCTGCAGACCGTGGCCGAGCTGTCCCGGTCCGCGTCGGCCCTGCTGGACGGCCTCGACAGCGACGATGCCTACACCCTGGAAGTCACCTCACCAGGGGTGGAGCGGCCGCTGACCACCGAGAAGCATTTCCGTCGCGCGCACGCCCGCTTGGTCGACGCCGAGCTCGCGGACGGAACCACTGTCACCGGCCGGCTGGGCCCGGTGGCCGACGGCGCGGTCGATCTGGTGGTCCGGGATCGCCACGATTGGGCTGTGCGCCGGATCCCGCTTACCGAGATTGTCAAAGCCGTTGTCCAGGTTGAGTTTTCACCACCAAAGCCGCGCGAGCTAGAGCTGGCCGGAGCATCAGGAAGGGAGGCCGGAGCGTGAATATCGATATGACCGCCCTGCATGCGATCGAGATCGATCGAGGCATTTCAGTTGACGAGTTGCTCGACACCATCAAGTCGGCCCTATTGACCGCCTATCGGCACACCGAGGGTCACCAGCCCGATGCGCGCATCGAGATCGACCGTAAGAGCGGCTTCGTGCAGGTGATGGCCCGTGAGACCGACGAAGACGGCAACCTGATCAGCGAATGGGACGACACCCCAGAGGGATTCGGCCGCGTCGCGGCGACAACGGCCCGTCAGGTCATGCTGCAGCGCTTCCGTGACGCCGAAAACGAGCGCAGCTATGGCGAGTTCTCGGCGCGGGAAGGCGACATCGTCGCCGGTGTCATCCAGCGGGACGCCCGCGCCAACGCCCGCGGGCTGGTCGTCGTGCGGCTCGGCAGTGAGACAAAAGGCGCCGAGGGCGTCATCCCGTCCGCCGAGCAGGTGCCCGGTGAAAGCTATGACCATGGTGATCGGCTGCGCTGCTATGTCGTCGGGGTCAGTCGCGGCGCGCGCGAGCCGTTGATCACGCTCTCGCGCACGCACCCCAATCTGGTCCGCAAGCTGTTCTCACTGGAGGTGCCCGAGATCGCCGACGGGACGGTGGAGATCGTGGCAGTGGCCCGCGAGGCCGGGCACCGGTCGAAGATCGCCGTCGTATCGCGGGTGCCGGGGCTCAATGCCAAGGGCGCCTGTATCGGACCGATGGGTCAACGGGTGCGCAATGTGATGAGCGAGCTATCCGGCGAGAAGATCGACATCATCGACTTTGACGACGATCCCGCTCGCTTCGTTGCCAACGCCCTATCGCCGGCAAAGGTGGTCTCAGTGTCAGTTATCGACGCGGGCGCGCGCGCGGCGCGGGTGGTCGTGCCCGATTTCCAGCTGTCTTTGGCGATCGGCAAGGAAGGGCAGAATGCCCGGCTGGCCGCCAGGCTGACCGGCTGGCGCATCGACATTCGCAGCGATGCCGCGGCACCGGAAGGCGCGGAGTCCGGGGCGTAGACGTTTGAGCAGATTTCTAGCTCGCCGCCTTGCGCAGCATGAAATGCATAAATTTCATTTGCGTGTCGCGCGAGCGAAGTTTTCTGTGCCGTTCCGTGGGCGGCGTCGGGCTGGTGTTGTTTGCGGCAATTGGCTCATCGATTTCGGCATTTAGACACAACTTCGGCACTGTAGTGTCTTGTCAGTGCAGGCATGTGTTGACGGTCGTTATCCGCTCGGCGGCAAGCCTTTTCACGCACAGAACGGCCATCGGTGGTCGCTTCTAAATCCGGCGACGATTTGACGGCCGCATCTCGGTCACCGTGGCGGGTCCTGGCGGGGACGTCAGCGTCTCGTGCAACAGGATCATCTCCACCGGTCGTCCGGCGCGACCTCACCGTCGGCGTGGTGCAGGTCCGTGACTGCCCGGCCAGTTGGCGCGGATTTCAGTGGCTCTACACCCATGACACCGGCGTCCGGGCGCATTTTTCCTCGGCTCCGAAGTGGCTGTCGACGCCTACGCGAACTTCGATGCCTTCCCCGACCAGCTGTGTCTCCTCAACAAGGCGCTGCGCTCGTTCGGAGGCGGAATCGTCAGTACTGGACGGCAGGGGGCCGGGACCTACATCAACCTGGACCAGGCGATGCGGCTGGGTGTCCGGGTCGCGGCGATGCCGGCCCGGTACTCAGGTGTCGTCGGACGAGACGAGTACTCGCCGTATCAGGACAAGGTGGGCCGACCACCGGAGGCGGCCGACCGTGGGGCACAGCTCGAATTCGGCCCGCGAAGGGTGGTTCTGGGCGGCGCGGCGATGACGGTAGACTACGTCGTGATCCAGCGCGAGACTCCGATCCCCGAGAGACCGCATCGCCGCACCGAAGGACCGGTGCGGACATGTGTCGGGTGCCGGAAGCGAGAGTTGGCCGTCGATCTGCTCCGAGTGGTGGCGATGTCGAACGGGAACGGCGAACGCGCCGTAACCGTTGACCAAGCCGGTAACCTCCCGGGCAGGGGTGCCTGGCTGCATCCCACTGATCGGTGCCTTGAGGCAGCGATTCGGCGGCGAGCTTTCGGCCGAGCGTTGCGCATCACCGGTTCACCGGACACCTCCGAGGTGGTCGAGGAGATCAGGGCCCAACAGGCACTGACCGGCTCGGCCAGCCCGGTAAGAGAACAGGCAGCGAAGAACATGAGCACACCGTGAAGTTCCGACGATGACCATGCGTCAAAGCTAAACCCGAGGCGCGGCCTACCACCGCTGTCGCCTCTTGAGTAGGAGATGTAGTGGCAGGTAAGGCCCGCGTACACGAGTTGGCTAAGGAACTCGGTGTTACCAGCAAGGAAGTTCTCGCCCGTCTGAGCGATCAGGGCGAATTCGTCAAATCCGCCTCGTCGACGGTGGAAGCTCCGGTTGCGCGCCGCTTGCGCGAATCGTTCGGCGGCGGCAAGCCCGATAAGGCGCCAGCTAAACCCACACCGGCCGGTGCCGCCGGAAACGGTGCGCCGAAGCCGGCGCCAGCCCCCGGCAGTGCTGTCGCGGCTGCGCCGCCGGTGCCCGCGGCCCCCAAGCCGGCGGCCCCCGCCCCGGCAGCGCCGCCGCCGCCGCCTCCGCCTGCGCCGGCAGCCCCGCCTGCTCCCGCGGCGTCCGCGCCGCTGCCGTCGCGTCCCGGACCGGCTCCGACCCCGGGCCCGCGTCCCGGACCCGCCGCGCCGAAGCCGGGCATGCCCCGCCCGCCGCGAGTCGGTAATAACCCGTTCTCCTCAGCTCAGCCGGTCGAGCGCCCGGTGCCGCGTCCGCAAGGCCCCGGCGCTCCCGCTGGCCCCGGCGGCCCGCGGCCCGGCCCTGGCGCCCCGCGCCCCGGTGGCGGTCCGCGTCCCGGCGGTGCCACGCCCGGCAACATGCCTCCACGTCCGCCCGGCGCCCGTCCCGGTGCGCCCGGTCGTCCGGGAGCTCCACGTCCGGGTGGCGGGCCTCGGCCCGGCGGCACCGGTGGTGGCGGCCGTCCCGGTGGCGGTGGTGGCGGGGGTAATTACCGCCCCGGCGCTCCCGGTGGTGCAGGCGGCACCGGTGGCGGCGCGGCTGCCGGCGGCTTCAGAGGCCGTCCCGGTGGCGGCGGTCCCGGTGGCGGCGGCGGCCGTCCCGGTCAGCGCGGTGGCGCGGCCGGTGCGTTCGGTCGTCCCGGCGGTGCCCCGCGCCGTGGCCGTAAGTCGAAGCGCGCAAAACGCGCCGAGTACGAGAGCATGCAGGCCCCGGTCGTCGGTGGCGTGCGGTTGCCGCACGGCAGCGGCGAAACTATCCGGTTGGCCCGCGGTGCGTCGCTGTCGGATTTCGCCGAGAAGATCGACGCGAACCCGGCCGCACTAGTCCAGGCGCTGTTCAACCTCGGCGAGATGGTGACCGCCACCCAGTCTGTGGGTGACGAGACCCTCGAGCTGCTCGGCGGCGAGATGAACTACGTCGTGCAGGTCGTATCGCCGGAGGACGAGGACCGCGAGCTGCTGGAATCGTTCGACCTCACCTACGGCGAGGACGAGGGCGACGAGGACGACCTGGAGGTCCGCCCACCGGTGGTCACCGTCATGGGTCACGTCGACCACGGCAAGACTCGCCTGCTGGACACGATCCGCAACGCCACAGTTCGCGAGGGCGAGGCCGGTGGCATCACCCAGCACATCGGTGCCTACCAGGTCGCCGTCGAGCATGACGGCGTCGAGCGCCTCATCACCTTCATCGACACCCCCGGTCACGAGGCGTTCACCGCCATGCGTGCCCGTGGTGCGAAGGCCACCGATATCGCGATCCTGGTGGTCGCCGCCGACGACGGTGTGATGCCGCAGACGGTGGAAGCCATCAACCACGCACAGGCGGCCGATGTGCCGATCGTGGTGGCGGTCAACAAGATCGACAAGGAGGGCGCGGACCCGGGCAAGATCCGGGCGCAGCTCACCGAGTACAACTTGGTGGCCGAGGAATTCGGCGGCGACACGATGTTCGTCGACATCTCGGCCAAGAACGGCACCAATATCCAGGCGCTGGAAGAAGCGGTGCTGTTGACCGCCGATGCCTCGCTGGATCTGCGGGCCAACCCCGAGATGGAAGCCCAGGGCGTGGCGATCGAAGCGCACCTGGACCGTGGCCGTGGCCCCGTTGCGACCGTGCTCATCGCGCGCGGCACGCTGCGGGTTGGCGACTCGATCGTGGCCGGCGACGCCTACGGACGGGTGCGCCGCATGGTCGATGAGCACGGCGAGGACATCCACGAGGCGCTGCCCTCGCGGCCCGTCCAGGTCATCGGCTTCACGTCGGTGCCCGGCGCGGGTGACAACCTGCTCGTCGTCGACGAGGACCGCATTGCCCGTCAGATCGCCGACCGTCGCAGTGCGCGCAAGCGCAATGCGCTGGCCGCACGCAGCCGCAAGCGCATCAGCCTGGACGATCTGGATGCCGCGCTGAAGGAAACCGCGCAGCTGAACCTGATCCTCAAGGGCGACAACTCCGGCACCGTCGAGGCGCTGGAGGAGGCCCTGCTGGGTATCGAGATCGGCGACGAGGTCGAATTGCGCGTCATCGACCGCGGTGTCGGTGGTGTCACCGAGACCAACGTCAACCTGGCGTCGGCGTCGAATGCCATCATCATCGGCTTCAACGTGCGTTCCGAGGGCAAGGCCACCGAGCTGGCCAACCGCGAGGGTGTCGACATCCGGTACTACTCGGTGATCTACCAGGCCATCGACGAGATCCAGAGCGCGCTCAAGGGCATGCTTAAGCCGGTCTACGAGGAGAAGGAACTCGGCCGTGCCGAGATCCGGGCGATCTTCCGGTCGTCGAAAATCGGCAACATCGCCGGTTGCCTTGTGCAGTCCGGCATCATGCGGCGCAACGCCAAGGCGCGGTTGCTGCGTGACAACATCGTCGTCGCCGAAAACCTCACCGTCTCCTCGCTCAAGCGGGAGAAGGATGATGCCACCGAGGTGCGCGAGGGTTACGAATGCGGTCTGACGCTGACGTACTCCGACATCAAGGAAGGCGACGTCATCGAGACCTACGAGCTTGTGGAGAAGGAGCGGGTCTAGTGGTTGATGTAGGCAGGGCCCGAAGGCTCTCCAAACGCATCGCCACGATCGTGGCCTCGGCGATCGAGTTCGAGATCAAGGATCCGCCGCTGGCGTTCGTGACGGTCACCGACACCAAGGTGACCGGTGACCTTCACGACGCCACCGTGTACTACACGGTGCGCGGTAACACCCTCGATGAGGAGCCGGACTATGCCGGCGCGGCTGCGGCACTGGAACGGGCCAAGGGCACGCTGCGCACGAAGGTCGGAGCCGGCACCGGCGTGCGGTTCACGCCGACCTTGTCCTTCGTTCTGGACAAGGTGCCCGACACCGCGCAGAAGATGGAGGAGCTGCTCGCCAAGGCGCGTGCCGCTGACGCCGATGTCGCGCGGATTCGGGCCGGAGCCACTCCTGCGGGAGACGCGCAGCCGTACCGTGTGGTAGGAGAAGAGGGAACTTCTACGCAGGACGACCAGGACGCCGGTGACCGCGATCGATTCGACGACTGAAATCACCCGCCTCGGCAGGCGGGTGGATTCACACGGCGCCGTTGAGATTTTGCGCGGCGCCGAGTCGGTCAGCGTGATCTGCCATGTGCACCCCGACGCCGACAGCATCGGCGCCGGGCTGGCGCTCGCTTTGATCCTCGAGCGCGACGGTGTCGATGTGCAGGTCAGTTTCGCGACGCCGTCGAACCTGCCGGAGTCGTTGCACATGCTGCCGGGCGGCCACCTGTTGGTCGCGCCCGGCGACATGCGCCGCGACGCCGATCTGGTGGTCACCGTCGATGCCCCGAGTGTCGACCGCCTTGGCGCGCTCGCTGAGCTGACTCCGCGCGGGCGCGAGGTGTTGGTCATTGACCACCACAAGTCGAATACCCTGTTCGGCAGCACCAATCTTGTTGACGCACGGGCGGATTCGACAACCATGGTGGTCGCCGAACTGTTGGACGCGTGGGGCAAGACGATCGATCGGGATGTTGCCACCTGCTTGTACGCCGGGTTGACCATCGACACCGGTTCGTTCCGGTGGGCGTCGCCGCGGGCACTGCGGTTGGCGGCGCGGCTGGTGGAGCTCGGCGTGGACAACGCCGCGATCAGCCGGGAACTGTTCGACACCCATCCGTTTGTCTGGCTGCCCCTGCTCGCTCGGGTGCTGTCCAGTGCCCAGTTGGTGCCTGAGGCGGCCAACGGGCGCGGGCTGGTCTATGCGGTGGTGGCCCACGAGGACTGGATGGAGAACCGGTCTGAAGAGGTCGAGAGCATTGTCGACATTGTGCGTACCACCCACGAAGCCGAGGTCGCTGCGGTCTTCAAAGAGATCGAGCCGTTGCACTGGTCGGTGTCGATGCGGGCCAAGAGCTACGACCTGGCCAAGGTCGCCAGTGGTTTCGGCGGCGGCGGGCACACGCTGGCTGCGGGCTACTCCGTGTCCGGACCGATCGACGACGTCGTGAAGCAGCTGACCGCCGCTCTTGACTGACGGGCCAGACGCCGCCGTGACGGGCCGGCGGATCGCCGCACTGGCCTTTCCCGCATTGGGTGTGCTGGCCGCCGAGCCGGTCTATCTGCTGTTCGATCTGGCGGTCGTCGGGCGTCTCGGGGCACTGAGCCTGGCGGGCCTGGCGATCGGCGGGCTGATCCTGTCGGTGGTGAGTGCGCAGCTGACGTTCCTGTCCTACGGCACGACGGCGCGCTCGGCGCGCTTCTACGGTGGTGGCAACCGGGTTGCCGCGGTGGGCGAGGGAGTGCAAGCCACCTGGCTGGCGCTGGCAATCGGTGCGGTGATTGTGACCGCGGTGCACCTCAGTGCCGTCCCGCTGGTCTCGGCGATCGTGGGCAGCACGTCCGGCGGGGGTGACATCGCCACGGCTGCGATGCCGTGGGTACGCATCGCCATCTTCGGGGTGCCGGCCATTCTTGTCTCGGCCGCTGGCAACGGCTGGATGCGCGGCGTACAGGACACCATGCGACCACTGCGCTACGTGCTGGTCGGCTTCGGCGTCTCGGCGGTGTTGTGCCCGGTGCTGGTGTACGGCTGGCTGGGCATGCCGCGGCTGGAGTTGGCCGGCTCGGCGATCGCCAACCTGGTGGGCCAATGGCTGGCCGCCGTGCTGTTCTGCCGCGCGCTGCTGGCTGAGAAGGTTCCGCTGCGGCTGGACACCTCGGTGTTGCGGGCTCAGGTGGTGATGGGCCGCGATCTGGTGCTGCGCACGCTGGCGTTCCAGGCCTGTTTCGTCTCGGCGGCGGCGGTGGCCGCACGGTTCGGGGCGGCCGCTGTTGCCGCCCACCAGGTGGTGCTGCAGTTGTGGAATTTCCTTGCGCTGGTGCTGGATTCGCTCGCGATTGCCGCACAGTCGCTGGTCGGCGCCGCACTCGGCGCGGGCCGGACCGCGCATGCGAAGTCGGTGGCGTGGCGGGTGACGGCGTTCTCGGCGATCGCCGCCGCGGCATTGGCTTGCGCAGTGGCGGTCGGCGCTTCGGTGCTGCCGTCGTTGTTCACCGACGATCGCTCGGTGCTCGCCGCGATCGGGGTGCCGTGGTGGTTCATGGTGGCGCAATTGCCGATCGCCGGGATCGTGTTCGCCCTCGACGGTGTGCTGCTGGGCGCCGGCGACGCCGCGTTCATGCGCACCGCGACGTTGGCCAGCGCGCTGGTCGGCTTCCTGCCGCTGATCTGGCTGTCGCTGGCGTACGACTGGGGCTTGTTCGGCATCTGGTCGGGCCTGAGCACGTTCATGGTGCTGCGGCTGGTGTTCGTCGGCTGGCGGGCGTTCTCGGGGCGTTGGCTGGTGCCGGGTATTGCCTGAAGCAAACTGAATTTTTGCTGAGTTGGCTCTGTGAGCCCCATTTGTGCGTTAATACTGAACGTTGCTGACAGATCGTCTAGGGCCGGGGGCACCATGAGCTCGACAGCATTTGGGTTACGTATGGGTTCGGCTGCGTTTGCGATGAGCCTCGGACTGGCGGTAGCTGGCAGCCCCGGTATCGCGGTAGCTGACACGACCGACGGCGGCTCGTCCGCACAGCCGTCGAAGCCGTCGAAGTCCCCGGTGGGCGCGTCGCGGCGCCCTGCGCAGGAGGCAGCCCGCACCACGGGCGCCGCGCCCAGCAAGCCCGCTCGTACGCCATCGCCGTCACGGGCGGCCGCGGCAGCCCGGGTCGCCGCCCCGGTGCCGGTGGCCGTGAATTCCGCACCCGCCACGGCCCCGGATTCGAGCGAGCCGGTCCGCCCCACTGCCACGGCCGTGACAGCCGAATCGGCTGATAGAGAGCCACTTTCGGTCGCATCCGCCCCGAAGCAGACCGCCTCAGCGGCGCCGAAGGCGCTGATCGCTCGCCAGACTGCGACCGCCGCGCTCAGTCCGGGCGATATCGTCTCGCGGTTCCTGTCCTTGTTCGGGATCAAAGGCTTGCCGGCGTCGCCAGTGCAATTGCTGACTGGCGTGCTGGCCCTGATCCGCCGTGAGATCGATTCCTTCCTGCGCCCGCCGACCGCCAATCCCAGCGTCTCGATCACCGACACCACCTTGGTCGAAGGCAACGCCGGCACGAACTCCGCCGCCTTCACCGTGACACTGTCCAAGGCGAGCACCAAGACGGTGACGGTGAGTTACACGACGGCAGACGGTACCGCGACGGCCGGCCAGGACTACACGGCGAGCACGGGCACGGTGACATTCGCCCCCGGGGTGGTCTCGCAGGTGATCAACGTCGGCGTGCTTGGTGACGCCACGGTCGAGCCGGACGAAACCTTCACCGTCGTGCTGTCCAGCCCGTCCGGCGCCACCCTCGGCCGGACCACCGCCACCGGCACCATCACCAACGACGATGCCACCGAGGTAAAACTGCCGACGGTGTCGATCGCCGGTGACACAGTGCCCGAGGGCGACAGTGGAACGACCGCCCTGCCGTTCACCGTGACCCTGTCCAAGCCGTCGACGACGACGATCACCCTCACCTACACGACCTCCAACGGTTCGGCGACCGCCGGCCAGGACTACACCGCCGCCACCGGCACGGTGACGTTCGCGCCGGGTGCGGTGTCGCAGGTGATCACCATCAGCGTCACCGGTGACACGACCGTCGAACCGAACGAGACCCTCACGGTCACGCTGTCCAATCCGACCGGGGCCACCATCGCCACGGCGTCGGCGGCCGGCACGATCGTCAATGACGACACCGCGACGACGCCCGGCGGAACCGCCCAGTGGGGCAAGAGTTTCTTCGCGCCCTACATCGACATGGGCGCATACCCGGTGCCGAATCTGTTGGCGCTGTCCAAGACCTTCGGCACTTCCCTGGTGACGTTGGGCTTCATGCAGGCCGACGTGAACGGCAACCTCGCTTGGGCGGGATTGGCTGCGCTGGAACCACATTCGACCAACGAGCAGGCAATCGCGATCAATAAGTCGATCGCCGATTTCAAGTCGGCCGGCGGTGATGTGATGATCTCGTTCGGCGGCCAAGCCGGCACCAGCCTCGCGCAGTACTACGCCTCTAAAGGTCGCAGCGCCCAGGAATTGGCCAACGCCTACGCCGCCGTCGTGGACACCTACGGCGTCACCCGCCTCGACTTCGATATCGAGGGGGCCGCGGTGGCCGACCCGGCCTCGGTCACTCTGAATGCTCAAGCGCTGGCGCTGCTGCAGAAGACCAAGCCCGAGGTGCAGATCTGGTACACCCTGCCGGTCTTGCCGACCGGGCTGACCGCCGACGGTGTCAATGTCGTGGATACCGCCCTGGCGGCCGGGGTCAACCTGGCCGGCGTCAATGTGATGGCGATGGACTACGGCGAATCCGCCGCGCCCACCAGCGGACCGGGCGCGAAGACGATGGGCGCCTACGCGATCGACGCCGCCGAATCCACCTACGCCCAGGTCTCGGCGCTGTACGCCGCACGATCAAAGACATTCAGCTGGAGTCAGATCGGTGTCACCCCGATGCTCGGCGTCAACGACGTCCGCTCCGAGGTGTTCACCGTCGCCGACGCGCAGGCTCTCGAGGATTTCGCCCGCACCAAGGGCATCGGCATGCTGTCGATGTGGCAGGTTCTTCGCGACACCCCCGGTACCCTTGGCCAATCCACTACCAGCGCTTCGGGTTTGAGTGATCCGGTTGGCTCGTTCAGCCATGTCTTCAACGACTACGGCACGATCAACATCGTCGACTACACCAACGCTGGTGGCGGCGGAACCCCAGTTAGCGGCGGCATTTCGACGACCATCGGCTGGGCCTGGGGAGCCAACCCGGTCCTGACGTTCGACCCCGCCAAAGACATCCTGGACTTCGTCTGGATGCAGGCGAAAGAATTCGACGTTTCGGACACGTCCGGGTCGACGGTCATCACGATCGTCGGCAACAACAGCAGCTACACCTTGGCGGGGGTGAGGCTGAGCCAACTGCAGATCGGCAACATCATCGCCAAGGATGCCGGCACGCTGGCGAAGTGGCAAAGCCTCATCAGCAGCGCGAAAGCCGTGTGACCCGAGACTAGTTCACCTGCGAGCGGCCGCGCTCGATCACCGAAGCGCGGCTGGCGGCAATGTCATCCCCGGAGGTCTGGGCCATCCAGGCGCGGGCCGACATGGCCTCGATCCACAGCCCGGAGTCGGTCTGGTCGGAGTCGATGCGGTGATAGGAGCCCAGCAGCGCGCGCACAGCCTTCTGGGTGTTCCCGACGATCGATGTGGCCACCGCGCGGGCTGCCGGTAACAGCTCCTCGTGCGCGACGACCTCGGTGACCAGGCCGGCCCGCAGCGCATCCTGCGCGGACAGGTAGTCACCGGTCAGGCTCATCCGACGGGCCATTCCGACGCCGACCTTCTGCGGCAGCCGCACACTCAGGCCCCAGGTCGGCAACAGCCCGACCCGAGCGTGGGTGTCGGCGAAGCGCGCGTTCTCAGAGGCGATCAGGATGTCGCAGTAGAGAGCCAGTTCCAACCCGCCGGTGACCGCGGCGCCGTTGATCGCCCCGATGACGGGCTTGGTCATCGGCGGCCACTTCGGCGAGATGTCGGGAAGTTCGGTGGTATCGCCCAATTCCTTCAGGTCGAGGCCCGCGCAGAACACCGGGTCGGCCCCGGTGACGATGACGACGTCGACGGTCTCGTCGGCTTCGGCCTCGCGCAGCGCACCGAAGAATCGGCTGCGCAGCGCGCTCGAGAGCGCATTGCGGGCACCTGGCCGATTCAGCGTCACCGTCCGGATCCGGTCGGTGGTGTCGATGAGGAGGATGTCGTCGGCGGTCATAGGGACACCGTAATGGGGCCGCTAACCACCCCAGAGTGCCGCCGGCCCGCTCACAACGGATCCGCACCGGCCACGACGTCCAACCAGGTGAGTTCGGCGGCGGTCAGCACCCAGCGCCCGACGATCACGGCGACGAGCAGCTCGGCCCGGTTTTCGTCGGCGCCCACCGCCTCCTCGCACAGCCGGCGCAGGTCTGCGGAGACACTGCTGATCCGGGGCGCGATGTCGGCGATCCGATGCGTTTGCGCCAGCGACGTGCCCAGCAGTGCGCACGCCAAGCGCAAGTCGCCGTGTGGCGGGGCGGTGAACCTATCCAACGGGTGTTCGGCCATCGGCGGCACGACCATGTCGTAGGCCCGGTCCAGGGCGGCTCGGTAGAGCGGCGCCTTGCCCGGGAAGTAGTGGTGCACCGCGGGGCGGGTGATATCGACGAGATCCGCGACGTCCTGCAAGGTGGCGGCGTCGTATCCGCGGTAGGCGAACACCCGTACGGCTGCGCAGATGATCATCTCGCGGCGTGCGTCGGTGTTCGAACCGCGCGGCCGCCCCAGTGCCCGTTTGTTCGGCCGGGCCGGCGCGAGTCCGGCAGACATGCCCGCCAGGCTAGGGCCGGAACGTGTGAGTGAGATGGGTGCTGGATATCAATCCGGTGTAGGCCCCTGTGAACTCGGCTCGACAGCCGGGCATGCTGGAAGCTATGTGCCGAAACATCACTGAGTTGCGCGGCCTGGAGCCGGCGGAGACCGCCGAAAACCATTCCATCGCTGCGCCGGCCCGAGGTGCGCGCGCCTCTGACGACATGACCGCTGCGCTCAAAGAGTGGAGCGCGGCGGTGCATGCGCTGCTCGCCGGCAGGCAGACCGTGCTGCTGCGCAAGGGCGGTGTCCACGAGAGACGGTTCTCCGTTGCCGCCGAGGAATTTCTGTTGTTCCCGACGGTCGCGCACAGCCACGCCGAGCGGGTGCGTCCGGAGCATCGCGACCTGCTCGCCGACGCCGCAGCCGACAGCGCCGACGAGCATGTGGTGATCCGGGGCGCGGCGAAAGTTGTTGCCGCCATTGCGGTATCGAACTCCGACGGGCTGTATGGGATACAAGATCTGCACATCTGGACCGCCGAGTCGGTGCAGGCCGACCGGCTGGATTTCCGGCCGCGCCACCGGCTGACCGTACTGGTGGTTGCGGCCGCCCCGCTGATCGCGCCGATCCGGCTGAACCGTGAACCGCAGTACCGCGGCTGCACCAGCTGGGTACAGCTGCCCGCGACGGCCGACCTGGGGCCACCAGTGCACGATGCCTCAGCGTTAGACGAGATCGCCGGCCGGGTCTGCGCTGCCGTCGGGTGATGGCAGTCGGCCCGAAGCGGGCAGCAGCAGCCTGGACACTCCGCCGGCGCCGTGGTGCACGGTGTGCACTGCCGGCACCATCCGCTGCCCGGTGAGCGCCGGCTCGCCGGTGCCGAGATTGCGGGCGAATCGGGGATGTGATCCGCCGGCAACGAGCACCCGGATCTGGGTGCCGGCACGAAAGCGGTACGCGATGGCGTCGAGTTCGATGCTAATCGGGCCCTGCGCCGGCGCACTCAACCGGCGGTAGCCGTCGCTGACATTCTGCGAGCGTCCGCGGGCGTCCACCTCGCTGACCCGTACGAACAGGTCGACATGGTCGATGTCGGATTCGTGGGCCAGTTCGACGACCGGGTTGCCGAACACGTACAGGTCGGCGTCCAGCGGCCCGCTGGTGAAGCTCAGCACGTCGGCCCGCCGGGCCAGAGCGGAGTCGTCCCGATAGCCGCTGTTACGGGCCAAGAACCGGCCACCCACCGTCGGTGTCGGGTCGGCGGGGTCGTAGCGGAAGCTGGACGGCATCGCATCAGCGGGCGGCGCCGATGCGGCCAGTCGGCCCGCCGGCTGCAGGTACAGCACACCCTCGCCGGTCGCCGGGGGCCAATCCGTTAGGTCGATCCAGCCGTGCCGGCCGACGTGCGTCCGTACCGGGCTGCGTCTCGTTGGGGCGGGGACACCGGCCAAGTGGGCGCCGAGCCAGTCAAGTGTCTCCCCGGCGGCGATCCCCGCTGCCTTGGTGACCATATCGCCATGGGCCCAGGGCCCGACCGTCATCGCGACCTCGACGCCCCGGTCGCGCAGGTGGCGGTATTGCAGCAGGGTCTGGTCGAGGAACAGGTCCTGCCAGCCGGTGATCAGCAGTACCGGCACGTCGCTTCGGTCGAGTGCGGAGGTCATGCGCATATCCGCCCAAAACGGGTCATCGCTGCGCGGGTGCTGGATCCACGACTCGTACCAGCGTGACTGAGTGCCCAGCAGATCGCGGCCCGCGCTGCCCAGCGGAAGCCCGTGCATGGCCTGGTCCAGCCGCCGTGCATCACGAGTTTGGAACGCCAGCCGTCGTGCGATCGCCTCCTCCTGGTGAGCGATCGAGTCCGACCAGCCCAGGAAGTCGTTCAGTGAGAATGAGCCGGTGCCCCACGACGAGGCGTATAAATCGTGCGGGCCGACGGTGATGACCGCGGCGGCCAGTTCGGGCGGGGGATCGCAGAGCAACGCCCATTGGGTGAAGCCCAGGTAGGACAGGCCGATGGTGGCGAATGTTGCGGTGAACCACGGCTGCCGGCGCAGCCACACCACCGTGTCGGCGGCGTCGTCGGCTTCGTGAACCATCGGCACGAAGTCGCCGCCAGATCCGAACGTGCCGCGCACGCTCTGCAGCAGTACGTGATAGCCGCGCGCGGCGTACAACCGCGCGTAGACCAGTGAGAACGGAAAGGACCGGCCATACGGGCCGCGGACCAGGATCGTGCCCAGCGGGGTGTCGACGGCGGGCGCGTAGTGCGTGGCGCGCAGGATGGCACCATCGCGCATCGGGATGCCGAGGCTGCGATGGATGGTGTAGTCGGTGGTCGGCACCGCAATCCGAAAGAACCGGGACAGAGCGCGCTCAGACAGGCGCACTGCGGCGACCATGTCTCTGCCTCTCTGCGGTCAGACCCGACCGTAGGAAGCCTAACCGGCGGCGCGCAAGTAGTCTGGCGAGTTGTGGCACCCACGCTCTGGGCGATCAGTGACCTGCATACAGGTCACACCGGCAATAAACCGGTTACCGAATCGCTGTATCCCTCCTCGCCGGACGACTGGCTGATCGTCGCCGGCGATGTCGCCGAGCGCACCGACGACATCCGCTGGTCGCTGGATCTGCTGCGCCGGCGCTTCGCCACGGTGATCTGGGTGCCGGGCAATCACGAGCTGTGGACTACTGGCAAAGACCCGGCCCAGGTGTTCGGCCGCGCCCGCTACGACTACCTGGTCAACATGTGCGACGAGATGGGCATCGTCACTCCCGAACATCCCTTTCCGGTATGGACCGAACAGGGTGGGCCCGCGACCATCGTGCCGATGTTCCTGCTGTACGACTACACATTCCTGCCCGCAGGAGCGACCACCAAAGCCGAGGGCTTGGCGATCGCCCGAGATCGCAACATCGTCGCGACCGATGAATTCCTCTTGTCCAGTGAGCCCTACGCTACCCGCGATGCGTGGTGCCGGGATCGGCTGGCGCACACCAGAGCCCGGCTCGACCAACTCGACTGGATGACACCGACGGTGTTGGTGAACCACTTCCCGCTACGGCGCGAACCGTGCGATGTGCTGTTCTTCCCGGAGTTCTCGCTGTGGTGCGGAACGGTGGAGACCGCTGACTGGCACACTCGCTATAACGCGGTCTGCTCGGTCTACGGGCATCTGCATATTCCGCGAACCACCTGGTATGACAGCGTCCGGTTCGAGGAGGTCTCGGTGGGCTATCCACGAGAGTGGCGGCGCCGCAAGCCTTATCGATGGCTGCGTCAGATTCTGCCGGACCCGCAGTATGCGCCCGGCTACCTGAACGACTTCGGTGGACACTTCGTCATCACGCAGGAGATGAAGGAGCAGTCGGAGAAAATGCGCGAGCGTCTGCGCAGCCGACGCGAATGAGCGAACTCATGGCAGCGGTACTGCCACACATCACCGACCTGGTGTACGCCGAGATGTTCGAGGATCTACCGGGCCTGACCCCGTTGCCCGAGGAAGAGTCGCTGATCGCGAAGTCGGTGGACAAGCGGCGCAACGAGTTCGTCACGGTACGGCACTGCGCCCGCCTGGCGTTGCAGCAACTGGGGCTGCCGCCGGTGCCGATCCTCAAGGGCGACAAGGGCGAACCGTGCTGGCCCGACGGCGTGGTGGGCAGCCTCACCCACACGCAGGGTTATCGCGGCGCGGCGGTCGGGCGCAGTGCGAGCGTCCGTTCGGTGGGTATTGACGCCGAGCCGCACGGCGCGCTGCCCGACGGTGTGCTCAACGCGATCAGCCTGCCCGCCGAACGCGATGAGATATCCGGCCTGCCAGATGGTCTGCATTGGGACCGGATCCTGTTCTGCGCCAAGGAAGCGACGTACAAGGCGTGGTTTCCGCTGACGCAGCGCTGGCTGGGTTTCGAAGATGCCCACATCACCTTCGGCGTCGACTCCTCCGGGCTCGCCGGGACATTTGTGTCGCGGGTCCTGATCGACCCGGCCGCCCGCTCCGGCCCGCCGCTGAACGAGCTGGCCGGCCGGTGGTCGGTGGGTGGTGGACTGGCTTTGACGGCCATCGTGCTGTGAGCGCGCTCAGTCCCTTGCCCGGGATTGTCGTCGTGGATAAGCCTGGCGGCATGACGAGCCATGATGTGGTCGGCCGCTGCCGACGGATCTTCGGTACCCGCAAGGTCGGCCACGCCGGCACGCTGGACCCGATGGCTACCGGCGTGCTTGTCGTCGGCATCGAAAGGGCCACCAAGATCCTCGGCCTGCTGACGGCCACGACCAAGTCCTATGTCGCGACCATCCGGCTGGGACGGTCTACCACCACCGATGACGCCGAAGGTGAAGTGCTGCAGGATGTCTCCGCTGAGTACGTGACCGATGAACACATTCAGGCCGGGATTTCGAACCTGCGCGGTGAGATCGCGCAGCGGCCATCGGCGGTCAGCGCCGTCAAGATCGGCGGCAAGCGGGCCTACCAGTTGGTACGCGAAGGCCAGGATGTGCAGCTGGCCGAGCGCGCGGTCCGCATCGACCGGTTCGAGGTGAACGGCATCTTGCGCGAAGGACTGTTCGTTGACGTGAATGTCGAGGTCGACTGCTCGTCGGGCACCTATGTTCGGGCCCTGGCACGTGATCTCGGCGAGGCGCTCGGCGTCGGGGGACACCTGACCGCGTTGCGGCGGACTCGGGTCGGTGGCTACGGGCTCGACCACGCCCGGTCACTGGACGAACTCGCCGAACGCCCGCAGCTGAGTTACTCCCTCGACGAGGCGTGCCTGCTGGGTTTCGCTCGTCGCGACATCAGCTCGGATGAAGCCGAGGACGCCAGCCACGGCCGGTCGCTGACCGCGGCGGGAGTCGACGGGGTCTATGCCGCAACCGATCCCGACGGGCGGGTGGTCGCGCTGCTCGAGGACAAGGGTGGGCGGACCAAATCCGTTGTGGTGATCCGCCCCGCGACGCTCTAGGTCAGGGCATTTCGCTCGCGTAGGCGAACGCGGCGGCGTCGTCGTCGGCATCAAATTCGCCGATCGAGGCGAGGAGTCCGTCCCGATAACTGATGACCAGGATCCGCACCCAGGAGTACCTTTCTCCGTCGGGGCCGGTTCCCTCGCGGTCGAGTCGAGCGACCAACAAGGTCGGCGACAGCCACCTGAGGGCAGGGAACCATGACCGAACCGCGGCGACCATACCGTAAAGCTGTTCGAGGCTGGCGCGCAGATCATCAGCCGAGCGGTCGTTACGCGCCAGGTGTCCGTCGTCGTCGAGTTCGTAGGTGTGATAACAGGCTGCCTGATTCCCGCTGACGTCTGACCACCGGCTCCAGGTCAACGCGACGTTCTCGCCACGCACCGCCATAATGCGGTGCTCGAACCCACTGAACTGCTGGAGCATTCGCTCCACGACGCCGCGTAGGGCGGTCTTGCTCGTCAATAGGTTGCCGCTCCAGCCTCGGCGGTCATCGAGTTCAAAGAGATCTGCTGGTCGAGGTACCACGGCACCAGGGACGGGAATCGTTCACCGAATCCCCGTATTTCGGGGGAGAGGTCAGCGCTGATTCTGTCCAGAAAGCGGGGCCAGGCGGCCTCGAAGGTTCCGGCGAGCACACCTCGCTGAGGTAGAACTCCAAGGGCTCGCGCACCGTCCGACGGGCCCGCTCGTCCAGGGTCGGCACTGTCGAACGTCGGCGCCCAGGATTTCGCTAACCCAGCCCGCCGTCACAGACATGGGGTCGACAGGAAACCACGCCATCCGCCCCGTCCCTCCCGTGGATGAGAGGTCTTACGGAATTATGGCGGTGAGCAGGCGATTTCCGCGCTCCGAAGGCGATGTTTGCCAGGCGGCTGATTCAGCCGACAACCCAGATCGCCTGGGCCGCAGGGCTGCCCAGATCAACGGTGTTTGCTGCACCGTCGGACGACTCCACCGACACAGAGATCACACCAGCGAAGTCGCGCCGAGCGAGCACGCGCAGGCGGGAGTCGAGGCTTATGCCGACGGTGTCGAAATAGCGCAGCATCTCGGGGTCGGCGTCGGAAATCCGTGCCACCGTGCCGAGTTCGCCGTCGACGCAGGCCGATAGCTGGCGGGCCGGCGGAGTGGGCACCAGGCCCTCGGCCGACGGGATGGGGTCACCATGCGGGTCACGCGTCGGGTGACCCAGCTTGGCGTCGATACGAGCGAGCATCATGTCGCTGATCGCGTGTTCGAGGATCTCGGCCTCGTCGTGCACCTCGTCCCAGCTGTAGCCGAGTTCGCGCATCAAGAAAGTCTCCAGCAGGCGGTGCCGGCGGACCACTGCCAGCGCGGCCTGCCGGCCCCGTTCGGTGAGTGTGACCGCGCCGTACTTCTCGTGGTCCACCAGACCTTGATCGGCGAGCCTTCGGATCGACTCCGAGGCGGTGCTGGCCGATACCCCGATGCGCTCAGCCAGCAGCTTGGTGCTGACCTTGTCCTGCGACCACTCCTGGGCGCTCCAGATGGTTTTGAGGTAGTCCTGGGCGACCGTCGTCAGGTCGTGTGCCGCGGGGTTGGTACTGCCGTCAGGACTCACACCCAAAAGTTTAGGCAATCATCACCTGATCTGGGGATCTGGCGTGCCCGGCCATGCCAGCGCGCCGTAGGCTTGCCCTCGTGGAGCGGTGGCGCGGACAGGACGAGATCCCCTCGGACTGGGGCCGATGTGTGGTGACCATCGGCGTCTTCGACGGAGTGCATCGTGGTCACGCCGAGCTGATCGCCCGCGCGGTGAAGGCCGGCCGGACCCGCGGTGTGCCGGCGGTGCTGATGACCTTCGACCCGCATCCGATGGAAGTCGTCTTCCCCGGCAACCATCCCGCGCAGCTGACGACGCTGGCCCGACGTGCCGAATTGGCCGAGGAACTGGGTATCGATGTCTTCCTCGTCGTGCCCTTCACCACCGATTTCATGAAGCTCACCCCGGACCGCTACATCCACGAACTGCTGGTGGAACGGCTGCACGTGGTCGAGGTGATCGTCGGCGAGAACTTCACGTTCGGCAAGAAAGCGGCCGGCAACGTTGCGGCCCTGCGCAAGGCCGGGGACCGATTCGGCTTCGCCGTCGAGAGCATGTCGCTGGTTGCCGAACACCACCAGAGCGAGACGGTCACGTTCTCGTCGACCTACATTCGCTCCTGCGTCGACGCCGGTGATGTCGTGACGGCCGCCGAGGCGCTGGGCCGTCCGCACCGTGTCGAAGGTGTGGTGGTGCGCGGCGACGGACGTGGCCGGGTGCTGGGTTTCCCGACCGCCAACCTCGCACCGCCGATGTACTCCGCGATTCCGGCCGACGGTGTCTACGCCGCATGGTTCACGGTGCTGGGCCACGGGCCGGTCACCGGCTCGGTGACGCCGGGGGAGCGCTATCAGGCCGCGGTCTCGGTGGGCACCAATCCGACGTTCTCTGGGCGTACCCGCACGGTGGAGGCCTTCGTCTTGGACACCGTTGCCGATCTCTACGGCCAGCACGTCGCGGTGGACTTCGTCGCCCGGTTGCGCGGCCAGCTCAAGTTCGACTCGGTGCATGACCTGGTCGAGGCGATGGGCAAGGACACCGAGAATGCCCGCACGATCCTGTCGGCGCAGGACTAGTCAGGACGCGATCAGGTCGTCGATCTGGTCGCTCGCAGACGTCGAGCCCTCAACCACACCCATATCCAGTACCTGGTGACGACCGTCGGCGGACGCGAACGTGCTCACGTAGACCGCGCGGGCGCCGCCATCGTGCTCGGTGAAAGTGAAGGTGTTCTGCGAGATCGGCATATCGGGATTCGGGTTCAGGTCCGCGTCGGCGAAGCCGTCGAGGAAGGCGAAGCTCGTCGGTTCGTCGACGGCGGCCCCCACACCTTCTCCAGCTGACGCGGGTCAGCGTGGACCTGCCAGATGCGCGCCACGGGCGCTGCGTCGCTTGGTGATCAGGCCGGCTTTTTCCAGAACGACGACGTGCTTCGGTACTGCCGCGAAGCTCATGTCGTACTTACCCGCCAGTGCCGAAACCGAGTGCTCGCCGGCCAGCGCCCGGCGCACGATGTCGCGCCGGGTCCGGTCGGCGAGCGCGTGGAACAGGGCGTCGGCCCGGTCCTCCTGGTCGACGATCACTCGCCTAACGCACAACCAAGTGGTTGCAGATATCAAGAGGCCGACCTTCCGCGATTTCGGATCCCGGCGTACCCGCTGCTAAAGTGGCCATCCTGGCGTGTACTGCAGTCCGCGGTGGTCACGCACATTTTCTTGTACGCGGCACCGATTGATGGAGATGTTTCGTGGCGCTGACCGCCGAGCAGAAAAAAGATATCCTGGGCTCTTACGGTCTGCACGAGACCGACACCGGTTCGCCGGAGGCGCAGGTGGCGCTGTTGACCAAGCGCATCTCGGACCTCACCGAGCATCTCAAGCAGCACAAGCACGATCACCACTCCCGTCGCGGGCTGCTTCTGCTGGTCGGCCGCCGCCGCCGGCTGCTCAAGTACGTCGCTGACCTCGATGTCGCGCGCTACCGCTCTTTGATCGAGCGCCTGGGTCTGCGCCGCTGAGCGGTATGACCCGCCGTGTAACATAGGGGCCGTTGTGAGCCGTTTTCCGGCTCGAACATCGGGTGCGGTTCATGCATATCCGCGTGTCCCGTTCCTGCGCGTCATAGCGAAGCTTCCCTGCGCGGGCGGTCTTCGGTAGTGGCTGCCGGGCCCCACAGCATTGGGGGCGAGCCCGGCCGCTTCGATCGACGGCCGTAGCCGCATACAGGCCCAAGCCTCGTAGTGCTCAGGGTTTGCCTGGGTTCCTCTGTGACGACGCGAAACAGCTGAACAGTGAATCCAGAAAGGCTGAACGGGCATCTATGTCTGTAGCTGAAATCGACGAAGGCGTCTTCGAGTCGACCGCCGTCATTGACAACGGGAGCTTCGGCACCCGCACCATCCGTTTCGAGACCGGCCGGCTTGCCCAGCAGGCCGCCGGCGCCGTCGTCGCGTACCTCGACGACGAGACCATGCTGCTGAGCGCGACCACTGCCAGCAAGTCGCCCAAGGATCATTTCGACTTCTTCCCCTTGACGATCGATGTCGAGGAGCGGATGTACGCTGCCGGGCGTATCCCCGGCTCGTTCTTCCGGCGGGAAGGCCGGCCGTCCACGGACGCGGTCCTGACCTGTCGCCTGATCGACCGGCCGTTGCGCCCGACCTTTGTCTCGGGTCTGCGCAATGAGATCCAGGTCGTGGTGACGATCCTGAGCCTGGATCCCCAGGACCTGTACGACGTGCTGGCGATCAACGCCGCCTCGGCCTCCACCCAGATTTCGGGTCTGCCGTTCTCCGGCCCGGTCGGCGGCGTCCGCGTTGCCCTGATCGACGGCCAGTGGGTTGCGTTCCCGACCGTTGAGCAGCTCGAGAACGCTGTGTTCGACATGGTCGTCGCGGGTCGTAAGGCCGGTGACGACGTGGCGATCATGATGGTCGAGGCCGAGGCCACCGATAACGTCATCGCGCTCATCGCCGGTGGTGCCGGCGCGCCGACCGAGGCCGTGGTGGCCGAGGGGCTCGAAGCCGCCAAGCCGTTCATCGCCGCGTTGTGCGATGCCCAGAAAGCTTTGGCGGACCAGACCGCAAAGCCGGTCGCCGATTACCCACTGTTCCCCGATTACCAGGACGACGTGTACGCGTCGGTGGCGTCGGTGGCAACCGAGGAGCTGTCCAAGGCTCTGCAGATCGCCGGAAAGCACGAGCGTGACGAGCGCACCGACGAGATCAAGGGCGAGGTGCTTGAGAAGCTGGGCGAGCAGTACGCCGGGCGCGAGAAGGAGATCGGCGCGGCCTACCGCTCGCTGACCAAGAAGCTTGTGCGCCAGCGCATCCTGACCGATCACTTCCGCATCGACGGCCGCGGTGTCACCGATATCCGTGCCCTGTCGGCTGAGGTCGCGATCATCCCGCGGGCGCACGGTAGCGCGCTGTTCGAGCGTGGCGAGACCCAGATCATGGGCGTGACCACGCTGGACATGGTCAAGATGGCCCAGCAGATCGACTCGCTGGGACCCGAGACCGCCAAGCGCTACATGCACCACTACAACTTCCCGCCGTATTCGACCGGTGAGACCGGCCGCGTCGGCTCGCCCAAGCGTCGCGAGATCGGCCACGGCGCACTCGCCGAGCGCGCTCTGATGCCGGTGCTGCCGAGCGTCGAGGAATTCCCGTACGCGATCCGGCAGGTGTCGGAAGCGTTGAGCTCCAACGGTTCTACCTCGATGGGCTCGGTGTGCGCGTCCACCCTGTCGCTGCTGAACGCCGGTGTGCCGTTGAAGGCCCCGGTGGCCGGTATCGCGATGGGCCTGGTGTCCGACGACGTGAAAAATGAAGCCGGTGAGTCCGAACGGCGTTACGTCACGCTGACGGACATCCTCGGTGCCGAGGATGCCTTCGGTGACATGGACTTCAAGTGCGCAGGCACGAAAGAGTTCGTCACCGCCCTGCAGCTCGACACCAAGCTCGACGGCATCCCGTCGCAGGTGCTGGCCGGTGCGCTGGCGCAGGCCAAGGATGCGCGCCTGACCATCCTCGAGGTGATGGCCGAGGCCATCGACGCGCCGGACGAGATGAGCCCATACGCACCGCGCGTCACGGCCATCAAGATCCCGATCGACAAGATCGGCGAGGTCATCGGCCCCAAGGGCAAGATGATCAACGCGATCACCGAGCAGACCGGTGCCTCGGTCTCGATCGAGGACGACGGCACCGTGTTCGTCGGCGCCACCGACGGACTGTCGGCGCAGGCGGCGATCGACATGATCAACGCGATCGCTAACCCGCAGCTGCCCAAGGTCGGCGAGCGGTTCCTCGGCACAGTGGTGAAGACCACTGACTTCGGAGCTTTCGTGTCCTTACTGCCGGGCCGTGACGGCCTGGTCCACATCTCGAAGCTGGGCCGTGGCAAGCGGATCAACAAGGTCGAGGATGTCGTCAAGGTCGGTGACAAGCTCCGCGTGGAGATCGCCGACATCGACAACCGCGGCAAGATCTCGCTAGTCCTGGTCGCTGAAGAAGGAGCAGACGCGTCCGAAGAAGCACCGGCTCCTGTTGATGCCGATGCCGCGACCGCCGACGCCTAACCCCGCACTGCGCCGCGGCCGGCGCCTCAGCACTGAGGCGCCGGTTGCGGTGCGGCGCACCGTAATTCCGGGCGGCCTGCGGGTCGTCACCGAATACGTGCCGTCGGTACGCTCGGCCTCGGTCGGCGTCTGGGTCGACGTCGGCTCCCGCGACGAAGGCCCCACAGTCGCCGGTGCCGCGCACTTCCTGGAACATCTGCTGTTCAAGGCGACCCCGACCCGCACAGCGGTGGACATCGCGCAGTCCATCGACGCAGTTGGCGGCGAGCTGAACGCGTTCACCGCCAAGGAACACACCTGCTACTACGCCCACGTGCTCGATGACGACCTCGAGTTGGCCGTCGACATGGTCGCCGATGTGGTGCTCAACGGTGTATGCGCGTCGCGCGACGTCGAACTGGAACGTGACGTGGTCCTCGAAGAGATCGCGATGCGCGACGACGATCCCGAAGACGCGCTGGGCGACGTCTTCCTGACCGCCATGTTCGGGCACCATCCCGTCGGGCGCCCGGTGATCGGCAGCGTCGACTCAGTCTCCGGGATGACCCGCTCGCAGCTGCACTCGTTCCATGTCCGCCGGTACACCCCCGAGCGGATGGTTGTGGCGGTGGCCGGCAATGTCGACCACGACGAGGTGCTGCGGCTGGTGCGCAAGCACTTCAAGGGCCGCCTGGTCAAAGGCCGCGCACCGCAGCCGCCTCGCAAGGGCACCAGCCGGCTGACCAGCCCACCCAGCCTCCAACTGATCAACCGGGACGGCGAACAGACCCACCTGTCGCTCGGCGTACGGGTGCCGGGTCGGCACTGGCCACACCGCTGGGCTCTGTCGGTGCTCAACACCGCCCTCGGCGGTGGCCTGAGTTCCCGTCTTTTCCAACAGATTCGGGAAAGCCGCGGACTGGCGTACTCTGTGTTCTCCTCGGTGGACACGTTCTCCGACACCGGGGCATTGTCGGTGTATGCGGCTTGCCTTCCAGAACGCTTCGACGAGGTGGTGCGGTTGACCACCGAGGTGCTCGACGAGGTGGCTCGCGACGGCATCACCGAATCCGAATGCCGGATCGCCAAAGGGTCGATC
Source organism: Mycolicibacterium sarraceniae (assembly GCF_010731875.1). Classification (NCBI taxonomy): domain Bacteria; kingdom Bacillati; phylum Actinomycetota; class Actinomycetes; order Mycobacteriales; family Mycobacteriaceae; genus Mycobacterium; species Mycolicibacterium sarraceniae. The sequence continues at coordinate 3,219,459 of NZ_AP022595.1, forward strand.
CGCGGCGGCCTGGTGCTCGGACTCGAGGACTCCGCATCGCGGATGCATCGCCTGGGCCGCAGCGAGCTCAACTACGGCGAATACCGCAGCATCTCCACCACTTTGCAGCGCATCGACGATGTCACGCTCGACGAGGTCAACGCGATCGCCCGCCAGGTGCTCACCAAACCCTTCGGTGCGGCCATCCTCGGTCCGCACAAATCCAAACGCTCACTGCCACAGCCACTTCGGACAATCAGGAGCTAGTCGTGGCCCTCAGCCTGCGGGATTTGGCGCTACCTATTCTCGGTGCACCAATGGCAGGAGGTCCAAGTACGCCCGCTCTGGCTGCGGCGGTATCCAACCCCGGTGGGCTGGAGCGCTACCGCGACCTGCTGGCCCCGCTGGCCGAAGACTACGGCACCATGGCTGCCGAAGCCCCATCCCGACGACGACGCATGGCAGGCCAAGCTTGAGGTGGTTGCCGACACCGCGCCGGAGGTGGCGTCGTTCACCTTCGGCAGCCCGGGTGCGGACGCACTGGCGGTGCAGGGCCCGGAGGCGGGCGGACATCGCGGCACGTTCGATCCCGTCGCCCTGCCCGGTGATGAGCCATCCCGAGGTCAACCAGATGACCGGTCCGATGCGCAGGGCCGCGGTCGCCGCCCGCGACCCGAACGGCACCAATCTGTGGGCGGGTACGTCGTGGCGCGCGATCAGCGCCGGCCGCGCCGCCGATATCGTCGCGCCGCTGGTCGGTGAGATTGGGTGAGCCTTTCGCGTAGGGGTTTTCTCGCCGCGAGCGGCGCGGTGCTGTTGACCGCAGCGGCGTGTGGCGCCAAGACCGCAGCCCGCCCGACCGCCAGCGATCCGGCCGAACCGCTGCCGCCGATCGGAACGCGCATCGAGGCACTCGAAAAGCGGCACAACGCTTTTGTGGGTCTGTACGGGCAGAACCTGGATTCGAAGGTCGAGGTGGCGCACCGTGACGGCGATCTGTTCGCGATGTGCTCGACGTTCAAGGGTTACCTGTCGGCCCGGGTGCTGCAGAAGGCCCAGGCGGGGGAGTTGCGGCTCACCGATACGGTGCTGGTCGATACGGAGTTGTTGAGGCCCAATTCCCCGCGTACCGAGCCGAATGTCGGTAAGCCGATGGCACTTTCGGAGTTGTGCGCGGCCGCCCTGCAAGTGAGCGACAATACCGCGGCCAACCTCTTGCTGCGGGTCATCGGCGGCCCGCCGGCCATCACCACGTTCGCCCGCTCCATCGGTGATGACCGCACCAGGCTGGATCGGTGGGAGACCGAGCTGAATTCGGCCCTCCCCGGCGACCCACGCGACACCAGCACCCCGCGCGCGCTGGGCGGCGGCATCCTGACCGTGCTCACCGGTGACGTCCTGGACCCGCCGCATCGCAAGCAGCTTGAGGACTGGATGCGGGCCAACACCACGTCCAGCATGCGGGCCGGTCTGCCGCCGGGCTGGACCACCGCCGACAAGACCGGGTCCGGCGACTTCGCCAGCACTAACGATGTCGGAATCGCATTCGGGCCGGGCGGCGAGAGGCTACTTCTGGCGATCATGACCCGTACCCAATCCAACAATGCGAACACCCCGGCGCTGCGTGATCTCGTCGGCGAGGTGGCGACGGTGGCGGTGCCGGCGTTGCTCGGCCAGGGTTGAGCACGACCAGGGTGCTGCCCACCGACGGGTGCCCATGCGGATCGGGTGAGTCGTTTGGCCGTCGCTGCCTGCCCTTGCCCCGGGACGGCCGACGAAGTGCGACGCTGCATGAGCGGTCCCGATTCGCCGTGCGAGCTCGTCGCTGGCTCTACGTCGACGGGGACGTCGACGTCGCCGGTGCCGTCATCGGATTCTGGCAGCCCGGCACGCATCCGGGATTCACCGAGTGGGGTCAGCACGGCACGCCCTACTGGTTCGAATGTCAGAGCAAGGACTAGGACGCCTCATTGGCGTTCTACCGCGCGGTCCTGGGCGCCCGCATCGACGAGATCGGAACCGGCGGTGCCCCGGATGCGGTCCGGCCGTCGTTCTGGCAGGTGTACATCACCGTCGACGACGTCGCCGCAACGGTGAAGCAGGCCGAGGCGCTTGGCGCGGAGATCCTGATGCCCGGCGAGGACACTCCCCACGGCAGGCGGCGCTGCGGGATCCGCTGGGCGCGTTGATCTGCCTGGGTCATCCGTGACCCCAACGCCAACGAACCGGGACGCTCGATGAGCTATCCCGGTCCGCTGTGTGCGGGTGAGCCGTTGGCTCACCAAGGTTTACGTGAGTAGGCCGGCCGGATCGGTGTAGGACAGGCCGAGATCGTGGGCGACCTCGCGGCTGAGCAGATGGCCCTCGTGGGTCGACAAGCCCTTGGCCAGCGCCGCATCGGACAGGCAGGCGTCCTGCCAGCCCTTGTCAGCCAGCTTGATGACATACGGCATCGTGGCGTTGGTCAGCGCGTACGTCGAGGTCCGCGGGACCGCGCCCGGCATGTTCGCGACGCAGTAGAACACCGCGTCGTGCACGTTGAAGGTCGGGTTGTCGTGGGTGGTGGGCGTGGAATCCTCGAAGCAGCCACCCTGGTCGATCGCGATGTCCACCAGCACTGCGCCCGGCTTCATCTGTGCCACAGTCGCATTGGTGACAAGCTTGGGGGCCTTGGCGCCGGGCACCAGGACCGCGCCGATGACCAGGTCCGCCTGCTTGACGGCGTCCTCCAGGTCGAGCTGTGAGGAGTAGCGGGTCTCGATCGCGCCGCCGTACTCGGCGTCGATCTTGCGCAGGGTGTTGACGTTGAGGTCGAACACGGTGACGTGAGCGCCCATGCCCCATGCGACAGCGGCGGCGTTATCGCCGGCCATCCCGCCGCCGATCACCACGACCTTGGCCGGGGCGACGCCGGGGACGCCGCCCATCAGCACGCCGCGACCGCCCTGGGTACGCATCAGGTGGTAGGCGCCGACCTGAGCCGAGAGACGGCCCGCGACTTCACTCATCGGGGCCAGGAGCGGGAGCGCGCCATCGGCGGTCTGGACCGTCTCGTAGGCGATCGAGGTGGTGCCCGACGCCAGCAGGGCGTCGGTGCAGGACCGCGAGGCGGCCAGGTGCAGATAGGTGAACAAGGTCTGGCCCTTACGCATGCGCGGGTATTCGGGCTCGATGGGTTCCTTGACCTTCAGGAGCAGATCGGCTTCGGCCCACACCTGGTCGGCGCTGTTGATGATCTGTGCGCCGGCGGCCTTGAAGTCGGCGTCGTGGATGGCTGATCCGGCACCGGCGCCGGCCTGGACGGCCACCTCGTGGCCGCGGCGGACCAGCTCGGACACGCCCGCTGGGGTGATGGCGACGCGGTACTCGTTGTTCTTGATCTCGGTCGGGATGCCGACACGCATGATCGCTCCTTGTTCGGGAATTGGCTTATGAGAATTGTGAAGAAATATCGGCACGAAGGCAATCGAGACGACAAAGATTCGCTAGAATGGCTCGATGTCCGAAGGAGTGACGAAAACAACTGTACGTTCCGGGGGCGCGCCGAAGGATGTTCGGGCCGCCGACCTCGATGAGGTCGACCGGCGCATTCTCGCGGCGCTGCATGCCGATGCGCGCATCTCGAACAGTGCGCTGGCCGACCTGGTGGGGATCGCTCCGTCGACTTGTCACGGGCGGGTGCGCCGGTTGCAAGAGCTCGGTGTTATTCGGGGCTTCTATACCGATATCGATCCCGCCGCGATCGGGCTGTCGCTGCAGGCGATGATATCGGTGAGCCTGCAGGCGCATTCCCGCGGCAAGATCCTGACGTTCATTCAGCAGATCCGGCGCAAGCCGCAGGTGATGGATGTCTATTTCCTGGCCGGTGCCGACGACTTCATCATTCACGTGGCCGCCCGGGACACCGACGACCTGAGATCGTTCGTCGTGGAGAATCTCAACGCCGACGCCGATGTGGCAGGTACGCAGACGTCGCTGATCTTCGAGCACCTGCGGGGTGCCGCTCCGCTTTAGGTGAGCTCCTGGTCGGCTTGGCATGGGGCAAGGAGGAACTCGTCGACGAAGCGCGTGAACGTGTCGTCGACGAACGAGGCGTCTTCGGCGGTGAAGTAATCGATGATCAAGCCTTGAAAGGCTGCCAGCGCGATGCGGGAGCGGGTCTCGGCGACGTGTCCGGGCATGTCGAGGGATTCGAGATGAGCGCGCGAATTGCGGGTCAACAATGACCGAGTGTCCCAAATGTAGTCCCGGTACGGGCTGTCGATGGCGCAGGCCGCGCCGAACACCTGAAAGATCACCCGACGGTTGTTGCGGCGCTCGCCCCGGGTGCACCCGTACCAGTCGTTGAAACGCCAAATGCGATGTGCATGCGAGCGCTGGTACCCATCTGGGACGCCGGCTCGCGCAGGAATGTGCCGACCACACCGGTGCGCGCGAGAACCACATCCGCTGTCGCGGGCAAGTCCTCACGCTTGGCGTGATCGATCGGACGGGGCACGCTGACTGTAACCGATGCTTCATATGCGAATGGACGGGTGCGGCTCAGCGACAACCACTTACGAGCAGTGAGTCGGCCGTGGGCTGTCGCGGCCTGCGTTTTGGCGCTGGTCGCTGTGCTGCTGCAGCAGTGGCCCGAGCCGTTCACCGCGGGCTCTCGGCCAGCACCGCGTTGTTGGCGGTGTTCCACGACACCGCCAACCCCTCGGCGACCCGAGCCACGGTCAGATGTTGGCAGACAAGGGCTTTCAGTGCCCATTGCAGAGCAGTGCGGGACAGCTCGGCGCGGGGTTCGGCGGCCTTGCTGGTGTCCTGACGCCACACATGAGCGCATCCCGCACACCGATAACGGCGGATCGTGACCAGCAGGGTGGTGGGCCGCCACCCGAACGGCTCATGAGCCAACGCACGGGTGATGCTGTCACGCGGGGTGCCTTCCTCACCGCAGCGACGGCACCAACGGTCTTCCGCGGCGACCCGGCATGCCAGCACCGCCCGATCAGGCTCCAGCCGTTGGCCGGTCACCTCCAGTCCGAGCTCGTCGAGGCGGCAGAAAGTCGTCAGATTCGAAAGACCTCGACCTCAACCCTGGCACCAACACGCCGAGCACCTCTACACCCTCAACTGCGAAGATCCCGATATCTACCGTCACGGCGGCCTTCAGGTGCTGCACGGTGCTGCCCTGGGCGGTGACGGCAGTTGCGATTTATCCCGTCAGTTTCCTGTGGTTCAACGCCTGGCTGTATCGCACGTCTCTGCGACTTGCTCCCGACTACCCGACGTACGTCGCGGCGTTCACTGCAGCGATCGAGCACGTGACGCGAGCCGACAAACTCTTGGCTGTCGGGATGCACCCGCTACTGTTCTTCGCTGTCGCAGCGGTCACCATCGCCGCGTTAGCGTGGCGCGTCCCCTAATCGGATTCGCTTGTTGCACTTGATGTCACGCGGTCCAGGCCGCGCCCGCATCATCGGCTGGTGGGTCGCTGTCGTTGTCCAGTAGCCGTTCGGGGTGGTGGTAGTCGTTGACGCCGCCGGTGAGCATGGGTAGTCCAGGTGGTGGGATCCATTGGGTGTCGCCGTTGGCGAGTGTGCGGGTGTTCCAGCTGCCGGTTTCGACGAGGTTGTTGTCGGGTGGGCAGGCCAGGCCGAGGTCGTCGATATCGGTGTTGCCGCCGTTTTTCCAGTCTTGGGCGGCGTGGTGGACGCCGCTGTGGTGGCCGGGGGCGTCGCAACCCGGTCGGGTGCAGCCGCGGTCCTTGGCGTGCAGGATGATTCACTGATCGGCGGAGGCGTTCCGTTTGGTGCGGCCCAGCCATAACGCTCGCCCCTTTGGCCCGTCGAACAACGCGAGGTAGAGGTGGGCGTGGCTGGCCATCCGGATCAGATCGGGGATCGGCAGCAAGGTGCCTCCGGCGGTGACGGCATGCCCGGCCTTGTTCTGCAGGTCGTGGACGGTGGCGGTGGCGATCACGGTGACGGGTAGCCCGTTGTGCTGGCCGAACTTCGGATCGCCGAGCCGTCCACGTACCAAGGCTGTCAGCGCATCATGCTGACGCTGCCCACAGCTGCGCCGGTCTCGCTCCTGGACCTCATCCGAGGGTGCGACGGTCGGGTTATCGTCGGCGGGGTTGCCCACGCCGGGGGCGGCGAACTTGGCGAACCAGGCGTCGAGTTCCGAGCGTAGTTCGGGGTCGGCGATCAACCGGTCGACGCTCATCCCGTCGACCTGTTGACCCCCACACCAGACAAACCCGCGCTTGCGGGCGCGGTCCTCATCGGAAAACGTGCCATCGGGATTGAGATGCAGTGCGAGCCGGTGGGCGAGTTTCTCCAGCTGATCCGGGCGCAGATTCACCGCATGCTGGGCTAAGGACTGCTCGGCCTTCTCGATCTCGACTGGCGGGACATGGTCGGGCAGATCACGGAAGAACTTCTGAATCACCCGCAGGTGCTCGCCATCAAGTTGTCCGTCGTGCCACGCCGTCGCAGTCTTGGGCAGCATGGGCGGCAACAGTTGCCCCGTCAGCGTGGTCCGTGGCGCGAGTTGTTCGGCGTTGCGGATCCGCCGGTTGGCCTCCTTGCGGCTGATCCGCAACACATCCGCCAACGCAATCCCCACCGGCGGGCACCCCTCAAACCGCTCCAACCGCGCCACCCCGGTATGAGAGACCGCCGTCAGCCGACGCTGAGCCGTTTCCCCCACTCCAACACCGCGAACCGCTCGGGCGGGTCGGGGGCGCCGAGATCAAGAGGGGCGACAGTGTCGATCGCAGCGACGAGCGCCTTGCGTGCCGCATCGATCGAACCCATGTGCGAAAGACTACGCCGGGCCAACGACAAGAATCAGCGTCAGCGAGCGGCAAAGCTAGCCTTCTTGAACATCCCCGACCTCCCCACGGCAGATGCTTGACCCGGCAATCCACGGTGGGCGGTGGGCGGCGTAAATCCGCGCAGGTCGGTCAGGCTGCACTGATCGCGGAGTCGCTGGCGGACTGGGGAAGTGCCGTGACGATCGTCAGGTTGTAGTCCGTTGCCCCCCACGCCTTCATGAATCCGCTGAGGCTGAATTCCTGGCCTCCGCTGGGCAGCGCGCTGTCGTTGACCCACACCTTGCCGTTAGTCACGTCCACCCTGAGCACTTGGATCTGGTGGTTGTAGGTGGTGAAGTCGGGATTCGCCGAAGATGGGCGCCAGTCGGACCGCGACGAATACAGCGAGATGTTGTTGATCCCCACTGTGATCGCGCTGCCTTGTGCCAGAGCGGCGTCCATATCGTTGAGCGCACGCTGCCCGTCTTCGTTGGTCGCCCTGGCGATCCGGTTGCCATTTGCGTCGTAGGTCGCGTAGTCGGTGTTAACCGCTGTGACCGCCCAGTGCTGCTCCAACAACCGCGGGGCATCTTTGGGTGAGGCGCCCAGCTCGATCCGCTCGCTGAGGTACATCTTCCGCCCAGGGGAGGCGACGCTGTCCAGTTCCTTGGCCCACCGAACGACGGTGTCCTCGGCCACGGTTGAGGATCCGGTGACTTGAGCCGCCGCCATAGCCGACGCCATCAACAGGCAGTTGCCATAGCTTTGTAGCCGGTACAGCTGCGCCAGCTCCACCACGTTGCCGCCGTAAACGCCTGTGCCGGTGACGGTCACGTTGACCTTCCGGTCGATGCTGTCCGGCTTGGCTATCCCGAGCGCGACCGCGACCGAGTGCAGCGTGGACTGGACGAAGCCGGCGAAGCCGGGCAACGTGGCGCTATCACCATTGTTGACGGTTATCACGAAACTGTCACTGATGCCTGAGTTTACGAACTCCGGATTCGCGACGTAGCTGTAGCGGCCGGTCTTCTCGTCGAACGTGAGCGTGCCGTACTTCGGCTGCGTCTTGATGGAGTAGGTGACCGGGAAGCCGTTGTTGGCGGCCGCGTTGAGGTCGACGGTGATCAGCTTGGTGGGGCCCCACTGACTCCACACACTCGGTGCCACAGTGGGTGCCTGGTTGAAGAAGATGTAGGACAACTGGTGGGTCATCGCGGTCCACATTGATTGCAGCGCGGCAAACGGGGACGCCGGGGCTGCCGCTGCAGCACGAGTCAGTTTGGCTGTCGCAGAGTCACTTACGGTCATCACAGCTGCGGCGTACGCCGCAGCTGTGGCATCGTCCGGGCCCCGGTTCCCGCCGTTGCCGTACCGACCGTTCTCGCCCGCCGTGGCGTTCGTGCTGATGCCGCCGGTGCCGTATCCACCGCCGCTACCGCCGCCACCGCCGCTGCTTTGGCGGGGGCCACCGGTGCCCCCAGCTCCGCCGTCACCGCCGTTGCCACCATTGCCGCCGTCGCCGCCGCTGCTGTAGACGCCTTGACCGCCTTGGCCACCCGCTCCCGCGTCACCGCCGGTTCCGCCGTCGCCGGCGGCGGTGGTGGCGGTTCCGGCGCCACCGGCACCACCCTTGCCGCCGTTGCCGCCGTTGCCGCCCTGGCCGCCGGCGCCTATGCCCCAGCCTGCTCGCCCACCGCTGCCGCCCCAGCCGCCGATTCCGCCGTCGCTATTCTGACCGCCTGAGCCGCCGTTTCCGCCGTCCCCGCCCCGGCCGCCGAGACCGCCAGTCCCATTGGAGTCGTTGGTGATTCCGCCGTTGCCCCCACCGCCGCCCTGGCCACCGTGGCCGCCGACACCGCTGGCGCCGGCCGACCCGCCCGACGGCATCACGAACAGGTAGGCGCCGCGGCCAGGCTTTCCACCCAGGGCTCCGCCGGGTCCGCCGTCGCCCCCGGCGCCACCATCGCCGGCGTTTATCCCGTTGCCGGTGCTGACGTTGTAGGCGGCCGTCCAGTAACTGAAGCCTTTACCGCCGGTGCCGCCCCAGCCGCCTTTGCCGCCGTTGCCGCCGTTGCCGCCGACGCCGAAAAGCAGACTCCCGTTGCCGCCGTCGCCGCCGCTGCCCCCTTCGGTGCCGGAGAACCCGGTGTAGCCATTCGGATCCTCCGCGGTGCCGTTGTCGCCGGCGCGCCCTTGTTGGCCGATACCACCGGCGCCACCGGCGCCACCTCGGCCGAACACCGACAAGCCCCCCACGTCACCGCCGGCACCGCCGTCACCGCCGCCGTAGCCGCCGGCGCCGCCGTCACCGCCGTTGCCCATCCACAGACCGCCGCGTCCACCGTGGCCGCCGTCGCCACCGACGTCGGCTCCGTGGCCAAGAAATGGGCTCTCGCCACCAGTTCCGCCGACGCCACCGGTGGCGTACAGGGCGAAAATGCCGCCGTTTCCGCCGTTTCCGCCGTTTCCGCCGTAGGAGCCCTTGCCGCCGACGCCGCCGTTTCCGGCGACACCACCCAGCGACATCACCCCACTATTGCCACCGTTGCCGCCCGCGCCTGCCTTGCCGCCGTATTCGATGGCGTCGCCACCGATGCCGCCGGTACCGCCATTGCCCACGAAGGCGCCACCGTTGCCGCCTCTGCCACCGTTGGCGCCCACGGCTCCGAAGGCCACGCCGGCATTTCCGCCTTTACCGCCCTTGCCGAACAGGCCGGCCGATCCGCCGTTGCCGCCACTGGCCCCGCCCAGGGTCTGCGTGCCGTTGCCCCCAGCGCCGCCATTGCCCGCGATCAGGCCGCCTCTGCCCCCGTCGCCGCCGGCACCGTTGTTGATGTCGGCGGCACCGGAGCCGCCCTTGCCCCCGTCGCCGAACCAGCCTGCGGCGCCGCCGTTTCCGCCGTTGAACCCGTTTCCGCCGTTGCCGAGCAGACCAGCCCGGCCGCCGTTGCATGCGCTCGTCGGGCAGGTATCGGCGGTGTAGGAGAAGCCATTGCCCATGATGATGCCGCCGTTGGGATGGGCGGCCGTGCCATTGCTGAAGAAGACGCTGAGCAGCGACTGGAGGCCGCCACCGACAGCGAACTGCTCGGACTTCGGTGTTTTGGTCACCGCTACGGTCGGGGTGGCCGTCGGCGACGGGCTGGCCACCTCGGCGCTCGTATCCGTGGTCGGGGCAACGACGCTCGTGGGACTGGTCTGCGCCGACACTGCGCTGGCAGGGGAGTTGGACTTGACGGTCTGCTTGGCGCCGACCGTAAACCCGCGTGTCGCGATCTTGCTTTGGGAAGGAGTCTTCGCCGGGCGAGCGGGACCAGCGTGTCCGGTCGACTTCGATGATGTTCGGTCGGGCGACGGGCCACTCGAGGAAGCGGATTCGCTCTTCCCGGTCGACGCGCCGGTGTCTGCAGAGGCCGCTGGTGCCGTCGAAGCGATTGCGGCGCCGAGGCTCAGCGCAATAGCAGAGGCGCCCACCCACGTCAGCACCCGCAGATGCCCGGAAGCGTCCGACTTCGGTGCGGCTATGCCGCCGAATCGAGCCGGCAGCATCCGCAGTGTGTCCGCGGCGTCGGTGGTCGTGAGGTGACGCGGAGTCGAACTCATATGGGCGACTTCCCCCCGGTAGTAGCCAGAATCAAGTCGCTGGCCAGCACTTAGGTTGCTGGCAGCGAGTTAGCAGCATAAAAGGATTTGCCTTTCGCGTCTATAACTATCCAATAATCATGCAGGTCCTCTCGGGGATCCCAGCCGCGGGGCATCGTTGCTCCTGGCGAGCTCGTTGGGTAGTTAGCCACAGTCGTTCCGCTCAAGGCCGGCGCGGGTCGGGTTGCCCGAGTCGACGATGTCGGCGGGGGCGATGCATTCACGGGTCTATCCGACCTGATGGGGTATCTCGTTAAGCTGCACACATGCGAGTTGCGGTCCTGGGAGCCAGAGGAAAAGTCGGAACCACCATGTCCGAGGCAGTGCGCGCGGCCGACGATCTCACCCTGAGCGCCGAGGTCGACGCCGGTGACGCGCTGGAGTTACTTACCGACAGCGATACCGAAGTGGTTATCGACTTCACACACCCCGACGTGGTGATGGATAACCTGAAGTTCCTCATCGACAACGGAATCCACGCCGTCGTCGGCACCACCGGCTTCACCGACGAGCGCATCGGCACGGTTCGCTCGTGGCTGGCCGACAAGCCCGAATCCGCTGTGCTGATCGCGCCCAACTTCGCGATCGGTGCGGTGCTGTCCATGCACTTCGCGCAGAAGGCCGCGCCGTACTTCGAATCGGTGGAAGTCATCGAACTGCACCACCCGCACAAGGCCGACGCCCCGTCGGGGACCGCGACGCGCACCGCCAAGTTGATTGCCGACGCGCGAAAAGACTTGCCGCCCAACCCCGATGCCACCAGCACGGGACTCGAGGGCGCGCGTGGCGCCGACGTCGACGGCATTCCGGTGCACTCCATTCGGCTGACCGGGTTGGTCGCGCACCAAGAGGTGCTCTTCGGCACACTAGGCGAGACGTTGACCATCCGGCACGACAGCCTGGACCGCACCTCGTTCGTTCCCGGCGTCCTGCTCGCCGTCCGTCAGGTTGCGGCGCGGCCCGGGCTCACCATCGGAATCGAACCGCTGCTCGACCTGTGAATCCCGCACTGCGTGTCCAGCTGCTCATCGGCTTCATGTGTGCGGCCCTGGTGGTGTATTTCGTACTGCTGGGACGCACCGGGATCACGCTGATCGGCTCGGGAACGCCGGTCGCGATCGCACTGGGCATCGGGGTGTTGATCTTGCCCGTCGTCGGGGCCTGGGCGATGGTCGCCACGCTGCGGGCCGGGTTCGCCCATCAAAGGTTGGCCCGCCTGGCCGTCGAGAGCGGGATGGAACTCGATGTGAGCGCGCTACCGCGGAATCGGTCGGGGCGTATCGACCGCGACGCCGCCGACGTCCTGTTCGACACTGTGCGAGCCGAACTGGAAGCCGACCCGGACAACTGGCAGCGGTGGTATCGACTGGCTCGGGCCTACGACTATGCCGGCGATCGCGGCCGAGCCCGCGAGACCATGCGCAAAGCTGTTGTGCTGCAAACGGAGCAGAATCGATGAAGCGTCTGCTGATTGTGCATCACACGCCGTCACCGCACTGTCACGAGATATTCGAGGCGGTGCTCGCCGGCGCCACCGATCCCGAAATCGAAGGCGTAGAAGTCGTTCGGCGTCCGGCGCTCACCGTCTCGCCGGTCGAGATGTTGGAGGCCGACAGCTACCTACTGGGCAGCCCGGCGAACCTCGGGTATGTCTCCGGCGCTCTCAAGCATGCTTTCGATGTCAGCTACTACCAGCTACTGGATTCGACACGGGGCAGGCCGTTCGGTGTCTGGCTGCACGGCAACGAGGGCACCGAGGGAGCTGAGCGCGCCATCGACGGCATCACTGCCGGGCTGGGTTGGGTTAAGGCAGCTGAGACTGTAGTGGTGTTGGGCAAGCCGACCAAGGCCGACCTGGAGGCCAGCTGGAATCTTGGTGCGACTGTGGCGGCGACGCTGACGGAGTGACCGGCGCAGGGGCCTTGATCCGCCACCCTGGATGTCCGCTGTCGAGCGTGTGCCAGTACTACAGTTGTAGATCGGGTTGCGGCGTGTTTGCGCTGGTGGAGGCGGTCAGCGCGCGATCATCGTTGGTGGTGAAGACAACGAAGAACGCGGCGCTGACCGCGCCGTTGAGCATAGATCCCGGCGACTGGCTCGATGAGTTCGTCGCGCTGATGGATCGTGTCCGGCCTCGGTTCGTCCGCTGTGAGCCCGCTCGCCATGCGGCGGGGTTGATGCTGGGTTTGATGTCGAATCTGGAACGTGGTGCAACGCCAGTACACCGGCACGGCCGGGCGAAAACTCTCAGATCGGGGTTTATCAGTTCAACGATGCTCAGGGGGAGTTGATTTCGGAGTTGTTGCCCTCCAATGAGGGGCGGTGGGGTCACCCGTTCGGCGATGATCGTCGCGTTGTGGAGGGCATCATCTACGGGTACCGGACCGGGATTCCGTGGCGGGGATCTGCCCCGATCGGAGTTCGGGCCGTGGCAGACGGGCGTTGTTGGCGATGGCCGATGCCCAGGGTCAGTTGGATTGGACGGTCACGGGGTGGGGTGACTACCACGATCCACACCGCCGTCGAGGGCAACGGTCGCCCGCTGGCAGTAGTGATCACCGGCGGCCAGCGCAACCTCGTCGAACCTTCGTTCGCTCTACTCAAACAATGGCGCGCCCTGGCGACCCAATACGACAAACTCTTTGGGTTGGTTCGCGCTATTGCTGAAAAGCCGTGATCCAGTTGCCGAACTCGGTGGCTAGGTGCCAGCGGTGTTCGGTAATCATTTTGGACGGAAACAGACGCGGGAACTCGACGGTCAGCACAGCTTCCATTGCACCGTCGAGGTCGCGGAACTGGTGGCGGACACCGCCGATGACGAGGCCATCGTCCAGGACGGCTTGACCGGCGATTTGAACTGGATAGTCGGGATTCGCCGGTACCGACACCTGTTCGCCGCTGCTGTAGTCGACGAGGAATCTGGTAGCCGTGGGTGATCCGCCGGTGGTTTCTACGACTTCTTGGCGTCCGTCTGGCAATCCACGCAGGAGGTAGTGGTCGGGGCACGCGCCGATCATGTCGGCTTCGGCGTTAGTGGCAGTGAGACCGTCGAACCATGCTCCGAACTGCGAGGCCGAGCAGTGGGGCACGACGAGCCGGATCGTGCTGTAGGTGTTGCCGCCGCGACTCGCGGCGACGGCGATGCGGGCGATGCGTTCGGACAGGGCGAGTTCGTGCTTCACGATGGCGTAGAGACCGGCGTGGCCCAGGTGCAGCTTGACCGTGACGAGTAGGTCGCGCATCATCTGCGCATCGGTGGTGTTTAGCGCGGAGAGGTCGACGCCGGGAAGCAGGTCGGCCATGGCGAGCTTGCCGACGCGAGAGGTCAGCTTCTTGAGGACCGCCGAAGCCCGCCGGGACTCCCAGCTATGGACTTCGGCAGGTGCGACGAGGCGACCGTCGATGTAGGTGTCGATGGCGTCGTGTGTGGTCACAGGCACTGCTTTCTAGTTGTGTTCGGGGCGCGGCAGGATGCCGTCGAGCACCAGGTTGGTGAGGCGCTCGCACAAGTCGCTGTCGATGGCTTCCCGCGTGGCGAGAACGCGGAACTGTAGGGGCGCGATGAGGGTTTCGAGCAGGAGTCGGGCGTCGGTATCGGGTGGCACCTCTTGTCGTTCGACGGCCCGGTCCACGATGGAGCGGGCCAACTGCAACCGAGTCGTCCAGAAGTCGAATCTAACCTTCTCCCAGCGGCCTTCATCACCGCTGAACGCGAGAGCGTGACTCATGGCCTTGCCGATGGGCGTCGCGAGGTAGTCGGCGACGGCTGCCAGGAGTTCCCGCAGATCGGTTCTGATGGACCCGGTGTCGGGAACCGGAATGAGGCGCTCACTATAGGCGAGGAGCGTGTCGGCGATGAGGTTCTCCCGGCTGCCCCATCGACGGTAGATCGACGTCTCGTGTACACCTGCCCGCACGGCCACGTCGGTGACGGTGAAGTCGGCGAGACCCTTCTCGGCCATCACGGCCAGCGTGGCGTCGGCGACCGCTTGTGCGATGCGAGCGGATCGACCACCGGGGCGGCGGCGCACCTGGCCGGTCACGATAGCCGGCCCCGATTTAAACGCAGGTCGATCATGCGTTTAGCATGCAGCAGTTGCGGCGCGTAACGCAAGCCCTTCCAGCGTTAGCACGGTCACACTAGGGGATTTACTAAATGGCTGGGGCATTGGGACATCTCCTTGGTGGTGTTGATCGTTGGGGTGGTCCTGGTGTTGGCCCTGCTGCTATGTGGTGGTCGCCTCTGTAGTGGAACGACGGGCCGCCGCAGTCGGGGTGCAGGGTGTCGCGTTGAGAATCAATCACCTTGCGGCACCGCCACAAAGCCATCGCCTGGTCGCACTCGATCACGCCGGGATCGTCCAGCTGGGAACCGGGGGAGATCAGTCCGGCCCGTCGTGCCCGCCAGGACGAGGGCGGCAACAGCGAGGGATTTGTCGGGGTCTGCGCTGCTGCCATGTGGGCCACACTAGTCGGCCCGCATGCGCTGTGGCATTGCCTAGAACGTCACCGGCCTTTCGCCGTAATCCATTGTGGGAAAACATGTTTACCGATACAACCACGTTGCCGGCTGTGCCCTATGTACCGAAAGGTGGCCCTGGCCAGGCAGGTTGAACCGGGACAATGCCGCCGTCGTCACGTGTTCTCTTGTGCACCAATGCCATCGAATCGCTACTTGCTGCGCGACTTGCGAATCGTGCCGTCACCGACTGACTCGTACATGTCGAAGTTTCGCTCCGCGGTCAGCGCGACCAGTTCATCGAACACGGTCTCCAACTCGACCGGTTCGAGGGGACTGTTCACCTCGTGGCAGATGACCGACGGCTTGAACTGGTTGGAGTCGACCAACAACACGTAGAGCCGTTCGAACTGTTCGTCGCGGTCGGCCGGATCCGCGCGCCCAGTGAACAGCCGGAACCGCGGGAAGACGTTCTCGAAGGTGCTGTTGCGTCGCGGGGTGTCGTCGGTCGCCGCGTCCTTGTCGAAGAAGAAGAACCCGGCGACCACGGCGAATGGGAACCGGCGGTGCAGGGTGGTCGACTCGAATAGCAGGTCGCCGCGTCGGTTGGTCAGGTTCTTCTGGAAGCCGCCACTCTGGTTGTCGCGGAACATGATCGTTTTCACCGAGCACGCCAGCATCAGGCCGGATTCCTCGGTCGCCCAAGTAACGTCGACCTTCTTGGCGCCGAGGCCGCCCGCCAGTCGTCGCTCGGCGCCGGAGAGGCCAGGGTCGCCCGGCTCGCCCGGTCGCGCGCCGTCCATGCCTCGCTCGCGAAGCTCGTGAGCGATAGCCAACGCCAGCGTGTTACTGATCCTGTTGCCCCATGGGTTCTTCTCTTTTTGAGGTGCATCGTCGGCTGGCTTTGGTCCGACTGCCTTGATGGCCTCGACCAGCGAGTCGTCAATCCGTGCCACGGCGGCCTCGCGCGACTCGTCGTGCCGTCAACTCGGCGTGCGCATCTCGCAGCACGCGGACATCAGGGCGCGACATGCCCAGTTCGCCGACCAGCAGCACGTCGTCAACGATCTTGGAGGCCTCGATCAGCTTGCCGCTGCGCAACAGACCGGCGACCTTCGGGCGCATATTCGTCAGCCGTTCAGAGGCCGCCTGCACCACAGCCTCCGAGGGCACCGGCAGTCGATCTGCCTCGCGCGGTTCAATTTTCAGCATTCCGCCGCCATACGCGCGACCAACCGTCTCGGCGCCGACCAGGGTCATGGAGGTTAGAGAGGCCAGCGGTAGGAGCGCCTTGCCCAGCTTGCGCACCTTGGGCGCCAGGTACACGCCGTGCACCGAGTTGAGGTGTGCGGCCCTGGCGGCGTTGGTGGACAGCCGAGGCGTGTCGGCGTTGGCGTTCATGTACGTGAGCAGCAGATCCGCGGGGGCCAGTGGAGGTACACGCCACCACGGTTTGCGAACGCGGCACTTGTAGGCGGTGTTGACGCCTGCGGCCTCCCCGGCGGCGATGTATGCCCACCCAGCTGGTGAGGGTTCACCGGCTGGCCGGAACAGCCACGTGGCAGAACCGTTGCGACCAAGTTCGTTGAGCGCCGCGGTGCCGAAGGCGAGACCGCGCAGGTGTCGGCTGCCCGGCGGCGAAAGTCGCAGGATGTCAGTCGATTCGAGCCCAAGGTCGGCCACCCGCGCCGGTGACAGGGCGAAGTATTTGTTATTGCCGGTGACCATGCCCAGCGTCGTGTCGCCCCAGGTTTCCAGCACGGTGAACCCACCGCCGGACAGCAGGTTGGTGTAAGCGTCGAGTGCGTCGGCCGACAGCAGCGACGGCGTCCACTTGTCACCGGGACTCGGCGGCGTCCAGGTTCGTCCGGCCGCGATGGTGGCCAACTCAGCGGCGTTGCGCGCCTGGTAGATCGAGGCGTGGTCGGTCGGCCCCTGCCCGTAGCCATCAGCTAGGAGCAGCAGCACGTCCTCCTGGGCGTCGGGGAATACGCGCTCGGTAAACAGCACCAGATCGACATGCGCGAACGACTGCAACAGGAAACGACGCACCTCGGCGGCGTAGTTGACGCTGAGCAGTTCAGCGGGTAGCACCAGGCCCATGCGACCACCGGGCCGCAGGAACAACGCCGAGTGCACCGCGAACGCCGCCCAGCTGGATGCCAGGTTGGTCAGCCCGACGCCCGCCCGTAGCGCAGCCTCGCGGGAGCGAGCGCGCGCGAGTCCAGCGAAGTCCTGGTAGCGGATGTAGGGCGGGTTCCCAATCACCACGTCATACGAGGCGGTCGGCTCCACGCAGAAGAAGTCACCAACGGTCACCTTGGCGGCCACGCCCGCCTGGCGCAGCAGCGTTCGCGCGGCACGGGCCGATGCGTCGTGCATCTCGATTCCGTCGAGCGCCGCTGGCTGGCCGTCGTCGGCTGTGCCGCGCAGCTCGGTCAGCCGGTCGACGGCGGCGAGCAGGAACGATGCCTCACCGCATGAGGGCTCCAGGATGCGCTCGGTAGTAGAGCGAACGGCCCACTCGGTGACGTACCGCGCGACCGGAGCGGGCGTGAAGAACGCGCCGCGCGCCTTGCGCAATGCCGCCGTGTCGCCCCCGGCCGACCTGAGCACCATGTGGTGCATCATGCCTTGGGGTTGTGACAGGTTGCGGTAGACCCACTGTGCCGAGCTAGGCCGCGTGGTGACGAGCACGCCCACGCCCACGCCCACGCCATGGCTAGGAGCGTGGGTCGGTGACGTTTCGAGTGGTGCGGGTGTCGGATGTGTGTAGGGATCGCGGTCGAGGTGGTCGGGGTGAGTTGTGTGGATGCTCGCCATGGTTGTGGGTCAACCCGGCGGGCAGCCTCGGCCACCAGGGGGCGCGCACTGGATCAGGCACCCGTTCGATTGCCTTGCCGGTCTCGGGGTCGCGAATGATCTTGTAGCCACCCTCGACGGTTGCGGCCCGGATCAGCTGGTTGGCGCGTTCGGATCGTCCGTGCGAGTCCTCGGTCAGCTCGCTCACGCCCCGGAGGTCGCCCCGCCGACGTCCAGGACGCCGCCGCCGTCGGGATCCTCGACCTCGACCACGGGATCGTCGCGGTCGTCGAATTCCCGCCGCAGCGCCCGCGACATGATCGCGTGCATCACGTACATCGATGTGGTCGAAGCAATCGGCAGTCTGCCAGGACGGAATCGCCGCGATCTGCTCCTCGGACAGGCCTGCCGACCGGGAGGCCTTGCAGTGCTGGGAGAACACGAACTGGCTGCCGACCACCCAGCCGGCCCGGATCTGGCCGAGTTCGCGATGGTCGCAGCGGATGCCCATCTCCTGGCGGTGTAAGCGGAATCCGCGAACGGCGTGTCGTAAGGCGGCGGGGGATTGGGCCATGACCGTCCGCCAGTCACCTGTGGTGCCACCGGCCGTGCCGGGTTCGGCGACGGGGTCGCGGTCACCGAACATGAAGTCGTACATCCGGCGGGTGAAGTCGTCGGTGACCTCGGCGCGGGAAACCTGGCCAATTTGGGCAAGCGCCGCCCAGCAAAACTACGTCATCGCGCGTGCAACCTCGCCTGATTGCGTGACCGGCTTAACCCGTCGAGGCCCGCATTCGCGTCACGATCTGGCCCCGTTTCTGGACCGGCGGCCCGGTCGGTTCTACCGTCTGTGGGCATGGGCATCGCTGATATCGCACTGGGGGCCGCCCCGATCGCCGGCGGTGCGCTGCTCGGCGTCGCTGCGGGCAGCCTGAGAGGCCCCGATGTCCGCGGCGCGATCAAGGACGACATCGAGCTTCTGGACAAGATCCCCGAGGAGAACGTCGAGCTGCGCGAGGCGCTGCGCAAGAGCATCGACGAGCGCATCGTCGACCTCATCGCCGCTACCGAGAAGACCCGCGAACTGCGCGAGATCGCCACGTCCTACAAGGGCAACTGGCGCGATATCGTCGTGTTCGTCTGCGCCGTCTTGTTCACGATCGTCTGGTGGAACGTGCCGCACAGTCGCAGCAACTGGCTGGTGACGTTCATCTTCCTGATCGTGCTCTCCGGTGTGGTCGCGCTGTACGCCTCGCGCGGCGTGATCCGCGTGCTGAGCAGCATCCGCCACCGGCACGATTCAGCGGGGTAAGTGCGCCCCGAAGACTTCCTTCATCGCGTCCCAGTGCCGCTGCGCGGCGGCCTCGTCGTAGGCGGCGCTGTGGTCAGCCACCGCGTAGCCATGCAGCGCGTCGTACCACTCGATGGTGTGCTCGACGCCCGCGGCGGTCAGCGCCTTATCGAGTGTCTCGGCAGCCTCGGTGGTGAAGGAAGCGTCGTCGCGAGCCCCGCCGACGTACACGGCGGCCTGGATCTGGTCGGCGAGCAGGTGCGGGCTGCTCGGATCATCGGTGGCCAGACCGCCGCCGTGGAACGACATCGCCGCCGCGACACGCTCGGGCAGGCGGCCCGCGACGATCAGCGATGTCCGCCCGCCCATGCAGTAGCCCGTGGTGCCGAACGTCGTGCCGTTGACCTCGGGGCGGGACTGGAGGTAGTCGAAGAACGCCACGGCATCCGACGCCATCTTGTCCGGGGTGATGCCACCCATCATGGTCATCAGCCGCCGACGCTCGTCGGGGTCGGTGAACGCCGTGTTCAGGTCGAACGGTGCCCAGTCGCCGCTGCGGTAGTAGATGTCGGGCACCAGGACCGCGTAGCCGTAGCCGGCCAGCTGGGCGGCCATCTCGCGGAACACCGGGCGTGGGCCGCCGGCGTCGGGGTACATGAGAACCCCGGGCCACCGGCCGGCCCAGTCGGGGGTCGTGAAGGTGACGGGACAGGTGCCATCGGGCGTGGTCACGGTGTCGGTGATGGTCGGCATGGCATCCGTTCTACGCCTGCGCCATGGACGTAAGCTGACGGGCGTGCCGATCGCCACGCCATACGAGGATCTGCTGCGACTTGCGCTCGAGCGAGGCACCCCGAAATCCGATCGGACCGGCACCGGCACCCGCAGCTTGTTCGGTCATCAGCTGCGCTACGACCTGTCGGCTGGGTTTCCGTTGATCACCACGAAGAAGGTGCATCTGAAGTCGATCGTCTACGAGTTGCTGTGGTTCCTGCGCGGCGACTCCAACGTGGCCTGGCTGCAGCAGCACGGGGTCAGCATCTGGGATGAATGGGCTTCTCCCACTGGCGATCTCGGGCCGGTCTACGGAGTGCAGTGGCGGTCCTGGCCGACCCCGTCGGGGGGGCACATCGACCAGATCAGCGCGTCGCTCGAAATGCTCAAGAGCGACCCCGACTCGCGTCGCAACATCGTGTCAGCCTGGAACGTCGGCGAAATCCCGCACATGGCGCTGCCGCCGTGTCATGCGTTCTTCCAGTTCTATGTCGCCGACGCCAAGCTGAGCTGCCAGCTCTACCAGCGCAGCGCCGACCTGTTCCTGGGCGTCCCGTTCAACATCGCCAGCTACGCGCTGCTGACCCACATGATGGCCGCCCAGGCCGGGCTGGATGTGGGCGAGTTCGTCTGGACCGGCGGTGATTGCCACATCTACGACAACCACGTCGGGCAGGTCACCGAACAGCTCAGCCGTGACCCACGTTCGTATCCGGAACTTGTTTTGGCTCAGCGTGATTCGATCTTCGACTACACCTACGACGACATCCAGATCCGCAATTACGATCCGCACCCGGCGATCAAAGCGCCGGTCGCGGTATGAGTGTTGGCCTGATCTGGGCGCAGTCGACCTCAGGTGTCATCGGCCGCGACGGGGGCATCCCGTGGCACCTGCCCGAGGACCTGGCCCGGTTCAAGGACGTCACCATGGGCCACACCGTGGTGATGGGCCGTCGCACCTGGGAATCGCTGCCGGCCAAGGTCCGCCCGCTGCCGGGCCGCAGAAATGTCGTACTGACCCGGCAAGCTGACTACATGGCGCCCGGAGCGACGGTGGTGGGCTGGCTCGAAGAGGTGGACGACCCCGAGGCGTGGGTGATCGGCGGTTCGGAGATCTATCACCTGGCACTGCCGCTGGCGACCCGCTGCGAGGTCACCGAGGTCGAGATCGACCTGCGGCTGGAAGACGACGACGCCCTGGCGCCGATGCTCGACGAATCGTGGATCGGCACGACGGGGGACTGGCACGACAGCAGTTCGGGTCTGCGCTACCGGTTCCACCACTTTATGCGGGCATGACCCGGCTGACCGCCGACCAGGCCCGCCGCATCGCGATCTCCGCCCAGGGCCTGGCCGAACCCAAGCCGAGCGGGCCCGTCACCCGCGCTCATCTGCGCCGGCTGATCTCGCGTATCCAGGTGCTGCAACTCGATTCGGTGTCGGTGGCGGTCCGCGCCCACTATGCGCCGGTGTTCAGCCGGCTCGGCCCGTACGACCGCGAAGTCCTGGACAAGGCTGCCTGGAGCCACCGCGCCCGTTCACCGCGGCTGCTCATCGAGTACTGGGCGCACGAGGCCGCGCTGATGGCCGTCGAGGATTGGCCGCTGATGCGTTGGCGGATGCGGGAATACAGCCACGGCCGCTGGGGCACCGAGATCGTCAAAAAGAATCTGCGGCTGGCCGAGAACATTCTGGCCACCGTCGCCGAACTCGGCCCCAGCACTGCGGGTCAGATCGAGGCGCACATGGAGTCCGAGCCACGTGGGCGCAAGGGACCGTGGTGGGATCGCAGCGACACCAAGTGGGTGGCCGAGGCGCTGTGGTCGTCGGGGGCGCTGACGACCGCCACCCGGGTCGGCTTCGCCCGGCACTACGACCTCAGCGAGCGGGTGCTGCCGCCCGAGGTGTTCGCCCGTGAGGTCGATGATGTCGAGGCCGTCCGGGAGCTGATACTGCGGGCAGCCGGCGCGCTCGGGGTGGCCACCGAACCCGATCTTCGCGACTACTTCCGGCTGAGTCCGAAACAGAGCAAGCCCGCGGTCGCCGCGCTGGTGGCGCAGGGAGAGCTGGAGGAGGTCGAGGTCGACGGCTGGTCGGCACCGGCCTACCTGCGGGCCGGAGTGTCCGTGCCGCGCACCGAGCGGGGGACCGCACTGCTGTGCCCGTTCGACCCGCTGATCTTCTTCCGGCCGCGGGTGGAGAGGCTCTTCGGCTTCGAGTACCGCATCGAGATCTACACCCCTGCGCCCAAACGGAAGTTCGGGTACTACGTGTGGCCGTTCCTGCTCGACGGTCGCCTGGTGGGCCGGGTGGATCTCAAGGCCGACCGGAATGCGGATGTGCTCAACGTGATCGGGGCGTTCGCCGAACCCGGGGCCGACGCGTCGCGGGTGGCTCCTGCCCTGGGCGCCGAGCTGCAGGCGATGGCCAGCTGGCTGGGGTTGCCGGCGATCAGCATCGGCCAGCGAGGCGAACTGGCCGCGCCGCTGCGGGCGTTCGTGTAGCCCGCGAGATCGACGTTAGGGTCGGCGAACACGGCGGCGGGCGTGTGTTAGGTGGAACATCCCGCACGGGCACAAGTAAGGCTGCTGCGGGATGTGCCTGCCCCGCCCGGTCCAAAGTGCTCAGAGCGGTTCGTCCGCATATCTTCTTCGAAGACCAACAGTCACACCTAGACGGACTGGACGGTCCGCGACGATGTGCGCGCCAAACTGCGCTCGTCGATCAAGCGGTTGTTGGTCAAATACAAGTACCCGCCCGACAAACAGCCGGGTGCCATCAAGCTCGTGATTGAGCAGATGGAGGTGGGACCGCCCGGGCCCGGTCAGTGCGCGGGTAGCACGCAATCCGCTGACTTGTCGGTGCTCAGGCACAGCGAGCACACGTGCGCATCGTGGGTTTCGCAGGCGACCATGTCGGGGCGCTCGTACTCGATGCCGCAGGCGTGGCAGAGCAGATGCATGTCGACGGGGTTGCCGTGGTCGTCATACATCGGCAGGTCGATGCCGTCGTGATCGCGACGCAGGTAGTACTTGCCCTTGGTGGCGATCGCGAAGATCGGCGGCAGCACCAGACCCAAACCGATCGCGACGAGCGGCGAGTACGGCCGGAGCGTCTCGCCGAGACCGCCGAAGAAGGCCAGGATCGAGACGCCCGCGGCAAGCAGCATCGAGCAGAAGCCGACCGGGTTGATGGCGTAGAGCATGCCGCGGCGGAACTCGGGCTCCTTGGGCGAGATCTTCAACAGGTATTTGTTGATCGCGATGTCGGAAGCGACCACCACCACCCAGGCCATGCCGCAGTTGGCGTAGAAACCCAGGATCGTGTTGAGGAAGTCGAACATGTTGGCTTCCATCAGGATCAGCGCGATCACCAGGTTCACCCCGAGGAAGACGAGCCGCCCCGGGTAGTGCTTGGTGACCCGGGTGAAAGAGTTGGTCCAGGCCAGCGACCCCGAGTAGGCGTTGGTGACGTTGATTTTGATCTGGCTGATCACGACCAGCGCCACGGCCAGTGTCATCGCCAGCCACCCCGGCATGAAGTTCTGGTAGATCTCCAGGAATTGGTGCACCGGCTGGTTGGCGATCGTCGCGCCGTCGGCGACGTTGGCGATCAGGTAGACCGCCAGAAAGAGGCCGATGATCTGTTTGATGGCGCCGAAGATCACCCAGCCGGGGCCGGCCAGCACCATCCAGGTCCACCAGCTGCGGGCGTTGTCCGGTGTGCGCGGTGGCATGAAACGCAAGTAGTCGATCTGCTCGGCGATCTGGGCGATCAGCGACAGGCAGACACCCGCAGCCAGCAGGATTGAGCCGAAATTGGTTGTGCCACTGCCATGTTCACCTTGGTAGTCGAAGAACTGGCCGATCGACTCGGGATGGCTGATCACCAGGTAGGCAAACGGGAAGACCATAAGGAACAGCCAGAGCGGAGTCGTCCACACCTGAAGTGTGGACAGCACTTTCATGCCGTAGATCACCAGCGGGAAGATGATCAGCGTCGAGGCCGCGTAGCCGAGCCCCAGCGGCACGCCCAACCCCAGTTTGAGGCCCTGGGCCATGATCGACCCTTCCAGGGCGAAGAAGATGAACGTGAACGTCGCAAAGATGACGTTGGTGACCACCGAGCCGTAGTAGCCGAACCCGGCACCGCGGGTGATCAGGTCGAGATCGATGTTGTAGCGCGCGGCGTAGTAGGCCAGCGGAAATCCGGTGGAGAAGATGACCACGGCGAAGATCGCGATGCCCCACAACGCGTTGGTGGTGCCGTACGAGATGCCGATGTTGGCGCCGATCGCGAAGTCGGCGAGGTAGGCGATGCCGCCCAGCGCGGAGATGCCGACCACCCGCGTCGACCACTTCCGGTAGCTGCGGGGAGCGAACCGCAGCGTGTAGTCCTCCAGTGTTTCCTTGGTAGCGGCGATTGACGCTGAAGGGGCAGCGGTGTCGATGTCGATGCGTTCGGCTTCTTGCGTCATGACGGCAACCTAGGTGGCCCTTGTTACCGGGCCATCACACCGACGTTTCGTCGAGCTGTGTGTTCACCATGCATGCGGAACAGTGTTGCCGCCCTGTGATTTTGGCCCATACGCGACTGTGTCGCGTGGCGACCTGAAGCTCATCGATCGAGGTGGCGCAGCACGTCGCCGAGGGCTGCAAGTGGTGGCCTCCACTGCTGGCGTGGCCTGGCCCACTAAGGTGAGCCCGTGGCCGAGACCGCGCCGCTGCGCGTGCAGCTGATCGCCAAGACCGAGTTCCTGGCGCCCGCGGACGTGCCCTGGAGCACCGACGCCGACGGCGGACAGGCACTCCTCGAGTTCGCCGGGCGCGCCTGCTATCAGAGCTGGTCCAAGCCGAATCCCCGGACTGCCACCAATGCCTTGTACTTGAAGCACATCATCGACGTCGGCCATTTCTCGGTGCTCGAGCACGCAACGGTGTCGTTTTACCTCACGGGTATCTCACGGTCGTGTACCCACGAGCTCATCCGGCACCGGCACTTCTCGTACTCGCAGCTGTCCCAGCGGTACGTGCCCGAGAACGACGCCCAGGTCGTCGTGCCGCCCGGACTGGAAGACGACCCGGAGCTGCAGCAGATCCTGCTCGAGGCCGCCGACGCCAGCCGCACCGCGTATCTGGAGCTGCTGACCCGCCTGGAGGCAAAATTTGCCGACCAGCCCAACGCCGTATTGCGGCGCAAGCAGGCTCGGCAGGCGGCGCGCGCGGTGCTGCCCAACGACACCGAGACCCGCATCGTGGTGAGCGGGAACTACCGGGCCTGGCGGCATTTCATCGCGATGCGGGCTAGTGAACACGCCGACGTGGAGATCCGCCGGCTAGCGATCGCCTGCCTGCGTCAGTTGGCTGATGTCGCCCCCGCCGTCTTCGCCGATTTCGAGATCACCGAGCTGGCGGATGGCACCGAGGTCGCGACATCCCCGCTGGCTACGGAGGCATAGCCGAAGCGGGTAATCTAGGGGACCGTGAGCACCAGCGGAATCGACGTCAGCGCCCAGTTGGGCACCGTTCTGACCGCGATGGTTACCCCCTTCAAGCCCGACGGCACGCTGGACACCATCGCCGCGGCGCGGGTGGCTACCCATCTCGTCGACTCCGGCTGCGACGGGCTGGTGCTCTCCGGTACCACCGGCGAGTCGCCGACCACCACCGACGGGGAGAGGCTGGCGCTGCTGCGCACAGTCCTCGAGGCCGTCGGCGATCGGGCCCGCATCCTGACCGGCGTCGGAACCTACGACACCGCGCACAGCGTGCATCAGGCCAAGACTGCGGCCGCCGAGGGCGCCCACGGTTTGCTGGTCGTCACGCCGTACTACTCGCGACCGCCGCAATCGGGTCTGCTCGCACACTTCACCGCGGTGGCCGACGCCACCGATCTGCCGGTGCTCCTTTACGACATTCCGCCTCGATCGGTGATCCCGATCGAGTGGGACACCCTCCGCACGCTGGCGGCGCACCCCAATATCGTCGCGGTCAAGGACGCCAAAGCCGATCTGCACGGCGGTCTGCAGATCATGGCCGAGACTGGTCTGGCCTACTACTCCGGTGACGACGCCCTGAACCTGCCCTGGCTGGCGATGGGTGCGGTCGGTTTCGTCAGTGTGTGGGGGCATGTGGCCGCCAGCCAGCTACGAGACATGTTGAGCGCCTTCAATTCCGGTGACATTGCGACGGCACGCAAGATCGGTCTGACGCTGGCGCCGCTGAACGCCGCGCAAACCCGCCTCGGCGGGGTCACCTTCGCCAAGGAGGGTCTGCGGCTGCAGGGCATCGAGGTAGGCCAGCCGCGGCTGCCGCAGATGCCCGCCACCCCCGAGCAGGTCGACGAATTGGCCGCCGACCTGCGTGCGGCAGGCGTCTTACGGTGAACGAAGAGCTCTCGCCTCCCGGGCCACTGGCCCCGGGAGGTCTGCGCGTCACCGCGCTGGGCGGCATCAACGAAATCGGCCGCAATATGACCGTTTTCGAGCATCTCGGCCGATTGTTGATCATCGACTGTGGGGTGTTGTTCCCCAACCACGACGAACCCGGTGTCGACCTGATTCTGCCGGACCTGCGGCTGATCTCCGACCGGCTCGACGATATCGAGGCACTGGTCCTCACGCACGCCCACGAGGACCACATCGGCGCCATCCCGTACTTGCTGAAGATGCGGGCCGACATCCCGGTAGTGGGATCGAAGTTTACGCTCGCGCTGGTGGCCGCCAAATGCCGTGAGCACCGGGTCAACCCGGTGTTCATCGAGGTCTCCGAGGGGCAGCGCAGTACACACGGAGTGTTCGAGTGCCAGTACTTCGCGGTCAACCACTCGATCCCCGACGCGCTGGCGATCGCCATCCACACCGCGGCGGGCACCGTCCTGCATACCGGTGATATCAAGCTGGACCAACTGCCGCTGGACGGTCGCCCGACGGACCTGCCAGGTATGTCACGGCTCGGCGATGCCGGGGTGGACCTTTTCTTGTGCGATTCGACCAACTCCGAGATCCCCGGGGTGGGGCCGTCAGAGAGCGAAATCGGCCCCAACCTGCACCGCCTGATGCGCAGCGCCGAGGGGCAGCGGGTCATCGTGGCGTGTTTCGCGTCCAACGTCGACCGGGTGCAGCAGATCATCGACGCCGCACTCGCATTGGGGCGACGGGTCTCGTTCGTCGGCCGATCGATGTTGCGCAATATGGCTATCGCCCGCGAGCTGGGCTTCCTGCATGTCGAGGATCGCGATGTCGTCGACATCGCGATGGCCGAGGAGATGGCGCCTGGCCAGGTGGTGCTGATCACCACCGGTACCCAGGGCGAGCCGATGGCGGCGTTGTCGCGGATGTCGCGCGGGGAGCACCGCAGCATCACGGTCACCTCCGACGATCTGATCATCCTGTCGTCGTCGCTGATCCCCGGTAACGAGGAGGCGGTCTACGGCGTCATCGACGACCTCGCTCAGATCGGCGCCCGGGTAGTCACCAATCAGCAAGTCCGGGTGCATGTTTCGGGCCACGCCTATTCTGGTGAGCTGCTGTTCCTCTATAACGGAGTGCGCCCGCGCAACGTGATGCCGGTGCACGGCACCTGGCGCATGCTGCGCGCCAACGCCAAACTCGCGGCGCGCAGCGGCGTGCCCGAGGAGAACATTGTGGTTGCCGAGAGCGGTGTCAGCGTCGACCTCGTTGGTGGCCGGGTCGCCATCGCGGGTGCGGTGCCCGTCGGCAAGATGTTCGTCGACGGGCTGATCACCGGCGATGTCGGCGAGGCGACGCTGGGTGAACGCCTGATTCTGAGTTCGGGATTCATTGCGGCTACGGTTGTGGTGAAGCGGGAAACCGGACGGCTGGCCGCACCGCCGCACCTGTTCTCGCGAGGTTTCTCGGAGGATCCCAAGGCGTTGGAGCCCGTGATGCGTAAGGTCGAGGCGGAGCTGGAATCGCTTGCCGGCAAGAATGTCACCGACCCGGTCCGTATCGCCCAAGTGGTGCGGCGCACGGTCGGCAAATGGGTGGGGGAGACCTATCGGCGTCAGCCGATGATTGTGCCAACGGTCATCGAGGTTTAGCGGTCCGCAGCCATCTGACCGCGCGGTCCCGGTAGGCGCTCAGACCCTTGTATTCGACCATGTCGTCAGGCAATTCGGCCAGCACCGACGCGGTGCGGTCCCGCCACTCGTCGACGGTGGCGATATCAGCCAGCGGCAGCATGTAGCTGCGGATCAGGAAGCAGATGGCGCCGGACTCCGCCAGTCGGATCAGGTGCTGGACCTCCACCCGCAGGTGGATCAGCCGGCCGAACGTCTCGTCGTCGAGCGCGTCGAGGCGGTCGCGGTCGGGCAGCCACTCGGGAAAGGCTTCGGTGGACACATCCAGCCGGCGTCCCACCGTCATCGACCAGTTGGTGCGCCGGTAGATGTCGTTCGGTGCCAAGCGCATCAGGAACTCTCGGGCTCGGGTGATCACCCCGGTTTCCCGCAGTCGGGGGACCGGGCCGTGGATCTCCAGGAACGTCATCCCGACGTCGAACCCGAACGACCAACCCGCGGCGAACGTGACTACCCCGGCATCGGCGAACAGGTCGCCGTCGCGCTGATCGAGCAGAACGATGTCCTCCTGCACCTGACCCGCGATGTATGCCAGCGGGTCGCAGGGCAGGCTCGACTCGTCGCCGATGGTGAAATCCTGTGTGATATCCAGCAGTTCGTTACGCCAATGCCAGGTGTCGCCGTCGCGCGTCAACGACATGCTCGCCGGGTAGGCAGTGGCCATTTCGGTCATCAACGCCACCATGGTGTCCCAGCAGGCGATCCGCATATGCGGCAGCACCACATGACGGGACGTGTCCGCGGTCAGGATGCGGCGCCGCTCAGCGATTTCGTGGGCGTACTCGCTGTCGATGTTCACCACCCGCTGGCCCCACTGCCCGGTCGCGGTGGCGACGACACCGCGGGCCGGCGCGATGTTCGTGCTGTAGCGGTAGGAGTCAGCCGTGTAGGGAAAAGGGAACGTCGCGAGCAGATCCGGTGCCGAGACCAGCCCACTCATAGCTCCAGCTCCACCCGGCCGGACCCGCGCGACACGCAGGCCATCATCGAGTCGGCGCGCTCGTCGTCGCTCAGATAGAGGTCGCGGTGTAGCACCTGCCCGGAACGCACCGGCACCCGGCATTCACCGCAGACTCCCTGGTGGCACAGGCTCGGCACGGCATGGCCGCGAGCCGTCAACGACTCCAGCAGGGAGACACCCGATTCAACGGTGAAAACATCGCCGCTGCAGGATAACTCGACCTCGAATGGGTCGCCGGGCGCCAGCTCGCCGCCGAAGTGCTCGATATGGATGCGGCTGCCAGGCCAGCCCAGCGCTGTGGCGGTGGTGACGACGTCGTCGATGAATTGGCTTGGGCCGCACATGTAGGCGTGCGTGCCGAATGGCTGGCCGGCCAGCGCGGAGGACAGCTCGGATAGGAAGGAGGCGCGGTCGGTGAAAAGCGATGCGTTGTCGGTGAGGGATCCGATCTCGTCGACATAGGCGCCGCGGCCCTCGCGGTGGACGTAGAGCAAGCGCACGTCTCGATCCCAGCGCCGGGCGCTACGCAGGTGCGACACCATCGGGGTGATGCCGATTCCGGCGGCGATCAGCAGGTGTCGCGTGGCGCGCAGCACCGGGGCGAATGCGCTGCGCGGTGGATGGGCCATGACCGTGTCGCCGACCGCTAAAGCTCGGTGAATCCAGCGGGATCCGCCGCGGCCCTGTGGGCATTCCAGCACCGACACCACGTATTCGTGAGGCGAGGTGGTCTCGCCGGTCAACGAGTAGGCGTTGGCGCCCTCTGCGCACTGGATCACGATGTGGCTACCCGGCGTGAATGACGGCAACACCTCTCGGCCGGCGCCGGCCAGGCGCAGGGTCCGGATCCCGGGAACCTGATCGTCGACCGCGACGACCTCCAACGTCAGGGTGGTCATGACGGGTCAGCGCGGGTCGCGAACCCGAGATGGGCACCGAGCCGGCGGGAGACGTGGTGGTAGACGAACAACTGGCGCCGGCAGCCGGGGCAGCAGACCTCGTCGGCCAGTCCCACGGGCGCAGTCGTG
This sequence comes from Mycolicibacterium sarraceniae, assembly GCF_010731875.1. Lineage (NCBI taxonomy): Bacteria > Bacillati > Actinomycetota > Actinomycetes > Mycobacteriales > Mycobacteriaceae > Mycobacterium > Mycolicibacterium sarraceniae. The sequence goes on from NZ_AP022595.1 coordinate 3,249,303, forward strand.
GTGGTCCGGCAGTGCGGGCAATAGATCTCGCGGGTGGCGACTTCGGTACTGGCGACGGTGATCTCGTCGTCACCGGCGCCCAGTTCCAGTGCGCGGGCACGGACCCGAAGGCAGGCATGGGCGGGGCCGGCCAGCAGCAGCCGCCAGCCGACGAGAGCATCGGCGAGATCTGCGTCCAGCGCACGGCATGCCTCGGCAGTATCGGCGACCAGATGCACCCGAGGCTCAGCGCTGATCTCGGCGATCCACCCTCTGGCGATCTCGGCGGCGTCGGCACCGATCGCCAGCACTGTGTACTGGCGGCCGGTCAGATCGGGCCTCGGACAAGCGGGTTCGACGGCCCAGGACGGGACGCTGGTGAGGTCCAGATCGGGTGTCATCGTCACCCGATGGTATGTCAGCGCTTGTTGGTGTACCCGGCGTCGACGGGCAGCGTGACCCCGGTGACGTACCGTCCAGCGCCGGAAACCAGGTAGTACACCGCGTTGGCGACGTCCTCGGGTTCCAGCGTCTGCACCGGCAGCGCGTTGCTCATGTCGGGGCCGCCCTGCATCTGCTGGGCGAAGCCCTCCAGCCAGGATCGGGTGAACTCGTTGTCGATCATGGGTGTGTTTACCCCGGCGGGGTGCACCGAGTTGACCCGGATATTGAATGCCGCAAGGAAATTCGCGTATGCCCGCATCAGGCCGACCACACCGTGTTTGGCGACCGTATAACCCAGCGACCCGGCGACGGGGGCGCCGATGCCGACCAGTCCGGCCACCGAGCTGGTCAGCACGATCGCGCCGCCGTCGCCCTGCTTGATCATCGGCTTCATCGCCACGTCAACGGTGTGATAAACGCCGGTCAGATTCACGTCGATGACGTCCTGCCAGGCACCGTCATCGGCCATCGGGGCGATACCGGCGTTGGCGATCACGATGTCGAGCCGGCCCAGTTCCTCGATGCCCTGGTACACGGCTGCCTTGAGCGCCGACCGGTCCCGGACGTCGGCCTCGCGGGCGATGATGCGCGCGCCGAGGTCCTCGACGAGCTTGACCGTGGCGGCCATGTCCTCGGGGGTGGCCAGCGGGTAGGGCACGCTGGCGATCTGATCGCACAGATCCACCGCGATGATGTTGGCACCCTCCGAGGCCAGTTTCACCGCGTGCGCGCGACCCTGGCCGCGGGCGGCACCGGTGATCAGCGCGACTTTGCCGTCAAGTTCACCCATGGCTTAGGGGCGGACCTGTCCCTTGGCCGGATCGCCGGCCGGGATGGGCTGCAGCATCTTGATGTCGGGTGCGCCGTCGAGGTGCTCGCCGATCGCGCCGAACAGAGCCGTCACGCCAGGCGCGGTGCTGTGGTTTTTGAGCGCCTCCTCGTCGGCCCACTGCTCGACGAACACAAACGTCTTATCGCCTTCGTGGACCGCATACAGGTCGCAACCAGGCTCTTCATGGACCGCCGCGACGGCCGTCTTGCAGGCCTCACGCACAGCGTCGACGGATTCAGGCCTGACGGTGAAGCTGGCAACGACGACGACGGGCATGAGCGAGCTCCTCGAAAGTAGGTGTGACGGGGCTTACGTTAGCCGTGCTTCGTATCGGCGCACGACGGGGTCCCGGCGAGGGGTGTGAGGGCCGCATAATCGGCCGCTGCCGGCCTTTGTCGCAGTCTGGCAACGACGCGCAGTGTTACGGGTGTTGTGGGTGGTGCAGATGGGGTAATTGCGACTAGGCTTGCCCGCATGGCGAACAAGACGGCCGCTCGCTCAAGCGCGCGAACGACCAGGTCAAAGGGTACGTCGCGACCGGCAAAGCCGGCTGCGCGGCGCAAGCCCGCCAAGAAGCGCACCTCCTCGCCAGTCGCCACCGCCGCAGTAGCCTCCGGGCGGGCTGCGCGGGCGACCTGGCTGATGTTGGCCAAGGGGGCCGGCTCGACCGCCCGATCGGTCGGTCGGGCTGGTGACATCGAGCCCGGTCATCGTCGCGACGGGATAGCGCTCGGGTTGCTGGCCGTCGCGGTCGTGATCGCCGCCAGTTCGTGGTTCGACGCCGCCCGCCCGGTGGGGGCCTGGACTGACTCGGTGCTGCGCACGCTCGTCGGTGGGGCGGTAGTGCTACTGCCTGTCGCCATCGCTGTCATCGCCGTGTCGCTGATGCGCTCCGAACCCAACCCCGACGCCCGCCCGCGGCTGATCCTGGGCTGCGCCATGATCGCGCTGCCGGTGCTGGGCCTGTGGCATCTGTGGTCGGGTGCCCCGCAGGATCCGGCCGCCCGGCAGCGTGCCGCCGGTTTCATCGGCTTCGCGATCGGTGGACCGCTATCCGACGGGTTGTCCGCGTGGATCGCCACGCCGCTGCTGATCATCGCCGCACTGTTCGGCGTGCTGCTGCTGACGGGCACCACGATTCGCGAAGTGCCCGAGACGCTCTACGCTATGTTCAGCACCCGCGGCCGTTATGACGAGGACGACGAGTACGACGAGGAGTGCGACGAACCTGAGGCCGTCGAACCTGCTGAGCCAGAAGACTTCTCCGATGGTTACTACGACGACCCGCGGTCCTACACCGTCGACGAGGCGCCCACCTGGCCGGGGGCGAAGGGGCCGGTAGGTACGCCGCTGGACAACTATCCGCTGGAAGAGGATGCGCCGACGGCGCCCGAGCCGGTCAAAGCTCGGCGCAAGAAGTCGGTGCCCACGCCGGACGCCGTCATCGATGACGCACCCAAGCAAGACACCAAGGTTCTCGATCGGGTGGTCGAAGGGCCCTACACCCTGCCCTCGCTGGATCTCCTGGTGGCCGGTGACCCGCCGAAACGCCGCAGCCCCGCCAATGACCACATGGTGGAACGGATTTCGTCGGTCCTGCAGCAGTTCAAGGTCGATGCGTCGGTGACGGGCTGCACCAGAGGGCCGACTGTCACCCGTTACGAGGTCGAGCTCGGACCCGGCGTCAAGGTCGAGAAAATCACTGCGCTGCAACGCAATATCGCCTATGCGGTGGCCACCGAAAGCGTCCGGATCCTGGCACCGATCCCGGGTAAGTCGGCCGTCGGCATCGAGGTGCCCAACACCGACCGCGAAACGGTCCGTCTTGCGGACGTTCTCACCGCGCCGTCGACCCGCGGCGACCATCGCCCGTTGGTGATCGGGTTGGGCAAGGACATCGAGGGCCACTTCGTCTCGGCCAACCTGGCCGATATGCCACACCTGCTGGTGGCCGGCTCGACCGGCTCGGGCAAGTCCAGCTTCGTCAACTCGATGCTGGTCTCGCTGCTGGCCCGTGCCACCCCTGAAGAAGTGCGGATGATCCTCATCGACCCGAAGATGGTGGAACTCACGCCGTATGAGGGCATTCCGCACCTCATCACGCCGATCATCACCCAACCCAAGAAGGCCGCCGCAGCGCTGGCTTGGCTGGTCGAGGAGATGGAACAGCGCTACCAGGACATGCAGGCCTCGCGGGTGCGTCACATCAAGGATTTCAACGCCAAGGTGCGCTCCGGGGAGATCACCGCGCCCCTGGGCAGCCAGCGGGTGTACAAGCCTTACCCGCTGATCCTGGCCGTCGTCGACGAGCTAGCCGACCTGATGATGACCGCACCGCGTGACGTCGAAGAAGCGATCGTGCGGATCACGCAGAAGGCCCGCGCGGCCGGTATCCACCTGGTTCTGGCCACGCAGCGGCCATCAGTCGACGTCGTCACCGGCCTGATCAAGACCAACGTGCCGTCCCGGTTGTCGTTTGCGACGTCGTCGCTGACCGACAGCCGAGTGATCCTCGACCAGCCGGGCGCGGAGAAGCTGATCGGCATGGGCGACGGCTTGTTCCTGCCGATGGGCGCAGGCAAGCCGGAGCGGCTGCAGGGCGCCTACGTCAGCGACGAGGAGATCCAGGCCGTCGTGCAGGCCTGTAAGGACCAGGCCGAGCCCGAATACACCGAGGGCGTCACCGCCGCCAAGCCGACCGGAGAGCGCACCGACGTCGACCCCGATATCGGCGACGATATGGACGTCTTCCTGCAGGCCGTCGAGCTGGTGGTGTCATCGCAATTCGGGTCGACGTCGATGCTGCAGCGCAAACTGCGGGTCGGATTCGCCAAGGCTGGTCGTCTGATGGACCTGATGGAGACCCGCAACATCGTCGGGCCCTCGGAGGGATCCAAGGCCCGCGAGGTGCTGGTCAAGCCCGAGGAGCTGGCCGGCACGCTCATGCTGATCCGTGGTGGCTCCGCCGACGATGATGATGACGACGACGACTTCTAGCCGGCGTCAGAGCGTGAGTAGCATCCGGGTGTTGCCGAGGATGTTGGGCTTCACGTACGACAGGTCGAGGAACTCCGCGACACCGATGTCGTAGGAGCGGCACATCTCCTCGTAGACCTCGGAGGTGACGGGCGTGCCCTCGATCTCGGCGAAGCCGTGCCGGGTGAAGAACTCCGTCTCGAACGTCAGCACGAACAGCCGCTGTAGTTGCAGCTCACGGGCTACCGTCAGCAGCTGGTCGACGATCGCGTGCCCGATACCGCGCCCTTTGACCTTCGGGTTGACGGCGACAGTGCGCACCTCGCCCAGGTCGGCCCACAGCACGTGTAGCGCTCCGCACCCCACGACCTCGTCGTCGAGCACGGCCACCCAGAATTCCTGGACCGCCTCGTAGAGCGTGACCAGGTTCTTCTCCAGCAGGATCCGGCCTGCGTAGGTGTCGACCAGACGCTTGATATCGGGGACATCCGAGGTGCGGGCACGGCGGACGACGACATCAGGACTCACGGGTGCAGAGTATCGGGCGTCGGGCCCCTTGCCGCCAACCGATATTCTGGTGCCGTGTCGGGACAACCCCAGAGCGGTCCAGTGGTCCCGCGTGTGCGAGTGGCCAACGTCGCCAACCTGCTTACGGGGGTCCGGCTCGTCCTGGTCCCGATTTTCCTGCTTGCCCTCTTTGCCGGTAATGGTCACGAAAGTGGTTACCGGATAACGGCTTTCGCCATATTTGCGGTGGCGGTCATCACCGATCGCTTCGATGGTGCGCTGGCCCGGACCTACGGGATGGTCACCGAGTTCGGCAAGCTCGCCGACCCGATCGCCGACAAGATGCTCATTGGGGCCGCGCTGATCGGCTTGTCGATGCTCGGTGACGTCCCCTGGTGGGTGACGGTGGTGATCCTGGTCCGTGAGCTGGGCATCACAGTGCTGCGGCTGGTGGTGCTGCGCCACGGAGTGATTCCGGCCGGCCGCGGGGGCAAGCTCAAGACCCTGGTGCAGGCCGTCGCGATCGGACTGTTCGTGCTGCCACTGCACAACTGGTCATCGCCCTGGCTGACCGTGGCGTGGGCGATCATGTGGGCCGCGGTCGTGCTCACGGTGCTCACCGGTATCGACTACGTGGTGTGCGCGGTCAAGGACTCCCGTGAGAGATCCGCTGGTCGGTGATGCCGCCCGCGCGCTGGTCGCACGCGGTCAAACGGTCGCCACCGCGGAATCGCTGACCGGCGGGCTGACCGGGGTCGCAGGCCCGGAACCCCACGGCGGGTATCCGGTCGGCACGGTCTACCTCGGACTGGCCGGTCCGGGGCGGGGCCTACCGAGGTCGCTGAGCTGCGGTTGGATGGCTCCCGCTGGGAGATCCGGCTGGCTGCGGCGCGTCAGGCCATCGACCGGCTGTCCGGCCTGGTCGAGCGAACCTGAGGTTTCCTGGGAACCAAATCGCCGCTTCGCGGCGTTGCAGTAGGTGTTGCAACTCTTGGAGAGGACAGCTCGATGGCCGTACTGCTGCGTGAGGTGATCGGCGACGTACTTCGTGACGCCCGTACTTCGCAGGGACGCACCCTTCGCGAGGTGTCCGATTCGGCCCGTGTCAGCCTCGGTTACCTGTCCGAGGTGGAGCGTGGCCGCAAGGAAGCCTCCAGTGAATTACTCAGTGCGATCTGCACCGCACTCGCTGTCCCGCTGTCGCGGGTGCTGACCGATGCGGGTGAGAAAATGGCCGACCGTGAGCGCATTGCCCGGTTGACCGCCGTGCCGGCTACCGACAGCGTGATCGACGTCGCCACGAAGGTGGTCATCCCGCATCCCGTTGCGATGGCGGTCGCCTGACCCTGTCCGGGGGTGGATGCCCTCAGAGGTGTGTGCTGGCATCGTGAACCGATAAGTTGGGCACCAACGACCACCACATTGCGGCACTCGACACGAAGGCGGGGCAACTGATGGCCAATCCGTTCACCAAGGCGTGGAAGTACCTGATGGCGCTTTTCAACTCCAAGGTCGACGAATACGCCGACCCGAAAATCCAGATTCAGCAGGCGATCGAAGAGGCCCAACGGCAGCATCAGGCGCTGACTCAGCAGGCCGCCCAGGTGATCGGAAACCAGCGCCAGCTCGAGATGCGCCTGAATCGTCAGCTTGCCGACATCGAGAAGCTGCAGGTCAACGTCCGCCAGGCGCTCACCCTCGCCGATCAGGCCACCGCGGCCGGTGACGGTGCCAAGGCCACCGAGTACAACAACGCCGCCGAGGCGTTCGCCGCCCAGTTGGTCACCGCCGAGCAGAGCGTGGAAGACCTCAAGGGCCTGCATGACCAGGCCCTGCAGGCCGCGGGTCAGGCCAAGAAGGCCGTCGAACAGAACGCGATGATGTTGCAGACCAAGATCGCCGAGCGCACCAAACTGCTCAGCCAGCTCGAGCAGGCCAAGATGCAGGAGCAGGTCAGCGCGTCACTGCGGTCGATGAGCGACCTCGCCGCCCCGGGTAACACCCCCAGCCTTGATGAGGTGCGCGACAAGATCGAGCGCCGCTATGCCAACGCGATCGGTTCAGCGGAGCTGGCCCAGAACTCGGTGCAGGGCCGCATGCTCGAGGTGCAGCAGGCCAGTGTCCAGATGGCCGGCCACTCTCGGCTCGAGCAGATCCGGGCCTCGATGCGCGGCGACGCGCTGCCCGCCGGCGGCGCTGCCGCCCCGGCAACTCCTGCCAACACACCCGAGCCCGAGCAGCCGCTCGGACTGTAGGAGGCGAACATTCGATGGCGGTGACACCGGACAAACCGGGGTCCGTATCGCGCCCATGGCGTTCGGCCATCCAGCGCGGTATCGACACCGTCAGCGAGTACGCCGACGTGGCGGCCCAAAAGCTTAGTGCCGCAGCGGATCCGCGCGCCCGATTGCTGCGTAAGCGGCGCTGGTCATTGCGGCTAGGTCTGTTCTTCTCGTTTGCGACCGTGTTCTGGGTGGCGGTCACCGGACTGCTCGCGACGTGGAGCACGCCGGTGTGGGGGCTGATCATCACCGGTGTGATCGCCGCGGGTGCCGCGGTGCCCGCGACGCTGCTCTTGTTGCGCTACCGCTGGCTTCGGGCCGAGCCACTGCCGCCGCAGCGTCAGGTCAGCGGCCGCCGGCTGCCACCGCACGGTTCGGTGGCCCGGCCGTCGATGTCGGCGCTGGGCGCTTCCGAACGGGGATTCCATTCACTTCTGGGCGTCATGACGCGCGGGAACATGCTGCCGCCGGAGGAGATTCGCGAGTTGACCGCAGCTGCGGACCGCACCGCGGTGACCATGGCGGCGACTGCCGCCGAAGTGGTCTCGATGGAGCGGGCTGCCATCGAGACGCCGCAGTCGCAGTCCTACCTGGCACCGACGATCAACGCCTTCACCACTCAGCTCAACGCCGGGGTGCGGCAGTACAACGAAATGGTCACTGCCGCAGCTCAACTGGTATCGGCGGCCAACACCGGCTCGATGTCGAGCTCGCCGATGTCGCAGCAGCGTTATCGCAGCGAGCTGGCCGGTGCGACCGACCGGCTGACGGGCTGGGCGCAGGCCTTCGACGAGCTGGGCCAGCTCCGCCGGGCCTAGAGAGTCGGACGCAAGCCTGGCAACACGGCGCCGATGAGGCCGCGCACCGTCGCCTTGAGCATGTCATACATATCGAAGTAGTCCCGCCACAGCGTGATTCGGCCGTTATGCACCTCGAACACCCCGCATACCCAAAACTGCAGCCGCACCGGGCCGATCGCCAGCACGTCGGTGCGTTCGGTCAGCACTACCGGCCCGTTGACCGCGATGCGGTGGATCTTGACCTCGAAGCCGAAGCTGGGGCGCTGCAACCCCTTGAAAATCTTCATTGCCCGCTTACGGCCGCGAATGGTCGGGAAGCCGACGTTCTGATAGACCAGGTTGTCGTCCAGCTGGGCGTCGGCGGTCGTCAGGTCCTGGGCCTGCAGTGCGGACAGGAAGACCTCGACGGTATGGGCGTTGTCGATGTCGGAGCTCACATTGGCGGTCTGCTCGGTCATGCTCGCCAGCCTAGGCTTTGTGCCCTGTGGCAGGGTAGGCCCGTGCGCGTCGCAGTGGTGGCCGGTCCGGATCCGGGCCATGCTTTCCCCGCGATCGCGATATGCCTGCGTCTGGCCGCCGCCGGGGACGATCCCGTCCTGCTGACCGGCGCCGAATGGCGCGAGACGGCGCGGACGGCCGGCATCGAGTTCGTCGAATTGGCCGGGCTCGAACTCGAAGACGGCGACGACGACACCGACGCGGGGGAGAAGATCCACCGGCGTGCGGCGCGGATGGCGGTGCTCAACGAGCCGGTCCTGCGCGAGCTGACGCCCGATCTGATCGTCTCCGATGTCATCACGGTCTGTGGCGGCATGGCAGCCGAGTTGATGGGCATTCCGTGGGTCGAGCTGAACCCGCAGCCGTTGTACCTGCCGTCGCGGGGCCTGCCCCCGATCGGCAGCGGGCTGGCGCCTGGAACCGGCCTGCGCGGCCGGATGCGCGACGCGGTTCTGCGCGCGCTGACCGCGCGGTCGCTCAAAGAGGGGCAGCGGCAGCGGTCGGCGGCGCGGGTCGAGATCGGGCTGCCGGCAGCCGAACCAGGTCCGGCACGGCGGCTGATCGCCACCCTGCCCGCACTCGAGGTGCCGCGCCCCGACTGGCCGGCCGAGGCTGTCGTCGTCGGACCACTGCACTTCGAGCCGACGGCCGCAGTGTTGCCGATCCCGCCCGGCGACGGCCCGGTCGTCGTAGTGGCGCCGTCGACGGCCGCCACCGGAGTCGTCGGCGCCGTCGAATTGGTGCTGGAACACCTGATCCCCGGCCGCACCCTGCCGGTGGGCTCGCGAGTGGTGATCTCCCGGCTCGGCGGCAACGACTTTGACGTTCCGCCGTGGGTGAACGTCGGGCTCGGCCGCCAGGACGAGCTGCTGACCCATGCCGATCTGGTGATCTGCGGTGGGGGTCACGGCATGCTGTCCAAGACCCTGCTCGCCGGTGTTCCGCTGGTGGTGCTCCCTGGCGGAGGTGATCAGTGGGAACTAGCCAATCGTGTTGTGCGACAAGGAAGTGCGCGGCTGATCCGGCCGCTGTCGGCTGAGTCGTTGGTGGCCGAGGTAGGTGAGGTGCTGTCGTCGCCGGGGTATCGGGAGGCGGCCCGGCGCGCCGGTGAGAGCGTCCGGGACGTCACCGATCCGGTACAGGTGTGCCATGAAGCGGCGCGGGTGGCTGGGTAGGTTGGTGACGTGCGGCTGACGGAATTCCACGAACTGGTCGATGGGCAGTTCGGCCGCGCTCGTGGTCGGTCGCTGCTGGTCGATCACGTGCTGACGCAGCTGGGTGGACGTACTGCGACGCAGGCTATCGAGGACGGTCTGGACCCCCGCGACGTGTGGCGGGCGTTGTGCGCGGACTTCGACGTACCGCGCGATCAGTGGTGACTGACACGCGCGGCGCGTTGGCTTGCTTTCGAACACCTGTTCGCTAATCTGGGGGGCGTTCGACCGAGTTTTGTCAGAGGCCCCCTCTAGCGTCACGGCCAATTGACCAACACGGTCAGAAGACGACTACCGGAAGAGGTTTTCTATGGCGCCACAAGCCTTCGATCGCGAGAAGTCCCTCGAGCTCGCGCTTGCGCAGATCGAAAAGAGTCACGGCAAAGGCTCGGTGATGCGGTTGGGCGACGAGGTTCGTCAACCCATCTCGGTCATCCCGACCGGATCCATCGCCTTGGATGTAGCGCTGGGTATCGGCGGGCTGCCCCGCGGTCGCGTCGTCGAAATCTATGGCCCGGAATCCTCGGGTAAGACCACGGTGGCTCTGCATGCCGTGGCCAACGCGCAGGCGGCCGGTGGTATCGCGGCATTCATCGATGCCGAGCACGCGCTCGATCCGGACTACGCCAAAAAGCTCGGCGTGGACACCGACGCACTGCTGGTCAGCCAGCCCGACACCGGTGAGCAGGCGCTGGAGATCGCCGACATGCTGATTCGTTCGGGAGCCATCGACATCATCGTCATCGACTCGGTGGCCGCATTGGTGCCGCGCGCCGAGATCGAAGGCGAGATGGGCGATAGCCACGTGGGCCTGCAGGCCCGGTTGATGAGCCAGGCGCTGCGCAAGATCACCGGTGCGTTGAGCAATTCTGGTACCACCGCGATTTTCATCAACCAGCTGCGTGAGAAGATCGGTGTGATGTTCGGCTCGCCCGAAACCACAACGGGCGGTAAGGCTTTGAAGTTCTATTCCTCGGTGCGTCTGGATGTTCGGCGGATCGAGACACTCAAGGACGGCACCGACGCAGTGGGTAACCGCACTCGCGTCAAGGTCGTCAAGAACAAGGTGTCGCCGCCGTTCAAGCAGGCCGAATTCGACATCCTGTACGGCAAGGGCATCAGCCGTGAAGGCTCGCTCATCGATATGGGCGTTGACCAGGGCTTCATCCGGAAGTCCGGATCGTGGTTCACCTATGAGGGTGAGCAGCTCGGACAGGGCAAGGAGAACGCCCGCAACTTCCTGATCGAGAACCCCGATGTGGCCAACGAGGTCGAGAAGAAGATCAAGGAGAAGCTCGGTATCGGCGCGGTGGTGACCGATGGGCCTATCGATGACGTCCTGCCAGCCCCAGTCGACTTCTGAGACCCGTGAAGAGCTGGCGCACGCGCTGTGTCTGCGCCTGCTCACCGCGCGGTCGCGGACTCGATCGGAGTTGGCCGCGCAGCTGGCCAAGCGGGGATACTCCGACGAGGTCGCGGCAACGGTACTGAACCGGCTGGCCGCAGTCGGACTGATCGATGACGCTGACTTCGCCGAACAGTGGGTCCGATCGCGACGACAACGGGCCGGAAAAGGTAAGCGCGCCTTGGCTGCTGAGTTGCGGACCAAGGGTGTTGACGACGAGGTGATCGCCGCCGCGCTCGACGGTATTGACGCCGGTGCCGAGCGGCTGCGCGCCGAGGAGTTGGTGGAGCAGAAGCTGCGCTGCGAGAGACTGGAGGGCGACGACGACGTCAAGGTGATGCGCAGGCTAATCGGGATGCTGGCCCGTCGCGGCTACAGCCAAAGCATGGCCGTTACCGTGGTCAACGAGGGCTTGGCGGCCGAGCGGGAACGCCGGCGGGTCTAGCCGAGTCGGCGTTGACCGGTGACCGCCGTTCGGGGGAGTCGTCCGGCACGGGAATGGCCTTGAGTTCATCGCCGCGCACCAGCACGTCGAAGTCGAGCTTCAACCGCATCGGCTTGGTGACTGATTGACGCCAGGTAGCCCGTTGGCCGTCGGCGTCCGGGACGATGACAATGTCGTTGAGCGAGACGGTTTCGTCCTTGCCGGCGGCGCTGCCGACAATGGCCTGATCACGTTCGGCGAAGCTGTACACCACGTGCAGCGTGCCGATGGTCACCGGGCGGGGGCCTTCGGCGGTCACCATCTCGACCACCAGTTCGCCGCCGATCGCGTCGCTTCGGGCGGCCAGGACTTCGAACGGAGCGATGGCGTCGAGGGGATCGAATCCGTCGAACAGGACTATCTGTGCGTGCATGCTGACATCGTCGGTCGTACCAGTCCGTCACCAACAGCGGCGGTGTCGACAACTGGCGATGGGATTTGGCCACCGCAGTGTTCCGGTGTCAGCGCTTTGTGTAGCCGACCGGACAGGGATCGGCCGCGCGTGCCACGCCGCCAATCTGAGCGGACACCGGACGTGGGTATCCGACCCACTCGGGCCTCATGTCGTAGCGGCCCACGAGGCGGGTCATCGCCATCGTCATCGCGGCCAACGAAAACGGTTGTGCCGGACAGGAATGCCTGCCGTGTCCGAAGGCGGTCACCAGCATCGGTGACGGCAACGCATGTGCATCGACGAGCCGGTGTCGGTGCCACCGACTGGGATCCCAATCCTCTAAGCCCGCCGCCGCCGACGTGTTCAGCAGCGGTAGGAGCGTCGCGATGGTCCAGCCTTTCGGCACGTCGACCACGCCGACTCCAGTATCGAATGCGACCGGTTCTAGGACAACGCGGGCCATGATCGAACGCTGCGCCAGTCGGGTGCTTTCGAGAGCACAGCTGGACGCGAGCTCACGGTCGCCGTCCGCGACCAGGCGGAGTTGATCGGGATGAACGATCACGTCAACGAGAGCCCAGCCGAGCGCTGCCATCAGGTTCGACATCGAGGCGATGTGGATGAGGGCGATATCCATTGCAATACCGCGATTGCGGACGTCCGGGGGTTCCGAAGCCCAGGCATCGACGATTCGGCTGAACAACCCCGCGCGGACCTCGGGCGTCGAATCATGCTGCCGCAGTGATGCTTCGATCACCTCGGAAACCTCCGTCAAGGCGGCTCGTTCGGCCCGCATACCCGAGGCGGCCACGGCCGCCATCGCGTCCGGGTGAACGAAGGCGTCCGAACCGTCGAGCACGTCGAATGCGCGCACGAGCCGCTCGAACGCGTCCCCGTCGGCGCAGCCCGGCCCAGCCCACGACGCCAACCCCATGCGATGGCCGAGCCGTCGGGTCAGCGCGAACAGGTCGACGGTGCCGCTCTCGCCGAGTTCGACCTCGGTCGCGTCGAGAGCACCGTCGAGGTTCGCGAGGTAGGAGGTGACGTCGTCGCGGCGAAACAGCGAACTCGGTAGTAGTCGTCTGCCGGCGAACACCTCGTCGGGCAGCTTGCGCCGCAGCATGAGGAAATCCGCGACGCCCTTGCTCGCGGTTTCTTCACCGAGTGCGTAGAACGATTCGACGCCGGTGGGTGAGAAGGTGAAGAGGTATCGCCCGCCGCCGCTCTCGACTACGAACGTGTCGCCGTAGCGTGCGCGTGCCGTGGCGATCGCACCTACCGCATCGTCAACTGCGACATCCCATGGCAGCCCGATACCGTCGGCGACCGGCAAGACATCGAGCGGGTTTGCCACGGCGCTGACGATACCGTCTCGTTCGGACGGATGGCCTCCGATCCGGCGATCTGTTGCGGGACAGCCATTCTCGATGCGCGTGCGGTTCCGTCTTAGTCGTGCGCGAGCTGAGCCGCCTCGCTGAGGTCGCGGTTCCCCTCAGTCGCAAGCTGAGCGGGACGGCGGGCGGGCCGGGTTCGGACATTCTGGGGCCACCAGAACCACCGGCCCAGGAGTGTCGCTATCGACGGTGTCATGAAGGATCTGATCACCAACGTATCGACCAGTAGGCCGAGGCCGATGGTCGTCCCGACCTGGGCCATCACTTTCAGGTCACTGATGGCGAAGGACATCATCGTGAACGCGAACACCAGACCGGCCGAGGTCACCACGCTGCCGCTGCCGGAGATGGCCCGGATGTTCCCGGTATGAAGGCCGGCATCTCCTTTTCCACGAACAGCGGGTCTTTGGACAGTTTCCACGAATCCTGTTTGTGCGGCGCCAATCCGAATGCTCGCCACACCCGCGAGACCATCGACTGACTCAAGCCCAGGTGCTCGGCCATCGAGCGGGTCGACCAGTGCGTGGCATCCGGTGGCGTGGTTTCCAACGTCGCGGTGATCAAGTCCTTGATTCGCTCGTCACCGACCACCCGGGGCCGGCCCGGTCGAGGCTCATCGAGCAACCCGTCGCAGCGGTACTCAACAAACCGGTTACGCCACTTGCGCACCGTGCTCCGATGGACCTCGAACCGATCGGCCACCTCAATGTTGGTGCCACCATCGCTGGCCGCCAACACGATCCGCGCCCGCAACGCCAACCCCGCCGCAGTAGTCCGCCGACGCGTCCACCCCTCCAACTCGGCTCGCTCGGCATCAGTCAACACGATCTGCGCAGCATGCGGAGACGGCATCACCCACCCTAACAAGAGACCGCGAATTAACGCTAGGAACCTAGTCCCCAGGCTCCAACGCCGCATCCGCATGCATCGGGGCAGGCGCGCGCTTGGAGCGCCGTAACCGCTTCTCCAGCTTTGTCGCCGCCACCGACAGTGCGAAGTTCACGCTGATCATCAGCACCGCGATCACGATCAGCGCGGGCACGTAATTGCCGTAGGACGACCCGACGACCGTGCCCTGGCGGACCATCTCGACGAACGTGATCTGATAGCCGATCGCGGTGTCCTTCAGCACCACCACCAACTGCGACACCAGCACCGGCAGCATCGAGGTAATGGCCTGCGGCAACAGGATTGCCCGCATCGTCTGTCCGGAACGTAAGCCCAGTGCCGACGCCGCCTCACCCTGGCCCCGGGGCAGCGAATTCACCCCGGCGCGCACGATCTCGGCGATCACCGCACCGTTGTAGAGCGTCAGCCCCGTCACCACGCCGGCCAGCGCCAGGTACTTCGACGGGAAGACGTCGTACAGCGCGAACAGGAAGTACGCGAAGATCATCATGATCAGCACCGGCACGGAGCGGAAGAACTCGACGATCACCGCCGACGGCCAGCGGATGAAGCCGACCTGCGAGAGACGTCCCACCCCCAGCAGGAAGCCGAGGACCAGGGCCAGCACGATCGAGAGCGCCGCGGCGGTCAGCGTGCCCTCGATGCCGGGCAGTACGTAGGTCTTCCACAGATTGGCCGTCAGGAACGGCTGCCACTTGGCCTCGGTCAGCTGACCTTTGCTGGACAGTTTGGCGACCACCGCCCAGACCACCAGTGCGGCAATGACAATCGTGACCCCGGAGATAATCCGATTGCGGACCCGGGCCCGTGGCCCCGGCGCATCGAAGAGGACCGACACTGTGCTCATCTGGCCACCGCCAGCCGCTTACCCAGCCAGCCGAACAACAGGCCCAGCGGCAGGGTCAGGATCACGAAGCCCAGCGCGAAGATCGTGCCCACCGTCACCAGCGCCGCGGTGTTCTCGGTCATCTCCTTCATCAGCAGTGCCGCCTCGGCCACCCCGATCGCCGAGGCGATCGTCGTGTTCTTCGTCAACGCGATCAGCACCGAACCCAGCGGGATGAGTACCGACCGAAAAGCCTGCGGCAACAGGATCATTCGCAGGTTCTGACTGAACGTGAACCCCAATGAACGAGCCGCCTCGGCCTGGCCCAGCGGCACTGTGTTCACTCCGGACCGCACCGTCTCGCAGACAAATGACGCGGTGTAGACCGTCAACCCGAGCACCGCCAGCCGAAAGTTACTGTCCGCGATAGATGTTGCGGACTTAGGGTCCACCAGCGTAATTCCCAGCGTCTGCGCCAGTCCGAACGAACAGAACAGGATGATCAGCGTCAGTGGGGTATTGCGCACCACGTTGACGTAGGTGGTGCCCAGCCAGTTGAGCATCGGCACCGGTGCCAGCCGCATCGCGGCCAGCACGGTACCGAGGATCAGCGCTCCGATCGCGGAGAGCACCGTGAGCTGAATCGTCGTCCAGAACGCCTCGAAGATCTGGCCGCGAAACTCGCTGAAGACCTCCACGTCGGTGCGGCCTCAGCAGCCGTCGAGCGCCGGCGGCGCCGGTGCAGTGATACCGGCCGGGCCGAGGTTCTTGTCGAACGCGGCCTTCCACGAGCCGTCGGACTCCATCTTCTTCAACGCGTCGGTGATCTTCGTGCAGGTGGCGGTGTCACCCTTGGTCAGCCCGATACCGTAGCGCTCCTCGGAGAACGGCTGCCCGACGATCTTGAACTTGCCGGGGGACTGCGCGGCATAGCCGGCCAGGATCACCTCATCGGTGGTCACCGCGTCGATCGCGCCGTTCTTCAGCGCCTCGACGCACGCCGAATAGGTGTCGTACTGCTGCAGCTGAACACCGGGGTACTTGTCCTTGATTCGCTGCGCCGGCGTCGACCCGCTGACCGAGCACAGCTTCTTGCCGTTCTGCAACGAGTCCGCGCCGGTGATATCGGTGTCGTCGGCGCGTACCAGCAGGCTCTGCCCGGTCAACAAGTACGGCCCGGCGAAGCTGATCTTCTGCTTGCGCGCGTCAGTGATCGAATAGGTCGCGACGATGTATCTCACCTGGCCGTTCTGGATCAGGTTCTCGCGCTGCCCGGACGGCGCTTCCTTCCATTCGATCTTGTCCTCGGGGTAGCCGAGCTCCTTGGCGACGTACTTGGCCACGTCGACGTCGAATCCGGTCATCGTCCCGTCGGGGTTCTTCAACGCCAGGCCGGGCTGGTCGAATTTCGTTCCGATGACCAGCTTGTCGCTACTGCTACCGCCACCGCACCCAGTCGCGGCGAACGGCAACGCGACAGCAAGAACAGCGGCGCCGACGAGCCGCCAAGAAAAAAGAGGAGAACGCATAGTCGGGTGTTCCTTTCGCCCTAGTGGTTGAGGATCTTGCCGAGAAAGTCTTTGGCGCGCTCCGAGCGCGGATTGTCGAAGAACTCTCCTGGCGCGGCGTCCTCGACGACCGCGCCGTCGGCCATGAAGACCACCCGGTTGGCGGCCTTGCGGGCGAAACCCATTTCGTGGGTGACCACGACCATCGTCATGCCCTCGGTGGCCAGCGAGGTCATCACCGCCAGCACTTCGTTGATCATCTCCGGGTCCAGCGCACTGGTCGGCTCGTCGAACAGCATCACCTTGGGGTTCATCGCCAGCGATCGGGCGATCGCGACCCGCTGCTGCTGACCGCCGGACAGTTGCGCCGGGTACTTGTCGGCCTGGTTGGCCACCCCGACCCGCTCCAACAACGCCAAGGCGTTCTCGCGCGCCTTGTCCTTGCCGACCTTGCGCACCTTCACCGGTGCCAGAGCAACGTTCTCCAGGATCGTCTTGTGCGCAAAAAGGTTGAACGACTGGAAGACCATGCCGACATCGGCGCGCAACTGCGCGAGTTTGCGCCCCTCCGAAGGTAATTGCTCACCGTCAATGGTGATCGTTCCCGAATCGACGGTCTCCAGGCGGTTGATGGTGCGGCACAACGTCGATTTACCCGAACCCGACGGACCCAACACCACCACTACTTGGCCGCGGTCGACCTCGAGGTTGATGTCTTTGAGCACGTGGAGCTCGCCGAAGTGCTTGTTGACGCCCTTGACCGAGATCATCGGCTCGTCGCCGCTGCGTCCCATGCGTTCAGACCCTACCCAGGTAATCTCCAGATTGCCGAGCGTTGGCCGATCCGCGATTTCTCCACTGCACCAAGCGCTCCGTACGATGGGTGTGTGACATCGGTGCTGACCACTGACCACCCGGCGGGCGAAGTGCCCAGTTCGGGGGCTGGGCGCACCTACCAGGTCCGTACCTATGGCTGTCAGATGAACGTCCATGACTCCGAACGGCTGTCCGGGCTGCTCGAAGCCGCCGGATACGAGCGCGCGCCCGAGGGTTCCGACGCCGACGTGGTGGTGTTCAACACCTGCGCGGTGCGCGAAAACGCTGACAACAAGCTGTACGGCAACATCAGCCATCTGGCCCCCCGCAAGCAGGCCGATCCGAATATGCAGATCGCCGTCGGCGGCTGCCTGGCCCAGAAGGACCGTGACGGCCTGCTGAAAAAGGCGCCGTGGGTCGACGTCGTGTTCGGCACCCACAACATCGGCTCCCTGCCGGCGCTACTCGAGCGGGCGCGACACAACCAGCAGGCTCAGGTCGAAATCGAAGAGTCGCTGCGGGAATTCCCGTCCACTCTGCCCGCCGCCCGCGAATCTGCTTATGCGGCATGGGTTTCCATCTCTGTTGGCTGCAACAACACCTGCACGTTCTGCATTGTGCCGTCGCTGCGCGGCAAAGAGGTGGATCGCCGCCCGGTCGATATCCTCGCCGAGGTGCAGTCGCTGGTCGACCAGGGCGTACTGGAGGTCACCCTGCTTGGCCAGAACGTGAACGCCTACGGGGTCTCATTCGCCGACCCAGACACCCCACGCGACCGGGGTGCCTTCGCCGCGCTGCTGCGTGACTGTGGGCGCATCGAGGGGCTGGAGCGGGTCCGGTTCACCTCACCGCACCCGGCCGAGTTCACCGATGATGTCATCGAAGCCATGGCGCAGACCCCCAATGTCTGCCCGGCCCTGCACATGCCGCTGCAATCCGGATCCGACCGCATGCTGCGGGCGATGCGGCGCTCCTATCGTGCCGAGAAATACCTCGGCATCATCGACCGGGTCCGCGCGGCCATGCCGCACGCGGCGATCACCACCGACGTCATCGTCGGCTTCCCCGGCGAGACCGAGGACGATTTCGCCGCCACGCTCGACGTCGTGCGCCAGGCCCGTTTCTCGACCGCCTTCACCTTCCAATACTCGAAGCGGCCCGGCACGCCCGCCGCCGAACTGGACGGCCAGCTTCCCAAAGCTGTTGTGCAGGAACGCTATCAACGCCTCATCGAGCTGCAGGAGCAGATTTCCTTCGAGGAGAACACCGCTCGGATCGGCACCGAAGTCGAGCTTCTGGTGGCCACCGGCGAGGGCCGTAAGGATGCCAGCACCGCCCGGTTGAGCGGACGTGCCCGCGACGGGCGCCTGGTGCACTTCACGCCGGGCGGGATCGAGCCGCGGCCCGGAGATGTCGTCACCACGACGGTGACCGGCGCGGCCCCGCACCACCTGATCGCCGATGCGCCGCTGCTCAGCCACCGGCGCACCCGGGCGGGTGACGCCCACGCCGCAGGTACCCGGCCCCGCACGGTCGGGTTGGGGCTGCCCCCGGTGGGCCGGCCGCGCATCGAAGAGACGACGGGATGTTCGCGATGAGTCGCGCAGATGACTACCCACACGATCGCCCACACGAGGACGGAAGTGAGGCATACCGATCCGATATCGAGGCCGCCGAACGCAAGGTCGCCGGTGAGATTCAGCCGGGTGCCCGCGCGATGGTCGTGGCGATCCTGGTGTTCGTCCTGCTGGTATCGCTGATCCTGCCGCACACCGGCGGAGCGCGCGGTGTCGACGTGCTGATGGGGGACAGCAAGGCCATCAGTGTGGCGATCGCCGTGCCGTCGCGGCTGTTCGTCTGGCTGGCCCTGGTGTTCGGCGTCGGCGTCTCGATGCTGGCGCTTCTGACTCGGCGCTGGGTACTGGCCTGGGTGGCACTGGCCGGCTCCGCGCTGTCCAGCGCGGTCGGTCTGCTCGCAGTCTGGTCACGTCAGACCGCCGTGCACGGTCATCCCGGCCCCGGCATCGGACTGCTGGTGGGCTGGTTCGCGGTGATCCTGCTGACATTCCACTGGGCGCGGATCGTCTGGACCCGCACAGCCGTGCAGCTGGCCGCTGAGGAGCAACGCCGCGCCACGTCAACCGAGCGGCAAGCGCGGACTCTGCTGGAGGATGTGGACCGTCGCGAGGGCAAACAACAGCCCCCGCGGCCGGATCCTAGCTAGCGCTTACCCAGCGATTCGACCGCCGCGTCGGCCCACTGCCGCCACTGCTCGGCGCTGGCCCTGGCCGCCTGGGCATCCTTGGTACGGCCCGCGGCCTCCGCCTTCTCGGCCTGCCGTTCGTACTGTTCGACGCGGGCCTGGAACTGCTCGGCGCGAGCCTTGGCCTGCGGATCGATCCGGCCGGAGTCGGCCGCGTCGCGCACCTTCTTCTCTACCGCGCGCAGCCGGCGCTCGAGCTCGGCGGACCGCTCCCGCGGCACCTTGCTGATCGCGTCCCACTTGTCGGTGATCGTCCGCAACGCCGAGCGGGCCGCGTCGATATTGGACGTGTCGAGCTTCTCGGCCTCGGCCAGCAATGCCTCTTTCGCGGTGGCATTGGCCGCAAACTCGCTGTCGCGTTCTGCGTTCACTGCGTTGCGCGCCGCAAAGAACGTGTCTTGCGCGGACTTGAATCGATGCCACAACGAGTCGTCGACGTCCTTGGCCGCCCGCCCGGCCGCCTTCCACTGCGTGAGCAGATCCCGGAACGCCGTCGCCGTCGCCGACCAGTCGGTGGAGCTGGACAGCTCCTCGGCACGCTCGCAGAGCGCTTCCTTGGCCTGCCGGGCGCCGGCGCGTTCACGGTCCAGGTCGGCGAAGTGCGAGCCACGCCGGCGGTTGAAGGTCTCCCGGGCCGCCGAATACCGCTTCCACAACGCGTCGTCGGTTTTGCGGTCCAGGCCGGTGACGGTGCGCCACTCGTCGAGGATGGTACGCAGTCGGTCGCCCGCCGCCTTCCATTGCGTCGAGGTGTTGGCCAGTTCCTCGGCCTCGACGGCGAGCGCCTCTTTTCGGGCGGTCTGCGCGGCGCGATGTTCGTCGCGGCGAGCACGGTCAGCAGCGGCGGTCTCTTCGGCGTGGTCGCGGATCGCGGCGAGACGTTCGGCCAACGCGTCGAGATCGCCGAGAACGCTTGCGGTAGGCAGAGTTTCAGCGAGTGCGGCCGCCGCCGCCTTGATCTTGCGGGCGTCGCCGGTGCCCGAGGCCAGCCGGGTTTCCATCAGCGTGATCTCGGTGGCCAGATCCTCGAAGCGCCGGCCGAAGTGCGCGAAGGCGGCTTCGGTGTCACCGGCCTGCCAGGAGCCGATGGACCGTTCACCCGATGACGTGATCAGCCACACGGTCCCGTCGTCGTCGATGCGGCCGAACCGGTGCGGGTCACTGGATGGCGGCACCGCCAGCGGGGCAGCGGGAGGGTGGGGTTTGGGTGTGGGACGCGGCGGTCCCGGTCTCGGTCTCGGTCCCGGTCTCGGGGGTCCGCCGGCGCTGGGTTCGTCGATGGTCATGGACTCGCCTCACCTACCCTCCACGCGGTCGTCCCGCGCATCTGCCGCGCGATGCGGCGCCACTGGTGCATAGACGACACCCCACGCGCGGGCAGCCGTCCCCGTTGGTATTGAACCAGGTCGATGCCCTACATGCGCCCGGGTTGGCTGGTCTGAGGTTGCGACGCCCGCGACCGGCGGGCAGGCTGGCGGATTCTAGGGTGGAGGAGATCGCTCGTGGCAAAGGCGGATATCGCAGTCCTGCTTGCGTTGTGCGCCGCGTTTTTCATCGCGATCGGCGACGTGATCCAGCAGCGCACGACTCACGAAGTCACCGTCGAAAAGCTCAGCCCGATCGAGTTGTTCGGGCGACTGCTGCGCGACAAGACGTGGTGGGTGGGCAGTATCGTCGGCGGCGCGGGATTCGGATTCCAGGCTGCCGCGCTGGGTTTCGGGTCGGTGCTGCTGGTTCAGGCGCTGCTGGTGACCTCGCTGCTGTTCGCCCTGCCGTTGAGCGCCTACTTCGCGCATCGGCGGGTCAGCCGGTCCCAGTGGTTGTGGGCGGTGCTGCTCGCGGCGTCGGTGGCGGTGATCGTCACCGTCGGCAATCCCACCGAGGGGCATTCTCGCGCCGGCCTCGAACTGTGGATCTGGGTGGCCGCGATCATGGGCCCGGCGATGGCGTTGGGTGTCCTGGGTTCGCGGATCTGGTCCGGCAGACCCGTGGCCGCGGTGCTGCTGGCGCTGGTGTCCGGCTCACTGTGGGGGTTGTTCGCGGTCCTGACCAAGGGCGTCGTCGGACGTCTGGACCATGGCATCGTGGCGATGCTGGTCAGCCCGGAGCTGTACGCGTGGGCGTTGGTGGCCGTGGCCGCGACCATGTGGCAGCAATCGTCGTTCCGAGCCGGGTCGATGGCGGCGTCGTTGCCGACGATGACGGTTGCCGAACCGATCGTCGGCTCGGTCCTGGGCATCTTCGTCCTCGGCGAGACACTGCGGCCCGGTGACTCCGGTTGGTTCCTGCTGATCGTCGCGGTGGCCGTGATGGTGGTCGCGACGGCCGCGCTGGCCCGCGGTGAGGTCGCGGCCAAGAACGCACCTGCCGCCGAGAGTGTGTCCGGCTGACGGCCACTACCGTGTGTGGCGTGCTGTCCGCCATCGCCCTGAGCCCGTCGGCGCCCGTCCTGGTGCCCGAGTTGGCCGGCGCGGCGGCAGCCGAGGTAGCCGACTTCCGTGTCGCGGCACTGACTGCCGCCGCCGAGCTGCCTGCTCGCTGGATCGCGATCGGTGTGGGGGCCGACGACCAGGTCATCAGCCCCGACGCCAGGGGAACGTTCGCCGGCTACGGCGTGGATATCCCCGTCGCGCTGTCGCCGGAGGAGTCGTCGGAGATCAGTGCGCTGCCGCTGTGCGCATTGTTCGCCGGCTGGCTGCGCGAGCAGGCCAACCCGTCGGCCCGGGTGCAGGTCCGGGTCTACCGCACCGACCATGACGCCGACACGGCGGTGGCACTGGGTCGGGCGCTGCGCGCCGAGATCGACGACGCCGCCGATCCGGTCGGGGTGCTCGTCGTGGCCGACGGCGCCAACACGCTCACGCCGCCCGCACCGGGCGGTCACGACCCGGAATCGGTGACGGTACAGGCCGTGCTCGATGACGCACTGGCCTCTGGCGATGGTGCGACGTTGACCCGGCTGCCCAGCGGCATCGTCGGCCGCGTCGGCTACCAGGTGCTGGCCGGACTCACCGAACCCGGGCCGCGGGCAGCCAAGGAGCTGATGCGAGGCGCGCCGTACGGGGTGGGGTACTTCGTGGGCGTCTGGACTCCATGAGCGCCCGACCGATTGCGGTCATCGGGCCGACCGGTGCCGGCAAGTCGGCGCTGGCCCTCGATATCGCCGAGCGTCTCGGCGGCGAGATCGTCAACGCCGACGCCATGCAGCTGTACCGCGGCATGGATATCGGCACCGCCAAACTCACCGTCGCCGAGCGCCGCGGTATCCCGCATCACCAGCTCGACGTCCTCGACATCGCCCAGACCGCCACCGTCGCGCGTTACCAAGTGGCCGCCGCCGCCGACATCGAGGCCATCGCCGCCCGCGGCGTGCCGCCGGTCATCGTCGGCGGCTCGATGCTCTACATCCAATCCCTGCTCGACGAATGGGCCTTCCCGGCCACCGACGCGCAAGTCCGCGCCCGGTGGGAACAGCAGCTCGCGGAGATCGGAGTGGCCGCTCTGCACACCGAACTGGCCCGCCGCGACCCGGCCGCCGCGGCGGCGATCCTGGCCACCGACGGCCGCCGGATCGTGCGGGCACTGGAGGTGGTCGAGCTGACGGGCCAACCGTTCGCCGCGTCGGCACCCCGGATCGGCGAGCCCCGCTGGGACACTCTGATCATCGGATTGGATTGGCCCACAGAGATTCTCGATGAACGCCTGGCCCAACGCACCGACGCGATGTTCGACACCGGTCTGGTCGACGAGGTGCGGGGGCTGCTGGATCACGGGCTGCGTGAGGGCGTCACCGCCGCCCGGGCGCTGGGCTACGCGCAGGTGCTCGACGCCCTGGATGCCGGTGGCGCCGACGCGCAGCTGGGCCAGGCCCGCGAGCTGACCTTCATCGGCACCCGGCGCTATGTGCGACGGCAGCGATCGTGGTTTCACCGCGACCATCGCATCCATTGGCTCGACGGGGCGGGTGCCGGCCTCGCCGACGAGGTGATCACGCGGTGGCGGCACGTATCCTGATCAGGTGATCTTCACCAAGGGGCATGGCACCGAGAACGATTTCGTGCTGCTGCCCGACCTGGACGCGCAGCTGGACCTGGCACCCGCCGCGGTCGCCGCGCTGTGCGACCGCCGCCAGGGGCTGGGCGCCGACGGTGTCCTGCGAGTCACCACGGCCGGCGCGGTCGTCGCTGCCGGTGTGCTGGAGCGGCTGCCCGAAGGCGTCGCCGCCGACGACTGGTACATGGACTACCGCAACGCCGACGGCTCGATCGCCCAGATGTGCGGTAACGGCGTCCGGGTGTTCGCCCACTACCTGCGGGCCAGCGGTCTGGAGCAGCACGACAAGTTCGTTGTCGGGTCGCTGGCCGGGCCGCGGCCGGTGATCGTGCACCACGCCGACGCACTGGACGCCGAGGTCACCGTGGACATGGGCAAGGTCAACATGCTCGGATCCGGCACCGCCACCGTCGGTGGCCGGCACTTCACCGGCGTCGGTGTCGACGTCGGCAACCCGCATCTGGCCTGCCTGGATCCCGGGTTGTCCGAAGCCGCGCTGGCCGCCCTCGACGTCGCCGGGCCCGTCCAGTTCGACCACGAACAGTTCCCCGACGGGGTCAACGTCGAGGTGCTGACGATCGTGCGCGATGGGGGCGTCAGCATGCGCGTGCACGAACGCGGCGTCGGCGAGACCCGCTCCTGCGGCACCGGGACGGTGGCCGCCGCCGTCGCGGCCTTGGATCACCTCAACCTCGCGACCGGCACGCTGCGAGTGCGCATCCCGGGTGGCGAAGTCACCGTCGGGATCAGCGATACCAGCAGCACCTTGCGCGGGCCGTCGTGCCTGGTGGCGCACGGTGAGGTAGCCGACTCGTGGTGGGCGGCCCAGGTGTGCGGCACGTAATTGGAGTGCATGACGCTGCCACTCGTGACACCATCGACCCACCGTTTATGACACGTAAGGCCTATGACGAAATCTGACTTCCCCGACCCGAGCCTCGGCGACCTCGCGCTCGAAGACCGCGCCGCCCTCAAACGCGTCGCCGGGCTATCGACCGAACTCACCGATATCTCCGAGGTCGAGTACCGCCAGTTGCGCCTCGAGCGGGTCGTCCTGGTGGGGGTGTGGACCGACGGCAGCGCCGCCGACTCCGAAGCCAGCCTTGCCGAGCTGGCCGCACTG
Organism: Mycolicibacterium sarraceniae; assembly: GCF_010731875.1. Taxonomy (NCBI): domain Bacteria; kingdom Bacillati; phylum Actinomycetota; class Actinomycetes; order Mycobacteriales; family Mycobacteriaceae; genus Mycobacterium; species Mycolicibacterium sarraceniae. The sequence continues at coordinate 3,274,010 of NZ_AP022595.1, forward strand.
GCCGAGACCGCCGGCTCCGAAGTCCTCGAAGGACTGATCCAGCGCCGCGACAAGCCGGACCCCTCCACCTACATCGGCTCGGGCAAGGCCCAAGAGTTGCGCCAGGTCGTGATCGCAACCGGCGCCGACACCGTGATCTGCGACGGTGAGCTCAGCCCCGCTCAACTCAACGCGCTGGAAAAAGTGGTGAAGGTCAAGGTCATCGACCGGACCGCCCTGATTCTGGACATTTTCGCCCAGCACGCCACCAGCCGGGAAGGCAAAGCGCAGGTGGCGTACGCGCAGATGGAGTACATGCTGCCCCGGCTGCGCGGCTGGGGTGAGTCCATGTCCCGCCAGGGCGGTGGCGCCGGCGGCAGTGGCGGCGGCGTGGGCACCCGCGGTCCCGGTGAGACCAAGATCGAGACCGACCGGCGCCGCATCCGCGAGCGAATGTCCAAGTTGCGCCGCGAGATCAAAGATATGAAGCAGATCCGCGACACCCAGCGCAGCCGCCGGTTGCACAGCGATATGGCGTCCGTCGCGATCGTCGGTTACACCAATGCCGGCAAGTCCAGCTTGCTCAACGCGCTGACCGGCGCCGGGGTGCTGGTGCAGAACGCGTTGTTCGCCACACTCGAACCCACCACTCGCCGTGGCGAATTCGATGACGGCCGGCCTTTCGTGCTCACCGACACCGTCGGGTTCGTCCGGCACCTGCCGACCCAGTTGGTCGAGGCGTTCCGCTCCACCCTGGAAGAGGTCCTCGACGCCGACCTGCTGGTGCACGTCGTCGACGGATCCGACAGCAATCCGCTCGCCCAGATCGAGGCCGTTCGTCAGGTCATCCGCGAGGTTCAGAACGACCACCACGCGCCACCGGCACCGGAACTGTTGGTGGTCAACAAGATCGACGCTGCGACAGACCTCATGCTGGCCCAGCTGCGCCGCGCGCTACCAGGCGCTGTCTTCGTCTCGGCGCACACCGGCGATGGCCTGTCGCGCCTGCGCGCTCGGCTCGGCGAACTCGTCGAACCGCGAGAGATCACCGTCGACGTGACGATCCCGTACGACCGGGGCGATCTGGTGGCCCGCCTGCACAGCGACGGGCACGTCGACGCCGTCGAGCACACCGACGCGGGCACACGCCTCACAGCACGGGTGCCCGCGGCGCTGGCAGCGAGCCTGCGCGACTACAGCAGCTAGGCGGCGTGCCGGAAAGTGCTTGCGGCTGCAGGCCTTTCGTTCTTGGGTGTGCCGGGTTCCCCGACCTGGGTGACGGGCTGCTGGCCAGGTCGACGATCAGCTTCACCGGATTGATCGGCGTGAAGATGGTGAACGGCGACATCAGATCCACGAGCGGCTTGATCAGCGCGGTGGCGCCGGACGCAGCACCGATGTCCAGCAGCGGCCACATGATCGGCAACGTTCCGATGCGGCGGTGCCGCTGCCTGTGACTTTGGTGACCAACCATCCGGTTGGTTATCCTCGTTCGCAAACCCACAGTGCCCTCCGGAAGGAAGTCAATGGCTCTCGAGAAGAACGCCACCGTTAAGTACGAGCGGACCCTGTTCGAGCCCGAACACGACCTGTTCCGCGAGTCCTACCGGGCGTTTCTCGATCGGCATGTCGCGCCGTTCCACGAGCAGTGGGAAAAAGACAAGATCGTCGAGCGCGAGGTCTGGCTCGAGGCCGGTAAGCAGGGCTTTCTCGGGATGGCCGTGCCGGAAAAGTATGGCGGCGGGGGCAACGCCGATTTCCGCTACAACGTGATCCTGACCGAGGAGACCGCGGCCGGCCGGTACAGCGGCCTCGGGTTCGGCCTGCACAACGACATCGTCGCGCCGTATCTGCTGGAGCTGACCACCGACGAGCAGAAGCAGCGCTGGCTGCCCAAGTTCTGCAGCGGTGAGCACATCACTGCCATCGCGATGACCGAACCCGGCACCGGTAGTGACCTGCAGGGCATCAAGACCCGGGCGGTCAAAGAAGGTGACCACTACATCCTGAACGGATCCAAGACGTTCATCACCAACGGCATCCACGCCGACTTGGTGATCGTGGTGGCCCAAACCGACCCCGAAAAGGGTGCGCAAGGCTTCTCGCTGCTGGTCGTTGAGCGCGGTATGGAGGGCTTCGAGCGCGGCCGGCACCTCGACAAGATCGGCCTGGACGCGCAGGACACCGCGGAACTGTCCTTCACCGACGTCAAGGTCCCGGCCGAGAATCTCTTGGGTCAGGAGGGCTTCGGCTTCATCTACCTGATGCAGAACCTGCCGCAGGAGCGCCTCAACATTGCGGTGATGGCAGCCGCGGCGATGGAAAACGTGCTCGAGCAGACGCTGCGATACACCAAGGAACGCAAGGCGTTTGGCAAGCCGATCGGCAGCCAGCAGAACAGCCGCTTCCTGTTGGCCGAACTGTCCACCGAGGCGACCGCCGTGCGCATCATGGTCGACGAGTTCATTCGCCTTCACCTTGACGGAAAACTCTCGGCCGAGCAGGCATCGATGGCGAAGTGGTACTCCACGGAGAAGCAGGTGTACCTGATCGACCGGTGCCTGCAATTACACGGCGGCTACGGCTATATGCGCGAGTATCCGGTGGCCCGCTCCTACCTCGACGCCCGGGTCCAAACGATTTACGGCGGCACGACCGAAATCATGAAGGAGATCATTGGTCGCAGCCTGGGCGTCTAACCCAGGCATGGGGTCTGAGCTGGCATTTCTAGGACCGCTCAGCCGCCATTCGGTACCCGGTTACCCGAATAGCTCGGCTTTGTGCTCGACTTTTCCGGAGTTTTACCCCTTCCCCGAGTGCGGCATATCTAAGGAAATGCCGCGTGTCGCGAAGTGCTGACGCAAAGTTGACACGGAGGATAAGGGGAATCATCTTGACCGAAACTGCGGGGAGAGCGCATGACCTGGCTTGGAAGTCGCCTCAGTAGAGGCGTCGGGCGAATGGCGCTCGTCGTCGTCGCGACGGCTACAGCGGGTCTGCTGTCGGCGCCCGGGGCGATCGCGACCCCCGACAGTGATGCGAGTGGTGCCATCGACCAGGCCTGGCAGGCTGCTGGCGGCACCAGTTCTCCGGTCGGTGCCAAGGACGGCGACGTCTACGCGGTCGGCGATGGGTTCGCCCAGAACTTCAGTGGCGGCAAGATCTTCTTCACCCCGGCCACCGGTGCCCACCTGTTGTTCGGGCCCATCCTGGACAAGTACCAGGCCCAAGGCGGCCCGGCCGACAGCGATCTCGGTTTCCCCACCATCGACGAGGTTGCGGGCCTGGTCGGCCCCGACAGCCGGGTGAGCACGTTCAGTGCCAGCGACAAACCGGCGATCTTCTGGACGCCCGACACCGGCGCGTGGGTGGTGCGCGGCGCGATCAACGCGGCCTGGGACAAACTCGGCGGCTCGGCCGGCACGATGGGCGTCCCCACCGGCGACGAGACCTTCGACGGCAACGTGGTGAACCAGAGGTTCACCGGCGGTGAGATCTCCTACGACAACAGCTCCAACACGTTCACCACGGTGCCGCCCGAACTGGCCGGCAACCTGGCCGGTCTCCAAGTGCCGACGGATGCGACGACGGCGATCAATGAGGCGTGGCGAGCCGTGGGCGGGCTCGCGGGCCCGCTCGGTGCCCGGCAGGGTGCGCAGAGTCCCGTCGGGACCGACGGTGCCGTGCAGGATTACGCCGGCGGCAAGATCTTCTACTCGCCGGCGACCGGTGCGCACGCTGTGACCGGCGCGATCCTGACGAAGTACGAGGCGCAGGGCGGACCGACGGGTGATCTCGGCCTGCCGACCGGAACCGAGGCGGACGGGGGTGCCCCGAACAGCCGCGTCAGCGCGTTCAGTGCCTCCGATAAGCCGGTGATTTTCTGGACGCCTGACAACGGTGCCATCGTGGTGCGGGGCGCGATCAACGCCGCATGGGCGAAGTTGGGCGGGGCAGGCGGCGAGCTCGGTGCTCCGACCGGCGAGCAGAGTGTCAACGGCGACACCGTGACCCAGAAGTTCAGCGGTGGCGAGATCTCCTGGAACAAATCCGCCAGCAAATTCACCACCAAACCGCCGGAGCTGGCCGGACAACTCGCCGGGCTGCAGGTGCCCAACGGGACCGGGCCGCAGTCCGGTCTGGCCGCACCGAAGTCCGGCACGGGTTTCACCTTCCACCTGTGGTGGTTGCTGATCATCATTCCGGTGCTGCTGCTGGTCGCGGTGATCGCGCTGGGTGTGCTCTGGCTGCGGCGGCGCCGTGGTAGCGATATCGAGATCGACGACGACTTCCACGATCCCGATTACGACGACGATGACGGTTACTGGCCGGATGAGCATGAGGGTCCCGCGGGTGCTCCTTCGACTGAACGCTTTTCGACCTACCCCGACGACGGCGGCGTCGTGCAGGTCGCCCAGGCGCCCGGGTTCTCTTGGGCGCAACCGGGTGGCGAGGACAAGTCGCAGCCCGGGCTCGGGGATGTGTTCGACGGCGACGAGGACTCCATCGACACCACGCCGACACGCATTCCCGCTGGGCCGGTCGATGCCGACGAGGTGGACGCAGCCGAGGCGCCCGACGGTCATACGTACGTCGAGATCGACGAGGTTGCCGATTCGGGGCGGCACGCGGTGGTGAATCTTGGTGAGTCGCAGTCGATGTGGCGACTCGATGTGGGCGAATTCGGTAGGCCGGGTCGGCGTCGCCGCGCCGCGAAGCCGGACGACGAGCCAGCGCCGGAGGAGTACGCCGAGGCCGAGATCGTCGAGCAGTACTTCCCTGCGGATCTCGAGGATGAGGGCAAACCGGTCACCGAGCCGGCGGAGGTTCTGCAGTCCGATGTGGCGGCCGGCACCGCCTCATCGCGCCCGGCGATCCACCTTCCGCTCTCTGATCCGTACCAGGCACCTGAGGGTTACGTGATCAAGGCCAACACCCACTCGGGGCTCTACTACGCCCCGGATTCGGCCCTCTACGACCACACCGTGCCCGAAGTCTGGTTCGCCAGTGAGGAACTCGCTCAGGCGAACGGGTTCGTCAAGGCGGAGTAGCCCCTAGATCTTGCGGATGACGGTGACGACCTTGCCGAGGATGGCGGCGTCGTTACCGGGGATCGGGTCGAATGCAGGGTTGTGCGGCATCAGCCATACCTGACCATTGGTGCGCTTGAACGTTTTCACAGTGGCTTCGCCGTCGATCATCGCCGCGACGATATCGCCGTTGTCAGCCACGTTCTGCTGACGGATGACCACCCAGTCACCGTCGCAGATCGCGGCATCGACCATCGATTCGCCGACGACCTTGAGCAGGAACAGCGAGCCCTCACCGACCAGTTCCTTGGGTAGCGGGAAGACGTCCTCGACGGCCTCCTCAGCCAGGATCGGGCCGCCGGCGGCGATGCGGCCGAGCACCGGCACGAACGTCGGTTCGGGAAGGGCGTCCGAGCCGGCGACATCGGTGGTCACGGCGGTCACCTCGTCGGCGCTGCGCACATCCACGGCGCGCGGGCGGTTGGCGTCGCGGCGCAGATAGCCCTTTCGCTCGAGGGTGCGCAGCTGGTGCGCCACCGAGGACGTCGAGGTGAGGCCGACGGCGTCGCCGATCTCGCGGATGCTCGGTGGATAGCCGCGGGTGGTGACCGAGGCGCGGATCACCTCGAGGATCGTTCGCTGCCGCTCGGTCAGTCCGGAGTCGGCACCTGATGTCTCACTGCGGTCGCTCATGGGCCCGAATGTAGTCGCGGGGCAGCAGATAATCAAACACTTGTTCGACCGCGGCGTGTCGCCGCCGTCAATCGTGCAGGTGATCGGCACCGCCAAAACGTGTCGGTGGGCGGATTTATTCTCCAGACACGCTCGCTCACATGTTCGTATTTCGAACGCATGGTCGAGTACAGTTCGAACACAAGGGCGAACAGTGGGCGTCTTGGAGGAAGGAAACAGACGTGACAGTCATCGACGATCGGCAGGTTTTCCCATCCGCACCGGTGCGGCCGATGCGCCCCCGTGCGGCGGTCAGGGCTAACACCCCCGTTCGGACCCGTCCCGCCGGGCCCCGCGGCCAACGGCCGTACCCGGCTCGCCCGGCCATCGCCCCGATGCGTTACTCCGGCACCGGCGTCACCTTCTCGCGGGCGCCGCACGTGCGGCGGCCGGTGAGCACCGCCGTCACGATCGCGCTGGCCGGGGTGGCCGCTCTGATCACCCTGTGGCTGGGTCTGGTGGGTCATCTCAGTGGCACGTCGGCGGCCACCGACCAGGTGCCCGATCAGCTTGCGGTGGTCCAGGTCCAGGCGGGGGAGACGCTGCAGCAGCTCGCCGGCCGGGTGGCCCCCGATGCGCCCGCCGGGCAGGTGATGGCGCGCATCCGCGACTTGAACAAGCTCGATTCAGCCACGTTGGATGCCGGACAGACGCTCATCGCCCCGATGGGGTGATCGCGCGACGCATCACGGTCGGCCACAACGTGTGCCGGACAAGCGGCCTTGCTGGTGGCGGTCTCGCTCGCCCGAGTTTTCGGGGCGTGGCCGTCGGCAGGGCAGCACAGGTAGTCTCTGGGTGGTCCGAAGCATCGAGCTGCGGCGGAGGCGAAGGAGCGGCCATGCATTGCCCGTTCTGTCGCCATCCTGATTCCAGAGTGGTCGATTCCCGTGAAGCAGACGAGGGTCAGGCCATTCGGCGGCGCCGATCCTGTCCGGAGTGCGGCCGGCGGTTCACCACCGTCGAGACCGCCGTGCTGGCGGTCGTCAAACGCAGCGGCGTCACCGAACCGTTCAGCCGCGAGAAGGTCATCAGCGGCGTGCGCCGGGCCTGCCAGGGTCGAGACGTCGACGACGATGCGCTGAACATGCTGGCCCAGCAGGTCGAAGACGCTGTGCGGGCGGCCGGTTCTCCCGAGATCCCGAGCCACGAGGTCGGCCTGGCCATTCTTGGGCCGCTGCGCGAACTCGACGAGGTGGCGTACCTGCGCTTCGCCTCGGTGTACCGCTCCTTCAGCTCCGCTGAGGATTTCGAACGCGAGATCGAGGCGCTGCGCGCCCATCGCGCGGTCGGCACCTCCGGCTGACTGGTCGTCAGCCCAGCTGGCGGGCACCGTCACTGACCACGCGGCCCGCCACTAGAACCCACCCTTCAGCATTCCAGGTCGTGTAGATCTGCGATCCCTGGCCCTGCGTGATCATCAGATCCCGGCTCAGATAGTCGGTCAGGCGAGCTGCCGCTGAACCGGTCGCCTCGTCCTCCGGAACGCCGAGATTGGTGGCGAACATCCGCGAACGAATATGCCCGCGATCGCGATCGAGCCAAGACCACACGTAGTGCTCGACGTCGTCGGGGTAGTCGCCGGGATCGGTGGCCAGCAACTCCTCCACCGAATCCAGCTCGTGGATGGCGAACTCCGGTGACCATTCCGCCCGGGCCCGCACCGTGGTGAGTGCGTCGTCATAGCTGATCTGCACGATGCCGGCAGGCACTTGGAGGGTACGGATCGGCGTGCCTCGTTCCCGCAGCCACCAGGCCGCACCCACGGTCGGGTGCCCGGCGAACGGCAGCTCGGTGGCCGGGGTGAAGATGCGTGCGTGCGCGGTGGTCGCCCCGTTGGACGGCACATCGATGAATATGGTTTCGCTGTAACCCAATTCAGCGGCGATGCGTTGGCGCTCAGTTGCGGGAACGGTCGCCGCGTCGATGACGCCAAGGGGATTACCAAAATTGCCATCGGAATCGGTGAACACCCGCAACACGGCTACGTCGATGGTCATGCTCCGACACTACGACGCTCTGAGATTTTGCGACGCCGCCCGGGTGAGGTGCTCAGGTGGCGCTGCGCTCGTCGGCGCCCATGGCGTCGAGCACCGCCACCCGGGTGTCGAGCGTGCCGGTGACCGAACGCTCGGACAGTCCGGTGCGCAACAGTTCACGCAGCACGTCCTGGTCGTACTCGGCCGGTGCGGTCGAATCGATGAATCGCTCGACGACCTCGACGAAGCGGTCGGGGTCGTCGTGGAAGGGGAAGTGCCCGGACCGGCCGAAGATCTCCAACCGGGAGCCGGGCATCGCGGCATGGGCCATCCGTGCGTGACTGACCGGGATCATCGCGTCCTGATCACCCCAAATTAGTTGCACAGGAACAGATTCAGTCAAATAACAGCGGTCGAGCATGGTCACCACCTGCCCGCGCCAGTCCACCACTGAGCGCAACGTGCGGGTGAATGCCGACGACGCGGTGGGCTCGGGCAGATCGGTCAGGATGCGCAGCGCATCAGGCAGATCGCGGCCCAGCCCGGTCGAACCGAACACGGTGCCCAGTGCCCGTCCGGCGACCTGCATGGCAGGCAGCACCAGGGGCAGTCGCAGCAGTGCCAGTGCCTCGCCGCCCATCGGCAGTGAGGCGGCCCGCAGCGCGATGTTGACGTCCTTGGTCACACCACCGGCACCGACGAGGATCAGCCGTTCCACCAATTGCGGATACTGGTAGACGAATTGCATCGCCACGCCACCGCCGAGGGAGTGTCCCACGACGGTGACCTTGTCGACCTCGAGGACACTGAGCAGATCGCGCATGCCGTTGGCATAGGCCGCCACCGAATAATCGGCCCGCGGTTTGTCGGACTGGCCGTGTCCGAGCAGATCCGGGGCGATGACGGTGAACCGCTGAGCCAGCTTGCTGTGCACCGAATGCCACGTCGTCGAGTTGTCGCCGATTCCGTGAATCAGGAGCAACGCGGGGCCCGACCCGGCCACCCTGAACGCCCGGCGGTAGCCGTGAATGGTCCGGAAATGCAGCGTGGGCGTCATTTCCCGCACGGGCTGCAGATTCGGCTTTCGCTGCGTCATGGGCAACCCCGTCGTTGTGCGGTGGAGTTCCTTAGGTATCCCCGTTATCGGTGAAACCGTCTTTGAACTCGTCGGCGTGCTGGGCCAGGAATCGCTCGAACTCCGCACCCAATTCGTCACCGCTGGGCAGATCCTCGTCGCGAGCCAGAAGCGACCGGTTGTCTTGAGCGGCAACGAAAGCATCGTACTGTCGCTCCAGTGCGCTCACCACTTGAGAGACCTCCGGCGAGGCCTCTACCTGCTCGTTGATCTTGGTTCGGATACCCTCACTGGCATCGGTCAGGGCCCGCAGCGGCACCTGCAGCGAAGTCAGTTTGGCCACTTGTTCCAGCAGCGCCTCCGCGGCCGCCGGGAAATCGGTCTGGGCCAGATAATGCGGCACGTGGACGGTGAACCCGACCACTTCGTGGCCGTGCTGGGCCATCCGGTATTCCAGCAGGTTGGACACGCTGCCGGGAACCTGCACCTCGCCCACCCACGGGGTGAACTCGGTGATCAGCTCGCGGTTATTGGAGTGCGCTGTCAACGTGACCGGGCGGGTGTGCGGCACCGCCATCGGGATCGTGCCCAGGCCGATCGTCTGCCGCACGTCGAGCCGCTCGGCCAACAGCCGTACAGCGGTGACGAACCGCTCCCACTTCAGGTCCGGCTCCAGACCGGCGAGCAACAGAAACGGCGTGCCGAGGCTGTCGCGCAGGGCGTATAGGTTGAGCTGCGGATCGTCATAGTCGGTGAAGTGGTCGGTCTTGAACGTCATCAGCGGGCGACGGGACCGGTAGTCCAGGAGGTCGTCGATCGCGAATGAGGCGACGAGCTCGGTGTCGAGCTTGCTTTTCAGGTGTTCAGCGGCCAGATGAATGGCATGGCCGGCATCGGAGAACCCTTCCAGAGCATGGATCAACACCGGTCCGCGCCCGTCGGGCGCGGACAGTTGAGGGGCCGGAAACTCCAGTTCATACATTCCGGTCTGCTCGGGTTGGTACTGCTGTCCTTGCTCGTCAGTCATCGTCTCCGCCTCCTCGCGGTGCTCGGGCACGGTGCCGTGTCCTTGTACCATGACAACCAGTGTCTCTTAGATTCGGGCCCGCGCTATCGATAGCGCCTGTGTTGCACAACGCAGGCGTGCTGCCCGTCGTTCCCCGCAGGCTGTGATCGGGACCAGCCCACAGCCTCCGCATCAGGCAAGATCGTGCTGATGCGGACGGTTTCGGTGGCACTCAACCTGGCGGTGGCCGCCGCGCTGCTGGCGGGCTGCCAGCTGTCGAACCAGTCGCCGGTCAAAGCCGCCGAGGCCGCTGTCGCACGCTCGGTCACCAAGAATGCGCGGCCGGTCTCGCCTCAACCGGCGGTGGGCGCATTGTTCCTCGGCGGCACCGATGCCCACACCTGTACCGCCTCGGTGGTCCACTCCACGACCCAGGATCTGATCCTGACCGCGGCGCACTGCCTCACACCGGGCGTGCCGGCCACGTTCGTGCCGGGGTTCAACGACGAGGCGGCCCCCGACGCTGTGTGGACCGTCGACGCCGTCTACCTCGACCCCCGGTGGGTCGCCTCCCAGGACCCCAAGACCGACTACGCGTTCGCGCGTGTCAGCCGCTCCGCGGGTGGGAATGTCGAATCTGTGGCCGGGCAGGCGCTGACCCTTGGGGTGGCGCCTGGCGGCTCCGCCCCGGTGACGGTCATCGGGTACCCGTTCGGCGTCGGGGGACCGCCGATCGGCTGCGAGACCAGCGCCGCCATGGCCTCGGGCGGATATCCCTGGCTGCGCTGCGGCGGTCTGGTCGACGGCACAAGCGGCGGTCCGTGGATCACCGGCTCGACGGTGATCGGTGTGATCGGCGGCCGCGACGGCGGCGGTTGCCAGGACAACATCTCCTACTCGGCGCCGTTCGGCGCGGCGACAGCCGCCCTGCTGACCCGTGCCGAGGCGGGCGGTGCCGGTGACGACGCGCCCACGGCGCTGGATGGCACGTGCTGAGTTATTTGCGGAACTGGTTGAGCGCCCGCAGCTTGTTCATCACGTCCAGCGCCGCGACCTTGTAGGCCTCCGAGAACGTCGGGTAGTTGAAGACGGCGTCGACGAGGTATTCGATCGTCCCGCCGCAGCCCATCACAGCCTGGCCGATGTGCACCAGCTCGGTGGCGGCGGTGCCGAAGATATGGACACCGAGCACCGTGAGATCCTCGGTGGACACCAGCAGTTTCAACATGCCGTACGAGTCGCCGGCGATCTGGCCGCGGGCCAGTTCGCGGTAGCGGGACACCCCGACCTCGTAGGGAACGGAATCCTTGGTCAGCTCCTGCTCGGTGGCACCGACGTAGGACACCTCGGGGATCGAGTAGATGCCGATCGGCTGCAGCTGGGTGATACCGGCCGTCGGCTCACCGAAGGCGTGGTAGGCGGCCAGCCGGCCCTGCTCCATCGAGGTCGCCGCCAGGGCCGGGAACCCGATGACGTCGCCGACGGCGTAGATGTGGTCGACCTTGGTCTGGAACGTCTTCTCGTCGACGAAGATCCGGCCGCGGTTATCGGCCTCCAGGCCGGCGTTCTCCAGATCCAGGTGATCGGTCTGGCCCTGCCGGCCGGCCGAGTACATGACGGTCTCGGCCGGAATCTGCTTGCCGCTGGCCAGCGTGGTGACGGTGCCCGCCGCCCCGACGTCGACGGCGGTCACTGCCTCACCGAACCGGAAGGTCACCGCCAGATCGCGCAGATGAAAGCGCAGCGCCTCGACGATCTCGGGGTCGCAGAAGTCCAGCATCGTGTCGCGCTTCTCCACAACGGTGACCTTGGTGCCCAGCGCGGCGAACATCGAGGCGTACTCGATGCCGATGACTCCGGCGCCGACGACAACCATCGAGCTCGGGATGTTCTTCAGGTCGAGGATGCCGTCGGAGTCCAGCACCCGGTTCTCGTCGAATTCGATGCCGGCCGGTCGCGCCGGCTTGGTGCCGGTGGCGATGACGATATAGCGGCCGCTGATGGTGAAGTGTTCGGCGCGGGTGGGGTCCTCGATGATCAGATTGTGCTCGTCCAGGAACCGGCCACGGCCCATGTAGAGCTCAACCCCGTTGCGCATCAACTGGTTTCGGATGACGTCGACTTCTTTGCCGATCACATGCTGGGTGCGCGCGAGGAGATCAGCAGGGGTGATCTTGTCCTTGACTCGGTAGCTGGCTCCGTAGAGTTCGCGTTGGCTCATTCCGGTCAGGTACAGGACGGCCTCGCGCAGCGTCTTGGACGGGATGGTGCCGGTCTGCACGCAGACACCGCCGATCATGTGGCCCCGCTCGATGATGGCTACCGACTTGCCCAGCTTGGCCGCGGCGATGGCGGCCTTCTGGCCGCCGGGTCCCGAGCCGATGACGACGAGGTCGTATTCCAAACCCATGAGGACAAGGTGTACGCCGGTTTGCCGAAGCTCGCATGCCGACGATGTCAATACGACATGAACAATCCGCTCTACCGCGCGCATCGGCGCTGATCCCCAGCCTCGATTTCATCCACAGGGGCGGGCCTCTGTAGGCGTCGGCCGAGCGGTCTCGTCGGTGCTGATTGACAGCGTCACGCCCATGACCACACACGAACCTGACTTCCGCTTCACCAGACCCGGCGCGCTGATCGCTGCCCTGCCCGCTGTGCTCGGCTTCGTGCCCGAAGAGTCGCTGGTGCTGGTATCCCTCGAACGCGGCGAGATGGGTGCGGTGATGCGCCTCGACCTGTCCCAGGCGCTCGGTGGTGACCTCAGCCACCTGGCCGAGCTTGCGTCGGCTTCGGGTGCGGACACGATGGTGGCGGTGATCGTGGACGACGATGGCGCGGGGTGCCCCATGTGCAACCAGAATTACCGTGACCTGTGCGACGAGCTGACGGCGGCACTGTCCGCCCACGGCATGGACCTGTGCGCGGGCCATATCGTCGACCGGGTCGAAGCGGGCGGTCGCTGGCATTGCGTCGACGGGTGCGGGTCCGCCGGCGCGGTGGAGGATCCGATGGCGTCTCCGTTGGCAGCTGCCGCCGTTCTCGATGGCCGGCGGCTGTACCGGCGCCGGGGCGATCTGCAGGCGGTGATCGCGGTTGCCGACGAAAATCGGAGTGCGGCACTGGTTCCGGCGATCAATGACCACGCCGAGCTGCGCGAGGCGGACTGGCGAGCCGATCCCGACGGCTGCGGCCGGCGCGACGTGGAGGCGGCGATCGCTTGGGGTGGCTGGGTGAGCGACGGCGGCACGCTGGGCGACGGCGAGCTGGCAGCGCTGGCGTGCGCACTCACCGATGTCAATGTGCGCGATACGTTGTACGCGTTGGCCGTGGGCACCGGCGCGGCAGCCGCCGAGGCGTTGTGGGCCCTGCTGGCGCGCACACTTCCTGATCCGTGGCGAGCGGAAGCGCTTGTGCTGCTGGCTTTTTCGGCCTACGCCCGTGGTGATGGCCCGCTGGCCGGGCTGTCGCTGGAAGCGGCGTTGCGCGGCGATCCCGACCATCGGATGGCAAGCATGCTCGACACCGCGCTGCAATCCGTTATGCGGCCCGAGCAGATTCGCGAGTTGGCCGTCACCGGGTATCGGCTGGCCAAACAGCTTGGGGTGAGGCTTCCGCCGCGGCGGTCGTTCGGCCGCCGCGCCGTGTGAGTCGGGTCAGACCTTCTCGACCTTGACCGCGTGCGCCATTTCGTGGGGGAGCTCGACGTTCTCGTGGCCGGCGATCACGATCGTCACGCTGCCGGTCGTGTTGTTCTCGACCTGCACGCGGGCATTGGGTACAACGCCGGCGGCCTTGAGCATGCCGATCAGCTCGACGTCACCCTGGACGTGTTCGGTCAGCTGGCGCACGACCACCGCGACCGGCGTGCCTGGCGGGAGCTCGGTCAGCCGCACCAGATGGGCGTCCTCGTGCAGGCCCATCTCCAGACCCAGCAGGGACAGACCCGGAATGGGGTTGCCGAAGGGGGACACCGTGGGGTCGTCGAGAACCTGCACCAAGCGGCGCTCGACGTCCTCGCTCATGACGTGCTCCCACTTACAGGCTTCGGCGTGCACCTCTTCCCAGGGCAGTCCGATGACGTCCACGAGCAACCGTTCGGCCAGCCGGTGCTTGCGCATCACGGATACGGCAAGTCCGCGGCCCTTGTCGGTCAGTTCGAGGTGCCGGTCGCCGGCCACATGTAGCAGGCCGTCGCGCTCCATGCGGGCCACGGTCTGACTGACCGTCGGGCCGCTCTGATCGAGCCGTTCGGCAATGCGCGCGCGCAGGGGAATCACGCCCTCTTCTTCGAGGTCGTAGATCGTGCGGAGATACATCTCGGTGGTATCGACCAGGTCGTTCATAAGGCACCCTTCGTCGGTCCCGAGTCTACTTGGCTAGCTGCGGAAATGGTTGTGCAACACCATCGGGGGAAGCAGCGTGCCCGCCGGCATCGCCGACGGGCACACTTAGGGGGTTGCTTGTTTAGCTGGCGTAGGACCGCAGCCGGTCAGCCCGGTCACCGTTGCGCAACTTGGACATCACTTCGCGCTCGATCTGGCGGACCCGTTCGCGAGACAGGCCGAACAGCTTGCCGATCTGATCGAGAGTGCGTGGCTGGCCGTCATCGAGACCGAACCGCAGCCGGATCACTTGCTGCTCACGCTCATCGAGCGTGGCGAGCACGTGGCGAATATCGGTGTGGAGCAGCTCGGCGATGACGGCGTTCTCGGCCGACATGGCTTCGGAGTCTTCGATGAAGTCGCCCAGCGGAGCCTCCTCGTCGCTGCCGACCGGCATATCCAGGCTCACCGGGTCGCGGCTGTGCTCGAGCAGGTCGTTGATCTTCTCGACCGGGATGCCCGACTCTTCGGCCAGTTCGTCGTCGGTGGCCTCGCGCCCCAGGCTCTGGTGCATCTCACGCTTGATCCGCGCCAGCTTGTTGACCTGTTCCACCAGGTGCACTGGCAGCCGGATGGTGCGGCTCTGGTCGGCCATACCGCGGGTGATTGCCTGACGGATCCACCAGGTGGCGTAGGTGGAGAACTTGAAACCCTTGGTGTAATCGAACTTTTCCATCGCCCGGATCAGGCCCAGGTTGCCCTCCTGGATGAGATCCAGCAGTGGCATACCGCGTCCGGTGTAGCGCTTGGCCAACGACACCACCAGGCGCAGGTTGGCCTCGAGCAGGTGGCTTCGGGCGGCCTGCCCATCGCGAACCACGGTGGCCAGGTCACGTTTGCGGTTGTCGGATAGGCGCTTGCGGGTCGCCAGCAGATGCGCGGCGAACAAGCCCGCTTCGATGCGCTTGGCCAGCTCGACCTCGTCCTCGGCGGTGAGTAGAGCGGTCTTGCCGATCCCGTTCAGATACACGCGCACCAGGTCCGCGGCCGGACTCTGGGCGTCCAGGTCGCTGTCAAATCGGCTAGTGGTGGCATTTGCCATGGTGGCCTCCTGATCGGCTGCAACTGTCAAACGGTTCAACGTTCGATCGGAGCAAAGAGTTCCCACGAGGTCGCTATCTCACACCCTCTGAAGTGCAGGAATGCTGCGAGGCCCTGAGAATGTCCTGAGAAACAACGCCCTTGACGGTCAGTGGGAACTGTGGTTGCCGCCGCCGGCGGTATGCGGTTGCGCCGCGGAGATACCGGGATTGAGAGCAGGAGGTTCGGGGCGCGGGAACAGCTGAGTCCGGCGCAGGGTGTCATTGAACCGGCGCGGTTCCTCGGCCTTGCGCGGCGGCCGGTCGTTGGCGATCAGCACCGCGATCCACGGCAGCGGCACCGACCCCGCGATGATCGCCAGCGAGATCAGCCCGTTGTGCCACAACCCGTAGGCCGCCGCAGCCAGAATGAGCGCCGGGATCCGAAATGACATGATCGTCAAGTACTTTCGCACCCGCGCACGATGCTGCTCCTCATAGGGAGTCGCGGCCGCGGTGATGAGCACGGGCCGACCTTCGTCGTCGAACCCCAGCTCACGCTTCATAGCTCCACTGTTCCACATTCCGTGCTCGATATGCAGGGTAGTTTCTTACAGCCGCTCAACCGGGCACAATGTCTTCCATGCGGACCCAGACGATCGAGCGCCCCGACTCCGACGAACGCGTCGACGACGGCACCGATGATGACGCGCCTAAGGTCTTTCACTACGTGAAGAAGGACAAGATCGCCGAGAGCGCTGTGATGGGCACCCACGTCGTCGCGCTGTGCGGTGAGGTGTTCCCGGTGACAAAAGCGGCCAAGCCGGGCTCGCCGGTCTGCCCCGATTGCAAGCGCGTCTACGAAGGCCTCAAGAAGGGCTGACCGGGGCCTTCTCGTCGGGCTGTTCGGACCGCGGCGCCTGGTTGCGGTGTTCGGCATCCTTGTCGCCCAACGACTTCGCCTTGTGCCGCAACCACCTGCGCACCTGATCGGCGTGCGGGGTCGGGGCCGGCCACTCCTCCTCGATGGCGGCATTGAGCTCAGCGCCGATCATGATTGCGAAGCCGAGGAAGAATGCGAACAGCAGGAACGCGATCGGTGTCGCCAACGCCCCGTACGTGTAACCGGTGCTGGTGATCCAGGTCAGGTAGAAGCGCAGGACCATGGTGGCGACCACGAACACCGTCGCCGCCAGTAGCGCGCCCCACACCAGGCGATGTGTGGGCAGCGGGCTGGGCAGCGACACCCGGTAGAGGATGGTCACCGCCACGATCAACGCCAGCGTAAGCATTGGGTAGTAGCCGTATTGCAGGACGTTGTCCCAGCTGTCAGGCAGGTAAGACGAGATCTTGCGCGGACCGACCGCGATGAATGGCGCTGCCGCGATGACGGACACCAGCATCACCACATAGAGGCCCAACGCGAAGATACGCTGCCGCACCGGATGGCGCAGCGGTGTCTGGTCATGGGCTTCCACCACCGAGTCGACGAACGCCGAGATGGCTGACGAACCGGCCCACAGGCTGATCACGAAGCCCAACGAGACCACCTCGCCGCGCGCGCCCTGGACGATGTCGTGGACGGTCGGCTCGATGATCTCGTTGACCACGTTCTTGGAGAAGAAGCTGTCGGCGAATTTGATCAGCTGGCTCTGGATCGTGGGCAGGGTGTCTGGCCCAAACAACGGCGCGATGTAGGCGAGGCTGCCCAGCATCCCGAGCAGCAATGGGGGCAGCGACAGCACCGACCAGAATCCAGCCTGGGCCGACTCCGCGAAGATCGAGTCGTCCCAGCTCTTGGACAATGTCCGTTTGGAGATCCGCCATATGTGATGGCGAGATGGCTTAGCGGGTTGGTCGGTCATGACCAGACCAGCATTCCTGACGACAGCGATCCTGCCCAGCACCGCGGCCGTGAGTTGCGGTTATGCCTCCGACGTCGCGACTTCGATCACCGCGGCCAGTTCGACAAGCTTGGCCTGGTGCTCGTTGGCGTGATGCTGGCAGAACAGGAGTTCGGCGCCAGAGGGGAGCTTCGCGCGGACCCGAGCAGCCGCACCACAGCGGTCGCAGCGATCAGCCTTGGTCAATTCCGGACTGGTCAGGGTCGCGTTCATTTGGGCTCCTCCGTAAGGTGCTCAGCGCTTCGGTGGCTTGGCGTCATCGTCACGTATGTCCACTGTCTCAGACGTTCTTCGTTTCGGCCTTGTTCCCCGGGGGTTTAACGCTGTGTCGTGTCTCACGCCCTGTGCTGTTGCGGGTGGTGCAGTGTGTTCGTATGTACCCGAATCCGGAATTCTTACTCCACCTGTGCGGACAGCGGGACTGGGAAGCCGCCCAAGCCGTCGGCCGGCTTTGCCCCGAGTCACTGACCGAAGTCGGGTTCGTCCACCTGTCGACACGCGAGCAGGTACACCTGCCCGCTAACCGGCTCTATGCCGATCGAACTGATGTGCTGCTGCTGCATATCGACCCGCAAAGACTGGACGCGCCCGTGCGGTGGGAACCCGGAGCGTCAACGGATCCCGAGTCGATGCGGTTCCCGCATCTGTACGGCGCGTTGCCCACCGCGGCCGTGACGAACGTCACGCGCTACCGTACGGGGCCCGACGGCACGTTTCCGGCGTTCGAGTCCGCGACGTAGGCGTCGGCCTCGATCTCCACCAGCAGCCCGGGTTCGACGAGGGCCGAGACTTCCACCATGGTGGCAGCCGGCCGGACCGCACCGAAGAACTCCTCGTGCACGACGCCGACCTCCCGCCACCGGGAGATGTCGGTGACGTAGATCCGGGTGCGGATCACATCCGGCAGGCCGGCGCCCAGATCGGATAGCGCTGTCTGGATGCGCTGCAACGCATTTCGGGTCTGATCGGCGATGTCCTTGCCGGCACCGGTCGTGCCCGCGACGGCCACGAACGGGCCCGTGCGCACCGCACGGGAGTACCCGACCAATTCCTCGAATTCGGAGCCCGATCCGATGTTCACCCGCTGTGACGACATGCCGGGCTAGTCCAGGTAGTCGCGCACTAGGGGCGACTTTGCGCTGTACCTGACCTGTATAAATGCTGTTCGGCTCAGAGCGTGGAGAGCCTGAATATCTTGGACTGACTGCATTCCCTGGCCAATAGCAAGGGAGCGTACCAATGACCACCAAGTACCCCGTCGACTCAACTGCCCACACCTGCTGCCGCGGCATCGGCCGGCACGCACGCGACTGCACTACGCCCTCCGAGGTTGTCGGTGCGCGGTGCGACGGTGAGCCTCCCCAACAGGAAGGCGGCACCATGACCGCACTGACCACACCCGACAACGCGACCACCTGGCGCGACTTCGCCGAACAGCTGCCGCCCCACGTGATCCAGCGTTTCGAGCGACACGAACTGTTGACCGAGCTTCACGGACCCCTCGCATTCCCCGGAGAAGACCCCACAGAGGTCATCCGCAAGGACCGGCAAATGCTGTTCGAGGAGGCGAGGAATCAGGTGTCGTTCGCCCACGTGGCGCTGCCAGCAGCGGCAACCGGGTGTGCCGACCTGTGGAATGACGACGGTGACGGCAACTGGTCGCGAGTCGTCGATGGCCGCAGTCGTTCGACCGGTCCGCTGTCGGTCAGCATTGGCGGCGTGCAGTCCGCAGATGGATCGGTCCGCTGGTGGGTCACCGCATATGCGAAGGACGACGAAGTCACACCAGAGCAGATCCGCGAGTATGCGGTGATGTTGACCGACACCGCAGACGAGTTTGAGCGACTGACCACCTGACACGGCGCAGACATCGAACAGCCACCGAAGCAATTGCTTCGGTGGCTGTTCTGTTAGTCGGTGACCAGCGTCAGTTGGAAGCCCGGTTTCTCCGTGATAGTCCAGGTGCCCCCACCTCGGTCAGTCATTACCACTTCCCGCGCGATCGCCCGGTAACTCTCGCCCGCGAAGAACAGCCACAGCACTCCGATCATCGCGCGCAAGCCGTTCCGCTGTCCGCACCCGTCGCGCCCCCTTCCCATGTCCAGTTTCGTTCGGGGGGAGAGGACCCCTAACCGGTGGAAGGTGGCACCGGTGTCGGGCCTTAGCGATCTGGACCCCTACTCCCCGGGTGGGTGCGGCGGGTGGCGCGCTGGAGGGGAACCACCCCGTGTTGAGCCTGCCCGCCGCACCCGGTCCTTATGCTGCGGTGGCGACCTTGACGACGGCACCGGGCTGGTTGACCGAGACTCCGAACCGGCCTTCCACGCGGCAGCGCAAGCTGTTCGACGTGAAGTCGGTGCCGACGTTCTCAGACCAGCGGGTGTCGAGCTCGCCGTCGTGGTCGATCGTCACCGAGCCCTCACCGAGCACCAGCCCGGTCTTGGCGCCGAGGCCCTGATTCAGGACCACCGGCACGCCCCAGAGTCGTCGGGCGGTGGGGTCGATCGGCGCGCCCTGCACGTCGGTGGCTCCACTGGTCACCGCGAGGAGTTCGATGGCCTCCCAGTCGCCGGCGCTGAGGACGATTGCCGCCGGTGCGTAGTCCGACACCGACAGTGCGGTCAGTGCTTTGCGGATGCTGGTGAGTGCGTTGGTGGCGAACGCCTGCGTGACGACGCCGCTGGTGTTCAGGATGCCGGTGAAGTGCTCACCAGTGCCATCGCCCGAGATAACCTCTGTCTCAACGGCTTTGCGCAGACCGTAGAGCATCTCGTCGGAAACGAACTTTTCGAGGTTCGGTGCGTCGCTGAGCATGTAGTGGTCGAGTTGCTCGGACACGTGGGCGACGACCCGCAGGCGGTTCTCCACCGAGGTGATGCCCAGGACGGTCGTCGGCTTCGTGCCAGCGACCGCGACGGGGGCCGCGTTGTTGGTGCGCGTCGACTGCCGTATGAACGTGTAGCTCGGCGGCACGATGCGCGCGGGCAGCACGTCTAGCAGCGAGACCACCGGCCGAGCTCGACGATCTCGGGCAGCACGATCGTGCTGGTGGTCTGCTGGCCCGAGGCCAGTGCCTTGGTTCGGGTGCCGTTCACGGTGCCGTCACTGACGGCCTGGCGCGGCCATGCCTTGACCATCTTCGCGGCCAGTGTCTTGGTGTGCTTGCCGTTGAGGGGCCAGGTGCCCATCGCCCGCGGCGGCCGGGTCCGCACCATCAACGAGCGGCTTGCCGATGTCGCCAGCGAGCGACTTCGCGCCGTCGAGGATGGCCAGATCGGGCCTTGGCGGTAATGATCTGCGAGTCGAGCGACTTCGCCTCGTTGGTGGCTTCGTCGACCCTGCCGGACTCGTCGGCGGTCAGGTCCCGTCCGAGTTCGTCGGCGGTGTCGATGATCTGCTTAAACGAGCGCCAGTTGGCTGTCGCGGTCCTTCGTTAGGGTTTGCAGTTTCGCGGTGGTCATCATGTCGGGTGTCTCCTGGAGGTAACGGGTGGCGTTGGCCTTGGCCAGCGCCGAGCGGATAGGGGCGGTGGGTCGGCCGGCGGACTTGACGGCGCCGATCAGAGCCCGGTCGTTGGCGCCGCGAGCGACCACCGAGATCTCGATCAGGTCGAGTTCGGTCAGCTCGTTGCCGGCCGCGGTCTTGGTTGAATTGCGGATGCCGTAGCCGATCGACAGGCCGCCGACGCGGCGGCCCTTGACGTTTCGGTAGGCGGCGGCACCGTGATCGGTGTCGAGGTCGAACTTCCCGGTGATCGCTAATCCTTCGGCGGTTTCGGCCGCCGCGATCACGTCACCGACGTAGTTGCGCGGGTCGTCGGCCTTGTGCTCCCACAACAGTGGGATCGGTTGGCCGGCGGCAATCGATTTCGTGAATGCGCCGGGGCGAACGATGTCGCCGTGCGCGTCGACGTTGTCGAACACTGATGCCAGACCGTTGTCCGAGAGGACGTCCCATGAAACGCAAGTCTGTTGCGTTGTCGATCAAGACCGCTGACGATGCCACCGGCACCTTCACCGCCGCACCGAGACAGAACCGGATCACCGTGGCGGCCTGTCGTGCCACACCTGCTCGGACCATTGCGAGGCAGTGTCCTCCGGCACCTGCCGCCATCCGTACCGCGTCGGCACCAAAACTGTGGGCACCGACGACTCGTCATCATCGGCATCTGTTTCGTCGGGTTGACTCATTCGGCTACAGCGGCGTCGAGTCGAGTTCGTTCGAGTTGCCGCAACGCGGCTTCGGTGCCGACGAGCTCGACGAAGCCCTGCGCGAGTGTGGCCGCGCAGCGTTGGTGGGTCGGGGTGATCGTGATGTCAAGCTCGGCGCTCAATGCCGTTGTCCTTCCGGGTTGTTGGGTAACCCCCCCATGTCGCGGGGTTGTGCAGAAAAATGCAAGCCCACCGTGGCGGGGGGCCGCCGACGGACCTCCTGTGGCGGCAACCCCCTTACCTGTGCTGGGAGCTGCCGTGCTGGCCCCGAGTGCCACGGTGAGCGTCAGTCGTCGACGAGCGTTGCTTTTACGACACCCATCGGTGTGAAGACCGATGTGCCGAAGCGGCCTTCCATTCGCGCTCTGACCAGGTTCTTGCTGAAGTCGTCGGCGTTGCTGGTCTCTGTCCATTGCACGAGCACGCCGAGGCTGTCGGTGTCGACGGCGACGGCGCCGGTGCTGATGACGTCTGCGGTGCCGGCGGCTTGAACGTTGGCGACGACGATCGGGACACCGAAGAGGCGGCGGGCCACGGGATCGTAAGGCAGGCCCCGGTACTCGACGGCTGTGGTCGTGGTCAGTGCGAGCTCGATGGATTCCCAGTCGTTCGGGTGCACGACGGCCGCCGCGGGCTTGTATCCGAATGTCTCCAGTTTGGTGATCGACTTACGCAGTGTGGCGAGTGCGCTGGTGTCGAATGCCTGGGTCTGAAGTCCTGATGTGGCGTGGATGTCGGCCAGTACCTTGGCCTCGACAGCAAGGCCGATTCCGTATGCGAGCTCCTCTTGCATGAAGGGTCGCAGCGATGCGGCGTCCTCGAACCAGTACCGGTGCACGGGCTCCGACATGTGGGCGATGACGCTCAGCGCGCCGTCGATCTTGTCGATGGTGTACGTCGATGTCGGCTTGACAGCGCCCGGAGCGACGACCGCGGCGTTGTTGGTGCGCACCGTCTGACGGATGTACGAGTAGGCCGGCTGGCTGTGGCGGATGGCCGGCAGTAGGTCGAGCAGCGAGGTGGCCGGCCGACCCATCGGGATTGGCGTCGGCGTCAGCTCCACATCGACGAACACCGACGAGTTGGCGGCGAGCGACTTCTGGCCGATCGGCATCAGCTTGTCGACGGCCTTGGTGCCGAACGACTTGCCGAAGCTGAGGAACTCGGCATTACCGTCGATGTTCCGACCACCGGCCATGGCGTCGAGCGCGGCCAGCGTCGCCGCGGACTTCTCGGCCTCTGCGATGATGCCCCTCAGTTCCTCGATGCGCGCCATCTTGGCGTCGATGTCGGTCTGCTCTTCGGGCGTGAAGTTGCGGTTCTCGTTCTTGGCCTTGGTCGCGATGGCCAGAGCCGCCTTCTTCAGCGACTCGAGTTCTTCCTTGGGGTTCATGGTTGAGCGCCTCCTAGACGCGAAATCCGCGCGCCGAATGCGCGCACTGAAGTGGATTCGCTTGGAGGACGGACGGATTCGGCGTGGTCCCTTGTACGAGGGACGGTTCCTTACCGCTGGTCAGGCCAAGTCTTATCCCCGCGGTTCGGAGATGGCGGCGGCTCGACCGTATGTGGTCGCTGCGAGACCTGGCTGTACGGGCCAGTCTCGGCGACGGGTTTGGTCGAAACCACCACCATCCCTCCGAAAGGGACGATTCCGACCATAGCGCGCCGCGGCGACAAGTTGCCATCACGACGGCTTGCCCGGCGTGTCAGTGTCCTGCATGAGCTCGTGCGCGATCCACGACGCGGCGTAGCCGTGGGGATCTTTGAGCTTGCGTCGCATGAACGCGGCGAACATGTCGATGAGCGCCAGGAACAGCCGGTCGATTTCCTCCGGTGTTCTGGCCTCGTCGATGACGAATCGCAGCGTCGTCCCGTCGTTGTGGAGCATCGCCATGACGGCGCGCATCGCGCGGGCGCGGTCTTTGTTCGTGGGGATTCTCGGGTCAGGCATCAGATCTCCTTTGGGTGGGGTTGTCATCGGTGGCCGGTGAGTGCTCGGAGCACTGTCGTCTTGGAGCACCCGGTCACGGCCGCGATCTCGGAGTTGGTGAGGCCGGCCGCGTGCAGCTCGGCGATGCGCTTGTCGCGCTCTGCTTTCTCGCGTTGGAATCCGCTCGTGGTCTTGTCTTCTGCCACGATCTGGCCGGCGACGACACCGATGGGTCGCTGGTCGGGCGGCAGGTTGTCGAACCAAGCACGGCAGGCTTCCCTGGCTGGGCAGGCGCGGCAGAGTGCGAGCGCGGCTGTGCTGGCCGCTTGGTCCTTCGCGGCCGTGCGGTCGAAAAGGTCGACCTGGTCGCGACAGCGGGCGCCAGGCAACGGCGGGCACGCGGCAGCCAAGCCGGCCAGGAACTCGGGCAGCGATACCCGAGCGGTCAGGGCCGGCTCGGCTTCAGTGGCGGCGGGCCGCGGCCGAGCGGTACCGGGCGAGCGGGCCTTGAGGAATTTCTTGTAGTGGGCGCAGCACATACCGCGCGCATAGGGCGCCTTGCCGCATCCGTCGATGCTGCACGTCGTGCAGCTCACTTCCACCGCCCGGACTTCGGAAGGGTCGCGTTTGAAACGCAACCCAGGCCGGCGGCGCACCGGCCGTGCGTCCTCGTCCGCGGGGTGTCTCTTAAGAGACACACCCCCCGCGGAAACGTTGGAGACGCTGCGACGCATACGGTTCCGCAACGTTTCCGTGCCCATCCACGGAAACGCCTGACCAGGCTTTTTACGGGCCAGCGTGAAAAGCCGGTGTCTGACATCACGGAAACGTCCGTTCCGACGTTTCCGCGCCGATCGACGGAAACGTTGACCTGGCCTTTTGCGTTCGCCCGAACCATCGTCAGAACATCCCTTCTGACGTTTCCGCGCCCACTCCCGGAAACGTTGGAACGGACTTTCGTGTGCGCACAGCTTCGGCGATCGTGGCGTTCGGAAACGTGTGGCCCGCCAGGCGAAGTGCCTCCCGTGCCTTGCGGTTGCCCGCCTCGACGGGCAATCGAAGTTGGATCATCGCGTCGATACACGCGCCGATCCGGCGGCGTTCAGCGTCCGGCAGCGACTTCGGCCGGATGATGTGCCGCAGGTGCGGGTCGTACTGGCGGAGCACCAGAATGCGGTCAGGGTGGGCGTTGCCGCGCTGTCGTTCGAGGCCGAGGTTGACGAACACTTCTCCGTCTTCGCCGCCGGGTTGGGTGTCGAGCGTCCACACCGCGTCCACATCATCGGATTTGGCGCTTGATCCGCGGGCAGTGGTCTTGGTGCCGTGGCCGCGGTGGTCGAGCCGCACGACGGCGCGGCCAGCGGCTTTCAGTGGGGCCAGTGTGTGCCGGTACAGCGCCCGGTAGGTGTCGGCGCTGTTCTCTTCGCCAGCGACGACACGGGCCACGGTGTCGATGACGACCAGGGCGGCGCCGTGGTGCTCAGCAACCGCCGCGAGGTCGAGTCCCCCGACTGGGCCGTCGAGGGGCGGCATCGACGGGAACGACAGATAGCGCAGGTTACTCAGATCAGCTGGGCCGTAACCCATGTCGCGTAGCCGCTCGATAATGTCGAAGTCGGTGTTCTCGTGATCGACGTAGAGGACTCGGACTGGTGGCTGTGGCTTCTGGCCGAAGGCCGGGCGGCCCGCCGCGATCGCGGCGGCGACGTCGAGCATCAGCAGGCTCTTGCCGGCCTTCGCCGTCGACACCAGGGCGTAGGACTGGCCGCGAGCGATGAAGTCGGTTACCAGCCAATCGATTTCATCGCGGGCGCCGTCGAATGCTCGCTGCCAGTCAACGACCGGGTATCGCTTGTGCGCCGACGTCGCGGCCGCCGACACGATCGCGGAACCGTTGCCGTCGTCGGGTGGCGGTTCGGGTGGGCCGGGATCGAAGTCGACGACCGCGGCCATGCGCCGCGCAGAGGCGAGGCCGGGGTCAACGCGGGCGGTCACGCGAGCGCACCGCCCGACAGTTGGTGCAACAGTTCGGCAAGTTCGCGATCCTTACCCCCGCGTCTCCAAAGTGATTGCAGCACTTCAGCTTCAAGTAAGGGAATCCGTCCGGATTCCAGGACATGCAGCGCAGCATCCCGACCGCCGTCGATCGTCTTGTCCGACAGGGGCGGTTCGGTGCAGGTGCAGGGCCAAGGATCGGGGCACCCGCAGTCGAGCGGCACCAGGCGGCAAGAGGTGTCGTGGCGGCGTTTCCAGGCTGCGACGCCGCTATGCTGTGGGGTATCCGCTGCCGTGGATTCTGATGAAGCCGCCTCGCTGCCCGTGGGGCGGCTTCCTCGTTCGTATGTCACGCGGCACCGCCCTTGCGGTTGCGGCGAGCCTGGGCGGACTTGAGCGCGAGCCGCTTGAAATAGGCCTTACGCGCGTGCTCGGCTCTGGTGGCGCGTTCGGCGGGGGTGAGCGTGCCATGGGGGTCGACTTGCCGTTCAAACTTGTCGAGCAGAGCTTTTCGTGCGGGTGCGGTTCGCGCGGAACGGTTTTCGGTTTTTGCCCAAGATTCGTGAGCGGCGATCTGCGCGCGCAGAGACCGTTCGTGGGTATCTGGCATGAAAATGCCTCCGGCTTTCAGGCGTGATTGACCACACCTTCTTCGGAGGCTCCGGCCGGAGGGACATCCGGCTCGCTAGCTGCATAGCGTACACCAACGCTATGCAGCTGAACTCACAACAGCCTGTCGAGCTCCCGCAGGCCGTTCAGCGAAATTCTCGTAATGTCTTGTTCCCAAAGATGATTCAGGTGTTCGCGGAGCTTGGGCTCCGCGCGTCGAACCGTGTCGGAACAGAGCGGACAGCGCAGCTGGTATCGCCGACCGAGCGGAAGAAAAGCCTCAGCATCCATTCCGGCCATCTTTCGGGCGCGGTCGACCTCGGCGATAATTCGAGCCATCCCTGCGCGATCATTGATGCCGCGGCCGGAATCCCAGAACCGGACCACCTGGCCGGCCGCGTCGATGAACTCGATACCTCCGCCGCGGCGCGTGGTCCTGATATGGTCCTCGCCGATTGACTCGAAGGGGTCAGGCATCCACGGTCCGTCGCCGCGCCGTGACAACACCAGCTCCCACAGCTGGTGCGACTGCGCATCGCAGAACACGGTGATCTCGCCAGTTTTCTCGTCCTGCATGCCCTCGAACGGGCCGACGCCGCCGCTCACAGGTCTCCCAACCCGAGCCCGCGTGCCTCGGCCGCAGCGCGGTCGGATGCAGTCGACCGTGTGTAGCGGTCGATCATGTCGCGGGTCGACCAGCCGGCTACTGCCATCAGGCCGCCCTCAGATCCGCCGGCGGCCAGCCAGCGCGATGCCGCCGTGTGGCGCAGTAGGTGCGGATGGAAGTTTTTCAGCCCGGCCAGCTCGGCACGGTATTTCAGCGACTTGTGCAGGCCGTCGTAGTTGAATCCCTTGCCGCGGTCACCGAGCCACAGCGGCGCGGTATCGGCGAGCAGGTGGCTGCGGCGCATCCGGACGTAGCGGTCGATCGCGACCCCGGTCTGCGGGCCGAACGGCGCCACCCGGCCCTTACCGCCCTTGCCGCGGCGCACGGTGACTAGCCCACGGGTCAGGTCGACGTCATCGACGGTGAGCCCGACGACTTCACCGGCGCGCATCCCTGTCTCTGTCATCAGTCGCACGATCGCATCGTCGCGGCGGTCCCGGAACTCCTTGCCGCCGCATGCCTTGATCAGCCTGCGTAGCTCGTCTTCGGACAGCGATTCGGTCACCTTGGCGTCGAGCTTGGGCGCCTTGAGTCCGAGCAGTGGATCCTCGGCGATCTCGCCTTCCTCCTCGAGCCACGCCGAGAACCGGCGCATGCCCAACTGGCGCGAGCGGGCAGTGGCCGCCTCGGCACCGGCGTCGAGGAGATCGGCCACGAACGCCTTCATCAGTTCGCGGTCCAGCGCAGGGGAGTGGTCGTGCTCGGTGCACCACCTTAGGAACGCCCGGACCGCGTCGCCGTAGACCTTGACCGTGGCCGGTGACTTGCGTTCAGAACGCAGCGCAAGCTCCCAGGAGGGCAGCAGGACGGCAAGATCGAGGGGTGCAGAAACACGGCGCGCCATGCCGAATATCTTGACTTAGAGCGCTGTGCGTGTCTACTATTTCTGGACTGACCAGCAAACATGCAGGTCAGGACCGTTAACCGGAGTGTCGCTCAGTCCAGGTAGTCGCGCAGCACCTGGGAACGGCTGGGGTGGCGCAGCTTGCTCATGGTCTTGCTCTCGATCTGACGGATCCGCTCACGGGTGACCCCGTAGACCTGACCGATCTCGTCGAGCGTGCGGGGCTGACCATCGGTCAGGCCGAACCGCAGCCGGACCACGCCGGCTTCACGCTCAGACAGCGTCTCGAGCACCGACTGCAGTTGATCCTGTAGCAGGGTGAAGCTCACCGCGTCCACGGCCACCACAGCCTCGGAGTCCTCGATGAAATCGCCCAGCTGGCTGTCGCCCTCGTCGCCGATGGTCTGGTCCAGCGAGATCGGCTCACGCGCGTACTGCTGGATCTCCAGCACCTTCTCTGGCGTGATGTCCATTTCCTTGGCCAGCTCTTCGGGGGTGGGCTCGCGGCCCAGATCCTGAAGCAGCTCACGCTGGATACGACCGAGCTTGTTGATGACCTCGACCATGTGCACCGGGATACGGATGGTGCGGGCCTGGTCGGCCATGGCCCGGGTGATCGCCTGACGAATCCACCAGGTGGCGTACGTGGAGAACTTGTAGCCCTTGGTGTAGTCGAACTTCTCCACCGCGCGGATCAGACCGAGGTTGCCCTCCTGGATCAGATCCAGGAACGCCATGCCGCGGCCGGTGTAGCGCTTGGCCAGCGACACCACTAGACGCAGGTTCGCTTCCAGCAGATGGTTTTTCGCACGATCGCCGTCGCGGCAAATCCACTGCATATCGCGGCGTTGCTGCACGGGCAGCTTCTCGCCCTTGTCGGTCTTCTCGGCCATCAGCTGCGTGGCGTAGAGGCCGGCTTCGATCCGCTTGGCGAGCTCGACCTCCTCCTCGGCGTTGAGCAGCGCGACCTTGCCGATCTGCTTGAGGTAGGCGCGAACCGAGTCGGCCGATGCGGTCAGCTCGGCGTCTTTGCGGGCCTGCCGCAGCGCCTCGGACTCCTCTTCGTCCCAGACGAAGTCGCCGGAGGCCTTGTCCTTTTCGGACGGCTCGGAGATGTCCTCGTCTTCGCCTGCGGTGGCGGGGGCCTTCTTCGGGGCGGCGGTCGCTTCCTCGCCGTCCTCGTCGGCAGCTTCCTCGGTGTCCTCGGTGTCGTCGACGACTACTTCGAGATCGTCGAGCTCCAGGTCGTCTTCGACGACGTCGATTTCGGGTTCGCCGTCGAGATCGGTGTCGACATCCTCATCGGTGCCAGCCTCGGCACTGCCGTCGGCCGCGGTCTCCTTCTTGGCGCGACCGACAGCGGCCGGCACCTTCTTCGCAGGAGCCTTGGTGGCGCGGGCCTTGGCGGGGGCGTCCGCGCCGCCGATGATCTCGGAGTCGTCGGCTCCCGCAGCGGCCGCGCGCGGCGCGGCCTTGGTGACGCGCTTGGTGGGCGCGGGACCGTTGGCGGCCTTGGCTGCAGGCTTCTTTGCGGGAGTCTTGGTGGCGGTGCGCTTCACCGGCTCGTCGGTTGCCGGGCTTGCTTTGGTCGCTGCCACGTACACCCTTTCGGTCGTGCTGGCTCGCGGTGGGCGCGGGGCTCCACCGAAAGCGTCGGCTATGAGGACTGTTGGCGTGGATCTCGGTTGCGGATTCTCGCCGCTATCCGGTAGGCGGCCGCCGTCGACCATTGTAACGACAGTTGAGAGCCGCTACCGCGCCGAGCGGCGAAAATCAGCGTGTGGCGTCAGCGTGGGCGGCCATTGCTGCGCCCACGATGCCCGCCTCGTTCAGGAGTTCCGCGGCCACCACCGGAGTCCGATTCTTCAGTAGCGGGATCCACTTGTCGGCCTTGCGGCTGATACCGCCGCCGGCGATGAACAGATCAGGCCAGATCGCATTCTCGATGCTGACCAGTACTTTTGTGACTTCCTCGGTCCAGCGTTCGTAGCTCCAGTCCTTGCGTTCCTTCGCCGAGGAGGCAGCGCGGTGCTCGGCCTCTTTGCCGCCCACCTCCAGGTGGCCGAACTCGGTGTTGGGCAGCAGCTGACCGTTGTGAATCACGGCCGAGCCAATTCCGGTGCCGAAGGTGAGCAGCACGATGACGCCGTCCTTATTGCGTCCGGCGCCGTGACGCTGCTCGGCCAGGCCGGCGGCGTCGGCATCGTTGAGGACGGTGACACGCTGACCGCCCAGCGCGCCGCTGATGACCTCGGCGGCGTTGGTGCCGATCCAGCCTTTGTCGACATTGGCCGCGGTCTGCACCACGCCGTTGACCACCACCCCGGGGTAGGTGACGCCGAGCGGGCCGGTCCAGTCGAAGTGGCGGACCACCTCGGCGATCGTCGCGGCCACCGCTTCCGGGGTGGACGGTTGTGGGGTGGGCACCTTGAAGCGCTCGCCGATGAGTTGGCCGGTATCGAGATCGACGACGCCGCCCTTGACTCCGCTGCCACCGACATCGACGCCAAAGCCGCAATTCTGTCCAGGGGTGGGGGATTCGGTCTTGGGCATGGGCTGCTCCTCGGCGAGGCGGGGGGTTCGCGCGATTGCCCACACTAGTGGCTGCGCGCCGGTCTGTGCTGCGATAGTCCGGTGACCGACAGCCGGCCTGAGCAATTGCGGGTGGTGGCCGAGCAGTTGGCCGCCGAAGCCGGCGCCTTCGTCCGCAGGCGCCGGGCGGAGCTTCTCGGCGACGGAGAGGACATGATCCCGGCGTCGGCCCACGCTGGGTTGGTCCAAACCAAGAGCACGCCGACCGACCCGGTGACGATCGTCGACACCGAAACCGAACTGCTGCTGCGAGATCGACTGGGCGCGCTGCGGCCGGCCGACGCGATCCTCGGCGAGGAAGGCGGCGGGCCGGCGCCCACCGCCGACGGCTCGGTCTGCTGGGTGCTCGACCCGATCGACGGAACGGTCAACTTCGTCTATGGCATTCCGGCGTACGGGATTTCGATCGCCGCACAGATCGACGGCGCGTCGGTGGCGGGTGCGGTCGCCGATGTGGTCAGTGGCGAGGTCTATTCGGCGGCGGCCGGTCACGGCGCTCACGTGCTCAGCGGCGCCCAGCGCCGGACGCTGCGCTGCAGCACGGTGACCGAGTTATCGATGGCGTTGGTGGGCACCGGATTCGGCTACGCGGCAGATCGGCGCGCCAAACAGGCGGCGTTGCTGGCCCAGTTGCTGCCGCAGGTGCGTGACGTGCGGCGGATCGGGTCGGCCGCCCTGGACCTGTGTCTGGTCGCCGCGGGCCGCCTCGACGCCCACTACGAGCACGGCCTGCACGTCTGGGACTGGGCGGCGGGTGCGCTGATCGCTGCCGAGGCGGGTGCGGTAGCGGTGCTGCCGCCCGTCGAGGACGAGGGCGGCTTGGCGGTGGCCGCCGCGCCGGGCATCGCGGCCGCACTCATCGACGCCCTGGACCGGGCCGGGGGACTGCGCCCCCTCGGATAGCTGGCCCAGCGGTAGTCGACTCAGCAGGTGCCGTTGTGGATCTTGCTGATCAGCGCCGAGTCGGCGGGTGCGGTGGCGTCCGGGCGCAGGCCGGCCAGGACGGCGTCGATATCGTCGCTGTGCGCCAGGGTGGTGAAGTCGGTGCCGATCGATAGGTCGACCGAGTCGTCCTTGCGGTCGTCCTGGAAGAGTTCGACGCAGGGCGCCACCAGCCACACCGCGGCCGCGGCGGCCCGGCCGCTGGAACCGAAGCGGATCTGCCCCTGGCAGGTCAGCCGCGTGCTGGCGTAGATCGGGTCGTTGGCCGCGGTGGGCTGGGCGAAGCCGACGTCCCGCAGAGCGCCGGCTACCTCACCGGCCTGCCCGCTCTGGCCGCTGGCGTTGAGCACCCTGATCTTGGTGTCGACGAGCTTGGCCGGGGAGACATCGAGCATCGAGGCGTGCGACACCTGCTGGCCGAGTGTGGGGGCACCCGGATCGGCCGCGGGCGGGGGCGGGTTGCAGGCCGCTGCCTCCCGCACATCGACCGGGCGGGTCAGCACAAAAGCCCACACCACCGCGGTAATGGCGAACATGACACCAAGGGCGATGATGCCGGGCAGGTAGTTGCGCCGACGGAACGGACGACCGTTCTTGTCGAAGGCCGTGCCCTCGGTGATGTGAGCGACCACGGATGCACTCTAGAGGCACCTGATGGGTGCCGGCCGAACACGCCCGTCGATTCAGATCAATCTATGTGATGTAAATCACACCCAAATATGGCCGATCTTGGCACGAATCGTTTGGCGGATCCGTTCGACGCTGATACAAAGCCATGCTGAGGTTTGGAGGGCACAACGATGGCTACCGATTACGACGCGCCACGGCGCACTGAGACCGATGAGCTGTCCGAGGACTCGCTCGAGGAGCTGAAGGCTCGCCGCAATGAGGCGCAGTCGGCGGTTGTCGATGTCGACGAAACCGATTCCGCGGAGAATTTCGAGCTGCCCGGCGCGGATCTGTCTGGCGAAGAGCTCTCGGTACGAGTGGTTCCCAAGCAGGCCGACGAGTTCACCTGCTCGAGCTGTTTCCTGGTGCATCACCGCAGCCGGCTGGCCAGCGATAAGAACGGCGTGCTGATCTGTACCGACTGCGCGGCCTGACGGCGCACGTCAGCTTCGCAACGCTGAAAGCACCCGATCTGGGTGTCGGGCGCTGACCAGCCAGTACGGCGTCGGATCGTCGGGATCGTCGAGCACAACCAAGACCAATGGCCCGACCCAGCCACGATGCAGCACGTAGGCGGCCGGATCGAGCTGGCGGCCTAGAGCCGCTGACTTCGCCGTTCGCGGGATCTTGGCCGAGCGGGACACCACCGATGTCGGCAGATGGGCTTGACCTGCCCACAGCTGCGTCTCGGCGCCATCGGTGACGACGCGCACCTCGGTACGGCTCAGCCACAGCAGCACACCCGCCGCGACCGCGCCGAGCAGCGTGTAGGGCAGCCAGATGGGCAGGGTGCGCACACCCATGGTGACTTCCTTGGCGATCAACGCCGCCACCGCTAGAGCGAGCGGCCACCACCACCACGGCACCCATAGCCGCTCGCGGTACCGCACGGTTTGCGAGGTCACACGCGAACCAGACACGGGGCCAAGGGTAGTCTGTGCCATCGTGCCAATCAGTCTCGCGGTGGTTCGCCTCGACCGCGATCTCCCGATGCCCAGTCGCGCCCACGATGGCGACGCGGGCGCGGATTTGTTTAGTGCCGAAGACATCGACCTCGCGCCCGGTCATCGTGCTCTGGTGCGCACCGGGATCGCCGTGGCGATCCCGCACGGCATGGTCGGTCTGGTCCATCCGCGCTCCGGTTTGGCTGCGCGCGTAGGACTTTCGATTGTAAACAGCCCCGGCACGATCGACGCCGGCTATCGCGGCGAAGTCAAGATTTCCGTGATCAACCTCGACCCCGTTACGCCGATCACCATCCGGCGCGGTGACCGCATTGCCCAATTGCTGGTCCAGCGGGTCGAACTTCCAGAGCTGGTCGAGGTGGCCTCGTTCGACGAGGCCGGACTGGCTGACACCACTCGTGGCGAGGGCGGCCACGGATCCTCCGGCGGACATGCGAGTTTGTGATGGCATTCGGCAGACGTAAGAACGAACCTCAGGTCAAGGCGGAGGACAAGCCCGAAGACGGCGCTGACGCCACGGAGATCACCGAGGCGGCCGCGGCCGACGAGCCCGACGATGACGTCGACGGCGACTTCGAGGGCGGGCCATTCGATGTCGAGGATTTCGACAACCCCGACCACGCCGCGGAAGCACGGCTCGACCTCGGTTCGGT
This sequence comes from Mycolicibacterium sarraceniae, assembly GCF_010731875.1. Classification (NCBI taxonomy): domain Bacteria; kingdom Bacillati; phylum Actinomycetota; class Actinomycetes; order Mycobacteriales; family Mycobacteriaceae; genus Mycobacterium; species Mycolicibacterium sarraceniae. Next base: position 3,307,193 of record NZ_AP022595.1, read on the forward strand.
GCTGGTCCCGATGCCGGCGGGTGGCCAGATTCAGGTGGAGCTGAACGAGCAGGGCGTGCCGAGCGCGGTGTGGGTGGTCACGTCCAACGGCCGGTTCACCATCGCCGCCTACGCGGCGCCGAAGTCGCCCGGCCTGTGGCGCGAAGTGGCCAAGGAGCTGGCCGACTCCCTGCGCAAGGACAACGCCCAGGTGTCCATCGAGACCGGTCCCTGGGGCCGTGAGGTGGTGGGCACCGGTGCGGGCGTAGTGCGGTTCATTGGGGTCGACGGCTACCGCTGGATGATCCGCTGCGTGGTCAACGGCGCCCCCGAAGCCATGTCGAACCTGGTCGCCGAAGCACGAGAAGCGTTGGCCGACACCGTCGTCCGGCGAGGTGAGACCCCGTTGCCGGTGCGTACCCCGCTGCCGGTCAACCTGCCCGAGCCGATGCTCGAGCAGTTGCGTCAGGCCGCCGCTCAGCAGGCTCAGATGGCGGCCGCCCAGCAGGCGCTGGTGCAGGAGCAGCAGGCGCAGAGCCAGCCGCCGAGCGAGCGGCGCAGCGCGTCGGGATCGGCCATGCAGCAGCTGCGCAGCACCAGCACGGGCGGCTAGCTCGTCCCGGCTGAGCCTGCCGCGTCTTCCAGTGCCGCCAAACACGCCGCGCCCAGCACGGACGGCTCGGGACCGAAATCATCCAGGCTGACCGTCCGCAGCGCGGCGCGCGGCGCTGCCGACGCCCATTCCAGCGCCACCTCAAGGGGATGGATCGGGTCGTCGGATGCGCCCACCACGCCCATCGGCGCGCTCAGCCGTTCCAATTCGGCGACGCTCGGCGCGATATAGCCGGCGGCTTCTTCCATCGCGTCGGGCAATTCGGGCCACTGGCCCAGCCAGCTGCGGGTGAGCTCGTCGGCCAGCCAGGCCGGACTGGACGCCCGCATCTGCGCCGTGGTGGCGACCAAACCCACGGTGCGCAACTGGTGGGCGGTGTGCCGGGCCGATAACGCGGCGGGCGCCGACGGGGCGGCGCCGGTCCAGGCCGGCAGCGCGGCCAGCACCCCGACCACGTGGCTCGGGTGCGCCAACGCCCACGCGAGCGTCACCGCGGCTCCGATGGACACCCCGCCGACGATGATCGGCCCCTGACGAGCGGCGTTATCGAGCGCGTCGAGGTAGCCGGCGACCAGCCGGGCCGGCTGCGGCGGCGGCGTCGTCACCAACGCACCGACCCCGTGCAGCGGCCCAGCGAAGGCCCGGTAGACGTAGTCGTCGTCGGAACCCGTCCCGGCCAGAAGCACCGCTGTGGCGCCGCGGAGTGTGATGGTCATCTCATGATCCTGCCCGTGACGGATTGGCAATGGTCGCCGCGGGTATGCCGCATGGACCCGCGGCCACGCGCGATGGCGCCGCGGAACCAACAGGTCTACCGTTGCGTTGGCATTGTGATCCGCTGGAGCATCAGGAGAGGCCATGGCTACGGCCGAAAGTTTTGTCCGCCGTCTCACCCGTCGCTTGACGGAGAATCCTGAGCAGCGCGATGTCGAAGAACTCACCGATGAGGCCGCCCAGACCGGCGCGCAGCGAGCCATCGATTGTCAGCGCGGCCAAGAGGTCACCATGGTGGGCACCCTGCGCAGTGTGGACATGAACGCCAAAGGCTGCGCCGGTGGAGTGCGCGCCGAGCTGTTCGACGGCACCGACACCGTGACGCTGGTATGGCTGGGGCAGCGCCGCATCCCGGGCATCGAATCGGGTCGCGCCCTGCGTGTGCGCGGTCGGCTGGGCACGCTGGAGGGCGGCACCAAGGCCATCTACAACCCGCATTACGAGATTCAGACTTGAGCCTTCCCGTCGAAGATAGCGATCGCTCCCCGGATTCCCTAGAGCCGGACGCCCTCGAGCCGACGCCTGCCGAGAAGACCCCGGCCCAGGCGCTGCTGGCTCAGATGGGTGGGGTCAGCGGACTGATCTATTCGGCCCTGCCGGTCGCCGTGCTGGTTCCGGTGAACACCGCGTGGGGTCTGGTGCCCGCGATCTCTGCGGCACTGGGCGTCGCCGCCCTGATCCTGGTGTGGCGCCTGATCCGCCGCGACTCCGTACAGCCCGCGATCTCCGGTTTCATCGGCGTCGGGATCAGTGCGCTGATCGCCTGGCTGGTCGGGGCGTCGAAAGGCTACTTCCTGCTGGGCATCTGGACGTCGCTGATCTGGGCGGCGGTCTTCGCGGTGTCCGTGCTGATCCGCCGGCCCATCGTGGGTTACGCCTGGAGCTGGATTCAAAGCCATGACCGCAGCTGGCGCAGCAGCCGCCGTGCCGTCATTGCTTTCGATATCGCGACGGTCACGTGGGTGCTGGTGTTCGCCTCCCGATTCGTGGTGCAGCGTCACCTCTACGACCTTGACCAGACCGGCTGGCTGGGGGTGGCCCGCATCGCGATGGGCTGGCCGTTGACCGGCGTGGCCGCGCTGGTCACCTACCTGGCGATCCGCGTCGCGCAGAAGGCGGTCCACGCGGCTCAGGCCGGCGACACTAGCCCGTAGCGGCCGATAGCACCGTCGTGCGCAGTTCGTCTTCCACCTCAGGGGCCGCGACGAACAACAGCTCGTCACCGCCTTCCAGCGGTTCGTCGGCTTCGGGCACGATCACCCTCGGGCCGCGCAGGATTGTCACCAGCGTGGCATCGCGCGGCAGGATCAGTTTGCGCACCGGCCGCCCGCCCCACGGGGTGTCGTCAGGCAGGGTGATCTCGACAAGGTTGGCATGACCCTGGCGGAACTGCATGAGCCGCACGAGATCGCCCACCGCGACGGCCTCTTCCACCAATGAGGCCAGCATCCGCGGTGTGGACACCGCGACGTCGACGCCCCAGGAGTCGTCGAACAGCCACTCGTTGCGGGGGTCGTTGACCCGGGCCACCACCCGCGACACCGCGAACTCGGTCTTGGCCAGCAGCGACAGCACCACATTCGCCTTGTCATCACCGGTGGCGGCGACGACGACGTCGAAATCATGCAGGTGAACCGATTCCAGCAGGCTGATCTCGCAGGCGTCACCGAGGCACCAGTGGGCGGCCGGGATCGCGTCGACATCGAGATGTTCGGCGTTGCGCTCGATGAGCGTCACCTCATGCTCGCTCTCGAGCAGCTCGCGGGCGATCGAGCGGCCGACCGCACCCGCACCGGCGATCGCCACTTTGAGCCGTTTCTCGCCCATCAGTGCCCCTCTCCGACGTCCGGGCCGGGTGGCAGCGCGGCGATCGCCAGCGCTTCGGCGGCGCGCCCCGACACCGCCGCGATGTAGACCTGGTCGCCGGCCTGCACGACGGTCTTGGGCTCGGGCAGGATGCCGGTGCCGAACCGGATCACGAAGGCGACCCGCGCGGCGGTGGCTACCTCCAGAGAGGTCAGCCGATGCCCGACCCAGCCTTCGTGCAGTGTGGCTTCCGCAACGGCCATCGTGCCGGTCGGATCACGCCATTTGGCCGTCTCGGTGTCGCGCACGAGCGCGTTGAGCAGCCGATCGGTGGTCCAGGGCACCGTCGCCACCGTGGGGATGCCGAGCCGCTCGTAAACCGCGGCCCGCTTGGCGTCGTAGATCCGCGCGACGACCCGCTGTACCCCGAACGTCTCGCGGGCCAGCCGTGCGGAGATGATGTTGGAGTTATCGCCGGAGGAGACCGCGGCGAAAGCGTCGGCGCCTTCGATTCCCGCGCGCAGCAGCACTTCTCGGTCGAATCCCATACCGAGCACCCGCTCGCCGGAGAAGTCCGGCGACAGCCGGTGAAACGCCGTCGCATCCCGGTCGATGACGGCCACCTGATGGCCGATCCGGGACAGCGCGTCGGCCAGCGAGGCGCCTACTCGGCCGCATCCCATCACCACTACCCGCACCTGGCGTCCTCTCGACTTCGCTGCGCGCCGACCCGACCGTACGGGGAACGCTACAGCCAAACCGCCATGGGCCTACTCTTGGCACTCGTGTCTAAGCTTTCGACCGCCGCCCGTCGGCTGGTCCTAGGGCAGCCGTTCCGCAGCGACAAGCTCGCGCACACGCTGCTGCCAAAGCGCATTGCCTTGCCGGTCTTCGCCTCCGATGCCATGTCATCGGTGGCCTACGCACCCGAGGAAATCTTTCTGGTGCTTTCGGTGGCGGGTCTGTCGGCCTATGCGATGGCGCCCTGGATCGGCGTCATGGTCGCGCTGGTCATGCTCGTGGTGGTGGCCTCCTACCGGCAGAACGTGCACGCGTACCCCTCCGGCGGCGGCGATTACGAGGTGGTGACCACCAATCTGGGGCCGACAGCGGGCCTGACGGTGGCCAGCGCGCTATTGGTCGACTACGTGCTGACGGTCGCGGTGTCGATGGCCTCGGCGATGTCGAACATCGGGTCGGCGGTCCCGTTCATCGCCCAGCACAAAGTGTGGTTCGCTGTTGTGGCCATCGTGCTCCTGACGGCGGCCAACCTGCGCGGTATCCGGGAGTCGGGCACCGCGTTCGCGATTCCGACCTATGCCTTCATCGTCGGGATGTTCATCATGCTGATCTGGGGCTTCTTCCAGATCTACGTGCTTGGTGACAATCTGCAGGCCGAGTCGGCCAAGTTCTCGATGCACTCCGAGCACGGCGACGTCATGGGTTTCGCGATGGTCTTCCTTGTGGCGCGGGCGTTTTCGTCGGGCTGTGCCGCGCTGACCGGCGTGGAGGCGATCAGCAATGGCGTGCCGGCGTTCCGCAAGCCCAAGTCCAAGAACGCCGCGACCACGCTGCTGCTGCTGGGGACGATCGCGGTCGCGCTGCTGATCGGCATCATCGTGCTGGCGACCAAGATCGGCGTGAAGATCGCCGAACGGCCGGAGGAGCAACTCGGTGGGGCGCCGGCCAACTATCACCAGAAGACGCTGGTGGCTCAGCTCGCCGAGACGGTGTTCGCCGGTTTCCCCTTGGGTCTGTGGCTGATCGCTGGTGCGACCGCGCTGATCCTGGTACTGGCTGCCAACACCGCCTTCAACGGATTCCCGGTGCTCGGCTCGATCCTGGCCCAGGACCGCTACCTGCCGCGCCAGCTGCACACCCGCGGTGACCGGCTGGCTTTCTCCAACGGCATCTTGTTCCTGGCGGCGGCCGCGATCGCGTTCGTGGTCGCATTCAACGCCGAAGTCACCGCGCTGATCCAGCTCTACATCGTGGGTGTGTTCGTATCGTTCACACTGAGCCAGATCGGCATGGTCCGGCACTGGACGCGGCACCTGCGTACCGAGACCGACCCGCGGATGCGCCGGCACATGATGCGCTCACGGGTGATCAACACCATCGGCTTCATCGCCACCGGTGCCGTCCTGATCGTCGTCCTGGTCACCAAGTTCGTCGCCGGTGCCTGGATAGCAATCCTGGCCATGTCAAGCCTTTTCGTGTTGATGAAGGCGATCCGCAAGCATTACGACACGGTGGCGCGCGAGCTGGCCGAGCAGGAGGCCGAACAGGGCGAGGTGATCTTGCCCAGCCGCAACCACGCCGTCGTGCTGGTCTCCAAGCTGCACATGCCGACGCTGCGGGCGTTGTCCTACGCCAGGGCAACCCGGCCCGACGTGCTGGAGGCCATCACCGTCAACGTTGACGATTCCGAAACCCGTCAGCTGGTGCACAAATGGGCGGACAGTGACATCACTGTCCCGCTGAAAGTCGTTGCCTCCCCGTACCGTGAGGTCACCCGACCGGTGCTGGACTACGTCAAGCGGATCAGTAAGGAAGCCCCGCGCACGGTGGTGACGGTGTTCATCCCCGAGTACGTCGTCGGCCATTGGTGGGAGCAGGTGCTGCACAACCAGAGTGCGTTGCGGCTCAAGGGCCGGCTGCTGTTCATGCCCAACGTGATGGTGACTTCGGTTCCGTGGCAACTCAATTCGTCGGAGCGGGTGCATGATTTGGAGGCGCAGAACGCACCCGGCGATGTGCGCCGAGGATTCCTGGAGTGAATCAACAGTGACGCAGGGGGATGCGGTCGAGCTGGTGCTCACCACCGGCGCGGCCGCCAACGGGGGCAGTTGCGTGGCACGCCATGAAGGGCGTGTCGTGTTCGTGCGCTACGCCTTGCCGAACGAAGTGGTGCGGGCCCGGGTGACAGGTGACCGCGGATCCTATTGGCACGCTGAGGCAATCGAGATCCACGAACCGTCTCCGGACCGGGTGGAATCCTTGTGCGAGATCGCCGGTGTCGGCAAGGCAGGCTGCTGCGACCTGGCTTTCGCGAGGCCCGAGGCCGCTCGTGTTCTCAAGGGTCAGGTGGTGGCCAATCAGCTGGCCCGCCTCGGTGACTTCGCCTGGGAGGGGGTGGCCGAACCACTCGGTGACGGCGCAGCCCGTGGCTGGCGCACCCGGGTGAGGCTGGCCGTGGATGCCGCAGGCCACGCGGGATTTCACCGCTACCACAGTGCCGAACTGGTCACCGACCTGCGCTGCGGTCAGCTGCGCGACGGCTTGATCGACGGTCTGGACGGACCGCGCTGGAAGCCCGGCGATCAGATCCACGTGGTCGCCGACGACGACGACACCCGGCATGTGGTGTGTAACAACAAGCAGCAGCGGCGCGGTCACCGCGCTGAGGGTGAATTCGAGTCGGTGCAGCGCGTGGGGGGCCGGGCCTGGCAGGTGCCGGTGACCGGGTTCTGGCAGTCGCACCGCGACGCCGCGACGACCTACAGCGCGTTGGTTGGCGGCTGGGCGCAAGGCATAGCGGGTTCGACGGCGTGGGATCTATATGGCGGCGCTGGCTTGTTCGCCGCGGTGCTTGCCGACGCGGTGGGCGACGGCGGCCGGGTGCTGACGGTGGACACCTCACGGGCGGCCTCCGGCGCGGCGCGTGCCGCACTGGCCGACCTGCCCGGGGTCGAGGTGCTCACCGATTCGGTGCGCCGGGCGCTGACCGCGCAGCGCAAGGGCGCCGATATCGCCGTGCTTGACCCCCCGCGCTCGGGCGCCGGACGCGAGATCATCGACCTGCTCGCCGAGGCCGGGGTGCCGCGGGTGATCCACATCGGCTGCGAGGCCGCATCCTTCTCCCGTGACATCGGCCTGTACCGGGCCCGCGGCTACACCGTCGAACAGATCCGGGTATTCGACTCGTTCCCGCTGACGCACCACGTCGAGTGCGTGGCGCTACTGGTGCGGTGAGATGCGTCACTCCTTATTCGCCAGAGGGTCGTGGTCGGAGACCTCGCGTACCTCGTCGATCCTGCGCAAGGAGACCGTCGGCGGGGTGTTGCTGCTGCTGGCCGCCGCGATCGCCCTGTTCTGGGCCAACTCGCCGTGGTCGGCGGCTTACGACCGCCTGGGCGACCTGCACGTCGGGACTGACCGGCTCGGGCTGCACCTGGACCTGGGCCTGGGCGACTGGGCGGCCGACGGGCTGCTGGCGATCTTCTTCTTCGTCGTTGGGCTCGAACTCAAGCGGGAGTTCGTCGCCGGCGATCTGCGTGACCCCAGCCGCGCCGCGTTGCCGATCGCCGCTGCGGTGGGTGGCATGGTCGTACCGGCAGCCATCTACGTAGCCTTCACGGTGCACGAGGGTGGCGGCGCCACCCGCGGCTGGGCCATCCCGACCGCCACCGATATCGCGTTCGCGGTCGCCGTGCTGGCCGTCCTGTCGACCCACCTGCCCGGGGCCCTGCGCACGTTTCTGCTCACGCTGGCTGTCGTCGACGACCTGCTGGCCATCACCGTGATCGCGGTGTTCTACACCGACAAGATCAACATCGTCGCGCTGCTGGTCGCGCTGATCCCGCTGGCGTTGTTCGCGGTCCTCGTCCAGCGCCGGATCAGCCCCTGGTGGCTGCTCATCCCGCTAGCGGTGCTCACGTGGGTATTCGTCCACGAGTCCGGAGTGCACGCCACGGTGGCGGGGGTGCTCCTCGGCTTCACTGTGCCGGTGCTGCGCAGTGCCGCGGCCGGCGGCCCCGACGCCGGGCCCGGACTCGCCGAGCACATTGAGCACCGGATGCGGCCGCTGTCGGCGGGCTTTGCGGTCCCGGTGTTCGCATTCTTCGCCGCCGGTGTGACGTTCGGCGGCTATCACGGTTTGATCACAGCTCTGAGTGATCCGATTGCGATGGGCATCGTGTTCGGCCTGGTCGCCGGTAAGACGGTCGGCGTGTTCGGCACCACCTGGACTCTGGCCAAACTGACCCGGGCGAGTCTGGACTCGGCACTGCGCTGGATCGACGTGTTCGGCATCTCGATGCTGGCCGGGATCGGTTTCACGGTATCCCTGCTGATCGGCGAATTAGCCTACGAACCGGGTTCGCCGCGCCATGACATCGTCAAGGTGGCGGTGCTCACCGGAAGTTTGCTGGCCGCGGTGTTCGCGGCGGTCGTACTGCGCCTGCGCAACCGGCATTACCGCAGCGTGTGGGAGCTGGAGAACCGCGACGAAGACCACGACGGTGTGCCCGACATCTACGAGTCTCATCAGGACTGACCTACGGACGGGTGCGTAGACTGGCCAAATGCTTGAACAGGTTCGCGGCCCCGCCGATCTGCAGCACCTGTCCCAAGCGCAGCTGACCGAGCTGGCGGCCGAAATTCGCCAGTTCCTGATCCACAAGGTCGCTGCCACGGGCGGACATCTCGGGCCCAACCTCGGGGTTGTCGAGCTGACGCTGGCGCTGCACCGAGTCTTCAATTCTCCGCACGACCCTCTTCTTTTCGACACCGGACACCAGGCCTACGTCCACAAGATGCTCACCGGTCGCGCGGCCGATTTCGACACGCTGCGCAAGCGTGATGGTCTGTCGGGCTACCCGTCGCGGGCCGAGAGCGAGCACGACTGGGTCGAGTCCAGCCACGCCTCGGCCGCACTGTCCTACGCCGACGGGCTGGCCAAAGCCTTCGAGTTGACCGGCCACCGCAACCGCCACGTCGTCGCGGTCGTCGGCGACGGTGCCCTCACCGGCGGCATGTGCTGGGAGGCGCTCAACAACATCGCGGCGGCGCGTCGGCCGGTCGTGATCGTCGTCAACGACAACGGGCGCTCGTACGCCCCGACCATCGGTGGTCTGGCCGATCACCTGGCCGGGTTGCGGCTGCAGCCGGGTTACGAGCGGTTCCTGGAGCGCGGCAGGGTTGCGGTGCGCGGGGTGCCGGTCGTCGGTGAGGCCTGCTATCAGGCCATGCACAGTGTGAAGGCCGGTATCAAGGACGCGTTGTCCCCGCAGGTGATGTTCACCGACCTGGGTCTGAAGTACGTCGGCCCGATCGACGGACACGACGAGCACGCGGTGGAGACCGCGTTGCGCCACGCCCGCGGTTTCAACGCCCCGGTGATCGTGCACGTGGTGACCCGTAAGGGCATGGGCTATGCGCCGGCCGAGAACGATGAGGCCGAGCAGATGCATTCCTGCGGCGTCATCGATCCCGATACCGGGCTGGCGACCACGTCCGCGGCGCCCGGCTGGACGTCGGTGTTCTCCGAATCGCTGATCTCCTATGCCGCCAAGCGTCGCGATATCGTCGCGATCACCGCCGCGATGCCCGGCCCGACCGGCTTATCGAAGTTCGGGGAACGCTTCCCGGACCGGTTGTTCGACGTCGGTATCGCCGAGCAACACGCGATGACGTCGGCCGCCGGGCTGGCGATGGGCGGGCTGCATCCGGTGGTGGCCATCTATTCGACGTTCCTCAACCGTGCTTTCGACCAGATCATGATGGACGTTGCGCTCCACAAGCTTCCCGTCACCATGGTGCTCGACCGGGCCGGAGTGACCGGCAACGACGGCGCCAGCCACAACGGTATGTGGGACCTGTCGCTGCTGAACGTCGTTCCCGGGATCCGGGTGGCGGCGCCGCGTGACGGCACCCGGCTGCGCGAGGAGCTCGGCGAGGCGCTGGAGATCAACGACGGCCCGACCGCCATCCGCTTCCCCAAAGGTGAAGTGGGCGAAGATATTCCCGCACTCGAGCGAGTGTCCGGTGGTATCGACGTCCTGGCTCGCCCGGCGGAGGGTTTGAGCAAGGATGTGCTGCTCGTCGCGGTGGGGTCATTCGCTCCGATGGCATTGAAGGTCGCCCAACGGCTGCGTAATCAGGGGATCGGGGTGACCGTCGTCGATCCGCGCTGGGTGATTCCGGTGCCTGATCCGGTTGCGCCCCTTGCCAAGTCGCACAAGCTGGTCGTCACGATGGAAGACAACGGCGTTCGGGGTGGAGTGGGCTCAGCGGTATCCGCCACGTTGCGTGCTGCCGAGATCGACGTCCCATGCCGCGATATCGCTGTGCCGCAACAGTTCTTGGATCACGCCGGCCGTGGTGAGGTGCTTGAGTCGGTCGGCCTGACCGAGCAGAACATCGCCCGCCAGGTCACTGGCTGGGTGGCCGCACTCGGTGCGATCGACGCGGACGAGCACCAGGCCAGCGAGCATCTCGACTAGCCACGTCGAGTCACACTGACTCGTTGGCCTCAGCGGCCGGCGCCAACTTCGCCGCCAGCACCGGAACCACAAGTGTGCGTTGCCATTCCCTGGCCCCGCCGTCGCGCAGGATGGTTTCGATCGTCCCGCGGGTATCGGCGTTGTCCTGCCAGTCCCAGCACAGCCTGCGGATGAGTTCGGGGGAGATCAGATTCTCGGTGGAGACGTGCACCTTCTCGGAGAGTTCGGCCAGTCCCGCGCGCGCGGCATCCAGCCGGGCGGCCGCCTCGGGTTTGCGCTTGGCCCAGCGCACCGCGGGCGGCGGACCGTTCTGCGGCTCGGTGGTGTCCGGGGGTTCCGGGTTGGTGCGGGCCGACTCCAGTGCGGCCAGCCAGACCGCAGCGCTGCGGCGCTGCTTGTGCCCGCCGAAGATCGGCAGCTTGACCAAGTCGTCGACAGTCTTGGGATCGGCCTGCGCGGCGGCGATGATCGCCGAATCCGGCAGGATGCGGCCGGGGGCGATATCGCGGCGGCGGGCGATCTGATCGCGCACGGTCCACAACTCCCGGACTGCGGTCAGTGCCTGCCGGTTGCGGACCTTGTGGATCCCCGACGTGCGCCGCCACCGGTCGCGCCGCGTGGGTGTCGGGTCGGCGCATCGGAGATACTCGAATTCCTCGGCCGCCCAGCTGGTTTTGTGTTGTTCGGCCAGCACGCCGGCGATGGCGTCGCGCAGCTCGACGAGCACCTCGACGTCCAAGGCGGCGTAGTTCAGCCAGGCGTCGGGCAGCGGGCGCTTGGACCAGTCCGCCGCGCCGTGCCCCTTGGCCAGGCCCAGCCCGAGCAGGCGCTGCACCATGGCCGCCAGGTTCACCCGTTCGAAGCCGGCCAGCCGGCCCGCCAGCTCGGTGTCGTACAGCGAGGGCGGGTGCATCCCGACCTCGGCCAGGCACGGCAGATCCTGGTCGGCGGCGTGCAGGATCCATTCGTCTTCGGCCAGTACCTCTGCCACCGGTCGCAACACGTCGATCGGGCTGTTGCCGTGGTTGACCGGGTCGATCAGCACCGTGCCCGCGCCGGTGCGCCGGATCTGGATCAGGTATGCGCGGTTGGAATAGCGGAAACCCGACGCCCGCTCGGCATCGACAGCGAACGGGCCGGTGCCCTTCGCCAGCTGCTCTGCCGCCCGGGCGATCTCGTCGACGCTGGTCGACAGCGGCGGCACGCCCTCGGCCGGGCACAGCAGGGGAGTCGCCTCGGGGGCATCATCGGCAGGGGTATCGGACACCGAGGCTGCGGCGTCATCATCGAGTTCGGACATGTCAGGCGCGGGAGCGGGAACTCAGATCCGTCACGCCCACCGGAGGCAGGCCCGCGGCGTGCTCGAGGACCTCACAGAAGGCCTGGACATGGGTGTCGAATGCCATTGTGGTGACCGTCCAGGATGCGCGCATTTCGAGCTGGTGGGCGCGTGGCGGGCCGGAGATATCGCCGTAGCGCACCGAAGTGGTGGCCGTGACGGTGCCGCCGAGGGCGGTGACGTGTTCGGAGCGGCTTTCCAGCGCGCCGACCAGCCAGCTCCAGGCCACTTCGGGCAGCAGCGGGTCGACGGCCTCGCTGGAGTCCAGGTCGGCCTGGATGTAGGCGACTAGGCGCATGGTGCCGTCCCAGGCCTCTGAGCCGTCCGGGTCGTGCAGCAGGATCAGCCGGCCGAAGGCATCACCGTCGGAGTTCTCGGGGACAATTTCGGTCTCGGCGTGCTTGACCTCCGCGCCCAACGCATAGCTGTACGGCGCGAGACGTTGAGGTGAGCGGATGGGACCGAGTTCGATCTCCGGCCGTACCTCGGCGGTGTTCATTGCCGCCACCGCCTCGCGGAATTGATCCGGTTCCGCAGTGGTCACGGCAATTGACGCTAGTCCCATCGTCGAGGTCGAGGGCGCAGGCGCGCCGATTTCGTGACATCGGGTGCCTTGAGGGATGGGGTCGGCGGTCTCGTGGGCTGGGTTCCCGGGCTCATGGGACCATGGACGCGATGAGTACCCGTCGCCAGCTGCCCGAGGCGCCCTATCTGGCCGCCGCCACTGGCCGCAAACCCAGCCGTGTCCCGGTGTGGTTCATGCGCCAGGCCGGGAGATCACTTCCCGAATACCGCGAACTGCGGGCCAGGAACACGATGATGCAAGCCTGCTTCGACCCGGAGCTGGTCTGTGAGATCACCATGCAGCCGATCCTCCGCCACGGGGTCGACGCGGCGATCCTGTTCTCCGACATCGTCGTGCCGTTGCGTGGCGCGGGCATCGATCTGGACATCGTGCCCGACGTCGGCCCGGTGATCGACCATCCGGTGCGCACGGCCGCCGATGTGGCTGCGATGAAAGGCCTTGAGCCGCAGCGGGTCAGTGCGATATCCGATGCGGTGGGCCTGCTGGTGGCCGAGCTCGGCGAGGTGCCACTGATCGGTTTCGCCGGTGCCCCGTTCACTCTCGCGTCGTACTTGATCGAGGGCGGACCCAGTAAGCTCCACGAGCGGACCAAGGCGATGATGCTGGCCGACCCGTCGACCTGGCATGCGCTGATGGAGCTGCTGACCGATGTGACCATCGCCTTCCTGAAGGTGCAGCTCGACGCCGGGGTGGACGCCATCCAGGTGTTCGACTCCTGGGCGGGCACCCTCTCGCTGGCCGACTACCGCAGCCAGGTGTTGCCGCACAGCTCGCGGGTGTTCGCCGCGCTGGTGGACTACGGCGTGCCGATGACCCATTTCGGTGTCGGGACCGCCGAACTGCTCGGCGCGATGGGGGAGGCGGGCGCCGGCGTCGTCGGCGTTGACTGGCGGACGACGTTGGCTGACGCCGCGCGACGTGTGGGCCCCAAGGCTCTGCAGGGCAACCTGGACCCCGTCGTGCTGCTGGCCGGGTGGCCGGCGGTCGAGCGCGCCGCGCGTTCGGTGGTCGACGACGGCCGGCTGGCGGTCGATGCCGGCGCTGCCGGACACATCTTCAACCTCGGTCACGGTGTGCTGCCGGGCACCGATCCGGGTGTGCTGACAGATCTGGTCGGCCTCCTGCATTCGCTGTGACGTCCGGCGGGCAGGCGCGAAGCGACCGGGGATTATCGTGACTAAACGGTATTGCGTTGTCGGGGGCGGCATTTCGGGTCTTGTCGCGGCCTATCGGATCCGCGTGCTGGCCGGTGGCGACGCCGATATCACGGTGTTCGACCCGGCCGACCGGCTCGGCGGGATCCTGCGCACCGAACGCCTGGGTGGCCAGCCCATGGACGTCGGCGCGGAAGCTTTCGTCGTACGTCGCCCGGAGGTGCCTGCACTACTGGCCGAGCTCGGCCTGGCCGGCCGCCAGATCAGCACCACCGGGGTGCGCCCGACGATCTATAGCCAGGGCCGTATCCACCCGCTACCTGCGGACACCGTCAACGGCGTCCCGACCTCGGCCTCCTCGGTGACCGGACTGGTCGACGACGCGACGATCGCACAGATGGCCGCCGAGCCCAACCGGCCGCTGCGCTGGCAACCGGGTGCCGACCCGGCCGTCGGCGCGGTGGTGGCCGACCGCTTCGGCGACCAGGTCGTCGCCCGCTCGGTGGACCCGATGCTGTCCGGCGTCTACGCCGGCTCGGCGGCCACCATCGGCATCCGCTCCGCGGCACCGACGCTGGCCGCCGCCCTCGACGCCGGTGCCACCAGCCTTACCGACGCCGGCCGGCGCGCGCTGCCGAGCAGCACGAGCGGGCCGGTATTCGGTGCCATCGCGGGCGGCTATCAGGTGCTGCTGGACGAGTTGGTGGCGCGCAGCCGGCTGCGGTGGCTGCAGACGTCGGTAACGCATATCGCGCCCGACGCCCACGGCTGGACCCTGCGCGATGACGACAATCGGCACCACTATGCCGACGCGGTGATCGTGGCCGTACCGGCGCCGCGGCTGGTGCCGCTGCTGGCCGACGTCGCACCGAATGCGGCCGCCGCGGCCGCGGCGATCCCGATGGCGTCAGCGGCGGTACTGGCACTGGCCGTGCCCGGCGCAACGCCGCTGCCGCAGCAGTCCGGTGTACTGGTTGCCAGCGGAGAACGCTTGCACACCAAGGCAATTACGCTGTCCACCCGGAAGTGGGGGGCACGCGGCAACGCGGAGTTGTTGCGCCTGTCGTTCGGCCGGTTCGGTGACGATATCGCGCAGAAGACTTCCGATGCCGACCTGCAGGCGTGGGCGGTGGCGGACCTGCGGTCGGTGTTCGGCATCACGGTCGATCCGATCGAGGTCCTGGTGCACCGCTGGCTGGATGCGATGCCGCAGTACGGCCCAGGTCATCGTGAGCTGACCATCGGTTTGCGAACGGATCTGCCGCCCACGTTGGCGCTTGCGGGCAACTATCTCGATGGCATCGGAGTGCCCGCCTGCGTGGCGGTGGCAGGTCGGGCGGCCGATACCGTGGCGGCCGCCACACAAAGATAGACACCGCGTGGCCGCCACCATTCGCCGATAGCTGCACCCCTGCGTGGCACGATAGCTGCCATGGCCAAACTGGACTACGACGAGCTCAACGCCACAATCCGCTACATCATGTTTTCGGTGTTCGCAGCGGAGCCCGGTGAGCTGGGGTACGACGAAGAATCCCGTGCCGCCGTCGTCGACGAGACCGCGACATTCCTTAAGCAGCAGGAGGACAACGGTGTCGTGGTGCGCGGTCTGTACGACGTCGCGGGCCTGCGTGCCGACGCCGATTTCATGATCTGGACGCACGCCGAGCGGATCGAGACGCTGCAGGCCACCTACAGCGATTTCCGTCGCACCACCACGCTGGGGCGGTCGGTCTCGCCGGTGTGGAGTGCGGTAGCGCTGCACCGACCGGCCGAATTCAACAAGAGCCATGTCCCGGCGTTCCTGGCCGGCGAGGAGCCGGGCAACTACATCTGCGTGTACCCGTTCGTGCGTTCGCTGGATTGGTACCTGCTGCCCGATGACGAGCGCCGCAAGATGCTGGCCGACCATGGCATGGCGGCCCGCAGCTACAAGGACGTCCGCGCCAACACGGTGCCGGCCTTCGCTCTGGGTGACTACGAGTGGATCCTGGCGTTCGAAGCCCCTGAGCTCTACCGCATCGTCGATCTGATGCGCGACCTGCGGGCCACCGAAGCTCGCCGCCATGTGCGCGAAGAGATCCCGTTCTTCACCGGGCCCCGTATCGGTGTCGAGGAACTCGTCGCCAAGTTGCCGTAGCTGACCCAGCTGCGTCATCACCGTCCGGGAAACAAAAGTTCGCTACGACTGTCGGGCCGTCTTTTTTTTGCGCGGCCGGGACTATCGGGAGGCCCGCATGACGGGGGGCGGACGCTGCCTATCTGTTGCTCCCGATCGCCAGTGCGATCGCGCTGTTGCTGCTGTGTCGTCTGGATTCAGCCGTACGTCGCGGACCCGGCACGCGCTGACCTGGCACCGTGCCGGTGCCGATGTGCCGGTGGCGGTCAACGTGTTCGCCCCGGCGATAGCCAACGCCGGCCTGCCCGCGATCATCGCCATCGACGATTTCGGCAGCGGCTACTCGGCGCTGTCGTATCTGCGCGACCTACCGCCCGAAGAGGTGCTGCCTCTGGTCACAGCGCGCGCCGACGGCACGAGCACCTCGCCGCTGACTACTCCTGCGACGGCACCAGTTTCAACGAGATCGAGTTGATGCAATAGCGTTGATCGGTCGGCGTCGGGTATCCCTCACCGCTGAACACGTGGCCCAGGTGGCTGTGGCAGTTCGCACACAGCACCTCCACCCGGTGCATACCCCCGGAGTCGTCCGGCCGCAGGATCACCGCCTCGGAGTGCGATGGGTCGAAGAATGACGGCCAGCCGCAGTGGGACTCGAATTTCTCTGTGCTGCGGAACAATTCGGTCCCGCACGCGCGGCAGGCGTAGATGCCTTCGGTCTTGGTGTCGGTGTATTCACCGGTGAAGGGGCGCTCGGTGCCGGCTTGACGCAGCACCGCGTACTCGGCGGGGTTGAGCCGCTTGCGCCACTCGTCGTCGGCCAGTTCGAGCTTCGGGGCTGGAATCGAGCTCATGCGTTCACGTTACCGCGGGGTCGGCGCGGGGTTCACGCATCCACGGCGGATCGATACCGTCGGCCAGTCGGCCCTGCGCCTTGGCGTCGGAATAGCGGTAGTACAACACGCAGAACACCACCACCAGCATCAGCGACCAGCCGTAGGTGATCTTCATGTACTCCAGGAAGCGTCCGGTCGTCGGCCAGCGCCACATCAGCCAGCGGTCCATCGTCAAGAACCCGTAGGTGGCCAGCCATGCCGGCCAGTTACGCACCACCGAGTTGGGCAGCACAACGGTCATCAGGAACGGGAACAGCATCATCGAGTAGTAGCCCTGGGCCAGGGACAGCACCAGCCACGACGCGATCAGCAGCACACCGGATGAGGTCAGCATCCAGAACAGCGGGTCGCGGTCTTTGTAGTAGCGGTGCAGCAGCCACAGGCTGGCCACGGCCAGTGCCAGGAACAGCACGCGCAGCGCCAGGATCAGCCACCCCGGCAGGCCGTAATAGACGCCGTTGCCCAGCACCGAGCTGTTGAAGTAGTCCCGGGTGGAGAAGATGTAGGGGAGCGTGCGTTCGACGAAGTTCATCGGATCGGCCACCAGCGGCCAGGCCGCCAGGTTGAACGTCACCGGCACGGCGATGGCCGCCACCACGGCCCGCCACTGCCCTTTGAGTAGCGGCAGCAGCAGCAGCACGCCAAGCACGGGTTTGAGTACCAGCGACAGCCCGATCGCGACACCGGCCCACCACTGGTGGCTGACCTTGCCGTCGAGCAGCCAGCGGAAGAACAGCACCTCAAACAGCAGGATGCAGCCGTTGATGTTGGTGAACACCAGGGTGTTGGTCACCGACTCGGTGCAGTACATCGCCAGCAGCAGGGCGGGCAGGGCCACCGAGGTCAGCGAGAACCTGAACAGGTTCACCAGCAGGCAGGCGGCGATGATCATGGCCGCGGTGTTGAAGAACACGAACCAGTTGTGCGAGGCGAACACGGGCAGGTACCCGAACGGCGCGAGCAGCAGCGTGCCGCCCGGGAAGTACAGGTAGTGCGGGTCGACGTAGTCGAAGTGCTCGTTGTAGATGGCGAGTCCGCGGCGGAAATTGGACACCGCGCGGTAGACGGGCCCGAAGTCATCGGTGATGTAGCCGTTGGTCGACAGCACGTAACTGCGGTGAATGATCGACATGATGGCGATCGGCCATAGTGCAGAACGTAGGACCGCCGCCGCCGAGGGTGGGCTGGTCCGGGAGCGAAATACGGCCAGCAGGCCGGATCGCGATGAGTCAGCTGGCGCCACGTCCGCACCGTACACCGGCGCGATGCGTCAGACGCTTAGGCGGGGCAGTAGGTGTCGGTGGGCGGCATGTTGCCGCTGTCGAGATACCCCATCATCGGTGGCAGTGCGCACGCCGAGTAGACGCTGGCGCCGTGCCCGAGGCCCTGCCACATCACCCGCTTGCTGGCCGCGCCGGCGTTGATGACGGTGGCTGCTGACGCCGGGACACCCTGGTTGCCGACGATCGGATCGTTCTGCACGCCGAGCAGCAGCACGTTGACCTTGAGGTCTTTGGGTTCCTTGGGCGCCGAGCCGCTGGGCCAGTTGAGACATTTGACCAGGCCGAGTGCGCCGACCGTACCGAACTGTGGGTAGAGCTTGCCCCATTGGACGACGAGTTCGCGCACCCGGTCCGGTGTCGGGCGGTTCAGGGCGTCACTGCACGAATTGATGAACTGGCCGTCGCTGTCGCGCATCGCCTCGGCCTGGTTGATCAGGCTGTTGAGCTGGTTGGTGTCGCCGCCCCGGGCCGCGGCCAGAGTGTTGGCCAGGCTGACGGTACTGCCGACGCGGTCGCCGCTGGGGAAGCCCATACCGGTGACGATCGCATTGGCGAGCACCGCGGTCGATACCCCGCCGGGGCCGCGGCCGGCACGGGCGGCGGCCAGCAGCGAGTCGACGGCGCCCTTGGGGTCGGGGCCGAGCGCGCAGTTGACCGCGACGCATTGTTGTGCGAACGCATCGAGTGCGGCCTGCTGGCCCTTGACCTGCTCTTCGGCGGCTGCTTCGGCGTTGACGCCGGGCGGCACAGGCGAATCGAGCACCAGGCGGGCGACCTTGTCGGGGTGGGAGCCGGCGTAGGCCAGCGCGATCTGCGCGCCGTTGCCGACGCCGATCAGTGCCAGCGACGGCACGTCCCAGGTACTGCGCAGCCGCTCGAGATCCTCGGCGGCGCGGGCATTGTCGTAGGCCGAGTCGCCGGGGGCGATGGTGTCGGTGCAGCTCGTCGTCGCGGTCATGGTGATCGCGCCGAGGTTGGCCACCGGGTCGTCACCGGACTCGAACTGGGCCTGGTCGCGCATTTCTTGGCGGTCGAACGCGTCACGACAGTCGACCGGGCTGGACATCCCGAGGCCGCGACGGTCCACCGAGACGATGGGGTGGCTCTTGAGCACATCGGCACCCGAGCGCGACAGCCACACCGGTAGCTGCATCGACGACGGGATGTCGGTGCCGGTGGTGAACACCAGCGGGCCGGCGTCGGGCGGGGTCTGCCCGGACCGGGCGCGCACCACTCCGACGCTCACGGTGCCGGTCGCGCCGGCGACCGGGTCGAGGTCGGCGTCGTAGGTGGCGCACTCCAGGGTCACCCCCGGGGCGGGCGGCGTGCCGGCGTCGCCGAAGACCTTCGAGGTGCAGTCTTTCCAGCCGAGCTCGTTCTTGGGGGCGGCGATGGCCGGCGGGCCACCGGCTGTTGTGGCGGTGGCCGGGGCCGCCGGGTTGTACGCCTTATCGCTGGCGAACTGCGGGTTGGCAGCCAGCCACGGGGCACATCCGGTCAGCAAAGCGGTTAGTACCGCGGTGCCGAGGCCGACTATGGCCTGGGAGGCCCAGACCCGACGATCGCGCATGCCCACCACAGTAGCGATACGGCTGCGCGATACCGGTCAGCCGACGCGCGTGTAGCGGCTGTACAGATAGCCGTCGGCATCGGAGATGAGGTGCGCGCGGTGCATCGACGTCAGCACGTGACCGGAGCCGGTCGCGATCCGCGGCGCCGCGCCGCCGACGAGCTTGGGCGCGGTGGTCAGGCACAGCTCGTCGAGCAGCTCGTGGTCGACGAACGTCCCCGTCAGGGTGGGTCCGCCTTCGCACAGCACCCGCAATAATCCGCGGTCGCCGAGTGCGGCCAGCATGGCGGCGGGATCGACCTCGGCGGGATCGGTTGCCGAGCAGGTGATCACCTCGGCCGCACCGGCGAGCCGGGTGCGGGTGTCATCGGCGGCGTCGGCACAGGTGAGCACCAGCGGTGTCACCTCGGTGCGGGTCAGTACGGGTAAGTCGTGCTCGATGTGCCCGGAGCGGGTGACCAACGCGATCGGAGGGACCTCGCTCTGGCCGCGCCGTTGCCGCTGCGCGCGCTGCGCGAGCGTCATCTGCGCGCCGGAGTAGTTCTCGGCGCGGGCGGTACCGGCGCCGACGACGATGACGTCGGCGAGCTCGCGCAGGGTCCGGAATACCCGCCGGTCGCCGGCGCCGCCCAACCCGCCCGACTTTCCGTCGGTTGCGGCACCGCCGTCCAGGCTGGCGATCATGTTGCCGCGGACGAAGCAGCGGGTCAGTCCGGCCGGGTAGGCGTAGAGCGCGGTGAGGCGGTCGTCATCGACGACGGCGTTTTCGCCGAGCAGTGTGAAGTGCGTCCCATCGAGATCAGTGGGGATTGGGTCGGGCATACGCACGATTGCAGCACGCGGATAGGGTGCCTGTCATGGACCGCCTTGTCGATCGGCATCCGACGGTCTCCCCGGACCGGTTGGTGGCCCAGCTCGTCCCGCCGCCCACCTTCGCCGACGTCCGCTTCGACACGTATCGGCCCGATCCTGCCGAACTCAGCCAAGCCGCCGCCGTGGACGCCTGCCGCGGCTTCTGTGCCGAGGCGCAGCGCCGCAGGGCCGGCAAGAAGAAGCTGTTCGGCAAGCGGGAGACCCTGCCCGGGGTGGGCATCTACCTCGACGGCGGGTTCGGTGTCGGCAAGACGCACCTGCTGGCGTCGATCTATCGGCAGCTGCCGGACGCGGCCGAACACCCCAAGGCGTTCGCGACATTCGGCGAGCTCACCCAGCTGGCCGGGGTCTTCGGCTTCCTCGAGTGCATCGACTTGCTGGCCGACTACGTGGTGGTCTGCATCGATGAGTTCGAGCTCGATGATCCGGGCAACACCACGCTGGTCTCGAGGCTGCTGTCGCAAATCGTCGAGCGCGGGGTGTCTATCGCGGCGACGTCGAACACGCTGCCCGAGCAACTCGGCGAGGGGCGCTTCGCCGCCCAGGACTTCCTCCGTGAAATCAGCTCCCTGGCAAGCATTTTCACCACCGTACGGATCGAAGGCCCGGACTACCGGCACCGTGGTCTGCCGCCGGCACCCGAACCGCTGTCCGACGAAGCGGTGGCCGCTCGGGCAGCCGAGGTGTCCGGGGCCACCCTCGACGATTTCGACGCGCTCTGCGCGCACCTGGCGACCATGCACCCCTCGCGCTACCTCACCCTGATCGAAGGCGTACCGGGGGTTTTCATCACCGGCGTCCACCCGATCGACGACCAGAATGTGGCCCTGCGCCTCGTCGCGTTGACCGACCGGCTGTACGACGCGGGCATTCCGGTAGTGGCATCGGGTGCCAAACTGGACACCGTCTTCTCCGAGGAGATGCTGGCCGGCGGCTACCGCAAAAAGTACCTGCGCGCGACGTCACGACTGCTTGCGCTGACGAGCCCCGGCGGACTCTAGCTGCTAGCTGTCCGCGTCAGGAGCGGGCCGGATCTTGGCCAGCTCGGTGAGGCCACTGACCATGAGCACCCGCATCAACACGGGGTTCGCGATGATCTCCAGCGATTCCGCATGGGGCGCAAGGGCATTGATCGCCGCGCTGTCCAGGTACTCGACGGCGCTGAGGTCCACGGTCAGGCTGTCGGCGTCACTATCGATACCGGCGTCAAGGGCCTTGGCGAAGTCGGCCACGTTGCTGGCGTCGATCTCGCCGGTGGCGAACAGCACCAGTTGGCCGTCGGCTGCGCGGTCGATACGAACTGTCAATGGCGTGCTCATCGGCGGATCCTGGTCGCGAGGTGCACGATGGTGCCGGTGGTGTCTCGCAGGATCGAGACGTCCTCCATCAGTGCTTGCATGATCTGAATACCCTTGCCGCGGTGGCTATACCCGGTGTCCTTGGGTTTCCACGACCCGGCATCGATGATGGTGAGGCGCAGCTGGTCGACCTCCGAGATGGCCTGCAGGGTGATCGTTCCGCTGCCCTGGCTGTGGCGATAACCGTGCTCGATGGAGTTGGTGACCGCTTCGCCGGCGGCGACCAACACATCCTGCGCCTGATCTTGGTCGATGCCCGCGGCATTGAGCCAATCGCGTAACGCCGCCCGCGCAGGAGCCAGGTGCAATGGGTCGGCGGGGATCGTCACTTCCAGCGGCGCGGGATGACGGTAGAGCAACATGGCGACATCGTCCTGGTATCCGCCCTCGGGTGCCAGGCGTTCCATGATCTGATCGGCCAGCGGGTCGAGATCGAGCACGCTGTCATCGCGAATGAGGTTGGCGGCCCGGTCTATTCCGTCGTCGAGCGAACTACGCCGGCGCTCGACCAGCCCGTCGGTGTAGAGCAGCAGGGTGGCCTGCGCCGGTACGGTCGCCTGAGCCTGGGGGCGCTCCCGGTCCGGGCGGATGCCGAGTGCGATGGAATGCCCGCCCTCGAGCAGTTGGGTGGTGCCGTCGGCGTTCACCAGGATGGCCGGCGGATGGCCGGCACTGGAGTACGTCAGTTCTCCGGTGTCGGGGTCCAGAATTGCGCAGAACGCGGTGGTGGATTGGGCACCGGGGAGGCGGGCCGCGAAGCGGTCTAGACCGGCCAATGCCGCAGCGGGGCTTGAGTTTTCCAGTAGCAATGCGCGGCAGGCGCTACGGAGCTGGCCCATCACCGTCGCGGCACTCAGGTCGTGGCCGACGCAGTCGCCGACGACCAGGGCGATGCGGCCGTCGTCGAGGGCGATGACGTCATACCAGTCGCCACCGACCTGTAGCGGGTGTGATGCGGGCTGATAGCGGACCGCGAAACCGGCGGGCAGATAGGCCGGTCCCAGAATTGAATGTTGTAGTGCCAGAGCAGTTTCGCGCTGCTGATCCACTTGGTGGACACGCTGTAGGCCTTGTCCGAGTCGGCCGGCCAGCACAGTCAGCAAGGTCTGGTCTTCGGAGGTGAAGGGGCGTTCGTTGGGAAGATCGATCCAGATCACCAGGGTGCCGCGCGGGTGCTGCAGTGCGATACCCGCCGAACCGTTGACGGTAGTATCCGCGGTCAGCAGGTCCCCGCTGCTGCCCAGCGCGGTGATGCGGTCTCGAACCTCATCCGGCAGCGCAGCCCACTGCGCATCGTCAACGTCGCCGAGCAGCTCCCGGGTATCCGGTCCCGAGAAGATGGCCCCCAGTATCCGTCGGGCCGACCATTGGCCACGCAGCTGTTCGATCGCGGTGCGCAGCGCACCGTCAGCGGTATCGGCCTGTGCTAGTTGCTGATTCAAGGTCGCGAGGGCGACTTGGCGTTGACCGCTGTAATGCTCGGCGGTGACATCGCGGAAGGTTCCGACCATGACGCCTCGGCCGGTGTCGGGATCCTCGGCGTGTGCGATGTTCGCCGTGATCCACACCCGGTGGCCGTCTCGGTGATTCACCGGAACGGTGTAGCTACCGTGCGGGTGAGTGGGGATACCGGCGAAGGCCTCGACGATCTGCTGATGTGCGTCGGGTTCGGTCTCGGCGTCGGGCCACCATGGATGCTGCGGGGCATAGGGCAGATCCTCCGGGCCGAAACCGAGGATATCGGTGAAGGCGTTGTTGATCTCGATCACCACGCCGACTTCGTTGCAGACGAAGAACGCCTCCTGCAGAGACTCGACCAGCGCCGCGCGCCAGCGGGTGTGGTGGGTGCGCAGGCGGGCCAGCTCGATATTGGCCCGCGCCCGAGCCAGCAGATCGGCCGCAGCGAACGGTTTCACCAGATAGTCGTCGGCGCCTGCTCGCAGTCCTTCGCTGGACGCTTCCTGGCCGGCCCGCGCCGACAGCAGCAGAACAGGGACGCCGACGGTGCGGCTGTTGGTGCGTAGCGCGGCCACCAGCGCCAGCCCGTCGAGTCGGGGCATCATCACATCGCTGACCACGAGGTCGGGCAGTTCGGTCCAGATTCGTTCCAGTGCCTGCTGACCGTCGGCCACCGCGTCGACCTGGTAGCCGGCGCCGCGCAGCAGCCGGACCAGGTATTCGCGCATATCGGCGTTGTCGTCGGCGACAAGTACGCGGCGCGGCGCGGCACCCCCTGGCGGGGGGTCCGGGACGTGTGACATGTCTGCGGTGTCGTTGTTCGGCAGCCAGCGCAGAGCTTCCTGAACATAGGGTTCGGCGATCCCGGAGGATCCCCAGCCTTCACCAGGCGAGGTCACTGCGTCGGCGGGCAGGTGCCCCGCTCCGATCGGCAGCCGGACGGTGAAGGTCGTGCCCGCACCCGCGACGCTCTCGGCGCCGATCGTGCCACCGTGCAAGCCGACGAGCTCCTTCACCAGCGCCAGCCCGATGCCGCTGCCTTCGGTGGAGCGGGCGCGGGCATTTTCGATCCGGTGGAAGCGCTCGAACAGCCGGGGCATCTCGGCGACGGACACACCGATACCGGTATCGGCGATGCTCACCACCGCGTCGTCGCCGTCGCGGAACACCCGGACTGTGATCGTGCCGTCGAAGGTGTACTTCAGCGCATTGGACAGCAGGTTGAGGACCACCTTTTCCCACATGTCGTGATCGAGGTAGACCGGCTCGTCCAGGGTCTGGCAGTCCACGATCAGCTGCAGGCCGGCTCGGTCGATAGCCGAGCGGAACACGCTGGCCAGCTCCGCCGTCACGGTGGCCACATCCACCGGCTCGTAATGGGCCTGCACCCGGTTGGCCTCGATCCGGGAGAAGTCCAACAGCGTGTTCACCAGTTTGGCCAGGCGTAACCCGTTGCGCTGGATCACGTCCAGCTCTTTTTGGGCGTGTTCGTCGAGCGCTGGTGTGCGGGTGCGCAGCTCGGCGACCGGGCCCAGGATCAGGGTGATCGGTGTGCGGAACTCGTGGCTGATGTTGGAGAAGAACGTCGTCTTGGCGCGGTCCAGCTCTGCGAGTTCCTCGACTTGCCGCTGCTGCTCGCGGTAGTTGCGGGCACTGGAGATCCCGCTCGCGATATGGCCCGCGACCAGGTCGATGAAACCGCGGTACTGGTCATCGAACGGCCGGAAGCGATTCAGGCCGGCGACCAGAAAGCCGGACGGCGTCCCGCCTTGTGTCAGAAGCGGTGTCACGAACGCTTGGCGGGGCGGCTCCGCCCATTCACCGGTCGGCAGGTCGGAGAATCCGTCGCCGTCGAGGTCGACGACCACCACATGGCCGTGCGCCGGCTTGTCGATGGGCCAGATGCTCGACCCATCTGCGGGGAGCACAGCCGGTGCGGCGGGGTGGCCGGCCCGGAATCCGGTGACTCCGGCCAGGCGGGCGGTGCCGTCGTCGTTTAGCAGGTAGGTCAGGGTGAACGGCAGGTCTCGCGGATTGCGCTCGAGCTGACGGGACGAAAAGGTCAGCGTTTCCCGCTCGGTGCGCAGCGTCGAGGGATCGGAGCCGAGGTGGCGCAGCGTGGACATCCGGCGTTCGCCGATCACCCGGTCGGTGTCCTCGCTGACGACGCACAGCATGCCGACGATGTCTCCGGCGTCGTCGCGCAGCGGGCTGTAGGAGAACGTGTGGTAGGTCTCCTCGGGGTAGCCCGAGCGTTCGAGGAACAGCAGCAGGGCTTCGTCCCAGGTCGCCTCGGCCGACGACAGCACATGGTCGATCCGGGGGCCGATGTCGTCCCAGATCTCGGCCCACACGTCCCGGGCGGGCCGGCCCAGCGCCCACGGGTATTTACGGCCGAGCGTGTCGCGCCGGTAGGCGTCATTGCAAAAGAACGTCAGGTCGGATCCCCAGGCCATCCACATGGGAAAACGGGAGGACAGCAGGATGCTGACCGCGGTTCGCAGGCTCTGCGGCCAACCGTCGGATGCCCCCAGTGGGGTCGCTGTCCAGTCGACGTGCGACAGATCGCGACCCACGGGATCGTTGGGGCCCGAAGCCGAGCCAACGTCCACCACGCGTCCTTTCGACCGGATCCGGCGTTGTGCGATCAGGCAACGGAGTTCACATTACGGCCAGATCGCTCAACCAGGGGCCAGTCGGCGCAGCGTGTGGGACTAGAGCAGGCGAATCAGCACGAAGTCATGGTCGGCGTGCGCAGCCAGCGTGAACGTCTTGGTACCGGCAATGGTCAAGCCGCTCTTGGTAGGGCACCGTTGATAGCGGTCAGTTCACAGCCGACGCGCCCAACGACTTTGACCCGGGCGGGCGGTGCCTGCCGATACGTACCGCATGCGGATAGGACTCGTCACGATGTTGGAACGACAGGATCTTCGGATTGAGCACGATCCCGTCGCGGATCTCGACGGCCCGCGAGATCGTCGGACTCGTCGTCCACGCCGCCGCCCCGGCCAAGAGGATCTCCAGGTGTGGCACCAGCGCCTCGCTGATCTCCCACGTCGCCGAGTTCCACAAGTACGAGGGGCTGTGGTCGACGGCGTAGTACTGCACGCCATCGCCCAGTTCGACGATCGGATGACTGAATGAGGTCGGGCGCGCCCAGTTGAAGCCCATATCCACGTCGCAGGAGACGTCGATGATCAGGCTGCCGGGTGCGAACGCCCCCAGTTCGTCTTCGGTGACGAACGTCAGCGGCGCGACCGGATCCTGAAGAACGCAGTTGACGACGATGTCGTTGCGGGCGAGGTACCGAGCCACCGGGATTGGACCGTCGCCCGCGTCGGCCCAGACCCGCTCCGGCCGATCCGGGTGGTGGCCCATCTGGATGATCTGGGTTGAGGGGATCGGCGAGCCGACGGCGGCGACATCGCGGTTGGTCAGCACCCGAACGTCGTCGACGCCGTGGGCGTTGAGCGCGGTGACGGCGCCGCGTGCGGTCGCGCCGAAGCCGATGACGGCGGCCCGTAGCCGGCGACCGTAGCTGCCGGTGACGCCGGTGAGTTGCATAGCGTGCAAGACCGAGCAGTAGCCGGCGAGCTCATTGTTCTTGTGAAAGACGTGCAACCCGAATCCGCCGTCGGGTCGCCAGTGGTTCATGGACTCGAATGCGATCAGCGTCAACCGCCGGTCAATGGCGACCTGAGTGAGCGCGGCATCCTGCACACAATGCGGCCAGCCCAAAACTACTTGCCGCTCTTTGACTTCCGCGAGGTCCTCGGCCTGGACCTTGGGCAACAGAATCACGTCGCAGTCGGCGAGGAGTTGCGCGCGGGTGCCGACGCCGCCAACGAGACGGCTCAGGGCGTTATCCGTGGCACCGAAGTCGGAGCCGTAGCCGTGTTCCAGGAATATCCGCGACCGCAGCTGTGGATCGATCCTGCTGATATGTGCGGGATGGATCGGCAATCGTCGCTCGTTCTCCTTGCGGGAGTGGGCGAGAATGCCCATCGAAAGCGGTTGTGCAGTAATGATTTTGTAGACCTCGATCACGAGGCCTCGGTGGCGCCGATGATTTGACTCTACGCCGTGTATTGAGAGATCTTGACAACCAAGGCGATTCGTACCGCTGATCGTCATCGCCAACGCGAGAATGCGCGTAGTGTCAGCAGTACCGGGCAGCTCGATTACGAGCCAAGATGCCCGACAAAGAAGGAACCTCATGGCTTCGCCAACAACCGTCCGTTCGCCCTACCTTCATCGAGTTGACCTCGTGACGGACGTCATCAAGACCCATGCCAAGCTTGGCGACAAGGATGCGAACGAATTGGCCGTGCAGGTCCTGCGCGTGCTCAATTCGGTCCCCGAGAAGATTCGTTGAGGTATCCGGCATGACCGTTACTGTGACGCTGCCCGGTGGCGAATGCGACGCGTACATGCGCTTCGGTGACTCGTATGTGAAGCACCACGACGGCTCTCTCGATGTCGTCCGCCGCGGTGAGAGAAAGCCGCACCGGTACGAAACGGGGCAGTGGACCGACGTGTCGGGGGACGCGAAGGCGTGGAAGAAACCCCGGCTCTTTGGCTGATTACCATATCAAAGGTGTTGGGAATCAACAGATTCACTGACATCGCAGTGATGGGATAACAGATCGGCGACCGCGACCAGCGGCGGACGCCCTACCGTGTGGTAGCTCGACTCAGGACTCCCGGGCGGTGGTGATCGCAGCGAAGGTCTCGGCGATATCGGCCTCGGCGCGCGCCTTGTCGAATCCGAGCAGGTGCAGGGTACCGCCGTCGTCCTCGGCTTCGGCTAGCGCCAGCAGCAGGTGTTCGGTGCTGACGTAGTTGTGGCCCAAGCGAAGTGCTTCGCGGAAGGTCAGCTCCAGAACCTTGCGCGCAGGGGCGTCGAACGGGATCAGCGCGGGCATCTCGGCGGCAGGCGGCGGGAGTGTGATGGCCTGGTGAACCGCGTCGGGGGTGATCTGTTGGGCGCGCAGCACGGGGGTGGCCAGGGCCGCGGGGTCGGTGAGGAGGCCGAGCAGAAGGTGGTCGGGGGTGATCTCGGCGTTGCCGGCCTGGCGAGCGGCGTTCTGTGCGGCGACGACGGCGCCGCGGGCCCGGGGGGTGAAGCGGGCGAAGCCCTGGGCCGGGTCGAGGTCGTTGGCGTTCAGGTTGGTCATCTTAGGTACGAAGCGTTTTTGTGCCGCCTGTTTGGTGACGCCCATGCTCTTACCGATATCGGTCCACGAGGCACCCGAGCGCCGGGCCTGGTCGACGAAGTGACCGATGAGGTGATCGGCGAGGTCCCCGAGGGCTTCAGCGGTCAGCACGGCATCGCTCAACTGCTCGAGGGCACCGGTGTGAACGCGTTTGACCCCGTCGATGAGATCGTCGAGGCGGACGGGGTGGGCAATGCGGGCCGGCTCTTCCATGCGTCAACCGTAGGTTGACGGTAGTGGTCCGTCAACTACAAGTTGACGGAGGCTTGTTCGGCGCGCGTCCGACCCGCTTCCCGATTTGCTACCGGTCGCGCGGCGAAAGTCCATAAACTCGCGTCATGGCATGCCTGCGTAAATCCCAAGAGCAGCCCGACTTGAGCAAGATCGACAACCGGGCGGCGTCGGTGCCCCGGATGTTTCTTGACCGCGTCGCGGCAACGCCCACGAACGAAGCGTTCCGCTACCCCGACAATGACGGGTGGACCAGCGTCAACTGGCAGCAGGTCCGTGATCGCGTCGACCTGATCGCGGCTGGCTTGATCGCCTTAGGGATCAACCCCGAGGATCGGGTGGCACTGGCATCGGGGACGCGCTACGACTGGGTGGTCGTCGACTTCGGCATCTTGGCGGCGGGAGCGGCCACGACGACGGTGTATTCGAGCACCAACGCCGAAGACACCGCGTTCATCGTGGCCAACTCGGGCAGCCGGGTTGTGGTGGCGGAGAACCAGTCTCAGGTCGACAAGCTGGTCGCGCACCGCGCTGACCTGCCGGCCGTCGAGAAGGTGGTGATCATCGACGGCACGAGCGCCGATGACTGGGTGATCACGCTCGAGGATCTCGAACAGCTGGGTAAGCAGCTGTTGGCCGACAACCCCAGTGCGGTGACCGATCGGATCGACGCGATCCCGCCCGGTCAGCTGGCCACCCTGATCTACACTTCCGGCACCACCGGCAAGCCCAAGGGCGTCCGGCTCAATCATGAGGCCTGGACCTACACCGCGGCCGCGTTGCAGTCATTGAATGTGCTGTCGGATAAGGACCTCAACTATCTGTGGCTGCCGTTGGCGCACTCGTTCGGCAAGGTGATGCTGGCCATGCCGCTGGTGATGGGGTTCCCGACCGTCATCGACGGCCGGGTCGACAAGATCGTCGAGAACCTGGCGATCATCAAGCCGACGTTCATGGGCGCGGTACCGCGCATCTTCGAGAAGGTGCACGGCCGGATCAACGAGACGATCGAGGAAGAGGGCGGATTCAAGAAGACTCTCTTCGACTGGGCGATCGATGTCGGCTTGCGGGTCTCGCGCGCCAATCAGGCCGGTCACCGGATCGGTGCGGGGCTGGCATTGCAGCGCACGATCGCCGACCGGCTGGTGTTCTCCACGATTCGTCAGCGATTCGGTGGACGGCTGCGCTTCTTCATCTCCGGATCGGCAGCGCTGGATCGCGATGTCGCCCAGTGGTTCGATGCCGTGGGCACCGTCGTGCTGGAGGGGTACGGCCTGACTGAGACGTCGGCGGCGTCGACGCTGAATCGCCCGGAGGCTTACCGGTTCGGCACCGTGGGCTGGACGTTACCGGGGACCGACGTCAAGATCGCCGACGACGGCGAGGTGCTGCTCAAGGGGCCTGGCGTGATGAGCGGCTATCACGACCTGCCCGAGGCCACTGCCGAGTCCATCACCAGTGACGGTTGGTTCCACACCGGCGATATCGGTGAGCTCGACGCAGAGGGATACCTGCGGATCACCGACCGCAAGAAGGACATGTTCAAGACTTCGCAGGGCAAGTATGTGGCGCCCTCGGCGATCTCGGCGTCGTTCAGGGGTTTGTGCCCGTTCGCCAGCGAGATCATCGTCTACGGCGAGGGCAAGCCGTACTGCGTCGGGCTGGTGAGTCTGGACGGTGACGCCATCCGAGAGTGGGCTGACCGAAATGGCTTGGAAGGCAAGCCGTTCGATGAGGTTGCGCGTCATGAGAAGACCAAGGCGATGGTCGAAGGCTACGTGGAGACCCTCAACAAGCATCTCAATCGCTGGGAGCAGGTCAAGCGCGTGGCCATCATCGATCGCGAATTGACGGTTGAGGCGGGCGATTTGACGCCGAGCCTGAAGCTCAAGCGCAAGGCTGTCGTGGAAAACTTCTCCGACAACATCGACAGGCTCTACGCATAGCCGTGCGACGGTGGGGCGCGCTGATCGCGGTGGCGGCTGCCGCGCTGTCGTTCTCGGGGCCCGCCGGTGCCGACGCTGACGTCCCGCAGGCCGGTGCTACGTGTCCGCGGGAACTCAGCGATGTCATGACGCAGTTGCCCGGCGGCGCGGAGTACCTGGTGTGCCAGGCTGTTCCGGATCGGCCGGGACGCTGGGCGCCGGTCCTGGCACCATTCGATCCGAGCAGCCGGTGGCTGAGCTACGGGCCGGAGATCACGTTGCACGGGCAGGGGTTTCGCAACCCCAACCTGCGCTCGGGCCGGTGGACCGCCACCCCGCTTGACCCGGCGACGGTATGTGGTGCCGACCAGGTGACCGTGGTGGCTGCGGGAGAGCTTGCCCCCCTGGTGCATTCGCAGGGGCAACCGGGCCAGCCGTTGGAGCTAGAGGTGCTGCCCAAGCTGTTCACGATCGTGCTCAGCGGTAACTGCCTATGGGTGCAGGCGAGCGGGTAGCTGCCGCACATGTTTCGTCTGACGGTTCAGACGTGTTCTTCATCAAGGATCGCGGCCTCGTCGCGACGGGCCGCGTCGAACAAGGAGAGCTCCGCGTCGGCGACGAGGTCCGGATCAACGGTGCGCGCGGTCCGGGTCGAGGCCATCGAACAGTTCCGCAAGAAGGTGGACGAGACGGTGGCCGGGGACAACATCGGATTGTTGTTCTCCAGCCTGCAGCGCAGTGAGCTGTCGCCGGGCGCGGTGCTGACATCGGCAGTGCGACCAGACCGTGAGACAGGGAATGGAAACCCGCGGTCATCGTCGAGGGGTCAGCGCGCAGCTGCAGGGTCGGGAACCCGGGGGATGAGCGGGGAGTGGAAGGTCTTGAGCTCCAGCCGCGCCAGCGCCGCCCCGACGCAGTAGTGCAGGCCGTAGCCGAAGCCGACGTGGGCCGCGCCGGTGCGGGTGAGGTCGAGACGGTCGGGGTGGGCGAAGAACTCGGCGTCGATATCGGCTCGCGCGTGGCGGGGGACCCCGACGCCGCCCGTCATGCCGGCGCGCAGGATTTGCTCGACGGCTTTGGGGGATCACGTCGGGGTCGGCGAGCAGGGTCTGCCACTGGTCGGGATTGGTGAGCAACAGCAGTGAGCCCACCTAGATCTGGGTCACCGTGGTCTCGTGTCCGGCGAACAGCAATTGCATCGCCAGCGTGGCGATCTCGAAATCGGCGAGGTCGGGCTCGTCGCACAACCGGGAGATGACGTCGCCGTCGGGGTGCGCGCGCTTGGCGGTCACCAGTTCCCTGCCTCTCGGAACGGCAACTGCCCGGTGGCGGTCATGGTGGGCGGCGTACGACGGGGCGGGCGCTCGGCGATGAATGTTTAAGACTCTTGTTTGGTGGGGGGCCTTTAGTATCGAGCCGTGGCTCACAGGGATCGGCGCAGTTTGGGCACTGTCGTCGGGCTGAGCGCCGCCGCGCTGGCGATCGCCGTCTGCCCTCCCGCGCCTGCCACCGCGGAGCCGCCGTCCTGGAACGGTCAATACGCGATCACATTCATCGTGGGCCCCAAAGCCGGAACGAGTATGGCGGCCGGTCAGCCCGAGCAGCAGCACACCGAGACCTACGGGTTCCAATCGAGCTGTGCGGGTGGGACGTGCACTGCCACCATCACGAGCGGTCCGCCGCCCAGCAACCCGACGGTTCCCCAGCCCGTCACGTTCACCTGGGATGGGTCGTCGTGGACGCAAGCCAGCGATTTCCAATGGGAATGCAGGATGCCCGACGAGACGGCTCAGTGGAATCCAGCCCACGCTCAGGTGCGGTACACGCCTCAGGCTGACGGGTCTCTTGCCGGCAGCATGCACACCGAGATCCTCAGCGGCGCGTGCCAGGGCAGCGTCGATATGAACATGACGGCTGAGCGCACCTGAGTCCTGGTGTTCCGCAAACTGCTGTCAGTCGTGAGTCGCGAAACTGCGCGTCGAGGTCAAGAGACTGGGCGCGGCGGTGTCCGGCTCCAGCAACGCGGAGTGTCCTCATCTATCACCAGCTCCTGTAGTGCCGCAAAACCATCCGCTGGGGATACGCGCGCATTTCGGTGAGGCCACCCCGCGCCGCGTTGTGCCAAGTCATCGCGGCACGGTTGTTCTCAGTCCCTGAGGACTGGGCATTCGTGGTCTGGCCAAGCTTCACTGTTGGGCGGCGGCCGCTTGCTGGTCGCCGGTTCGACGATCTGTTCACGTTCGTGTGTGAGCCGGCCACGTTGATCGTGGCGTGGGACCGGGTCGCGGGTAACCGGGGCAACCGCATCCCGAGTCCCTGGGCCGCTGCCTGAACCGACCCGACCGCAGAAACCATGGAGAGCCCATTGCGATGAAAGTCGCACGGCGGGTTCGGCGAGCGGCCTGGGGAAACGGCCGCCTGATCTACCACCGGACCCGTGACACGATCGAAGCCCGCCTGAGCATCGTCGTCGGCGCGATGGCCGTCAGCCACTACATTGAGCACCAAACTGGCGGGAGCATCGAGAAATTCGTCCGAACCACACGCCGCTACCGCACGGTGAGAATCAAGGCAGGCAACCAAACCTTGACCGCCGCCGACCCGCTACCAGACGACCTCCACGCCGCTAGATGGCATCTTCGCGGTCTACGAGCAGGTCAATGATGGTTTACCGGCGATGCAGCGCGCCGAATACGACGTCGACGCAGGCTTGGATTCCTGAATATCGGGTCTTCCCCTTGGTTGAAATCAACACTCAGACTCATGCGGCCAAGATTTCGCGCTGGCGTGCGCAGGCTAGCGCACGCGCGCGAGGCCCGATTGACGTGTACGCCTATCGGGCACACAATGGAGGCATGGCTACGAAGTCCGAACGATTCGCGGTGCGCCTGACTCCCGCGCAGGACGCACTGATTCGCCATGCCGCCGAGGTCGAAGGCATCGATCTCACCACGTTCACCGTGAGTGCGACCGTCGCTCACGCCCGCGACGTGCTCGCAGATCGCCGGCACTTTCAGCTCGACGACGCGGCATGGACCGAGTTCAACGCGTTGCTCGAGCGCCCCGTTCAGTACAAGCCTGCGTTGGCGAAGCTGTTCGCGAAGCCATCGCTGTTCGATCCCGAGCTGTGAGCCGCTACAGCCTCCCGCGGCCGATCACTGACAGCGACGACTCCACCACATTCGACAGCGGCGCGTCCAGCCTGGACTCGTATCTGCGCAAGAGGGCTCTGGCCAACCATGTCACCGGTGCATCTCGTTGCTTCGTCACATGCTGCGATGGTCGCGTCGTCGGCTACTACGCGCTCGCAACGGGAGCGGTGTCGCACGATGGCTGCAGCGGAAGATTTCGTCGCAACATGCCTGATCCGATCCCGGTGATCCTGTTGTCGCGCCTGGCTATCGACGTCAAGCACCAGCACCGTGGGCTGGGTGAGAGCCTCCTCCGCGATGCCATTGCGCGCAGCGTCTTAGTCGCCGAGCAAGTAGGTGTTCGCGCCATCCTCGTGCATGCACTTCACGACGAGGCCCGTCAGTTCTACCTCCGCTACGGGTTCGAGCCGTCGCCCACCGACCCACTGCAACTGATGCTGCTGGTCAAAGACGTCAAGGCGAGCGTGGCGAGCTTGCGGGGAGAAAACGACGCGGCCGACCAACGCGGCGAATTTATCGACAGGGATTAAAAACCTAAGTCAGCCTGCACAAACTCTGGTGCGCGATACTGGGATTGAACCAGTGACCTCTTCCGTGTCAGGGAAGCGCTCTCCCGCTGAGCTAATCGCGCCGGCCTCATCTTGGAGGTGGAGACGGGAATCGAACCCGTGTGCACGGCTTTGCAGGCCGTTGCCTCACCACTCGGCCACTCCACCGTGGGTCTGATGCCCTAACATCTTCGAGCGGACGACGGGATTCGAACCCGCGACCCTCACCTTGGCAAGGTGATGCGCTACCAACTGCGCTACGTCCGCGCGCCTCGGACGAGATCGTCGCCCGCTGCGAAAAACGACAATAGACCACAAAAGCGAAGCCGCACAAATCACGTCGTCCACACGCCTTCGAGAGCGCATTTCCGGCTGGATGCTCGTGCCGTGCTAGTGTTCCAATCCGGCGAGCACGCCACCTCTGATGGTGTCCGCCGCCCCGGGTCTCGTAGCTCAGTGGGAGAGCGTCCGCCTCACACGCGGAAGGTCGCTGGTTCGATACCAGCCGGGACCACTCAGATCATCGCCGGCGGAGCGCCGTTTCGCTCCGCGCGTCATCATCACCATCAGCCCCGGTCTCGTATCACCTCTCCACCCCGTGCCGCCCAGCGAATTCAACTGGGCGGCAACCACGTTCATGAATCTCGGGGCATGCTCATCGCCCGAAATCAGCCCACGAGCCGATTAGCCGTGCGGAGCCTCAGAGATCTTGGTGTCTTCCTTGCCGAGGGTCTGGCAGTAGATCGTGGCCGAGGCCTTCGTTGCGGTGATTTCCAAGTTCGACGGATCCTGGCCGCTCTTGTCCTTGAGCATCTTGCTGATCTCGTCGTTCTGCTTCTTCTCGTCTTGCGTGAGGAAGTCCTTGCACTTGGTGTCGCCGCCGGTGTTGATGACCTCCGAGGCCGAGCAACCGCTCAGAACGGCTGCCGCCGCCGACACTGCAAGGATGGAGTGGACGATTCGCTT
The DNA here is from genome assembly GCF_010731875.1 of Mycolicibacterium sarraceniae. Lineage (NCBI taxonomy): Bacteria > Bacillati > Actinomycetota > Actinomycetes > Mycobacteriales > Mycobacteriaceae > Mycobacterium > Mycolicibacterium sarraceniae. The sequence goes on from NZ_AP022595.1 coordinate 3,342,262, forward strand.
CACTGTGAACCTTCTCTCGCTGGGGAAACTGCTCGCCGATGATTCACAGAATTCGGCGAATCGAAACGTCAATCCAAATTCGCGAGTGCCTCACGTGCCGCTTCCAGCTCAGCCTCGAGCGCGGCCACTCGGGCGGCCTGTTCCGACCGTGCTTCCTTGATGATCTCGTCGATCGGCGTGGCCAGGTCTTCATGCAACTCCTTGGCCGCTCGGGACACCGCGGCCGCCGCGACGGCGAGATTGCGTGCGAGACACGTGCTGCCGCGCTTGAGCTCCGCGTGCCATTCACCGTCGGCAGTGCCGGTGACCGTGAGGGTGAGTTCGAGCGTCTTGGTCTTCTTGGCGGGACCCCTCGTGTGCTCGGTGGGAGCGGGCGACGGTGCCGGCGTGATCTTCGGCATCTCAGTTCCGAGCGGGCTAAGCAGCGGCTCCGGGCTGCCGGAGCCAGTGGCCGGCGCTTCGACTAGCAGCGTGTCTACAGTCATGGTCAAGCCGATCTCCTCCTGAACTGGGCCCGCGGTCGCGAGCTCGCTTGAGATCAGCCGTACACACGTACTGCTTAAGTGGACTTATGCTGGTCAGCGTGGGTGCGGGTACCGATCCGGTGGGCGGGGTGGACTACCCGCGGACCTACCAGGAGTTCCGCGCGTGGTTTCCCGACGATGCTTCGTGCGCAGCGTATTTGGCGGTTCTGCGCTGGCCAGATGGTTTCCGGTGTCCGGTCTGCGACGGTGATCGGGCCTGGCAGACCTCGACCGCACCCCGTTGAGCACGTGGTTCGCCGCGATCTGGTTGGTGACCTCGCAGCGCAACAGTTCCTCTGCCCAGAACCTGCACGGCATGCTCGGCCTGGGCTCCTATGAGACCGCGTGGGCGTGGTTACACACGTTGCGCCGAGCCATGGTGCGCCCGGATCGTGAGCTGCTGTCCGGCGTGGTCGAAGTTGACGAGTCCTTCGTCGGTGGGCGCGCGACCGGTAAGCAGGGCGCGTCCACCGACAAGGTTCCCGTCATGATCTCGGTGGAAAATGTTGGTAAACAAGTGAATAGGGAACTACGGCTGGGGCGCGTGCGCCTCGGCGTCGCGGACAGTCCGGGCTCCAAGCAAGTGGTCGACTTCGCCCGCGCGACCGCCGCACCGGGGTCACTGATCCGTACCGACGGTGCCCGGATGTTCCGCGTGCTGGCCACCGAGGGCTACACCCACGAAGACACCTCCGGCTACAGCTCACCCGAACCCGGGCATGTCACCCCGCCCGCGGCATGCTCTTCTACCGCCTGCTGCAACAAAGCGTCAACACTGACTCACACCCACTGCACGAACTCATCGGCGGCACCGACACGCCGCCGACCGCTGCGGTTCACGATGACGCCTCTGACAAAGAAGTCCTAGCCAGAGACACATTCGGCGACTTCTGAACCGCGAAGTCCGCTTAAGCAGATAAGCAGATAAGCAGCGCACACGTTCGATTCGAGGCCAAGCGACTCGCGCTGGCCTGTCGCGAAGAGTTCGCATCAGATTACTGATGAATGGCGTTGTCGCTGAGCGGCTTTCGGTGTTGTCGCAGGGTTCGTAACCGCGACACCGTGATTCGCGCACCGCGGTTCGGCGTGAGAATCACATGCTTGACCCGCTGACCCTCGCCACGTGCAGAGGTGCACGCCAGATCAACACGGCGCAATACCTCACCGAGCACCACCCGCATCTCGGCCATCGCGAGCGTCGCCCCGAGACACCGCCGCGCCCCGCCACCGAACGGCAGCCAGGTCGTCGGGCTCAGCGTTGCCCCGATCATCCGGTCCGGATCGAACCGATCCGCGTCCGGATAGACCCGGTCATCGGAATGCACCAGTCCGATCCCCGGCGCCACCATCACCCCGGCGGGCAGCCGATAGCCCGCGATCTCCACCGGCTGTTTCAAGATCCGGCCCACGTCGAAGACCACGGGCCGGCTGCGCAACGTTTCCTTGGCCACCGCATCCAGGTGCTCGTCGTCGCCCGCTTCGGCCGCCCGCACGGCCTTGGCCAGCGCCGCCGGATGCCGCGTCAGCCGCTCCAGCGCCCACGCCAAACCGGTGGCCGTGGTGTCGTGCCCAGCCACCAGCAGCGTCATCAGCTGGTCGCGCAACTCCGCATCGGTCATCGTGCGCCCATCCTGATCGGCAGCGAGCACCAACATGGCCAGCGCATCAGTGCGCGAGGCCAGGGCTGGATCAGCCCGGCGTTCTGCGATCTCGGCGTACAGCAGCCGGTCGGCCTCTTCGATGCGCTGGCGCACCCCACGCCACGGCAGTCGCCGCTGCAGGCTGGGCGCACCGATTGCGAGTAATTCGAACGCCGTCAGGTTGAGCAGCTTGGGCAGGACCTCGCGCAACGCGGCCAACCGGGCGGGGTCGCTCGCGCCGATGACCAGCCGAAGAATCACCTCGAGGGTGATCTCCGACATCTTCGGTGCCACCGCAAACGGCCTGCCCACCGGCCAGCCGGCGATGTTGGACGCAGCGATCTGCGCCATCAGCTCAGTCTGGCGCGCTACTGCGTCGCGATGGAACGGCGCTAACATCAACCGCCGGCGATCGCGGTGCACCTCGTCATCGACCACCAGCACCGAAGCCGGGCCCAGCAGCCCGGACAGCATGGAATTGTCCTCGCCGGCATGGAAGACCGCCGGATCCCCGGCGAACACCTCTTTGATGTCGGACGGGTCGTCCAGATAGACCAGCGTGCCCATCTGGGCGATCCGCAGTGTGAAGGTCCGCCCATAACGGCGCCGGCAGGCGGACACGAAGCGCGGCCAGTAGCGCAACATCAGCACGGCCTGAACAACAGGTGGAAGTGAAGGTCCCGGCGGCAGCGTCGGCGTCGGAGAATTAGCCATGACGTCAGCATAGGAACCACACAGGTTCACTCACCGAGATCGATAAAAAGGCCCGTTTTACTGGGACAAAGGCGGCGGTTTGTCGGATTGGGCGGACCGGTCGGGCGCGCTGGCATGCGCCCTCGATCCCACGTTTGAAGGCGGTGTACGTTAGCCTTTGGTGGTCTCGCCGGTTTTTTCCGATGCTGACTCGCGCCGCAAGAAAAGCCGGCGCACAACCGCTCCTACGTAATTGCCAGGTTCAGACGGCAGCCTCGCAGACACAATCGATCCGCGAGTGCGCCGTCCGGCGCGCGGTAATGAGGTGAATCTTGGACGAGCAAGCCACTGCGGCCACGGGCACGACGACCGCTGCCAACACCGGGTGCGAGATCTCCGAGGAGTGGTTCGGCCGCACCGTCGTCATCTCCGCCGCAGGCGTCGTCGACATGCTGACGTCACCGCAACTGGAGACCAGCATTGCTGGCGCGCTGACGAAGGACCCGAAGGCAATCATCGTCGACCTCTCCGACGTCGACTTCCTGGCATCGGCAGGCATGGGCGTCCTGGTCGCGGCCCGCGACAAAGCTTCGGCGGAGATCGGCTTCGGCGTCGTGGCCAGCGGGCCCGCGACAAGCCGGCCCCTGAAACTCGTCGGTTTGGCCGATATCGTCGGCTTGTACGAGACTCTGAAAGAGGCACGCGCCGCATTGGGTGAGTAATCCTCGGAAGTTGGGTACAAGAGATTTGCCATGACGACGCCGAGCTACCCCTGCCCTTCAGCTGACGGTGACCGTTTCATTCGTAACGATGTCGTCGCTAATGCGTACAACGCAGCCAGGGTCCGTGACGAGTTCGCCACCTGGCTGCGGGCGCGCGGGGATCTTGACGGGGGTCGGTTCAGTGACGTCGTCCTTGCAGTCAACGAAGCGCTCGCCAATACAGCCGAGTTCGCCTATCTGAACAACGGCGGGCCCGGCACTATCGATGTGGAAGCTGTCCGTGACGGCGCCACTCTCACCATCACCATCGCCGACCAGGGTCGCTGGCGTGAATCAACGCCGGCCAATCAGAGCCGCTCGCGCGGTCGCGGCATCCCGCTGATGCGGGCGCTGTCCGACGACCTCACCATCGACTCATCAGCGCTGGGCACCACCATGTGCCTGCGCTTCGAGCATATTTATGTCATCCGTCGCGACGACGCGGACTCGATCCTCGGCTAGTTCAGGCCGGTTCGTAGCGCAGCATTGTCACACCGGAATCGGGATAGTCGTAGAACACCGGTCGTAGCCGCATCCCGACTTCCAGACCGCCCGGCTCGACGTTGACGATCTCGGTGGAGAATCGCGGACCTTCATCCCACTGCACCACGGCCAGCAACTGCGGCACATCGCCGGCGAAGTGCGGCGCCGTCGGCCGGTAGGCCACGGTGTAGGTGTAGAGCGAAGCCGCCCCGGAGATCTCTCGCCACTCCAGGTCATCGGCCAGTGTGCCCGGCGCCAGCACTCGCGGATAGAACACGTACTGCCGCGCCGATGGCGAATACTGGATACGAACCTTGTGCTCGGCCAGCGCATCCCAGAACGGCTGGGTGGTCGGTGTCGGGATCGGCATCGGCCTGTCGAAATCGCCCATGACTAATCGCCTTCCAGAACGAGGGTGGTCTGTTCACTCAAGATGCCGCCGTTGCCGGAGACGAACGCACGATTGCAGTCGGCCACCTGCGTGGCACAGGCGCGGCCCATGATCTGGCGGGTCGCATCGCAAATGTGGTGCATCCCCCCGGCAGTGCCGGCCTGGCCGTAGCCGAGCTGACCGCCCGCGGTGTTCATCGGGAAGTCGCCGCGGAACGTCAGGTCGTGCTCGGCGACGAACTGCAGCCCCTTGCCCTTCTGGCAGAAGCCCGCGTCTTCCAGGCTGAGCAGCACCGTGATGGTGTAGCAGTCATAGATCGACACCATGTCCATATCGCCCGGCGTCAGGTTGGCCATCGAAAACGCTTGCGCAGCAGCCTTGATCATCGGTGTCTGCAGTAGCTCGTGTGCGTAGGTGGGCGTCTTGTAGGGCACGCGCTCGCCGAATCCCTTGATCCACACCGGTCGGTTCGTGCTGCGACTGGCCAGATCGGCATTAGTCACGACGACCGCTGAACCGCCCATCACCGGCATGACGATCTCCAGCATGTGCAGCGGAGATGCGATGACGGGGCTGTTCACCACATCATCGACGGTGATCGGGGTGTCGTAGAAGATCGATCCCGGCGTGTGATTGGCGTTGACGCGCTGGTCCACGCTGATCTTGGCCATCGTGCGTTCGTCATAGCCGTAGGTCGCGCCGTAGAGGGTGGCAACCTGGCCATAGGGCCCGTTCTGGCCGAGATTGCCGTAAGGGATCTCGAACTCGGCTTGCGGCGAACCGTATCGGTTGCTCGACGCCCCGAAGTACATCAACTCGGTCAGGTCCAGCGGCTTCTGCGCACTCACCGGCGTCATCGGCGTAGCGGGGATGACGCACAGCACGGCGTTGCACAGCCCCAGCTCGATCGCCGCTGCCGCTCGCCACACCATCGCCGCCGCGCTGGCTCCGCCGAGGTCGACCTTCTCCGCGAAATTGGCTTTGATGCCCAGGTATTCGATGACGGTGGAGGGCACGAAGATCTGCGACTCGGCCAGGTGTGTGGTGCAGATACCGTCGACGTCGGAGGCCGACAGGCTCGCGTCGGCGAGCGCCGCCGCCGCCAGCCGGGCCCACTGCTCGAGGTTGAACTCCAGCGGACCGGTCGGTCGCTTGGTGGAGGGGAGTTCGGTGTAGCCGACGATCGCGGCCTCTCCGCGCAGACCCATGCCGCCGCCCTTCATCACGTCGTTGCCCAAGAACATTAAGCATGTAATCATATTGGGCACTCATTGAGAATTGCGGGACGGGTAGCTCACAGTGTCAACACCGTTGGACGGCAAGGTCGCCGTCGTCACCGGCACCAGCCGCGGCGTGGGACTCGGTATCGCGCACGAGCTGCTGCGGGCCGGGGCCACGGTGATCGGCTGCTCGCGAGGGCCGTTGGATGCCATCCCCGGCACGGCCGACAACCCACAGTGGCTGGCCCGTTCATCGCAGCGGGTCTGCGATCAGGGCGACTACCGGGCCATCGACGCGTTCGTTGACGCAGTGGTGGCCGACTACGGTCGTATCGACATCCTGGTGAACAACGCCGGCGGCACGGTTCCCGCACCGCATGTCGAGGACATCCCGGAACTCGTCTCGCGTATCCAGGGCGCGCCCGCGGCCGACTGCGACTACGAGCGCACGGTGTTGTTCCACGCCTTCGCCATTCAGATGAATCTGATCAGCCCGATGTGGTTTGCCATCAGGGTGTTTCGACAGATGCGCGAACAGGACGGCGTCGGCTCGATCGTCAACATCTCCAGCGGCGCGGGCCATCCCGCCGGATCGCCGACCTTGGTGTCCTACGGCGCGGCTAAATCCGGGCTGAACCATCTCACCCGATCACTTGCCGAGGAATGGGGACCGAAAGTGCGAGTCAACTGTTTGGCGCTGGGGCCGACGATGACCGACAACTTCAAATCGTTCGTGCTACCCAAGGACGACCCGACGGGGGAGAGGTACTTCCACGCCGTGCCGATGAATCGGGCCGGTGAGCCCGCCGAGGTGGGCCGTGCGGTTGTCTTTTTATGCGGTGGCACAGCCGATTTCATCAACGGCACCACTATCGAGATAGACGGAGGAATGATGCCTGGCGTGCTGTACGAGGCAGGGCTTAAGACCATTACGGACCTGCTGTGAATCGGGTGATTCAGTTCGCCACCGGTAATGTCGGCAAGCATGCCCTGCCGATGATCATCGAGCGGCCCGACCTGCAGCTTGTCGGGTTACACGCCCACGGCGCCGACAAGGTGGGTCGCGACGCCGCACAAATCTGCGGGCTATCCGAGCCCACCGGCGTCATCGCCACCAACGATATCGACGCGCTGGTGGAGCTGGGCGCCGACTGCGTGGTCTACACCTCGCAGGCCGAGATGCGGCCGCAACGAGCCATCGCCGAGATCTGCCGTTTCCTGCGGGCCGGCACCAACGTCGTCGGCACGTCGATGGTGTGGCTGGTCGCCCCGTACCACGCCGACGCGTGGATTCGCGATCCGCTGGCCGCGGCCTGCGCAGAAGGTGGCACCTCGCTGTACATCAACGGCGTCGACCCCGGCTATTCCGGTGACAGCCTGGTCTACACCGCGCTGACCCTCGCCGGGCGGGCCACCGCGGTCACGGTGTCAGAGATCTGCGACTACGGAAGCTACGATGATGCCGAATTCACCGGTGTCAGTTTCGGTTTCGGCACCACGCCAGACCACACCCCGATCATGTTCGCCCCCGGCGTGTTGTCCTCGCTGTGGGGAGGGCAGGTCCGCTCGCTGGCCGAGGTTCTTGGGGTCACCCTCGACGAGGTGCGCGAGCGGCACGAAAGCTGGGTGACGCCCGAGCCGATCGACTGCACGATGATGAGCGTGGCGCCCGGGCATGTGGCCGCCGTCCGCTTCGCGGTCGAGGGCATCCGCGACGGGCAACCGGTGATCACCATGGAGCACGTCAACCGGCTCACCCCGGTGACCGCACCGCACTGGCCCTACCCGCCGGACGGCCGACTCGGTGTGCACCGGGTGGTCGTCCACGGCAACCCGGGGGTCGAGATCAACACCCACCTCGGCCTCGGCGGTGTCGACCACAACGACGGCGGAGTGATCTCCACCGCCGCACGCGCGGTCAACGCGATCGACGCGGTATGTGCCGCACCGCCAGGTGTCTTGTCCGTCAAGGACTTGCCGACCGCACACGCTGACACGGTGATGTGGTGACGTGACGAAGATTGCGCCGCGCCGCCCACCTGGCGGCAGCCAGCTGCGTGCCGACCGGACCCGCGAGGCGGTTCTGGACGAGACGGTGCGCTGCGTGGTGGAGGAGGGCTTCGCCGCGGCCAGCGCCAAGCACATCGCGGAACGAGCCGGGGTGACCTGGGGTGTGGTGCAGTACCACTTCGGCGATCGCGACGCCCTGTTGATGGCCGTCGTCGATCGGGGATTCACCGAAATGCTCGAGTTGCTGCGCAGCTTGCCGCCCCCGTCACCGACGCAAACCCACCGCAAACGGGTCGAGCTGGTGGTGCACGCCGCCTGGCAGGCGTTCTCCAGCCCGACGTCGCGCGCCTCGCTGGAGATCCTCATCGGCACCCGAGCGATGCGAGATAAACGAGCGACTCGCCATCTCGTCGAGTTGCAAAGGGCCATAACCAATTTGAGTGGTGATATCGCCGAGGGGCTGGACAGCCCACACGCGGCGGCCATCGGGGATCTGATCTGGGCCACCATGCGCGGTCTGGTGATCACGCAACTGGTGATGGCGGGCCCGATGCGCAACAGCCGAGAACTGACCGCGCTGGTCGACGTGATCTGCTCATACCTCGATCGACATGGGCAAACGCAATGCTTACCAAGCACAGTCACAGTTAGGTCATAGGCCTGCGGCCAATCGGCGCGCCTGAGTGACATTCGTTGTGCGCCGTGGTGATCATGGCTGAATGACTGCACCACTGGGTATCTCCGTGGGCGCAACCAGCCTGGTTGCCGCCCGAGCTGGGGACCCCCCGTTCATCTGCCCCGCCGAGTTGGTGCTTGGCGATCAGGTGTGGACCGGTTTTGTCGAGCGGGTCGGCGACCCGTCGCCGCTGGTCGGCGAGGGCGGGGTCGTCTACCGCGCCGAACAGCTGCTGGCCCTAGCCCTGTCCGCGCTCGCTGATGCCGCGGGCGCCGGTCTCGCTGCGGTGGCGGCCGTGGCGGTTCCCGCCCACTGGGGGCCGGGCCGTCGCGATGCGCTGCGTGAGGCCATGTGGCGCCTGCCCGCGCTGGCCGGTGTCGCGGCACCGCCGCTTCTGGTGTCGGACTCGACTGCCGCGCTGCGCTCGCTGCAGAGCGATCCTGGACTGCCGCGCCACGGAGTGGTCGTGGTATGCGGTATCGACGCCGACGACAGCTCGGTGACTGTGGCAGACGCCGGTGCCGACTACCGCCAGATCGGTGAGACCGTGCATCGGCCTGGCCTGCCCGCCGATTTCGCGGCGTTCATCGATGACGCTCTGAACCAGGCCAGGGTCTCCCGCGAAACCATCAGCGCCGTCGCCGCAATCGGTGATGGCCAGGGAATAGCTGTTGTCGCTCAACAAATCTCGAGCCATCTGCAGCTTCCGGTCACTGTGTCGGCGCACCCGCAGCTCGACGCGGCATTGGGTGCGGGCCTGGCCGCCGCCCGACAGCTGGCGGCTGACGCGCCGACCGGTTTGGCGCCCGCGCCGCTGATCGCGGACGTGGGCCCGCAGTCGCAGACCATGGCCGCCGCCCTGGCCTGGTCGAGTGACGACACCCCCGATGAGCCACTCCCGCAAGACCAGTCCTATGCCTACAACGACTTCGACTATCGCGGTTACGGGGATGACCAGACCGACGACGAGCTGTCCATCCTGGGCGGTGACCCACCCGCCCGGCCCGAGTCGGGCCTGACTCGCAGCGTGCCGCTGCTGCTTGGCGGTGCCGCAGCGGTCGCGGCCGTGGCCGTCGGCGGTTTCGCTTACACCCTCACCGGCACCAGCACTCCCGACACCCCGACCACCCAATCGGTGAACCCGGCGCCGGCGACCCCCGTCACCGCGGTGACCCCGGTGCAGCAGAGTCCTGCAGTGCCACCACCGGTGCCGACCGAGACCGTCACGATGACCAATCCGCCGATCCAGACCATCACTGAGCAGGCGCCGCCACCTCACACCACCATCGTGACTGTGGAACCGACGACCACGACCACGACCACGACAACAACGACGACGCCGCCGACGACCACCACGACGACAACAACGACCACGACGACTCCGACCACGACGACGCCGACGACCACCACCATGGAGTGGGACACCACGACGACGCGAAAGCCGTTGATCCCCGGGCTGCCCCCGCCACCGCACATCCCGGGGCTGCCGCCGCTGCCAAACCTCAACGTGAGCTGAGCGGCTCGATTCCGACAACCCGCAGCTAGACGGGTGATGTGTGGGACGCCACAGCTGATTTCACGCGCTCAAGCGCGGTGAAGCCGTTTGCGCCGGCCCGTTGACGGGAAGACGAGATCAAGGCCAGCGGGGAATCTCCCCAACACGCTCTACGGGCGTGGCGCCACACCGAGAGGAAAACCGATATGGGCGAGCACAATAGCGGACCGGAAGAAGCCATCAAGGGCATCGTCGAAGGTGTCAAGGGTAAGGCCAAGGAAGTCGTCGGCGCCGTCACCGGCCGCGATGATCTCCAGCGCGAGGGGCAGGCCCAGCAGGACAAGGCCGATGCTCAGCGTGAGGCTGCGCAGAAGGAAGCAGAGGCCGAGAGCGCCCGCGCCGCCGCGAAGGTGAGCGAAGCGCGCGAAAAGGCTGAGCAGAACTAATAACTCACAGTCAACAAGCCCGGCACCCGATACGGTGCCGGGATTGTTGACGTTGTTGCGGCTGAGGGCGCAGAACCTTTGCGATCACGCAACGCAGATCTGGGGTAGACGCCTGGTGGCGCTGATGATCCCAGTGGCAACGTCACTGGAGAGCGGGGTAGTCAGCCACCGGATGACGCCAATGCGCCTCGATCACTGTGACATTCGGCCAGAACGAAGGCCATCTCGTAGATGTGACTATCTGCGGGGATGGTGGCCGGCGCCGACAGCATCGATGACATGGCCCTGTTGCGCCACGGCGCGATGGGCACCCTCTTCGAGCGCCCGTATGCGCCCTCGACGCTGGGGTCGTACCGAACCGATCTACGAGCGCGCTGCCGCCAGGACGGCGGCCAGGCAATCCGGCAGCGCTTTCACGTCATTGTGTGCGGGGATGACGATCACTTTCCGACAACCACCGTCACGCCCGCCGTGGCCCGATCGCCCGTAACGCCGTGGGGCCGGCGAACGCCGAAGCGTTTGTCAGCATTGCCATCACGACGATCCTGCTGACCCGGCTCTATCTCAGGCTCACTGGCTACCCGCAAATCGGCGGCGGCCGGCCGCTTCGCGCGCATGAATGCCTGGCGTCGGCCGCCTCGATCGCCGCTGACAGAATGGCTCGCGGCTGTGGCCGCTGCGCTTTCTGCGAAGCGCGGCGCTGACGTTCACGCTTCTCAGCGCCCTCGTCCACTTCGCCACTGAGGGATTCGCGGCCCTGATCACACTGTCGATCGGCCTGTTCGGCTTGGCGATCCTGGCCTATCAACTCGACGTCGCCGCGGGCAAGGCCATGCCGGGGACCGGCAGCACAACCCGACTCAACGCCGATTCGCTTGTGCCGCTTCGATGATCTTGGCGGCCACCTCCGCCAGCGGAACATTGGCATTGCGCGACAGTTGGCGCAGCATCTCGAATGCCTGATCGGCGTCCATCGAGTAGCGCTCCATGATCATGCCTTTGGCTTGCCCGATGATGTCGCGACTGGCCAGCGCCTCCTGGAACTGCGACTCGCGCCGAGCCGCTTCGCACACCAGCGCCACGTGGTCGGCGAACAGCGAACCCAGCTGCCGGGTGCGTTCGCCGAACGCATGGGGGCGTTCGGCAAACACGTTCAGCGTCCCCATGGATTCGCCGTTCACGAACAGTGGGAAGCCCATGATGCTGCGCACCGGTGTGCTGTCCAGGGCTTCGGCGCGAAACCTCGGCCAGCGGGTCTCAAGCGTCAGGTCTTCGACGTGAACGGGGTGGGGCTGCCGACTCGAGGACACGCAGGGGCCCTCCCGGTGGCGGCGCTGGATTGCATCGATGCGTTCCGCCCACGGATGCGTTGATGCGGGAGTGTCGATGCCGTACTGGCCAGATGTCACCGTGACGTTCACGTAGTCGGCACCGGGTAATTCGGCCGCCGCATGGTGGGCGATCTCGGCGATTCGACTGGCGGTATCCGGAGGTAGGGCACCATGGTCGGCCGGCATGGTTCAGCCCATACCCATCGCCGGGCCAAGCCCAACCTTCACACCACCGACAAATAGCGCCGGGTGATCACCCGCTGAACGATCGAGGCGACCGGTGCCCCGATCTGGCTCCACCACGTCGCGGGCGTGGAGAACGCCACCACCTCGGCATGCACGGATTCATCGGCGGGCTCGAAGCGCACCCCGAACATCTCCTCCCCGGACACTGCGTGGCCGGGGAGGCTGCCGTACGCGAACCCCCGGCGATGGGGCTCATCGACCACATAGACCACACGGCAGGGCGCGGAAAAGGGCCCCAGCCGGCCCAGCACGTCGGTGCCGACCTGCGCCACCTCGGTGGTCGCGGTGACCCGCAGCCCCGCTCCGCGCAACATTGCGTACCGCATCACCGCGTCGGCCGCCTGCTCGAACCGGGCCCGGCCGTCGCCGATCCGCGAGGACAGCCGCACATGGTGATAGCCGGCGGGCAGGTCCGCTGCGGTCGCGCCTACCTCGGTATAGGTCAACGGGCGGCTGGCCAGGTCGCTGAGCTTCACGGCCTCCACCCTCTCATCTGCCTCATCTGTTTGCGTACTGTCGAGGTAAGCCGCCGGTGTGCGGCGGCATACGGTAACCAGGTGGCAGAGGACATGACGGCGATCAACGAAGCCGTGGCGGCGCTCCATCCAGGCGGTGGATTCAATCCGCCGGCGCCGACGACCAAAGGCGGCCCCGACTACGGCCGGTTCGTCGAAGCCGTTAGAGATCTGCAGGACCGGGCGCGGGCCGTGGACGCGCCCGACCAGGTGATCACCCGAGCAGCCGAGCTGCTGGAGCAGGCGTCGGCACTGCTGACGCCCTACGACGCCGACGAGTGGTCCACCCCATCAGGCCGACGGATGGACCTGCCGATGCGTGGCAGCATCGTGACCGTCCCCAACGACACGCAGGTCGGCGAGGACGGGCGGCTGCGCGGCTGGGTCCGCTTCCGGCGCTACCACCTGGGCCGCAACGGGGCTGTGCACGGTGGGTTCATCGCCCATCTCTTCGACTCGGTGCTGGGCAAGACGTCGTTCCTAGTGACCGGCGGGCCGTACCAGCGCACCGCCTATCTGCACGTCAACTACCGCAAGATCGTGCCCATCGAGAAAGAACTCCAGATCGACGCCGGGATGCTGCGCATCGAGGGCCGCAAGATCTTCGTCGACATCCGGCTCTGCGACGGTGATGACCTGCTCGCCGACGGGGAAGGGCTGTTCGTGACGCTCAAACCGGGGCAGCCATGAGGCGGTGGCGGCACGCGTGGGCGCACCGGCGGGACCGGCTGCGGGAGCGTCCGGTCGCCGATTTCGCGTACCGGGTCGTGGTGGGTGTCGTCGGGCTGGTCGTGCTGCTGGTCGGGATCATCGCGATCCCGTACCCCGGTCCCGGCTGGGCGATCGTGTTCGTCGGGCTGGCGATCCTGGCCACGGAGTTCTACTGGGCGCATCGCACCCTGACGTTCACCCGCGACCGTTACGACAGTGCGATGGCGTGGTTCCGCGGGCAGGGCTGGTTTGCGCAGGCGTTGGGCGCGGTGTTCACGGCCGCCGTGGTGGTGGCCACGCTGTGGCTGGTCGGTGCGGTGGGCTGGTCGGCTGGACTGCTGGGCTTCGACCATCCCGCGTTGGACAGCCCCATCGGCCTCGGCGCCTGACCAGCACCCCGATAGCATGGTCGCGTCCGACGCGAGCACGTGCGGCGGTCGTCGATGTCCCCATCAGCCGAAAGAGGCCAGCAATGAGCGCCCCTGCACACCCCGCCCCGGTAGCCCCGATCCGGGTGCCCGCCGGGACTACCGCGGGCGCTGCGGTGCGCGACGCGGGACTGCCTGGCCGCGGTGAGCCCGGCGCGATCATCGTCGTGCGCGACGCTGAGGACAAGCTGCGCGACCTGAGCTGGACGCCGGAGGCCGATGTCGAGGTCATCCCGGTCCCCGCCGACACCGACGAGGGTCGCAGTGTCATCCGGCATTCGGCCGCCCACGTGCTGGCCCAAGCCGTGCAGGAACTCTTCCCGCAGGCCAAGCTGGGCATCGGCCCGCCGATCACCGACGGCTTCTACTACGACTTCGACGTTCCGGAGGCGTTCACGCCCGAGGACCTCGAGGCGCTGGAGAAGCGGATGCGCAAGATCGTCAAGGACGGTCAGCTGTTCTCCCGGCGGGTCTACGAGTCGAAGGACGAAGCTCGACTCGAACTTTGCCACGAGCCCTACAAGCTCGAACTGGTCGACGACAAGTCCGGCGATGCTGACATCATGGAAGTCGGCGGTGACGAGCTGACCGCCTACGACAACCTCAATCCCCGCACCCGCGAACGTATTTGGGGCGACCTGTGTCGGGGACCGCACATCCCCACCACCAAAGACATCCCCGCCTTCAAGCTCACTCGCAGCTCGGCCGCCTACTGGCGCGGCGACCAGAACAACGCCAGCCTGCAGCGCATCTACGGCACCGCGTGGGAGTCGCAGGAGGCGCTGGACCGCCATCTGGAGCTGATCGAGGAAGCCCAGCGCCGCGACCACCGCAAGCTCGGGGTCGAATTGGATCTGTTCAGCTTCCCCGACGAATTGGGTTCTGGCCTACCAGTTTTCCATCCCAAGGGCGGCATCATCCGGCGCGAGCTGGAGGACTATTCGCGTCGCAAACATGAGCAGGCCGGGTACGAGTTCGTCAACACTCCACACATCACCAAGGAACAGCTCTACATCACCTCGGGGCACCTGGAGTGGTATGCCGACGGCATGTTCCCGGCGATGCACATCGATGCCGAGTTCGACGAGGACGGCAAGCTGCGCAAGCCCGGGCAGAACTACTACCTCAAGCCGATGAACTGCCCCATGCACCACCTGATCTACCGGTCGCGGGGGCGGTCGTATCGCGAACTTCCGTTGCGGCTCTTCGAATTCGGCTCGGTGTACCGCTATGAGAAATCCGGTGTGGTGCACGGCCTGACCCGGGTGCGCGGGATGACCCAGGACGACGCGCATGTCTACACCACCCGCGAGCAGATGCGCGAAGAGTTGGCCTCGCTGCTGCGCTTCGTGCTCGACCTGCTCGCCGATTACGGCCTCGACGATTTCTATCTGGAACTCTCGACCAGGAACCCGCAGAAGTCCGTCGGCTCCGATGAGATGTGGGATGAAGCCACCGAGACCTTGCGGGAGGTCGCCGAGGCATCCGGGCTGCAGCTGGTCCCCGACCCGGGCGGTGCGGCGTTCTACGGGCCCAAGATTTCCGTTCAGGTCAAGGACGCGCTGGGTCGCAGCTGGCAGATGTCGACCATCCAACTCGACTTCAACATGCCTGATCGCTTCGAGCTCGAATACACCGCCGCCGACGGCACGCGGCAGCGCCCGGTGTTGATCCACCGCGCGCTGTTCGGCTCGATCGAAAGGTTCTTCGGAGTGCTCACCGAGCACTACGCGGGTGCCTTCCCGGTGTGGCTGGCCCCGGTGCAGGTGGTGGGTGTTCCCGTCGCCGATGGCCACGTGGAGTATCTGGAAGACGTTGCTGCCGAGCTGAAATCGCGCGGAGTTCGGGTCGAGGTCGACAGCAGCGACGATCGGATGGCCAAGAAGATCGTCAATCACACCAACCAGCGGGTGCCGTTCATGCTGCTGGCAGGTGACCGCGACGTCGAAGCCGGTGCGGTGAGCTTCCGGTTCGGCGACCGCACCCAGATCAACGGGGTGCCCCGAGCTCAGGCCGTCGCGACGATCACGAAGTGGATTGCCGACCGCGAGAATGCCATCCCCACAGCCGAACTGGTGAAGGTTGACGGTGTCTGACGAAGCAGACGCGATCACGGACCGGGGCGTCGGGCAGCCCGACCGTCTGCAGCGGCTGTGGACCCCGCACCGGATGAGCTACATCCTGGACGTACCGGTGCAGAAGAAGTTGTCGGAACCGTCGCGCCCGTTCACCGACATTCCGACCCTGCCGGACGAGGACGGACTGGTGGTCGCCCGCGGTGAGCAGGTCTACGTCGTGCTCAACCTCTACCCGTACAACCCCGGCCATCTGATGGTGGTGCCGTATCGCCAGGTGTCGGAGCTGGAGGATCTCACCCTGGCGGAGAGTGCCGACCTGATGGCCTTCGCCCAGAAGGCGATTCGCGTCATCAAATCGGTGTCGAGCCCGGACGGGTTCAACGTCGGACTGAACCTCGGCAAGTCCGCCGGTGGTTCGCTGGCCGAGCACCTGCACATGCATGTGGTGCCGCGCTGGGCCGGCGACGCCAACTTCATCACGGTGGTCGGTGAAACCAAAGTCATCCCGCAGCTGCTGCGTGACACCCGCAAGCTGCTGGCCGACGAATGGGCCGGCCAGCCGTGAGCGACTTCTACCTGATGACCCGCGCGGCCTACGCCAAGCTGAGCGGACCGGTAGCCAAGGGCGCGTTGAAGATCGGGCTGACCCCCGACATGGTGACGATCATCGGCACCGCGGGTTCGGTGCTGGCCGCGCTGATCATGTTCCCGATCGGCCAGCTGTGGTGGGGATCTGTCGCGGTCTTCGTCTTCGTGCTCGCCGACATGCTCGACGGCGCGATGGCGCGCGAACGCGGCGGCGGAACGCGGTTCGGTGCGGTTCTGGACGCGACCTGTGACCGGATCAGTGACGGCGCGATCTTCTGCGGGTTGTTGTGGTGGGTGGTGTTCAGCCTGCACAGCTCGTCGCTGGCGGTGGCCACGATGATCTGCCTGGTGACCTCGCAGGTGATTTCCTACGTCAAGGCCCGTGCCGAGGCCAGCGGGCTCGACGGTGGCGGCGGGCTCATCGAGCGCCCCGAGCGGCTGATCATCGTCCTGGTCGGTGCCGGATTCTCGGACCTGCCGTTCTGCTCGCCGGTGGTGCTGCCCATCGCGATGTGGCTGCTGGCGGTGCTGAGCCTGGTGACGGTGGGTCAGCGGGTGCACTCGGTACGCAGCAGCCCCGGCGCGATGGACAAGATCGCGCCGGCCGGTCCGGCGCCCGCCGGTGATGAGCCGACAGGAACCGAGCAGTGATCAGCACACCGGGGCAGCTGTGGAACAGCGGTCGCAGCTGGCTGCCGAGCACAGCGAACATCAGCGATCTCGGCTATGCGGCCGGGTGGCGGGTGGTGCGGGCGTTGCCGGAGTTCGTGGCACGCAACGCGTTCGACGCGGGTGCCTGGTATGCGGCGCAGGGCGGCGGGCCTGGGCAGCTGCGCAAGAATCTGGCCCGGGTGATCGGCACCACGCCCGCCGACGTGCCAGATTCGCTGGTTCGTGCTTCGCTGGCCTCTTACGCCCGATATTGGCGGGAGGCATTCCGGTTGCCCACGATGGATCACGCCAAGTTGGGTACCGAGCTCGATAAAACCGCGTACGGCAAACAACATATGGAGGCCGCGCTGGCCGCCGGCCGCGGTGCGATCCTCGCGCTGCCGCACAGCGGCAACTGGGACATGGCCGGGGTCTGGCTGGTCCAGTTGAACGGGACCTTCACCACCGTCGCTGAGCGGCTCAAGCCCGAGTCGCTGTACCGGCGGTTCCTCGACTACCGCGAGAGTCTCGGCTTTGAGGTGTTGCCACTGACCGGTGGTGACCGGCCGGCCTACGAAATTCTGGTCGAACGGCTGCAAGCCAACCGGGTGGTCTGCCTGATGGCCGAACGAGACCTGAGCCGCTCGGGGGTACCCGTCGACCTGTTCGGAGAAGCCACCCGGATGCCCGCCGGTGCGGCCAAGCTCGCGCTGGATACCGGCGCGGCGCTGATCCCGGTGCACTCCTGGTACACCGATGACGGCTGGGTTGTCGATCTCTATCCGGAGTTGGATTGCTCCAGCCGCGACGTCGGCGTCATCACCCAAGCGCTGGCCGACCGGTTCGGCGCCAACATCGGCGAGCACCCTGAGGATTGGCACATGCTGCAGCCGCAGTGGTTGGCCGATCTGTCCGACGAAAAGCGTGCCCGCCTAGGGGACGACGGGACGAGCTGATGCGGATCGGGATGGTCTGCCCGTACTCGTTCGACGTGCCCGGCGGGGTGCAGTCGCACATCCTGCAACTTGCCGAGGTGATGCGCGCACGCGGCCACGAGGTCAGCGTGCTGGCGCCGTCGTCGCCGCATGTGCAACTGCCCGACTACGTCGTCTCCGGCGGTAAGGCGGTGCCGATTCCCTACAACGGTTCGGTCGCGCGATTGCGGTTCGGCCCGGCCACCCACCGGCAGGTGAAGAAATGGCTCGCGCGCGGTGAGTTCGACGTCCTGCATCTGCACGAACCCAATGCGCCCAGCTTGTCGATGCTGGCGCTGCAGGCCGCCGAGGGGCCGATCGTGGCGACATTTCACACATCGACCACAAAGTCGTTGACGCTCAGCGTGTTTCAGGGCATTTTGCGGCCGTTCCACGAAAAGATCATTGGCCGTATCGCGGTGTCCGATCTGGCTCGGCGCTGGCAGATGGAGGCGCTGGGCTCCGATGCCGTCGAGATTCCCAATGGAGTTGACGTGGCCGCCCTTAAGTCGGCACCGCGGCTGGACGGCTACCCGCGGCTGGGCAAGACCGTGCTGTTCCTCGGGCGCTTCGATGAGCCGCGCAAGGGGATGGCGGTGTTGGTGGGCGCGCTACCCGCGCTGGTGGACCGGTTCAATGACATCGAGATCCTGATAGTCGGGCGTGGGGATGAGGACGAGCTGCGCGACGAGTGCGGCGAGCTGGCGTCTCATCTGCGTTTCCTCGGGCAGGTCGACGACGAGGAGAAGGCGTCCGCGCTGCGCAGCGCGGACGTCTACTGCGCCCCGCACATCGGCGGCGAGAGTTTCGGCATCGTGCTGGTCGAGGCGATGGCCGCCGGTACCCCCGTGGTGGCCAGCGACATTGACGCGTTCCGGCGCGTGCTGCTCGACGGCAAAGCGGGCCGGCTGGTCCCTGTCGACGACTCCGAGGCGCTGGCGCAGGGACTGATCGAGGTGCTCGACAACGAGGCGCTGCGCAAGCGTTACGTGACGGCCGCCAATGTCGCGGTACGCCGCTACGACTGGCCGGTGGTGGCCGACCAGATCATGCGCGTCTACGAGACCGTGGCGGGCGCGGGGATGAAGGTCCAGGTGGCTGGTTCGGCGGGCCGGAGCGAAGCGACGCGGGAAAATAGCTGATGCATGCCGGGCTGTATTGGTCGTTGACGGCGGTACTGATCGTCGTGCTGGTCGTGAGCGCGCTGCTGGCTCTGCAAACCGCCAACCGGCTGGATCGGCTGCACATCCGCTACGACCTGTCGTGGCAGGCGCTGGACGGGGCGCTGGGCCGGCGCGCGGTCGTCGCGCGCGCCGTGGCCGCCGACACCTATCGCGGCCGTCCGGAGGGCAAACGACTGGCCGCCCTGGCCGGGGCGGCTGAACGCGCACCCCGGTCCGGCCGGGAAGCAGCCGAAAACGAGCTGTCGGCCGCGTTGGCCATGGTCGACCCGATATCGATGCCGGTCGCGCTGGTCGCCGAGCTCGCCGACGCCGAGGCCCGAGTGCTGCTCGCCCGCCGCTTCCACAATGACGCCGTGCGCGACACTCTGGCGCTGCGGGAACGACGCCCGGTTCGGTGGCTGCGGCTGGGCGGCACCGCGGCGCTGCCCACGTATTTCGAGATCGCCGAGCGGGCCGCGCCACCGGCGAACGACGACCCCGATCGGGTGGACCGCCGCACCTCGGCCCGGGTGGTACTGCTCGACGAACAGGGTGCGGTGCTGTTGTTCTGCGGGTCCGATCCCGCGGTTCCCGGCGGCCTGGCACCGCGCTGGTGGTTCACCGTCGGCGGACAGGCGTTACCAGGGGAGCGGCTGGTCGATGCCGCCGTTCGGGAGATCGCCGAGGAAACCGGTCTGCAGGTGGCGCCGGCCGACATGGTCGGGCCGGTGTGGCGTCGCGATTCCCTGATCGACTTCAACGGCACCGTCGTGTCCAGCCAGGAGTTCTACTTCGTGCATCGCACGGCCCGGTTCGAACCGACCGCGGCCGGGCGCACCCAGCTGGAGCTGCGGTACATTCACGGCCACCGCTGGTGTGACTCGGCGGCGATCGATCAGCTGGCCGCGGGCGGGCAGACGGTCTACCCACTGCAGCTCGGTGAGCTGCTCGAGGAAGCCAACCTGCTGGCCGATGGACGTGCCGGCCGGCCGGCCACAGAGTTACATCCGATCCGTTGAGCTGAACAGCGGAGATATGCGGAAACATTCAGTTTTGCACGGCCCCTTAGACTGGATCCGTATCAAACGAAGGGAATGACAGTGGATACCAACGGCTCGGGTAGCCCCGCGCAGACCGGTACCGCTCGGGTCAAGCGCGGTATGGCCGAGATGCTCAAGGGCGGCGTCATCATGGACGTCGTCACCCCCGAGCAGGCGCGCATCGCCGAGGGCGCCGGAGCAGTGGCCGTCATGGCCCTGGAACGCGTCCCGGCTGATATTCGCGCCCAGGGCGGCGTCTCGCGGATGAGCGACCCCGACATGATCGAGAGCATCATCGCCGCGGTGACCATCCCGGTGATGGCCAAGGCCCGCATAGGACACTTCGTCGAGGCGCAGATCCTGCAGAGCCTCGGAGTGGACTACATCGACGAGTCCGAGGTGCTCACGCCCGCCGACTACACCAACCACATCGACAAGTGGAAGTTCACCGTTCCGTTCGTGTGCGGTGCCACCAACCTCGGCGAGGCGCTGCGCCGTCTCACCGAGGGCGCGGCGATGATCCGCTCCAAAGGTGAGGCCGGCACCGGCGACGTGTCCAACGCCACGACCCACATGCGCAAGATCGGTGGGGAGATCCGCCGACTGACATCGCTGTCGGAAGACGAGTTGTTCGTTGCCGCAAAGGAATTGCAGGCGCCCTACGAGCTGGTGGCTGAGGTGGCTCGGGCGGGCAAGCTGCCGGTGACGCTGTTCACCGCCGGCGGTATCGCCACCCCGGCCGATGCCGCGATGATGATGCAGCTGGGCGCTGAGGGTGTGTTCGTCGGCTCGGGCATCTTCAAGTCCGGCGACCCCGCCGCCCGCGCGGCGGCCATCGTCAAGGCCACCACCTTCTACGACGACCCGGACGTGCTGGCCAAGGTGTCGCGCGGTCTGGGTGAGGCCATGGTCGGCATCAACGTGGAGGACATCGCGCAGCCACACCGGCTCGCCGAACGCGGCTGGTAACCGATGGCGATCGAAGAGATCCTCGACCTGGAGCAGCTCGAGGTCAATATTTACCGCGGTCAGGTCTTCAGCCCTGAATCCGGCTTCCTGCAGCGCACGTTCGGCGGCCATGTCGCCGGACAGTCGCTGGTGTCGGCGGTACGCACTGTCGATCCGGCCTTCCAGGTGCACTCCCTGCACGGCTACTTCCTGCGCCCCGGCGACGCCACCGCCCCGGCGGTGTACATCGTCGAGCGGCTGCGCGACGGCGGATCATTCGTCACCCGCCGGGTCAACGCGATCCAGCACGGCGAGACCATCTTCTCGATGTCGGCGTCGTTCCAGCAGGACCAGAGCGGTATCGAGCACCAGGACGCGATGCCCGCCGCGCCGCCGCCCGACGACCTGCCCGGGTTCATCTCCAAGGGCGGGGTGTTCGACGATGCCGGCTTCTCGCAGTTCGCCGAATGGGACGTCCGCATCGTCCCGCGTGACCAGGTGGCTCGCCTGCCGGGCAAGGCTTCTCAGCAGCAGGTGTGGTTTAAGCATCGGGATCCGCTGCCCGACGATTCCGTGCTGCACATCTGCGCGTTGGCCTACATGAGCGATCTGACGCTGCTCGGCTCCGCGCAGGTCAGTCACCCCGAGGAACGCAAGCACCTCAACGTCGCCTCGCTGGATCACGCCATGTGGTTCATGCGGCCGTTCCGGGCCGACGAGTGGCTGCTCTATGATCAGTCCTCGCCGTCGGCGTGCGGCGGCCGCTCGCTGACACAGGGCAAGATCTTCAACCAATACGGGGAGCTGGTCGCCGCCGTCATGCAGGAGGGGCTGACGCGCTACAAGCGCGGATACACCGGCCCGTGAGCGTGCACGTGGGTGTGCTGGCTTTACAAGGGGACACCCGCGAGCACGTGGCGGCCCTTCGCGAGGCTGACGCCGAGGTGTCCACCGTGCGCCGCCGCAGCGAACTCGACGTAGTCGATGCCCTGGTGATCCCGGGTGGTGAATCGACGACGATGAGCCACCTGCTGCGCGCCTTCGATCTGCTGGACCCACTGCGGCAGCGCCTGGCTGACGGTATGCCGGCCTACGGGTCGTGTGCGGGAATGATCCTGCTGGCTTCGGAAATCCTGGACGCCGGAGCCCCCGGCCGTGAGGCGGTAGCGCTGGGCGCGATCGATATGACCGTGCGGCGCAACGCCTTTGGGCGTCAGGTGGATTCCTTCGAGGGTGAGGTCACCTTCGACGGGCTGGACGGACCCGCCCACGCGGTCTTCATCCGGGCGCCCTGGGTAGAGCGGGTCGGCCCCCAGGTCCAGGTGCTGGCCCGTGCCGACGATCACATCGTGGCGGTGCGGCAGGGGGGTGTGCTGGCCACGGCGTTTCACCCCGAGATGACCGGCGATCGGCGCGTGCACAAGCTGTTCGTGGACATCGTCACCGGCTCGCGCTGACGACACTGCGGTGCCCTGCTCTTACGTGACGTGTGGAAGCTGTTCGCGCTCACAGTGATTGCCGCACGACGGTGCGATCCGGCTACTCCCGAAGTGGCATCAGGTCACCGGACAGCTAACGATGATGCTGACGATGGTGGCCTAGACGTTCACCGGCTTGTACCTTCTGTTCGGCGGCTGACGTGGCCATCGTCGGTAGCGAGCGCCCCCACATCGTCGCTTGACGTTTAGGGCGTGTCAATGCGGGCAATGCCGCGATGCCGCGGTCGTTGCCGCATACTCAGGGCATAGCGCTCGCGGCGCGGCGGCAGGAGGTCGTGATGATCGCACGAAGCTGGTTAGGTCGACGGGTTCGTCAGCTGCTCGACGGTCAGGCCGCGAAATCCACCGAAGGTCGGTGGCGCCCGGCCTGGCAGAGCAATTCCGCCGCAGTGCGGCCCATCAGCTGGTGGCGCGCGCTCTAGCCACCCGATGCTCGAACAGGCTGAACGCCGAGATCATCACGTCGGTGCGCCCCGTGTTCTGACTGTCGATCAGCCGGAATCCCAACCCTTTCGACGAGGCGATCAATTCGGCTGCGACCAGATGCGGATCGACGTGGGCCAGCGCCGATGCCGTCGGATAGACCGGAAGGAACGCTCCGATCGCGACCAGGAACACCTGGGGCTCCTCACCGATGCCAAACCACAAGAGCAGCAACGGAACCCAGGCCAATGAGGGCACGGTGCGAATAGTCCCCACCGTCGGCCCGAGAGGCTGGCCTGCGGACGCACCCAGAGTTGGCCGTTACTGATCAGCCCCACTGACGATTTCGCGACGTCACCGGGTGCCGGTAACTGACTGCTGGAGAAAACCTGCGCGTCGGCAACGAGCTGCCACAGCCAACAGTGCCCGGTGAATCGCCGACCGGCATGGAGCCTGGTCGCCGATCTGTTTCTGGAGTTCACAGCAGATTCGTAGCGCTTTCGCCACCCCGTCACGATCCAATGGCAAACGTTATTCGTACGCGTACGGCCGCCATGGCAGCAGCCACCGCGGCCACGATGGCACTGACTCTCGTCACCGTGCCGGACAGCCACCGGTTACCGCGCTGCGCACCGAGGTACGGGCAGTCGAGTTGGCCGCAGTGAACACCGCGATTACGGAGTCCAGCACGTCCGCGGCAGCCGTGATCAGTTCGGCTGTCGCCGCCTTCGTCCTCCAAGAGCGCCGGTGCCGCCAAGAGTGCCAGGGGCCAGCCGCTAGTTCGTCAGAGCCATCGGTACAGGCCGGATAGCAGCGCCCACAAGGCCACGCAGTAGGCCTCGAACGCCACCCGCAGGGGGATCGGGGCGTGCCGCAGCTCCATGAAGTCCAGTCCCACCAGCCGCACCTTGATCGCGGCGATCGCCAGGACGCCGATCACCACCAACGACCCTGTGCCGTGATCGGCGCCCAGAGCGAACGACGCCAGTGTGGCGGTCACCAGGATCAGCCAGCTCGCGCAGGCGCGGTTACGCAGCAATGCCAACATCAGCTCACCAGATACAGGAGTGGGAACAGGACGATCCACAGCAGGTCGACCAGGTGCCAGAAGCAACCGCCGCCCTCGATCACCGCGAGCCTGGTGGCCGACAGTTCAGTCCGCCGGGTCTGGGTGAACATCAGCACCAGGACGACGATCCCGATGCAGACGTGCAGCAGGTGCAGCCCGGTGAGGATGAAGTAGTACAGGTAGAAGTGGTTGGCGCCCGCGGTGTGTCCGGCACCGACCAGCAGCACGTATTCGCTGATCTTCAACGCCACGAACACCACACCGCAGCCGATAGCGATCACTAGGGCTCTCGCCGCGATCGCACCAGCACCTGTGCGAAGACCACCGATCGCCGCCACTACGAATAGCGAGCTGGTCAGCAGCACCAGAGTGTTGACAAGCCCGATGTTGACGTGCAACGTCTTGCGGGCCGCGTCGAAAACCTCTGGTGTCGTTGATCTTTCGACCATGAACGTGGCGAAGAACGCCGCGAACACCAGCATGTCGCCCAGCAGGAAAACCCAGGTGCCGGCTTCGCCGGGGATACGTCGTGTGTGAACTGGCACCGGTTCGCCGACTGCCGTCATTGCGCTTCAGCGAGCTGCTGGGCCTTGATGCCCCGGTTCAGTACGTAGGTTGTCGAGAACAGCCAGATCGTCAGTGCAGCACCCGGAATGTAGAACGCGAACACCCCGTGCCAGGCCAGCGGTCCGTCGTTGAACACCACGACCACACACCCAGGCACTGATAGCAGCGCCACCCAGAGGTTGAGGTAGCCGTACCAGCGCGGGAACGTCTGCGGCTCGGTGTTGTCGATGAACGACGCGATCGCCAAGGTGATGTTCTGCACGATGATCGTCCCGACGATGCCGATGAACATCAGCCAGAACACGTCATTGAGTGCCTGGGTGATGTCCGGTGGCCGGGTGTCGGGCCGGAATGCGGCGGCGGCCATGATCAGGAACGGAAATAGCAGTGCCGGAACGAAAATCGTAGCGGCGAACAGCTGGCTCAGCGCCCTAGTTTTGTCAAAATTGTCAAAATGGGTGGCGAATTGTCAGACCAGTTGCTCCGGGTTCAGCATCTCCGCGTAACGCAGCTGCTCCGGGACCCCGAAGCCGTCGACCAGCAGTTCAGCGTACGGGCGCAGCGCCCGGCACCGCTCGTTGATACCGCGGATGACAGCCTTGGCCCGTTCGGTGGACAGGTAGCGGTGCTCGATGAACCAGGCCTTGTTCTCCTCGATCACCGACAATGCGTACAGGTCACACACCAGTCCGAGGATCTCGCGGGCCTGCTCGTCTTCGCAGGCGTCGACGCCGGCCACGAATGCCTCGAGCACCACCCGGTCGATATGCGCCTTGGCGGTGTCCAACACGTGATCCTGCACCGAGTTGAATGCGTCGAACGCCGACATCTCCTTGGCCTTGCCCTGCAGCCGCCGCGCCACCGACGAGAGCAGATACTGCTCGCGGTCCTCGAACATCTTCACCTGAGTGCCGCGGTTGAAGAGGCTGCCTTCCTCCTCACTGTCCTGGCGGGCGTCGAGAATCCGTTGCATGATCGCCTCGGCCGCAGTCCTTTTCAGCACCCGGTCACCGGCGACGTTGGCGGCGAATCGCACCCACTCCACCGGGCTCATGCCCTTGATGTCGTCGGCGTAGGCCGTCAGCAGTTCCTTGGCCACCAGCTGTGTCAAAACGTGGTTGTCACCCTCGAAGGTGGTGAACACGTCGGTGTCGGCACGCAGCGCGATCAGCCGATTCTCGGCGAGATAGCCTGCGCCACCGCAGGCTTCGCGAGCCTCCTGGATCGCCGCGCTGGCATGCCAGGTGTTGGCCGCTTTCAGCCCGGCGGCCCGGGATTCCAGCTCGCGCTGCTCTTCGGCATCGGGATTGTCCGAGGTCTGCACCTCGTGAAGCTTGGCCACCAATTCGTTCTGGGCGAACTGCAGCGCGTACGAGCGGGCGATCAGCGGGAACAATCGGCGCTGATGCACCAGGTAGTCCATGATCAGCACTTCGCCTTCGCCGTCCGGGGCGCTGAACTGCTTGCGCTCCAACGCATATCGCACCGCGATGTCCAGGGCCACCCGCGCCGCCGCGCCCGCGCTGCCGCCCACGGTGACCCGGCCGCGGATCAGCGTGCCCAGCATCGTGAAAAACCGCCGGCCGGAGTTTTCGATCGGCGAGGAGTAGGTGCCGTCGGCGGCGACGTCAGCGTATTTGTTCAGCAGGTTCTCTCGCGGAACGCGGACGTTGTCGAATGTGATCCGGCCGTTGTCGACGCCGGGCAGTCCGCCCTTGTAGTGGCAGTCCGAGGTGGTGATGCCCGGTAGGTCGGTGCCGTCCTCGTCGCGGATCGGCACCAGAAAACAGTGCACGCCGGGTGTTTCGCCGTCGGTGATCAGCTGAGCGAAGACTGCTGCCAATCGGGCTGTTTCGGCCGCGCCGCCGATGTAGTCCTTGCGCGATGTCGGGGTGGGGGAGTTGATCACGAATTCTTCGGTGGCCGGGTCGTAGGTGGCCGTCGTCTCCAGTGACTGCACGTCGCTGCCGTGTCCGGTCTCCGTCATGGCAAAGCAGCCCAGCAGGTCCAGGTCGATGATGCGCTGCACGTAGGCCTTGTGGTGGCGTTCGGTGCCCAGGTTTTCGATCGCGCCTCCGAACAAGCCCCACTGGACCCCGGCCTTGACCATCAGCGACAGGTCGGACATCGCGAGCATCTCGATGCGGACCACCGCCGCGCCCACATCACCGTTGCCGCCGTGCTCTTTTCGGAACCCGTCCTCGGCAGCGCCGGCGGCGGCCATGATCTTCATCTGCTCGGCGACTTTTGCCCGGGCGATTGCCGTGTTGGGCGTGTAGTGCGGCTTGAAGACCTCGGTGGAAAGTTCGGTGCGAACGCCGTTCTTGACATCTCGCCAGCGGCCATCGAGGGCGTCACGGAGATGCTCCGCAGTGGTGGTCATCCCCCGAACATATCCTTGCGGCTGCTTCCATAAACGTGGATGTGGCAAACACAGACCAACCTCAATGGATGTGAGCTGACGGGGTGGCGTTCAATGGTCTACATGTCGGAGTCCGACGGGACCAGCACGCGCAAGCAAAAAGTCGGTTTGCCGCACGACAGACCATTCCCACGCCGATGTCACCGGAGGCTGGCTTCGTGCGGCGACGTTCGGCGCGATGGATGGTCTGGTCAGTAATTCGGCGCTGATCGCCGGGGTCGCGGCTGGCGCTGGGGCGCATACGGTCGTGCTCAGTGGGGTGGCCGGCCTGCTCGCGGGCGCGTTCTCGATGGCACTGGGCGAGTTTACGTCCGTCACGACGGCCAACGAACAGATCGAGTCCGAAGTGCGCGTGGAACGACGCTCCTTCACGCTCCATCCGCACGCCGAGCGGGTCGAACTCGTGGCCACGTTGATGGATATGGGGATGACCGAGGCGACCGCACGCAAGGCCACCGAGGAGATCCACCATGACGAGGACCGGGCGGTGAACTTCCACCTCGTGCAGGAGCTGGGTGTCAATCCGCAGGAGAAGCCATCGCCGGTGGTGGCGGCGATCTCGTCGTTCCTGATGTTTGCCGTCGCAGCGCTTGTTCCGCTGCTGCCGTACCTGCTCGGGTCGGAGTCGCTGTGGGTCGGCCTGGTGTGCAGCGCGGTCGGATTACTGGTGGCCGGTGCGGTGGCCGCCCGGTTCACGAAGGGGTCGATGTGGTTCGGCGCGGGACGGCAGATGGCGTTCGGGGCTGTTGCGATCGCGGCGACGTATCTAGTCGGAAATCTTGTCGAAGCGGTGCTCTGAGTCGGTCAGGTAATACGCTGACGCGGTGATTCGTAGCGTCGGGAAACTCGGCCCGCTCAAGGTTGCCGGGCTGGTGTTGTGGCGGCTGCGCTGGGACGTCGTATCGGTCTTGGCGGTTGCCGCCGCGCTGATACCGGTTCCCGATCCCACCCAGATCGAATACGCCGCGTCCGTGCTGTCGGTGCTGGGTATCGGCGCCTCGGTGTTCATCGGCTTCCGCAACACCATTGCCTACAACCGGTGGTGGGAGGCCCGCACGTTGTGGGGCAACGTCATCATCAACTCCCGCGCCACCCACAACGGGTTGTCGTCGGTCGATTCCGGGGCACCCGAGATGGCTCCGATCCTGGATCGGATGCGCCGCCGCCAGGTCCGCTACGCCTGGCAGCTCGCCGCGGAGCTGCGCGGGGTCGCTCCAGTTGAGGGGGTCACCGATCTGACGCCGGAGGACCCGGCCGACGCGTCGGCCGTCGACTTGATGGCGGGCCAGGCTGTCGATATCCAGAAGTTGTCCGCGGACGGCAGTATCGACAATCAGGCCCGGGTGATGCTGATGAGCGTCAACACCGCGTTGGTGAGCGCTCAGAGCGGGCTGGAACGCATCCGCAACGAGCCGATCCCGCTGCCCTACGATATCTTCATCCGCGCGGTGGCATGGTTCTTCGCGATCATGGCATTCAGCCGCCTGGACGGCTCCGCGCATCCCTTCGCCGGTATCGCGATCGGCCTGCTGCTGATGATCGTGTTCATCGCCGCCGAGCGGATCGGGCATTTCATCGAACAGCCGATGAGTAACACCATTTTCGACATCGCGATGTATCGCTTCTGTGGCGTCATCACCGGCAACCTGCTGGGAGCCGGTCACCCGCTGGCTCAGCCTCGGGAAGGTCCGAGAGCCACTGTTTGGATGTGAGTGCTCAACGGCACTGCGCGACAATGGTTTCAGCGAACCGCTCGATCGGCCCGCGGTAACGCTCGCCGCTGACGAAGGTGTGGGCGGCGCCGCCGAATCGCAGGAAGCTGTAGGCGGCTGAGGCCACCCCCCGTTCGACGGGCGCGGCCTTCATCACCGTCTCGGTGATCAGTGTGTTGTTGATGCCGATGAACAATCCGGCGACCACCACGCAGGCCGCCAGAATCGTTTTCTCATCGGTGAATACCGCCATCACGGCCAGCAGCATGGAGAAGCAGAGCAGGTTGATCACCAGCACCCGCACGGTGCCGAAGCGATGCTGCAGTCGCGGGGCCACCACCACCGAGGTGAACGCCAGGCACAGACCTCAGCCGAAGAAGATCAGCCCCGGTGCCGCAGTGCCCGGAAGGCCGATGCCCATAAACGCCACAACGGACGCAATGGCGACGGCCCAGACGGCCTTGGGTTGACGCCACATGAGTGGCTCACTCCTAACTATTGGTTGTCGAGGTCATCCAGCAGGCGATGCAATGCCCCCACGGCGGCCGACAGAATTTCGCGGTCCTCGTCGGAGAGCCGCGCGATACGCGGATCGATCACTGCGGCGCGGTCGGCGCGGACCTGGGCCAGGATCGTCCGGCCCCTTCCGGTGATGCGGATGCGGACGGCACGCGCATCGTCGGGATCGGGGGTGCGGTCCACCAGGCCGGCGTCCTCCAGGCGGCGGACCTGGGTGGTCATCGTTGGCTGGGAGCAGTGGTCGAGTTCGGCCAGATCGGAAATCCGGGCTTCGCCCTGGTCGTCGATGGTGCCGAGCAGCCGGGCCTGCGCCCAGGGCAGCGGTAGTCTGATGCGCTGGGTTGCCAGCCGGTTCAGCCGTGCGATGACGCCGAGCAGATCGGATCCCAAGCCGGATACGGCGCCGGGGGGTTCCTCGGTGGGCTGCGGACTCATGCATCCCATATTTACATAGAAATACTATGTTGTCGCCCTCGGTGAGGTGGCCTTTCGCAGAGCATGCCCACAGCCGACCTGGTGGCCGCAGGTCGAACCGGTTGCCCGGCCCAATGGCTGGCAGAATCAGGTGATGACCGCGACGAGACCGGAGGCCCCTGCGCGGCAGCCCTCCGGACCGTCGGTGGATCGCCGGCGAACTGGCTCGCTGTCGCCGGTGGAGATGGCGCAGGCCGCCGTGATGGCCGCGCTTGCTGCCGCACTGTCGATTATTTCCGTCGTCGTGCCGTTTGCCGGGGGACTGTCACTACTCACCACGGTCCCGATGGGACTGCTCGGCTACCGCTACCGCCTGCGGGTACTGGTCGCCGCGACGTTCGCGGCCAGCGTCGTGGCGTTCCTGATCGCCGGCGTGAGCGGGTTGATGGTGGTGGTCAACTGCGCCTACGTGGGTGGGCTGGCTGGCATCATGAAGCGCCGCGGGCGCGGCACCCCGACCGTCATCGCGGTGGGTTTGGTGGCCGGGGTGATCTTCGGTCTCTTCATCATCGCCGCGCTGACCGTTCTGGTGCGGCTGCGCACCCTGACCTTCTCGGCGATGACCGCCAACTTTGACGGCGTCGTCTCGGTGGTGTCGCACTTCGAGCCGTTCCGGCCGGCGGCACAGGATGCCCGGCATCTCTTTGGCCTTGCGCTGCAGTACTGGCCGTTGCTGTTGATGGTCTACGCGATGTTCTCGATCATGATCGTCACCCTGGTCGGGTGGTGGGCACTGTCGCGGGTGCTGGGTCGGCTCAGCGGCATCCCGGATGTGCACAAGCTCGAGACACCCGACGAAATTGGGCCGGTAGCACCGGTTCCGGTGCGGCTGGTCGACGCCCGGTTCCGCTATCCCAATGCCACGCACGATGCGCTGAGGCCGCTGAGCCTGACCGTCGACGCGGGGGAGGACGTGGCGATCACCGGTGCGAACGGCTCGGGGAAGACCACGCTGATGCTGCTGCTGTCGGGGCGTGACCCCACCTCCGGCTCGATCGAGCGCCCTGGCGCCGTCGGGCTGGGCCAACTGGGCGGGACGGCGGTCATCCTGCAGCATCCCGAAAGTCAGGTCCTGGGAACGCGAGTCGCCGACGACGTCGTCTGGGGTCTGCCGCCGGGAACAGAAACCGATGTCGCGGAGCTGCTCAGCGAGGTCGGCCTGACGGGTATGGAAGAACGTGACACCGGCGGGTTATCCGGTGGCGAGTTGCAGCGACTGGCGGTGGCTGCGGCACTGGCCCGCCGGCCGTCGCTGCTGATCGCCGACGAGGTCACAAGCATGGTCGACCAGCGCGGGCGGGAGGCGCTGCTCGCGGTGCTGTCCGGGCTCACCGAACGTCACCAGATGGCGTTGGTGCAGATCACTCACTACAACAACGAGGCCGAGGCTGCCGACCGGATCGTCCAACTCAGCGAATCGCAGGACAACACACACTTGGTCGAGAGCACTGCTGCGCCTGCGCCAACGGTGAGCGTCGCGCCCCGCGCGGCGGAGCCGGTGCTGCAGCTCGACCACGTCGGGCACGAATATGCCAGCGGCACACCGTGGGCCAAGCCCGCCCTGAGTGACGTCGCCTTCACCGTCCATGAGGGCGAGGGCCTGCTCATCCACGGTGGCAATGGTTCGGGCAAGTCCACCCTGGCCTGGATCATGGCCGGGCTGACCACACCCACCACGGGCTCCTGCCTGGTGCGCGGGCGCCCTGCGACGGAATGCGTGGGTGAGGTCGCGATCGCGTTCCAAGCCGCTCGGTTGCAGCTGATGCGCGGCCGGGTCGACACCGAAGTTGCTTCGGCTGCCGGGTTTTCCCATCGCGACCGTACTCGGGTGGTCGCCGCGTTGGCGAAGGTCGGCCTGGACGCCTCACTGGCCAGGCGCCGGATCGACCAGCTCTCCGGAGGTCAGATGCGCCGCGTGGTGATCGCCGGGCTACTGGCCCGCTCACCTCAGGCGCTGATCCTCGACGAGCCGTTGGCTGGGCTGGACGCCGCCAGCCAGCGCGGTCTGCTGCGGCTGCTGACCGATCTGCGCCGCAACAGTGGCCTTACGGTCGTGGTGATCTCACACGACTTCGTCGGCCTGGAAGAACTGTGCCCGCGCACCCTGCATCTGCGCGACGGCGTGCTGACCGAGGATCCGTCATGACGACGGCACGCCAACCCCGCCCGGTGGTACTGCTGCGCCCGGTGCCCGGCACCTCAGTGATCCACGAGCTGTGGGCGGGCACCAAAATAATAGTGGTCCTGGCGTTTTCGGCCCTGATGGCGTTTTACCCGGACTGGGTGCCGCTGGCCCTCGTCGCGATCCTCATCGGCATCGCGATTCGGCTGGCACGCATCCCGCGCGGGGTCGTACCGTCGGTGCCCAGGTGGCTGTGGCTTCTGCTGTTGTTGGGTGCGGTCACCGCTACGATCGGCGGCGGCGCTCCGGAAGTGCACCTGGGGTCATACGGCATCGCGTTCGGCGGACTCCTCAAATTCGTCCGCATCACCGTGGTGTCGGTCGTGCTATTGGCGCTGGGCATGTTGGTGTCCTGGACGACGAACGTCGCCGATGTCGCGCCTGCCGTCGCTCGACTCGGCCGGCCGCTGAAGGTGTTACGCATCCCGGTCGACGACTGGGCGGTGGCACTGGCCCTGTCGCTGCGGGCTTTTCCGATGCTGCTCGAGGAATTCCGGTTGCTCCACGCCGCGCGTCGATTGCGTCCGCGGCCGGTGCTGAACAGCCGACGGGCTGGGCGCCGGCGGTGGGCCATCGAGATGGTGGATCTTATGGCAGCCGGCATCACGGTCGCGCTGCGCCGTGCTGATGAGATGGGCGATGCGATCACCGCACGCGGTGGGACAGGCCTGATTTCGGCGGCACCGTCCGGCCCGCGACGGGCTGACTGGGTGGTGCTGACGATCTCGGCGGTGGTGTGTGCGGTCTCGGTGCTTCTGCAGGTGACGGTGCTGGCGGGCGGCGGTATCTAGCGCGCGGCGGCAGTGTTGGCCGCCTTCTGCGCTATCGCCAACGAATCGGGGACGGGCGTTCGACCCAGGAACATCTCGTCGAAGTACGGCTTGATCGCCTGATAGCCGGCCGCGAAACCCGCCCCACCCGGAGCGGCGATGCGCGGTCCGTCGAGCACGGTGAAGAACGGCCGCACGTCCACTCCCTTGGCCGACCAGTGGTCGAAGTACACCCTCTGAGCCGACACCACCGCAGGGACGGCCGCACCGTGGCGGCCGAGGTACTCGTTGCCGCGGGTGCTGCCGAGCCAGGCCAGCACCTGGCGCGCCGCTTCGGGATGTCGGCTGGCCGGATTGCCCGCGGCGACAATGCCGTTGGTGACGCTGACCCGACCCGCTGGCCCGGCCGGCAGCAGCGCCACGCCCCAGCGGAACGCCGCGCGTTCGGCGATCTGAGCGAGGTTGTAGGTGCCCGACTGGAACAGCGCCATCCGCCCGGACAGGAACTGGTTGCGGGAGAAGTCCCCGTTGTCGTTGGTGTCCGACGCGGGCGGCGCGACCTGGTCGGTGTTGATCAGACCGACGACGTAGGTGAAAGCGGTGGCGGCCTTCGGGTTGTCGAACGCAAACCGGTCGCCCTCGGAGAACACCCCGCCCGCCGAGCCGATGTAGTTGAGGTAGATGGCCTGTAAGTCGTTGGCGGCGTTATATGCCCACTGCCTGCCGTGGGTGAGGCGCTTCAGCATCGGTCGCAGGGTGTCGACGGCCGGGCTCGGATCCCAGCGCAGCGTATCGAGTTCGGCCGGTTCGACACCGTCAGCGGCCAGTAGGTCGGCGTTGTAGTACACGGCGATGCCGGCGTCGGTCAGCTGCGGAACCCCCCACAACCTGCCGTTGCGGGTGAACTGGGCGGTCACCGACGGATCCCAGTCTGGGCTGGGCTCGATGGCCATCACGCGGTTGTTGTCGGCGTATTCGGCGAAGTTGGCGTTGTTGATCCAGAAGATGTCGTCGGCGCCGCCGCCGGCCACATCGGTGCGCAGGGTATTGAAGTAGCTGGCGTAGGCGACGACGTCGGTGCGCACCTCGATATCGGGGTGCGCGCGGGTGAACTCCGCGAACGACTCGGCGTAGGCGGCGGCTACCGCGGGATCCCACAGCCGCACGGTGACAATCGTTTTCCCGGACGGCTCGTCGGTGCGGCCCAGCACCAGCGCGCCGGCCACCAGCAGCATCGCGACCGCGATCAGCCCGGCGAGCATCCGGGTGGAGAACCGCAGCCCGCTCATTTCAGGCCCGTGACGACGATTGAGCGCACGATCTGGCGCTGGAACACCAGGAACAGCGCGATCAGTGGGACGATCGCCACCGTCGTGGCCGCCATCAGGAGCGTCCACTGTGCGTTGTACTGCGTCTGGAGCCCGGCCGTCGCGACGGTCAGCACCCGCCAGGTGCCACCGCTGGCGATGACCAACGGCCACATGAACGAATTCCATTGACTGACAACGGTGATCAACGTCAGAGTCACCAGGATCGGCTTGCTGGCCGGCAACACCACATGCACGAGCACGTCCATGGTGTTAGCTCCGTCCAAGCGGGCGGCGTTGATCAGGTCGGTGGGAATACCGCGAAAGTATTCCCGCAGCAGGAAGATCGCGTATGGCGAGCCGAATAGAAACGGCAATACCAACGCCCAGAACGTGTTCCGCAGCCCGATCTCGGCCATCATCAGATACAGCGGAACCACGGTGACGGTGCCGGGCACCATCAGGGTCGCGATGTACACCCAGAACACTGCGTCGCGGCCGATGAACTCCAGGCGGGCGAACGCATAGGCCGCCAGCACCGAGAAGGTCAGCTGGGCCAGCGTGATCATCGCCGTCATCAGTGCGGTGACCGCCAGTGCTCGGCCGAATCCGGCGTTACCGAGCCCGGTGTAGTTGGCCAGTGTGGGCGGGTCGGGCAGGGACAGCGGTGTGCCGGTGGCGAACTGCTGTGCGGAGGTGAACGATGTCAGCAGGCTCAACCCGAACGGGGCCAGGGTGATCAGCGCACCGGCCAACAGCCCGAGATAGATCAGTGTGTTACGTGAGGTCATAGCTGATCCGGCGGCGGAAGCAGAGATGCTTTGCGATACTCCGTACATGAGCAGTATTCGAGCCGTTGTCGGCGCTCGCGTGTCGAGCCTGCAAGGTGATGAGAAGACCAGCCACAAGACTCAGCGGTCCAAGGGTGAGGCCTACGCCGTGTCACAGAGTTGGACTGTAGTCGGCGCTTTCGAGGACCTGGACGTAAGCGCGATCAAGCTGTCACCTTTCGAGCGGCCAGACCTCAAGGTGTGGTTGACCGACCGCGCGAACGAATGGGACGCGCTGATCTTCGCCAAGACCGACCGTGTGTTCCGCTCGGCCAACGACTGCGTCAAGCTCGCGGAGTGGTGCCGTGAGCACAGCAAGATCCTCGTGTTGGTGGACGATGGCATACGGCTGGACTACTACCACCCGGAGGACGCGAAAGACGCCTTCGCCGGGGCGATGTCAAAGGTGTTCCTGATCCTCGCCTCGGTCTTCGCAGAGATTGAAGGCCAGCGGTTCGTTCAGCGTGCCCGAGACCGAGTTTCCTACCTTCGCAACACCGACCGTTGGGGCTACGGATTGCCCCCGTACGGCTTCCAGGTCGTTGACCACCCGTCCGGGGTCGGCAAGGCTCTGGACCACGACGCGGACGCTCAGAGGGTCCTACACGAAGCAGCTTCGCGGTTCCTCGCGGGTGGTTCCTGGACGGGCATAGCGCACGACTTCAACAACAGGGGAGTGCTCAGTCCCCGTGACCACCACGCGGCACGTTCCGGCAAGTCGGTTACGGGATCGAAATGGACCGTTGACACGCTCCGGATGATGCTAATGAACCCGACAACGCAGGGGATCAAGACGCACGCGCCCAACCGCACTCCCACAAGGAAACGTCCTGTCGGGACGCCGATCTTGGACGCGGACGGTGAGCCCGTGCGCGTTGGACCGCCGTCTTTCGATCCGGAAACGTGGGAGCGGCTGCAATCCGAAATCGCCCAGCGCGGAACGGAACCCCAAAAGCGGCGACACTCTACTAATCCACTGTTGGGCGTTGCGAAGTGTGCGCTTTGCGGAAAGAACATGCGCCAGCGGTCGCAGACGACGCGGGGCGGGGTAACGCACCGCTACTACCTGTGTAGCAACGCACCCAAGGCGTGCCCGAAGGTGTCGGTCATCGCCGCCGACGCTGAGGAGATGGTCGAGCAGGAGTTCTTAGAACACCACGCACACCGCCGGGTGAGAACGCGCGTATGGCGCGACGGTAGCGACCACTCAGCCGCGCTAGAGCAGACCAACCGGACCATCGAATCGTTGCGCGAGGACCGCGCTATGGGGCTATTCAGCACCCCGGAGGATGAGGAGATGTTCCGCCGGCAGATGACCGCGCTGATTGCCAAGCGCGATGAGCTGTCCGCGTTGCCGATCGTGCGAGCGGGGTGGGTCGATGCTGAGTCGGACCAGACATATGGCGAAGTGTGGCCGACTGCGACACCAGAGGAGCGCCGCAAGCTGTTGACCGACGCGGGTGTCACTCTGCACGTGACGCTGCCGAACATCTGGCGCATACAAACCGATCTGGACGCGCCGCTCAACGCTCCGCACGCTTGACATCGTACGAATCGTTGCAGCACAACATATTTCAGTGCTTGACGGCTTGTATCCGCACGTGGTCTCCTAAGCACGCGCAGGGTGCGCAGATAGGGGGAATCATCCGATGACTATGACTACCGGCGAGTTACTCACTGCCGTAGCCAATTCCACGGAGCTGATCGACACCGACCACAAGGTTGCAGCGGCGCTGGCCGCTGGTACCACCGTTGTCGACGGTGTAACCGCTCGGCACGTGAACGACTCCATCGCAGAGCTGATCTTTACCGGGTACGTGGAATCTGTTTCGTTCATCCCGTGCGATCACCCTGCGCCGGATTTTGTCGAGCCTGAGGACTCGCTCTGCGGGCACCACCTGCTGAGGTTCGGCACGGTGACGGTGCCGTGGTCCTACTGCCGCCAAACCGAGCTGGTCTCGATCGCGGAGGCATGCGTCGAGCTGGACATGACCGAGGCCCAACTCATCGCGGTCATGGTGGCCGATGGGCTGCTCATCGAGCACCCGAACGGCGGTTACATCCCGTCGCCGCACCCCGCAATCGCCCCGCTAGGAGAGGAATAACCAAGTGACCGAGGACCATTCGCCCGCGACAACTGACGATCACCAGGCAGCCCTAGACCTAATACGGCTGCACCGCCCGCTGACGGCGGATGAGTTGGCCAGCGAGCAGACACAGCGACTAATTGGGCTGGACCTGATCGTCGTCAACGACGACGGCTGGCCTGCGCGGAAGTTTGGCCCTACGTGGGGACGTTAGTGGGTGCAGCGCCATGACGAGACCGGAGTTGAATGCAGCTATCGAGGCCGCGCATGCTTCCGCGCGCTGGCGCAATCCACCTGGAACTACCGAGCGCAGTACGGCCAACATCGACCGATGGC
Source organism: Mycolicibacterium sarraceniae (assembly GCF_010731875.1). Lineage (NCBI taxonomy): Bacteria > Bacillati > Actinomycetota > Actinomycetes > Mycobacteriales > Mycobacteriaceae > Mycobacterium > Mycolicibacterium sarraceniae. Next base: position 3,379,471 of record NZ_AP022595.1, read on the forward strand.
GTGCCGGCCACCCCAATGCGGTGCGGACTTGGACAACCAAGTACGGGTTCGTGGTCGCATTCTTGGGCGTCAAGGTCTACTACACACGGTGCAAGCACTGCCGCAGGCCCTTCTCTGTGCTTCGCAAAATGGCCTATCACGGCCGAACGGGACGGTGGCCGGTGACGTGCGACGAGTGCCGCGGGAAGAGAGCCCGCAAGCACAACGCGGGGGCCAAGGATCGGATGCGGAGGGCACGTGGCAAGCCTGTGCGGGCCGTCCCCCGGAAGCCCGTCGAGCCCCCGAGTCACGACGATGTCGTGACCGAGCGGTTCTACCTACTGGCCGAGAAGATGGGGATGGGACCACCCCTACCGAAGTGACATCCGTCACTAAGGCAACCCTAAAAACCGGTTCCAGACTTTATCTAATACATGTCGTAGGGGGTCGGGGAAACGACGGGCTCAACATCTCGCGCGTCTGTCTTCGGTTGTCGCAGCGGTGGACCCGCTCTCAGACCTACCGTGCTGGCCTGGAATGCCATTCTCCCGGCTTTTGGCAGGTCACCCGGTGTGGTGGTACCCCCCTCCTACTCCAGGGGCACCCAGATGTCTATGTGAGTTACATCACATATTGGTGGGATTGGTGCTTGCCTGCTCCTACTTACCTTGTGAGGGGGTTCGGAGAGTCACACGGCTCTCCCGCCCGACGATAGAGCTTCGGCGTAGGCAGGCCGACAGACTGCCTAGCTGCTCCGGCTTCAACGCCGCGAGCGCCGCCGCAGATGGCGCGAGGCGCAGCCCGTCAACGGTTGGTGCGGGTTGCACTTCGTGCCGTTAACCCGGTTCGACCGCCACCACCAAACATAATGCCGGATACCGAAAGGTGTTCGGCTGCTTTTATTTACGAAAAAACTATAGCCCTAACAATTCAGAGGAGGAGGCCCGCCATGGCCAATTACGGAGGCCGCTGCCGCAGCGGCAAGCACATCATCCGCAAGTCAAGTGATCTGCGAGTCAACGGAGCCTGCGCCGAATGCTCCCGCACGGCGCAACGCGCGTACCGCCGCAGGTGCCGGGAGGCGTACGCAGCGCTCAGAGCCGCCACCGCCGACACGGCGTAGCTCAACAAAATGTCCGGCCCTGGTGGTCGGTAAACCCCTGATGGGAAGGAAATGATGTCCAAGATTGACATGAATCGGTTGCCCTCTGCGGTGATTGAAACGCCCTGGAAATCCCGGAGGCTCCTGACCTTGGAAACGAGGATGCAGGTATGCCGAAGGAACAGTCTGCCGGGAAGCCCACGGCGCGTCGTTACAGCCCGGAGGAGAAGGCCGCTGCGGTGCGGATGGTCCGGGCTCTGCGTGCCGAGTTGGGGACCGAGCAGGGAACCGTGTCGCGGGTGGCCCGCCAACTCGGCTACGGGGTGGAGTCGGTGCGGTCCTGGGTGCGTCAAGCCGATATTGACGAGGGATGCGCTCCGGGAGTGTCCAGCGCGGAGTCGTCACGGATCAAAGAGCTCGAGCAGGAGATCCGAGAACTCAAGCGTGCCAACGAAATACTGAAACGTGCGGCCAGTTTTTTCGGGGCGGAGCTCGACCGCCAACACAAGAAATAGTCGATTTCATCGACGCCCAGCGCGAGGAGTTCGGGGTCGAGCCCATCATCACCGTCCTGCGATCGGCAGGCGTGGTGATGGCCCCGAGCACTTACTACGACGCCAAGTCCCGCGGTCCGTCGGCGCGCGCGCAACGTGACGCCGAACTGGGGCCGGCCCTGGTGGCCCTCTGGGAGGACAACTACCGCGTCTACGGGGCCCGCAAACTGTGGAAGACCGCCCGCCGAAATGGCCACGACGTGGGCCGCGATCAGGTGGGCCGGTTGATGCGGGCTGCCGGTATCTGCGGGGCACGGCGCGGTAAACGGGTCAAGACCACGAAGCCAGATGCCAGCGCTGCGCGGCACCCGATCTGGTGAAGCGCAAGTTCACCGCGACCGCGCCGAACCAGCTTTGGGTGACGGATCTGACATTCGTGCCGACTTGGGCCGGCGTCGCGTACGCGTGTTTCATCGTCGATGCGTACTCCCGGATGATCGTGGGCTGGCGGGTGGCCGGCCATATGCGGACCTCGATGGTCCTCGACGCGTTGGAGATGGCGCGCTGGTCGCGCGGAAACCTGTTGGCGGGCTTGAGATGTCACTCCGATGCTGGGTCGCAGTTCACCTCCATTCGCTACGGCGAACGGCTCGCCGAGATCGGCGCCCCTCTATAGGTTCGATCGGGGACAGCTTCGATAACGCCTTGGCGGAGACGGTGAACGGCTACTACAAGGCCGAGCTGATCTACGGTCCCGCCCGCAGCGGGCCGTGGAAGACCGTCGAGGACGTCGAGCTGGCCACCCTCAGTTGGGTCTTCTGGCACAACACCAACCGCTTACACGGCTACCTCAACGACGTCCCGCCCGCTGAGTTCGAAGCCACGTTCTACGATGCCCAACGGAGCGACCAACACCTGGTCGAAATCCAATAGCCCGAGCCTCCGGCAGAACCAGGGCGTTTCAGGGTGCAACCGCAACGTCCGTGGCGACCGCGCGGGTTGTTGTTTCCTGTGCGACGTTGTCCACCAGGAACTTGAACGGGCACAACGTATTTGCGAAGCGACCGGAGACGCGGCTCACTGGGTCGCAGCGGTCACGTTGAACGATGCGCTGACGGATTACTACGCCAGCGACTACCGGCTGTACCAAGCGGCCTCAGAGGTCGGCATCACCGATGAACAATGGCACGCAATTAAGCACCTCTAGACCTCTTTCGCAACGTCCTTGAGGTATTGACGCGCCGCGTTGACGATCGACGGCACGTCTGTGCTGAGGTCGAGTTGGTGAGTGCCGTACTCGATTACGCCATCTGCCACAACACGTTGGTGGTTGAAAATTGTCAGTGCGTCGGGATGTGGAGATCCCTGGACGTTGCCGAGCGCCCGGTCCTCGATGTGTTCATACGCATTACGAATAGCGCGCACCCCATCACATCGTGTCCGGATGTCGGCCGGCACCGGAGCCGCGGCACCAATGGCGGTTCGGGCCTGCATGCACATGTCTACGACGCGGCCGAGCGAGACGGTAGCCAACTCGGTTGTACCGACAAGCTCGAACACAGCGCGCCGAACCGCGGGAGCACCTTCCGGGTCGCTCTGACGGAGTACGTCGATCCGGTCAAACAGGCTTTGCGCCTGATCGAGCCGTCTGGCGGCTGCCAACAAGTAGCGGTGCTTCTCAGCGGAGTGGTGGGTGGCAAAAGACATCCAAGTGAACAGCACAGGCGTAAGGGGAACGTATCCGTCCACGCCCTTCCCCTCCCACTCATCGACGTGATCGACACTGATCTGCATTTCTTCGAGTACGAACTCATCACCTGGTCGACAGTGCGCGCGGCGGCCGTCGTCCTCCTCGCCGTGGCGCAGAGTGCGGGCGAACACTTTCCCGGGCTCTTCCCGCAAAGGGACAACTCGCTGCGACAGCATGTATCCCGCTGCACCCTCGGGTTCAGTGTGGGCACTGATGTACGCGATGTGCTCCATCACAATCACTTCGTCGCCCTCGTACACCGGAACGCGCTCGGACACTTCGTCGCACGGGTCGGCACCGCGAAGGTAGACCTTGTTGCCCTCCCGTGAATGGAGGATTGCGCGCTCTGGCTCCGGCCAATGATCGAGTCGTACGTCACCGATGTAGCCGACTGGTACCCGCTCGGTCTCGTTGGATGTCACGCGGAGAGTATTCCGCAGGCGGCAGAGAAGGTGCAGTGCTTTTCGGCGGATGCCGCGCGAGGGCATGCCGGTCAATCGTAGTCGGCCGAGTCCACCCGATACCGGGTGCCGGTATCGGGGTCTGTCCAGGCGCACGCTGCCCCGTCCGGGTTGCCGTCCTCTTGCTGGCAGGTAGGCAAGCCGTCCAGGGTGGGGGTGGCCGGCGTGGCTGTGGCCTGCGGGGTGGGCAGCAGGGGCTGCACTAGCGGCTAGGAGTAGGGCAGCGAGGGGGAGTGTGTAGGTGCGTGGCCTCGCGGGTGTCCTTGTGGGAGTGGGGTTGCGGGCGAGGCACCGCCCGGATGGGGCAGACGCTAGCGCGGGATTGTGCTGTGCGGCAAGGGATTACGCTGCCGGCCCCAGGGGGGTATGCCCCTGCCCCCGCGCGCTTGATCGCTCGGTTAAGCGTGCGCCCGATACGACGAGCCAGAAGTTCATTTTTTCAGAGTCAGTAAGTTAGGAGATTTCATGCGCTCACCTGCGGGTTTGCGCGTTGACGGTAAGCGCCTATGGCGTACCGTTACCGCCGAGTTCGACCTTGAATCCGAGCCCCACAAGATTCAGATTCTCACCCAAGCGTGCCGCGTCGCGGACGTGATCGCAGAGCTGGATGAGGCCGCAGCGGATGCACCGTTGACGGTCAGCGGGTCTATGGGACAACAGGTTATCTCGCCGTTCATCGCGGAGGCCAGAGCCCAACGTTCGCTGATGGCTCAGCTTCTCGCTCGTCTCAACTTCGAGGAAGGCTGACCATGTCGGGAACTATGGCGAAGACGCGCCGTAAGTCGCGGGCAGTGTGTCGGTTGACCGAAGATCAGCGGCAAGTACGCCGGCTCGACTACTACGCGAAGTTGCGGCACTGGCTCGAATTACCGTGGGACACCGACCACCCCGAGATCCCGAAAGGGCTGATCTAAAGCCACCGAATCACTACGGTCGTCGGTGATGTCCTTTGTTGGACCCCTACGCATGAGTCAGAGTTCGCGCGGCAAGAGGCTGAAGACTGGCGTGCTGATCCGCCAGCCATGAACTTTCCAGCGAGCAGCCCGTTCCGCCGGTTTGTGAACCATCAGTGGTTCGTGGCGATTGTGGGCGGCCTTCTGGTGACGCTGGTGACGTTGGCGCTAGGCGCGGGATGCACCTACCTAAAGACCAGGGTTGACAACCCCGCTCCGCAGGAGACAATCACGTCGACTACCGGTGTGCCGCAGCCCCAAGCTCCGCCGCACTCGCCTCAGAAGTAGACGGCAGAAACCAGCTTGATGCTGGTCATTTGCTAGTACACATCGTATGTACGGTGTTGACGGAAGTAGAGATGCTGGACGATCGTTGCGCCGACCAGGATGAGGAACAACACCAGCGCCATCACCGCGGCCCGCCCGAGTGCCGCGGCACCGAACGCCTCGGCGTAGATGCGGTGCGCCACCAGATCGGTGTGCCCGGCCGGTCCGCCCCCGGTGAGTGCGTACACAGTGTCGAAGACCTGGGCAGCGCTGACGATGCCGGTGACAGACACGAAGAACAGCGTCGGGCGCAGCATCGGCAGGGTGATGTGCCAGAACCGCTGCCAGCTGGTCGCGCCGTCTAGCCGCGCGGCGGCGTGGATCTGCGGCGGGATCGCCAGGATGCCGGCCACGAAGAACAGCGTCACGTAACCGACGTTGGTCCACACCGTCACCGCCGAGACCACCGGCAGCGCCAACCCCGGATCGGTGAGCCATTCGATGCGGCGGTCCAGCAGGGTGCTCACCGCGCCGTCGGTGGGGGCCAGGATCCAATGCCACAGCACCGCGACCGCCAGCGGCGAGCACACCCACGGCACCACGTACAGGGTGCGAAACACGCCACTTCCGGGCAGCTCCTGGGACAGCAGGGCCGCGGCGGCCAACCCGAGGACGATCTGGAAGGGGACGACGATCGCGATGAACGCCAGCGTCACCAACAACGAGTTGCCGAAACTGGCGTCGGTGAGCACCGAACGCCAATTGTCCAGCCCCACATAGCGGATCGGGCCCAGCAGATCCCAGCGGTGCAGACTCAACCACATCACCACGAACATGGGTAGCAGCAGAAAGCACACCACCCCGAACAGGCTCGGCGCCAGCAACGCGTACCCCAGCAGGGTGGAGCGCACACGCCGAGTCGTCACCTTGGCCATTAAAGCGGGTCCACCGACGTGGCAGTTACGGTGTAGCACGTGAGTCCACGTGATGTTGACGCCGACTTCTTGGCCCTGCCACGCCACGCGCTGGCCGACGCGGCCCTGTCGGCGGCCCGTGCGGCCGGCGCCAGCTACGCCGACCTGCGCATCCACGCCATCACCACCGAGGTGGTCCAGCTGCGCGACGGGGAGCTGCAGAGCGCGGTCACCGACCGTGAGATCGGGCTCGCGGTGCGGGTGATCGTCGACGGAACCTGGGGGTTCGCCTCCCATGCCGAGCTTGTGCCGGAGGTTGCCGCCGACACCGCACGGCGGGCCGTCGCGGTGGCCACGTCGCTGGCCGCGCTGAACGCCGAACGTATCGAGCTGGCGCCCGAGCCGGTCTACGCCGACGTGACGTGGGTGTCGAACTACGTCATCGACCCGTTCACGGTGTCGACCGCCGACAAGATTGCGGTGCTGGGCGAGTACTCGGGCCGGCTGCTGGCTTCAGACGGGGTCGACCACGTCTCGGCGATGGTCAACGCCGTGAAGGAGCAGGTGTTCTACGCCGACACCTTCGGCTCGTCCATCACCCAGCAGCGGGTGCGGCTTATGCCGGCATTGGATGCGATCACCGTCGACGCCGCCGCGGGCAGCTTCGAGTCGATGCGGACGCTGGCTCCGCCGATGGCACGCGGCTGGGAAGCGCTCGTCGCCGACGATGTGTGGGACTGGCGTACCGAGCTGGCTGAGCTGCCGATTCTGCTGGCCGACAAGACCAAGGCGCCCACCGTGGTTGCCGGGGCGACCGACCTGGTGATCGACCCGACCAACCTGTGGCTGACGATTCACGAATCCATCGGGCATGCCACCGAATACGACCGTGCGATCGGCTACGAGGCTGCCTACGCGGGCACGTCGTTCGCTACCCCGGACAAGCTCAACACGATGCGCTACGGCTCACCGGTGATGAACGTGACCGCCGATCGGACGGTCGAATACGGCTTGGCGACAATCGGATACGACGACGAAGGGGTTGCCGCGCAGAGCTGGGATCTGGTGCGCGACGGGATCTTCGTCGGCTATCAGCTGGACCGGGTGTTCGCGCCGCGGCTGGGTCAGGCCCGCTCCAACGGCTGCTCGTATGCCGACTCCGCACACCATGTGCCGATCCAGCGGATGGCCAATGTGTCGCTGCAGCCGGGAATCGATGACCTGAGCACCGACGACCTGATCAGCGGAGTAGAAGACGGCATTTATATCGTCGGCGATAAGTCTTGGTCAATCGACATGCAGCGCTACAACTTCCAGTTCACCGGGCAGCGGTTCTATCGGATCAAGTACGGGCGACTGGAGGGTCAGGTGCGCGACGTGGCCTACCAGGCCACCACCACCGACTTCTGGAATTCGATGGAAGCCGTTGGCGGGCCGTCTACCTGGCGCCTCGGCGGGGCGTTCAACTGCGGTAAGGCCCAGCCCGGTCAGGTCGCCGCGGTCAGCCACGGCTGCCCGTCGGCGCTGTTCCGCGGTGTCAACGTGCTGAATACCCGGGAGGAGTCCGGTCGATGATCCCCGCACAGCAAGTCGTCGAACTGGTATTGCAGGCCGCTACCGTCGACGAGACCATCGTCATCGTCACCGATCGCGCCGAGGCGTCCCTGAGGTGGGCCGGCAACTCGATGACCACCAACGGCGTCTCGACCACCCGGTCCACCACCGTTATTTCCATTGTGCGCGAAGAGGATTCGTCGCACACCGGGGCGATCCGCACCAGCGACGTCAACCCGGCCGCGATCGGTGCGCTGGTAGCCGCCGCCGAGGAAGCCGCACATGCCGCTCCCGAGGCCCGCGACAGCGCCCCGCTGTTGACGGGCAACGGAACTCCCGACGACTGGAATGCGCCGGTGCCCGAGACCGGGGCCGCGGTGTTCGCCGATGTCGTAGCATCGTTGTCGCGCGGCTTCGGCGGCGCCGACCGGCTCTACGGGTACGCCCATCACGTTGTCGAGACGACGTTTCTGGCTACCTCGACCGGGATCCGTCGGCGCTTCACCCAGCCGACCGGAACGGTGGAGGTCACCGCCAAACGCGGCGGGGCCAGCGCCTGGGCCGGGGTGAGCGCACCGTGGTTCACCGATGTGCAGACTGATGCGCTGCTCGACGATCTCGCGCTGCGGCTGGGTTGGGCCGACCGGACTATCGAGCTGCCCGCGGGTCGCTATGAGACGCTGATGCCGCCATCGACGGTGGCCGACATGATGATCTACCTGGGCTGGTCGATGGACGGTCGCGGTGCCGAAGAGGGCCGCACCGCGTTATCGGCGCCCGGCGGCGGAACCCGGGTGGGAGAGAAGCTCACCGCGCTACCGCTGACGATGTACTCCGACCCCTTCGCGGCGGGCCTTCAGTGTGCGCCGTTCGTCGCGGCTGTCAGTGGCTCGGAGACGGTCTCGATCTTCGACAACGGGATGGACATCGGGCGGGTGGACTGGATCCGCGACGGTGTCATCAACGCGCTGGCGTATCCACGGGCGGCGGCCACCGAGTTCGGGACCTCGCCGGCGGTTCCGGCTGACAACCTGCTGATGACCGGCGGTAGCGCCGAGCTGGCGGACATGGTGGCAGCCACCGAACGAGGCCTGCTGCTGACCACACTCTGGTACATCCGCACCGTCGATCCGACGACGCTGCTGCTGACCGGGCTGACTCGCGACGGTGTCTACCTGATCGAGGACGGCGAAGTCACCGCGGCGGTCAACAACTTCCGGTTCAACGAGAGCCCGCTGGATCTGTTGCGGCGGGCCACCGAGGCAGGTGTGGCCGAGCCGACGCTGCCCCGTGAATGGGGTGACTGGGCGACCCGGGCGGTGATGCCGACGCTGCGAATCCCAGACTTCCACATGTCGTCGGTCAGCCAAGCGCAATAATCCAAAGATGGCTGACGATCTTGATGCAGTACTGACCAAGCTGGTGGTGCAGTCACCGGCCGATCAGCAGCGGTTGGTGGGACTGATACGCGCAAGGTGTGGCAACACGCTGTCGCTGACGCCGCTGCCCGCGCAGACGCCGGTGAGCGCGCTGGAGACCGACGCCGAAGAGGCGGTCGCCGCGTTCGCCGAACAGTTCAGTGTCGATGTGTCGGCGATCTCCGATCGCGACCGGGAATCGCTGACCGGCGCAGTGGGCGCCAGCGCGTTCGGCGCCGTCGCGCAGATGTTCTTCGCCGACTTCCTGCCGCGCGTGCGCAACGGACTGGAAGTGCTCGGCCTGCCGGTCGGCTGGGTCCCCGAGGAGCCGGTGTGGGATCCAGGTGTCGACGCCGCCGATGTGCTGTTCAACCAGTTGCTGCCGGGGGTGGCGAAGCTCAAGTCGGTGGACTCGGTGACCACCGAGGTGGTGCGGCTGCGCGGGGCGGTCGCGCACAACTGCCGGCTGTGCAAGTCGCTGCGGGAGGGCAATGCCCTGGACGCCGGTGGTAGCGAGTCGATGTACGACGACATCGAGCACTTCGAGTCTTCCGAGCTGCTGACCGAGGCGCACAAGGCGGCGCTGCGGTACGCCGATGCGTTGATCTGGTCGCCGGCGCGGATCAGCCCGGCGGTGGCTGCTGGTGTGCGGGAACACTTTTCGCGCGAGCAGGCCCGCGAGCTGACCCTGGATGTGATGCGCAACGCGAGCAACAAGATCGCGGTGTCCTTGAAGGCCGATCAGGCGCGGGTGGCGGAGGGCACCGACCGCTACGTCATCGACGCCGACGGTCAGACGGCGTTCGCCGAGCTTTAGCCCGGCTTCTGCCGGCACCCCGGCCGCGTCGGCGATCGACTGCGCGGTGGCGACTGCCCGCTGCAGTGGACTGCTGATCACGGTCGCACGTTGCCTGTTGGCCGGTGCTTCCGCCAGCTTCTGGGCTTCGGCGATGCCGACCTCGTCGAGCGGCGGTTCGCTCAACCCGCGCATCCGGTCCTCGGCGTTGAAGCCGTGCGGCCGTGCCGGGCCAGATACGCCGTGGTGACCGGCATCCCGTCGCTCCTTTAGATGGTGCGATCCTGGGCTTGCGCGAATGTGTGCAGGGCGGCGTCGACGTCGTCGTCGGTGGTTGCCCGTGAACAAACGAACCTTACCGCCGGCTTGTGCGGGTCGGGTGAGTGGACGGCGAAGCGCTCTCTGACGTAACGGTGTTTGCTGGCCAGATGGCCGCTCTGCTTCTGGGCGAACTCCATACCGGTGAAGTGCTCGGGACGGCGCACCAGGATCGCGCCACCGATGGCTTAGGCTGGCGGGACATCAAGGGCGGCAATCGCATTGGCGAATCGGGAGCCGTCGACGTGAACGTCGCTACGGCGGGTGATGCGATGGTCCAGCAAGGCGGGGTCGACGATGCCGTCGTCGCTGGCGAGTGCGTACAGGCTGGCGCCGGAGACGCGTGTTGGGCCGCCGGCCTCGTCGAGCAGGGAATGAGGGAAACGGTTGCTGCCCGTCGCGCGTACCAGGAGACTGGGGGCATGTCGCAGGCCGAACCTCACAAGACGGACACCACGGCGGGGCTTGCACCCCTGTCCGTCGAACTCGAGAAGATCGCCAAGCAGCTCGGAGTGAAGTCAGTGTTGGTGATGCGCTCGGAACCGGATTCGATGGTGGTCGCTGCCACTGCGGGCGAAGCCACGCAGCACTACAGCGTCGGCGCGGCGGGCAGGGTCGTCGGGACGGTATGCGTACTCGATGACGCCGCGCGGGAGTACACCGACGCAGAACGCGCGCAGTTGTCAGCGTTCGCGGGCGAAGTAGAGCAGATCATCGACGGCGACGGCAGCGCACTGGGCTAACCCGAGCCTGGTAGCTCCACATGCTGTCGGCATGCGACCATAGTTGCCGCACTGGGGCGGTAGCTCAGTTGGTTAGAGCCGGGGACTCATAATCCCTTGGTCGCGGGTTCGAGCCCCGCCCGCCCTACTTCAGGGGTCGTATGACCTCGGGTGCTGCTTACCCTTTTGCCTTCGATGGTTTGTCGATCTCGCAGGTGGCATCAAAGGACCGGGTGTCGCGTCAGCTACCCAAATTGCCCAGTTCGAGGATGACTTGGGTTGTCCTAGAGGCAGGCGATGTCGCTCGCCATGTTGTGACCGAGCGGCTCTGTGCGTGATTTGCATTGTCTCGCAGAGAAAATCGGCGTGGCGACATTTCTGCCGCCGTCATGAGTTCCAATGGTCTGAGTATCCGCCGCACACAGGAACCACCACCCATCGCCGCAGATCTACTTGACAAGGCCCTCGAGCTGCGCTCGTTGGTGACCTCAGCGGGCACGCTCGAGCTTTCCCTGCACGAAGTGCCAGTTCCCAAGCCGAGCGAGAACGAGGTCCTCGTACGTATCGAAGCCTCGCCGATCAACCGTCCGATCTGGGGCTGCTCATCGCCGGCGCCGACATGGCCAAGGCGATGGTGACGGGTACGCCGGAGCGCCCGATCGTGACGGTGCCTATCGCAAATCTGAAAGCCTTGGCCGCCCGCCTCGATCAGTCGCTCCCGGTCGGCGAGCCAGATCCTCAATGGGATGGAACAGGCCGCCAGCGCGACGGCATCGGAGTGCTCCACTCTCTAACTCCTATCGATACTCGTGAACCTTCGTGGTCGCGACCGCGAAGGCGAGACGCTTGACGCGCAGTACAGGCAAACGGCTTCAAAATCCTGCCGCGGCTCGAGCAACGACCGGGAGCCAGCGGAACAGAGTGGGGCTTGGGTGTGGTGGCTGTCATTCGGTGAATGGTTGCGACGCATGAACCGGCGCTCTGCGCCGCGCAATACTGACCCTGCCGACGAATCTGTGAAATAGCGCGGGTGGGCCACCTTACTCGTTTAGGCTGCACCTGGCCCTCCAGCGGGGTGTGGCCAGATGGGAGCGCGCCGTTATGAGTCGTGTATGGACGCGAGCAGTCGTCCGGGTTACGGCGGCCGCCGTCGTTCTCGGGTTGGTCGTGGCCGGCTGCGGTAAGGATGACGAAAAGTCGTCCTCAACGTCGATGAGCAAGGCGACGTCGACCCCAACGTCCACCAGCACTGCGACGCCAACGGCTGCGGCGGCATCCAACTACGAGTCGCTGCTGATCAAGGCCGCAGACATCCCGCCGATCGGCACCGCGCCCTGGACTGGTGACGCGCCAAAGACCACTCTGGATCCCGCACCGCCGGATGTCACCCAGACGTTCTCGTCAGGCACCAATGCCATCAACGTGTCGATCATCATCGCCGATGACGCATCGCAGGCCGCCACCGCGCTGACCGGCGCTGCCAACAGCGTTCCGTCGCAGGTGACCGGCTCGCCGGTACCGCTGCCGGCAGTCTCGCCCGACGCGACCGTCACCATCGGCACCTCGCCGGACGGCAAGTCGGCGATGGCGGCTCTGCTGTTCACGGTTGACCGGACCGTCGCGGTGATCGTGTTAGGCAGCGGCCCCGGTGATCTCACCCCGGTCCCGCAGGACTACGCCGAGGCCGTCGGCAAGGCTCAGGTCGCCGCGATCCAGGCAGGCCTGCCCAACCTGAAGTAACTCCTCGCGAAACGGCCGGGGGCGTTGCACCCCCGGCCTTTTCGCTTCTAGAGCCCCGATTTGGGCGGCCTGCGAAACCGCCGGAAGCGCGCATTCACGCTCAGCGGCAACGCCTGGTTGAACGGGGGATGCGGGGTCACTCCTCCCGTCGAGCTCTCATCGCGGGCGCGGACCACCACCAGGAACACCCCGTTGCCGAGCAGGCCCTCGACCACTTCGCCCATGATCGGCCGCGTGAACGCGTACGACAGCGAGACGCCGATGATGAAGAGCAGCGAGCCGCTGAACAGTGACCGCTTTCCCTGACGCCAAATCAGATTATGTTCGCGGGTCGCCCGGCGCATGCGCAGCTGAACGTAGCGGCGGACCGCCAGCGTCACCGTGGCGGACGCCTCTTCGGAGCATTCGGTGCCAAGCTGCAGGACGATCCGTTGCTCAGCAGTGATGATCTTCTGAGCCAGAATCGCTCCACCAGTTCGTCCACAGTGTCGAGCTCGATCACCACATCCGTCGCAGGAAGCCGAAACCGGCGTTGGCGTTGGCGATATGAGTCAGACGGTCGCCGGCACCCGCTCCCGCGCCGCCGTGCTGCGCATCTCGGCGCGCAGGTTGGTGAAGTCCGAGATCGTCTTGGCCGCCACGGTGGCCACCGGGCGGGCATTGCGGCTGGTGGCTTCCGTCTTCGACACCATGATCACGCTGTCGATATAGGGCTGAATCGTCGTCGCGTTCTGCACAGTGGCGACGATGACGAGCTGGAAACCGAACTTCCGGAACGCCTGCAGCGCCTGCTGGGCGAACTGCGGATCGGACTTGGAGAACGCCTCGTCGAGCATCAACTGGGCGAAAACCGGCTTGTTGTCCGCACTCTCAGGGTTGGCCAGGTTGAAGCTCAACGCGCCGGCTAGGCAGAACGCCATCAGCTTCTCCTGCTCGCCACCGGAGTTGTCACCGGCGTTGCTGTGCGTGCGGATCAGTTCCTCGGTGCGGATGTCCCATTCGGCGCAGTCGAAGGTGAAGCGGTTGCGGACATCCAGCGCGTCACGGGTCCACGCCTTGTCCTCCGGTGCGGTCGATGCCAGCCGGTTGCGCAACCGCAGAATGTCGGCGTATTGATCCAGGATCGCCTGCTTATCGCCCAGGCCGACCTCAGCGATGCGCCGAGAGATGGCCCGGACGATCTCGGTGAGCTCGGCGACGGCGGTCAGGCTGCGAGGAGTGGCGCGCAGCGTCAACCGGGTGCCGTTGTTGAACTCGACGGCGCCCAGGCCGGTGTTGACCCGGTCGATCTGCTCGCTGATCCGCCGGGTTTCCTGCTCGGCGACTCGGTGCAGGGTGAGGATGGCGTCGGGTGCCTGCTCGGTGACCAGCCGCATCATCCGGTCGTAGGCCTCGGGCAGCTCGCGTTCGTCGATATGCCGGCACAGCGCCACGTAGTCATGCACCCGCTCGTCGAAGACATCGCTGTCGTTGGGGATCGCATCGGGGAAGGTGGTGTCGAACGTGTTGAGGATGCGGGCCAGCTCATCGTAGGAACGCCTGCGGCTTTCCCTCAGCTGCTCGCGTTCCTTGCGGATAGTGTTGAACACCGCTTCGCGGTGCGGCTCGGGATTGAGCACTTCCAACGGCACCGGCACATCGGCGGCATAACGGTTCAGCAGCTCGGTCAGCGGCTCCGAGACGAACGTGGGCGCCAGCCGATCCTGGAGGTCGAGCAGCTGGGTGCGTCGGGCGTCCAGATCGTCACGGCGGGTCTGGATGGCACCGCGCCGCGTCATCAGCGTCTGGATCTCGTCCCACACCTCGTCGGCGCGCGCGTTGAGCGCCTCGATATCGGGATTGTCGGCCAGCAGGAGCTCGTATTGCTCGCGCAATCGGTCGGCGTGCCCGTCGGCAGTATCGACGTCTACCTGATTCCACTGCGGGAATTGCTCGCAGATCGCCTTGCACGCCGCAGACCGGTCCCGCCACTGCTGGCGTTGTGCGGCAATCTCATCGGCGGCCCGGCGCGCTTGTTGGTAGGCGTCTTCGGCATTGGCGAGATCGACGGTCAGCGCGTCGATCTTCGCGGCCACCTCACCTTGGTAGATGTAATCGGATTGTCGCAGCGGACGCCGGTCATCCTTGATGGCCAGCCGGTCGGAATCCTTGTACAGGCCGGTATCGGTGACCGCGCGCCGGAAGCGGGAGAACACATCCGGGGTATCCACACAGATGTGGTCGCCCGCCGCGGCGATGACGTCAGCGGCCTCGGCGGCACACGGATGGGTCGGGTCGACGACAAACAGCTTGCCGGCCAACGTATTCGGCTCGGCCTCTGTCACCGCGGCGCCGACGAGGCTGGTACGGACGTGATGCAGCTGCAGCCGGCCACCCATATCGGTCTCGTTGACGAACCGCAGCACTGCGGAATACTGCTCGTCGGGTACCAGCAGTCGCAGGCCGACGCCGCGCAGCACCTTCTCCACCGCCACCCGCCAGCGGCTCTGGTCCGGGCGCAGGTCCATCAACTCGGCGATATAGGGCAGTTCGCTGGGGTCGACACCGACTGCGGCACAGATGTGTTCGCGCATGGTGATCGCGAACTCGGGCAGCGCCGAGCCGACATGCTCGACGCGTTTGAGTTCCTTGGCGGCGTCGTCGCGGGCGATGCGCGCCGCCTTTTGCGCGTATTCGGCATCGGTGGAGGCTTCGCGGCCCCGGTCGAGCTTGGCCAGCAGTTCGGTGACACTGGTGGTGAGTTCCTCACGCAGGTTCCAGAAGTCGTCAGCGCTGTTGGGGATGTCGATGTCCTGCGCGTTCAGCATCGCTTCGTAGGCGGCCCGCCGGCGTGACACCTGCTCGGCCTGTGCCTCGGCGCCGGCCACCTGCGACTGCAACGGCCCCAGGTTCGCGCTGGATCCGCTGATCTGCGCATTGAGCGAATCTCCTTCGGCCTTAGCGAGATTGAGCTGACGGGTGACGTCCTCATACTCGTTGCCGAGCTGGTCGATCGTCGAGTCCAGTGCGGTGATCTGCGGTGCGCATTGCGCGAGTCGCACATGGTCGGTGTAGGCCCGCACCATCGACAGATCGACGAGGTCGATGATGCCCAGGTCGGAAGACTCCGACGCGTAGCGCTGCTGGATCTTCTCGATATCGCCGAGGATCTTGCGCTTGCGCTGCGCGACGGCCAGCAGCTCGCGGGCCTCCACCAGCGGGTCGATCTGCTTGAGCGCATCGGGCAGGCGGGTCAAGCTGCTCGGCTCGTCGAGCATGAACTCACGGACGAACTGCTCCAATCCGCCAACGCTTTTCAGTGACTTGGCCTTGCCGAGCAGCTGCTGGGCCGCATCGGATGCGCGGATGCCGATGGTGGCGTACAGCTGGGCGAGGTACTGCGATTCGACTTTGGTGGAAAAGCGCCATTCGTCGTCCTTGAACACCCCGGAGTCGAAACGGCCTGCGGCCCAGCGGTTGCAGACATCCTCGATATCGCGGTCGCCATCGGCCAGCACGAACCGGCTCGAGGAATCCGAGCGGGATTCACCGGTCAGCCATTTCAGCACCAGGCCGGTGACGGTGCGTCCGGTGTTGCTGGAGTAGCTGACCGCGATGGCCGACCATGCGGTGCCTTCGCCGCGCAGGTACATGACCTTGCTGGTACCACCGTCGCTGCGCTGACCCCATGCCCCTCGCACGTATTTGTCGACGGTGCGCCGGCCCGCGCTGGAGCCGGCGGCGGTGTTATCACCGGAGGCGTTGAAGTTGCGCCGGTTGAACGGCAGGAATCCGAGCGAAATCGCGTCGAGCAGTGACGATTTGCCGCTGCCTGAGGCACCGGCGATGAGCGCGCCACCATCGCTGAACGGGATGTCGTGGTATCCATCGAACACACCCCAGTTGATGACTTGTAGTCGCGACAAGTGGAACTGTTCAGCCATCCTGGGCGGCCTCCTGATCGTCACGCTCCGGTGCGGCTCCGCCGGACAGCAGCAGTTCGAACTGCTGCTGCAACTCGGCAATCACCGAAGCGGTCATCACGGCGTTGATCACCGGGCTGACGGTGTAGCTGTCTTCGTCGTCGCGGGTCTTGCGCAGGATCTCCAGGCCGGCCAGGCGGGTGATGGCCGCGTCGATACGGGCGGTGAAGGTGACGGTGTCGCGGTCGACATCGTTGAGTACCCCGGCGAACAGCCCGTGCACCTCCTCGCGGCTGATCAACACGGCCTGGCCGCCCGTTGCGCGCGTCATTTGCGCCAGGTGCAGCGCCAGGATGGAGTCGTAGGTGCCCAGCGGCTCCCGACGCAAAAGCTTTGCTCCCCTTGCTGATTCGTAGCGAGCCTGCTCAATGAAGGCGATGTCACTGCCATCGGTGATCCGCAGTATCAGGTCGAGCTCGCAGAGCCGCACGGACAATTGCGCACGGTATTCGAGCACCCAGCTGTAGAGGTCCTGGTCGGCCTCGGCGCTGATGTAGCGGCGGGTCAGCAGCTGCTGCAGAGCCCAGCAGGCCCGGTCGGGCAGCTCGCTGATATCGCCGTCGAATCGTGGCCGCCGCTGGTGCGGGGTGCGGGCGGTCTGGTCGACCTGGGGGAGTGAGGAGAAATCGATATCGGCGTCGGTGCTCATGCGCTGGCTCCCAGCAGACTGGAGATCGGTTCGGTGAACACCAGGTGTGGAACCTCCATCTCGCGGTCACGTCCGTCCAGCGACTGGAACCGGACGGTGACCGGCTTGGCGTCTGGTGCAACGTCGGGCTGTTTGAGCGCCCAGGACCACAACACGATGACGTGGCCCAGGTAGGCCGCATCGAGCATGTCCACTGCCTCGGGCAGCGACAGCCGCCCGCCCGCGTCGATCGCGGTGTTGATCATCTCCGACATCGCGGGCGCGTCGACCTGGGTGGTCAGTGCTGCGAAGCTGGACAGGTCGAGCTCGCCCTCAGCTGTTTGCGCCGGTCTGGGGTTGGACAGGTCGCCGATCCGGAAGCTCAAGGCGCCAACCGAACTGATGGCGTGCCGGGCCAGGGGGAGTTCGATATCGAGGCGCGAGTCGGTCAGCGAGCTCTTGAGCAGCGCCCGGGCCGAGCCGATCGCGTCGCCCAGCTGACGGGCCACCCCGCGACTCTGCTCCAGGGTCCCGAACGCGGTGAATCGTTTGACCCGCTGGGCGCAGCGCTGTTGGATGCGCTCGACCTCATCGATCTGCTGGCCGACGAGCTCGAAGAAGCCCGCCATCACCTTGCGCAGCGCCGGGTCGAGGGCGGGCAGCGCATGGGCGACGGCGGCGACGTCTGCCTCGAACTCGGACCGCTGGTCGGGATCGTTGATCATTCGCAGGAAGGCGCGGTGGCTGTCGCGGCCCTGGGAGTCCCACGCGGCCTGGTAGTCGGCGTACATCTGACGCTGCCGGTCGCGGTAGGCGAGGTTGCCCTCGATCGGCTCGTCCAGGGCGGCGGTGGCCCGCTCGATCATGGTGCCGTACTGACCGATGTCGGTGATCAGCCGTTCCATCTGCAGGGCGATGGCGTGGGCCTCGTCGTACATATCGGTCATATCGACCTCGGCAGTGCGGTCGCCGAGGTCCTCACCGCGTTCCAGGGCGTCGAGTTCGGCTTGGAGTGCGGTGATCTCGGCCTGGATGCCGGCGCGGATCCGGACCGGGTCATTGCCCACCCGTAGGGCGATCTGCTTGAGGCGGGCCGCGATGCCGTTGATCGATCCGCCAGTGGCGATGGTGTCCTGGCGTCGCAGCCCGCGCAGGAAGTCCAAAGCGCGACGGGCGTCCTGGGTCAGATAGCAGAGGTTGCGTTCGATGCCGCTGCGCTGGTCGGCCACCCGGTGCAGCCAGCCCTGGCTGGCCCAGTTCTTGATCAGGCCGAGCCCGGACTGTTCGCCGCCGGGGCGTCCGAGATCATCGAGGTCACGTTCGATGCGCACGACCAGTTCGGTTTCGGGGATCACGCCGTCGTTGAGGTGGCGTTCCATCAGGGTGGCGTAGCCGCCCAGGTTGATCGTGGCCAGCAGCCGGACCGTGGGGGAGCCCTGGATACCGCGATTGATTTCGAGCAGGTCAGCGGCGGACAAGGTGGTGCCGTCGTCCACGCCGTTCCTCCTCGATGTAGTTGGTCGGACGCTCCAAGATAGGCCACCGCGCCGACATCTCACCGCCCCGTGGGCGGGTGTCGGGGGTGTGTTCGAGAAGGTCTGTCACAGGTGTCTCAACAGTCCGAATGTGCCTCTCTGGTCACAATAAGGAGCGGCGCTCTGGGCATGCACGGACCGGCGTCGCCGCGAGTGTGCGTTCCGGTACGTCCGCACCGGCGTGTTGTGTACCGACACGCACGCTCGTCGAAGAACTAGCGCAGCAGTGCGCCGTGCGGCCGCTTCGACAGCGGCTTGGGCCGCACGGTTTGCGGCCACCAGAACCACGGACCCATCATCGCGGCGATCGCCGGCGTCATGAACGCGCGCACCACCAAGGTGTCGAACAGCAGACCGAGCCCGATCGTCGTCCCGACTTGGGCGACCACCACCATGGCGCTGACTGACATCGAGATCATCGTGAATGCGAAGACCAAACCCGCCGCCGTCACCACTGACCCGCTACCGCCCATCGCGCGGATGATGCCGGTGTTGATGCCCGCCGGTATCTCTTCTTTCATCCGGGCGACCAGCAACAGGTTGTAGTCGGCACCCACCGCCAACAAGATGATGACCGCCATCGCCATCACCATGAACTGCAGTTCCATCCCCAAGATGTGCTGCCAGAGCAGCACCGACAGCCCGAACGACGCCCCGAGTGAGAGCACGACGGTGCCGACGATCACCGCGGCGGCGATGACCGCCCGGGTGATGATCAGCATGATGATGAAGATCAGCGACAACGCCGCCACGCCGGCGATCAGCAGGTCGTACTCATTGCCTTCCTGCATGTCCTTGAAGGATGAGGCGGTGCCGCCCAAGTAGACCTTCGAGCCCTCCAGCGGGGTGCCCTTGATGGCTTCGAAGACTGCATTCTTGATCGCGTCGATGCGGTTGATGCCTTCGGCCGACAGCGGGTCGTTCTCGTGGGAGATGATGAAACGGATCGCGTGGCCGTCAGGGGAGATGAAATTCTTTATGCCGCGCTTGAACTCGTCGTTGTCGAAGATCTCCGGCGGCAGGTAGAACGTGTCGTCGTTGAGTGAGTCGTTGAACGCGGTGCCCATCGCCGCTTGGTTCTGGCTGAGGGCGGCCTGCTGATCCTGCTGGCCGGCCTGGGTGGCCTGCTGGGTCAGCATCATGATCCGCATCCGCTTCATCGATTCGATCGACGATTTCATTAGCGGAACCATTTGCGGCATCAAGGCATCCAGCTGGTGCATATCTGGAAGCAGTTCCTGGATGTCGTCGACCATGGTGCCGACGCCGTCCAGCGTGTCGAACACCGACCGCGTCGACCAGCACAGCGGAATGTCGTAGCAGTGCGGTTCCCAATAGAGGTAACTGCGGATGGGGCGGAAGAAGTCGTCGAAGTCGGAGATGTGGTTGCGCAGATCCGCGATATCGACATACATCTCGTCCATCTTGCCGACCATGTCGTGCATGAGGCCGCTCATGTTTTCCATCAAGTTGATCATCTGCGTCATCGTGTTGATGGTGTCTTGCATCTGCTCGCCCTGCTTCAGCATGTCAGCCATGCGGTCCTGCAGGTAGGAGCGGTTCAAAGTCTGCCCGGTTCCGCCCATGCTGATCTGAGCCGGAATCGTGCTGTACTTCAACGGCTTTCCAGCGGGGCGGGTGATCGACTGCACCCGACCGATACCGGGAACCTTCGAAATGGCCTTACTGATCCGCTCGATCACCAGGAAGTCCGCTGAGTTGCGCACATCCTGGTCGGTCTCCACCAACAGCATCTCGGGGTTCATCCGGGCAATCGGGAAGTGCCGCTCGGCGGCGGCGAAGCCCTCGTTGGCGGGCAGGTCGGCCGGCAGGTATTGGCGGTCGTTGTAGTTCGGCTTGTAGCCCGGCAGCGTGATCAGACCGATCAACGCAATCATGATCGTCGCGAACAAGATGCCAGCGGGCCAGCGCACCACGAGCGCGCCAAGCTTGCGCCAGAACCGGATCCGCATAGCGCGCTTGGGCTCGAGCATTCCGAACCGGCTGGCCACCGTGACGATCGCGGCGCCCAGCGTGAGCGCTGACACCACGGCGACCACCATGCCGACTGCGAGCGGTACGCCCAACGACTTGAAGTACGGCAACCGGGTGAAGGACAGGCAGAAGGTCGCACCCGCGATCGTCATACCCGAGGCCAGCACCACGTGCGCGGTGCCGTGATACATCGTGTAGTACGCCGACTCTTTGTCTTCCCCGAGCGCCCGGGCCTCCTGATATCGGCCTATCAGGAAGATCGCATAGTCCGTTGTCGCGGCTATTGCCAAAGTCACGAGTAGCTGGGTCGCAAACGGCGAGAGGCCTATGAGGTCGTGATAGCCCAGGAACGCCACCGCGCCGCGGGTGACCGATAGTCCCAGGATCAGCATCACCAGAACCAGCACCACCGTCATCACCGACCGGTAGAAGAACAACAGCATGATGATGATGACGCCGATGGTCGTGAGCTCGATGATCCGGATGCTCTTGTCGCCGGCCAGCTGCTGGTCGGCCTGGAGAGCCGGGCCACCGGTCACGAACACCTTGACACCCGGCGGCGGGGACAGGCCCCTGACGATTTTCTGGACGGCCTCGACCGAGTCGTTGCCGAGTGCCTCGCCCATATTTCCGGCGAGGTTCACCTGCACATACACGGCTTTTTCGTCGGCGCTGAGCGCACCGGCTTCGGTGAGCGGATCACCCCAGAAGTCTTGGATGTGCTGCACATGGGTGGTGTCGGCCCGCAGCTTGGTGATCATGTCGCTGTAGAAGCGGCGCGCGTCGTCCCCGAGCGGCTTGTCTCCCTCGAGGACGATCATCGCCGAACTGTCGGAGTCGGACTCCTGGAAAACCTTGCCCGAACGCATCATCGCGATGACCGATGGCGCGTCCTTGGGGGACATCGACACCGCCCGCAGCTTGCCGACCTCTTCCAGCTGCGGCACGACGGTATTCAGCACGACGATCAGGCCGATCCAGGCCAGGATGATCGGCACGGCCAATCGGCGGATCCACTTGGCCAAAGCCGCACGTTGTGGCGGTTCGGCGGCGACCACGCGCTCTTGGGTCGGGGTGCTCACCAGGCCCAGATCCTCCCCGCTACGGCAATCTGCTTAGACAGTTTTACCAGACGCCGTAGGGTCAGTGTGAGACCGGTAATGCGGTTCTACCCGCTATTGGTCCCGACGCCCATTCGCCGCAGGATCGGCTGGGCGCAGTGATGCCCGGCCCGGACTGCGATCCCCTCGGCGTTGAGCGCTTTGCCGACCTCGAGTGGTTCGTGGCCGGCCAGCACGAAGGACAGCACGCAAGGCCCACGCGACGGGTAACTACGTGGTCAACGGCGTGTGGCCGCCGGCCAACGGCTACGGCTGATCACAGGCTGCCGATATCGTCGGGCACATCGACGGCATGCTCCCGCAGCGTCTCCAGCGGGACGACGTCGAGGGTCCGTTCGTGCGTGCAGGCCAGCACCACCGGCGCGGCATGGCCGTCGGTATGGGCACGCAGCCAGTTGAGCGCGGTCACGCACCACCGGTCGCCGGGCGACAGGCCGGGGAAGCGGTACTGCGGCATCGGGGTCGTCAGATCGTTGCCGATCGACCGCTGATGCTCGAGGAACTCGGCGGTCACCACCGCGCAGATCGTGTGCCGGCCGGCGTCCTCGGGTCCGGTCGAACAACAGCCGTCGCGATAGAAACCCGTCATCGGCTCGGTTCCGCACGCTTCCAGGGGGCCGCCCAGCACATTGCGATCAGCCATCTGGCAAGTATCCCGTGGCCGCGGTGCTACGGCCAGGCGGGTGATCGCGGTGCGGGCGCAGTGATCTGTCTCTGCGGCGAGCCGGGAATCGGCAAGGCCACGCTGGTGCAGCGCGGTGAAGATCCTTCGCGCGTCACCGTGCCCCTGGCCGTCGGCCTGCCGATGACCAACCTCCTTCCTGCCGTCGAGCACGTTGTCATCCAGCCGTTCCAGAACCTGCTCAACGTGGCGGGTGTCTTCAGTGATCCACTGCAGGACGGCCTCTACGTCGTCGGCTTACTCGGACCGGTGATCACCGGCCTCAGTGCCGCCGGCACCGGCGTCCGTCAAGGCCAAGGCCTTGCCCGCCGTGTCGTCCACGACCGAGACATCGGCCAA
Organism: Mycolicibacterium sarraceniae; assembly: GCF_010731875.1. Taxonomy (NCBI): domain Bacteria; kingdom Bacillati; phylum Actinomycetota; class Actinomycetes; order Mycobacteriales; family Mycobacteriaceae; genus Mycobacterium; species Mycolicibacterium sarraceniae. The sequence continues at coordinate 3,402,201 of NZ_AP022595.1, forward strand.
GCCCGACACGTCAGCCAAGGCCGACGACAGTACGTCCGCGCCGAATGAAGCCGGGAAGACGGCAAAGGCCTTGCGGCACCAAGTTTTCGCGACCTATTTTGCTAATGACGGCAACGACAAGAGCAATTCGGTAAGCACTTCGAAGCACCCGCACAAGTCCGCCAGCGGCGGCTACAGCGGCCATGAGCGACAACGGCTACGGGTCCTACTCACTCCGTGGGGAGGGACCCGTTGTCTCGGCCACGCCGCCGCCATCCGCGGTATCCGCGGTGGGCGGCGAATGCCCCGATGACCGCGGTGACGCACCACACCCCGACCGCGACATAGGCCAGCGGTGAGGACAGATCCGAAATCGACGCCCCCAGTGCGGTGTACACGAACGCGCGGGGCGCTGATCCGATGAAAGCTCCGATCGCCATCTGCCACAACGGCATTCCGAAGGCGCCGAATGCATAGGATGCCATCGCGTCTGAGATCCCCGGCACGAACCGCTGACCCACGACCGCCCACAGCCCGCGCCGCTGGATCTGGGCGTCGATGCGCGCTGACCAGTCCGGTCCCAGGATGACCCGCGCACTGTCTCGGCCGGCCCGCCGGCCGAGCAGGGCGGCGATGAGCGCTGTCGTCACCGTCGAACCCAGGGTCACGAATGTGCCGAGCAGCGGCCCGAACAGCACACCGCTGCCGGCGGCCAGCAGCGGCCCCGGCACGAACACCGCGGCCAGTAGCGCCGAAATCGCGAGGTAGACCAGGGGAGCCAGCGGTCCGGTGGAGGCGACCGTGTCACGGACCTGCTCCACGTCGATCACCCGGGACACCGCGACTAGATAGAACAGGCCCAGCAGGAACGCGGCGAACAGCGCGAGTCGCAGGATGTGGGGCCACCGGCGGGCTACCGCAGGATCGGCGGTGTCGGTCATTCAGTCTTTGTAGTAGACGATCTGGTGACTGGTTGCCAGCAGGGTCGCGTCGCGGCCCCAGATCTGGGCGGTCTGGTCGAAGTAACCGCGCGCAAAGCGCTGAGCGCGCGCCGTGGCCAGGACGAAATCGGTGCCCTGGGCGGCCAGCTCGGTGCCGTCGACATGGAAGTAGGTGGTCAGTGAGATCGTGCCGGCCGGCAGCATTCGCCCGCGGCGCAGGAACACCCTCGGATAGAACACGTCGCTGAGTGCAGTGAGTGCGGGAAAGTCGAGCGCGCGAGCCGGACGTTGGCGCACCCACAGGGTGGTGGTGGACGACGCACTATCGGCAGGCTCCGTCGGTATCCCGCCATCGACGTAGTGCATGTCGTAGTTGCGCATCCAGGGAACCGGTCCGGAAGTCGCTGTGTGCGCGATGCTTTCGGGATCCGGTGCGGGGGGCATCGTGGGTTCGGTATCGGACCAGGCGTCGCGGCGTATGCCGAAGACTGCAGTGGCGGTGGTGGTCACCCCGTGTTGCTGGGCCACCTCGGCGGTCCAGTGTTGGTTGGTCCGATTGGTGCGGGCGGCGCGCACGGTGATATCGAATCGACCGTCGGTGACCGGCGCCAGGTAGTTGACGGTCAACGCAACGGGTTCGCCGATTCGGTCCGGGTTACGCTCGATCGCGCGGACGATCGCCGCGGCCGTCACCCCGCCGAACGGTCCGACCATATTCGCGTAGTCCGATGTGGTTTGGCCGACGTACTGCCCGTTTCCGTTGTCGGCCAGGTCGATTGCGGTGTCGAACGAATGCAGGGTGGTGGTCATCGGATCGTCCTTCCGGTCGTGGCGGATCGGGCTCCGGGGCCGGGAAGCGGCTCGGTGTCATAAGCGGTCAGGGGAGTCTGGTCACTGCTGCAGCGCAGGGTCAGTTCGACGGCGTGCCCACAGTCCCGGTGGACGATTTCGACCGGTGGTCCAGCCGGGTCGGCCGCCCACTTGTCGCCCCACTGCATGAGTGCGATCACCGCGGGCAGCAGATCGCGGCCCTTCTCGGTGAGCCGGTATTCGTGGCGTTCCCGTTGGCCCGGTTCCTGATACGGCACCCGCCGCAGCACGCCAGCGCCGACGAGGGTGTTGAGTCGTTCGGTCAAGACTTGGCGGGGACACCCGATGCGCGTCTGGAATCGCTCGAAGCGCCGGGCGCCGTAGAACGCCTCACGCAGGACCAGGAGCGTCCACTTTTCGCCGACGACGTCCAGTGCTCGCTTGACCGAACAGTTTTCGGCACTGATCTGATCGCGGACGGCGGACACGGGCATCAGCCTAGCAGGGTTTGAATTTCAGACTCAGGTGACCTGTCGAACGTCACTTAGGAGTGACGCACGACTGTGACGGTTACGCGTTGGTGGAGGCGGAGCCCAGCGAGTTCTTGATCGACGTCAGATCCGTGGACATCAGGATGACGTTGTAATTGCCCCAGATCGACATGTTCCAGTACAGGGTGCTGATGTCGGGGTCACCGCTGTTGTCGACCAGCTTGCCGGTGCCCGACCACGGGTGGATCATCGGCGCGTACAGCCCCGGATACGTCGCCGAGGTTGCCACCGTCACCGGTGCCGACCACTCGCCATTGGGCTGGTCGGCGTAGCGGAGCTCGACGTTGTTCTGGCTATCGGTGTACATGATCACGTACTTGTCGAGGTAGTCGTTGTACTGCACCGACATCTCGCTGATATTGCCGCCTGTCTTGGCGCCCAACAGCCCGCCGAGATAGCCGCCGAACACGTTGGGGTTATTGGCCCAGTCGATGATGGGGCCGAAAAGGCCTGCGGAATGGGTGGAGTCGCCGAGGATCGGCGTGGCGGCCACGGGCCTGCCGGTCACCCAGTCGTTGCCGTTCCAGTACTGATACTTGGCCAGGTTGGCGACATCGTCGACGCCGACCCGGGACAGGTAGGCCGAACCCGCACGGCCCGAGGGCGTGCCGAATGTGTATAGGTACTGGGTGTCTCCCGGCGCGACCTGGTCGAGAGGTTCCAGGACGTAGGCCGCTTGTTGGAAGTTCTGATTGCCGGGCACGTACGGCTTCGACGAGCCGAACCAGCTCGCCGAGCGGATGGTCGAGTTCAGCAGGTTCCAGGAGTCGGTCGCCTCGTCGTACATCGAGATCGCCGAGTAGTTGGTGGTCCACCGGCCGGGGGTGTCCCAGGATTTGACCGACATGTAGTTGACGTACTGCTGGTCGAGCACTGAGATGGCCGCGGTCGGGATGATGGTGACTTCGGAGCCGAAGAACGGGAACAGTGCGCTCGGAGCAGGTTTGATGAACTGGTAGGCGTAGCCGGTCTGCAACAGGCTCAGACCATTCTTCAGATTGGTGTCGGTGCTCAGCAGTAGAACGTTGGACCGCCAACCACCGGTCATGTTCGGCCCGCTGAAGGTATCGCCGAACGCCAGCTGGATCTTGCCGGTGAGGGTGTTCTCCCACATGATGCCGAGATCGGTGCCGTAGATGCCGAAGCCGGCGGTGTTATTGGTCTGCGGCCACCTGCCGTTGACCTGACCGGTCACCCAGCCGATCGGATTCGACGTCACCTGGCTCACTGAGGAGTTCACCGCGGCCGACGTTGGTGTCATGTTGCTGGTCGTCGTCGACACCATCGCCCGAATCGTCGATTCGACGTGTTTGGCGTCCCGTTGTGCCGTCGGCACCAGAGCGGGCAGGGCCGCGGCGGTCGGGGTGGTGGTCCGGCTGGTGCCGGCCGTGCTGATGCCGCTGGTGGCCGCACTGGTCGGTGCGTCTGGCGAACTCGTCGGTGCGGGACGTTTGGAGGTGCGCGCCGCCGCGGGCTTGTTTACCTCCTTTGGCCCGGAGACCGTGCCGGGGGAGCTGGTGGCAGATGACCTGTGTGCCGATGGGCCGGAGTCGCCGGGTCCGGCGGTCTCGGCCCACGCCGCACCGGCGCCAGCGAGGATCGCCACACCTACTCCCAGGCCTACCGCTAAGCCGCCTATACGACCTACATAGGCCGAGGCATTCTTCGTCGAACTCATCACGCCTCCCCTTGGTATTGAGCCGACGGTACCGCATCTGGCAAACCCCATGTGCCACGCTGGACACGACTCGCGCAAACAAACTCCCCGGTCAAACGGTTGCGAGAAGCCATCGTGCCGATGCGATCACGGCTCGTGGGCCGCGACGTTGGCGAATCGTGACGCGACTGTGACACCGGCGCGAGGAAACTCCGCGGATTGCCCATTTCGGTGAATCCCTGGAAAAACCCTGGTTGAACAGGCATTCAGGCCTATCTAGGGCGCCCGGCGAGGGCGAGTTCGCCGCTTCGAATGAGGAATCCCATGAAGGCGCCCAGGAATGGTGCCCGTATAGCCGCTGTCGTTGGTGGCGCCGCACTCATCACCACGGCCTCAACTGAGTCCAGCGAGCTCCCGCGCGAACTCGGCGCGGCATACCGCGCACGTACGGGTCGGCGTTCGATCGTCTGACCGGTCGCTTCGTCGTCGTTCTCGAAGACATGACCACCTCGCTGTGCCAGTTCCCGACGCCCTGCACCCGTTATCGACCGATCAGATGGCTCAGCTCGTCGAAGTGCTGGCCGCGCTGCACGCGACGTTCCCAGGGCGGCTACCGCAAAAGGCTAGTGGCGGTCGACAATTCGGCTGGCTGATGGCGCCCCCAGGCGATCCGTCGAATCTCATCGCGCCGACGGTGATGCGGATGTCGGCGCGCCGCCTGGCCGATTCGACGTCGATCCCAAGGGCTGCGGGCCGGTTACACCTGAGAGAACTTCCCGGCTGTGCTCGACGCGATCGACAGGGCCCCCATACTGTGCTGCGCGGTGATTCCCAGCCCGGCAACACCTACATCCGCGACGGCAACGCCGGGCTACTGGATTGGCAGGTGGTCCGGCGCGGCCATTCGTCCCGGGATCTCGCCTTACGCGACCTGCTCGACACCTATCGCAGCGCACAGGCCGGCCAGGGCGGCCCGGACCTGGATCGCGACGAGTTGTGGACACGCTACCGGCACGCCGTTGTGCACCCCTGGTTCTCGGGTCTGGGCACGGCCAGCCTCGGCGGAATGCAGGACGACGGTATCGCTATGGAGGGGTTGCTGCGTGCGGTGACCGCGCTCGAGGAACTCGACACCGTCGGAGCGCTACGCCACGCGCGCTGAGGCTACTTCGAGCAGTTGATGGTGACGTACGCGATGCCCTGGGAGCCCGCCGTGCCCTGGGTGTTGATATCGGTCACCGTGCACGTCGACAGCCCAGCGTTGGGGACGCCGTTCTCGTACTGCAGCGAGACATCGTAGCCCGCGGCGTCGAGGTCGCGGATGGTGGCGGCGGCCGACTCCGAGCCCGGCTCGGGGATGGCGGGCGGATCAGCAACTGCCAACGGCGCGAGCACAATCGACGCGCCGACACAGAGCAACAGCGGTGCGACGTGACGCAGTTCGAGCGACATCAGAGTCCTTCCGGGACGGCCGGCCAACAGGGCTGCCGTCAAGGATGACAGCAAAGTAATGGCCGGACTTGCCACTGTGCGAACGGCAGCTGAACAGGTTCCTAACAGCCGACGACTCGCCAGGTCAGAGTAGCTGCTCGGTCACTGCGAGTCACTAGGCGCGCTCGCGGTGGCCTCTGCCCGATCGGTCGATTCCTTCGGCGACGGCGACGGCGACGGCCACGGTTGCGGTAGCGGGCGCTGACGCACCCGCTGGGGCCACCAGAACCACTTGCCGAGCAGGGCGGCGATCGACGGTGTCATGAACGAGCGGACCACCAGCGTGTCGAACAACAGGCCAAGGGCGATCGTCGTTCCCACCTGGCCGCCGACCCGTAGCGGGCTGACCGACATCGAGGCCATCGTGAAGGCGAACACCAAGCCGGCCGAGGTCACCACCGAGCCACTGCCCGCCATTGCCCGGATGATGCCGGTGTTGAGCCCGGCATGTATCTCTTCCTTGAACCGGGCCACGAGGAGCAGGTTGTAGTCCGAGCCCACCGCCAACAGGATGATCACCGCCATCGCGATCACCAACCAGTGCAACGGTTGGCCAAGGATGTGCTGCCACAGCAGGACCGAGAGCCCGAACGACGCGCCGAGTGAGAGCACCACGGTGCCCACGATCACCGCCGCCGCTACCACACTTCGGGTGAGCACCAGCATGATGACGAAAATCAACCCCAGCGCGGCGATCCCGGCGATCATGAGGTCGTAGTTGGCTCCCTCTTGCATGTCCTTGTAGACCGAAGCGGTGCCGCCGAGGTAGACCTTCGAGCCCTCCAGCGGTGTGCCCTTGATCGCCTCGAACGCGGCGTTCTTGATCTTCTCGATGTGCGAGATGCCCTCGGGGGTAGCGGGGTCCCCTTCATGGGAGATGATGAACCGCACCGCTTTTCCGTCCGGGGAGACGAACATCTTCAGGCCGCGTTTGAATTCGGGATTGTCGAACACCTCGGGCGGCAGATAGAACGAATCGTCGTTCTTCGACGCGTCGTAGGCCTGCCCCAACGCCGTCGCGTTCTGCTGCATGGCGTCCATCTGATTTTGCAGGCCACCCATCGTCGACTGCATCGTCAGCATCGTCGACTGCATGTTCTTCATGGTCGCGATCATCGGCGGCATGATCGTGACCATCTTTGGCATCAGGACGTCAAGCCTGTCCATATCGACGACCAGTTGTCCGAGATCGTCACTGAGAGTGTCGATTCCATCGAGCGCGTCGAAGATCGATCGAATCGAGTGGCAGAGCGGGATGTCGTAGCAGTGCGGTTCCCAATAGAGGTAATTGCGGATGGGCCGGAAGAAATCGTCGAAATTGGCGATCTGGTCCCGGATTTGGTTGGTGTCAAGGACCATCTGTTTGGTCTTGCCGACCATGCTGTGGGTGATGCCGACCATCTCTTTGGTCAGCGCCAGCATCCGCTCCATCGTGTCGATGGTGACCTGTAGCTCGTCACCCATCTTCAGCATGTCCTTCATGCGGTCCTGCAGGTAGGACATGTTCATCGTCTGGTTCGTGCCCTGCATGCTGATGATGAACGGAATCGAGGTGTGTTCGATCGGGGCGCCCAGCGGACGGGTGATCGTCTGCACCCGACCGATGCCCGGAATGTGGAAGACCGATTTGGCGATGCGATCGACGACGATCATGTCGGCCGGGTTGCGTACGTCGTGGTCGGTTTCGATGAGCAGCAGCTCGGGATTCATCCGGGCTTGCGGGAAGTGCCGGTCAGCGGCCGCATAGCCCTGGTTGGCCGGGATGTCGCCAGGCAGGTAAAAGCGGTCGTTGTAGTTGGTCTTGTACGTTGGCAGTGCCAACAGCCCCACCAGGGATACCGCGATCGAGGCGACGAGAATCGGTCCGGGCCAGCGGACTACGGCCGCTCCCACTCGTCGCCAGCTGCGGGTGTTCATCTTCCGCTTCGGTTCGAACAATCCGAACCGGGCGCCTATCGAGATGACGGCGGCGCCCAACGTCAGCGCCGCGAACACCACGACCAACATGCCGATGGCCAACGGGAAGCCCAGCGATTGGAAATAGGGCAGCCGGGTGAAGTGCAGACAGAAGGTCGCACCCGCGATGGTCAGGCCCGAACCCAGAATCACGTGGGCGGTGCCGTGGTACATCGAATAGAACGCCGTCTCACGGTCTTCGCCGGACAGTCTTGCCTCGTGATAGCGGCCGATGAGGAAGATCGCATAGTCGGTGGCCGCGGCGATCGCCAATGTCGCCAACAGGTTCACCGCGAATGTGGACAGGCCGATGATCTCGTAGTTCCCGAGGAAGGCGATGACGCCCCTGGCCGCGGTCAGTTCGGTGAAGACCATGGCCAGCACGAGGATCACGGTCGTGATCGACCGGTAGACCAACAGCAGCATCACGAAGATGACCGCGATCGTGAGGGCCTCGATCATCTTGACGGCCGAGTCGCCGGCGTTGTGCTGATCGTGGCTCAATGCCGTTGGGCCGGTGACGAAGACCTTGATTCCCGGCGGCGGCGGATTGGCCTCGACGATCTTGGAGATGGCGTCGATCGACTCGTTGGCCAAAGCTTCGCCCTGGTTGCCCGCCAGGTAGAGCTGGACGTAGGCGGCCTTACCGTCGGCGCTTTGGGAGCCGGCAGCGGTCAGCGGATCGCCCCAGAAGTCCTGGATGTGCTCGACGTGCTTGGTGTCGGCGCGCAGCTTCTGGATCAACGTGTCGTAGTAGTGGTGCGCCTCAGGGCCCAGCTGCTGGTCGCCTTCCAGCAGGACCATCGCACTGCTGTTGGAGTCGAACTCCTGGAAGGTCTTGCCGACCTGCTTCATCGCCTTCATCGATGGCGCGTCTTCGGGCGCCAGCGACACCGTGTGCGCTTGGCTGACCTGCTCCAGCGACGGCACGGCGACGCTGAGGACGACGACGAGCCCAAGCCAGAGCAGCACGATCGGCACCGAGAATGCCCGGACGAACCGGGGGATCAGCGGGTTCTTCTTGGGGGGGCTCTGAAGATCGGTCATGCGGACTTCACCAGGCAGAAGGTCTGGGCGTTGACGCCGGTCGAGGTCTTCTCGTCCTTGAGCACACCGTCGACGAGGATGCGGCAGCCGATCGTGTCGGTATCGCCCTGCGCCACGATATTGGCGCTGGCAGCCGGAGCGGTTGTGGTGAGCGTGAGCGACCAGGGCAGCGTGATGTCGCGGGCGATCTGCGGCTGCGCGTCTAGGTCGAGGTAGTTGATGGTCGCCACCGCGCCCTCAGGGCCGAAGATCTGATACGTCACCTGCTTGGGATTGAACGGTTTGGTGTCGTTGGCCAGGCCGCTTCCGGGCCGGGTCAATTCGGTCTTCCCGAAGACGCCATGCAGCCGGAAAACACCGAACGCGGCAACTGCCACCACGATCACGATGACGAGCGGTATCCATAACCGCTTCAATGCCTTGACCATAGGATTCCCCGACGAGATTACGACGCCGACACGGACAGCGCGATGACTCCTTCAGCGCTATTCGTGAGCGCGGCCGTCCGTCTCATCTCAACCCCATTTTCTGTTCTTAGCGTCGCGACAGCTTAGCTGGTTTAACTGAGAGATTAGCTCACTTAACTGATCGGGACGATACCCCCGGTTAGCTCCGCCGATCGATTCCCCTCGACCAATCGTGCCTGAGGTCACATCATCCGTCGAAGTGAGATCCAGACGTCACTACGTCAGGCGTCACTACGTCAATTGTGCGGTATGGCTCTTGCGACAGTGTTTAGCTGTCCTACAATCTTGCCTATGAACGTTACGAGGCTTGCCATGGCCGCCGTCGCGGCCGTCGCGGTGCCGATTGTCCTGGCCGCGCCGTCGCACGCCGATCCCGACACGGATTTCGCCAACCAGCTGCACACCTTCGGGATCTACGGCCCTCGTGACTACAACGCGTGGATCGGCAAGATCACCTGCAAGCGACTGGCAACCGGGCTGGACAAGGACACGTACGCGTCGGCCAAGTTCATCCTGACCAACCTGCCGCTGAACAGCACCCAGGGCCAGGCGATCCAGTTCCTCGGTGCGGCGATCGCCACCTACTGCCCGGATCAGGTTGGCGTCCTGCAGCGGGCGGCCGTTCAGTAGTTCGCAATGGCCGGCCCTGTTGAGCGGGTCCTCAGTGAGGACGTGCCCGGCGCTCCCGATGACGTTCGGGCCCACTACGTCGATCTGGACAACATCAAAGATGTCCACCCGTTGATGGTATCGGTCGAGAGCCTGTCGCGTACCGATACCAGTGACGGCTACATACAGGTCTACCGCGTCCGCGACCGCATTCCGCTGGGTATCGCCACCCTGCCGATCACGTACACCGCGCGCCTCGAGGTGCCCTCGGTCGGCCCGGTGCTCACCGAGTCCCGGCAATTTCCGGCGGTCCAACTGTGCTCGGTGGTCTCCTTCGACCCGATACCGGGCGGCACCCGGCTGACCGAACGGATCCGGTTCACCGCGCCGTGGCCGCTGCTGGCCGTCACCGTCCGCCAGGCGGTCGACGCTCACAACGAGATGCTGGCCGGCATCCGCCGGACCTTTGAAGCCAGGATCTAACCCGCGGTCTTGCCGTTATCGACGTTGTAGACCGCCCCATGGATGGTGACGGCGTCATCGCTGGCCAGGAACGCGATCACCTTCGCCACATCGACCGGCGCCATCATTCCGCGAGGCGCGGCGATCCGCATGATCAGGTTCCAGTCCGCGTCATCTGGCGTCTTGAACTCGGTCACCTGCGGGGTGAGCATCCCGCCCGGGCAGATCACGTTCACTCGCAACTGCTTTTTGGTGTACTCGATCGCCAGCGCCTTGGTCATGCCGACCAGCCCGTGCTTGGCGGCGCAGTATGCCGCCGAGTAGACCTCGCCCTCGATACCGGCGATGGAGGCGACGTTGACGATGTTGCCGCCGACCTCCAGCAGGTGCGGCAGTGCGGCCCGGATCAAATAGAACGGCCCGTTGAGGTTGACCGCAAGGTCGTAGTCCCAGTCCTCATCGGTGACCGACGTCGTGTTGCGCATCTGGTGAAAGCCCGCCGCGTTCACCAGCACGTCGACGCGGCCAAAGCGTTCGGCACACTCGGCGACGGCGTCGCGGCAGGCCTGCGCACTGGTGATGTCGACCGATGCGTACGCACCGCCGGGAACCGATTCGAACACCGTCGCCATCCGTTCGGAGTCGCGTGCGATACCGAATACCGTGGCTCCGCGCTCGGCGAACAGTTGCGCCGTCGCGGCCCCGAGGCCTGACGACGCGCCCGTTACCAGCGCGACTTTCCCGTTCAGCTGTGTCATAGCCCGACCCTTTCTGCGGGGCTAGGCGTGAACATCCTTGAGCCCCACTGCGTTGCGCAGTCCCGAGCAGTTGTAGCACCCGACACAACCGGCGCAGTCGGTGCATCGGGCACAGCCGATGCAGCCCCTGCAGCGATTGCACGCGACACAGGCCAGGCACGCCACGCACGACATCGATCGCGCTGAACGTAGAGCCGTCGTGCCAGGTGACTCCGGGGCACAGGCGGAAGGTCCAGGCCAGGAGCACGGCGACGATGAAGACAGCGGATGACCCGCTATCGGCTGCACTGTAACCAGTTGGGTGTGTGCCGCAGAAGCTTGATTGCGAGCGCATCAGGCTGGGTATCGTCAGGGGGTGCCGTCCAGACCGATGCGTACCGTCCCGGGTGCCACCGACCACGTCGTCGTGGTCGGCGCTGGCCTGTCGGGGCTCTCCGCTGCGCTACACCTGGCTGGTCGCGGCCGCTCGGTGACCGTGCTTGAGCGCCATTTGTTCCCGGGCGGACGTATGGGCCAGGCCGATATCGCCGGTTACCGGATCGACACCGGCCCGACTGTGCTGACCATGCCCGACATCATCGCCGACGCGTTCGCCGCGGTCGGCGCGTCGATGGCCGACCATCTCGAACTCATGCCCGTCGAGCCCGCCTATCGGGCCAGCTTCGCCGACGGCAGCACGTTGGACGTGCACCCCGACGCCGCCGCGATGGCCGCCGCGATCGAGGACTTCGCCGGACCCGAGCAGGCCGCCGGCTATCTGCGGCTGCGCGGCTGGCTCACCGAGCTCTACCGGCTGGAGTTCGACGGCTTCATCGCTGCTAACTTCGCCTCACCGCTGTCCCTGCTGACCCCGCAGCTGGCCCGGCTGGCCGCGATCGGCGGCTTCCGCGGTTGGGAGCCAATGGTGAGCCGGTTCGTCACCGACGAAAGGGTGCAGCGGATCTTCACGTTCCAGGCGCTCTACGCCGGTGTGCCGCCGCAGCGGGCCCTGGCCGCCTATGCGGTGATCGCCTACATGGATACTGTTGCCGGCGTGTACTTTCCGCGCGGAGGTATGCGCGCGGTTCCCGAGGCGATGGCTGCCGTCGCCGCCGCGGCGGGAGTGCAATTCCACTACGGGTCTACGGTCACCGCACTGGAACGCAGCGGCTCGCGAGTGAGCGCCGTGATCTCCCCACAGGGCCGGATTCCTTGTGACGCCGTCGTCCTCACGACGGAGCTGCCTCTGACCTACCGGCTGCTGGGGCGCGCACCGCGCCGCCTGGTCAAGGTGCGTCCGGCGCCGTCGGCGCTGGTGGCCCACGTCGGCGTCCCTGCCGTCGGCGACCACCTGGCGCATCACAACATCAGCTTCGGGGGTAAGTGGGCCGGCACGTTCGACGAGATCATCCGTTCCGGGGTGTTGATGAGCGATCCGTCGCTGCTGGTGACCAGGCCGACGGCGGGGGATCCCAGCCTCGCCCCGCCCGGGCGCGACCTGCTCTACATTCTGGCCCCGGCCCCGAATCTCGAAAAGGGCGTTGTTGATTGGGATTTGAACGGGCAGGACTACGCCAACGAGGTGGTGGCCACTGCGGTGGCACGGCTGATGCCGGGGCTGGACGCGGAGATTCTCGACGTGGTGACACCTGCAGACTGGGCCCGCCAGGGCATGGCCGCAGGTACGCCGTTCGCGCTGGCGCACACCTTTGCCCAGACCGGCCCGTTCCGGCCGGCCAATACCGTTCGGGGCATCGACAACGCCGTGCTGGCCGGCGGCTCGACAGTGCCGGGCGTGGGGATGCCCACCGCGCTCATCTCCGGGCGGCTGGCCGCCGACCGAGTCACGGGGGCCGTCCCCGACCCGTCCGACACCCGCACCATCCTCAGCTCGGGAAGCAGGTAGTGATGATCCACACCGAGTTACACGCCGCCGGGATCGACGATTCCCGGTTACGGGAGTCCTATCGGTACTGCCGGCGGCTGAATGCCGAGCACGGCCGGACCTATTTCCTGGCCACCCGGCTGCTGACCCCGTCACAGCGGCCGGCAGTGCATGCGCTGTATGGGTTCGCCCGCTACGCCGATGACATCCTCGACGATATGGATGATGAAGCCAGCCCGGCCGAGCGCGAGCAGCGGCTCGACCGGCTGTCGGCCAAGTTCTTCACCGGCACCGCCGACGAGTCGGAGCCGGTGCTGGCCGCAGTGCTGCACACCGTGCACACCTACCGCATCCCGTTGGATCTGTTCGGTGATTTCCTGACATCCATGCGAATGGACCTGACGATCACCGACTATCCGGACCGCGCGGCGCTCAACCGCTACATGCGGGGTTCGGCTGCCGTCATCGGTTTGGAAATGTTGCCGATCCTCGGAACCGTCGGCGCAGCAGGCGAGGCCGCGCCGTACGCCGAGGCGTTGGGCCAGGCGTTCCAGCTGACCAATTTTCTCCGTGACGTCGATGAGGATCTGGAACGCAACCGGGTCTACCTACCGGCGGACGAACTCGCGGCATTCGACGTGGACCGCGACGTTCTGACGTGGTGTCACCAACACCACCAGACCGATCCCAAGGTCCGCCGCGCACTGTCGGCCCAGCACGATGTCGCCCGCACGGTCTACCGCGAGGCGCGTAAAGGTATCGCGTTGCTCGCCCCGGAGTCCAGACCCTGTGTGGCGACAGCGTTCACGCTGTACTCCGAAATTCTCGACCGCATCGAGGCCATCGACTTCGCGGTGTTCAGCCAGCGTGCGTCGGTGAGCCTGGGACGGCGGCTGAGGGTCTTCTCCTCCGGCCTGATTCGGGCCCATCGTGCCCGCGGGTACGGTGCGGCCTGATGGATCATTGGCAGTACCTGATCGTGCTAGGCGCCTGCCTCCTGATCACCGCTCCGCTGGAGTTCCTCGGTGCCGGGGTCTATCGCCAGCCGGTGCGCCTGCTGCTGTCGGTCGGTCCGGTGGCGGCGGTCTTTGTCATGTGGGACGCGATCGCGATCGCCGGCCAGGTGTGGAGCTACAACCCGCGCTACATCAGCGGAGTCGACGTCGGATTCTCGATTCCGTTGGAGGAGTTGCTGTTCTTCATCGTGATCCCGATCTGTGGCCTGCTGACCTATTCGGCGGTCAGCACCATCCTCGGGGCGCTGCGGGGCCGCCGATGACCGGGCTCGGCTACACCCTGCCCGCCGTCGTCGCGGTCCTCGCGGTCCTCGCGCTGGAACTGGCCGTCTTGCGCACCGGGCTGTTCGGCAAGGTCGAATACTGGATTTCTATGGCCATCGTGGTGGCATTCCAGGTGCTCGTCGATGGCTGGCTCACCAAGCTGTCCGCACCGATCGTCATCTACAACGAGCAGCACAGCACCGGGGTGCGGTTCCCGTGGGACATCCCGGTGGAGGACTTCCTGTTCGGCTGGGCGATGGTCACCGCGGTGTTGCTGCTGTGGGAGAGGCAACGGCCCCGCCCCAACAACGAAGTTGGGGATCAGTAATGGCCATAGATGTGCCCGGTGCCTTCGATGTGGGCGCTCGCGCCTACGACAAGCTGGTCGGCGCGAACCCCGGCTATCACGACCACCTGAGAATCTCCGCGCGGCGGATGCGTATTCCGCGCGGGGGCCGCGGCCTTCGACTGCTCGACGCCGGGTGCGGGACGGGAGCGTCCACGGCGGCGCTGCTGGAGGCGGCGCCGCATGCCGAGATCATCGCGGTCGACGCGTCGGCCGGCATGCTCGCCGAGGCCAGTGTGAAGTCTTGGCCGGCAGCGGTCCGGTTCGTGCACAGCCCGATCGAAGCCGTCGCCGAGGCGGGGGTGCACGGCCCGTTCGACGGCATCTTCGCCGCCTACCTGTTGCGGAACCTGGCCGACCCCGATGCCACGCTGAGTGCATTTCGCCAGCTGCTTCGCCCAGGCGGGACGCTGGCCGTGCACGAGTACTCGGTGCGAGATTCGCGAGCAGCCCAAGCGATCTGGAACGCGGTCTGCTGGGGCATCATCATTCCGTCCGGCTGGCGGCAGACTCGCGACAGCGCCCTCTACCGACACCTATGGCGCAGCGTCAACGCGTTCGATGGGGCCGCTGCCTTCCAACGGCGGCTGGCCGCAGCGGGTTTCACCGGTGTGCACAGTGAAACGATGCCCGGTTGGCAGCGCGATATCGTGCACACCTTCGTAGCGGATGCGCCGCGGTGATCGACGGCCGTCGCGTTACGCACCCGGCCCCCGATGGGGCGCCGCACGCCAAGGCGTCACCGCGCAAGCCGCATGTCGTGGTCGTGGGGGGCGGCGTCGCGGGTTTGGCGGCAGCGACGGGCCTCGCCGAACGAGGTGTCTCCGTAGAGCTCCTGGAACGCCAGGAGTACCTCGGTGGGCGGGTCGGGGGCTGGACCGACGAGCTGGCTGACGGCACACCGGTGGCGAATAACCGCGGCTTTCACGCGTTCTTCCGCCAGTACTACAACCTGCGCGCGTTGTTACGCCGCGCTGACCCCGACCTCGAGCGGCTCCGCGCGGTCGAGGACTACCCGCTCATCGACGGCCATGGCCGCCGCGACACCTTCCGGGGGTTACCGAAGACGCCGCCATGGAACGCATTGGCTTTCGCCCTGCGCAGCCCCACGTTCCGGGTGCGGGATCTGGTGCGGCTCAACGCCGTTGCGGCCGCGCCGCTGGTCGCCGTCTCGGTACCCGAGATCTATGATCAACTCGACGAGCTCGATGCCGAAACGTTCTTGACGGACATCAATTTTCCGGCCGCTGCCCGCCACTTGGCCTTCGAGGTGTTCGCGCGCAGCTTCTTCGCCAGACCGGAGCGACTCTCGGCCGCTGAACTGGCGACCATGTTCCACATCTACTTCCTGGGCTCCAGTGAAGGGCTGGTCTTCGACGTCGCTGAGTCGAACTTCGACACCGCACTGTGGGAACCGTTGGGCCAGTACCTGATCAGTCAAGGGGTGCGGTTGCGCACCGAAGTGTCCGCGGAATCGGTCAGCGTGGGCGGCACCCGGACCCTGCAGGTGCATGATTCGACCGGACGGACCGTCGACGCCGACGGTGTGGTCTTGGCCGCCGACACAGCCGGGCTGCAACGAATCGTGGCCGCCTCACCGGGGCTGGGTGATGACGGCTGGCGCAGGCAGGTGTCGCAGTTGCGCACCGCGCCGCCCTTCGCCGTGCAGCGGCTCTGGCTGGACCAGCCGGTGGACACCGGGCGGCCCGCGTTCCTCGGGACCGGCGGTCTGGCCCCCATCGACAACATCAGTGTGGTCAGCAATTACGAAGTCCAGTCCGCGGAATGGGCGCGCGTCCATCATGGTTCGGTGCTCGAGGTGCACTCCTATTCCGTGGGCGAGCCGCCAGAGGCCGACGAGTTGCGGCAGCGTATGCTGGGCCGCCTGTACCAGCTGTACCCGGAGACCGCGACGGCGCGCATCGTAGGGGAGACGCTCTTGATTCGCGACGACTGTCCGTTGTTCAGTCCGGGCGCTTTCGCCGATCGGCCGACGGTCGACACGCCGACAGGTGGTCTGATGCTGGCCGGCGATGGTATTCGCATCGACCTGCCGGTGGCCTTGATGGAGCGGGCAGCCACCACCGGATGGTCGGCGGCCAACCGACTGTTGTCCGGCTGGGGCGTGGAAGGTCATACGTTGCACACCGTTCCGGTGGGGGGTCGCTCACCGGTACTGCGCTGGCTGGCGGGCCGGGAAGGGCGCGCGTCATGAACCTGCGGTCCCGTATGAAAACCCTTCCGCTGCAGGTTATTCCCAAGGCGAACTGGGCGGCTCAGCGTCCCACCTACCAGGATGCGGAGCCCGCGCTGATCAACGCGGCGCTCAAGCGTGCCGAAGCCCGGCCCAGCGGCAACTGGTATGTGTTCGCCCCCAGTGCCGCAGTCCGCGCGGACCGGCCGTTCGGCGCCCGGGTCGGCGGGATCGAGATCGTGGCCTGGCGCGATCAGCAGCGCCACGTGCATGTCGGGTCCGCGGCCTGCCCGCATCTCGGCGCCGACCTGGCCGGCGGCAAGATCGACTGCGGCGCGCTGATCTGCCCGTGGCACGGCCTGCGCCTCGACGGCACGCGGGAGTTCGGCTGGAAGCCGTTGCCCGTCTTCGACGACGGTGTACTGGTGTGGGTGCGACTCGACGGTGTCGGGGGGGAAGCGCCACTGGACTCCCCGGTGATCCCGGTTCGTCCCACCGGAGCACGTCTGGCGGCGGTCGCCCGGGTGGAGGGTGTCTGCGAACCATCCGACGTCATCGCCAACCGGCTCGACCCTTGGCATGGCGCGTGGTTCCACCCTTACTCGTTCACCCAGCTCGAGGTGCTCAGCGCACCGGCGGTCGACGCCGACGACGACGCCGACCGATTCCTGGTGGCGGTCACCTTCCGAATGGGACGCCTCGGTGTGCCGGTGATCGCCGAATTCACCGCGCCGGAACCACGGACGATCGTCATGCGGATCGTCGACGGCGAGGGTGCCGGCAGCGTCGTCGAGACCCATGCCACCCCAGTCGGACCCGGACCGGACGGGCGCCCGCGGACGGCGGTCATCGAAGCTGTCGTCGCACAATCCGACCGGACCGGATTCCACCGCGCACTGCGCGTCGCACCCGTGATCACGTCGTTGATGCGGCTGGCGGCTGCCCGGCTGTGGCGCGACGACCTGGCCTACGCCGAACGTCGATTCGCACTGCGGGACAGGTCTTCCGGCTAATCCGCGGGTACGAGGATCGTCTTGCCCGGCAGACGGCCTGCATCGGTGCCATCGGTGTCCATCGGCATCAGGCCGGGCTTTTGGAGTCCGACGGGCCACCTCGCTCGGCTGCGCCGCGCAAAAGCCGCACTTCCAAGGATCGGGACAAGTGAGCGGATATTGCACGACGCGCGGTTAGTCTCCAGCCATGGCGAAGCGAATCGTGGTCTGGGGTACTGGTTTTGTCGGCCGGATGGTCATCCCCGAAGTCGTGGCGCACCCCGAGTTCGAGCTGGTCGGGGTTGGTGTCAGCAATCCTGCCAAGGTCGGTGTCGATGTCGGGACGATCTGCGATATGCCCGAAATCGGCCTGGCGGCCACCGATGACGTCGACGCGCTGATCGCGCTGAAGCCCGATGCGCTGGTGCATTACGGGCCGACCGCCGCGCACGCCGACGCCAACATCGATCTCATCTCACGGTTCCTGCGCGCCGGTATCGACGTGTGCTCGACGGCGATGACGCCGTGGGTGTGGCCGAAGATGCACCTGAATCCGCCGAATTGGATCGACCCGATCACTCAGGCCTGCGAGGCGGGACAGGCATCGTGCTTCACCACGGGGATCGATCCCGGCTTCGCCAATGACCTGTTCCCGATGACGCTGATGGGTCTGGCCTCCCAGGTGCGCTTGGTCCGGGCCTCGGAGCTGCTGGACTACACGAACTACGAGGGTGACTATGAACTCGAGATGGGCATCGGCCGCGAGCCCGAGTTCAAGCCACTGCTGGAGAACTCCGACATCCTGGTGTTCGCCTGGGGCGCGACGGTGCCGATGATCGCCTACGCCGCCGGCATCGAGCTCGACGAGATCACCACCACCTGGGAGAAGTGGGTGACCCCGACTGAGCGTAAGACCGTGAAGGGTGTCATCCCGGCCGGGAACGTCGCCGCGGTGCGGTTCACCATCAACGGCATCTACCAGGGCGAAACCCGGATCCAGCTGGAACACGTCAACCGCATCGGTCAGGACGCCGCCCCGGACTGGCCGTCGGGCACCCAGGACGACGTCTACCGAGTCGATATCCAGGGCACCCCCAGCATCGTCCAAGAGACCGCGTTTAGGTTCACAGACGGTTCCGGGCGTGACGCCGCGACCGCGGGCTGCCTGTCGACCGGACTGCGTGCGCTCAATGCCGTTCCGGCCGTCAACGAACTGCCCGCGGGCTGGGTCACACCGCTGGAACTGCCCCTGATCCCGGGGCGCGGCACGATTCGCTGAGTAACGGCCCGGACATCTTTGGAGAATCCAAAGTGCGGCGCTGGGGCTACCCGCCTGTCGCGGGAGCCTGGATTGGACGACATGACGGACCCAACGAGGCCAGCGGTTGGCCTGGTCCGAGGCGCCCGATGCTGGACTTCGAGCCCGGTCCCGACCCCGACAATTCCGCCGATTCCCGTTCTGCCGCAAATCTACGTGCAGACGCCGTCAGGCTGAGCGGCGCCGCTTGGACAGGACCGCGATGGCCAACGGAATGGACATCGGCGCGGGCGCCGCGGCCAGCCGTGCCGCGACCGCCGTCTCCAGCTGTTCGACGAATTCTCGACGTAGCTTGGTGCGTCGGTCTCGCCCCGAACCGGCGTCGGCGTCGACGTTCAGCGCGGCAGCCAGGATCGGAAACATCGAAGTACGAAGGAATTCAGCCCAATTCGCGCCAAAGGCCCGTTCGTTGTTGTCGCTCTGGAATTGTGAGAAGAACCGGTCTTCGCCGTTCACCATCTCGATGTGCTCGATCTCGAGGCCCTCGAATCGCCCCGACGGCGCAAACGGCGCCCGAAAGTCCTTCTCGTCGCGGCCAATCGATGGGATCGACATACGGCGCACCTCGTCGGAGGTGATCACACCGTCATCGACGAAGTGCGCGAGTGTCGACATGATCGCGTCGAACGCGGCCGTGAATCCCGAAGTGCCGTCGGGTGCCAGGCCGACGGTCAGCACCACCAGCCGGCCTCCGGGTGCCAGCTCGCGGCCACGGAAGGCGACGAAGTCGCGCCAGTCCCCGGCGGCCTGGCGGGCGTAGGCGCGACGGGCCTCATCGTCGGTGCTGTGCGAGATCTCCACGTGGTCGGGGATCGGCATCGGCACCCTGCGCAGCCAGTGGATGGCCCAGGAACTCCACCCCAGCGCGATGCTGTCCGACGGCAGGATCTGGGTATAGAACGAGCGGCCGATCACCGAGGCGTAGGTGGTGGAGTCTTTTTTGAGGTAGCTGTCCTGATCGTCGGACAGCGTGGAGAACAGTGCGGTGAAGTCGTTGCCGGGCACATCGGTATGCGCCACCAGGATGGCGTGATCGGAGCGAGTCCGCTTGCGGATGACGGCGATCGCCGCGCTGATTGGCACCAGCGAGTTGTAGCCCGTCGACGCTCCATAGTCGGCGATGGCGATGGGCTGCGGTGCCCTCGGGATCGCGATGCTGCGCGCGGATTCCTCGAAAAGGTTGGTGGCAGGCCGCAATCCAGCCGCTTGCAGCCGGGAGGACTCGGTATAGGTGTGGCTGTCCATCGGTACGGGACGCACCACATTGCTGGACTCGCGCATATCAGCTCTTGCGACGGCGGTGCAGCAACAGCCCGACCACGATCCCCACCACCAGCATCGCGGTCAGCAACAGCCACATCGGATACTCGACGTAGATCCACAGGATCTGTACCCGCTGGCGCGTGCGGTTCTGGGCGATGAATATCGCCGCCAGCACCACCAGGGTGATGGCCAGCCAGTAGCGCAGGGCGAAACGTCGCACCGAACCGCCCGCGGGCCTGGCGACTTCTTCTGGAACCATGACAACCTCCCGTTTGGCTGTAGGAGATTGACGCTAGTCGTTGTCCGCTAATTTGTCGGATAACTCACGCCGGTGAGCTGTTCGGACAATTGCCACAGCCATCGGCAGTCCTCGGTGACACCGCCGCCGGCCAGTTCCTGGAAGCCGCGGGGGCCGTAGAACTCGGTGCCCCGCGTCTTCGGGTCGACCGCCGCACAGAGCACCGGCTGGATTTCTTCGTCGACCTCCTGCCACATGAAAGGCAGCTAGCGCCAGCTGAACTGGTAAAAGCGGGTCATTGCCGTGGGCTTCTCATGGCGAATGTGACCGGCAGGGTTGGGCTCGCCGGTGTGGCAACGGCATTCGGGGCGCTGGGCGATCCCGAGGTGCGCGCGAAGATCCTCATCGATCCGCGCAGTGCGGTGACTTGTCCTTAACGGCCTTACGAGCCCTTCTTCACCCAGTCGTCATAGTGCACCAGTTCGTCGCCGATACGGGTGGTATCGCCGTGTCCGGTGTAGACGACGGTGTCGGCGGGCAGCTTGCCCAGCTTGTCCTTGATCGACCCGAGGATCGTCGGGAAGTCGGAGAACGAGCGGCCGGTCGCACCGGGGCCACCCTGGAACAGCGTGTCGCCCGAGAACACCGCGCCGAGCGCCGGGGCATAGAGGCAGATGGAGCCAGGGGAGTGCCCAGGGGTGGCGATGGCATGCAGCTCGATACCGTCGGCCTTCAGGGCCTGGCCGTCTTCGATGGTGCGGAACGGTGTGTCGCCGTGCGTCATTCGCCACAACATGTCATCGGCCGGGTTCAGCAGAACCGGGGCGTCGAGATCGGCGGACAGCTGCGGCGCGACGGTGATGTGGTCATTGTGGCCGTGCGTGCACACCACCGCGACGACATGACGGTTGCCGACCGCGTCTTCGATGGCCTTGGCGTTATGGGCGGCATCGATGACGATCACCTCGGAGCCGTCACCGACGATCCAGATGTTGTTGTCGACTTCCCAACTGCCACCGTCGAGTTCGAAGGTGCCGCGGGTGACGACCCGCTCGATACCGGCCATCAGAGCACGACTACCGAGCGCAGAACCTCACCGGCGTGCATTTTGTGGAAGGCGTCTTCGATGGTGTCCAGTCCGATGCGTTCGGAGACGAATTTCTCCAGCGGGAGCCGGCCCTGGCGGTACAGGCTGATCAGGGTGGGGAAGTCGCGTTCGGGTAGACAGTCGCCGTACCAGGCGGACTTCAGCGATCCGCCGCGGGAGAAGAAGTCGACCAGCGGCATTTCGAGTTTCATATCGGGGGTCGGAACACCCACTAGCACAACGGTTCCGGCCAGATCGCGGGCGTAGAACGCCTGCTTCCAGGTTTCCGGGCGGCCGACGGCGTCGATTACCACGTCGGCCCCGAACCCGTCGGTCAGATCCTGGATTGTTTCGACGGCGTCGAGTTCCTTGGCGTTGATCGTGTGGGTGGCGCCGAACTCGCGGGCCCACTCGAGCTTCTTGTTATCGGTGTCGACGGCGATGATCTTGCGCGCGCCGACCAAGGCGGCCCCGGCGATCGCGGCGTCACCGACACCGCCGCATCCGATCACCGCGACGGTGTCATCTCGGCCGATCGCGCCGGTGTTGACCGCCGCACCCAGGCCGGCCATCACCCCACACCCGAGCAGGCCCGCGACGGCGGGATCGGCCTCGGGATCGACCTTGGTGCACTGTCCCTCGTGGACCAGGGTCTTGTCGGCGAACGCGCCGATACCGAGGGCCGGCGTCAGCTCGGTGCCGTCGGTCAACGTCATCTTCTGGGTCGCGTTGTGGGTGTCGAAGCAGTACCACGGGCGGCCGCGTTTGCAGGCGCGGCACTGACCGCACACCGCGCGCCAGTTCAGGATCACGAAGTCACCGGCCTCGACGTTGGTGACGCCTGCGCCGATCGATTCGACGGTGCCGGCGGCCTCGTGGCCGAGCAGGAAGGGGTACTCGTCGTTGATACCGCCCTCACGATAGGTCAGATCGGTATGGCAGACCCCGCACGCGATGACCTTGACCACCACCTCGCCGGGACCGGGGTCGGGGATGACAATATCGACCAATTCGACGGGCTGCTTCTTGGATCGGGAAATCACACCACGCACTGTCTGGCTCATGGGCCAAACATTAGCGCGACGGATGCGGAATGCGCCGCGCCCGTCCCGTTCGGAAGATACGGTAATGGCTTGCCTATCGCGAGAGTCGAAACGCAGACCGACCTGCTGGTCATGGCCCGTGTCGCCGATCGGGTCGGTGACTTCGAAACCAGCTACTCGGCATTCTCCCGGGTAGGTTCGGTGGGCCCGTTGGCCCTCGACGATCTCGACGCGATGGCGAGTGCTGCGGGCGCGCTCGGCCATGGCCGCGAGGCCACTCGGGTCGGCGAACTCGTCTACGTCCGGCTGACGCGAACCGATCCCAACGCGGCGGCGGGCAAGGCCCTCGAACTCGGTGCGGCGTGGTTGTCGCGGGGTGAGTGGGCTGTCGGCCAGAGCTGGATCCGCCGCGCACGCGACCTGCTGGCCGGGGCGCCCGAGAGCCCAGCACTGGTGCAGCTGACCTATCTGGAGACGGTGATGTCGGTGTTGAGCGGCGACGCCGATCTGGCGGCCGAACGCTCGGCGGTTTTACGTGAGATGTCGTTGGCGGGCACGTCGACGGCGGTCGCCGGTGAGGTGTACTACCAACTTGGTGAGGTGCGGCGTCGGCGCGGTGATCTCGACGGTGCGTTCGCGGCGTATGCCAGGGCCCAGGAGTTGGGTGTCGTGCCGCAGCCCGGTGCGGCGTTGGTGCGCTGTGCGCTGGGCGATCTGGCGGCCGCCCGCGCGGAGGTGCGGGCGGCGATCGCGGCGGTCGACCGGGCTGACCTGCCCCGGCTGCTGCGGGGTGCGATCCAGATCGCCTTGGCCGGAAGCGATCTCGATGAGGCTGAGCGCTATCTGGGCGAGCTCGAGTCCGTCGGCGCGGTCGACAATCTGCTGCGCGGAGCGGTGCTGGTGCGCCGGGGCCGCTATCGCGAAGCGGTGACGGTGTTGCAATCGGCGCTGCGGGAATCCGGGTACGAGGCGACCGATGCCTACGAGTGGTTGGCGCAGGCGCGCCGCGGTCTCGGACCGTCTGGCCGGTAGCGTTCTCTGGGTGTCCACCCCACTCGACCATATCGCCGACTGGCCTGTGCCGGCGGCCGCCGCTGCGGTGGTGGGCCCCGCTGGAGTGATCGCCGAGTGCGGCGACACCGCTGCGCAGTTCCGGCTGGCGTCGGTGACCAAACCCCTCGCGGCGCGCGCTGCGCAGGTAGCGATCGAAGAGGGTGCGGTCGAGCTGGACACCCCGGCCGGTCCGCCGGGCAGCACCGTCCGGCATCTTCTGGCGCACGCCTCCGGGCTGTCCGTGCACTCCGCCGAGGTGATGGCCGAACCCGGCACGCGGCGGGTCTACTCGAACTACGGCTTCCAGGTGCTGGCCGAGACGATCGAGGTGGGCACGGGCATCGAATTTGGCCAGTACCTGACCGAAGCGGTGTTCGAGCCGCTGGGCATGGCTGCGTCCCGGTTGGACGAGGGTGCGGCAGCGGCGGGCTACGGCGCGGTGTCGACGGTGGCCGACCTGGCGGTCTTCGTGCAGGACCTGCTGGTGCCGCGGACAGTGTCGGCCCAGCTGCATGAATGCGCGACCACCGTGCAGTTCGAGGGCCTGAGCGGGGTGTTGCCCGGCTTTGGAGTTCAGCGGCCCAATGACTGGGGGTTGGGCTTCGAGATCCGGGACGGGAAGTCACCCCACTGGACGGGGTTTGCTAACTCTGCGCGGACCTTCGGTCACTTCGGTCAGACCGGCACGTTCCTGTGGGTGGACCCGGAACGGGCATTGTCGCTGGTAGTGCTCACGGACCGGGATTTCGGCGAGTGGGCCAAGCCCTTGTGGCCGGCGATCTCTGATGAAGTTCTGAGAGTGTACGGAGCGAACTAGCGCAACACGGGCCCCACAAGGCACAATAAGCACGTACGACACAACTGCATCCTCGGAAACACCAGGTCGTTGGGGAAGACGTCCCTCGTGAAACCGAAGGAGAAGGTTATGCGTGCGTCGAACCAGTTCGCCGATGCGACGACTGGCGTGGTGTACATCCATGCCTCCCCCGCAGCGGTGTGCCCACATGTTGAGTGGGCACTTTCGTCGACCCTGAATGCCAGGGCGAACCTGAAGTGGACCCCACAGCCTGCCATGCCTGGCCAGCTGCGGGCGGTGACCAATTGGACGGGTCCCGTCGGCACCGGTGCCCGGCTGACCAATGCGCTGCGCTCGTGGTCGGTCCTGCGGTTCGAGGTCACCGAGGATCCCAGCGCGGGCGTGGACGGCGAGCGGTTCTGCCATACCCCGCAGCTGGGTCTGTGGGCCGGGGCGATGAGCGCCAACGGCGACACCATGGTCGGCGAGATGCGGTTGCGCGACATGATGGCCGCAGGTGCCGACAGCCTGGCGGCTGAGCTGGACACGGTCCTGGGCACGGCCTGGGACGAGGCGCTGGAACCTTACCGTGATGGTGGCGACGGCGGCGAGGTCAGCTGGCTGAGCCGGGGAGTCGGCTAGGTCGATTTCGTGATGAGTTCGTCGGCGACCCGCTGGGCTACGCCGAGTGGATAGCGCTCCGGTAGGCCGAGCGCACAGTGGTCGAAACCGGCCTCGTTGGCCTGGCCGATCGCGTCGCGGGTGCCGGTGTGCGCCCAGTTGCTCGGCGCAGCTGCCGCCGCAGGAGAGAACGTGATGATGGCAGGGCCTCGCCCACAATAGATTTCATTCAAAATGGTGGTGGTTTGTTACGTTGGGCGACGCGGGCGTCGTTGAGTTTGCGTTCGGCCGTGATGCGGTAGGCGCGTTGGGCGGCGCGGGTTTTTCGTCGGGTGGGCATCATGATGCCGGTGGTGGGTGGGGGTTGGCCGACTGGTGGGGGCAGTGTGGCGGTGGTGACGTTCCAGCGTGGGAGGAGCAGGCGGCTTCCGGGTTGGGTGGTGTAGGTGTGGCCGGTGGGTGAGGTCCAGGTGATGGTGCCGTCGGGGTGTTGTTGATCGTCCCAGCCAGCCCAGAAGGTCTTGAGCAGGTGGTGTTTTCGGCATTTGCAGGCCAGGTTCGAGGGGTGGGTGGGGCCCCACGGCCAGGGGATTGTGTGGTCGACATCGCAGTACTCGGCGGGCAGGTCGCAGTTGGGGTAGCGGCAGGTCATATCGCGCATCCGAACGAACTCATCCAATGCCGTTGAGGGGCGATACTGCGGTTCCGGTACGTCACTGGGCCGGCGCAGCTCGCGCACCTTCGCGCCGGCTCTGATGAGTTCAGCCAACAGTGGCGCGGGTACGATCCCGCGATTACCGGTCACGACGCCACCGGCTCGCGGGCGGGGCGATTCGGGCTCGGGTTCGGGCTTCTCACCGTGGATCGCCGGATCGGGCTGGGTGTCCAGGATGTCGGCCTCGGCCACCACGTGCACGATGACACTGGCTGCACGTCCGTCGGGTTCGGCGGCGGGGCAGTCCGGGTTACCGCATAGGCAGGCCAGGTGATCCCACCCGGCGGCGATCGCCCCCATCGCATCGGAGCGCCGTTGCCCGATGGTGCGGGGATCGTCTTCACACACGGCGTGCGCCAGCTGGATCAACCGGGCTTCGATCACGACGCCGTCGGTCTGCTGGACTGATCCCCGAATCTCGACAACCCCGTCCTTGGCGTTGCGCAGGTCGACGACGATGTCACGATCGCGGACTCGGGACTGGACCTGGCGCAGCGCGCCCGGGTCGTAGCGGTCCACCCAGAAATCGATGGCGCGCTGCAGTTTCAGCTCCGATGTTGGTCCCCACGTCAGCGCATCATCGGCGATGGCGGTATCGACCAAGGCCAGCGTCTCGCGGTCTTCGATGAGGTCGGTGCGGTTCACGATGGCCGCACACACCCGATAACTGAGCGATCCCGCCGTGAACAATTCGGCCACCCGCGGCAGCCGGTGGCGCAGCGACACCGCCATCAGCATCTCTGTCGAGGCCCGACCATGGGTGACCCCCAGGATCGCCGATACTTCCGCGGCGGCGGCATCCCAGTCATCACATGCCCAGTGCGCGTGCTCGTCATCAGCGCAGCGGCGGGCTGCCCACTCCCCGATCGCGGCTATCCGCCGGGCGGCGTCCTGATTCTCGGCACGCGCTGCGCAGCCGATAGCGGCGACCACCGCCGCATCACTCGAAGACCGCAAACCAGCATCGAACACATATTCGAGTATGCCACCCGGGTACGACAGGAATCGTCGCGCGCCTAGCATCGACGAGATTCTGGTACCGACGGTCGCGACGGGGGCGGACTTTGGAAGACAGCCGTGCCACGCCGCCGCCAGGGTGGTATCCCCGATCCTGCCGGTGCGCCGGGGAGAGCGTACTGGGATGGGTACACCTTGGGCCCCCCAGCGCCGAAGCCGCCGGTCAATCGCAACACGCTGATAGTCGGCTCTATTGCTGGCCTGGTGCTGCTGCTTGTATTGCTGTCCAATTGCGGCGGTGAAGACAAGCGATCCAGTTCGTCGACACCTCGACTGTCACGAGGACTGTTACCGCGACGGCCGCGACGTCCACGACAACGGTGACCGTCTCGGCTGTCGCCCAACCCTCTCCGCTCGAATTGCCCTTGCTCACCGTGCCTTCCGAGGCTCCACCGCGTACGGAACAGCCGGCCCGCTCTGCCGATGTCTACTACTCGAACTGCGCCGCAGCGAGGGCGGCGGGTGCGGCGCCTTTGCACAGTGGGAAGCCGGGATACCGCTCTGGGCTGGATCGCGACAACCATGGTGTCGCTTGCGAATGAGTAGCCGCCTAGCCTGAAGTCTTGGTCCACCTCCACGTCGAGAAGACGATCTACGCACCGCCCGAGAAGGTGTTCGCCTGGCTGGCCGACCCGGTGAATCTGAAGGCCGCCCCGTTGATCGTCACCGCCCATTGGGCCGACGACTCACCCGCCCCCAGCGGCCTGGGCGCCATCAGGACGGGGTTCGCGATCGGCCTGTGGTTCCGTGAGGAGATCACCGCCTACGATCCGCCGCACAGCTACACCTATCTGATCGTCAAATCAGTTCCCGCCTTCGAACACGAGGGCGGCACACTGACGTTCACCCCGGATGGCGAGGGCACCCACGTCGATTGGGTCAGTACCTACACCCATCCGGCCAAGGGGGGTGGCAAGCCGGCACAGGCTCTCACCTCACGGCTGCTGCCGTGGGATTGCAAGGCCATCCTCGACGGCTGCGCCAAGGCGCTGGAACGCTAGGCCGGTTGCGGAACAATGATTTTCAGTGCGCCGGGAACCGCGGAGATCTCGGCGGGAAGCGGGCACGCATAGTCGCCGTCGGCGTAGGCATTGATGCCGGGGGAGTCGACCGTGATAGTCCGAGCCCGGGCGGTCCTGACCTGCGAGAGATTCACATGCGTGCCCTTGAACACCGTAGGGAACAGCCGGATCAGCTTCGCCCGCGATGACGCACCCACCATCGTGACGTCGAGCAGTCCGTCGCTGTGGTTGGCCCCTGGCGTGATCAACATGCCGCCGCCGTAGCTGCGGGTGTTGCCGAACGCCACCAGCGTGAGGTCGGTGACGATCTCCCGCTCGCCGTCGAGCACCAGTCGAAATGGCAAGGGCCGCAACTGCGATATCTCCGCGACCAGCGCGACGTTGTAGCGCATGCGCCCGTGCGGCCAGCTCATCCGATTGACGCGATCACTCACCAAGGAGTCGAATCCGGTAGCGGCCACCGTGCCGAACCAGGTGCTGGTCCCGTCGGCGCCCTTGATGAGACCGAGGTCGACCGTCTCGGTGTGCCCGGCGGCGATGATGTCCACGGCCGCGACCGGATCAGCCGTCGGTAGCCCGTATTCCCGGGCATGGTCGTTACCCGTGCCGGCCGGCACGATCCCCAGTGGAATATCGTTGCGCGCCAATGCCTGCAGCGCCAGACGGATCACCCCGTCACCGCCCACCACGACCAGCGCGTCGGTATCCCGGGTCAGTGCCTCGTCGACCAGTTCGCGCGCGTGGGCGGCGTCGCGGCCGACGATGCCGGTCACGTCGATCCCGAGCTCCTGGAAGCGGGCCACCGCTTTCTCGCCGGCATGCGGCGCATTGCCGTGACCCGATTTCGGGTTCGTCAGTACGGTGACATGGGAAATCATGGAATCAGCTTGCCGGGGTTCAGAATTCCGGCCGGATCGACAGCCTCTTTGACGGCCTGCAGAATCTTCACTCCGAGCTCACCGATCTCGGTGCCCATCCACGGCCGATGATCGGCCCCGACCGCGTGGTGATGGGTGATGGTGCCACCGGTTCGCGAAATAGCATCGGAGGCAGCAACTTTAGCGGCCAGCCACTGCGCGGCGACGTCACCGCGCTGCCCAGCCACGACGGTGAAGTACAGCGACGCCCCAGTGGGATACACATGCGAAATGTGGCACATCACCAACGCCGGCGTGCCGCTTTCGGCGAGCGAATTCGTCAGCGCCTCAATGACCGCGGCCTTCAGCGTGCCGAGGTTGGCCCACGTCGTCGCCGTCTCCAACGTCTCGCACAACGCGCCGGCCGCCAGCAGGGAATCGCGCAGATACGGTGCGTCGAAACGGCCGTGCTCCCATGCCCTCGCCGGTGCGTCACCCAATGAGGTGCCGCCCTGGGCTTGCAGCACCGCGCGGGTCTCGGCGTGCCGGCTCTCGGTGTGCGCGGCACTTCCCTCGAACAACGTCAGCGCCAGGCACCCGCCGGTGATGCTCTGTTCGCCGATGCTCCCGGTCGTCGCCAAGTTCACGCCGGTCTCGGCTTCGTCGGACAACCGCACCACGGTCGGCCCGGTGCCGATCTGGGTGACGGCGCGTAATGCGGCGGCGCCGGTGGCGAAGTCGGGGAACGACCACGCCTCGTAGCGCGTGGTTTCCGGGACCGGATGCACTCGCAGGCGAACCCGGGTGATGACGCCGAGGACCCCCTCGGATCCGGAGAACAGTTCGCGCAGGTCGGGGCCGGCCGCGGTCTCCGGCGCCCGGCCGAGGTCCAGGACGCCGACTGGGGTGACCACCGTCAGTCCGCGGATCATGTCGTTGAACCGGCCATAGCCAGCGGAATCCTGGCCCGATGAGCGGGTGGCCGCGTAGCCGCCGATGGTGGCGAACCGGAAGCTCTGAGGGAAATGTCCGAGCGAGAAGCCATGCTCACCCAGTAGTCGCTCGGCGTCTGGGCCGGTGACGCCCGCGCCAAGTTCGGCCTGCATCGATGTCTCGTCCAGCGAGTGCAGCGCGTCGAGCCGACGCAGGTCCAGTGCGATGACGGCGGCGAACTCACCGCGGATCGGGTCCAGGCCGCCGACCACGCTGGTGCCGCCACCGAAGGGCACCACCGCGATGCCGTGCTGCGAGCAGTAGCGCAGTACGGTCGCGATCTCGTCCTCGTTGCAGGGGAGCAATACCGCATCCGGTGCATCCTGGTGGATTTGCTTGCGGCGCAACAGATCCAAGGTGGACTTACCGCCGGCATACAGCAGCCGGCCGTGATCGTCGGTCCGGATGTAGTCGGCACCCACGAATTCCGAGAGTGCATCGCGGTGCACGTCGGCCAATGCCGACGGGCGCACCTGCACCTCGTCGATCGATGGGGCGGGGATCGCGCTGACGGTCACGCCGAGGGCCTGCTCGAGCAGTGCCCGAATCCCGTCGGAGAGAGGCTTGGCGGCTTCGGGATCACCCCAGGCGTTCCAGGCCATCGGGGGAACGAGGGTGCGGGCATCGTTGCTCATGCATTACAGTATTACAGATGCTGTCAATCAGTAACGACGAATCAGTGGGCATCGGCGACCGGATCATCGCCGCCGCGGCCAGCTGTGTCCGCGACTTCGGGGTCGAGCGGGTCACGCTCGCCGAGATCGCCCGCCGGGCCGGCGTGAGCCGTCCGACGGTGTATCGCCGCTGGCCAGACACCAACACGATCGTGGCGTCGTTGCTCACCGACCGGATCACCGGCACTTGGCGTGCGGTCCCGGCAGTCAGCGCCGGCCGCACCGGCCTGGTCGAGCGGATCGTCGAGGTGGCCCGCCGGCTGCGCGACGACACACTCATCACCTCGGTGCTGCGGTCCGCCCCCGACCTGGCGATGGTCTACATCGCCGGACGCCTCGGCACCAGCCAGCAGATCCTGATCGACCTACTCGTCGACGCACTGCGCGCCGCCCAGGCCGACGGCAGCGTCCGCGCCGGCGACGTCCGCCAGATGTCGGCGATGGTGCTGCTCATCGGACAGTCCACGATCCAGTCCGCCCAGATCGTCGAACCCATCCTCGACGCCGACGCCCTGGGCGTCGAGCTGTCCCGTGCCCTGAATGGATACCTCGCACCATGAGTGACCTCACCGCCCTCAGTGCCGCCCGGCGAGCCGCCGAGCTGACCGAACTCGGAGACAACGGCCGCGTCGACCTCGTCGTCATCGGCGGCGGCGTCACCGGCGCCGGTATCGCGCTCGATGCCGCCAGCCGTGGCCTATCGGTCCTGCTGGTCGAGAAGCACGACCTGGCCTTCGGCACCAGCCGGTGGAGCTCCAAGCTGGTTCACGGCGGCCTGCGCTATCTGGCGACCGGTAACGTCGGTATCGCGCGGCGCAGCGCGGTCGAACGCGGCATCCTGATGACCCGCAACGCCCCGCATCTGGTGAGCCCCATGCCGCAGCTGGTTCCGCTGCTGCCGTCGATGGGGCGCACTCAACGAGCCTTGATACGAACGGGTTTCGTGGCCGGCGATGCGCTGCGGATCTTGGCGGGCACCAAATCGTCGACACTGCCGCGGTCCAGGCGCGTGGGCGTGTCGCAGGCCACCGCGATGGTGCCTTGCGTGCGACGTGACGGTCTCGACGGCGGCCTGCTGGCCTATGACGGACAGTTGATCGACGACGCCAGGCTGGTCGTCGCGGTCACCCGTACCGCCGCCCAGTACGGTGCGCGGATCCTGACCCGGGTGTCGGCAGTGGCCGCGACCGGCACCTCGGTGCAGCTGCGCGACGAGCTGACCGGCGAGTCGCTTGAGGTGACCGCCCGCGCGGTGATCAATGCGACTGGCGTGTGGGCTGGTGCGGTCGATCCCGCGATCAAACTGCGCCCCAGCCGCGGCACACACCTGGTGTTCGATGCCGCGTCGTTCGGCAATCCGACTGCCGCGCTGACTATTCCGATCCCCGGCGAGATCAGCCGGTTTGTGTTCGCGATGCCCGAACAGCTCGGCCGCGTTTATCTGGGACTCACCGATGAGGATGCGCCCGGTCCGATTCCCGATGTGCCCGAACCGACTCCGGCTGAAATCAGGTTCCTGCTCGACATTGTCAACATCGCGCTGGGAACTGCGCTGACCGATGCCGACATCAAGGGTTCCTATGCCGGCTTGCGGCCGTTGATCGACACCGGCGAGGGCCGGACGTCGGATCTGTCACGCGAGCATGCCGTCATCGAATCGGATGCCGGGGTGTTCAGCATCGTCGGCGGCAAGCTCACCGAATACCGGCACATGGCCGAGGACGCCATCGACCGCACGTTGAGCGCGCGGTCGATCACCGCCCAGCCATGTCGTACCCGCAACCTGCCGCTGGTCGGTGCCCCCGCCAATCCCGTTGCCACCCTGCGCACTACGAGTCATCTGCCTAGCTCTTTGGTCGCCCGATATGGGGCCGAGGCGCCCAACGTCATCGCCTCCGCGCGCTGTGACCGGCCGACGGACCCGGTGGCCGACGGCATCGACGTCACCCGTGCGGAATTCGAGTTCGCCGTCACGCACGAAGGCGCGTTGAGTGCCGATGACATCGTGGACCGGCGCACGCGCATCGGGCTGGTCGCCGCCGACCGGGCCCGGGCGCTGGCCGTGGCCGAGGATCTGCTGGCCCGCGCCTGACTCAATACCGGACGGCCGCCGACATAATTGGCGCGCATCCGCGCTTGATTACAGCGGGATGTTCTTGTGCCGTCCGCGCCGGGCGGCCGCCTCGGCCAGTGCCTGGGTCAGCTTGCTGCGGGTGTGGGCCGGGTCGATCTTCTCGTCGACCACGCCGATCTCGACGGCACTGTCCACACCGCCGGCGATCCGCTCATGCTCGGCGGCCAATTCCTCGTGCAGGGCTTCGCGCTCGTGGTCCGGCGCGGCGGCCAGCTTCCTCTTGTGCAGGATGCCGACAGCGGCCTTGGCGCCCATCACGGCGACCTCGGCATCCGGCCAGGCGAACACCTTGGTGGCGCCCAGCGACCGCGAGTTCATCGCAATGTAGGCCCCGCCGTAGATCTTTCGCGTCACCAACGTCACTCGCGGAACTGATGCCTCACCGAAAGCGTGCAGTAGCTTGGCGCCGCGGCGCACGACCCCGCCCCACTCCTGGTCAACGCCGGGCAGGTAGCCCGGCACGTCGACGACAACCACCAGCGGGATGCCGAACGCGTCGCACAGGCGCACGAAACGCGCTGACTTCTCAGCGCTTTCGGAGTTCAGGCAGCCACCCAGACGCAGCGGGTTGTTGGCGATGACGCCGACGGTGCGACCGGACAACCGGCCAAGGCCGACGACGATGGACGGTGCCCACTTGCCCTGGAATTCTTCGAACGGGGTGTCGGCGTCCAACAGTGCCTCCACCAGCGGGTGCACGTCATAGGCGCGACGGGGCGACTCCGGCAGCAGCGCGTGCAGGTCGGAGTCGCCGGCCTCGGCCTTGCTCTTGTCGAAATGGCCCTGCTGGGAGAACAATCCGATCAACCGGCGGGCGCGCTCGTAGGCGTCGAGTTCATCGGTGGCGACGATGTGGCACACACCGGACTTCTTGTGGTGGGTGTCGGGGCCGCCGAGAGAGGCCATGTCGACGTCCTCGCCGGTCACGCTGCGCACGACGTCGGGGCCGGTGACGAAGACCCGCCCCTCCGACGCCATGATGACGACATCGGTCAGTGCGGGACCGTAGGCCGCACCGCCGGCGGCGAAGCCGACCACGACCGAGATCTGCGGGATATAGCCGGAAGCGCGGATCATGGCCTCGAAGACCTGTCCCACCGCGTGTAGCGCTTTCACACCTTCGGCCAGCCGCGCGCCACCGGAGTGCCAGATGCCCACGATCGGGGCCTGCTCCTCGATGGCGGTGCCGTAGGAGTTGACGATGTGCTGGCAGCCTTCGACTCCCATGGCACCGCCCATGACGGTGCCGTCGGTGCAAAAGGCGATCGTGCGCACGCCGTTGACGGTGCCGGCCGCGGACAGCACACCGGACCGGTCGCGCTCGTGCAGCAGTTCGACGGAGCCGTCGTCGAAGAACGTGGACAGCCGCAACAGCGGGTCACGCGGGTCGAGCGATTCGCCGACAGTCTCCGGGGCGGTGGTCGTCATCTGAATCTCCTCTGTGCGCACTGGATTTCAGTTGGCACTGGCAACAGGATCGTGTTGTCAGTACTTCCCGAAGGCGATCGCCACGTTGTGACCACCGAATCCGAATGAGTTGTTGATCGCGTACTGGTAGTTGCCTGGCCGGGGTTCGCCGGCCACCACGTCCAGATCGATCTCCGGATCGAGGTTGCGCAGGTTGAGCGTGGCCGGCACGACACCGTCCCGCAGTGCGAGCACGGTGAGGATCGACTCCACCGCGCCGACGGCACCCACCGAGTGACCCAACGCCGATTTGGGCGCGTAGATCGCGGGCCGGTGAGTGCCGACCGCATTGTTGATCGCCTTGGCCTCCGCGACATCGCCCACCTGGGTGCCCGTCGCGTGGGCGTTGATGTGATCGATGTCGGTGGGCTGCAAACCCGCGAGCTGGATTGCCCGCGTCATCGCGTGACCCGCCTGTTCGCCGTTGGGGTCAGGTGCAACGATGTGGTACCCGTCCGAGGTGATGCCCGCCCCCATGATGCGGGCCGAGATGTTGGCCCCGCGCGCCTTGGCGTGCTCCTCGGTCTCGATGATCATCATCGCGCCGCCCTCACCGAAGACGAACCCGTTGCGATCTTTGTCAAACGGTCGGCAGGCGCCGGCCGGGTCGTCGTTGGTGGTGGACAAGACAACTCGCATCTGTGCGAATCCCGCGATCGGCACGGCCTCAATT
The DNA here is from genome assembly GCF_010731875.1 of Mycolicibacterium sarraceniae. Taxonomy (NCBI): domain Bacteria; kingdom Bacillati; phylum Actinomycetota; class Actinomycetes; order Mycobacteriales; family Mycobacteriaceae; genus Mycobacterium; species Mycolicibacterium sarraceniae. The sequence goes on from NZ_AP022595.1 coordinate 3,436,576, forward strand.
TTGGTTTCGACGCCACCGCATATCGCGATGTCGGCTTCGCCGAGAACGATCTGTCGCCAGGCCTGCGCGATGGCCTCCGACCCTGAGGCGCAAGCCGAGACCGGGGTGATGACCCCGGCCCTCGCCTTGAGCTCGAGCCCGACGGCCGCCGCGGCGGCATTGGGCATGTACATCTGGACCGCCAGCGGGGATACCGCTCGTAATCCTTTGGCGCGCATCGCCTCGTAGGCGAACAGTAGTTCCTCGGATGAGCCGATCCCGGTGCCAAGAGCCACCATCAGCCGTTTGGAATCGACTTCCGGTGAGCCGGCGTTCTGCCAGGCCCGCCGGCTGATCACGGTGGACATCCTCTGCAGGTATGACAACCTGCGAAGTTCGACCCGTGTCAGCTTACTGTCGAAGTCCTCGAGCAGGTGGCCTCCGATGCGGACCGGCAGGTTGTACATCTCGACGAACTCGTCCTCGAGAAGCCGAATGCCGCTTTGACCGTCCAGCAACCGTTTCCACGTGCCTTCGGCATCGGATGCCAGGGCGGTCGTCATAGCAAAGCCGGTGACGACCACGTTGGGGAAGCCGTTCCCCGTTGACAATTGTGTCAACCCTGCCACTGCTTCCTGCTAGTCCTTTCCCCCCGGATCGGTGTCAGTAGCGCCCGAACGCCAGCGCTACGTTGTGTCCTCCAAACCCAAACGAGTTGTTGATCGCGTACTGGTAGTCGCCGTAACGGGGTTCGCCTGCGACGACGTCCAGATCGATCTCCGGATCAGGTGTCTCGTAGTTGAGGGTGGGCGGGATGACGCCGTCACGCAGGGTCAGCACCGTGAGGATCGACTCGAGCGCACCGACTGCTCCGATCGAGTGGCCGAGCGCACCCTTGGGGGCGTACACCGCTGCCTCTCCGACACCGGCGACCCGAAGCGCGTTCGCCTCGGCGGTGTCACCGATCGGGGTGGCAGTAGCGTGCGCGTTGACGTGGCTGATGTCCTTGGCGGACAACCCTGCCGTCTCCATCGCCCGCTTCATCGCCGCTCCAGCCCGCAGGCCGTCCGGCGCAGGTGCCACCATGTGGAAACCGTCCGACGAGATGCCCGCTCCGAGCAACCGTGCCAGCGGCTTGGCGCCACGGGCCTTGGCGTGCTCTTCGAGCTCGATGACCATCATGGCGCCGGCTTCACCGAACACGAAGCCGTCCCGGTTCTTGTCGAACGGCCGGGAGGCGCCTTCGGGATTGTCGTTGTTGGTCGACATGGCCCGCATCATCGAGAACGCCGCGATCGGCAGCGCCTCGATGACACCTTCGACGCCGCCGCAGACGGCGAAATCGGCGTCACCCATGACGATCTGCCGCCAAGCGTGCGCGATGGCCTCCGACCCCGACGAGCACGCCGACACCGGGGTGATGACCCCGGCGCGGGCGCCCAGTTCGAGGCCGACGACCGCCGCGGCACCGTTGGGCATCACCATCTGAACGGCGAGCGGGGACACCTTGCGGGGCCCGCCCTCGTTCATGGCGTCGTACATTTCGACGATCTTCTCGCCACCGCCGATACCGGTGCCGATGACGACCGAGAACCTGTCCGGATCCACCTCAGGTGTGCCGGCAGCTTCCCAGATTCGCTTGCTGAGGTACTTGCCCATTCGCTGGACATACGACATGCGTCGCAGGTCCAACCTGGTCATCTCGTCGTCGATGGGTTCCTTGAGGTGTCCACCGATTTTCGCGGCCAGGTCCCACTTGTGGACGAATTCGTCATCGAGTGCGCGGATACCGCTTTCGCCCGCGAGCAGGCCCTTCCACGTGCTCTCGATGTCCGACGCGAGGGAAGTCGTCGCCGTGACGGCCGTGACTACGACGCTGGGGAAATCGCCGTTAGCAGTGGAAGGCCTGCTCATTCGGCTGCGAACTTGTCTCGCAGGGCGGCAGCAGCCTCCGGGTTCTCTTCTTCCAGCTTCTGGATGTAGGAGACGACGTCACCGACGGTGCGCAGACCGGCGAGATCCTCGTCGGGGATCTTCACGCCGTACTTGTCTTCGGTCTGCACGGCGATCTCCACCATCGACAGCGAGTCGATGTCCAGATCGTCGACGAACGACTTCTCCGGGGTGACCTCGGAGGGCTCGATACCGGTGACTTCTTCGATGATCTCGGCGAGACCGGCGATGATTTCATCCTGAGAGGCGGGCACAGTGGCTCCTTCGTGATTTGTTGTGTTACATGGTCTTACGTATTTATGTGGTTGTCCCAGAAGGGCTCTTTAGAGTTCGGAGAGCCCGTCCAGATCTGCGGGTGTCTTAATCGCACGGTTGGCGACCCCCCGAAGTTCTCGTTTGGCGATGCCGGCCAGAGTTCCCGCTGGCGGGAATTCGACGATCGCCGAGCCCTCTGTGTTCTCAAAGAGCTGCCGCATGGTCTCGGTGCACAGATCCCAGCGCACCGGACGGGTCAATTGCGCGACGAGCTTCTTCATCGCGTCTTGTGCCGAAGCTACCGGCTGGCCATCGGCGTTGCTCAGCAGCGTGGTGGTGGGCTCGGCAGTGGTAACACCGGCGGCCGCGGCGGCATAGCCGTCGAGCGCCGAGGCCATGTAGTGCGTGTGGAAGGCACCTGCGGTGGCCAGCTGGCGGACCCGGGCCTTGGCCGGCGGGTCCTCGGCCAGCTTCTCCAGGGCCGCGACCGCTCCAGCGGCCACGATCTGGCCGGCGGCGTTGCGGTTGGCGGGCACCAAGTCGAGGGCCTCGAGGCGGGCCAGCACCTCGGCCTCGTCGCCGCCCAGAATGGCCGACATGCCCGTCGGCTCGATGGCGCAGGCCTTGGCCATTTCGGCGCCGCGAACGGCGGCCAGCTTCACCGCGTCATCAGCGGAGATGACGCCGGCGATCGCGTATGCCGCGATCTCGCCGACCGAGTGGCCTGCGATGACGGTCTTCTTATCGGCTAGCAGGCCGCGCTTGACCAGTTCGGCGTTCGCGAGCAGCGTGGCCGCGACGACGAGGGGCTGGGTGACCGCGGTATCGGTGATCTCGTCGGCGGTCGCGGTGGTGCCCAAACGGGCCAGGTCCAGGCCGGCAATCTCAGACCAGGTCTTGATCTGATCGGCGGCACCGGGCAGCTCGAGCCATTCGGCGAGCATGCCGGGCGTCTGGGATCCCTGGCCAGGAGCCAGCACTGCGATCACGGGTTGAGGAGCCACTCTTTAAGAGAACATTGTGAAAGGGGATTTATGCGGTGTAAGAGATTATGAACCTTGTCTTATGTTTTTGTTGATTCTCCACAAAAGTGCATGTGATGCGACTCCGTCGATACCGCACCGCGATCTACCTGCGGACTTGATTGACACCCGTGGTATCGACCAACGGCGGTGTGAGCTGTGCAACAGAACTGTTTGCCGTGGTGTGGATAGGCGCCCGGTGACCGAGGCGACCAACGGTAGAGGCCACCCGCAGGACGTAGGCATCGCGTGGCAGCGTGGGGTCACGGCCGGTGAAGTCGGTGATCCGTCGCAGGCGGTAGCGGACCGTATTTGGATGAACGAACAATTTTCTGGCGCAAGCTTCGATGGCACCGCCGCTGTCGAGGTACGCGTCCAAGGTCTCGGTGAGCGCCGGTCCGGCGTCGGCCAGCGGTCGCATGATCTCGGTGTGCAAGGCGGTGACCGCCGATGCATCACCCAGAAGTGCCCGCTCTGGCAACAGTTCTCGGGCCAGGACCGGCCGGGGCGCGCCGGTCCAGCCGGCGACGGCGTTCATCCCAGAGATGGCTTCACTGGCGCTGTGGTGGGCCGCGCTGAGCATCGGTGCGGTCGGTCCGATCACCACCGGGCTGTCGGCGAAAGCGTTGATCACATCGTTGAAAAACCGGTCGGTGGGTCCGAGCGGGCCGGAGATGATGCCGATGAGCCAGGTGCCGTGTACGTCGGCCAGCGCCCCCCGGCCGTGCCGCGCGGCGATCGCGCGCACATCTTCGCTGGCCAGTCCTTCCCGTCCGGCCGGCGGGCTGCCGACCACGACCGTCGCGGGGGCTGTGGTGTCCCAGTTCAGTGCGGCCGCCCGGGACAGGAGTTCCTGCCCGGTGTCGCCGCGCACGACGGCGTCGACGACGCTGGCTTCCATCCGGCTGTCCCAGGCGCCGCGCGCCTCGGCGGCGTCGGCATAGGAGGACGCGGCGGCGAAGGCCAGATCGCGGCTGTAGCGCAGGATGCCGACCGATAGGGCGACGCGCTGTTCCTCGTTGCGGCCCAGTGAGGGCAGAGCGGCCTCGAAATACTCCATACTCACGCGAACCATGTCGACGGTCTGGGCCAGGGCGATGCGGCGGGTCAGCTCCTGGGGCACCAGCGCGAACGCCTCGGCGGTATAGCCGACGTTGCTCAGTGGGTTGCGCACCCATTCCGCGAAGTTGACCACCGCGGTTTGCAGCACGAGTTGCACGCTCGATCGCTGGGAGGCCTCCAGCTCGCTGAAAAACGGCAGATGCTCGGTCATTGCCGCCACCGCCTCGCCGGCCAGCCGGCCGGAGTGCTGCTTGAGCCGGCGCAGCGTCGACTCCGGCACAGTCTCGAGCAACTCCAGGGGAGAGCGCGGCGGTTCGAGTGGTGTGTTGTCGAGCACCCCTAAAAGCTACGCCGAATTTCTAGATGTTCCCACCAAAAACGCCGGTGTGGACATCACACCTAGGCGCTGCCCGTGTCGACGAAGGAGACCTCCGCGGCCAGGACATCGTCGATCCGGTACTCCTTGGCGGCCGCGATCGCCACCGACGGGTCGATCTCCCCGTCACGGGCCAGCGCCTCCAGCACGGCCACCACCACCGACTCGGCGTCGGTATTGAAGTAGCGGCGCGCCGCGGGCCGGGTGTCGGAGAAGCCGAACCCGTCGGTGCCCAGCGTGACGTAGGTGTTGGGCACCCACGCCCGGATCTGCTCGGGCACCGCGCGCATCCAGTCCGACACCGCGACAGCGGGGCCGGCGGTATCGGCCAGCGCCTGCGTCACGTACGGCATTCGGGCCGGGCGGTCGGGGTGGCGCAGCAGTTCCTTCTCCACGGACACGCCGTCACGGTTGAGCTCACCCCAGCTGGTCACCGACCAGACGTCGGCGGCGACGTCCCAGCGCTCGGCCAGCAGGTCCGCGGCGCGCAGTGCCTCGGGCATCGACACCCCGGAGGCCAGAATCTGCGCCACGTTGGAGCGCTTCTCGCTGGCAGCCCGGTACCGGTAGATGCCCCGCAACAGTCCCTCGGGATCGAAATCCGCCGGCTCGGCCGGCTGGGCGTAGGGCTCGTTGTAGATGGTGATGTAGAAGAAAATGTTCTCCGGGTTCTCGCCGTACATCCGGGCCAGGCCGCTCTCCACGATGTAGGCGATCTCGTAGGCGAACGCCGGGTCGTAGGCCACCACCGCCGGATTGGTCGACGCCAGCAGCAGCGAGTGGCCGTCGGCGTGCTGCAGGCCCTCGCCGGTCAGCGTGGTGCGTCCGGCTGTCGCGCCAAGGACGAAGCCGCGGGCCATCTGGTCTCCGGCCGCCCACAGCCCGTCTCCGGTGCGCTGAAAGCCGAACATCGAATAGAAGATGTAGATCGGGATCATCGGCTCGTTGTGCGTCGAGTACGAGGTGCCGACCGCGGTGAACGACGCCGTCGACCCGGCCTCGTTGATGCCCTCGTGCAGGATCTGGCCGATCTCACTTTCCTTGTAGGCCAGCATCAATTCGGCGTCGACAGCGGTGTAGAGCTGGCCGTTACGGTTGTAGATCTTCAGGCTCGGGAACCAGGAGTCCATGCCGAAGGTGCGCGCCTCGTCGGGGATGATCGGGACGATCCGGTGCCCGATCTCCTTGTCCCGCAACAATTCCTTGAATGTGCGGACCGTGGCCATGGTGGTCGCGACCTGCTGCTGGCCGGACCCCTTCTTGAGCGCCTTGTACACATCCCGCGGGGGCAGGGTCAGCACTTTGGCCTTGGTGCGCCGTTCGGGCAGGAAGCCGCCAAGCGCGCGGCGCCGGTCGATCAGGTAGCGGATCTCCGGTGCCTCCGGGCCCGGGTGGTAGTACGGCGGCAGGTACGGGTCCTGCTCGAGCTGGGCGTCGCTGACCGGGATCCGGATGGCGTCGCGGAAGTCCCGGAGGTCTTGCAGTGCAAGCTTTTTCATCTGGTGCGTGGCGTTGCGGCCCTGGAAGTGGGCGCCCAGTGAGTAACCCTTGATCGTCTTGGCGAGGATCACCGTCGGCTGGCCCTTGTGCTCCATGGCCGCGCGGTAGGCGGCATAGACCTTGCGGTAGTCGTGGCCGCCACGCTTGAGGTTCCAGATCTCGCTGTCGGTCATCGGCTCGACCAGGGCCTTGGTGCGGGGGTCACGGCCGAAGAAGTGGTCGCGGACGTAGGCGCCGTCGTTGGCCTTGTAGGTCTGGTAGTCGCCGTCGGGCGTGGTGTTCATCAGGTTCACCAGCGCGCCGTCCTTGTCGGCATGCAGCAGGGTGTCCCACTCGCGACCCCACACCACCTTGATGACGTTCCAGCCGGCGCCCCGGAAGAAGGACTCCAGTTCCTGGATGATCTTGCCGTTGCCGCGTACCGGTCCATCCAAGCGCTGCAGGTTGCAGTTGACCACGAAGGTCAGGTTGTCCAGACCTTCGTTGGCGGCCACCTGGATCAGGCCTCGGCTTTCCGGCTCATCCATCTCCCCGTCGCCGAGGAACGCCCACACATGCTGGTCGGCGGTGTCCTTGATGCCGCGGTCGTGCAGGTAGTGGTTGAACCGTGCCTGGTAGATCGCGTTCATCGGGCCCAGGCCCATCGACACCGTCGGGAACTCCCAGAAATCGGGCATCAGCCGCGGGTGCGGGTAGGACGGCAGGCCGCCGCCGGGGTGGCTGTGCTCCTGGCGGAAGCCATCGAGCTGATCGGCGGTGAGCCGGCCTTCGAGGAAGGCGCGGGCGTAGATGCCGGGGGAGGCGTGGCCCTGGATAAAGACCTGGTCGCCGCCGCCGGGGTGGGCCTTGCCGCGGAAGAAGTGGTTGAAGCCGACCTCGTAGAGCGCGGCCGAGGACGCATAGGTGGAGATATGTCCGCCCACGCCGACGCCGGGGCGTTGCGCGCGGTGCACCATGATCGCGGCGTTCCACCTGATCCAGGCGCGGTATCGGCGTTCGACATCCTCGTCCCCGGGGAACCAGGGCTCCAGTTCGGTGGGAATGGTGTTGACGTAATCCGTCGATGTCAGCGCGGGGATTGCGACGCGCTGTTCACCGGCGCGCTCCAGCAGGCGCAGCATCAGGTAGCGCGCCCGAGCCGGGCCCGAACGGGCCAGAAGTGCGTCGAACGACTCCAGCCACTCCGCGGTTTCCTCGCCGTCGATATCGGGCAGATACGACGCCACACCCTCGCGGATCACCCGTACTCGATCGGAATCGCTTTGACTGCTTGAGTTTTGGGCCAGATCGTGGCGCGCGAACTCGGTGGTCACCTTCAGCTCCTTAGTAGCTGGCGCAGGTTTTGCACCCTCTACCCCCTATCGTGCCGCACTGGAAGGGGTACCGACGAGTAGGGAAGCCTCGGGGTCGGTGAATTTCTGGCACTGCGCCAGCCAAGGCCGTCACCCGGTAGCCTGCGGGCTGTGCTGATCGGGAGTGCCCGCGGGCTGCGGATCGGCGGTCTGCTGGTCGGCGGCGCCGCCGCGGTGATGGCCGTCGTGGTGGGGTGCACCTCGGTCACCGGCGGCCATGCCGGGGTCAACGCGCGCGACGCGCCGGCCTACCGGACCTCGATGTCGGTGTCGGTTTCGCAGTCGGCGGCGTCCTCCAGCGCCCGCGAATCCGAGCGCCAGGCGTCCCTGACAACCCAGGCCATGCATGACACCTGCGAGACCCTGTCCACCTCCAGTGCCGACGCGATCGACTCGGTCAATGCCTTTGTCAGCGCCTTCAATGCGAACACCCCCGATATCTCGGCCACCGAGGGACCAGCGGTGGATTCGCTGAACAAGAGCGCCGACGCCGTCGCCGCCAGCGTCACCGACGCGATCCCGGCCCAGCTGAAGGCGGCGTTCAAGGACTGGGTCGACGGTGCGCACGCGACCGCCAAGGCGATCCAGGCTCATGTCGGGCCGGGAGAGTTCAATAAGACGATCCAAGATCTCAACGACACCAGGTCGAATGCGCTGAGCCTGTGCGACGCGACGTATTGATTTTCCCACCGCACGGCGAGTAATTATCGCTGTCGTGCGACGATAGGCCTAGACAGCCGACCCTGAATTGAAGGAGGTTCCGACGGTGGTCGCGGAGGGTGGCCCCCCGAGTTACGCCCAGAAGCTGGGCGTACAAAAAAATCAGGTTGTGCAGGAGCTGGGCTGGGACGAGGACACCGATGACGATATTCGGGCCGACGTCGAGGACGCCAGCGGCGGGGAACTGCTCGATGAGGATGCCGACGAGGTCGTCGATGTTGTGCTCCTGTGGTGGCGTGACGGTGACGGTGACCTGGTGGATCGGCTGATGGACGCGATAGCGCCGCTGGCCGACGATGGCATCATCTGGGTGTTGACGCCCAAGACCGGTAAACCCGGTCACGTACTTCCCGCTGAGATCGCCGAATCGGCCCCTACCGCGGGATTGATGCAGACCTCCTCGGCGAATTTGGGGGACTGGAGCGCGAGCCGATTGGTGCAGCCGAAGTCGAAGGCGGCCGGGAGGCATTCGTGACACTGGGGGTCGGATCACCTGCCCCTGACTTCACGCTGAAAGACCAGAACGGCCAGCCCGTCACGCTCAGCGCCTTCCAGGATGCCAAGAACGTCCTACTGGTGTTCTTCCCGTTGGCGTTCACCGGGATATGTCAGGGTGAGCTGGACTACGTTCGTGACCATTTGTCGGTATTCGACAACGACGCTGTTGCGACCTTGGCCATTTCCGTCGGCCCGCCGCCGACGCATAAGGTCTGGGCGGCGCAGAGCGGGTTCCAGTTCCCGGTGCTGGCCGATTTCTGGCCGCATGGGGCGGTGGCGCAGGAGTACGGGGTGTTCAACCCCGGCGCCGGCATTGCCAACCGCGGCACCTTCGTGATCGACCGCCAGGGGATCGTGCGGTTCGCCGAGTGCAAGCAGCCTGGTGAGGCGCGCGATCAGGCTGTCTGGGAGCAGGCGCTGAGCGCGCTGGATGCCTGACCAGGATTTCCCTGGACCGGCGCGGGCCGTGTAACCTGCCCGGGCACGGGCGCGTAGCTCAGTGGTAGAGCTCTGGTTTTACACACCAGCGGTCGGCGGTTCGATACCGTCCGCGCCCACCATTAAGACCCCAGTTCAACGACTCGCGGGCTGATTCCTCTCCAGATCCCCGAACCCCCGTTGTCCGCTGTTGAGTTCGGCGCAGACGGCCGCGGGCGAGGCCGCCGACCGTCCGTTAGTTGGGCGATTGTGCCACCCGGGCCAAGAAACTACGGGTGGCCGCTGGGTCGTCGGCGGCGCGCCACAAGCGATGGTCGGTTGGCAGCCGACGTAGCGCAGCTCGTACGGCGCGGCGATCGTCAGGCCGAGTCTGGCTGATGACTGCGCGTGGATCCCGAAGTGCGACTTCTGCTAGTGCAATCAAGTCCTGGGCGTGGCGCTCGGGATCTCGGTGATCGACGACCCATGCGCGAGCTTTGGCCACAATGGCACCGAGGAGCGTTGGACGGCGAACGTATCCCACTTGGTCGCCGATACGAATCGGTAGTCGCTCGGCGCGAGTGAGTGCCTGGTTTCCGCCGTCGGCTTTTAACCCCGGCCGTCCCGATCCCGTTGTTGGATAGCGGTTCTGGCGATCGAGACCTTCGGGGATCATCACGTCGATCGCTGTCTTACCGCGAACAAACCGGTAGCCATAGCCGTCGGTGGTCGTGTGCTCGGTGAAGCCATTGCTTGTCAGGTAGATCGAGGTGCCGCGTAGTGCATCACGGCGGGTCCATACGCCGACCACTACGTCGCCGTCGTCGGTCGGGCGATGAGCGGTGTGGCCTTGTTCGGCCAGGTGCAGTGCAGTCATCTGTCCGCCCACCAGCACCCACGGGGGTGGATCGGATTCTTCGAACTCCATCAGCGTCAGCCACATCGCCTGCTGATGCTCGGGCATGTCGGAGAGCGCCACTGGCTCGCGCTCCACAGTTGGCACCACTTCCGGTGTGGTGCGTAGCAAGCGGTCCCACGCATTCAGGTCGGCGCGCGTCAGCCCGGGGGGCGAGCGGAGGGTAAATCGCGTAATGCCCGGATGTGATGGTCTCGTTCATCCTGCATGAGTGCAGGTGCGAGTCCTACCCGCGTGCACAACCGATCGATTGCCAGCCCGATGTCTTCGAAGCTGGCCAAGTTCTCGTCGACCTCAGATTGTCTTGCGGTGTAAAACATCTCGGTCGCGCTGGCCTCCGATTGTCCGGTTATGGCGGCGATGGCCGCCAGCGCCACAGTATTGCCCTGGCTAGGAGTTCCGGCCTCCTCGGTCATCAGTCCTGCGCCGCCCGCAGCGCTTCGGCGATTAGGCGACACCCTGCAGCGTGGGTGCGGCTGTCGGTGTCGTCGGCCAGGTCGACCCCGGCGATCAATCTCGGTGCAATGCCGGTGTTCAACGTTTCGGTGGCAGTGACTCGCAGTGTTAGGTTGCCGCGGGCACTCTCGATCAGGAAATGCGTCTTCACGAGCTCGCGGCGAATATCCTCGTTCACGTAGACGTCGCCCGCGCCCCCTGCTGCCAGTCCGAGATTGTATGTGTCCGCAGTGCTGATCCCGGTCGGCATGACACCGCGCGCGCTCAGAAGATCAGCTAGATCCTCTTCGCTAACCCGATAGCGATGGACTGAATCCGCCCGCCGTGAAAGCCACCGGCGCACAAGAGCGCACGTATCGGTGCCGCCGCTAGCAGCATGTGCCAGCCGGTTTCGTAGGCGGTGCCGCTCGCCGGCGGTCAGCTTGTCAGGGAGTCCATCACACAAGGCAGCCGCGCCCCAGGCGCTGCGCGGTGAGAAGGATCGCGCAGTGGCGCCGGCTTCAACGAGGTCTGCCTGTCGATCCAAACTGTCGGCGTCCACGAGCCACTGGCTGCCCGCGCGAGTCGCTGCCAGCGTGCCAGCAGCAATGAGAGCGCGCACGCGGGAGGGGTGCACGCCCAGTCGCTGGGCGGCCTGTTGAGTGGTAATCACATCAGACATATACACAACTATATTGGAGTCGCTATAGTTGTGTAAGTATCGTGAGGCTTGACGCGGCTTGACCTGGTCGATGTAGTAGCGATATAGGCAGGCCGCCACCCACAGTTGCAGCGTCGGATCGAAGGACCGGTAGGACACCGGGCTCGCGGGCGTTGAGTGGACCTGAGCGTGGGCGGTGTCGACCGCGGAACGGATCAGGGCGCGGCCGGCGCCGGCACTGCGGCCGGGTTGAGCAGGTCGCAGACCCGCCGCGGATGTCGCATCATTGCGGCCTCATCTGGGCAGTACTCCAGGTGTGAGAGAGTGCCGGGGTGTTTGCGCGCAGACGGTGGCGGGGTGTTGGCATCCTTGCGGCCCAACTGGCCGATGCGGCCCTCGGCGATCCGGTACGCGGCCACCCCGTCGCGGGGTTCGGTTGGTGTGCAGCCGCACTCGAAAAGTTGACCTACCGCGACACCCGGGCCGCGGGTGCACTGTATACCGGTGTGTTACTGGGCGGGCTTGCCGTCGCCGGTGCGCTGATCGAGCGCGGCGCTCGAGGTCCAGGGCTGGCGGCGGCGACGGCCTCGGCCACCTGGGCGGCACTGGGCGGAACCACGTTGGGCCGCACCGGCGACCGGCTTGCCGACCTGCTGGCCGCCGGTGATATCGACGGTGCCCGGGCGCTGCTGCCGTCGCTGTGTGGCCGCGACCCGTCGGCGCTCGACACCGACGGGCTGGCACGGGCGGCTCTGGAATCGGTGGCCGAGAATACCTCCGACGCGCATGTCGCACCGCTGCTGTGGGCGGCGGTCGGAGGAGTTCCGGGGGTCATGGTGTACCGCGGCGTCAACACCCTGGATGCGATGATCGGGCACCGCTCGCCGCGGTACGCCCGATTCGGTTGGGCGGCAGCACGGTTGGACGATATTGCCAACTATCTCCCGGCGCGGGTGGGCGGTGCGCTGGTGGTCGTGTGCGCGCCACTGGTCGGCGGTTCGCCGGCCGGCGCGCTGCGGGCTTGGCGGCGGGACGCGGCACGGCACCCCAGCCCCAATGCCGGCGTGGTGGAGGCTACTTTCGCCGGTGCGCTGGGGGTGCGCCTCGGCGGCCCGACCCAGTATCACCATGAGCTGGAGATCCGACCGACTCTCGGGGACGGCCGCATCCCTGGCATCGGTGACCTGCGCCGCGCGGTGCGGCTGTCGCGAGCCGTTCAGGCCGCCGCGGCGGTGGTTGCGATCGGACTTACGGCCGTCGGCCGTAGCGGTCGGCGAGCTTGTCCTCGACGGTGACCGGGGCCGACGGGTTGCCGGCGGCCGCGGTGGTTGGAGCGGACTCGCGGCGGCGGGCTTTGATTTCCGCATAGGCAAAGTACCCCAGCCCGATTGGGGCCACGATACCGAACGCGATCCACTGAATGCCGTATGACAGGAATGGCCCCGGATCCAGATGTGGCAACTCGGCGACGCCGAGAATGCCCGGCTGATTCTCCATCAGCTGCAGGTAGGAACCGGCCACTGGCACGCCGGTGGCCGCCGTCACTTCGGCGGTGTCGATGGCATAGATCTGGGTGAAGCCGTTCTCGCGGAACGGCTGCTTGTCGGGCGGCGCGGTCTCCGAATCACGCAGCCGCGCAGTGATCGTCACCGTTCCCGTCGGCGCCGGCGCGATCTCGGGCACTGTGTTTCCCTGGATCGGGAGTACATAGCCCCGGTCGACGAGCACTGTCGGTCCGCCGTCGATCGTGAACGGCGTGAGCACGTTGTAGGCGGGTGAGCCGCCGACCACCCGCAGCCTTGCCAGCACCTCAGCGGCCGGCACGTAGTGTCCGGTGGCCGTCACTCGGCGCCACTGAGCATCGGGTGCCGACGAATCTTGATGCGGCAGAAGCGTCGTCACCGCGACCGGATCCGCTTTCAGCGAATTCTCGATCTGCGAATTCTCCCGGTTGGTCTTGGTGTTCTTGCCCAGTTGCCACGGCGCCAGCACCGTGAAGCACAGGTAGGCGAACGCCACCACCGCCAACGCCAGGGCAATCCAGCCCGGGCGCAGTAGGAACGCCAGCCGTTTCATCAGCAGTTCAGACCGTCCTGGGCCAGCCGCTCGTCGACCCAGGCGTGCAGACCCGGCAGAGCGGCCTGGATGACGGTGAACGTTTCCTCGAAATCCGCGTGGCTGCCGTAGTACGGATCCTCGACGTCGTCGGCGTGCTTACCCGAGCGCGGATCGAATGACCGCAGCAGCCGCACCCGTTCGGGCTCGACCCCGAGGTGGGTGAGCATCCGCAGATGGTTGCGGCCCAGCGCGATCACGAGGTCGGCGCCGAGATGGTCATCGTCGACCTGAGCCGCGGAGTGATCGGTCGGATAGCCGTGCTGGCGTAGGACGGTGTTGGCACGCTCATCGGCCCCGTCCCCGACATGCCAGTGACCGGTCCCGGCGCTGGACACTCGAACGACGTTGGCCAGGCCGCGCTGATCGATCTGGTGGGCGAACATCTTCTCGGCCATCGGCGAGCGGCAGATATTGCCCGAGCACACGAATGTCACATGCAGCTCCGCCCGATCCCCGGGTCGCTGCCCTCCTGCCCGCCGCTCAGACACCGAGCACCTCCCGCAGCGCCGACACCGTCGGTACATGGGCGGCCGCGGCCTCGGCGGCATGGGGCTCCAGGAAATCGGTCGCACCGTAGCCCCACCCCACGACGACCGTGTCGATGCCGTGCTCGGCGGCGCCTTCCACATCGTGGGCACGATCACCGACCATCAGCACCCGCTCGGGCAGCGGCTGGAGCTGGCCCAGCGCGTGGGCCACCACATCGGCCTTGCTGGATCGCACCCCGTCCACGCTGGCGCCGGCGATCACGTCGAAGTACTCGGCCAGCTCGAAATGCTCGAGGATGCGTCTCGCGGTCGGCTCGGCCTTGGAAGTGGCCACCGCCAGCCGTACCCCGGCCGCGCGCAGATCGCCAAGAAGCTGTGGAATGCCGTCAAACAGGCTGTTCATCGCCCAGCCCCGGCTGGTGTAGTCGGCGCGATAGGCCGCGATCGCCTCGTCGGCACGCTCGCCGAGTCCCAGCCCGGACAGCGTCACATGCATGGGTGGGCCGACGATGCGGCCGGTCAGGTCACCGTCGGGGACGTCGGCGCCGATCGCGCCCAGCGCGTGCCGGAAGCTGGCGACAATGCCCCCGGCCGAGTCGGTGAGGGTGCCGTCGAGATCGAAGATCACCAACTGGGGGCGGGTGGCTGAGGCCGTGCTGGTCACCGCTCCATTGTTGCCGATCGTCGCGCACTACTGTTCTTGGCGTGGTTGCAGGCAGCGCGACGGGCGTGAGACTGGCGGAAGTCATCGCCGTGCTCGACGCCGCGTACCCTCCTGGGCTCGCGCACAGCTGGGACTCGGTCGGGCTGGTGTGCGGTGACCCGGACGATGTCATCGACTCAGTGACCGTGGCCGTTGACGCCACTGCCGAGGTCGCGGCGACCGTCGGACCGCGCGGGCTGCTGGTGGCCCACCACCCGCTGCTGCTGCGCGGGGTGGACACGGTGGCGGCCAACACCCCGAAGGGCGCGCTGATCCATCAGCTGATCCGGGCCGGTGGGGCACTGTTCACCGCCCACACCAACGCCGACTCAGCCAACCCCGGGGTCTCTGATGCGCTGGCCGCGGTGCTGGGGCTGACGGTCGAGGCCGTGCTCGACCCGGCCGCCGGCCAGGACACCGACAAGTGGGTGATCTTCGTGCCCGACGCCGACGCTGAGGCGGTCCGGACGGCCCTGTTCGCCGCAGGCGCGGGCCATATCGGGGGCTACTCACACTGCAGCTGGAGTGTCGCGGGCACCGGCCAGTTCCTGCCGCTCGACGGCGCATCACCGGCGATCGGCATGGTCGGATCGATGGAGCACGTCGACGAGGACCGCATTGAGGTGGTGGCACCGGCCCGGCTGCGCGCCCAGGTGCTGGCCGCCATCCGTGCGTCGCACCCGTATGAGGAGCCGGCGTTCGACGTGCTGCCGCTGGCCGCGCTGCCCGCCGGGGTGGGGATCGGGCGCATCGGAACCCTGGCACAACCACTGCGGTTCGCAGATTTCGTCGCCTCGGTCGGCGCGGTCCTGCCGCAGACCACGTGGGGGGTGCGGGCGGCTGGCGACCCCGATGCCCCGGTGACGCGGGTGGCGGTGTGCGGTGGTGCCGGGGACTCACTGCTCGGCGCCGCGACTGCCGCCGGCGTGGACGCCTACGTGACCGCTGACCTGCGTCACCATCCGGCCGACGAGCACCGGCGGGCCAGTGGCGTCGCGCTCGTGGACGTCGCACACTGGGCTAGCGAGTACCCGTGGTGCGGACAAGCCGCCGCGCTGCTGCGGGGTCATTTCGGCGCGGCGCTGAAGGTCGGCGTCTGCGACCTGCGCACCGACCCGTGGAATATCGACGTTTCGAAAGGCATGCCGTGAAAGCTGAATTGGCACAGCAACGTTCGCTCCTGGAGCTGGCCGAGCTGGATGCCGAGCTGGCCCGGCTGGCCCACCGCGCCGCTCACCTGCCCGAGCAGCAGAGCTACGACACCGCGCTGGCCGACCACCGCGAGGCGGCGGACCGGCTGGCCGCGCTGGCCATCGCGCTGGAAGATGTCGACGCCGAGGTGACACGGTTCGAATCCGAGATCGACGGCGTGCGGCAGCGCGAGGATCGAGACCGCAAACTGCTCGACTCCGGGACCGTCAATCCCAAACAGCTCGAGGAGCTCCAGCACGAGCTGGAAACCCTGGAGCGCAGGCAGTCCAGCCTGGAGGACTCGCTGCTCGAGGTGATGGAGCATCTTGAGCAACTCGCTGGAGACAAGACCGGTCAGGTGGCGAAACTCGAAGCGCTACAAGCAGATCTGACCACCGCGGGGCACAACCGCGACGAGGCGCTCGAAGAGATCGAGAAGCAGCGTGGTCAACGTGCTGCACAGCGGAACGCGGTCGCGGCCGGCCTGGATTCCGCTTTGGTGCAGTTGTACGAGCGACAGCGGGCGACATCGGGTGTCGGTGCCGCGCGGCTGCTGGGCCGGCGCTGCGGCGCTTGCCGCATCGAGCTCGATCGCGGCGAGCTGGCCAGGATCTCGGCTGCCGCGGAGGATGAAGTGATCCGCTGCCCGGAGTGCCAGGCGATCCTGTTGCGCCTCGGCGGAGCGTAGCGGTGAAGGTACTTGTCGAGGCCGACGGCGGATCGCGGGGAAACCCAGGCCCGGCGGGCTACGGCTGTGTTGTCTTCTCGGCTGATCATCAGAGCGTGCTGGCTGAACACGGTGCGGCGATCGGCGTCGCCACCAACAATGTCGCGGAGTATCGCGGGCTGATCGCGGGGCTCGTGGAGGCCCGCAAGCTCGGTGCCAATGAGGTTGGCGTCTCGATGGATTCCAAGCTCGTGGTGGAGCAGATGGCCGGCCGCTGGAAGGTCAAACACCCCGCGATGGCCGAGCTGCAGCAGCAGGCACGCGCGCTCGCGTCGACCTTCGATTCGGTGACGTATGCGTGGATTCCGCGCGAGCGCAACTCCCATGCCGACCGGCTGGCCAACGAGGCGATGGATGCTGCCGCCGAGCCGGTCACCGAGGCGGTCGCGGTGCCGCCCGCGGTGTGGACGGGCAATCAGGGTGCACCGACCCGCATGCTGCTGTTGCGGCATGGGCAGACCGAATTCTCTCGTGAACGCCGGTATTCGGGCCGCGGCAATCCCGAGCTCACCGATACCGGTCGCGGGCAGGCCGAGGCGGCGGCGCGTCACCTCGCGCAGGTCGGAAACATCGATGTGGTCATCACCTCGCCGCTACAGCGTGCGCATGCCACCGCGGCGGCTGCTGCGGCCGCCCTGGGCCTGGACGTCACCGTCGACGACGATCTGATCGAAACGGATTTCGGTGCCTGGGAAGGGCTGACATTCGGCGAGGCCCGCGAACGTGACCCGGACTTGCACGGCCAATGGCTGCGCGATACCAGCCTGCGCCCGCCCGAGGGAGAGAGTTTCGACGACGTGCAGGAGCGGGTCCAGCGGCTGCGGGCCCGGATTCTGACCGAGCATCCCGGCAAGACCGTGCTGGTGGTCTCACATGTGACGCCGATCAAGACGCTGCTGCGGCTGGCGCTGGCCGCCGGCGCCAGCATCCTGCACCGGCTGCACCTCGACCTGGCGTCGTTGAGCATCGCCGAGTTCTATCCCGACGGCAACGCTTCGGTGCGGCTGGTGAACCAGACTTCGTATCTGGACTGAGCCCTACTGGCGCAGGTGAACTCGTTCACCGTGCGGGCCGAACAGGATGATGGCCTCGACGGGGCCGTCGACGGTGCCGAACCAGTGCGGCGTCCACGTGCTGAACTCCACGGCCTGGCCCGCCTCGATAACGAAATGCTGCTCGCCCAAGATCAATTGGAGACGACCGGACAGCACAGTGGGAGACGGTGCGGCTGGGGCCGGCCGAGCGCGACGCGGTCGGACCAGACGGTCAGCAGGGCCACCTGGTCGACAATGTGATCCAGTGCGGCGGAGATAAGCTAGTTTGTTCAGGCGAACGAGTTGGCCGGGCGGCCGCGGCTCCATGAGTCGAGGAAAGTCCGGACTTCACAGAGCAGGGTGATTGCTAACGGCAATCCGAGGTGACTCGCGGGACAGTGCCACAGAAAACAGACCGCCGTCCGTCAGGGCGGTAAGGGTGAAACGGTGCGGTAAGAGCGCACCAGCATTCCGGGCAATCGGAATGGCTTGGTAAACCCCACCCGAAGCAAGGCCAAGAAGGCCGCACCTGGTGCGGCTGCGCAGGCGTTTGAGGGCTGCTCGCCCGAGCCTGCGGGTAGGCCGCTCGAGGCACCCGGTGACGGTGTGCCCAGATGGATGGTCGCCGCCGCTCTGCCACGGTTACCCGGGGCAGAGCGGGACAGAATCCGGCTTACAGGCCAACTCGTTCGCCCTATCACGAGCAATCGTTGTCCGCCGGCAGCGATCACCTCGCTGCAGCCCTCGCACGTCAGTGCGACTTGCTGAACGTCTTCCGCAAGGCGCTCAGCGCGTCGTCGAGTTGTTCGCGGCACCGGTTCGCGAGGTCGTCCTCCAGCTGATACAGCAGACCGTAGGTGAATGTGTCCTCGCCGGCCGCGTGCGCCACCTGGGACTGTTGGAGGAGGTGGCTGCGGCTGACCGTGCTGTCCTGGTGATCGCCGAGCAGAGTCTGGATGGTCTTGGCCCGATCCGACACCTTGGGCTCGCCGGTGGCCGCCGCGACATAGCGAAGTCGCTTGGCGCCCTTGCGAATCCGGTGCAGCGCCTCATCGCGGTCCTCGGTGGCCTCCGCGGCGTTCTTGGCCGCTTTGCGCACCTTCTTGTAGGCCGAGTCGAGGCTCACCGGCTTCGGCTCTTCACCGGGGGCGGCCTCCGGTCGCTGGGTGGCGACGAGGCCCTCCAGTGCGTCGAGCAGCCGGAAGTACCGGGGCGAGCGCATCGCGGACAACGAGCGCCGCAGACCGGCCTGGTAGCTGCGCTCGGCGCCGGCGACCAGACGCTCGTACACCGGACCGCGGATCAGCTCGTCGGGCAGCTCCTTCAGCGTGGCCTCGTAGCGCTCGGCGAGCACCTCGGCATCGCGGGCCACCCCCAACACACCGGCCAGTGCACGCAACTCGTCAAGGATCCAGGCGTCGTCGCTCAGCCCGAACGAGTCGTCCGACGCCTGCAACAGGCTGCGGATCTTGCGGGTGGTCACTCGCATCTGATGGACCGAGTCGTAGGTGTCGGCACGCACGGCGCGGTCCCACACCAGCAGCTCGTCCACCTGCTCGGCCACCGCGCGGTGCACCGGATCCGAAGACTCCTCCGTCTCTTCGGGCGCCTCGGGCAGCGACCCTGCGGTCTCGAGCACCTTCGCCAGCTTCGAGCCGCGCCCGGCGGGTGCCGCACCGGCGTCCAACAGCCGGTTACTGAGCCGCTTGAGCAGATCCCTGCCGCCCTCGATTTCGCCGTCGACCAGCTCCAGCTCCCACTCGTGCCAGCGCTGTTCCTCGCCGGGGCCGTCGGCCGATCCGAGCGCCCACGCGCTGACCTCGTCGTCGCAGAACTCCGCCAGCCCGGCACCGTCACCGCCGTAGAGCATCACCACATTGCGGGTCGTCGCGATCCGGGCCACCGGGGCCAGCGGACGGTCCCGGGCGATCGCCAGCACGATGTCGACCAGGTCGTTCGGCACCGCGGTGTCGGCTGCCTGCGCGGAGGTGTCCAGCGGTGCGTGCACCTCGGTGCGGGCGTCCGGCCCGGCGGGCAGCTTCAGATGCCAGCCGGCATCGGGGCCGCCCGTGCGGCGACGCAGCGTGATCCGGTGGGCGGCCAAGTCGCGACCGGGCGTGTCGAAGTAGACGGCGTTCAGCGACTGCGCAGGCAGCTTCTCGACCCGGGCTACCGCGGCGAGCCCGTCGAAGGACGGGAACACCGTGCCTGCGGGGACGTCGAACTTCTTCTCCACCTCGACATGGCGGTTTCCAGAACCCATTTTCACCTTCGCTCGCGACGACCAACAGCGTTATGCACTGCCGGTCAGGGTGTCATATCCAAGTGAACACGACGTCGCGCCGAGATGGTGGGGTGATGCTGAACCGATCGAGCTGGATCGGGGATTGGTCCTGCGGCAGTAGTCTCCTCGGCAATGAATGGCAGTCCCGATCCGCATGCGCTGCGAGAACTGTGCGACCTCGCCGCGATGCTGAGCCGTCTCGATCGAGCGATCACCGCCGCTGAATGGCAGGACGACGACGAACTGTGCGGCATCGTCACCGACGCCCGACACGAAGTAGCGAAACAACAGCGGGCGGTCGGCGACGTCGTCGGTGACGCTACGGCTCTGGCCGCGATCGAGGCGGCCCGACTGTCGGTCGCGCGAGCCGTGCTGGCCGTCGACGCCACCCGATCCGAAAACACCTCGTCCTCCGATGCCTGGCGGTTCCCATTACCCATCGGCCGCCGGCCCGCGGCCGGTCTGGGCGCCCGCGTTCTGGCTGAGGTCCGCCACATCGCTGTCGGCCGGCCGCGGGCGATTCTGTTCCGCGTCGTCATCACCCTGGCCATCGCACTGTCCCTGGTGGCCGGCTACCACCTGACCGAGATTAAGCGCTATGACCTCAGTGGTCTGACTCTGTATCTGTTCTCCGCTGTGGTCGGTAGCGTAATCTGCACCAACGCACTATGTTTCGATGCCGAACGGGTACGTCAGCGCCTGGCCGACGGCGACCGGATGTGGCAGGTGCTGGCGGTCAAGAATCTGGCGATGGCGCTGATGATCACCGCCGCCGGACTACCGGTGGTCGCCGCCTTGTGGTGGGCCACCGAGGTCAACCCGGTCGCCCTGATCGACCAGCTGGTGACGATGGTGTTCATCTGGCTTGGTGTGGGCAACGTGCTGTCTGTGGTCTACCCGCTGCGCCATGAGCCGGTGACCGCTCGGTTGCACGACGGCACCTGGAAGCCCTACCTGTTCACTTTCGTCATCTCCTATGGCGTCGGATTGACCGTGAACCTGACGATCTACTGGCGCTTGTGGGCACGGCAAGCCGCGAACGATCATCTGACCGGTGGCACCTGGGTGGCATTCATTCTCGTCTTGGCCAGCTCGGTGTTGAGCTGGCTGCTGTTGACCGTTTTCGCCGTTGCGTGCAGCCAGCAGCCAGCGCTCCGGCGTGCCCTGTCGCGCGAGATGATCCCCTACCGCGCGAGTCCATAGCGTCAGCTGGCCAGCGGACTCGCGAATTCGCCAGCCTGGTCCCAGGCATGGCGCTCGGCGGTGAAAGCCTCGGCCTGCTGGGCCCGGAATTCGGCAATGCCGCTGGCATTGTGGGTCAGGAACTGCTGGTAGCCGGCCATCGAGAAGGTGCCGTCGGTGATCGCGACGTCACCGCGGCCGGCTGCCATATCGGCCCGTAGGTCCAGTAGCTCCTCGGCGCTGACCGGGTAGAAGCCGATCCGGTCGAAGTAGCGCAGCAGCCACGGTGTTCCCGGCTCGAATGAGCGGGAGTCCTGCGGGTGGCGGTGATTCCACACCTGTGTGGTGCGTCCGACGAACTGGTAGCCGCCCGGTCCCTCCATCCCGTAGATGCACAGATACGCGCCACCGATCCCGACGGCGTTCTCCGGTGTCCACGTGCGTGCGGGGTTGTACTTGGTGGTCACCAGCCGGTGGCGCGGATCCAGGGGAGTGGCCACCGGCGCCCCCAGATAGACGTCGCCGAGACCGAGCACCAGGTACTGCGCGCCGAAGACGATGTCATGCACCTGCTCGACATCGGCCAAACCGTTGATCCGCCGGATGAATTCGATGTTCCACGGGCACCACGGGGCGTCGGCGCGCACCCCGTGGATGTAGCGCTGGATGGCCTCGTGGGTGGCCGGATCGTCCCAGGACAGTGGCAGGTGCACGCTGCGGCTGGGTACGACGAGCTCGTCAGTGGCTGGCAGCGACTCCTCGGTGCGGGCCAGTAGATCCACCAGCTCCGGTCCGCTCACGACGGCCGGATCGAACTGAACCTGCAGCGAACGCACGCCCGGGGTTAGTTCGGTGACACCGGGAACCGCACTGGCCGAGAGGGATTCGTAGAGCACATGCACCCGCGCGCGCATGGCCAGGTCGAGCACCATCGGCCCGTACTCGACCAGCATGCCGCCGTCACCGGCGCGGCGCACGGTCACATCGGTGCCCTCGGCGCCGACGAATCGGGCGAGCACGCCGTCGTCGGCGTCGCTGGAGGTGGAGATCACCAGCGGCAGCGACGCCCGCCGGTTGGCATCGATACTGCCCAGCGACGGGGCGCGGTCGGCGCGCACCGGCACGAACCGGACGGTGTCACCGGGGGCCATCTGCCCGAGCTTCCAGCGATCCCCCCGCACCACGGTGACCGGGCAGACGAATCCGCCGAGGCTAGGCCCGTCGGGTCCGAGCAGGATCGGGGTGTCGCCGGTGAAGTCCAAAGTGCCGACACAGTAGGCATTGTCGTGAATGTTCGACGGGTGCAATCCGGCTTCGCCGCCGTCGGTGCGGGCCCACTGCGGCTTGGGGCCCATCAGGCGCACACCGGTACGATCGGAGTTGAAGTGCACCGTGTAGTCGGTGCCGACGATCGCAGCCATATCGGCGCGGGTGAAGAATTCCGGTGCGGCGTGCGGGCCCTCGGTGACCGCGACCTGCCAGCGGTGGCCGATCGCCGGCTGTTCCTCGATGGTGGCGCGGGCCGGCCGGGCCGAGGCCGGGCCAGGATCCACGCCCACGGCGAGGACATCACCGGCACGCAGCGGGCGCCCGTCGTGACCGCCGAAGCAGCCCAGGGTGAACGTCGCTGCGCTCCCTAGATATTCGAGCTCTTGCAGACCGCCGGCGATCAGCACGTAGCAGCGCATCCCCGGCCCGGAAACCATGCCGACGTCCAGCACGCCACCGGCGGGGACCGTGACTGACTGCCACATTGGCACCGGTGTGCCGTCCAGGGCGACCGGAGCGGCCGCACCGGCGACGCAGACCCGAGCACCGTCGGGAAAGCGCAGTGCCGGACCGGCTTTCGTACACTCCAGACCGGCAGCTCCCTCGGAGTTGCCGAGCACCCGGTTGCCGATCCGGAACGACAGGTCGTCCATCGGGCCCGATGGCGGCACGCCGATATGCCAGTACCCGACGCGGCCGGGCCAGTCCTGAACAGTGGTGAGCATTCCCGGCCGCATCACCTCGATCGTCGTCATCAGGCCGTGATCACCATCCGTACCTCAGTGGGGTCGAAACCGTTGCACGGGTTGTTGATCTGGGGGCAGTTGGAGACCACCACCAGCGTGTCGGTATCGGCTCGAACGGTCAGCGACTTGCCGGGCGCGGACAGGCCATCGACGATGCCCAGTGTCCCATCGGCCTCGACGGGGACGTTCATGAAGAAGTTGACGTTGGAGACGATGTCGCGCTTGCCCATTCCCCACTTGGCGGCCTCGGCGAGGAAGTTCTCCGCGCAGGCGTGCTGGTGCACGGTGTGATGGCCGTAGCGCAGCGTGTTGGATTCCTTGGAGCAGGCGCCGGCGATGGTGTCGTGATTGCCGACCTCGTCGGCGACGATCGTCACCAGCGCCCTGCCGTCGGCGGCCCGCAACACCGAACCCGTCGTCAGAAAGATGTTGTGCTGCGCGGCGATCGTGGCCTGTGCGCTGTAGCGCCCGGCCGGGTCCACTCGCTCCCCGTCGACGGCATAGAACAAGGTGTCCACCGCCTGATTGCCGTGCAGGTCGATGATCTGCAGGGACTGCCCGGCGCGCAGAATCGCCGACCACGGTGAACGCGCCGCAACGATATCGTCGGAGATCATTGTGCTGCCGCCCAAGTGGATTCGGTGTTGAACAACGCCCGGGAGTACTCCGGGTCGGTATTGACCGGACTGCTGAGTTCCTCGTCAGCCCGCCACGCCACGATGTCCAGCCCGGTCGTCGCGGGCTGGGGATCCAGCGGATGGGCGGTGTTGACCACCGCCACCACGACGGGCAGGTGGATCAGCAGATCGACCGAACCGCCCGGCCCGGCCGAGCCGGTGAACGTCAGCGCACCGGAGTTTTCGACCTGCACCCCTTTGAACAGGGCCGCCGACGGGGCGACATCGCGAATGTCCATGCCGTGTTTCATGATTGCCAGCAGCATCTGCTGTTGACCGGCCGGCGGCAGGCCGCACAGGAGGTCGTGGTGACCGGAACTGTCGGCGACGATCGTCGCCAGCAGGCGGCCCTGATCGGACAGCAGGGGGTGGCCGACACCGAGGTATGCCTGCCACGGCACCTTCATGGTGTCGGCGACATTGAGCCGTTCCCAGGACGCATCGGCCCGGAACAGCAGCAGGTGCGCGCAGGCGCCGCCGTCGGGATCGGAGAGCCGCAGGCGGGTGCCCCGCCCGAGTACCCGGGAGACGTAGGACTCGGCCGGGACGGCCTCGGCCCAGACCAGCCGCGAGTCGTCCACGCCATCGGGCAGTATGGGCACGCGCAAGGCCGCGCTGCTCGCCTGGGATCGCGCGTGCGAGCGGGCACCGTCGGTCGACGCGGTGGTCATGTCTCACTCCTTGTCCGGGCTTCGACGCCCGATTAACTGTCAAGTGAAAGTTTGACCGAGGCGCCGTTCCCATGGGGTGTCGTCGGTGTAACGACTGGGTTGACTGTATTTCTATCAAATGACAGGTATCGGCGCTGGCCGTGAATGCGACAATGGTCTATGCGCAGCGCGGGCCATGAGGGGCGTGGTCGTCCTCGGCTCGAACAGTCCCGTCGACCGGGCAACACCGCGCGCGAGGAGATCCTGGATGCCGCCGCCGAGCTGTTCACCACGATTGGGTACGCCGGAACCTCGACCCGCCGGATCGCCGACGCGGTCGGCATGCGTCAGGCCTCGCTGTACCACCACTTCGCCACCAAGGACGACATCCTCGACGCGTTGTTGGCCGGAACCGTCGACGAAGCCCTTCGGTTCGCCGGGGAGCTGCTCGCCCAGCCGGGCCCGGCCACGAGCAAGCTGCACGCCCTGGTGGTCGCGGACTGCTCGCAGTTGTGCGGCAGTCGCTGGAACCTCGGCGCCCTGTATCTACTTCCGGAGCTTCGCATCGACCGGTTCGCGCAGTTGCGGGCCAATCGCGAGGAGCTGCGCCGCCGCTACCGCCAGCTGGCGGCTCAGGTGATCGCGGAGTGCGACGGGATCCCCGACGCCGACGACCTGCCGTTCCGCCTGGTGGAGTCGGTCATCAACCGCCGCTCCGACAACAAAGAGTGCACTCCCGAGACGCCAACAGTCATAGCCGATGCCGCGCTCCGGATCCTGGGCGGCCATTGCTAACGTTCCGGCCGTGAGCGACTACCAGACCCTGTCCTTCGAGCAGTCCGGCCCGATCGCGCGGATCGTGCTGGACCGGCCCGACGCAGCCAACGGCATGAACGACGACATGACCGCCGAGCTCGCGCAGGTCGCGCAGCGCTGCGACGTCGGAGAGATCAAAGCCGTCGTGCTCACCGGAGCCGGCCGGTTCTTCTGCGCCGGGGGAGATCTCAAGGCGATGGCGGCGTCCCCCCTGGGCCCGGGCCCGTTCGTCAAGGGCATCGCCGACGATCTGCACCGGGCGATCTCGACGCTGGCCCAGATGGATGCGGTGCTGATTACCGCGGTCAACGGGGTGGCCGCTGGCGCGGGCTTCAGCCTGGCGGTCGCGGGTGATCTGGTGCTGGCTGCGGACAACGCGTCGTTCACCATGGCCTACACCAAGGCCGGGCTGAGTCCGGACGGCGGCGCGTCGTACTACCTGCCGCGGATCATCGGTGTGCGCCGCACCCAGGAGCTGATGCTGACCAACCGGACCCTGAAGGCGCCCGAGGCCGCCGACTGGGGACTAGTCACCGAGGTGGTGCCCGCCGCCGAACTGGAGGCCCGCGCACAGGCGCTGGCCGAACAGATCGCTTCTGGGGCAAAGGGTTCCAGTGGAGCAGTGAAGAAACTCTTGCTCGCCACGTTCGGTAGCGGGCTCGAGGAACAGATGAATCTCGAAGCCCGGCTGATCGGGGAATGCGCCGACAGTGCCGACGGCCGCGAGGGTATCGACGCGTTCCTGAACAAGCGCGCGCCCGAGTTCAGCTAGAAGCTGTGCGCCTCGGCCGGGAACGCGCCGGTCGCCACCTCTTCGGCGTACTGCGTTGCCGCGCGGCGTAATTCGCCACCGACATCCCCGAAGCGCTTGACGAACTTGGCGGTCTTGCCGCTGGTGAGTCCGGCCATGTCCTGCCAGACCAGCACCTGCGCATCGCAATTGGGCCCGGCGCCGATGCCGATCGTCGGAATCGTGAGTTTGCCGGTGATCTGAGTGGCCAGCTCGGAGGGCACCATCTCCATCACCACGGCGATGGCGCCGGCCTCCTGGACCGCGATCGCGTCGTGGATGGTCTGCTCGGCGGCATCGCCACGGCCCTGGACGCGGAAACCGCCCAGGCCGTTGACGCTCTGCGGGGTGAACCCGATATGGGCGACCACGGGGATGCCTGCAGCGCTCAGCGTCGCGATCTGCTCGGCGACCCGCTCGCCGCCCTCGAGCTTGACCGCGTGTGCGCCGGCTTCCTTCATGAAGCGGGTGGCGGTTCGCAGGGCTTGCTTCGGCCCCTCTTCATAGCTACCGAACGGCAGGTCGGCCACGACCAGCGCGTGTTCGGCGCCGCGGACCACACCGCGAACCAGCGGGATGAGCTCGTCGACCGAAACCAGCACCGTGGTGTCGTAGCCGTAGACGACGTTGGCGGCGGAATCGCCGACCAGAAGAACGGGAATGCCGGCCTCATCGAAGGCCCGAGCGGTGGAGTAGTCGTACACCGTGAGCATCGCCCACTTGTGGCCTTCGGACTTCCACTTCAGCAGATGGTGACTTCGAACCTTGCTGCGCGAAACAGTGGAAGTAGTACAGGCACCATAGACAGTCTGTTCAGACATCTTTGTCCCTTGAGTTTGTCGTTCTCGATCCTCGAGGCCCATCCGGGTCCCCGGGTTCGTTTGACGCGCTCGAGTGTGCCACCACGGCTGGCAAAGATGAACGGACAGTGAAGTGGACTTTCTCACACCTGTCACAAGCCTGTCGACATACCATCGGTCCCATGGTGCAACACCTGCAACGACTCAGCGGACTCGACGCCAGCTTCCTCTACCTCGAAACTCCTACCCAGCCACTGCATGTGTGCTCGATCCTGGAGTTCGACGCGTCCACGATCCCCGGGGGCTACACCTTCCAGCGGCTGCGTGACGAATTCGCCTTGCGGGTCAAGGCGATACCGAGCTTCCGCGAGCGACTCGCCAACAGCTTCCTCAACCTCGACCATCCGGTGTGGGTAGAAGACGAGCACTTCGACATCGACCGCCACCTGCACCGAATCGGCTTGCCGGCCCCGGGCGGTCGCGCGGAGTTCGGGGAGATCTGCGGTCATCTGGCCTCGCTGCCGCTGGATCGCCGCCACCCGCTGTGGGAGACCTGGGTCATCGAGGGCGTCGGCGGCACCGACGCCCGCGACGGCGGCCGGCTGGCCCTGCTCACCAAGGTCCACCACGCGGCCGTCGACGGGGTGACCGGCGCCAACCTGATGTCGCAGCTGTGCAGCACCGAGCCGGACGCGCCCGCACCGGAGCCGGTCGCCGACGAGTTCGGCGCCACCAACCAGCTGCGCATCGCGCTGGGCGGGCTGGGTAACTTCGTCACCCGGCCCCTGCATCTGGCCACCAAGGTCATTCCCTCGACAGTCAGCACCGTCGTTGACACCGTTCAGCGCGCGGTCGGCGGCCGAGCGATGGCCGCCCCCTTCGCGGCGCCGCAGACCAAGTTCAACGCCGCCATCACCGCGCACCGCAATGTCGCGTTCGCCGAACTGGACCTCGAAGACATCAAGACCGTCAAGAACCACTTCGGGGTCAAGGTCAACGATGTGGTCATGGCCCTGGTCGCCGGCGTGCTACGGCAATACCTGCTCGACCACGACGAACTGCCCGAGTCGTCGCTGGTGGCCATGGTTCCGGTCTCCGTGCATGACCGCTCCGACCGTCCCGGCCGCAACCAGGTTTCTGGAATGTTCTCCAGACTGGAGACCCAGATCGAGGATCCGGGCGAGCGCCTGGCGGCCATCGCCGCGGCGAACACCACCGCCAAGGAACACAGCGCGGCGATCGGGGCGACCCTGCTGCAGGACTGGAGTCAGTTCGCCGGCCCGGCCATCTTCGGAGTCGCCATGCGGGTCTACGCCCGGACCAAGCTGACCGAAGCCCGCCCGGTGCACAACCTGGTGATCTCCAATGTGCCCGGCCCGCAGATTCCGCTCTACTTCCTGGGCGCCAAGGTGACCGCGATGTACCCGCTTGGGCCGATCTTCCACGGCTCAGGTCTCAACATCACCGTCATGTCGCTGAACGGCAAACTCGACGTGGGTCTGATCGCCTGCCCCGAGCTGTTGCCGGACCTGTGGGATCTGGCCGATGACTTCGCCGTGGGCATGAAGGAACTGCTCGACGCCACCAAATGACCCGCCCCGGCGGGTCGGTGTGCAGGGCGCCACAGCCATGCATGGCAGCATGTTTGCCATGAGGCTCTACCACCGACCACGCGCTATCCGCACCGCTGTGGTGCTCCCCGCCGTGGCCGCACTCGTCGCGAGCGCCGGCTGCAGCACCACCGTGGGGGGATCGGCCGTGATCGCCGGGCCGCAGATCGGGCAACCGGTGCAGTGGGGTCCGTGCCGGGTCGGCGGTGGCGGTGGTGGTAACGCGTTGCCGATTCCCGCGGGTGCGCAATGCGGCAAGATCGCCGTGCCGGTCGACTACGCCAAGCCCGACGCCGGCGTCGCCGTCCTTGCGCTGATTCGTTTTCCGGCCACCGGCACGAAGATCGGCTCGCTGATCATCAACCCGGGCGGTCCCGGCGAGTCGGGCATCGAAGCAGCCGCCAGCATCGTGGAAAACCTGCCCTCCTCGGTGCGGCAGGGCTTCGACATGGTGGGCTTCGATCCGCGCGGGGTTGGCTCCTCCACCCCAGCGGTGTGGTGCAACTCCGATGCCGACAACGACCGGCTGCGGGCCGACCCGCAGGTCGACTACAGCCCCAAAGGTGTCGCTCACATCGAGGGTGAGACCAAGGCCTTCATCCAGCGCTGCGTCGACAAGATGGGTAAGGACTTCCTCGCCAATGTCGGTACCGCCAGCGTCGCCAAGGATTTGGATGCGCTGCGCGCGGCTGTCGGCGACGACAAGCTGACCTACCTCGGCTACTCCTACGGCACCCGGATCGGTTCGGCCTACGCCGAGGCCTACCCAGACAAGGTGCGCGCGATGATCCTCGACGGCGCGGTCGACCCGAACGCCGATCCGATTCAGGCCGATATCGACCAGGCCGCCGCGTTCCAGCAAGCCTTCAACGACTACGCCGCCGACTGCGCCAAGGATCCCAGCTGCCCGCTGGGCACCGACCCGGCCAAAGCCGTCGACGTCTACCGCAGCCTGGTCGACCCGCTGGTCGACAAGCCACTGCCGACTCGGGATCCGCGCGGCCTCGGCTACGGTGACTCGATCATCGGCACGATCATGGCGCTGTATTCGCCGAATCTCTGGCGGCACCTGACGCAGGGCCTGACCGAGATGTCCAACGGTCGCGGCGACACCATGCTGGCGCTGGCCGATATGTACATGCGCCGCGACGCGCAGGGGCACTACACCAACGCCACCGACGCACGCATCGCGGTCAATTGCGTGGACCAGCCGGCGATCGCCGACCGTGACAAGGTGATCGCGGAAGATAAGAAGATGCGTGAGGTCGCGCCGTTCATGAGCTACGGCGACTTCACCGGGCACGCTCCGCTGAGCACGTGCGCGTTCTGGCCGACCCCGGCGACCAGCACCCCGCATGAGGTGAAGGCGCCCGGTCTGCCGCCCGTGCTCGTGGTGTCCACGACCAACGATCCGGCGACGCCGTATCAGGCGGGTGTGGACCTGGCCAAGCAACTCGGTGGAGTGCTGCTGACGTTCAACGGAACTCAGCACACGGTCGTCTTCCAGGGCAATGCCTGCGTGGACAGTTACTCCGCCGCCTACCTGGTCGATTTGAAGCTGCCCCCGCCCGGCACCACCTGCTGACGCCAAACACTAGGTGCCACAACGCTTCTACGCCGGCGTCAACATTCGTTACCAAATTTCGCTCGCATCTGAGACCGGAGTGTGACCGCCTCGCCGCCGCGGCGAACCGGCAGCCATGCGACGATGGCTGCCATGGGACGCACGAGTCGGATCGGCTCGGCGCTCGTCTACTGCACCGTGCTGGCCATGGGTGTCACGGCCCCACCGGCTGCTGCCACGCCGAACGCCGGGCCCGGTCAGGCGTCGGCGCCGCAGGTCACGTGGGGGAGCTGTCAGCGCTTCCTCGGTGACGGCGCCCGTGACATCCCGACCGCACAGTGCACAACTGTGCCGGTGCCGATCAGCGACGCGGATCCCGCTGGGCCGCAAGCACAGTTGGCCGTCGTCAAGATCCCGGCCACCGGCGAGCGCATCGGCGCGCTGTTCGTCAACCCCGGCGGACCCGGCGCCTCGGCGGTCGACTCCGCCGCCGGTATGAGTTTCGCGCTGGCTGGTAGCCCGATCACGCAACACTTCGACATCGTCGGGTTCGACCCGCGCGGTGTCGGCTACTCGACGCCCGCGATCCGCTGCCGCACCGATGCCGAGTTCGACGCCTGGCGGCGCAACCCGATGGTCGACTACAGCCCTGCCGGAGTGGCCGCGATCGAAAAGATCAACAGCAACCTCGCCAAGGAATGCGCGGACAAGATGGGCGCGGCGTTCCTGGCTGGTGTCGGAACAGATTCGGCCGCAAAGGATATGGACACCGTCCGTCAGGTCCTCGGCGATGCCCAGATCAACTATCTCGGTTTCAGCTACGGCACCGAACTGGGCACCGCGTATGTCGAGAAATTCCCGGACCGAGTCCGCGCCATGGTGCTCGACGGCGCAATCGACCCCGCACAAGGCACCGTGGACTCGATCATCCAGCAGATGACCGGCTTTCAGGTGGTGTTCAACGACTACGCCGCCGACTGCGCGAAATCGGCCGGCTGCCCGCTGGGCACCGACCCGGCGCATTGGGTCGACCGCTACCACCAGTTGGTCGATCCGCTGGTGACCAAGCCCGGCCCGACGTCCGATCCGCGCGGGTTGAGTTATCAGGACGCGATCACCGGCACGTTCAACGCGCTCTACACACC
This sequence comes from Mycolicibacterium sarraceniae, assembly GCF_010731875.1. Lineage (NCBI taxonomy): Bacteria > Bacillati > Actinomycetota > Actinomycetes > Mycobacteriales > Mycobacteriaceae > Mycobacterium > Mycolicibacterium sarraceniae. Next base: position 3,467,516 of record NZ_AP022595.1, read on the forward strand.
GCAGTATTGGAAGTTCCTCACCAGCGGTCTACTCGGTCTGCAACGCGGCAGCGATGCCGGTGATCTGTTGATGCTCGCCGACGAGTACGACGGCCGTGATCCCTACGGGCGTTACAGCAACGGGCAGGACGCGTTCAACGCGGTCCGCTGTGTCGACGGTCCGACGCCCACCGACCCGGCGGTGTGGGCCGATATCGACCGGCGCACCCGCGAGCTCGCACCCTTCCAGGCCTACGGCCAGTTCACCGGCTTCGCCCCCCGCGACCTGTGTGCGTTCTGGCCGGTGCCACCCACGTCGGCACCCCATCCCGCCCGCGCAGCCCCGCCGGGCAGCGTCGTCGTGGTGTCCACGACCCACGATCCGGCCACCCCGTACGAGGCCGGTGTCAACCTCGCCCGCGAGCTGGGTGCACCGCTGATCACGTTCGAGGGCACGCAGCACACCGCGGTGTTCAATGGCAACGAATGCATCGACTCGACGATTGTGAAGTACTTCGTCGACCAGACGGTTCCGGGCAATCTGACCTGCTGACCGCCAGGTGCAGCAGCCCCGTAACACGGAATTAACACCCGCTGCATACGCTCGCGTCATGGACCGCCAGAAGGAATTCGTGCTGCGCACGCTGGAGGAACGGGATATCCGATTCGTCCGGCTGTGGTTCACCGATGTGCTCGGCTACCTGAAGTCGGTCGCGATCGCTCCCGCGGAGCTCGAGGGTGCCTTCGAAGAGGGGATCGGCTTCGACGGTTCCTCGATCGAAGGGTTCGCGCGCGTCTTCGAATCCGACACCGTCGCCCGCCCGGATCCGTCGACGTTCCAGGTGCTGCCGTGGACCACCAGTGCGGGCCAGCACCACTCGGCCCGAATGTTCTGCGACATCACCATGCCCGACGGCTCACCGTCCTGGGCTGATAGCCGCCATGTGCTGCGCCGGCAGCTCGCCAAGGCCAGCGACCTCGGGTTCTCCTGCTACGTGCACCCCGAGATCGAGTTCTTCCTGCTCGAACCTGGCCCCTACGACGGCTCGGTGCCGGTACCGGCTGATAACGGCGGCTATTTCGATCAGGCCGTTCACGATTCGGCACCCAACTTCCGCCGGCACGCCATCGATGCGCTGGAACAGATGGGCATCTCGGTCGAATTCAGCCACCACGAGGGCGCACCCGGCCAGCAGGAAATCGACCTGCGCTACGCCGACGCGCTATCGATGGCCGACAACGTGATGACGTTTCGCTACGTCGTCAAGGAAGTCGCGCTCGCCGAAGGGGTGCGGGCCTCGTTCATGCCCAAGCCGTTCGCCGAATACCCCGGCTCGGCCATGCACACCCACATGAGCCTGTTCGAGGGTGAGAACAATGCGTTCCACAGCCCTGACGACCCGCTGCAGCTTTCCGATGTCGCGAAGTCATTCATCGCGGGCATCCTGGAGCATGCCAGCGAGATCAGCGCGATCACCAATCAGTGGGTGAACTCCTATAAGCGGCTGGTGCACGGCGGCGAGGCGCCGACGGCGGCATCATGGGGCGCGTCCAACCGCTCGGCGCTGGTGCGGGTGCCGATGTACACCCCGCGCAAGGCGTCCTCGCGCCGCATCGAGGTGCGCAGCCCTGACTCGGCGTGCAACCCGTACCTGGCGTTCGCGGTTCTGCTGGCGGCCGGGCTGCGCGGTATCGAGAAGAACTACGTGCTGGGCTCACAGGCCGAGGACAACGTGTGGATGCTGACCCCCGAGGAGCGGCGCGCAATGGGCTACCGGGAGCTGCCGTCCAGCCTGGGCATCGCATTGGCGGAGATGGAGAGCTCCGAGCTGGTCGCTGAGGCATTGGGTGAGCACGTCTTCGACTACTTCCTGCGCAACAAGCGCGCGGAGTGGGAGGAGTACCGCAGCAACGTCACGCCGTACGAGCTGAAGGCGTACCTATCTCTTTAGTGCGGCTAGGTACCGGTGGGCAGGAAGCGTAGCGACCGGCGAATCGACGTTGCGCTACCGTCGTGCACGTGGCTAAACCAGCGACGCAGCGCCCACGCGTTCCTAGCGTGGGCCGACTCGGTCTGGTCGAACCTTCCGCTGTCGCTGACCTGACCCGGCTCGGCTGGGACACCGATGCCCACGTGGAACTGCTGTGGTCACTGTCGCGGGCACCCGATGCCGATGTGGCCCTGCAGACGATGACTCGGTTGGCTGACGCGCTCGGCGGTGACTGGCCGCAGCTGAATTCCGCTCTGGTCAAGGACCGTGGCTTGCGCGGCCGGTTGTTCGCGGTGATCGGCTCGTCACTAGCCCTTGGCGATCATCTGGTGGCCAACCCGCAGTCATGGCATCTACTCGAAGGTGCGGCGGCACTTCCCGAACCGGCCGCGCTGGGCCGCCAATTCGACGACTGCATCGCCGAATTCGGCACCGCCCCGGCCACGATCATGCCGCGGCTGCGCGTGCTGTATCGCGACCAGCTGTTGGTCCTGGCTGGACTCGACCTGGCGTCGACGGTGGAGAACGAACCGGTGCCGGCGTTCTCCACGATCGGCGAACACCTCTCGGACATCGCTGACGCGGCGCTGGACGCCGCGCTGAAAGTGGCGAGCGCGACAGTCTGTAAAGAGGGCAGCGCAGCGCCTCGCCTCGCGATCATCGCGATGGGCAAATGTGGTGCCCGAGAACTGAACTACGTCAGCGATGTCGACGTCATCTTCGTCGGCGAAGACGCGGACCCAGTGACCACCCGGGTGGCCGGCGAGATGATGCGGCTGGCGTCGGACACGTTTTTCGAAGTGGACGCCGCGCTGCGCCCCGAAGGTAAGCAGGGTGCGCTGGTGCGCACCCTCGATTCGCACATCGCCTACTACCAGCGGTGGGCCAAGACGTGGGAATTCCAGGCGCTGCTGAAGGCTAGGCCGGCCGTTGGTGACGCCGAACTCGGGCAGCAGTACATGGCCGCACTGATGCCGATGGTGTGGACAGCCTGCGAGCGTGAGGATTTCGTACCCGAGGTGCAGGCCATGCGCCGCCGGGTCGAAGCATTGGTGCCCGCCGACGTGCGCGACCGTGAGATCAAACTCGGCACGGGCGGGTTGCGCGATGTCGAATTCGCGGTCCAGCTCCTGCAATTGGTGCATGGCCGCACCGATGAGTCGCTGCACGTGGCCTCGACGGTCGACGCGCTCGCGGCGCTGGCGGCCGGTGGTTACGTCGGACGCGACGATGCCGCGAACCTGACGGCGTCCTATGAATTCCTGCGGCTGCTGGAACACCGGCTGCAACTGCAGCGCCTCAAGCGAACCCATATGCTGCCGCCCGCCGAGGATGAAGAGGGGCTGCGCTGGCTGGCCCGCGCGGCGCACATGCGTCCCGACGGCACCCACGATTCGCTCGGCGTCCTGCGCGAGGAGATCAAGCGGCAGAACCTTCGGGTATCGCGTTTGCACGCCAAGCTTTTCTATCAACCGCTGCTGGAGTCGGTCGGGCCGTCGGTGGGGCTCGAGCCCGGCCTGACACCAGAGGGCGCCGAGCGTCAGCTCGCCGCACTGGGCTACGAGGGCCCGCAGAGTGCACTGACGCATCTGAGTGCCCTGGTCAATCAGAGCGGGCGCCGCGGCCGGGTCCAAGCGGTGCTGTTGCCCCGGCTTCTCGACTGGTTGTCGGACGCTCCCGACCCGGACAGTGGTCTGCTGGCCTATCGGCGGGTAAGCGAGGCGCTATCCGAACAGCGTTGGTATTTGAGCACTTTGCGGGACGAGAGTGCGGTCGCCAAGCGGCTGATGCGGGTGCTGGGCACCTCGGCCTACGTACCCGAGCTGCTGATGCGGGCACCGGAGGTGATCCAGCAGTACGCCGACGGTCCTGGCGGCCCCAAGTTGCTCGACGTCGATCCCGGGGCGGTCTCCCGGGCGCTGATCGCGTCGAGCGCACGTCATGCCGACCCGGTCCGCGCGATCGCGGCCGCGCGGACCCTGCGCCGTCGGGAACTGGCCCGGGTGGCTTCCGCGGATCTGCTGGGCATGCTGGAAGTTCGAGATGTCTGTAGCGCGCTTACCTCGGTGTGGCTCGCGGTGCTGCAGTCGGCGCTGGATGCGGTGATCCGCGCCAACACCCCCGCCGACGGTCTCGTACCGGCTAGGTTCGCGGTGATCGGAATGGGCCGCCTCGGCGGTGGGGAACTGGGCTACGGCTCGGACGCCGACGTGATGTTCGTCTGTGAGGCGAACCCCGGCGTCGAAGAGTCACGTGCGGTGAAGTGGTCGGTGACGGTCGCCGAGCAGGTGCGGACACTGCTCGGAACACCCAGTGCCGACCCGCCTTTGGAGGTCGACGCCAATCTGCGTCCGGAGGGCCGCCAAGGTCCACTGGTGCGCACCCTGGCGTCGTATGAGGCCTACTATGCGCAGTGGGCTCAACCGTGGGAGATCCAGGCCCTGTTGCGTGCCCACGCGGTGGCCGGCGATATGGAGCTCGGGCGCCGTTTCCTGCTGATGGTGGATAAGACGCGATACCCGGCCGGCGGGGTGTCCGCTGAAGCGGTGCAGGAGATCCGGCGCATCAAGGCCCGGGTGGATGCCGAGCGGCTGCCGCGTGGCGCCGATCCCAATACCCACACCAAGCTCGGTCGCGGCGGGTTGGCTGACGTGGAATGGACCGTGCAGCTGCTGCAACTGCGTCATGCCCACAACGTGCCGTCGCTGCACAACACCTCGACACTGCAGACGCTGGACGCCATAGGTGCGGCCGAACTATTGGGCGAGGATGATGTCGACCTGCTGCGCCAGGCCTGGTTGACGGCGACCAGTGCGCGCAACGCGCTGGTGCTGGTGCGCGGCAAACCGACCGACCAGCTGCCCGGCCCGGGGCGTCAGCTCAATACGGTCGCGGTGGCGGCAGGTTGGCATAACGAAGACGGTAGCGAGTTCCTGGACAACTATCTGCGGGTGACCCGGCGCGCGAAAGCCGTTGTGCTCAAGGTTTTCGGAGGTTAGGCGGCGTGGACTTCGACTGGGGCGTCATCAGCGCCGACGAGCACGACCGGATCGGTGCGCTGCACGAGCCGCTGGCCGAGGCGATACGCAGGCTCGTCGACGCCAGCCTGCACAGCGGCGCCGACGCGGAGACAATCATGGCGGCCCGGCAGACCATCGACGAGGTCACCGAGATGCTCGAGCGCACACCGACTGACCGGCCGCGGGTACTGCGGCACGAGGGCACCGGCTTGCCGGTGGTGTGGCGCAACCCCGCTGTGGGACGGCACAATCCACTGGCCCCGCCAATGGAGACCCATCATGACGAGGGCCGGGTGTGGACGGAGTTCACATTGGGGTCGGTCTACGAGGGGCCGCCCGGTCTGGTGCACGGTGGCATCTGCGCGCTGCTGCTCGATCAGCTTCTCGGTGAGGTTGCGACCAGGCAGCTGAGCAAGCCCAAGTTCACCGGCACGATCACGCTGAAGTACCTGCGCGGCACACCGCTGGGCCCCTTGCGCGGCGAGGCGTGGGTCGAGGGGCACGAGGGTTACAAGACATATGCGCGCGGATTTCTGCGCGACGCACAGGGAATCACCGTAGAAGCAGAAGGAGTTTTCATTATGCCGGCGTGGGCGAGGGATGCATGAAGTTCTATGTCAGCGTTGCGTTCCTGGAGACCAGCGAGATCATCGAGATCGCCAAGGCCGCCGATGATTTGGGCTATGAAGGTCTCGGCATCCCCGATCACGTGGTGAACCTGGAAACCCTGGCCACCCCATACCCATACACCAAGAACGGCGAGCGGCGCTGGCAGCCGTTCACCGACTGGCCAGACCCGTGGGTGCTGGTCGGTGCGCTGGCTCAGGCCACAAGTGAGATCAAGTTCGTGACGACGGTCTACATCCCGGGGATGCGCGACCCGTACTCTGCCGCCAAATCGATTGGCACCGCGGCCTATCTGGCCAACGGCCGGGTGGAACTCGGCATCGGCGTCGGCTGGTGTGAGGAAGAGTTCACGCTGATGGGCCAGCAGTTCGCCAAGCGCGGCAAGCGCACCGACGAGATGATCGAGTTGATGAGGGCGCTGTGGCAGCCAGGCTGGACGGAGTTCGACGGCGAGTTCTATCAGACCCCGCGGCTGGAGATGATGCCGACGCCGCCGCACATCCCGATCTACAGCGGGGGACTCTCCGATATCGCGCTGCGCAGGGCCGCAGGCCTGGACGGCTGGATCGGCGATCTGATCAGCCTGGACCAGGCCATTCTGCGGGTCGAGAAGCTGCGTGAGCTACGCGCCCAAAACGGTTTGACGATGGACGGTTTCGAGATCCTGACACCGCTGACCGACGCCTTCACCATTCCGCACTACGAGCGGGCGGCGGCCGCGGGCATCACCGGGATCGTGACGATGCCGTGGATGTTCTACTCCGGGCCGGATGCTTCGCTGGCGGAGAAGATTGACGGAATGCGACGATTCCGTAAGGATCTGGCGTTGGACGCCTAATTGTTCACGGGTTGCAGCAGGTGCAGTGCCGTGGGTCGGTGACTGACAAATGCTGCAGGGCAAGCCGCCCTTAGTGTCGATGTGGCCGAATCCCGTTGTGCCGCAGCTCGGTCAGGCGGGAAAGAGCCGCTTTGCGAGACTCCGACCCAAGCGGGTCAGGATGATTCGTCGGCTGGGGTTGTGATGGGCGCGCAAGTCGGGCTCGACGACCGCGGTGTCGTCCGGTGAGCTGCTTACCGTCCGGCCGACCGCGATCAATGCTCCGCGGTAGGGGTGAGCATCAGGCTGACCCGTCGGTGCCCGCAGGTTCATGAAGCACCGCCAGGATCTCGCCGATGTGATGACCGCGTTCCACGGGGTGCCGCAACGGGCGGTCGGCTCGGATCCGGTAGTAGTTGCGCCGGCCTTCCCGTAACCGATCCAGGTAACCGGCTGAGACCAGGTCGCTGACGATGCGTTGCGCCGCACGCTCGGTGACTCCGACCCGTTCGGCGACGTCGCGCAGCCGGATCCCGGGGTCGCGGGCGATGCACAGCAGGGTGTGAGCGTGGTTGGTCAAGAACGTCCACTCCGCCATACCGGAATTTTAGTTCCCCAATAGCAAGACAGGAAATGCGCCGCGCCCGGCGATCATCGACACACATGCGATTCATAATTCCAGAAGCTTGACACACGTTATACAATACACGTAATTTGCGTCGCATGTTGAGCATCTCAAGCGCCGGCCTGATGGCAATGCTGGTGGTGCCGGCGGCGATGGCGCTGGGTGCGGGCACCTTCGGCTCGCGGCACTCCCGGGCATGGGGCCGGGCAGGTGCTCTGACCGCCGGACTGGGGTTCCTCGGAGCCTGCGCCATGGCCGTCCAAGCCGCGAGTGGAACGCCCGCCTCGGCCACGGTCGCCGGGCTCGTCGTGTCGGCCGATCGCCTTGCGGCAGTGCTGTTGTTGCTGGTGTTCGGGGTCAGCTCGGTGGTCCAAGCCTTCGCGGTCCGCTATCTCGCCGGTGATCCGCGGGCCGCCTGGTTCACCGTGGGGGCGTCCCTGTTGACGTCGGCCTCGGCCGGGCTGGTCACGTCCGCGACCCTGGTGGGCCTGGCCGCAAGCTGGACCGTCGCCGGCGTCGCGCTCTGCCTGCTGCTCGGCATGTACTGGCACCTTCCCGCGGCACGAGACGGGGTACGACGGACCGCGACCGCGTTCCTGATCGGCGATCTCGTGCTGTGGACGGCAGTGGGCATCTCCACCGCGCGCTGGGGTGCGATCGACCTGCGCACCCTCGGTGCCGACCGACCCGACGGGCCATTGCTGCCGGTGATCGCCGGCCTGATCGTGGTGGCCGCGCTGTCCCGGTCGGCCCAGATTCCCTTTCATCGATGGCTGCCCGCCACCCTTGCGGCACCCACCCCGGTGTCCGCGCTGCTGCACGCCGGCGTGGTCAACGCCGGTGGCATCCTCCTGGTGCGGCTGGCCCCCCTGGTCACCGGTGAACTCGCCCGCGGACTGACGATCACCGCCGGCGCTCTCACCATGGTCTACGCGACGGTGATCATGCTGGTGAAGCCCGACATCAAAGGCGCACTGGCGAATTCGACCATGGCGCAGATGGGCTTCATGATCCTCACCTGCGGACTGGGGCTGTGGGGCGCGACGGTCTTTCACCTCGTCGCGCACGGGTTCTACAAGGCCACGCTGTTCCTGTCCTCAGGTTCGGCGATCGCCCAGCGGCGACGCGCAGCTTCGCGCCCGCCGATGCCCGCTATCACTGCCCGGCGGCGCGCGCTCAGCGTGGCCGCCGCGGTCGCGCTGCCGGCCATCGCCCTGTACGCGGCCGTCCGGGTGATCCCCCTGACTGTCGGCGACCACACCGCCGAACCGGCGTTGCTGATCTTCGCGTGGGCCACCGGCGCGGCCGCCACGTGGGGCTGGTTGGCGCGGCGTCGCAGCATCGGTGCCGCCCTCTCGGCCGCGGCGGTGCTGCTGCCGGTCGCCCTGGCCTACCGCGCGTTGGTGGCCGCGGTCAGCGGATTCCTTGCTCCCGCACTGCCTGCCGAGGCGGCACCGGCCGCGCTTGCTTGGCTGGTCACCGGCACCGCCTGCGCGGTACTGGCCGGTCTGGCGGTGCTGCGGTGGATGCCCGCGACCGTGCTGCACCGCGCCGTGTATGCGCGAGCCATCAGTGCCGGCCATCTCCAGATGCCGGTGCTCGCTCAACCGAAAGGAGTACGTTCATGACCCACTCTGACGCCCAACGCGCTCGGCTGCGCAGTGACGTCGCGATCGCAGCGCGGGTGTTGCCCACCCACTATCCGCTGGAGACGTTCATCGCGGTCAACCCGCTGGCCGGTCTGGAGGGCATGCCCTTCGAGCTGGCGATCCGGCGGGCTGGCGACCTGTACGGCATGCCGGGCACTCTGCCGCTTCACACCTTCCGCAATCTGCACATGGCGGGCCGGATAACCGACGCCGACCTGGATGCGGCGTTGCTGCGCCGTTACCCCAACCTCGGCGCGGCGCCCGCACTGAGCCTGGGTGCGCTGGAGGTCACTGCGCTGGAACTGATGAGGGCCGATCTGCTGTGCGGCACCGGGGCACCGGAACCACTGCGGCGGTCCCGAATTCGGTCCGAGCAGCACGCCCCGCGGCTCGCGGCCAGTGTCGACGACCAGGCGGCCAAATGGTGCTCGGCCTTCTTTGGGTACGGCGCGTGGCCGATGCCCGGCCGGGAGGACGGCTTCTACGCCGCCTGGCGTGCCCTGGCTGCCGGGGACCCCACCCTCAAGCGCAGAGTCCGGGCGCGGTTGCGCGGGACGGCACCGCGGCCCGACGACGCGGTACTGGCGGCCTTGTCCGCGCTGGACGTCGGGGACTCGGCTCGGATCGCCTACCTGCAGGCGCACCTGACCCGCCTGCCCGGCTGGGCAGCGCACATTCAGTGGTGCGCGGGCCGGGGCGCCGGGATCGACCTTCTGCAGTACCTCGCGATGCGGCTGGCCTACGAGACTGCCCTGCTGGCCGGTCATCGCGCCGCCGCCGTCGAGCAGATCCCGGCGCCGCTGCCCTCGGCGCGGGAACGGGCCACTCATCTCGAGCGGGTGTGGGGGTTGACCGCCGTCACCGACCAGCAACGCGCCGCTGCCGCGAGGGTGCTCTCGGCCCTGCCGGTGACGGCACGAGACATGCTGTGGCAGAACGCGTTCGAGGGTAGCTACCGGGATCAGCTGCTGGTCGGACTGGAGCGCAGCGGTGCATCCGGCAGCGCCGGGCCGGTGCATACCCAATTGGTGACCTGCATCGACACCCGATCGGAGGGGCTGCGCCGCCACCTGGAGTCACTCGGGGGCTACCAGTCCCTCGGCTTCGCCGGGTTCTTCGCGGTCGCCATCCGCTTCTCGGACCTGCTCGGGGGAACCCCCAGCGACCTCTGCCCGGTACTTATCGCGCCAAGCCACGACATCCGGGAAACATCCGCACCGCACACCGCCGAACAGGCGGCGAGGCGAGTGTCAGGGGTCCTGCGCCTGGCCGGTGCCGAGTCGGCATTCCACGCCGCCAAAGAGGCGCTGGCCGCACCTTTCGTGCTGGCCGAGGTGTCCGGCTGGGCTTCGGCTCCGCTGTCGGTGGCCAAGACACTGGCGCCTGCGGCCAGCGGCGGCATCCGCAACCGTCTGCACCGCCTGATGGTGCCCGATGCTCCCACCGTGCTGAACGTCGACGCCATACCGCTGGCCGAGCGGGCCCTGTTCGCGCAGGTGGCGCTCACCACCATGGGGCTGGTCAGCGGGTTCGGCCGCCTGGTGGTCTTCGCCGGACACGGCAGCTCGACCGAGAACAATCCCTACCAGGCGGCGCTGGACTGCGGTGCCTGCGGGGGACAGCCGGGAGGTCCCAACGCCCGGACGGCAGCGATGATCCTCAACCAGCCCCAGGTGCGGGAGGAACTGCGGGCGGTGGGAATCGACATCCCCGACAGCACGTATTTCCTGGCCGCACAACACGACACCGCGACAGATCAGGTCGCGATTCTCGATCGGCACTTGATCCCGCCGGATCACTACGGGGATGTTGAGCGGCTCGGCGCCGACCTGGTCCGCGCCGGTAGCGAGCTGGCAGCCGAGCGCTGCGCGACGCTGCCCGGCGCGCGGCGCGGCCTCACACCGCGACGGGCGGCCCGCCACGTTGCGGCCAGGTCACTCGACTGGGCCCAGGTCTATCCCGAGTGGGGGCTGGCCGGCAACGCCGCCTTCATCGTCGCCCCCCGCGACGTCACCGCCGGCCTGGATCTGAAGCGCCGTACCTTCCTGCACTCCTACCGGGCTGACGTCGACAAGGACGGCACCGCACTGGAGACCATCCTCACCGCGCCGCTGGTGGTCGCGCAGTGGATCAACTGCCAGTACTACTTCTCGACGGTCGCCCCGGAGGTATTCGGGGCAGGCACCAAGACTGTCCACAACGTGGTCGGCACCGCGGGGGTGATCACCGGGTACAGCGGCGATCTACGCCTCGGCTTGCCCTGGCAATCGCTGGCCGACGGGTACCAGCTGCGGCACGAACCGCTTCGGCTGCTGGCCGCGATCCAGGCGCCGCTGACCCGGATCGACATGATCGTCGAGCGCAACCCGATCCTGGAAGATCTGTTCGGCAACGACTGGGTCGCGGTGGCCGCCCGGGCGGACGGCAACGCGCCATGGCACCGATGGAGTCGCTGCGGTTGGCGGCCCTGGTTCGAATCCGATTCCACACCAACAATTCTCGATGAGGAGATGGCGTCATGAACGTACCGACCCTGACCAAGATGATAAAGATCGAGGTGGTGGTCCCCGGAGGTGACGCCTCGGCTGTCCGTGAGCTGATCCAAAGCGTCGGTGCCACCGGCTTCACCAGCCTGTCCGGCGTGTCGGGACTCGGACATCACGGCTACCGGCAGGGCCGGCTGCTGTTCAACCAGCAGGCGGCCCTGGAATTACTCATCACCGTGGTCCCGGAATCCAAAGCCGACGCGCTGCTGGCCGGTCTGCGGCCGCTGCTGGACGCCTCGTCCGGGGTGATGTTCGTGACTGAAACCTACGTCAGTCGACCCGAGTACTTCAGCTGAGAATGCACACCCACGAAGAAAGGGAAACACCATGTCCGACCCTCTGATCGCTTGGCAGCGCCTGCGTGCTGGCAACGAGCTTTTCTTCGCCCCGGTCCGCGGTCGCCGCGGCGAGCCGGTTGTCGACCAGCCAATCGCGGCGGTATTCCGTTGCGCCGACGCCCCAATCGGAAGCGAGATGGTTCTGGGCCAGAGCTGGGGTTCCCTGCTCGATGTCAGCACGTGGGGGCATGTGATCGATGCCGGTGTCCTGGCCACGATGGAATACGCGGTCGAAACGCTCGAAGTGCCGCTGATCGTGGTGCTCGGCCACAACGAATGCGCAGCCATGCGCGCCGCGCTGCGGGCTTGGGATGAAGCGGTGATACCCGAAGGAGCCACCAGGACCGCTGTCCAACAGGCGCTGTCGTCGATCGTTCGGCGGGGTGCCGGCGCAGACTCCGTCGATACGGTCACCGCCGCGCATATCGTCGAGGTGGGTGTGGCGTTGCTGGAGCGCTCTCCCGTCATCGCTCGGCGCGTCGACGCCGGTCGATGCGGGATCATTTGCACTGCAACAGATTGCAACAGCGGACTGTTGCGCACCCACGCCACCATCGGACCGGTCGGCGAAGCGCCCGACGACCTGCTGGAGTGCGTGTGAGGCTTACGATGAGCGGGATGATGGTCGCCGATGGGGCGCTGCGGGTCGGCGATCCGCTTTTCGGCCACCGTTGCATCGGTGCCGTCGACATCACCGCGCAGGTGTGCCTCCGCACAGTGGTCGAACAACCCCCGCGGACGGGTTCGTAGCGGGTTCGGAATTTGTCGTCCTGCCAGACTTCACGTGCTTGACAGCCATGCGGTTCAGCGACGTCCGTGGGCGGCATCTACGGCGTAGGCGCCACCGCCGGTGAACACCAGTAGCAGGAATCCGAAGCATATGGCGACGGCGAGTTCGCCGCCATTGACGACCGGCCAGAAGCTCTTCTCGATGTGTTGGGTGAAGTAGGCGACGGCCATTTGCAGCGTCAACACTTTTCGCCTAGAAAGACGAAACCACCCGTACCGCATTGCGGCACGGGTGGGCTTCGTCAGGCGTTATACGTCGTAGTACAGCGAGAACTCGTACGGGTGAGGCCGGATCTGCACGGGCAGGATCTCGTTCTCACGCTTGTAGGAGATGTAGGTCTCGATAAGATCCTCGGTGAAAACGCCACCCTCGGTGAGGTATTCATGATCCTCTTCGAGCTTGTCGATGACGGCCGACAGCGAGGTGGGCGCCTGCGGGATCGCGGCGGCCTCGTCCGGCGGCAGCTCGTAGAGGTCCTTGTCGACCGGAGTCAGCGGCTCGATCTTCTTCTTGATGCCGTCGATACCGGCCATCAACATCGCCGAGAACGCCAGGTACGGGTTGCCCGAGCTGTCCGGGCAACGGAACTCGAGGCGCTTGGCCTTCGGGTTGTTGCCGGTGATCGGGATACGCACGCACGCCGAGCGGTTGCGCTGGCTGTACACCAGGTTGATCGGGGCCTCGTAGCCGGGCACCAGGCGCTTGTAGGAGTTCACCGTCGCGTTGGTGAACGCCAGCAGTGACGGCGCGTGGTGCAGGATGCCGCCGATGTAGTGCCGGGCAATGTCGGACAGGCCCGCGTAGCCGGCCTCGTCGTGGAACAACGGCTTGCCGTCCTTCCACAGCGACTGGTGGGCGTGCATGCCCGAACCGTTGTCGCCGAACAGCGGCTTGGGCATGAAGGTGACCGTCTTGCCGTTCGCCCACGCGGTGTTCTTGATGATGTATTTGAAGAGCAGCACGTCATCGGCCGCGGCCAGCAGCGTGTTGAACTTATAATTGATCTCGGCCTGGCCGGCGGTGCCCACCTCGTGGTGGCCGCGCTCCAGCGTGAAGCCCGCGTTCTGCAGGTTCGTGGCCATCTCGTCGCGCAGGTCGACGTAGTGGTCGTAGGGAGCGACGGGGAAGTAGCCACCCTTGGGGCGGACCTTGTAACCACGATTGGCCGAGCCGTCGGCCTCGAACGGCTCACCGGTGTTCCACCAGCCCGACTCGGAGTCGACCTCGTAGAAGGTGCCGTTGATCTTGGAGTCGAAGCTCACCGAGTCGAAGATGTAGAACTCGGCCTCGGCACCGAAGTACACGGTGTCCGCGATGCCGGTGCTGACCAGGTAGTTCTCCGCCTTGCGGGCGACGTTGCGCGGGTCGCGCGAGTACGCCTCACGGGTGAACGGGTCATGCACGAAGAAGTTCACGTTCAGCGTCTTGGCGGCGCGGAACGGGTCGATACGCGCGGTTTCGGGGTCCGGCAACAGCATCATGTCGGACTCGTGGATGGACTGGAAGCCACGCACCGACGAACCGTCGAACGCGAGGCCGTCCTCGAACACGCTCTCGTCGAAAGCGGAGGCGGGGATGGAGAAGTGCTGGACCACGCCAGGCAGATCGCAGAAGCGGATGTCGACGTACTCGACCTTCTCGTCTTTGATCAGCTTGAACAGGTCGTCAGCGTTCTTTTCTGCCACTTACTAATCTCCTTCGGTGCAGCCGGTTTTTGCCCAGGTCTCGGCACAGGGGTTTGTTAACCCGACGTTGACGCTATGAAGTCGATGTTGCCTGCCCATCAAGGTCATGTTGCGCCGACGTTACGCATCCTAGGTGTCGGCGCGACGCTGGGGCCTGCCGCAGGCCCGCATATCCTGGGGCCATGGCGCGCGAGATCGGATCCTGGCTGTCCGGGCCCGAAGGGGTAAGGCCCGATGACGAGGCAGGATGGCCGGGTCAGGCGCTCGGCCTGCCGAAGTCCGGGCCGGGCTCGCTGGCACGGATGGGACGGCGCTTCCTGGCGCTTTTGATCGACTGGCTGATCGCGTACGGGCTTTCCGCCTTGGCAATGACGGTGGGCATCGTCAGCATCCCCACGCTGTCGACGGCGGTGTTGGCGATCTGGTTCGTACTCGGTGTGCTGTCGGTGCGGTTGTTCGGGTTCACCCCTGGGCAGTACGCGCTGGGGCTGATGGTGGTTCCGGTCGACAACCGCCAGCATGTCGGCAGCGGGCGGGCGATCGCGCGTGGCCTGCTGCTCTCGTTGGTGATCCCAGGGTTGTTCACCGACGCCGATGGCCGTGGCCTGCAGGACAAGTTCACCGCGACGGCGGTCGTTCGGCGCTGACGTTTTCTGTCGTACCCCGGTAGCATACTCGAACATGTGTTTGATGCTGGTCTTCGGTCTTCGGGTGATGTGGCGGTGGTCGATGCCATCGGCAGCTTCGCCCGGAAGGAAAACCAGGACGCTGCCGGCCGGTTGGCGTCGATCGCGGAGTTGGTAGCCCGCCGTTGCGCCGATGACGACCGGGCGCACTGGGCTTGCGATCAGTGGGATGCCGCGGCAGCTGAGGTGTCCGCGATCCTGGGGGTGACCCACGGGCGAGCGTCGAGCGAGATGATGACCGCGGTCGGGCTGCGGCATCGCTTTCCCCAGGTGGCCGCGCTGTTCACGGCCGGAACCCTGAGCTATCGGGTCTGCGAAGCGATCGTCGACCGCACCCACCTCGTCCGCGATCCCGACACCCTCGCTGTCCTCGATCGCGCGATCGCCACCGACGCCGTGGAATGGGGACCGAAATCGGCCCTGAAACTGCGGCGCGCGATCGATTTCTGGGTGGATCGCTACGACCCAGGTGCCCTGCGGCGCACCCAGTCCCGGATGCGGGATCGCGACATCGTGGTCGACCTACTCAACATCCACGATGGGGTCGTCGAGATCCGAGGCGACGTATCCGCCGCCGATGGTGCGGCGATCGATCGCCGGCTGGCGGTGATGGCCCACGGGGTATGTGAGGACGATCCGCGCACCATCGGTCAACGCCGCTCCGATGCCCTGGGAGCGATCGCCGCCGGCGCAGATCACCTGGCGTGCCTGTGCGGTAATCCTGACTGCCCGGCCGCCGAGCCCGACGGCCGCGGCGCCAGCGTAGTGGTCCATATTGTGGCCGACGCCGATGTCCTTGAGGTTGAACCCGATCCAGCGATGCACGGCGAGGCGTCCGCCGAGCCGGCACCTGAGCCGACCAAGCCGGCCGCCGGTGGGGTGTTGACCGGCAATCGTGGGATCGTGCCCGCGCCGCTGTTGGCCGAGTTGATCCGCTCCGGGGCGAAGGTGCGGTATCTGCGCCGCCCGGGTGAGGAGCCCGAGCCGCAGTATCGGCCCTCGACCGCGTTGGATGAATTCGTCCGGATGCGGGATCTGACCTGCCGGTTCCCGAACTGCGATAGGCCCGCCGAATACTGCGACGTCGACCACACCATCCCGTGGCCCCGGGGTGCCACCCACGCCTCGAACCTGGCGTGCAAATGCCGAAAGCACCACCTGCTCAAGACCTTCTGGGACGGCTGGCGCGATGAGCAAGCTCCCGATGGCACCATCACCTGGACCTCACCGGCCGGGCGGACCTACGTCACTCAACCCGGCAGCCGACTCGTGCTGCCACGCTGGAACGTCACCACCGCGACCCTGCCGCCACCGGTCGGCCAACCCCCGCCCACCATTGGGATCATGATGCCCACCCGGCGAAAAACCCGGGCCGCCCAACGCGCCTACCGCATCACCGCCGAGCGCAAACTCAACGACGCCCGCGTCGCCGAACGCAACACACCACCACCGTTCTAGATCTGGTGGCGGACCTGACCGTTCATCATCGTCATCGTGATGGTCGCCCGGTGGATGTCGTGCGGGTCGACCTCGAAGATGTTGGTATCCAACACAATGAGATCAGCACGCTTGCCCACCTCTACCGAGCCGACCTTATCGTCCAGTCGGATCTGGTAGGCCGCACCCATCGTGTTGGCGTGCACCGCTTCCTCGACGGTCAGCCGCTGATCGGCCGGTGCCAGCACGGGGGCGTTCGGTTCGCCGACCAGCTGACGGGTCACCCCGATCTGGATGGATTCCAGCGGTTTGTACGTGGAGAAGTACCCGGCCGCTGGCCAGTCGGTACCCAGCGAGATGCGGCCGCCGGAGCGCAGGAGGTCCTGCGGCCGATACATCAGATCCTGCCGAGGCTTGCCGTACCGTGCGGCCATGTTCAGTACAGTGTCGGGATCGGCCGACATCCAGTTGGCCGAAAACTGGCCGATCGCACCGAGTTTGCCGAACCGCTGACCATCGGGATCCTCGACGTAGACCAGATGGGCGACGGTGTGCCTGCGGTCGCGCGGTGGATTGGCCGCGATCGCCGCCTCGATGGAATCCAGCCCGGTGCGCACCGTGTGCTCACCGCACGCATGAATGTGGACATCGAACCCGGCGGCATCGACCTCGCGGACCAGCTGGTGCCACTGCTCTTCGGTGAACGGGGATCCGCCGATCGAGTCGGGCTTGTCGGCGTACGGCTCGATGAGCCACGCGGTGTATCCGCCCTGGGTGCCGTCGCCGATGATCTTCACCACGCCGACGTTGACCAGCTCGGTCGAGACCCGGTTGCGGATATCCGTCAGCTTGGCCACCGCGTCATCGACCGGCGGGGATTTCACGCTGTAGGAGGCGACCACCCGGAATGGCAGCTTCCCGCGCTGCTCCAGGTCGGTGTACAGGCTGATGATCGCGCCCTGGTCTTCGCCGATCGGCGGCACCCCGGCATCGAAGACAGACGTGATCCCGGCGGCCGAGGCTTTGGGCAGCCACGTCTCCAGCAGCGTCTGCATCGAGTGCGCTGAGATCGGGTCGACGGCGTTGACCAGGCTCAGCACCGCGTCGACCTCGAGGACATACCCGGTGGGTTCGCCATGCTCATCGCGGGCGTAGTAACTGAACCCGGGAATCGGATCCGGGGTGTCGCGGCTTACCCCGGCCTTCTCCAGCGCCTTGCTGTTAGCCCACATGCTGTGGCCGTCGATCGCGAAAAAGAAACCCGGCCGGTCGGGCAGCACCCGGTCCAGCTCCTGACGTGTCGGCCCGTTCGGGCCGAACATGTCCACCCGCCAACCGAATCCGCGCACCGGGCCGTCGGGATGTTCCTTCGCGTAAGCGGCGATCGCGGCCAGCGCATCCGCCCCCGTCGGCACCTGCAGGTCCACACCACTGGTGAGGAACGAGCCGAGGAACGGGTGGATGTGGCCCTCCACGAACCCCGGCAGCAGCAGGTTGCCCTTGAGGTCGACGACGTGGGTGTCCGGGCCCGCGAGCGCCATCGCGCCGGCATCGTCCCCGACGTACGCGATCGTGTTACCCGTGACGGCCACCGCCTGCGCCCAGGGTTTGGCCGGCACCACGGTGTAGATCCGCCCACCGCGGAACACGAAGTCAGCGGTCTTGGCGCCCACGGCCGCGGGCGGCTTCGCGCAGGCGGCCGCCGTCGCCACCGCCGTCACGGCAGCCGCGCGCAGCGCAGTGCGGCGCGTGATGACACCGGTTCCGAAGGCGCTGAAGTGCGGTGCCCACTCACATGCAGTACAGATAACGTGCCCCGAAAACGTGTCAGCGCCGGCGGACTGTGCGCTGCACGCCCTTCATCTTTGCCTGTGCGGGCAGCGGACCCTTGGGCATCGCTGCCGGACCCACCCGGGTGCCGAGCGCGGTGAGCTTGGATTCCAGCACGTCCATCTGCTTGACAGTGATGTTGGCCGGCAGCCTGGTCAGATGCCGCTCCAGCTTGGACAGCGGCACCTCGCCCTCGCCGTTGCCGACGATGACGTCGTAGATCGGGATGTCACCGACGAGGCGAGCGGTGCGCTTCTTCTCCTGGGCCAGCAATGGACGCACCCTCGCCGGGGAGCCCTCGGCGACGAAGATCACGCCGGGCCGTCCGATCACCCGGTGCACCGCATCGAAATGCCCGGTGGCCGCCACGCCCGGGGTGACTCGCCACTTGCCGCGCAGGTTGTCCAGGGCCCAGGCGGCAGCGCCGGTCTGACCCTCGGCCTTGGTGAACACCGACTTCTGCGCGCGCCGGCCGAAGATGATGAACGCGACCAGCGCACCCAGCACCACTCCCAGCAGGATCAGCATGTACATGGTGAACCCGCCGATCAGCACCCCGGCCACCACCGCGGCGGCCACGATGAGCACGAACGCGCCGATCATGTAGGGGAGCAGCCGCTTGTCTTCCTTGCGCTGTATCTGGAATGCCTGCCACAGCTGACTACGGCGCTGCTTGGCAGCGGCCTTGCTGGCAGCCTTTGCCTCGGCCTTGGCCGCCTTGTCTTGGGCAGCGTTGCGGGATTTCGCCATAACTACCAAGAATACGGGCCGGCGATCAGCGTGACGCCGCGGTCACCGGGTGAGCTTGTGCGCCGCCGCAGCCTGCTGATACAGGCGGCCGGCGCGATAGGACGACCGCACCAGCGGTCCGGACAGCACCCCGGCGAATCCCAGCCCTTCGGCGTAGGTGGCCAGGTCCACGAATTCCTCGGGCTTCACCCAGCGCTCCACCGGGTGATGCCGCACCGACGGGCGCAGGTACTGGGTGATGGTGACGATGTCGCACCCGGCGCCGTGCAGATCAGCCAGCGCCGTGTGCACCTCGTCGATGGTCTCGCCCATGCCCAGGATCAGGTTGCTCTTGGTGACCAGTCCGGCTTCGCGGGCGGCGGTCAACACGTCGAGGCTGCGCTGGTAGCGGAACGCCGGGCGGATCCGCTTGAAGATCCGGGGCACGGTTTCCACGTTGTGCGCGAACACTTCTGGCCGCGAATCGAACACCTCCTGCAGCAGGTGCGGCTCGCCGTTGAAGTCCGGGGCCAACAACTCCACGCCGGTGGCCGGGTTGAGTTCTTTGATGGCGCGCACCGTTTCGGCGTACAGCCACGAGCCGCCGTCGGGCAGGTCGTCGCGGGCCACCCCGGTCACCGTCGCGTAGCGCAACCCCATCGTGGCCACACTCTCGGCCACCCGCCGGGGCTCATCGCGATCCAGCTCTGTGGGCTTGCCGGTGTCGATCTGGCAGAAATCACAGCGCCGGGTGCACTGCTCGCCGCCGATGAGGAACGTTGCCTCCCGGTCTTCCCAGCACTCGAAGATATTGGGGCAGCCGGCTTCCTCGCAGACGGTATGCAGACCTTCGCGCTTGACCAGGCTCTTCAGCGCGGTGTACTCCGGGCCCATTCGGGCTCGGGTCTTGATCCACGGCGGTTTGCGCTCGATCGGCGTTTCAGCGTTGCGGACCTCCAGGCGCAGCAGTTTGCGGCCGGCCGGTTCAACGCTCACGTGGTCAAGCTTACGGGCAGGCGGCCGTCGAGGGCGTCACACACCGTCTCGACGACGCGAGCGCAGACCTCCTCGACACCGACGTGACGGCCCAGTTCCGCCGTCAGCGACGTCACCCCGGCATCGGAGATCCCGCACGGCACGATCGTCGAGTACGCGCCCAGGTCGCAGTCGCAGTTCAAAGCGAACCCGTGCAGCGTGGTGCCGCGGGCCACCCGGATGCCGATCGCGGCGATCTTGCGGTCCGGGCGAGCGCCCTCGCCAGACACCCACACCCCCGAACGCCCGTGCACCCGGCCAGCATCGACGCCTAAATCGGCACACACTCGAATCAACGATTCCTCAAGGCGGCGAACATAATTGACCACATCGAGCGGCTCGGCCAGACCGATCACCGGATAGCCCACCAGCTGCCCGGGACCGTGCCAGGTGATCTTGCCGCCGCGGTCGGTGTCGATGACGGGGGTGCCGTCTATCGGCCGCTCGTGGGCTTCGGTGCGCTTGCCCGCGGTAAATACCGCGGGATGTTCCAGCACCAGTAACGTGTCGGGGCCGCCGGCCACCCGGGCGTCGGCAACCTCGCGCTGTAAATCCCAGGCGGCCAGGTAATCGACGGTACCCAGCCGGCGCACCTGCACCTCTGCCGAGCTGGATCGGATGGACTGCCGCACCCTTCGACGGTACTACCCGGAAGAAGACGCGGTGGCGTAGGCCAACGCCTCGCCGATGGTGTTGTGGTGGAAGGCGAATCCGGCCCGTTCGAGCGCGGCGGGGATGGCTCGTTGCCCGTCGAGCAGCCCCTCGTCGGCGAATTCGCCGAGCAGAGTGCGCAACGCGAACGCGGGCACCAGTAAGGGGGTCGGCCGGTTCAGTGCCCGCCCGAGTGCCGCGGTGAACTCCGAGTTGGTCACCGGCGCGGGCCCGGTGAAGTTCACCGGGCCGGAGAGGTCGTCGTTATTGATCGCGAACAGCAGGCTGCGGATCTCGTCCTCGAGGCTGATCCACGGCATGTACTGGCGCCCGCTACCCAGCCGGGCACCCAGGCCGAGGCCGAACAGTGGCCGCAGCCGGGCCAGGACGCCGCCCCCGGGGGAGAGCACCAACCCTGAGCGCGCCAGCACCACCCGAGCCCCGGCGTCCTCGGCGGCCAGCGCCGCGGACTCCCAGTCGACGCAGAGCCGAGAGAGGAATCCTGCTCCGGCAGGCGCGGTTTCGTCCACGACGCGACCGCGGGTATCCCCGTAATAGCCGACCGCGCTGGCGTTGATCAACACCGGAACGCCGGCGTCGGCGACGGCCGCCGAGATCACCTCGGTGGGACCGATGCGGCTGTCGCGCAGGCTCTGCTTGAACGCACCCGACCACCGCTTCTCGCCGACGTTCACCCCGCACAGGTTGATCACCGCGTCGACACCCTCCAGGCCGGCCGGATCGAACTCGCCGCTGTCGGGACTCCAGTGCAGCTCGTCGCTGTTGGCCGGCGCTCGGCGCACGATGCGGACCACTCGGTGATCAGCGGCACGCAGCGCCGACACCAGCGCCGAACCAATCAGGCCGGATGAACCGGCTATCGCAACGACGAGCCCCTCTACCGGTTGGCTCATGTCGTCACAGGCCCAAGTCGGCCTCGAATGCCCCTTCTTCGAGCCGCCGCTTGATGGTGGTCAAGAATCGGCCGGCATCGGCCCCGTCGATCAGCCGGTGATCGTAGGTGAGTGGCAGGTAGGACACCGATCGCACGCCGATTGACTCGTTACCGGAGTCGTCGACGATCACCCGGGGGCGTTTCACGATCGCGCCGGTACCGAGCATCGCGGCTTGCGGCGGCACCAGGATCGGAGTGTCGAACAACGCGCCCTGGCTGCCGATGTTGGTGATCGTGAACGTGCCACCGGACAGCTCATCGGGTTTGAGGTTGCCGCTGCGGGCCCGGTCGGCGATGTCGTGAATGGCGCGTGCCAGCCCGGCCAGGGACAGGTCACCGGCGTTGTGCACCACCGGCGAGAGCAGACCCTGCTCGGTGTCCACTGCGAAGCCGAGGTTCTCGGCGTCGTAGTAGGTGATCTCCTTGGTGTCCTCGTTGTAGCTCGCGTTGATGTTCGGATGCGCCTTGAGCGCATCGATCACCGCGCGGGCGATGAACGGGAGATAGGTCAGGTTGACCCCTTCGCGTTCGGCGAAGCTGGTCTTCGCCTTGGCCCGCAGCGCCACGATCTTGGTCATGTCGACTTCGTGGGTCTGCGTCAACTGCGCGGTGGTCTGCAGAGATTCGCGGGTCTTCTTAGCGGTGATCTGCCGGATCCGGTTTGCCTTCTGCGTCGTGCCGCGCAGGTGGGCCAGCGGTGACGGCGCCGATGCCGCTGCCGGGGCGGCGGCCGCCGGTGCCGCAGCCGCGGGAGCGGCCGCAGCGGCGGGGGCCTTCTTGGCCTCAGCAGCAGCCAGCACATCCTGCTTGCGGATTCGGCCGCCGACGCCGGTGCCCTTGACGCTGGCGAGGTCAATACCGTTCTCGACAGCCAGCTTTCGCACCAGCGGGGTGACGTAGGGGCTGCCGTCGCCTGCGGCGCCCTTATCGGCCGCCGCAGGGGCAGGTGCCTGCCTGGGTGCGGGTTCCGGCTTCGGTTCGGGCTTGGGTTCCGGTTCCGGTTTGGGCGCGGGCGCGGGTGCCGGCTTGGGCTCGGGTGCGGCTTGCGGTGCGGCACCGGCATCGCCGATCTTGGCCAGCTCGCCACCGACTGCGACGGTGTCGTCCTCTTCGGCGGTGATCCTGATCAGCGTCCCGGCCACCGGTGAGGGGATTTCAGTGTCGACCTTGTCGGTGGACACCTCGACCAGCGGGTCGTCGACGGCGACCGAGTCGCCGACCTTTTTCAGCCACCGGGTCACGGTGCCCTCGGTGACGGACTCACCGAGCTCGGGCATCACCACCGAGGTCGAAGACCCCGACGACTCAGAGGCTGGCTCGCCGGCTGGTTCGGGTTCTTGAGCGGCCGGCTCCTCGGCTGCGGGAGCGGGCGCTGATTCGGCTGCCTCGCCGGCTTCGCCGATGACCGCGAGCTCGCCGCCGACCTCGACGGTGGCGTCTTCCTGGGCGACGATTTTGGTCAGCACACCCGACACCGGTGAAGGGATCTCCGTGTCGACTTTGTCGGTCGACACCTCAAGCAGAGGTTCGTCGACCTCGACGGTATCGCCCTCTTGCTTCAGCCACCGGGTGACGGTCCCCTCGGTGACGCTTTCACCAAGTGCCGGCATCTGGACGGAGACGGCCATTGTGTTGACTCCCTCGAACGGTCAGTCGTGCGGGTGGGACTTCTGGCTTACCACAGCGTCGTGTACCCATCCTGTCATTGCCGGACCGCTGACACGCACTCAGGGCGACGTGAGTTTTCTCTGGCACCATCGATGGAAAGAACCACTGAGAGGAGTGCGTCGGAGTTGGGGCTGTTCGACAGGTTCCGGCCCGGTCGCCGGGGCGAATCAGATGTCGCCGCCGACCAGAAACATCTACGGGATTGGGCCGCGCAGCACACTGGGGTCGAGGCATTCGTCGAGCCCCAGACCAGCGTCACGCCGATGACCATCGTGCTGGTGGCCACCGACGGCGAGTGGACTCGTCGTCCGTCTGGCGGTGCCGTCGGCGCCCGCCGGCTCGGTGAGCAGCTCGGGATTCCCGTGTACGACGTGCAAAAGGTCGGCTATCCGCAGCGGATGCGCGACTATGACGCCCGACGGCGGATCGAACGCCGCCGCCAACGAGACCTAGATCTGGAGTCGTGATGACCCTGCGTTATGTCGACGGCAACGATGGGACCCGCCTCGCTGTCTACGAGGAAGGCAACCCAGACGGCCCGACCGTCGTGCTCGTGCACGGCTGGCCGGATTCGCACGCGCTGTGGGACGCCGTCGTGCCGCTGCTGGCCGACAAGTTCCGGGTCATCCGCTACGACAATCGGGCCGCCGGCGCCTCCTCGGGCCCCGCGTCGTTTTCGTACTACACGATGGCCCACCTCGCCGATGACTTCGCCGCCGTCATCGCCGAGCTCAGCCCCGGCCAGCCGGTGCACGTGCTGGCCCACGACTGGGGATCGGCCACCATGTGGGAGTACGTGGCCCGTCCCGAAGCCGTCGACACGGTGGCGTCGTTCACCTCGGTGTCGGGCCCAGCGGCCGATCACTTCAGCCGCTATGTCCGCGACGGCCTGAAGCGGCCGTACCGCCCGAAGTTGTTCTCCCGCGCGCTGTCTCAAGGTGCCCACCTGAGCTATATGGCCGGATTTTCGATACCGGTGCTGGCCCCGGCGCTGATGCGCGCCGCCGCCGGGCCGCTCAAGCAGCTGCTGAACCGGGGTATCCCCGTCGAGCAGCGGCACTACGGCCAGACCTACACCGCCGATGCCGCCAACGGTCTGAAGATCTACCGCGCCAACTTCTTTCATTCGCTGCTGCGCGTCCGCAACGACCGCTACGTCGAGGTTCCCGTGCAGATCATCGTCAACCTCGACGATCCGTACGTGCGGCCCTGGGTCTACGACGACACGGCACGCTGGGCGCCGCGGTTGTGGCGCCGCGATATCCGCGCCAAGCATTGGTCGCCGTTCTCCCATCCGCAGGTGCTGGCCGCCGCCGTCACCGAGCTGGCCGAGCACCTCGACGGCGCGCCGGCCAGTCGCACGCTGCTGCGCGCCGAGGTCACCAGGCCACGAAAGCAGTTCGGCGACAAGCTGGTATCCGTCACTGGTGCGGGCAGTGGCATCGGCCGCGAGACTGCGCTGCTGTTCGGCCGGCTCGGCGCCGAGGTGGTGATCAGCGACCTCAACGAGGCCGGCGTGAAGAAGACCGCCGCGGATATCACGGCTAGCGGGGGCGTCGCGCACTCCTACGTGCTGGACGTGTCCGACGCCGCAGCCGTCGAGGACTTCGCCGAGCGGGTCTGCCGCGAGCACGGCGTGCCCGACGTCGTGGTGAACAACGCCGGCATCGGCCAGGCGGGCTCGTTCCTGGACACCCCCGCCCAGGAATGGGAGCGGGTGCTCGACGTGAATCTGGGCGGTGTGGTGAACGGCTGCCGCTCGTTCGCCGGACGGATGGTCGAGCGCGGTCTGGGTGGGCACGTCGTCAACGTGGCCTCGATGGCGGCGTACGCACCGCTGCAGGCGATGAACGCGTACTGCACGTCGAAGGCGGCGGTCTACATGTTCTCCGATTGCCTGCGTGCCGAATTGGATTCCGCCGGTATCGGATTGACGACGATCTGCCCCGGCGTGATCAACACCAACATCATCAACACCACCCGCTGGGATCCGCCCAAGGGTAGGGCCGGCGCGGTGGCGGCCCGCAAGAAACAGGTCGCCGCCGGGTTCGACAAGCGCGGCTACGGCCCGGAGAAGGTGGCCAAGGCGATCGTCGAATCCGTCCTCAAGAACAAGGCGGTCCGGCCGGTCACCCCGGAGGCCTACCTGCTGTACGGGACATCGCGCGTCGCCCCGCAGATCATGCGCAGCACCGCGCGCCAGAAGCTCATCTAGCCATTCACGCCCGCTTGGCGCCGCCGGCCTTCGACCTCGACTCCGCGCTGGCCGAAGTGCAGGCCGCCGAGGATTCCTGGAACACCCGTGATCCCTGGCATGTCTGGCTGGGCTGTTCGCCAGACTCGGTGTGGCGCAACCGCGACACCTTCGTCACCGGACGCGATGAGATCGTCGACTTGCCGCTGCGTCAACCGTGGGCGGCGATGTCCTCCAACACGGCGTACATCGTCCGGGTCGGCACCCCGGTGCCGCCCTTGCCGGTGTAACCCCACGGGCCCGACGCGTTATACGCCGGCCCGGCGACATCGATGTGCACCCACTGCACGCCATCGGCGACGAACTCCCGCAGGTAGACCCCGGCGACCAGCATGCCGGCGAATCGCTGCGCGCTGACATTGGCCAGGTCGGCCACCGACGACTTGAGGTCGTCTTTCAATTCGTCGGGCAGCGGCATCGCCCAGGCGTTCTCGCCCTCATCCTGCGAAATCCTGGCCACCCGGTCGCGGAATTCGTCGCTGCCCATCACGCCCGGGATGCGGGCACCCAGCGCGACGGTCTGTGCGCCGGTCAACGTCGAGGTCTCAATGAGGTAGTCGGGTTCGTCCTCGCAGGCCCGCACGATGGCGTCGGCCAGGATCAGCCGTCCCTCGGCGTCGGTATTGAGCACCTCGACGGTGATGCCGCCGTACTGGGTCAGCACGTCGCCGGGGCGCTGCGCGGTCGACGACGGCATGTTCTCGGCCATCGGCACCGTGGCGATCACATCGATCGGCAGGCCCTGCTTGGCGGCCAGCACCACTGTGGCGATCACCGCCGCGGCACCACCCATATCGGAGGTCATGTGGTGCATCGAGGCGGCCGGCTTGATCGAGATGCCGCCGGTGTCGAACGTGATGCCCTTGCCGACCAATGCGACCGTCTTGCCCTTCTTGCCCTTCGCGCCGCGATGGGCGAGACGCACCAGCCTCGGCGGGCGCGAGGAGCCCTTGCCCACCCCGACGATGCCACCGTAGCCCGCCTTGGCCAGTGCCTTGTCGTCGAGCACCTCGACCTCCAGGCCGGCCACCTCGCCCAAAGCCTTGGCGCGCTTGGCGAATTCGCCAGGGAACAGGTGGCTGGGCGGGGTGTTGACGAAATCGCGGGCGGTGGCTACTGCCGTCGCGATGGCGGTGGCCCGCACCGCGTCCCTCTTCGCGCCAGTCGCAGTGCTCAGTGCGACGATCTTGCCCAGCGCCGCGTCCTTCGGTGCGGTCTTGGCGCTGCGGAACTCAGTGAAGCGGTAGCTGCCCAGGATCAGCCCCTCGACAGCGGCCTCCAAGTGCAACTCGGTCAGCGTGGTGATGACGGTCTCCACCCCGGACAGCGAGCGCGCCGCCACACCGGCGGCACGCCGGATCACATCGGCCGGCCACTCGTCACGATCGGCGCCGAGCCCGACGGTCAGAACGCTGCCGACGGCCAGTGACGGCACGTGTAGGCGGGTGACCTGCTCGGGGCCACCCTTGGCGCCTAGCGCGCGCAGGCTGACCTGGATCTCACCGATGGTCTCGGCGTCGAGGAACGGGCCGCCCACGACCGTCGCGGAGCCGTCGCCATCGGGCCCGGTCACGACCGGGACGATCAACACGGCCCCGAGTGCCCGCTTGGGCAGCGAGGTCGCGACGGTGACGGTGGGTGCGGGATAGCCGACTTCAGTGCTCACGAGGTTTCACACTAATCGCGGGGCATTAGTGTTGTTGGCCGTGACCGACACATCCGATCTGTTGCATGGGCCCCTCGACGCTGCACACCGTGAGCTGGGCGCCACCTTCGCCTCGTTCGGCGGGTGGCTGATGCCGGTGTCCTACGCCGGGACGGTCGGCGAACACACCGCCACCCGCGAAGCCGTGGGCCTGTTCGACGTCAGCCATCTGGGCAAGGCACTGGTGGTCGGCCCGGGTGCGGCGGAGTTCGTGAATTCCGCACTCACCAACGACCTGCGCCGGGTCGGTCCGGGTAAGGCGCAATACACCTTGTGCTGCACACCGGACGGCGGGGTGATCGACGATCTCATCGCCTACTACGTCAGCGATGACGAGGTCTTCCTGGTGCCCAACGCCGCCAACACCGCGGCCGTGGTCGATGCCTTACAAGCGGCTGCGCCAGAGGGCATTTCGATCACCAACGAGCACCGGTCGTATGCGGTGCTGGCGGTGCAGGGTCCGCGCTCGGCCGACGTGCTCGGCGCGCTCGGGCTGCCCACCGACATGGACTACATGGGTTACGCCGACGCCACGTACTCCGGTGTGCCGGTGCGGGTCTGCCGCACCGGATACACCGGGGAGCAGGGCTACGAGCTGCTGCCGCCGTGGGACTCTGCGCGGGTGGTGTTCGACGCCCTGGTGGCCAAGGTACAGGGCGCGGGTGGACAACTCGCCGGGCTGGGTGCCCGCGACACCCTGCGCACCGAAATGGGCTACCCCTTGCACGGCCACGAGCTGTCGCTGGACATTTCGCCCCTGCAGGCCCGCTGCGGCTGGGCGATCGGCTGGAAGAAGGACGCGTTCTGGGGTCGCGAAGCCCTGCTGGCCGAGAAGGAGGCCGGCCCACGCCGGCTGCTGCGCGGCCTGCGCGCGACCGGCAAGGGTGTGCTGCGCCCCGATCTGACGGTGCTCAATGGTTTGCAGCCGGTGGGTGTCACGACGTCGGGCACGTTCTCGCCGACGCTGAAAGTCGGTATCGCCCTTGCCCTCATCGACGCCGACGCCGGAATCGACAACGGTGCGCTGGTCAACGTCGACGTCCGGGGCCGCGCATTGGAGTGCGAAGTGGTCAAGCCGCCCTTTGTCGAGGTCAAAACTCGCTAGCGGCCCGGTCTACAATTTCCCGTATGACAGACGGCCCCCTCGAGTTCACGGTTGAGCGCAACGCGAATCCGGCGAGCGATGAGGTACGGGCTCAGATTCTGGCCGACCCCGGTTTCGGCCGATTCCACACCGACCACATGGTCTCGGTGCTCTACACCGACGAACTGGGTTGGCACGACGCCCGCGTCGTGCCCTACGGCCCCATCGAGCTGGACCCGTCGGCCATCGTTCTGCACTACGCCCAGGAGATTTTCGAGGGCCTGAAGGCGTATCGGTGGGCCGGCGGATCGATCGTGTCGTTCCGCCCGGAGGCCAATGCTGCCCGGCTGCGCAACTCGGCGCGGCGGCTGGCAATCCCGGAACTGCCCGAGGAACTGTTCATCGAATCCCTGCGCCAGCTGATCGACGTCGACCAGCAGTGGGTGCCGCCCGCCGGTGGCGAGGCGTCGCTGTACCTGCGGCCCTTCGTCATCGCCACCGAGCCCGGCCTGGGAGTACGGCCCGCCTCCGAATACCGCTACCTGGTAATCGCCTCACCGGCCGGTGCCTACTTCAAGGGCGGTATCAAACCCGTCAGCGTGTGGCTGTCCACCGAATACGTCCGGGCCAGCCCCGGCGGCACCGGTGCGGCGAAGTTCGGCGGTAACTACGCCGCCTCGCTGCTGGCGCAGGCCGAAGCGGCCGACCACGGCTGCGATCAGGTGGTGTGGCTCGACGCCATCGAACGCCGCTACATCGAGGAGATGGGCGGGATGAACCTGTTCTTCGTCTTCGGCAGCGGCGGTTCGGCGCGCCTGGTGACCCCGGAACTGTCCGGCTCGCTGCTGCCCGGCATCACCCGCGATTCGCTGCTGCAGCTGGCCAGCGATGCCGGTTTCGCCGTCGAAGAACGCAAGATCGACGTCGAGGAATGGCGTAAGGGCGCCGCCGCGGGGGAGATCACCGAGGTGTTCGCCTGCGGCACTGCCGCCGTCATCACCCCGGTCTCGCACGTCAAGTACGGTAGTGACGGGTCCGGGGGCGAATTCACCATCGCCGACGGGCAGCCCGGTGAGGTGACGATGGCGTTGCGCGACACGTTGACCGGCATCCAGCGCGGCACCTTCGCCGATACGCACGGCTGGATGGCCCGGCTCAGCTAGCGCCGGCCACCAGACCGAGGATGGTGAGTGTGGTCGTCAGCTCGATCACCGCGCCCAGCACGTCGCCGGTGATACCGCCGAAGCGGCGCACACCGTGGTTGACCACGAGCACCGCGAGGCCCAGTGCGGCCAAGACCACCAGCGGTCCCTGCCACAGCCGAGGCGTCGCCGTAGCGGCAAGCGCGGCCACGAGTACGGACCAACCCAGGGCGACGGCGAGCGGCTGACTGCCGGCCACCTGCGCTCCGAGCGAGCTCCCACCGGCCGCAGGCACCCCCCGCCGGCAGGCCAGCACCGCGGCCACCCGGCCGGTGGTCAGGGCGGTCACCACTGCCAACACCCCGGTCCACGTCGCGGGTGCGGTGGCGAACGCCAGTGCTTGGGTGGCCACCACGATGACGATGGCCGCGACCCCGAACGGGCCGGCCGTGCCGTCCCGCATCACCTGCAGCGCCCGCTCCGGCGGCCCGTAACAGCCCAGTCCGTCGACGGTGTCGGACAACCCGTCGATGTGCAGGCCCCGGGTGGCCAGCAGCAGCGCGGCGACGGCCAGCACCCCGGCCAGTGGGTTGTGCCCGCCGAACGCCCATCCGCCGGCCCACAGCACCGCCGCGGCCAGCGCGCCGAGGACGGCACCGACGATCGGTAGCGCCGTCATCGTCGACCGGCCGAACTCCGCACCCCGCAGCGGGACGGGCAACACCGTTCCGAATGCGAAAGCGGTTGGCAGCGAAAGAAACACGGTCAGTCCGATGCGCGCTCGGAAACGCCGGAACCCTCGAAGGTCGCCATCGACGCCAGCGTCGCGACGGCCGCCCGCAGCACCGGCAGCGCCACTGCGGCGCCGGTGCCCTCGCCCAGACGCAGGCCCAGGTCGACGATCGGCACCAAGTCCAGGTGGGCGAGCGCCAGGGTGTGCGCGGGCTCGGTCGACCGGTGCCCGGCCTGCCACCAGGCCCGCGCGCCCGGTGCCAGGCGATCGGCGACCAGTGCGGCCGCCGTGACCACCACACCGTCGAGCAGCAGGGGAGTGCGCCGCACCGCGGCCTGCGCGCAGAAACCGGTCATCGCGGCCAGATCCGCCCCGCCGCACGTGCGCAACAATCCGACCGGATCCGCGCGAAACTGCCTGGCCCGAAACATTGCATCGCGCACCGCCGCCGTCTTGCGCGCCCACGCCGCGTCGTCGATACCCGTGCCGCGGCCCACCACCGCCACCGGCTCGGTGTCGGTCAGCGTGGCGATCAACGCCGTCGCCGCGGTGGTGTTCCCGATACCCATATCGCCGGCGATCAGTAGATCGGCACCGGCGTCGACCTCCTCGTCGGCGAGTCGGCGGCCCGCCTCCAGGGCGGCGAGCACCTCGTCGGCGCTGAGCGCGTCCTCGATGGCGATATTGCCGCTGGAGCGGCGGACCTTGTCCGCGCCGATCGCCTCGGTCAGCGGCGCGTCGCAGTCCACCGCTATGTCGACGACGCGAACCGATGCGCCCGCGACACCAGCCAGCACGTTGATCGCGGCACCGCCGCCATCGATGTTGGCCACCATCTGCGCGGTGACCTCCGGGGGATAGGCCGAGACTCCGGTGCGCGCGACCCCGTGGTCACCGGCGAACACCACCACCCGGGCACGTTCGAATTGCTGTGGTGGACAGAGCCCTTGGCAGCCGGAAACCCACACCGAGAGATCCTCGAGTCGGCCGAGCGCACCGGCCGGTTTGGTGAGGATGTCTTGGCGGCGCTTGGCCGCGGCGGCGGCACGGGAGTCTGGCGGTGTGACCGCGGGGAAATCCATCAGTTCAACGCCTTCGTCGGTTTGACCCAGACCGGTAGTCCCGCAACCACCAGGATCACCTGCTCACAACACTGGGCGAGTCGTTGGTTGAGTGTGCCGAGCTCGTCTGTGAACCGCCTGGCAGACGCGGTCGACGCGACCACGGTCAGGCCCACTTCCGGGCTGACCAACGCCAGCGGGCCGGCGAACTCGTCGACGGCGCTGACGAGTCCGTCGATATCGGCGGTCACCGAACCGCCCTCCCATCCGCGGCGGTCCAGCGCCGCGGTCAGCCAGCCGCCGAGATCGTCGACCAAGGTCGCGGCCGGCGGACCATCGCGCAGAAGGGTTGCCACATCGGTGGTTTCGACAGTGCTCCACGACGCGGGCCGGCGATCGCGATGCGCGGCGACCCGCTGAGCCCACGCCGGATCGGCGTCGGCGGCCGCACCGGTGGCGACGTAGCGCACGGCAGGCTCAGCGGCGATCGCCGTTTCGGCCCAACGAGACTTGCCCGACCTGACTCCGCCGAGTACCAGCGTGCGCACCGCGTCTGGTCGGCTCAGGAGATCTTGGCGCCGCGCTCGACCTGCGGTCGCGGCGCGCGCATACGGCGCATCTGAGAGGCTCGGCCCGCAGCGTACATCCCGAGCTTGAACGCACCTTCGGCGTTATCCGGGAACTTGGCGTCGACCGCCTTGTTGACCTTGCGGCCCAACAGGATTCCGTCGATCGCCATGACAGCCATCAGCACCAGCATCGCCGGGGAGATCAACAGCTGGACCTGGGGCACGGCGAGCATGACGAAGATCAGGCCAAGCGCGGCCGGCATGAACAGCCCCAGCACATTGCGCCGCGAGTCGACGATGTCGCGCGCGAAGCGGCGTACCGGGCCCTGATCGCGAGGCAGCAGGTAGGCCTCTTCGCCGGACATCATCCGCTCGCGCCGCTCGTTCATCGTGGTGCGGCGCTGCGCCTTCTCGGCCTTGCGCTCCTCCTTGGTCAGGGTGGAGCGCATCTCCTTGCGACGCTTGCGCGCCTCGGCCGATGTCATCGGTGCCGGCGCGACCGGCCCCCGGCGCTTGGCGGACTCGCTGCGCTTCGGTGTCGGTTTGCCCTTGGGCGCGGTGACCCGCGGCGAGACGGCGGGTTGGTCGACCTCGGCCGGCTCGGCCTTGGCGTCGCCCTCATCGTTCTTGCGGCCCAGCAGCTTCACGCCTGCCAGGCTACCCTGCAGGAATGCGGGTGCTGATCGCGCCGGACTGTTACGGCGACAGCCTGACCGCCGTCGAAGCCGCCGAGTCCATCGCCGCGGGTTGGTGCCAAGCCCGGCCCTCCGACGAGCTGACTCTTGCGCCGCAGTCCGACGGCGGTCCCGGCTTCGTGGGGGTGCTGGCCAGCCGGCTCGGCGATATTCATCACACCCGGGTGTCCGGTCCGCTGACCGATGCCGTCGACGCCGAATGGGTCTACGACGCCGCGACATCGACGGCCTACATCGAGTGCGCGCAGGCCTGTGGGCTGACTGTGCTGGGCAGCGCGCCCACCCCGGACACCGCGGTCGCCGCGCACAGCCGCGGCGTGGGCCAACTGGTCGGCGCCGCACTGGACGCCGGCGCGCACCGGATCGTCGTCGGCCTGGGCGGCAGCTCCTGCAGTGACGGCGGGCGCGGGCTCATCGAGGCTCTCGGCGGGCTCGCCGCGGCCAAGGAGAAGATGACCGGCGTCGAGCTGATCGCCGCCACCGACGTCGAACACCCGCTGCTCGGCCCAAGGGGCGCCGCGCGGGTCTTCGGCCCCCAGAAGGGCGCCGATCCGGCGACCGTGGAGATGCTCGAACAGCGGATGACCGCGTGGGCAGCCGAACTCGATACGCTGGCCGGTCACCCGATCAGCCCGCTGCCCGGCGCGGGAGCGGCCGGGGGACTGGGGGCCGCACTGCTGGCCGTCGGCGGCCGGCGCGAATCCGGGGCGGCTGTCATCGCCGAATTCACCGGGCTGGCCGATGACATCGCGGCCGCCGAGGTGATCGTCACCGGCGAGGGCCGCTTCGATGATCAGTCGTTGCACGGCAAGGTGGTCAGTGCGCTGGCCGGCGGTGCGCTGGCCCGCGGTATCCCGGTGCTGGTGCTGGCCGGGCAGGTCACCCTTGCGCCGCCGGAGCTGGCGGCCGCGGGGATCACCGCGGCGCACGCGATCGCCGACTACGCCGGCTCGGTGCAGGTGGCCATGGACGACGCCGCCAACCAGCTCACCGGCCTGGCCCGCCGGACCGCGGCCGACCTGGGCGGTATCCACCGCATCAACTCGGGAATAGCTCCCGGACAAGGTACCGTTGACGAGGTGGGATGAATCCCCACCGACATCTGCTTTTAAGGGAGACGCAATGACTGTTTCCGATCAGTCGACCGAGACCACGACCGAGACCCACGGAGCGGTCCTGACCGATGCCGCGGCCGCGAAGGCCAAGGCGCTGTTGGACCAGGAGGGCCGCGACGACCTGGCGCTTCGGATCGCCGTTCAGCCCGGTGGCTGTGCCGGCCTGCGCTACAACCTGTTCTTCGACGACCGCACCCTCGACGGTGACCTGATCAGCGAGTTCGGCGGCGTCAACCTGACCGTCGACCGGATGAGCGCCCCCTACATCCAGGGCGCCACGATCGACTTCGTCGACACCATCGAGAAGCAGGGCTTCACGATCGACAACCCGAACGCCACCGGCTCCTGCGCCTGCGGCGATTCGTTCAACTGAAACAATCCTTCACGCTCGTCCGCAAGCGGCCGTCCAGTCAGTACTGGGCGGCCGTTCGCAGTAGATACGAGCAGACCAGCAGCTGATTGCCCTGATGCAGCAACTGCGCCACGCCCTGCTCCTCGCCGCGGTTACCGCGTGACCCCGAGGATGCACCCTTCATCGTGAAAAGCACCTGGGCCTGGTAGTTCGACCAGGGCACGATCGAGTCGATCGAGGTCACCTCGGCCCCGGAGAACTGCCTGCGGAACGCGTCGCTGGACAGCTTGGCCAGCGCCAGATCCGACTTACGGTCCTTCACCCCATCGTACATCCCGCACAGGTTGTTGCGCGCGATCGCCTCGGTATCGCCCTTGGACAACGCCGTCAGGTAGTTCGTGATCGCCGCCTTGGCCGACGCATCGGTGAACCCACCGGCCGTCGTCGTGCTGGGCTGCCCGGTGCGGATGATCAGAACACCCGCGACGATCGCGCCCACCATGACCAGTGCCAGCAGGCCCAGCCACAGCCCCACGCGCCGGCGCGGCTTCGGGTAGCTGACCGGTGGCGGCAATTGGCCCGGATACACGCCGGGATAGGGCCCCTGGGCGGGCATTCCCGGCGCGCCATACGGCCCGTCGGGGTAGGGCTCGGAGCACGGGGGCGGCCCGGGAATGGGTTGACCCTCGGCCCCGACCTGCTGATGCGGCGGAATCGGGCCAGCCATCGATACGTCTCCCTGGGATCATTGCGGAGGCCGAAACTTCAAGCACCCGCCGCAGCGGGGCCGATGCCGGGCCATATAGTCGGCTCTTGTACGCAGGCTAGCGCACCGAGCGTGCTAGTCCCACTAGCGAATGAAGGGCGGCGCTCCGTGACGATCGCGGTGACCGGATCCATTGCCACCGACCACCTGATGCGGTTTCCTGGGCGGTTCTCCGAACAGCTCCTGGCTGAGCACCTGCAGAAGGTGTCGCTGAGCTTTCTGGTCGACGATCTTGTGGTGCACCGCGGCGGCGTCGCGGGCAACATGGCCTACGCGATGGGCCTGCTCGGCGGCAACCCGACACTGGTCGGTGCCGTCGGGTCGGATTTCGACGAATACCGCCATTGGCTGGAGGCCCACGGTGTGGACACCTCCCACGTCCTGGTGTCCAAGACCGCCTACACCGCGCGGTTCGTCTGCACTACCGATGAGGACATGGCCCAGATCGCGTCGTTCTACCCGGGCGCGATGTCGGAGGCCCGCGATATCAAGCTCGCCGATCTCGTAGAGCGAAGTGGCGCACCGGAATTGGTGATCGTCGGTGCCAACGACCCCGAGGCGATGTTCCTGCACACCGAGGAGTGCCGGGCGTTGGGCCTGGCGTTCGCCGCCGATCCCAGTCAGCAGCTGGCGCGGCTGTCCGGCGACGAGATCCGCCGCCTCATCGACGGCGCCACCTACCTGTTCACCAACGACTATGAGTGGGATCTGCTGCTGCAGAAGTCCGGCTGGTCGGAAGCCGAGGTGATGAGCCAGATTCAGCTGCGCGTCACCACGCTGGGCGAAAACGGCGTCGACCTCGTGGGCCGCGATGGCACATTCATCCACGTCGACGTGCTGCCCGAGAAGCAGAAGGACGACCCGACCGGGATCGGCGACGCCTTCCGCGCCGGATTCCTCACCGGGCGTGGTGCCGGCCTGAGCCTGGAGCGTGCCGCGCAGCTTGCCTCGCTGGTCGCCACGCTGGTGTTGGAGGCGCCGGGTCCGCAGGAATGGACCTGGGACAAGGCTGCCGGAATCGCGCGGATCAAGGATGCCTACGGCGCCGAGGCCGCCGACGAGATTGCCGCAGCCCTGGCCTAAAGACTGCCGCAGCCCTGGCCTAAAGCTGGACGGGATACTGCGGCTCGCTGATCGTCGGCACGATGCTGCGCTCGACGAAGATGGCGTGCCACAGCATGAAGATCAGCACCGTCCACAATCGGCGGCTGTGATCGCCCTCGCCGGCGCGATGCGCATCGAGCATCGCGCGCACGGCGGCGATATCGACCAGATGGCCGGCCTGTGAGGCGTCGATCATCCCGTAGGCCCAGTCCATCAGCTCGCCAGCGCGCAGCCAGTGCCGGATCGGCACCGGGAAGCCGAGCTTCGCCCGGTTGAGCACATGCGCGGGCACGATCGGCTCCAGCGCGCGACGCAGTGCGTACTTGGTGGTGGTCCGGGTGATCTTCTGGTCATGCGGCAGCCGGGAGGCCACCGCGAACACCTCGGGGTCCAGGAATGGCACTCGCAGTTCCAGCGAGTTGGCCATCGTCATCTTGTCGGCCTTGACCAGGATGTCGCCGCGCAGCCAGGTGAACAGGTCGATGTGCTGCATCCGGGCCACTGGGTCCCAGCCGGCCGACTCGGCGTAGATCGCCGCGGTGATGTCAGTGTGCGTCCATGACGGGTCGAAACCCGGCAGCACGGCGCGCAGTTGCTCATCGGAGAAGCTGCGGGCGTTGCCGTAGTAACGCTCCTCGAGCGTCAGCGAGCCTCGATGCAGCAGGCTTTTGCCGCGCATACCCTCCGGCAACGGCCGCGACGCCCGGCCGAGTGACTTGCGGAGTGGCCGGGGAAGATAGTCGAATCCCTTGAGCGACAACGGTTCCCGATAGATCGTGTACCCGCCGAAAAGCTCGTCGGCGCCTTCACCGCTCAGCACCACCTTGACGTGCTTGCGGGCTTCGCGGGCGATGAAGAACAATGGCACCAGCGCCGGGTCGGCGACGGGTTCGTCGAGATACCAAACGATTTCGGGCAGCGCGGCCACGAACTCGGCTTGGCTGACCACCTTGGCGACATGGCGCGCGCCGATCGCCTCGGCCGACGCCACGGCGACATCGACCTCGGAGAAGCCTTCCCGCTCGAATCCGGTGGTGAACGTGATCAGCCGTGGATTGTGCCGGATGGCCAGCGCGGCGATCGCCGTCGAATCGATACCACCCGACAGAAACGCACCGACCGTCACGTCGGCGCGCATGTGCTTGGCCACCGAGTCCTCCAGGACCGCGGTGATTTCGTCGTAGCGGGCCTGCGCGCCGCCCGAGGTGAATGCGGCGGCGCCGAATTTCGGTACGAAGTAGCGGGTGACTTTCGGCTGCTGACCGGGCCGGATCACCGCGTGGCAGCCGGACTCGAGCCGGCGGATTCCGCGGTGCAACGTCTCGGGTTCGGGCACGTACTGCAGCACCGTGTAGTGCTGCAACGCGCGCTCCTCGATGGCCAGATTGATGCCGACCTCCACGGCCAGGCCCAGCAGGCACTTCTTCTCACTGCCGACGGCGGTGCCGCCCGGCCCGGTGGCCATGAACAGCGGCTTGATGCCGAATGGGTCGCGGGCGCAGAACAACTCCTGGTTCTTGGTGTCCCACAGCGCGAACGCAAACATCCCGCGCAGCCGGCTCAGTGCCGTGGTGCCCCAGTGGTGGTAGGCGGCCACGATCGCCTCACCGTCGCCGTCGGTGGCGAAGACCGCGCCGAACTCGGAACGCAGCTGCGTACGCAACTCCACATAGTTGTAGATCTCGCCGTTGAAGACCAGGACGTAGCGGTCGGGTTCCTCGGGCGGCCCCCAGCGCAACGGCTGGTGCGAATGGGCGATGTCGATGATCGACAGCCGATTGAACCCCAGCACCACCCGGTCGTCCGACCAGGTTCCGGGCTCGTCGGGTCCTCGGTGGCGCATCAGATGCGACGCGCCCGCCACCGCCTCGACCATATCTTCAGTGACGGGGAGCGCGGGGTCTCTAACCAGGGCAAGCAGTCCGCACACCGGGCCTAGTATGCCGCAAGCGAGCGATCAACCGGGCTGGGTGTTCAGGTGTGGTCTACGCTGCGTAGTATTCGATTCGCGAAAAGTTCCCGCGAGCAGGAGGCGCCTA
This sequence comes from Mycolicibacterium sarraceniae, assembly GCF_010731875.1. Classification (NCBI taxonomy): domain Bacteria; kingdom Bacillati; phylum Actinomycetota; class Actinomycetes; order Mycobacteriales; family Mycobacteriaceae; genus Mycobacterium; species Mycolicibacterium sarraceniae. The sequence goes on from NZ_AP022595.1 coordinate 3,505,193, forward strand.
CGTGAAGACCCGCGGTTCCCGGTTTCGGGTGCTGGCGCTAGCCGTCACTTTCGGTGCGCTGGCGCTCACTCTCAGCGGGTGCAGCTGGCAGGAAGTATTCGGCCTGGGTTGGCCCAAGGGCATCACCCATGAGGCGCAGACCAACCGAGACCTTTGGGTCTGGTCGGTCATCTCCGCGTTCGTGGTTGGCATCATCGTGTGGGGCCTGACGTTCTGGGCGATGGCGTTCCATCGCAAGAAGAAGAACGCCCCTGCCGACGAGGAGCTGCCCCGCCAGTTCGGCTACAACATGCCGCTGGAGCTCGTGCTCACGGTTATCCCGTTCCTGATTATTTCGGTGCTGTTCTACTTCACCGTCGTCGTGCAGGAAAAGATGATGCACCGGGATCCCAATCCCGAGGTCGTCATCGACGTCACGGCGTTCCAGTGGAACTGGAAGTTCGGCTACCAGAAGGTCGACTTCAAGGACGGCACACTCAACTACGACGGCGCCGATGCCGCCCGCAAGGCCGCGATGGTCTCCAAGCCCGAGGGTGTCGACGCCCACGGCGAGGAGAAGGTCGGCGCGGTGCGTGGCTTGAATCCGCAGGACCGCACCTACCTGAACTTCGACAAGGTCGAGACGCTGGGCACCAGCAACGAGATCCCGGTGCTGGTGTTGCCGGTCGGCAAGCGCATTGAGTTCCAGGTCGCTTCCGCCGACGTCATCCACTCGTTCTGGGTGCCGGAGTTCCTGTTCAAGCGTGACGTCTTCCCGAACCCGGAAGCCAACCACACCGAGAACAAGTTCCAGGTCGCCGAGATCACCGAGACCGGCGCGTTCGTCGGGCGTTGCGCGGAGATGTGCGGCACCTATCACTCGATGATGAACTTCGAGGTTCGGGTGGTCTCGGCCAATGATTTCAAGGCCTACCTACAGGCGCGCATCGCCGGCAAGACCAACGCCGAGGCCCTGCAGTCGATCAATCAGTCGCCAGTGGCCATCACCACCCACCCGTTCGATACCCGTCGGGGCGAGCAAGTGATCCCGCAGGCGAGCAAGTAGGGGATGAGCAGATGCATATTGAAGCCAGGCTTTTCGAGATCCTGACCGCCTTTTTCGTCCTCGCCGCTGTTGTCTACGGCGTGCTGACCGCGGTGTTCCAGTACGGCGGCATCGAGTGGGCCGGCACCACCGCGCTGGTGCTCACCGCCGGTCTGTCACTGATCACCGGCACCTTCTTCCGGTTCGTCGCGCGTCGCCTGGATACCCGGCCCGAGGACTATGAGGACGCTGAAATCAGCGACGGCGCAGGGGAGTTGGGGTTCTACGCGCCGCACAGCTGGTGGCCCATCCTGATCGCGCTGTCCTTCTCGACGGCAGCAGTCGGTGCCGCGCTGTGGCTGCCCTGGCTGATCGCGGCCGGTGTGGTCTTTGTGATCGCGGCGGTATGCGGTCTGGTGTTCGAGTACTACATCGGACCCGAGAAGCACTGAACGCCTGGGCCAAGGTAACAATCGAGACTTCACCTCGCGCGAACGGTGTGCTGCGGTCTACCTGGCCCGCCTGGTTGGGTAGGGTCTTGCCAGGGCAACGGGAGCCGCCGGTGCGCAGCGTGCCAGTCCTTGGCCCGCGTGCCGCGGTGATGTAGTCGAAAGAGGACAGGCGAGCATGAGCGGGCCGAATCCGCCGGATGAGGAGTCGGGCGAGGTGGGTGAGACACCCACCGGTACGGGCTTTCACGCCTATTCCGCGCCGGAAGCTGAGCAGTACACCGCAGGTCCCTTCGTGGCGCCCGACCCCGCACTGTATGACTACGACACCTATGACTCGGGTACTGAGTTCATCGACGAGGGCCAGCCGCCCAGGTGGCCATGGGTTGTCGGGATCACCGCAATCGTCGCCGCCATCGCACTGGTGGTGTCGGTCTCGCTGCTGGTGACCAGCACCGATACCAACAAGCTGGCCACTCCGGCGACCACCACCGTCAAGCCCCCGCCGGTGCAGGACGAGATCATCACCACCACCCTGCCGCCGCCCCGCCGCCCCCGCCGGTGACGACCGAGGAGCCTCCTCCGCCACCCCCCGAGACAGTGACGGTGACGACGGAACCCCGCCCCGCCACCACCACCCCGCCAGTAACGACGGAGGCACCACCACCTGTGACTACGACGACGGCGCCGCGGCCCCCGACGACCACCACGACGACGCCGGCCGGCCCGCGTCAGGTGACGTATTCGGTCACCGGCACGAAGGCTCCAGGTGACATCATCTCGGTGACCTACGTCGACGCCTCAGGGCGTCAGCGGACCCAGCGCAACGTCTATATCCCGTGGTCGCTGACGGTGACACCGATTTCGCAGTCCGATGTCGGCTCGGTGCAGGCGTCCAGCCTGTTCCTGGTCAGTAGGCTGAATTGCTCGATCACGACCAGCGACGGAGTGGTGTTGTCGTCCAATCAGAACAATGCCGCGCAGACTAGTTGCTGATGGCACGCGAAACAGAGCTCCCGGTGGCCGGGACAACGGAGGAGGACCGGCGATCACCGGAGACGGTGGATCGACTGCTGGTGGGGGTGTGCGGCGCGATCTGGCTGGTGCTGCTGGCGGTGACGGTCGTGGCGATCGTCGCGCTGGTCGATATGAGCCGGGGGCATATCGCCGGTAACGACAGCTCGCGCACCCCGTGGCTGCTGTACAGCATTATCGCGGTGTCGGCGCTGATCATCGTCGGGGCGATCCCGCTGCTGATCCGGGCCCGGCGGACCGCGCTGGCCGATGCACGGCTGACGCCGCCCGAACCGCTCAAGCCGGCGGGTTCATCCCGCCCCACGCCGGCGTCAGGGGCCTCTGCGACGCCGTCTGCCTCGGCACGCGGCACAGAGGCCCGAACGGAGAAGCTGAAGGTGTTCGGCTCGACCGTGGACCCGTATGAGCGTTATCAGCCCGATTTCGCCCAATCGTCGGCGTCTCGGCGGGCCGATCCGCTGATCCCCGCCACCGAGCTGGACCGGCTGTGGCTGCGCTGTACGGCCATGCTGGGCGGCGCGATCGGACTGGCGCTGGTCGGAGTGTCGACCGCGACGTATCTGCTGGCGGTGGACAACGACACCGCGGCCTGGGTGGCCTTGGGCCTGGCGGCCGTCATCACGATCGCCATGCCGGCTGTCCCGGTGATCTATCTGCGCCAGCTGGACGGCCAGCTGGCGGTGACGGAGTAGTTCGGCAGCTCGGCAGTGGCTTGCCAGACTGCGGTGAGCGCGTGCATCTGGACTGACTGCCGATTGGTGTGCAGACTGGCTGCGCGGTACGCAGACTCGGCCACTCACCAACGAACGAACCCCGGTCCCTTAGGGGACCGGGGTTCGTTCGTTGTGGGCCTAGTGGTGCTGGCCGTTGCCGTTGCCGTTGCCGTTGCCGTTGCCGTTGGACTCGCCGTCCTGCCAGTCCTTTAGCGCGGTGAGCGCCCGGTGCTCAGAGGCGTGTGCGGCCTCGTTGAGCGCAGCATCCTCGGACGCAGGATCCGCGGTGAGGAAGCTGCCGTGGCCGGTCTTGCCGCCCGAGCCCAGCTTGTTCATCCGCTTGGGCAATGCCGCGCCGGCGTATTCCAACGGGATGGGGTGGCCATGCTCGTCGACCGGGCCCAGCGGCTGGTGCAGCTCGATGTAGGCACCGTGCGGCAGCCGCTTGAGGATGCCGGTCTCGATGCCGTGCTCGAGCACGTCGCGGTCGCTGCGCTGCAGGCCGACCGCCCACCGGTAGGCGATGAAGAAGATCAGCGGCGGCAACACCAGTGAGCCGATGCGGCCGATCCAGGTCGTCGCGTTCAGCGAGATGTGGAACTTCAGCGCGATGATGTCGTTCATCGCGGCCAGTGTCCAGACCATGTACAGCGAGATGGCCATGGCACCGATCGCGGTGCGCGTCGGAGCGTCACGCGGGCGTTGTAATAGGTTGTGGTGCGCGTTGTCCCCGGTGAACTTCTTCTCCAGGAACGGATACGCGATCAGCAAGCCGAACACGATGCCCATGGACATCGCGACCCAGAACGCCGCCGGAATCGTGTGGTGCCAGAAGTACAGCTCCCACGGCGGGAAGATACGGGCCAGGCCTTCCGTCCACATCATGTAGAAGTCGGGCTGGCTGCCGGCCGACACCTGGGACGGCTTGTAGGGGCCGAGTTGCCAGATCGGGTTGATCTGCAGCAGACCACCCATCAGGCCCAGGATGCCGGTGGTCATCGCGAAGAACGCGCCGGACTTGACCGCGAACACCGGCATGACGCGCACCCCGACGACGTTCTTCTCGGTGCGGCCGGGGCCGGGGAACTGCGTGTGCTTCTGGAACCACACCAGCGCCATGTGAGCGCCAATGAGCGCCAGGATGATGCCCGGGATCAGCAGGATGTGCAGGGCGTACATGCGGGGGAGCATGGTGCCCACAGTGCTGCACTGGTAGCCGAGTCCACCGCAGGGGAAGTCGCCGCCGAAAAGCGCCCAGTGCAACCAGGTTCCGACGATCGGCACGCTCATCGTGATCGACGACAGGGCGGCGCGCAGGCCGATACCGGAGAGCAGGTCATCGGGCAGCGAGTAGCCGAAGTAGCCCTCGAACATGGCCAGGATCAGCAGCAGCGAGCCGATCACCCAGTTGGCCTCGCGAGGCCTACGGAACGCACCGGTGAAGAAGATGCGCGCCAGGTGGACCATGATCGCCGCGGCGAACAGCAGCGCGGCCCAGTGGTGCACCTGCCGGACGAACAGGCCGCCGCGGACCTCGAAGCTGATGTCGAGGGCGGATGCAAAGGCCTTGGACATCTCCACGCCCCGAAGGGGTTGGTAGACACCCTGATACGTGACTTCGGCCATCGACGGGTCGAAGAACAGTGACAGGTATACGCCGGTGAGCAGCAGCACGATGAAGCTGTACAAGGCGATCTCACCCAGCAGGAACGACCAGTGCGTGGGGAAGACCTTGTTCAGGATGCCGCGACGTACCGCTGCCGACGGGTGGTAACGAGAATCGATCGCGTCACCTTGGGCGGCCAGGACGTCTCCGAGTTTCGGACTCATGATGTGCGCTCCCAGAAGGCGGGTCCGACGGGTTCGGCGAAGTCGCCGTTGGCGACCAGATACCCGTCCTGGTTAATCGTGATCGGCAACTGCGCCAACGCGCGCGCAGCCGGACCGAAGATCGGCCGTGCGAAATGCAGTGCATCGAACTGCGATTGGTGGCACGGGCACAGGATGCGGTAGGTCTGCTGCTCGTAGAGCGAGGCCGGGCAGCCCAGGTGTGAGCAGACCTTGGTGTAGGCGAACAGGTCACCGAAGTTGAAGCTCTCCTGGCCCGCACGCTTGACCACCTTGGGCATGTCGGCTGGCTTGATGCGGATCAGCATCACCGGATTGCGCACACCCATCGCGATTTCCGCCAGCCGCTCATGGCTCTCGACGGTGGTGCCGTCGCCGTCGCTCTCCCGCCACGGGAACACCGTCTCCATACCGCCGGCGTCGATGTCCTCGGGCCGAAGCCGGACGAACGGTGACTGGCCAGGCAGGCCGGTAGCGCGAGCGAGGTAGATGGTCTCGCCGGTGAACCGCGGGGTCCAGCCCGACGTCCACAGGATCGCCTTCTTGCCCTCGGCGGTGGGGACAACGGGCTTCCACGGGTTCTTGATCAGGCCACCGATGAATGCCACCAGAGTGCCCGCGCCGAACGCGCCGAGCCCGATCCCCAGCGACAGCCCAACGAGCTTGCGCCGCTTGATCGTCGAGCCTTCGAGCGCGTCGGTGAGGTTGGCCACCACGGTCTTGCGCTCGATCTCCGGGGAGGCGCCATCGTGACGGTCCTGGACGGTGATCTCTTCGGGGATGAACTTCTTCTGGAACAGCACCGCGCCGATGCCGATCGCCAGGATCGACATGCCGAACGTCAACCCGTACAGCGGGGTGGCGTATTCGGCGAGCGAGGCCTCGTTCGAGCCGTCCCACTGCCACGGCCAGAAGATGAACACCAGCAGCAGCGCGAGGCCGAACAGGCCGCCCAGCAGCAGCCAGATTGCCACCAGGCGCTCGGCACGCTTCTCGGCTTTGGTGCCCTCGACCGGCCAGCGCGGCTCCTTGAGGATGATGTCGACGCCGTCGAGCTTGCCGCCGAGCTCGAGGAGCTCCTCGCGTGACATCGCAGCGAGCTGCTCGTCGCTCGGCCGATTCACCTCACTCATGATGACCTCGCTCCGATCCACAGCGCCGCCGCGATAGCAGCGACCATGCCGATAATCCAGACCGCCATACCCTCGGACGACGGTCCGAAGCCGCCGAGGCCGTAGCCGCCGGGATCCGGCGCGCGGGTCGCCATCCGGACATAGGCGATGATGTCGCGCTTCTCCTCGGGGGAGAGCTGGCGGTCACCGAACTTGGGCATGTTCTGCGGACCGGTCAGCATCGCGGTGTAGATCTGCGCGGGAGTGGCCGGCCCGAGATCGGGCGCGTACTTGCCCGACGACAGTGCGCCGCCCTTACCGGTGAAGTTATGGCACGAGGCGCAGTTGAGGCGGAACAGGTCACCGCCGCGGGCGACGTTGTTACCGAGCAGCGAGTGGTCGGCGATCTGGCCGTTGGCGTCGCGCGGAACGAGCGGGCCGCCGCCGTTGGCCTGGACGTAGGCACCGAGCGCGTCGATCTGAGACTCGTCGAAGATCGGGTCCTTGCGCGGCGCCTGGGCTTCGCCCCGCATCGCCGGCATGCGGCCGGTGGACACCTGGAAGTACACCGCGGCTTCGCCGACACCGATCAGGCTGGGGCCGCGGCCCTCGACACCCTGGAGATTGGTGCCGTGGCAGGAGATGCATGAGGTGTCGAAGAGCTGCTTGCCGGTGCGCAGCAGGGCTGACTGCGATTCGTCGGCGACCGCGACCTGCGGGGTGGGCGTGAGTGTTGCGGCCAAGCCGCCGGCAAACCCGAGACCAACCAGCAGCAGCACCGCGCCGGTCAGGCGGCGACGAAGGCGACGACGCGATTTGTCGTTCATCGGTTCCTTCACCCGCGCCGATCTTTTGAGCATCGAACCCCTTCTCATCGGATGAAGTAGATCGTCGCGAACAGGGCGATCCACACGATGTCGACGAAGTGCCAGTAGTAGGACACCACGATGGCCGCCGTTGCCTGAGCGGGCGTGAACTTACTCATCGTCGTGCGCAACAGAAGAAGTATGAAGGCGACCAGGCCACCGATGACGTGTAAGCCGTGGAAACCGGTGGCGAGGTAGAACACGCTGCCGTACGCGCTGCCCGCGATGGTCGTGCCGTGGGTGACCAGATGGAAATACTCGTAGGCCTGGCCGGCGACGAAGAAGGTGCCCATCGCCAAGGTGATCACATACCAGCGGCGCAGCCCGTAGACGTCACCACGCTCGGCCGCGAACACACCCATCTGGCAGGTGAACGACGACGCGATCAGCACCAGCGTCACCGGAACCGCCTGAAACAGGTTCAGTTCCGTGGGCGGCGGCGGCCACACTCCGCCGGCCTGCGCACGGGCAGTGAAGTACATCGCGAACAGCCCAGCAAAGAACATCAGCTCACTGGAAAGCCACACGATGGTGCCAACACTGACCATGTTCGGCCGGTTCAGCGAATGTACGCGCGATGTGATCGCAGTTCCCGAGGTGCCAACAGCGCTCGTCACATCAAGAAGTATGACGCTTTGTAGTTGTTGAGGTAAAGCCAGGGCCCGAATTCGTCATAACTGTCCGAAAACCGGGGTGTGGAGTGCCCGTGCGGCATGGGAATATCGGCGCGTGACTCACCCCGCATCGCAGCCCGGTGCCGACCAGCCGAAATCGTCATGGTCGCAGGTCCTAGACCGGTTGACCGCCAGCCTGGAACTCGAACCGGGGCAGGCGCACTGGGCGATGGACCAGATCATGACGGGTGCCGCGACGCCGGCCCAAATCGCCGCCTTCGGCGTGTCGATGAAAATGAAGCGCCCGACGCCCGCCGAGGTGCGTGAGTTGGCCGACACGATGCTGACGTACGCGCGGATGGTGCCTACCGATGTGATCGGCACCGAGACCGTCGACATCGTCGGCACCGGCGGGGATCGCGCCAACACCGTGAACCTCTCGACGATGGCCGCGATCGTGGTCGCCGCCGCCGGCATCCCGGTGGTCAAACACGGCAATCGGGCGGCGTCCTCCAAAAGCGGCGGGGCCGATATGCTCGAGGCGCTGGGCGTGCGCATCGATCTGGGTCCCGATGCGGTGGCCCGCAGCGTGGCCGAGGTGGGGATCGGGTTCTGCTTCGCGCCCGTGTTCCACCCGTCCTACAAGTTCGCGGGACCGCCGCGCCGCGAGATCGGCGTACCGACGGTTTTCAATCTGCTTGGCCCGCTGACCAATCCGGCCAGCCCGCGAGCGGGACTGATCGGCTGCGCGTTCGGCGATCTGGCCGAGGTGATGGCCGGGGTATTCGCCGCCCGGCGCTGCAGCGTGCTCGTGGTGCACGGCGACGACGGCCTCGACGAGCTGACCACCACGACGACGAGCACCATCTGGCGGGTGCAGGCGGGCACCATCGACAAGCTGACCTTCGACCCGCTGGGATTCGGTTTCGCGCGGGCCCGCATTGAGGAGCTCGTCGGCGGCGAGGCCGAGGCGAACGCCCAGTCCGCGCGCGAGGTGCTCGGCGGGGCGCAGGGACCCGTGCGCGACGCGGTGATTCTGAATGCGGCCGGGGCGATGGTCGCCCACGGCGGACTATCCAGCCACGCCGAATGGTTGCCGTGCTGGGAGGACGGGCTGGCGCGCGCCGCCGAGGCGATCGATTCCGGCGCGGCCGAGCAGCTCCTGGCACGTTGGGTGCGCTTCACGCAACAGCTCTGAGTCCAGTCGTTCGGCTTGCTCGGCGGCGATGCGCGCCGATCGGGCCGTTGCAGCCCACTGCGCCCACCGCCCCGCTGAATGCAGCGGCGACGCCAAACCTGTTGTCGCATTGACGATGCGTACGCCGGGAGCGTTGAGCCACCGGGCGATGAGTGCGGTTTCTTCGACGAGTGCCCCGCCCAGCGGGGCCGGGCGGGGGAGCACGGTTTGCGCACACGCTTGTAGGGCTTCGACGACGGGCATCGGGGGGACGCGACGCGCAGCGACCCCCGCCGCGGCGAGTTGCCCATGCCGCACGATCACGAGTTGCCAGCCGCCTGCACCGTCCGGCGCGGCGGCGACGAGTTCCTCGAGCGCGGCCAGCGCCCGCAGGCGCTGGCCGCGCCAGAGCACGTCGACTGCCGCGGCGATGTGATCGCGCAGCCGCGCGGCGCTTTCATACCGGGCTCGCCCGGCCAGCTCAGCGACCTGGTCGACGGCCGCCGCCAGCGCGCTGTTGTCCAGCCCATTGATCAGCGCGGCGACCCGCAGGGGTGCGGCGGCGTAGTCGGCGGCGGAGATCCCACGCGGTGCGGGACATCCGGCGACCTCGCGCTCGGGACATTTCGGGCCGTGCTCCGCTCCGCGCCCAATGCGGGCCGTGCAGGTGCGCACTCCGGTGAACCGGGCCGTCAGATCGGCGGTGTCGGTCGCCTCGGCCCGCGACCGGAACGGACCGATCGCGTGGTCGTGGCGCGGTTCGCGGGCAACCGAGAGCCGGGGGAACGCCTCGTCGGTGAGCGCCACCCACCACCAGCGGTGCGGGAAGCGGGAGCGGCGATTGTACGGCGGGGCATGGGCGGCCAGCAGTCGCAGCTCGCGCACCCCGGCCTCCAGCGGATGAGCGCACTCGACGTGGTCGACCTTGGTGGCCAGACCCACCATTTCTTTCATCCGCCCCCGCGGATCGGCACCGGTGAAGTACTGACCTACCCGGCGGCGCAGATCGGTCGCGGTGCCGATGTAGAGCACCTCGCCGGTCGGCCCGCGGAACAGGTACACCCCCGGGCGGTGCGGCAGGTCGCGGGCCAGAACCCGCTTGCCCCGTTGGACATTGGAGATGTTGGGCAGGTATCCGCGCAGATCGGTGAAGGTGTGCACGCCCTGATTGCCGACGCGTTCGATCAGCGCATGTAGCACGTCGACGGTCGCGCGGGCGTCATCCAGGGCACGGTGGTTGGGCTGGGTGGCGGAGCCGACCAGCGCGGCCAGCGTGGCCAGCCGCACGCTGGGCGCCTCCTCGCGGGTGAGCACGCGCCGGGCCAGCTTCACCGTGCACAGCACCGGGGGGCGGGGCCATTCGATACCGCATTGTTCGGCGGCCGAGCGCAGGAAGCCGATGTCGAAGCCGGCGTTGTGCGCCACGAGCACGGCACCGCGGGCGAACTCCAGGAACATCGGCAGCACCGCGGCGATGGTGGGCGCATCGTGCACCATCGCGGTGGTGATCCCGGTTAGCTGCACGATCTGCGGGGGGATGCTCCGCTGGGGATCCACCAAGGTGGCGAACTCGCCGAGCACCTTGCCGCCACGGACCTTGACCGCGCCGATCTCGGTGATGGCATCGCGCAACCCGTCGGCGGAGGCGGTGGCGCGACCGCCGGTGGTCTCCAGGTCGACGACCACGAAGGTGGTCTCCCGCAGTGACACGTCGGCGGCCGGATCGACATCGGCGAAGCTCAGCTGCGCACCACCCCGGTGCGCAGCACCAACACCGGCATCTAGGTACCCCGCCACAGCAGTTGACGGTAGGCATCCCCACCGACAGGACGGCGGCGCCACTCCGGGCGGACCAGGACTTGTCGGGGGTGGGCGTTAGCCTGCGGCCAACACGATGAGAGAGGAGACCCGAGATGGAAATAGACTCAACCGAACCGGTCGTCATCGACTGCGACGACTGCGCCGTACGCGGATCGGGATGCCGCGACTGTGTGGTGAGCGTATTGCTCGGTGTACCGCAGACTTTGCTGGAAGATGAGCGCGCGGCACTGGAAGTGCTGGCTGAGGCCGGTTTGGCGCCGCGTTTGAAGCTGGTGCCGATCCACCGCCACGGAGGTTCAGGACTGGCGAGCTAGGGGCCTGATAGGTTGGACGGAAGGTTGTGACTGGTGTTGTCGGTGAGGCTGAGAGTCTGTTGAGAACTGTCGCCATGGTTGGACAACGCTGATGCCATTTCGTAACCTATTCGAGACCTGAGGCACTCGATGCGATAACATCGACGGCACTTAAAGGATGCGCAATCTTGAGCTTTGACCGCAGCTACCTGACTAAACGCGTTGTGAAACGCCCGCTAGTAGGTGTAGTTGCGGCGCTGACGCTCTTTTCGGTTGTTATCTCCGGGTCGGTGCATGCCGACCCTGCCGAAGACGGTGTGGCAAAGCTGAACGAACTGTCACGACAAGCAGAACAACTCACCGAGTCGATGCATTCCGCTCAGCTTGATCTTGAGAAGAAGCTGCAAGCAGAGGGTGCCGCCGAGAAGAAGCACGCCGACGACCTCGTCGCCGCGGAGGCGGCTAGAGCCCAGTTGACTACCTATCAAGGCGCGGTCGACAAATTTGCTGTCGCGGTATACATGGGCGGCAGCACGGACGGACTGAGCGCCATCCTGACCGCCGAGTCGCCCCAGGGCCTGATCGACAAGCTGACCGTGCAGCGCGCGATGGCCACCGAGATGTCCGCCCAGATGCAGAACTATCGGCGGGCTGACGATGAACTTCGCCAGGCCGAGGCCGCCTCGGCCAAGTCGGCCGCCGACGCCAAGACGGCCGCCGAACAGGCCGCCGCGGTGCGCGCCGACCTGCAGCGCAAGCAGTCCCAACTTCAGGTCCAGATCACGGCGGTGAAGTCGCGCTACCAGACTCTGACCCCCGACCAGCGGACGGCGCTCGCCGCACCCGGACCGGTCCCGCCGGCCGACATCGTGGCCTTGGATGCCCCGGCGGGTCTGCCGCCGCTGGCCGATGTGCCCCCGCCAGCGCCGGACGCGCTGCCCGCTCTGCTGCCGCCAGACGCCCCGCCGCCACCGGACGCAGCGCAGATCATTCCGATGGCCGCGGTCCCCGCCCCCGGTCCGGGTGGCGACCAGGCTGCCGTCGCCGTGCAGGCCGCCCTGACCCGAATCGGCGACCCCTACGTCTGGGGCGGTTCCGGTCCCAACCAGTTCGACTGCTCCGGCCTGGTGATGTGGGCCTTCCGACAGGCCGGCATCTTCCTGCCGCACTCCAGTCAGGCGCTGGCCAACGGCGGTCAGCCGGTCTCGATGGACCAGATGCAGCCCGGTGACGTGGTCAACTACTACTCCGACGCCTCGCACTCGGCGATCTACATCGGTGACGGCATGATGGTCCACGCTTCCACGTTCGGCCGCCCGGTGATGATCTCCCCGGTCAACAACGCCCCGATCTACAACGTCCGCCGCTACTGACCGGCGGCGCCGGCTGGGCGTCATTCTCGCCGTCGTGTTGGTTACCGAACTGCTGGTGGGCTCGGCGCTGATCGCCACGGCGTCCGTCCCGCCCGGTGCGCCACCCGCGCCGGCCGTCGCGGTTCCCACCCCGGCCCCACTGGTCGTTGGTGACGGGCGCATCGTGCGGCTGATCAGCCTGGGTGGTGCCGGTACCGATGGCCTGCTCACCCGGATCGCCAGCGCCACCGGCGATGCCGTCGGTGCCGTCGAGAGGTTCTGGGGCACCGACTGGGACCACGAGATCGTCGTGATCGCCGCGGACTCGCAAGCCCAGTTCGTCGCCGAGGCCGGCCTGGCGCCGAGTGGGAACTGGGCGGACATCGCCGCGGTATCGGTCGCCGACGGCGTCGACTTCGCCCACCACCACGCCACCGGTCAGCGGATGGTGTTCGCTCCGGGGGCCGCCGGCATGAGCGCAGGATCGCTGCGAATTGTGTTGACCCACGAGCTGTTTCACTTCGCGGCGCGGGCCGATACCGCACTGGACGCGCCGCGCTGGCTGGTCGAGGGGGTGGCCGACTTCGTGGCGCGGCCGCCCGAGCCGCTGCCACCCGACGCCGCGGCTAACACCGCGCTTCCGGTCGACGCCGACCTGGACGTGGCCGGCCCGCAGCGCGAGCGGGGTTATGACCGTGCCTGGTGGTTCGCGCGGTTCGTCGCTGACAGCTACGGCGTCGACGCGTTGCGCCGGCTGTACGGGCAGGCCTGCGGGCCCGGTCACGGCGACTTCGCGACCGCGGTGCAGCGCGCGCTCGGCGCCGATACCGCGGCGCTACGCGCCCGGTGGGCACAGTGGCTGACCCGCTAGCCTAGGTAACCGATGACGCGGATCCTGCTGGTCACCAATGACTTTCCGCCCCGCCGTGGCGGTATCCAGTCTTACCTCGAGCACTTCATCGACCGGCTGGCCGACACCGGTGAACACGAGCTCACGGTCTATGCCCCGAAGTGGAAGGGCGCCGACGACTACGACCAGGCGGCCGGCTACCGCGTTGTGCGGCACCCCGGCACATTGATGATTCCTGAGCCGGGGGTGGACCGCAGGATGCGGGCCCTGATCCGCGAGCACGGAATCGAAACCGTGTGGTTCGGCGCCGCCGCGCCGTTGGCGCTGCTGGCCAACCGGGCTCGCGGCGCTGGTGCGCGCCGCGTGCTGGCCAGCACCCACGGCCATGAGGTGGGCTGGTCGATGCTGCCGGTCGCCCGTTCGGCGTTGCGGCGCATCGGCGAGGACACCGACATCGTGACGTTCATCAGTCACTACACCCGCGGCCGGGTCGCCGCCGCGTTCGGTCCGAACGCGGCCCTGGAACACCTACCGGCCGGCGTTGACTCCGACCGGTTCCGGCCGGACCCCGCGGCCAGGGCCGAATTGCGCACTCGCTATCGCTTGGGTCAGCGGCCGACGATCGTCTGCCTGTCCCGGCTGGTGCCGCGTAAGGGCCAGGACATGCTGATCAAGGCGCTGCCCGGCATCCGCCGCCGGATCAGTGATGCCGTTCTGGTGATCGTCGGCAGCGGACCCTACGCCGAGGACCTGCACGAGCTGGCCGGCAACGTCGGCGTGAGCGATCACGTCATCTTCACCGGCGCGGTGCCCAGCGCCGAACTGCCCGGCCACTACGCGATGGCCGATGTCTTCGCAATGCCCTGTCGCACAAGGGGTTCCGGCCTGGACGTGGAAGGGCTGGGTATCGTCTTCCTGGAAGCATCGGCCACCGGGGTGCCGGTGGTTGCCGGTGACTCGGGCGGTGCCCCCGAAGCGGTCAAGGAGGGCGAGACCGGCCGGGTGGTCGACGGGCGCTCGATCGAGCAGATCGCCGACGCCGTCTCGGGCATCCTCGCCGATCCCGCATTGGCCGCGCGGATGGGGGAGTCCGGCCGACAGTGGGTCGAGACGGACTGGAACTGGGCCGCGCACACGGCGCGGCTTTCCGAACTCCTGGGTGCGGTCGATCGCACCGTGTGACGATGTGCCGATGAGCATGAGCATGAGCATGAGCATGAGCAGGATCGCGTCACTCGTCGGCATTCTGGCCGCCGTGACGGTGCTGTTCGCCCCAGTCGGCACCGCACGGGCCGACGACTGTCCTGACGTCGAGGTGATCTTCGCCCGCGGCACCGGCGAACCGCCCGGCGTCGGCCGGGTGGGCCAGGCGTTCGCCGATGCCCTCGCGGCCCGGCTGGGCGGCCGGACCATGGACACCTACGGAGTGAACTACCCGGCCAGCCTGAACTTCCTCGCCGCCGCCTCCGGCGCCGACGACGCAGCCGCCCGCATCGCGGACATGGGTGTCCGGTGCCCGCAGACATCGCTGGTGCTGGGCGGGTTCTCCCAGGGTGCGGCGGCGGTCTCGATGCTGGCCGGTGTTCCGCCGGTCGGACCGCGGATCGGCAGCATCGGATCGGCTCCACCGCTGCCGCCGGCCAGTGCCGGTCAGGTCGCCGCGGTCGCGGTGTTCGGCAATCCCGGCGCCCGGTTCGGCAGCCCGCTGTCGAGCACGGGCCAGTTCGCCGGCCGCGCGATCGACGTCTGCAGCGGTGGTGACCCGATCTGCTCGGCCGGACGCGATCGCGCTGCGCACAGCGCCTACGAGCGGCCGCCCTACCCGGACCAGGTTGCGGCCTTCGTCGCCGGTCTGATCTGAGGAGTACCCTCATCCGGGTGCGCGTCGGCCCCCACCTCGACCTCCGCGCCGGGGTATCCCGCCGGGTAGGCGGGCGGCGGGACGCGCTCACCGGGCTGCGGGCAGTGGCGGCGCTGTTGGTGGTCGGCACCCACGCGGCGTTCGCGACCGGCAAGCTCACCCACGGCTACATCGGCCTGGTGTGGGCTCGTCTGGAGGTCGGCGTCTCGATCTTCTTCGCGCTGTCCGGTTTCCTGTTGTTCCGCCCGTGGGTCGCCGCGGCGGCCGATGCGACGGTGGCACCGTCGGCCCGGGCCTACGCTCAGCGCCGGCTGCGCCGGATCATGCCCGCCTACGTGGTGACGGTCTTACTGGCCTACGGGGTTTACTCGTTCTACTCGACCGGACCCAACCCCGGGCAGAGTCTCGCGGGGTTGGTCCGCCACCTCACCCTGACCCAGATCTACACCGACAACTATCTGGTCACCTACCTTCATCGTGGCTTGTCGCAGACCTGGAGCCTGGCCGTGGAGGTGGCGTTCTACGCGGTACTGCCGCTGCTGGCCCATCTGCTGCTGGTGGTGCTGTGCGGTGATCAATGGCACCCGCGCCGGCTGCTGATCGGGCTGGCCGGCCTGGCCGCGATCAGTCCGGTATGGCTGATCGTGCTCAACACAACCGACTGGCTGCCGAATTCGGCGGGGATGTGGCTGCCGGCGCAGCTGGCCCCCTTCGCGGGCGGGATGGCCGTGGCGGTGCTGCATGTCATGGGAGTGCGCTGGCGGGCCGGGTTGCTGGCGGTTGCCGCGGGGCTGCTCTTCCTGGTGGTGTCCACCCCGCTGGCGGGCGCGGTCACTCTTGGCCCGGTACCGCTGTGGGAGCCACTGACCAAGGCGATGCTGTACGCCGCCATCGCGACGCTGGTGGTGGCGGCGCCCACGTTGGGTGAGCGCGGGATGGTCGACCGGCTGCTGGCCAGCAAGCTTATGGTCTGGCTCGGTGAGATCTCCTACGAGATCTTCCTGCTACACGTCCTGGTGATGGCGGTGGTGCTCGGCACGGTGCTGGGCTGGCCGTTGTTCACCGGCTCACTTCCGGGCTTGTTCCTGCTGACGCTGGCCGTCACGATTCCGCTGGCCTGGCTGCTGCACCGCGTCACCGCGGTTCGTGGCTAGGTATCGGTGCCGGGGCACCCGTCAAACGCATTCCGGGTCCAGGTGGGGTGCGCTTTCATGTTTTCGGCACACCATGTCGCCCTGTCCTCGGTCGTGCTCGTGCACTCATCGGCATGTTGATCCTTGAGGGCCTGCGCCGACGACACCGGCGACGCGCATCATGCGGTACATGAATCGCATGGTGTTGCTCACTTTGTATAGATCGCGTCGATATCGGCGGCAAACTTCTCCGCCACCACATTGCGCTTGACCTTGAGTGTCGGCGTCAGCTCGCCGGTGGCAACGGTGAAGTCGCACGGCAGGATCCGGAACTTGCGGATCGATTCCGCATGCGACACATGCTGATTGGCGTCCTTGATGGCCAACTCGATCTCGGCGATCAGATCGGGATCCTCCCGCAGGTCACTGACGGAGGCGCCGGCCGACTTGCCGTGGTGGGACTTCCACACGTCGAATGCCTCGGGGTCGATGGCGATCAGCACACCGATGAACGGCTGGTTGTCGCCGACGGCCATCGCCTGGCTGATCAGCGGATGGGCCCGCAGCGCGTCCTCGAGTACCGCGGGGGCAACGTTCTTGCCCCCCGCCGTCACGATGATCTCCTTCTTGCGGCCGGTGATCGACAGGAACCCGTCGGCATCCACACTGGCCAAGTCGCCGGTGTGGAACCAGCCGTCGATGATCGCCTCGCTGGTGGCTTTGTCGTTGCGCCAGTAGCCGTCTGATACCACGCCGCCCTTGACCAGCAGCTCGCCGTCGCCGGCGATCGCCATGCTGTTACCCGGTACCAGCTTGCCGACGGTGCCCACCTTGAGCTCGCCGATCCGGTTCACGGTGATCGCCGCACTGGTCTCGGTCAGCCCATAGCCTTCATAGATCGACAGTCCGACGCCGCGGTAGAAGTGGCCCAGCCGTTTGCCCAGTGGCGCGCCACCGGAGATCGCCGCGCGGCAGTCGCCACCGAGGGCAGCACGCAGCGTGCCATAGACCAGCCGGTCGAAGACGGTGTGGGCGGCCTTGAGCAGGAGGTTGGGCTGTCCGGCTTCGAGGGCCTCGCTGTAGGCGATCGCCGTCTTGGTGGCTAGCTCGAAGACCTTGCTCTTGCCACCGTCGCGGGCATTCAATTCCGCTGTGTTGTAGACCTTTTCGAATACTCGGGGCACCGACACGACGATCGTCGGCTTGAACACCTGCAGCATCGGCACCAGATTCTTGATATCGCTGGTGTAGCCGACGGTCACCTTGTTGGTGATCGCGGTCATCGACAGGCCGCGCGCCAGCACATGCGCCAGCGGCAGAAAAACCAGCAGTCGTTCGTTCTGGCGCAGCAGGGTCGGGAAACAGGCTGTGGCGCCACGGATTTCAGACAGCAGGTTGGCGTGGGTCAGCGCGACGCCCTTGGGGCGGCCGGTGGTGCCCGAGGTGTAGATCAGGGTCGCCGGGTCGGCGGACCGCAGCCCGGCCAGCCGGCGGTCTAGCTCGGCGGGGTCGGCGCCGGCCGCGGACTCGGCCAGCTCGTCGAGAGCGTCGGCGCGCAGCGTCTTGCGCAGGGCAGGCAGAGCCTCATGCAGCTCGGACACCATCTGGGCATGCGCCTCGGTCTCGGTGAACACGAGCACCGCGGCCGAATCCTCCAGTACCCAGTGGACCTGCTCGGCCGAGGACGTCTCGTAGATGGGGACGGTGACCCCGCCGATCGACAGGATCGCGTAATCGAGAACGACCCACTCGTACCGGGTCGCCGACAGGATCGCGACCCGGTCACCGGCCTGCACCCCGTGGGCGATCAATCCCAGCGCCGCCGAGCGGATCTGGGCGGCCACCTCGGCACAGGTGACGTCCGCCCAGGCGCCGTCGATGAGACGCTGGGCGATCACGTAGTCCGGATCGGTGCTCTCGTGGGAGTAGACGGAGCTGGCGACGTTGTCGTGTTCACCGATGGTGAACGACGCGGGAACGCTGTATTCACGCATGCCAACCAGCGTAGTCAACGGGCGGGAGGTGGCCGCGGGGGTCCGATATGTGAAGCTAGTGCCCATGAACAGCATCCAGGTCGCCGACGAGACCTTCGTGGCGGCTGATCCGGCGGCGGTGGGACGTGCGGTCAATGATCGCGCGAGCTGGCGGCGATGGTGGCCGGATCTGCGGCTGGAGGTCGTCGAGGATCGTGCCGACAAGGGCGTCCGGTGGACCGTCACCGGCCCGCTCACCGGCACTATGGAAATCTGGCTCGAGCCGGTGCTCGACGGTGTGCTGCTGCACTATTTCCTGCACGCCGAGCCCTCCGGTATTGCGGCCTGGCAACTGGCCAAGATGAAGCTGCCCAAGGTGAACCATGCGCGCCGGGTCGCTGGAAAACGGATGGCCTTCGAGGTGAAAGCGACACTGGAGGCGGGACGCCCGGTGGGCGTGACGCCCGGGCGCTGATATCGGGTCACACCCTGGGCCGGGAGGGTACCGTTTGTGGCCGAGGGAGCGCGATCGTCTCGGGTCGCGCAGCGCAAAGCGACGGGAATTGGCAACAGTGGCTGACAAGACGGCGCAGACCATCTACATCGACGCGGATCCTCGCACTGTGATGGACGCCATCGCCGATATCGGTGCATACCCGCAGTGGGTCTCTGAATACCAGGAGACCGAGGTTCTCGATTCTGACGAAGAGGGTTACCCGCTGACCGCCCGGCTGGTGCTGGATGCCGCGGTGCTCAAGGACACCATGGTGCTGTCCTACGAATGGCCAGCCGACCGCAAGTCGGTGCGCTGGTCACTGGTGTCCAGCTCGCTGCTGAGGGCGCTCGACGGCGCATACACGTTGGCCCCCAAGGGTTCTGGAACCGACGTCACCTACGAGCTCTCGGTGGAGCTGGTCATCCCGATAATCGGGCTGCTCAAGCGCAAGGCTGAGCGGCGGTTGACCGACACGGCACTCAAGGATCTGAAGAAATGGGTCGAGGGCTGAGTGACCTCTGGTGACGCCCCCGCCGATGCGGGCCTGACCGACCAGGCCCGGATCAGCTTCTTCGTCGGCAAGGGCGGGGTCGGAAAGTCGACGCTGGCCTCGGCGACGGCGGTGCGCGCGGCGCTGGCCGGTGATCGGGTGCTGGCGGTGTCCACCGACCAGGCACACTCGCTCGGCGACGTCCTCGGTGTCGCGGTGCCGCCGACCGGTGGGCGCGAGCCGGTGCGGATTTTCACCGAGGAAGGTACCGACGCCGTCGGCGGCGGCCACCTCGATGCGCTTGCCCTGGACACCCTGGCGTTGCTGGAGGGCAGATGGCGCGCGATAGCGCCGGTGCTGGCCGCCAGGTTCCCGGATTCCGATCTCAAAAATATTGCCCCAGAGGAGCTTTCCGCGCTACCGGGTATTCAGGAGGTGCTCGGCCTTGCCGAGGTGGCCGCACTGGCCGACTCTGGCCGCTGGGACTATGTCGTCGTCGACTGCGCCTCGACCGCCGATGCCATGCGGATGCTGACGCTGCCTGCGGCGTTCGCGATGTACATCGAACGGGCCTGGCCGCGGCACCGCCGGCTGAGCGCGGCCCTCGACAGCGCGCACGCCGCGGCGACCGTGGCGGTGATCGAGGGGATCAGCGGCGGGGTCGAAGGGTTGTCCGCGCTGCTCACCGATGGGCTGCGGGTCAGCGCGCACCTGGTGCTCACCGCCGAGCGGGTGGTCGCCGCCGAGGCCGTGCGCACCCTCGGCTCGCTGGTGCTCATGGGGGTGCGGGTGGCCGAGCTTCTCGTCAATCAGGTTCTGGTCCAGGACGATTCATACGAATACCGCAATCTTCCCGAGCATCCCGCCTTCGACTGGTACTCCGAGCGGATCGTCGAGCAGCGGGCGGTTCTCGACGAACTCACTGCCGCGATCGGCGACGTGCAGCTGGTGCTGGCACCGCACCTGCCTGGGGAGCCGATCGGGGCCAAGGCGCTCGGCCAGCTGCTCGACAGTGCGCGCCGGCGCGACGGCTCGCCGCCGCCCGGGCCGCTGAAGCCGGTGGTGGATCGGGAATCGGGCTCGGGGGTCGATGCGATCTATCGCATGCGGCTAGAGTTGTCGCACATCGATCCGGGAACGCTGTCGCTGGGCCGGGTCGACGACGACTTGATCATCGGTGCCGCGGGGATGCGGCGCCGCGTGCGGCTGGCGTCGGTACTTCGGCGGTGCATCGTGGTGGACGCCGCGCTGCGCGGTACCGAGCTGACCGTGCGCTTCCGACCCAATCCGGAGGTGTGGCCCGCGTGAACGGCCCGCATCCCGACCTGGGGCCCGAGTTACGTGCGCTGGCCCAGGCCATCCTGGACCGGCTCGACCCCGCCGTCCGTGCCGGCGCCGCGATGACTGCGGGTGCCGCGCCGGGCCCATGCCAGCAGGTGTGGTGTCCGGTGTGCGCGCTGGCCGCGCTGGTCAACGGGGAGCAGCACCCGCTGCTGACGGTGGTCGCCGAGCACAGCGTGGCCCTGGTGACGATGATCCGCGCGATGGTCGCCGAGGACGGGCTCGGCGAACCCGGGCCCGATAACCCCGGACCCGATAACCCCGGACCCGATAACCCCGGACCCGATAACCCCGGACCCGATAACCCCGGACCCGACGAGCCCGGTCCCGGGCCGAGCCGCTACCAACACATTGCGGTCAGTGTCGAGGAGTGATCCACCGCAAGCCTTGTCGATCGGATGTGAACCGGGCCTGACCTGTCGTCGTGGTCGGCGCCCCTGGGTAGAGTTAGCCCAAAGCGCGTGACCGATCGGGAGGCCCCATGTGGTACTGGCTGTTCAAGTACATCTTCATGGGTCCCTTGCTGGCTTTGCTCGGTAGGCCGAAAGTCGAAGGGCTGGAACACGTTCCAAGCTCCGGACCGGTGATCCTGGCCAGCAATCACCTGGCGGTGGCGGACAGCTTCTACCTGCCGCTGGTGGTGAGCCGGCGGATCACGTTCTTGGCGAAGTCCGAATATTTCACCGGTACGGGCATCACCGGCTTCTTCACCCGGTGGTTCTACACCGCGGCCGGCCAGGTGCCGATCGACCGCGCCGATGCCGATGCCGCCCAGGCCGCGCTCACGACCGCCGAGCGCCTGCTGAAGCAGGGCAAGCTGCTCGGCATGTATCCCGAGGGCACCCGGTCACCCGACGGCCGGCTCTACAAAGGCAAGACCGGGCTGGCCCGGCTCGCCCTGGAAACCCAGGTTCCGGTGATTCCGGTCGCGATGATCGGAACCGACGTGGTCAACCCGCCCGGAACGAAAAGGTGGCGTTTCGGCCGGGTGACGGTGCGCTTCGGCAAGCCGATGGATTTCTCCCGATTCGACGGTCTGGCCGGTAACCGGTTCATCGAGCGCGCCGTCGTCGATGAGGTCATGTACGAGCTGATGGAGCTGTCGGGTCAGGAGTACGTCGACATCTACGCCGCGACGCTGAAGAACGTCGACCCTAAGCCGGGTGGACCAGATCAGCCGCCGGCTCGGATCCCGACGAGCGCCGCGGGCTAGTGCCCGCTGTGGCCACCGTCAGTCCCGCGACGACGATCACCGCGAGTGCCCACCACACGTAGGACATCCCGAGTAGCTGGCGCCACCAGGACGCCGTGTCCTCGTGATGCTTGGGCAATAGCTCCAGCGGAATCCACATCATCAACGCCACCCCGGTGGCGGTGACGGTGCCCAATGCAACGTTGCGGCGGCGGTAGGCGATCACCGCGCAGGTGATGACCGTCGGCAAGGCCCACACCCAATGGTGCGACCACGACACCGGCGAGACCACCAGGCCGAACAGGGCCACGCACATCAGCGCCAGCGTCGGTTCTTCTCCCGAATTCCCGCCATCCGCGCGGGTAGCACCCAGCACCCGCCGCACCGCCCAGATCGTCAGGCCCAGCGCGGCGAAGCAGGCCAGCGTCCACAACACGAAGTGGGTGCTCTTGTCCATGCCGAGGCGGGCCAGCGCGCCGGCGATGTTCTGGTTGGTGTTCAGCGCCGCGCTGCCGATGCGATCGGTGTGCATGATCGTCGTGCTCCAGTACTCCGCAGAGTCGCGCCAGGCCAGGGCGCAGCCCAGCAGGCTGGCGACGACGAAGGAGGCGACCGCGGTCAGCGCGGCACGGCCGTCGCGGCGCAGCAGGAAATACAGCAGGAACACCGCGGGTGTGAGCTTCAGCGCGATCGCGATACCCAGCAGCAGCCCGCGCGGCCAGGGGGTGCGCCGCGGCAGGCAGTCCGCGATCACCAGCGTCATCAGCACCACGTTGATCTGGCCGAAGTCGAAATTTGCGTCGATGGGCTCGAGGTACATCACGGCCAGCGCCACGATGCCGGCGGCCAGCCAGGCCCGACGCAACCACGCCGGTTCCCGGGTGATCGCCGAGGAGGGCCACACCGCCAGGCGGCTCAGCATGATCCAGGTGGACAGCAGCACCAGCAGCAGCGTGATCACCGTGATCGTCACGCTGGCCACCGGCAGTGGCATCCAGGCGAACGGGCTGAACACGATGGCGGCCAGCGGGGGATAGGTGAACGGCAGATCCAGCCCGACCAGCGTGTGGAACATCGCATCACCGGCATAGAGCGGCCGCCCGTCCAGCCAGGCCTGACCGCCCATCCGGTAGACCTCGATATCGATCCGGTAGGGGATCTTCGCGAACAATATCCAGCCGGCGTTCGCCAGCAGCGCGACGATCGCGACCTGCGTCACCCGCCACCCCGTGGTCAGCCGGGGCTTCCCCACACTGCCCAGATCGGGCAACCGCCGCATACTCATGTCGCCACCAGAGTATCGGTGTGCTGCGACGCGCCGGGACTCATCCCGGCCGTGCCGGCCCCTCACGGCGGTCATCGGGCGTATGTTCTGTCCCCGTGCCCTTCCACCTGCACTTCGACGTCGTCGCCCCCGGGCGCGTGCCGTTGATGTGGTGTCTGATCGCGTTCATCCTCACGTTCTTCGTGACGCGCACGATCGTGCGCTACATCCGCCACAACGCCGGCAACGACATCCCGCGCAAGTGGTGGCAGCCCCGCAATATCTCCGGGCGCGGCGGGCTGCACATCCACCACGTGGTGATCGGCATCGTCTTGGTGATGATCTCCGGTATCACCATGGTGACGTTGGCGGTCGACGGGGGAGTCGGCGAATTCACCGCGGCGGCAACCGTTTTCGGGATCGGTGCGGCTCTGGTTCTGGACGAGTTCGCGCTCATCCTGCATGTGGAGGACGTGTACTGGGCCGAGGACGGGCGGGCCTCGGTGGACGCGGTGTTCGCCGCGGTCGCGGTCGCGGGCCTGCTGATCATGGGCTTCAACCCGTTGTCCTTCTTCGATATCGGGATCTGGCGCGCGGACGACTCACTTGCGGCCCGCGCGGTCGTCGTCGTCCTCGCGGCGCTGACCCTGGCGCTGGCGGTGGTCGTGTTGCTCAAGGGCAAGGTCTGGACCGGCCTGATCGGGATGTTCATCACGCCCCTGCTGTTCGTCGGCGCGATCCGGCTGTCCCGACCGCATGCCCCGTGGGCGCGCTGGCACTACCAGGACAAACCCCACAAGATGCACCGCGCTCTGGAGCGTGAGCGCTATATGCGCCGGCCCGTGGTGCAGGCCAAGCTGTGGCTGCAGCACTTCATCGCCGGTGAGCCGAGCTTCCCGGCCGATGCCGAGGTGGACGCCGAGCTCGACCGCGAGATCCACGCGGCACCGCCACCGCAGTCCGCCGGTGAGACCGAGCCAGCGGTTTCGACGGGATAGGGTGCGGCAAGTGCGGTTCTTCTACGACACCGAGTTCATCGACAACGGCCGGATCATCGACCTGATCTCAATCGGGGTGGTGGCCGAGGATGGGCGCGAGTACTACGCGATCTCAACCGAATTCGACCCCGAGTCTGCCGGCAAGTGGGTACGCACCAACGTGCTCCCGAAACTGCCGAGCCCGTCATCGCAGCTGTGGCAGTCCCGGCGCCAGATCCGGGAAAGCCTGGAGGAATTCTTCGGCATCGACGGTGCCGAGCCGATCGAGCTGTGGGCCTGGGTGGCTGCCTACGACCATGTAGCGCTGTGCCAGTTGTGGGGACCGATGACCAGCCTGCCGCCCCAGATCCCGCGGTTCACCCGCGAGTTGCGCCAGTTCTGGGAAGAGCGCGGCTGCCCGCGGATGCCACCTCGTCCCCATGACACCCATGATGCGCTCGTCGACGCCCGGCACAACATGCGCCGGTACGTGCTGATGACCTCCGGCGTCGACGGTGGCCCCGCCGTTGCCGAGCGGTACCCCCCCGCCTCGGAGCGGTGAAAGGGGGGTGCGCGGCCCCGTTACCATAGACGGGTGAACTGGACCGTTGATGTACCCATCGACCAGCTGCCGTCGCTGCCGCCACTGCCGGCTGACCTGCGCGCACGGCTCGATGCGGCACTGACGAAGCCGGCACTACAGCAGCCCAGCTGGGACCCCGAGCAGGCTGCGGCCATGCGCACGGTGCTCGAGAGCGTGCCGCCGGTCACCGTGCCCACCGAGATCGAGAAGCTGAAGTCCCAGTTGGCCGATGTGGCGCTTGGCAAGGCTTTTCTGCTGCAGGGCGGTGACTGTGCCGAGACGTTCGTCGACAACACCGAGCCCCACATCCGCGCCAACATCCGCACGCTGCTACAGATGGCCGTCGTCCTGACCTACGGCGCCAGCATGCCGGTGGTCAAGGTCGCCCGCATCGCCGGCCAGTACGCCAAACCGCGCTCCTCGGACACCGACGCGCTGGGGCTGCGGTCCTACCGCGGTGACATGGTCAACGGGTTTGCCGCGGACGCCGCTGTGCGCGAACATGATCCGTCCCGCCTGGTGCGCGCCTACGCCAACGCGAGCGCGGCGATGAACCTCGTGCGGGCGTTGACGTCTTCTGGCATGGCTTCGCTGCACCAGGTGCACGACTGGAACCGCGAATTCGTCCGCACCTCGCCGGCCGGTGCCCGCTATGAGGCGTTGGCCGGTGAAATCGACCGTGGTCTGCGATTCATGAGCGCGTGCCGGGTCGATGACCGCAATCTGGACACCGCCGAGATCTTCGCCAGCCATGAGGCGCTGGTGCTGGACTACGAGCGGGCGATGCTGCGGATGGACATGGGAGATCCAGCAGCTGATGGTCCGCCTCGGCTTTACGACCTGTCGGCGCACTATGTGTGGATCGGGGAACGCACCCGTCAGCTCGACGGCGCCCATGTGGCGTTCGCCGAGGTGATCGCCAACCCCATCGGGGTGAAGATCGGCCCGACCACCTCGCCGGAACTGGCGGTGGAATACGTCGAGCGACTCGATCCGAACAACGAGCCCGGCCGGCTCACGCTGGTCAGCCGGATGGGTAACCACAAGGTGCGCGACGTGCTGCCCGGGATCATCGAAAAGGTGCAGGCCTCCGGTCATCGGGTGATCTGGCAGTGCGATCCGATGCACGGCAACACCCACGAATCCTCGACGGGTTACAAGACCCGTCACTTCGACCGCATCGTCGATGAGGTGCAGGGTTTCTTCGAGGTGCACCGGGCGCTGGGCACCCATCCCGGCGGTATGCACGTCGAGATCACCGGCGAGAACGTCACCGAATGCCTTGGCGGCGCGCAGGACATCTCGGACTCCGACCTGAGTGGTCGCTACGAGACGGCCTGCGATCCGCGGCTGAACACCCAGCAGAGCCTGGAATTGGCGTTCCTGGTCGCGGAGATGCTGCGCGACTAGCTCGTCGGACGACGATCGAGCGGCGAGGAACGAGCCGCGTTGAGGAGTCCGACAATCGGGCTACAGTAGGCCGCCCAGATTGGTCCCCAGCGTCCAGCCGGCGGCGGCCACCCCAGCGGTGAGCAGCAGCACGATCAGCATCCAGAACACCAGCGACCGCCGGGCGCGCTGCCGCTCCCAGACGAATTCGCCGATGTCGATACCGGCGAATTGTGCTGGTATGTCCAGGCTTTCGTCGTCGGCCTCGGCGGGCTGCCAGTCTTGCGGATCGCGGATGAGCGCACGAGTGGGATTCTTGACCCCCTGCGGCGCCGGCGGGGGTACCGGCAGGGCAGCCCGGTAGTCCTCAGTGGGCCGGCTGTGAAACGCCGTCGCGGCGGCGTGCTGGGCGGAGTGGCTCGGCGCCGGCACCCGGAATTTCGGTAGCGCCAACTCCTGGCTGATCGCGTCGAGATCCTCGGCCATCTCCTCGGCATCGGCGAAGCGGTCGACGGTCGTGCGGGCGGTGGCCTTCGCGATGAACTCGTCGAATTGGCGTGGCACCCCGCTGATCACCGTGCTGGGTAACGGGACATCGTTGTCCATCCGCTGGTAGGCGACTGTCAGAGGATTGTCACCGGTGAACGGTGTTGTGCCGGTGAGCAATTCGTAGGCCAGGATCCCGACGGCGTAGACGTCGCTGCGCGCGTCGGCCGCGCCACTGCTGACCTGTTCGGGGGACAGGTAGGCCGCGGTGCCCAGGATGACGCTGGTCGAGGTGATACCGGCTTCAGCCACCGCGCGCACCAGGCCGAAGTCGACGAGCTTGACCTCGCCGTCATCGGAGATCAGGACGTTCTCGGGTTTGACGTCGCGGTGCACCAGCCCGGCGTGGTGCGCGGTGGCCAGACCGCCGAGCACCGGGCGCAGCACCGCGGCCGCGGCGTGCGGGGGCATCGGGCCGCGCTCGCGCAACAACTCGCGCAACGTACCGCCTTCGACGAGCTCCATGACAAGAAAAGGGTGACTGCTGTCCAGGCCCTGGTCGTACACCGCCACCAGGCCCGGGTCCTTCAACCGGGCCACCGCGCGGGCTTCGCGCTGGAAACGGGTCAGGAACTGGCTGTCGCTGGCGTAGCGCGAATCCATCACCTTCAGCGCCACCGGCCGGTCCAGGCGGACGTCCAGGCCGCGGTACACCGTCGACATTCCGCCGGTGGCAATCTTGGCGTCGACGCGGTACCGGCCTTCCAGCAACACGCTTATCAAGGGGTCCGACGTCACCGCCACATGGTATCCGCGGGCTGGATCGTCCTAGAATCATGCGGGTGAGCAGCATTCCGGCCGGCCAGGACGTACTGGATCCCGATGAGCCCGTCTACAACCTTCCCGAAGTCGCCGAGCTGTTGCGTATCCCCGTGACGAAGGTGCACCAGCAGCTGCGTGAGGGCCACCTGGTGGCAGTGCGGCGCGGCGGTGTCCCGATGATCCCCAAAGCCTTCCTCAACCAGGACGGCGATGTGGTCAAGAGCCTGCCCGGATTGCTGGCCGTCCTGCGCGATGGCGGTTATCACGACACCGAGATCCTGCGCTGGCTGTTCACCGCCGATCCGTCGCTGACGATCACCCGCGACGGGTCACGCGAGTCGATCAGTAATGCCCGTCCGGTCGACGCGCTGCACGCGCATCAGGCCCGCGAGGTGATTCGGCGCGCTCAGGCCATGGCTTACTGAGCGAATACCAGGCCGCCAGTGCGCAGGCGGTGGCCAGCAGGACGTGGATCCACGAGTACATACCGTGCGAGCCGTCCGGTTTGAAGATCACCATGATCCACGTCGAGAACCCAGCGATCAGCGCGATCGACGCCCGCGACTGGGCCAGCGCCGCGATCACCGCCAGTGGCCAGGTGTAGTACCAGGGCAGGGCGGCGGGCACGAACAGCACCACCATCAGCATCGCCCACGCGATGCCCGTCAGGGCCGCGCGGTCGTCGTGCCGAAACCGCCACCACAGCAGCGGAAGTGACACCGCGATGATCACGATCCCGGCGATGCGGGTGACTTCGAGGACGGCGTAAAAGTTCACCGGCAGGAACACGCTGCCGACGACGTTGGTGAGGTTGGCGATCGCGGTCGGGACGGTCAGCCAGTTGATGATCTTCACCGAGCCGGCCAATGCTGTCAGCCAGCCCAGACCAACGCCGGCCACCCAGGACAACACCACGAACACCGCGACGAAGATGGCCACCGACGCCGCCGACGCGGTCACGAAAGCCCTTATCGCGCCTAGCTTCCGGGATTCTTGCAGATGCCGCATCCACACCCACACCATGAACGGCAGCGCCAGCACGGCGGTGGCCTTCACCGCGACGGCGATGGCGATCAGCATCGCGCCGGCGGCGTGATGACGGGCGAACGTCAATGCGATACCGGCCATCATCAGCCCGACCATCAGCATCTCGTTGTGCACGCCACCCATCAGATGGATGATCACCAGTGGGTTGAGCACGCAAATCCACAGGGCCACCGCACCATTGGCGCCGATATGGCGGGCCACCCGCGGGGCCGCCCAGATCAGCATCGCCAGTCCGGGCAGCATGCACAGCCGCAGCAGCATCGTGCCGGCCACCACATGGTCACCGACCACGCTGGTGACGAAGCGGGCCACCAGAATGAACGCCGGCCCGTACGGCGCGGTGGTGGTTGTCCAGATCGGGCTGACGTTGTCCAGCAACGAGTTCTGATTCTCCACCGGCCCGACGGCGTAGGGGTCGAGGCCGTCGCGCAGCAGTGCACCTTGCGCCAGATACGAGTATGTGTCGCGGCTGAACAGCGGAACGCTCAGCAACAGCGGCGCCAGCCAGAACCCCGTCGTCGCGATCATCGAGTAATCGCTGACCTCGGCGTCGGTTTGGGTAACGCGTCTGCCCACCCACAGCCAGGCCACCAGCATCACCACCACGCCGCCCCACAGCAGCACCGACGACACCACCAGGCCGTGGCCGAACCGCAGCCACGACAGGTGCAGCGACTCGAGCAGCGGGTCGTGCTGGCGGGTGCTCCCGGCACCCAGGCCGCCGAGGGTGATCAGGACCGCGCCGAGAAAACCGAGCAGCGCCGGCCGGCCCTCGTCGCCGGCCGTGAACGCCGCCAGGCGGGCAGCGCCGGCCTGCGGTTTTGGTGGGGTGGATGCGCGAGCGGACATGGGCCTAGGCCGACCGATTCGCGGCCAATCTGGCGAGCTCCGTGAGCCCGGCCTTGGCAGGCGCGTTGATCGGTGCGCTGCCCAGCAGGCCCAGCGCGCGGTTGGTGAGCAGCTCGATGCGGGCCTCCACCGCAGCCAGTGCACCGACCGACTCGATGACATCGCACAGCTGGCGCACGTCGGCGTCGGTCAGCTCGGTGCCGATACCGGCCCGCAGCCTTTCGGCGGCGCCCGCATCGGTGGCGGTGGCCCGCTCGACGGCCTCGGCCAGCAGCACGGTGCGCTTCCCGGAGCGCAGGTCGTCCCCGGAGGGCTTACCCGTCACGGCGGGGTCCCCGAACACGCCGAGCACGTCGTCGCGCAGCTGGAACGCGACACCCAGGTCGGTGCCCAGCTCATGGAAGATGCTCTGCACATCGGGCCGGTCGGCGGCGGCCGCGGCGCCCAGCTGCAGTGGCCGCGAGATGGTGTAGGACGCGGTCTTGAACGTGTTGACGTTCATCGCCGATTCGATCGACTCGGCGCCGCTGGATTCGGCCACGATGTCGAGATACTGACCGCCGAGGACTTCGGTGCGGATATCGGACCACACTCGCTGGACGCGGCGCCGCCCGTCGGCCGACAGATCCACCGCGGCGACGATATCGTCGGCCCACACCAGCGACAGGTCGCCCAGCAGGATGGCCGCCGACCGGCCGAACTGCTCGGGAGAGCCGCGCCAGCCACGGCTGCGGTGCAGGTCGGTGAAGTGGACGTGGGCCGTGGGCCAGCCGCGCCGGGTCGCCGAATCGTCGATCACGTCGTCGTGGACCAGCGCGCAGGCGTGCAGCAGCTCCAGCGCCGAGAACAGCAGCAGGATCCCGTCGTCCACGCTTGCGTCGGGCTCGGCGGTCACCGCGCGGTAGCCCCAGTAGGCGAACGCGGGCCGCACTCGTTTGCCACCGCGCAGGACGAAGTCCTCCAGGGCCGCGATGAGCCCGTCGTAGTCGGTGCCGATATAGGCGGCGTCGGCGCGGCGGCCAGCCAGATATCCCCGCAGTTGATCAGTAACGGCGCCGGCCAGCTGGACGGCTGACGGAGCTGCTGCTTGGACGCTCAGCGCGGCGCCCCTTTCTGTGAACGAGGGTGGGTGCTCCCAGAGTAGAGCGTTGGTAGTAATTTGCTCCACCCAGCGGCTAGCTGTCGGACTGATCGGCTCCTGCGAACCGCGGTGCACGGTCGCGGCTTACCCAGGCC
This sequence comes from Mycolicibacterium sarraceniae, assembly GCF_010731875.1. Classification (NCBI taxonomy): domain Bacteria; kingdom Bacillati; phylum Actinomycetota; class Actinomycetes; order Mycobacteriales; family Mycobacteriaceae; genus Mycobacterium; species Mycolicibacterium sarraceniae. The sequence goes on from NZ_AP022595.1 coordinate 3,535,486, forward strand.
AGCCAACCGATGACACCGCAGACGACCAGCGCGCCGAGCCCGAGCCACATCACCGCGCCGGTGAACGACCGGGTGCTGGGGTCGGTGTAGCGGGCCTGGGCGCTCATGGACGACACGACGCCCGGCTTGAGCTTCCACTCGACGACGTCGGTGTCGATCCGGTTGCCGTTGGTGGAGGTCACCTCGCCGGGAAAGGACACCGTCAACTCCACATCGGCATCGGGGTCGCTGACGCTGGTCAGATCGACCCGGCCTTCCAGGATCACCAGATTGCCCGCCCGGCGCAGCGAAACGTCGACCCCGGCCGCCTCACGGTTGAGGTTGGCCAGCTGCGGCACCTCGGAGAAGCTCAGGTTCGAGAACACCGCTTGGGAGCCGACGTAATCGTCGGTGTCGTACTTCGATACCGAAATTTTTTGGCTGAAGGGCACATTGAGATCGAACTGCGGTCCCTGGTCGCTGGAATCGCGCGGCTTGGCGGCGGCGAGGATCTGCCCGGACACCTGGTCGTCGGGCGATACCGTGATCGAGGCGTGTACCCGTACACAGCCGACCGCCAGGGGCGCCACGAGTAGCAGCAGTAGCGCCACGGCGCGTAAGCGCAGGCGGCGGGATCGGTCGCGCACTCCGGTATCGTGCCAGATTCGGGCTAAAGCGGGAGGCTGCGGCCCAGAATCGCGAATGCCCGCGGGTCGCCGGCGAAGTGGTAGCCGCGCATCACGTCGGTGAAGCCCAGCCGCCGGTACAGCCGCCAGGCGCGGTTGGCCTCGCCGAGGATTTCCGGCGTGGACAGCAGCACGTGGGCTTCGCCACGCTCGGTCAGCAGCCGGCGGGCCAGCGCCTCACCGAGTCCCCGGCCCTGGGCGCTGGGGTGAATGTGCAGCTCGGTGAGTTCGAAGTAGTTGCTCATCAGCGCGCCGACCTCGTCGGCAGGCACCCCGATACGGTGCAGCCCGGCCACCACCTGCTGCTGCCACCACTGGTCCGGGGCCCCGCAATAGCCGTAGGCGATACCGAGCAGCGGAGCGGCAGCCAATGCCTCGGGGCTGGCCTCCTCACCGGGCGCGGTCTCGGTGTCGACGGCCGCGACGGCCTTCCAGCCCTGTCTGCGGGTGTGCTCGAGCCACATCGCCGCCCGTTGGCCTTCGGTGCCGCGGGGGTAGCGCATGGCGTCGACGTACACGGTCAATGCGTCGTGAAGACGCTGCGCCATGGCATGGGGCGACAGATCGATGAGGAAAGTCGCCAACGCCTAGGTGCCCTTCGTCGTCTGCTGATCGGTCATGGGTTTATCGCCATTATCGGGGCAGGCCCGGCCCGACGTTTCGGGTGAGGTGCTGACGAGCCCCTTACGTGATGATGGCGGGAACAGAACAACCCCTGGACACAGCTACAATCGGGTGGACCAACTAGGTGGTACGGCGCACGTTCAGCTCGTATCATCTGGTTAGTCGCCCCGGTAATCGCTGGGCAGCCAAGTTTTATCGGAATCGTGACCGTCGCATCGGCAAGGAGGGACGAATGCCACTCTCCGATCATGAGCAGCGCATGCTCGATCAGATCGAGAGCGCACTCTATGCCGAGGATCCCAAGTTTGCCTCGAGCGTACGAGGTGGAACTCTGCGGGCTCCCTCGACGCGGAGACGGCTGCAAGGCACCGGTTTGTTCGTGATCGGCCTGGCGATGCTGGTCGCCGGGGTCGCGTTCAAAGCCACCATGATCGGCAGCTTCCCGGTCTTGTCGGTGGTCGGCTTCATGGTGATGTTCGGTGGCGTCGTGTTCGCGATCACCGGCCCGCGCGTCGTCGGCGGACGGGACAAGTCCGGTCCGTCCTCGTCGTCGGGCCCGCGTCAGCGCAAGGCCAAGGGCGCTGGCGGTTCGTTCACCAGCCGTATGGAGGATCGGTTCCGGCGGCGTTTCGACGAGTGAGCGCGAACTTCTCGCCTACGGGGTAGCCAACCGGCTGCCCCGTTTTTGTTTGCCCAAACCCCCCCACTTGGCCCCACTGTGCGTTGACCTGGTCTTTTGTCGACAGCGGTGGGGCTTTGTGGTGCCCGGGTGTGCTTTCGGTGGCAGAAAGTGGTGAGCGGTGGCTGAAACAAGACGATTCTGTGGAGCAAAGTGGGGGATTGTGGGGTATTGTGGCGGTTAACGGAGCGACGGCTCCGGGGCGGTAGGCGTGAAGGGATGTGCGCAGCATGTTTCTCGGCACCTACACGCCCAAGCTCGACGACAAAGGGCGGCTGACACTGCCCGCCAAGTTCCGCGACGCATTGGCAGGAGGGTTGATGGTCACCAAGAGCCAAGATCACAGCCTTGCCGTCTATCCGCGTGCGGAGTTCGAACAGCTGGCTCGGCGGGCTACTCAGACCTCGCGCAGCAATCCGGAGGCGCGTGCGTTTCTGCGCAACCTGGCAGCCGGCACCGACGAACAGCACCCCGACACCCAAGGCCGGATTACGCTGTCCGCGGATCACCGGCGCTACGCCAACCTGTCCAAGGACTGCGTGGTGATCGGCGCCGTCGACTTCCTCGAGATCTGGGACGCCCAGGCCTGGCAGGAATACCAAGAGACCCACGAAGAGAACTTCTCCGCGGCCAGCGATGAAGCACTCAGCGACATCATCTGAGCTGGTCGCTCAGCCGGAGGTAGCCCGTGCATCGTGGCCTCTGCCCGAACCGACCCTGACGTACTTCCCCAACGCCAGGTTCGCCGTCCCGGGCAGGGACCTCGCTGCAGGAGCTCACCCTGATCTCGGAGGTCCCGTCGTGGTTGACGAATCCGACCACGGGCATGTCCCCGTCCTGCCCGACCGCTGTGTCGAGATTCTGGCACCCGCACTGGCCCGGCCCGGGGCCATCCTGGTGGACGGCACGCTGGGTGCCGGCGGGCACGCCGAACGATTCCTGACCGAATTCCCCGGGCTGCGACTGATCGGCCTCGACCGAGATCCTGGCGCGCTGGCGATCGCCGGGGAGCGGCTGGCCCCGTTTGCCGATCGGCTCACCCTGGTTCACACCCGCTACGACGGCATCGCCGATGCGCTGGTCGAGGCGGGTTACGCGACAACGGATTCGATTGACGGCGTGCTGCTCGACCTCGGCGTCTCCTCGATGCAGCTCGATCAGGTCGAGCGCGGGTTCGCCTACTCCAAGGACGCGCCCCTGGACATGCGGATGGATACCGACGCCCCGTTGACCGCGGCCGAGATCCTCAACACCTATGACCGCCGCGCGCTGACCGACATCCTGCGCCGCTTCGGCGAGGAGAAGTTCGCTCATCGGATCGCCGGCCTGATCGTCGAGCAGCGTCAGCAGGCGCCGCTGGCCACCACCGGCGAACTCGTCGAGATCATCTACCGCGGCATCCCAGCACCGGCTCGGCGGACCGGCGGTCACCCCGCCAAGCGGACTTTCCAGGCGCTGCGGATCGCGGTCAATGCCGAGCTGGACTCGCTGTCGGAGGTGCTGCCCGCTGCGCTGGCCGCCCTGCGGACCGGTGGGCGCATCGCGGTGATGTCCTATCAGTCGCTCGAGGATCGGATCGTCAAGACCGCGTTCGCCGCGGCGACGGCCTCCCGGTCGCCGGAAGGCCTACCGATCGAATTGCCGGGCTATGAGCCGGAATTCAGCGCGATCACCCGCGGTGCCGAACGTGCTGACGCCGAGGAAATCGAACGTAATCCGCGCAGTGCGCCGGTCCGGCTACGGGCACTGCAACGAGTGACGCCGGACAACCCGCAACGGGGAGGGATGAGCTGATGAAGGTCGGGCGCAAACCAGCGGGTCCGGGAGATCGAGCAGAAGCCAAGCGCGGCAAGAAAGAAAACCCCAAGAAGGCGGCCAAGAAGACCGGTACCGCCACCGCGCGGCGCCGCAGCGCGGAGAGTACGGCGCGCAGTGGTCGCGCGACCGCTCGCCGGCCCCACGAGCCGCGTGGGCTGCGACAGGGACCGCAGACCGCACCTGTCGCCCGGCCGGCCGAACGCCCGGCACGGGCCAAGAACGTCAGCCAGGCCAAGGCCCGGGCAAAGGCGCGCAAGGCTAAGGCCCCCAAAGTCATTCGGCCGCCATTACGCGATCGGATGATCGCCAGGCTGGTCGCCATCGATCTACGTCCGCAGACAATGATGGCGAAGGTTCCGTTCGTGGTGTTGGTCATCGGTTCACTCGGGATCGGGCTGGCTGTCACGCTGTGGCTGTCCACCGATGCCGCACAGCGGTCCTATCAGCTGGGCGCCGCCCGTTCGACCAATCAGGCGCTCTCGCAGCAGAAGGAAGCCCTCGAAAGGGATGTGCTGGAGGCGGAGTCCGCGCCCGCGCTGGCCGAGTCCGCACGCAACCTGGGCATGATCCCGTCCAAGGACACCGCCCATCTGGTGCAGGACCCGACGGGCAACTGGACGGTGGTCGGCAAGCCCAAGCCCGCCGAGGGTGCCCCGCCGCCCCCGCTGAACAACAAGCTGCCCGACGCTGTGCCTGCGCCGCCGGCCGCGCCCGCGCCGCCCGGCGCTGCCGCACCGAAGCCGGGCAGTTCGCCCGAGGTTCCCGTGCGTGTCGTACCGACGCCCCCGGGTGGGCTGCCGTTCAATGGTGCTGTGACCCTGCCACCTGGTGCTCTGAGCGTCCCGCCCGCAACGGTTCTCCCGCCCGGCACCGTGCTGCCGCCCGGGGCAATGACTTTGCCGACTGGGCCCGGCGCAGCGCCGCTACCCGGGGTGTCCCCAATTCCCGGCGCGCTGCTGTCGGCCCCGCTTCCGGCGCCGCCGCCGGGTGCGCTGGCAGTGCCCGCCCAGGCCCCGGCCGTACTGCCTGTGCCCGCTGACGCCGCCCCGCCGGCTCTGACGCCTGACGTTGTGCCCGCAGCGCCGGTCGCGCCCGTCGGTGCTGGGCAGTGAGCCGTCGGGACAAGTCCGATAAGACCACCGGACCCGCCAAGGCCGCCCGGGGACGCTCCCGCGTGGTCAACACCCAGCCGGAGGCCGGGCAAGGACGGTCCGCCAAGTCGCGGCGCACCCGCGAGCCCATTGAAAGTGGCAGCTGGACAGCGTCATTCGTTTTCCGCCACCGGGCGGGCAATATCGTCATCTTCCTTGCGCTCGGGATCGCCGCCGTCCAGTTGTTCAACCTTCAGGTACCCCAGGCCGCGGGCCTGCGCGCGGAGGCAGCCAGTCAGCTCAAGGTGACCGATGTCGAAAAGGCGGTCCGTGGCAGCATCGTCGACCGCAACTTCGACAAGCTCGCCTTCACCATCGAAGCCAGGGCGCTGACCTTTCAGCCGGTCAAGATTCGTAAGCAGCTGACCGAGGCCAAGGAAAAGTCGCCTACCGCACCGGATCCCGACAAGCGGCTCACCCAGATCGCCACCGAGGTGGCCGCCAAACTCAACAACAAGCCCGATGCGGCGACCCTGCTGAAGAAGCTGCGCAGCAACGAGACCTTCGTCTACCTCGCGCGCGCTGTCGATCCCGCGATCGCCGACGCGATCACCAAGAAGTTCCCCGAGATCGGCGCCGAACGCCAGGACCTGCGCCAGTACCCCGGTGGTGCGCTGGCGGCCAATATCGTCGGCGGTATCGACTGGGACGGCCACGGACTGCTCGGTCTCGAAGATTCGATGGACGGCAAGCTGTCGGGAACCGACGGCTCCATCACCTACGACCGTGGCTCCGACGGCGTCGTCATCCCCGGCAGCTATCGCAACAAGCACGACGCTGTGAACGGCTCCACCATTGAGCTCACCATCGACGACGACATCCAGTACTACGTGCAGCAGCAGGTCCAGCAGGCCAAGGACATGTCCGGCGCCAAGGACGTCTCGGCAGTGGTGCTGGACGCGAAAACCGGTGAAGTGCTGGCGATGTCGAACGACAACACCTTCGACCCCAGCCAGGACATCGGGCGCCAGCAAGACAAGCAGATGGGCAACCTGGCGGTCACCTCGCCCTATGAGCCCGGGTCGGTCAACAAGATCGTCACCGCCTCATCGGTGATCGAGTACGGGCTGTCGAACCCCGATGAGGTGCTCCAGGTACCCGGCTCGATCAATATGGGCGGTGTGACCGTCGGCGACGCGTGGAGCCACGGCGTGATGCCCTACACCACCACCGGCGTGTTCGGGAAGTCCTCCAATGTCGGCACCCTGATGCTCGCGCAGCGGATCGGGCCGGAGCGTTACTACGACATGCTCGGCAAGTTCGGGCTCGGCCAGCGCACCAATGTCGGGCTGCCCGGCGAGAGCGCGGGCCTGGTACCGCCGATCGACCAATGGTCGGGCAGTACGTTCTCCAACCTGCCCATCGGGCAGGGCCTTTCGATGACCCTGCTGCAGATGACCGGGATGTACCAGGCCATCGCCAATGACGGGGTGCGTATCCCACCGCGAATAATCAAGGCCACCATCGCCTCCGACGGCACCCGCACCGAAGAGCCGCAGCCGGCCGGCATCCGGGTGGTCGCCCCCGAGACGGCGCGCACGGTGCGCAACATGTTCCGCGCCATCGTTCAGCGTGACCCGATGGGATACCAGCAGGGGACCGGGGCACCCGCGGCGGTCGACGGCTACCAGATCGCCGGCAAGACCGGCACCGCTCAGCAGATCAACCCGGCCTGCGGCTGCTACTACAGCGATGTCTACTGGATCACCTTCGCCGGTATGGCGCCCGCCGACAATCCCCGCTACGTCATCGGCATCATGATGAACAACCCGCAGCGCAATCCGGACGGCACACCGGGCCACTCGGCCGCACCGCTGTTCCACAACATCGCCGCGTGGTTGCTGCAGCGGCAGAATATCCCGCTGTCGGCCGATCCCGGCGCGCCGCTGATCCTGCAGGCCACGTAGCCGACCGAGCCCGATCGCTGGGTAGGGTGACAACCCGATGACCAATGCCCTGCGGCCCCGCACCACCCCAGCGCTGACCTTGCCGACACTGGCCGCCAACGTCGGTGCGGTGCCTGCCGCCGGCGGTGTCGCGCCCGACGTGGCGATCACCGGCATCACCCTGCGTGGCCAGGACGCACTGCCCGGGGATCTGTTCGCGGCGCTGCCCGGCTCGTCGGCGCACGGCGCGGAATACACCGCGACCGCCCTCGGGGGCGGGGCCGTCGCGGTACTCACCGACGCCGAGGGTCTGGCCGTCATCCACCGCCTCCTCGGCGACACGCCGCCCGTCCCGGTGCTGGTGCATCCGGTGCCCCGCTCGGTGCTCGGTGAACTGTCCGCGGCGGTCTATGGCCACCCCTCTGACCGGGTCGTGGTACTCGGTGTCACCGGAACGTCCGGCAAGACCACGACGACCCATCTGATCGAGGCCGGTCTGCAGTCGGCGGAACGTATCCCCGGCCTGATCGGCACCGTCGGCGTCCGGATCGCCGGTGCCGACGTCCCCAGTGCCCTGACCACCCCGGAGGCCCCGGCACTGCAGGCGCTGCTGGCCGTGATGGCCGAGCGCGGCGTCGACACTGCGGTCATGGAGGTTTCCAGCCACGCGCTCGAATTGGGCCGCACCGACGGCATCCGGTTCGCGGCGGGCGGGTTCACCAACCTGTCCCGCGACCACCTCGACTTCCATCCCACGATGGCGGCCTACTTCGAAGCCAAGGCCCGGCTGTTCGACCCGGCCTCACCCGCGCACGCCGCTGTCTCGGTGATCTGTGTCGACGACGAGGCGGGCCGCGATATGGCCCGCCGCGCTGCTAAGCCGGTGACGGTGTCGGCCGAGGGGCACCCGGCGAACTGGCAGGCCGAGGACGTGGTGGTTCTCGACGGCGGCGGGCAGGAGTTCACCGCGGTGGACCCCGCCGGGGTGCACCACCGGCTTCGGATTCGCCTGCCGGGCCGCTACAACGTGGCCAACGCGTTGTTGGCGCTGGCGCTGCTGGACGTCGTCGGGGTATCGCCGGAGCAGGCCGCGCCGGGCCTGCGCGACGCCTCGGTGCCGGGCCGGCTGGAAACCGTCGAGCGCGGCCAGGACTTCCTGGCCGTCGTCGACTACGCGCACAAGCCTGGCGCCTTGCAGGCGGTTCTGGAGACGCTCAAACGTCCGCAGGGCCGGCTTGCGGTGGTGTTCGGTGCAGGCGGTGATCGCGACCCCGGCAAGCGAGAACCTATGGGCCGCATCGCCGCTGAGCTTGCCGACCTGGTGATCGTCACCGACGACAACCCCCGCCATGAGGATCCCCAACGCATCCGGGCGGCCATCGTCACCGGCGCTTCACGGGCTGATGGCGCTGAAGTCATAGAGATCGGTGACCGGCGCGCGGCGATCCGGCACGCGGTGGACTGGGCCCGTAGCGGGGACGTCGTGGTGATCGCCGGTAAGGGCCACGAGACAGGGCAGAGCGCGGCGGGGCAGACCCGGCCGTTCGACGATCGTGAGGAGCTCGTGGCGGCCCTCGATGACCGGGGGGCGGGCCGATGATCGCGCTGACCGTGGCCCAGATCGCCGAGCTCGTCTCCGGGGAACTGGCCGATATCAGCCCGCAGGAGGCCGCCCGGCGAGTGGTCTCCGGGACGGTGGAGTTCGACTCGCGGGCCGTGACCCCGGGTGGACTGTTTCTGGCGTTGCCCGGCGCGCGCTCCGACGGCCACGATTTCGCCAAGGGTGCCGTCGAGGCCGGTGCTGCGGCGGTGCTCGCCGCCCGGCCGGTCGGGGTGCCCGCGATCATCGTGCCGCCGGTGGCCGCCATCGACGCCAACGCCGGAGTGCTCGAACACGATGTCGACGGGGCCGGTGCGGCGGTGCTCGCCGCGCTGGCCAAACTGGCCGCGGCGGTGGCCACCAAGCTGGTCGCCGGCGGGCTGACGATCGTCGGGGTCACCGGATCGTCGGGTAAGACGTCGACAAAGGATCTCATCGCGGCGGTGCTGCGCCCGCTGGGCGAGGTGGTGGCCCCGCCGGGTTCCTTCAACAACGAGCTCGGCCATCCATGGACCGTGCTGCGCGCGACCGAGGACACCGACTATCTGGTTCTGGAGATGTCCGCGCGGCATCCCGGCAATATCGCCGCGCTGGCCGCGATCGCCCCGCCGTCGATCGCGGTGGTGCTCAACGTCGGCACCGCGCACCTGGGTGAGTTCGGTTCGCGTGAGGTCATCGCGGCCACGAAAGGCGAACTGGTAGAGGCGGTTCCGGCCTCGGGGGTGGCAATCCTCAACGCCGATGACCCGATGGTGGCCGCGATGGCGCAGCGTACCGCCGCGCGGGTGGTCCGGGTCGGGCAGTCCGAGGGCGCCGACATCCGCGCCATCGACGTCGAACTCGATGACCTGGCCCGGCCCCGCTTCCTGTTGGTGAGCGCGTCCGGCACGGCCGATGTACAGCTGGCCGTGCACGGTGAACACCAGGTTGGCAATGCGTTGAGCGCGGCCGCCGTGGCGCTGGAGTGCGGGGCGACACCCCAGCAGGTGGCGGTCGCGCTGGGGGCCGCAGGCCCGGCGTCGCGGCATCGGATGGAGGTGCACACCCGCGCCGACGGGGTGACCGTCGTCAACGACGCCTACAACGCCAACCCCGATTCGATGAAGGCCGGTCTGCAGGCGCTGGCGGTGATGGCGCGCTCGGGGGAGAACCGCAGAAGTTGGGCCGTGCTGGGTGAGATGGCGGAGCTGGGGGACGATTCGGTAACCGAACATGATCGCATCGGACGGCTCGCCGTGCGCTTAGATATCAGTCGACTCGTCGTTGTCGGAACCGGGAGGCCCATGAACGCCATGCATCACGGCGCGGTCATGGAGGGATCCTGGGGTTCGGAATCCACCATGGTCGACGACGCCGACGCTGCCCTGGCACTGTTGCGCGCCGAGTTGGCGCCCGGCGACGTCGTGTTGGTCAAAGCGTCGAACTCCGCGGGTCTAGGCACGCTGGCCGAGGCCCTCCTGGGCGGCAGCCAATGAGACTGATCCTGATTGCCGTCGGCATCGCGCTGGCGGTGTCGATCCTGCTGACCCCCGCGCTGATCAGGCTGTTCACCCGTCAGGGCCTGGGCCACGAGATCCGCGAGGACGGCCCGCCGAGCCACAAGAGCAAGCGCGGCACACCGTCGATGGGCGGGGTGGCGATTCTCACCGGCATCTGGGCCGGCTATTTCGGCACCCACCTGGTCGGCCTCGCGCTCGACGGCGACGGTCCGTCGGCGTCGGGACTGCTGGTACTGGGCCTGGCCACCGCGCTGGGTGCGGTCGGTTTCGTCGACGACCTGATCAAGATCCGGCGCTCCCGCAACCTGGGTCTGAACAAGACCGCCAAGACCGTCGGGCAGCTCACCGCCGCGGTGCTGTTCGGCATCCTCGTACTGCAGTTCCGCAATGCCGACGGGCTGACCCCGGGCAGCCCCGAGCTGTCCTATGTGCGCGAGATCGCCACCGTCACCTTGAGCTCGGCGGTGTTCGTACTGTTCTGCGTGGTCATCGTCAGCGCCTGGTCCAACGCGGTGAACCTCACCGACGGTCTCGACGGGCTGGCCGGCGGCAGCATGGCGATGGTCAGCGCCGCCTACGTGCTGATCACGTTCTGGCAGTACCGCAATGCCTGCGCCACCGCCCCCGGGCTGGGCTGCTACAACGTGCGCGACCCGCTGGACCTGGCGCTGCTGGCCGCCGCGACCGCGGGGGCGTGCATAGGGTTCCTGTGGTGGAATGCCGCACCGGCCAAGATCTTCATGGGTGACACCGGTTCGCTGGCGCTGGGCGGCATGATCGCCGGGCTGTCGGTCACCAGTCGCACCGAGGTGCTGGCCGTGGTGCTCGGCGCGCTGTTCGTCGCCGAGGTCACCTCGGTGGTGGTGCAGATCCTGGCCTTCCGCACTACCGGACGCCGGGTGTTCCGGATGGCGCCGTTCCACCATCATTTCGAGCTGGTCGGCTGGGCCGAAACGACGGTGATCATTCGGTTCTGGCTGCTCACCGCAATCGCCTGCGGGCTCGGCGTGGCCCTGTTCTACGGCGAGTGGCTGTCGGCCATCGGGGCTTGACATGCAGCCCGGTCTGGGGGAGCTGACCTCGGGGGCGCAGGTGCTGGTGACCGGCGCCCGGGTCACCGGGCGTGCGATCGTGGCGGCGTTGGCCTCCTTCGATGTGCGCATCAAGGTCTGCGACGACAGCCCTGACATGTTGAAAGCCGTATCGGACAACGGTATTGCGACCATCACGCCCGCTGACGCGGTCATCGCGATCGACGATTTCGCTCTGGTGGTCACCAGTCCGGGGTTTCCGCCGGGCGCCCCGGTGCTGGCGGCGGCCGCCGCGGCCGGCATCCCGATCTGGGGTGACGTCGAGCTGGCCTGGCGCCTGGATGCTGCCGGGCATTACGGGCCGCCGCGGCGCTGGCTGGTAGTCACCGGCACCAACGGCAAGACCACCACCACCTCGATGCTGCACGCGATGCTGGTCGCCGATGGCCGCCGCGCGGTGTTGTGCGGCAATATCGGTGACCCGGTGCTCGACGTGCTCGTTCAGCCGGCCGATCTGCTGGCCGTGGAACTGTCCAGCTTCCAGTTGTTCTGGGCGCCGTCGCTGCGCCCGGATGCTGGCGCCGTGCTCAACGTCGCCGAAGACCATCTCGACTGGCACGGTGGCTTCGACGCCTACGCGGCGGCCAAGGCTGTCGCATTGACCGGCCGGGTGGCCGTCGTCGGACTCGACGACGCGCCGGCGGCCGGACTGCTTCCTGCCGCGCCCGCTCCGGTGAAGGCGGGTTTTCGGCTCGGTGAGCCGGCGGCGGGGGAGCTGGGGGTGCGTGACGGGATGCTCGTCGACCGAGCCTTCGGTGACGACGTGCAGCTCGCCCCAGTCGTCTCGATTTCCGTTGCCGGGCCGGTCGGCGTGCTCGACGCACTGGGGGCGGCCGCGCTTGCTCGGGCCGTCGGCGTCGCACCCGCCTCGATCGCGGATGCGCTGGCCGGCTTCCAGGTCGGCCGGCATCGGGCCGAACGGGTGGCCGTTGTCGACGGCGTCACCTACGTCGACGACTCCAAGGCCACCAATCCGCATGCCGCCCAGGCCTCGCTGCTGGCCTACCCGCGGGTGGTGTGGGTGGCCGGCGGCCTGCTCAAGGGCGCGTCCGTCGAAGATCTCGTCGCCCGGGTCGCGGATCGGCTGGTCGGAGCGGTGCTGATCGGCCGCGACCGCGCGGTGGTTGCCGAGGCGTTATCGCGACACGCGGCCGATGTCCCCGTCATCGAGGTTGTGACGCGGGAGGATGCTGTGGTGCATGAGACCACTGTTACTCATGAGGCTCGAGTGGTCGATGCCTCCGGGCCCGACCTGGGCGCCCGGGTGATGACCGAGGTCGTCGCCGCTGCCGCCAGTCTGGCCCGAACCGGTGACGCGGTGCTCCTGGCCCCGGCCGGGGCATCGTTCGACCAGTTCGCCGGCTACGCCGAGCGTGGCGACTCGTTCGCCGCCGCTGTGCGCGCCGCGGCCCGGTAGTCGCCGTGGCCAAGCTCCTGTCCCGGCTGCGCCGTCGCGGCCCAGCTGACACCCCAGAAACTCCGGAGACCGACGACGTCGTCGCTGAGGACGGCGCCGAGGCCACCACCGAGCCCGTTGAAGCCCAAACCGCCGTCGCGGCCCCTGCCAAACCCAGGTTCCACGTGCCGCTGAAGTTCGGCGCCTGGCTCGGCCGGCCGATGACCTCGTTCCACCTGATCATCTCGGTGTCGGCACTGCTAGTCACGCTCGGTCTGACGATGGTGTTGTCCGCGTCCGGTGTGCACTCCTATGACGAGGACGGTTCACCGTGGGCGATCTTCGGTCGTCAGGTTCTGTGGACCGTCGTGGGGCTGATCGGATTCTGGATCGCCCTGCGGGTGCCGGTGAGCTTCCTGCGTAACACCGCGTTCGCCGCGTTCGCCGTCACGATCGTGATGCTGGTGCTGGTGCTGATTCCCGGCATCGGCCACGAATCCAACGGCTCCCGCGGCTGGTTCGTCGTCGCGGGCCTGTCGATGCAGCCCTCGGAACTCACTAAGATTGCGTTCGCCATCTGGGGCGCGCACCTACTAGCGACCCGGCGTCTGGAACGAGCGTCGCTGCGGGAAATGCTCATTCCGCTGATCCCGGCCGCGGTGGTCGCCCTGGTGCTGATCGTGGCCCAGCCCGATCTCGGCCAGACCGTGTCCCTGGGCATCATCCTGCTGGCTCTGCTCTGGTACGCGGGCCTGCCGCTGAAGGTGTTCGTGAGCTCGCTGGTCGCGGCCGTCGGTGCGGCCGCGGTGCTGGCGGTCTCGGAGGGCTACCGCTCCGACCGGGTGCGGTCGTGGCTGGACCCCGGTGCCGATGCTCAGGGCTCGGGCTACCAGGCCCGGCAGGCCAAGTTCGCGCTGGCCAACGGCGGTGTGTTCGGCGACGGGCTCGGACAGGGCACCGCGAAATGGAATTACCTGCCCAACGCGCACAACGACTTCATCTTCGCGATCATCGGCGAAGAGCTGGGTTACGTCGGTGCGTTCGGGCTGCTCGCGCTGTTCGGGCTGTTCGCCTACACCGGCATGCGGATCTCCAAGCGCTCGGCCGACCCGTTCCTGAAGCTGCTGACCGCCGCCGCCGCCATGTGGGTGATCGGCCAGGTCTTCATCAACGTGGGCTACGTGATTGGCCTGCTGCCGGTTACGGGCATTCAGCTGCCGCTGATCTCGGCCGGTGGAACATCTACGGCCACAACGCTATTCATGATCGGGCTGATGGCCAACGCCGCTCGGCACGAACCTGAAGCGGTGGCCGCGCTGCGCGCCGGCCGCGAGGACCGGGTGAACCGCGTGCTGCGGTTGCCCCTGCCCGAGCCTTACGTGCCGTCGCGGGTGGAGGCATTGCGCGACCGGCTGCGCACGCCGGGGGATAAGCCCGCAAAACCCACCAAACCCACTAAGTCCGTCAAGCCTGCCAGGGCTGCCCGGCCGGCGGCCAAGACCGCCAAGCCGGCCAGGAAACCGGCCCGCACATCTCAGCCGACCCGTGAACGTGCGGCCGTACCTGCTAAAACCCGGACGGCCGAGCGGCCGACCCGGCGTGCAGGGCATCATGGTGACGCTCCGCGCAACAGCGTGGCGCATCCGAATGAGGGAAGCAGCCGCGCACGGCGGTCCCGCACATTGGAAGGTCAGCGTTACGGGTGAGTGTCTCGGTGTCGGTCGTCCTTGCCGGTGGAGGCACCGCCGGACATGTCGAACCGGCCATGGCGGTCGCCGACGCGCTGCGGGCTCTTGACCCCAGCATCCGCATCACCGCGCTGGGCACCGCGCGCGGGTTGGAGACCCGGCTGGTGCCCGACCGTGGCTACGACCTGCAACTCATCACGCCCGTGCCGCTACCCCGCAAACTCAACGGTGACCTGGTCCGCCTGCCGATCCGGGTGCGCCGAGCTGTGCGCGAGACCCGGGCCGTCCTCGACAGCGTCGAGGCCGACGTGGTGATCGGCTTCGGCGGATACGTCTCCGTTCCGGCCTACCTGGCTGCCCGGCGCCGCGTCCCGGTCGTCGTGCACGAGGCCAACGCGCGTGCCGGTGTCGCCAACAAACTCGGCGCCCGCAGCGCCCGCAGAGTGCTTGCCGCCGTTCCCGATTCGGGGCTGCGGCGCGCCGAGGTGGTGGGCATGCCGGTGCGGGCGTCGATCACCGCGCTGGATCGCGGCGCACTGCGGGCGACCGCGCGGGAGCACTTCGGCTTTGATGACGACGCCATGGTGCTGCTGGTGTTCGGCGGTTCGCAGGGATCGGCCTCGATCAACCGCGCCGTGTCGGCCGCCGCCGCTGACCTTGCCGCCGCCGGAGTCTCTGTGCTGCACGCTCACGGCCCCAAGAACACCCTCGACCTGCGGGCCCCGCAGGCCGGCGATCCGCCGTATGTCGCGGTGCCCTACCTGGACCGGATGGATTTGGCCTACGCGGCCGCCGACCTGGCGATCTGCCGGTCCGGAGCGATGACGGTGGCCGAGGTGTCCGCGGTGGGGCTGCCGGCGGTCTACGTACCGCTGCCGATCGGCAACGGTGAACAACGGCTCAACGCACTGCCGGTGGTCAACCCCGGTGGCGGACTTCTGGTCGAAGATGCCCTGCTGACACGAGAATTCATCGCCCGCGAGGTGGCGGGGCTGCTCACCGACGCGCCACGGCTGCAGGCGATGACGGCGGCCGCCGCATCGGTCGGTCACCGCGACGCCGCGCAGCGGGTCGCCGAGGTAGCCCTGGCCGTCGCGCGCACGCGGAAGGAGCGGTGATGAGCGGCCACAAGGGATTGCCACCCGAACTGCAGCGGGTGCACATGGTCGGCATCGGTGGCGCCGGAATGTCCGGTATCGCCCGGATCCTGCTGGACCGCGGTGGCATGGTGTCGGGATCCGACGCGAAGGAGTCTCGCGGGGTGGTGGCGTTGCGGGCACGCGGCGCGGCGATCAGCATCGGCCACGACGCGGCCAATCTCGACCTGCTGCCCGGGGGAGTCACCGCGGTGATCACCACGCACGCCGCGATCCCGAAGACCAACCCCGAGCTGGTGGAGGCGCACCGCCGCGGTATCCCGGTGATCTTGCGGCCCGTGGTGCTAGCCAAGCTGATGGCCGGCTACCGCACGCTGATGGTCACCGGTACGGCAGGCAAGACAACCACGACCTCGATGCTTGTTGTGGCGTTGCAGCACAACGGGTTTGACCCCTCATTCGCGATCGGCGGTGATCTGGGGGAGGC
Organism: Mycolicibacterium sarraceniae; assembly: GCF_010731875.1. Classification (NCBI taxonomy): domain Bacteria; kingdom Bacillati; phylum Actinomycetota; class Actinomycetes; order Mycobacteriales; family Mycobacteriaceae; genus Mycobacterium; species Mycolicibacterium sarraceniae. The sequence goes on from NZ_AP022595.1 coordinate 3,551,167, forward strand.
CGGCACCAACGCCCACCACGGCAGCGGCACGTGTTTCGTGGCCGAGGCCGACGAGAGTGACGGCTCGTTACTCGAATACACGCCGGACGTCGCGGTGGTGACCAATATCGAGGCCGATCACCTGGACTTCTTTGGTACCGCCGAGGCCTACACCGCGGTTTTCGACGCATTCGTCGAGCGACTGGCGGAAGGAGGTGTGTTGATCGCGTGCGCTGACGACGACGGTGCCGCCGCACTGGCCGATCGTTCTGCGGAGCAAGGTATCCCGGTGTTGCGCTACGGCAGCTCCCGGGACGGCAGCCCGGTTCCGGGCCTGGCGGCGACACTGCTCAGTTGGGAGCAACAGGGCACCAGTGCGTTGGCGCACGTTGCACTCGCGGGTGAACCGTATCCGCGGGCGATACGTCTGGCGGTGCCGGGCAGGCATATGGCCTTGAACGCACTGGCGGCGTTATTGGCGGCGATCGAAGCGGGAGCTTCTGTCGAAGGCGCCCTCGATGGGCTTGCCGGATTCGAGGGTGTGCGCAGGCGATTCGAGTTGGTGGGCACAATCAACGGCGTGCGGGTTTTTGACGACTACGCCCATCATCCTACGAAAGTCCGTGCCGCTTTGGCGGCGTTGCGCACACTGGCCCGCCAGGGTGAGACGACCCATGCTGGGGCGGGTCGCGCCATCGTCGTCTTCCAGCCCCACTTATATTCGCGGACAAAGATTTTCGCGCGGGAGTTCGGTGAGGCCCTCAGCGATGCCGACCGGGTCTTCGTCCTTGATGTTTACGGTGCCCGTGAACAACCGATTGCAGGCGTCAGCGGTGCGACGATCGCCGACCACGTCAACGTCGAGGTGACGTACATTCCCGACTTCTCCGCGGTCGCCGAACAGGTGGCGGCCTCGGCCCGCCCGGGTGATGTCGTGGTCACCATGGGTGCCGGCGATGTGACGATGCTCGGCCAGGAGATCCTGACGGCGTTGGACGCCAAGAGGAATCGATGACTCCGGATGAGGGCGACGGCGAGGGTGAGGCGCCCGCCGAGGTGGCCGAGAACGCCCCCGCCGAGGACGCCCCCATCCTGGCCAAACCGACACCCGGCAGCGAAAGCACGGGTGACGACGTGCAGAATGTCGATCCCGAGCCCGAGGAAGACCTCGAAGGCCCCCGCATGCGGGAACGCCGCGAGCGCGCGGAACGACGCGCCGCCCAGGCCCGCGCCACCGCGATCGAAGACGCCCGCCGCGAGGCCAAGCGAAAGGTTCGCGGGCAGACCGTCGAAGCCCCGAAAGCCTTGGGTAAGCGGGCCATTCGCGGCCTGAAGCTGATCACCTGGCTGATTGCGCTGACCGTCGTCAGCGTCGCGCTCGGGCTGATCCTCTATTTCACTCCCGTCATGTCGGCCCGCTCGCTGGTGATCACCGGGACCGGCGCGGTCACCCGAGATGAGGTCGTCGACGCGGCCAAGGTCACGATCGGCACCCCGCTGCTGCAGATCGACACCGACCAGGTTGCCGACCGGGTGGCCGGTATTCGGCGGGTGGCCAGCGCTCGGGTGCAACGGGAGTATCCGTCGACGCTGCGGATCACGATCGTCGAGCGCATTCCGATCGTGGTGAAGGACTATCCCGACGGTCCGCACCTGTTCGACCGTGACGGCGTCGATTTCGCGACCGCGCCGCCGCCGCCCGGGCTTCCCTATATCGACGTCGACCACCCCGGCCCCACCGATAAGCCGACCGGGGCCGCACTTGAGGTGATGACGGCGTTGCGCCCGGAGGTGGTGGCTCAGGTCAGCCGGGTGGCCGCGCCGTCAGTCGCGTCGGTGACGCTGACGCTGACGGATGGCCGCACGGTGGTGTGGGGGACGACCGACCGCACCGAAGAGAAGGCCGAGAAGCTGGCCGCGCTGCTGACGCAACCGGGCAAGGTCTACGACGTGTCGAGCCCGGATCTGCCGACCGTCAAGTAGCTCAGGGCACCGACTGTCACACCAGAGTGACGTTTGGCACCCAGAGTGACGCGGGTAGGACATTCGGCGAGATAATGAGGGACAAATTCGCCACGACACGTCGGCGCGCCTCCCCAATCCAGCACCTACCGGCCATACCGTTCTGTTTGCGCGGCACTACTTGACATAACTCTAAGTCTCTGGTTGAGGTTGAGGGTTTTGCCAGGAGAGTCGCAAGGACCCGATCCCCACTTGGGAGGAAGACAGACGATGACCCCCCCGCATAACTACCTCGCCGTCATCAAGGTCGTTGGCATCGGCGGCGGCGGCGTCAACGCCGTCAACCGAATGATCGAGCAGGGACTCAAGGGTGTGGAGTTCATCGCGATCAACACCGACGCCCAGGCGCTGTTGATGAGCGACGCCGACGTCAAGCTCGACGTCGGCCGTGAATCCACCCGCGGATTGGGTGCCGGCGCCGACCCTGAGGTCGGGCGCAAGGCCGCCGAGGACGCCAAGGATGAGATCGAGGAGCTGCTGCGCGGCGCCGACATGGTGTTCGTCACCGCAGGTGAGGGCGGCGGCACCGGTACCGGCGGCGCACCCGTGGTGGCCACCATCGCCCGCAAGCTGGGCGCGCTGACCGTCGGCGTGGTGACCCGCCCGTTCTCTTTCGAGGGCAAGCGGCGCTCCAACCAGGCCGAGAACGGTATCCAATCGCTGCGCGAAAGCTGCGACACCCTGATCGTCATCCCCAATGACCGGTTGCTGCAGATGGGCGATGCCCAGGTCTCGTTGATGGACGCGTTCCGCAGCGCCGACGAGGTTCTGCTCAACGGCGTGCAGGGCATCACCGACCTGATCACCACCCCGGGCCTGATCAACGTCGACTTCGCCGACGTCAAGGGTGTCATGAGCGGGGCGGGCACCGCCTTGATGGGCATCGGTTCGGCGCGGGGCGACGGGCGAGCGCTGAAGGCCGCCGAGATCGCCATCAACTCCCCGCTGCTGGAGGCCTCGATGGAAGGTGCCCAGGGCGTGCTGCTCTCGGTGGCCGGTGGCAGCGACCTCGGTCTGTTCGAGATCAACGAGGCCGCCTCGCTGGTACAGGAGGCCGCGCACGCCGAGGCCAACATCATCTTCGGCACAGTGATCGACGATTCGCTCGGTGACGAGGTTCGGGTCACGGTCATCGCCGCCGGCTTTGAGTCGGCCAGCCCGAGCCGCAAGCCCGTCGTCGGGGGAACGACCACCGGCACCCAGCCCATCGCACCAGGTGCGGCAGGCAAGCTCAGTTCCTCGCTCTTTGATCCGAGCGATGCCGCCAGCGTGCCGGCGCACACCAACGGCGCGACGGTGCGGATCGGCGGCGGCGACGACGGTATCTCTGATGACGACGTCGACGTGCCACCGTTCATGCGGCACTGATCCCGCAGTCACCGCCGCCGATACTGGGTCTGTGACTCTTCGCATCCGCCGTGTGACCACCACCCGCTCCGGTGGCGTCTCGGCGCCGCCGTTCGACACCTTCAATCTCGGTGACCACGTCGGTGACGATCCCAAGGCGGTCGCGGCGAACCGCAAGCGGCTGGCCGCGGCGATCAAGCTGCCTGAGGACCACGTGATCTGGATGAACCAGACGCACAGCTCGGATGTCGCGCTCGTCGATGGGCCGCGCGCCGATGCCGTCGACGACACTGACGCCCTGGTGACCACCACGCCGCGACTGGCGCTGGCAGTGGTGACCGCCGATTGTGTCCCCGTACTGATGGCCGATGCGCGCGCCGGTGTGGTGGCCGCCGTGCATGCCGGTCGGGTGGGCGCGGCCGACGGAATCGTGTTGCGCACCCTGGAGACCATGCTGGCCAAGGGTGCTCGTGCCGCGGACATCTCGGTGCTGCTGGGCCCGGCCGTCAGCGGGGCCAATTATGAGGTGCCCGCGCAGATGGCCACCGACGTCGACGCCCGGCTGCCGGGCAGCCGAACCACAACCGCCAAGGGCACGCCGGGACTGGACCTGCGAGCCGGAATCGCACGGCAATTGAGCGGTGCCGGAGTAAAGGCCATTGACGTCGACCCGCGCTGCACGGTGGCCGACAAGAAGTTGTTCAGCCATCGGCGCGACGCGCCGACCGGCCGGCTGGCCTGTCTGGTGTGGATGGAATGACGGACACGGCACGCAGGGAGACCGATCTCGCGACCGCACTGGCCGCGTTGCGGAGCCGGCTGGCCGATGCCGCAGACGCCGCCGGTCGCGATGTCGACGGCATCGAACTGCTGCCGATCACCAAATTCTTCCCGGCCACCGACGTCGCGATCTTGTGGCAGCTGGGCTGTCGGGCGTTCGGCGAATCCCGCGAACAGGAAGCCAAAGCTAAGATCGCTGAGTTCGGCGAGCTCACCGGCGCGCCGGACGTGCGCTGGGACATGATCGGCCAGATTCAGAGCAACAAGGCCAAAGCCGTTGCCGCATGGGCGGATACGGTGCACTCGTTGAGTACGGCCAAGGTAGCCGCTGCGCTGGATCGCGGCACCGCCCACGCCATCGAGGACGGTATCCGGACTGTACCCGTGCGGGTGTTCATCCAGATCAGCCTGGACGGGGACACCTCGCGCGGCGGGGTGGACGTGGGCGACCCGGGCGCCGTCGATGCGCTGTGTGCCGAGGTCGCCGATGCCGACGCACTGACGTTGGCAGGGCTGATGGCGATCCCGCCGCTGGGTGCGGACCCCGACGCCGCCTTCGCGGTGCTGGAGGCCGAGCATCGACGCGTTTTGCACGACCACCCCGACGCGACAGGGCTGTCGGCGGGGATGTCCGGTGACCTGGAAGCTGCAGTGCGACACGGTTCGACGTGTGTGCGTGTCGGTACCGCGCTTATGGGACAACGTCCTCTAACGTCTCCCTGAGTAGTCACTCCAGTCACATCTTCATCACAGACACCGAACTTCACGCATTCAGAAGGGTCCAGCGATGAGCACTCTCCACAAGGTCAAGGCTTACTTTGGCATGGCGCCTTCGGACGATTACGACGACGAGTACTACGACGACGACGATCGCGGCGCTGCTCGCAGCTATGCCCGCCGGGAGCGCTTCGCCGATGACGAGTACGAGCGCCCGGGACGCTACGACGACCGCGAGCCGCGGATGGGTCGTGAATACGATGACCCGCGCGACGCCGAATACGCGCCGACCGGTGGCTTCCGCGCCCAGTACGGTGACGAGCCGCGGTTCCGCCCGCGCGAGTTCGATCGCCCCCACGACATACCGCGCGCGTCCCGCTTCGGCTCACTGCGCGGCTCGACCCGCGGCGCGCTGGCGATGGACCCTCGCCGGATGGCCGAACTCTTCGAAGCCGGCAGCCCGCTGTCGAAGATCACCACGCTGCGCCCTAAGGATTACAGCGAGGCCCGCACCATCGGCGAGCGCTTCCGCGACGGTCAGCCGGTGATCATGGACCTGGTGTCTATGGACAACGCCGACGCCAAACGGCTGGTCGACTTCGCCGCCGGTCTGGCATTCGCGCTGCGCGGATCCTTCGACAAGGTGGCCACCAAGGTGTTCCTGCTGTCGCCTGCCGATGTCGACGTCAGTGCCGAGGAGCGCCGTCGGATCGCCGAGGCGGGTTTCTACAGCTACCAGTAGTCTGCCGCCCGGCAAGACTGGGTACGCTGACAGTGGCGCACTGGGGCAACCCAGCGGTATCGCCAACGTCACATCCGCTGTTGATTAAGGACAGGCTCTAGTTGTCGCTGTTCTTCGAAATCCTGGGCTTCGTCCTGTTCGTCTTCTGGCTGCTGTTGATCGCCCGGGTCGTCGTCGAGTTCATCCGCTCATTCAGCCGAGACTGGCACCCACGGGGATTCACCGTCGTGGTTCTCGAGTTCATCATGACCATCACCGACCCGCCGGTGAAGCTGCTACGTCGTCTTATCCCACAGTTGACGATTGGCGCCGTCCGGTTCGACTTGTCGATCATGGTGCTGCTGCTGGTGTCCTTCATCGGGATGCAGCTGGCTTTCGGCGCCGCGGTCTAGGGGCGGCAAGGTACCTCGATACTTCGTCAAACACGATTAGCCACGCCGTGGTCGTGGTATCGAAAGTTTGAAATTAGCTCTTAATTATCAGACCGACGGTTCTGGTGTGACAGGATGGACGCCAGTTACAGTACGGACCGAACCTGCGACGCGTTCTACACTTTGCAGACGCATAACCGCCCAGACCCGAGGGGGCAGATGATGCCGCTTACACCGGCAGACGTGCACAATGTGGCATTCAGCAAGCCGCCCATCGGCAAGCGAGGCTACAACGAGGACGAGGTTGACGCCTTCCTCGACTTGGTGGAGCACGAGCTGACTCGCCTCATCGAGGAGAACTCCGATCTGCGCCAGCGGGTCGCCGAGCTGGATCAGGAGCTGGGTGCCGCGCGCGCCGGTGGTGCCGTACCGCAACCGACGCAAGCGATTCCGCTCTACCAGCCGGAACCGGAGCCCACGCCGGCTCCCGCTCCCGTGCAGGTTGCCCCGCAGCCGGTCCAGAGCCCGGTGGTCAGCGAAGAGCAGGCCATCAAGGCCGCTCGAGTGCTGGCCCTGGCCCAGGACACCGCGGACCGGTTGACCGGAACCGCCAAGGCCGAGGCCGATAAGCTGCTGGCCGACGCCCGCGCGAACGCCGCCCAGATCGTGTCGGAGGCCCGGCATACCGCCGAGACCACGGTCGCCGATGCCAAGCAGCGCGCTGATGCGCAGCTCGCCGATGCGCAGACCCGCGCCGAAGCGCAGCTGCGGCAGGCGCAGGAGAAGGCCGACGCCCTGCAGGCCGACGCCGAGCGCAAGCACACCGAGATCATGGGCACCATCAACCAGCAGCGCACTGTTCTCGAGGGACGGCTGGAGCAGCTACGGACATTCGAGCGCGAATACCGCACCCGCCTCAAGACCTACCTGGAGTCCCAGCTCGAAGAGCTCGGGCAGCGCGGGTCGGCCGCGCCGGTCGATTCCGGTGCGAACAGCGACGGCGGCGGGTTCAACCAGTTCAACCGGGGCAATAACTAATCATTTGTCGACCGAAGGTTGATCGATGCTGATCGTTGCCCTGGTATTGGCGGTGATCGGCCTCGCAGCGCTGGTCACCGCGGTTGTCACCAGCAATGAGCTTGTCGCCTGGGTGTGTATCGCGGCCAGCGTGATCGGTGTCATCCTGCTGGTCATCGACGCGATCCGGGAACGGCAGAGCCGTCGTGGCACCGATTCCGAGGCGACGACAGTGGCCGCGGATGCCACGGAGTCGTCGGCGACGGCCGAGACCACCGCCTATTCGGAAACCGATGAGGCGGTCGACTCCACGTACTCGACGTTCGATGCCGACTACCCCGACGATGCGACGGCCGAAGTGCCGGTCGATCAGGAACCGGCGATCGACGAGGCTCTGGAACCCGCGGCGGCCGATGAGCCTGCGGCCGATGAGCCTGCGGCCGAGGAGCCTGCGGCCGAGGAGCCTGAGAAGGCGTCGGAGGAAAAGTCTTGCGGCGAGTCCGGCTCACGCTGATCTTTTCTGTACCCGGTGGGTACAGACCATCATGAGCATCCAATACGCCAGCGTCGTCGACCATCCCATCGATGAGGTCTTCGCCTGGCACACTCGTCCCGGTGCGATGCGACGGCTGATTCCGCCGTGGCAACCGATGCACATCGTCGCCGAGACCGAGTCGCTGGCTGACGGGCGCGCGGTCCTCGGGCTGCCCGGCGGGCTGCGCTGGATCGCCCGCCACGATCCAGCCGGCTTCGACCCGCCGCACCAGTTCGTGGACGTGCTGTCCTCGGACGGGCTGATGACCCTGCCGCCCCGGGTGATCGGCTGGTGGCGTCATACGCACCGATTCAGTGATGCCGGCGCGGGCAGCACGGCCGTGCACGACGAGGTCGACACCACGGTGCCGGGCGCGGCGCTGCGCGCGACGTTCGCCTACCGGCATCGGCAGCTGGCCGATGATCTTGCCGCCCATCGCGATGCCGCGCAGGCGGGCGCGGGCACACTGGCCGTGGCGATCACCGGCTCGTCCGGCCTGGTGGGTGACGCGTTGACCGCCCTGCTGAGCACCGGCGGGCATCGGGTGATCAAACTGGTGCGCCGCGATCCTATCCGGCCCGATGAACGGCGTTGGGAGCCAAGCGATCCGGCTCCTGACCTGTTCGACGGCATCGATGCTGTCATCCATCTTGCGGGTGCCTCGATTGCCGGCCGGTTCACGCAGGCTCACCGCCGGGCGATCCGAGATTCGCGTATCGAACCGACCCGTCGGTTGGCCGAAGTGGCTGCCGCGTCGGGTGGGCTGCGGGCGTTCGTCAGCGCATCGGCGATCGGGATCTACGGTTATGACCGAGGTGACGCGGTGTTGTCTGAGGACAGTGCCCGCGGTGCCGGGTTCCTGGCCGATGTGGTCGCCGAGTGGGAGGCCGCCACTGAACCCGCCGCCCGCGCCGGGATGCGCACGGTCTGCGTGCGCACCGGCATCGTGCAGGCCGCCCGCGGTGGCACTCTGCGACTGATGCGACCGCTGTTCGCCGCCGGACTGGGCGGCCGGCTGGGCAGCGGCCAGCAATGGCTGTCCTGGATCGGCCTCGACGATCTACTCGACATCTACTACCGCGCCGCCTACGACGACAGGCTGACCGGTGCTGTCAACGCCGTTGCGCCAAACCCGTTGCGCAACAACGCATATACGACGGCGTTGGCCACCACGATGCATCGCCCTGCCGTGCTGCCGGTGCCTTCGATCGGCCCGAGAATACTGCTGGGCGCCCAAGGCGCACGCGAACTGGCCGAGGCCAGTCAGCGCGTGCTACCCGCCACACTGCAGGCCGTCGGGCATCGATTCCGGCAGCCGACGATCGCCGACGCGCTGGCCCACCAGTTGGGGCACGATCCGGCCTGATTAGTTGCAGTCCCGAGTCAGCTTCACGCCGTCACCGGCGGCCAGCGGGATGCTCTGTTCTACGGCGGGCAACTCGCCGAGCTCGGTGGAGTCTATCTTGCCGGCCCCGAGCCGGGTTCCAGTCGCGTAACGAGCCCGGGCTCGGGCGGGTGGGCGGGCCGTTTCATCGAGGTCAGGTTGCGAGTGAACGGTTGGGGCCATGCAACCGCCGCGCGCGTCGCGGCGATGTGTTATCTTCGCCAGATGCGGAAGGTGGGCTGTTCAGCGGCGATTGTTATGTTGCTGGTTGCGGGGTGTTCGGGGGCGAAGCACACGGCGGACGCGCCCAAGGCATCCAGCCCGGCGGCGACCTCGACGCAACAGCCCGCACCCGCGGCGGCTCCGGCTCCGGACAAACCGGTGTTGAACTGGGGATGCCGCGGGGTGGATCCCGCACCGCCCGATGTCCTTCCTCCCGCCCCTGCGCGCCCGAAGGCCAAGAACGGATCGGGTTCCGGCGGAGAGGTCTTCGGCGACCCGGAGGCGGCCAGCCGCTACTGGGCGCAGCAGAGCCAAAGCGATTGCGGCCTGATGGCGACCCGGCTGGCCATTGCCGAACTCACCGGCCAGGTGCCCACCGAGGCGCAGATGATCGACCTGGCCAAAAAGACGCCGAGTCAGTGCAGCCCCGGTGAACCGGTGTACGACGACAGCTTCGACCCGTCGGATGGAGGGACCGGGCACGGCACGTGTACAACGGATCTGGCCCTGCTGCTGAGTCAATACGGCGTCGCGTCGCAGTACACCAGCGACAGTGAACGTGGCCTGCCCACCGGTCTGAATGCGCTCGAGGGCTACCTCGGGGACGGTAAGCAGGCCATCGTGTGCGTCAGCTCCGCGTGGATCTGGGATACCGACGGCGACCGCAGCCGGTGCGGGCATCTGGTGACGGTCGCTGCCATCGATACCGAGGAGGACCTCGTCTACCTCGGCGACAGCGGCGGCGACGACACCCGCGGCGAGACGGTCAGCATCAATATCTTCGAAAAGGCCTGGGCGGCAGGCGGTCACGAAATCCTTCTGGCCGGCTGACCGGGCTCATCTCGAAGGCTGGGGCGGCGGGGCGTCGTCGGGGGGCCAGTTGCTTGCCGATCGGCGTTGGCCGCCAGGTCGTAGATGTCAGTGGTCTGGATCGCGCTGTGGGATGTCAGGCCAGGCCCAGGAGCGCGTCGTTGGTGTGGGCGTAACTCCCATTCGCGCCTGGTTCGTAGAGCAGTGGCTTATCGAGGGCATACCTCAACAGCGCTGTGGCGATGGACCGGACTCGGGCCATGAAGGCTAACCGGCGACCTTGTCGAGGAACCCCCGTACCAGCAGCCGCAGGCGGCGGGCGGCGTCATCGACGTGGATGGTGGTGTCTGCCCGCAGGTCGTCGGCGTTCAGGCCGAGCCGTACCAGGTCACCGCCGTCGCGGTTGCGGTCGTCGTCGATCCACAGCTCCAGCAGCTTGTGGTCGAGTTCGGGGTGGAACTGTAGGGCCATTGCCCGGCCGAGAACGAAAGCCTGCGCAGCGCGGTCGTTTTCGGCCACCAGTGTGGCACCGGGCGGGGGAGTGAGCCGGTCGAAGTGCCACTGGAACCACGGCCCGTCGTCGGGCACCAGATCGGCATCACTGCTGCGCACCGTGTGCCAGCCGATCTCGGGGTCGGTCGAGCGAGCCACGGAGCCGCCGAGCGCGGTGGCCACCAGTTGACCGCCGAAGCACACCCCGAGCACGCCGACGCCGGCGTCGACCGCGTGCCGCACGGTCTGGATCTCGGCGGCCACCCACGGAAGGCTGTCGTCGTACACCGCCCACCGCGAGCCCAGCGGCACTATCACGTCGTAGCGGGTTGGGTCGGGGAAGGTCACCTCGAGGGCCGGGTCGCCGGCCCGCGCGGCCGGAACCACCTCGAATGTGTCCACGGCGAAACCGAGTTCGGTGAACGTCTCGCCGAGTAGCGCCTCGGGCGCGATTGGATCGTTGTAGATGAAAAGGACCTGACGGGGCACTCGAACACGGTACGGCAGGAAGGCCGCTATCTGCAGTCCGAGGCTCCGTCGACGACCAGCACCGCACCGTTGATGTAGCTGCTCTGCGCGGTGCACAGGAATGCGATGGCCGGCACGGCATGCATGGGTTCGGTCATCGCCGTCTCGATGGGCGCGGGCGCGGTCAGTGATGGCGGCGGCACCGGCAAGTTCCACCAGGTCTGCGCTGACGGCTTCTGGGCCGACGGCGTATGCACCGGGACGAGGAGACGCTGCTGGTCGTCGAGGACGACAGGGATCAGCGAGAGAAAGCGCAGGCATCATGATCGTCGTCGGATACACCAATGACCAGTTCGGCGCGGCCGCGGTGGATGCCGGTATCGCCGAAGCCGCGCTACGCGACACCGATCTGCTGGTGATCGGCCTGCGGCACCGCAACCCGGTCGGCAAACTGCTACTCGGTAGCGTCGCGCAGCAATTGCTGATGGAATGCCCAAAACCTGTACTCGCGGTCAAGCCTGGCTAATAAAGAATAATGGAGGCCATGAGCGTCTCGTTGCTGGTCTGGGTGGTCACGTGCGCGGTGATACTCGGGTTGTTCGTGTTCGACTTTTACGCCCACGTGCGGGTGCCCCACGAACCGACGTTTCGCGAATCGGCCATCTGGTCATCGGTGTACATCGGGCTGGCAGTGGTTTTCGGGTTCGTCGTCTGGTGGCTATGGGGTGGCCAGTTCGCCGGTGAGTACTTCGCCGGGTACGTCACCGAGAAGGCACTGTCCGTCGACAACCTGTTCGTGTTCACGGTCATCATGGGGACGTTCGCGGTGCCGCGGGAGTTCCAGCAGAAGCTGCTGCTGATCGGCATCGTGCTGGCCTTGGTGATGCGCGCGGGGTTCATCGCCGTGGGTGCGGCGGCCATCAGCTCATTCAGCTGGGTGTTCTACCTGTTCGGAATCTTCTTGGTGCTCACCGCCGTCAAGCTCGCGAAGGAGGCCGGGCACGAGAAGGAGGTCGAGGAGAAACGCGACAGCCGGATCATCGCGCTGGTGCGCCGGTTCGTCCCGACGACCGACGATTACAACGGCGACAAGTTCCTGTCCTCGTTGGATGGAAAACGAGTCGTCACGCCGATGTTGTTAGCGCTCATCGCGATCGGGTTCACCGATGTGCTGTTCGCACTGGACTCGATTCCGGCGATCTACGGCCTGACCGAGCAGCCCTACATCGTGTTCACCGCCAACGCCTTCGCGTTGATGGGTCTGCGCCAGTTGTACTTCCTCATCGGTGGTCTGCTGGACCGGCTGATCTACCTGTCCTATGGGCTGTCACTGATCCTGGCGTTCATCGGCGTCAAGCTCGTGCTGCACGCGCTGCACGAGAACACCCTGCCGTTCATCAATGGCGGCCAACACGTTGCGGTGCCAGTGATCTCCACAGGCATGTCGATCGGGGTGATCGGTGTGGTGTTGTTGGTGACGACGGTGGCGAGTTTGGCCAAGACGCGGGGGCAGGCCAGGTCAACGTAGAGCGCTTCGATTTCCCACCCGATCACTTCAGGCTGGCAAGCCTTGTGCGTAGCATCTGTTTGAGATGTTCCGTCTGTAGGTCGTCGAAGCCGATCTCGCCGCATCGGTCCGGCCACTCAATCGCGCTGTCGATGATCCTGTCGATCATGTTCATCGTCGCACGTGTGCGGACTCCTAGCCGTGCGCCAGCCTCGACGAAATTGTTGCGGGTCAGCGTGTTCGCTCTCCCAAACAGATTGAGCGCTATCGGATCGTTCCACCTGGCGTAAGGCTGGGTGCAGAGCAAGTCGTAGGAGGGCGTGGGTTCCCACACCCCGTCTGGGTTGTAGATCGACATGTTCTTTCCGTGCAGGTCCCCATTTCCGATGAGCCAGCTGAAGACAACAACTTTCAATAACTCCGCGAGTGCTATCACTCGCGACCCGCCTCCCCGCGCGCAGGCGTCGGCGAGCACGGGTCCGGGTCGGAGCCGACATCTTGCCAGCACTGACTTTGGGTTGGACGCCCGCCAAACCGACGGGGTCGGCCTCGACGGAACCTGTCAGCCTTGAAAAGACCGCGTGAAAATCGTTGTCTCGCTCCGGTTCGAACAGCGGTAGCGGCAGGAGGGGCTCCGCGCCGGCGGGGAATACGCGAATGTTGCCAATAGTGTCGGCGCCGATGGCAAGTAACAATGTCAGATGGTCGTCCGCCGATGTTTTCGTTGAAGAGGTGACTACGCCAAGACGAACACCCTCTGGCAAGAGTCCGGCGAAAAAGGGTGGGACGGCCCCACCCGCGGTGATGACCGGGTATCCGCCAGACCGCAGCAATGACCAGGAAACCGATCGATCTCGTACACGGCCGATATCGCCTTCCTCAGCCAGATACTCGAAGCGAATCGAGTCGCCCCGTTCGCGTGTCAGCTGGGCCGCGAGCGCCTCGCCGATGTAAACGTCGGCGTCTTCGATCTCACGAAGGTCAAGCCCGATACGGTGTGTCATTCCTCATCCGGACGCACGTCGAGACGCAGGCCAAGGATGTTGGCGATCTCTAGGACCGAGTCAATCCTGGTTGCACCAGTTCCCGCTTCCAACGTCTGGACGCTGTAGCGCGACACTCCGGCCAGGTCGGCGAGCGTTTGCTGGGTAAGTCGCAGCGCCAACCTTCGCTCGACGAAGGCTCTACTTATGCCCGCTAGTTCAGGCATAAGGCCATCGCGTCGCGGGTTTGTGCGCCTTGGGGGAGCCATGACTCTCCTTATGCCTGATTATTCATGCATAAGCCAGGATGGGCTCCCAATCGGGTGCCGTCAAGTCCTTAGGCCTGATGGATCAGGCATAAGGATGACTGGTTTCGTCGTTCAGGTGGCGGCTGGCACCCTCTCAACGGCTAATTCTTGGTCAAATCCTCGATCAGCAGTGAGACCAGAGCCTCCTCGTGTACGGCTACCCCCATCCTTGCCATTGCTGAGGCCAACGAGGGATCCCACGCTGTTGGCACAGCATTACCAGTAAGTGGCAGACCTGGGCGGCACGTACGGACGGCATGGAGGTAGTCCTGCCCTGTGAGCAGCCACGGCAGCGCTCCAGCGTCGATGAGTCGTGAAGCAATGGCAATCCCCGGCCAATCGAAGTCACCGTGATATCGAAGCGTGACGCGGCCGGCCAAGAGGTGGCCGGCTATCGATGGGTTGCCGCTGAAGCAGACCAGTGGTCGATCGATGCACGCATCAGCGATGCGTTGGAGTACTTGCGGGTTTTCGCAGGCGTTCACGAGCGTTCCTGAACTCACCAGTGGCACAGCGTTCGCCAAGAGCTCCCGAATCGTCAAGTGGGTCACCAGTCCAAGGTCAGCGCGCAGGCGCATCATCGCCGCCCAGGGATCATCGCCCGGGGGCCGCAGTGCCCACGTGATCACTGTCCCCGAGATCGTGTCGACTGCGACGCCGACCGACTCCCACAACAGCATCCGATCGTGCGGAGAAGACGGCTCTTTCGTATCGCTGGCCAAACCAAGGGCGCGCACGGCCAGTCGCCCCGCCAACCTGTCGGTATCCAACGCGTGAGCATCGCCGGCAATGTCGGACGCCAATTCGCCGAGCACGCGAACGTGGGTAACAGGCCGGGTGATGACCGTTGCGATCGCGCGCGCCGCGACTTCGAATTGGCTCACACCTCGATCGAGTCCGGCGCGGACGAGTAATCCGGACGTATGGAGCCACGAAATCCATTCACGGGTCCATGGATACGCGCCGAGGCCGGTCCGCGCCACGATTTCCTCGACCTGCGCCCACAACGAGGTCGCAACTTCGGCTCGAAGTCGTCTCTCGGAAGGCCTATCCCGCAACGATTTTCCGGTAAGTTCGGCTACGACTGCGACCAGACCCCGTTTGGCGGTGCTGCGCAATAACGCATCGTCGATATCGGCCAGCAAAATGTTGCGTCCACCCGGCTGAATTGATTTACCCAGCAGACCGGACAACCGCTCGGCGGCGTCTAGATCCAGATCGAGGCGAATCGAACCGGTAACCGCATGTCCGTTGCGTTCCAGTCGATCTCGTATTCGCTGCCAGACAGGTACTAAGGTGGAGCTAGCCAGATATTCATGCAGCGGCGGTGGGAGAGTCACGTCGCGCTCAACGCATGAATGTGTCGGTGCTTGCCATCCCAGTGAATACGAGTCGCAATCGCCGCGCTATCGCCCATCCGACGGATCTCGTAGATATCCAACTCGGGAACCTCCGGGACAGTGCCCCACAGCGCATGACCTGTCATGACGAAATCGATGTCGAATCGGACTAGCAGACCAAGAAGTTCGCCGATGGTTCGGTCATCGATTTTCGCGAACGCGTCATCGAGTAACACCAAGCGCAGCGCACCCTCCGGCTCGGGAAGGCTGCTCAGGTAACCGTCCGCCGCGGCGAAAAGGGTCACGTAGGAGACGAATCTGGTTTCGCCCTGTGAAATCTTGGCGCGCCGTGAAATTCGACGCTGTTGATTTGGTTCTGGCCCGACGATGGTGACCTCGACATTGTGCCACTTGCGGTAGTCCAACGCTTCGGCTAAATGCATGGCGTAGCCGGCCGTCGGGTCCAGCGCGTGCCGGCCTTCCACGCGCATGCGTAGCAGAGTGATGAGTTCGTCATTGTCCTCTGCAGAGCGAACGGCGTCAGCAATCGAAACCAAGTGCATGATGCGTGCCAGCTCGGCGTGTTCCTTGTTCAGCAGCCATCCGATGCGAACACCGATGCCGTGGCTGGTCTCAATCGACGACAGACTCCTGTTCATTGCCTGAACTAGATTGGCCGCTTGGCTGATTCGCCGCCTCAGTTCGTCGGCTACGCCGCCAAGGACGAATGCTGTGAAGACCTCACGCTCGCGGGCGCTTAAAGCTTGTTTGCCCTCATCCACACGGCGCTCCAAGTAAGTCAAAACGGCGGTGGGTTCGTGGCGGTCTTCGGCACCTTCAATCCGAATCGAATACGCTTCGTGTTCGAACTCCGCGATCACGTCGAGCTGACCTGACGTATCGGCTTGAAAACGCTGCAACGCATGCTGAAGTTGTGTCACGCTAAACGATTTGATGGCTCCGATCGACAACAACGCCGAGTTGGCGACCGCGGAAACCGCCTCCGCGTCATCCGCGATTGAAACCTTTTCTATCGGTTCAGTTGTCGCAGCTCGCGCAAGTCCTGGCAGATCTAACTGCGCGTTGAAGCGAATTGCATGCTCGACAAGTGTGCCGCGTAGCGTGCTCGCGGTCGATTCCGCCACCGCGTCTAGCTTTTCGACTTCTGCGATGTCGGTCTTCACCTTCTCGAGCGCATTGTTGACGTCAGTCAGTTGGCGGTTGGTTTCATACTGAGCTGACTCGGTGCGGCGCAGTTCTGCGGTCAGTTCGGCTAGTGGCACGTCGAGCACCGCGTGCTGGGCCGCGAGTCTTGCCGCCGCCGCGAGCCAGTTGGAGCGTCGCGCTTCAGCTTCGGATTCCGCGTTCCTTCGCGCGTCGATCGAAGCATCGAATTCCGTGGCCGCACGATTGGCTTTCTCGATGCGGCCCATGACGGCACCACAGTCGGTGAAAAGTCGCCGACACGCTTCGCTCGCCTCTCGGCAACGTGTGACGGTAGTCCGCAAATCGCTGGCGTTGACGGGTAGATCGAGGCTGCCGCAGTATTTCTTGTGGCGATCAAATTCTTCCGCCCACGTGTTACGTCGTTGCACAGCGGTATCGGCCGACCGGCGAGCGGACGCTTCGGAGACGGAGGCACGGTCGGCTAGCGTCGAGGCCGCTGCACGAGACTCGATCAGTGCAGCTGATGTGGGCGCCGTCGCCACGTGATCCGCCAGTCGGAGCCCGGCTCTCTCAATCACGTCTCGCCTAGCGGCCCGGCTTCGACTTCGTTCGGCGAGTTCCTCAAGGCGTTGTGAAATCTGTTCTCGACGAGCTGCCCGTGCGGCAGCCCGGGCAGCAGCACCGATGTGACGTGCTTCGGCAGTCACGTAACGACCTGCCAGTGGCCCATTACGCCAGTTGCCCTCGGCGTCGATCGCTGTGGCAGCGTCTGGGTCCGCATACCCAATGGACCGCAGGAGTGCGGCGACGACATCTGCCGGCACATCAGAGGCAGGGTCGTATTGCAGCACCCGAGTAAGGGGTTGGTCGGCTTCGGAAAGTCCGGGCTGCAGAACAACTTCGCCGTTAGCGGCGTGGATCGACCCGTCCGCTTGCACGGTTGCGGTCAAGATGCTTGAAGCAAGCAGGGCCGATTCCAGCGCTGCTCGATCGGCTAGGGGAACGTCCGGCAGGAAGTCGACTGTCTGCCAAAAAGGGACTCCGCGTTGCACGGTGTGCCAGGGCGCGTTGGTCGGCGAGGGGTCGCGGGCTGCGTCGAGGTCGGCTCGTTCGGCGACGAGTGCGGCACGTGCGCGTTCGTCATCCGCCTCCTCGATACCGATGTTGTTGAGCTCGACGGTGTGTGCGTCGAAAAATGGTTTGGCGGTTCTGCTTGGTAACAGATTCAGCAGTTCCAGGTGGTCGACAACGGCGGGGTCGTCACCACTAAGTGCCTCGATATCGGCCTGCAGCACACCTACCGTCGCATCCGTATTCCAGAGAGCTCCGGGCATCAGCTCTTGCGTGTCCGAGCGTGAGATCCATTGCCGCCAAGCTTGGTTCAATGCAATGGCTGTGTCGTCTCGGTGGACTGCGGAGGCTCCCGCTGCTTCGTGGTCCTGTTCGGCCTGCGCGGCCGCGATCTCGGCGGCCGTTTCTACTTCTCGTACTGATTCCAATGCTGCGTCGAGTCGGCGAGCCTCCTGCTCGCGTCGCTCAGCCTGTCTGCTGCGTTGGTGGACATCGGCTTCATATTTTTCCGACATCGTCCTTACGGGTTCGAAATCGCTTGGCTGCACGGCGACCCTTGTCACAGTCGGACGCTCGATGGTCTGAGGTTTGCCGTCAAGAGTGTCCATAACGACGGCGTTCTCGCTGATCGCGGTCGAGTCGGAATACGCGATGGCAGCGGGAAGCCCGGGATGCGGGACGCCGCCGCCCGCCAACGTTGCTGACACCAAGACGAGGGAGTTGCTCGCCGACCTCACTGCTTCGCGTAGCTCCTCGTACCGCTCGTCCAACCTGTCGGCGGCGTTGGTCTCGCCACGGCGTGCGGATTGGGCCGACGCGAGGCTGGTCTCCGCAAGTGACCTGAGTGCTGCGACTGCGTCATCGCGCTGCTTGAGATCATCGGCCCTTTTGAAGAGATCGTGCTCCTTCAGTGCGATGATGGCCGCATTCAACTCCGCTGATTGGTCTTGGAGTGAGGTCTGAAGAGTCTGCTTGCCGTCGCGTCTCTGCTTCAGATCCTGTAGCTGAATCCTCAGCTCTTCTCGGTGTTCGTCGGATCGGAGAACGGCACTTGCCGCGCTGATTGCGTTCTTCGCACCGGTGGTGAGAACTGTGGCCGCATACGACCGATAAGCAGAATGGAATGTCCGTACTTGATCGAGGGTGCTGGCGAGTCGTTCTTGGGCAATGCGGGTTTCGGTGAGGTTGTCGAGCCGCTCGCCAGCATCATGCAAGGTCTGCTCGCTCAGTGGCGGCAGCGCATACGATATGAGCAGAGGTAAGTTGCCCTCATCAATGCGGTTGCCGACGTCTGGTGATCGCAGAGTGTGCATCAATTGGATGAGACCGGTGTAGCGGTCGCGACCTGCTTCGCCGCGAAGACCGAAAACTATGTTCCGCACGGCTTCTCGATGCCCTTCGGCATCCGTCACGTTGTGGATGCCAACGAGGTCGCTCAACGCATCGCGAGTCAGGGTGGTCCGGTTCTCTTCAATCAACTGCAGCTCATGCCCGACGCGCAGTGGCGTATTGAAGAAGTGAACATCGCTTCGATGCGCTGATGCACTGTATTTGACATGCGCACCGAGGGTGAGGTGTTCGGAGCCCCGAACGAGTTCGATCCATAGGTAGCCAGTTCGATTGGTCTGCTCTCGCGCCCCAGTGCGCATCAGCTCATCGAGGCTCACTTTGTTGGAACCAGTCGCATCCATTCGGCGTCGATCGGCGTCAAGGAGATATGGAAGCAACATCTCCAGAGCGCGAGACTTTCCGGATCCATTGGCGCCCCGGAGAATAAGCCGTCCGCCGCCGATCCGAAACTCCGTCTCGTAGTAGTGCCAGACATTGATTACGCCAGCCCGGTTCAGCCGCCAACGATGATCGAAGTGCTTTGCAGGCTGGCCAGGGCTCACGATGAAACCTCCCTGGCAACCGCCGTCTTCGTGATACTCGGCCGATAGCGTGCCGCTGCGGCGGAAACCGTTATCCCCAGTTCGTCGCTTCTGGCAAGCGACAGTGCCTCGAGGAACGCTACGACATCGTCTCGGAGCGTGGTCGTTCCATCGCTGTAGTCTGCTTTCCACGAACGGGCGTGGCCTGCGACGAGCTCCTCCAGGGCGGAATCGACTTCGGCCCAGGTGATCTGGAGCTTGGTGGAGTCATTTTCGGCGCGGGTGACAAGCGCGCCTATCAGGAGCAGGGCTGCCTGCTTGAGGCTTCCGTTGCCGGGAAAGTCAATGTCCGTGAGGTGGCCTTCGGCGTCGTAAGCGAGAATGCCCTCTGCGCGAACTTCGACGGTGAGTCCAAAGTTCTCCTCTAGATGTCGGGTGAGTTCGGTGCGCTCTCTGGAAAGGACGTCGAGCTCTCCTGCGGAGAGGTCACGACGATCAACGAGAGGATTCTCCACAAGCCGGCGGCGGAGACGCCGACGTGGCTGATCTGCCTCGCTGGTCAGGACACTCATCGGGTCGGCGTTGGGCCCCAACCTCCGTGCCAGCAGATGCGGCAACATTGGCCGGGAAACGGTCAGCAGCGCTTCGGTTCCCGAGCCCTCGGCCCACTGTGAGACCGATCCGTCCGTTTCGGTGACTACACCCCAGTCTAAGAGGGCTGTGATGGCGGCAACGAATCGTCGACGGTCGGATATGTTGTCGGTCAACGTGATGCCATTCTCGGCCGCATCGGACCGCACCTGGCTGACCAGCTGTGACAGCAGTACTTGATCGCCAAGGCCCGGCGCGAGTAGAGCGGCGCAGGTCAGGGCGAGGACTGCGTATTGTGAGGCGCCGAAGGGGGTTTCACTGCGGCGCAACAATGCTCGGGGTGGGGCGTTCTGTTCCAATGGTGCCTTCGTGAGGCGCGCAAAAGACGACTCGACGGTCAGCGTATAGCCGAGCTGGCCGGCGAACAGCGCTTTCAGCGCCGGGGCATGTAGCCGAATCTTGGCGAGAGTCTCTGGCGCGCGCGCCGCTGTCACGATTGGTGTGAGCAACAACGCCCGCGCCGCCTCCCGCTGTTCTGACATCTCCTGTGCACGTGTGCTGAGCGCAGTCATAAGGCGAACTGTTCTGCGGAGGAAGCGCTTTCGTGTGAGAGGACGGTCAGTCGGTAGTCGAAAACCGTCAGCGAACCGTCGCTCGATGTGACAGACGTGCGGTCGCCTGGCTCAGCACGTAGGCTGAAACCGAGGTCCTGGTTATCGACTACCCAGGAGGCGGCGGACTCGGTTTGCAAGGCCAACAATCGGGCAAGCTCATCGAGTAGGAGGTCGCGAGCGGCAGGCGAGAGTGTTGCGCCGTCAAGGCGGTTGGTCATGCGTAGTTCACGAGCGGCTGCCGCACTGCGATCGGCCTCCTCCCGGGCCGCCACCTCGATCATACGACGATCTGATGTCTCGTCAGGCACGCGCGAGCTGCGGCCGCGCAGCGAGCGTTCACCGCGCTCACGCAGAGATACCGGCACGTCGATGGGATCAGTCTCAAGCCACGAGCTGCTGGGATTGGCGCGTGGATCAGGTTCTTCGGGTCCCATCAGAAGATGACGGGAAGGGTATGCGCCGAAGGTCGCGTCGAATATGCGGTGCGCAAGACCATCCGAGGCCGTGTCGAACCACGTTGCCAGACGAAGGAAGTCGGCACGGCGCGAATAGCCAGTCGCCGACGCGTCGAGCATTCGCTTCGCATTCGCGAGGAGCTGCCCGAGCGCAGCGCCGGCCGCCGCCCTGAGCTGCGCCGGACCCGATTCGGTTCCCGCGTCGGTGTACCAGCGATGGAGCTCTTCCCACTCGGTTCGGGTTCGGCCACAGGATCGCTCCACTTGGACGCCTGGGCCGAGGTTCAGACTTTGGACACCACCGAGGATTTCGAGCATCGTGTCGAGGTTGCCGATGACGGCATCGAGCGCGGTTGCGATGATCGGCGAGTGTCGATTGACGTCGGCGGTGATGAGATCGATGTAATCGAGTAGCAGACTTTTGAATTCGGCATACTCGCTGGCGGCGAGATCGAACCGGCTCAACACCCCCGAGAGGTAGGCATAGAAATCGGTCACGCTGGCGGTGAATAGGCGTTGGTTGTTGAAGATCGTCGTGACGATTCCCGCGAGCTGATCTGCGTGCTCTACGTTCGATCCTTGGTTGACCAACGGCGGAATCTGTCCGAGAAGCTCTGCGATCTGGCCCAAGAGCTCCCTGGCCACCTCCCGTGCGCCATCTGCGGCTGCCATTATCTCGATGGCACCGCGGTGAACGCGACCACCGAGGCTAGTGACCTGGAAACGCGATCGAGCTCGAAGGTAGTCGGCAACTGTGTTCACTCGCGCGTCTCGCAAGGACGGCACGAGGTTGCCCCACCGCACTAGCTGTTTGCATCGGGCTTCCACAAGATCGGTATCCAGGGCGTACCCGACGGTCCGCAGCTGCTCGGCCACGGTTGTCGCCGACATGTCGGCAAGCAACGACGAAGTGAACCGCGTCATGATGGCGATGTAGTCAACACGTTCGTCGGCCGAAAGATACCGAAATAAATCGATATGAGGCGGTGGCTCGTGGTCGATACCTGCCACGCAACACCCCTCCCCGACGATGGGAAATAAGGGTATCGGGGCGGTACGACACTTGTCGTCGCAGTAAAAGTGTCCGAGGGGGACTTGAACCCCACAGAGCTGCCTTACCACGGCGTTAAACTGTGCCCTAGCTGCTAAAATACACGACTGTAATTGACCAGAACCTTCGGCCGATAACCAGAGTTTGTGTCCAAAGTGTGTCCACGGGCTGATACTTGAGGGGCTACGGAGGCATCGCAAACCTGTTCGGACTTACCGTTCGCCGTCGTGCTGGTCGGCCGCCGACTACATCAACCACCACCATAATCGCCGGCCGCTCCGACGCCCTATTTGCCGACGACGCTCTGGCTCATCGGTAGTCGAAGATCGTCGTGCCGACCGCGGTGGGACTGTAGCTGATGTAGACCGGTTGTTGCACAAAGGCCTCGTATCCGGTGTTCAACAGATCGTCGGACGTGACCGTTGGAGTGTTGGTCGCGTCGGTTGTGTAGGTGTATAGCAGTGTCTGGCCATCGGCGCTATACACCCAAATGACCGTTCCAACAGGGACATTGGGTGCTATCGACGACGGCACGGTGCCGTAGACACCACCGGAATCGATGATCGCGGAAACTGGTTGAAGCGATCCACTGCCGACCTTTACCTGAAGCTGCGTGTTCGGTGCCCCGCTGACTGACACGCGAGCGGTCTTGGGGTTGGGGCCGAACACCAACACGCCGTCCGGTTCGTCGATGAGCACGCCATCGCTGAGATCGCCTGGTAACGCTGAGATGACACTGCTAGGCCCAGGCCCAGTCGCGTTCGGTCCGATTCCCAAGATGCCGGTGGCACCGTTGCCGGCGGCGAAGCTCTCGAACGATCCTGGGTAGGACAGAAGGGCGACATCGACGCTCGTCGGCTTGGTCACGATGCCGTTTCCGAAATTCACCGTCGTTTTGAAGGTCGCGTAGAGATAGGTCAACCCACCGCTGTAGGCGCTGACACCGAGCCCAGTGGGCAAGCCCATGCTGAACAGGTGGAGTAGGCCTATATTCCCGAGCCCGACCACGAGTCCCTCCGAGCCGGTGTCGACCAATACCGGCTTGGCCGGTCCACCACCGACGGAGACGTCGACCAGCGGCTCGGTATCGCCGTAGATGTGCAGAGGGACCGACGCCGAACTGGTTGCCGACTCCTGGGCGGCCGGCACCACGGTGGCCGGGGCTGCGTGCTGGCTGGCGCTGACGGCGGCGGGCTTCATGCCTGCTGCCGGACGCTTGACCGGGTTGATCTGCCCGCGCACGGCCGTCGCCGCCGCCGCGCTGGCAGGTCGTGCCCCTAGGGGGCCGTTGGCCGTCGTCCTGCGATCAGAGCCAAGGCCGCTGTGGCTCTGGTGGACTCCCGCGGACCCGGTGTTCCCACTGGTCGCTGTATCGGCCTGGGCTGTCCCGCAACCAGTGGACAGCGCCGCACCGAGGCCGAGCGCAATAGCACCGGCGGCCAGCCATCCGCCGAACACGACGGGGCGGCGCGTGCAAAGATCCTGCTCGCCCGGCATGTTTGCGGGCCGCCTGCCCATGCGGAGGTTCACGGTTTGCTGTTGTTCCATAGTTCCGGGCCTCCTACGATGTCAGCGCTGGTGATCAGGTATATCACGGGTTGCTAGCGTGTGCTCGCACTTTGATTTCGCCCACAGGCGCCTGCACCACGAGTGAGGCGGATTTCCCCGACCCCGCATACTTCGCAAATGTGCCGCCACTGCGGCTCGGTGTCACTCACATGCGTCAGTCTCACCCGCGGGGGTGACAGGTGAAAGACAGCGGCGGCGGCTCACCCACAGTTCATCATCTGGGCTCGCGGCACGATCTGAAGCTTCGCCGCGTATCTCCCACTCTCGCAGCGGGGTACTCAGAATCCGCGTGCTGAATCGAGATGATCGATCCCCGTCCGGTTACCAATGACCAGTAGTCACATAGCAGCGACCGCATCGCGTTAGGGCCTGTCACGCGTTACCCGGTCGACTGGTTTCGTCAAGTGGATCGGCCCCGGCGATTGGGGCTGATTGTGGCCCCAACCGATGGAAACTTCTGTCGAAGGCACCCTCAGCGGCTCGCGCGCGGATGGGGCTGGCACGCGATGCGGGGGGCGGACCCTGTTGTCGAAAGTCAGCGGGCCCACCTAGGTGGGTTGGGTCTGCGTCTTGAGTATGACCCGCACTTGCGTCAGGTGACCGCGACGGCCGACCTACCTCGTGTCGCTGGATGTGTCCGAGGGGGGACTTCGCCACTTACGACACGAGTCGAGACCTTTCAACTCAGTCGTTGAACAGGACTCTCACCGCTGGTGAAGGGGTGTTTTCGTGCATAGTGGCGACCTGAAAGAGCTCGACAAGGTACTCGGCGTGGGGATGCTTCCGCTCATTACTACAGTCGAGCACGCGTCGATCCCGGTAGCTACGTGCTTGAAATGTAGACGCTTCCGGACCGGCGGGACAGGGCTCTAGACTTGGGTTGCTTGGAGCGTTGAGCTTCGGGAAGTGAGCCCGAGACCCGGCCGGACGACCGTGGCGCTCGGGCTTCGCGGTTTCTTGAGCGCCTCAGACGTCGCGGATGGTGAGGACGGTTGGTGCGATGAGTTGGTGGATCGCGTGATCGAGCGCCGGCGTCGACATCCCGTTCCTACACGGCCGCAGTCGCGATCTGCGCGGCGACCTTCGGCGCGATGTGGTCTGCGGCCGCCCGGGGTGCGGCGCTTACCGCTGCGGGTCGAGCAACTCCGCGGAGGAATGAACTCGGTCGAGTACGTCGTCGAAGGTCGGAGCCGGTTCGGCGCCGAAGTAGAGACTGCGCATCGCGGTGTCGTGCTCCCGGCGAAGATCCGCGGTGAACACACCAGCAGAGTCGAAAGGAGCAGAGGTCGCGAAGCCTCCGGCGGGTACGGGATGGTCGCCGCCGAAGGCCAGCGAGACCTCGAAAGCACTGCGCAGAATCTCACCAACAACCACAGTGTCGACCAGTAGCGCAGTGACCGAATCATCGCCGAGCAACGCCCAGATGTCGTAGAACTGACGCCCAATCCGGGGAAGCCCGTGTGGACCCGTGCGCCGGGTCGGATCGACCGACAAAGTTATTGACCCGCAACAGTTTCTCGATCAACGTGCGCCCCGGATGCAGGATGTTCACGTCGAACGGACGCAGGTCATCCCACTTTCCGGCCAGCGTGGTCGATGACAGCTGGCGGTACAGGAGCGATTCCACTGAGGTGACGTGGGACGGCCGCGGTCCGCCGGTCTGGCCGAGCTCGAGCAGAATTGCCTTGGGGTCGGCCAACACACCGATGGAATCGCCGTGCACGAGGGGCAGCTCGAGGTAGGCCTTCTGCCACCTGGCGCCGCGCTTGCCGCCTGATTCCTCGCCTGTGCACTGTCCGCCGACCACCTGCTCGGCGGTTTCCAGCATTGCTTTCATCGTTCTTTTCGGTGCACGGATCGAGGTGTACTCGCCGATCACGAGGAGGTCGAGGTCCTCAGAGAACCGCTGGATGAGCCGCAGCTTCTCCAGGCTGGTGCCGCCCTTGAACACGATCTCCCCGCCGTACGCATCGACGAGGGCTCGTAACACTTCGCAGACCCAATAGTCCTTTTCCACGACCAGGGGCTGCACCCCGAGCTGTTCGGCTGCAGTCATGATGGTCGCTGCGAACACTTCGGGGTCGTGCTTGCGCCAGGGTGCCACGGGACTAGCCGCTTGCTGTTGACCGTCGCTGTGGATGCAGTTGATGGCGTCATCGTGGATGCCGATGGTGTTGATGTAGCGAAGGCCCTGTCCGCGTAGCGGGCAGGGCCTTCGTCTGCATGGTGACGGCGTCCTCGGTGCGGTGACGTCGCATGGTCGGTGATTCAGTCGTGGCCTGTTTCAGTGACCGCGATCCGGGCGGCTTTCTCATCGACGATCGCGGCTTTCGCGGCGAACGCCGCGGTCAGTGCGTGCACGGCGAGGTTGTTGACCGCCCGGGGGTAGCCCCGGGCGGCGTTGTGGATCAGGGTGATCGCGTCGTCGGAGAACAGGGTGTCGGTGCGGCCGGCGATCGTGGCGTGGTGGCCGATGTAGTCGGCGGTATCGGCGGGGGCCATGCCGGCGATCGCGTAGCGCATCGCGATGCGCTGATCGAGTGCGGCCAGCACGCCCAGACGCAGGCGATGCCGCAGGGTGGGTTGCCCGACGAGCAGGGCGGCGAAGGGTGACCCGGAGTCCATGTCGTGGTTGGTGAGCATGCGGATCGCTTCCATTTGGGTGTTGTCGAGCAGGTGGGCTTCGTCGATGACCACGACGGGGTTCGGCCGCGTTCGGCGTGTTCAGCGGCCAGGGCCTCGGCGGCCTGGGGGGCCAGGGTGGCGGTGTAGAAACTGGGCACCCGCCCCAACGCGGTGACGATGTGGTGCAGCATGCCGCGGACCCCGACCGAGGGGTTGGGCAGGTAGATGATGACGTGGCGGGCCGGATCGAGCGCGGCGGTCGCGGCCCGGATCGCGACGGTCTTACCGGCACCGACCTCCCGGTGATGACCCCGATCGCATGCTGGTCCACACACCAGGAGATCCGGGCGACGGCTTCGCTGTGGCCGGGGTGGCGGTGCAGCATCCCGGGGGCCAGAGCGCGGCCGAAGGGCATCCGGGTGAAGCCGTAATACTGTTGCAGCCGTTCGATACTCACGCCGACACCCCATCCTGGTCGTCAAGGCTGGCGATGTCGTCGATGCTGAGTTGTCCGGGGATCTGGCCGTCGGTACGCGCGGTGGTGGGGGTGGCGAACAGGGCGTTGTATCCGATGCGGTGATCGGCGCGGATCTGCTCGTGGTGGGTCTGGGCGGTCAGCGCCAGGTAGTCGATCCCGGTCGCCGCCGGGGCTGGTTCGGTGTTTCGGGTCGGGCTTTGGGGTGGGTATGGCGGGTGATGATGTGCGGCACGGCCCGGCCGTAGCGGACCTCGCGGTAGCGGACTTCGATGGTTTCCAGGTCGAAGGGTGAGAACACCAACTCCACCCGCCGCCCGATCAGGGCCGTATCGACTTGAAAGGTGTTGCCGTGCAACGACACCGTGGCCGTTTTGGTGACGGTGCGGTGCTCCGACCACAGGAACGCCTCGGTCAGATCCGCGGATGTCGGTACCGCCGGGCCGCGGCCGAGCCGGGTCCAGCCTTGCTCCCAGCGGTCCAGCGGGGCGTGGCCGGTCTCGGTGTGGGTGCGGCGGTGGTACTCGGTTTCGACCCACGCGGTGAACAGCCGGTTCAGTTCCAGCAGCGCGGTGCGGTGATCAACCCCGGTAGCGGCGAGCTGTTCGGCGGTGGTATCGACGATCTCGACCAGGAACTGCTCACGCACGGTGCGGAAGAACCGTTCGATCTTGCCTCTGCCCTGGGGGCGGTGCGGGTGGAATGGACCAGGCGCACGCCGAGTTTCGCGCACGCCCGCAGCAGCCAGGCATCGACGAAGGCCGACCCGTTATCGACATAGACGCTGGCCGGGACCCCGCGGGCGGCCAGTGCGGGTTGCAGCGCGGCACCCAACCGGACGGCGTCCTCGGCGAAGCCGAAACGGTAGCCGCAGACCAGCCGGGAATGATCATCGAGGAAGGCGAACAGATAGGTTTTCCTCCCGCCGATCCGCGGGCCGTGCAGGGCGTCCCCGGTCCACCGGTCGTTGGGGTTGGCGGCTTCGAACCGGCCGAACACCACCGGGGCATCCCCGGCGGCCGGGCCGATCAGCTCCAGGCGGTGGAACAGCCGCAGCAGGGTCGATTCCGAGGGCGCCCACCCGGTCGCGGTGCGCAGGATCCTGCCCACCTGCGCGGCGGTCCGGGCCGGTTCTCCCGCTTGAGGGCCGCGGCCATCTCCAACACTGCGGTATCGGTGCGCGGCACACGTCCGGGGCTGGGCACCAACTCGACGAACCCGCCGGCCCGATACCGGCGGATCCACCGATCCAGGGTGTCCCGGGAATACCGCACCGGGGTCCCGAACGGGTCGGTGTGCTCACCGGAGGCGATCTGGCGGACCAGCCGGCCCCGGGCCTTCGTCGACAGGCCCTGATCCAACGCCGGGCAGATCAACTGGTAGCGGAACAACCCCACCGCCTGGGCCCGCGCCCGGCGCTTCTCATCCTCACCCAACACCGCACTGACTCCTTCACCGCTGGCGATGCCGCCCAAACCCGTTGCCAGGGCAGTCATCCCCGCGACGATGGCCCATCGACCCCACCGCGCATCAGAGGGCAACTGGTGTTGCACCCACCCACCCCGACACCGGCGGCCACTCCGGCGCGAGCAGCCGGGCACCGCTGCACGCCACCGCCACTGAAACCGCCGTCACCGCGCCGACCAGCCGTCCCGGCCCGAACCGGGACACCATCGCCGCCCTCGCCGCGCCCACCGCAGCCAGAACATCCCCGACAGCTGTGCCGGTCGCCGGAGGTATCGACACCTCCACCCCCGCGGTCACCGCGACCCCGATGAACCACTGGCGCACCGCCTCGACCCGCCGACCGATCACCCGCAACCAGCGCCGGACCGTGCACGCCGGGATACCCGCCGCCGCGGCGATCCGCCGATGCCCGACACCGGCCGCCCGGGCCTGCAACACCGCCCATACCAGCTCCGCGGCATACGCCCTGCGCAGCAACAACGACACCGGCAACAACACATGAGTCACCGCACACCCCCCGGCACCGCGACCGGCGAGGCCGGACCGGACCCTCCAGCCCGACCACCCGCCGCGACCGCCCGAAACCCCACCGGGCCAGCACCCCGTCCGGGCACGACGGACACGACAGCTCCCCAGCCGCCAACCGGGACTCGACGCGAACAAGATCGACCTCTACGGTCACCATCAGTGCCTCCGAGCACTACAGCGCGGCACCCCGCCAAGCCGGCCAAGACTTCAGCGGGGTGCCGCGCACCATCAGTTCCTCGACACACTGACGGTGCAGACCACCAAGATCAAACCCCGGTCACACCAACGACCACATCGGCACGCTCAACGACGAAGGCCCACCCCGTGGTCGTCGTTCCCAGCGACGGTCAACACTTGCTAGACCGAACAGCGCCTGTGCCGCGGTGCGCGGGTCGGCAGCCGGAACCGCGTCGGCGAGATCCGGGCGCCCGGCGCGGTGCATGAGGTGGCGCAATCGTGCTCGAGATGGTCCGGGCTCGGTGGCGCCGGCCGATGCCATGCGGGGCGCGTCGATGCTGCCTGATTTGATTAGTTCCGACAATCGGTCCATCGCTTCCTCCGGTCCGGTTTCGATCAGCCGGTCCCAGCCGTCTAGCACTTCCAGCGCCGCCACCTCGGTGGGCGCCAAGGCGTGCTCGGCGCGGCCTCGCCGGGTGGAACGGTCCACGAAACGCACCGTAGGGGCGCTGGTGGGTGGGCGCCCCACCAGTGCGTAATCGGCGCGGCGGGGGATCTGGGTGGACAGTCGCAGTGCGTTGGCCGCCGACAGGCCCGCCGGGCCGGCACCTGGGCCGCCGGCCAACTCGATGGCCAAGGCCTGTGGGGCAGGCGGTGCCATTCCCAGCGGAGTCTTGGTGCCACGCCAGTACAGCCCTCTGCGGATATGGCGCAGTTCCCCCCGCTTCACCAGGTCTGCCAGCAGCCGCTGCGCGGTCGAGGGGGCGGTGTCGATGTCGGCGGTGCGCCAGAACTGGTTGTGGGATTCCAGGATGGAACGCCGGGCGGCCTCGACGCCGCTCCGGTTGTACTGGCCGCGCTGGGTCGGCATCTCAGTCACCTCCATCCGTTCTACATCCTGCTACGAGAAACTCTCAATCGTCTCTACATCATCCTACGAGAAACTCTCAATCAGTTCCGTATTACTCGGAAAAGCAGCCGCCTGAACTGCAGCTTTCCTCGGTGCAAGCCCGGCCGCGGCCTCCCGGTCTGGTGGACGAATCGGTGACATCTTGACCTGCCCATCAGTTGGCGAACCGTGTCGTAGGCAGGGAATACCGTGGGGGCTGTGACCACCGACCCGAGGGAGCGCCTTCTGCGGATGGCGGGCTTGATGTGGAGCAACGCCGACCGCGCCACTCGGGCGTGGCGGATGGGCGAGTGGGCGCTGCTGCACCGAGTCCGCGCCGACGGCAGCAGCAAGCCCCGCGATCCGTCCCAGTTCGTTCCGGACAGGGGAAGCAGCCTCGACCTCGACGACGCGCACTTCTTACCCGAGCTTGGCGGGAACTTCGTCAGCTCGACGGCGCGGTTTCCGGTGATGAACGCGGCCGAGTGCCTCGTGGGGGCATCCCAGACGTTCGGGGCGTCGCTGGAGCAGAGGCGAACCAGCACACTCTCGACCGGTATCTTGTGTCGCAGCGCCATCGAGAGCGCCGCCAAAACCATCTGGCTTCTCGCCGATTCCAACCGCGCCGTCCGGCGCGCCCGCTCTCTGGGCTATACCGAACGTGAGATCGGGTACCAGAAGAAGTGCATCGCCGTCGAGACGCGCTTTCTCAATGTGCGCACTGACGACCGCCGCGACGCAGCGCGCCAGAGTTTCGCCGAGACGGAGCAGCAGTTTCGAGAGCGGTTGAATTTCCTGACGTCGCTACCGAAGGCGGCCCGACAGCGGCCACCCTCAGACTATGAGTTCTTTGTCCGCTGGGCCGGGGACTGGATCGACCAGAATCCGCCCCCACACATCACCAATGCTGACGGATTGCCGTATGGGATGTCGATTGGGGCGGAGCGCTTCTACACTGTCGGATCGAGCTTCGTGCATTGATACAAATGGATGACCGCCTACCTCGGCACCGAAGAGGACGTCCTCACCCAACTCGCTGACAGTCTTGCTGCGGCGGTCATCATGACCGAGTGCGCCGTGGCGCTCTACGAGGCCCAGGCGACCCACCCGGCCCGAACCCGAGTGCGCCGCAAGAACTACCCCGAAAATCTGGAGCCTACGGTCTCCCTGTGGGCAGACCGATACCGCCTACCCGCACCAGCACTGGGGGAACCCATTCCGATGCTCTCGACGACAAGCGGAGGCCGGTCATGAGACAGTCTGAGCCGCAACGGATCACCGGTTGGTTCTACCTTCCCGAGGCTCGCGGTGATCGTGTGCCGGGAGTGCTTTGCTGGGAGCCCGATGACGGTGCGACCCTGGAGCTGATCGGTGGCTTCTCCCCGGGACCCGAGTTCCGCGAGAATCCGGCCGGCGGATGGGTCGCTACTGAGATCGTGGGCGACGTGCGGCCTGGGACGATCTACGGGGAATCGGCTGCCGGAGAACTGATTTCCATCTGGGATGCTCAGCGAGGCAGCCACACGGTGGGTTTCGGCGGCGGGGTGCGTGAGGAGTTCTGGCCTTCCTCGTGGATTTGCGTCGGTGCGCACATCATCAGCCCGCAAGAGCCGGCATTGGTCAAAGCAACCGTCACCATCGACGAAATTTACTATCTCACCGACGACGGCCGGTTCTGCGCGCCGCAGTGGGCGAAGATCGAAGGTGTTGAACATCCGGGGTCTGCTATATATCTGGCTCGACTGAGGAAACGGGAGCGCTTGACGCACGCGGGGAAGTCGATCCTGAAGTTGGCAAAGCTCTTCGCCACGTTTGTCGAACGGCTCGAAGATGAATTTGGCGCCTGGCAGTACCCGCCGGTGTCCGCTGGGGTGTTTGGCTCAGAGGTGCGCGGCACGATGACACGGGATAGCGACGCGGTCTGTTTCTGGTTGGTGCGACTGGGACGCCTGACGCTGTTTGGGGCGCAAGAACCGAAGCGATGGTGCAAAAGGTCCTTGCGTATGTGCCTAGCCGGCTAAACAGACCCGCGTGGTAACTGCGCGAATGGTGCTGCAGCACAACAAATTAAGCAGAGGAGAAGCAATGTTGAGGCGCGTGTCTCAACCAAGGCTGAGTGGCTGGATGTACGCCGACTCGGCAGCGCTTACCAGGGGAGACCCACGCGGCGGGTCACCCGCTGAGGTTGGTGGACCAGCGTTCTTCGATGCGGCCGAATCGCCAGATCGAGATGGCGAGAAGCCAGGAGATGACGAACAGGGCGACGATGATGTAGCCGACGTAGTCGAGGTCGATGTTGGCGATTGCGGCCAGCGGGCCGGATTCGATGTGCAGCCGGTCGGCTATGACGCCGACGAGTTCGATGGTGCCGATGATGAGGGCGACGGCCACCGACAGGGTGGTGATGGTCATGTTGTAGAAGATCTTGCGGACGGGTTTGGCGAAGGCCCAGCCGTAGGCGTAGTTCATGAAGACGCCGTCGGTGGTGTCCATCAGGGACATACCGGCTGCGAACAGGATCGGTAGCACCAGGATGGCGTAGAAGGGCAGATTGAACGCTGCGGCGCCGCCGGCCAAGACCAACAGACCGACTTCGGTGGCGGTGTCGAAGCCCAGCCCGAACAGAACGCCGATGGGGTAGATGTGCCACGGCTTGGTCACTGACTTGGTCAGCCCACCGAGGAAGCGGTTCATGAATCCGCGCGAGTCGAGCTGCTTTTCGAGTTCGGCCTCGTCGTATCGGCCTTGCCGCAGTTCGCGGAACACCTTGATGATGCCCAGCAGGGCGATGAGGTTGAGGATGCCGATGATCCAGAGGAACACCCCGGACACTGACGGGCCGATCATGCCGGTGATGGTGTGCAGCGGGGAGTTCTCGTCCTCGACCGGGCCTACGAGGGCCCGCACTCCGACGGACAGTAGGAATGCCAGAGTGAACACGATGGTGGAGTGGCCGAGGGAGAACCAGAACCCGACCGATAGGGGTTTGCGGTCGACGCGGTTCTGGAGGTTGTCGGCGATGAGTTTACGAGTGGTGTTGTCGACGGCCGCGATGTGGTCGGCATCGAATGCGTGGCGTAATCCGAAGGTGTAGGCCAGGATTCCGACGCCGACGGTGAAGACGGGATGGTCGCCGCCGAGGCGGTAGTGCTCGGGAACGACGAAGGCGAACAGCACCCCGAAGCCGATCAGGTGAAGCGCGATGATGAAGCCGTACATGCCAAAAAGTGACCGCTTGTCTGCATGGGACAAGGAGCGCCGAAACTGAGCAAAACCGCCGGCAGGCGAATCTGTGGTCTCCGATGTGGCCATGGATGGCGAGCGTATGCCCCACCTGATCGTCTGTCTATGTGAAAAGATGGGCGGAAGCGACGGAAGAACCTTAGCTTCGGCGGGCGCCGATCCAATGCAGCAGGTCATGCACCGTGCCCTCGTCTAGCTGGTAATTCACTGTGCGTCCGACTCGGACCGACCTAACCCACCCCTGGCGGCGTAAAACCCGGAGAGCCTGCGACACTGCGTTCTCCGTACGGCCGACCGCTTCCGCCAGATCGCTGACACAGATGTCTGGTGTGCGGTGCATTGCCAGCAGGATCTCTAACCGGTTGGGGTCGGACAGCATGTCGAAGCGCGCCGCCCATGTGGCGGTATCTACCTCGGTCACGGCCGACTCGCGCCCGATCGTTGCATGCTTTGCAATCTATCGAATGTTGACGCCACCCGCGTGGGCCTGTCGAGCATGTCGGTAGTTATCGCGAATCACTCTTAACCACAGAGAATGTCGTGTGAGCGGCCGTGGCGCACTGCCATCCCGTTGGGGGGGTGAGTGATGTGCTGCATCGACTTCGGCGCCCGCGGCCGCTCACCAGTCCAACCTAACAGATGAACATCTGAACAGCTAGACTGATGTTGGCCAGTGGTGGTCTGCTTATCTGGTCGACCACCGGGGCCGGCAGCCCATCGGTGACGTCCATGAGGACGCAGGAAGGAATTCATGGCTGAGTACTCCTTGCCCGAGCTGGATTACGATTACGGCGCGTTGGAGCCCCATATCTCTGGGCAGATCAACGAGATTCACCACAGCAAGCACCACGCGACGTACGTCAAAGGTCTCAACGACACGATCGCCAAACTTGAGGAAGCGCGCGCCAACGACGATCACGCCGCGATCTTCCTCAACGAGAAGAACCTCGCCTTCCACCTCGGCGGGCACGTGAATCATTCGATCTGGTGGAAGAACCTCTCCCCAAACGGTGGCGACAAGCCAGAGGGGGATCTCGCCGCGGCCATCGACGACCAGTTCGGCTCGTTCGACAAGTTCCGCGCCCAGTTCACCGCGGCGGCCAACGGCTTGCAGGGCTCTGGGTGGGCAGTGCTGGGCTACGACACCCTCGGAAACCGATTGCTGACATTCCAGCTGTACGACCAGCAGGCCAATGTGCCGCTCGGCATCATTCCGCTGCTGCAGGTCGACATGTGGGAGCACGCCTACTATTTGCAGTACAAGAATGTCAAAGCCGACTATGTGAAAGCCTTTTGGAATGTGGTCAATTGGGCCGACGTGCAAGATCGCTACGCCGCGGCTACAACGAAGACCGCGGGCCTGATCTTCTAATCCGATCCAGGGTTTCGTGATGGCCGACGATGACAAGACGCGGTGGGCAATCGACGTGATGACCGCGTGGGCGCAAGGCGGTGACACCGGCTTCGTCCATGATCGCGTCGATTCCTACCTCGGCGAACCGCACGGCTGTCCAGGGTTGATCACCGGGCTGATCAACCTTTCAGGGTTGTTGTTGATGGGCATGGAAGCAACCACAGGCAAGACCACACCTGAGATCCTTCAAGCGATCGCCTCGACGCTGTCACGGCAGGGGCAACCGCCCAGCCCCTCGTAGAAAATCTGGCAAGCTGAGCACATGGCGGTGCCGGTACAGGCTGATCAAGTGCGAACAGCTCTTGTTTCCGCAGGCGAGATCGGACCGTACTTTGCGGTGGAATTCGCTGCGTCACAAGGTGAATGGTGCGCTGTTGCCGACTTGTGGACTCGTGCGGGGTGTTTGTCAGAACGCGTGAATACCGCATGCGAGTATCTGAGTTCGCGCACCAATACGGAAGTCGACCTCCGGGCGTCGGCCTCGATAAGCTCGCTTGGTTTCATGTCGCGGCTCGTATCGCCCGCGTTGGCTACCGCCTGCTTGGCGGGCGTGATACCCCGGCTGGATCCGCGGCAGATGTACTGGCGCCCCGCATTAGGGGGCCCAGTTCCGATCGCCATCGCCACTGCGACCGGCACGACGGTGGAAACCGCCACCGAGGCCGCCGCCCAGTTGGAGCACGATGTGCTGCTGCCGTGCGTCGAGCCGGTTCTGGCGGCCTACTCGAGAGAGTTCAAGCTGTCGAAGCGGGTGTTGCGAGGAAACGTCGCCTCCGCGCTCGCCGGTGCGGCCGGGATGCTCGTTCGGGCTGGGACAGCGCTCAACCTCGACCCGGTGGAGGTTGTCCGCTCAATGCTCGCACTTCCGTCACTGACCGATACCGGGCACTATGAACGCCCGTTCGATGATCGGGCGGACCGATTTTTCGTCCGGCACAACTGCTGCATGTTCTATCGAGTCCACGGCGGTGGCACATGCGGTGACTGCGTGCTGACCCCGGAGACCCAGCGGCTGGAGATGTGGCGAACGGCAGTGGCCCCAGCCGGTGGTAAGACTCGACCAACCGGCTGAGGCCACGTGCAACGGTCCTAACTCAGCCCTGCGGGACCGGATCCTTCAGCGGGATGGACGGCGGGCTCCCCGGGGAGGATGTCGCCGCCGCGCGGCTTACGAGCCAGCCGCCAAAGATTCCGATGATGGCCCAGAAGAGCGCGTAGCTTCCCAGGGAGCGGATCCGGAAACTCCAGATCAACTGCGCGGGGATCCCGTCCGGATAGGGGTCGCTGACGCTCGGGAAGATGAACATGATGAGGCCGATCACGACGACCGGAACCACGATCGCCAGGATCCACCGAACATCTCCGGACATGCGTCCCTTGAGACGCGCGATCCCGAACTGGATGAGAACAAACGCGACGATGCCCGTCACGATCAGGAGCAGCTCCCAGAAGCCGCGTTTCCATACCGTCTCGCCGTTGCCCATTCCGGGCGGCAGGAAGGGATAGCGGATCCAGGGGACCACCACAGTGAGCAGGAATGCGAGTGCTGCAAGCGTGGTAGAAGCCCGCACGTCACCCTGGCCATTGATGATCCGGTGGCGAAGGAACGCGTAGAGAGTCCCGAAAAGGAATGACAACAGGAGGCTGACGAACACCAATGCCACCATCCCGCCGAGTACTTGCTGGTCTCGGGTGAACAGCTCGGGGTCCGCCGGGCCTTCCGAAGGCAGCGAATCCTCGAAGTCGAGCCCTGCCCGGATCACGGGCTCGCCCAAGATCCGCAGGTACAACGCACAAAGGATGCCACTAACGAGACCCGCGAGCAGGTATCGCTTGATCACGGCGCCGTAAGTCATGTGGTCAGTTCCTTTAGTGGCAGGCGATGCCGAGGAAGTGACGGCCGTCGTGGAAGAACTCGTGCATATGGTTCCAGACGGTCGGGGCGATGTCCTGGCCGAGGAACGCGTAGGTGATCCAGAGCAGGGTGATCACCACCGCGATCCATGCGATGGTGGGGATCCGGATAGCTGCCGGAGCGGCCGTGTCAGGTGCGCTGGGCGCGGCAACGGGCACCGATGGCGGGGCGGTCAGAATAGCGGTCATTACATATTCCATCTCTCGTGGTGAGCAACCAAGCGGTTGCAGCGACCGGGTATCTGGCTTCCAACCCTGCGTGCGTCCGGCACGTCGAGCTAGTCACAGTTGCGGGACAGCCCCGGTATCGCACCGGTGTTCCCCTGATCGCTGATCAGATAGTAATTTGCCGGGGTTGAGCTGCACAAGGATTGCAGTGAATCCTGTCCGTAAATGCATTATTTCCGGCCAAGATTGGCGGCACAATGGACTGGGTGCCCCGGATAGTCGACTGAGGAGATGCCATGTCCCGCAATGCCGGAGATCGATACGAATGCACAGTCTGTGGGTCGGTGCTGGTCTACGAGAAGCCATGCCCCTGTACCTCGCCCACCGAGCATGCTGAAATGTGCTGCGATCAGCCGATGGTCAGTTCGGGGTAGGGCTTTACCAGACCCGGAATTCCACACCCGTGACGACCGCGTCGGTCTGTCCGAAGCGGACGGTGATTCGCAGCGTCCACAACCCGGGCCGAGGTGTGCTCGCGTACGTGCTCACCCAATCATTCTCGTGGCGTGCGAAGTCGATTGGCAGAGAAGGGATCTCAGCCTCATGGCTGGACAAGTTTCCGGTCACGGAGAGAGACGGGACCGGTCGGCCTGACGCATCGAGCACCGTTACGTGGACGGTTGTCGGTCCGCGCCGAGTCGAGGCGATGTCGACGACAACATGCCTGCTGTCGTCCAGCGGCGCCTCTAGCGTCACAGCAGGTCCGTACGTCGTCCGCGCAGGCGGCAGCGAGATCAGAACTGTCGTGACGACCAGCACCACCAATCCGATCGCGGCTTCCATCGGAACGGTCCGGCGTAACTGTTGCGGGTTGAGTCGGCGACGCGCCAGGTACGCAAGTATGAGCATCACGCCCACCGCTGTGACCTTGACGCACAACGTCTGTCCGTACCCGGTTGTCCATAACGCTTGTACCGGGGCGATCTGTCGCCAGGCTTGATAGGCGCCCGTGGCAATCAACACCCCGACACAGGTGAGCGCGATCACCGACCAGCGACGCAGGTTGTCGGTGTGTCGAGAAGGTAAGACGATCGCGCACAACGCCATCAGACCGCCCAACCACACGGTCATCGCACTGACGTGCGCTGCGGTCACCAGCGTCGCTAATGCTGCATCAGCCCCCACCCCGGCATGGCCATCGACGGCTATCGACACCGACAACGCCACCCCCAGCGCGGCGATGAGCCCTGTTAATCGCCGGGAACCGTTGAACAGCCGGGGGAGGAACACCACCACCAACGCTGTGAGGACGATGCGGGCTAAGGCCACGATCTCCTGACGGCTGGGCGCCGCCGTTGCTGGGTCCTGGGTGGCGGTGAGGACCATCTCGCCCAGGCTCGCCAGAATCAGTAGCGTCAGCCCGACCGCGGACAGTGTGCGGGTTCTTCGCACGTTCAACGTCCACGGCCACAGGGCGGCACAGGCCAGTGCAACGCCGACAGCGAGAACGAGTCCGATGAACTGGGCGCCGCGGAGCAGTCCGGCCGCGACGTCGGCGGCCCGGTTCTCCTGCCCGGTGAGTCCTGCGGGGCTGGCACGGGCATCGCGGCCGACGCCGAACGAGATTGACCCCGCCACCTCGTGGGTGTCTGCGGAGATGACCTCCCAGGTCGCGGTGTAACTGCCGTCGGGAAGGTCAGCCCGCAGGGGCAGGGTGATCGTCACGCCGTCAGCCGCGACGGACGGGCCGGTGTCCACCCTGATACCGGCGTCGGAGATCACCTGTATCCCGTTGGGCACCAGCCGGATCGGCTCATCGAACGTCAGTCGCACCTGTGCGGGCGGTGCGGTCAGCCGCGCGCCGTCGACCGGATCGCTGGAGACTAGCACCGCGTGGGCGGCCGCGGGGGCTGCGGCGAGCACGGTGAGCACCGGCACAGCCAGCGCCATACCGAGCAGCGCCGCGAGCCGCCGCAAGGTCAGGACGACCGGCGCCGCACGAGCACCAAATTCACGATGCCGAGCAGGACGGCGACGACAGCCACGACCAGCGCGGTGATGCCCGGCCACGCCGGGCTACCGCTCGTGGTGCTGGCTGCCGAAGCGCTGGGTGCTGCCGAAGCGACGGGTGTCGGCGTTGCAGCGGGTGCCCGGGTCGCCTCGTCGCCTCCCGCCGAAAGCATCAGCATCGGAGCCGGGTGCTCAGGCTCGGGCTGACCCATGGCCGCCTTCTCATCCCAATGGACAACCTTGCCGTCGCTGTAGGTCTGCACGGCGGGTAGCGAGATCATCGCTTCCTTGGGAAGCGGGCCCGCGGAGATGTTGAACATGTCGAACTGGTTGGG
The DNA here is from genome assembly GCF_010731875.1 of Mycolicibacterium sarraceniae. Lineage (NCBI taxonomy): Bacteria > Bacillati > Actinomycetota > Actinomycetes > Mycobacteriales > Mycobacteriaceae > Mycobacterium > Mycolicibacterium sarraceniae. Next base: position 3,589,825 of record NZ_AP022595.1, read on the forward strand.
CGGGATTCCCGCCTGGGGATTCACTGCCTTCCACTCGACCGTCGAGATGTAGTCGGTGATCTCGTTGCCGTCGTCGTCTTTCTGCGGCGTCGTGAGCTTCTTCCTCGTCACCGTCGCCGTCCAGCCGGGCTTGGGCTGGGTGTCGACCGAGATGATCGGCTGGTCATCGGGCAAAGTCACCACGAGGTCCGTCGTCGACGCGGTGTCGGACTCGCTGGGAACACGAAACGTGAGCACCCCGTAGCCGCCTTGCGTCGCGTCGGTTCCCGAGACCTCCACGTGTGCCCATGCGGGCGCGGCGAGCGCAATACTGGCGACAGTCACCGCCGCGGCAGTAAGTGTTGTGCGCAGTGGTCTCTTCATCTCCGGAAGCCCTTTCGTCGGCGGCGTCGAGGTACGCCCACGCAGTCGGATCTGGCGAGCCCCGAGTTCCCGGCTTTACCTGCCAATATGCTGTGAATCGGGGTTGCGCCGGCGTTGACCGCGCACGTGAACGGAATCCACCGGGAACCAGGGACGGCCGGTTGCCGACTAAAGGCCCGTGAGTAACCCGTTGTTCGGTAGGTCAGGTTCCGCATGGGCGTGCTCATGACAGTGGGCAACGGTGCCGCCCCGGGTGTGATCGCCCGCGTCGATGTCGATGTGGTCAGCCGCTTCAGAACGTGCTGCAGGGCGCTGGGCCTGCAGGTGCGCGATCGTCGGCGGCCCGCGGATCTGGCTGCCGCCCGAATCGGATTCTCTGCGCTGACAAGGCTTGCCCAAGACCAATGCGACGCATGGGCCGGCTTGGCCGCTGCCGGCGACACCTCTGCGTCGGTGATCGAAGCGATCGCAGCCACCCGCGGCTCCGCCGGTGTACTGGCACGCATGATCGAACTGGAACCTGGCGCATTGGGTTTCACCTACGACACTGGGCTGTATTTGCAATTCCGGGCCACGGGCCCCGACGATTTCGAGCTGGCCCACGCGGCCACGCTCGCGACCACTGGGCGATTCGGTGAGGCCGATGCGATCGTTGCCGACGTCGTCGCCCGCACCGGTGAAACCCACCGCTCGCGGTGGGTGGCGACGACCATTCAGTACCGCAGCCAACGGTGGTCGGATGTCGTCAAACTTCTGACTACGCTGGTCACGGACACCGCGCTGGACCAGTCGTTCGCCCATGCCGTGCGGATTGCCCTCGGCGTCGCTCTGGCTCGGTTGGGGATGTTCGCTCCCGCGCTGTCGTATCTGGAGGAGTCCGGCGGTCCCTTGACTGTGGCGGCCGTGGACGGGGCATTGGCCAAGGCGCTGGTATTGAGGGCGCAAGGTGAGGAGGAGGCCGCGGCCGAGGTGCTCCAGGAGCTCTACGCCGCCAACCCCGCGAATGTCGAAGTCGAAGAAGCGCTGTCGAACCCGTCCTATGGCATCGTCACGACATCCGCGGCCCGGATCGAGGCACGCACCGACCCGTGGGATCCTGTCACCGAACCGGGTGAAGACGACTTCGTTGATCCCGGAACCCATCAGCGCAAGGCCGTGTTGTTGGCCGAAGCCGAAGACCAACTCGCCCAGTTCATCGGGCTGGAGCAGGTCAAAGACCAGGTGTCGCGGCTGAAGAGCTCGGTCGCCATGGCGCTGCTGCGTCAGGACCGCGGTCTCGCGGTCGCCCAGCGCTCGCATCATCTGGTGTTTGCCGGCCCGCCTGGCACGGGCAAGACCACGATCGCGCGGGTGGTGGCCAAGATCTATTGCGGTCTGGGTCTTTTGAAGCGGGAGAACGTCCGTGAGGTGCACCGGGCGGATCTGATCGGCCAGCACATCGGGGAGACCGAAGCCAAGACCAACGCGATCATCGACAGTGCGCTCGACGGCGTGCTGTTCCTCGACGAGGCCTATGCGTTGGTGGCCACCGGTGCCAAGAACGACTTCGGCCTGGTGGCTATCGACACGCTGTTGGCCAGGATGGAGAACGATCGCGATCGTCTGGTGGTGATCGTCGCCGGGTATCGCGCGGACCTCGATCGATTCCTGGACACCAACGAGGGGTTGCGGTCACGCTTCACTCGCAGTATCGATTTCCCGTCGTACGTCCCTGGCGAACTGGTCGAGATCGCCAGCGCGATGGCCAAACAGCGTGACAGTGTCTTCGACCGGCGCGCGCTGGATGATCTGGCGACTCTGTTCGGGCGGCTGGCATCGATGACGACACCGGATGCGAACGGGGTCGAACGCCGCAGCCTCGACATCGCAGGCAACGGGCGCTTCGTCCGCAACGTGGTCGAACGCTCCGAAGAGGAACGTGAGTTTCGACTCGACCATTCCGAGGCGGCGAGTACCGGAGACTTCTCTGACGAGCAGCTGATGACGATCACCGCGGACGACGTGAGGCACTCGGTGATTCCGCTGCTGCGCGGTCTGGGTCTGGAGATGCCGAAATGAGCTTCACGTCCCGCACACCGGTGAACCACAACGCCGATCAGGTCACCTATCGCCGGGGTTTCGTCACCAGGCACCAAGTCACGGGTTGGCGATTTCTGATGCGGCGCATCGCCTCTGGTGTGGCACTGCACGACACTCGCATGCTCACGGATCCGCTGCGCACCCAATCACGCTCGGTCGTCATGGGTGTCCTGATCGTCGTGACCGGACTGATCGGGTGTTTCGTCTTCTCCCTGCTCAAACCCGGTGGCTCGGTGGGTAATAACGCGGTGCTGGCAGACCGTGACACCGCAGCGCTATACGTGCGGGTCGATGATCGTCTGCACCCGGTGCTCAATCTCACCTCGGCGCGGCTGATCGCGGGTCATCCCGTCACACCGACCAGCGTGGGGAGCGCGGCCCTGGACAAGCTCGCCCGCGGCGCAACGGTCGGCATACCCGGCGCACCAGAACGTATGGTGCAGAACAGTTCTGGCGATACGGACTGGACGGTCTGCGACAGCGCCGCATCCAAAAATCCGGGTGTGACAGTCATCGGCGGCCGGGTGGCCGGTGGAGGTGTCCGCGCCTCTGCTCTGCCGCCGGACAAGGCGGTCCTGGTCGTCGCCGGTACACCTGATGCTCCGACGACCTGGTTGTTGTGGGAGGGCCGGCGTAGCCGAGTAGACCTTGCCGACCATGCCGCCACCGATGCCTTGGGTCTTGGTACGACAATTCCCGCCCCGACCCAGATCGCACCAGGTTTGTTCAATTCGATCCCCGAGGGTGCGCCGCTGGTGGCCCCGGTGATCCCCGGCTCGGGGGCGCCGCCGCAATTCGCGATGTCGGTTCCCGCACCGGTGGGTGCGGTGGTGGCGGGGTTCGGTCCCGACGGGACGCTGGCGTACTACGCAGTGCTGCCCGACGGCCTGCAGTCGGTGTCACCGGTTGTTGCTGACTTGCTGCGAAACACGAACTCCTATGGGCTGCAACAACCTCCGCGGCTCGGTGCGGATGAGATCTCTCGTCTTCCGGTATCTCGAATGATCGATACGGCGGCGTTCCCCGCCAAGAGCGTCGGCCTGGTCGATCCGGCGGCCGCACCAGTTGTCTGCTCCCAGTGGTCGAAGGCTGCCGGAGCGAGCGCCAGTTCGTTGGTCCTGTTGTCGGGTGCGGCGTTGCCGATCGCTGAGGGAAAACAACCCGTCGATCTGCCCGGCAATGGCACGTCGGCCGCGCGCGTGGTACTTCCCGTCGGCAAGGGTTACTTCGCGCAGACCGTGGGCCAGGAGTCGGCCTCGCCGCCTGCCGGCTCGTTGTTTTGGCTGTCGGATGCTGGAATGCGATACGGCATCGAGGCCGCGAACTCCGATGAGCTGACTCAGACGCTGACGGCCCTGGGCCTGACGTCACCCGCGACGCCGATTCCGTGGTCAGTGCTCACCCTGTTCGCCGCGGGGCCCCCGTTGTCGAAGGCTGGCGCGCTGGCCGTGTTTGTAGGAACGGAGAACCGTTGAGCAGGCTCATCTTCGAGGCACGCAGGCGACTTTCCCCACCTCCCGTGCGCAAGGGTGCGATCACGATCGAGGCCCCGCCGGAACTGCCGCGCGCTGTGCCGGCTTCCTTGCTGCGGCGAGCCCTCCCGTATTTGATCGTCATGCTGATCGTCGGCATGATCGTCGCGCTCTTCGCGACCGGGATGCGGCTGATCTCACCACAGATCTTGTTCTTCCCATTCGTCCTCCTGCTGGCTGCGACAGCCTTGTATCGCGGGAACGACAACAAGTTGCGTACCGAGGAAGTCGACGCCGAACGCGCCGATTATTTGCGCTATTTATCCGTCGTGCGTGACAACGTGCGTGCTCAGGCCGCCGAGCAGCGGGCCAGCCTTGAGTGGTCCCATCCCGATCCCGCTGTGCTGGCTTCGATTCCAGGTTCTCGCAGACAGTGGGAGCGCGATCCGGGGGACCGGGACTTCCTCGTGGTGCGCACCGGCCTGCACGACGTGGCGCTGGATACGGCGTTGCGGGTCAAGGACATTGCCGACGAAGTGGATTTGGAGCCCGTGGCGCACAGTGCCCTTCGCGGCCTGCTGGATGTCCAGCGAACGGTCCATCGCGCGCCGACGGGAATTGACCTCGCGTCGATTTCGCGGCTCACGCTGGTCGGGGACGGCGATGCGGCGCGCTCGGCGCTGCGGGCATGGATTGCACAGGCTGTGACCTGGCACGACCCAAGCCTGCTCGGCGTTGCCCTGGCCAGCCCTGACGTGGACGGCGAAAACTGGTCATGGCTCAAATGGCTTGCTCACGTGGATATTCCGGGTGCTCTCGACGGCGTTGGCTCGGCCCGCTATCTCAGCTCCGACCCAGATGAACTGGTCTCGAAGATCGGGCCGGCGCTGGCCGAGCGCCCCGAGTTCGGCGACGAGTTGGGCCGCGGTCTGCGCCATCTCTTGATCGTGGTCGACGATCCCGGTTATGACCTCTCGGCGTCGGTGTTGTCGGCCCATTGGGCCGGTGTCACCGTCGTTCACGTCACTGCGACCGAACCGCACCGGGAGCAGTATTCGGATCCCGAACGGCCCGTGCTGAGGATCTCCGAGGGCGGCATCCAGCGTTGGGGCACCCAGAGGTGGCAAACTTACGTGGACAGCGCCGATCAGCTGTCCACCGATGAGGCCTCGCACCTGGCCCGGCAACTGGCGCGCTGGGACTCCAATCCCAGCCACGCCGGTTTGCGCTCGGCGGCCGTCAGCGGTGCCACATTCACCACCCTGCTCGACATCGATGACGCCACGCAGCTGGACGTACCCGAGCTGTGGGCGCCGCGCGAGCGCGACCGCGAGCTGCGAGTACCGATCGGCGTGAGGACGACCGGCGAGCCGTTGTACTTCGACCTCAAGGACGAGGCCGAGGGCGGGATGGGCCCGCACGGTCTGATGATCGGTATGACGGGCTCCGGCAAGTCCCAGACTCTCATGTCGATCCTGTTGTCCCTGTTGACAACTCACTCCGCTGAGCGACTGATCGTCATCTACGCCGATTTCAAGGGCGAGGCCGGCGCCGACATATTCCGCCATTTTCCCCAAGTCGTGGCGGTCATTTCGAATATGGCGGAAAAGAAATCGCTGGCGGATCGATTCGCCGACACATTGCGTGGTGAAGTCGCGCGCCGAGAGATTCTGCTTCGCGATGCGGGACGCCGCGTGCAGGGCAGCGCGTTCAACTCGGTCACCGAATACGAAGCCGCGATCGCGGCCGGCCACGAGCTACCCCCGCTGCCGACGCTTTTCGTGGTCGCCGACGAATTCACACTGATGCTCGCCGACCATCCGGAATACGCGGAGCTGTTCGATTATGTTGCGCGCAAAGGCCGGTCGTTTCGGATCCACATCCTGTTCGCATCGCAGACTCTGGACGTCGGGCGGATCAAGGACATCGACAAGAACACGTCGTACCGGATCGGCCTGAAGGTCGCCAGCCCGGCCGCGTCACGTCAGATCATCGGCGTCGAGGATGCATTTCACATCGAGGCGGGCAAGGAGCACAAGGGCGTCGGATTCCTGGTGCCGGCACCCGGTGCGGAGCCGGTCAAATTTCGCAGCACATATGTCGACGGCATCTACGACCCGCCTGCGCGGCCCAGATCCTATGTGGTGCCTGCCGATCCCCACCCGCAGTTGTTCACCGCGGCGGAGGTCGGACTCGACGAGGATGTGGTGATCGTGTCCGGTGACGATCGTTTGCCGAGACCCACACCCAAGAAGCTCATCGCGACGATCGGCGAGCAGCTGGCTGACTACGGCCCACGAGCACCGCGACTGTGGCTGCCACCGCTCGATGACCCGATCCCGCTGGCCGAGGTCCTCGCCGGAGCCCACATTCCGATGGGGCTGGGACAGTGGCCGCTCGGCGAGATCGACCGCCCGTTCGAGATGCGCCGGGACCCGCTCGTCTTCGATGGCACCTCCTCCGCGGGGAACATGGTGATCCATGGCGGCGCCAAGTCGGGGAAATCGACTGCGCTGCAGACATTCGTTCTCTCCGCGGCGGCGCTGCATTCACCGGACCAGGTGTCGTTCTACTGCATTGACTACGGGGGCGGCCAGCTTCGGGCGCTGGAAGATCTCGCCCATGTCGGCAGTGTCGCGTCTCCGCTGGAGGCTGAGCGAATCCGCCGCACGTTCGGCGAACTCGACCAGCTCCTGGAGGATAGGCAACGTGCCGGGTACGGCGCCGGCTATCCGCACGTCTTTCTCATCATCGACAACCTTTACGCCTTCAGTCGAGACAACACCGACCAGTTCAACACCCGCAACCCACTCCTGGCCAAGGTCACCGAACTGGCGAATGCCGGTCTGGCATACCGTATCCACGTGGTCGTGACCACTCCGAACTGGCTCGAGGTGCCGTTGGCGATGCGCGACGGGCTGGGCCTGCGCCTGGAGCTGCGACTGCCGGATTCGCGTGACAGCAACGTTCGAGTTGCCGGTGCACTGCGCAGGCCTGCGGAATCGGTGCCCTACGATCAGCCGGGCCGTGGTCTGACCATGGCGGCCGAACATTTTCTCTTTGCGAAACCCGAGCTCAGTCAGATCCAACAGCTCAACGCTCGTGATCCAGGGCAGTCGGCACCACGGGTGCGATTGCTCCCGACCGAGCTCGCACCGGCCCAGATCGCACCCCTGTATGTCGGGCCCGAACAGGTGGTCATCGGCCAGCGCGAGCGCGATCTCACCCCGGTGGCACTGGACTTCGGCACGCATCCGTTGCTGATGGTTTTGGGCGACAGCAAGTCCGGCAAGACGACCCTGTTGCGCCACATAATCCGGACACTGCGTGAGAATTCGACGGCGGACCGGCTCGCTTTCACCGTGCTGGACCGGCGACTGCGGCTCGTCGACGAGGCTCTGTTTCCCGACAACGAGTACACAGCGAATACCGACCGCATCGTCCCGGCAGTGCTGGGGTTGTCGGCGATTGTCGAAGGCCGCCGCCCGCCGGCCGGGTTGTCGACAGCAGAGCTGAGGACGTGGAGCTTCACGGGCCATACGCACTACCTGCTGGTCGATGACGTCGATCAACTGCCCGATGGGCCGGCGATGTCGGGGCCCTACGCCGGAGCGCGACCGTGGACTCCGCTGATCGGCTTACTCTCCGAAGCCGCCGATCTGGGGCTTCGGGTGATCGTCACCGCGCGTGCGTCGGGCTCCGCCCACATCCTGATGACGAATCCGTTGCTGCGCCGGATGAACGACCTACAGGCCACGACGCTGATGTTGTCGGGTAATCCGCAGGACAGTGCCAAGATTCGCGGGCACCGGTTCAGCAGGTCGGCACCGGGCCGCGGAATGCTGCTCGATGAGAGCGACGCGCCGACGTATCTGCAGCTTGTCAATCCGTTGATCGGATCGCCGGTCGGCGGCCCCGACACTATCGATGGGAGTCTGTCATGACACTCAATGTCGTCCCCGAGGGTCTGTCGGCGGCCAGCGCGGCGGTCGAGGCTTTGAGCGCACGGCTGGCTGCCACGCACGCCGCCGCGGCACCGCTCATCAGCTCCGTGCTGCCCCCGGCCGCCGATGCCGTGTCAGTGCAAGCGGCGCTGGCCTGTGCGACGAAGGGATCCGAGCACACTGTCGCGGCCGCCGACGGTGTTGTCGAATTGGGGCGCGCCGGAACGGGTGTGGCGCAATCGGCGGCGAGCTATGCCGCAGGGGACGCACTTGCCGCGGTTTCCTACGGCGGGCAGGGGGTCAGCTGAAGCTCCTCGGATCACGAAATATACTGCTGTATAACTTGATTGGAGATAGTGAAGTGAGTCTTCTCGATGCACACATTCCGCAGCTGATCGCATCCGAATCGGCATTCGGAGCCAAGACGGCTCTGATGCGGAGCACGCTCGCCCAGGCCGAACAGGAAGCGGTTGCCGCGCAGGCATTCCATATGGGCGAGTCGTCGGCGGCCTACCAGGCCGCACACGCACGCTTTGTCGAAGCGGCAGCCAAGGTCAATGCCCTGCTGGACCTCGCTCAGGCGAATCTGGGCGAGGCCGGCGCCACGTATGTAGCGCAAGATGCCGCTGCCGCAGGCACTTACGGGGGTATCTGATGTCTCAGATCATGTACAACTATCCCGCCATGCTCGGCCACGCCAGTGACATGGCCGGCTATGCCGGCACGTTGCAGGCGGTGGGGGCCGATATCGCCACCGAACAGGCCGCCTTGCGGGGTGCCTGGCAGGGCGACACCGGAATGACCTACCAGGTATGGCAGGCGCAATGGAACAGCGCGATGGAGGAACTGGTGCGCGCCTATCGCGCGATGGCCTCGACGCACGAAACGAACACGCTCGCAATGCAGGCGCGTGATCAGGCCGAAGGTGCTAAGTGGGGCTAGTCCGACGACGATGCCGGGCGGCTCATGCCTGCGGCTGATGCCATCGAGCTGTCGGTAGACGCGGCCTGGTTCATCGCCGACGAAGCCGGTGTCGGACCGTTTCCCTGGGTGCTGGCGATCACGCCACCGTATCGCGACGCGTCCGAACGCGGGGTGTTCGCATCGCGGCAGATCGCGGAACTGACGAGATTCGGGGTGATGGTCGACGGACAGATCGCCCCAGCCGTGCGTCGGTGGATCTACGTCGTATGCCAACCCGAGCGATGGCTGGAACTGCGCTACGTCAGCGGGACCGGTTCGTCAGCCGACCAGCTTCGGGGCATCGTTGCTCGCGCAGACGATCACATGGTGGTGGCGTTGCGCAACGCCCAATTGGTCACCTTCACAGCCCTGGACATCGCTACTGGACTGGCGATGTCACGGGTCGTCACCGCCGGGCTGCCGGGGCGTCCGCCGGCACACTTCGAGGACTTCGCGCTTCCGTTACGGGTCGGTGCTCGAGCCGACCAGCAACTGCGCGATGGTGCGGAACTGTGCGACGTGATGTGTCACCTCGGGATCCCAGAATCCGCTCGCGCGGTCGTCAGAGGTGTCTTCGAGGGGCCGACCAGTTACGTCGAGATCGTTGCCGGCCAACGTTGCGATGCGGCTCGACTTACGTCCGAGGTGGGTATTGCTGTGGTGGACAACGCCAGTCAACGTCTCGTAGTGAGCCCCACTCGGGCGTTCGACGGTGAGTGGGTGTCGGTCTTCGCGCCAGGGACGGACATGGCCGTCGCCCTGGCCATCGAACGGCTGACCGCCACCCTGCCTGACGGGCCGTGGTTCTCTCCGCTCCAATCGGTCCGTGACTTCACCGCTCAAACAATCTGAAAGAGAACGACTAGATGACTCAAATCTCGGTGCCGACCGACAGCATCCCGGCACTGCCGATCGTGCGAGTCGCGATACTGGCCGACAGCCGGATTGTGGACGTAGCGTTGCCGGCGGAGGTGCCCCTGCGAGAGATCTTGCCTGCGGTTCGCCGGCTGCTGCCCCCGAGCGTCGAATCCGGGGAGGAGGCCGAGGCTCCCGCACCACGACCGCTGAGCCTGGCGACTGTCGGTGGTGCCCCATTTTCACTGGACGCCAGCCTGAACACAGTGGGTGTGGTGGACGGTGATCTTCTTGCTCTCCAGCCCGTTCCGTCGGGGCCGTCAGCTCCCGGTGTCGTGGAGGACATCGCCGACGCAGCCGTGATCTTCTCCGCCTCGCGCCTGCGGCCGTGGGGGATCGCTGACATCCGGGTGATCGCCCGTGTCGCTGTCGTCGCGCTCATCCTGGCCGCCACAACAGTAGCGGCCGTTCACCGGATCACCACCGGCGGTGTCACCGGGTTGTATGCGGTGAGCGGCGTAGCTGCCGCCGCGATCATTGCAACACTTCTGGCGCGCGCACGCGAGAACCGTTGCGCCGCTGAGTTGTCGGTGGCTGCTCTCGTGCCGATCGGCGCGGGCCTCGCGTCGGCTGTCGGCGGCGGCTTCGGCCCGGCGCAGGTCATGCTCGCGGCCGCCGGCGTTGCCGCCTGGTCGCTGATCTGCTTGATCACCGCCGACCGGTACATCGCGTTCTTCGCCGCGAACAGTGTCATCGGCGTGGCCATTCTGGTTACGACCGCAGTCGCCCAGACCTGGGCGCTGCCGTTGCCGACATTGGGCTGCGGTCTGCTGGCGGCGGCACTGCTGCTCGCGGTTCAAGCCGCCCAACTGTCCGCATTGACAGCGCATCTGCCGCTTCCGGTCCTGCCGGCGCCGGGTGACCCGACTCCGTCGGCACCGGCGATGCGTGTGCTCGAGGACCTGCCTCGCCGTGTTCGGCTCAGCGAGGCGCACCAGACCGGGTTCGTCGCGAGTTCGGTGGTGCTGTCGGTCGCAGGGTCGCTGGCGCTGCTCGCACGACCGGAGTCCGTCGCCACATTGGCCTGGTACGCGGTGATCGCAACATCGGCCGCCGCTGTGCTGCGGGCCCGCGTGTGGGACATCGCTGCCTGCAAGGCATGGCTGCTGCTCCAGCCCTTCCTCGTGTCGATCGGCTTGCTTGTGCTGTTCCTCATCACGGGCACCGCGTTGCAGGCAGGGGGCGCTCTGATCGCCTTGGGTGTCCTGACCGCGGCGTTTGTGGCGGCCTCGACGAATCCGGGTCTCGTCGATCCAGAGAGGTATTCACTGCCCGTCCGCCGGCTTGTCGGGTTTCTCGCCGCCGCGATCGATGCGTCCTTGATTCCGGTCTTGGCCTACCTGGTGGGACTGTTCGCTTGGGTGCTCGACCGATGACCCGGCCCGGGCTGCGCGTGGTGGCCGCGGGCTCGGCAGTCCTTCTCGTCATGAGCCCCGCGGCGGGGGCGGTTACCCCCCCGTCCGTCGAACCCGGCGCCGCGGTCCCGTCCGGTAGCGCAGGACCAGTCGTCCCGATGGTCCAACGTACCGAGTGTGTGACGACCGGTGTAATTCCCGGCACCGGCCCAGGTGCTCTCTCGCCGAATCAGCAGACGTTGAATTTAGCTGGGGCTTGGATGTTTTCGCGGGGAGAGGGCCAGCTCGTCGCGGTGATCGATACCGGAGTGAGCCCCGGGCCGCGACTGCCTGATGTCGAGGGTGGCGGCGACTTCGTCTCGACGACTGACGGATTGACCGACTGTGACGGTCATGGCACCGCGGTCGCCGGGATCATCGGTGGCCAACCCGGCACCGATGCTTTCTCGGGCGTGGCGCCCGCGGCTCGGCTCCTATCGATCAGGCAGTCCTCGGCCGCATACGCTCCGCGCGAATCGGGCGACGACCCGGCGGTCGTCAAGGTGACAACCGATATCTCGGCTCTGGCACGCGCCGTTGTGCGCGCGGCCGACCTGGGGGCGCGAGTCATCAACATCTCACTGCCCGTGTGCCCGCGTGCCGGCACCGACGTGGACCAACAAGCACTCGGCGCGGCGCTGCGCTACGCAGCCGTCGACAAAGACGCCGTGATCGTCGCCGCGGCTGGAGACGTCGGTCTCCCTTCGCTTTACGGTGCCCAGGATTGCCAGGCCAACCCGATCAGCGGTCCTGGCGGCCGTGACGACCCGCGGAACTGGCAGGCGGCCACGTCCATCTCGGTGCCGTCATGGTGGCAACCCTACGTACTCTCCGTGGGATCTCTGTCGACCACCGGCATGCCCTCCGCCTTCTCGATGCCCGGGCCATGGTTGGGTATCGCGGCGCCGGGCGAGGACGTCGTATCGGTCGGAAACGGCCCCGCCGCAGGCCTGGTCAATGGAATTCCCGGTCCCCGCGGGCAATGGGTCGGCCTCAGCGGTACCGGCTACGCGGCGGCGTACGTCTCCGGTGTCGCGGCATTGGTTCGCAGCAGATTCCCCGCCATGCCCGCTACGCAGGTCGTCCACCGATTGCGAGCGACCGCCCACCAGGGTGCCCGGACTCCGTCGAATCTGGTGGGTGCAGGCACGCTCGATCCGGTGGCGGCATTGACGTGGGAGCTGCCGCCGCCGGCCTCGGATCCGGCGAGTGACGCCCCTGCCCGGATCGCTGCGCCGACCGTGCCTGCGGCCCGGGATGATTCGGCTCGCACGATCGCATTCGGCGGCACTGCCGCACTCGCACTGGCGGTGATCGGCGCGGCGTACGCGGCACATCGACGAGAGGACCGGCACGAGTGAGGATCGTCTGGCCCGGTAGCGGCAGAGTGGCGTTGGCACTTGTGGTTGTCGTCCCGGCAGTGATGGCCTACCCATGGCATACGCAGACCCAGCGATGGGCGCTCGGGGTAGCGGCTGCCGTGGTGCTGGCACTTTTCGGGTGGTGGCGCGGATTGCACCTGACCACAATTCTGTGGCGCCGCCTGGTGCTAGCGACTCGGACTCGACGCCGCGAGCACGGGGCACTTCAGCCGGTGGAGCACAGCGGCACCGATGCGCGCACCACGATGGTGCTACGGGTGATGGCTGCCGGCGCCGAGGAACTTCCGGTCGATCTGATCACCGGTTATCTGGATCGTTACGGTGTTCGCTGCGAGACTGTGCGGCTCACCACTCGTGACACCCCGGCGGGACGCACCATGTGGATCGGCCTGACCATGTCGGCGAGGGCGAATCTGACAGCGTTACAAGCCCGTTCGACGACAATTCCGCTGCGCGAGACCGCTGATCTCACCGCGCGGCGCTTCGCTGACGAGCTTCGGGAACACGGGTGGGCGGTCACGTCCGCCGATCTGAAGATCCCTGACATGCTCGGGCCACACGTCACCGAACATTGGCGCGCAGTGGCCGACGGCCAATCCGGCCATCTGGCCGCCTACGGTGTCGACGGCGATTCGGCGCCGGATTCGCTTGCTGCGTTGCGTTCGCATGGATTCGACGAGCTATGGACTGCAGCCGAAGTGAGCAGGGGTGGTATCGCGATGGCGTGTGCGATCCGCACCCCGGACTTGCCGGACGCGGGCGCTCCGGTGGAGGGGCTGGTCCTGCGCCGTGGTGGACAGTGGGCCGCATTGCACGCTCTGATCCCGACCTCGACGAAAGCACTCGACGCCGAGGTGTCGGAGGTCGATTCGCATTCGGTTTTGCGGTGGATGGTGAACGGTGCCGCGGTGAGGTCGTGAACTCCGACGTGATCGAGCAGCCCAGACGTTCGGCGCTCGCGAGCTGGATCCGGCGGCTCGCGGTCCCGATCATCATCGGGTGGATTGCTGCCGTCGCCGTCCTGAATGCTGCCATCCCGCAGCTCGAGATCGTGGGCACCATGCGTTCGGTGCAGATGAGCCCGGACTTCGCTCCATCCGTCGTCGCAATGAAACGCGTCGGCCAGGTGTTCGGCGAATACAGTTCCGACAGTTCGGCGATGATCGTCCTGGAAGGTCGCGAGTCACTGGGCCCTGACGCCCATCGCTACTACGATTCCGTCATCGCCAGTCTCGAGGCGGACAGGAATCACGTCGAATACGTTCAGGATTTCTGGGGAGACCCGCTGACCGCGGCGGGGGCGCAGAGTATCGACGGCAAAGCCGCCTATGTGCAGGTGTACCTCGTCGGAAACCAGGGTGAAGCGACCGCCAACGAATCGATCAAGGCGGTCAGAACGATCGTCGAAAGTGTCCCACCCCCGCCAGAGGTGACCACATACGTGACCGGCCCGGCCGCGCTGGCCGCCGACGAGCAAGCGGCTGGCGACCGCAGCGCGGCGGTCATCGTCGGCCTGACCTTCCTCGTCATCACCACCATGCTGTTGTTGGTCTACCGAGCTCTCGGCACCGTGCTGATCGTGCTCGGGATGGTGCTGGTGGAATTGGCCGCGGCACGTGGTGTGGTCGCCGCTTTCGCCTACTTCCATGTCATCGGATTGACGACATTCGTCACCAATCTTCTTGTCACACTGGCTATCGCGGCCTCGACTGACTACGCGATCTTCCTGGTAGGCCGCTATCAGGAGGCGAGGTCGAACGGTCAGGACCCAGAAGCGGCGTATCACACGATGTACCATGGCACCGCCCATGTGATCCTGGCATCCGGTTCGACGATCGCGGGCGCGACGCTGTGTCTTCATTTCACTCGGTTGCCGTACTTCCAGACCCTCGGGGTGCCGCTGGCGGCCGGCATGCTGGTGGCAGTACTGGCCGCGCTGACACTCGGACCGGCGGTGGTCACGGTGGCCAGCCGGCTCGGGCGTCTGGAACCCAAGCGCGCCATGCGAATTCGGAGTTGGCGCAAGGTCGGCGCGCTGGTCGCCCGATGGCCCGGGCCGGTACTCATCGCCACCAGCGTGATCGCATTGATCGGCCTGGTTTCCCTACTCGGCTACCGCACCAACTACAACGAGCGCAGATACCTGCCTCCGGATCTTCCGTCGACTGCCGGATATGCAGCAGCCGAACGGCATTTCTCGAGTGCTCGCCTCAATCCCGAAGTGTTGCTGATCGAGACGGACTCCGACCTGCGCAACCCCGCTGACTTCATGGTGATTGACAAGATTGCCAAAGACATCGGCGATCAGCCGGGGATCAGCCGCGTGCAGACGATCACTCGGCCGGACGGAATGCCGTTGAAGTTCAGCACGATTCCGGCTCAGCTGAGCATGGCAGGTTCTGTTCAAACCCTGAATCAGAGCTACCTGCAGGATCGAATGAAGGATGTGCTGGCGCAGGCCGACCTCATGCAGGCCACCATCGACGCCCTGACCCGGATGCAGGGCTTGATGTCGGAGATGACGGCCAACACCCACGACATCACCGCGAGAAGCCACCAAATGTCAGCCGACGTCAAGCAATTACGCGACCACATCGCCGACTTCGACGACTCCTTCCGGCCCGTCCGGAACTACCTGTATTGGGAGCCGCATTGTTTCGACATTCCGATGTGCTGGTCGTTGCGTTCGGTGTTCGACGCGCTCGACAGCACTGACAAGTTGACCAGCGACATCGATGGTCTGCTGCCCAATCTCGACCGTATCGACCATGTACTCCCGCAATTCGTCCAGCAACTGCCGGCCCAGATCGAGACCCTGACGCAGATGAAGACGATGATGCTGACGATGTACGCCACGCAGAGCGGGCTGTTGAAGCAGATGGCGGCGATGCAGAGCGACCAGGCGGCGATGGGTGAAGCGTTCAACGCATCGCGCAACGATGAGAGCTTCTATCTCCCGCCCGAGGCTTTCGACAACGACGACCTCAAGCGGGGTATGAAGTTTTTCATCTCACCGGACGGTCACGCGGTGCGCTTCATCATCAGTCTTGACGACGACCCCCTTACTCCCGAGGGTCTCGCACGGATCGACAGCATCAGGCAGGCGGCCAAGCAGGCGATGAAACGCACCCCGCTGGAAGGTTCCGCGGTGTACGTCGGCGGCACCGCTTCGGTGTTCAAGGACATGCAGGAGGGCAATGACTACGACCTGCTCATCGCGGGAATCGCGGCACTCTGCCTGATCCTCGTCATCATGTTGATCATCACTCGCAGCGCCGTCGCGGCCATCGTGATCGTCGGAACGGTGGTGATTTCGCTGGGGGCGTCATTCGGTCTGTCGATGTTGTTGTGGCAGTACATCATCGGCCTCGAACTGCACTTCATGGTGATGGCGATGGCGCTGATCATCTTGCTGGCGGTAGGCGCGGACTACAACCTTCTGCTGGTGGCCCGGTTCAAGGAGGAGATTCATGCCGGGCTGAGGACCGGTCTCATCCGGGCCATGGGCGGAACCGGATCGGTGGTGACGTCGGCGGGCCTCGTCTTCGCGTTCACGATGATGTCGATGGCAGTGAGCGAACTCACGGTGGTCGCCCAGATCGGGACCACGATAGCCCTGGGCCTGTTGTTCGACACACTGGTCATCCGGGCATTCATGATGCCCGCTGTGGCGACCCTGCTAGGCAAGTGGTTCTGGTGGCCACAGATCGTTCGACCCAAACCTGTGCCGGCTCAGTGGCCGAAACCTGTTGCCGCCGTTGACCGGCCGTCAGGCGAACTCGACGAGGTTCGTCGGGGCGCGGAACCTGCTGAACATGGGACGCCGGTAAACGACGTGGGCGGCCCAGCGTAACACCGTGCCGCGTCCGGTTGGCATCGGCAGCTCGTGCACTGCCCGGATATCGGGGCTCCTGCGAAGGTCGTCGTAGTCCTTGGCGGTGAACCAGAACGGCATCGGCGGTGCGGTGTAATTCGGGCTGAGCTTGATACCACGTCGTTTCGAGTAGGCGCTCAAAAGCCGTGGCACACTGTCGAAAACCAACTGGCCTCCGGCAAACCGCTTGGCGCACGCGGTGATCAGATCGAGTACTGGCTCTCGCTGCAGATACTGGAACAGGCCTTCGGCGGTGATCAGTACTCCGTCGGTGTCGTCGACCTGATCCATCCAGGAGTAATCCAGAGCGGACTGGGCGCGGTAGTGCAGCCGGTTCGACGTCGGTAGCAATTGCTCGCGTAGTTCGACGATCGGCGCGAGGTCGACTGAAAGCCAGGTCATCTGACCGTTGTCGACTCGCCAGAAGCTGGTCTGCAGTCCTTCGGCGAGGGCTACCACGGTGGCGCGCGGGTGTACGGCCAGAAACGCGCGGGTGCACTCGTCGAACGCCAGGGCCCGCAGTGCGGTGGCTTGGTGGGTACGGCCGAAATGGTGGTAGTCGTAGTCGAGGCGGTCGCGCAGCGCGATCGCCATTGGATCGTCGATGATGCCGTCAGACCGGGCCGCCTCCGCTGAACGCTGGTACAGCGTGAGTAACGCTGTCTCGGAGACTCCGTCGAGGTGGCGGGCGTCGATGGCTGGCATGGCCTCACCGTACTGGTTTGTCTTTTATTGACAGTGCCGACGGGTCGGTGGGAACTATCCCGCGGGTCTGGCCGACTACCTGACGGATCGACGCGACGGTCGCTAAGGAGGTGAAGCATGACAGCCCCGGTCTGGATGGCAGTTCCGCCCGAAGTGCAGTCGGCACTGCTGAGCGGAGGTCCTGGACCAGGATCACTGATCGCGGCCGCCGGTCAATGGCAGGGGCTCAGCGTTGCCTACGGCGACGCCGCGGCTGAACTGGCACGACTCCTCGCCGAAGTACAGGCCACCAGCTGGCAGGGGCCCAGTGCAGCGCAATATGCGGCCGCACACCTGCCGTACCTCGCCTGGCTCGAGCGAGCGTCGGCCGACAGCGCCGCCACCGCCGCCGCGCACGGCACGATTGCGGCGGCCTACAGCACCGCACTCGCGACCATGCCGACGCTGGCCGAGCTGGCCGTCAACCACATCACCCATGGCGTGCTGATCAGCACGAATTTTTTCGGCATCAACACGATCCCGATTGCCGTCAACGAAGCCGACTACGTGCGCATGTGGATTCAGGCCGCGGAAACGATGATGGTCTACCAAGCCGTCGCGGACGCCGCGACGGTGACCATACCGCCTGCTGTTCCGGCACCCACCATCCTCGCGCCCGGCGGCGAAGCGGCCAGCGCGCAACAGACTTCGGTGAGCTCGATCAGCCAGCTCATCAAGGACATCCTCGACTTCATCGCCGATCCGTATCAATACTTCCTCGACTTCTTTCAGCGACTCGGATTCAGCCCGATCGCTGCCGTCATCCTCGCCGTTATCGCACTACAGCTCTACGACTTTCTCTGGTACCCGTACTACGCCTCGTATGGCCTTCTGCTGCTGCCGTTCTTCCTTCCCGCTTTGAGTGCCCTGAGCGCCCTGAGCGCGCTGGCTCTATTGTTCAACCTGGAGCCATCGGCCGATCTGCTTCCTGTTCCGGTTGCTGGTGATATCGGTCCGCGGGCAGAGGCGAATGTCACCACCGGGATAGCTCTGGCGCCCTCGGCGGCCCCCAGTGCGGCCCCACAGACCGCCAACCCCGCGCCGAACACATCGGCCCCGGCCGCGCCGGTGAACCCTGTCCCGTCATCCGTGCTCAGCTACGCCATTCCGCCACTGCCCCCGCCAGCGGTGGGGACCGGACCCAAATCCGGTGCCAAGGCGTCGGACTCCATAAGCGAGGCGGCAGCGGCCATTGCGGCGGCGCGAGCCGCCGCGGCGGCTCGCAGCCGCGGACGCAGGACGAACCGAAGCCGTTCTGGGGCACGCGGATACCGCTACGAATTCATCGAGCAGCCGGCCACTATGAACGCCGACCCCGGCGGCGTCGAGCCACCCTCCTCCACTGCCAGCAGCCACGGGGCCGGGCCGCTCGGCTTCGCCGGCGCCGCGCCGAAGACAGGCGTCGCCGCGGCCGGACTGGCGCAACTCTCCGATGACGGTGAAACCACCACGGTGCCCATGCTTCCCAGCGGTTGGCTGGCCGACGAGAACGGCACTCAGGAGCGCGAATTGGATAGAGACGAGAGGCAAGATGACACTCAATGTGAAGGGTGAGGGTCTCGGTGCGCAGATCACTGGGATCGATCCCGAGAATCTGGACGACATCGCCACCGACGAGATCCGCGATGCGGTGTACCGGAACAAGCTCGTTGTCCTCAAAGACGTCCATCCGTCTCCGGAGGCATTCATTCGCCTCGGGCAGATTCTCGGCGACATCGTT
Source organism: Mycolicibacterium sarraceniae (assembly GCF_010731875.1). Taxonomy (NCBI): domain Bacteria; kingdom Bacillati; phylum Actinomycetota; class Actinomycetes; order Mycobacteriales; family Mycobacteriaceae; genus Mycobacterium; species Mycolicibacterium sarraceniae. Next base: position 3,608,675 of record NZ_AP022595.1, read on the forward strand.
CCCTATTACGAGTCGATGTATCACCACGCCGAGTATCCGGAGATTTTCGTGTCCTCGACCGAACAAGGTCGCGGAGTGCCGAAAACCGGTGCGTTCTGGCACATCGACTACATGTTCATGCCCGAACCTTTCGCCTTCTCGATGGTGTTACCGCTCACGGTTCCAGGGCCCGACCGAGGCACCTACTTCATCGATTTGAACAAGGTCTGGGAATCACTGCCCGCCGATATACAGGCGCCTGCTCGCGGGACGTTCAGCACGCACGACCCGCGCCGCCACATCAAGATCCGGCCGACGGATGTCTACCGGCCGATCGGGGAACTGTGGGACGAGATCAGCAAGACAACGCCACCGATCAAGTGGCCAACGGTGATTCGCCATCCCGCGACCGGAGAGGAGATCCTCTACATCTGTGCCTCCGGAACCACCAAGATCGAGGACAAGGACGGCAACGTTTTCGATCCGGCGATCCTGAACGGACTCATGACCGCGACCGGGCAGTTGGATCCTGACTTCGTCTCGCCGTTCATTTACACCCAGCACTACGAGGTCGGGGATATCATGTTGTGGGACAACAGAGTTCTGATGCACCGTGCGAAGCACGGCACCTCCTCGGGCACGCTCACCAGCTATCGACTCACCATGCTGGACGGGCTCGAGACACCGGGCTACGCCGTATGAGCACCGCAGATCTGACGCTGGTCGAGGAACGCGCGACGACGACACCCATACCGGAGGACCTGGTCGTCAAGGTTCTGGAGCCCTACTCCTACAAGGGGTGTCGCTACCTCCTCGACGCCGAGTACAAGGCCACCGAGGATTCGGTTCTGGCGTTCGGGAACTTCTGCATTCCGGAATCGGCATACATCCGCAGCACCGGTCATTTCAACGCGGTGGAGCTCTTGCTGTGCTTCAACCAGCTCGCGTACACCGCGTTCGCACCGGCGATCCTCAAGGAGGAAATCCCGGTGCTGGTGGGCTGGTCGATCGAGGACTACTTCGACTACCAACTGCCCAGCATGCTGATCAAGACCACCTCGTCGCGATTCAGGAGGCCGATCAATGCGCACAACTTCTCCGCGCGACTGCTGTGCAAGGACTTCGAAATCATCGAACGAAGCTGGCGCTACCTGAAGGTCCCGTGCACCATAGAGTTCTGGGATTCCGACGGCGGTGCTGCCTCTGGTGATGTCGAGCTGGCGGCTCTCAACATCCCGTAATTCGTTGTTGGGAAGGCAGTTACACCATGTCTGATTTATCGCCGACCGTCGTGGAGCGGGTACTCCAACAGGCCGGGCAACGACCTGACGGCATCGCCCTTCGGCGCTGCGATGGTATGAGTGCGTTGACCTACCGTGAGCTCGTCAGCCAGATGAACACCCTCGCCGCCGAGTTGTCCGCGAGGTCGGTGGTCCCGGGATCGAGAGTGCTGATCGTCTCCGACAGCGGTCCGGAGACCTACCTGTCGGTACTGGCCTGCGCGAGACTCGGCGCGATCGCCGTCATGGCGGACGCTCGACTCCCGGTGGCCGCCATGGAGCGATTCGCGCACATCACCGAACCTGCAGCGATTCTGCTGACACCGGGAAGCGCGTTGTCTGCCGAAGAGCTGGCGGGTGGGTTCGGTGAACTGCCGGCGATCGGTGTGCGGGTCCGCACGCCCGGTCAGTCAACGCCGTCGCAGGATCTGCCCGGGCTGCCTGCCCTGGGCGCCGAAGACCCGCTGGCGATGATATTCACCAGCGGCACGACCGGCGAGCCCAAGGCGGTTCTGCTTGCGAACCGTACGTTCTATGCGGTGCAGGACATCCTGCGGGAGGAGAAACTCGACTGGGTGGATTGGGTCGACGGAGAGACGACCTACTCGCCCCTGCCCGCCACCCATATCGGCGGACTGTGGTGGATCATCACGTGTTTGATGCGAGGCGGGCAGTGCATCACCGGTGGCGAGGGCGTGGCGTCGCTGCTGACGATCCTCGCCGACAACGATGTCGCAACGACCTGCGTCGTGCCGACGCTACTGGCACGACTGGTCGCCGAACTGAAGACCACAGGTGCGGCCCTTCCGTCGCTGCGACTTCTGGGATATGGCGGCTCGCGTGCGATCGCCGCCGATGTACGTTCGCTGGAAGCGACGGGGGTCAAGACCGCGCAGGTCTATGGTCTCAGCGAAACCGGTTGCACCGCCTTGTGTCTACCGACGGCCGACGGGTCGATCGCCAAGATCGAAGCCGGTGCGGTCGGGCGGCCCTACCCGGGGGTCGAGGTCTACCTTGATGCTGCGGGTACCGGCCCGCCGGCTGATCCTCGTGCCGGTGGCTCGGCGACCTCGGGAACGCTGTGGATCAAGTCTCGGGCGAACATGCTCGGGTATTGGAACAACCCCGACCGCACCAGTGAGACCCTAGTGGACGGTTGGATCAACACCGGCGACATCCTGGAGCGCCGAGAGGACGGCTTCTTCTACATCAGGGGCCGTTCGTCGGAGATGATCATCTCGGGTGGGGTGAACGTCGCACCCGACGATGTCGACCGCATCGCCGAGAACGTCCCCGGTGTTCGTGAGGCCGCCTGCTACGAAATTCCCGATCCCGAATTCGGGTCGCTCGTCGGCCTGGCCGTGGTGCCAGCGGCGACGCTGGACGAACTCGGAACCCGCGCCCTCAAGCAGACGATCGCGGCGACCTTTCGGCGCGAGGCCGAATCCATGGCGCGACCCACATCGATCGTGATCGTCACCGATATTCCCCGAACGCAGTCCGGCAAGGTGATGCGCTCGTCGCTGTCGACATCGATAAGCGAGGACAGGACCGGAACGGTCGTTCGTGGCTGAGGCCTTGCGGGACCGGATCGTTGCCGCCGTTCGAGACGTGCTGTACGTCGACGACTCGGATTTCACCGATGGCGACGACACCGACTTGAGGGAACTCGGTCTGGACTCGGTCCGATTCGTCCTGCTCATGAAACAGCTTGGTGTGGAACGGGAATCAGACGTCCCACCCCGGTTGGCCAACGAGTTGACGATCGCGGCCTGGGCCCGCGTGCTGGGGAATCCCGATGACCTCGCTTGACGAGGCGTCGGTCGACGCGATCCCCCTGACCAGTTCTCAACGGAACATCTACAACGGGGTGCTGCAGGATGACGATCCCGCGCTGTATCTAGTCGGCCGTAGTTACCAGTTTCACCCGCTGGCGCCGCGGCAATTCCTGGCCGCGCTGCACGCAACGATCATGAAACACCCCATCCAACTCTGCGTTCTAAGCCCGTCTGGTATCGCGGGCGACTACCCGGTTCTCGTCCCACGGCTTTCGGTCGACGACATCGTGACAGTCCGCAACGGCAGCCCGGCCGCAGGCAGCGGCGCGAACGATCTGCAACGGCTATGGGTGTACGGCATCGCGGACACGCCCCTGGTTCGATACATCGTCCGTACCGACTCGGGCGGGCAGGTCTGCGGTCTCGACGCGTTCACCCATCACATCCTGCTCGACGGCGGCGCAACGGGCCTCATCGAGTCCGACCTCGGGGACTACCTCTCAGCTCGCTTTCCTCCCGAAATCCCCTGTATCAGAGACGGTCTCACTAAAATTGCGGCAGCACACCAGCGTGAGGCGAGCAACGTGGCCGAAGCTCACGAACGGCTCACCGAGGCCGTTCGACGAGAGCTGGCCGAGGATGCGCGGAGCGGCGGATACGGCCAGAATTCCAGCGACATGCCGGGGACTGCAAGCCGCGGCGTTCGCGGTGAAACGGTGCGGATCTCCGGGCGTGCGTATGACGAGCTCGTCGCGTTGGGGGAGGCCGAGCATATTCCGCTGAATGTCTTGGTGACCGCCGCGGCCGCCGCCGTCGATGCGAGTATCCGGCAGAGCACCGTCAGCCTGTTGATCCACGCCGCGGACAACCGGTTCGGAGAGCCAGGCCTGGACGTCGCCACCTGTCTGGTCAACTCGGTGGCCCAACCGTCGCGATTCGCCCCGTTCGCCTCGGTCGAGGAGGTGGTGCGCACCTTGGACCGCGGCTATGTCCGTGCGGTACGCCGCAAATGGCTTCGAGAAGAGCACTACCGCCGGTTGTACATCGCGACCAACCGCACGACCCACGTCGAGGCGTTGACCCTCAACTTCCTGTCCGAATCCTGCGCGCCCGCGCTCCGTCCCCACCTGACCGACACACCGGTGACGACGGCGATCGGCCCGGTGGAGAGCATGGCGGTGGCCTGCGTTGTCGACGATGAGCGGGGTTGTCTCGAGATCGCCATCTGGAATCGGGCCGATCTGCCGGAGCAAGGTGCCGGCGTCGCGGCACGGATTGCCTCGACACTCGAAGCGATACCGGCCATGTGGCATCAGCCCATGGCTCTGGCGGTCGACGACTGGCTCGAAATCGGCCCCGACGGTGCACTGCGCCAAGCCGATTCGACGATCCGCCCAGCGCAACCGGCACCGCCGGCCTGGTTTCTGGACGCCGGCGGCGAGGTCGCGCCGCGCGTGCGGCGACACGAGCACATCGACCGGTGGGTGGCTTGGCTGGTGACGAACGGCATCGCCGCAGGCGACATCGCGGTGTTCACCGATGACGATACGGACAAGACCGTCGACCTGATGATCGCCTGTCACCTGGCCGGGTGCGCGTACAGTGCGTGCGATACCGGCGAGGAGCTGCACGTGAGGGCGGAATCCCTTGCACAGCAGGGCAATAGCGCCTCGGTGCACGTGATCGACGTGGCCGCAGCGCATCTTCCCACAGATTGGATCGCCGGCATTGCCTCACTCGTCGATCGACGGGTGCGGGAGGTGGCTACCGACCCTGGTTTGGCCGATATGCCGGCCTACATCATGCCGACCTCCGGTTCGACGGGGCAGCCGAAGCTCGTCGAAGTGTCACACGGCTCGCTCGCGGTGTTCTGTGCGGCGGTGCGCACTGCGTATGGCTGGCGAGCAGACGACACGATCCTCCAATGCGCCCCGCTGACATCGGACATCAGTGTCGAAGAGATTTTCGGCGCGGCCCACTGCGGGGTGCGTCTGGTCCGCAGCACCGCGGTGAAAGCCGGTGATCTCCAGGCTCTCGCTGACGACCTTGTGGCCCGGCAGGCGACCGTCGTCGACCTACCCACCGCGATCTGGCACCTGCTGTGCGACGACGCGGAAGCCCTGACGTCGCTGCGCGGCTCCCGGCTGCGCCAGGTCATCGTCGGGGGCGAAGCGATCCGGTCGACCGCAGTCGACAGATGGGTCGATGCCATTGGTTCACAGCAGATCTCGCTCATCTCCACCTACGGGCCGACGGAGACCACCGTCGTGGCAACCTATCTGCCGATAGTCTCAGCAGGGGTGGTCGTCGGCGAGGACACGCGGTCACGCCTGGGGCGCCCGATGGTCCCGGACACGGTGTTCACCGCCTTCGGCGAAGTCGTCATCGTCGGCGACCTGGTCGCATCCGGCTACCTGGAGACCGATAACCCGAGCTTCGGCTGGGTGGCCGACGGCCGCGGCCCCCGTCGCCGGGCCTTTGCCACAGCTGATCGCACTGTCGCGGACCCCGGGGGGTTTCCGGTTCTCGCCGGCCGCCGCGACGCGATCGTCAAGATCGGCGGCAGGCGAGTGGATACCGCCGAGATCGCCAAACTGGTCAGTGCAGAATCCGGGGTCACCGACGTGGCTGTCGAACAGTGTGATGGCTGTCTCGCGATCTGGTTCCAAACCCGCTCCGGCAACGACGAAGCCGTGGTAGTGGCACGGATCAGGTCGATGTTGAGCACCTTGCGAGTGCCTTCGTTCGTCGTGATGGCCGTGCCGATCATTCCACGCAAGGCCGGTGGCAAGGTCGACAGCGCGAAGCTTCCCGCGCCAACGGAGGTCACTGAGGCCCCGCCCGGTGATCACAGCACCGACCCCCGTGCGGTTGCGCTGGCCCAGATGTGGAGCCGTCAGTTGGGCAGGACGATCCGACCGGACTCATCGCTTCTCGATGAAGGGATCGGCTCGCTGGATCTCATCAGGATCCTGCCAGACACCCGGCGGCATTTGGCTCGGCATCTGTCGATCCTCGATCTGATCAGCACTGACAGTGCGCAGAACCTTGTCGACGATGCGGGCCCCGGGTTCGGCTGGCTCGATAGCGCAACCGCGGCTGCGATCGAGAACGACCTCGCGGACCTGCCGCAGAGCCGGACGCGCGATGCTCGGCACCCGGTCGAGCGCGGATCTCGGCCGATCGTCGTGCTCGGCGGATCCGGGATTCTCGGAACCGGCTTCGCCGAGGCGATTCTGTCGGCCAAGCAGGCCGGGCGATTACCTGCGGACGTCGTCATCGTCACGAGATCGTCACTGCCCGAAGGCGATCCGTGGTCCTCCTTACGCAACATGGCCGGGGTCCGGATCGAGGTCGTCCCGACAGGTTTCGGCCGCGCCGAGCTTGAGCGCGTACTGGACGAGACGGATCCCGGATCGGTGCTGAACTGCATCGGCAATACCAACGTCCTCGTGCCGTATCGCGACCTTCGCACCGCGAACGTGGAACTGGTCGCCGCGGCAGTGCGGGCATGTGCCCGGCGGGGCAGCAGATTCGTACACCTGTCGACGTTCGTGGTCACCGGGGACGTCACTGCGCCACACGTCATCGACCCCAGGGAAGCGCCGTATCCCTATGCGGCTTCCAAGGCGGTCGCCGAGCTGATCGTGGCACGGTCACCGGCTGAACTGGATTTCACTATCGTCCGACTGCCCAGGGTGCTCGGCCAACCCGAGCAGCTGGCCGGCTCAGCAGACATCCTGACTGCCGTCGCCGACGCGTGCGGAGCGTTATGTGCCTATCCGGCAATCACACTGACCGAGGACGTGACCACCGCGCATGCGGCCGGCGCCGCGATCCTTGGCCTGTTGCCCGGAGCGGGGGGACCAGCGGAGCTGGGCTGCGGGATCACTGTCCTGCGCGGGCAAGCCGTGCCATATGCGGAGTTCCTGAGCGACTATGGCCGGGATGAACTCAGTGCGAGGTCCTGGAAGGAGCTTCTGGACCAAAGTGATTGGGCGAAGCGCAACCCGAAGCGGTGGTCGGTCATCGACGCGTGGATCACGCTGGGCTTGCGAATCGGCGAGCGCACCTACGCCGAATTTCTGGCCGACTACCCGACTATCAGCCTCGATCTGACATCGATCACCGAAGTCCAGACGACACCCCAGCCGCTGCGCGAGCTATTGACCGCCGAGTTCGCCTATCGGATGGCGACCCACACCCTGACCAGTGAGGAATGGCAATGACAGACGTATCCGAATATCAGGACCGACGCATCCAGCTTGATGTGACCGGCATGACGTGCGGAATGTGCTCGGCCCGCGTTGCCAAGCAGCTCAACAAGATCGAAGGAGTCCGGGCGTCCGTCGACCTCGCCACCAAGATCGCGACCGCGGATGTCCGAGGTGACGTCGACGTCGCCGATCTCTGTGCCGTCGTCGAGAAGGCCGGCTATGGAGCGACGGAACGTTCCATCACCATCCTCGACGACGTTTCCGTGGTTGAGAGCGCCACACGCAGTCCCGTGCGGCACCTGATCGAATTCGCGTTGCTATTCCTCGGGTGGCTCGGCATTCGCGGTCGACGGCCGAAACCGGGCATATGACCCGCTCGGTGGTGATCGTCGGCTTTCCCGGAGTCCAGGGGTTGGACATCGTCGGGCCGCATGATGTGTTCACCGGCGCGGCGCTGCTGACCGAGGGTGGTTACCGGGTCAGCGTGGTATCGCAGGACGGCCAGCCGATTTCGACGTCCACCAGCCTGGCCGTCGTCGCGCACGCGATGCCTGATCCAGGCGATATCGACACCCTGGTGTTACCAGGCGGCCCCGGGATCGATGCGGCCAGGCAAGATCGGGACCTGGTGGCCTGGATCAAAACGGCGGCCAGCAACTCCCGCCGGGTGGTCAGCGTGTGTACCGGCGCGTTTCTGGCCGCCACGGCAGGACTGCTCGATGGCTGCCGGGTGACAACCCACTGGGCGTTCGCTGATCAGCTGGCCCGCGAATTTCCGGGCATCACTGTCGATCCCGAGCCGATATTCGTGCGCAGCTCGGCGTGTGTGTGGACGGCGGCAGGTGTGAGCGCAGGCATCGATCTCTCGCTTGCGCTCGTCGAGGAGGACTACGGCGGCGAAGTGGCCCAGGCTGTTGCGCGCTGGTTGGTGGTGTATCTGCGTCGGCCCGGTGGCCAGCTGCAATTTGCCGCGCCCCTGTGGATACCGCGCGCGGGCCGCCAGTCCATCCGGGATGTGCAGGAAGCGATCGAAGCCGAACCCGGTGCCGCCCACAGCATCTCCGGGCTGGCACAGCAGGCCGCGATGAGTCCGCGTCACTTTACCCGGGTGTTCACCGAGCAGATCGGCGAATCGCCGGGTGCCTACGTCGAACGTGTCCGCACCGAAGCCGCCCGCTGTCAGCTCGAGGAGACCGACGATACCGTCGTCACCATTGCCGAGCGGTGTGGATTTGGTACATCAGAGACCATGCGGCGGACCTTCATTCGCCGGATCGGTATCCCGCCCGACCAATACCGCAGAAGCTTCTCGTGGACGATCAGTTGATCTGCCGTTCGCGGCCGGCCCAAAACTGTTCACGGAGGGTTCGGCGCAGGATCTTTCCGCTCGGGTTCCTCGGGATCGTGTCGACGATGTGGAACGTTCCCGGTAGCTTGAATCGGGCGACGCGCCGCATCAGGAACTGCTCGAGGTCGTCGATTCGAAGATCCGCACCGGGTTTGGCGACGATGAACGCGTGAATGCATTCACCCCTGCGGACATCAGGGGCGCCGACCACCGCGCTGTCGTGCACTGACGGGTGAGCGTTGATCGCTTTCTCGACCTCGGCGGGATAGACGTTCTCACCGGACACGATGATGAGATCCTTGACGCGGTCGCGGATCACCACAAACCCGTCGTCGTCCAGATATCCCGCGTCACCCGTGCGGATCCAGCCGTCGACAATGGTCTCCGCGGTCGCCGCCGGGTTGCCGAAGTACTCGAGCATTTGCGCCGGGCTCCGCAGGTAGACCTCGCCGCAGCATCCGGGCGGAAGATCGGTCCCGGCGGGATCGCGGATGGCGACAGCAACTCCCGGGTACGGGCGACCCGCGGCGTATAGGCGCTCCCGTCCCGGCAGGTGCTCGCTCGGCGGCAGACATACCGCGGTATTTCCCGTCTCGGTCAGACCGTAGATCTGCGCGAAGTCACACGCGAACACATCGATCGCCTGGGCAAGCAGCTCTGGGCCGATAGGAGAGCCACCGTAGACGATCTTGCGGATGGTGACGAAGTTCGACGCGGCCACGCCGGGCTCGGACACCATCATCAACAGCATCGCGGGAACGAAACAGCTGACGGTGACACCATTCTCACGGATCGTCGTCACCGCATCCGATGCACCGAATCGCGGGATCACCACGCTCGGTATCCCGCGGTTCAGGGCCTGCGTCGCCCACCACATACCACCGATGTGAAACCCTGGAAGCGCGATCAGGCTGACGTCGTCGTCGCGCCAATCGACCCAATCCAGGCCGGCATCGTCCAGGAGTTCCCGTATCGCGGTGAAGGTACGGTGTGCCAGCACAACCCCTTTGGGGCGGCCGGTGGTACCGCTGGTGTACATCTGCACGACAGGCGTGTCGCGGTCGGCGGCGAATTCTGGGATGTCGAGTGCGAATGCCCCGTCGCGCCAGGCGGTGAAATCCTCGGCGGCTATCACAACGTCGGCCGTCAGATCGGTTCGGTCGGTGACGAGTATCCGGGCGCCGGCGTGATCGATGATGTAGTCGACTTCGTCGGTAGCCAGGCGCCAGTTCACCGGAACCAGGACTGCGCCGAGACGTGCACAGCCGTACAGCAACTCGTACAGGACCGGTGAATCGGTGGCGACGTAGACCACTCGGTCTCCGGCCGTGATGCCGGCCCCGGCAAGCGCCCGGGACACCGAAACCGACCGCGCAGCAAGCTCGGTGAACGACACCCGCATCGCACCGAAGATCAGGGCTGTGCGGTCCCCGCTGAGACGGACGTTGCGCTCGAGGGTCGAGACAAGGTCGAAATGACTACCACCCATTATGAATTCGTAGGCAGATCCACCAACACGATTTCGAACTCTCCCAGCGCGCTGCCGATACCGTCGTCGGTGAACTCGATGGTGGTCTGCAGAGCCAACAACGGTCGGGTCCGCCTGCGGAACTCGATGTCGGTGATCGACAGTCTTCCGTGATACGCCCGCGCATTGATCGGCTGCCGGAACCGGGTCGCCATCTTGCTGATCAGCACCGAGGGCAGTTGGCGCTGCCAATAGTCGTCCATCGTCCAGCCGGTCAGCTCGGGGATCAATTGGTCACGAACCGATGCCGCGAGCGTGTAATAGAAGAGCTGGTTGTAGGAGATGATGAACTCGACCGCGTTGAAATGGCCGGTTTCTTCGATATAGCACGATTGCTCGAACCCCAGTTCCCCGTCGCCGACGATCGCCGCGCCGCGCCGCGCGACTATCGCGCTCTTGAGGTAGATGGTGTCCTTGCCGACATACGGCGTCATCGTGCGATTCAGCAGAACCGCGTCGTCGTGCAAATATTCGGCCAGGCCCGGTTGCGATGTCTGCGTCATGCGGCGACCTCGGCGCTCAGGGGGTGTTCGTCGGTGACAGTCACGCGGAAGGACTCCGTGGGTTCGTTGGTCGGATTGTGCAGGGCTCGGTGGATCAAGGTCCGGTTGTCCCACAGCACCAGATCGCCGGGTTCATAGGTCTGCACGAAGATGTTCGGGTGCTCGTATGAGTCGTCCAATTGTCCTGAAGCGTCGAGCAGATCGTCGAGCAGGGATGTCGGCAACGCGTTGCCGTGCGCATCTTCGATGGCGTAGGTGAATGCCTCGGAGATGTAGAGAATCCGCTCGCCGGTCGCCGGATGGACAAGCACCGTCGGCCAGGTCTGCGGCGGTGTCACCCGTTCGATGTCGGCCAGAACCTCGCCGATCGGGCGATAGACGTCCGACGGCCGGATCTTCACATAGCGGCGGGCGCTGTGCTTGCTGACGGTACCGCCGACGGCCTCCTTGAGTCGCGGAGACAGGCGCTCGTAGGCGGTGGCCATATTGATGAACCGGGTACCGCGGGTACCGTGGGGCAGCTTCTGCGGATAGAAGAGGGTGAACGCGAACGGTTCCGGCATGAACTGGTAGTCGGCATGCCAGAAGCCGCCGGTCTTCGGCACACCGATCTGTCCCTCGGGGCGAGTGAGGTTCGAGGAGACGAAGATCAGATCGTTCTCCGGGTGGTGGTACATCGGCTCGTAGTAGGACACTGGCGTCCCGAAGTGGCGTCCGAGTTCCACGAATGCGGCGGGCTTGAGCTCTTGAGCTTTGAGGATGACGACCTTGTTCGTATAAATGTGGTGCCGAAGTAGTTGGATGTCATCGCTGGTCGCCACCGCCTGGTCGAAGTGGTGTACCTCGATACCGGCGTGGTCGTCGGATCTGGTCGTCAGTTGCATCAAGGGTCTTCCTGTCGCGGAGGGCGTCGGCCGGTGCGATCATGTCCGTTCTGCCAGTGGGCCAACGGATTAGGACGGCGGCGTCGAAGGCTGCGTAGACGCCTGCCACCCTCTCGTTGGTCGGTCGAGGTATTTGTCGGCAGATATTGACGCTTAGTTCCCGACGATCGACGATGTCTTCTTCGCATAGGAACCGTGAACGGCGGGATGTACATTGAGCGCCGCGCACCCTGGATACCGATAGCCTCTCGTGGCGCTGGATCGGCTCGGAAGAAGGGCCCACATGAACACCCCGATCGACAACACTCTGGCCTATATGGATCAGGGTTCGTTTCTCGGCCTACGCGCGCTTGGCCGAGGACCGGTCATCCAGTACATCTGGATCTACGAGAACGGCGTCGATCTCGACGGTCTGCGACGGTTCCAGCGCAACCTAAAGCACACGCTGGTGGCGCGTCTGATCGAACGATCGCCACTGCCGTTCGGCAGGCATCGTTGGGTGTCGTACGACGGACCCGCCGATCTCGATGTCGCCGTCTCGTTGCGGAGCCGCGACGAGGTCTGGGACTGGGTCGATGAGAGGTCCTTCGTCGCGATCGATCCGGAATTCGGGCCGCCCTGGCATCTCGGGGTGCAGCCGCTCATCGGTGGTGGTGCCGCTGTGTCGCTGGCGATTTCGCACACCACAGGCGACGCGGTGGCCGGGATGCTGGCCATCGCCGACGCCGTCAACGGCACCCGCCGGAACTTCGGATTTCCGCCGCCAGGGGCGCGCAGCCGTAGACAAGCGCTTCGGCAGGACATCGTCGTCACCGCCCGCTCGGCGCTGCAGGTCCCCGCCGCGATCACCGGCGGTATGCGGGTCGCTCGTGAACAGCAGGATGACCTGTCGACCTCGGCCAGGTCGGCGTCTCCCGCGTCATCGGCGTCTACGGGCGCCGAGCGGCTGGTGGTACCCAGGATCTACGGCTACGTCGAGGCGAAGGAGTGGGACGAGCGGGCCAGAGCCCTCGGCGGGACACGCAATGTGCTGTTCGCCGGATTCTCCGCTCGCGTCGGCTATCGCCTCGGTCGCGCGGACGGCGCAGGACGCATCGTGTTATCGGTCCCGGTGAGTGAGCGTACCGAGGGCGATACACGAGCGAATCCACTCAATTCCATTACGGTGCTTGCTAACCCGAATGAGGTCACAGACGATCTCGCCGGGCTTCGGGCGGCCCTGAAACAGGCGCTCGTCGAGCTCGCGGAATCGGGGAATTCGCTGCTAGCACCGTTGGCATTGATTCCGTTCACTCCGAAGGTGGCTGTCCGCCGCTTGGAGAACCTCGTGTTGAAGGTGGGTAAACCCGTGGGCTGCACCAATATTGGTGAGATGCCACCCGAGGTGAATCGGCCCGATGGTACTGATGCGGACTTTTTCGGCACCCGTGGCGGTGAAGCTGGTGTCACGGCACCGATTTTGGAGCGTCTGGGCGGGCACTTGCTGGTGTCGGCGGCATCGCTGCGTGACAAGGTGTGGTTCAGCGTTGCGTCGTGGGAGTCCGGCAGGATCAATACGAAAGCGGCAGTCTCCGATGTGGTGCGTGCCGCCCTCGACGATTTCGGTCTGCCGGCGACGATCGAATCCTAAACCGGTGGTGCAGGGTCGTATTGGATGTAGCGGCGGATCTCACGGGCGCGGTCGACGCCGGCAAGCCGGCTGATGAGATGCAGCGCCATGTCGATTCCTGCCGAGACTCCCGACGCGGTGATGATGTCGCCGTCGTCGACGAACCGTTCCTCACGCCGGACATCGATCGTCGGATCGAGCGTGGTCAGCCAGTCCAGCGAGGCCCAGTGAGTGGTGGCCGGTCGATGTGACAGCAGCCCGGCTGCGGCATACACCAGAGAACCGGTGCACACGCTGGTCATCAGGGGCACGACATCGCGTTGGCGCCGGACCCAATTTAGCCAGTCGTCGTCCTGCACCAGGGGGCGCACCCCATGGCCCCCGGGGTGCACAAGAACGTCGAGCGGCGGCGCGTCATCAAAGGAGCGGTGAGCCTGCACGACCAGGCCCTTGGCGCATAGCACCGGACCACCCGATCGAGACACGCAAGAGACGGCATATCCATCGTCGGGAAAGTGGTGGGTCCAGGTCGACAAGACCTCCCACGGGCCGATCGCGTCCAGTTCTTCGACTCCGTCAAACAGCACGATCCCGATGTTCTTGGTCATGGACGCCGAGTCCTTGAATGCTCAGCCCGCACGATCGTTGCGGATTGCGGCCTTGAGTAGATCCTCGCGGCCCCGCGCGACACGGGAGCGGATGGTGCCCACCGGACAACCGCAGACCGCGGCGGCCTCGGTGTAGGACAGCCCGAGCACCTGCGTCAACATCAGGGCATCACGCCGATCGGGATCCAGGCCGTCGAGCAGCATCTTGATCTCGACGATGTCTTCGAAACTGGCTGCTCTGCGTCGGGTGTCGAGCACGGGCTCCAGATCCACGGTCGAGGTGGTGCGCGGTCGGCTCTGGTTACGGCGGATCTGATCTACGACAACGCGACGAGCGATGGACAGCAACCACGTCCGCGCTGAGGACCGGGCGGTGAACCGCGGCAGCGATCCGAGCGCGCGCAGGAAGGTCTCCTGGGTGAGATCGTCCGCAGAACCGGGGTCACCCAAGAACGCGACGGTCCGCCAGACGTCCAGCTGGGTTGCCTTGATGAACTGTTCGAGTGCGGCAGCGTCGCCCCGACCGGCCGCGAGCGCCAGCCTGGTTATCTGGTCGTCGTCGCGTGCGCTCACGAAGAGCCACCTTAGGGGATTGGCTGGAGAAACTCTCCACCGGCGAAAGATCCAGTCGCTCCTGGGTCGGGCGATCCACCGCAAGCGCCGCGCTGGGGAACCAGAGCGTGCCGCCGCACGACTGAATAGCTAGGCGCGCGTGTGAAGGTGATGGAGGCGATCGGCTTTGGCAAAATTGAAACGTCTCGGCGACCTCGAACGCGCCGTGATGGACCATCTGTGGGACGTCGGTGGGCCACAGACCGTGCGCCAGGTCCGCGATGCCCTCTGCACCCAGCGCGAACTGGCCTACACCACCGTGATGACGGTTCTCCACAGGCTTTCCTATAAGGATCTGGTCGTCCAAATACGTGAGGATCGCGCGTATCAGTACATTCCGACCCACAACCGTGACGAACTGGTGGCCGGTCTCATGGTCGACGTCTTGGATCAGGTCACCGACTGCGGTGACCGGCAAGCCGCGCTCATGCATTTCGTCGGGCAGGTCGGAGTCGATGAGGTAGATGCGCTGCGCCGCGCACTCGCCGAGGCCGGCAATAACCCATCGAGCCATGCCGGCGATCACCGCCGCGGGCAGGGTCGAGAACGCGGTCCCGTTGCGCCGCAACAACTTCTGAGCGGATGGTGATGCGATGCTGAACTCGCGATCGATCAGCGGCGGGACCGCGATATCTCTCTGAGCATCGCGTTGTACGCGTCGAGGTCGTCATCGCCGTAGGCGGCATCCGTGTGGCGATCGCTGCGAGTCGCGGCGCGGCGATCTTGCCGAGCCCACTGCGCCACCAACGCGACGACAACAACGATGATGGGCAATTCGCTTGACCCCCAGGCGATTGCACCACCCAAGTGTTGGTCATCGGTGAGGGTAGAGACCCATGGCAGGTCGACATTATGGTAGAAGGTGCCGCCGATGGCTGTGTCCATCGTCATCGTCGCGATGCCGAAGAAGGCGTGGAACGGCATCACTGCAAAAAGTAGGCCCAGACGACCCACGAAGGGCAACCGGCGCGGGCCGGGGTCGACGCCGATGATGCCCCAATAGAACAGGTATCCAGTGATCAGGAAGTGGATACTCATGAGCTCGTGGCCCCAGTGATACCGCACCAGAGTGTCGAACAGCGGGGTGAAATAGACGGCATACAAAGAGCCGACGAACAGCACGAAGGCGGTCATCGGATTCGCGATGAAGCTCGTCACAGGCGAATGCACTAGCTGCAGCAGCCATTCCCGCGGCCCGGGGGGCTGATCGGCGCCCGCCGCCGGTAGCGCGCGCAGTGCGAGCGTCAGCGGTGCGCCGAGGACGAGGAACACCGGGATGAACATGTTCAGCGCCATGTGTTCGGCCATGTGCACACTGAACATCGCTGAACCGTAGGCTCTGACACCCGAACCGGTGACGAACA
The DNA here is from genome assembly GCF_010731875.1 of Mycolicibacterium sarraceniae. Classification (NCBI taxonomy): domain Bacteria; kingdom Bacillati; phylum Actinomycetota; class Actinomycetes; order Mycobacteriales; family Mycobacteriaceae; genus Mycobacterium; species Mycolicibacterium sarraceniae. The sequence goes on from NZ_AP022595.1 coordinate 3,624,385, forward strand.
ACAGCGTCAGACAGCCGGCCAGCCAGGCGCAGGTACGGCCCGGCGGCCAGCGGTCGCCGCGGCGTCGCATCCGCATGACGCCGGCAACATAAAGTGCGGTCAGCACCAATGCTCCCGCGCCGATAAACGTATCGAACCGCCAGAAGGTCAATAACCGCAACACAGTTGGCGGACCGGGAAGCTCATAGCCCAGGAAGACATCCCAGGCGGTGAACTGATGTGCCAGAAGCCCGGGTGCGGTCTGGATCGCCATCGCGGAGATCGCTGCGACTGCGGCGATCATCGCCACCGCGCCTGCCATCGCGATTCTTTTGCCCCGCTGAATAGCGCGGTTTCGTGATCGGAGGAGGGTCGTCAAATCGACCAGCCAAACCGATATCAGCGCAGCCGAGGCGACAATGCCGAGCCGCCCGTAGTCGGAGGCGGTGAGCGCAGTCGGCGACAGCATCAGCCACAGGAGAAGAGCGCCGTACAGCAGCGACACGGAACCGCTCGTCACCTCGATCACAACGATTCGCCGCAGCAGTTGCGCGTTTGGGGGCGCGAGCACCGCGCACACCTTCGCTCCCGTGAGAACGGTGAGGGCGAGCATAAAGACGATCATGGAACTGGTGGCGAAGTCGTGATGTGGACCCTGCCCGGCGTTGCCGGTGACGGGCACGGCGACCACAGCGATGAGCGATGGAATCAGCAGTACAACGTGCCATATCCAGCGCACGGTGAGCCGAAGCGCTACCGCGACGACAGCGGAAAAGATGGTTGTGGCAATCCATCCCCGGGACATTTCGGAGGCGCCGATGGCGTCGCCGATCGCCCCGGAGGCGACCAGCCTCGCGACAGCCAAGCCCGAGTCGTCTGCCGCCTGGACTAACACCATCGCTGCGGCCGAGGCCAACCAGACCTGTGACACGCGCTCTGCCAGGAGATGCAGCCGGAACGAGCGGGCGTCGAGGACACCGAGTTCATCAGGGCACGCCATCGCCACGATGTAGACCAGCACGCCGAGAACTACCGCACCGGACAACGTGGCAGTGAAATAGCCGACCCCCTCTGCGATGCTGGTCAGCAGTCCCGGGAACGCGTCGCCGGTCGCGCGGAAACGCCGGTCGCCTGAGATCATCGCGTAGCCTGCGATCGCGGCCGCCATGGCCAGGTAGCCGGTGAGAAGCACCCATCGTCTCGCCAACCGCGCGCCTTGGCGCGATCGCATTTTCGTCGTCGTCTTCCGCACTCCAGCGAATGCCCAGCCGGGCCAGTCTACGACCGTTGGTCGTAACGAAGTCGCGCCAGCGGCAAGCTTCGCTATCTCGATTGGCTCGTGTAGAGCATCCGAAATCCGGGCGGATGCCCTCGGTGCTCAGGCCGCGGAGCCGTCGGTCGGATAGAGATGCCCGCGGCGGCGTCCTCGGGTTGCGTTATCAGGCAGCGTGACGTTTGCGGTCGCTGCCGCGTCATCCGACCGTGGATCGGGTTCGGTGGGCCGCGTACCGCGCCAGACCAGGAACGCCAATGTGGTGCCGATCAACACCGGCAAATGGCTCAGGACGCGTGTCAGTGTTACCGCACCCGCCGTGGCGTCATGAATGACGTAGGCGGTGAGGATGACGGTGAATACTGCCAACACCCCAGACAGGCCCACTGCGGCGGCCGGCCGCAGCGCGGCGATGACCATCACCACACCCAGCGCGGTCGACCACGCCGTCGACTCGTTCAACAGATGCCCGCTCATCATCGCGCCATGGCCAGCTGGCATACCTACGTCAGCAGCGAGCCCTTGGGCGGCGGCCAAGGCAAGTTGCAGCCCGCCGACGAACGCTAGCGTGCAGCGTGCCCACGCCGCAGGTGCCCAATGCCGATGTCGCGTCGTCGCGAGCAATCGGTCCGATGCCGTTGGCACTGAGGACACCTGTGATCGGCGGGCGAGCAGGCGCAATTGCCGCCTCTCCTCGACTACTCGCGAATACCAACCGCTACAGCCAGCGCAGAACTCGAGGTGTTCGTCCACGCGGCGGGTTGGAATGGGCTCACGCTCTCCGTCGATCCGAGCCGACAGCGCCTCGCGGGCGACGTCACAGTCCAAGTGCACGCTTCAATAGTCGCGCATTCGGGCCATGTTGTTCCAACGTGCCACGTGGGGCGATGTCGGCCTTTGGGAATCTCGAACGCGCACGACTGAGCGGTCTGCCTTCAGTCGAAAGCACGAAAAGTGAACGGGTCTGTTGCACGATCAGGCGAGCAGCCCAGTGATGGAGGCATCGTCGACTATGCCCGCGATCGCCATCTCGTGATGGCCTGTGCCCGATCCATGACGGTGGTCCGTGTGCGCATTCCATTGTGCGAGAAGCTCATTGAGCGTCTCAATCCACGGCCTCACCGTCGGCGGGCTATCACGACATCGTCGTGTGTGTGCTGACCTTCCGGGCCGGCCGGTATCGCGCGGGGGAGTCGCCGCTGCATGCGTACCTCCCAGCTATCGTCGAGTAGTTCGACGACGTCATCATGGCTGAGATAGTCGGCTGGGTCGAAACCGTACGATTTCGCTTTCTCGGCACCGACGTCGGCATGGTGCACGGCCAGAAGGGTCCCCGACCCGCCGACCGCGGTGAGCAGCGCTCGTTGTGCGGTTTGGGTGTCCGAGTGACGTAGTGCGGGGTAGAAGGTCGTGACCAAATCGAACCCGCCGACGGGGATCGCGAAGTGTTCAAGCGATGCCGGCACCCACTGCACCTCGACGCCGGCGTGCCTGCCGCGCTGGGCCGCGTGCTCGAGTGCCACTGCCGAGACGTCCAGTGCAATCACTGTCCATCCTCGGGAGGCAAGCCAGATGGCTTCGGCACCGACTCGGCATCCGATGTCGAGCGCCCGTCCTGGCTGCATGGCGCCGACCTCGTCGATCAGTACTTTGTTGGGGGCGAGATCGGGAATGCTGTCGGCGAAACTGGCGTAACGCGTATCCCATTCAGTAGCGAGGGCGGCGGCGTCAGATGGTTGGCTCATGAATCAACAATCACTGCAGCGTCGTGTGATGAGCAAGCATGTTTGCCGATCGGGCAAACCGGCGTGACCAGCCTCGGGTCTTCCCGCTTCACCCGTTAGTACAGCTTGGTATGCACTACGCATAATGTGTTGGTCCGAGGTGATGCCGTACCGTTGGGCATTCTGTGTGCGGTCGCATTGGAGGTTCGAATGCCCAGTAGGCAGTCGAGCGTGCCCGGGGTACGCGCGACCCGTCAGCGTGCGGCGATCGCTGCGCTGCTGGACGATTCTCCAGAGTTTCGCTCGGCGCAGGCGCTTCATGTGGAACTGCATCAGCGCGGCGACGAGATCGGTCTGGCGACGGTGTATCGCGCATTGCAATCGATGGTCGTCGCCGGACTAGTGGATAGCGTCCGTACCGATACCGGCGAATCACTGTATCGGCGCTGCTCTCCGCGCCATCACCACCATCTTGTCTGCCGGTCATGCGGTGCGACGGTGGAAGTGGAAGCTCGAGGAGTCGAGGCGTGGGCGGCGAATGTTGCCAGAACACACGGGTTTTCCGACACTACCCACACCGTCGAAATCTTCGGCGTGTGCGCTGAATGCTCGGTTCAGTGATCACTGTCGATCCCCGAAATTGGAGCGGCAACCAGGGCAGATGCCGTAGATATCCACATAGTGCGTGACGTCTGTGTAGTGGTGCTGCTTGGCCAACTGGTGGGCGTTTTCTTCCAGAGCGGGCACAGTGAATGCGACCGCTCGACCGCAGTGCCGGCACAACAGGTAGTGCCGGTGGTCTGACCCGTTACGGATGCGATACAGATGTTCGCCAGTCTCCGCGCGCTGAGTCTCGGCCACTCCATCTTCGGCGAGTGTGTGCAGGATCCGGTAGACGCTCGTCAGCCCCACAGGTAGTGAATACTGTTGGTGTAGAAGAACATACAGTTGCTGGGCGCTACGGAATCGGTCGGTTTCGCCGAGAACGTGCAGTACGGCTCGCTGGTTCTCGGTGGCCCGCCGCCGCGGATGCGAATGTGATTCCACTGCCAGGCTTTCCATACTCACGGTGTTGCCGTCGAGGTGCTCACCTTCGCGGGATCTGACAACGCTGGGCCCCTCATGGCTGGTGCACCGTCGTCGAGTACGCGTGCGATCGTGCGCTGGCGGCGATCACCCAGCCACACGACCAGCCAGACCGCGCAGGCGATCGTCACGATGACGAAACTGGGCGGTACGTCGAACATCGCCGATACGACCAAGCCCGCCCAGACCGATACAACGCTGATGACTCCCGAGATCGACATCGCGCGCCCAGGGCGCGGAGAGAGCATGATCGCGCTCGCCGCCGGGGTGACGACAAGAGCGAACAACAGCAGTGTGCCGACGGCCTGTACCGCCATCATCACCGTTACCCCTAGAAGCGCCATGAAGATGATCGATAAGGGGCGCAGCGGCACACCCTTTGCCTCCGCGAGGGCTGGGTTCACCGAGCTGAAAAGTAGCGGCCGAAAAACGAATCCGATGCACAGTGCCAACACGACCAGTAGGGCCCCGAAAGTGAGCAGCTGGTCGTAGGAGATGGCTAGGAGGTTGCCGAATAACACGTTGGTCATCGTCGACGAGCTTTTGGTGGCCAGCGAATTGAAGAACAGGCCCAACCCCATCGCGAATGACAACACGGTTCCGGTGATGACTTCTCGTTCGGCGGCCCGTTTCCCAAGGTAGCCAATCACGAGTGCGCCGCCGATGCAGAACACCCCGAGGCCAAAGGTCACCGGTAGCCCGATCAACACAGCGCCTGTCGCGCCGGGCAACCCGATGTGTGCCAACGCATGTGCGGCGAACGCCGTGCGGCGTACCACGATGAAGTACCCGATCAGTCCGGCGGCCAAGGCAACGATCGTCCCGCCGAGCACGGCGTTGCGCATGAACGGTGCTGTGAGAATCGACCACCAATTCTCTTGGTAGCCAAGGGCTACGAAGTGCTGAGCCATCGGTCAGACGCTCCTGGCGAAGAGATCGCCCTGTGGGGTGCGGACGACTTGGATCGGTGTGCCGTACAGATGAGTGAGCAACTCGTCTTCGATCACGTCGTTCACCCCGGCGTAGTGTGGGTGCCCGTCGAGGAGATAGATCGCGCCGTCGAGGATCGGAAGGAACGGGTTGAGGTCGTGGGCAACCACCACGACCGTGACCGACAGCTCGCGGTGCAGGTCCTTGAGTAACGTGACGATCTCGTGCTGACTGCGTAGATCCAACGATGCCAACGGCTCGTCGAGGATGATCATATCAGGCTGGGACACAAGAGCTTCGGCGATCGCCACCCGCTGCCGCTGACCCCCCGACAGCGTCGCGAGTCGGTCATCGGCGAAGGAGCCGGCGTCCACCGCCGCCAGCGCTCCGTCGACGCGGCGACGGTCAGCCTCCGAGGTCCGGCTGAACGCCCAGCGGCCCCCGTTGAGTCCGAGTAGAACCGCATCGCGGGCGCGGATCGCTTCGCCAGCGCTTTCCGCGTAATTCTGTGGGACGTAGCCGATCCGGTCGCGGTCGGTGCCGGGACGGCGACCGAAGACCCGAAGTTCGCCGTGCCCGACCGGGATCAGTCCGAGGATCATCTGGAGCATCGTGGTCTTACCTGCGCCGTTGGCGCCGATCACCGCGACGATGTCACCGGCGGGAACCTCGAAGGTGCCCTGTGACCAGATCACCCGGCCACCGCGCACGGCGCTGACGTCGTGAAACGTCAGCGCCGCGACGGCGACAGAATCAGACCGCGACACCGAGCGCCTTGGCCAGGGCGGTCAGCTGGCCGTCCTGCCATCCCTCGAATGATGTCTTGCCGGGCGGAACGGTCTCGGTGACGTCGACGACCGGCACCCCGGCCTTCGTGGCCGCGTCGCGGAGCTGCTGCGGGATCGATCCCTCGGTCTGGGTGTTGTAGATCAACACGTCGATCTGGCGATTGGACAGCGCTTGGGTGAACGCCGCGATGTCGGCAGGCGAGGGGTCGGTCTCGTTGGCCGAGGCGGTCATGTAGCCGGCGGGGGTCTTGTTGACCAATCCCAGCGCTTGAGCCTGGTAGTCGAACACGGTTTCGGTTGCCGCATAGGACTTTCCGGACGCGCCTGCCTTGATCTTGGCGATCAGGTCGTCGTACGGCTTCATCGCGGTGGTGAAGCTAGCCCGCTGGGTGGTGAAGTAATCGCTGGCCTTGGGCTCGAGTTTGGTGAGCGCGGCGGTGACCGCGTCGGCGACCGCGGTGACCGCCGACGGGTTGTACCACAGATGCGGGTTGCCGCCCTCGGCGGTGTTGGTGACCTTACCGGCGTCGACCACCGGTGCGTTCGGGGCTGATGTCGCGGCCAGCTTGGAGGCCCAGGGGTCGTAATCGGCACCGTTGACGACCACCAGTTGCGCGCCGGTGAACGCTGCGCCGTCCGAGGGGGAGGGCTCGTAGTCGTGCGGGTCGACCGAGGAGCTGGCCAGGATGGTCTTGACGTTGCCGCATTTGCCGGCGAGCTCTGAGGCGATGTCGCCCCACTGATCGACACTGACGACGACGTTGACCGGAGTGGTCGGGCACGCCGCTGGCGCCGCGGTGCCGCCGGTGGCTGGTGCCGCTGTTGCGGAGCTCGACGCGGACGTCGCCGAACTGGTTGCCGACGGAGCGCTCGCGGGATGAGAACTGCAGGCCGCGAGACCGAGCGGGACGATGAAGAGGGCCGCGGCTGCGCCGCGAAAGCGGTAAGAAGTGGGCGTCATAAGGCAAACGATAATCGTTATCGTTTAACGCCGCGACACCGGGTTCGGAAATTGGGATCCACCAACGTTGCGGGATCCTTTGCCGCCACAATGTCGGCGGCGCTGCTGATCGCGGTGATCGCTGTGGGCGAGGGCGTCAACGCGTGGAAGGGGCAAGGGTGCTGCGCGCCCAACATCGCCGAGGACGCGGGTGGCTGTGCCCATGAATGTGGTTGCTGTAGATGATCTTTCACGTCCTGATGCGAATACGCAATGGCACATGACATATATGGGGAACCCCGCAGGCGTGCCGACGAATATTGCTCGCGACTCGAGATCGGATGGCCATCGGCCGCCGCCAATTCCGACACCATCGCCTATTGGCAGCGCACCGTTGACCGCCCCGCCTGAGCGACGATGCCAGTCAGCGGGCCAGCCACCGTCGCCACACCGAGAACAGCTGTCCTTCTTCGACGCCGAGCACATCGCGTAGAGCCGCGGCGCTGTTCAGGTGGGCAGCGCCTCCGGCACGGATGTACAGCTGTTTGAGCGTAGCGGTGCCGTATCGGTCTGCGATGAACCGTGCGAACCACCAGGCTCGGTCGTAGGCGAGCGACTGGGCCGATCCGACGCCGTTGAAGTCCGCCTCAGCGGGTAGCTGGGCCAGCGTGTCCGCCGCGGCCGGCCCGGGCTTAGGTGCCGCGGGACGTCCCACGAAGTCGGCGACGCCTTCGGCAAGCCAGCGCGGTGCGTCCAGTGCGGTGTCTGCCCGGGTGGCGTAGTGGAGTAGCTCGTGGCGCAAGACAATTCGTAGCGCGGCATCGCTCATGCGGGCCGCCCCGGGGGCGAAGACCATCCGTTGCCCGGTGGCGATCCGACGGGCCGGGTCCACCGTGTCGGCGACGGCGGCCGCGGCGACATCGACCCATTGCGGTCCGCTGGGCCAACGCGTCCAGGCGGTGAACTGTGCGGCCGAATCCGCACCGGCAATCACGACCTCGCGTGACCAGTCGTCTCCCCAAAACGACACCACGGCCGCGACGGCGCTGTCGATCTCGGCGGCGACCCGGGTGAGCAGTCCAGTCGTTGGTGCACTGTCGAATCCCAGGAAGTGCAGGGTGCGTCCATCGGCCAGCGGCATCGGTGTCGGGGTCGACGAGTGGGTTTCGTGCAAATTTTTCACTGCTCGCACAGCTGCGGGTACGGGGATCTGCGAGCCGATCATTGTCGTCACCAAGGCCAGGTCGAACAGGGCCCGCCGGCGACTGCGAGGCGCAGCACTACCAGCGGGCTCCTCGGATAGCATCCCGTCACGATGCCATAGCGCGGGGAGCACGTCCGAGCAGGCGGGGACCGACACAGCGAACACACAGTTGCGCGACGGCAACACCTTTGCGTCGATCTGGTCACTTGTCGAGTCTGTGAGCCTGCTCCCAGTTTCATTCGTTACGGTCGCGCCGTGCAAGACAAACCGTGCGCGCCGCGCAGCACCACTCGGCGTGAGGTGCTGCGCTACGCGGTCGGCACCCCCGTCATGCTCGGCCTGCTCTCGGTGCCCCTGGTGAATCCGCCACGGGCACACAGCGTCTCGAATATCGCGGGCAAGATCGTGTTCCTCGACCCAGGGCACAACGGCGCCAACGACGCGTCGATCAGCCGCCAGGTGCCGACCGGTCGAGGGGGTACCAAGGACTGCCAGACCACCGGAACCGCCACCGACAGTGGCTATCCCGAACACACCTTCAACTGGAACACCGTGCTGCTCATTCGCGAGCAGCTCACGCAACTCGGAGTGCGCACCGCGTTGTCACGCGGTGACGACAACGCCCTGGGGCCATGTGTCGATCAGCGTGCCGCCATGGCCAACGCGCTTCACCCCGACGCGGTCGTCAGCATCCACGCCGACGGCGGTCCGGCCAGTGGTCACGGTTTTCACGTCAATTACTCTGCCCCAGCGTTGAATTCCGCCCAGGCCGGCCCGGCGGTGGTCTTTGCTCACACTATGCGCGATCAACTCGTCGCATCGGGCATGCAACCGTCCACCTACATGGGCAGTGACGGGCTCTATGGACGTGCCGATCTGACCGGGCTCAACATGGCGGACTACCCGTCGATCCTGATCGAAATGGGCAACATGAAGCATGCCGGCGATGCCGAGGTCTTGGCCAGCCAGCAGGGGCAGGCCGCGTACGCCACCGCCGTCGTCCGCGGCATCGCCGCCTACCTGTCGAGCACCTGAGCACTGCCGGGGTCAGGCCGACGACCTCCCGCCGCGGTTCATGTGCATCAGGGCAGCCCGCTCCCGGGGTGCCATTCCACCCCAGATTCCACATGGCTCTTGCGCATCGAGCGCATACTCGCGACACCGGGAGAGCACGGGGCAGCTGGAACAGATGCGTTTAGCGTTGTTCTCGTGATCAAGCCGTCGGCGGCCCCGGTGATGGTCGTCGGTGAAGAAGACCGCCGAAGGCAGCCCACGGCAGCGCGCCTGCAAGTGCCATTCCCGATCGTGACCAACGGGCGCCCTCATGACGGCTGGACATCGCCGCCGGATGATCCCGGTGCATCCCGAGTGCGTCGTCCATATCGACGGTTGAACTTTTCCACCTGTCCAGCACTGTCGACGATGCGGCGCTGGCCGGTCCACATGGGGTGGGACGCCGAACTGACTTCGACGACGATCAGTGGATACGTGCGTGGTCCGCTGGGGGTGTCCCATTCGATGGTCCGGTTGCTGGTGGCAGTCGAGCGGGTGAGAAACATAGTACCGGTGTTCGCGTCCTGGAAGACGACGGGGTGGTAGTCGGGGTGGATGCCAGGTTTCATCGGAGTTCTCCTTAGTTCTCGTTCGACTCGCCGCTGAGGATCTGCGCGGAAACCGGTTCGGTGCAGGGATCGTGGTGCCAATCACCGAACGGATCGTGCAGCGCCGACCACCTACTCGGATCGGACATCTCGTCCTCGGTGAGGACGGCACCCCGCAGCGCCTGGCGAATCGCGTCCGGGTCGGCACCACATACCAGCACCACTAGTGCGGTATGCCGATCGCCGTGGCGGTCATCCCAGAACGCACCGGACATTGCGCGTCGCTCGGCGTCGGCGTAGGCCAGTTCCGAGGTGCTCATCGCGGCCAGCCATGGGCCCGCTGAGCTGACCCTCAAACCCCCACCGGCCGACTCCAGCCACATGACGTCGCGGCTGTTGCTGGCCAGCCACAGCCGCCCGCGAGAGCGAATCACACCGTCCAACAACGTATCCAGTACGTCGTGGAGCCGCTCGGGATGAAATGGGCGCTGGGCGTGAAACTCGAACAACTGCACTGCCTCAGCTGCATGCAGGGGTGGCAGTCCCGTCAACAGCGAATCATGCGGGTCGTCGCTGCGCCCGCGTCGGGAGCCTGCGGGCAGTCTTCGTAATGCGTCCTCGACGGCGTCGGCGTTCGCGATGACGCGCGCCCGCGGATTCAGCCGGGCGATCACCTCGGTCAGCTGCGCTGGCGGCTGCCCACAGACGAGCACGTCTGCGAATTCCGCTTGGGCGACCACCGCCTGAGCCACGGTCCGCCCGTCGGGCAGTTCCTCGTCGCCGAGCGCCTCGGCCAGCCACACCATCTCGTCGACGGTGGTGATCACTGCCGTGATCTCCACATCCCGTGCTGCAGGGCCCGGCTCGAAGCCCGCCGCTGCCACGCGCACGTGGTGGATCGCCCAGCAGATGGGTTCGGGCTCCAACCACGGCGCCAGGCGGACCACGACACGCTCGACGTCGCGGCGGCGACTCATCCGGCGCAGTAGCACCAGTAGGTCGTTGCGAACGGTGCATGACAGGCAGCCATGCTGCAGTTCGAGCGCGTCCTGTGCTGTTGTCACAACACCGTGCTGCACCGTCACCACCCGACGGAGCACCACGTTGCCATCGACATGGTGCTCGATCACCACCGTTCCAGGGCGCTGGAGCAGTTCGTGTGAGACCGCGGCTGTGCCCTCCTGTCCCGTCACCAGGATCACCGCAGTGCGCATCGCTCTCCTTATCGATAACAATTTTCATTAGTGCGGTCTTGACGGTACAGTGCCAAGCGGGACTTGTCGAAAACGATTATCAATAAGCTTGCTACGGTTCAAGGAGAGGTTTCCATGTCTGCTCACTGCCAAATCACCGGCCGTGCACCAGGATTCGGTAACTCTGTGTCGCACTCGCACCGGCGCACCCGCCGCAGGTGGACGCCCAACATCCAGCGCAGGACCTATTACCTGGCTTCGGAGGGGCGACGCATCCGGTTGCGAGTGTCCACCAAGGGCATGAAGGTCATCGACCGCGACGGCATCGAGGCGGTCGTGACCCGGCTGCGCCGTGAAGGACAGAAGATCTGATGGCACGCGCTACCGACGTCCGGCCGATTGTGAAACTGCGCTCGACCGCAGGTACCGGCTACACCTACACCACCCGTAAGAACCGCCGCAACGACCCGGACCGTCTGGTCTTGCGCAAGTACGACCCAATCGTGCGGCGGCACGTCGAATTCCGTGAGGAACGCTAACTGTGGCAAAGAAATCCAAGATCGTGAAGAACCAACAGCGTGCGGCAACCGTGGCCCGCTTCGCGCAGCGTCGCGCGGAACTCAAGGAGATCATCAGATCGCCCGCGAGTACCGCTGAAAAGCGCATCGCCGCCCAGCAGGCCCTCGCGAGACAGCCGCGGGATGCCAGCCCGGTGCGGCTGCGGAATCGCGACGTGGTTGACGGGCGTCCACGGGGCCACTTACGCAAGTTCGGGCTTTCGCGTGTGCGCGTGCGCCAGATGGCTCACGACGGCCATCTGCCCGGGATTCGGAAGGCGAGCTGGTGACTATGCCGAGCAAGACCAACCGGCGCCGCCAAGGCAGTGCGCCCGATAAGCCGGCATCGGCCAAGAAGAATCTGCTGAAGTCACTCGGATTGCAGGCCGTGGACTACAAGGACACCTCGACGCTGCGACTGTTCATCTCCGAGCGCGGCAAGATTCGTTCCCGTCGGGTGACCGGTCTGTCGGTTCAGCGGCAACGCAACGTCACGCAGGCGATCAAGAACTCCCGCGAAATGGCGCTGCTGCCGTACCCGGGTCAGGAGCGTCGATGACGGGCTCGCCCCGGCTCACCACCCGCCCCTTCACGTTGGTGCTCTGTGCCGCGTGCGACTCATCGTTGGGTCCGGTACTGCTTGACCAGTTACGGGCCACGGTTCGGCGAGCGCGACACGGGATGCTGGTCACGGCGGGCTGCCCGCTTGGCGAGTACACCTGCCTGGCCCGCGATGACGGCGGTGGTGCGATCCTGATGTTTCAGCCCTGCTCGACCAGCCGTGTTGCCCTCGGCCCGGCCCGATGGATCGGGCCGATCGACAACCTCGACGATCTTCACGCCGCCTGTTCATGGGTGGCGCGAGGCCGCTGGGAAAGCGACCGCTTACCCGAGCGGCTGTGCTTTGCTCTGCCGGCGAGCAGGCGCGCCGTCACAACAAATTGAGCCATGGCCGTGTCGGCGTCGTGGGGTGATCCGACCATCCCGATATTATCGGAGTCATTCGATCAAATATGTTGTGGCACTGTCACTCTGAGTGTTCCAATGTGTGACGACATCATCCAGATCGGGGCCCGCGATACACCGCAGCGGGGTACATTGCTCGTCTTGAAGCGACGGGGAGCGGCCACCGTGGAGAGGACTGACGGCAGGTCTCTGCAAGTCGCGATCCTCGGTCAACGTGATATGCCCGCCGCGTCGGCGGTGTCGCTCGTTTTTCGTCAACCCATTCCGGAGCTGCTGCTGAGACGACGGCACGGTGGCTGGTATGCCGCGGTCAACTGTCCACGGTCACGTATTTCCCCAGGGGTTGCCGTCACGTAATTCCCCAGGTTCAGGTGCTGCTGCGGTGAGCGTAGCGAACCGCTAAGTGGGTGTCAGGTGGTCTTGGTGCCGGGTCGTTTCCGGGGTCGGTAGGACGGGCCGTCCATGAGGACTTGGTGGCTGGTGTTGATGAGTCGGTCGAGCAGCGATTCGGCCACGACCGGGTTCGGAAACAGCGGGTACCAGTCCTTCGGGGCCCGGTTGCTGGTCAGGATCAGGGGCTTGGCGGCGATGGCGCGGTCGGAGACAAGGTCGTAGAGGTCGTCGCTTTGGGTGGGGGTGTGCTCACGCATCGCGAAGTCATCGACGATCAGGACCAGGGGGCGGGTGTATTCGAGCATGCGTTGTCCGATGGTGCGGTCGGCGTGGCCGCCGGCGAGGTCGGCGAGCATGCGGGAGCATTTGACGAAGCGGATGTCGCCGCCGCGGAGTGCGACTTGATGCCCGAGTGCCTGTGCCACATGGGTTTTCCCGACTCCGACGGGTCCGTAGAGAATCACTGATTCACCGGCCTCGAGCCAGCGCAACGCGGCCAGGTCGCGCAGCATCGCAGCGGGCAGTTTCGGGCTGACGGTGAAGTCGAAGTCCTCGAAGGTGTTGGGCTGTTCGAAGCGGGCGCGGCGGACCCGTCGGGCCAGGGCGGCGGTCTCCCGGCGGGCGATTTCGTCTTCGCAGAGTACTTGGAGGAATTCCAGGTGTCCGAGTTTCCCGTCGCGGGTTTGAGCCAGGCGGGCATCGAGGGTGTCGAGCATGCCGGTCAGTTTGAGGGTCTTCAGTGCGGCCCGCAGGCTGGGATCGTGAATGGTCATGACTATGTCCTTGGAGTTGAAGTGGTTGCAGTGGAGGTGTTTTCGTGCGCTCAGGCAGTGAGGTCGGTGTCGAACGCGTCAGGTCCTCGCAGCATCGCCGGTGGTGGCGGGACGACGGCGGGCGAGGCATGGTCTGCTTCGGTGCCGGCGACCAGGATGCCTTTGACGGTGCGATAGCCGGGGTCCCCGACCTGCAGTGCTCGAGTGCAGGCCGCGTCCAGTCGGCGATCGCCGTACTTCTCGCGCAGGCGGATGATCCCCTGGATGGCGCGGAGCCGGTGGATGGCGTTGACCGTGGACAATTCGGCGACGACCGCGACGGCGCCGGGCCCGATCTGCTCGGCCTGGGTGCGGCACCACGTCACGGTGCGCAGGGTGTGGGCGATCTTGTGGGGCGGGTAGTGCTCGACATTGGTCGAGCGGCCCGCCAGATGCAGCACGTGAGTCGCGACCACGGTCCCGCTGTGGAAGATCTGCACGACGTCACCGGCGGTGCGGGCGGTGACCTGCTGGCCGATCAGCCGCCACGGCACCGAGTACAGCGCCTTGCCGGACTTGACGTGGCAATCCGCGGCGACCCGCCCGATCGAGTAGATAACCGACTCAAACACTCTGGGCGGCAACGCCATCAGCGCATCGCGTTCGATCGCTGCGAACACCGACGCCGGGGTCTGCCCATCCAGACCGCGGTGCTTGTGGACCCGTATACCTGCGTGGACCACCTGATCGCCTCGGCCTGCATCTGGGCCAGCGAGGTGAACTCGCGGCGGCGAAGAACGAGTCCCGAATGTAGGGCATCGGCCGCTCGATGCGAGGTTTGTCCTTCGGCTTGCGGGCTCGCGCCGGATCGATCAGGGTGCCGTAGTGCGCGGCGAGCTCGCCGTAGGCCGGATTGATCAGCGGATCGTAGAGGTCGGGTCGCTCGACTCCGGTCTTGAGGTTGTCGCACACCAGCCGCGCCGGCACGCCGCCGAAGAACTCGAACGCCGCGACATGCGAGGCATTCCAGGATGTTTGATCCATCCGCAACACCGGTTGGACGAACAACGCCCGTGAACACGACAGGATCATCGCGAATACCCACACCGCGACGCGGCGCCCCGATTGCGGGTCCCACCACATCCCGAGCTTGCCGTAGTCGATCTGCGCTTCACTGCCGGGTTCGACCGCACCGCGGGGTACCGTGACTTTGCCTTCGAGTCGCTCCTCGGCGAAAGCGGTTGCCACGTAACGACGTACCGTCGATTCGGACACATCCACATGATGGTCGTCGCGGAGGCGCTGCGCGATGGTCGCCACTGTCACCGGAACCTTCAGCTGCTCGGCGATCCACTGGTGATGCACGGCGATCTGGGGCCATGTCAGTGCCCGCGCCACCGGATCGATGAGCTCGGGAAACCAACGCCCGATGCGTGCCCGCCATAGCTGCTCGTCAAACTCCTCCGGGCACGGTGCCAGACCCTCGGCCAGCGCCGGGGCCAGATACTTGCGGATGGTCTTGCGGTCGATGCCCAGCGCCTCATTGATCTGCACCTGGGATCGGCCGGCATTCCAGTGCCGGAACATCTCCACGAAATCAGTCACGTCCCACGATCTCCTCGCCACTCAAGGCCCCTTCCAGGACCCCTGGCGGGGCACCTGAACGGAGCGAACCTGAACAGCGCCCCAACCCCCACCGGACACGCCCCACGGGGTGGGGAATTACGTGACCGAGGGTGAGGAATTACGTGACGGACAACCCCTCAGACCTGGGGAATTACGTGACCGCTGACAGTCAACCAGCGCGATCTGACCGATCTCGGACATCTCAAGCAATTCCTCGACACGATAGGTGCTTTCGGCTCCGCCAAACAGCGCAGATCCCCGGTGATCCCGATTCGGCCGGCACAATTCAGCCGCTGAGAACGCGAACGTAGGTGGTCTCGCCCAAAGGACCGCCTGCACGTCTTTGCCGCTGCCGCTCGGAGTAGCCAGCCATGAGGGCTCCACCATAATCGTCGGCATCGATGGACTACGACTACCGCGCGATGCTGCCCGGCCCGTGCGCCCGAACCACCGTACGGAATGAGCGAAGGGCCAATTGCCTTGATTAGCAGGGGTTCATGGCCGAGACGCTGATCCAGTCCGGGGTGGATTGACGCTCCGCTTCTGGCTCATCGGTAGTCGAAGATCGTCGTGCCGACCGCGGTGGGACTGTAGCTGATGTAGACCGGTTGTTGCACAAAGGCCTCGTATCCGGTGTTCAACAGATCGTCGGACGTGACCGTTGGAGTGTTGGTCGCGTCGGTTGTGTAGGTGTATAGCAGTGTCTGGCCATCGGCGCTATACACCCAAATGACCGTTCCAACAGGGACATTGGGTGCTATCGACGACGGCACGGTGCCGTAGACACCACCGGAATCGATGATCGCGGAAACTGGTTGAAGCGATCCACTGCCGACCTTTACCTGAAGCTGCGTGTTCGGTGCCCCGCTGACTGACACGCGAGCGGTCTTGGGGTTGGGGCCGAACACCAACACGCCGTCCGGTTCGTCGATGAGCACGCCATCGCTGAGATCGCCTGGTAACGCTGAGATGACACTGCTAGGCCCAGGCCCAGTCGCGTTCGGTCCGATTCCCAAGATGCCGGTGGCACCGTTGCCGGCGGCGAAGCTCTCGAACGATCCTGGGTAGGACAGAAGGGCGACATCGACGCTCGTCGGCTTGGTCACGATGCCGTTTCCGAAATTCACCGTCGTTTTGAAGGTCGCGTAGAGATAGGTCAACCCACCGCTGTAGGCGCTGACACCGAGCCCAGTGGGCAAGCCCATGCTGAACAGGTGGAGTAGGCCTATATTCCCGAGCCCGACCACGAGTCCCTCCGAGCCGGTGTCGACCAATACCGGCTTGGCCGGTCCACCACCGACGGAGACGTCGACCAGCGGCTCGGTATCGCCGTAGATGTGCAGAGGGACCGACGCCGAACTGGTTGCCGACTCCTGGGCGGCCGGCACCACGGTGGCCGGGGCTGCGTGCTGGCTGGCGCTGACGGCGGCGGGCTTCATGCCTGCTGCCGGACGCTTGACCGGGTTGATCTGCCCGCGCACGGCCGTCGCCGCCGCCGCGCTGGCAGGTCGTGCCCCTAGGGGGCCGTTGGCCGTCGTCCTGCGATCAGAGCCAAGGCCGCTGTGGCTCTGGTGGACTCCCGCGGACCCGGTGTTCCCACTGGTCGCTGTATCGGCCTGGGCTGTCCCGCAACCAGTGGACAGCGCCGCACCGAGGCCGAGCGCAATAGCACCGGCGGCCAGCCATCCGCCGAACACGACGGGGCGGCGCGTGCAAAGATCCTGCTCGCCCGGCATGTTTGCGGGCCGCCTGCCCATGCGGAGGTTCACGGTTTGCTGTTGTTCCATAGTTCCGGGCCTCCTACGATGTCAGCGCTGGTGATCAGGTATATCACGGGTTGCTAGCGTGTGCTCGCACTTTGATTTCGCCCACAGGCGCCTGCACCACGAGTGAGGCGGATTTCCCCGACCCCGCATACTTCGCAAATGTGCCGCCACTGCGGCTCGGTGTCACTCACATGCGTCAGTCTCACCCGCGGGGGTGACAGGTGAAAGACAGCGGCGGCGGCTCACCCACAGTTCATCATCTGGGCTCGCGGCACGATCTGAAGCTTCGCCGCGTATCTCCCACTCTCGCAGCGGGGTACTCAGAATCCGCGTGCTGAATCGAGATGATCGATCCCCGTCCGGTTACCAATGACCAGTAGTCACATAGCAGCGACCGCATCGCGTTAGGGCCTGTCACGCGTTACCCGGTCGACTGGTTTCGTCAAGTGGATCGGCCCCGGCGATTGGGGCTGATTGTGGCCCCAACCGATGGAAACTTCTGTCGAAGGCACCCTCAGCGGCTCGCGCGCGGATGGGGCTGGCACGCGATGCGGGGGGCGGACCCTGTTGTCGAAAGTCAGCGGGCCCACCTAGGTGGGTTGGGTCTGCGTCTTGAGTATGACCCGCACTTGCGTCAGGTGACCGCGACGGCCGACCTACCTCGTGTCGCTGGATGTGTCCGAGGGGGGACTTGAACCCCCACGCCCGTTAATAGGGCACTAGCACCTCAAGCTAGCGCGTCTGCCATTCCGCCACTCGGACCTTCCCCTGAAGACCAGCCCAGGGGCGACTAAGGCTAACGGATCAGTGACCCGAGTCCCAAATGAGCCCGAACCCGTCGCCGAACGTAACGCCAGGGTGACGCTCGCCGCCGAATCGCGCCCTGGCGTTACATTCGGCGAGGGGGCGCTCCGAACTAGGCGCTGGGCAGCCGTCCGGCGATCTGTCCGGCGATCGCACTGGCCGCCGCCGTCGGGCCGTGCAAGCTGCACGCCTCGACGTCCACCGCGACATTGCTGTGCACGGTCAACGCCCGCTGGCACGCCCAGCGCTGCGGGCTTTGCTGCACCCGCGAGACCGCCAGCACGTCGTTATTGGTGCTGGTCTGGCCCACCGACCACACCTGGGGCGGCCCGATCGGCTGCGCGTAGTTCAGTTGCCGGTCGGAGCAGGCCGCCCAGCCCCGCTGCGATGCGGCGAAGAAGTCCGCCGCGGCCTGCGCGGTCGGGAACGCCACGACCGCCTGCACGGCATAGTGCGACCACTGTGGGGCGGTCGGCGGATCCCGCAGCACCTGGCCGTGTACGGCCGTCGATCCGCTGCTCGCGTACACGCCTTGCTGCGCCGCACCGGCGATGGCCAGGCAATTCACGTCGGCGAAGTGGGCGCTGTCATTCCAGGCCTTGCTGACATCGGTGGTGACCACGACATCGTCGCTGGACAGTGCCGCACCGACATCGGGTGCCGACAACAGCAGCGTCGGCAAGGAATCCGGGCTGGTCAGCGGCGCTTTTCCGGCGGGCATCGCGGTCCCCGTCGTGATGGCCGAGCATCCGCTCACCACAAGGCACAGCGCCGCGGCGAGCACGGGGAGGCGGGGGGTCACCCGGTAAATCAAACCCTATATCGGCGTGTTGCGCGAGGGGTTGGAGGGAAACTTGTGATAAGGCCCGACCTCCGCACCCACGGGGTCGCCGCGCCAGTGGTAGGAAAGGTGACTGTGACTCAACCCGTCGATGAGGTCGTCGATCTCGTCAGCGCCCTGATCCGGTTCGACACCTCCAACACCGGCGAGCTGGCGACCACAAAGGGCGAAGCGGAATCTGCCCTCTGGGTTGCCGAGCAGCTGTCCGCGGTCGGGTACACATGCGAGTACGTCGAGTCCGGGGCGCCGGGCCGGGGCAATGTCTTCGCCTGCCTTCCCGGATCCAATCCCAGTCGCGGTGCGCTGCTGATCCACGGCCACCTCGATGTCGTCCCCGCCGAACCGGCGGACTGGAGCGTGCACCCCTTCTCCGGCGCGGTCGCCGACGGCTATGTCTGGGGCCGCGGCGCGGTCGACATGAAAGACATGTGCGGCATGATGATCGCCGTCGCCAGACACTTCAAGCGGGCCGGCATCGTCCCCCCGCGGGATCTGGTCTTCGCTTTCGTTGCCGACGAAGAGCACGGCGGCACCTACGGCGCGCAGTGGTTGGTGGACAACCGGCCCGACCTGTTCGAGGGCATTACCGAAGCTATCGGCGAGGTGGGCGGTTTCTCGCTGACGGTGCCGCACAAGGACGGCGGCGAACGCCGCCTCTACCTGATCGAGACCGCCGAAAAGGGCTTGTCCTGGATGCGGCTGACCGCCCGCGGCCGGGCCGGGCACGGCTCGATGGTGCACGACGACAACGCCGTCACCGCCGTCGCCGAGGCCGTCGCCCGGCTGGGCCGGCACCAATTCCCGCTGGTATTAAGCGAATCCGTGGAACAGTTCCTCACCGCGATCGCCGAGGAGACCGGCTACAGCTTCGATCTGGCCTCGCCGGATCTTGAAGGCACAATCGCCAAACTCGGCGGCATCTCCCGCATCGTCAGCGCGACCCTGCGCGACACCGCCAACCCCACCATGCTCAAGGCCGGCTACAAGGCCAATGTCATCCCGCAGACCGCCGAGGCCGTCATCGACTGCCGGGTATTGCCCGGGCGCAGGGAAGCCTTCGAGCGCGAGATCGACGAACTCATCGGTCCCGACGTCACCCGCTCCTGGGAGCGTGACCTGCCGTCGTACGAGACGACGTTCGACGGCGACCTGGTCGACGCGATGAACGACGCACTGCTCGCCGTCGATCCGGAAGCCCGGACCGTGCCCTACATGCTCTCCGGTGGAACCGATGCGAAAGCCTTTACCCGCCTTGGCATTCGCTGCTTCGGATTCATCCCGCTGCGGCTGCCGCCGGAGCTGGACTTCGCGGCGCTGTTCCATGGCGTCGATGAGCGGGTACCCGTGGACGCACTCGAGTTCGGCGTCCAAGTGCTCGAGCACTTCTTGAAGAATTGCTGACATAACCGAAAGGAATTCCGTCACATGGCTTTTCCCTACAATCCGTACGAGTTCCTGCCCGAGCTGCCAAGTTTCACGCTGACCAGCACTGACTTCGCCGACGGTCAGCCGCTAAAGAGCTCTCAGGTCAGCGGCATCATGGGTGCCGGCGGGCAAGACGTTTCCCCGCAGCTGAGCTGGTCGGGCTTCCCGGAGGAGACTCAGAGCTTCGCGGTCACCGTCTACGACCCCGACGCCCCCACCGCGTCCGGTTTCTGGCACTGGGCGGTGGCCAACCTGCCGGCCACCGTCACCGAGCTGCCGTCCGGTATCGGCGACGGCTCTCTGCTGCCCGGTGATGCCGTGACGCTCGTCAACGACGCCGGCATCCGCCGCTTCCTGGGCGCCGCTCCGCCGCAAGGACATGGCTTCCACCGCTATTACGTCGCCGTGCACGCGGTGAAGGTGCCGAAGCTGGAGCTCACCGAAGATGCCAGCCCGGCCTACCTCGGGTTCAACCTCTTCATGAATTCCATTGCCCGCGCGGTCATTCACGGTACCTACGAGCAGAACTGACAACCGTGGCGCGTATCGGCCTTCGCCGTGTCGCACGGGTAGGGGCGGTCGTTGCGACCGCGCTGATATCCGGCTGCAGCACACCGGTTGTGGGAATCCCGACGCCGGCGGCACCGCCGATGGCTCCGCCGGCGCCGGTGCAGTGGTCACCGTGCCACGTCGTCGGTGGTACCGACGGCCCAGTGATACCAGCCGGTGCGCAATGTGGCGAGATCGCCGTCCCCGTCGACTATTCCAAGGCCGACGGGGCCGTCGCCCACCTAGCGCTCGTCCGTTTCCCGGCGACCGGTCAGAAGATCGGCTCACTGGTCGTCAACCCTGGCGGGCCCGGTGAGTCGGGCGTCGACGCGGCGATCAATGTGGTGGCATCACTGCCACCGGAGATCCGCCAGCGGTTCGACTTCGTCGGTTTCGACCCACGTGGCGTCGGCTCCTCGGTTCCGGCGCTGTCGTGTAACTCCGACGCGGACAACGACGCATTCCGCGCCGACCCCCAGGTCGATTACAGCCCGGCCGGCGTTGCGCACATCGAGAACATCGAGAAACAGTCCGCGCAACGATGCCTCGACAAGATGGGCAAGGACTTCCTGGCCAACATCGGGACCGTCAACGTGGCCCGAGACCTCGACCGGTTGCGTGCGGCGCTCGGCGACGACAAACTCACGTACCTCGGATACTCCTACGGCACCGAGATCGGCGCGGCCTACGCCGAGGCCTACCCGGACAAGGTCCGGGCGATGATCCTCGACGGTGCTGTCGACCCCAACGCCGATCCAATCCAATCCAATCTCGACCAGGACGCCGCCTTCCAAAAAGCCTTCAACGATTACGCCGCCGACTGCGCCAAGGCTCCCGGATGTCCGCTGGGTGCCGATCCCGCCAAGGCGGTCGATGTTTACCGTCACCTGGTGGATCCGTTGGTGGCCAAGCCCGTTCCGACCGATGACCCTCGGGGACTGAGCTACGCCGACGCGGTGACCGGCACGATCATGGCGATGTACTCGCCCAGCCTCTGGAAGGATCTCAGCGACGGGCTGACCGAGCTGTCCAACGGGACCGGCGACACCCTCTTGGAGTTGGCCGACCAATACTGGAACCGCGACAGCGATGGCCACTACTCCAACGCCCAAGATGTTCTGACCGCCGTCACGTGTGTCGACGATCCGCCCAACACCGACCGAGCGAAGGCAATCGACGAGGATCGACGGGCGCGGCAGCTGGTGCCGTTTGACAGCTACGGCCAATTCACCGGCAACGCGCCGCTGGACTCCTGCGCGTTCTGGCCGGTTCCGCCGACCAGCGGCCCGCACACCGTGAGCGCGCCCGGTGTGCCTCCGGTGTTGGTGGTGTCAACGACTCACGACCCGGCGACGCCGTATCAGGCGGGTGTCGAGCTGGCCAAGGAGCTCGGCGGCGATGTGCTGACGTTCAACGGCACCCAGCACACCGTGGTCTTTCAGGGCCAGACCTGTGTCGACAAGTACGCGGCGGCGTATCTGATCGACCTCGCGCTGCCGCCGAAAGGCACCACGTGCTGACGAGACTATCGCTTACGGCGGCGGTTGCGGCAGTGTTGGTGGTGGCCGGATGTGGTTCGGCCCAAAGTGCTCCGCCACCGGCCCAAAGTGCTCCGCCACCGGCCCCAAGCGCTCCGCCACCGGCCGCCGGCGCGTATGGCGCGTTCACCCAGAGCTACACCGTGCCGTGGGCGGGGTCACCGGACTTCGCGAACCTGATGCAGACGCTCAAAGTCGACGTGTCGGTCAACGGCGGAACGGTGTCGCCGTTCACCGTGGACACCGGCTCGGTGGGCGTCGTTGTGCCGGCCTCGGAAGTGCCGAACGTCCCGCCCGGCGCACCCGCCGGCGAACTGACCTACAGCTCCAGCGGACTGCAGCTGACCGGCGTGTGGGTGACGCTGTCGGTGCGGTTCCCCAGGGCCGTCAACGCCTCCGGCACCAGAGCGTCCGCCCAAGCGACCGTCCCGGTGCTGGCCGTGACCAGCTCGAAATGCCTTGGTGGCGGAGTCAACTCACGTCGCTGCACCGGCGGGATCCCGCACATGCTCGGTGTCGGGTTCGGCCGCGAACCGAACCGGCCCCCGACCTACAATCCCTTGCTCAATCTGACGGAGATGGCGGCGGGCACGATGCGGCGCGGGTACGTCGTCGGTCGCGGTGGCCTGACGCTGGGGCTGACCGAGGCCAACGCGTCGGGTGCGTGGACCATGCAGCAGCTCGCGACGGCCGGCGCCCCAGCCGAAGGCGCGCACAACGATTGGCTCACCCCGCCGGGCGGCTTCCAATTAGGTTCCAGCCCAGTCTTTTCCGGCAAAATTCTGATCGACACCGGGCTGCTGGACATGATCGTCGAAGCCGACGGGCTGCCGGCCAGCGGGATGGTGCCCGAGGGCACGCCGATGACGATCAACATCGGCGATCTGCACTACACCTTCGCGGTGGGGGATGGCGGTGCGCAGACACCGATCGGCGGCGTGCACCACGCGAGGGCGGCGAACGGCACATTCGTGAACACCGGCCTACGCGCGCTCGGCCGCTACGACCTGCTCTATGACGCCGACGGCGGATTCTTGGGGCTGCGTGCCGAGTGAGCCGAACCCACCGCATCGCTCAGTGACGCGAAGCCGCCTGCTCGCAGCCGCTCGGCAATACCGTCGTGAATCTGCTTGGCCCACAAGCCGCCGCCGTAGATGAATCCGGTGTAGGTCTGTAGCAGTGCCGCCCCGGCGGTGATGCGCTCCCAGGCATCGTCGGGGGTTTCGATTCCGCCCACGCTGATCAAAACCAGGTCATTGCCGACCCTGCGGTACAGCCGGTTCAGGATCTCCAGTGCTCGGCGCGCCACCGGCGCGCCGGAGATCCCGCCCGGCCCCAGGTCATCGACACCGGGTGTGCGCAGGCCGGCCCGCGAGATCGTGGTGTTGGTGGCCACGATCCCGGCCAGCCCCAGTTCCACGGCCAGGTCCGCCACGGCATCGACGTCCTCGTCGGACAGGTCGGGGGCGATCTTCACCAGCACCGGGGATGAGGTCTCCTCCAGTACCGCCGACAGAATCGGCCGCAGCGATTCGACTGCCTGCAGATCACGCAGCCCGGGCGTGTTAGGGGAACTGACGTTGACCACCACGTAGTCGGCCAGCGGGCCGAGAAGCCTTGCGCTGGTGCGGTAATCGTCGGCGGCCAGCTCCGGCGGGGTGACCTTGGACTTGCCGATATTCACCCCGATGGGTATCTCGGGGTGATGGCCGGCCAGCTGCAGCGCCAGCGCTCCGGCACCGTGGTTGTTGAAGCCCATCCGATTGAGCAGCGCACGGTCGTCGGGCAGGCGAAACAGCCGCGGCAACGGGTTGCCCGGCTGCGGCTGGGCCGTCACGGTTCCCACCTCGGCGTAGCCGAAACCCAGCGCGCCCCAGGTGTTCAGCCCAAGGCCGTCCTTGTCGAAACCGGCAGCCAGCCCGAGTGGGCCGGGGAATCGCACCCCGAACACCGTGCTGGCCAGCACCGGATCCTGCGGGGCGAGCCGGCGGCGCAGTGGCCTGCGGGTCAGCTCGGTGGCGGTGGCGGCGCGCAATGAGCCGAACACCAGCGTGTGGATACGTTCGGCGGGCACCAGGAAGAAGGCCCGCCGCAGCGCTGCGTAGATCACAGCGCGGGCTGGTCTACGGTCTGGTCGTTGACGCGAGACTTTCTGCGCCGCAGAAGAACTCGGCGGCTTCCGTCGGTATACAGACGCACTCTGGTCAGCTCCCAGCCACGGTATTCGGCCTCGATGGACAGTCGCGTCGAGGCACTGACACGAGTCACGTCCGGCGGCAGCCGCAGCGGGATCCACTCGTAATCGTCGGACAGCTCGACTTCCCAGCTTGCCGGCATCCGGCTCCGGTGCGCGGCGCTCATCGAGCACCGGCCGCGTTGCGGATCACCTGCACCCCGGCACCCGTCGCCGACACGACATACAACGTGTCCGATGTATCGTCGAAGGCCAGTGAGTTCGGTTGCTGCACGGTCGGGTAACGCACCTTTTCCACAGGGATACCAGTGGTTAAATCGTAACCAACAACCACATTCGCCGCGGTCTGAGACACCCAGGCCAAATTGCGGGATCCGGCCAGTCCGTACGGCGCCAGCGGAACCGGATACGCCTGCCGCTCGATCAGCGGGTCGACACCGAACACCAATAACTGGCCGCCGCGGGTGTCGGTCACCAGCACTCGGCCCATCGGGTCGGCCGCCAGACTTGTCGCTCCTTGGCCCGCACGCAGCGCCTGTCGGCTGCGACCTTCGCTGTTCAGCGATGTCACCGACGTCTGCCCCCGGTCGAGGACGACA
The DNA here is from genome assembly GCF_010731875.1 of Mycolicibacterium sarraceniae. NCBI lineage: Bacteria > Bacillati > Actinomycetota > Actinomycetes > Mycobacteriales > Mycobacteriaceae > Mycobacterium > Mycolicibacterium sarraceniae. The sequence goes on from NZ_AP022595.1 coordinate 3,649,113, forward strand.
GCGTTGTTTCCTTCGGTGACTATCGCGTCCACCCGGGCGAAGATCTTCACCTTCTCCGACACCGCGGACTCTGACCCCAGGGTGTAGGCGGTCCCGTCGGCGCTCCCGAGGACCAGTCGGCCGTCGGCCCGGCGGGCGATCGCGGTGAAGTCGGTGTCGGTTTCGTCATTAATCGACACCGGTCGCGCGGTGCCGGCCGCCAAATCGACGGTGACGTATCCACCCCGCGTCGACAGATACGCCGACCCCTGACCGTCCCCGGCCAGCGCGGTGGCCGGGCCGGGCAGGGTGAGCTCCCGGGTGCCACCCGAGACGGCGAACACGGTCAACGTCGACGGCGATTGTGGATCAGAACCGGGGGCCAGCACGGCCAGCGCGCCGGTGCGTTCATCGAAGATCGCCGCCTGGGGGCGGCCGGCCAGTGGCAATAATTCGCCAGCCGGGTGGGTCGCCGGCGGCGGGGAGATCGCGGGCACCGCCGGCTCAATGGTCGGCGGCGGCACCGTCAGCGGATTCGACGAACATCCCGTGAGGACGGCCAAGGCTAGGAACACCACGGCTGACCTGCGCAAACCGGCTCTGTTTACGACCATTGTCAACGGGTAGCCCTCGGGGGTGTGCACGGTCGAGCGATCATGTCGCCCATTGTCGAAAAGAGAGTCTAGGCGCGCTGGGCGGAGGCAAATTGATGTCTTTGTCTTTTCTCGCGCCGTAACCCGCGTTATGGTGTCGTGATGACGTTGGCCGTGACTCCCGAGTCCGACAGGCGCGAGTTTGCTATCGAGGACATCTCCACTGGTGTGTTCGCCAGCGGATTTGGCCACCTCGGTGATGGCCGGAGCTTTTCGTTCCACGTCCACCGCGGCCAGCTCCTCATTGAGGTTTACCACCCGCGCCTGGCCGGCCCGGTACCCCACGAAGAAGATGTGGTGGCGACCGCAGTCCGCAGCCTGGTTGACTTCGATATCGACGACGAGCGCAGTCTGACCGCCGCCCTGCGTGATGCCGTGGCGACCGCCCAGCCGGTGACCCGCCCAGCGCGCTGAAGTTCCCGCTCTATCCAGTACGGTCGGCGGCGTGGATGTCGCGCCGATGTCGTGGTTGCAAGTCGTCGTTTTGTCGATCGTCCAGGGTCTGACGGAATTCCTGCCGATCTCGTCGTCGAGCCACTTGGCGATCGTGTCCCGGGTCTTCTTCTCCGCCGATGCCGGTGCGTCCTTCACCGCAGTGTCCCAGTTGGGCACCGAAGTTGCCGTGGTCGTGTACTTCGCCCGTGACATCTGGCGGATTCTCAAGGCCTGGTTCAACGGCCTGTTCGTCAAGGCGCATCGAGACAATATCGACTACCGGATGGGCTGGTACGTCATCATCGGCACGGTGCCCATCGTCGTGATCGGGGTGGCCTTCAAAGAGGTGATCCGCGGCGACGTTCGCAACCTCTGGGTGATCGCCACCGCGATGCTGGTGTTCTCCGCGGTGATCGCGGTCGCCGAGTACGTCGGCCGGCAGACCCGACACCTCGAACAGCTCACCTGGAAAGACGGCCTGCTCGTCGGTTTGGCGCAGTGCTTGGCTCTGGTGCCCGGAGTGTCCCGGTCCGGATCGACGATCAGTGCTGGCCTGTTCCTTGGCCTCGATCGGCCGCTGGCGGCGAGATTTGGCTTCCTGCTTGGTATTCCGGCCGTTCTGGCTTCGGGATTGTTCTCGCTGCCAGACGCTTTCCACCCGGTGACCGAGGGGATGAGCGCCACCGGGCTGCAGCTGCTCGTGTCGGTGGTCATCACGTTCGTCGTCGGCTACGCGGCGATCGCCTGGCTCTTGCGCTTCGTCGCCAACCACGCGATGTACTGGTTTGTCGGCTATCGGGTGGTGCTCTCGCTGGTCTTGATGGGACTGCTGGCGAGCGGCGTGGTGGCAGCGGCGTGACCGTTATTCTGCTGCGGCACGGCCGCTCGACATCGAACACCGCGCACACCCTGGCCGGCCGAACTGAAGGTGTGGAGCTCGACGACAAGGGCCACGACCAGGCTCAGGCGTTGGTGGGGCGGGTCAAGGGCCTGCCGATCAAGGCCGTGGTGCGGTCGCCGCTGCTGCGCTGCCGGCTCACCGTCGAGCCGCTGGCCGCCGAACTCGGCCTGGAGCCGGTGATCGACGACCGGCTCGCCGAAGTGGACTACGGCCAATGGACCGGTCTCGCGCTCAAGGATCTGATGAAGGAACCGCTATGGGCGGTGGTGCAGCAGCAGCCGAGCGCGGCCGTCTTCCCCGGTGGCGAGGGGCTGGCGCAGGTGCAGGCGCGGGCCGTGGCCGCGGTCCGTGAACACGATCGCCGGCTTGCCGTAGAGCACGGTCACGACGTGCTGTGGATCGCCTGTACGCACGGTGATGTGATCAAGTCCGTCGTCGCCGACGCGCTGGGCACACACCTGGACAGCTTCCAGCGGATCACCGCCGACCCGGCCTCAATAAGCGTGATCCGCTACACGCCGATGCGCCCATTTGTGCTGCACGTCAACCACACCGGGGCCGAACTCGCGTCAGCGCTGAGCGCGCCGCCACCGGCGCCCGACGACAAGTCCGCCAACGACGCAGTCGTGGGCGGCTCGACGGACTGAGTTCATGGTCTCGGTCCATGGTCTCGCTCCTCCTCCGCCTCGTTCCTCGGTGGCATCGTCGACTCGACTGACGCGCCGGATTACAGCTCAGCTACTTCTGCCGGTATTTTGGACATAACATGCCTCGCGCAATTCACGTCTTCCGTACACCCGACCGATTCGTCGCCGGGACTGTCGGGCAGCCCGGAAACCGGACCTTCTACCTTCAGGCTGTGCACGACAGCCGGGTGATTTCGGTCGTCCTGGAGAAACAGCAGGTCGCGGTGCTGGCCGAGCGGATCGGGGCGCTGCTCGTCGAGATCAATCGCCGGTTCGGCACCCCGCTGCCACCGGAGGCCGATGTGGACGATCTCAGCCCGCTCGTCACCCCCGTCGACGCGGAGTTCCGGGTCGGGACGATGGGACTGGGCTGGGATTCGGAAGCACAGACCGTCGTCGTCGAGCTGCTGGCCGTCTCCGAAACCGAATTTGACGCGTCTGTGGTGCTCGATGACGCAGAGGAAGGCCCGGACGCGGTTCGGGTTTTCCTCACTCCCGAGTCGGCTCGGCAGTTCGCCTCCCGCTCGACGCGGGTGATCTCGGCCGGCCGTCCGCCCTGCCCGCTCTGCGATGAGCCGCTCGATCCCGAGGGTCACATCTGCGTGCGTACCAACGGATATCGGCGTGGCGCACTCGGCGGGGTCGAAGACGATCTGGACTCGTGACGGACTCCGATGAGGCGTCGGCCCGCGAGGCATTGCGCTGCGGTGGCCTGACGCTTATCGGGCGGATCCGGTCCGCGAGCAATGCCACATTCCTGTGTGAAGCGACCCGGTCAGGCCACACTGTGCACTGCGTGTATAAGCCCGTCGCAGGTGAGCAGCCGCTGTGGGATTTCCCCGATGGCACGCTGGCCGGTCGCGAGCTCGGCTCCTATCTGGTGTCGTCGGCATTGGGATGGAATATCGTGCCGCACACCATCATTCGCGACGGGCCGGCCGGCCCGGGTATGGTCCAGCGGTGGGTCGACCAGCCCGGCGACAGCGACGACAGTAAACCGACCGGTCCCGATCTTGTCGACCTGTGTTCACCGGATTCGATTCCGCCGGGCTATCTTTCGGTGCTGCAGGCCTACGACTACGCGGGCAATGACGTCATGCTGGTCCACGCCGACGATCAGCGGCTGCGACGGATGGCGATCTTCGACGTCATCGTCAACAACGCCGACCGCAAGGGCGGTCACATCCTGACCGGGGTCGACAACCGGGTGTACGGCGTCGACCACGGGGTATCGCTGCATGTTCAGGACAAGCTGCGCACGGTGCTGTGGGGCTGGGCCGGAAAGCGGATCGACGACGAGACGCTGGAATCGGTCGCCGCGCTCGGTGAGCAATTGACCGGCCCGCTGGCCGACGAGCTGCGCGAACACATCACCGCAGCCGAGGTCGCCGCGTTGCGCACCCGCGTGCGGACATTGCTGCGTAAGCCGGTGATGCCCGGTCCCGATCGGCACCGGCCGATTCCCTGGCCGGCCTTCTGAGCAGCCCCTCCCACGGGGCGATCAGCGGGCCGGATCATGATTCGGCGATACTGACGTGATGAGCATGACCGACGCGGCGCTGGCCGCCGACCTCGCAGAGGAGGCCGGCCGGCTGCTGCTGTCGGTGCGTGAGGAGGTCGGTTTCGACTTTCCACCCGCCCTGGGCGATGCCGGTGACGTGCGCGCCAATGCGCTGATCCTGCGCCGCCTGCGCGCCGAGCGGCCCGGTGACGCGGTGCTGTCCGAAGAGGCCTACGACGACCTGAAGCGGCTCAAATCCGACCGGGTGTGGATCGTCGACCCGCTCGACGGGACCCGTGAGTTTTCGATGCCGCGCCGCGCAGACTGGGCGGTGCACATCGCGCTGTGGCAGCGGACCGGGGGACCGGACGGCAGCATCACCGACGCCGCCGTCGCCCTCCCGGCGATGGGTGAGGTCTACCGGTCAGACACCGTGACGGCCCCGCCACCGCCCAGCCCAGGGCCGATTCGGATCACGGCGAGCTCTAACCGTCCGCCCGCGGTGCTGTGGCGGCTACGCGATCGCCTCGATATCGATTTCATCCGGATCGGTTCTGCCGGTGCGAAGGCGATGGCGGTGGTGCGCGGTGATGCCGATGCCTACATCCACGCCGGCGGCCAGTGGGAGTGGGACTCGGCCGCCCCGGCCGGGGTGCTCCAGGCCGCCGGTTTGCACGCCACGCGTATCGATGGGGCTCCGCTGCGCTACAACCAGCCCGACCCGTACCTGCCGGATCTGCTGATGTGTCGGTCCGAGGTCGCCGATCTCCTGCTCGATGCGATGTGGCTGGCCAGTTAGGGAATGGATTGCGCCGCCACATTATCGCTGTGTGACGAGAACGACGGTCCCCTCACCACCGGAGAGTGCAGTGAACACCGAACCCCCTAGAGTCGACGCCATGCAGTCGTGGCCGGCCGTCGAAATCCCGCAGCTGCCTGGTCGTGGACCGGCGCTGCGCCTCTACGACACCGCCGACGGCCAGGTGCGCCCGACCGCGCCGGGGGAGACCGCCACGATGTACGTCTGCGGGATCACTCCCTACGACGCGACCCACCTCGGCCATGCGGCGACGTACCTGGCCTTCGACCTGGTGCACCGAATCTGGCTCGACGGCGGACACCGGGTGCACTACGTACAGAACATCACCGACGTCGACGACCCGCTGTTCGAGCGGGCCGATCGCGACGGTATCGACTGGCGCGACCTCGGTGCCCGGGAGATCCAGCTGTTCCGCGAGGATATGACCGCGCTGCGGGTGCTGCCGCCGCATGACTACGTCGCGGCCACCGACACCACCGGTGAGGTCGTCGAGCTCGTCGAGAAGATGCTGGCCTCCGGAGCGGCGTATGTGGTCGACGATGCCGAGTACCCCGATATCTATTACCGCGCCGACGCCACCACCCAGTTCGGATACGAGTCGGGCTATGACCACGACACGATGATGCGGTTGTTCGCCGAGCGTGGTGGTGACCCGGACCGCCCGGGGAAGGCAGATCCGCTCGACGCGCTGTTGTGGCGGGCGGCGCGCCCCGGTGAGCCGAGCTGGCCTGCATCGTTTGGTGCGGGCCGGCCGGGCTGGCACGTCGAGTGTGCGGCGATTGCATTGAACCGCATCGGGTTCGGCTTCGATGTGCAGGGCGGCGGCACTGACTTGGTGTTCCCGCACCACGAGTTCTCTGCCGCGCACGCCGAATCTGTGACGGGCGAACGCAGATTCGCGCGGCATTACGTGCACGCGGGCATGATCGGCTGGGATGGACACAAGATGTCCAAGAGCCGGGGGAACCTGGTGCTGGTCTCTGGCCTGCGCGCCCAGGGCGTGGACCCGGCGGCCATCCGGCTGGGTCTGCTGGCCGGCCATTACCGCAGCGACCGGTACTGGAGCGACGCCGTTCTCGCCGAAGCCATCGCGCGGCTGCACCGCTGGCGGGTCGCCGCCGCCCTGCCGGCGGGCCCGGCTGCCGCCGACGTCACCGGACGGCTGCGCCAGTATCTGGCCGACGACCTCGACACCCCCAAAGCGCTTGCCGCCGTCGATGGTTGGGTCACCGACGCGTTGGAGTACGGCGGCCACGACGACAACGCGCCGACCGCAGTCGCAGCCGCGGTCGACGCCTTGCTGGGTGTGCCGCTGTAGCGGTTACAGCTGTACGACGCCGTAGGCACCCACCTGCTTGCTGAGGAAGCGCAGCTGATCGGTGGCTGAGCCGAGAGTCTGATCGATCGCCGTCAGACGCGCGGCGTAGTGCGCCACCGGGTATTCCGCGGTGACGCCGATACCGCCGTGCATCTGGATGGACTCCTGGAGGATGTGGCGTCCCGAGCGTCCGACCTGCAGCTTGGATCTGGCGGCCACCACCGGATCAAGCCGCCCGTCGGTGATGCACATCGCCGCGTAGTAGTTCATGCTGCGGGCGAGTTCCAGCGAGACGTACATATCCGCCGCGCGCTGGGTGAGGGTCTGGAATGTCTTGAGCGGCACGCCGAATTGCTTGCGGGCGTTCAGGTATTCCGTTGTCAGTCGCAGTGATTCGTCCATCGCGCCGACCGCCTCCGCGCACAGGGCCGACGAGTAGCGGATCAGCGTCGCATGGATCCGCTCGCTGACATCGCCGTCGCCGAGCTGTTGTGCCGGGGCGTTGGCGAAATCGATCTCGGCGCCACGCAGCCCGTCGAAGGTTCGATACGGGCGGCGCGTGGTGGCCGCGGCATTGACCAGGAACGCGCCCGCTCCGCCGTCGGGAAGGCTGGCGGTGACGACGAGGACGTCGGCACTGTCGCCGGCCAGAACGGGGTTCTTGCGTCCGGTGATGGTCCAGCCGCCACCGTCTTTGGTTGCGCGGGTAGACAGTTCGTCTAGGCCGCGCAGCCCCGTCTCGGCGTGGGCCAGCGCGAGTAGCTTCTCGCCGGCGGCGACCTCGTCGAGCAGCGCGCGCTGTTCGACGGAGCCAATGTCGGCGATCAGGCTGCCCGGGATCAGTGCGGCGGTCGCGACGGGCTCCGGTGCCAGCCGGCGACCGAGCTCGGTCATGACGACCGTGATCTCGATCTGGCCGGACTCTTCGGGGTCGAAACCCAGACCTAGGATGCCGATTTCGGCCAGCTGCCGCCACACGTCGCGGCTCCAGCCGAGTTCGGAGTAGACGACCTTGTTGCGGCTCTCGGTGTCATAGGCACGGGAAAAGACCTCGCGAGCGGTATCGCGCAGGAGTTCCTGTTCGTCGGTCAGGTCAAAGTTCATGGCCGGCCCTCACAATCCCAAAATCGTCGAGGAGATGATGGTGCGCTGGACCTCGTTGCTTCCGCCGTAGATCGAGGTTTTGCGGTAGTTCAGGTATTTCGGTGCGGCGTGCTGCGCCCACAGCGGCGACTCGATGTCGGCGCCCCCGTCGAACGGCAGCGCATCCGGGCCGGCCACCTCGACGGCGAGCTCGGTGATGGCCTGCTGCAGCTGGCTGCCGCGCAGCTTCAGGATCGACGACGCCGGATTCGGCTTGCCGGTGGCCTCATCACCGCTGACCCGCAGCTGCGTGAGTTCCAGTGCGAGCAACTCGTTTTCGATCTCGGCGACCTTGGCGGCGAACAGCGGGTCCTCGAGCAGGCTGCCCGTGCCGACTTTGGTCTGCGCGGCATGCTCCTTGACATCGGAGAGCCACAATTTGGTGGTGCCGACGCGCGCGATCCCGGTGCGCTCGTTGGACAATAGGAACTTGGCGTAGGTCCAGCCCTGGTTCTCTTCGCCGACAAGCTGATTCACCGGCACCCGGACGTCCTCGAAGAAGACCTCGTTGACCTCGTAGCTGCCGTCGATCAGCTTGATCGGCCGGATGGTGATACCAGGCGTGGACATCTCGACGAGGATGAACGAAATCCCGGCCTGCTTCTTCGGCGCGTCGGGATTGGTGCGGGCCAACACGAAGATCCAGTCAGCGTACTGGCCGAGCGTGGTCCAGGTTTTCTGCCCGTTGATGACGTACTCGTCGCCGTCGCGGATCGCGACCGTCCGCAGCGAAGCGAGATCCGAACCGGCTTCCGGCTCGGAAAAGCCTTGGCACCACCAGATGTCGAGGTTCGCGGTCGGGGGCAGGAAGCGTTCTTTGATCTCCTGCGAGCCGAAATGGGCGATCACCGGTCCGACCATGCTGGCGTTGAACGCCAGCGGCTCGGGAACGCAGGCCATCCGCATCTCGTCGGCCCAGATCTGGCGCTGCAGCGGCGTCCAGTCCTTGCCGCCCCATTCCACCGGCCAGTTCGGCACGCCCAGGCCGGCCTTGTTCAGGATCCGCTGGGTGGTGATCGCGTCCTCGGGGAAGTTCAGGCTGTCGGTGCGCGCCCGCTGACGGATGTCGGCGGGGATTTCGGTGGTGAAGAACTCGCGCAACTCGTCGCGGAATTTCGCGTCCTCGTCGCTTAGTGCCAGTTTCACGAGCGCGACCTCAATTCGTTGTTACTCGGCAGTATCTCTATGTCGACCTCTGCACGCTATCGCAGCCCGACCAACCAGTCGGCAGGACCACCCTCTGACGGGCGATTCTTGTCGGCTGGGGATAGTCTTTCGAGTATGCGTCGATAGATGTGGCGCTGGACGCGCTCGATGCCGCCGTCGAGTTGATCGCCGCGACCGATCTCGCGACATTGCCCCCGGTGAAGCGATTCGCGGTGCTGGAGCGGTTGGAGATCGCGTGTCGCCGCCAGGTTGCGATATCTCATGCAGGGGTGGCCAAGCTGGGGCGATTCAGCGGGTGCCCGCCGGTGCGGATTGCGTTGGCCGATGTGTGGTCGACCGCCTCGGGGGTGACGGGCTCGTTGCGCATCAGCCGCACGGAGGCCAGCCGGCGGATCCGCTGCGCCGAACAGTTGGCGCCGCGCAGGACATTGACCGGGGCCGGCGAGCATCTGAGCGTGGGTCGGTTGATCGCCGACCCCGGCGTGTGCAGCCCCGGCAACCCGGCACTCACAACCTCGGATGAGGTCCAGGAGCGAGTCCGGCGCAGTTGTGGGCAGCGCCAGCACGACGCCCTCAAAGCCTTGGTGCGCGGTCAATTGGGTGATCCGAAGTTCGTTCAGCACAACGGCTTACCGGTGACGGCCATTGCGACCGCCACCGTGCAAGACCTTCAAGCCGGGACCGGTCATGCCGTCACTGCCGGCGGGTGGCGCGAGAGAGGCCAGCATAGCCGAAAGTTGATGTGCCCTAATCGTTTCCATCTGATAGAGCAGGAGCTAAACATGCCAGCGCTATCGAGCATCGATCACCGGGTGGTCATCGCTATCGACCCTCACAAACCATCTGACACGCCCCGTAGCTGCCCTTGAATGTTGGTCCCGCCGATTCCTTCTCACTGTGGGCGACCACGATGGTGGCATCCACATCCAACACCACCACATCGCCGAGGTCGGCGTCGGCGATCCGTGACGGTGGTACCCCGTGCGGTGACAGTGACCACACGCGGCGGCACACCCGGGCCCCCGCGGCGTCGATGCGCCCCGGCCGTGCCGTCGACAGTGCGGCCAGGGTGCGCCACATCGGCCAGCGCCTGGCCCCGATCATGGCGCGGCACGAACGAGGGCTGCGCCAGGGCACTGGAGGGCTCACCGGTGAGCCCCGTCCGGTCGGCCAACAGCCGCAAACTGGAGTTGCCGGCATGGGCCATGTGCCTTCCAGCTCGGAGATCTTGAGCCGTCGTAATCCCAGGAACCCTGCCGGACAGGCACTTCCGTGCATTTACACGCGGACAATCCTCGTCGCCCCTGAACGATCCAGGCTAGCCCCGTGGCGAATTCACGAGGTTTTGAATTCGCGTCATTGGTCATCATTGATGTGTGGTAGCGCCGACAATCGTGAATCTGGTGCGTTCTGGATTTGCAACTGCCGTTGGTGTCGGGCAGCTCACGCCTCTGTCGTAAGCGCTATTTTCCCCGGTAGAGTGGCATCGCCTGGCGTTCTGGAGTTACGGCGTGGCGGGAATCGCATCCTTGCGCGGTGTTGAGGCGTTAATGTTCCAGACGGCGTTGAAATTGGAGACTGGAGGGTACGAATGGGCGGTTACAAGACCGTAGTAGTCGGCACGGACGGCTCGGATTCCTCGCTGCGTGCAGTCGACCGGGCGGGTTACCTCGCCTCCGAACCTGGCTCCAAAGTCATCGTGGCGACCGCCTACTTCCCGGCTTCCGAGGACACCCGCGCGGCGGACGTGTTGAAGGACGAGGGCTACAAGATGGCGGGCAACGCCCCCATCTATGCGATCCTGCGTGAGGCACGTGACCGGGCCAAGGAGGCCGGTGCGGCAGAAGTCGAAGAGCGCGCTGTCGTCGGCGCTCCGGTGGACGCCCTGGTGGAACTGGCCGAAGAGGTCGGCGCTGATCTCCTGATCGTCGGCAACGTCGGATTGAGCACGATCGCCGGCAGGCTGTTGGGTTCGGTGCCCGCCAATGTGGCTCGCCGGTCCAAGACCGACGTGCTGATCGTCCACACCACGGGTTAGTCACAGGGGCTGGGCGCAGACTGGACTGATGTCCCACTGCCGAACCCGACTCTGGGTCGATGGCGAACTGAAGGCGGAGGACTTTCCCCTCCACGAGGTTTCTGAGCACCTGTCCGAGGACGGGGCCTTGGTGTGGGTCGACATGTGCAATCCGGATCACGGTGTGCTGTGTCAATTGGCCGACGAGCTCGGCTTCGATCAGCATGCTGTGGAAGACACCGTCGCTCATGCCGAACGCACCAAGGCCACTCGGTACGCCTCACACACGTTTCTGACCGTGTATGCCACTGCGCTCGCGCCGCCATTGGCCAACGACCTGGAGTCGCGGCTGCTGTTGACGCGGGTGTCGATCTTCGTGCTGCCGGCGGGGATCGTCACCGTTCGGCATGAAATCGACCCGCAGAAGCCAGTTTTCGATATCGATGAGGTGGTTCGCCGGTGGGACGAGAACGCCGATCTGCTGAAGATGGGCCCGCCGGCGCTGCTGCACGGCCTCCTGGACGTGGTCGTCGACGGTCAGTTCGACACCATCCAACAGCTCGACGATGCGATCGAAGCACTCGAGGACGGGTTGTTCGACGACCACGCCGTGACCCGCACGATCCAGCGCTCCACCTACCGGTTGCGTAAGGAACTCGTCGAACTGCGCCGGGTTGTGCTGCCGATGCGCGAGGTGATCAACACGATCATGCGCCGGCGCGCCGAACATGCCGACACCGTCGAACTCGACGGCTGGTACTCCGATCTGTACGACCACGTCATCCGTGCGGCGGAATGGACAGAGTCGTTGCGCGACATGATCATCACGGTGTTCGAGACCAACCTGTCGCTGCAGGATGCCCGGCTGAACACGATCATGAAGAAGCTCACCGGCTGGGCGGCGATCATCGCGGTGCCGACCGCGGTCACCGGCTGGTACGGCCAGAACGTGCCCTACCCAGGGTTCCAGGATGTGGCCGGGCTGATATCCAGCGCGGTGCTCATCGTTCTGGTGTCGGGTTTGCTCTACTTGGTGTTCAAACGAAAAGGCTGGCTCTGAGTCATTAGACGTAGAGGGCGGTCAATGGGGCCTTGGGCAGGTTTCGCGCCACGAACCACACCGCAACCACCGCCTGTGCCATTGGAGGGGCCCAGCGGTGGTGTTGCCAGCCGCTGATCTGCCTGTTGGTCACTCGGCCGTAGGTCCACGTCCCGTACGCGACGACCAGAAAGCCGAGCGCAACCAAAGCAAGGACGTTGAATCTGACTGCCGCGACCAGTCCGCGGTGATCGAAGGCTCGATCGCCAGTGAGGGCCTTGATCGTCGCGATCGAAGTCGGCGACGCCAACCCGTACAACGGGAAGTCGCTGGCGCTGGCGAAGTGCTGGCAGCGCAACTGGATGGTCACCGACCCATTGGGAAAGGCCGTCGATCCGGTGCGTGCCGAAATACTCTTCGAACACCAAGACACCGGCGCTCTCGAGCCATCGCGTGAGGTTGACGACTGGCCCTAAAGGCATCCTTCACTGAGCGCGAATCAGTCGCGCGGCATGCACGCGCAGCAGGTTGGGCCGTGCTTCCATCTGGCGCCATAGAGACGCCTTGGTGGTCTTGCGCCGACGCATGTGGGCGTCCACGGCCAACGCACCGCGAAAGCGGTTGCCGTGGATGAGTAGTTGCTCTGTGACTCCCGGCGCCTTCGCCATCGCTGCCACCGTCGCCGGCTCTGGGGCGCGGTCACCGGCTTCGTAGCGATCGATGGTGGGTTGCGTCGTACCCACCATGTCAGCCAGCTCCGATTGGGTGAGTCCCCGCGCCTTTCGAGCGATCGCGAGCACGTCTCCGAGCCCGGTCATGACGAAATCGCTTCTCCTTCATCGTCGTCGGTATCGCTCGCGAGGTCGCCCAAATCGATGGTCGGCAGCGTCGATTCGATCGGCTTCCACGACACCTTCTCGCCCTCGGCGGGCTCGCTCAGCTCAATGGCCCAGATGACGTTATCCCTGCCGTCCCGAAGCGACACAACAGGCGCTTCGATCTCGCGGAGCTCGTTGTCCCACCGGTAACCGACGGCGATGCGGACCTCTTCGAGGCCCGGCAGCATGTCGTTGTTCTGCTGCCAGAACTCGATCGCCGTTCGAGTCGGATACGTGCTGATGCGATCGCCGGTAAACCACGGTGGCGAAGCGTGTGCGGTCCTGATATCGGCGTTGAAAACGCGGAGTGAATACGAGTGCATTCTTGCAAAGCGACGCTTGCCTTTTTCTTCGCGGCCAGCCTCACTGCCAGCGAAGAAGGACTTCACCAGCCGCGTTCGCGCCACTCAGATAGGTGCGGTCGCTCCACGCCAAGGGTGGTGTCATCGCCATGGCCGGGATAGACAACGGTGGCATCGTCGAAGCGCTGAAACACCTCCGCTTCGAGACCGTCCATCAGAGAGCTGAACTCTTCTGGGCGTGTTGTCCGCCCAGGACCGCCCGGGAACAGGCAGTCGCCGGTGAACAAATGCGTGGCGGTGCGTTCCTCGGTGGGGCGCAGCGCCAGCGCCACTGAGCCGGGGGTGTGCCCGCGCAGGTGGATCACATCGAAGACCAGGTCGCCGACGGAGATGGTGTCGCCACCGGCGAGGAAGCGGTCCGGCGCGACGGACAGCGGCTCGGCATCGAGCTGGTGAGCGGCAGTCGGCGCCCCGGTGGCCGCGGCCACGGCTTCCAGCCCCTGCCAGTGGTCGAAATGCTGGTGACTGGTCACGATCAGGGTCAGTTCCCGGCCGTGCTCGCGCACCAGCTCGACCAGCAGCTCCGGATCGTTGGCGGCGTCGATCAAGAGGCTCTCGCCGGTCCGGGAACACGTCACCAGGTAGGTGTTGTTATCCATCGGACCGACCGACATCTTGATGATGGTGGCGCCGGACAGGGTCCGGCGGGCGGCGGCCTGCGGTTCGACGTGTCCGGTGTAGGTGTCGTCGACGGTTAGCATGGCCGCCACGTTACTTGTCGGTGGGTCGACATAGCATGGGGTTCGGCATCGTCGTGCCCATAAACCTGCAGGAAGGGGCGCTAGTGGCTGACCGCCTGATCGTCAAAGGCGCGCGTGAACACAACTTGCGCAGCATCGACTTGGACCTGCCCCGCGACAGTTTGATCGTGTTCACCGGGCTGTCCGGATCGGGTAAATCCTCGCTGGCGTTCGACACGATCTTCGCCGAGGGCCAGCGCCGTTACGTCGAGTCGCTGTCGGCCTACGCTCGCCAGTTCCTCGGCCAGATGGACAAGCCGGACGTCGACTTCATCGAGGGGCTCTCCCCGGCGGTCTCGATCGACCAGAAGTCCACCAACCGCAACCCGCGCTCGACGGTCGGCACGATCACCGAGGTCTATGACTACCTGCGTCTGCTCTACGCCCGCGCAGGCACCCCGCACTGCCCGGTCTGCGGTGAGCGCATCGCCCGCCAGACCCCGCAGCAGATCGTCGATCAGGTGTTGGCCATGGACGAGGGCACCCGGTTCCAGGTGCTAGCGCCGGTGGTGCGCACCCGCAAGGGCGAGTTCGTCGACCTCTTCGACAAGCTCAACAGCCAGGGCTACAGCCGGGTCAGGGTCGACGGTGTGGTGCACCCGCTCACCGACCCGCCCAAGCTGAAGAAGCAGGAGAAGCACGATATCGAGGTGGTGGTCGACCGGCTGACGGTCAAGACCAGCGCCAAGCAGCGGCTGACGGACTCGGTCGAGACCGCCCTGGGTCTCGCAGATGGCATCGTGGTGCTGGAATTCGTCGACCGCGAGGACGACCACCCCCACCGCGAGCAGCGATTCTCCGAGAAACTCGCCTGCCCCAACGGCCACGCCCTGGCCGTCGACGATCTCGAGCCACGCTCGTTCTCGTTCAACTCGCCCTACGGCGCGTGCCCGGAATGCAGCGGCCTCGGCATCCGCAAGGAGGTCGACCCCGAGCTGGTGGTCCCCGACCCCGATATGACGCTGGCCGAAGGTGCGGTGGCGCCCTGGGCTATGGGCCACACCGCGGAGTACTTCACCCGGATGATGGCGGGCCTCGGCGAGTCGATGGGCTTCGACGTCGACACCCCGTGGCGCAAGCTTCCGGCCAAGGCGCGCAAGGCAATTCTGGAAGGCTGCGACGAGCAGGTCCACGTCCGGTACAAGAACCGCTACGGCCGGACCCGGTCGTACTACGCCGAATTCGAAGGCGTGATGGCCTTCCTGCATCGGCGGATGGAGCAGACCGAGTCCGAGCAGATGAAGGAACGCTACGACGGGTTCATGCGCGACGTGCCCTGCCCGGTGTGCGACGGCACCCGGCTGAAGCCGGAGATCCTGGCGGTCACGCTGGCGGCGGGGGAGCACGGCGACAAGTCGATCGCCGAGGTGTCCTCGCTATCGATCGCTGACTGCTCGAAATTCCTCAACGATCTGACGCTGGGCTCCCGCGAGTCGGCGATCGCCGGACAGGTACTCAAGGAAGTGCAGTCCCGGCTGGGATTCCTGCTCGATGTGGGGTTGGACTATCTGTCGCTGTCTCGCGCGGCGGGCACCCTGTCCGGCGGTGAGGCGCAACGCATCCGGCTGGCCACCCAAATCGGGTCGGGTCTGGTCGGCGTGCTCTACGTGCTCGACGAGCCGTCGATCGGTCTGCATCAGCGCGACAACCGTCGTCTCATCGAAACCCTCACGCGTCTTAGGGATTTGGGTAACACCCTG
Source organism: Mycolicibacterium sarraceniae (assembly GCF_010731875.1). Taxonomy (NCBI): domain Bacteria; kingdom Bacillati; phylum Actinomycetota; class Actinomycetes; order Mycobacteriales; family Mycobacteriaceae; genus Mycobacterium; species Mycolicibacterium sarraceniae. Next base: position 3,664,452 of record NZ_AP022595.1, read on the forward strand.
ATCGTCGTCGAGCATGACGAGGACACCATCGCGCATTCGGACTGGGTGGTCGACATCGGTCCGGCCGCCGGCGAGCACGGCGGCCAGGTGGTGCACAGTGGGCCGTATGCCGACCTGTTGCGCAATCCGAACTCCATCACCGGTGCCTACTTGTCGGGCAAGCAGAGCATCGATGTTCCGGAGACTCGCCGGCCCGTCGACCGGCGTAAACAGCTCACGGTAATCGGTGCGCGGGAACACAACCTGTGCGATATCGACGTCGCGTTCCCGCTCGGTGTGCTGACCTCGGTGACCGGGGTCTCCGGTTCGGGCAAGTCCACGCTCGTCAACGACATCCTGGCCTCGGTGCTGGCCAACAAGCTCAACGGAGCCCGCCAGGTTCCCGGCCGGCACACCCGGATCAACGGGCTCGAGCACGTCGACAAGCTGGTGCGGGTCGACCAGTCGCCGATCGGGCGTACACCGCGCTCCAACCCGGCCACCTACACCGGGGTGTTCGACAAGATCCGCACGTTGTTCGCCGCCACCACCGAGGCCAAGGTCCGCGGCTATCAGCCCGGCCGATTCTCGTTCAACGTCAAAGGCGGGCGCTGCGAAGCATGTTCGGGTGACGGCACCATCAAGATCGAGATGAACTTCCTGCCGGACGTGTACGTGCCCTGCGAGGTGTGCCACGGTGCCCGGTACAACCGGGAAACCCTCGAGGTGCACTACAAGGGCAAAACCATCTCCGAGGTCCTCGATCTGTCCATCGAGGACGCCGCCGAGTTCTTCGAGCCGATCTCCTCGATCCACCGGTATCTCAAGACACTCGTGGATGTCGGGCTTGGCTATGTGCGGCTGGGCCAGCCGGCGCCGACGCTGTCTGGTGGTGAGGCGCAGCGTGTGAAGTTGGCGGCCGAACTCCAGAAGCGCTCCACCGGCCGCACGGTCTACATCCTCGACGAGCCGACCACGGGCCTGCATTTCGAGGACATCCGCAAGCTACTCAAGGTCATCAATGGTCTTGTGGACAAAGGCAACTCGGTAATCGTCATCGAGCACAACCTGGACGTCATCAAGACCTCGGATTGGATCGTCGACATGGGGCCCGAGGGCGGATCCGGCGGCGGCACCGTCGTCGCGCAGGGTACCCCGGAGGATGTGGCCGCGGTGCCCGAGAGCTACACCGGCACGTTCCTCGCCGACCTCCTGGCCGCACCGGCGCCCAAGAAGACCACGCGGGCACCCCGGCGGCGCAAGGTCAGCTAGCCCTGCAGCGTCGGCCTGATAGTGATGCGCCGATCTCGACATCACGCGGTCGGCCGGTCGCAAAGGCGATCGCGCGGGCGACCGCTTCGGGCGGCATGCCGAAACGGTCCACGGCTGCGCGGGCGGCGAGAAGGGCTTCGGGATCCTCGATCGAGGAATCCAGTTCGGTGTTGACGTAGCCCGGTGAGATCGACGTGGTGCGAATGACGCCGTCGATCGATGCCTGCCGCAACGCCTCCAGTAGCGTGCGCACCGCGTTCTTGGTGTTGGCGTAAACGCCCGTATTCGGGACGATCTTGATTCCGGCTGTCGACACGACGGTGACAAAATCACCGTGACCCTGCCGGTGGAAGACTGGTAACGCGGCGGCGATCCCGCCGCTGGCCCCGGTGATCGCAACGACCGGCCCGGTCAGGGCTCATCCGGTTTCTGCATCGAGGCGCGGATCTCGTCGAGCCTCTCGGCGGCCGCCTTCTGACGGGCCTCGTACTGCTCCTCGACGGTCCGACCCTCGGGGATATCCGCTGCCAATTCGGCTGAGCCGATGGCGGTTCCGAACCGTGTCTCGATCTTCTCCTGCACCGATTCGAACGTGGGCACCCCGGAGTCGCTGTAACCTTGGTCGGGCATAGCAATCACCGTACTCCCGGTGGTCGTCCCGCGGCCGCGATCGTGACCGGGCCAGGCGGCAGAACCGGTGGCCCCGGCAGGGCGATCGATGCGACGTCCGGCGTGTGAATCCGGCCCGCGAGCCACGGCAGCGCGCTGGTGAACGCGCGCGCGGCGAATGGCCAGTCATGTTTGCCGGGCTCGGCGACCACCGCGCAGTCGATACCCGTGCCGCTGGCTGCCCCGCACAGCGCGTTCGCGGCCGCGTTCGGGTTGCCGGGATAGCCAGCAGGCCGTGCGGGTGCCCGCTGCGCCGACGGGTTGCCCGAGACGGCGAACCACCCCGAAATATCTTGGTAAGTACCGTGTTTGCTGATGACAGTGGCTGGATCGAAGTTCGCGTAGGCGCTGGCATCACCACCGAACAGGCGGGTGATCGTCTGGGCCTTGGTGCCCGCGTTCGGGGCGTAGTCACCCGCGATGTCCTCGAAGGCGCTGAACATGTCGGGATGCATGGTGGCGAGATCGACCGCGCAGGTGCCGCCCATCGACCAGCCTGCGACGCCCCAGTTCGCCCGGTCGGCGCTGACGCCGAAGTTCGAGATCATGAACGGCACAACATCTTTGGTCAGATGGTCGGCGGAGTTGCCGCGCGGGCCGTTGACACATTCGGTGTCATTGTTGAACGCCCCGCCGGAGTCGACGAACACGAACACCGGCGCGTTGCCATGATGGGCAGCAGCGAAGTCGTCGATCGTGTTGATCGCGTTGCCCGCGCGCAGCCAGTCGGTGGGTGTGTTGAATTCCCCGCCGATCATCATCACCGTGGGCAACTTGGGTGGAGGATTGGTGGCGTAGTACGCCGGCGGCAGGTAGACGAACTCCTGACGATGCGCGAAATGCGATGCGTCCGAGGCGATTGTCGCCGGCACCACCGTGCCCTTGGCGGGGATCGCATGCTGCACCACCATCTGGGCGACGGTCGCGCGATCGGTCTGATCCGGCAACGGACCCGCGGACATCTGGTTCCATGCGGTCTGCACCGTGGGGAAGTAGCCCACCCACACGTTGAGCATCAGCGCGGTCGCTAGCGCACACAGCGGAATCGCCAGCACCGACACGCCCCGCCGCCACCAGCGCGCACCGCGCCAGCCCACAATCGCGACGACCGCGGCCAGGGCGGTCGCCGCGATCCACACCCACAGCCGGTGCGGGGCCGGATCGTCGGACAAGCCATCGTCGGAGATGGTCCACTGGGCGTACCACGCGGCGGCGATGCCGACGACCGCGGCCAGCGGCAGCCACACCCGCCGCCAGCGGCGCGTTCGCCACCCCACGGCCAACACCAGAACCAGCCCGGCCAGGATCTGCACCGTCAGTGGCAACCATCCGTGCATCAGCGAAATGTGTTGGTGATCAGCAGGTGTCACGCACCTATGGTGACCAAGAATCCTTGGCGGTCGCTGTGAGGCGCCTGGCCCCAGCTAACGCGGTTTGGCGAGCGGGAACGGCAGGGTTTCCCGGATGCTGCGCCCGGTGATCAGCATGACCACCCGGTCGACGCCGACACCCAGACCACCGGTCGGGGGCATGGCGTATTCCATCGCCTGCAGGAAGTCCTCGTCGAGTTCCATCGCTTCGGGGTCGCCGCCCGCGGCCAGTAGAGACTGCTCCTGTAGGCGGCGGCGCTGTTCGACCGGATCGGTCAGCTCGCTGTACGCGGTGCCGAGCTCGACACCCCAGGCGACCAGGTCCCAGCGCTCCGCGACGCCGGGCTTGCTGCGGTGCGGGCGAGTCAGCGGCGACACCGACGTCGGGAAGTCGGTGTAGAACGTCGGTGCCTCGGTGCTGTCTTCCACCAGCCGCTCGTAGAGTTCCAGCACGACCGCACCGGAATCCCAGTGCGTCAGGTAGGGAACGCGCGCCGCGTGGCATAACCGGCGCAGCTCGGTCAGCTCAGTCTGGGCGTCGATGTGTTCGCCGAGAGCCTCGGATACGGCGTCGTGCACCGTCTTGACGGTCCACGTTCCGGAGATGTCCACCGGCTCGAGCTGATCGGGGGCACCGTCACGGGGCCGCATCACGACGGCGGAACCGTTGGCGGCGACCGCCGCGTTCTGGATCAGCTCGCGGCAACCGTCGATCCACACCCGGTAGTCGGCGTGGGCCTGGTAGGCCTCGAGCAGGGTGAACTCCGGGTTGTGGCTAAAGTCGACGCCCTCATTGCGAAATGCGCGGCCCAGCTCGAAGACTCGCTCGACGCCGCCGACGCACAACCGCTTGAGATAGAGCTCGGGTGCGATGCGCAGATAGAGGTCGAGATCATAGGCGTTGATGTGGGTCTTGAACGGGCGGGCGTTGGCGCCGCCGTGGATTTGCTGCAGGATCGGTGTCTCGACTTCGAGGAAACCCCTGGTGAACAAGGTTTCCCGGATCGAGTGCAAGACGTTGCTGCGGGCGCGGATTAGATCACGGGCTCCGACGTTGATCGCGAGGTCCACGTAGCGGGCCCGAACTCTGGCCTCGGGATCCTGCAGGCCCTTCCACTTGTCCGGCAAGGGGCGTAAGCATTTTCCGAGCATGCGCCACTGCTGGACCAATATCGAGCGGGTGCCGTTTCGGCTGTAGCCCATGTGCCCGGTCACCTCGACCAGGTCACCGAGGTCGACGGCGGCGAAATCTTCGGACGCCTCGTCGAGGGCGGCCTTGTCGAGCAGCAGCTGGACGTCACCGGACCAGTCCCGCAGTTGGGCGAACACCACGCCGCCGTAATCGCGAGCACGCAGGATCCGGCCCGCGACGCTCACAGTCACAGTGTCGTCGGCGGTCAATGCCTGCGCGACGGTGTGAGTGGGCGGCTGGCCCACCGGGTAGGCGTCGACACCATTGCGCCGCAGGGTTTTCAGCTTGGCCATCCGGACTCGGACCTGATCGGGAAGGCGTTGCCCGCGTCCCGACGTGACGTCGTCTGATTCGTCGGGATCCGGCGCACTGCCGTCCGCGTGCAGCCGTCCGGAGGCGGCCAGGTCTTCGGGCACAGCCGAGTAGTGCCCGGTGTGTTGCTTGCCGCGGCGGGAGAACGGCAGCACCAGGAAACCCTCGGCGATGACCGAGGCGACGCCGACCCGGGGGATCAGCCGGGCGTCCTCGTAGCACGCGTACCGCGGAACCCACTGTGGCTGGTACTTCATGTTGGAGCGGTACAGCGTCTCCAGCTGCCACCATTTTGAGAAGAACACCAGCATGGCCCGCCACAGTCGGGCGACTGGACCGGCGCCGAGTTGGGCCCCTTGTTCGAAGGCCGCGCGGAACATCGCAAAGTTCAACGAGATACGGCTGACGCCGATGTCTTCGGCGTTCTGCAGCAGTTCGGTGACCATCAGCTCGATGGTTCCGTTCGGCGATTTCGGCGAGCGGCGCATTAAATCCAGCGACAACCCGCTGTTGCCCCACGGCACCAGTGACAGCATCGCGACCACCTGATCGGCGCCATCGACGGCCTCCACCAGAAGGCAGTCGCCGTCGGCGCTGTCGCCGAGCCGGCCCAGCGCCATCGAAAAGCCGCGTTCGGTCTCGGTGTCGCGCCAGGCGTCGGCGCGAACGATCACCTCGGCCATCTCGTCTTTCGAGAAGTCGCGGTGCCGGCGCATCCGCACGGTCAAACCGGCGCGGCGGGCCCGCGTGACAGCCTGGCGGACGGCGCGCATATCGGGGCCGGACAGGTGGAACTGGTCGGGATAGAGGATCGCCTCGTCGCCCAGCTGAAGGGCGTTGAGACCCGCGTCGCGATAGGCCTGGGCGCCAGTAGAACTGGCGCCCATCACACCGGGGGCCCAGCCGTAGTCCTGGCACAGCGACAGCCACGTCGAGATCGCCTGCTGCCAGGCGCGCGGATCGCCGATCGGATCCCCACTGGCCAGGCAGACGCCGACCTCGACGCGGTAGGTGATCGCGGCGCGGGCGTTGGCCGCGAACACCACGGATTTATCGCGGCGGGTGGCGAAGTAGCCCAGCGAGTCGTTCTTGCCGTAGGACTGCAGCAGGCCGCGGATGGCGGATTCGTCCTCCCCGGTCAAGGCGTTCTCGGCGCGCTGGGATTGGAACAGCACGACCGCGGCGACCATCAACGCCAGCGCGCCGAGCAGGCCGAGTAGCGCGTTGATGAACGTATGGGGGTGGCCCTCGAAGGATTCGGCACCGGCGCCGGCGAATGCGCTGACGCGGTTCAGGGCGTACCAGAAGCGGTCCTCGCGGGCCAGGGTGCCGGGGAAGAACTCGAGCACCATCCAGCCGAGCAGGGTGCCCACGGCCATACCCGCCACCAAGGCCGCGGCCGCTTTGACCAAAGCCCCGCGGCGCACCCGGGCCCAGAACTCCTTGTAGGCCAAGACCAGTGCACCGGCCGCGGCGATGTGGAAGATCAAGCCGATGACCTCGCCGGCGTCGACAGCCGCCGTTTCGTCCCCGCTCACCAGGTCGGTGATGTTCCACACCGACGCGGCCACCATGTAGAAGATGAGGATCCACCAGGCGATGCGCTTGCGGGCCGCGAGCGCGGCCGCCAGCAGCGCCAGCACGAACGCCCAGGCGAAGCTGGTATCAGGGAAGTTGAACAGGTAGCTGTTGATGAACTCCCGGGGCATCCGGATGAGGTGCCGGACGATCGTGGACATGCTCGACAGCAGCGACAGGGTCGCGATGACGCCGATGATCCAGCCAGCTGCGGCGGGCACCCACCGGAACCGTGATGTTGGCCGACTTGTGGTGACGGTCATAGGCCGCGAGGATATTCCCTCGGGATGCGAATTGTCTGTGGTGCGCTACCCGACGGGGCCGGTGTATTTCTCGCCCGGCCCGCTCCCCGGCTCATCAGGGGCCGCGCTGGCTTCCCGGAAGGCCAACTGGAGGCTCTTCAGTCCGTCCCGAACCGGGCCGGCGTGCGGGCCCAGATACTCCACCGACGCAGTCACCAGCCCGGCCAGCGCGGTGATGAGCCGGCGGGCCTCGTCGAGGTCGCGGTGTTCGCTGGCGTCGGGGTCGGGGGAGGACAGCCCGATTTTCTCGGCCGCGGCGCTCATCAGCATCACCGCGGCGCGGGTAATCACCTCCACGGCGGGAATCTCGGCCAGGTCGCGGATATCGCGGGTGTCATTGGAGTCCGTCATGCCTGCTAGACTGGCACGCACGACCGTCCCGGCGTACGCCAGGGACAGCAAGTGGAGTCCCACTCCCACCGCTCGCCACGGATCTTTCCGCAGGTAGAGCGGTTCCGGTCGCAGGTACCGCAACGGTACCTGTTCTGCGATTTCGCAGACGGCGCGAGCCGTGATCGGTCGGCATTGGGCCCTGCTTTGTGCAGGGCCTTTCTGTTCGGTTGAGCAGAATTGCTGGTGGCGTGGATTCTTCCCGGCTGATCCCGGCGTGTGACACCGCGGTGGTCCACAAAGGAAAACGAGCCAGGGAGGCCCCATCAGCACTGAGACCCGCGTCAACGAGCGCATCCGCGTACCTGAGGTCCGATTGATCGGACCGGGTGGGGAGCAGGTAGGCATCGTGCGCATCGAAGACGCCCTCCGCGTCGCCGCGGATGCCGATCTCGACCTTGTCGAAGTAGCCCCGAATGCCAGACCGCCGGTCTGCAAAATCATGGACTACGGAAAGTACAAGTACGAGACGGCTCTGAAGGAGCGGGAGTCTCGCAAGAACCAGCAGCAAACCGTCGTCAAGGAACAGAAGCTTCGGCCCAAGATCGACGACCACGACTACCAGACCAAAATGGGTCACGTCATCCGCTTCCTCGAAGCGGGGTCGAAGGTCAAGGTCACGATCATGTTCCGCGGCCGTGAGCAGTCCCGGCCCGAACTCGGGTACCGACTCCTGCAGCGACTGGGTGCCGATGTCGCCGACTACGGCTTCATCGAGACATCTGCCAAGCAGGACGGGCGCAATATGACGATGGTGCTGGCACCGCACCGCGGCGCGAAGACCCGCGCCAAGGCGGCGCATGACGCCGACGTGCCCGCAGGGCGCCAGGTCGAGCCGCAGCCCACCGAAACACCTGAGACCACGTAGAACTGAGGAACAATGCCCAAGGCCAAGACTCATAGCGGCGCTTCAAAGCGGTTCCGTAAGACCGGCACCGGGAAGATCGTTCGGCAGAAGGCGAACAAGCGCCACCTGCTCGAGCACAAGGCCAGCAAGCGGACTCGTCGTCTTGACGGCCGCACCGTCGTCGCTGCCAATGACACCAAGCGTGTCAACGCGATGCTGAACGGCTGAGCGCCGTAACCCGTTAACTTCTGACCGAACGAGAATAGGAACACCGCAATGGCACGCGTGAAGCGCGCACTCAATGCCCAAAAGAAGCGGCGCACAGTACTCAAAGCGTCCAAGGGCTACCGCGGCCAGCGCTCGCGGCTTTACCGCAAAGCCAAAGAGCAGCAGCTGCATTCGCTGACTTACGCCTATCGGGACCGCCGTGCCCGCAAGGGCGAGTTCCGCAAGCTGTGGATCTCCCGCATCAACGCGGCAGCCCGCGCCAATGACATCACCTACAACCGGCTGATTCAGGGGCTCAAGGCAGCTGGGGTCGAGGTGGACCGCAAGAACCTCGCCGAGATCGCCGTCAGTGACCCGGCCGCGTTCACCGCGCTGGTCGAGGTGGCCAAGGCTGCGCTGCCGGAGGACGTCAACGCTCCTTCGGGCGAGGCGGCCTGATAGACCTCCCGCTCAGCGAGCGATCGGCCCGTGTAGTCGCGGCAGCGAAGTTGCTGCGACTCGCGGGCCGTCGTCGTGCCGGGAGGTTCCTCGTCGAGGGCGCCAACCTTGTCGAGGCGGCCGTGCGCCGCGGCTTGGTGGTGGAGGTCTTCGCCACCGACGCGGCCCTGGCGCGGTTCACCGATCTGCTCACCGGCGTCGCGGTGCACACGATCACGGACAAAGCTGCGAAATCGTTGTCCGACACGGTGACTCCGGTTGGGTTGTACGCGGTGTGCGCACCACCGGATGTCGCCCTCGCCGACGTTCTCGCAGCACGCCCGCGGCTCGTCCTCGTCGCGGTCGCGACGTCTGAGCCGGGTAACGCCGGCACGCTGATCCGCATCGCCGACGCGATGGGCGCCGACGCCGTAGTGCTCACCGACGACAGCGTCGATCCGTACAACGGCAAGTGCCTGCGCGCGTCGGCGGGCAGCATCTTCTCGCTGCCGGTGCTCGAAGCTCCCGGCTCCGTCGCGCTCGTCGCCGCGTTGCGGTCGGCGGGATTGGCGGTGCGCGCCACCACCCTGGACGCTGACACCACCCTGGACGCGGTAGATCTCACCCGGCCGACGGCGTGGCTGTTCGGATCCGAGGCACACGGCCTCTCCGCCGATGTCGCGGCCCTGGCGGACGAGCGCGTCCGGGTGCCGATGTGGGGTAGTGCGGAGAGCCTGAACGTGGCCGCCGCGGCGGCCATCTGCATGTACGAGAGTGCTCGGTCGCTTCGGCGGCAGTAATCAGCCTCAGCGGATTGATGAGCCGTCCCGCCTTTCTCGGCGATACATCTCGGGCGTGATCTGTAAAGCCCGATTCGACGGAGCTGGGGGAACGACGACCCAATACGACTACATCGTCGCAGGTGCCGGGTCGGCCGGATGCGTACTGGCGAACCGACTGTCGGAAGATCCGCGCACTACATATTTCGGTTGCCGATGAGCTCGACCCGCTGTGCGACGAGATCGTCGCGGCCGGGGCTGCGAGCGGATTGAACGCATTCGGCGTAGGCACGGCGCTGTTGGAGCAGGTTCCCTCCGACACTCGCACCGCGCAGCTGATCGGCGAGATCCGCTCGGTTCTCGACACCGGGGGCGCCTTCCTCGCCGTGGGTACTCTTCGATCTGATGAAAAACGGCATGGCACAACCGCCTGCCCTCCTCGACATCCGCCACCTCGGTCTGACATCGGCGACGGCCACCGCGTCGGGTGGAGTGCGCATCGGGGCCGGAGTCAGCAACAGTGCGCTGGCCACCCACCCGCTGATCCGCACCCATTACCCTGTGCTGGCACAAGCGATCCTCAGTGGTGCTACCACGCAGCTGTGCAACATGGCCGCGGTCGGCGTAAAACTGTTGCAGCGCAAACAATTTCCTTACTTCATGCAGACCGGGTTCAGTCGGTGCAACAAGCGGGTGCCGGGCTGTCGCGCTGGCGATTCTTGATGCGGTCGTGCATACCCAGGGGCCGGACGGTGCTCACGCGATTCCGATCGCCGAGTTCCGCACCCTGCCAGGGGATGCTCCGCGTCGAGGTGGGCGACGACGTGGTCGCCTCGGCATCAGTGGCACTGGGCGGAGTGGCAGTCAAACCGTGGCGAGTTCCGGCTGCGGAGCAGGTCCAGCTCGGACGAGGCGCCGTACCCCGTGCACTCGTCCGAGCCCTGGATCTCACTGGCTGAGCAGTCCCTTCGCCACGTGCGTGATTTGCACCTCGTTGCTGCCGGCGTAGATCATCAACGACTTCGCATCGCGGGCAAGCTGTTCCACGCGGTACTCGGTCATGTACCCGTTACCGCCGAACAGCTGGATCGCCTCCATGGCCACATCGGTGGCCGCCTGCGAGCAGTAGTACTTCATCGCCGACGCCTCGGACAGCGAGATCGGAGTACCCGTCTGCCCGCATTCGATCACCCGGAACAGCATGTTGCGCACATTCATTCGAGCCACCTCCATGTTGGCCAGCTTGAGCTGGATCAACTGGAACTGCCCGATCTCCTTGCCCCACAACGTGCGCGTCTTGGCGTAGTCGGTACACAGCCGCAGGCATTCCTCGATCACCCCGAGCGCCATCGACACCACGCCGATACGCTCCGCGGCGAAACTCGACCGGGCGCTGTCGCGGCCATCGCCGGACTTGTTCTCCTCGGTCTCGCCCAGCAGCCGGTCGCGGCCCAGACGGACGTTGTTGAAGAACAGCTCACCGGTGCGTGAACTGTGAATCCCCATCTTGCGGAACGGCTTAGCCTGGACAAAACCTTCCATACCGCGATCCAGCACGAACGTCAGCACCTTGCGGTCGCGCTTGTCGGCACCGTTACCCTCGTCCAACTTGGCGTACACAACGACGACATCGGCGTCGGGTCCGTTGGTGATGAACGTCTTCTGCCCGTTGAGGATGTAGTCGTCCCCGTCGCGCACCACGTAGGACTTCATGCCGCCGAACGCATCCGAACCGGAATCCGGCTCGGTGATCGCCCACGCGCCGATCTTCTCGTAGGTCACCAGCTTGGGCAGCCAGCGCTCCTGCTGCGCCAGCGTTCCGCGGCTCTGGATGGTGGGCACCGTCAGCCCCAGGCTTACGCCCATCCCGGTGACCAGCCCCATGCTCACCCGGCACAGCTCACTGATCAGGACGAAACCCATTCCGGCCGAACCACCGTCACCGAACATGCCGCCGCCACCGCTGGACTTCTTCTCGGTACCGGCCCGCATCCGGGCCAACCGCTTGTCGAGCGATTCGCGAGCCATCTCACCGATACCGAAGGTGGCGAACAGCTTCCGGACGATCGGATACGGCTCCAGGTCGCCGCTCTCCAGCTCGTCGATATGCGGACGCACCTCTTTGTCGACGAACTCGCGGACAGCGTCGCGCACGGCAATATCGACGTCGGACCATTCGATCATGGATTCTCCGGTTCAGGCGGCGGCGGCACGTCCTCGGGCGGGCCGCAAACCGGCAAGTGAGAACGTTGTGTGGACCAGCGACCTCGCACGGGCGACGAGGCTCTTGTGTCGAGGGACATAGTGCATGGGCATGCCACGGCGGTCTTTAGGGGGTGCCATAAAACCGGGTGCCTCGACCAGCGGGCAGTCGCAGGGCGACCTCGTCACCGGGCGTCCCGGGCTTCGGGATCCGGATGCCGAAGATCTTCAGCGTCGCCTTGTTGATCTCCAGCTCGTCACGACACACCCGATCCCAGTGCGCGCAGAAGTCCTCCCACGTTTGTGGCACCGGCTTCATGCTCATGCCGTACATCGCGTGCCACTGCACGTGCTCGTCGAACAGCTGGCGCTTTTCGCCTCGGTCAGCCCGCCGCAGAAGTATTCGGCCACCTTCAGGATCAGCAGGCAGAAGGTGGCGTGCGCCCAGTAGAACGTGTCAGGATCGAGCGCGTGATAGCGCCGTCCCGCGCTGTCCACGCCCATGATCGGGTAGACCGAGCGCGCGACCCGCTGAAGTGGTTCACGCAGCAGGATCGAATGATCTTGCACTCCGGCGCCGAGTTGCGGATACATGTTCTGCAGCGACCGGATCAACACTCCGAGCATCCCGGTGCGCGGGTCGCCGAAGTATCTCCAGGTCAGCGAGTCCGGCCCGAGCGGGGTCGGTGTGGCGGGATGAGCGGTCGTCGTTGACCTCATCGATGACGATAAGGCTGACAACGGGTGTTGTCTACGGCGGCGACGAGGCTGTGACCACACGTTTGACATGGCGATACGTTGGCCGCGTCACACAGTTGGCTCGCCCGAAATCCTTTCCCTAGGCTGGATCTCGTGGACGTCGAGCCGTTCGACGATCAACCCGATTCCCTCGTTGACGTCAACCAACCCGGGCGAGGGCCCGCGGCGTGGTGGCACAACACCAACCACAATCCGGGCATCATCGCCCTGGTTCGTCGTGCCCGCCGCGTGCTGCCCGGCGACCCCGACTTCGGTGACCCGCTCTCGGCCGCCGGCGATGGGGGTGCCCGCGCGGCCGCCCGAGTCGCCGACCGGTTACTGCGTGACCGAGAAGCAGCCACCCGCGAGGTGAGCTTGGCCACACTGCAGCTCTGGCAGGCGCTCACCGAACGCGTCTCCGGACGGCCGGGCGACCGAGAGGTGACGCTGGTCTTCACCGACCTCGTCGGGTTCTCCAGTTGGTCGCTCGCCGCCGGCGACGACGCCACGTTGCGACTGCTGCGCCGCGTCGCCCAAGTGGTCGAGCCTCCGCTGCTGGACGCGGGCGGGCACATTGTCAAACGCATGGGCGACGGCATCATGGCGGTGTTCGGTGACCCGGCGACCGCGGTACGGGCCACGATGGCCGCCCGCGACGCCGTCCGGACCGTCGAGGTGGACGGCTATACGCCGCGGATGCGCGCCGGTGTCCACACCGGTCGCCCGCAGCGCATCGGATCGGATTGGCTCGGCGTGGACGTCAACATCACCGCCCGGGTGATGGACCGCGCCACCCGCGGCGGCCTGATCGTCTCGGAGAAGACGTTGGAGCTGATCGAGCCCGATGAGCTCGAGTCGCTGGGGGTGACGGTCAAGCGGATCCGGCGCCAGGTCTTCGCGCCGCGGGCAACCGGGGTACCCACCGACCTGGTGATGTACCGCCTCAAGACCCGCAAGGATCTGCCAGTCGAGGACGACGGGGACGATCTCGAGGCCCAGGCTTAGTAGGTGGGAATGGTTTTCGCACTGCTGTCGCGGCTGGACCGCGTCCGGGTCACGTTGGTCTACTCCGCGGCCCTCACGGTGGTAGCTGTGGCATTAGTGGCGCTCGGCCCGCAGGTCCGTGATCAGGTCATCTGGCGCACAAGCACCAATTTGCACAATCTCGGTCAGGGCCAACTGGGCACACTGATCGGTAGTGCGTTCGTCACCGACCGGGGACCCATCTACGTGCGGCTGCCAGGTCTGTTCGCGATTCTCGGCCTGGCCGAATTGCTGTGGCATAGCCGCCGAATGATGCTGGCGTTCGTCGTCGGCCACGTCGGGGCCACCCTGTTGGTCGCCGCCGGACTGGCCGCGACGCTGGCCGCCGGGTTGACCTCATGGTCGATCGCCAATGTCACGGACGTCGGCATGAGCTACGGCGCGGTCGGCGTTCTCGGCGCGCTGACCGCCGCGATCCCGCAGCGATGGCGTGCGGTGTGGACCGGCTGGTGGCTCGCGGTGGCGGTCGGTGCCGTGGCGAGCAGCGCCGGTGACTTCACCAACGTCGGCGCTACGCGCTACTCGCGGTGGCGGCGTCGTTCGGCTACCTGATCATGGCTAACACCGGGCTGTCGATCCTGACGACGGCCAGCCTTGGGGTGTTGGGCGCGTTGGTGGCCGCCCGACTCGCTCAGCGGAACTCCTCGGCGGAGGCCTCGATCCAATCCGAACGCCACGACTCGGGCGGATCGTCGAGCAGCTCGCCGGGCATCAGCCAGGCCTAGATTTCGGCATAGGTGCGGCACTTCAGTGCCTGAATACAACCGACCGCGAGCATCATCGCCGGTGCTGACATCGTGAAATCCGGGCCCTGGCAGATCCGGCTGACGATGTCCACCCCACTGGCCGCCTTGCCCGACGTGCGTGGCTCCGCAGCCCAGTCCCGACCAGGGCGTTGTGCACCAGCATCAGCCCCCCGGTCAGCGGAATACCGACGTGTTCCTCGAATTCCTTTGGGGCCGAACCAGTTCCGCCCTCGGTGCCCCAATGCACAACTTGAACCCGATCGGCTTACCGCCGGACAGTCCGCGCAACGTCGCGATGAACTGCACGGGTTTCGCGATCGAACGGGGTGGCCTCGGTATTCGACTCGATGAAGTATGGCGGATCTCGGGGCGTAGTGCCTCGGCCAGGAATCGGAAGTGTCCGAGCGCCGGGTAGGCCGCAGGATCGTATGCCTGGTTTGCAGCAGGTCCCAGGTGCCCAGTGCCGCGACGGCTGCGACCGGCACCGCCAACAGCCACCACCACGCGCTGAATCCCAGTGACAGTCGCGCCAGAACCAGCGCCACTACCCACACGGCTGTGATTGCGAGGGCTCTGAGCATTGGGCGTCCATGGGGTGAAATGCCTGCGAGGCGTCATTCTGGCATCACCTATGATCGGCACTTGCGTCACATCCGTGGTGCGAACAGCCACGGTTTTCCGAAAAGGAGCGTCGCGCCGCGTGGGTGACCAACCCGTCGACTTGTCGCAGGAATCGTTGACCAACGCCGTCAGCGCGGCCCGGCATGCCTTCGCGCTGGCCGCCGACCTGGACGCGCTGGCTCGCGCGAGGACCGAGCACCTAGGTGACCGCGCGCCGCTAGCTCTGGCCCGCCAGGCTCTCGCGAGCCTGCCCAAGGAGGACCGCTCCGCGGCCGGCAAACTGGTCAACGTCGCTCGCGGGGACGCCCAGCGGGGCTATGACGAGCGGCTGGCGGCATTGCGCGCAGAACGTGACGCGGCGGTTCTGGTGGCCGAGGCTATCGACGTCACATTGCCTTCGACCCGCGAGCCCATCGGGGCCCGGCACCCGATCACGATCCTGGCTGAGCACATCGCCGACACCTTCGTCGCGATGGGCTGGGAGCTGGCCGAAGGCCCCGAGGTCGAGACCGAGCAGTTCAACTTCGACGCGCTGAATTTCCCGCCGGACCATCCGGCGCGCAGCGAATCCGACACCTTCCACATCGCCCCGGAGGGGTCGCGGCAGCTGCTGCGCACCCACACCTCGCCGGTGCAGGTGCGGACCCTGCTCGACCGGGAGTTGCCGGTCTACATCGTCTCGATCGGCCGCACCTTCCGCACCGATGAGCTCGACTCCACCCACACTCCGGTCTTCCACCAGGTGGAGGGCCTCGCGGTGGACCGTGGCCTGACGATGGCGCACCTGCGCGGCACCCTGGACGCGTTCGCCCGCTCGGAATTCGGGCCGACCGCGCGAACCCGGATGCGGCCGCACTTCTTTCCGTTCACTGAACCGTCGGCCGAGGTGGACATCTGGTTCCCAAACAAAAAGGGCGGTGCCGGCTGGGTCGAGTGGGGAGGCTGCGGCATGGTCAATCCGAATGTGTTGCGCGCCGCGGGTATTGACCCGGAGATCTACTCAGGCTTTGCCTTTGGGATGGGCCTGGAGCGCACCCTGCAGTTCCGCAACGGCATTCCCGATATGCGCGACATGGTCGAGGGTGATGTGCGGTTCTCGCTGCCGTTCGGGGTTGGAGTCTGATGCGTCTTCCGTACAGCTGGCTACGTGAGGTCGTCCAGCGCGGTGCACCGGGTTGGGACGTGGAGCCACCCGATCTGGAGCAGGCGCTGATCCGCGTCGGCCACGAGGTCGAAGACATCATCACCCTCGGACCGGTCAGCGGGCCGCTGACCGTCGGGCGAGTCACCGCCATAGAGGAACTCACCGAGTTCAAGAAGCCGATCCGCGCGTGCAAGGTGGATGTAGGCGAAGGGAGTGACCGCGATATCGTCTGCGGGGCAACGAACTTCACAGTCAGCGACCTCGTGGTTGTGGCACTGCCCGGTGTCACACTGCCTGGCGACTTTCACATCGCCACCCGCAAGACCTATGGCCGGCTCTCCGACGGAATGATCTGCTCGGTCGCCGAATTGGGCTTGGGCGCCGACCATTCCGGGATCATGGTGCTGCCGCCGGGAACCGCGGAGCCGGGTGCCTCCGGTATCGACGTACTCGGTCTCGACGATGTGATCTTCGATCTCGCGGTCACCCCGGATCGGGGTTATTGCATGTCGGTGCGGGGTATCGCCCGTGAGATCGCCTGCGCATACAACCTGAATTTCGTTGACCCCGCCGACGTGCCCGCGCTGCCCATCGAGGGCCCAGCGCTGCCGGTCACCGTCGAATCCGGCACCGGCGTCAGCCGTTTCGCAGTGCGCCCGGTCACCGGCATCGACCCGAAGGCGCAGTCGCCGTGGTGGCTACGCCGCCGGCTGATGCTTTCCGGCATTCGCCCGATTTCACCGGCCGTCGACGTCACCAACTACGTGATGCTCGAAATCGGCCACCCGATGCACGCCCACGATCGCAGCCGGATCAACGGCGAGTTCATCGTTCGGTTCGCCAAGCCGGGGGAGACCGTCGTCACCCTCGACGACATCACACGCACCCTCGATCCGGCCGACGTTCTGATCGTCGACGACGTCGCGACCGCTGCCATCGGTGGCGTTATGGGCGCAGGCACCACCGAGATCGACAATGACTCAACCGACATCCTGCTGGAGGCCGCGGTCTGGGACCCCGCCGCGGTGTCCCGCACGATCCGCCGCCTGCGCCTCGTCAGCGAGGCGGGCCGGCGCTACGAACGTTCGGTGGACCCGGCTATATCGGTGGCCGCCGTGGACCGATGCGCGGCGCTGCTCGCCGAAATCGCCGGTGGCACAGCCGAACCTACGCTGACCGACTGGCGCGGCGACCCGCCGCGTGACGACTGGTCGCCGGCGCCGGTGCGGATGCGTTTCGATCTGCCCGACCGGATTGCCGGCGTCGAGTATGAGGGCGGCGCCGCCGTGAAGCGGCTGACGCAGATCGGTGCCGCTGTCGCCGAGGACGACGCCGATCACGCCGTTCTCGTGGTCACCCCACCGAGCTGGCGACCCGATCTGGTGCAGGCCGCCGACTTGGTGGAAGAGGTGCTGCGCCTGGAGGGGCTCGACAAGATCCCGTCGGTGCTGCCCCCCGCCCCCGCCGGGCGCGGGTTGACGGCCGGCCAGAAGCGGCGCCGCGCGGTCGGTAAATCGCTGGGCCTGTCGGGGTACGTCGAGGTGTTGCCCACGCCGTTCCTTCCGGCCGGGATCTTCGATCAGTGGGGTCTGGCCAACGATGATTCGCGGCGTGCGACCACCGCGGTGCTCAACCCGCTGGAGGCCGACCGGCCGCACCTGGCCACCACACTGCTGCCGGCACTGCTGGAAGCGTTGTCCCGCAACGTTTCCCGTGGTTTCGTCGACGTGTCCCTGTTCTCTATCGCGCAGGTCGTGCACCCCACCGAACAGACCAAGGGCGTCGAGCTGATCCCGACCCATCGCCGGCCGAGCGATGAGGAGATCGCGGCGCTGGATGCCTCGCTGCCGAGCCAGCCCGTCCATGTCGGCGCCGTGCTGACCGGACTGCGGGAGCCACGCGGACCGTGGGGCCCGGGGCGCCCGGTCGAGGCGGCCGACGCCTTCGAGGCGGTGCGGATCATCGCCCGCGCCTGCGGGGTGGACGTGACGTTGCGTGCCGCGCAGTTCCTGCCGTGGCATCCGGGGCGCTGCGCGGAGGTCCTGGTCGACGGACGGGTGGTCGGCCACGCCGGGCAGCTCCATCCCGCGGTGATCGAACGCTCAGGCTTGCCGAAGGGCACCTGCGCCGTCGAGTTGGATCTCGATGCGGTGCCGATCCCCGAGGCGCTGCCTGCCCCGCGGGTCTCGCCGTTCCCGGCGGTGTTCCAGGACGTCAGCCTGGTGGTGGCCGGTGACGTCGCCGCCCAGGCCGTCGTGGACGCGGTGCGTGACGGCGCTGGGGAGCTGCTGGAGGATGTGGCGCTGTTCGACGTCTACACCGGGCCGCAGATCGGCGAGGATCGCAAATCGCTGACACTGGCGTTGCGCTTCCGGGCCGCTAACCGGACCCTGACCGAGGACGAAGCCAGTGCCGCCCGCGACGCCGCGGTGGCCGCGGCTGCTGCCGCGGTCGGGGCTGTGCAGCGCGCCTGACCCCAGGGAATGTATTTGCATCATTATGCATAACCATGCAGAATTGGTCGCATGACATCGGTGGCGATTGCCGGCGCCAGCGGCTATGCCGGCGGTGAGATTCTGCGCTTGTTGCTCGGGCATCCGGCCTATGCAGAGGGCCGCCTGACCATCGGTGCGCTCACCGCCGCCGCCAGTGCGGGCACCCACCTGTCCAGGCATCATCCGCATCTGTTGCCGCTGGCCAACCGGGTGCTCGGGCCCACCGAGCTCGATGTCCTGGCCGGCCATGACGTGGTATTCCTGGCCCTGCCGCACGGTCATTCCGCGGCGCTGGCCGAACAGCTCGGCGATGACACCGTGATCATCGACTGCGGCGCCGATTTCCGGCTGACCGATTCCGTGGCGTGGGAGCGGTTCTACGGAACTCCCTATGCCGGCAACTGGCCCTACGGACTGCCCGAACTACCCGGTGGCCGGGACCGGCTACGCGGTGCCACCCGGGTTGCCGTGCCGGGCTGCTATCCGACGGCCGCCCTGCTGGCCCTGCTGCCCGCGGTCGCCGCGGACCTCGTCGAGCCGGCTGTCACCGTCGTCGCGGTCAGCGGTACATCGGGTGCAGGGCGCGCGGCCAAGGTCGACCTGCTGGGCTCGGAAGTGATCGGTGCAGCGCGGGCCTACAACATCGCCGGGGCCCATCGGCACACGCCGGAAATCGCGCAGGGTCTGCGTGCGGTGACCGATCGTGCGGTCACCGTGTCGTTCACCCCGGTGCTGATCCCGATGTCGCGCGGCATCCTCGCGACCTGCACCGCCCGCACCCAGGCGTCGGTGTCCGAGATTCGCGCGGCCTACGAAAAAGCTTATGACGCGGAGCACTTCATTCATCTGCTGCCTGAGGGCCAGCTGCCCCGTACCAGCGCGGTCATCGGCAGCAACGCCGCGCAACTGGCCGTGGCTGTTGACGCCGATGCCGGCGTTCTGGTTGCGGTGTGCGCTATCGACAATCTGGTGAAGGGCACCGCCGGAGCGGCGGTGCAGTCGATGAATCTGGCGCTGGGCTGGGCCGAGACCGAAGGACTGTCGATCGTGGGGGTGGCACCGTGACAAGTGTTGATCAGGCCAGACTGGTTCGGACCCAGGGGGTTACCGCCCCCGCCGGTTTCCGTGCGACGGGCATTGCCGCGGGCATCAAGGCTTCTGGTGCGCTGGATCTGGCGCTGGTGCTCAACGAAGGCCCCGACTGTGCGGCGGCCGGGGTGTTCACCCGCAACCAGGTGAAGGCGGCCCCGGTGCTGTGGAGCCGGCAGGTTCTGTCCACCGGCCGGCTGCGTGCGGTGCTGCTGAACTCCGGTGGGGCCAATGCCTGCACCGGCGCGGGTGGGTTCCAGGACACCCACGCCACCGCTGAAGCGGTCGCCACCGCACTGTCTGAATGGGGCACCGAGACCGGTCCGGTCGAGGTTGCGATCTGCTCAACGGGTCTGATCGGTGACCGGCTGCCTCTTGCCAAGGTGCTGGCAGGGGTCACCGAGATCGTCCACGAACTCGGCGGCGGACTCACCGGCGGCGAGGAAGCCGCCCGCGCAATCATGACCACCGACACCGTGCCGAAACAGGTTGCGCTGCATCACTCGATCGAGTCGGGGCAGAACTGGACCGTCGGCGGCATGGCCAAGGGTGCCGGAATGCTGGCGCCATCGCTGGCCACCATGCTGGTCGTGTTGACCACCGATGCGGTCGCTGGCTCCGCCGCTCTGGACACCGCCTTGCGACGGGCCACCGCCAAGACCTTCGACCGCCTCGACGTCGACGGCAGCTGCTCGACCAATGACACCGTACTGCTACTCGCGTCCGGGGCCAGCGAAATTGCGCCCAGCCAAGAAGATCTGGACGCCGCGGTGCTGCGGGTGTGCGACGACCTGTGCGCGCAGCTGCAGGCCGACGCCGAAGGTGTCACCAAGCGGATCGCGATCACCGTCACCGGCGCGCCCAGTGATGACGACGCCGTGATCGCGGCCCGGATCGTCGCACGCGACAGCCTGGTGAAGACCGCGCTGTTCGGGTCCGACCCCAACTGGGGCCGGGTGCTGGCGGCGGTCGGAATGGTGCCGTTCGAGATCGATGCACAACGGATCACAGTGTCGTTCAACGGCTTCCCGGTGTGTGTCGATGGTGTCGGCACCTCTGGCGCTCGTGACGTGGACCTGTCCGGTGTCGATATCGACGTCACCGTCGACTTGAAGCTCGGCGATGGGCAGGCGACGATCCGCACCACGGATCTGTCACACGCCTACGTCGAAGAGAATTCGGCCTACAGCTCATGACCGCCACCGTGAACGCCAAGGCCGCGATCCTCGCCGAGGCCCTGCCCTGGCTCAAGCAGCTGCACGACAAGATCGTCGTCGTCAAGTACGGCGGTAACGCGATGACCGACGATCGGCTCAAGGCTGCGTTCGCCGATGACATGGTGTTTCTGCGTAACGCCGGTGTCCACCCCGTCGTCGTCCACGGCGGCGGACCGCAGATCAGCGCGATGCTCAAACGCCTCGGTATCGCAGGGGAATTCAAGGGCGGCTTCCGGGTCACCACCCCCGAGGTGCTCGACATCGCCCGGATGGTGCTGTTCGGCCAGGTCGGCCGCGAACTGGTGAACCTCATCAACGCCCACGGGCCCTACGCCGTTGGGATTACCGGTGAGGACGCGCAGCTGCTCACCGCGGTGCGTCGTGGGGTCACCGTCGACGGGGTGCTCACCGATATCGGCCTGGTCGGCGACGTCGAACACGTCAACACCGCGGCCGTACTGGATCTCATTGCCGCCGGCCGTATTCCGGTGATTTCCACCATCGCCCCCGATGTCGACGGCGTGGTGCACAATATCAACGCCGACACCGCCGCCGCTGCGGTCGCCAAGGCGCTGGGCGCCGAGAAGCTACTGATGCTCACCGACGTCGAAGGCCTCTATACCAGTTGGCCCGACCGGAATTCACTGGTCAGCCAGATCGACACGGATACGCTCACCGAGCTGCTGCCCAACCTGGAAACCGGCATGATCCCCAAGATCGAGGCCTGCCTGCGGGCAGTCGAGGGCGGGGTGCCCAGCGCGCATGTGATCGACGGTCGTGTCGAACACGGTGTGCTGGTCGAATTGTTCACCGACGAAGGCACCGGCACGAAGGTGGTTCCCTCATGACGCTCACTGAGAGATGGTCCGACGTCATGATGGACAACTACGGCACTCCGCCGCTGGCGCTGGTCAGCGGTGACGGTGCCGTGTTGACCGATGAGGACGGCAAAACCTACCTCGATCTGCTCGGCGGTATCGCCGTCAATATCCTCGGCCATCGCCACCCGGCGATCGTCGAGGCCGTCACCGCCCAGCTCAACACCCTGGGCCACACCTCGAATCTGTATGCCACCGAGCCCGGTATTGCGCTGGCCGAAGCACTCGTCGACCAGCTCGACGCCCCGGCGCGGGTGTTCTTCTGCAACTCCGGAACCGAGGCCAACGAGGTCGCCTTCAAAATCACGAGGCTGACCGGGCGCACCAAACTCGTTGCCGCCCAAGGCGCTTTCCATGGCCGCACGATGGGGTCCCTGGCTCTGACCGGACAGCCCACCAAGCAGGCGCCGTTCGAGCCGCTGCCCGGTGATGTCACCCATGTGGTGTACGGGGACATTGAAGAACTTGCGCGCACTGTCGATAATGAAACGGCCGCGGTGTTCCTCGAACCGATCATGGGCGAGGGCGGCGTCGTCGTGCCGCCGGAGGGCTATCTAGTCGCGGCGCGCGAGATCACCAGTCGGCACGGCGCGCTGCTGGTTCTCGACGAGGTCCAGACCGGCGTCGGGCGCACCGGCGCCTTCTTCGCCCACCAACACGACGGCATCACCCCTGACATCGTGACGCTGGCAAAGGGTCTCGGTGGGGGACTACCGATCGGAGCCTGCTTGGCCGTCGGTGACACCGCGGACCTACTCACCCCCGGGCTGCACGGCAGTACCTTTGGCGGCAACCCGGTGTGCACCGCGGCCGCACTGGCAGTACTCAAGGTGCTCGCCGCCCAAGACCTGGTCAACCGCGCAGACTTGCTGGGCAAGACAATCAGCCACGGCATCGAGTCGCTGGCGCATCCGCTGGTCGATCATGTCCGTGGCCGGGGTCTGCTGCGCGGCGTCGTGCTGACCGCACCACAGGGCAAGGCAGTCGAAACCGCGGCTCGCGCAGCTGGATTCCTGGTGAACGCGGCCGCGCCGGATGTGGTCCGGCTCGCCCCACCGCTGATCATCTCCGAAGTTCAGATCGATGATTTCCTGACGGCATTACCGGCGATTCTGGATGAGGCGGCGCAATGAGCATCCTGAGGCACTTCTTGCGTGACGACGACCTGGCCCCTGAGGAGCAGGCCGAAATCCTGGCGCTGGCCGCCGAACTCAAGAAGGACCCGATGAGCCGGCGCCCACTCGAGGGCCCGCGCGGTGTGGCGGTCATCTTCGACAAGAACTCCACTCGCACCCGGTTCTCCTTCGAGGTCGGCGTGGCCCAACTCGGTGGACACGCCGTCGTGGTCGACGGCCGCGCCACCCAGTTGGGCCGGGAAGAGACGCTTGAGGACACCGGGCGGGTGGTGTCGCGCTACGTCGACGCCATCGTCTGGCGCACCTTCGCTCAGCAGCGGCTCAACGCGATGGCCTCGGGGGCAACGGTTCCCGTCGTCAACGCACTGTCCGATGAATTCCATCCCTGCCAAGTCTTGGCCGACCTGCAGACCCTGGCTGAACGCAAGGGAGCACTGGCCGGGCTGCGGATGACCTACTTCGGCGACGGTGCCAACAATATGGCGCACTCGCTGATGCTCGGCGGCGTGACCGCAGGCATTCACGTCACGATCGCCGCTCCGACCGGTTTCGAGCCGCATCCGCTGTTCGTCGCCGCCGCTGAGTATCGCGGCCAACAGACCGGTGCCACCGTCACGCTGACATCGGATGCGGTGGCCGGTGCCAAGGGTGCCGATGTGCTGGTCACCGACACCTGGACCTCGATGGGGCAGGAGAACGACGGACTGGATCGAGTGGGTCCGTTCCGGCCGTTCCAGCTCAACGCCGGTCTGCTCGGTCATGCCGATTCCGAAGCCATTGTGCTGCATTGCCTTCCGGCGCATCGGGGACATGAGATCACCGATGAGGTGATCGACGGCCCGCACAGTGCGGTGTGGGATGAGGCCGAGAATCGGCTGCATGCGCAGAAGGCACTGCTGGTGTGGCTGCTGGAGCAGGCGCGATGACCAGTGAGGTCAGCACCACCCGAGCCGGTCGCCAGGCCCGGATCGTGGCGCTGCTGTCCTCGCAGTCGGTACACAGCCAGAGCGAACTGGCGGCACTGCTGGCCGACGAGGGTATCGATGTCACGCAGGCGACGCTATCGCGCGATCTTGAGGAGCTCGGCGCGGTCAAGCTGCGCGGGGCCGACGGCGGCGTCGGCGTCTACGTGGTGCCCGAGGACGGCAGCCCGGTGCGCGGGGTATCCGGCGGCACCGAGCGCGTCTCGCGGCTGCTCGGGGACCTGCTGGTGGCCACCGACTCCAGCGGTAACCTAGCCGTGCTGCGTACCCCGCCGGGCGCGGCGCACTACCTCGCCAGCGCGATCGATCGGGCAGCGCTGCCCGATGTCGTCGGCACGATAGCCGGCGACGACACCATCCTGGTGGTGGCCCGCGAGCCGATGACCGGCGCCCAACTGGCCACCATGTTCGAGACCATCCACTAACGAACGAAACATAAAGGAGCACTTCATGTCCGAACGCGTCATCTTGGCGTATTCCGGCGGCCTGGACACCTCGGTGGCCATCAGCTGGATCGGCAAGGAGACCGGCAAAGAGGTGGTGGCCGTGGCCATCGACCTCGGCCAGGGTGGCGAGGATATGGACGTCGTTCGCCAGCGCGCCCTGGACTGCGGCGCGGTCGAAGCGGTGGTGGTCGATGCCCGCGACGAGTTCGCCGAGCAGTACTGCCTGCCCGCTATCCAGTCCAACGCCCTCTACATGGACCGCTACCCGCTGGTCTCGGCGCTGAGCCGGCCGTTGATCGTCAAGCATCTGGTAGCCGCGGCCCGCGAACACCGCGGTGGCATCGTGGCGCACGGTTGCACCGGCAAGGGTAACGATCAGGTCCGCTTCGAGGTCGGATTCGCCTCGCTGGCACCTGATCTCGAGGTGCTCGCCCCGGTACGGGACTACGCCTGGACCCGGGAGAAGGCGATCGCGTTCGCCGAGGAGAACGCCATCCCGATCAATGTCACCAAGCGGTCGCCGTTCTCCATCGACCAGAACGTGTGGGGCCGCGCGGTGGAAACCGGCTTCCTGGAGCACCTATGGAATGCCCCCACCAAGGACGTGTACGACTACACCGAAGATCCGACACTCAACTGGAACACCCCGGACGAGGTCATCGTCGGCTTCGAGAAGGGGGTGCCGGTATCCCTAGATGGGCGCGACGTATCCGTCTTGGAGGCGATCGTCGAGCTCAACCGGCGCGCCGGTGCACAGGGTGTGGGTCGCCTCGATGTGGTCGAGGACCGGCTGGTCGGCATCAAGAGCCGCGAAATCTACGAAGCCCCGGGCGCGATGGTGCTGATCACTGCCCACACCGAGCTCGAACACGTGACGCTGGAGCGCGAGCTCGGCCGGTTCAAGCGTGGGACCGACCGCAAGTGGGGCGAACTGGTCTACGACGGTCTGTGGTTCTCGCCGCTGAAGCGATCGCTGGAAGCCTTCGTCGCCAACACCCAGGAGCATGTCACCGGCGAGATCCGAATGGTGTTGCACGGCGGCCATATTGCAGTCAACGGCCGACGTAGCCCGACCTCGCTGTACGACTTCAACCTCGCGACCTATGACGAGGGGGACACCTTCGACCAGTCGTCGGCCAAGGGTTTCGTGCACGTGCACGGCTTGTCGTCGAAGATCGCCGCCCGCCGAGACTTGGCAGGCAATCAGACGTGAGCACCAATGAGGGCTCGCTGTGGGGTGGGCGGTTCGCCGACGGGCCGGCACCGGCGCTGGCGGCGCTGAGCAAGTCCACCCACTTCGACTGGGTGCTCGCGCCCTGCGACGTCGCGGCGTCCAAGGCGCACGCCAAGGTGCTGCACAGCGCGGGGCTGCTGACCGAGGAGCAGCGCGACGGGTTGCTGGCCGGCCTGGACAGCCTGGGCGCCGACGTCGCCGACGGCAGCTTCACGCCGCTGGACAGCGACGAGGATGTACACGGCGCGCTCGAGCGCGGTTTGATCGACCGGGTCGGCGCCGACCTCGGCGGGCGGCTGCGGGCCGGCCGGTCGCGTAATGACCAGGTGGCCACCCTGTTTCGGATGTGGCTGCGCGACGCCATGGGTCGCGTCGCCGACGGCACCCTCGAGGTGGTCTCGGCGCTGGCCACCCAGGCCGCCGCGCACCCGGCCGCAATCATGCCGGGCAAGACCCACCTGCAGGCCGCCCAGCCGGTACTGCTGGCCCACCACCTGCTCGCGCATGCCCATCCGCTGCTGCGGGACGTGGACCGGATCGTCGACTTCGACCGGCGTACCGCGGTGTCCCCGTACGGCTCCGGTGCGCTGGCCGGCTCGTCGCTGGGGCTGGACCCCGACGCCATCGCCGCGGAGCTGGGATTCGCCGCGGCGGCCGAGAACTCGATCGACGCGACAGCCGCCCGCGATTTCGCCGCGGAGGCCGCGTTCGTGCTGGCCATGATCGCCGTCGACCTTTCCCGGCTGGCCGAGGACATTATCCTCTGGAGCACAACCGAATTCGGCTACGTCACCCTGCACGACGCATGGTCGACCGGTAGTTCGATCATGCCGCAGAAGAAGAACCCCGACATCGCCGAGCTGGCCCGGGGCAAGTCCGGGCGGCTGATCGGCAATCTGACCGGCCTGCTGGCCACCCTCAAAGCGCAGCCGCTGGCCTACAACCGCGACCTGCAGGAGGACAAGGAACCGCTGTTCGACTCGGTGGGACAGCTGGAGCTGGTGCTGCCGGCGATAGCCGGGCTGGTCGCCACCTTGCGCTTCGACACCGAGCGGATGGCCGCGCTGGCACCGGCCGGCTACACGCTGGCCACCGATGTCGCGGAATGGCTTGTGCGGCAGGGTGTTCCGTTCCGAGTGGCGCACGAGGCCGCCGGGGCGGCAGTGCGCACCGCCGAGGGGCGCGGGGTCGGGCTCGAGGCGCTCACCGACGACGAGCTGGCCCAGATCAGCTCGGCGCTGACACCGCAGGTGCGCGAGGTGCTCACCGTCGACGGGTCGGTCTCCTCCCGCGATGCCCGCGGCGGCACCGCCCCAATCCAGGTGGCGAATCAGCTCGGTGTGGTGCGGGATACCGCGGACAGATTGCGGGTTCGGTTACGGCGCTGACCGGGGCCCCGAATCCTTCTCACCAAAGGTTCGAGGCCATCATCCCAGCTCGACCACCCTCAAAAAGCTCGACACGCCCCGACTTTTTCAGGCCGAAGTAGCTAGTCGACCAACTCCGACAACTCCAGCCAGCGGTTCTCCTTGTCGGCGACCTCGGCCTCCAGGTCGCGCAGCTCCTGGGTCAACCGGCCCAGGCCGACATGATCGGACTGGTCGAATTCGGCCAGTTCGATGTGCTTGGCGTTCACCCGGTCTGACAGCTTCACCAGCGCCCGGTCCAAGGCGGCGATTTCCTTTTCCACATTGCGCAATTCGGCACCGGAGAGTGCTTGCGCGGCAGGCGCTTTGGCGGGCGCGGCGCTATCGCTCGACTCCCTGCGCGCCTTGATCCGGAGATACTCGTCGATACCGCCCGGCAGATGACGCAGGTGCCCGTCGAGGATCGCGTACTGCTGATCGGTGATCCGCTCCAGCAGATACCGGTCGTGAGACACCACGATCAGCGTGCCAGGCCACGAGTCGAGCAGATCCTCAGTGGCCGAAAGCATATCGATGTCGACATCGTTGGTCGGCTCGTCGAGCACCAGCACATTGGGTTCTTCGAGCAGTGTCAGCATCAGCTGCAGCCGCCTGCGTTGCCCGCCGGAGAGTTCGCCCACCCGCGACGAAAGCTGCTCGCGACGAAAGCCCAAGCGTTCCAACAACTGTGTGGGAGTCACCTCTTTACCCTCGACCATATAGCCGGCCGGCAGCCGGCCGACGACCTCGCGGACCATATCGCCGGCGATATCTGTCAACATGCTGGATTGCTGATCGAGCATCGCCAGCCGAACCGTTTTGCCGCGCTTGACCCGACCGGAATCGGGGGCCAGGGTCTCGGCGATCAACCCCAACAACGTGGACTTGCCCGCGCCGTTGGCGCCGACGATGCCGGTGCGCTCACCTGGGGCAATGCGCCATTCCACTGCGCGCAGAACGGGTTTGGAGTCGAAGGACACCGACACGCCGAGTAGATCGATGACATCCTTGCCAAGCCGGGCGGTGGCCAGTTTGGCCAGTTCGACACCGTTGCGGATCGGCGGTACGTCCTCGATCAGCTGGTTTGCGGCGTCGATGCGGAACTTCGGCTTGGATGTTCGGGCCGGCGCCCCGCGACGCAGCCAGGCGAGTTCCTTGCGCATCAAATTCTGCCGCTTGGCCTCCGCCTGGGCAGCGATGCGGTCACGCTCGACGCGCTGCAACACGTACGCCGCGTAGCCCCCGTCGAACGGCTCGACGATCCCGTCATGCACCTCCCACGTGGTGTTGGCGACCTCGTCCAGGAACCACCGGTCGTGGGTGACGACCAACAAGCCGCCGCTGTTGCGCGCCCACCGTGCCTTGAGGTGCTCGGCCAGCCACGTGATGCCCTCGATGTCGAGGTGGTTGGTCGGCTCGTCGAGAGCGATCACATCCCAGTCGCCGATCAGCAGCTCGGCTAGCTGGACGCGGCGGCGCTGGCCACCGGACAACTGCGAGATGGGGGTCTGCCAGTCGAGATCGGAGACCAGCCCCGCCACGACGTCACGAATCCGGGGAATGCCCGCCCACTCGTGGTCCGGGAGGTCGCCGACGAGCACCTGACCGATGGTGGCCTCTGGCGCCATCGTGTCGGCCTGGTCCAGTGCGGTGACCCGCAGCCCGCCCCGCTGGGTGACCCGGCCGGAATCCGGCGTGATGCGCCCGGTGAGCATCCCCATCAGGCTGGATTTACCGTCGCCGTTGCGTCCGACGATGCCGATACGGGCGCCCTCGTTGACGCCCAGCGTCACAGACTCGAAGACGACCTGAGTCGGATACTCGAGATGGAGGGCTTCGGCGCCGAGCAGGTGTGCCACTGATATGACCCTAGTGGGGGCCGAAAGCCGGGACTGGGGTGCGGTCTCAAACCGGCAGGCCGGACACCGGCCCTGTGCCATGATGTGCAGGCTGTCGGGGCCTCGCGCAGCAACGATGGCGGACAGGGGAGCAGCCGTGGATCTGAACTTGTCGGCGGTCACCAGGCCGGTGGAACGCCTGATGGCGACGGCGCAGAACGGTTTTGAGGTGCTGCGCTGGGGTGGACTGGAAACCGGAGCGGTGCCCTCGCCCTTCCAGATCGTCGAGAACAAGCCGATGTACAAGCTCCGGCGCTATTTCCCGCCGGACAGCAGGCCTGGGCAGCCGTCTGCCGGACCTCCGGTCCTGATGGTCCACCCGATGATGATGTCGGCGAACATGTGGGACGTCACCCGCCAAGACGGTGCCGTCGGGATCCTGCATGAGGCGGGCACCGACCCCTGGGTCATCGACTTCGGTTCGCCCGACGAGGTCGAGGGCGGCATGGAACGCAACCTCACCGACCACATCGTGGCGCTCAACGAGGCCATCGACGCCGTTAAGGAGGCCACCGGCCAGAGCGTGCATCTGGCCGGCTACTCCCAAGGCGGCATGTTCTGCTACCAGACCGCGGCCTACCGGCGGACAAAGGACATCGCTAGCATCGTGGCCTTCGGCTCCCCGGTGGACACGCTGGCAGCGCTGCCGATGGGCATCCCGCCCAACCTCGGAGCGGTCGCCGCCGATTTCATGGCCGACCACGTCTTCAACCGCATCGACATCCCGGGCTGGCTGGCCCGCACCGGATTTCAGATGCTGGACCCGCTCAAGACCGCTAAGGCGCGCCTGGACTTCCTGTTCGCGCTGCATGACCGCGACGCCTTGCTGCCACGGGAGCAGCAGCGGCGGTTCCTGGACTCCGAAGGCTGGATCGCCTGGTCCGGCCCGGCGGTGTCCGAACTGCTCAAGCAGTTCATCGCGCACAACCGGATGATGTCGGGCGGATTCGTGATCAACGGCCAACTGGTGACGCTGTCCGACATCACCTGCCCGGTGCTGGCATTCATCGGTGAGGTTGACGATATCGGTCAGCCGGCCTCGGTTCGCGGTATCAAACGCGCCGCACCCGCCGCCGACGTCTATGAAGTGATGATCCGGGCCGGCCACTTCGGCCTGGTGGTGGGATCCAAGGCAGCGACGGCGACGTGGCCGACTGTGGCGGACTGGGTGCGCTGGCAGGCTGGCCAGGACTCCCGCCCAGCCGCGATCGCGCCGATGCAGGACAACACTGCCGAGCCCGACGAGTCCGGGGTCGCTCTGTCCGCACGGCTCATGCACAGTGTGGCCGAGGCTTCGGAACTGGCGCTATCGCTGGCGCGCGGCGCGGCCGACGCGGTGGTCAACGCCAACAAGTCGGCCCGCACGCTGGCGGTGGAAACCGCCCGGACGCTGCCGCGGCTGACGCGGCTGGGCCAGATCAACGACCACACCCGGATCTCGCTTGGCCGCATCATCGACGAGCAGGCCGCTGGCGCCCCCAACGGCGAATTCCTTCTGTTCGACGGCCGGGTGCATACCTACGAGGCGGTCAACCGGCGCATCAACAATGTCGTGCGCGGGCTGATCGGCGTCGGCGTACGGCAAGGCGGGCGCGTCGGGGTGCTGATGGACACCCGGCCGTCGGCGCTGGTGGCCATCGCCGCGCTATCCCGGCTGGGCGCGGTGGCGGTGCTGATGCCAGCAGACGCCGACCTCGAAGAGGCCGTCCGGCTGGGCGGGGTCACCGAGGTCATCACCGACCCGGGCAACCTCGAGGCGGCGCTCAAGCTGCCAGTTCAGGCGCTGGTCCTCGGCGGAGGCGAGAGCCGTGACCTCAATCTGCCCGGCGATAGCAACGTCATCGATATGGAGAAGATCGACCCGGACGCCGTCGAGCTGCCGGGCTGGTACCGGCCCAATCCGGGCTTCGCTCGTGACCTAGCCTTCATCGCCTTCAATTCGGTCGGCGGGGTCCTGGCGCCCAAGCAGATGACCAACTACCGGTGGGCGTTGTCGGCGTTCGGCACCGCCTCGGCCGCCGCGTTGGGCCGCGGCGACACCGTGTACTGCCTGACCCCGCTGCATCACCAGTCCGGCTTGCTGGTCAGCCTGGGTGGCGCGGTCGTCGGCGGCACCCGGATCGCGCTGTCCCGCGGACTGGAACCCGACCGCTTCCGCGCCGAAATCCGGCAGTACGGCGTGACCGTCGTGTCCTATACCTGGACGATGCTGCGCGATGTCATCGATGACACTGTCGACCATTCCCTCTTGCTGCGCGGCAACCACCCGGTTCGGTTGTTCATCGGCTCGGGTATGCCGCCCGGCCTGTGGTTACGGACCGTGGATGCCTTCGCGCCGGCCAACATCGTTGAGTTCTTCGCCACCACCGACGGCCAGGCCGTGCTGGCGAACGTGTCCGGGGCCAAAGTGGGCAGCAAGGGCCGTCCGCTGCCCGGCGGCGGCCAGGTCGAAGTGGCTGCCTATGACCCGGTCGAGGACCTGATTCTGGAGGACCACCGCGGGTTCGTCGTGGTGGCCGAGCCCAACCAGGTCGGGGTTCTGCTGGCCCGGCCGTGGGGGCCCATCGACCCGACCGCGTCGGTCAAGCGCGGCGTCTTCGCCCCGGGTGACACCTGGATCTGCACCGAATACGTGTTCCGCCGCGACGCCGACGGCGATTTTTGGCTGCTGGGAAACCGCCCGCTGTTGATCCGGACCGCGCGCGGCGTGGTGTTCCCGGAGTCGGTGACCGATGCCGTCACCCGGATCAACGCCGTCGATCTCGCCGCGACATACGGGGCGGAGGTGCCGGGCGGCACGATCGCGGTTACCGCGATCACCGTTCGGCCCGGTATGACCGTCACCGCCGCCGATCTCACCGATGCGTTCGCCGCGATGCCGGTCGGGCCTGCGCCCGACATCGTCCAGGTGGTGGCCGAAATCCCGCTGAGCGCCACTTATCGGCCGACGGCCTCGACGTTGCGGGCCGACGGAGTGCCCAAGGCGTCGCGTAACACCTGGCACTTGGAGCCCGATACGGGAAAGTACAAGCGCCTAACGGCTGCGGGACGTGCTCGGCTCTGCGGTACCGATGACGTGAGCGATACTGAAGACTGAGCTTCTGCCCAGGTCGCGTAGCGCTGTTAGGCTCGCCGATAGTCCCAGGTGTCAACGCGTCGGAGGAATGTATGCCAACCCAGACCGTTTCACGTCACTGGCGTCGCGCCGTCCGCGGCATGGCGATCGGTGCCTTGACTGCTGGGTTGCTGGCCGGAGTGGGTGCCCAGCCGGCGCTGGCTGATCCGGTCACCGCGCCGGCCACGCCGAGCGCCGACGCCAACGGAGTTCCGCAGTTCCAGAGCGCCGACCAGCTGCTGGCCTACATCGACCAGGAGTACGACCACGGCGACGGCGCCGGTCAGCTGTCGAGTCTCATGAAACAGGTGATGAAGCTGCGCGCGCAGGGCATCAAGCCCTCGCGGACCAATATCGCCGAGATTCAGAACGCGCTGCAGTACCGGCCGAACCAGAAGCCGCTCATTACGGCGCTGCAGAACACCCTGGGCTACCAGCAGAAGATCTTCGCTCAGATGCAGCTGCTGCAGCAGGCGCAACAGCGCCAGCAGAACAATGCGGTGATGGGCGCCGGTCAGATGCCCAGCGACGGCGCCCCCACGATTGGCGGCAGTGGTGCCCCGGTCGGTGGCGCTCCCGCGGCGCCCGCACCGCCGAGCCCCTAACCGCCGTGCTCGACGACACGCTGCTGAAAATCCTGGTGTGCCCGGCTGACCGCGGTCCGCTGGTTCTCGTTGATCAGGTTCTGTACAACCCCCGCCTGCACAGGGCCTACCGCATTGAGGATGGTATCCCGGTGTTGCTGGTCGACGAGGCGGTCGACATCGGACCCGACGAGCACGAGCGACTGATGGCGCAGTCCGGGTCTTAATCCGGCGGCAAGTCCCCGGTGAGATAGCGCTGCAACGTCGGGGCGATCGTCGCGGCGACGCGAGGCGCGACTTCGGCGGTGATGATCTACGGCAAGAACGACCGCACCAGACTTACATCGGAGCCCGCCAGCAGCGACCGGAGCGTGGCGACGAGCGCGGCACCCATCTCCGAATTCCACAACGGCAGCGAGATTGCCGGCAGGACATGGCCGAGTTTCTCGACCGGGGTACCCCGCAGCGGTATCAGAATGCTCATCGGGTCGATCGGGATGTTGATCGCGGCGGCGAACAACTGCTGTTTGGTGCCGAAATAATGGTGCACCAAAGCCAAGTCGACCCCGGCAGCGGCCGCGATCGCGCGGATCGATGTCTTGTCGATACCGTTGCGGGCGAACAACTCTCGCGCTCTGACCAGAATCCGCTCCCGGGTGTCGGATGTGTCTGGGGCAGAATTTTCTCCGATGAGCGTCGATCTATTAGACACCGACCCGCTATCGGCGGCCCGCCTGCTGCTCGGCGGGGTGATCTGCTGCCGGGGAGTCAGTGCACTGATCGTCGAGGTTGAGGCGTACGGCGGGCCGCCGGACGGGCCGTGGCCGGATGCCGCCGCACATTCGTTCCGGGGCCCGGGCAACCGCAACAAGGTGATGTTCGGTCCGCCCGGTCGGCTCTATACCTATCTCAGTCACGGCATCCATGTGTGCGCCAACCTGGTGTGCGCCTCGGAGGGCACGGCCGCGGCGGTCCTGATCCGGGCCGCGGCCATCGAGTCGGGGCTGGATCTCGTTCACGAACGGCGCGGCGCCCAGGTGCATCCGACGGCACTGGCCCGGGGTCCCGGCAACCTGTGCTCGGCGCTGGGCATCGTGATGGCGGATAACGGCGTCGACGTCTTCGACCCCGAGTCGCCGGTGACCATGCAGCTCGGCGGGGGAGTTCCGGAAAGCAGCGGACCGCGGGTCGGGGTGTCACAGGCCGCCGATCGGCCGTGGCGATTGTGGATCACCGGGCGACCGGAAGTGTCGGCCTTCCGGCGCAGCCCTCGCGCACCACTCCCGGGCGCGAGCGACTGAGCGCACCCCATGCGGGAAGATCAACGTATGGGTACGACGATCCTCGACGAGTTGGGCTGGCGCGAACTGATCGCCCAGTCCACTGATATCGGCGCGCTGGCCGCCGCGGCCGCGCAACCACCGATGACCGTCTACTGCGGATTCGACCCGACCGCGCCGAGCCTGCATGCGGGAAACCTGGTGCCGTTGCTCACACTTCGGCGTTTCCAGCAGGCCGGGCATCGGCCGATCGTGTTGGCTGGCGGAGCCACGGGCATGATCGGTGATCCTCGCGACACCGGCGAGCGGACCATGAACACCACCGACACCGTCGCACAATGGGCTGAGCGGATTCGCGGACAGCTGGAGCGGTTCGTCGACTTCGGCGATTCCGGCAGCGGTGCGATCGTCGAGAACAATCTGAGCTGGACGTCACAACTGAGCGCCATCGACTTCCTGCGCGATGTCGGCAAGCACTTCTCCGTCAACGTGATGCTCGACCGCGACACCATCCGGCGACGCCTCGACGGGGAGGGCATTTCTTACACCGAATTCAGCTACATGCTGTTGCAAGCCAATGACTATGTAGAGCTCAACCGGCGGTACGGATGCGCACTGCAAATCGGCGGCTCGGATCAATGGGGCAATATCATCGCCGGCGTGCGGCTGGTCCGCCAGACACTGGGTTCAAGCGTCCACGCGCTGACGGTTCCGCTGGTCACCGCGGCCGACGGCACGAAGTTCGGCAAGTCCAACGGCGGCGGAAGCCTGTGGCTGGACTCCGAGATGACCAGCCCCTATGCCTGGTACCAGTACTTCGTCAACACCGCCGACGCCGATGTGATCAAGTACCTACGCTGGTTCACGTTCCTCTCTGCAGACGAACTCGCGGAGCTCGCGGAAGCCACGACAACCCGCCCCCACGAACGCGCAGGTCAGCGTCGGTTGGCTCAGGAATTGACCACACTAGTGCATGGGCAGGCCGCGACCGATGCGGTCGAACACGCGTCGCAGGCATTGTTCGGCCGCGGCGAATTGGGCCGGCTCGATGAGCCGACCCTGGCCGCCGCGTTGCGCGAGACATCGGTGGCTGAGCTGGCACCGGGTGCCCCGGATGGCATCGTCGACCTTTTGGTGGCCACCGGACTGTCGGCCAGCAAGGGTGCCGCCAAGCGGACGATCGCCGAGGGCGGGGTATCGGTCAACAACGAGAAGATCGACACCGAGGACTGGGTGGCACAACCGTCCCACTTCTTGCACGGCCGCTGGTTGGTGCTGCGACGGGGGAAGCGGAATATCGCTGGCGTACACCGGGTTTGAAGATCCTGTCGGCGTAGAAAACCTGCGTTACGCAGCGGATTTGACTCCCCGTTAGCACTCACGTAACTTATTCCAAGTCAGAGCGGCCCGGCCAAGCCGGGGAGCGCGAAGACCTCCCGGGAATCAAACCTGGCAACAGGGTTGTTCCTCTTGTCCGTACGATATGTACGCGGCCTTCGGGTCGCGGGCTTACTGCGCGGTCGAGTGGGTACTGGGGTGTGTTGTTTGAGAACTCAATAGTGTGTTTGGTGGTTTTTTTAGTTTGTTGTTGTTTTTTGCTGCATCCTGGTACCCCCGTGTTGGGGTGTGGCTTTTTTGATGCCAGTTTGTGTGGTGTCTGTTGTTTGGTTTCAGGCTTGTTCTGATTGAATTCTGCCTTGCCTTTGGGTGAGGGGTTTTTGTTTGGAGAGTTTGATTCTGGCTCAGGACGAACGCTGGCGGCGTGCTTAACACATGCAAGTCGAACGGAAAGGCCCTTCGGGGTACTCGAGTGGCGAACGGGTGAGTAACACGTGGGTGATCTGCCCT
The DNA here is from genome assembly GCF_010731875.1 of Mycolicibacterium sarraceniae. Taxonomy (NCBI): domain Bacteria; kingdom Bacillati; phylum Actinomycetota; class Actinomycetes; order Mycobacteriales; family Mycobacteriaceae; genus Mycobacterium; species Mycolicibacterium sarraceniae. Next base: position 3,699,891 of record NZ_AP022595.1, read on the forward strand.
GCACTTTGGGATAAGCCTGGGAAACTGGGTCTAATACCGAATATGATCATCGGCTTCATGGTCGGTGGTGGAAAGCTTTTGCGGTGTGGGATGGGCCCGCGGCCTATCAGCTTGTTGGTGGGGTAATGGCCTACCAAGGCGACGACGGGTAGCCGCCTGAGAGGGTGTCCGGCCACACTGGGACTGAGATACGGCCCAGACTCCTACGGGAGGCAGCAGTGGGGAATATTGCACAATGGGCGCAAGCCTGATGCAGCGACGCCGCGTGAGGGATGACGGCCTTCGGGTTGTAAACCTCTTTCACCTACGACGAAGCGCAAGTGACGGTAGTGGGAGAAGAAGGACCGGCCAACTACGTGCCAGCAGCCGCGGTAATACGTAGGGTCCGAGCGTTGTCCGGAATTACTGGGCGTAAAGAGCTCGTAGGTGGTTTGTCGCGTTGTTCGTGAAAACTCACAGCTTAACTGTGGGCGTGCGGGCGATACGGGCAGACTTGAGTACTGCAGGGGAGACTGGAATTCCTGGTGTAGCGGTGGAATGCGCAGATATCAGGAGGAACACCGGTGGCGAAGGCGGGTCTCTGGGCAGTAACTGACGCTGAGGAGCGAAAGCGTGGGGAGCGAACAGGATTAGATACCCTGGTAGTCCACGCCGTAAACGGTGGGTACTAGGTGTGGGTTTCTTCCTTGGGATCCGTGCCGTAGCTAACGCATTAAGTACCCCGCCTGGGGAGTACGGCCGCAAGGCTAAAACTCAAAGAAATTGACGGGGGCCCGCACAAGCGGCGGAGCATGTGGATTAATTCGATGCAACGCGAAGAACCTTACCTGGGTTTGACATGCACAGGACGTGCCTAGAGATAGGTATTCCCTTGTGGCCTGTGTGCAGGTGGTGCATGGCTGTCGTCAGCTCGTGTCGTGAGATGTTGGGTTAAGTCCCGCAACGAGCGCAACCCTTGTCTCATGTTGCCAGCACGTAATGGTGGGGACTCGTGAGAGACTGCCGGGGTCAACTCGGAGGAAGGTGGGGATGACGTCAAGTCATCATGCCCCTTATGTCCAGGGCTTCACACATGCTACAATGGCCGGTACAAAGGGCTGCGATGCCGTGAGGTGGAGCGAATCCTTGTAAAGCCGGTCTCAGTTCGGATCGGGGTCGCAACTCGACCCCGTGAAGTCGGAGTCGCTAGTAATCGCAGATCAGCAACGCTGCGGTGAATACGTTCCCGGCCTTGTACACACCGCCCGTCACGTCATGAAAGTCGGTAACACCCGAAGCCGGTGGCCTAACCCCTTGTGGGAGGGAGCCGTCGAAGGTGGGATCGGCGATTGGGACGAAGTCGTAACAAGGTAGCCGTACCGGAAGGTGCGGCTGGATCACCTCCTTTCTAAGGAGCACCACGAGACTCAGGCCCGCCCACATCGTGTGGGGGTTCGGTGACTTGAGCGATTCGTTGGATGGCCTTTCATCTGTAGTGGGTGGGGGTCTGGTGCACAACAAACGTGGCTGTTCGGCGGGGATGCCGGCGGCGGAATCATGAGACACACTATTGGGCTTTGAGACAGCAGGCCCGTTTTTCCTGGCCCCTTCTGCGGGGTGGGAGGCGTGTTGTTGCTCCACTTTGGTGGTGGGGTGTGGTGTTTGATTTGTGGATAGTGGTTGCGAGCATCTAGCACGCAAATGTTGGCGTCGGTTCCCGTAGGGGGGTTGGCGTGGTTTGTGTGTTGATGTGCAATTTCTTTTTTCGAATTGGTTTTTTGTGTTGTAAGTGTTTAAGAGCGCATGGTGGATGCCTTGGCACTGGGAGCCGATGAAGGACGTGGGAGGCTGCGTTATGCCTCGGGGAGCTGTCAACCGAGCATTGATCCGAGGATGTCCGAATGGGGAAACCCGGCACGAGTGATGTCGTGTCACCCACACCTGAATACATAGGGTGTGGGGGGGAACGCGGGGAAGTGAAACATCTCAGTACCCGTAGGAAGAGAAAACAAGTAAGTGATTCCGTGAGTAGTGGCGAGCGAAAGCGGAGGATGGCTAAACCGTATGCATGTGATACCCGGCAGGGGTTGTGTGTGCGGTGTTGTGGGGCCTGTCTTCTCAGATCTGCCGGTCTGGGCTGCAGTGAGAAAAGAATGTGTTAATCGAAGTGGCCTGGGATGGTCTGCCGTAGTGGGTGAGAGCCCCGTAGGTGAAAACATGTTCTCTGTGGTGATGGGTACCCGAGTAGCAGCGAGCCCGTGGAATTTGCTGTGAATCTGCCGGGACCACCCGGTAAGCCTGAATACTTCCCAGTGACCGATAGCGGATGAGTACCGTGAGGGAATGGTGAAAAGTACCCCGGGAGGGGAGTGAAATAGTACCTGAAACCGTGCGCTTACAATCCGTCAGAGCCCTCCTTCGTGGTGGGGTGATGGCGTGCCTTTTTGAAGAATGAGCCTGCGAGTCAGGGACATGTCGCGAGGTTAACCCGTGTGGGGTAGCCGTAGCGAAAGCGAGTCTGAATAGGGCGTATCCAATCCGTAGGGGTTGGTGTAGTGGTGTGTTCTGGACCCGAAGCGGAGTGATCTACCCATGGCCAGGGTGAAGCGCGGGTAAGACCGCGTGGAGGCCCGAACCCACTTAGGTTGAAGACTGAGGGGATGAGTTGTGGGTAGGGGTGAAAGGCCAATCAAACTCCGTGATAGCTGGTTCTCCCCGAAATGCATTTAGGTGCAGCGTTGCGTGTTTCTTGCCGGAGGTAGAGCTACTGGATGGCCGATGGGCCCCACAGGGTTACTGACGTCAGCCAAACTCCGAATGCCGGTAAGTGAGAGCGCAGCAGTGAGACGGCGGGGGATAAGCTCCGTTCGTCGAGAGGGAAACAGCCCAGATCGCCGGCTAAGGCCCCTAAGCGTGTGCTAAGTGGAAAAGGATGTGCAGTCGCAGAGACAACCAGGAGGTTGGCTTAGAAGCAGCCACCCTTGAAAGAGTGCGTAATAGCTCACTGGTCAAGTGATTGTGCGCCGATAATGTAGCGGGGCTCAAGCACACCGCCGAAGCCGCGGCATTCAACGTGAGTTGGATGGGTAGGGGAGCGTCCTGCACACCGGTGAAGCAGCCTGGTAATGGAGCTGTGGAGGGTGTGGGAGTGAGAATGCAGGCATGAGTAGCGATAAGGCAAGTGAGAACCTTGCCCGCCGAAAGACCAAGGGTTCCTGGGGCAGGCCAGTCCGCCCAGGGTGAGTCGGGACCTAAGGCGAGGCCGACAGGCGTAGTCGATGGACAACGGGTTGATATTCCCGTACCCGTGTATGAGCGTCCCTGATGAATCCATTCTGCTAACCGCCCAAAAGGTGGTCGACCAATCCCTTCGGGGAGCGGGGATCACTGGCTGCGCGGGACCCGGGTGGGTAGTAGTCAAGCGATGGGGTGACGCAGGTAGGTAGCCGTACCAGTCAGTGGTAATACTGGGGCAAGCCCGTAGGGAGTTGGATAGGTAAATCCGTCCAGCACATATCCTGAGAGGTGATGCATAGCCGAGTGAGGCGAATTCGGTGATCCTTTGCTGCCAAGAAAAGCCTCTAGCGAGCACACACACGGCCCGTACCCCAAACCAACACAGGTGGTCAGGTAGAGAATACCAAGGCGTACGAGTGAACTATGGTTAAGGAACTCGGCAAAATACCCCCGTAACTTCGGGAGAAGGGGACCTCTACTGTCATGGCACGTGCTGCCGGCAGCGGTGGGGTGGCACAAACCAGTGAGAAGCGACTGTTTACTAAAACACAGGTCCGTGCGAAGTCGCAAGACGATGTATACGGACTGACGCCTGCCCGGTGCTGGAAGGTTAAGAGGACCCGTTAACCCTTACCGGTGAAGCGGAGAATTTAAGCCCCAGTAAACGGCGGTGGTAACTATAACCATCCTAAGGTAGCGAAATTCCTTGTCGGGTAAGTTCCGACCTGCACGAATGGCGTAACGACTTCTCAACTGTCTCAACCATAGACTCGGCGAAATTGCACTACGAGTAAAGATGCTCGTTACGCGCGGCAGGACGAAAAGACCCCGGGACCTTCACTATAGCTTGGTATTGGCGTTCGGTTCGGTTTGTGTAGGATAGGTGGGAGACTGTGAAACTCACACGCCAGTGTGGGTGGAGTCATTGTTGAAATACCACTCTGATCGTATTGGACTTCTAACCTCGGACCGTATATCCGGTCCAGGGACAGTGCCTGGTGGGTAGTTTAACTGGGGCGGTTGCCTCCTAAAATGTAACGGAGGCGCCCAAAGGTTCCCTCAACCTGGACGGCAATCAGGTGTTGAGTGCAAGTGCACAAGGGAGCTTGACTGCGAGACGGACATGTCAAGCAGGGACGAAAGTCGGGACTAGTGATCCGGCACCCCCGAGTGGAAGGGGTGTCGCTCAACGGATAAAAGGTACCCCGGGGATAACAGGCTGATCTTCCCCAAGAGTCCATATCGACGGGATGGTTTGGCACCTCGATGTCGGCTCGTCGCATCCTGGGGCTGGAGCAGGTCCCAAGGGTTGGGCTGTTCGCCCATTAAAGCGGCACGCGAGCTGGGTTTAGAACGTCGTGAGACAGTTCGGTCTCTATCCGCCGCGCGCGTCAGAAACTTGAGGAAACCTGTCCCTAGTACGAGAGGACCGGGACGGACGAACCTCTGGTCCACCAGTTGTCCCACCAGGGGCACCGCTGGATAGCCACGTTCGGACAGGATAACCGCTGAAAGCATCTAAGCGGGAAACCTTCTCCAAGACCAGGTTTCTCACCCTTTTAGAGGGATAAGGCCCCCCGCAGACCACGGGATCGATAGACCAGACCTGCACGCACCGCAAGGTGTTCAGGGGACTGGCACTAACCGGCCGAAAACTTACAACAACCAAAACAACAAACCAGTTGATTCGGACACTGTAAAAACACACACAACGACGCCCGCAACCACACCACATACACACAACACCACACCCCACCACCAAAACACAGAACTCCCCCACAAGGGACCACTCAAAAACGAGTGAATAAAGTTACGGCGGCCATAGCGGCAGGGAAACGCCCGGACCCATCCCGAACCCGGAAGCTAAGCCTACCAGCGCCGATGATACTACCCAACAGGGTGGAAAAGTAGGACACCGCCGAACACAATTTAGTGAAACGCCCCCCGAGAAATCGGGGGGCGTTTCCATTTCACTATTGCTAATTCCAATTTGGTCCATTCGGCTCTAATTGCGCGACGGAATTGGCTCCAATTGTGACTGCCTGACCGGTGCCCGTATCCTTTACCGGTGGTCGATGACAGGCAAGGCAATTCCAGCGGGCGTCCCCCGCGTCGCCCCGCGGGAGCCGGTGCCGGGGGGCGTGATCGCCGAGGTGCCAGTACGCCGCACCGCTCGGGTCCCGGCCGGCCCCGTCAGCCCGCCCAACACACCTCTGATGGCATCGACGGCGCTCAGCGTCCGCCCGCCCCGACCATTCCGGCGTCCGTCGAGGCCAGGCAGCTCTCTCCCGAAATACGTGGCGAGCTTTCAACTTTGGATAAGTCGACCGCAGACACCGTGGCCCGGCACCTGGTCGCGGCCGGCGAGTTGCTCGACGAAGACCCCCAGGCCGCCCTGGAACACGCCCAAGCTGCCCGCGCCCGCTCTGGGCGCATCGCGGCCGTCCGCGAGGCCGTCGGTATTGCCGCTTACCAGTGCGGTGACTGGGCTCAAGCGCTCTCTGAGTTTCGTGCCGCCCGCCGAATGGGCAGCAAGTCCCAGTTACTCCCGCTGATCGCGGATTGCGAGCGCGGCGTCGGCCGGCCCGAGCGTGCCATTGAGCTGGGCCGCAGCCCAGAGGCTGCGCAGCTCACCGGGGATGACGCCGACGAGCTGCGGATCGTTGCTGCCGGCGCCCGCGCCGATCTCGGCCAGCTCGAACAGGCGCTGGCCGTCCTGTCGAGCCCGCAACCGGACCCAACGCGCACCGGCTCCACCGCCGCCCGACTGTTCTACGCCTACGCCGAGACACTGCTCGCTCTCGGCCGTGCCGATGACGCGTTGCAGTGGTTCATCCATGCGGCTGCTGCCGACGTCGAGGGTGTCACTGACGCCGAAGAACGCGTCGCTGAGTTGGCCTGACGTGACAACCCTTGCGCAGCAGCATGATTGCCTGCTGCTCGATCTCGATGGGACCGTGTTCCGCGGCCATGAGCCGACCGAGGGGGCTGTCTCCGCCCTGGACACGGCGCACACCCGCAAGCTGTTTGTCACCAACAACGCTTCCCGGGCCGCTGACGATGTGGCGGCCCATCTACGCGAGCTCGGATTCACCGCGCAGGCCGACGATGTGGTGACCAGCGCCCAGAGCGCGGCGCGGTTGCTCGCCGGGCAGCTGCCGCCCGGATCGAAGGTGTTGATCGTCGGCACCGACGCGCTGGCGGGAGAAATCGAAGCCGTCGGTCTGCGGCCAGTGCGCCAATTCGCCGAGGATCCGGTCGCTGTCGTGCAGGGGCATTCGACGACCACCGCCTGGCCCGATCTGGCCGAGGCCGCGCTGGCCATCCGGGCCGGTGCACGCTGGGTGGCCGCCAACGTCGATCGGACGCTGCCCACCGAGCGAGGCCTGTTGCCCGGAAACGGCTCGATGGTCGCCGCGCTGCAAACCGCTACCGACGTCGAACCGCAGGTCGCGGGTAAACCCGCGACCGCGCTGATGCGAGACGCGTTGGCGCGCGGATCATTCGACAACCCACTGGTTGTCGGCGATCGCCTGGATACCGACATCGCCGGTGCCAACGCCGTCAATCTGCCGAGCCTGATGGTGCTGTGCGGGGTCAGCACCGCGGCCGAGGCCGTGCATGCCGCACCAGAACGGCGGCCCACCTATATCGGTGCCGACCTTCGGGATTTACACGTGGGAGGCGGCACGCTGAAAGTGGCCGAACAACCGGGCTGGCGGGTTGAGGTGGGCGACGGTGCGGTCACGGTCCTCGCTACCGGCGGCGATCCGGGTGTAGATGGGCTCTCGGTGGTACGGGCCACCGCGCGAGCGGTCTGGGATGTGGCCACCGATGGCCGTCGCCTGGCCGTACACGCCGGTGACGACACCGCACGCGCCGCGCTGCAGCGCTGGTCCCTGCTGACGACATCCGATCGGCTAGCGTGAATGGCGATATGAGCATCGACCCCGAACAGATCCGCGTCGAGATCGACGCCGCACTGGCCCAGTTGCCCAGTGTCGACCCGGACGGTGCCGATGTCGCTGGTGTCGATATCGACGCGGTCGGACGGCAGCTCGAGGAAGCGCACCAGATCCTGGTCGATGCCCTGGAATCGGTGGAGAAGGGCTGAGTTCACCGATGACGCGGCGTGCCCGGGTAGATGCCGAGCTGGTCCGTCGCGGACTGGCACGGTCGCGGCAGCAGGCCGCAGAACTCATCGACGCCGGCCGGGTCACTATCGACGGCATGCGGGCGGTCAAACCTGCGACCGCGGTCGCTGTCACCGCGAATCTCACGGTCGAGACCAGCGAGAAGCGCACCTGGGTGTCCCGTGGCGCGCACAAGCTGATCGGCGCCTTGGACGCCTTCGGTATCGACGTGGCGGGTCGCCGTTGCTTGGACGCGGGCGCGTCGACCGGTGGTTTCACCGAAGTGCTGCTGGACCGCGGCGCGACCGAAGTGGTGGGCGTCGACGTCGGGTACGGGCAGTTGGCCTGGTCGCTGCGTTCGGATCCGCGGGTCGTCGTGATCGAACGCACCAACGTGCGTGACCTCACCCCAGAGACCATTGGAGGTCCAGCCGGGCTGGTCGTCGCGGACCTGTCGTTCATCTCGCTGTCCACCGTGCTGCCCGCACTGACCGCGTGCGCGTCCGAGGACGCCGATATCGTTCCCATGGTGAAGCCACAGTTCGAGGTCGGGCGAGAGCGCGTCGGCGCCGGGGGCGTGGTGTCCGATGCGCAGCTGCGCACGGCCGCGGTATTGGCCGTCGCCGCCCGCGCTGGTGCACTCGGCTGGCAGACGGTCGGCACCACTGCAAGCCCGTTGCCAGGTCCATCGGGCAACGTCGAGTACTTCCTGTGGCTGCGCGCCGAGACCGAGCGTGGATTACACGGAGACGAACTGGACGCCGCGGTGCGCCGCGCCGTCGCGGAAGGACCGCAATGACTTCTGAGCGGGTGATCCTGCTCGTCGTGCACACCGGCCGCGACGAGGCCACCGAGACGGCTCGTCGGGTGGAAAAGGTGCTGGCCGCCAACGGGATCGCGTTACGGGTGCTTCCCGCCGAGGTCCTGGGGTCCGACACCGAGGTCGTGGATGCCGACGCTAATGCCGCGGTCGGTTGTGAACTGGTGTTGGTGCTCGGCGGCGACGGCACCTTCCTGCGGGCCGCTGAACTGGCCCGCAATGCGGAGATCCCGGTGCTGGGAATCAACCTTGGCCGCATCGGTTTCCTGGCCGAGGCCGAAGCCGAGGTCATCGACACCGTCCTCGACCACGTCGTCGCCCGTAGTTACCGGGTCGAGGAACGGATGACACTGGACATCACCGTCCGCGCCAAAGATGAGGTCGTTGCCCGAGGCTGGGCGCTCAACGAGGCCAGTCTGGAGAAAGGCGCTCGGCTCGGTGTCATCGGCGTCGTTTTGGAGATCGACGGCAGGCCGGTGTCGTCGTTCGGCTGTGACGGCGTGCTGTTGTCCAGCCCGACCGGGTCCACCGCTTACGCGTTCTCGGCCGGTGGCCCAGTGGTGTGGCCAGATCTGGAGGCAATCATCGTGGTGCCCAACAACGCTCACGCGTTGTTCGCCCGCCCGATGGTCACCAGTCCGACGGCGCTGATCGCGATCGAGATCGAGGACGACAGCCACGATGCGCTGGTGTTCTGCGACGGCCGCCGGGAGATGCGGGTGCCGGCCGGCGGGCGACTCGAGGTGACCAAATGCACGACGCCGCTGAAGTGGGTGCGGCTGGATAGTGCGCCGTTCACCGACCGGCTAGTGCGCAAATTCCGCCTGCCGGTCACCGGCTGGCGGGGGCAGTGAATCGCCGATGCTGGCTGAGATCCGGATCGAATCACTGGGCGCGATCAGCGCTGCGATCGCGGAGTTCGACCGCGGCCTGACGGTGCTCACCGGCGAGACGGGCACCGGCAAGACGATGGTGGTGACCGGCCTGCATCTGCTGGGCGGGGCGCGCGCCGACGCCACCCGAGTGCGATCTGGTGCCGAGCGAGCGGTCGTCGAAGGCCGGTTCGCCACTGCCGAACTCGACGACGCGACCGCCGCCAAAATCGACGAGATCCTCGACTCGTCCGGCGCGGATCGTGACGACGACGGAAGCATCATCGCCCTGCGCACGGTCAGCAGGGAGGGCCCGTCGCGGGCATATCTGGGCGGGCGCAGTGTGCCAGCCAAGTCGCTGACCACGTTCACCACCGGGCTTCTCGCCCTGCACGGGCAGAACGACCAGCTGCGCCTGATGCGCCCCGAGGAGCAGCGCGCCGCACTGGACCGATTCGCGGGCGTCGACACCAAGTTGGAGCGCTACCGGAAACTGCGCGACCAGTGGCAGGTGGCTCGCCGCGACCTCGTCGACCGGACTAATCGTGCCCGCGAACTGGCCCAGGAGGCCGACCGGCTCAAGTTCGCGCTCACCGAGATCGATGGTGTCGATCCGGCGCCGGGTGAAGACGAGACTCTGGTGGCCGATATCCGGCGGCTCTCCGAACTCGACGCGCTGCGCGAGGCCGTCGCGGGCGCTCGTGTGAATTTGTCGGTAGACGAGCTGGCTGACGGCGAACCCCATTCGGCGACAGACACTTTGGGCCGTGCTGCGGCGCTGCTGCAGTCGGCCGACGACCCTGCGCTCGGTGCGCTGGCCCGTCAGCTCACCGAGGCGTTGACGGTCGTCGGTGACGTCGCTCGTGAGCTTGGCGACTTCCTGGGCGAGCTACCCGATGACGCGAGCGCACTGGAGACCAAGCTCGCCCGCCAGGCTGAGCTGCGCAGCCTGACCCGCAAGTACGCTGCCGATGTCAACGGCGTGCTGGCGTGGGCCAAGCAATCCCGCGAGCGGCTGGCGCAGCTGGACGTCTCCGAGGATGCGCTGGCCGGACTGGGCCGCCGCGTCGATGAGCTCGCCGGCCAGGTGAGCACTGCCGCGCTGGAGCTGTCCAGGGTTCGGACCAAGGCCGCCAAGGGCCTGGCGAAGGCGATCACCGCAGAGCTCACCGGCCTAGCGATGACCCACGCTGACTTCACGGTGGCGGTGTCATTGATGCCGGCCCGCGACGATGACAGTGCGCCGCTGCGATTGCCGTCCGGAGAAACCGTCCACGCCGGCAGCGAGGGCATTGACCTGGTGGATTTCGGTTTCACCGCGCACCGCGGCACCGATGTCCTGCCGCTGAATAAGAGCGCGTCCGGCGGCGAGCTGTCCCGCGTCATGCTGGCGCTCGAGGTGGTGCTGGCGGCCTCGGCAGAGGGCACCACGATGGTGTTCGACGAGGTGGATGCCGGCGTGGGTGGTCGGGCCGCGGTCCAGATCGGGCGCCGGCTGGCGCGGCTGGCTCGCAGTCATCAGGTCATCGTCGTCACGCACCTGCCGCAGGTCGCCGCCTACGCCGACAGCCACCTGGTCGTCGACAGTGCCGGTAACGGCACCAGCGAGGTACGCCGCCTGGACACCGAGCAGCGCGTGGGTGAGCTGGCTCGCATGTTGGCGGGGCTCGGCGAATCCGACACCGGGCGCGCCCATGCGCGCGAGCTGTTGGAGGCCGCGCGGAGCGACAAGGAAATCAGCTGAGCTCGATGACGGCGGCAGCGGCACTCGTCGTGGCTTGACCGTGTTACTCCTGTGACAAAATATGACTTGTGGGGCTGTTGTTACGGCGCGCCTCCGCTGATACGGGTCCTGACGCCGACAGAATCGGCCCATGAAGATGTCAGCGCTTCTTTCGCGTAACACCGGTGCACGACCAGGCGTCATGGGCACGGCCCGCGTCGATCGCGATATCGACCGCCTGCTGCGCCGCGTCGGCCCGGGCGACATCGTCGTCCTCGACATCCTCGATCTGGACCGCATGACCGCTGACGCTTTGGTCGATGCCAACATCGCCGGCGTCGTCAATGCCTCCCCGTCGATTTCGGGTCGCTACCCGAACCTCGGCCCGGAGGTGTTGGTGGCCAACAACATCACGCTGATCGACAGCGTCGGTCCGGAAGCCTTCAAGAAGATCAAGGACGGCGCGAAGGTCCGGCTGCACAACGGCGGCGTGTATGCCGGCGATCGTCGCCTGATTCACGGCGTGGAACGCAGCGACGAAGAGATCGCCGATCTGATGCAGGATGCCAAGACCGGGCTCGTCGCGCATCTGGAGGCCTTCGCCGGCAACACCATTGAGTTCATCCGGAGTGAGAGCCCGCTGCTGATCGACGGGATCGGCATCCCCGAGATCGATGTCGACGTCTACCGCCGCCACGTCGTGGTGGTGTCCGACGGGCCGGGCGCCGAGGAAGATCTCAAGGCGCTCAAACCCTTCATCAAGGAGTACCAGCCGGTGTTGGTCGGTGTGGAGGGTGGCGCCGATGTCCTGCAGAAGTGTGGTTACCGGCCGCAGCTGATCGTCGGCAACCCCGACCAGATGAGCGCCGATGTCCTCAAGAGCGGCGCGCAGGTGGTGCTTCCCGCCGACTCCGACGGTCACGCCAACGGCCTCGAGCGCATTCAGGACCTGGGCATCGGGGCGATGACGTTCCCGGCCGCGGGTTCGGCCGCCGACCTGGCGCTGCTGCTCGTCGACCACCATGGTGCCGCGCTGATCGTCACCGCAGGGCATTCGGCCAGCATCGAAGAGTTCTTCGACCGTTCCCGTCAGCAGAGCAATCCGTCGACGTTCCTCACCCGGCTGAAGGTGGGCGAGAAATTGGTCGACGCGAAAGCTGTTGCCACGCTGTACCGCAACCACATCTCCGGCGGTGCCATCGCGATGCTGATCCTGGCGGTTCTGCTCGCCATCATCGCTGCGCTGTGGGTGTCGCGGGCCGACACATTCGTCATCGACTGGATCGTGACGTACTGGAACCGTTTCTCGCTGTGGGTGCAGAGCTGGGTGACCTAGGCGTAGGGCAGAAAGGCTCATCGCTGTGATTTCGCTACGCCAACATGCCATTTCGCTGGCCGCTGTGTTCCTTGCGCTGGCTGTCGGGGTGTTCTTGGGCTCCGGGGTGCTCTCGGATACGTTGCTGTCCGGGCTGCGCTCCGAGAAGCAGGATCTGAACAAACAGATCACCACGCTTACCGATCAGCGCAACGCGGTGAACGTAAAGCTCGGTGCTGCCAATGATTTCGACACTCAGATGTCGAGCCGGATGGTGCGCGACGCACTGTCCGGGAAGTCGGTGGTGCTGATCCGCACACCGGACGCCGACAACGACGACGTGGCGGCGATGAGCCGGATCGTCGGGCAGGCCGGGGGCATCGTCACCGGGACGATCGCACTGACGAGGGAGTTCGTCGACGCGAACTCGGCGGAGAAGTTGCGTTCGGTGGTCAACTCCTCGATCGTGCCGGCCGGGGCGCAGCTGAGCACCGCGATGGTCGACCAGGGATCCCAAGCCGGTGATCTGCTCGGCATCGCGCTGCTGATCAACCGCAAACCCGAAATCAGCCCCGCCGACGACATCCAGCGCGACACCGTGCTGGCGGCGTTGCGCGACACCGGCTTCCTGACCTATCAGGGCGATCACCTCGGCGCGGCCAACACCGCCGTCGTCGTCACCGGGGGAGCGCTCGGCGATGACGCCGGCAATCAGGGGTCGACGGTCGCACGCTTTGCCGCTGCGATGGCCCCGCACGGGGCGGGCCTCGTGCTGGCCGGCCGGGACGGATCCGCCGGCGGTACCGCGGCCGTCGCCGTCACCCGGGCCGACGCGGGCATGTCCGCCGATGTGACCACCGTCGACGACATCAGCGTCGAGTCCGGTCGCATCACCACGGTGCTGGCCCTGCAGAACCTGATCAACGGTGCATCGAACGGGAAGTTCGGCACCGGACCGGGCGCATCGTCGATCACCGTTCCGCAGTAGGGCTCAGGGCGGCGAAGCGTTCAGAGTCGATAAGCGGACGGCTGACTTCCAGGCAGACCGGGTCGAATCAGTGATCATGGGTTTGCTCTCTGGACAGCGAGTCGAGGGCAGCGAGCTGCAATTGCGTTGCGAGGGAACGCATACCGTCGATGTTGCGGGGTCGCAGCCGTTCCAGGGCGCCGAAGGCTAGATGGTCGGCGATCATCATTCGGCGCACTTGGAGCTCGGGCAGTTCGCCGGTAAGTGGTTCTTCCGGCAGGCCTTCGACGAGCGCAAAGGTAGCGGCGACGGTGAGCGGGCCCACCGCGAGCGGCATCGAGCGCGGATCACCAAGGCCCAGGAGATCGGCCGCGCCCGATCGGGCAGCAGGGCTTGCATCTAACAGACAGTGGATAGCCCCATCGACCGAACAGCACACTCGCTTCAGCATCGTGGTCCACTGCGCCGTGGAGACGGAGGCCAGCACCGCCGCGGCTAGCCCTACCGGTCCCCCGCAGGGTGCGCGAGCTCCGACGGCCGCGCACAAGAACGCCGAGGTCGTAATGGTCATATACGCCATCGCCGCCCGGGCACCGCGACTGTGGATGCACGGGCCGAGCCGGGCCAGCAGGGCGATGCTGCCCAGCGCGGGGGCCAGCAGGCGTTGCAGAATCGCCCGGGTCAGTTCCTCGCGGTCGCGGGCGCCGTACGGCACCAGGTTGCCGTCTCGCAAGTCCTTGGCCAACTGGGCAGTGACGCCGACGCACCCGGCCAGCTCGGTGAAATCGGCCTCGGCGCAGGCATCTTCGGCGACCAGTGAACATACGTGGAACATCACCCGGCCGAGCACGCCCTCGCCGTAGTCGGTCCGCGGCAGCGGGCAATCCAGGTTTAGCCTCGATCCACCGATGTTCGTTGGTAGTGGTGGTGGGGTTGAGTTTTGATCGTGGTTGCTGTTGCCGGCAGGGGGTATCTGCTGGTCTGCCCAGCTTTTCCTGTGTTGTTCGGTCGGGCCTTTCGGCGGGTGGTCAAAAGGTCGTGGTGGCTGGCGGGCTGTGGCCGATGGTGTTGCGCCACAGGGTGAGCCAGTGATCGACCCAGGGCCAGTGGGCTGGTAGGTGCAGGATGGGTCGGCGTTGCGGCCGTGCCAGTCGGGCCGCGATGTTGATGATCTTGCGGCGCAGCGTCGATCCGCGTGCCCGGGTGTGGCGTTCTCCGGCGAGGACGCCGGCGGCGCGGAGCAGGTTGTGGGCGATCGCCGCGCACAGCACCCAGGCGGAGTTCGCGCCGAAGCGTCCCGAGGGGATGTGAGCCAGCGGTCCGTCGATCAGGTCGGCGAACACGGTTTCGATGATGGCGTGGTGGCGGTGGGTGATGTCGGCGTCGGCGATGGGTAGGTCGGTGTTGGTGAAGAACGGGTGATACCGCCACACCGGGAACAGGGCGTCACGGTAGCGGGCGTCTTTGACGCGGCGCACGACCAGTCGGGCCGTGATCCGGTCGGGGGTGGATGCGAAGGCGGTGTAGGGGATTTCGGCGACTTCGGCATCGGAGATCCAGCCGCCGGTATCGGGGTCGCGGACCGCACCGGGATAGGACACGGGGGTCCACGAGGTCTCCTCGATCGCGTTGATCGCGCGGTCCACAGCGGGGTTGCGTGTCATCACCAGCGAGAACTGAGCGCCCGCGCGTAGGCAGGTCTGCACCACTGCGCGGTTGCCGTAGGCCGAGTCGCCGCGGACCAGAATTGGGCCGCTGGCTCCGGCGGCGCGGGCGGTGCCGATGGCCTGGGCGACCATCCGCCCGGCGCCCTTGGCCGAACTGGTCCGCCCGGCGCGGAGCCGCATCCCGGCGATCACCGGCACCGAGCCCGCGGTGCTGATCGTGGTCGCCAGCGGGGACAGTCCCTTGCGCAGGATCTGCGTGCCGGCGATCTTGGTATGGCCTTAGGAGGTGCCTTGTTTGGCGTGTCCGTAGACCGGTCGTAGTAGCGAATGGATGTCGATGAACACCCGCTCATCGGCGGCGGGGAGCAGATCAACCCGGGAATACAACGCGACCAGGTGCTCGCGCAGCACCGACTCCAACTGGCGGGCATGACCGAAGGTGAACTCTCGCAACAGTGTTCCCACCGTCGAGGGTGCGTACACGCCGTCGAAGAGTGTCGTCATCCCGCCGCTGCGCAGCACGTCGATGTCATCGATGCAGTCCGCACCGGCGAGCATCCCTGCGATCACGGTGGCCAGCTTCGGCGCCGGGTTCGCCGACCCGGACTTGATCCGCGGCGTCGTGATCTGGACCTTCTCCTCGAGCAAGGTGAGCAGCCCGGTCTGCTGGGCCAATCTCATCACCGGGACCAGCCCAGCAGACGACACGAGATTGCCGTCGTCGAACACTGCTGACTCAGCGGAGAACTCATGCGAAACCTGCACCGGAAGTGCCTTTCTGAACTGGCCCGATTGATGCCTCAAGAACACCAATCATCCCAGCTCAGAGGGCACTTTCTTCATTCCGACACCCCGCAGACAACCAGGTCAGTCGGTGGATCGAGGCTTAGTCGCGGTCTTGGGGCGGTCAGGGGTGACCCAGAGGTAACCAAGCCCACTGGCGTGTTAGCGCCGCCTTGTCGGTGTCGGTGTTAGGGTGAGTTTCCGTGGGTCGGCAGGCCCCAGCTAGCTCACAGCGATCCCCTGCCCGTCGTCACGGAGGCCGCTCTTGCCACCACTGCGTAAGCACCTGCAGACCGCTACTAAGCACCTCTTCGTCAGCGGTGGAGTCGTTTCGTCCCTCGGCAAGGGGCTCACCGCAAGCAGTCTCGGTCAGTTGCTGACTGCCCGCGGGCTCTATGTCACCATGCAGAAGCTCGACCCGTACCTCAACGTCGACCCGGGCACGATGAACCCGTTCCAGCATGGCGAGGTGTTCGTCACCGAGGACGGCGCCGAGACCGATCTTGACGTCGGCCACTACGAGCGCTTCCTGGACCGCAATCTGTCCGGGTTCGCGAATGTGACCACCGGGCAGGTGTATTCGTCGGTGATCGCCAAGGAGCGTCGCGGCGAGTACCTCGGTGACACCGTCCAGGTGATCCCGCACATCACCGATGAGATCAAGAGCCGCATTCTGGCGATGGCCCGTCCGGACGAGAACGGCAACCGGCCCGATGTGGTGATCACCGAGATCGGCGGCACCGTCGGTGATATCGAATCACTGCCGTTCCTGGAGGCCGCGCGGCAGGTGCGTCACGAGGTCGGCCGGGCGAACTGCTTCTTCCTGCACGTCTCATTGGTGCCGTTCCTCAAGCCGTCGGGCGAACTGAAGACCAAGCCCACCCAGCACTCGGTGGCCGCGCTGCGCAGCATCGGCATTAGCCCTGACGCCCTGATCCTGCGCTGCGACCGCGACGTCCCCGAGCCGATGAAGAACAAGATCGCGCTCATGTGCGACGTCGACATCGACGGAGTGATCTCCACACCGGATGCCCCGTCGATCTACGACATCCCCAAGGTGCTGCATCGCGAAGAGCTCGACGCGTATGTGGTACGCCGGCTCAATCTACCGTTCCGCGACGTCGACTGGACGCAGTGGAACGATCTGCTGCGCCGGGTGCATGAGCCCAAAGAGACGGTGCGAATTGCTCTGGTGGGCAAGTACATCGATCTTTCCGACGCCTACCTGTCGGTGGCCGAGGCGCTGCGCGCCGGCGGGTTCGCGCATCACACCAAGCTGGAGATGCGCTGGGTGGCCTCTGACGATTGCGACACCGATGCCGGTGCGGCCGCGGCGCTGGGCGACGTCGACGGCGTGCTGGTTCCCGGCGGGTTCGGCATTCGCGGTATCGAGGGCAAGATCGGTGCCATCCACTACGCCCGCACCCGCGGGATCCCGGTCCTCGGGTTGTGCCTCGGCCTGCAGTGCATCGTCATCGAAGCGGCGCGCTCGGTCGGGCTCACCGAAGCCAGTTCCGCGGAGTTCGACCCCGACACTCCGGACCCGGTGATCGCCACGATGGCCGACCAGGAACAGATCGTGGCCGGTGAAGCCGACCTGGGTGGCACCATGCGACTGGGTGCCTACCCGGCAACGCTGGAAGCCGGATCGATCGTGGCCGAGGCTTATGAGGCCACGCACGTCTCCGAGCGGCACCGGCACCGCTACGAAGTCAACAACTCCTACCGCGATCAGATCGCGCAGAGCGGACTGCGGTTCTCGGGGACTTCGCCGGACGGTCACCTGGTCGAGTTCGTCGAATATCCCCGCGAGGTACACCCGTTCCTGGTCGGTACACAGGCCCACCCCGAACTGAAGAGCCGGCCGACTCGTCCGCACCCGTTGTTCGTCTCGTTCGTCGGTGCGGCGATCGAATACAAGGCGGCCGAGCGGCTGCCGGTGGAGATTCCCGAACAGCACTCCAACGGAAAGGAGCACTCGGCGCAGGCACTGGCCGAGCAGGTTCCAGAGCACTCATCTCGTGGCTGAGCACGATTTCGAGACCGTATCCTCCGAAACCGTTTATCGCGGAAGCATTCTCGCGCTGCGGGCCGACCAGGTCCGCATGCCCGGCGGCAATATCGCCAAGCGTGAGGTCGTCGAACACTACGGCGCAGTGGCCGTAGCGGCCGTCGACGACTCTGACCGGGTGGCGATGGTCTACCAGTACCGCCATCCGATCGGGCGCAGGCTGTGGGAGCTGCCCGCCGGGTTGCTCGACGAACCGGGCGAGGATCCGGCGGAGGCCGCGGCCCGCGAGTTGCGGGAGGAGACCGGGCTCACCGCCGACCACTGGACCGTGCTGCTCGATCTGATCTCCTCTCCGGGTTTCAGCGACGAGGCGTTGCGGGTGTATCTGGCCCGCGGCCTGACCGACGTCGGCCGGCCTGAGGGGCACGACGAAGAAGCCGACATGACCGTGGAGTGGGTGCCCGTCGCCGACGCGCTGCAGCGGGTGCTGGCCGGTGAGATCGTGAATTCTACTGCGGCAGCAGGCATTCTGGCCGTGCACGCGGTGATCGTCGATGGCAAGCCGATCCGTCGCGTCGATGCGCCGTGGGCTGACCGCCCCACCGCGTTCGCGGCGGGAAAGGCCCCCTCATGACCACCTTCCAAGCAGCGCTGGGCGGGCAGCTGCAGGGCTACCTCGATCACCTCACCATCGAGCGTGGGGTGGCGACCAACACCATCAGCTCCTACCGGCGTGACCTTCGCCGCTACGTCGAACACCTCACCGTGCGAGGTATCGACGACTTGACCAACGTCACCGAGAACGACGTCAGCGACTTCCTGGTGGCGCTGCGCCGGGGTGACCCCGATGCGGGTGCGATGCCGCTGTCGGCGGTTTCGGCCGCCCGCGCCCTGATCGCGGTGCGCGGGTTTCACCGGTTCGCGGCGGCCGAAGGGATCATCGGCGTCGACGTTGCACGGGCCGTCAAGCCGCCCACGCCCAGCCGTCGGCTACCCAAAAGCTTGACCCTCGACGAGGTGCTCGCCCTGCTCGACGGTGCGGGCGGGGATAGCCCGTCCGACGGGCCGTTGACCCTGCGCAACCGCGCGATGTTGGAGCTGCTGTATTCGACCGGCGCCCGGATTTCGGAGGCGGTCGGACTCGACGTGGACGATGTCGACACCGAAGCGCGGTCGGTGCTCTTGCGCGGTAAGGGCGGTAAGGAACGCCTGGTGCCCGTCGGCCGGCCGGCGATCGCCGCACTGGACGCCTATCTGGTGCGTGGCCGCCCCGAATTGGCGCGCCGAGGGCGGGGGACACCGGCGATCTTTCTCAACTCCCGTGGCGGCCGGCTGTCGCGCCAGAGCGCCTGGCAGGTGCTGCAGGACTCCGCCGAGCGGGCCGGAATCTCCGCGGCAGTATCACCGCACACGCTGCGGCACTCATTCGCCACACATCTGCTCGACGGCGGGGCCGATGTCCGCGTGGTCCAGGAGCTGCTCGGGCATGCGTCGGTCACCACGACGCAGATCTACACCCTGGTCACCGTGCACGCGCTGCGCGAGGTCTGGGCCGGCGCACATCCGCGCGCGTGATGTCGCGGGTCTGCCATTCGCGGCGCCGGCGCACCGTTAGACTTTCGCGGATGTTCGCCACGCCGCCGAATCGCCTGATGACGGGGGGCACGGCGTGACCGACGAGGCAGACGATTCCGCTATCGGTCTCACCGGCCGCCCGCCCCGCCACATTCCCGAACCACAGCCGCTGACCTCCCATGGGCCGGCCAAGGTCATCTCGATGTGTAACCAGAAGGGCGGCGTCGGCAAGACCACCTCCACGATCAACCTGGGGGCGGCCCTGGCCGAGTACGGCCGCCGGGTGCTGCTGGTCGACCTCGACCCGCAGGGCGCATTGTCGGCGGGGTTGGGCGTGCCGCACTACGAGCTGGCGCACACCGTGCACAACCTGATGATCGAACCGCGCGTGAGCATCGACGAGGTGCTGATCAACACCCGGGTCAAGAACCTGGACCTGGTGCCCAGCAATATCGACCTGTCGGCCGCCGAGATCCAGCTGGTCAACGAGGTCGGCCGCGAGCAGACCCTAGCCCGCGCACTGCACCCCGTCCTGGACCGCTACGACTATGTGTTGATCGACTGCCAGCCGTCGCTGGGCCTGCTCACCGTCAACGCGCTAGCCTGCTCCGACGGGGTGGTCATCCCGACCGAGTGCGAGTACTTCTCGCTGCGTGGGCTGGCATTGCTCACCGACACCGTCGACAAGGTGCGTGACCGGCTCAACCCGCGGCTCTCGATCAGCGGGATCCTGATCACCCGCTACGACAATCGCACGGTCAACGCTCGCGAGGTGATGGCGCGGGTCCTGGAACGTTTCGGAGATTTGGTGTTCGACACCGTGATCACCCGGACCGTGCGCTTCCCTGAGACCAGTGTCGCCGGCGAGCCCATCACTACCTGGGCACCGAAATCTGCTGGCGCACAGGCATATCGATCGCTGGCCTGTGAGGTCATCGACCGCTTCGGCAAGTGACCGAACAGTCGGCGCCCGACAAGGGCTTCCGTGTCAGGTTGACCAATTTCGAGGGTCCGTTCGATCTACTGTTACAGCTGATCTTCGCCCACCGCCTCGATGTGACCGAAGTCGCGCTGCACCAGGTGACCGACGAGTTCATCGCCTACACCCGTCAGATCGGGCCCCTGCTCGAGCTCGACGAGACCACCACGTTTTTGGTGATTGCCGCCACTCTGCTGGACCTCAAGGCAGCCCGGCTGCTGCCCTCCGGTGAGGTGCACGATGAGGAAGACCTCGCCCTGCTGGAGGTTCGCGACCTCTTGTTCGCGCGCCTGCTGCAGTACCGCGCGTTCAAGCATGTTGCCGAGATGTTCGCTGAACTGGAAGCCGCGGCACTGCGCAGCTACCCGCGCGCCGTTTCACTCGAGGACCGCTTTTCCGCGCTCCTTCCCGAGGTCATGCTGGGTGTCGACGCGGCCAGTTTCGCCGAGATCGCGGCCGCCGTGTTCACTCCGCGGCCGGTGCCCGTGGTGCGCACCGACCATCTGCACGCGCAGCAGGTATCGGTGCCCGAACAGGCCGAGCTGTTGCTGGAGTTTCTGTCATCCCGCGGGGTGGGGCAGTGGGCGTCGTTCAAGGAATTGGTGGCCGACTGCGATGAGCCGATCCAGATCGTCGGGCGCTTCCTGGCGCTGCTCGAACTGTATCGAGCCAGGGCGGTAGCATTTGAGCAGTTAGAACCGCTTGGTGTGCTCCAGGTTTCATGGACCGGAGACCGGCAGGTAGACGACGAGCTGGTCAGATCCGAGTGGGAAGAAGAATAGAACCAACGATGACCGACGACGCAGCCGAACTATCCGACCCGGATCCGGACGTCGACGTCTCCCACGCGGATCTGGACGACGACGAACTGGGCCGGGTGCTGGAGGCGCTGCTGCTGGTGGTGGACGCCCCGGTCGGAGCGGAGACGTTGGCGACGGTGATCGAGCAGCCGGTCTATCGAATCACCGCCAAGCTGGAGGTGATGGCCGGCGATCTGGCGGCCCGCGACAGCGGTATCGATCTGCGCGAAGCCGGCGGCGGCTGGCGGATGTACACCCGGGCCCGCCTCGCGCCGTATGTAGAGCGATTGTTGCTGGACGGATCCCGGTCGAAGCTGACCAGGGCGGCGCTCGAGACGCTGGCTGTGGTGGCCTACCGCCAGCCGGTCACCCGGGCGCGGGTCAGCGCGGTGCGTGGCGTCAACGTCGACGCGGTGATCCGGACGCTGGTGGCGCGCGGGCTGATCACCGAGGCCGGTGCCGACGAGGACACCGGCGCAACGATGTTCGCGACCACGGAGCTTTTCCTGGAACGGCTCGGGCTCTCGTCGCTGACCGACCTCCCCGATATCGCGCCGCTGCTTCCCGATGTCGACGTGATCGATGAAATGAGTGAAAACCTGGACGCCGAACCGCGATTCGCCAAGCTATCCGGTGGCAGCGCCGCCGATCCGAATATCTCGTTCGATGTGGATACCGATGCCTGAACCAGAAGGGGTACGGCTGCAGAAGGTATTGTCGCAGGCCGGGATCGCCTCCCGGCGGGTGGCCGAACGGATGATCCATGATGGCCGCGTCGAGGTCGACGGGCAGATCGTCACCGAAATGGGCACCCGGGTCGACCCGGCGACGGCCGACATCCGGGTGGACGGGTCGCGAGTCGTGCTGGACGACACGATGATGTACCTGGCGATCAACAAGCCCATCGGCATGCATTCCACGATGTCGGATGAACGGGGCCGTCCGTGCGTCGGCGATCTGGTGGAGCACCGGGTCCGTGGTAACAAGAACCTGTTCCACGTGGGGCGCTTGGACGCCGATACCGAGGGTCTGCTGCTGCTGACCAATGATGGTGAGTTGGCGCACCGGCTGATGCACCCGTCATTCGAGGTGCCCAAGACCTACCTGGCGACGGTAACCGGTTCGGTGCCAAAGGGTTTGGGCAAGACGCTGCGCGCCGGCGTGGAACTCGACGATGGCCCGGCTGCGGTCGACGAGTTCGCGGTGGTCGACGCGGTTCCGGGTAAGACGCTGTTGCGGCTCACGCTGCATGAAGGCCGCAAGCGCATCGTGCGGCGGCTGCTGGCCGCCGTGGGCTATCCGGTCGAGGCGCTAGTGCGCGTCAGTATCGGTGACGTGACGCTGGGTGAACAGCGGCCAGGCAGCATTCGCGTGCTGACCCGCAAGGAAGTTGGCGAGTTGTACAAGGCGGTAGGTTTGTGAGTGCAGTGGTAGTCGCTGTCGATGGTCCTGCCGGGACTGGAAAGTCATCGGTGTCAAGGGGATTGGCGCGTGCACTGAACGCCCACTATCTGGACACCGGTGCGATGTACCGGCTTGTGACACTCTCGACCCTGCGGGCCGGAGTCGACCTGGCTGACGCTGAGGCGATCGCCGCGGCCGCCGATGTCCCGTTGTCGGTGGGCAACAACCCTGACATCGATCGCGCGTATCTCGGCACCGAGGATGTTTCGGCTGAGATCCGCGGTGGCGAGGTCACCCGAGCGGTGTCCGCTGTGTCGGCGGTGCCGCAGGTGCGCGCTCGGCTGGTGGCGTTACAACGCGAATTGGCTTCAGGGCCAGACAGTGTCGTTGTCGAGGGCCGTGATATCGGCACCGTTGTGCTACCGGATGCCGACGTGAAGATCTTTCTCACCGCCTCAGCCGAGACCCGAGCGCGGCGGCGCAACGATCAGAACGTCGCGGTCGGGTTGGCCGACGACTACGAGACGGTACTGGCCGACGTGCTTCGCCGCGATCATCTGGACTCGACGCGCGCGGTGTCACCGCTGCGCCCCGCCGAGGATGCGGTGATCGTCGACTCCAGTGACATGACCGAGGCCGAAGTCGTGGCGCACCTGCTGCAGTTGGTCGAACAGCGAAGCGGGGCAGTGCGATGAGCGACGACGGAACGTGGTCGGACGAAAGCGATTGGGAATTCAGCGACGAGGGTTTCGAGGGCGAGGATGCTGAGTCGTTCGCGCCGCCGCCGGTAGTCGCCATCGTCGGACGGCCCAACGTCGGCAAGTCGACCTTGGTGAACCGGATCCTGGGCCGGCGCGAGGCGGTCGTCCAGGATCTGCCGGGGGTCACCCGCGACCGGGTGTCCTATGACGCGTCCTGGACGGGGCGACGCTTTGTCGTGCAGGACACCGGCGGATGGGAGCCTGACGCAAAGGGCTTGCAGCAGTTGGTGGCCGAGCAGGCCTCGGTGGCGATGCAGACCGCCGACGCGATCATCCTGGTGGTCGACGCGACGGTGGGTGCGACTTCCGGAGATGAGGCCGCGGCCAAGATCCTGCGACGGTCTGGCAAGCCGGTGTTCCTGGCTGCCAACAAGGTTGACAACGAGAAGGGCGAGGCCGACGCGGCTGCCCTGTGGTCGCTGGGGCTGGGGGAGCCCCACGCGATCAGCGCGATACACGGCCGTGGGGTGGCCGATCTGCTCGACGAACTCATCGCAGTTTTGCCTACCGCGTCGGAGGTAGCTCCCGCGCCCGGCGGGCCCCGACGGGTCGCGCTGGTGGGCAAGCCGAACGTCGGCAAGAGCTCACTGCTGAACCGGCTGGCCGGAGCCGAGCGATCGGTGGTGCACGATGTCGCGGGCACCACCGTCGATCCGGTGGACTCGCTGATCGAATTAGGCGGCAAGACATGGCGTTTCGTCGATACCGCCGGGCTGCGCAGGCGGGTCGCGCAGGCCAGCGGGCACGAGTTCTACGCTTCGGTGCGCACGCACAGCGCGATCGACGCCGCCGAGGTGGTCGTCGTGTTGATCGACGCGTCGGAGCCACTGACCGAGCAGGACCAGCGCGTGCTGACGATGGTCATCGAAGCTGGCCGGGCATTGGTGCTGGCGTTCAACAAATGGGATCTGGTCGACGAGGACCGGCGCTATCTGCTGGACAAAGAGATCGACCGCGAACTCGCGCAGTTGCAGTGGGCGCCACGGGTGAACATCTCAGCCAAGAGCGGTCGAGCGGTGCAGAAGCTGGTGCCGGCGATGGAGACCGCGCTGGCGTCATGGGATGCGCGTATCTCGACCGGCCAGCTGAACAACTGGATCAAGGAAATCGTCGCGGCCACACCGCCGCCGGTGCGCGGTGGTAAGCAGCCGCGAATCCTGTTCGCCACCCAGGCCACCGCGCGGCCGCCGACGTTTGTGCTCTTCACCAGTGGTTTTCTGGAGGCGGGCTATCGGCGGTTCCTCGAGCGCCGGCTGCGGGAGACCTTTGGTTTCGAGGGCAGCCCGATCCGGATCAACGTCCGGGTGCGTGAGAAGCGCAAGCTCAAGCCGCGCTAATCGGCGGGTTTGAGGCGTTTCGGGCCCGTCGACCAGTAGGATTGCCCGTCATGGACTTTGTAGCGTCTTCAATGCCCGCTCGGCGTCTGGTCTATGGGATCGCCGGATTGATGATTGCCGCCGCGCCTGCGGTCGCCATCTTGGGGGGCTTTCACGGCTCTGCGCCTCGGGTGCTGGCCTGCCAGGAGACCGACACCGAGGACAGCTTCTCGATGAACTGCGCGCCGTCGGTCATCCCCGATACCAGTGACATGCTGACCGAGTCTGAGGTCGCCGAGCCCGGCTGGAATGCCGGCGGCGGGGGCGGCCCCGCCGGGGGCGATCCCGGCGCTGGCGTTCGCCGCTAGGCCGGGGTACGCCGCTAGGCCTTGAGGCAGCGTTTTCCGTACACGTCGAGGTGTACGGTTTCCTCGACGGTGTTGCGGGTGGTGTGCCCGTAGCGTCCTTTCGGCCAGCAGCAGGTTCCGCAGGCACGGGATGACCAGCACTGGGATTTCGTCGAAGTGCCCGACCTGCCACTTCACCGATCGCGGGATCTTCCGAATGGAGTCGTCGCCGGCGGCCGCGCGCTCGCCCAAAGCTCCGTACAGCGACCAGCCGCGGTGGTAGCGCTTGCCGAGTTTGTCTTTGACCCGCTGGTCTTTGGCGACGATGAATTCCCAGTTCTGGCCATTGGAGCCGGTGGGGGCGCGAAGCCCGAGTTCGATGCACTTCAGCACGATGGCGTCATCGACCGGATCGGGTCTCACCCGGCGGGATGGCCCGCTGGGTCATCATCGCGTCGAGCAGCGGCATGTTCAGGGCGGCCAGCGACCCGTCGGTGCTCGGTATCTCGCTCATGGGCAACGAGGCTATTGGTCTTGCGCCCGGTACGGTCCCGTGTAGTGGATCACGTTGTGGTGGAACATGTTTGGTGGGTGTTTTGCCCAATTCCGGCGTTGCCAGACAACCCGGATAGGGTTTTTTGATGTCCCTCACCCACATGATCGTGATCGCCTTGGCGGGGATGGCGGCGGGCGCGATCAACTCGCTTGTCGGCTCGGGCACACTCATCACGTTCCCGACGCTGGTGGCGTTGGGATTTCCGCCGGTGACGGCGACGATGTCCAATGCGATCGGCCTGGTGGCCGGCGGGGTGTCGGGCACATGGGGGTATCGCAAGGAGCTCGGTGGGCAGTGGGATCGGCTGCGTTGGCAGATCCCAGCTTCGCTGATCGGGGCTGCAATCGGTGCTTTTCTGCTGCTGCATTTACCGGAGAAGGTGTTCATCCAGATTGTTCCGGTGCTGCTGATTCTGGCGCTGGTGCTGGTGGTGATCGGGCCGCGGATCCAGGCTTTTGCGAAGTCGCGCGCCGAGGCGGCAGGGCGGTCGGTCTCGCATGTGTCGCCGAGGCGGATGACCGCGTTGGTGGCCGGCACGTTCGCGGTGGGGATCTACGGCGGATACTTCACCGCCGCGCAGGGGATCCTGCTGATCGGCGTGATGGGGGCGCTGCTGCCCGAGGACATGCAGCGGATGAATGCGGCCAAGAACCTGCTGTCACTGCTGGTGAACATCGTCGCCGCGGTCGGCTACACGCTGGTGGCGTTCGACCGGGTGAGTTGGGAGGCGGCGGGCCTCATCGCGGTGGGATCGCTCTTTGGCGGGTGGCTGGGTGCTCACTATGGACGACGGCTGTCGCCGAATGTGCTGCGCGCGGTGATCGTGGTGGTCGGGCTCATCGGGCTGTATCGGCTGTTGACGGTGTGACACCTGTGGCCGATTCGGGTCCGCGGCGGGGCCTGCGGTAGGCTTTCGACGCTGCCGCCGAAGTCACGTCGGCGGCAACGGGCTGTGGCGCAGCTTGGTAGCGCACTTGACTGGGGGTCAAGTGGTCGCAGGTTCAAATCCTGTCAGCCCGACAGTGTGAAGTAGGCTTTAAGCTGCTGTTATTAGGTCAGCAGCCCACCTCCTGAATCCCCGGCTGGGGACCAGATGGGGACCATCCTCCTGCGTGGCGACCGTGGGTGACGGCATCCTGACGTGCCGGGATCAGAACGAGTACTCTGGCGCTCTTCGCGTTCCAGTGCGGAGTCACCCGATCGGACACTCCTCAAATGCCTTCACATCACCCCTCGCGATCTTGGCGTGGTTGCGCCATGTGCAAGCCCCACAAGCGGCGCGGTGCGGGCCGGTCCATCAAGGAGCCAGTAGCCGTGTTGCGCAAGATTGGCAAGCGGCGGCGAGTTCGTCGTGGAGACCTCGGTCAATAGTTGAGCCTGCCGAATCGAACTGTCGGTGCCCTTTGGCATGGTTCTGGCGTTGGCACTCCGAGAGGGGGGACGAATGAACGCGCCGGATGGGGCGGGACGGTCAGTGGCTCAACTGGTGGTGAACCTGATGACTAACGGTGCAGTTGACCGCATCGACCAGCGGGCCAAACGAGGCGCGGAACTGCGGCAGTGGGGTTTGCATCCGCACATGCCTGACGAAGCTAGTTCCCTCGCTGCCGACGATTCCGCGTTCGAGCGCGCATACCCAGAAGCGCTGTCGGGCGGACAAGGGGTGGGGTTCCCCAGAAAAAGTGGACGCGGTTAGCTTGCTTCCAGTGTGACATTCAGGGTGCGCTCGTAGGTGATGGGTGAGCGCATTCCGATCGATGAATGCCTACGTTGATGATTGTAGAATCGCATCCAATTATCAACTGCTGCAATTAGTTCCATCTTAGTGGCGAAGGTGTGCCGGTAGTAGTACTCGTGTTTGAACGTCGACCACAGCGATTCGGCGCCGGCGTTATCCCAACAGATACCCGTGGCACCCATGGAGCGGCGCAGTCCGTGCCGCGAACACGCCGCTGCCATGTCGTGGGAGGTGTACTGGGTCCCGCGGTCGGATTGCAGTATGACTCCTGCGGCGTGGCCGCCGCGGGTGAACACCGCCCGATCCACCGCGGTAGTCACCAGCTCGGCGCGCATGTGGTCATCGACGGCCCAGCCGAGTGCGCGCCGGGAATGCTCGTCGCGGATCGCACACAGGTACATGTCGCCTTCCCCGCAGCTCAAGTAAGTGATGTCCGAAGACCAGACCACATCGATGCGGCCCTGGTCGAAACGCCGGCCGACCAGATCCGGCGGGAACGACGCTGCAGGGTCGACGATCGTGGTCGTCGTGAAGGTGCGGGGGCTGATGCCCTCGATCCCCAGTTCGGCCATGATCGCCGCGACGGTGTTACGCGACACCCGCTCGCCGGCATCGTGCAGATCGGCAGTGATCCGCGGGGACCCGTAGGTGCCCTTGGACGCCTTGTGATGGGTCAAGATCTTGACTTCCAGATCGCGGCGACGCTGAGCCGCCGGCGTGGGCTCTGGAGCAGCGAGGCGATCGCGGTGCTTGTAGTAGCCCGAGGTGGACACCCTCAGCAACTGGGCCATCCGCGTGACGTCGTGGGAGGCGCACTCCGCGGCCATGAGCTCAAACCGACTCACTTTAGATGCTTGCCCGCAAAGTACGCCGAGGCTTTTTCCAGGAACGCGATGTCCTTGGACTGCTCGGTGACCTTCGCCCGAAGGCGTATCAGCTGTTGACCGTCGCTGTGGATGCAGTTGATGGCGTCATCGTGGATGCCGATGGTGTTGATGTAGCGAAGGCCCTGTCCGCGTAGCGGGCAGGGCCTTCGTCTGCATGGTGACGGCGTCCTCGGTGCGGTGACGTCGCATGGTCGGTGATTCAGTCGTGGCCTGTTTCAGTGACCGCGATCCGGGCGGCTTTCTCATCGACGATCGCGGCTTTCGCGGCGAACGCCGCGGTCAGTGCGTGCACGGCGAGGTTGTTGACCGCCCGGGGGTAGCCCCGGGCGGCGTTGTGGATCAGGGTGATCGCGTCGTCGGAGAACAGGGTGTCGGTGCGGCCGGCGATCGTGGCGTGGTGGCCGATGTAGTCGGCGGTATCGGCGGGGGCCATGCCGGCGATCGCGTAGCGCATCGCGATGCGCTGATCGAGTGCGGCCAGCACGCCCAGACGCAGGCGATGCCGCAGGGTGGGTTGCCCGACGAGCAGGGCGGCGAAGGGTGACCCGGAGTCCATGTCGTGGTTGGTGAGCATGCGGATCGCTTCCATTTGGGTGTTGTCGAGCAGGTGGGCTTCGTCGATGACCACGACGGGGTTCGGCCGCGTTCGGCGTGTTCAGCGGCCAGGGCCTCGGCGGCCTGGGGGGCCAGGGTGGCGGTGTAGAAACTGGGCACCCGCCCCAACGCGGTGACGATGTGGTGCAGCATGCCGCGGACCCCGACCGAGGGGTTGGGCAGGTAGATGATGACGTGGCGGGCCGGATCGAGCGCGGCGGTCGCGGCCCGGATCGCGACGGTCTTACCGGCACCGACCTCCCGGTGATGACCCCGATCGCATGCTGGTCCACACACCAGGAGATCCGGGCGACGGCTTCGCTGTGGCCGGGGTGGCGGTGCAGCATCCCGGGGGCCAGAGCGCGGCCGAAGGGCATCCGGGTGAAGCCGTAATACTGTTGCAGCCGTTCGATACTCACGCCGACACCCCATCCTGGTCGTCAAGGCTGGCGATGTCGTCGATGCTGAGTTGTCCGGGGATCTGGCCGTCGGTACGCGCGGTGGTGGGGGTGGCGAACAGGGCGTTGTATCCGATGCGGTGATCGGCGCGGATCTGCTCGTGGTGGGTCTGGGCGGTCAGCGCCAGGTAGTCGATCCCGGTCGCCGCCGGGGCTGGTTCGGGTGTTTCGGGTCGGGCTTTGGGGTGGGTATGGCGGGTGATGATGTGCGGCACGGCCCGGCCGTAGCGGACCTCGCGGTAGCGGACTTCGATGGTTTCCAGGTCGAAGGGTGAGAACACCAACTCCACCCGCCGCCCGATCAGGGCCGTATCGACTTGAAAGGTGTTGCCGTGCAACGACACCGTGGCCGTTTTGGTGACGGTGCGGTGCTCCGACCACAGGAACGCCTCGGTCAGATCCGCGGATGTCGGTACCGCCGGGCCGCGGCCGAGCCGGGTCCAGCCTTGCTCCCAGCGGTCCAGCGGGGCGTGGCCGGTCTCGGTGTGGGTGCGGCGGTGGTACTCGGTTTCGACCCACGCGGTGAACAGCCGGTTCAGTTCCAGCAGCGCGGTGCGGTGATCAACCCCGGTAGCGGCGAGCTGTTCGGCGGTGGTATCGACGATCTCGACCAGGAACTGCTCACGCACGGTGCGGAAGAACCGTTCGATCTTGCCTCTGCCCTGGGGGCGGTGCGGGTGGAATGGACCAGGCGCACGCCGAGTTTCGCGCACGCCCGCAGCAGCCAGGCATCGACGAAGGCCGACCCGTTATCGACATAGACGCTGGCCGGGACCCCGCGGGCGGCCAGTGCGGGTTGCAGCGCGGCACCCAACCGGACGGCGTCCTCGGCGAAGCCGAAACGGTAGCCGCAGACCAGCCGGGAATGATCATCGAGGAAGGCGAACAGATAGGTTTTCCTCCCGCCGATCCGCGGGCCGTGCAGGGCGTCCCCGGTCCACCGGTCGTTGGGGTTGGCGGCTTCGAACCGGCCGAACACCACCGGGCATCCCCGGCGGCCGGGCCGATCAGCTCCAGGCGGTGGAACAGCCGCAGCAGGGTCGATTCCGAGGGCGCCCACCCGGTCGCGGTGCGCAGGATCCTGCCCACCTGCGCGGCGGTCCGGGCCGGGTTCTCCCGCTTGAGGGCCGCGGCCATCTCCAACACTGCGGTATCGGTGCGCGGCACACACGTCCGGGGGCTGGGCACCAACTCGACGAACCCGCCGCCCGATACCGGCGGATCCACCGATCCAGGGTGTCCCGGGAATACCGCACCGGGGTCCCGAACGGGTCGGTGTGCTCACCGGAGGCGATCTGGCGGACCAGCCGGCCCGGGCCTTCGTCGACAGGCCCTGATCCAACGCCGGGCAGATCAACTGGTAGCGGAACAACCCCACCGCCTGGGCCCGCGCCCGGCGCTTCTCATCCTCACCCAACACCGCACTGACTCCTTCACCGCTGGCGATGCCGCCCAAACCCGTTGCCAGGGCAGTCATCCCCGCGACGATGGCCCATCGACCCCACCGCGCATCAGAGGGCAACTGGTGTTGCACCCACCCACCCCGACACCGGCGGCCACTCCGGCGCGAGCAGCCGGGCACCGCTGCACGCCACCGCCACTGAAACCGCCGTCACCGCGCCGACCAGCCGTCCCGGCCCGAACCGGGACACCATCGCCGCCCTCGCCGCGCCCACCGCAGCCAGAACATCCCCGACAGCTGTGCCGGTCGCCGGAGGTATCGACACCTCCACCCCCGCGGTCACCGCGACCCCGATGAACCACTGGCGCACCGCCTCGACCCGCCGACCGATCACCCGCAACCAGCGCCGGACCGTGCACGCCGGGATACCCGCCGCCGCGGCGATCCGCCGATGCCCGACACCGGCCGCCCGGGCCTGCAACACCGCCCATACCAGCTCCGCGGCATACGCCCTGCGCAGCAACAACGACACCGGCAACAACACATGAGTCACCGCACACCCCCGGCACCGCGACCGGCGAGGCCGGACCGGACCCTCCAGCCCGACCACCCGCCGCGACCGCCCGAAACCCCACCGGGCCAGCACCCCGTCCGGGCACGACGGACACGACAGCTCCCCAGCCGCCAACCGGGACTCGACGCGAACAAGATCGACCTCTACGGTCACCATCAGTGCCTCCGAGCACTACAGCGCGGCACCCCGCCAAGCCGGCCAAGACTTCAGCGGGGTGCCGCGCACCATCAGTTCCTCGACACACTGACGGTGCAGACCACCAAGATCAAACCCCGGTCACACCAACGACCACATCGGCACGCTCAACGACGAAGGCCCACCCCGTGGTCGTCGTTCCCAGCGACGGTCAACAATCAGCTCCGCGCGTTCACCCGATGAAAGCGGTTGCCCATCACCAGGATCAGGAACTCCGCCAGCGGCGGCGGCCATCCGCAACCGCTCATCGCGTACCCACTTGTGCAGCAGGTTCTCATGCAGATTGAGCTCTATGGCGACCTCGGCCACCGGCCGGTTCCCATCGATCACCCGATGCGCGGCCTGCACCCGATACTCCGGGGTAAACGAACGCCGACGACCAGACATACGAACATCCTTCCAGGGGACTACCGTCCCGCTATCTCAGATGTCCACTACTTCTGGGGAACCTCAACATTAAGAGCGAGCGGATTGGAGGACTTGACTTGGTCGTCCCTCGAACAACTGCTGCTAGCAGGGAAGTTCAGGCTCCCGTCGCATTATTGCCTGTCGGCTCTTTCGAGCAGCACGGAAGCCACCTTCCCCTAGCCACGGATACCTTGGTCGCTGGCGCCATTGTCGATGCGATTCGGCGCTACCACCCAGCGTTCGTGCTCCCTCCACTTGTATTCGGCTGCTCCCACGAGCACAACGGATTTCCAGGAACCGTGAGCATCTCTGCTGCAACGTTGGCATCTTTGGTGTCCGATATTGCCTCATCCATTGCGCGGCAGGGTATCCGGGCATTGATCATCGTCAACGGTCACGGCGGAAACTATGTGCTTGCTAACTGCGTACAAGAGCTCAATGCCCACGGGCCAATTAGGGCTGGCTTATACCCGGCACGGGAAGACTGGGCGGATGCGCG
Organism: Mycolicibacterium sarraceniae; assembly: GCF_010731875.1. Classification (NCBI taxonomy): domain Bacteria; kingdom Bacillati; phylum Actinomycetota; class Actinomycetes; order Mycobacteriales; family Mycobacteriaceae; genus Mycobacterium; species Mycolicibacterium sarraceniae. Next base: position 3,731,891 of record NZ_AP022595.1, read on the forward strand.
AAAAGCAGCCGGAATTGTCAGTAGCAGCCACGAAGACATGCATGCTGGTGAGTTGGAGACTTCCATCGTCTTGGCCTACAGTCCGGGTGCCGTCCGGGCTGGCTGGGAGTCGGCAGATCACCTTTCCGGAGACCGCCGATACCTCACGACGCTAGGGATCGGTGCATACACGAACAGCGGTGTGATCGGGCGTCCTTCTTTGGCGACAGCAGACAAAGGGAACGCCGTGCTTTCGTATCTAGGACAATCAGCCGGCCGCCTCATCAATCTGGTTACGGCGCAGGCGGATTGACTTGTTCTAGTGACCTCCCGGATTGCGGAAGCTCTCCCTTTTCATCTCGGCAAGATGCACTAATGCAGTGACTAAACGCGTCGGAGCGCCAACTACGTCAAGCATATGAAGAACGATTGCGCGACCGGAGCCGTCTGTAATTGAGTCCATTTCCTCAGTGATGTCAAGGAAGTCGGCGGAGGAGGCGAGCAGCGCATCGAGAATGACGATGCCGACATGCCCGTAGTCGATGTGCTCGGAATAGAGATCAGCGATGGTCTGTGGAACCGTGGTTACGGGGAGTCCGTTCTGAAACCTCCACTTAGGCATTCTCGGTCTGACGTGAATCTCTAGGATCCGATCGCTTGCAGGCAGTGGAGTGATCGCGCTGAATTCGAACCGATCTGCCTGCAGAGTGCCAAGTTCATACACGAGGTTGGCGGCGGCTACGTGGGAGACGACTGCGTCGTCCCAGTCTCCGTCCTTCGCTCCTCTGACTCGCTCACCCAGGAACTTCCGGGGGACCAGTGCTAGCCAACTGGTTCGGAGCGGATCAAGCATCACGTCGATCGGAGCTCCGGCGAAGCGGAAGACGTCCTCAGTCTCGGTCGCGAGCACACGCCCGGCTGCAACGAGAGCCGACACGGCTTTGCCGTCCATTCCGATTCGACCAGCCTGCTCAGTGGTGAACAGGCCCCACTGGCCGGCTGCTTCTAGAGCAAGCGCAGATACTGGGGACATTAAATGATCCTTTCGGCTCACGATCCGTATGCCGCCGGCCAATCCTCCATCGTCCGACTGACGGATCCGATAAAGGCGGCGAGGCCACTCCATCGCGCGGGTCGATGTCGCGACGAGGCTGCAATGCATGCTGCGGTGAGGAGTTTCTTTACTGGTATCAAGGCTGGCGACTCGATGCCACCGTTCCGGGGTTCCGCGTCGGTGCGGTCCCGAGGATCTTGTGCAGGCGCGGGGGCGTATTACCTCCGCTTATCGGCGGGACCGCTTGGCAGCGCGGCGTCACTCCCGGCCGAGCTCCCCTCGGCCTCGTCGCCGCCTGGGGCGGCTCCTCAACCTCGCCCGCTCGGCCTCCATGGCGCCGTCCCTTGATAAGCGGCGGTAACACGCAACCCATGAAAGTCGGGGCTGCACCGTCGTGTCGAGCCGAGCCCGCCGGGCCGAGAATTGCAACCTCTGACCAGTGAAGCAACTGCTTTACCAGCGGAATTACCCGATCAGGGCCCCGCCGACGACCGTTACGTGCCGTAAACAACACGACCAAAGCGGCGCGTCGGCGTAAGCCTTGTCAGACCGGGCGAATATTTTGTCCACCATGCACCGACGGGGGACTACCATCAGGCCTCTGGCCGCTTCCGAGTCTTTGTCCGGGATATTGCCGTATGCGAGTTGCAGAGGAGTGGAGTGATGGCCCGGGGGCGTCGTCAGCGCTATGCCGCCGTGTCGTTGTTCTCCGGCTGTGGTGGCATGGACCTGGGTGCAGAACAGTCGGGAGCCGCGAAAGTTGTTTGGGCTGTCGATAGCGACCCCTGGGCTGTCCAGACCTATCAGAGCAACATCGGTAATCACATAGTCGAGGCGGACGTCACCGCTACACCAGTACCGGACGTCCCCTGCGACATTCTCCTCGCGGGACCTCCATGCCAGGACTACTCAACCCTCTGGAACCACGACGGGCTGAAGACCGCCAGAGGAAATCTGTTCCGCGAGGTAGCACGCTTTCTCGATGCCCTTCGCCCGGCTGCGTTCGTGCTTGAAAACGTGCCGGGTCTGCTCTCTGCCAATAAAGGAGCAGCCTGGACTCTTGTTCGCCATGCATTGCGCTCTCCCAGCAGCTTCACGCCCGCAGATCAGCGGACCAATTCAACGCCAGTGCGATACGACCTATCAGCGCAGGTTGTGGACTTCGCGGATCTAGGGGTGCCGCAGCATCGCGTCAGGCTCATCGTGGTGGGAGTGCGGCGGGACCTTGGTATCCGGCCACCGGCGATCCCTCGCCCTTTCGAGGGAAACCCTCGGACCGTCAGGGAAGTGCTTGACGTGGACCCGATCAAGCCTGGTGCGGCTAATCACGAATTCGGCCTCGATTCAGAGGTTGTCGTAGAGCGGTTGAAACTCATTCCTCCGGGTTCCAATTTCGAACACATTCCGCCCGGTCACCCCTTAGCGGTCAAGGGGCTAATAAGCCATGTCTACAGGCGACTCGATCCCGATAAGCCTGCGTACACCGTGATTGCCGGCGGAGGTGGCGGAACCCACGGTTACCACCACCGTGAACCGCGGCGCCTTAGTAATCGCGAAAAGGCCAGGCTTCAAGGGTTTCCGGATGATTTTGTCTTTGAATTCGGCAGCGGCACAAGGGATCTAAAGTCCTCCTATACCCGCGTCAGGCGTCAGATCGGCAATGCAGTCCCGCCGACAGCAGCCGCTGTGATCGTCGAAGCTCTCTCAGCAACTCTCGCGGCAGCGGGAGTGAAGGCTCGGTCCAACCGAGAGTTGAACGGGGCAGCCGCGGATATACCTCCAGCGCCGAGGGCCGCTGGGGAATGAGCAAGACAGGGGGGAGCATGGAAGAGTTGCCTGCGGTAACTGCGCTTCGGGCGCTATCGGTGTTTTCTGCAGACCAGGCCGGCGCCTATCGCGAACACTTTGCAATTGTTGCCGCGGTGCTCGGCTACGACGTTGAGACAAAACTCGGCCGGTACTTGTCTGGTTGGGCGCGCGACGGTAATCCAGGCCTGGTCATCCTTACGGGCAACGCAGGGACAGGCAAGACGGCAGCGGCAGAGGCATACTGCCGGGCTCTAGGCGTGGAACTACCAGTGAAAGATGAGTTGGTCGAGCTTGCGGCCGGGCGATGGGTTCTCAAAGACTTGTCCGGTCTGCCGAACACCGCAGCCCGTGTTGAAGCGATGCGAAATGCCCTGAGTCGCACAGACGATGCGCAAACGCTGATCTGCGCTAACGAGGGCGTTCTCCGCGATGCCTTCTCAGAAATCCAGTCCGAGAAGGGAAAATCAGCGCTCGACATTGCTCTGCGCCAAGGCGCACATAGCGACAGCGGCCTCACGATCGTTAATGTAAACCGCCAGCGGCTTACAGGGGAATCTCTATGGCATAACCTCCTCGACTACGTGACTCGCGAAGAGCTTTGGCTCGGGTGCGACGGTTGCCCCTTCAACGAAGGCGGTTGTCCGATGCGCAGCAATGCCGAACAACTCAGACGAGCCGATGTGCGAGAGCAGTTGCGAACGCTAATTCGTCTAGCGTCTGGGGAAGCTGTTCCAACAATCAGGGAGCTGCTGGCGATACTCGCATGGGGCATCGTAGGAAACGCATCATGTACGCATGTGAAGAAGCGAAACCGAGATCTGGGTCCGGAAGCCTTCACAGCGACTGACGGCTATTTCTCCCGAGTGGTGGGAGGCGGAATGACTACCGCCGCCGCGGAACGTTCCCCACTTCTGACCGCGATACGCCGCGCTGGGTTGGGGTCAGTGAGCGATTTGCAGGTTGATGGCTGGCTCCGCGATGCGAACGGTGCACCCGAGGGCGTAAGGTTCATCGCCGGCTATCCCGAAGGCGGCGGGCCGGGCGGGCCAAAGCGCTCCAGGCTCGCTGGTACACGCTCCCCCTTGGATCGAGTGCAAACGACACAGCACGAGATGACTTTCTACGAGCTTGGCGAAATGGTGAGCACAGACGAGGATCCGATTCGGGTTGAGGACGGACTCAGTGCCCTCTTTCGCGGCGATGAGCTGACGCATACGCCCGCTCAGTCGCTCTGGCGGCAGCGCATGTATTTCGAAGCGTCATCCGATCTAGGAGGAAATTCCCGCGCCAGCAGCCGACTGCTCAGTTACGGGCACGTCCACGATTTGTTCGACTTAGCCGCTCGAGCGGCCAAGGGTGCCGACACGGTTATGGAACTCACAGAACTCGTGCGGGGCCTCAACTTCCTCGTAACCGGCTTCGCTAGCGCGGACGAGGGTCTCATTGTCTCCGATCCGGCTTGTTTGTTCGCGCGTGATCCGGGTTCCTTCCGGCCCGCTAGTCCATCCCTTGTCCACGGGATCATTCCTGTCGAGCGGCTTTCGATCGAAATACCTGATCAGGGACTCGTTAACGAGATTATCGACGTCGACCACATCGAGGTGAATCTCCTGGTCGACAAAGACCACCGCCTCGGACTCCGTATTCAACCCAGGATGTACGAAGCGATACGTGAGGCCGCAGAGTACCGCGGACCTGTCGGCCAGGGAGTGGCTGAGATGAACGATCTCCGTGGCTTCTACGGCCGGTTGGCACAAGAGTTCCCTCCTGCGCCCGAGATGCGCATCGCAGACCCGAAAGCTAATCCGCCGGGCCTAATCAAGATCACCCTTCCACGGTTCATACCGGCGAAGGGCGGTGTCTGAGCAGATGGCCGTTCAGAGCAATACTCAGCAGTTGACCCCAGGAGCTATCGCCAGGGAACTTTTCTGCATAGACCCAGACCGTGACGAACGCGCTCCGCAACTCTGTGCGGAGACACTGCTTACCTTGGCCGCTAACGACTACGGCCCATGTTCGGCTGACTCATTGAAAAGTCCTAAGAAACAACGCTTCGCGATACGCAGCCTCGCTGTGAAGACCAATTTCCTGGCGGGGCGATTCGAAGGACATGCTGGCGGCGATCAGATGACTCCAGCTGAATACGGGGCGCTCTTGGCTTCGGCGCAGGAGATCAGAGGATCTTCGCATCTCAAACTGGCTCAGCAGATGTTGGAAGGCTTAGTTGATCCCGACACTCAGCACGGTCAAACCGGCGCATGGCTGCTCCGGCCGTTCCATGAGTCGCTGTTGTGGTACGACGCTCGGACAGAAAGCTCGAACCGACCTGGATACACGGTCCGGAAGGTGAACATTCGAGGAACCGGGATCACCCTCGCCAGATTGCTCGTCGATCCTCCGGACAAGGAATCAGCCGAGCTAGGGAGAGCCGCGGTTGCAGCGATCAAGGAGGCGTTGACCGCTGCTAGCCCCTTAGCGGAGATCAGTGCAAAGCTCGAAGGTGCTCTTCCGCGCGGACAGTCCTACACCACCGCGCCGGCGCTGCAGGACGACGAACGAGAAGCGTGGGAGCGCGGGGCAGACGATCGACTGAAGGATTTCGCGCGAACGCTCTGCCGGCATGCGGCAGGAGTCATGCTGCAGCATGGCGCCAGTCCGCCTGCTCGATTGTGGCAGCTGAGAACAATCTTGGCCCTTGATCTAGCGGTGCACATTCTCAGAACCTCCTGGGAGGTAACCGAGACTCCGGAATCAGATCGCTATCTGCTGCTCAGTTTCGGCAATTCCCCAAGAGCAGCAGACGCAGTTCGGCAGAGGTCCGAAGAGTCCTACCGCCGGGCCAGGATCCGTCTCGGAGAGGCGACTGTGCAGACGCTCGCACGGCGGATGCACGAATTGGCAGAGCCGTCGACCGTGTGGTCCGGTCACTTCGAGAAGCGCAGCGTGCTTGGCAATGTGGCCGACGAAAATAGTGCTGCCAATCAGCTTGCGCGCCTGCCGATTGATGCGACCCGAGAAGACTTCTTGCGGATCGCCCGCGCCGCCGTGGAAGTTGCTTCATACGGCCGAGCTTCCGAGGACGGCTTCCGCGTGCTCTTGGAATCCGTTGGAGCGCTGGTCGGGACAGGCCAGTACCGCTTCCTAACCGCGAGCCCCGACCTCCTCGCAGCGATGGTTGGAGCGCTTTCGGCTGAGATGCCGCTTTCCAGTCGCGAATTCTTCGCTGCAATCAGACGTGAATGGGGCTTCGTGACCAATCAGGAGTCAGCGGCGGGTACCTCGCTTACTGCGCAACTCGATGGAGCTGGACTCGAGCACAACGCCCGCAGGGCAGAGATGCTGATGAGCGATGCAGGACTAGCGGTAGGTCTGTCCGACCGCACGACGATGGTCGGCGAACTGGCAGCGGGGGTTGTGTCGTGAGTTTGAGACTGGGCGCCGCGCTTGCCGAGTACCTCAGGTTGAACCTGCAGAAGGGGGAGCGCAACTTCGTCCTGGTCGAGGGAGTCTCATCGCGTGTAGCTTCGGGAATGGTGAGCGAGTGGGACGAAGCTCTACCTCGGCTGGCGGTTGTGGCACCGGACTCGTCGCGATTTGGTTCAAACTCTCTTACCGACGTATCCGGAACACAGCTGCGTAACGCAGTGGATTCGAACGGTGTTGTTCTCGTCCTCTGCGACGGGGAGCAGGTTCCGGACCGGCAGGGCATAAGCCTTTTCGAATCGGTTTCTCCCAGCGTCCTTTTGGAGAAGCCCCAAGGCATGATCCTGCTGTGTCAACAGAAGCCAGTCGTTGATCCAGACGGCGCGGTCCGGGCCGTCCGTGATGCGATCGTTCAAGCCGACATCGCGACCCGGCCCAGTCCTACTGCTGTCGCCGCATTCCTCGACAAGGTCGCATCGGGGACGGAACCGCTTGACGCACTTCCACTCCTCGGCGCCTTTGTTGACAGGGTAGCTGCCGGTGAGCGCGCAGAAGTTGGCCGCATTCTTGACAATCTTCGGTTGGCGGCCAAGAGGACGAGCGAGGATCTACTTCGGCCTAGTGCCTTTCCAGACTTTCGAAAGCGGGCTGAGCGAGTTCTCGGAAGTCGGCCTTCGCTGAAAGGCAATGGCTCTGCGATTCAATCTGCGACTGACTCGATCATGCGAAGTCTTCAGTCGGGAAGCTCGGATCTGCTCCGCGAGTTGAGTTTTAGCGAGGCTCGGGAAATTTTTGAGAAGCGCAGCGAGTCGCTGGCGGCGACGGTGGTGCGGGAGCTGGCGAGCTATCGAGACGGCCTGGATCCGGACAACTACGCCACGGGACTGCCCTGGGAATCCTATGAAAATTGCGCACACAGCTTGGGTCGCGGCGCCGAGCAGCGGGCTGCAGCGCAAGAACTTTGCGATCTGGATGACGGTCAGCGCAAACAGCTCTTCCACAAGCCCACGCGCACGAAGCTTGAAAGGCTGCTTCGGGACAAATCAGTCAACGGAAGCAAGCCATCCTGCCCGGAGGCCGCTATCGTCCGTGCCACCCAGCAGCTAGGCGGCGCGATCGCGCGCGTTCAGTTGCTGTCGCCTTCCGCCCCTGCGCTCAATACCGCGGCGGCAACAAACCAATCTGGTGCTGGGCGAATCCTCACCATCGCTTGCACACGTTTGAGGCTCGGAGGTCTGATGCGCCTCTGGGACCGCCACGGGGTCGAAGTTGACGGGCTTCTGCTGCGCCCAGCTGACGATGAAGAGGATCTTGGCGACGTACTGGCGGCCTTCGGTGATGCCGGCCTATCTGAAGGCACGTCACTGCCGCCGCTGCAGGTTCGAATCCACGACTCCGAGGGCAGTACCGTACAGGTCGATTGGCGGCCGGACCTAGACGACTTGGGCCTTCTGCGCGCGGCTCTTCTTTTCGCCAGCGATGCGCCAGCACTGACGCTTTCGATGCCGAAGGACCCGAGTCTCAAAGAGTTCTGCGGGTCAGAACAACCTGAACTCGTGCAGCCCGTCCCGCCACCTCTGCTGCCCTTGGCGCACGCATTACACACCACTTCGAGAAACGCGCTAGAACGGGGACTTTCGCCGGAGTTGCTGCGCACCTGGGCGGATGCGTGGACTGCTGAGGTTGACAAGCAACACGACAGCGAATCCGACAGCACGATTGCACAGGCCTTGACGCTTGCCGGCGGGGTGCTTCGAGAGGGTGTGTGCGCGGCACTCACAGGCTTCGCGCCGATGAAAGCCGAATGGCTCGCTCAACAACTCGAAGCGCTCTGGGCGCTCCTCGTCGATCCCGCAGGGCGACCTGGAAAGTCGGAAATCCCCGATGCTGCGCAAGCTTCGACAGGTATCGCACGTGCTACTGCGGCTCACCATCCTGCGCACCTTCGGCTCCGAACTGAAGACATCGCTTTGTTGCCCTCAAGTGAGGGAAGATTCTGGAGCCTCTACGGCGGCAGTTCGACAAGGGACGAGAGCGGCTTCGCAGATGAAGCTCTGAGCTCTGTTATTACCCAGTTGCTCACTTTGCAGCCAGAAACCGCGGGACACCTGCGCTGTATGAGTTGGGGCCCCGGAGCCGCAGACCTAATCATCGCTGAAGCTACGCGCTGAAACGCCCTGGTTCTGCCGGAGGCTCGGGCTATTGGATTTCGACCAGGTGTTGGTCGCTCCGTTGGGCATCGTAGAACGTGGCTTCGAACTCAGCGGGCGGGACGTCGTTGAGGTAGCCGTGTAAGCGGTTGGTGTTGTGCCAGAAGACCCAACTGAGGGTGGCCAGCTCGACGTCCTCGACGGTCTTCCACGGCCCGCTGCGGGCGGGACCGTAGATCAGCTCGGCCTTGTAGTAGCCGTTCACCGTCTCCGCCAAGGCGTTATCGAAGCTGTCCCCGATCGAACCTATAGAGGGGACCGCGCCGATCTCGGCGAGCCGTTCGCCGTAGCGAATGGAGGTGAACTGCGACCCAGCATCGGAGTGACATCTCAAGCCCGCCAACAGGTTTCCGCGCGACCAGCGCGCCATCTCCAACGCGTCGAGGACCATCGAGGTCCGCATATGGCCGGCCACCCGCCAGCCCACGATCATCCGGGAGTACGCATCGACGATGAAACACGCGTACGCGACGCCGGCCCAAGTCGGCACGAATGTCAGATCCGTCACCCAAAGCTGGTTCGGCGCGGTCGCGGTGAACTTGCGCTTCACCAGATCGGGGTGCCGCGCAGCGCTGGCATCTGGCTTCGTGGTCTTGACCCGTTTACCGCGCCGTGCCCCGCAGATACCGGCAGCCCGCATCAACCGGCCCACCTGATCGCGGCCCACGTCGTGGCCATTTCGGCGGGCGGTCTTCCACAGTTTGCGGGCCCCGTAGACGCGGTAGTTGTCCTCCCAGAGGGCCACCAGGGCGGCCCCAGTTCGGCGTCACGTTGCGCGCGCGCCGACGGACCGCGGGACTTGGCGTCGTAGTAAGTGCTCGGGGCCATCACCACGCCTGCCGATCGCAGGACGGTGATGATGGGCTCGACCCCGAACTCGCGCTGGGCGTCGATGAAATCGACTATTTCTTGTGTTGGCGGTCGAGCTCCGCCCCGAAAAAACTGGCCGCACGTTTCAGTATTTCGTTGGCACGCTTGAGTTCTCGGATCTCCTGCTCGAGCTCTTTGATCCGTGACGACTCCGCGCTGGACACTCCCGGAGCGCATCCTCGTCAATATCGGCTTGACGCACCCAGGACCGCACCGACTCCACCCCGTAGCCGAGTTGGCGGGCCACCCGCGACACGGTTCCCTGCTCGGTCCCCAACTCGGCACGCAGAGCCCGGACCATCCGCACCGCAGCGGCCTTCTCCTCCGGGCTGTAACGACGCGCCGTGGGCTTCCCGGCAGACTGTTCCTTCGGCATACCTGCATCCTCGTTTCCAAGGTCAGGAGCCTCCGGGATTTCCAGGGCGTTTCATCGGAGTAGATCGCGCGTGCTGTGGCGAGATTTCGGCATGCTCTCGATGGCGTCCTTGCCGACGGCTACACGGCTGCGCCGGATGGACAGGGTGTCACCGTCGAGGGCCGACTGGCGGATGGTGAGGACTTCTGACCGGCGCAGGCCGTAGCAGCTGAGCAGCCAGCAGGCGAACAGGCGGTGGTTGCGTACCGATGCCCGGAACTGCTCGACTTCGGCGAGAGTCCAGGATTTGGCGGTCGCGGGTGCGTCCTCGGGGATCGGGTCACAAGGGCGTTCCACCAGCGCGATGACGCCGCGTGCCGGTGGTTGGTCGGGTTTGGTGTTGAGCGTGTAGACGGCGCGCTTTACCCGGATCACGCGGTCGGCTCGTAAGCAGTCCAGATAGGCAGGTGTGCGCATCGTGGTCTGGGAATGCTGCGGCGATGTCGGCTGCCGCGATGCCCTGCGGGTGGGCGCCGATGAGCGCGGTCATGCGGGCCCCGCACATCGGTTGTCTCCTTCGACGTCATCGTCGCGCGCTGCCTTGGTGGCCAGAACCTGGGTATTGTTTACCATCCCTAGCTGTGGGCCCCGGGTTTCACGATGCGTCAAACAGGGAACAGACGCCGAGGTTCAGTAGCGAGCCCAACAACTTGATGAAGTCACCCGGCAACGGAACGAGAACTTTCATGAGCCAGCCCGTCGCCGAGCGCGAATCCGAATACGCAGACGTCCTCGACCTGTTTCGCCACCTGGCGACATTGGACGCCGATACAGTGGCTTTTCAGCGGCAACGGGACGCGATCGTTGCGCGTTGCCTGCCCTTGGCCGACCACATCGCCCGCCGATTTGCCAATCGCGGTGAGCCGCTCGAGGACCTCGTCCAGGTGGCCCGCGTCGGGCTGATGCAGGCAGTGAAGCGTTTCGATGTCGAAACCGGCTCCGACTTCCTGTCGTTCGCCGTCCCCACGATGATGGGCGAGGTTCGCAGGTACTTCCGTGACCACAGCTGGTCGTTGAAAGTCCCGCGTCGACTCAAGGATCTGACCGTTCAGCTCAACCGGGGCAGGTCAGAACTGTCCCAGACACTCGGGCGCGCACCGACGGCCACCGAGCTCGCCAACCACCTCGGGATGGATCGCCAAGAGATCGTCGACGGCCTTGTCGCGGCGAGCGCCTACGGCACGCAGTCCACGGATGTTCCCGTTCGGGCCGATGACGGGCAGCGGCCGCTGTCGGAGCGACTGGGCAGCGTTGATCCCAACATGGAGAATGTTCTGAACGTGGAGACGGTGCGGCCGCTGCTGGCGGCATTGCCGGAGCGCGAGCGAACGGTCTTGGTGTTGCGGTTCTTTGAGAACATGACGCAGTCTCAGATCGCCGAGCAGATCGGCGTTTCGCAGATGCATGTCTCGCGCATCCTGTCCAAGGCGATCGCCGGCATCCGCAAGCGGATGGAAGACGCGGAGGCGGCATCGCCCACGCTGCCGATCTCGCCTCGCCGCGCACAGATGGCGTCTCGAGACATTCCAGGCCCGGGTGCAGGCACGGTCGAAAAGGCCAAGGCAACCCGGCATTCCAAGTCAAGGAGGACCGGCGCCGTCGCGTGATAACCCGTCATCGGCAAGCTTGTATCCCGGCGATGACCTCTTGGCCTGGTATCGCAACAGCGTGTATCTGACCGCGACCGTGCTGAACAGTCTTGACCCCGATACGTCGGCCTGGACGTGCGGACGACGAAAGACCGCGGGATTCATCAGGCACCGCGTCGCGCAGGAAAGTGCTGTGCACTGCTGGGATGCCACCGATGCCATTGGAGCCAATGAACCCATCGAACAGACGCTCGCTGTCGAGGGAGTCGACGAGTTTGTCGACGAGGTGCTGCCTGGTCCGTCACGCCTCATTCCGGCGTGCGGGCAGGTCGACGTGACAGTGCGAGCGCCGATATCCGATCCACTGCTGTCCCTGTGGTGCCGCCGCTCACCCGACCGAGTTCATGTCGAGGGCAATATTCTTGCGCCGCAATGCTTTCTGCGACGCGTTGAATTCTGAGGTAGTTGCTTGGGGTTCGTAGGGTCGGCACCACCTTGAGCCGGCACGTTCGCCGATGTGACTGCGGTACGCAGCTGGCTCGCCGAGGCGACTGAGGCCAGCTCGGCGTAGTGCGCGTCAGATCCGTCGGCTGCGATGTCTACCACTGCAATGTCAGTCCCGCCAAGCCAATTCGACTCGGCGAGCGGTTCTGTGGCGTGCCGCATCCGACGTGGCGCGTCCTAGTTGAGTTTCAGCTGCGAGCACGCTTGGCGCAGGGCGGCCGTGGCATCAGTGATGAGCCGTACCGCTCGCACAGTGTCGGATTCTGCGGCGTTCGCGGGCGCTGGGATTTCTGCTGGATTTGCTTCAGCACGTTGCGCCTTGGCCGACAACGCCGCGCCCTCGGCCCACTTGCCCAACTGAATCTCCAAGTCCTGGGCCGCCACCGAGGACTGGGCGGAACGGATCTTGTCACCCATCGCCGACTCCAGGTCAGCGATGGCGACTCTGGCGGCACGTTACGAGCGGAGCTGTGAATTTCCTGTCGCCTCGCGCGAATGTTCCCGCACCACCGGTGCTGCGTGTGATGGCGCATAGTTCCGCTATGACACTCCTCGCCGCGGTGATCGTGGTGGTCACTCTCATCGTGATGACGACCGGACGACAACCGGCGGTACTGGCACTCATCTGCGCGCTCGTGGTCGCCGGCCTCGCGGGGATCGCCACCCCGGCCCAACTGTTCGGAGGGTTGAGCAACGGCGGTGTGATCACGATCGCGGCGATGCTCGTCATCGCCAAGGGAGTGCGGCATACCGGGGTGATCACCCGCGTCACCTACCGCTTGCTGGCCGGCGTGCAGAGCTCCGGGCAGGTTCTGCGCCGCCTCGTCCCGCCGGTCGGGATCGTCTCTGCGTTGATCAACACCACCCGATCGTGGCCATGCTGATCCCCGCCACCAAGGAATTGGAACAGCAGTCCGGCGTTCCCGCCCGAGGCGTGCTGCTGCCCATCGCCCATCCGACCACCCTCGCCGGTTCGGCCCTGATCGGCACCAGCTCTAACCTGCTGATCGCCGGGCTGGCCGCACCAGCCGGCGTGGACATCAAGATGTTCTCGTTCGTGCCGATCGCGGTGCCCGTCGCACTGATCGGGTGGCTGGTGCTAGTGATCGCGGCACCGCTGATGCTGCGGGGACGCCCCGAGCGGTCCGCGCGAAAGCTGGACTGGCGCGCTGAGATTCCGGTGGCCGCCGGTGCCAACGCGGTGGGACGCAGCGCCGCCGAGCTCGGGGTCAGCACTACCTCGGAATTCGAGTTGGTCGAGATCCAGCGCTGGGGCGACGTCATCGGCCCGGACGGCATCGTGGCGGCCGGCGATGTTCTCATCTACCGCGCCACCGAGTCCGGTGTTCGGATGCTGTGGGGCAGTATACGTTTCGGGCACGCGAACCAGGAACTCTATATAGTGTCGATCGCCGACGACGAGTCGGCGAGCATACGTGATCTCGAGGAAGAGGAGGCCGTGCAGGTGATCGCCGCGCAGTCCACGAAGCGGCTGCGCGACACGGCGGCATTGCCAGGAGAAATGTGCCTTGTCACAACGAGTTCGGTGACTGCTCTCGCTGACCATTCGCTGGTCGGGCTGTGGCAACAAGTCGCGGGCAAGGCTCCCCAGACCGCCAAGACGTGGACCGCGGTGGCGGTTCTGGCCATGTCGACCGGAAGCACGGTCTTGGTGATGCTGGTCATCGCGATCGTCACGACGGTGCTGACCAATGTCGTGACCAATGCGGCGGCCGCGGCGATCCTCACGCCGGTGGCGCTGACCGTCGCTGCTTCCACCGGTCTGGATCCTCTTCTGCTGCTCACCCTGATCGGCACGTGCATCTCGTTCACGTTCCTCAACCCATTCAGCCACCAGTCCAACCTGATGGTCATGAAGCCGGGTGGATACAGCATCGCGACATTCCTGCGATTCGGCATTCCGCTGACGGTGGTCTCGGTGGCGGCGGCATTCGGTGTTGCCTGGGCGAATTCGCTGTAGTCACCCGGCGCAGATATCGCGCTCAGGAATCGTGCAGGTCGGTGCCGACCTGCATCACCGTCTCCTGGTCGCACAACCCGAGGTTGGCAGCCAGCTGGGCGGCCTGCCTGGCGTCGAGTACCAGATGCAGCGGAATGCCTTCAGCCTGAAGAAGTTCCGCGTGTTTCCGCAGCTGGTTATTGCGTTCGTCGGCCTCTGAGCCGACCTGTCTGATCAGGGCCAGCGCAACCCGGCCGGGAAATGCGCGTGCCATCTCCTCGTAGATGAGGGGATCGCGCTGACCACTGTCGCCGACCAGCACGAACCGCATACTCGGGTAGGCCTTGAACAGTCGGCGGACTGCCGCGCGCTTGTGCTCGGCACCGCTACGCCTCAGATACCGCTCGGTCGGACCCCAGTCGGTAAGGAACATCGGACCCGATGGGAAATCCCGCAGTTCGACGAACTGATCCAGCATCGAATAGAACGACCAGCTGCCGGTGGACACGTAGAAGAACGCCGGCTCCGGACGGGGCTTTCCAGTGCGCCCGGGTACGCCCCGTGCCAGTCCGCGATACAGCGCCGACATCCCGGGAATCGCGCTGCGCTGCTCCACATCACGCAGCAACGTGCGGGCCACCATCGTCAGGCCCTCGGTCAAGCCGGTGAGCAGGATCGTGTCGTCGATATCGGAGATCACCAGGAACGGCGCGGTCAACGACGGCTTGATCACCAGCCCCGCACCCACGGTCGGCTCGTCGCCAATCCCCGCAACAACAGCTTCGGCCGGGTGCCAGCCGGTGCGCAGCTTCGGCACGGGCAGCGAGAAGTTGGCGAAGCCGTGTGCGTCGGTGACCTCGGTGGCCCGGTGCCGACCGACCCGTAACTCGACCTGCGCACCGACGATCGATAATGCGGCATGCCGGCGCAGATTGCTCTGTGCGACCTCCCAGTACGGGATCCGGCTGTCGCCCGGGAGCTCCGGGGTCTCGAAGACCCGAACCCGGACCTTGGCCACGTTGTCGGTGACGAACCCGCGATAGACCAGCACCCGGACACCGCGAAAGGCTCCGGACTGCACCTTGTAGTCGCGGCGCCGCTCGGTCAACTTGCCTTCCAGGCCCGCTACCACCGCGGCGGCCTCGGGGCTGCGCAGCTTCGCGGTCAGATCCGCGGCGATCCAACGGGGGAGTCGGGGCATGAGTTCTACAGTACGAATACCGATGAGGACGGGTCGATGGAACTGCCGGACAGATTCGCGAGCACCGCGGTGTAGCCCGCCAGGCCCGAACCGCGGTCGGAGGAATCGGCGGCCGCGGTCCCAACCGCGTGGGGAGCAGCCAGTGACAGTCCGGCCGCGAACACCGCGGCGCCGATACGCGCTCACCCCTTGACGACCGCCATCAGACCCCCGACCGCCGACACGTACAGACCGTTGCTGAGTGACCGCACTTCTGCTGGCCACCAGATCGGTCTGGGTCGTGACGACGTAGTGCCCGCTGATCGACGCCTTGGTCAGGTCGACGGAGTTGGCCGCCACGAGTTTGGCGCAGCACTCAGGGCTTCCTGGTGTGGCGGCGTTGGTGGGCAGCGCGCCGGAGCTGGCGGTGGGGATGCCGGCCACCGGGAGGGCGGCAAGCGCGGCCACGGCGACCGACCAACGGCGCCGTGGCTTGGCTAACCGGTGTCTGCCGCGGGCGGCTCTCTACCTGGCCAATTCCGGCGAATGAACACCGTTCACTCTCTTGGCGTCAGCGAACGTCCACGAGCGCCGAGTCGCCGCCGGGATGTTGCCGATTCGGGGGCTCAGTCCGCTTTGGCGATGAGCCGCTTGAGTGCGGCCCGGTCGGGCTCGAGCAACTCGGTGATCCGGTCGTGATTGACGTCGGCAACGATGATCTCGCCGACGTCCTTGTGTACATCGCTGAAGATGCCGTGTGCCTTCATCTTGTCGGCCTGATAGATGTTGTCCTCGGTAGGCGTGACGTAATACACCGCGTCGGCCTTGAACCGATGCACCATCCATAGGTGGATCAGCGTCATCAGGCGCTTCTGGCGCAGCTTCTCGGCGTAGGTGTTCTGGTCGCGTACCGTGAGGATGCTGCGGCCGTGCCGGTCCTTGATCGGATCGACGAGCACGTTCGCCAGCAGCTCCTCCTCGCCACCATCCTCGCGGGTGCCCCAGATGCCGAGCTCGAGCACCTCGCCTCCGGCCCGGCGTGGCCGCAATGTCACCCGTAGCTTTTCGCCAAGCTGATAATGCTCGTTCCAGAGCGCCAGCCACTCTTCGAGGAGCTTCTTGGGCACCTCGGTCTGCACCAGATGCTGGTGTTGTGTGGAGCCCTTGCCCATGGACTTTGTGGTGGCGGTACGGCCAGACGACGCGGCCAGCGCCGCATCGCTGCGCGGCCCACCCACCAGTGTTTGTGGTGTGCGGTAGGGAGATTCAACCAGCCGCATCTTGCGCTGTAAGCGGGCAAGCGCCAACATACCGTCCTGGCGCAGGGCGGTGGCGAACTCCTCGGCGGCGACCCCGTCGATCTGATGACCGCCGTAGGTCATGAAATTGAAGACGAAGCCCATCTTGGCCAGCTCTTCGGGGAAGGCGCGCATCTCTTCGTCGCTCATCCCGGTGGTATCCCAGTTGAACGAGGGGGAGAGGTTGTAAGCCAGCATCTTGTCCGGGTAGACAGCATGCACGGCTTCGGCGAACTCGCGGGCGTCCGCAAGGTCTGCGGTTTTGGTCTCCATCCACAGCAGATCCGCAAATGGCGCTGCCGCAAGAGATTTCGCGATGGCATACGGGATACCGCCGCGCACCTGGTAGTAGCCCTCAGGGGTCTTGGCCCGCTCGGGATCCCAGGGTGCGTCCACGCCCAGTTCGCGGGCTTTTTCCCGGGCCGCGTACAGCGACGCGGTCTTGGCGAAGGTGAGCCAATCGGCTGCGCTCATCTCGTGCGGTTCGCCCTCGCCCTCGCGGAACTTCAACAGCTCGGCGACCGCGTCGCCATAGGTGTCCAGCCCGGCGTCATCCTGCCAGGCGTCGACGAACGTCGACTCGACCTTGTCGAAGAGGGCGTCGAGCGAGTGCTCCTGGCCGTCGCGCCAGGCGGCGGCCTGTGCGGCGATCAGCTCGAAGATGCCCTGGCGCTGCAGCCATGCGTCCGCAATGGCGTACTCGCCGTCGGGCAGCGCGTAGAGCAGGTGCCCGTTGAGTTCGGTCACCCCGGCCTCGTAGAAGCCCCGCACCATCGCCAGGAAGCACGACTTGTACGGGGGGACCTTGAGATTGGTTGCCCCGAGCAGGAACGGCTGATCGCGTTCGTCGGCCCGGCTGTCGATGAGGTTGGCGGCCTCGGCATCGGTGCGGGCGACGATGAGGCCGGGCACGTTCATGATGTCGAGCTGGAAGCGGGCGGTGTTGAGCCGCTTGAGCTGTTCGTCGGACGGCACCAGCACTTTGCCACCCTGATGACCGCACTTCTTGGTGCCGGGGCGTTGGTCCTCGATGTGATAACCAGGCACGCCGGCCTCCACGAATCGCCGAATAAGGTTGCGCACGTGGGGATCTCCACCGTGGCCGGTGTCAGCGTCGGCGACGATGAATGGCCGGTAGTCGACGGCGGGTTGCGTCGCGCGCTGTTCGGGCGTCATCTGCAGGCGCAGGTACTGCTGGTTACGGTCGGCGGTCAGCAGCGCGCGCACCAGCCCGGCCGCTTCCTCGGGCACCTGGCTCAGCGGGTAGCTTGCGAGATCGGGGCCGGGATCCTCGGTGACCGAACCCTTGGCCGACGTCGCCCAGCCGCCGAGGTAGATGCCCTCGATGCCCATCCGTTTCATCGTCACCGCCTGGCCCGGCGAGTACGGGCCGAAGGTGGTGATGCTCTTCTTGACCGCGAAGAGTTCGCGCAGGCGTTTGTGGAAAGCGGTGGCGGCCTCGCGGGCGACGGTGTGGTCATTCGGGATCGTGCCGCGCTGTTCGACGACCTGCCGTGCGGTGTAGAGCCGAGTGATCCCCTCGAACCGCGGGCTGTCGAAGTACTGCTGTGTCTCGGCGACCTCACGGTCGAACGGTGACTGGGTCGCTGAGTCCGCTTCGATGATGGACATAGGTCGCACGCTCCTCGCTGAGCTGGTTTCCGCGGGTGCCAACCCCCGACGGCGAGTTCGATTATCCCAGCTCCACCTCCGGCACGAGTGGGTTTGGCGCACCCGCACCGCCGACATCGGCAATCACCATTGCGGCTAGTTGGGCCTATCGCGTTCACCCGGGCTCCAAAATCTGGACGTCGGCCGACGTCTCCTTCACTGCCAGCCCGGACCTGCGGGGTGCGCTGGACAATCTGGTGACCACAGCGCACTCGCTGAACGCTCAGCAGAAGGACATCGACGACCCGCCTGCTCGACACGTACAGCCCGGAGCTGTTCTGCAGCCTGTGCACCATTGCCCAGGTGTAGCCCGCCGCTTTCGAAGCCTTCGGCGGCAACGGCTGTTCGCTTAGCACCATGACCGATATTCGCTTAGCGCCATGACCGAGATCCTCGGCGCCCCCAATCCCGATGTCTACCCGGACAGTTTGCGGTGAACAAATGGTCGGGGCGGGCCTGGTGGCGCGCCCGGGTGCTGGCAGACGATCGACCGTAAATTCTGGCCGGCGCGGCCCTACCTCGTGGTCGATGATGGCGCGGCGATTGCGCCAGACGACCACTTCGAACTCGGCCAGCCGCTGCTCACCGAATAGGTGTGGGGCCGTCAGGTCGGGAAGAACACCATCAACCCCTGGCGATCGGAGGTGTCTAAGCTGACCGCGTGAGTTCAGCGCCGCAGCCTCCCGACGCACACGCCATTGATCCGAACACTCCGGTGCTCATCGGCTGGCATCAGGTCAGCCGCCGCGACAACGACTTCCGCGATGCGTGTGAGCCCGTCGAGCTGATGGCCCAAGCCGCCGAGGGTACCGGGTTGGCGGCTGCCGCGCTGCGCTTGGTCGACTGGATCGGTGTCACCGAGGGGCTGACCCG
Source organism: Mycolicibacterium sarraceniae (assembly GCF_010731875.1). NCBI lineage: Bacteria > Bacillati > Actinomycetota > Actinomycetes > Mycobacteriales > Mycobacteriaceae > Mycobacterium > Mycolicibacterium sarraceniae. The sequence goes on from NZ_AP022595.1 coordinate 3,750,726, forward strand.
TTACCCGGATCCGGGTCGTCTGGTCGCCGATCGTATCGGCGCTACGGGAGCTCACACCGTGCTCGCAAAGATCGGGGTGATGCAGCACAGCCTGATCGCGCGCGCCTGCCAGGCAGTCCAGTCCGGCGAGGCCACTGTCGCGCTCGTTGTCGGCGGGGAGGCCCATTACCGCCACGTGCGGGCCGGTGGTGCCGGTCATTCGGCACCGGTCACCGAACAGCCAGACGGCACCACACCCGGTGAGACATTGTCGTCGGCCGAGTTCGACGACAACATGAGTCACCCGGCCGAAGCGGCGGCCGGGCTGGCGGCCACCCCGGGCTACTACTCCCTGATCGACAGCCACTGGCGAGCCGAGCACAGGCGCAGCCCCGACGAGCACCGCGACGCCGTGGCCGCGCTATATGAACGTTTTGTCCAGATCGCCGCGACAAATCCGCACGCCGTGCGAACCCATCCTTATAGTCGCGGCGAGATACGGGACGCATCGCCGTCGAACCCCATGATCGCCTTCCCGTATACGAAGCTGATGATCACGACATGGACGGTGGATCAGGGCTGCGCGCTGGTCTTCGCCACCGCCGCCACAGCAGACGCAATGGGGATACCGCGCAGCCGATGGTGTTTCCCGGTGATTGCTGCCGAGTCCAATCATGTTGTGCCCGTGGCAGCCCGGACGCGGCTGCATCAGCCCGCCGCGATGCGGATCATCGCCGACGCGGTGCGGCGGCATACTGGTCTGGAGCCGGCCGGGGCAGACTTGTTCGACCTTTACAGCGCATTCCCCGTCCCGGCGCTGGTGGGTGCCGAGGGCTTGGGCATATCCGCAGACCGGGATCTCACGGTGACCGGTGGCATGTCCTTTGCCGGTGGACCGCTCAACAGCTACGTCTTTCACGCCATCGCCACTGCGGCGCAGGAGCTTTCCGATTCGCACGCACGTTCGGCACTGATCAGTTGCGTCAGCGGTTTCTACACCAAACAGGCCGCGTTGGTGCTCAGCTCCGATCCGCCCGCCAAGCCCTTTGTCGTTGTCGATGTAAGTGCCGATGTGGCCAAGGCGGAGCCTCGGGTGCCGATGGCCGGCAATTCAACTGGCGACGGTACCGTCGTCGCCTACACAGTCCTCTTCGAGGATGGGCATCCGGAACGGTGCGTCGCGGTCATCGACCTGCTCGACGGCAGGCGCACAGTGGCGCGCAACCACGATGAACAGGTGATGGCGACGGCCATGGAGACAGATCTGGTGGGCGGGCCCGTTAGCGTGGCCGAGGGGTTATTCACCCCTGCTCCCATTGTGGGTTCCTGTGCTCCCGTTGTGGGTTCCTGAAACCGGTACGTCGCCGCCTGCCCTGCGGCTGGTCGTTCGGAGATTTCTAGGCGGGCTCAGGCGCGAGATCGCCTGCCGGTGGCGCAATTTGGGCATCAGCGGGCACGATGTCCCCGGCGGGCGGCGGCAGCTGGTCGGCCGGTGGCGGCGGTGCGTCGACCATGGCGTCGACGAACACCGGCGCATCCGGAGTAGGCGCATCGGGCGCCGGCGGTGCCAGGGGATCGGCCATGTCGTCGGCGGGCATCGGCAGGTACATGTGGTGGGTGAACTGCGGCTGATAGGCGCCGCCGCCACCGATCCGCACGCCACCGCCCTCACCGCTGGACACCGCGGTGCCGTCGGGCAGCGTGACAGCGGTGTGCCCGCCATTCCAGCCGATCACGAGAGAGTTCGGGGCGGTTCCGTAGTGGAAACCTCGGGCGAGCAGCGCTGCTTCCTCGTTGCCGGTGTGGAACCGGCTGCCGTACACGGGCCTGCCGGTGGCCGCATTGGCCACCCAGGAGGCCAGCCCTGAGCAGTCGGTGCCAGCCGGACTGTCCCCACCAGGGACGTACGGCGTGCTTGACACCTGACTAATCAGAGTCATCAACGTCGCGATTGCAAACATGTCGCCGAAGCTAACAACTAAGTGGCGTGCATACCAAAGTGTGTGCTTTGCAGCACGTTTCGCAAAATGGTGTGGTGCACTTAACAGTTTCGCTGAATATTCCGAACGTAATCGGCTGTGCTAGCTTTGCGCGTTACGCGACTTAAACTCTCTACCAGGGGTTTTCGACAAGCGCGCTTGGTCAGCGGTTACGCGGACACAGTTGGCCCAGAGAGATGCCCTGATGCGGCCGTGACAGGTCTGTGATGACTTGATCGATTCAGAAGAGCTGCAAACGGTGCGTTGCCGTGATCGTGCTCTTGCCGAGGCGAAACGACGTCGGCTCGTTGCGGTCGAAACCGCACAGCCGGCGAAGAATGCGATGGTTTCAGCTTTGCGCGCGAACCTGATCCTTGACGGCGGGCACGATCGGCGGGGCGGTCTTCCAGTTCGGCAGGCCGTCCTCCTCGAGACCCACCGGCCAACCGTTGTCGTGCACCTGCGCCCAATGTGAGTGGTTGAGCTGGTGCAGAGTGAAGCAGGCGTTCAGCGCGTTGTAGAAGCCCATGTTGTCCTGCGTCTGGTTGACGGCTTCCTTGGCCAGCAGCGCCGCCATGGTCGGAACTTCGGCGATCCGACGGGCGAACTCCAGCGTCTTATCGGCGAGTTCGTCTGGTGGGAAGACCTTCGAGATCATGCCCAGCTGATACGCCTCGTCAACCGTCATCGCATCACCGGTGAGCATCAGCTCCTTGGTCTTGCGTGGCCCGAACTCCCATGGGTGAGCGAAGTACTCGACGCCGCACATACCCAGCCGCGCGCCGACGACATCGGCGAAGCGGGTGCCTTCGGCGGCCACGATCAGGTCGCACGCCCACATCAGCATCAGCGCGGCGGCATAGACGTCACCGTGGACCTGGGCGACGGTGATCTTGCGTAGGTCGCGCCAACGGCGGGTGTTGGAGAAGAAGTGATGCCATTCCTGCAGCATCAGGCTTTCGGCGCCTTCGCGGGTGGCACCATTCACCGTGAAGCTCGGGTGCTGGTCCGGCCCGGGGCTGTGCTCGGCCCGCGACACCGAGGACCCCAGGTCGTGGCCGGAGGAGAACATCGGACCATGACCGCCCAGGATGACTACTCGAACCTTGTCGTCGGCCTCCGCGGCCAGGAACGCCTCGTTGAGTTCCACCAGCAGGCCGCGGTTCTGGGCGTTGCGCGCCTCGGGCCGATTGAGCATGATGCGCGCGATGCGGCCGTCATCGAGCTCTTCGTAGGTGAGGAAACGGTAGTCCTGGGGCATGGCGGCATTCTATGCAGAGGAGAATGCCGTTACCCGAGCCGGGCGCGCAATTCGCGTTTGAGAACCTTGCCATAGCTGTTCTTGGGCAGTTCGTCGATGAAAACGTACCGCTTGGGACGCTTGAACCGGGCGATCCGATCCAGCAGGTGGGTATCGAGTGAGCCGTCGGCGGCCGAGCCGACGATGAAGGCCACGACCACCTCGCCCCACTCGGGATCCGGTGCGCCGACCACGCAGGCCTCGGCCACGCCGGGATGTTCCAGCAGCGCCTCCTCGACCTCGCGCGGGTAGATATTGCTCCCGCCACTGATCACCACATCCTTGGAGCGATCACGCAGGGTCAGATAGCCCCGCTGGTCATACGAGCCCATATCGCCGGTGTAGAGCCAGCCGTCCCTGACGGTGGTACGAGTCGCCTCGGCGTTGTTCCAATAGCCGGACATCACGACATCGCCCCGGCACACGATCTCGCCGATCTGTCCCGGCTCGGCGTATGCGCAGTCGGAGCCCAACACCGCGACCTCGACCCCGGAACGCGGATAGCCCACCGAGCCGAGGATCGCGTCGTCGTCGGATTCGTGGTCGGCGCGGCGCAATCCGGTGATCGTCATCGGCGCTTCGCCCTGGCCGTAGATCTGGGCGAAAACCGGCCCGAACGCCGTCATCGCCTTCTTCAGACCGTCGACATACATCGGGCCGCCCCCATAGACGATAGTGCGCAGCGTCGGCGGCGCCTTGCGTCCGGTGCTGACGAGACGCGCAATCATGGTGGGTGCCAGGAAGGCTGACGATCCCGGATGGAGACCGCACAGGTCGAGGAACTCGTCAGGGTCAAAAGCGCCCGATTCGGACACCACCTGGCGGGCGCCGCGCAGCACGTAAGGCGCGATGTAGAGCCCGGAGCCGTGCGACATCGGTGCGGCATGCAGCAGGCTGCAGTTCTCATCGGGGGAGTCGATATCGGCCAGGTGCGCCACCGTCATCGCGGTCAGGTTCCGATGCGAGAGCATCGCGCCCTTCGAGCGGCCGGTGGTGCCGCTGGTGTAGAACAGCCAGGCCAGTGTGGACGGGTCGGTGTCGGGGACTGCCGCCGGCGGTCCGTTGAAGAGCCGCTCGTAGTCGGGGCCGCCGATCAGCTCGACGCCGACGGGGGATTCCGGCCTGAGCTCGGAAGCTATCTTCGGCGATGCGAATGCCGTTGCGACACCGGCATCTTCGAGGATCTGCACCATCTCGCGGGGATGCAACTTGAAGTTGATCGGGACGACGACGCACTCGGCGGCCCACACCGCGTAGAACAGCTCGATGATCTCGGCGCGGTTCTCGCTGGCGATCGCGATCCGTTGCCCGGGCGTGTACGTTCGGCGCAGCGCGCCGGCCAGCCGTAATACCCGGTCGTGCAACTGAGTCCAGGTGTGCAGCTGGTGTGCGCCACGGTAAACCGCGCCGCGGTCGCCGAGTCGGGTGGCGGCCTGATCGAGGGTGGCGAACAGATTCACCGCGCGATCCACTCCGAGGACAGCGCGAAGTCGGACAGATATTTCGTGGAGCTCCACCCGCCGTCGACCACGATCGTCTGACCATTGATGAAACTGCCACCCGGAGAACATAGGAACGCCACCGTGGCGGCGATGTCCTCAACCCGGCCCAGCCGGGTGTGCGGTGTCATCTCGGTCTGCATTTTCTTGAATCCGGGATCCTTCAGGCGCTGTTCGACCATTGGCGTCACAGTCACCCCCGGGGCGACCGCGTTGGCGCGGATCCCCTGTGCGCCGTACTGACACGCGATATGTGTGGTCAGCGCGGTGAGGCCGCCCTTGGCGGCGGAGTACGCGCCGCCACGCAGGCCGCCGACGACGGCGAAGGTGGAGGTGATGTTGATGATCGCCGATCCGGGCCGCATGTGCGGAATTACGTCGCGAGCCAACCGGAATGGGGCCCGCAGCATGACACCGAGGAAGTAATCCAGTGTCTCGTCGTCGGTTTCGTGCAGTGGCTTGGGGCTGCCGACCCCGGCGTTGTTGACCAGAAAGTCGATATGGCCCCACCGCGACACTGCGAGGTCGACGATCCGCTGCGGGGCGTCATCGTCGGTGAGGTCGACGGCCAGAGTGGCGACCCGATCGGGATCGGCGATGGCCCCGGCCAGTCCGGTCAGTCGCTCGGCGTCGCGACCGGTGCCGACAACAGCCATTCCCATCTCGGCGAGCTTTGTGGCGCAGGCGAAACCGATTCCGCTGCTTGCGCCGGTCACCACCGCTACCTGCGTATCACCCATCGGCCTCAACCAACCTCGCTCGGATCTGATGTTTGAGTACCTTCCCCGCGTCATTCTTGGGCAAGGACTCCCAGACGACGACCTGTTCGGGCCACTTGAATTTCGCGATACCCGTGGCCTGCAGGAAATCGCGCAGATCGGCCACACCGAGGCCCGGTTCGCGCTCGGTGACCACCACCGCACACGCTCGCTCGCCGGTACGTGCATCGGGAAGCCCGACGATCGCGATCTCCTGAATATCGGGATGGCCGAGCAGAACATCCTCGACCTCCTTGGGCGCGATGTTCTCCCCGTTGCGGATCACGATGTCCTTGGCCCGCCCGGTGACGACGAGGAAATGGTGGTCCACCCAGTGGCCGAGGTCGCCGGTGCGGAAGTAACCGTTCGCGTCGAACGCGTCAGCCTCGTCATCAGGGTGCAGATACCCCAGCAGCATCTGCGGACCGCGCGCGCGGATCTCGCCGTCGGCGATGATGACATCGGCGATGCCGGGCCGACCGTCGGTTTCGGCGGCGTGGCCGGGGTCGTCAGGCGCACCGACAGTCATGACCGGAACCTCGGTGGAGCCGTATACGCGGGTGACGACGGCGTGCTCGAAATAGTTAGCGGCGCTGCGGATCAGCGCCGGTGGCACCGAGGCGCCGCCGCAGATGAACACCTTTAGGTCGGGAAGCCGGGTGCCGGCCCGTTCGGCGGCGCCCAGCAAATGCTGCAGGAACGGTGTCGCGCCGGCCATGTGCGTGCATCCCTCAGCGGTCATCAGCGCTACCGCGGCATCGGGCTCCCAGCGGTCCATCAGAACCGCGGTCGTGCCCAGCAGGATCGGGAACTCGAAGGCGTAGATCGAACCGCCGATATGGGCGATGGGGGAGGGCACCAGCGATACTGAACCCGGCCCGACCCGCCAGTGCTCGCTGAGCTGGCGGATCAGCGCGTGGATCGAATTATGACTGTGGAGAACGCCTTTCGGGCGTCCCGTCGTCCCGGAGGTGTAGAGAATCATCTTGACCGCATCGGGATCGAGCTCCGGCGGTGTGAATACCAGTGTGTCGAGCGTGCCGAACGTGAGCTGCCCGGGCTGCGGCTCGCCGCGCACCACGGCAACGATGGGTGGCGACGGCATGGTCGCGGTGACCCGCTGCAGCATACTCGCATAGTCATGACCCCCGAACTCGGCGGGAATGAAGATCATGCGGACTGCTGCATCGGCGAGGATGAACGCGAGTTCATGGTCGCGCAGCGACGGCAGGATCGGATTGACCACCATGCCCGCCACTGTCGCCGCGTGATACACGATCGCCGCTTCGTGCCAGTTTGGCAGCATGAACGACACCACACTGCCGGCGGGCATGCGGGCTGACATGGCGCCGGCTAGCTGGCGGGCCCGGGTGTGCAGGTTTGCGCAGTCCAGGCGGACCTGGCCGTCGACGAGGGCCTCGCGTCGCGGGGTGTCCCGTGCGGCCGCGGCTAATGCGTCGGCCAAGGTTTCGCGCGTCCACAGCCCACTGGCATAGGACTGCGCGGCCAACTCGGAATCCCGCTGTGCGGTGCGCATTTACGGTGATCCCTTCACTCGTCGCATCGTCATCGAATGACGGAACCGGGTGCCGGGGTGGGTGTTCACCGTCACTTGAGCTGTCTCGCCGTCGGAAGTGGTGTACGTGCGCTGCATCTCTAGTGCGGGCGTGCCGGGCTCGACCTTGAGTGCAGCTGCCAGCTCGACGCCGACCTGTACGGCGGAGATCTCCTGGCGGACTTCGACGATGCTGAGCCCGAACAGATCCTCGATGAGGGGGAAGATCGGCCCGGTGTGGTTCTGCAGCATCCGGCCGACGGCCGCGAACGCGCGATTGATGTAGTACTCCGTGCGGCAGACCGGCGCATCAGCACCCTCGGCGCGGCGGAATCCGCGCACCGCCAGCCATTCGTCGCCGACCGTCAGCCCGGTGCGTTGCGCCAACTCACCATCGACGGTGACCATGGTGATCGATTCGATCGCGAAACGCGCCCCCGTCGCAAAGGCCAACAGATCGTTGATCGACACCACGTCCTGGACGTAGGCGTGCGACGACGGCCGCGGTACCACCAGCGTGCCGGCCCGAGGCCGGGAGGACACCAGGTTGTCCTCACGCAGGCGGCGCAGGGCTTCCCGAACGGTGTAGCGGCTCACCGAAAAACGCTGGCACAGTTCGTGTTCGGTAGGCAATTGGGAGCCGACCGGGTAGACCCCGTCGACGATCTCCTTGCGCAGCGTGCGAGCCACCTGGATATAGCGGTGATCCCCGGACTCGGCGGGTGTCATCTCAGCCCGCCCGCTGAAACGCCAGTACGCTGCCGTCGGAATCCGCCGAGACGTAGAGTGTGCCGTCGCCTCCGGCGGCGATCCCCGCGTACGGTCCCTGAGGCCCCGAGAACGGCGGCATCCCGCGCAGCGGCTTGGGAGTAACCCCGGGGGGCGCACCCACCGGAAGACCGGACGCGATGACGGTGCGTGCCCCGCTGGTGAGATCGACCTCGATCAACGACTTGGCGTCTGCGTCGACGATGAAGAGCAGTTCGCCGGATACCAGAATGCCCTGCGGGCAACTCAATCCGTCTACCACCGGCTCGGTGTTGGTTTCGCTGACCCGCACGATTCTGCCGCGCTCACTGACTAGGGGGTGGCCATCGGCTCCGATGGCCACCCCGACGGGGGTGTCCAGGCCGGAGGCGAGCACGTCGGTGCGGCCGCCGTCCACGGACAGCAGTCGCCCGGTGCCCTGTTCGACCGCCACGATGCCGCGCGGCCCCAGGGCGACACCGTAGAGCTGGTTCAATCCGTCTGCCAGGACATCACTTTCACCATCGGCTGGCCGGTACCGGGCCACCTGCCCGCCCGAGGTTGTCACGACGAACTCACCCTGGCCGGCCGCGGTCAGACCGCGGATGAAACCGGGATAGCCGGGGCTGAACAACATGCCCAGGGTGTGCAGGGCGCCGTCGGCCCGCAGCGCATAGAAGTAGGTGCCGTCGGCGATATAGAGCTCGCCGTCTGGCCCGACCGTGAGATCCAATGGCCAGTTCAGCCCGCCCGGCAGTACCGCGCGGGTCTGCAGGCCGCCGAGCACCTCGGTGATCTCGCCGGTGAAGTTCGAGACGAACAGCCTTGCGCCGACGAAGGTCAGATTGTCCAGCCCCGGATTGAGATTGGCCAGCACGGTGTGTTCGCCGGAGCGCGGATCGATCCGCAGGACTTGGCCGCTGTGCACCTGGGTGGAGACCAGATACCCGTCCGCATCGAACTTGACCGCGTCGGGAACTCCCAGACCGGTCGCGACAGTTTCAGGACTGCCGCCGTCGGGATCGATGCGCCAGATCTCGTTCGCGCCCATCACCGGGAAATACAGCAGCCCGTCCGGCCCAACCTCCATGGCGTTGGGCGAGGGGACGTTCTCCAGCAGGATGCGTTGCGCGCCGGTGGCCGGATCCAGTTCCATCAGCCGGCCGCCCTCGCGGCACTCGCCGATGAACAACCGGCCCCGGTGCACGGTGATCCCGTTGGCGCAGGGCAGATCGTCGCGCAGGACTCGGGTGGTGCCATCGACACCGCGGACACTGACCCGGCCGTCCATCACCTCGGTCGCGAAGAGATTTCCGGCGTCGTCGAACGCCACATCGTCGGGGGCGATGATCTCGCCGCCCTTCGCGCTGACCGTGTCGACCGAGCCAGTGCCGATATCGAGTGCGCTGATCTGGCTGCCGGTGACCTGAGCGATGTACACCCGGCCGTCGGGGCCGGTGCGCAGACCGTTGGCGCCGAACAGCCGGCTCGGCGCGCTACGACGCGCGACGCGCCATCCGTCGGCAAGGACCGGGGGCTGGGCGAGGGTGAAGCGCCCGTCCTGCTGCGATGTCACGGCGCGACCGTACCAAGGAGATTTGGTCCAGACAATAGTCGCGAGTTATCTCGGCCGACCCCCTTGACGGTGCTATAACTGCTGCGGAATCATATTCTCTACTCAGAAGAGTGGCATTAATTGTCCGGACAATCTTGCTGCGAACGAAAGCGGGTTATGGCGGATCTCCTGCGGCTCGATGGCCGGATTGTGGTGGTGTCGGGCGCCGGAGGCGGCGGTATCGGAACGACTGTGACCAAGATGGCGGCACGGGCCGGTGCCACGGTGGTCGCGGTCAGCCGCTCGCAGGACAACCTCGACCAGCACGTGGGGCCACTGGTCGACGGAGGTCTGCCCATCGTGCCGGTCGCCGCGGACGCCGCCACCGATGCCGGCATCGCGACCGTTCTCGATACGGTGCGCCGGACCAAGGGGCAGCTGCACGGGCTGGTCAACATTGCCGGCGGTGCCGCGCCCTCGACGTGGATGCCGGCCACCAGGGTCAGCCGCGCCGACTGGCGGGAGCTGTTCACCGCCAACCTCGAGACGATGTTCTTCATGAGCCAAGCGGTGGCCGCCGAGATCCGGTCGGCCGGCGGCCCAGGTTCGATTGTGTCGGTCTCGTCGATCAGCGGGATGAACACGGCACCGTTTCACATCGCGTATGGCACCGCCAAGGCGGCGATTGTCGCGGCCACCCGGACGATGGCGCTGGAGCTCGCGCTGGACGCTATCCGGGTCAATGCCGTCGCGCCCGGGGTCACCGAGACTGCGGCGTCCAGCGCCTACGTCGACGCCGATCCCGTTCGGGACCGTACCGCCATCGCCATGGGGCGCCGTGGTCGTCCCGAGGAACAGGCCGGCGCGATCCTGTTCCTCCTGTCCGATCTGTCGAGCTACATCACCGGCCAAACCCTGCTCGTCGACGGCGGTTTGGATCTGCGCTGGAGCCACGTTGGCGCCGACAACACGTCGCTGTTCCTCAAAGACGACGACTTCCGTAGCGAAATCAGAAGGCCCTGAGAGGAGTCCGCGATGGGTGATCTGGGCAGTGGTGAAGAACTCGCCGAACCGACGACCATCGGTGTGCAGGCCTACATCTCACCGGAGTACGCCCGTGCCGAACGCGACAAGCTGTGGCGCAAGGTCTGGCAGCAGGTCGGCCGGGTCGAGGAGCTACCCGAGGTCGGTAGCTATCTAACCTACGACATCCTCGACGACTCGATCATTGTCGTGCGGACCGGGGCGAACGAGTTTGCCGCCCACCACAACGTCTGCATGCACCGCGGCCGACGCCTGATCGACACCCCGCCCGGCGCGAAACAGGCTGTGGGGCGGGCCCGTAAGTCGTTCGTCTGCGGATTCCACGGCTGGTCCTACGGCCTGGATGGTGCCTGCACGCACATTCGCGAGGAAGCCGACTGGAAGGGTGCGCTGAACCCGGCCAACACCCGGCTGAAGTCGGTGAGCGTCGACACCTGGGGCGGCTGGTTGTGGATCAACATGGATCCCGACTGCGAACCGCTGGCCGACTACCTATTTCCGGCCGCGAAGATCCTCGACCCGTTCGGGCTGGAGAACATGCGCGTCAAATGGCGCAAATGGGTGCACTTCGACTGCAACTGGAAGGTCGCCCTCGAGGCGTTCAACGAGACCTACCACGTGTTCACCACCCACCCGGAGTTCAACAAGTTCGGTGAATTCAAGGGCTGGGCCAAGGCGCAGGGCCGCCATAGCAATATCGGCTACGACGCGCCTGAGGATATGGCCGAGACCAAGTCCAAGATCCGGCTCGGCACCGGCGACCCGCGGATCTCCACCGCGGAGATGCAGGTGTACACGATGGCGGAGACCAACGCGACCACCACACAGACGCTGGTGAACGCCGCGCTGCGGCTGGTGGACGAGTTGCCCGAGGACACTCCGGCCGACAAGGTGCTCGAACACTGGCTGTCGTCGGCGCGGCGCGATGACGAGGCCCGCGGCGTGGTGTGGCCGACGATCCCCGCCGACATCCTCGGCCAGAGCGGAACCGCCTGGCAGCTGTTCCCGAACTTCCAGATCGGGCAGGGCCTGACCAGTGCGCTGTGCTACGGCGCGCGCCCAGACCCTGGCTACAACCCCGACAAGTGCATCTTTGAGGTGTCTGTGTTCGAGCTGTACCCCAGCGGCGCCGAGCCACAGGCTGACTGGGAGTACACCCCGGTGGGCGATCCGCGCTGGCGCAGCGTGCTGCCGCAAGACTTCTCCAATATGGCTGCCGTCCAGCAGGGGATGAAGTCGCTCGGATTCCCGGGCACCCAGCCCAATCCGTACCGCGAGCGCAGCACCGTCAACCTGCACTACCAGTTGTCGAAGTACATGGGCACCGGGGAACCCCGCGCGCTCGCAAAGGAGAACGATCGATGACCGCGGACTGCGGCCCCACCCAGACACCCACGGATGTCGATATCGACGCGATGCGGGAGAAGTACCGCGTCGAGCGGGAGAAGCGGCTGCGCTCTGAGGGATCGGCGCAGTATCTGGAACTCGAGGGTGACTACGCGGAGTTCTACGAGGTCGACCCCTACACGACCGTGACGGCTCGCGATCCGATCGTCGAGGACGCCGATGTGGTGATCCTCGGTGGTGGATTCGCCGGGCTGCTGGCCGGGGCGTACCTGAAGAAGGCCGGCGTGGACGGCATCCGGGTCATCGAGATGGCCGGCGACTTCGGCGGGGTCTGGTACTGGAACCGGTTCCCGGGAATCCAGTGCGACAACGACGCCTACTGCTACCTACCGCTGCTTGAAGAGCTCGGCTTCATGCCGTCGAAGAAGTTCGCCGACGGCGCCGAGATCCTCAGCCACTGCCGCAATATCGGCAAGCACTTCGGGCTCTACGACGGCGCATTGTTCTCCACTCAGGTTCGGGAACTGCGCTGGGACGATGTCCTTGCCCGATGGCGGATCAGCACCGATCGCGGTGACGACATCCGCGCGCGGTTCGTGGTGATGGCGCAGGGTTCCTACAACCGCCCGAAACTGCCCGGGATCCCGGGCATCAAGGATTTCCGTGCTGCTGGGGGCCACGTGTTCCACTCCGCCCGCTGGGACTACGACTACACCGGTGGTGACGCGGACGGTGGCCTGGACAAGCTAGCCGATAAGCGCGTCGCTCTTGTCGGCACGGGCGCAACCGGAATCCAGCTGGTTCCGCACCTCGGTCGAGATGCCAAGCAGCTCTTCGTGTTCCAGCGCACGCCGTCGTCGGTTGATTCGCGCTCGAATCCGCCGACCGACCAAGAATGGGCCGCGTCGCTGCAGCCGGGGTGGCAGGAGGAGCGCAAGCGCAACTTCCACAACTGGTCGCCGTTTGTCGGCGTGGTGTTCGGCGAACCGGATCTGGTGTGCGACTTCTGGACCGAACTCGGGCGCAACCTCACCGCCCGGATTGCGGCCAGCCCGGATCCGGCGTCGGTAGGCGTCGAGCAGATCATGGCGTTCCGGGAAGAAGAGGACTATAAGATCATGGAGCGGCTGCGTCGGCACGTCGACGCCATCGTGGCAGACCCGGTCACCGCCGAAGCGCTCAAGCCGTACTACCGTTTCATGTGCAAACGCCCGACCTCCAGCCAGCGATACCTGGAAACCTTCAACCAGCCGAACGTGACGCTGGTCGACGTGGCCGAATCCAAGGGTGTCGAGCGACTGACCGAGAAGGGTATCGTCGCCAACGGCGTTGAGTACGAAGTCGATTGCGTGATCTTCGCCAGCGGCTTCGAGATCTCCACCGAGATCAGCCGGCGGTTCGCGATCGACTCCATTGTCGGCCGCGACGGGTTGTCGCTCTTCGATCACTGGCACGACGTCTACAAGACGCTGCACGGGATGACCAGCCGGGGCTTCCCCAACCAGTTCTTCATGGGGTTCATTCAGGGCGGGGTGTCTGCCAACACCACCGCGATGTTCGAGCAGCAGGCCCAGCACATCGCCTACCTCATCGCCGAGGCACAGAAGCGCGGCGCGACCAGCGTTGAGCCGAGCCAGGAAGGCCAGGACGCGTGGGTGGCGACCGTGCGTGAACTGTCGATCGACAACTCCGCGTTCGAACTATCTTGCACGCCCGGTTATTACAACAACGAGGGCCATGGCGGCTCAGAGAACAACGGATCGTTCCTCGGCGACTTTTATTCGCCCGGCTTCTATGCCTTCGACGATCTGATCGCCGACTGGCGGGCCAAGGGCGATCTCGATGGCCTGGAGCTCGGAAACTAGATGGCGCGATCGCGATTCGACACGAAACAGGCACGATTCGACGATCGCGTCGCCGTTGTCACCGGCGCAGGCCGGGGGCTGGGGCGTGAGTACGCGCTGCTGCTCGCCGGTCTCGGCGCCAAGGTCGTGGTCAACGACTCCGGCGGCGCACTGACCGGCGACGGCGATGACGCCGGGCCGGCTCAGCAGGTTGTCGACACGATCGTCGCGGCCGGCGGGGAAGCGATCGCCTCGACCGAATCGGTAGCGACAGCGGTCGGCGGCCAGGCGATCGTCGGGGCAGCAACACAGCGGTACGGCCGGATCGACATCCTGATCCACAACGCCGGCAACGTCCGGCCGGCGCCGTTGTCGGAGATGGCGGTTGAGGACTTTGACGCGGTGCTCGACGTTCACCTACGCGGCGCGTTCCACGTTGTCCGAGTGGCATTTCCGTCGATGTGTCAGGCCGGCTACGGCCGCATCGTGCTGACGTCGTCGATCGGCGGGCTGTATGGCAATCACGCGGTGGCCAACTATGCCGCCGCCAAGGCCGGGGTGGTCGGACTGTCGAACGTCGTCGCGCTGGAAGGCGCCGAGCATGGCGTGCGCTGCAATGTCATCGTCCCTGCTGCGGTGACCAGGATGGCCGAAGGTCTGGACACGTCGGCCTACCCGCCGATGGGCGCCGACCTCGTGGCTCCCGTCGTCGGCTGGCTGGCCCATGAGGACTGTTCGGTGACCGGCGAAGTCCTCACTGCGATAGCCGGCCGGGTCGCCAGGGTTGCCGTCGTGGAGTCCGCAGGGGTTTACCAATCGGAATGGACCGTCGACCAGGTGGCCGCCCGCATCGAGGAGATCCGAGATATCAACAACCCGCTGGTCTTCCCCGTGGTGCCCGACGGGCACAGCGCTCATATCGGCCACAGCTTCGGGATGGCAAGGGGGCTACATGAATAACAGCGACCCGCTGGCCATGACTAGCACCGGGCCGCTGACGGGAGTCCGGGTGATCGACCTCACCGCGATGGTGATGGGCCCCTACTGCACCCAGATCATGGCTGATATGGGTGCCGACGTCATCAAGATCGAGCCGCCCGCCGGCGACGACACCCGCTACGTCTCAGTCGGTCCGGCGCATGGGCTGAGCGGGGTGTTCGTCAACGTCAACCGCGGCAAACGCAGTGTGGTACTGGATCTTCGCTCCGACGAGGGCCGGGCGGCGCTGCGCGCGCTGATTGCGGGCTCCGACGTGTTCATCCACTCCATGCGCGCCAAGGCGATCACCAAACTCGGGTTCGGCTACGACGAGGTCGCCGCCATCAACCCTGCGATCGTCTACACCAACTGCTACGGCTACGGCAGGCGCGGACCCGACCGTGACCGCCCCGCCTACGACGACACCATCCAGGCCGAGTGCGGCCTGCCCGCCGTGCAGGCCGAATTGACCGGTGAGGCCAACTATGTCGCGACCATCGTGGCGGACAAGGTCGCTGGGCTGACCGCCGTGTACGCGACGACGATGGCGCTGTTCCACCGGGAACGAACCGGTGAGGGCCAGGAGGTCGAAGTCGCGATGTTCGAGACGATGGCCTCGTTCATGCTCGTCGAACACGCGAACGGGGCGATGTTCGACCCACCACTCGGCCCGGCGATCTATCACCGGACGGTGGCACCGAACCGCAAACCGTATCGGACCAAAGACGGCTACATCTCAGCGCTGATCTACAACGACCGGCATTGGGCGAGCTTCATCAATGCGGTTCAGCCCGTATGGAACACCGAGCGTTACACCTCGCTGAAGGCGAGGGCCGCGGAGATCGACACTGTGTATTCGCTAGTGGCACAGACCATGACCGAGCGCACCACGGAGGAGTGGCTGACGTTGTTCGTCGAGCTGGAGATCCCGGCCGCACCGCTTAACTCACCGCAGGCGCTGTTCGACAACGAGCAGCTCAACGCCGTCGGCTTTTTCGAGACGGTTCCTTCCCCGCAGGGTCCGGTCCGGATGCCCGGCGTGCCGACCTGGTTTTCCCGTACGCCGGGCCGGATCGCGGGACCCGCTCCCGATCTCGGTGCCCATACCGTGAGTGTCCTGGCGGAGCTGGGATTGGTGCCAGTGGAGAGCGCATGAGTCTCAACTTCGACATGGGTGCGCCCGCGGCGGCGCTACGCACCCAGCTGCGGGATCTGGTGAAAGACCACGTCCCCGCAGACTTTCTCGGCGCGTTCACCGATGACCCTGCGGATCTGGACGTGGCCCAACACTTCTGCCGGACGCTGGCTGCCCACGAGCTGCTCTGCCTGGCCTGGCCACAGGAGTTCGGCGGGCGCGGCGCCTCGGTCTGGGAGCAGACAGTAGTGCGGGAGGAGATGTGGGCTCATCACGAGCCGCGCGGCGCCCAGTACATGGGGGTGAACTGGGTGGGGCCCATCATCATGCGGCACGGCACCGAAGCCCAGCAGCGCATGCATCTCCCGCCCATCGCCTGTGGCGAAGTGATCTGGTGTCAGGGCTTCTCCGAACCGGAGGCGGGCAGTGACCTCGCCTCGTTGCGTACCGCGGCCCGTCGCGATGGCGACGGCTGGTTGGTGAGTGGCCAGAAGATCTGGACGTCTTACGCCACCATGGCGCAATGGTGCTTCCTGCTGGCCCGGACCACCAAAGCTGAGAAGAAGCAACAGGGTCTGACGATTTTTCTGGTCCCGATGGACGATCCGGCGATCCAGGTGCGTCCGATCCGCTGCATGATGGGCCCGCACCACCTCAACGAGGTGTTCTTCGACGACCTGCGGGTCACTGAGGCGGACGTGCTCGGCACGGTCGACGACGGATGGTCGATCGTGCAGGAGGTGACCTCGTTCGAGCGGGTCGGAATCGCCCGTTATGCGCGGTGCGAACGGCTGCTCGCGGCGGCGCCGACGGTACTCGGCGACCGCTGGGACGAGCTGCCTGCCGAACTGCGCGGGCGGTGGGTGCGGATGTTGACGCACTGCCGCCGGGCCCGCCTGATGGCCTATCGCATCGTGGAACTGCAGAGCACCGGGCGAGTCCGCCCCGGCGACGCCGCCGCGTACCGAATCGCGGTCACCAAGCTGGATCAGGACAGCGCAGAGGTGCTAATGGATATCGCGGCCGCGGTGGCACACGGGGATCCGCGCGCGGAGTGGTTCCTCGCCGAGGTCGAGGACCACTGGAGATACTCGCAGGCCTCGACGGTGTCGTCCGGCAGCATCGAGATGCAGCGCATCCTGCTGTCGCGTTCTCTGCTGGCGGCGGCGAAATGACCGGGATGGTGCTGCATCTCAGCGAGGACGCCAAAGAGTTTGGGCATCAGGCACTTCGAGCTTTCGAGGCTGCCGGCGGCGACCAACTGGTGCAGCAGGCCGAGGCCAAGCCCGATAGCCGGGAGTCGCTCGTCGGCCCGGTCCTCGCGGGACTGGGCGCCTGGGAACTCGACCCGCGCAGCGACGCCGACGGACTCGAAGCCGCCGCGGCGCTGTGCCGGAGCGCGGGCTACTGGGCGGTGCCCTATCCGGTGGCCGATCGTCTTGCCGCCCCCACCGACCTTGACGTCGACGGACTGGTGGTCGTGGCAGACACTCGGCCGTCGGCCGCCATAGCCGGCCTCGAATCCCGTTGGGCGGCGGTGACACTGGATGGTGCACGCAGCAAGGTGACGGGCCACGCGGCGCACGGCCCGGCGTTCGTCACCGAGCTGCAACTGTCGGCGATCGACGAGAACGGCGCAGGGGACATCGCCCTGTCGCTCACACTGCAATGCTGGACGCTGCTCGGCATGCTGGACCGGGCGATCGAGCTGACCGTGGCACACGTCACCCTGCGCAAGCAGTTCGGTCAGACGCTGTCGTCCTTTCAGGGCGTGCAGTTCCAGCTCACCGACGCCGAGGTCGAGCGCAGCGGATTGGACATCCTCGCCAAATACACGCTCTGGAGCATCGGGAGTGGCGGCGACGGCGCGATGAACGATGCTCTGGCCCTGCGGATGTCGGCGATCGAGGCCGCCGAAGTTGTCTTCCGGGTGTGCCACCAGCTGCACGGCGCGGTCGGGTTCTGTGACGAGACGACGCTGTCGTGGATCTCGCGGCACAGCCAGCCACTGCGGCGGCTTCCGCTGGGCCTGTCCGCTACCCGGGACCTGTTGACCCGCAGAGCCGGCGGGGCCGGGCTGAGAGGACTGTTCGCGTGAGGGGCGTGGTGATCGGAACCGGGTTCGGCAAGTACGCCGCCGCACCCGCATATCAGATGCTGGGTTTCGATTTCCCGCCCGCGCCGCGGCGCTCACCCCCGCCGGCGCTGTCGTCGATTCTGGCTCAGGTTGCCGACGCTGTGCGCACCGGAACCCAGCTCGCGCCCTCATCCGACGACGGGGTGGCCGTCGCGCCAACGATGGATCAGCTGCGGGCCATGTCATGACCGCGGAACTCGACGAGTTTCGCGAGCGCGTGCGCGCGTGGTGTGAGACCCACGTGCCCACGGACTGGCGCGCCACCCAGAGCGGCGCCAGCGACGCCGAATTCGCGGCCTTCCAGAAGACCTGGTTCGCCGAACTGCGCGCCGCCGGCTTCGCCGTGCCGCACTGGCCGTCCGAGTGGGGCGGTGGGATGAGCGTGGATGAGCAGATCGTGCTGTATTCCGAACTGGCCGCCCATGACGCCCCGCGGCTGGTGTTGGCGTTCGTCGGCATCCACCACGCCGCCTCCACGCTTTTGGTGGCGGGAACCGACGAACAACGCACACGTCACCTGCCTGCGATCCTCGATGGCGAGACGTGGGTCCAGGGGTTCTCCGAACCCGAGGCCGGATCCGACCTGGCCAGCCTGCGCACCACCGCGCGGCGGGTGGGCGACACCTTCGTCGTCGACGGTCAAAAGCTCTGGGCCAGTGGTGGACTGCACGCTGACTGGTGTTTGCTGTTGGCCCGCACCGACCCCGACGCCGCCAAGCGGCAGGGCATCTCCTACTTCCTGCTGGATATGACCAGTCCGGGTGTCGAGGTACGGCCGATCCGCAACGCCGTCGGCGATTCGCACTTCTGCGAGATCTTCCTCGACGGGGTGAAGATCCCGGCCGCCAATCTGATCGGCGCGGAGAACCAGGGCTGGCAGGTCGCCCAAGCCACCCTCGGTGCCGAACGTGGCATGACCATGCTCGAATTGGCCGAGCGGCTGGGCAATGCGGGCTTCCGCCGGCTGGTGCAGGCTTGCCAGCCGCTCGACGACGCGCGGGTTGCCGACCGGCTGGCGCAGTTCGAGATCGAGATCGCCGGCCTGCGCGGACTGTGCCGGGAGCTGGTGCTGCAGCACGACACCGGCGCGGTGGGGACGGCCGACGCCTCCGTGGTCAAGCTGTACTACAGCGAATTGCTGCAGCGGATGACCGATTTCGGCGCCGAGATCGGCGGAATGGCTGCCCACACCCACCTCACCAAACCGGCCTCCAGTGGCTGGGAATCCGGATCGTGGCTGCTGGACTTCATCGGCTCGTGGGAGTGGACGATCCCCGGTGGCGCCAGCGAGATTCAGCGCACCATTATCGCCGAACGCGGCCTCGGGCTGCCGCGAGAGCCGAGCGTGGCGTAATGGCTGGCGAATTCGACGAATTCCATGCCGAGCTCCGCTCCGTAGCCGGTGATCTGCTCGCTAAGGACAGCTCAGCCGAGTGGCCTGTGCTCGCCGATGCGGGGTGGGTCGGACTCGAGGTGCCCGAGCACCTCGGCGGCGCCGGGGCCACCTTCGCCGAGGTGGCGGTCATCTGTGAGGAGATCGGTCGCGCCGCGAGCGCCAACAGCTTTCTCGGCAGCGCCGTGCTGGCCGTCGGCGTGGTGAATGCCTTGCTGCCCAGCGATACCCGGGACCGGCTGCTCGCCGAGATCGCCTCTGGCGCCACCAGGGTAGCCGTCGCCTTCGCGCCGTTCGAGTTCGTGCCCGACGCCGAGGGCGCTGACCGGATCCTGATGATCGACGGTGACAGTGTCGTTGAGGCCGACGTCACGGTCACCGCGCAACCTGTTCTGGACGAGACCCGTCGGTTGGCCATCGTGACGCCTGGCGAGGTGACGCGGGTGCATCGCCTCGTCGGTGATCCGCAGACACAGATCCGCCGGCTGCGCGACCGGGCAGCCGTCGCGGTGGCGTGCGACAGCCTGGGAGTGGCCGAAGCCATGCTCGCTGCGACCGTGGCCTACGTGAAGGTGCGTCAGCAATTCGGCAGGCCCATCGGCTCTTTCCAGGCGGTCAAGCACGCCTGCGCCGACATGCACGTGGCGATCGCGGTGTCCCGCCAACTAGTCAGTGCCGCAGTCGATGCCGTCGCCCACGGCGGACCCGACACGAGTGTGGCGGCCGCGATGGCCAAGTCCTACGCGTGCGGCGCCGCCGTCGATGTCGTCGGCAAGGCCATGCAACTGCACGGCGGCATCGGCTACACGTGGGAGAGCGGCGTCCACGTCTACCTCAAGCGGGCTGCGCTGAACCGTTCGCTGTTCGGCTCGCCCGCGTCCTATCGCAAAGATCTTTCCCAACGTTATCTGTAACGAAATCAAGGAGTGTCGCATGGGTGTACCGGTTTACAAACGCATTCTCGACCTGTTCGAGGCTGAGGGTGTCAACACATTGTTCGGCATTCCGGATCCGAATTTCGTTCATATGTTCACCGAGGCCGATGCACGCGGCTGGTCGGTCGTCGCGCCCCACCACGAGCTGAGCGCGGGCTTCATGGCCGAGGCGGCGTCCCGGATGACCGGCAAGCCCGGCCTGTGCATCGGCACGCTCGGCCCGGGTATGGCCAACATCGCCGGCGCGATCCAGTGCGCGCTCGTCGAGAACTCGCCGGTGATCTTCCTCGGTGGGCAGCGGGCCCGCGTCACCGAGCGCCGAGTGCGCCGCGGTCGCATCCAGTTCGTCCAGCAGGAACCGCTTTTTGCGGCGTCGGTGAAGTACAGCAGCTCCATCGAATACGCGGACCAGACCGACGAGATCATTCACGAGGCGATCCGCAAGGCGATGTCGGGCACTCCGGGCCCGACCTATGTCGAGTTTCCTTCGCACGTGATCCTTTCCGAGCTCGATGTCGACGCCGCACCGCCGCCGTCCAGCTACCGGCTGGTGAGCCAGGGCGCCGGCTCCCGTGAGGTCGCCGAGGCCGTGAAGCTGATCCTCGAAGCCAAGAGCCCGGTGCTGCTGGTCGGACACGGTGTGCACACCTCACGCACCCAGCAGGAAGTCAAGGAGCTCGCTGAGCTGATGGCCTGCCCGGTGATCCAGACCTCCGGCGGTACGTCGTTCATCCCAGGTCTGCAGGACCGGACGTTCCCGTACTTGTTCTCACCGGCTGCCAACCAGGCCGTCGAAGAATCCGATCTGTGCGTCGCGCTGGGCACCGAGCTCGGTGAACCCATGCACTACGGCCGAACCCAGCACTGGGCGGCCAACAACGCGAACCGCAAGTGGGTGTACGTCGAGCAGGACCCGACCGCGATTGGCGTCAACCGACCCGTCGACGTGGCGCTGGTCGGCGATCTGCGCGGCGTGGTGCCGCAGCTGGTCGAGGCGCTGCGCGACACCCCGCGTGCCCCCTCGGCCAACCTCGAGGAGCTGGTGAAGGCCGACGCGGCGGAGATCGCCCGGGTGGCCGAGGAAGCGCCGTCCGGGCGCTCGCCGATCCACCCGGCCCGCTACGTCGTCGAAGCCACCAAAGCCTTCGACGAATACACCGATGACGGCATCATGGTGCGCGACGGCGGCGCCACCGTGATCTTCGGTTGGACGTATTCGCAGACCAAACCACGCGACGTGATCTGGAACCAGAACTTCGGGCATCTGGGCACGGGCTTGCCCTACGCGGTGGGCGCTTCGGTCGCCGAAGGCGGCAAGCGGCCGGTGATGTTGCTGACCAGTGACTCAGCGTTCCTGTTCCACATCGCCGAATTGGAGACCGCGGCCCGGCAGAACCTGCCGCTGGTGTGCGTGGTCGGCGTCGACCACCAGTGGGGCCTCGAAGTGGGTGTCTACAAGCGCACTTTCTCCCAGCCGTCGCCGCAACCAGGTGTGCACTGGAGCAAGGACGTCCGGATGGACAAGATCGCCGAGGGTTTCGGCTGCCACGGCGAGTACGTCGAAAAGGAATCCGAGATCGGGCCGGCGATCGCCCGCGCCTACGCCAGTGGCAAAGTCGGTGTCGTGCACGTGTGCATCGACCCGAAGGCGAACTCCGAGGAGATGCCGAAGTACGACCGATTCCGGACCTGGTACGCCGAAGGCACCCAATAACCCGCTATCAGCCGCTGAATTTAGGAGGATGCTTCGATGCGCGAATATTTGAAGTTCTACATCGATGGCCAGTGGGTTGATCCGGTCGAACTCCGGACTCTCGACGTCGACAACCCCACCCTCGAACAGGTCGGCGGCAAGATCGCGATCGGTTCTGAGGCCGACGTGGACAAAGCGGTCAAGGCCGCCCGCAACGCGTTCAACAACTGGTCGCAGACCACGCGCGAGGAACGCCTCGACGTGTTGGAGGCGGTGCTGGCGGAATACCAGAAGCGCTCAGGTGACCTGGCTGACGCGGTGCATGAGGAGATGGGCGCACCGCCGTCACTGGCCAGCGGTTCGCAGGTCATCATGGGCATGATTCAACTGTCCACCGCGATCGATGTTCTGAAGAGCTACTCCTTCGAGGAGCAGAAGGGCGCCACCCTGGTGGCCAAGGAGCCGATCGGCGTCTGCGGGCTGATCACACCGTGGAACTGGCCGATCAACCAGATCGCCTGCAAGGTGTTCCCGGCACTGGCCGCCGGCTGCACGATGGTGCTCAAGCCCTCGGAGGTCGCGCCGTTCAGCGGGCAGATCTTCACCGAGGTCATCGCCGCGGCGGGAGTGCCTGCCGGGGTCTACAACATGGTCTTCGGCGACGGGCCAGGCGTCGGCACGGCGTTGTCGAGCCATCCCGGCATCGACATGGTCTCATTCACCGGATCCACGCGGGCGGGCATCGAGGTCGCACGCAACGCTGCGCCGACAGTCAAGCGGGTGGCCCAGGAACTCGGCGGCAAGAGCCCGAACATCGTCCTCGACGACGAGGCCTTCGCGCAGAGCGTCGCGGCGGGTATTTCGGCGATGATGCTGAACTCCGGCCAGAGCTGTAACGCGCCGTCGCGCATGTTGGTGCCGAAGACGCGGCTCGACGAGGCCGTCACGGTGGCTCGTGCCACTGCTGAAGGCGTCAAAGTCGGTGATCTGTCCGACAATTCGGCGATCGGGCCGGTGGCTTCCCGGATGCAGTTCGAGAAGGTCCAGGGACTGATCCAGAAGGGTATCGACGAAGGCGCGACGGTGGTCGCCGGCGGCCCCGGGCGCCCCGACGGTCTGGACACCGGGTACTACGTGCGCCCGACGGTGTTTGCCGACGTGAACAACGACATGACGATCGCGCGCGAGGAGATCTTCGGGCCGGTGGTCTGCATTCTCGGCTACGACGATCTGGATCAGGCCATCGAGATCGGCAACGACACCGACTATGGGCTCTACGGCTACGTCTCGGGAGCCGATCTGGATAAGGCACGGGCGCTGGCCCGCCGGATTCGTGCCGGTACGGTGACCATCAATCACGCCTTCGACATCACCGCCCCGTTCGGTGGTTACAAGCAGAGCGGCAACGGCCGCGAATGGGGCGAAGAAGGGCTCGATGAGTTCCTCGAGTCCAAGGCTGTTCTGGGCTTCGCGCCGGCCGGCACCGGGGAGTAGCCACCCCCGACGGTTACCATCGGCACCCATGCGAGTTCTGGTGCAGCGGGTGAGGTCGGCGTCGGTGTCGGTGGACGGCGCGGTGGTCGGTGAAATCCGGCCATCGAGCCAGGGATTGCTGGCTTTGGTCGGTGTCACCCATGCCGACACCGATGACATTGCCCGGCGGCTGGGTGAAAAGCTCTGGCAGCTCAGGATTCTCGACGACCAGCAATCGGCAGCCGATACCGGCGCCCCGATTCTGGTGGTCAGTCAGTTCACGCTGTACGCCAACACCACCAAGGGGCGCAGGCCCACGTGGAACGCAGCGGCACCCGGTGCGGTCGCCGAGCCGCTCGTCACGGTGTTCGTCAATACCCTGCGCACACTGGGCGCCCACGTCGAAACTGGGCAGTTCGGTGCCGATATGCAGGTTGAACTGGTCAACGACGGACCCGTTACGGTGCTGCTGGAACTGTAACCCCCAGCGATGGCAGCGGTTTGGCGGCGGTCTCACGCAATGTCAGCACCGTCGCCAGGGACACTACCGCGGCCACGATGGTGTAAATGCCTGCGGCGTAGGCGTTTTCAGTACCAGGAAGGCCGGATACGCCAGCACCGCGAATCCGCCCGCACCGACGGCCGCAGGAATCGACACCCAGGCCTTGGTGACGGCTTCCCGCAACGGTGAGACCGCGACCTCGTCGGCCTGCGACAGCCCCGCGAACGCCGGGGTACTCCACGGCGTTTCCGATGGAGGCCCCGGTGATGACCCGCGCAACGGGGCCGTGTTCGTTATGTGATCATCGGTCGGCAAAGTACGTTCTCCCACAATCGAAGTCACCAGAACGATAACGGGCGTCGGCGGGGCCCGATAGCCGGCCGAATTGCCGAATAGTGGCTGGGAACACGGAACCGAGCAGGCCTTTCTGTGCACGGTCGGCCCGGATCGATTGTCGAGTTCCTCGAGGACTCACCGCTGGGTCTGGCCAGCTGGCTTCTGGAGAAGTTCCATGGCTGGTCCGATACTCGCGGCGGTGTGCCGATCCGCACCGACCGGCTCATCGACAACCTGATGATGTACTGGCTCACCGGGCCAGCCGGTTCGCGCTAGTACAGCAAGGAGTGGTTGACTGGCCGTAGGCTGGCACGAATTGGAGGTGGAGCGATCGTCGACTCGGAGTATGTGAACGCCGATGTCCCCGAAGAGGTCCGCCGCGCCGTATTGACCGCTGCCCACGACGAACTGATCCGGTGGGGCTTGGAGCGCTTCGATATCCCCACGCTGTGTGCCCGGCACAAAATCGACGAGGCACTGGTCACCCTCTATTGGGGTGATGGCCGCAATCTTGCCCTCGACGCGTTGCTGTACTGGAGCGATGAAACCCTCGCCCCGGCTGACACCGGATCCCTGCGCAGCGATCTGCAGGCACTCGCCGCTGCGGTGGCCCGCCAGGTCAACACCGACACCGGCCGGAGCCTGTTGCGCGCGATGGTCGTCAATGACCGCGCTGCATTCGCCGATGACAGAAGGAAGGCGTTCTGGCTGAAACGGTTCGCCGGCTTCCGGATGATCTTCGACCGGGCAGTCGAACGCGGTGAGGTACGGGACGGCGTGGACCTGATCGCCGCCATGCAGCTGATACTCGCGCCGATCAACGTGCGCGCGCTCTACACCACCGACCCGATCGAACCGAGTTACTGCGAGGCCATCGCAGACCTGGCGTGGCACGCCGTCGCGGCGCGCTGAGCCCCATCGACGGGTTCAATTGTTATCGGTCCGCCGCCTGCGGTCGACCCCCGGCGTGAGAGCGTAGACCTCTATGCACACGTACAGCTTTGTCACCTACGAAGAATTCGGTCGCCGATTCTTCGAGGTAGCGGTGACCGAGGAGCGCGTTGCGGCCGCCTTCGCCGAGATCGCCGGCGGCGAGTTCGAGATGGGCCCGATGGCTCAGGGGCCCGGCGGGCTGGCCAAGGTCACCGCGAAGGTGAAGATCCAGCAGCCGGTGGCCCGGCGCAGCGTGGGGGACACCATCACGTTCAACATCCGCATCCCGCTGATCATCGAGTTGATCATCGACCTGCGCGTAGATAAACAGCGGTTCACGGTCGACGGTGACATCGCGCTGCGGGCCACGGCGCGGGCTGCCGAACCGCTGCTGCTGGTCATCGACGTCGCCAAACCGCGGTCCTCCGATATTGCCGTCCAGGTGGCGTCCACATCGATGCGGGGCGAGATCCTGCGTGTCCTCGCCGGCGTCGACGCCGAGATCCGTCGTTTCGTCGCGGCCTACGTCGCCGATGAGATCGACAGTCCGGGAGCACAACAAGCGAAAGTCATCGACGTCGTCGAGGCCGTCGCCTCGGCCTGGGACTGAGGAGATCCCAGTGCGCTTCGTCTTTGTGCACGGCGGTTTCCACGCGGGCTGATGCTGGGGGCGCACCGTCGCCGAGCTCGACCGGATGGGCCACGACGCGGCCGACGACGTTCTGCCGCACCCGCCGACTCGCCCTGATCTGCCGCGCAGCGGTGACAGTCTGGCTCGCGGCGATCGTATAACTGACGGCGACAAGCGGTTTGGCGATTAATCGCGCCGGGGGCGGCCGGTGAGATTGATCGCCAGGCCCACCGCGCTGAGCTGGGTGAGGACGTCTTCGATGCGCCCGGTAGGGACCTCGGCGCGCCACTCCGGCAGGCGTCCGGTCAGGCGCAGCGCGCCTGGTCTCAACGACAAGCTCGTCAAGGTCAGACCGCTGGTCAGCTGCGGTAAGCGCACCGGATAGGCCGGTGTCTTGGCCGGCAGCGCCCAGCGGCGCCGACGGGTCCGCACGGCCCGGGGACGCAGCCACAGCGTGGAGCCGTCGAGTTCCACCTCGACCTCCACACTGCCCAGTCCGGGGCGGCGAGCCCAGCGCAACCGGACGACGCCGTCATCGTCGACATGCCCCGACACGCGGGGCAGCGCGTCGGAGAACACCTCGTCGAGTGCGTGCGTTGAGACGTCCATGCTCACCTCGACCGGCGCGGCCACCAACACCGGCGGTATTCCCGGCTGCAGATGCACATTGTGCAGCACTACCGAGGCTCGTTCGAAATACCGCTCATCCCAACGGATATCCGTGGCGGCCAGCCGTACGTCGTTCAACTGACCGACCGCGAGCCGGCGAACATCGAGCCGCGAATCGAACTCGGTGACGGTCAGGGTGATGTCCCCGCTGTCCAACCGCACGGTCAGGGTGCGGCCGATCACCAACCGTTTGACGGTGATGAATAGGGTCCGATACGCCACCGCGGCTCCGGAGCTCACCGCCGACGACGACCACACAGACGACAGCATGTCCAGCGGCCGCAGGAGATCGAAACGGGCAAGACCCAGCGAACGTGCCATTACAGATCCAGCTCCAGGTGGCCGCCCTCGGGTGCGCGCGACACGCATGTCAGCATCATCCTGCGTGTTCGACCTCTTCGCTGCCGTGCCAGCGGAATACGTCGACCAGGGTGTGGGGCAGGATCGGCTCGGCGTTCACGCCGCGGGCAACCATCAGGTCGTTCAGCACCTGGTCGTGGACGTCGGCGTGGGTGGCTTGCTGGCCGATGAACCCGCGCATATCTTCGGCCAGCCGCGAATCCTTCACCAGCGGCAGCGCCTCGTTGTAGGTCTGGACGAACCAGCGTTCGGCCACCGGGAGCACGATATTGAGCAATCCGATCATGTGGGAGGCGACCGGATGGCCCGGAATACAGTGCAACGGGGGTCCGAGACGTCGAAGTCGACCTTGCGGGCCCGGATCTGCACCCGGCCAGGATCGATCTCGTGTTCGAAGCGGTGTGGGCGCGGCATGAGCACAACCTCCCGGCAGACTGCCGCGAGTCTAGCCGACGGGACCTGTTAGCCGACCTGAGTCGGCGTCACGATCACCGTGCCGGGAGCTCCCGGTGTCGGGCGGCCACCGCCATCGGCGGGAATCGTGGGCCCGGCGGGTGCGGTGCCGGCCGAGCTCGGCGGCGGAGCCTCCGGCTGGGCGGCCTTCTCGCAGTTCAGCATCAGCGACATCTTGCCGCTGGCCAGGTATTTCTGGCTCTGCACGATGCACTTGGCCTGTGGCACGTCACTGCCGACCGAGCCGCCGAAGACGGTCTGGATGCCCTGGGCGTGCAGGATCGCGACGGCCTTGTAATACGGCTCGCCGAGGATGTTCATAGTTCCACCGGCGTTCGGGTCGGCGTTGCTGGAACCCATGCTCAGGGCGGCTGCTGCCGAACCCGCGGCAAGCGCTCCAGCGGCCACCAGGATGAGCCTGTTCACTCGAACCTCCGTCTGTGTCTCCGGTCGAACATAGCGCAGGGTGATTCAAGATCGCCCAACGGGCAGATCCCACCAGCCTCTTGCGGTCTATCGTCACAACCGCTGTCAGACGTTTCATCCGCCGCCGAACTCGACGCTTTATCGCGTCTCAGGGGGCGTTGCCGCGCAGGATCGTGTAGCCGGCGAATGTCTCGCCTTCGGCCAGCGGCATGGCCCGATCCTACAAACGTCCCACCCGCGCCGGATCGTTGCGGCCCAGGTGGTGAAGGGTGCCGGCCCGCAGGGCGGGCAGGTCGTCGGTGACTCCGAGTACCCGCAGGCAGGCGTCGGCGACGTGGCCGGCCAACCTCGCGCGATCGGGCTGCGGGGTCCGCGACCACATGTTCACCAACGACTCGACCAGGCGGAAGGGCAGGTCGGCGGCATCATCGGCGACTCCGGTCGCACCAAGGATGATCCGGCTGAGGTCGAGATACGCCAGCCGCAGGCGCTCGCGTTCGGTCCAGAACGTGGCCAATCGGGCTTCCCGTAGCTCGGGCATCAAATACAGCGCACCAAGGTTCCACCGCGACGTCAGCAACTGCGCACCGTCGAAGGCGGCCAGGGTGTGCAGACACTGTTCCGGCGACGGATCAGCCTGCTGCAGGTCGGCCAGGAACGTCAGGGTCGGCGTGACGGTCTGATGAAGCAACGCCGACAACAGCTCGTCCTTGGTCTTGAAGTAGTGATATAGCGAGGCCTGCCGGATGCCGACCGCCTCAGCGATCGCCCGGGTGGATGTACTCGCATAACCGCGGGTGGTGAACAGTTCCCCCGCAGCGTCGAGGATCTCCTCCCGGGCCGTAGTGCCGGGCCTGCGCTGTTCGGTCAAGCGCGGGCGGCCCGACCGCGTTGTCTCCATGGATCCGATGTTGGCCCACATCACCTGCGAAAAGACAGACCTCGGGATTTTCTGTCACACGACAGAAACGCGCGATACCTATCGGTTACGCGCCGTCTTGGTTTGGTTACGCCAGCGACACCCACCGCGACACGAGGCCCGCAAAACTGTCAATCGACAGGCTGATGGCTCACCGGTGAGTCCATCCTCGTTACCCTTCTGACCCTCGGGGAGACTCCGCATGGCGAGCGCCGGAAGTGTTGCGCTACGACCTGACGCCCCGGCGACGACGCCGGTCGGCGACGTGGTCGCGGCAGTGGACGATTTAAGCGTCACGTTCCGCCGCAACGGCAAGGACGTCCGCGCGCTGCGTGGTGTGTCACTAGACATCGCTCCCGGCGAGATCGTCGGTCTGGTCGGCGAATCCGGATCCGGCAAGAGCGTGCTTGGCTTCAGCATGCTCGGACTGCTCGGGTCCGCCAAGACCATTGGCAACGTGCGGGTTTGCGGTACCGACATGCTCACCGGTGCGGATAAACAGTTGCGCAAGGTGCGGCGGCTGGATCTGGGCGCGGTGTTCCAGGATCCGATGACCTCGCTGAACCCCACTATGCGGATCGGCAAACAGGTCGAAGAGGTGGCCGGCAGCAGTGCTGAAGCACTCAAACTGCTTACTGCCGTTGGCATTCCGGACCCAAAGCGTCGGATGCGGGCCTATCCGCACGAGCTGTCCGGTGGCTTGCGCCAGCGGGTGATGATCGCGATCGCGGTGGCCGGTGAGCCCGAGTTGATCGTCGCCGACGAGCCGACCACCGCACTAGATGTCACCGTGCAGGCCCAGGTGCTGGCGCTGCTGCAGCGGCTGCGCACCGAGATCGGCTGCAGCATTGTGCTGATCACTCACGACCTCGGGGTGGCTGCCCAGATCGCTGACCGGATCGCGGTGCTCTATGCCGGGCGGATCGCCGAGATCGGCCCGACCGCAGAGGTGCTGGCCGCTCCCGCGCATCCTTACACTCACGGCCTGCTGCAATCGCGGCTCACGTTAGACACGTTGCGCGACCGCCCGCTGGCCGCGATGGCCGGCCAGGTGCCCAGCCCCACCGCACCGCTGCCCGGCTGCGCATTTGTGCCGCGATGCGCGGTGGCACGGGCCGAGTGTTCTTCCACACCAACCGATCCGGTCATCGTCGCCGCGAACCGGGTAAGCGCCTGCGTCATCGAGCCAGAGCAGATGCGGGCCGAGCTCGCCGGTATCGTCGCCGCCGAAACCGAAGCTTTCGCCGACCGGGCCGCGGTCGATGTCGAGCAGTCTCCGGCCGTCGATGTCCGCACCGTCACCAAGGCCTTCACCGTCCGCCAGCGCTGGCTCGATGGCTCGGGCACACCGGCGAGCAAACTCCAGGCGCTGCGTGGGGTGTCGCTGACCGTCGCCCATGGCGAATCGGTGGCGCTGGTGGGGGAGAGCGGCTCGGGCAAGTCGACCTTGCTAAGGATCATCGCCGGCCTGGACAAAGCGACCACCGGCGAGGTCGCGCTGGCCGCAAACCAACGCCCGCAGATGGTCTTTCAGGACGCCGGCGCCTCACTGACGCCGTGGCTGTCGGTGGGCGAACTGATCGGCGAGCGCCTGCGCGGTACGACGATGTCGCGTGCCGAACGCAAGGACGCCGTCGCCGCGGTGCTCGAGCGGGTCGGGTTGCCCCAGGACATCGTCAAGTCGCGGGCGGCGCAGCTCTCCGGCGGTCAGCGCCAGCGTGTTTCGCTGGCGCGGGCGACGGTGATCCCGCCACAGGTGCTGCTGTGCGACGAACCGACCAGCGCGCTCGACGTGTCGCTGGCGGCCTCGGTGCTCAACCTGATCGGCGAACTGCGCCGCGGGCTGGACATGTCGGTGGTGTTCGTGACCCACGACCTGTCGGTCGCACGGGTGGTCGCCGACCGGATCGCGGTGATGTACCTGGGCCGCATCGTTGAGATCGGCCCAGCCGAGGACGTCATCGGACGCCCGACCCACCCCTACACCCAGGCGCTCGTCGATGCGATCCCCGATCTGGGCCGCGACTGCCAGGTGCTGGCCGGGGAGCCCGCTAGCCCGCTGTCGCCGCCGACGGGATGCGCCTTTCACCCCAGGTGCCCCATCGCGATCGGCACGTGCAGCGATCTCGAACTCGACGTGCGGCTGGAAGGTATACCTGGCAGCCCGCACCAGGTCGCCTGTATCGAACGAAAGGCGCGCTGATGGCTATCGCGTTACCCGCCCCGGCTCTGCTTCGCAGCCGTGAGAAGCGGATGGCGGCACTGGCAGGAGATCGTGCGCTGGTGCTGAATTGGCTTGGTGCGTCGCTGATTCTGCTGGTGACCCTGATCGCAGTCGCCGTACCGCTGCTCGCTCCGTACGATCCGCTGGTGCCGGTAGGGATGCCCCTGCAGGCACCCGGCAAGGACGGCTTCCTCTTGGGTACCGACAGCGTGGGCCGCGACATCTCGACCCGGGTGCTGTTCGGTGTACGGTCCAGCTGGTTTGCAGCACTGGTCGTGGTTGCGGTGGGACTGCTGATCGGCGGCGTCGTCGGACTGATCGCCGGGGCGACCGGCGGCTGGCTGGATGCCACCCTGATGCGCATCACCGACGGGTTCCTGTCGCTGCCCGCACCGGTTCTCGCGATCGCCGTCGTGGCCGCGTTGGGGCCCGGCTTCATCCACACCCTGATCGCGGTGTCGATCGTGTGGTGGCCGTTCTACGCCAGACTGGTTCGCGGTGAGATCGCCCGACTGGCCGCGCGACCGCACGTCGAGGCTGCCCGGCTGGCCGGCGTGGGACCGGTCCGCCTCGCCATGCGTCACCTGCTGCCGGGGGCGGTACCCAACGCACTGGTGGCCGCCAGCCTCGACCTCGGGACGCTGATTCTCACCTTGGCCGCGCTGTCGTTCCTGGGACTTGGCCAGTCCGCCCCGGCGCCCGAGCTGGGCGCCGACGCCGCCCGCAACCTCAGCTATTTCCTGCAGCAGTGGTGGATTCCGGTGATGCCCGGCCTCGGGGTGCTGGTCCTCGCGGTGATCGGCAACATCGCCGGCGACAGCCTGCGCAACCTGATGAAGACGAGCTAGGAGGCCGCCGATGAGAACATTCGTCATTTCCCGGCTGGGGGCCACCGCAGTGATCCTTGTCGCGTTGACCGCGGTGATGTTTGTGCTGCAACACATTTCGCCACTGGATCCGGTCAAGGCTCAGATGGGCGCGCAGGCGTCAGCATCGGCGGTCGCCGCACGCCGGGAAGCGCTCGGCCTCAACGACCCGATCTTCACCCAGTTCTGGCACTACCTCACCGGCGCGGTGCAGGGTGACCTCGGGACGTCCTACCGGACCCGGCATCCCGTCGCGTCCGATCTCGGCAGCTTCTTCCCGGCCACGTTGGAGCTGGCGCTCTACGGCCTCGGTATCGCGTTGCTGCTCGCCGTCCTGCTGGCGTTCAGCACGACGTTGAAGTGGCGGGGATCGGCTGTGCTGCGGGCGATCCTGTTCACCGGCGCGTCGGCGCCCATGTTCCTGCTCGGCATCCTCGGGCTGATCGTGTTCTATCAGAAGCTGGGTTGGGTGCCTGCCAACGGCCGCACCGGGATCAGCAACCCACCGACCGGACCCACCGGATTGCTGACCGTCGATGGCCTGCTCAGTGGACGCTTCGACGTCGTCACCGACGCGCTGCACCATCTGATCCTGCCGGCGCTGGTGATGGCGCTGGGACCCGCGGTGGCGATCGGCCGGGTGCTTCGGTCGAGCCTGCTAACCGACATGGACAGCGACTACGCGCGCACCGCGCGGGCAAAAGGCTTGTCGGAGAGCAGGATCGTGGCCAGCCACGTGCTGCGGAACTGCATCGGCTCGTCGTTGTCGATGACCGGCCTGCAGATCGGGCTGATGTTCAGCGGCGTGCTGGTCGTCGAGCAGGTCTTCGGCTGGCCGGGAATCGGCCAGTACATCGCCCAGAGCATTCCAGTCGCCGACTTCCCGGCGATCGCCGGCGTGACGCTGATGCTCGGCGCCCTCTACGTCTTCATCAATACGGCCGTGGATCTTCTCCAGGCCGCCGCAGACCCCCGCATCGCAGCAATAGGAGGATAGGTTAGGTGCCGAAACAGCCACTGATCGTTGGCAATCCGGTTCTGGTCGTCGTCGATATGCAAGAAAGCGGTGGTATGCCCGCCGCCGAGGTCGGCATCGAGCATATGGCAGGCTACGACGACCGGATCGAACTGGCCGAGCGGCTCATCGCCGCCGCCCGTGCCTCGGGTATCCCCATCGTGTTCTTCCAGGAGGTGCACCGTCCCAGCGGTGTCGACTTCGGCCGCGAGCTGGACGGCAATGAGGGGGAGCACTGCGTCGAGGGTAGGGCGGGCACCCCGCTGCACCCGAGGTTACTGCCCGACTTCACCGGTCCCAACCACGAATTCCATATCGTCAAGCGGCGCTATTCCGGTTTCATCGGAACGGAATTCGAGATCGTGCTGTCCGGGCTGAAGGCGGACACGCTGATCCTGATCGGCGGACTGACCGATGTGTGCGTGCACTACACATTCGCCGATGCGCACCAGCGGGACTTCTATGTGCGGGTGGTGACCGACTGCGTCGGCGGGTCGTCGGTATACCGGCACGACGCCGCGCTGGATGCCATGGAGTACCTACAGGCCGGTGCGGTGCGCACCGGTGACGAAATCATCGCAGCGTTCGAGCAGCTCGGCGCGCCCGTCCTCGAAGGAGCCACCCGTTGAAGATTCGCCCGCTTGGAGTACTCGCCGCAGGCACCGCGGTCCTGCTCGTCGCGTCCGCGTGCGGTGGCGGATCCAATTCATCCGGCGGTACACCCAACGCCGCACCGACCGACAAGGTGCTGCACCTGTCGTTCCTGCAGGACCCGGGCCAGCCGCCAGACCCCGACGTCTACTACGCGGGACAGGGTCTCCTGCTGACCACCAACACCTACGAGGGCCTGCTGCAGTACAAGGGCGGCACCGACAAGCCGGTGCTGGAGCCACTTCTGGCCACCGAGTGGAATGCCTCGCCCGATAACAAGGTGTTCACGTTCAAGCTGCGCGAAGGCGTCAAGTTCCACGACGGCACCCCGTTCACGTCCGCCGCGGTCAAAGCCTCGTTCGACAGACGCGCGGCCGTGAACCAGGGCCCGGCGTACATGGTCACCGACATCGACTCGGTGACAACCCAGGGCGATTACGGCGTCACCGTCACGCTCAAAGCGCCCAACTCGGCGTTCCTGGACTACCTGGCCTGCCCGTACGGACCCCGCATCATGAGCCCGGAGGGCCTGAAGACGAACGGCGGCACCGACAACGCACAGGGCTATCTCACCAACCACGATCTGGGCACCGGCCCATACACGCTGACCGCTGCCGAGGTCGGCTCCAAGTACGAATTGACCGCCTTCGCCGATTACTGGGGTGCCAAGCCGTACTTCGAGAAGGTCGAGCTCCCGGTGATCACCGACGTGTCGGCACAGCAGTTGCAGTTCAACAACGGCCAGGTCGCCGCGATCCTGCACGACCTGCCGTCCTCGGCGGTGGGGCAGTACCTCAATGACAACAAGTACTCGCACTACTCGCTGCCGACCATGATGTCGAACTACGTCTATATTAATCCGCGCAAAGGCATGATG
This sequence comes from Mycolicibacterium sarraceniae, assembly GCF_010731875.1. Lineage (NCBI taxonomy): Bacteria > Bacillati > Actinomycetota > Actinomycetes > Mycobacteriales > Mycobacteriaceae > Mycobacterium > Mycolicibacterium sarraceniae. The sequence continues at coordinate 3,784,939 of NZ_AP022595.1, forward strand.
ACCGACGTCAAGAACCGCAACGCGGTGATGCAGGCCATCGATGTCGACGAGTTGGTCAAGCAGACCTACTTCGGCCGCGGAAAGAAGGCCGAACAGATCTATCCGCCGAACATGATGGCCGCTGAGTTCGGCAAGCAGGCGGTGACGCACGATCCGTCGGTGCTGACCGGAATCGCGGCGGGTCTGCCTGCCGACCAGAAGGCCGTCACCATCGGGTACGACTCCAGCAACCCGGACAACCAGTTGATCAGCAACCTGATTCAGACTCAGTTGGCTGCCGCCGGGCTGACTGCCAAGGTGCAGGCCTATCCCACCTCGGAGATCTACGGCTGGGTCGGCGGCGACGGGCAGTCCGCGCCGGAGATCATGACCTATCTCGGGTGGCCGGACGCGCCGTCGCCCTACACCTGGGGCCACATCTCCTGGGATGCCGACGGTGGGCTGAACTTCTTCGGCTGCTCGGCGCCGGCGGTTACCGCGGCACTGGCCAAGGGGCTGCCCGCCGGCACGGACGCAGACTTCTCGACAGCCGGGGAGGAAGCGGTCAAGACCGGTTGCTGGCTGAACATCGCTGACGTCAACGATTTCATGGTTGCTCAGCCGTGGCTGAAGGGTGTCGAGCAGGCGCACGTCGTGACTGACCCGAACACGCTTCGGCTGTCCGCGCTGTCCGTGGGCTGACGCCAGTGGTGCTGGGAGAGAGAAAAGTTCGTCGTATCGTCCTGCTGACCCTCGGTTGGGAGGAATTGCCCAAGTCGGTGTCGGTATATGGGTCGCCACCGGAGCTGCGGATGCGCGAACCGGTCCCCGGCGTGCTGCTGCAGACCGACGGCGGCTGGGTGCTGCTCGACACCGGGTTCAACACCGCGCTGATCCGAGATCCGGCGCTGTACCGACGGTTCTTCCCGACCGTCGAGTACATCCCGGTGCTCCCAGGGCCCGGTGAGCCTATCGAGGAGTCGCTGCACGATATCGGCATCGACGTCGACGACATCCACCTCGTGGCGCTGTCGCATCTGCATCACGATCATGCCGGCGGCGTCAAGCTGTTCGCCGGCAAGGTACCGGTGCATGCGCAGCGCCGCGAGCTGGAGTACGGTCTGTCGAATCATCCTGAGCCAGAACGGAATGCAATCGTTCGGTTCGATTTCGACGATCCGCGGATTGACTGGGTGCTTGCCGACGGTGAAGCCGAGATCGCACCCGGTATCACCGCGGTACCGACCTACGGTCACACCCCGGGGCACCAAAGCTTCGTCGTTGAACTCGACTCCAGTGTCGGCGGCGGCGGCTTCGTGTTCGCCTTCGACGCCGCCGACCTGACCGAGAACATCGAGCACGAACTGCCGATCGGCGGGTTCATCGATGTCGACCCGGCCGAGACAGTCGAACCGATCCGGCGGCTGAAGAAGCTGGCCGCCGAGTCGGGGTACGAGCTGGTTCCCGGCCACGACCCGCACGTGTGGCCGGAGCTGACCCAGCGGCTCGACGAGCGGTTCGGTCCGGTGCTGCCGCGGTGAGCGGACCGGCTGTCGAGCACGTCATTCGGGCCCGCCGCGCAGTGATCGACGGTGTGATCCACTCGGCCGCAATTGGCTTGGCGGAGGGTGTGATTCGGGTGATCGACACTGTCGATGCCGACCTGGGTTGCGCCGCGCAGACGGTGTTAGAACCTAACGTCGTGTTGATGCCCGGGCTGGTGGACACCCATGTGCACATCGACGATCCTGGCACCGACTGGGAGGGTTTCGCCACCGCGACCGTGGCGGCGCTGGAGGTCAAACGAGCCGCGGCCGCCGGGGCGTGCCGGGTCGACACCGGATTCTGGGGCGGAATCGTGCCCGACAACCTCGAATCGTTCGGCGAACTGGCCACTGCTGGGGTACTGGGGTTCAAGTGCCTTCTGTCCGAGTCGGGGAACCCGAACTTTCCGCCACTCGATGTGGCGGATTTCCGTGCCGCGATGGCCGTTGTCGCCGAGCTGGGTTCGGTGCTGCTGGTGCACGCCGAGAGCGCTCGCGTCCTGGCGGGCTGCCGACCACCGGGGGGCCGAGCCTACGGTGACTTTCTGCGGTCGCGCCCCGACACCGCTGAGCGGGACGCCGTGCAAATCGTGCTCGACGCCGTCGCCGACAGCGGTGCGCGGGCCCACATCGTGCATGTCTCCAGTTCCACCGTGCTGCCGTTGGTCGCCGAGGCCAAACGGGCCGGGCTGCCCGTCACCGCTGAAACCTGCCCGCACTACCTGACTTTCGCCGCCGAGAGCATCCCCGACGGCGGCACTGTGTTCGCGGCCTGCCCGCCCATCCGGGGCGAGGACAACCGTGTCCTGCTGTGGGCGGCCCTTGCCGACCACACCCTGGACATGGTGGTCTCCGACCACTCACCGTGCGCTCCGCAACACAAGGACCTGCAGGGTGGCGATTTCGGCCGTGCGTTCGGTGGTGTCAGCTCGCTGCAGATCGCGTTGCCCGCGTTGTGGACCGAGGCGGTGCGGGGTGGCTTCGGGCTGCCCGAAGTATACCGGTGGATGGCGCAGGAGCCCGCTGAGTTGGCCGGCCTGATCGACCGTGGTGTGATCGCACCAGGCGCACGCGCCGACTTCTGCGTGTTCGATCCTGACGCGGAGTGGGTGGTGCGCGGTGGCGACCTGCACCATCGCCATCCGGTCACACCGTATGAGGGTGCACAGCTGACCGGTGCGGTGCGCCAGACATGGCGCGGCGGCCGGGTGACCGATGAGGGCAGCCGCGGCGCTCTGCTCGGCGCGGGAATCCCGGAGCCGGCATGAAGATCCTCGTGCTCAATCCCAACACGTCGCCGACGATGAGCGCTGAAATCGATGCCGCTGCCCGTTCTGCGGCCGATCTGGGAACCCAAATCACCACCACCCAGCCGAGTTTCGATGCCGACGCGGTGGTGCAGGACGGTGCCGACGTGATCTGCCTGGGCTGCGCGGGCATGGCCGGGGTGACCGCTGCGATCACGCACGCACCGGGGCCGGGCAACCCGTGCACACACTGGCCACTAGCGAAAGCGCTGCGACTATGACGATCGAAGGTCTTGATCTGGCCTGCCGCGCGGTGGGCGGCAGCGTCGTGGCTGCCAGTGACGAATCGTTTGGGTTCAAGGAACGGCTCATCGACTGTGCGGAGCCCCATTTCGTCCCCGGGACGTTCGACCTTCGTGGTGAGGTGGTCGACGGCTGGGAGACCCGTCGGCATGCGCCGCAGGGGGACTGGGCCATCATCGGGCTCGGTGTTCCCGGCCGGTTGCACACCGTCGACGTCGACACCCGTTTCTTCACCGGCAATCATCCGACCGGTGCCACGCTGTACGGGGCCACGCTGGCCGGTTCCGACGACCCGTGTGGCGCCGGCGTCCAGTGGCAGGCGCTGGCCCTACCGACAGCCCTGAAGGGCGATGCGCACAACCCGATCGCGGTCACCGATCGGCGCCGCTACACCCACCTCAAGGTGGTGCTCGCCTCCGATGGCGGAGTGGCCAGGCTGCGGGCGTACGGCGAGCCGGTGCCCGATCCGGCGCTGTGGTCCGGCATCACCGTCGAGGTGTCCGGAGCCGAGCAAGGCGGGCGCCTGGAACACTGCAGCGACATGTTCTACTCCGACGCCCGCGCCCTGATCTCGGCCGACCGGCCGCACAGCATGGGGGCGGGCTGGGAGGCCCGGCGCCGGCGGGACATCGGCCCAGACACCCACGACGCGGTGACGATCTCGTTCCTGATCCCGGCCGATCTGGACCGCGTCGAAATCGACACCTCGTATTTCGTCTTCAATGCGTCGCGCGAGGTCCCGGGTCCGGGCATTGGGCCGGCCCACCGAGGCGGGACTGGCCCAGCTCCGCGACCGGTGGGAGGCAGCACTGTGACGCCGATTATCGCGCAGTGCGCCGGCCTGTGGCGACGCACATTGTTGATCGAGGCTGACGGCTCCCGCGATACCGGGACCGATGTCGTGTGGCTGCAAGGCCTTTCGTTATTCGTCGATCTACGTGGTCCGGGCGAGGGTTTCGCGGGCCAGCTCGATCAACGGCTCGATGTCTTCGAATGGCACCGGCTGGTCGATCTGAAGCCGGCCGGGCCACCCGACGCGGGGCGGATGAGCTGGGCCGGTAAGACTCTCGTGGAGGTAGGCGTACACGCCGACTACACCGAGCATTGGGAACGCGAGCCGGGACCCGCTGAACCGGTATGGGGACTGCTGGTCTGCGCACCCGATGACGGGGCTGGCGTGCTGGTGCGGGTGGGCGACCGGTTCGGCTGGGCTTACCAGCGAGCTGGCATCGCGGACGTCGCACTGGGTACCGTCACCGGAAGTGCCTGGCGGATTGAGGTTTCCGCTGATCCATCTCGGGTGGGGACCTCGGTGAACCCGCGACTGGAATCCGGACAACTACGAGTCGACGACGATATCGACTGGGAGATCAACGAAAGCGAAGGATGCGTGACACTGTGACTGCGGCATTCCAATCGGTACCCGTCATCGACATCAGCGGGCTGCGGTCGGCCGACTACGGCGAGCGTGAGCGGGTAGCAGCAGAACTCGGCACCGCCGCCCGCGAGGTCGGGTTCTTCTACGTGGCCGGTACCGCTGTCAGCGACGAACTGTTCGAGCGCCTGCTGGCCGCGACGAAAGACTTCTTCGCCCTGCCAATGGAGGAGAAGATGAAGTCCTACATCGGGTTGTCCACCTGCCACCGCGGCTATGTACCGGTGGGTGAAGAGGGGCTCTACGGAGAGCCGGCCGCCGATCTCAAGGAGGCATTCGACACCGCACTGGATCTTCCCGCGGACGACCCCGACCATCTGGCCGGCAATCCGATGCTCGGGCCCAATATCTGGCCCGACATTACCGGGTTCGCCGACACAGTCACCGAGTATTACCAGGCGGTGCTGGGTGTCGGGCAGGATCTGTTGTGGGCCTTTGCGGTAGCGCTGGGCGAGGATCCCGACATGTTCACCCGGCATACCACCAAGGCACCGAGTCAGCTCCGGCTGATCTACTACCCGTACAACCCGGACGCCAAGGACGCGCAGGGCATCGGAGCGCATACCGACTACGAATGCTTCACCCTGCTCAAACCGACCGCCCCGGGGCTGGAAGTACTCAACGGTGCCGGCGAGTGGATCGACGTCCCGCCGATACCGGGCACATTCGTCGTCAACGTCGGCGACCTGCTGGAGCTGTGGACCAACGGCGCGTTCGTCGCCACGTCGCACCGTGTCCGCAAGGTCGCTGAGGAGCGCTACTCATTCCCGCTGTTCTTCAATGTCGACTACCACACGGTGGTGCAGCCACTACCCCAATTCGCCGACGGGCCCACCCGGGCGGCGCTGGTCGCCGGAGAGCATCTGTTCGCCCAGACCGCACAGACTTTCGCCTACCTGAGGTCGAGGTTGGCCAGTGGCGAACTGGTGCTGCCGGAGGGGTCGTTGGAGGTCGGCACGTTCGGTCAGCAGGCAGCGCCGAACGTGCGACCTATTGTCGAAATCTCGCCCACAACCATCGATAACCCGCACGCTCGGCGAGATTCGCCCTAGCGCAGGCGCCGCGTCGGCCGGGTCTCGATCGCGTCGATGGTCAGCGCTCGCCGGACGAGTAGCCAGCCCGAGTCGCTCCGCGCGTACTCGTCGTGGTAGCGCAGGTACCACATCAGGTCGACGATGCCCTCGTCTCGGCGGCTCCAGTGATGTGCGGTTGCCGCTATACGGCCTTGTGCAAGCTCAGGATTCGAGCCGCCGGTGTAGACCTCTGAGTCGATCGCGTGGTGTGTGCGCCCGACGTTGATCGCCGCTGCCAGCGCAGCCGCGAGAGCATCCCGCCCCTGATGGCGGCCGACCGGTGTCAGTACATCCGGTGGTGCCGGGAGCACCAGTTCGCCGTCACCGACGAACAACCCGACCACCGTCTCAACATCCCGATCGTCCACGGCGGCCGCGTAGCGGTGTACCAGATCCGTCAACGCCAACCGGTCCGGCACGCAAAGGTTCACGGCTGCGACCCGAGTCGCTGCGCGCATGCCGACAGCGTGTCCTTGGCCTCGTCGATATCGGGGACCGCCGGCATCGCCAGTACCAGCCGCCGCGCCCCAACCTCGGCCAGGCGGCCCGCTCGGCGCGCCCCGTCGGGGTTGTCGGCCCACAGCTCCCGCAGCCGCCCGCTGGAGAGCGTGTCGATGGTCGCGGCCCGTTCGGCCAGCACCACCGGATGGTGATTGGGCAATACCAGCACTCCGATAGCTAGCCCCAATGTCGTGGTCTGGGCGGCTAGGAACGCCACCAGATCCAGCGGATCGGGTACCGGGCACTGGGGGGTCAACTCGACTCGCCCGGACGGTTCGTGGGGATACACGCTGGTGTACTGCGTCACCAGCACCGTGTGCTCGACCGCGACGGGAGCGACGACGGCGAACATCACGTCGTGAGGCTAACCCGCTGGCCCCGGGGCGCCTTCGCTGAGTCCCGTCTGATGAGCGATCAACCGATCCAGGAAAACCACCTATCCCTTGAGCGGTTTGCACCGCGCCTGCGCGACCGGGAACCAGCCCACCCGATCCAGTTCGGGGTACCGTCAGCACCTTCCCGCTCGGCTGCTTGACCGCGTCGAAGGCGAGGCGCGGTAGTTACGGCACCGCTACTCCGGGCGCGGCACGGTGGCGGCGTGCAGCGCTGCCGCCAAGGCCTGGGCCCGGGGATCGGTCAACACGTCCTCCAGCAGCAGCGGTGCGCCGTCGGGCCCGGTCAGCGGGACCCGCCAGTTCGGGTATTCGTTGGTGGTGCCGGGTTGGTTCTGGGTGCGCCGATCGCCGACGGCATCGGTCAGCGCCAGTGCCAGTAACCGCGACGGGGTTCGCGCCAAATACCGGTACAGGCCCAGGATCACCTGCTCCTCATCTGGATCGGCGCCGAGCAGACCGACCCGGCGCAGCTCGGCCAGCCACGCTGCTTGCTCGGCTCGGTCGTCGGCCAGCTCATCCTCGGCCGGGCGGGTGAGCAGGCCCAGCTCGTCACGCAGACGCACGTGTTCACCGGCCAGGTAGCCAGGCGTCGGTGGCAAGTCATGGGTGGTCACCGAGGACAGGCACAATTCGCGCCAGCGCTCGGCGTGCAACGGACCGCGGTCGCCGTCGTTATCCCGTTCGAACCACAAGATCGACGTGCCCAACAGGCCCCGCGCGCGGAGGTAATCGCGCACCCACGGCTCCACGGTGCCCAGATCCTCACCGACGACGACCGCACCGGCCCGATAGGCCTCCAGCGCGACGATCCCGATCATCGCGTCGTGGTTGTAACGCACGTAGGTGCCCTTGGTCGGTGACGCCCCCGCGGGAATCCACCACAGCCGGAACAATCCGATGATGTGGTCGATCCGCACCCCGCCCGCATGCCGCAGAATTGTCTGGATCAACGCCCGAAAGGGCTGGTAGCCAAGCTCTTCGAGTTGATCGGGACGCCACGGCGGCTGCGACCAGTTCTGACCCAGTTGATTGAACTCGTCGGGCGGCGCACCGGCAGCCACCCCGAGCGCAAGCACATCCTGCAACGCCCAGGCATCGGCGCCGTCGGGATGCACACCGACGGCCAGATCGGCCATGATGCCCAGCGCCATCCCGGTGCGCACCGCCTGAGACTGGGTGGCGGCGAGTTGATCGTCGAGTTGCCACTGCAACCAGCGGTGGAAGTCGACACCCGCGCTGTGTCGCTCGGCGAACTCGAGCACTTCGGGGCTGCCCGGGTGCCGCAGCGACTTCGGCCACTCGTGCCAGTTGCCGCCGTATTTCTCGGCCAGCGCCGACCAGGTGGCAAAATCGTCGAGGGCGCGCCCTTCCCGCTCCTTGAATGCCTCGAAGGCAAGCTGACGGCCCGCGGACCGGGGAACCCGGTAAATCTCTTTCAGCGCAATGCGTTTGGCGGACCAGGAGGTATCTCGGTCGATGGTGTCGGCCTTGCGGGCGCGCGCCTGTACCGCGGCGCGCAGTTTCCACACCCGGCCGCGTTTGGGCAGAAACGCGAATTCGGGGACGTGCTCAACCCGCAGATACAGCGGATTGGTGAATCGCCGCGACGTCGGCAGGTAGGGGGAGGGCTCCATCGGCTGCGTGGGGGCGGCCGCGTGCAGCGGGTTGACCAACACGTAGCCGGCTCCGTGTCGAGCCCCGGCCCAGACCGCCAGATCGGCCAGATCGCCGAGATCGCCAACCCCCCAGGAGTTCTTCGACCGCACGCTGTAGAGCTGGGTGGCCAGCCCCCAGGTGCGGCGGCCGTCGAGCTGCGGCGGCAGCCCCAGCCAGGCCGGCGTGATGATCAGCGGCGTGCTGCAGTCCTGACCGCCGGAGCGCAGGTGCACCTCGTGATAGCCCAGCGGTAGATCCGCGGGCAGCACGAAGGTCGCCTCGCCCACCACCCGCCCGTCCAGATCGAACGGCGGTGTCCAGTTGTCGGCCTGCCGCACCCCGGTGCGGACCGCGCCGTCCTCGAGCCGAACCCAGACGTGGGCGGGGTCGCCGTGGCTGACATGCGCCCAGAACGATGTTTCGGTGCCGGCGGTGCCGATGATGCTCGGCGGCAGTGACCGTGACCAGTACCGGGTGTCGGAGGCCGAAAGTGCAGCTGCGCGACCCTCTTCGGTGCTCGCCTCGATACCGAGCGCGGCCAGGACACCCACCAGCGTGGCCTCGTCGACCCCGACCAGCCGTCCTGTCCAGTCGTGATATTCGGTGGCCACCCCGAACCGGTGGGCCAGTTCGGACAGCGACGAGTCAGTCATGGCTGCCATCTTGCTTGGTTACCCGTAACCTCGCCTCACGTGGGCACCCCCGAACTCGACGTGTGCCACCGTCGAGCACGGGTCGCGACGGCGGCACTGTTCCTGACCAACGGTGCGCTGTTCGCCAACCTGCTGCCGCGCTACCCGGAAATCAAGGCCGGCCTTGCACTGTCCAACACGGCCTTCGGGCTGGCCGTTGCCGCGTTCTCGGCGGGCGCGCTGCTGACCGGTCCCACCGCGGCGGCACTGATACGCCGCTACCGCTCCTCGGTGGTCGCGGTTGCCTGCAGCGTGCTGATCGCGCTCTTCGCCCTCGCTGCCGGGCTGGCACCGACCGGGGTGACGCTGGCGGCGGCGCTGTTTTGCGCCGGCGCGGCCGATTCGGTGGCCGACGTCGCCCAGAACGTGCACGGGCTGCGGCTGCAACGTGCCTACGGCCGGTCGATCATCAACTCGCTACACGCGGTCTGGTCGTCGGGGGCGGTCCTGGGCGGCCTGATCGGCGCGGGCGCAATCTATTTCGGCGTTCCCCGTTCGGTGCAGTCGGGCGCGTCCGGTGTGCTGTTCAGCGCGGTCTGCCTGATCGCATACCGCTTCCTGCTACCCGGCGCCGACCACCACGAACCGGCGCACCACGAGTCGTCGGCTGCGGACCGATCGGGCCGCGGCGTCTACCTCCCGCTGGCGGCTCTGGTGATCGTCGCGATTGCCGGCGCCGCCATCGAGGACGGCGGCAGCTCGTGGGCCACGCTGTATCTGCACGACTCGCTGTCGGCGCCGGCCGCGATTGCCGCGTTCGGTTACGTCGCCGTGGTCGGTTTCCAATTCATCGGCCGCGCACTGGGCGATCGGATGGTCGACCGGTGGGGGCAGGCCGCGGTGGCCAGAGCCGGCGGGCTGACCGTCGCGCTGGGGATGGGCATCGCACTGGCCTTTCCGAGCGTTCCCGGCACCATCGCCGGGTTCGCGGCCGCCGGATTCGGCTCGGCTACCTTGGTTCCGGGCGCGATGCACGCCGCTGACGAGCTTCCGGGCCTGCGCCCCGGCGCCGGGTTGACGGTGTTGACCTGGTTGATGCGCGTGGGGTTCCTGGGCTCGCCCATCCTCGTGGGCGCGATCGCCGATGCGGTGTCGCTACGCGTCGGGCTGCTCAGCGTCGTCGTCGCCGGGCTGGTGGCAGTGGCGCTGGCGCGGACGCTCAGCCCACGGAACCGGTCAGCTCGATCGTGAGCACACCGGCGATGATCAGCCCGATACCGGCCATCATCACCCACGTCAACGGCTCCTTGAGGAGCGCCCGCGCGATCACCGCGATCAGTGCCACACCGGCCGCCGACCAGACGCCGTAGGCGACACCGACCGGCATGCCCAGCGACAGCGTGACCGAGAGCAGCGTGAACGACACCAGGTAGCCGATCGCCACCGGCGCGATCCAGATCTTCTTGCGGAATCCGTCGGTGGCTCGCAACGACAGCGTCGCGCACACTTCGACGAGGATCGCGCCTGCCAGCGTCAGCCACATCACGGCGATGTCTCCTGGTCTCGCGAGCCGAGTTCGACCAAGAGCACCCCGGCAATGATCAACCCGATGCCGATGACGATCGGCATGGTGAACGGGTCACCGAAGATCACCGCGGCCAACACCGCCGTCGCCGCGGTTCCCAGCGCACCCCAGACGCCGTAGGCCACCCCGATGGGCATGCCGGCCCGCAGGACGAGTGCGAGGAAGTAGAACGAGGCGAGATAGCCGATTACTACGACGACCAACCACAACCGGTGATCCTGGGATGCCCGTAGCGATAACGTGGCGGTGACCTCAACGCAGATGGCGCACAACAGCAGCGCCCATTTCCGCATGCCAAGCACCTCCATCGGCTATCAGCCTGGTCAGGATAGCCGGGTGGGAGATTGTGGTCTCCGTCGTACCTCCGGCCCGGGGTGAGCGGGGTGACGGGGCAGTGGCCGTTACTCGTCGGTAGCGTGGACGGAATGACAACGGAAGCGAACATTCGGCAGGTCGCCGACCGGCCGGTCGTCGCGACCGGCTACGGCCCGGTCCGCGGCACCGACGACGGCCGGGTCAGGACGTGGAAGGGCATTCGCTACGCCGCGGCGCCGGTCGGGGATCTGCGCTGGCGTGCGCCGGTGCCACCGGAGCCGTCGACCGAGGTCACCGAGGCGATGGAATTCGGGCCGGTGAGCCCCCAGCCGCGCAGCCCGATCCCGATGGGCCTGGGCACCCGCGCCGATGAAGATTGTCTGTTCCTCAACGTGTGGGCACCGTCTGATGTCCAGGCGGGTGCGCCCAAACCGGTGATGGTCTGGGTGCACGGCGGCGCCTACATCTTCGGCTCCGGCAGCCAACCGCTCTACGACGGCTCGGTGCTGGCCGCCGATTCCGACGTCGTCGTCGTCACCATCAACTACCGGCTGGGTGCCCTCGGCTTCATCGAGCTGTCATCGGCAGGGTTTGACAGCAATATCGCCCTGCGCGACGTGCTGGCGGCTCTGCGTTGGGTGCAGGCCAACATCGCGGGCTTTGGCGGTGATCCAGACCGGGTGACGCTGTTCGGCGAGTCCGCCGGCGCCGGTATCGTCACGACGCTGCTGGCCGTGCCGGAGGCCGCCGGGCTGTTTTCCCGCGCCATCGCCCAGAGTTCGCCCGCCACATCGATCTATGACAGCAGCCGGGCGGGCGCGGTGGCCCAGATGCTGCTCGACCGGCTCGGCATGACCGCCGCCGAGGCCCACCGGGCGCCCGTGCAGGCGCTGATCGACGCTTCCATGGACGTCTTCGACCACGTCCCGACCGCCACGCCGGGACGGCTGGCGTTCGCACCGACCGTCGACGGCGATCTCGTCCCCGACTATCCGGTGACGCTGGCCCGCGCCGGCAAGACGCACCCGGTGCCGCTGTTGATCGGCACCAACAAAGACGAGGCGGCGCTGTTCCGGTTCATGCGCTCACCGCTGATGCCCATCGCGCCTAAAACCATTCGCACGATGTTCGACGAGATCGCCAACGATCAGCCGGGCCTGCAACTGCCCACCGCCGAACAGATCGGCACGGCCTACCCGGCCCGGCTGGCCCGCACCCGCAGCCTCGGCGTGGCCAGCGATATGGGCTTCCGGATGCCCTCGGTGTGGTTCGCCGAAGGGCACGGTGCGACGGCCCCGGTCTACCTGTACCGATTCGATTGGGCAACACCGGTTTTCAAGGCAATCCGGCTTGGCGCCGCGCATGCCACCGAGTTGATCTACGTCTGGGGCAACCTGGTGTCCGGCTCCCGCGACGTCACCTTCAAACTCGGTGGGCTCAAGACCGGCGAAGCGTTGTCCGAACGCATGCGGGCCCGCTGGAGCGCGTTCGCGGCGACCGGTGACCCCAACGTGCCACTGGGCCAACCGCAGTGGGCGCCGTACCGCAGCGACGACCGCGCCACCCTGGTCATCGACCGGGACGACCGGGTAGTCGACGACCTGGATCGCCAGATCCGGAAGGCCTGGGGTGATGAGGTGCTCAGCTTCCGCTGATCCGGCCTCTTGACGCGGTGTCTAACCCACGACATGCGCGCGGCCACCCGCTGGCGTGATCGCCTCGGATGCATCTGCGGCCCGCCGGCTGGGCACCCACCGCCGCCGCGCCATCCACTACGGTTGCCACCATCTAGTCAGCATTGGTGCCGTCACCGAGGATGGAGCCCATGGAGGTCAAAGAAGTCCTGCTGCCCGGTGTCGGGCTGCGCTACGAGTTCGACAACGCCGACGGTAACCGCATCGGCGTGATCGCCCGTCGGAGCGGTGATTTCGAAGTCGTCCTCTACGGCGCCGCCGACCCCGATCAGGCCCGCCCGGTATTCCGGCTGACCGATGAGGAAGCTGACGCGCTGGCCCAGATCCTGGGCGCCCCGCGGCTAGTGGAACGTTTCGCCGACCTCACCAAGGAAGTGCCCGGCCTGGGTGCCGGCCAGGTGGAGATCGTGGCGACCTCGCCGTTTGTGAACCGCCCGCTGGGTGATACCAAGGCTCGCACCCGGACCGGCGCGTCGATTGTGGCGATCGTGCGCGACGAGGAGGTGCTGGCCTCGCCCGGACCCGCTGACGTGCTGCACGCCGACGACGTCCTCGTGGTGATCGGCACCGAATACGGCATCTCCGGCGTCCGGCGCATCGTCGACCAAGGCTGAGCTCGTGGCTGTGTCGGTGGCGCTTCTATTGGAGCTCGGCGTCATCCTCACGGTCCTGACCATCCTGGGCACCATCGCCCGTAAGTTCGCGCTCTCACCGATCCCGCTGTATCTGCTGGCCGGGCTGGCCCTGGGCACCGGCGGTATCGCGCCCGTTCCGGCGGCGGGACAATTCGTGTCCACCGGCGCCTCGATCGGCGTCGTGCTGCTGCTGCTCACCCTGGGCCTGGAATTCTCGATCGGCGAGTTTGCCTCGAGCATGCGACGCCATCTGCCGTCCGCCGCAGTCGACGTGGTGCTCAATGCCACCCCGGGTGCGATCGCCGGCTGGCTGCTCGGCCTGAACTTCGTCGGCATCATCGCGATGGCCGGTATCACCTTCATCTCCTCGTCCGGAGTGATCGCACGGGTGCTCAACGATCTACGCCGGCTGGGTAACCGGGAAACGCCGGCTGTGCTGTCGGTGCTGGTGCTCGAGGATTTCGCGATGGCGGCTTACCTGCCGATGCTGGCCGTGCTGGCCGCCGGTGGCACCTGGTGGGAGGCGCTGTTGTGGATGGCCGTCGCGGTCGTCGCGCTGGGCGCGGCGTTCGTGGCCTCCTACCGCTGGGGCCATCACGTCGGACGGCTGATCGCGCACCCGGACGACGAGCAGCTGCTGCTACGCATCCTGGGGCTGACGCTGATCGTGGCCGCGCTGGCCGAACATCTGCACGCCTCGGCGGCGGTGGGGGCGTTCCTGGTCGGGCTGACGCTGACGGGGGAGACCGCCGAACGGGCCCGCGCCGTGCTGACACCGCTGCGCGACCTGTTCGCCGCGGTGTTCTTTCTGGCGATCGGATTGTCGGTGGACCCCAAGGATCTGGTGCCGATGCTGCCGGCGGCGTGCCTGCTGGCCGCAGTCACCGCGGTCACCAAGGTGGCGACCGGCGTGTACGCCGCCCGTCGCGACGGCGTGGCCCGACCGGGCCAGCTGCGCGCCGGCACCGCGCTGATCGCCCGCGGCGAGTTCTCCCTGGTGATCATCGGACTGGCCGGCACATCGGTCGCCGCGATCGGATCCATCGCCACGCCGTACGTATTCGTGTTGGCCACCGTCGGGCCCATGCTGGCGAGATTCGCCAAGTAGCACGCCCGGCCATGGCACCATGCGAGGGTGCAGACCGTATTCGATCGCCGCGTCGACCCCGACCTGATCACCCGGGCCCTGCGGTCCGCGTCATTCGGATCGATGTGGCTGGATATGCCCCGGCCCGACTATCCGAAGCTGTCCGGCGGTCTGAGCTGCGACCTGCTGGTGGTCGGCGGCGGCTACGCCGGCCTGTGGAGCGCCCTGCACGCCATCGAACGCAACCCCGGCGCACGGGTCGTGCTGATCGAGGCCGAACGGGTCGGTTGGGCGGCGTCGGGACGCAACGGCGGTTTCGTCGAGGCCAGCATCACCCACGGTGCGGCGAACGGAAAATCCCGCTGGCCAACCGAATTCGACCGGCTGGAGAAGCTCGGGCGGGCCAACCTCGACGGGATGCAAGCCGATATCGCCAAGCACGCCATGGCCGTGGACTGGGAACGCTCCGGGATGCTGACCGTGGCGACCGAACCGCATCAGATCGAGTGGCTGCGCGAAGGCGCCGACGATGGCGACGGGCAGTTCCTTGACAAGGCGGCGGTGCGCGCCGAGGTCGACTCGCCGACCTATGAGGCCGGACTGTTCGCGGCCGACACCTGCGCGATCGTTCACCCGGCGCGGCTGGTCTTCGAGCTCGCGCGCGCCTGCGCGCACGCGGGCGTACAGATCTTCGAACACACCGCGGCGGTGGCGGTGGACCGGCAGCGCAACGGTGTCGCGGTGCACACCCGCACCGGGGTGATCGAGGCCGACCAGGTTGTGCTGGCCACCAACGTCTTTCCCAGCCTGCTCAAGCGCAACCGGCTGCACACCATTCCGGTGTACGACTACGTGCTGGCCACCGAACCGCTGACACAGGATCAGCTAGACCGCATCGGCTGGCGCTCGCGGCAGGGGATCGGCGACAGCGCCAATCAGTTCCACTACTACCGCCTCTCGGCGGACAACCGGATCGTCTGGGGCGGTTACGACGCCCTCTACCACTTCGGCCGTCGGGTCGACCCGACCTATGAGGACCGGCCGGAGACCTATCGCCGGCTGGCCGCGCACTTCTTCATAACATTCCCCCAACTCGAAGACGTCCGGTTCAGCCATCGGTGGGCCGGCGCGATCGACACCAACACCCGGTTCTGCGCGCACTGGGGAATGGCCGGGCGCGGCCGGATCGCCTATGTCAACGGATTCACCGGCTTGGGCGTCGGTGCGGCCCGGTTCGCCGCCGATGTCTGTCTCGATCTGCTGGATGGACATCCCACCGAGCGCACCGAGCTGGAAATGGTGAACCGCAAACCGCTGCCGTTCCCGCCCGAACCGGCGGCCAGCATCGGTATTCAGGCCACTCGCTGGTCGCTCAACCAGGCAGATCACCACGCGGGTAAACGCAATGTTTTCCTGCGCACCCTCGACCGGCTAGGCCTGGGGTTCGACTCCTAACTCCCCGCGACGGGATTACATCAACGACACGCCGGGTAGGTGTTCGTTCGTTGGTAACGATTTGAAATCGGCGCCGATACACAGTCGAGATACTTTTGCGGCGCGTCCTTGACGTTCCGCCGACCGATCGGGGTGTACGGTGTCGCGTTTTTCTCGGAGACCTGTCCTCGCCACCGCTGCGGCTGTTGCAGTGTCGGCGACCTTGGCGCCGCTGGCCCAGGCCACGCCCGGCGTGGTGGTCTCACCCGGCATGGAGATTCGCCAGGCCAGCAACGTCTGCACGCTCGGCTATGTCGACCCGGCGGCACGGATCGCGTACTCGGCCGGCCATTGCCGGGCCGACGGTCCCGTGACCGATCGCGACGGCCGTGTGATCGGTGTCGTGTCGACATCCCAGGACAACACCCCCGACGGCGCTATCGTCCGCACCGACCAGGTGATCTCCGATTACGAGACGATCGCCCTGGCTCCCGACGTCAACATCAACAACATTCTGCCCGGCGGCCGCCAGCTGGTAGCCGAGGCCGCCCCGGCCATGACGCAGGGCCAACCGGTCTGCCACTTCGGGGTTGTCACCGGCGAAAGCTGCGGCTCGATCGAGCGGGTCAACAACGGCTGGTTCACCATGGAGAACGGCGTGGTGAGTCAGAAGGGAGACTCCGGCGGCCCGGTGTACATGCCGGTCGGCAATAACAAGGCAGTGATCATCGGGCTGTTTAACAGCACGTGGGGCACCTTCCCGGCGGCGGTGTCCTGGGTGGCGACCAGCCAGCAGGCCAGCGCGGACAGCGGCGTGGTCAACGTTGCCGCGGCCCAGGAAGCCAACGGGCACTAGGGCGCGAGCGCGAACACCGGGATGGCCGGGGCCGCGGCGCGCAGCTGATCGGCGCTCGAAGCCGGCGTGAGGCCGGCGATGTGCCCCTTGACCTCCCAGTACCACGTATCCAGGTAGCGCTTGAGCAGTGCCGGCTTGTCATCGTCGGCGACCTCGGTGAGCGCAACCGGGGCGTGTCGCCAGCGCGGCCCGAGCTCGACGGCGCCGGCCGCGCGCGCATTGCGCGCCCACTGGGTGTTCCCACGCGGTGACACCAGGTAGTCGGTCCCTTCGACCCGCATGACGTTGACGACCACGCTGTGCAGGGCACCGGATGTGCGGCCGCGCACGCGTAGCGCGCGAGAGCCGGCGATGCTGATCCCCATCTCGGCGAGGCGGCGAATGACGCTATTGACGGCACGGGCAGCGACGTTCGGGCGGTCGTAGTGCTGGTTCATGGTCTCCATCCGTTCAGTTAGAGAGCAATGCTCTTTTTTGAGAATGCCAGCCATCCGGAACAAAATCAAGAGCAGTGATCTTGGATGTGCCAGACTCGGCGGATGGGGAAACGGGAGGAAACGCGGCAACGCATCGAGGCCCAGATCGTCGAACTGGGTCGACGGCAGCTGGCCACCGTCGGCGCCGCCGGTCTGTCGGTGCGCGCGATCGCCCGCGAGCTGGGCATGGTGTCCTCCGCGGTGTATCGATACGTCGCCAGCCGCGACGCCCTGCTGACCCTGCTGCTGATCGATGCGTACTCCGACCTGGCCGACACGGTCGGGCAGGCGCGGGTCGGCAGCGACAGCGGCTGGCGAGCCGATGTCGCGACGATCGCCCACGCGATGCGGCAGTGGGCGACCGAACAGCCGGCTGACTGGGCCTTGCTCTACGGCACCCCGGTGCCCGGCTATCGTGCCCCCGCCGAACTGACCACGGGACCGGGCACCCGGGTGATCGGGATGCTGTTCGACGCGGTGGCCTCCGGGGTCATCACCGGAGATATTGCGCTGACCGAACATCATGTCGCACAACCGATGTCAGCCGATCTGGTCCGAGTGCGAGACGAGTTCGGCTTTCCCGGCGACGACTCCCTGGTGATCCGGTGCACCGCGGTATGGGCATTGCTCATCGGCGCGATCAGCCTGGAGGTCTTCGGCCAGTACGGCTATGACACCTTCACCGATACGAGCGAATTGTTCGACGAACAGATCCGAATTGCGCTCGACCTGCTGACTGCGGTGCCGCAGAACTCAGACATGTCCTAGTTATGTGTCACAGAACTAGAACACGTTCTAGCCACACCGGCAGGCCGGGGATATCCTCAAACCGATGACAAGCCAGACACCTGTCCAGATCGCTTGGGTGACCCGCGATCTGGACGCCACCGAAGCGGCGTTGACAACGCTGCTCGGGGCCAGGAAATGGATACGAATGCCCGACGTACATTTCGGCCCTGAGACGTGCGTGCATCGCGGCGTCCCTGCCGACCACCACGCCGATATCTCGCTGAGCTACGCCGGCGATACTCAGCTGGAACTGATCGCGCCGACCCGTGGCGAGAGTGTCTACAGCGAGTTCCTTGCCGAAAACGGCCCCGGCCTGCACCACATCTGCGTCGAGGTCGCCGACCCGGACGCCCTCGAGGCAGCGCTGGCGACCGCCGCAGCGACGGCCCCGGTCCTCGCCCGCGGCGAGATGCCGGGCGGAATGTTGTTCGCCTACCTGGCCGCGCCCGCGGCCGGCGTCCCCTACTTCGAGATCGCGTACGTCCCCGACACGATCCGCGCGTTCTACGACTATGTGAAACAGGAGCAGCAATGAGTGGCCTGGACATCCCCACGACGGTCGACGTCTCAACGGTGGCTGAGTGGTCCGATGACGTCGATGTCGTGGTGATCGGCTTCGGGATCGGCGGCGGCTGTGCGGCCGTCAGTGCCGCGGCCGCGGGTGCGCGGGTTCTGGTGCTCGAGCGCGCGGCCGTCGCCGGCGGGACCACCTCGATGGCCGGTGGACACTTCTACCTCGGCGGCGGCACCGCCGTGCAGCAGGCCACCGGCCACAGCGACAGCGTCGAGGAGATGTATAAGTACCTCGTCGCGGTGTCCCGCGAGCCCGAGCTCGACAAGATCCGTGCGTACTGCGAGGGCAGCGTCGAGCACTTCAACTGGCTCGAGGAGCTCGGGGTCGCTTTCGAGCGCACCTATTACCCGGAAAAGGCGATCATCCAACCCAATACCGAGGGTCTGATGTTCACCGGCAACGAAAAGGTGTGGCCGTACAAGAACATGGCGGTGCCGGCCCCGCGCGGGCACAAGGTCCCGGTGCCCGGTGACACCCAGGGCGCGGCGATGGTGATCGATCTGTTGCTCAAGCGGGCTGCCGAACTGGGTGTGCAGATCCGCTACGAAACGGGCGCAACCAATCTCGTCGTCGACAACGACTCGGTCGTCGGCGTGTCGTGGAAATGCTTCAACGAGGCGGGGTCGATCCGGGCCAAGTCGGTGGTGATCGCCGCGGGCGGGTTCGTGATGAATCCCGAGATGGTCGCCAAATTCACGCCGAAGCTGGCCGAGAAGCCGTTCGTGCTGGGCAACACCTACGACGACGGGCTGGGCATCCGGCTCGGCGAGTCGGTGGGTGGGGCCACCAAGCACATGGATCAGGTGTTCATCACCGCGCCGGTCTACCCGCCCTCGATCCTGCTGACAGGGATCATCGTCAACAAGTTCGGCAAGCGGTTCGTCACCGAGGACGGCTATCACTCCCGTACGTCGGGCTACGTGATGGACCAGCCCGACAGCGCGGCATTCCTGATCGTCGACGAAGCTCACATGCAGCGCCCGGAGATCCCGCTGATCACCTTCATCGACGGCTGGGAGACCGTCGAAGAGATGGAAGCCGCACTCGGCATCCCCACCGGCAACCTCGTCGAGACACTGAACAACTACAACGAGCACGCCGCAAACGGTGAGGATCCGGAGTTCCACAAGCAGCCGGAATTCCTTGCGCCGCAAGACAAGGGGCCGTGGGGTGCCTTCGACCTGACGCTGGGCAAGGCGATGTATTCCGGTTTCACCGTCGGCGGCCTTGCCACCAATATCAACGGCGAGGTGCTGCGCGCTGACGGCAGCGTGATCCACGGTCTGTACGCGGCTGGTGCCTGCGCATCCAATATCGCCCAGGACGGCAAGGGCTATGCCAGCGGCACCCAACTGGGGGAGGGCTCGTTCTTCGGGCGGCGTGCCGGGGCGCATGCAGCCGGGACCGCGGCGGGCTGAGCGCCAGGGCGCAGACGCATTGCGATGGTCGCGGCAACGCACCAGATCGCCACACCGAGGACAAAGACCGCGTCATACAGCGTTATGCGGCCGCCGCTTGCGCGATCACACCGTCGCGGGCTCAGCCCCGTCGACGCGCCCCAGTCGCCACTGCCCTTCGCCGAGCAGTTCCAGATGCTTGGCGTGGTGCTGCTCGACAGTGCTGCGGTGACTGACGCTGACCAGAATGGTGTTCGGCAATTCGGTGCGCACCATGTCGTAGAGGGCGAACTCCAAGCCCTCATCGAGTGCCGACGTCGCCTCGTCGAGGAAGACCGCCTTGGGTCGGTTCAGCAGAACCCGGGCGAATGCGATGCGCTGTTGCTCACCCGGTGAGAGCACCTTGGCCCAGTCCTGGACCTCGTTGAGCCGAATGGTCAAGTGCGACAACGCCACCTTGGTCAGCGCAGCCTGCAGGTCGTTGTCGCTGATATCCCCTGAGGTGGCCGGGTAGGACACCACCGTGCGCAGATCGCCCAGCGGCACATACGGCATCTGCGACAGGAACATCGTGTCGTCGTCGCCGGGGCGGCACAGCGTGCCCGAGGTGAACGGCCACAGCTGAGCCAGGCTGCGCAGCAGCGTGGTCTTGCCGGCACCCGACGCGCCGGTGATCACCAGCGTCTCGCCCGGATCCAGTCGCAGGTCGATCGGGTCGACCAGCTGTTTGCCGCTGGGCGTGCGGACTTCCACCTGCCGCAGCTCCACCGAGCCGTCGGGGCTGGTTTCGGTGGCAAGTTTCGGCAGCTCGCGCGCCTCGGCGTTGGTATCCACCAGCCCGTGCAGACGGATGATGGCCGCGCGGTAACTGGCTAAGGAGTCGTAGGCGTTACGGAAGAACGACAGCGAGTCGTGGATGGAGCCGAAGGCACTGGACGACTGGGTGACATCGCCCAGGCCGATTTGGCCGGCGAACAGCCGCGGCGCCTGGATCACCAGCGGAAGCGGATTGATGATTTGGCTCATCGACAGGTTCCAGCCGGTCAGCGCGATGGTGCGATTCACATACCGCCGATAGTTGGCGATGATCTCGGCGAACTTGGTGCGCAGCAGCCCGCGCTCGGCATTCTCACCCCGGTAGAACCCGACGGCCTCAGCGGCGTCGCGCAACCGCACCAGCGCATAGCGGAAGACGGCGTTGGTGAGCTCGTTGCGGAAGCTCAGCTTGATCAGTGGGTGGCCGATCCAGAACGCGATGATCGTCGCGAACGTCACGTAGACCAGCACCACCCAGAACAGGGCGTGACCAAGGGTGACGCCGGCGAAGGTCAGCGGGCCGGACAGCTTCCACAGGATCACGGTGAATGAAACGACCGTCACCAACGAGTTGATCGCGCCGAACAGCAGGGTGCTGGAACTGCCGATCATCGGCTTGTTCGGCGAGGCCCCGACCCCGGCGGTGAAGATATCGATGTCTTGCTGGATACGCTGATCGGGGTTGTCGATGTCGGTGTCGGTGAAGCGGGTGCGGTAGTAGGCGTGGTCATCGAGCCAGTCGCACGTGAGCCGGTCAGTGAGCCACACGCGCCAGCGGATGATGAACCGCTGCATCAGGTAGAGATCCAGCATGACCCGGGTGATGTAGATGGTCGCCAGGACGCCGAACAGGATCAATGCC
The DNA here is from genome assembly GCF_010731875.1 of Mycolicibacterium sarraceniae. Classification (NCBI taxonomy): domain Bacteria; kingdom Bacillati; phylum Actinomycetota; class Actinomycetes; order Mycobacteriales; family Mycobacteriaceae; genus Mycobacterium; species Mycolicibacterium sarraceniae. Next base: position 3,806,224 of record NZ_AP022595.1, read on the forward strand.
GCCCAGAAGCCGTGGATACCGGAATCACGGATCTCGGCGTTATCGGCGCCGCCACCTTGGAAGGCCACCTGTAGCGAGGTGTAGAGGTCATTGCTGTAGTAGCTGAGCAGCACGTCGAGGCGCACCGAGATGATCGTCGACAGCAACAGCACGGCGATCCAGATCCAGTTCACGACGCTCTGGCGGCCCTTGAAGTAGTCGCCGGTGATTCGCCAGTACTGCCTGCCCCACACGGTGTAGCGAGCCAGCACAAAGAGCACGACAAGGCTCAGAACGGCGCTGATGGCCCACGCTTTGGAAATCCAGATCAGGGACGGGACGAGCTCGTTTCCCCAGTCCTTGGACGGAGTGAACTTCTCCAAAGCGTTTCTCCTCTTGCGGCGACGTCGCGCACGACGACCGAACCCTGCGGCTTTCCCGGCGAACCTACCCTGGCATCCCGGCGAAGGCGCGGGTCCGCACCGGTTGACTAGCTAAATGTGAGCGTCAGCGCCGCCTTCAGATCCGACCTATCGGGCGTGTCGCGGGCGGTGAAGCGAAGATAACCGTCGGGCCTGATGACGAATACCGCCGGCTGAACAGCCGCCAATACCCGCTCGGTGCCGTAGCCGTCGACGATGCGGTGGCTGATTCGGAACACCGACGACCTGCACCCCGAGTGCGGCCCACTCCTCGCGCAGGATGCGTTCGGTGGCGAACTGCGGGATGCCGACGAATCCGAACGGAACGGGTGCGAGGTTGCACGCCAACGGCTTTCGCATACTGCCGCGGATCGATGACCGGGTCGGCGGCCGTCATGGCGCCGACGGTACCGTTGACGCGTGGCGAAAGAGCGCAAAAGCAGCAGTGCCGGACCCGGTCGCATCAGCCGGGGCTTCTGGCGTCTGTTGGGAGCCAGCACCGAGAAGACCAAAACCGAGTCGATGGCCGCGGTGACGGCCTCGGCCGAGTTCGACGAGAAGGCCAAGGGCCTCGATGACGAGCAGCTGGTCAAGGCGGCCAAGCTGCTGGAGCTCGGCGATCTCGCCGCTTCGGCCGACGTCCCGCAATTCCTGGCCATCGCCCGCGAGGCGGCCGAGCGGAAAACGGGGCTCCGTCCCTTTGACGTCCAGTTGCTCGGCGCTCTGCGCATGCTCGCCGGAGACGTCGTCGAGATGGCCACCGGTGAGGGCAAAACCCTCTCGGGCGCGATCGCTGCCGCCGGTTACGCGCTGGGCGGGCGCAATGTCCACGTCGTCACCATCAACGACTACCTGGCCCGCCGCGACGCCGAGTGGATGGCGCCGCTGATCGAGGCGATGGGCCTGACCGTCGGCTGGATCACCGCCGAGTCGACGGCCGCCGAGCGCCGCGCGGCCTACGAATGCGATGTCACCTATGCCTCGATCAACGAGATCGGGTTCGATGTGTTGCGCGATCAGCTGGTCACCGACGAGGCCGACCTGGTGTCGCCCAACCCCGACGTGGCGCTGATCGATGAGGCCGACTCGGTGCTCGTCGATGAGGCACTGGTGCCCCTGGTGCTGGCCGGCACCACGCACCGGGAAACCCCGAAGGTCGAAATCGTCCGTCTGGTAGGGCAATTGACGGCCGGTGCCGATTACGAAACCGACGCCGACAGCCGCAACGTCCACCTCACCGAGGACGGCGCGAAGAAACTCGAGGCCGCACTCGGCGGTATCGACCTGTATTCCGAAGAACACGTCACCACCACGCTGACCGAGGTGAACGTCGCCCTGCACGCCCACGTGCTGTTGCAGCGCGATGTGCACTACATCGTCCGCGACGGGGCCGTGCAGCTGATCAACTCCTCCCGGGGCCGTATTGCATCGCTGCAACGCTGGCCCGACGGTCTGCAGGCCGCCGTCGAAGCCAAGGAGGGTATCGAGACCACCGAGACCGGTGAGGTGCTCGACACCATCACCGTGCAGGCCCTGGTCAACCGCTACCCGACGGTGTGCGGGATGACCGGTACCGCGCTGGCCGCCGGCGAGCAGCTGCGCCAGTTCTACAAGCTGGGTGTCTCACCGATCCCGTCGAATGCGCCCAACGTCCGCGAGGACGCCGCCGACCGGGTCTACATCACCGCCGCGGCCAAGACCGAGGCGATCATGGAGCACATCATCGAGGTGCACGCCACCGGCCAGCCGATCCTGGTGGGCACCCACGATGTCGCCGAATCCGAGGAACTGCACGAGCGGCTGATCCGCCGCGGCGTTCCGGCCGTCGTGCTGAACGCCAAGAACGACGAAGAAGAGGCCGCCGTCATCGCGGAGGCCGGCACGCTCGGCACCGTCACCGTCTCCACCCAGATGGCCGGGCGGGGTACCGATATCCGGCTCGGCGGGTCGGAATCGGACGACCACTCCGCCGATAAGAAAGAAGTCGCCGAACTCGGCGGCCTGCACGTCATCGGCACCGGCCGGTACCGCACCGAACGCCTCGACAACCAGCTGCGCGGCCGGGCCGGGCGCCAGGGCGACCCGGGCAGCTCGGTGTTCTTCGCCAGCTGGGAGGACGACGTCGTCGTCGCCCACCTCGACTCGGGCAAGCTGCCCACCGAAGCCGACGACGCCGGCAAGATCACCAGCGCCAAAGCCGGCACCCTGCTCGACCACGCCCAGCGGATCGCCGAGGGCCGCCTGCTCGACGTGCACGCCAACACCTGGCGCTACAACCAGCTGATCGCCCAGCAGCGCGCGATCATCGTCGAACGCCGCAACACCCTGCTGAGCACGGCGGCGGCCCGCAACGAGCTCAAGGAGCTGTCCCCGGACCGCTACGAGGAGCTGACCGAGAAGTTCAGCGAGGAGCAGCTGGAGACGATCTGCCGTCAGATCATGCTGTTCCACCTGGACCGTGGCTGGGCCGATCACCTGGCCTACCTGGCCGATATCCGGGAGAGCATCCACCTGCGGGCCCTCGGCCGGCAGAACCCGCTCGATGAGTTCCACCGGATGGCCGTCGACGCGTTCGCCAACCTGGCCGCCGATGCCATCGAGGCCGCCCAGCAGACCTTCGAGACCGCCAACATCCTGGAAGAGGAACAGGGCCTGGACTTGTCGAAACTGGCCCGCCCGACCTCGACGTGGACCTACATGGTTCACGACAACCCGCTCAACGACGACACGTTGTCCGCGCTGAGCCTGCCCGGGGTTTTCCGTTAGGTTTTCCTCATGACGCAGGCCCCCGATCGGGTGCTGACGATCCCGAATGTGCTGTCGGTGATCCGGCTCGTCCTGCTGCCGGTGTTCCTGTATCTGCTGCTGGTCAGCCACGCCTACGGGTGGGCCGTCGCGATCTTGATGTTCAGCGGCTTCTCCGACTGGGCCGACGGCAAGATCGCCCGGCTGGTGGCCAACCAGTCGTCGCGACTGGGGGCGTTGCTCGACCCGCTGGTCGACCGGATCTACATGCTGGCCGTCCCACTGGGCCTGGCCGCCGCCGGCGTCGTGCCGTGGTGGCTGATGGCCACGCTGATCGGCCGCGACCTCGTCCTGGCCGCAACCTTGCCGGTGGTTCGCAGCCGTGGGCTGACCGCGCTGCCGGTCACCTACATCGGCAAAGCGGCGACATTCGCGCTGATGTCGGGCTTCCCCCTGGTGCTGCTGGGGCAGTGGGACGCTCAGTGGAGCCGGGTGGTCGGCGCCTGCGGCTGGGGGTTCCTGATCTGGGGCGTCGGGATGTATCTCTGGTCGGCGGTGCTGTACCTGCTGCAGGTGCGTCTAGTAGTCACCACGCTGCCGAAGGCAGGCGTCAGCGATGCCGACGGCTGACAGCGCACTGGGCGGCTACGACCCGCAGGCCGGCCGCAGCGAGCGGCATGAGAGGCGACCGATGCTGATCCCGCTGCCGGGGCTGCTGCGATCGCTGCTGACCGAACACCTCGACCCCGGCTATGCCGCAGCCGCCGCCGAGCGTGAGCGCACCGGGCAGTCCCGCCGGCCCGTCGCCACCCACGCGTGGCAGGCGTTGGCCGCCCTGCTGATTGCGGCGGTGTTCGCCGCCGCGGTCGCCCAGGCGCGAACCACCGCCCCCGGCGTCAACGCCGCCCAGCAGGTGCTGGCGGCCAGCGTGCGATCGGCCGAGGGCGCCACCGACCGGCTCACCCGCCGCCGGGATGAGCTGGCCACCCAGGCCGACGACATCCAGCGCCGCCAACTGCGCGACGACGCCACCGGGCGAGATCTGCTCAGCCGGCTGGACGCTCTGAGTCTGGCTTCGGCCGCGACCGCCGTCATCGGGCCCGGATTGACGATCACGGTCACCGATCCCGGGATGGGCCGGGGCTTGTCCGACGTGTCCAACCAGCGGGTGCCCGGCAGCCGCCAAGTGATTCTTGATCGGGATCTGCAGCTCGTGGTGAACTCGCTGTGGGCCAGTGGGGCCGAAGCGATCTCGGTGGGCGGCGTGCGGATGGGGCCCAACGTGACGATCCGCCAAGCGGGTGGCGCCATCCTGGTCGACAATCATCCGATCAGCAGCCCGTACACGGTTCTCGCGGTGGGTCCGCCGAACAATATGCGCGATACCTTCGACCACAGCGGCGGCCTGCAACGGCTGCGACTGTTGGAGGCGTCCTACGGTGTCGGGGTGAGCGTCGCCAATGGCGACGGCCTGTCGTTGCCTGCGGGCGCAGTTCGAGAGATTAAATTTGCCCAGCAAATCGGGCGGTAGGTAAGGGATGGGCCGGCACAGATGATTGGTATCGCCGCACTCGTCGTCGGCATCGTGCTGGGCCTGGTGCTGCACCCCGGCGTCCCCGAAGTGATCCAGCCCTATCTGCCGATCGCCGTCGTCGCCGCGCTCGACGCCGTGTTCGGCGGGTTGCGGGCGTATCTGGAAAAGATCTTCGACCCCAAGGTGTTCGTCGTCTCCTTCGTGTTCAACGTGCTTGTCGCCGCGCTCATCGTCTACGTGGGCGATCAGCTGGGCGTGGGCACCCAGCTCTCGACGGCGATCATCGTCGTGCTGGGCATCCGCATCTTCGGTAACGCCGCCGCGTTGCGCCGCAAGCTGTTCGGGGCATGAGGTGACCGGCGCGGGGGAGAACGAGGGGGAGGATGTGGCGACCGAGCACGGGCGCCACGAACTGCCCGGCGCCGCACCAGCCGCGGCGCGGCCGCCCCGAAGCCGCACGCAGCTGGTGTTCGGTGTGCTCGGCGTGCTGCTGTGCGTGGTGCTCGGTGTCGGCATCGCCACGCAGGTCCGGCAAACCGAATCCGGCGACGCGCTGGATACCGCGCGCCCGGCCGATCTGCTGGTCCTGCTGGGCTCCCTGCAACAGCGTGAGGCCGCGCTGAACACCGAAGTGGCCGAGCTGCAGCGAAATCTGGCGGCGATGCAGACCGCGGGCAGCAGCGATCAGGTGGCCATCCAGAACGCCCAGGCCAGACTTGCCGCGTTGTCGATCCTGATCGGCACCGTCGGTGCCACGGGGCCGGGGGTGAGCATCACCATCAGCGATCCTGGCCCCGGCGTGGCACCGGAAACCATGCTCGACGTGATCAACGAATTACGCGCGGCCGGAGCCGAGGCGATGGAGATCCGCTCGGGACAGCGCGCCGTGCGGATCGGGGTGGACAGCTGGGTAGTCGGCAGCCCTGGCGCGCTGGAGATAGACACGCAAACTTTGAGTCCGCCGTATTCTGTTCTCGCCATTGGCGATCCACCCACGCTGGCCGCGGCGATGAACATCCCGGGCGGCGCTGTCGACAGCGTCGAACGGGTAGGCGGGCAAATGACCGTCTCGCAGTCCGACAAGGTGGAGATCACCACCTTGCGGCAACCGAAAGCTCGCCAATACGCTCAGCCCGTCAAATGAGCAGCCCGATCATGAGCGTCCGACACCGAGGAGCACTGTGAGCGAAATCCCAGCCGACCTGCACTACACCGCTGAACACGAGTGGGTGCAGCGCACCGGTGGCGACACCGTGCGGGTCGGGATCACCGACTTCGCCCAGTCCTCGCTGGGTGACGTGGTCTACGTGCAGCTACCCGACGTGGACAGCGATGTCACGGCCGGTGAGTCGTTCGGCGAGGTCGAGTCGACCAAGTCGGTTTCGGACCTCTACGCGCCCGTCAGCGCCAAAGTGATTGCGGTCAACGGCGATCTGGAGGCAAACCCCGGACTGGTGAACTCCGACCCCTACGGCCAGGGGTGGTTGTTGGACTTGCAGGTCGACGGCGATACGCTCGACCAGGGATTGGCGGCGTTGCTCGATGCGGACGCCTATCGGGGCACAGTGACGGAATGACATTGTTAGGGTGCCTGCCAACCACCGATCCGGCGGTGGTGGGCACAACGGCGACCACTGCGCGGTACGGTCGAGGTAAGTGATGGTGAAGGCGGACGGGCACCTTGTGCGGGCACCCCGCCAAGTATCGCCACGGCAGCCAGTGAGGAGCAGCGGGTGACGGACAAGGACCAGATCTCTGGGGCAGACCAGACGTCTGAGGAAGTCACCGTGGAGACGACATCCGTCTTCCGCGCCGACTTCCTCAACGAGCTGGACGCCCCGGCGGCCCCAAGCGGCGACGGCGCAGTGTCCGGGGTGGAAGGTCTCCCGGCCGGCTCGGCGTTGCTGGTCGTCAAGCGCGGACCGAACGCGGGCTCGCGGTTCCTCCTCGACCAGCCGACGACATCGGCCGGCCGCCATCCGGACTCCGACATCTTCCTCGATGACGTGACCGTCAGCCGTAGGCACGCCGAGTTCCGGTTGGACGGCAACGAATTCCAGGTCGTCGACGTCGGCAGCCTCAACGGCACCTACGTCAACCGCGAACCGGTCGACTCGGCCACGCTGGCCAACGGCGACGAGGTCCAGATCGGCAAGTTCCGGCTGGTGTTCCTGACCGGACCGAAGCCGTCGGACGACGAGGGCGGTCCAGGAAGCTAGTGTCGGCCCCCGATAGTCCCGCGTTTGCCGGGATGTCTATCGGAGCGGTCCTGGACCTGCTGCGACCGGACTTCCCGGACGTGACGATCTCCAAGATTCGATTCCTGGAAGCCGAGGGTCTTGTCACGCCGGAGCGCAGCGGATCGGGGTATCGGCGGTTCACCGCCTACGACTGCGCCAGGTTGCGGTTCATCTTGACCGCTCAGCGCGATCACTACCTGCCGCTCAAAGTCATCAAGGCACAGCTCGACGCGTTGCCCAACGGTGAATTGCCGCACATCGGATCTCCTTACGCCGTAGCGCGTTTGGTGACCGTTTCGGGTGGGGCACCGGCCGGTGCAGACGATGACGGTGCACCCACCCCGGTCCGCCTGAGCCGGGAGGACCTGCTGGCGCGATCCGGCGTCGACGAGGATTTGGTGGCCGCGCTATGCAAGGCGGGCGTGATCACCACCGGCCCCGGCGGGTTGTTCGACGAGCACTCGGTGGTCATCGCCCAGTGCGCGCGAGCGTTGGGGGAGTACGGCGTTGAACCGCGGCACCTGCGGGCCTTCCGGTCGGCGGCCGACCGACAATCCGACCTGATCGCGCAGATCGCCGGCCCGGTGGGCAAGGCGTCCAAGACCGGTGCCCGCGACCGCGCCGACGACTTGGCACGCGAAGTCGCGGCCCTGGCGATCACCTTGCACACCTCGCTCATCAAGTCCGCGGTACGAGATGTTCTCGACCGCTGAGGACTAGACTCTTCAATGGCGGCAACGGGAGCGCGGAGGTTCAACACAAATGGGTGAGGTTCGTGTGGTCGGCATCCGTGTCGAGCAGCCCCAGAACCAGCCGGTTTTGCTGCTGCGGGAATCCAAGGGCGATCGCTACCTGCCTATCTGGATCGGCCAGTCCGAAGCCACCGCGATCGCCCTGGAACAACAGGGCGTCGAGCCGGCTCGGCCGCTCACCCACGATCTGATCCGAGATCTCATTGTCGCACTTGGGCATTCGCTCAAGGAGGTGCGCATCGTGGATCTGCAGGAAGGCACGTTCTACGCCGACCTGATCTTCGACCGCGATATCAAGGTTTCGGCCCGCCCGTCGGACTCGGTGGCGATCGCACTGCGGATGGGTGTGCCTATCTATGTGGAAGAAGCGGTGCTGGCCGAGGCCGGGCTGCTGATTCCCGACGAGAACGACGATCAGTCGACCGGCGCCGTCCGCGAGGACGAGGTCGAGAAATTCAAAGAGTTTCTGGACAGCGTCTCTCCGGACGACTTCAAGGCAACCTGACCGGGTATCCCCGCCTGGTCAACACCAAGATCACGGACACGTATCACTTGTCCCCGAGCGTTTCGACACGCGCGAGGGATGACGGGGAGCACGCGCAAAGGCGGCCATACTTTCATCACGACGACGAGCACGACTGCCCGTCGAGAAGCGTATGCTGCTATGACTCGGACTAGGGCTTACGCGTTGGTGGAGCAGTGCGCGGGCCATAGTTCGAACGGCGAGAGGAAGCATCGTGGGCGAGCAGCCACGTCAGGGACAGCTGGACCTTGCCGGCACGACGCCTGGCTCCTTCGAGGCAGACTCGGCCGCCATCGCCCCCGTGGGTGAGGCAGTGCAGCCGGGCCTGTTTCCCGATAACTCGGTACCCGATGAACTCGTCGGTTACCGCGGCCCGAGCGCCTGCCAGATCGCCGGAATCACCTACCGGCAGTTGGACTACTGGGCCCGCACCTCCCTGGTGGTGCCGTCCATCCGTGGCGCGGCCGGCTCCGGCAGCCAGCGGCTGTACTCCTTCAAGGACATCCTGGTCCTCAAGATCGTCAAGCGCCTGCTCGACACCGGTATCTCGTTGCACAACATCCGGGTTGCCGTCGACCATCTGCGTCAGCGCGGTGTGCAGGATCTGGCCAACATCACGCTGTTCTCCGACGGCACAACGGTCTACGAGTGCACCTCGGCAGAAGAGGTCGTCGACCTGCTGCAGGGTGGGCAGGGCGTATTCGGCATCGCGGTCAGTGGCGCGATGCGGGAACTGTCCGGCGCGATCGCGGACTTCCCGGGCGAGCGTGCCGACGGCGGCGAGTCGATCGCCTCACCCGAAGACGAGCTGGCCTCCCGACGGAAGAGCCGCGACCGCAAGATCGGCTAGACTCGCGCCGTATCGCCCTTGCGCGGGAGAGCTTCGTGACAGCCAGTCACGGACGCCGAAGGAGCAACACCTCTCCGTCAACCTCTCAGGCCCCAGGACCGCGCGTGGCCACGATGCCTCTGGAAAGCGGTGACCTCACGGTCGCCCGCCCATGGGGAAAGGCGTAACGCCGAATCTCTCAGGCGCCCGGTCCGGGTCGACGACAGAGGGAGAGGACGCCGCTGACGGCTGCGTCCGCCCGAGTCAGGAGACCCTTCGTGTCTGATCATTCCCAGCCCACGTTCGCCGATCGTCATATCGGACCGGACTCCGATGCGGTAGCGACCATGCTCGATGTCATCGGGGTCGGCTCGCTCGACGATCTGGCCGCCAAGGCGCTGCCGGCGGGCATCCTGGACGCGGTGGGGGCCGGCGGCCTGGCCCCGGGCCTGGATCACCTGCCGGCCGCGGTCGGCGAGCATGAGGCGCTGGCCGAGCTGCGTGCGCTGGCCGACACCAACACGATCGGCGTCTCGATGATCGGTCAGGGCTATTACGACACGCTTACCCCGCCGGTGCTGCTCCGCAACATCCTGGAGAACCCGGCCTGGTACACGGCCTATACGCCGTATCAGCCGGAGATCAGCCAGGGCCGGCTGGAAGCGCTGCTGAATTTCCAGACCATGATCGCCGACCTCACCGGGCTGGACCTGGCCAACGCCTCGATGCTCGACGAGGCCACCGCCGCGGCCGAGGCCATGACTCTCATGCACCGCGCGACGCGGGGCCCGGCCAACCGGCTGGCTGTCGATGAGGACCTCTTCACTCAGACCGCCGCGATCCTGGCGACCCGCGCCGAGCCGCTCGGCATCGAGATCGTCACCGCCGATCTGCGGGCCGGGCTGCCCGAGGGCGAATTCTTCGGGGTGATCGCTCAGCTGCCCGGCGCCAGCGGCCGGGTGACCGACTGGTCGAAGCTGGTCGAGACGGCCCACGAGCGCGGGGCGCTGGTGGCGCTCGGCACCGACCTGCTGGCGATGACGCTGATCGCGCCGCCGGGAGAGCTCGGCGCCGATGTGGCCTTCGGCAGTGCCCAACGATTCGGTGTGCCAATGGGATTCGGCGGCCCGCACGCCGGTTTCCTGGCGGTGCACAGCAAGCATGCCCGCCAGCTGCCCGGCCGGCTGGTCGGGGTGTCGGTCGACAGCGATGGCGCACCGGCCTACCGGCTGTCGCTGCAGACCCGCGAACAGCACATCCGCCGCGACAAGGCGACATCGAACATCTGTACCGCGCAGGTGCTACTAGCGGTGATCGCCGCGATGTACGCCAGCTATCACGGGCCCGAGGGGTTGACCGGTATCGCCCGGCGCGTGCACGGTCATGCCGAGGACATCGCCGCCGCGCTGGGGGATGCGCTGGTGCACGACAAGTACTTCGACACCGTGCTGGCCCGCGTGCCCGGCCGTGCCGACGAGGTTGTCGCCGCCGCTAAGGCTAGCGGTATAAACCTTTGGCGCGTGGACGCCGATCATGTGTCGGTGGCCTGCGATGAGGCGACCACCGAGGTTCACGTGGCCGCCGTCCTAGACGCCTTCGGAATATCGGCGGCCGAACGCCGTTGCGCGGGTGTAATTTCGCGGACAAGTGAATTCCTCACCCATCCGGCGTTCCACCGGTACCGCACCGAGACCGAGATGATGCGCTACCTGCGCATGCTGGCCGATAAGGACATCGCCCTGGACCGCAGCATGATTCCGCTGGGCTCCTGCACGATGAAGCTCAATGCGGCCGCCGAGATGGAGTCGATCACCTGGCCGGAGTTCGGCCGCCAGCATCCGTTCGCGCCGGCCGGGGACACCCCGGGGCTTCGCAAGCTGATCGCCGACCTGCAGACCTGGCTGACCGGGTTGACGGGCTATGACGCAATCTCGTTGCAGCCCAACGCCGGATCGCAGGGGGAGTACGCAGGCCTGCTGGCGATCCGGGAATACCACCTTTCGAACGGCGACACCGAACGCAATGTGTGCCTGATCCCGTCCAGCGCGCACGGCACCAATGCCGCATCGGCGGCCATGGTCGGCATGCGGGTGGTCGTGGTGTCCTGCCGGGAAAACGGTGACGTCGACCTGGACGACCTGCGCGCCAAGGTGACTGAGCACGCCGAGCGGTTGGCCGCGCTGATGATCACCTACCCCTCCACCCACGGGGTGTACGAACACGATATTGCCGACGTCTGCGCCGCGGTGCACGACGCCGGCGGCCAGGTCTACATCGACGGTGCCAACCTCAACGCATTGGTGGGGCTGGCCCGGCCGGGCAAGTTCGGCGGCGACGTGAGCCATCTGAACCTGCACAAGACATTCTGCATCCCCCACGGCGGTGGCGGCCCCGGCGTCGGCCCGGTGGCGGTCCGCTCGCACCTGGCCGCGTTCCTGCCGGGTCACCCGCTGGCCGAGGAGTTGCCGAAGGGTCACCCGGTGTCGGCAGCACCGTACGGTTCTGCGTCGATCCTGCCGATTACGTGGGCCTACATCCGGATGATGGGCGGTGACGGGCTGCGCAACGCCACCCTGACCGCGATCGCGTCGGCTAACTACATCGCTCGCCGTCTCGACGAGTACTACCCGGTGCTGTATACCGGCGAGAGCGGCATGGTCGCCCACGAATGCATCCTCGATCTGCGGGGTATCACCAAGGCCACTGGCGTCACCGTCGACGATGTGGCGAAGCGCCTGGCGGACTTCGGGTTTCACGCGCCGACAATGAGTTTCCCGGTGGCGGGCACGCTGATGGTAGAGCCGACCGAGAGTGAGAGCCTGACCGAGGTGGACGCGTTCTGCGAGGCGATGATCGCCATCCGCGCCGAGATCGACAAGGTCGGGTCGGGGGAGTGGCCCGCCGAGGACAACCCGTTGCGCAACGCGCCGCACACTGCCGAATGCCTGCTGGTGCAGGAGTGGAAGCACCCGTACACCCGCGAGCAGGCGGCCTATCCGTTGGGCAGGGGATTCCGACCGAAGGTGTGGGTGCCGGTGCGCCGTATCGATGGTGCATACGGCGACCGGAACCTGGTGTGCTCATGCCCGCCGGTGGAGGCCTTCGCCTGATTTACGGGGCGTGGCAGGGCTCCGCGATTTACGGGGCGTAGCAGGGCTCCGCGCCGGGCGTGTAGTACTGCAGCCCGGTGGGCGATATACACGGCGCCTCTCCGGGGAACGCAGGGACCAGCGAGTACGCGTAGCTCTGCGGGAGGCCGTAGCGCACCCAGTCGCCGGCCACCGCCGCATCGACGGCGTCACCAGCGACGCCCGGGGTGCACCCGCCGACGGTCACGTGCCGACCATCGACATCACCGCAGACATCGGCTTGGGCCGTCTGCGCGATCGCCATAGGGATTGCCGACAATGTGGCCACACTCAGCAGAATCGCTACAGATTTCTTTGACATGTAGTCATTGTCGCAGGACCAAAGCCATTCGTTACGCCGAAACGTAGACTCGGCCATGTTCGCGGCCGTAGCGGAAGGAGCCCGGTGGCCCTCACCATGCGCGTCGTCGCGACAACGTTGACGGCCGTGACGCTCTGGATCTGCGGTAGCCCAGTGGCCGCCGCGGCCGCGGACTCCACCGGATCGGACACCCCGACATCGATCCTGTACGCGGGTATCGCCGGTCTGGCCGTTGGTGGCGTCATCGCTTTCTGGCAGTCGCGCAAGCGCCGGCGGAACGACGACAGAGAGCACGACGACTGATAGCGTCAGCGTCGTGCTGCCCGCCAGCGTTCGCCAGTGGCAAGAGGGTGGCCGGATGCTGTCCACCAGCACGGGTTCTGTTTTTATGCGGTCCGCGCCGGGCCGTGGCCCTGCTGTCCTTCTCCTGCACGGCTTTCCATCGAGCTCATACGATTTCCGCGGTGTCGTCGACCGGTTGGGGGACCGGGCTTGGCTCACCCTGGACTTCCTGGGCTTCGGTCTATCCGACAAACCCCGGCCACACCGCTACAGCCTGCTCGAGCAAGCCGACATCGTGCAGCAGGTGGTCGCCGACGTCGCACCCGGCCCGGTGGTGCTGCTCGCCCATGACATGGGCACCTCGGTGGCCACCGAACTGCTGGCCCGCGACGTCTCCGGCACCTTGCCGTTCGAGATCCGCCGCGCCGTGCTCACCAACGGCAGCGTGATCATCGAGCGGGCGAGCCTGCGCCGGAGCCAGAAGATCCTGCGCGGCCCATTCGGCCCGATCCTGGCCCGGCTGACCAACGAACGAAGCTTCCTGCGCGGCTTCGCCAAACTCTTCAGCCCCTCGCACCCGCTCTCCCACGACGAAGCCCAAGCCCAGTGGGCACTGCTGGCCCGCGACGACGGCCATCGCATCATGAATCTGCTCTGCGCCTATCTCAACGAGCGGGTGCGCTTCGCTCCGCGCTGGCATGGCGCGGTGCGGGACTGGGATAAACCGCTGGGGTTCCTCTGGGCCACCGGCGATCCCGTCGCCACCCCTAATGTGCTGGCCGGCTTGCGGGAGCTGCGGCCGGCCGCCGAAGTAATCGAGCTGCCCGGCATCGGCCACTACCCGCAGATCGAAGTGCCCGACGAATTCGCCGCCGGCGCACAGCAATTACTGCGACTCGACTAGTTCAGCAGGGTGGTGACCGCGGCCGTCAAGTCCGGCGAGTCCGACGTGGCGACGTTCTGATACGTGCCGCCGGAGGCCTGTGTCACGGCCTCCCACGTCGCTCGATCGGAGTCGTCACCGAAGTCGATGACGTTGATCGCCACGGGCTTGGCCGGGTCGACCGCCGAATTGACGTACCGCACCAGGCCAGGGCCGTCCAGCGACTGGTCGCTGTGCGGTCCCTGGGTGATCACCAGCACCGAATTGGTCTGTCCATCGCGGAAATTCGTCACCGCCTCGCCATACGCCAGACGCAACGTGGTGAACGACACCGCACCGCTGCCGGATGGCGACAGACCGGTCAGCGTGCTGGTCAATGCGGCCGACTGGTCTGGCAACGGTCCCAGCGGCACCGCTGATTTGCCTTGGACCCCGTTGAACGTCCACAGCCCGACTGCGGCGTTTGGCGGCAGCGCGCCGATGCGGTTGTTCAGAGCCTCAACCACATTGGCCAGCCGCGATTTACCGCCTTCGTCGGCGCCCATCGCCTGGTTCAGCATAATCGTGGTGGCCGAGCCGCTGGCCGGGTTGGACACCGCCGCGGCCAGGGTGGCCCGCTCAGACTCGTCACCGATCGACAGCGGCGTACCCAGCTGCGGGAAGGTGACGACGTCGTTGCCCGGCGGCGTGGTGCCCTCGGCACGGAAACCCGCCTTCGCCAACGCGCTCAGCTGCTCGGATTTACGCATGAATCGGGCGAATTCGCTGGCGGCGCTGACCTGTTCGCTGGACAACCAGGTCCCCGACAGCAGCACGGTGGGGTAGTCGGCCAGGGCTACCGGACCCGAGGGCAGCCATTCGGCGACATTGTTCTTGGCATCGGATGCCGAGGCGCGTCCGAACAGCTGCTGCTCGGTGGTCACCACAGCGTGTACCCGCGCCTCTGCCCCGTCACCGGAGCCCAGGAGTGCCGTCCAGGCCGCGTCGGCGGTGCCGTCGGCCAATTTCGGCTGCCCGGCCATCAGCGCGTTGACCGCTCCCAGACCCGCGGATACCGGACCGCCAGCCGGAGCCGATGACGATGCGACGGCTTCGGCAGCCAGGTAGGTGGCGTCGGCGTTCCCTGCGGTCGGCAGCGCCAGCCGCAACGAACCCCAGCCGGACAGATTCAGCCCGTCCAGGGCGGTGGGGTTGTTCTGCAGTGCTGGCAACGCTGACCAACTCTGTTGCGCCAATGCCTCTTTGAGCTGCGGGCGGACCGCGAGGACCACCGGCGAGCTGACCAGCGAGCGGGCGTCGCTGACGACCTCCTTGCCCGCGGTAGCCTGCAGTCGCGCCTCGGCAATGGAACTGGCGGGAATCCACAGGGCGGGACGCTCGCCGAGATCGCCGGGCCAGTTGGAGACGAACCCGTCGACCACCCGATCAGACTCGGCCGCGGTCACCACCATCTTCACGCAGCGGTCGCCGATCGGCGTCACGACGGCATTGAAACTCTCGGCGAACGTGGTGACATCGGCCGCGATCGACGGATCGGCGACCACCCCGACGTTGACGGCGCCGGCCAGGCACTTCGAGGCGGCATCGGTCGACCGGTGGGACAGTGCGTCGCCGAAGAAGCGCCACAGGATCACCGCGCCGACGACCACCACGACGGTGACCAGTGCGGCGATCACGCTGATGCTGACCCCGCGGCGGCCGGTCTCGCTGCGGTGGCCACCTTCAAAAGTGGCGATCCGGCGACGAGCGGTATCGGTCAGCGGTGACGGCTCGTAGCCGGTATCACCGGGCTCGACAGCTGCGCCCCCGCCGTCTGCGTCACCACCGGGGAGGGCAAATCGGCCGGTCGGGTTTTCCGGCACGTCGGCAGGCTCGTCCGGTTCGCCGAAAGATTCCCCGGGTCCGGGTCTGCTGTGCCTGCCCATGGCGGTGCCTGATCCTCTTTCGTGTCAGCGGTCGTGCGGTGCGGTGCGGACTCAGGCGCCGGTGCTGGCCTTGTACTCCCGGCGGCGCCGATGCAGGATCGGCTCGGTGTAGCCGTTCGGCTGGGCGGCGCCGGCCAGGATCAGCTCCTGGGCGGCCTGGAACGCGATGCTGTTGTCGGGGTCGGTAGCCATCGGCTTGAAATCAGGGTCGGACGCATTCTGCCCGTCGACCACGGCCGCCATCCGCCGCAGGCTCTCGCGCACATCGTCGGCGGTGATTACCCCGTGATGCAACCAGTTCGCCAGCAGCTGGCTCGAAATGCGCAGTGTCGCACGGTCTTCCATCAATGCGACATCGTGGATATCGGGCACCTTCGAACAACCCACACCCGCGTCGATCCAGCGCACCACATAGCCGAGGATCGACTGGCAGTTATTGTCGACCTCTTCGTGGATTTCTTCCGGTGACCAGGCCAATTCCTTGGCGAGCGGGATCGTCAGCAACTCGTCGAGCGTGGTGCGTGTCTGGCCGGCCAGCTCCGTGTGCACCTCTTTGACGTCGACGTAGTGGTAGTGCATGGCGTGCAGGGTCGCCGCCGTCGGGGACGGCACCCACGCCGTGGTGGCACCGGCCTTGGGCTGGCCGATCTTCTGCTCCACCATCTGCGCCATCAAATCGGTCATGGCCCACATGCCCTTACCGATCTGGGCACGGCCGGAGAATCCGGTGGCCAGGCCGACGTCGACGTTCTGGTCTTCGTAGGCCAGGATCCACGGCTGGGTTTTCATCGCACCCTTGCGGATCATCGGGCCGGCTTCCATCGAGGTGTGGATCTCGTCGCCGGTGCGGTCCAGGAAGCCGGTATTGATGAAGGCCACCCGGTTGGCGGCGGCCTTGACGCAGGCCTTGAGGTTGGCCGAGGTGCGGCGCTCCTCGTCCATGATGCCGACCTTGATCGTGTTCTGCGGCAGGCCGAGGACGTCCTCGACCCGGCTGAACAGTTCGCAGGTGAAGGCGACCTCGTCGGGGCCGTGCATCTTGGGCTTGACGATGTATATGGAGCCGGTGCGGCTGTTCTGCCGGGGGCTGCCGTCCTCGGCCTTGAGGCCGTGGGTGGCGATCAGCCCGGTGAACAGTGCGTCCTGGATGCCTTCGTAGATCTCGTTGCCGTCGGCGTCGAGGATCGCATCGTTGGTCATCAGGTGCCCGACATTGCGGACGAACAACAGGCTGCGCCCGGGCAGCGTGAGTTCACCCTGGTCGGGAGTCTTGTAGGTCCGGTCGTCGTTGAGCACCCGGGTGAACGTCTTGCCGCCCTTGCTGACCTCTTCGGCCAGATCGCCGCGGTTGAGGCCCAGCCAGTTGCGGTAGCCCAGCACCTTGTCGTCGGCGTCGACGGCGGCCACCGAATCCTCGAAGTCCATGATCGTGGTGATCGCCGACTCGAGCACGACATCCTTGATGCCGGCCTTATCGGTCGTGCCGACAGCGGACTCGGGGTCGATCAGGATCTCGATGTGCAGGCCGTTGTTCACCAACAGCACTGACCAGGATGGGGAGCCGCGCTCACCGGTGTAGCCGAGGAACTTCTCCGGGCTCTCCAGCGTCGTCGATGTGCCGTCGGTCAGGGCGATGTCGAGTGCGCCCCCGGCGACGCTGACACCGGTGGCGGCGGCCCACGAACCGTCGGCCAGCGGCACCGCCTGGTCGAGGAAGTTGCGGGCGTAGGCGATGACCTTGTCGCCGCGGATCTTGTTGTAGCTGCTGCCCGGTTCGGCACCGCCCTCGGTGCTGATGACGTCAGTGCCGTAGAGCGCGTCGTACAGCGAGCCCCAGCGCGCGTTCGCGGCGTTCAAGGCGAAGCGGGCGTTGAGGATCGGGACCACCAGCTGCGGTCCGAAGGTGCTGGTGATCTCGTCATCGACACCGGAAGTGGTGATCGTGAAGTCAGCAGGCTCGGGCTGCAGATAACCGATATCGCGCAGGAACTGCTGGTACTCACCCGCGTCGATACCGCCGATGATCCGCTGCCGGTGCCACTTGTCGATCTGGGCCTGCAGGTCATCCCGGCGGGCGAGCAGGCCCTGATTTTGGGGGGTGAGGTCAGCGATGACCTTGTCGACCCCCGACCAGAAGCTGTCGGCGTCAATCCCGGTGCCGGGCAGCGCCTCGTTGGTGATGAAGTCGTACAACACCCGCGCCACACGCAGGTTGCCCACGGCCACGCGATCGGTCATCTGTCGTCCTCCCTCACGGCAATCAATTCATCTTACCCGCAGGTAGGAACCCTTCCGACACGCTGTCGTAGGCGCAGTTACGCCGGTCGCAAGCCAGCAGCTGTTCGCACCAGCTCACCAGCGCCGCACGCAGCGGGGCCGCACGCTCGCTGATCAGGCCCTGGCGTCGCACGTACTCAGCGCGTCCGGCGGGTTCCTCGACCGCGATCGGCGCGAACCCCAGGTGCATCAGATCGTAGGGGCTGGCCCGCATGTCGAGCTCACGCGCCTCGGCGGCCAGTTCCAGACAGTCCACCAGTAGCTGCGAATCGACCAGCGGGCCGAGCTTGTAGCACCACTTGTAGAGGTCCATGTTGGCGTGCAGGCAGCCCGGCTGTTCCCAGTCGCGCTGGTCGGCTCGGGTCGGCACACCCCGATTTCGAGTCGCCGCCGCATCGGTGAAGAACCGGAACGCATCGAAGTGGGTGCAGCGCAAGGGCATCGAATCGACGACGGCGTCGGTGCCGGCGGCGCCCAGCCTCAGCGGCACCCGGCCGTGGCGTACGGCGTCGGTGCGGTAGACCATCGCCCATTCGTGCATGCCGAAGCAGCCGAACTGCGGCGCACGGTCTTCGGTGGCCCGCAGCAGATCGGCGATGAAGGCGACGGTGGGCAGCCTCGTTCGCAGGAAATCCGCGCTGACGGTGACGCCGTCGGCGGTTGCCGCGTAGCCGGCGCGATCCAGGTACTCGGCGGCCTCCGGCCCCGCGAGCACGGTGCCATACCCGGGATGCCACACCCGCAGCTGGCGTGGGCGCAGGCTGTAGTAGCTGAACAGGAAATCCCACACCGGGTGGGTTTCACCACGGCTGGCCCGACGGCCGTGCGGGCTGGTGAAGGTCTCGACCCGGGCGCGGTGGGCCGCTGCCCGCGTCATCCAGTCGACATCGGCGAGCACCACATCAGGCACGGTGCATCCCGTCGCGCACGGTCCCGACAAGGTCTTCCACCAGGTCTTCGAGTGCGATCATCGCCGTCACGGCACCATCGGCACCCGTGACCAGCGCCAGGTGGCTGTTGTTGCGCCGTAGCTGCGACAGCGCGTCCGGCAGCGCCATATCGGCGGCCACCAGGGGCAGCGGGCGCACCACCGAGGCGTCGAGCACCGAATCGGGGCCGTCGATCTGGCTCAGCACATCCTTGATGTGCAGGTATCCGATCAGCGAGTCATCGGCACCGACCACGGGGAACCGCGAGTAGCCCGTCTCATGCAGGGCGTGCTCGACCGCGCTCACCGAAGGTCCGCTGCCGGGGCCGGCGACCGGGATCGCGCGGATTTCGCTGAGCGGTACCGCGACGTCGTTGACGATGCGGTTGCGGATCTGTAGCGCTCGGGTCAGCCGCATGTGTTCTTCGGGGTCCAACAAGCCCTCGGAACGCGACTCGGCGATCATCTCCGCCAGCTCGACGGTCGACACGGTGACGTCGAGCTCGTCCTTGGCTTCGATCCCGAAGATCTTGAGCGTGGTGTTGGCCGCCCAGTTGTAGGAGGCGATGAACGGCCGGACGAACCTGACGTAGGCCAGATAGAGCGGCATCAGCAGCATCGCCGTCTTCTCCGGGCCGGCGATGGCGATGTTCTTGGGCACCATTTCGCCGAGCAGGACGTGAAGTGTCACGACGATGCCGAGCGCCACCAGGAACGACACCGTGTGCAGCACGGGGTCGGGCACCCCGACCAAATCGAACGGTGTCTCCAACAGCCCGGCCACCGCCGGCTCGCCGACCCGGCCCAGCAGGATCGAGCACACCGTGATGCCCAGCTGGGCGCCGGCCAGCATCAGGGACAGCTGCTCGCCGGCGCGCAGTACGGTGACCGCGCTCCGCTTACCTTGTTCAGCAAGGGTTTCCAGCCGGTCGCGGCGAGCCGAGATCAACGCGAACTCCGCGCCGACGAAGAATGCGTTGGCGCCCAGCAGCGCGATCGTCAGCAGCACACCCAGGAAGTCGGCACCCATCAGCGGTCCCCGTCGTTACTGGGCCAGTCGTCACTGGGTCGGAGCAGCTGGGTCAATACCAGCTGGTCGATACGGCGGCTGTCCATCGCGACGACGGTGGCGCGCCAGTGGATCGGATCGTCGAAAGGGCCATCGGGGTCGAACGCGGACAGTTCCACCGATTCACCCGTCTCGGGGATGTGCCCCAACTTCTCGAGCACCAGCCCGCCGATGGTCTCGTATTCGCCTTCGGGGGCCCGGAAACCCGTCGCCTCGGCCACTTCGTCTATGCGCAGCAGCCCCGACACCCGCCAGCCCAAACCAGACTTCTGGAAATCGGGGGTGGAGTCGTCATGCTCGTCACGAACGTCGCCGACGATCTCCTCGATCAAGTCTTCGACAGTGACCATGCCCGCGGTGCCGCCGTACTCGTCGACCACCATGGCCGTCTGCAACCCGTGGGCGCGCAGCTGCGACATCAGCGCGTCGCCGTCCAGCGATGACGGCACCGTCGGCACCGGGATCGCCAGCGTCAGCAGCTTGGTCGTCGGCCGCTGTGCGGCGGGAACACCGAAGACCTGCTTGACATGCACGATGCCGATGGTCTCGTCCAGGTCGCCGTTGACGACGGGGAAGCGGGAGAAACCAGTGCTGGCTGAGGCGGTCACCAGATCGCTGACCGTGTCATCGGCCTCCAGCGCCTCGATCTCGGTGCGTGGCGTCATGAACTCCTCGGCGATCCGCGAGCCGAACTGCAGCGAGCGGTTGACCAACGCGGCGGTGGCCTCATCCAGGGAACCGTGTTGGGCCGAACTGCGAACCAGCGCACCGAGTTCCTCCGGGGAGCGCGCCGAACGCAGCTCCTCAGCCGGTTCGATGCCGAGCCGGCGCAGGATCCAGTTGGCGGTGCCGTTGGTGGCCTTGATGGCCGGGGTCATCAACGTGGAGAACATCAGCTGGAAGCCGGCCGTCGCTCGCGCGGTGGGAACCGGGCGTGCCACCGCCAGGTTCTTGGGCACCAGCTCACCGAACACCATCGACAGTGAGGTGGCGATCAGGATGGCCAGTGCCAGCGCGATTCCGGCGGCAACACTGTCGGGCACGTGCAGGTAATCCAGAACCGGGTCGAACAGCCGCGCCAGCACGGGTTCGGCGAGATAGCCGGTGGCCAGGGTGGTGATCGAGATGCCGAGCTGGGCGCCGGACAGCTGGAATGACAGCGAGCGGTGGGCACGTGAGACGTTGTTGTCCCTGCGGTCGCCGGCGCGGGCGTTGGCATCGACGGTGCTGCGTTCCAGAGCGGTCAGGGAGAACTCGGCCGCCACGAAGAGTGCCGTTCCCAGCGTCAGTACGACCATCGCCAACAGGCTGAGCGCGGTATAGAGGCCGGTCACCAGATCCGTGCCTTCATGTCGCCGGGCCGCGAGCCCGGCCGACTAGTGGAAGGTTCGGCGTCGGAATCGTCTGCGGGCCGGTCGCCCCCGGCAGCCCGATCCGCGGGGGCCTCGATGGGTGCCTGCGGCACGGGATCCCTTCCTCGGTGGGGGCACGAACAGACCACTATGTTAGCGCCCTTGCGGGCGGGGATACGGCTCACCAACCCGCAGGCAGTGGATGACCCTCGGCGAAGCCGGCCGCGGACTGCACGCCCAGTACCACCCGTTCGTGCAACTCAGCGATGGTGGCCGCACCCACATACGTGCACGTGCTGCGGACACCGGAGGTGATGTGGTCGAGCAGATCCTCCACGCCGCCCCGGACGGGATCCAGGGCCATTCGCGATGTCGAAATCCCTTCCTCGAACAGTGCTTTGCGCGCTCGGTCGAAGGCACTGTCGGCACTCGTGCGTGCGGCCACCGCGCGTTTGGAGGCCATGCCGTAGCTCTCCTTATAGGGCCGGCCGTCACGGTCTCGCATCAAATCGCCGGGGGATTCGTACGTTCCGGCGAACCAGGACCCGATCATCACGTTGGCCGCGCCGGCCGCGAGCGCAAGCGCGACGTCGCGGGGGTGCCGCACCCCACCGTCAGCCCACACGTGGCCGCCGAGTTCTTTTGCAGCCGAGGAACATTCGAGAACCGCAGAGAACTGCGGGCGTCCGACGCCGGTCATCATCCTGGTGGTGCACATGGCGCCGGGGCCGACGCCGACCTTGACGATCGAGGCTCCCGCGCCGATCAGGTCACGCGCGCCTTCGGCGGAGACGACGTTGCCCGCCGCCAGTGGGATACCGAGCCGCAGCGACGACACCGCCTTGATCGCGTCAAGCATTTTCAGCTGGTGGCCGTGTGCAGTGTCGACCACCAACACGTCTACGCCGACCTCGGCGAGCGCCTGGGCTTTGGCGGCCACATCGCCGTTGATGCCCACGGCCGCGGCGATGCGCAGCCGGCCGGCGGCGTCGACGGCGGGCGTGTAGATGCCGGCGCGCACGGCGCCGATGCGGCTCAAGACCCCGGCCAGTGCGCCGTCGGCATCGGTGAGCACGGCCACGTCCACCGCAGCATGTTCGAGTAGCTCGAAGACTTGGCGGGGGTCGGTGTGTACGGGCGCGGTGACGAAATCGTTGATCGCGATATCACGCACCCGGGCGAACCGGTCCACACCCGCGGTCGCGGCCTCGGTGACCAGCCCGACGGGACGGCCCTCGAACACCACCACCGCCGCGCCGTGGGCCCGCTTGTGGATCAGCGCGACAGCGTCGGATACCGAGTCATCGGGGGCCAGCACCACCGGGGTGTCGGCCACCAGGTCGCGGCTTTTGACGAAGTCGACGGTCTGCTTGACCGCCTCGATCGGCAGGTCCTGTGGCAGCACCACGATGCCGCCGCGGCGGGCGACCGTCTCGGCCATCCGCCGGCCGGCCACCGCCGTCATATTGGCCACGACGACGGGGATCGTCGTGCCTGTGCCGTCCGAGGTCGACAAGTCCACATCGAACCGGGACGCGACGTCGGATCGGTTGGGGACGACGAAGACGTCGTCGTAGGTCAGGTCGTACGGAGGCCGCTGGCCGTCGAGAAACTGCACGTGCCTCACGGTACTGGGTCAGGCCTCGACCTCGCTGCGGTCACCGCTCCACAGGGTGTGGAAGCGGGCGGCCGGATCGGCGTCGGTCCGGCCGTAGGTGTGCGCGCCGAAGAAGTCACGCAGACCCTGAGTCAGTGCCGCGGGCAGCCGCTCGGTGCGCAGCGCGTCGTAGTAGCACAGTGCGGAGGCGAAACCGGGCACCGGGATGCCCAGCTCGGTGGCCTTGACGACGACCCGACGCCAGCTGTCGATTCCGGCCTCGACGGCGTCACGGAAGTACGGCGCAGCGATAAGGGTGGCCAGCTCAGCGTTCTCGTCGTGGGCCTCCTTGATCCGGTTGAGGAACTTGGCCCGAATGATGCAGCCGCCGCGCCAGATGGTGGCCATGTCGCCGAGTGTGATGCCCCAGTTGTACTCGGCACTACCCGCCTGAATCTGGTTGAAGCCCTGCGCGTACGCGATGATCTTCGACGCATACAGCGCCTTGCTGACGTCATCGATGAACTGGGCGGCGTCGGTCGGCTTGGCGCTCAGATCGCCGGAGGCCAGGCCGGTGGTGGCCTTGCGCTGCGGAACCGAACCCGACAGTGCGCGCGCGAACACGGCCTCGGCGATACCGGTCACCGGCACCCCGAGGTCCAGGGCCGACTTGACTGTCCAGCGCCCGGTGCCTTTCTGCTCGGCCTCATCAACGATGACGTCGACCAGAGGCTTACCGGTCTTGGCGTCGGTCTGGCGCAGCACCTCGGCAGTGATCTCGATCAGGTAGCTGTCCAAGTCGCCCTTGTTCCACTCGGCGAAGATCTCGGCGATCTCAGGAGCGGTCTTGCCCAGCCCGTCGCGCAGTAGCTGATAGGCCTCGCCGATCAACTGCATATCGGAGTACTCGATGCCGTTGTGCACCATCTTCACGAAGTGCCCGGCTCCGTCAGGGCCGATGTGGGTGCAGCACGGAACGCCGTCGACATGCGCGGAGATCTCCTCGAGCAGCGGGCCCAGCGACTTGTAGGACTCGGCGGGGCCGCCGGGCATGATCGACGGCCCGTTGAGGGCGCCCTCCTCGCCGCCGGAGATGCCGGCGCCGACGAAGTGCAGGCCGCGCTCGCGCACTGCCTTCTCGCGCCGGATGGTGTCGGTGTAGAGCGCGTTACCGCCGTCGATGATGATGTCGCCCGGCTCGAAGACGTCGCAGAGTTCGTTGATTACCGCGTCGGTCGGGTCACCGGCCTTGACCATGATCAGCGCGCGCCGCGGCCGCTCGAGTGCGGCGGCGAACTCGGCCATCGTCTCGGCGCGAACGAAGCTGCCCTCGGAGCCATGCTCGGCGAGCAGCGCATCGGTCTTGGCGACCGACCGGTTGTGCAGTGCGACGGTGTAGCCGTGGTGAGCGAAGTTCCGCGCGATATTGGAGCCCATCACCGCCAACCCGGTAACACCGATCTGTGCAGTACCGTCCGTCTGCGGTGAGCTCATCTGGCGCCCTTCAATTGTGTGAATTTTGTTGCGGGAAGAACAGTCTCAGGACAAGAACAACCGGTGCAGTTCGGTGAGCCACGGCATCGCGACGGCGACGGTCGGCACCACGAGCACCGCCGCGGCGGTGGTGTAGGCAGCCAATGAGAGCCACACACTGTTGGGCCGGCCGCACAGCCGGCGCACCCGGATGACAGTGGTGGGACCGCCCGCGGCCAGGGCGCCCTTCGGCGTGCGCGCGGAGGCACAGGCCACCAGGGCACGCGCCAGGGCAGTGGGGCCGGCGGTCCGTACAGCGGCGTCATCGGCGAGCAATTCGACGAGGAGCCGCACGGCATTGAGTGCACTGCCGCTACGGACGAACCGGGGGAAGGCGGTGTGCACGGCGATGAACGCCTCGAGCACCAGATCGTGGCGTGCGCGCAGGTGGGCACGCTCATGGCTGAGGATCGCGGCTAGTTCGCTCTGATTCAACGCGGCCAGGGTGCCCTCGCTGAGCACGACCCGGCTGCGCACACCGGGCAGGCAATACGCCAGGGGTTCGGCCACGTCCAGCACCCGCAACCCGCTCACGCCGTGCCGGCACTCACCGAGCAGATCGACCACCATTCGGTGATGCGCCCGGCGCCGCCGAGTGGCCACTGCGACCTGCACACCGGCGACCAGTAGGCGCGCTCCGATGAACAGGGTGACGGCGAAGACCAGGACATATGCCAGCCACAGCGGCCAGCCGAGCGCCGCGATCTCGCTGGTGATCGTGGCGGTCGGGCGCCCGTCAGCTCCGGGGACAAACAGCCGGCTGGCGATCGCCAGGCCCGCGCTGAATGCGGATAACACAGCAGCCACTGCAATCGATTGCCAGAGCACGATCGCCGCCCGCGGCGCACGCATTGGCCAGGAGGCCCGGGCCAGGAGTGCGGGCACAGGACCAACCAGCATCAAGGCGAGGAAGGTGAAGGCCAGCGCGGACACGCTGACAGTGTCCCTCAGACGCTGGGTGAACCGCCACCGGGCCAGGGTGAACGGTGCCTGGATTCCAATTCGGCCAGTGCGCGGCGCAAGGCGTCCGCCTCATCGACTCCGACTCGTTCGACAAAGTGCACCAGCGCCGCCTGCCGTCCGCCGGAATCGGACGCCTGATCCAGGGCGTCGACCATCAGGCCCGCGACCAGTTCGTCGCGGCCGTGCACCGGTGCGTATTGATGGGCCCGGTCGTCACGGATCTGGGATACCAGGTTCTTGCGCGCAAGCCGCTGCAAAACCGTCATCACCGTGGTGTAGGCGAGATCGCGCTCGGTACAGAGGGTTTCATGGACCTGGCGAACCGTCAACGGTTCACCAGCGGCCCATAAGTGGTCCATCACCGCGCGTTCAAGTTCGCCGAGACGAGTCAACTTGACCATTTCCGTTCATTCGGTAGCAGTCGAACAAGAATACTCCCGGTTACTACCGGTCGTCGTATCCAGCTTTCCGGTAACCGCAGGACGGCGTCGCCCACCGGTGTGCCAACTGTGACAGCATTCACATTAGGCAATGCTAACCTTGCCTGGCTCATTATGGTTAGGCTCACCTAACCATAATGAGGAGGTGCCGTGACCACAGCCGTCGTTGATCCACTGATCGACGGAATGACCATCCGCCGCATGCTGCCCCTGCATGAATCCAGCGGCCGCTTGCGCGGCCTGAGCCCGGATTCCCCGCGGGTGCACGGAGTGGCGGTCATGGCCGATGTGTCACGGCGTCGATGGTGGGCACTCGACTCGGTGA
This sequence comes from Mycolicibacterium sarraceniae, assembly GCF_010731875.1. Taxonomy (NCBI): domain Bacteria; kingdom Bacillati; phylum Actinomycetota; class Actinomycetes; order Mycobacteriales; family Mycobacteriaceae; genus Mycobacterium; species Mycolicibacterium sarraceniae. The sequence continues at coordinate 3,832,272 of NZ_AP022595.1, forward strand.
CGACATCGGGCCGGCTGGCGACCATGTTCGATGCTGCGGTCGACGAACTCGGTGACAGACGAGCCGTCGCCCAGCAGCTCGCCGGCACGTTCACGCACGCCGTGTTGGGCCGGGCAGTCACGTTGTTCGTGCTCGAGGGCCGGGTGTGGGACACCGGGCCTGGCAACCTCTGGATGCACGTCGACTCGGAGGGCACCATCGACTGGGCCGCGGTGGTGGACCCGACGCTTCGGGTGCTGCCGGACGATCCGGCAGTGACCGACGTAGTCCGGCTACCCAACGAACTCGCACTGGCGACCTGGACGGCGCACCGCTGCCACCGATCGTTGGAGCCGATATTCCAGTGCCTGCACGAGCTCAGCCGTCGCGCTCTGTCTACGGCGGCAATGTGGCAGATGGTCGGCTCGGCGGTGGTCATCACCGCGACGCAGGTTCCCATACTCACCGGCAGCGGTGAGGTGATCTGTATGCGCCGCGGGCAGCTGGTGCTCGACGCGCTGAGCGGGTTCGGCCTTCCGGTGCGGGCGATGCGCCGGACGGGGTAGGCCTTGCGGGTTAGGCAAGCCTTGCCTATGGTAATGCCAGAACGTCGAACACCACTAAAGACGAACGGACCGCGCCGGATGTCCTGAGGGCTGCAGTGACACCCCGGTCCGTGCTGAGGACGGGCCCCGCGGTTGATCCGCGGGGCCCGTCCCTCATCGTGGGCACCCGCCTGGTGTAGACACAGATGCGTGCAATCAGAGCAGTCACCGATCGAACAGATCGCCTTCTCCGCCCCGTTCGACAATGAGCTCGGCCTGGTGTTCACCGAACTCACCCCGGATGGCGCCAAGGCGCAGTTGGAAGTCCAGCCCAAGCTGCTGCAGCCGATGGGCATCGTGCACGGCGGAGTCTACTGCTCGATGATCGAATCGATGGCCAGCACGTCGGCTTTCGTCTGGCTGGCCGCCAACGGCGGCGGCAACGTCGTCGGCGTCAACAACAACACCGACTTCCTGCGGGCGATCTCCGGCGGAACCGTCTACGGCGTCACCGAACCGGTGCACCGCGGCCGTCGCCAGCAGCTGTGGCTGGTGACGATTCGCGACGATAAGGACCGGCTGATCGCCCGCGGCCAGGTGCGCCTGCAGAACCTCGAGCCTGAGCCGCCGCAGGGCTGAGGGCGCCCGGCCGACCTGCTGATCGCGTCCTGCCATGGCAGGATCGCGCTCTATGCGACTCTCACCGCATGAAACCGACCGGCTCCTCATCTCCTATGCGGCCGAGCTCGCCCGCCGGCGGCAGGCGCGCCGGCTGACACTGAACCATCCCGAGGCGGTGGCGCTGATCACCGACCACGTCCTGGAGGGCGCACGCGACGGTCGCACCGTGGCCGAGCTGATGGTCAGCGGCCGCGAGGTGCTCTCCCGCGACGACGTGATGGAGGGTGTGCCAGAGATGCTGCACGACGTGCAGGTCGAGGCCACCTTTCCCGACGGCACCAAATTGGTGACCGTCCATCACCCCATCCCGTGAAGCCCCATCCCGTGATGTCTTGGAGGACATCATGATTCCCGGCGAGGTCTTCCTCGGTGACGGCGATATCGAGATCAACGCCGGCGCCCAGCGTATCGAACTGGATATCGTCAACACGGGCGATCGGCCGGTGCAGGTCGGCAGCCACGTACACCTGCCGCAGGCCAACGCCGCGCTATCCTTCGACCGCGCCGCCGCCCACGGTCATCGGTTCGATATCCCAGCCGGCACCGCGGTGCGCTTCGAACCCGGTGTGGCGCAGCGGGTTCGCCTGGTGCCGCTGGGCGGTTCGCGCGAGGTGTACGGCCTGAGCCTGAACCCACCCGGAAGGCTGGATCCCGCATGACCGAGCTGTCCCGCGCCCGTTACGCCGCGCTGTTCGGGCCCACCACCGGTGACCGGATCCGGCTGGCCGACACCGACCTGATCGTCGAGATCACCGAGGACCGCAGCGGCGGGCCAGAATTGGCCGGCGACGAGGCGCTATTCGGCGGCGGCAAGGTGCTGCGTGAATCGATGGGCCAGGGTCGGGCAACCCGGGCCGACGGCGCACCCGACACCGTGATAACCGGGGCGGTGATCATCGACTACTGGGGAATCATCAAGGCGGACATCGGTATTCGCGACGGCCGGGTCGTCGGAATCGGTAAGGCCGGAAACCCTGACATCATGTCGGGTGTCCACCCCGATCTGGTGGTCGGCCCATCGACGGAGATCATTGCCGGTAACGGCCGCATCGTCACCGCAGGCGCCATCGACTGTCATGTGCACCTGATCTGTCCGCAGATCATGGAAGAGGCGATCGGTGGCGGCATCACCACGATCATTGCTGGCGGTACCGGACCTGCCGAGGGTAGCAAGGCCACCACGGTGACACCGGGCGGCTGGCATCTGGCCCGGATACTCGAAGCGCTGGACCACTGGCCGCTCAACATCGCTCTGCTGGGCAAAGGTAATACGGTCAACCATGAGGCGATGTGGGAGCAGTTGCGTTCCGGTGCAGCGGGTTTCAAGTTGCACGAGGATTGGGGGACCACCCCCGCGGCGATCGACGCCGCCCTGACGGTCGCCGAGGCTGCTGGGGTGCAGGTCAACATCCACACCGACACCCTCAACGAGATGGGCTTCGTCGAAAACACTCTGGCGGCGATCAAGGGCCGCGCCATCCACGCCTATCACACCGAGGGGGCGGGCGGCGGGCACGCACCCGACATCATCACTGTCGCCGCCGAGTCGAATGTGCTGCCTAGTTCGACCAACCCGACCCGGCCGCACACCGTGAACACCCTCGACGAGCACCTCGACATGCTGATGGTCTGCCATCACCTCAATTCGAGCGTGCCCGAGGATCTGGCCTTCGCCGAGAGCCGCATCCGGCCCTCGACAATCGCCGCCGAAGATCTGCTGCACGATATCGGCGCGATCTCGATGATCGGCAGCGACGCCCAGGCCATGGGTCGCATCGGCGAGGTCGTGTTGCGGACATGGCAGACCGCACACGTGATGAAGCGCCGCCGGGGAGCGTTGGCCGGAGATGGTGCGGCGGACAACTATCGGGTGCGCCGCTACATCGCCAAGTACACGATCTGCCCGGCTGTGGCCCACGGACTGGATCACGAAATCGGTTCGGTCGAAGTCGGCAAGCTGGCCGATTTGGTGTTGTGGGAGCCGGCGTTCTTCGGGGTGCGCCCGCACGCGGTGATCAAGGGCGGCATGATCGCCTGGGCGGCGATGGGCGACGCCAACGCCTCGATCCCAACCCCGCAGCCGGTGCTACCGCGACCGATGTTCGGGGCCGCACCAGCCGCGGCGGCCGCCACCTCACTGCATTTCGTCGCCCCGCAGGCCATCGAGGACGGGCTGGCCGACAGGCTTGCCGTCAACCGCCGCCTGGCCGCGGTGGGCAATGTGCGCGCGATCGGCAAGGCGCAGATGCCCCTCAACGACGCCCAACCCCGCATCGAGGTCGATCCCGACACCTTCACCGTGCGGATCGACGGGGAGGTCTGGGCCGAACAACCCGCCACCGAACTTCCCATGGCACAGCGCTACTTCCTGTTCTGATGGCCTCCCTTTCCACGCTGCTAGCCCTTGCCGACTCGCGATTGCCGACCGGTGGCCATGTGCACTCGGGCGGTGTCGAGGAGGCGATCACCAGCAGGCTGGTGGTCGACATCACCACGCTGGAGGCCTACCTGCGCCGTCGGATCCGCACCAGCGGCCTGGTGACGGCATCCGTCGCGGCCGCCATGCACCGTGGGGAGCTGACAGCAACCGCCGCCGACGCCGAAACCGATGCCCGCACACCGGCTCCGGCGGCCCGGCAGGCCTCCCGAGCGCAGGGTCGTGGGCTGCTGCGGCTGGCCCGCCGGGTCTGGCCTAGTACTGAATGGGATGCCCTCGGCCCGCGGCCGCATCTAGCCGTGACGGCCGGCCGGGTTGGCGCGGCCAGCGGACTGACGCACCAGCAGACCGCGCTGTCGGTGGTGTACACCACGATGACCGGCACCGCGACCGCCGCGCAGCGGCTTCTGGCATTGGATCCCGCGGATGTCGCGGTGCTGACCTTCGGATTGGCTGAGCTGTGCGAGCAAACCGCCGAGCGTGCGGTCACCGCACTGGCTGACTTGTCCGACCCACTGCTCGATGAGCTGGCGCAGCAGCACGCACAACGAGAACGTCCCCTGTTCGTCTCCTGAAAGAGCCTGTATGCCTCCACATTTCATTGAAGGTCAGCCGCACGCGCATCACGAACGGCCCAAGCGGGTCCGTCAATCGGGTGAGCCGCTGCGCATCGGAATCGGCGGGCCGGTCGGCTCGGGCAAGACGGCGTTGGTGGCCGCGCTGTGCCGTCAGCTGCGCGATGACCTGTCCCTGGCGGTGTTGACCAACGATATCTACACCACCGAGGACGCCGATTTCCTGCGCCGCCACGCGGTGTTACCGGACGACCGGATCGCCGCCGTTCAGACCGGCGGCTGCCCGCATACCGCGATCCGCGACGACATCACTGCCAATCTCGATGCGATCGACGACCTCATCGCCGGTCACCCGCAGCTGGACCTGATCCTCGTCGAGTCCGGTGGGGACAACCTGACCGCGACGTTCTCCTCAGGTCTGGTGGATGTGCAGATCTTCGTCGTCGACGTGGCCGGCGGAGACAAGGTGCCGCGTAAGGGCGGCCCGGGGGTGACGTTCTCGGACCTGTTGGTGGTCAACAAGACCGACCTGGCCCCCTTGGTCGGCGCCGATCTGGAGGTGATGCGCCGCGATGCCGCCAAGGTGCGTGAAGGCCGCCCGACGGTTCTGATCTCGCTGACTGAGGATCCGGCCGCGTCCGCGGTGCTGGCGTGGGTGCGCGAGCAGCTGATCGTCCACCAGCCGGCTTGAGCCGCAATGCATTCCGACGTCCTCGTGGTGGCCCAGCCTGGGCGGCTGCCTCGCATCGAGTGCCGCGGCGGCCTGGCGGCGCGGCATACCGAACCCGACACCGTGCACCTGGTGTCGGCGGCGGCGACACCCCTGGGCGGGGACACCATCTCGATCCGGGTGATCGTGGAACCCGATGCGCGACTGCGCCTTCGCAGCGCCGCGGCCACGATGGCACTGCCCGGCGCGACGACCACGCAGTCGCGGGCGTGCTGGCACATCGAGACCGCCGGTGAGCTCGACCTCGATCCCGAGCCGACGATCGTCGCTGCCGACGCCCACCACCTCAGTGTGCTGACGATATGGGCCGCCGGCACCTCGCGGCTGCGGATCCGGGAACGAGTACAGATCGGCAGAACCGGTGAGCGTGAGGGCTTTTGGAGCGGTGCCATGCACGCTGACGTGGGCGGCACGCCGCTGCTTCGGCATCGGGTGGAGCTGGGCGCAGGCGGCGTGGCCGATGATGCACTGGGCGCCCCGCTGGCCTGCGTGAGCGAGCTGCGATACCCCGAGCCGGCTGAGGATGCCGCAGGCGTCACGCTGGCCCTGGCCGCCGGCGGGAGTCTCTCGACCTGGCAGGGCGCGCGGCTCTAGTCGCGCGAACCGGCGAGGGTGAGCACCAGCCGGGCACCGCCGAGCGGACTGGCGTGCAACGAGGCTGTGCCACCGTGTAATTCGGCCTGCTGGGCCACCAGAGCCAGACCGAGACCCGATCCGGATCGCGATGCGGTAGAGCCACGGGAGAACCGTGCGAACACCGCGGCGCGCTCCTCTTCGGGCACCCCGCTGCCGTTGTCATCGATCGTGATCTGCACGCCGTCGGCGGAACTGAACACCGACAGCTGCACTTCGGTGGCGGCACCGTGTTTGACGGCGTTGGCGATCGCGTTGTCGATGACCAGCCGCAACCCGACGGGTAGGCCGACCATGAGGACCGCGGGGGAGGGTACCAGCGAAACCTTGAGATCGCGGTAGATGCGTTCGGCATCGTGCGCGGCCCGGTCCAGCAGTTCGGTGATATCGAAGGGCACGAAATCGTCGGCGGTGGTCAACTCACCCTGGGCGAGACGTTCCAGTGCGGTCAGGGTCGCCTCAATGCGGCTCTGCGTGCGGATGACGTCGCCGATCACCTCGGTGCGCTGTTCAGGCCCGAGATCCAAGGTGGAGAGCACCTCGAGGTTGGTGCGCATGGCCGTCAGGGGAGTCCGCAGCTCGTGGGAGGCGACGGCGGCAAAATCACGGGCCGACTCCAGCGCGGCCTTGGTGCGGGCCTGCTCGTCGCCGATCCGGGCCAGCATGCCTTCGACTGCCTCGGCGATCTCCACCGCTTCCTTGACGCCGCGCACCTGCACCTCGTCGGGATTCGACTGGGCGTTGATGGCGCGGGCTTGCTGGGCCAGCAGCCGGAACGGGTTGATCATGATCAGTGAGATCAACCAGCCGATCACCACCGTGCCCGCGATCACGCCGGCGCAGATCAGCAGGACCCGCAGATGCAATTCGGCGATCCGGCGCTCGGTTTCGGCTAGCGGCGCACCCAGCGCGATCGTGGCCCCGCCGACCGAGAACGTGCGCACCCGGTATTCGACGCCATCGATGGTCGTGTTGGCGTAGCCGTCGCCGAGGGCGGGCAGCACCACCTCGGCGGGCACGGACATGGCCATGGCACCAACCCGGATGGTGCGCACCAGGCTCCCGTCCGGGGTGGGCGTACCGACCCCGCTGGGTCCTGCCGTCGTCAGTACCGAGCTCACGTCGCCCAAGCTGCTGACCGAGTCCAGTCGCCGGTCGAGCTGGCTGTACTGGTCATGGGTGACGCCTATCCACACCCAGGTGCCCAACGTCAGCACCAGGATCACCACGGACAACGCAGCGACGATGACGATGGTGCGCAACGAGAGCATGCGGGTAGGCAGCCGTTGCAGCACGCGGTAGACGATCTCATCGGGCTTCACGACCACGCCGACAACCTTAGGATGCCCCGGCGATACGACGCCGGGCCACGCCGAGAGCGGGTTAGACCACGCCAGGCGCGATGGGCCGCGGGATCAAGCCACAGCGAGCCCGGAAGTCGGTCGCCGGCTGGCGGACGCCCTCCAGCTCGGCGCGCACCTGCGGGTTGGCATCCAGGTACTGCTGGGTCTGGGTTTTGACCTGCGACTTGGGCAGCCCCTGCAGGCCGGTGAAGAACGCGTTCACGTCCGGATGCGTCCACAGGTAGGTCGACATCGCGGCCGACACCCCGGCCATCACGCCGGTCATGTCCGCGGTGGTGCAGTTGGGTGGCGGGTCGGCGGCAGCGGGCCCGGCCACGCTGAGCAAAACCGCACCGGCGCCAAGCGCTGCCGCGGCTGCGCGTCGCACAGAACGATTGGATGTCATCGGGCCCCCTTGTAGTGAGACTGTCATCGCTGATCATGCTAGGGCAGTAGGTGCGTGAACACCGTCATTTCCGCGCCGCTCACCGGCGATTCCCAGCCGGAATAGCCTGGGTCAGCTCGCGGCTTTTTCGTCCTCGACCGTAGCCGCTATTTCCTCGAGCTGCTCGATCCTGGTGCGCGCGTACGCCTGCTGCTCGGTGATCGTCAGCTGACTGCGGCCCCGCCCTAAGAATGTCGTCGTCCACGACAGGATGGTCGCGATCTTGGTCTTGAACCCGACGAGATAGACCAGGTGCAGGAACAGCCACGCCAGCCAGGCGAAGAATCCGGCGAACTCGATCTTGCCGATCTTGGCCACCGCGCTGAACCGCGACACCGTCGCCATCGAGCCCTTGTCGAAGTAGCTGAACGGCTGGCGGGCCGCGGGATCGGCACCCTTGAGCTCAGACTTGACCAGGTTGGCAACGTACTTGGCACCCTGGATGGCACCCTGTGCCATGCCGGGGACGCCGTCGACGAGGGCCATGTCGCCGATCACGAACACGTTCGGGTGTCCGGGAACCGACAGGTCCGGACCCACTTTGACCCGTCCAGCCCGGTCGATCTCGGCGTCGGACTGGTCGGCGATGATCTTGCCCAGCGGGCTGGCCGACACGCCGGCCGACCACACCTTGGTGGCGGCCTCGATCCGGTCGATCGTGCCGTCGGGCCGCTTGACAGTGATTCCGTTGCGGTCGACATCGGTGACCATCGCGTTGAGCTGGATCTCGACGCCCAGCTTCTCCAGGCGGTCCTGCGCCTTCTTTCCCAGCTTCTCGCCCATCGGCGGCAGCACCGCGGGCGCGGCGTCCAGCAGGATCACCCGCGCGCGGGTGGAGTCGATGTGGCGGAACGCGCCCTTGAGAGTGTGATCGGCGAGTTCGGCAATCTGCCCGGCCATTTCGACGCCGGTGGGGCCTGCGCCGACCACCACGAAGGTGAGCAGCTTCTCGCGCCGGACCGGATCGCTGGACCGTTCGGCCTGTTCGAAAGCGCCGAGGATGCGTCCGCGCAATTCGAGGGCGTCGTCGATGGTCTTCATGCCGGGTGCCCACTCGGCGAACTGGTCGTTCCCGAAGTACGACTGGCCCGCGCCCGCAGCGACGATCAGCGTGTCGTACGGCGTCCGGTAGGTGTGGCCCAGCAGGATCGAGTCGACTGTCTTGGCCGCCAGGTCGATGTTGGTGACCTCGCCGAGCAGTACCTGGCAGTTCTCCTGCTTGCGGAGGATGACGCGGGTGGGCGGGGCTATCTCTCCTTCGGAGATGATGCCCGTCGCCACCTGGTACAGCAGCGGCTGGAACAGGTGGTGGGTGGTCTTGGCGATCAGCTTGATGTCGACGTCGGCTCGCTTGAGCTTCTGCGCGGCATTCAGGCCGCCGAATCCCGAACCGATGACGACGACCTTGTGCTTATCCGATGGAGTGGCACCGGGGTGGGTCATTTCTGCTCCTCAACGACATGCACAGGATAGGGACTACAGTAGTCGCCCGGCGGGCCGACTTCGCGTCGGTCCCCGGGTGGATCAGGTGATATCGGCCACCCGCGGGTGGTTACAGCCCGAGCGCGGGGCGTAACACCTCGGCCAGGGCGGTGACGCGGCCGGGGTGGTAGCCGTCCAGGTTCGTCACGGGGCTCAAGACGACGCCGTCGACGCCGGCATCGAGGACCTTGGTGGTGATCTGCTCCGTGATCTGTTCCGGGCTGCCGTACACCGCGCGTTGTTTGACGTCGGCCGGGATGAAGTCCTCGGTGACGTTCTCGTCGATGATCGCGAACACGAGCATGCTGGTTTCGAGCGTGCTCGGGTCGCGGCCGATGTCCTCGCAGCGCTTGTTGGTCACCTCGATCTTGCGGGCGAGCTCGTCGAATCCGCACACGAGGTTGAGGTGGTCGAAGTGCCGGGCGGCCAGCGGGATGGTCTTTTTCTCCCCGGTGCCGCCGATCATCAGTGGAATGTGTTCGCGGAAGCGGGGATTGGCGAATGCCTCATGGGTTGTGTAGTACTGGCCGTCCACGGTCACGCGCTCGCCCTTGAGCATGGGCAGGATGATCTCCAGCGACTCGTCGAGCTTCTTGAACCGGTCGGTGAACGTCCCGAATTCATAGCCCAGCGAGTCGTGCTCGAGCTGGAACCAGCCGGTGCCGACGCCCAGGATCGCGCGGCCCTGGCTGATGACGTCAAGGGTGGTGATCGCCTTGGCCAGCAGCGTCGGGTTGCGGTAGCTGTTACCGGTGACCAGCGTGCCCAGCTGCACCCGCTGCGTAGCCGTGGCCAGCGCGCCCAGGGCCGTATAGGCCTCCAGCATCGGTTCCTCGGGGGCGCCCAGGCCGGGGAGTTGATAGAAGTGGTCCATCACGAAGACGGAATCGAAGCCCGCCGCCTCGGCCTCCTGCGCCTGCGCGATCACGGTGGGGAACAGCTCCGAGACACCGGTGCCGTAGGAGAAGTTCGGGATCTGCAGGGCGAGTCGGATCGTCACGGATGAGACGTTAGTCCTCGTCGGGAAACGCCAGGTAAATCAGCGTCGGTCGTCGGCCCTCCGGCTCCAGCAGATCAGCCGAAGTTGGCCAGCGCACCCCGGCCGACGTGCACGGTCTGGCCGGTGATGTGCCGGGCAGCCGGCGTGGTCAGGAACAGCGAGAGCCGGGCGATCTCGGCAGCCACCGACGGCGGCGTGGTGGACAGCCCGTCATACGACGGCTCAGCGCTTCGACCGCAGGCCACCGTGTTCACGGTGATACCGCGGGTGCCGAAGTAATCCGCTTGTCCCGCAGTCCAATTCGACACCGCCGCCTTTACTGCGGCGTCGGCGCCGCCGTCGCGCGGGTTATCGGGAACCACGGTCACGATCGATCCGCCGGAGCGCAGGTGGTCACCGATGTTCTGCACCAGCAGCACCGCCGACAACACCGTGGCGTCGAGCGCTGTGCGCCAGGCCTTGGCGGTGTCGACCAGCGTGTAGGCCCGGGGATCGCCACCGATCCACGCCGGGGCGGGGACGTGGACGATGGTGTCCAGGTGATGCGGGAACAGGGTGCGCGCCTCGGCCAGCGCGGCCGGATCGGCGGTGTCGCACACGATGGCGTCGACATCGAGTTCCTTGGCGGCTACTTCTAGGTCATCGCGGCGCGCGCCGCTGATGACGACCTTGTGGCCGGCGTCGCGGAAGCCTTCCGCGATCGTGCGTCCCAGTTCGGTGTCAGCACCAGTGACCAGCACGTCCATCGTCTTTGACCTCCTCGTGCACGCCTTCGAGCGCGGTGGTGTCGATTGGACACAAATGTTACTGGACGGTAGCTAATTCGGCTAATGGCGCACCGACACGATCGGGACACGACGTGCGAATTCGCCCTTAGGGTGTGACGGGTGAGGTGCAGCGGGGCACACCGTACGCAGCCCCTGCTGCCGCGATGGGTGTACTTGCCGGCCCTGCTCGGCGCGGGATTCGTGGTGCTGCCGCTGGTGGCGATGGCGATCAAGGTCGACTGGACCAACTTCTGGTCGCTGGTCACCAGTCATGCGTCACAGGCCGCGCTACTCCTGAGTCTGCGGACCGCGGCAGCTAGCACCGCGCTCTGTCTGGTGCTGGGCGTTCCGATGGCGCTGGTGCTGGCCCGCAACGACGGACGGGTCGTGCGCGCATTGCGCCCGCTGATCCTGCTGCCACTGGTGTTGCCGCCGGTGGTCGGCGGTATCGCACTGCTGTACGCGTTCGGGCGGCTCGGCCTGCTCGGAGGCTACCTGGAGGCGGCGGGGTTCCGGATCGCGTTCACCACGACCGCGGTGGTGCTGGCGCAGACGTTCGTCTCGCTGCCGTTCCTGGTGATCGCGCTGGAGGGCGCGGCCCGCACCGCCGGGTCTGATTACGACGTCGTGGCGGCGACGCTGGGCGCCAAGCCGGCCACCGTGTGGTGGCGGGTGACGCTGCCGCTGCTGAAGCCCGGTCTGGTGTCGGGCTCGGTGCTGGCCTTCGCCCGGTCGCTGGGGGAGTTCGGCGCCACGCTGACGTTCGCCGGATCGCGCCAGGGCGTCACCAGGACACTGCCGCTGGAGATCTATCTGCAGCGAGAGAGCGACCCAGATGCGGCGGTGGCGCTATCGATCCTGCTGGTCGTCGTCGCCGCGGTCGTCGTCCTCGGGCTCGGCGTTCGGCGGTTGTCCGGGTGGACCAGCGATGCCTGATCTGCAGTTTCGCGCCGCGGTCGCCGAGCGTGGTTTCGAGGTGGCGTTCGAGGTCGCCGCGGGGGAGGTGCTAGCGATCCTCGGCCCCAACGGCGCGGGGAAATCCACCACGCTCCATGTGATCGCCGGGCTGCTGGCACCCGATACCGGGCTGGTGCGCCTCGGCGGGCACGCACTGACCGACACCTCAGCCGGGATCCAGGTGGCCACCCATGACCGCCGCGTCGGCCTGTTGCTGCAGGACCCGCTGCTGTTTCCGCATCTGAGCGTGCAGGCCAATGTCGAGTTCGCACCGCGCAGCCGCAGGGCGGGACGCGCTGTGGCGCGTGGCAGTGCCGCGACGTGGCTGGCCGAGGTCGGGCTGGCCGACTTGGCCGGGCGCAAACCGAGCCAGCTGTCCGGCGGGCAGGCCCAGCGGGTCGCGATCGCGCGGGCGCTGGCCGCCGAGCCCGAGGTGCTGTTGCTCGACGAACCCCTGGCCGGACTTGACGTGGCCGTGGCGGCCTCGGTGCGGGCGCTGCTGCGCCGGGTGTGCTCGGCGCGGGGCCGCGCGACCGTGCTGATCACCCACGACCTGCTCGACGTTCTGACGCTGGCCGACCGGGTGCTGGTGCTCGAGGACGGCGGGGTGGCCGAGATCGGCCCGATCGCCGATGTGCTGGCCGCGCCGCGCAGCATGTTCGGCGCCCGCATCGCGGGCGTGAACGTGGTGCGCGGTGTCCGCGACGGTGCCGAGAGCCTGCGCGCCGCCGACGGCACGCACTGGCATGGCAGGCAGGGCGCCGACCCGATCGCCGAGGGCGGTCTGGTCGCAGTGTTCTCCCCGGCGGCCGTCGCGGTGTACCGCGAGCTACCGCATGGCAGCCCGCGCAACAGTGTCCAGATCCGGGTCGCGGAGCTGGACGCCGACGGCGCGCGGGTGCGGGTGCGCGCCGCCGAGCAGGCCGACGGCGCGCCGGGGCTGGCCGCCGATATCACCGCGGAGTCGGCGGCCGGCCTGCGACTCGCCGCGGGCGACACGGTGTGGTTCACGGTCAAGGCGCAGGAGGTCGCGCTACATGCCGCGGCCCGCGCAACACCCTGAGCAGGCCACACTTGCGTCACGGCTGTAACACGGTAGGTTCATCGGAATGACGAAGTCGGACCCGATTTCGCGACGCCCGGGCCGGTGGACGGCGTTTGCGGTCACCGCGGTGACCGCCGCCAGCGCCGTCACGATCGCGTTGCCAGCACCATCAGCGCTCGCGGATCCCGCCACGCCGACACCCACGCCGGTGGCTCCCGCAGTCCCGGCCGCTCCGCCGGCTACCCCGGTCCCGGCACCGCCGGCTACCCCGGTCCCGGCACCGCCGGCTACCCCGGTCCCGGCACCGCCGGTCGACCCCAACGCGCCACCGGTACCGGCACCACCGCCGGTCGACCCCAACGCGCCGGTCCCGCCGCCGCTTGATCCGAACGCGCCGCCGGCTCCGCCCACCCCTCCGGCGCTGGAGCCGGGTCGCATCCCGAATACCGCAGGTGGGTTCAGCTACTTGCTGCCCGCGGGCTGGGTTGTCTCTGACGCGTCTCGCCTCAACTACGGGCAGGCACTGTTGAGCAAACAGATCGCCCCCGCGGAGAGTGGCCAGCCCGCGCCGACCGCCAGCGACGCCAGCGTCATTCTCGGCCGGTTGGACCTGAAGCTGTTCGCCGGTGCCGAGCAGGACAACAGCAAGGCCGCGGTCCGGCTGGGCTCGGACATGGGTGAGTTCTTCATGCCGTTCGCCGGCGTCCGGATCAATCAGCAGAGCGGTGCGCTGCAGGCCGGCGACATGCCGGGCTATTTCTCCTCCTACGAAGTGAAGTTCACCGACACCACCAAGCCCAACGGTCAGATCTGGGCCGGCGTCGTCGGCACGTCGGTCCCCAACGCACCGCGCGATCAGCGCAACCAGCGCTGGTTTGTGGTCTGGCTGGGCACCGCCAAGGATCCGATCGATCCCGCGGCCGCCAAGGCGCTGGCCGAGTCGATCCGGCCGTACACCCCGCCGCCACCGCCGGAGCCGCCACCCGCGGATCCGAATGCTCCGGTTCCCCCGCCGCCGGCAGCGGGTGGGCGAATTCCGCTCGGCGTGCCTGTCCCGGTGGAGACGCCGGTTCCGGGGATGACGCCCGGTCAGTAGGTGATCGTGGCCGTATCGACCGGTCAATCGTTATCTTCCGGCGGTATACCGAAGGGATAGGGGTCAGCATTGGCGCTGGCCAGCGACACCGAGGAGACGGTCATGGACATGGTGGCTACTACTGAATTCCTCGCCCGTTCAACGACGCTGACCAGCGTCGGCTGGATCGGCTACATCATCATCGGCGCACTGGCGGGCTGGATCGCCGGCAAGATCGTCAAGGGTGGCGGCTCGGGCATTCTGATGAACATCGTCATCGGGGTGGTCGGCGCGCTGGTCGGCGGGTTCCTGCTGAGCTTCTTCCTCAACACCGCGGGGGGCGGGTGGTGGTTCACCCTGTTCACCGCGGTCCTCGGCTCGGTGATCCTGCTCTGGATCGTCGGGATGGTCCGCAAGACCTAGCACCCACACCGGCCAGGCGCGTGCACGACAGAGGGCTGGCCACCGAACCGACCACACACCCGCGGGGTCTGCGACTACTGCCGCCGCGGCGCGGAGAACCTGTGCCCGAACTCGCTCTACACCGGGTGGGATGCCGACGGCGGTTATGCCGACTTCGCCACTGTCCCAGCCGCTTTCACGCACCGGCTACCCGACGGCTACACCGATTCCGAACTCGCGCCGCTGCTGTGCGCCGGGATCATCGGGTACCGGTCGCTGCTGCGCACCGAGCTGCCCCAAGGGGGACGCCTGGACTCGGGCAGGCTGATCGGGCCCTGACCGATCTGGCCGAGGGGCGCATCGCCGGTGCCGCGGTGCTGGTGGCTTAGAGGGCCGCCAGCACGCCGCGCAGCTCGGCGGCCAAACTGCCCCGCCCGTTGCGATAGAGCGGCCCGGTTCCGTCGGCGAGCAAGAGGCGCAGCCTGGCCATACCCCGCGCGCGCACCGGGCGCGGGGAATGCAGCAGCAACGTGATGTCGTCGATCACGTCCCGGCAGCTGGCCAGTCGCTCCGGATCCACGGGAATGTGAGGGGAGAAGCCTCGACGGTCGCGACGCAACTCGGCCAGTGCCTGCATGAGTGTGCCGGCCAGTGCTTCGCGTTCCCCACTGGACGTGAGTCGTGCGATGTGCGCCGCCAGCGAGCTGCCCGGCAACGGCACGATACCCACTTCGACTTCACGATCGAGCCGACCGGCGAGCAGCCGTGCCTTCAGCCGGGTGCGTAGTGCCGCATCACCTTGTGGTCCGGCCGTTGCGGGGGCGGCGAATCCGCCCGGCAGCCGCGTGTTAGTGTCGCGGGAGTCTTGAAAATCGTTGGGCCCCATGGGCTTTTCCTGTTCCGAGACGAGCCTCGTCGCCGTCTCTGATGGCCATCGAAAACGCTACACCGGTCACGCATGACCAGTCAAATTGATTTACCGGTCACGGGCTCGTACGCTGATCCATATGACGCAGGCCCCTGTGCAGTGGCCAGGTGGTATCGAGGCCAAGCCGGCACCCGAGCCGTTGGCCCGGATACAAGCGTTGGTCAACACCATCGACCTCGAATCTGGCGTCGACCGATTGGCGCTGGTCACCGACGCGCAGCCGTGGCTGCGCACCCACGGGCTGTTGCCGTTCGACGGGATTCCCACCGACGACGAGCTGCGTGCCATCCGCGATGTCCGCGAAGCGCTGCGTGCGATGCTGCTGCAGAATGCGGGTGGTCCGGCGCCGACAGTCGATCAACTGAGTCCGCTGAGCCGGATCACCGCTGCAGCCGGTGTCCGGGTACACCTCGGTGCGGACGGCACGGTGCAGCTCGCCGCCGACAGCGATTCCCTCGACGGGCGGCTGCTCGCGCTGATGCTCGTGGTTTCCGACGCTCAACGCGATGGCACCTGGGCGCTGCTGAAGGCCTGCGCCAACGAGGACTGCCGATGGGCGTTCTACGACCGGTCCCGCAACCACGGCGGCACGTGGTGTGACATGGCCACGTGCGGCAACAAGCTGAAGAATCGGGAGTTCCGGGCCCGACGCACTCGCCGCGGTTAGCTCAGGACAGGTGCCACACCAGCGCGGCCGCAAGCGCGCCGAGGCCGTTGAGCGACCAATGCAGCGCGATCGGGGCGATCAGGCTGCCGCTGCGCCGCCGCAGCCAGGTGAAGACGAATCCGGCGGCTCCCGTCGCCAGCACCGCCATGACCACCCCGGCGAGCATGCCGAGCACGCCACCGCCGAACAGCCGGGTGAAACCGACATTGCTGCTGGTCAGGCCCATCGACGTGGCGATGTGCCACAGGCCGAACAGCAGCGACCCGGCGGCCGCCACCCCACGGAAGCCCCAGGCGCGGTCCAGTGCACCGTGCAGCACACCGCGAAACGCCAGCTCCTCGGGAATCACGGTCTGCAGCGGGATGATGATCATCGACGCGAGCAGCGCGCCCGACAGGGTGGCGTAGTGGTTGTTCAGGAACATCGGCCGGGTCCAGGGCAGGAGCGCGCCGACCGCGATGACCGTCAGCACCAGCAGTACCGCGCCGAGTGCGTAGAGCGCGCCCGAGCGCCAGTGCTCACGGCCCAGCCCGAGCTCGGTCCAGCCCAGTCCGCGTGAGCGGACCAGCAACAGCAGGCCGACGGCGGCGGCGGGTACCACAGCGACATTGGCCCACGGCGTGGTGAAGTGAGCAACAAGGTTGGTCATCGCCAGCACAACGACGACGATGCCGATGTCGACGTAGATCCGGTAGTGATGCAGGGCTGCAAGCTGCGAAAGCGCGGGGTGGGGGTGCGCGGCCACCGCGCTCTGTTCGGACATAACCCGCCCGAGTGTACTCGCCTTCAGCGAGTGACCAGCAAAGTTTCTACTCGTTGTCTCCGCCGGTGGCCGCGGTGGCGTCCACAGCCTGGCTCACCCCGGCGGCGCGGGCATCGGGCCAGACCCAGTCCCGCACCTCGGGGATGTCGTCGCCGTGGGCCCGGGTGTACTCGCGGGCCTCGAGGCGTTTGTCGATCATCTGCTGGCGCAGCGTGGCGCACGCCGAACCCAGGCCGGGGACTCGATCGATGACGTCGATGACCAGGTGGTAGCGGTCCAGGTCATTGAGCATCACCATGTCGAACGGCGTGGTGGTCGTGCCTTCCTCCTTGTACCCGCGAACGTGAATGCGGTTGTCGTTGCTGCGCCGGTAGGTCAGCCGATGGATCAGCCAGGGGTAGCCGTGATAGGCGAAGATCACCGGCTTGTCGGGCGTGAAGATGCCGTCGAACGCCCGGCTGGACAGGCCGTGAGGGTGTTCGGTGTCGTCCTGCAGCCGCATCAAGTCCACAACGTTGACGAAGCGGACCCGCAACTCCGGGAGGTGCTGGCGCAGCAGGTCGACGGCAGCCAGTGCCTCCAGCGTCGGGACATCGCCGGCGGCGGCGATCACGACGTCGGGATCGATGCCCACGGTCTCGTTGCCCGCCCACTCCCAGATGCCCAGGCCGCGAGTGCAGTGCGCGATCGCCTGCTCCATAGTGAGGAAGTTGGGGTGCGGTTGCTTACCGGCGACCACAACGTTGACGTACTGGCGCGAGCGCAGGCAGTGGTCGTAGGTCGAGAGCAATGTGTTGGCGTCTGGCGGCAGATACACCCGCACGACTTCGGCGCGTTTGTTGACCACATGGTCGATGAAACCAGGATCCTGATGACTGAACCCGTTGTGGTCCTGGCGCCAAACATGGCTGGACAGAAGGTAATTGAGGCTGGCAATCGGGCGGCGCCACGGAATGTGGTTAGTGACCTTGAGCCATTTGGCATGCTGGTTGACCATCGAGTCGATGATGTGGATAAACGCCTCATAGCAGTTGAACAGACCATGTCTGCCGGTCAGCAGGTATCCCTCGAGCCAGCCCTGGCACTGGTGTTCCGACAGCATCTCGACCACGCGACCGGCTCGGGCCAGATGCTCGTCTACCTCGGGGCCGACGAACTCGGCGCTCCACTGTTTGTCGGTCACCTCGAAGACGGACTGCAGCCGGTTGGATGCGGTCTCGTCGGGCCCGAAGATCCGGAAGTTGTCCGGGTTCAGCCGGATCACCTCGGTCAGCCACTGCCCGAGCACGCGGGTCGCCTCGGCGACCGTGGCCCCGGGCGCGGGCACGTCCACGCCGAAGGCCCGGAAGTCTGGCAGTCGCAGATCCTTGAGCAGCAATCCGCCGTTGGTGTGCGGGTTCTCACTCATTCGCAGCTGGCCGGGCGGCGCGAGTGCGGCGATGTGGGGATCCAGCTTGCCGTCGGCGTCGAACAGTTCCTCGGCCCGGTACGAAGCCAACCACTCGGCCAGTACCGCGAGGTGTTCGGGGGTGTCGCGGGCGCTGGCCAGCGGAACCTGGTGCGCGCGCCACGATCCGGTCGTCTTCTTGCCGTCGATGGTGGCAGGGCCCGTCCACCCCTTGGGGGTGCGGAACACGATCATCGGCCAGGCCGGCCGCTCTGCGTCGGGCGAAGCCTTGATCTCGGTGATCCGGTCCAACACGTCGTCCAACAGCGCAGCGAACCGGCGATGCGC
Organism: Mycolicibacterium sarraceniae; assembly: GCF_010731875.1. NCBI lineage: Bacteria > Bacillati > Actinomycetota > Actinomycetes > Mycobacteriales > Mycobacteriaceae > Mycobacterium > Mycolicibacterium sarraceniae. Next base: position 3,850,461 of record NZ_AP022595.1, read on the forward strand.
GTCGGCATGGCCACTCGAGTCTGCTGCACCGTCATCCGGCACCTCGAAGAAGTACGGCTGATGGCCCAAACCGATCATCAGGCTCCGTAATTCGTCCTCAGGGATGCGGGCCAGCACGGTGGGGTTGGCGATCTTGTAGCCGTTGAGGTGCAGGATCGGCAGCACCACACCGTCGTTGGCGGTGTTCACGAACTTGTTGGAATGCCAGCTGGTGGCCAGTGCACCGGTCTCGGCTTCGCCGTCGCCGACTACCGCGACCACCAGCAGGTCCGGGTTGTCGAACGCCGCGCCGTAGGCGTGCGACAGGGCATACCCGAGTTCGCCGCCTTCGTGGATCGAACCAGGGGTTTCGGGCGCGACGTGCGACGGGATGCCGCCGGGGAAGGAGAACTGGCGGAACAACCGGCGCAGACCCTCAGCGTCCTGGGTGATGTCCGGGTAGGTCTCGGTGTAGGTGCCGTCCAGGTAGGCGTTGGCCACCAACCCTGGACCGCCGTGGCCGGGTCCGGTGACGTAGATGGTCGACTGCTCGCGCGTCTTGATGGCGCGGTTGAGATGCGCGTAGAGGAAATTCAACCCCGGGGTCGTGCCCCAGTGCCCGAGCAGTCGGGGCTTGACGTCGTCGCGGGTCAGCGGCGTTCGTAGCAGCGGGTTGTCCAGCAGGTAGATCTGGCCGACAGAGAGGTAGTTGGCGGCGCGCCACCAGCCGTCGAGTTGGGCGATCGTGTCTTCACTTATCGACTCCATGCCCCCATCCAACTCCGATCGACGCGATCGTGCTTGCGGGGCACCATTTGTTCACGGGCCGCTCTACTACGCTGACTCAGGTGTTGCTCTCCTCGGTGCGGGTTCTGGATCTGTGTGAGGAGACCGGCGACGGGGTCACCCGACTGCTAGCCGATCTCGGCGCAGACGTCATCAAAATCGAGCCTCCCGGCGGCAGTCCCGCGCGCTGGTCCCGGCCTACCCTGGACGGGGTCAGCGTTCCCTTCGCCCTGCATAACGCCAATAAGCGCGGCACCGTTCTCGATCCCTCCGACGACGCCGACCGGCGGCATTTCTTCGAGCTGGTCGCCGGCGCGGACATCCTCATCGACAGCGGGACACCCGGACTGTCGGCGGCGCTGGGCACCTCCTGCGCCGCATTGGCCGACCAGTTCACCGCACTGGTCACGATGTCGGTCACCGATTTCGGGACGCAGGGCCCGCACGCCTCCTGGCGCGCCACCGACGCGGTGCTCTATGCGATGTCGTCGGCGCTGTCGCGCTCAGGCCCGGCGACCGGCACCCCGGTGCTGCCCCCGGACGGCATCGCCTCGGCAACCGCCGCGGTGCAGGCGGCCTGGGCGGTACTGGTGGCCTACTTCAACCGATTACGCTGCGGAACAGGCGATTACATCGACTTCTCCCGCTTCGACGCAGTGGTCTTGACACTGGATCCACCGTTTGGCACCCAGGGTCAGGCCGCCACCGCCCGCAATTCCGCCGAGCGGTGGCGGGGCCGACCGAGAAACCAGGATTCCTATCCAATCTTCGCCTGCCGGGACGGCTACGTGCGCCTTTGCGTCCTGGCTCCGCGACAGTGGCACGGCATGCGGGCCTGGCTGGGGGAGCCCGAGCAGTTCCAGGATCCCCGTTTCGACTCGATTGCCGCCCGCACCAAGGCATTCGGCGAATTGAGCCAGCTGATGGCGGCACTGTTCGCGGATCGGACGATGAAGCAACTGGTGGCCGAGGGCCAGGCGCACGGGGTGCCGATCGCCGCGGTCCTGACCCCGTCGCAGGCCTTGGCGTCTGAGCACCTTGCCGAGGTCGGGGCGCTGGTGGACACCGAGTTGGCACCCGGCGCCCCGGCCCGGGTGCCAGTGGGTTACTGGGTGGTCGACGGCACCCACGCCGGGTACCGCACCCCGGCGCCAGAGCTCGATGACAACGACAATGGCTGGGTGTCAACGGCATTCACTCCCGGGGCAACCCGGAGCCTAGGTACCCGGCCGCTCGAAGGTATTCGGGTTCTGGATCTGGGTGTGATCGTCGCGGGCGGGGAACTGAGCCGGCTGTTCGCCGACCTCGGCGCCGAGGTGATCAAGGTCGAGAGTTCGAGTTACCCCGACGGCCTGCGACAGAAGCGGCCCAATCAGCAGATCAGCGCGTCGTTCGCCAGGGCACATCGCAATAATCTTGGACTCGGCCTGGAGCTCCGCGGCCCGGCCGGCGCGGCGCTATTCGGACGGCTGGTCTCAGAATCCGATGCCATCTTCGCCAATTTCAAGCCGGGAACCCTGCCGGCACTGGGCTTTTCCCACGAACGGCTGCGGGAGCTCAACCCGACTCTGGTGGTGGCCGAAAGCAGCGCATTCGGCGATACCGGCCCGTGGAGTAAGCGCATGGGCTACGGCCCGCTGGTGCGCGCCACCATCGGCGTGACCCGATTGTGGACATCGGCGGAGCCACCCGCGCCCACCGCACGGCACGCGTTCTACGACGCGACGACGATCTTCCCCGACCATGTGGTCGGGCGGGTCAGTGCGATCGGCGCCCTGGCCGGGTTGATCCAGCGCGAGCGCGAGGGCGTCGGCACGCGGATCCACGTGTCCCAGGCCGAAGCGGTGATCAACCAGCTCGACACGCTCTACGTCACGCTGGCCGCTGCCGCTGCCGCTGCCGATCGGATCGATCCGGATCCGACCACCCACCTGGTTTTGCCATGCGCGGGCGATGACGAGTGGTGTGTGGTGTCGATCAGGTCGGATGCCGACCGCACCGCGATTTCGACGCTGGTCGGAACGGGGGAGCTGGCGGCGTGGGTCCGGGATCGGTCACCGGTGCAGGCCGCAGAGACGTTGCAGGCCGCTGGCGTTCCCGCCGGTCCGATGTACCGATCCACCGATCTGCACGACGACCCGCAGCTTCGGTCACGACACGTATTCGCCGATATGGCACATCCGTTGTTCGAGGTGCCGCTGCCGACCGAGGCGGGCCCGGCGCCATTCCGCCACATCCCGCCCGCGCCGCAACGCCCAGCACCCCTTCCCGGCGCCGACACCCGCCGAGTCTGCTCAGATGTGCTTGGCATGCGAGGCGATGAGATCGAACAGTTGATCGCCGACGGGGTGCTGTTCGCACCCGCGGTCGATACCGAGTTCACGGGAGTGACCAGATGAGCACGGCAGCACAGATTTTCATCCGGCGCAGGTGCTCACCGCATTCGCCGCTGCCCTGGAGCAGCGCGGTCGCGGCGGCGATCATCATCGATGACGGGGAACCGATATCGGCCCGCTGGTCAGTGCCCGCCAGCGCGATCGAGTGCTGGGCTACATCGAGTCGGGAAAGAAAAGCTCGACGAAACTTGTTGCGGGCGGATCAGTTCCGGCGGATCTGAAACGCGGCTGGTTCGTCGCGCCGACGGTTTTTGCCGACGTGAACAATGCCGACCGCATCGCCCAGGAGGAGATCTTCGGTCCGGTGCGCGCGGTGATCCCGGATGACAGCGACGAGGAAGCCATCGCGTTGGCCAACGACAGCGAGTTCGGCCTGGCCGGGACGGTGTGGTTCACCGACGACGACAGAGTCACCGAGGTGGCCAGAGCAGTGCGTACCGGGACGATCGGGATCAACGACTGTCGACTGGATTTCCGCGCGCCGTTCGGCGGTGTGAAAGCCAGCGGCATCGGCCGCGAACTCGGACCGGAAGGGCTGGACGCGTTCTTCTCACTCAAATCGATCGACCGGGTGGGACCCGCTCAAAGCTGAGTGGCCACTTATGACACGACTACGAGTCGGATGCGTGCCACAAGTGGCCACTGGCTTTGCGTACGCCTATCCGCCGGTGCCGATGCAGCCGACACCGTTGATGCAGCCGCCGCCACCGCCGGGACCACCACCGCCGCTACCGACGCCGGGGATCGATCCGGTGCCGCCACCGGGTCCGCCGCTACCGGTCGGACCGCCCGGGATGGTGCCGCCACCGCCGTTGGCGTCGCCACCACCGGTGACGCCACCCGGCGCAGTACCGGCACCGCCCGTGCCGCCCGGTGCCATCGTATCGGTCGGGCTGGTCGTCGTCGTCACCACAACCGATGAGGTCGGTGTCGTGGTCGTCGTCGACGTGGAACTCTTGCCGGAGTCGCCGCTGCCACCGCAGCCGACGGCCAACGTGAGCACTGCAGCCCCGCCCACCAACGCCATTGTGGCCCTTGACATCGTTGTCGATCCGAGAGGCATGCGACCCTCACTTCCTTGTTAGGGGACAGTTGGGCATACCCCGCATGTCGGAGCGCAAACGTCAGTCGGCGCCGCTGCTCGTGCGAATCGACGGACGGACATGGTGCCGAGCCGCAACGCGCTCACCCGTCTGGTTGTTGACTTACTGTCAGTGCTATCCAACGATAGTTTGGTGGGTGAAGTGCTGACCAACAAGAAGTTGCGAACCCGCTCTGCTCTGCTCGTCGCGCTTCAGGAACTACTGCTCGATCGGGCGGTGGACACCGTCTCGGTACCTCAGGTGGTCGCCAGGGCCGGCGTGGCACAGGGTACGTTCTATGCTCACTTCGAGTCCCTGCCCGCCGCCATCCAAGCCATCGGCGGGCTGGTGATCGGCGAACATTTCCGCGTACTGGGGCACGCCACGGCCGACGCCGCCGATCAGGCCGATCTTGTCGCGCGCACCACGCGCCAGACGCTCACACTGTTCGCCGTCAACCCTGACGTCGGCAGACTGCTGTTCGACTCAGGCCTCCCGGTCGACGGTCTACTCGACGGCTTTCACATCCAGCTGCGCGAAGACATCCAGCTCGGCGTCGCCCGGAGGGAATTCCGAGTCACCGACCTGGCGGCGACGTGTTGCATCTTCGCGGGTGCGGTGATGGGCGCGGGTCTGGATCTTTTCCGCGGCCGCCTCACCCCGGACGCCATCCCGCTCGTTATCGCCGAACTGCTGCGACTACTGAATGTCAACGCGCGCAAAGCGCAACGGCTCGCCAACGTGGCCCACGAATTCGTGCCATGGCGCGCTTTGCCACTCTCCGACATCGATCAGGACTGACCGCCGCACCTCGCGCTGCGGGCCCATCACCGCAGGAGCCAGGCGCTGAGAACCATCGGAAGGGGAGCGCGGCACAATTCCTGCACACCCGTTGGCGCAGAGTGTGTTTGATCTGTCCCGGCGCTTCCCAACATCAGATATTGACAGATTGTCATTCCGAGGTCACAATTCGGATTATGGGGCTTATCCGGCGAACCGGCACCAGGGCTGGAGGCTGTCCGGTTGGTCGCCGGATCCCGCAGGCCGTACTGAATGCCCATGGCGACAAGCCATCTCGGCCAACGGTGTCCCGTGAGGGGTCGCCAACGGGAGTGCGGCGCTGGTGCATGCGATCGGTTCATTGTCGCCCCAGCTCATCTCGTGATCGAAAGGCCTGCTGATGGTTTCCTTGCTCTGCCGTCGCGCATCTCGGACAAAGGCGATGAGGGTTCTGCGTTGTGGGCCCTATGTGGGGAGGGTCGGTGGTTTGGCGTTCGCCGACGACGGGTCATCGCCTTCGGCGAGTGGGACGGTGAAAGCTGTTCCGGCGCGCGCGTCTGTGTCGGCGGGTACGGGACGTGGGGCGCCGCGACCAAAAGCGCCCGGTTCGCACACCACCCCAGCGCAGGCCGCGACGCGAGCGGTGTCGACCCCGAAGGTGGTGACGATGGCGAGCCTGCCGGCACCGGGAGCCGGGGTGCGCTTGTTCGTCGGCAACGGCACGGCCCAGCATCCTGATGCCGGCGTTCTCTTGGGCAATGGCTACAGCTGGATCGCCGAGACGTGTCCGAGCGGTGGCTGCACCGGCGGCCGGGGCGGAGTGATCGGTTTGGGCGGCAACGGCGGTACGGGCGGGCCGGGCGGGACCGAGGGCACTCCTGGCGAGAACGGAAATCCCTGAGCTGCAGCCTGATTCAGGCCAGCGAGGACCAGAAGTCGGTGAGCACCTGAGCGGCGCGTGCGGGATCCTGCAGCATCCACCAGTGCCCGAGACCACCGAGCACCACTGTGCGGGCGCCGGCCCGGGCCGCGGCGTCTCGCCGCAGTTCGTCGCTGCCGACATAGGTGTCCTCAGTGGCCAGCAGCGATAGCCCCGGCCGGGCCGCGGCATTACCCAACGAGCGGCCCGCGTCGGCCATCGCGGGCTGGGTGGCCGAGCGGTACAGCGCCAGGATGGCCCGACCCATCTCCGGGCCCTGGGCGACGGCCAGTTCCGCGGCGACGCCTTCGGGAATCCCGAGCCCGGCGAGCTGGGTGGCGCGGTCCTGTACTGAACCGCCGATCATCACCTCGACCAGTTCTTCGCCGGCTTCCGGGGTCTGCCACACCTGCGCCATGTCGTGCCAGACGTAATCGGGGTGCAGGATGCCTAGCACATCGCTGGCCCAGCTGCGTACCAATTCTGGCCGGTGCATCACCGCGTTGATGACGTGCCCCCCTCCCCAGTCGTGGCCAACCAGGTCGACGGGAGTGTCGAAACGCTCCAGCTCGGTCTCCAGCCAATCCCGGTAGGCCAGGTGTGTCATCGGGAAATCCGCAGGCACCGGAGCCCCGAATCCTGGTGGCGATAACCGCACCACATCATCGCGGCCCAGTGCTGCGACCAGCGGGCCCCAGATCGCATCGGTCTCCGGATTGCCGTGCACCAGAACCACCGTCATGGCGACATCCTGACATGGCCGTCGGCACCGACCGTCGGGACCCCGGCGAGCCGATGCTAGGTTTTGACAGCCGTCAAACACCGCCACGACTAGGGAAGGGATCGGCCATGGATCCTCGGACGCCAGTACTCGTCGGGGCCGGACAGGTCAACCAGCACGACGACGCCGATATCGAACCCGTCGACCTGATTGCCGCGGCCGCCCGCGAGGCGGCCGACCCACGGGTGCTGCAAGCCGTCGATGCGATCCGGGTGGTCAACCTGCTGTCGTGGCACTACCGCGATCCCGGCCTGCTGCTGGGCCAGCGGATCGGTGCGCCCGAGGCGGCCACCCGCTACACCGGGGTCGGCGGTAATACGCCGCAATCGCTGGTGAATCAGGCGTGCCTGGACATCCAGAACGGCCGCGCCGACGTCGTGTTGCTCGCCGGCGGCGAGACCTGGCGGACCCGGATGCGCCTGCGCGCCAACGGGATCAAACCGGACTGGACCCGCCAGGACGATACGGTGGCGGTGCCCCCGGGCGGCGAGGACGTGCCGATGTCGGGCCCGGCCCAAGACCGCATCGCCCTGGACCGACCGTCGTTCGTCTATCCGCTCTTTGAGCAGGCACTGCGGATCGCCGACGGTGAGACCGTCGAGGATCACCAGCGCCGGATCGCTGACCTGTGGGCGCGGTTCAGCCAGGTGGCAGCGGCTAACCCGCACGCATGGAGCCCTGAGGCGCGCAGCGCCGAGCAGATCGGGCAGCCCAGTGCGGACAACCGCATGATCAGCTGGCCCTATCCGAAGCTGATGAACTCCAACAACATGGTCAACCAGGCTGCGGTGGTCATCCTGTGCTCGGCGGAGAAAGCCACTTATCTGCAGATCCCGCGGGATACGTGGGTCTTTCCGTATGCGGGTGCCGACTCGCATGACACCTACGCCGTGGCAGAACGCCACGAACTGCACCGCTCCCCGGCGATCCGGCTCGGAGCCCACCGCGCCTTGGAACTGGCCGGTGTCGGTGTCGATGACCTCGACCACATCGATATCTATTCCTGCTTTCCGTCAGCGGTGCAGGTGGCAGCCCGCGAGCTCGGCGTCCCCACCGACGATCCGCAGCGGCCGTTGACGGTCACTGGTGGGCTGACGTTCGCCGGCGGACCGTGGAACAACTACGTCATGCACTCGATCGCCACCATGGCCGACCTGCTCCGGGCCAACCCGGCCGCCCGAGGGCTAATCACCGCCAACGGCGGCTACCTCACCAAACACAGCTTCGGTGTCTACAGCGCGACTCCACCGCCGGCCGCCTTCCGCTGGGAGGACGTGCAGGAGGCGGTCGACCGCGAGCCCACCTGCCGGGCGCTGGTCGAATTCGACGGCGAGGGCACGGTGGAGGCCTGGACCACGCCATTCAATCGCGACGGGCAGCCGGAAAAAGCTTTCCTGACGGTGCGAACCAGCGACGACTCGCGCGCACTGGCGGTTATCGACGAGCCTGAGGCAGCGGCGGTGACGGTGCGCGAGGACATCGCCGGTGCCGTGGTGCGGGTGCACGCCGACGGCCGGGCCAGCCTGGCCTGATCGCGCAAGTAGCAGTATTTTCACGTCCCCGTCGCCCGGATGGCCGGGCTGATCGCGGTGCTCGCCCTGGACTGCGAAGTCGTGGGGGCGTGACAGCGGTATACCGTGTCCCGGTGATGTGGCGGACGATCGCGACCCTCTCATTGCTGTGGTGCGTCCTGATCGTGGTGCCGGCCCTGATCGGTAGTCTCATGCTCGACCACGTCGGTTCCGCGGCATCCACCGGCCGGGTGCTCGGCGTCTGGCTGGTCGGGTACGTTGCGCAGTTCGTTGTGTTCCTGATGATTTCGCGCCGATCACCGCGGCCCGTGCTGATGGGCTGGTTCATTGCGTCGCTGGTTCCATGGGCAGCCGACTGGACTGCACCACTGTCCCTGTGGTGGCTCGCGCTGTGGACTGCCCTGATCGCCGGCTACGGAGTGTGGCTGATCGGCCGAGTCGCAGAATTGGATCAGCTGCGCCGCGACGGCGTGCGCGGGATCGGTGTGGTGCTCGAGGTGATCAGGCCGATATTCAACGTTGTGGTGAACAAGGATGCCGGCCGTCGTGTCCTGCGGCTGAGCATCGAACTCCCCAGCGGCACAGCATCTTACGAGGCCCGGCTGACCGGGACGTTCATCCTCGGTGAGGTGCCGGAGTCCGAGGACCGGGTGGCGGTGCGCGTCGACCCGCACCGGCCTGACCGCATCGAGCTGATCGAAGACGAGCCGATCCTGCGGGCCGCCCCGCAGCCCAGCGATCTCGAACCCGAGATCGCCGAGCGGTTGCACACGCTGAAGATCATGCGGGACCGCGGCGATCTCACCGACGCCGAATTCGCAACGGCCCGAGAGCGACTCCTCGAACAGTGACTCCTACGCACCTGCCGTGCCGACCAGCTCACGCAGGCCGTCGTCATGGGAGACGCGCACCAGCGCGGTAGCCAACGGTGCCATCGACCGTCCGGTGAGGGCAGCCAGCCGGTCAGGCTCGCGGGGGAGTCCGAGCTCGCCGGCGGTTTCGAGTGAACGTTTGTCGAAATATGGCCTTACCCAAGGCCATACGTCCTGTACTTCGCGCAGGAAAATGTCGGCCCCGGTATCGCCGATACCGCCGAACTGTTTGAGGAGGACCTTGGCGGCTCGTGCATCCGGCTTGCCGATCCGAGCCAGTATGCGACGAGACCCGAAACTGAAACGAGATTTACTTCAGCGTCCGGGATATCGCAAAATTGACGCATCGGGCGATCATCGCTTCGTGTCGCGCCAGGCGATCATTTTCTCGGCCGTGCTGAGGTCGTACTTTCCGTCAACCGCGCGGATCTCGTTGTGGAACAACGTCGCACCGGCGGCCAAATAGTCGTCCGCCGATCGTGGACCTGTCCAAAACGTCGACCGCTCGATGCCACTGTCCGCACGCCCGAATCCCGCCGCCAGCTCAGCGACGCGGCTGCTCGCCTCACGGTTGGAGTCGATGGGCAGGAAGGTGTGCCAGATATCGGCATGGCGTGCGACGGCGGGCAGAGTGCGCTTGGGGCCGGAACCCCCGATCAGAATCGGGATCTTGCGCACCGGCGGCGGCTGCAGAAGCTCGAACCGGTGCTCGATGCGCAGCAGTCCCTCATCGAATAGATCAGCCCGAGATTTGACCGTGCCGAAGTCGAATCAGTAAGTGGTGTAATCCGTTTCATACCAGCCGGCACCGACGCCGAGGATGGTCCGCCCACCGTCGATATGGTCGAACGTCCGTGCCATGTCCGCGAGCAGGTCCGGATTGCGGTAGCCGAAGATGACGTCCACCCCGATCTCCTCGGCATGCAGGACGGCCTGCGGCCAGGTGGCGTAGTCAGGGGTGTCAGCTGGCTGGATCTGGACGGCGATGCGGACCGGATAGGTCATTCACCCGACAGGCAATGGTCGCGGGCCACGAAGTCAGCCGTCTGCTCGGGTGGCACCCGCACCATCAGACCTCCGCGCCCGCTGGCCGCGACTGCCATGTTGCCGTTGACCAGGAAGGCCGGGCCGCCGAACATTCGCTTCTCCTCGACACCCTTTTCGGGGGCGAGCAGTTCCCGCAGCCGGTTCACCAGATCTTCGTCGTAGGCCATGGTGCGACGGTAGTACGGCGAGCAGACCCAAAATCGCCCTGATTCAGGTGAATCAGGGCAATTCTGCGTCTGATCGCGATCAGGCCGCGGTGGTGGCCGACTCGGCCGCCGGCGCGAGCGCCAGGGCGACGATCTCGGCGACATCGGTCATCGGCTTCACGCTCAGCGCCGCGAGCACCTCGGCTGGCACGTCGTCCAGGTCGGCCTCGTTGCGTTGCGGAATGAAAACCGTTGACAGTCCGGCACGTTGAGCAGCCAGCAGCTTCTGCTTGACGCCGCCGATCGGCAGCACCCGGCCGTTCAGGGTGACCTCACCGGTCATCCCGACATCCGAGCGGACCTGCCGTCCAGTGGCCATGGAAACCAGCGCGGTCACCATGGTCACGCCGGCGGATGGACCGTCCTTGGGCACCGCGCCGGCGGGCACGTGCACGTGGATCTTGCGGTTCAGCGCCGCGGGATTCACGCCCAGCTGCTGCGCGTGGCTGCGGACGTAGGACAGCGCGATCTGCGCCGATTCCTTCATCACGTCGCCCAGCTGACCGGTCAATTGCAGACTCGGCTCTCCCTCGGTGGACCCTGCCTCTATGTAGAGCACATCGCCGCCCAGCCCCGTCACCGCCAGTCCGGTCGCCACGCCCGGCACCGCCGTGCGCTCGGCCGACTCCGGCATGAACCGCGGCCGGCCCAGGTACTCGACCAGGTCGGGCTCGTCGATCGTCAACGCAGCCGGATCGTCGGCCAGCTTGGTGGTGACTTTGCGCATGGCCTTGGCCAGCAGTCGCTCGAACTGACGCACGCCGGGTTCCCGGGTGTAGTCCGCAGCTATCTTGCGTAGTGCAGAATCCGTCACCTCCACTTCTTCAACGGTGAGCGCTGCCCTTTCCCGCTGCCGGGGCAGCAGGTAATCGCGGGCGATGGCCACCTTGTCGTCCTCGGTATAGCCGTCGATCGACATCAGCTCCATGCGGTCCAGCAGTGCCGACGGGATGTTCTCGATCACGTTGGCCGTGGCCAGGAACACCACATCGGATAGGTCCAGATCCAGGTCCAGGTAGTGGTCGCGGAAGGTATGGTTCTGCGCCGGGTCCAAGACCTCCAGCAGGGCAGCCGACGGATCACCGCGGTAGTCCGAACCCACCTTGTCGATCTCGTCGAGCAGCACGACCGGGTTCATCGAGCCGGCCTCGCCGATGGCGCGGACGATCCGGCCGGGCAGCGAGCCGACGTAAGTGCGCCGGTGTCCGCGGATCTCGGCCTCGTCGCGCACGCCACCGAGGGCAACGCGAACGAACGTGCGGCCCAACGCACGAGCCACGCTCTCGCCCAGTGATGTCTTACCGACCCCAGGAGGCCCGGACAGTACCATCACCGCACCCGAGCCCCGCCCACCGACGACCTGCAGGCCGCGCTGAGCACGCCGGGAACGCACGGCCAGGTACTCCACGATGCGGTCCTTGACGTCGTCCAGCCCGTGGTGGTCGGCGTCAAGGATCTCGCGGGCCGCCTTCAGATCCGTTGAATCCTCGGTGCGGGTGTTCCATGGCAGGTCCAAGACGGTGTCCAGCCAGGTACGGATCCAGCCACCTTCGGGGCTCTGCTCGCTGGAGCGTTCCAGCTTTCCGACTTCGCGCAGCGCCGCCTCGCGGACCTTCTCTGGCAGGTCGGCGGCCTCGACGCGGGCCCGATAATCATCAGAACCGTCCGGTTCGCCCTCGCCCAATTCCTTGCGGATCGCGTTGAGCTGCTGGCGCAGCAGGAATTCCTTCTGCGTCCTCTCCATACCGTCGCGGACGTCCTCGGCGATCTTGTCGTTGACCTCCACCTCGGCCAGCAGATCGCTGGTCCAGCCGATGAGCACGCGCAGCCGCTCGGCCACGTCCTCGGTTTCCAGCAGCTGACGCTTCTGGATGTCGGTCAGGTATGACGCGTAGCCGGCGGTATCGGCCAATGCCGTGGGATCGGCGATCTTGTTGACCACATCGACGATCTGCCACGCCTCACGGCGCTGCAGCATTGCCAGCAGCAGTTTCTTGTACTCCGCCGCTAGCGTCTTGGTGTCCTCGGTCGGTTCGGTTGCAGCGACCTTCTCCACCTCGACCCACAGCGCGGTGCCGGGGCCGGTGGTGCCCGACCCGATATGGGCGCGGCTTTCACCGCGGACGATGGCTGCGGCGGCGCCGCCGGGGATGCGGCCGACCTGCACAATCGACGCGAGCACTCCGTAGGTTGGGTAGCGATCGTCCAGGCGGGGTGCGATCAACAGCTGGCCGGCGTCGGTCGCTTGGGCCGCGTCGACCGCGGCCCGAGCGGTGTCGTCAAGCGAGATCGGCACGACCATTCCTGGCAGCACGATCGGGTCGCTGACAAACAGCACCGGCACAGATTTGGCTTCAGCCATCAGTCCTCCAAAGTTCAGTCTGATGCACTCAACCCTGGTGGTAGTCGCTTTGTTCCCCGGTGCTGGTGGTCGCGACACAAAGCAGCGAGCCTGCCGCCGGGGGGTTGGCGACAGGCTCGCTGGTGTGTGGTGTGGCCGGATCAGCCAGCGGACGGGGTGGCCCCCAGAACCCGCTGCATATCCGGGATCATCTGCTGCAGCTGCTGTCCCCAGTAGCCCCAGCTGTGCGTGCCGTTCGCGGGGAAGTTGAACACGCCGTTGCGTCCACCAGCCGCAAGGTAGTTGTCCATGAAGGTCTTGTTGGTCCGCAACGTGAAGCCTTCGAGGAACTGGGCCGCCATCAGGTTGCCGCCGCCACCGGAGGTGTCCAGATCCGACGGCGTACCGGTGCCGCAGTAGATCCAGATCCGGGTGTTGTTGGCGACCAACTGGTTGATGTTGACCATCGGGTCGTTGCGCCGCCATGCCGGGTCAGACGACGGACCCCACATGCTTTGGGCGTTGAAACCGCCCGCGTCGTTCATCGCCAGACCGATCAGCATTGGCCACCAACCCTCGGACGGGTTCAGGAAGCCCGACAGCGACGCGGCGTAGGTGTACTTCTGCGGATAGTAGATCGAGTAGGTCAGCGATGCGCTACCGGCCATCGACAGACCGACGACGGCGTTGCCGTTGGGGTCGACACCGTAGTTGGCGGCCAGGTAGGCCGGCAGCTCCTGGGTCATGAACGTTTCCCACTTGTAGGTGTAGTTCTGCCCGTTGCCCTGCGACGGCTGATACCAGTCGGTGTAGAAGCTGGACTGGCCGCCGACGGGCATGACGGTGGACAGACCCGAGCCGTACAGCCATTCGAACGCCGGGGTGTTGATATCCCAGCCGTTGTAATCGTCCTGGGCGCGCAGGCCGTCAAGCAGGTAGACCGCGTGCGGGCCACCGCCCTGGAACTGGATTCGGATGTTGCGGCCCATCGCGGCCGAGGGGACATCAAGGTAGAGAACGGGCAGTCCCGGCTTGGAGAAGGCGGCCGAGGTCGCCGACCCGCCGACAACGCCGATTAGGCCGGGCAGAGCGAGTGCGGCCACGAAGGCTGCGGCCAGGCGGCGCAACCATGTGCCTCGCATCATTTCGACGATCTTCATGACGGAAACCATCACCTTTCGTACGCGTTTCACAACCGGAGGATTGCTGTGTGCCGGTAGCTAATCACGCGCGCCCGCGCCGACTCGGTACGCGCGGCGGTGCGCCAAGTCGCGGTTCGCTAACGATCAGGAGACGTGCCGGACTCGGGATCTGCCCCGGCCCAACGACTTTGAATTAGTCGCCGATAACAGCATGGTCACGCCCCGGCAACGATACGGTGGCGGCATGGAGGACCCATTCGACCTGCAGCGCTTCGTCGATGCTTGGCGGCGCGGCAGCATGAGTGCACCCCGCTGCTGGCCGCCATTGAGGGCGCCTCGATCAAGGACCGCCATTGAGGGCGCCTCGATCAAGGAGATCTTCCCCTGGCCGGAGAGCCTGAAGGTGCGCTCGTCGATGACACTGTTCGCTCGAGCCGCCACCGACAACGCCGATTTCCTCGCGGTATTGGACCCGTTCTACAGCGGCCATCAAGACCCCCGCACCCTCGAACTGCTCTAGCTGGGGCGTAGCACCAGCCAACCCTGCGGCGGGACCACGACCTCCCTGACGGTGTCCTCCGGCGGTGCCCCCGTGCCGCCCACCAGCTGGGCCGGCCCGCCGATCAGCGAGGCCACTGGCAGGTGCATCGGGGCGTCATCAATATTGAGCGCGACAATCAACGCGTCATCACCGCTGCGGGTCTCGTACGCGTAGGTCCGGTTATCTAATTGCAGCGCAGTGGTTTTCGCGTCAAATAGCCACGGATTTCGACGGCGCAACCCGATCAGATACTGGTGCAGGTTCAAAATCTCGCGTCCGGCCGCGTCCGGTTGCGGCGGCAGGAGGCCGAACTCGGGGCGCACCGCATCATCGCCGCCGGCCCGCTCCTCCTTGACGCCGTGGGATCCGAGCTCGTCACCGGCGTAGATGCTGGGAACGCCGCCGGTGGTGAAGAGCAGCACCAGCGCGTGGGTCACATGCTCGGCCCGTTCCAACTGGCTGGCGATCCGGGTGACATCGTGATTGCCGACGAACGTCAGGGGAGCGAAGGTGGCCAGAAATTCGTTGTGGCGCTGTAGCGCCCAGTCCAGCTCGTGGAAGTTGCCGTCGTTGAGGCTGCTCCAGATCGCCTTCCACAGCTCGTACTGGGTCACCGAGTCGACTCCGGAGCCGTCGACGAACGCCGTGTAGTCGCCGTGGATCACCTCGGCGACGAACCACGCGTCGGGATGCGTGTCGCGAACCCGGGGCAGCACCTGCGCCCAGAAGGACTCCGGCACCGCATAGGCGGCATCTAGACGCCAGCCGTCGGCGCCGCGAGTGAGCCAATGTTTCATCACGTCGACGATGTAGTCGGCGACGACCGGGTTGCCGTGGTTAAGGGTGACCAGCTCACCGTGGCCCTCGAAGGTGTGGAAGCGGCCCGGGCGGCCGCGGAACCACCCGATCGATTCCGCGTCGCCCTCATCGACCGCCCGGCGATACGGCGCGAAATCGGTTCCGACATGGTTGAACACACCGTCGAGCAGGACCCGCAGTCCGCGCCGGTGCGCTTCGTCGATGAGGCGGTCGAAGTCGGCATCGTCGCCGAGGCGGGGGTCGATGCGGAGGTGGTCGGTGGTGTCGTAGCCGTGGGTGTGGGAGGCGAACACCGGGCCCAGCGCGATCCCCGAGGCACCGAGTTCGACGGCGTAGTCGAGCCAGTCGACGATGCGGCGCAGCCGGTGTTCGTCGGGTCCGGGCGGTTCGGCGTTGGGGAAGGCGCCCACGAAGCCCAGCGGGTAGATGTGCCACCAGATCGCATGGCGCACCCAGTCCTTCATCACGCGAACTTCGCGGCGTAAAGGGCCATCATTTCGTCGCGGTACTCCGGCGCTGGACCGTCGACCGTCAGCTGTGGGGCGATCGTCGTGATCGGCAGCGCCGCCACCGGCGGCAGCGGCGCCTGCCAGTCGGCCAGCCACTGCGCCAACTGCGCACCCGAGGTCGCAAAGACGATGCGGCCCAAGCCAACCCAGGCGTGGGCCGCCGCGCACATCGGGCAGTGCTCACCGGAGGTGTAGACGGTGGCTCGGGCACGCTGATCGGGCGACAGGTTGGTCACCGACCATTGTGCGATCGCCAGCTCGGGATGCGCGGTGGCGTCACCGGCACCGACGTGATTGTGGTCCTCGAACAGGACTCGGCCGTCGGCGTCGACCAGGATCGAACCGAAGGGCTCGTCGCCGGCCACCAGCGCGGTGCGGGCGAGTTCCACACAGCGGCCGAGCAGCCGGATGTCCTCCTCGTCGAGCGCCACGCTGTCTCACTTTACGCAGCTGGTGGCCGCGGGTGCCGTGTGCGCGCCAGCCAGGAGGGATCCACCGGTGGGCCAGGCCGCCCGCGGGTCAGTGGATAACATGCCAGCCCGACGATCAGGGCGGTCAGGTGTCCGATCGGGGTGAAGGTGGGGTTGATCAGTACCGCCCCGACGAACCAGCAGCAAGCGGCGATCAGGTACAACCAGCGCCATGGGCGCGCGATGTGATACGTCAGCAGCCCGACGATGCCGACGACGAAATAGCTCACCCCGATATCGCGGGCATTGAGGAAGCGCGGCGAGACGGCGGCCTCTTGGATCTGCCAGTACAGAAAACCCTCGCTGAGATAGGTGGCGACGATATGCGCGATCAGCCCTGCGATCACGAAACGTAGGTGTCCGAGCCAGCGCTCGGCCGGGGCCAGGAACAGACAGAACATCACCAGATAGGGCCACCACGAGGCGCCATCGAGCCAGAGCAGGCTGGTGATCAGCACCCGGATCGGGTCGGAAGCCAGGTGATGCAGGTTGGTCGAATCCTGGCGCAGCAGCACGATGAGATGCCACCGGGGCAGCAGATGCTGGGCGACCGTGGTGAGGAACAGCACCGCGAGCCAGGTGAACGTCACTGGCGCCGAGCGGATGAAATGCATGATCGGCCGCGTCCTGCCGCGCTGGGCGGTGACCGGCGCAGGTTGTTCTAAGCCGTCATGCACGTGTCGAGATTACGGCGTCAGTGGCAGCAATCCGTGGCTGAGTCGGCCGGGGTGTCGAACACGTCCAGTCGACACGCGCACGACGCCAGGATCGGGACATCGGCGCGGGCTGTGGCCAGTTCGAGCTGGCGGCCGATGATCACCGCTTCGCCGGCCCGGCCCAGGCGTTGCAGGCATTCGTGATAGCCGTGCAGGCTCCACACATTGCCCGGATGCTGACACGGCCGATTCAGTGTCGGGTCCAGACCGAGGTCGGCGGCGTACACCGCGGCCGCCTCTTCGACCCGCCCCTGCTCCAGCAGTAGTGCACCGTAGGCATGCCGGGTCGGCTGCATCCAGCCCCACGGTTCGTCATACGGCAACGCGTCGTCGAGGGCGATGGCGCTCCTCAGGTGTTCGAAGGCCACGTCGAAATCGCCATTACGGTAGGAGATCTCGCCGTCGAGCATGGCCCCCGCGACGGCCAAGATGTCGCGACTGGTGTTGTTGAACAGATACCGCGAGTCCGGGACCGAATCGTAGGCGGCCGCGAACGCCTCGCGTTCGGCGGCAGCCTGCGCCAGCTGGCCCGTGGCAGCATAGGCGACGCCACGTCCGTAGTGGATAGTCGCCGTTGTGCTGCAAAATAACGCCACATCCTGGGGGAGTGGCTCGGCGATCAACTCATCCCAGCGGCCGAATCGGATCAGCACGTGTACTCGCAGCGGGACGAAGGCTTCCAGCCAATCGGCCATTGGCGGGGATTCGATGGACAGCAGGTCAGGTGTCAGCTGCCCGGACAATTCATCGGCGGCCTGCAGTGCGATCTGGGACTGTCCGGCGAACATCGCCGAGTAGACGATGAAGTGCAGATCATGCGCCCGGTAGAGCGAGTAGAAGTTCAGCGGCCCCGCGTGTTCGACGAACCGCCGGTCGGCGGCCACCGCGGTCTGATTGGCCAGCACGGAATCGCGGTAGTTTCCGCACAGCACGTCGATGTGGGACGGCATGTGCTGCAGGTGGCCCGCGTCGGGCACCAGGCCGCGCAGCAGATCGGCGGCGGGTAGCGCGTCCTCGGGGTGAGCCGACATCTCGAGCGCGTGGATGTGCAGGTGCAGGACGAAGGGGTGGACGCGGCCGGCTTCGGTAGACAGGGCGCGGTTCAGGAGCGATATCGCCTCCAGCACCCGCGATCCGGGGGCGGGCTCGCCGGTTGTGGTGTCCCACAACGCCCATGCGGTCAGGTTGACCAGTGCGTCGGCGGCCAGGGCCAGCACGTCGACATCGTCGGGATAGGCCGCAGCCAGCTCGGCCATCGCGTCGGCGTAGGCAGCGTGGCCGGCCGCCAGCGCCTCGGTGTCATCGGGGTCGTCGGTGGGGAATCGGGTGGCCAGCGCCGCGATCAGGGCGAGCTCGACGGCGCTGGCGCGGCTCGTGGCGGCCAGCTCGAGTTCCATCCGGGCTCGGGCCAGCGACGCTGCCAGGTCTACGGGATCGAACGCGTCCCAGGCCTTGTTGTAGTTGGGCCCGATCGCATACGCGATACCCCAGCGCGCTATCGCCAGGTCAGCGTCCAGTGCCAGCGCCCGCTCGAAGCAGGTGATCGCCTCCTCATGGTTGAAGGCGTAGGCCCACACCAGTCCTCGGTCGACCCACAGCTGTGCCTGCGGCGAGGGGGTCTCGACGGGTCGGTGATAGTCCCCGAGGTCGTAATACGGCTCAGTGTCGCCGCGCGGAACCGCCATGCCGCTCACCCTAGGTGAGCTCACCGGGCCCGGATACCGTTGCAACCGAACAGAACGAAAGGGGGCACACCGTGATTCGCTGCGTGCGCTTGTTCACCGGAGCCGATCAGCAATCTCACATTCAGATCGGTAGCCTGGACCTGACGCCGGGCCGCAACGACGACCTGGTCTCGGCGGCGATCTCGACCAGTCACGTGACGGCGGAGGAGACCGCCACCGGTGGCACGCTGGCCTGGCATACCGCACCGGTGCGCCAGCTCGTGGTGACACTCGCCGGCACATTGGTCTTCACCACGAGGGACGGGCAGGAGTTCACCCTGGCACCCGGCGATGTGCTGCTGGCCGAGGACACGGTCGGCTCCGGCCACCAGTGGCGTCTGGTCGACGACGAGCCGTGGCGGCGGATCTACATCGTGCTCGCCGACGGCGTTACGGTCCCGTTCGTCGCGGACTGATCCCGCCAGTGGCCTGCGACGACGCTCGCATTCCAACTGGGGGGCGGTTATCCGTCAATCGTGTTAGCCCAGCGACGAGACCCTGGTTCGACACGGCGTCGGCCCCGTGCTCTAGTGCTGGGGTGCTGGAATTCACCACCGAGGACCTGTCCGTCGAGGACATCGAGCGGCAGCAGGCGATCTATGAACCGCTCGCCATCTCAGTGCGTGAGCTGGTCGACGCGACGATCCGCACCGAGGTGGACGCCGAGACCGTCGCCGCGGTGAAGGCCGATATCGACGCGGCGACGGCCCGGCTGCGCAGCAAGCAGATCGACGGCGCCTTCGGAGTCAAGCGCACGCCTTCAGGGCGGAGCATCAGTTGGGGTAACGCCGTCATAGGCCTGCGCAACCCGAGCGCACCGCCGTTGGTGATCCACCGCGACGAGGACGGCCGGCGCTGGACCGACTTTCATCTCGGCGCACCCTACGAGGGTCCGCCCGGGCATGTGCACGGAGGGGTGTCGGCGCTGGTGCTCGATCATGTGCTCGGAGAGGCGGCCAGTCCCGACAACAAGCCCCGCTTCACCGGCAGCATCACCGTCCGGTACCTGCGGGCCTGCCCGCTCGGGCCGCTTCATGCCGAAGCCCAGATCACCCGCGTCGAGGGCGTGAAAACCTTTGTTGCCGGCTATATCTCCGACGCCGAGGGCATCACCGTGGAGGCCGAGGGCGTCTTCATCACTCCGCGCTGGCTGCGCGACTGAAACCGTTGGGCCAGTGCGCGATCGTGCCGTTGTGGGTGCCACCCCAATATGAGGCCACCTGCTTGGTCCACTGACAGGGCGCACACAGGGCGTGCGTCGAGCCGACGGCGTAATGGGTTGGAGGCCTCCACATCGTCGAGCAGGACGATGAGGACGTTCGGCGCACCTTTCGGCGGCCGCAGCTCCTTGATGGGCGGGTGACCACCGAGGAGACCAATTCTCGATCCCCTGAGGTGGGCCAGCCTACGCCGGGTCGGCGGGTAGGTTGCCAGTCATGGAGAAGCTTATTGTCACGCTGCGCACCGGCGCGGCCGACGACGAGTGGGCCGAGAACCTGCGCGGTCCGGTGGCCCAGGAGCTGCTGGCGCTTGGCTTGCCCGGGCTGACGATCAACGTCCGTGACGCCGATGTCCGCGATTCGATGATGACATTGACGGTGCTGGATCCGCCGGTTCAGGCGTTGGTCAGCCTGTGGACCCAGCAGTATTACGGCGATCAGGTCCTCATGGCCCTCGAACTGCTCGGCCACCAGGCCGAGTACATCGCCGCCTACCTGGTGACCGAGTCGGCTCCGCTGCCCCCGCCGGTGACGGCACCCGGCGAGCGGACGCCGGGGCTGGCCAATATGGCGCTGCTGCGCCGGCCGGTCGATATGGACGAGCCGACGTGGCTGTCCCGCTGGCACGGCAACCACACGCCGGTGGCGATCGCCACCCAGTCGACGTTCACCTACGTGCAGAACTACGTGGTGCGCCCGCTCACCGAGGATGCTCCGGTGATCAACGCGATCGTTGAGGAGCATTTCCCCATCGAGTCCGTCAGCAGTCTGCACGCATTCTTCGGTGCCGCCGACGATGCGGACCTGCAAAGCCGAATGGAGCAGATGGTCGCCAGCACAGCGGCATTCGGGGCCAACGTGAACATCGACGCGGTGCCGACCAGTCGTTACCTCTACCGGAGCCCGTTCCAGTCATGACCACGCTGGACGAGGCCGTCGCCCGGGCCGAGGCCGACCGTGGTCTCGCGGTGGTCTCCACGCTGCGCGCCGACAACACCATTCAGGCCTCGCTGATCAACGCCGGGCTGGCTGGGCGGCCCGGACCAGCTGCGGCGGCTGCTGCCCAAGGTGTTCACCGCTTGCGTTGGCACCCATGACAACTGGGCCGTATACGACCAGATCATGGCGGAGCAAGGCCGCGTCGCCATCCTGGTCGCGCCGACGCGGGTGTACTCAAACGGCTGACTCGACGAAGGAGCCCGGTTCTCTAGTCTCATCTGCCGGGCTTTGGCAGCCGCGATTCATTGGCGCACCGTTAGGCTTCCGCGCGTGACGCTGCTCATCGAAGACGAGAACCGGGTCCGCACGATCACCCTCAATCGGCCCGAGGCCCTCAATGCATTCAACGAGGCGCTCTACGACGCTACCGCCGAAGCGCTGCTGGCCGCGGCTGACGATCCCGAGGTGGCCGTCGTCCTCATCACCGGCGCCGGTCGCGCATTCAGCGCCGGCCAGGATCTCGGCGATATGCAGGCGCGCATCACCGATCCCGACTTCGTCCAAGGCGCACATGGGTTTCCCGGCCTAATCACCGCGCTGAGCCAGTTTCCCAAGCCATTGATCTGCGCGATCAACGGCGTAGGCCTTGGCATCGGCGCCACCATCCTCGGCTACGCGGATTTGGCGTTCATGTCCTCGACGGCCCGGCTGAAGTGCCCCTTCACCAGTCTGGGCGTCGCCCCCGAGGCGGCCTCGTCATACCTGTTGCCGCAGTTGATCGGTCGGCAGAACGCCGCGTGGTTATTGATGTCCTCGGAATGGGTAGACGCCGCCGAAGCGCTGCGGATGGGCTTGGTCTGGCGGGTGAGCGAACCCGATGAATTGATCACCGATGCTCGCAAGCACGCCGAAGTGCTTGCCTCCCGGCCTATTTCAAGCCTGATCGCGGTCAAGCAAACGATGGTCGAACCACTGCGCCCGGGGATCGCCGATGCGACCGCGCGGGAGAACGCCTTCTTCGAGAAGTTGATGGGCGCGGCTGCCAACGCTGAGGCGCTGGCGGATTTTCACCGCGGCAAGGCGTAGCTCAGCTGGCCCGTGCCGAGGAGCGCCGGGAGCCGCCGGCATGCAGCTGGCAGAACACTCTGCCGGTGCACTGGCGGCAGGGCACCTCTGTGGCCGTCGCGGCGAAGTGCTGCTCGATGATGGCCCGCACGGTGCGGCGGCAGCGGCCGCAATCGCCGCCTGCGCCGCAGGCCGCAGCAACCTGCTTGGACGTACATGCGCCACCGGCGACGACCTCTTTGACGGTCGCGCTGGTCGCACCGGCGCAGAGACACACGTACATCAGGGCATCCCTCTCATCGCAGGCCACCTCGACTCGACACTGTTAGTGCAGACTAACCTTAGTTAGGCCCGCCTACAACACCCCGACCGATCAAAGTTCGCAAATCCGGTATCGGCCCTGCATTAGGGTTATTTCCACAGCCACCCAAGGGGAGTCGTCATGCAAGGTGACCCGGAAGTTCTGCGCCTGCTCAACGAGCAGCTCACCAGCGAACTGACCGCGATCAATCAGTACTTCCTGCATTCGAAGATGCAGGACAATTGGGGCTTCACGGAGCTGGCCAAACACACCAGGGACGAATCGTTCGACGAGATGCGGCACGCCGAGGCGATCACCGACCGCATCCTGCTCCTCGACGGTCTGCCCAACTACCAGCGGCTGGGCTCACTTCGAATTGGCCAGAGCCTGCGCGAGCAGTTCGAAAGCGATCTGGCGATCGAGTACGAGGTGGTCGCCCGGCTCAAACCCGCCATCGTCGTGTGTCGCGAGAAGCTGGACTCCACCACGGCCAACCTCTTCGAGGAGATCGTTGCCGATGAGGAGCACCATATCGACTACCTCGAGACGCAGCTCGAGCTGATGGACAAACTCGGCGTCGAGCTCTACTCCGCGCAGTGCGTGTCGCGCCCGCCGAGCTGACATAAAACCTCGTCGGAAAAACTAGAACGCGTTCCAGATTCGCCTCTCGTGGCGTACGGTCGCGCGATGAGCCGAATCGGAAATTTCGCCGAAGATGACGTCGCCGGTTGGATCGTCAAGTCCCCGGACATCGGAACGGCGATGGCGGGCTTCAGCGGTGCGGTCTACAGCGAGAAGAACCGCCTGCCGATGCGGGTGCGCGAGCTCGCCCGCGCTGTGATCGCCCACGACAACGAATGCGTCTTGTGCCAGAACACCCGCGACGCCGACGGACCCGCCGCCGGAGTCGATGAGGAGCTCTACGACCACGCCCTGGAATGGCAGACCTGGCCGGGTTACAGCGACCAGGAGCGCGTCGCTGCGGAGTTCGCGCACCGGTTCGGCACCGACCACGTGAACCTCAAGTACGACGAGGACTTCTGGGATCGCGCCCACGCCCAGTTCTCCGATGAGCTGCTCGCCGACCTGACGTTGTCGTGCGCGATGTGGATCGGCATGGGCCGCATGCTGTCCACTCTGGACATCGGGCAGAGCTGCAAGCTGACCCTGCCCAGCCGCGCCTAGCGGTTATTCCGCGCAACAACGGGGTGTGGTCGGCACAGTAAGCTGCCATGACCACATCGCCAATGTGCCCCTGGTGGACAACCACCTACATGGCTACTGGCTGACGCCCGGTGATCGCCGGCGCTTCGAGAACGGCCTCAACGAGGCCAATATCGAGCCGTTGGCCGACGTCGCGTCGGGTTTCGACAGCCAGCTCTGCTTCGCGGTGCGAGCGCACTGTGCACCGCTGTTGGGCCTGCCCGAACATGTTGACCCGCATAGCTATTGGGACCGACGCCACGAGATGACTGAAGATCAGCTGGCGCGGGTGTTCCTACCGGCCGCGGGTGACGACGCCGACGCATTTCGGCGTGGTCGACTTGATCGGGCGGGAGAACGCCCGATACCGGTTGTAGGTTGATCAGGTGGGCGGGAAGTGGGTCCATCTGGCGATATCGGCCGGACCCGTGCACAGCAGCGGCACGCCGGGCACGTTGACCTGCCACTCGTCGCCGGCCATCCGCTCCTGGGCGGTGGTACCCGGCGTCGAGCAGGACAGCGCGTTCTGAGCCTCGCCGACGAGCGGGCCGGTCGGCATCCATACGCCACTAGCCGCGCAGATCAGAGTTCCGTTGTTGGCGTCCATACCGAACACGAATGAGGGGCTCGGCGTGCATGGCGTTCCGCTGACGACGTTGCGGGCCACGTTCGGTACGCAGCTCGTTGAGTGGCACGACGTGGCTGACGACGGAGCGGCCAGCGAGATCGTCGTTGTGAACAGTCCGCCCGCGATAACCGCCGCAATGACGATCGTGCGCATCTCTGCCTCCTGCTGATCGGACCGGCATCCGTCGTTGGCGAAATTTTTTCCCCCATGAGAAACTGGCAGGTTTCGCGGATGGTCCTCTGCCAGTGGTTCGCAACCGGCTGGCTCCTGGCCGGGCCGCGGTACCCGCTGTGCTGTGCTCGCGAGTGAGGCGGTCCGCATGGCCGAAGTCTGCCAGGACCGGGCGCGCGTATCGTGGCCAAGGCGAGGTCGACGAGGGATCTCAGATCAGCCCGGTGGCGTCGAACATCCACGACATGTCCGCCTGGGCAAGATCTTCCAGCCAGGTGGGCGGAGCGAAACTCGTCAGCCCGTTCATATCCCAGTAGTCCTTCCACAGCGTGATCTTGCCGTTCTCGACCTTGTGCACGGTGACAAAGCGCAGCACACCTTGCTCGCCGGTCGTGAACGTCCACGTCTCGGAATGCTCGTACATGGTGTCCACGCCGTTGCTGACCAACACGCCGTCGTGGTTTTCATAGCCCGCCAACGGCTCGAGCCCGATTTTCAGCCGCTTGACGATGTCCTCGGGACCGCGCGCGGCCGCGATCGGTCCGACCGGCATGTCGACGTAGATGCAGTCGTCGGACAGGAACGTCTTGACCGTCTCCCAGTCTCGGTTGGACAACGCCTTCCACATGCCGAGCACCGTCTGTGCGATGTCGGTGGGGACCGCCGAAGTGTCAATTGACATGTGCCAGCTCCGATTCCTTGGTAGGTCCGGGGGTGGTTCCCGGTGCCGGCGTTGTCCGGCCCACCCGCAAGAAGCTCCCGGTGCGCTGCACACCGAGCACGGGCGTGGGCTCCCCGTCACGGACCACCGCGCGCCCGCCGATCAACACCAGCTCGACGGCTTCGTTGTTGCGGTTGACCATCCGGGACAGGCCCCCGTATTGCTCGACGGGCTCCTCGGCGTAGTCATCGAGACGACTGTCGAGGTGAGCAGGGTCGACCACGACGAGATCAGCGCGATCGCCGACGCGCAGGTGGCCGGCGTCGATCTGATACCAATCGGCCAGCTCGCCGGTCATCCGGTGCACCGCCTGCTCGACGGACATGAACGACCGTCCGCTGCGCTGGGCGTCACGCACATGACGCAACAGCCGAAGCCCGGAGTTGTAGAACGCCATATTGCGCAGGTGCGCACCGGCATCGGAGAAGCCCATCTGAATGCCGGGATCCTTGGCCAGCTTCTTGAGCACCTCGGGGCGGTGATTGGAAATGGTCGTACGCCAGCGCAGGGCGGTGCCATGCTCGAGCACGAGGTCCAGGAACGCGTCGACCGGGTGCAGCCCGCGGTCCTTGCCGACCTGTCCGAACGACTTACCCACGACGGATTCGTCGGGGCAGCCGACGATATCGGCGTCGAAGAAGTCGCGATGCCAGACCCGAACCCCGTATTTGGTGTCGTAGTCCTTGCGGAACTGGCGCCGGTAGTTCTCGTCCTTGAGCAGCGTGTTGCGCTCGACCTCGTCACGTAGATGCAGCGCGGCCGCTCCGGAGCCGAACTCCTCGAACACCACCAGATCGATGCCGTCGGCGTAGACCTCGAACGGAACCGGCAGGTGCTGCCAGCGGAAATCACCGCCGAACGTGTTGGCCGCCTTGGCCAGCGGGCCCAGCAACAGGATGGCGAACGGATTGGATTTGACATCGGCCGCCGACAGCAGGCTGGTCTTGAGCTTGTCGCGCAGTACCGGAAGTGATTGCACCACTTGCGATAAGAGGTTCACTGGGTTCTGGATGTCCGGGCCGGACTGCAGCACGCGGCCACGCTTGCGCAGCAGTGACTTGAGGCGGCGCAGCTCACGCGGCTTGGCGTACGTGGACGGCAGTGTGCGGGAGCGGCAGGTGTCGCCGTCGATCTTGTCGAAAAGCAACTGCATCGAGGACATCCCGACGAATCCGGCATCCAGGGCTTCGGCGAGCATGCGCTCCATCTCGGCCTGCTGCGTTGCGCTGGGCCGCACGTCGTCCCGGGTGGCGCGATCCAATCCCATGACGGCAGTGCGCATATCGGAGTGACCGATGAACGCCGCGATGTTCGGGCCCAGCGGCCGGGACTCCAGGGCCTGTATGTATTGATCGGCGGTATTCCAGGTCTTGGCCCCGTCGACCGCGGCGATGACGTGCTCGCGTGGGATCGCCTCCACCCGGCCGAACAGATCGCCGGCATCGCTGCCGTCGACGTGGATGGTCGACAGTGAACAGGAGCCCAGCAGAATTGTGGTGACGCCGTGGCGCACCGACTCCGGCAGGCCGGGGCCGCCCAGCACCTCGACGTCGTAGTGGGTGTGGATGTCGACCATGCCCGGCATCACCCATTTGCCCCCTGCATCGACGACATCGTCGCAGCCGGTCACGTCGAGCGGGCGCAGGCTGACTACGGCGACCCGGCCGTCCTTGATGCCGATGTCACGGATTCCGGACGGGGCTCCCGTGCCGTCGAACCACCGGCCGTTGCGGATGATCGTGTCGTAGGTCACGAACGTCAATAGAACCGTCCGCCCGGACGGGTGTCAACGATTTAGTGGACACTTTCTCAGATGTGTTTACTCACAGGGGTGAACAGGCGTCGGGCTGTCGACCGTCGAGATCGGTGAACATAGGGCGTCAGCTCGTGCCCGAGCGCACACGCCAACCGGTTGACCGCGGATTTCACCGCGTCGTAGAACGCCGACAGCCGGGAGGCGTGTGCGTTGCACTCGGCGGTGCCGTCCGTCATATCGACCCGCTGTCGATGTCGTGTTCCCAGATGGGGCGATTCCATTCCGGTGGCGGCCCCTTGAGGATCTCGGCACCCCAGATGTCGTTGACCAGCACATCAATTCGGCCATAGTCGGCCCGGCTTCGGTCGGCGAGCCCGCGCACCTGCGCGGCGTCTAGATGATCGACTTGGATTGCCACGCCGGTTCCCTCGGGGTCGTCCTCCCAACGGCAGTGGCTGAACGTCTTGACCTGGTCGCCGGTCTCACCGCCGAACAGCCGGGCCAGTTCCCTTTGCTCCGTGGCGAGCAGGTGGACGGCGCGATGTGTCATGGCCACCTCCTCGAAGATCCTGCTTTCACCTGACGCTTACCTAAAAGGCGCATACTCGCGTGGGTGACTCAACTACAGCGCTACATCGCCGAAGAGATCGCCACCGATCACGTCGACGGTCTGCTGAGCCGCCGAGAAGCTATGCGGCGCCTGGCACTGCTGGGTATGGGCGCCGCGGCGGCGAGTTCGTTGATCGCTGCGTGCGCCACGGACAAGCCCGCTCCGGCGTCTTCGTCCTCACTGTCCCCGTCCACCACCGCGCCGACATCGGCTGCGCCACCACCCGGGATGGCCGGTGCGCTGCCCACCACACCCATCACCTGGGTGGGGCCGAAGGGGCAACTCCGGGGTGCCTGGGCGCAGGCCGCCACACCGCGCGGCGCGGTCCTGGTGATCCACGAGAACAAGGGCCTCACCGACTGGGTGGGAACGGTCGCCGGCCGACTCGCCGGCATCGGGTACAACGCGCTGGCCATCGATCTGCTCTCCGAGGAAGGTGGCACAGCTACATTCACCGACCCGGCCGCGGCGACCGCCGCACTGGGCAATATCGCACCGGACCGGTTTATCGCCGATCTCAGATCCGGGCTTGACGAGCTGGCGCGCCGTTCACCGGGCCAGAATCTGGCCGTCGTCGGCTTCTGCTTCGGTGGCGGCCTGGTGTGGCGACTGCTGGCCGCGGGGGAGCCCCGGCTGGCGGCGGCGGTGCCGTTTTACGGTCCGTTGCCGGACAATCCAAATTTCGGCAGGTCGAAGAACGTTGCCGTGCTGGGCCTGTATGGCGCGCTCGACCAGCGCGTCACGTCGTCCGAACCGGCCGCCAAGGCGGCGTTGGATCAGGCCGGTGTGGTCAATGTCCTGGTGGTGGAGCCGGACGCCGACCATGCGTTCTTCAACGACAGCGGACCGCGCTACAACGCGGTCGCAGCCGCAGATGCGTGGAATCGATTGCAGGACTGGTTCTCTCGCAACCTCTAGTTGTCGAGCCGCACGGCGACCATGACCCGGCCGCGGGCATCCCTGGTGGCGACGGCGTGGCCGGGTCGCTCGATGCCGTCCAGCAGGATAGTGAGCGGTGCGCCGCGCCACAACCTGCAACACATCCGAAATCTGCACGTGATCAACGGTAGTGCACTTGTGGCTGTTCACCGCATGTTCAGGACGCCGAAGGGCGGGCGTAGCCATGCGCACACCGCCGCGGGTTCAGATACGGCCATGATGAGGGTCGCGCAAGTCGCGAACTTCTACGGCCCCCGATCCGGTGGCCTGCGCACCGCCGTCGACCGCCTGGGTGCCGAATACTGCGCGGCCGGGCACGAAGTGTTCCTCATCGTGCCCGGATCCACTGCCGCCCACACCCTGCTTCCCAGTGGTGTCACCCGAATAACGTTGCCTGCCAAACAGATTCCATTCACCGGAGGATACCGCGCGGTCGTGCCCGCCCCGGTGACCACGCTGCTGGAGCAGCTGGCACCCGACGCGATCGAGGTGTCCGACCGGTTCACCCTGCGATCGCTGGGCCGATGGGGCGCCCGGCAGGGGATTACCACGGTGATGATCTCCCACGAGCGCCTCGACCGGTTGACCGGACAGCTGCTGCCGAAACGGCTGGCGCGCCGGATCGCCGATATGGCCAACCGTCGGACCGCGGCCAGGTACTACACGGTGCTGTGTACCACCAGCTTTGCCCGCGAAGAGTTCGATCGTATCGGTGCCCAGAACGTGATGACAGTGCCACTGGGGGTGGATCTCGACATGTTCCATCCCGATCGGTTCTGCACGTTCACCCGCAACCGCTGGGCCGATCCGCGTCAATTGCTTCTGGTGCACTGCGGTCGGCTTTCGGTGGAAAAACGTGCCGATCGAAGCATCGACGCCCTTGCTGCCCTTCGTGATTCAGGCATCGACGCCCGCCTGGTGATCGCTGGCGACGGGCCCATGCGGACCCGGCTGCAACGGCAGGCGGCGCGGTTGCCGGTGGATTTCACCGGTTTCGTCGAATCTCGGGATGCCGTTGCCACGCTCTTGGCGTCCGCCGATATCGCATTGGCGCCCGGTCCGCATGAGACCTTCGGCCTGGCCGCCCTCGAGGCGCTGGCGTGCGGCACGCCAGCCGTCGTGTCCCGTACCTCCGCGCTGACCGAGATCCTGACCTCCGACAGCGGCGCGTGCGCCGACAATGATCCGCACGCCATCGCCCAAGCTGTCACCGGCGTGATGGACCGTCCTGAACACCAACGACGGTTCTGTGCGCGACGACGAGCCGAAACCTTCACCTGGCCGCGCGCCGCGGCCGGCATGCTGACCGCGTTGAGCGGTTTGACGCACGGCCCCGGCGGGAACGCCGCTGATTGATGGCGCCGCATTCGCGGTCCGCTCAATGAGTGGAACCACGGACGGCCACGAACACTGTCTGGATTGTCATCGCCGTGGTCGTGGCGTTGGTCGTCATCGGCGCACTGGTCTGGGTCGGAGGTAGGCCGAGGAAAACGCCGCCAAGCACCGCGATGTTTCGCCGGGGTGCATTCATCCCTTCTCGGCGAAACGTCGGTTTGGGTGCTCGGGGGAGGCTGACGCGCCAAGGCTAACCGGTAGTTGGGCCAACCCGCGCAGCACCCGCGTATCGCGCTGACTGCCGAGGCCGGCCAGCCGGGCCTCGGGGAAGCGCGTGAAGAACTGGCGCAAGCCCACCTCACCCTCGGCTCGCGCCAGCGCCGCTCCCAGACAGAAATGGCGGCCACCCGAAAAGGCAAGGTGCTTACCGGCATTGGGCCGGCCGATATCGAAGCGGTGGGGATCGTCGAAGACGGCGGGATCACAGTTTGCGGCGGCCAGATAGATCACCACCATTTCGCCGGCCTTCACCCGCGTCCCCGCCACCTCGGTGTCGCGCAGGGCCAGCCGTGCCGAAAGCTGCACCGGTGATTCCAGTCGCAAGATTTCCTCGACCGCATTCGGCCACAGCGACGGATCGGCTACCAGGCGGGCGAGTTGGTCGGGATAGTTCAGCAGCAGCCGAATTCCATTGCCCAGCAGGTTCACTGTGGTCTCGAACCCGGCGGCGAGCACCAGTCCCGCGACGCCCTGCAGTTCGGCCTCATTCAGATGCGCGCCGTCCTCGGAGGCTGCGATCAGCTGGCTCATCAGGTCATCGCCAGGGTGCTGACGCAGATGCTGCAGATGTGCCGACAGCCACTGGTTGAATCCGGAAAGGCCATGCTGCACCCGCTGGTATTGCGGCCAGGACAGCCCGACGTCCAAGCTCGGAGCCGCGAGCTCACCGAACTCGAGAATGCGCGGCCGGTCGGCATCCGGCACACCGAGAATGTCGCCGATCACCGCGACCGGCAGCTGCGAGCAGTACCGCTCGATGATGTCGACCACTCCGGGACCGGCGGCCAGCCCGTCGAGCAGCTCCCCGGCGCTGTCTTCGACTCGATCGCGCAGCGCGGCCACCGCACGGCTGGTGAAGACCGACGAGACGGTCTTGCGATATCGGGTGTGCTCGGGTGGTTCGACCGCCAGCAGCGACGGTGGGCGCAGCGGGTGCAGCAGATTGGCGCGGGTGCGCTGTTCCAGCCAGCGCACCGGCGCGGGCAGATTGCCGCCGAGCACGATCACCCGGAAATCCTCGGAGCGCAACAGCTCGTGAGCCACCGCATGATCGACGGTCATGTGACCGACCCGGGTGCGGATCAGCGGGCCGCGCGGGCGCAGCTCGGTGTAGAAGGCGACCGGATTGGCGCGCACCCCCGGATCGGCCACCATCCGGGCCTGCGGATCACCGCGTCGCGCCGCAATTGTGGCGACCGTTCGGACCACCCCGTGCATCGCCAGCCAGTGCAGCCGTTGCTTCATGCTCACCAACGCTACGAGGGCGGCACTGCCGGCGCCACAACCTCAGGCCTAGCCCCAGCTGACCGGTAGCCGCTTGATCCCGTGAATGAACGCCGAGAGCAGCATCGCCGGCTCCTCGGTCACCGCGATATCCGGTATGCGGTGATGCAGTTCTTCGAAAACGACGGCGATCTCGCGGCGGGCCAGATTGGCGCCGAGGCAGAAGTGCGCCCCGCCGCCGCCGAAGCCGACGTGATGGTTCGGTGTGCGGGTGACATCGAAGAGCCAGGGGTTAGCGAACTTGTCCTCGTCGCGGTTGGCCGAGGCGTACCACATGGTGACCTTGTCGCCTTCGGCCATCGCGACCCCGGACAACTCGATGTCACGAGTCACAGTGCGGCGCATGTAGATAACCGGTGATGCCCACCGCACCACTTCCTCGACGGCGGTATCGCTGACCGCGTCGAAACCGTCCCACCAGATGCCACGCTGCTCGGGGTAGCGAGTCAGCGCCAGGACACCATGGCTGATCGCGTTGCGGGTGGTCTCATTACCGGCGACGGCCAGCAGGATGAAGAACGAGGCAATCTCGGCCGATGTCAGCCGCTCCCCGTCGACCTCGGCGACCACCAGTGCGGTGGTCAGGTCTTCGCGGGGGTTGGCCCTGCGGTCCTCAGCCAGCGTCGTCGCATAGGCGCCGATATCCAGTGCGACCTTGAGGAACTCGTCGAAGTCGGTAGTCAGGTCGGGGTCGCCGAAGCCGAGGATGATGTTGGTCCATTGCAAGATCCGGTCGTGATCCGAATCCGGGATGCCCATCATGTCGCAGATGACCTGCAGGGGAAGCGGTCCGGATAGCTCGGAGACCAGCTCGGCATGGCCGTCGGGGTGGTTCTCGAGCATCGCCGATACCAACTGCTCGGCGCGGTCGCGTACCGACTGCTCGGTGCGGGCCACCACCTTCGGCGTGAACGCGCTGCGCACGATGTTGCGCAGCCGCGAGTGCCGCGGGTCGTCCAAGGCGATCATCGACCCGAAGTACTCGGCGACGTCTGGGATTTGATCGGCGATGGTGATGTTCGGATACGAGCTGAAGATTTCCGGGTGACGGCTGGCGTAGAAGACGTCGTCGAGCTTCGTCAGTGCCCAGTGCCCAGTGCCCAGTGCCCCTTGCCGTGGGGCACGCCCTCCATCTCGACCTCGTGGAAGAACTTAATCGGGGCTTCGCGACGCAGCGTGGCGAACGCACCGTCGCGGGCCGCGTCGTCGAGGCCCCAGAACTCGAAGGTGCCCAGATTGATGTCGCCAAGTGCGATCTCGGGTGGCTGCTGACCGTTGACACGTGTCTCGATACCCATGGAAGATCATTCCTTCTCAACGACTTTCTTCATTCGCTCCAGCGTCGTGCGCATGTCCCGCCGGTTGCGCCGGCCCCGCAAACATCCGCCGAACAACCAGAACAGCCGCATCGGCGCGGCGTTGGCGAGCCGGAACGACTCTGTCACGTCGGTGCCGTCACCGCTCGGGTCCAGGCGGTAGTGCCAGTTGTTGAGGGCCTTGTCGCCAGCCAGCACGGCGAACCCGAATTCGCGTCCCGGCTCGCACGCGGTGACGCGGCAGGTGGTCCAGTACACCGGGCCGATCTCGTTGCGGCGCACATGGCCGCGGAACGTCGCCCCCAGTGCCGGCCCGGTGGTGCCATCGAGCCATTCGGACTCGAACACCTCCGGCGAGAACTCACCGGTCCTGGTGATGTCGGCGATGAGATTCCAGATCTTGTCGGCCGGTGCGGCCATGTGCACGGTCACGGAGCCTTCCATGGTGTGATCCTATGCCGAGGTGACGTGTGGGATCTCCGGCTGCAGGAAGACGTCGTTGAGCGTGACCGTACGCAGGTTGCGGGATCGGATGATGTCCACCAGCGCGGGGTAGACATGCGTGACCGGCAGATGATTGAGGTGGCCGATGACGATGTTCTGCTGAATGAAGTATTGGTCGGCCATCTTCACGATGAAGTCTTCGGTCACCTCCGTGGAATCGGCCAGCGATCCCGCCCACAGGGTCGGGACCCGGTAACCGAGATCGGCGGCGACGGCATCGACATCGTCATTGTGGCTGCCGTAGGGCGGCCGGAAATACGGGGTGGCGTCGGCACCGAACGTGGTACGCAGGAACTGGTCGTTGCGCCGCAACTGATCAGCGATCTGATCCTTGGGCAGTGTGGTCAGATCCGGATGCGACCAGGTGTGGTTGCCGAGCTGAATCTGACCGGAATCCACCAGCGGCCGCAGCAGGGCGGCATTGTCGCGCCAGGAGTCGTACACGCCGTTGACGAAGAACGTCATCCGGATTCCGGTGTCCTTGGCCAGTTGGGTGTAGAGCCGTACCACCTCGGAGTTGACTCCGTCATCGACGGTCAGCGCCAACAGATCACCGTTGCCGGGCAGCTTGGTCAACTCACCGCCTCCGGGCAGAGGCACGCGATCGATCGGCGGGGGCGGGGGCAACAGCGGGGCCGCGCCGACCGGCGGAGGGGGACCCTTGGGGGCAGCCAGCGGGGGATTGGTCTGCGACATCCCGATCGCGCTGGACGCCCCGACCAAGCTGGCCGACGTGAGCAATCCGATGACGAACTGGCGCCGGGTCACCTCGGGCACTGGCGAGTCCCAGGCACCACATCCGAAACATCTGTCACACCCCTAGGTTAAGGTCCGCGCACCGCGAAACGTGGCACATCCGCAACTGTGTCACTAAATCGGATGCGGACGACCGTGGCGGGGTGAGCGACGTGAAGATCCGGTTCGGCCTCAGGTCGGCACCTCGGTGGCGGTACTGCCCGGCCGCCATCCGGCCCTGGTCGCCAAACAGCTCGCGTCACTGGCCGCTCTCGGCCCGAAGCGGGTGCTGGGCTGCGCCCCGCGTCGCAGGCGGGATGGGATCTGTTCACCGTGCCAACCGGCCAGCGTGCCGCGGTATTCGATGAAGCACTGGAAGTGTTGTGCCTCTTGCTAACTGGTGACGAGGTGACCTTCGCGGGCCGGTTCTGTCAGCTCGCCGCGGCATCGCTGGGTATCCGCCCAGCACTCCCAACTCGACCGTTTGATCGACGGGCTGTTGCCTCGGCAGAATTGATCCGGCACAGTGACCCCTGGTGGGTATTGATGCCCACTGATGCAGCGTCGACAGACGGCCGCGGCGGAGGAGTTGTGCAATGTCGAATCATTTCACCGGGCTGAGCCTCGGCCCGCCGCTGGGAGATCAGCGCCTGGATCTCTGCGACCTGTATGCCTTCCAAGCGCCGGCCGACCCGACCCGGACCGTGCTGATCCTCAACGCCAACCCGAACGCCGACGCCCTGCATCCCGATGCCATCTACCGTCTCGCGGTCGACAATGACGGCGATCTGCTCAACGACATCGCGTTCAGCTTCATCTTCTCCGGGCCTGTCGACGGCCGCCAGACAGTCGACGTGCACCTGGCGGTCGGCGACGATGCTGAATCACCATTTCCGATGGGGGAGAAGATCTTCGACGCGGTCGAGGTGTCGTTCGGGCCGACCGCCAACGTCCATCAATCCGGCGGCCACACGTTCGCCGCCGGTTCCCGCAGTGACGCCTTCTTCTTCGACTTCGACGGCATCAAGAACCTGTTCGATATCACCGGCGGGCGCAACTTCACCGCACCCCACCTTGGTGACTCCTCACCGTGGACGGGGGTGGACTCCAATCTGACCGCCAACGTGTTCTCGATCGCGATCGAACTGCCCACCGCCGAGCTCGGCGCCAATCCCGACATCCGGATCTGGGGCCGGTGCAGCCTCAGGCAGGATGGTGGCCTGAACCACGTTGACCGGGCCGGGCATCCGTCGGTGAGCAGTTTCTTCAATACCGATGACACGAAACTCGAGTACAACGCGAGCGTGCCGGTCAACGACCGCGAGCGGTGGACCGCGCAATTCGTGCACCTCATGGGCCACACCGGCGGCTACACCGAAGACGAGGCTGTCGCCGAGATCGACCGCGAGGGGACTTTGCCCGACATGCTGCACTTCAATCCGGCCAAGCCGGCGAAGTACCCGAACGGGCGGGTCACCACCGACGATGTCATCGATTACCGGCTGGCATTCCTGACCAAAGGTGACTGCCCGCCCAGTGGGCTGGCTCCGCACACCGACGTTCTCGACGTCTTCCCGTATCTGGGTAATCCGCACCCGGCGAATTAGCCTGTGGGACAGTATGACCGGGTGGCGGTGTCCAGAGCCGTGCGGTAGAGATCGTCGAATCCTCGCTCGCCGGCGACAACGACCTTCGCCGCCGCCAGCGCGGGACCGCAGCCCGGCGAGTTCAGCAGCGGCCACTGCACGGCGAATTGCTCGACGATCTGGTGATTGAGCCCGTCGATGATCGATCGTGACGCCGCCAGATCTGGGGCCGACCTCGGCGCGCCCGCGCCGTCGAATTTCCAGCCGGCGAACCTGGCGTACTCTATCGCCTCGGTGGCATTGATCTGGTTGGTGAACGCGCCCGTCGCGTAATCAGTTGCCACACCTCGGGACTCAGCGTCCTTGGCTACCGCGTCCAACACCACCTTGACCCGGGCCGGATCGGTGATCGGGCCACCGGTGAGCCACTTGTTGGCGGCCACCGCATCGGCGGTCTGGAGGCGCTGCGCCGCGGCGTCGACCAAGCTGTACAACGGTGCCGTCGAATCGGCGAGTACCGGTGCGGCGGTCGCCACAGCCAGCACGGTCATCGTCGCTGCGGTGCCGCGCGCCAGGGCAGTGCTCATGGGTTCCATCCTCGTTGGTGCCGGCGATACCGCCCTTGACGTTAACTGTCCTGGTGGTGGCCGCGTACCAACCCCCTGGCGAGCTGCGCCGGCCACGTCCGGTTCATGCAGCCGCAGGCCGAGCTGCGCCTCTGGGATCAGCCGACTGGGCCAGCGCCGAGGACCACAGGTGCGGTGCGCGGATTGCCTTCACGGTCCACCCAGCTCAGCGTGATGGTGTCACCTGGATGGTGGGCGTCCATCACGTTGGACAGATCGGCGGCGGCATTGATGGCCATCCCGTCGACAGATGTGATGACATCGCCTGGGGCGAGGCCGACCCCGCGAGCCGCGGTATCCGGAAGCACTTGGCGCACAACCGCTCCGGCGGGGCCCCCGTCGTTCGCGTCAGCGATGCCGACGCCGATGAAGGCGGTGTCGCCCATATGCACTCCCGCGCCGCCCCCGGATCGGATGGCATTGGCGATGCCCAGTGCGCGGTCAATCGGAATGGCAAAACCCTCGCCGCCATGGACGTTGCCCATCCGGTAGGTCAAGGTGGCGGCGACGTTGACGCCGACCACCTGGCCGGCCGCATTGACCAACGGACCGCCCGAGTCGCCGGGGCGGACGTCGGCGGCCACCCGGATCAGGTCGCTGAGTTCACGCGTCCCGCCACCGGACTCATCGGAGGCGCGCACCGAGGCGCCGAGTTGAGTGATGTTGCCCGGTGAGAAGCTCGGCGCGCCGCCGGCCCCACCCGCGTTACCGATCGCCGCGATCGGATCGCCCACGGCGATACCCGACGACGTGCCCAGCGCTGCAACCGGAAGATCACTGGCGCCGCGCAACCGGACCACGGCGATGTCATTGGTGCGGTCGTAGCCGATGACATCGACGGGGTAGGTCCGCCCATTGGCCAGGCTGGTTGCGGTGATCCCGGTGGCGCCCTCGATGACGTGGTTGTTGGTCAGCACCTCACCGCCCGCGTCGAGCACGATCCCCGTGCCCGCCCCGACCGCACTTTGGTAGTCGAGAGTCGTGTTGATATCGACGAGTCCCGGGGTCACCTGCCCGAGCACCGCGGACTGATCCAGCGGTGCCAGGGGAGCCGGGGCCACCGGCGCCGGGGTGGCGTGCGCAGGCCCCGCAAGCAGACCCGGCACCAGCAGAAGGGCCGCCAGCAAGGTCATCAGCCGGCGGCCGCGGCGAAGCGGAAGCTTTGCGTCCATAGCTCAACTTTGCCTGAAACGCGGTTCATTTGGCACTCGGACGGCCTTTTGGCCGCTCGTGGCGTCGCTGAGCACAACGCCACGGTTTGGCGGCAGGGACATTTGGGCAGTCCCGTCGACAGCATTGATCTCGCTCGACCCAATCCTCGACATCGCCCTCACGGACGAGAAGGGAATCCGATCGCGAGCACTCCAGAACGCTCCGAAAGGCCTTCCGGCCAGGCCCCCGACGCTCGAGCACAGCCCGAAAAGCCGGTGCCCGACGAGCATGCCCGGGCCAAAGCGGAAGAAATGATGACGGCCGACGAAGACCGGCCTACCGCTACTTTGCCGGGATCGCCCGACACCGTCACGGGCACTGCAGTCAATGACTGGCGGGACGACGAGGGAGAGCCGACTTACGGCCAGGATGGGCCCTAGGAAAAATCCGGATAGCATTCGACGCTT
Organism: Mycolicibacterium sarraceniae; assembly: GCF_010731875.1. NCBI lineage: Bacteria > Bacillati > Actinomycetota > Actinomycetes > Mycobacteriales > Mycobacteriaceae > Mycobacterium > Mycolicibacterium sarraceniae. Next base: position 3,887,940 of record NZ_AP022595.1, read on the forward strand.
AGCCGTCTCGCAGTTTGCTCGACTGGGGATTTATCGGTGTGGTCCCGTAGGATGTCGGGGTTGGGTCACCCGGGGAGTGTGGCCGGTCTTGAGTGGGTAGGCCGGAGTGCGACGCAAGAACAGGACACGATTTTGTTAGAGACACCGGCCGACGCCGATCACATGGAGCCGCGTTTCGACGACGTGCAGCACCATTACGACCTCTCCGATGACTTCTATCGGCTCTTCCTGGACAGAACACAAACGTACAGCTGCGCCTATTTTGAGCGCGACGATTTGACGCTGGAGCAGGCGCAGATCGCTAAGATCGACTTGTCGCTGGGAAAGCTGGGCCTGCAGCCGGGGATGACGCTGCTCGACGTCGGGTGCGGCTGGGGAGCGACGTTGGTGCGCGCTCTGGAGAAATACGACGTCAACGTGGTCGGGCTGACCCTGAGCAAGAACCAGGCGCTGCACGTCCAACAGCTGTTCGATGACTTCGACAGCACCCGCTCCAAGCGCGTCTTGCTCGAAGGCTGGGAGCAGTTCGACGAACCGGTCGACCGGATCCTCTCGATAGGTGCGTTCGAGCATTTCGGATCAGACCGCCACGACGCATTCTTTAAAATGGCGTACGACGCATTGCCCGCCGATGGAGTGATGTTGCTGCACACCATCGTTCTGCCGAGTGACGAAGAATTCGCCGCACGCGGAATGCCAATCACGATGCGGCACTTGAAGTTTTTCAAATTCATCATGGACGAGATCTTCCCCGGTGGCCGGTTGCCCAAGGTGACCGATGTCGAAGAGCACGCCACCAGCGCCGGATTCACCATCAATCGGGTCCACCCGCTGCGGTTGCATTACGCCCGCACTCTGGATCTGTGGGCGACAGCATTGGAAGCCAACGAAGAAGAAGCCGTGGCTCTACAGTCGCGTGACGTCTACGACCGCTACATGCGGTATCTGACGGGCTGCGCTGAACTGTTCCGCGACGGCTATACCGACATTTGCCAGTTCACCCTGGCCAAGGGCTGACAGGTCACTGCCAGCCCTTGGCCTCGATCTTCTGCGGGTGAACACCTGGACGCATCCCCCGGTGTGCGCCTCTAGCTCGGTGCCGTCCCTGACGTTATGGGCTCTGCCCCAGTTGCGTCCCGAGTCAAAGGCCCGCATCTCGTAGGGCCTTTGGTCCCAACCTGGGTGCTAGCATGCGCGCGTCGTCGATGTCGGTAAGGGAGAAGCCATGGTCCGGGCAGTGACACTCGGGGGCGCGGCACTGGTGCTGATGGCGGCGGGGCTGAACCCCGGCACTCCCGATGCGGCAGCCGATCCGGGCACGACCGTGTACATGTTCGGCAGTTGCTACGACCCTAGCCAGCCACTGCAGGAGAGACCGCAGCGCGTGGTCTACGGATGCGATTCCACCAGCATCATGGAGGACATGACCTGGAGCTCGTGGGGAGCCGACGGCGCCACGGGCACCGGCACCGATAACTCCGTTCAATGCCAACCGAATTGCGCACAGGGGCCGCACCTGCGCAACCCGATCGTCGTGCACGCCTGGAACCCGGTCCGCGGCCGTCCGGGCTGCCCGGACAACGTGGCGTTCTTCACCGATATCACCGTCGCCTACCCGGTCGGCGTCCCGCCGTGGGTGGTACCCGGCACCACCTGGGGACCGGGCGTGCAATACACCTACCTCGACGGCATGCCGGGAGTCCACTTCTTCGATCAACGCCCCTACAGCTGTACCCCGCTGTCGTGATCTGATGCCCGCCGCGACCGGCCTTCGCGCCAGACCCGCCCAGCTGCTGATCGCGTCAGCATTACTCGTCAGCCTGGCCTTGGGGCTGGGTTTCGTTGCCCTGCACAGGTTTCGGGATATGCGTGGCGCAGCGGTCGATCCGGTCGCGTACCCGTTGACCGACGACCAGGCCAAAACGCAGGTCCTTGATCCGGCCCGCGAGATCGCCGGCACCCTGAAGGGTGTCAGTGCCAGTTATCTGCTGATGTCGTGCGCGAACGCCGACGAACCGCCCTATCAGGGCGCGGTCTACCTCAACTTCGATGTGCCGGGGGTGCTGGAGACCCCGAAGTACTTCGACTCGATCGCGGCAGCGATGACGGCCAAGGGCTGGACCGCGGCGATGCCGCCAAACCGTCATCCCGGTGGTCGGGCCTTCAGCCGCAACGGGGTGACTGCCATCTTCTTCCGCACATCCGATCAGGCCGAGCGGGCCACCATGCAGATCTACGGCGAATGCCGCAACACCACCGACCACCGACGCGACCCGACTGGGTGGGTGGATGTCACGGCGGCGTTACCCCGCTGAGTGGCGCGCGTTCCCGGATTGGGGACTTTTGTCCCTGTTCTACAGGCCCTCTAGCTCGTGTCTGCTACGGCGAGTCACAGATAGGCTTCCGGACATGACCTACGTGATCAGCAGTGCGTGTGTCGATGTCAAACACAAGGCCTGCATGAAGGAATGCCCGGTCGACTGCATCTACGAGGGCGACCGAACGATGTACATCAATCCCACCGAGTGTGTGGAATGCGGCGCCTGCAAAATCCTCTGCGAGGTCGACGCCATCTACTTCGAGGGCGACCTGCCCGAAGAGGAGAGGAAGTTCCTCGCCGACAATGCCGCCTTCTTCAGCGACATCCTGCCGGGCCGGGATGCCCCGATCGGGGACCCGGGCGGGGCCTACGAGCTCGGTCCGGTCGGCGTGGACACCCCGATGGTCGCCGCGCTGCCTCCTCGACAGGACTGAGCGGCCACCTCCTCGTCTTCGGTAACTCCAGGGTCGAGTCGTTATCGGATCGTCGCCAAAGCGGGACGGTCCGGTGCTCATTCGCCGCTATGCGCGACTGCGGGTAGGCTCCACGGAGATCGAAGACGACCACGCTGTCCCGGTTCGCTTCCGGCGCTTCCAGCGCAACGCAACAGGTGTTTGGCGACTGTGCGCGCGTGCTGTGTCAGGCCGGCGAAGTCAGGACCGGAGAGGAGTGCCTCAGTTGGACACGGTCCTGGGACTGTCGATGACGCCGACCACCGTCGGACTCGTCCTCGTCCAAGGTGATGGAGTTGACGGTGCGACGAAGGGGCACGACGCGTTCGACGTTCGCCGCGGCGGCTTCAGTCCGGTCACGACATCGGAATTCGTTGCCGAGGCGCTATCGCGCACCCAAGCTATCGCCGGCGGCCAGCGCCTGCAGTCCATCGGGGTGACCTGGAGCGATGACGCATCGGTCGAGGCCTCGCTGCTGCTCGACTCGCTGGCCGACTCCGGATTCGACAACGTGATCCCCATCCGCCTGCCAGAGGCCACCGAAGCCTTTGCGCGCGGCATCGGTCGAGTGATCGGCTCTGACGTGACCGCGGTGTGCGTCGTCGAGCCCGAGGCGGTCGTCGCTTTGGTCGTTGATGCCCAGGAAGGTGCCGTGCAGACCTGCGTCAGCTACGACCTGGAAACCGATCAGGACCTGATCGGCTGGCTGTCCGACATTCTGGGCGGCAGCGATTGGTCTCCCGACGGGCTGGTGTTGCTGGGCTCCGGCGACGGTCTTGAATCGATCGCGCGCCGCCTCGAAGAGGTTGTGGGCATCCCGGCATTCGCGCCGGCCGAGGCCGAGCTGGCCTTGGCCCGCGGCGCGGCCCTGGCCTCGGTGAACGGCATCGGGATCCTCGACGATCCGCTGTTCACCCTCCCAGCTCTGCCGGCCGATCGGCACCGAGACTCGAAGGCTATGCGCGGCGCGACAGCGCTGCTGGCCGGAGGTGTGGTGGCGTTCGTGGTGTCGGCGTCGGTGGCGGTGGGCCTGGAACTGCTGCCTGACCACGGGGTGCGCCCCGAGCACCGCAATGTGGTGAATACCGCCGAGACTCCCGCGCTGGCGCCCGAGCGTGCACCCGAGGCGCTGGCACCGCCCGCCTCCGAACCAGCACCGGCGCTGGCCGCCCCCGAAGCCGCGCCATCGCTTCCGGTCGCATCGCCCGAACCCGAGCCCACCTTCGATGCGACGCCGGTGGTTGCGATGACGATGAACGTGCCGCCGCCGGAGGCTCCGCCCAGCGATGTGCCGCTTGATCCCGCGGCGCTGCCGCCGATTCCGGCCTCTATCGCGCCGCCGCCCGTGCAGCCCAAGCCGTCACTACGGACCCGCCTGCGGGATCGCCTGTCCGGCCTCGGCGGCGGATAACCGGCACGGTTTCGCTGACGTTGCGCCCCGGGACGTATCCGGGGCGCTACCCGGACGCAGTTGCGGCATGTCCCCGGACATCTGGCGGGCGCGATCGCGCCGACCGCTTAGAGTGGGTCTTTGCTGATCGCCCACGCGAGGAGGGGATCCATGGCCAGAGCAGTTCGACGAGCATGTGCCGCCGCAGGGATTGTGATGGTGGCAATGGCGACTTCGATGCAGACCAGCATGGCCGCGGTCGCCCCGGCGATCGACGGGACGTCCATCGCGTCCGTCCAGCCCACCAACGGCCAGGTCGTGGGCGTCGCCATGCCGATCACCGTGACGTTCACCAAGCCGGTCATCGACCGGTGGGGTGCTCAGCAATCGATCCGCGTCATGGCACCGGCCGATGTCGTGGGGCGCTACGACTGGCTCGACGATCAGACCGTGCAGTTCGTGCCGATCCAGTACTGGCCAGCGCATTCGGAGATCACCATGATGGCCGGCGGCATCCCGCGGACCTTCGGCACCGGCTCCATTGTGTTGGGCGTCGCCGATATCTCCGCGCACACGTTCACCGTTAGCATCGACGGCCAGGTGGCGCGTCAGATGCCGGCATCCATGGGCAAACCCAAGCACCCGACCCCGGTGGGCAACTTCGACGTCCTGGAAAAGCAGTCCACGGTGGTCATGGACTCTCGCACCATCGGTATCCCGCTCAACGATCCGGAGGGCTACAAGCTCACGGTCAACGACGCCGTCCGAGTCACCTGGGGTGGGGTGTACGTGCACTCCGCACCGTGGTCGGTGGGCTCACAGGGCTACGCCAACGTCAGCCACGGCTGCATCAACCTGAGCCCCGACAACGCCTCGTGGTACTTCAACCAGGTGCACATCGGCGACCCGGTGGTCATCAACGCCTAGCGGTACCCGGTGTGGTGACGCCGAACCAGTAGTGTTCGTTCGTGAAATGATGAAGCCGGTGATCGCGCCAGATCACCCGGTAGGCAGCGTGGCCGCCAATGCAGGACGAAGACGTGAATCGTCCACTCCCAGCGCCGGCATGCCCACCGAGCCGACAGAGGCCAAGTGGTCAGACCAGTGAGCGCATCGCGTTACGTGGGATGACGCGCCGTGAACCGGATGGTCACCTCGTCGGCCACTTTCAACGACCCGACGAACAACGAATACGGCTTGACCCCGAACTGCGTCTGAAGCACGGGCACGGATGCGGTCATCTCCCACACGCCACCCACTTCCTCGACGGTCAGGTCCACCGTCTGCGGCCGCGACGTGCCATGGATCTCGACGTCGCCGCCCAGCCGATAGCCGCCCGCGGTCTTGGCGATGTCCTCGGCAGTGAACGTAATCTGCGGAAACTTCCTGGCGTCCAACGCTTTCAACGCATTGGAGCGCACCACACCCTTCTCCGGCCCGGTCAGCGGCGTGATACCGCCCTCACCCTTGATCACCTGCAGCGAATCGACGTCCACCAGCAGCGCGACAGTCACCGGCTGCTTGCCACGCCACTGGACGTCGGCACGCCACGACGCCATCGCGATGGTCAGCCGGTGACCCATCTTGGCGGCCGGACCGGCCACCGCGGTGAGGATCTGCAGTTCGCCTTCGGCGGCGGTCAATGTCCAGGCTGTGTCCGTCACGCCTCGACTGTATCGACTGCTCTTACTTGCCGGCTCCGGTGTAGTCGACCTGCCAGTGCTTGATGCCGTTGAGCCAACCCGACCGCAGCCGCTCCGGTTTCGCCAGCGGGGCGAGATCCGGCATGTGGTCGGCGATCGCGTTGAACATCAGATCGATCGTCATCCTGGCCAGGTTGGCGCCGAGACAGTAGTGCGCGCCGGTGCCACCAAAGCCCACATGGGGGTTCGGGTTGCGGAGGATGTTGAAGCTGAACGGATCCTCGAAGACCTCGTCGTCGAAGTTGGCCGAGCGGTAGGACATCACCACTCGCTGCCCCTTCTTGATCGGGACACCCGAGAGCTCGACGTCTTCCAGGGCCGTCCGCTGGAATGACGTCACCGGGGTGGCCCACCGCACGATCTCGTCGACCGCGGTTATCGGGCGCTGCGCTTTGTACAGCTCCCACTGGTCGGGGAAGTCCGCGAACGCCGTCATGCCATGCGTGATCGAGTTACGGGTGGTCTCGTTGCCGGCCACCGCCAACAGAATGACGAAGAAGCCGAACTCGTCATCGGAGAGTTTGTGCCCGTCGACGTCGGCCTGTACCAGCTTGGTCACCAAGTCGTCGCCGGGATTGGCGGTCCTGTCGGCGGCCATGGCCATGCCGTACATGATCAGCTCGCCGGCCGCGCCCTGCGGATCGTTGCGGGCGAACTCGGGGTCGGCTTCGCCGACCATCTGATTGGACCAGTCGAACAGTTTCTTGCGCTCGTCCTGGGGCACACCCATGAGGTCGGCGATAGCCTGCAGGGGCAGCTCGCAGGAGACCTGTTCGACGAAGTCGCCGGAGCCTTCTGCCGCTGCGGCCTTGGCGATCGCCTGGGCACGCTCCCGCAGATTCTCACGCAGCGTTTCGACGGCCCGCGGCGTGAACGCCCGCGAGACGATCTGGCGTAGATGGGTGTGCCGCGGCGCATCCATGTTCAGCAGGATGAACTGACCGGTGTCCTTGTGCGACACAGCCGCATTATCGGGGTAGCGCGGCAGCGCGGTGTTCTCCAGGCTGGAGAACACGTCGCTGCGCCGGGAGACCTCCTTGACGTCTTTGTGCTTGCTGACGACCCAGTAGCCCTCGTCATCGAACCCGCCGACATTGCGCGGTTGCTCGTTCCACCAGATCGGGGCGACCCGGCGCAGCTCGGCGAGTTCCTCGACCGGCAGCCGTTCGTTGTTCAGATCAGGATCAGTGAAGTCGAAACCAGGGGAAAGGTTCGGACTCGGCATAGTAAAGCGCACCTCCATAGGACGTGATCCAGCGCCCGGTGATCCATGCTTACACCACGCGCGGAAGCCTCGGGCCGGCTTGACGGAAACTCGTAACTGAAACGTGTTCTATGTTCATTGTTCACGACGGGCGCAGCACCTCGGCCGTGGCGTCATCAGCTGGCCGGGCTGTGGCTGGGCCTGTTCGGGGTTGCGATAGCCGCCGGGCTGGCCATGGTCATGCGCGCGAATACCGAAATCCCCGAGGACTACTGGCGCTCCATCGTCAACTACTAGCGATTAGTCGAGGACGACGGCATTCTCGGGGCAGGCCTCCGCCGCCTCGCGGGCACTGTCCACGAGCTCGTCGGGCACCTCATCAACGATTGCTTCGGCGTAGCCGTCGTCGGTCATGGCGAAGACTTCCGGACAGATGGTGGTGCACACGCCGTGTCCGCGGCAACGGCCGTCGTCAATGGTGGCTTTCATGCGAGATCGAACTCCAGGTGCAGTTCGGTGAGCCCACGCAGGATGTAGGTGGGCACATAGTGGTATCGGCGCGCATCGGCGGGGCCGTGATGTTCCTCGCTGATCCGGATATCCGTGGTGCGATCAAGCAGCCGTTCGAGCGCGACGCGCGCCTCGGCACGGGCCAGCGGCGCGCCCGGGCAGGTGTGGATGCCACGACCAAAGGCGATGTGCTGCCGCGCATTCGACCGTGCCGGGTCGAAGGTGTTGGGATCGGTGAATCGGCGCGGGTCGCGGTTGGCAGCGGCCTGGACGACCATCAGGGTTGATCCGGATGGCACATCGACGCCGCCGAGGGTGACCGGCTCCTTGGACAGCCGGAAGTCCCCCTTGACTGGGCTCTCGAAGCGCAGCGTCTCCTCGATGAAGTTGGCGACCTTGGAGCGATCCGCGCGCAACAGCGCCTGGATGTCAGGGCGATCACCGAGGATTTGCAGGGCGGCGCTGAGCAGCCGCACGGTGGTCTCCTGGCCGGCCGAATACAGGTTCGCTGCAACGCGGGCCACATCGCCGGGATCAGGCACCGAACCGTCGGGGAAGGTCGCCGCGGCCATCTCCGACAGCACGTCACCGCGCGGGTTGGCACGGCGGTCCTCGATGTAGGCGCTGAACTTGTCGTAGAGGTATTCCAGCGGGGACTTGGACAGGGCCTCGCCCTTGACGCTGCCGACGCCCCCGCCGTGGTGCGCGCCGCGCTGCATCTCGGCGAGGAACTCGTCGCGGTCGGCGTCAGGCACGCCCAGCAGGTCGGCGATGATCACCAGCGTAAACGGTTGGGCGAAGCCCGAAATCAGCTCGCCCTTACCGCCAACCAGGTAATCGTCGAGGACGCGGTCGACCATCGTCCACATCCCGTCCTCGTTCTCCTTGAGGCGCTTGGGCGTGATCAGCCGCATCAGCAGTGCGCGGTGGTCGGTGTGTACCGGGGGATCCAGCGCGGGCAGCTGATCGTTGAAGGGCAGCTCATCGCGGTGCGCGGCAATGAGTTCGGCGACGTCATCACGACCTTCGACGGGCACGGGGAACCCGGGGAACGGTCCGGTCACCGCGATGCAGGACGAGAAGCGGTCGGCGTCACCGGCGACCTCGGTGGCTTCTTCCCAGCCGGTGACCATCCATACGCCCTTATGCGGCTCGCGCGACACCGGGCAACGGGACTGCAGCGCCTCCAGATACGGGTATGGATCGGCGACCACATCGCGATCCATGAAGAAGTTCACGCTGTCGACATCGGTCACTGAGGGGTCCCTTCAGGCAAGGAAGCTGCCATACGATCGGCAAGGGCGATGCTAGTCGATCGTATGGTAGATTGCTAGCCGATCGTAAAGTTAGCGAAGGGAGCTGATGATGAGCGCAGTCGCTGTTGCCAGCACCGGTTCGCCCGCCGATACCCGGCAACGGCTCATCGACGCAGCGATTGCACTGTTCATCCGGCACAGCTTCGCCGGCACCTCGCTGCAGATGATCGCCGATGAGCTCGGCTTCACCAAAGCCGCTATCTACCACCACTTTCGAACCCGCGAACAGCTCTTGACGGCAATCCTGGAACCCATCATCAACCGGGTCGCCGCGGTGGTCGAGGACGCCGAGCAGCAGCGTGGCGTGCACGCCCGTGCCGAACGCATGATCAACGGCTACGCGCGGCTGGCCGTCGAGAGTCCCATGCTGGTGTCCGTGCTGGCGGCCGATCCGAGCGTGCACACCGTGTTGAAGGCCAACCGCGAGTGGACGCACATCATCTCGCGACAGATGGTCTTGCTGGCCGACGTCCATCCCGGCCCGGAAGGCTTCATCCGCGCGCAGTTCGTGTTCGCCGGGATCGCCGGCTCGGCCGATCCCAAACGCGCGGCCGACGACGAGTGGCTACACGCCCAACTACTCGACGCCGGCCGGAAGGCGCTGGGCCTGCGTACGCCGAGACGAACGTCCCCACAGTGAACGTCCTAGAACCACAACAGTTTTGCATTCACCAGGCGGCGCTTGCCGCCGGAAAGGGGAGCTTGTGTCCACGACGAAGACGGCATTGGTGACCGGTGGCGGTTCCGGGATCGGTGCGGCCATCGCTGCCCGGCTGCGCTCGGACGGCTACACGGTGGTCATCCTCGACCTGAATCCGGCGGAGGGCGACCATTCCTATGTCGCTGACGTGACCGACCGCGCGCAGATCGATGCCGTGTTGGCCGAGGTCCACGCCGCCCTGGGGCCGGTCACCATCCTGGTCAACGCCGCAGGCAAGGACAGCTTTCGCCGGTTCCTCGATCTCAGTTTCGACGAGTGGCAGCAGACCATCGACATCAACCTGCACGGGGTCTTCCACACCATCCAGGCCGTACTGCCCGACATGATCGAGGCCGGCTGGGGCCGCATCGTCAACATCTCATCCTCGAGCACCCACTCCGGTGTGCCCTACATGTCGGCCTACGTCGCAGCCAAGTCCGGCGTCAACGGCCTGACCAAAAGCCTTGCCCTGGAGTACGGACCGGCCGGTATCACCGTCAACGCCGTCCCGCCCGGATTCATCGACACCCCGATGCTGCGCAAGGCCGAAGCTCGCGGAAACATGGGCGATGTTCAGGCCACCATCGACGCCACCCCGGTGCGAAGAATGGGCCAGCCCGAGGACATCGCGGCCGCCTGCGCGTTCTTTATCTCCGAAGAAGCCGGCTACATCACCGGCCAGATCCTCGGCGTCAACGGCGGCCGCAACACGTAAGCCTCAGCCCGCCGGCTTCGTTGTCGTCGGGGTCACCGAGGACGTGACCGTCACGGTCGTGGTGCTCACCGTCGTCGTCGGGCTCCCGGTGGTGGTCGCGCTCGACGAGGTACCCGACTGCGAGAAGCTGGCTTCCTTGAACTCGATCCACGAATCCTTGTAGATCACGTCGTTGCCCGAGGACACCAGGATCTGGGTGGGTGAAACCGCATAGGTGACACCGTCATTGGAGGCCACCAGCGTCCCGTCCGAGCTTCGGGTGATGGGTAGGTGCAGGGGAGCGTTATCGGACAGCCGTACGCCGCGGTACTCCAGTCCGCCGTCACGGTTCACGCAGATCACCACCAGCGACTTGGAGGTGCGGCCGTACGCCATCAGTGTCTGGTTCTCGTCGCAGCGCGCACCGGTATCCACATAGCCGCGCGAGTCGGCCCGGTAGGACTGCGGCGCACCCGAACTCGTCGTCGACGTGGTGGCGGTGGTAGCAGAGGCGGCCGCAGACGATGTCGCGGTCTCCGAGGCCGACGGCGATGTCGTCAACGTGGTGGGCGCGGCCCGGGCGACCGGCAGCGCATCTGAGGCCCCGGTGGCCACGGTCACTCCGACCACCAACCCGACCGCCGCGAAAACCCCGCCGATCCCCAGCCACGGCAACAATTTCGACGACGAGAGCAGATTCTGAGCGGACATAGCCTAAGCGAACCATCTCAGGCGGCGATTACCGCGCTGGCGCGGCGGCGTTTCTCCGGAGTAATCGTCATGGCCGCGAGCGGCCGGTAGCGTCAGCTCGCCCTCATCGAGGCGCCGGTCGTGCATGGTGATCGCCAACCCGCAGGCCCGAGATGGCCAGCAGCGTTCTGATCGGCCCCTCTTCAGCGACGATCATCGTGAGCTCGGTGGTGGCGGCCAGGGCGAAGACCGCACCTACCGCGGCCGTGCTCACCATGTCGGCAGCACATGCCGTTGCCACGGAACGCCTCCGGTCGTCCTCTTCACCCCCGATGGCGCAATCGCCGCAGCTTTGCGGTTTAACCCGAAGCGCACCCGCCACACCCGTACGGCCCGTTAGGCTCAGCGCAGGCCGGCAGGGGCACAGGCCCGGCGGCAGAGAACCAGAGGGTGGATACATGCTCCGCGAATTCGTCATCGCAGCAGCCGTCGCAGCCACGGCGCTGGCAGTGGTGCCGGCTGCCGCAGCCGACGAACCCCACGGCCCGTTCCCGGGAGACCCGCCGGGAATGAGCTACGAGGCCTACCTGAACGCACCTTGCTATCGCTGGGACCGCTTCGTGTTCGGCCGCGGCCCCGGTGGCGAGCCGCTGGCGTGCCACTGGATTCCGGGGCAGTCGTCGATCGGTATGGACCGGCCACCGGAGGGCGTGGGCTTCTGGGTCCTCTCACCCAAGATCTATGGCGTGCAAGCCGTCGGCTCGCCGTGTCCCGGCTCGCAAGCCGCCGCGCAGTCGCCTGACGGGCTGCCGATGCTGTGCCTCGGTGCGCAGGGTTGGCAGCCGGGATCCATGCATTCTGGCGACTGGGGCAACGGAAACGACTTCTACCCGGCCAGCTAGAACAGGCGAGAAAAATGACTGTGCCGCCAGGGCGAGAACCCCCGCGGCACAGTCATATACGGACTAGACGGACGCGTTGAGCTCCTCGAGCCGGCCAGTGGCCTCGAGGTACTCCTGCACCCAGCGCTCGATCACGGTGGACGTCTTCTCGACCTTGGTGAACTGGCCGACAACCTGACCGATCGGGTTGAACGCGACGTCGACGCTCTCGTTCGGGTATTTGCGCGTGGCCGCGACAGCCATGCCAGAAACCATGTACTGCAACGGCATTCCGAGCGGCTTGGGGTTGCCCTCTTTCTCCCATGCCTCGGTCCACTCGTTGCGCAGCATGCGCGCGGGCTTCCCGGTGAACGAACGGCTGCGCACGGTATCGCGGCTTTCGGCCTTCACGTACGCGGCGTGCTGCACCTCGGAGTGCTCAGACTCCTCGACCATCACCCACTGCGAACCGGTCCACGCTCCCTGCGCGCCCAGCGCGAGCGCAGCGGCAATCTGCTGACCACTTCCGATACCGCCGGCGGCCAGCACCGGTATCGGCGCCACCGCTTTGACGACCTGCGGCCACAGCACGATCGAGCCGATCTCACCGCAGTGGCCACCGGCCTCGCCACCCTGGGCGATGATGATGTCGACGCCGGCTTCGGCGTGCTTCTTGGCCTGCGACGGCGAGCCGCACAGCGCGGCGACCTTACGGCCCTCGGCGTGGATGTGCTTGATCATCTCCGCTGGCGGCGTGCCGAGGGCGTTGGCGATCAGCGTGCACTTCGGGTGCTGGAGCGCCACCTCGACCTGCGGGGTCGCGGTCGCCTCGGTCCAGCCCAGCAGCCCCATCGCGTCGTCGTCGCTATGCTCGACGGGCACACCGTGGTCAGCGAGGACTTTCTTGGCGAAATCGATGTGCTCCTGGGGCACCAGGTCGTTGAGCGTCTTCTTCAGCACTTCGGGGGACAGGTCCGTGGCGTCCATCCCCTCGTACTTGTTGGGGATGACGATGTCGACGCCGTAGGTGTGGTCGCCGATGTTCTCGTCGATCCACTTCAGCTCGATCTCGAGCTGTTCGGGTGAGAAGCCGACCGCACCGAGGACACCGAAGCCGCCGGCCTTGCTGACGGCAACGACGACATCACGACAGTGGGTGAACGCGAAGATGGGGAATTCGATACCCAGCTCATCGCAGAGGGCAGTGTGCATGGACCGGCTCCTTCAAGCGGGGGGCGTAAGCAGACTAGAACGTGTTCTAGTTTAGTACGCCGTTGCTGAGTGATTTGCGGGTGTCCACCATCAGCGAGCGGATGAATGGCTATCCGCCCAGTCTGCTCTTGATCGGTGCAGCGCGGAGTAGCGTTGGGTGTCCACCGATAGCCGGGGCACTCATCGCGTGCCGGCACAACCCGATCTGCCTGTCGTACTACGTGAATTACCCGGGCACTCTGATCGTCCCGGGTTATCGCCCGTAGGTCTCCAAACGTGCTCAGCTAGGGCTTGGTGAACAACTCCACCTCGGACACCAGCGGCAGGTTCAGCGTGGTCCGGATTCCCGGGGGAGCGGCGATCACGGCGGGGATGGCGTTGACGATGCGACCGGCCCCGGCCGCGATCGCGGCGTAGTTGTGGTCACCCTTCTTGCTCGTCGGGCAGATATCGACGACGTAGGACGGCTCACCGGTGATCTCCACCCGGTAGGAGCCGCCGGGCTGGGCCGGTTGCGCCCAGTCGGGGCGCAGATCCTCGCGCAGCCGGGTGACGTGCTCGACGACGATCGCGGCGTGGTCACCGACCATGCCCTTGATCTCGAAGCGCACCGCGGCCACGCCACCCTTGGGAATGTGGCCGGCGGCGACGTCGAAAGCTTCTGGGGCCGGCTCACGTTCGTAGCTCTCGGCGATCGAGTCCAGTTCGATGTTCAGTCCGGCGGCCAGCTGGCGGATGCCGCAGCCCCAGGCGATGCCGAGCACGCCGGGCAGGAACAGCATCGGCACGTCGTCGAGCGAGTCGCCGAAGCCCATGACGTCGAACATCACGGTGGCTCCGTCATAGGTGGCGTAGTCGGCGATCTCCGTACAACGCACCTGCTGGATGTTCTGGCAGGTGCTGGCGACGGCCAGCGGAATCAGATCCGTCACGAAGCCCGGGTCGACCCCGTTGATGTAGATGCTGGAATTGCCAAGGCGCCCAGCCTCTTCCAGCGGCTCGATGTACTTGTCGGGCATCGATCCCCACGGGAACTGCAACACCACCGGAGCCGAGCCGACGACGTTGATGCCGGCGGCCAGGATCTTGCGGACGTCTTCCATAGCCTCGGGCATCCGGGTATCGCCCATCGCGCAGTAGACCGCGCATTCGGGTTCGGTCGCCAGCACGGCGTCTAGGTCCTTGGTAGCGAGAATCCCGGTCGTGACGTCCAGGCCGGCCAGCTCGCCCGCGTCCTTGCCCACCTTCTCGTCAGCGGATACGCACAACGCGGTGAGCTCAAACGCCGGGTTCTCGATCAGCTCGCATAGGGCTATCCGGCCAACGTTTCCGGTGCCGATGTGGGCGACGCGGATGGCCATGAGTTCTCCTGACGCTCGGGGGGTCGGTGGCATCAGTATGCGCATTGAGGCGCGAACCTGGAACAGGTTCTACCTCTGGGACGGCATTATCGGTAGCCTGACGCCCCATGGGACGCGTAGACGACAAAGTGGCCATCATCACCGGCGGCGCACAGGGGATGGGAGCCGCTGACGCGCGGATGCTTGTCGCCGAGGGTGCCAAGGTTGTGATCGGGGACATCCTCGACGACAAGGGCAAAGAGCTGGCCGACGAGCTGGGCGACGCCGCGCGCTACGTGCACCTCGACGTGACCGAAGCCGATCAGTGGGCAGCCGCCGTCGACACCGCGATCTCCGAATTCGGCAAGGTCAACGTGCTGGTGAACAACGCCGGCATCGTCCAGGTGGCACCGCTGAAATCGCTGGACGTGGAGCGCTGGAAGAGGGTTCTCGACGTGAACCTGACCGGCGCGCTGCTTGGTATCCAAGCGGTGCTGCCGTCGATGAAGGAGTCCGGCGGCGGTTCGATCATCAACGTGTCGTCGATCGAGGGCATGCGCGGTGCCTCCTGGGTGCACAGCTATGTCGCTTCCAAGTGGGGCCTGCGCGGGCTGACGAAATCCGCCGCCCTCGAGCTGGCGCCGGACAATATCCGGGTCAACTCGGTGCACCCGGGCTTCATCCGCACCCCGATGACCAAGCACCTACCCGAGGACATGGTCAGCGCCCCGCTGGGCCGCCCCGGCAAGCCGGAGGAAGTGGCCACCTTTATCGTGTTCCTAGCCAGCGACGAGTCGTCGTTCTCCACCGGTTCGGAGTATGTGGTCGACGGCGGCCTGATTACGGACGTTCCGCACCGCAAGATGCCCTAGTCAGTCCTTGGGTAGTCGGCGCGTGCGGAGCGCCAGGGACGCGAATGCCGAGCCGAGGACGGCCCGGCCCACAGCGGGGAAGTGGCCGATCGCATTCGCCGCGATGCTTCGCCGTCCGGGAATGCTCAGCCGCAGCACCGGCCAGTCGTTGGCGGCTGCTTTCGCCGCCATGCCAGGGCGCGGGTTGACCGGTCGCGGATGGCCGACCAGCGCCATCAGCGCGCCGTCCTCGTCACCGTCGGCATAGAAATAGCTGGTCCTCAGGTCGATCTCGTTGGCCGCGCAAAACCGTTGCACCGCAGCGGCTTTATTCCGCCCCCAGACGATCGGTCTGGTGATCAAGCCGGTGAGCCGGCCGTCGGCGTCGAGTTCGAAGGTGTTGCACACCACATGCTCGATACCGAGCGCACGGGCTACCGGTTCGGCGTGGATGGTCAGCGCCGAGGAGCTGAGCACAACGGTATGCCCACGAGCCAGGTGGGCGGACACGATCTCGCGCATCAGTGGGTACACCCGTGCGGACACCTGCTCGACGTAGAGTCGCTCGCCGATCTCGTCGAGCTCGATCAATGACTCACCACGCAGGTAGCCCGCGGCCCGGTTCAGCAGCCGCTCGAATTGCATGCGGCCCAGCTTGTACCGCAGCGAGGCCTCGATCACGCCCATAATCTCGCCGATCCTGGCCTGTCCCCGACGGACCCGGTCACTGGCGTGCGCGGTCGCAGTGAAGCCGGCCACCAGCGTGCCGTCCAGGTCGAAGAACGCTCCAACCGCCGCGCCTGGCGGGCTACCGGCGATCTGCGCGAGCGGATCCGATGACAGGGTCACCACACCATCATGCCGACCGCGCGCGGGCCACGTCGCCGACGGAGCGATAGCCCACTCCCGCGTCGGCTGGGTTGACGTGATTCCCACACCACTCCACACTTGCCGTCATGTGCAGTCAGAAACCCACCATTCTGGTCATCTGACATGCTCCCGGTCGAACGGCACGAGGCGATCGTCGAGGCAGTCAGCGCCGGTCAGGTCGTCAGAACCGACGAATTGGTGCGCCGGCTCCCACGGCGGTCGCGGTGGCTCGCGCGATCCCTCGAAGCTTCACCGGAACCGTCATCACGCCGTCGGTGCCAGTCGCGGTAGAACTGGCCGATCGCCCCGGCATCGAGATTCTGCTGGCCGGTGGCCGCGTCCGGCCGGGCGACCTCGCCTGCTCGAACGCCCACACCAAAGCCTTCTTCGCCGACATCTATGCCGCCCGTAGCTACATTCTGGCCGATTCCGCGAAACTCGGTCAGGTCGCGCCCTATCGGGTCTGCGGACTCGGGGAGGTCGACGGCCTGATCACCGACCGGAACACCCCGACAGCGATTGCGGCCGCCTTCCAAGAGCCCGCAGGTGTGGTTCCCGCGGGACCGAACCGCTTTCCCGAAAGTCCGATCCCATGACAGACTCTTCCGCACCGTCGGGTATCCATGCGGGCTTGCTGCTCGGAGTAAAAGAGCTCAAGATGCCCGAATTGCGGTCGATCGACGTCGAACTCGACCAGATTGCTGCTGGCAGGACGCTACGAGGGCGGTGACTCAGTGACGGTGCTGGCGATCGACCAGGGCACCTCGGGTACAAAGGCGATTGTGGTCGACCCCGCAGACGGGATCGTGGGCCTGGCCGAGGTCGCCGTGCGCCCGCGGTATCTCAACGGCGGCGGCGTCGAGCACGATCCCGACGAACTGCTTGAGTCTGTTCTTGGTGCTGGCCGCGCCGCAGTCGCTCAGGCTGGTCGCCCCATTCACGCTGTCTCGCTGGCCAATCAGGGCGAAACGGTGCTGGCCTGGGACCGCCAGACCGGTCGCCCGTTGACGCAGGCGATCGTTTGGCAGGACCGGCGGGCCGGCGAGGTGTGCGACGGACTCAGCGCGCACGCCGAACAGCTGGCTGAGCGCACCGGACTGGTGCTCGACCCCTATTTCTCGGCACCGAAAATGGCCTGGTTGCGCCGCAACCGGGAGACCGGTGGGGTGATCACGACATCGGACAGCTGGTTGTTGTACCGGCTGACCGGCGCGTTCGTCACCGACGCCACGACGGCCAGCCGGTCCCTGGCCGTCGAGCTCGGCGGGCAGGATTGGAGCCCGGAGTTGCTGGCGCTGTTCGGGCTCGAGGACGAGCAGCTGCCAACGATCGTGTCCAACGACGAAATCATCGGTACCACTGCTGAATTCGGCGCCGAGATACCCGTCGGCGGCGTAGTCGTGGACCAGCAGGCGGCACTTCTGGCCGAAGGGTGCTTCGACCAGGGGATGGCGAAATGCACGTTCGGCACCGGTGCCTTTCTGTTGGCGAACACCGGAGAGACTGCAGTTCGTTCAGCCAGCGGCCTCACCTCGTCCCTGGCATGGCGGATAGCCGGCAACGACACCTTCTGCGTCGACGGTCAGGTCTACACCGCGGCATCGGCGATCCGGTGGCTTTCCTCGCTCGGCGTCATCACCGGTGCCGAGGAAATGGACGGCCTGGCCGCCCCCGACAACGGTGGGGTCATGTGCGTCCCCGCCTTCGCCGGGTTGGCCGCACCGCGGTGGAAAGCGAGTGCCACTGCATCGATTTCGGGTATGACGCTGTCCACCGGCCGCGGGCACATCGTGTTGGCGGTCCTGCAGGGCATTGCCGGACAAATCGCCGAGCTGGTCAGTGCCATCAACGCCGATACCACCAGCGCATTGACGACGCTGCGCGCTGACGGTGGATTGACGCAGTCGAAGGTGCTCATGCAGGCTTGCGCTGACATTGTCCAGTTGCCCGTCGAAATCTATCCATCAGCGCACGCCACAGCACTCGGCGCCGCGGCGCTGGCCCGGCTCAGTCTTCAACCGCAGCAATCGGTGCGCGAGGTCGTCGCTCACTGGCAACCATCGGCCACGTACGAGCCGAGCTGGACACCGACCCGAGCGGCCGAATTCGCCGACCGCTGGCGGCAATTGGCCGACACCACCTACTCCCAGGAGGGCCTGAAATGACCGTCGGCTACGACGTGGCGGTGATCGGTGGCGGCATCGTCGGGTCTGCCATCGCCCGTGAGTTGGCAGGCTACGAGCTGTCGGTCGCGCTGATCGAAGCGCGCGACGACGTCGGCGACGGCACCAGCAAGGCCAACACCGCGATCCTGCACACCGGGTACGACACCAAGCCCGGCACCCTGGAATCGACGTTGGTCAGCCGCGGCTACCGCCTGTTGTCCGACTATGCGGGATGTACAGGCATTCCGATCGAACACACCGGCGCGATCCTGGTCGCCTGGGACCAGGAGCAGCTCGACGCGCTACCCGGTCTATTGGAGAAAGCCCAAGCCAACGGCTACCAGCGATGCGAAATCATCAGCGCACCAGCCGTATACGCCGAATTACCGCACCTCGGCACCGGCGCCTTCGGCGGCCTGACCGTGCCCGACGAATCGATCATCTGCACCTGGACGGTCAATCTCGCCTTAGCCACTGACGCCGTGAACCGCGGCGTGACACTGCTGACGAACCACCGCGTCGTCGGCATCGACGTCACCTCGGCCACCACATCGGTTCACACCAATCAGGGAACCGTCACGGCCCAATGGATCATCAACGCCGCAGGCCTTGGTGCCGACCACCTCGACGGCCTGTTCGGGTATCGCAGGTTCACGGTGACCCCCCGCCGCGGCGAGCTCATCGTCTATGACAAACTCGCCCGTCCTCTGGTCGACAAGATCGTGCTCCCGGTTCCGACCGCCCGCGGCAAAGGCGTCCTCATCAGCCCCACCATCTACGGCAACGTCATGTTGGGCCCCACCTCCGAGGATCTGCAGGACCGCGCTGCTACCGGCACCTCCGAAGCCGGTTTGGCGTTCCTGCTCGGCAAGGGCCGTCAGCTCATGCCGAAGCTGCTCGACGAAGAGGTCACCGCCACCTACGCCGGCCTACGCGCGGCAATCGATCGCGGCGACTACCTCATCGAGGCCGACCCTGCGCAGCGCTATCTGCTGGTGGGCGGCATCCGCTCCACCGGTCTCTCCGCGGGGATGGCCGTCGCCGAGTACGTCCGCGGCCAACTCGGCACGGCGGGACTGACTCTCATTCCACGCCGCACACTCCCGGATCCACCCCGGATGCCCAACCTCGGCGAGGCGTTTCCACGCCCATACCAGCAGGCCGACACCATCGCCGCCGATGCTGCATACGGCCGCATCGTGTGCTTCTGCGAACGGGTCACCCACGGCGAGATTCGCGACGCATGTCAGTCGGTGATTCCGCCGGCTGGACTGGACGGACTGCGGCGGCGCACGCGGGCGATGAACGGCCGCTGCCAAGCGTTCTACTGTGGGGCAGACGTGCAAGACCTTTTCGACACCTGCTCAGAAAGCCAGCGATGACCGCCATCGACACCGCAGACGTCGCCATTGTGGGGGCCGGCCCCGCCGGCCTCACCGCCGCCGCGATTCTTGCCGGCGAGGGCCTCAAAGTCATTGTCGCCGAACGAGAATCCGAACCCGGCGGCATCCCGCGACACAGCGAGCACCCGGGCTACGGTATCCGCGACATGAAGACGTTCATCAGCGGACCCGCCTACGCCCGGCGGCTCACCGACCGTGCCCTCGCGGCGGGCGTCACGATCCAGACCGACACGATGGTCACCGGCTGGACCGGCGAGATGACGCTGGATACCACCTCACCGAAGGGGCGCATACACCTCGAAGCTCGGGCCATCGTCTTGGCCACCGGCGCACGGGAGCGAGCCAGGCCGGCCCGATTGATCCCCGGCGACCGCGCTGCGGGCGTCTACACCACAGGACAGTTGCAGAATCTGGTTCACCTCAAACACCGTGCCGTCGGGCAGCGAGCCGTGGTGGTGGGTGCCGAATTGGTCAGCTATTCGGCGGTTCTCACGCTCAAGCGCGCGGGCTGCAGGACCGAACTCATGACAACCGAGTATCCGTCGCCCGAGTCTTACGGACTGTTCAATCTTGCCGGTAAGACGCCGCTGATGGACGTGACGATCGCCCGCCGGACCCGAGTCACCCGCATCATCGGACAGCCCGTCGTCAGCGGAGTCGAGATCCAAAATCTCGATACCGGCGAACGGCGCGTCGTCCCGTGCGACACGGTGGTGTTCACCGGCGACTGGATTCCCGACCACGAGATCGCCAGGGCCGCCGGATTGGACATCGATCCCGGCACATTGGGTCCGGCCGTCGATACCGCCCTGCGTACCAGCAGGCTCGGCGTCTTCGCGGTGGGCAACCTTCTACATCCGGTGGACACCGCCGATATCGCCGCCCTCGACGGCCGCCACGTGGCCACGCACGTTCACGCCCACCTCAACGGCAGCCGCCCGGCCCCATCGGGTGTGCGCATCGAAGCGGCGGACCCGCTGCGCTGGGTCGCGCCGAACATCCTGCGACCAGGCGATCCCGCGCCCGCCCGGCATCGGCTGCTGTTGTGGACCGACAGATTGGTTCGCACGCCCAAAGTCGTTGCGCGCCAAGATGGTAAGACCTTCGGAAGGAAGACCTTGCCCTGGCCGGCGTCGCCGGGGCGGGTCTTCCGGGTGCCATCGAGCATCCTCGACGGCGTCGATCCGCAGGGTGGAACGGTGACGCTGTCCCTCGGCAACGCACCGTGACCCCGAACAAGTCAGATCATCCGGGATTGCTCCGCGTCGAGCGGCACATGAAGCAGTCCGGTGAGGATGGCGACGAGTTGGTGACGGCGCACCCGAACTCCTGCGGGAGCTCGCCAACGTGATGATCACCGCTGAGGGTGTGCCGTTCCCGCCCGATGACGCACCACCGGGCTACACCTCACCCGAATCCGGATCGACTCGGTGGGCGGCGTCGGCCCTTGGGCGGGGTAAGGATGGGGCAGACTAATCGCCCCCGGGTACCCGGGTCTTGGCTTTGGCCTCCAGTTCCTCTTCCCAGGCTCCCTCGTCGCGCCCCAGAGCGATCGTCGCAGCAGCCATGGTGACGACGGCGATCGCGAGTATCGCCGCGGCCGGCTTGCTGACCGCCAGGTGCTCCCCGAGCACCACTTCACCGAGGAATACGGCAACCACCGGTTCGAGAACAAGCATTGCCGGCACGGAGGCCCGCAGCGCTCCGGAATGGAAGGCGGACTGCTGCAGCAGCGTCGCGATGACTCCGACGGCGATCACCACGTAGAGCACCGGTGTGGTCATCAGGCGCATCATGCTGCCTTCGCGCACGATGTGCATGACCAGTTTGGTCAGTACGGCCACCACGCCGAAGAGGACGCCGACGCCGACCGCCAGCAGAAGCGCGCGCCGCCAGTTCGACAGTCGCAGCGATACCAGCAGACAGCCCGCCACGAACAGCAGGCTGATCCCGGCCACGATGATCGCGGGCAGTTCCGAGCCTTCGTAGTCGCCGGGTTTGGTGCGCGCCAGTGATACGAACACCGCCAACGCGATCGTTAGGACCATGGCCCACACCCATTCGGTGCGGGAGACCCGCCGGTGGGCCAGCCGCGCGCTCAGCGGCAGCGCGAACAGCAGCGCCGACACCATCAGCGGGGCGACCAGCAGCAGCGAACCGTAAGCCAGCGCGACCGCCTGGAAGGCGTATCCGGTGACCGCGGCGGCGGTCCCGGCCCACCACAGCCGGCGGCGCAGCAGCGTGGACCACATGACGGTGCTGACGCCCTGATCGCGGGGCACGTCCATGGTGGCGCGCTGGCGCACCACGATTCCGATGGCGGCGAACACCGCGGCGGCAAGGGCGGCTGCCACGACGAGGGCGTGTTGCAGCAAGATCCGTCCCTTCCGAATGGTGGTGTTGTTGCCGATGTATGGGCGGTGGGCGTTAGCACCGAATGTAGGGCACGCGGGCAAACGATGACCGGCACAGGGCCGCGGCGGATGTCAGCGCACCTGTACGACCACCGGGGTGGTGTTGTATCCGCTGACCCTGACCCAGCTCGGGGTTGGCCCAGAGTCGGGCACCCGGCCCGTGATCTGGACGGTCTCTCCCGGGAACACGGTCACGTAGTTGTCGTCGTATTCGATCGGCAGGATCTCGTCGGCCAGTGGACTGGCCAGCAGTTCGGCCCGCTCGAAGAACGCGACCCCACGCGTCGGGTTGTGCAGGCTGATGGTGACGTCGTGCCCGGCGTCCTGATCGGCGGTGGCGGTGACGTCCAACGGCACCTTGGCCATCGAGTTCAGCGCGGTCATATCGGCCCAGCTGACCTGATTGGAGTTGAACGCCGCGTCGTTGGCGGGCGGTCCGACGTCATCTGCTTGCTGGGACTGCCAGTACACGTTGTTGGCCAGCACGTTGCCCGCAGGGTCGAGCAGCTCGGCGCGGACGAAGAACACGGGCGAGTCGGCCGGCCCGGGCGGCAGCGTCATCGCCGCGACCGCTCCGCCCGGATCGACACTGATGTCGTCGGAGGCACGGTCGTCGCGCAGCGCGCCCAGCAGGTCGTAGGTGCGCACCCGCACCCGCAGGTTCTCGTGCGAGTCCGGAGTCTGGTTGACGACGGTCACGCGCGCCTGACGATGGTTGCCGGCGGCGTACGAGTCGAACACCACCGATAACGGCTGCAGGCCCTTCTTGGCACCGTAATAGGCGCCGCCGGGCCGCAGGTAGTAGTCGAAAATGTTGCCGAAGAACGACGGCCAGTGGCTGTTGAGCATCCAGTAGATCGTCATCTTGTGACCGTCCCAGCCGTTCGCGGCGAACGACTCGAACTGCGCGCGGGTGGCCTCGTAATGGGCCAGTTGGGCCTTGTCGGCGAACATGTGCGCATTGGTCGACGGGCCGTAGCGGCGATCGATGACGCGCTGGACGTTGGCCAGCCGGGAGTTCTGTGGATCGGATCCGGCGTGGAAAAACCAGGTGTCGTTGATCGGCCACAGTTTGTCGGGAGGGATGAATTTCTGCAGGCTTGGATAAGGCGGGATGTGCTCGTTATCGCCTTGTTCGGCCGACGAGCCGCGGGCCGCCCCGTACTCACCGGCGAACCAGTAGGACGGCGGGCGCCAGCTGTAGGGGCCGGCCATCTGGATGCCGTCCCACAGCTGCCGGCCGTCGGCGTCCCGGTTCAGCGAGGACACCGTGTCAACGGTGGCGTTCTGCCAATGCAGATCCGACAGGATCTGGTGATATTCGCCCAGCACTTCGGCTGGCGGGCGACCGTCACTGCCGTTGGCCCACACGAACACCGAAGCGTGCGAGCGCAGCATCGCGATCTGGCTTCGCATGCTCTCCTGCGAGACGCGGCGGTCCTCGTCGTCCCACTGCTGCCACTTCTCCCACTGGTTACAGCACATCCAGCCGTACATGAGCGGGATGCCGAGCTCGTCGGCCATCTGGACGAACCGCTGCGAGGAGATCTTCGACTCCAGCCGCAGCATGTTCAGCCCGAGGTCCTTGACGTAGCCCAGGATAGCGGCGTCGCGGTCGGGATCGTATTTGTAGAGCAGGTCGGGGGTATAGGTGGCACCGCGGACCAGGAAGTTCTTGCCGTTGACCTGCAGGTAGAAGTTGCCGCCGGTGCCCAGGTCGGCGAAGGTGTCGTCGGAGTCGCGGCCCTGGGCGACCTGCCGGACACCGAACTTGAGGTTGGACTCCTCTGTTGCCTTTCCGCCCTGGACGAACTCCAGCTTGAGGTCGTACAGATCGGGCCGGCCCATGGTGTAGGGCCACCATAGATCGGGGTGGTCGACGACCAGCGCGGCGAACTTCTCCGGGCTCAGCGTGACCTCCCGCTCCTCATTGGGCATCAGCGAAACCGGCTCGTCGACGTGGATGGGCGCCTTGCCGTCGCGGGTGATCGTGGCCCGCAGTACGCCGCGCACCCTCTCGGCGGAGTAGTTGCGCACAGGCGCGTAGACCGTCAGCCGCGCGCTGTCGGTGTCGGGCAGCGGAAGCACGGTGTTGACCGTCGCGTCGCCGATCGCTACCGCCCCGGACGTCTTGAGGTACACCGGTTTCCAGATGCCCGCATTGCGGTCGG
The DNA here is from genome assembly GCF_010731875.1 of Mycolicibacterium sarraceniae. Classification (NCBI taxonomy): domain Bacteria; kingdom Bacillati; phylum Actinomycetota; class Actinomycetes; order Mycobacteriales; family Mycobacteriaceae; genus Mycobacterium; species Mycolicibacterium sarraceniae. The sequence continues at coordinate 3,912,226 of NZ_AP022595.1, forward strand.
GCACGAAGGAATTGCCGTTGGCGGGGTTCTTGTCCGGCCCCTGGTAGCCCAGGTAGCGCCAGTTGATCCAGTCGTACCAGCTGTCAGCGAGCTCGACGCCGTTGACGTCTTGGATGGCCCGCTCGGGAGTGACCTTGACGGCTAGGGTGTTGGGCTTGCCCGGTGCGATCCAGCGGGTGACGTTGAGTTGGTGGTCGTTGTACATGCCGACGACCTGCCTGCTGTCGGCAACGCGGCGGCCGTTGAGCCAGACCTCGGCGCGGTAGTTGATCCCGGTGAAGTCCAGGACGTAGTTGGGATAGTCACCCGGCGCGGTGAACGTGGTGCGATACCACCAGTCCTGCTGGTAGAGATCCTGAGGCACGTCCTCGAGCAAGTTCTTGCCGTAATAGAGGTTCGGGTAGACACCGTCGTCCTGCAGGGTCTGCAGAACGGTGGCGGGCATCCGGCGCACCGGGTGCCAGGAAGCGGCGTCGTAGGTGTTCGCAGAGATCGCCGCGCCACCGTCGGGTAGATCCTGCGCCGACGAGAGCCGCCACCCGTCGGCCAGCTCGATGTCCTGGGCGGGCTGCGGCGGCGGGCCGCTGAGCACCCGCAGATCACCTGCACACACCAGCAGGAGCAGGATGACGAAGATCGTCCCGAAGGTCTTCGCCAACGTCCCCAAGCTCCTCGTGTCGAGATCTGCGACAGGACATCCCAGCGCAACCGATCATCTGCCGCGCGTTCATCTTGACAGAGCCGCAGTGCACACGCCGCATTCGGCGGGCCCCTCCATGGTGCGCAACCCGGCACCCAACGGCATGTCGACGACGATCGATGCACGTCGCCGACGGAGTTCGCGTGGAGCCCACCGAACTCAGCGCGCCGATCTAGGCTTAGGCCCATGACCGACCTCGACCGCGCAGCCGCCCGCCGCGAGATTGCCTACGCTCTGCTGAAGGCTCTCGAACGCCGCCATGAAGTACTCGACGTGATTGTCGACGCCGATGATCGCGCCTCAGCCGTAGATGCCATCAGCGCGATGCTCGGCACGTCCCGCCTGGGCAGCGAAGCCGTCCTGGGATTGTCGTTCGACCAGGTGACCAAGGCATCGCGTGACCGTATCGCCGCCGAGATCAACGATCTCAACAGCCAGCTGTCGTTCCTCGTCGGCGAGCGTCCGGCGAGCTCGGATGACAGTTTGCAGCTTCGCCCTTTCTCCGATGATGACGACCGGGATATCTTTGCTACCCGCACCCAGGAGATCGGTGCCGCCGGTGACGGTTCGGGCGCGCCGGCCGGCACGCTGGACGACGAAATTCGTTCCGCCCGAAGCCGTTTGAGCGCCGAGGAGGCGGCCTGGTTCGTCGCCGTCGACGGCGACGACAAGGTGGGCCTGGTGTTCGGCGAGCTGGTCGGCGGCGAGGTCAACGTGCGGGTCTGGATTCACCCCGACCACCGGAAGAAGGGGTACGGGACCAGCGCCCTGCGCAGGTCGCGCAGTGAGATGGCGGCCGCGTTCCCCGCTGTGCCCCTGGTGGTCCGGACGCCCGGCGCGGCGCCGCACTGACGGGCCGTGTTGATCTATCGCAATAGGTACCGCTCCGGCGCCAACCAGCTCAGCACCGAACTGGCCGCCGAAACCATCCGGCCGTTCGAAAAGGGTAACTACCGCGCCATCTGGTGGTGCTGCACCGCGGCCGGCAAGATCGGTCACGTGCCGGACACCAACGCCTGGCTGCAGACCCTCGGGCTTGCTCCCGATCCGGTGACCTAGACCCTCCTGCGTAGGCTCGCTCGGTATGAGCGTGCGCGCGGGAATCGTGGTCACCGGCACCGAAGTTCTGACCGGACGCGTGGCCGATGCCAACGGCCCCTGGGTCGCCGACCGGCTCCTGGAGTTGGGTGTCGAACTGGCGCACATCACCATCTGTGGGGACCGCGCCGCCGACATCGAGGCGCAGCTGCGCTTCCTGGCAGCCGAAGGGGTGGACCTGATCGTCACGACCGGGGGCCTCGGGCCGACCGCCGACGATATGACGGTCGAGATCGTGGCCCGCTTCTGCGGTCGCGAGCTCACACTCGACATCGAACTCGAAGCCAAGATCGCGGCCATCCTGAAGAAATTGATGGCCCGATTCAGCGGGGTTGATTTCGACGCTGTGCGCGCGGCCAATCGCAAGCAGGCGATGGTTCCGGTGGGGGCGGACATCCTCGACCCGGTCGGGACAGCACCGGGCGTCGTGGTCCCCGGCGCACCGACGGTGTTGGTCCTTCCCGGGCCACCGCGTGAGCTTCAGGCAATGTGGCCGGCCGCGATCGCGAACGACGCCGTCCAGCGCGCGATCGTCGGCCGGACCATCTACCGCCAGGCCACGGTCCGGATGTTCGGTCTTGCGGAGTCGGGACTGGCCGAGACGCTGCGCGAGGCCGAAAGCATCTCGGGCTTCACCGATCTGGAGATCACCACCTGCCTTCGCCGTGGCGAAGTGGAGATGGTCACCCGTTACGAACCACACAGTGTCGCGGCATACGAGAAGCTGATGGACTTGGTGCGTGCCCGGCACGGGGACATGGTGTTCTCCGAAGACGGTTCACTGATCGACGATCTGGTCGCCCGGCTGCTTAGCGGACGACGCATCGCCACTGCCGAATCGTGCACCGCCGGGCTGCTGGTTGCCCGCCTCACCGATCAGCCCGGCGCGTCGGCCTATGTCGCGGGCGCGGTCGTGGCCTACGCGAACGAGGCTAAGGCCGACGTTCTCGGGGTCGACTCAGCGCTCATCGACGCACACGGGGCGGTGTCGCAGGAAGTCGCTGAAGCCATGGCGGCTGGTGCATTACGCCGATTCGGCGCCGATACCGCGGTGGCGATCACCGGGATCGCCGGGCCTGGCGGCGGTACTGAGGCCAAACCGGTGGGGACCGTGTGGTTTTGCGTCGCGCTGGCCGACGGCACCGCGGTGAGCCGAGCGGTCCGGCTGCCGGGCGAGCGCGCTGATATCCGCGAGCGATCCACCACCGTAGCCATGCACCTGCTGCGACGGATCCTGCTCGGGTTGCGCGACTAAGCGAGGCAGACTTCGGCTTCGCTCTCGGCCGGCTCCGGATTGCACAGCGCGAACATCCGCGCCCCGAAATCCCCGGATGGCAACGAGATCACTGAGTGTTCGGTATTTCACCGAGGGCAATGCGGCCTCGGCTCTGGAATTCACCGGCCCGATCGTCGACCCGGTACCACTTGATTTGGTCACCGATTGATTTGGTCACCGACTTCGGCAAGGCACAAGACTCACTGACCAAGAGCCAGTTGGGCGCATAGCGAAAGACGTTGCCAGCCTGTAGTCATCGACTCAATGCGCGAGCGCAGCGGTCCATAATCACAGGCTGGTTTCGCTGCGATCCCATAGCTCGAGCATGGTGCTCAGAATGTCCTCGGCGCGACCAAGACCCGCGAGATGACTCTCGCCGGGCAGCACGTTGAGTTCGGCATCAGGCAGCCTGGACACCACGTGCTGGCCATGTGCGAACGGCACGATGTGGTCGCGGTCCCCGTGCCACCAGCGAACCGGCACCTTGACCTCATCGAGGCGGAACCCCCAATCCCGGGCAAAGACCACCACGTCGGCGAAAGGCGCCGCGAGCTGCTTTCGACTGCCGTTGAGCAGATCGTCGAGGAACATCGCCTTGAATTCGGGGCGGACCAGCATCTTGCGGTCACCCTCTGGAGAGATCCCGGCGTAGATATAGAGAGCGGGCTCGGCGACCGGTTTGATCAACCGGATCAGACCGACCGCAGCCAGCCGCAGCGGGGCCCCGGCGAGTTCGATGAGCGGGGCAGCCGCGATCCCCACCTTCATCAATCCGCCGCCGATGGCGTCCGGGCCGACGGTCGGAGCCACTCCGCCGAGCACCGCGGCACCGACGATCCGGTCGGGCATCGCGGTCGCGCAGCCCAGGGTGTACGGGCCACCACCGGACAGTCCGACGACGGCCATCTTGTCCACGCCGAGGGTGTCGGCAATGATCGCCAAGTCGCTGGCGAAGGCCAGTACGTTGTCGTATTGGAACGGGGTGGACGCCCCGATCCCGGGCCGGTCGATGCCGATGAGCCGGATGCTGTTCTGTTCGGCAAATACCCTGGCTTCCATCGGAATCTGGCGCCTGGCCCCCGGAGTGCCGTGCAACCAGAAAATGGCCCGGCCCGACGCGCTGCCGAATTCGGCAAAACCGATCCGGCGGTCCTCGCCGACGGCGACATTGCCTTCCAGCTTCGGACGCGCAATAGAGACGACCATGGTCACAGTGTGTCACGCGGATGACACCGTCCGCGCGGTTCACCCAAAGGCGCGATGGTCAGGACAAGGGTGCGCCGAGCCACCCCTGCGGACGTCGGTGAGCCCATGGCGTGGCCTGTTCCAGCTGGCCGCCCAGCTGCAGCAGAATGGTCTCGTCGCGTGCCATCAGCTGGACTCCGATGGGCAGACCGTCCTCGGTGACCGCCAGCGGCAGAGAGATGGCGGGCCAGCCGGTCACGTTGGCCATCGTCGTCCAGCCGGTGTGGGCGAACTCGACGTCGAAGAACGCCCGCGTGGTTCCCCGGGGTCGGTCCAAGACGCCATAGGGCGGTGGCGGCGCCAGCAGCGTCGGAACCAGCAGTACGTCGTGCGCAGTCATGCCGTCGGCGAACCGGCGGGTCTGGGCGTGGATGGTGTCGATCGCCCCGGCATAGTCGACGCCGGTCGTGGTGAAGCCTTCGCGCATCATCACCCAGCTGCTGGCTTCGAACTCGTCCTCGAGTGGGTCGCGGCCCAGATGTGCTGCCGCGAAGTTGTACAGCTGCACGTTGCTGACGTTGTGCAGTACGGCGATCGCGGTGGCGACGGCGTCGGCGTCGAAGCCAGGCGCTCCGGGCTCGACGTGATGGCCGATCGATTCCAGTGTGCGCCCGGCATTTTCGACGGCGGCGACCACCCGAGGGTCGGTCCGCGGGGCGGGGAAAGGGGAGTGGGTCGCGATCAGGATCCGCTGTGGCGGCGGTGACTGGTGCAGCGCGCTCAGGAATGACTGGGTAGGCAGCGCAGCGTTATAGGGATCGCCCGGCGCCGCGCCGGTCACCGCGTCGAGCAGTGCGGCACTGTCACGAATGGTGCGGGTCAGCGCATGTTCGACGGCCAGCCCCTCCAGCAGATGACCGGACGGTGCGAACGAGGTGCGCGCCCGACGGGGTTTGAGCCCGACCAGTCCACAACAGGCGGCGGGTACCCGGATCGAGCCGGTCCCGTCACCACCCGAGGCGGCAGGTACGACGCCGGCGGCCACCGCCGCGGCCGACCCGCCGCTGGAACCGCCCGGCGTGATGTCCGGCGCCCACGGATTGGCGGTCCGGCCGAACAACGACGGCTCGGTGGTGCAGTGGTTGCCCCATTCCGGGGTGTTGGTCTTGCCGAACACCACCAGACCGGCCGCCAGGTAGCGCTCGACGATCCATGCCGTCTGGGTCGCGACGTGGTTGCGCAGCGCCCGGGAACCCATCGCCTCCCGGGCACCGGCCAGCGAGGCGCCAAGATCCTTGAGCAGGAACGGAACTCCGGCCAATGGATCGGCCGCGCCGGTGCGCAGTGTGCCGGACTGGTCCAGGGCAGCGGCCTGATTGCGACCGCGGTCAAACAGATCGGTGATCACGGCATTGATCCCGCGGCTGGCTTGGGTCCGGGTGATCGCCGCGTCGAGAAGCTCTACCGCCGACAATTCCCCGGACGCGACCAGCGCAGCCTGCCCGATGGCGTCGAGACTGGCGAGTTCAGCGGCGTATGTGGCATCCATTGGCACCGAATCCTCGCCGCCGTGGGCCCAGGCTGCAAGCCCGGGCGCGAGATGGTCAGTTACCGCCGGGTGAAACCAGTTGGGTGGCTTCGTTCTGCTGGGCAGCGGCCTGCTGGGCCGCGGCCTGCTGCGCGGCGGCCTGCTTTGCGGCCTGCGCGTCCTCGGCCGCCTTCTCGGCTCGGCCCTCGGGGCTGGCCAACGAGTTGCCAGGCGTGCCCGCTTTCGCGAGCTTGGCGTCGCAGTTCAGGTACAGCAGCACGGTGTTGGTGACCGGGGAGAAGTTGTCGCCTTTGAGCCAGGGCGCTTTCTGCGAGTGCGTCACCACACAGTCGCTCTGACTTACCCCATCACCGACCGACGAGGCAATGACGGCCTTTTGCCCGGCGCTGCTGATCGCCGCAGAAGCGTCCGCGTATGACTTTCCGGCGTAGTCATCGGCCTGCGCCACCACGGATCCAAGGGTGAGCGACACCGCGCCAAGGGCGACGGTCCCGAATCCGATTCGAATGAAGTTCGTCATACAAGAGACCTCCAGCCCAGCCACCACCACGGCGCGTCACAGTCGCCGGGACGCGAACAATGAGAATAAGACCTGATTCTGTCAACACGCTGGGGGACAGCCGGTTGAATCCTGGTAGCCACCGAAAACCGGGCTTTCCGACTCTTTGCCTGCCGGAGTTCCACTCGTCACTTCACCGATATCGTCCGGTCGGCCCGAACGAGTTGACTAGGCGCATGTCTGATTCCACCACCGAGTCCGAAACCGTATCTGCCACTTCGCCCGTCGACGACGTCGTCGCCCACATCGTCATCGAAGAAACCGCTGACGAACCCGTCGACGCGCTCCTCGAGGAGTTCGATGAGGAGTTCGTAGCGCAAGACGCGCCCGCCGACGATGAGCAGGAGCCACCGATGAACATCATCATCCGCCAGGTCCTCGAACGCCAGATCGCCGTCGGTCAGGCTCTGAGCAGCCAGTTGGTCGACGCCGCAACGGATATCACCACTGTTATCGCCCACGCGCCGGCAGCGTTCGCAGGAGCCATCCAGGACGGCGAGACCATCGCGTCAGCGTGGGAACGCACCGGCTCGGGCGTGCAGGATGTGCTCGGCGAGGCCGGCGGCCGGTTGCGCACGGCCGTCACCAACTACGTCGGGCATCAGGCCACGCTGCCGGTCGCCGTACTCGGATATGCGGGCGAGGTGGCCGGATCGTTTGCCTCCGCCCAAGGAACTGTTGCGGGTTCGGCCCTCAATGGTGCCTTCGCGGTGGCGAGCGCCGCCGCCCAGGGTGACAATGTCCGTGAGGTGTTCGTCCGCAACGTTACCGAGTTACGCGCCACGGCGGTCGCTGCTCGCGGTGACGTGAGCGAATCGGCCAAGCGCGCAAGCCGGGAGATCCGCGGCGCCGTCGGCGGTGAACTCGGAATCCTGGTCGCCGCGATCAGCGGCGCCGACGAGGAATCTTGACAGACAACGAACTTCCGGTGATAAACCGCACATCCAGCCGTGTGGCACGGCGGCGGGTCTCAGCCGGCTGGCACAGTGGAGTCGTGACACAGACACGGCGATCACGATCGAGCCAATTGCGCCACCCGTTGGCGTTGGGGTTCGAAGCGCACCGCGGGTTGTTGTTGCTGCGCCTGCGCTGGCACGAGCGCACGCATCGGCGCGAGCTCACCTCATCCGCTGGTGACACGCCTTCGGTATAACGACGGGGTCTCCCCGCAGAACTGACTGAAGGCCCGGGTGAATGAGCCGACACTGTCGAAGCCGACCGCGGTCGCGGTCTGCTGGACGCTCTGTGTTGGTGCAGCCAGCAAGGCCATCGCGCGCAGCATCCTGGCATGCAAAAGATAAGTACACCAAGTCATTTCGGCCTCATTCTGAAATTGGCGGCGTAGTGTGCGCTCGGAGACTGCAACCGCACGGCACACCTGCTGCAGACTCACCGATTGCAGATGCTCTTTGGTGTAGGCCATCGCGGCCGAGACTACCGGGTCATCGGAACTCGGAAGACTCAGCGGGGCTTCATGATCCAATGCCTCAGCCACCAAATTGGCCAGCGTCTGGAAGAACGCGTCGGAGGCTCTGTCCTCTGCGGCGTCAGTCGACCCCCGATAGATCGGCCACCGCAGTGCGTACAGCATCATCTCCCGGACCAGGGGGGATACCGCCAGGATCCGCGCCCGGTCGCCGGGGTCAGGGATGAGCTCGGGATCGAACATCACGGCCAGGGTCTTGACCGACGGATTCATGGTCGCCTGATGCTCAAGGCCGGCCGGTATCCACGCCGCCTGCTGAGGAGGAAGCAGGTAGTGCGCCGACGCCGTCTCGACCTCGACCACCCCGCCGATCGCGTACTCGATCTGGTGTACATCATGAAAATGCCAGCCGGTGACCAGCAGTTCGCCCTCGTAGAGATAGCTACCGGCCAGCACCCGCCCGCCCCGGCGCAGCTCCACCTGGCCGATATTGGCCGGTTGAGCGCCAGGGCGATTCTTGGCCGGTTGAGCTAAAAATCTGGCCGAATGTGCGGAGACGGTCACGATTATCGAGGGTACAACTTATGTCATGAACGTCGACGATCTGATTCTGGTGAGCATTGATGACCACGTGGTCGAGCCCCCGGATATGTTCCTCAACCACGTCCCCGCCAAGTACAAGGCCGACGCGCCGATCGTCGTCACCGACTCTCACGGCGTCGATCAATGGATGTACCAGGGTCGCCCGCAGGGCGTCAGCGGCCTCAACGCAGTGGTCTCCTGGCCCGCCGAGGAGTGGGGCCGCGACCCGGCCCGTTTCGCCGAGATGCGTCCCGGCGTGTACGACGTGCATGAGCGGGTCCGCGATATGGACCGCAACGGCATCCTGGCCTCGATGTGCTTCCCGACGTTCACCGGCTTCTCCGCACGCCACCTCAACATGACTCGCGAAGACGTCACCCTGGTGATGGTGTCGGCCTACAACGACTGGCACATCGACGAGTGGGCCGGTTCGTACCCCGACCGCTTCATCCCGATCGCGATCTTGCCGACGTGGACTCCTGAGGGCATGTGCACCGAGGTCCGGCGGGTGGCGGCCAAGGGCTGCCGGGCGGTCACCATGCCCGAGTTGCCGCACCTCGAGGGTCTGCCGAGCTATCACGACGAGGACTACTGGGGGCCGGTGTTCCGCACGCTGTCCGAGGAGCAGGTTGTCATGTGCCTGCACATCGGGACCGGATTTGGCGCGATCTCGATGGCGCCCAATGCGCCGATCGACAATCTCATTGTCCTGGCCACCCAGATCTCGGCGATGTGCGCCCAAGATCTGTTGTGGGGCCCGGCGATGCGAAATTACCCAGACCTGAAGTTCGCGTTCTCCGAGGGCGGCATCGGCTGGATCCCGTTCTATCTGGACCGCAGCGACCGGCATTACACCAACCAGAAGTGGCTGCGCCGCGACTTCGGCGCCAAACTGCCCAGCGATGTGTTCCGCGAGCATTCACTAGCCTGCTACGTCACCGATAAGACGTCGTTGAAGCTGCGCCACGAGATCGGCATCGACATCATCGCGTGGGAGTGCGACTACCCGCACTCGGACTGCTTCTGGCCCGATGCGCCCGAGCAGGTGCTGGCCGAGTTGAACGCCGCGGGCGCCTCGGACTCCGATATCAACAAGATCACCTGGGAGAACTCCTGCCGGTTCTTCGGTTGGGATCCGTTCGCCCGCGCTCTACGTGAGGAAACCACCGTCGCAGCACTACGGGCGAAGGGTGCCGACGTCGACGTCTCCATCAGGCCGCGAGCGGAGTGGGCGCGGCTCTACGAGGCGAAGCAGCTCACCAAGGCCTAGGTGTGTCCCGAGTCGCGCGTCTGATTGCTTCCCTCACGTGCACCACGATGTCGTCGGGCGATCCTCGGCGATCACGTGAATGACAATCCAGCCCAGCTGTTCACGAGCAACCTGCACGATCACCGGCGAGGCGGCCGGCGCCGACCTGAAGAACCCGATGGCCGGCATGATCAGCAAGAAGAATGCCCTCCGGGCCGTGCGCGACGCTAGGCCAACGGGGACGGCGGCCCCGGTTTGACGTTCGCCGCGTCGCGGCGGCGGGCCGCCATCCCGCCCAGCGCCTCGAACACCACCCGGTGCGCGGCGTTGACGGTCAGCTCGGCGTGGTCGTACGCCGGGGCAACCTCAACGACGTCGACGCCGACGACGTCGTGCTCATAGCAGAGCTGACGCACCATGCGCAGCAGGTCGGCGCTGGTGATTCCGCCCGGCTCAGGGGTTCCGGTACCGGGAGCATGGGCCGGGTCGAGAACGTCGATATCGACTGAGACATAAAGCTTGTCGGCCTTGGCCAGCGCTTCGCCGACCGCCCGTTTCATCACTTCTTTGAAGCCGTGGTCCCAGATCTCCTGCATGGTGTGCCAGACCATGCCCTGTTCTCGCATCCACTCGAAGGTGTCCTGCGGCGGCCAGTAACCGCGCAACCCGACCTGCACGAAATGCGTCCCCGGCACGGCACCGGACTCGATCAACCGGCGCATCGGGGTGCCATGGCTGGCCAGGTTGCCGTCGATGATGTCGGCGGTATCGGCATGCGCGTCGAAATGCACGATCCCGACATTGCCGTAGCCGTGCACATCGGCGACCGCGGTGGCCGACGGCCACGTGATCGAATGGTCGCCACCCAGTACGACCGGGACGATGCCGCGCGAGGCGATCGTGTGCACCCGCTCGCGGATGTTGGCGTGCGACACCTCGGTGGATCCGTGCGGGCAGTGCGCGTCGCCGAAGTCGACGACCTCCAGCCAGTCGAAGATCTCCAGCCCGAGATCCATGTGATACGTCCCGGGTTCGTAGGCGGTGGAACGAATCGCCCGCGGGCCGAACCGGGCGCCGGGTCTATTGGTGGTGGCGATGTCGAACGGCGCCCCAACGATCGCCACATCAGGCTTCCAGTTGTCCAACTGCTCGGGCTCGGTCAGGAAGGGGCGCTGCCCGAACGAGACCATTCCCGCATACGGCAGATCCAGCTGTTCGGCCATACCGGGTGGAAGTTCACGCTCGGGTTTGTGGTCGTGGCCGTGGCTCATTCGGCAGACATTACCGGCGCGATCGGGCCGCCGTGGGCCAGGTTCGCGGGCGCGGCGTCATCGACCCGGAATCGCCTGCGGCGCCCTGATTTACAACATCGGGGTGTCGTACCCATCGGTCTCGTCGTCGAAGATGCTCAGGTTCGGCCGCACCACATAGCGCGCCTGGTTCCCACCGGCGCGGCGCGCTTCGTACATCGCGGTGGTGGCCAGCGCGACGATTTCGTCGAGGATTTGGTGCGGCGGATGTTCGACGAGCGGTCGCAGCGGCGTGCTGACCACCCCGATACTGGCCGTCATGCCGGACGGCGTCGCCGCTATCGCGCCGCGGATCCGCTCGATCAACGGTGACGAGTCGGGGGTGGTGAAGCAGTCGGCGACGAAGAATTCGGCGTCGCCGACGTGACCCACGATCGCATCGCGGCGCACGGTTTCGCGCAACGCCTGCCCGGCGGCGATCCGCGCACGGTTACCACCACGGTTGCCGGCAACGGCGACCACCGCCGCGAAGCTGTCGATGTTGACGACACCAATCACCAGATAGCGATCGTCGTCGCGATTACGCGAGGCCAACAGCGTCGCGGTCTGCTGATAGAAGGCGTCGCGGTTGAGCAGCCCAGTGAGGGGTTCCACGGCGTCGGCGTCAGCCTCGGTGCCGCTCAACCAGACCACCAGCCGGCAGGAGAGCGCGGCGAACACATACAGCAGCAGCATCAACGCGACCCCGGCCAGCGCCAGCTGGAGGTCGACGTGGACCATCCGGGAACCCTGGTAGGCGAGCGTGGCGACGGCTACGGCGAGGATCGACGCCAGCAGACGCGGTCCGTGGAACAAGGCCGTGTAGCCAATGATCAACGCGAATGACGACGACCCGAGCAGCCCGTACATCGGGGGTGCCAGAATGACCGTTCCGATCGGGATTGCCACGGCCGTGATCACGACCAGCAACGCGGATTCCGTCCTGGTCGGCCAGCGGTGACGCAGCCAGATGAAGGTGGAGACGAAGCAGAGGATGCCCACCGCGATCAGCAGCTCATGGCCAATATTCCCCTGGAATCTCGCCGAACTGCTGATCGTTCCGAGCGTGATCAAGCCGAGAGTGAAGACGCAGCCGGCGATCACGCGGGCGGTGCAGGTCTGCGCGCCTCGGGCGGCCAGCAACGCCGTGAGGGTGTAGTACTGGTTCGCAGGACGGCCCGAGAACGCCGAACGCATCAACCAATCCCTCCCTGATCGCACCGATGAAACAGGCTTGCCAGCAACGATCTCGCTGTCAACCCACCGGGCCCGGACAACGAGCCTAGCGAACGGTTTCTGCACTGGCCACCCCCCGGTTTTACGAAAACTTGCACCGGCGACGGTTTTGTCAGCGCGGCGAACGGCGAGACCGGTGCACCGACACGGCGTAATCGCCGCCGCGAAACGGCTTGCGATCCCACGTCGCCCAGCGCACCACTGGCAACAGGCCGGCCTCTTCGGCCGCCTCGTCGTACCGCTTCAGTGACAACCCGTCGGGCCGAATGGAAAACCCGGCGACCAGCAGACCCCCCGGCCTCAGCCGTCCCGTCAACCCGGCGAGAACCTGTGCCTCGGTGCCCGGTTCCAGAAAGATCATCACGTTGCCGGCCAGTAGAACGAGGTTGACGCGGTCGATTCCCGCCGACGTCAGATCGGCGGCCAGGTCAGCCTCGATCCACCGCAGCTGCGGCGCCTTGGCCCGCGCGGCGGCCAACATGCCCGCATCGGAGTCGACACCGGCCACCGAATACCCGCGGTTGGCCAATTCGATGGCCACCCGCCCGGTGCCACAGCCCGCGTCGAGGACCGAGGTGCCTCCCGATTCGCGCAGGATGCTCTCCACCAGATCGGCCTCACCGTGGATGTTGTGGCCGGCGGCGGCCAACGATTTCCACCGGGCGTCGTATTCGTCGCCGCGCGGTGCCGATGACGTGCGCCAGCGGGAGCTCATGTCCCCATCTTGACACCGGTGCCTCGGCTATCGGTCAGGCGGCGACGATGACGGTCAGTTCGTTGCCGCTTCGCTCGACCTGCATGCCGGCCCGTCGCGCCACCGCGGCGACGGCGGCCGCGTCACCGGGTTCGGACCGGGTCGTGGCGAGAACCCGGGCGAGTCGCCCCTTGTGCGCCTTGTTGAAGTGCGTGACGACAGTGCGGCGGCCGTCGGGATGTTCGGCCAGGACGTCGACGCGCACCGCGTCGGGGACCTTGCCCAGGCCGGCATACGACCCCGAGCGCAGGTCGACCACCAGCTCGGCGGCGGCCAGCTCGGCCAGCACCGGCTCCAGGACGGGACGCCAGCGGGCGGCCAAGGTCGCACTGCTCGGGAGTTTGGACGAGGCCGACAGCCGGTAGGCCGGAATCTGGTCATCGGCCCGAAGCAGTCCGAACAGTGCGGAGCCGACGGCCAGCCGAGAATGCGCGCGGGCGGCTGCGGCACCCTGAAGCGACTCCACGTCCAGCGCGTCGTAGAGCACCCCGGTGTAACGGGTGATCGCCGGCAGCGTCGGTGAGCTCAGCAGCGTGGCATTGCGTGCGATCTCGGCGTCCTGGGCGGGGGAGATGCCGAGGGCGCGACGACAGGCGGACGGCTCGGCCGCCAGCGCGACGAGCTCTTCGACCAGTTCGGCGCGCACCGGGTTCAACGCTTGGTTGGCGAGCTCACCGAACCGAAGCGGGGGCCCGTCGCCGCCACTGCGCTTGGTCTCTGACGGCGGAAGCAGAACGATCACGCCCCAGACCGTAGCGGGGCGCGCGCCGATCTCGGCAACCACGCCGCACGCTTGGTCCACCAGTGTTTGACACCTCCAGGCCGGCGAACCCGGCCCGTACACGTGACCCATCAGGTCGAGGTCCGCGTGGTAGCCGTAGCAGGTTTCAGGGCGCGGCAGGCCCACACTTCGAGCCTGCCACAGGACTACGGCTTGCCGAAACCGGCTTTCGTCAGGATCTGCTGGCCGACGGGACCGGTCACAATCTCGACGAATTTCTGCGCCAGAGAGGCATTTCCGGCTTGTTTGAGGGTCGCGATCGGGTAGGTGTTGACCGCACCGGCCGCCTCGGGGAACGATACCGCGCTGACTTTGTCGCCGGCGCCGGCGACGTCGGTGACGTAGACCAGGCCGGCGTCAGCCTGACCGCTGGTCACCTTGTTCAACACGTCGGTGACCGAAGACTCCTCACTCACCGGCGCCAGCGTCACCCCGGTCTTGGTCTCCACGGTTTTGGTGGCCGACCCACACGGCACCTGAGGGGCGCACACCACCACATTGAGACCGGGTTTGGCCAAATCGCCAAATGCGGCGATGCCCTTCGGGTTTCCGGGGGCGACCGCGATGGTCAGGGTGTTGGAGGCGAAGTTCACCGGTGAGCCCGCCAGCAGACCCGCCTGGGCGGCCTTGTCCATGTTCTTGGTATCGGCGGAGGCGAACACATCGGCGTGGGCACCCTGAGTCAGCTGGGTCACCAGATCCGAGGAGCCCGCGAACGAGAACTCCACCGTGGCACCGGGATTGTCCTTACTGAACTGATCGCCGATCTTGGTGAAGGTCTGCTTCAGCGACGCTGCGGCGAACACGACGATCTTCTGTTGCGCCGCCGACGGCGACGGGTAGGTCGACGGCTGCGACGAGGAACCACACCCCGCGGTGGCCGCGATCAGCAGACCGGCAGCCAGTACCAGTACCAACTTCTTGATCACGATTCTCCTGACGTTTCGACGATGACGGTGGTGGCCTTGACGACGGCCACCGCGACGCTTCCCGGTTCGAGGTTCAGTTCCCGCACCGCGTCGGTGCTCATCAGCGAGACAACGGTGAAGGGACCGCACTGCATCTCCACCTGGGCCATCACGGTGTCGGTGATGATCCGGGTGACAAGACCGGCGAACCTGTTGCGCGCCGAGCTGGCAACGGACAGCGGGTCTTTGGGCGCCGCCGCGGCATGCGTGCTGGAGTAGGCCGCCAGCGCCGCGCCGTCGACGGTCTTGCGGCCGGATTGGTCACTGCCCGTTGGCAGCTCACCGCCGTCGATCCAGCGCCGGATCGTGTCGTCGCTCACGCCGAGTAACTCGGCGGCTTCTCGGACCCGCAGCATCGGCACGGCCGAATGCTAGCCGATCCCATCCGCAACTACGGACCATATTCCGGTTTGGACCCGCACATGCGGCGTAGCGGGGGAGGGCGCGCTCGTCTCACCCCAGTAGCGTGTGGTGCGCGCGAGATATGCGTGGCAGCGCACCGCTGGCAGCGGCAGTGGCGCTGATTCTGGTTCTGTTCGGCTCGCCCAGGGCCCACGCCGACTCCCACGCCCTGTAGACGATCCTCCACGACAAGTGCGTCGCCGATGTGCAGCAGTATCGCGACCCCGCGCCGTGTTCCCGGGTAGACCTCAGCGGCGGGGAAGACCGCGGCTACGCAGCGCTCAAAGACATCGTGGGGGATCGGCAGGACCTGCCTGATCCCGACCGCGCGCATCGCCGGGATCGAAAGCCCCGAGCTGCTGGACCCCGGCACGACGAACTATTTCGCCGCGGCCTGGCAGGCTCGGTCGTTCGTCGAACAGCAAGCCGGCGGAACCATCGCGCGGGACTGGATGAGCCTGGCAATCAACTCCGCGGTGGCACGCACCCAGAACCAGTTGCACATCCACGTCGACTGTCTGCGCGCCGATGTCCACGACGCGCTGTCCTCGCCGACGGCCTCGACGGCGCGCGCGCCGATATGGGGTTCTACACGCTGGTCGTGGTCGGGGCCACCGACGCCGCGGGCCGGCCCGGCTTCGTCGTCCTGGCCGACCGTGCCGATGCCCAGACCGGCGCCGGCGCTGAGGAACTGCAGGACCACGATTCCTGCCCGCAACCGGCGACGCGGACCACCGCGAAGTAGCAGGGCCGCCGCTCAAATCATCGCGAGCGCATTGCTGGTCAGGCCCGCGCCCGATCGCCAACATCGGCGTGTACATGCGCACTCGAGCGGGGAGGTAACCGTGGCGGAGTCCACACAACCCGATGGTGGCGACACCAGCCGGAGCGGTTTGTCCATCGGCGTCGATTGGTGGGCGACCATCGTGGCCGGCGTCTTCGTCGTCCTCGCCGTCGCCAACGTCCTCCCCAAGATTCCGTGGTGACCCGATGAGCACAACTGACGTCGTACAGACCGACGAAGAACAGCCGATCTTCACCAGCCGCAACCTTCTGGACTACGTCCCAGGTGTGCTGTTGCTGATCGCGATCGGGGTGCTGGGCAAGTACTCCCAGATCTGGTGGAATGCGCTTGCCAAGAAGGAACATTGGACGGTTCCCGATATCGAATACGTGTTGTGGGCAATTGTGATCGGCCTGCTGATCACCAATACCATTGGCGTGCACCGGATCTTCAAGCCCGGCGTTCAGACTTATGAGTTCTGGTTGAAGATCGGCATCGTGGCGCTGGGTGCCCGCTTCGTCCTCGGCGACATCGTGAAGTTGGGTGGGATCTCGTTGGTGCAGATCCTGCTGGACATGACGATCGCGGGCGGCATCATCCTGCTGGCCGCCAAGTTCTTCGGCCTGTCGGGCAAGTTGGGCTCACTGCTGGCCATCGGCACTTCGATCTGTGGGGTCTCGGCCATCATCGCGTCGAAGGGCGCGATCCGGGCCCGCAACTCCGATGTCAGCTATGCGATCGCGGCGATCCTGGCGCTGGGGGCGGTCGCACTGTTCACGCTGCCCGTGCTGGGTCACGCGCTGGGCCTGTCCGACCACGAGTTCGGGTTGTGGGCCGGTCTGGCCGTGGACAACACCGCAGAGACCACCGCGACCGGCTACCTGTTCTCCGATGAGGCCGGCAAGCTCGCGGTGTTGGTGAAGTCAGTCCGCAACGCGCTGATCGGGTTCGTGGTGCTGGGCTTTGCGCTGTACTGGGCGTCGAAGAGCGAGGCCGACCGGCTCGCACCCGGGATCGGCCCAAAGGCCAAGTTCGTGTGGGAGAAATTCCCCAAGTTCGTGCTGGGCTTCCTGGTGGTGTCGGCACTCGCCACGGCGCATCTGCTGTCCAAGGGACAGGTCGCCAACCTGGGCAACGTCTCGAAGTGGGCGTTCCTGCTGACCTTCGCCGGCGTCGGGCTCAACACGAACTTCCGCGGGCTGGCCCGCACCGGGTGGCGACCGCTGGTCGTGGCCGTCATCGGCTTGGTGGTGGTGGCCGTGGTGTCGCTGGGCCTGGTCCTGGTCACCTCGCGGGTGCTGCACTGGGGGGTCGGCGCCGCCTAGAGATCAGTAGGGCGGCAGTTGCCCGTTGCCGGATGCGCCGGCCATCCCGTTGAGCTGGTCGAGATAGTGGCGCAGCTGGAGTTGTGACATCAGCGGGCCGGGGGCGGCGGGCGGCGGGGCATCGGTCAGAGTCCACGGCTGGCAGCCGTCGGTCTTGAACGTCGCATCACCGGGATCGATCTGCTGGATCTGAGGCTTCTTGGTCAAGCCGTTGTCCAGGTTGGTCTGACCGTCCGGTCCACCGACCCGCTTCCAATAACAGGCCCTGCCCTCGACCGGCCCCGCCGTTGAGTAATTGCCGGGCACGATGTCGACGCCGACCCGGTAGGTGCCGTCTTGGTCCATCGAGCTCTTCGGGCCACCGGCCGGCGCCGGCGCGGGGGACGTCGTCGCACCGGCAGATGCGGTCGGCGCGGGGGAGGCGGTAGTCGATGTGGGTCCGGGCGCGGGCCCGGGTGGCGGACCCGTCGGCGCGTCAGACGTCGTCGGCGCAGGTACCGGCGCTGGCGTGGTACTGGGGTCGGCCGTCGCGACGCCGATACTGAGTGTGCAAACGGCCATCGCCAGCGCACCGGCAGCGATCGTGTTCGTTATGTGACCCACGTCAACGAGGGTAACCCGGCGATGTCTAGCCGACCTAACCGTCAAGTGGGTTACGCGGTCTTGCTCAACAGCGGTAGCAGCAGCCGGCGTCGATTGAGAATCGCGTCGTCGAACTCGTGCTCGGCCTTGGCGACCGAACGGACCACCGGGAAGATGACATCGCTGTCCCGGCGAAGGCGCCGGCTTACCGCGTCACTGGCCACGACCGCCCACTCCACACCCATCGAGGAGCAGATGTCATCGATATCGCACAGCAGGCGAATTGACTGCGGAGTGAATGAGCTGACCCCGGACAGGTCCAGAACGAACGGCTTGTCGGCCAGCACCAGCTTCTTCGCGTAATCGGCGACGTGGTCGAGGTTGGCGGAGTCGACGCGCCCGCTCACCGCGAGGACGGTTGCGACGTGGCGGGAGTGTGCTCGAATGTGGGCACCCTTGTAATCGACGGTGGGATTTCCGTACCGCGACGTGAAGCTCGTCATGGGTGCTCCATTCGGTCATGTTGCGTATGTGACGGCCTATCGGCTGTCTCAACCTGACTCGAACGTTATGTGGCAAATCTAAGGTCACCGGGAGCTGTGGCTAAAACTCTGTTAAGAACCAGTTTTCGCCCTCGACTCTCGAAATCGGGCAACCTCGAGCGCTGAAATGGCTAACCCAGTGCGGGCAGAACCTCATCCGTAAGGAGGGTTACCGACTTCCAAGCCTTCTCCACCGGCATGCCGCCGACCAGGGGATGTAGGACGATCGGGCCGTAATGTGCCGATGCACGCACCTCGTTGATCAGCTGGTCAGGAGTCAAAAACCGGTACCTGCCAGAGGCCCGTACTTCGTCCAGAGTCTGCACCCCGGGCAAGATGCATCACCGACTGTGACGGGTCGTCCGACCACCGTCCGTAAATGACGGCCTCCCACAGCATGTGCTCGCCGAGCGCGGGCCAGGCCCGCTCGGGATCGTCGTGCAGGCAGATCATTCCGCGGTTGACCGCAGGCGGCATAAGGACGACGGCCCGGCGCACGGTGGCCCGCACTCCGCCGCCGACGTAGAGCGGCGGGTGGGGCTTGGTTCCACCCCGAGGGCTTCGTACTCCACTTCCCGGCCCCAGCGCGCAGTCGATGCTGGCGAAGATGTTGGCGGTACGGGCCAGAAACATCGCCGCGATCATCACCGGATTGCAAATCCAGCCATACCCGGTGGCGTGCTGCTCGTCGACACTGAGCGCCGCGATTCTGTGGCGGTCACCGAACTGAGCCAACTCCAATGCGGCGGAGACCAATTCGCCCTGCACGCCGGGATCGCCTCCGGGCGAGGCGAAATTGAATCGGAGAATCGCGAGCATCACAGCGCTGTATTGGCGCCGTTGCGCCACACTCGATGCGAACGGATCACGATTTGGCTGCTGCGCCTGGTTGCCCGGCTTCCTGTCGGCACTCGCCGCTACGGTGGCACCGTGCGTGAGGACGCGGCCGCAGTCAGGACGGCACTGCAGTGGCTGGGGTTGTGGGGCGTCACGACAGCGTTATTGGCGTTCATCGGCCAGCTCAACCGGGCGGTGTGGGCGCTGGCCGCGGCCAGCGCCGTGGCCGCTGCGGTATGCGCCTGGCGGGCGCTGCTGGCCTGGCTCGACTATCGCCGGAGCCTCCGGCGCGATGCGCTGTACCGCGCCTCCGGGCAGGCCGCGGTGGACGCCATGACCGGTGTGGAATTCGAACGCTACGTCGCCGCTGTGCTCCGGGGTATCGGCTACACCGTCGAGCTGACAAGGGCGACTGGCGATTTCGGTGTCGATCTGATCGCCACCCGGGACGGTGTCCGCACCGCGGTGCAGTGCAAGCGGCAGAGCCGGGTGGTCAACGGCTCCGCCATCCAGCAGGTGGTGGCTGGTGCGGCCGTGCACGACTGCGAGGCGACGATGGTGGTGTCCAACCACCGCTACACCCGGGCCGCTACACAGCTGGCCGACGTGCATGGCTGCGTTCTGGTCGACCGCACCCGGCTGGCCCGGCTGTCGCGCTCCCGTTGAGGGCAGGGCGGCACCGCACACGATCGAGTATTCGGTGTCCAGGTCATGGACGGTGGCCGGGTCGAAGGCGGCATTGCGGTGCCATTTCCCGGCGGTCGCCGCGTCGATGGCCCGGCCGCCAGCGGGAACCACGGGACGAACACGACCCCTTGGGCTTCAGCCTCGTAGAGAAAGGCTTCGGCCGTGCGAGCTGTCGGGTTGGTTGTGCTCGGCACCCCGACGGTGAATTGGGGGCTGCAAGCCGAACCCGTCGCCGGTGCAGCGGCATGGGTGCTGCCCAACCTCAGTGGCCGTAATCGACGGTTCACCATCGAGGCTCTCGCCGCGGCGTAGGGCCGAACTGCACGTTTACCTGGCTCCGCCGTCACCGATTCCCGCTCACCCGATGAACCGCTCCCGGTAGGCGCCCAGCCGCTCCTCCACTTCGCCCGCGTCGAGTCCCACGTCGGCGAGATCGTAGACCACCTCGCCGTAGCGTCCGCGCGGATGTGCGGTGATGAAATCGGCCATTGCGGCGCGCACGTCGTCGCCGTAGGGCTGGTCGGCGAGTTCGTAAATCGCCGACAGCGTGCCCTGTTCGTCGGCCATGAAATCGGTGAAACGCACGTCGATCGACTGATCGACCGGAAGCACATCGCGGCCGTGCAGACAGCCACCGAACAGATCGTCGGCGCGGTCGAACCAGGATCGCGCGATCTTGGCGGGATCGGGCTGCGTGCACGCCATCCGGGATGCGTAGACGATCATCGTCAGCATCGATCGCGTTACTTCGACCGGATCACGATGGGTGACAACGAATGTCGCGTCCGGGAAGGTCGCGTAGAGGCTGGGGAATTGTTCGAGGTGCTGGGGGGATTTGAGCACCCAGCGCGTCCCACCCCGCAGCCACTGCATGGCCTGCAGCTGCCGTTTGAGGTGAGCGTAGGACGGCCCCTGGTCGTGCGATTTGTAGTGGGCCGCGAATGTCGGTATGTGGTAGGTGGTTTCGAAGAGCATGCCGGAGATATCGTTGGCCAGCAGTTGGATTTCCTCGTGCGCATGGTCGACGGTCATATCGTGCATCCGCTTGAAATCAGGCATCGACATGTCGACCAATTCCAGTCCGGTCGCACATCGATCGCGGCGCGCCTGCTCGGTGTCCTCGGGACCGGGGAACGGCTCCAGGCTTTCCCAATAGGACAGGTAGCGCAGGTTCGGGTCGGCGGCGATCAGGTTGTGCAAGTGGGTGGTACCGGTGCGGGGGAGACCGCAGATGATGATCGGCCGCTCGATCTCGACATCTTCGATCTCGGGGTGCTCGGCGATCAGCGCCTCGAAGCGAAGCCGGTTGACCAGATTGCCGACCAGCTGTTCGAAAACCACCGCGACACCGACATCGGACAGCCCGGCCTCCTCACGCAGCGATCCGGTCAGCACATCGAGGCGTTCACGAAAAGCATCGTCGCCCCAGCCGTCGAGCCCGGTGCGTTCACGTGCCGTGGCCAGTAACGCTTCTGAGGTCAGCTCCAAGATCGAGCCGTAGCCAGCAAGCGCGTCGCGGATCGGCTGAGCCGCCTCGGGGAACACCGGGTTGGCCAGGTCGGTGAGCCTGATCGGCTTGGGGCGCTCCAGGCCGGCGGTCACGCGGTCACCTCGCTGACATCGACGACGCGACAGATCGGTCGCTTCGGCGTCTCTTCGGGCAAGAACCAGCGCAGCCAGATCAGGCCCTTGGTGCGCCCCGCCGTCGACACCCAGTTGGGGTGGCCGGGATCAGTGTCGCTCACCACGATTCGCCACGAGCCGTCGGGCTCATAGGTGATGTGCGCGCCGTTGATGGTCACCCGCTCGTAGCTGGAGTCGTAGGTGTGCAAGAAGGGATTCCACAGGCACAGGTTCCAGAACACACACTCCGGCGAGGTGCCTTCGAGGATCAGTGCCTGCCCTGGTTCCAGTTCGTAGGCACCCATCGCGTAGGCGGCATCACCGGCCGCCCAACCGTAGGTCTGCTGGGGCACCGGATACGGCTCGGCGATCTCGTTGGGCGGCTCGACTCGGGTGGGGATGAACGAGTACTGCTCGGTTAACCATGTTCTGGCCGAACGCAACCGGCGGATCAGGTCGGCACGGTCGTCGTGCTTTCGGGCGGGCGGATCGACGGACTCGATCTTCCACTGCACCCGCCGGTCGGTCTCGGGGTTCTCCAGGTAATCGCGGGTCAGCGCGACAACGGCATCCGATTCGAGCTTCAGCCATGCGCCCGGCTGCGGATCGGGGCTGATGGTGAACTCGAAGTTGCCATCGTCGTCGAACTGCAGCGAGCGGTCGTTCATCGTTCCGACGATGCGATTGGAGTAGTGGCCGTCGTCCGGGCCGCCGTAGACGGTGATCGACAGGTAGACCGAGTCGCCGCGGTTCCCGGTTACCCGGTAGGTGCGGTTGGGGTCGATCGGGGCGAGTTGGTAGAAGGCATCGGTATTGTCACCGCCCCAGCGCTGGTACGGCCCGATGACGTCGACGAATCGGGGATTGGCCTTGTCACCCCACACGTAGGCGTCGACCGCCACGCGCAGCAAGGTAAAGGTCAGCCGATACCCGTCGAGGACGTCGGCTTCCTCCAGCGGGGGATCAGCGGCCAGGAACTTGCGCTCGAACGAGCCGAGCTCGTCCAGCAATTCGTGAAAAGCTTCCGACAGTTCGTCACCTGCCATCGTCATTCCTTCTCTCGTGCCTGCGCGCCCCGCATGACCAGGGAGCAGAGTTCGTCGACCAGTTGGTCGGTGCCGTCGCGCCCGTCGATCAGCGCGCCGTAGAGGGTGGTACCGACCAGCACGGTGAACAGCGCGTCGGTGTCGATATCGGCGCGCACCACTCCTTGGTCGGCACCGGCACGGACCAAGTCGGCTAGCTCGCCACGAATCCTGTCGTCGAGTAATTGCTGTGTGCGAATCTGCAAGTCGGAGTCGCGGCGGCGCTCGGCGAGGATGCCCAGGGTCGCCGCTTCGACCACCGGCTCGCGCCAGAAGCCCACCGCACCGCGAATGAACTCGCGCAGATCGGTCTCGAAGTCGCCCGAGTGCGGCAACGCGGCGCCGCCGTCGCCGACGGCACCGAATGCGGCATCGAAGACCACATGCGCCTTGGACGGCCAGCGCCGGTAAATGGTCGGACGGCTCACCCCGGCAACGCGAGCGATCGAGTCCATGGACACCTGGTCATAGCCGACATCAGTGAGAAGCTGACGCGTGGCCGCCATAATCGCTTCGTCGGTGCGCGGATCTCGGGGACGACCGCGCACCGGGTCTAGGCTCACCGACGGAATGCCGCGGTCAGGGGCTGTCACGCCATTTATGTTCCATAATGTCACGTAATCTGTCAATGTGAGCGGTTGAACCGGCCAGCCTCGGGTAATCGAGACAACGAGAACAGTCCGCCCCGACGGCCAGGAGGCCACGCCATGAAACTCTTGATCCGAACGCTGTCCGTGCTGCTGGCGACGCTGTGCATCACCGTCGCGACGGCACCTGCGGCCATCGCCGAAGACCAGCTGGGATTCACCGGCACCACCCTGAGCGGAGCGCCGTTCAACGGCGCCAGCCTGCAGGGCAAACCGGCGGTGCTGTGGTTCTGGACCCCGTGGTGCCCGTTCTGCAACCAGGAAGCCCCGAACGTCAGCCAGGTCGCCGCAGCCAACCCCAAGGTCACTTTCGTCGGGGTCGCCGCGCGCTCCGACGTCGGGCAGATGGAGAGCTTCGTGTCGAAGTACAACCTGAACTTCACCAACCTTAACGATGCGGACGGATCGATCTGGGCGCGGTTCAACGTGCCCTGGCAGCCTGCGTATGTGTTCTTCCGCCCCGACGGGACCTCGACGTTCATCAACAACCCGACCTCGGCGATGTCGGAACAGGAGCTCAGCGACCGGGTGCACGCCCTGGTCTCCTGAGGTATCCGTGGATGCAAACCTGACCGGGCTGGCACTGGCCGCGGGCATGGTCGCGGCCCTCAACCCGTGCGGGTTCGCCATGCTGCCGGCCTACCTCACGCTCGTCGTCCGCGGTGAGGGAGCCGACCCGAGCCGCACCGCGGCGGTGGGCCGGGCGCTGGCCGCCACCGCCGCGATGGCACTGGGCTTCCTCGCGGTGTTCGGCCTGTTCGGCCTGCTCACGGTCCCGGTCGCCAGCGCTGTGCAGCGCTATCTTCCGTATGCGACCGTTGTCGTCGGCATCAGCCTTGTCGCCCTTGGCATTTGGCTATTGGCGGGGCGCGAACTGACCTGGACCCCGGTCGGATCGAAGTGGCGATGGGCGCCGACCGCGCGGCTCGGTTCGATGTTCGGCTACGGAGTGGGCTACGCCATCGCATCCCTGTCGTGCACCATCGGGCCGTTTCTCGCGGTCACCGGGAGCACCCTGCGCAGCGGTTCGGTCGCCGGTAGCGTGCTCGTGTACGCGGCCTACGCCGCCGGCCTGGCATTGGTGGTCGGCGTACTCGCGGTCGGCATCGCCTTGACCAATACCGCACTGGTCGATCGGCTGCGACGGCTGCTGCCCTATGTCAGCCGGATCAGCGGTCTGGTGCTGATCGCCGTCGGTCTCTACGTCAGCTACTACGGTCTTTACGAGATTCGCCTTTTCAGCACCGGCGGCAACCCCGCCGACCCGATCATCGCCGCGGCCGGCCGGCTGCAGGGGACAGTCGCCGGCTGGGTCTATCGCACCGGCGCGTGGCCCTGGGTCGTCGCGCTGGTGGTGCTGGTCGCGACCGCGGCGGTGCTGCGGCTGCGACGCGCCCGCCGGCATCGGTCCTGAAGCACAGCTGTCCCATAGCCGACGTCGGTAGAGTCCGCTACACCACGACAGGGGAGTGAAGCCGATGAAACGACATCCGGTACGAGCCTGGGGGATCGCCGGGGCGGCGGCGCTGACCCTGAGCGGAGTGCCCGCGGCAATCGTGACAATTCAGCCGAGCGGACAGGCCCACGCCGATGTCTGCGCAAGCGCCGGCCGGCGGATCTCCGTCAGTGGCTGCGCGGACTTGTCCGACGTGATGGCCCCCTATGTGCCGCCGCCGTCGTACTACGCGCCGCTGCCCGAGGACTATCCGCCGCCGCCTCCGCCACCCCCGCCGCCGGTCACCGGGTGCGTGGGATACAACGGCCGCTGGGTCAGCGCTGGCGGCTGCCGCTAGAGCGACGAAACCCCGCGGGCAGTGCCCGCGGGGTTTCGCTTACTGCTGAGTTCAGGCCACGTCGAACCGGTCGGCGTCCATCACCTTGACCCAGGCCGCGACGAAGTCCTTCACGAACTTCTCTTTGGCGCCGTCCTCGGCGTAAACCTCGGCCAATGCCCGCAGCTGCGAGTTGGACCCGAAGAGCAGGTCCACGCGGCTGGCGGTGTACTTGTCGGCACCGCTGGTGCGGTCCGTGCCGACGTAGGTTCCGTCGTCGGCCGACGACGGCGCCCACTTGGTGCTCATATCGAGCAGGTTGACAAAGAAGTCGGTCGTCAATACGCCCGGCTTGTCGGTCAGCACACCAAGCTTGGTGCCACCGAAGTTGGCGCCAAGCACCCGCAGGCCGCCGACCAGCACCGTCATCTCCGGAGCCGACACATTCAGCAGATTGGCCTTGTCGATGATGTGGTACTCGGCTGGCAGGGACAGCCCCTTGCCCGCGTAGTTGCGGAACCCATCGGCCCTCGGCTCCAGGTAGGAGAACGAGTCGACGTCGGTCTGCTCCTGGGTGGCGTCACCGCGACCTGGGGTGAACGGCACCTCGAT
Source organism: Mycolicibacterium sarraceniae (assembly GCF_010731875.1). Classification (NCBI taxonomy): domain Bacteria; kingdom Bacillati; phylum Actinomycetota; class Actinomycetes; order Mycobacteriales; family Mycobacteriaceae; genus Mycobacterium; species Mycolicibacterium sarraceniae. The sequence continues at coordinate 3,937,776 of NZ_AP022595.1, forward strand.
GTCGAAACCGGCTGCCTTGGCGGCCTTTTCGACACCAACGTTGCCGGCCAGCACCACCAGGTCGGCGAAGGACACGTCGACACCCGCCGAGGCCTGGATCTGCTCCAGCTTGCTGATCACCTGAGCCAGTTCGTCGGGCTCGTTAGCCTCCCAGCCGAGCTGTGGCTGCAGCCGGATCCGGCCACCGTTGGCGCCGCCTCGCATATCGCTGCTGCGGTAGCACGAGGCAGCCTTCCATGCCGTCGAAACCAGCTGCGGCACAGTCAAACCCGAGTCTGCGATCGCGGACTTGAGCGTGGCGACCTGATCGGCCGACAGGCTCTTGCCGGCGGGAATGATGTCCTGCCACAGCCAGGTCTGCTTGGGCACCAGCGGTCCGAGGTAACGAACCACCGGACCCAGATCGCGGTGCAGCAGCTTGAACCACGCCTTGGCGTACTCCTCGGCGAGCTCCTCGGGATGATCCAGCCACCGGCGGGTGATCTCGCCGTAGACCGGATCCATCCGCATCGACAGATCAGTGGTCAGCATCGACGGGTGGGTCTTACCGCTGCCCTGCGCCATGGGCACCGAGTTGGCCCAGCCGCCATCCTTGGGCTTCCACTGGTTGGCACCCTGGGGGCTCCTGGTGAGCTCCCACTCGTTGCCGTAAAGGATTTCCAGGAATGAGTTGTCCCACTTGGTGGGGGTATGGGTCCAGGTCACCTCCAGACCGCTACTGACGGCCTCATTGCCGACGCCGGGGTTGCTCCAGCCCAGGCCCAGCTGCTCGAGCGGGGCCGCTTCGGGTTCCACGCCGTTCTCGATATCGGTGGCACCGTGGGTCTTGCCGAAGGTGTGGCCACCGACGATCAGGGCCGCGGTCTCGATATCGTTCATCGCCATCCGGCCGAACGTCTCGCGGATGTCGACAGCCGCTGCAACCGGATCCGGATTGCCTTCGGGGCCTTCGGGGTTGACGTAGATCAGACCCATGTGACTGGCGGCCAGCGGGTTCTCCAGCTTGGTCCTGTCACTGCCGGAGTAGCGGTCCTGCGAACCCAGCCACTCGTGCTCGGCGCCCCAGTAGATGTCCTCCTCGGGCTCCCAGAAGTCGGGGCGACCGAAAGCGAAACCGGCGGTCGTGAACCCCATGTGCTCTTGGGCCCGGTTTCCGGCGTAGACGATCAGGTCGGACCAGGAGATCTTGCTGCCGTACTTCTTCTTGAGCGGCCACAGCAGGCGGCGGGCCTTGTCCAGGCTGACGTTATCGGGCCAGCTGTTCAGCGGCGCGAAGCGTTGCATCCCTCGCCCGCCGCCTCCACGGCCGTCCTCCACCCGGTAGGTACCGGCGGCGTGCCAAGACATCCGGACGAAGAGCGGGCCGTAGTGTCCGAAGTCGGCGGGCCACCAGGCCTGCGAATCCGTCAGCAGGGCATCGAAATCGCGCTCGAAGGCCTCGAAGTCGAGCGTCTTGACGGCCTCGCGGTAGTCGTAGCCTTCGTCCGTCGGGTCGATGGCGGGCGGATTCTTCTGCAGGATCTTGAGATTCACCGCGTTGGGCCACCAGTCGCGGTTGCTGCCACCCTCGACGGGCGGCTTGATGCGCATCGGGCAGCCGCTTTCGGCGGGCTCGGTCTGAGCCGCTCCGATGGGGGGGCTGGTTTCCTCAGGCACTGTATTTCCTTTCGGGGGTGGTGAATTGGGCTGCGATCACGGTTGTGCTCGCGAAATCTGCCGGGTGCAGCAGTCGGGGCACAGGCCCCAATAGACGACCTCGGCTTCATCCAGGACGAATCCGTGGTGATCGGATGGCGTCAAGCAGGGTGCATCACCGACGGCACAGTCGACATCGCCGATGACGCCGCACGACCGGCAGACGACATGGTGGTGGTTGTCGCCGACGCGCGCTTCGTAGCGGGCGACCGAGCCGGACGGCTGGATGCGCCGCACCAACCCGGCGGCCGTCAGAGCGTGCAGAACGTCGTAGACCGCCTGGCGCGATACCTCGGGCAGGCCGGTGCGAACAGCTCCGAAGATGGTCTCGGTGTCGGCGTGCGGATGGGAATGCACGGCCTCGAGCACCGCAACGCGGGGGCGGGTGACCCGCAGCTGCGCTGTCCGCAGCTGGTCGGCAATATCCGACGTTGACGTCACGATGCGATCGTCGTCCCTTTTCTGGAATCGGTCAAGAGTTGATCTCAATCGGTTTCATACACCATGGTCACGGGCGCGGCGCGACCTGGCTGCCCGGGCTGGCAGTGGGGTTCAGCGGCGCAATCGGGGACGGGCTGAAGTTGTTCGGGCCAGGCAGGGTGGCCTTGCTCGTCGGCGATACCGAGGGATTCGACGGGGCAGCCGGTTGGTTGCCGCCTGCCCCGCAGGCCGCAACCAGGATGATGCCTACGGCCACCGATACCACCGCACAGGCCACTCGGGTTCGACTCCGACGCTTCATCGCTGACCCCTCGACCATGGAGGCACCCTAACGGGCGCTACCACCTGGAAAGTTACCCTCTCACGGGCTTGCGCAACGCGCTTTGCGCAACGTGCCCTCGGCGCGACGCGAGGCCCCGACCGGGCTTTCTGTATGGTGATCGGCGGATCGCGTCCGGCGGCCATCCGGGGTCTTACCCCGTGGACCCAGTCGTCTCGTCAGGAGCAGTTTCGTGCCCCTCAACACCGTCGCGCTCGAACTCGTCCCGCCCAACACCGATCGCAGCGCGGACGAAGTTCTGGAGGAGGCGCGCAAGGTCGTGCAGTTCTCCGGCGAGACCGGCCTCGCCGGCCGGATCGGCCACGTGATGATCCCAGGCATGATCGAAGAGGACGACGACCGTCCCGTCGAGATGAAACCCAAACTCGACGTGCTCGACTACTGGTCGCGTATTTCCCCGGAACTGCCTGGCGTCCGCGGCCTGTGCACCCAGGTGACCGCGTTCATGAACGAACAGACGCTGGGCGATCGGCTGACCGAACTGCTCGATGCGGGCATGGAAGGCATCGTCTTCGTCGGTGTCCCGCGCACCATGAACGACGGTGAGGGTGCCGGCGTCGCGCCGACTGATGCGCTGACGATTTACCGCGATCTGGTGCCCAACCGCGGGGCGATCCTGATCCCGACCAGGGACGGCGAAGCCGGCCGGTTCGGCTTCAAGTGCGGCCAGGGCGCCACCTACGGCATGACCCAGCTGCTCTACTCCGATGCCATCGTCGGCTTCCTGACCGATTTCGCCGCCACCACGGACTTCCGCCCGGAGATCCTGCTGTCGTTCGGCTTCGTCCCGAAGGTCGAGGGCCGGGTCGGGCTGATCAACTGGCTGATCCAGGATCCTGGCAATGCCGCCGTCGGCCCCGAGCAGGATTTCGTGCGCACACTCGCCGACAGCGGCCCTGCCGTCAAGCGACGGCTGTTGGTCGACCTGTACAAGCGGGTGATCGACGGCGTCGCCGAGCTCGGTTTCCCCTTGAGCATCCACTTCGAGGCCACCTACGGCATGTCCCGGCCAGCCTTCGAGACCTTCGCCGAGATGCTGGCCTACTGGTCGCCGGCGGGATCCCTGTCCTAGTCCGGTGCAAGCACTGATCGATTTCGACGGGGCACCGGTTTTCGCCATCCCGGCTCGCGACTCCTACCGCGGCTTCACCGCCGCCGAGGGGATGCTGATCGAGGGACCACAGGGGTGGGGTGAATTCTGCCCACCCCGCGGCAGCGATGACCTGACGGCGGCACGCTGGCTGACGTCGGCCATCGAGGGCGGCACGGTCGGCTGGCCAGATGCGGTCCGCGGCCGGGTCGCGGTGGCGGTGCCGGTGCCCGCGGTGAATCCGCAGGATGCTGGTGCCATCGTTGCGGGCAGCGGGTGCCGCGCGGCGGATGTGCGAGTCACCGGACAGCCCGAAGACGCCTCCCGACTCGAGGCGGTGCGCACAGCGCTGGGACCGGATGGATCGATCCGCTGCGTGGTCGAACACGCCTGGGATGTCGACACCGCTGCCCAGCTGATTCCGGTGCTCGACCGGGCTGCCGGTGGCCTGGAATTCGTGCAACAGCCGTGCGCGACGGCGGCGGAATTGGCTGCGGTACACCGCCGCGTTGAGGTGCGGCTGGCAGTCGACGCGTCGACTCTCAGCGCTGGCGGACCGGCGTTGTCGGAGGTCGCCGACCTCGCGATCCTGACCGTCGGCGCGCTCGGCGGTGTGCGCCGGGCGCTGCGGTTCGCCGAACGCAGCGATCTGCCGTGCGTGGTCTCGGCGGCGTCCGGGTCGTCGGAAACCAGCATCGGGCTGGCCGGGGGACTGGCGCTGGCCGGTGCGCTGCCCGAGGTGCCGTTCGCCTGCGGGCTGGGCACCGCCACAGCGTTGGCCGGCGACATCGTCTCGGACGGCCGCGCGCTGATTCCGGTCGAGGGTTACCTGCCGGTGGCCCCGATGGCACCAGCACCCGATACCGCACGTATCGCGGAATTCTCGCTCGACAACGCCGAGCGAATCACGTGGTGGCGCGGACGTCTGCGCGCCGCCCGAGAACTTCTCTAGACCGAGCGCCTAACGCCGCGGGCGCCAGGCCCAGACGGCCAGACCGACACCGATCAGTGCGGTGATCGGTCCGATGACCGACCAGGTCGTAGTGTTGCTCATCGGGCTGCCCTGAACCACACCGAACCCCTGCAACGCCCACAACGATCCAAAGAGCGCGACCAGCACACCCACTACACCGATGGCATGACGCATCCTCAGCTCCTTTTCCCGGTTGGCATGGCCGCGGACACCGCCCGCATGACGGCCCATTTCACCTTCGCTGCGCCCGATCCGGCAGTCGCGCCGAGTGTTGATCGGTTCGGCGGATCTAATTGCAGCACATCGCCTTCCGCGATCCGACCGGCCCTGGTGATAGTGCCGTAGGCACCAAGGCACCGTCGCGAATGGGCGGCGATCGCGCGAGTGATCTCCCGGTCCTGTTTGAGCTCGGGCTGCTCATGCGACGGCATCACGCAGCGGATGGTGGGAATCAGCGGCTGCAGTTCGGCATCCGGGGCATGTAGCGTCCCGCCGCACCAGTCCCACTCCGGATGCGGCGATGCCCCTGGGGCGTCCACCACCATCGTCGGGCGGAATCGCCGGACGTCGAAATCGGAATCCGGAGCCAGCGCGGCCATGGCGGCCAGGCTCTGCTCGGTGACGATGTGCAAGGGATAGGCATCGACGTAGCTGCCAACGGGCGTGGCGTAGCGGCTGATCTGGGCGAGCTTGCGAACCGGGAACATCGACAGGTCTGGCAGCGGTTCGCCGTCTTCGAGACCAAAGATCGTGCGCAGGTCGGTCTTGGTGGCCCTGGGTGTGCGGTACTCGTCGCGACGATCGATCGGCGGCAGTGGCCGAAGTTCCACCTCGTGGTCTAGATAGCGCGAGAGTGCTTGGTGCACAACAGCATCAGAACTCGACACCTCGGTGCCGTCAGGGAATGTGATGACGACTTCCGGTGCGTGGCCCGGTCCGGCATCCGGCGGTGGGGCCTGCGTGTAGCGCGCGTTCAGCCAGAGCAGGCCGGGTAGGCGTTTGGCGCTGGTCGTCGCGTCGAGTTCGACGTCACGCACCGCCCAGGTGCGGTCGGCGTGCAGGCCCAGTTCTCTGATCTCGGCCCGGTCGAGGCGCTCGCCCAGCATCGACTTGACCGGATAGCGCCAGATCGAAGTAATGCGGCCAGCTGGGATCATCTCCCCAGACTAGGACTTCTCTCTGCCGGCGAGCGATGCAGCGTGCGCGACGCGACGATTAGCACGACCAGGCTGGCCACCAGCCACAGCCCGAGCACGACGAACGGCAGCAGCCGCTGGTTGTCCGGGAAGTATGTCGCCGCGCGGATCGCCGACACCGTCGCGCCGACGACAGCGAGCACCCGGCCACACGCGGCGTCGTGGAAATCTAGCGGGTCACCGGTGTCGGGCCGACATTCCAGATCTCGTCGCAGTATTCGGCTATCGCCCGGTCCGAGGAGAACTTCCCGCTGCGGGCGGTGTTCAGTACCGACATCCGCGACCAGGCATCGCGATCCTGCCACGCGGCGGACACCCGATCCTGGCATTCGACGTAGCTCGCGTAATCGGCGCAGACGAGGAACGGGTCGTCGTAGCGGAGGTTGTCGACCAGGGGCTTGAACACCTCGGTGTCGCCGTGCGAGAACTGTCCGCTGGCGATCAGCCCGAGTACTGCCTGCAGCTCCCCATTACCGTCGATGTAGTCCGAGGGCCGGTAGCCGCTGCGCTTGACCTGTTCGACCTCGGCCTCGGTGAGACCGAAGAGGAAGAAGTTCTCGGCGCCCGCCTCCTCGCGGATCTCCACGTTCGCGCCGTCCAATGTCCCAATCGTCACCGCGCCGTTGAGCATGAACTTCATGTTGCCCGTGCCTGAGGCTTCCTTGCCTGCGGTCGAAATCTGCTCTGAAAGGTTCGCCGCCGGGTAGATCAGATGCGCGTTCTGCACATTGAAATTCGGGATGAACGCCACCTTCATGAACCGGTTGACTTCCGGGTCGTGGTTGATCGTGTCACCAATCGCGTTGATCAACTTGATGATCCGCTTGGCCATGAAGTAGCCGGGTGCGGCCTTACCGCCGAAAACGTAAGCCCGCGGCGCGATATCGAGGCCCGGGTTTTGCTTGATGCGGTGATACTGCCGGATGATGTGCAACGCGGACAGGTGCTGGCGCTTGTACTCGTGGATCCGCTTGACCTGGATGTCGAACATCCACGTCGGGTCAAGATCCACGCCGACCGCCGAGCGCACATACTCGGCCAAGCGAGCCTTGTTGGCGCGCTTCACATCCCGCCACTGCTGACGGAACGAAGGATCGTCGGCGTAGACCTCGAGTCCGCGCAGCCGGTCCAGATGTGTCAGCCAGCCGTCGCCGATCGTGCGATCGATAAGCTCGCGCAGTCCCGGGTTCGACAGCGCGAGAAAACGCCGCGGCGTGACACCGTTGGTCTTGTTGGAGAACCGCTCGGGCCAAAGCTCGTAGAAATCCTTGAGAACGCTGGCCTTCAGCAGGTCGGAATGCAGGGCCGCGACACCGTTGATGGCGTGGCTACCGACGGTGGCCAGGTGCGCCATCCGCACGGTCTGGCCCCCGCCCTCGCCGATGATCGACATCCGCCGCACCCGGTCGACGTCGCCCGGGAAGTGGGCGCGCACCTCATCGAGGAAGCGGCTGTTGATCTCGTAGATGATCTCCAGGTGTCGCGGAAGCGATTCGCCGAACAGGCCGAGGGGCCACTTCTCCAGTGCCTCGGGTAGCAGAGTGTGGTTGGTGTAGCCGAAGGTCTGGACCGTGATCGCCCACGCCTCGTCCCAATCCATCCGGCGCTCGTCGACCAGGATGCGCATGAGCTCGGCGACGCCGATGGAGGGATGTGTGTCGTTGAGCTGGATCGCGAAGCGCTCTGGCAGCTCATGCAAGGACGCGTCGGCCAGGTCGTCCATGATGTGCACGATGTGCTGCAGCGAGCACGATACGAAGAAGTACTGCTGTAGCAGGCGTAGGCGCTTCCCGGCCTCGGGCTCGTCGTTGGGGTAGAGCACCTTGGTGACGGTCTCGGAGGTGACTTCTTCCTCGACGGCCTTGTAGTAGTCACCGGTGTTGAACGCGTCCAATGCGAAGGACTCGACGGCCCGGGCGCTCCACAGGGTCAGCACGTTGCAGGTTTTCACGCCGTAGCCCTGGATCGGGGTGTCGTAGGCGACGCCCTTGATGACCTGCTTGGGCACCCACCGAATGCGGCTGTGGCCGGCGTCGTCGATGTAGTGCTCGGTGTGGCCACCCCAGTTGACGAGGTAGTTGACGTCTGGTTTGGCAATCTCCCAAGGATTTCCGTTGGCGAGCCAGTTGTCGGTGTGTTCGATCTGCCAACCGTCGGCGAACTCCTGTTTGAAGATGCCGAATTCGTAGCGGATGCCGTAACCGATCGCCGGCCGCTCAAGAGTCGCCAGCGAGTCCAGGTAGCACGCGGCCAGCCGGCCGAGGCCGCCGTTGCCGAGACCAGGCTCCGGCTCGCAGGCGAGCACCTCGTCCAGATCCTGGCCGAGCGCGGCCAGCGCGGTGCGCGCCGCGGCTTCGATCTCGAGGTTCAGCAGGTTGTTACCGAGCTGAGGCCCCATCAGGAACTCGGCCGACAGGTAGCAGGTGACTTTCTTGTCGAGATCGAGGGAGACCTGGGTGGATGCCACCCGGTTGTCCTGCATGCGATCGCGCACGGCCAGTGCCAGCGCCCGGTAGTAGTGCTCGGGTCGCAGCGCGGCCGCCGGCCGGCCAACCGAGTAGCGCAGGTGGTCGCTGATCGCGCGCTGCAGCGCGTCGGCCGACAGCCCGGTGCGACTGTGCTCGTGTTGCCGCGGAGCGGCCTGGACACCGCCCTGGTCGACGACTTCACCCGGCACGTTGTTGACGACATCTGTCATTGACTTCTCCTGCTCCCACGACCGCTTCTCGATCCGTTACGAGGACACGAAGTCTGGCACCGCCGGATTTCGGCAAGGCGAGGTCCACGAGTCGCTCCCGTGAACTATCGCGCATCAACGGGCGCGCTGCGCGCCGAGCCGATGACCGGTCCGGTGTCATGGCCCTGGCCCATGACAGGGATCGGGTCGTCGCGGAACGCGTACCGCCGCGCGCGCCGGGGCTATACAGTTTCGCAGACGTGTTCACTGCCGCGAAAGATCGGAAATGACCATGACGTCGACACTGCAATCGGGAGACCAGCTCATCGAGTTGGCGCAAGGAATGCGCGACCTCGTCGTGGCACAAGCCGGTGAATCCGAGCAGCTGCGCACCCTCGCCCCGGCGGTCGTGGCCGAGATGTGGGCCAGCGGGCTGATGCAGTCGTTCAACCCGGTAGTCGCGGGAGGCGTGGAACCGTCCTTTCAGCAGATGATCGAAACCTGGATCGAGATGGCCTGGCAGGACGGCTCGTTCGGGTGGATCGGGATCGCGAACCTACCGTCGTCGTTCGCCGCGGCGGCCTACCTGCCCGACGAGGGCTTCGCGGAGGTGTTCACCGCCAACGACAACCGAGTGACACTGGGCGGACAGTTCTTCCCCAACGGCCAGGGTGCCGCGGTCGACGGCGGCTACCGACTGACCGGCTCGTGGAGTTTCGGTTCGGGCACCGGCCATTCCGAGTACGTCTGCGCGGGGTTCTTCCCGATGGACAACGGGGAGATGCGCTGGGCCCAGGATGGCCCCGACGGCATGCCCGAGATGCTGGTGGCCGTGATCCCGCGCGCCCATGTCGACTTCAAGGACGGGTGGCACGTCCAGGGGCTGAAGGGAACCGGCTCCTACGACTATGGCGTCAATGACGTGTTCGTTCCCGCAAGCCACACCTTCGGCCTCTTCTCCCGCGTCCCGCACCGCGGCAGCTCACCGGCCACCCGGATGGGGTTGATGCCGGTGACCGCGGCCGGCCACGCATCCTGGGCGCTGGGGATCGCCAAGAGCATGCTCGACGATGTCCAGGAGCTGGCGGCCACCAAGTTCCGGATGAGCGATATGGCCTCGCTCGCCAGCCGGCAGACCTTCCAGAAGGACCTGGCCCATCACGTGGCGGCATGGCGGGCGGCGCGACTGCTGGTGCTCGACGCGTTCGGCACCGCCGAGGCAGCCGTCGCCAGAGGGGATGATCTGACCCCGGCCCTGCGCGCCGATATGCGGGTGGCCGCTATCTATGCGACTGACGTCTCCCGCCAAGCCGCCGAGTGGGCGCACCTGGCCGCGGGCACCACCTCGATCCGGGAGGGCAGCCGGCTGGAGCGCGGCTTCCGCGATATCTACACCGGCACCCAGCATGCATTCATCAGCGAGAAGGTCGCGATGGACGTGGCTCAGATCTGGCTCGGCATCATCGAGGACCAGCCCGGGCTGTAAGCGGATGCGGTGGACCCGGCATTTTGCGCGCGTTCTGGCTCGCCCGGGATTAGAGTCCGAAGGTTATGACCGATTGGTCCGATCCGCGGCTGCCCAGCGCTGAAAAGACCAGTCCGCGCCAACTCAAGCGGATGAGTCGCAGCTTCTCCGGCGTCGGGGTCGGGATCCCGCCCGAGCGTCTGCAGCAGATCGCGATGGGCGGGACCGCCACCGCCGACGAGCTGGTCGACGTCAGCTTCGCCCTCACGGCAACTCAGTTGATCAGCGAGAAACGCCGGTCCAAACGCGCCCGCGCACAACGGCATTGCGTGCGTGGATTCATTCTCGTCGTCGCGATTCTCATCTCGATCAACGTGCTTGTCTGCCTGGGATTGCTGCTGTTCATGCTGACCCAGCACACGATGCCGTACTAGCCGGTCGCGTACCCGTCGGCGACGTCCAGCGCCTTGTCCAAGATGGCCAGACCCTGGGCCACCTCGTCGTCGCTGATATTGCAGGCCGGCACCGCATGGATCCGGTTGAAGTTGGCGAAGGGCAGCAAGCCGCCGGACTTGCATGCGGCCAGCACGTCGTTCATCGCGGGGCTGGAGCCGCCGTAGGGCGCCAACGGTTCGCGGGTCTGCTGGTTGGCCACCAGCTCGATCGCCCAGAACACGCCCAGGCCGCGCACCTCGCCGACGCTACCGTGTCGGGCCGCCAGCTCGCGCAGCCCCGGGCCGAGCACCTGATCGCCGAGCCGGGCGGCATTGGCCACCATGCCTTCGTCTTCCATCGCGTTGATCGTGGCGACCGCCGCGCCGCACGCCAGCGGGTGCCCTGAATAGGTCAGGCCACCCGGGTAGGCGCGATCGGCGAACGTCGAATAGATCGCATCGTTGATCGCGACACCGCCGAGCGGCACGTACCCGGATGTCACGCCCTTGGCGAAGGTCATCAGGTCGGGCACCACGTCGAAGTTCTGGATTGCGAACCACTTTCCAGTCCGGCCGAAACCAGCCATCACTTCGTCGGCGATGAATACGATGCCGTGGCGATCGCAGATCTCCCGCACTCCGGCCATGTATCCGGGCGGGGGCACCATGATGCCCGCGGTGCCCGGAACCGATTCCAAAATGATCGCGGCGATCGTCGCCGGTCCTTCGTGGGCGATCAGGCGCTCGAGGTAGTCCAGCGCTCGCTCGGCTTCCTGCTGCTCGTTCTCGGCGAAGAACGACGAGCGGTACAGGAACGGGCCGTTGAAGTGCACGACGCCGGAGCTGGCGTAGTCGTTGGCGTAGCGCCGCGGGTCACCGGTCAGGTTGATCGCGGTGTCGGTGCCGCCGTGATAGGAGCGGTAGCGGGATAACACCTTGTAGCGGCCGGTGTGCAGGCGGGCCATCCGGACCGCGTGCTCGACGGCGTCGGCGCCGCCGTTAGTGAAGAACACCCGGTTCAGGTCACCGGGGGTGCGCTCGGCGATCAGCCGGGCCGCCTCGGAACGGGCGGCGTTGGCGTGCTGCGGCGCGATCGTGCAGAGCTTGGCCGCCTGCTCGGCGATCGCGGCGACAACCTTCGGATGCTGGTGGCCGATATTGGTGAACACCAGTTGCGAGGAGAAGTCGAGGAGCTTGTTGCCCTCGCCGTCCCAGACGTAGGAGCCGTCGGAGGCGACGATCGTCATGGGTTTGATCTGGGCCTGAGCCGACCAGGAGTGGAAGACGTGCGCCCGATCCAGCTCGTAGGCCCGGGCGGCTTCGGCGCGGGCGGTGTCGAGGTCTTGGCCGTTGGGCAGGAGGTGGGGGGCTGTAGTCGTCATGCGTGCCTCTTTCGAGCTCAGTTGTGCTCAGTTGTTCTGTGGGAAGCCGAGGTTGATGCCGCCATGGGAGGGATCGAGCCACCGCGTGGTGACTACTTTGCCACGGGTGAAGAAGTGCACGCCTTCGGTTCCGTGAGCGTGGGTGTCACCGAACAGTGAACTCTTCCAGCCACCAAAGCTGTAGTAGGCGGTGGGGACCGGGATCGGCACGTTGATGCCGACCATGCCGACCTCGACTTCGTTCTGGAAGCGCCGGGCGGCACCGCCGTCGTTGGTGAAGATCGCGGTGCCATTGCCATACGGGTTGGCATTGATCAACTCCACAGCCTCGTCGTAGGTAGCCACCCTGAGCACCGACAGCACCGGGCCGAAGATCTCGTCGGTGTAGACGCTCATCTCGGGGGAGACGTTGTCGATCAGGGTGGGGCCCAGCCAGAATCCGTCAGCTTCCCCATCAACCGCCGTGCCGCGGCCGTCGACGACGATCGTGGCGCCATCGGCTTCACCGGCATCGATGTAGGAGGCCACCTTGTCCCGGTGGGCCTTGGTGACCAGCGGTCCCATATCGGTGTCGCGGGTACCGTCGCCGATCTTCAACGACGTTGTGCGCTGGGCGATCTTGGCGACCAACTCATCGGCTATCGGGCCGACGGCCACGGCCGCCGAGATCGCCATGCAGCGTTCGCCCGCCGAGCCGAACCCGGCGTTAACCATCGCGTCGGCGGCCAGGTCCAGGTCGGCGTCAGGCAGGATCACCGCATGGTTCTTGGCCCCGCCCAGGGCCTGCACGCGCTTGCCGTGCTGGGTGCCGGTGGAGTAGACGTACTGCGCGATCGGGGTGGAACCGACGAAGCTGATGGCCTTGATCGCCGTGTTGGTCAGCAGCTCATCGACGGCGACCTTGTCGCCCTGCAGAACATTGAAGACGCCGGCGGGGAGTCCGGCCTCGGCCCACAGATTCGCGATCCACAGCGCGGCAGAGGGGTCCTTCTCAGAAGGCTTGAGCACCACGGTGTTTCCGGCGGCGATGGCGATGGGGAAGAACCACATCGGCACCATCGCGGGAAAATTGAACGGGCTGATGACGGCCACTGGGCCCAGCGGCTGACGGATTGAAGCGACGTCGACGTTCGTCGAGGCGTTCTCCGTCATCCCGCCCTTGAGCAGATGCGATATACCGCAAGCGAACTCGACGACTTCCTGACCGCGGCTGACTTCACCGAGGGCATCGGCGAGCACCTTGCCGTGTTCGGCGGTGATGATCGCGGCCAATTCCTCCTTGCGGGCGTTGAGCAGCTCCCTGAACGAGAAGAGGCAGGCGGTCCTTTTGGCCAGCGAGGTGTCGCGCCACGCCGGGAACGCCGCTGCCGCGGCGTCGATGACCGCGCGGGCGTCGGCGACGGCGGCCAGTGCGACCTGACCGGTGACCTGCCCGGTGGCCGGGTTCGTCACGGGGGCGGTGCGATCACTGCTGCCGGCGAAGTTCTTCCCGTCGGCCCAGTGGGCGATGGTCCGGACGCGAGTGGTGGGCGCGGTGAGAGTCATACCTGCGATTCTGCGGGCGATTCACCTACCCAACGCCGACATACTGTCAGAAATATCGCGTTCAGCAATACACTATGTAAATGCAGCTGACGCTCGCCAACATCCTCGAGCTGCCATCGATTCGCGGTGGTGAGCCGGAGGTGGTGTGCACCGGGCCGATGGACCAACCGGTGCGCTGGGTCCACGTCAGCGATCTGGCCGACCTGTCTGGCCTGCTGACCGGCGGAGAGCTGGTGCTGACCACCGGCCAGGCACTGGCCGACCCGATTCGGCGCGACGCCTATCTGCCGGGGTTGGCCGACGCCGGCGCCGCCGGCGTGGTGGTGGAGCTCGGGCTGCACATCGATTCGCTGCCGGCCTCGGTTCGAGCCATCGGGACGGCGCTGTCTCTACCGGTGATCGTCCTGCACCGGCCGGTCCGATTCATCGACGTCACCGAAGAGGTGCACCGCAGGATCGTGGCCGACCAATACGCCGAGGTGGCATACGGACAGCGGGTGCACGAGGAGTTCACCGCGCTGAGCATGCGCCGCGCCTCCGTCGACCAGATCGTCAGCGCCGCGGCCGAAATGCTCGACACCGCGGTCGTGCTCGAAGACCTCAACCGCCAGGTCCTGGCGTTCGACGGCTGGGGCATATCGGCCACGATTCTGCTGGCGGACTGGGAGCGTCGGTCGCGGCTGGCGACTGCCGGCACCTGGACGGCCTGCCCGGTCGGCCCGTATCGCGAGGAATGGGGCCGGTTGATCGCCCCGCGAATCGACGCCGACGGGCGGGCACTGATGACACTGGAACGGGCTGCCCAGGCGCTGGCCCTGCACCGGATGGTCGAGCAGAACCGCAGTTCGCTCGAACTGCGCGCCCAAAGTGGGCTCATCGATGATCTGCGCCGCGGCCGGATCACCGACGAGGCGGAGGCGACCGCGCGGGCTCACGCGCTTGGATTACGGCCCGCACTGACGTATGTGCCGGTGGCGATCCGGCTCCGGGAGAACGCCGGCCACGATCAGGTCGTGATCGCGCAGCGGCGAGTGCGGACCCTCGACGCGATCATGCACACGGTGCGCGCCGCCGGCCACACCGGCCTGGCATCCACCCGCGATGACGGGCAGATCGACCTTGCGCTGGCACCCCAGCGGACCAGCACTCTGCAGGAGGTGTGTGCAGCGATCCGCCAATCGGTCCTCCGCCTGGACGGGGTCAGCGACTGCACGATCGGGCTGGGGCCGGAGTCCAGCAGGCTCGTCGACGCGGTCGGAGGCCTGCGCGAGGCAGGCCACGTTGCCGAGGTCGCGATGTCGATGCCGTTGCGCACCTTGGCATTTCATCGCGCCTCCGACGTCCGATTGCGCGGGCTGCTCGCGCTGATCCGTACCGATCCTCGCGTGCAGGCGTTCGCCGAGACGGAACTGGCCGGGCTGCTCGCGCATCGCGCCAAACACGGCGACGAAGCCTTCGACCTGCTGCGTCGCTTCTTGGCCGTCGGCGGTAACAAGGCTGAGCTGGCCAGGACAGTGCACATGTCGCGGCCCACGCTGTATTCGCGATTGGACGCCCTGGCCCGCATCGTCGGCCTGGACCTCGACGACGCCGAGTCGCGAACCTCACTGCACGTCGCGATGCTGATCCTGAATCCGGCGGGGGAGTAGCGGTTCGCATCACGCCGGGTCGGCCGGGTCCTCGGCATCGCGGCCAGAGACCCGATCGAGAACGCCAGGCCAGTGCGGGGTACCCGTCGCCGACACCGGACGCCGCTGAGCACTTGCCCAACCCCCGCCCATACACTGAGCCACTGTGGGCATTCTCGTTGGCTTCGCGCCGTGGATCGTCTATTGGGTACTAGTCGGCAACGTGCCGTTCGAGACGGCGGTGCTGGTCGCCCTCGGTATCGCGGTCATCGGGCTGATTATCGGCCGCGCCAAGAAAGCGCCGGGCCTGACCTTTGAAATCGGTTCTGTCGCAACATTATCCGTGCTGGCGATCCTGACTTTCGTCACCGATCAGTCGTTCAAGGAGCAATGGATGCAACCGCTGAGCAACGCGGGCATACTTTTGATCGCGTTGGTGGGCGCGCTGATCGGCAGACCGTTCGTGCGCGAGTTCGCCGCGGCTGGCCGGCCCGATGACATCGTCACGAGCGCGCTCTTCAAACGGATCACCACGCTGCTGACCTGGATCTGGGTCGCCGCGTTCGCCGGTATGACGGTGTCCTCGGTGATCCCGCCCATCGTGCAGGGTGACGCGACGATCCTCGACACCAAGACCCCGCTGTCATTCGTCTGCTACTGGGTCATTCCGTTCGCCTTCATGGGCCTGGCGGCGCTGGCGTCGCGCATCCTGCCCGACAAGATGACGCTGAGCGATGGTGGAGTACGCGAGACATCGTTCGTCGCGTACAGCGAGGCCGCCATCGATGAGCTGTATTACCTAGCCCAGGAGCACGCCAACCGCGAAGTGGGTGCCGGTAAAGAGGCCTACGACGTGAAGGTCGGCGGCATGGGGATGGCTCTCACCGGCGATGATTCCCGCAAGTCGTGGTCATCCACCTATCGGGTGCGGGACCGGCGGCGCTAACGACCCCGGCATCGGTTGCTCGAGCCCGTGGCTGATCACAACCAAACGGGCAAGGATGCACACCACTTCGGACTCTGTTACATCACGGTTTGACTAAAAGCCCTGGTCGGCTTCGAAGGCTGGTCAGCGACTGTCCGCTGTTTGCTGTAGAAGTTACAGAAGTGACCTCTGTGAACAGAATGGGGTTTTTGCCCAGAGGTGTCCTGAAAGGTGGAAATGAAGATGATGAAGCGCCTGTACGCTATCGCACTCGGAGTGGTGATGATGCTGGGTCTGCCGGGTCTGCTCGCCCCGGTGGCAACTGCCGCACCGG
Source organism: Mycolicibacterium sarraceniae (assembly GCF_010731875.1). NCBI lineage: Bacteria > Bacillati > Actinomycetota > Actinomycetes > Mycobacteriales > Mycobacteriaceae > Mycobacterium > Mycolicibacterium sarraceniae. Next base: position 3,953,901 of record NZ_AP022595.1, read on the forward strand.
CCGGCCCGGTGAGCCGTGATCAATACGTCCAGCTGGTGATCCAGCGCGGACTCGCCCAGCGCGGCGTGCCGTATGCGTGGGCCGGCGGCGACATCAACGGGCCCACCCTGGGCAAGGGCCAGAGTGCGGCCGTGGTCGGGTTCGACTCCTCGGGTCTGATCCAGTACGTCTACGCCGGTGTCGGTGCCAAACTGCCGCGCTCCTCGGGCGATATGTACAAAGTGGGCCAGCGCGTCACCCCCGACCAGGCGCTGCCCGGTGACCTGATCTTCTACGGACCCGACGGCACCCAGAGCGTCTCGATGTTCCTCGGCAACAATCAGATGCTCGAGGTCACCGACACCGTCGTGGCGGTCTCTGCGGTGCGCGCCAAGGACATGGCTCCCTATCTGGTCCGCGTCATCGCTTAACACGTCAGCCCAAAAAGTCAGGGTGCGCCGTTCATCGTCTCCACGATGAGCGGCACACCCTTTCGGTGTACGCAGAATTCATCAGAGTTATCAGAATTGTTGGCGCACAACACAACGCCACACCACTGCACCATCAACCATCCGGCTCTCGCGGGACGGATCCGGCCGGGTTAGGCGCAGTCGGTGCAGGTCATGCTCGACGCGTCAGCCAGCCGGCTGCGGTGGTGAACCAGAAAGCAGCTGGTGCACGTGAACTCATCAGCCTGCTTGGGGATCACCCGAACCGTGAGCTCCTCGTCAGACAGGTCCGCACCGGGCAGCTCGAAAGAATCGGCAGCTTCAGCCTCGTCAACATCGATCACGGCTGTCGCCGTGTCCTTGCGCCGCCCCGCCAGATCTTCCAGCGACTCTTCCTCAGGCTCGGCCTGAGACCGGCGAGGGGCGTCATAATCAACGGTCATGGTCCGTGCCTTTCGTTCCATCCGCACTCGACGTCGCGTCAACGCAGTCGAATGCGGGTTTGTTCCCGTAGCCGGTCTTGGCTAAACACCGTCGTTGTGCACTGGCTGAGTTGTTGCCACAACCTGGCCAGCACTGTCGCATTCCCATGCCATAGGAACGCAAGAGTACGGCGTTAGGTTCGCCAGAGTGATTCCTGGGCGACACTGGCGATCAGGGTACCGTCACCGCGGTGAATTGACCCGCGCGCCAAGCCCCGCGCGTCGCTGTGACTTACCGCAGAGGCGTCGTACAAATGCCAATGAGAGGGGTCGGTGGGCCGGTGCAACCAGAGGGCGTGGTCGAGGCTGGCCGCACCCCCAGGACTGGGGCGGCCACCGTCCGGTGGTCGCGCCGAGGACACCAGACCTAGGTCAGAGATGAATGTCAGTGCGCAGGCCCGCAATATCGAATCGTCCTCGATCGGCTCGCGGGTCCGAAACCAGAACGGCTGGACCGGCCAGTCGTCGTGACCATGGTGTCCGGGCGCGACCCGGATGTCGAAGTGATCGGCCCACCGCACTGGCAGCGTTGTGACGATTGTCGCGTCCGATAATTCGACCGCGAGCGGGTCCGGGCGCTGCCAGTCGGTGGTGGTCTCCGGCAGGTGGAACGACGCCATCATCTCGAAGATCGCGGTGCCGTCCTGCACTGCGGTGACTCGACGGGTGTTGAAAGAGCGGCCGTCGCGCGTGATTTCCACGGTGAACTCGATATCGACACCGATCCGTCCGCCTTTGATGAAGTAGGCGTGCAGCGATTGCGGCAGTCGACCGGAGTCGACGGTGGCGGCAGCGGCAGCCAGCGCCTGCGCTGCGATCAACCCGCCGTACAACCGGGGGCCGACCCCGGATGTTGCCGAGGTATGAAAGGTCTGCCCATGGCGGTCGAGCCGGACCAAGTCCGCGATCCAGCTCGGCATGGTCTCCCCGCGGTTGTGGTGGTCGAAATCGCACTCACCATAACCGCATAGAGTGCAGTGATGGATCGCGGGTGCACGAACCGCATGGGGCCGTTGAGCTTTGGCGCACTCGCTCTCGTTGCGGCCATCGCGACGTCCGGCACCCTCGCGCCATCGGCCGGGGCAGCCGGCGACCCGGCCGCCCTGAAAATCTGCACCACCGGCGATTACCCACCGCTGACCTACCGTGACCCGTCAACCGGGCGCTACAGCGGAGTCGACATCGACATGGCCCATGATCTGGCTGATCACCTTGGCCGAACACCGGTGTTCGTGGCCAGCACCTGGCCGACGCTGATGGCGAATGTGACCGCACCCGGAATGTGCGATATTGCGATGGGCGGGATCACCGACACTCCGGAACGGCGTCGCAGCGCTGACGTCACCGAGCCATATCTGTCCAGCGGAAAGACACCGGTGGTGGCCGCGGCCAACGCTGGCCGCTTCTCGTCGATCGAGGACATCGACCAGCCGGGCGTGCGGGTGATCGAGAACAGCGGCGGCACCAACGAACAGTTCGCCCGCAAGAACTTCCCGACCGCTCAGATCACGATCTGGCCGGATAACACCACGATCTTCGATCAGCTCGCGGCGGGCAATGCCGACGTGATGGTCACTGATGCGGTGGAGGCGATCTATCAGTCTTCGCTGCACCCGGAATTGGTGGCGCAGCACCCGGAGCAGCCGTTCACCTCGGAGGTCAAGGCCTACCTGCTGCCCGCCGGCAGCCCGATCGCCGGCGAGGCGAATGCGTGGCTGGCGGGCGCGCTCAGCGACGGAACGTTCGCCGGGATCTACCAGCGCTGGCTGCACACACCAGCGCCCGAGGCGCCACGGTAGACAGACTCACCGGCCTCGCCACCGGGGCTTGCGCTTGTCCCGCCACGCCTGGAGGCCTTCGGTGACATCCTCGGTGACGCCGGCCACCTTGCGCATCACCTCACCGAAGCGCACCGACTCGATCCAACCCATATCGGCGGTTCGCCAGGCCACCTCCTTGGTGGCTCGCTGTGCCCGCGGTGCGGCCTCGGTCAGGGTCTTGGCCCACGCCCGCGCCTCTGCTTGCAGGTCCTCGAATGGTGGGGACCCCCAGCGTCACCTCGGGGTAATGAAATGTGGCCTCGGTCGAGGCAATCAGAAAGTCGCAGAACAGGACTCCGGTCAGTCCGTAGCCAACGCACGGCCGTGCACAGCGGCTATCGTCGGCTTGAACAACTCCATGCCGGATTCGAAGCTGTTGATGGTCGGCTTCTCCCAGAAAGTGCCGCCGAAGGTGCCGACCGATCCTTCGCCGTCCTTGAGATCACCGCCCGCGCAGAAGACGTCGCCGGTGGCCGTCAGGATCCCGACCTAGGCCGCCTCCTCGTCGCGGAACCGGTCCCACGCGGCGTTGATCTCCCGCCGTAGCGGGCCATTGATGGCATTGCGCGCCTCGGGGCGGTTGAGCGTGATCGTGGCGACGTGATCGGTCAGCTGGTAGGTGACGAGGCTCATTTCTGCACTCTAATGACGCCAGTGCCGAGGTTGCCCCCGACGCGACCTCGACACTGGACGGCTTTTAGCCGCGTCCGCTGATCTCCATCCGGGCCGCGGGGTTGGCCATCGCGGTGACCATGCTGGTGCCGAATGCGCCGTCGTCGTCGAACAGGGTGGCGCTGCCCACCGACACCCCGTTCTCGGAGAACTGGGTGTCGGCCTGCACGCCGATGAACACGCCATGGGGCGGCCGTGTCAGTGCCACCGTCAGGTCGCCGTTGACGTAGCCGATTCCGCCGGCCCCCAAATCGGTTACCAGATTGGCGGCCGCCTCGGCGACGACTGCGGAGCGGACGAATGGCGTGGCGGGCAGGCCCGCCACCGCGTCGAGGCCGCCGTAGTAGGCACGCTTGCGTCCAGTGCTGTGGTTCCGTGCGCCCATTGGGTTCCAACCGGTTCGGTCACCGCCGACGTACAGCGGATGGTTCTCGGCCTTCTCCCCGCCCTCCGGCGCGATGACGCTCATCGCCGATTCCCACTGATCGTCCACCGCTGCGGGAGTCTGGCGGTACTGCAACAGCGTTGCCCGCGCCACGATCCAGTCGTCCTGGATGATGTCGCATTCGGCCGTCCGCATCCGGTGGCCGTGCCGAATCAGCCGGGTCTGGGTGTAGGTCGGGACGGCGCGGGCTGGTTTGAGCAGATCGAGGGTCAGCCGGGCGGGCAGGTATCCGATCGCGCCGTACTTGCGTTCCAGCGCCGACGCCGCGAGGCCGGCGATCGCCTGACCGCTGAGCACGCCGTCGCTCCAGGAGGCCGCGGCCGACCTCGTCGGCCGGAAACTCCCGTTCGCCTGCTGCACGAAATAGGCGGGGCGGATGCCGATCGCGCTGGACGCCGCTGCCGTGCGTTCCGACAAATCCATGCTGCTGTTCATCGTTGCCATCCTTTAGTTGAGGGGAGCCGCCGCTTGCTTGACGGCTCACCAGGCAACTATGACCCGCGGCGAGGCAGGAAACTGTCCACCGATCAGCTGGAATAGCGGATGAATCAGAGGTCCACCGATTGGGGGACAACGGTGTGCGAGTAAGGATTGGAGTCGAGGGCGAGCGGCGGAAAGCCGTTGTCGCAGTTCACTTTCAGCGATAACACCCCGGGTTGGCAGCGAATGCGTCAGTGCGACAAGCCACCTGGCGGCGCCACCGCACAAGCCGCCGAGGGTGATTGGGGGTTCGATACCACCCGGGGGAGTCACCGAGAATCGGACGGGGATAGCACGAGCACAACGCGCAGACGATCACGTTGTGCACGGTGGGGGTGTCCTCGAAGGATCTGGAAGGCGGTGAAATTGCTTGGCGTACCGAAACCGGTGGGCTTCAGCCGGACTACCGGCCGAAACCGGCATCACGTAAGGCCTGGGCCATCGATCCGGAGGACCGGTTGGTGTTGTCCCGCCGGCCGCCGTCGCCGCCACGGCCGGGCTGGCGACGCTGGCCGCGACCGGATGGAGCGCTGGCCTTACCGGAGCCCTTGGCCTGATTGGCCTTTGGTGCATCGCCCAACCGCAGGGTCAACCCGATCCGCTGGCGGTCCACGTCCACTTCCAAGACCTTGACCCGCACCACCTGCCCCGATCGCACCACCTCGTGTGGGTCGGAGACGAATCGGTCCGACATCGCCGACACGTGCACGAGACCGTCCTGGTGCACACCAACGTCGACGAAGGCTCCGAAGGCCGCGACATTGGTGACGACACCTTCGAGCACCATGCCGACCTTGAGGTCGGCCACCTTCTCCACACCGGCGGCGAAGGTCGCAGTGGAGAACGCCGGTCGCGGATCGCGCCCCGGCTTTTCCAGTTCAGCGAGGATATCGGTGACCGTCGGTACACCGAATCGGTCGTCGGCGAAGTCGGCGGGCTTCAATGACCGCAACGACCGCTCGTTGCCGATGAGCTCGGCCAGCGCGATCCCCGAACGGTCCAGGATCCGCCGGACCACCGGATAGGCCTCCGGATGGACACCCGATGCGTCGAGCGCGTCGTCGCCACCACGGATCCGCAGGAATCCCGCACATTGCTCAAAAGCCTTGGGCCCCAGACGTGCAACATCGAGCAACGCACTGCGGCTGCGGAACGGCCCGGTCTTCTCGCGGTGCGCGACGATCGCTTCGGCCAGCGTTTCGGTCACCCCGGACACCCGTGAGAGCAGCGGAACCGACGCGGTGTTCAGGTCGACGCCGACAGCGTTGACCGCATCCTCCACCACGGCGTTGAGGCTGCGTGCGAGCGTGCCCGGACTGACGTCGTGCTGATATTGGCCGACACCGATCGACTTCGGCTCGATCTTCACCAGCTCCGCGAGCGGATCCTGCAGCCGTCGTGCGATCGACACCGCTCCGCGCACCGTCACATCCAGGCTCGGCAGCTCACGGGCCGCGTAGGCCGACGCCGAGTAGACCGACGCGCCGGCTTCGCTGACCATTGCCTTCGCCGGCGCGGCCGCGCCGGCGGCGCGGATATCTGCGATGAGTTCGGTGGCTAACGCGTCCGTCTCTCGCGATGCGGTGCCGTTGCCGATCGCGACCAGCTCGACGCCGTGGCGAGCGACCAGTGCAGCCAAGATCGCCTTGGCCGAATCCCATTGGCGCTGCGGCGCGTGCGGGTAGATCGCGCAGGTGTCGAGCACCTTGCCGGTCGGATCGACGACGGCGACCTTGACGCCGGTACGGAAACCGGGATCCAGTCCGAGCGTGGTGCGGGTACCGGCGGGAGCAGCCAGCAGTAGATCCTTGAGATTCTTGGCGAATACCGCCACCGCATCGTCCTCGGCGCGCTGGCGCAGCCGCATCCGCGCATCCACCGCCCCGGAGATCATCAGCCTGGTGCGCCAGGCCAATCGGACGGTGGTGGCCAGCCATGGCGTCGCGGCCGCATTGGCCGACAGGTCGACGCCTAGCGACTGGGCGACCATCACCTCGTAGGCATCGTCGCTACCGCCGTCGAAACGTAATGCAAGCGCCTGCTCCTTCTCGCCGCGCATTACGGCGAGCACCCGATGCGACGGCATATCCTCCAACCGTTCGCTGAACTCGAAGTAGTCACGAAATTTCTGTGCGGCTTGGGTTTTCGCGGACTCCTCGGAATGGGGCGTGGTCCGCAACACGCCTTGGGACCAGAACTTGGCCCGGATCGCGCCAACCAGCTCGGCGTCTTCGGCGGCCCGCTCGACAAGGATGTGTCGTGCGCCATCCAGTGCCGCCGCAGCGTCGGTGACATCGGCAGTGAGGAAGTCTGCGGCCGCGCTTTCCGGAGCGACGGCCGGATCGGCGAGCAACCGATCGGCGAGAGGCTCCAGGCCGGCTTCTCGGGCGATCTGAGCTTTGGTGCGCCGCTTGGGTTTGTACGGCAGGTAGATGTCCTCGACCCGCGATTTGGTGTCGGCCGCGAGCAACGCAGCTCGCAGTTCGTCGGTCAACTTGCCCTGCTCCTCGATGGAGGCCAGCACCGCATCGCGCCGCTCATCGAGCTCCCGCAGATACCGCAAACGCTCCTCGAGATCGCGGAGCTGTCCGTCGTCGAGGCTGCCGGTGACTTCCTTGCGGTAGCGGGCGATGAACGGCACGGTCGCCCCCTCGTCGAGCAGCCGCACAGCAGCGGCCACCTGCGTCTCGGCTACCGCGAGCTCCTCAGCAAGACGGGCATTCACAGATTTGACGGTTGGGCTCGAAGTCACGCCGAGACCCTACCGAACCCCGGCGACAATCCGACGAATGGTCAAGGTGATGTCGCAAGAGCTCGAGTCTGCCTGATACCAAAGGATTTGGGCTTGGCGCCGTTGACGCCACAGTCACCCCATGACGACCGCCGCTGACCCTTCAACCAGCCTCGCACCGACACGTATCTCTCGCCTCGCGGTCCCTGAGGTCGACGCGCTCAGCAACCGAGCGGTGAAGGGCTTCTTCACCCACCAGCAACGCGAAGAGGGCCTCACCTCCAACTGATTCCGGGCGCTTGCGTTGAACGAGGACGACCTGGGCCGGCTGAACGGCCCCTGACGGGCATATCCGGGTCACCACAGGTAGCTCTTCAAGGAACGGACGGCTGATCAAACAAGCCGGGGCCGTGTCGCTGGTGGTGCAACACGAGGAGCCGCCGTACCAGTACGTGGTGGTCGAAGCCTCGGTTGCCGAGGTCACCGACCCCACACCGCCGGAGGTTCTCGAAGAGATCGCGGTGCGGTATCTGGGAGAAGAGGCCGCGCGGCAGTTTGCTCGGAGCAGGGATGGCCACGCCAACGTGCTGTTCACATTCCGCCCGGATCGCTGGCTCAGCGCCGAGTTCTCCGACGAGCTGTAGCCGGTCCTAGTTGGGATCGGTAGGCGATCCCGGGCTCTCAACTTCTCGCAACGGCGCCACGAAGGCGGCGAGTAATGAGAGGAAGAACCCATGAAGATCGTCCCGGCACCTATCGCGCAGCAGATCGATCGCGTCGACCGCCAGTACAGGGTGTCCATCGGAATCAGCACCGGCCTGTTGGCCTTCTGATCCATCTACCGTGTCCTCTGGTCGATCTAACTGGCCGTGACCTGCGACTCAATCTGCGAACCCCTGGTGCCCGGTCGACCCCGCGGGCATCGGGGGGTGTTGAAACGACGCGCGTCGCGCGGGCGATAGAGCGGGAGTGCATCGGGTTTGCTCCCGGCACGGGGATCGCCGACATGTGCGACGATCTCACCACAAGCCTTGGCCACGCCAGAGTGGGCCTCGGCCAGAGAGAGGACTGGCGGATTCATGACTGAAAGGCACCGCACCGCGTCATTCGTCCGCGCAATCGTCGTAGCCGGTGTGACCGTCGGCGCCGCGTTCGCCGGGGCTGCCGCCGCAACGGCCGACCCCGTGCCATCGACGCCACTGCCCGGTCCGGGGGATCCCGCGGCAGCCGCGCCCGGTCAGCCGGTCGCCGTGCCCGTCGACCCCGCCGCTGTCGCCGCACCTGCACCGCCTCCGCCCGGCGCGCCGCCCTCGGTCCCTCAGCTCGCCGACCAGACCTACGGTTCGCACAACAACGGCGGCGGCAGCGGTGTCCTCGGCTCACTTAAAGACCTCTGGCATCAGGCTCGCGACCCTTATTACGGGCCCGATGACACTGCCTACGCCAATGGCTCGGTCGCGGCGCCGCCCGGAGCCGGCGCGCCGCCGCCGCTGCCACCGGGGTTCAAGTCGTACACCGCACCGGGCTCCGAAGCGCCCCCGAGCGAGTACGGCCCAGGTGAATCGCCGCCCCCTGGGACTCCCGCCCTGCCGCCGGGGTACTACTCGATCTCCGGGCCGCCGCCGCCGGGGTACGAGTTCAACGCGCCGGGACAGCCGGCCCCGATCACCGCGACACCTGCGCCGACGCCGTAGCGACGCGCGATATTGCGGGGTAGAGGATTATCTGCGTCCGACGCTGGTTATACTCGCTAAGTATCTGGATGACGTCGGAACGCTGGAGTCGTGCTCATGACCTTGATCAAAACGGCGCTGGCCGCTGTCGGCGCGCTCGCGGTTGGACTCGCGATCGGCATCGCACCGGCCAGCGCTGAACCGCCGCCAACGGACCAGAACGTCGGCGAGCAGGTGCCCGATTGGGCACCGGCCAAGCCCGCCGAGGTGTGGGCCGGGCGCCCCGTCGTGTGGACCCATATGTGGGGTGGCCGCTGGGGTGTGTGGATCAACGACAACTTCATCACGCTGTCGTCCAACCCAGTGACCAACGGCGGATGACACTGTCCGTATCAAGAGTCACACTCGTCACAAACACAGTTCGTCGCGGACCTAGGGTGGATACTCCGCCCTAGGCATCTATATAGTTAGTGCGCTTAAAGGTTTAGGGCAGGAGAACGATGACAGGGTTGAGGCGTCGGGCGAAGCTCGCGGGAATGGCGTTGAGCGCAGTGGCGGCTGCGAGTGTCATCACCGCCGGTCCGGCCGGTGCCGACGCCAGCGACGACTATCCGATCCCGCATCGGATCATCATCACCGAGTGCGACACCGAGCAGTACATGGCCGCGGCGCGCGATACCAGCCCGGTGTACTTCGAGCGGTACATGATCGACCGCAGCAACCGGCCGCCAGAGGTTCAGCAGCTGGCCTTCGACCGCATCCACTGGTTCTTCTCGCTCGACCCGGTGGCTCGTCGCCAGTACTCCGAGAACACCGCGACCAATGTCTACTACGAGTTCGTCGCGACCCGCTGGGGCAACTGGGCCAAGCTGTTCTTCAACAACAAGGGCGTCGTCGCCAAGGCCACCGACGTCTGCATGAACTACCCGAAGGGCGATATGTCGGTCTGGAACTGGGTCTAGCTCCGGAGCTAATTTCCGAGCGGCGGCAACAGAACCGTCAACCCCACCTGGATACAGGCATCAATGCTGATGTCCTGATGCATTGGTGGAAGATGAAGCAAACATATTCGGCGACTCTCAACTCACCGCGTCTCGGGTGTGCCCTGGCCACGGCTCTGACCACTATGCCGACCAGCAGAAGGACGATATCTACGCGCTGGTGAACGACCTTCAGCCCACCTGCCCGCCGTAGCCGCCCGCTACGAGGCGGAAAGGATCTTGATCGCGAAGACCAGGGTGTCGCCCGGCAGGATCCCCGCCCTGGGCTGACCGTCCGGGTAGCCGTCCGCGGAGACCATGGCAACCGCGACGGTGGATCCCACCTTCTGGCCCGCGATCGCCTTCTGGAAGCCCGGTACGACGCCGTCGAGCGGGAAGTCGGCCGGCTCTCCACGCTGATAGCTGCTATCGAACACGGTCCCGTCGCGGCCGTTGACGCCCATGTAGCAGACCGAGACCGAGGCGGTCGGCGCGACGGCCGGTCCGCTACCAGCCTGCAGCGTGTGCACTTGGGTGGCAGCGACGCTGAACGGCGCGGTCACCGTGACGACGGGCGCGGCGGTATCGGTGGATCCGGTGACCGCGACGCTGCCGGTAGCCCCGGGCAATGTCCACTCGGGGGCACCCGGATTCGCCGGCGGCGCGGTCGGGCAGGTGGCGTCGGGTCCGGCCGCCTGGGTCACGGGAGACGCGACCGCTGGGGCGCCGGAGGTCTTGCTCGCGGACGGAGTGCTGTTGTCGGAGCCGCACGCGGCCACCATCAGGGCGATCGACGCGGTGCAGCCAGCAAGTGCGACGGCGGAGGGCACGCGGAAGGAATTCACGGTCGCCACGCTACAGCCGCATTGCCCGGTGCTGGCTGACCGGCACCCAATATTGACCCACTACAAAGTCTTGGGCGCAGCTGAACTAATTCTCAGCAAAGGCTCAGTCGCCGAAGGCAAACTGCATTCAGGCGCTGACCGGCGCAAACATTAAGTTGTTATGAGAAAGAGAAATCGAACGCCATGAGCTACCGATCAGAGAATGTTCCGCACGACAATCATCGCCAATGGCAGCCGAAAACCGCTGCAAATCAGACACACTCGAACCAGTGGGGCCAAGGCCGGTATCAATATGATTACGACGCCTCTGATCCGAGCCGCATGCATCCGCCTGCGTACGCCCCAAGTCCGGATATGCATAGTCAATTTGTGAGACACGCATCACAGCAAAATCCTAAGCAACGGAACAAATCGCGCGCCGGCGTGATGGTGTGCGGGACGGCGGTCGTTGCCATGGTTGCCGGCGCCGCTGCCGTCGCTGTGGTCGACCATGTCGGACAGCCGGCCGCCACGGTTCCGGCACCGGCCGCCGCGGGAGTTGTTTCTCCGAAGACCGTGTCCACCCAGCCAGTCGCTCAGGCACCCGTCGGATCCGTGGAGCAGGTCTCGGCCAAGGTGCTGCCCAGCGTCGTGAAATTGCAGATCAGCAGTGGCCAGCAGAGCGAAGAGGGGTCCGGGATCGTGCTGAGCTCCGATGGCCTCATCCTGACCAATAACCACGTCGTGGCGGCGGCCGCGCAGGCGGCGACCGGCCGCGGACCGACGGCTTCCCAAGCCGACCCCAGCGACGACAGCCTGGGCGGCCCGGGTCTGCGACCGTATGGCCGCACCAACGGCAACCTGAAGGCCACGGTGACGTTCTCCGACGGCCGGACCGTGCCGTTCACCGTCGTGGGCACCGACCCCGCTGACGACATTGCCGTGGTTCGAGCGCAAGGCGCGTCCGGACTCACCCCGATCACCATCGGATCGTCCAAAGACCTGAAGGTGGGACAGAACGTCGTCGCTGTCGGCTCGCCGCTGGGCCTGCAGGGCACAGTGACCACCGGCATCGTCAGCGCTCTGGACCGTCCGGTCGCGACCGGCGACGAGCAGAGCGGTCAGCATTCGGTGATGAATGCCATCCAGACCGACGCGGCCATCAACCCAGGTAACTCCGGTGGGGCGCTGGTGGACATGAACGGCGATCTGATCGGCGTGAACTCAGCGATCGCATCCCTTGGCGGCGGCCAGGATTCGCCGGGAGCTCAAGCCGGCTCGATCGGCCTTGGCTTCGCCATTCCGGTGGATCAGGCCAAACGCATTGCCGACCAATTGATCTCCACCGGAACTGTCCAGCACGCCTCGCTGGGTGTGCAGCTCAGCTCGGACGACACCGCGCGCGGCGCACTGATCGCGGGAGTCGCGGACGGCAGTCCGGCGGCAACGGCCGGCCTGCCCAAGGGTGCATTGATCACCAAGGTCGACAGCCGTGTGATCGATGGACCGGAGTCGCTCGTCGCGGCGATTCGTTCCAAGGCACCCGGCGATGACGTCACGGTGACCTATAACGATCCGTCGGGGGCATCACAAACCGTCCAGGTGACTCTCGGCCAGCTGCAGTCCTGAGAACACCCTTGGTGCACAGGATAATTGGAGCAAAACTCCGATTATCTTGTGCACCGATGGCTTATAGTCCCATTTCAGCAGACACTCACGGGGGAGTGATCGTGAACATCACCGTTCAGACACTGGCCAAAGAGAACACCTACCGGATCGACTATGCGAAGTGCGCCGCGGGTTGGGCGGTCACCGTTGGCCTGTTGTCGAGCACAGCCAATCCGGAAATGGGTGCGCCCACCTCGCTGGTGTTCCAGCAGCAAGGCTCCACTTGGGTGAGTCGGGACAAGCGAAAAGTGTGTGGCACAAATGCGTCGACCACCCCGGCGCCCGCGGACGCCAAAGATTCCCGCCGGACTGTAGGAGGCCGGCTGCCTGGCCGGATAGCGCGACGTTTCCTTCCCAGATGGGTTAACTTGGCGGGGTGTCGAGGGGAACACACATTCCGATGAAGCGGAGCGCGCGGCCATTGTGGGTTTCGTTCGCCCTGATCACCGCCGCAGCACTGACATTCACCGCGGTCCAGCTGCGGCCCCACCCGGATTGGCAGCTGCCCCCACCCATTTCGGGTCCGTTCGCGACCCTGCTGGCGATATCGACGAATCTCGGTGATTCGCAAGCACAGTCGGTCGAACTGACCGCAGAGCTGCGCGGCCCCGAACGTCCCAACCGCCTCGAAGAGTGGGCAGCCGCCAACGGACTGTCGGTTCGCTGGGGCACCGGTGATCGGTGGGCAGTGGTCCAGGGACCGCCTGCGCATATTGCGTCGGCATTACGAGTGGCCGTCCACGACTACCGGGGACGAGCCGGGCAGGTCTTCTACGCTTCACCCCAACAACCCGTCGTCCCCGCATCGCTGACGGACACGGTTGCGGGCCTTGGCAGGATCCTCAGTTACACGCCGTACCACTCGAACAGCCCGTCGTTTCGGCCGTTAGACGTTCCCGATCACAGCCTGCCCCCGGACTCGTTGCGGACGACGTACAACGTCAAGCCGCTAACAGAAGCCGGCTACACCGGCAAAGGCACCACGATCGCGGTGTTCGGATTCGACGGGTTCGACCAAGCCGATCTGGACATGTTCACCGCGACCTACGGACTGCCGAGTCTCACCCCAGAGGTGATCGGTGGGGTGCCTGAGCAACGCAGCGGCGAATCAACGATGGATCTGCAGGTCGCCCACGCGATCGCGCCCGATGCGCGCAAGGTGCTCGTCAACGCACGCACCACGGTCGCCGGCGGAAGCACCTACGTCAAGATCGCCGAGCTTATGGCTTCGGTGGATCAGCAGTTCCCCGGGGCGATATGGACTCTGTCGATCGGCTGGGGGTGCGACCGGATGATCACCGCCGCCGACCTCGCCCCGATCCGGGGCGCAATATCGACCGCTTTGGCCCATGGCACCACCGTGTTCGACGCGAGCGGTGACCTCGCCGGCCTCGAATGCAAACGGGGCCATGACTGGTCAGCACCGCCCGGCCCGGCCGACGTCGGCCTCGACGCTGTCGCCTCCCTGCCCGAGGTGACCAACGTGGGCGGCACCACCTTGTCGACCGACGAGAACTATCGGTGGCTGAGCGAACAGGCATGGAGCGACGGCCCGCTGACCCAGGGAAGTGGGGGCGGGGTATCCAGCCTCTTCGACCGGCCACCGTGGCAGGCCAACATCTCCAGCACGACCAACACCGTACGCAGGCTGACGCCCGATGTTGCCGCGGTTGCCGACAGCTCGACGGGAGCGGTCATCGTGCAACACCAGCAGCTGGTGGTCGGCGGCGGCACATCGATGGCGGCACCCCTCTGGGCCGGCGTGGCCGCGGTGCTGAACCAATTCCTGGTCTCCAACGGCGGGCGGCCGCTGGGGGAGCTCAACCCGATGCTGTACCGCCTCAAAGCCGGTGCAACCCGGCCAGGATTCCACGACATCACGTTGGGCGCCAACGCCGTTGCGGTATCCCAGCCCGGCTACGACATGGTCACCGGGTTAGGCAGCCCCGATGTCGACAACCTGGCCCGCGATATCCTTGATGTACAACGGGCTCCGCGATGACCGAAGATTCTGACGACTCGGCTCGCATTGCGACGATGCCGTGCCGGGCCTGCCGCCATGACGTTCCCGCGGGCAGGTTCTGTGCCCGCTGCGGCGCACGGCTGTCCCTGGCTCCCGGCGATCGCCCCGGACTGCTGCGCGTCAGCGCCTATGCCGCCGGGCCGAGCGAAAACGTGCTGCAGCCCGCCATTGTCAGTACGTTGTTCCCGCACCTGCCGCTGCGATCCCGGCGCGCGTTCCGGCTCAGCCTGTTCCTGGTCTTGGCTGTGCTGATCGCCTTCTGCGTGCTGCAGTGGTACGTGCCGATGGTGGCCCTGGCCATCTTCGCGCCGCCGGTCCTGGTCGCGATCTACCTTGTCGAATCTCGGGTGCTGGCCGATCTTCCGGTGTGGGTCTGGGCGCTGACCATAGGACTCGGTATCGCCGTCGCGGTGGGCTGGGTCACCCTGACCGATGCCATCGTGCAGGAGACGTTCAGCCTTGGGCTGGGCAGCCAAGTCCCGACCACGCGCCTGGTCTTCGATGCGGTGGTGATCCCGTTCGGGGCCTTGCTGGCGTTGCAGCTGCCCGCGATAATCGTCCGCCTGGCCCGAGCTCCCGTCCGAGAATCACTGCACGGCTTTGCCATTGGCCTGGTTGGAGCCACCGCATTCACGCTCGCGACGGACGTGGCGAGGATGATCCCGCAGCTCGGCGGTGCTGCGGTCGCGGGGGACCTGCCCATTCCCGAAATGCTGCTGCAGGCGGGGGTCCGGGGTATCACCGAACCGCTGACCGGCTTGTCGCTCAGTGGTCTTGTGGGCGCGGGCCTGTGGTATGCCAGGCGCGACGGGCACGATCGTCGCGGCGTGCTTGCGGTGGGTGGTCTCGGTGTGGTGGTCGGCGCGGCCACCTACGCCTGCGTCGGCCTCGCCGAGGCCTACCGGTTACCGCCGTATCTCCAATTTGTCGTGCACGTGGTGTTCGCGGTGACCGCCGTCGTCTCGTTGCGGGTGGGCCTGCAACTGATGATGCTGCGGGAGGAACACGCGGTCGTCTATCCGGAGCTGCCGATCCTCTGCATGTGGTGCCAGCACGTGGTACCCGACACCAAGGTCTGTCCGGCATGCGGCGTTGCCTCCCACTCGGCTTCGCACACGTCACGGGCGGCCCGTCGACGCGACCGGCCGCAACCCCACACCGAGTTGGTGGAGCAATGAGCGCCCCGGCCGCTGCGCGACCCGTCGAGCTCTTCCCCGGGTACTCAGTACAGTCCGGCTCGTACACCACAGGGCCGCAACGGTTCACGTCGATCACCCGAATGCTGCTGACCGTGGTGGTCAGCCTGGCGGTGTTGGTCGGCGGTTCGACCGCGGCATGGTCGGTGGCAGTCGGGCCGACCGTGCGCTACAGCTGCCCACCGGACTGCGGGCGACCACCGGCCGGCGTGCCGGTGCAGGCCAACCCGCGTTTCGTCTCGGCCGACGGTGAATTCTCGGTCTCTTATCCGGCACCGGGAACGGCCTACGACGTCAAGCTGGAGGATGACGGCGTGTCAGCAACGTACCTGGGCGGCGACGGGGGAGTGTTGGAGCTCTTCAGCGTTGCGGCCCAAGGACGTTCGGCCGAGGACGTGATGGACGACCTCCTCAAGGAGAAACAACCCGACGCCACGGTGGCGTACATATTGCCCAACACCACCGTCGGCTATCAACTCGGCTTCGGTCAGGTCCTGGATGTGTACCCGCAGGGGGGCACGTCGGTGACGCGAACCCGCATCGTTGTGATGGTCGCGGTAAAGAACGATCTTGCGCTCGTCGGTGCCGCAATCGGCCCGTACCGAAAGTTCACACCCGGTGACGGCCCCGGTGTGCCGTCGGGCGCGAATCTCGAACTCGCGCAGGACCTGGGCAAGTACGTCAACAGCTTTCTGTGGAAGGGCGATCCGCCCCGTTAATGCTGTAAGCGCGCGTCGCGGCGTCGTACGCTCGCAGCCGGTCCTCGACAAGTCCGAGATTTGATCCCTGCCCGTCGGCGCGGACGTTCGGCGATTCTGGGCAGGCGTGGCGCGGGACGACACCCTGATTCGCTACGGCCCGCTCGGGGTCGGCATGTCGGACCGTGAGGTTCATGATTCCGATCTGACCATCGACGGCGAGGTCGCGATGCTGCGCGCACTGCTCGACGAGCTCGAACTCGATCGGGTCTCGCTTCGCGTCTCCTGTCGAGGTGCCAGGACACGCGGTTGAGGCCGTGGCGCGCCTTCGCGGGCGGGTGCGTGGGCAACCGCCCGACTGTGCAGCTGATGCCCGGATGCGGGTTCACGGTCGAAGCCGACGAACAGGCGGATGCCGCCAATCGTCCACCCGCTCATCGTGGGCTCGGCGACGGTCAGTGCGTCGGCAGGAACACAGATCCAGCTCGGCAACCCGGATCTTGGCTACACCGTTCCCGCGCTGTGGTCCGGATCCAGACTTTCTCACAGTCCTGGCGATCGCGTTGCATGAGGTGGACACCATCGAAGTGGCCAGCAGCGTAGTGCTCGGTCTTCGGCTGCTCAAGATTGCCGGTGAGCGCGCGTCGGGCACCTGCACTTGGATGACCGGGCCTATGTCGCGGCGCCGTTCGATCCCTCGCCAGAAGGCCGGGCCCGCACTCGGGTATTGTTGCGGTCGTACGACTCCTAGCTAAGTGTCGGAGACGCCGAATAGGCTGTTAACACCCAAGCTTATGCGCCACAACGGTTCACACGGATAATTCTTCCGGTGCGTGTTCGGCTATCGGTACGAAGGGGCGAATGAGACTCTGTCACTCTCCGATTCGGAGCAATCCCGAGACATCAACGCATGCCGCAACTCGCCAATTCGATCGTCAGTGGCCCCCTCGTACCGATCATCGAGCGGCCGGCCGGCAGCCTTCGGCGAACAGGCGCAGGCTTATGCGGACGAGACCCACCGTATTATCCGAAACCGTCAATCAGCTGGCGGTTATCTATGCAGTCGCTGACAACCGGAGCCTCGGCGGCTGTGAAGCCACACCCGAGAGGGACATTTCACGCGTCTTTTGCTTTCCCACTTGACTTCTCATCCCGCCGGGTTCACGATGAACCGCGGTCAGCACCTTGCTAGGTGAGGCTCCTATTTGAACACAGGCCACTGATCTGACGACGTCGAGAGACGCCTAAGGTTAGGACAGGTCTTCCCGGATTAAGGGATGACCCAAAGTGGCTCCCCGCGACAGCGAGGTTACGTCGGATAGTGCCGAAGCCCTGACGAGAGGGGTGCCCCGTCAGCCTGATACGGCGACGGCCGTCCTCTCACGTTATCTTGGTGCTGTCGTAGAACAGGCGCCCCGCGCGTCGAGACCGGAGGAGGTGACGGACAACCAGATGAGTCCCGGCGATAGTCCCTATCCCCATCTGAACCCAATGTTGTTCCCGACCTCGCCATTCCGTCATGAACGATGAGTCTGGCCAGCTGGCCTTTACATGTGGATAGAACGCGGGCGAACCCGCTGAGTGTCTAGTTATGTTGGGCAACAATATGGTTCGTCGGATTGACGTTACTGCCCGCTGACCTTTGGAGAGTCGCCGATGACCTCCACCTTCCTCTGCAAAGAGCCGGCTGACGGCCACCAACGCGCCAAAACCAATGCCCAATGACCATGCTCACCGCGATGCCGGGCCTTCGCCCCAGTGGGCAGCCTTCGCCTCCCGAGGCCGGCAGGACGAACCCGATCGAAGGAGTTCCCCGTGAACGAGACCAACCCACGCGACGGCAGTCCGGTCACCGGCGGCACGCCAGTGATCCAGTTCTCCCAGCTGTTGAAAGCGCCTGTGGTGTCGCGCTCTGGCGAGGCGGTCGGCAGAGTCGACGATGTCATCGTCCGGCTCGGCGATGCCGAGGAGTATCCGTCGGTGACCGGCCTTGTTGTTGGTGTTGGCGGTCGGCAGGTGTTCGTGTCGGCCGGCAATGTGCGATCACTGGCTGAACACCAGGTAAGCCTGACCAAGAACAAAGTCGATCTGCGCTCCTTTGGCCGCCGCGATGGGGAATATTTGCTCAAGGCCGACGTCCTCGATCACCGATTCATCGATGTGCCGAACGCGGAACTGGTGCATGCCTACGACATTGAACTGGAAGACACTGGTGACGGCTGGGTGTTGGCGCGGCTGGACACACGTCGGCCGAGAAGGCTTTTCGGTCTGATCAAGTCAGCCGGCGGGCACGCCGGCCGGGACTGGAAGGCGTTCGAGCCATTGATTGGGCACATCCAGTCCGTGTTGCTTCGTCGGGTCGGTGGTCGGGTGCAGACCCTCAGGCCCGCGCAGATTGCCGACCTGCTCGAAGAAGCCACCAAGTCCGAGGGTGGCGAGATTCTCGACCGGGTGCGCTCCAACCCCGAGCTGGAAGCAGATGTGTTCGAAGAACTGGATCCCGACAAGGCCAGCAAGTTGTTCGACGACATGTCTGACAGCGACGTCGCCGCTGTGCTGAGTCGCATGCGCTCCGACGACGCCGCCGATGCCGTATTTGATCTGCGCCAGTCTCGGCGACGTGCGGTGCTGGATCTGTTGCCCGCGCCCCAGCGCACCAAAGTGACCATGCTCATGGGGTTCAACCGCGACTCCGCGGGCGGCCTAATGAATATTGATATCGTCACGTGCCCACTAGAAAGTACTGCTGCGCAGGCACTCTCGATCGTATCGGCCGCGCGAGCGCTGCAACCGGAAGCGCTGTTGAAGATGCATGTGCTTAACCATGACGGCCAGCTGGGAGGTGTCGCGTCAGTGATCGCGCTGCTTCAGGCCGACCCCGCCGCCAGCGTCACCGAATTGATGGACGCCGACCCGGTGCGGGTTGCGCCGAACGCCGACCTGACCGACATCGCGTTACTGATGTCGGATTTCAATCTGGCGACGGTGCCAGTGGTCGACGATCGGGACATGGTGCTAGGCGTCGTGACCTACGACGACGTTCTGGAAGCGCTGATCCCCGAGGACTGGCGACGCCGCGAACCCGCGCCCCGCCCCATCCGCGACATCGGCACCGCGACCGACGGGACGCAGCCATGACCAACGAGAAGCAACAGCAGAGCGCGGTTCTCGATTCGGCGCACCTTGGCGATATCGAGGGTGCGTTCGGCCGCATCAGCATCAGCGACTCCGAAACCGGCTCCACTCTAAAGACCCGCCTGCTCACACTGCTGGCGATCGTTGGCCCGGGCATCATCGTGATGGTCGGCGACAATGATGCCGGCGGCGTGGCCACCTACGCCCAAGCCGGGCAGAGCTACGGCTACAGCCTGCTGTGGACCTTGTTGTTCTTGATTCCGGTGCTGATCGTGAATCAGGAGATGGTTGTGCGCCTCGGCGCCGTCACGGGCGTCGGGCATGCGCGGCTGATCAACGAACGGTTTGGGCGCGGTTGGGGTTGGTTCTCGGTAGGGGACCTGTTTCTGTTGAACTTCCTGACCCTCGTCACCGAGTTCATCGGAATCGCTCTGGCGGCGGACTACTTCAACGTATCGAAGTACATTGTGGTGCCCACCGCCGCTGTGGCGTTGATCGCGATCATGGCCAGTGGCAGCTTCCGCCGTTGGGAGCGGGCCATGTTCGTGTTCATCGCGATCACCGTGCTCCAACTGCCAATGCTCTTGATGGCTCAGCCTCGGTGGGGAGAAGCCGCCAGATCGTTTGTGACACCACGTATTTCCGGCGGCGTGACATCAGATGCGGTGCTGTTGATTATCGCGATCGTGGGCACCACGGTGGCGCCGTGGCAGCTGTTCTTTCAACAGTCCAACATCGTGGACAAGCGCATTACTCCGCGGTTCATCGGATACGAACGCGCTGACACCGTCATCGGCGCCTTCGTGGTCGTCATCGGTGCCGCAGCTCTGGTGATGGTGGGCGACTTCGCTGCGCGGGTATCAGGCAAGACCGACTTCATCGACGCCGGCGACGTCGCTCATCTGCTGGGCGCACACAGCCACGCACTCGGCTCGATCTTCGCGATCGTGCTGATCGACGCCTCCATCGTCGGGGCCGCGGCGGTCACACTCGCGACGAGTTACGCATTCGGCGATGTTTTCGGGCTAAAGCACTCCCTACACCGCGGATTCAAAGACGCCAAGGCGTTTTATGTGTCCTACTGCGCCATGATCGCGCTGGCTGCGGCGATCGTGCTCATCCCAGGGGCGCCGCTGGGGTTGATCACCACCGCTGTGCAAGCACTCGCGGGATTGTTACTGCCCAGCGCCACCGTATTCCTGCTGCTGTTGTGCAACGATCGGGAAGTGCTGGGGCCCTGGGTGAATCGTCCCTGGTTGAATGCCGTTGCCGCGCTTATCGTCGGGGTACTGCTGCTGTTGTCTGGAATATTGATGGCGACCACGCTGTTCAGCAATCTCGACGTGGTCGCAGTGACCGAGTATCTTGCCGGTGGTTTGGTGGCGGGTGCCGCGATCGGAATGGTCGCACTGCGCTGGCTGTCGCGTAGTCAACCAGCGACCGCGCAAACGAATTCGATGGACACTCGGCCCCGCGAAACATGGCGGATGCCACCCTTGGCGCTGTTGGAGCCGGTCCGATGGAACGCAGGAACCCGACTTGGCATGATTGCCCTGCGCGGCTATCTGGTTATTGGGGCTATCCTGTTAGTAGTCAAAGCAATTCAGCTTGGGCGTGGTGCCTGAACCGGTGCCCGGGCCGCGATAACTTCGGTCCGGGCACCGGCGAGCGCTGGTCCCGGAACGCGAGGGGATCGTATGGGCCGGCGTGCGGCATCAGAAACACGCAACAGGATCGCTAGGAGCACATAGTTGGCCGCCAATGACGATCCGCCGTAGGACAGCCACGGTGTGGTCAAACCGGTCTGGGGCAGCAGATTGGTGACGCCGCCGACGGTGAGGAAGACCTGTAATCCAAGTGTGGTTGCCAGACCGGCGCTGAGTAGCTTGCCGAAGCTGTCCCGAACAGCGATAGCAGTACGCAGTCCGCGCAGGGTGAGTATGCCGTACAACAACACCACGGCGGACAAGCCGACAAGGCCGAGTTCCTCACCAAAGGCAGCCGTGATGAAGTCGGATGACGCGACCGGGATGAGTTCGGGTTGGCCCCGGCCCAGGCCCGTGCCCAGCAGTCCGCCGGTGGCGAAGCTGAACATCGACTGGACCATCTGATATCCAGTGTTATCGGGGTCCGCGAACGGATCTACCCAGTTATGCACTCTGATCTGGACGTGGCGGAATATGTGATACGCCACGACGCTGGCGGCGGCGAACACCGCAATCCCGATCAGGACCCAGCCGACCCGCGCAGTAGCGATGTAGACCATGGTGAGGAACGTCAGATAGACCAGCAGCGCTGCACCCAGATCGGTCTCGAAGACCATCACGATCATGGCGATGATCAACGCCGCGGCCAGCGGTGCCAGATCCCGCGGTCTGGGCAAGTTCAGGAAGGCCGCCTTGGTGCCCGCGTACTCGAACAGGTCGCGTTTGGCTACTAGGACAACGCTCATGAAGATGATCAGCAAGATCTTTGCAAACTCGGCCGGCTCGATCGAAAGGCCCCACAGCCGAATCCACAACTTGGCGCCATTCTGCTCGGCGAGCGCTGCGGGCAAGACAGCCGGTATCGCCAGTAGTAGCAGGCCGGCGCTACCGCACAGGTAGCCGTAGCGGGCGAAAACCTGGTGGTCACGAACCGCGATCAGTACGCCGCAGAATGCGCCGATCCCGACTACGGTCCACATCAGTTGCGCCAAAACGGGATTGAGTAGTGTCGTGTCCTGTTGACTCACGCCGAGCCGATATATCATCACCAGCCCTAGGCCATTGAGCACCGCCGCGACGGGAAGCAGCACCGGGTCCGCGTCGGGGGCGAACCGACGCACTGTTCCGTGGGCGCAGAGCAGCGCCGCAGCCAAAACGATGATGGCCCCCAACACAGGACGGCCGGGGCTCTGCAAGGTTGAGGTGACGATGGTCAGGCCGGCAGCCGTTACGGCGATTGCATATCCCAGCAGTGCCAGTTCAGATCTGCGTGCTCGAGCGGGATCGACGCCGAGTTCGCTGACGGCATCCTGCCGCCGAGACGCCGCACGATCGCCACGCGTCCAGAGAAGACCCATTATCCGTTCGGCTATCGCGCGAGCAGGATCTTGTACTGGGCGGCCGTCTGCTCGCGCGCGCCAGTTGGGTCGGCACTATGGACCTCGAAGGCGAAGGTGTCGACGGAAGCAAAGCAGTAGTACTCGGATGTAGTTGCCGCAGAGGGGCTTTTGCCTTGGATGCAGCGACTGGCAGGCATGAAGTCCACCCCGTTGATCGAGGCGGCTTGCTGCGTGCGTATCGCGATGTCGGCCAAATCATCGGCTAACTGGGCAGCCGCGGCCGGATCGTGTGCCTGGAAGACGGTGGTGGTGTAGTAGGACACCGCCCGAACGCCCGCGCCGGACAAGGCGCCCGAAACGTCAGGCGGGGCATCCTGAAAATGCAGTGCGCCGTGCGGCAAATACACACCGACATTCGGGTTTGGCGGTGCCGGAAGCTCTCCGGGCCACAAAGGCGACGGCAAGGTGTGCGCCAGTAGGCCGGTGGGGTCTGCCGCTAGGCCGGCGAAGTCGGCCGGATCAGTTGGGACGAATTGGTCAATCAAAGGCACCTGGAGGTCCAGGGTGCGGGTGATCAGGGTGGTTGCGGTGTCGAGATTGGGGGCGTGAGCTATCTGGCACAGCACATATACGCCATGGGGCGTATATGAGTAAACCGTGACGGGTTGGTCGGCACCGGAGTCCAACGACGAGCTGACAGCGGATGCCCGGGCCTCGGTGTAACCGGGGATGAGGACGGCAGGTGCGGTCGCGTCGGTCTGCTGGCTGCGCGATGCGGCCGCCATGTCGTGGACAGCTGTTGCCGCCGACTGGGGGTCGGGGAACCGAAGCACCGCATTGACCAGTCGCCCTTGACCGCCGTCCTGCCGGTCTGAAGCGAATCCATTGATCAGGTTGTGAGCTCGCACGGCGTTGGCCACCTCTAACGGCTCGATAAGATCAACCGAGTCGGCGTCCTTCAGCGTGATCGCACGGTTGGCGCCGGGAACCACTAATGCCGGGTCGACCTGCCACGGCCCGACGACGTAGTCCGCCATCCGCCGAGCGTCGATCAGCGCTCCGACTGAAGCTGTGGCGGCGAGGCCCAGCGCGGGCAATGGCTGGGTCGGGAATGTTCCCGTGCTCAACAGCTCTACGTCGACCGCGCCATGTGGCAGACCACCAGGAGCTTTGGCGGCGATGCCGGTCTCGGAGTGCGCACAGCCTCCGACTGCAACCAGCATGCCAGCTCCAAGCGCGGTAACAGCTCGTCTGCCTAACCACCACATATGCCCAGCCTCCACCGTCAAGGACTGATCGCCATATGTACACCGGGATGCCGTGGCTCAGCTGTGAGAACGCGGCCAACAAGTAATTCCAAGGGTTGATGACCCAAAGTCAACGTCGCACGAAGCGCTGCGCTGCCCATCGTGTGTCTTGCCCGCCGCGATCCGGGGCCTGAGCAACGAACGACAGACCGGCTTCACCTCGGATCTCGGGATCGCGCGCGCGGCGTTGGCTGCGTGGCCTGCACGAGCGGCGACGACCCTGCGTGGTGATATCAGCGATGTAGGTTCCACTGGCCGACATCGCCGGCAAGCGCGTCGTTGACATCGACTTCGAGCCCGCCGACCAACGGACCCGGATTCGACGCGGTGCTCACCACGCGTTGGTAGAGAACGGCACCGGGATGGACCTGATTGCCGGACCAGGCTTTGGTCTGCCAAGCCCACCAGCGGCCCGGCGTACTCGATTTCCCGATCACGCCGTCGGCGGCGGCCCACTCACACACATCGATGCCACCGTAGACACCGGTGCGCTGGACGCCAAGAACCGAGTTGATCCCGCGAAACCACTGCAGCGCAACACGGTTCCACGTGTCTCGGTTGATGTCTTCGTCAATGGTGAAATAGACCGGCGCACTCTGGCCGCCCCCGGCCGCGGTGTGCAACTGCCAGGCGGTCCGAGCGTCGGCGACGCCACCGGCATAGCCGCGCAGGAAGTCCGACGGCGCCGTCCCGCCTGGCTTGCCGTATTGGAAGTTGCTCACGATCACCAGTCCCGCCGCCGCCAGCGATTGAGCGTAGGGCAAGGTGATCGGCTTGGCACCAAACGTTGAACCAGGACGCGACGTCGAGACGTAGTTGACCACCCCGGCGTGGCCGGCGGCGCGGATGTCCTGTGCGGGGATCTGTTTGGCGGCGAAATCGATCAGCGTTGGAGCGGCCGCAGCCGCCGCGGTGGGCGCGCAGGCACCTAACGACGCCGCTCCCAAACCGGCCAATGCCGTGGCATAGCGCAGCGCGTCACGGCGAGTCACCGGACGTGACGGCTGAAGGTTGGCAGCCGGAAGCCAATCGTGCATCGCGTGATGTTAACCATGCGACTGCTGTTACCGGTGTATCCATGCGGGCCGTGTCCGGTCTGAGTTCCGACCGTGACCCTACGGCTGCAGAATGGCGGCGGGGGAGACGACTTCGACGAACGCCCGCGCCGCAGCGGCAAGTGTGGGTTCCACGGTGGCCAGGGCGTCCCCCTGCAGTTGGGTCAATGCGATGTATTCGGCCTGGTAGGTTGTGCGGCTATCCGCCAGGCGCGGTCCTGCAGCGCTCGATCGCCGAGCAAACGGATCCGTAGGGTGCCGTCAAGCCGTGCTCCGGTGGAATGATCCCTTCGCCAATGGCGAGGTCGATGGCCACCTGTGCCTCGATGACGAAGGTTGTCACGTCGGTACTTTCGCTTGTGGCAACGGCCATCAACCTACGCGGTATCGAGGAATCGGCCACGCACGTCGGGTGTCGGGATCGGGCAGGTGTCATGGCGGCCGCCGATGCGGTAGCGCACGGCTGCGAACCGTTCGTAAAGCCAATCGCGCACCGGTGCCGGGATCGCATAAGCCGCCAACGTCAGCCGCCACCAACCGCCGAGATACGCGGCAATCTGCAACAGAGCCGCAGACCGGACGTACACCGCCTCGTTGCCCTGTCCGGGATTGCGGACGTAGACCGCGGAATCCAGACCGACTAGCTCCGGGTGGCGAGAAGTTGTCCCGCGAGCGAAGTCACTGTCCAGGGCAGCGAACCGCAGGGATCCCTCGCGATCGGATCGAAGTATGGCCTGCACAGCGTGATTGCAGACGCCGCACGCGCCGTCATACAGCAACACCGGGGTGCTCGGCTGGCTCTGTGTCGACTTCATCAGACTCAACCTCCTACAAGCAGGCTAACGCAGGCCGCGCGGCAGGAGGCGGCGCTTCGTGCGCCGGCGGTGCCTGTCGGGCGGGCTGCTGCGCAGCCACGTCCGGTGCCCGCTGCGTAGGAGCTTCGTGGACAGGGGCTTGCCGAGCCGGCGCCTCAGGCCGTTGTTCTGGAGTTTCCATTGGTAGTACTGCTCGTTGGCGTCGCGGCCGTTGTACCAGAACCGATAACGCGGATCTGCGGGGTGGTCGCGGCGCTGACCCCAGCCGTTGCGGCCGTCGCTGTCCTACCCGTTGCGGTCATAACCCCAGCGGTCAAAGCCGAGGAAGTCGTAGACGATCACTATGCGCCGCGAAATCGCGCTAGAACCAGACTTTTCGGCCACCCACCGGACGCCCCACCGCACCCAAAATCCACAGCACGACACCGACGAGAATCAGAATGCCACCGATGGTGTAGAGGAGTGAGAGCCCGGTGAAGTACCCGATCAAGAGAAGGATGATGCCAAGCACGATCATGGTCGATCCGATCTGTGAAGTTGTTGAAACATCGTAGAGCTGGAATTACCCGATCCATCAGTTCCAAACCCATTCGCTCGACAGGGAACTGGGCGCTCGCGGTTTCAGGGCGATGTGGCTGCGCCACGGAGCGGTCGACTTCAAAAGATCGCCCCGTGTCGCAGGCCCGGTCGGTACCGTAGCCCTCGGTAGCCTGGACGCAGATGTGCGCACGGTGCGGACCGGAACAGGCGACCGCATCTCGGCGACGAATCTGCCTTCCGGCTGCGTCACCCGGGTGGCCCTGCACGGGTGCTGTGGAAAGGCCGGTTCGGGCGCTGGCTGCGTCGGTCGATCCAGTATCGCTGATGGGCCGTATGGCCGAGCAGACCTGTGCGTTCATGCCTAAAGCCGACGGGGCTGCAGTCACCCTCCTTCGCGCCTCCGATGACGCGTACGTGACCGTGTCCGCGCACGGGATTGTTGCGGATACAACGGGATTTGTGGTGCCCAAACAGGGGCAGTTTGAACCGTCCCGCGGCCGACGAGAAACGCCCGAAGCTAACCCACGACAGCCGACCGCAGCGGCTCCCGGTATCGACGCCGACGCCGACGCCGACGCCGACGATCGCGATCAGTGAATGCGTATCG
Source organism: Mycolicibacterium sarraceniae (assembly GCF_010731875.1). Classification (NCBI taxonomy): domain Bacteria; kingdom Bacillati; phylum Actinomycetota; class Actinomycetes; order Mycobacteriales; family Mycobacteriaceae; genus Mycobacterium; species Mycolicibacterium sarraceniae. The sequence continues at coordinate 3,980,526 of NZ_AP022595.1, forward strand.
GCCTTGATCAGCGCCCAATCAGAGCTCTCAACACTGCGGACTCACGTGCTGACCGACCGTGAGGCCTGAGTTTGGACATTTGGCTTAGTACCCGGGTTTGAAGCCGAGGTGATCGAGGATGTCGCGTTGCGGGGCAGGGATTTCGGGCGGGAAGGTTTGCGAGGCGCCGTTGATCGTGATGGTGGCGCTGCGCAGGGGACGCAGTTGCTTGACGGTCTTGGCGATGGCCAGCCCGGTCCGCTGTTGGATCGCGTGGGAGACAGCCAGGGCGGCGAACACGATGGTCAGGTGGGCTTCGATGGAATCGCGCACACGGTTGAACATGGGCCGGGCATCCAGGTCGGTCTTGGACATGCGGAAGGACTTCTCGACGTGCCACAGGTCGTGGTACTTGGCGATCACTTCGGCAGCCGGCATCACCTCGACGGGCACGTTGGTGACATAGCCCTTGAGACCGACCAGAGATCCTGCGCGAGCCAGGCTAGCCTCGTCGAGGCTGCGGGCCGAGCCCAGGGTTTTGACGAATCGTGCTGCCTTGGCGACCTTTTCGCCATCGACGATGGCTCGGGCACGGGCTTCTTGAGCGGCCAGGGTCTTCTGGTCGCGGCGGGCCCGCTTGGCCGAATAGGCCCAGACGGCCCGCCACGCCCCGGGATGGGATTCGGGGTTCCAGACCGGCTCAGCGCGCAACGCTGTGTCGTTGACTGTGGTGTTGCCGTGCCGGGGTGTGACGGTGTCGATGATCTGCCCGTCGGCGAAAAGATTGCCGTGCCAATGGAAATGGGATTCCAGATCCGTAGGCGCCTTCGTCGACCGCGACCCGACGATGAACGAGCAGCCCAACTCATCGAGGGCTTTGAGGTTCGATGCCGACAACATGCCCGCATCCGCGGCTACCACTAGTGGCGTCCCATCGAGGTCGTGGCGGTCCAGGAAGCTGGTGATGATCGGGACGATGGTGGTGGTCTCGGCGGTGTTGCCTTCATAGCAGCCGATCTCCAACGGGAATCCGGTGCGGTCGACCAGCAGACCGACCACGATCTGCGGGTCAACACGACGCTCCTTGGAGTAACCGACCTTGCGCAACTCGTCTTCGTTCTCGGCCTCGAAGTACAAGGTGGTGACGTCGTAGAGCAGCAGGCTCAGCCCGCCGCAGTCGCGCGCGTATGCGAAGCACTTCTCGGCGACCACGTCGCGGTACCGACTCGAGGTGATGCTGCGGGCGTGGCGGTCGATTGTCTTGTAGGACAACACGTCTGCGCCGAGATCGGCCAGGACTCGCAGCGCGTCGAGCTTGCTGGTCGGCTCCACGATGCGGGCGATCACCAAGTCCCGGAACACGCGGTCGGCCACGGCGTCGAACCCCAGCCAGTCATAGACCGCGCCCAAGACGTCATAGAGCAGCCGCGAGTGCGTCGCCGCGGTACGCCCCGAGCCCACCGGGGCGCCCGTGGGGGCGGCTGGGGCGGGTATCAGCGTCGCGGTTCGCCAATCTGACACATCCGAGACTCGGGTCGGCTGTGCCGGTACCTCGATGTCGAGCGACTCTTGCTCACCGATGACGATCTGACGGGCTTCATCGAGCAAAACGCCCAGCTCAGCATCGGTATGGGCGGAGCCAACGTGGGCCACGATGACCACCCGACCATGGTCTCTACGCGCCACCTGAACCGCGACGGCACCGGACGCGGTGCGCACCTTCCGCACGTACGCCACCACCGGAATCTACCCCGTTAGTACCCCAAATTGAAACGCCCTGGAAATCCCGGAGGCTCCTGACCTTGGAAACGAGGATGCAGGTATGCCGAAGGAACAGTCTGCCGGGAAGCCCACGGCGCGTCGTTACAGCCCGGAGGAGAAGGCCGCTGCGGTGCGGATGGTCCGGGCTCTGCGTGCCGAGTTGGGGACCGAGCAGGGAACCGTGTCGCGGGTGGCCCGCCAACTCGGCTACGGGGTGGAGTCGGTGCGGTCCTGGGTGCGTCAAGCCGATATTGACGAGGGATGCGCTCCGGGAGTGTCCAGCGCGGAGTCGTCACGGATCAAAGAGCTCGAGCAGGAGATCCGAGAACTCAAGCGTGCCAACGAAATACTGAAACGTGCGGCCAGTTTTTTCGGGGCGGAGCTCGACCGCCAACACAAGAAATAGTCGATTTCATCGACGCCCAGCGCGAGGAGTTCGGGGTCGAGCCCATCATCACCGTCCTGCGATCGGCAGGCGTGGTGATGGCCCCGAGCACTACTACGACGCCAAGTCCCGCGGTCCGTCGGCGCGCGCGCAACGTGACGCCGAACTGGGGCCGCCCTGGTGGCCCTCTGGGAGGACAACTACCGCGTCTACGGGGCCCGCAAACTGTGGAAGACCGCCCGCCGAAATGGCCACGACGTGGGCCGCGATCAGGTGGGCCGGTTGATGCGGGCTGCCGGTATCTGCGGGGCACGGCGCGGTAAACGGGTCAAGACCACGAAGCCAGATGCCAGCTGCGCGGCACCCGATCTGGTGAAGCGCAAGTTCACCGCGACCGCGCCGAACCAGCTTTGGGTGACGGATCTGACATTCGTGCCGACTTGGGCCGGCGTCGCGTACGCGTGTTTCATCGTCGATGCGTACTCCCGGATGATCGTGGGCTGGCGGGTGGCCGGCCATATGCGGACCTCGATGGTCCTCGACGCGTTGGAGATGGCGCGCTGGTCGCGCGGAAACCTGTTGGCGGGCTTGAGATGTCACTCCGATGCTGGGTCGCAGTTCACCTCCATTCGCTACGGCGAACGGCTCGCCGAGATCGGCGCGGTCCCCTCTATAGGTTCGATCGGGGACAGCTTCGATAACGCCTTGGCGGAGACGGTGAACGGCTACTACAAGGCCGAGCTGATCTACGGTCCCGCCCGCAGCGGGCCGTGGAAGACCGTCGAGGACGTCGAGCTGGCCACCCTCAGTTGGGTCTTCTGGCACAACACCAACCGCTTACACGGCTACCTCAACGACGTCCCGCCCGCTGAGTTCGAAGCCACGTTCTACGATGCCCAACGGAGCGACCAACACCTGGTCGAAATCCAATAGCCCGAGCCTCCGGCAGAACCAGGGCGTTTCAAATCGCCCACCCCGATGCGGGAAAGCGCTGGTCACGACGCTACGCACCCAAAAACCCGCCAGGCATGTCCAAACTCAGGGCGTATCGGCCTTGATCAGCGCCCAATCAGAGCTCTCAACACTGCGGACTCACGTGCTGACCGACCGTGAGGAGCGCGGACAACGCGCCCTCACCGCGCGATTCGTCGCATCGGTGATGCTGCCGGATGCTGTCGAGGTCCAGGGGCTACAAGATGGGCTGGAGGTGCCGCTGTTCGGCCGGCCAACGCCTAGGTCGCTGGTGTTATGTCGCTGCCGGAGCCTTTGACCGACGCCTTGGCACGGTTCTGTGGCGGCACGGCCTTCTTGCCACGGACGAATCCGGTGGGGGAGACCGCCGCCGACAGCAGCGTGGTTTCACCATTGACGAACGGATGGAAGCCGACACCGGTGCCCCCGCGGCCCTTCACTGGGATGTCGGCGACTTCTGTTACCTTCCAACCCTTTTCGGATACAGAGAGGATGGCTTCGCCGTTCTCGCAGGTCAGCGGCAAGGCGGCGATCACCTCGTCGCCGTCGGCCGCCAGCTTCACCCCGGCGACGCCATTGCCCGCCGCGCCCTGCGGGTTCACTGCGGCCGGATCGATCCGCAGCACCTTTCCGCGTCGGGTCACCAAAGCCAGATGCGACCCCGGCGCCAGCACCCCAGAGCTCAGCAGCCCGGTGATATCCGGCGCCACCGGGATATCCCGGATCTTGAACGGCAGACCACTGCCGGTGGTGAACTTGATCCGGCCGTCGGCCCATACCGCCCAGCCGAGCCCCGAGGTCAGCAGGACGCCGTGACTGTCGGAGAACACCCCTCGGTCGTCAAGGCGCCAGGCCGCGTTCGTCTTGCGCGCACGGGGGCCATCCTCGTCGGAGCCGGACGCGATCGGGGTGGCATCGAAGTCCAGGACGGTGCGACGGTCGAATTCAGGGCCTTTGAACAATTTCGCCGTCTCAACCAGCTCGTTGTCGATCACGACCCGGCGGGCGTCGGGGTTGGCCACCAACTCGGTAAGTTCGGCGAATTCGGCGTCCAGCTTTTCGGCCTCGGCCTGCAATTCGATGACGTCGAGCTTCGTCAGACGCCGAAGCTGCAGCGCCAGAACGTAATCGGCTTGCTCGGTGTCGATCCCGAACCGCTCCTGCAAACCCTGGCGCGCGTCATCGACGGTGTCGGATCCGCGGATCACCGCGACCGCGGCGTCGATGTCGAGGTGGATGGTCATCAGGCCGGCGACCAGGTGGCGCCGCGCGGTGACCTTCTCCAGCCGATACTCGCTGCGGCGCAACACCACCGAGTCACGCAGGTGCAGGAACGCGGCGATCAACTCTCGCACCGACCACCAGCGCGGCACGCGGTCCTCGTCCAAAGCGACCAAGCTGGCGGCGAATGACGATTCCAGCGGTGTCAAGGCAAGCAGCTGATCGCGGATCTGCTCGGCACTGTGGCCGCGTTTGGCGGTGACGACGATGCGCAGCCCGTTGCGGCGGTCGGTCAGATCCGACATATCCGCCACACCCGACATCTCACCGGACTCGACCAGGGCCCGGATCCGTTCCTGCACAGTGTTGCTCGCGACACCGGGTGGCAGTTCGGTGATCACGGCGTTCTTTCCGTCGACGGAGACGGTGCCGCGCACTGTGAACTGCCCGCGGCCGGTGGTGATGTACTCGCGCAGGCCGGCCGTGCCGACCACCGTTGCGCCACTGCCCCAGTCGGGGCCGGGGATGAGCTTGACCAATCTGTCGTCGGTCATGTTGGGGGTCTTCAGCAGCGCCCGGCAGGCGGCCATGATCTCGCGCGGATTGTGGGCGGGTACCTTCGTGGCCCAGCCTTCGGCGATGCCGATGGCGCCGTTGCACAGCAGTACCGGCCACTGGGCCGGCAACACCGTCGGCTCGATCCATTCCCCGTCGAACGTCGCGACCATCGGCACCGCATGGTCGGCGAGCTCGGCCGTCAGCGCAGCACCCGGTGCCGACAGCCGCATTTCGGTGTAGCGGTCCGCGGCGGGAATGTCTCCCTGGATCCGGGGGAAAGCCCCCTGCCCGTCAATGACTTTCACGCGCTGGAACTCGGCGGCCATCAACGCCGCCGCACCGTACATCGATGCGCCGCCGTGCGGGTGCAGGTTACCGGTGACCGCCGAGCAGACCTTCGAGGATTTCTGCGGCTTGTTGCCGGGCAGCAGCCTGGAATCGTACATCTGATACAGCAGCCGCCGTTGGCCGGGCTTGAGCCCGTCGAACGCGGACGGGATGGCGCGGTCGCTGACGCTGTAGAGCGCAAAGGTCAGCTGGTAGTGGTTCCAGTAGTCGTCGGCGCTCTGTTCAAGAACCAGGTCGGCATTCTGTTCAGGAATGTCCAGGGTGGCGGGCACGTGATACTCCTAGTCGAGGTCGAGGGCCGAGGTGTCGACGCGGGAGGCGACATCGGCCATCCACGTGCGCCGGCCCTCTGGAGGCCCACCGAACAGGGTGTGATGCAGTTTCGGATCGCCGTCGTCGAGGTGCACCCGAATCACGGTGCGCCGCTGCGGATCCAGCACTGTGTTCCAGAAGTCATCGGCGTCCATCTCGCCGAGACCTTTGTTGCGCTGCACCTCCACCTTGCGCTTGGAGGTGGCCTTCATCTGGGCCACTGCGGCATCGCGTTCGGACTCGTCCTGGCAGTAGATCCGCTGCTGACCGTCTTTGACCACGAACAGCGGCGGCAACGTCACATACACCATCCCCGCCTTGACGAGGGGCCGGTAGAAGTCCAGGAACATCGAGATGAGGCTGGAGTTGATGTTGCCGCCGTCGGGGTCAGCATCGGAAGCGAACAAGATCCGGTCATATCGGCACGACTCGGGATCGCAGTTGTCCCGCACTCCGCAACCCAGGATGCGCTCGATCGAATCGAACTCGTCCTTGACCCGGGCTTTGCTTACAGTGAAGCCATACACGTTGGGCGGCTTGCCTTTCAGCGGGAAGGCCGCCTGGAAGGTGGCGTCGCGGGCCGCCTTGATGGTGCCCAGCGCTGAGTCGCCCTCGCACAGGAAGAGCTCCGCACCCGATCCACGACCACTTTCCCGGCTGGGGAGCAGCTTGGGCGGCAGTGAGAGGTTCGTCCCCAGCCCCTTGGCTTTGGATGCCGCACGGGAGCGGGCTTTGGCACCCTCGGCGCTGCGCCGCGCCCTGGCGGCCTCCAACGCCAATGTGGTCCAACGCGACACCGCATCGGCGTTGCCGGGGTTGGCGGCCCAGATGGTCACGCTACGGGCCACGTCGGGGGCCATCGCCACGTTGAGTGAGCGCGAGGAGACGGCGGTCTTGGCCTGCGAGTCCCAGGCCACATCGGGTGCGCGGGTGTCGACGGCGAGCGAGGTGACGGCGGCGAAATCCTGTGCCTCCGGGCCGTCTTCGCCTTTGGCCAGGCCTAAGTCCCGGATGCGCGACGCCCGGTCAGCCAGCGCTTCGGATAGTCCCTTGACTGCGGCGGTCAGGTGGGATCCGCCGCCGGGGGTGCGCACCGTATTGCAGAACGCGGCGACGGTGGCTGGTTCGGCGGGTCCGGCGGTCAATGACCAGCGAAACGGCGTCGGGCCGCGGCTAGTGGTGTATTCGCCGCGGCCATCTACCACTGCGCGAGCCTCGGGCACCGGGGCGCCTGCGGCGGAACACATGAGGTCGAGCAGGGTGTCGGTGCCCCACGGGCCGCTGAACGGTTCGAGCAACTCGGGCCGGACGTCCTCGCCGGGCCAGCCGTCGTCGACGACGATCAGGTGCACACCGTGGGACATCCGCGCGGCGGCGTGTGCCCGCAGCAGAACCTCGTTGATGTCCACACTGGAATCCGGCACCACCGTCGCGTCGAACAGGATGCGCACTTCTGTGCCGTGCGCGTCGGGTTTGCGGTTCCCGACACCGCGCAGTTTCTGCGTGTCGGCGCGGGTGAATGGGGCGTTCGGGTCGAAGTCCTTGCCGTCGAACTCACCGGGATAGCCGGCGCCGAAACTCTGCAGGTAGGTCTTCCCAGCACGGCGGACGGTGACATCGGTGCGCGCAGAGATGAACACTGCCGCTGCGGCACCGATGCCATTGAGGCCGGCTCCGGTGCTGGCGGCGTCGGTGTGGGCGGAGAACTTGCCGCCGGCACGCGCGGTACCCAGTGTCTTGACGATGCCGTTCTTGCCGTTCACCGGATCGGAGTCGACAGGCAGGCCACGGCCGTCGTCGGCCACGCTGACCGAGCCGTCGGCGTGCAGGGTGATCGTGACGGTAGACCCACCGTGACTGGGTTCGGCGACCTCCTCAATCGCGTTGTCGACGATCTCGCGCAGCGCAGTGTTGAGCACGTCCAGCCCGAGGTTGACCGCCGGGCGCAGGCGTGTGTGCTGGACATCGTCAAGTTCGGTGATGTCAGCCGCGGTGTAACTCACTGCTCGTCCTTTTCCGTCAAGGCTGGGGGACGGGCGGGCTGAAACGCAGGCCCCGCCCGCTACCCACGTCGGCGTGCACGGGTGTGCCGCCGAAATCGTAGTCCGCGGGCCCGACATCTTGGCGGAGCCTCGGCGCTGCATGCACCGACTCTTTGGGGGGCGGTCACGACCGAGTGGTCCCGGCGGGTGCGGCCGCCGGAAAAGCGAGTCGAAAGACTGGATATCTACGACGGCATTACTTCAACCGGATCAGCGCTCAACGGCTCGATGACGATCCGCGCGCCCTTCAACAGTTCAATGGAGCGCTCATAGAACTCTTTCATCGAGTCCAGACTTCGGAAACCGGGAATCATGACGCGCCATCTCGCTGCAGCAAGAACAGTTTCTGCTCGCCCTCCCTGGTGCCTCCAAAGCGAGTGGAGTAGGAGACGCGCGCATCGGTGGGAGGGGCTTCATGGTGCGTGTTCTTTCGAAATAGGCCCATGCGTTCTCCGATCAGACGGTGACCGCTGCCGGCGTCCGTCTGCGCTTACGGCCAGGAAAATCCGCATTGTCAGATCCGTCGGTGGCCGGAAAAGTGACCTCACTCGTCGATCAGCGAGGGCCCTTAGGTAGACGACTGCGGGTAGCCCCGCCGCACGGCTCGCTCGAGGATACCCGAGGTGCCACGCAACGCCGACTCTCCGACAATCGGGAAGATCTTGGCATCACGCCAGTGCGGATCGATGTCGGACCAGTCGTAGAACGACGTGACCGCCGTACCGCCGTCCGCGGGATCCAAGCGGTAGCCGTACACGTGCCCGATATCCGGCTTCAGTTGACCGAAGATCGTCCACGCGATCAGCCGGTCCTGTTCGAACTGCGTGATCGACACGGTGACGTCGTACTTGCCCAGCGGATAGTCGTTGAGCGATTCGCGGTCCATGTGCACCACGAAGCTGTCGCCGACCGCGCGCACCCGCCGCCCGTCGGCATCCTGCAACATGCCTGTGGCGTCGATCGCAACGTGCCCTTGCGGATCACAGAGCACGGCGAAGATGTCCACGGCCGGCGCGGGAATGAACCGTTGAACCTCGATGCGTTCGCTCATCGACACAGGCTAACCGGCAAGACTGGCCAAGCCGGCTCAAACCCCGAATACCGCTGCCATCGAGCAACTTTGGCGCAGGGGAGTAGCTGGGACGGTGTTGCCAATTCATCCAAGGATCGCTCGCGCTGCGCGCTCGGCGATCAGCATCACCGGGGCGTTCGTGTTGCCGGAGGTGATGGTTGGCATCGCCGACGCATCGACCACCCGAAGGCCGGCGACGCGATAGACGCGGCAGTCGGTGTCGAGCACCGTATCGGCCGACCGTGGAATGCCGTGTGGGTCAAAGGCTCCCATCGCGCAGGTACCCACCGGGTGGAAGATCGTCGTACCCAGTTCGCCTGCCGCTTTCTGCAGATCGTCGTCACTCACCAATTGCGATCCGGGCAGCAACTCTTGCGGGCGGTAGCGGGCCAGCGCCGGCACCGCCATGATCTGCCGGGTCATCCGGAGGCCGGTCACCGCCGCTACACGATCGGCCTCGGTCGACAGGTAGTTGCACAGGATCTTCGGAGCAGTCAGAGGATCTGCATCGGCCATGCGCACGTGGCCACGCGAGCTGGGTCGCACATTGCAGACTGAGGGAGTGATCGCGGCGAAGGAGTGCAGGGGTTCACCGAATTTCGGCAACGACAAGGGCTGAACATGCCATTCCAAATCGGGACTGCCGAGCGCGGGGTCGCTCTTGGCGAATGCCCCCAGCGTAGAAGGGGGCATGGTCATCGGCCCCGATCGCATGAGCAGGTACTGAAGTCCCATGCCGCCACGCGTGATCCAGTTCCGGTACAGCGTGTTGACGGTCCGGGCGCCCCCGATCTGGTAGACCGTTCGCAGCTGCAGGTGGTCCTGGAGGTTTTCGCCAATTCCGGGCAGATCGACTGCCACCGGCACGTGATGCCGGGCAAGCAGGGCGGCGGGCCCAAGACCCGAGACTTGCATCAAATGCGGCGAGCCAATGGCTCCGGCGCTCAGGATCACCTCCTGACGGGCTCGGACGTCGATGGTGTGACCATTTTTGAGCAACCGTAAGCCGGTTGCTCGGTGCCGCGCCGTGATCCAGGCGCCGCGACGTTGATGCTCATGGACCTCGTCGTCCATCAACAGCCGTAACGCGTGCGTCTGCGTGTAGACGGTCAGATTGGGTCGGTGGGCGATGGGATGCAAGAAGGAGTCAGCCATCGACCAGCGACGGCCGCGTCGCTGGTTGACGTGGAAGTACGCACTGCCGGCGTTATCGCCCCGGTTGAATTCGTCGATCGGAGCAATTCCCACCTCGGCAGCGGCGGCCTGCCAGGCATCCAGGATTTTCCAGCGGACACGCGGCCGCTCGACGCGAATCTCACCGCTGGTTCCGTGCCACTGGTCTGGGCCGCCGAAGTAGTTTTCTAAGTCCTTGTAGATCGCCAGCGTCTCGCCGGGACCGTCGGAACCACCCCAAAGCCATCGGTCGTCGCCGGTGGCCTGCGCCCACAGTTCGTAGTCGCTGGCCTGTCCGCGCATGTGGATCATCGCGTTGATCGACGAGCTACCGCCGATCACACGACCCCGCGCGTACAGGATGCTTCGCCCGGCCAGACCAGGGTCGGCCTCGGTGATGAAGCACCAGTCGGTGCGGGGGTTGGCGATGGTGTATAGATAGCCCACCGGCACCTTGATCCAGAACCAGTCATCTGCGCCGCCGGCCTCGATCAGGAGCACATGGTGATCGGGGTTGGCGCTGAGCCGGTTGGCGAGCAGGCAGCCTGCGCTGCCCGCTCCGACGATGATGAAGTCGAACTCGGCGACTGGGCTCATTCCGGTATCGGTCCTCCAGGCGTCGGATGCGTCGATCGGTCGACACTACCTTCGCTGCCCAGCCGCGCGAGGCCGATCACGACGGTGCCGGGAAAATGCCTGCGCAGCAGGTCACTTGGCGGCACCCACAGGATCGGTACGGACCGGTCGACACCGATCCGCTTCATCACCAATGTCGACGTGAGGCGCTGGACGCCCGGTAGCGCACCGAGCTCATTGTCGTAGATGTTCTGGTAGCCGGCGAGATCGCGGGCGAGCACGCGCAAGGTGAAGTCGGGCTCGCCGAAGAGACGTTCGGCGGTGACGATGTGCTGATTGGCCGCGACGTCTCGCTCGAACGCGGCGTTGAGCAGGACCTTCGCGCGCTCGATGCGCTGCCGGATAAGCCATTGGTGTGGCGTCTCACGAACGGTGCGCCGGAAGGCCCTGCTGAACTGAGAAGCAGATAGACCACATTCCCGTGCTAGATCTACAAGCCGCAATCTCCGACAACAACACTGAGACCGGACACAGGCAGTTCAACGGGGGTGCGCTTCAATCGACCGGTAAGTCTCCATATTCCATTTGGTCGTATTCCTGCGTTGTGTAGCAACGTATTCGAGTGTCGCGACGGTGGGCTGACTGCTGGCTCAGCCCGTGGGAGCTCTCGTCAGGAGTAGCAATCGGCCGGTGATTGTTTGCTTTCCCTTGCAGGCTCGGTATGGATTGCGGGGAGAATAGTCGCCTGAGCCGTCTTCGTCCGACAGCTCGGCGAAATGTTGACGACAGCCGGCGGCCGAGGCTGCAACACTGGCCGAATGCTCCTCGATCCGGCAGTGCAGCTGCGTCTGGCGATCCCCGAGGATGACGTGTTCATCGTCGAGATGGCCCGTCACGCCAGCGTCATCGAGGGCTGGCCCCTTCCTGACTTGGAATCTGAAGGCGTGCACAGTCTGCTGCCTGCCGACGGTGAGGTGTCGATAGTCGCGGTAAAAGCCGGGGGTAGGCGAGTTGGCGCGGTGTGGACACTTCACAACGAGCCTCCCTTGCGCGTCGGCTCTGCCGGAGTTCCGTTGCCGGAACTCTGCATTGCCGTGGTGCCCGATATGCGTGGCAACGGGGTGGGTAATGCACTACTGGATGCCCTGTTTGTGCAATGCGCGGGAACCCAGACCGCGCTGTGCCTGAACGTTCATGCGCGCAACCCCGCGCGAAAGCTATATCAGCGCAGGGGTTTCGAGGACATTGGCCAGGGCCGGGGCCCTCTGGGCATAGCTATGCAGAAGGATCTGTGATGGCGATGGCCTCGGTGCGGGTGCGTCCGATGACCGTCGATGACGCCACGCATGTGTCTAGCTGGCGTTACCCGCATCGGTGGTCGGTGTATGACCTACAGTCCTCGACCGACATCCTGGACGAACTCGACCTGTACTGGTCGGTCACCGATGCCGACGGCACCTTGATCGGATTCTTTTGCCTAGAGTCCGCGGCCCGCGTCCGTGGCATGAGCGCGGATCCGGAGATCTTGGACGTGGGCGTTGGAATGGATCCTTGCCTGGTCGGCCAGGGGAGCGGTCGCGCATTCGGGGAAGTGGTGCTCGATCACCTGGGCCGCAAGTATCCTGGGCACCCCTTGCGCGCGGTGATTCAGTCGTGGAATCTGCGCAGTCGGCGGTTCGCGGCCTCGTTGGGGTTCGTCGACGTCGGTGAGCTGGCCAGTTCCCCATGTTCGCAGCAGGAGTCGTATCGGATCCTGCTCAAACCGGAGGCTGCGTCATCACAGGGCTGGGTGGTGGCCCAGTCTGGAGCGTGGCTATTCGGTGACCGGCTGATGCTGCGAGAATTCCTCGCCGAGGACCACCCAGCGGTGCACGCCTACGCCTCGGATCCCGAGGTCACCACGTTCACTGATTGGGGTCCGAACAGCAGCTGAGACTCACGCGTTCCTGGCCGGTGCTGTCGCCCAGCGTGAGGCTGCCGAGAGGGCCGAATTCACGTTAGCGGCGGTGCAGATCGACTCTGGCACGCTGATCGGTTCGGGGGTGATCGGTGTGACGAGCGCCCATCACCATCGCGGGGAGCTCGGCTACGTCGTCACTGCGATTACTGGTCACAGGGCTATGCCACCGAAGTCGCTGAGTTGCTCGTCCAGTTCGGGCTCGAGCACCTGCGGCTGCGTCGGATCGAGGCGACGTGCGACCCCGCTAATCAGGCATCGGCGCGTGTGTTGCAGAAGGCCGGGCTGAACTACGAGGGCCTGATGCGCAGTCACCTACTTATCGGCGGGGTTGGTCGGGACTCCCTCCTGTACGCCCTCGTTGAGGACGGGCAGTAACGGGCACGCTCTGCGCCACGGTCTGTCCACGGGCGATGTCTGTCGCGGCGCTTTTCGAAATCCACTATGCCGAACGAACAGTGGGGTTCGTGCTGATCGGCCGCACCGGTCGGCCCATGGCTGCGCCCGGTCGCCGGTCGGCGTCGCCGCAGCGCGGGGTCAATGGGGCCGATGAACTTCCGCCGCCCGAGCACGAGCGTGCGTTTATATTTTCTGAATGGCAAAAAAGAGTTCCGACCAGGACCTTGCCTACGCGATTCTCGCGGTTATCGCATTCTTCGCGGTCGCTTGGCCCTACTTGCTGGGCACCTGGATGGCTGTGCGAGCTGGCGCGGAGAATCCGTCAACCGAGCGAAGCGTGACGGGCTGGGTTTTCGAGGCGATCTGGCTGATCATCCTGGCGTCCATCGTCATAGTGCCAAGGGTCCAATCGGCGCGCGAGAAGGCGGAAAAAGCGCGCGAGGAGGAGGAAGTTCGGCGCCTTGCGGCTCTCAAGGAGCAGCGAAAGGTGGACTTCGGACTGGCGGGTGCGCAACGATATGAGGAGGCCGCAGTGTCGGTGGCAAGAATCGCCAAATCCGAGGCTGCGCGCACCGGCTGGCTGGGCGACGATCCCGCCGCCTACGACTTCCGCGCAGACCTGAAGGCGATCGCCGACAACCTGCGCAAGGCGGATAAGATCCGATCAGTGACCGCGGACGCCTCTTCGATCCGCATATTGACCGAGTCGGACAAGCAAATGCTTCGCGACGCCAACGCCGCAGTGGCCAAACTGGAGGGCTCCGTCGAACGCAGCATCCTGCTTATCTTCGAGTGCGCCAAAGAAGCCGACAGCATTGACCTTGCACTAAGCGAGGGTCGCGAGAACGTGAAGATGGCGGCACGACGCGACGACCTGCGCAATCGCCTTGGGTCAATTCTCTACGGTGCCGAGGGAGTGCCGACAGAGGCCACCTCTGAGGCCGCTGACGTGGTGACCTCACGGGTCGCAGCCTTTCACGACCTCAAGGCGGCCCTCATAGACCAGCGGCACGCGTCGTAGCGACCCGGATCATAGCCGAGGACCAAACTCGAACAAGTCAATCAAATGTGGTTCCCCCGAAATCGTGGAGGGTTTCCTATGCCGCTTCCGGCTTGGTCTTGGATTCCCTGATCTCATAGTTGACGGGCGATAGCCCGTCGGCGGCACTGTGCCGGCGTTGGTGATTGTAGAAGGTATAGCACCAGTCGATAACTACCGCCTGCGCATGAAAGGTATCACGGAACTGATTGCGGGACAACACTTCCCATTCCAGCGAGGAGAAGAACGCCTCCGCGGCGGCATTATCGAAACACGATCCGACCCGACCCATCGACTGGCGAATCCCCACGGTGCGGCACAGCGTGGTGAACGCCTTCGCCGTGTAGGTGCTGCCGCGGTCAGTGTGGAAAATGACCCGCTCGGACTCCTCGTCCCGCCAGATCGCTTGGCGGCCGCCGCGGGCGGCCACGGCCATCGTGATCGCCGCACAGGCCAACTCGGCATCCGGATGCAGGCCCATCGCCGCGCCTAGCAACCGGCGGCTGTAGAGATCGATCACGGTAGCCAGATACAACTTCTGCCCGCACTCGGTGGGAATCTCAGTCATGTCACCGACCCACTTCAGGTTCGGCGCAGCCGCAGTGAAGTCCCGTTTAACCAGGTCAGGGAACTTCGGTGCCGTCTTGTCCTGCTTAGTCAACCCATTGCGGCGCTTGATACGGCGCGCCACCAACCCTGACGGCGCATCGAATCGGCCACCGTCTTCTCCGACACTTCCCAGCCCAGATCGCGCAGGTCAGCGATCAGCCGCGGCGACCCATGCAACCCTCTGGCCGCCGTGAACGCCGACGCGACCGCGGCATCGAGCTGCGCGCGACGCCGATCGGTGTCAGTGTGCAACCCATCGGCATTGCCCGCGCGAGCGATCCACTTGTAGAACCACGACACGCTCACACCCAACAACACACACGTAAATGCATGTGGCACTAGGTATTTGGTCCTCTGGTCGGCAATGAAACGTGCCACGCTCACTTCGTCGCCTCCTTCACCCACAGGACCACCGATCGCTTGAGGACATCACGCTCCATCCGCAACTCGGCGTTCTCGCTGCGCAGACGCTTGAGCTCGGCCAGGTCATCGCGGGTCAACTCCCCACGACCCTCCCGTGCCTCACGGTCCTGAGTGACCCAATTACCCAGAGTGCCCTCGTGAACCCCCAGATCCCGAGCCACCTGCGCGATCGACTTACCCGTCTCACGCACGATCCGAACAGCCCCCTCACGGAACTCCCGGTCGTACTTCTTCCGTTTCTCTGACATCGCTACTCCTTATAGCTGATGCCTCCACGGTCCCGGGGGAAGGCCAAAATCTGAGACGGACCACTAGGTCGCGAATGTCGCGCAACGCCCGCTGCTTCTGCGCCACCGGCTCACAACTGCAATCCCACCTTAGGTGGTCAAACCTTCAAGAGAACCCGGTAGTAGGACCTGATCCAGCTAGGTCGGCAGAGTGCAGGACGATTAGATGGTGAGGTAGCCGAGTCGCTGGGCGGCGGCGGTGATGCGGGTCGTTAACCCGGGGTGGGTCAAAGGGAGCGACAGTGTTGGGCGGGCTGGCATCGCGGTGGCCGCGGGGGTGAAGAGGACAATGCAGGGTTGGCCGGCGAAGCGGCTGTTGTAGCGCAGGCCGTCGAGGTCGGGGAAGGCCTCGGTGATGCGTCGGGCCCAGCGTTGGGTGATGGAGTGCGGCCCGGTGGACAGCGCGAAGGTGCCGCCAGCGCGGGTGGGCCAGGAGCCGGCGCTGTCGGCGGCGAGATCGAGCAGCGCAAGGTCGCGGGTGAACCGCACCGCAGTGAGGTAGGGATCACCGCGGAACCGGTCGATGGTGCGGACAGCTTGGAAGGCTTCGGCCAGCGCAGACAGCGGCTCGGAAGCGGCGAACCAGACACCGATCCCGTCGTGGTGGCGAGCTGGTGGCGGGTGGGGGTCGAACCGCAGGTGCGGTCCGTGCTCGCGGAAGGCTTTCCAACCCAGCACGTGAGCGCCAGTGGTGCGGTGTACTCGCCACCAAGTCTCGTCGGCCGGGACCAATCGGCATTCCCCGTCGCGGATGCCGATGGCGCGCAAGTCGGCGGTTGGAGGCGGGTTAGGCAGGCGCGCGGTCACGTTGCGTACCAGTCGACGGCGCCAGCCGCAGCGACAGCCTGGTCGACATCGCCGCCGGCGCGCAGCCACTCGATCGGGGTCATGGGGCGGTCATGGAACAGGTTCGACTGCGGCGTGCGCAAGAAGCCGGCCACTGCCACGGGATGCAGGTTATCGGGGAGAGCTTTGAGGACCTGGTCGATACCCCGGACCTGGCGGGTGGGGCCGCCGTTGTCATCGGTTTCGAACTGCAGAATGGGGAACAGCCAGGTCTGCCCGTCTGCAATGGCCCACAGCTCGCCGGCGAGGCGCTTTTGACGTACGCGGGAAGCGCTGATGCCCAGTCCGCTGGCGACCTCGTCGGCGGTGAACGCGGTGACCGCGAGATGGGCCGTGTGTCCGGCGATCTCGGTGCCTGCAGCGATGAAGGCGTCACGGTCCTCGGGGAAGTCGGCTTCGTCGAGCAGGCGGGCTTCAGCTTCAGTCAGGGATGCCGCCCACGGGCGCGAAGCCGGCAGGTGTTTCAGGGCA
Source organism: Mycolicibacterium sarraceniae (assembly GCF_010731875.1). Lineage (NCBI taxonomy): Bacteria > Bacillati > Actinomycetota > Actinomycetes > Mycobacteriales > Mycobacteriaceae > Mycobacterium > Mycolicibacterium sarraceniae. The sequence goes on from NZ_AP022595.1 coordinate 3,996,956, forward strand.
GCGACGAAGTCATCGGGACTGATCTCGAAGCGTTCACGCAGCAGTTGTTCAAGCTGGAGCGAGACGGACATGAGGCCTCCTCTAACGATAGTTAACACCAGGCTATATCCGTTAGTTTGATGTGTCGAGCTTCATCAGAACCATCGACACCAACCATGACGGCGACGTCTGCATCCTCGATGACGGTCAACATGGGGCCCATGCGGTGCCGACGTGGGTGGCGAATTCGGCGTTGACGGTGGGGTTGGGTGCGGCGCTCATTAACGGTTCGGGTCTGGCCCACGCCGAACCCGCCGCCACCTCGGGTTCCTCCTCGTCGGCGAGTAGCTCCAGCACCGACAATGGCACTTCCAAAACCGCCGCCGACCGCCCCGGCAACCCGGGCGATAAGCATGAAACATGTTGCGCAGCGGCGTACTGGTAACCCTCAGTATTCGATTCCGTCGTATTCCTCGTACGCCGTCTCAATGTCGGTGGGGAGATGTCGACGGGCATTTGGGTGGCTGCGCTCTGTTTCGGCAGTGCCATCAGAGGCGCCGTTCATCACCACTGCCCCGCGAGATAGTTTGCTGAAACAAGTGTTGGTGCGGCATGAGGGGCTGGAATCTCAGTGGGTCTGCGTTTTCATCTCGACAGGACTGAGGCGGGAGGCAATGATCTGGAGGTGGTGATCTACGACGTGATCGGGGCTACCTATGCTCAGACGCGACGTGCCGATCCGCGAATCGCGGCTGCGATTCGACTTGCTCTTGGCGACGTGACGAGCGTAGTGAACGTCGGGGCGGGGGCTGGTTCCTACGAACCCTCGAATACGGTTCTGGCCGTCGAGCCCAGTCAAGTCATGATCAGTCAGCGTCAGCCGGAGGCCGCGCCAGCCGTGCGGGCGTTGGCAGAGGCGCTACCGCTGCGGGACAAATCCGTTGACGCCGCGTTGGCGGTGCTCACCATCCATCATTGGACAGATGTGTCAGCGGGCATTTGGGAAATGCAGCGCGTAGCGCGCCGCCGCCTAGTCTTCTTCACGTGGCGTCCCGAGATGATTGCCCAGTTTTGGTTGCTGCGGGACTATCTGCCTGCTGCAGCCGCGGCCGATGCGGAGGTGGCAGTTCCGCTGGAAACTGTTGCCGCGGCGGTGCCGGGGTCTGAGATGCACGTTGTATCAGTGCCCGTTCCGCACGATTGCTCTGACGGGTTCGGGGCCGCCTATTGGCGCCGCCCGCATGCCTACCTCGATCCCGAGGTTCGGGCCGGGATATCGATGTTGGCCAGGACTGATTCAGCCTTGCTAGTGCCGGGTCTTAGTCGACTCAAGGACGATCTCGCTTCTCAACGATGGCAACAGACTTACGCAGAGCTGTTAGATCATGATGTCCTCGATGTCGGCTACTGCACGGTGGCCGTCGATCTCTAGGAGATTGCACGACCCGTCGGATATCTTCACTGAAATATGTTGTGGCGCAATAAAATTACAGACCTCGACCGGTAATCCGCGACAATGGATTCTGTCGAATTCCTCCCTGTAAACAGTAGCGCGGGGCAGCACAACATGTGTGGTTACGCACTCGCGCGATGAGCCTGGCGGCGGCACGCGAACCGGATCGGGAGGCGTGTAACCGAGGCCCCGGTCAGCGCCATCGGGACCGGCGGCGCTGAGTGGCCCGATTAAGGCACAGGATGGACTTCCACGAAGAACTTTGTGCCAGATGACATTCCGTTGATGATTGCGTCGAGACCTGCGGTGCGCCCGTTGCCTTCATTGTCCAACGTCCACTCACTCACCGCGGGCGCGTATAGGCCGAGTCGGGCTAGTTCGTTCGCCAGTGGCTCGCATGCGCGCAACGTGCAGCTCGCGATCTCAAACACAAAGGCTGAAGGCATTGACCTGCCAAACCACTGCGCCCCGCCGGACGTCCCACACGGTTGCTGGCGAAGCCGTGACAGGCCGCGGCACGGAATAGAAATAGATCCTGCTTATCTGGACCTCAGCTCGTTACAGACCTCCGATGGTTCCAAGTGTCAAGCGCGTACCGGGCACAGGTCAATGAGGTGGGCGCGAAACCGTTTATCGCCGAGAGTCTTTTCGTCGGGCAGTACGGCCGCTGAAGGGGTTTGCGACTGATAGTGGAGCCGCATCAGAGAAGGGTCTGGTTGGCTAAGGAGTCAGCGTCTTCGTTCGTCTCCTTTACGCACGTGTGTAGACGACGAGTTGGAACTCGGGTTGGTCCGATGGGCGCAGTTGGTGGTGTTCGTAGCGCACGGTGCCGAACTCGGGGTGGTGGAAAACCCGCTCGCGCGATTCGAAGCCGTGGATATCGTGGCGTTCCCACCCGGCGCGAAAATCGGCGCTGGCCTCGGACAGTCGCGCGACGAGGTCCAATATAGCGGGATCGCCCAGACGCGAACCGATTTCGGCGCGAAACTCCGCAAGGAAGCGTTGGCTTGTCAGCTGCCAGTCGCCGAGCAGGTTGCGCACGGCGGGGTCGGTGAAGACGACCCACAACAGGTTGCGCTCGGTGGCCGCGGTCGACGCGACGTTGGGGTAGAGGCGTTGGTAAGCCTCATTCCAGCCGGCGATACCCCACTCCGCGGTCAACGCATAGGCGGGGTTGTCGCCGATCGCGTCGAGGAAACGCTGAAGGTGCGGCGGCGGCGGCTCGACATCACCCGCGGATCGGGCGGGCAGCGGCGCGAAACCGGCCAGGCTGAGAACATAGCGGTGCTCGGGCACTCCAAGGCGCAGGGTGTGGCTGAGGGCGTCGAGCACTTGCCGCGAGGGGTTGATATCGCGGCCCTGTTCGAGCCACGTGTACCAGGTGACGCTCACCCCGGACAGGTAGGACACCTCCTCACGTCGCAACCCGACCGTCCGGCCCCGGCCCGCCGGAGGTAGACCGAAGTCGGCGCGGCCCAGCCGTTCGCGGCTCGAACGCAGGAAGGCACCGAGTTCGGCCCGGCGGTCATCATCGGTGGGCACCGGCCAAGACTAGTACTGCCACCGCTAGTAGTGAGGGCGTCTTCCCAGCATGCGGCGGCAGGCCCCACAGTGGAGTGATGATCCCGTTGCGTTCCCGCACCGTCACCCACGGCCGCAATATGGCCGGAGCCCGGGCACTGCTGCGCGCGGCAGGGGTGGCCCGCGAGGATTTCGGCAAGCCGATCGTGGCCGTGGCGAACAGCTTTACCGAGTTCGTCCCCGGACACACTCATCTGCAACCTGTCGGTCGGATCGTCTCCGCAGCGATCCAGGCAGCCGGCGGCATCCCGCGCGAATTCAACACCATCGCCGTCGACGACGGCATCGCGATGGGCCACTCCGGCATGCTGTATTCACTGCCCTCGCGCGATCTCATCGCCGACTCGGTCGAGTACATGGTGCAAGCGCACTGCGCTGATGCGTTGGTGTGTATCTCCAACTGCGACAAGATCACTCCGGGCATGCTGATGGCGGCACTGCGACTCAACATCCCCGCAGTGTTCGTCTCCGGCGGCCCGATGGAGGGCGGCCGCGCCACGCTCGTCGATGGCCGGGTCCGCACCGGGCTGCACCTGATCGATCCGATGGCCGGCGCCGCCGACCCGGCGATATCCGAGGAAGACCTTGCCCGTATCGAGGAGGCCGCTTGTCCGACATGTGGTTCCTGCTCGGGCATGTTCACGGCCAATTCGATGAACTGCCTGGTCGAAGCGCTGGGCCTGGCACTACCGGGCAACGGCTCGGTGCTGGCCACCCACACCGCCCGGCGAGCGCTGTACGAGAAAGCCGGCGCCGCCGTCATCGACCTCACCACCCGGTACTACGGCCGTGGCGATGAGTCGGCGCTGCCGCGGGCCATCGCGTCCCGGTCGGCATTCGAGAACGCGATGGCCACGGATGTCGCGATGGGCGGGTCCACCAACACCGTGCTGCATCTGATGGCCGCCGCACATGAGGCCGAGCTGGACTTCGCGATCGGCGAGATCGACAAAATCTCCCGTCGCGTCCCGTGTTTGTGCAAGGTTGCCCCCAATGGCGCATACCTAATGGAGGACGTGCACCGCGCCGGCGGAATCCCCGCCATCCTCGGTGAACTGCACCGCGCGGGATCGCTGGCCACCGATGTGCACGCCATTCACGCCGCCACACTCGACGATTGGCTCGCCGCCTGGGACGTTCGAGGAACCGACCCGACCAACGAGGCCCTGGAGTTGTTCCATGCTGCCCCCGGCGGGCGGCGTAGCGCCACAGCATTCTCCCAATCCGAACGGTGGGAGAGCCTGGATACCGACGCCACGAATGGATGCATTCGCGATGTGACACATGCCTATTCACCCGACGGCGGGCTGGCGATCCTCACCGGCAATCTCGCGCCCGACGGCGCCGTCATCAAGACCGCCGGCGTCGGCGAGAACATGCTGACCTTCGCGGGCCCAGCGATCGTCGTCGAGTCGCAAGAGGAGGCGGTCGCTGCCATCCTCGGTGGTCGAGTCACCGCTGGTGATGTGGTGCTCGTCCGCTACGAAGGTCCCCGGGGCGGGCCGGGTATGCAGGAGATGCTCTACCCGACATCGTTCTTGAAGGGACGCGGCCTGGGCAAAACCTGTGCACTCATCACCGACGGCCGCTTCTCCGGCGGCACCTCCGGGCTGGCGATCGGGCACGTGTCACCGGAGGCCGCTGCAGGCGGAACCATCGGGCTGGTTCGCGACGGTGACCGCATCGTCATCGATATACCCTCGCGCTCAATCATTCTCGATGTCACTGATGAGGCACTCGCCCAACGGCACAGCGAGTTGATGGACGCCGGCGGATACCGACCGCGCGAACGTGACCGGCCCGTCTCGACAGCACTGCGCGCCTACGCACTGCTGGCGACCTCCGCAGATCGCGGAGCGGTCCGTGATCTCGGCGCTTGCCGCTAAGCGGTCATCAGGATTTGGGGACAAAACTTGACTCGCTCTCCCTAGGCCGCTTCACTCAGCGGTACTGCGAACGCCTTCGCGCCGTCGAACCTCTGCTGGGTTTGAAGGCAGTGGTAGAGCTGGCCGAGGAGCTTGTTGAATAGGTGGCGGGTGGCGGCGGCGTGACGGTCGCCGTGATCGCGGCGCCGCCGGTAATACTGCCGCGCAGGTTCGCAATTGGACGCCGCTGAAAAGGCCCATATCCAGCCGACATTGGCCAGCCGGTTGTTCTTGATCTGGCGATGCGTCACCGATAGAGAGCGTCCAGAGGCTCGGGTAACAGGTGCAGATCCCGCGTAGGCCTTCAACGCTCGGGCGTCGGCGAAGCGATCGCGGTCGTCACCGATCTCGGCGAGCACCCGGGCGCCGGTCGAGTCCGCCAACCCCGGAAAACTGGTCATGATCGCGTAATCGGGGTGCTGTTGGAACAACTCTGCCGAAGCCCGGCCGAGCTCGTCGACATTGGCGCACGCGGTGTCCAAGGCAGCGAGCAGCGCCAATGCCTCTGTGCCCATGGCATTCTCGACCAGAGCAGGTTGATGCAGTTGAGGCGTGCGTAGTCCGGACTTGATCCCGGCCCCGTGCTGCACGAAGCCATTCGAGGTTGCGTAGCTTGGTCGGGTGCAATTCGTGCAGCACCTGATGCTTCCAGCCGACCGTGCGGCATACGTCCGCCGTCTTCGCGAACTGCTCGGCCGTCGCATCGGTCATGCGACCCGATGGTTTGACGTCATAGAGGACCTGGTCACCGTTACGGAGTGTGGCGAAGAAGTCAGGGAAGTGGGTCGAGCCGTCGGCGAAGCTGATTTTCATGGGCTGCGAGGCGATCTGGCGAACCAGGCCGTCGAAGTCCAGCGACAGTAATGATTCGGCCTCCAGGCCTGATTCGCACCACACATGCGTGCGCTGCGAGGCGAAGTACTGCCGCGAGTGCCTATTCAGCCGGTTCTGAAACTGGACGCCGGCACGCCAGGGCAGAGCTCGGTGGAAATGCTCATGAAGCAGGGCAGGCGACACCGCAGCCGATCGTTCGTTCCCGTCGGCGGTGATCCACGAGACCGTGTCGATCCCAGTCTGCGCCGACGAATCTGCCGATGATTCCACGGACGTGCAACTGGACATGAGCCCGACCATATTGCGGGGGTACGACAAGCTGACGGGCCCGACAATCTCAACTATCTGTCACTGAGTCTCAGATAGGGTGTCAAAGTCTCAAATAGGTTGTCATCCGACAGCAGGCGAGAGTCACAAAAATGGAATATGCAGTACTTTAGTTGACATAATGTGGCTTATCGGCAAAATTTTCTATCGAGGTCATCACTAGATGAATACTCGCGATTACCTGCTTTTTGTCCGATCCGGAACTAGTTGAGAATGTTCCGCGACTACTTGAAAGCTGTCCGATTCTGCACCTGGTTTCCGGAACCATTTGACAGTGCTTTTCTTGCAGCGTGTTGGGCCGTTGTAGCCGTTGGTAGCCGCACGGCCGACCTGGTTATCGCAGAATCCACGACAATCTGACAGTGCCGGACATGCTGTCCAGGACTAACTGATAACGCCGGACGGCGCGGTCACCAACGAAACTTCAACACTCCGACCTTTTGCGCACTATCGTCACAGTGACGTAACCCCTGCGCTCTGGCGGGAAAGGCGCAGGCGGGACTAGGCGTCCAAGGGACCTTCCGGCGTGGCGTCTTCGAAGTCTGGAAGCGGGGCGCCGAAGTTGTCCGGTATGACGAGGTCGGGCAATTGGCCGAACTTGCGGTGAGGCGCCGGGGTTGCCTCGGTGAGCCCGAAGCGTTTGCGCAAGTCTTCGCCGCTAACCGTGTTCCCGGCGGCGTAGTCGGCATCAGCTTGTGTGAGCTCGCGCTCTATGGTTGCGCGCTCATCGAGCAGCTCGGGCGGGTGTGCCAAGTCGCTGGGTTCCGGGTCGGCGGATCCGCCATTCATGTTGATACTTTACGCCGCGACACCAGCGTGAAGCCAGACTTTCGTCACCGTGACACTTCTACCCCACTGTGCGTAACGGTGAAGTCACTGCGCTGCAGCGGGTTACGCACATTTGGTGGATAACGTTGATTATCCATCATTTATCTGTGACGCTGATGCTGTGTCCGAGAAAGCAACCCGCGACTGCTCCGTTGCCGCCACAAGGAGCTGACGCGGTGTCGACGGCTACCGATGACGTCCCTGGATGGTTCCAACAGTTTTTGGACCACAGGCAGACCAGCAAGCCTTCGGCGCACACTATGAAGGCCTATCGACAAGACTTCACCGCCATCGCCAACCTCATGTCAGACGGCGAGCCGGCCCGACTCGCCCCTGCTGACATAACTCGCGATTCGATGCGGGCAGCATTCGCCACCTTCGCCGCCGAACACGAAGCTGCATCGATCCGGCGCTGCTGGTCCACGTGGAATGTGCTGTGCACCTTTCTCTACACCAACGAACTGATGGCCGCCAATCCTATGCAGCTCGTAGGGAGGCCGAAGCTGAAAAAGCCGCTCCCAAAGGCGCTCCCCCGGACCGCAGTCGAGGCGCTACTCGCCGCCGCCGGTCAAGACCCAGTTCCGCGCGAGACAGACTGGGCTGAAAGGGATCTCGCCCTCATTCTTACTGCTCTTCTAGCAGGATTGCGGGCGGAGGAACTTCGCCTTGTCGATGTCGGGGACGTGAGGACCCTCGACGACGGCTCCGCCGTGGTCAATGTCAAAGGAAAAGGCGGCAAGGAACGCAACGTCCCCATCGAGTCAGAGCTGCTGGCAGTGATCGGTACCTACATGGCGAGTCGTGCCGTTCGTTTCCCGCAGAGCAAGAAGCGCTCACCTATATCGGAAAGCACCGCCCTGTCGGGATGGCCAGCTTCCGTACCGCTATTCGTCGGTCGAGATGGTGAACGAATCACGCGGGGCACGCTGCAATCTCGAATCAAGCGAGCGTTCAAGCGTGCTGGACCAGATGCACGACCAGTGCCGGGCGCCTTGGTACACGGCCTCCGGCACACCTATGCCACTGAGCTCGCAACCGCGAATGTCAGCGTCTATACGCTCATGAAGCTGCTCGGCCATGAGTCAATGACGACATCGCAGCGCTACGTGACGGCAGCCGGTATTGAAACCCGAAGTGCAGCAGCACAAAACGGTCTGTACTCGCTTATCATCGATCCCGATACTGTAGTTGAGGAGTTGTCGATCGCTAAAAGCGAGAAGATCAATCAGGCTGTTGCACAGAATAATTAGCGTCCGGGCAATTGGGCGAAGATGATCGTCAAACACTTCCTCCGTGTGTATCCAAGGACGCGATAGCCGGACACACCGGCACACAGAGCTGCTGCGCGATGAGGAAGTCGAGGACACCTATCGGCACTGGCCATCTGCACTTGATCTTGTGGCTTTTCTTCCTCGATGAATATTAACCGGCCTGGCAGGTGTTTAGTTACACCTTTTTGCTGAGAAACACAGTTCGTGGTTGTTGTCATTGAGCTACATCCGGACTCTGATCTGCAAAGTTCAACCGCTCGCAGCGGTGACACGCTGTGGCACGTTGACATGGAGTAAAGCCGGATTACATTGTCTAACATTCGATATGATCAGGAATTCCGCCTCAGGGTCACGCGATTTGGAGGAGATCCGCATTCAAGTCAGCCGTGAAACAGCTCGGCGTTCGATTTGTCTCATTCAGCATCGCGGGCCATTCCGCCATGGTTGCTGAAACCCTTGTGCGGGTCTGTCATGTTGTGCTGAACTTGCATTCACGAATTCCGTTGGGAAGCGGGCTGTGCGCCCGCTAGGCGCAGCTGGCTCGACCTCTGTATCCAGCGGAAGACGGCCGAATGACGAGTCCAAGAAGGAGGTCGCACCGACCAGAGGATTCCGATTGCGCCTAACTGCAGGGCGCTAAACATCTCCAGATGCTGAAAAAGCCGGGTCGGTAGCCCGGCTTCTTCGGTGCGGCATCGCGCCGCTCTTACTCACTTCGTCCCCCAGGAGGAGACATGTTCATTTCAGCGTGCTCTCTGCACGATGTCAACCCCTTCGTCGATACCGGGCGCGAGACAGCCGCGTCGGCTTCAGGTCCGCATCCACGACGGAAACGCGCATGACCGCACAATCGGCCCCCGGTAAGTCGACCCTGCCGGTGAACGACGCACCGTACACCACCGTGCTCTACGACGACCCTGCGACCGGACGGCGCTTGCGCACCCGTCTCACTCCCGAGATTGCACGAGTTCCCTTTGAGCTATGCCGCCCGATACGAAACTTTCCCGCATACCGCGGGCGTCGTTCCCACCAGGGAAAGTATTGGTTCTCGCGGTCGCAGCGCCATGTCGGTTTCGAGTCGCGGTTCGAAATGACGGCCTTGATGATGCTGGACTTCCGTGGCGACGCAATTGCAGTCAGCTCCAACCCGTTCTGGCTGTTGTGGCCAAAGGGTGTTGCGCCCATGCGCCACGCTCCGGATTTCTTCATCCGCCGATGCGATGGGTCAGCCCAGGTCATCGACGTCAAACCGGCTGACCGGCTCAAAGACAAAGATCGACTTCAGCATGACCGTACCCGCGAGGTATGCAACGAATTAGGCTGGGAATACGAGGAATTCACCAGTATTGATGCCACAATTGAGCGCAATCTACGATTGCTCTGCGGCTACCACCACCAACGGTTCGAGCCGCCGGCCGAGGCGCGTACCGCGATCGTGCGCTGTCTGCAGAAGTCTGGAAACGGTGGTACGCGGTTAGGCGATCTGATTGACGCTGCTTCTTCTGAATGCATACACCTGGGCGAAGATCGCCTGATCTGCGGTATCTACCACTTGGTGTGGAGCGGTGCGATGCACGCCGACCTGACTCGTCCGCTGTCCTGGAACACGGTGATCGCAGCATGATCAATCTTCAAATCGGCGACATCATCGGCTTCCGCAACCAGAGTTGGCATATCCGGGAAAGCGACGGACTGGCGCTGCGTCTCAAGTGTCTCGATGACGGAAGCGACCTCGCCCTGCCCATAGGCATACTGCTCTCCGACGCGTCGTTCGTCGCCCCCGATGCTAGCGGTCCAAGCGTCGCAGATCAGCGGCTGCTTGACCTGGCCACCGTCGAACGTCGGCGCGAAGCTCAATTTTGGTACGACCACATGTGCGAGCTCAAACATGCCGTCGCACTTACAGACCGAGGTACCGAAAATGGCGTTCCGACAACGACTATCCAAACACGGCTCACTGAGAAGCGTGACGAGATTCAACGCTTGGGCAGGAGTGTTTCCATGTCCACCATGTGGAGGAGATGGCAAGGATTCAATCAGGCTGGCCTGCTTGGATGTATCGATCAGCGCGGCATGCCCGGGCGTGTGCGGCTGTCCAAGGTGGATCAACGCGTCCTCATCACGTTGGAAATGGTGAAGCGCCACTATCTGAGTAAGTCAACGCCGACCAAGAAACAGATCATCGAGATCGCTAGAACTCGACTCGCGGACGACGGCGTTCCGGTCCCGTGCAAGTCGTCGATGTACGCGTTGTTGTCCGAGCTGGACCGAGGCGAGCACACCACAGGCGATGCGACCTCGCGTCGTAGCCACGCTAACAGCCCCGACCGAGCGTTTGGGAAGATTGTCGGCCTCTATCCAGGCGAAGAAGTCCAACTGGACTCCACCCCGCTGGATGCGATGGCTGTGTTGGCCGACGGTCAACCTTGCCGGGTTGACCTCGCTGCCGGGATCGACGTAGCAACAGGCACCATCACCGCGGCGATCTTGCGCCCCAACGCTTGCAAGACTGTCGACGCTCTCGAACTATGGGCCAATTCCTCGGTCCCGCAACATGTGCTCCCCGGATGGACGGAGAACATGGCACTGGCGCGGAGCTACCTTTCGGACGCGATGTCCCCCACAGCAGAGTTCGAGAAGGCCCTCGAGAATAAGCCCGTCATAGACGTACGGGGTCTCGTCGTCGATCGCGGAAAGATCTTCGTATCGGCGGCCTTCGATCGGGCAACCGAACTGCGTGGCGTGAATTGTCGCGTTGCGCCGCCATACTCGCCGACCGCGAAGCCCCATATCGAGCGGCTATTCAAGACCATCGGCGACGACTTCGTCCGATGGATCCCTGGATACAAGGGGCGTTCGGTCAGCCATCGCGGCCGAGCACCGGAGAAAGACGCTGTGTGGCCCCTGTTCGTCCTCCAAGCGCTGCTCGACGAGTGGGTCATCACGGTCTACCAGAACCGACCACATGCGGGTCTTCAGCTCACGACTGCCCCTCGGATGAAGCTCTCCCCGAACGCCATCTACCGAGCGATGTCCGCATCCGCCCCCACCCCTGTGCGAACGCTGACCCGTGACGAATGGATCTCCATGCACCCCCATGAGTTTCGACGCATCAACCGCTACGGCATCAACCTCTTCAACCTCGTCTATGACAACGACTCGCCGCGCTTCCATCAGATGCGGCAGGCGAAATCCATGAACTCCAAACAGAAAGGGAAATGGGAGGTGCGATACGACCCGAACAACCTGATGCAGATTTGGGTTCGAGATGAGACGTTGTCCTTCGCCGACGAGGGTGAGCGCACTGTTCAGGACAATGGATGGATCGAATGCCGTTGGGTTCTGGCCAAATACGCCGCCATCCCGTTCGGCATGGACGTACTCAAGGCGGTGCGCCGTGAGCTCGGCGAGAACCCCAGCGACAAGCACGTGCTTGAGCGCACAGAGCAGATCCACCGCCAGTTGCTCGGTGGCCCATCGGAGCCGAAACTCCGGCCACTGACTCGAGCGGAAGCCTCGGCGGGCCGGGCGAACCTTGCACGACAAGAACTCTGCTCCGCCCCTCCCGCCGAAGTGGAGCCGGGACCCACTGCTACCGCCCCGCCCACCGAGCTCGCTGCGCCGGTGCCCGCCGGACGAGTAGAGCCGATGCGCCCCATGCGCTTGTCGGAAGGGTGGTGACCCATGGCCTCACCGACCACTCGGGAAGAGTGGCGCGAGTACTGCACATATGAGCCCACCCCCGACTCTCAGCGTCCTTTGCTGAGCGTGGACGACATCAAAAAGCTCAGCTCCGCGGAACGTTCGGCGTACAACGAACGGCGGATCGACTACCTCAACGAAGAACGAGTGTTTCCCACGCGGGACCTGACCCGAATCTTGGACCACGCACGACGACTGCTTCGAAGGTCGCGGGCCAAGAAGTTCGTGGCCAGGCCCGGTATTAGGGTCTCGGGTGAACCGCGGACCGGTAAGACCACCGACGTCATGGCGGCGGGCAAACGCTTGGACGCCGAAATACGTCGAGCCTGCGGCCGCGAGAACGATCTGTCGTTCCTGCCGGTCGTCTATACAACGATTGCAACTGCCACCACGACCAACAAACTTTGGGTACGCCTCGCCGATTTCGTCGGTGCCAGGGAACTGCGCGGAAGCAACGCCGATGAGCGCCTGGTCGACCTTGCCCGCCTACTCAAGAGTCTTGGCACAAAATTCGTGATCCTTGATGACGTACAGCGACTCAACACCGACCGCGTCGCAGGGGCCGAAGTCGCCGACAATATCAAGACCTTCGCCGAGAACCTCGACGCAACCATGCTCTTCGCCGGCATCTCCCTAGAGACCGCGCCGCTGTTCAGCGGCGAGAACGGCGAGCAATGGCGCAAACGCACGCGACCCGTCAACCTGAGCCATTACGCGCTCGCGAACGAAGCCGATCACCAGGAGTGGGTGCAGCTGGTTGCTGCCCTCGAGCGCATCCTGCCGTTGCCGCTTCACGAACACGGGCTGCTCGAACGCCACTCCGACTACCTTTATCACCGCACGGGCGGCTCGATCGCGTCCCTAAGTGACCTGGTCATCGATGCAGCCACTGACGCCATCGACTTCGGTACTGAAGCAATCACGTTGGATCTGCTCGACTCAATCGCTATTGATGACGTAGACCCTGGGGGACGCTGATGCCGCCTCACACAGAAGCGCAGTATGTTCTTGCAGCAACGCCTGCCTGCCAGATCCGTCAGCGCCTGCCGCTCCCCTCGTCGCCCCTAACCGCGGAGACGCTCGTAAGCTATCTTCGGCGACTTACAGAGCAGAATCTCCTCCGCCCGCGTTGGTTGTCCCAACTCTCACGCCAACCTCACTTCACTCCGAGTCTGTGTGAGCTGACCGGACTGACCGAGCGCAGCCTGGTATCCGCACTTCCGGAACTACGCACTTGGCATGCCCTCGAGCGATGGCCCCACATCGCCGGGCAGGCATCAGTCAGAGCTGGCGTCCGTGCCGCGTGCAACCACTGTGTCGCCGCACGAACCAACAGTGGACCGTCAACAGTTACTGTCTTCGCTAGTCATGAACAGGTGCTCTGTCATATCCACCGAAGGTGGACTGGAAGCTTGGAACTGAAATGCGCTCCGCACGAACAGTTTTCGGTTCGCAGATGTCCCGACATCGCAGTAGCAAATCTCAGACACCAGGGTCTCATCAGACGGTGGGGCCGTGACTCTGCCTTCGCCTGTTTCGCCGCCGCTGTCACATGCTTCAGGACCTGGTCGAGGTGGCCGGCGATAACACGTGCTCCCGACATAAGGCAACGACTCGACCTACTCGGAATCACTGAGGATGCAATACCTTTGAGTCCTCGAGAAGTAGCCGCCTGGTACCCAAACGCAGTCGCCTTAACCGAGACTGTCCTGTCCCTACGACGCGAGATTGCGACGACACGAACGTCGACCGCGGATGTGATCGCACACGGCCTCGCCCTACTGCGCGACGTCGTGCCCGGTCTGTCACCCGGTGGCGCTTCGGATCCCTTCCGTCAAGCAATCCTGGCCGACCTCTACGACCCGCCAGCTGAAGTCGAAATCGCCGCATCGAATCGATACGCAAGTGCATATCCACAACCACAGGAGGGACCATCGTGGCAGCAGTAACGAGAAGGAATGAAATGCCCGCAACGCCAGCCGGTGCAATCGGCACAGAATGGGAAGTGGACCAAGGCATTGCGTCTCGTATCGTCTACAACCGTGACCGTTACGTCGATGGCCGCGCCGTCGGGGTCAGAATTAGCGCCATCCAGTACGAGAACGGTTACTTTGACACCGTCTCCGATCCTCCCCGCGTCTTTCTCGATTGCATTCCTGACTGCGGACTAACTGAGGTTCCCCAGAAAAAGTGGACACGGTTAGCTTGATTGCTGACGTGGCTGTGAGGCGATCTCGAAGTCGATGGGTGAGATCATCCCTAACGAACTGTGTCGCCTTTCATGGTTGTAGAATCTGATGTAATTGTCAAGTCCTGCAGTAAGATTCGCGTACGTGGTGAACGCGTGGCGTTTGTAATACTCATGTTTGACCGTCGACCATAGCGATTCGGCTCCGGCGTTGTCCCAGCAGATCCCGGTCGCTCCCATAGAGCGCAGTAAGCCATGCTCAGAACAAACCTGGGCCATGTCGTGGCTGGTGAATTGACCGCCTCGATCGGCATGCAGGATGGTGCCGGCGACGTTGCCGGCGCGGATGAACACCGCAGCATCGACGGCGGCTTCGACCAGCTCAGTGCGCATGTGGTCGGCCAGCGACCAACCCAACACCCGCCGCGAGTGTTCATCGCGAATCGCACACAGGAAGGCATCCCTTCACCGCAGGTCAAGTACGTGATATCAGAGGTCCACACCGCATCGATACGCCCTTGGTCAAAGACCAATGCCGTTAACTTTGTAGGCGGGTGAGTCGGATGTCGGGTGGCCCTCGGTGTCTGATGTTTTTGTGGTCCAGGGTTTTTCGCGGAAACTTTGTGCCGCTGGCTCGTTTGGTGACGCGGGGGTAGGTGCGGTGCCGTCTGGCCGGGTTGGGTCGCTGGAGGATCTCGGCGACGGCGTGACGCAGGCTGGTGGCGAGTCGGTTAGGGAAAACCCGCCTGCCCGGTGACGTGGCGGCGGACGATGCGCAGGGTGCGGATGAACGACATCCGTAGCGGGTCGAGTCCGTCGGGGTTGGTGGCCTCATACATCAGCGCGCGGATCGCGTAGTGGGTCAACAACAGCGCCCAGATCTCTTGGCGCACCATCTCGGGGCTGTGCGAGCGCAGGACCCGGTAGCTGCCGCGTTGGCGGGTTTCGATCTCGGCGAGGCTGGATTCGAATTCCCAGCGTTGGTGATAGACCGCGGCGAGCTCGGTGGCGGAGGCTAGCTCCGGATCGAGGATGGTGGTGATCAGCCGGATGGGCGATCCGCTGTGGGTCTCGCGGTTGGTGATGTCGTACTCGATGACGCGCACCATGGGGCCTCGAGGACGGCGTGCAGGCCGCGGGCCTCGTGGCGTCGCAGGCGTTGACGTTCGATGGTGGTCAGCAGCACGCTCAGATACGAGCCGTCAGCCAGGTCGGTGACTACGTGCAATTTCAGTGCTGACTGCACCCGCCACAGCAATTCGGCCGGTCGCAGTGGCCTCCTGCCAGAATTCGCGGCTGTAGAACCCGCGGTCGGCAAGCACGAGCATCCCGGGTTCGACACTGGCCAGCAAGGGGCGGGCGAGTTCACGCTCGTCGACGAGGACGCCACCGAGGTGGGCGTCGATCACCGCGTGGGTGCCGCATTCGCCCAGTCCGAGCACCTTGACCTTCGGGTAGGGGGCGTCCAGGCCCTGGCTGACACCGCGACCGAAGGCGTCTTCGTTGTCGGCGGTGTCGGGAACGTCGAGTTGGACGCCGTCGATGGCCATCACCCGCAGATCCCCCAGCCACGCGCCCGGCGTGCCTGCCCCGGCCAGCGGCCGGGCGACCCGCGTAGAGCTCGCGGATCGGTTCGGCACCCAGCCGGGCCCGGGCACAGCGCTGAGGAGGTGGGCAGCTGCCAGTCCTCGTCCCAGGACCGCAGAAACCGCAACCCGTCGACGAGTTTGCGCATTACCTCTTCGTAGGCGTCGTCGAAGAACAACGTCATAGCCAGCACGAAGTAGGCGACCACCCGGGCCGGCAGCAGCCGACGGCGCCGTTCGGTGCGGCCGGTGTCGGCGAGCACCTCGTCGACGAGATCGCGGTGCACCAGCCTGGTCAGCACACCAAGCCGATCCGGTCGGTCAACCGGTCCCTACGACCGCTTTCACCACCGGCACCCTCGTCGACCACACGAATAAGTGTGATGCGTAATCCTTTGCAGCGCAATACTTCTAGGAGCCAATCTGAGGCGCGAAGAACGTGCCGGCCAACACATCACCTTCGCTCGATCGGCACCGTTCACATCCACTGAACACGCTCTACAGCAACAGCTTTCGATCCTAATCCCGCTGACCTGCGACGACGCTAAAGTTAACGGCATTGGGTCAAAGACCCGGCCGACCCGGTCCGGCGGGAACGATGCGGTCGGATCGACAACGGTGGTCTTGACCTTGAACGTGCGCGGGCTGATGCCTTCGACGCCCATCTCGGCCATCACCTTGGCGACGGTGTTCTCCGAGACGGTGACGCCTTCGGCATGCAGATCGGCAGTGATCCGCGGCGACCCGTACGTGCGGCGTGAGGCCTTCCAATGGGACAGGATCTTCACCTCCAGATCCCGGCGCCACTGCTGGTGCGCAGACAGCTCGACCCGGCATTGCCGTGCCGCCCACGCGTAGAAACCGGACCGCGAAACACCCAGCAGCTCGGTGAGTTTCGAGATGTCGTGGTCGGCGCACTCCGCGGCGATGAGCTCGAAACGACTCACCGGTGTTGCTGTGCCGCAAAGTACGCCGATACTTTTTTCAGGAACGCAATATCACGGTCCTTTTCGGCAAGCTCAGCACGTAACCGCACCAACTCCGCGTGCTCGACCGCCGACCGGTCCCCGTCCGGCGGTAGCTCGCGCGCGTCGAGAGCGGCACCGGCCCGAACCCGTTCAGCTACAACCCATTTACGTAACAGATTCTCATGAACGTTCAACTCCCGGGCAACCTCAGTGACCGATCGGCCACCATCAATCACCCGCCGAGCAGCCTCCACTTTGAACTCCGGTGTAAACGACCGACGAGTTCGAGACATCCCGACATCCTTCCAGCAGGACCCTCGGCCCCGCTATCTCAGGTGTCCACTCAAACTGGGGAAGCTCACACGACCTGACAATTTTACAACTAGTTGAACGTGCGCTGGTCAGCGCTCCCCCACACTCTCAGGTTTTCCCGATCGGACAGCGGCCTCAGCTGACACCGAAGATAAAGTCTCACAACATGCTTCATCGACTGACAGAACAGATCGCCCGGGCGCAGCATTCAACAGGACGTCAGACAAAAGCTTCAGCCTGAGGGATGTTCGGTAAGCTTGCCGCCGGCACACCCAGCGGGAAGCGCTCGGGATGATGGATCCCGGAAGGATGGGCATGTTTGCTGAACAGGGGCAACTGAACTAGTCAGCCTCCGGACGCTCGTCCCCGGCGACGCCGAGCGCGGTCTTGATGTCGATCGCGTGCTTGCCGGTGAGGCCAAGTTTGATGCGCTTGCCGTCCAGGACAACGGGGATCTCGACCGGCCCTTGGCCGGTGTCGATGGTCGTGCTGTCGAGTTCGTCGAGGATCGCTTCGTTCTTGGTTCCCCGGGCGTACTTGTAGAGGGCGGCGCAGAGCGGGCATAGGGCTATGGCGTTAGGTGTGTGGACCTGCTTGCGCGCATTTACGAGCCTGACCGCTTCGAAGTACCAGGAGCCGCCCTTAATTTTGAAGGGCAGCGGGTTCCGGCATGCCTGACAGTGCATCTCACCGGCGGGAGTCGTGTACTGCGCTCGTAGGTAAGCCTTCGACTCAGCTGAAGCCTCAGCTTGACCATCGACGACACTACGTTCGCGATTGGATGTGCTGTATTCAGGCGCCGAGACAGCGTCGACTGCCGCCACTGCGGCTCGACGGACGGGATCTTCAGACGGGCCGTCGGGAAATCGCGACATCGCCGCGTGCTCGCGGAGGATCGCTCTTGGGTCTAGCCCGGCCTCCTTCATCTGCTGAAGTAGGTCGAGCGAATCCTCGTCGAACCCCTCCTCGCGGAGGAAATCGGTGACACCCTTCTGCTTCTGTCGCCGTCGCCCAGCGTCGGCTCCAAAGTCGAGCTTGTAGACGAGCGACGTCTGCTGCGGTACCTGCCAGTCGTCGGGTAACTCCTCAACTGAGACCTCGCGCGGAAGTTTGAGATCCCCATCGCGATTGAGGACCCACGGCGTCGAGGTCAAGGTGCGAGCAAGCTGGGACGCCATCTGGTGTCGCTGGACGCTGGCGTTGGCTTGGTAGACAGCAACCGCCTTCAATGCAGGCGCCACGACGACCGCGCTCCACAACGCGCGGAGAAGGTCGTGATCGCCCATCTCGATGATGTCGTCCAAGCGATCGATGTTCCAGTCGGACCGCTGTGCCAGGGAAGACTCACGGTAGCGCCAAGACGTTGAGAAGTCGACGTTCCTCGTGACATTCGCCTTGGTGATCTCGATGCCGGTCTTCGCGCCAAGCGAGCCGACGAAGTCGACGACTCCCTCGACCTCCAGGTAGATGCCTGCCAGCGCATAGGGCTCCGCGTCGTACGCGTATTCGCCGGCTCGGCTGCCACCGTCCCAGAACAGCGGCACTCGGGGATACAACCCGCTGAGACCGGTGTCCTCGAATGGAAGGTCGACGAACGTCTCCAGTGCCGTCACCCACCGCTGACCGCCTCGAGACTGTTCTGCCAAGAACATGGGAACGTCGGCGAGCTTCCCACGGGCGACCGCGGTACCCAGCTTCGCCGCGTAGCGAAGGAAGGCTCGAACGTCTGCCAGGTGTTGGGTCAGCTCGTCGCCATCAGGGATTGCCCGTTCCGGGTCTCGATATGCCTCAAGCCGCTGCTCGGCGCGTGCCGACTCGTCCCAGCGCTTCGTTCCGACTGACTGGTAGAACGCTTTCAGGTTGGCTGACCGGGTGGCGTCCTCGTCGTCTTCGAAGTAGGCGAGGTCGATGGGCACCCGCGATTGGACCGTGTCGCTGCGTCCGGACGGGAGGAACGTGGCAGAACCGCGTACATGATTAACGACATCGCGCTTCCGAACGCGCACGATCGGGACGTCCTCAAGTCCGTAGTAGGGCTTGTGGTGGCGCGCACCGACGCCGATCAGTAGATAGAGACCAAGAAGCGAGTCGTCGGTTTTTGCATCCAGCCAGGCGAACCACGCGTTCGGCGTGACCTTGTCATCGTCGTCGTAGACCTCGTCAGCGTCCTCGAGGATCTCGTCGGCGCTCATAGCCGCACTCAGTGCTTCGCTCAACTCCTCCCAGCCGAACTCAATGGTGTCCAGACCCGCAAGGAACTTGCCAGCACGCCCATCGCGGTGCCGAATCCAACGTGGGGTGACAGCGGACGCGATGCCGGCGAAGTCAAGCAGCGTTGGGAGGTCAGCGGGGTCCAACCAGTTGCGGAACTCGCTCGGGCTCGCCACGAGCGTCCGGGCAGCCGCGAAGCCGGCTCCTGTGCCTCGAACGGGCGTGATCTCTAAGTCGTTGAACGCCTCCGTGATTGCGTCTCGGATTTGGTCGTACAGGCGACCGATCTGGTCATCGTCGTTTGGGAGAGCGTCGAGGAAGCTGTCGTCGATGAGGCCATCCGTGCACATGCCGGGTAGCGCCTCGGCGATCAGCCTCGCGATGTCTCCTACCAGGCGCACGTTGCCCGGGTCGTCCCGCACGCTGTCGCGGGCCACCGTGGAGGCAAAGGGAGCGTGGATGTGGAAACGCAGGCCGGACGACTCCTTGACTGCCGGGAAGTAGATCGACACGTCGCCATCGTTGACGGGGACGATCGATCGCCGAGGTGCAGCGCCCTGACCCTCGGCCTGCTTCGCATTCTTGCTTTGCGAACCATCTGCGGACTCCACCTTGAAAGCCACCGCCACCCTCAATGCGCTGCCAGGCGGTCCATCGACGCTGGTATTGCCGCTCAGCCTGAGCCACTGTGATTCGACGAACTCGTCGCCTACGGACCGCTTAATCGCAACGACCCGTGAGTCGACCGGACGCCGCTCGATAATCCCGACGGTGCCGTCAGGCAGTTCGTAGGTGATAGTGCGGATGTGGTCGAGAAACAGCAAGGTCTTCTCGTCGAGGGTTAAGAGTCCCCGTTCGACTTCTGAGCAAGCCGTTTCGGCCGGCTTGTACTCGCGATCGAAGGGAAAGGTGAACGTCGTCAGCCCGGGCTGAGCCAGCCCGTCGATCGCTGTTGGAACAAAGAGATCATTGATCGCGAACGAATGTGCGCCTGAACGGATCTCGGGACGGCTTGTGTAGGCGAAGACGGCTTTGAAGCCCACGCCGAACTTGCCGATCTGCGTAGAATCGCCTCCCTTGGTCGACTGGCCGATGCTGGTGATCGACTCGATATCGGCAACGGAGAACGGCCGCTTCCCGTCATGGCTGACCGTGAGCCGGTCAGCCTTCAGCGTGAACCCAACCGTCGTTGCGAGGGCGTCCTCCGAGTTCTGGAGAAGTTCATAGATGAAGTGCGCCTTGTCTGGGTAGAGGTCAGACAGAAGTCTCTTCAGACCTTCCTCGAAGTTGTTCTCGCGTGCAGACTCCACGTACCGGAGGCGCTTCTGACGCAGATTCTCGAAGTCGGTGCTCTCAGCCATGAACGACCTCGACCGTTGCCCTGCACAGCACTGACGTTGTGATGTCACTGCGCCGGATGCTGTCTTCGAGGCGCCTGCGGCGCGCCACGAAGTCTTCTTCGAGTGAGCGCAGTTCGGATTCCCGCATGCGACGGATGTTGTCATGCGTCGCCGACAGAATCTGGTCCTCGAGCAACTGCTGGCGGGCTTGGTGGGTGGCGGTTAGCGAGGCGAGCTGGCTGTCGACGTGGACGCGCGTGCGGTCCATGTGTGTCCCTCGCGCGTCCGACCAGGCCGCGTAGTGCTCGTCATCCAGCGAGTCGATCAGCTGCGCTGCCGACACGTCCGAGTCGACGGCGTCCACCAAGGTGCGCTCGAGCTCGTCGGCCAAGCCGCCGGTAGTCGCGGTCACAACGATCTCGAAGTCGTCCCGTGCACCGAGATAGGTCCACGAATGAACCGCGACCGGATAGATGCCTTCTGGTACCGAGGTCGACGGCACCCGGAGGCCAACGGTGCTCTCGGGCGCGAACGTCTCCTCGTGTACGGCTGCGACCCGCACAAGGTCGTGCACGGGCGAGAGGAGCTCGATGTCGCCACTAGAAGCCAGGGCGGCGTCAAAGGTGAACTGTCGCGATTGGTCCGAACCGGATTCGAGCCAGCGCCGCCATTGGGAAGTGCTGTCAGGTGCTGCGGCCAGCAGATCCTCCCGCAACGATGCCCGGATCTCCTTTCCGGGGCGGAAAAGGGCGACAGGACGCTCGAACATCGCTTCGGCCCGCTCGTAGCCGCGGCTGGACAGGTAGCGCTGGACGAGACGAGCAAGCTGCTCGGTAGCAAGCCAGGGACTTGCCGCCTGCTCGACGCCCTCCTCGTCGAGCTTCCTCAACGGGAGCCCGAACAGAGCGCTCTCTCGCTCTTCGAGTTCTGCCTGCTCTTGTATCCGACCGATTCTGTTGTCCGCGAGTTGCTGGAACCGAGCTTCGCGCTCGGCGACAGTCAGCGTGAGGTCCTCTGCGATCTTCCGGATGTCGCGGGTGAGGTCTCCCAGGATGGACTCGCTTCCACCCAGCGCTTGCTTGAACACTCCGATCCGCTCAAGGCATCGCTCGAAGATGACGGCGTCGACCGTGCCACTGACGACCAGATTCTTGATGGCTACGGTTTCGCTCGCCTGTCCGCGTCTGTCGATACGTCCGATGCGTTGTTCGATGCGCATGGGGTTCCACGGGAGGTCGTAGTTCACCAGGGCGTCACAGAACTGGTAGTCGAGACCTTCTGTACCGACCTCGGACGAGAGCAGAACATCGAGGGCCTCTGGGTCGGTCCGGGCCTTCGCGAAGCGCGCACGAAGGTCGCGCCTCTCGTCGTCTGGCACCCCTCCATGCACGAGGCCGACTCGGACTCCCGTGACCGCCAAGTGGTCCACCAGGTACCTGAGCGTGTGCCTGAAGGTGCTGAACACCAGCAGCTTGTTGTTGTCGAGTTCTTGCTTCTCATCTACGTAAGCAAGCAGCCGGTCCAACTTCGGATCCTCGGTCAAGTCGGCGGCCTGCTGAGCAATCTCCCGGATCTCGTCAACGAACCCATCCAGGTCAGAGGTGTCGAGCTCGTCCGCTTCGACGTCGGCCTCGCTCCACTCCTCGGCGCTGAGCTTCCGCCTGAGCAGATCCTCCACGAATGGCGCCAGGCCGTTGAGGCAACTCGCCGCCTGACGCTGGAGAGTGGAGAGAACAAAGTCGAGCGACCTGCCGTGGCCCTTGGCCGTGGAGATACGTCCAGCCAGGTCAAGCAACAAGTCGTGGACCGTCTGCTGCTCTGGAGTGAAGTCGACCTCGAAAGTCTCCGGCTTCCTCGTTGTAAACGATCCGATATCCCGACGCCTCGTGCGGTTGATGAGCCCGGAGAATGTATTAAGAGACTGCGTGAGCCGAAGGGCGCTGACTCGCTTGCGGTCGTCCATCGAATCCTGATCGAGGAGGTCGCGCAGTTCCTGAGCGCGAGGGTCCGTGCGAATGACACGGCTGCCCCATGATGTGGCGAGGGCGGCCTCCAACTCTCGAGCCGACTCCGCTTGCCAACCGTCATCGGCGATTCGAACCGCGCTTTCAACGTTTGCCAGGTGAGCGTTGGGCTCACGCATCAGGTCGAAGGTTTGGTTGTCGACGAACATGTCTGGACGCAGAAGACGCAAGAGCGTGCGCAGATCCTCGCTGCCTGTCTGTATCGGCGTCGCCGAGATCAAAACGGCGGCTTCGGCTGAGTCCAGCAAATGTTTGACGACCCGATGGCTCCAAGTGTCACTGTTGCGAACATGGTGTGCCTCGTCGACGATCACCAAGTCGAACTTGGCCGGCGGAATGAGCGAAGCAAGACTCGTCCTCGGCCGGCGTCCCGAGGTCTCTCCCAAGAGCAGCCGCTCATCGAGCAGGGAGTAGGGAAGGATCGCCTTTCGATACCGCGCGGGCCATCGACCTTCCGCCCGCGTCTCGTCGACGCAGTGCCGCAGGGTGGCGCTGTCGAGGTGGGCGAAGTCCTCGTCAAACCGCTTGAGTTCCGACCGCCACTTATTCTCGACAACGAGCGGCTTGGGGCAGATCACGAGGATCGAGTCGAGCTTCTGGCGCGCCTGCAGTTCCTTGATGATCAGCCCGGCCTCGATGGTCTTGCCGACACCGACATCATCGGCGATCAGGAGCCTTGGCCGGTCCGCGTTGATCAGCTTCATGACCGGGCGATACTGGTATGGCTCGTAGTCAATGCGTCCACTGTTCAACGAATAGAGGCGGCTGACCGACGGGTGCAAGACGTGGGCCGCCGTGAGCCGGGCCTTCATGTCATCCGCCGACAGATGTTCGACGGACTTCGACTCGACCAACTCGACCTGGCTCTCGTAGTAGGTCTGCGTAACGCTGCCGTGGAACACGGTCAAGCGCGTCTGTGACCCGGAATCATCCGCCTGCGTGACTACGCCGGTGAGTTCAGGTCGCGCCTTCAAGCGGATCATTGCTCCAGGTACGAACGAGCTGGACGACGGCCCAGAGGCGGTGGCCGCCTGGGCCGTTGATGGAGCGCCTTCGTTGGTTGGGGGCGCAAGCGCCCCCAACGCGTGGGTCCTTGCCGCCGAAAGCTCACGGGATTCGTCACTGTCTGCGTCAACGGCTTCGGCGAGAAGCGCGAGCGTGTCGATGTCCCTGTAGACGCGCTCCGGGCTCGGCTCTCGACCGGGGGCATCGTGTGAGTGGCGGTTGCGGACACTGGCCGCCTCTTTCAGCCAGTTCCGATCGTCCCACTTGACCAGTCCACGGCGCCTGAACAGATCCCAGTTCTGGTCGACCACTCGGAGCGTGGCAGCGACGTCAAGGTCGTCCAAGGTCGACCACCGCTGCTCGTCGGCCTGCGCTCGCTGCTGATACGAGAGCTTGGCGAGCACGCCTTGGTTCCACCAGTCGGGGCCGAGTGTTGGAAGTTCGCGGCCGAGGAAGCGGCGCAATAGGGTCGCTAGCGTTGTCAGCTGGTCGCGCATGTTGGACGCCATCACGCTTACTTCGCGATCAGCGCCAGCGGGTTCACTAGCTCCCTGTGGTCGAGCACCAGTTGCTTCAATTGCACGAAACTCACGGTGGCAGCCTATTCGGGACGGCCGACGAAGGAGGGACGGTTCGAACGACCGACGCGATCGCGCAGTGGTCCCGCACCGGGGGTGCTCCCGCAAAGAAGTACTCGATCTCAGATTGCACGCGACCCTTCAGCGCCGGCGTTGTCCGGCGCTCTCAAGTCTTCCCGGATTTCATCCGGCACTCTCATATCATCTTGGAATTCTCGGCCTCATCCCGTCCGGAACTATTTGAGGGCGCGCTGGTGAGCACTCCCCCGCACTCTCAGATATTTCCGGATCGGACACTTTTGGGGCTGTCCGATCCGGAACTAGTTAGATCCGGCACTGATAGAGATGCGCAGGCGCCTCGAGGCTGATCGACGCAAGTTCCCGTCATCTGATTGATTCCTGCTGGACGGAATGCCCGAGTTGCGACTCGACGCGCTACAGCTCGAACCCTGTTGAGCACGCACCGGTACCAGTAAAACGGTTATTCCGTATTGCGGTAATACTGCACTCGTGTGAAGATGATCGTATGGCGTTCCGTGGGTATGTAACTGTTCAGTCCAGAGGAGTTGTGGCGTTGCCGGTCGAGGTGCGTCGCAGGCTGCACCTCGACGAACCAGGCGCACAGGTTGAAATCGTCGAGCGCAGCGACGGAGTGTTGGAACTCAGGCCCGCATTGCCTATTCCGGCCGATCAGCGATGGTTCTGGACCCAACGGTGGCAGCAGCGGGAGCGCGAGGTGGACAGCCATGTCGCCGCGGGTGAGGTTTCGGTGCACCGTGACGGTGACGCGTTACTGGAACACCTCGGCCAGCTCGACGCGCACGCAGACGGCCAATGAGGTATGAAACCACCCCTGCCTTCGACGCAGATTTCAAACGGCTCAAGCCCGAACATCGAGCGGCATTCCGAGAGGCACTGAAGGCCAAGTTCATACCCGCATGCGCGGCACTGGAAGTCGATCCTGCAGCAGTCTGGCCGAAAGGGCTGCGGGTGAAATCCGTCCAAGGCGCCCCAGGCGTGTTGGAGATGACGTGGTCGTTTGCGAGCCCTGACGGCCGGGCGACCTTCGAACTTGTCACCGTCGACGAGCAGCTGCGATGCCGCTGGCGTCGGGTCGGTGACCATGACGTCTTCAAAGATCCGTAGCGCCTCCACCTGGAAACAGATCACCATCAGCGCTGACACCGTGAGCATCGACCTGGCTGGGACGCCGATCGAGCTCCCGCCTCCGCTGGATGAACCGGTTCGCGCGCTGGCGGCGAGCAATTACAACAACCGGACCGCGGCACATCCCAACTCGCCTTGGGTATTTCCTCGTGGATAGCGCCCAGGGATGCATGTCACGCCGACACACCTGCGTAACCATCTGCGGATCAGTCGTCCCCAACACTCGAAGCACGCCTAGGCACACTCAACGAACTCACACAGACCACCCCGATCGCCATCCTCGCCGAAACTCTCGGCGACAGCCCTCAAACGCTCGAAGCCCAAGCCCGAGCGCACGGTGTCCGATTCGGCCGTCCGGGACTACGGGCGAATGTCGAAATTCGGCCTCGCGGGCTTTCGATTTCAGGCAGAGAATAAGCCTCCGTGCAGCAGTCAAAGAGGTAGGTCAGCCCCTCCTAGCGCGACACGCGTATATAGCGTATCCTGCAGAGGTGGGCTCTTTCATGATTGTAGAGCGCGCAGCGGTGGGTCAGCAGACGCGCCCCTTGCCCGACGATCTGCCATGGGATATTCGTGGACGCGAGCAGCTCGAGAGTGCGCTTCAAGATGCTGGCTTGGCCGTCGTCGCGGTCGGACGCGTCGACGACACTGTCGACCCGGCACCGGCGGTAGGTCTCGTCGATAAGGCTCGGCTTCGCGCCGAGTTGGAGGCACTAGTCAACCAAGCCGACGAATCTGAACGGGCACGCTTGGAGGCTGCGGCGACTGGAGCGCCACGCGATGGCCTCGATGAACGCTTTTGGGGGCCGGCACCGGACTCAGTGGCCGTCACCGAGGCGGTGGTCGCTGACCTCACCGATCAATTCGCGCAGCGCCGCCAGCTCGCCGCCAACAGCATTGGCAGACAAGCTGCTGCGCAGCTGCTTTCCATCAGTCCGCAAAGCGTCACCGACAAGCTCGAATCGCGAAAACTGGTCGGTATCAAAGTGGGTAGAGAATGGCGGCTCCCCCGATGGCAATTCAACCCGGACAACGTGACCGGTGCCTTACCAGATCTCGACGTCCTGCAGTCGTCGTTTCCCGGTGGACCGGTC
This sequence comes from Mycolicibacterium sarraceniae, assembly GCF_010731875.1. Classification (NCBI taxonomy): domain Bacteria; kingdom Bacillati; phylum Actinomycetota; class Actinomycetes; order Mycobacteriales; family Mycobacteriaceae; genus Mycobacterium; species Mycolicibacterium sarraceniae. The sequence continues at coordinate 4,023,329 of NZ_AP022595.1, forward strand.
AGCCTGTCGCGGTGGATCATGCACCCCAACATCGAGTTTGATGGGCGTACCCCGCGTGACGAACTGGTCGCCCACGGTAGCGCATCGGTCATCAAGGTCGCACAAGCGCTTACTGCAGCCGGATGATCAGACGGCTACGGCCACCGGCGCGGCCGCTGCCGACCGTAGACAAAGATGCGACCTGGTGCTGGGAACCGCCCGATGCCGCGGTGCGCTGGGAATGGTGCCGCGTTTATCACCAGGACGAATACGCGGCTGACGGTGCGGCCTTTCGCCAATTCGGGCCGCAAGCCCGTTTGGACCACCATCACGCTGCCGATCCACGTGGGTGATCGGCTCGATAACGACATACTTCCCGCCCGGGCGATCGGAATGCGCACGGTGTTCATCCGACGCGGACCATGGGGCCACATTCACGCTCTTAAAGATGAAGTGGCACTCGCCGATCTGCGGGTGAATTCGCTGCAAGAATTGGCTACGTATTTCGGCGCGACCACAGCTGATCGTGCATCGAATGGTTTCGACATGACGGACTATTCCGGCAGGCTAAGACTTGAAACCCCTTGCTCACAGCCGTAACGTGTGCACACGGGTTCGATGTGACCTGCCGCCCGCGCCGAGACATCGGTCAGGTGAATACATCGGGTTCGGTCACCATCGCACTTGTCTACGAGCAACGGTGCCTCGACAGCTCAGCAACGCGGGCACTGAATTGCACACCGGCACCGGAACCGTAGGTGAAGTGATGGACATGACCATTAACGACGCAAAACGCGCAGCCCGCGTACTCCGCGACCAACTGCCTGACATCAATCTCACGCATTCCAAAGCGCTCGAGATCGTGGCCCAACAGCTCGGCTTCCGCGACTGGAACACCGCCGTGGCGCGGCTTCCAAATTGGCAAGGCATGAGCGCCCCGGTACCTGTGCTCCGTAGCCTCGATGAGGCCCGTGCCCGCGAGTTCTACATCGACTACCTTCACTTCAGCGTCGAATGGGAACATCGTTTCGATTACGCCCAGTCGATCCTCTACATTCGCTTGCGTCGCGATCAGTTCGTCCTCGATTTGTCTGAGCACCACGGGGACGGCACCCCCGGATCGACGGTCTGGGTACCCGTCAGCGACGTCACCGCGTTGCACACGGAACTCCACGCCACCGGATACGACCGGATGAACCCCGGCATCGAGGTCGACTCACCGGGCGGCCCAACCATGGAAGTCATCGACCCGTTCTCCAACACAATCCGCTTTTGCCAGACCACACCATAGAGCCGCAGTTGGCGGGGCCGATCCTCAACACGGCCCCGTCAACCATCGGCTCCCGAATGCCTCCAATTTCGCGGGCACCAATGGCCATCTGTATCAGATTAAGTGAGAAAGAATAGCCATCAGAGTTCTCATCCAATCTGATGCACCGCAGGTCAACGCATTGTTCTTGTATCAGCTCGAATGAGAACGGACAGCCGTGCGGATGCCTGTCCGTTCTCACCGCAGTTGGGGCATTCTCATTGAATCTGGGGCAACGGGCTTGGCGTTCATGCGTGCTGACGGCGGTGTCGGCTGGGCAGGTCGTAGCGAGTGTTGTGAACTTGGAGTTCAGCACCCGGGTTGTGGAGCAGAGCCAGTATAGCGACGTGCTCGGCGTGGACGTCTGGCTCCATGCGAAGCGCAGTAGGGCCGCCCGCTGACAGCGCTCGCAGGCGAGACTGATAGTCGCGCAATCTTCTGCGGACCTAACCGGCTCGGGACGCTCCGCCGACGGTGGTCGCGGCCCGCACACGTTACGGCACGCGCATCGCCAGTTATTTGGGTCGTATCCGATACCAAATATAGGACTAGCATTGACCCATGCGGATACTGCCGATTTCTCAGGTGAAAAGCAAGATCAACGAGTACGTCGATGCTGTCGCCGAGACGCGTGACCAGATCACCATCACCAAGAACGGTTCGCCAGCGGCCGTACTCATCGGTGTTGATGAGTGGGAGTCGATCAAGGAAACGCTGTACTGGCTCTCTCAGCCCGGAATCACCGAGTCGGTGGCCGAATCAGAGGCCGACGTCGCCGCGGGGCGCACGTTCGGTGAAGACGAGATTCGCGCGGCGTACCACGCGCCTCGGCGACCACGCTGAGATGGAATCCGACGCTGACTACGCGACGCGGTTCACAGCCTCGGCTCGGCGCGATCTGGACAAACTCCCGCCGCGGATTCTCGCAGCCGTGATCGAGTTCGCGTTTGGAGATCTGGCACGAGCTCCCCGTCTGGTTGGGAAGCCGCTGCGCGGCGACCTCGTCGGTCAGCACAGTGCCCGGCGAGGCCCCTACCGCCTCCTCCTCCGCATCGACGACACGACCAAAACCGTCTGGGTGCACCGCGTCGACCACCGCTCAGACATCTACCGGACGCCCTAAAGCTGAGCGACGGGTGACCGGGCGGACCAGCGCCGCCAGCGCCAACCCCACCTGGCCGCCCCCACCGCAGTCACCCGAGTGCGATGCGCCGTCGCCGGCGAAGCCTGCCGCCCACGGCGCGTCCATTGACGACGATATGGACCCGATGGATCAGCAAGCGCCGCGCCCTTGGCGAACCTCATCTTGACCGCGTTCTTGTACGTCTCCCCCGGCGCAGATCATGCCGGCACGCGACCACACCGGCACGCCACGCCATCTCCACTCTTCGACCCGTTGTGAGGCGGTGATGTCGTCGTCGTCCTTACACCCATGTAGCCATAGACGCGAACGATTTTGTATTCCGTGACTGAGAAGAGTATCTTTTCCCGCGGCCCAGAATCGTTCCGGAAAGCCTGAAGATGCGTACTCATTACCGAACTCGCGGCTTCTCTACTCGTCCGCAACGGGGTCTTCGCACCCATTCCCTGCTCCGGCCGATGGCCGGCCAATGCTTCGAGATCGAGATTCGGTTCGACACCAACCGATGGGTGATCCTGATTCCCGAAATCAACGATGCCACTGAGGCGACCGCGCGCGACAAGGTCGAACTGGCCGCCCGCGAATGCATCGCCACCCGCACCGGCATCCCGATCGGATACATCTCCGTCTGGGTTCGCGACTGACCCCAGTCCCGTTGTCTCACAACGGTTGAGCTCGACTCCTCAGCGGGTTGAGGGCCGGAACAACGGAACCCACACCCTGGTGTCCTCCGCGCCCGACAATCCCGTCCAATCCTCGAAGAACGCCTCTACCGCGAGCCCGATGCGCAGGTCCTCAGGTTCGACATCCACCACATTGGTGATCAGCCGCACGTCGGGTTCCTCAGCGATCTCGACGATCGCGACGATGTGGGGCGGCTCGAATCCCGGAATCCACGGTTGCCGGTCAACGCTGAAAGGGTCTGGCTGAATCGCGAGCTAGAGGACCAAAAAGATGTCCGACGATGCCGAACACCAGGCACATCGCCTGAACCTTCACATACACCAGGAACGTCTCCATCATCACTCGCCGGTGGCGACGGGCCGGTCCGGATCCGAACTCCACTGCGACCAGGATCCGGGGAACAGCGCTGCGTCCCGACCGGCCGCGGTCAACGCCGCGACGGCGACGGCCGCGGTGATCCCCGAGCCGCAGTAGACGCCAATCGGGGTGTCGGCGTCGACGGCGCGCTCGCCGAGGAACTTGTCGACCACGGCGTCGGCGACGAACGTCTCGTCGCCGGCGAGCAGCGCCGTGCTGGGCAGGTTCCGCGCCCCGGGGATGTGGCCGGCGACCGGGTCGACCGGCTCGACCTCGCCCCGGAACCGTTCCGGTGCGCGGGCGTCAAGCAGCGGGCCGCGGTCGAGTTCGTCGGCCGTCAGGGTCGGCATCGCGCCCGCGTACAAATCCTGGTGGGTGACGGTGATGTCGCCGGGTGCTGGATCGACTGGACCTATTTCGATGGCACCGCCGGCGGCCTTCCAAGCCGACCAGCCACCGTCGAGGATGCGCACATCAGGCAGGCCGGCCGCGGTCAGCACCCACCAGGCCCGCGCCGATCCGGCCCGGTTCCAGTCGTCGTAGACCACGACGGGAACGCCGCTGTGAATCCCCCAGCGCCGCGCAGCCTCCTGGACCGCAGCACCTGACGGCAGTGGATGGCGGCCCCGGTCGGGCACGGTGTGGTCGGTCAGCTCGTCGTCCAACGACACGTACACCGCACCCGGCAGATGTCCCTGGAGGTAGTGCGCACGTCCATCGGGCTCGCTGAGGGTCCAGCGCACGTCCAGGACCGTCACCGAATCGCCGGCTGCCAGGTGGCTGACCAGTGCTCTGGCAGTTATCAACACGTCCGCGCGACCTGCCATCGAATCTCCGTTCCTTCCGTCACCGGCCACCGACGATCATGCCCCACTCATGGAGGCCCCGCTGCGCCAGGTAGTCAACCTGAGAATTGGCTTAATCGAGTAGTGCACTACGCGTGCGCGGGGGCACCGGCGCCCGATAGTTTGGCATCAACATCAGTCGCGACACGGGTTCCGCAGGGGGTGCCGGAATCGCCTGGTGGCCCGCACCACGACTGGGGGGTGTGGTGCGGGCACAGGCGGCGCTGGGGAAGGCTTCACAACCTTCCCCGGCGTCCGTTGTCATTTCTGGGTAGAAACCCCCTGCGGGCCGACAGTAAGGTCGGCCGATGACATCCCCAGCGGCATTCACTTCCGATGGCCTGCCCCGAGCCCGCGGACTCGGCATCCCGCTGCCCGGCGACCCCGGTCCGCTCAATGCGATCACCGATGTCGCCGGTATCGAGGTCGGGGTGATCACGCTGGTGGCCGGCGACGGGGCGATGACGGTGGGCCGCGGACCTGTGCGCACCGGTGTGACCGCCATCCTTCCCCGCGGCCGAACCGGGCTCGGAGCACCCTGTGCCGCAGGGTGGTTCTCACTCAACGGCAATGGCGAGATGACCGGAACCACCTGGATCGAAGAGTCGGGCACCTTCAATCTCCCTGTCCTGCTATCGAATACACACGCAGTCGGCGCCTGCCACACCGGCGTCATATCGTGGGTCAATCGAGTTGATCCGGTACTGGCACGCCAATGGCTGCTGCCGGTATGCGCCGAAACCTGGGACGGCTACCTCAACGACATCAATGGTGGTCACGTGCGCCCGGAACATGCCGAGGCCGCGCTGGACAACGCGACCGGAGGGCCAGTTCCGGAAGGGTCAGTCGGGGGTGGGACCGGAATGAACTGTTATGAGTTCAAGGGCGGCAACGGCACGGCATCGCGCCTGGTGCGCTACGGCCGCCACACCTTCACAGTCGGCGCCTTCGTGCAAGCCAATTTCGGTGCGCGCCAAGAACTCACCGTTGCCGGACGTCATATCGGCCCACATGTGGTTGCCGACAATCCGCTCGACGGCGACTGGTTCGAGCGCGACCTCAACCGCCCACCACCCGGCGCAGGCTCGGTGATTGCGGTGATCGGCACCGACGCGCCACTGCTTCCCGGCCAGTGCAAGGCACTTGCCCGGCGGGTACCGCTGGGCCTGGCCCGCACCGGCACCACCGGCAGCCACTTCTCCGGCGATATCTTCGTGGCTTTCTCCACCGCCGAGGCGCCAGATCTCGGCAGCCGCTTCCCCACCGGCGATGTCGACGACGACGAGTTCGGCAAGGTGCGGTTCCTGCCGTGGGGACGGATGGATGACCTGTACACCGCGGTCGTGCACAGCGTCGAAGAGGCTGTACTCAACGCCTTGGTGGTCAATGCCGATATGGTCGGCCGCGACGGTCACCGCTCCCCCGCGCTACCCCACGATCAGCTGCGCGCCCTGCTGTGAGTCACCCGCTCAGCTCAGGCATCGCATCGGGTTCGGTGAAGTCGATCTGAGCCGCCGGGTTGGCGATCGCTGTCACCAGACCGGTCCCGAACGGCCCCTCGTCGTCGAATAGTGTTCCGGTACCGACCGAGATTCCGTCCGATACCCAGTGCGAATCACCTTGAACACCAATACCTTCTGATTTCGGAAGCCGGCTCAGCGCGACGGTGAGATCACCGTTGATGTAGCCGATGCCCATGGTGCCCATATTGCTGACCAGACTGGTGGCCTCGGCGACGATGACGGTGCGCAAAAACGGGGTGATGTCGTGGCCGGCCACCACGTCGATCGGGCTGTGGTACACGCGCTTTCGTGACGTGTTCTGGTGTATGCCCCCGCCGGGGCTCCAACCGGCGTCATCGCTACCGATGACGTATGCGTGCGCCTCCGTCTCAGGCGGCGGGTTGAATGAAGCCACGCACGACCACTCCTCGCCCGGCGGCGGTTCGGACTGCCGGTACTGCACCAGCGTGGCGCGGGCGACGATCACGTCGCCCTGGATGACATCGCACTCGCTGTTGCGCACCCGATGACCGTCCCGGACCAGCCGCGACTGGACGATCGTCGGGACGCGCTTCGCCGCCCTGAACAGGTCGACCGTCAGTCGAGCGGGCAGGAAGCCGGGCACGTCGAACCGGTGCTCCAGGTTGAACGCCGCCAGACCCACCACGGCCGGGCCGTTGAGCATGTCGGTACCCCAGCGACTTCGGGCGTTCTCCGTCGGGTGGAAGATGCCGTCAGGATCGGAAATGAAATGAGCCGGTCGGCTGGCCATCCGGGCATCCTCGCATAGCGTCCTCCGGTGTCGGTGCCCGGATCATCAGACGACGTAATCAATGGGTCTGCTGCACGGGGGCGATGCGTGGCTGTTCGTGGGATGGTGCCGGTTGCGCGAAGACATCCGAGGATTTCAACTCGACCGCATCCGGCACCTGGAGATCACCGAGAAGGTGTTCCCCGAACGCGATCCTGCGGTGCTGGACGCGGATCTTTCACGGTGGCGCACTCGGCGACTGGGGTGACGCCGCTCAGCCGGTGACGCGGTCGACCAGTTCGCGCGCCAAAGCGAACGCCGAGGTCGCGGCTGGTGACGGCGCGTTGCGTACGTGTGAGACGTGTCCGTCGCGGGAGATCACGAAGTCATCGACCAGTGCCCCGTCCCGGCCAACCGCCTGTGCTCGCACACCGGCGTGCGAGCTGCCGTCCAGATCGGCCAGCGTCAGGCCCGGCATGTAGCGTGCGGCAGCGGTGACGAACGCCCGCCGACTGGCTGCCATCTGGATCTCGTCGAGTCCCACCCGCCAGTACCTGCGCGCCACCCGCCAGGTTCCCGGCCAGATCAGCGTCTCCCAGGAATCTCGAATACTCAACCGGCGCAATGCGTATGCGTCGCGAGCACCGACGATCATGGCAGTCGGCCCGAGCGTCACGTCACCGGTGATGTTTTTGGTGATGTGTACCCCGAGAAAGGGTAGCTCGGGGTTGGGCACCGGATAGATCATCCCGTTCAGCCGGGGCCGCTCGCTGGGTGTCAGTCCGAGATAGGCGCCGCGGAATGGCACGATCTGGGGCTCGCGCGGCGCTCCGGCCCGGCGGGCCAGACGATCGGCCCACAGACCGGCACACGCGATCACGTTTCGCGCGCGCAACGAACCATCTGAGGTGTGGACTATCGGACTGCCCGCACCGTCGATCGCAGTGACCGAGCTGCCGAAGCGGACCGTCACACCTGCCGCCCTGAGTTCGCCGACCAGAGCGCCGGCGACTGCGGGATAGTCGACGATACCGGTGTTGGGTGCGTGAAGTGCCTGCAGTCCAACGGCATTGGGCTCGATGTCGGCGATTTCCTGCGCGCCGATCCGGCGCAACCCCGGCACGTCGTTGGCGATGCCTCGCGCCTGCAGGTCGTCGAGCCTGCCCAACTCATCGGGAGACAGCGCGACGATCAGCTTGCCGCATCGCTCATGGCTGATGCGGTTGTGCTCGCAATACTCATACATCAGGCGAGCACCCTCGACGCACAACCGGGCCTTGAGCGATCCCGGCTGGTAGTAGATACCGCCGTGGATCACTCCGGAGTTGTGACCGGTCTGATGGCGTGCCGGTCCGTCCTCGCGTTCGAGAACACAAACCGAGTCGGCGGGGCGGCGCATGGTCCACTCTCTGGCTACGGCCAGACCGACTATGCCTGCGCCGACAACCACCAGGTCATGTGCACCGGCAGAAGCCATGCCGCTCAATCAATATCCACCTCGGTCGTCTGGTCCAGTGCCCGAAGGACGTGCTGGCGTCGTTCCTCGATGGTCCGGCCCAACTCTTGCAGCAGGCGCGGATTGCGCTGTACCAACTCGGCGATCTTGTCACGGCCAACGTATACCGCGGTGACTTCCCCGACCGCATAGGCGGACCCGAGAACCGGCTGGCGGGTGAGTGTCGACTGCCCCAGGAAGGAACCCTCTTCCTGCGTCCAGGCGACTACCTCGGAGCCGTCTTCCATGATCGCGTTCATCTGCACGGCGCCCGCTAGGACGAATGTCATCCCCAAGGGTGTCTCGCCCGCCCGCTGCATCCGCTCGCCGTCGGCGTAACACTCGATTCTGGCATGCTCGACCAGGTCCTCGTGCTCGTCACGGCTCAACCGGAAGGTTGGGCCGACGACCTTGAAGATGGCCTCTTCAATCCGCTCCGGTGTCGAGAACGAGTCATCGGCTTCGTCGAGGTGCAACCCTTCGCGGCGCGCGGCGTACCAGATCCAGCGCCGGAACCTGGCTGTCGCCTTGCCGTCCTCAGCCGGGGAGATGAGCGGGATCTTCGTCCGGTATTGCATGCCGCCGAGGGCAATGGTGTTGGGGTTTCGGCTCGGGTCGCGCTGGGGAAGCTCCGACGCCATCCGGGTGAGCATGGCGCATACCCGTTCGGGTGGATCGTCGTGAGCGAAGACGGTCTCCACTTCGCACGTGTGCTTACCTTCGGGGCGGCTGAGGTTGGTAAATGACGCCGCGGCCAGCACCGAGTTTGGGGTGATCTGAAGTCCGGTGCTGGTCTCAAGATGGATGGCGCGCCAGTTCACTTCCACCACACGGCCCTTGGCCTGAGGTGTCTGCAACCAGTCGCCCAGCCGGAACGGCTGCTCGAAGAGCATCAACAACCCGGAAATGATCTGTCCCACCGAGTTCTGCAGCGTCAAGCCGACGACGATCGAGGTGATCCCCAGCGCGGTGAACAATCCTTTGACGTTGGCGCCCCAGATGTAGGCGAAGATCATCGCCAGACCCACAGCGATGAGCACGAAACGCACCACGTCGAGGAAGATTGATGGCATGCGTTTGCGCCACGAGCCGTCGGGGGCGCTCTGGAACAGTGCCGCATTGATTCCCGACAGCATGAGGACCAGCACCACAAAGGCTGCCAGTGTGGAGACAACTCGCACCGACGTCGCGTGCGGCGGAACCCGGTTGGCCTCCAGCATCAACAGCAGCAGCGCGGCTAGCGGCAGCAAGTAGTTTCGCAGGATCGTGACGGGTCGCAGCAGCACACTCTGCCTGCGCTGCAACACATGTTGCCACTCGGTGAGCGCAACAAGGCCCAGCGGCAAACCGACGGCGATCCCAATGGCCCAGTAAAACCATGCCGAGGCAAACACGTTAGCCATCAGCGGCTCTCCGAGAGTCGCCAGATCGGTTGCGCCTGACCGTCAACCAGCGTGGTTCCCGCCGACTCGAACCGCATCGTCTCCTGCAAGACCTCGTGAACGTTTGCGGTGACATAAACTCCGGGTTGCGGTGAGCCATCCTTGATCTGGTGGGCCAGGTTGACGACCGAACCCCACATGTCGTAGACCACAGAGGGCCGGCCGAGCAGGCCGCTGCTGACGGCACCGGTGTCGACGCCCGCGCGCACGCTGAGGTCGTTGCCGGTCTCGCTATTGAACCGGCCGACGATCTGCTGGCACTCCAACGCGAAATCCAACGTCCTGCGCACATTGTCCAACCGTGGGATGATGAGGCCGCAACTCGCCAGGTACCCGTTACGCACGGTACGAACGGTTTCCATTCCGAGAGTCTCTGCGGCCGCATCGATCTGGCGAATTAATTCGTTGATCAACGTCAACGATGCGTCGGGGGTCAATTCGGCCTGAAGTCGATCGAGCCCGATGATGTCGGCGAAGATGACCGTCACATTCTGGTGCTCGACGGCGATGGTCTCCTCACCCTGCTTGAACCGCTCGGCGAGCGATTCTGGCATCAGTGAGCGCAACAGCTGGTCGTTTTCTTTGCGCTGCTGGTTGAGCAGATCTTCCTTGACCGTCAGGCTACGGCCCATCTCGTTGAAAGCTTCTGTCAGATCACCGATTTCGTCGCGAGTATCGACGGGGATGGTGACGTTGTAGTCGCCGGCGCTGATGCGTTGCGCACCGGTTTCGAGGCGTCTGATCGGTCGTACGAATATCTGAGCCAAATAGATCGCCAGCAGGCACACCACGAAGATGATCCCGGTAGTGACCAAAACCATGATCTTGGTGAACGACGTTTCGCGAGCGAACGCCTCGCTGGTATCCACTTTCGCAACGATCGACCAATGCAGGTCCGAGTCCTTGATCACCACGGGCGCGTAAGCCTGAAGCGTGTCCTGCCCCAGGTAGTCCTGAGTGATGATGGTTCCGGTCTCGCCTTTTTGGGCGTTGCGGGTCGCCGCCGAGGTCATCGGCTGAACCAACGTGGTGCCACCCTGCCGAATCGCCATGTCGGCGACGTCCGGAGGCGTGCCGGCGTTGACGACATCGGCCTTGTACTGCTGAGGGTTTTCCAGGAAGAGACGCGAATCCGATCGCATCAATTCGTCGGGACCACCCAACACTGTCTCACCGGTGTCGCCCATACCGACTTGCCGCCACTGCTTGTCGAACGTCATCAACCGGTTGATCTTGGTGATCGGGAACTGCAGCGCCAGCACCCCGGACGCGCGGCCGTCCTTGAGTATCGGGGCCACCATCCACGCGGTCGGCTGCATTTCGGCCGCCTGATAGAACTCGAAATCGGTAAACCCGACATAGTTGACCGTGTTGGACGACATCGCCTTCAGATACGCCGCGTGGAGCTTGGATCCGGTATAGGGGCCATCGACGATGTTCGTACCGAGGTCGACATCCTTGTAGGCGCTGTAGACGACGTTGCCCCGCCCGTCGATCAGAAGCGCGTCCTGGAACTCGTAGCGTGTCGTGATCTGCCGGAAGAAGTCCTGGTACTGAGCATTGGCCGCTGACCACGCGCTTCCATCGTGGGCGTCATCCAGACTGATGGCATATTGATCGCCGTCATCGAGATTGAGGGGCCTCTTCGCGGTGTAGTTAGCCTGCAGGTATCGCTGGGCGTTGGATCTCGGAAGCACGGCGGTGGGGTCAAGCTTGGTGCCGCTGAATTGCTCGACCTCTTTGATGAAGCCGTTGTCGTAGTAGTCGGCGATCGACTGCGATTGCTCTGGGCTGATCTGGGCGTTCGCCAGTTGGTCGAATCCCGCGGTGAACGCCTCGAGCGCGTTGCGAGCGACCACTCCGTGGGTATAGATAATCAGCGCACTCCTGAGATCCGTGATCTGAGAGGTCAACTCGCGTGTCTGGGACTCCCGCACCTCGGTCAACCGGCTGAACACGGCATCGCGCATCTCAGTGCGCCCGGCATGGAACGCGATACCACCGATCACCACCGAGGCGATCACGGTGCAGAGCACCATCATCAGGATCAATTTGGACAGAATGCTGACGTGGGCCAGTAGCCGGCGACGGCGGAAACGATCCAGGCGTGTTCGCGGGAAGTCCGCCGCCGGGTCCGCTTCGGTGACCGCCTCGGCAGCGTCTTGTTCAGACACCTGCGTCATCGGCATCCCTTCGCCCGCCATGACCCGAAAAACACGGGTCGGCGAGCAGATTACCGCACCATGTGACCGATGAGGCTGCTGTGGCCAATGGTGAGTTTATAGATGTCGCGGCCCGCCCACCGGTACGGCTGGTTGCCACGCCGGCGGCCACGATGTTCGGATAGCACCCGTGGACACGACTTACGAAGGCACGCAGCGCGAGATCTCCACCGAGAAGGGCGTGCTGCGCTACCACGAGGCCGGCGAAGGCCCCGTTCTGCTGCTGCTGCACGGCTCCGGGCCGGGGGTCACCGGCTGGCGTAATTTCCGCGGCAACCTGGCATTTTTCGCCGAGCATTACCGGTGCCTGGTGCTGGAATTCCCCGGTTTCGGAGTCAGCGACGATTTCGGCGGGCACCCGATGCTGGATGCGCAGGCGGCCGTTCCAGCCTTCGTCGATGCCCTGGGCCTGGAGACGGTCGACGTGATCGGCAACTCCATGGGCGGCGGGGTCGGCATCAACTTCGCGACCAACCACCGCGACCGGATCGGCAAGCTGGTGACCATCGGCGGTATCGGCACCAATATCTTCAGCTCGGGGCCCAGCGAGGGCATCCGACTGCTGCAGGAATTCACCGAGGAGCCCACCCGCCAGCGGCTCATCGACTGGCTCAACTCGATGGTCTACGACCCGGCGTTGGTGACCGACCAGCTCATCGAGGAGCGCTGGGCGCTGGCGACCGACCCCGAGACCCTGGCCAGCGCGCGCCGGATGTACGGCAAGGCCGCATTCGCGGCGATGACGAAGATGATGCGCAACGCCGATTTCCCGCTGCCCTGGGCCACCATGCACAAAGTGACGGCACCGACCCTGCTGACGTGGGGCCGCGACGACCGTGTCAGCCCGCTGGACATGGCCTTGATCCCGATGCGCACCATCGAAAACGCCGAGCTGCATGTGTTCCCCAACTGCGGGCATTGGGTGATGATCGAAGCGAAGCAGGCCTTCGAGAGCACCGTGATGGGCTTCCTGCAGCGGGACTAGCCGCTCACGGCGCCTTGAGCAACTCGAAACCCTTGTAGCAGGCAGCAACCACCTCGGCACAGATGTCGTTGTAGACGCCTGACCCGCCGGTGAAGAGCATGAAAAACCCTTGGTTTGCCGGGCACGTTGGCGCTCAAGTACCACGAGTTGGCTTTCGGGAACAGGGTGGTCGCGGCGCGCTGATTGAGTTCGGCGAGCCAATTCTCGACGGCATCCGGCATCGGCTCGATGCGGCGTATCCGTGCGCTTCGAGATAGCCGATCGCCTCGGCGATCCACTCGACATGCGACTCGGCGTGCAGCACCATGTTAGCCAGCACCGCGGGCGCGCCAGGGCCGGTGACCACGAACAGGTTCGGGAAGCCGTCGTCACCCAGTCCGAGATAACTGCGCGGACCGTGGGCCCAATCGTCGCGCGGCAGCTCTCTCCCGCGTCCGACGGTGTCGATCGTGCCCAATGAGCCGGTGAGCGCGTGGAATCCGGTAGCGAAGACGATCGCGTCGAGATCGACATGGGCCTGCTCGGCGATGATCGCAATCGATTGAATGCCTGAGGAGCCCGTGCCGATGACCGCGACCCGCCGGCCGGTGAAATCCATGCCCTCGTGCGGCCACTGCGCGGTGTGGTAGATCTCGCCACCGAAAACCTCGAGGCCTTCGAATGCCGGTGTGATGGCCGAGGACAACGCCCCGGTAGCCATAACGACGAAGCGAGCCGTGAACCGTTGGCCGTCCTCGGCTCATCACCGCCCAGCGCAGGTCGAACTTGTCGGCGACCCAGTTGAGATAGGCCAGGATCTCCGGCTGGGCGGCGTACTTCTCGATCCACGTCCATTCCTGCTGCAGCTCGTCGGAGAACGAGTAGCTGTAGGAAAGTCCCTGCTGGCAGAACTTGTGTAGCACGTAGAGCCCGGCGAAACCGGCCCCGACCACCACCACATCGCGTGCGTTCGCCGCCTGCGCACATGCCGAGCAGCGTAAGTCGACACCGGCAAACTTGCCCCGCTCATCGGGACATTGCCCGATACTGGCCGTCTCGCGGGGCGAGGATGAAAACAGGCGAGGATGAAACCAACAGCCCAGACCCGGACAAGGATGCATCATGACCGCTTCGGTGCTCGACAAGACAATGCAGCTAACCGATGAGCTGCGCGAGCAGGCAGTAGAGGCCGAAAAGATCGGCAAGCTCACCGACCAGACCGTCAAGACGATGAAAGATGCCGGGCACATCCGGCTGCTTCAACCCGCGAAGTTCGGCGGCCTGGAAGTGCATCCGCGCGAGTTCGCCGAGACCGTGATGGCACTGGCGGCACTCGACCCCGCCGCCGGTTGGATCAACGGTGTGGTCGGGGTGCACCCCTACCAGCTGGCCTACGCCGACCCGCGGGTGGCCGAGGAGATCTGGGCCGACGACGTCGACACCTGGGTGGCCTCCCCCTACGCCCCCCAGGGCATCGCCAGGCCGGTCGACGGCGGCTACATCTTCAACGGTCGTTGGCAGTTCAGCTCCGGCACCGACCACTGCGACTGGATCTTCCTCGGCGCGATCAAGAGCGACGCTGACGGCAAGATCCAGATGCCGCCGCAGATGCTGCACATGATCCTGCCGCGCAAGGACTACACCATCGTCGAGGATTCCTGGGACGTCGTCGGGCTGCGCGGCACCGGCTCCAAGGACGTCATTGTCAAGGACGCCTTCGTCCCCGACTACCGCGTGATGGACGCGTTCAAGGTGATGGATGGCACGGCCCAGCGCGAGGCCGGGATGACCGAGACCCTCTACCTGATGCCGTGGTCGACGATGTTCCCGCTGGGCATCTCTTCGGCGGCCATCGGTATCTGCGAGGGCGCGCTGGCCGCGCATCTGGACTACCAGCGTGAGCGGGTCAGCGCGGCGGGCACCGCCATCAAGGATGACCCGTACGTGATGTACGCGATCGGTGAGGCCGCCGCCGATATCAACGCCGCCCGCCAGGAGCTCCTGGCCAACGTGGACCGGATCTACGGCATGGTGGATTCGGGCAAGGAGGTGTCGTTCGCCGATCGTGCGGCCGGGCGACGCACCCAGGTCCGCGCGGTGTGGCGTGCGGTCAGCGCGGTCGACGAGATCTTCGCCCGCTCCGGCGGCAACGCCATGCGGATGGACAAGCCGCTGCAGCGCTATTGGCGCGATGCCCACACCGCTATGGCGCACGCCATCCACGTGCCGGGCACCACCTACCACGCCGCCGCGCTGAGCTCGTTCGGCGTCGAGCCCCAGGGTCCGCTGCGAGCGATGATCTGACAGGAGCGGACTGGTGAGCCTCCTCAAGAGCCTCGGCTACGTCACAATCCACACCGCGGACATCGACCGCTGGTGCCAATTCGCCTTCGGTGTATTGGGATTCGCCGAGGGCAAGGGGCCGGACCCCTCGGCGCTGTATCTGCGGATGGACGAGCGGGCCGCCCGGATCATCGTGGTGCCTGGCGACGGTGACCGGATCGCCACCGTGGGCTGGGAGGTCCGCGACCACGCCGCGCTCGAACAGGTGAAGACACTCCTCGATGGCGCCGGGGTGGTCCACAAGCAGCTCTCACAGTCCGAAGCCGACGACCGCAGGGTCGAGGAGGTCGTGGCATTCGACGACCCCGCCGGCACCCACCTGGAGGTGTTCCACGGCGCGGTCCTCGACCACAGCCCCGTGATCACCCCGTTCGGCGCCCGGTTCATCACCGGCGACCAGGGGCTGGGCCACGTCGTGCTGCCCGCGCTGGATGCACCCGGCCTGTTCGACTTCTACACCGGGGTGCTGGGTTTCGTGTCGCGGGGCGCGTACCGGGTGCCGTTACCCAAGGAGTTCGGCCCGATCCGGATTCGTTTCCTCGGCATCAACGAGCGCCATCACAGCCTGGCGATCGCGCCGGCCATGCACAATCGCGACCCCGGGCTGATCCACATGATGGTGGAGGTCGATGAGCTCGACGCGGTGGGTGCTGCTCTCGACCGCATCGCCGCCGAGGGCTTCCAGCTGTCGTCCACACTGGGCCGCCATACCAACGACAAGATGGTGTCGTTCTATGTGCGTGCGCCCGGAGACTGGGACATCGAGTTCGGTACCGGCGGCCTTAGGGTCGACGAAAACCATTACACCGCTGAGGAAATCACCGCGGACAGCTACTGGGGCCACAAGTGGGTCGGCGATATGCCGGCCGCCATGCGGCCCTGACATGGGCAACGACCTGCGCCCTGTCCCAGCAGCCTCGGTGATGAGCTGGGATCATGAAGCCGATGTGGTGATCGCTGGCTATACCGCCGGCCTGGCCTCGTAAAGCCATGCCAGTGGAATCTCGTTGGGGGACGGTAGTTTCTACGGCCGTCGAGCTGGACAAATGCCGTCCCGCCGACGATGTCGTGGGTCACCACATCACTGCTGAGTGTTGTCATGTCAAGCCTTCCGTCTAGCGTTGGCTACTTCCCGCATCAACCGGCAGGCTGACCGAAGTGATGTAGCGGGCCTCGTCGGATGCGAGAAACAAGCTGGCGTTCGCGACGTCCAACGGATCGACCCAAGGCACGGCAAGCATGTTCATCCGGGTCGCAGCCTCGGCAAATTCGTCTTTGGTCGGTGGCCGGGTCAGGTCGGGCCGAAACGCGGAGCGCACGGCGTCGTTCTGGATCAACGGTGTATCGACGTTCGTCGGGTGCACCGAGTTGACTCGGACCCTGTGCGGCGCCAGATCAATTGCCAAACTGCGCATCAGACCGACCATGCCGTGTTTGGCCGCAGTGTAATGCGCGACGCCAATCAGGCCACGTAACCCAGCGATCGAATTGACCATGACTATCGAGCCCGCGCCTCGACTGATCAGATGCGGTACCGCGGCCGTACATGTGTGCCACACACCGGTGAGGTTGACGTCCAGCATGGTGCGCCACGTCGATTCCGTCATCTCAATGCCAGCGCCGCGTGAGGTAATACCCGCTGTGGTACAGACGATGTCAATCCCGCCAAAGTGGCCGGCACCGCGATCCGCAGCTGCTCGTAGGGCGTCCAGATCCCGCACATCGACGATAGCGGTATCGATCCGTCCGCCCGCCTGTTCAACCAGCCGTGCGGTGTCATCGAGATCGGCTGGTGCGCTGGACGGCCCGCGCACCGATTCGATCGGCCCGCACACGTCGACGCCTACGATCGCCGCACCCTCTTGCGCGAAGCGAACTGCCTGGGCTCGGCCGATGCCGCGGGCGGCCCCCGTGATGAATGCGGTCTTACCCGCCAGCCGCCCGGTCATGTCGTCTTCTGAGTGAGGCCGGCGTCGACGACGAGTTGGGTGCCCGTGATGTAGCGGGCGCAATTGGATGCCAGGAATACCACCGCGTCCGCAACGTCGATCGGTTCCACCCAGGGCACCGGTAGCAGGTTCCGGGCGGTGAGGACCTCGGCGGCATCGGCCTCGGTGGGATTGTCTAAGTCTGGCCGCAACCGCTTGTATGTTGCCGAATTACGCACCATAGGTGTGGCGACCGCGCCTGGGTGCACGGTGTTGACGCGAATGTTCCTGGGCCCCAGTTCATTGGCGAGTGTACGGGCCAATCCAACCACGGCATGTTTACTGGATGTGTAGTCCGCGGTCCCTGCCGTCCCGCGTAACCCGTTGGTGGAACTGATAATCGTGACGGAGCCGCCGTGAGCACCGATGTGTCGCACTCCGGCATTGACCGTGTGCCAGACGCCGGTGAGGTTGATGTCAAGTGTGCGCTGCCACTGTTGCGGACTGATCTCCCACGCCCGCCCGCCGGGACAGTGGACACCTGCATTGGCCACGATCACGTCTAATCGACCCAATTCCGCAACAGCTGCGTCAACCGCGGCGCCGAGTTCGACGAGGCTCGTCACGTCGGCCACGCCCGTGACAGCGCGTCTGCCTCGGTCCCGCACCAGTCGCGCAGTCACGATCAGGTCGTCGGCGGCGTCACTGTGATCAAGCATGATGAGGTCAGCCCCGACATCGGCGAACCGCTCGCAGTGCGCTCGCCCCGTGCCCCGGCCGGCGCCGGTGACCAACGCAACCTTGTCGCGTAGACCGAACATCACGGTGCCTTGATCAGATCGAATCCTTTGTACCCAGCGGCGGCCACCTCGTCGCAGATATCGAGATATGTCGCGAAACCGCCGATGAACAGCATGAATTGCCGCGGTTTGCCGGGCACATTCGCGCCCATGTACCAGGAGTTGGCTTTGGTGAACAGTGTTGCCTCAGCACGTTGTGCACACTCGGCGATCCAGCTGTCGACCGCATCCGCCGTCGGTTCCATTGCGGCACAGCCTTGTCGGTCGAGGTAACCGATAGCGTCGGCAATCCAATTCACATGCGCCTCGGCATGCAGCACCATATTGGCCAAGACTGCCGGCGCGCCTGGTCCCGACACCAGGAACAGGTTGGGAAATCCGTCGGTGCCCAAGCCTAGATAGGTGCGCGGCCCGTCAGCCCAGTCGTCGACCAACGTGTGGCCACCACGACCAACTATGTCGATCTTGGCGAGTGTGCCGGTCATCGCGTCAAAACCGGTGGCCAAAACCAGCGCGTCGACGTCGAAGTGGGCTTCTGATGTGTTGATGCCTGTCTCGTCGACCGATTCGATCGGCGTCTTCCTTACGCTCACCAGCGTGACGTTGGGATGATTGAACGTCTGAAAGTAGTTGGAGTCGGTGCAAATTCGCTTGGTCCCGATGGGATGGTCGGTGGGGATGAGCAGTTCGGCAAGATCCGGATCGTCGATGACGGAGCGGATCTTGTCTTCGTAGAACTTGCGGGCTTCGTCGTTGGCCTGCAATGAGACCATCTGATCAGTGAAGGTCTTGGAAAACAGCACGCCGCCGAGTTCCCAACGTGTTTCGAACGCCTCCCGCCGCTCGTCGGGCGTCGCGTCCATCGTCAGCTTCGGATGCGCAACATGCGGTGAGCCACCGCCACTGCGCCAGGACACCCGCCGTCGCTCGGCGTAGTTCGCCTTGATGTCGGCCACCTCTTCGGCTGTCAGTGGCCGGTTGCCTGCCGGCACGCTGTAGTTGGGCGTGCGCTGGAACACGTAGAGATGTCGAGCCTGTTCAGCGATGATCGGGATGGATTGGATGCCCGAGGAGCCGGTGCCGATCACAGCGACCCGTTTATCGGTGAAGTCGACGTCCTCATGCGGCCAGCGCGCGGTGTGATAGACCTCGCCACCGTATGCGTTCAGTCCGGCGAAGTCGGGAGTCATCGCCGCCGACAGTGGGCCGGTCGCCATCACGACGAACCTCGCCTCCACGCTGTGCCCGGCGTCCGTCGTGATCCTCCACCGCAACGTCTGCTCATCAAGCACCGCGCTCACCACTCGGGTGTTGAAGGTGATGTCGCAGCGCAGATCAAGCTTGTCGGCAACCCAGTTGATGTAGGCCAGGATCTCACTCTGAGTGGCATACTTCTCGGTCCACGTCCATTCCTGCTGCAACTCGTCGGAGAACGAGTAGCAGTAGTCCACACTTTCGACATCGCATCGGGCACCTGGATATCGGTTGAAGTACCACGTACCTCCCACATCGGGCGCGGCCTCGAGGACCCGTGCCGACAACCCCTGTGAGCGGAACTTGTGCAGGGCGTACAGGCCGGCAAACCCGGCCCCCACCACAACGACATCGACAGGAGTCTTCGATTCACTGCTCACGCGCCCGAACGCTAGGCGGTCCTGACGCGGATGTGCGGCATGCTTCCCGGTCAGCGGGCGCCGATCTCGGACGACCTTCACATCGAGTTCTGAAGGCCGCGACCGCAACAGCCTTCCACTGAACGGGATTGAGAGCGGGTGTCGGCAGCCGAGCGGCGCACGATGAGAATAGCGACCGACGATAGGACCAGATCATGACTGAGCGTGTAATCGACCGGGTGCGCGAGATCGCCGACCAACTGCGTGACCAGGGCGCCGAGGCTGAGAAGATCGGCAAACTCACCGACAACACCGTCAAGCTGATGAAGTCCGCGGGCAATATCCGCCTTCTGCAGCCAAAAGCCCACGGAGGCCTCGAAGTACACCCTCGCGAGTTCGCCGAAACCGTCATGACCACGGCCGCCCTCGATCCATCCGCCGGCTGGATCAACGGTGTCGTTGGTGTGCACCCTTACCAATTGGCCTACGCCGATCCCAGAGTTGCCGCGGAGATCTGGGCCGATGACGTCGATACCTGGGTCGCCTCGCCCTACGCCCCACAAGGGGTGGCGCGGCCGGTCGACGACGGGTACCTGTTCACCGGCCGGTGGCAGTTCAGCTCCGGCACCGACCACTGCGACTGGATCTTCCTCGGCGCGCTGATCGGCGACGCCGAGGGCAAACCGTTGATGCCGCCGCAGATGTTGCACATGATCCTGCCGCGCAAAGACTACGAGATCGTCGAGGACTCCTGGAATGTGGTGGGGCTGCGCGGGACCGGCTCCAAGGACGTCGTCGTGAAAGACGCGTTCGTACCGTCCTATCGCACGATGGACGCCACGAAGGTGATGGATGGCACGGCTCAGCGCGAAGCCGGGATGACCGAGACCCTGTACCTGATGCCGTGGTCGACGATGTTCCCGCTGGGCATCAGTTCAGCGACGATCGGCATCGCCGAAGGCGCTCTGGCGGCCGCACTGGACTACCAGCGAGAGCGGGTCAGCGCGGCAGGCACCGCGATCAAGGATGATCCCTACGTCATGTACGCCATCGGTGAGGCCGCAGCCGACATCAACGCCGCCAGGCAGGAATTGCTCGCCAACGCCGACCGCATCTTCGATATGGTCGACGCGGGTAAGGACGTGTCCTTCGAGGATCGCGCCGCGGGTCGGCGCACCCAGGTGCGCGCGGTATGGCGCGCGGTGGCCGCGGTCGACGAGATCTTTGCGCGGTGCGGCGGTAATGCGACCCGTATGGACAATCCACTGCAGCGGTACTGGCGTGATGTGCACGTTGGCCAGGCGCACGCCATTCACGTCCCCGGAACGGTGTATCACGCGTCGGCGTTGAGCTCGCTGGACGTGGACCCGCAGGGCCCGCTGCGGGCGATGATCTGATGGGCGATGTCAAGAGCCTCGGCTATGTCACCGTTGCAGCGGCCGACATCTCGCGGTGGCGACAGTTCGCCTTTGACGTTCTCGGCTTCGCCGAGGGCTCGGGCCCTGATTCCGATGCGCTGTATCTGCGGATGGACGAACGCGCCGCGCGGATCATCGTCGTCCCCGGGGACGCCGACCGGATCGTCACCGTCGGCTGGGAGGTCCGCGACCACCCGGCGTTGCAGCGGGTGAAGTCGGCGCTGGACGCCGCAGGCGTTCCGGTCAAACAACTCTCGCAGGCCGACGCCAACGCGCGCCGGGTCGAAGAGGTGATCGCATTCGATGACCCGGCGGGCACTTCGACAGAGGTGTTCCACGGTGCCGTCCTCGACCACAGCCCCGTAGTGACGCCGTTCGGCGCGCGGTTCGTCACTGGCGAGCAGGGTCTGGGACATGTCGTGCTGCCCGCGCTCGACGTGCCCGGTTTGTTCGATTTCTACACCGAGGTATTGGGATTCGTGTCGCGCGGCGCATTCCGGGTACCGGCCCCGCCTGAGTTCGGCCCGATTCGGGTCCGGTTCCTCGGTATCAACCAGCGCCACCACAGTCTTGCGCTGTGCCCTGCGATGACGCTGCGGGACCCCGGCGTGATCCACGTGATGGTCGAGGTCGACACTCTCGACGCGGTGGGCCAGGCCCTCGACCGGGTGAACAGGGACGGCTTCCAGCTGTCATCGACGCTGGGCAGGCACACCAACGACAAGATGGTGTCGTTCTACGTGCGCTCCCCAGGGGACTGGGACATCGAGTTCGGCACCGATGGTACGCGGGTGGACGAAACGTATTACACCGCCGAGGAAATCACCGCCGACAGTTACTGGGGCCACCAGTGGGTGTCGGACTTGCCCGCGGCGATGCGCCCATGACCGCCGAGGATGACGTCGCCCCGGTTGCCGCGTCGTCAATCACAAGTTGGGACCACGAGGCCGACGTGGTTATCGTCGGCTACGGCATCGCAGGTGCGGCAGCGGCGGTGGAATCGGCGCGGGCCGGCGCCGACGTCCTGGTGCTCGAGCGCACCGGGTCATGGGGTGGGGCCGCGTCGATGGCGGGCGGGTTCGTCTACCTCGGCGGCGGCACGCCGATCCAGAAGGCCTGTGGCTTCCACGATTCCGTAGACAACATGGCGGCGTTTCTCAACGTGGCGATGGGGCCTGGCGCCGATGCGGATCGCATCGCCGACTACTGCCACGGCAGTCTCGCCCACTTCGACTGGCTCACCGATTGCGGCGTGCCGTTCAAACCGGAGTTCTGGGGCGAGCCCGGATGGGAGCCGCCGGGTGACCAGGGGCTGATGTTCACCGGCGGCGAGAACGCCTACCCGTTCAACACGATCGCCGAACCCGCTCCGCGCGGGCACATTCCGCAGATGACCGGAAAGGTCGCCGGCGAGAAGAGTGGTGGATTCATGTTGATGAAGCCCCTCATCGAGACTGCGACGTCGCTCGGTGTGCGAGCCGTCTACGACGTGCGGGCCCAGGCGCTGATAGTCGAATCCGACGGTCGGGTGGCCGGAGTGCTGGCGCGACAATATGGCGAAACGGTGCGGGTACGCGCCAGGCGCGGGGTCATGCTGGCTGCGGGCAGCTTCGCCTACAGCGAGTCGATGATCAAGCAGTTCGCACCAGGAATCGCCGGACGTCCTGCCGCCTCGATCGAACAACACGACGGGCGTGCGATCCGCATGGCGCAGGCGCTCGGTGCGGATCTCGCCCACATGGATGCCACCGAGGTGGCATTCCTGATCGATCCACAACAGACCGCGCGCGGTGTTCTCGTCAACGGCCTCGGTCAGCGATACGTCCCCGAGGACATGTACTCCGGCCGGATCGGACAACTGACGTTGTACCGGCAGGAGGACACCGCCTACCTGATCATCGACGGCGACGCCCAGGACGACGCAATGGCGGCGACGTCGGCCACTCCGTTTCTGAAGCGACCTGCGACGTGGGTATGCGACACGGTCGCCGAGCTCGAAGCCGAGATCGGCCTGCCGGCCGGCTCCCTGCAAGCGACGATGGGCGCCTACAACGAGGCGGCCGCGCGCGGCGAGGACCCACTGCTGCACAAGAAACCGGAGTGGATCAAGCCGGTCGGTACCCCGGTCGGCGCGATCGATCTGCGGGCCAGTTGCGGCGGGTTCACCCTGGGCGGGCTGCTGACCTCGCTGGACGGTGAGGTCATGCACGTCAGCGGTGAGCCGATCCCGGGACTGTTCGCGGCGGGCCGCTGCACCGCCGGACTGTCGGCGTGGGGCTACGCGAGCGGTGTCTCGCTGGGCGATGGCAGCTTCTACGGTCGCCGCGCCGGTCGCACGGCCGCCAACTCCTAGCGACCGATAACCCCAGTTCTGGAAGAGCGCAGCCATGTCGTGGCTGCGCTCGTTTGCGTTTCCCGACCTCGGCGACGGCCAACTCACTTCGCGTTTCATGTGACAGCGACCACAGCACTGTGCTAAAACCATATGACTAATAGTTATATGCCGGATTGGCATGCTGTCGAGTAGGAGGCCCTCATGACAATGGCTGTCGAGAAGGTGGGCGAGACACCGAGCGCCGTCATTGATCGGATTTCGCTGGTCCTGGATTCATTCGACGGACCAGGACGGCTGACGCTGGCACAGATCGTGCGCCGCACCGGGCTACCGCGGTCGTCTGCGCACCGCATGCTTGAACGTCTCGTCGCGTTGCGCTGGCTGCGTCGCGACGGGCGCGACTACGAGCTGGGGATGCGGTTGGTCGAGTTGGGATCGCTGGCACTGCACCAGGACCGCATTCACCGCGCTGCCATTCCATTGCTTCGCGATCTGCACAGGGCCACGGGACTTGTTGTGCACCTGGCGGTCTTGGATGGTTCGGACGTGGTGTATCTGGAAAAGATCGGCGACCAGATGGGGGCAGCGATCCCCACCCGGGTCGGCGGGCGTCAGCCTGCGCACTGTACGGCGGTAGGCAAAGCCATCCTGGCCGACAACGACACCACGGAGGTCGATCTGTCCAACCGAAGGACACGGTTCTCTATCGCCACCGCTTCGCAACTCGCTGCCGACTTGGCCAAGGTTCGCGCCCACGGAGTGGCCTTCGAGCGGGAAGAGTCACTGCCCGGATTCGGTTGTGTGGCAGCAGCAATCGGCCCGGCCGGTCGAGCCGTGGCGGCGGTTTCCGTGTGCGGTCCGATGAATCGGATGGCTTTCGACAGCAGACTGGTCGCACCGGTGCGGATGACGGCGATGGGTATTTGGCGCAGCGCTGACGCAGGCCCCGACCGCGTCGCTCCCACGTTGCAGCCACTGCGTCCGCTGCGCGGCGGTTCGGCCACCCTGCAACCGGCGTGACTCTCGACCCTCAGATCGCCGGCCTGATCGACACTCTCGACGCCGGCTTCCCACCGGTGCACATGATGACCGGCGCCCAGGCCCGCGCCGCGATCCGGGCGCGCTTCGTCCCCAACCCGAACCCCGAGCCCGTCTCTGCTGTCACCGACCACCACGTCGACGTGGTCGGTGGCCAGGTCGGCGTCCGGATCTACCGCCCGGTATCGAGCAAACCACTACCGATACTTGTCTACGCCCACGGTGGCGGGTTCGTGTTCTGTGACGTGGACAGTCACGACGGGCTATGCCGCACTTTGGCGAATCTCATTCCTGCCGTGGTGATCTCAGTCGGCTACCGGCTCGCGCCCGAGCATCGCTGGCCTACCGCTGCCGAAGATGTCCTCGCCGTCACCGAGTGGGCCGCG
The DNA here is from genome assembly GCF_010731875.1 of Mycolicibacterium sarraceniae. Classification (NCBI taxonomy): domain Bacteria; kingdom Bacillati; phylum Actinomycetota; class Actinomycetes; order Mycobacteriales; family Mycobacteriaceae; genus Mycobacterium; species Mycolicibacterium sarraceniae. The sequence continues at coordinate 4,047,881 of NZ_AP022595.1, forward strand.
GCGCACGCACCTGAGTTCGGGGGCCATCTCACCCGCATTGCCGTCGGCGGAGACAGCGCCGGCGGCAATCTGGCGGCAGTTACCGCGGTAATGGCTCGCGATCGAGGCGGCCCGGGTATCGCTGCGCAGCTCCTGCTGTATCCGGTGATCGCCGCCGACTTCGGCACCGACTCCTACCGAACGTTCGGGCAGGGCTTCTACAACCCGCGTCTTGCGCTGCAATGGTATTGGGATCAATACGTGCCGACCATAGACGACCGTATGCATCCCTATGCCTCACCGTTGCAGGCCGACCTGACCGGACTGCCGCCGGCCGTCGTCGTCGTGGCGGGCCACGACCCGTTGCGCGATGAGGGAATCGCCTATGCGGACGCTCTGGATGCCGCGGGAGTACCGACCACCCGATGCGAATTCGACGGCGGCATCCACGGTTTCATGACGATGCCCATGTTCGACCTCGCCCATCGAGCACGCCGAGAGGCGAGCCGATCACTGGGCGATGTACTCAATCATGGCTGAGGTCGTGGTGATCGACCGGGTGGTGACCGCCCCTGGGTGCGCACAAGCGTTCATCGACGCCTACTTGTCCGGCTACGCCCCGGGAGCCCGCGAGCGTGGGATGGATCTGCGTGACGTTCTGGTGAGTCCACCGATCTTGTTCGGCGACCGTTCCAACGTCGTGACGATCACGTGGTCATTACCGAGCCCGCAAGCCTGGTGGCAGATGACGTGGCAAGGGCGACCCGATCCGTCGGTGGCTCAATGGTGGACGGAAATCTCAGATCTCGTCGCCGAACGCAGCCGCAGTGTGGCGTCACCCGCCGACGACCTGGATGACGCGGAGCCGCCGGCACCCCCTGATGTGTCCGACGGCGTCGCGACTGCGGGTGTCACGCGGTTGCTCGATGTCGTCGAATCCGACCGCGAGCGTGTACTGAGCGCGCTGAGGGCGGCAACAGAAGCCAGCGGTGCGTTACGTGCTCTGGTGCAACCAACGTTGCCTGGGTCGCGCAACGGCGGCGATATCCTGGTGCACATCCGCTTCCCCGACCACCACGCATGGAACGACACCGATTTCGCTCACGTACTGCGCGACCCGGCGATCACTCATGTCAACGGGGTGACCTACCGGGGAACACCGCGTCGCCGCGGCACCGGCACCGTGTACCGCACACTGCTGGTGCGGGTCTCCCCCGAAGCATCCGAGGAACAGGTCGCCGCGTTCGAACGCGAGCTAGCGATGATGCCGCGCTACGTGTCAACAATCACGGCGTGGCAGCTGAGCCGAGTCGACGACGCGGTCGGCACGAGTGACTGGACCCACGTCTTCGAGCAGGAGTTCACCGACGTAGACGGCCTGATGGGCCCCTACCTGATGCACCCCGTCCACTGGGCGGTCGTGGACCGCTGGTTCGATCCCGAAACCACCGACGTGATCATCCGAGACCGGGTGTGCCATAGCTTTTGCGAGATACCGGCACCGATCCTCTAGACCCCAGCGGGCAGAATATTCGGGTTCGCCGAAGCCGGCGGCTCCAACGGCGGCAACACCGTGGCACCGTCGAGCGAATGCACCGTCAACTGCTGCGACCATGGGTAGTGCAAGCTGAAAGCCACCAGGCCCGTTCGCTGTTCGGCCGGCAGGTGGCACATCGCCAACACAGTTTCGGCTAGATACTCCACGGGCTCGGTCGGAAAACTCTCGGGAATCAGTGCCGCCGCTCCGGGGGTCCGCACCGCCGTCGAGGGGCCCACACAGTTGACGGCGATATTGGCGTCGAGCAGCTCGGCAGCAAGTCCCTGCGTGAAGCGGTGCAAAGCGGCCTTGCACGACGCGTAGATCACATCACCGGCAATCTTGTTGTAGTCCCGGTAGGGCCGAACCGGAGCAACCCCGGTGACCGAGCCAATGTTGACGATCCACCCCGCACCCTGTCGCCGCATATGTGGCACTGCGGCTTTCGTCAAGATGAAGGGGGTCTTCAAGTAGTGCTCGACGGTCCGGTCAAACGTCTCCAAGGCCATGTCTTCGACGACACCGTAGTCGGCAAAGCCGGCATTGTTGACCACAATGTCAATACGGCCTGTCCGGTCTACCACCGCCTCGACCAAACCACCGCGCGCTGTGGGGTCTTCGAGATCAGCGGCCAGTCCGAACGCAGTGCCGCCGGCGGCTTCGATAAGCGCGACGGTCTCCGCGATAGTGCCCGGTATCGCCTCGCTGACCCCCGAACGCACCGATAGCGAGGGGGTGTCGGCGCGGGCGGTCACCGCGACGGTGGCGCCTTCGGCGGCCAGGCGTTGCGCAATCGCCCGACCGATCCCCCGGCTACTGCCGGTCACCAATGCCGTTCTGCCGAGCAAGATCTGGCTCATCGAAGGATGAAATCGTCTTCGATGGGCGCGCGGTGCTGTTGCCACAGGTCAACGAGTCGATACGGGGTGGCCACCACGACCCGTCCGGACTCGGACCGGTAGTACGTGTGGGCATTCGGGGTGTGGCACCACACGGTGCGTTGCATCGCCTCGTCGAGGTTGGCGACGTAGTCCTCGTAGGCACGCTGACTGACTTCGATTGTGGTCGCGCCGCGAAGCGCCATCAATTGCAGGCACTCCAGGATGTAGTGGGCGAGCACCTCCATCGAGAAGTTGGCGCCCGCACCATGGCCGGGGCTGTAGTTGGGCGCCGAGGTGATGAACAGGTTCGGAAATCCCGGGACGGTCCCGCCCCGGTACGCACGCGGACTAATTCCCCACTCCTCGGTCAGGGTCTTGCCATCGCGGCCGCGGATGTCGACGGTAGACAGGAAATCCAGATGGTATCCGGTGGCGTAGATGATGACGTCGAGATCGATCTGGCGTCCGTCGGCGGTGACGATGCCGGCAGCGTTCACTTCCGCGGGCTCACTGGCTTCGACATCGACATGATCACGGGTCAATGCGCAGTAGTAGCCCCCGGGATCGCGAATGATGCGCTTGCCATAGGGCGCGAAGTCCGGGGTGACCTTGCGGGCCAACGCAGTTCCCGCACCGAATGTCCGGTCGATGTACTCCTGGCACATCTTTAGAAGCACGTCGTTGGCCGGCGAGATCGACAGGTGGGTCTGCGACCACTCGGGATCTTGCAGGATGATCGGGTAGTTGTTGTCGGCGGTGCCCCAATACGATTTCAGTCGATGCCACATCGCGTAGAAGGGCAGCGCCCTTCCTAGGTAGCGGCGGTGCTCGGGAACCTCGTCAGTGAGCCGCTTGCGTGGCGCGACCCAATGCGGTTGGCGTTGAAATACAGTGAGATGTTCGACCTCGTCGACGCACGCGTCGACGATCTGCACGGCGGTGCAGCCTGCGCCGATGATCGCCACCCGTTTCCCGGTGAGATCGAGGGTGTGATCCCAGCGCGCCGAGTGGACGCTGATACCGCCGAACGTGTCGCGTCCCGTCACATCGGGAAAGCGCGGCCGATTCAGGTACCCGGCCGCCGTGACGACGACGCTGGCATAGCCGAAGCTCAGGGTGCCGTCGGCGGCGCGCGAATGTATCTGCCACTGTTGGCACTGTTCGTCCCACCACAGCGCTTCCACTTCGGCGCCGAAGCGAATATGCTGCCGCAGGTCGTGTTTGTCGGCCAGGCCCACCAGGTATGCCTGGTATTCCGCCCCGATCGGATAGTAGCTCGACCACTCCGGATTCACTTCCCGCGACAGTGAGTAGTAGGCCGACGGTGTGTCCACACCGATACCGGGATACGTTGTCGTGAGCCAGGTCCCGCCGACTTCGGCGTTGCGGTCGAAGATGGTGAACTTCACACCCTCCTCGGCGGCGGCGAGCGCCACCGCGATGCCGGCGATCCCAGCGCCGATGATCGCCATCGTGGTCGTTGACGGAATCGGTGTGGTCCGAGGCAGCGTGGGTTGCGAGGGCCGAAAGCCGCCCTGCTCGAGGAGCAGATCGATGTGTTCGTCGTCGACGACTGTGCCCAATGCCACCGGCAACAGCCGGGCGAACAGCTCTCGGTCATCGGCGGCGGGTGCGTCGGGTCTCCGAGGTTCGCGCAGCGCGACCACGATCTCGTCCGCCAGGGCCTCGGCCGTGGCCTGATCGGTCCTACCCGCCTTTTCGGGCGGATCGGGAACGTGGTCAATCTTGCCCGCATACCGGTCAAGGACCGTGGCGTCACCGGTCATCTGCGCCAGGACAGCCAACAGGACGCCTGGATCGGCCTGTAACAGGTGATGCCGCAGCGTTGCGCTCTCGACGTCGGTGCTCACCATGGCGGCAGATGATCCAGTGCTCATGACACCCGAGTATCGAAGAGGTGCACAACGCCGGCGATCCTGTTGTCTACTCAGCGGGAGACTAGGGTTTGCCAAGTGTTCCACTCATCGGTCATCAGTAGCGTCACGAGTGCCTCATCCAGGTTGACTGCCGACCATGCGCAACGAGATCGCCCTGTCCGAGGTTCAGGAGTTCATCGCCGGATTCTGGTTTCACTACGACCAGGGCCACTTCGACGAGATAGCTGCCCGCGTCGGCGACGAGATGGAGTACCTGAGCCGCTCGGACTCCGGTAGCTGCCCGTTCGAACATCTGCTGGCCGCCGAATTGCACGGCGGTGCAGAAACTCTGACCTGGCTGACTGCGCACCGCAACGAAAACCCCTACCCCTGCCGGCATCACGCGACCAACGTCTTCCGGACCGGGATCGATGGTGATGTGACGACGGTCCGGTTCTACCTGCTCGTCAACCAAATCACCAACAACATTCCGTTTGCCGTATCCAGCGGTGTTGTCGATGCCGGCCTCCGACGCTCGGCCGATGGACTTGTCTTCACGTTCATGACCGTTGTGCTCGACGCCGAGGATTCGGTGCCGTTCGCCCAGCACGCCGCGGCCGCCAGCACGCAGCCAGCGTGAACGCTCGCGACACCTTCGCCGGCGGCATCGCCGTCATCACCGGTGCCGGCGCCGGAATCGGTGCCGGCTTGGCTCGCCACGCCAGCCGACTGGGCATGACGGTGGTACTGGTCGATATCGACGGCCCAGCGGTCGCGGCTCTCCGCGACGAACTCACCGCCGCAGGCGGTTCCGCGATCGACATAGTCTGCGATGTGCGTGACGCCGAGGCCGTGGCGGCCCTTGCCGACAACGTGTACCGCGATGTGGGTGCCGTGCAGCTGTTGGTCAATAACGCCGGTGTCGAGCAGTTCGGCTACCTCTGGGACACTTCCGTTGCCAATTGGCAGCGGGTTCTGGATGTCAATATCAGCGGCGTATTCCACGGCATTCGGGCGTTTCTACCGAAGATGATGGCCACCACCGCCCCCGCTTGGGTGTGGAATCTGTCCTCAATCGGCGGGGTCGCGGTAGTCCCTTTGCAGGCGCCCTACATCATGAGCAAGCACGCGGTGCTCGCTCTCACCGAATGCCTACGCCTGGAAGTGCAGTCCGCCGGCCACGATCACCACGTGCACGTGCAGGCGGTATTGCCCGGCGCGGTGGTATCCAACATCTTTGAGTCCGCAGGCGGGGTGCAATCCGGTGACACCAGTGCTGCCGAGGCCCAGCGCAGCGCGATGCTCGACATCAAGGCCGAGGCGATGGACCCACTGGCCGCCGCCCAAGCGGTGTTCGAGCAAGCCGCCGAAGGCCGCTTTTACCTTCTCACCCAACCTGAGTATGTCGGATCGGCGATGCTGGAGCGGGCACGCGTTTTGACCAGTCAAGAGGCACCCCGGCTGCGTAGCCAACGCCGGTTCGATCCCACCCAGGACTGATATGCGCCTCCCCAGGCTAGATCCTGACGCCGCCGACCGCGTCGCATCATTCGGTGACATGCCGCCGATGCGCACCCGGGGATTGGCGGCGGTGCGCGCTGGCCTCGAATCCGCGCAGCGGCCAGATATGCCGGCAATGGTCGGTATCGAGGACCTGAGCGTACCGGGACCAGCAGGACCGATTCCATTGCGCATCTATCGACCTACCATCGAATCCCGCTCTCCGGTAGTCGTTTACCTACACGGCGGCGGGCTGGTGATGGGCACCAACCACTCGTTCGAGCCGTTGGCGCGGGAGCTGGCCCACGCCAGCGGTGCCGCGGTTGTCGCCGTCGAATATCGGTTGGCGCCCGAGGCTCCGCCGCCTGCGCAGTTCGAGGACGCCTACGCGGCCACCGAATGGGTCAGCAGCCACGGGGATGACCTCGATCTGGACGTCGGTCGGCTGGCCGTCGTCGGCGACAGTGCGGGCGGTTCGCTGGCCGCGGCCGTTGCCCTGGCGGCAAGGGACCGCAACAGTCCCCCACTCTGCGCGCAAGTGTTGCTTTACCCCGGCCTGGACAGGGATCTGGGTGCGGCGTCGATCACCTCGATGCCGGACGCGCCGATGCTGCGCCGTGACGACATCCTGTACATGCACGAGTTGGTCGATGGCGAGGCCGGGTCGCCCCACGATCCCCGCCGGTTATCCGATGCGGGGGTGCAGACCACCCTGACGCGCTATCCCGGTGTCTACCACGGCTTTCTGATGCGCTCGGACAGCACGGCCCGCGGCCGCTTGGCCATCGCAGAGATTGGCGCTTTACTGCGCGCAAAATTTGCCCACCTTCTGAACGATTCTCCCGATCAACGGACGCCGATCACGCTATCCGAGCAGGCGCTGCCGACAATCGAATCCCTCACCACCGAAGGAGAGCACCATGCTGACCGATGAGCGGCGTCTCGAACTGTCCGATGTCCTGCGTCCCGTCGCCCCGCCACGCGAGATCAGCGATGTCTATACCGACGATCAGCGACAGCGACTGCTCAATGTCGTGCACGCTGAGGGGCCGTGGAAGCTCATCATCGCTCAGCACTTCGCCTCGGCCGATGAATTGATCGCCACCATGAGTGGTGCGTTTCCCGAGGGCTTCACTCCGTCGCTCGACCTATTCTTGACCCCGACGTTCCGCGGGTATCTGGCCAACTACGGAACGGTCCTTTACCCCGAGCTGCATGACTGCTTCTACAACGCCGGCTTCATCGAGCAGGCAAAGCGCTACTGGAACGCCCCGTACGCCAAGCCAGAGATGATGCTGTTCAACATCAATGGGCCGTGCGCCAACCGCGACCCCGGACATCTGGACTCCCCCAGCTTCCGTGGGGTTCGCCACGAGAACGCACCGACCTGGTTGTGCAGTGTGATGGGTAAATCAGGGCTGTTCACCGACTACCTGATCAAGATGGCGCAGGTCATCACCTGGTTCTCCCTCGATGAAGGGTCGGGTTTCACCTACTGGCCCGACGGCCCGCTCAAGCCCCCCGCCCGCGTCCTACCACCCATCAACAATCGCGGCGTTGTCGTGCAGAACGAGATGATGGTGCATCGCGGTGAGGCCAATGGCCCACTCGGCCAGCAGGTTCCGACCGGTCTGGCCTTCGGTACCGTGTTCACCGGCGACCCCGCCGATCGTGATCAATGGCTGCTGAGGAACGGCGACGACGTCATCGCGCGCCACCACACGAATGAGTTGCGGTTCCTCGTGCACTGGTCAGCCGAAGTGTTCGAGGACTTCGACGAGTTACGAAAGAACATGGACGGCTCCGACGACATTACGATCGAACGGGCGATCGGCATGATGGTCGACGATCTCACAGGCAAGGGCATCACCCTCGATGTCCCCGGCGAGCCACTGCACGACCCACAGTTCATCGGAGCGCTCAACGCTGCCTACGATCTCGGCGGCCCGACGAGCTACCCAGATGATGCACCGGTGAGCGCCTTTCAATTCGCTTGAGCAAGGCAAGGAGACCACGATGGGGGCAACGTACTCGTCGAGGTTAAGGGGGGCCCGGGTATTGGTAATCGATGATCAGTCGGTACATGTCCGGCAAGCCGAGCCAGACCGCCGTGCAGATGATCGTCGGGGCCCTGCCGCCATTGACGAATCCATGAGGCTCAGGCTGAGCCGTCGACCACCAACAGAATGCCAGTGCGCACTGCGTCGGTGATCGATTCGCTGAGCGCGCGGCAGGACAGAAAGAGATGGTGACCACCGTCGCCCGCTAATTGGGCTGCAGTGCAACGCTCTTCACATCGATCCAGCGCGGTTCCTGTCCATTGCACGCTGGTCTGGTTCCAGCTGCTTTTCCGCACCTGAACCCCGGCCCCACAGCGCCGACAGTCCACCGGAACCATCGGCGCGTCGGCGAGACGATTGTCCGGACGGACGACCATCGTTATCCCACCGGTCCGGACGCCGACGCCCTGGCCGCGATATTGGCTTCCACTTCCTTCATCCATGCCGCGGTCGGTTGAGTGGTGTCAAGATCGAATTCGAAGCGGTCCACCATGTCTGGCGTGACATCGGCGACGTCGACATAGAACTGCTCGTACCAGCGTCGCAACTGATACACCGGCCCGTCCTCTTCCACCAACAGCGGGTTATCGATACGGGCCTTGTTGCGCCAGATCTCGACGTCCTGCTCGAAGCCCATCTTGACGAAGTCGCCGAGACCTATTGCCGTTTGCATGGCCAGGTCATCAGGTAGCTCAGCCGACTTCTTCACAATGATCCCATATTGCAGCACAAAGGAATTGGCATCGATGGGATAGTGACAATTGATCAGAACGGTTCGGTGGTCCACATCGGTGTAGTGGTAGGTCAAATCATCGATCATGAACGACGGACCGTAGTACGACGCCACTGATGTCGTCCCCAACATCTGACTTTCGCCAGGTTCCCCGATATCGGGACGGCCGGCACTGTTCATATATTGCGTCGCGACATGGCCTTCGAAGATGTTCTTGAACTGTGTCGGAAGCGATCCGTGGATGTAGAAGAAGTGCGCCATATCCACGACGTTGTCGATGATCTCGCGGCAGTTCGTGTGCACAACCGTGGTATACCAATGCCAGTCGGTCCACTCGTCACTCGTCGCACCCGCGATACGTGGGATGGTCACGTCGTCTGACGGCGCGTTCCGTTCGGGGTCGTTCCAGACGAACAACATGCCGTCCTGCTGCACCGTAGGCCATGATACAGTGCGCGCCAGCCGGGGTGTGCGCTTGCTGTACGGCACCAACTTGCACCGGCCGTCGCCGCCCCATCGCCAGTCATGGAACGGGCATGCGATCTCGTTACCCTTCACCGTCCCCTGCGACAGGTCGCCGCCCATGTGCCGGCAGTACCCGTCGAGCACGTTGATGGCGCCGTCCTCGCTGCGAAACACCACCAGCTTCTGGCCGAAGGCATTGATTTGGTGTGGCCTTCCGTCGGCGAAATCACGGACCAAACCCAGGCAATGCCACCCGCGAGCAAATCGGGTGGGCACCGCGCCGGCCTCGATCAAGCGAATATCGTCGGCCTCGACATGCGTCGTCATAGTGCGTCCGTCCTTCGATCGATGGATTCGCGGGCTGGTCTCCATTGAACTTCGCAGAACGGCTCCGCAGAAGGGCAGCGTTCCGCTCAAAGGGATGTCGAAGCCGAAATCTTCCCGCGCGGTCCTATCGTCGGCAATTGTGATCGCCACCAGCCACGACACCGTCCCCACCGGACTGACCATCGCTGACGCCGAAGTGGACCTTCTGGTCATTGGGTCAGGAACCGGACTTTCGGCTGCGCTGGCCGCCCACGAGCTCGGATTGTCCGTGCTTGTCGTCGAGAAGTCCTCCCACGTCGGCGGATCAACAGCCCGATCCGGCGGCGCTCTCTGGCTACCGTCAAGCTCGGTGATCGAGGAATGCGGTGGCTCTGATTCCGCGGCCCGGGCGCAGACCTACCTTGATGGCGTGGTCGCAGGCTCCGCTCCGCGGGAGCGTTCCACGGGCTATCTGAACGGTCTGCCCTCGACCGTCGAGATGCTCCGTCGCACCACACCGATGAAGCTGTTCTGGGCCAAGGAGTACTCCGACTACCACCCCGAGGTGTCGGGTGGATCGGCCGCCGGACGCACCTGCGAGTGCCGTCCGCTGGACACGGCGATTCTCGGCCAGTACTTGCCCGCTCTGCGCCCGGGGATCATGGAGGCCAGCATTCCGATGCCGACCACCGGCGCGGACTACCGCTGGATGAACCTCGTGAGCCGGGTGCCGCGCAAGGGGTTACCGACGATCATCAAGCGGCTTGCGCAAGGCGTCGGGGGCCTGGCCCTGGGCCGTCGCTACGCGGCCGGAGGCCAGGCGTTGGCCGCCGGTCTCTTCGCAGGCGCCATTCGCGCCGGCATCCCGATCTGGCTCCGAACTGCCCTGACGGAGTTGGTCACCGACGGAACCCGCGTCACCGGCGCCATCGTTGAGCACGCCGGAAAGTCCGTCGCCATCACCGCGCGACGCGGCGTCGTGCTCGCCGCCGGCGGCTTCGACCACAGCATGGATATGCGGTGGAAGTTCCAATCGGAAAGCCTCCCCAGCAATCTCAGCCTCGGCGCCGAGTCCAACACCGGTGACGCAATTCGGATCGGTCAGGACATCGGCGCCGACATTGCACTGATGGATCAATCGTGGTGGTTTCCCGCTGTCGCGCCGCTGCCCGGTGCCGCCCCTGCGGTGATGCTGGCTGAGCGGTCGCTGCCCGGCTCGTTCATCGTTGACCACAACGGTCAGCGGTTTGCCAACGAATCGTCTGACTACATGAGCTTCGGGCAGCGGGTTCTCCAGCTCGAAGCTGCGGGGACGCCGGTGGACACCATGTGGATCGTCTTCGACCAGCAGTACCGCAACAGCTACGTCTTCGCCGCTGAACTGTTCCCCCGCATGCCGATCCCCCAAAAATGGTATGACGCTGGAATCGCCGTCCGAGCAGACGATTTCAGTGCCCTCGCCACCAAGATGGGTGTTCCCCTCGACGGCTTCCGCGCAACGGTGGCCCGATTCAACGAAAACGCGTTCGCCGGCGAGGACCCCGACTTCCAGCGGGGCCGAAGCGCATACGACCGCTACTACGGCGATCCCACGGTCACCCCGAATGCGAACCTGCGGGCGCTTGTCAAAGGGCCGTTCTACGCCGTCAAAATGGTGCTGAGCGACTTGGGTACCTGCGGTGGTCTGCGGGCCGATGACCGCGCCCGTGTGCTCCGCGAGGACGGGTCCGTCATCGACGGGTTGTACGCGATAGGCAATACCGCGGCCAACGCGTTCGGAAACACCTATCCGGGGGCCGGCGCGACAATCGCGCAAGGATTGGTGTACGGGTACCTCGCTGCCCTCGACGCGGCTAACGGACCATAGTCAGTCGGCGTCTTCGGCATCGGCTTTGCGTTCGATCTCATACCAGTAAGCCGGATCCGGCCACGGGATCTTCGCGCCCTCACCAACTTTGGGAAACTTGGCCTCTGCCTCGTCGAGATCTTTGATCATTTTCAGGGTGAGCTCGCGCTCGGACGCGTAGTAGCGCTCCGCCCAGTCCAGTGCGACCTTGGCATAGGCCCACGACGGATCCGCTGCGGCCCATCGGGCTTCCTTGGCAGCACTGCGCTGCATGTCGTCGACATACGCGATGTGCTCCTGCAGCATCTGCTTGAGTGCGGCGGGATCGCTCAAGTGGCCCAATGTCACCCGCAAGATCGCCGGGTGCTTCAGCGACGGGGGCTCGAGTGGAGCCTCCCGCGCCCATCGCGTGACGACGTCCATACCGAAATCGGTGATCTTGTACAGGCGACGGTTGCGTGCGCCGGCGCCGTCCAGACGTGAGGTGAGCAGACCCAGCTTTTCCAGCTTCTTCAGCTCCGAATAGATCTGGCTGAAGGCCGGGCTGCCGTAGTAGTAGCGCATGCTCCAGTCGATCCACTTGCGGATGTCATAACCCGACAATTCCGTCTCGTACGAGAGCATCCCGAGCAGTGCCCAGCCGGTCGCGGACAGCGGCGGCATGGTTGCAGGTTCGGGTTCCGTCACGGCTTATAGGGTATCAACCCAGGTCACACGGTTTCGCTCTTACCAACCGCTGGTCGGGACGCCGCATTGCACAGCGACCCGTACCGACTGAATCCTGAGGGGATGCACCCCGAGGCGCTGTACGCGTCGCTGACCTCGTCCGTTCGCCGGCTCGTCGATGTCACCATCCGGAGTCAATCCGATCCCGACACGATCGTGTCAGCGAAGGCGAAAATCGACGCCGCGGCCACCGAATTGAGCGACGCCTTGATCCCAGGGTCTTTCGGCATTGAAGCGGGCAGCGACGGGCGGCCTCGGGCGTGGGGCAACGCCGTCATCGGATTGCGCAATGCCCTGGCTCCGCCTCTCATCGTCCACCATGAAGCCGACGGAAGTGTCTGGGCCGATGTCGTTCTGGGCGCGGCATACGAAGGACCACCGGGCCATGTGCACGGTGGAATCTGCGCGCTCCTTCTTGACCACGTTCTCGGCGCGACCGCGCACAAGCCCGGCCGGCCCGCCGTCACCGGAACGCTCACGCTGCGTTACGAGCTGGGGACGCGACTCGGACCCTTACGGGCTGAAGCTCGCGTAGATCGAGTCGAGGGAGCGAAGACCTACGCGGTCGGGCACCTCAGTACCGAAGACGGCGTGACCGTCCGCGCCGAAGGTGTGTTCATTCACCCGCGGCAGACAGCTGTGCTGGACACTGCGCCACCCCGCTGATTGGACAGCTCGCTCAAACTGCCGACCTCGTCGCCGCCGCCTACCGCGACGGATCAGGAACACCCAGGCCGCTCTGGACGCCGCCGCCCAGGCCGCCGTCCTGATCGGGATCTTCGGCCTGCTCCCGGTGCTGATGTCACCGCAGTTGTTTGAATGCCGTTGGCGTCTCGTCGCAGCCGTTCCTGGCCTCCCCGTCATAAGCCTGTACATGATCGAGGCGATGACGCTCGAAGACCGGCTGTGCGGTGACGGCCGGCGTTCGCCCCGAGCATCGGCGACGCCGTGAGCACCCGCGTGATCGCCCGGCCCACGCGCGAGCGCTTCACGGCCTGACACTCGCTCACCGGGAGTCGTGGTTGCTTCGCGTCCGGTCACCGGCGACAGTAGGTGCACCCACCAAAGGAGGCCGATGACCGCGCAGGACAGCTCATTCGACGAGACCGTTGACGTCATCGTGGCCGGTTCCGGCGGCGGCATCGCCGGGGCCTATACGGCCGCCCGCGAGGGTCTGTCAGTGGCGTTGGTCGAGGCGACGGAATTCTTCGGCGGGACGACGGCATACTCCGGTGGCGGGGGCATGTGGTTTCCGTGCAACCCGGTGCTGCAACGCGCGGGCAGCGACGACACAATCGAGAAGGCGTTCCGCTACTTTCACGCCGTCATCGGTGACCGCACCCCGGTGGAACTGCAGGAGACCTATATTCGGCGCGGGCCGGGCCTGATCGAATACCTGGAGGCCGACCCCGAACACTTCACGTTCGGCGTGCTGCCCTGGCCGGACTACTTCGGCAAGGCACCCGACTCGCGCGGTGACGGGATGCGCCACATCGTGGCGGCACCGATCCGCGGCGAGAAGCTCGGCCCCTACGCCGCTTTCGTACGTGGGCCGCTCGACCGTGATCGTCTTGGCACACCCGCGCCGGACAAGCTGTTCGGTGGCCGGGCGCTGATCGGCCGATTTCTTGCCGCACTGGCCGGTTATCCCGATGCCGCGCTGTACCGCAACACCGCGCTGACTGACCTCATCACCGACGACGGCCGGGTGGTGGGCGCCATCGTGCAGCGTGACGGAGCCCCGGCACGGATCGGCGCCAGGCGCGGAGTCCTTTTGGCTGCAGGTGGATTCGAGCAGAACGCCGCGCTGCGGCGGATCTACGGGGTACCGGGTGACACCAGAGACAGCATGGGCGGCCCGGGTAGCACCGGGGCGGCACTGGAAGCCGGCATCCGGGCGGGTGCTGCGACCGATCTGATGGATCAGGCGTGGTGGTCGCCTGGCCTGACCCACCCGGATGGACGTTCGGCATTCTCCCTGTGGTTCACCGGCGGCATCTTCGTGAACCAGGCCGGCCAGCGGTTCGTCAACGAGTCCGCGGCCTACGATCGGATTGGCCGGGAGATCATCGCCGAGATGGCGGCCGGCCGGCTCGATGTGCCGTTCTGGATGGTCTACGACAACCGCGACGGTGACGTCCCGCCGGTCAAGGCCACCAATGTCTCGATGGTGGATGCCGAGCAGTACCGCGCCGCCGGCTTATGGCGCAGCGCAGCTACTTTGGCTGAGCTGGCCGAGGTCATCGGGGTGCCCGCCGACACACTGGAGCAGACGGTCGCCCGCTACAACGCAATGGTCGCCGCGGGCGCCGACACCGACTTCGGGCGCGGTGACGAGGCCTACGACCGCGCCTTCTCCGGTGGCGAATCCCCACTGGTGCCGATCGACACCGCACCCTTTCACGCCGCGGCGTTCGGCCTGTCCGATCTGGGCACCAAGGGCGGCTTGCGCACCGATACCAGGGCCCGGGTGCTCGACGAATCCGGTCGGCCGATTCCCGGCCTGTACGCAGCGGGTAACACCATGGCAGCGGTCAGCGGGACGACATACCCGGGTGGTGGAAACCCCATCGGGGCGTCAATGTTGTTCAGCCATCTCGCCGCGCTCGACATGGTCGATGACGTCAGGTCTGCTTGACCAACTTAAACGGCATGTTGATGAACAGCGCCAGGCTGTGCCCGCAGGCCCCGGACTCACCGGTGGTCGAGTCCTGGCCGACCAGCATGTTGGAGGTGGGGTCGGTCTGATCGCCGCCGGGGCTGGACCTATGGAATCGGAACACCTGAAACCCCGGTGCGCTGGTGCCGTCCTGGCAGGGCATCCAATCCGGAATCGTGCGCTTGACCCGCCAGTCTCCGCCGGTCTGGAAAATCGGCGCCGTCCACCCCGCGTCGCTGCTGACGGTGCCGATGCACTCGGTGGGATAGCTGCACGTCGACGTGATCGTCCACATGCTGCGCACACTGCGCTCGTCGTGGAACACATCGTTGGTGGTGGCCCACTCGCCGTTGGACGTGGCGACGAACGTGCCGTTGAGCGCCCACTTGTCATTGGCCGAGGCGGTCGCTGGGTACATGACACCAGCGACTGTCGCAGCGGTCAGCGCCGCAACGCTGATCAACATTCGCGGTGTGCGCATTGGGCCTCTCCCCTCACGTGCGGTCATGTCGTCGGGAACATGTCCTTCCACGACTGGTCTCCGCCGGTGCGTGCCAGATCGGTCTGCCGGAATACGTTGCCGTTCGGCGTCGCGTACTGACCCGTCGACGGGTCGTACGTCGCGATCGCAACCGACGGACCACCACCGGACGGTCCCGGCGTAAACGCGCTCGGCGCGACTCCCGGGCCACCGCCGGTATCGGCCGGTGCGATATCGGGGGCACCCACCGGTCCGCGGAATCCACCAGGCGGTGCCGTCTGACCAGCCGGCGGCGCCGGGACCGGTCCCGTTGGCATCGGCGTGCCCTGCAGCGGGCCGAAGATGTGGTCCTGGAACGTCGCGCGATCGTCGGGCGGGATGCCCTGGGCAATCAGGTTCGGGTCGATCGGGTTGGGACCGGTCGCATGCTGCCGCATGGCCAGCGGCTCGAATGGCCTGTCGCTGTCGCAGATTTCGACGGTCGGCGCCCGCTTACCGGGCTGAGCCATACACGGGTAGTTGCGCGCACCGCGGACGGCGGTCGGCGAGTCCTGCGGCAGCTTGCAGTACAGCCCGTCGGGGGTATCCGCGTCCGACGTGTCCTCCGGCGAGCGCCACTGCGACGGCGGCAGGAACCCGACGGTACATGGCGGCGGGTCGCTGATGGTCAGCGTGAAGTCACCCAGCGTCATACCGGTCGGGTTGTTCAACGGCGAGCCGACCGCCTGGATCGAACCGATATAGGGCGGCAGCAGAACAAGCAACTGCTCCAGGCTCTTGTTGTACGTCACGCCCACCTGCCCCAGCGTCGTGAGGTTGGCGAGCAGCACCGGCAATGTTGGTTTGACCTGGCGCAGCAGCTCCGAAGCCTCATCGACTGCACCGGGGCCATTGGCCAGGATGCCGCGCCACTGCGGGTCATTGATATTGAGCTGATCTGTGATCCCGGCCAGGCTACGTGCCCAGGTGCGGATCGCATCGGAGGAGGCCACCTGACCATCCAGCAACGGCCGGCTGTCTTCGACGAGGGTACGGGCCTGATCCGCGGCACCGCTGAAATCGGCGGCAAGCTTCGACGCGGAGTCGTTGAGCGTGGTGAGGTCATCGCCCGTACCGTTCAAACCCTGGTAGGCGTTGCTCAGCAAATCGGTCAGGCGGTCGGTGGGGATGCTCTTGAGCAGCATGTTGGTTTGATCGAGCATAGGGCCGACCGCCTGCGGAATTCTGGCGTCCTTCACCGAGATCACCGAGCCGTCGTGCAAATACGGTCCAGAATCGGTGCGCGGCACCAGATCCACGTACTGCTCACCGACCGCCGACACGCTAAGCACCCGCGCCTCGAGATCGGCGGGCACCTTCGGGCTGGTGTCCAGCGACAACGTGGCCTCAGCACCGGTGCGGGTAGGCCGGACCTCGGTGACCTTGCCCAGCTGAACACCGCGGTAGGTGACGTTCGAGAACTGGTAGAGCCCACCGGTTCTCGGCAGCTGGAGCGTGACGTTCATCTTGCCGATACCGAGCAAGGTTCCCACCTGCAGGTAGGCCACCACCATGACGCCGATACCGACCACCGACGCGATCGTGAAGATGATCAGCTGGTTTCGGACAAACCGAGTCAGCATCAGTTACCCCCGTCCTGTGGCACTGTTTGCGGGGCCGGACCGGGCAGTGGGCCAGTCGCCGGGCCGGGCAGTGGGCCAGTCGCCGGGCCGGCTAGCGGACCAGCGTCGGGACCCGGCAGCGGACCTGTGGCCGGGACGGGTGCGGGTTGTGTGGCGCCGGTGAGAGACGCCTGTTGGCCGGGCTCGGGTGGCATACCGGTGTCTATATCGGCAACCTGTGTGGGCGGCGGCGCCGGGCTGAACGGGGCGTGAAGCGGATCGTAGGTATACGTCGCGTACCACGGATCTCCAGGCGCCGGAACAAGTTTGGCGTTCTCGTCACCCCAGCGCGTACCGAGCATCAGGGTCTTCTTCAGCCGCGGCACGGTGAAGTCGAAGATGATGAATTGGTTGAGGTAGTCACCACGAATCGCGCGGTCGATCACCTGCTGCGTGTAAGGGAATGTCGGCAGGTAGGCCAGCGCGGTGTCCAGCTTCGGCCCCACGTCCGCCAAGGCTTTCAGCGTCGGCTCAAGGTTTTGCAGATTGCGCACCAGGTCGGTCTTGGTGTCATTGACCAAGCCGGTGGCCAAATTGGAGAAATCGCGGAACTTCTCCAGCGCCGTCGTGATGCGGGGCCGTTCCTTCACCAAGACGTCGAGCGCGGGCGGGATCCGATTGAGCGCGTCGGTGAGGACTTGCTGCTGCCCGGCGAACGTGCCGGCGAGCCGGTTCAGTGAGTTCACCGCCTCGTTGATGCTGTCGCGCTGGGCGGCCAGCAGTCCGACGAAATCGTTGAGCCGGGTGAGCAAGTCGCGGATCTGGTCCGTCCGGCCGCCCAGGGCAGCGCTGAACTCGTGGATGATGTCGCCGATCTGGCCCAGTCCTCCACCGTTGACGACCACCGACAGCGCCGAGAGGGTCTGTTCGGTCGACGGATAGGTCGAGGAGCGGTTGAGGCCAAGGGTGGCGCCGGGCTGCAGAACTCCGTTGGGTGCCTGACCCAGCGGCGGGTTCAGGGCCAGGTGCATCGAACCCAGCAGGCTGGTCTGCCCCACCGAGGCCACCGCGTTGGCAGGAATCACCACACCGGGTTCCACCGAGATCTCGACGTCGGCATGCCAGTCGGTCACCGTCATCTCGCCGACACTGCCGACCACAACATCACTGACCAGGACTGGTGAGTTCGATTCCAGCTGACCCACATTGGCGATTTCGACGTGATAGGTGCTCGAGCCCTTACCGTGTCCAACCGCGCCGGGTAGCGGCAGTGAGTTCAGACCACCGAAACTGCAGCCGGTCACAGTCACCGCCACACACGACGCGGTCACCACCAAACGCTGCACCGAACCTCGACGGATCATGATGGCGGATTCCCTTCAGCCGGCGCCGGAGGTGCCGATTCGGCCGGAAGCAGGATGCCCTCCAGGTTCGATGGCGCCGGAGCCGCCGGCCCGACCGGCACGCCCGGCGGGATCGGCGCACCGGGGAACAGCGCAGGTGACGGATCAGCGGGTAATCCGTTGGGGGCGTAGGAACCCTGGTGCGTATTCGGCGGTCCACCCCACCCGGCGGGTCCCGGCACGTCGCCGTTGTGGCCGGTGTATGCCGACACCGCAGGTGGAACCTCGTAGCCGGGCGGAGTCCCGCCGGCGCCACCAGGCGCCAGCCCCGGCGAGCTGTAGATCAGCTTGTCCGGACTGGTCGATTTGCCCAGGTACGCGTTGAACGGGAACGGCAGGTAGTTGAAGTTGAGCAGCCGCAGGGCCGGCCCGAGGTACTGGGCGCACAGCTTGCCGGTCGCGTCAGCGGTCGCGTTCTGCACGGCGCCGATCGCCGAGCACACCACCTGCATCGGGTTGGAGAAGTTCGCCAGCGCGAACCCACCCAGTGCGCTCATTGAGTCGGGGTTATAGATGTTGTACGCGTTCCCGATTGCGTTGGGTGCCACGTGCAGGAGATTCTCCACGACCAGTTTGTTGTCGGCGAGGTTCTTGGTCACGCTGGACAGGCGCTGAAACTGCTCGGCGGTCTGGTTACGACTACCGGCGATGAATCGCTGAACGTCGACAACGGCGCTGGACAGGTTGGTCAGCGCTCCATCGATATCGGACCGGCTGCCGTCGACCACACTGGTCAGTGATGCGAGGCGGTCTTGAAACTGCACGATCTGGGTGTTGCTGTCGCGCAACGCCGTCACGAAAACCTGCAGGTTCTTGATCGTGTCGACGATGTTGCCGCTGCCGTTGGCCAAGGTCTTGCTCACCGCGGACAGTTGCGCGATGGTGTCGCGCAGCTTCTCGCCGTTACCGTCCAGGGCGGTGGCCGCGGTGTCGATGAAGCGCCCGACCGGCGTGGTCTCCCCGGGCGTGGAGGGCCCGAGATCGGTTGCCAGGCGAGTCAACTGAGTCTTAATTTCATCCCATTCCACCGGGATCGCGGTGCGGTCCAAGCCGATCACCGCACCGTCGTGCATGGTGGGACCCTTGTCTTCATAGGGCGGCGTCAGCTGAACGTAGCGGGCACCCACCAGGTTCTGCGCGACGATCACGGCCTCGGCATTGGCCGGGATGGGCACATCTCGATCGACGGCCAGCACGAGTTTGGCCTTGGTCCCCTGAGCGTCGATCGACTCGATCTTGCCGACCTTCACCCCAGCCACCCGAACCTCGTCACCTGGGTAGATCGCGGTGGCGCTGGTGAAGTACGCGGTGATGGTGTTGGGCTTAAAAAATGCGTACCGGACGAACCATCCGACGGCACCGACGACCACCAACGCCAGTACCACGGCCACGGCGACCGTCAGCCGGCTGCGTGACTTCATGGCTGCCCCCATCGCTCATTAGGTTGCGGTATTCCGTTGTACGGGAACGGGATTTCCGCACGCGGTCCGGCGTTGTCGGCCGGCTGCCCTGCGTCGGTACCACGCCGGAAGCCCAGCGCGTAGTCGAAGAAGGGCTGAAGTAGCTGTGCCGGGCTGAGGTTCGCGACGAATGCGTTGTAGTAGAAGCCGTTGTTCACCGCCTCGGCCTGGGTCAGCTGGAACTTGGCCAGACCCTTCATGGCCGCGGTGATGTTGTCATTGTTCTTCTCCAACATCGCAGTCACCGAGTTGAGCTTCTCCAACGCCGGCGCCAGTTCTTTCTCGTTATCGGCCACGATCCCGCTCAGTGTTTTCGACAGCGCCGAGGTGCTGGCCAAGAGGTTCGAGATGGCGTAACGCCGCTGCTGCAGGACACCGATCAGGTCGTTGGCATTGAGCAGCAGGGTGTTCACCTGCGCGCTGCGCTGCGAGAGGATCCCGGTGACGTTGGCCGCGCTCTTGAGCAGGTTGGTCAGTGAGTCGTTGCGCTCGTTGATCATCCGCGACAAATTGCTGATCCCGTCGAACGTCGGACCCAGCTGCGGGGTGATGCGATCCAGGGTGTCGCTCAACGTCTCCAGTGACTGGTTGACCGCGGCGGTGTCAGTGTCGGCGGTGTTGGCGGCGAAGTCCGACAATGACTCGGTCAGCGAATACGGCGACCCGGTGCGCGTCACCGGAATGACATCGGCCGTCCGAAGCGTCCCCTTACCGCTGGGCTCGAGGGTCAGAATCCGTTGTCCCAGCAGTGTTCCGGTGCGGATATGGGCACTGGTGTCTTCACCCAGCCGCACGGAGCCCTTGACCATGAAGGTCACCAGCGCCTTGCCGTGCTGCAAGGACACATCCGAGACGGTGCCGACCTTGACACCGGACACCTTGACGTCGTTACCCGGCTGCAGGCCACCGGCTTCGGTGAAGACCGCCTGATGCCGGATCGCGGTGGCAAGCGACACCAGCCGCTCGGGCTGCAACCCGATGATGATGACGAGCAGGATCAACGCCAGGCCGATAAAGCCTGCCTTGATCAGCGAGGACCCACGATATTTGAGCATTAGGGCTCCGCGCACCTTCCAGTGTGTTGGATGACCCAGGGGAAGTAGGCCGTTCGGCCCTGCAGGTCACTGACACGTAGCGACAGTCCGCATAGGTACTGGTTGATCCAACTGCCGTAGGACCCGAGCCGTACCACCTTGCGGTAGTTGGCCGGTGCCTTCTTGATCGAGATGTCGAGCAATTCCTTGTCTTGGTCCAGCAGCGGCGCCAGCCGGCCGAGCTGGTCGATGGAGCCGTTCAGGGGTGCGCGCGCCTGGGTGAGCAGGTCCGTCAGCGACGCCGTGCCGTTGTCCAGCGCAGTAATCGACTGGCCGATGGGGTCCTTGTCAGCAGCGAGCCCCGTCACGAGCTTCTCGAGCTTGTCGACGGCCCCGGAGAACTTGTCGCCATCCTTGCTGATGGTGGCGATCACGGTGTTGAGGTTGTCGATCACCTGCTGCACGTTCTGCCTGTTGTCGGCCAGCGCGGTGGTGAATGAAGTCGTCTTGGAGAACAGCGACTCGATGTTGCCGTCCTGACCCTGAAGGATCTGGATCAGCGAGTTGGTCAGCGCGTTGACGTCCTGCGGGTTGAGGCCCTGCACAACGGGTTTGAGCCCACCGAGAAGCAGGTCGAGATCCAGAGCCGGCTCGGTGCGGTCCAACGGAATCTGGCTGCCCGGCGGCTGAATCTTCGCCGATCCCGGGCTGTCGACCAGCTCCAGGTACCGATCGCCGACCAGGTTGAGGTAGCGTACGGTCGCCTTGGTTCCCGAGGTCAGCACCATCTTGCGGTCAGCGTCGAAATCGACGATCACCTTGTTGTCGGGTTGCAGCGCAACGTCCTTGACGGTGCCGACGCGAACACCGGCCACCCGCACCGAATCGCCGGACTTCAGGCTCGACGCGTCAGCGAAGACGGCCGAGTAGGAGTTATCCGAACCCGTCCGGTATTGGCCGAAGATCGCAAACAACGCCACGGTCAGCAAGGTCATCACGACGCCGAATACGCCGACCTTGACGAGCGTCTTCCACAGCGCGGTCATCCCGGTTGTCCGATCTGTGCGGAGTTGCGCGGCGGACCATCCAACGGACCGAACAGCGCCTGCTTGAGTCCGTCGGAGTTCAGCAGGATGCCCTGGTTGCCGTACTGGGCGGGGTTGGCGCCGATGTCGGAGACCACGAACGGCGGGCTGGTCTCGAACGGCACCTTCGGCAAGTCGGTGCACTGCGGGCCACCGGTGGCGGCGACCTTGGGCAGGTTGGCCGGATACCGGTAGCGCTCACGGCCGAGGAAGAACGACTGCAACAGCACCGCGCCTGGCAGCGGCAAGCCGGGGCCGGTGGCCAGCGGAACGAGACCGCCGATACCGCAATTCAGAGCTGGGCTGTATTCGCTGAGCAGGTCGGTGGTGGGCACCAGCAGATGCACAACAGTGGCCAGCGGGTCCTTGTTTACGCTGAGCACCTCGGTGCCGACATCGGCCAGGCCGATGGCGCTGACCAACAGGGTGTCCAGGTTCTGGTTCTGGTCGACGATGGTGTCGCTGATGTTCACCGCGTTCTTGACGGTCGACACCAGATCATCGGATGCGTCGCCGTAGGCATCCAACACCTTTGGCGCGATCGCTAATTCATGGTTGAGCGTGTCGAGACTCGGGTTGAGCTTGGCAAGCGCGGAGTCGAGGTCCACCAGGGTCTGACCGAACTTGTCACCGCGACCGTCCAAGGACTTCGCGATCGCGCCGAGCGTCTGATTGAGCTTGGTGGGTTCGATCTGCGAGAGCACCGAAACCAGCTGCTGGAAGACAGTGTTGATCTCGACGGTGACATGCTTTCCGTCGATCACCTGCCCGGCCTGGATGTTCTTCGGCGAAGCGTCCTGGGGCGGGTTCAACTCGACGAACTTGGAGCCGAACACCGTGGAGGAGGTGATGTCGGCGCTCACGTTGGCCGGAATGTCGTTGACCCGGTCCGGGTTCAGCGCCAGATGTAGCGCGGCACGTCCGTCGGGCAGCAGTTCGATGGAGGCGACCTTACCGACCGGGGCACCGTTGAGCTTGACCTTGGCGTCGGGGTACATCACCAGACCGGCCCGCTGCGAGATCACAGTCACCGGAACGGTTTTGGTGAAGCTGTCCTGGAACAGCCCAACGGCCAACGCGACAATCGCCACGAGGACCACCACGGTCGCCAATCCGGCGAGCGGGCGCGCGATACCTGATTTCATCGGGCTCCTCGGCTATCCGGACAGGTTGAAGTTGCCGTTGGATCCGTAGATGGCCAGGGAGACCAACAGGGTGACCGAGACGACCACGATCAGGGAGGTCCGCACGGCGTTACCGACTGCTACCCCGACACCGGAGGGTCCACCGGTGGCGAAGTAGCCGAAGTAGGTGTGGATCAACAAGATCGTGATGGCCATCAACACCGCCTGCAAGAAACTCCACAGCAGATCGATCGGATTCAAAAACGTGGTGAAGTAATGGTCATACAAACCCCCGGACTGGCCGAACAACACCACCGTGGTGAACTGGCTGGCCACAAAGCTCAAGATCACCGCGATCGAGTACAGCGGGGTGATCGCGACCATCCCGGCCACAATCCGAGTACTGACAAGGTATTCGACCGGCGGAATACCCATCGACTCCAGCGCGTCGATCTCCTCATTGATCCGCATCGCACCCAACTGCGCAGTCACACCCGCACCGAAAGTCGCAGCCAACCCGATCCCAGCCACCACCGGCGCACTGATCCGCACATTAATGAACGCGGCCAAAAAGCCCGTCAACGCTTCGATACCGATATTGCCCAATGAGCTATAACCCTGCACCGCCAGCGTCCCACCGGCAGCCAACGTCAAGAACCCGACGATCACCACGGTGCCGCCGATCATCGCCAACGTGCCCGCACCCATCGAGATCTCCGCGATCAACCGGATGATCTCTTTCCGGAAATGCACCGTCGCGTGCGGAGTGCCAGCGATCGCACGCCCATAAAAAATCGTGTGATCACCAATACGACTAAACGTCCCCAACGGACGCCTGACCTGCCGCGCGATCCGCGGATACACACCCTGTAGCGACGCCACCGGTCCTACCTCGCGCTCATCCGGATACCAATAGCGGTCACGACCACGTTCACCACGAACAACGCCATGAACGCGTACACCACCGTCTCATTGACCGCGTTCCCCACCGCCTTGGCGCCACCACCAGAGATCGTCAACCCCCGATAACACGCCACCAAACCCGCGATCAACCCAAACAACGCCGCCTTCACACACGAGATGATCACCTCCGGCACCCCGGTCAACAACGTGATCCCCGCAGCGAACGCACCCGGATTCACATCCTGAACAAACACCGAGAACACGTAACCACCCAAAATCCCGATGATCACCACCAAACTATTCAGCAACAGCGCCACCAAACCCGACGCCAACACCCGGGGAGTCACCAACCGCTGCACCGGGTTAATCCCCAGCACCTCCATCGCGTCGATCTCCTCACGGATCGTGCGCGACCCCAAATCCGCACACATCGCCGTGGCACCAGCACCAGCCACAATCAACACCGTCACCAACGGACCGACCTGCGTCACCGCGCCAAACGCCGCACCAGCCCCCGACAGATCCGCAGCCCCCAACTCCCGCAACAGAATATTGAGCGTGAAACTCACCAACACCGTGAACGGAATCGCCACCAACAACGTCGGCGCCAACGACACCCGCGCCACAAACCACGACTGCTCCAAAAACTCCCGCCACTGAAACGGCTTCCGAAACACAAACCGCACCGCATCCGCCGACATCGCGAACAACCCGCCAATAGCCTGCATCGGACCCGCAGCACTCTTCAACGAAATACCCGGTGACCAACGTTCCGCTGCGCGATTCGCCATGGGTGTCTTCACAACCTCCAACGTCGTCGCAGTCGTCACAGCCCCAGCGTCCTGGCACCAACCAGTACAAAACTGGAACGTGTTCCAACGACGCCAACGAAGATTAGAGCACTTACCGCCCGCACGGTAGCGAATCTCGGCAATCGATACCTGTGACCGGTGGTGTCGGTGTTTCTCCGCGCGACTTCGAGACGAATTGAGCTGATGTGTCTCGTCCTTCCCCTCGCCAGCGTCGACTCGATTGGGACAGCTGGGATTCCGGGCACGACGCTCACGACCGATGAGTGGATCGCACCATTGGCCGGTCACCGGTACTGACTCCCGGTCAGCGGGATCACCGTCATGTGCCGGCGAGTGCGGCCCACCATGATCGAGGCCGCTATCTCCGATCCGACGCAGGAGCTGACCCGCATGGCGATTTTGCAGCGTTACACCGATCGTCGTGTGCTGATCACCGGCGGCGGATCTGGTATAGGCCAGGCCTGTGTACTGCGCATTCTCGGCGAGGGTGGCCGAGTGGTTGCCGCCGACATCAGCGAGTCCGGCCTGAAGGACACCACAGCCAAGGCCGGCGACGCCGCCGACCGGCTGACCACCGTCGTTATTGACGTCGGCGCAGAGGAGTCGGTGAAAGCCGGTGTCGGTGAAGCGATTTCCGCCCTCGGTGGCCTCGACACCCTGGTGAATGTCGCGGGCATTCTGCGGTCGGATCACTTCCTCGACACCACACTCGCCTCATTCGAGCAGGTGCTGCGGGTGAATCTCGTCGGCACATTCCTGGTGACACGGGAGTCAATTCCCGCTCTGCGCGCCGGAAACGCGCCGGCAGTGGTGAACTTCAGCTCGACATCGGCCGGCTTCGCCCACCCCTATATGTCCGCGTACGCCGCATCGAAGGGCGGGGTCCAAGCGATGACGCACGCGCTGGCGGCCGAGTTCGCCAAGGACGGTATCCGGTTCAACTCGGTGCAGCCCGGCTCGATCTCGTCGGGGATGACCGACGGCTCCGGCGAGTCAAAACAGAGCGTCGGCCCCGGCCTGCCCGCCGATGTCGACTACGGCTTGTTCGGCCGGGTCGCGCCGCTGCTGCCGCTGCCCAAGGGTGAGATGTTCGCGAAGCCGGATGCGGTCGCGAACGTGGTCGCGATGCTGGGCAGCCCGGACGCCTATTTCGTCTCGGGCACCGAGATCCGCATCGACGGCGGCGCGCACATGTGAGTCAGGCTCACATGACAGTCAGGCGTTGATGCCTGAAGTCAGGATGGCGGCAAGTTCGCGGTAGGCCGCCGCGTCGTCCAGACCGGTGGCGGACCGCACAGTCCCCTGCTGAATTCGCACCATCATGGCCGCGGCCAGATCCGCGGCGAACGCCGCATGCACATCCCGAAATTCCTGGGCGACAACACCTTCGACGATCAATTCGCGAACCCGGCGGCCTGCGATAGCGGTGTTCTGCTCGTAGACGGCCCGGCCCGGCGCGAACGCGTCGAGATCGGCCATGAACTGATCGGACGCGACGTCGAGAGCGGTGCCGACGGCGGTGAGGTAGGCGGTGATCCGATCACGGGCACCCCGTACCTGTGCGACGCGGTGTTCCACATCGTCGGTCGCCCGCCGAAAGAAATACACGGTGACGGCGTGGACCAGCTGTTCTTTGCTGCCGGCCAGTGTGTATAGCGTTCCCTTCGAGCAGCGCAGCCGGGCGGCGATGTCGTCGAGGGTCAGATGTGCGAAGCCCTCGGCGAGAAAAAGGGCCAGTAGGGCGTCGAATAACTCGCCGCGACGCCGGGTCCCGAACGCCGGGGAGGTGCGGGTGGCCATGCGTGAAATAGTACTGATAGATGTAATTCAGTACTATTTGTAGTATCAATCGAGAGGTTCCGCACATGCCCGTCGACCGACTCCTCCCCGACCAGGACGCCGCGGATCTGATCGCGCTGACCCGCGATATCGCGGACAAGGTGCTGACCCCGCTCGTCGATGAGCACGAACGCACGGAGACGTATCCGGACGGTGTGTTCGGCCAGCTCGGCGCCGCCGGGCTGCTGAGCCTGCCGCAGCCGGAGAAATGGGGTGGCAGCGGCCAACCCTTCGAGGTCTACCTCCAGGTTCTCGAGGAGATCGCCGCCCGCTGGGCCGCAGTGGCGGTAGCGGTCAGTGTGCACAGCTTGTCGTGCAATCCGCTGCTCGCGTTCGGCACCGACGAGCAGAAAGAACGTTGGCTGCCCGGCATGCTCTCAGGCGAGCAGATCGGGGCCTACAGCCTGTCCGAACCGCAGGCGGGTTCGGATGCCGCGGCCCTGCAGTGCACAGCCATGCGGACCGACACCGGGTACGTCATCAACGGCTCGAAGGCCTGGATCACCCACGGCGGACGCGCCCACTTCTACAAGCTGTTCGCGCGCACCGGCGAGGGCTCCCGAGGGATCTCCTGCTTCCTGGTGCCGGCCGACCAGCCTGGGCTGAGTTTCGGCAAGCCCGAGGAGAAGATGGGGCTGGCCGCGGTCCCGACGACATCGGCGTTCTACGACAACGCCGCGATCGACGCCGAGCGCCGGATCGGCACCGAGGGGCAAGGCCTGCAGATCGCGTTCAGCGCGCTGGATTCGGGCCGGTTGGGCATCGCGGCCGTGGCCGTCGGGATCGCACAGGCCGCCCTCGATGAGGCCTGCGCCTACGCGAACGACCGAACGACATTCGGCCGCAAGATCATCGACCATCAGGGACTAGGGTTCCTGCTCGCCGACATGGCCGCCGCGGTGGCCAGCGCGCGGGCCACCTATCTGGATGCCGCGCGGCGCCGCGATGCCGACCGGCCCTACTCGCAGCAGGCCAGCATCGCCAAGCTGGTAGCCACTGACGCCGCGATGAAGGTGACGACCGATGCCGTGCAGGTGCTCGGCGGTGTCGGCTATACCCGCGACTACCGCGTCGAGCGCTACATGCGGGAAGCCAAGATCACCCAAATCTTCGAAGGCACCAACCAAATCCAGAGGTTGGTTATCGCACGGGGCCTCACGACGGCCTGAACGGCGATACGATCCGACCGTCGACACCCCGTCAGGTGGTGCCGTCGGATCGAAAGCCGTGCGCCAACCGTGGTCGTGACGAGCGATTCCATCGAAGAATTCATATTTCGTTGCGGAATCGGTTGCGAAGAGCACGCAAATCCGCAATCGTTTAGGGGCGGGGCCGTCAGGTCGCAGTGCCGGTCGGTCCGCGGGACTTAAGGAGACGGGCCCTGACCGAGACCGGCGCCACCGCCACCCAGCAGACCACCGGGCAAACCGGATCCAAGCGCACCACCGGCGCGCCGGTCATTGAGATCGACCACGTCGTCAAACGCTTCGAGGACTACGTCGCCGTCAACGACGCCGACTTCTCGATCGGTGCCGGTGAATTCTTCTCGATGCTCGGCCCGTCCGGCTGCGGGAAGACCACGACTCTGCGCATGATCGCCGGCTTCGAACAGCCGACCGAAGGCGCGATTCGCCTCGCGGGTGTTGACGTTTCGCGGGTGCCACCACACAAACGCAACGTCAACACGGTGTTCCAGCACTACGCCCTGTTCCCGCATATGACGGTCTGGGACAACGTGGCATACGGGCCGCGCAGCCAGAAGAAGGACAAGGCGACAGTAACGAAGAGCGTCGACGAGATGCTCGAGATCGTCCGCCTCACCGACTTCGCGCAGCGCAAGCCCGCCCAGCTCTCCGGTGGCCAACAGCAGCGCGTCGCGCTGGCGCGCGCGCTGGTCAACTACCCCAGCGCCCTGCTGCTCGACGAACCGCTCGGCGCGCTGGATCTCAAGCTGCGCCACGTCATGCAGTTCGAGCTCAAGCGCATCCAGCGTGAGGTCGGCATCACGTTCGTCTACGTGACCCACGATCAGGAAGAAGCGCTCACGATGAGCGACCGGATCGCGGTGATGAACCAGGGCAACGTCGAGCAGATCGGCAGCCCGACCGAGATCTACGATCGGCCCGCAACGGTGTTCGTGGCCGGCTTCATCGGCCAGGCCAACCTCTGGCACGGCCGACAGACCGGCCGCACCAACCGCGATTACGTCGAGGTGGAGGTGCTGGGCACAACGCTCAAGGCCCGGCCCGGCGACACCACGATCGAGCCCGGCGGCCAGGCCACGTTGATGGTGCGCCCCGAGCGGGTGCGGGTGTCGATGGAACAACCCACCGGAGATGTGGCGAGCGTCGCCGCGAAGGTAGTCGACCTGACGTTCCAGGGACCGGTGCTGCGGCTCTCGCTGGCCGCTGCTGACGACTCCCCGATCCTGGCTCATATCGGACCCGAGCAGGATCTGCCCTTGCTGCGTCCCGGTGACGACGTGTTCGTGTGCTGGGCCCCGGAGGCGTCGCTGGTCCTGCCTGCCGCCGACATCCCGACCACCGAGGATCTCGAGGAGATGCTCGACGACTCCTAGTCCATTCGCGTAGTCCGGCTCCCGCTTCGTCCCCCGAACCTTCCACCACCGAAAGGCACTACGGCACATGGCCACAGAGATCGACCCTCGGATCATCGCTTCGCTGTCCTCCCGACGCCGCTTCATCGGTGGCGGTGCCGCTGCCGCGGCCGCGCTGGTCCTGGGACCGTCGTTCCTCGCCGCGTGTGGCAAGTCGTCGAACACTTCGAGCAGTTCCAGCGGACCCGCCACCCCGTCCGACGACGGCTCCCCCGCCACCGGGAAACTGCGCATCTCCAACTGGCCGCTGTACATGGCCGACGGTTTCGTGGCGGCATTCCAGACCGCGACCGGCCTGACAGTGGACTACAAAGAAGACTTCAACGACAACGAGGAGTGGTTCGCCAAGAACAAGGAGCCGTTGTCGCGTAAGCAGGACATCGGTGCCGACCTGGTGGTGCCCACCCAGTTCCTGGCGGCTCGGCTCAACGGGCTGGGATGGCTGAACGGGATCAGCGAAAGCCGTTGGACCAACAAGAAAAACATGCGGCCCGATCTGCTCAACGCCAAGGCCGACCCGGGGCGCAAGTTCAGCGCGCCCTACATGTCCGGAATGGTGGGCCTGGCCTACAACCGGGCAGCCACCGGCCGTGACATCACCAAGATCGACGACCTGTGGGATCCGGCCTTCAAGGGCAAGATCAGCCTGCTTGCCGACACCCAGGACGGCCTAGGGATGATCATGCTCTCGCAGGGCGGCTCGGTAGAGGATCCGACCAGCGACGCCGTCAACAAGGCAGTCGGGCTGATCAAGCAGCAGAAAGACGCCGGACAGATCCGCCGGTTCACCGGCAACGACTACGCCGACGACCTCGCCTCCGGGAATGTCGTTATCGCCCAAGCATATTCGGGCGACGTGGTGCAGCTGCAGAAGGACAACCCGGATCTGAAGTTCGTGGTGCCCACCACCGGTGGCACCACCTTCGTCGACACCATGGTGATCCCCTACACCACCCAGAACCAGAAGGCTGCCGAGGCGTGGATCAACTACGTCTACGACCGGCCCAACTACGCCAAGCTCATCGCGCACACGCAGTACGTGCCGGTGTTGTCGGATATGACCGACGAGCTCAACAAGATCGATCCGAAGTTGGCTGCAAACCCGCTGATCAACCCGCCGAAGGCCACCCTGGACAACCTGAAGGCCTGGGCTGCGCTGACCGACGAGCAGACCGCGGAGTTCAACAAGGCATACGCCGAAGTCACCGGCGGCTGACGCGATGGCGGGAGTAGCCAGTAGTAACCGGCAGCGGAGCAAACTCGCTCCCTACCTGATGATCCTGCCCGCGCTCGCGTACCTCGGCGTCTTCTACGTCGTGCCGTTCGTGTCGCTGTTCCGGACATCGCTATCGGAAATGGGCGGGTCTATCTATCTGCCGAAGCTGACCTTCGCCTGGAACTTCGGCAATTACGGTGCGGCGCTGACCGGGTACCGCGAGCAGATCCTGCGTTCGTTCGGCTATGCGTTGACCGCCACTGTGTTGTGCGCGCTACTGGCTTTCCCCCTGGCGTACGTGCTCGCTTTCAAGGCAGGACGATTCAAGAACCTGCTGCTGGGCCTGGTGATCCTGCCGTTTTTCGTCACGTTCCTGATTCGCACATTGGCGTGGAAGACGATCTTGGCTGACGACGGCTGGGTGGTCCACACCCTGGGCACGATCGGGCTGCTGCCGTCCGATGGACGCCTGCTGTCGACCAGTTGGGCGGTGATCGGCGGCCTGACGTACAACTGGATCATCTTCATGATCCTGCCGCTGTACGTCAGCCTGGAGAAGATCGACGCACGCCTGCTGGAGGCCTCCCGCGATCTCTACGCCACCAACCGCAGGATGTTCGGCAAGGTGATCATGCCGTTGGCGATGCCCGGCGTGCTCGCCGGCAGCATGCTGGTGTTCATCCCGTCTGTGGGCGACTTCATCAATGCCGACTACCTCGGGAGCACGCAGACTCGGATGATCGGCAACGTCATTCAGAAGCAGTTCCTGGTCGTCAAGGACTACCCGGTCGCCGCTGCGCTGAGCTTCGTGCTGATGGCACTGATCCTCGTCGGTGTGCTGCTGTACACGAAGGCGCTCGGCACGGAGGACCTCGTATGACGACCGAGGCCGGGGCCGCCATCGCGCAGACCATCGACCACGGCAGACTGGCCAAGCCGGGCCGCAACATTCGGGGCACCTTCAAGCTCGGCGACATCGCCCTACGCGTGATCGCCGGGTTGGTACTGCTCTATCTGTTCCTGCCGATCCTGGTGATCATCGTCTTCTCGTTCAACAAGCCGGCCGGCAAGTTCAACTACACGTGGCAGGGCTTCACGCTGGACAACTGGGCCGACCCGTTCAAGTACCCGGCCCTGACCGAGGCGTTGAAGTTGAGCCTGAACGTCGCCGCGGTCTCGACGCTGATCGCTGTCGTGCTCGGCACCCTTGTCGCGATTGCCCTTGTCCGCCAACGCTTTCGCGGCAGCAAGGCGGTCGATACCTTCCTGGTGCTGCCCCTGACCTCACCCGAGGTCGTCATGGGCGCCTCGCTGCTCACCTTGTTCCTCGACCTGGGCTGGGCCACCGGTTACGGCACGATCCTGATCGCTCATGTGGCCTTCGAAATCAGCTTCATCGCCATGACCGTGCGCGCACGGATCCGCGGCTTCGACTGGACACTCGAAGATGCCTCCCTGGACCTGGGCTCCGGCCCCACTCGGACATTCTTCAAGGTGACCCTGCCGCTGATCGTGCCGGGCATCGTCGCTGCGGCGATGTTGTCGTTCGCGCTGTCGCTGGACGATTTCATCATCACCTATTTCGTCAGCGGCTCGACGGTGACCTATCCCCTATATGTGAACGCGGCGGTGAAAGCCGCTGTGCCACCTCAGATCAACGTGCTCGCCACGGCGATCCTGGTGGCCAGCCTGATCCTATTAGCTCTCGGAACGCTGTACCGGCGCAAGCGCGACACCTGAGTCCGACACGCGAAGCCGCTGGTTCGCGCCGGTGGCACCGGTTCATACGGCATCCTTGGCGGGTGACGGTCGACTCGATTCTGGAATCCATCCCGCCGCTGGCGGTCTACCTGGCCGTCGGGCTGATCATCGGCATCGAAAGCCTCGGTATCCCGCTGCCGGGCGAGATCGCGCTGGTGAGTGCGGCACTACTGGCCTCGCGGCACACCCTCGACATCGACCCCGTCTGGGTGGGAGCTTCAGCCACCATGGGGGCCATCATCGGCGACACGATCGGCTACACGATCGGCCGCAAGTTCGGGATGGGACTGTTCGAGCGGCTCGCCAAACGCTTTCCGAAACACTTCGGCACGGGCCATGTGGCGCTGGCTAAACAGCTGTTCTCCCGGTGGGGTGTGTGGGCGGTCTTCTTCGGACGTTTCATCGCGCTGCTGCGCATCCTGGCCGGCCCGCTGGCCGGTGCGCTGCACATGCGTTACCCGCAGTTCCTGGCCGCCAACGCAGCCGGCGCGCTGTGCTGGGCCGGCGGCACCACCGCGGTGGTCTACTACCTCGGGCTGGCCGCCGAGAAATGGCTGTCTCGGTTCTCCTGGATCGCCCTGCTCGTCGCGATCGGTGTCGGTATCGCGATGACAATGCTGCTCAAGGAGCGCACCAAACGCCTGATCGCCCAACTCGAGACCGAGCACGACTGGGAAACCTTGCGCAAACCTCTGACGTAGATGTGGGGCAGCTGCCCCGCCGCGGAGATCCGGGCCTTGAAACGCCGCAACGCCGCAACGCCGCAACGCCGCAACGCCGAGCTTGAGCAGACCATCGAAATCCTCAAGGTGGCAACGTCTTTCTTCGTGCGGGAGAGCGACCCGCGCGACCGCCGCTGACCGCTAAGGTCTGCGAGTTCATCGCCGCCCATAGGGACCGTTTCGGGGTCGCTCCGATCTGCCGCGTGCTCTGCGAGCGCGGGGTGCCGATCGCCCCGCGAACGTTCTACGCGTGGGTGACGCGGGCGCCGTCGAAACGGGCCCTGTGGGACGCCACGATCACCGAGATCCTGGCCGGCTACTACGAACCCGACGAAGACGGCAGAAAGAAGCCCGAGTCGCTCTACGGGTCGTTGACGATGTGGGCACACCTGCAGCGCGAGGGCATCCCGGTAGCCAAGTCCACGGTGGAGCGGCTGATGCGCCGAAACGGCTGGCAAGGTGTTCGCCGGTGCAAGAAGGTCCGCACCACGATCGCCGATCCGGACGCGGTACGCCCGCCGGATCTGGTGGACCGCCAGTTCGGCGTCAGTGCGCCAACGTGTTGCTCGTTGCCGACTTCACCTACGTGAAGTTGGTGACCGGGGTGTTCGTCTACGTCACGTTCGTCGTCGATGCTCACGCCGGCACGATCGTCGGCTGGGAGGCCTCGGCCTCCAAGCACACCCGCTTCGTCGAATAGGCGATCCGCCAGGCCGCCGCGCTGCGTACCCGGCAGGGACATCCCATCGAGGATGGCATGGATATCGCGGGCTACACCGCAAAAGGAATCGTGCTGGGCGGTGCGGCCGTCTATGTGCGTCTATTCGGCGAAGTACTGCAGCCGGGTGATCGCGCCGCCGCCAGCCCCCAGTTCGGCGATCAGCACTGCGGGCCGCGGACCACGCAGCGAGGCGGTCACCGACGAGCCGGCGGCGATCAGCTTGGTCCAGGACGTTCCTGCCACTTCGTCGCTGAATGTGCTGAACTTCACCGGGTTTCGTTCGCCTCGGGTGATCAATGCACCGGGACCCAGTGAGCGCCAGGCTCGCAATTGGTCGCCGGCTGAAACCGCGTCAAGGAAGGCGCGCACGGTGCGCTTGCCGCGGAATCGGGCGCCGCGAAAACCCGAGGCGAAGCCCAGCGACCCACGCAGCCCCTGATTGCGGATCAGTGCGCGACTCAAATCCAGCGCCTGCGGACCGGCCGCCAACCCGTTGCCGGCGAACTGCGCGACCATCGCCGGCAGTTCCCAATAGGCCCGCAGACGCGAAATCCGCCATTGCGTCCTCACCTCACACAGGTCATAACGCAACAGCGCCGGAATGCGCATCGTCACCGACGGTCCCATCCCGACTTCGAGGACGACGTCGCGGATAACCGTTGTCTCCGAGACGAGATCGGCCTCATGATGGAAGACAATTTGGCGCGGCGCGATGAACGTGTCGTAGAACCGCCCAATGCTCTCCAGCCCGGCATGGGGCCGGGAACCCACCGGATCCTCGACCTGACCGTCGGCGGCGAACAGCCCCACCCAGCCGGCACGGTCGTGCTCAGCCGCCATCAGCGGGGAGCGATCGACGAGGTCGAGCAGAGTGGTGCGTAGTTCTGCCATCACGCGCTGTGAACCAATTCGACTCCGCGATCGCGCATCTCGTCGAGCGCCTCTGACGTCGTTGCGGGGGCGACCCCGGCCGTAAGATCCACCAGGACACGGGTTTTGAATCCGTTCCGTGCGGCGTCGGCCGCGGTCTGGCGCACGCAGTAGTCGGTGGCGATGCCGGCGATATCAACGTCATCGACGCCACGGGCGCGCAACCAATCGGTCAACGGCGTATGGTCGGCGGTCCCTTCGAAGCCGCTGTACGCGGCGGTGTGGGCCCCCTTGTGGAACACCGCCTCGATGGGCCCGGTGTCGAGTTCCGGATGGAAGTCGGCACCGGTGGTTCCGGCCACACAGTGCCGCGGCCACGTGTCGACGAAGTCGGGTTGGTCGGCGAAATGGGCTCCGGGGTTCACGTGATAGTCCTTGGTCGCCACGACGTGGTCGTAGCCGTGGTCCCCGGCCAGCAGCGCGTTGATCGCGCGGACCACTGCGCCGGCCCCGGCGACGGCCAGCGATCCCCCTTCGCAGAAGTCGTTCTGCACGTCGACGATGATCAGCGCCCGCATCTGCCCACCGTATCGGCAGATCCGTTGCCGGACTACCGGCTCGGGCCCGGCAGTACAGTGAGTTGGCCATGACACTGTTCGACTTCTTCCAAGCCGAGGAGCTTCCGGTGCCGGCGGTCACTCCGGCACAGGCTCGCGATATCGCCAAGACCGAGTTCGGGCTCGACGCGCACGTCACCCCGCTGGGCAGCCAGCAGGACGCCAACTTTCTGCTGAACACGCCCGACGGCGATCCGATCGGGGTGCTCAAGATCGCCAACCCGGCGTTTTCCCGCATTGAGCTCGAGGCTCAGGACGCCGCGGCGGCTCATATCCGGCAGATCGAACCCGATGTCCGCACCGCCACGAATGTCAACCTGGCCGGCGTCGCTGCGATCGCCGAGCTACGGCGCGACGACGGCACGGTGCTGCACCCCCGGATCATCGCTCATCTCGACGGCGGCACCATGACCGGCGAGCGGTACCTCACGCCCGCCCGATCGGCGGCGCTGGGCGCGCTGGCCGGGCGCACGGTCCGGGCTCTGGCCGGCTTCGACCACCCGGGCGTCGATCGCGTCCTGCAGTGGGACTTGCGCCATGCCCAGCGCACGGTCGAAGTGCTGGCGCCCCACATCACCGATACAGCACGCCGGGAGACCGTCGAGGCAGCCGCCGCCGCGGCCTGGCAGCTGGTCGCCGACCTCAGCGACGACCTGCCAGTCCAGGTTATCCACGGCGACCTCACCGATGACAACGTGGTATGCGGTTCACCGGATAGCGGCAGCTTCCCTGACGGGATCATCGACCTGGGCGATCTCACCCGGTCCTGGACCGTCGGTGAACTGGCGATCGCGGTGTCGTCGCTGTTGCGCCACGCGGGTGGTGAACCCGCGGCCACCGTGGGCGCGATCGCCGCGTTCCACGCCGTGCGCCCGCTTGCCCCGGCCGAAATCGACGCGCTGTGGCCGCTGGTCGTTCTACGCGCCGCCGTGCTGGTGGTCAGCGGTATCCACCAGGCCACGATCGATGCCGATAATGACTACGCGACCAGCGCCGTCGAGTGGGAGTGGCGGATCTTCGAACGCGCTGTCGAGGTGCCCAGCGAGGTGATGACCGCCCAGATTCGCGCCGCGCTGGGTGCGGGGCACGCCAAAGATCCGCTGGCAGTCGAAGGCTTACTGATCGGCGGGCTGGAACCTGGCTCGGTGACCCGCCTGGATCTATCCGCCGAATCCGACGCGATGGACTGCGGCCGGTGGCTGACCGCCGGCTGCGAAGAAGACCTGGTTGCCGAGGCACTCGCCGATGGCGCCGCGGCGGTAGTGACCACCTTTGGTCAGCCGCGGCTGACTCGGTCGGTCCCCTTGAGTCCGCAGTCCGCGGCCACCGTCGGGACCGGTGTGGATCTCTGGCCGGGTTCACCGCTGCCGATCACGGCTCCGTGGAGCGGAGCGCTGGATGCCGTATCCGCTGACTCGCTGACCCTGACCGGCACCGCCGGTTCACTCGAGCTGCGCGGTGCGCTGCAGGTCAGCGGCCAGTTGCAGCCGGGCCAGAGTGTCAGCGCAGGCACCGCGCTGGGCACCATCGAGGGCCATGTCTGGTTGCAGAGCCGTAGGCAGCCAGAGCTGGCGGTCCCCGACTTCGTCCGGGCTGAATATGCCGCGGGCTGGCTGAGCCTGGTCGACGACCCCGGTGTGCTCCTCGGCCTGGCGCCAGTGACTCCGTCGGACGGCGACGGCGAGGCGCTGTGGCGCCGCCGGACGGACTCCTTCGCCAGCGTCCAGGAGCACTACTACCTCAACCCACCGCGCATCGAGCGCGGCTGGCGCGAGCACATGCTGTCCAACGACGCCCGCAGCTACCTCGACATGGTCAACAACGTCGCGATCCTCGGCCACGGCCATCCGGTGCTCGCCGATGCCGTCGCCCGGCAGTGGCGGCGGCTCAACACCAATTCCCGGTTCAACTACGGCGCCGTCGTCGAGCTGTCAGAGCGTCTGGCCGCCACCCTGCCCGAGCCGCTGGACACGGTGTTCCTGGTCAACTCCGGCTCCGAGGCCGTAGACCTGGCGCTGCGCCTGGCGATGGCCACGACCGGGCGCCACGACGTGGTGGCGGTGGCCGAGGCGTACCACGGCTGGACGTACGCCACCGACGCCATCTCGACATCGGTGGCCGACAATCCCAACGCACTGGCCACCCGGCCGGGCTGGGTGCACACGGTGCCCTCGCCCAACTCCTACCGCGGCGAGCATCGCGGAGCGGATGCGGCGCGCTACGCCCCCGAGGCCGTCGCAGTCATCGAAGGCCTTGCCGCACAAGGAAAACCACCCGCCGCTTTTATCTGTGAACCGTTCTACGGCAATGCCGGCGGGATGGCCCTGCCCGACGGCTATCTGCAGGCCGTCTATGCGGCGGTGCGCGCCGCCGGCGGGCTCGCTATCGCCGATGAGGTGCAGGTCGGCTACGGCCGCACCGGCCGGTCGTTCTGGAGCTTCCAGCAGCAGGACGTGGTGCCCGACGTCGTCACCGTCGCCAAAGCGATGGGTAACGGCCAGCCGCTCGGTGCGGTGATCACCACCCGAGAGATCGCCGAGAAGTACCGCACCCAGGGGTACTTCTTCTCCTCGGCCGGTGGCAGCCCGGTCTCCTGCGTGGTCGGGCTGACGGTGCTCGACGTGGTGGAGTCCGAGGGGCTCCAGCACAACGCCCTGACCGTCGGCGAGCACCTCAAGACCCGCATCGAAGAGCTGGCGACTCGCCACGAGCTGATCGGCACCGTGCACGGCAGTGGCTTGTACATGGGCGTCGAGCTGGTCCGTGATCGGGCGACTCTGGAACCCGCCGTCGAGGAGACCGCGGCGATCTGCGAGCGGCTGCGTGAGCTGGGCGTCATCGTCCAGCCCACCGGCGACCGGCAGAACGTGCTGAAGGTCAAGCCGCCGATGTGCATCACGGCCGAATCGGCCGATTACTTCGCCGATATGCTCGACCGGGTGCTCTCTACCGGCTGGTGAGTCAGCTTGTGAAGCAATATTGGACGGCCGTACCGAAGCCGAACGAGCTACGGACATGGCCGAAGTGGTGGCGGATCACCACATCTTCTGCGCTCCCGGCGCCTTCGGAAAGTGTTGCACCGCAATCGATCAGCAAAGCCTCATCGACACCGCACCCGAGCGCCGCAGTGACACCGGGGGCCGGGTGGCGGCAAGGGCAGACGCCGCTGGAAACCGCTCCCCACCGGGAGCGGACAACACCAGGAAACGGTCCTGGCATAGGGTGGGCGTCGGGCACTTACGTTGCAGTATGTAGCTAAGCGAATTATAGTCCAGACACATGTCCAGACAGCTCGCTGATCGTGTCCGGCCTTACTCACGATGAGATATGTGAGTCAAACGATGACATATGCGTGCCCCGCGAGTGACTCGGCCGTATCGGTCATGGACGTTGCAGGAGTGTGAAGATGCGGATTGCGTTGCTGTCCTACCGCAGCAAGACCCACTGTGGCGGGCAGGGCGTCTACGTCCGGCACCTGAGTCGCGGGTTGGTGGAACTGGGCCATGACGTCGAGGTTTTCTCCGGCCAGCCCTACCCGGAGATCCTCGATCCGCGGGTTCGACTGACCGAGGTCCCCAGCCTCGACCTCTACCGCGAACCCGACCCGTTTCGGGTGCCGCGGCCAAGCGAGATCCGCGACCGGATCGACGCGCTCGAGCTGGCCACCATGTGGACCTCGGGCTTCCCTGAACCTCGCACCTTCAGTCTGCGGGCAGCCCGGTTGCTGGCCGCACGCCTCGACGAGTTCGACATCGTGCACGACAACCAGTGCCTGGGCACCGGCCTGCTGCGGATCGCCGAGATGGGCCTTCCCGTCGTGGCCACCGTGCACCACCCGATCACTCGCGACCGCGTGCTCGATCTGGCCGCCGCCAAATGGTGGCGAAAGCCGTTGGTGCACAGATGGTATGGATTTGCGCAGATGCAGAAGCGCGTCGCCAAGAATATTCCGGACCTGTTGACGGTGTCCTCGTCGTCGGCCACCGATATCGCCGACGATTTCGGCGTGAGCCCAGAGCAGCTTCGTGTCGTGCCACTCGGCGTGGACACCGATCTGTTCAAGCCCTCCGACCAACCACGCGCCCCCGGCCGCATCATCGCGATTTCGAGCGCGGATCGCCCTCTCAAGGGAATCGGGCACCTGCTGCACGCCGTGGCCAAGCTGCGTACCGAGCACGACCTGGAGTTGCAGCTGGTGGCCAAGCTGGAGCCGAACGGACCGACCGAGAAGCTCATCGCCGAACTGGGTATCAGCCACATCGGCCGACGACCGGGTATCGGCCGATATCGTGCACCATCAGCCAAGCGGCCTGTCCGGATGAGGTGACTGTGGCCGCACTGCGCGTTCGGCGACGGCGGTGGATCGGTGTTCGACTTCGATTCGAGCGCCGTGGCCGTCACAGCTTCGAGGCGTACCGCCGCGGCGCCGACGTCATCGCCTTCGATATGGACGCCGCCGGGCTGGCCGATGTCGACACCCTCCTGCAGGCGATGGGCGAGGCCGGCGAGGCGCCCGCGTCAGCCAAGGCGCAGGTCGTGGTCGGCGACGCGCTCGCACTGCCCTACCCGGATGGCGAGTTCGACTGCGTGATCGCCTCGGAAATTCTCGAGCACATCCCGCAAGACGATGCCGCGATCGCCGAATTGATCCGGGTCCTCAAGCCCGGCGGCACGCTGGCGGTGACCGTGCCGCGGTGGCTGCCGGAACGGATCTGCTGGCTGCTGTCGGACGAATACCACGCCAACGAGGGCGGCCATATCCGGATCTACAAGGCCGACCAGTTGCAGGCCAAACTGGTTCGCGGCGGGCTCACCTTCACCCACTCACATCACGCCCACGCGCTGCACTCCCCGTTCTGGTGGCTGAAATGCGCTGTCGGTGTGGAGAAGCCGGATCACCCGGCAGTCAAGGCCTACCACCAGCTGCTGGTGTGGGACATGATGTCTCGCCCCGCTCTGACCAGAGTGACCGAAGCCGCACTCAATCCGCTGGTTGGCAAGAGTGTCGCCCTCTACTTCGAAAAGCCGATCTCGAATGACTCGCCGGTCTGATCTCGAGGGTGTGCCGGGCGTCGCCCGCATCCTCACGCCGCAGCAATGCCGCCAGACGGCGGAGTCCATTGCGGCCGTGCAGGAATCCTCGGGCGAAATCCCGTGGTCGGAGA
The DNA here is from genome assembly GCF_010731875.1 of Mycolicibacterium sarraceniae. Taxonomy (NCBI): domain Bacteria; kingdom Bacillati; phylum Actinomycetota; class Actinomycetes; order Mycobacteriales; family Mycobacteriaceae; genus Mycobacterium; species Mycolicibacterium sarraceniae. The sequence continues at coordinate 4,087,881 of NZ_AP022595.1, forward strand.
CTGGGCACACCGATGTGTGGGATCACGTCGAATGCGCCATGGCCCTGACCGCAGCGGGTCTGCATGAACCCGCCCGCGCGGCCTACGAATGGTGCCGCCGCGAGCAGCGTGCCGATGGCTCCTGGCCCATCCAGTACCGCCGCGGCGTGATCGAAGATGCCAATAGCGACAGCAACTTCTGCGCCTACATCGCCGCCGGGGTGTGGCATCACTTCCTGGTGACCGGCGATGCGGGGTTCGCCGAGCACATGTGGCCCACGGTTCGCGGCGGTATCGACTTCGTCCTCGGCCTGCAGGCCGGCACGGGTGAAATCTATTGGGCACAAGGGCCGTCCGGCGTTCTTCCGGAGGCGCTTCTGACCGGCTGCGCCAGTATCTATCACAGTCTTCGTTGTGCGGTGGCGCTGGCCGAGCGCCTCGATGATCCGCAGCCCGAATGGGAAGTTGCGCTGGGCCGGCTCGGCCACGCGATCGCCGAACACCCCGACGCCTTCACCGAGAAGCCACACCACTCGATGGACTGGTACTACCCGATTCTGGGTGGTGCGTTGCGCGGCTCGGCCGCAACCGCCCGAATCGCCCAGCGCTGGGACGATTTCGTGGTCGACGGGCTGGGCATCCGCTGCGTCGACGATCGGCCGTGGGTGACCGGGGCCGAAACATGCGAATTCGTCATGGCATTGGACGCGATGGGCGACCGGCGGAGGGCGGTCAATCAGTTCGCCGCGATGCAGCACCTGCGCGAGCAGGACGGCTCCTACTGGACCGGGCTGGTATTCGCCGACGGCAAGCGCTGGCCCGTCGAGCGGACCACCTGGACCGCGGCGGCGGTGATCCTTGCCGCCGACGCGTTGTCCGCGACCACCGGAGGCAGCGACATCTTCCGTGCCGCCGGTCTGCCGCGCGGCCTGGAAGGCGACTACGACTGTGAATGCGTCAGGCGCTGAGCGGATCCACGCCTGCCGATCCGGCAGTGCGCTCCAGCACCCGCAGCGAACCCAGGCTGGCAACCTCGGTGAAATGACCGGATTCCAAGGCGCGGCAATAGATGTTGTAGGGCGGCCGGCCTCCGTCGCGGGGATCCGGGAAGACGTCATGGATGACCAGAGCGCCGCCGGCGGCAACCCATTTGGCCCAGCCCGCGAGGTCCTGCTGTGCGGCGGTCTCGCTATGCCCGCCATCGATGAACAACAACTGCAGCGGGGTCTGCCAGCCGCGAGCCACGACCGGCGATTTGCCGACCACCGCGACGATCGTGTCGTCCAGGCCGGCGGCGTCCAAGGTGCGGCGGAAGGTGGGCAGTGTGTCGAACCGGCCGCTGACCGGGTCGACCATGGTCGTGTCGTGGAATTCCCAGCCCGCCTGGTGCTCTTCGGATCCGTGATGGTGGTCGACGGTGTAGAGCACACTGTCGGTCGCCGCCGCGGCGGCGCCCAGCATGACGGTGGACTTGCCGCAGTATGTACCGATTTCGACGGCGACCCCGGCGTCCAGGTAGCGCAGGCCCGCGTCGTGGAGCGCACGCCCCTCGTCAGCGGGCATAAAGCCCACAACCTGCTCAGCCAATTCGAAAAGACGAGAAGTTTGCGCTGCGCGGGTAGTGTCGGTGCGGCTCATATTCCGAACCTAACCCGTCGCGATGGTGCATGGCCAGCGCGCACCTTGTCGGTGCTGGTGAGTTGTAGTAGCGTCCGGACATGTGTCTGATCCGGTAGCTCGGGAATCGACGCGCCGTCGATTGTCAGCGAAACAGGCCGCCACCGTCGACCGGTTGGGTCGCGCCGCTGTCGATGTGCTGAGCCGAGAAGGATTCGCCGGCCTGACGATCCGGATGGTGGCCGCCGAGGCCGGTGTCGGCGCGGCAACCGCCTACACATATTTCTCGTCCAAAGAGCATCTGGTCGCCGAGGTGTTCTGGCGTCGGCTGGCCTCGACACCAGTGCCACCCGACGACTCCCCGGACCCCATCGAGCGCGTGGTGGGTGTGCTGCGGCACATCGCGCTGTTGGTCGCCGATGAGCCGGAACTCGCTGGCGCGGTGACAACCGCGCTACTCGGCAAGGATCCCGATGTCGAGCACCTGCGCTTCCGCATCGGTCGCGAAATCCATCAGCGATTGATTTCCGCCCTTGGCGCGCAATGCGATTCGAACGTTGTCGAATCGCTCGAACAGCTCTATGCCGGCGCGCTGGTGCGGGCCGGCATGGGATACGCCTCCTACACCGAGATCGCCAGCAGGCTGGAAGCGTCCGCCCGCCTGCTGCTGACCTGACACCGAACCCGTGACGTAACGGGTTTGACCCCGTGGCCAGTAGGGAACTATGGCCTCATGTTGATTCGCAGAGTTGCCCGGCCTATGTTGGCGGCGGTGTTCATCGGCCAAGGATTCGAAGCGCTGAGAAGCCCGAAGCCGGCAGCTGAAGCCGCCCGGCCGGCTCTCGAAGGGTTACAGAAGCTGCCGGAGCCGGTCGGCTCCGGTGTCCCCAGCGACCCGGAGACACTGGCACGGATCACGGCGGCCGTCCAGATCGGCGGCGGGCTGCTCCTGGCGTCCGGACGACTGCCCCGGCTGGCCTCAGCGGCGTTGGCGGTCTGCGTGATTCCGGCCAATCTCGGTGCGCACATGTTCTGGGACGAGTCCGACCAGCAACTCAAAGCCGAGAAGCGCCGAGCGTTTTTGACCGATCTCAGTCTGCTCGGCGGGCTGATCATCGCCTCGGCCGATACCGCCGGCAAACCATCACTGGGCTGGCGTGGCCGCCGCGCGGCACGCAAGGTGAGCGAAGCCGTCTCGGCCGGATTGCCGGGATCGAGTCATGGCCTGCTGGACAGTGAGCTACTGGACAAGGTGGGCCCCAAGGTCGGCCATGGTCTGCAGGTTGGCGCCGAACGCGGTCGCGAACTGGCAGTGGCCGCTGGTGAGCGCAGTGCCCCGCTGTTGGAAACCGCCCGCAAGCGTGGCGCTGAGTTCGCCGAGATCGCCCGCGAGCGCGGGGCCGAACTGGCCGACGTCGCCAGTGAGCGCAGCGCCGAATTCGCCGAAATGGCCCGCAAGCGCGGGGCCGAATTCGCTGAGGTGGCCAGGGATCAGGGCGGCGAACTGATCGACACCACGCGTTCTCGCGCCCAGAAGGCCAACAAACAAGCCACGAAGCAGGCGAAGAAGTTGGCCAGGCGCTGAGCATTCGGATCGCGCGGCGGTGAAGCCGCTGCCGCGTTCGGCCACCAAGGTACATTGGGCCGGACTGTCGGTAGCGGGAGGAGCGATCAATGACCACGGGTAATTACGACCCAAACGCTTACGGCCAACCCGGCGGGTATCCCCCGCCGCCTCCGACGGGTCAGCCCGGCAGCTATCCACCGCCCCCGCCCGGCTATTCCGCGCCTCCGCCCGGCTATCCCGCGCCCCCGCCCGGCCAGCCCGGTGGTTATCCCCCGCCACCCCCCTACGGTCCGCCCGGGTATCCCCCGCCACCCCCCTACGGTCCGCCCGGGTATCCCCCGCCACCCCCCTACGGTCAGCCCGGGTATCCCCGCCACTCCCCTACGGTCAGCCCGGTCCAGGTGGCTACCCGCCGCCGGCCGTTACCGGCCAGCAACCCGCCGGCGTGTGGATTCGACTCGGCGCCCGGCTGATTGACGGGATCATCACCGGTGTCGTCGTGTTCGCACTCTCGTTTGCGTTCTATGCCAGCGACAGCTACGGCATTGTGGCGGGCGTCCTATCCGGCCTGCTGCCCTTCGCCTACTTCGTTGGCTTCGAGGTCTCGCAGGGTTGGACACCGGCTAAGAAGCTTCTGGGGCTCTCGGTCCGCGGACCCGGTGGCACCCCGAAGCCGACTGCCAAGCAGTCGGCGATCCGCAATGCCTTCATGCTGCTGTCGATCATCCCGTGGGTGGGCTGGGCGCTCGGCCTGGTCGCCGACATCATCATCGGTGTGACGATCAACGGCAGCCCGACCAAACAGGGAAAGCACGACGAACTGGCCGGTGGCACCCAGGTCGTCCAGGGCTGAGCGCCCCGCTCAGATCATCAGACTGAGCAGCATCACGACGCCCAGACCCGTCACCGACAAGACCGTCTCCATCAGGGACCAGGTCTTGATGGTCTGACCCACCGTGATCCGGAAGTACTGGTTGACCAACCAGAATCCGGCGTCGTTGACGTGGGAAAAGAACAGCGAGCCGGCTCCGACGGCAAGGACGACCAGTGATACCTGGCCGGTGCTGAGGCCCTCCACCAGCTGGAGCACCAGTGCCGAGGCGGTGATGGTGGCCACCGTCGCGGAGCCGGTCGCCAGCCGGATCAGCACGGCGAGCACCCAGGCCAGCAGGATTACGGAGATGTTGGCGCTCTTGGCCCAGTCGGCCAACAGCGTTCCGATGCCACTGTCGACAAGGACCTGCTTGAAGCCGCCGCCCGCGGCGACGATCAGGATGATGCCGGCCACCGGGGGCAGGCCCGACTCCACACATTTCATCACTGCGGACCGCGACATGCCTGCGCCGCGTCCGAGGGTGAAGATCCCGACGATGACCGCGATCAGCAGGGCCACCAGCGGGGTGCCGAGGACGTCGAAAGTGATTCGGAACCATTGGTTCTCGTCGTCGATGAAAATGTCGACAAGCGCCTTGCCCAGCATCAGCACGACGGGTAGCAGAACGCTGAACAACGTCACTCCGAAGGAGGGCCGGCGGGCACCGCGGTTCTGGTCAGGAACCACTTCACCCTCGGGTCCGAGCGCGGCTGAGCCGGAACCGAACGTGTCGGGCGCCTCCACGACGACCCAACGTCCGGCCAGCTTCCCGAACAACGGGCCGGCCACGATGATCGTCGGAATCGCCACCGCGACACCAAGAGCCAGCGTCAGCCCCAGGTCGGCATGCAGCAAGCTGATCGCGGTAAGCGGTCCCGGGTGCGGCGGTACGAAACCGTGCATCGCGGAAAGCCCTGCCAGCGCGGGGATTCCGACCGTGATCAGTGAGAGCTGGGAGCGTCGCGACACCAGGTAGATGACCGGCATCAACAGAACCAGGCCGATCTCGAAGAACATCGGCAGACCGATGATGGCGCCGACCAGAGCCATCGCCCACGGCAAGGCCCGTGGTGAGGCATGCCCGACGATCGTATCGACGATCTCGTCCGCACCACCGGAATCGGCGAGGAGCTTGGCGAACATCGCGCCCAGCGCGATCAGGATGCCGACGCTCGCAGCGGTGCTACCGAAACCGTCGGTGAACGATTTCAGCACCTTCTCCAGGTTTTCCCCGGCGACGATTCCGACCGTCAGTGCGCCAAAGATCAACGCGAGGAACGGATGCAGATGGAGCAGTGTGATGAGGACGACGATCACCGCGATACCCGCGACGAAGGCGAGGATGAGCTGCCAGCCGGGAGCGACCGGTGTCACTAACTTCGGGGCTTCGGCCAACAGAGTGGCGTTCAGGTTCATCGGCGTCATGCTCCTTCGGCGCGGGCTACGTAGGTGTCGATGATCGAATCGATGCTCTGGTCGACGTCGATGCTGAATCCGTGTTCGTCGGGATCGAGAGGTTCGAGGGTCTCGAATTGCGAGTGCACCAGGCTCGCGGGCATGAAGTGGCCCGGCCGACTTGCCTGCCGGCGGGCGACGACATCCTCGGTCCCGCTGAGATGCAGGAACCTGACGTCGGCGCAATGCTGCCGGAGTTGGTCGCGATAGATGCGCTTGAGTGCCGAACAGCTCATCACCCCGCCGTCGCGGTGTTCGGCAAGCCACTGACCGATGGATTCGAGCCACGGGTAGCGGTCATCATCATCGAGCGGATGCCCGGCGGTCATCTTGGCGATATTGGCCGGCGGGTGGAAGTCGTCGGCATCGGCGAAGGGAGCACGCAACCGCTGGGCCAGCGCCGCGCCAACGGTTGATTTCCCCGAGCCGGACACTCCCATAACGACGATGGGTAATGGCATGCCTGCGTCTACCCTGCTGTGGCCCATGCCACACAGCGTTCTTTAATAGTCATACTTTTGCAAGACCTACGCATCTTGAATCGGCTTTTAGCTCGCTATTGCCTATCTATGACAAGATGTATCCGTGACACCAGAGCCAATCGTGAGCGAGCTGCACAGCAATGTGTTGACCGCGCTCGGCGAAGGCATCGTGTCCGGGCGCTATCAATCCGGCCAGGTACTGACACTCGACGGAGTCAGCGCCGAGCACAGCGTGTCCCGTTCGGTGGCCCGCGAGGCCATCCGGGTGTTGGAGTCGATGCGGATGGTCGCCCCCCGTAGGCGGGTGGGCATCACGATTCAGCCGTCCGTCAAATGGAATGTTTTCGACCCCAGGGTGATTCGGTGGCGGCTCGACGCTGGCGACCGGACCGTACAACTGGCGTCACTGTCGGAGCTGCGGCGTGGTTTCGAGCCCGCAGCCGCCGCTTTGGCCGCGCGGCGGGCCGATCCCCATCAGTGCCGCATCATGGCGGCCGCCGTGTCCGACATGGTGGTACATGGCCGATCCGGGGATTTGGATTCATACCTGTTGGCGGACAAGTTCTTTCACCGCACGCTGTTGGAAGCCAGTGGCAATGAGATGTTCCGTGCCCTCAACGACGTGGTGGCCGAGGTGCTCGCCGGGCGCACCCATCACGGCATGATGCCCGCCCGCCCCAACCCGACCGCGATCGAACTGCACGATGAAGTGGCGCGGGCGATCCGACTGCGCGACGAGGCCGCCGCCGAATGCGCGATGCGCGCGATCATCGACGAGTCGGCCGCCGCGCTGGCCGAGGCTTTGCCTCCCCGGCCAACCTGACCTCAACCGGCGGGCTTGTAGTTGAAGTCGATCCGGTCGCCGTTGACTTCCGTGACGGTCAGGGCGAAGTCCTGGGTCTCGGGGCCCGCGACCACCGTGCAGGTGAGGGAATTGCCGACCTTGCCCTCCAAGTCGCCCGCGCACGTCGCCGAATCCGGCCGGCTACCCAGCTGCGTTGCGAGCTGATCCAGCAGCGAGCTTTCGACCTGAGCCTTCTCCAGCACCGGCAGCACGTTGAAGTACATCATCAGACCCTCGACTCTGGTGACCACGACGGTGCGCTTCGCTGTCGCGCCGGCGACCGTGACATCGCAGTGAGTCTCGTTGCCCAGCTTGCCATCAAGGCCGCCGTCACAACTCACCGAGTCAACCGTGACATTGGAGGCGCTGGCCACCAGACCGGACACGCCTTTCTCCAGTTGGGTCTTCGACAGCGCCGGGGTCATGTCATAGCTGACGGTGGTGCCTTCGACTTTCGTGACAGTGACGACGGGTTCGAAGCTGTTGTCGCTGCTGAGCATCACCTCGCAGCGAGCGATCTTGCCCACCTCACCCTTCAGGTCGTCCTTGCAGGTCACCGTCTGCGGCTTCTGCCCGGCTTTCTCCAACCGCTGGGAGATGTCTTTTTCGAGATCGGTTTTCGACACCGACACCCCGGTGCTGGCGCTGGATGAACACCCCGCCAGTACCGCACCGGCAAGGCCTGCAGCCGCGAGCGCGGCACCCACCCGCGGCAGCACCATTGTTGAAAGCATGATGACCTCCGGCAGATGTGGCGGCGATGCGGTGGCCCGCACGTCCGCGAGCAAGATACCAAGCGACCGTTGCGATAAGGCGTTCATGGGTGGTGGTTCACCACAACGGTGACCGGGTAGGCGCTGAAGGAGCACATCGAGTTACGGACCGATCACCCGGCAGGTTATCGCCGGCGGCGATGTTCCGGCGGCCACCCCGATGGGCCTGCGCCGCGACGAGCTCGACGACACAATTCAGCAGGGGTGTAACCGGCGCCTCAGAGGTTCCGGTTCCACTCCACCCAGCCGACACCGGTCCGGCCGTCGGTAGTCTCGACGCCAACCCAGGCCCGCGGGAACAGGCTGATCTGTCCGTCCGGTCCGATTAACCGAACGGGTGCGTGGCCTCGGATGTCGACCGTCGTCTGTACCGGGCCGGGCTCGTAGACGATGCTCGTGGTCGCCGGCAGGTGGTTATCGGCGAACCTCGCCTGGGCGGTGACAGCCGTCGTCTCGATGACCGGCTCGCCCGAGCGCTGTACATAACCGACGCTGATCGGCTCGATGCCCGGGATGCGCAGATCCACACCGTGCAGATGCGTGCCGTCCTCGAGGTGCAGTGCACTCCACACCCAGTCCATGCTCCACCAGTCCCGCACACCGTAAGAGTGGTCGCGCTGCCCCGGGATCGCCTCGAACTGGCAGACGCGATCGCCGATGGTGACGGTTCCGGTAATGGTGCAGGGAATTTCATAACGGCTGGTGATGCGGTACGCATACGGGATTCCGACCGACGTCCACGTGAGGTCCATCGTCAGCTCGACGGGCCGTCCCGGCTCGTCCAGCAACAGATCCGACGGATCGTCATATTCCTCTGCGGCACCGCGGACTTCGACGCGATAGGACTGCAGTGGCGTGATCGCGCCGTGGCGCAGTTCGGCGCCGTCGGCGCGGGCCACCGTGGGATCGGCGGGCAGTGGCACCTCGAAGTTCACCAGCGCGACGGTCGGCATATCGGGGCCGCACACCAGCGCATTGATCCACGCGACGTTCTGATTGGGCACCAAGCCGAGCCGGATCCAGCCCCCGACACCCTGCGATAGGTCGGCGAAATCCCAGTACCAGCTTTCGTTCCAGAGCGCCTCGTCGCCCGGCGCGTGGGCGCCCTCGTCTGCCGGGTCGGGTGTCAGCGCCGGAGGAGCCTCACCGGTGGGCAAGAGGTCCAGGGCCGCGGTATCGAGCACGTGGCTGGTGTGCCGGTCGAGCATCGTCAAGAACATCCGGTCGCCCCGATCAGTGCGCTCTACGAGCATCGACGACACCACCGCCATCATCACGCCTGCGAAACTCTGGCGCCGCACGCCGTCGCGCACGTCATCGAGCGTCAACGGCGAATCAGGGCCGAGCCCTTGGTGATACGCGCGTAGCAGGTCATCGTAGCGGGCCCGTCGGTCCTCGATGCCGACCGCGCACCCGATAAAGTACGCGACGTCGGTCATCGCCGGGCCCCAGGTGACGGTCTGCCAGTCCACCACAGTGAGGTCGCGCCGGGACCCGGGGCGACCGAACAGCATGTTGTCCAGCCGGTAGTCGCCGTGCACGAGTCCCTTGACCCGATCGGACCCGGATTCCTCGGCCAGGTAGGCATCGAAGCCGGCCACCAGGCGTTCGCACACCAGCCGCTGATTGGGGGTGATCGCATCCCCGTAGCGGTCGGCAAACCCGGCCCACAGCTGGCCGACCAAAGCCTGGTTCAGCGGAGCCGGACGGGTGAGCCATTCGGCATCCGACAGGCTCTCGCTGCCGATCACCGGGGCGTGCAGGCGGCCCAGCTGGGTCAGCGCGAGTACGGCGTCATCGATTGTGGCGCCCAGGATTTCGTTGCCGACCTCGGCGGGCGCGGCGTCGTCGAGCAGTAGCGCGAAGACGCCCGTCTCGGGGTCATAGGCCGTGTGATAGCACTCGGCAATGGGACCGCCCAGGCCCGGCGCCACATCGGAGTAGAACTTCACCTCCCGCTCGTAGAGCCCCAGCGCGAGTCCGGTCTGTCTGCTGGTCGGGTCGGTGGCGGCGACCTTCAGGACCACCGAAGCGGGACCGTCGTCGCCGTCGCCGTAGGTCAGCCCGATGCGATAACACTCGCTCATCTGGCCGGTGCCGATGCGGTCGATGCTGAACCCGGTCACCGGTGCCCCGATCGTGGCTGCCAACCATTCGGCGGTCAGATCACTCGGGCGTTCGATGACGATGTCATTGGTCTGCACGCGACCAACGTAAGACAGATCAGCGGCCGCACATAGGGTTTTGCGGCCATTTCTTGACGGGTGTCAATTCAGCCCTGGTCAGGCTAGCGGCTGGCGAGGGAAAAGCCTTCCCATGCCGTGCGGCGATGAGCGTGCGGATCGTGTTCGACCCGGGTGCGCCGGTCGAATACCAGTACCGGGCGCTCTGGAGCGGTGTAGCGCGGCCAATCATCCCCGGGCACCCCGGTACGGCTGAAACTGCGCCATCGGGTCTGTACGTCGCGACTGACCTGCAGCGCCGAGCGCTGATCCATGGCCGCGGTGAGCGCCGACCCGAATCGGGTGCGGTAGATGTCGAAGACGGCCAGCAGTTCGGTTGCATGGGTGGCCCCCAGACCCGACCAGCGCAGGGTCCGCGGGGCGTAGTCATAACGGTACACATATGTCGACGCATGGGCAGCGTGCGCTTCGGCGATCTGCCAGGCGGCCGTCCCGAACGCGAAATCACCGCCGAGCGCCACACAGGCGTCGGCGCGGGGATAGCCCGGGTAGGCGGCGGTAATCCGTTCTCGCGCTTGCGGATCGGCGGCCGACAACAGCCGTTCAATCGCCGGCTCGGTGGTCGGCAGCAGTTTCATGAACCGGGTGAACAGCTTTCCCTCGTCGGCGTTGGTGCCGACGATCAGCGGCACCTTGTGAGCGGCACCGCGGCGCATCGCCGCAACCGGATCATCGGGCAGCAGGTCATCGCCAAAGGTCGGGCCGAGGGAAAACGCACCGTCCATTTCGGTGAGGCTGCGCTCGAGGAGGGCATCCAGCGCGTCGACCAGATCCCGGGGCCGGGCCCGCATGAGAGTCTCGGCGCCGTCGTCGGCACCGGCGCCCAGCAGCGCGGCGAACTTTCCCGCGATCTTGGCCGCCGTCTCCGGTCCACTCACCAACCCGGAGGCCGGACTCTCGGAAATGGCTTGGGCGAAAAGCCCTTCGGCCACCGGAACCGCCATCAGGGTCGCGACCGCGTGGGCACCGGCACTCTCACCGAAGATCGTCACGTTGGCGGGGTCACCACCGAAAGCACCGATATTGTCGCGCACCCAGCACAGCGCCATGACGAGATCACGCAGGAAGAGGTTGCTAGCGATCGGAGTGTCGGGGGTGGACAGCGATGACAGGTCCACACAACCCAGCGCGCCAAGGCGATAGTTCACCGACACGTAGACGCAGCCACGGCGGGCCAGCGCGGCGCCGTCGTAAATCGGGGTGGCCGAACTGCCCAGCAGATAACCGCCGCCGTGAATGAAGAACATCACCGGCAGGGGTTCGTGATCGGGCTCGGTACCCGACCATTGTGGGGTCACGACGTTGAGCGTCAGGCAGTCCTCACCCATCGGCTGGTACTTGCCCACCCCCAACATGGTGTAACGCCGCTGCTGAGGGGCGCAGTTGGCGAACCCATGGCAGTACCGCACACCGCGCCAGGGCTGCGGAGGCTGCGGCGCGCGGAATCGCAGCGCCCCGACCGGCGGACGCGCGTAGGGAATCGAACGCCACCTGTTCACCCCGCTGCGGGTGAACCCCTCGACGACGCCGCTGCCAGTGCTGGCGCGGACGGTGTGTTCGTGCATCACACGACGGTAGCGAACATCTGGCTCCTCGACGTGCCTGACAACCCCGACGGCCGGGGGCAGCTAGCCTGTCGGGATGCGGATAGCCGTGTTGCTCGCGGCGTCACTGCTGGTCGCGGGATGCTCCGGGTCCACAGGCGGCCAGGCGAAGCAGACCCAACTAACCCCGATCACACCGACGCGTACGGGCACATCAGCCTCAGCGCCGAGATCAGCGCCGTCGAGCACCTCGTCGGCACCGGCGCCCGCGGGCGGACTGCCGATCGCGGAGGCGATCACATGGATCGAGGCCGGACCGCCGATCGATGCCGCGCAGTACCACATCGCGCTGCGCGGTTCGGTCACCACTGATCTCGGCGACGACATCGCGTTCACGACGCCGGACGGCACGAGCTGCATGACCGATGCCAAGCACGGTTCCCCGGGCCTGGCCTGCCTGGTGGAGTTCACCAACCCCCCGCCGCGGCCGCAGGACGTCTACGGCCAGTGGAAGGGCGGCTGGGTCGACTTCGACGGCGGCAGCGTCCAGGTCGGTTCGGCCCACGGCGACCCGGGGCGCTTCGCGAGCGGTCAGGGCCGCGCATTGCCCACTGACACTTCATTGTCCTTCGCCGATTATCGGTGCCGCACCGATGCGAACGCGTTGGTGTGCGTGAACTACGCCAAACAGTCGGCGGTCCGCCTGTCTGCCGATGGGGCCGACGCGTACGCCTGTGCGCAACAAGTGACGCCGCCACCGGGAATCGGTGCGCGGTACGTCTGCTAACGCGCGCCGGGTAGGCGTGCACGACGGCGGCGGTGAGCTTCGGGGTCGCGTGGGTGAGATCGTGTTCGGCACCGTAAGCGATGCGATGTGCTTCGGTCAGTGTGAGATTGGGGATCGACCCGGACATCACGACGATGACGATCTGACCGATTGCGCTGAGCCCCAACACCACAAGGCTGATTTTGACCGCGCGGATGCCGGCCGCACTGTCGCGCAGCGCACCGTCGACCCGGCCCTGGTGCGGTCGTGGGTGTGATCGCGCCCGTGGGCCATCAGGCGCTCCCCCGTGCCGGCAGTTCGTGCACACCACGGTGATGCGCGGGCATGCCGCCGGCGGCATGCCCGGCGTTGAACACCGCGTCGGTCACCAATTGGCGGACGTGGTCGTTTTCCAACCGGTGGAACACCTGGGTGCCCTCGCGACGGGTCCGCACCAGACGGGCCATCCGCAACTTGGCGAGATGCTGCGACACCGACGGCGGGGGGTTGCCGACGCACTCGGCGAGATTGTTGACGCTGAGTTCGCCGTCGATCAGCGCCCACAACAGCTGCACGCGGGTGGCATCGGCCAACATCCGGAAGACCTCCACGACCAGATGAGCATGGTCGTCAACCAGCCCGCTTATCTGCATCCATAAGCAGATAACAGTGAAAGGCTGGAACATCTTCACTGTTCGCGAGGTCTTTTTCTGTCGGTGGCTCGGAGTATTCTTTCGAACATGAGTTCGATCGATGCGGCGCGCGAGGCGCTTACCGCTGCGGTCGACACTCTGGTCGCGCTTGATTTCGAAGCACTTGAACCGCCCGATCGGTTCACGGTCCTGGAGTGGATGGAGACCGAACAGCGTCGCCTGAGGGCGGTGTCCCATACCGGGGTGGCTCAGCTGGAGCAGTTCGAGGGCTGCCCGCCGGTGGGGATTGCGTTGGCGGATGTGTTGCGGATCAGCCGCAAGGAGGCCAACCGGCGGATCCGCAACGCCGAACAACTCGCGCCACGGACCACGCTGACCGGAGAACCCCTGCCACCCCAATTGCCAGAAACCTCGACCGCGTGGCACGACGGACAACTTGATGGCGAGCACCTGCGGGTCATTCAGAAGTTCTTCGGCGACCTCCCCGACCATGTCCCGCCAGTCGAGATCGAGAAGGCCGAGCAGTCCTTAGCCCAGCATGCGGTGAATCTGCGCCCGGATCAGCTGGAGAAACTCGCCCACCGGCTCGCACTGCATCTCAATCCCGATGGAACGTTCTCCGATGAGGACCGCGCCCGCAAGCGCGGGTTTGTGTGGTGTGGGGGTCAACAGGTCGACGGGATGAGCGTCGGCCGGCTGGTCGCCGACCCCGAACTGCGATCCATGCTGGATGCCTGGTTCGCCAAGTTCGCCGCCCCCGGCATGTGCAACCCCGCCGACCAAACCCCCACCACCACCCCGACCGAAGACGTCGCCCAACGAGATGGGCGTAGTCACGGTCAACGCCAGCACGACGCCTTGACAGCCTTGGTACGCGGGCAACTCGGCGATCCGAAACTAGGCCAGCACAACGGGTTACCCGTCACGGTCATCGTGACCGCCACCCTGCAGGATCTCCAAGCCAAGACCGGCCACGCCGTCACCGCCAGCGGAATACTGCTCCCCATCCCCGACGTCATCCGCATGGCCACCCACGCCTACCACTACCTAGCGCTGTTCAACGGCGTGAACGGACAACCGTTGTGGCTGGGCCGCACCAAACGCATCGCCTCACCGGATCAGCGAATCATGCTCTACGCCAAGGACCGTGGTTGCACCCGCCCGGGCTGCGATGCACCCGGCTATCGCTGCGAAGTCCACCACGTCGACGAATGGGCCAAAGGCGGGCTGACCAACATCGACACACTCACCCTGGCCTGCCCACCCGATCACCGACTCCTCGAACAAGGCTGGAAAACCCGAAAACTCGCCAACGGCGACACCGAATGGATACCACCACCCCAGCTACCACTGACAGCCGGCACCAACGACTTCCACCACCCAGAACGACTACTGGGGCCAACAGACGGCGCCACTCAGGCGGCGAGCACTCCCTTGCCCCCAGGATCGGGAAGACACCCTCGGTGAACCAGTAGGCCTCTTCCAGATGCGGATAGCCCGACAGGATGAACTCGTCGAACCCGACATTCCGGTACTCCCAATTCAGTGGCGACTTCTTCGTGGCTGCTAGGCAGGCGCCAACACTGGGCTGTCGCGCCCACAAACCCTAGGAATCGGCACCACTCGGTCAAGCGTTTGATTCGTGATGACGAAAAGAGACCGGCCCCCGGACGACCGTACCGCCGGACCGCAGTTCGTAGTTGGGAGTGTCCAGCACGAATTCGTCAAAGCGCCAGACGCCCGATTGGGCCACCGATGCAGCCGACTCCCGGGGGCACGCATCGATCTTGGCTGTGAAATTGGGGCGCTGACCGATGCCGTCACGTCAGCGCCACCCGTCGGCAGCCTTGGCGGCCTGAACCAGCGCATCGCACAGTTCGCGCAGCTCATGGGTGGCAGCGCCCTCATCGACCGCGGTGGCGACGTCCTCGGCGGCGCAACGCACCTGATAAACCCGATCGGATAATTCGGCGGCCTCGTCGGCGGAAAGCACCACCGCGTCCTCGGGAATCGCACTACCCTTGACCAGGGCACGCTGCTCATAGGCGCGCTGCCGGCAGGACTGGCGGCAGTACTGCCTGCGCCGGCCCATCCCGACGTCAGCTACCTCGCGGCCGCACCACCGGCACGGCTGGGAACGGGTCCGACGCGTCACGCCTTGAGACTGTAGACGGGTTCGCGCAGTGATCCCGGTATCGTGGGGGGTCGAGTCGGGAACCCTAATGTGTGCTCTTGCGTTGACTACCCGGACTTCATAGAGGGCTCCGGCCCTGGATAGACACCGTAAGGAGAGTTGACGATGGCTGATCGTGTCCTAAGAGGCAGCCGGCTCGGAGCCGTGAGCTACGAGACCGACCGCAACCACGACCTGGCACCGCGTCAGATCGCGCGGTACCGCACCGAGAACGGCGAGGAATTCGAAGTTCCGTTCGCCGATGACGCCGAGATTCCCGGCACCTGGCCCTGCAAGAACGGCCTCGAGGGCACGCTGATCGATGGCGACCTGCCGGAGCCCAAGAAGGTCAAGCCCCCGCGCACCCACTGGGACATGCTGCTGGAGCGGCGTTCGGTCGAGGAGCTCGAGGAACTGCTCAAGGAGCGTCTGGACCTGATCAAGTCCAAGCGCCGTGGAAGCTGACCGCTAGCGGACGACGCCGCGAGCGCGGTCCATGCGCCCGCCGATGCCCCACTGCGCGACCTTGACCAAGGCTTCGCGGATGTTCGAACCGCTCATTTTCGAGACTCCGAGTTCGCGCTCGCAGAACGTGATCGGCACTTCGATCACGGTAAAACCGCTGTTGATCGTGCGCCAGGTGAGGTCGATCTGGAAGCAGTAGCCCTTCGAGTCGACGGCTGACAGGTCGAGCTTTTCCAGCACCTCGCGCCGGTAGGCGCGGTAGCCGGCGGTGATGTCGTGGATGCCGACACCGAGCAGCACCCGTGAATAGGTGTTGGCGGTCTTGGACAACACGAGGCGGCGATAGGGCCAGTTACGGACGGTGCCGCCCTGCACATAGCGCGACCCGATCGCCAGATCCGCGCCGTTGTCGATGGCGTCGAGGAGCCGATAGAGCTGCTCGGGGGCGTGGCTGCCATCGGCGTCCATCTCGACCAGCACGCTGTATTGCCGGCCCAGCCCCCAGGCGAACCCTTCGAGGTAGGCCGCGCCCAAGCCGTCCTTGGCGGTGCGGTGCATGACGTGAACCCGGTCGGGATCGGCCAACGATAGCTCGTCGGCGAGCTCCCCGGTGCCGTCGGGGCTGCCGTCGTCGACGATCAACACGTGGACGTCAGGACGAGCCTTGTGCACGCGACCCACGATCAGCGGCAGGTTCTCCAGCTCGTTGAATGTGGGGATGATCACCAGGGTGCGCTGACTGGGAAGCTCAGCGCCCGTTTTGCCCCGGTCGGTCATGACTCTCCTTTGTCGTGCTGTCCGGCCAGAGCGGAGGATGATTCGCCCTGCTCCGGCGGGTTTTCGCCATCGTCTGCGCCCCCGGACATGCTGGTTACGTCGCGTTCCCGTCTTCTACGGCGAAGCGGACGTATGAACCAACCATTGTGCAGTATGGCGGCCATCAGAACGGCAACGGAAGCTCCGACCAGCACCCACTGCACCAACGGCCCCCATCGGGTGGCCGGGGTTTCGCTGGTTTTGAGCCGCACCACGACGTCGAGGTAGGCCGGCGTGAAGAACTGCGTCCGGGCCAGTTCTTGGCCGTCTGGCGCGATCACGGCGCTGATTCCGACGGTCCCGGCCACCACCACATAGCGGTCGTGCTCGACGGCGCGGGCGCGGGCGAAGGCCAGGAGCTGCTCGCTCATATTCTGGTCGAACGTCGCGTTGTTGGTAGGAACCGCCAGCACCTGCGCGCCGTTGCGGACCGACTCGCGCAGCGCCCGGTCGAAGATGACCTCCCAGCAGGTCGCCACCCCTACTGGAACTCCGGCGGCATGCACGACACCCGATCCGGTGCCCGGCACGAAGTACCCGGCACGGTCGGCGAACGACGACAGATGCCGGAAGAAGCCCCGCCACGGCATGTACTCGCCGAACGGCTGAATGATCTGTTTGTCGTGGCGCTCCCCCGGCCCGGCGACGGGATCCCAGACGACGGCGCTGTTCGACGCCGCCGGGTTATCCGGTGTCCAGTCCGGCCGGGCGACGACGGTGCCGACCAGGATCGGCGCGCCGATCGCCTGCGCGGCCACGCTGATCTGCTGGGCAGCGTCGGTGTTGGTGAACGGGTCGATATCCGAGGAGTTCTCCGGCCAGATCACGAACTGCGGCTGGGGTGCCCGTCCCGCGTGCACGTCCTCGGCCAGTTGCACGGTCTGGCGCACGTGGTTGTCGAGGACAGCGCGGCGCTGGCTGTTGAAGTCCAGGCCCAGTCGCGGCACGTTGCCCTGGATCGCGGCCACCGTGACGGTCGGCTCATCGCCCGCGCCACCGGCGGCCCGGCGTACCTGCGGGGCGGCCACCGCGGTGGTCAGCAGGACCGCGGTTATGCAGAGCCCGGGCATCAGGACACCCGGTAGCGACACGTGCACGGCCCTCTCCGCGGCACCGCTGTGCTGCCACGAGCGCACGATCTCCAGTGTCAGCGCGGCCAGCGACGCGCCCAGAAGAGCGATCCCGAACGACAGCAGCGGCACACCGCCGAGCCGGATCAACGCCAGGAAAGGCCCGTTCGTCTGGCCGAAACCGACTATGCCCCAAGGAAATCCACCGAACGGCACTGTCGACTTCAGCCATTCCGACAAAGTCCACATCAGTGCGAACCACAGCGGCCAGCCGGGCACCCGCCGGACCATGACGGCCAGCAGGCCGAAGAACGCCGGGAACAGCGCTTCCATCGCGGACAGCGCGAGCCAGGGCACCGGCCCGACGAATCCGCTGATCCACGGAATCAGCGGGATGTAGAACGCCAAACCGAACAGGAACCCGTAGCCCAAGCCGCCGGCAGGCCTGGTCTTGGGATGTATCAGGATCCAGCTGAACATCGCCACACTCGGCACCGCTGACCACCACCAGCCGATCGGTGGGAAGCTGATGCACAGCAACAGCCCGGCGGTCACCGCAACCAGCAGACGCATCAGTCGCGGGGGCAGCGCGGTGCGCAACCACGTCAGCAACCGGTTAGCCATAGAGCACGACGCCTCGATGCACGGTCTGGCGGCACTGCGGGAGTGGATCGCCTGGCTCCAGCCGGGGCAGGGCCGGCACTCGCGAGCGCGGGTCGGTGGACCAGCGCTGCACGCTATCGGCCGGGGCGCTCACATCGAGCTCAAGCTCATTCCTCGACTCGCTTCGCGCCTGCCCACCGCCGGCATCCCAGACTGCGTAGGACGCGGGAGCACCGGCCACTAACGTGCCGGTGATCCCATCCCGCGCGCCCCCGGCCCGCCAGGCGCCTCTGGTTGCGGCGGCAAAGGCCGCGCGCACGGAGATCGCGCTTCCCGGCGTTTGATGATGGCTGGCCGCACGGACGGTTGCCCAGGGGTTGATGCTGGTCACCGGGGCATCTGAACCGAACGCGAGGGGCACGCCTGCCGATGCTAGTAGTGAGAACGGGTTGAGCAGGGCGGCTCTGGCGGAACCGAGGCGCCGGGCGTACATGCCGTCGTCGCCGCCCCATAACGCGTCGAAATTGGGCTGCATACTGGCGGTGATCCCGCACTGGCCGAGCATGGTCGCCTGCTCGGCGGTCACCATCTCCAGGTGTTCGAGCCGGTGCCCGCAGCGCGCGACCGCGGGTGCCCCGAACCGCTCCACGAGCAGCGTCACTGCCTCGACCACCGCTCCTACCGCCGCGTCGCCGATGACGTGGAATCCGGCTGTCACACCAGCCTCGGTGCAGGCGATCAGGTGTTGGGCGATGCCGTCGGCCTCCAGATAGCAGTTTCCGGTGCGCTGCGGCGCATCGGCGTACGGCTCACACAGCCATGCGGTGTGTGAGCCCAGTGCGCCGTCGACGAACAGATCGCCGGCCAGCCCGCGCGCGCCGGTTGCCTCGATGAGTGCCTTGGCTTGAGCGGCGCTGGCGGCCGCCTCACCCCAGTAGCCGAGCACTTCGACGCCGTGTTCGGTGGCGCGCAGCTCCTGCCAGTCGTCGATCCCGCCGATCTGCGGTCCGGCGCACTCGTGTGCCGCGACGATACCGGCCGCGGCCAGCGCATCCAGCGCGGCGAGCCGGGCGTCAGCGCGCTGCTGCGCCGTCAGTAGGTGGCGCGCTTCACCGCGGACCAGGTGGTGGGCGTCGGCCGAGAGTGGCCGCTGCGGGTCATACCCGGCGACCGCCGGTAACCCGGGAACACGGTCCCGCAGCGAGGTCGAGGCGACGGCCGAATGCACGTCGACGCGGGCCAGGTAGGCGGGCGCGAGACCAGTGACGGCGTCGAGCTCGGCGGTACTGGGCGCGTCATCGCGCGCCCAGCCGGTGTCATCCCAGCCGTGCGCCCAGATCGGTTGCCCCGGGTGGGCCGCCACGTGTTCGGCGAGCAGGCTAAGACAGTGCTGTTTGGAGGCCGCCTCGGTCAGGTCCAGCCCGGTCAACAGCAGGCCGGTGGAGGTGAGGTGGATGTGGCTGTCGACGAACGCGGGTGACACGAAGCCGCCCTGCAGGTCGACGAATTCCGCGTCATCGAACTGCGAACGGCCGACGTCGTCACTGCCCAGCCAGGCCACGACGCCGTCGCGCACCGCCATCGCGGTGGCGGCCGGATGCGACGGGCTATGTATTCGCCCGTTCAGCAGCAGTGTGGTCACGGTGGATCAGTCTGCCCGGCACGGACCCCGGCGGGCGCAGAGGGTCAGTTGCGCCGGACGATATTGGCGTCGTGGACAGGTCCCTGAACCTGCTCCTCAACGACCTCGCCGTCGATGTAGGCACCCCGACCGGAGTATCCGGGGGCGGTCAGGTTCACGACGGCAACCCGGCGGGCGATTCCGCGGGTGAGCAGCATCCCGGCCACCGGCCGTACCACGCTGCGGGTCGGCGGCACCAGCATCAACGCACCGAGCGCGGTACTGACCAGGCCGGGGATGAACACCAGGATCGTGCCGAGCGCGACCAGCATGCCGTCGGCCACCGCACCCTGTGGGTCGGTGCGGGTGCGCTGCAGACGCAGGATCTGGCGCTTGACCTGGGAGCCTGCCAGCGCAACGCCGATCACGGAGCCGCCCAGCAGGATGAGCAGCGTCCACCCGAGCCCGACGGCCCAGGTCAGGGCGGCCAGCGCCGCCAACTCGACCACGACGTAGAGCAAGAACGTCCGCATCACCATGCATCGTCAACGAGCCGGCTCGGCCACCGGTTCCGGTGAGGCTGATAGGAGCCTGTGAGTTCTACTGCGGAGTGGTCACCGATGCGGGGTGATCTCGAGGGCCACGTGCACCTTGTCGATGCCGCCCCGGACGATGCTGTGCAGGTAGAACCACACCGAGTGCTGCCAGTAGCGGCGCAGCACCTTGTTGTAGACCGCGCGGGTCTCCGTGTCCGGCAGCACCCGGGCGGTCGCCTCGACGGCGCCACCCTTCGGCTTTCCGAGCGCATGAGATTCGGCGATGGTGACCCGCGCAGTGTTGCGAATCCGCTTGACCTTCCAGGACACCCGGTCGGTGATGACCAGCAGGCGCTCGCCGTCAAGGACTCCCCAGATGGCCGTCGGCTTGGGGGTGCCGTCCTTGGTGAACGTGGTCAGCAGTAGGTATTTCGCCTGGGCGACATCGTGGAAGGTGGGGTTCGACACCGGGTTGGCCATGCGTGACTGTTCCCATTAGCCGGCCGTTTGAAGCATCGACTTCAGGCGGCCCGCAACTCGATGCCAATCGTGCGCTTGGTGCCGCCGCGCAGCTTGCTGAAGAAGTTGAACACGTGGCCGATAATGCCGTAGCGCTTGCCGATCGCCTGATAGACGCGCTCGGTCTGAGATTCATCGAGCACACGCGCCACCGCCTCGACGGCTTCGCCCTTGACGTTGCCTCGCATATCGCAGACGGCCACCGTCACCCGCGGCGTGTTGCGGATGCGCTTGACCTTCCAGGCGTCCTTTTCACTGATCACCAACGCTGTGTTGCCATCTGGGACCACCCACACAGCGGTCGGCTTGGGCCGGCCGTCCTTGGTAAAGGTGACCAGTGAGATGTATTTCGCCGCGACGACGTCAGCGAACGTAAGTGCCATCGCTCCAATCTAGCGCGCTTCGAGGTCGCCTTCAGTTTCCAGCAGCACCTGCCGCAGCCCGTCCAACGTGGCTTGATCGGGGCTCTCCCACATCCCGCGCCCGACCGCCTCGAGTAGGCGCTCCGACATGCCGTGCAGCGCCCAGGGATTGGACTCGTTCATGAACTTGCGGTTTTCCGGGTCCAGCACGTACTTCTCGGTGAGCTGCTCGTACATCCAGTCGGCCATCACGCCTGCAGTGGCGTCATAGCCGAACAGGTAGTCCACCGTCGCGGCCATCTCGAACGCGCCCTTGTAGCCGTGTTTGCGCATGGCGGCCATCCATCGCGGATTGACCACACGGGCCCGGAACACGCGGGTGGTCTCCTCGGACAGGGTGCGCGTACGCACTGCGTCCGGGCGGGTGTTGTCGCCGATATAGGCCTCAGGCGCCTTACCGGTCAGTGCCCGCACTGTCGCGACCATGCCGCCGTGGTATTGGAAGTAATCGTCAGAATCGGCGATATCGTGCTCGCGCGAATCGGTGTTCTTGGCGGCCACCACGATTCGGCGGTACTGCATCGACATATCGTCGGCGGCCGGTCTGCCGTCGAGTTCACGCCCGTAGGCGAATCCGCCCCAGGCGGTGTAGACCTCGGCCAGGTCGGCGTCGTCGCGCCAGTTGCGGCTGTCGATCAGCTGCAACAGACCCGCCCCATAGGTTCCCGGCTTGGAGCCGAAAATGCGTGTGGTGGCGCGCCTTTCGTCACCGTGTTCGGCGAGGTCGACCTGGGCGTGAGCGCGCACGAAGTTCTGCTCGACGGGCTCGTCGAGTCCGGCGACCAGCCGTACCGCGTCATCGAGCATCGTGACGACGTGCGGGAAGGCGTCGCGGAAGAATCCGGAGATCCGGACCGTCACGTCGATGCGGGGCCGGCCGAGCTCGGCCAGCGAGATGGCCTCCAGGTCGACGACGCGACGCGACGCGTCATCCCACACCGGCCGGACACCCAACAGCGCAAGGACTTCGGCGATATCGTCACCCGAGGTGCGCATCGCCGAGGTACCCCAGACCGACAGCCCTACCGATTTCGGCCAGTCGCCATGATCGGTGCGGTAACGCTCAAGCAGCGAATCCGCCATGGCCACACCGGTTTCCCAGGCCAGCCGGGACGGCACGGCTTTGGGGTCGACGGAGTAGAAGTTGCGTCCGGTGGGCAGCACGTTGATCAGACCCCGCAGCGGGGAGCCCGACGGACCGGCGGGGATGAACCGGCCATCCAGTGCGCGCAATATCTGGTCGATCTCGGCGGCCGTTCCGGCCAGCCGCGGCACGACTTCGGTGGCCGCGAATCGCAGGATCGCTGCCACACCCTCGTCATCGGTCAGTTGGCCGACCCGGGCGGCGTCCCAGCCGGTCGTCTGCAACCCGGCGAGCAGGGCGCGGGCCCGCTGTTCGGCCTCGTCGACGCTGACCCGGTCAGCGGTGCCATCCTCGGCCAGCCCGAGGGCCTGGCGCAGACCGGGCAGATGCTGCTCGCCGGCGAAGAGCTGACGGGCCCGCAGGATCGCCAGCACCAGATCCAGTTGCGCCTCGCCCTCCGGTGCCGCACCGAGGATGTGCAGGCCGTCGCGAATCTGCACGTCCTTGATCTCGCAAAGCCAGCCGTCCACATGCAGCAGCATGTCGTCGAACGAGTCGTCCTCGGGCCGCTGCGCCAGACCGAGATCGTGGTCCATCTTGGCCGCGCGCATCAGCGTCCAGATCTGCTGGCGGATCGCCGGCAGTTTGCCCGGGTCGAGCGCGGCGATGTTGGCGTGCTCGTCGAGAAGCTGTTCCAGCCGGGCGATATCGCCGTAGCTTTCGGCGCGCGCCATCGGCGGGATGAGGTGGTCGATGAGCGTGGCGTGCGCACGGCGTTTGGCCTGGGTGCCCTCCCCCGGGTCGTTGACCAGGAACGGGTAGATCAGCGGCAGATCACCGAGTGCGGCGTCGGTGCCGCAGGCCGCCGACATGCCGACGGTCTTGCCGGGCAGCCACTCCAGGTTGCCGTGCTTGCCCAGATGCACGGCGGCATGGGCGCCGAACCCGTTTCGCACCCACAGGTAGGTCGCCAGGTAATGGTGACTCGGCGGCAGATCGGGATCGTGATAGATCGCCACCGGGTTCTCACCGAACCCGCGCGGCGGTTGTACCAGGATCACGATGTTGTCGGATTGAATTGCGGCGACGACGATCTCGCCGTCCGGGTCGTGGCTGCGGTCGACGAATAGTTCACCCGGCGGCGGACCCCAGTGGGCGACCATCGCCTCGGTCAGCTCGGCGGGCAGCGTCGCGAACCATTCCCGATACTGCGCGGCCGGGATCCGGATCGGATTACCGGCCAGCTGGCCGTCGCTGAGCCAGTCGGGGTCCTGGCCGCCGCGTTCGATCAGCGCGTGCATCAGAGCGTCACCATCGCGAGCATCGACGCCGGGGATGTCACCGATGCGGTAGCCGGCGTCGCGCAACGCGTGCAGCAGGGCGACTGTGCTGGCCGGGGTGTCCAGCCCGACCGCATTGCCGATCCGCGAGTGTTTGGTCGGGTAGGCCGAGAACACCAGGGCCAGCCGCTTATCGGCCGGCGCCACCCGGCGCAGGGTGGCGTGTTTAACGGCCAGGCCGGCCACCCGGGCGCACCGCTCGGGGTCGGGGACATACGAGATCAGACCGTCGGAGTCGATCTCCTTGAACGAGAACGGAACCGTGATGATGCGGCCGTCGAACTCCGGCACCGCGATCTGAGTGGCGACATCCAGTGGACTCAGGCCGTCGTCGTTGGCCGACCAGGTCTCCCGGGAACTCGTCAGGCACAATCCTTGTAGGATCGGAACATCAAGGGCAGCAAGGTGTTTGACGTTCCACGTGTCGTCGTCGTGGCCGGCCCCCGCGGTCGCCGGACGAGTTCCCCCGGCGGCGAGCACGGTGACCACCATGGCGTCTGCGGTGTCGAGCAGCTCCAGCAGTTCGGGTTCCGGCGTACGCAGTGAGGTGCAGTACACCGGAAGTGCGCGCCCGCCGGCGTGTTCGATCGCGGCGGACAGCGCCTCGATGTAGGCGGTGTTGCCGGCCAGCTGCTGAGCCCGGTAGTACAGCACCGCGATCGTCGGCCCGTCTCCCGTTCCCGCGGCGCGCTCCAGTACGCCCCAGGCCGGGGTGACCGCCGGCTTGTTGAAGCCGATTCCGGTCATCAGCACGGTGTCGGAAAGAAACGCGTGCAGCTGGCTCAGGTTATCCACCCCGCCCTGCGCCAGATAGATATGAGTCTGGACGGCGATCCCCGCGGGCACCGTGGAGCGCTCCATCAGATCGGCGTCAGGAGCCTGCTCGCCGCTGACGACGACAGTCGGTCGCCCGCTGGCCACCACCGCGTCGAGACCGTCTTCCCAGGCCCGGTACCCGCCCAAGATCCGCACCACCACCAGATCAGCGCCGTCGAGCAGGTCGGCCAGCTCACCATCGATCAGTCGGGCCGGGTTGGCCCACCGGTAATCCGCGCCGCTGGCGCGGGCGGTGATCAGGTCGGTATCCGACGTCGACAGCAGCAATACGGTGGGAGGCACCCACCATTCGTACCGTATGGCTAGCTTGGTGGTGCGCCGGTGGTGGCTCACTTCACCGTGTCGAACGCCGGTCCAGGTGCGGCCACCAGCAGACGACATATGTCACGCGCAGTCTGAACCGAGACCACGACAGCCAGCACTGTCCATCCCGGCGTCGCTCCTTTCGTCCGGGTCCGCAGGACCGGGGTGGCCCCGGCATCGATCGTCACGCTGAGGTCTTGAGTCAGAGCATGAGTGACCGGATCCAGTAACGCATCACGGGTCCACAGTGACGGCGACGATACGAACCTTCCTACTCAGGCGTTCCCCGGCACTGTGAACACATTCGGATCGCGGCTAGCGCAAGGGTGTACGGCGCGCTGCTGGGGCACTTCGTCAAGCCGTTCGTCGGCCTGGGCAGCAGCGAGTCGGCCGACGTGTTCCGGGTGCTGCAGAACCGGATCACCCGGCTGGAGAACACCGTCCGGTGGAACTGGCAGCTCGGCGATATCGCGATCTGGGACAACCGCGCCACCCAGCACCACGGCGTGGCCGACTACGACGACCAGTTCCGCTTTCTGAGCCGGGTGACACTCGCCGGTGATGTGCCGCTCGACGTCCAGGGCCAGCCCAGCCGGGTCGTCACCGGCGATTCGTCACACTATTCCGATGTGGTGGCACCTGATGTTGTTGCCGTGCAGCCGGTTCCGGTCGGCTAGTCCTCGGCACGCAGAAACGGGCTCAACGCGACGCCGATACCGAGCACGACGGCCACCGGAGCCAGCAGCGGTAGCCACGACGATCCGGGCGGCAGCGTGGTGGCCAGCACCCCGACCACGGCGAAACCCGTGATCCCCACTGCCGTCGGTCGCGTCACGGTGGTGCGCGTGAGCACCAGGTACGCCGCGGCGCACACGCCCGATACCGCCGCCAGCGCCGGCTGGGGTGTGGTGAGCGCGATCGCGCAGATCACCGCGAGTACCGCCGCAGTGGCCGCCACCCGTAGAAAGAACCCGACCAGCACAACAACCGCCGCTGCGTCATGACGGGTGCCGGGCTCGGTCGGGCACCAGGCTCATCGCCTGATCGAGGGCGATATCCGCGGGCCAGGGCACCACGTCGACCCCGACTACCTTCATATCGCGGTACATCGCCGAGCGCTGCAGCGCCCACATGCGTTCGCGGAGTGGGTCGTCACGGTCGGCGAACGGCCAGCCCTCCAGGATGTCGACCGCCACGACCGAACCGGGTGGCACGGCCGCTCGCGGTGCCACCCAGGTCTTGCCCATCCCGGGCAGGTCCTCGATCAGCACATGCCCGCCAGCCAGCACCGTGGTCAGGACCAAGGTGAGGGCGGCGCGTTTTCCGACTACCGCGCGCTCGATCTCATCGAGCACCGCTTCACAGTGGGCCGTCATCGCCGGGGCCGGCATGCTCATATGTCTTCCATCCGCCGCAGGATTTCCTCGAGAGTTTTGTAGCCGGGGCCAGGTTCACGGCCACGGTCGCGCGCGACATTGTTGGGATCCACCCAGTCCCACAGGTTGTCACCGAACACAATGCGCCCGGTGGCCTGTAACGCCATCGGATCCCGCTGCCGGGTGGCGAGGACACTCGCGCGCCAGCCGGGGCCGCAAGTGCCGGTCCCAGTCGTCGCGGGTGGAATCAGCCCACTTGATTGTCGATTCGGTGCGAGACCACCACCGCCAGCCCTGCGATCGGCAGCACCCACTGTCCTTCAGCAACGACCAACGCCAGCACCTCCGCCCCCACGACCAGACACAGGCCGCGCAACCGGGCTTCGGCGAACAGGGTGACGAGTTCGGTGGCGCTGCCGGCATGGATCGCTTCGTGCTCGACGGCACGGGCCAGTACCTCCGAGGGAGTGTCGGAATCCTGCGTCGCCGCACCCGGAGCATTGGCCAGTGCGAGTTCCATCGCTACGTAACACGCGATGATCGCCTCGCGCGGTTCGCGGCAGAGGTCGCCGACCTCGGCCAAGCCTCGTTCAGCTGCCAGGGCAAGCGATCCCGGCACCGGCGGCTCCGGGTTCGGTTCAGGGTCATCGCTTCTGACCGGGGCCGGCATCGCGTCGCGGCGGCCGCGAACGCGGAGTGCGACCATGCCGATGACGACCACCACCAGCAGGACCCCCATCGCGAACATGAGATACCAGAACACCGGATCGGGGGTGTCCGGCTCCGGCGGAGGGGGGCGTGGTGGCTGGCGTTGACGGTGGGCGGCCTCGCAGCTGCGGCAGACGCAGCTGGGCGAGTAATGCGACCACCAGCAGCCAGGCCAGTAACGCGGCGAGGGTCACCAGCACGAAGCGCCAGCTCCGTCGCGCACCACCACCTCCCCCACCCGGAACCTCTTCGCGGGCAGCTTGTTTGGCGCGCTTGGGTCCACGCAGCGAGGCCACGATCGACACGATGATCACCAGGAGTCAGGCGATCACCAGGGCCAGCATCGCCAGTAGGCCCGCGGTGTGG
Source organism: Mycolicibacterium sarraceniae (assembly GCF_010731875.1). NCBI lineage: Bacteria > Bacillati > Actinomycetota > Actinomycetes > Mycobacteriales > Mycobacteriaceae > Mycobacterium > Mycolicibacterium sarraceniae. The sequence continues at coordinate 4,114,917 of NZ_AP022595.1, forward strand.
TCTACGGGTCGTGCGCGGTTGGCTGGCTGGGCCCCGGGCAGCTGCCCACGCAGTGCCACGCCGAGCACCAGCACCAGAGCGACCAGCGCGGCCACCCGCACCTTCGCCGCCGTGGGTCCGCCCATTTAGGGGCTACGAACCTCGAAGTCGGTGGCAAGCCGTCGCCAGTGCCCGAACATACGCCCGTACGGTGGACGGGTGGAGCGAATGCGTGACGACGACGCGTGTCCCGGCGCCCTGCAGGTGCACCAGGCCGCCGACGGCGCGCTGGCTCGGTTACGGCTGCCGGGCGGAGTGATCACCGCCGCACAGCTGGAAGCGCTGGCGCACACCGCGACCGAGTTCGGCAACGGCACACTGGAACTGACGGTGCGCGGCAATCTCCAGCTGCGCGGCGTGCGGGACACGACGGCTGTCGCGGACGCGGCGGCCGCGGCCGGCCTGCTGCCGTCGACCACCCATGAGAGAGTGCGCAATATCCTCGCCTCGCCGCTGACCGGCCGGGTCGGCGGGCTGACCGATGTTCGGCCGTGGGTGAGCGCATTGGACATCGCCATTCAGGCCGACCCTGACCTGGCGCGATTGCCCGGACGGTTCCTGTTCGGCATCGATGACGGCCGTGGCGATATCTCCGGATTGGGCGCAGACCTCGGCGCACAGGTGCTGCCCGAGGGTGTGGCGCTACTGCTGGCCGGCCGCGACACGGGAATTCGGCTCCCGGTGGACGCGGTTGTCGCGGCACTGATCACGGCAGCCCGTAGATTCATCCACATCCGCGGAAAATCCTGGCGGATAGCAGAATTGGCCGACCCGTCGGCGTTGGTTTCGGATTTTGAGGTGAGCGCGCCGGCCGGGACGACATTCCCGCCGGTGCTGCGCCCGCCGGTCGGCTGGATCACGCAGGATGACGACAAGATCACGCTGGGCGCGGCCATCCCGTTGGGCGTGCTGACAGCACGGCAGGCCGAGTTCGTGGCCGCCATTGCCGCGCCGGTCGTCATCACACCGTGGCGCTCATTGCTGGTGTGCGATCTGTCTGAAGGCGTAGCGGATACGTCGCTGCGGGTGCTCGCGCCGATGGGTCTGGTGTTCGACGACACCTCGCCGTGGCTAGACATCAGTGCCTGTGTGGGCAGACCCGGTTGCGAGAAGTCGCAGGCCGACGTGCGCGCGGAGGCGACCCGGGTGGCGCTCGGGGAAGAGGTTGACGGGCACGTGCACTACGTGGGCTGCGAGCGGGCGTGCGGCAGCCCCCCGACCGGGCAGGTGTTCGTGGCGACCGCGGAGGGGTTCCGGCCAGCATCGCGCTAGGTCGTAGGGTGATCGCGTGCTCGACTACATCCGCGACGCCGCCGAGATCTATCGGCAGTCGTTCGCGACAATTCGTGCCGAAGCCGACCTGACGTCGTTTCCCGAGGATGTCGCGCGCGTGGTCGTCCGGCTGATCCACACCTGCGGGCAGGTCGACGTCGCCGAACACGTCGCGTTCACCCCGGGCGTGGTCGCGGCGACGCACGCCGCGCTGCTCGCCGGCGCGCCGATCCTGTGCGACTCGTCAATGGTCGCGGCGGGGATCACGGCCGCCCGCCTGCCCGCCGGCAATGAGGTGGTGTCTCTGGTGGCCGACCCGCGTGCGCCCGAACTCGCTGCGCGCAGCGGCAACACCCGCTCGGCGGCAGGTGTCGAGCTGTGGGCGGAGCGGCTGGCTGGTGCGGTCGTGGCGATCGGCAACGCGCCGACGGCGCTGTTCCGGCTGCTGGAACTGGTCGACGACGGGGTACCCGGACCGGTGTCGGTGTTGGGCGGACCGGTCGGGTTCGTCGGCTCCGCGCAGTCCAAGCAAGAGCTGATCGAGCGGCCGCGGGGAATGGAGTACCTGGTGGTGACGGGGCGTCGGGGCGGCAGTGCGATGGCGGCCGCAGCGGTGAACGCGATCGCGAGCGAACGGGAATGACCCACGGCACGTTGTATGGGGTCGGCCTCGGCCCGGGCGATCCGGAGCTGGTGACGGTCAAGGCCGCCCGGATCATCGGCGCGGCCGACGTGGTGGCCTATCACAGTGCCCGGCACGGCCGGAGCATCGCGCGGCGCATCGCCGAGCCATATCTGCGGGATGGCCAGGTCGAGGAACATCTGGTCTACCCGGTGACCGTCGAGACCACCGAGCACCCGGGCGGCTACGCCGGCGCGATGGAGGACTTCTACCGGGAGTCGGCCGAGCGCATCGCCGTCCATCTGGATGCCGGCCGCGACGTGGCATTGCTCGCCGAGGGTGATCCGCTGTTCTACAGCTCCTACATGCACATGCACACCCGGCTGACCGAGCGGTTCAGCGCGGTGATCATCCCGGGCGTGACGTCAGTGAGCGCTGCCTCGGCGGCGATCGCCACCCCTCTTGTGACCGGTGACGAGGTGCTCTCGGTGCTACCCGGCACCATGCCGGTGCGGGAGCTGGCCCGTCGTCTCGCCGACGCCGACGCCGCGGTGGTCCTCAAACTCGGCCGCTCGTATCCCCAAGTACGGGAAGCGCTTTCGATGGCCGGCCGGCTGGACGAGGCGTTCTACGTCGAACGTGCCAGCACCGACGCGCAACGCGTACTGCCAGCCGGCGATGTCGACGCCGACAGCGTGCCGTACTTCTCGCTGGCGATCCTGCCGGGCGGAGCCGGAGGGTCGGCGACATTGGACAGAAGTGGCCGCGTCAAGCCGGCCACCGGTGGCGTCGCAGTGGTGGGACTTGGCCCCGGTGACGTGGACTGGATGACGCCGCAGAGCCGCCGGGAGCTGGCCGCGGCCACCGACCTGATCGGCTACGGGCCGTACCTCGACCGGGTGCCTGCTCAGCCAGGGCACCGTCGTCACCCCAGTGACAACACCGACGAACCGGCCCGCGCCCGGCTGGCCTGCGAACTGGCCGAGCAAGGGCGTGCGGTCGCGGTGATCTCCTCGGGCGATCCCGGCGTGTTCGCGATGGCCACCGCGGTGCTCGAAGAGGCCAAACAGTGGCCGGACGTCACAGTGCGGGTGATCCCGGCGATGACGGCCGCGCAGGCGGTCGCCAGCCGGGTCGGCGCGCCACTGGGTCACGACTACGCGGTGATCTCGCTGTCTGACCGGCTCAAGCCCTGGGATGTCATATCCGGCCGGCTGTCGGCGGCGGCCCAGGCCGATCTGGTGCTGGCCATCTACAACCCAGCCTCGAAGAGCCGCACCTGGCAGGTCGGAGCCATGCGAGACCTGCTGCTGGAGCACCGGGAACCGGGCACCCCGGTGGTGATCGGCCGCGATATCGCCGGGCCGCGCGAGTCGGTGAAGATCGTCCGGTTGGGCGATCTGGATCCCGCCGACGTCGACATGCGGTGTCTGCTGATCGTCGGCTCGTCGCAGACCCAGTGGTACGGCGACACGGTGTTCACGCCACGGCGTTACCCCGCCTGAGAAATTTCTTTGGGCTCATCAGCCACAGCAGTCACAATCCGGCCGAATCCGTCAGGGCATCGAACTAATGTTCGAATCATGTTAAAGATGCTGGCCGCTGTGCTGACCGCCTGGGACCAGGTGGCGGCATATCCGGCGAATGCGGTGACTGCGCCCGAACTTCTGTCGGTGCTCGAACGCGTGGAGCGGCTGCGCCGGATGCTTCCCGCGGTCGAACACACCGTCCTGACGCAGCTGCAGTCGCACACCACACCCACCACCATGGGTGCCAAATCTTGGCGAGCCGTCCTCACCAACCGTCTCGCCATCAGCGGTGCCGACGCCACCCGGCGGATCAACCACGTGGCGGTGATCCGGTCTTTCATGGACCACCTGCCCGCCTCCGTCGATGCGGCGACCCGCGAGCATGCCGAAGCTCAATTGGGCCGGCTGGCGGGCGGGCTCAGCCCGGAAGGACTGCGCACACTCGCTCACCAGCTGATGGCCATGATCAACCAGGACGGCAGCCTCGACGACGAGCGCGACCAGGCCCGTGAACGCGGGATCGTCATCGGGCCGCAACAAGTCGACGGCATGTGCAACCCCCACGACGAGTCACCCTGCGTGGACGGGATCCCCACCCGCGAGCAGATCGAAAATGACTCGCGCACTCCGGTACAGCGCACCCACGATGCACTGAAGACCCTGTGTATGGCGATGTTGTCCTCAGGGCAGCTCGGTCAACACAACGGACTGCCAGTGACGATAGTCGTCACCACCACCCTCGAGCAGCTGACGTCCGCGGCCGGGCTTGCCCACACCGGCGGTGGCACATACCTGCCCATGCCGACCGTTATCCGGATGGCTTCGCACGCCAACCCCTACCTGACCGTGTTCGAATCACCTAGAGAAATCCGGCTTTACCACGGACGCACCCGCCGCACTGCGAGTCCTGGACAACGCCTCGCCCTCTACGCGATCGACAAAGGCTGCACCAAGCCCAATTGCACGACACCTGCCTACCAAACCCAAGTCCACCACGCCACCCGCGACTTCGCCCGCGGCGGCAACACTGATATCCACGACCTCACCTTGGCTTGCGGATGCGACAACCGCATGGTCAACGACGGTCTCAACGGCTGGAAAACCCGAAAACGCAGACGTGACAACAAGACCGAATGGATTCCGCCTCCGCACCTCGACCGCGGACAAATGCGGGTGAACTACCTCCATCACCCCGAGGAACTTCTCTGCTCCGACGAGTAATGGGGTAGACCGGTGGCTATCGCTCGAGACCCGCAACCCAAGCCGCGGCTTCGTCGACGGTGCCGACCGCGTCCACCCCGGCCGGCAGCGGCGGGCGGTCGATCATCACAATGGCAATCCCCAGATCGGCGGCAGCCTTGAGCTTGGCCTCCGTCAGTTCTCCCCCGCTATTCTTGGTCACCAACACGTCGATCCTGTTGTCCCGCAACAATGCACATTCGTCGGCATAATTGTAGGGTCCGCGTGACAGCAGCACCTCATGGTTACACGGCAGCAGGACGGCATCGGGCGGTGTCACCACCCGGATCAGGAACCAGGCGTGACTCGACGTGAACGGCGCAACCCCGGAGCGCCCAGTGGTGAGAAAAACCCGCGAATAGTGTTGGTCAGCAACGATGTGCCCCGCTTGGATATCGGAGCCCACCCGCATCGCGCCGGCGGTATCCCAGGCCGGGCGAGCCAGCACCAGATACGGCATTCCCAGTTCGGTGCACACCTGTGCGGCGTGCGCGGTCATGGTCGCCGCGAACGGATGGGTGGCATCGACGACGGCGCCGATCTCCTTATCGACCAGCCACTGTCGCAAACCGGCCACACCGCCGAAGCCACCGATGCGCACCGGCCCCGCCGGCAGCGCCGGGTCGGGCACGCGCCCGGCCAGTGAGCTGATGATGTCGTAATCCGGGTGCAGTCGAGCGGCCAGCGCCCGTGCCTCCCCGGTACCGCCCAGCAGCAGGATCCGCATCAGTGCTGGCTTCCCCGGGCGCGGCCCGAGGAATACAGATAGCTGTCGGTGAATCCCTCGGCGGCCAGCACATCGCCGACGACGATCACCGCGGTTTTGGTGATCTGCGCATCGTGCATCTTGGTGGCGATATCGGCCAGGGTGCCGCGCAGCACCACTTCCTGGGGCCAGCTCGCGAAGGCGACGACGGCGACCGGCGTGTCGGGCCGGTAGCCGCCCGCCAGCAGTTGCGGCACGATCGCGTCGATCCGGTGGGCGGCCAGATGCAGAACCAGCGTGGCGCCGGGCGCCGATAGCGTGATCAGATCCTCGCCGTCGGGCATGGCCGTCGACAGGGTGGACACCCGGCTCAACGTCACGGTCTGCGCCACGCCAGGAACCGTGAGCTCCCGCCCGAGCGCGGCGGCGGCAGCAGCGAATGCCGGCACACCGGGGACGATTTCGTAGGAAATCCCGAGCGCATCGAGCCGGCGGCACTGCTCGGCCAGCGCACTGTAGATCGAGGGATCCCCCGAATGCAGCCGGGCCACGTCGCGCCCGGCAGCGTCGGCTTCGGCCAGTTCGGCGGTGATCTGCTCGAGAGTCAGCGGACCGGTATCGACGATTTTGGCATCGGCGGGACACAGCGCCAGCAAGTCCTCGGGCATGATCGAGCCCGCGTACAGGCATACCGGGCAGCGTTGCAGTAGCCGCTGCCCGCGCACGGTGATCAGGTCGGCCGCCCCCGGCCCGGCCCCGATGAAGTAGATCGTCATGGTTTGCGTACCGCCCACTGCGTAACGGGCATCGCGGGCCGCCAGCCAGTAAAGCCGCCCACCGACTCGCCGCGATAGTGTTGGAAGCGTCGCAACTGGCCGCCGAGCTTCGAATAGTACTGCAGGATAACAGCTTCAGATTCCGCCGTGACCGTGTTGGCAACCAGCCTGCCGCCGCCGGGCAGCCGTTGCAGGCAGGCATCCAGTAACCCGGGCGTGGTGAGGCCGCCACCGATGAAGATCGCGGACGGCACCTGCACACCGGTGACGCCGCTTTCGGTCAGTTCGGCGTCGGCGAAAGCCTCCGGTGCCGCGCCGCGCACGTCGACGTTGGAGCCGAACCGCGCGGCATTTGCCGCGATCCGGCTACGTCGCTGCTCATCGCGTTCGAATGCTACTGCAGCGCAATTCAATCCGCTTCGGCACCACTCAATGGCGATACTTCCCGAACCGGCGCCGATATCCCAGAGCAGCTCGCCAGGACGGGGTGCCAATGCTGTCAATGTGACCGCGCGCATCGATTGTTTGGTGAGCTGCCCGTCGTGGGCGAACGCGTCGTCGGGCAGTATCGACAGCAGCCGCTCGTCGGGCAGATAGCGGACCGCGACCACGTTCAGGTCGTCGACTCCATCGGGCGGTGCGCTGGCCCAGCTCTGTGCGGTGCCGACCTGCCGGCGTTCAGCGGGGCCCCCGAGTTGTTCCAGTACCGCCATCTGCGAGTCGCCCAGGCCCGCATCGGCGAGCACGGCAGCGAGCTCAGCCGGTTCAGAACCGTTACGGCACAGCACGATCGCCTGCCCGCCACGACGTACCGCGGTGCGCGGACCCGCGGACATCAGGCTAATCACCTCGGTGTCCTGCACCGACCACCCCATCCGGGCGCAGGCCAGCGTCACGCTCGACACGTGGGGCAGCACCGTCACCCGATCGGCACCACACTCCCGGATCAGCGAGGCGCCGACCCCGTGCAGCATCGGATCCCCGCTGGCCACCACATGCACGTCCCCCTCGACGTCACGGATCGCATGCAGCCCGTCCAAAAAAGGCCTTCCCCATTCCCGACGTTGCGCGGTGACCGAATCGTCGAGCAGATCGAGTTGACGCCTCGCCCCGTAAATGACTGTGGCCCGGCGCAATTCGGCGCTGGACGCGGGCACCAGGCCAGCCATACCGTCAGCGCCGATGCCGACCACCGTGATCATCTCGGCATCCTTCGCCACACGAACTGCGGCAACATCCGAAACGCGAAAGCCAACACCGCGAGCGGCGCAGGCACCCAGACCGTGCGCCGGCCCTTGTGCAGTGCACGAACCGTCCCGTCGGCCACCTGGGCCGGCGTACTGGACAGCGGCGCGGGTTCCATGCCCTGCGTCATCCGCCCGATGACGAAGCCGGGCCGCACGATCAGCAGCCGCACCCCGCTGCCGTGCAGGGCATCCGCCAATCCGTTGGCGAACGCGTCGAGCCCGGCCTTGGCCGAGCCGTAGACGTAGTTGGCGCGCCGCCCGCGCACCCCGGCGATCGAGGAGAACACCACCAGCGCGCCCGAATCAGCCGCGCGCATCGCAGTCGCCAGGTGGGTCAGCAGGTTCACCTGCGCGACGTAGTCGGTCTGCACGACCGCGACGGCATGCTCGGCGTCGGCTTCGGCGCGGGCCTGATCGCCCAGGATCCCAAACGCCAGAACCGCGGTGCCGATCGGGCCGTGCTCGTTCGTCAGCCGCTGGATCAGCGGACCGTGCGAGGCCAGGTCGTCGGCGTCGAACTCGACGGTGCGCACCGCCGTCGCCCCGGCGGCGCGCACGGCGCTGACCTGCTCGTCGAGCTGATCGGCGCGCCGGGCGGCCAGCACGACAGTGGCGCCGACGGCCAGCCGCTTGGCGACTTCAACGCCGATCTCGCTACGGCCGCCGAAAATCACGACCGGACCGGCCCCCGTGTCATTCACACCTGGAGATTATTCACTGAGCTAGCGTGGACGCTGATGGGCAACTCAACCACCCGACTCACCAGCGACGCGCTGGCTTTCCTCATCGAACGCCACCTCGCGATGCTGACGACTCTGCGCTCGGACAATTCACCGCATGTGGTGGCTGTCGGTTTCACCTTCGATCCCAAGACGCACATCGCCCGCGTCATCACCAGCGATGGTTCGCAGAAGGCGATCAACGCCGAGCGATCCGGCGTCGGCGTGCTCTCCCAGGTCGACGGCGCCCGGTGGCTCTCGCTCGAGGGCGAAGCCAGCGTAAACCGGGATCCGGCGGCCGTGCGTGACGCTGAGCTGCGCTACGCCCAGCGCTACCGCACCCCGCGCGTCAATCCCAAGCGTGTCGTCATCGAGGTGCATGTCACCCGGGTGCTGGGCTCCTCGGGACTGCTGGATCACTCGAAGAGCTAGACCGGCACCACGGTCAGCTCGTGCGGTCCGGTGTTGACGGGCAACGCACCGTCGGCGGTGACGATCACGATGTCCTCGATGCGGGCGCCCCACTGGCCCGGGAAGTAGACGCCCGGCTCGACGGAGAACGCCATGCCCTCGGTCAGTGGCAGGTCGTTACCCGCCACGATGTAGGGCTCCTCGTGCACCGACAGCCCGATGCCGTGGCCGGTGCGGTGCACGAAGTATTCGGCCAGCCCGGCATCGGCCAGCACGCCGCGGGCCGCCGCATCCACCTGCTCGGCCGTCACACCCGGACGGACAGCCGCGACGGCGGCGGCCTGTGCGCGCTGCAACACCGCGTACTGTTCGGCGATTTCGGCGCTGGGCTCGCCGAGGCTGTAGGTACGAGTGCAGTCGGAGTTGTACCCGGGGGCGTACGGCCCGCCGATATCGACGACGACGATGTCACCGGCCTGCAGCACCCGATCCGAGCATTCGTGATGCGGGTCGGCGCCGTGCGGACCGGAGCCCACGATGATGAATGCCACCGATGAATGCCCCTCGACCACAATGGCTTTAGCAATATCGGCGGCGACGTCGGCTTCGGTGCGGCCAGGCACGAGAAATTCGGGCACGCGGGCGTGGACCCGGTCGATCGCGGCGCCGGCCTTGCGCAGCGCGTCGATCTCGGCGGGGTCCTTGACCATCCGCAACGAGCGCAACACATCGGTGGCCAACACCGGGGTTGAGCCGAATCGTTCGGCCAAGGGCAGCAGGTGCAGCGCAGGCATCGAGTCGGTCACCGCGACGCGGGCGTGCCCACCGAGAGCGACCGCGACGATGTCGTAGGGGTTTTCACCGTCCACCCAGTCCTGTACGAGCAAGCCGAGGTCGACGACGGCGGACTCCTTCAGCGAGGCCAGTTCCAGGCGCGGCACCACCATCACCGGTCGACCGGTGATCGGCACCACCAGTGCGGTCAGCCGTTCAAAGGTCTGGGCCGCCGAACCCACGAGGTAGCGCAAGTCGTAGCCGGGGGTGATGACCAGGCCGGCCAGCCCGGCATCGGCGGCCAAGGCGGCTGCGGCGGCCAGTCGGCGGGCATAGACATCGCTGCTGAAACGGTCGGCTGGACTCATGCCAGCCAGGCTATCTGCAGGCATACGATGACGCCGATGCTGCGCGACATCCGCGAGCTCACCGATGACGCCGCGGCCTACGCCGCCGAACTCAACCGCCGCCGGGGCAGGTGTTCGGGCGTCAGCTCGCACGTAGTGTTTTTGGCGCGTGGCAAGTTCGGCCCATTTCGCGTCGACGCCATGCCGCCCTGGCACCGGCGAACACCTCGCGGCGCATGCCGAGGACCCGGAGGCACCCATCGGCGACCAGGTCGACGTCACTGCAGTTGAGCACCACGTGGTCGATCCGCTCGATGGCGAACGACATAGGTCAACGCTACTGGCAGGATGGCTGACATGCCTGCACCGGTGTTGCTGCTCGACGGCGCCAGCATGTGGTTTCGTTCGTTCTTCGGCGTGCCTTCGTCGATCACCGCGCCGGACGGCAGGCCGGTCAACGCGCTACGTGGCTTCCTCGACAGTGTGGCGACGCTGGTGACCCGCGAACGCCCAGGCCGGCTGGTGGTGTGCCTAGATCTGGACTGGCGCCCGCAGTTCCGAGTCGACGCGATCCCGTCGTACAAGGCACACCGCGTCGTTGAAGAAAGGCCAAGCGGGGAAACGGATGTGGAGGAAGTACCCGACGAGCTGAGCCCACAGGTCGACATGATCATGGAACTGCTCGACGCGTTCGGCATCGCAACCGCGGGTGCCGAAGGTTTCGAGGCCGACGATGTGCTGGGCACGCTCGCGACCGCCGAAAGGCGCGATCCCGTCGTGGTCGTCAGCGGTGACCGCGATCTATTACAGCTGGTCGGCGATGACCCGGTGGCGGTGCGGGTGCTGTACCTGGGCCGGGGATTGTCGAACGCGACGACGTTCGGGCCGACCGAGGTCGCCGAACGCTACGGGGTGCCGGTGCATCGGGCAGGGCCCGCCTACGCCGAGCTGGCGCTGCTGCGCGGTGATCCGTCCGACGGGCTGCCCGGGGTGCCCGGGATCGGGGAGAAAACCGCGGCCGGACTGCTCGCCCAGTACGGCTCGCTGGCTAACATCCTGGCCGCCGCACACGACCCGAAGTCCAAGTTGTCCAAGGCTTCTCGCACGAAGTTGCTGGCTGCCACCGACTACATCGCAGCGGCCGGACCGGTGGTGGCGGTGGCCAAAGATGCACCAGTGGCGTTCTCGACCGCCGACGACCGGCTGCCGCTTGCGGCGACCGACCCGGCCCGCGTCGCCGAACTGGCCCATGCGTACGGCGTTAGTTCATCGATCGGACGCCTGCAGAAAGCTTTGGACGCGCTGCCCGACTGACCTACTTCGGCCGGCCGACCTCGTAGGTGCCCTTATCGTCCTGGAACGTCACCGTCACCTGACGCTTGGTGCCGTCAATGCTCACCTCGCAGGTGAAGGTGTCACCCTTCTTGACCGTCGGGTTCGCGCCGTTGTTGCACTTGACGTCCTTGACGTTCTTGGCGCCGTAGCCATTGGTCTCGTCGGTGAGAATCTGCTGCACACCCACCTGGGCCTTGCCGATATCGAGCTTGGTGGTGACGAAGAAGCCCGGCTTCCAGAAACCCAGCACCAGTACGACGGCGACGACGATCGCGGCCAGCACACCGACGACACCGAAGATCACCGCCGAAGACTTCTTCGCGGCCTCTTCGCCGCCCTGTGGGTAGGGGGCGTACTGCCCGGGCTGGTTGGGATCACCAGGCTGCTGCGGATACTGGCCGTACTGCGGCTGGCCATACTGACCCGGCTGACCCGGCTGACCATACTGGCCCGGCTGGCCGTACTGGCCTGGCTGACCATAGGCGGCCGGGTTGTACTCGGCCGGCACCTGGTAGGGCTGCTGCGGGTACCCCTGTGTCGGCTGCTGCCCATACTGCGGGTACTGCTGCTGGGTATAGGCGGGCGGTTGCCACGCCGGGGGCTCGCTGGTCGGCTGCTGCCAGGCCGGCGTCTCACCGCCCGGCGTCTCCGGCTGCGGCCAGGCCGGCGCAGCGGGTGCGGGCTGCTCGGAGCCGGGGGCGGGCTGATCCTGACCCTGCGCGGGCTGGCCCTGCCAGGGATTGGGGTCAGATCCCTGCGGTCCGCTCATCGTCTCTCCTTGATCTGGTAGCGATTCGCCGCTCCCACCGTAGCGTTTGCACAACCCTACCCGCCATCAACAGCAACGACGCCGCGCCGAATGTCGTCTATGGCACGTTTGGCAGTGGCTCGCAGACCGGCTTCCGGGCCGGCATTGCGCACCTGGTCGAGCAGATCGAGCACCTGGCGACACCACCGCACGAAATCGCCCGCAGGCAGGGGCGTGCCGCCGCCGGCCACATCGGAAGCCGCCAAGGCAGCCGCCAGATCGCCGGTCGTCGCCCAGCGGTATACCGCAGGGACGAATCCCTCATCGGGCTCGCGGGTCGGAGCGATCCGGTGGCGGTTCTCGTCAGCGCGCAACTGCCCGGACAACCGCCTCGTCTCGACCAGTGCGCGGCGCACTTTCTGCGTGGGCATGTCGATGGCGTGCGACGGGGTCGGGCCGTCGCTGCCACGGGTTTCGAACACCATTGCCGAGAGCACCGCGGCCAGTTCGGCCGGTCCGAGCCCCTTCCAGATCCGCGTGCGCAGGCATTCGGCCACTAGCAGGTCGCTCTCGCTGTAAATCCGCGCCAGCAGCCGGCCGTCGGCCGTCACCCGCGGGTCGCCGCCGCGGGTGCCCATCCCCGAGTCGCTTCGCTCCTGCCCCACGGTGATGAACCCGCGCTCGGTCAGCAGCCCCACAATCCGGTCGAAGGTGCGGGCCAGCGAATTGGTCGCGGCACTGACCTTGTTGCGGATCTGGTCGTTATCGCGTTCCACCCGCAGGTAGCGCTCGCCGATGCGCACCTTGGCTTCCCGGTCGGCGAGCCCGTGCACCGAGTGCTTGCGCATCGCTTCGCGCAGCTCCAGCAGCTCCGGGTCGATATCGGCCGGCTCGTCGCCCACGCCGCGCCGCCGACGGGCCGAGGGCACCATCAGACCCGTCGACGCCGACAGCAACGCCGACGCCAGATCCCGGCGCACCCTCGGCTGACGATGTTCAACCCGCTTGGGTAGCGACATAGACCCCAGCGCTGACGTGATCCCGGCAAAGTCGGCTGAGGAAACCCTTCCGGCCCAACGGTTTTCGGTCAACACCAGCGGGCGCGGATCGGCGGGGTCGTTGGCCGGCTCCAGAACGACGGCCAATCCGCCGCGGCGCCCCTGGTTGATATTGATGATGTCGCCGCGGCGGAGCGCCGCCAACGCGTCGGCGGTGGCGGCTCTGCGCTGCAGCCGCGACGCCCGGGACTGCGCCCGCTCACGCTCGCTGATCTTGGCGCGTAGCCGGACATAGTCGAGGATCGGCGGCTCGCGGTCGGGATTCGCCCGGCGGTCCCAGCCCAGCTCGGCAGCGATCTCGCTGAGCATCTTCTCGCCGCGCTCGACACCACGAACCATCCCGACGACCGACCGGTCGGCCTGGTACTGCGCGAACGAGCGCTCCAACAGCTGGTGCGCCTGTTCGGGGCCCATTTGGTTCACCAGGTTGATCGTCATGTTGTACGACGGCGCGAACGAACTCTTCAGCGGGAAGGTTCGGGTCGATGCCAGGCCGGCAATTTCTGACGGCTCGGCGGTGTTTTCACCGGGCTGCCACAGCACGACGGCATGGCCCTCGATGTCGATCCCGCGCCGCCCCGCGCGCCCGGTCAGCTGCGTGTACTCCCCCGGCGTCAACGGCATGTGCTGCTCGCCGTTGAACTTGATGAGCTTCTCCAGCACGACGGTACGGGCCGGCATGTTGATGCCCAGCGCCAGCGTCTCGGTCGCGAACACCGCTTTGACCAGCCCAGCGGTGAACAGTTCCTCGACGGTATGCCGGAACACCGGCAGCATGCCGGCGTGGTGGGCCGCCAGCCCGCGCAGCAGGCCTTCGCGCCATTCGTAGTAGTCGAGCACCACCAGGTCGGATTCGGCGAGATCGCCGCAACGGCGGTCGATCACCTCCGCGATCCGCTTGCGATCGTTGTCGTTGGTGAGCCGCAGCGGGCTACGCAGGCACTGCTTGACGGCGGCATCGCAGCCGGCGCGCGAAAAGATGAACGTGATGGCCGGCAACAGTCCTTCGCGGTCGAGCGAGGCGATCACATCGGGACGGGCCGGCGGGCGGGATAGGCCCGATCGGCCACCTTGGCGCCCGGGCCCGCGGCGGCGCGGCTCCCAATCGGTCAACCGTTCGGCCTCGCGACGATGCGCGATGTGCCGGATCAGGTCCGGGTCGACGAGGTGCTGTTTACCTTCGCGGTCGTAGTCGAACAGGTCGAACAGCCGCTTACCGACCAGCACGTGCTGCCACAGCGGCACCGGCCGGTGCTCGTCGACCACGACGGTGGTGTCCCCGCGCACGGTCTGGATCCAGCCGCCGAACTCCTCGGCATTACTCACCGTTGCCGACAGACTGACCAGCCGCACATCCTCAGGCAGGTGCAGGATGACCTCTTCCCACACCGCGCCGCGCATCCGGTCGGCCAGGAAGTGCACTTCGTCCATCACCACATGCGAAAGACCCTGCAGCGCTTCTGAACCGGCGTACAACATGTTGCGCAGCACCTCGGTGGTCATCACCACCACGGGGGCATCGCCGTTGACCGACTGATCGCCGGTCAACAGACCGATGTTCTCCGCGCCGTAGCGGCGCACCAGGTCATTGTGCTTCTGATTGCTCAGCGCCTTAATCGGCGTGGTGTAGAAGCACTTTCGGCCCGCCGCCAGCGCCAGATGCACCGCGAACTCGCCGACGACCGTCTTGCCCGCGCCAGTCGGTGCGCACACCAGCACGCCGTGGCCGCGCTCCAGTGCCTCACACGCCTGCACCTGAAACGGGTCGAGCCGGAACGTCAGCAGCTCGGTGAACTGCCGCAGTTGCCCGCCCTCGTCAGGTGATGTCGTCATGCTGTGTCACGAACGACGACGGCGCGGCCACCGGAGTCGGTGCCTCGATGGGTGCGGCCTGGTCGTCAGGAATCTCGGCCTGCGCCTCCCGCTTGGCCTTTCGCCGGTCGTTGAGTCGGGCGATCTGGATCGCGAACTCCAGCAGGACGGTCAGCGCCAAGCCCAGCGCCAGCATCGAGAACGGGTCCGAGCCAGGCGTGGCGAAGGCCGCGAACACGAACACCCCGAAGATCAGGCCGCGGCGCCAGGACTTGAGCTTGGCGTAGGGCAGCATTCCGATCACGTTGAGCATGATGATCAACAGCGGGAATTCGAAGCTGACACCGAAGATCAGCAGCAGGTTGATCAGGAAGCCGAAGTACTGATCGCCCGACAGTGCGGTGACCTGAACGTCGCTGCCGACTGTCAGCAGGAAGTGCAGCGCCTTGGACAGCACGTAGTAGGCCAGCACGGTGCCGGACATGAACAGCAGCGCGGCGAAGAAGACGAACACCGAGGCGAAGCGCCGCTCGTTGCGGTATAGGCCCGGGGTGATGAATGCCCACAGCTGGTGCAGCCACACCGGGCAGGCCAGCACGATTCCGGCGGTCAGGCCGACCTTGAGTCGCAACATGAACTGATCGAACGGCGCGGTGGCCAGTAGTCGGCAACCGCCGTCGGCGCTGATGTCGGCGCGGGCTGACTGGGGCAGCGAACAGTACGGCTCGCGCAGCCATTCGCCCAGGCTCTCCACTCCGAGGAAGCCGTGGCTGTACCAGAGGAAGCCGATGATCGTGGTGAGCGTGACAGCGCCCAGCGAGATCAGTAACCGGGTCCGCAGCTCCCGGATGTGGTCGACGAGGGACATCGTCCCGTCGGGATTGGTGCGGGTGCGGCGTAGTCGTGGGTCGAGCCGCGACAGGATTCTAGGGGTGCGCACGGCAGCGTCTAACTACGGCGCGCAAGCGCCTGGTCGTCGTCGGGTTCAGGCCGGTTTGGCGTCGGTGTGGCTCTGAGCCGGTGGTGTCACCGGTGCCTCGACGCGCTCGGACTGAACCTGGGTGGGCGGCTGCGCGGGCGTGACGGGGGTGTCCGCCTTGCTCTCGCTCTGCAGCTCCTTGACCTCTGATTTGAAGATGCGCATCGACTTGCCCAGCGAGCGCGCAGCGTCAGGCAACCTCTTCGAACCGAAGAGCAGCACGACCACGGCGATGAGAATCAGCCAGTGCCACGGTTGTAGAGCACCCAATTTGGTCACCTCCAGAATTTGGTTTGATGCTACCGCAGGCGGCCCCCTGACGAGCCGGGATGCAGGTCAGCCGGTCAGGTCTGCGTACGCCGCCAGCGCCGCCGCCGCGCCACGGCGCACCCGGGCCACCAACGATTCGGGCGCCAACACCGCGACGTCGGCGCCGAATCCCAGCAGTACCCGGCTCATCCAGTCCTCGGAGGCATAGGTGATCACGGCCTTGTGATAGCCGTCTGGCAGCTCTTCGAGGATCCGCATCGGGTAGTACTCGAACATCCACGACGCCGCCGGCGCCAGCAGCAGCGTCGCGGCAGGCAGGGCGGGATCAGCGTCGAACAACGAGGTGTCGGGCGGGGCTTGCACGGCCGGCTCCGGCGGCACGGCGACCTGGTCCAGCACGCTCGCCTCGACGATGCGGTCGAGCCGGAACAGCCGCACCCCGTCGGCATCGCGTGCCCAGGCGTGCAGGTAGCTGTGGTCGCCGACGAGCACCACCCGGATCGGATCGACAATGCGGCTCGACAGCTGGTCCCGGGAGGCCGAGTAGTACTCGATGCACAGTGCCCGGCCATCGCGGACGGCCGCGCGGACCGCCGCAGCGGTATCGCTTTCGATCGGTGCCCGCTCCTCGACGGCCGCCGCCGCGTGGGTGTGATCGTGGCTGACGGTGCCCGCCGCCGACTCGATCTTGGCGATCGCGGACAGGGCGGCCTGCGGATCGACGACACCGGGGATGTCGATCAGCGCACGCAGCGCCACCAGCAGTCCGGTGGCTTCCGGCGAGGTCAGCCGCAGCGGTTCGTCCATCCCCGCCGAGAACGTCACTTTGATGGTGTCACCGGAGAATTCGAAGTCGATCAGGTCACCGGGCCCGTAGCCCGGCAGACCGCACATCCACAGCTGATCGAGATCCTGCTGAAGCTGTTTGCGGCTCACGCCGAGATCGGCGGCGGCCTCGGCGTAGGTGATGCTGGGGTTGGCCTTGAGGTAGGGCACCATGTTCAGCAGCCGCACCAGGCGCGTCGAAACTGGGGTCATGCGCGATCCCGCTTCGCTTCTCGCTGGGAAGTCATGGCTGCGCCCCCGCCGCCTGCGCCCGCAGCCGCGCCAGCACGTCGTCGCGCAGGGTGGCCGGCTCCAATACCAGCGCGTCGGCGCCGTAGCCCGCGATCTCGCGGGCCAACCGGTCGCGCGTGCCGATATCGAGTTCGATGACTTCGCCGACGCGACCGCCGATGGTGCGTTCGCCTGCGGATTTTCCGATGCGGCGTAACGACATTGCCCGTCCATCGGCGACCCACACCGAGGCCTGCACCCCGCTGGGCGTCTCGCCGATGACGCGATCGACGATCGCACGCAGGTCGACACCGTCTGGTCGGGTCACCGATCCGGGCGCGCCGACGGTTGTGATGTCGGCACCGATCCGAGAAAGCCGAAATGTTCTGGTGTCGTTGCGGTCCCGGTCATGGCCGACCAGATACCAGCGACCCCTGGTAGTGACCACGCCCCACGGCTCCACGGTGCGCACCGTGTAGGGATCTGTGCGCAATGAGCGGTGCCGGAATTGCACCGGCTGCCCGGAATTGATGGCCGACAACAGGTTTCCCAGCACATCCTCCGATCCGCGGAGCCCGGGCGGGCCTGCGGCGGTGGCGATCGTCACGCCGGCCTCAGGGTCGACGTCGACACCTGCGGCTCGCAGTTTCAGCAGTGCGCCCTGGGTCGCGGTGATCAGCTCCGGAGACTCCCACAGCTGGGTGGCGATCGCCACCGCACCCGCCTCTTCGTCGGTCAGCGCGATATCGGGTAACGCGTAGACATCCCGGTTGATGCGGTAGCCCTCGGTGGGGTCCAACGCCGAGACGCGTCCGGTCTCTAGCGGAATGCCCAGATCACGCAGCTCGTTCTTATCGCGCTCGAACATCCGGGAGAAGGCGTCATCGCTGGGGCTGTCGGCGTAACCGGCCACGCTGGCACGGATGCGGTCCGCGGTGATGTAACCCTGGGTGGACAGCAGCGCGATGACGAGATTCATCAACCGCTCTACCTTGGATGTCGCCACTCGGAAAACCTTAGCCGGGATGGACGCACCGCTCGCGCGGCGCGCTCGTCACATGCTGGCGATGAGCCGTTTGACCCGCTCGTCCACCGAACGGAAGGGGTCCTTGCACAGCACCGTGCGCTGGGCCTGGTCGTTGAGCTTGAGATGCACCCAGTCCACGGTGAAATCGCGGCCGGCCTCCTGGGCGGCGCTGATGAACTCGCCGCGCAGCTTGGCCCTGGTGGTCTGCGGCGGGATGTCGACCGCCGCCTCGATCTCCTCATCGGTGGTGATCCGGCTCGCCAGTCCCTTGCGCTGCAGCAGGTCGAACACGCCGCGACCGCGCTTGATGTCGTGGTAGGCCAGGTCGAGCTGGCTGATCTTGGGGTCGGACAGCTCCATGCTGTAGCGGTCCTGGTAGCGCTGGAACAGCTTGCGCTTGATCACCCAGTCGATCTCGGTGTCCACCTTCGCGAAGTCCTGGCTCTCGACCGCGTCGAGCTGGCGGCCCCACAGGTCGACGACCTGGTCGATCTGGGTGTTGGGTTCTCGGGTCTGCAAGTACTCCACCGCGCGGGCGTAGTACTCGCGCTGGATATCCAGGGCGCTGGCCTGCCGTCCGCCTGCCAGGCGGACCGGCCTGCGGCCGGTCAGGTCGTGGCTGACCTCGCGGATGGCGCGGATCGGGTTGTCCAGGGAGAAATCGCGGAACGACACCCCGGCCTCGATCATCTCCAGCACCAGCGAGGCTGTGCCGACCTTGAGCATCGTCGTGGACTCGCACATGTTGGAGTCGCCGACGATCACGTGTAGCCGGCGGTACTTCTCGGCGTCGGCGTGCGGCTCGTCGCGGGTGTTGATGATCGGTCGGGACCGGGTGGTCGCGCTGGACACGCCTTCCCAGATGTGCTCGGCGCGCTGCGAGAGGCAGAACGTGGCGGCTTTCGGTGTCTGCAACACCTTGCCGGCACCGCAGATCAGTTGGCGGGTGACCAGGAACGGCAACAACACGTCGGAAATCCGGGAGAACTCCCCCGCGCGCACGATCAGATAGTTCTCGTGGCAGCCGTAGGAGTTTCCGGCGGAATCGGTGTTGTTCTTGAACAGGTAGATATCACCGCCGATGCCCTCGTCGGCAAGGCGCTGCTCGGCATCGATGAGCAGATCCTCCAGCACCCGTTCACCGGCGCGGTCATGCGTGACCAGCTGCACCAGGTTGTCGCACTCGGCGGTGGCGTACTCCGGGTGGCTACCCACGTCGAGGTACAAGCGCGCGCCGTTGCGCAGGAACACGTTCGAGCTGCGGCCCCACGACACCACCCGGCGGAACAGATACCGGGCGACCTCATCCGGGCTGAGCCGGCGATGGCCGTGGAACGTGCAGGTGACACCGAATTCGGTTTCGATGCCCATGATTCTCCGCTGCACGACACCGAGCCTACTGGTTCGTTTGCGCCAGTGGTGGCCAAGCGGCGCGCGAAACGCGTTCTCGCATGCCTGTGGATTGCCGAAAACACGGGATCGCTGGGAATGCCAGCATGAGCCGTGCCCGAGCCGGTCGCCGTCGATACCGCCACGCTGAAGGCCCTTATGGAGCGGTTGACCCGCACCGCTGACGAACTCGCGGTGCTCCCGATCGCCAGCCTGGAGGCGTTACCCGGCTCTGCGCTGGGTGATTTGGACGCACCCCTGCGTGTCGCCACCGAAGTGCGTCGACTCGGCGCGGCCGTACAGGATTGGGTTTGCTCGGCCCGCCGATCGGTCGATGAACTGGCTGACGCTGACAGTTCCGGCACCGAGCGATTTCCGCCGCGATGACCGAGCCGGGCCTCGCTGAGGTGCTCACCTGGCGACCGGAAGCGCTGACCGAGCTGGCCGACGCATGGGATGGCGCCGCAGCCCGGCTGCAGGCGCAGGCCGATACCGTCGACGACGCAATGGCCGGCAGTTCGGGCGTGTTCACCGGGTCTGCCGCCGATGCGGCACGGCATGCCATCGGCCCGACCGCGGCGGGGTTACGCCGGATGTGCCAGGCGTTGATTCTGGCCGCCGCCGAAGCCCGCGACGCCGCCGGTGTCATCGGTCACGCTCGGGACCGGGTGCTGGCGGTGGTGTCGGACGCACGTTCGGCAGGGTGCCGGGTCGCCGACGACGCTACGGTGGCGCCACCGGCGGAGCCGTCGGCAGCATTGGTGATCGTCAGCGGCGGATCGGATTCGGTGGCCCGCGCGCTGCTCGATCAACGCGCAGCCGAGCTGACACGCGCACTGCAGGGGGCGTTGAGCGCGCTCGGCGCCGCCGACGCCGACGCTGCGCGGGCGATCGACACAGCGTTCAATGCCGCATCCGCCGCGCCCGCGGCTGTCCGGCCGGCTGCCGCGGCCGCCGATCCGGTCGCTGGCTGGCCGAAGATGAGCCAGGACAGCATCGCCGGCCAAATCGCCGCCATGTCGGAGTCGCAACGGCGGCATCTGATCGAACAATGGCCCGACGAGGTCGGCAACACCGATGGAGTGCCCTGGCAGATGCGGGTCGCGGCCAACCGGATCAATATCGCCGACGCGATCCTCGACGAACACCGGAAGATCGACGTGCCCGAGGAGGTCAAACTGCGCGCTGCCATGGCCCGCACACTGTATCCGGCTGACGCCGAACGGCTCTGGGTGACACTGCATGTCGACCCCGCACTGCGAGCCGCAACCGTCGCCGCCTATGACCGCGGCGCGCGGCGGCTCATCGAGTATTACGAGACGCTGCTGGCCGACGTCCCCGATCCAGTCGATCGCGATCGCTGGGTACCGCGACAGATCTTGTCATTCGACCCCGGGCGGGAATCACTGATCGAGTTGTCCGGGGACCTCGACCGGGCGCGCGCGGTTGCGGTGATCGTCCCGGGACTGAATACCACCTTCGACGGCTCGGCCGACGACGTAGCGACCGCCCGGCGCTTTGTCGCCGGCTCCGGCGGCGACGTGGCCATGATCAGCTATCTCGGCGGCCACTTCCCCACCGGTCCGCTGCTCGCCGGTGTCGTCGACGCGGCCGACCCCCGCTATGCCCTGCAGATGGCCCCGCGACTGGTGGCGTTCAGCGAGGACGTCGAACGACAGGCCGGGGCACTGCCGGTGACCTATCTGGGTCACTCCTACGGCGGGTCCATCCTGGGCACCGCGGAACGCCTCGGCCTGACCGCCGATCGAGTGGTGTACGTCGAAGCCGCAGGAGCCGGTGTGGGCGTGCATGATCCGTCGGATTGGCATGACCGCAACCCCGGGGTGGTGAGGTTCTCGAT
This sequence comes from Mycolicibacterium sarraceniae, assembly GCF_010731875.1. Classification (NCBI taxonomy): domain Bacteria; kingdom Bacillati; phylum Actinomycetota; class Actinomycetes; order Mycobacteriales; family Mycobacteriaceae; genus Mycobacterium; species Mycolicibacterium sarraceniae. The sequence continues at coordinate 4,136,133 of NZ_AP022595.1, forward strand.
GACGGCGCCCGGCGATCCGATCGCCCTAGTCCAGGGCATCCCGTTCGGGCCGCACGGTGCCGACCCGGACGAGATGCCTGGCGTGATCCAGCTGCAAACCGGGCGCCGCCTCACGGGCGCGCCGATGGCCGGGCCGAGGGCGCACAGCGACGTCATGAACGAGCCGTCTGACGCCTGGCACAACATCCTTGCGGTCATCCGAGGAGACCGCGAGCACATCCGGGTGATGGGCTAGCGGGGCAGATCCCGGGTCGTAAAGGGATGGCCACCAAAGGCTTCCATCGCCGCATAGGTCGGTTCGAAGGATCCGATGCCGGTCTATCCGCCCGGTCGGTGCGGACGGACACCACACAGGTGCTGGAACCGCTGTTGGGTTTGCAGTTTGAGGTCGCGCCAACGGTCACGACCTGCCCGCAGACTTCGCCCAAGGTCGCCGTGCGCTCGTTCTGTCCACTGTGGCAAACACGTTGGCCCACCGTGATGTCGCCCGCCTCGGAGTAGTCGGTGGCGATCAGGCGGGTCCCGTCCGACAGCTCGACGACAGGTGCCAGATTGTCGTCGACGGGGCCGATGATCGCGACGTCGACATTGCCGGTGGTTTTCAGGACCGGAACCTGCGGGTTGGTTGGCATCGGGAAGTTGTCGGTCGCGACGATGTCCACATGGTCGCTTTCCACCGCATCCGGGGTGCTGGTGTCGCGCACGAGATGGTCGACGGTCAGGTGACCAATGGCTGCGCCGGAGTCGTCGGCCCAGCCGTAGCCGATGGTGCCGAGTCCCCCGGCGCCGTCGGCAGCGAATCCGCCTCTGACATAGGCTGATTCATCGATGTCAGGCACCGGCGCGTCGATCGGATCCTGGGTGGGGTCCGCCTCGTCGGCGGATGAGTCGTTAGCCGGCGGTACGGCCTCGGCGACCGACGGGGTGGCAGACGACTGAGAATCATCGGATGTAACTTCCGCAGCCGGCCAACACCATCACCATCGCCAGCACCGCGGCCAATCGCAGTCGCTTACCCATGCTCAGCGAGAAACATTGCCGCTCGGTGAATCGACGCCTCGACAGGCTCGGGCTGCCAGCCCGGCCACGCTCGGACGCGGCCTCGGTGACCGGCTTGACGCAGGCCCTCCACGTTCGTCCGGAGCAGCGGCCGAGGAACCCGCTTGCGCCGATGACGAGTTGGGTCAGGAGTCGTCCCCCGCAGCGGGCTCATCGGCGGCCACCGCGTCTGCCTTGGGCAGCAGCACGTCCAGCGCCGGGCCAGTGATGCGGCGGAATGCCCGCCTCGGCCGCTTGGCGTCCAGGATGGCGACTTCGAGTGTGGCAGGGCCGAGCACCCGCGGTTCGGCGGGCGGTGTGGCACTGCTGCTGCTACCGGCACTGCCCGCACCGTTGATACCCGCCCGCAGCGCCTCGACGGCGATCCGGACGGCGTCCTCGAGTGGGGCGTTCTCGGAGTAGGAGTCCTTCAACGCGGTGATGATCGGCTCGGTGGTGCCGCCCATCACGACGAAATGAGGTTCGTCGGCGATCGAGCCGTCATAGGTGATGCGGTACAGCTCAGGAGGTTTCGTCTCGCCGTAGTGGGCCACCTCGGCCACGCACAGCTCCACCTCGTAGGGCTTGGCCTGTTCGGTGAAGATCCCCCCGAGCGTCTGCGCGTAGACGTTGGCCAGCTGCCGGCCCGTCACATCCCGACGGTCATAGGCGTAGCCGCGGGTATCGGCGAACTGAATACCGCCCCGGCGCAGGTTGTCGAATTCATTGAACCTGCCGACCGCGGCGAAACCCACCCGGTCGTAGAGCTCGCTGACCTTCTGCAGTGACCGAGACGGGTTCTCCGCGACGAACAGCACGCCCGAGTCGTAGGCGAGCACGACCACGCTGCGACCCCGGGCAATACCCTTGCGCGCGAGCTCGGAACGCTCACGCATCGCCTGCTCAGGCGAAATGAAATATGGGAAGCTCACTTAGTCCACCCGCGGTGCTTCGTTGCTGGGGCCGCTGCCGGGCCCGAATGAATTTGTCCCGGTGCGTTTTTCGATCACTTCACGCGCCAGTGCGGAAATCCGCTGCTCCGGCACGTCCGCGGCGCCGTCAGCCTCGATCGTCACGGCGGTCGGGAAGATGCCCCGCACCAGATCCGGCCCGCCGGTCGCCGAGTCGTCGTCGGCGGCGTCATAGAGCGCCTCGACAGCCGCCCGCAGCGCCGAATCAGCATCGGTGACACCGGCATAGAGCTTCTTGATCGACGACTTGGCGAACAACGATCCGGAGCCCACCGACTGGTAACCCTCTTCTTCGATGTGCCAGCCACCGGCCGCGTCGAACGAGACGATCCGTCCCGCGCCCACCGGATTCGCTTCATCGAGGTCGTAACCCACGAGCAGCGGCAGCGCGACGAATCCCTGCAGTGCCGCACCGAGATTGCCGCGCACCATGGTCGACAACCGGTTCACCTTGCCGCGGAACGTCAACGGGACGCCCTCGACCTTTTCGTAATGCTCGAGCTCCACCGCGTAGAGCCGGGCGAACTCGACGGCGATCGCAGCAGTGCCGGCAATACCGGTGGCCGTGTAGTCGTCGGTGATGTACACCTTCTGCACATCGCGGCCGGCGATCATATTGCCCTGTGTCGAACGGCGGTCGCCGGCGATCAGGACCCCACCCGGATATTTCAGCGCAACGATCGTGGTGCCGTGCGGGAGCGCGTCACCCGGCAACACACCGCTTGCTCCGGTGCTGGTCGGCAGCAGCTGCGGGGCTTCTCGCCTTAGGAAATCAGAAAACGAAGAAAGATCGGTGAGGGGTGAACTAGTGGCCAGGCGATCAGACAAAGGCCAGGTCACTGTCCGCCCTTTTGGACGTATGCCCGCACGAAGTCCTCGGCGTTCTCCTCCAGGACGTCATCGATCTCATCCAGCAGATCGTCGGTCTCCTCGGCGAGCTTGTCGCGACGCTCCTGGCCGGCGGCACCGTTGCCAGAGAGGTCGTCGTCCTCGCCGCCACCGCCACCGCGCTTGGTCTGCTCTTGAGCCATCGCTGCCTCCTGCTCGTTATCGGCGACTATGTCGTGCCATTCGGCCGGGCCGCCGGTGCTTTCACACTACCGGTCGAGACTGGTATTGCTCCCTCTAACGAACCTCAGGTCGTGAGTTGTTCCACGAGTTGCGCTGCGCTGTCGACCGAATCGAGTAGGGCACCGACGTGGGCCTTGCTGCCGCGCAGTGGTTCGAGAGTGGGAATCCGGACGAGTGAATCGCCGCCGAGATCGAAGATCACCGAGTCCCAGCTCGCCGCCGCGATATCGGCACCGAACCGACGCAGGCATTCGCCGCGGAAGTACGCCCGGGTGTCGGTCGGCGGGTTGTCGACCGCGTCGATCACCTGTTGCTCGGTGACAAGACGTTTCATCGATCCGCGGGCCACCAGCCGGTTGTAGAGACCCTTGTCGAGCCGGACATCGGAGTACTGCAAGTCGACCAGGTGCAGTCGCGGTGCCGACCAGCCGAGGTTTTCGCGCTGCCGGAAGCCTTCCAGAAGGCGCAGCTTGGCCGGCCAGTCCAGCAGCTCCGCACACTTCATCGGATCGCGTTCCAGCAGGTCAAGTACGTGCGCCCAGGTTTCGACGACCAGAGAGGCACTCGGATCGGGGTCTCGGGCGTCGACCAGTTTGGCCACTCGGTCCAGGTAGATGCGCTGCATCGCCAGGGCGGTCATCTCGCGGCCGTCGGCCAGCGCGACCGTGGCCCGCAGCGAGGGGTCCCGGCTGACCACGTGCACCGCGTGCACCGGCCGGGCCAGCGCCAGATCCGAGAGGTCGAGGCCGTACTGGTGCCCCTCCTCGATCAGATCGAGCACCAGCGACGTGGTCCCCACCTTGAGATACGTCGAGGTCTCGGCGAGGTTCGCGTCGCCGATGATGACGTGCAGCCGGCGGTACTTGTCGGCATCGGCGTGCGGCTCGTCGCGGGTGTTGATGATGCCCCGCTTGAGAGTGGTCTCCAGGCCGACCTCGACCTCGATGTAGTCGGCGCGCTGGGACAGCTGGAAGCCCGGTTCGTCACCGGACGGACCGATCCCGACACGACCGGAACCGGTCACCACCTGCCGGGACACCATGAACGGGGTCAGGCCGGAAATCACCGCCGAGAACGGTGTCTGCCGGCTCATCAGGTAGTTCTCGTGCGACCCGTAGGACGCGCCCTTACCGTCGACGTTGTTCTTGTACAGCTGCAGCTTGGCGGCACCGGGCACACTGGCCACATGACGGGCCGCGGCCTCCATCACCCGCTCACCGGCCTTGTCCCAGATCACCGCGTCCAGCGGATCGGTGACCTCGGGAGCCGAATACTCCGGGTGCGCGTGGTCGACGTAGAGGCGGGCGCCGTTGGTCAGGATCATGTTGGCGGCGCCGACCTCGTCGGCGTCGACCACCGGCGGAGGCCCCGAGGCCCGGCTGAGGTCGAATCCCCGCGCGTCGCGCAGCGGCGACTCCACCTCGTAATCCCACCGGGTGCGCTTGGCTCGCTGAATTCCTGCGGCCGCGGCGTATGCCAGCACCGCCTGCGTCGAGGTCAGGATCGGATTGGCGGTCGGATCCGACGGCGAGGAGATGCCGTATTCGACCTCGGTTCCGATGATCCTTTGCATGGGCGCAAGCCTACGGGGCCTGAGCTCGGCCGCCTCGCGCGCCTCACGCGTGCACAGGGCGAGTTCCCGCTAGGGTTAGCTCACCCCACCGCGTCCGTAGAAAGAGTCTCCACAGCGGAGCCACGCAACGATGACATCACCCGATCGTCACGCCGAAGAGCGGTGGTTTCTGGTTCGCGGACTTCCAGCAGTGGTACGCCGCGGTGCCCTGATACGGCGGGTGTGGGGGCGCTCGGCGCCGGCGCTGGCCGGTTTGGCGGTCGTGGCCGCCAACTCCATTCTGGTGGTGGCGGTATCAGGCAAACACACCATCGACATTGACGGCCATCCGACGGTCACCGAGGGTTTCCTCCTGGCGCTGGTGGTGCTGGTGCTGCCGGTGGCGGGTCTGGCCGGCTGGCTGGTGTCGCGGATCGAGCACTCACTCAAGCGGGTGGTGGCCGCCAACGTGTGCCTGGTGGTGATCGTGCTCGGCTGCATTTTCGGCGGTCCTAGTCCGCGGGAGTTCGTGAATCTGGTCGTGTCGGCCATCGCCATCGGCGTCATCCTGGTGACCACCGCCTCGGGCGTCGGCTCGATTCTGGGCTGGGCCGCCCGCGACACGATGTCGAACCTCGCGCTGGCCAGCGGCATGTTCGTCCGGGCGTTGCCGGTGGTGCTGCTCACCTTCCTGGTGTTCTTCAACACCTACGTCTGGATGATGGCGGCGATCATCAGTCGCGAGCGACTGTGGCTAGCCATCGGCTTCCTGTTCCTGATCGCGTCGGCGTTCCTCATCTCCAGCACCATGGAGCGGGTCCGCCCGATCCTCGAGGCACCGGAACCGGCACTCGACGACCAGGATCGCCTGGCCGCGACACCGTTCGCGGGCATCGCCGACGAACCCGGTGCCGACCCGTTGTCGCGGACCGAACGCGCCAATGTGGTGTTCGTGGTCGCGGCGTCGCAAGTCGGACAGGTGCTGACAGTGGCGCTGGCCACCGGCGCGATCTTTCTGGTGCTCGGACTGATTGTGGTCAGCCCGCCCTTGCTGGCAGCCTGGACTCGCGATGCCGGCCGCAACGACGGCAGCCTCCTCGGCATGACATTGCCCGTTCCCGACCCGCTGATTCAAACGACCATGATGCTGACGGCCATCACGTTCATGTACCTGGCGGCAAAAGCGGTCACCGATAAGGAATATCGATCGCAATTCCTCGACCCGCTGCTGGACGATCTGCGCCTCACCCTGGTGGCGCGGGACCGCTACCGCACCTCACGGCGGGGGCGCTGACGCGGCCGCCGGCACCCGAGCCGTCCACGAATGATTTCCGGGCCGTGGTCTGCCACTGGTGCTGACCCGCCGGTCCGCTCGCGGAAACTGATCGTTCGCTCGGCACCGTCGTGAGACTGACGATCATGGCCGTGGCAGGGCGGCGCAGCGCGGCACTGGTCGTGATGGCGCTGTTTCGTGATCGGCTTCCCCCTGTCGGCGCGGACGACGCGCGAACGGCTCTGGCAGACAATCGGTTTCCTGTCCCTGACCGCCATCGTGTTCATGGTGGTGACGATTCGCGACGAGGTGAAGGCGCTGCGCGAGGACCGCTCCGGCCAACGCGACACCGTGATGCTGCTGGCCGATACCCCACTGGGGGCACTATCGCCATTCCCGATGACGTGACCGTGCTGTGGTCATCCGAGCAGTCCTGCCCGGTCGATGAACCGCCCTGTGCCGGAACGTGGTTCAGCATCCACGTTCCAATCCCCCAGACCGTGGTCCACGCATCACTGTTCGTGGCGGTCTTGTCCGGGCAGTACTTCACCGTCAGCACCAGCGTCGACCCGCTGTACCGGCAACGATTCTTCGACCCGTTGATCGCCGACGTCGCGGTAAGCTCAGCCGGGCGCGACGCGTATCTGGAGAGGGAGGCGCACGATGACCGAGCGCACTGACGTGTTCGATCGGCGTTACGGCGAGGTGCTGCTGGTCACCGCCACCGAGGACGGGCCGCAAGCGCAGGTCTACTGCAGCTTCCCCCTCAACGACTGCCCGGCCGAACTGTGGGACAAGCTCGACGCGGAGGCGATCGCCAAGGAGCACGGCGCAATCGCGGCACTGCTCAACGGCCCGCGACACTGGCTGATGAGCAGTATCGAAAAGGATGCCCAGGGCCAGCCGGACACGAGGGAGTTCGGCGGTATCGAGATGATGCACCAGGCCACCGTCACGCTGTCGTCCATGAACCCCGCGCCGTACAGCGTCAATCAGGTGGACCGCAAGACGGTGTTCAACTTCGACGCCGGGCGGCCGGTTTTCGAGCTCATCGATCCGCAGGAGCAGCGCTGGGTCATGCAAACCTACAGCCAAGCTGTGGATGTAAGCCTCGGCCTGACCAGTCTGCCGGACCTGGCGGCCCGGCTAACCCTGCCGGACGGCTGGCGCTATGAGACCCGCATCCTGACCGAGCGGTTGAGCGTGGATACGACGACCCGCGATGCCCACGTCACCCAGGACAACTTCGCCAACAGCTACTCGTGGGAGTTCTGAATTGAACAGTCGAATTTTGAATTCACAATTGGCCTGTGACGAACTTACGCGCGCGGCGCTATTGCTGCAGTAAGGCACTTCTTGCCATCACCTTCGGACTCGGCATGGCTCTCGCGGCACCTGCTGCCGCCGACTCAGACTCCGTCATCAAGGTTCTGGCCAACGACGGCTGGACCGGACCGGCCGCCACCGCAATCGCCATCGGGCAGCACATCTGCAGCGATATCGCCGACGGCGTGGAGCCCAAGGACGCCGCGTTCTTCTACAGCGCAGCCGCCACCAACCTCTGCAGACACTGACCTCGAGGCGACCCGGGGCCAGTACCGCCTTAGAGGTACTGACCCAGGTTGCTCTCGGTGTCGATTGCCCGGCTGGCGCTGCTGCTCTTGCCGGTGACCAGCGTGCGGATGTAGACGATCCGCTCGCCCTTCTTGCCCGAAATCCGTGCCCAGTCATCAGGATTGGTGGTGTTGGGCAGGTCCTCGTTCTCGGCGAACTCGTCGACGATCGAGTCGAGGAGGTGCTGGATCCGCAGACCTTTCTGCCCGGTCTCCAGGACCGACTTGATCGCGTACTTCTTGGCGCGGTCCACGACGTTTTGAATCATCGCGCCCGAGTTGAAGTCCTTGAAGTACATGACTTCCTTGTCGCCGTTGGCGTAGGTGACTTCCAGGAATCGGTTGTCGTCGATCTCGGCATACATCCGGTCGACGACCTTCTCGATCATCGCCCTGATGCACAGGCCACGGTCGCCGCCGAATTCGGCCAGATCGTCAACGTTCACCGGCAGATCGACGGTCAGGTACTTGCTGAAAATGTCCAGTGCCGCTTCGGCATCCGGCCGCTCGATCTTGATCTTGACGTCCAGGCGGCCGGGCCGAAGGATCGCCGGGTCGATCATGTCCTCGCGGTTGGAGGCACCGATCACGATGACGTTCTCCAGCCCCTCCACACCGTCGATCTCGGAGAGCAGCTGGGGCACTACCGTCGTCTCCACGTCCGAGCTGACGCCGGTACCGCGGGTGCGGAAGATGGAGTCCATCTCGTCAAAGAACACGATGACCGGGGTTCCCTCGGAAGCCTTTTCGCGGGCCCGCTGGAAAATCAGCCGGATGTGCCGCTCGGTCTCGCCGACGAATTTGTTCAGCAGCTCCGGGCCTTTGATGTTGAGGAAGTACGACTTCGCCTCGCGGGCGTCATCACCACGGACCTCGGCCATCTTCTTGGCCAGCGAATTGGCAACGGCCTTGGCAATCAACGTTTTACCGCAACCGGGCGGACCGTAGAGCAACACGCCCTTCGGCGGCCGCAGTGCGTACTCGCGGTAGAGCTCCTTGTGCAGGAACGGGAGTTCGACGGCATCCCGGATCTGCTCGATCTGCCGGGTCAGGCCACCGATGTCGTGGTAGGCGACGTCGGGCACCTCTTCGAGCACCAGATCCTCGACCTCGGCCTTCGGAATGCGCTCGAACGCGTACCCGGCCTTGGTGTCGACCAGCAGTGAGTCGCCCGGACGCAGCTTGCGGGGACGCAGATCGTCGTCGACCCCCTCGGCCACCTGGCTGGGCAGGTCCTCGATCGCGACGAGCGGCTCGGCCAGCCAGACGATGCGTTCTTCGTCGGCGTGCCCGACCACCAGCGCGCGGTGGCCGTCGGCGAGGATCTCGCGCAATGTGCTGATCTCGCCGACGGACTCGTAGTTGCCGGCCTCGACCACGGTCAGGGCCTCGTTGAGGCGGACCGTCTGACCCTGTTTCAGCGACTTGACGTCGATATTGGGCGAGCAGGTGAGGCGCATCTTGCGGCCCGAGGTGAAGACATCGACGGTGTCATCCTCGTGGGCGGTCAACAGAACGCCGTATCCACTCGGCGGCTGACCCAGCCGGTCGACCTCCTCACGGAGCGCGAGCAGCTGTTGGCGAGCCTCTTTGAGCGTGTCCATCAGCTTGGCATTGCGCGCTGCCAGCGAATCGATGCGCGCCTCGAGCTGATGCACGTCACGAGCGCTGCGAGCGCCGCCCTGTCCCACTGCATTGTCCAGCTGCTCGCGAAGGACTGATGCCTCCCGGCGCAGCTCCTCCAACTCGGCAGCATCCTCGCTCGACAGTTGGGGATCCTGAGCTTCGCTCATGTTGCGCTCCTTTCCCACACCGAGAGTTGGTGCGGCGGATTCCTCAACGCTACCGGCCCAACCTCGATCATGTGCGTTCGGGGAATTTCGACACACTGGCAACACTGTTAATCTCTCTAATGAGTCGGGCCAAGGGAGAGGACAGCCGTGACCCTGAAACTGCTAGCCACGGGCGTTGCCGCCGCCGCGATCGTCGGTGGCGCCGCTGCCGGTGTGACGTCGGTTGCATTTAGCTCGCCGGCGGCCCCGGCGGTGCAGCCCGTCGTCTTCGGTGCACCATTGCCGCAGGCGCCGGCTGCCGAGCTCCAAGACCAGCTGGTCGCCACCCTCAATGGGCTCCAGGGCGGCGGATCGTTCTCCGGCAACAAGGCGTCTTACATCCAGTTCGGGCTGGGCCGATTCGAGGGCATCGCCGCCGACCGGGCATTTAACAACGCCTCGGCCAAGGGCCTGTTCCCGCTGAACTTCAACGTCGCTGACATCGACGAGGAAGGCCCGACCGCGACGGCCAACGTCACCGCGACGGCGCCCAACGGCCAAACCGCGACCCAAAGCATCGAGTTCGTCCAGGGACCCAGTCCCACCGGATGGCAGCTGACCAAGCAGTCGGCACTGACGCTGATGCAGGGCGCCGGCTAAGTCACCACTGGATGCGTTATCCACTTCTCGGAGTTCTGAGCGCCGTCACAATCGTAGCGGCGCTCAGCCTCTCGGGGTGTTCTGAGCACGCAGAGCCGAAAGCGGCGCAGAGCCCGTTTGAGCAGTCGTCGACGGCACTGGCACCGCCCGAGCCCGCCTTGCCGACCCCCGACGCACTGACCGATGTGCTGTACCGGTTGGCCGATCCGGCGGTCAAGGGCACCGACAAGCTTCAGCTGGTGGAATCCACCACGCCGGATGACGCCGCGACGATCGACACGTTCGCGGCGGCGCTGCGCGACGGCGGATTCAGTCCGCTGACGTTCACCGCCACCGAGATTCGGTGGTCTGACCGCCAGCCGGCCGATGCGCTGGCGTCGATCAACGTCACGACCACAAATCCTGCCAACCCGGGCAACTTCAGGTTCCCGATGGAGTTCCGGCAGGACAAGGGTGCCTGGCAGCTCTCCCGCGAGACAGCGAACATGCTGTTGGCGTTCGGCAATGCCAGGGAAGGCTCCACTCCCGCGCCCGCAAGTCCCGCAAGCCCAACCCCGACACCCTGAATGTGGATCGGCTGGCTGGAATTCGACGTCCTCCTCAGTGAGGTCCATTCGCTGAAGGAGAAGCGGGCCATCAGCCGCCCGATCGTCGCCGAACTGCTCTCGGTGCGGCGCTGACTACACCGCAGCGACGACTAGGTGACGATCAGGCCGGCGTCTGGCGCTTGCGGCGCAACGGTGTGGGCGTGACCGTGCCCGGCGCCAGCCGACGGGCCGAGATCAGGAATGCCGTGTGGCCGCGCATGTTGTGCTGCGGACGCACCGCGAGGCCAACGACGTTCCAACCCCGCTGAAGCGACTCCCAGGCTCTGGGTTCGGTCCAGCACTGCTGTTCGCGCAGCGTCTCGACGGTCTTGGACAGCTGGGTCACTGTGGCCACGTACACCATCAGAACGCCACCGGGGATCAACAGCCGCGCGACGGTGTCGAGGACGTCCCACGGCGCAAGCATGTCCAGCACGATTCGATCGACGGATCCCTCGGCGAGGTCGGAGTCGACAATGTCACCGATGATCAACGTCCAGTTTTCCGGTTCCTGCCCGAAAAACGTCGCCACATTGCGCTGGGCGTGCACGGCATGGTCGTCGCGCACTTCGTAGGAGATCACCCGGCCGCTCGGGCCGACGGCACGCAGCAGCGAACATGTCAGCGCCCCAGAACCGGCTCCGGCCTCTAGGACTCTGGCACCGGGGAAGATATCGCCCTCGTGGACGATCTGGGCGGCATCCTTGGGGTAGATGACCTGGGCACCGCGCGGCATCGAGAGCACATAGTCGATCAGCAACGGACGCAGCACCAGGAACGCGTCGCCGTTCGTCGACTTGACCACACTGCCCTCCGGCAGGCCGATCACCGAATCGTGCTCGATCGCCCCACGATGGGTGTGGAACTCGCCGCCCGGGTTCAGGATCATCGTGTAGTGACGACCCTTGGGGTCGGTGAGCTGCACGCGATCCCCGACGACAAAGGGACCGGTCCTTCGGGCGAGGGCTGGGTCGTCGGTCACAGCCGTTCAGCCTGCCATAGCGGACTCGCCGCTCGACGTGCCGTCCGCTTGTCGGCCTGCCGTCCTAGGCTCGACTCATGTCATCCGGGGCGAGCGAAGCGACGGGAAAGACGGACGCCGGGACCGCGCAGCGAACGCGCCCCGCGCTGTCGCCGTCGCGGGCCGCCGATTTCAAGCAATGCCCGCTGCTGTACCGGTTCCGCGCGATCGACCGATTGCCCGAACCGCCGTCCACTGCCCAGCTGCGTGGTTCGGTGGTGCATGCCGCCCTGGAACAGCTCTACGGCATGCCGGCTGCAGACCGTGGGCCGGAGACGGCGCTATCGCTCGTCGACCCGGCCTGGGTCCGGGTACTGGCCGAACACCCCGATCTCGCCGACGGCTTCACCGACGAGCAGCGCGCCGCGCTCCTGACCGAGGCACGGGCCTTGCTGACCGGCTACTACCGCCTCGAAGACCCGACCCGATTCGACCCGCAGAGCTGCGAGCAGCGCATCGAGGTCCAACTCGCCGACGGCACTTTGCTGCGCGGCTACGTCGACCGAATCGATGTCGCCGGTACGGGTGAGCTGCGGGTCGTCGATTACAAGACTGGGAAGGCACCGCCCGCGGCCCGGGCCATGGCCGAGTTCAAAGCGCTGTTCCAGATGAAGTTCTACGCGGTGGCGTTGCTGCGCTCGCGCGACGTGCTGGCGACCCGATTGCGGTTGATCTACTTGGCCGACGGCCAGCTGCTGGACTACACCCCCGAGCTCGACGAGCTGCTCCGATTCGAGAAGACTCTCATGGCAATCTGGCGGGCGATCCAATCTGCCGGCGCCACCGGCGATTTCCGGCCCAACCCGTCACGGCTGTGCAACTGGTGCAGCCATCAAGCGCTGTGCCCGGCCTACGGCGGCACACCGCCGCCCTACCCGGGCTGGCCCGAACAGCTGAGCGAGCCGGCGGCATGAGCGCCTCAAGCTCCAACATGTGTTATCGGGGGCCTGGTCGGCATGGACGGCCCGGACGATGCGGCAGCCTGCTGACACAAGTGAATGACCAGGCAGGCGTACCGCTATCACCCTCGCTGCGCGCCCTCCCGGATGGTGTCCAGCCAAACCAGGCCGGTTGGCAAGGGAAGGCCCTCGTGGCCGGATGGATGTCGCTCGTAGCCAGCTGGCGGATTCCTCTCAGGCTGGTCTGCGGTCAGGATTGGTCACGCGTCGGGTAGATCTGCCGGGAACACTTCGATGACTACTGACTGGACACTGTCCATCGCACATACGTTGATATTCAGGGACGGATACATATCTGCATGGTGTCTCCACACTTGGCCATAGCGAACCCGTGGGAACGGAGTGTCGTTCTGTGTTTCGTCCTGACATGCCTGCACGTCACGCGGGCCGCGGTCATGCGGCTGCGCACGTCCAAGCGTCACGTCCCAGTGCTGGAGAAACTGATCCGCACCGCACTGTTCCTTCCGCTTTACATACCAGCCGCGCTGGTCCTGAGAGGTGCTGCGCGCCTTAACATCTCGACAACCCTGCCCAGGTCGACGCAACTGGGGTTCGCGATGATGTGTCGGATCACCGACATGATCGGCGGCTATATCTGGATTTTCGGCGAGTGGGAACCTGACCTGACCCGTTTCATCGCCAGCCGACTGCGCGACGGTGACGTCTTCGTCGACGTCGGGGCAAACGCCGGCTACTACTCAATGCTGGCCGCACGGTCGGTGGGCAGCAAGGGCTCCGTAGTGGCGGTGGAGGCTTCCCCTGCGATGTTTGACGATCTAAGTGCTAACACCCTGGCCGACACACTCGGTGATCGCATCCGCCTGGTGAATAAAGCCGCTGCCGCGACTCCCGGGACGGTGACAGTTTTCAGCGGCCCGAGCCACAACGTCGGCATGTCGACAACACTGCCCACCCGTGGCCTGCACGCCGAATCGACTGTCGCGGCCATGCCGCTCGACCAGATTCTGACCACCGACGAGATCGCGGCAACTCGGATCATCAAGATCGATGTCGAAGGCGCTGAGCCCGATGTGTTAGCCGGGATGAGCACCCTGATCGAATCGCTTCGCCCCGACGCCGAGATCGCGATCGAACTTTCGCCTCAATGGTGGCCCAACCCCCACGTGGAACCCATTGACGTGCTGCGCCCGTTCCTCTCGGCCGGCTTCAACGTCTACAAGATGACTAACGACTATTCGCCGTGGCGATACCTGTGGCCGAACGACGTCAAGAACCCCACCCGCGTGCACGAGGACTACCTCACCAAGCGAGTCGCACGACTCGACCTCGTACTATCCCGCCACAACGGCGACTCCCTGGACATCTAAGCCCACCACCGCTAACACCGTCCCAGAGCTCGCGCCCGAAAGCAGTTCCAAGGCAACACAACCCAGAGCCCACCCCACATCACGCTCAAGGGTCACCGGCAGCACCGTGCCGGAGTCACATTCGCGTGTCCGCGCCAACGCGACACGGCTAAGGAGTGGCGACCGGCTCCCATGGCTTGCTGAGATCACCATCCGGCGTCGCGCACAGCCCGCTAGACCACGAAAATTCAGCGGCCGAGCAACCTCATGTGTCGACACGACCCGAAACGGCTTGCCCACCGGAATTGAACCGTTGACCGCGGTTGGCATCCGCAGTGGCGACTCACCGAGTCCGCCAGCGGGGGACGTTGACAGAAGAGCGCTTGCGTGACGCTGTGTCGGGCTGGCGGCACGCGCTATCGATTGATGGTGCCGATTCTCAGCTTCTTCTCATGTACGTTTAGTCACATCTCAGTGCGTGACCTGACGGGGAGTGAACATGGACGGTGGCTTGCGGTCGAAGGTAGTGACCGGGGTTGCGTTGCTGGGAGCCGGCACGATCGCGCTGGCCCCCGTTCATCCTGTCGGCTCGGCCGCTTCCCCGCTGTCGCGAATTGGAGTTCCGACCGACGTTTCGACGGCAAACATCACGCTTGCTGCCCGGCACGATCCCCCGGAGCGCATCGCCTCTTGGGTCGATTCCTTCACAAATGCGGCGATTGACGCTGGCCTCCTTGGCCAGGTCCACCTCGTTGATCCGCCACCCGTCGGACGGCAGGCGCTGACCATCTGGACTCGCAACCGGGGCAGCAACGAGACGACGGTCAAACGCGCTGGCGAGGGGACGGGCGCCAACCTGACCACCACCTTGCCGCACTCGCCCAACACGGCCTCTGCGCGCGTCGGCACCGGAAGCCCGTCGGGGGCGGGCAATGCGCTCGACAACGCTGCGGACGAGACACACTTCGCGATCGCGCTGCCGCTCTATCCGTCACTCGGCGCGCCCGGTCAGATCGCCACGAACCTGTCGGCGGCGCTCAAGTCCCTTGCCGAGGTGAACGACTCGATCAATACGCTGCCCGGTGTCGTTGCCTGCGGGGAGGGACTGACTCACACAATCGGTGAGTACGCGCTCACGATCATGGCCCTTAGCGGAGGGGTTCCGATTGCGATCGCTCTGCCGACCACTTCGGCGTCGACTGCCGCACTGGCGCTCACCAAAACGGCGGATTCCGGGACCATATCGGTGCCGACGGCGGCCAACAACACCGGCCATTTGCCACGATTGTCAAAGGATTCGACCGGTTCGACTGATGCGGCGAATGCCAGGCCTGGCGCGACGGCTGGCCGCGCCGCCGTGGCACCGACCCGATCCCATTCGCGTGCCGGCCAAGCCGGCCGTGTGAGCCGGAACACCGGAAAGTAGAAGTTCGGTAATTAGTCGGGGTCGAGTCGGCATGCGATCGACCGCCTTCGCCGCTGCAACGTCGCCAAAGGCGAATCGGGACGAACTACGGCATCTCGGTGACAGGTATTGGCGGGCTCACAGAGTGAGAAACATCCTGGGGCGCGCGAGGAGAATAGTTGTGCAGCGGCAACACCAGAACGAGTTCGTAACCCCCGCTGGCCATCTGGCGCGTGGCGATGGATCCGCCCAGCAGTTCAGCACGCTCGCGAAGGCCTCGTAAACCGTTCTGGTCGCTGGGCATTGGGTCTGGTGAATGCCGCGGCGGTGAATTGACCAGCGAAAGACGCACCCCGCTCTGGCTTATCTGCAAGCTCAACCATGCCCGCGCTCCCGGTGCGTGTCGGTGGATGTTGGTCAGGCCCTCCTGGATAGTGCGGTAGACAGCGCGCTGCACCGTCGCCGACACCTCCTCAGCGGTCGTGCAGGACGTGTGCACTGTCGTGTCGATTCCGGACTCTGCGACCAATGCCGAGATGTCCTCGATCCCCGGCTGCGGGGTCAGATCCGGCAATCGGCTGCCCGAGGATCGCAAGAGCGCAACCATTTGACGAAGCTCGTCCAGCGTCCGGGCACTCAGTGTCCGAATCGTGCGAGCGATCTCAACCACCGCGTCGTCGCAAGCGGTTACCTGTAAAGCACCGGCCTGCACCGCGATAAGGCTCACCTGATGAGACACAACGTCATGCATCTCGCGCGCCAGCTCGGTCCGCGTACGCGCCAACTCTTTGTCCAGAAGCAATTGCTGTTGGGATCCGCGCATGTGCTGAACTTCAATAAGCTTCGCGGCCAATTCGGTACGAGCACGCATGAGAAGGCCCATCAACACGGGTGCACCAGCAAACAACGTTGCATAGACCAGATCGAGGAGCGAAACCGAAAGCGGGTTGCCCTTCTGCCAAAGAATCCTCGCCGCGTCGACGAACACGATCAGGGTGCAAGCAGCCAGTGGGTAGCGGGCAGGCCGACGTTCGGCAACGGTATAGAGGGCAATCAACGAGGCGATGGAGGCCAAAGTCACCGCGAGCAACGGTACGGTCGCAAAGAACACCCAGTAGGGCGCGCGCCGGCGAAACGGCAATGCACACAGAGCAATTACGGCCGCCGCGACTGCCAGGGGTCGGCTTCTGCTGAACCCGATCGCCTCAGTAGCCTCGAGCGCCGCCATCGCGATGAGCAGCGCGTCGATAACGACGCTGCGAGAGCACGCGAATCGGCCAATACTCACGACCCCGGATCCTCGAGAACGCCCGCGCGCTGAGCGATGATTGCCGCTTCGACGCGCGATTTGACCGCGAGCTTTGAAAGAATAGAACTAACCTGGTCTTTGACTGTGCTTACGCTCGAGTACACGGTGGTCGCGATTTCACCGTTGGATAGCCCCTTCGCCAACAACCGCAAGACAGCCGTCTCTCGCTGAGTCAACGTCTTGACCGCAGCCACCGACGCTGAGTCGACGTGATCGTCGAGGTAACCAGAAATCACCTTCGGGCTGATGGCGCCCGACAACACCAAACCTCCCGCGGCCAGCGTACGCACCATGTCTGGTAGCGAACTTGGATCGGTGTCCTTGAGCAGGAACCCGGCCGCCCCGGATCGGAAAGAGGCGGCGACGTGCTCGTCGGCATCGAAGGTCGTCAGCATCGCAACGGCTGGCGGCGACGGGAGCTGTTGTACCGCAGCAAGGACGGCTAACCCGTCCTTGCCCGGCATCCGGATGTCCAGGAGGACTACGTCAGGCTCATGCTCAGTGATCACTTCGACAGCGTGGATGCCGTCAGTGGTTGCCACCACGTCGATGCCCTCCGCGTTGGAAAGGATCAGCTCGAAACCTGAGCGAATCAGCGCCTCGTCGTCCACGATCACCACTCTTGGCACTGAGCTCCTCCTTACCTGCAAGGGCGGTAGAGGCCCTACCTCAACCGCGTTCCGTTGGGTCGGTCGGTATCGCATCCATCGGAAGCCGACGGTGACAGCGGAAAACCGAAACCAAGCCAACGGACGACTGCGGCTATGAGAATAGTCGCTCGGACCCAGGATCTGGACAGGCCCGGCCGCGATCACCCCGACGCCAACGGCGCATGCCCACTGCCTCACGGACCGGGACCGTCGAGTGGATGTGCATGGTGCGCGCCGGCGACGGGCTGCACACCATCGGCTGGAACGACTTCGAATCCCTTGTCCCGCTCGGCGAATTGCAACCCATCGGCTAACTGCCGCCGATGATCACCAGATGATCAGGCAGTGTGTCGAGTTCGAGGATGCCGACATTGATCAGGTAATCGATATCGGCCAGGCCCGGCAGGTAGACCACCAGGAAGCCACCACCCACCGCGATCACGTCCTCAGCCAGCGCCACCGGCAGGTCACGGCCGCCGTTGGCGGCCACCAGCCGCGAGCGTGCTCCGTAGCCGCACCGGTCAGAAGGCGAGCGGAGAGCTGAGGTGTGCTTTTGCGGCTCGGGGTTTTCGGCAGCTGGTCGGTGACAAACTCCACGAACAACAGCACGGTCAGCACCGTCACGGCGATCGGGTGGGCCACCCACTCCGACCATTTGTTGGTGACATCGATCCAGCCGAACTACGCTCCCCAGGCGACCACCGCGGGGGCAGTCAGGGCGCGCAGACCGGCGATCGCACCGATCAGCAGAGCCAGTGACAGAACAAGAACGTGCGTCATAGCGGTCCTGCTTGCCGGCGGCAGCCGGAGGGACGCTAACACGCAGTCGCGTCGCAGATCGGGCCAACTTCAGAAGCGGCAGAACCTGATATCGGAGGCCAGAATCGCCTTGGCGCCAATGGCCGCGAGGTCGTCCATGATCGCGTTGACCGCACGGCGCGGCACCAGTGCGCGCACCGCAACCCAGTCCGGATCGGCCAGCGGCGCGATGGTCGGCGACTCAAGCCCCGGCGTGATCATGGTGGCGCGATCGAGTACCGAACGCGGGCAGTCATAGTCGAGCATCAGGTACTGCTGGCCGAACACCACGCCCTGCACGCGGGCCGCCAGTTGGTCGCGCGCAGCCCGGTTGGGATCGTCGCCGTTACCGGCTCGCTCGATCAGCACCGCTTCCGAGTCGCAAAGTGACTCACCGAAAGCCACCAGATCATGCAGCCTCAGAGTCCGTCCCGACCCCACCACGTCGGCGATGGCGTCGGCGACACCGAGCTGGATCGAGATTTCGACAGCACCGTCGAGCCGGATGACGGTCGCCTCGATTCCCCTGCTGGCCAAGTCTTTTCGGACCAGGTTCGGGTAGGCGGTGGCGATCCGCTTGCCGGCCAGATCCGCGATGGTCCAATCCCGGCCGGCCGGTGCGGCGTAGCGGAACGTCGAGGATCCGAAGCCAAGGGCCAGCCGTTCGTCGACCGGGGCGTCGGCTTCGGCGGCCAGGTCCCGGCCGGTGATGCCGAAGTCGAGCTGACCGGAGCCGACGTAGATCGCGATGTCCTTGGGCCGCAGGAAGAAGAACTCGACACCGTTGACCGGGTCGATGACCGTGAGGTCCTTGGGGTCGGTGCGCCGACGGTAGCCGGCCTCCGACAGGATCTCGGCAGCCGATTCAGACAGTGCCCCCTTGTTGGGGACGGCAACGCGCAACATGGCAGTCACCTAGAGCTTCCGGTAGATGTCGTCGAGGGTCAGGCCGCGAGCGACCATCAGCACCTGCGTCCAATACAGCAGCTGGCTGATCTCCCCCGCCAGTGCCTCGTTGGGTTCGTGCTCGGCGGCCAGCCACACTTCGCCGGCCTCTTCGAGGATCTTTTTGCCGAGGGTGTGGACGCCGGCATCCAGGGCGGCGACGGTGGCGCTGCCTGCGGGGCGGGTGCGGGCACGCTCCCCCAGTTCAGCGAACAACTCCTCGAAGGTCTTCACGGCCTGCGATTGTTCCATGCGGGCCGACGCTCCGTCACGGCGGTTTCCGGTCGGGGACTACTCTGGCGTCTCATGCGACGATCCCGGGCGACCACGGCAGTCGGTCTCGCCGTCCTCGCGCTCACCGCCTGCTCGAACCCGATCGTCACCACGAACGACACCAGCCAGCAAACATCTCCACCAGAATCTGCGACGAGTTCGGCGCGGCCCAGCAATGACAAACTGGTCAATGCATTCGACTACTACACCAGGATCAATGACGTCCACGCTGGCTACTTCTTCACCAGCCCGAGCGGCAGCTGGCGGTGTGTGATCGTGCCCCGCACCTGGACCGGCTGCCAGTCGAAAACCGGCACGGGGCGCATCGGCGTGGCCGGTGCGCCGCAGACCGTGACCGACAGTGTCGGGCAGAACGTCGTCCCCAACTCGATCGTGGTGCGCACCCAAGACGACCCCCAGTTCGCCGCGGTGCCGGCCGAGCAGTTCACACCACCGTCCGGGACGACGAAGACCTTGCCGTTCAACAAGATCCTCGCGGCCGGGGGATTCCGCTGCAACATTCAGCAGGAAGCCGGCATCTCGTGCGTGAGCGAGCAGACCGGTAAGGGCTTCACGTTCTCCAGTACCGGGGTGAGCTGGCAATACACCGACGTCCCGTAGTCAGTCCGTGGACTTGTCCTCGCGCAACAGCTCGGCGTGCATGTCCTCCAACGAGACGCCCTTGGTCTCCATGACCCATTTCCACACGAACAACCCCGACAGGATCGCGCACAACCCATAGAAGCCATAGGCCAGACCCAGGTGCTCGCGCAGCCCCGGGAACGTCACGGTGATCAACCAGTTGGCCGCCCACTGCCCGGCTGCAGCCAGACCGAGTGCGGCAGCGCGGATGCGGTTGGGGAACATCTCGCCCAGCAGCACCCAGACCACCGGGCCCCAGGACATGCCGAACGCCACCACGAACAGGTTGGCGGCGATCAGCGCGATGACTCCGGAGGCACCGGGCAAGCTCGGCTTGCCGTCGACCAGCGTCGCGTTGGCGAAGATGATCGCCATCGTGATCAACGTGACGGCCATGCCGGCGGACCCGATCAGCAGCAGCGGCTTTCGGCCGATCTTGTCGATCAGTGCGATGGCGATCAGCGTGGTCAACACGTTGATCACCGACGTGATCACGGTGTACACCGCGGACTCATCGGCGCTGAATCCGACCGCCTGCCACAGCACGTTGGAGTAGTAGAAGATCACGTTGATGCCGACGAACTGCTGGAAGACCGACAGGCCCAGGCCGACCCAGACGATGCCGTAGAGCCCGCCGGTCGGCTTGCCCAGATCCCGCCAGGACGGCTTGTCTTCACGCTCCAGCGTCTGCTGGATGCGGCTGATGGTGATTTCGAGATTCTTCTCGCCCAGCAGCATCGTCAGGACCTTGCGTGCCTCCGGAATCTTATGTGAGGCAACCAGATACCGGGGCGACTCCGGAATCGTGAACGACAGCACGCCGTAGAAAACCGCGGGAATCGCCATCGCCAGGAACATCCAGCGCCACGCGTCGAGGCCAAGCCACAGCTCCTTGTTCGGGCCGCCGGCGGCATGCTGCAGTAACCAGTTGATCACGAACGACAAGAAGATGCCGCAGACGATGGCCAGCTGCTGCAACGAGCCCAGCCTGCCTCGGATACGCGGTGGCGATGTCTCAGCGATGTACGCCGGGGCGATAACCGACGCGATACCCACGCCGATACCGCCGACGATCCGGAAGATGACGACCGTCGTGACATTCGGCGCCAGGGCCGTTCCGATCGCACTCACGAAGAAGAACACCGCGGCGATCTTCATGACCGAGATACGCCCGATCCGGTCGGCGATCCGGCCGGCGGACATCGCCCCGGCGGCCGCGCCCAGCAACGCCGATGCGACCGCGAAGCCGAGTTCGGCGTCCCCGATACCGAAGTCTGCCTGGATGGAGTCGACCGCCCCGTTGATGACGGCGCTGTCGTAGCCGAAGAGCAAGCCGCCCAGCGCGGCTACCGACGCGATCCGGATTGCCGTACCACCGGAGGAGAAGTCGTCATCCGTGATCACGGATGGTGTTTGGTCGATGGGGCCTTGGCCAGCCATGACGCGTCCTTTCACGCAGCGCTGCGAAAAACCTGGTGAACCTACGATTGCACAGTCAGCGCCGCAAGAGGGCGATATCGGCCAGCGGTTCAGGCCGAGCGCTCACCACGTCCGAGATGCAGGCCAGCGTGGATCTGCCGCAGCTGGGCGATATCCAGATCAATGAGCGACGAGATGTGATGCCGACGGGGACTGCCGGGTACGGCGACTTCATTGGGTACCACCAAAACCGCGCATCCGGCCGCTTCGGCCGCAGCGGCGCCGGTGACCGAATCCTCGACCGCGAGGCACTCCCCCGCGCTGAGGCCGAGCAGCTCCGCCGCACGTAGGTAGACATCAGGTGCGGGCTTGCCCTCAGGCACCTCATCACCGCAGACGGTCACCGAAAAGTACTCTCTGCCAATACTGTTCAGTGCGTTCTCGGTGAGTTGCCGACGGGTGTTGGTCACCAAGGCCATCGGAACGCCGGCGGCCGACAGCGCGTCGAGCAGTTCGCGAGCGCCGTCACACCACGGCAATCCGGTGGCGAACAGCTCGCCGACATAGTCGTGCATCCAGTCGGCCACCTCGGCCATCTCTTGCGGGTCCGGGTCCAGGCCCAGGTCGTCGAACACGATGCGGATCACGCCCTCGGCCGAACCGCCCACGGTGGCGTCGCGGACCTCGGGTGCCAGCACCCGTCCGTGTCGAGCGTACAGCTTGTTGATCGCGACATCCCAAAGCTTTTCAGAGTCGACGAGGGTGCCGTCCATGTCCCACAAGACCGCTCGCACGCCCACGATTGTGCCACGCAACATGCGCTGACTTCGAATCCAACCCAGTTTGCTGGACTAGGGCGACGACCACAACACGAGGGGAGGCAACGTGGTCACTGCGACACCGATGCAGCTGGGCATGGTCGGCTTGGGACGGATGGGGGCCAACCTCGTTCGACGGTTGATGCGGGACGGACACCACTGCGTCGTCTACGACGTGAACGCCGCAGCATTCAGCGAATTGGCGGCCGAAGGCTCCACCGGTGCCGCCACCCTCGACGAGTTCGTCGGCAAGCTCGACGGCCCGCGCGCAATCTGGCTGATGCTGCCCGCGGCCATCGTCGACTCGACCCTCGATGCGCTCGTGCCGCTGCTGGCGGCCGGGGACACCGTGATCGACGGCGGCAACTCGTACTACCGCGATGACATCACCCGGGCGGCCAAGCTCGCCGAGAAGGGTCTGCACTACGTCGATTGCGGCACCAGTGGCGGCGTGTGGGGGCTGGACCGCGGCTACTGTCTGATGATCGGCGGAGAGACCGATGTCGTCACTCGCCTCGATCCGATCTTCAAGACCATCGCCTGCACTGCGGCCCCAACGGTGCCGGGCACTTCGTGAAGATGGTCCACAACGGTGTCGAGTACGGGATGATGGCGGCCATTGCCGAAGGCCTGAGCATCATTAAGCACGCCGATGCCGGCACGGTCGATCGAGTGGTCGACGCCGAGACCACCCCGCTGCGCGATCCATGGGCCTACCAGTACGACATCAACGTCGGCGAGGTCGCCGAGGTCTGGCGCCGTGGATCGGTGGTGGGCTCCTGGCTGGTGGACCTCATCGCCGACGCGTTCGCCGCCTCGCCCAATCTCGACCAGTTCTCCGGGCGAGTGTCCGATTCCGGCGAAGGACGCTGGACGGTGCTCGCCGCCGTCGATGAAGGTGTCCCCGCCCCGGTGATCACCACATCCCTTTACGAGCGCTTCCAGTCCCGCCAGCTCGGCGAGTTCGCCGACCAGATCTGCTCGGCGATGCGCAGCGAATTCGGCGGCCACGCGGAGAAGAAGTGATGCCGGTGAGCGCCCAAAGTCCCACGGCTGCAGATGTTCTGGTAATTTTCGGCATCACCGGCGACCTGGCGCGCAGGATGACCTTCCGGTCGCTGTACCGCCTGGAGCGGCGCGGGCTGCTCAACTGCCCGATCGTCGGCGTGGCACTGGATGATTGGTCGTCCGACACGCTGCGGGAGCACGCGCGGGCCGCGATCGAGGCCACCGGCGAACCGGTGGACAAGCACGTGTTCGCCTGATTCGCGGCCCGGCTGTCGATGGTGACCGGCGATTTCGGTGACACGGCGACCTACGACACGGTGGCCGCGGCCATCAGCGGACGATCGAATCCGGTTTTCTATCTGGAGATCCCGCCGTTCCTGTTCGGCCGGGTAGTGGACGGTCTTGCCGGTGCCGGCCTGACCACCAACGCGCGGGTGGTGGTGGAAAAGCCGTTCGGGCATGACCTTTCGTCGGCCAAGGCGCTCAACAATTAGTTGAGTGCGCACCTGCAGGAGCGGCAGATCTACCGCATCGATCACTTCCTTGGCAAGGAACCGGCGATGGACATCCGCTACATCCGGTTCTCCAACTCGATCATCGAGCCCATATGGAATCGCGACCGTGTCGAAGCAGTGCAGATCACGATGGCCGAGAATTTCGGAGTCGAGGATCGCGGCCATTTCTACGACCCGGTCGGCGCGTTGCGCGATGTCGTGCAGAATCATCTGCTTCAACTGATCGGGCTGATTGCGGCCGAACCGTCCAGCGGCGGACCGGATGGCTTCCGGGACAAGCGGGTTGAGTTGTTCAAGTCGATCCGCCCCGTCGACCCCAAGCACTATGTGCGCGGCCAGTACGCCGACCACTTGGACGTCGAGGGTGTGGCGCCAGACTCTCAAACCGAGACCTTCACCGCGCTGAAGCTGTATGTCGACAACTGGCGCTGGTCGGGTGTGCCGTTCTTCATTCGGGCAGGCAAGACCCTTCCGCTACGGGCCACCGAGATTCGGGTCATCTTCAAGCGACCGCCGGCATTGCCGTTCCTGCCGAAGATCAATGAGCAGAACGAGTTCATCGTCCGGATCGATCCTAGCCCCGGCGTGGATTTCGTGCTGCAGGCCAAAGAATCCGGCGCCGACGCCACTCGCACCGTCAATCTCTGCCTGGTGTTCAGCGACGAAATGACCGAAGTCCAGCGCCGGGAACTGGGTGACGTGGCCCGCGCCAACCGCGGTGCGTCAGGCGGTACCGGGGGCGTCCCCGGCGGACAGACCGGCGGCCATGGCTCCGACGGGAGCGCGGGCTGAGCTCAGTCCTCGGGGTTATAACCGAGGTTCGGGGCCAGCCAGCGTTCGGCCTCCTGCAGCGTCCAACCCTTGCGCTTGGCGTAGTCGGCCACCTGGTCCTGGGCCATCCGGCCGACGACGAAGTACTGCGACTGCGGGTGCGAGAAGTACCAGCCGCTTACCGCGGCACCGGGCCACATCGCCATCGATTCGGTCAGCTCGATACCGGTGCGCTCCTTGACGTCCATTAACGTCCACAGCGTCGCCTTCTCGGTGTGCTCCGGGCAGGCCGGGTAACCGGGGGCCGGGCGGATTCCCCGATACTTCTCCGCGATGAGTGCCTCGTTGTCGAGCTGCTCATCTGGCTGAAATCCCCAGAACTCTTTGCGGACTCGTTGATGCATCCGTTCGGCGAACGCCTCGGCCAGCCGGTCGGCGATCGACTCCAACAGGATCGCGCTGTAGTCGTCGAGGCCTGCCTTGAACTCCGCGATCTTCTCGTGGCTACCGAGCCCAGTGGTGACAGCGAAGGCACCGATGTAGTCCGGCAGGCCCGTCTCTTTGGGGGCGATGAAGTCGCCGAGGCTGCGGTTCGGGATGCCGTCGCGGTGCTCGCCCTGCTGACGCAGATTGTGCAACGTGGTCAGCACCTCCGTGCGGGTCTCGTCGGTGTAGACCTGGAAATCGTCGCCGACCGCGTTCGCCGGGAAGAAGCCGATCACCCCGTTGGCGGTCAGCCACTTCTCCTTGATCGCGGTGTCGAGCATCTCCTGGGCGTCGTCGTACAGCTTGCGGGCCGACTCGCCCGCGACCGGGTTGTTGAGGATGTCGGGGAAGCGGCCCTTCATCTCCCAGGCGTTGAAGAAGGGCTGCCAGTCGATGTACTCACGAAGCTCGGCGAGGTCGTAGTCCGCGAACTCCCGCACGCCGAGGCCGATCGCGGGCACCGGCGGTGTGTAGCCGTCCCATTTGATTGGCGTCCGGTTCGCGCGGGCCTTCTCCAGCGTCAGCATCGGCCGCTCGTTCTTCTGGGCGTGCCGTTCGCGCAGGGACGCGTAATCCTTTTCGGTGGCTTCCAGTAACGCCGGCCGCTGCTTGTCGTCAAGCAGCGCGGCGGCGACGGGTACCGAGCGCGACGCGTCCTTGACCCAGACGACCGGACCGCTACGTCGCGGCGACACCTTCACCGCCGTGTGGGCGCGCGAGGTGGTCGCGCCACCGATCAGCAGCGGGATCTGCAGCCCTTGGCGTTCCATCTCGACCGCGAAGTTGACCATCTCGTCCAAGGACGGGGTGATCAGACCGGATAGCCCGATGATGTCGGCGTCGTGCTCCTTGGCCGCGGCCAGAATTTTGTCGGCGGGCACCATCACGCCGAGGTCGATCACTTCGAAGTTGTTGCACTGCAGTACAACTCCGACGATGTTCTTTCCGATATCGTGGACGTCACCCTTGACCGTCGCCATGATGATTGTGCCGTTGGTGTCCTTCGCAGAGGTGGCACCGGACTCAGCCTTCTCCGCCTCGATGAACGGGAGTAGGTACGCGACAGCCTTTTTCATCACCCGAGCAGACTTCACGACCTGAGGCAGGAACATCTTACCCGAGCCGAAAAGGTCACCGACGACGTTCATCCCGTCCATCAGGGGGCCCTCGATCACCTCGATCGGGCGACCGCCCGCTGTGGCGATCTCGGCCCGCAGTTCCTCGGTGTCGTCGTCGACATGGGCGTCGATGCCCTTGACCAGAGCGTGCGTGATCCGTTCGCGGACCGGCAAACTACGCCATTCGGCGGCCACCGGATCGTCAGCTTTCTCGGAGCTGTTGAACCGTTCCGCGATCTCCAGCAGTCGTTCGGCCGCATCCTCGCGACGGTTCAGCACTACGTCCTCGATCCGATCGCGCAGCTCGGGATCGATCGAGTCATAGGGCACCAGCGCACCGGCGTTGACGATGCCCATGTCCAGGCCGGCCTTGATGGCGTGGAACAGGAACACCGCGTGAATCGCCTCGCGCACAGGGTTGTTGCCGCGGAACGAGAACGACACGTTGGAGATACCGCCGGAGATGTGCACCCCTGGCAGGTTCTCCTTGATCCAGGCGCAGGCCTCGATGAAGTCGATCCCGTAGGTCGCGTGCTCCTCGATCCCGGTCGCCAGCGCGAAGCAGTTCGGGTCGAAGATGATGTCCTCGGCCGGGAAGCCGACCTCTTCGGTCAGAATCCGGTAGGCGCGCCCGCAGATCTCCTTGCGGCGCTCCAGGTTGTCGGCCTGGCCCTGTTCGTCGAAGGCCATCACGACAACGGCGGCGCCGTACTTGCGGCACAGCCGTGCCTCGCGGATGAACTTCTCCTCGCCCTCCTTCATGGAGATCGAGTTGACGATCGGCTTGCCCTGGACGTTCTTCAGGCCGGCCTCGATGACCTCCCATTTGGAGGAGTCGATCATCACCGGGACGCGGCTGATATCCGGTTCGGCCGCGATCAGCTTGGTGAACCGGTCCATCGCGGCGACGCCGTCGATCATGCCTTCGTCCATGTTGATGTCGATGACTTGCGCACCGACCTCGACCTGCTGCAGGGCCACCGACAGCGCGGTGTCGTAGTCCTCGGCCTTGATCAGGTTGCGGAACCGAGCCGAGCCGGTGATGTTGGTGCGCTCACCGATATTCACGAAGAGGGAGTCGTCGGAGATGTTGAGCGGCTCGAGGCCCGAGAGCCGGGTGGCCACGGAAATCTGTGGCACTTCCCTCGGGCTCACGCCCTCCACGACCTTGGCGATCTCGGCGATATGCGGCGGCGCCGTGCCGCAGCAGCCGCCGACCAGGTTCACCAGACCGGCCTCGGCGAACTCGGCGATGTAACCGGCCTGAGCCTCCGGGGACTCGTCGTACTCGCCGAAAGCGTTGGGCAGCCCCGCATTCGGATAGCAGGACACGAAGGTGTCCGCGATCCGCGAGACCTCGGAGATGTACGGCCTCATCTCCGGAGCACCCAGTGCGCAGTTGAGCCCGACCGCGATCGGCTTGGCGTGCCGGATCGCGTTCCAGAACGCTTCGGTGACCTGACCGGAGAGCGTCCGGCCGGACGCGTCGGTAATGGTGCCCGAGATGATCAGCGGCCAGCGGCGGCCGCGCTCCTCGAACAGCGTCTCGACGGCATACACCGCCGCCTTGGCGTTCAGCGAGTCGAAGATCGTCTCGATGATGAGGATGTCGGAACCGCCGTCGACCAGGCCGTTGGCAGCTTCGAGGTAGGCGGCGACCAGTTGGTCGTAGGAGACATTGCGGGCGCCGGGGTCGTTGACGTCCGGTGATATCGACGCGGTCCGCGTCGTCGGCCCGATCGCCCCGGCGACATAGCGGGGCTTGTCGGGGGTGCTGAACTCGTCGGCGGCCTTGCGTGCCAGGGCGGCGCCGGCGTAGTTGAGCTCGTAGGCCAGCTCATGCATGTCATAGTCGGCGAGTGAGACCGCGTTCGCATTGAACGTGTTGGTCTCCAGGATGTCGGCGCCCGCCGCGAGGTATTCGCGGTGGATGCCGGAGATGATCTGCGGCTGCGTCAACGTGAGCAGGTCGTTGTTGCCCTGAAGGGCGGTCGGCCACTCGGCGAACCGTTCGCCGCGGTAACCGGCCTCGTCGGGGCGGTCCCGCTGGATTGCCGTGCCCATCGCGCCGTCGATCACCATGATCCGCCGGCCCAGAGTCGCCGCCAGCTCATCGGTGCAGTCTGGGCGGATATTCGGCGCAAAGGTCCTGAACTCGACAGTCACGTGCGCTCCTTCCGTTACGGAAGGCGTCCTTGACTCTGCCGAGCGTGGCGGTCACCGGCATGGGCCGGAGAACCGTTGCAACGCCTCTCGACAGTGAAAAGTCTACGTCGTCACCCGGCGGCTGGACGCCCAGCTCAACTCGATCCGCACTGGGTCGCGCATCGTGTCGGCTTCGCCATAGTTACCCAGGTTAACCAGTTTGCAGCCGAACGTATTTCGTCGTCAGCGCCTTGGCCGTCATCATTGGCGCCATTCACCACGCCGGGGTAGTCGGTCCGAGAAGGCTCATCGCAGCCGATCAACCCTTACGCTGAACTCGTGACCCCGTCGAACTTCAGCGGCACGAAAGGCCCGGACCTGCCCGAACTGCAGAACACGATCATTGTCGCGGCCTTCGAGGGATGGAATGACGCCGGTGACGCTGCCAGTGATGCGCTCGAGCACCTGGACGCGATCTGGGAAGCCGACACGCTCATCGAGATCGATGACGAGGCCTACTACGACTACCAGGTGAATCGCCCGGTCATCCGGCAGGTCGACGGGGTGACCCGCGAGCTGGTGTGGCCGTCGATGCGGATATCACACTGCCGGCCGCCAGGCTCGGATCGCGACATCGTGCTCATGCACGGGGTGGAGCCCAATATGCGCTGGCGCACGTTCTGCGCCGAGCTGCTGGCGATCGCCGATAAGCTGAATGTGGACACCGTCGTGATTCTCGGGGCGCTGCTGGCCGACACGCCGCACACCCGGCCCGTCCCGGTGTCGGGTGCGGCCTACTCCCCCGAGTCGGCGAAGTTCTTCGGCCTCGAGGAGACCCGCTACGAGGGTCCGACCGGTATCGCCGGGGTGTTCCAGGACGCCTGCGTGGCGGCCGGCATCCCCGCGGTGACGTTCTGGGCCGCGGTGCCGCACTACGTATCGCAGCCACCCAATCCGAAGGCCACCGTTGCGCTGCTGCGTCGCGTCGAAGACGTACTCGACATCGAGGTGCCGCTGGCGGACCTGCCTATACAGGCCGAGGAATGGGAGCAGGCGGTCACCGAGATGACCGCCGAGGACGAGGAGATCGCCGAGTACGTGGCCTCCCTCGAGCAGCGCGGTGACGCCGACGTGGACATGAATGAGGCGTTGTCGAAGGTCGACGGCGATGCGCTGGCGGCCGAATTCGAGCGCTACCTGCGCAGACGCGGGCCCGGCTTCCGGGGCTAGGCCGCTGGGTCGTCGGCCGGCGGGCCGCTGTCGTTCTCCAACAGCCGTTCGGGGTGGTGGTAGTCGTTGACGCCGCCGGTGAGCATGGGTAGTCCAGTTGGTGGGATCCATTGGGTGTCGCCGTTGGCGAGTGTGCGGGTGTTCCAGCCGCCGGTTTCGACGAGGTTGCTGTCGGGTGGGCAGGCCAGGCCGAGGTCGTCGATATCGGTGTTGCCGCCGTTTTTCCAGTCCTGGGCAGCGCGGTGGACGCCGCTGTGGTGGCCGGGGGCGTCGCAACCCGGTCGGGTACAGCCACGGTCCTTGGCGTGCAGGATGATTCGCTGATCGGCGCAGGCGTTCCGTTTGGTGCGGCCC
The DNA here is from genome assembly GCF_010731875.1 of Mycolicibacterium sarraceniae. Lineage (NCBI taxonomy): Bacteria > Bacillati > Actinomycetota > Actinomycetes > Mycobacteriales > Mycobacteriaceae > Mycobacterium > Mycolicibacterium sarraceniae. Next base: position 4,165,843 of record NZ_AP022595.1, read on the forward strand.
AGCCACAACGCTCGCCCCTTCACCCCGTCGAACAACGCGAGGTAGTGGACCAATGAATGACCGGGGCTAGTATCCGGCGCAACAGGAAACCAGTGGGATGCCCAACTCTTCCGAGAACCGTAGCGTCCAACTGCGCGACGGGCGCTCGGTGTCATACGCGAAGTGCGGAACTCGTGATGACGCAGTCGTCGTCAGCGCCCACCACGGCCTGTGGCTGCCAGTACGCCGCCGCCCTGGCGTGGGCGCTGCCACTGACCGAGCCCGGCTCGTTCGCGAGGATGACCGCCGAGGCCCTGCGACACCGCGGTGGTGTCGTCGAGGACTATCGAGCATCGATGCCCCTGCCTAGCCGCGCGAGGTCTCGCGGCGCATACCCGGTGCGACGCTTCACGAACGGCCCGGCGGTCACTTCCTGGCCCACCTGCATTACCCAGAGATCCTCGCGCGCTTGCGCTAGTTCGTCAGTGGTCGAACCAGCGGTTCGCCGGCGGCTGCTCAGTGCCAAGGATCGCGCCGGCCGGTGCTCCGGTTTCGCTGCCCGATGTGGTCGCTGACCATCCGGTCCCCATGCACAACAGGTCTCGGGGGCTCGAGATCGTTGACGGCAGCGGAATCCCGAAGCCCGGGATACCCGGGATCGTGATCTGCGGCGGGGTGAGCAGTGTGGCAACACCCTGTGCCATCGTCCCGAACAACTGCGCGGGCGGGGTCGGCAGCGTGCCTACGGCGTCTGAGATCGGCGCGGAGGGGATCAGCGTTCCCAGGCCACCGGGCGTCGGCCCGACGTAGTTGCCGGGACCACCGGGAATGACTCGCGGCGGAGTCGGCGGAGTCGCCCCGTGGTTGGCGCCGGGCGTGCCGGGGGTCGCTGCCGGAGGAGTCGGAACTCCCCCGCCACCGCCGCCGCCGGGACCACCGGGGACCGCGGCCGGTGGGATGCCCGGAGTGTTGATCTCGTTGGTGAACGGAGCACCCGGGACCGCGGCTGGCGGAGTACCGGGGACGCCACCGCCACCTGGAACCAAACCAGGAGGAACAGCAGCCGGCGGAGTACCGGGCACACCACCGCCACCAGGGATCCCACCCGGAGGCACCGCAGCCGGCGGAGTACCGGGCACACCACCGCCACCAGGAACCAAACCAGGAGGCACCGCAGCCGGCGGAGTACCGGGCACACCACCGCCACCAGGAACCAAACCAGGTGGAACGGCAGCCGGCGGGGTCGGCAGGCCGGCACCGCCGCCGCCGGCAGCCGCGGCGGGCACTGCCGCACCGGCGTCTGCGGGGAGACCGGCGGCCGCCGAGGCGATTGCTTCCGCGGGTACACCGGCCGACGGTGCGATTACGCCCGAGGCATCGGCCACGGGTGCACCGACGGCGCCAGCAACACCGCCAGCCGCTCCGGGGATACCAGCGCCCGCGACGCCGGCGCTATCAGACAGTGCGGCTGTGGCCGGTCCGCCGGCTGCGCCGGCGTTGTCCGTGATCGGCGCGGCGGGAACGACTCCCGCGTTATCGGCGATCGGCGCAGCAGGGACTCCGCCGGCACCCGGGACGCCGCCGCCGTCACCGACCGGCACGCCAGGCACACCACCCGGAGGCGTCGGCACACCACCGCCACCACCCTCACCCGGCGTACCCGGAACCGCACCCGGAGGCGTCGGCACACCACCGCCACCACCCTCACCCGGCGTACCCGGAACCGCACCCGGAGGCGTCGGCACACCACCGCCACCACCCTGACCCGGCGTACCCGGAACCGCACCCGGAGGCGTCGGCACACCACCGCCACCAGCCTCACCCGGCGTACCCGGAATGCCGGCAGGCGGGGTCGATCCGGTCTCCGCGACGTTGGTGCCGGGTGTACCCGGGACCGCGGCTGGCGGGGTGGGAACACCGCCGCCGGTACCGCCACCGGGCGCACCCGGGACCGCGGCAGGTGGGGTCGGAAACTCTTGAACTCCAGTGGTTCCCGGCGTGCCGGGGATCACCGTGTCCGGAGTCGGCGGGGTCATCATGCCGGGCGTCCCCGGCGTGCCGGGAACCTCGACAGGAGCACCGGGCACGTTCACGTTCAGCGGGACTCCGGGGCCGCCCGGCACCGCGGCGGGTGGCGTGACGATGCCGGGAGTTGAGGCCGCGCTCGGGATACCCGGCAGGGTGACCGACGGGGTACCGGGGACGTTGATCATGCCGCCGGGCGTGGGGACACCCGGAATCGACGCGCCAGGAGGGGGAAGGGTTCCCGACGAATCATTGACCACATTGCCCAGGGTTGCGGCAGGCGGGATCCCTGGCGTGTTGAGGATCAGGTTGTTCCCATTGCCCGGGCCGCCGGGAACCGCCGCCGGTGGCGTCGACACCTCGCTGGGGATCTCGCCACCGGGAACGGCGGCCGGCGGTGCCGGCGGAGTTCCGCCGCCGCCGGGGATCTCGCCACCGGGGACCGCGGCAGGCGGAACAGGGGGGGTCACAACGGTTTCCGGCACATTCTCACCGGGCACCGCGGCCGGCGGAGTACCGGGGACACCACCGCCACCAGGGATCCCACCCGGAGGCACCGCAGCCGGCGGAGTACCGGGCACACCACCGCCACCAGGGATCCCACCCGGAGGCACCGCAGCCGGCGGAGTACCGGGCACACCACCGCCACCAGGGATTCCACCCGGAGGCACCGCAGCCGGCGGAGTACCGGGCACACCACCGCCACCAGGGATCCCACCCGGGGGCACCGCAGCCGGCGGGCCTGGCGGGAAGGCACCCCCACCGGGGACCGGAACAGGAGGAGCCGCGGCCGGCGGCGCGGGCGCCAGACCGGAAGCGTCGGCTACCGGCGCGCCAGATGCGACAGCGCCACCACCAGCACCGGCGCCGCCGGGCAGACCGGCTGCGCCGGGAACTCCGCCCTCGCCGCCACCTGCGCCCGGCAGGCCGCCGGCCGCGTCGGCAACCGGGGCGCCGATAGGTCCGGCGGGCAGGCCAGCACCGTCGTTGATGGGGGCAGGGGGCAATCCCCCTGGCGGAGTCGGAACACCACCACCGCCACCACCAGGCGGAGTACCAGGCACACCAGCAGGCGGAATCGGAACACCACCACCGCCACCACCAGGCGGAGTACCAGGCACACCAGCAGGCGGAATCGGAACACCACCACCGCCACCACCAGGCGGAGTACCAGGCACACCAGCAGGCGGAATCGGAACACCACCACCGCCACCACCAGGCGGAGTACCAGGCACACCAGCAGGCGGAGTCGGAACACCACCACCGCCACCACCAGGCGGAGTACCGGGGACGCCGGCGGGAGGTGTCGGAATGTTATGAGTCAAGGAAGTGCCGGGAGCGCCAGGAACAGACGCCGGCGGGACGGTCACCCCGCCGGTACCTGGCGCTCCCGGCGAGCCGGGGACGCTTGCCGGCGGGACCCGAACGCTGCCCGGCACGGTGGCGGGCGGAATCGGGCCGCCGACATTGGGCGGATTGTTGGTGAAAATCGAGTTCGACGTACCCGGGATGCCTTGAGACAGGTCAGGCGGAGACGTCAGGCCTTGATGGAGGATCCCTATGCACGGAATACCGGGGCTGCCGATATCGGCAACCGCACGGGGGCTGAACAGTGGTGCAGTCCAGAAAAACCCCGCAGTCGCCATGGCGGTGACCGCCGCCATGCGAGAGCTGGTCCGAGACATCATTTCCCCGTTTCTGTGAGAGGCCTGAAGGGGAAACTACAGACGTGTAAGTAGCGCAGCGCCGGGCCATTCTGGGGGTTATCGAACTGTTGCGAAGCAGTGTTGTGGCGGTTACACCGAGAAAGGGACGCATGGGTACATCTGGGTCGGGATCCGACATCGTGCACAGAGCCATCCGTCGGGTAGCCGCTCCGGTCGCCTTCATCGGCCTGGGGATAGCCATCAGTCCGGGTCTGACGCTAGTCAGGCTCTTCGCGCTCGTTTGAAGACCTTGTCCAAGTCCTTACCGCTCATACCCGAGCGTTCGGCCTTCTGGACCCTGTGGAGCAGGAGCGGGCAGCGCTTGCATCGCGGCTTGCTGCGGCAGCACTTCTTCTTCGGCGGCGTGCCGGACAGATCTCGCGCTTTGGCCACGGCGGGCAACAGTAGCTAACCCAAACATACGAGCGAGTGACGGGATTCGAACCCGTGTAAACGGCTTTGCAGGCCGGTGCCTAGCCACTCAGCCACACCCGCGTGTCAGATAGCTACTCTTCCAACACGGAACCGACGCGCCCACCGTTTCACTCAGCATGATTGCTGACCGGACCTCGCTGCGGCACTACGGTTGCGGCATGCAGACTTGGTTGGCTGACCCCTCGCTGCTCGGCGGTCCCGGACAGGGCACCCGGCAGAGATCCTCGAACTGCTGATCGCCTTCGGCCTGACGCCCCTGATCGGCCGGGAACGCGAAATCCACGGCAAGAGCGCCGGCCTGCGCACCCAGGCGATCGTCGGCACCGCGTCAGCACTGATCCTGATCGTCAGCAAGTACGGCTTCTTCGAGGTGCTGACCGCGGGCACCGTCGAGGTCGACCCATCTCGGGTCGCCGCCCAGATCGTCTCCGGGATCGGCTTCCTGGGTGCCGGCCTGATCATCACCCGCCAGGGCGCGGTACACGGACTGACCACCGCTGCTGCGATCTGGGAATGCGCGGCCATCGGCATGGCCGCCGCGGCCGGTCTGGTCAAGCTCGCCATCATCGTCACGATCCTGCATTTCGTGATCATTCTCGCCTTCAACCCACTGAGCAGACACCTCACCGGCAGGCTGGCCGGCTCGGTACGTCTGCGCGTCACCTACGATTCCGCCAGCGGCGTGCTCAGCCGCATTCTGGCCGCCTGCGACAAACATCAGTGGAGCCTCAGCGTGCTCGGCAGCGCCCCAGACCGCGGCGTCTTGTTGACCCTCGGAGGTTCAGGGATTCGCAACGCGCCGAACACTATTGCCTGCGTCGCCGGTGTCACCGGCGTGCGCAGACTCGACGACAGTCGCGACTAGCCCAACTGCACCTGGCCCCGGCCGGACCGGTAGGACGCCACCACCCCGACGGCGGCCAGCGCCGCGAACAACCCGAACATCAGTGAACTCGCCGCCGCGTCGGGTGTCGCCCGCAGGTTCACCACCACCCCGGCCAGTCCCGCGCCGAATGCCCCGCACATCAGCTGGACGGTGTTGATCGCGGCCGCGGCGACCGCTTGTTGCGCCGGGTCGTCGACGATCGCGCCCATCGCCCACGCCGAAAGATGCGGCCACGCCATTCCGATGCCCGCACCTGTGATGACCAGGGCAAGCGCCCACAGGGCGACGATTGTGGTTGAAGCGGAATCAGTTTGGGTGAATGCCGCCAGCGCCAAGCCCGTGGCCATCACCACCGGAGAGATCGCCACCGCCCGCATCGTAGCCCGCACGTTCGTGATCGATGCACTCGCGATCTCCCCGACCGTCCAGCCGACCGATAATGCCGCACCGAGGAATCCCGCCACGACTGGCGGCAGCGCCGCCAACCGCTGCCCGAACAGCGGGACGTACATGTCCACCATCGTGGCCGCCATCAGCAAGCCTAGGGTCAGGTAGATCCACTTCAGTGGCCCGGGCCCAAAAGCCATGCGCGGCAATACCGCTGCCGACGCTCGCCGGTCGACAACGATGAACACCAGCACCAGTGCCACACCAAGGGCCAGCAGCCCCGCGATCGCCGCCGTGCTGTGCGGGATCACCGCGCCGCTGACCGCCAGCGCCGCCAATCCGAGCGAAAACAACGACCGCAATGGTATTCGCGTTCGAGTCGGTTCCTGATCCGAGGACACCCGCGCCGGCAATGCCAGCGGAACCAGCAGGCTCATCGCCACCGGCAGAATCGCGAGCAGACCGAATCCGCCACGCCAGAAACCGAATTGGGCGAACAATCCCCCGGTCGCCGGCCCCACCAGCGTGCCGATCCCCCACATCGCCGACACGACCGCCGACGCCCGGGTCCATAACCGATCCGGTAGCGCCGCGCTGATCACCGCATACCCTAGGCCGGACAGCACACCGCCGGCCAGGCCCTGCACCACCCGCCCGACCAGCAGCAGCTGCATCGTGGGGGCCAGGGTGCATAGCGCGCTACCGGCGGCGAAGGACAACAGCGCAGCCAGATACGCTGCGCGCGGTCCGAACCGGGTCAGCACCGGCCCGACCGTCGCCGCCGCCATCACCGACGCGACCAGATACACCGTAGTCACCCACGCATAGAGCCGTTCGCCGCCGATATCGGCGACCGCACTGGGCAGCAGGCTGATTGTGATGAACTCATTGGTGGCATAGATCGCCACCCCGCCGGCGAGCACCGCCACGGCCCCAACGTTCTTCGGGCCCAATAACTCACGCCAACTACCGGTGGCACTCGCGGTATTCACAGGTGTGAGGTTAGGACCTCAACCGCCCTTCAGATCAAATGGGCCGCCCGACCTACTTCAGGCCGGCGGCGTCCATCCCGCGCAATTCCTTCTTCAAGTCGGCCACCTCGTCGCGGATCCGCGCAGCCAATTCGAACTGCAGATCGCGCGCCGCCGCCATCATCTGTGCGGTCAAATCCTTGATCAGGTCGGCCAATTCAGCCCGCGGCATATTCGCGGTATCGCGGCCCTCAATGATGCCAGCACTCACCGCTCGACCGGGCTCGCCCTGCGCGCGCCGGCCGCGCGACGCGTTGCGCCCTGAGCCGCCGATCTCCACCGACTCCGTATCGTCGGCTTCGCGGTACACCTGATCGAGGATGTCGGCAATCTTCTTGCGTAGCGGCTGCGGGTCGATCCCATGCTCTTCGTTGTAGGCGACCTGCTTGGCCCGTCGACGCTCGGTCTCATCAATGGCCTGGATCATCGAATCGGTGAGCTTGTCGGCGTACATGTGCACCTCGCCGGAGACGTTGCGTGCCGCGCGGCCGATGGTCTGGATGAGGCTGCGAGCAGAGCGCAGGAACCCTTCCTTGTCGGCGTCGAGGATCGATACCAGCGAGACTTCCGGTAGGTCGAGCCCCTCCCGCAAAAGATTGATGCCGATCAGCACGTCGTAATCGCCCAGCCGCAGCTGCCGGAGCAGCTCCACCCGGCGCAGGGTATCGACCTCGGAGTGCAGGTAACGGACCCGGATGCCCATCTCCAGCAGGTAGTCGGTGAGGTCCTCAGCCATCTTCTTGGTCAGCGTCGTGACCAGCACCCGCTCGTCACGCTCGGCGCGCGCCCGAATCTCCCCGATCAGGTCGTCGATCTGCCCCTTCGTCGGCTTGACCACGATCTTCGGGTCAATGAGACCGGTCGGGCGAATCACCTGTTCGACGAATTCGCCGCTGGTCTGGCTGAGTTCGTAGGGCCCCGGCGTGGCTGACAGGTACACCGTCTGCCCAATCCGGTCTGCGAACTCTTCCCAGGTCAGCGGGCGATTGTCGACCGCCGAGGGCAGCCGGAACCCGAACTCCACCAGGTTGCGCTTCCGCGACATGTCACCCTCGTACATGCCGCCGATCTGCGGCACGGTCACATGCGACTCGTCGATGACCAGCAGGAAGTCCTCGGGGAAGTAATCCAGCAGGGTCGCCGGCGCCGAGCCGGCCTCACGACCGTCGATATGCCGGGAATAGTTCTCGATCCCTGAGCAGAACCCGACCTGACGCATCATCTCGACGTCGTAATTGGTGCGCATCCGCAGCCGCTGGGCCTCCAATAGCTTGCCCTGGCCTTCGAGCTCGGCCAACCGCGCCGCCAGCTCCTCTTCGATGGTCGAGATGGCATGCGCCATCCGCTCCGGGCCCGCGACGTAGTGTGTGGCCGGGAAGATCCGCAGCGAGTCGACCTGGCGCACGACATCGCCGGTCAGCGGGTGCAGGTAGTACAGCGCCTCGATCTCGTCCCCGAAGAACTCGATGCGAACCGCCAGCTCCTCGTAGGACGGGATGATCTCCACGGTGTCGCCGCGGACCCGGAACGAGCCGCGGGTGAAGGACATGTCGTTGCGGGAGTACTGCACGTCGACCAGCAGCCGTAGCAGCCCGTCCCGAGGCACCTCGGCGCCGACCGCCAGCTCCACCGACCGGTCGAGGTAGGACTGCGGCGTGCCCAGGCCGTAGATGCACGACACCGAGGCGACGACGACCACATCGCGGCGCGACAGCAGGCTCGACGTCGCCGAGTGGCGCAACCGCTCGACGTCATCATTGATCGAGCTGTCCTTCTCGATGTAGGTGTCGGTCTGGGCGATGTACGCCTCAGGCTGGTAATAATCGTAATACGAGACGAAGTATTCAACAGCGTTGTGCGGCAACATCTCCCGCAGCTCATTGGCCAGCTGGGCGGCTAGCGTCTTGTTGGGTGCCATCACCAGGGTGGGCCGCTGCAGCCGTTCGATGAGCCACGCCGTGGTTGCCGACTTGCCGGTGCCCGTCGCGCCGAGCAACACCACGTCGCGCTCACCCGCCCGGATACGGCGTTCCAGCTCCTCGATAGCGCCGGGTTGGTCGCCGGCCGGGTCGTACTCGCTGACGACCTTGAACTCGGCGCCGCTGCGGACCAGGCCGTCAACGGCATCAGCGGCAGGCCGGTATTCCGAGTGCGCGAGCACCGGGTGCTCGGTTGCGAATGCCATAGTGACCAGGTTAAGCGCCCCCACCGACAGATTCATTCCACCGTTACGCTGAGACCGTGGCTGTCCATCCACCCAAGCAGGAGACGTTTGACCTGGTCGGCTACACGAACACCGACCCGAAAGGCATCGTACGGGCGGTCGACGAATACCGGCTCACACCGTGGGGGCTCTACATGGCCCGCCCAACCCCCGGCCGGGCCCAGTTCCACTATCTCGAGTCCTGGCTGCTGCCGTCACTGGGGCTTCGGGCCAATGTCTTCCATTTCAACCCCGGTTACGAGCGTCCGCAGGACTACTACCTCGACATCGGGCACATCGAGGTGAGCGATACCGGCTGGCACGCCGAGGACCACTACCTCGACCTGGTGGTCTACACCGGGGACCGCACCGACCTCATCGACACCGACGAACTGTTCGCCGCCCACCGCGATGGCCTCCTAACCACCGAGACTGCCGAGTCGGCGCTGCAGCGCGTCGTCGTCGCCATTGACGGCCTGGCCCGCCATCACCACGACCTCAACGCCTGGCTCGCCAGCGACGGAATGAACCTGACCTGGCGCTAGACAGTTGCCGACGGGGCAACTAATCGGCTCCCCCGTACCGAACGAGTAGTCTCGCTAACTATGAGTCCCACCAAGAGCGGATGGCTGAGGATGACTGCTGCGGCCGCCCTGGTCGTGGGTTCTCAGTTAACCGCGGCGACAGCGCTGGCCGATCCCGCACCGGAGCCGCCGCCGGCTCCAACACCCGCGGCCAACGGCGATCCCGACCCCCAGCTGCTGCACAACATCACCTACCGGGCCTCCGCGACCGGCACCTCGCGCGGTGCCGTGGTGGCGTACAAGATCGACGACAACAACGTCAACAGCGAGCAGCCAACACTGCTGCCGGGAATGACCTTCGAGGTCAACACCGTTCTGCGCGATCCGAAGAAGGCCGGCATGGAGATCTCCGTCCAGTGGCCCTACGGATCGAACCTGCACTGCGAGATTCTGGTGGACGACGAAATCGTGGCACAGGCAGATCAGTTCATCGCCCCACGGCTGTTCCGCCCCAAAGACGATCCGCTCTACGGCACGATCCAATGCGGCGCACCCCTGGACGCGCCCGCACCCGACGCTGCGCCCACGCCGGCATCAGCCCCAGCACAGGCAGGTGTATGACATGCACAAATCCAATCGCGTCGCCTCGGCCGGGGCCTGGCTGCTGGAAAACGGTCACCGGCTGCTGCTCACGCTCACCGGCGGCCGCTTCCCGCGCACCGTGATGGGGATGTTGCCGATCGAGTTGCACACCGTCGGCCGCAAATCCGGGAAACCGTTCGCCAACCTGTTGACGTCCCCGGTCCACGACGACGACCGCATCGTCGTCGTCGCGTCTAAGGGCGGGCACGAACATCACCCCGACTGGTACAAGAACGCGATAGCCACCCCCGATGTCACGGTCACGGTTTACGGTACGACGGTTCCGATGCTCGCCCGCAGTGCCAGTGCCGAAGAACGAGCAGAGTTGTGGCCGCGAGTGGTCAAGGCCTACAAAGGATATGAGGCATATCAGCGCAATACGTCCCGGGAAATCCCGTTACTGATTCTTGAGCGCCGCTGACCAGCCGGTCGCATCGGCCCACGTCCAGGCACGCTGATAGGCATCCAGGAACCACGGCTCCTTGGCGTTTGCGTAGGCGCCGATGTCGGAATGCCGGGCAGCCGAGCGCTTGACCGCGAGATAGTCGACCTGCACGCCGGGGTTGGCGGCGAGCCAGTCGACGAACAGCAGCGCGAACCGCTGATTCGGCCAGCCATCCACTCGGATGTGCACGTTGGTGGGCCGCCCCGGATCGCCAGAGGCATGAAACCGCTTGTGCCACAAGGCCGGATCGGAGCCAGGCTTGGGCACATCAGAGGTGATCGACTCGACCCGGGGGTAGCCGGCCCGCAGTAGATCCTCGGCGAGTTCGTCCGCGGCCTCGAGGGAGGCGACTGTCACCTGCACGTCGATGACGTCCTTAGCGTCCATACCGGGCACCGCCGTCGACCCGATGTGATCAATCCGCACGGCCCGATGCCCGCACGTGGTGTTGAGCCGAGCCCGGATCCGCCGGGCCTGCTCGGCCCAGGTCGGATCGGCCGGAACCAGTTGGGGCGCATCGGATACCGGTGTGCGGGTGGTCAGGTTGTGCGCGAACGGCAGGATCCGTTGATACCAGAGTGCGCGGGCCTGTTCGATGAGCTGCCCCGAGGTGCCGGAATTGTCCAGCCAGACGTCGGCGACCAGTCTTCTCTGCTCGTCAGTGGCCTGCATACCGATGCGGGCCCTGGCGTCGGCCTCGCTGAATCCGCGGTATTCGATGAGCCGCTTCACCCGCACCGCGGGATCCGCGTTGACGATGATGACCAGCGGGAACATCGGTGCCATCTGTGATTCCACCAGCAGCGGGATGTCCTCGACGATCACCGCGTCCTCGCCCGCCGCGGCGATCAGCTCCGAACGCCGCGTCGCCACCAGCGGGTGCACGATGCCGTTCAGGGTCTGGCGCTTCGCTTCGTCACTGAACGCGATCGCGGCCAGCGCCGGACGATCCAGGGCGCCGTCGGGCAGCAGGATCTGTGATCCGAACACGTCGACGAGCTTCGCAAGACCGTCGGTGCCGGGCTCGACGACCTGACGGGAGATGACGTCTCCATCGACGACGATGCCACCACATTCACTGAAAGTGGCTGACACGGTGGACTTTCCGGCGCCGATACCGCCGGTCAAACCGATTCGCAGCAATGCCCTGTCCTTACGTGAACACGTGGTGAAAAAGAACCGCGCAGCACGTCTGAGACGTGCTGCGCGGCTTCACTCGGCGAATGAGTGTCTTGTGTTACGCGTTTCCTGCGAGCTTCTCGCGCAGAGCCGCGAGCTGGGCATCGCTGGCCAGCGATCCGCCAGCAGACTCACCCGAGCTCGACGACGATGACGAGCCGTTGGCCGTTGCCGGCCGACTGGCCGCTTCGGCCTCGGCAGCGGCGAACTTCTCCATCTGCGTGGTGTGCATCTTGTGCCGGCGCTCGGCCTCCGCGTAGCGGGCCTCCCACTCGGTGCGCTGCTTGTCGAAGCCCTCGAGCCATTCGTTGGTGTCGGCGTCGAAGCCCTCGGGGAAGATGTAGTTCCCCGCCTCGTCGTAGCTGTCGGCCATGCCGTACTTCGAGGGGTCGAATTCCTCGGTGTAGTCCTCGTTGGCCTGCTTGAGGCTCAGCGAGATCCGGCGACGCTCCAGGTCGATGTCGATGACCTTGACCATCGCGTCGTCGCCGACCTGCACGACCTGATCGGGCACCTCGACGTGGCGCTCTGCCAGCTCGGAGATGTGCACCAGACCCTCGATGCCCTCTTCGACGCGGACGAACGCACCGAACGGCACCAGCTTGGTGACTTTGCCCGGCACGATCTGGCCGATCGCGTGGGTGCGGGCGAAGTGCCGCCACGGGTCTTCCTGGGTGGCCTTCAGCGACAGCGACACGCGCTCGCGGTCCATGTCGACGTCCAGCACCTCGACGGTGACCTCGTCGCCCACCTGAACGACCTCGGATGGGTGGTCGATGTGCTTCCAGGACAGCTCGGAGACGTGCACCAGGCCGTCGACCCCACCGAGGTCGACGAACGCACCGAAGTTGACGATCGAGGACACGACACCCTTGCGGATGGCACCCTTCTGCAGTTGGTTGAGGAACTCGCTGCGCACCTCGGACTGGGTCTGCTCCAGCCACGCGCGACGGGACAGCACCACGTTGTTGCGGTTCTTGTCCAGTTCGATGATCTTGGCCTCGATCTCCTTGCCGATGTACGGCTGCAGATCGCGGACCCGGCGCATCTCGACCAGCGATGCGGGCAGGAAGCCGCGCAGGCCGATGTCGAGGATCAGGCCGCCCTTGACGACCTCGATGACGGTGCCCTTGACGGCCTCGTCCTTCTCCTTGAGTGCCTCGATGGTGCCCCAAGCGCGCTCGTACTGAGCGCGCTTCTTGGACAGGATCAGGCGGCCTTCCTTGTCCTCTTTGGTGAGAACCAGGGCCTCAACCTCATCGCCCACGGAAACGACCTCATTGGGGTCGACATCGTGCTTGATGGAGAGTTCGCGGGAAGGAATGACACCTTCGGTCTTGTAGCCGATATCGAGGAGAACCTCGTCCCGGTCAACCTTGACGATGGTGCCTTCGACGATGTCACCATCGTTGAAGTATTTGATGGTCTTGTCGATAGCAGCGAGGAAATCCTCAGCCGAGCCGATGTCGTTAACGGCTACTTGCGGCGAGGTGACGGTGGGACTGGGCATATTGTTGGGTTGCTCCGGACAGCTTTAGTCGTAGGGATAGTGCTCGTATGGGTGTACCAGAGAAGATCCTGTGGTGATGTACCCGCGAAGTGCACACAAGTACCGGCCGAGCTTACTCGACTAGGCGCACGCTGGACAAACCCGGGTCTGGGAGCCCGCGGCACACGCTCGACCTCGCCAGCCCCAACTAACCTGCTCACGTGACTTATGTAAACGCCCAGCCGCTGCCCCGAGCGATCCGCAAAGTCGATGCTCCGCTGGCCGTCATCATCATCCTCGGCACCATCGCTGGGCTGATCCCGGCTGCTGATATCGGCCTTCCTGTGGGGCGCATCGGCGGCGCACGAGATGCACACTCGCGCCTCTAGTGCGCCGCCGTGTCCCAGCTGCGGCCGTAGCCGACTGACACCTCGAGAGCGACATCGAGCGGATAGGCGCCGCCCATCTTGTCGCGCACCAGCTCCTCGACGACGTCTCGCTCCCCCTCGGCGACCTCGAGCAGCAACTCGTCGTGTACCTGCAGCAGCATCCGGGAGTTCAGGCCGGAAGTCCGCAGCGCCTCGTCGACCCGGATCATGGCGACCTTGATGATGTCGGCCGCACTGCCCTGGATCGGGGCGTTGAGTGCGGCACGCTCGGCGGATTCACGCAACTGGCGATTGCTGCTGTCCAATTCGGGCAGGTAGCGTCGGCGGCCCAGCACCGTGGACGTGTAGCCGTCCTTGCGGGCTTGGTCGACGATGTCGCGGAGATAGTCGCGAATGCCGCCGAATCGCGCGAAGTACTGGTCCATCTGGACCTTGGCCTCTTCGGTGCTGATCTTCAACTGGGACGACAGACCATAGGCGCTCAACCCGTAGGCCAACCCGTACGACATGGCCTTGACCCGTCGCCGGAGCTCAGGGGTCACTTCGTCGATCGGGACGTCGAACGCCCGCGAGGCGACAAAGGAGTGCAGATCCTCGCCGGTATTGAACGCTTCGATGAGCCCCTCATCCTTGGACAGGTGAGCCATGATCCGCATCTCGATCTGGCTGTAGTCCGCGGTCATCAGCTCGGCATATCCGTCGCCCACGATGAATGCGTCGCGGATCTCGCGGCCCGCGTCGGTGCGGATCGGGATGTTCTGCAGGTTCGGCTCCGTGGACGAGAGCCTGCCGGTCGCCGCGATGGTCTGGTTGAACGTGGTGTGGATCCGCCCGTCGGCGGCCGCGGACTTCAGCAGCCCGTCCACCGTCACCTTGAGCCGGGTGGCGTCCCGGTGGGCCAGCAGGTGTTCGAGGAATGGGTGAGCGGTCTTATCGAACAGCGACTGCAACGCATCGGCATCCGTGGTGTAGCCCGTCTTGGTGCGCTTGGTCTTCGGCATACCGAGGTCGTCGAACAACACAACCTGCAGTTGTTTGGGCGAGCCCAGGTTGATCTGCTTGCCGATCACCTCGTAGGCGGCGTCGGCGGCCACCCGGATCTGCTCACCGAATTCACGCTGCAGGGTGTCGAGCTTGCCCAGGTCGACCGCGATGCCCGCGGTTTCCATGGCCGCCAGGGTCGCCTGCACCGGCAGCTCCATTTGGCCCAACAGCGACGATGAGTCGATGCGGTCCAGTTCCACGTCCAGCGCGTCTGCCAGGTCGGCAACCGCGCGCGCCCGCAGGATGAGGGTCTGCACGGCCTGATCGTCCACGCCTTCACTGTCGTCAAGCAGCGAAAGTTGTTGCTGTTCAGGGTTATCGGCGCGCAGTTCGCGGCGCAGGTAGCGCAGAGACAGGTCATCGAGGGCGAAGCTGCGCTGCCCGGGGCGCACCAGGTAGGCAGCCAATGCGGTATCAGAGGTGACACCACCCAGCTCCCAGCCCCGGCCGGTGAGGTCGTGCATGGCGATCTTGGCCTCGTGCAACACCTTCGGAGCGTTCGTATCGGCCAGCCAGGCTCCCAGCACGGCCTCATCATCGGGTGTCAGGCTGGCAGTCTCGATGTAGGCGCCGTCTCCGTCGGCGGTCGCAATCGCCAGCGCGGTCGCATCACCGTCATAGACCTGATGGGTACCGACCACCGCAACACCGGAGCGGCGGCCGTCGCGGGCGTGCTCGGCCAACCAGGCTGCCACCGCTCCCGGTTCCAGTGCACCGCCGCGGACGTCGAACCCCTCGTCCACCTCGGGCTCGACGGCCGACAGTGTGTCGAACAGGCGATCACGCAACACGCGGAATTCAAGGTCGTCGAACAGGCGGTGGATCTGGTCGCGATCCCACGGCTGCATTCGCAGGGTGTCCGGAGTCTGAGGTAGCGGGACGTCCTTGACCAGGTCGGTGAGCTCCCGATTCAACACGACGCTGGACAGGTTGGCGCGCAACGAGTCTCCGACCTTGCCGCGCACCCCGTCGACGTTGTCGACCAGTCCCTGCAGCGAGCCGTATTCCACGATCCATTTGGCCGCGGTCTTCTCCCCCACACCCGGAATGCCAGGCAGGTTGTCGCTCGGGTCGCCGCGCAGGGCGGCGAAATCGGGGTACTGCGTCGGGGTCAAACCGTACTTTTCCACCACCGCATCCGGGGTGAACCTGGTCAGGTCGCTGACGCCCTTGCGGGGGTAGAGCACGGTGACGTCCGGGCTGACGAGTTGCAATGCATCCCGGTCGCCGGTGACGATCAACACCCGGAAGTCCGCCTGCTCAGCCTGCGTGGCCAGGGTGGCGATGATGTCGTCGGCCTCGAACCCGGGTTCGGCAAGCACGGTGATGCCGAGCGCGGCCAGCACTTCCTTGGTGATGTCGATCTGGCCGCGGAACTCATCTGGCGTCGCCGAGCGCCCTTCTTTGTACTCGGGGTACTTATCCTTGCGGAAGGTCTGCCGAGATACGTCGAACGCCGCCGCCACGTGGCTGGGCTGTTCATCACGCAACAGGTTGATCAGCATGGCGGTGAATCCGTAGACCGCGTTGGTGGTCAGCCCGTTCTTGGTCTTGAAGTTCTCGGCCGGCAGCGCGTAGAAGGCCCGAAATGCCAGCGAGTTGCCGTCCAAGAGCAGCAGTGTGGGCTTCTGGTCAGGAGCGCTCGCGGTCACGCCCTCACTCTAGGCGCCGCGTCCGACACGCGGCCGGCTGCGGGTCAGTACCCGAGGAGCTTACGGAACCGCTGTCCGACAGCCATCGACTGGCCCATCGGCTGCACCCACCCCTCGAGCGCGGCCTTCCCGTCTGCGACATCCCACCTCCGCGCCAGATCGGGTCATCGGCCGCTACGTCTCGATTTGACGGCCCGCCGGGAAGAGAGGATCGCTGATTTTCTTGAAAAGTCCCATGCCAGAAGTTCCCTCCGTGATCGGCTACCGATCCCAACATCGTGTCGCGCCATCAAACTGGAACACGTTTCAATTCGACGACGCTCATCGCATACGATGGGCCTCGTGCCAGCTTCTCCAGACGCCCCCACCCAACTACCGGCGATCGACGGATGGTGGGACCACGACGATGCCGGTGTACCGCATCTGACCGGCAGCAAGTGCCCGCAGTGCGGCACGTACGTTTTTCCGCCGCGGGCCAACAACTGTCCCAACCCGGCCTGCGCCAGCGATGTGCTCGAGGCAGTCGCGCTATCGCGCCGCGGCAAGGTATGGAGCTACACCGAGAACCGGTACAAGCCGCCGCCGCCCTACCCCTCACCCGATGAGTTCGAGCCATTCGCCGTCGCCGCCGTCGAGCTGGCCGACGAGGGCTTGATCGTGCTGGGCAAGGTCGCCGAGGGCACGCTCGCCGCCGACCTCAAGGTCGGCATGGAGGTCCAGCTGACCACGATGCCGCTCTACACCGACGACGAAGGCATCGAGCGCATCACCTACGCCTGGGAGATTGCGAAATGAGCGCTGGAACTCCAGACCCGGTCTACATCCTCGGCGCGGGTATGCACCCGTGGGGCAAATGGGGCCGCGACTTCACCGAGTATGGCGTGGTGGCCGCCCACGCCGCACTGGCCGAGGCCGGCTTGGACTGGCGCCAGATCCAGTTGGTCGCCGGCGCCGACACCATCCGTAACGGCTACCCCGGCTTCGTCGCGGGCGCGACATTCGCGCAGAAGCTCGGCTGGAACGGCATTCCGGTCACCTCGAGCTACGCGGCCTGCGCAAGCGGCTCGCAGGCTCTGCAGAGTGCGCGCGCGCAAATCCTCGCCGGCTTCTGTGACGTCGCACTGGTGATCGGTGCCGACACCACGCCGAAGGGCTTCTTCGCCCCGGTCGGCGGCGAGCGCCGCGACGATCCAGACTGGCAGCGCTTCCACCTGATCGGCGCCACCAACACGGTGTACTTCGCACTGCTGGCGCGCCGCCGGATGGATCTCTACGGCGCCACGCTCGAGGACTTCGCGCAGGTGAAGGTCAAGAACGCGCGGCACGGGTTGAACAACCCGTATGCCCGCTACCGCAAGGAAGCCAGCGTCGAGGACGTGCTGGCCAGCCCGGTGGTATCGGATCCGCTTCGGCTGCTGGACATTTGCGCGACCTCCGACGGCGCGGCCGCAGTGATCGTGGCCAGCAAGTCCTTCGCCGAGAAGCACCTCGGCTCTGTCGAGGGTGTGCCGTCGGTGCGCGCGGTGAGCTTGCAGAGCCCGCAGTATCCGCAGCATCTGCCCGAATTGCCGGATATAGCAACGGATTCCACCGCGGTGGTACCCGGCCCGGATCGAGTGTTCAAGGACCAGATCCTGGACGCCGCCTACGCCGAAGCCGGTATCGGCCCCGAGGATCTGTCGCTGGCCGAAGTCTATGACCTGTCCACGGCTCTGGAACTCGACTGGTACGAGCACCTCGGGTTGTGCGCCAGGGGCGAGGCCGAGCAACTGCTGCGCAGCGGGGCCACCACCATCGGCGGCCGGATTCCGGTCAACGCCTCGGGCGGTCTGGCGAGCTTCGGTGAGGCAATTCCGGCCCAGGCGATCGCTCAGGTCTGCGAATTGAGCTGGCAGCTCAAGGGCCAGGCCACCGGCCGTCAGGTCGAGGGGGCCAAGGTCGGCGTCACCGCCAACCAGGGTCTGTTCGGCCACGGCTCCTCGGTGGTCGTCGCCCGGTAGGTGGAGCAGACCGTCGTTGTCACCGTCAAGCCCGGCAGCGGCAAGGGTACGCTGGTCGAGACGGCCGACGACGGATCCCTCATGATCTACGTGCGGGAGCCCGCAATCGAGGGCACGGCCACCGAGTCCGCAGCTCGGCTGCTGGCCCAGCATCTCGGCGTCCTCCAGCGCCAAACCCACTGCATCGCACAGGCTTACCACGGTGCCGAAGCTCGGACTGGGCAGCCTGCCGACTTCGATCGTGCGCAGGGTCTCCGGGCTGTCACCGGTGAATTCGTGGCACATGTGCTCGCGACGCACGGTCATCGTCGGCGAGAACGCGGACCCGACGGGCCCTGGAACCATGGTGGGGACGCGGTTCCCATCGACTGACCGTCGATCCTGATGATCTATCTCGACCGCAAGGCCGGCGACAGCGGCACCGACAATTCACTGGGCGAATCCTCAAGCAGGTCAACCCGAGGCGGCTAGGCCAGCGCGCACCTCCTACTGACCAAACTCGCGGAGTAAGTCAGGCCACACCGAGGTAGGCCGCACGAATACTGTCGTCGGCCAACAATTCTCGGGCCGGGCCGCTGCGGGTCACCGAACCGGTCTCCAGAATGTAGGCCCGATCAGATCGGCTCAGCGCCTGCTGAGCGTTCTGCTCCACAAGGAGCACCGTGGTGCCCTGCGCGTTGATCTCGGAGATGATCTTGAAGATCTGCGAGATGATCATCGGCGCCAGCCCCATCGACGGTTCGTCGAGCAACAGCACCCTTGGGCGTGCCATCAAGGCACGCCCGATGGCCAGCATCTGCTGTTCACCGCCCGATAGTGTGCCGCCGACCTGTGAGCGCCGCTCGGCCAGCCGAGGGAACGTCTCGAACACCCAATTCAGCCGCTCGACGCGGGCCGCCTTGGTATCGAACTTGCGCCCGTAACAACCCATTTCGAGGTTCTCCACGACGCTCATACCGGGAAAAACCCCACGGCCCTCGGGTGCCTGGATCAGGCCGTCGATGGCGCGCTGGTGAGCCTTGACCCGGCTGATGTCACGGCCCTCGAACCAGATCGATCCCGAGGTCAGCGGCCGCAGACCGGAGATGGCCCGCATCATCGTCGTCTTGCCCGCGCCGTTGGACCCGAGCAGCGTCACCAACTCACCCTGGCGCACTTCAAGCGAAACCCCGTGCAGCGCTTCGATCCTGCCGTAATGCACGACGGCATCGCGAATCTCGAGCAGCACCTGCGCCTCAGAGCTCGTCATCGGGCACCCCCAGATAGGCCGCGATCACGGCCGGATCGTCGCGAATCTCGGCGGGCAGACCGTCGGCAATCTTGCGGCCGAATTCCAACACCACGATCCGGTCGGTCACACCCATGACCAGACGCATGTCGTGCTCGATCAACAGCACCGTGTACCCGTCGTCGCGGATGGCTCGGATCAGCTCGATCAGCGCGGCCTTCTCACTCGGGTTGAAGCCGGCGGCCGGCTCGTCCAGGCATAACAGTTTCGGCTCGGTGGCCAGGGCACGGGCGATCTCGAGCCGGCGTTGATCCCCGTAAGGCAGGTTCTTGGCCTTCTCGTCGCCGCGGTGCGCGATACCAACGAACTGCAGCAGTGCGGCGGCCTTTTCGATGGCCGTGCGCTCCTCCCGGCGATGCCGCGGTGTGCGCAGCAGCGCCCCGGGCACCGACGTCTTGTGCCGCGCATCGGTGCCGACCACCACATTCTCCAGCGCCGTCATCTCGCCCCACAGCCGGATGTTCTGGAAGGTCCTGGCGATACCCCGCCGGGTGATCTGGTGCCGCTTGATCCGCCCCAGCGGGGCCCCGTCGAAGGTCACCGAACCCGAACTGGGCCGGTACACCCCGGTGATCGCGTTGAAGCAGGTGGTCTTGCCGGCACCGTTGGGCCCGATCAACCCGAGGATCTCACCGCGCTTGATGCCGAAGCTCACCGAATCCAACGCCGTCAACCCGCCGAACTTGACGGTGAGATCCTCGGTCTCCAAGAGCGTTTCGCCCTCGGCGACCTCGACCTCGCGGTCGAAGACGGCCAGGCTCTCGTCGATCGGGGTGTTCGGGTCGTCCTGGGTGTGCCCCCCAGCAGGTCGGGTCATACGGCGGCCTTCTCGTCGTCGGCGCTGCGCAACAGGTCGCGCGCCCGTTTGCCGTAGGTCAGCAGCTGCTGGCGCACCGGGAACAGGCCCTGCGGGCGGAAGATCATCAGCACCACCAGTGCGAGACCGAAGAACAGGTACTTCAAGTCACCGAGGTTGATGCCCAGCAGATGCACCCCGAGCAGCCGGTTGGGCAGATAGACGATGATGAACGCACCGAAGATCACGCCGAGTTTGTTGCCCTGCCCGCCGAGCACCACCGCGCACAGGAACAGCATCGAATTGATGATGTTGAAGGTCGGGGGCGCGACGTACTGCACCTGGCCGGCATAGAGCGCGCCGGATAGCCCGCCGATCGCGGCACCGATGACGAAGGCCCAGAGCTTGAACCGGAAGGTGTTGACACCCATGACTTCCGCGGCGTCTTCGTCCTCCCGGATGGCCACCCAGGCACGGCCGGCCCGGCTGCGTTCGAGATTGCCGACCAACAGCAGGATGCCCACCATGAGAATCAAGCCCAGCCAGAACCACCACGTTCCGTAGTTCGCGTGGCCCGACGAGTTGCCGCTGGAGAACACGCCGTCGCGTAGGTGTTCGCCCTCCCCCACCCGCGGATAGGCCACCTTGTTGAGGCCGCGGGATCCGTTGGTGACGTTGGACAGATTGTCGGCGAGCAGCCGGATGATCTCACCGAATCCCAGTGTGACGATGGCCAGATAGTCCCCGCGCAACCGCAAGGTGGGGATGCCCAGGATCAGCCCCGCGAGCGCGGTGGCCGCCATGGCGAGCGGCACACACGCCAGCCAGGCCCATTTATCGTCGAACATCCCGCCCGGACCCACCTGATTCCATGGGCTGTCGGGGCTGGTGAGCAAGGCGACGGTGTAAGCGCCGACCGCGTAGAAGCCGACATAGCCTAGGTCGAGCAGGCCGGCCTGGCCGACGACGACGTTGAGGCCGATGGCGATGATCGCGACCATCGCGAACTGAGCCATGGTGCCGCCGAAGCTGATTCCCGGGGTGTCGAAGAACGGTGGCGGAAACAGCGGCGTCAGTGCCAGCAGACCGAAGCCCCCGACGCCGAAGCCCCACTTCTGCACCCGACTCAGGCCCGACCACCACTCTCGCAGCCGGTCTCCGGGCGCCAGCAGTCTGACGCTCCACTTCTCCGCCGGTGCCTGGTGCGTCATGCGCGCGCCTTTCCAAGGCTTTCCCCGAGTATTCCGGTGGGCCGGATCAGCAGCACGAGAACCAGCAACACGAAGGCGACGACGTCACGCCACTGGGTGCCGAACACCGCCTGGCCGTAGTTCTCCATGACACCCAGGATCAGGCCGCCGAGTAACGCGCCCCGCAGGTTGCCGATCCCGCCGAGCACCGCCGCTGAAAACGCCTTGATACCCAACAGGAATCCACCCGAGTAGATGATGCCCTGGGGCACCTTCAGCGTGTAGAGCAGCGCTGCCGCACCGGCCAGCAGACCACCGATCAGGAATGTCGTCATGATGATTCGTTCCCGGGACACCCCCATCAGCGTCGCGGTAGTCGGGTCCTGGGCCACCGCGCGGATGCCGCGACCGAACTTCGTCCGGTTGATCGCGATATCGGTCAGCGCAGCCAGCAACAGGGCGGCGGCCACCACCACGATCGTGACGTTGGATACCGTCGCGCCGAACACCTCGAATTGGGTCTTGGGCTGTACCAGGATGATCGGCTGCTGGGCGTTACTGCCGCCGTAGCCCTTGATGATCTTGGGCAGCACGAAATGCACGAATTCCTGAAGCACGAACGACATCCCGATCGCGGTGATCAGAAAAGTCAACGGTCGTGCGTTGCGACGCCGCAGCGGCCGATACGCCACTGCCTCCAAACCCATTGCGGCCGTGCCGGATATCAGCATGGCGAACAACATCGCGATAGCGAGGTAGAGCACCGTCAGCAGCACGCCCTTGTTATAGGCGTTACCGCTCGGCGAGAACCCCAGGATCATGTCCAGGCAGAAGTACGCGCCGAACATCCCCAGCATGAAGATCTCGGAATGCGCGAAGTTGATCAGCCGCAGAACGCCGAATACCAGGGTGTAGCCGACGGCAACTAGGGCATAGATGGCGCCCCAGGACAACCCATCGATAGTCAACTGCCAGAAGCCGTCTCGCAGGTTGTCGATATTGAAACCGATATCACTGGCAAGACAGGTGATCTGGCCGAGGCACTGATAGACCATCTAGGGGCGGCCTCCTTGGTGTCTGAAACGAGAAGGCACCCGAGCCTTACGGTCCCGGACGCGTCTCGCGAATCGGCTACTGGACCTTGTAGATCCAGATCAAGGTGGTGGTGAGCTCACCCTTATCGGTCCACTGGTACTTCCGGGCAACGCCCTGTCCGTTGTAGTTCTTGACCCACTCGAGCAGGTCCGGACGGGTGATCTTGCCCGCGTCGATGCCCTTCAGCAGTACGGTCCCGAGGTCGTAGCCCTCGGTGCTGTAGGTGCCGGGGGGCTGACCGAACTTCTTGGTGTATTCGTCGGCGAAGCTGCCGGTGGCCGGGCCGCACGGGCAGGACAGGATGGCGTCCTTGGAGGCCTGGCCGGCCGCCTTGACGAATTCCGGATCCTTGGTGCCATCGGCGCTGACGAACTTGCCGGTGTACCCACCGTCGCGCAGCTGCTGCACGAACGGAGCGGCTTCGGCGTAGTAACCGCTGTAGAACACCGAGTCCGGCGACTGGCCCTTGACCTGCGTCACCGCGGCCGAAAAGTCCTTGTCACCCTTCTTGACTGAGATGTTGCAGGCCGAAACCGCGACCGGGCCGAGGGTCTCCCGGACCGCCCGGGCCAGGCCGGTGCCGTAGTCGGTGCTGTCGTCGACGACGCAGACCTTCTTCTGACCCAGCGTGTTCTTCAGGTAGTTGGCGACCGACGGTCCTTGCACACCGTCGTTGGCCAGGCCGCGGAAGAAGGTCGTCCAGCCCTGCTCGGACAGCGTGACGTTGGTGGCCGACGCCGTGGCCGCGACCAGGCCGGCCTGATCGAACACCGCGCCGGTGGCCTTGGTTTCGCCGGAGAATGCCGGGCCGACCAGGCCGATGGTGAACGCGTCGTTGATGATCTGCGGTGCGATCGCGGTGGCTTTCTGCGGATCACCCTCGGTGTCGAACGGCTTCAACTGCACCTGGCAGCCCGGGTTGGCCGCGTTGTGCTTGTCGATGGCCAGTTGCACCCCGTACTTGATGTTGATGCCCAGTGCGGCGTCCGGCCCATTGAGCGCACCGGCCATCGCGATGGACACCGGCGGGCAGGTGGCCTTGCCATCACCCGCGGGGTCGGCCGGTGTCACGCCCGAATCGACCTTGACCTCGGCACCGTTCTGGTCGATCTGGACCTGTTCGACGATCTTCAGGTCGGATTGTGCGGAGTTCCCGCCATTCGACGGGGACTGCTGATTGCAGCCGGCGATGCCGAACACCGCCAGCAGCGCCGAGCTTGCGGCGATTGCACTGCGTGTCGCGTGTCCGCGCACGTTTCACCTCCGGGTCAGTTGTTTCTCGGCGCCGACATCGCAAGCCACGCTCTGGGCCCGCCCCTCGACACTGCGGTTGAACATAGTCAACCCGTGGCTCCAGCGCGTGGTCTTGGCCAACGCCTGGCGGTGAGCATATTCCGGATCGCGACAAACGGCGCGGTCAAAGGAAGCACAAAGTTAACGGATCAATTCGACGCTGAATCGTCGTTCGGTGTGTCGAGGGTCTCCAACACGACCTCGGCGACCCGTTTCATCGTCGTCCGGCGGTCCATCGCGGCCCGCTGAATCCACTTGAACGCCTCAGGCTCGGTCATGCCCTGGTTGGTTTGCAGCAGACCCTTCGCCCGTTCCACCAGCTTGCGCGTCTCCAGCCGGTCGGACAGGTTGGCCACCTCACGCTCAAGTTCGGCGATCTCACTGAACCGGCTGACCGCAACCTCGATCGCCGGGATCAGATCGGTGATCGAGAACGGCTTGACCAGATAGGCCATCGCCCCGGCATCGCGTGCCTTCTCTACCAGATCACGCTGGCTGAACGCGGTCAGCACTACGATCGGGGCGATGCGCTTGCTGGCGATCTCGGCGGCCGCATCGATCCCGTCGCGGCGCGGCATCTTCACGTCCATGATCACGAGGTCCGGCTGCAACTGCTCGGCCAGCTCGACA
Source organism: Mycolicibacterium sarraceniae (assembly GCF_010731875.1). NCBI lineage: Bacteria > Bacillati > Actinomycetota > Actinomycetes > Mycobacteriales > Mycobacteriaceae > Mycobacterium > Mycolicibacterium sarraceniae. Next base: position 4,190,151 of record NZ_AP022595.1, read on the forward strand.
GCCTCCTGCCCGTCGCCCGCCTCGCCGACCACGTCATAGCCCTCTTCACGAAGCATCTCGGCAAGATCCAGCCGGATCAGCGCCTCGTCCTCGGCAATCAGCACCCGGCGGGCAATACGTTCTGGGGCGTCGGTCATGGCCACATTGTTACGTGGTCGGCCGCAAACAGCCACCTCGGGGCGACGTGACCCACCGGTTTGCGGTGCGGCGTGGGCGATCAACTATGGTGGAATACCGCCGCGGAGCGGCTTGCCCTCGTATCCCAACTGGCAGAGGAAACGGATTCAAAACCCGTGCAGTGTGAGTTCGAATCTCACCGAGGGCACAAGTTCTACAGACACGTTGTTGCAGCTAGCAGGCGGTTTCTATGTTTGCTGGCTGTCCAGTTTCACCTCCCGTGCCCACATTTTGCCCACAGTCTCAGATAACTTGTCGGCAACTGCGGAGAGATCGTCGTCGAAAAGATCCGCATAAACGTCCAGCGTCATGGCCGCCGAAGCGTGCCCGAGCATCCGCTGAACGACCTTCACGTTCGCCCCCGACGAGATGGCCAAAGACGCTGCGGTGTGCCGCAGGTCGTGTGCTGTGATCCGCGGGAACTTCTCGTCCGCCTTCTGGCACCGCTCCACCGCGCCTGATAGCCACGACCGGATTCCGGCCGGCGGCCCGAGGTGTCGGCCGCTGGCGGACGGCCACAGCAGCTCGTCGCGAGCCTTGCCTTCGCATGTGGCGGCCAGGGCCTCGACGACGAACCCCGCCAGCGGGACCGCTCGGTGATGACCTGACTTGAGCGTGCCAACGTGAATATGGCCGCCAACGCTCACCGCGTTCTCGTGCAGCACGATCCGCCGACGCAGGAAATCAACATCGGAGACGCGCAGCGCCGCCGCCTCACCCCAGCGCAGGCCCGCCGTCCCCAGCAACAACACCAACGACCCGTACCGGCCCGCCTCGACCGAGAGCATGTGGAGCTGGTCGGCCCTCAGATACACGTTCTGTCGTTTGGCCCGCGACGGCAGCTTGACCCCACGCGCCGGATTAGCGGCGAGCAACCGATCGCGCACCGCGTCATCCAAGATCCGCGCCAGCACCGAATAGACCGTCGCCACCATCGACGGGCTGAGCTTGACCGACAGCTCGGTAACCCACGCCTGCACGTCGGTGTAGCGGATGTCCGCGAGCTTCGCCCGGTGCCAGCGCGGCTCGACGTGTACCCGCCATGCCGACTCATAGGACCGGTATCCGCTCGGCTTCATGTGCCCCTTCTGGCGCAGCATCCAGGTCGGCCCCAGCTCCCCCACCGTGACCCTCCCGAGCGACGGTGCGACATACTCGCCGCGTGCCTTGGCAACCTCATTCTTCGATGCCCACGCCTCCGCGTCGCGTTTGGTTTTGAACCCACGCTTGTCGGTCTGCCCACGATCCGGTGTCCGGTATCGGACACGGTAAAGTGTTGCACCGCTTGAGGTTTGGTACTTGCTAATCGTTGCCATTCAGCGCCGCCTGTATCTCTGCCTTCAACTGACGAGTGATCCGCCCACGGTCCTGAGCATTCGCGCCCTTACCGGCGCGCCGGTCACGCTCAGCAGAGAGAGTGCGGCCCCACAAGTGCGCCGACGCGACGGCCACAGCGCTCGGTGGCACCCCCAATGCCTTCGCGATTCGCGCCTCAGTCTCGCCAGCTTGACGCTCCAGCTCGACGACAGTGTCTATATCGACATCGAGATAATGGAGCTTCTTGGCCCACTCGGTCATCTGGGCCAAGCCTGCCTTCACGATATCTAACATCTCTGCGCTATTGGCCATGTCGCCGACATTGAAAGCAACGTCCTCACCATTCATAAACCGTTGTAGCGCAGCACTTTTCACCTTCAGCTTGTCAGTAACCTCAATGAACCCGTCATGCTCGACGAGATCCCCCAACGTCACCGGCTGATCCCGCAAAGTGTGGAGCGCATAGGCCAGCGCGACCAACGTGGACAGCGTCGGAGAAACGCGGCCGTGCTCAAGATCGGATATCCGGCCAGTCCCCCAGTTCAACCCCTGCCGACGGGCCGCCTTGGCGAGCTCGTCCGCAGTCGAGTCACCGCGCAGACGTCGGGCGTTGAGGCCCACGACCTCGGCAAGCGGCACTGCCAGCGGTTCGGATTCGGTCACGCTCGGGACTGTACCTCGTTTTCTCAAGGGTTGACAGCGCATCGCTCTCGATGTTCACTAGTCCCAGCCTTGTAATTACAAGGCTTGAGAAACAGGAGAACTCATGGCATCCGATCAGCCCGACACAGCACTACCGCGGGAAGTCGCCAAAGCGCTGTTCACCACCGAGTCCGGACTGGCCCAAATGCGTTACCGCGGTACCGGACCCAAGTTCGTCAAGGTCGGTCACCGCGTGCTGTACCGCTGGTCCGATGTCCGCGCGTACCTCGACGCGAACACTGTGCAGCGCACTGACGACCCGCGGGGAGTCAGCGCGTGACCGCCGAAGCGCACCAGATCGCGGCCCGCCTAGCGGCGGCGAGTGAAGTGTTCCCCATCCGAAAACCCGACGACTGGGACTCCCGCGCCGACGCCACCGCCGAAGGCGACGCGATCACCATCGTGGTCACCGACCACCTCGGCCGCGCCAAGCGCGAATACCGGGCAGTGGTCCAACTCGTCGCGGAGACGGCGAGGGTATGACCACCCGTGAGCCAGCTCGTGAACCGATTCGACAAGTTTGCATGGCTGCGGTCATTGCGAACCGATGCCAGATTCACCGACAAAGAGGTGAGGCTAGCAATGGGCGTATGCATCGACTTCACACGCCGTGATGGCACAGGGTGGGCGGTCGAGCTCGACGCCTTGGCCGGATGCGTGCCCGGCGGCATGTCCCGAAACCGCGTGAAGGCGTTGCTCCAGAAGCTCGTGGCAACTGGCTACCTGACCGAGACCGCCCGCACGATTGGTGGCCGAGGCGTTACGGCGCGACGGTCGCATGACCTTCGAAAACCCGCACCAGCAGCGGTTCAAGTTTCCGACGAAACCTGCACCGCCAACAGTGCAGGTTTAGACGAAACCCGCACCGCCAGCGGTTCAAACCCGCACCAGCAGCGGTTCAAACCCGCACCAGCAGCGGAACCAAAAACCAATCATGAACTGCAACAACAGCACTCCTTAGGGACTTCTATAGGGACTTCGTTGGGGACTGCCCGCTGCTCGAAGCACGCCGACCCCCGCCGATATCCCCTGCCGCCCAATTGCAACGGCTGCAAAGAAGTCCGAGCTCAACGAGAGCAGGACGACCAGATGCGAACCGAACGTGAGCAAGCCACACGAGACCTCTTCGCCCGCGCACAACGCGACTGCGCCACGTGCCGCGGCACCGGCCAGATCGACATCAGCGACAACGCCGTCGCTCGCTGCCCGGAATGCCGGACCCCCGAAGCGCGGCAACGACTCCTCGATGACGCCTTCGGGAACGTCGACCCCGTTGACCCCGAGAGGACCACCGCATGACCAACCACGAAGCCGCAGCCGACAGCCGGCGCGCAGCAGCGCTTATCTTGCACTACTCCCACCGCCGAACCGACGGATGCAACGAGGTCCTCGCCGAAGCCGTCCAGGCCGCCCGAATCACCGAACTAATCATGGCGCTCTGCGACTTGTTCCAACACATCGTCCCGGCCCTCGTGACCCAACTCGGCATGGCCTGCCTTTCCGGGCTCGTCGTCGACATGGCCAACACCACAGACGGCGACCCCGACATCCGCCGAGCCGCCCAGCTCATCGCCCACCACGGCAACGACAACAGCGAAGCCTTAACCGCAGTCCTGGCCGACGCCGACGAAGCAGACCGAGTGACCGAACTGGTCCTCGCCATCCTGAACCTCTACGAGACCCTGCTCCCACCGCTGTACTCGCCCCTCGGCCTGAAGACGTTGCAGCAGACAGTCCTTGACTTTGCCGCCCAGGAGGACACTGATGACTGAACTCAACCCTCGCAGCGAAGGCATGCGCGATGCCGCAGCATGGTTGCAAGCCAACAAGAACAGCGACACCAAGGGTCGACACGCTATCGCCGTGAACTGCGACCCCACCCAACTGGTGGATGCGCTGACCGACACGCTCCTGTGGGTCGTCCGTAAGCAGAACATCGACTTCGAGCACTTGCTCGGCGTGATGCGTGACGCCGCGGACATCGGTGAAGGTAACGACGACCAGTGACCCTGCGACCCTGCCTCGACTGCGGCGAACCCACGAGCGGGCCACGCTGCACCGAGCACACCATCGACACCAAGCCCACCGCCCACGCGCGCGGCTACGACGCCGCCTGGACCCGACTGTCCAAGCGCGCCAGACGATTGCAACCGTTCTGCACCGACTGCGGCAGCACCGAGGACTTGCAGACCGACCACACACCTCAAGCGTGGGCACGCAAGGCCGCTGGCAAGCCCATACGGCTCCAAGACGTCCGAGTCCTGTGCGGACCCTGCAACCGCGCTGCCGGTGCCGCACGCGGACCGTCAGCCACCAGGGGGGACGCCCCGGTCAGCCTCCAGCCAGACTCCGACGGTAGCCGCGGTGCGCATTACACACCCGTGGGAGGTGCTACGCGGTGAAGGCGGGTCCGAAGGGCGCGGTCGACGAGAGTCCGTTGTCGTGGCGGCCGAGGTCGGCCGGCTCGGTGCGGTTCGCCCGGTTCTGTCAGCGCTATATCCGGGTACCGTCCGGCACCGGCGCCCTGTCACCCATGCGGTTGCGCGGCTGGCAGCGTGAGTTGGTTGGCTCGGTGCTGGACGTCCCGGTGCAGCCCCGCACGGCCGGGTGGATGCTCCCACGGGGCCAAGGAAAATCCAGTCTGATGGCGGCCTGGGGCGTCTACGAGTTGTTCCTGGGCGGTGAGGCGGCCGTCATCGACATCGTGGCGGTCGACGAGCGACAGGCCGGCATCGTGTTCGGGATCGCTCGGCGCATGTGCGAGCTACACCCCGACCTCGCATCAAGGGTCCAGTTCTTCAAGGACAAGCTGGTGATCCCGTCACGCAACGCCGAACTGGTTGTGTTGCCGGCGGAACCGAAGCGTCTGGAGGGCCTGAACTACAGCTTGGCGGTACTCGACGAGGCCGGCGTGGCCAGCCGCGACTCGTACGAGGTTCTCACTGCGGCGCAAGGCAAACGGGTGCGGTCCACCCTCGTATGCATCGGCACGCCGGGGCCGAACCTCGACGATCAGGTGCTTCTCGACCTTCGCAACAGCGCCGCAGAGCACCCAGACGATCCGAGCTTGGTGTGGCGGGAGTACTCGGCCGCCGGATTCGAGGACCACCCGGTGGACTGCCGGCACTGCTGGAAGCTGGCGAACCCTGCGCTGGGCGATTTCCTGCACGAGGACGCGATGGTGGCGCTGCTGCCGCCCAAGATTCGTGAGGCGACGTTCCGGCGTGCCCGGTTGTGTCAGATTGCGTCGGACACCGAGGGCAAGTTCCTGCCCGCCGAGGTCTGGGCGGATCTGGGTACGGGCGTCGGTGTCCCGGATCGCGCCGAAATCGTGATTGCCCTCGACGGGTCGTTCTCGGATGACACCACCGCCCTGCTGGTCGGGACTGTCTCACCGGAACCGCATTTCGATGTTCTTGCGGTCTGGGAACGTCCGCACCGCAAGGACACTGACTACCGGGTGCCGGTCGCCGACGTGGAAGACACGATCCGGCAGGCGTGCCGGCGCTGGCAGGTCGTGGAGATCATCGCCGACCCGTTTCGCTGGACGCGCACCCTGCAAGCCCTGGAGGCTGAGAAGCTGCCCGTGGTTGAGTTCCCGCACTCGCCGGCGCGGCTCACCGCGGCCACCACCGACCTCTACAGCGCCGCGGTCAACGGCCGGATGTCGCACTCCGGCGACCCGCGCCTGGCCGCGCATGTCGGGGCCGCGGTGATCGTCGAGGACGCCCGCGGCCTGCGACTGGCCAAACGATCCCGGTCCCGTACCGCACCCAAGATTGACCTGGCCGCCTGCCTGGTCATGGCTCACAGTCGCGCCACCTGGCGTGCAACTCACCGAAACCGTAAGAGAGCAAGGAGTTTTGCATCATGACCACCCAAACCGAACTACTGACCGATCTCATGCAGCGGCTCGATGCACCGGCCGCCCGCTACGCCGACCTGGACCGCTACTACACAGGCAAACAGCCCTTGGCATTCTTGAGCCCAGAAGCAAAGACTGCGCTGGGCAACAGGTTCGGCGTGATGGCCAGCAATATCCCGCGATTGAGTGTGACTGCGCTCGCTGAGCGCCTGCGCATCACCGGCTTCTCGGGCGACGCGGAGTTGTGGGCCGACTGGGTGCGCAACGACCTCGACCAAACCTCTGGCGTCGCCCACCGCGAGGCCCTGTTGCTCGGCGACTCCTACGTGATCGTGTGGGCCGACCAGTTCGGCAATCCCAACGTCACCGTCGAGTCAGCGAAACAGGTTGCCGTGCTGACCGATCCGGGCACCCGCCAGACCGTCGCCGCGGTGAAGCGGTGGGAGGACACCCGCGCCAAAACCACCGAAGCCGTCATGTACCTGCCCGACCGCATCATTCGGCTACGCGCCAACCAGGCCGGCGCAACCTCGACGGGATTTCAGACCGTCGATGAGATCGCCAATCCGCTCGGTGTGGTCCCGGTGGTGAACCTGCGCAACACCGACCGGATCATCGGCGACTGGGGTAGTTCCGAGATCGACGACCTCAAACCGCTCGTCGATGCCCTGAACAAGTCCCTGGCCGACATGATGGTCACCAGCGAGTACGTCGGCCGGCCCCGGCGCTGGGCCACCGGCATCGAGCTGACCGAGGAACCCGTGCTCGACGACGACGGCAACCCCGTCCTCGATGAGGACGACCAGCCGGTGATGACCGAGGTCAACCCGATCCCCGAGGGCAACCGGGCCATGATCTCGGAGAACGATGCCGCCAAGTTCGGGCAGCTCGCCGCCGCCGACCTCGCCGGATACGAGGCCAGCGTGCGGGTCATCCTCGGCCAGATCATGGCCGTGAGCACCCTGCCAGCGCACTACGTCGGTGTCTTCACCGATAATCCGGCCTCGGCCGACGCGCTGCGGGCCGCTGAGGCCAGCCTGACCGCCCGCGCGGAGGCACGGCAAGCGACGTTCGGGCGGGCATGGGAACAGGTCGCCCGCCTCATCGTCGCGGTGCGGGATGGCCGCGACCCCAACCTGATCGACGACATTCGGGTGCAATGGGCTGACGCCGCCACCCGCTCGGTCGCCCAGGAGGCCGACGCCGTGGTCAAGCTCTATAGCGCCGGCCTGCTGCCCGCCTCCTACGCACTAGGCAAGCTCGGCTACTCCGACGACCAGATCGCCGAGATCCGCACCGCCCGCACCCAAGACTCCCCTACCTCGACGACCGGCGTCGGGGTCGGGGCCTAATCACACCAACAGCGAAGGGACACAACCACAATGACCGACACCGGCACCGCCGACATCACGGCCGAGGACACCACGGCCGGCACCGAGACTACCGCCGACGAGGTGGCCTCCGAAGGTGCGACAGAGGACACCACCGACAGCGACGCCAACGCCGATGGGCACCAGGACGACGACACCGCCGAGACGTTCCCTCGGGCCTACGTCGAGAAGCTGCGCGGGCAGAACGCGAAGTACCGCGATCGCGCCAAGGTCGCTGACACCTACGCCCAACGGCTGCACGCCGAGCTGGTCCGCGCCACCGGCCGACTGGCCGATCCCAGCGACCTCGAGTTCGACGAGGACCACCTCGACGACCCCGACGCGATGGCCGCCGCGGTGGACGATCTGCTCGCCGCCAAACCGCACCTGGCGTCGCGTCGACCGACCGGCGATATCGGGCAAGGGAACCGCGGCGGCGCGTCCGAACCGTTCTCGCTACTGGGATTACTCAAGGAGCGGACGTAGACTCACGTGGTAGCGGGCCTGGCGCCCAACACGATTGACGTCCTGGCGACGTGTCGACCACCAATCAGACACTCACGTTAGGACTCAATCGTGGCCATTGAAGTCACCTCGGGTAACTCCACCCTCATTCAGTCGCAGGTCGCGAACCTGCTCGTTCAGCCGCTCGAACAAGCCTCGACGTTCCTGGCTGCCGGCCCGGTCGTGCTGGACTCATCCCAGCCGGTCCGGGTGCCGCGCATCGTCAACGGCGTCACCGCGGGATTCGTCGCCGAAGGCGCGCAGATCTCCGATGGCGACGTTGCGTTCGACGAAGTCACGCTGCTGCCGTCCACCCTCAAGAGCCTCAAGGTGCTCGTGAAGCTCTCCAACGAGCTGATCCGTACCGCGGTCATCGGCCTGGACGCCGTCCTGCGGACCCGCCTGGTCACCGACGTCGCCAACGCCCTCGACGCCGCCCTGTGGGACGGCGCGGGCACCAGCAACACGATCAAGGGCATCCTCCGCCAGACCGGCATCCAGACCGGCACGCTGGACCTGACCGACGCCGACAGCCTCATCGACGGCATCGCGGCCGCCCAGGGCAACAAGGTCAACCCGACTCACTGGGCGATGACCTCGGATAGCTTCGCCGCACTACGCAAGCTCAAGATCGCCAACCCCGGCGAGACGTCGGATCAGGACTTCCGCCAGTACCTGTTCGACCCCACCGGCATCTCGGGGGGCACCGCTTTCCATCTGTTCGGTCTGCCGGTGATCATCACCGACAACATCCCGAAGGTGTCCACCAAGGCCCGCGTCGCCCTGGTCGACTTCTCCAAGGTGGTCGTCGCACGTGACGTCAACGCCGAGGTGAAGATCCTCGACCAGACGTGGGGCGACTACGACAGCGTCGGCATCCGCGTCGTATCCCGCTGGGACACCGCGCTTTTGCAGGCCAAGGCCGTCACCCTGCTCACCGAGGCGTAACCGGTGACCATCAGCGAGGACGTGGCGGCGCTGCTCGACAACGGCAGCGCCGCCATCCCGGCCGCCATCGCCCAAGTCACCGTCATGGCCAAGGCCTACACCCGCGGCAACGGATTCGAGGGCGGCGAACCCAACGACGAGATCGCCGCGGTCATCACCACCGCCGCCGCCCGCCTGGCCGCCAACGGAGCCCAGCTGCCCACCGACGAGACCACCGGCCCGTTCACCAAGAGCATCCGAGGATCGTTCACCGGATGGACCCTCGCCGAGCAAGCCGTGCTCAACCGGTACCGCAAGCGCGCCATGTGAAAAGCCGAGAGCGGGCCACCGAGACCTCCTCGCTCGGTGGCCCGCTCTCTCGCGCGTTCAGTCGAGCACGGCTCGGCGCGGGTTCACGCTTGGACGTTGGTGGCGGGCCAAGCTCAAGCTGGCGATCGCTTCCCGTTGGCGCCGGTCCGACACTTTGGTGTAGATCTGCGTCGACTGGATCGATTTGTGCCGCATCAACTCCTGGACAAGACGGATATCGTGGCCGTCGTCGAGCAAGCTGGTCGCATACCAGTGGCGCAGACTGTGCGGAGTACCCAACACCCCGGCGCGGCGCATGGTGCGACCGATCACGTCGGACACCGACTTCGACAGCATGTGCTCGGCTTCGTAGCCGCGCATCGGGAACCACCACCCGCGCTCGGGCATCTCGGAGGCCATCTCGATCAGGATCGGATGCAACGGTATCGACCGCAGGCGCTTCCCTTTGCCCTTCACCCACAACAGTTGGCTGGCCATATCGACGTCCTGGCCGCGGATCTTGGCGATCTCATGCACCCGCAGCCCGGCGAGCAGCGCGAGCAGGATCATCCGCCGCGTCGACGTCCACATGCGGGTCTGCAGCAGCTTCGGCACATCGGTGTCGGCGATCGGCCGCGGAGCCCGATCGGGCACCTTCACCGTCCCGACCTTCACCATCGGGTTATCAAGCCGGCGATCAGTGATCTGGAGCCACTTGAACCACGCGACCAGATACGAGTTGTACGCCGCGGCCGTCGAGTCCGACCAATCGTCGTGGCTGGCCGTCCAGCGGACGATGCCGAGAGAGTCCGCGTGCATCGGCTGCACGTGCGTTTCGATGTAGAACTGACGCAACACCCGGACACGCTCGGAGATGGTCTTCGGTGACAACCGTTGGGCGTGCTGCCACAGCTCCCATTCGTCAAGGCCGACGACAGCGATCGGGCTCACAGAGGTGTCAGTGTGGTCCGCCAGCGCGTCAGACGCGGGCTTGTAGGACGAGGCGCAGGTGGTTGTGGTGGGCATGGTGGTGATTTGGTCCTCTCGGTCGAGTTTCTGTTTGACCAGCCGCCCACACCGTGCCCACACTTTGCCCACAGTTACAGATAAATGTAGAGAATCACCGTTATGTGTTTTCGCAGCTGAGGGCTGGTCCAGCCCTCTGGCCAGCACCTCGAAAACAGTTCGAATCTCACCGAGGGCACCAGAAAACACCCTGACGCAGCACCCAGCGTGCTCTGCTAGCGTTGCCGCGAATCGGGGGTGAAGCGTGCTCGCCCCCGACATCCGAACCGCGATCGCCTCGGTCGGTGCCCACAAGAATTAAGCCCGACTGCGTACAGTGATTCTGCGAATCTCACCGAGGTCACCAGGATCTGAAAGGTCATGACCATTTCACATTCTGTATGTCACGCAGTAGCAATCACTTTGGCCGCCGGGGCCCTTGCTATCGGCGCGGCCGGTCCGGCCGCGGCCGATCCGGCACCGAATTGAACACAGGCCGATCTGGCCGGGATCAGCGCAGGCGTCGGCTTCTCGATGTCGGGCTATCTCTTCACCCACCCCGACGTCAACGCGTTCTTCACCAGCCTGCAGGGCCTGCCCAGGGAGCAGATCCGCACCAAGGTCCAGGCCTACCTGGCCGCCAACCCGCAGGTGCGCGACGACATCACGGCAATTCGCCAGCCCAACAACGATTTTCGCGACCGGCGCGGCTTCTCGGGTAAGCCCGCGGGCCTGCCCGTCGCGCCGTAGTCCTGACCGTCAGCTGGGCCGCCCAGCCCATGGCTGAGCGGCTCAGCTCCGTAGGTCAACGAATGCAGTTGTCACCGACGATTTCCTTGCACACCGCTCCGGGAGGTGCGGGGTTGACCGACGGCGAAAACGAGTTCGCGCCACCCGGCGTCACTGCCTTCTCGGTCGGCGACGGTGCCACGGCCGACGAGGGAGTGGTGGTGGTGGTCGACGGGCTGTCCTTGGCACTGGAACTACAGGCGGTCAGCGCCCCCGTCCCGACGATCGCGGCACCGCCAGCAAAGAGTGCGATCTGGCGAGTCAGGCGACCATAGCTCATGGCGTTTCCTATCTGTGTGGGCCGAATGCTCGGATCATCCTAGTTTGCTGGTTCGGCTGATTTACCAACGGCCCCGAGAGGCTGGACGATCGCTGTTAGTACTTAGCTGGTATTTTGCCCAGATCATACGACAAAAGGGCTCGGGAGGGACGTTAGCCGTCCAATCCTCATCCAGCCCGGAGGAGATCCACACCGCAGGCCACCCATCCGACCACCCAGGCAAACCCGCTCAGTACAAATCGACACGGCGATCGGACAACAGGTCGACATACTCAGTCAACATCTTGTCGTGCGTGCGCGACAGGTCGACATCGGCGATCACCAGCCCAGGCCCCGGGCCGGCGTCGGCGATCACCCAGCCGTCGGGATCAATGATCGCGGTGCCCTCGGTCCACAGCTGCCCACGCTCCTCTCCGGCGCGGTCACACACCGCGACGGCGATGCGGTTGAGCCGGGCTGTTGACATCGCGGTGATCACCTCACCGGCGTGTTCGCCCTCGGGCCGCGGGAACGCCGGCCAGTTGACCGGCGCGGCGATCAGCTCCGCGCCCTCGACCGCGACTCGCCTGGTCACCTCACCGAATTCGAGGTCGTAACAGATCATCACCGCGATCGCGCCATGGCGGGTCCGTAGTACTGACGGCAGTTCTGAACCCCGGGTGAAGATCAGCTTCTCCCGGTCCCACAGATGTGTCTTGCGGTAGGTGGCGATCACCCCGTCACCGTCCAGCGCCACCGCACTGTTGTAGAGCAGCCCGTCATCCCCGAGCTCGCAGAAGCCGCCGACGACGACCGCCTCAACGGCCGCCGACCGCCAGGCGTCGAATGCGGGATCGGTGGGGCGCAGCGCCGCCGAGCGGGCTTCGTCCGCATCGGCGAACATGTAGCCGGAGGTCGCCAGTTCGGGCAGCACCACGACATCGGCACCCTGCGCGACAGCGTCGGCAATGGCGCTCGCGGATAGCTCGACGTTCGCGGCCACCGCCCCGAGGGTGGGCGCAATTTGTGCGCAGGCGATGCGGGTCACCCCTGCAGGCTAGCCTCGCCGCAACGGCTCGGCAGAGGAGAAACATGGCATCCGAGAAGATCGTGGGCCCGATCGATGCGACCGCATACCCGCGCTACACCGAACCGTCAACATTTGCCCGGCTGCCGCGGATCGCTGAGGCCCCGGCCGCCGACGTCCGGATCGTCGGCGTGCCCTTCGACAGCGGGGTGTCCTACCGGCCTGGCGCGCGGTTCGGTCCCTCGCATGTGCGCGCGGCCTCCAAACTGTTGCGACCGTTCAACCCCGCACTCGGTGTCGAACCGTTCGCCGTCCAGCAGGTGGCCGATTGCGGCGATATCGCGGTCAACCCGTTCAACATCGAGGAGGCGATCGCGACGATCGACACCGCGATGACCGGCCTGCGCAAAGACGGGTCGACGGTGCTGACGATCGGGGGCGATCACACGATCGCGCTGCCGATCCTGCGCTCGCTGGCCCGCGACCACGGCCCGCTGGCCGTCCTGCATTTCGATGCCCACCTGGACACCTGGGACACCTACTTCGGCGCTCCATACACGCACGGCACCCCGTTCCGGCGGGCCAGCGAAGAGGGGCTCATCGATATGGAGCGCTCGCTGCACATGGGCATCCGCGGCCCGCTGTACAGCAAAACCGACCTGGAGCAGGATTCCGTGTTGGGCTTTCAGGTCATCCGCTCCGATGACTACGAATTCGACGGTGTCACAAGCATTGTCGAGCGAATGCGCAGGCGCCTCGAGGGCGGCCCGGTGTACGTCTCCATCGATATCGACGTACTCGACCCAGCCCACGCACCCGGCACCGGAACCCCGGAGGCCGGCGGGCTCACCTCCCGCGAACTACTGAACACCCTGCGCGGGCTGGTGGGCCTAGACATCGTCGGCGCCGACATCGTGGAGGTGGCACCGGCCTACGACCACGCGGAGATCACCGGCATCGCCGCTGCCCACGTCGGATTCGAACTTCTCTCGGTGCTGGCGGCCAACCGATAGGCTGGGAATGTGGGCAGCCTGCGGAAACGCGCTTGTTCGGTGCCATCGGACGGGCCGAACCAGCGCGCTGACTGTGAGCGCATGCAGCGCCGGGCCCCGGCCCGCAACCAGCACTGGGCTGAGTCCATCTCGCGGCGGCAGCGGGTACTCAACATCGCGGCAGCCCTGGCTGCGGTCGTCACCTCCCTGGTGGGGATCCTGCAGTTCGTCACCGGCGAGCACCTGGTCGTCATCGGTTTGATCAACCTCGGCACCGCTGCGATCTTCGGGATCATCCCCGTCCTGCACCGTTTCGGCGAGATTCTCGCGGCTCTGGCGTTCGTCTTCTTCGCCTTCGTGTCGCTGACGGTCGTCGGCTGGCAGATCGGGACGGATTCCGGCATCCAGTTCTACTACCTGGTGTCGGCGTCGCTGGCGGTGCTGGTGCTCGGCGTGGAGCACTGGGTGTTGGCGTCGGTGGTCGTCGCGATCGGCGCCGGGCTGACGATCGCGTCGCAGTTCCTGGTACCCGGCGACACCGGTGTCCAGCCGCGCTGGCTGGTCAATACCGGCTTCGTGATCACCACAGTGTCGGCATGCGTGATGATCTTCGCGACGGTCTGGTACGCGATGCGGGAGGTGTCCCGGGCCGAGGCGGCAATGGAATTCGAATATCTGCGCTCCGAGGCGCTGCTGGCCAACATCCTGCCCGCCAGCATCGCGGCCCGACTCAAGGATCCGGACCGCGGTGTGATCGTCGATAGGTTCGACGACGCCTCGATTCTGTTTGCCGATATCGCTGGGTTCACCGAGCGGGCCAGCCAGATCCCGCCGGCGGAACTCGTGCGATTCCTCGATCGGCTGTACACCACCTTCGACCGCCTGGTCGACAAGCACGGCTTGGAGAAGATCAAGACCACCGGCGACTCATACATGGTCGTCAGCGGCGTTCCCGAGCCCAGGGATGACCACGCCGAGGGGCTGGCGAACCTGGCCCTGGACATGGCCAAGGCGGTCCGCGACCTGCGTGACCCCAACGGGCAGCCGGTTCCGCTGCGGATGGGGATGGCCGCCGGCCCGGTGGTGGCCGGGGTGGTCGGAGCGCGCCGGTTCTTCTACGACGTGTGGGGCGACGCCGTCAACGTCGCTTCCCGCATGGAGACCACCGACCTCGCGGGACACATCCAAGTGCCCCAAGATCTTTACGAACGTCTCCGTGACCGCTTCGTCCTCGAGAAACGCGGCGATATCGAGGTCAAGGGCAAGGGCATCATGCGCACCTGGTATCTGGTGAGCCGCCGGCCCGCGCGGGCGCCCGATCCCGATCGCCCCGCCCAGGAAGAAGCTGGGCGGGTCGAAAGTCCAACCCGCTAGGCCTCACGCGTGGCCAGCACAATGCTCCCGATCAGCGTCGTCACCGCTGCCGCCGGGCAGCCGGGCTTCCACCGTCCCCACCGGTGATGACCGGGGCCCGCACCACCAGTGGCACCAGAACCAGTGCGGACAGCCGTTCGGAGTCCCAGCGCCGGGCCAGAGTCAGTCCGCCGACATGCGGGCCACCTGCGCCGACATCGCAGCGAATTCCTGGACCAGCTGCGCCAGCACAGCGCGCTGCGGATCGTTAGCGGGCCAGTTCGACCCGGTTGGCGACCTGAAGTTTCCCGAAGGTCGCCTGCACGTGGTTCTCCACCGTGCGGTGACTTAGCGAGAGCTTGGCCGCAACCTGCTTGGCGGTCAATCCTTTTGCCACGTCACGCCGAGTTTCGGTCTCCCGGTCGGTCAGGCTCGCGGCAGGCCCGCCGGGGCCATTCGCCATCCTGGGGTCCGCGCTGGCCTGCACGCTCGGCTACATGACTTTCGACAGAAAGGCTTTGGTGCGGTCGTGCTGCGGATTGCTCAGGACCTCCCGGGGCAGGCCGCTTTCGACGATCACCCCCCCCGTCCATGAACACCAGCTCGTCGGCGACCTCGCGGGCGAAACCCATCTCGTGGGTCACCACGATCATCGTCATGCCCTGGCTAGCCAGCGTTTTCATCACGCCCAGAACTTCGCCGACGAGTTCGGGGTCCAGGGCCGAGGTCGGCTCGTCGAACAGCATCAGCTTCGGGTCCATCGCCAGCGCACGGGCAATCGCCACCCGCTGTTGCTGACCGCCGGACAGCTGTGCCGGGTAGGCATCGGCCTTGTCCGACAAGCCAACTTGGGCGAGTAGCTCACGCGCCCGCTCGGTGGCGGCAGCCTTCTTGATCCGCTTGACGTGGACCGGTGATTCAATGACGTTGGCCAGTGCGGTGCGGTGTGGGAACAGGTTGAAGTGCTGGAACACCATTCCGATGTCACGACGTTGCTTGGCCGCCTCCCGCGGCGGCATCTCCAGCAGCTTGCCGCCGCGCTCACGGTATCCGACGAGATCGCCGTCCACGTAAAGCCGTCCGGCAGTGACAGTCTCGAGATGGTTGATGCACCGCAGGAACGTCGATTTGCCGGACCCCGACGGACCGACAAGCACCAGTACTTTGCCGGGGTCCACCGAAAGCGTGACCCCCTTCAGCACCGACAGCGCACCGAAGTCCTTGCACACCCGTTCGGCGCGGACCATGGGTTCACCTGTCATACGTGTCCGGCCTCCGTGGTGGTCTGCGCCTTCGCCAAGGCCTCAAGCTGTTTGGTGGTCAGCTTCCTGGAAATGCCGCGGGAGAAGTATTTCTCGAGGTAGTACTGCCCCACCATCAGGATGCTGGTGATCACCAGGTACCAGGTAGCTGCGACCAGCAGCATGGGGACCGGTTCGAATGTCCTGGCGGCGATCTCCCGGGAGGCGATGCTGTAGAGGTCGTAGGAGTACGGCACGGCGGTTACCAGCGACGTGGTCTTCAGCATGCTGATGACCTCGTTACCGGTCGGCGGAATGATGACCCGCATCGCCTGCGGAAGAACGGTGCGGCGCATCGTCATTCCCCACGACATGCCCAGTGCGGTCGACGCCTCCGACTGGCCCTCGGGTACGGAGGTGATTCCGGCCCGGATGATCTCGGCCATATACGCGGCCTCGTTCAGGCCGAGACCGATGACCGCGAGCAGGAACGGGATCGACAGATCCCGCAGATCAAGGTGAAAGAACGACGGGCCGAACGGAATGCCGAGCTGGATCTTCTGGTAGATCGTCGGGATCAGCCCCCAGAACACCAGCTGCACGTACACCGGCGTCCCTCGGAAGATCCACAGGAAAACCCATGCCACTGAACCGAATACCGGGTTTGGCGACAGTCGCATCACCGAGAGCAACACCCCGAGCACGACGCCGATCACCATCGCGTAGATCGTCAGCTGCAGCGTGTTGAACACACCGAGCATGATCCGATCGTTGAACAGATAGTCGCCATAGGTCGACCAGCCGTACGCCGGGTTGGTCGCCGCGCCATACAGGAACAGCCCGACGAGGACGACGATGACGACCGCCCCCACCCACCGCCAGGGATGACGAAGTGGTACCGCGTCGATGGCAGGTGGGGCCGATTCGTCGACAGTCATAGCGCTTAGCTGGTCGCTCCGTTGATGACCGGCTTGGTGACCATGCCCGCCTCGACGCCCCAGTTGCTGGCTATGGTCTTGTAGTCGCCGGTGTCGATGAGGTGCTGCAAGGCTTTCTGCAGCGACGCCGCCAGCGGCGATCCCTTGGCGACCGGCCAGCCGTACGGGGCGGCTTCGGAGATCTCGCCGGCAGCCTCGAGCCTGCCGTTGCTCTGCTTGATGGCGTAGGCGGTCACCGGCGAGTCTGCCGACATCGCGTCAGCCTGGCCGAGTACCACGGCGTTGGTCGCGGCATCCTGGCCGTCGAACTTCAGGATCTCGATGGCTGGTTTGCCGGCGTCGGTGCACGCCTTGCTCTTCTTGGGCAGCTCGTTAGTTTCCTCGGCGGTGGTCGCCTGCACGGCCACCTTCTTGCCGCACGCGTTGCTGGGGTCGATCGGCGAGCCAGGCCTCTGCGCCCACAGAATGCCCGCAGAAAAGTAGTCGACGAAGTCGACCGAGTCCTGGCGTTCCTTGGTGTCGGTGAAGGACGACATGCCGACGTTGAAGGTGCCCTGCTGGATGGAGGGGATGATCTTGGCGAAGTCAGCCTCCCGGTAGTCGGCGGTCAATCCGAGCGTGGAGGCGATCGCGTTCATCAGGTCCACGTCGAAGCCGACAATCTTGCCGCTGGCATCCTTGAATTCGTTTGGCGCGTAGGGGATATTGACCCCGACGACCAGCTTGCCCGACTTTTTGATGTCATCGGGGACACCCGCCGCGATCTCATCGACCTTCTGCGCCTTGGCGGCGGTGGTCGAGGTCGACGGCCCTGCGCTGGTGTCGTTCTTACTGCTGCAGCCTGACAGTGCCAGCGCACCAGCCACGGCGACGACGCCAGCGATACGCCACCAGTTCTGCGTTGCCCGACGATCTTGACATCCAGTGAGCACGGTTGCCTCTTTCTCTCGACTGCATCCGGGCTGTCCTGCCCGAAACTAGTGGCATGGTCCAAGTTCTGTGTTGCCGGTAACGGAACAGTAGTAGAGGTGTGACCATCCGGCAGCAGATCCGCAGGTACCGCCAGCTAGCGTGGCCCAGCATGCCTGATTTGAGTCGCGTTCATTTCGCCGTGATGGACGGCCCTACGGCCGCAACACTGGCACAAATATTGCCCGTCCTGCTGCTGAGCCTCATGGTGGAGGTGCGCCGCACCCGACTGCACCTTTCGACGGCCCGCGCGGTCCTCGGGATCTTTTTCCTGTTCTTCGCTCTGGCAGAGACCGTCATGGTGCTCTCCATTGACGGGGCTGTGTATCCGTTCCAGTGGTCCGATCTGATCGCCGCCCTGCTCATTTTCGGATTGATCACCGTGCTCTACCGGTTATCGCTGCTCGACCGCAGCGAGGACAGCGGCGCTCTGTAGCGACCCCGGGGCGCACGCGGTCAACTGCCCAAATACCGCAACCGGCCGATGCCCTGTGCAAGACTTCCTGCCATGACAACTTCTTCTACCCCGTCATTGCTGCCGCATTTGTGGAAGTCCGTCCTGCTGTCGGGGGTTCTGGCACTCGCCCTCGGCGTGTTGGTACTCGTCTGGCCGACAAAGACAATCGTCGTCGCGGCGATCTTCTTCGGCGCTTACCTTCTGGTGACCGGTCTCTCACAGGTGTTTCACGCCTTCACGTTGCCCGTGTCGGCGGGCGGGCGAGTGCTGCTGTTCATCAGCGGCGCCGCCGCGGTGGTTCTGGCCGTGCTGTGCTTTCGCAGTCTTTCGAACTCCATTCTGCTGCTCGCTATCTGGATCGGTATCGGCTTCATCTTCCGGGGCGTCGCGACCGCGGTCTCAGCGATCAGCGATCCGGATACCCCGGGGCGCGGCTGGGAGATTTTCATCGGTGTGATCAGCCTCATCGCGGGCCTGGTGGTCCTGGGCTCGCCGTTCGAGTCGCTGGCCACGCTGACCGTCGTGGTGGGCATCTGGCTCATCGTGATCGGCGTTTTCGAGATCGTGGCGTCGTTCGGCGTTCGTAAGGCCTCCCAGCGCCTCTAGCTGGGGCCTAAAGGCCCTTGCGCGACGGGCGCGGATTCCTACTACACTCTGTCGTAGATTGGCGATCCGCGCCTTTCGCGTGCTTGGAGAGTTCCGACATGAGTGCTCTTGACGTGTCCCGCTGGCAATTCGGAATCACGACCGTCTACCACTTCATCTTCGTTCCGCTGACGATCGGGCTGGCCCCGCTGATCGCCGTCATGCAGACGATCTGGGTGGTCACCGACAACCTGGCCTGGTACCGGATGACGAAGTTCTTCGGGAAGGTCTTCCTGATCAACTTCGCGATCGGCGTCGCGACCGGCATCGTGCAGGAGTTCCAGTTCGGGATGAACTGGAGTGAGTACTCCCGGTTCGTCGGTGACGTGTTCGGTGCACCACTCGCCTTAGAGGGCCTGGTCGCCTTCTTCCTGGAGTCGACGTTCATCGGTCTGTGGATCTTCGGCTGGACCCGACTGCCCCGCTGGCTGCACCTGACGTCGATCTGGCTGGTGGCGATCGCTGTCAACCTGTCCGCGTTCTTCATCATCACCGCCAACTCGTTCATGCAGCACCCAGTCGGCACCCGGTACAACCCGGAGACACGCCGCGCCGAGCTGGAGAGCATCGTCGAGTTGTTCACCAATAACACCGGCGTGGCGGCCTTCTGGCACGCCGTGACATCGGCCTTCCTCGTGGCGGCCACGTTCGTGGCGGCAGTCTGCGCGTGGTGGATGGTGCGCGCCAAAGGCACGCCGGACGCCGCGGCCCTGTATCGGCCCGGCGCCATCCTGGGTTCGCTGGTGGCGCTTTTGGCCAGTGTGGGCCTGTTTTTCACCGGCGATACGCAGGGCAAACTGATGTTCCATCAGCAGCCGATGAAAATGGCGGCCGCGGAATCGCTGTGCCACACCGAAACCGATCCCGGGTTCTCGATCCTGACCGTCGGTACGCACAACAACTGTGACAGCATCACCCGGGTCATCGAGGTGCCCTACGTGTTGCCGTTCCTGGCCGAGGGCAAGTTCAGCGGTGTCACGCTGGAAGGCACCAAAGACCTTCAGCAGCAATATGAACAGAAGTTCGGCCCCGAGTGGTACGTCCCCAATCTGTTCGTCACGTATTGGTCGTTCCGCGCCATGATCGGCCTGATGGCCATCCCGCTGCTGTTCGCGCTGACCACGCTGTGGCTCACCCGCGGCGGCCGGGTACCCGGCTCAAGGTGGTACTCGCGCTTGGCACTGGTGACGATTCCGACGCCGTTCCTGGCCACGATCTCTGGCTGGGTATTCACCGAGATGGGTCGCCAGCCCTGGGTGGTCGCCCCCAATCCCGATGGCGACCAACTGGTTCGGCTGACCGTGCGCCAAGGTGTATCGCTGCATGGGCCAGGCCTGGTCTGGGTGTCTTTGATCTCGTTCACACTGCTCTACGCGGTGCTCGCGGTGATCTGGTTCTTCCTGTTGCGCCGCTACATCACGACCGGCCCGCTCGAGCACGACTCCGAACCGACGCCGCCCACCCCACCCGGGGACGACGACGTCGCCCCACTCTCGTTCGCCTACTGAGGAAGGGAGTCACACCATGGGGCTGCAACACCTTTGGTTCATCATCGTCGCGGTGCTGTTCCTCGGCTTCTTCATCCTCGAGGGGTTCGACTTCGGCGTCGGCATGGTGATGGCGTGGCTGGGACGGCTCGGCAAGGGCGATACGGAGTCTCATCGCAGGGCCGTGCTCAACACCATCGGACCGGTCTGGGACGGTAACGAAGTCTGGCTGATCACCGCGGGCGGTGCGATGTTTGCCGCATTTCCGCACTGGTACGCCACTGTGTTCTCGACGCTCTATCTGCCGCTGTTGGTGATCCTGCTGTCAATGATCGCCCGCATCGTGGCCATCGAATGGCGCGGCAAAATCGACGATCCAAAGTGGCGCCGGTGGTGCGATATCGGGATCGCGGTCGGGTCATGGCTGCCGGCGATCCTCTGGGGCGTGGCGTTCGCGATTCTGGTCAACGGCCTACCGATCGGGCCGGACAAGAACGTCGTCGGGCTGTCGGTCACCGATGTGCTCAACCCGTACACGCTGCTTGGTGGGCTGGCCACCTGCGCTCTGTTCCTGTTTCACGGCGCGGTGTTCCTGGCGCTGAAATCCGGCGGCACCGTGCGCACCGATGCGGTCGGGTTGGCCCGCAAGCTCAGTGCTCCCGCTACCGTGGTGGTCGCCGCGTTCGGTCTGTGGACCCAGCTGGCGCACGGAAAGCCATGGACCTGGGCGGTGTTGGCGCTGGCGGTGGTGGCCCAGCTGGCGGCCGTCGCGGCAGCCTGGGGTGTTCGCGAAGGCTGGGCATTCCTGGCCACGACGATCGTCGTCGCCGCGGTGGTGACCCTGCTGTTCGGGTCGCTGTACCCGAATCTCGTGCCCTCGACTCTCGATCCGGCGTACAACCTGACGATCTTCAACAGTTCGTCTAGCCCCTACACCCTGAAGGTGATGACATGGGCCGCACTGATATTCACCCCGATCGTGCTGCTGTACCAGGGCTGGACCTACTGGATCTTCCGTAAGCGGATCTTCGCCGAGTCGATCCCCAAGTCGATCGGTCTGCCCCTGAGGCGCGTGCCCTGAAGCGGCTGTGGCAGGTCTCGGGAGCGGTACGCCGCTATCTGGTCGCGACGGTCGTCTGCGGCACGCTGATCTCCGGGTGTGCCATTGCGGGCGCCGTGGTACTCGGCCATGTGGTGGCCGGTGTCATCACCGACCCGGCCACCCGCAGCATCGGCCACTGGCAGACCGAGCTGGTGACCCTGGCCGGGCTGTGGCTCATCCGGGCCCTGGTGCAATGGGTGCAGGGCCGGCTGGGTCAGCGCGGGGCCAGCGCCGTGATCGCCGACCTCGGCGGGCAGGTGCTGCGCGCCGTCACCGCCCTGCCGCCCGGCGTACGCAACACCCGGCGCGACGACGCCGCGACCGTGATCACCAGCGGGCTCGACGGTCTTCGGCCGTTTTTCACCGCCTACCTCCCCGCACTCTTCCTGGCCGCGATCCTCACCCCTGCGACCGTTGCCGTCATCGCGCTCAACGACTTCCAGTCGGCGGTGATCGTGCTCGTCGCCTTGCCATTGATCCCGGTGTTCATGATTCTCATCGGCCTGGCCACTACGGACCGGTCGGCTGCCGCGTTGGACGCGATGACCACACTTCAGGCACGGCTGACGGACCTGATCGCCGGTATCCCCACGCTGCGGGCCCTCGGCCGCGCCGACGGTCCGGCCGACCGCATCGCCAAACTTGCTGCGGCCCATCGCCGATCGGCGATGGCCACCCTGCGCATCGCGTTCCTGTCCGCGTTGGTGCTCGAGCTCATTGCCACACTCGGCGTGGCGCTGGTTGCGGTCAGCGTGGGGCTACGCCTGGTCTTCGGCGAGATGAGCCTGGTCGCCGGGCTTACCGTGCTACTGCTGGCACCCGACGTCTTCTGGCCGCTACGCCGGGTCGGGGTCGAGTTCCATGCCGCACAGAACGGAAAGGCCGCCGCCGATAAGGCGTTCGCGCTCATCGAGCAACACCCGGAGCCCCCGGCCGGTACCCGCACCGTCGACGCCGACGGCGCCGTGATCGCGCTCGACGGCCTATGCGTGGCCGGGCGCGACGGCATATCGCCGCACCGGCTATCGGGCCGGCTGCGGCCCGGCGAGGTCACCGTGCTCACCGGCGCCAACGGCGCAGGCAAGACCACGACGCTGCTCGCGATCGCCGGCCTGATCACCCCCACCCACGGGCACGTCACCATCGACGGTGTCGACATTGGCGACCTGGATCGTCCGACGTGGTGGCGGCAGCTGGCCTGGCTGGCCCAACGCCCGGTGATCATCCCCGGTACCATCGCCGAGAACCTGGCCCTATTCGGCCAGCTCGATGATCTCGAGAGCGCCTGCCACACAGCGGGTTTCACCGAAGTCATCGACAGCCTGCCGGACGGCATCGATACCATGCTGGGCCGCGACGGCACCGGGTTGTCACTCGGCCAGCGCCAACGCCTGGGCCTGGCCCGCACGCTTGGCTCCCCGGCGCCAGTGCTGTTGCTCGACGAACCCACCTCGCACCTCGACGAGGCGACCGAACGAACTGTGCTGCGGGCAATCAGCCGGCGGGCCGCCGAAGGTGCGACCGTCGTGCTGGTCGCCCACCGCGACAGTGCGGTGGGAATCGCCGATCACGTGATCACGGTGGAGGCCGATCATGCTGGCGTTTGACAAGCGGCGGCTCGCGGTCGCGATCGTCCTCGGATCGCTCGCGCTGGGTAGTGCGCTGGCGCTGGCGGGCGTGTCGGCCTGGCTGATCACCCGCGCGTGGCAGATGCCACCGGTGCTGGATCTCTCGGTGGCCGTCGTCGCGGTGCGCGCGTTAGGCATCTCGCGCGGCGTTCTCGGCTACTGCGAACGGCTCGCGTCCCACGACACCGCGTTGCGGGCAGCGGCCGGCTGCCGCAGTGAGATCTACCGCAGGCTGGCCCACGGCCCCGCCGGTATCACCGCACGCCTGCACAGTGGTGATCTACTGACCCGGGTCGGCACCGATGTCGACACCCTGGCCGACGTTCTGGTGCGCGCGCTGGTGCCGATCGGGGTCGCCGCCATCCTTGGTGCCGCCGCTACCGCCGTCATCGCGATGATCTCCCTCACCGCAGCCATCGTCCTCGTGCTGTGTCTGCTGATCGCGGGTGCGCTCGCGCCCGCACTGGCCACCCGGGCGGTGCACGCGCAGGAAGCGGTTGCCCGCAAACGTCAGTCCGGTCGCGATGTCGCCGCCGTCACCGCACTGGAACATGCGGACGAGTTGCGGGTGGCCGGGCGGCTGCCCGGCTTGATCGCGCACGCCGAACAGCGCCAACGCGATTGGGGTGTGGCGATCGACCGCGCAGCGGCACCGGCCGCCGCGGCTGCCGCGGTTCCGACGTTGGCTAGCGGCGCCAGCGTCATCGGCGCCGTGATCGTCGGCATCGGCATTGCCGGCCACACCGCGCCCACAACTCTTGCCGTGCTGATGTTGTTGCCGCTCTCCGCATTCGAAGCCACCCTTAACCTTCCCGGCGCCGCGGTGGCACTCACCCGCGCACGGATCGCCGCACAACGACTGACCGAACTCGTACCGGCCGGGTCTGCCACGCACACCGTCTCGCTCACGAACCCCGACACAACACCGGAGTTGCGTGCCAGCGCCGTTCGCGCCGGCTATCCCGGCGCGGCGGCAGGCCCACCCGTCACCGTGACGTTGCAAACCGGTGCGCGCCTGGCGATCACTGGCCGCAGCGGTGCCGGCAAGACCGCTCTGCTGATGACCTTGGCCGGCCTGATCCCACCGGCCGACGGTCGGGTCACCGTCGGCGGCGTCGCCACCAGCGAACTGAGCGAATCCGAATTACGCAGCGCCATATGCTATTTCGCCGAAGACGCCCATCTGTTCAGCACCACCGTCCGGGACAATCTGCTGGTGGCGCGCGGTGACTGCAGCGATGAGGAGCTCACGCATGCGCTGGCCGCTGTCGGTTTGAACGACTGGCTGGACAGTTTGCCCGACGGGCTGAGCACCGTATTGATCGGTGGCGCGGCCGCGGTGTCGGCGGGACAACGCCGGCGGCTCCTGCTGGCGCGGGTGATGTTATGTCCCGCACCGGTGGTGCTGCTCGACGAGCCGACCGAGCATCTCGACGCTGCCGACGGGCAGCGGATAATGCGCGCCCTGCTCGACGACCGGCCCGGGCTGCTGTCACCGGCACGGACTGTGGTGGTCGCCACCCATCAACTTGGCAACGACATCGCCTGCCGGCGACTATCGATCGGCCACTACGGGTAACGTGGCGCGCATGACTGAGCCCCCCGACCAGGCACCTCAGCAACCCGCCCCGCCGCCGCCCCCTCAGGGCTATCCCAATCCGTACGCCGCGGGCCCGTATCCCGGCGGCTATCCGCCCGCCCCGCCGCAGCCGTATACGGGTTATGCACCCCCACCGGCCGCCCCGCGCAACGGCCTGGGCATCACCGCGCTGATCATCGCGATCGTGGCGCTGCTGGCATCCTTCTCGGTGGTCGGCGGCATCGTATTGGGCATCGTCGCGGTGATCATCGGTTTCGCCGGCCGCAGTCGCGCCAAGCGCGGTGAAGCCAATAACGGTGGCGTCGCGCTCGCCGGCGTGATCCTCGGTTTCCTGTCGATCATCATCGGCCTGGCTTTCATCGCCGTGTGGGTCGGCGTGTTCAAGGAAGTCGGCGCCACCGACTACATCGACTGCCTGCAGAAGGCCGGACAGGATCAGTCCGCCGTCCAACAGTGCGCCGATGACTTCAAACAATCGGTGGAGAACAAGTTCAGCGTCACTCTGACGCCGACCCCGTAACTGTCGGCAGGTGCCGCCGCCGCGGCAGGAATTCCAGCGATAACAACACCATCAGCAGCGGCAGCACTTGGCTCAACGGCAGCAATACATACCGGCGATCGCCGAGCGCGTGAAATTTGCGCAGATACCGATACAGCGACTCCAGTGCGATCAGTGAGTCGCCGAGGTGGATCGCCGCATAGCAGAGGCCGCGCAGCGCACCACGTTCCGGATCGGTGAAAATCTCGGGGAACGCTGCAAATGCCAGCGAAAGGCGTTGGACACCAAGTTCTTTCATCGCGGCGATCATATCGACAGATAGTCGCTCGTCGATCCCGTTGGGTGCCCCGCGGCGGTGCCATGGGACGTCGAGGGTGACGTCGCCACCGTCGCCGGCCAGTGCGTAGCGGTGGAATCCCTGTACCCGGCCCGCGTTGTCGCGCGCCACGATCAGCAGGATGCCGGGATAGTGGCCGGTGAGCGCGCCATCCAGGATCATCGAGAAGCCGCGCTCCGTGCGCGAACCCTTCGCCGACGACAGCAGCACATCGGTCAGTTCGGCCAGCAGACCGTCGGCCAGCTCCTGTTCCGCAACGATCTCGGTGGTGATGCCGGCGTTGTGGGTGCGCTGCACCGCCTGGCGCAGGTTGCGGAACCGGCGGCCCACCATGTCGAACGCCGGCACATCGATCACCACGTCGCGCCCGATGGGCACCGGCCGGAGGTCCGGCCAGAGTCCGAGCCTGCGCTCGCTGCAGCCGAGAACAACCACCCGCCAGCCGCGGGTATGGCACATTCCGGCGAATTCGGCGATCAGGTCGGGGAAGCCGTCTTCGTCACCGATCGGGTCGCCGCTGACCACGGCGTAACCGAGCCGGGTTCGATACGCGATGGCCGCAGTGCCGTCGGTGCTGAAGAAATGGCTCTTCAGCATCTGCATGGCGAAGGGTGCCACCGGGTCGCCGCTGGTCGCTTTCACCAGCGCCCAGACTCGCGGCAGCTGGCCGGGCTCGGGCCGCGCCGTCGTCGGCCACATCAGCACCAGCCCGGAGGACGCGATCAAAACGTCGCCCGTTACGTCGAAGGCCAGCAGGTGGGCGGCGAACCCGGCGAAAACGGTGGCGGCAGCAGCAATCGCGTGCGCCGCGGTCACCGGCCGGCCCAGGAAGATGCCGCGGGCGATCAGCGCGACCGCGGCCAGGATGGTCAGTGACCAGGGAGACTTGCCGACGGCGAGCCAGCTGGCCGCGATCAGGAATGCCAGCGCGCCCACCCAGCGGGCGGTCGGGCTGTCGACATGCACGACAACCCGTTCCCTGGCGCGAAGTCGCAGCGCCTCCTGGAGAGGCGGTTCGGTCATCAAGAAAACGATACGCGCTCTATCAGGCATTTCCTGGGAAGTGCTTGACGATTCCTTCCTGGACAACGGTGGCCACGACGTCCCCGGCAGGGCTGAAGAAGTGGCCGGCGCCCAGGCCCCGCGACTCGGCGGCCACGGGCGAATCCGTCGAATACAACACCCAGTCGGAGAAATCGACCTGCCGGTGGAACCACACCGAATGGTTGACGGTCACCGCGAAGATGCGGTCCCAACCCCAGGACAGGCCATGGGTGGTGATGATCGAATCCAAGACCGTGGTGTCGGAGGAATAGATCATCGCGGCGGTGTTCAACGTCGGGTCGTCGGGCATCACCCCGTCGGCCTTGAGCCACACCTGATTGGCCGTGAGCGTGCCACCCTTTTCCCGCATGATCCACGACGGCTCGTTGGTGTAGCGCCACTCGATCGGGCGGAGCGCCTCGACGAATCCGGGCACCACCTTTTCGTAGCCGACGAGAAGCTGATCGATCGTGGGCAGCGTCTCCGGTGCGGGCAGATTGGGCATCGGGATGCTGTGTTCCAGCCCGGCGCCCGCGGACGTGTACGACACCAGCGCGGTGGCCAGGAGTGTGCCGTTCTGCATGGCGTCGATGCGCCGGTTGGCGAAGCGCCGCTCGTCACGCAGCCGCACGACGTGATATTCGATGTCGACGGCCGGGTCGCCGCCGGCGATGAAGTGCACCGACAGCGCGCTGGGCGCGATCGTGTGTGCCACAGTTCGGGTGGCCGCGACAAAGGACTGGGCCATCAGCTGCCCGCCGAACGTGCGGGGCGGATTCTTGCGGGGGTGGGCGCCGGCGAACACATCGGCACCGACGTCCGAGAGATCGAGAATGGCCAGCAGGTCGTCTAGGTCTGACGTGGCCAACAGTCGATCTCCTTAGTGGTCGTCCTCCCCAATCCGGTGCACATGGATCAGATTGGTCGAGCCTACTGTGCCCGGAGGGGCACCAGCGACGATGATCACCAGGTCGCCCCGCCTGTAGCGACCCAGTTCGAGCATCGAGCGGTCGACCTCACGGATCATGTCGTCGGTCGATTCCATGTGCCCGACGATGAACGTCTCGGTCCCCCAGGTCAGCGCAAGCTGGCTGCGCACCTCGGGCAGCGCGGTGAACGCCAGCAGTGGGAGCGGAGTGTGCAGGCGCGCAAGCCTTTTCACCGTGTCCCCGGACTGGGTGAAGGCGACCAGCGCCTTGGCGTCCAGCCGCTCCCCGATATCGCGGGCGGCGTACGAGATGACGCCGCGCTTGGTACGAGGTGTGTGCGTCAGCGGCGGAGCCGCCGTGGAGTTCTCCTCGACCGCGCCGATGATCCGCGCCATCGTCCGCACGGCCTCCAACGGGTACTTGCCAACCGAGGTCTCCCCCGACAGCATCACCGCATCGGCTCCGTCCATGACAGCGTTGGCGACGTCGGAAGCCTCGGCCCGGGTGGGCCGGGAGTTCTCGATCATCGACTCGAGCATCTGGGTGGCCACGATCACTGGCTTGGCGTTCTCGCGGGCCATCTGGATGGCGCGCTTCTGGACCAGCGGTACTTCTTCGAGCGGCAGCTCGACCCCTAGGTCACCGCGGGCCACCATGATGGCGTCGAACGCCAGCACGATCGCTTCGAGGTTGTCGACCGCTTCGGGCTTCTCCAGCTTGGCGATCACCGGAACCCGGCGACCGACCCGGTCCATGACCTCATGCACCAGTTCGACATCGGCCGGTGAGCGGACGAAGGACAACGCCACCAGGTCGACACCCAGGCGCAGCGCGAACTCGAGGTCCTCGATGTCCTTAGTCGACAGCGCAGGCACAGACACGTTCATGCCCGGGAGTGAGAGGCCCTTGTTGTTGCTGACCGGGCCCCCCTCGGTGACCGTGCACACCACGTCGTTACCGTCGATGTGTTCGACGACCAGCCCGACCTTTCCGTCATCGATGAGCAGCCGGTCACCGGGCGCGGCGTCCCGGGCCAGCTGCTTGTAGGTGGTCGACACCCGGTCGTGGTCACCCTCGTAGTCCTCGACGGTGATCCGCACCGTCTCGCCGTTGGCCCAGTAGGTCGGGCCGTTCGCGAAGCGGCCCAGCCGGATCTTGGGGCCCTGCAGGTCGGCGAGGATGCCGACGGCGCGGCCGGTGACGTCGGACGCCGCCCGAACCCGTTTGTAGGCGGACTCGTGGTCCGCATAGTCGCCGTGGCTGAAGTTGAGCCGCGCGACATCCATGCCGGCGTCGACGAGAGCCCTGACGGACTCGTCGGTGCTGGTGGCGGGGCCAAGGGTACAGACGATTTTGCCGCGTCTACTCACGACGACTCAGCATAGTCGCGGTTGGAGGACTTCTCGACCGATACAGATCGCGGTGACAGGCTATTCACTCAGCCGACAGCCAACGGCAATTGGTGGGGCCGTACCGGCGCCGGGAGGTCGGACTCACCCATGAGATACGCGTCCACCGCATGGGCGGCGGCACGGCCCTCGGCGATCGCCCACACGACCAGCGAAGCGCCACGGTGGGCGTCACCGCACACGAACACACCCGGTGCGTCGGTCTGCCAGTCCGAGCCGCAGCTGATGGCGCCACGCGGGCTGAGCGTGATCCCGAGATCGTCGAGTAGCGCCAGATGTTCGACCCCTTCGAAGCCGATGGCCAGCAAGGCCAGATCGCACGGGATTTCCAGTGCTTCGCCGACCGGTGTGATGACCCGCCGGCCGTCGACCCGTTCGACCTTCACTTCGGCGATCTGCATGGCGCGCAGGTTGCCCGCGTCGTCACCGACGAAACGCTGCACGGCCACCTGATAGTGGACGGTGCCACCCTCGGCGTGCGCGGGTGAGCTCCGCAATACCAACGGCCAGGTGGGCCACGGTGACAGCGTGTCGTCACGGGCCTCGGGCGGTTGCGGGTTGTAGTCGAGCTGGGTCACCGACGTCGCACCCTGGCGGTGCGCGGTACCCAGACAGTCGGCGCCGGTGTCGCCGCCACCGATGATCACCACATGCTTGCCCTGGGCGGAGATGGCAGAGGGTCCGTCGCCCTCGCACTCCCGGTTGGCTGGGACGAGGTGTTCCATCGCCAGGTGAACACCGTTGAGGTGCCGCCCTTCAACCTCATTGTCGCGGCCGCGCAAGGCCCCGACCGCCAGTACGATGGCGTCGAACCGGTTGCGCAGTTCCTCCACCGAGAGGTCGACACCGACCTCGCATTCGGTGACGAAACGGGTTCCCTCGGCGCGCATCTGGGCCAGCCGCTGGTTGAGGGTGGCTTTCTCCAGTTTGTATTCGGGGATTCCGTAGCGCAGCAGGCCACCGAGCCGGTCGTCGCGTTCGTAGACGGTGACATGATGCCCGGCGCGGGTCAGCTGTTGCGCCGCAGCCAAACCCGCCGGCCCCGAACCGACCACCGCGACACTCTTACCGGTGCCGATCGCGGCCGGCTGCGCCTCGACAATGCCGAGGCGCCAGGCCTGGTCGACGATCGTGTTCTCGATCCGCTTGATCGTCACACTGCCACCGGTCCGTTCCTCGGCGATGGACAGCACGCAGGCCGTCTCGCACGGCGCCGGGCACAACCGGCCGGTGAATTCAGGAAAGTTGTTGGTGGCGTGAAGACGTTCGCTGGCAGCATCCCAGCGTCCGCGGCGCACCAGGTCGTTCCATTCCGGGATCAAATTGCCCAGCGGGCAGCCAGCAGTTCCGGAGTGGCAGAACGGGATTCCACAGTCCATGCAGCGGCGGGCCTGTTGAGCCACCTCCCCTGAAAGTTCCTTGGGATCTTGCCGCTCGTAGACCTCACGCCAGTCGCCGACCCGCTCATCGACGGTCCGCTTGGCGGCCTCGACCTTCGGAACCTTCAGGAATCCGGTGGGATCAGCCACGGGTTGCCTCCATGATCGCAGTGTCCACGTCGCGCCCTTCGGCCTTGGCCATCCGGGTGGCCTCAAGCACCTTCTGATAGTCGGTGGGCATGATCTTGGTGAATTGAGCGCTGCGCCTTGGCCAGTCCGAGAGGACCGATTTGGCCAGCGTGCTGCCGGTGTGGTGAACGTGGCGGGCCACGACGTCATGCAACCATTCCAGATCGTCGGGGTCCAGGGCCTGCAGCTCCACCATCGCGGTGTTGACCTTGGCCGGATTCAGGCCCAGCACATAGGCGATACCGCCGGACATGCCCGCAGCCATATTTCGCCCGGTGCGGCCCAGTATCACGATGTGGCCGCCGGTCATGTACTCGCAGGCGTGATCACCGACGCCTTCGGTCACCGCCAGCGCACCGGAGTTACGGGCGGCGAATCGCTCCCCCACCCGGCCACGCAGGAACACCTCCCCCGACGTGGCTCCGTACAACAGGGTGTTGCCGGCGATCACGTTGTCCTCCGGCAGGAACAACACGTCGTCGGGCGGGCGCACGATCACCCGACCGCCCGAAAGACCCTTGCCGACATAGTCGTTGGCATCACCGATGAGATCCAGGGTGATACCCGGGGGCAGGAAAGCCCCAAGGGATTGGCCGGCCGACCCGGTCAGCGTGATGTGAATGGTGTCCTCGGGAAGACCCTGCGCACCGTAACGGCGGGTGACCTCCGAGCCCAGCAGTGTGCCCACGGTCCGGTTCACGTTGCGCACCGGCAGTTCCAGTCGCACCGCGTGGGCATCTTCGAGAGCTCCCTCGGCCAGGGCGATCAGTGTCTGGTCGAGTGCATGCTCGAGACCGTGCTCCTGATCGCGCAGCCTGCGCCGCTGGGATATCGGGCCACCGTGGGCGTCGGTGGGGACGGCGAAGATCGGGCTCAGGTCCAAGCCTTTGGTCTTCCAATGCGCCACACCGTCATCGGTGTCGAGCACCTCGGCATGGCCGACGGCTTCATCGATACTGCGGAACCCCAGCTCGGCCAGCATTGTTCGGACATCTTCAGCAATGAACCGGAAGAAGTTCTCGACGAACTCCGGCTTGCCGTTGAATCGTGCTCGCAATTCCGGGTTCTGGGTGGCGACACCGACCGGGCAGGTATCGAGGTGACAGACCCGCATCATGATGCACCCTGCCACGATCAAGGGGGCGGTGGAGAAGCCGAACTCCTCGGCACCGAGCAGGGCGGCGACCATGACGTCACGTGCAGTGCGCAACCCGCCGTCGCACTGCACGGTGATGCGGTCGCGAAGACCGTTGAGTACTAACGTCTGCTGGGTGTCGGCCAGACCGATCTCCCAGGGCGCTCCGGCGTGTTTGAGGCTGGTCAACGGCGCCGCGCCGGTACCACCGTCGTATCCGGAGATCAGCACGACGTCGGCGTGCGCCTTGGACACTCCGGCCGCGACGGTGCCGACCCCGACCGAGCTGACCAGCTTGACGTGAATCCTGGCCTGCGCGTTGGCGTTCTTGAGGTCGTGGATCAGCTGGGCCAGATCTTCGATGGAGTAGATATCGTGGTGCGGCGGCGGCGAGATCAGGCCGACACCCGGCGTGGAGTGCCGGGTCTTGGCGATGTTGGGATACACCTTGAATCCGGGCAGCTGCCCGCCCTCGCCGGGCTTGGCGCCCTGGGCCATCTTGATCTGGATGTCGGTTGCGTTGACCAGGTAGTCACTGGTGACACCGAAGCGGCCGGAGGCCACCTGTTTGACCGCACTGCGCCGGCGCGGGTCGTACAGCCGGTCTTCGTCTTCGCCGCCCTCACCGCTGTTGGAGCGCCCGCCGAGGTTGTTCATGGCGATCGCCATGGTCTCGTGGGCTTCCTGCGAGATCGAGCCGTAGCTCATGGCGCCGGTGTTGAACCGAGCACAGATGGCGTCGACGGACTCCACCTCGTGCAGTGGGATCGGCGGGCGCAGGCCCGTCTTGAAACCGAACAGGCCGCGCAGAGTGCCGCCCTCGCGGGATAGCCGGTTGACCTCTTCGGAATACTTGGCGAACACTTCGCCCTGCCCGGTCCTCGTCGAATGCTGCAGCAGGAACACAGTTTCCGGGGTGAACAGATGAAGCTCGCCCTCGCGGCGGAACTGGTATTCGCCGCCGACCTCCAGCCGGCGGTGCACCCGCTCGGTGGGGTTCTCCGGGTAGGCGCGGCGGTGCCGCAGCTTGACCTCCTCGGCGAGCACGTCCAGCCCGACGCCGCCGAGCTGGCTGACCGTTCCCGTCAGATACTCGTCGACCACGTCCTTGGACAGACCGATTGCCTCGAAAGCCTGTGCGGCCGTGTAGGACCCGACGGTGGAGATTCCCATCTTGCTCATCACCTTCATGACGCCCTTGCCGAGCGCCTTGAGGTAGTTGCGCACTGCCGTGCCGGCGTCGATTCCGGTGAGCTCACCCTCGCGGATGAGGTCTTCGATCGATTCGAAGGCCAGGTAGGGGTTGACCGCGGCCGCGCCGTAGCCGATCAACAGGGCGATGTGGTGGACCTCGCGGGCATCACCGCTTTCCACCACCAGTGCGACCATGGTGCGCTGCTTGGTGCGCACCAGGTGATGGTGCACGGCGGCGACGGCCAGCAGCGACGGGATCGGCGCCCGGGTGTGATCGGAGTCGCGATCCGAGATCACCAGTGTGCGGGCACCTTTGGCGATCGCCTCACTGGCCCGGTGCCGAAGCTCCTCGATGGCCTCGGCGAGCCCTTCCCCGCCGCGTTCGACCTCGTAGAGCGAGCGCAGGACAGCAGTTTTCAGGCCGGACTGCTCACCGTCGTCGTTGATGTGGACGATGCGATTCAGCTCGTCGTTGTCCAGAACCGGCCAGTGCAGCAGGATTTGGCGGCAGGAGGCGGCGGTGGGCTCCAACAGGTTCTGCTCGGGGCCCATGACCCGGGCCATCGATGTGACGATCTCCTCTCGGATGGCGTCGAGTGGCGGATTGGTCACCTGGGCGAACAGTTCGATGAAGTAGTCGTAGAGCAGCCTGGGGCGCTGGGAGAGCACGGCCACCGGGGTATCGGTACCCATCGAACCGAGGGGCTCCTGGCCGGACGCCGCCATCGGTGTGAGCATGATCCGCAGGTCTTCTTCGGTGTAGCCGAAGGCGATTTGGCGTCGGACCACCGATTCGTGGTTGGGCGAAACGCGGGTGCGTGCCGGCAAGGTGGTGAGGTCCAGCAGCCCGGCGTGCAGCCATTCCCCGTACGGGTGCTCGGCTGCCAGCTGATCCTTGATCTCGTCGTCGGACACGATGCGCCCGGCGGCGGTGTCGATCAAGAACATCTTGCCCGGCTCCAACCGGCCCTTGGCGACGACCTCGCCCGGTGGGATGTCCAGCACGCCGCTCTCGCTGGCGAGGATGACCCGGTCGTCGATCGTGCGCCACCAGCGACCCGGCCGTAATCCGTTGCGGTCCAATACCGCTCCGACAACCGTACCGTCGGTGAATGTCACGCAGGCCGGGCCGTCCCACGGCTCCATGAGCGAGGCGTGATACTGGCAGAACGCCCGACGGGCCGGGTCGAGAGTCGTGTTGTTCTCCCAAGCCTCCGGGATCATCATCATGACGGCGTGCGGCAGGCTGCGGCCGCCGAGGTGCAGCAGCTCGAGCACCTGGTCGAAGGATGCCGAGTCGGACGCATCGGGGGTGCAGATGGGCGACAGCCGGCTCAGGTCGCCGGGGATCTTGGCGCTGGCAAGCATGGCTTCCCGGGCGTGCATGCGGTTGCGGTTACCCCGCACGGTGTTGATCTCTCCGTTGTGGGCCACGAAGCGGAACGGGTGCGCCAGCGGCCAGGACGGAAAGGTGTTGGTGGAGAAGCGGCTGTGGACGATCGCGATTGCGCTCATGCAGCGTTCATCACGCAGGTCTGCGAAGTACCGCGGCAGCTGCATCGTGGTGAGCATGCCCTTGTAGGCCAGCGTCCGGCTGGACAGCGACGGGAAGTACAGACTGGCCCCTTGTTCGGCGCGCTTGCGCACCGGGTAGACCAGGCGATCGAGGTCGATCCCGCCGGGGCGCGCGCCGTGTCGCTGCGGGCCGGCAACGAACAGCATCGACATGTGCGGCATACACCCAAGCGCTGTCGCACCGACTTCGGCACCCACTGGGTCCACCGGAACCGTGCGCCAGCCAAGGACCTCCAGACCTTCCTCATCGGCGATGGCGTGCACCCGGTCGACGGCGGCGAGCCGTTCGACGGGGTCCTGTGGCAGGAAACAGATCCCGGCGGCAAAAGTGTTGCAGCCGTTAGCTGTCGGTGCGGGAAGGTCGAATTCGGCGACCGCCCGCAGCAATTCGACCGGAAGCTGCAGCAGGATCCCCGCGCCGTCACCACTGTTCGGCTCGGCCCCGGCGGCACCGCGGTGCTCGAGGTGTTCCAGTGCGGTCAGACCGTCAGCGACGATCTGGTGCGACCGGCGGCCCTGAATGTCGGCCACCATCGCGACGCCGCACGAGTCGGACTCGTTCCGGGGGTCGTAAAGACCCTGCGCTTCGGGAAGTGCTGAGAACAGCATTCCAGGCTCCTCCGCGTTCGGTCATGCGGCGGGAAAGCTGGTGTGCGCGATGCGCTGAGATTGTCGCCTTGCCGCAGTCTGACGTGTGTTGCTGGGACTGCGTCGGCCCGGTGATTCGAAGGCCCAGTGTATCAGCGCAGGCGGATCACTACTGACTGATTAAGGTGGGCACCAGCGGGAAGCCCGGCCAGTTGCGGACCACCGTCCACGTGAGGGTCAGGACCGCGATCACCGCTACCGTCGGCGGCGACAAGGCGCGTTCTCCCCGCCTGATCCGCCAGATCACCCAGATTGCCAGCAGCGGCAGACCCACCAATGCGAAGACGTTGTCGACGACGGCAGCGCCCACGTCACCGTGCAGCAGGTCGTGGGTCATGCGCAGACCGCCGCACAAGGGGCAATTCCAGCCGGTGAGCAGATGGAAAGGGCAGGGCGGGAACAGGGCACCGGGCCGATGTGGGTCGAGCACCCCGACGTAGGCCAGGGCGCCGACCGCGAGGGCACCCGTACCGAGCGAGAGGGCGGTGCTACGTTCCATCGCGCAAGGGGCGGCTCTGCGGGTCGCGCACCTTATCGGTGAGGATCAGGACCGAGTCGACGATGCCCCAGACAACGGCGCCGATCCCGCATGTGACGAGTCCGACGAGCAGCTGGGCGATGCCCAGCCCGGTGTAGCCCAGGTAGAGACGGCCGATACCGACCAGACCGAAGAGTCCCAGCAGCTGCAGCAGACCGGCGACGACCTTCGACTTATCCGAGAGCGGTTCACCGGTGATCGGATGGCGGCCGAATGGCGCCGAGGGATCGACGTACCCCCCGGCTGCCGGATACTGCGGCGGCATCGGGTAACTCGACGGGGGCGGATATTGGCCGGGTGGCGGCGGTACGCCCTCAGTGCCTCCGAACTGCGGCTCGGTCATGCCAGACAGCATGCCAGAGCGGGACCAAACCTAGAAGGGTGGCGGGTCGTCGTTCGAGGCGGGCGGAGCGGGACCAGCCGCAGCGCGCGCCGGCGGTGTGCGGTCGGCGCGGTTGCGCGCCCGCTCACCAGCGATCGCATGAGCGCGGTTCTGCCTTCGGGTGGTCCGCCGCCTGGGCATCATCGCCGACCGGTCGCCGCAGCGGTGGTCCAGCGGCGGCGGCGTCGCCGCCGGACCCGTCGGTGTCATCAACGCGGGAAACAGCAAGATGCTCCCGGGAGTCGTGACGTAGGTACCGTCGTCGGGAATCGTCCACATCACCGTGCCGTCCTGCAGCTGTTGGTCCTTCCAGCCCCAGAACGTTTTCAAAATATGGTGATCGCGGCACAGAAGTTTCAGGTTGGACGCGTGCGTCGCGCCATAGGGCCACGGGACTGTGTGGTCGATATCGCAGACCCTGGCCGGCTTAGCGCAGCCAGGAGCCCGGCATGTGAGGTCGCGGGACCGGACAAAATCGGCCAGCGCCCGCGACGGGTGATAGCCGTACTCCGACGCGTCATCGACGGGAATGACGACCGGACGCTGGCGCGCCTTCGCTTTCAGCTCAGCGAGTAGCTCCGCCGAGATCACCGTCCCAGTGTCGAGGACATAAGCCGGCTTGTTACTGGTGCCGTTGAGTGTCGCTTGGTCAGCTACGACGTGGATTACGACCGAGCCTGTCGGCTTTGTGGCTGCGACGCAATCGGATTCACCGCACTGGCAGGCCAACCGCTCCTCGCCGGTGCCCAATGCGCCCAGCGCCGCCGAGCGCCGTTGACCCATTGTGCGGGGATCGGTGTCGCACACCGACTTCGCCATCGTGTTGATCCGCTTTTCCACAGCCGCGCCGTCAACGACCGTCAGCACCGCCGTAATCTCCACATAGCCCTCGGAGTTCTCCCAGAACGTGACGTCGCACTGCTTGCCGCGCTCCTGAATCCGCCGCACCGCATCGGGATCACGCTGAACCACCACGCCGTCGATCTCGGTGGCCAGCTTCTTGGGGGTCATCGACGGCCAGCGAGCGACCACGGCAGCCAGTTCAGCATCAACCCCGGCCATCGTCTCGGCGTCAGTGATCAGATGCGTGCGGTACACGATCGTCTTGAACGTCAGGAAGTCGATATCGCCGGCCTCGAACACCGCGGCGGCCGCGGGCAAGCGCAGCATCGCCAGCGCATAGTTCATGTAACTGTTGGCCATACCCAGGCTCACCCGCAGCGCCGCAGCCACTTCAGCTCCGACGGCGCGCCAGGTATCGACCGCCCAATCCTCACGCTCACCCAATGCGGCGCGGCGATCCTCGAAGATGTCGGCGATCAGCCGCAACCGAATCGCAGCCGCGCGATTCTCGAGCCGTGAGATACTCGTCAACCGCTCGAACAAGCCCACCGATTCGGCTGTCTCCGGTGTCTCGGTGTACTCACCCGGCCAGTGATCGAACATGCGTTCGAGTATGCCATCGAGGTACGACGAGTTTTAGTTTCTGCAGTTTCAGTCGCGATGAACTTCGACGCCCCAAAGGACTCGGCGGACGACGGCGCGGAACTCGCGGCGCTGTGCCGGCGGTGCGGGCTCGGGTTCAGCCTCGGGCTCGGGCTCGTCGACGTCGCCAACGGCTGCGGCATCTTCGGAGTCATGCTCGGCGGCCACGGCCGCCGCTGCGGCAATGCCGCCGCCCGTCGCAATTGCGACCAGATCCTCGGCCACCTTCTCGGCTGGCGATCCAAGTTCCTCCTCGAGACCAGAACCCTCGTGCTGCCTGCCACCGAGCGTCGCGGGATCCTCGCGGCCCTTGGGCGCAAGGAGGATGTAGACGATCGCACCGATGAACACGAACACCGACGTAAACGAGTTCACCCGAATACCCGCGATATGCGTGGCGGTGTCGTCGCGCAACAGCTCCACCCAGAACCGGCCGATGCAGTACGCCGCGACATACGTGGCGAACAGGCGGCCGTGCCCGAGCTTGAACCGCCGGTCCAGGTAGATCAAGACGAAGAACACCGCCAGGTTCCACAACAGCTCATACAGGAACGTCGGCTGCACCACCACGGCGACCTGCCCCGTCGACACCCCGTCGAGGGAGTGCACGTCGACCATGCCGGACGAGTCGCGCCGATAGAAGATCTCCAGCCCCCACGGCAGCGTCGTCTCGCGGCCGTACAGCTCCTGGTTGAAGTAGTTACCGAGCCGGCCGATCGCCTGCGCCAAGATGATGCCTGGCGCAATCGCGTCACCGAACGCCGGCAGCGGAATCCCCCTGCGCCGGCAGGCAATCCACGCGCCCACACCACCAAGGGCAACCGCGCCCCAGATACCGAGGCCGCCGTCCCAGATTCGCACCGCCGCGCCTATACCCGCGCCGCCCTCGGCAAAATACGTTCGCCAGTCGGTCATCAGGTGATAGAGCCGGCCACCGATCAGGCCGAACGGCACCGCCCACAATGCGATGTCGTAGATGACGCCGCGCTCGCCTCCGCGTGCCGCCCATCGGCGATCGCCGATCACCAACGCGGCGATGATGCCCGCAATGATGCACAGCGCGTAGGCCCGAATCGGGACCGGGCCCAAGTGCCAGACACCCTGTGCCGGACTAGGGAAGTAAGCCAAGACGGTTGTCGTCACGAGGCAGGCACCTTCTGTCGCACACCCACAGCCAGCTCTTCGGTCAGCGTCCGCACCGCCGCCAACCCGTCCGTCAGGGCCGACACTAGCGCCGAACCCACGATCACACCCTCTGCGAACGCTGCAATCTCAGCGGCCTGCTCACGCGAGCGCACACCCAGTCCCACTCCCACCGGGATTTCCGAAATCTCCTTGACCCGCCCCACCAATTCCGGTGCCGCGCTGGACACCACGTCCCGCGCACCGGTCACACCCATGGTCGAGGCCGCGTAGACGAACCCCCGCGAAGCCGCCACGGTCTTGGCCAGTCGCTCCGCGGTCGACGACGGCGCCACCAGGAAGATTCGGTCCAAGTCGTGCGCTTCGGCGGCCGCCATCCACTCATCGGCCTCGTCGGGTATGAGGTCCGGGGTGACCATGCCCAGTCCCCCTGCCGCGGCGAGATCGCGGGACCACGCCTCAATCCCGTAGTGCAGCACCAGATTCCAGTACGTCATGACGACGGCATTGCCGCCCGCGGCACTGATTGCCTCGACCGCGCGCAGGGTGTCACGAACCCGAACACCGCCCTGTAGCGCGGCCTCCGTCGCGGTGGCGATCACCGGACCGTCCATCCCGGGATCGGAGTACGGAACACCGACTTCGATGATGTCGCAACCGGATTCGACCATCGCCACCATCGCTTCGATCGACAGGTCGACGGAGGGATAGCCGGTCGGCAGGTAGCCGATCAGCGCAGCGCGGCCCTCGTCGTGGCACTCCGCAAAAATCGACCCCAGCCGACCCGACTGACTGTGCTGAGCGGTCATGAGACTCCCGGGCCGGACTGGTCGAACAGCCCGAACCACTTGGCCGCAGTCTCCACGTCCTTATCGCCGCGGCCAGACAGGTTCACCAGGATGATCGATCCCGGCCCCAGCTCGGCCGCCAGTTTCACCGCCCCCGCCACCGCGTGTGCCGATTCGATGGCCGGGATGATGCCCTCCAGCCGGCACAGCAGACCGAACGCGTCCATAGCCTCGGTGTCGGTGATCGGCTGATACTCGGCGCGACCGAGGTCCTTGAGAAACGCATGCTCAGGGCCGACACCCGGGTAGTCCAGGCCGGCCGAAATCGAATGCGACTCGACCGCCTGGCCGTCCTCGTCCTGCAGCAGATACGAATACGAGCCCTGAAACGCCCCAGGCGACCCACCCGTGAAAGTTGCTGCGTGCCTCCCGGTTTCAACGCCGTCGCCCGCCGCCTCGAAGCCGACCAAACGCACGGCTGGGTCATCGATGAACCGATGGAAGATGCCGATCGCGTTGGACCCGCCACCCACGCACGCGGCCACCGCATCGGGCAGCCGTCCGGCCTGAGCCAAGATCTGGGCACGCGCCTCGAGCCCGATGATCCGCTGGAAATCGCGCACCATGGTCGGAAACGGATGGGGCCCGGCCGCGGTGCCGAAGCAGTAGTAGGTGCGGTCAGCGTTGGTGACCCAGTCACGGAACGCGTCGTTGATCGCGTCCTTCAGCGTCTTGGACCCGGACTCCACCGAGACGACCTCAGCACCCAGTAAACGCATCCGGGCCACATTGAGCGCCTGGCGCGCGGTGTCCACAGCGCCCATGTAGATCACACATTCCAAACCGAGCAGCGCACAGGCCGTCGCAGTCGCCACACCGTGCTGGCCTGCCCCGGTCTCGGCGATCACGCGGGTCTTGCCCATCTGCTTGGCCAGCAACACTTGCCCCAGCACGTTGTTGATCTTGTGCGATCCGGTGTGGTTGAGGTCTTCGCGCTTGAGGAACACCCGCGCCCCGCCGAGATGCTCGCTGAGGCGGACCGCCTCGTAGAGCGGCGACGGGCGTCCCGCGTAGTGGGTCTGCAGGTTGTCCAGCCGGTCGAGGAATTCTTGGTCGGTGCGGGCCTTTTCGTAGGCGGCCGTCACCTCTTCGATCACGGCCATCAGCGCCTCGGGCACGTACCGACCGCCATAGACACCGAAGTGCCCGCGGGCATCGGGATCGTGCGCCGTCGGTTCAGCGACAGCCGCGCTCATGCGCGGCACGTTCGGGGTGGAGGTATCGGCCACGACTCAGCGAGCGGGTTTCGGGCAGGAGGGATGGGCTCCGGCGGTCACCAGGTCGGCGACGGCGCTCCGCGGGTCCCCACTCGTCACCAATCCCTCACCCACCAGGACGGCGTCCGCCCCGGCGCCGGCGTAGGCCAGCAGGTCCCCGGTGCCGCGAATCCCCGATTCGGCGACCCGGATCGTGTCGGACGGCAACCCCGGCGCGATCCGCGCGAAGCAGTCCCGGTCGACCTCCAACGTCTTGAGGTTGCGGGCGTTCACACCGATTACCTTGGCGCCGGCCTGCAGGGCCCGGTCGGCCTCTTCCTCGGTGTGGACCTCCACCAGCGCGGTCATCCCCAGTGACTCGGTGCGCTCGAGCAGCGACTCCAGGGCCGGCTGCTCCAGCGCAGCCACGATCAGCAGCAGCATATCCGCGCCATGGGCCCTGGCCTCGTGAATTTGGTAGGGCCGAACAATAAAGTCCTTGCGCAACAACGGGATTCGGACGGCGGCACGTACCGCGTCGAGGTCGGCCAGGGAGCCGTTGAAGCGACGCTGTTCGGTCAGCACGCTGATCACCCGGGCTCCGCCGCTCTCATAGGCGCGGGCCAGCTCGGCGGGATCGGCGATACTGGCCAGTTCGCCTCGGGAAGGGCTGGCGCGCTTGACTTCGGCGATGACGGCGATACCCGGCGCGCGCAGGGCGGCCAGCACGTTCAACGGCGCCGGCGCCGCCAGCGCGGCCGCCTTGACCTCTGCCAGCGGAACGATCGCCTCACGGGCGGCAACGTCTTCGCGAACTCCCTCGATGATGGAGTCGAGCACGGTTGCCGAACTCATGCGAAGCTAATCCCTTCTAGCACTCTGACGATCTCGCTTCTGTCCTTGGAAGGGTAGTCGTAGTTCGCCGCGCATTCGTCACCGACCCTCGGTCTCGGGGCGTCGCTCCGTGGGATCGACGCCCTCGTCGAGGGCGTCCCACATGCCCCGCTCCGACAGTGCCGGGTCGGCGTCCGCGCTGCGGACGGCGCTGCGGCGGGCAGCAGGTGCGGCGTATTTGGCCAGGGCGCCCCGCCCTGAACCGGCCGAGCGCATCAGCAGCACGGCGGCGACAAGCGCGCACACGGCGGCGGCGACGGTCAGCCCGGCACCCACGTACTGCCTGCTGCTGGCCACCAGCGATGCGACCGGAAGCTGGGCCAGATCGGCTGCGCGCGGGCCGACATCAGGGGTGACGATCAGGCTGACCCCGAGGTAGCCCAGCAGCAGTGTGACGATCGCGATCAGCAGCGCGACCGCGCGAAGGCCCCAGCCCCGCACCGCCAAACCGGCCACCGCCGCCGCCAGCAGCAGCACAGCCAGCGGCAACAGCGCGTTGGACCAGTCGGCACCGGTCAGCGTGATGGTCTTGGGCTGCCCGAGGCCGTCGGAGGACGTCACCGAGACCCAGACCAGCCGCGACCCACCCCACAGCAGCAGGGCGGCCACCACCAGCAACAGCTGACCGATGCGGATCACGGGGCACCCAGCGTTTCCGCGGCCGCGATTGCGCTGAGCACCGCCTTGGCCTTGTTGGATGCCTCGGTGTATTCGTACGGGCCGTTGGAGTCGGCCACCACCCCGCCACCGGCCTGCACGTAGGCGGTGCCCTTGCTCATCAAGGCGGTGCGGATCGCGATGGCGAAGTCGGCGTTACCGGCGAAGTCCAGATACCCGACGACGCCGCCGTAGAGGCCGCGACGGGTCTTCTCGACCTCTTCGATGAGTTCCATCGCACGTACCTTCGGCGCACCTGTCAGCGTGCCGGCCGGGAAGCATGCCGTGACCGCGTCCAGAGCGGTCCGGCCCTCCGCAAGCAAACCGTTGACCGTGGATACCAGGTGCATCACGTGGCTGTAGCGCTCGATGTGGCTGTAGTCCTCCACCCGCACGGTACCCGGCACACACACGCGCCCCAGGTCGTTACGGCCGAGATCCACCAGCATCAGGTGCTCGGCGCGTTCCTTCTCATCGGAGAGCAGCTCCTTTTCCAACAGCTGGTCTTCCTCTTCGGTCTGACCGCGCCACCGCGTGCCCGCGATCGGATGCGTGGTGGCCCAACCGTCGTTGACCGTCACCAACGCCTCCGGGCTGGAACCGACGATCGAAAATGCCGTTCCCCCAGTCTCATCCGGGATATGCAGCAGGTACATGTACGGGCTGGGGTTGGTGACCCGCAACATCCGGTAGACATCAATGGGATCGGCTTGGGTTGTCAGTTCGAATCGTTGGGACGGCACCACCTGGAAGGCTTCACCGGCCTCGATTTCCTTCACCAGCCGCTCGACGATCGCGCTGTACTCCTCGGGAGTGCGCTGCGAGCGGTGCTGGGGCTGCGGCCGGGAAAACGTCGCCACGCTCGATAACAGCGGCTGACCCAGAGCATCGGTCATCACGTCGAGGCGGGCGACGGCGTCGTCGTAGGCCCAGTCGACCCGTTGGTCGGTGCCGTTCCAGTTCACCGCGTTGGCGATCAGCGTGATCGTGCCCTCGTGGTGGTCGACGGCGGCCAGATCGGTGGCCAGCAGCAGCAGCATGTCAGGCAGGCCGAGGTCGTCGACCGCCAATGCGGGCAGCCGTTCGAGGCGCCGGACGAAGTCGTAGGCGAAGAACCCGACCATGCCGCCCGACAGCGGCGGCATACCCGCGAGCGGACCTGTCGACAGCAGTGCCATCGTCTGGCGCAGCGCCGCCAGTGGGTCGCCGCCGGCCGGGGCGTCCTGCGGGGTGGTGCCCAGCCAGACCGCTTCTCCGTCGCGGACCGTCAGCGCCGAGGGCGCCCCCGCCCCGATGAACGACCAGCGCGACCACGACCGGCCGTTCTCGGCGGATTCGAGAAGGAAGGTTCCGGGCCGGTTGGCCGCCAGTTTCCGGT
This sequence comes from Mycolicibacterium sarraceniae, assembly GCF_010731875.1. NCBI lineage: Bacteria > Bacillati > Actinomycetota > Actinomycetes > Mycobacteriales > Mycobacteriaceae > Mycobacterium > Mycolicibacterium sarraceniae. The sequence continues at coordinate 4,233,673 of NZ_AP022595.1, forward strand.
ACGCCGACAACGGTGTCTCACTGTCCGCGAGCACCTTGCGGGTCACCGGCACCACGCGATGCGCGGCGGCCAGCGCACGGAACTCCTCGCGTGTGGTGGTGGCGGTCGCGGATGTCGCCGGCCCAGCGGCTCCGGCGAGGTTGGATTGCACGGGTACATCCTCCCAGACCCGCTGGCCCGGTTTGACGGGCGTAGCCTGCTCCCATGAGACGTGGAGACCGGGTCGCAGACTTCGAACTGCCGGATCAGACCGGCACCGTGCGCTCGCTGACGAGCCTGCTGGCCGATGGGCCTATCGTGCTGTTCTTCTATCCCGCCGCGATGACACCCGGCTGCACTAAGGAAGCCTGTCACTTCCGGGATCTTGGCTCGGAGTTCGCCGCCTTGGGTGCCAGCCGGGTGGGCATCAGCACCGACGCGGTCGAGAAGCAGGCCCGGTTCGCTGACTCGCAGAATTTCGACTACCCGCTGCTATCCGACGCCGACGGTGCGATCGCCACGGCCTTCGGCGTCAAGCGCGGACTGCTGGGCAAGCTCATCCCAGTCAAGCGCACGACGTTCGTGATCGACACCGACCGCACCGTGCTGGAGGTCATTTCCAGCGAGGTCAACATGGACGCCCACGCCGACAAGGCACTCGAGGTACTCAGATCGCGTTGAGCGCGCTCTCGCTGTCGGCGGCGACGAAAAGGTCGTACAGCTCGACAGGCTTGACCTCGACGCCACGTTCGTCGGCGAGCGCTTGGACCCGTCGCGCGACGTCGATCTGCATCTCCCGGGGCAGATCAATTCCATACTCGATCAGCAGCACATAAGCGAAGCCCCCCCTTCCCCGAAGGTGGCCGCGGCGAGTAAGCACGAGCGCACCTGTCATAGTGATAAGGCTGTGCACTACTCCTCAGACAAGTAGAGAGGTTCGTGGTGATTTCCCGTATTACCCAAGTGCAGCGCCACCCGCTCGCAGCGCAGACGGCCCAGCTGTTGATGACGCGCATCCGGGGCGGCGAATGGCCGCTCGGACACCGGCTTCCGGGTGAGACCACCTTGGCCGCACAGTTGGGCGTCGGCCGCTCGACGCTGCGCGAGGCGGTCCGCGAACTGGCCGGCAAGGGCGTACTCGACAGCCGCCAGGGCGCCGGGGTGTTCGTGACGGCTACCGAAGCCGTCGAGGACTGGGACACCATCCTGCGGCGCACGACCATCGCGGCCGTGATCGAAGCGCGGATCGCGATCGAAGCCGAGGCCGCCGCGCTCGCGGCGACCCGGCGCACCCCTGCCGATCTCCGCACGATCCGCCGCGCACTGGCTGCCCGCGGCGTCACGGGTTTGGCGGTCCCCGACCATGTTGACGCCGACGCCGCGTTTCACCGAGCGGTCGTCGCAGCCGCGCACAACGACGTGCTGACGCAGTTGTTCGACGCATTCCTGCCGCGACTGCGGCTGGCGATGATCGACATGCTCAAGATTCACCCGGTGCCGTCGGAAGAAGCCGACCATGCTCCACACCGGGAACTCGCGGACGCGATCGCCGACCGCAATCCCGTCGCGGCCGCTGCCGCCAGTCGCTCACATCTGACCTCGTTGAAGGAGGCCTTCTCGTGACACCGGTTCTCGAGCTACGTGATGTGACATTCCGGCGCAACGGCAAGCAGATCATCAACGGCATCTCGCTGACGGTTCAGGCGGGTGAACATTGGGCGCTGTTGGGGCCTAACGGTGCCGGGAAGAGCACCCTGCTCGGGTTCTGCGCGGCGGTGACGTTTCCGACCACCGGTGCGGTGTCGATCCTCGGCAGCCAGATGGGCCACACGGATCTGGCCGCACTGCGCCGGTCGATCGGACACGTGAATCCCCGCCATCGGCTGCAGTATTCGCTGACCGTGCGCGAGGTGGTGCTGACCGGCATCACCGCCACCATCGACCTCCCGACGCGCTGGACGCCAAGCCCGGCCGAGAGTGAACGGGCTGCGGCGATGATCGCCGCGGTAGGCATGACACGCAAGACCGACGATGTGTGGCCGACACTGTCCCAGGGCGAGCGGGGCCGCGCTCTCATTGCGCGGGCACTGGTCTCAGAGCCCGATCTGCTGCTGCTCGATGAGCCGACGACCGGGCTGGATGTCGCGGCGCGCGAGCAATTGCTGGAGACCATCGACACCCTCGACCGCACGCATCCCGATGTCGCCTCGATCCTGGTGACCCATCACCTCGAAGAGTTGCCGACGACCACGACACACGCCTTGCTGATCGCCGATGGCCGCACCGTGGCCAGCGGCCCTGCCCGCGAGACGATTTCAACGGACAACGTCACGACGGCGTTCGCACACCCGATCGCAGTCGGCTACGACGAAAGCCGCTGGACGGCACGCGCGAAGGCCAACGCGATCGACGTCTAGCTCTCGGGACCGAGCAGCACATCCGCATCGAAGCAGCTGTGATCGCCGGTGTGGCACGCTCCCCCGACTTGATCAACCTCCAGCAACACCGCGTCGCCGTCGCAGTCCAGCCGCACCGAACGCACGTACTGGGTGTGCCCGGACGTCGCACCCTTGACCCAGTATTGGCCGCGGGAGCGAGAGTAATAGGTGGCTTCCCGCGTCTCCAGCGTGCGGGCCAAGGCCTCATCGTCCATCCAGGCCACCATCAACACGTCGCCGGTGCCACGCTCCTGCGCGATCGCCGCGAACAACCCGGTGGCATCGCGCTTGAGCCGGTTGGCGATATCCGGATCGAGGCTCATCTCACCACGATTCCTTCCGCGGCCATCGCCGCCTTGACCTGTCCGATGGTCAGCTCGCGGAAGTGAAAGACACTCGCCGCCAACACCGCATCGGCGCCGGCCTCCACCGCAGGTGCGAAATCGCCCACCGCACCGGCACCGCCACTGGCGATCACCGGTACCGCGACAGCCTTGCGCACCGCACGCAACATCTTGAGGTCAAAGCCGGCCTTGGTGCCGTCGGCGTCCATTGAGTTCAGCAGGATCTCGCCGACTCCGAGTTCGGCTCCGCGCGTTGCCCATTCGACAGCATCGATACCGGTCCCCTGCCGCCCGCCGTGGGTGGTGACCTCCCAGCCCGACGGGGTTGGCACCGAACCGGCAGGCACCGTGCGAGCGTCCACCGACAACACGATGCACTGCGAGCCGAACTGGCGGGACAACTCGGCCAGCAGTTCCGGACGTGCGATTGCGGCGGTGTTCACCGACACCTTGTCCGCGCCGGCCCGTAGCAGGATATCGACGTCGGCCACCGAGCGCACGCCACCGCCCACGGTGAGCGGGATGAACACCTGTTCGGCGGTGCGGCGCACCACATCGAGCATCGTCGATCTCCCCGACGAGGACGCGGTGACGTCCAGGAACGTCAGCTCGTCGGCACCCTCGGCGTCATAGGCGGCGGCCAGCTCGACGGGATCGCCCGCGTCACGAAGGTTTTCGAAGTTGACGCCCTTGACCACCCGCCCGGCATCGACGTCCAGGCAGGGAATCACACGTACGGCGACATCCATTACAGGTAATCCTCCGGTTTCCCGATCTTCTCCAGGATCTCCATGACGTGAAGGTGCACGCCGGGCGCGGCGGCCAGCGCCGAACGCGACGACGGGGTCCACGGCTGACCGGACAGGTCGGTGACGACTCCACCCGCGGCGCGGACCAGCGCTGCGCCGGCGGCGTGATCCCAGATGTGGTCGCCGAAACTGATCGCCGCGCCCATGACTCCGCCTGCGACGTAGGCGAAGTCGACGCCGGTGGCACCGTGCATCCGCAGCTTCGAGCAGACCCGGCTGAGGTTCTCCAGCACTGCCAGTCGATAGCGGCCCGGGAAACGTCCGCGCCAGTCAACGTTGAAGGTGCCGATGCCGATCACGCACTGCCCGATCTCACTGTGCTCGATCGAGGGCTGGGCGACGCCGTTGTAGAAGACCGGTCCACCCTGTATCGCGCTGTAGCGCTGATCGGTGAACGGTAGCCAAGTCAGCCCCGCAACCGGTTCGCCATCGCGCAGCAGCCCCAGAAGGATCGCCGCCATCGGTGAGCCGGCGGCGTAGTTGAACGTGCCGTCGATCGGGTCGAGCACCCATACCAGGGGAGAATCGATCGGGGCGCCGCCGAATTCCTCCCCGTGCACCCCGATCCCGGTGACCGACTCCAGCGCCTGGACTACCTGCCGCTCGATGGCCAGGTCGACCTCGGTGGCGAAGTCAGTGCCCTTCTTCTGCACGGCCGACGCGGCTCGATGCCCGGCGATGAACGGCTCGGACGCCTCGTCCAGGATCACCGATGCCTGGGCCACCAGGGCCTCAAGGTCTACCGACTGTGCAGCCATCCAGGTTACTGGCTCACCGCGGCCAGCGCCTCCGGCAACGTGAATCGGCCTGCATAGAGCGCTTTTCCGACGATTGCGCCCTCTACTCCACTGTCGGTCAGTGTCGCGATCGCGCGCAGATCATCCAGGCTCGAGACCCCGCCGGAAGCGATCACCGGAGCGTTGGTGCACTCGGCAACACCCTCGAGCAGGTCTAGATTGGGTCCGGTCAGGGTGCCGTCCTTAGTGACGTCGGTGACGACGAAGCGCGAGCAGCCCTCGCTGTCAAGGCGTTCCAGCACATGCCACAGATCGCCGCCATCGGTCTCCCAGCCCCGGCCGCGCAGGCGGTGCTCCCCCTCGACGATCTGCACGTCGAGGCCGACAGCCACCTTGTCGCCGTACTCCGCGATCGCCGCGGCACACCACAGCGGGTTCTCCAGCGCCGCGGTGCCGATGTTGACCCGGGCGCACCCGGTGGCCAGGGCAGCCTTGAGCGACGCGTCGTCGCGGATTCCCCCGGAGAGCTCGACGTTCACGTCGAGCGAACCGACCACCTGGGCGAGCAATTCACGGTTGGAGCCACGGCCGAACGCGGCGTCGAGGTCCACCAGGTGGATCCATTCGGCACCGTCACGTTGCCAGGTCAGCGCGGCGTCCAGCGCCGAGCCGTATTCGGTCTCGCTGCCGGCCTTGCCCTGCACCAGGCGCACCGCCTTGCCCTCGACCACGTCGACAGCAGGCAACAAAATCAGTGCCACTCTTAAAGCCCCTCAACCCAATTCGCGAGCAGCGCCGCACCAGCGTCACCACTCTTCTCCGGATGAAATTGTGTCGCCGACAACGGACCGTCCTCGACGGTGGCCAAGAACCGCACATGGTGGTCGGCCCAGCTCAGCAGCGCGTCAGGTGCGCCCTCCCACTTCTGGGCGGCGTAGGAGTGCACGAAGTAAAACCGGGTGTCGGCGTCAAAACCCTTGAACAGCAAGCTGCCCGGAGCCGCGTCGACGACATTCCAGCCCATGTGCGGAATCACCGGCGCATCTAGACGGGTCACCGATCCCGGCCACTGGCCGCAGCCCGTCGACTCGACTCCGAATTCCACACCGCGCGAGAACAGTATCTGCATTCCCACGCACACGCCGAGCACCGGCCGGCCCGCGGCCACCCGCTCGGCGATGATGTGCTCGCCGCTGATCCCGCGCAGCCCGGTCATACAGGCCTCGTAGGCGCCGACGCCCGGAACCACCAGACCGTCGGCGTTCAGTGCGCGCTGCGCGTCAGCGGTCACCTCCACGTCGGCGCCGACACGTTCCAGCGCCCGCTGCGCCGAGCGCAGGTTGCCCGAGCCGTAGTCCAGGACCACGACGGATCTAGCTGTCACAGTGAACCTTTGGTGGACGGCACGCCCGACACCCGCGGATCCGGCTCAACGGCTTGCCGCAGCGCCCGAGCCACCGCCTTGTACTGCGCCTCGGTGATGTGGTGCGGGTCGCGGCCGTAGAGGGTCCGCACGTGCAGCGAGATGCGGGCGTTGAACGCCAGCGACTCGAACACGTGCCGGTTGACCACCGTGTGGTAGGGCACGCTAGAGCCGGAGATTGTGAAATCGACCATGTATTCCGGTTCGCCGGTGTGCACGAAATACGGCCGCCCGGACACATCGACGGCAGCATGGGCCAGCGTCTCATCCATCGGGATGAAGGAGTCGCCGAAACGGCGGATGCCCTTCTTGTCTCCGAGGGCCTGCCCCAGTGCGGTCCCCAGCACGATCGCGGTGTCCTCGATGGTGTGGTGGCCCTCGATATCGACATCGCCCGTGGCGGTGACGGCCAGGTCGAAGCTGGCGTGGGTCCCCAGCGAGGTCAGCATGTGGTCGAAGAACGGGATCCCGGTGTGCACGCTGACATCCCCGGTGCCATCCAGGTTCAGCTCGACGACGATGTCAGACTCGCGGGTTTTGCGTTCGACCTTGGCGATGCGGCTCATGTCGCTCCTCGTTGGGCAAGTTGGGCGCTGGCCAGCCGTGCGCTGGCGGCCAGGAAAGCGTCATTCTCGTCGGCCAATCCGATTGTGGTGCGCAGGTATCCACCGATTCCGACATCGCGGATCAGGACACCGTCGTCGAGGTAGCGCTGCCAGGCCGCCGGAGCGTCGGTGAACTCGCCGAACAGCACGAAGTTCGCGTCACTGGGAATGACGCGATATCCCAGATCGGCCAGCGCGGCACTGACCCGCTCCCGTTCGGCGATCAGTGTCGCGACGCTGCCCAGGGTGTCATCGGCGTGCCGCAGCGCGGCCCGCGCCGCGGCCTGGGTGACCACCGATAGGTGATACGGCAGCCGGACCAGCAGCACGGCGTCGATGATCGCCGGGGCGGCAATCAGATAACCCAACCGGCCACCGGCGAACGCGAACGCCTTGCTCATGGTACGGCTGACGATGAGCCGGCTCGGGTACTCGTCGATCAGCGCGATCGCACTGGGCTGGCTGGAGAACTCGCCGTAGGCCTCGTCGACGATGAGGATGCTATGACCCATGGCATCCAAAAGACGGCGCAGATCGGCTAGCGAAATGCTCTGCCCGGAAGGGTTGTTGGGGCTCGCGACGAACACCACGTCAGGATCGCGGGCGGCAATCACGGTCGCCGCGGTGTCGGCGTCGAGGCTGAAGTCCGCTGCCCGCACCGACTCGATCCACTCGGTCTGGGTGCCGTTCGAGATGATGGGGTGCATCGAGTACGACGGCACAAACCCGATCGCGCTGCGGCCCGGGCCGCCGAACGCCTGCAGCAGCTGCTGCAGGATTTCATTGGATCCGTTTGCCGCCCAGAGGTTTTCGGTCTGCACCTCGACACCGGTCTGAGCCCGCAGGTAGGCGGCCAGGTCGGCGCGCAATGCGACGGCGTCCCGGTCGGGATAGCGGTGCAGTTCGGCGGCTGCCGCCTGCACCGAACGCGTCACGTCCGCGACCAGCTCCGCGCTCGGCGGGTGCGGGTTCTCGTTGGTGTTCAGCCGGACCGGCACGTCGAGTTGTGGTGCGCCGTAGGGAGACTTGCCGCGCAGGTCGTCGCGCAGCGGCAGATCCGCCAGCGTCACCTGGGCTCCGGGGACGGTCATCGCTCGAACCTCCGCCGGACCGCTTCGCCGTGCGCAGGCAGGTCCTCGGCCGTGGCCAGCGTGATCACATGGCCGGAAACATCCTTCAGCGCCGCCTCGGTGTAGTCGACGACGTGGATACCGCGCAGGAAGGTCTGCACCGACAGTCCGCTCGAATGCCGCGCACACCCGGCGGTGGGCAGCACATGGTTGGACCCGGCGCAGTAGTCGCCCAGGCTGACCGGCGACCACGGGCCGACGAAGATCGCCCCGGCCGCGCGGATGCGACCGGCCACCTCACCGGCATCGATGGTCTGGATCTCCAAATGTTCAGCAGCATAGGAATTCACGACACGTACCCCGGTGTCGATATCGTCGACCAGCACGACGCCGGACTGCCGCCCACGCAGCGCCTCGGTGACCCGCTCGCGATGTTTGGTCGTTTCCAGCTGCACGGCCAATTCGGCGTCGGTGGCCTGCGCCAGCGCGGTGCTGTCGGTGACCAGCACGCTGGCGGCCATCACATCGTGCTCGGCCTGGCTGATCAGGTCGGCCGCGACGTGGACCGGGTCGGCGGTGTGGTCGGCCAGGATCGCGATCTCGGTGGGACCGGCCTCGGCATCAATACCGATCTGCGAGCGGCAGATTCGCTTGGCTGCAGTGACGTAGATATTTCCGGGCCCGGTGACCATGTCGACCGGCACGAGCTCGGCGCCGTCGGTGTCGGTGCCGCCGTAGGCCAGCAGCGCCACCGCCTGCGCACCCCCGACGGCCCACACCTCGTCGACACCGAGCAGTGCCGCCGCCGCCAGGATCGTCGGGTGCGGAAGTCCGCCGAACGCCGCCTGCGGCGGGCTGGCCACCACCAGGGAATCGACGCCGGCGGTCTGCGCGGGCACCACGTTCATCACCACGCTCGACGGGTAGACCGCGTTGCCGCCCGGCACATACAGGCCCACCCGCTCCACCGGAACCCAGCGCTCGGTGACCGAGGCACCGGGTGCCAGGGTCGTGGTGGTGTCGGTGCGACGTTGGTCGGCATGCACGATCCGGGTGCGCTCGATGGCCACCTCGAGGGCGGCGCGCACGTCGGGATCGAGCTCGGCGAGCGCCGCCGCCAGCGCGGAGGCGGGAACGCGCACCGTCGCGGGGCGCACCCCGTCGAACTGCTCGCCGTACTCCAGCGCGGCCACCGCACCGCGCTCGGCGATATCGTCGACGATCGGGCGAACCGTGGGCACCACGGCGTCAACGTCCACACCGCCGCGCGGGAGCGCCGCGCGCAGCTGGGCGGCGGTCAGCGTGCGGCCACGCAGATCGATCCGGTTCATGGCGAAGCTGGTCATCGGTTCAATTGTCCCGTATCGATGCACCCGAATAAAAATCCGTTGAGCTCGGGGCACCGCAGCCCGGATACTGCGGTTATGCAATGGGAGCTGTGGCTGGCCTTCGTCGGTGCCGCGATCGCGATCAGTGTGTCCCCCGGCGCTGGTGCCATCCAGTCCATGGCGACCGGCCTGGCGTACGGTCTGCGCCGCGGTTACTGGAGCATCACCGGGCTGCAGATCGGCCTGATGCTGCAGCTGGTGGCGGTCGCCGTTGGGCTCGGCGCGGCGGTGGCGCAATCCGTCGTCGCCTTCACCGTCATCAAGTGGATCGGCGTCGTCTACCTGGTCTATCTGGCCGTCCGGCAGTGGCGCAGCAAGCCCTTTGACCTGGATCAACAGGTCAGGGTGGACACCGGCGGTGGGCGAGGCACCCTGCTCGTCCGCGGAATTCTGGTCAACGTCACCAACCCCAAGGGCCTGGTGTTCCTGCTCGCGGTGCTGCCGCAGTTCGTGGTGCCGACCGCCCCGCTGCTCCCCCAATACCTGGCGATCGGCACGACAATGGTGGTCGTCGATCTGGTGGTGATGGGCTGCTACACGGGGCTGGCGGCCCGGCTGCTGGGCTGGCTGCGCACCCCACGCCAGCAGACCGCGATGAACCGGACGTTCTCAGGCCTGTTCGCCACCGCCGCGGTGGTGCTGTCGCTGGTGCGCCGGGGCGCGGCCGCCTAACGTGGGCGTGTCGGCCTTCCGCAAGGGCGACACCCTGGCCGTCATGCTCGGGCACGGAAAGACCAACTGGGTCAAGAACATTCTGGCCGCGGGCGAGGCCAATATCCGCCACGGACGCCACACCCTGCATCTGGTGAACCCGCGCGTGGTGACCGCCGGCACCGACGACCCGGCGCTGCCCGCTGCTACAGATCCAGGCCGACGTCGAGAACCCGCACCGAGTGGGTCAACGCGCCGACGGCCAGATAGTCCACTCCGGTGCCAGCGTATTCGGCGGCGCTATCCAGCCCCAGGCCTCCCGAGGACTCCAAGAGAACCCCTGGTGCGTTGGCATCGCGGCGCTGCACGGCGATTTGGGTCTGCCAGACCGGGAAGTTGTCCAGCAGGATCAGCTGCACATCCTCGGCGAGCACCTCATCGAGCTGTTCGAGGGTGTCGACCTCGACCTCGCACGGCAGGTCCGGGGCGGCCGCGCGGACGGCCCGCAGCGCGGCGACCACCGAACCGGCGGCCGCGACATGGTTGTCCTTGATCAGCGCGGCATCGCCGAGGCCCATCCGGTGATTGACGCCGCCGCCGACCCGCACGGCGTACTTCTGCAGTGCCCGCAGCCCCGGCAGCGTCTTGCGGGTGTCGCGGATCTCGGCCTTGGCACCCTCGACCGCGTCCACCCAGGCCGCGGTCGCGGTGGCGATGCCGGACAGGTGGCAGACCAGGTTGAGCAGGGTGCGTTCGGCAGTCAGCAATCCCCGGGTCGGGCCTTCTACCCGCAGCAGCGCCGTGCCGGCATCCAGCCGGGTGCCGTCGGCGACGCGGTCGATGACGCGGTAGCCGTTCCCACCGAGCACCTCGTCGAGAACCAGCAGCGCGACGTCGATGCCGGCGGCTACCCCGGGCTGCCGCGAGACCAGGGCGGCCACCGTGGTGGCGTCTTCAGGGACCGTGGCCAACGTGGTGACATCGGGTCCGTAGCGCAGGTCCTCGTCGAGGCCGCGTCGAATCGTGATGCGAGCTTCGGCCAGCTCGTCGTCGGTGAGTGTCATCGCAGGCACGCCTCCGCGTGGTCGCCGTGCAGAGTGCGGCTGAAAGCCTGAGCCGGATCGGTGTCGGGATGATCGCCGCGATGGTGGCAACCACGACATTCTGTGCGCGCCAAGGCCGCTGCGGCCACCGCGCGAGCGGTCACCGTCAGTGCGACGTCCTCGGCGGCGGCGCGGGTGGTCATCGGGCGCGGCGTCGCCTCGTTCAGTGTCTCGGCGAGGTGGCGTAGGCCGGCGCCGTCGCGGACCACCGAGGCGTGTTCGGTCATCGCGGCCTGGAGCGTGTGCCGGTCGAGTGCAGTGTGCTGGCGCTCTTCGACTTTCGCCATCGGCGCGCCCGCGTTACGGGAATGCTCGACGGCGGTCCGGCCGGCGCGGGCACCGACGACCAGGCCTTCCAGCAGGCTGTTGGAGGCCAGCCGGTTGGCGCCGTGCATCCCGGTCCTGGCCACCTCACCTGCCGCGAACAGCCCAGGAAGATCGGTGCGTCCGTGAACATCGGTGGCCACACCACCGCAGCTGTAGTGCGCACCGGGAACGACGGGGATCGGCTCGCGGGTGGGATCGATGCCGGCCTCGCGGCAGGCAGCCGTCACGGTCGGGAAGCGTTGCGCGAACTGGTCAATCGCGCGCGCGTCGAGGAATACGCACTCGTCACCGGTTTCGCGCAGTCGCGCCTCGATGGCCGCAGCCACCACATCGCGCGGAGCGAGGTCGCCCAGCGGATGATGCGTGGTCATTGCCTCGCCGCGGGCATCACGCAGCACCGCACCTTCGCCGCGGAGTGCTTCGGTGATCAGCGGGCGACGCCCGGACCCGTCACGGTCGAACAGCATCGTCGGGTGGAACTGGACGAATTCGAGATCGGTGACCCCGACCCCGGCCCACAGCGCCAGCGCGATACCGTCACCGGTGGAGCCTTCCGGATTCGTGGTCGCCCGGTACAGATGGCCAAGGCCACCGGTGGCGAGGATGACCGACGGGGCGTGCACGATCCCCAGCCCGTCGGCGTTGCGCACCAGCACTCCGGTGACGCTCGCATCGTCGTGCAGGATCTGCAGCGCAACATGATTGCGGCGGATGTCCAGGGTGGCGGCCGCGTGATCGAGCGCGCGCTGCACCTCGGCACCGGTGGCGTCACCGCCGGCGTGGATGATGCGCCGACGGGAGTGGCCGCCCTCCCGGGTCAGGGCCCACTGCCCGGGGGCACTCTCGTCGAATCGGGCCCCGTCGTCGACCAGGTCGGCCACCGCGCGATAGCCGTCGGCGACTATCGAGCGCACGGCGTCTGGATCACACAGGCCGGCACCGGCGGTCAGGGTGTCACGCACATGGGCATCCACCGAGTCGTCGGTGTGCGGCAGCACCACCGCGATACCGCCCTGCGCGTAGAACGTCGCGGTATCCGGTGCCTTACTCAATATGATTGTGCGGCTGCCCTTTCGGTGCGCGGCCAGCGCGGCGGCCAACCCCGCCACCCCGGTGCCGATCACCACGACGTCAGCGCGCTGCTGCCAATCCACGCCTGTGGCACCGGCGCCGCAGGCGAAGGAGCTGGTCATTCTCCGCCGCCGGGCTGACCGATTTCGATCATCCGTCGCACGCTGGCACGGGCCAGCCGGGCGGTATCGGGATCCACGTCGACCTCGTCGGCGCCCTCGACCAGGCAGCGCAACAGCGCGGCGGGGGTGATCATCTTCATGTACTTGCACGACGCCCGGTCGTTGACGGCCTGGAAGTCGATACCCGGTGCGGCACGGCGTAACTGGTGCAGCATGCCGACCTCGGTGGCGACCAGCACCTGCTTGGCGTGCGAGGTCTTGGCAGCGTCGAGCATGCCGCCGGTGGACAGGATCTTGACCCGGTCTTCGGGGAAGGCACCCTCGCCGGCGAGGTACAGTGCCGATGTGGCGCAACCGCATTCGGGGTGCACGAACAGCTCGGCATCGGGGTGAGTGCGGGCCTGCTCGGCCAGCTCGTCGCCGTTGATGCCCGCGTGCACATGGCATTCACCGGCCCAGATGTGCAGGTTCGTACGGCCGGTCATCCGACGGACGTGGGCACCCAAGAACTGATCCGGGCAGAAGATCACCTCACGGTCCGCAGGGATGGAGGCCACCACCTCGACAGCGTTGGACGAGGTGCAGCAGATATCGGTGAGCGCCTTCACCGCTGCGGTGGTGTTCACGTAGGACACCACGACCGCACCGGGGTGCTCGTCTTTCCACCCCCGCAGATCTTCGGCGGTGATCGAGTCGGCCAGCGAGCAACCGGCGCGCTGATCGGGAATCAGCACCGTCTTCTCCGGGGACAGAATCTTGGCGGTCTCGGCCATGAAGTGCACACCACAGAACACGATGGTCTCTTCGGCGGCTTCGGCCGCGATCCGCGACAGCGCCAGCGAGTCGCCGACATGGTCGGCAAGATCCTGAATGGCAGGCAGCTGGTAGTTGTGCGCGAGGATGGTCGCGTTGCGCAAGGTAGCCAGCCGGCGCACCTCGGCAGCCCATTCCTCGTCACCGTTCACGCCGGCGTAGCCGGCGGGGCCGTTGGTGATGCGGGCGACTAGGTCGTTATCGACGGCTAGGTCGTTATCGACGGCGTCGGCTCGATCCAGGACGGTCATTTCCGCCTCCTGTCTTGCTTTCGAGGTTTTCGACTTATAATCGAAAACGTGCCTCATACTAGCACCGAACACGAAGTGCTCGCCGTTGTATTCCAGGTTGGCGATGTCAGTTCCCGTAAACCGTCGCTTAACGTGCTGTTATGGCAACGCGCACTGGAGCCCGAGCGCGGCAAATGGTCGCTGCCCGGCGGCCGGCTGCGCGCCGACGAGGACCTGACGAGTTCGGCGCGCCGGCAGCTCGCCGAGAAGGTCGACGTACGTGAGATCGCCCACTTGGAACAGCTGGCCGTCTTCTCCGATCCGGGCCGGGTGCCCGGCGTGCGCATGATCGCGTCGACATTCCTCGGGCTGATTCCCTCACCCGCCACCCCGGTGCTGCCACCCGACACCCGCTGGCATCCGGTGAACGCACTGCCGGAGATGGCGTTCGACCATGCCCCGATGGTGGATTACGCCCGCACCCGGCTGGCCGCCAAGCTGTCCTACACCAATATCGGATTCGCCTTGGCGCCAACGGAATTTGCGCTCTCGACGCTGCGGGACATCTACGGTGCGGCACTGGGCTATCAGGTCGACGCCACCAACCTGCAACGGGTGCTGGCCCGCCGCGGCGTCATCACGCCGACCGGGACGACCGCCCATTCGGGCCGCTCCGGCGGCCGTCCGGCGGCCCTGTATCGCTTCACCGATTCACAGATTCGGGTGACCGACGAATTTGCTGCGCTACGACCGCCCGGATGAGTCGCACTGGATTCTTAGACCCTTCTTAAGGTAAGAAGGACGGGATGCATCCGGTCAGCTCCGGGGCCCCGAGCCCCGAATGGATTGGCCGCGCCCCGCACGAGGAGCTCGAGCGCGGTGCGCATCCGCTGCTGCCCGTCGACGATCCCTTCTACGAGCCGCCCGCCGGGTTCGAGCACGCTGACCCCGGGACCGTGCTGCGCTCCCGCACCGTCGAACTGGGCTTTCTCGGGCTGATCCCGCAGCGCGTCAAAGCCACCCAGCTGCTGTACCGCACCACCGACCACAACGGGCTGCCGCAGGCCACCGTCACCACGGTGCTGATCCCGACCGGCCACCCCCCCGCTCAGGTCCGCAACGTCGTCTCCTATCAGTGCGCCATCGACGCGGTGGCCTCGCGCTGCTTCCCGTCCTACGCGCTGCGCCGGCGGGCCAAGTCCCTGGGCTCCATCGCCCAGCTGGAATACCTGCTGATTGCGGCCGCGCTGGCCGAGGGCTGGATGGTGTCCGTCCCCGACCACGAGGGCCCGGGCGGCATCTGGGGCGCCCCCTACGAACCCGGCTACGCCGTCCTGGATGGTCTGCGGGCTGTCCTCGGCTTCGAACGATTCGGCCTCCCCGAGAACACCCAGGTCGGATTGTGGGGCTATTCCGGCGGCGGACTGGCCAGCGCGTGGGCGGCCGAAGTGCACGCCGAGTACGCCCCCGAGCTCAACATCGTGGGTGCGGTGCTGGGCTCACCGGTGGGCGACCTGGGCCACACCTTCCGCCGGCTCAACGGCTCCTACCTGGCCGCGCTCCCCGCGCTGGTGGTGTCCGCGCTGGCCAAGACCTACCCCGATTTGAACCGGGTCATCGAGGAGAACGCGACCGAGGACGGGAAGGCGCTGCTGCGCCGGCTGGAGCAGATGACGACGGCCGAGGCCGTCATCCGACTCTTCCGCACCGATATGGACGACCTGGTGCGCCCGCCGCTGGAAGACGTGCTCGCGATGCCCGAGGTGCAATACGTCTTCAACGACATCAAGCTCGGCAAGGCCGTGCCGGATCTGCCGGTGCTGATCGTGCAGGCGGTGCACGATTCCGTGATCGCCGTCGAGGACATCGACGATCTGGCGCACACCTACTCCTCCGGCGGCGCGCAGGTCACCTACCACCGGGACATGTTCAGCGAGCACATGCTGCTGCACCCGATGTCGGCACCGATGGCGCTGCGCTGGCTGATCGACCGGTTCGACGGCCGCCCGATCGACGAGCACATCGTGCGCACCAAGTGGCCGACGCTGCTCAACCCGATGACCTACGCGGGCATGTTGCGCCTGGGCGGAATCGTCGCGCGGGTGGTCTGCGGCGGCCGGGTTCCGTTCCGCCCGCTCTAGTTTGGCGCGCCTGCGCCCAATGGGCTGCGTTCCACGGGCGGTGCGACCCCGAGGTCGTCACGTGGGGTGGCCACCGCCATCAGGGCATAGGTGAGTGCGGCGACCGCCGCGGGGAACAGCAGCGTCGTCGCGACCTGCCACGGGCCGCGCGCGAAGAAGACCGGCGGCGCCTCGGCGTAGTAGAAGATCCGATGCTCCGGCGTCACCGGCGCGGTGTCGAACGGCACCCCGCCGTAACGCCAGTGCACCAGAACCGCACCGACCGCTGCGGCGGCACCCGTCGCGGCTACGAGCCCCACCCACAGTGCCGTCGCCATCAGCGGTCCGCGGTGGGCGCGCCACTGCCACACCAGCACGGCAGCCACGATCGCCACCGACGTCATCAGTCCGATCAGCAGCGCCGCCGACACGAAGAGGTGGTCGGATTCACCACCGAGATAGGTCTGCACCCGCTCTCCGGAACGGGTCAGCGCGATCACGCCGTGGGCCGAGGGCGCCAGCCATGACCACAGGCCGCCGATCACCGCGCCCGCCAGCGTCAGCCCGAGCACGACAACACCGGTCGCGCGGCCGCGCGTCATCGCTGCGCCTCAAGATCATGGGAATCGACCCGGCCGTGCCGCGCACACTTGGCCCACCAGCCGTCCGGGCGGACCTGGACCACCATCCGGCGCCCGCATTCAGCGCAGAACCGCGGCGGCTCCAGCCCGAGCTGGGCCGCCGTGGGCACCACACTGCCGACGGGTCCGCCGGTGTAGACGTTGTAGATCCCGGCACCGACCGGTGCGGGCAGCTGTTCGACCATCACCTTGCCCTTTGTACAGATGGTCGGCTACAGGCTGGCGTTCAGAGCCTTGATCGGCATCTGCAGATCTTCGAGCAGCTCGAGATCCGCTTCCGCCGGCCGGCCCAGCGTGGTCAGGTAATTGCCGACGATCACGGCGTTGACACCGCCAAGGATGCCCTGCTTGGCGCCCAGGTCACCGAGGGTGATCTCCCGACCGCCGGCGAACCGCAGCATCGTGCGCGGCAGGGCGAGCCGGAACGCGGCGACGGCCTTGAGCGCCTCGGACGCCGGTAACACCTCCAGATCGCCGAAAGGTGTGCCCGGCCGCGGGTTGAGGAAGTTCAGCGGAACCTCGTGCGGGTCGAGTTCGGCTAGGTTCGCGGCGAACTCGGCGCGCTGCTCGAGTGTCTCCCCCATGCCGAGGATGCCGCCGCAGCAGACCTCCATGCCGGCTTCGCGGACCATCTCCAGCGTGCCCCAGCGCTCTTCCCAGGAGTGCGTCGTCACGACGTTCGGGAAATAGGACTGGGCGGTCTCCAGGTTGTGGTTGTAGCGGTGGACGCCCATCTCCTTGAGGCGATCCACCTGCTCCTGCGTCAGCATCCCCAGTGAGCAGGCGATCTGGATGTCGACCTCGTTGCGGATGGCCTCGATACCGGCGGCGACCTGTGCCAGCAAGCGCTCGTCGGGCCCGCGTACGGCAGCCACGATGCAGAACTCGGTGGCGCCAGACTTGGCGGTCTGCTTGGCCGCCTCGACCAGGCTGGGAATGTCGAGCCAGGCGCTGCGCACCGGCGAAGCGAACAGACCCGACTGCGAGCAGAAGTGGCAATCCTCAGGGCAGCCACCGGTTTTCAGGCTGATGATGCCTTCCACCTCGACCTCGGGACCGCACCACTTCATGCGGACCTCATGAGCCAGGGCCAGCAGCTCCTCGAGGTGGTCGTCGGACAGTTGCAGGACTTCGAGCACCTGGTCGCGGGACAGACCCTCGCCGCGCTCGAGCACCTGCTCGCGTGCCAGTGCCAATACGTCCACCGCTGCCTGCGTCACCCGGATGTCCTCCTACGTTCAGCGAACTTGAACAGTGTTCAGGGTAGCGTACCGGGTGTGCAGCTCCACAAACCCGACGTGGTCGACGCGGCGACAACACTGCTCGACAACTACGGCATCGCCGACCTGTCGATGCGCCGGCTGGCCAAGGAGCTCAACGTCTCCCCCGGCGCGCTGTACTGGCACTTCGCGAACAAGCAACAGCTACTCGGCGCGGTGGCCGACCGGATCCTGGGGAATGTCGATGAAGTCTCCGCGGACTGGCGCGACCGCATCGCAGCGATCTGCGCTCAGTTGCGCGATGCGCTGCTGTCACACACCGACGGCGCCGAGTTGGTGTCGGCGAGTTTCGCCGCCGGCCAGTCGGAGGTGATGGCGCAGATCCTCGCCTGGCTGACCGACGCGGCTACCGCAGCGGGCGTCGACTCAGGGCACGCCGCGGTCGCCGCTCGCACTGTCCTCTATTACGTGCTGGGCTTCACCGCCGACGAGCAGTCGCGATTGCAGTGGGATGCGGCGGGCGTAGACCTGCCCGACGAACAGTCGGTGCTCGGCGCCGACCCCAGCCGCCGATTCGGCTTCGGTGTACAGCTACTCATCGACGGGATTGCGGCGCGGCGGACCTCGCCGGTGTGATCATCAACCGATCAGGAAATCACGTTTGGCGTCGCCGTCCCAGCGCCGAAGCCCCACGATGCCGGCCGCAAGATCGGCAGTGATCCCGCCGACAGTCAGTGCCTCGGCGACGTGCGCCGGAGTGAGCCGCCTGCCGAGCGTGACATGGGGAGTCCACCGACCGGGGGCGCAGTGCGCGAACAGGTTCCTCGCGTACGGGCGACACTCGTCGTAGACCAGCTCGTGGGTGTCGAGCAGTTTGTCCGACGGGATCACGAGCCTGGCCAACGTCAGCCGCCCACCGCCGAAGACCAGCGGTGCGCCAAGCACGGCGGGCCAGGGAAGCTCCGCGACCAGCCACTCCAGTTCCTCGTCGATGCCCGGATCTATCCGCTCGGCGGCCACCAGCGTGATGTGCGGGCGGTTGGTGTGGGAGGCGACCTTCACTTGGCTTGGCAAGCCGGCATCGGCGAGCGCCTGCCACACCTGCCGGATGGCAGTGTCGGCGCGCTCGTCGAGAAGAAGTTCGATCGAGTGCGCCATTTCAGATCAGTCCGGCGACCCAGTCCGGTTCGAACGCGCGGGCGCTGAACGTCGCGAAATCCTTTGGCGAGACGGCGGCCACCCCGGAGGGTAGAACAGCCCGAACCGGCGCGAGCCGGGCCAGCGCGTCACGATTGGATTTCTCCGCCGCGCCCGGCTGCGCCGGCCACGCGCCGATCACCAGGCCCACACACGAAAGACCCTTAGCGGCAACACCTTCCAATGTCAACGAGGTGTGGTTGAGGGTGCCAAGACCAGGCTCGACCACAACCAGGATCGGCGCGGCCAATTCCACCGCCAGATCGCGCAGCGTCACTCCTGCGGCCGCCAGCTCGACCAGCAGGCCTCCCGCCCCCTCGACCAGCGTCAGCCGGCCGGGCCGGTCGACGCCGCGGATCGAGGCCAGCAGTTCCGCGGCGGCAGGCAGCGGCCGTCCGGCGCGTTCGGCAGCGGCGGCAGGTGCCAGCGGTTCGGGATAGCGCGCGACGCCCACGAGTTCGGTAACCCCGGAGAGCCGAGCGACCTCGGCCAGGTCGTCGTCGCCGTCGGCGGTGCCGGTCTGCACCGGTTTGCACACCGCGACATCATGTTCGGCCACCCGCGCATGGCAGGCGAGCGCCGCCGTGACAACGGTTTTACCGACACCGGTTCCGGTTCCGGTGATGACCAGGATGCTCATCGCGGGTGAGCACCCAGGACTGCGGACAACACCTCGCGGGCAGTGTCCATCTCATCGTCGGTCAGCGATGCCCGTGCGGTCAGGCGCAGCCGCGAGGTGCCCGCCGGCACCGTCGGCGGGCGGAAGCAGCCGACCCGAACGCCGGCGTCCAGGCAGGCAGCCGCCGCGGCGACCGCGCTCTCTGGATCACCGAGGATGACCGAAACCACGGCCGATTCCGGCGTTTCGGGGACATCGCACATCTCGGCGAGCTGCCGGGCCCGCTCGATGACGGCACCAGCCCGCCACGGCTCGGCGGCCAGCACCCCCAGCGCGGCCAGTGCGGCGCCGACGGGTGCAGGCGCCAGTCCGGTATCGAAGATCATCGTGCGGGCGGCGTCGATGAGATGATCGCGTACCGCGGCCTGGCCGAGCACCACCCCACCCTGACTGCCGAGTGACTTCGACATGGTGGTGGTGATGACCACATCGGGCGCACCGGCCAGCCCGGCCTCGTGGACGAGGCCGCGGCCGCCGGCACCACGCACTCCGAGCCCGTGCGCCTCGTCGACCAGCAGAATGGCCTGATGCCTGCGGCACACCTCATGCAGTTGACGTAGCGGCGCCAGCGCGCCGTCGGTGCTGAACACCGACTCGGTGATGACGAGCGCGCGTTCCTCGTCGCGATCGGCCAGCGCGGACTCCACCGCGTCGAGGTCACAGTGCGCGGCGACGACCACACGAGCGCGGGACAGCCGGCAGGCGTCGACCAGTGAGGCGTGCGAGAGCGCATCGGACACCACCAGGGAGCCCGGACCAGACAGCGCCACTCCTGCGCCGATGTTGGCGGTATAACCCGAAGAGAACACCAAAGCTGCTTGCGCACCGACGAATTCGGCCAAAGCGGTTTCGAATTCTTCGTGCAGCTCGGTGTTGCCGGTGACCAGCCGGGAGCCAGTGGACCCCGCTCCCCAGGTGCGCAGCGCGGCCACGCCGCCCTCGATGACCGCGGGGTGCTGGGACAGACCCAGATAGTCGTTGGACGCCAGGTCCAGTTCGGTGGCGACCGCGGGACGCGTGCGCAGCGAACGGCGCAAGCCGGCCAGCCGGCGCTGCTGCTCGACGGTGTCGAGCCAGGCCAGCGGTGAAAGGCCCACCCGGGTCATCGCACCTCCTCAGGAACAGTCTTGAACACCGTTCAGGTTAGTGCACGGGCGACGGCCACCATCGCCGAGGCGACCTGGGCTATCTCGTCAGGCGTGCAGATGAACGGCGGCATCGCGTAGATCAGGTTCCGGAACGGCCGCAGCCAGACGCCGTTGTCGAGGGCGACCGGGGTCGCGACCGCCAGATCGACCGGCTCCCGCGTCTCGATCACCCCGATCGCGCCGAGTACCCGCACGTCAGCGACACCGGGCAGGTTCTGGGCCGGCCCCAGCCCGTCGGCCAGCCCGGCCGCTATCTCGGCGACCCGGGCGCGCCAGTCCTGGGCGAGCAGCAGCTCCACCGAGGCCACCGACACCGCGCACGCCAGCGCATTGGCCATGAACGTCGGGCCGTGCATCAGGGCCCCAGCCTCGCTGGCACTGATCGTGCGGGCGATCTCCAGCGTGCACAGTGTCGCCGCGAGAGTGACGTATCCACCGGTCAACGCCTTTCCGAGGCACATGATGTCCGGACTGACCCCGGCATGATCGGCGGCGAACAGCTCGCCGGTGCGGCCGAATCCGGTGGCGATCTCGTCGAAGATCAGCAGCACACCGGCCCGGTCGCACATCGCGCGCAGATCGCTCAGATAGCGGGGGTCGTGGAAGCGCATGCCACCGGCGCCCTGGACGACGGGTTCGACGATCACCGCGGCGACCTCGTCGGCGTGCGCGAGCAGCTGCGCCTCGAACGCCGCGATGTAGTCGGGGTCGTAGGCAGTCGGCACCGACGGGGCGAACAGTTGCGGGAACAACACGTCGGTCCACAGCGAATGCATGCCGCCGTCGGGGTCGCAGATGCTCATCGGGGTGAACGTGTCGCCGTGATACCCACCACGCCAGGTCATCAGCCGGCGCTTGCCGAACCGGCCCGCACTGCGCCAGTACTGCAGCGCCATCTTGACCGCGACTTCGACCGCCACCGAGCCGGAGTCGGAGAAGAACACGGTATCCAGAGCCCGCGGGGTGATGTCGACGAGAAGCTGCGCCAGCCGCGCCGCCGGCTCATGGGTGAGTCCGCCGAACATCACGTGGTTCATCACCGACAGCTGACGGGTGACCGCGGCGTCGAGCACAGGATGCCCATGTCCGTGCACCGCCGTCCACCAGGACGCCATCGCATCGAGAACCCGGATCTCGGTGCCGTCGCGCACCAGCGTCAGCCACGCGCCGTCGGCGCCGACAGCTACCACCGGGGGGATCGCCTCGGCGCCGATCGTGCTGTATGGATGCCAGATATGCGCGGCGTCGATCACGCTGATCTGCTCAGGGGTCAACGCAGACACGCTGTGTGAGCCTAGTGCAGGCTGTGGCCGGCTTCCGCCGCCGTTTGCTCGACGGCGACACGCTGGCGGTCTAGCGGTTCGCTGGAGATGAGAGACATACCCGGGTTGGGTAGATTGATGTCCGATCATGCTGACCGTCACCCCCACGCCCGCATCCGCAGTATCGGAGCGGAAATCGGGGTTCTACCGTCACGATCTCGACGGGCTTCGTGGCATCGCGATCGCCCTCGTGGCGGTATTCCACGTGTGGTTCGGGCGGGTCTCTGGCGGCGTCGATGTCTTCCTGGTGCTGTCCGGCTTCTTCTTCGGCGGTTCACTATTGCGCACCGCACTGCACCCGCAGGCGTCCCTGTCGCCCTGGCCAGAGATCCTGCGGCTGGTTCGGCGACTGCTGCCCGCACTCGTCGTCGTGCTTGCCGCGGGCGCCGTATTGACGATCCTGGTGCAACCGCAGACGCGCTGGGAAACGTTTGCTGATCAAAGCTTGGCGAGCCTGGGCTACTTCCAGAACTGGGAGCTGTCGGCGACCGCGTCGGACTATCTCCGCGCCGGTGAAGCGGTCAGTCCGCTGCAGCACGCCTGGTCAATGTCTGTTCAGGGACAGTTCTACCTCGCGATGCTTGCCCTTATCTTTGGCTTTGCCTGTCTTGCGCGGCGGCGTCTCGGTGCGCGGCTGCGCGTGACGCTAGTGGCTTTGCTCGCCGTGCTCGCGGTGGCATCTTTCAGCTTTGCCGCTGTGCTACACGTGTCCAATCAGACGGCCGCCTACTACAACAGCTTCGCTCGCGCGTGGGAGCTACTGCTGGGCACCCTCGTCGGCGCGGTGGTGCCATACGTTCGCTGGCCGATGTGGCTGCGCACCGTGCTGGCCACGGCCGGACTGGTCACGATCGTCACGTGCGGCACCTTCATCGACGGGGTGCGGGAGTTCCCCGGCCCGTGGGCGCTGGTGCCGGTCGGCGCGACCGCGCTGATGATCCTCGCGGCCGCGAACCGGCAGGCCAGTCCGTCGACCCAGCACCGGCTCCCGCTGCCGAGCCGGCTGTTGTCCACACGGCCGCTCATAACCCTCGGCGCGATGGCCTACTCGCTGTACCTCTGGCATTGGCCACTGCTGATCTTCTGGCTGGCCTACAGCGACGCCAGCCGGGCCGGTTTCGTCGACGGCGCGGCGATCCTGGCGATCTCGGGTGGGCTGGCCTATCTGACGATGCGCTTCGTCGAGGAACCGCTGCGTTCGGGCCGCCGGTCGGCAGCGTCGGTGACAACGCAACCGGTCACCATCGCGTGGCGGACCCGACTGCGCAGGCCCACGATCGCGCTGGGAACCGCGGTGGCCCTGTTGGGGGTGGCCCTGACAGCGACGTCCTTCACCTGGCGCGAGCACGTCACCGTGCAGCGCGCCAACGGTAAGGAACTCGTCACGCTGTCGACCGACAGCTATCCGGGGGCCCGGGCCCTGACTCAGCACGCCCGGGTACCGAAGCTGCCGATGCGGCCCACGGTGCTGGAGGCATCCAACGATCTGCCCGAGTCGACCAACGACGGCTGTATCAGTGATTTCGACAACACCGACGTCATCAACTGCACCTACGGCGACAAGCTGGCTGCCAAGACAATCGCGCTGGCCGGCGGGTCGCACGCCGAGCACTGGATCACCGCCCTGGATGCGCTGGCCAAGCTGCACCATTTCAAAGTCGTCACCTATCTGAAGATGGGTTGTCCGCTGACCACCGAAGAATCGCCGCTGGTGATGGGCGACAACCGGCCCTACCCGAACTGTCACGAGTGGAACGAGAAGGTGATGGCCAAGCTGATCGCCGACCGCCCCAGCTTCGTGTTCACCACCTCAACCCGGCCGTGGAATATCAAGCCAGGCGATGTCATGCCGTCGACCTATATCGGAGTCTGGCAAACCCTGTCGGACAACAACATTCCGATCCTCGCGATGCGCGACACACCGTGGTTGGTGCGCAACGGCGCGCCCTTCTTCCCGACGGATTGTCTGGCCAAGGGCGGCGATGCGGTGTCGTGCGGGATCGGCCGCTCCGAGGTGCTTTCCGACCGCAACCAGACCCTGGATTTCCTGCCGATCTTCCCGCTGATGCGGGTCCTCGACCTCAGTGACGCGGTGTGCCGTGCGGACGTGTGTCGCGCGGTCGAGGGAAATGTGCTGATCTACCACGATTCTCATCACATCTCCGCGACGTACATGCGCACGTTGATCCCGGAACTGGGCCGACAGCTGGGCGCGGCGACCGCGTGGTGGTGACATCCCGCGCATCCCGTCCACCACGTCGATAAGGTCGAGACATGTCGTCGAGCGAACCCACACTGACCACGGTGTGGCCAGGTACCGCCTACCCGCTCGGCGCCACCTATGACGGCGCGGGTACGAATTTCTCGTTGTTCTCCGAGGTGGCGGCCTCCGTCGAACTCTGCCTAATCGCCAAAGACGGCACCGAAACCCGGATTGAGCTCGACGAAGTCGACGGTTTCGTCTGGCATGCCTATCTGCCGACCGTCACCCCCGGGCAGCGCTACGGCTTCCGCGTGCACGGCCCCTGGGACCCCGCCGCCGGCCACCGGTGTGACCCCAGCAAGCTGCTGCTCGACCCCTACGGCAAGTCCTTCCACGGCGACTTCGACTTCAGCCAGGCGCTGTACTCCTACGATCTGGCCGCCGAGGACCTGGCCTCGGGTGGAATCCCACCGATGATCGACTCGCTGGGTCACACGATGACCAGTGTGGTGATCAACCCGTTCTTCCAGTGGGGCTCCGATCACGCCCCCCGCACGCCATACAGCGAGACGATCATCTACGAGGCCCACGTCAAGGGCATGACCCAAAACCACCCCGGGATCCCTGAGGAACTGCGCGGCACCTACGCCGGACTCGGCCACCCGGCAGTGATCGATCACCTCAAGGCCCTCAACGTCACCGCCATCGAACTGATGCCGGTGCACCAGTTCATGCACGATCACCGGCTGCTCGATCTGGGGCTGCGGAACTACTGGGGCTACAACACTTTCGGCTTCCTTGCTCCGCATTACCAGTACGCGGCCAACCGGAACGCGGGCGGCGCGGTGGCCGAATTCAAGACAATGGTGCGCTCCTTCCACGACGCCAATATCGAGGTGATCCTCGACGTCGTCTACAACCACACCGCCGAAGGCAATCACCTGGGGCCCACGATCAACCTCCGCGGTATCGACAACGCCGCCTATTACCGGCTGATGGACAACGACCTGCGGCTCTACCGGGACTTCACCGGTACCGGCAACAGCCTCAACCCGCGCCATCCCCACACCCTGCAACTGATCATGGACTCATTGCGGTACTGGGTTCTCGAGATGCACGTCGACGGGTTCCGGTTCGACCTGGCCTCGACCCTGGCCCGCGAATTCTACGAAGTCGACCGTTTGAGCGCCTTCTTCGACATCGTCCAGCAGGATCCGGTGATCAGCCAGGTGAAGTTGATCGCCGAGCCGTGGGACGTCGGCGAGGGCGGCTATCAGGTCGGCAACTTCCCCAGCTTGTGGACCGAGTGGAACGGCAAGTACCGCGACACGGTGCGGGATTACTGGCGCGGCGAGCCGGCCACCCTCGGAGAGTTCGCGTCGCGCCTGACCGGGTCATCGGATCTCTACGAAGCCACCGGCCGCCGGCCCGGTGCCAGTATCAATTTCGTCACCTGCCATGACGGCTTCACACTAAACGACCTGGTGTCCTACAACGAGAAACACAACGCGGCCAACGGCGAGGACAACCGCGACGGCGAAAGCCACAACCGGTCCTGGAACTGCGGGGTGGAAGGTCCGACCGACGATCCAGAGATCATCGCGCTGCGCGGAAAGCAGATGCGCAACGTCCTGGCCACCCTGCTGCTGTCGCAGGGCACGCCGATGATCGCGCACGGCGACGAGATCGGCCGCACCCAGCAGGGCAACAACAACGCCTACTGCCAGGATTCACCGCTGTCCTGGATGGACTGGAGCCTGCGCGAGACCAACGCCGATCTGCTCACGTTCACCAAAAAGGTGACTGCACTTCGCAAGGCGCACCCCGTCTTTCGGCGCCGCCGCTTCTTCGACGGCGAACCGATCCGCACCGGCGATCAGGTCCGCGATATCGCCTGGCTGACCCCAGCCGGTCAGGAGATGACCCATGACGACTGGGGCTCGGGCTTCAAGTTCGTCGGGGTCTTCCTCAACGGTGAAGCCATTCCCGAACCCAACTCACGCGGTGAACGCGTCGTCGACGACTCATTCCTGCTGTGTTTCAACGCCCACAGCAAGCCGATCGACTTCGTCACCCCGGACAGCGATTATGCGCACGCGTGGACGGCCGTTCTGGACACCTCGGATGCCACCGGCGCCACCGACGCAGTGGTGAAGGCAGGCGAAACGATCGCCGTGCCAGGCCGATCGGTTCTGGTGCTTCAAAAGACCGGCTAGCGGGAACAGGCAGCTATGGCATACCCGGTGCTGTCCACCTATCGCCTACAGCTACGCGGTCCCTCGGCTGGTGATCCGTTCACCTTCGCCGACGCCGAGAAGCTCCTCGACTATCTCCACGGACTCGGCGTCAGCCACCTCTACCTGTCCCCCATCCTGACCGCCGCACCGGGGTCGGCACACGGTTACGACGTCACCGACCCCACCACGGTGTCCGACGAGTTGGGGGGCCCCGACGGTCTGGCCCGGCTGGCGGCCGCGGCCAAGGCGCGCGGACTGGGATTGATCGTCGATATCGTCCCCAACCATGTCGGGGTGGACCAGCCCGAGCGCAATCCCTGGTGGTGGGATGTGTTGCGCAACGGTCGCCAGTCGCCGTATGCCACGTTCTTCGACATCGACTGGTCAGCGGATCCTGATGGCCGGATTCTTCTGCCGGTCTTGGGATCTGACGAGGACGTCGCGGACCTGACGACGGACGGCGAGACGCTGCGGCTCGGTGACCTCGCTTTCCCGATCGCGCCTGGCACCGGCGACGGCACCGGGGCGGAGGTCCACGCTCGCCAGCACTACGAGTTGATCGGCTGGCGCAACGGAGTGTGCGGGTACCGCAGGTTCTTCTCCATCACGTCATTGGCCGGCCTGCGCCAGGAGGACCAGGCGGTGTTCGAGACCTCGCACAGCGAAATCGCCCGCTGGTTCCGCGACGGACTGGTAGACGGACTGCGCATCGACCACCCAGATGGCCTGACCGATCCGACCGGATACCTGCACCGGCTTCGTGAGCTGGTCGGGCCGCAGGCCTGGATCGTGATCGAGAAGATCCTCAGCGTAGGCGAGCCGTTGGACCCGTCGCTGCCGGTCGACGGCACCACCGGATACGACGTCCTGCGTGAGGTGGGCGGTGTCTTCGTCGACCCGACCGGCGCCCAGGCCCTGACCGAGCTCGTCGAGGCCAACGGGTTCGACGACGAGGATTCACCGGAGCTGTTGCGCCAGTTGAAGATCGGCGCGGCAACGATCACGTTGGCCAGTGAGCTGGCCCGGCTGCAGCGCTCGATCGTGGCCGCCGTCGGAGCCGACCATCCACAGCTGTCCGACGCGGTGGTGGCCCTGCTGACGAACGTCGGAGTGTACCGGTCGGATTACCAGAACCTATCCGCCCTGTTGTCGGCCGCGATCGCGCAGACGGTTGTCGAGCAGCCGGCGCTGGCCGCGCCCCTGGAACTGGTGTCGGCGGCACTGGTGCGGGCCGAACCGGCTGCGCGCCTGCAACAGTTGTGCGGGGCGATGACGGCAAAAGCGGTGGAGGACTGCTACTTCTACCGAGATCCGCGTCTGGTGTCGCTCAACGAGGTCGGCGGCGAACCCGATCATTTCGGTATCAGCACCGCCGAATTCCATCGCAGCGCCGCGGTCCGGGGCACGCTGTGGCCGACATCGATGACCACACTGTCCACCCACGACACCAAACGCGGTGAGGATGTACGCGCTCGGATCGGCGTGCTGTCCCAGGTGCCGTCGTTGTGGGGCGAGTTCGTTGCGAGCTGGCAAACCACCACACCGGCTCCCGATCCGCTGACCGCACTGTTCCTGTTGCAGAACATCTTCGGGGTGTGGCCGGCCGACGGGCAGGTCACCGAGGAATTGCGGGCCCGGTTGCACGCCTACGCCGAGAAGGCGATCCGCGAAGCCGCCTGGCACACCTCGTGGAACGACCCGGACACCGAATTCGAGGATGCCGTGCACGCGTGGCTAGATGCGGTGCTGGACGGCCCGGTCGCTACCGAACTCACCGGGCTGGTGGTCCAGCTCGAACCCCATGCACGCGGCGACGCGCTGGGCCAAAAGCTCCTCGCATTGACCGTCCCGGGCATTCCCGACATCTACCAGGGCACCGAACTGTGGGAAAACAGTCTCGTCGACCCCGACAACCGCAGGCCGATCGACTACTCCACACGCGGGGGCGAGCTGGAACGTCTGTCCCATCCCAAGATTCGGGTCGTGCGGGCCGCACTGCAGGCCCGGCGGGATCGACCACAGGATTTCTTGTCCGGTGCATACCGGCCGGTGCTCACCACCGGTAGCGCCGCCCACCATGTGGTGGCCTTCAGCCGCGGCTCCGACGTGCTGGTCGCGGTCACCCGCTGGACCGTCCGGCTGCGTCACTCGGGCTGGGGTGACACGATGCTGCCGTTGCCGGAAGGTCTTTGGACCGATCGCCTGACCGGTGCGCGCTTCAGCGGGCTGACGCCCGCCGGTGTTTTGTTCGGTGAACTTCCCGTGGTCCTGCTGGAGAGGTCAGATGCCTGAATTCGCGGTATGGGCGCCGGTGCCCAAACTGGTGCGCCTTGACGTCGACGGGCAGCTGCACGATATGACTGCCGGCGATGACGGCTGGTGGCGTGCCGATGTCGACTGCGCACCCGATGCGCGGTACGGCTTTGTCCTGGACGACGATCCGGCCGTCCTGCCCGATCCGCGGTCGGCTCGTCAGCCCGACGGTGTCCACGAGCGGTCCCAGCGCTGGGATGCCTCGGCGGTGCAGTGCTCGGATCAGCAGTGGAGCGGCCGCTCGATCGAGGGCGCGGTGATCTACGAATTGCACACCGGCACGTTCACCGCCGAGGGCACCTTCGACGCGGCCATCGACAAGCTGGACTACCTGGTGGGCCTGGGTGTCGATTTCGTCGAGCTGATGCCGGTCAATGCCTTCAACGGGACTCATGGCTGGGGTTACGACGGGGTGCTGTGGTACGCGGTGCACGAACCCTACGGTGGCCCCGACGGTTTGGTGCGCCTGGTGCGGGCTTGTCATCGCCGCGGACTCGGCGTGCTGATCGACGCGGTGTTCAACCACTTCGGCCCGTCGGGCAACTACCTGCCCAAGTTCGGGCCCTACCTGTCCGCGGTGAGCAACCCGTGGGGCGAGGGCGTCAACCTGGCCGGACCGGACGCCGACGAGGTGCGCCGCTACATCATCGAGTGTGCCCTGCGCTGGATGCGCGACTTTCACATCGACGGTCTGCGGCTCGATGCCGTGCACGCCCTCGTCGACAACACGGCGATCCACATTCTGGAGGAGATCGCAACCGAAACCGCTGCGCTGTCAGCGGTTCTGGGCCGTCCGCTGTCGCTGATCGCCGAGAGCGACCTCAACGATCCCCGGCTGATCACCCCGCGCGATCGCGGCGGATACGGCTTGACCGCCCAATGGGACGACGATATCCATCACGCCATCCACACCGCCGTCTCCGGCGAACGACAGGGCTACTACGCCGATTTCGGCTCGATGGCCACGCTCGCCAGCACCCTGCAGAACGGCTACTTCCACGCAGGCACGTACTCGTCGTTCCGGCATCGCCGACACGGCAGGCCATTGGACACATCGCTGATCCCGGCCACCCGCCTGATGGCGTACACCACCGATCACGATCAGGTCGGCAATCGAGCACTTGGGGATCGGCCGTCACAGTATCTGGACTTCGGACAGTTGGCCGTCAAGGCCGCGCTGGCCCTCGGATCGCCTTACACCGCAATGCTTTTCATGGGCGAGGAGTGGGGGTCCTCACATCCGTTCCAGTTCTTCAGCTCTCATCCCGAGCCCGAGCTGGCGATCGCGACGGCCGAAGGTCGCAAGGCCGAGTTCGCCAACCACGGCTGGGATGCCGATGATGTCCCCGATCCGCAGGACCCGCAGACGTTCCTGCGGTCCAAGCTGGACTGGGACGAGCTCGGCGACGGGGAGCATGCCCGGCTGCTGGCGTTCTACCGCGGACTGATCGCGTTGCGCGACACCGAGCCGGACATGGCCGACCCGTGGCTGGGCCACCTGGTGGTCGACTACGACGAGGACGAGCGCTGGATCGTGATGCGCCGCGGCCGAGTTGCGATCGCATGCAACCTCGGCGAGCAAACGGTGGACGTACCGGTTTCGGGCGAGGTGTTGCTGCAGTGGGGTAATCCCACTGTCGGTTCGGGCGGCACGAGCGGTTCGGTGCTTCCCGGCCATTCCGTGCTGGTCACGCTGACCGGTGCCAACGGCTAGCCGGCTGGCCGAGACGGGCGCCGTCGACATCCGGGCCGACCCGAGCGACTCGGCGGCGAACCGGCCTGACGGCACCGATGCCGACTACGTGTACACGACACCCGTCGAGCCCGATATCCAGAAAAGCACAGTGGAGCTCTTCGGCGCACGGCTGTTGGTCGGTTCGGCGCGACTGCACGGGGTCGCGGAGATGGACTAGGTCAGGTAGCGGTAGGCCGGTGAGCCGGGCTCCAGCGGCTCGACGTGAATGCCGGACGCGGCCATCCGCGCCCGCAGCCCGTCCAGGCCGGTGGCCGCACCGAGTTCGACGCCGACCAGCGCCGCACCGGTTTCCCGGTTGTTGCGCTTGACGTATTCGAACAGCGTGATGTCATCTCCTGGCCCGAGTATCTCGTCGAGGAATCGGCGCAGCGCGCCGGGCTCCTGCGGAAAATCGACCAGGAAGTAGTGCTTGAGGCCTAGATGCACCAGTGACCGCTCGAGCACCTCGCCATAGCGCGACACATCGTTGTTGCCACCGGAGATCAGGCACACCACCGTCGACCCGGGGGCGACATCGGCTTCCAGCAGACCCGCCACCGACAGTGCGCCCGCAGGCTCGGCGATGATGCCCTCGTTCTGATAGAGGTCCAGCATCGCCGTGCAGACCGCACCCTCGTCGACCGTGGTCACCGACACCATGCTCCCGGCCGCGGCCAGCGCCTGATAGGGCCGCGCACCGATCTGATTGACGGCCGCCCCGTCGACAAACTGGTCGACGTGCTCCAGGGTGACCGGTCCGCCGGCGGCCAGCGCCGCGATCATCGAAGCCGCACCGGCGGGCTCGACGCCGAGCACCGCGGTGTTCGTCGTCCGCTCGACCAGGTACGTGGTGATCCCGGCGATACACCCGCCGCCACCGACCGGTACAACGACCAGGTCCGGCTCGCCGTCGAGCTGTTCGAGGATCTCCACGGCGATGGTGCCCTGCCCGGCCATAGTGCGGGCGTCGTCGAACGGCGGGACCAGGGTAGCGCCGGTGCGCGCGACGTCCTCCAGCGCGGCCTCGGCGGCCAGGTCGTAGGTGCTGCCGCCGACGATCAGCTCGATGAACTCGCCACCGTGGTAGCGGATGCGATCACGCTTCTGCTTGGGAGTCTTGGCCGGCACATAGACCCGCCCGTGCACGCCCATCGTGCGGCAGGCCAGCGCAAACCCCTGGGCGTGGTTACCGGCCGATGAACACACCACCCCGGCCGCCAGTTCGGCCTCAGAGAGTTGACGCAACAAGTTGTAGGCACCGCGGACCTTATAGGACCGCACACTCTGCAGGTCCTCGCGCTTGAGGTAGACCTCGGTGCCGGTGGCCTGCGAGAGCCGGTCGCTGTACTGCAGCGGGCTCTGGCTGACCATGCCGGAAATTCGCCGCGCAGCCTCATCGATGTCGGCCGCTGAAAGCGGCGCTGACAATCGGGGCTGGCTCAGGTCGGCGGACACCACTCAATGGTGCCACCGCAGGGCCTGAATCAGAGAATCGGGGTGAGCACGAACACTGGGATCTGGCGGTCGGTTTTCTGCTGGTATTCGGCGTAATCGGGCCACGCCTGCACTGCCCGCTCCCACCAGGCGGCCTTCTCCGCACCGAAGACCACACGGATTCGGCCACAAGGCTGCAGCGGGCTTGGGACGCCACGGCACGACCCCCGACCGAAAGCCACCTCGCGCCGGCGGCATCGAAAGACGCTCCATGAGTCCAGCAGCAACGAACGCTCAGCCCGCGATCCTCAAGAGCGCCAGCGACTACCTGAGCCTGACTATCGAGCAGCGCTACACAGTTGTCAGCCAACACTTTCCGCCATGGCTGCTGGCTGAGCGGCGCTGGACGCTGTTCTTGAGACGGTGCCGGCGCGGTGTTCGCGCTGGTAGCACTACCCGAACACCCGAGAACCACATAGCCCGAATAAATGGTTTCGGGTCCACGAAATCGCGGTATAGTCGATCCATGACAAGCTTGGATCTGGTGCAGATCGCGGGTGTGCCGTGGCCGCGCTACAAGGTCGTGGCCCTGGCGCTCGGCCTGATCGTGTTCGTCGTGGTCGCCCTGGTCACCATGGATCCCGCACCGGCCGTGTTGCTGGCCGCCGGTACTTCCACCGTGATCTGGCTGGTGTTCGGCCTGCGCCGGCCGCGCCGCTAACGCTCCAAAATTCGTTTCAGGGTCGCCAGGTCGGCCGCCACCGCCGCCGCGTTGGCCGCGGGCCCGCGCCAAAGTCGCCATCTGCGTATCGATCTCGGCGAGCTTGGCCTGCGCCAGCGCCCGGCTCGCCGGCAGTCCCGGTGCGTCGTCGTCGAGCAGCACCGCGGCGCGCGACTGCGCAACCCGAACGTCTGGCCGGAAAGCGCGATCGTGCGGGTAGACCTAGCCGCCTAGGCAGCCAGGGCCCAGCAGCGCCTTCAGATCCCCCATCAGCGCCGAGGACGGGGTCACCCGCAGCGATTGATCGAGTTCCAGCGTGGTGATGCGATCACCACTGATCAGCCGCAGGTGCACCTGCGAGGTGCCGGGATGACGGGCCAGCACCTGCTTGAGCGCGGTGACCTTGTCGATGGTGCACTGCCGGGTGGGCAGGCTCACCGCCACCGGCCGGTCCGCCTGCGCATTGGAAAAGTCGGGCACCACAAGATCATTGGCGATCAGCGAGATCCGGTCGTCCTGGATGCGGACCTTACCGCCGACAAGCACCACCGCGTCGTCGGCGATCTCAGCCCCGAACATCGTGTACGTCTGCGGGAAGAACATCACCTCAATACCACCGGTGAGATCTTCCAACTGCGCTGAGGCCCAGGGCATTCCATTCTTGTTGACCCGCCGGTTGACGCCGGCGAGGATACCGCCGACCCGCACCTGGGTGTCGTTGGCGATATCGCCGGCGAGGATGTTCGGGATCTGGGTGTCCACCTGAGCGTTAAGCAGGTGCGCCACCCCGTTGAGTGGGTGCCCGGAAACGTACAGCCCCAACATCTCCCGTTCGAGCGCGAGCTTGTGCTTATCGTCCCATTCCTCGTCGGGAACGCGGATGGTGAACGCCGAATCGTTGGTATCGCTGTCGTCACCGCCGCCGAACAAGTCGAACTGGCCGATCGCCTCGGCCTTCTTGGTGCCCAGCACCGAGTCGACGGCGTCGGTGTGGATCAGGAACAGGCCCTTGCGGGGATGATTCAGCGAGTCGAAAGCCCCGGCCTTGACCAAGGATTCGGTGACTTTCTTGTTACAGGCCGAGATGTCGATCTTGTTCAGGTAGTCCGAGAAATCGGTGAACTTACCCTTGTCGCCACGGGTGGCGACCAGCGAACTGACCACATTGGCGCCGACGTTGCGGACCGCGCCCAGCCCGAACCGGATGTCGTTACCCACCGAGGCGAAGTTCTGCACCGACTCGTTGACATCGGGTGGCAGCACGGTGATGCCGAGGCGGCGGCAGTCCGCCAGGTAGACCGCGGCCTTGTCCTTGTCGTCCCCGACGGAGGTGAGCAGCCCGGCCATGTACTCGGCCGGGAAATTGGCCTTGAGATAGGCGGTCCAGTAGGACACCAGCCCGTAGCCGGCGGCATGCGATTTGTTGAATGCGTAGCCGGCGAACGGCAGGATGGTGTCCCACAACGCCTTCACCGCTTTTTCGGAGAAACCGTTGGCGGTCATCCCCTCTTTGAAACCCTGGTACTCGGCCTCGAGGACCTCAAGTTTCTTCTTGCCCATGGCTTTTCGCAAAGCATCGGCCTTACCCATCGAGTAGGAGGCGACCTTCTGCGCGATGAACATGATCTGCTCTTGGTAGACGATCAGGCCGTAGGTCTCGTTGAGGATCTCCTTGAGCGGTTCCTCCAGCTCCGAGTGGATCGGCTTGATGGCCTGCCGGTTGTTCTTGCGGTCGGCGTAGTCGTTGTGCGCGTTCATGCCCATCGGGCCCGGGCGGTACAGCGCCAACACGGCGACGATGTCGTTGAACTCGGTGGGCTGCATGCGCCGCAGCAGGTCACGCATTGGCCCGCCGTCGAGCTGGAACACGCCCAGCGTGTCACCGCGCCCCAGTAGTTCGTAGGCCTTCGGGTCGTCAAACGGCAGGGAGTCGAGGTCCAGGTCGATACCGCGATTGGCCTTGATGTTCTCGATGCAGTCACCGATGATCGTCAGGTTCCGCAGGCCGAGGA
This sequence comes from Mycolicibacterium sarraceniae, assembly GCF_010731875.1. NCBI lineage: Bacteria > Bacillati > Actinomycetota > Actinomycetes > Mycobacteriales > Mycobacteriaceae > Mycobacterium > Mycolicibacterium sarraceniae. The sequence goes on from NZ_AP022595.1 coordinate 4,267,765, forward strand.
AGTCCATCTTCAGCAGGCCGATGGCCTCGCACGACGGATAGTCCCAGCCGGTGATGATCGCGCCGTCCTGCGGCCGCCGCCAGAGCGGGATCGCCTCGATCAGCGGTTCGGAGCTCATGATCACCGCGCAGGCGTGCACGCCCGCGTTGCGGACCAGGCCCTCGAGCCCGCGCGCGGTCTCGTAGATGGTGCGCACGTCGGGGTCGGTGTCAATCAGGGCGCGGACCTCGGCGGCCTCTTTGTACCGCTCGTGGGTGGGATCGGTGATGCCCGACACCGAGATGTCCTTGGCCATGATCGGCGGTGGCAGCGCCTTGGTGATCCGGTCGGCGATCGCGAAGCCCGGCTGGCCGTAGTGGACGCGCGCCGAATCCTTCAGTGCCGCTTTGGTCTTGATGGTGCCGAAGGTGATGACCTGGGCCACCCGGTCGCTGCCCCATTTCTCGGCGGCGTAGCGCACCATCTCACCGCGGCGACGGTCGTCGAAGTCGATATCGATATCGGGTGCCGACGGGCGCTCCGGGTTCAGGAACCGCTCGAACAGGAGCCCGTGCGGAATCGGGTCGATATTGGTGATGCCGAGCGCATAGGCCACCAGCGACCCGGCGGCCGATCCGCGGCCGGGCCCCACCCGGATGTCGATCGACCGCGCGTAGTTGATCAGGTCGGCGACGATCAGGAAGTACGACGGGAAGCCCTTGCCGCAGATGACGTCGATCTCGAAGCTCGCGCGCTCGGTGTATTCCGGGGGCACCGCGTCCGGAAAGCGCCGCCGCAGACCGGCTTCGACCTCGTGACGCAGCCAGCTGCCCTGGTCGTGGCCGTCGGGCACCGGGAAGATCGGCATCCGGTCGGTCGGGGCCCAGACGTCGGCGTAGGACTGCACCCGCTCGCCGATCAGCAGCGTCGAATCGCAGGCCTCGGGCACCTCGGCGTCCCACAGCGCGCGCATCTCGGCGGCCGACTTCAGGTAGTAGCCGTCACCGTCGAACTTGAACCGGTTGGGGTCCGACAGTGTCTTGCCGGTCTGGATGCAGAGCAGCGCCTCGTGGTTGTGCGACGCATCGCGAGTCACGTAGTGGCAGTCGTTGGTGGCCAGCGCCGGGATGCCGAGCTTGCGGCCGACCTCAAGCAGGCCCTCACGGACCCGGCGCTCGATCGACAGCCCGTGGTCCATCAGTTCCAGGAAGTAGTTCTCCGGGCCGAAGATCTCCCGCCACTTGGCGGCCGACTCCAACGCCTCCTTCTCGTGGCCCAGCCGCAACCGGGTCTGGACCTCACCGGACGGGCAGCCGGTGGTGGCGATGATGCCCTCGGCGTGCTCGGCGATGATCTCGGCGTCCATCCGCGACCACTTGCCGAGCTGGCCCTCGAATGAGGCCAACGTCGACAGCTTGAACAGGTTGCGCAGGCCGGTGGCGTTCTCGGCGACCATCGTCATGTGGGTGTAGGAGCCGCTGCCCGACACATCGTCGCTCTTCTGGCCCGGATCACCCCACAGGATGCGGCGGGTGTCGAACCGGGAGCCGGGAGCGATATACGCCTCGACCCCGATGATCGGCTTGATGCCGACCTTGGTGGCCGCGTTGTAGAACTCGCTGGCCCCGAACATGTTTCCGTGGTCGGTCATACCGATGGCGGACATCCCGAGACGCTGCGCCTCGGCGAACATTGGGGTGATCTTCGCGGCACCGTCGAGCATCGAATACTCGGTGTGGTTGTGCAGGTGTACAAAGCTCTTACCCATAGGCCCGTCAGTCTAGGGCCGCCGACCGACAGCCTTCGGCGTGTCGCGGTACGTGTCCGGGCCGGTGGCGATAACTCTGAACCGATCGCTACCGCACACCCGCGCCACACTGATATCCAGATGCCTATGTTCGCGCGCAAACCCCCGCTGCGCAGTGTGGGCAACGATCCCGATTACCGGTTCACGCTGGCCAACGAACGCACGTTTCTGGCCTAGCTGCGCACCGCGCTGGCCGGGCAGCGCACGATCCTCGGCACGCTTCTCGTCGGCGCGCTGACCCTCCGGTGGAGTGTGACCGAACGTTTCCCGGCCGGCCCAGGAGTGCTCGTCACCCTGATGTCCGCCTTGGCCAGCCTGTTCCTGGTCGGCCAGCGCTACCAGCGGGTGCGCCAGACCGTCATGGCCGGGCAGACACCGCTGTCGCGCTACCTGATTCCCGCGGCCACAGTGTTCACGGTCGGGGTCATCCTCGCCATCGGCGCGGGCATCGTGGTCGAGTACACGCGCCTGTAGGTCAGGCTTCGTCCTTCAGCATCCGGGCGATCTCGGCCGCTTGCTCGCCGGTCACCTCACCGGAGAGCTGCAGCACCTCACTGTCGATCGCCTTGGTGATCTTGGGCGCCCAGACGATGACGCCGGCCCGGACGAACGCGACCTGCTCGTCGATGTGCGCGGCGGTGTAATCGGCGAACGCCCGGGCCGATTCCTCGGTCATCGTGACCTGCACGGTCTGTTTGGCGGTCAGCGGGTTCAGAAACGAATCGACATCGGTCAGCTGAATCCGCAACGCTTCCGGCCCCAGGGTGTACACCGCGGACTTGAGGATGTCGCACGTCCGCAGCGGCTGGTCCGGCGGTGTCGGCGGCGGCGGGGCGCAGTCGTCGCCTTGCGGGACGTAGGCGGGGCCGATCACCGGGCGCAACGCCAGCGGTTTGATGGTCAGCGGGCGCGGGGCGGTCGTGGTTGTCGTCGACGCCGCCGTCTGATCCTGCCGATCGAACAGGATGCCCGGAGTCAGCAGCACCGCGACAATCGGCACCACAGCGGCCACCGACGATAACGCGGCGACGATCGCGATCCGGATCCGCCGGTTGCGCTGAGAATTGTCGGTCATACGCTCCTCGATCTGCGTTCTCGTTGGCTCAGATGGGTACCGGCGCACCGAAGCCGGGAATGATGCCGATCGGGATCACCGCCAGCAAGATGGCGCCGACGGCGAACACGATCAGGGTGCGCCGGGCGGGCGGCTCGTCCACCTCGGGCTGATCGCGGGTGTACAACAGGAACACCAGGCCGAGATCGAAGGCAATGATGACCCACCAGCGGACCCAGTCCACGCCGGTGCCGAACACCGGCAGGATCATCACCGCGCCGATCAGCATCGCCAGCGGCCGTGCGCGCAGGATCGTGACGAATCGCCGCACCGGAACACCCGACACGTGGCCAATCGCCAGCATGCTGATCACCAGTGTCACGACCCCGTAGACGGTCGAACCGGCCAGCGCGATGACACCGATACTGGCGACGAACCGCACGCCTTCGGTGAAGGTCATGTCGAATAGCGGCAGGAAGGCCCGGCAGAACCAGTCGTGATAGTCGACGTAGTAGTGGAAACCGCTCAGCAGCTGGCCGACCGTGGGTTTGCCCGCCAACGGATGGTTCATCATCCCGTGCTGGACCACGTGGCACAGCTGGGGTGACACCTTCCGTCTGCCGAAGGCAGCCAGGGCCGCGGCGACCAGGAGGGCGGGTCCGAGCGCCAGCACAACGCTGGCCCGAAACGCCTTGGTATCCAGCCGGTCCGCAAGCACTGTCAACGCCGCCAGCGAACCGAGACCGAACAGGAACGGGCTGGCCTCGTGGATCAGTGAGAGCACCGCCAGTACCAGACCGTAGATCGCACTGGAGATCACGGTCGCGCGGGTGGTCGTGACTCGGGTCAGCGCGAGCGCGAAACCGATCAGCGCAGCACCTCCCAGCAGGTCGGTGCGCGCCGAGAACAGGGCGAACGCAAAACCGAACGGCAGCACGGGAATCAGCAGGGCCAACAGCCCGCGTCGCTGCGAGCGGCCCGACCTGACCGCAACCGACCAGGCCACCGCGGCGAGGCCCAGAGCGAAGACCACGGTCGGAACCCAGCGCAACACGATGAGCCCACCGAAGTAGTGCTGCCGGCCGAACAGGCCAAGGATCTCGCCGGCCAGTCCGCGCCGGATGAAACCGGTCCTGTAGTCGATGACGAAGTACGAATACCAGTAGCCGTCGGGGATCAGGGTCAGCGCGATCGTCAGCAGTACGGCGGCCCACACCGCCAGCAGCACCGTGAACGTGATGAAGAAGCCACGCCGGCCACCGGTGGTGACCGCGGTGCTCGGCATCGGATGAGTATAGGGTCGGTTCGCGTGAGCCAAGACGCGGCGGTCGCCTATCTGGGCTTCCACGAGAAGGCCAATCTCGGCGACGACGCGATCTACGACGCCGTCAAATCGCAGCTACCCGGGGTCGTGTTCACCAACGTCCCCCGACAGGCCCATGAATTCGTGTTCCCGCCCGCCGCGGCACTGGAGCGGCTACGCCGGCCGAGCACGCTGGTGATGGGCGGCGGGACCCTGATCGGAGTGCGTTATTTCCGCATGCTGGCCAGGATCGGGCTGGCGGTTACGAAGAACAACGGAAAGTACGCGATCGGCGTCGGTGTCCAGGACCCCGGCTACACCGGACGCGGCAGCGGGTCGGGCGGGAGCGAGCTCACCAAGTGGAAACCCATCCTCGCCGGTTTCGACTCGGTCTCGGTGCGTGGACCCCGAAGCGTCGAACTGCTCGACAGCATCGGTATCTCCGCCCAGGTCACCGGTGATCCGGCGCTGATCCTGCCGCGACCCGAAGTGCCGGTCTCCGACGGACTGATCGGGGTGAACCTCGGCTACGGCGACGACCTCTGGGGACATGATCCGGCCGGGGTCGCCGAGCAGGTCGCCGTCGCGGTGCGCGAGCTGGCGGGCCGCGGCCACCGGTTCGTCGGGATTCTGATGAATCCGAGCGACCGTAAATGGGTCGAAGTGGCGTTGCGAGATGTCCGTGCCGACATCCTGCTGCCCGCCAACGCTGAGGCAGCCACGGCGGAATTCGGCCGCTGCTCGGCGGCGATCGTCTGCCGGCTGCACGCCGGGATCTTGGCGGCGCTGTCCGATACGCCGGTGGTTTCGCTTGAGTACCAACCGAAGTGCCGCGATTTCGCGCTGTCCATCGACGACGAGGGCGCACTGATCCGCACTGATCAGGTGACCGGCGCCGCCGTCGTCGACCGCGTGCTCGGCGCACTCGCCGACGCGACCACCCTCCGGGCCACCAAACGCGCTGCCGTGGACCGGCTCCGGGTCCAGCTGCACTCCGAGTACGGGGCCCTGCGCCGTCAGCTCGGTATCGCCGCCGACTGACGGGTGCGGCGCAGCGCATCACCGCTGAACACCAAGAGCGCCAGCCAGATCAGCGCGAAACCCGCCCAGCGCGCCGGTGGCATCGGCTCGTGCGCCACCACCACTCCCCAGGTCATCTGCATGGCCGGATTCAGATACATGAGCAGCCCGAGGGTGACCAACGGCAGGCGGTGGGCGGCGGCGGCGAAGAACAGCAGCGGGATCGCGGTAATCGGACCCGAGAGCATCATCAACGCGATGTGGCCCGCGCCGTTGTTGGTGAACTGCCCATGCCCGCTCGCCTGCAGCACGACGATGTAGGCGATGGCGCACGGCGCCGCGATCGCCGCCTCCAGGCCGACGCTGACCCGCGGGTCGACGGGCACCACCTTCTTCACCACGCCGTAGAGGCCAAAGGTGAAGGCGAGACCGAGCGCGATGAACGGCGGTCCGCCCACCTCAAAGGCCAGCAGCAGCACCGCAGCCAGCGCGATCAGCACCGCCACGATCTGAGCCCGGTTGAGCCGCTCTCGGAAGATCAGCACCCCGAGCAGCACGCTGATCAACGGGTTGATGAAGTAGCCGAGGGCACCGTCGATCACGTGTCCGTTGTTGACGGCATAGATGAAGATCAGCCAGTTCGCCGATACCAGTGCCGACGCGCCCGTCAGCAGCAGCCAGGTGCGACCGGTGATCGCTCGTAGATCGGACAGCGTGCGCATGGCCACCACCACACCGGCCATCAATATCAGCGTCCAGACGATGCGGTGGGCCAGAACCTCTAGAGGCCCAGCGGGTTTCAGTAAGGGGAAGAACGCCGGGAACAACCCCCAGGATCCGTACGCCCCGATCCCGTAGAGCAGCCCGCCGGACTTGGTGTCCTTGACGGCGCCCGTCACGATTCGACGCGCAGCTGGTCCAGCGCGAGCTGCAGATCGGCAGGATACGGGCTGGCGACCTCGAAATGCCTGCCGTCGGCCGGGTGGGCGAACGCCAGTGACCGGGCGTGCAGCCACTGCCGTTCCAGGCCGAGCCGCTTGGCCAGCACCGGATCGCCACCGTAGGTCGGATCACCGACACAGGGATGGTGCAGCGCGGCGAAATGCACCCGGATCTGATGGGTACGGCCGGTTTCCAGGTGGATGTCGAGAAGGCTTGCCGCCCGGAACATTTCGAGTGTGTCGTAGTGGGTGATGCTATGCCGCCCGGCTTCGGTGACAGCAAATTTCCAGTCGTTGCCGCGGTGCCGGCCGATCGGTGCGTCGATGGTGCCGCTGGACGGATCCGGATGTCCTTGCACCACAGCGTGATAACGCTTATCGACAGTGCGCTGTTTGAACGCGCGCTTGAGCACGGTGTAGGCCCGCTCGGACAGCGCCACCACCATGACCCCGGAGGTGCCGGCGTCGAGCCGGTGCACGATGCCCTGGCGTTCGTGGATCCCGGAGGTACTGATCCGGAATCCCGCCGCGGCCAGCCCGCCGAGCACGGTGGGGCCATACCAGCCGACGGTCGCGTGCGCGGCTACGCCCGGGGGTTTGTCGACGGCGACGATATCGGCGTCGGAGTACAGGATTGTCATGCCCTCGATCTCGACGGGCGTGTTCTCCGGCGGCGGGGCTTCCTCGGGGATGTGGACATGCAGCCACGCGCCGGCCTCGAGGCGATCCGATTTGCCCGCCCGCACCCCGTCGAGCTCAACGCCGCCGTCCTCGGCGATCGCCGCGGCCACCGTGCGGGACAGCCCCAGCAACCGGGCCAGACCGGCGTCGACCCGCATACCGGCCAGACCCTCGGGAACCGGCATCGAGCGTTCGGCCATCAGGCGGTCTCGGCCTTGTCGTCCGCCGCTGTGTCATCGGCTGTGGCCGGCTCGCTCGTGCGCCGGCCGGTGGTGTCGAAGTCGTAGCCGAACAGCGAGAGGGCGACCAGCAGGATCGCCCCGCCGACCACCGCGGGGTCGGCCACGTTGAACACTGGCCACCAGCCGATGGACAGGAAGTCGACGACGTGACCGCGCAGTGGGCCTGGCGAGCGGAAGAACCGGTCGACCAGGTTGCCCAGCGCACCGCCCAGGATCATGCCCAGGCCCAGTGCCCACCAGGGCGACACCAGCCGCCGGCCCATCCAGATGATGCCCACCACCACACCGGTGGCCACCAGCGTCAGCACCCAGGTGTAGCCGGTGGCCATGGAGAACGCCGCCCCGGAGTTGCGCACCAAAGTCCAGGTGACGGTGTCGCCGATGATCGACACCGGTTGTCCCGGGGTCAGCCACCGCACCGCCAGCACCTTGGTGATGACGTCGAGGGCCAGCACCACGCCTGCCACCGACAACAGCAACCGCAGCCGCAGCCGCGTCTCGGTGTCAGGCGTGGATTCGTCGTCGGTCACTCCCCCATCATTCCCTAGTCTGTTGGGCATGCCGCGACTTGTCGTCGTCACCACGGGCGGGACCATCTCCACCAGCGCCGACCACGACGGCGTGCTGCGGCCCGTGCACGGCGGCGCAGAGCTGGTATCGGGCCTGGATGCGCGCGTGATCGACCTGTTCGCCGTGGACAGCTCGCAATTGACACCCGCCGAGTGGCTGCGCATCGGCGCCGCCGTCACCGAGGCCGCCCGGTACGCCGACGGGGTGGTCGTCACGCACGGCACCGACACGATGGAAGAGACGGCGCTGTGGCTGGAGCTCACCTACGGCGGCGCAGCCCCCGTGGTGGTGACCGGCGCGGCGTTGTCTGCCGACGCCCCCGACGCCGACGGCCCAGGCAATCTGCGCGACGCCCTCGCGGTAGCAGCCAGCCCGCTGGCGCGCGATCTCGGTGTGCTGATCTGCTTCGCCGGGGTCGTGCTGCCCGCGCTGGGCACCACCAAGGTGGGTGGGCCGGGCTTGTTCGGTGGTCGCCCGCCGGTGGGGTTGGTCAGTGACGGCTGCTTTTCGGTGACCGGCGGCAAGGAACGTGCGTATCTGGGAGCGGTGAAAGAGGTTGGGCGGGTGGACATCGCGGCGGCCTACCCCGGCGCCGACGGGACCGCGATCGACGCGTTCGCCCTCGCCGGTGCTCGCGGGCTGATCATCGAGGCGATGGGAGCGGGCAATGCCGGCACCCCAGTGGTCGACGCCGTGCGGCGGGCGTGCGCACGGGGGCTGGCGGTCGCGGTGACCACCCGGGTGCCGCATGGCCGTACCGAGGCGCGGTACGGACCGGGCCACGACCTGGTCGACGCCGGCGCGGTGATGGTGCCGCAGCTGCGCAGCTCTCAGGCTCGCACGCTGCTGACGGTGGCGCTCAGCCTGGGGCTACCCGTGCTCGATGTCATCACCCGGTGGGGCTGAGCGGTCATCACCCGGTGGGGCTGACCGGGCCTCCAGCTCCGCGAGATAGTCAGCCCAGTCCAGGCTGTCCACCGGGTTGGCTTTGAGCAGCTCGGGCTCTCCGGCCGGGAAGGTCCGCATCACGCCGGGGCCACTGCCGCGGGTCTCGAACCGCACGCTGACCACACCGTGGCCGGCACCCTGCACCCAGCCGTGGCCGAAGCCGGCATGGCTGACATCGTCGCCGATACGCCAGCCGGCGGCGTCGAGCACGGACTCCGGCACCGGCACATGGGTGTCCACCGTGTCAGCAGCAGCCGCATCGAATTGTTCGAGGTCGGGGAACAGCGACTCTTGGCGGACATCGGATAGGCCCGAAAAGCCAACGCCGAGAAGGCGAATGGGGCCGACCTCGCGCGGGTCGAGCAGCAGTCGGTGTGCGGTGGCACTGAGCGTGCCGGCATCTCCGGAGGCATACGGCAGCGTCGCCGAGCGGGTGAGCGTGGTCATATCCGACCGCTTGAGTTTGACAGTCACCGTGCGGGCCCCGCGGCCGTCACGCTCCAAACGCCGGTGGGCGTGCTCGGCGATCGGGCCGATGGCATCACGCAGCTGCTCGATGGTGGTCAGGTCGGCGGGGAATGTCGACTCGGCGCTGATCTGCTTGGCCTCGGCACGTTCGGCGACCGGCCGGTCGTCGACACCGCGAGCGAGGCGATGCAGTGCGACGCCGACGGCGCCGCCCAGGATGCTGGCAGCTTCGGTATCGGACAGGGCGGCCAGCTGACCGATGGTTTCAATGCCGAGCCGGTGCAGTTTCTCCCCGGCCACTGGGCCGATCCCCCACAACCGGCGCACCGGAAGGCCATCGAGCAGGGGCCGTTCCTCATCGCGGCGGACCACTCGCAGCCCGTCGGGTTTGGCCAGTTCCGAGGCGATCTTGGCGATCTGCTTGCCCGATCCGGCACCGACCGAGGCGACCAGGCCGGTCTCTTCGCGCACCCGCCTGCGCAGCAGAGCGGCGAATTCCTCGACGTCCGCGGCACTGGCCCCGACCAGTTCGGCCGGTTCCCCGAAGGCCTCGTCGAAGGACAGTTGCTCCAGTACGGGCACCATCGCCCGCACGGTGTCCAGCACGCGACGGCTCGCGACGCCGTAGACCACTCCGCGGGGGGGCAGCACCACCGCGGGCGCTCCGACCATGCGGCGGGCCTGATGCATCGGCATCGCCGAGCGCGCGCCGAACACCCGGGCCTCGTAACTGGCCCCGGCCACCACACCGCGGCCGCCGAGCCCGCCGACCAGCACCGGCCGGCCGCGCAGCGTCGGGCGGGTCAGCTGCTCGACGGATGCGAAGAACGCATCCATGTCGAAGTGCAGGACCCAGCGCTCCATGCCTCGATCCTATTGCCCGCCGAGTGGCCACTTATCACACGATATTTGCCTTGTATGCGTGCATAACTGGCCACTCGTCACTGAGCCGATCTGCCGCCAAAGTCTCAATCCGCTGTGGCGACTCTCCTGAGCCGGTACTTGTAGCCTCGACCGACCGAGCCGATCATCCACCCATCCTCGTCAGGTTGAGTGCTCAGCCTTCCGCCGACCATATCTAGGCCTGAATCTTCTGGCGTGCCCACCCGTAAAGCCGGATTTGGCACGATCGTGAAGCTGTGGGCCAGGAGTTCCTGTGCCATAAAGCTTCTCAGCTCATCGCGCCAACCTTCTTCGAATTCCCGAATGGTCAGTTCCAGCTCAATTCGGTCCCCGATATCCAATCCAAGCCTGCGTCGGACCTCTTGGAATTCCCGAATCATGTCCCGCGCCCAGCCCTCGGCCTCCAACTCGGGCGTGAGCGTGCCGTCCAGCACTACCAGCCCGGTGCCCTCGGGGAGCGCGGCGGTCCACTCGGGATCGGCCGCGACCAGTTTGGCCGTGAACTCCTCTGGCAACAGCACCGCCGGGCCCGCGGTGAGCGTGCCGTCAGCCCCCAGCACATAGTCGCCGGCTTTGACCGCCTTGATGGCGGCCTGCACGTCCTTGCCGATACGCGGTCCTGCAGCTCGGGCGTTGACCGCGAGCTCGAAGCGGCCGTAGGCCGGGATGTCGTCGGTGAGCTCGACGGCCTTGACATTGAGCTCATCGGCGATCAGGTCCGCGAACGGTGCGAGCGCCGACGGATTATCAACCGCGACAGTCAGTTTCGGCAGCGGCAACCGCACCCGCAACCTGTTGGCCTTACGAAGCGAGGACGCCGTCGAGCACACGTCTCTCACCTGGTCCATGGCCGCCACCAGCGCGGGGTCCGCGGGGACGACACCAGCCTGCGGCCAGTCGGTCAGATGCACCGAACGCTCACCGGTCAGGCCACGCCAGATCACCTCGGTGGACATCGGCAGCAGCGGAGCCGCCAGCCGAGTGGTCACCTCGAGCACGGTGTGCAGGGTGTCGATGGCATCACGATCCTCATCCCAGAACCGCGAACGCGACCGGCGCACATACCAGTTCGTGAGCGCCTCGGTGAACTGGCGCAGCTGCTCGCAGGCACCGGAGATATCGCAGACATCCATCGCACCGGTCAGCCCGTCATGCAGCTCAGCGAGCTTGGCCAGGATGTAGCGGTCCAGCACATGGGTCGAATCCACGCGCCAGGTACCGATTTTCGGCGCGTACAAGGTCAGGAAACTGTAGGCGTTCCACAGCGGTAGCAGCACCTGCCGGACACCTTCACGGATACCCTGTTCGGTGACCACCAGATTGCCGCCGCGCAGGATCGGCGAGGCCATCAGGAACCACCGCATGGCATCGGAGCCGTCGCGGTCGAACACCTCGTTGACATCGGGATAGTTGCGCAGCGACTTGCTCATCTTGGCGCCGTCGTTGCCCAGGACGATCCCGTGTGACACACAGGTTTTGAACGCCGGCTTATCAAAGAGCGCGCTCGACAGCACATGCAGCGTGTAGAACCAGCCGCGCGTCTGGCCGATGTACTCCACGATGAAGTCACCCGGGAAGTGGGTCTGGAACCAATCCTGGTTCTCGAACGGGTAGTGCACCTGAGCGTATGGCATCGACCCGGAGTCGAACCACACGTCGAAAACGTCGTCGATACGGCGCATCGTCGAATTACCGGATGGGTCATCGGGATTGGGCCGGATCAGCTCATCGATATAGGGCCGGTGCAGGTTGTCCGGACGCACGCCGAAGTCGCGCTCCAGCTCGTCGAGGCTGCCGTAGACGTCGATCCGCGGGTGCGCCGGATCGTCGGATACCCACACCGGAATGGGGGTTCCCCAGTAGCGATTTCGCGAGATCGACCAGTCCCGCGCGCCCGATAGCCACTTGCCGAACTGGCCGTCTTTGACGTGTTCGGGATACCAGGTGATCTGCTGGTTGAGTTCGACCATCCGGTCCCGGAACTCGGTGACCTTGACAAACCATGACGACACCGCGCGGTAGATCAGCGGATTGCGGCAGCGCCAGCAGTGCGGATAGGAGTGCTCGTACGTTTCGTGCCGAATCAGCACCGGGGCGTTCACCGCGGCCGATCCGGTGCCGTTCTTCAGATCCCGGATGATCTGCGGGTTGGCGTCGAACACGTGCTGGCCCTGATAGTCCGGCACCGTGACGTCGAAGCGACCCTTGGAGTCCACCGGGGTGACCGGCACGATCCCGACGGTGTCGGTGGTCGCCTTATCGTCCTCACCATAGGCGGGCGCCATGTGCACCACACCAGTGCCGTCCTCGGTGGTGACGAAATCGCCACGCAGCACCTGAAAAGCGTTGGAAGAGTCACCGAAATAGGGGAACGGCGGCAGGTAATGCAGGCCGAGCAGCTGTGCACCGGTGACGGTGGCGAGCACCTCGGGCTCCTCCCCGAACTCGCGCGCATAGGCGCCCAGCCGCGCCTGCGCCAGCACGAGGCGGCGGTCATCGACCCGGATGACGACGTAGTCGACCTCGGGGTTGACCGCCACCGCCTGGTTGGACGGCAGCGTCCACGGCGTGGTGGTCCAGATCAGCAGGTACGCGCCGTCCAGATCGGATCCGGGCTCGTTGACCCGGAACCCGACGGTGATGGCCGGGTCCTGCCGGCTCTGGTAGACGTCATCGTCCATCCGCAGCTCGTGGTTGGACAGCGGGGTCTCGTCATTCCAGCAGTACGGCAGCACCCGGACGCCTTGATAGGCAAGGCCCTTGTCCCACAACTGTTTGAACGCCCAGATGACCGACTCCATGAACGACAGGTCGAGTGTCTTGTAGTCGTTGTCGAAATCGACCCAGCGGGCCTGACGGGTCACGTAGTCGCGCCACTCGCTGGTGTACTTGAGCACCGATTCGCGGCAGGCATCGTTGAACGTCTCGATGCCCATCGCTTCGATCTCGGCCTTGTCGGTGATACCGAGCTGACGCTGCACCTCGAGTTCGGCCGGCAGCCCGTGGGTGTCCCAGCCGAACCGGCGCTCGACCTTGTAGCCGCGCATCGTGCGATAGCGCGGCACGATGTCCTTGACATAGCCCGTCAGCAGGTGGCCGTAGTGCGGCAGGCCGTTGGCAAACGGCGGACCGTCGTAGAACACGTATTCTTTCGCGCCGTCGCGGCGGGAGATACTCGCCCGGAAGGTATCGTCGGTCGCCCAATAGTCGAGCACCTCGAGTTCGAGGGCGGGAAAACTGGGTGAGCCACCGGCCGGCTTCGGATAGCCATTCTCGGTCACGTGCGCGTTCGTCTCCTGTGCCAGCTGCCTGGGCACGGGGACGACGACGCGCTGGTGCGCGAGCGCCGCGGTACCACCCCGCTTACGCGCGTCATCCGCGCGTCGCTCTTGTATCGGCTATGACGGGCCTGCCCGTTCGGTTCTACTCGGCCCGCGAAGTGGGCTGTTCTTCCGAAGGCTCCCCGGTGATAGCCGGATCGACGCCGTTGGGAGAATTCTAGCCGCCGGCTCAGGCCGGGATGGCCTCGGAGGTCAGACCGATCAGACCGAGCCGGAACTGGATCGTCAGTTCTTCGATGGTGCAGTGGTCGAGCCGCCAGCCGTCGAACCACCAGTCCATCTGCAATTCCCCGTCGCCGCGGTAGGCGAGCACCCCCAGGGCCGGACCGTCGGTGAGCTGAAGCGGTCCGAGTGCCGGATCCGGCGGCAGCCCGAGAAACGAGAACACGACGTCGGCCGGCGCATTGCTGAGCTGCCTGGCTGGCGTCAACGCCTCGCGGACATCAGCCAACAGCGCGTTGGCATCCATGTGTCGTTCTTCAGCACAGCACAGCCGGACCGGGCGGACCGTGGTCAAACCACTGATCGTCGCGAAACCGACGCCGATGGTCCGGGCGATCGCCCGGCCCAGAGCGGCCAGAAGAACTTCCTCGACACCGAGACCGGCGAACTCAACAGCACCGTCGAGTTCATCGGTCAGTTCGTGGGACAGCGGAGCCGAGAGTCGGACCAAATCCTCTGGTCGAGGCCGGCCGAGAGTCCGATCGTCAACTACCCGCACATTGCTAGACGGGTAGGTCACAGGAGCAACCATGGCCGTTACGGTAGCGGTTGTGTCCCAAAAATGGGAGACCAATCCCGAAATTGTGACGACGCTGTCAATTGACCTATGAATTCCCTGAATTGCGTTCCGAGTACCTATTACCGGGAGTTCCGGGTTATTCTTTGCCGGTGCCCAGGACGGATAAAAACGGAGGTCAGCTCAAGACCTCGCTCGGCCACCTCCTGGACGGGGACATCGAAGCCAAGGGCGTCCACGACGCCTGAAGGTACCTCAAGCAGCACGTATTACCGGCGGGTCAAGGAACGCGTCCACCCCAATGCCGAGGAGCTGCGCCTGGTGGCCACGCGATCCGGGCTCAGTTATCCGGACTTGCAGGTCCACTTCCGATTGATGAGTCGCGAAGAACTCCGGCAATACATCGATTCGGCCGACATTTACGCTGACGACAATTGATACCGTCGCCACGACTCGAATTCCTGGAAACCTCTCAGAATTGAAACCTCGACTCAACGATCCGCCACTGTAGTATTTGCTGACGTTATTCGGGCGTTAGGCGATGACTGCATGGGTCTTGGTGCGCATATCACTGAACATCGCCCTGCAGGGCCGGCGTGGTGCTGGTATTGCGCCAACGCTTCAGGAGCTCGAAGGCGGCAAGCTGGTCTGGTTCTTCGCCTGCGCGTGCGTGGCGCATCAAGACCAAGTTCACCCGAGCGTCGAGCTGACCGCGGACACCCTCGGGCGGGTCCCCGATAATGGGCATCGATGAAATTCGCGGTGAGCATCCACGGGACACGCGGTGACGTCGAACCCTGTGCGGCAGTAGCACTTGAGCTGCAGCGTCGCGGGCACGACGTGCGGATGGCCGTACCACCCAACCTCGTCGGTTTCGCCGAGTCCGCGGGCGTTGCGGCCCTCGTCGGCTACGGTCCCGACTCCCAGAAACAACTGCAGGGCGACGTCTTCGAGCGCCCCGATGCGCTCACGGCGGCCGCTCCGGCGGACTGGGTCCGGCTAGGCAACCCGCTGACTGCCGTGCGCAAAGCCAGGGCGGCGGCGACTCGCGGCTGGTCCGAGATGAGCGACACGCTGCTGTCGCTGGCCGACGGCGCCGACCTGATGGTGACGGGCACGGCGTATCAGGAGATCGCGGCCAACGTGGCCGAGTTTCGCGGCATCCCGCTGGCCGAGGTGCACTACTTCCCGGTGCGGGCCAACACCCAGGTACTGCCGGTCAAGCTGCCGCTATCCGTGGCCAGCGCGGCATATTCGATGGGTGAATGGCTGCACTGGCGGCTGCTGAAACCGGCGGAATCCGCCCAGCGCCGCGACCTGGGCCTGCCCGTGGCGACCACCCGGCCGGTGGCGCGCATCGTGGCCGCGGGCGCACTCGAGATCCAGGCCTACGACAAGGTGTTCTTCCCCGGGCTGGCCCGGGAATGGGGTGAGCGACGCCCGCTGATCGGATCACTGACACTGCAGCTTCCCACCGAGGTCGACACCGAAGTGACATCGTGGATCGCCAACGGAACGCCACCCATCTACTTCGGCTTCGGCAGTATGCCGATCGACTCCCCCGCCGAGACGGTTCGGCTGGTCAGCGACGTCTGCGCGGAGCTCGGCGAGCGCGCCTTGATCTGCGCGGGCTTCTCGGATTTCGACGACACTGCCACCGCCGAGCACGTCAAGGTCGTGGGCTCGGTCAACCACGCCGCCGTGTTCCCGTCCTGCCGAGCCGTGGTGCACCACGGCGGCGCGGGCACCACCGCGGCCGGGATCCGGGCCGGAGTGCCCACTCTGGTGCTATGGGTCGCTGCGGAGCAACCATTGTGGGGCAAACAGATAGAACGGCTCGGTATCGGCACATCCCGACGTTTCTCAGCTTCTACACGGTATTCGCTGCTGGCCGATCTACGCGCCGTGCTGTCTCGGCAAATAGTCGAACAGTCCCGTTTGCTCGCCACCCGGATGAGCCCGGCGTCAAGCAGCGTGACCGCCGCGGCCGACCTTCTCGAAGCGGCCGGCCGCAACCGCCGCCCCGGCTGATGTCAACGCTGCTCAGGCCCGGCAAGGTAGAGTTTCGCGCTGTGTGGACAACCGTGGTGCTACTGGGCCTCGCGGTGAGCATCGAGCCCGCACGTATCGGGTTGATCGCCCTACTGCTGACCCGTCCCCGGCCGGCGCGGCATCTGTTCGTCTTCCTCTGCACCGGCCTGACGGTGAGCCTCAGCGTGGGCTTCGCGGTGCTGTTCATCTTCCACCACAGCTTCCTGAGCAAGGCCAACTTCAACCCGGCGCTCATCCAGATCGGCATCGGTGCCGTCGCCGTATTGCTGGGCGGCCTGTTGGCGTCCAACATTCCGTTGAAGCAGTTCGCGCGCAAGGAGATGGTCGAGGTGCCGGCCGGTGCCGCCGATACCCCCGTCGTAGTGCAGGATGCCGCGCCGCCGAGCCGGTTCAGCCGGCTGTCGACCAAGGTGCGCGGCTTCGCCAAGGGCGAGTCGTCGTGGTTCTCGGGTTCGATCGGCGCGGCGCTGGCGATGCCGAGCGTCGACTACATGGCGCTGCTGGCGCTGATCATCGCCTCTAAGGCCCCGCCCATCGAGCAGGCGTCGGCGTTGGTCACCTTCCTGCTGCTGGCCAGCTGGGCTGCGGTGATCCCGCTACTGAGTTTCATGGTGGTACCCGGCAAGACCCGGATCTGGGTACAGCGCTTCAACGAATGGATCCGCACCCGCACCCGCAAGCACGCCGGTGCGTTTGTCGCGGTGGTCGGGATCATCCTGATCGGGGTTGGCCTGCACAGCCTGTGACCCGAGTCAGACGATGACGCCGGTGAGCCCGAACTCGGTGAGCGTCGTCTCGGCCAGCTCGCGCAGCTGCTGCTTGGTGTTCTCCGCGCCGATCTCGTAGGCCTCGATCGAGATCGAGACCTTCCCGTTTACCCGCGCGGACACCACGACGAGCTGACCGCGCGACCGCTCGATCTCCCGCATCGTCACGTTCTGGTCCAACGCACGCAGAATCACCAACTCGGCAGTGGTGCCGTCGACCTGGGCGATCTGCGGCGGCAGATC
This sequence comes from Mycolicibacterium sarraceniae, assembly GCF_010731875.1. Taxonomy (NCBI): domain Bacteria; kingdom Bacillati; phylum Actinomycetota; class Actinomycetes; order Mycobacteriales; family Mycobacteriaceae; genus Mycobacterium; species Mycolicibacterium sarraceniae. Next base: position 4,284,823 of record NZ_AP022595.1, read on the forward strand.
ACCGAGGTTCGAGCAGGACACCGGCAGATCCTCGGAGTAGGAGAACAGCAGCTCGGCCACCGCTTTGACCGCGGCCTTGGGTAACCACGGCATCAGCGGTAGCAGTTCCATGGTGGGGTCGGTCTGTTCCTTGGCCATCTGCCGCGCCTCGCGGACGACGGTGCGGGCCTCGGTCAGATCGACGGTCACCTTCTCCGGGTCGACGGTGGCATTGGCGAAGGCCATGGCAAGGGCACGGTCGTCTTCCAGGCTCTCCCGGAGGTTGATCGCGATCACCAGCGTCACCGCTCCGTCGGAGCGACGGCACCGGCCCATGTGCTTGGCCACCTGCGCGGTGAACCCCACCAGCAGGGAATAACCGTTCCCGCCAAGGCTTTCCGCGCGCGCATCCCACTCCGCGATATCGACGATGACCGCCGCCGAAGGTACCGAGACGAACTCCTCGATCGGCTGGCCGGCGCGCGTCTTTCTGGATTGGGCGAGCTCTCGCCGCTTCCCCCACACCAGTTTTGCGCCGTTGACCAGCGCCTTGCGCGTCACCGGCAGGTCACGCACGACCTGGCGCGCGTCGGCGGCCAACGCCTGGCGACGGGTCCGCGAGCCCGGCCGGTCATATCCCGCGTCACGGACGGTATCGGTGACCGCTTCGAAGACCGCTAGCCCGGCCCCGATCCCGTCCCCGATGACATGCGAGCCCACCATGCTGATCGCGGTGGAACCGTCGGTGAGCGGTTGCACGACGAGATACCACGTCGGGCCGTGCTCGGGGTCGATCGGCAGACTGGCGAGCTCGTCTGCCCAATCCATGAGCTCGGCGCGCGGACGGGCCGTCTCGTTGATCTGGATCTCCGACGGAGCATGACCGGGCTTGACCCAGCGCGGCCGGCCGAACGGCAGCGGTGAACGCTCGATGTGCCGTCCGCCGTGCGATTGGGCGAAGTTGCGGTGAAAACGGCGAAGTCCCTCAAAATCGACGGGATGCTCGTAGACCCAGACGCATTGCATGAGCTGGCCACGCCCGGTGGCCCGCATCATCTCGAACGCCGTCTGGTCGAAGAACTCAAGCCGGTGTTCCTGCGATTCAGTGGTCACTGCTCAAACCCTCACTCGATGACGTTGGACAGCTGGAACTCTGCCAGAGTCTGGGCGATCACCTCGCGTAGCCGCGCGCGCGAGTTGTCCGCGCCCGGTAGATAACTCATGACCGGCAGGATGACTTTACCGCCCAGGCGCATCGAGGCCACCGTCATCAGCCCGTGCCGTCGCTCCAGGACACCGCGGGTCAGATTGCGGTCGATACCGCGGAAGTAGAACCGTTCGGCCACGGTGCCGTCGACGCTGAGCAAAATGTCGGGCACGTCCCCCAGATTCGAGCAATTCACCGGTACGTCGTCGGTGAAGCTGAAGGCCATATCGGCCATCCGGGCCATCGCGCGTTTGGGCAGGAACGGGATGAGCGGTAGCAGCTCGACCATCTCGTCGGGCTTCTCCCGCGCGGTCGCCAGACCCTGCTTGATCGCCGTACGCGCTCCGGAAAGATCCTTCGCCACCGGACCGGGGTCGAACGTCACTTTGGCGATCGTCACGACATTGCCGCCGGTGTCGTCGGCGTCAGCACGCTCGCTGACCGGAATCATCAGCGTCACGGCGCCGTCGGTCGCACGCGTGCGGCCCAGAATTTCGGCCAGCTTGCCGGCGAATCCGGCGACCAGCGAAAAATGATTACCACCGAGCCTCTCCGCCCGGCTATCCCAGTCGCCGATGTCGATGAGCGCCGTGCTGAACGCCGTCTTGACGACGTCATCGCTGCCACCGACGGACGTCGGCACCGGCACGCTGGGGCGGGTCAGCTCGGCTTTGCGACGGGTGGCCACGTTGGCCGCTTTGCGCAGCGTTCGGCCGATCTCGGGCAGATCCTTACCCAGTTGTCGGACGTCTTCACGAAGGGCACGCATGCGGGTGCGGGAATTGCGGGGCGGATAACCCAGGTCTTTGCGGATGCCCAGAACGGCATCAGCGACCGTGACGACCGCACCGCCACCGTCGATCACGGTGTGCGAATCGACCAGGCTCACGGCGCTGGTTCCGTCGGTGAACGACTGGACACCCAGCCGCCAGGACGGACCGAATTCCGGATCGAGAGGCAGCTCCACCTGCTCGTGCGCCCAGTCGTACAGCTCCTCACGGGGGCGCGGATGCTCGGCAATGTCCAGCTCAGCCTGCGGTCCGGGAACCGAGACCCACCGGTGGCGGCCGAACGGCAGCGGCGAGCGCTCGATCAGCCGGCCGATGAGCCCCTGGCCGTAGTTCTGATGGAAACGCCGAACACCGTCGAGGTCGATCGGATGCTCGTAGATCCATAGGACCTGCATGACGGCCTCTTGACCGGCCCCGCGCAGCGCCAACAGCAGCGCCTGGTCGGCGTAGGGCACCACATTGTCGGGTGCGGGCCGGCGGTCGTCGCCCACCGGCATCAGACCGTTGCGACGGGCAAGCGAGACGACGACACGAGTTCGGAGCGGCCGTCGGCCACCCGAAGATAAATGCACTTCATGAGTTCGACGAACTCGGCAACAGACTCGCGAGCGATCGGGTTGTCCGGGTAGGCGACGGTGATGATCGTGCCTTCGGTGCGCCGGTTCACCCACATGCCGACCTGATTCGCCGCGCCCAGATCGGTGTAGATGTGCCCGCTCTGCGCATACCACTGAGACATGATGACCGGGTTCAGCGGCGGCAGGCCCACGTCGAGGTAGGACAGCATCGGCACACCCGGTCCGGCCGGGTGGATACGTGGGGTGGACTCCGACTCGGCAAGCTCGTACACCCGCTCGATGGGCACGTTTGCCAGCGGCATCCCCGAGTCGAACGACTCCTGGGCGGCGCGGGCCACCTCGGCGAAATTGCGCGCGGCGACGGGTACCGACAGCGGAACGACGCCGGTGAACCAACCGGTGGTCATGAACTCCGCCGGAGTGCTGCGGGTGGTGGTCGGCGTGATGACGTGGTAGTCGTCGGCACCGGTCAGCTGGCGGTGGGCGATGGCAGCGGCAGCGAAGACGCCACCGATGAAGCGGACACCCGCCGCGGTGCAGGCCGACTCGAAGCGGTCCGACTCGTGATCGTCCATCAGCTGAACGGTCAGCAGGTCACCGCTGCAGTGCACGGACGGATCACCCAGCGGCAACGGGAACGTCGGCAGGGTTCCGCCATTGCTGTCCAGGAAGTCCAGCCAGCCGCGAACGTCCGGCGAATCCATGGTCAGCTGCTCGGTGTAGCTGCGCTGGCGCACGCAGTAGTCGGCGTAGCTGCCCGCATCCGGCAGACGCAGCGGTGCGCCACCGCCGGCCAGGGCCTCGTAGTTCATGTGCATCTCGACGAACAGCGCCATCATCAGCATCGCGTCGGCGTGCAGGTGGTCGACGCTGACGTAGAACGTGAAGTGATCGGCGCGCTGGATGACACCGAAGCGGAAGCAGTCCCACTCCAGCGGGCTCGGGGTGTCGAGGACGTGCTTCTTCCACTGCGCCGAGTTCATCTCGCCGTGCTTGCTGGCCACGAACTGGATGTCGTTCGGGTTCCCGAGGGTGTGGCGGACGATCTGGTCGGCGTCGTCAAACTCGAACCAGCTGTGATAGGTGTCGTGCCGGCGCAGGTAGGCATTGATGACGAAGGTCATCGCCCGGACGTCACACTTGCCGGGCATGTTCCATGCCGGGATCAGCAGCCGCGCCATCTCCAGCCCATTGGCCGTGTGATTGCGGTAGCTGCGGATGTGCTGGCCCTGCTGGTAGCTCGCAGGCACGTCGCTCACGGGCGCGTCCTGGACCTTCTTCAGGCATGCCGGCGACGGGCTCCACGACACGACCGTGCCCGGCGCGTCAACCCAGTCATGGATTGCGGTAAGTGCGACCACTGTCAGATTCCCCTATCGACCCTTGTTTGTCAGCGTGCAGACGTGATGACGCCGGCAAGCGTTTCGCACAGGCTTTCGGCCAGCGACCGGACAGTAGTTATATCCATCGATCGAACGCGTATTCCCGTTTCAGTTTCGATACGGGTTCGTAGTTCGAGGTTCCCCAAGGAGTCCAAACCGTACTCCGAAATCGGCCGGTCTGGGTCGATAGATCTCCTCAGTATCAGGCTGAGCTGCTCGGATACCAGCCGGCGCACCCGCGTCGTCCATTCGTCGCGCGGCAGGTCATGCAGTTCTGCCCGGAAGCTGCTGGTGTCTGCCGGCCGGTCTCCGCTGGCCTGGAAAGCCTCGGCGAACGGGCTGCGCGCGGCGAGATCGGTCAGCCACGGCGTACCGATGATCGGTGCGTAGCCGCTGTAGGCGCGGTCGTGGCGCAGCAGCGCCTCGAACGCATGCGCGCCCTCGTCCGGGCTGATCATCGCGGTGTCGCCGGCAGCGGCCAGGTGCTTGCCGGCGCCGATCTCGTCCCATGCCGCCCAGGCGATCGCGGTGGCGGGCAGACCCTGCGAGCGGCGCCAGTGGGTGAACCCGTCGAGCCAGCTGTTGGCCGCGGCGTAGGCACCCTGCCCGGGCGAGCCCATCAGGGCGGCCGCCGAGGAGAACGAGCAGAACCAGTCCAGCGGCTGCGCGGTGGTGGCCCGGTGTAGGTGCCAGGCGCCGTAGACCTTTGGAGCCCAGTCCCGGTCGATCAGCTCATCACTGATATTGGTCAGGATCGCGTCCTCGACGACGGCGGCGGCGTGCAGGACACCGCGCACAGCCCGGCCGGTCTCGGTGGCCACCGCCACCAGGCGGTCGACAGTCTCCGACAGTGCGATATCGCCGCTGACGACCTCGACCTCGGTACCGGCGGCCCGCATGCGGGCGATCTCGGCCAGTGCTTCGGCCTTCGGCTCAGAGCGCGAGTTCAGCACGATCCGGCCGCAGCCGGCCGCAGCCATCTTCGCGGCGAGGAACAAGCCAAGGCCGCCGAGACCACCGGTGATGATGTAGGAGCCGTCCGTGCGGAAGACCGTGGCCTGCTGCGGCGGCACCATGACATTGCTGTGGCCCACCTTCGGCACCGAGAGCAGCAGCTTGCCGGTGTGCTCGGCCGCACCCATCACGCGGATGGCGGTCGCGGCGTCGGCCAGCGGGTAGTGCGTGGTCTCCGGCTGCGGCAGGACGCCCTCGGCGGTCAGCCGATAGACGGTGCTCAGCAGGTCGCGGACCTGCTCGGGGTGCGTGGTGGCCATCAGCGCCAGGTCGACACCGTAGAAGGACAGGTTGCGCCGGAACGGGAACAGCCCGAGCCGGGTGTCGCCGTAGATGTCCTTCTTACCGATCTCGACGAACCGGCCGCCGAAGGCGAGCAGGTCGACGCCGGCCCGCTGGGAGGCACCGGTCAGCGAGTTCAGCACGATATCGACGCCGTAGCCGTCGGTGTCCTTGCGGATCTGCTCGGCGAAGGCGGCGCTGCGCGAGTCGTAGACACCGGTGATGCCCATATGGCGCAGGATGTCCCGGCGCTCCTCGGTGCCGGCGGTGGCGAAAATCTCCGCACCGGTGTGGCGAGCGATCGCGATCGCGGCCTGACCCACACCACCGGTCGCGGAATGGATCAGCACCTTGTCGCCGGCCTTGATCTTGGCCAGGTCGACCAGGCTGTACCAGGCGGTGGCCGACGCGGTTGACACCGCAGCGGCCTGATCGTCACGCAGGCCCGCCGGCAGCGTCACGGCGACGTCGGCGTCACAGGTCACGAACGTGCCCCAGCAGCCGTTGGGCGACATACCACCCACGTGGTCGCCGACCCGGTGCGAGCTGACCTGCGGACCGACCGCGGTGACCACGCCGGCGAAGTCGATGCCCAGCTGCGGGTTCAGACCTTCGAAGCTCGGGTAGCGACCGAACGCGAGCAGGACGTCAGCGAAGTTCAGGCTGGACGCGGTGACCGCGACCTCGATTTGCCCCGGTCCCGGCGGGATGCGGTCGAAGGCAGTCAGCTCGAGGGTCTGCATATCGCCCGGGGTACGGATCTGAAGGCGCATGCCGTCGCGGGAGTGATCCACGACGGTGGTGTAGCGCTCATCGGGCCGCAACGGGCTCGGGTGGAGGTGGGCGGTGTACCACTCGCCACCCCGGAACGCCGTTTCGTCTTCTTCCGAACCGCTCAGCAGAACGCGGGCCAGCAGCTTGGAATCAACATCGTCATCGACATCGATCTGACTGGGGCGCAGCTGCGGATATTCGGCACCGACCACGCGCAACAGACCACGAAGGCCGGCCTGCTCGAGGTTCGGCCGGTCGTCAGCCAGCACCGTCTGGGCGTCGCGGGTGATGACGTAGAGCCGCGGCGGGTCACCGGCGGTGTCGGCCAGCTCACGGGCGATCCGCACCAGGTGGCGGACGTGCTCTGCCCCGCGGTGCGGCAGCTGCTCTTCGGGACAGCCGTTGCGCGCGCCGCTGACGACGATGACGTTGGCGAAGCCGCCTTCGGTCAAGTACGCGCGCAACCGCTGGGCGTTGCCCGCGTGGTCGGCCTGCTGCGGCCAGGACATCGTGGTGACGTCGGCGTCGCTGAGTTTCAGCGCGTCCGTAAGCGCTGAGGACAGCAGGTCGGCCACATCGGATGTGCTGACCACCAGCCACGTCGCGGATGTGGTGTGGGTGATCTCGGCGACCTGGTTCTGGCGCCACTCGATGCCGAGCAGGCGCTCGTTGAGCACCCGGTCGCCCTCGTGGTCCTTGGACATCCCGGTGCCCATTCGCAGACCCTGGACGGTGAACAACACCGTGCCGTAGTCATCGAGGAGATCGATATCGGCCTCGACCGAAGAACCGTCCAGTGAAGTCAGCTTGGTCAGGCAGTAGCGGGCATTGCGGGTCGTTCCGTGCACCCGCAGGCGGTCCACACTCAGCGGCAACAGCAGCCCACCGGCGCCGGAGGCCTGTACGCCCGGATGGGCGGCCACCGACTGGAAGCAGGCGTCCAGCAGCGCCGGGTGGACACCATAGGAGGTTTGCTGGTTGCGGATCGAGCTGGGCAGGCCGATCTCGGCCAGCACGGTGTCGCCGGTCTCATCGGCGGCGTTGACCGCGACCAGCGCCGTGAACGCGGGGCCGAACTGCACGCCGCGCCCGTCGAACCACTGGCGCACGCCCTCGCCGTCAGCGCGGTTGGGGTGGGCGTCGCGCAGCGCGTCCATGTCGTAGGCGGTCGGCTGCCCAACAGTCTCGCTGGCAGACAGCGTTGCGCTGGCGCGGCGCTCCCGCTCACCGTCAGTGTCGGTCTCGACGACAAAGTCGAAGAGACCTGAGCCGTCCGCCGAAGCGACGGCGCTGACCGGAGTCACATCCTTGAGCAACAGCATCGCCTCGAACGTGACGTCGCGAACCTCGGCGTCGTCACCGAACACGGTGCGCGCGGCGGCCAGCGCCATTTCGCAGTAGGCCGCACCGGGCAGTGCCGCGACATTGTTGATCTGGTGATCGACCAGCCACGGGTGCGCGCCGGTACCGACCTCGGCGGCCCAGGCGTGGCGCTCGGGCTCTTCCAGCAGCCGGACGTGCGAGCCCAGCAGCGGGTGGGCGGCGACCAGGTGCGCGCCTCGGACCTCGTGGCCGACACCGTCGGCGATCAGCACCAGGTTGCGGTGGGTCCACGTGGGCAGCGGGGCATCGACCAGGTGACCGACCGGGTAGAGAACCGAGAAGTCCACCTGCGCGCCTGCGGAATACAGATCGCCGAGGAAGTCGCCCATACCGTTGGGGACCTCTTGGCCGCGACGCATGCCGGCCAGGGCCGCGACGCTGATGTCGAGCGTGCCGGCGGTCTGGTCGATGGCACGGATCAGGAGCGGGTGCGGGGCCAGCTCGCCGAAGACGCGGAAGCCATCTTCCAGAGCGGTCTGAACCGCTGCCGAGAACCGGACCGTGTGGCGCAGGTTGTCCACCCAGTAGTCGGCATCGCAGTACGGCTGCTCGCGGGGGTCGAACGAGGTCGCTGAGTAGTAGGGCACCTCGGGTGCCATCGGCGTGATGTCGTCCAGCATCTCGGCGAGCTCGTCGAGGATCGGATCGACCTGCGGCGAGTGCGATGCCACGTCGACGTTGACCTCGCGGGCCATGATCTCGCGGGCTTCCCAACCGGCCACGATCTTGCGGACGGTATCGGTGGCGCCGCCGATGACGGTCGATTTGGGCGATGCGACGACGGCGACGACCACGTCTTCGATGCCCTGCTGCTCGAGCTCCTCACGCACCTGCTGTGCGGGCATCTCGACGGAGGCCATCGCTCCCCCGCCGGCCAGTCGCAGGCACAGCAGCGAGCGGCGGCAGATGACCTTGACGCCGTCTTCCAGGGACAGCGCCCCGGAGACGACGGCGGCGGCGACCTCACCGAGCGAGTGACCGATGACTGCACCGGGCTGCACCCCGTAGGAAGCCATGGTGGCCGCCATCGCGACCTGCACGGCGAAGATGGTGGGCTGAACCCGGTGGATGCCCTCGACGGTGTTGGGGGCGGTCATCGCCTCGGTAACCGAGAAATCCGACTCGGCGGCGATCAGTGGCTCGATCTCGGCGACCTTGGCCGCAAAGACCGGCTCGGTGGCCAGCAGGCCGGTGCCCATCGACGCCCACTGCGAACCCTGCCCGGAGAAGATCCAGACGGGGCCGCGGTCGTCGTGGCCAACGGCGGCCTGATACGGCTCGTCACCCTCGGCGACTGCGCGCAACTGCTTGATCAGCGAGCCGCGATCCTCGGCGATGACCGAGGTACGCACCGGACGATGGCCGCGCCGACGGCTCAGCGTGTAGCCCAGATCCGGCAGCGACAACTCATCACCGGCGTTCTCGACCCACTGAGCCAGCTTTGCGGCGGTGTTGCGGAGCTCATCGACCGAGGTGGAGCACACCGGGAACAGCAGCAGGTCGTGGGTGGCGCGGTCGGCATCGACGCGTACGGGGGCCTCGGGGGCCTGCTCCAGGATCGCGTGCACGTTGGTGCCGGACATGCCGTAGGACGAGACGCTGGCACGGCGCGGGCCGTCCTGCCTCGGCCACGGGATGTTCTCGGTCGGGACAAACATCCCGGTCTTGACCTTGGCGTTCTTCTCGGACAGCTGGGTGAAGTGCAGGTTCTGGGGCACCACACCGTGGTAAACGGCGAGCACGGCCTTCATGAGTCCCAGCACGCCCGCGGCGGACTCGGCATGGCCGAAGTTGCTCTTCACCGAGGTGAGTGCGGTCGGGCCGGAGTGGCCGTAGACGGTCGAGATGCTGTTGAACTCGATCGTGTCGCCCACCGGGGTGCCGGTGCCGTGCGCCTCGACCATGCCGACGGTGGCGGGGTCGACGTCCGCGGCGGCCAGCGCAGCCTGGAACACCGACACCTGAGCGTCCCGCGACGGCGTCAGGATGTTTTCGGTGCGGCCATCCTGGTTGGACGCGGTGGCTTTGATGACGGCCAGTACGCGGTCGCCGTCGCGCTGGGCGTCATCGAGGCGCTTGAGCACGACGATGCCGCAGCCTTCGGCGCGGACGAAGCCGTCGGCGGCGACGTCGAATGAGTGGCAGCGTCCGGTTGGCGACAGCATGCCCTGGCCCGACGACGATGCGTAGAGACGCTTGTCCAGCATCAGCATCACGCCACCGGCGAGCGCCATATCGCTTTCACCATCGTGCAGGCTGCGGACAGCTTGGTGCACCGCGACCAAACTCGAGGAGCAGGCGGTGTCCATGGTCACCGCGGGGCCGTGGAGACCGAGCGCATGCGAGATGCGGCCCGACGCCATACTGAAGGGCGCGCCGGTGAAGGCGTAGGCCTGATCGAAGGCACCCGCGTCGCTAGTGACCATCGCGTAGTCGTCGTGCGACATGCCGATGAAGACACCGGTCGATGTGCCCGACAAGGACGACGGGGTGAAACCGGCTTGTTCGGTGGCTTCCCAGCAGGTCTCCAGCAGCACTCGGTGCTGCGGGTCCATTGCGGTGGCCTCGCGCTCGTTGATGCCGAAGAAGTCAGGGTCGAAACCGGTCACGTCATCGATGAACGCGCCCCACTTGGACACCGAGCGGCCCGGCACACCGGGCTCAGGGTCGTAGAGGTCGTCGGCCTCCCAGCGATCGGCAGGAATCTCAGTGACCAGGTCGGCACCCTCGAGCAGCGCCTCCCAGAGCATGCGGGGCGAGTCGATACCACCGGGCAGTCTGCAGGCCATGCCGACGACGGCGATGGGGGTGACAGATGTCTGACGCACCACTCACACCTCACTTCTTGAGACTGGGCAAGGCAACCAGTCCCCACCAAGCAGCGTTAGCTACCCAGTCGAAGTTGCCAATGTGCTCGGTAGCTTAGCCGTTTTTCGTTAAGACCGCGAGAATGAGTTCATGTTTTTGATTAGGGATTGAGCAATCTGACCTTTGACCCTAACGCCGCGCCCGGTCGGGCGCGTATCCGATAGCTGTGGTTCCAGCCACACCGACCAACGTGATCGCCGTCACGTTCCTGAGATGTTCGATCAAAATCGGCTCTAGCTGGATTTTTATTGTGACTCAGCACCCCCGTCGGCCACCCGGATCGCCTCCGCTGGCCCACCCCCGATGGGGAGGAAGAAGTTGCAGGGTGATTACTATCGCATTTCTGCCACACATTGGTATCGATCCGGATTTAGCAAATTAAGGTAATGATCCCGTCTAGGCACTCGAACCCGACAACCCAAATTACCCCGACTCGGCCATTGAATAGTGGCCAGTACTGTCCTCCCGGGCGCATCCAAGGGTCCGGATCGCGCTGCCATCCTGAGAGTTTCCGCAATCCCGCTTCAGGTGTCCGCAACCCACCAGCCTGTAGTTATCGTCGCGACACACAGGAGATGGCTATCGACCTGAGAGTAGGCTGAGATTTCAATATTGGTGTTCTGTTAAACGCGATCCCGGCCACATTCCCACCGGGGCGGAGACCTCTGTTACCAGTCTCCCGATATTTCTCACCTTGAGTCAGCAAACGCGACAGGATAATCGACCGGCTATTCGTAGATAATCGGCGCACTTTCCGTCGGAGATGAACATCAGGACGGTTCGACCGACGGCCGACGGCAGTTATCACCCCTTTAACGGTGCCTTGTGAACTCGCTGTGAAAATTTGCTAGAGGTCACAGCGGGGCCATGTGGCGAGGTCACCGACAGCAACGACCGACCGCATGACCAGCCAACACGCCGAAGGTGGGATGCGGCCAGCAAGGAGCCGGCACGCGGCGGTCAAGGGCCGAATTACCCTGCAACGACCCCGGCCGAAAGCGGCCCGAACGGGGCACCAGATTCGGTGACGGGCGCGAACCCGTGCTTGCGAGCAGCGGCGGCACCCCGCCGGATTAATGCCGCAGTGGCGACGAAACCGGCCTGATCGGCGACGACAAACGGGGTGAGCAAGCGGTTATGAACAAAGCTGAACGACAATCCCGATTCCGGGATCGCCCAGCCCAGCGAACCACCCAGACCCACATGACCGAAGCCGGGCAATAGACCCGGCATCGGCAGCGAGTGGTATCCGAGGTGGAAGCCGAGCGGCATGATCAGGTTGCGGTCCGGGGTCAGATCTCGCCGGCCGGTAAGACCTGCGACCAGCTCGGACGACAGGTAGCGCTGACCGTCGATCTCGCCACCGTTGGCGATTGCGCCGTACATTCGGGCCAGGCTGCGCGCGGTGGCCACACCGTTGGCCGCCGGAAGCTCGCTGTCCAGCAGGGGCATGGCCCCCTGGACTGTCGAACGCATACCGGGGAAATACAGGGACCCGAAGATCGCCGACACTTCCCAGGCCGCGATCCGCGGGGCGACGGTGTTGAAGATCGGGTTCGGAATGTTCAGCTGGGGTCCGATAATGCTGGCGGCCCGCGTCGGCGCACCGGCGGGCGGCCGGCCCAAGTGAATCCCGTCGGTGTTGAGCGGGTCGGCCACCTCGATGCGAATCAGCTCACGCATGCCCATCCCGGTGACCGCGCGGGTCAGCCCGGACAGCAGCCAGCCGTAGGTCAGCGCGTGATACGCGGGCTTGCCGAAGTATCGGCCCACTGGCGCCGCCGCGATGCGTTCCTCCATAACGACGTGGTTGAGCAGGTCGCGCCTGCGCACGCCACGCAGATGCGCCAGACCCGCGCGGTGCTGCATCACGTCGCGGACAGTGATGTCCGCCTTACCGTTGGCACCGAACTCAGGCCAGTATTCGGCCATCGGCGCGTCGTAGTCGATCAGGCCGCGGTCGGCGAGCCGGTGGATGACCGTCGAGGCCACACCCTTGGTCGCCGAGAACACCATGGCCCCGGTGTCAGCGGTCCAGCGCTGCCGTCCGCGTCGATCCGCCCAGCCGGTCCACACATCGACCACGGGCCGGCCATCGAGATAGACGGCCAGCGCACCGCCGCCGAAGCGCGGATGCGGGAACATCGCCGCGAAACTGCGCAGCGCAGAAGCGAAGTTCGGGTCGGCGGCTCCCTGCAGCCCATGGGGCAGGGTGTCGCGTCCGTGCATCGCCTGAGTCACAGATGGGAATTTAACCGGCCTGGGCACATCTGCAGCTCATTGTTGCCAAACCGTTAACTTGACACGCGGGCCGTCAGGTTGACTGTTCGGCAGCAGCAAGGATTCGCTGGGCCGCCAGCGCGGGCGTCAGCTCGCCCTCACGAACCTGGCGCTCGATCTCGGCTCGCTCGGCGCGTACCGCCGGGTGGCTGAGCACCCGGTCGAGCACGGCGTCACGCACCATCGACCAGGTCCAGTCGACCTGTTGCGCACGACGGCGGGCATCGAACTCCCCGGCCCCTGTCAGCGCGTCACGGTGGGCAAGGACTGTGTCCCACAGCTCCTGTAAACCGTGGCCCTCCAGCGCACTCATCGTCAATACTGGTGGGCGCCAGTGTGTTTCGCGCGGATAGATCAGCCTGATTGCTGCCGATAGCTCGCGTGCGCATGCCTTTGCCTCGATGGCGTGCGCACCGTCGGCCTTGTTGACCACCACGATGTCGGCGAGCTCGAGGACCCCTTTTTTGATGCCCTGCAGCTGGTCGCCGGTGCGGGCCAGGGTGAGGAAAACGAAGGTGTCCACCATGTTCGACACGGTTACTTCGGACTGACCGACGCCGACCGTTTCCACCAGGATCACGTCGAATCCGGCGGCTTCCACGAGCACAATCGTCTCCCGGGTCGCCTTTGCCACGCCGCCAAGGGTTCCCGACGTGGGCGACGGACGGATGTAGGCGTCCGGGTGTACGGCAAGCTTCGCCATCCGGGTTTTGTCACCCAGAATCGAACCGCCGGTGCGAGTCGAAGACGGGTCCACGGCAAGGACCGCGACCCGATGGCCCCGCGCGATGAGGTACATGCCCAGCGCCTCGATCGTGGTCGACTTCCCCACCCCGGGCACCCCGGTGATACCAATGTGGACGGCCTTGCCGGCATCCGGCATCAACTCCAGCAGTAATCGCTGCGCCTGATCACGGTGATCGGCCCGGGTCGACTCGACCAGGGTGATGGCTCGCGACAAGGCTGCACGATCACCGCTGCGGATTGCCTCCGCGAAGACGTCGACGTCGGCGGACATCAGGTGAGGTCGTAGCCGAGCCGCTCGGCGAGCTTGTGCAGCAGGTCCACCGCGGCATCAGCGATCACCGTGCCCGGCGGGAAGATCGCGGTGGCCCCGGCGGCATAAAGCTCGTCGAAATCACCGGGCGGGATGACACCGCCGACGACCACCATGATGTCGGGACGGCCCACCTCGGCGAGCGCGTCACGCAGGGCCGGTACCAACGTCAGGTGGCCAGCAGCCAGCGAGGACACCCCCACCACGTGGACGTCGTTATCGGCTGCTTGGCGCGCGACCTCCTCCGGGGTGGAAAAAAGAGAGCCCACGTCCACATCGAAGCCGATATCGGCGAAGGCGGTGGCGATGACCTTCTGTCCGCGGTCATGCCCGTCCTGACCCATCTTGGCCACCAGGATGCGCGGCCGGCGGCCATCGGACTCGGCGAATTTCTCCACCAATTCGATTGCGGCACTCACATTCTGGGCCTTTCCGACCTCATCCCGATAGACACCCGCGATGGTCCGGATCTCGGCCTGATGCCGCCCGTACACCTTTTCCAACGCGTCGGAGATCTCCCCGAGGGTGGCCTTGGCGCGCGCGGCGTTGATCGCCAGTGCCAGCAGGTTGTTGCCCAAGTCGCCCTCGCCGGCGACCCCGGACTCCCCTGCCGCCCGGGTCAAGTCATCTAGCGCGGCCTGACAGGCCACCTCGTCGCGCTCGGCGCGCAGCTGCTCCAGCTTGGCCAGCTGCTCGGCACGCACCCGGCTGTTCTCGACCTTGAGGACCTCGATCTCCTGATCCTCGGTGACCTGGTACTTGTTCACGCCGATCAGCGGCTGGGCACCAGAGTCGATCCGCGCCTGCGTCCGCGCGGCAGCTTCCTCGATGCGCAGCTTGGGAATGCCCTCGCCGATGGCCTGGGCCATTCCGCCGTGCTCGGCAACCTCGGCGATGTGCGCCCGCGCCTTCTCGGCCAGCTGATGAGTCAGCCACTCCACGTAGTACGAGCCGCCCCAGGGGTCGATCGGCCGGGTGGTGCCCGACTCCTGCTGCAGCAGCAGTTGGGTGTTGCGCGCGATGCGTGCGGAGAAGTCGGTAGGCAATGCCAGCGCCTCGTCGAGGGCATTGGTGTGCAGCGACTGAGTGTGGCCCTGAGTGGCGGCCATGGCCTCGACACAGGTGCGCGGGACGTTGTTGAACACATCTTGAGCGGTCAACGACCAGCCCGATGTCTGCGAATGTGTCCGCAGGGAAAGCGATTTCGGGTTCTTGGCACCGAACTCGGCCACCAGTTCGCTCCACAACAACCGACCGGCGCGCAGCTTGGCGACTTCCATGAAGAAGTTCATGCCGATGCCCCAGAAGAACGACAGCCGGGGCGCGAACGTGTCGACGTCGAGGCCGGCATCCCGGCCCGCCTTGAGGTACTCCACACCGTCGGCCAGCGTGTAGGCCAACTCGAGATCGGCTGTCGCACCGGCTTCTTGGATATGGTAACCGGAGATCGAGATCGAGTTGAACTTCGGCATCTTGACGCTGGTGTAGCCGAAGATGTCCGAGATGATCCGCATCGACGGCTTCGGGGGATAGATATAGGTGTTGCGGACCATGAACTCTTTGAGGATGTCGTTCTGGATGGTGCCGGCCAGCTTCTCCGGCGGCACCCCCTGCTCCTCGGCGGCCACCACGTACAGCGCCAAGATCGGCAGCACCGCACCGTTCATCGTCATCGACACACTGACGGCGCCCAGGTCGATACCGTCGAACAGCTGACGCATATCCAGGATGGAATCGATTGCCACCCCGGCCATTCCGACATCACCGGCCACCCGGGGGTGATCGGAGTCGTAGCCGCGGTGGGTGGCCAGGTCAAAGGCCACCGACAGACCCTTCTGCCCGGCCGCCAGGTTGCGCCGGTAGAAGGCGTTGGATTCGGCGGCGGTGGAGAACCCGGCGTACTGCCGGATGGTCCACGGCTGGTTGACGTACATCGTCGGGTAGGGTCCGCGGATGAACGGCGGCTCACCGGGGAAGCTGTCGACCGGGTATCCGGCCGCGGCGATGGCATCGCGGTCGGCGCTGACATAGACCGGTTTGACGGCAATGCCCTCGGGGGTCTGCCACTCCAGCTGCTCGGCGGTGTAGCCGTGCGCGGCCGCGGCGGCCGCGACGTGGTCGGTGACGGCAGCCTCGGTGGGCACCTCCGCCGGCCGCTCGCTGTGCAGCGGGACCTCGGCGAAGCTCGGTACCATGCCGGTTGTCGAGGCAGTCATATCAGGCCCCCAATCGGGTGAGCAGGGACGAAAGCACTTCGACTGCATCGATTTTCGCGGTCAGATAGTGGTCTGGTTTATCCGCGGAATCCGCGACCGCCTTCTCCGGGCCGGCCAGGTAGATCTGGGTTGCGCCCGCGGCCCGCGCAGCGGCCACCACGTCGGAGGCATCGGTGCCGTAGCGGGCGTCGGTGCCGCAGAGCACCGCGACCGTCGTGCCGGCATCAGCGATCGCCGCAGCCGTGGAGGCCGCGTCGACAGTGCCCGGGTTGACCGCTTCGATTCCGCCGGAGGCCAGCAGGTTGGCCGCGAACGTCGCACGGATGTTGTTCTCTGCCAGCGGCCCAACCGGCAGCAGCAGGACGAGCGGGCGCGCACCGGTGCGCTCCAGGAATGCGTCGGAGCGGTCACGCAGCGCCTCGAAACCGGCCGCGTAGCGCCGCACGGTCTCCGACGAACTGTAATGCGGCAGCGGCGCTTCGGACAGATTCGGGAATTCATTGATCCCCGTCACCGGTGTCCGCCGATGGGCGATATCGTCGGCCCGGCGCGCCCGGATTTCCTCGATCCGCTCGGCGATATGATCACCCGCGGCGACGAACCCGCCCCGGGACTCGACATCCTGAAAGTGCGACCATGCTTGCGCCGCAAGGCTCTTGGTGAGGTCCTCCACGTACCAGGAGCCGCCGGCCGGGTCGAGCACCCGCCCGATATGCGACTCCTCGAGCAACAGCAACTGCGTGTTGCGCGCGATACGGCGGGCGAAGCCCGCGCTCATCCCCGGGAACCCGCTCGGGATCGCCACGTCGAACGGCAGCACCGCGACGGTATCGGCTCCCCCGACGCCGGCGCCGAATGCGGCCAGCGTGGTGCGCAGCATGTTCACCCAGGGATCGCGCTGGGTCATCATCGGCAGCGAGGTGACGGCGTGCAGCGTCGCCGCGCCGCTCTCGGGCTCGCCGAGCACATCGGCGACTCGGGCCCAGAGTTGGCGGGCGACCCGGAATTTGGCGATCGTCACGAACTGGTCGTCGTCGGCCACCAGCCGGAAGCTGATCTGGCGCAGCGCGTCGGCGACGCCGATCCCAGCATCGACAAGAGCCCGCACATAGTCGACGGCGGCCGCCAGTGCGCCGGCGAGCTCCCAGGCGGCGTTGGCGCCGCGGTTGTGGAATGCCGGGCCGTCGACGGTGATGGCGCGCACCCCGGCGCTGCCGGCCAGATTCCTGGCCACTCCGGCGACGTCCTCGATGCTCGGCGCGGGCAATCCGCTCAGCGGCGCGGTGAGCGGGTCCGCGCCCAGGTCGATCGACATGGCGGCGCGCTGGGCGTCGTCGGCGCCGGCAACCAACGCCAACACCGCCTCGGCGGCGTCGCCGAAGTGTGCCCCGGCGTCCAAGATCACCGGCGCGAGTTCGAGGTAGACACCTTCCAGCAGCCGGTCCAGGTCGGCGGGGGCCACCCCGTCCTGGCCGACCTGCAGTACCAGTGCGCTGACCCCGTCTCCGAGCGCGCTTAGCACGGCGGAGTTCCCGTCGGCGAGCGCACCGGACGCCCCGAACACCTCGGCGACCTTCCAGCCGGCGATAACGTCGCGATGGGCGTCGCCACCGCGGACAAATGGCCAGGCACCGGGCAGTGGCGGCTCGGGCAGCGCGTCGAGCGTGGTGTATAACGGGCGGATCGAAAAGCCCTCGTAGGTGGGCGAATCCAGCAGCGTCTCGGGTTCAGCGGGCAGATCCGCCGGATCCTTGCGGCTACTCTTGGCTAGCACGCCTGCCACTGCGGTGCGCCAGCGGGCGCGCCCCTCATCCACCTCTACCGACACCGGCAACTCCTGTTGTCGCAGCAAGTGGGCGTCCCTGCCGGGAACGCCATCAGACCATCAGGCTAAATGATGGCCTCAGGAGTCACGTCGCCGACTAGGCGGCCCGTAATCTTGGTAAACGTGACGTCGAACACCCGCAGCACGCTGCGCAGCGTGAGTGCAGCAGTGGTCGCCACGGCGCGCCAGGTGTCCCGGAGACGGATTGTCGTCACCGCGATCGCCGCTGTGATTCTCGTCGCAGTCGCGCTGCTGATACCGCTGCCCACGGCGTTGCAGTTGCGGGATTGGGCGACCTCACTCGGGACGTGGTTCCCGCTGGCCTTCCTGGCCGCGCACATCGTCGTCACCGTGTTCCCGTTCCCCCGCACCGCGTTCACGCTGGCGGCCGGCCTGTTGTTCGGCCCGGCTCTCGGTGTGGGGATCGCCGTCGCCGCCAGCACGGTCAGCGCTCTCATCGCGCTGCTGCTGGTGCGCGCGTTGGGTTGGCAGCTGAGCAAGCTGATCAGCCATCCTGCTCTTGCGTCGGTGGACGCCCGCCTGAATGCTCGCGGCTGGCCAGCGGTCTTCTCGCTGCGGATGATCCCGGCGGTCCCGTTCTCGGTGCTCAACTACGCCGTCGGCGCGTCGGCGGTGCGGGTGCTCCCCTACTTCTGGGCCACGCTGGCCGGGCTGATTCCCGGTACCGCCGCGGTGGTGTTCCTCGGCGACGCACTCACGGGCAATATCAGCCCGCTACTGGTGCTGGTGTCGGTGTGCACCGCGGCCGTCGGCGTCGGTGGGTTGGCTTACGAGGTTCGGCGTCACCGCAGGGCTGACGTCGAATAGCTGCCGCGCAGTAGTTGTTCGATCCGATCCAACAATTGATTCGGGTCAGACTCGGCGCCCTTATTCCACGTCACGAGAGCGCGATACAGGTTGATCGGCTCGACCGTCAGTTGCAGGCCGAGCATCACGGTCTGGGGCGCGTCGTCCGTAGATTCCGCAGGGCGGTAAGCAATCTCAATCTGCAGAGCCTTTGCTCCACTGACTGAGTTCGCCACCCATTTGGGGGTGATCGCCTCGATGCGTTCCCTGGGAAGCTCGCCGGGCCGGATTCGGGGATCGGCGACCCGGATGGTCAAGGTCGACGGCGTCAACGCCACTGGCAACTCGCCCGCCAGGCAGCCGTGGCCGCACCAGCACTGATATCCGCCGGACGCGACGCACCTCCGCATACCAGCAAACGAGGCCAAGGGACCACTCACCTTCAGGTGGCTCGGCCGAAGTCGCGCACCCGGACATGCGAGCCAACGGCCAGGGCGAAGTAGATCGCAGCGTGACGGCGGTGAATCGGGCCAGCGCCGGGATCGCGCACAGTGCGGCGTCGGCGGCCTGTCCCGCGGCCATCAGGGTGTAGATCCGCGGTGACGCCTGCACCGGACTACTGCTCGTTGCCGTGCCGCGGGGCGTACTGCGGGTCAGCCGGTGGGGCCTGCTGCTCGGACAGCGGCGGGTAGGACACCGGCGGGGCGATCGGCGGGGGCGGTGGTACCGGAGCCGCACCGACCGCGGGCACCGAGGTGCGGGCCTCGGCCTCGGCTTTGGCCACCGCCTGCGCGATCGCGGGGTCGGTCTTGGTGTCGAACCAGTCGGCGACCTCATCGGCGTCGTCGTCGGCCTTGGGGACGTTCTCCTCCACCGGTGACGGCGTGTACCGGAAGACGCCGTCCTCACCGGGCGCGCCCAGCATCTTGGTGAATCCCTGCAGCGCCGAACCGAAGTCACTGGGCACCAGCCACACCTTGTTGGCTTCACCCTTGGCCATCTGCGGCAGCGTCTGCAGGTACTGGTAAGCCAGCATCTCCGGGGTGGGCCGGCCCGCTTTGATCGCAGCGAACGTCTTCTCGATGGCCTTGGCCTGGCCCTGTGCCTGCAGGTAGGACGCGGCCCGCTCACCTTGGGCCCGCAGGATCCGGGACTGCCGGTCGGCCTCGGCGGCCAGGATCGCGGCCTGCTTGGCGCCCTCGGCGGCCAGGATCTGTGCCTGCTTCTGGCCCTCGGCCTGTTTGATCGACGCCTCTCGGCTGCCTTCGGCGGTGAGGATCATCGCGCGCTTCTCTCGGTCGGCGCGCATCTGCTTTTCCATCGAGTCCTGGATGGACGGCGGCGGGTCGATACTGCGTAACTCGACGCGGGCCACCCGCAGGCCCCAGCGGCCGGTGGCCTCGTCCAGCACGCCGCGGAGTTGGCCGTTGATCTGATCGCGGCTAGTCAACGTCTGCTCGAGGGTCATACCGCCGACGACATTGCGCAGCGTCGTGGTGGTCAGCTGTTCCACACCGACGATGTAGTTGCTGATCTGGTAGACCGCCGCCTGCGGGTTGGTGACCTGGAAATACACCACGGTGTCGATGTTGACGGTCAGGTTGTCCTCGGTGATGACCGGTTGTGGCGGGAACGACACCACCCGCTCCCGCAGGTCGACCCGGGCCCGGACCTTGTCCACGAACGGAATCAGCAAAGTGAGCTGCCCCGACACCGTCTTGCTGTAGCGCCCGAGCCGTTCGATGACGGCCGCCTCGGCCTGCGGGATCAGGGCGATGGACTTGGCGACCACGATGATCGCGAAGATCACCAACACCGCAAGCAGGACCAAAGCCGCTATGCCACCGTCCATGAAGGGTTCTCCTCACCCGTTCTTCCAGACGACCGCCGTGGCACCGTCGATGTGCATGACGGTGACGTGGTCGCCCGGCTCGTAGACATCGTTGTCGTCGAAGGGGCGTGCCGTCCACACCTCGCCGTCGAGCTTCACCTGGCCTTCATGCTGCGCCACCCGATCCAGCACGAGTGCGCTCTTGCCCTCCAGCGCCTTGACGGGTTCCAGCATCCCCTCGCCCTTGGTGAATCTGCGCCGCAGCGCGGGGCGCACGGTCAGCAGGAGCAGCACCGAAACCACCAAGAACACCGCGCCGTCTGCCCAGATGGGCAGGTTCAGCAGCCAGTTCGACCCGGCCGCGGCGAGTGCGCCGCCGGACAGCATTAGCAGGAACATATCGCCCGTGAGCGCCTCGGCACCGGCAAGACCCAGGGCGAACACGAGCCAGATCAGCGCCGCGGGCATGACGCCAGGATATCCCGGTAAACCGTGCAGCGGTTGAAGAAGGCCGCTTCAACGTGGAACCACTACACTGCGAGCATCATGTGGTGCCCGAGTGTTTCGCTGTCCCTGTGGGCCAACGCCTGGCTGGCCGGCCAAGCCGCGCCCGACGATGTTCTTGACGCGTTATCGGCTTGGGCGCCAACACATTCGGTGACCGCCTACGACTCGGTCGCAGCCGGTCACACCGGCCTGCCGTGGCCGGATGTCGACGACGCCGGTGCGGTGTCGCTGCTGCAGACGCTGCGGACCGTCGCCGGTCGCTCAATCGATGCCCAGCCGCCGGCGATCAGCGTCGCGCTGCCGGTTCCCGGCGACGTCCGCGGCCTGGCACCCGGCACCCAATTCCAGCGGGACGCACTGGCCTCCGGGGAGGCGATCATCGTCACCAGCCCGGCCGGCGACACGATCGGTGTGGTCCCCGAGTTCGAGTACGACGACGTCGACGACGAGCTGCCCGACTGCGACCGGGTGCCCGAACTGTGCGCGCTGTCGTGGACCGTGTACTCGCTGCCTGCGGCTCCGTTGGTCGACTACCGCGATCTCGGCGAGGCCGAGTACGAGCTGCGTTCAGCGGTGCGGTCAGCCGCCGACACGCTCGGCGCCCTGCAGCTCGGCGCTGCCGGCGGCATCGACGACCCGCGCGGGCTCGTCGAGCAGGTGCTCGAAACCGGCAGGCACCACCGCGCCCCCGAACACGCTCCGACGCGGGCGCTGCGGGTGTTGGAGAACGCCGCGCACGTCGACGCGATCATCACGGTCAGCTCGGGATTGATGCCGATCGGCACCCAAAGCGCATCGGAGGCTCAGATCGCCAACGCCGCACTGCGGCCCCTGGCCTCGATCGTGCGCTCGGCGCGGATCGCCGCGGTCACTGCGATCCTGCACTCGGCCTGGCACTAGCCGCGCACGCGGGTGTGCACAACCGCCCGTCGACGCTGGCCCCGTACCCCGCAACCGGCTCGGCGCCCATCACTCGCACCGGTTCGCGGCCGTCACGTACTTCGTCGACGAGGTCAAGGATCAGCCGCGCGAAGCGGCGCTGCGCGTTGGGTGTCGACGCCCGCGCCAACGCGACGCCGAGATCATCTGCCTGCTGGCGCAATTCGCTGTCCAGGTCCCACACCACCTCGATGTGGTCGGAGACGAACCCCACCGGGCAGACCAGCACAGCCTTGGTGCCCGATCCGGCCAGCGCCGAGAGATGTTCGCCGACATCGGGTTCCAGCCACGGCACCTGCGGCGGCCCCGAACGGGATTGCCAGACCACGTCGTAGTCCGGGTAGCCGGCGGCCGCGGCCACCAGCGCCGCGGCGTACCGGACCTGGCGGGCATACAGATCCGGCCCGCACCGGTCGGCGGCGCGCAGCGGTATCGAGTGTGCGGTGAACACCAGCCGCGCATCGGCGCGCAGCGAATCCGGCAGCGTCGCGGCGGCGTCGGCGATCGCGTCGGCGAACATCGCCACCAGCAGCGGATGGTCGAAGTATTGGCGCAGCTTCACCAATTCCGGGGCGCCGTCGCCGACGGCGGCAAGGGCGCGGGCGATGTCCTCCTGGTACTGCGCGCAACCGGAATAGCCGCCCCAGGCCGAGGTGGCGAACACCGCGGCGCGGCGCACACCGTCGGAAGCCATTGCGGCAACGGTGTCTTCGATGAGCGGCCGCCAGTTACGGTTGCCGAAGTACACCGGCAGCTGCTCACCGCGCTCGGCGAGTTCGGCGCGGATCTCGTCGATCACGGCGCGGTTGATGCCGTTGATCGGCGATACCCCGCCGAAATGCAGATAGTGCTCGGCGACCGAAGCCAGGCGCTCCGGCGGGATCCCCCGACCTCGAGTGACGTTCTCCAGGAACGGCATCACCTGCTCAGGCCCCTCCGGTCCGCCGAACGACAGGACCAGGAGTGCGTCAAACGCCGGAACGGACATCGGTTAGAGCAGCTGGGTGCTGGCGCCGCCGTCGGCGAAGATAATCGTGCCGGTGGTGGCCGGCAGCCAGTCCGACAGTAGCGCGCACACCGTCTTGGCGACCGGTGTCGGGTCCTTCATGTTCCAGCCCAGCGGGGCACGCTGATCCCAGCCCTCTTCGAGCAGCTTCATCTGGGCGCCGGCTTCGTCACCGAGCGCGCCACCGACGATGGCACTCATTGCCAGGGTCCGGATCGGGCCTGCGGCAACCAGATTCGAGCGAACCCCGACCTTGCCGGCTTCACGAGCAACGAACCGGTTGACCGATTCCAGTGCGCTCTTGGCGACCGTCATCCAGTTGTAGGCCGGCATCGCCCGGGTCGGGTCGAAATCCATGCCGACGATGCCGCCACCGGGGTTCATCACCGGCAGCATGGCCTTGGCCAGCGAGGCGTAGGAGTACGCCGAGATGTGAATGCCCTTGGCGACATCCTCGTAGGGCGCGTCGAAGAACGGGTTGATGCCCATGCCGGTCTGCGGCATGAAACCGATGGAGTGCACCACCCCGTCGATCCCGTTGCCCTCTCCGATCTCGGCGGTGATCCGGTCAGCCAGCGTCGAGAGGTGCTCCTCGTTCTGCACGTCGAGTTCGAGCAACGGCGCCGGATGGGGCAGCCGGTCGGCGATCCGCTGGATCAGCTTCATTCGGTCGAACCCGGTGAGCACCAGTTTAGCGCCGGCCTCCTGGGCAACCTTGGCGATGTGGAACGCGATCGACGAGTCGGTGATGATCCCCGTGACGAGGATGCGCTTGCCTTCAAGAAGCCCTGTCATATCAGTCCTTTACCTAGTGCCCCATGCCCATGCCGCCGTCGACGGGGATGACCGCGCCAGCGATATAACTGGCATCCTCGGATGCGAGGAAGCTGACCGCCCCGGCGACCTCCGCGGCCGTCCCGACCCGTTTGGCCGGGATGAAGTCCAGCGCACCCTCCTGGATCCGCTCGTCGAGCGCGCGAGTCATCTCGGTGTCGATGTAGCCGGGGGCAACGACGTTGGCGGTGACGCCGGCCTTGGACAGCTCCCGCGAGATCGACCGGGCCATCCCGATCAGGCCGGCCTTGGCCGCCGCGTAGTTGGACTGGTTGCCGATCCCCCACATGCCCGAGACCGATCCGATGAAGATGATCCGGCCGAACCGGTTGCGCTGCATGCTGCGCGACGCGCGCTGGGCCACTCGGAACGCCCCGGTCAGGTTGGCGTTGATGACGCTTTCGAAGCGCTCTTCGGTCATCCGGATGAGGAACGCGTCCTGGGAGATACCGGCGTTGGACACCAGCACCTCGACGGGGCCCTGATGCTCCTCGACCTCCTTGAAGGCGCGGTCGACGGCCTCGGTGTCGGTGACGTCACACACGACGCCGAACAATCCTTCGGGCGCACCCGAGCCACGGTGGGTGACGGCGACCTTGTGGCCGTCGGCGGCCAATCGTTGTGCGATCGCCAGACCGATCCCCCGGTTTCCACCGGTGACCAGCACAGAACGAGAAACGAACGGCGGCTTACCCACGGGATGCTCGGTAGGAGATTCGCTCATTGGAGACAACTTAGTGCCTGCGGTTCCTCGCGCCGAAATCGACACCGCACCGGTGAAATCGAACCGAGCGGCATCAGCCCGGCAGGCGCCGGTTGATCAGGAGCGCGGTGAGCGCGGCAAGGGCCAGCACGAGTGCGCCCAGCCGCAACCAGCCGGTGCTGGCCTCTCCCTTGGTGGTCTCGTAGCCGATCTGGTCCTGCAGCGAGGTAAAGACTTCCTTGAGCTGCTGCAGGCTCGATGCGGTGTAGGCATTGCCGCCGGAGAGATCGGCGATCTTCTTGAGCATCTCGTCGTCGACCGGGACCGGCTGACGCTGGTCGTTGATCTCCACAAAGCCGTACGGGGTGCCGAACGACACCGTGGAGATCGGCACGCCCTGATCCTTGGCCGTGCGGGCGGCGGTGAACGCGCCCTTCGGGTTGTCCGGGTTCGACGGCACGGTCTCCTTACCGTCGGACATCAGCACGATGCGGGCCGGCGGCGGGGTGTCGCCCCCGCCGATGACGGCACCGACGGTCGCGATGGCCTGCAGCGAGGTGAAGATCGCCTCGCCAGTGGCCGTGCGGTCGGCCAGTTGCAGCTTGGCGATCGCGTTCTTGGTGGCCTCTCGGTTGGTGGTCGGCGACACCAGCACGGTGGCTGTGCCGGCATAGGCGATCAGACCCAGGTTGATACCCGGGGTCAGCTGGTCGGCGAACTGTTTGGCGGCTTCCTGCGCGGCGACCAGCCGGCTGGGTTCGACATCGGTGGCGCGCATCGACTGCGAGACGTCGATGGTCAGCATCACCACGGCGCGATTACGGGGGATCCGCACATCGTGAGTCGGCCCGGCCATCGCGATGGTCAGCAGCACCAGGGACGCGATCAGCAGGATGGCCGACAGGTGCCGCCACTTGTTAGGCCGTTTGGGCGCAACGGTTTCCAGCAATTCCATGTTGGCGAATCGCAGAACCCGCTTCTGCCGGGCGTACTGCACGACGACGTAGAGCCCGACCAACCCGGCGATGACGAGCAGGAACAGGAAGAACCCCGGGTGCTCGAAGCCCGAGAGCGTCATCGGCCCGAGCAACGGCAGTGTCATTGACGGCCCGCCATGGCGCCGCGGCGTCGCGACGCGACGAATCGCACGATATCGGCTATCCAGTCGCGGTCGGTCCGCAGCGTCATCAGCGGCGCACCGCAGCGGCGCAGGGTGCGCGCCACTTCCTCACGGTGCGCCGTGGCGGCACGGGCGAAATCGTCACGCAGCTGCTCGTCGATAGTGAACTCGCGGGTGGCGCCGGATTCGGCGTCCTGCAGGATCACATCGCCGACCGGTGGCAGTTCGACATCGCGCGGGTCGAGCACCTCGATGCCCAGAACTTCGTGGCGGGCGGCGATCGCGCGTAGCGGGCGCATCCAGGTGATCGGGCCAAGGAAGTCACTGATCACCACCGCCATCCCGCGGCGGCGCTCGGGCCGGCGCAGGGCGTCGATGGCGGCGGCCAGATCACCGCGCACTCCCGGTGGCGCCTTGGGCATGGTGGCGATGGTCCGCAACATGGTCTGCTCGTGCATGCGACCGGACAGCGCAGGGACGCGGGTGATGGTGTCGCCGTTGGCGATGATCGCGCCGAGGCGGTTACCGCCGCCGCTGTTGAGGTAGGTGATCGCCGCCGCGGCAGCCACCGCCAGATCCCGTTTCTCGCAGCCGGTGGTGCCGAAGTCGAGGCTGGCCGACATGTCGACCACCAGCCACGTTTCCAGCTCGCGGTCGGCGATCATCTGCCGGACGTGCGGAACCTGCGTGCGCGCGGTGACCGACCAGTCCATCCGGCGGACATCGTCGCCGGGTTGATAGATCCGCGAATCCCCGGGCTCAGAACCCGGCCCCGGAATCAGGCCCAGGTGGTCACCGTGCAGTACCCCGTCGAGCTTGCGGGTGATCGTCAGCTCGAGTGTGCGCAGTGCCGCAGAGAGCTTGGCGTCACTGATCTCACCGCGCTGAAACGACGGCGGGTGCAAGGTTTGCGAGTCGCTCACCGACCGTTGGCACCCGCGCCGGCGGGAACCACCGGCGGCACCGAATGTCCTTGCTGCGGAACGGCATTCACCTGCGGCAGAGCGACGGTCTGCAGGATCCGGTTGATGACGGTTTCGGCCTTGATGTCATCGGCGAGCGCGTCGTAGGTCAGCACCAGCCGGTGGCGCAGCACATCCGGGATCACATCGATGACATCCTGCGGGATGACGTAGTCGCGGCCGCGCACCAGCGCCAGGGCACGGGCGGCGGCGATGATGCCGAGCGACGCACGCGGCGAGGCGCCGAAGGCGATCCAGGCCTTGACGTCATTGAGGCCGAACTGTTCGGGCCGGCGCGTCGCGGTGACTACCCGGACCACGTAATCCACCAATGCGTGGTGGACGAAGTTGTTGGCGGCGACATTCTGCAGCCTCAGCAGGTCGCCCGTCTCGAGGATCTGCTTGGGCTCCGGCGGGGTCACACCCATCCGGTAAATGATCTCGCGCTCTTCTTCAGGCGACGGGTAGTCGACGTTGATCTTGAACAGGAAGCGGTCGCGCTGGGCTTCCGGCAGCGGGTAGACACCCTCGTTCTCGATCGGGTTCTGGGTCGCCATCACCAGGAACGGCTTGGGCAGCTCGTAGGTCTTGCCGCCGATGGAGATCTTGCGCTCGGCCATGACCTCCAGCAGTGCCGATTGCACCTTTGCCGGGGCGCGGTTGATCTCGTCGGCCAGCAGGAAGTTCACCACCACCGGGCCGAGTTCGATGTCGAACTCTTCGCGGCCCTGCCGGTAGATACGGGTACCGATGATGTCGGTGGGCACCAGGTCGGGGGTGAACTGGATGCGGGCGAAGGTGCCGCCGACCACCTTGGCGAAGGTCTCGACCGCCAGCGTCTTGGCGACGCCGGGGACACCCTCAAGCAGGACGTGTCCCTTGGCCAGCAGCCCGACCAGGATGCGCTCGACGAGCTGGTCCTGGCCGACGATGATCCGCTTGACCTCGAAGATCGCCCGCTCCAGGGTGTTCACCTCGCCGGCCAGACCGTTACCGCCGGACGGCGGGGCGGCCGGAGCTCCGGCCGGTCCGGCAAACGCTCCGGGGCCTGCGGGCGACCCACCTGGTGACGTCATCGACTTCCTCCACAGCTGTTGGTTTTGTCGGGCACCTCGGTACCCGCTCACAACTATTCCAGGCGTTCTGGGATCCGTCGACGTACCCCGTTCGCTGGCGCGTCTGGTTAGGTCTCGATGATGCGCGTCAGGTAGGGCGTCATACCCGCGGTGCGGACTGGGCTGACGGTCACGTGACCGGCCGCCGACGACGCCTCGAGCATCTGCCCGTTGCCCAGATAGATGGTGACGTGCTGGGTGCCGTTCGGCCCGTAGAAGATGAGATCGCCGCGTTTGGCCTGCGACGGCGGGATGTGACGGCCGGCGTTGTACTGGTCGCCGGAGTACTTGGGTAGCTGCACGCCAACGCCTGCGAAGGCATAGCGGACAAATCCCGAGCAGTCGTAGCCGACCTTGCCCGCGTCCTCTTCCACGCCGGCACTGGGTCCGTTGATCGCGCCGCCGCCCCACGAGTAGGGCACGCCCTGCTGCGAGGCACCACGGGCGATCACGTATTCGATGGCCTGCGGTCCCCTGACCCGGCTGCCGGGCAGCGCCGACGGAGAGCCGCCGATGCCGAGGCCGGCCAGGAACTTGCGGCCCAGGTCCATCGTCGCCTGCGCGGACTGCTGGGCAACCTGCAGTGAGGCGTTGGCCACCGCAAGCGGGTCACCGGGGGCGCCCGCGCTCAGCAGCTTGGGCAGCGTCGGATCCCACTCGCCCGGATCGGCGTTCGCCGGACCGGCAAGACCGAATGCCAGGGTGAGCGCCGTCAGGACCGTTCCCACGAAGACCCGTCGAGAACTAGTGCGAAACATAGAAAAAGCTCCTGTACAACTCCGCGTCAGTATTCGATGTAGCGGATGACGAACGGTGTCATGCCGCTGGTACGCACCGGCGAGATCTTGACGTTGGAGCCGGTGTAGGGAGCCTCGAGCATCTGGCCCTGGCCCAGGTAGAGGGTCACGTGCTGGCTGCCACCGGGGCCGTAGAAGATCACGTCGCCACGGCGCATCTGGGACGACGGGATCTTGCGGCCCATGTTGTACTGCGAACCCGAGTAGTGCGGCAGCCTGATGCCGACGCCGGCGAACGCGTAGAGGATGAGCCCCGAGCAGTCGAACCCGACTGTGCCGGCGCCGCTGTCGATACCGTTGCTGGGACCGGTGGCGGTCCCGCCACCCCAGGAGTACGGCACGCCCATCTGTGAGCTGGCACGTTTGATGACGTACTCGGAGGCCTGCGCGCCGTACACGTAGGGAATCGCGCCGTTGGTGATTCCGGTGTCGTCGGGCTTCAGGATGCCCAGCTTCTGCAGGAAGCTCTTGCCCATCTGCTTGGTCGCGTTCAGCGACGAGCCCGAGATCTGCAGCACCGCGTTGATGATCTGGATCGGGTCACCGGAGACGAAGGCGCTGGGCACCATCGGCAGCGTCGTATCCCACTCCGACGCACTGCCGAACGGCGGAACCTTGCCCGCGTCGGGCGCCTTGGCCGAACCCGGCGCGGCCGGATCCCAGCGATCCCCCGGGGTCGCCGGGCCGGTCGCGACCGACTGCGGCACGGCGGCAGGCGAATTCGCCGGCGCCGACCACTGACGGGCAGCCTCGAGCTTGTCCTGGGCCGCCTTACGTTCGGCGGCCAGCTGGTTGATCTGCGCCTGCTGATCACCGAACGTCTTCTGCGCCTGGGTCAATGCCGAGACCGCAGTCTGCTGACTGGCTTCGGCGTCGGCGACGGCCTGGTCGGCCCTCTGCTTGGCCAGCCGGGCCGCGGACTCCTTGTTGAGCTGTTCGGTGCGAGCACGCTGCAGATCGGTCATCACCTGTTCGGAGCTCAGCGCCACCGCTTGGTTGGCCGATGCGGTGGAGATGATGTCCTCGGGAGTCGACGCCATCAACAGGGATGCGGACGGTCCGTTCATATAGGCCGCCACTGCGAACTCGTCGAATCGCTTCTGGGCGGCGGCAATGGCGCCGTTGGCGTCTTTGACCGCCGCCGCGCTGATATCGACCTGTTGCTGGGCTTCTGCCGCGGCATCCCGGGCGGTCTGGACGTCGACGATCGCCTTGTTGACGCTTTCCTGCTCGGCCTGCACCTTGGCCCCGATGTCCTGTAGCCGCTGGTTGGCGTCGGCGACGTCGGCGATCAGGCCGGCGATCGTGTTGGGGCCGGCGCCCGGCTCAGCGTGCGCCACTCCCGGCATCGTCAGTGTCATGGCAACACTGAGCGCCAGCGGTCCCATCGGCCTGGCGATGCGGATGGCCGGCCGGACAAAAGAGCCGCGATGTGAACGCCTCATTCGACCCTGATCTCCTCTGCTCCACGTGCAGTCACGCCAGTAACAGATGTCACATCAGTCACATCAATAACAATGGCGACAACTGCACCGTACGTCACATTTGTCGCAGAGGAAACTTCCGGCAAGAATTACATCTTTGTCATTTACGGGATGTTGCCGAAAAGTAATCTTATTGATTTGCCAGATAAGGCTATTTTGGCTGTTCAGACGGCATTTCGGTATTTTGCGAGCGGCGAGCCCGAAGCTGCAGAACTCGGGTCAAAACAGCCGCCGCAGCCACCCCGATCAGGAGTGCGAACGTTAATCCAACCCAGGGAAAGTCCGGCGTTTCCAACTGGTCGACAAAAGCCTGTGTGCCGACCACCGGATTCGGCGCCGTCTTGGCCACGTCCTGGCCCGCCTCGAGGGTGACGCGGTCATAGGTGGTGCTGTAGGTGCCGGCCCAACCTGGGCTGAGCACCAACACCGTCGAACCGGGGTTGGCGCTACCGATCTCGGTGGCGATATCGCGAAGGGGGGTGTCGATCGGCGGACTGCTCTGCATGACGACGACCTTGAGGTCGACGCCACGGGCTGCAGCCGCGGCCACCACCTTCTGCAGACCGGCCGCATCGGCGGCCGGCGCGGCGACACCATCGGAGGCCACATCGGCCTTGACCGCCGCCAGGCACTGCTCGACCGGCGTCGACGGCGCCAGGCCCACACTGCTACACACCTCCACCGGAATGAAGGTCGGCGCGGGCAGAATCGTCACGATCGGAAACGGTACCTCGCGCCCGAACTCCGGGGTGGCACCACGCGCCGAGGAAGACAAGACTGAGACCCAGGACCGTTGCCCGTGCGCGGACACCCAGCCGCCCGCTTAGCAGGACAACCGTACTGTTAGTATTGGGGACGCATGCCGGCACAGCCCGTCGGCATTGAAGACAACGCCGGGAGTTGATGTGAGCGATTCACTGAATTCGTTTGGAGCGCGCGACAATCTGAAGGTCGGCGACAACAGCTACCAGATCTACCGCCTCGATGCGGTGCCCGGCACCGAGAAACTGCCCTACAGCCTCAAGGTGCTGGCCGAGAACCTGTTGCGCACCGAAGACGGCGCCAACATCACCAAAGAGCATATTGAAGCGATCGCGAACTGGGATCCCTCAGCAGAGCCGAGCATCGAGATCCAGTTCACCCCGGCCCGCGTCCTGATGCAGGACTTCACCGGTGTCCCTTGCATCGTCGACCTGGCCACCATGCGCGAGGCCGTATCCGCCCTGGGCGGTGACCCGGAGAAGGTGAACCCGCTCTCGCCCGCCGAGATGGTGATCGACCACTCGGTGATCCTCGACGTGTTCGGCACCGCCGATGCCTTCGAGCGCAACGTCGCGCTGGAATATGAAAGAAATGGCGAGCGCTACCAGTTCCTGCGCTGGGGCCAGGGTGCCTTCGACGACTTCAAGGTCGTCCCGCCGGGCACCGGCATCGTGCACCAGGTCAACATCGAGTATCTGGCCCGCGTGGTCTTCGAGCGAGACGGTGTCGCCTACCCCGACACCTGCGTGGGCACCGACAGCCACACCACCATGCAAAACGGCCTCGGCGTACTCGGCTGGGGCGTCGGCGGCATCGAGGCCGAGGCCGCGATGCTGGGCCAGCCCGTCTCGATGCTCATCCCCCGCGTCGTCGGCTTCAAGCTGACCGGCGAGATCAAGCCGGGCGTGACCGCCACCGATGTCGTGCTCACCGTCACCGACATGCTGCGTAAGCACGGTGTGGTCGGCAAGTTCGTCGAGTTCTACGGCAACGGTGTTGCTGAGGTGCCGCTGGCCAACCGCGCCACGCTGGGCAATATGAGCCCCGAATTCGGTTCCACCGCAGCAATCTTCCCGATCGATGACGAGACGATCAAATACCTGCGGCTGACCGGGCGGACCGACGAGCAGCTGGCTCTTGTCGAGGCCTACGCCAAGGCCCAGGGCATGTGGCACGACGCCGATCACGAACCGAAGTTCTCCGAGTACCTGGAACTCGACCTGTCCACCGTGGTGCCGTCGATCGCCGGACCCAAGCGGCCGCAGGACCGGATCGAGCTGACGGACGCCAAGAACGCGTTCCGCAAGGACATCCACAACTACGTCGAAGACAACCATCCGGCCCCGGAGACCAAGCTCGACGAGGCCGTCGAGGAGTCGTTCCCGGCCAGCGACCCGGTGTCGCTGTCCTTCGCCGACGACGGGGCGGTCGATGCGCGTCCGTCGGCGGCCAACGGCGCCCAGGGCCGGCCATCCAAGCCGATCACGGTGAAATCCGATGAGCGCGGTGAGTTCGTCCTCGACCACGGCGCCGTCGTGGTGGCCGGAATCACATCGTGCACCAACACCTCCAACCCGTCGGTGATGCTAGGTGCCGCGCTGCTGGCCAAGAAGGCCGTCGAGAAGGGCCTGACGTCCAAGCCGTGGGTGAAGACCAATATGGCTCCCGGTTCGCAGGTCGTCACCGACTACTACAACAAGGCCGGCCTGTGGCCGTACCTGGAGAAGCTCGGCTACTACCTGGGCGGCTACGGCTGCACGACCTGCATCGGCAACACCGGCCCACTGCCTGACGAGATCTCGGCCGCCATCAACGACAATGACCTGTCGGTGACGGCAGTGCTGTCCGGCAACCGCAACTTCGAAGGCCGCATCTCCCCCGATGTCAAGATGAACTACCTGGCCTCGCCGCCTCTGGTGATCGCCTATGGCATCGCGGGAACCATGGACTTCGATTTCGAGAATGATCCGCTCGGGCAAGACACCGAGGGCAATGACGTGTTCTTGAAGGACATCTGGCCGACGACTGCGGAGATCGAAGAGACCATCGCGTCCTCGATCAACCGGGACATGTTCACCGCCAGTTACGCCGATGTCTTCAAGGGTGACGACCGCTGGCGCTCGCTGCCCACCCCCGAGGGCAACATCTTCGAGTGGGATGACGCCTCGACGTACGTCCGCAAGGCTCCCTACTTCGACGGCATGCCGGCAGATCCGCAGCCGGTGAAGGATATCGCCGGAGCCAGAGTGCTTGCGCTGCTTGGCGATTCGGTGACCACCGACCACATCAGCCCGGCCGGCGCCATCAAGAAGGGCACGCCCGCCGCCCAGTACCTGCAGGCCAACGGCGTCGAGCCCAAGGACTTTAACTCGCTGGGGTCGCGCCGCGGCAACCACGAAGTGATGATCCGCGGCACGTTCGCGAACATCCGGCTGAAGAACCAACTGCTCGACGACGTCTCCGGTGGCTACACGCGGGACTTCACCCAGGATGGTGGCCCGCAGGCCTTCATCTATGATGCCTCGCAGAATTACCAGGCCGCGGGTATTCCGCTGGTTGTGTTGGGCGGCAAGGAATACGGCTCCGGCTCGTCCCGAGACTGGGCGGCCAAGGGCACCAGCCTATTGGGTGTGCGCGCGGTCATCACCGAGTCCTTCGAGCGTATCCACCGCTCCAACCTGATCGGTATGGGCGTGATCCCGCTGCAGTTCCCGGCCGGCGAATCGGCGGCGTCGCTCAAGTTGGACGGCACCGAGGTCTTCGACATCGCCGGGATCGAGGAGCTGAACAACGGCAAGACGCCGAAGACCGTCAGCGTCACCGCCACCAAAGAGGATGGGTCGAAGGTTCAATTCGACGCGGTGGTGCGCATCGACACCCCCGGCGAGGCCGACTACTACCGCAACGGCGGCATCCTGCAGTACGTGCTGCGCAACATGCTGCGGGCCGGCTAGCCGGACGTGCCCCGGGTCAGCGAGGACCATCTGGCGGCCCGCCGTCGCCAGATCCTCGACGGCGCACGGCGCTGTTTTGCCGAGTACGGCTACGACAAGGCAACCGTGCGCCGCCTGGAGCAGACCATCGGTCTGTCCCGCGGCGCGATCTTCCACCACTTTCGCGATAAGGACACCCTGTTCTTCGCGCTCGCGCGCGAGGACGCCGAGCGGATGGCCGAGGTCACCTCGAGCCAGGGCCTGGTCCAGGTGATGCGGGACATGCTGGCCGCGCCTGATCAATTCGATTGGCTGGCAACACGTTTGGAGATCGCGCGCAAGCTGCGCAACGACCCGGTGTTCCAGCAGGGCTGGGCGGAACGCTCAGCTGAACTGTCGGCGGCGACCAGCGATCGGCTGCGCAGGCAGAAGCAGGCCGGCCGACTGCGCGACGACGTCGCCAGTGATGTGGTGCAGTGTTATCTCGACCTGGTGCTCGACGGTCTGGTGGCACGGCTGGCTGCGGGCGAAGATCCCCGGCGGCTCTCGGCGGTGCTGGACCTGGTGGAGGTTTCGGTGCGGGCCGACCGCTAGCCGAGCTTCCCCGAGCTAATCTGCTCCGTCAGGGATGCGAAGTCGGCGAGGTCCCACACGTGAGTGAAGGTGTCCCCCTCGACCCGGTAGATGGTGAATGCCGAGATGGTGATGTTGCGCCCCGTCGCTTCGATTCCTTCGAAGGCGCCGCGACCAGTGGGGCGAACTGCACCATGAGTTAGTCGAGATAAAGGGACCAGAGCTGCTCGAAATCGCTTGCCATGTCATCGATTATCGGCCATAGCCGCAAGGGTCCGAAAGTTAGCGTCTGGTCACGTGGTTGGGGCCACCGCGGCTACGCATCGTGGTCCCCGACTCGCGCAACAGCGCGTGGATGGACCCGTAGGAGCGGCCCGTCGTCGCCACCAGGGTGCGGATACTCGCGCCACCCTCGTAGGCGTTGCGCAGATTGTTCAGCAGTTGATCATGAGCTTCGGTTGGCTTGCTCATCATGACCCTCCCCGGTCGATCGCGCCGATAGCCCTCAGGGTAGGAGCGCAACCGCACGGTTTGGCCGGAATCACCGAAATGGTCAGTTGTCAGGCCAGTTCGATGAGATCCCGATACTCATCGGACCAGTAATCCTCGGTGCCGTCCGGAAGCAGGACGACCCGTTGGGGGTCGAGCGCTTCGGCGGCGCCGGGGTCGTGGGTCACCAGCACCACCGCGCCCTGATAGCTGCGCAGTGCATCGAGAACCTGTTCGCGCGAAGCGGGATCGAGGTTGTTGGTCGGCTCGTCGAGCAGCAGCACATTGGCCGTCGAGGCCACCAAACCCGCGAGCGCAAGCCGGGTCTTCTCACCACCGGACAGGGTGCCCGCCGGCTGATCGAGCTGCGGACCGGTGAACATGAACGCACCGAGCAGGCTGCGCAGATCTTGTTCGCCGGTGTCGGGCGCGGCATGGCGGATGTTCTCCCACACCGAGGCGTTGCCGTCGATCGTGTCGTGTTCCTGCGCAAAGTATCCGAGCTTGAGCCCGTGCCCCGGTTCGATGGCGCCGGCGTCAGCTTTTTCCGCCCCGGCCAGGATCCGCAGCAGCGTGGTCTTGCCGGCGCCGTTGAGGCCCAGCACGACCACCCGGGATCCCTTGTCGATGGCCAGATCGACGCCGGTGAAGATCTCCAGCGAGCCGTAGGTCTTGGTCAGGCCCTTGGCCACCAACGGGGTACGACCGCAGACGGCCGGGGTCGGGAACCGAATCTTAGCCACCTTATCGGCGACACGCTCGTCATCGAGCTCGGCGATCATCCGCTCCGCACGGCGCAACATGTTCTGTGCGGCAACGGCTTTAGTGGCTTTGGCGCCCATCTTGGCGGCCTGGGTGCGCAGCGCACTGGCCTTCTTCTCGGCGTTGGCGCGTTCCCGGCGGCGGCGCTGCTCGTCGGTGGAACGGGCGTCGAGGTACTTCTGCCAGCCCATGTTGTAGACATCGGCCTCGCCGCGCACGGCGTCGAGGAACCACACCCGATTGACCACCTCTTCGAGCAGTTCGACGTTGTGGCTGATGATCACCAAACCGCCGGTGTGGGATTTGAGGAAGTCGCGCAGCCAGCCGATCGAGTCGGCGTCGAGGTGGTTGGTCGGCTCGTCGAGTAAGAGAGTGGTGTTGGAGGACCCGGTGCCGGAGCCTCCGCCCGCCGCGAACAGAATCCTGGACAGCTCCACACGCCTGCGCTGGCCGCCCGACAGTGTCCGCAGCGGCTGGGTGAGGACGCGTTCGGGGAGGCCGAGGCTCGCGCAGATACGGCCCGCTTCGCTCTCCGCGGCGTATCCGCCGAGGGCCGCGAAGCGCTCCTCGAGCTGGCCGTAGCGACGCACCGCTTTATCGCGCGCGGCGTCGTCGACCACCTCGGCCATCAACGCCTGCTGCTTCTCCAGGTCGGATAGCAGGCTGTCCAGGCCGCGCGCGGAGAGCACCCGGTCCCGGGCCAGCACGTCGAGATCGCCTTCGCGGGGATCCTGCGGCAGGTAGCCGAGTTCGCCGGTGCGGACGACGGTGCCCGCGTAGGGCTCGCCCTCCCCCGCCAGGATTCGCATGGTCGTCGTCTTACCGGCGCCGTTGCGCCCGACCAGACCGATGCGGTCACCGGGTTGTATCCGCAGCGCGGGGCCCTCGGCGAGCAGGAGCGTGCGCGCGCCGGCGCGGACCTCGAGGTCCGTTGCGGTAATCACGCGCACTTCTCCTTTGTGTTACGTCTTCTCGTCGGTGAACACAGGGGCGCGGTTCTCGGCGCGCGCAGCAACCGCCTCTTCGAAGTTGGCGGTGAGCAGGCGCACATAGAGTTGCCCGAGGCCTTCAGCCTGCATATGTCCCTCCAGGCTACCGGCGTCTAGTCCACTCCATAGCGTCCGCTTGGTCAACTCGGTGCCGGGGCGGGAGAACGCCGCGATCCGGGTGGCGATCTCGAAGCAGGCCGGCAACAACTCGTCTTCGGGCACCTGCCGGGATACCAAGCCGATCCGCTCGGCCTCCTGGGCGTCGACGTCCCGGCCGGTCAGCATGATCTCGAACGCCCGCGACGATCCGATCGCCCTCGGCAATAGGTAGCTCAAGCCCAGCTCACTGGCGGTCAGTCCGTTGTTGATCCCGGCGGCGCGGAAGTAGGCGCCGCTGGCCGCCACCCGGATGTCGGCGGCCAACGCCAGGCAGAGCCCGCCACCGATAGCGGCGCCGTTGACCGCCGCGATGATTGGCTGGTGCAATTTCCGCATGGCGAGGATCACATCGTCGAGCACAGCCATCGACCGCAGCCCAAACGACGGCCGGGTCAGCCCCGCGACGTGCGGTATCGAACCGGCGGACTTGTGGTCGGCGCCCGAGGAGAAGCCACGCCCGGCACCGGTCAGCACAACCGCGCGCACGGTGTTGTCGTGACGGAGCTCGGTGAGAACTTCCAAGAGCGGCAGCATGACGTCGAACGCCATGGAGTTCATCCGCTCGGGCCGGTTCAGAGTCACCAGCGCAACGTTGGGCAGCGGGGTGTCGACGAGGACGAAACCAGAGTCACGAATCACGGTTGCACGGTAACCCGTGCTCGGCCTTATGTGTCGTGAGACTGAGACGCGCCGGCCGCGTCGACATCGAACTCCTTGACCTGCGCGATGAGGTCCTCGAGCGCCGGGGGCGGGAGCGCACCGGCCTGGTTGAAGATCAGCTTGCCCTTCTTGAACGCCATCAGCGTGGGGATCGAGCGGATCTCGGCGGCGGCCGCCAGCTCCTGTTCGGCCTCGGTGTCGACCTTGGCGTAGACCACATCAGGGTGCTTCTCCGAGGACGCCGCGAAGGTCGGGGCGAAGGCCCGGCACGGTCCGCACCACGACGCCCAGAAGTCGACCAGCACGATGTCGTTTCCGGTGATGGTGTCGTTGAAGTTCTGCGCGGTGAGGTCTTGGGTAGCCACGTCAGTCCCAACGTCCAGTTTTCGCTGTCTGTTCCCTGTCTGCGTCACTACAACCGGGGCAGCGTCAATACACAAGCCGAGCGCGCTGGCCGCACCGCCCCGACAGACGAAGGCGGGGATGGTGAGCATGGTGCGAGGCTAGACCGTGAAGCCCAGCGCCCGCAGTTGTTCGCGGCCGTCCTCGGTGATCTTGTCGGGGCCCCACGGCGGGTTCCACACCCAGTTGATCTTGATCTCGTTGACCAGCCCAGCGCCGACGAGCGCGGTGCGCGTCTGGTCCTCGATCACATCGGTCAGCGGGCAGGCGGCCGACGTCAGCGTCATGTCGACGAGGGCGACCTTCGAGCCCTCGGCACCTTCGACGTTCAGGCCGTAGACCAGCCCGAGGTCGACGACATTGATGCCGAGTTCAGGGTCCACCACGTCGCGCATGGCTTCCTCGATATCGGCGAGGAATTCCTCCGACGGTTCCGCTGAGGCAGTTTCGCTATCGCTCATCGCTTCTCCTCCAAGTCCTTTCGATGGAAGGCCTGCGCCACCGCATCTTTGAAAGCCAGCCACCCCAGCAGCGCGCACTTCACCCGCGCCGGGTACTTCGCCACTCCGGCGAACGCCACGCCGTCGCCCAGCACGTCCTCGTCGCCCTCGACGGCGCCCCGCGACGACACCATGTCACTGAACGCCGCCACCGTCTTCAGGGCATCGCCGACCGTCAGGCCGATCACCTGATCGGTGAGCACCGAGGTGGCCGCTTGGCTGATCGAGCAACCCTGGGCGTCGTAGGAGATATCGGTGACCTGCTCGCCGTCCTCGGACAACGCCACCCGCAACGTCACCTCGTCCCCGCATGTCGGGTTGACGTGGTGCACTTCAGCGCCGAACGGCTCACGCAGCCCGCGGTGGTGCGGGTGCTTGTAGTGGTCCAGGATCACTTCCTGATACATCTGCTCGATTTTCACGAGAAGAACTCCACCGCGCGCTTCACTCCGCCGACCAGGCGATCCACCTCGTCGGCGGTGTTGTACACCGCGAACGATGCCCGCGCGGTGGCGGCGATGCCGAACCGGCGGTGCAGCGGCCAAGCGCAGTGATGCCCGACCCGCACGGCGACGCCCTCATCGTCGAGCACCTGCCCGACATCGTGAGCGTGCACACCGTCCACCACGAAGCTGACCGGCGAGCCCCGGTGCTCAAGCGACTTCGGCCCGATGACGCGCACGTGCGGAATCCTGGCCAAACCTTCCAGGGCCGCGGCCACCAGCTCGTTCTCGTGGGCTTCCACCACATCCATCCCCAGCGCGCTGAGATACCTTGCCGCAGAAGCTAATCCGACTACCTGCGACGTCATCGGGGTGCCGGCCTCAAACCGCTGCGGTGCGGGCGCATAGGTGGCGGCCTCCATCGTGACAGTCTCGATCATCGAGCCCCCGGTGATGAACGGGGGCATCGCACTAAGCAGTTGGCGGCGGCCGTAGAGCACACCGATCCCGGTGGGGCCCAGCATCTTGTGG
The DNA here is from genome assembly GCF_010731875.1 of Mycolicibacterium sarraceniae. Taxonomy (NCBI): domain Bacteria; kingdom Bacillati; phylum Actinomycetota; class Actinomycetes; order Mycobacteriales; family Mycobacteriaceae; genus Mycobacterium; species Mycolicibacterium sarraceniae. The sequence goes on from NZ_AP022595.1 coordinate 4,323,767, forward strand.
CCGGAGAACGCGGCGTAGTCGACATCCAGGCCGTGGAAGTCCACCGGCTGATGCGGTACCGACTGGCAGGCATCGAGAACGGTCACTGCGCCAACAGCCTTGGCCCGCGACACCAGCTCCCCGACCGGCGCCACCGCGCCGGTGACGTTCGAATGATGGCTGAATGCGACGACTTTCACCCGCTCGTCGAGCTGCAGCGAGTCGAGGTCGATCCGCCCGTCATCGGTGACGCCGTACCAGCGCAGGGTCGCCCCGGTGCGCTGGGCCAGTTCCTGCCAGGGGACCAGGTTGGCGTGGTGCTCCAGCTCAGTGGTGACGATGACGTCGCCGGGCCCGACAGCACTCTGGAACCGCTTGTCCCCCAGCACATACGAGACCAGGTTCAGCGATTCGGTGGCGTTCTTGGTGAACACCAGCTCGTCGGCGTCCGCCCCGACGAACGCCGCGATATCGGCCCGCCCCTGTTCGTAGGCGTCGGTCGACTCCTCCATCAGCTGGTGCGCACCGCGGTGCACCGCGCCGTTGGAGGTGGTCAGAAAGTCACGCTCGGCGTCGAGAACCTGCAGCGGCTTCTGCGACGTCGCCCCGGAATCCAGATACGCCAACTGATGTCCGCCTCGCATCACCCGATTCAGGATCGGGAAGTCGGCGCGAACGGCCGTGACATCCAAGTCCACCGAGGCGGTCATGTCAGGCTCCGGCCGCGGCCTGGGTGAAGCGCTCGTAGCCGTTCTCTTCGAGCTCATCGGCGAGTTCGGGACCGCCGGAGGTGACGATGCGCCCGTCGAAGAACACGTGCACGAACTGGGGCTGGATGTAGCGCAGGATGCGGGTGTAGTGCGTGATCAGCAGCACGCCGGCATGCTCGGCTTCGGCGAAGCGGTTGACGCCCTCGGACACCACGCGCAGCGCGTCGACGTCCAGGCCGGAGTCGGTCTCATCGAGGATCGCGATCTTCGGCTTCAACAGGCCCAGCTGAAGGATCTCGTGGCGCTTCTTCTCGCCGCCCGAAAAGCCTTCGTTGACACTGCGTTCGGCGAACTGTGGGTCGATCTCCAGATCGGTCATCGCGGCCTTGACCTCTTTGACCCAGTGCCGGAGCTTGGGCGCCTCACCGCGTACCGCGGTCGCCGCGGTGCGCAGGAAGTTCGACATCGACACTCCGGGCACCTCGACCGGGTACTGCATGGCCAGGAACAGGCCGGCGCGGGCGCGTTCGTCGACGCTCATCGCCAGCACGTCCTCACCGTCGAGGGTGATCGACCCCGAGGTGACGTGATACTTGGGATGGCCGGCGATCGAATACGACAGCGTGGACTTGCCCGATCCGTTGGGGCCCATGACCGCGTGGGTCTCCCCCGACTTCACGGTCAGGTCGACGCCCTTGAGGATCTCCTTCTCGGTGCCGTCCTCATTGGCGACGCTGACGTGAAGGTCCTTGATTTCCAAAGTGCTCATGGCCGTGTGGCTTTCCCGTCTTGTGAAGTGAACTCAGCAGTAATGGCTAGTTCTCGTTCGATGGCTTCGGTGAGGCGCTCGCGGACGGCGGGGACGGCGATCTTGTTGATGATCTCGCCGAAGAACGCGCGCACCACCAGCCGGCGGGCCTGCTCCTCCGGGATACCGCGGGCCTGCAGGTAAAACAGCTGCTCGTCGTCGAAACGCCCGGTGGCACTGGCGTGTCCGGCGCCGACGATCTCACCGGTCTCGATCTCCAGGTTCGGCACGGAGTCGGCGCGCGCGCCGTCGGTCAGCACCAGGTTGCGGTTCACCTCGAAGGTGTCGGTGCCGGTGGCCTCGGCCCGGATCAGCACGTCACCGATCCACACGGTGTGCGCGTCGGGCTTCTTGGAATCCGGATCACCTTGCAGCGCACCCTTGTACAGCACATCGGACTTGCAGTTGGGCTGCGCGTGATCGACCAGCAGCCGCGACTCGAAGTGCTGGCCGTCGTCGGCGAAGTAGGTGCCGAGCAACTGCGCGTCACCACCGGGGGCGGCGAACCGTACTATCGCCGAGGTGCGGACGACGTCGCCGCCGAGCGTCACCGCAACGTGACCGAGGACGGCGTCCTTACCGAGCTTGGCGTGATGCGAACTCACGTGCACCATGTCGTCGGCCCAGTCGGCGATCCAGATGACGCCGACACCGGCCGAATCACCGACGATGATCTCCACGTTGTCCGCGTAGGTTCCGCTGCCACGAAGGTCGACGACGACAATGGCCCGCGACAATTCCTCGACCCGGATCTGCAGGTGCCCATAGGCGACCGCACCCTCACCAGGACCGGTGACGACGATCTCGATCGGTTCGGCTACCTCGGTGTCGCGACCCACGGTCACGATCGTGGCTTGTGTGAACGACGAGAATGCCTGGGCGGCAACCCGATCAGCGGGCACCCCGCCCTGGCCGAGTCGTTCGTCGCCGCGGCCGGCTGTCTCCACCGTCACCCCGGGTTGCTCGGTGACATTGATCGTGGCGGCACCGGTAGCCGGCGCCGAGCCGTCGTGCAGGCCACGCAACCGCTTCAGCGGGGTGAACCGCCACAGCTCGTCGCGACCGCCGGGCACCTCGAAGGCATCGACATCGAACGAGCTGAATTGCTCGCCCTTGTTTTTGATGATCCCTTCGGCAGCCTCAGTCAAATTCTGAACCACTATCCGACAGCACCTTCCATCTGCAGCTCGATCAAGCGATTGAGCTCCAGCGCATATTCCATGGGTAGTTCCTTGGCGATCGGCTCGACGAAGCCGCGCACCACCATCGCCATCGCCTCGTCCTCGGTCATGCCGCGGCTCATCAGGTAGAAGAGCTGATCGGCGCTGACCTTGGACACGGTCGCCTCGTGCCCCATCGTGACGTCGTCCTCTCGGATGTCGACGTAGGGGTAGGTGTCGCTGCGGCTGATCGAATCGACCAGCAGCGCATCGCATTTCACAGAGGAGCGCGACCCATGTGCTCCTTTGTTGATCTGGACCAGGCCGCGATAGGACGCGCGACCGCCGCCGCGGGCCACCGACTTCGACACGATGTTGCTCGACGTGTTCGGTGCCAGGTGCAGCATCTTCGCACCGGTGTCCTGGTGCTGCCCTTCGCCGGCGAACGCCACCGAGAGCACCTCACCCTTGGCGTGCTCACCGGTCATCCATACCGCCGGGTACTTCATCGTCACCTTCGAGCCGATGTTGCCGTCGACCCACTCCATGGTGGCGCCGGCCTCGGCCCTGGCGCGCTTGGTCACCAGGTTGTACACGTTGTTCGACCAGTTCTGGATGGTCGTGTAGCGGCAACGGCCCCCGGGCTTGACGATGATCTCCACCACCGCGGAGTGCAACGAGTCGCTCTTGTAGATGGGCGCGGTGCAACCCTCGACGTAGTGCACATAGGCGTCCTCGTCGACGATGATCAGCGTCCGCTCGAACTGACCCATGTTCTCGGTGTTGATCCGGAAGTAGGCCTGCAGCGGGATGTCGACGTGGACACCCTTGGGCACGTAGATGAACGAACCGCCCGACCACACCGCGGTGTTGAGCGCGGAGAACTTGTTGTCGCCGGCCGGGATCACCGTGCCGAAGTACTCCTTGAACAGCTCGGGGTGTTCCCGCAGACCCGAGTCGGTGTCCAGGAAGATAACGCCCTGAGCTTCCAGGTCCTCGCGGATGGAGTGGTACACCACCTCGGACTCGTACTGCGCGGCCACACCCGAAACCAGGCGCTGCTTCTCCGCCTCCGGGATGCCGAGCCGGTCATAGGTGTTCTTGATATCGGCGGGCAGGTCATCCCACGTCGCGGCCTGCTTCTCGCTGGAGCGCACGAAGTACTTGATGTTGTCGAAGAAGATGCCGTCGAGATTCGACCCCCAGTTCGGCATTGGCTTCTTCTCGAATGTGCGGAGCGCTTTGAGTCTCATGTCGAGCATCCACTGCGGTTCGCTCTTCTTGGCCGAGATGTCGCGCACCACCGCCTCCGACAGCCCGCGCTGGGCGCTAGCACCGGCGACATCGGAGTCCGACCAGCCGTAGCCGTACTTGCCCAGCGAGGCGATGGCCTCTTCCTGGGTCAGCGGCTCAACCGGCTTGGCTTCCGGTGTGAGTGTCATGGCGACGCTCCTCAATCGATCGTGACGGCTTCGGTGCGGGCTGAGCGCCGAAGTGGTGCTCTTCTAGCGGTGCGCCGGTGTGAGCGGCACGTGGGTGGTACAGGCGCAGTCGCCGTTGGCGATTGTCGCCAGGCGCTGAACGTGAGTCCCGAGGACCTCCGACATCGCCTGCTGTTCGGCCTCGCAGAGCTCCGGAAACTCCTCGGCGACATGGGACACCGGGCAGTGGTGCTGGCAGATCTCGATACCTGCCAGCGGGCCGCGCACCCGCGTCGTCGTCGCCGCGTAGCCGGCCCTGGTAAACGCATCGGCTACCCGCTCGGCAGTAGATTCAACATCATCGGGACCGGGCTTCACTCCCGCCAGGATCACGTCGATGCGGCGCCGGGCGAACGCCTCGACCGCCTGATCGCCGCCGATCTCCCGCAGCTGGCGAATCGCGGCCGAGGCCAGGTCGTCGTAAGTGTGCTCGAGTTTGGCCCGCCCGGCCGATGTGAGCCGGTAATGCTTGGCGGGGCGTCCGCGGCCGGCCTGCTGCCAGGCTGCCGCGGTGTTGGCCTCGGCGTCCCCAGCGTCGATCAGCGCATCGAGGTGCCGGCGCACTCCGGCGGCAGACAAGCCGAGCCGGCGACCGATCTCGGCGGCGGTGATCGATCCCGACTCGACCAACAGCTGCACGATCGTGCGCCGGGTCTGTCCGTCATGCACCGCAGCGCCCAGCACGGGCACCACATCTACATCGGGCGGGATTTTCACAACACCAGTGTTACGCAATTCGCCGACCAGGTCTAGCAAGGGCACCCTTAGCGACCCCGAGGTCATAAGCCCCGGCAGTTAGAGTGCTGTGGTGGCAGCCCGCCAACATTCACTGAGCTCGTCGATCGCCCGCTTGCACGGCGATGAACGCACGGTGGGTTCGCCCCTCAACGATGCTGAACTGCGCGCGATGCGCCGCACCCGGATGTTCGGCGCCACCGGCACAGTGCTGATGGCGATAGGCGCTCTCGGCGCGGGTGCCCGTCCGGTCATGCAGGACCCCACTTTCGGGGTGCGGCTGCTCAACCTGCCGTCGCGCATCCAGACCGTTTCGTTGACGATGACCACCACCGGTGCGGTCATGATGGCGCTGGCCTGGCTGATGCTAGGCCGTTTCGCGCTCGGCAGCCGCCGGATGTCGCGTAGTCAGCTTGATCACACTCTGTTGCTGTGGGTCGTGCCGTTGCTGATCGCACCGCCGATGTACAGCCGCGACGTCTACTCCTACCTGGCGCAGAGCCAGATTTCCTACAACGGCCTTGATCCGTACACAGTCGGCCCCGCCCCCGGCCTTGGCCTGGATCACGTGTTCACAATGTCGGTGCCCACGCTGTGGCGCGAGACGCCGGCGCCGTACGGGCCGCTGTTCTTGTGGGTCGGTCGCGGGATCTCCGCGCTGACCGGGGAGGACATCGTCGCCGCCGTCCTCATCCATCGCGTGGTCGTGCTGCTCGGGGTCGGCATGATCGTGTGGGCGGTGCCGCGGCTGGCGCGGCGCTGCGGGGTGGCCGAAGTCACCGCGCTGTGGCTGGGTGCGGCCAATCCGCTGCTGCTGATGCACCTGGTGGCCGGAATCCACAATGAGGCGCTGATGCTGGGCCTGATGCTTGTCGGCACGGAGTTCGCGCTGCGCGGTGTGGACGCCGCGGGGTCGCTGGTACCTCGGCCGCTGCACCGGCCACGCGGGCGAGACGAGTGGCAGGCGTGGACACCGCTGGCCATGCTGATCCTGGGCGCGGTGCTGATCGTGCTGTCCTCGCAGGTCAAATTGCCCGGACTGCTGGCGCTCGGCTTCGTCGGCATGGCGCTGGGACATCGCTGGGGTGCCAGTTTGAGGGCGTTCGTGCAGGCCACCACGCTGATGACGGGGCTGTCGCTGGTGGTGATGGCGGTGATCGGCTGGGCCAGCGGCCTGGGGTTCGGCTGGGTTTTCACGCTCGGCACGGCCAATGTGGTGCGCAGCTGGATGTCGCCGCCGACGCTGCTGGCGCTGGGCACCGGCCAGGTCGGAATCCTGCTGGGCCTGGGCGATCACACCACTGCCGTCCTGTCGTTGACCCGCGCCATGGGCGTACTGCTCATTACGATCACCGTCACCTGGCTGCTGCTGGCCGTGTTCCGGGGACGGCTACACCCGGTCGGCGGACTGGGGGTGGCGCTGGGCGCGACCGTACTGCTGTTCCCGGTTGTGCAGCCGTGGTACCTGCTGTGGGCGATCATTCCGCTGGCCGCCTGGGCCACCCGTCCGGGTTTCCGGATCGCGACCATCGCGATATCGCTCGTCGTCGGCATCTTCGGGCCCACCGCCAACGGCGACCGCTTCGCCCTGTTCCAGATCTTCCTCGCCGTCGTGGCAAGCCTGGTGATCGTGCTGCTGCTGATCGCGGTGACGTTCAACCACTTGCCCTGGCGCAAAGTACCCGGCACCAACGAGGCTTTCAGCGGCCAGGAACCCGATCCGGCCCCACCGCCCGAGCCGCCCGATGCCACTCCTCCCCGGCCGCCCGGCGAGCCGCCGGTGCCGCGCTCGACGCCCGGCGCATACGCTGAGTCCCCGTGACGTCCGGCCACGAAATCCCTGTGCGACTGCGCGGGGTGTCCAAGCGTTATGGCACGACGACTGCGGTGTCGAGCCTCGACCTCGAGGTAGACCGCGCCGAAGTGCTGGCACTACTGGGTCCCAACGGGGCCGGCAAAACGACCACCGTCGAGATGTGCGAAGGATTCGTCCGGCCGGACGAGGGCACGATCGAGGTACTCGGGCTGGATCCGGTGACCGATAACGCCCGGGTGCGGGCGCGGATCGGCGTCATGTTGCAGGGCGGTGGCGGCTACCCCGCCGCGCGAGCCGGCGAGATGCTGCAGCTGGTCGCCTCCTACGCCGCCGATCCCCTGGATCCGGCGTGGCTGCTGGACACCTTGGGGCTCACGGACGCCGCCCGCACCACCTATCGCCGGCTCTCCGGCGGCCAGCAGCAGCGGCTTGCGCTGGCCTGCGCGCTGGTCGGGCGCCCGGAATTGGTCTTCCTCGACGAGCCGACCGCAGGCATGGACGCGCACGCCCGGCTGGTGGTGTGGGACCTGATCGAGGCGCTGCGTCGCGACGGGGTGACGGTGGTGCTGACCACCCATCAACTCAAGGAAGCCGAGGAACTCGCCGACCGCATCGTGATCATCGACCACGGGTCGGCCGTCGCGGCCGGTACGCCCGCGGAGTTGATGCGGGGCGGCGCCGAAGGCCAGCTGCGATTCTCCGCGCCGCGCCAGCTAGACCTGTCACTGCTGATTACCGCATTACCGGAAGGTTATGTGGCGAAAGAACATTCGCCCGGCGAGTACCTGGTCGAAGGCACGATCGACCCGCAGGTGCTGGCGACGGTGACGGCGTGGTGTGCCCGACTCAATGCGCTGGCCACCGATGTACGAGTGGAGCAGCGCAGCCTCGAAGACGTCTTCCTGGAATTGACCGGCAAGGAGCTGCGGCCATGAGCGACCCTTGCGGAGCCAATCACGGACCGCCATGGCCCAACCCAGCCTGCGAGGGTGCGGCATGACGACGGAGCTTTTCCCGCCCGGCACGTTCACCCCCGACCCCCGGCCCAGCACGGTGCAGCGAATGCTGGCCGCGCAGTACGGCCTCGAACTGAAACTGTTGTTGCGCAATGGCGAACAGCTACTGCTGACGATGTTCATCCCGATCACCCTGCTGATCGGCCTCACCCTGCTGCCGCTGGGCTCGTTCGGTACGCAGCGTGTCGCGGTGTTCGTCCCGGCGATCATGGCGTTGGCGGTGATCTCCACCGCGTTCACCGGCCAGGCCATCGCGGTGGCCTTCGACCGTCGCTATGGGGCGCTGAAACGTTTGGGCGCCACCGCACTTCCGGTGTGGGGCATCATCGCCGGGAAATCGCTGGCCGTGGTGACCGTGGTGTTCCTGCAGGCACTGCTGCTCGGCGGTATCGGACTGGCCCTTGGCTGGCGCCCGCACCCGGCTGGTCTGCTGTTGGGCGCGGTCGTCATCGCGCTCGGCACCGCGGGCTTCGCCGCCATGGGCCTATTGCTGGGCGGTACGCTGCGCGCCGAGATCGTGCTGGCCGTGGCCAACCTGCTGTGGTTCGTCTTCGCCGGGATGGGCGCGCTGACGCTGGAGTCCGGCGCGATCCCGCGCGGGGTGGCCTGGGTGGCCCGGCTGACCCCGTCCGGCGCCCTCACCGAGACGCTCACGCAGGCGATGTCACTGTCGATGGACTGGTTCGGCATCGCGGTGCTGGCGGTGTGGGGTGCGGTGGCGGCGCTGGGCGCGCTGCGGTGGTTCCGCTTCACCTAAGCGGTCCCCTACGCTCAGGCCCCTACTACGGCGCGTAGTTAGTCGTCCTCTACGATCGGCCCGTGCCCGTCAGACGGTTTTTCCTGCGGCTGGTGGACCGGCTTCCACTGCCGAGCCTGCGCACCCAGCGCATCATCGCCGCGGCGGTCATCCTCACTCAGGGCGGGATCGCCGTCACCGGCGCGATCGTGCGGGTGACCGCATCCGGGCTGGGCTGCCCGACCTGGCCGCAATGCTTCCCGGGCAGTTTCGTCCCGGTACCGCACGCCGAAGTGCCCGGCATCCATCAGGCCGTCGAATTCGGCAACCGGATGATCACCTTCCTGGTGGTCATCACCGCGATCCTGGCCGTCCTGGCCGTCACCCGCGCCCGCCGCCGTCGCGAGGTGCTGGTCTACGCCTGGCTGATGCCGGCCTCGACCGTGCTACAAGCCGTGCTCGGCGGTATCACCGTGCTGGCTGGCCTGGCCTGGTGGACCGTGGCGATCCACCTGCTGGTCTCGATGGCCATGGTGTGGCTGGCCACCCTGCTGTACGTGAAGATCGGCGAACCAGACGATGGCTTGCCCACCGTTCTGGTGCCCAAACCGCTCCGGCATCTGACCCTGCTCGGGGTGTTGACGCTGTCCGCGACGCTGGTCACCGGGACGCTGGTCACCGGCGCCGGTCCGCACGCCGGGGACAAGAGCCCGCAGCGCGCTGTGCCGCGCCTCGAGGTGGAGATCCTCACGCTGGTGCACCTGCACTCGACGCTGCTGATCGGCTATCTGGCGTTGCTGGCCGGGCTTGCCGCGGGCCTGCAGGCGGTGTTCGCCCCGCGACTGATCATGCGGCGGCTGGCGGTGTTGGTCGCGGTCGTGCTGGCCCAAGGGTTAATCGGCGCGGTGCAGTTCTTCACCGGCGTACCCGCCGCATTGGTGGCGTTGCACGTCGCGGGTGCGGCCGCGGCCACCGCGGCCACCGCCGCGCTATGGGCGTCGATGCGACAGCGGGCCGAGCCCACGACGCTCCAGAGCTGATTCCACCTCGACCGCGAACGTGCGCTGCTGCAGCTCGCGGGTGGCCGTGTCGAGCTGTCTCCAGCCCAGCCCCGGCTCGATGACCTCGAGCTCCAACAGCACGGGGTTATCGGGGCCGCCGATGAGATCCACCCGGGCATACAACAGGTCGGTGGTCTCGATGCCCAGGTGTCCACTCGCGGCCTCCAGCGCGGCGACGCCCACATCCCACATCGCGAAGTCGGGATCGGCCGATGTCAGCGTCTCCGCGACGTAGGTCCCCGATTCGTCGAGCAGGGCCACCTGGCCTTCGGGCGGAAGCATCGGGCCCTTGGTGAAGGCATGAGACTGCTTGCCGGCCAGGAACACCAGCGCGGTCTCCCCCGCTTCCACGCGGGCGTCGTAGGGCTGGACCAGTGCGGTGCGCCCGGACGCCTGCAGGGCCGCGACGTGGGCGCGGGCGGCGGTGTGGTCGACAAATCGTCCGGTGTCGATCGAACCGGCGCCGATCGCGGGTTTGACGACGATCTCGCCCCTGGGCAGCGTGACCTTCTGGCCAGGCTCGAAGAAGGACGACGTCAGGGTGGGCACGCCGGCGTCGGCAAGGTCCCGCAGATAGTGCTTATCGCTATTCCAGGCCACCACGTCAGGGGCGTTCAGCAGGGCGCGCACCCGCGTGGTCCAGGCCAGGAACTCGTCGCGGCGTTCGACGTAATCCCATGCCGCGCGCAGGATCACGAGGTCGGCGCGCTCGGTCTGCGGATCGTCCCAGGACAGCCACGTTGCGTGCAACCCGCGGCCACGCAGTGCCTGGATCAGGCCGTAGTCGTCGCCGTCACCCTCGACGAGTTGTGGGCATCCGGCCAGCACGATGCTCGGGTGGAAGACATCGGGACGTGCCAGCTTCGACGGTAGGGCCACACCGGGGATGATAGTGACATGCACGCAATCGAAGTCGCCGCGACGGGCGGTCCCGAGGTCCTGAACTACGTCGAGAAGCCGAAACCCGAACCAGGCCCGACAGAGGTGCTCATCGAGGCGGATGCGATCGGCGTCAACTACATCGACACCTATTTCCGTTCCGGGCAGTACCCGCGGGAGCTGCCGTTCGTGCTGGGTAGCGAGGTGTGCGGGACGGTGGCCGCGGTCGGCGACGACGTCGCCGCGATCACGCCCGGTGACCGGGTGGTGACTGCCGCCGCCATCGGCGCCTACGCGGACTTCTGCGTCGCGCCAGCCGATTTCGTCGCCTACGTGCCCGATAACGTCGCCTCGGATGCGGTCGCCTCCGCACTGCTCAAGGGGATGACGGCGCACTACCTGATCAAGTCGGTGTATCCGGTGCAGGCACGCGATTTCGTGCTCGTGCACGCGGGCGCTGGAGGCGTCGGACTGATCCTGACCCAGTGGGCGACCAGCCTGGGCGCGCGGGTGATCACCACGGCCTCCAGCCCGGGGAAAGCCGAATTGTCGCGCCAGGCCGGCGCGATCGAGGTGCTCGATTACCCCGAGGACACCGCCGATTTCGCCACCAAGATCCGCGAGCTCACCAACGACCACGGCGTCGCGGCCGCGTACGACGGCGTGGGCAAGACCACCTTCGACGCCAGCCTGGCCAGCCTGGCGATTCGGGGCACGCTGGCGCTGTTCGGCGCGTCCAGCGGACCGGTGCCGCCGGTCGACCCGCAGCGACTCAACGCCGCCGGATCGGTGTATCTGACCCGGCCGAACCTTGCTCACTTCACCCGCACCCAGGACGAATTCGCTTGGCGCGCGGGCGAATTGCTGGATGCGATCGCGGACGGCTCGATCACGATCACCGTAGGCGGCCACTACCCACTGGCCGAGGCTGCCCAGGCACACCGCGATCTGCAGGGCCGCAAGACGACGGGCTCAATCGTGTTGCTGCCCTGACTGGAGGCCTACCCCGGTCGGGGTTCTCCAGCCGGGGGTCAGCGGATGACGAGCTGGGCGATAGTCGGCAGCGCCAGCACCGAATCGACCGCCAGCGCCACGAACAACACGGCGAGGTAGTTGTTCGACTGCAGGAATAGCTTCAGCGGCTTGACCGGGTTGCCGCGGCGCACGCCCGCGTGCAGGCGATGGGCCATCACCAGGAACCAAGCGCCAGCCAGCGCGGCCACCGAGGCATACACCCAGCCGGCCGCCGGGATCAGCGCCAGCGTGGCGATCACCGTCAGCCAGGTGTAGATCAGGATCTGCTTGGTGACCTGCAGCTCGGTGGCGACCACCGGCAGCATCGGCACACCGGCAGCGGCGTAGTCATCCTTGTACTTCATCGCCAGCGCCCAGGTGTGCGGCGGTGTCCAGAAGAAGATGATCGCGAACATCACCAGCGCCTGCCAGCCGATCGTGTCGGTCACCGCCGACCAGCCAATCATCACCGGCATACAACCGGCCGCGCCGCCCCAGACCACGTTCTGCGAGGTGCGGCGCTTGAGTAGCAGGGTGTAGACCAGCACGTAGAAGGCGATCGTGGCCCCGGCCAGGTGCGCCGAGAGCATGTTCGTCGTCCACCACAGCCAGAAGAACGACGCCCCCGACAGCGCGAGCCCGAAGACCAGCGCGTGGCTGCGCGGCACCGTGGCCCGGGCCAGCGGCCGGCGCTCGGTGCGCTTCATCTTCTTGTCGATATCGGCATCGGCCACGCAGTTGAGCGTGTTGGCGCCGGCGGCCGCCAGCAGGCCGCCGAACAGGGTGTTGAGGATCAGCGGGAGATCGACCGTGCCGCGACCGGCCAGCAGCATCGCTGGAATGGTGGTGACCAGCAGCAACTCGATGACGCGCGGCTTGGTCAGAGCCAGATAGCCCAGCAACCGGTCGCGGAATCGGATCGGCGCCCCGTCAACGAGGTGCACTTCGCTAACTCTCACGCAACCGACTCCTGACACACCTGTCGACGATCTACTACAGAGGATGGTAGACGCCGCTGTCGGAGTATCAGAACCGAAGGGTCGATTCACGACGATGACATCGCGATGACACAGTTCTGGGTGTAGCGCTTCACCGGCGGGTAACGCTGGTAGCAGCGCTATGCAGCAAGGGCCCGACCGGCATTAGGGTGAAGAGGACCACCCCAGTTGCCAGCCCATCTGACGATGCCAGGAGCGACTTAGTGACAACTGTCGAAGAGATTGCCGCGCTGACCCAGCCGCACCACCCCGAGGATTGGGCGGAGGTCGATTCGAAAGCCGTCGACACCGTGCGGGTCCTCGCCGCCGATGCGGTGCAGAAGGTCGGAAACGGACATCCCGGTACCGCGATGAGCCTGGCTCCCCTGGCCTACACGCTGTTCCAGCGTGAGATGCGGCATGACCCGAGCGACGTCCATTGGCTGGGCCGGGACCGATTCGTCCTGTCCTGCGGGCACAGCAGCCTCACCCTGTACCTTCAGCTGTATCTCGGCGGGTTCGGTCTCGAGCTCTCCGATATCGAAGCACTGCGCACCTGGGGTTCGAAGACGCCGGGCCACCCGGAGTTCCGGCACACCGACGGCGTGGAGATCACCACCGGCCCGCTGGGCCAGGGCCTGGCCTCGGCCGTCGGGATGGCGATGGCGGCGCGCTATGAGCGCGGCTTGTTCGACCCGGACGCTCCCGCCGGCACCAGCCCGTTCGACCACTACATCTACGTGATCGCCTCCGACGGCGATATGGAAGAGGGCGTCACCTCCGAGGCGTCCTCGATCGCGGGCACCCAACAGCTGGGCAACCTGATCGTGTTCTGGGACAACAACGAGATCTCGATCGAGCACAACACCAACATCGCGTTCACCGAAGACACCCCGGCCCGCTACGAGGCCTACGGCTGGCACGTCCAGGTCGTGGAGGGCGGCGAGAACGTCGTCGGCATCGAGAAGGCCATCGAGGAAGCCAAGAAGGTCACCGACAAGCCGTCGTTCATCGCGGTGCGCACGATCATCGGCTATCCCGCGCCCACCAAGATGAACACCGGCGGCGTGCACGGCTCGGCACTGGGCGCCGACGAGGTCGCGGCCACCAAGAAGGTGCTGGGTTTCGACCCGGATACGTCGTTCGACGTGAGCGACGAGGTCATCGAGCACACCCGCAAGCTCGTCGACCGGGGCCGGGAGGCTCACGAGAAGTGGCAGGGCGAGTTCGACGCCTGGGCGCAGCGAGAGCCGGAGCGCAAGGCCCTGCTGGACCGGCTGTTGGCCAACGAGCTGCCTGACGGCTGGGACGCCGACCTCACATACTGGGAGCCAGGCTCCAAGCCGTTGGCCACCCGTGCCGCATTCGGCAAGGTGCTCAACGATGTCGCACCCAAGTTGCCCGAACTGTGGGGCGGCTCCGCGGACTTGGCCGGTAGCAACAACACCACCATCAACGGCGTGAAATCCTTTGGCCCACCGTCGATTTCGACGGAGGACTACACCGCGGACTGGTACGGCAGGGTGCTGCACTTCGGCATCCGGGAGCACGCCATGGGCTCGATCCTGTCCGGCATCGCGCTGCACGGGCCGACCCGCGCGTTCGGAGGCACATTCCTGCAGTTCGCCGACTACATGCGCGGCGCGGTCCGGCTGGCCGCGTTGATGGACATCGACACCATCTACATCTGGACCCACGACTCGATCGGCCTTGGCGAGGACGGTCCGACGCACCAGCCCATCGAGCACCTGGCCGCGCTGCGGGCGATCCCCAAGCTGTCGGTGGTGCGTCCGGGCGATCCGAATGAGACCGCCTACGCCTGGCGAAGCATCATCGCTCGGGGCAAGGGCTCCGGAGCCGCTGGGCCGGCGACATCCCACTTCGGCCCAGTCGGTTTCATCCTGACCCGCCAGGGCATCCCGGTGCTCGAGGGCACCAGCTCCGACGGCGTGGCCAAGGGCGGTTACGTGCTCGGCGGCGGCAGCCCAGCCGACGATGCCGATGTCATCATCATCGCGACGGGCTCCGAGCTGCAGCTGGCGGTCGAGGCGCAAAAGCTGTTGACGGCCAAGGACATCAACGCCTATGTGGTGTCGATGCCCTGTGTCGAATGGTTCGAGGCGCAGCCGCAGGAGTACCGCGACAGCGTGCTGCCCCCGGACGTCTCGGCCCGGGTCGCAGTCGAGGCGGGTATCGCCCAAAGTTGGTACAAGTACGTCGGTGACACCGGTGAGATCGTCTCCATCGAGCACTTCGGCGAATCCGCCGACGACAAGACCCTGTTCCGCGAGTTCGGATTCACCCCCGAAGCCGTTGCCGCGGCCGCAGAACGCGCAATCGACAACTGATCGCACACGAGAACAACGAGAGGCAACCGTCATGGCGCAGAATCCCAACCTCGCGGCGCTGTCCGCCGCCGGCGTGTCCGTCTGGCTCGACGATCTATCCCGGACCCGGCTGAAGACCGGCAACCTGCAGGAGCTGATCGACACCCGCAGCATCGTCGGTGTCACCACCAACCCGTCGATCTTCCAGGCCGCGCTCTCGCACGGCGATGCCTACGACGCACAGGTTTGCGAGCTCGCCGAGCGCGGTGCCGATGTCGACGCGACCATCCGCACCGTCACCACCGATGACGTCCGCGAGGCCTGCGACGTCCTGCACCCGCAGTGGGAGGCATCGAACGGTATCGACGGCCGGGTGTCCATCGAGGTCGACCCGCGGCTGGCCCACGACACCGATAAGACCGTGCTGCAGGCCATCGAGCTGTGGAAGATCGTCGACCGGCCCAACCTGCTGATCAAGATCCCCGCCACCAAGGCCGGCCTGCCCGCGATCACCGCGGTTCTGGCCGAGGGCATTTCGGTCAACGTGACGCTGATCTTCTCGGTGCAGCGCCACCGCGAGGTCATCGACGCCTACCTCGCCGGGCTAGAAGCCGCCAAGCAGGCCGGCCACGACCTGTCCAAGATTCATTCGGTCGCTTCGTTTTTCGTGTCGCGGGTGGACACCGAGATCGACAAGCGGCTGGAGGCGATCGGCTCCGACGAGGCGCTGGCGCTGCGCGGACAAGCCGGCGTGGCCAATGCCCGGCTGGCCTACGCCGCCTACCAAGAGGTATTCGTCGGCGGTGAGCGTTTCGAAGCGCTCGCCGAAGCCGGTGCCCTGGTGCAGCGGCCGCTGTGGGCGTCCACCGGTGTCAAGAACCCGGACTACTCCGACACCCTCTACGTCACCGAACTCGTCGCCCCCAACACGGTGAACACCATGCCGGAGAAGACCATTGAGGCGGTCGCCGACCACGGTGTGGTCACCGGAGACACCATCACCGGCAGCGCGGCGGCGGCCCAGGAGGTGTTCGACAAGCTCGAGGCCATCGGCATCGACCTCACCGACGTGTTCCTGGTCTTGGAGGACGAGGGCGTGGACAAGTTCGAGAAGTCCTGGCAGGAACTCCTCGACGCAACCCAGGAACAGCTGGACGCCGCCGCCAAATGAGTGACGCAGCCACTCCGGCGGTGACCTGCGCGGGCGCACCCGCCGACTGGCAGAACCCATTGCGGGACAAGCGCGATAAGCGCATGCCCCGCATCGCGGGCCCGTGTGGGGTGGTGATCTTCGGCGTCACGGGTGATCTCGCCACCAAGAAGTTGATGCCGGCGATTTATGACCTGGCCAACCGCGGTCTGCTGCCTCCCACGTTCGCGCTGATCGGCTTCGCTCGGCGCGACTGGAAGGACCAGGACTTCGGCGATATCGTGCTGACCGCTGTCAAGGCGCATGCCCGCACCCCGTTTCGCCAAGAGGTCTGGGACCGGCTGGCCGAGGGAATCCGGTTCGTCGAGGGCGCTTTTGATGACGATGCCGCGTTCGGCCGGTTGGCCGACACGCTGAAGAAGCTCGACGCCGAGCGCGGCACGGGCGGCAATCACGCGTTCTACCTGTCGATCCCGCCGAAGGCGTTCCCGCAGGTGCTCGAACAGTTGTCGACATCGGGCCTGGCAACCAAGCCCGACGGCTGCTGGAGTCGGGTGGTGATCGAGAAGCCGTTCGGTCACAATCTCAAGAGCGCCGAAGAGCTAAACACCTTGGTCAACAGCGTCTTTCCCGAATCATCGGTGTTCCGCATCGATCACTACCTCGGCAAAGAGACGGTGCAGAACATCCTGGCGCTGCGCTTCGCCAACCAATTGTTCGACCCGATCTGGAATGCGCATTACGTCGACCATGTCCAGATCACCATGGCCGAGGACATCGGACTCGGCGGCCGTGGCGGCTATTACGACGGTGTGGGTGCAGCCCGCGACGTGATCCAGAACCACCTGTTGCAGCTGCTGGCGCTCACGGCGATGGAAGAGCCGGTCAACTTCAGCCCCGACGAGCTGCAGGCCGAGAAGATCAAGGTGCTCTCGGCCACGCGGCTGGTGGCACCGTTGGATGACAACACATCGCGCGGCCAGTACACCGCCGGCTGGCAGGGCAACGAGCAGGCTGTCGGGTTGCTCGAGGAAGAGGGTTTCTCGCAGACCTCCACCACCGAGACGTACGCGGCGATCACCCTCGATGTGGACACCCGCCGCTGGGCGGGTGTGCCGTTCTATCTGCGGACCGGAAAACGACTGGGCCGCAGGGTGACTGAGATCGCCCTGGTGTTCAAGCGAGCCCCGCACCTGCCGTTTGACGACACCATGACCGACGAGCTCGGCAAGAACGCACTGGTGATCCGGGTACAGCCCGACGAAGGCATCACGCTGCGGTTCGGTTCCAAGGTGCCCGGCCATGCCATGGAGGTCCGCGACGTCAACATGGACTTCTCCTACGGTTCGGCGTTCGCCGAGGATTCACCGGAGGCCTACGAGCGACTGATCCTCGATGTTCTGCTGGGTGAGCCTTCGCTGTTCCCGGTCAACCAGGAAGTCGAATTGGCCTGGAAGATCCTGGACCCCGCGCTGGAGAACTGGGCATCGCATGGCAAGCCTGAGCCGTACGAGTCCGGCGGTTGGGGTCCGGAATCCGCGTTCGAGATGTTGCGCCGGTCTGGGCGCGAATGGAGGCGCCCGTGATTGTCGATATGCCGGACACCAGCACCGGCGCGGTCAACAAGAAGCTGGATTCGCTGCGCACCGAGGGCGGGGCGATCACGATGGCCCGGGTGCTGACCCTGGTCATCGCACCGGACACCAGCGCCATGCTAGAAGATTCGATCGAGGCGGCCAACAGCGCCAGCCACGAGCACCCCTGCCGGGTGATCGTGGTGGTGCCCGGGGATCCGGATGCGGCCGAACCCAAGCTGGACGGGCAGATCCGCGTCGGTCATGACGCCGGTTCGGGTGAGGTCGTCGTACTCACGTTGTCGGGACCGCTGGCCAACCAGGCCAGCAGCGTCGTGATGCCGTTCCTGCTGCCCGACACTCCGGTCGTGGCATGGTGGCCCGCGGTAGCCCCCGCTATTCCAGCTGAAGACCCGTTGGGACAGTTAGCGATTCGCCGGATCACCGATGCCACCAATGGCGTGGACCCGCTGGATTCGATCAAGGGTCGCCTCGAGGGGTACACCGCCGGGGATACCGATCTCGCGTGGAGCCGAATCACATACTGGCGGGCTTTGCTCACCTCGACGTTGGACCAGGCGCCGTTCGAGCCCATCACGTCGGCGCTGGTCTCGGGGCTGAAAACCGAACCCTCCCTTGATGTCTTGGCCGGCTGGCTGGCCACCCGGATCGACGGTCCGGTACAGCGGGCATACGGCGATCTGAAGGTCGAGCTGGTTCGCCCGACCGAGACGATCACCTTGAGCCGTCCGCAGACCGGGGTGACCGCGACGCTGACGCGCACTGCCCGCCCCGACGCGAAGGTGCCGCTGGCACGCAGGGAGACCGGAGAGTGTCTGGCCGAGGATCTGCGTAGGCTCGATGCCGACGATATCTATCTGTCCGCACTCCAGGGAATCGACAAGGTGCACTACATATGAGCCGCATCGTGCAGACCTACCCCGATACCGAAGCCCTGGTGACCGCCGTCGGCGACCGGCTGGTCGAGGCGATCACGTCCGCGATCGCGGCCCGCGGCCGGGCCTTCATCGTAGTGACCGGTGGCGGAACGGGTATCAGCCTGCTCAAACACGTCGGCGCACACGACGAGGCGATCGACTGGTCCACGGTGCACATCTTCTGGGGCGACGATCGCTTTGTGCCCGCCGACGACGCCGAGCGCAATGACAAGCAGGCCCGCGAGGCACTGCTCGATCACATCGACATCCCGGCCGGCAATGTGCACCCGATGGCAGCCAGTGACGGCGAGTACGGCGACGACCTGGATGCCGCGGCGCTGGCCTACGAGCGCGAGCTGGCCGCCACCGCCGAGCCTGGTGAGCCCACACCGGCTTTCGACGTACACCTGCTCGGGATGGGCGGCGAAGGCCACATCAACTCGCTGTTCCCGCACACCCCGGCGGTCGCCGAAACCGTCCGGTTCGTCGTCGGGGTCGAGGACTCCCCCAAGCCGCCGCCGCGGCGGATCACGCTGACGCTGCCCGCCGTCACCCGCTCGCGCGAAGTGTGGCTGGTGGTATCGGGTGCCGCCAAGGCCGATGCCGTCGCCGAGGCAATCGGCGGCGCCAGCCCCGACGACGTGCCCGCGGCCGGCGCGGTGGGCTTCGAGGCCACAGTTTGGCTTCTCGACACCGAGGCAGCGAGCAAGCTGCCAGACTGAGCTCATGGTCGACAAGACGCCACCGCCCCGCACCGGTCGCGACCGGATCAAGACCCTGGCGCAGGCGGCGCTCAACGCGGATGTCACCGTCGACCAGCTCGACACCATCCTGACCGGGATGAGCGAGGCGCTCACCGACCTCAACACGACGATGAGCGGCATGAACGGCACGATCGGGTATTTCGAGGAGACCCTGGTGGTGTTCAATTCCACTCTGGGCCGCATCGACGAGCTGGCACCGCGGCTGGTCGCCGTCGTCGCCCGGATGGAAGGGATCGTCGAGCGGGTCGAGCGCATCGTCGGAGTCGGTGAAGCGGTGTTATCACCGCTGGCCGCCACCGAATCAGCGGTGCGCGGCATCGTCAACGCGGTGCGGCGCGCGGCTCGCTAGCTCCTACCACCAGCCATCGTCGGGATCGGCGACAGCCCAGTCGGCCAGCACGGGCGGGGCGACCGACGGCAGCGGACCAATCAATTCAGCGGTGTTCTCCAGCGAGCAGTCAGGTTGTGTCATGGCAGGTTTGACGCTGTTGTGGCATTGCAGGTTCCATCGTGTCCACCGATTACGGGTCCGGCCGGCGCCGACGCCTCGACGTACAACTCCCAACACTCAGATCGTCGTGACTCCCGACACGTACGCCCGTCCCGCTATGGTGTACGCGCCGTGGGCCACCTGGCTGAACTAGCCGCTATTGCGCAACGCTGAGGCCAGCCCGCTCATCGTCAGCAGGATGCCGCGCTGCACCAGCTCGTCTTCGTCACCAGATCGGAAGCGGCGCAACAGCTCCACCTGCAGGTGATTCAGCGGCTCCAGGTACGGGAACCGGTTGAACACCGAACGGGCCAGCGCCGGGTTGTCGGCGAGCAGATCGTCCTGGCCCGTGATGAGCTCGTGCATGCGGATGGTGCGCTCGTGTTCGGCGGCGATCTTGTCGAACACTCGGCGCCGCAGCTCCTCGTCCTCGACGAGCTCCGAATACCGCGCGGCCAGACCCAGATCCGACTTCGCCAGCACCTGCGCCATATTCGACAGCACCGTGGCGAAGAAGGGCCACTTCACGTACAGATCCTGCAAGACCTCGAGGCGACCGTCTTCCTCGGCGATCCACTGCTCGAACGCGCTGCCCGTGCCGTACCAGCCGGGCAGCATCACCCGCGACTGACTCCACGCCAGCACCCACGGGATGGCCCGCAGGTCGGCGATCGACGTGGTCGGTTTACGCGATGTCGGCCGGCTGCCGATATTGAGCGAGCCGATCTCGCTGACAGGCGTGGACGCCTTGAAGTATTCGACGAAACCCGGCGTCTCGTGCACCAATTCGGCATACGCCCGCTGAGCGCGGGCAGCGAGATCGTCGAGCACCTGATACGCGCTTTCGGCCAGATCGCCCAGGCCCTCGGTGTCCAGCAGCGTCGACTCCAGCGTGGCCGCCAGCAGCGTCTCGAGGTTGCGGTGGGCGATACGCGGTTCGGCGTACTTGGCCGCGATGATCTCGCCCTGCTCGGTCAGCCGCAGTGACCCCTTCACCGCACCCGGCGGCTGGGCCAGGATCGCGTCATAGCTCGGACCTCCGCCGCGGCCGACGGTGCCGCCGCGGCCGTGGAACAACCGCAGCCGGATCCCGGTCTTGCGTGCCGATTCCACCAGATCCAGTTCGGCCCGGTACAGCGCCCAGTTAGCGGCCAGATACCCGCCGTCCTTGTTGGAGTCGGAGTAGCCGAGCATGACCTCCTGGCTCTCGCCGCGGGCGTGCACCATCGCGCGGTACAGCGGAAGGTCCAGCACCGATTCGAGGATGGCCGAACCGCGTTGCAGGTCATCTATGGTTTCGAACAGCGGCACGATACCAACTGGCGCGTGCACGGGATCGCCCGAAATATCGAGCAGCCCAGCTTCTTTGAGCAGGATTGCGGCTTCCAGCATATCCGAGACCGACTGGCACATCGAGATGATGTAGTTCGGCACGGCCGCCGGACCGAAGACGTTGACGGCGCGGGCGGCAGCGAAGACGATGTCGAGCTCCTTGCGGGCCAGCTCCGAGAGCTCGGAGTCGTCGCGCACCAGCGGCCGCCGGGTGGCCAGCTCCCCCGCCAGCACCTCGACGCGCTCCGGCTCGGACAGCGACGCATAATCGGGATGCACCCCGGCCCAGGACAGCAGTTCGGCGATGACCTCCTCGTGCATCTCGGAGTTCTGCCGCATGTCCAGGCCGCTGAGGTGAAAGCCGAAGACATCCACGGCTTCTCGCAAGCGAGACAGCCGATCGTCGGCCAGTAGCGCACTGCCGTTGGCGCGCAGCGAGGCGTCGATGACGTCAAGGTCGGCGCGCAGTTCGGCCGGCGTTTCGTAGGGCGGCATGCCGAGATCGAGGGTGTGCTGCGGGGTGCGGTCGAGGATGTCATGCGCGGTGGCGGTCAGCCGGGCATGCACCACCCGCAAGGCTCGGCGATACGGCTCGTCGAGCCGGGCCGGTTCGTTGCAGGCGTCGGCCAGCGCAACGAGGTCCTCGGTGGTCTTCACCAGCCGCACCGACAGTGACAGCTCCTGCTCCAGGTGCGTCAGCTCAGCGAAGTAGTGCCCCAGCGCGGTGTAGGCGGCACTGCCGGTGGCCAGCCGCACCACCTCGGCGTCGACGTTCGGATTGCCGTCCCGATCGCCACCGATCCACGACCCCGGCCGCAGGATCGGCGCGGCCAGTAGCTCGGAGTCGGTCCACCGCGCCCGCAATGCGTCGCGCACTTCGGCGTTCACCTTCGGGATCACCTCGAAGAACGCCGCCGGGTAATAGCGCAGTCCGACTTCGATCTCATCTTGAATCTTCAACCGGGACAACCGAATCAGCGCGGTCTGCCACAGGGTCAGGATCTGGCGGCGCAGTTCGGTCTCGACCGGCTGGCCGTCCTCGGTTTCATCCTGCCCACGCAGCCGCACCCGCATCAGCTGGGTGATGCGGTGCTGGGTGTCGAAGACGGTGCGGCGGCGGGTTTCGGTCGGATGAGCGGTGATCACCGGTGCCACCAACGCACCTTTCAGCGCCTCGGCGACGGTGTCGGGATTGAGGTGCGCGGCGTCCAGCTTTAGGTAGGTGGCCGCCAGGGTGCTGTTCTGCGGGGGTTCTCCGGCGGCGACGTGGATGGCGCGGCGGCGTTCGCGGTGGATGTCTTCGGCGACGTTGGCCAGCAGCGCGAAGTGGGTGAAGGCACGGATCACCGGGATGGCCTGATGGATGTCGATGCCGTCGAAGAGTTGGGCGAGTTCGGACCGGTCGATCTCGGAGCGGCGCACCCGGAACGATTCGACTCGGGCCCGCTCGACGAGGTCGAACACCTCCTCGCCGTTCTGCTCGCGGACGGTATCGCCAAGGATCGTGCCGAGCAGTCGGATGTCCTCCCGCATCGGCTCGGTGGCCTCCCTCCCGACCTTGGTGCGGGTGACCGCGCCGATCGGTTCCAGAGATTCGGGGAGTTCAGCCATCCCTCAAGTATCAGGGTGCGCGGTGGGGGCTGCAGAACGTGTGAATCTATCCACAGCTTCGGATTCATCCACACTGCGGATTCTCGCCCATGGGATTCGAACACATGTTCTATACCGTGGAGTCATGGAACCGCTGAGCGCCGAGGACGTGCACGTGGCCGTGCGCGCTGAGCTCGATGCCGTGGACACCGCGTACGGCCGGTTGCGGTCCGTGTGTACCGATCTGGCCGGTAATGCGTTTCGCATCGAGGTGGCCGCCCGTCTGGAAGCGCAGGATCGGGTCAACAGGGGCCTGTCCTACCGGATGTTCGGTGAGATCGCCGAACCGGTCGACGGCGTCGGCATGCCGGCCGGCGTCAAGGTTCGTGACGTGCTGGCCAGCCGTTTGCGGCTGACCGCCGGGGAGGTCAAGCGGCGATTCCGGATCGCCTCACGGATCCGCGCACGCCGGTCGCCCACCGGGGCGCCCCTGCCGCCTGAGCTGCCGGCGTTGGCGGCCGCCGTCGAGGAGGGCGAAGTCGGCGAGGATCATATCGCCGCGGTGTGCCAAGCACTCGACAGGTTGCCTTCAGTGGTGGCGCCGGCCGACCGCGAGGCCGCCGAGAGGACGCTCGTTCGCCATGCGCGGGAGGAGGATTCGAGATTCGTCGCCGCGATCGGCGTTGGGATTGCCGATTGCCTGAACCCGGATGGCACGTTCACCGACGAGGACCGCGCCCGGCGCCGCGGCGTGGTGCTGGGCCGGCAGGGGCCGGACGGGATGAGCAGGCTCTCGGGCTGGCTGGATCCGGAGGGACGCGCCTATCTGGAGACCGTGACGGCCGCGCAACGGCCGGGGCGCCATGTTCCCGACGGCACCGAGGGCCGCGACACCCGCACGCCCGAGCAGCGCTGCCACGACGGACTGAAACTGGGCCTGAAGGCCGGGGTCGAATCCGGCGCACTGGGCCAGCACCGCGGGCTGCCGGTGACCGTGATCGTGACGACGACGCTGGGCGAGCTCGAGCAGGCGTGTGGCTGGGCTCGTACCGGCGGTACCGGCCGGTTGCCGATGCGCGACGTCATCCGGATGGCCGGCGAGGCGATTCACTACCTGGCGGTGTTCGAGGACCACTCCACGCGGCCGCTGTACCTGGGCCGTGCCAAACGCCTTGCGACAGAGGACCATCGAATCATCTGCTACGCACGTGATCGTGGCTGCACAAAACCGAACTGCTTCGAACCGGGATATCACTGCGAGGTTCATCACGCGCAGCCGTGGAGCGAGGGCGGGCCGACCGACGCGGACAACCTGCACTTCGGCTGCGCCTGTGACCACAAGATGGCCACTGACGGCGAGTACACGACGACCGTCACCGAGGACGGCCGTATCGCCTGGAGCGATGGCAGCGGTCCCCCGCGCGTGAACGACGTGCACCACCCCGAGCGATTGCTCGCCGACTCGGACGAGCCGCCGGGTCCGGGTCCCGGCGCCGGTCCCTAATGACGTTCTCGTCATTTATCGCCCACGGGGCGTGGCTGTTCGTTAATCTCCCGCGAGTCGAGGTTCGAACCGCAACGAGGGGTTGCAATGATCCGCGGATTAGTTCTCACCGGCATTTTCGCCATCGGTGTCGGGGCGGCACCGGCGATTCACGCTGGCGCGACGCCCGTGCCGCTGCCCCTCAACAGCGGCATCGCCTGCCAGTGGTGACGCTTCGGGCCACGCTCCGCCCACCGGGATACAACAGCAGGCAGGATCGCATGATGGCCACTGAACCGATGACCACCGTGTTCACCGCCCGCCGCGTCATCACGATGGATCCCGACATACCCGATGCCACCGCTGTCGCCGTGACCGATGGCCGGATCACCGCCGTCGGCCATGCCGACGAACTCCGGGCGACCGGGACGGTCGATGACACCTTCGCTGATGCGATCATCTGTGCGGGTCTGATCGATCAACACCTGCATCCGGTGCTCGGGGCCACCACTCTGATGACCGAGGTGATCGCCATCGAGGACTGGCGGCTACCCGACAAGATCTATCCGGCCGCGCAC
The DNA here is from genome assembly GCF_010731875.1 of Mycolicibacterium sarraceniae. Classification (NCBI taxonomy): domain Bacteria; kingdom Bacillati; phylum Actinomycetota; class Actinomycetes; order Mycobacteriales; family Mycobacteriaceae; genus Mycobacterium; species Mycolicibacterium sarraceniae. Next base: position 4,348,365 of record NZ_AP022595.1, read on the forward strand.
TCACCCGCGGAGTACCGGAGTCGGCTCGCCACTGCCGAACAGCAGCTTTCCGACCCGGCCGAGTGGCTGTTCTCGTGGGGCTATCACAAGCTCTGGCACGGCGCGCTGGATCGCGCCGCACTCGACGCGATCAGCACCACGCGCCCGATCGCGGTGTGGCAGCGGTCCTGTCACGAGTGGTATCTGAACTCCGCGGCGATCGATCGGCTCGGCATCACCGCCGCGGACCTGACCGGCCAGGGCACCGCCAGCACGATGGTCGATCTGGACGCCGGCCATTGGTGGGAAACCGGGATGAACCTGCTGCTTCCCAAGCTTTCTCCGCTGTTCATGAGCCAGGACCGGCTGGCGGCCGGGTTGCGCCAGCTGGTCGCCTACCTGCACCGCAACGGAGTCACCGCGATCAACGAGCCCGGCATCATGTGGGCGTTCGAACCGTGGTTGCTGTATCAAGACATCCTCGGATCCGAGGAAACTCCCTTCACATCAACGTTTCTCGTCGATGCTCGCAGTCAGGCAGACTCCGGTATGGACCCCGCCGACGCGGTCGCCGACGCGCAGCGGCAGGTCGACAGCGCCGCCGCGGGCAAGGTGCGGCTGCTACCGCGGCAGGTCAAGCTGTTCGCCGACGGCGCGATCATCAGCCAGTTGATGCAGATGCGCGACCCGTACCTCGACGAGTCGGGCCACCCCGACCTGTGCCATCACGGCGAGTGGATGATGCAACCCGACACGTTTCGGGCGTTCGCGAAGGTCTACTGGAACGCGGACTGGCAGTTGCACATTCACGTCAACGGTGACGCCGGACTGGATCTGGTGCTCGACACCATCGCCGAGTGCATGGCCGGCCATCCGCGCGCCGACCACCGCACGGTGATCGTGCACTTCGCCAACTCGACCGAGGCGCAGGTGGAGCGCATCGCCCAGCTGGGCTGCATCGTGTCCGCCAATTCGTACTATCCCGTCGGATTCGCCGATCAATACACCGCCCACGGGCTGGGCTCCGAACGCGCCGACGCGATGGTCCGAGCGGCATCAGTGCTGAGCCGAGGCATCCCGCTGTCGCTGCATTCCGACCTGCCGATGGGCCCGGCCGCACCGCTGACCCTGGCCTGGTGCGCGGTCAACCGGCAGACACCCAGCGGCCGGGTCGCCGGCCCCGATCAGCGGATCTCGGTGGATGACGCGCTGCGTGCGGTCACGATCGAGGCCGCCTACTCGTGGCGGCTCGAGCGCGAGCTCGGCAGCATCACGCCGGGAAAACTCGCCAACTTCACGGTCCTGGCCCAGGACCCGTATGCGGTCGATCCGCTGCGGCTCGACGACATCGAGGTGCTGGGCACGGTTTACGAGGGCCGCACATTCGTGTCCGGGTGACCCAGCATCGCGAACAGCGGCGCGTGCAGGCGCTTGCGCTCGGCGGCGGACAGCCGGCCGGTCATCGGCGCGCGCCGTCTTCACCACCTGACAGGTCAGCTGTATTTGATCTGCAGGGCCATCCCGACGATGGACACCACCCAGATACCGGTGACGAACAACGTCAAGCGGTCGAGGTTCTTCTCGACAACCGTCGACCCGGACAGGCTGGACTGCACGCCGCCGCCGAACAGCGTCGACAGGCCGCCACCCTTGGCGCGGTGCAGCAGCACCAGCAACACCACCAGCACGCTGGTGACCACCAGGATGATCTGCAGAGTCAAAACCATGACGCCCAGAATACCTGCTCGAAAGCCTGCTTACGGCAGCGGCCCGCCTGCGGCGATCGCCGACAGGATGGCGAACTGCTCGCCATCCAGCGATGCCCCGCCGACCAGTGCGCCGTCGATATCCTTCTGCCCGACCAGTTCGCCCACATTCTTGGCGTTCACCGAGCCGCCGTACAGCACCCGGACACCATCGGCAATCTGCGGCGTGGCGATGCTGGCCAGCTCGGCACGGATCGCCCCGCACACTTCCTGCGCGTCGGCGGCACTGGCCACCCGCCCGGTGCCGATGGCCCACACCGGCTCGTAGGCGATCACGACGTTCGTCAGCTGCTCGTTGGTCAGCCCGGCGAGCGAGCCGCGCAACGAATCCACACAGAACTCAACATGACCGCCAGCCTCACGCACCTCGAGCTGCTCACCGATGCAGACGATCGGCGTGAGTCCGTTCCGGAACGCCGCCACCGCCTTCTCGGCGACCACCGCGTCGTCCTCGTGGTGATAGGTGCGGCGCTCGGAGTGCCCGACCACCACGAACGTGCAGCCCAGCTTCGCCAGGAACGCACCGCTGATATCGCCGGTGTAGGCCCCCGAATCGTGAGGGGACAGATCCTGCGCACCATAGGTCAGCCGTAGCTTGTCGCCGTCGACCAGGGTCTGCACACTGCGCAGATCGGTGAACGGCGGGATGACCGTGACGTCGACCTTGTCGAAGTACTTGTCGGGCAACGAGAACGCGATCTTCTGGACCAGCGCGATGGCCTCGAAGTGGTTGAGGTTCATCTTCCAGTTGCCCGCGATCAGCGGTTTACGGGACACAGCACTCCTAATTCAAGACATCGATACCGGGAAGGCTCTTGCCCTCAAGGTATTCCAGCGATGCACCGCCGCCGGTGGAAATGTGCGAGAAACCGTCGTCCGGCAGCCCGAGCTGACGCACCGCGGCAGCCGAATCACCACCGCCGACGACGCTGAACGCGCCCTTGCCGGTCGCGGCGACGATCGCCTCGGCCACCCCCTTGGTGCCCGCCGCGAACGCCGGGAACTCGAACACGCCCATCGGGCCGTTCCAGAAGATCGTGCGGGCGTTCGAGAGCAGCTTGGTGAACCGCTTGACCGACTCCGGACCGATATCCAGACCCATCTTGTCGGCCGGGATCTGATCAGCCCAAACGGTTTCCGGCACCGAATCGGCCGCAAACTTCTCGGCGACGACGATATCGACCGGCAGGTGGATGACATCGCCGTATTTGTCGAGCAGCTGCTGACAGGTCTCGATCATCTCCTCCTGCAGCAGCGAGGTGCCCACCGAAACTCCTTGCGCGGCAAGGAAGGTGAAGCACATGCCACCGCCGATGACGATACTGTCGGCCTTGGTGGCCAGGTTCTCGATGACGGCCAGCTTGTCCGACACCTTGGATCCGCCCAGCACCACGGCGTAGGGCCGCTCGGTGGAACTGGTCAGCTGCTCGAGCACCTTGACCTCGGCCGCCACTAGCGTGCCCGCGTAGTGCGGCAGCAGTGTGGCCACGTCGTAGACCGAGGCCTGCTTGCGGTGCACGACACCGAAGCCGTCGGACACGAAAGCGCCGTCATCGCCAACCAAGTCGACCAGGGCCTTGGCCAACGTCAACCGCTCGGCATCGTCCTTCGACGTCTCCCGGGGATCGAACCGGATGTTCTCCAGCAGCAGCACATCGCCATCGGTCAGGCCCTCGGCCCGCGCCAGGGCGTCGGTGCCGATCACGTCACCGGCCAGCTGCACATGCCGTCCCAGCTTCTCCCCCAGCGCGGCCGCGACCGGCGCCAGCGAAAACTGCGGGTCCGGTCCACCCGTGGGGCGGCCCAGGTGCGCGGTCACCACAACCTTGGCACCGGCGTCCGCCAGTGCCTTCAGCGTGGGCACCGACGCGATGATGCGGCCGGGATCAGCGATGGCACCGTCGGCGTCGAGCGGGACGTTCAGGTCGGAGCGCACCAGAACGCCCCGCCCTTCCACGCCCTCTTTCACCAGGTCGTCGAGAGTGGCGACCATGGTTACAGCGACTTGCCGACCAGCGCGACCAGATCGGCCAGACGGTTGGAGTAGCCCCACTCGTTGTCGTACCAGGAGACGACCTTGGCCTGGTTGTCGATGACCTTGGTCAGGCCCGAGTCGAACAGCGAGCTGTGCGGGTCGGTGACGATATCGCTGGAGACGATCGGCGCGTCGTAGTACTTGAGGATGCCCTTGAGCGGGCCGTCGGCGGCAGCCTTGAACGCCGCGTTGATCTCCTCGACGGTGCCGGGCTTCTTCAGCTCAGCGGTCAGATCGGTCACCGAGCCGGTGGGGATCGGCACCCGCAGCGCGTAGCCGTCGAGCTTGCCCTTGAGCTCCGGGAGCACCAGGCCGATGGCCTTGGCCGCACCGGTGGAGGTCGGCACGATGTTCAGGGCGGCGGCGCGGGCACGGCGCAGATCGCTATGCGGGCCGTCCTGCAGGTTCTGATCCTGGGTGTAGGCGTGGATCGTGGTCATCAGGCCCTTGACGATGCCGAACTCGTCGTTGAGGACCTTGGCCAGCGGGCCCAGGCAGTTCGTGGTGCACGAGGCGTTGGAGATGATGTTCTGGCTGCCGTCGTACTTGTCCTGGTTCACGCCGAGCACGATGGTGATGTCTTCATCGGTGGCCGGCGCGGAGATGATGACCTTCTTGGCGCCCGCGTCCAAGTGGCCCTTGGCCTTGGCGGCGTTGGTGAAGATGCCGGTCGACTCGACCACGACGTCGACGCCCAGGTCACCCCAGGGCAGCGCCGCCGGGCCTTCCTTGACTGCCAGCGCCTTGATCTTGTGGTCGCCGACGACGATGTAGTCACCGTCGACGCTGACGTCGTAGGGCAGCCGGCCCAGGATCGAGTCGAACTTCAGCAGGTGCGCCAGCGTGGCAGTCGACGTCAGGTCGTTCACGGCCACGATCTCGATGTCGGTGTTCTTACCCTCGGCCTTCTGCGCGTCCAGGGCGCGGAAGAAGTTGCGCCCGATGCGGCCGAAACCGTTAACGCCAACCCGGATGGTCACGGTGTCTCCTCTAGTAGCTTCTCAGTACCCGGGCCCAGCCTAATCGCGTGCTCACCGGCGTGCGCGACCGCCCGGATCGTCACCCGTTTTGGGGCCCGCTCTGGTCTCGACGGGGCGAGCCGGTCCAGCGTTCCCGGATCGCGGGCAGCGTGCCGTGGCGCTGCACCGTGGTCTGCGCGTCGCCGAGTACCCGAAACCGCCCGCCCCGCTCGAATGCTGCCCCGCCATTATTCTGTTGTGATGGCACATGTCCTGTCGGTCAATGTGTCGGCTCACGCGCGTAAGAACCCGGACACGAAGGCGCCGAAGCCGACGGGTATCGACAAGGTGGCCACCACGGAGACGGTGCAGGTGCGCTCTCCCGGGCCGATGCGTGAAGGCCTTGGCAGCGGTCTGGTCGGCGACACCATCGGCAATCAGAAGCTGCACGGCGGTGCCGACCAAGCCGTCTACGCCTACGCCCGCGAAGACCTCGACGAGTGGGCGGGGCGGCTGTCGCGGCCGCTGGCCAACGGCATGTTCGGCGAGAACTTCACCACCGTCGGCGTCGACGTCACAGGAGCCCGCATCGGTGACCGCTGGCGCGTCGGCACGGCGGGATTGCTGCTGGAAGTCTCCGCGCCCCGCACCCCGTGCCGGACCTTCGAGAAATTCCTGGACATCGACGGCTGGATCAAGACGTTCACCGCTGCCGGTAAACCCGGTGCGTATCTGCGGGTCATCGCGCCGGGGACCGTGCGGGCCGGCGACACCATCGAGATCGAGCACCGGCCCGACCACGATGTGACGATCGGCCTGGTCTACCGCGCCAAGATGTCGGATCCCAGCCTGCTGCCCCAGCTGGTGGCCGCCGATGCGCTCTCGGCCGAACTCAAGGCCTTCGTGGCTAAGCGGACCGGTCTAAGCGTCCTCGAGTAGATCCGGGGTGACGGCCGACTCGGTATCAGGGATGCCGTCCTGTTTTGCCTTCCGGTCGGCCATCGACAGCAGACGCCGAATACGGCCGGCCACAGCATCTTTGGTCATCGGCGGGTCGGCGAGCCGGCCCAGCTCCTCCAGCGAAGCCTGACGGTGTTCGACCCGCAGCCGGCCAGCGGTGGCCAGGTGGTCGGGCACCGTGTCGGCCAGGATCTCCAACGCCCGCTCAACGCGGGCCGCAGCGGCCACCGCGGCGCGGGCCGAGCGGCGCAGGTTCGCATCGTCGAAGTTGGCCAGCCGGTTGGCGGTGGCGCGCACCTCGCGGCGCATCCGCCGTTCCTCCCACGTCAGCCGGGTGTCCTGGGCGCCCATCCGGGTCAGCAGCGCGCCGATGGCCTCGCCGTCGCGCACCACGACCCGGTCGGTCCCCCGCACCTCGCGCGCCTTGGCGCTGACCCCGAGCCGCCGGGCGGCACCGACCAACGCCAGCGCGGCTTCCGGTCCAGGACAACTCACTTCGAGCGCCGACGACCGTCCCGGCTCGGTCAGCGAGCCGTGCGCGAGAAATGCGCCGCGCCACGCCGCTTCCGCGTCGCCGACGCTGCCGCCGACCACCTGGGCGGGCAGACCCCGCACGGGCCGGCCGCGCATGTCGAGCAGACCCGTCTGGCGGGCCAGCGCCTCACCGTCCTTGGCGACCCGGACCAGGTAGCGGGTGCTCTTGCGGATGCCGCTGGCCGACAGCACGTGCACCACCGCGTTGTAGCCGTATAGATCGTAGATGTCTTTGCGCAGCCGCCGGGCGATGATGCCCAGGTCCACTTCGGCCTCGACGACCACCTGGCCCGACACGATGTGCAGGCCACCGGCGAAGCGCAACAGCGAGGCCACCTCCGCGCGGCGGGCAGTCACAGAATTGACTGCCAACCGGCTGAGTTCGTCCTTCACCTCGGCCGTCATCGCCACGGGTCGTCACCTCTCGGTCCGTTTCCAGTTGGGCCTTGCACCCCATCCCCCTGTCCAATTCCTCCGGCCGGTTCGGACGCAGCCGACGGAAGGGAAGATGCCGCGGGAATCGTGTTCCGGGTACGCACACCGTCAAGTGCTGCAGCCAGCTTCGCCGGGTCATGTAAAGGTGTACCAGGTCTGGAGACGTCAGCAAACCGAACCGAAGCTTCCAGCAGGCTTGCGGTGCGGCGAAGTTGGTCACGCTCCCGTTCAGAGGGGACGCGGGCGGCGTCCACGATGATCTCGTCGACGGCGAAGCCCGGCGCATGCTGACCGAGTACGTGCAGATGACGCTCGGCGGAGAAGCCGGCGGTCTCCCCCGGCTCGGCCACCAGATTCAGCAGCAGGGCGCGACTCGCGGTGGTGGCTTTCAGCGCGGCCGCCAGCTCGGGCACCAGGACGTGCGGGATGACACTGGTGAACCAGGAGCCCGGCCCGAGCACCACCAGATCGGCCGTCATGATGGCATCGATCGCCTGTCGGGTCGCGGGCGGATCGCCGGGCAGCAGACGCACACGACGTACTTTGCCCGGGGTGGTCGCCACCGCCACCTGACCGCGGATCACCCGGCTCATCCGGGGGTCCCCGTCCAGACCGGACACGTCGGCCTCGATCTGCAGGGCGATCGGGCACATCGGCAGGACTCGGCCCTTGACCCCCAGGATGCGGCCCAGCTCATCGAGCGCGGCCACCGGATCGGCCAGCAACTCGTTGAGCCCGGCCAGCATCAGGTTGCCGATCGGGTGCCCGGCCAGCGCACCATTGCCCCCGAACCGATGCTGCAGGATGGTGGCCCACAGCCGCCCATGCGGACTGTCAGAAGCCAAGGCGGCCAACGCCATTCGCAGGTCACCCGGGGGCACGATATCCAACTCGCTGCGCAGCCGGCCCGACGATCCGCCGTCGTCGGCCACGGTGACCACCGCGGTGATGTCGTGGGTGAGGCGGCGCGCCGCCGAGAGCGTCGCATACAAACCGTGCCCACCACCGAGGGCGACGATACGGCTCATTCGCGACCCAGATCGCGGTGCAGCACGCGGACCGACAGATGCTCGTTGTGCTCGAGCAGTCCGGCGAGCGCCTCGGCCATGGCGACACTGCGGTGCTTGCCGCCGGTGCAGCCGATGGCCACGGTCATATAGCGCTTCCCCTCCCGCTGGTAGCCGTCGACGACGAGCCCCAGCAGCTGATGGTAGGTCTGCAGGAACTCCTCGGCACCAGGTTGGCTCAGGACGTAGGCACGGACCGCCGGATGCTGGCCGGTGTGCGGCCGGAGCGCGTCGACCCAGTGCGGGTTGGGCAGGAAGCGGACGTCCATCACCATGTCGGAGTCCATCGGCAGACCGTACTTGAACCCGAACGACTCAACCGTCACGCTGGTCTGCGCGACGACCTCCCCGCCGAAGGCCCGTTCGATGCTCTCCCGCAAGCCGTGCACCGACAGGGTCGAGGTGTCGATGACCAGATCCGCCGACGCCCGCACCGGGGCCAGCATGGATCGCTCGGCGGCGATGCCCTCGGCCAGCGTCTGGTTGCCCTGCAGTGGATGACTGCGCCGGTTGTTCTCGTACCGGCGCACCAAGATGACGTCGGAGGCTTCCATGAACAGCACCCGCGCGTGAATGTTGCGGGTGGCCAGCTCGATGCGCACCGACTCCAGGTCACCGGTGAAGCCACGAGAGCGCACATCCATCACCACCGCCAGTTTGGTGATCCGCGAGCCGGCAGCCAGGCCGAAGTCGACCATCCTGGCGATGAGTTCGGGCGGCAGATTGTCGGCCACATACCAGCCGAGATCTTCCAGAACTTTCGCGGCGGTTCCGCGCCCGGCCCCGGACAGACCGGTCACCAACACCACGTCGATACCCAATTCCTCGCCGGCCACTCCGGTGTGCATATTTTCGCCTGTGCTGTTTTCTCTCATCGCGTCGCCTGTTGAGCAGACTGATCTTCACCGACACGCTCGTCCACCACAGCCGATCCCGCCGAATCCACGCCAACGCCTAGCGCTTCCAGTACCGCGGCGGCCGTCGCGGCCCCGATGCCCGGCACCGAGGTGATCTCCTCGACGCTCGCCTGACGCAGTCTCGCCAGCGAGCCGAAGTGAGCCACCAGCGCCTTGCGGCGGATATCCCCGAGGCCGGGCACCGAATCCAGCGCCGAGGCCGTCATCCGCTTGGACCGCTTGCTGCGGTGGTAGGTGATCGCGAAGCGGTGGGCTTCATCCCGCACCCGCTGCAACAGATAGAGGCCCTCACTGTTCCTGGGGAGAATGACGGCATCTATCTCGCCGGGCACCCACACCTCCTCGAGACGCTTGGCCAGACCGATCACCGCGACGTCGGTGACGCCGAGATCGTCGAGCACCGCCTGGGCGGCGTTGACCTGAGGAGCGCCGCCGTCGACAACGTAGAGATTGGGCGGGTAGGCGAACTTGCGGGATTTACCTTCTGCGGTGAATTCCTCAATGGGTCGTTGCTGGTCCTGGACATGGCGGGTGAAGCGTCGCCGGGTCACCTCGGCGATCGACGCCACATCATCAGAACGCCCCTCACCGGCGGCCTCCTTGATCGCGAAATGCCGGTAGTCGGACTTGCGTGGCAGACCGTCCTCGAACACCACCAGGGAGGCCACCACATCGGTGCCCTGAACGTGGCTGATATCGACGCACTCGACACGCAGCGGCGCGTCGGCCAGACCTAGGGATTCCTGAATATTCTGCAGCGCAGCCGATCTGGCGGTGAAGTCGCCGGCACGCTTGAGCTTGTGCTGCTGCAGTGCCTCCTGCGCATTGCGGTGCACCGTCTCGGCAAGCGCCTTCTTGTCACCGCGCTGCGGCACCCGCAGCGCCACCCGCGAACCGCGCAGGCCAGCGAGCCAATCGCCGAGCTCATCGGCATTCGGCGGCAGGCACGGCACCAGCACCTCGCGCGGCACCGGGTTGGTGGCTTCATCGGCGGCGCCACCCAATTCGGCCTGGTCGCCATAGAATTGGGTGAGGAACTGTTCGACCAGCTGGGATTGCGCGGATTCGCCTGGGTCACCAGGCTTTTCGACAACCCAGCCACGCTGGCCGCGTACCCGCCCGCCCCGGACGTGGAAGACCTGTACGGCGGCCTCCAAGTCGTCGTCGGCGAAAGCCACCACATCGGCGTCGGTGCCGTCACCGAACACGACGGCCTGCTTCTCCAGGGCGCGCTTGAGTGCGGCAATATCGTCGCGCAGTCGGGCGGCCCGCTCGAAGTCGAGTTCGGCGGACGCGGCGTTCATCTGATGTTCCAGCTCGCGGGCGAAGCGATCGGTCTTGCCGGACAAGAAATCGCAAAAGTCTCCGACGATCTCGCGATGCTCCTCGGCACTGACCCGGCCCACGCATGGCGCCGAACACTTGTCGATGTAACCCAGCAGACACGGGCGCTCGATCTGGCTGTGCCGCTTGAAGACTCCGGCCGAGCAGGTGCGCGCGGGAAACACCCGGATCAGCAGATCGAGGGTCTCCCGAATGGCCCAGGCATGCGAGTACGGGCCGAAGTAGCGCACCCCCTTGCGCCGCGGACCGCGGTAGACGAATAGCCGCGGATAATCCTCGTTGAGCGTGACGGCCAGCACCGGGTACGACTTGTCATCGCGGTAGCGGACGTTGAACCGAGGGTCGAACTCCTTGATCCAGTTGTATTCCAGCTGCAGCGCCTCGACCTCGGTGGTGACCACCGTCCACTCGACCTTGGCCGCAGTGGTCACCATCTGGCGGGTACGCGGATGCAGTGCGGAGATGTCCTGGAAGTACGACGTCAGGCGGCTACGCAGGCTCTTGGCCTTGCCGACGTAGATCACTCGGCCGTGCGGATCCCGGAATCGATAGACACCCGGCTCGACTGGAATCGACCCGGGCGCTGGCCGGTACGACGCGGGATCGGGCACGCCCCCAGGTTAGTCGGAGTGTCCGACGGGCCGGTACCGGGCGAGCAGGTCGCGCAGGGCGTCCATCGACGCCACCGCCCGCTCACCATCGATCGATTGGATGGCGAGCACCGGAACGTATTCGTAGTCAGCCAGATCCACCCGGGCCCACCGGGCGCCCTGCGGGAACGACACGTCGACCACATCCCGCCACGGGACGACCCGCTCGGTCAGTAGGTTGCGCACCCCGATCCCGGCTCGCCCGACACGGACCCGCGGAGTTGCCAGCAGCAGGATCGCAGCAGCCAGGATCACCCCGAGGACAGCCATCGACACCTGGTCGGCGGTCTGGATGATGGCCCCGGTGTAACGGATCTTCAGCAGGAAACCGATCACGATCCCGGCCGTGGCGACGACGAAGGCAGCGATATAGGCGACATAGGGCGTCAGGCGGGGCCGCAGCACCACATCCCAGTCGCAGTTCGTCGTGGTCATGCCCCGCGCAGGTGGCGCAGCGTCAACGCGGTCGACAGTGCAGCAGCCGCGGCCTGCGCGCCCTTGTCCTCGGCCGAACCGGGCAGCCCGGCGCGATCGAGCGCCTGCTCCTCGGTGTTGGTGGTGAGCACTCCATTGGCCACCGGGGTCGATGCGTCCAGTGAGACCCGGGTCAGACCCTGAGTGACAGCGTCGCAGACATAGTCGAAATGTGGTGTCTGGCCCTGTATCACGACACCGAGCGCGACGACCGCATCATGCGTCCGCGCGAGTTCCTGTGCGACGACCGGGATTTCGATGGCGCCGAGCACCCGGACGACCGTCGGACTCGGCACCCCGGAGTCATCGGCCACCCGGCGGGCACCGTCGAGCAGAGCGTTGCAGATCTTCGAGTGCCATGTACTGGCCACGATGGCCAGCGACACCCCTGAGGCGTCCATCTCCGGGAAATCCGGGACGCCCGCGCCCGCGCTCACAAAGCTCCCCCGATATCGCCCGGGATTGCCTCGTCATAGTCATCGAGCCCGCTCAGGTCGTGACCCATCCGGTCACGCTTGGTCATCAGGTAGCGGATGTTCTCGGCGTTGGCCCGCACCGGCAGCGGCACCCGCTCGATGATGTGCAGTCCATAGCCGTCCAGGCCCACCCGCTTGGCGGGGTTGTTGGTGAGCAACCGCATCGAGCGCACCCCGAGATCCACCAGGATCTGCGCACCGATCCCGTAGTCACGGGCGTCGGCGGGCAGCCCCAGCTCCAGGTTGGCATCGACGGTGTCGGCACCGGCGTCCTGCAGTTGGTAAGCCTGCAGCTTGTGCATCAGGCCGATGCCACGACCCTCGTGCCCCCGCATGTAGAGCACGATGCCGCGACCCTCGCGGGCCACCATCGCCAGCGCCGCATCCAGCTGCGGACCGCAGTCACAGCGGCGCGACCCGAACACGTCACCGGTGAGGCATTCCGAGTGCACCCGCACCAGAACGTCATGGCCGTCGTTCTCCGGCCCGGAGATATCGCCCTTGACCAGGGCGACGTGCTCTACCTCTTCGTAGATGCTGGAGTAGCCGACCGCCCGAAACTCGCCGTGCCGGGTGGGGATCCGCGCCTCGGCGATCCGCTCGATGTGCTTCTCATGCTTGCGCCGCCACTCGATCAGGTCGGCGATGGAGATCAGGGCCAGATCATGCTCGTCGGCGAAGACGCGCAGCTCATCGGTCTGGGCCATCGAACCGTCATCCTTCTGGCTGACGATCTCACAGATGGCACCGGCGGGGTGCAGGCCGGCCAGCCGGGCCAGGTCGACGGCGGCTTCGGTGTGCCCGGGCCGGCGCAGCACACCGCCGTCCTTCGCGCGTAGCGGAACAACGTGGCCGGGCTTGGTGAAGTCGTCGGCAACGCTGCCCGGGTCGGCCAGCAGACGCATGGTGGTGGCCCGGTCAGCCGCTGAAATACCGGTTCCCACACCCTGTTTGGCATCGACGGTCACGGTGTATGCGGTGCCGTGCTTGTCCTGGTTGACCGCATACATAGGCAGCAGGCCGAGCGTGTCACAGATCTCACCGGACAGCGGCACACACAGGTAGCCCGAGGTGTAGCGGACCATGAACGCCACCAGCTCCGGCGTCGCCTTCTCGGCGGCGAAAATCAGGTCTCCTTCGTTCTCCCGGTCTTCGTCATCGATGACGACGACGGCCTTCCCTGCCGCGATATCGGCGACCGCCCTCTCGACGGTGTCCAGCCTCGTCATCGTTGCCGCCTGTCATTTCTCACTTGATGCTGCTGTAGACAGTATGAACCACCACAGGCGGCCCACTATTGCCCGTCCTGTTCAGCGGCCCGACCGGCGCCCGCGTCTTCGGATAACCGCAGGCCAGCTGTGCGGTGTGGCGTACGTGGCGGGACGGACCGCGGGGTGAACGACGGATGAACACTCAGGGCTCACTGCCCTATGGTTGACATCGGGGTGCCGGCCGTGCAGTCTCATAGCTTCGGAAGCGAAGCCAACACTGAGGAGTGCGATGAAGGGTCCGGGTCTTGATGTCGGCGTTCTCGGTGTGCTGCCCGTCCGAGCCGACCACTTGGACTCCGCCGCCGCGGTCGACAAATGGCTGCGGTCGGCGGGGTCGGTCGAGCGAATTCGTCAGGTCGGCGCGATGTCGCGGGATAAGCTCGCCCGCTTCGCGTCCCTGCTCGACGCCTCGACGGGTCCCGAGCTGCTCGGCTCGGTCGATCCCGACCTGGCCACCCGGATCGTGCGAGCGGCCGAAGTCACCCAGTCGGCGCGGTGGCTGGAAGCACTCGAAACCGACGAGGCCGCCGAAGTCCTTCGGCGGCTGACCAATTCGGCCCGAGAAAAGCTGCTCGCGCAGGTCAACGAGTCTCAGGCGCTGGTTCTTCGCGGGGCCTTGCGCTGGCCTGCGACCTCGGTTGCCGCCCACATGCTGCCCGACGTGTTCACCATTCCGGATTCGATCACAGCCGCCGAGGCGGAGGCCCTGCTGCGCACCCAGAGTGCGCAGGTGCGCAGCAGGGCGCGGGCCGGCGCTCTGATCTACGTGACCGATGACGACCTCCGGCTGACCGGGTTTCTGGAGTTCCAGGATCTGGTGCTGGCCCAGCCCGATCAGCCGGTGGCGGAGCTGAGCAGTGAAGATCCCGTCTGGGTTCGTCCCACGGTCGACGCGGAGCAGGCCGCCCAGTCGCTGGTCGACTACGAGCTGGCCGCGCTGCCGGTGGTCGACGAGCATCGCAGGCTGCTCGGTGTCCTTACCGCCGACGCCGCGGCCGACATCCTCGAGACGGAGGCGACGCGGGACGCCGAACGCCAGGGTGGTTCGGAACCTCTCGAGGTCCCCTACCTCCGCGCCTCACCGTTTCGGTTGTGGCGCAAGCGAATTGTCTGGCTGCTCGTGTTGTTCGTCGCCGAGGCGTACACCGGCACGGTATTGCGGGCGTTCGAGGACGAGATGGAGGCCGTCGTCGCGCTGGCGTTCTTCATCCCGCTGCTGATCGGCACCGGCGGAAACACCGGCACCCAGATCACCACCACCCTCGTGCGAGCCATGGGCACCGGGCAGGTTCGGCTGCGTGATCTGCCGGCGATCCTGACCAAGGAGATGTCGACCGGCTTCCTCGTCGCCCTCACCATGGCCGCCGCCGCGATCATCCGCTCGTGGACGCTGGGGGTCGGACCGCAGATCACCATCACGGTGTCCCTGACGGTCGCCGCGATCGTGCTGTGGTCGGCCCTGGTCTCCTCGGTGCTGCCGCTGATCCTCAAGAAGTGCAAGGTGGACCCCGCGGTCGTGTCGGCACCGATGATCGCCACCATCGTCGACGGCACCGGGCTGATCATCTACTTCTGGATCGCCCACGCCACGCTGCCGCAGTTGGCCGGGCTCTAGTTCCCGAAGGTCCTGGTGGTGCCATTCCACTGGACCCACGCCCGCGTCGGGTAGGTGTTATCGATTACGCCGTTGACGACCCGGTAGTAGCCGTCATAGACCGTGTAGGTCTGGATACCGGTCTGTTGGGTACCGGCGCCGTTGCTGTTGCCGGTCCAACTGAAGGTGTGCTGGCTCCCCGCGTTGATGGTCACCGACCCCCGAGAGAGGGTGTACCACGGGCTGCCCGTGCCGTTGTTGGACGTGTTCAGAGCACCGCTGAGAGAGTCGCCGTCGGCGTCGCTCAGCGTCGCCGTCGCCGTGCAGATGCCGAAGCCACACACCGGGCTGTTGGTGCTCATCGAGGGCGCGGTGTTCACCGCGTAGATGGGGACGTTGACCGTGGCATAGGCCGTGCCGCCAAACCCGTCATCGACCGCGACGGTGAATGAGTCGTCCACCGCCGTACCGGTCGCGCCAATCTTCGCCGCACCGTGGAAGTACGCCTGGTTGTTGGTGATCGTGTAGGTGTACGTGCCGTCTGCATTGAATGTCACCGTGCCACCGTTGGTGGTGGTCGTGACGGCGGCGTGGGTACTCGGATTGACCAGCGAGTAGGTGAGCTTGTCCCCGTCGGCGTCGGTCGCGGTGATCTTGCCGGTGGTCGTCTGCGTCCAGGTGCTCGTGTTCAAACCCCACTGCGCCGAGTTGGTGCTACCCGCGTTTATCGTTGTCTGGGAGATCGCGGGCGGGGTGTTGGGCACCGTCGGGCTGACGGGCAGACTCAGGGTGACCGTGCGGCCGTTGGCGTCGGTGGCGATCACGGTGACCATGTCGGCGGGCGACGTGGTGTGGCCCAGAGTCGAGTTGCGGCTGTAGGTGAAGGCACCGGTGGCCGCGTTGAACGACGTCACAGTGCCCTTCGTCGGGGCGGTGCCCAGGCTGTAGGTGAACATGCCGCCGTCCCCAGTCGGGATTGGCACCGAACCGCTTTCGACATTCTGCGTCGAGGTGTTGACATTGGACGGGGTGATCGAGGTGGTGTTGGGCACGGTGACCGTCGCGGTGGTGTTGCCGCCATGGCCGTCGTCGACCTGCACCTGGAAGCTCTGCGAGGTGCCAGCCGTCGAGCTCGAGACATACGTGAACGCGCCCGTCGTCGAGTTGAGGGTGACGATGCCCCCGTTGTTGGTGCCGTTTTTGGTGTAGGCGGAGTTACCGCTCAAACCGTTGACCGACGAGCTGACCAACGAGTAGGTCAACGCGTCACCGTCGGCATCGCTGCCGCCGACGGTGCCGCGCACCACGCCCAGCGCGTCGGCGCCGCTATTCGACGGGGATGCCGTCGGAGGGGTGTTCGTCCCATTGATGATCTGGATCTTGAAGGTGACTGTGTAAGGCGCGCCGTCCGCGGTCGTCACCGGAATGTTCACGGTGTCGTACCTATCGGCCGGGTTTTCCAAGGTTGCTTTGTGGAAGAACGCTGCGCCGGGAAGCGTGTTGGTGTAGGTGTATCCACCGCCGTAGGTGTTGATGGTCACCAACGCCCCGCCTGCCGAGGTGTAGGTATTCCCGTCCGCGGGCTGAAAGCTCACCGCGTTGCCGTCCTGATCGACGGCGGTGAACGCTCCCGCCGCGTACTCGGATTCCGAGCTGCCGCTCCCCAGGGTGTAGAGCCAACTCCCGTACCCAGTGCTGGTCGTGAAGGTCTCCAGGGCAGCCATCTGCTGGAACCGCTTGTACAGGCCGACCAGCGCGACGTAGGTCACGACCGTGAACGGATTCACTTGGGCCGCGGTCCAAGTCGGCAGAGTTAGGTTGAACGCATCTGTCGGATTGCTGTACGCACCCTTACCGAGGACTACAGATGCCGCGATCTTGGTGACGAGACTGGTGAGGTCACTGAGGTCACCACTGGTGACGGTAGCCCCAGTGGTCGCAGAGATGACATCGATCTCCCACTGGGCCGGGTTGTAGACATTGTTCAGCATGTCCGTCAGAACCGTTGCCGCCCCAGCGACCGCAGCACCCATGATCTTGTACGGCGTGATGATGCCGAAGGTGCCCGCCGCGGAGGTGATGGTGAAGGGCGGCACTACCCGGTTCAGGAAGTCACCCCACGCCTTGAGGGTGTCACTGAACGTATAGGTGGGGATCGCCGAGGTGACAAAAAGGTGCAATATGCCGATCAGATCGGGAACCCACCTGGCCGGACTGCCCACGCCCGCGTTCGCAACCAAGGAATCGAGCTGAGCGTCGGCGGCGTCGAAACTCCGATCAGCTTGGTAGTTAGTCACCGCGACGAACGGTTGCGGCAGTCCGGGCCACCCGGCGAGCCGGTTGAGTGCCCAGGTCAGAGCGCCGTCGAAGTACCACGCCCCCGTCCCGGCCGTGACTGTCGCAGCAGCGGTCGGCACCGCCGCCGCGGCGGCGGCCTTGGACGTTGCGGTTGCAGTCGGCACCGCCGCCGCGGCGGCAGCCTTGGACGTTGCGGTTGCAGTCGGCACCGCCGCCGCGGCGGCAGCCTTGGACGTTGCGGTTGCAATCGACGTGGACGTAGCGCTTGTCGCTGCGGCGGTGGAATTGCTGGTGGCCGTCGAATCTGTTGAGGCGGCAGTGACAACCACGCTCGTCTTTGTCGACACGGCGGTCGCAGTCGGTGAGTTGGTGCCCTTGGACGCGGTCGATGGCGACGCGCTGTTTGACGGGCCAGTGGGCCGGGGTTTGGCCGAACCGACGGCGCTGTGAGCGACGGTCGCGCTAGAAGCCTTGGCGGAATCCTCCGTCGAAGTCGGCTTCGAACCGGAATCCGACGACCCTCCGGCAGTGGCGGCCGCCGCCACGCCCTGGCCAGCACCTACCGCCAGGCCAAAGCCGACCGCGGCGGCCAGGATACCGTTGCGTGCCGCGCGCTTCCTGTTGCGTGCGACGACTCTCCGATGACGAGCCGCCTGATTTCTATGGCAACCTGTCTGCTTCTTCTTCGAAGTCATCGACACTCCCTACCGACGAGATGTGAGAACGCTACTTATTCACCTGTGCGTGAGTAGGTGCGCCCCTTTCCTGCTCTCGCAACGTAACACTGCCTCCATCGCCTCGCAAAGAATCCACACCGTCGAATGTGTCGCAACAACTCTGAGCTGTGCATTCGCTGTGACAATCGTCGATTTGGCGCGTCGGAGCGCCAAATCTAATTCTTGGGCCAGCAAAATGTTGCGCAGATCGGAGCGCGGTCGGCCAGGGCAGCGTTACGACCACCGTCCACGTAGAGGTGATGCGCAGCGCCCTACCAGGACTTGGTCGCCGAGACCACCGTAAGTGAAGCTGTAGCCATTGTGGACGAGTGAAAGGCTGTCCCCGTCAGCATCATCGACTTCAATCACGTTGATGTTGCCGTTGTCGTACTTGTCGACGGTCGGCGTCGGCCAACGTGTAGCTGCCTGCAGCCACGGTCACCGCGTTCCGACTAGGCATGGCGCCTAGACGGTATGGGGAGGCTGGGGCCTCGCCACATGTAAACGTGGGTTGCCGTCAGGAATTGGGTCCTGGCCGGTAGAGCCACAGATGTGGATGGAGGCCCCAGTGAAACGTCATCGTATGAGTGTTGGTTTGGATGTGCACGCACGTTCGGTCGTTGGATGTGCTCTTGACGGGGACACCGGTGAGGTGGTCGAACGTCGGTTGACCCCGAATTATCAGGATATTTTGGAATGGTTGCGGTCGTTGCCGGGCCGGGTGGCGGTGACCTACGAGGCGGGTCCGACCGGTTTCGGGTTGGCCCGGTTCTTGGTGGCGGCGCGGATCGTGTGTTTGGTGGCAGCACCCTCGAAGTTGCAGCGGCCGTCTGGTGATCGGGTCAGGGCGTGTCTGCTTAGTGTGAACGGTGTTGTGCTTGATGCTGTTTAGGTGCTGCGGACTGATGTGATTTCTGATGATTTGTGGTCGGTGATCGAGCCGGTACTGCCCTGCGGTCGCCGTCGGGGCCGGCCGTGGAACGATCATCGGCTGACGCTGGAAGGTATTATCTGGCGTTTTCGGACCGGATCTCCATGGCGTGATCTTCCCGAGCAGTTCGGCGCCTGGCAGTCAGTGGCCCAACGACATCTGCGTTGGTCCACCGATGGCACCTACGCACAGATATTCGCCGCGATCTCGCGCGTCTCCGCTCTCGGCGCCGATGACGCCGACGCCGATTTGGTCGAACTGCTGCTGGCCGTGGATTCGACCAGCGTGCGTGTCCATCAGCACGGCGCGGGTGCCCGCCCGGGTCGGCACACAGGGGGATCTGTCGAATTACAAGAAATACTCCGACGAGCCCGATGACCATGCGATCGGGCGTTCCCGTGGCGGATTGACCACCAAGATCCATGCGCTGGCCGACCAGCGGTGCAGTCCGGTAGTCATGTCACTGTCAGCTGGCCAAGCCGGCGACAATCCGATGCTGTGGCCACTGCTGGACCTGCTCAGTGACACCGATATCGACACGTTCCGCCTCCTGGCCGACAACGCCTATTCCCACGATTTGACCCGCGCTCGACTGCGGCAGCGCAAGATCTCCCACACCATCCCCGAACGCAGCGATCAGATCAACCGCCGCAAAGCCAAAGGCAGCAAAGGTGGACGGCCACCCGCATTCTCCGGACGAATCTACAAGCATCGCAACACCATTGAGCGATGCTTCAACCGCCTCAAACACTGGCGCGCGATCGCCACTCGCTACGACAAGTACGCTCTGAGCTACCTCGGCGGAGTCACCCTAGCCGCAATCATCACCTTCCACCGTGTCCGCAATTAGCAGACACGACCTAGACGTCGGGAGCGCCCTACCAGGACTTCGTCGTGCTCGCCGGCGTGCTGGTGACCACGCCGTTGTTGACGACGTAGTAGCCGTCGGTGACGGTGAGCGTGTTGCCGCCCCACAAGGTGCTGGTCGAAACTCCACGACCGCCGAAGGTGAAGCTGGAGCCATTGTGGGCGAATGAAAGGCTGTCCCCGTCAGCATCATCGACTTTAATCGTGAGGACGTTTCTGAGGGACTTCGAGCCACCTGAGATCGTCGGCGCGCTGTTGGTCGCGTACACCGCCACCTTTACTGCGGTAGCGGTGCTACCTCCGTAGCCGTCGGCGACCGTGATGTCGACGTAGTCGTTCACATCACTGTCGGCGGCACCGATCTTGGCCGCCTGGTGCGACTGCGCGTTGCTCACAGTGCGGGTATAGGTGAACGTTCCGTCGCCCTTGAGCACCACGGTGCCACCGTTTCTGGTGCTGAGCGTGATGGTGTTGGTGCCGGTCGGGGCGGCCTGTCCGTTGATCGTCATCGCGTCGCCGTCGGCATCGCTCCATTGGATCTTGCCGGTGGTGGTCTGCGTCGTCCCGCTGCGAGTTCCGACCGTCGGCTGTGTGATGACAGACACGGCAGGCGCATTGTTACTCACCGACGGGGCGACGTTGATCGTCGCGATGATCACGGACTTGCCGGTGGAATCGGTCGCCGTGATGGTGAACGAATCGCTCGGGGACGTGCTGTGACCCAGGCCCGCCGTCCGGGTATAGGTGTAGGTGCCGTTGGCGTTGACCACCACGGTGCCCTTCGACGGGCCGCTGCCCAGGCTGTACGTCAGCCCCAGTCCGGTGTCGCCGGCCGGGACGTCGAGCGAACCATTCGTGACACCCGCGACCCCGTTGGTGTTGGTCTGCGGCGACGGCGTCGTCAGCCCGTTCAGGGTGACCGTCGCCTGCGTAATGCCCCCATGGCCGTCGTTGACGAGCACCTGGAACGTATCCGACGTGGCTCCCGCGTTCGGGGTGTACACGAACGAACCGTCCGAATTGATCTTGATGATGCCGCCACCGGAGCCGTACACCGAGCCGTTCGTGGCGCCGACCATGCTGTAGGTGAGGCTGTCGCCGTCACCATCGGCACCCGCGATTTTGCCGCGAACCACACCCATGGCCGAGGTGGTCCTGTTGTTCACCGTTCCGCCGTCGACCGTGGGCGGTGCGTTGAGCTTCGCGATCGGGACCGAGTACGTCACCGCGGTGGTGGCGCCGTAACTGTCTTTGACATTGATGGTGAACGTGTCGCCCGGGTCACCGTCGACAGCGTGGGTATGCCAGTAGCTGTTGTGAACTCCGAAGGGAGCGAACACGTTCTTGTCGTAGGTGAACGTGCCGTTCGCGCTGACCGTGATCGACCCGCCCTGAGCAGTGGTGTACGTGCCGGCAGCGAACGTCACCGGATCGCCATCGGCGTCCGTCGCGTGCAGCGTGCCCGTCGTGTGCTGCTCGTCGCGCGGACCGCCTCCCGCGTTGTAGGTCGGCGCGCCAACGGGAGAGTCGGTGGTCAGACCCGTGCCCACCGGCGCGCTGTTGCCCAGGGTCGCGTTGACGTTGACCACAGCGACGGTGACCGTCTTCCCGGTGCTGTCGGTGCCCAGGATCGTGAACGAGTCCGTCGTCGGCTGCGATCCAGCCGTCGCCGACCTGGTGTAGACGAAAGTGCCGTCGGCATTCACAGTCACCGTGCCCCTGGCGGGGTTGGGACCGGTGCCCAGGCTGTAGTTCATCAGCCCGACGTCGGCACTGCCCGTGGGGATGGCCAGGCCGCCGGTCACCGTGCCGGTCCGGGTGTTGAAAGTGGTCACCGGCGACGCGGAGCTCACCGGCACCGACACGGCAGTCGTATAGGTATGGCCGAAGCTGTCAGTGCTCGTCAGCTGGAACGAGTCCGTCGTCGCGCTCGATGCCCGGTTCGGGGTGTAAATATACGCGCCGGTCGCCGAATTGAGTTTGATGATGCCGCCGTTGGCGGTGTACGCCGTTCCCCCGCTGGCGCCGTTGAGCGTATAGGTCGTCGGGTTGTCCGGACTCGCCGGTGTAGAGACCACACCGCGAACCACGCCCAGCCCGGAGGTGCTCGTGACCGTGTTGGTCATCGTCCCCACGGCCTGGTTGTAGTAGACCGTGACGGTGACCGTTTTTTTGGTTTCGTTGCCGTTCGGCATGTACGGCTGGGAGACGCTGATCTGGCCATCGCCTTGGGCGAGAACCGTCATGGTGAACGTCAGAGTCTTGGGGGTCGAGGGGCCCAGTGGATTCCAGTCCCAGACCTTCCAGTTCATCCGCCCGTTGGTACCGTCCACGACAGTGACGGTGAACCGGCTGTCATTGGGTTCGGTGAAGCCGAACGAAGTGATCGGGTCACCGTCGGGATCGTAGAACTGCACGTATCCCGACACTGTCGTGCCGCTATCACCCGGCAGATGCTGGCTGGTCTGCTGCATGTCCGTCACCACGGGTTGGTGGTCGGTCGCCACCTCCGCGAACCGGCGGAAGATCGCGACCACGACGACGTACATGGCGAGCGATACCGGGTTCGGCGCTTGACCGAGGTTGACCTGCATGTCCAGGACCTTTTTCGGGGCGAGGAAGGCAGACCGTGCAGCCCCGATGACACCGTCCATGTCGTCCGTGGTAAGCCCGTAGAGGATGGGGTTCGAGGCGATTTTGTAGATCGCTTGGGCGAGGCTCCAACCCTCGTCTAGCCAGTGGTTGATGTCGGCAGTCTGGGAGGTGTTCATCAGCGTGATCGCTCCGGCGAGCACCGCGCCCGACACGGAGGCCAGGGTGATAATCGACGGCGCACCGTCCGCCATCTTGAACGGCGGCACGAACTGGTTGATAAGGCTTCCCAGCGCATTCAACCCGTACGACAACCTGTCGACAGTGATGCTTGACACGAAGAACATGTTCAGAATGTCGATCGGCGTCTTGAGCCACGCGTTAGCCGCCGAAAGTGGCGCTGCCAGAAGGGCATCCAGCTGCGCACCCCAGGCATCCAGCGATGTTTGGATGTCGTAGCGCGCCGGGGTGGTGATTGGTCCCGCGTCGCCCTGAACGATCGACAGATCGCCGTTCATCGACAACGCGGCAGCAGATGGGGCCCTGGAGGCCACAACAGCAGCCGCGGAAGGGGCGCTGGCGACACTCCTCGCGGAGGTCACTTTTGGATGGATAGCGTCCGACGTTGCCGGCCCATCCGTCGCTGTCGCCGTCGTTGAGGAGTCAGCGGTCGGCACTGTCGTGGGATCCGGCTGAGCGGTCCCATCGGTGGTGCCGGTGGCGCCGGTGGCGCCGGTGGCGCCGGTGGCGCCGGTGGTGCCGGTGGTGCCGGTGGTGCCGGCGGTGCCGGTGGTGCCGGTAGTGTCTGTGGTGCCGGTAGTGTCTGTGGTGCCGGTGGTGTCTGTGGTGTCGGTCGAAGTACCGGCTGCGGCGAGTGACCGGGCCGAGCCCGATGACCGGACGACCGTTGTGGAACCGCTGTTGGAGTTCGAGGCCGGTGCCTTGGCTGTCGGTCGGGTGCGTGCCGGGCCAGCCGCTGCACCGGTGCGGTTCGACGTCGCAGAGTGGCTGGAATTGCTCCCCGAGTTACCCGCAGAATGCGGTGCTCCGGAGTCCGACGACCCGCCGTCCGGGGAGGCTGCGGCAATGCCCTGGCCGACGCTCACCGCCAGACCCAGGCCTACCGCAGCCGCGAAAATCCCGTTGCGAGCCGCGCGTTTCTTGGCGCGAGAGACGACCTTCCGATGGCGAGCAGCCTGCTTGCTGTGACGACCTGCCCGTTTCTTGGAACTCACAGACCCTCCCCGACGTGCGCGCCACTCTGTTGACACCGAAACGTAACACCCCGCTCACAGGTTCGCCAAGGTTCTGTCCCAGGAAATTGACAAGAAGCTTGTGAAATGAACATTTAGGAGGCGACAGGCGTCGGCGTGTCTCACGCAGTGGCGATCGTGTTTCAGTCGCTTAAATCAGGAGATTTACGCATACCGCGCTGCGGAGTCGGGCAAAGCACGGCTCAACGGCGGTCGGCAGCAGGCCGTCGTGGTTGACCGTGACAGTTCCCAGCCCTCACAAACGATGCGCCGAGGCACATTGGCGCTCTTCTGGCACCATTGAGACGCTGACCGGATTCCGCCGGAAGTCAGCCTTCAGCAAACACCCGTACCTGATCAAGCGATTAGCTGACACGGATCAGATGCTCACTGGGTCACCGCAGCTCACCGCTCGCGATCGGCCAGCAACCGTTCGACATACTTCGCGATGACGTCGACCTCGAGATTCACCAGCGTCCGGAGGCCAGAGCGACCCAGAGTGGTCAGCGAAAGGGTCGTCGGGATCAACGACACCTCGAACCAGTCGTCACCAAGCCCGGAGACCGTCAAGGAGATGCCGTCGACGGTGATCGAACCCTTCTCGACGACGTACCGCGACAGCTCGGCCGGCAGCGCGATCCGCACGACCTCCCAGTACTCGAACGGCGTACGGGACACCACCCGCCCGGTGCCATCGACGTGCCCCTGGACGATGTGCCCGCCGAGACGGCTGTTGATCGCCGCGGCCCGTTCCAGGTTCACCGCGCCGCCGACACCGACAGCGGCCAGGCTGGACCGGTTGAGCGTCTCGGCCATCACGTCGGCACTGAACTGCCCGCCCGGCAGCACGTCGACGACAGTCAGACATACACCGTTGACGGCGATCGAGTCGCCGTGGCGGGCATCGCTGGTCACGACAGGGCCGCGGATGATGAACCGGGCCGAGTCGGCCAGCTCCTCCTTGCCGACAACCTCACCCAGTTCCTCGACGATTCCGGTGAACACGCGCTCAATCTAGCCCGGCCCCGGCGACACTCGCTTAGTCCCACTAAAAACGCAGCTAGCGGCCCATATCACCGGCTCCACCCCGCCTGGTGGCGCCGATCACGTCGGCTCGACCCTCTACGATGCACCTATGCCGACGCGCCGCCGAATGTATGCCGTCCTTGTCGCCCTCTTCGCCACAGCAGCCCTGTCCGTCGCCGGCTGCTCGTCATCGTCGAAGCCATCCGAACCGCTACCGGACGCCGCCGGGCTGCTGCAGCAGTCGATCGCGGTCACCAAGGGCCTCAAGAGTGCCCACCTCGACATCACTGTGGGCGGCAAGATCGACGGCCTGCCGGTCAAGAAGCTCGCCGGCGACCTGACCAACATTCCCGCTGTCGCGGTGTCCGGCAATTCCACGATCTCGATGGGCGGCTCGGACGTCGATATCCAGCTCGTCGTCCTCGACGGCACTCTATACGCGGCGCTGACCCCGAACAACTGGTTGGACATGGGCCCCGCCAAGGACATCTACGACCCGTCGGTGGTCCTCAACCCGGACAACGGCCTGGCCAACTGGCTCGCCAGCATCACCGACGCCAAGTCCAACGCCAGCGAGACCATCAATGGCGTGGACACCGTGCGGATCAGCGGCAAGGTCAGCGCCGACGCTATGAACAAGCTGATTCCGCTCAAGGCGACCAATCCGCTGCCCGCCACCGTGTGGATCCAGAAGGCCGATCCGCATCAGCTGGTGCAGGCCAAGACCGACACCGGCAACGGCGGCAGCATTCAGATCACGCTGTCCGAGTGGGACAAGCCGGTCACCGTCACCAAGCCCGCCGTCTGACGGCCTGAGTCATGGCTGAGTCTCTGGACACCGCAGCCCACCGGGCGCAGAGCGCCGGCCGCAGCCGCCGGATCGTGATCAGCGCGGGCAGCCTGGCCGTCTTGCTCGGGGCGCTCGACACCTACGTCGTCGTCACGATCATGGTCGACATCATGTCGACGGTCGGCATCCCGGTGAACAAGCTCCAGCAGGTCACGCCGATCATCACCTGGTACATGCTGGGCTATGTCGCGGCCATGCCCCTTTTGGGCCGACTGTCCGATCGGTTCGGCCGCAAGCTGATGTTGCAGCTGTCGCTGGTCACCTTCGCGGTGGGCTCGGTGGTGACGGCATTGTCCACCGACCTGACCATGCTGGTGATCGGCCGGCTCGTGCAGGGCATCGCCGCCGGTGCCCTGCTGCCCGTCACGCTGGCGCTGGCCGCCGACCTGTGGGCAGCCCGCAGCAGGGCTACGGTACTCGGCGGCATCGGCGCCGCCCAGGAGCTGGGCAGCGTGCTCGGCCCGCTGTACGGCATCGGTGTGGTGTTGCTGCTGGGCAAGTGGCAGGACGTGTTCTGGATCAACGTGCCGCTGACCGTGGTCGCGATGATCCTGATCCACTTCAGCCTGCCCTCCCACGACCGCAGCGCCAATCCCGAGAAGATCGATCTGGTCGGCGGCATTCTGCTCGCGATCGCACTGGGCCTGGCCGTCATCGGTCTGTACAACCCGAACCCCGATGGCAAGCAGCTGCTGCCGCCGCATGGCCTGATCTTGGTGGGTGGGGCGATCGTCGCGGCAATCGCGTTCGCGGTGTGGGAACGTTTCGCCCGCACCCGGCTGATCGAACCGGCCGGTGTGCGGTTCCTTCCTTTCCTGCTCTCGCTGGGCACCTCGCTGTGCGCGGGCGCGGCACTGATGGTCACGCTGGTCAACGTCGAGTTGTTCGGTCAGGGCGTGCTGGGCAAGGACCAGACGCAAGCCGCCTTCCTGCTGCTGCACTTCCTGATCGCGCTGCCGATCGGCGCGCTGATCGGCGGTTGGATCGCCAGCCGGATCGGTGGCTGGATCGGGGATTGGATCGTCTCGGGGGTCGGCATGGTGATCTCAGCCGGCGCCTACTGGCTGGTGTCGCGTTGGGGCACCAACGTGGCGAGCGCGCACCACAATCTGGGCTTCGCGTCACTGCCGGTGATAGACACCGATCTGGCGCTGGCGGGTCTCGGGCTCGGCCTGGTGATCGGTCCGCTCACTTCGGCCGCCCTGCGCGCCGTGCCGGCGGCCCAGCACGGCATCGCGTCGTCGCTGGTCGTGGTGGCCCGGATGACCGGCATGCTGATCGGTGTCGCGGCGCTGAGCGCGTGGGGCCTGTACCGGTTCAACCAGATCCTGACCACCCTGCCCAGCCCGGGCGGTACCAGCCTGGCCACCAGACTGGCGGGCGAGGCCGAGCGCTATCGCACGGCATTCGCCATGCAGTACGGCTCGATCTTCGAAGTCACGGTATGGGTGTGCCTGGTCGGCGCACTGTTCGCGTTGGTCGGCGGCATAGTGGCGTTGATGAAGCACTACGAACAGCCCGAGGTCGAAGAATCGCTACCCGCGTAGCGGAGGCTCTACGTCGCGGGCCAGCAGGTCGGCCCGAGGTGGCCCGGCGCACCACCAGCCGGGCATCGGCGGCGAACACCACCGGAAAGCGGCGCGCGCCGGTGCTGATTGGACATCGTGTGGCAGTATGCCCCGGTGGGTGACGGTCTCCCCGCCGCCCAGCCGGTCGATGAGCGATGGCTCGAACCGCTGTCCGTACAGCGACACCTCGAGGTTGTCCCCCATCCCCCGTCGACAGCGACATGGGTGAGCCGCCCGCGCTTGACGGTGGTGACCCGATAGACCGTGCACGCCGCAGCGGCGGTCATGTCGCGTTGACCGGCAGGCTCTCGAACGGGTCCGGGAAGATTCTCTGGAACTCGCGACGCTGCCTGCGCCACGCGGGCCCGCGGGCGTGGGTGATGTCGACACCGCCGACCGACCCACGCTCCTAGCCAGGAACCAAGCTCAGCAGCAGGTCCGGGCCGATCCGGTCGACGCCGTCGTAGCGCCACCGCAGCGCCCGCGCCATGGTGGGCACACCGACATCATCGACGGCGGTGACGGGGCCACCGAGCAGGATCGGCCCGACATAGGCCAGGATGCGGTCGATCACCCCGGCCCGCAGAAACGCGCCGGCCAGCGTCGGACCCCCTTCGATGAACACGTCGGTGCGGTCCGCCAACGCCTGTATGACCTCATGCGGATCGTGGGTGCGGATCACCATCGTGCGCGAATCATCATTGAGCACATTGGCTTCCGAGGAGATCTCCCGCTTGCCGACCACCACGCGAAGCGGCTGCCGCTCGGCAAGTGCCCCACCTGGTCGGGCGGTCAGCGTCGGATCGTCGATGAACACGGTGCCCGTGCCGACCAGGATCGCGTCGCACGCGGCACGACGCACATGCACGTCGGCGCGCGCCGCATCGCTGGTGATCCACTGCGAGGATCCGTCGGCGGCAGCGCTGCGCCCGTCAACGCTGGTGGCGAACTTCCACGTGACGTGCGGCCGACCGGTGCGCTGTTTGTGCAGCCATTCCCGCAGCAGGCCGCCGGTCACCTCCTCGGCGCCCACCCCGGCGCTGACGGTGATCCCGGCGTCGCGCAGGCGGTCGGCGCCACCGGAGGCGACCGGGTTGGGATCGGCGACGGCATAGACCACCGCGGCCACCTCGGCTCGAATCAGGGCATCGACGCACGGCGACGTACGGCCATGGTGATTGCACGGCTCCAGGGTCACGACGGCGGTACCGCCGGCCGCACGCTCGCCGGCCGCCCGCAGCGCCATCACCTCGGCATGCGCGCCGCCCGCAGGTTGGGTGCCGCCGGCGCCGACGATATCGCCTGCCGCACTCAGAATGACCGCTCCTACCGGGGGATTCGGGTAGGTGGAGCCCTTGACCTGCTGCGCCTCGGCGATGGCGAGTCGCATCGCGGCCTCGACTGCCGTCATATCCGCAGGTGCTGCGAGGCGCCGCCGGCCTGGCGGCGCAACGCCTCGACCGCGACAGCCGGGTCGTGTGCGCCGTACACGGCCGAACCGGCGACGAAGCAATCCACCCCGGCCTCGGCAGCCAGCTCGATGGTGTCGGCGTTGATACCGCCGTCGATCTCCACCAGGATCGTCAACTCACCGGAGTTGACCAGCCGCCGCGCCGTTGCGACCTTGGACAGCACCTCGGCGATGAAGCTCTGCCCGCCGAAGCCCGGTTCGACCGACATCACCAGCAGGGTGTCGAAATCGCGCAGGATCTCCAGGTACGGCTCCAGCGGGGTCCCCGGCTTCACCGACAGGCCCGCCTTGGCACCGGCGGCGCGGATATCGCGGGCCACCGCGACCGGGTTGTCGGTGGCCTCGGCGTGGAACGTGACGTTGTAGGCACCGGCCTCGGCGTACCCCGGCGCCCATCGGTCCGGGTTGTCGATCATCAGGTGGCAGTCCATCGGGATATCGGTGGCCGCCAGCAGGCTCTCCACCACCGGAAGGCCGAGCGTGAGGTTGGGTACGAAGTGGCCGTCCATGACGTCGACGTGCAGCCAGTCGGCACCCTCTACCGCAGCGGCCTCCTCGGCCAGGCGGGCGAAATCAGCCGACAGGATCGACGGCGCAATCATCGGACGGGACGGGGTCACCATGGCAGTCACCCTATGCGTTCTTCTGCAGGGCAGCCGCGAACATCGCGTCGGTACCGTGCCGGTGCGGCCACAGCTGCACGTACGGACCGCTACCCAGTTCTTCGGCGGGGGCGAACAGCGGCCGGGTGTCCAGCGCGGTGACCGGCTGACGGCGCAGCGCATCGGAGACCACGCCGACGGTCTCGGCCAGGTGCGGGGAGCAAGTCGCGTAGAGGATCACCCCGCCGGGGCGGGTCAGGGCGATCGCGGCGGCCAGCAGTTCACGCTGCAGCTTGGCCAGCACCGGGACGTCGCCCGGGGTCCGCCGCCAACGGGCTTCCGGCCGGCGCCGCAGCGCGCCGAGTCCGGTGCAGGGTGCATCCACCAGCACCCGGTCGAAGCTGCCGGCTTCCAGCCCCGACTCGCGGCCGTCGACGCGCAGCACCTCGACCGGCAGGCCGCGGGTGTTCTGCTCGACCAACTCTGCCCGGCGCGGTGTGGGCTCGATCGCGGTGACACTGCCACCGTGCTGCGCGGCGATCGCGGCGATCAGCGCGGTCTTACCACCCGGGCCCGAGCACAGGTCCAGCCAGCGTCCGCCGTCGTCGCCGATCAACGGGGCCCGCGTCAGCGCCTGGGCCACCAGCTGACTGCCCTCGTCCTGCACCAGCGCCTTGCCATCGCGCACAGCCAACAGCCGGCCTGGATCACCGCCGCCCAGGTAGACCGCATAGGGCGAGTACCGCCCGGCCGTCCCGTCCACCTCGGCGGCCAGCTCCTGCGCGGTCAGCACTCCCGGCCGCGCGGCCAGGTGCACACCGGGGCGGGCGTCGTCGGCAGCCAGAGTGGCGTCGAGCTCACCTGCGTCGGCACCGAGTGCATCGGCGAACGCCTGGGCAATCCAGCGCGGGTGCGCGTGCACGAACGCCAGCTGCCCGACCGGGTCGGTGCTCGTGGACGGCGCCAGCTCGGCCACCCAGGACGCCTCGTCGCGGCCGGCGATCGCCCGCAGCACACCGTTGACGAAACCTGCTCTGACACTGTCGAATTCGATACCGGCCTGTTCGACGGTAGTGGACACCGCGGCATGCTGGGCGACGTTGGTGCGCAGCAGCTGATAGCTGCCCAGGCGCAGCAGGTCCAGCAGTACCGGATCGATCTGGTCGACCGTGCGCCCGGCCGCCGCCGCGATCACGGCGTCGAGCAGGCCCCGGGTTCGACAGGTGCCGTAGGCCAGTTCGGTGGCGAACGCCGCGTCGCGGCCATGGATCCCGCGCTCGGCCAGCATCGACGGCAGCACCAGGTTCGCGTAGGCGTCGCGTTCGGACACCGCCCGCAGCACATCGAAGGCGGCCTGGCGGGCCGGATCCAGCGGGGTGCGGCGAGGACGCCGCGGTGGCCGCTGCTGGTCGCGGTCGCGACCCGGCGGCGCCCCGGTTCGGTCGCGCTTCTGGAAGCCGTTGCGGTCGTTGGGCTTTCCCCGGTTGCCGGGACGCTCGCTCATGACGCCCGCACCGTTTCGTCGAGCCGGGCGCCGCGGGCCCAGTCGGCGGCAGTCATCGGCTTCTTGCCTGGCGGCTGCACTGCGCCGAGCACGATCGGCACCGTCCCGGTGCCAACCCGGACTCCGAACCGATCCACCGCGATCTCCCCCGGCGCCAACGGGGCACCCGTCTCATCGACGGTGACCGGGCCGAGCTTCACCCGTAGGTCACCGATCATCGTCCAGGCGCCCGGATTGGGCGTCACCGCGCGGACCCGGCGATCGACGACGTGCGCGGGCAGCTCCCACGACACCCGCGCCTGCTCGACAGTGATTTTCGGCGCCAGGCTGATCCCCTCAGCCGGTTGTGGCACCGGCGTCAGGGACGCGTCGGCGATCCCGTCCAGGGTCGCTTCCAACAGCCCCGCACCCGAGGCCGACAGCCGTTCCAGCAGGTCGCCCGCGGTGTCGGTCGGGCGCACTGTCTCGGTGACCACTCCGTACACAGGCCCGGAATCCAGGCTCGGCTCGATCAGGAAAGTCGTTGCGCCGGTGACGGTATCGCCCGCCGCGAGGGCAGCCTGTACCGGCGCGGCACCCCGCCAGGCCGGCAGCAGCGAGAAATGCAGGTTGATCCAGCCATGCGCCGGAATCGCCAGTAGCGTCGCGGACAGCAGTGCGCCGTAGGCCACCACCGCGCAGCATTCCGGCGCCAGTTCGGCCAGTTCGGCGATGAACTCTGCGGAATTGGGCTTCGCCGGGCGCAGCACCGGGATACCGGCCTCGTCAGCCAGCCGCGCCACCGGTGACGGGGCGGGTTTGCCGCGACGCCCGGCGGCCGCGTCCGGGCGGGTGAGTACCGCGACCACCTCGTGGCGCGGTGAATCGATCAGCCGCCGCAGCGACGGCAGTGCCGGTTCGGGGGTGCCGGCGAAAACAATTCGCATACCGCTACTTTGGCACCTGGCAGAACTCGCGCTGCGACACCCCGGCCATCGGCGCGACGAACATCGTCAGAATCGTGGTGATCAATCGGTTCACCGTCGCGACCGCGTCGTTGTAACACTGCCGCGCGTATGCCAGCTTGTCCTCGGTGTCGGCGAGGTTCTGCTGCAGGTTGAGGAAGTTGTTCGACGAGTTCAGGCTGCGGGTAGCTCTGCCCAAGCGCCAGCACGTGACCGACCGCGCTGTCGAATTCCTTCTCCGCAGTCCGGCTGCGGGCCGACCTCGCCGGTCGTGGTCTGGTACTTACGGGCCCACAAGGCGGCGACTCCACCGGCGATCGTGAACGGGAAGAACAGCGCAAGCGGCACACCCCACAGAGTGACCGGGGACCAGACGAAGGTGACGACGGCCAGCACCAGCGCGACGACATTGAAGAACCGCAGCCACAGTTCCCGGGAGCGTGTGACCATCAGGCCGGCGAACGCCCACTTCATGACCGACGCGGCCATGTCCGTTTTGGCACGGGACCGCTTCTTGCCTGCGGCCACACTGCTATCGGCATCAAAACGGGTATCGAGTCCGAGCACCTTGAGCGCCGAGGCGATATCCACGCTGACCGGGTCGACGTCGGCCCACTGCGCATACTGCGCGTTGCCGGTGATGGTCAACTTCTTGTCGCTGACCTGATGCAAAGTGATCAGCTTGCGCTCGGCCAGGGAGAACAGCGTCGCGGTCAGCCCGGGGCGATGAGCAGCAAGGCGATCGAGAACCTGATGACCCGGCCGGACGACTTCATCTCGCCCCCACTGTCAGACGGTCGGGCTTCACCCTATGTGCAACGGGTCGATCTGTACCCGAACTGCCTCCTGGTCGCGCCGGGCGCTGGCGATCGCAATGGCATGCCGCAGCGAAGCGGCCAGCCCCAGGCCCTCGTCCTTGGGAACCCGCACCAGCATCCGGATGACCGGCTCGCCGGGCTCGGTCGCGGGCGGGCGGCGAACACCGGGCGGCAGGTCGACGGGGCCGAGCTGGTCGGCGTCCTCCGGCAACTCGGCATGTTCGAGCAGCGCGCTGACCGCATCCGAGCTGCCGTCGACGGCGGCCATGTGCACGCACGGTGGCAGCGCGACCTCGGAGCGGGCCGCCAATTCGGCCTCGGCATGCCCGACCGGATCCCATTTGATCAGTGCCTGCACGGTCGGGATGGCCGATTCGGCCACCACCGCCACCACCCCGCCGTCGCCCCGGGGACGCACCTGCGCGGCCACGGCCATCCAGCGCCGCAGGGTGTCCTCGGCAGCGCGCAGGTCCTGGCGGCCCAGTAACGCCCAGCTGTCCAGCAGCAGCGCCGCGCCGTATCCGCCCGGCACGTGCGGTTCGGCGCCCGGGGTCGCGACGACAAGCGCCGGACCCGGCTCAATCTCGGTGTGCACCGCGTCCCCGGCCGAGGTGATGACCGTCGTCCCTGGGAAGGCCCGGCCCATCTCCTCGGCAGTACGGCGGGCCCCCACCACCACGGCGCGGATTGCGTCGGAGCCGCAACGCCGGCAGCGCAGTGCGGTGTCCATCCGCCCGCACCAGCGGCACACCGCGCCTGCCGCATCCCGCTCGGACAGCGACAGCGGACCCATGCAGTGCCGGCAGCGGGCGATCGTCCGGCACCGCGCGCAGGCCACCGAGGGCACGTAACCGCGCCGCGGCACCTGGATCAAGACCGGGGCTCCGTTGTCGAGTGCGGCACGGGCCGCGCGCAGCGCCAGCGATGGCAGCCGCGCCGACCGGGCGGCGGGGTCGCGTTCCTCGGCGTAGCCCTCGTCGTCCAGGGCGAGCACCCGGGGCGCGGCCGCGCGCACCAGCGGACGGGAGGCGACCAGGTCGTGCGCCCAGCCGCTCTGCACCAGCGCCTGTGACTCGGCGGTGCGGGAGTAGCCGCCGATCACCGCCGCGCAGCGCAGCTGGTGGGCGCGCAGCATCGCCACCTCGCGGGCGTGCGGGTACGGGGCGCGCGGCTCGGCGAGGGTGTCGTCACCGTCGTCCCAGACGATGACCAGACCGAGCCGCTCGACCGGGGCGAACACCGCGCTACGGGTGCCGATGACCAGCCGGGCATGCCCGCGCAGCGCCGCTAGCCAGCGCCGGTATCGGGCCGAGGGGCCGAGTCCGGCTGACAGGGCGACAACGGCGGCCGGGTCGATCCGCGTGGTCGCGGCCTGCCACAGCGCATCGATATCGCGCTGATCGGGAACCACGGCTAGCACCCCGTAACCACCGCTGACAGCTGCCGCAGCGGCATCGGCGATCCGGTCGCACCACTGCTCGCCGGGCAGCGCCTGCCAGACCGCGCGGGCCGCCCGGCCGTCGCGCAGCGCGGCCAGGAACCCTTCACCGCCGCCGTAGCGGGCCCAGCCTGCGGGGTCGACCGGGTCGATGACGGGCAGCAACGGGGGGTCGGCCTGCGCTTTCTCTGCCCCGGCGTGCCGGGGCGGGATCGCCAGGCGGAGCACATCGGGGCGGGTACCGGCGTAGCGGGCGGCGACCGCGTCGACCAGGCGGCGGATCTCCGGGTTGAGCACCGGCTCGGCGGAGATGACCCGGTCCAGCCAGCCCAGCTGGCCGACATGGTCGGTCTCCGAACGCCGTTCGAGAACGAACGCGTCGACCAGACGGCCGTGGAAGCGGACCCGGACCCGGACCCCGGGCTGGGCATCGTCGGATTGTTCGGCCGACACCAAATAGTCGAACTCGCGATCCAGGTGCGGCACCGACAGCATCGGCAGCACCCGGGCGATGGGTTCGTGCTCGGCGGCGCGCCGGATCGGCATCGTCGAAGACTAGCGACGGCTCCGACAAACGGTTTCCTCTGCCGGCACCCGGCCGAAGAAGAAACCGGCAGTAATCAGCACCTGCGATGTGGCGTACACCCACCAGATCGGCACTTCCAGTGCCTGTGAGTCCAACACGAAACGGCCGATGCCAATCATGCCGTCGGAGATCGCGAACGACACCGCCCCAAGCGCCGTCCATGGTGTGGGCAGCCGGGCCACCAGCGCCGAGCAGACCATGGCGGCGAGCACGGCCATGTAGACCATCACGGGAATCGTCAACCCGTCGGCGACCAGTCGCGGCCAGAACCACACCAGCAAACTCACGCAGGCGATGACGACGACTATCGAGGCAGCCAGGCGGGGCCGGCTGGGACCTCGCAGCGGCAACAACGCGCCCAGGTAGCAAAGGTGGGCCACCAGGAACGAGCCGAGTCCGAGCACGAACGACGGCTGCCACCACGGCATGGCGAGGAAGAAGTCGCCGCCCGCGGAGAACAGCAGCGCCGCGACCAGCCAGCGCCGCTCCCGCAGGATCGGATGCCACAGCGCCGCGACCGCGAGCAAGACGGCCATCAGCGCCTTGACGGCGGGTTGGCCCAGGAACTGCCCGGTGAGCGGGGCGTTCGCGGGCAGGCGCAGCACGGTGACCACCAGGAAAATGCCGTAGCCGATCGCCGCCGCGGCGCCGGCGACCCACCACGGTGTCAGGGTCCGTAAGTACGGTGGGCTGATGCGACCGCCGGTGGATGCCATCCTGCAGAAGGTACTGGAAGCAGTGCCATTCCAATTGATTGTCGACAGGGGAATCGAGGAGGCGCGCCGCCGGCTCCGGGAGCTGCCGCGAGCCCCCGTCCATCCCGAGCTGCGGGTGGAGAACCACCAGATCGACGGCCCGGCCGGCCCGATCCCGATCCGCGTCTACTGGCCCGACGACATAGTCGACCCACCGGTCACGATGTATTTCCACGGCGGCGGCTTCGCCGTCGGCGATCTCGACACCCATGACGGCACGGCCCGCAATCACGCGGTCGGCGCCGGCGCCGTGGTCGTCTCGGTCGACTACCGACTGGCTCCCGAGCACCCCTACCCCGCAGCCGTCGACGACGCCCTTGCCGCCACCCGGTGGGTGGCGGCCCATGCCGACAGCTTCGGCGCGGACGCATCTCGGCTCGCGGTCGCCGGCGACTCGGCCGGCGGCACACTGTCTGCCGTCGTCGCCCAGCTGGCCAGGGACAACGGCGGCCCGCCGATCGTGTTCCAGCTGCTCTGGTACCCGTCGACGATGTGGGACAACTCGCTGCCGTCGTTCGCCGAGAACGCCGACGCGCCAATACTCGATCGGGCGGCCATCGACGCCTTCAGCCGCTGGTACGCCGGCGACATCGATCTGACCGACCCCCCGGCGGGGCTGGCGCCGGGCCGGGCCGCCGACCTCGCCGGTCTGCCGCCCGCCTATATCGCCGTCGCCGGCCACGACCCGCTGCGCGACGACGGCGCCCGCTACGCGGAGCTGCTGGCGGCGGCCGGTGTAACGGTCGAGCTACATCAGGCCGACACATTGGTGCATGGCTACCTCGGTTACGCCGGGGTTGTCCCGGCCGCCACTGCGGCGACCGAACGTGGATTAGCCGCTCTGCGCGCAGCGTTGCACGCGTGAGCAGCGAGAAAAGCAGTAACCGCAGCAAACCTTGTCGGGACCGTCCGGACAGGCCACAATGGCAACCGAATTCACGATGTGAAGGGACCTCACCCCATGAAAATTGCTGAAGCCGCCAGAACCCGGCGAACACTCGGCATTTGTCTCGGCGCTATCACCGCCGGCCTGGCCTCGGCGGTCATCGCCGCCCCGGCCGCGATCGCCGCACCTGACTGCAGCCAAGACAATATCGACGCCACCGTCGCGACCGCGCAGGGGCAGATCCAGGGCTACCTGGCCTCCCACCCGGCCGGCCAAAAGATGCTGATGACCGCGGCGATGCAGCCGCGCGCACAGGCCTCGCAGACCCTGCAGGCCTACGCGCAGGCCAACCCGCAGGAGTACCAGGAGTTCACCGGGATCCTCGCCCCGCTGGGCACGCTGCAGAAGCAGTGCGGCGTCCAGGTCATTCCACCCCAGTACCAGTGGGCGTTCGACCAGTTCGTCGGTTAGACCGTCGCTACGCGTAGGCGGCCGGAAGGTCGCCTACGCGTGACGAATGATCGATAGATGCCGGTGCGACCTATTAGCGGCACCCTGGAGTGGTTCACACAGTAAAGCGCCAAGGCACCAGCCACGCCGGATTACGGGTCCAGGCTATTGGGTCGTGTCTCGGAAAGTCAGCGCCGCCGGCGAATTCGTATCCAGATCATCCTTACGGTGTTCGTGGTGGTCGCCAATCTCATTGGTGTGGCCGTCGCCGTATCCGTGATCACCGTCGCCATCCCGCTGCCCAATATCCTTGCGCGACGGGCACATTCGATCACCGCCATCGTCGCTCCGACCTACGTCGTCGTTGCGGTGATCATCGGCTGGGCCCGGGCCACTGTTGCGCCCGGTGGGCAGCACAAGCGCGCGAGTCGGCCAACCCCGAACATCGCGGCGGCCCCGCAGTATTGGGCCGCACGATCATGGCCTGGGTGCTGGGCTCCTGCGTGCCGGTCGTGGGGATTGCGTTGGCGGCCGGCTTCACTCTCACCCTGCGCAATATGACGGTGACGCAACTCGCGGTGGCCGTGGTGCTGCTGGCAGGCGCCGCAGTGATTTTCGGGTCATCCTGATTCTGATCGCCTGCTGGCTGATCGCCACGTCGGGCGCGATGTGGCGCTGGCGGCCGAACAGCGCAATGTCAACCGCGGCGGCGAGGAATGCCGCGCCGCGGTGCTGTTCGTCGACATCGTCGGGTCGACGCAGGTGGTGGGCAGCCGCCCGCCGGTCCAAGTCGTGGAACTGGCCGCGGCCCGCGCGATGGCCGCCCAACTGCGCCGCGACGTCCCCGGGATCGGTGTGAGCATCGGTGTCGCCGCAGGCATTATGGTGGCCGGCAACTTCGGGTCGCACCACCGCTTCGAATACACCGTTATCGGGGACCCGGTGCAGGAAGCGTCGCGGTTGTGCGGCCGCAGCACGCCCAGCCGGCTGGCCGTGGCCGCGACGGCCAGTACGCAGCCGGAATGATTTCGGGCTTGAATTGCTTGTCACAGTTGGTAATCCAACGATTCGACCGATAAGCAACGGGAAAATCCTATGACCACCATCGGCGGCCTGCTTGGTCAGCGTGCGGCCGGGGCAGATCAGTTCCTGTGGCGGCGTGGGAACACTGGTGCTCAGCGTGGTGGTCAGTGCGGCCGTCATCGCTCGGCCTGTGGTGCGGCCTGTGGTGCGGTGTGGTTCGTGGTGGGTGGCCACGGTGGTGATACATCGTCGAGGTGGTCTGGGCCTCGATATGGGTGTCGCTGGTGAACAGGGTGGCCAGCCGGGTGTTCTGCTTGTCGGTGAGCTGATCGGCTCTGGTGTGTCGGGTGTGGCGGCAGGTGTGGAGTGGATCGGTGCTGCGGTTGCGGTGTCGGCAGGTGGCCGACTGCATGCGGCGCGGGCAGTCGTGGGGGGCGTTGCTGGTCCGCCTGGCCACGGGGAAGGGGTCCGGCATTGTGGCCGCTGCGCGGCCGGTC
The DNA here is from genome assembly GCF_010731875.1 of Mycolicibacterium sarraceniae. Classification (NCBI taxonomy): domain Bacteria; kingdom Bacillati; phylum Actinomycetota; class Actinomycetes; order Mycobacteriales; family Mycobacteriaceae; genus Mycobacterium; species Mycolicibacterium sarraceniae. The sequence goes on from NZ_AP022595.1 coordinate 4,385,901, forward strand.
GGTGAACGCCTTGTGGGAGCGGTCGGCGACGCTGTCGAGGGGCCGGGCCGGGCCGTCTTAGTTACCGCCACCTGAGCGGCTCGTGGGTCAATGTGCGGGTGGTTGCTGTCAGGCGGGCTGCTCTGTTTCCCGCAATGCCGGCACTATCGATCTTCGTGGGCGATCCGGCGGGCTAGCACGGCGCGATCAGTGCTGCGTTGCTGGCCGGTGATCGCCAATCCGCGCTTGTGGAGGCGGGAGTAACTCGTGGGCTGCGAATGAGCCCAGCGATTCCTGATGCTTGTGTTAATTTTTTGACGGCATTGTCGTGGTGACTTTTGCCGTACCGGAGCAGTTTTTGCGGCGAGAGGCTGGGGCAATGACCGAGGGCAGTGGTGTGGAGTTGAATTCGTTGTCGGCGTCGGTGTGGGCTGCGGTGGTCAATGACATGGGCCTCGATGACAGTGGTCCGGCTCATCGGCGTGAGAAGCCGCGTGGCGCGGGCCGGCGGATCACTGCCTATGGCTGGTTGGGTGCGGGTGCGATGACCCTGGGTGTGGGTGCCGCTTTGGTGGGTGGTTCGGGGGTGGCTCATGCCGATACCGGCGAGGGTTCTGGCTCGTCGGCGGCCAGTAGCAGAGCTGACGCCCCGGCCAAGACTGTGAAGACGGGTGTGGTTTCCAGTCGGCCGTCGACGGCGCCTTCTTCTGTGGCGTCGCGGGGTGCGATGTCGGGTCAGCGGTCGGCTGGTGCGGCCCGTGGTGGTGCGCCCGCGGGGAGCGGTAGCGCGTCGTCGGTGGTGGCGCGCTCGGCTGTCTCCTCCGAGGGTTTGGCGCCCTCGTCGACCGCGACCGCGACCGCGACCGCGACCGGGACCGGGGCCGGGTCGGGTGTTCTGGTGAGCGGTCCTGCCTCCGCGAAGTCGGCGTCTGCGTCGGTGTCGGTGTTACCGGTGCCGAACAGTTTGATCACGGCGGCACTGTCGAATCCGGCGTTGCCGTCGAGTTGGACTCCGGGCAGCTTTATCGCGATCTTCGTGTCCAATGGCACCGCGGCTCATCCCAATGCTGGCCTGTTACTCGGCAACGGCTATAGCTACACCCCGTCGACCTGCACGGGGGGCGCGGTGTGCAACGGCGGTCGCGGCGGTGGCCTGTTGGGCAACGGCGGTAACGGCTACAACGGTGGTAACGGCGGCAGTGCGGGCCTGATGGGTAACGGTGGGGCCGGTGGGGCGGGCTCGAGTGGTCACGCCGGCGGTGCCGGCGGCTCGGGTGGCCTGCTCTACGGTAACGGCGGGACCGGCGGGGCTGGCGGGGCTGGTGGGGCTGGCGGCAGGGGCGGTGACGCCGGGATGCTGTCGCTCTACGGTAACGGCGGTCGTGGCGGTGCTGGCGGGTCTGGTGGGGCTGGTGGGGACGGCGGGGCGAGTGGGTTCTGGTTGGGCAATGCCGGTGCCGGTGGTGACGGCGGGTCCGGCGGTGCCGGTGGTGACGGCGGCGATACGAGGTTGTTCACCCTGTGGGGCCGTGGCGGGGCCGGTGGTGACGGTGGTAGCGGCGGCGCGGGTGGTGATGGCGGCAGGGGCGGATACCTGATCGGCAGCGGCGGCGCGGGCGGTCAGGGCGGAAACTCCACTGACGTGTCGGCTGCGGGCGGGGCCGGCGGTCATGGTGGCAGCACCGGCTTGTTGTCGATCTGGGGTGACGGCGGTAGCGGCGGCGCGGGCGGTACCGGGGCTAACGCTGTCGGCGCCACCGGTCCCGGCGGCACGGGCGGTGCCGGCGGAACCGGTGGTGATGGCGGGCTGGGCAGCTGGATCTTCGGCCGCTCCGGTGACGGTGGTGTCGGGGGCACGGGTGGGGTCGGCGCTCAGGGAGTCGCTGGAACCAACGGTGCCGATGCGACCATCCCCGGCGGGGTCGGCGGGACGGGCGGTACCGGCGGGTCGGCGGGACGGGCGGCACCGGTGGGGCCGGCGGGCAGGCCGGGAACGGGTGGTTGTTCTGGCGCGGACGCGACGGTGACGGCGGTGACGGCGGGGCCGGCGGTAGCAGCGGGACGGGCGGCACCGGCGGACGAGGCGGTGATGGTGATGCCGCCACTCCTGATGGCGGGACCGGCGGTAACGGCGGCACCAGTGGTGCCGCCGGTATCGGCGGGGCCGGGGGGGGGCCGGAGCGACCGCGGGTCACACCGGCGCCACCGGCGCGGGCGGCGTGTCCGGTAACGGCGGTAACGGCGGTGACGGCTACAACGCCGGGGCCGATCCCAGCGCTGTGCCGGGTACCGCTGGCGGTAACGGCGGCGCCGGCGGTGACGGCGGGTCTACCGGTAATGGTGGTGCCGGCGGTGCTGGTGGTAGCGGTGCGGCCGGCATGGCCGGAGCGTCGGGGACGAACGGAAGCGGCGGCGGTCTCGGCGGTAACGGCGGTGCCGGCGGACGTGGCGGCTCGATCTCGGGTAACGGCGGCACCGGCGGGGTCGGCGGCCTCGGCGGGGTCGGCGGTGTCGGCGGCACCGGTGTGACCGGACTCGACGGCGCGACCCCCGGTGCGCAGGGCCAAGCCGGCGGTAACGGCGGCACCGGCGGTATCGGCGGGGCTGGCGGTAACGGCGGTGCTGGTGGGGCGGCCCTGGGTTCGGGTAGCGCGGGCGGCAACGGTAACGGCGGTAACGGCGGGGCCGGCGGTCGCAGCGGGACAGGCGGTGACGGCGGTAACGGCATCGACGGTGATGCCGCCACTCCCAACGGCGGTGACGGCGGTAACGGCGGCACCAGTGGTGCCGCCGGTACCGGCGGGGCCGGGGGTGCCGCCGGTGGGACCGGAGCCACCGCGGGTCACACCGGTGCCACCGGCGTCAGCGGCGTGTCCGGTAACGGCGGTAACGGCGGTGACGGCTACAACGCCGGGGCCGATCCCAGCGCTGTGGCGGGTACCGCTGGCGGTAACGGCGGCGCCGGCGGTGACGGCGGGTCTACCGGTAATGGTGGTGCCGGCGGTGCTGGTGGTAGCGGTGCGGCCGGCATGGCCGGAGCGTCGGGGACGAACGGAAGCGGCGGCGGTCTCGGCGGTAACGGTGGTGCCGGCGGGCGTGGTGGCTCGATCTCGGGTAACGGCGGTGCCGGTGGGGTCGGCGGCCTCGGTGGGGTCGGCGGCGCCGGCGGCGATGGTGTGACCGGACTCGACGGTGCGACCGCCGGTGCGCAGGGCCAAGCCGGCGGTAACGGCGGCACCGGCGGTATCGGCGGGCTGGTGGTAACGGCGGTGCTGGTGGGGTGGCCCTGGGTTCGGGTAGCGCGGGCGGCAACGGTAACGGCGGTAACGGCGGGGCCGGCGGTCGCAGCGGGACAGGCGGTACCGGTGGACGAGGCGGTGACGGTGATGCCGCCACTCCTGATGGCGGGACCGGCGGTAACGGCGGGGCCGGTGGCGGAGCGGGCGGTATCGGCGGGGCCGGGGGTGCCGCCGGTGGCACCGGAGCGACCGCGGGTCTCACTGGTGCCACCGGCGTGAGCGGCGTGTCCGGTAACGGCGGTAACGGCGGTGACGGCTACAACGCCGGGGCCGACCCCAGCGCTGCCCCGGGTACCGCTGGCGGTAACGGCGGTAACGGCGGCGCGGCTGCCGCTGGTGGCAAAAACGGCGACGGCGGCAAGGGCGGTGACGGCAGCGCCGGCGCGGCGGGCGTCGATGGCGCGACAGCCGGGGCCGCTGGCGGCACCGGCGGGGCGGGTGGCGCGGGTGGGTTCGGCGGCGCGGCCGGAACCGGGGCAGGTACCGCAGGCACCGCAGGCACCAACGGCGACGGCGGTGTCGGCGGGGCCGGCGGCAACGGCGCCGACGGCTCTGCCGGCGTAGCCGGCGGGGCCGGCGGCGACGGCGGGACCGGCGGGCGGCGGCGTCAGCGCCCCAACAACGGCGGCAAAGGCGGACCAGGACCGGCGCCGCGCCGACGGCTCTGCCGGTGCCGACGGCCCCCCCAGCGGCACCGGCGGGGACGGCGGCACCGGCGGATCAGCGCCGCAGGCAGCGCCGGCAACAACGGCAGGCAGGAAAGCGGCCCAGGCACGGCGGGCAACCAGGGCGACGGCGGCAACGGCGGGACCGGCGGCGGCGGCGGGACCGGCGGGCACGGCGGCGCCGGCAGTGGCCGGCTACGCCGGCGGGGACGGCGGTGCCGGCGGCGGCGGCGGGACCGGCGGGACCGGCGGCAACGGCCTCACCGGCGGGACCGGCGGCGGCGGCGGGACCGGCGGGACCGGCGGGCACGGCACAGCCCCACCTCGGCGGCCGCGGCAGTGCCGGCACTGCCGGCACGCCCGGCGCCGCGCCCACCGGCGGCACCGGCGGGACCGGCGGCGGCGGCGGGACCGGCGGGGACGGCGGTGCCGGCGGTGCCGCCGGCTAGGCATAAACCGCCGCTGCGCGGGGAAGCTGGCGGGCTTCAGACGGGAGAAACCGTCGAGCCCGCCGGGTGGAAGTGGGTCGTCGCGTCCTCGCCCCCGCGAGGCGCGGCGTTATCCGCCAGCTTGCCGCAGGGCTCTCCTGGCTCGACACGGCTGACCTGATCCAGGCGGTCATAGGGCGGTGCGTCGATCTCGATGCTCAGCGCGCCCAGATGGTCGTCGCGCTGCTCGCAGCGATCGCGCCCCGATCACCGGGACAACCCCGGTGGACCAGCATCGGGATCGCTCGAGCAGAACGGCGTCGACGGTAGCCGACTCACGGCCACCGTCTTCACTGTGTGCTAGCCGATTCAGCGATGTGCCGCTCTATCACCTCGGTCTCGGTGCTGGTGCGGATTCCCTGGACCCCACGGAATTGCGCTACCTCGCCGACCGGTGCCTACCTCGTCACCGGGTTCGATCTCCCCGACGGCGACGACGGTGTCACCCAAGACGGTGTGCGGTGTGAGCAGGTGTGGTCCGGCACGGGCGATCGTCTCTTCTATCACTACGGTGTCAGCGGTCACGTAATTCCCCAGGTCTGAGGGGTTGTCCGTCACGTAATTCCTCACCCTCGGTCACGTAATTCCCCACCCCGTGGGGCGTGTCCGGTGGGGGTTGGGGCGCTGTTCAGGTTCGCTCCGTTCAGGTGCCCCGCCAGGGGTCCTGGAAGGGGCCTTGAGTGGCGAGGAGATCGTGGGACGTGACTGATTTCGTGGAGATGTTCCGGCACTGGAATGCCGGCCGATCCCAGGTGCAGATCAATGAGGCGCTGGGCATCGACCGCAAGACCATCCGCAAGTATCTGGCCCCGGCGCTGGCCGAGGGTCTGGCACCGTGCCCGGAGGAGTTTGACGAGCAGCTATGGCGGGCACGCATCGGGCGTTGGTTTCCCGAGCTCATCGATCCGGTGGCGCGGGCACTGACATGGCCCCAGATCGCCGTGCATCACCAGTGGATCGCCGAGCAGCTGAAGGTTCCGGTGACAGTGGCGACCATCGCGCAGCGCCTCCGCGACGACCATCATGTGGATGTGTCCGAATCGACGGTACGTCGTTACGTGGCAACCGCTTTCGCCGAGGAGCGACTCGAAGGCAAAGTCACGGTACCCCGCGGTGCGGTCGAACCCGGCAGTGAAGCGCAGATCGACTACGGCAAGCTCGGGATGTGGTGGGACCCGCAATCGGGGCGCCGCGTCGCGGTGTGGGTATTCGCGATGATCCTGTCGTGTTCACGGGCGTTGTTCGTCCAACCGGTGTTGCGGATGGATCAAACATCCTGGAATGCCTCGCATGTCGCGGCGTTCGAGTTCTTCGGCGGCGTGCCGGCGCGGCTGGTGTGCGACAACCTCAAGACCGGAGTCGAGCGACCCGACCTCTACGATCCGCTGATCAATCCGGCCTACGGCGAGCTCGCCGCGCACTACGGCACCCTGATCGATCCGGCGCGAGCCCGCAAGCCGAAGGACAAACCTCGCATCGAGCGGCCGATGCCCGCGGTCTGGATGGGCAGACCCCGGCGTCGGTGTTCGCAGCGATCGAACGCGATGCGCTGATGGCGTTGCCGCCCAGAGTGTTTGAGTCGGTTATCTACTCGATCGGGCGGGTCGCCGCGGATTGCCACGTCAAGTCCGGCAAGGCGCTGTACTCGGTGCCGTGGCGGCTGATCGGCCAGCAGGTCACCGCCCGCACCGCCGGTGACGTCGTGCAGATCTTCCACAGCGGGACCGTGGTCGCGACTCACGTGCTGCATCTGGCGGGCCGCTCGACCAATGTCGAGCACTACCCGCCCCACAAGATCGCCCACACCCTGCGCACCGTGACGTGGTGCCGCACCCAGGCCGAGCAGATCGGGCCCGGCGCCGTCGCGGTCGTCGCCGAATTGTCCACGGTCAACGCCATCCACCGGCTCCGCGCCATCCAGGGGATCATCCGCCTGCGCGAGAAGTACGGCGATCGCCGACTGGACGCGGCCTGCACTCGAGCACTGCAGGTCGGGGACCCCGGCTATCGCACCGTCAAAGGCATCCTGGTCGCCGGCACCGAAGCAGACCATGCCTCGCCCGCCGTCGTCCCGCCACCACCGGCGATGCTGCGAGGACCTGACGCGTTCGACACCGACCTCACTGCCTGAGCGCACGAAAACACCTCCACTGCAACCACTTCAACTCCAAGGACATAGTCATGACCATTCACGATCCCAGCCTGCGGGCCGCACTGAAGACCCTCAAACTGACCGGCATGCTCGACACCCTCGATGCCCGCCTGGCTCAAACCCGCGACGGGAAACTCGGACACCTGGAATTCCTCCAAGTACTCTGCGAAGACGAAATCGCCCGCCGGGAGACCGCCGCCCTGGCCCGACGGGTCCGCCGCGCCCGCTTCGAACAGCCCAACACCTTCGAGGACTTCGACTTCACCGTCAGCCCGAAACTGCCCGCTGCGATGCTGCGCGACCTGGCCGCGTTGCGCTGGCTCGAGGCCGGTGAATCAGTGATTCTCTACGGACCCGTCGGAGTCGGGAAAACCCATGTGGCACAGGCACTCGGGCATCAAGTCGCACTCCGCGGCGGCGACATCCGCTTCGTCAAATGCTCCCGCATGCTCGCCGACCTCGCCGGCGGCCACGCCGACCGCACCATCGGACAACGCATGCGCGAATACACCCGCCCCCTGGTCCTGATCGTCGATGACTTCGCGATGCGTGAGCACACCCCCACCCAAAGCGACGACCTCTACGACCTTGTCTCCGACCGCGCCATCGCCGCCAAGCCCCTGATCCTGACCAGCAACCGGGCCCCGAAGGACTGGTACCCGCTGTTTCCGAACCCGGTCGTGGCCGAATCGCTGCTCGACCGACTCATCAACACCAGCCACCAAGTCCTCATGGACGGCCCGTCCTACCGACCCCGGAAACGACCCGGCACCAAGACCACCTGACACCCACTTAGCGGTTCGCTACGCTCACCGCAGCAGCACCTGAACCTGGGGAATTACGTGACGGCAACCCCTGGGGAAATACGTGACCGTGGACAACTACGGCTACGGAGACGCATGACCGGCGGATCGACGCCGATACCGGCCAGCGGCAACGGTTCCCCTCGGCGATCCTGCCGGCATGGGCGCGCACGTCACCGCAGATGAGCGAGGTGCTGCCGCTGCTGTATCTGCACGGTTTGTCGACCAGTGATTTCGGTCCGGCGTTGAAGCAGTTCCTGGGTTCGGGTGCCGGGGTTGTCGGCCACCCCACCCTGTCGCGTTCGCCGCGCTCAAGGAGTTCTACAAATGCCCGGCCGAGCACTGGATCCACCGGAGAACCACCAACCCGATCGAAAGCACTTGTGCCACCGTGCGTTCACGGACCAATCTCCTTCGAGCAGAGCTTGCACTGTCTCGCGCACCTACGGGCCCGGTCACGAACTGCGGGCCTCCGCCGAACATTGCGTCGAGAAGTACGGGCTGCGCAGCCGAATCCGGTTTAGCGCCAGGGTGACTGGGGCGGTGTTCGATGCCGCGCATAACGCCTGGCGGGTGGAACTGGAATCCGGGGATCAGCTCAACGCGCGGTATCTGATCAACGCAAGCGGCGTGCTGACCATCCCCAAGCTGCCCGAGATCGACGGAGCGGACTCGTTCGGCGGGTTCACCATGCACACCGCACGCTGGGACCGCACTCAGAAGCTGGCGGGCTCCCGATCTCACGGGCCGCTCGCTGAGCGATGCGAATGCCCGGCGACATGGCCCTGCAGCGATTCGTCAGCCCGGCCTACGTGGAGCTGACCTTCCTGCCGGCGGGCCAGATGTCCGAAATCGGAAGCACCTGCGCACCTGTCGACCTTCAACCCGGCCACCGGCTTCAAGGTGATCGAGGCTCAGGGCCACCACATCGGCCGGCGCCTGGCGCAAGCCACTCGAGTCGAGGTGACAAGCGAGGCCAGCACCGTCGAGGGGTGCTGGCACAGCCGGCGCTTCCGGCTCGACGAGTATCGCTTCACGGCCTGAGCCGCGCGGGATTAGACCGAGTTCTTGAGGTCGTCGACCTTATCCAGGCGCTCCCACGGCAGGTCGATATCGGTGCGACCGAAGTGGCCGTAGGCCGCGGTCGGCGCGTAGATGGGACGCAGCAGGTCCAGGTCGCGGACGATCGCTGCGGGCCGCAGGTCGAACACCGCGGTGATGGCCTTCTCGATGCGGGCCGGGTCGACGGTCTCGGAACCGAAGGTCTCGACGAACAGCCCAACCGGGGCGGCCTTGCCGATGGCGTAGGCGACCTGCACCTCGACCCGCTCGGCCAGGCCGGCGGCGACGACGTTCTTGGCGACCCAGCGCATCGCGTACGCCGCCGAACGGTCCACCTTTGACGGATCCTTGCCTGAGAACGCACCTCCACCGTGGCGGGCCCAGCCGCCGTAGGTGTCGACGATGATCTTGCGGCCAGTCAGGCCGGCGTCGCCCATCGGGCCACCCAACACGAACTTCCCGGTCGGGTTGACCAGCAGCCGGAAGTCAGAGGTGTCCATCGAATCGTGATTCAGGTCGGCCAGCACGGTGTTGACGACCTTCTCCCGGATGTCCGGGGTCAGGGTGCCTTCCAGATCGATGCCTGCGGCGTGCTGCGTCGAGAGCACGACGGTGTCCAGCCGCACCGGGGTGGTGCCGTCGTACTGGACGGTGACCTGGGTCTTGCCGTCCGGACGCAGGTAATCGAGGACGCCACTCTTGCGCACCTCGGTCAGGCGGCGGGCCAGCCGGTGCGCCAACGCAATCGGCAGCGGCATGAGCTCGGGCGTGTCCTTGATCGCATAGCCGAACATCAGGCCCTGATCGCCGGCGCCCTGCAGGTCCAGCGGATCGGCGCCGCCTTCGACGCGGGTCTCGTGGGCGGTGTCCACGCCCTGAGCGATATCGGGCGACTGACGGCCTATACCGATGTTGACGCCGGCGGTCTCGCCGTCGAAGCCCTTTTCCGACGAGTCGTAGCCGATCTCCAGGATGCGCTTGCGGACCGTGTCGTTGATATCGGCGAACGCTTCCTTGGCCGATGTCGTTACCTCACCGATGACATGCACCTGACCGGTGGTGACCGCCGTCTCGACCGCGACCCGCGACTTCGGGTCCGCAGCCAGCAGCGAATCAAGGATCGAATCGCTGATGGCGTCGCAGATCTTGTCGGGATGCCCCTCGGTCACCGACTCACTGGTAAACAGCCGACCTGCGCTCACGTTGTCATCCCTTCCAAAAACTTAGTTCTGCGAATCATATAGTCGCCCCTGACAGACCAAACCGGGACGGTACGTCCCGCGCAACCGTTAGGCGCAACTTTCTGCTAATCGATGCCGATCGGACTAAGCCTCGCGCCGCAGGAGCGTGGCGATCGCGTCCACGATACGACTTGCCATCAGTGTCTTCGACCCGTGCTCCAGTGCGGCTTCGGTGCCGTCGGCACCCAATAGCCACCCGTCGTTGCTATCCACCTCGAAAGCGCGACCCTCCCCGACCGCGTTGACGACGAGCAGGTCACACCCCTTGCGCGCGAGCTTCGCCCGAGCGTGGAACAGCACGTCACCGTTCGCGTCACCGGTCTCGGCGGCGAAGCCGACGATGGCGCGCATATTGGGCAGCTGCCCGTCGGCCCGTTGACGCACGGCACCAGCCAGCACGTCGTCGTTGCGCACCAACTCGATGGCGGGCGCATCCACCACATCGGGCTTCTTCTTGATCTTGGTGGTCTCCACATGAGCGGGCCGGAAGTCGGCGACGGCCGCGGCCATGACGAGCACGTGGGCGTCTGGCGCGTGTTTGGTCACTGCCTCGTGCAGCTGTGCGGCGGAGGTGATGTTCAGCACCTCGACACCGGCGGGCTCGGCCAGTCCGGCCGTGTTTCCGGCGATGAGCGTGACGTCGGCGCCACGCTGGGCGGCCACCCTGGCCACCGCGTAGCCCTGCTTACCTGAGCTGCGGTTGCCGATGAAGCGAACTGGATCGAGGGCCTCACGGGTCCCGCCGGCACTCACCAGCAGCTTGACGCCGGCCAGGTCGTACGGCATCGCGTCGGAGCGGGCCAGCAGCAGCTCGGCGAAGGTGGTGATCTCTTCAGGCTCGGGCAGCCGCCCGGGGCCGGTGTCAGCGCCGGTGAGTCGCCCGGACGCGGGTTCGAGCACGACCGCGCCGCGGCTACGCAACGTCGCCACGTTCTCGACGGTGGCGGGGTGCAACCACATCTCGGTGTGCATTGCCGGCGCGAACAGCACCGGGCAGCGGGCCGTCAACAGCGTCGCGGTCAGCAGATCGTCGGCGCGGCCGGCGACGGCGCGGGCCAGCAGGTCAGCAGTGGCCGGCGCGACGACGACGAGGTCGGCTTCCTGCCCGAGCCGGACATGCGGCACTTCATCGACGTCTTCGAAGACGCCGGTGCGCACCGGATGCCCGGACAGCGCCTCGAACGTCGCGGCACCGACGAACCGCAATGCCGACTCGGTGGGGACGACACGAACGTCATGGCCGGCTTCACTGAGCTGGCGGACGACCGAGCACGCCTTGTATGCGGCGATACCTCCGGCGACGCCGACGATGATCCGCTTGCGGTTCATCAACTAGCCCGGGCTTGGTGAGCTACTCGCCTTCAGTGTGTTCGAGCAGATCGCCGTGGATCTCGCGCAGCGAGATCGACAGTGGCTTCTCCTGTAGGCCGGGCTCGACCAGCGGGCCGACGTATTCGAGGATGCCGTCGCCGAGCTGGTTGTAGTAGTCGTTGATCTGGCGCGCACGCTTGGCGGCGTAGATGACCAGCGCGTACTTGCTCGACACCCGGTCCAGCAACTCGTCGATGGGCGGGTTGGTGATGCCCAGCGGTGTGTCATAGGCGGTTGCGGCACCCGGGGCCGGATCGTAGTGATCCGAGCTGGCTTGCGTCACGTAGAACTTCTTCCTGGCGGATGTTGCGGATTAAAAATCGGGGTCATCGACGTCTCGCGCCGGCTTTGGGGCGTCAATCCCGCGCGCCCACCAGCAAGGATACCAATTCGGCGCAGGCCGAATCCAATTGGTTGTTCACCACAACGACGTCGAACGTGCCCTGAGCGGCGAGTTCGGCGCGGGCGGTGTCCAGTCGGCGCGCCTGCACCTCGGGTGTTTCGGTGCCCCGGCCGGTCAGCCGCTCTTCGAGCGCCTCCCAGCTGGGCGGTGCCAAGAACACCGTCAACACTTCGGGCATGGCCCGTTTGACGGCTTCCGCACCGGCCAGGTCGACCTCGATCAGGACGGGACGTCCCGCCACCACAGCGTCGGCCACAGGGGCTGCCAGGGTGCCGGAGCGCTGCAGTCCGTTGTGGATCTCTGCCCATTCGAGCAGGTCACCATCATCGATCAACCGCTGGAATTGCTCCGGGGTGACGAAGTGGTAATCGACGCCGTCCACCTCGCCCGGACGCCGGACCCGGGTGGTCGCCGACACGCTGAAGTGCAGGTCGGGCACCTGCTCGCGCAGGCAACGGACGACGGACGACTTCCCTACCCCGGATGGCCCGGACAGCACCACCACTCGGCCACGGCCACGGTGGTCGGGCACAGCGCCCGCGCTGTCCGGCCCTCCGCCGGCATTCACCGTCTCTAGTCGGCGGTGAAGTCGAACTTTTCCAGCAATGCCTTGCGCTGCCGATCACCGAGGCCACGCAGGCGGCGTGTCGGTGCGATCTCCAGCTCGGTCATGATTTCCTGCGCCTTGACCTTGCCCACCTTGGGCAAAGCTTCCAGCAGTGCGGAAACCTTCATCTTGCCGAGAACCTCGTCGGTCTCAGCGTCCTTGAGCACCTGCTTGAGGTTGGTGCCACCACGCTTGAGCCGATCCTTGAGCTCAGCTCGTGCACGACGCGCAGCAGCAGCCTTCTCCAACGCGGCTGCACGCTGCTCGTCGGTCAACTGGGGAAGGGCCACGGGTTCCTCCGTCTCATCACCATCATTGTTTTGCCTGGGCCGGGTACTTCAGCCAGCGTCAGCGACCGTACCCACGCCACCTGACGAAATCTAACCCCACCCCCTGCTTAGCGGTGCAAACCCGCAGGATATGGGCCAAGATCTCGTTGTCTGGACAGGTGTCGAGACAACATTCCGAGGTGTGTTCGCGGCCGTTCACAAGCTCAAAATCGCATCATTGACTATGCGTCTACCTGCAGTTTTGTCGGTACGCACCGGTTGACCAGCAGCGGCGGGCGGGTACCGGCAGCCGAGTGAGGGCAAATTTCACCTCACCGGCAGGTCGCGGCGTGTCGGGCGTGTCGAGACCGCCGCCGTCGATCGCTTACCGCACGCACAGCTGCGCGACAGATTTTGCATAGGCGGACTATCTAGCGTGGTCGGTGTCGGGGGGTTCAGTGACTGATTCGAACCTCGAAGGGACGTGCCATGTCCATCACACAATCCACCCGCGTTGCTACCCGGATGACCGGCCGGATTGCCGTAGCGGCGGTCGGAATCACGATCGCGGGGCTGACGGTGGGAGCGGCTCCCGCCCTGGCTGACGGCGGGCCAGGTGGACCAGGCGGCCCGTGCGGCATCCAGGCCTGTCAGAGCCCGGGCGAGCGTGGTCCTGGTGGACCGGGGCCCGACCGCCGCGGCCCTGGCCCGGCCGACTGGCGCGGCGGCCCTGATGGCGGGCCTGGCGGGCCGCAATGGGGCGGTGGTCACGATGACCGCGGCTGGCGTCCGGGACCCCCGCCGCAAGATCTGGGCTGGCGCGGTATCGATCAGGGCCGCTGGGATCACCAGCCGTTCAACTACAACGGCAACTGGGTCAACCCGGTACTCGACCCGGGCTACCAGAACTGGGGATTCTGGCTGTTCGGGACGTGGATCCCCCTCTAAACGAGATACGCCACCGCGTCGCGCAACTTCTCCGCCGCCGTCCGGACCTCAGCGAAATCCGGTCCGGCGCGCAGGACTTCGCGCGATACCGCCGGCAGAATCTGGCCGGGCCGGGCGCCCCCGAGGCCACCGAGCGCCTCGGGGCGTCCGCCCTGCGCGCCCACCCCGGGCACCAGGACGGGCCCGCCCACCTCGCTGAGATCGGGCACCACGTCCAGCGTGGCGCCGACGACAACACCGATCGAACCCGGTTGCGGTAACCCGGCCCGGTTGACGGCGGCGGCATCATCGACGACGGATTGCGCCACGGTGCGCTCTCCCGTCAGCGCCCTTTGCACCGACGCACCCTCTGGATTGGAGGTGGCGGCCAATACGAACACACCGCGCCCGTTGGCGGCGGCCATATCCAAAAGTGGCTGCAGCGAACCGAATCCGAGATATGGCGAGGCCGTGACGGCATCGGCAGCCAGTGGGCCGGTGCCGGCCCAGGCCTGTGCATAGGCGGCCATCGTCGAGCCGATGTCGCCGCGTTTGGCGTCGGCGAGCACCAGCACCCCGGCCTCTCGCAACCCAACAATGGTGTTCTCCAGCACCGCGAAACCCGCTGAGCCGTAAGCCTCGAAGAACGCCACCTGTGGCTTCACGATCGCGAACCCGGCATAAGCCCGCACACAGATCTCGCTGAACCGGGCCAGGCCGTCGGCGCTGATCGGAAGGTCCCAGGCCCGCAACAATTCCGGATGCGGGTCGATGCCGAGGCACAGCGGCCCCCGCGCGCCGATCGCGGCGGCCAGCCGGGCGCCGAACCCGGGCTCAGTCATGACCCACCTCAGTCATGGCCCACCTCAGTCATGACCCAGGGTGGCGTGCAACTCCTGCAGCGAGCGCACGTCGATGTCACCGCGCATACCGGCTTCGATGCCCTGCACGGCTGCCGAGGCGCCCTGGACGGTGGTGATGCACGGGACATTCATCGCCACCGCGGCCGAGCGGATCTCGTAGCCATCGATGCGCGGGCCCGAGTTGCCGTACGGGGTGTTGATCACCATGTCGATGTCACCGGCGAGAATCGCGTCCACCGCAGACATGGCGGGTCGGCCTTCGCCCGGTTCCTCGAAGTGCTTGCGCACCACGCCGCAGGGAATCCCGTTGCGGCGCAGCATCTCCGCGGTACCCTCGGTGGCCAGTACTCGGAAACCCAGATCGGCGAGCCGCTTGACCGGGAACACCAGCGAGCGCTTGTCGCGGTTGGCCACCGAGACGAAGATCGTGCCGGTGCTCGGCAACGATCCGTACGCCGCGGTCTGGCTCTTGGCGAACGCACTGCCGAAATCGCGGTCGATGCCCATCACCTCACCGGTCGACTTCATCTCCGGTCCGAGCAGCGAGTCGATGGCCGAGCCGTCGGCCTTGCGGAACCGGTGGAACGGCAGCACCGCCTCCTTCACCGCGATCGGCGCGTTCGGCGACGGTGTCGCGCCGTCCCCGCTCGCCGCCAGCACACCTTCGGCTCGCAGTTGGGAGATACTGGCGCCGAGCATGACTCGCGCGCAGGCCTTGGCCAGTGGGATCGCGGTGGCCTTCGAGACGAAGGGAACGGTCCGGCTGGCCCGCGGATTGGCCTCCAGCACGTAGAGCACATCGTCCTTGAGCGCGTACTGCACGTTGAGCAGTCCGACCACGCCGACGCCGTGTGCGATCGCCTCGGTGGCTCGCCGGACCGCTTCGATATCGCTGCGGCCCAACGTCACTGGCGGCAGCGCACACGCCGAGTCACCGGAGTGAATACCGGCCTCCTCGATGTGCTCCATCACACCACCGATGTAGACCTCGGTGCCGTCGCAGAGAGCGTCGACGTCGATCTCGATCGCGTCCTCGAGGAACCGGTCGACCAGCACCGGATGCTCGGGTGAGAGCTGGGTGGCCCGGGTGATGTACCCGTGCAATGTCTGTTCGTCGTAGACGATCTCCATCCCGCGCCCGCCGAGCACGTACGACGGCCGCACCAGGACCGGATAGCCGATGCGGGCGGCGATCTCGCGGGCCTGCTCGAAGCTGGTGGCCGTGCCGAACTTCGGTGCCGGCAACCCTGCGCTCTTCAGCACATCACCGAAGCGTCCGCGGTCCTCAGCGAGGTCGATCGCCTCGGGCCGGGTGCCGACGATCGGCACGCCGGCGTCGGCCAGCCGCTGTGCCAGCCCCAGCGGGGTCTGCCCGCCGAGCTGCACGATCACCCCGGCCACCCCCGGACCGCCCTGTCCTGACTGCGATTCGGCGTGGTAGACCTCCAGGACGTCCTCGAAGGTCAGCGGTTCGAAGTACAGCCGGTCGGCGGTGTCGTAGTCCGTCGACACCGTTTCGGGGTTGCAGTTGACCATGACGGTCTCGAACCCGGCCTCGCTCAACGTGGTCGCCGCGTGCACACAGCTGTAGTCGAACTCGATGCCCTGACCGATGCGGTTGGGGCCCGATCCCAGGATCAGCACCTTCGGCCGATCGGTCTGCGGCACCACCTCGGTCTCGGCTGCGGGGTCCAGCTCATAGCTGGAGTAGTGGTAGGGCGTTTTGGCCTCAAACTCGGCCGCGCAGGTGTCGACGGTCTTGAACACCGGATGGATGCCAAGGCGCTGGCGCAGTGCCCGCACACCGGCTTCACCGGCCAATTCGGTTCGCAGCGAGGCGATCTGACGATCGGACAACCCGTTGTGCTTGGACCGCCGCAGCAGGTCCTCGTCGAGCACCGGCGCTTCGATCAATTCCCGGCGCAACGCGACCAGGCACGCCACCTGCTCGACGAACCACGGGTCGACACCGGAGGCTTCGGCAACCTCTTCGACGCCGGCGCCGAGCCGCAGCGCCAATTCGATGTCGTAGAGCCGCCCTTCGGTCGGGGTGCGCAACCGGTCCAGGATGTCGGGCACCGAACCGTCGTCGTCGGGCCCGGTCCAGAACCCGGCGCGAGTGGTCTCCAGTGAGCGCATCACCTTGCCCAGCGCTTCGATGAAGTTGCGGCCCAAGGACATCGCCTCGCCCACCGATTTCATCGTGGTGGTCAGCGTCGGGTCGGCACCGGGGAACTTCTCGAATGCGAACCGCGGCGCCTTGACCACGACGTAGTCCAGTGTGGGCTCGAAACAGGCCGGGGTTTTCTTGGTGATGTCGTTGACGATCTCGTCGAGCGTGTAGCCGATCGCGAGCTTGGCGGCGATCTTGGCGATCGGGAATCCGGTGGCCTTGGAGGCCAACGCACTCGAGCGTGACACCCGCGGGTTCATCTCGATGACGATGAGCCGGCCGTCTTTCGGGTCCACCGCGAACTGGATGTTGCAGCCGCCGGTATCCACCCCGACCTCGCGCAGGATCGCGATGCCCAGGTCCCGCATGGTCTGGTATTCGCGGTCGGTGAGCGTCATCGCCGGGGCGACAGTCACCGAGTCACCGGTGTGCACCCCCATCGGGTCGACGTTCTCGATCGAGCACACCACCACCACGTTGTCGTGGTGGTCGCGCATCAGCTCGAGCTCGTATTCCTTCCACCCGTAGATGGATTCCTCGATCAGCACGTTCGCCGACGGGGATGCCGCCAGGCCGTCGCCTGCCATCCGCTCGACGTCCTCGAGCGAATGCGCCATGCCCGATCCCAGCCCGCCCATGGTGAACGACGGGCGAACCACGACGGGCAGGCCCAGCTCGGCGACGGTCTCGCGTACCTCGGCCATCGTGTAGCAGACGGCCGACTTCGCCGACTCGCCGCCGACTTTCGCGACGATGTCCTTGAACTTCTGCCGGTCCTCACCGCGCTGGATGGCGTCGAAGTCGGCGCCGATCATCTCGACGCCGTACTTTTCGAGGACGCCGTCATTGTGCAGGGCGACAGCGGTGTTCAGCGCGGTCTGACCGCCCAGGGTGGCCAGCACGGCATCGATCTTGTTACCGCGCGCGGCCTGCTGGGCGATGACCTTCTCGACGAACGCCGAGGTGATGGGCTCGACGTAGGTGTAGTCGGCGTACTCCGGATCGGTCATGATCGTCGCCGGGTTCGAGTTGACCAGGCTGACGGTCAGTCCCTCGGCGCGTAACACCCGGCAGGCCTGGGTGCCCGAGTAGTCGAACTCGCAGGCCTGGCCGATGACGATCGGCCCCGAGCCGATGACGAGAATGTGGTTGAGGTCGGTCCGGCGTGGCATTTAGCGCTTCCCCTCGTCCATCAGGTCCACGAATTGGTCGAACAGGTAGTTCGCGTCGTGCGGTCCGGCCGCGGCCTCCGGGTGGTACTGCACCGAAAAAGCCTTCCCGTTGGCGAGTCTGATGCCTTCGACGACGCCATCGTTGGCGCAGCTGTGGCTGACCAGCGCGGGGCCGAAGTCGGTGCTGAAATGCTCACCGGCCTCACCTTCCAGCGCGAACCCGTGGTTCTGCGCGGTGATCGCGACCGTGCCGGTGGCGTGATCGATCACCGGCACGTTGACACCGCGGTGGCCGAACACCATCTTGTAGGTGGACCGTCCCAGCGCCCGCCCCAGGATTTGGTTGCCGAAACAGATTCCGAAAAGCGGGATTTCGGCACCCAGGACTTCGCGGGTCACCCCGACGATGTGGTCGGCGGTGGCCGGGTCGCCCGGGCCGTTGGACAGGAACACCCCGTCCGGCTTCAGCTCGGCGATCTGGGCGAACGTGGCCGCCGACGAGAGCACGTGGGTTCGGATGCCGCGGTTGGCGAAGTTGCGCGGCGTGTTGGTCTTGATGCCGAGGTCGAGCGCGACGACGGTGAACCGATGCGCACCTTCGGGTTCCACGATGTAGCTCTGCGTGGTGCTGACCTGCCCAGCGAGGTCAGCACCGAGCATGGCGGGCTGGCTGCGCACCCGGTGCAGCAGTTCCTCGGTGTCGGCCAGCGCAGGCCCGGAGAACACCCCGGCCTTCATCGAGCCCTGGGAGCGCAGGTGGCGCACGACTGCGCGGGTGTCGACCCCGGCGATGCCGACGATGTGCTGGCGCGCGAGCTCGTCGTCCAGTGTCCCGGTGGCCCGCCAGTTCGACGCCCGCGGCGAGGGGTCACGCACGACGTAGCCGGCCACCCAGATCTTGTCGCCGCGGCTCTCGGAGTCCTCGTCGTTCCAGCCGGTGTTGCCGATCTGCGGGGCAGTGGCCACCACGATCTGGCGGTGATAGCTGGGGTCGGTCAGCGTCTCCTGGTAGCCGGACATCCCGGTGGAGAACACCGCTTCGCCGAGAGTCTCTCCGACCGCACCGAATTCGGTGCCGGTGTAGACCCGCCCGTCCTCCAATATCAGCTGGGCTTTACCCGTCACGCTGCTTCTCCTGTTGTCGTCCATCGTGCATAGTCGCGGCGGTCGTCGCCGCGAAAGCCTGTGTCAACCTCGGTGCCCGAGCGCAACCGCCAGCGAATCGCCAAGATGCCTGCCACTTTTCCGGCCAGTGCCCGCTCGGCGCGGATGCCGGCGATCGCGTCCTGCGGAATCCAGATGGGCGTCGCCCCGGAGCGCTCGAGCAAAATCCCCTCGGGGTAGCGGGTCAGCACCGCTTTGGACCGGAAACCCAAGTCGCCGGCGGCAATCCGCTCCAGCCAATTGCCCGCCAAGGTGGTGCCCACGTAGAGGCCTCTGGTCGGGGCGACAATGGCCGAGCTCAGCAGATCGGGCATCGACGGCAGTTCACCCAGCAGTGCCATCTGCCGCTTGGCGCGGTGTTTCCAGCCCCGCAGCATGCGCCCGATCAGCACGCCGATGATCACGACGATGACGAAAGCGAAGATGTACGCCCCGATCGCCGTTCCGGTGTTCACGCTGGGCTCTTCCCGTCCCGCGCTGTCACAGTGCCCCGCAACAGTGTCGCGGTGACCGTCGCCGGCAGCGTCATTGCCGCGAACGGGGTATTGGCTGACCGGCTGGCCAGCTCCGAGCCCTCGACCACCCAGGTGCCGGCCGGGTCGACGACGACCAGGTTGGCGGGCTCCCCCACCTCCAGTGGACGGCCCTGATCGTCCAGTCCGACAAGGCGGGCTGGGTTCTCGCTCATCACCCGCGCCACACCGCGCCAATCCAGCAGGCCGGTGGCCACCATCGTCTCGACGACCACCGACAGCGCGGTCTGCAGGCCGAGCATGCCCGGGCGCGCATGGGAGAACTCACAACACTTCTCCTGCTCGGCGTGCGGCGCGTGGTCGGTGGCCACACAGTCGAGCACCCCGTCGGCCAGCGCCTGACGCAGCGCCTGGGCGTCGGAGGCCTCCCGCAGCGGCGGGTTCACCCGATTCACCCCGTCGTAGCCGGCCAGCCGGCTGTCGTCGAGCAGCAGGTGGTGTGGCGTGACCTCGGCGGTGATCGAAATACCTTGCTGCTTAGCCCATTTGATGAGCTCGACAGTTCCGGCGGTCGACGCGTGGCAGATGTGCACCCGGGCACCGGCATCGCGAGCCAGCAGCGCGTCACGGGCGACGATGGACTCTTCGGCGGCGCGTGGCCAGCCGGCCAGCCCGAGCTTGGCGGCGTTGGGGCCTTCGTGAGCGACGGCGCCGACGGTCAGTCGCGGCTCCTCGGCGTGCTGGGCGATCAGCACCCCGAGCCCGGTCGCGTACTCCAGCGCCCGGCGCATCACCAGTGGGTCGTCGACGCAGACACCGTCGTCGGAGAACATCTTGACCTGCGCCACACCGGCGGCCATCAAGCCCATTTCGGTGAGCTGCTTACCTTCCAGCCCCACCGTGACCGCACCCACCGGATGCACGTCGACCAGGCCCACCTGCTGACCGCGCCGCCAGACGTGATCGGTGACCACCGGGCTGTCGGCGACCGGATCGGTGTTGGCCATTGCGAACACGGCGGTGTAGCCACCCAATGCGGCTGCAGCCGAACCGGTTTCGATATCTTCGGCGTATTCCCGGCCGGGCTCGCGCAGATGGGCGTGCAGGTCGACGAAGCCGGGCAGCAACACCTGACCGGTGGCGTCGATGACGTCGGCATCGTTCGGCGCCTCGAGCTTCGGGCCGATCTCGGCGATCTGCCCGTCGCCCACCAGGACGTCGACCTGGCCGCCCTCGCCGTACAACCGGACGCCGCGAATTAACACGCTCATACCGAGACCGCCTCGTCCGTGCCGATCAGCAGATGGAACAGCACCGCCATCCGCACGTGAACACCGTTGGAAACCTGTTGCAGCACAGCTGATTGCGATGAATCCGCGGCGGCGAAGGAGATCTCCATACCGCGCAGCATCGGGCCGGGGTGTAGCACCACCGCATGGCCAGGCAGTACCGCCCGCCGGCGATCGGACAACCCGTAGCGGATCGAATACTCCCGCTCCGACGGGAAGAACCCGCCGTTCATCCGCTCGGCCTGTACCCGCAGCATCATCACCGCATCGGCACCCGGCAGTTCGGCGTCCAGATCGTGCGACACCGTCACCGGCCAGTCCTGCACCCCCACCGGTAGCAGGGTGGGCGGTGAGACCAGCACCACCTCGGCACCCAGCGTGGACAGCAGCGACACGTTCGAGCGGGCCACCCGGCTGTGCAGAATATCGCCGACGATCACCACCCGGCGGCCCTCGATGCCCCCGAGACGTTGGCGCAGCGTCAGCGCGTCCAGCAGCGCCTGGGTGGGGTGCTCGTGGGTGCCGTCACCAGCGTTGATCACGCAGGGCCCGGTGCCGTCGTCCTCCAGCGTCCACTCCGCGAGCTGTTGCGCCGCACCCGAAGCCGGGTGGCGGATGATCAGCGCATCGGCGCCGGCCGCGCGCAGCGTCAGCGCGGTGTCGCGCAGCGACTCCCCCTTGGCCACCGAGGATCCCGACGAGCTGACGTTGATCACGTCGGCGCTCATCCATTTGCCGGCGACCTCGAACGACACCCGGGTGCGGGTGGAGTTCTCGTAGAACATTGTGATGATCGTGCGCCCGCGCAGTGTCGGCAGCTTCTTGACCTCGCGCCCCAGCAGCGCCTGCCGGAACCGGTCAGCGTCGTCGAGGATCGCGGTGGCCTGATCGCGGGTCAGATCGCCCGCCGAGAGCAGATGCCGGATCGTCATCGGGTGGGACCTCCCTGGGGTGCGATCCAGATACCTTCGACGCCGTCGTCCTCGACCAGGCGCACCTTGACGTTCTCGCTGCGCGAGGTGGGCACGTTCTTGCCGACGTAATCCGCCCGCAGCGGCAGTTCGCGATGGCCGCGGTCGACCAGGACGGCCAGCTGCACCACCTTCGGCCGGCCGATATCGCGCAGGGCGTCCAGGGCCGAGCGCACCGAACGCCCGGTGTAGAGCACGTCATCGACCAGGATCACCAGGGCGCCGTCGATCCCGCCCGTCGGAATCGACGTTTTCTCCAGCGCACGGGGCGGCTTGAAGTCCAGGTCATCGCGGTACAGCGTGATGTCCAGGCCGCCGCAGCCGACCGTGACGCCGGCGAACTCGACGATCTTTTCGGCCAACCGGTTGGCCAGCGTGACACCGCGGGTGGGAATGCCGAGGAGGACGACGCGGGGCGCGTCGGGGGCGTCGAGCGCCGTCTTTTCGATGATCTGATGGGCGATGCGGGAAACGGTTCTACCGACGTCCGCACCGGACATCAATTCACGGTCGTCTGGGCTCACGAGCTAACCGGACCTCCTTCTCCGCCTCTCTGGACGGATCGTTAAAGGATGTCGAACTGCCGGGCAGCGTAACACCCACCAACTCATCTTCTCGAACCGCGCAATCGTGTTTCCGATTAGCCTGGATGAGGCGACCACACCGCATCCGTCCCACTGGGACTTCGATGCTCTGTCCGCGGTGAGCCCTGGCGTCACGATGGTCCCTGGGACACCAAGGGCCCCAAGGAAAGTGTCGTCACGTGGCAGGAGCAGGGTCAGATCACCGCCGAGCACCGGGCCGGCAATGCCGGCGTCGACATGGGATTCTGGCTGGTGACGGCGCAGCGGCCGTCAGTAGACGGCGCTCAGTAGAATCCGCCTGGTGAATCTCGGGGACAATCGCAGCTCAGTCGTGCAGGCCGTGGACGCCGGCTATTTGGCAGGCGCCGTCACCCTGGTGTGGCAGCGCGGGAATATCCTGCAGGTCAACGAAATCGGTTACCGCGACGTCGACGCCGGCCTACCGGTGCAGCGCGACACGATCTTCCGGATCGCCTCGATGACCAAACCGGTGACGGTGGCGGCGGCGATGGCTCTCATCGAGGAGGGCAAGCTCGCGCTGTCCGATCCGGTCAGCCGCTGGTTGCCGGAGCTGGCCGACATGCAGGTGCTCGTGGATCCGACCGGCCCGCTGGATCGGACCGTGCCCGCACAACGGCCGATCACGATCGACGACCTGATGACCCACCGCAGCGGACTGGCCTACCCGTTCTCGGTGGCCGGCCCCCTGGGCAGGGCGTATGCGCAGGTCTCATTCCGCCAGGACCAGGACCACTGGCTGGCGGAGGTCGCGAAGCTGCCGCTGGTCCACCAGCCCGGCGAGCGACTGACCTACAGTCACGCCACGGACGTCCTCGGCATCGCCGTCTCGCGGATCGAGGGCAAATCGCTGCACACCGTGCTCACCGAGCGGATCTTCGACCCGCTGGGCATGCCCGACACCGGGTTCTACATCTCCCCCAATAAGCGCGCCCGGGCCGCGACGATGTACCGGCTCGACGAAGAGACCGGCCTGCAGCACGACGCGATAGGCCCGATCCCGGTGACCGAACCCCGGTTCTGCCAGGGCGGCGCGAACCTGGTGACAACCGTCGACGACTACCTGCGGTTCGCCCGAATGCTGTTGGGCGGCGGCCACGTCGACGGGGTGCGGGTGCTCTCCGAGGAGTCGGTGCGGCTGATGCGCACCGATCGGTTGACCGCCGAACAGAAGCAATACCCGTTCCTGGGGTTGCCGTTCTGGGTGGGCCGCGGCTTCGGCCTGAACCTCTCGGTGGTCACCGATCCGGTCAAATCCTCGCAGCTGTACGGTCCCGGCGGGGCGGGCACGTTCAGCTGGCCCGGCGCCTACGGCACCTGGTGGCAGGCCGACCCGGCTAACGATCTGATCCTGATCTACCTGATCCAGAACTATCCGAACCTCAGCGCGCCGGCCGCCGCCGCGGTGGCCGGCAACACGTCGCTGACCAAACTGCAGTCGGTGCAGCCGAAATTCGTGCGCCGGACCTACGACGCGCTGGGGCTCTAAACCATCGCGATCGTCGAGATCGGGCGCTGGCGCCCGATGATTCGAGCAGGTAGGCGACGACAGCGCGGGTTGCGGCCCCCGCAAACCGCGCCGCGAGGTGCTGCTCGGCGTCCATGGCGGGCAGATTACGCCTCGGGCGCGGTGCCCCGAACCGCGGCGGCGGCCGCGCGGATCTGCGGAGTCACGAGCATGACCTGCCCCAGCACCCCGTTGACGAAGCCCGGCGAATCATCGGTGGACAACTCCTTGGCCAGCTCGACCGCCTCGTCGACGGCCACCGGCTCGGGAACGTCGTCGGCGTGCAGCAGCTCCCAGACCGCCACCCGCAGGATCGCGCGGTCCACGGCAGGCAAGCGCTCCAGCGTCCAGCCCTGCAAGTGCGAGGTGATCAGCTCGTCCACGTGGGCCGCGTTCGCGGTCACCCCGTTGGCGACGGTGACCGTGTAGGGATTCAACGCTGACACGTCGGGGTTGGCCGCGGCCAGCGCACTGCGCGCCTCGGCCACCTCAGCGGACGTCAGGCCTCGGGCCTCGGCTTCGAAGAGCAGGTCGACGGCGCGTTTGCGGGCCTGGTGCCGACCCTTGTCGGCCTTGCGATCAGCCATTTAGGCGTTCACGCGCCCCAAATAGCTGCCGTCGCGGGAGTCGACCTTCAGCTTGTCGCCGGTGTTGATGAACAGCGGAACCTGAATCTCGGCCCCGGTCTCCAGCGTCGCGGGCTTGGTGCCCGCGCTGGACCGATCGCCCTGCAGGCCCGGCTCGGTGCTGGCGACCTCGAGCTCGACGGTCACCGGGAGCTCCAGGTACAGCGGGGCGCCCTCGTTGAACGCGATCTGCACGGGCATGCCCTCCAGCAGGAAGTCCGACAGCCGGCCCACCAGCGGTTCCGGCAGCGGATGCTGCTCGAAGTCCTCGGAGTCCATGAAGACGAAGTCCGAGCCGTCCCGGTAGAGGTAGGTGGCGTCACGCCGGTCGACGGTCGCGGTCTCCACCTTCACCCCGGCGTTGTACGTCTTGTCGACGACCTTGCCGGTGAGCACGTTCTTGAGTTTGGTACGCACGAACGCCGGGCCTTTGCCCGGTTTGACGTGCTGGAACTCGGTGATCTGCCAGAGCTGGCCGTCGATGTTCAGCACAAGGCCATTCTTGAAATCGGCAGTGGATGCCACGGTCGGTCGTTCTCCTCGTCTATCCGGTCCTCACCGGACCATGAATTCCTTCGGGAATCGGGTCAGCAATTCGGGGCTTCGCTCGCCGACGACCAGGGTGTCCTCGATGCGGACACCGCCACGGTCGGGCAGGTAGACACCGGGTTCCACGGTCACCACGGAGCCAGCAAGCAGTGTACCGGCGGCAGCGGAGTTGATTCCCGGTGCTTCGTGGATCTGCAATCCGACGCCGTGCCCGAGGCCGTGGCCGAAGTACTCGCCGTAACCGGCGTCGACGATGACCCGCCGCGCAGCGCCGTCGACATCGCGCAGCTCGGCCCCGACGTCGAGGGCATTGCGGCCGGCCTGCTGCGCGGCTGCCACCACTTCATAGATTTCCCGCTGCCAGTCGGCTGCCGCCCCCAGCACGAAGGTGCGCGTCATATCGGAGTGATAGCCGCCGACCAGCGCACCGAAATCGATCTTGACGAAATCGCCGCTGGCCAGCACCGCGTCGGTGGGCCGGTGGTGTGGGATCGCCGAATTGGCGCCGGCGGCCACGATCGTCTCGAATGACGGTCCGTCGGCGCCGTGCTCCAGCATCAACGCCTCGAGCTGGCGGCCGATCTCCCGCTCGGTGCGTCCGGGCCGCAGGCCGCCGCTGTCGACCAGCTCGGTCAGGGCCGCGTCAGCCGCTTCACCGGCCAGTCGCAGCAGCGCGATCTCGCCGGCGTCTTTGACCTCTCGCAGCTCCTCGACGGTTCCCGAGGCCCGCACCAGTTGGGCGGCCGGATGATCGTCCAGCTCACGAGCCAGCACGTCGAACCCGTCGACGGTGACGACATGGCTCTCGAATCCGATCCGGGCCGCACCGTCGGCCACCGCCCGCCCGACCAGATGACGCCCGCAGGCCCGTTCGATGGCGGTTTCCACGTCGGGCGCCTGGCGCGCGGCCTGCGTCCGGTAGCGCGAATCGGTGGCCAGCACCGTCGGCGTGTCGCCCGCGAACACCAGCAACGCCGCATTCGAGCCGCTGAAACCGGACAGATAACGCACGTTGACCAGGTCACTGATCAGAATCGCGTCAAGCCCGTCGGCTGCCAACCGGGCGGCAAGTCGGTCCCGGCGTTGGGAATGTGTCACGGTCGCTGACGCTACTCGCTACGCTGCCTAACCATGACTACGTGGTTGTTGCGCGGACTGGCCTTCGCTGCCGGCATGGTGATCGTCCGGATCCTGCAGGGCACGTTGATCAACATCTACGAAACCAAGGCCGGATCGATCAGCATTCTGCTGGTCGTGGTGTTCGCCATCGCATCGTTGATCTGGGGCCTGCTCGACGGCCGCGCCGACGCGAACACCAATCCTGACCCGGACCGCCGCCGCGATCTGGCCATGACCTGGCTGTTGGCCGGGCTGATCGCCGGCATCCTTTCCGGTCTGATCGTCTGGGTGGTGTCGCTGTTCTACACGAACGTCTACGCCGAGGGCCTGATCAGTGAGCTCACCACGTACGCGGCGTTCACCGCGCTGGTGGTGTTCATCCCGGCCATCGCCGCGGTGGCCATCGGCCGCTACCTGGTCGATCGCAAGCGGCCCCCGCAGGAGCGCCGCCGCGAAGACGGCAGCACCGGCGACGTGTTCGACGCCGCCCGCGACGACGATCGCACCGGACCCATTGCCGGGCTCGGCACCCACGAGGCCGCGGCGACCGAGGAGCAGACGTCCTCGGTGGCGACCGCCGAGCGCGACGAGCCGACCGAGCAGATCGATATGACCAAGGGCGAGACCCCCAAGTCCTGACCCCCGTTTGGCAGCATCGTCGCTACTATCTGACGGCGGTGAACGCGGCGAGGAAATCCGTCGACAGGTGATCCAGTGGTGGCATGTGCGGGCGGGCGCGGTCGTTACCGACCTGCAGTACCCACGTCTGCATCGCGATCCGCCACAGCTGCTCGGCCCGCCCCCCAGAAGTGCGGCTCCAGCAGATCGGCGTGCTCCTCCCAGGCCTGGGCAGAGGTGTCGGCGCCCAGCGCCATCCGGTTCGACACGGCTAGTCGATGGTGACGTCGGGGGTGGCCAGGTAGCGCAGTGCTAGCAGGTAGCCCTGCACACCGAGTCCGACGATCACGCCGGTCGCGATCCCGCTCAGGTACGAGTGGTGCCGAAACTCTTCGCGCGCATGAACATTGGAGATGTGTACCTCGATCAGCGGGGCCTTGAGCTCGGCGCAGGCGTCCCGCAACGCTATCGACGTGTGGGTGAGCGCACCGGCGTTGAGGATCACCGGGTCACCGGCGTCGGCCGCGGCGTGCACCCAGTCGATCAGCTGGCCCTCGCTGTTGGATTGGCGCACCACGGCGGTGAGCCCGAGCTCGGTGGCCTGCGCCTCGATCAGCATGACGAGGTCGTCATAGGTCGTGCTTCCGTAGATCGCGGGTTCGCGGCGGCCGAGCCGATCCAGATTGGGCCCGTTGAGCACCAGGACGGTTGTCACTGCTTCGCCACCTCCGCGTAGGCCGCCGCCAGGAGCGCCGGATCGGGGCCTTCCAGCCGTCCCGGTTTAGCCAGCCCGTCGAGCACGACGAACCGCAGCACCCCCGAGCGAGTCTTCTTGTCACCGGCCATGATGTCGACGAGTTCGGGAAACACACCGGGCTCGTAACTGACCGGCAGCCCCAGCGCGGTGAGCACGTCGCGATGCCGCGCGGCGGTTTCGTCATCCAGCCGGCCGGCCAGCCGGCCGAGTTCCGCGGCGAACACCAATCCCACCGACACTGCCGCACCGTGGCGCCACTTGTAGCGCTCGCGACGTTCGATGGCGTGCGCCAAAGTGTGCCCGTAGTTGAGGATCTCGCGCAGCGCCGACTCTTTCTCGTCAGCGGCCACCACCTCGGCCTTGACGGCGACTGCCCGCCGGATCAGCTCCGGCAGCACCGCACCGACCGGGTCGACCGCGGCCTGCGGGTCGGCCTCGATGAGGTCCAGGATCTTCGGATCGGCGATGAAACCGGCCTTCACGATTTCGGCCATCCCGGCGACAAGTTCGTTGCGCGGCAACGTTTCCAGCATCGCCAGATCAACCAGCACACCGGCCGGCTGGTGGAACGCACCGACCAGGTTCTTGCCCGCGTCGGTGTTGATCCCGGTCTTGCCGCCGACGGCAGCGTCGACCATGGCCAGAAGTGTGGTCGGCACGTGGACGATGTCGATACCCCGCAGCCAGGTCGCCGCCGCGAAGCCGGCCACGTCGGTGGCCGCCCCGCCACCGAGGCTCACCAACGCATCCTTGCGGCCAATACCGATGCGGCCCAGCACCTCCCAGATGTAGCCGACGACGGCCAGGTCCTTGCCCGCCTCGGCGTCGGGGATCTCGATGCGGTGGGCGTCAACACCCGTGCCCGACAGGTGCGCTCGGATGGCTTCGGCGGTCTGCGACAGTACCGGTTGGTGCAGGATCGCCACCTTGTGCCGCCCGCCGAGCAGCTCACCGAGCTCGCCGAGCAGGCCGGTGCCCACGATCACCGGATAGGGCGGATCGACGGCGACCTCGATGGTCACCGGCTCACGAGTCTCGGTCATTTGCGAACTCCGGCGCGACGAGCGGCCAGCGCCGCCGGGGTGGCAGGCGTGACCGGGGTGGACTCCACCGGCTTATCCGGTGACGGTGGGGGGGAACGCTTGTCGTTCGCCGACGACGAACGCCGCCACGGCGGCCTGCGCCGACGGGATGGCTGCGGATTCTCCATCCGGGTCATGATGTGGCGCACGACCGCACCGGGGTTGCGCCGGTTGGTGTTGATCCGGATCGTTGCGACCCGCCGGTACAGCGGCACCCGCTGATTCATCAGCGTGCGGTACTTCTCGGCGTGATCGGGTCCCGCCAGCAGCGGGCGGACGGTGTTGCCACTCGTCCGGCGCACGCCCTCGGCCGCACTGATCTCCAGGAAGATCACGGTCTGCCCGGCCAGCGCGTCGCGCACCCCCGGTGTCGTCACCGCGCCGCCGCCCAGTGACAGGACCCCGTCGTGAGCCGCCAGCGCTTCGCGGATGACCTCTTCTTCGATGCGGCGGAATTCCTGCTCGCCGTCTGCTGTGAAGATGTCGGCGATGGTGCGGCCGGTCTTCTCCTCGATGGCGGCGTCGGTGTCGAGCATCGCCACCCCCATCGCCTTGGCCAGCCGCCGCCCGATGGTGGACTTCCCGGAGCCGGGCAATCCGATCAGCACGGCTTTCGGCGCCATCGCGCTACCCCGACGCCCGCACCGGCGGATCGGACGGCATCCGCTGCGCCACCGCCTGCAGGTAACCGTCGACGTTGCGCCGGGTCTCCGACAGCGAATCGCCGCCGAACTTCTCCAGCACCGCGCGGGCCAACACCAGGGCGACCATGGTTTCCACCACCACAGCAGCGGCAGGCACCGCGCACACGTCGGAGCGCTGGTGGATGGCCACGGCCTCATCACCGGTGGCCATGTCGACGGTCGCCAGCGCGCGCGGCACCGTGGAAATCGGCTTCATCCCGGCCCGGACCCGCAACGGCAGACCGTTGGTCATCCCGCCCTCGAGGCCGCCGGCCCGGTTGGTGGAGCGGACCACGCCATCGGGGCCGGGGTACATCTCGTCATGGGCCTGGCTGCCGCGCCGCCGAGCGGTCTCGAAGCCGTCGCCGATCTCGACGCCCTTGATGGCCTGAATGCCCATCACCGCGCCGGCAAGCTGGCTGTCCAGCCGGTTGTCACCGCTGGTGAACGAGCCCAGACCGATCGGCAGTCCGTGGACGACGACCTCGACGATGCCGCCCAGGGTGTCGCCGTCTCGTTTGGCCGCCTCGATCTGGTCGATCATGTCGGCTTCGGCAGCCTTATCGAAGGCCCGGACCGGGCTCTCGTCGATGCGGTCGGAGTCGCCGGCGGCCGGCGAGGGGCCGTCGTAGGGCACCGACGCACCGACGGAGATGACGTGCGAGAGCACCTCGACGCCGAGTGCCTGGCGCAGAAAGGACCGCGCGATGGTACCGGCGGCGACCCGCGCCGCGGTCTCGCGGGCGCTGGCCCGCTCGAGCACCGGACGGGCGTCGTCGAAGCCGTATTTCAGCATGCCGGCGAAGTCGGCGTGGCCGGGTCGG
The DNA here is from genome assembly GCF_010731875.1 of Mycolicibacterium sarraceniae. NCBI lineage: Bacteria > Bacillati > Actinomycetota > Actinomycetes > Mycobacteriales > Mycobacteriaceae > Mycobacterium > Mycolicibacterium sarraceniae. Next base: position 4,415,639 of record NZ_AP022595.1, read on the forward strand.
GGGCGGGTCAGCGGCGCGTTGCGCGCGACGTCGAGATCATCAGCGGCGACGGGATCCGAGGCCATCACGGTTTCCCATTTGGGCCACTCGGTATTGCCGATCTCGATGGCGATCGGGCCGCCCAGGGTGGCGCCGTGGCGGACCCCGGCCAGCACCGTGACCTGGTCCTGCTCGAACTTCATCCGGGCGCCGCGGCCATAGCCCAGGCGCCGGCGGGCCAGCTGCTCGGCAATATCAGAGGAGGTGACCTGCACACCGGCGACCATGCCCTCGACCACGGCTACCAGCGCGCGGCCGTGGGATTCACCGGCGGTCGTCCATCGCAACACGCGTCCCATCTTCCCACGCCGGTCACGGCAGACCCAATTTGCTGTCCGGCAGGCACGAGAAGACACCGCCATGACGAAAACCCCGATCGCTAGAACAGGACGAGTGCCGCGGCGGTCAGGCTAGCCACGCACATCGACGGGCCGTGCGGCACCGTCGCGCTGCGATCCCGCACCGCGATGACAGCGGCCAGTAGCGCCGTCAGCACCGGCGCGCCCAGCGCTGCCAACAGCCAGACATCGGGGCCGAACGCGCCCGTCAAGCCACCCACACCGAGTGCGAGCTTGACGTCGCCGGCGCCCAACCCCGCTGGGATCGCCAGGTGCACAACCAAATACAGTGCAGCCAGGCCCAACGCTCCGGCCAGCGCAGGCAGGCCACGGCCGTCCAGAAAAGCGACGGCCAGCACCGCGACCGCCCCGGGCAGCGTCAGCATGTTCGGCAACCGCCGATCGCGGACGTCGAACACCGTCAACCCTGCCGCCCACACCAGCACGATCCCGAACCCAATCAGGCGCATCGGGGCGACGTTAACCGAGCGCGGCGGCCATCTGCTCACGCGGCGCCGGATGCCCTGTGAATTGTTCGACCTGACTGAAGGCCTGATGCAGCAGCATCTGCACGCCGCTGATCACCTCGCCGCCCGCTTCCTGCACGGCGGTGGCCAGCAGCGTGGGCCACGGGTCGTAGATGGCGTCGAGCAGCACCGGCGCCCGGGCGAATACGCCGGCGTAGGAGGCTGCGGCATTGGCGGGGACGGTGCTGACCAGGCCGTCGGCGGCGGCCGCGAGCTGTGGGAGCCGCGGGTCGGTCAGGTCGCAGAACGCGACGGTGACGCCGACGGCCGCACCGAGGTCCAGCAGCCGGGCCGCCTTGTCACGGTTGCGGGCCACGACGGTGACCTCGATCGCGCCCAGGTCGGCCAGCGCCACGATGGCGGCGGGTGCGGTTCCGCCCGAGCCGAGCACGATCGCGTGCCGAAGACGCCGGACATGCCCGAGTGCACCGGCGACGCCATCGATATCGGTGTTGTCGGCGCGCCAGCCGTGGTCGGTGCGGACCAGCGTGTTGGCCGAGCCGACCAGTTCGGCGCGTTCGGTGCGTTCGTCGGCGAACTGTAGGGCGGCGAACTTGCCCGGCATCGTCACTGAGACGCCCACCCATTCGGGGCCGAAACCTCTGAGCAGGCGCGGCAATTCATCGGCCGTGCACTCGAGGCGTTCGTAGGTCCAGTCGGCGAGGCCGAGCGCACGGTAGGCGGCCAGATGCAGCAGCGGGGATTTGGAATGCGCGACGGGTGAGCCCAGCACCGCCGCCTTACGCGCGGTCATCGAGGCCTAGCGAGCCGAGTCGAGCACGCCATTGCGCTTGGCCAGCTCGATATTGGCCAGGTGCTGCTGGTAGTCGCGGGTGAACAGGGTGGTGCCCTCGGTGTCCACGGTGACGAAGTAGAGCCAGTCCCCCGGCTCCGGCCGTTCGGCCGCCGTCAGCGCCTCTTCGCCCGGTGAGCAGATCGGCGTCGCCGGCAGCCCCTGCACGGCGTAGGTGTTCCACGGCGTCAGCTGAGCCCGGTCGGCGTCGGTGGTGGCGATTTCCTGCCGATCCAGCAGGTAGTTGACCGTCGAATCGAATTCCAGTTTCTGCGGCACCGCCAGCCGGTTGTAGATCACCCGGGCGACCTTGGCGAAGTCGTGCGGCTTGGCCTCGCGCTGCACCAGCGAACCGACGACCAGGATCTGGTACGGCGACATGTTCATCGCCTTGGCGGTGTCCAAAAGCCCACCGCCGACGTAGTGATCAGCGCTCTGGCCGACCAGTTTGGCGATGATGTCCCGCGGGGAGGCCGACGGGTCCACGTTCCAGGTGCCCGGCGCGATCAGCCCCTCCAGGCGGCGGTGGTTCTTACCCAGCCCGGCCACCGGTTGGGCCGCCCACTCCGGCACGTTCAACTGTTCCGGCGGTGCCTGTTCGGCCACCTTGCGCAGGTCTTCGGCGGGCACGCATTTCTGCTCGTCGCCCCGCGGGACGCAGGTGGCCTTGGAGATCAGGGTGAAGATGCCGTCGGTCACCTTGCCCGACCCGACCTCGGCGATGTCATCGAGTTGGCGGCCCTCGGGGATCACGATCTTGCCCACGCGGTTGTGCGGGTCGGCGAGGTGTTGCACCGCGGCCGACGCCGACATCTCGGTGCGCACGGCGTAGAAACCCGGCTGGATCGCGGCAATCGCCGCGTTGTCCTTGGCCGCGTCCACGAATCCCTTGACGTTGGAGATGACGCCCTTGTCGCGCAGGATCTGCGCGATCTGAGTGGTGGAGTCGCCATCGTGGACCTGGACGACGACGTCATCCTTGCCATCGCCGGCGAAATCGCCCGAGCCACCACCGCCGAACACCTCGCCGCCCAGGTACACCGCGGCCACCACCACGACAACCAGCAGGGCTGCCGCGGCAGCCCCGATCAACCTGCGGCGGTTACGGTTTCGTCGGGCACGGACCCGATCGAGGCGACTCATCCTCCGTCTTGGCGGACCGACCACCACCGGCCCCGAGCGCTCGTCGTAGTCCTCAGACATCGTCGCCCTCGTTCGTCATGGCCCGGCGCTGGTCCAGCCAGCCCTGCAGAATCCCGACCGCGGCGGCCTGATCGATCACCCCGCGCTGGTTCTTGGCACGCACGCCGGCCTCCCGCAACGACCGCTGGGCCACCACTGTCGTCAGTCGTTCGTCGGCCAGCCGCACCGGCACCGGGGCGATCCGCCCGGCCAGCGCGTCGGCCACCTCTACCGCGTCCTGCGCCGACGCCCCGGCCCGGTCGGCCAGTGTGCGCGGCAACCCGATGACCACTTCGACGATGTCGTGTTCGGCCACCAGCGCGCTCAGCCGCCTCAGATGCCGTGCGGAACGGTCACGTCGAACTGTTTCAACGGGAGTGGCCAGGATCCCGTCGGGATCGCTGAGCGCCACCCCGATCCGCACCGTGCCCACGTCGACACCGAGCCGCCGACCCCGCCCGGGATCTTCGGCGCCGGGCCGGTCGGGCACACGGTTCTGTGCGGAGAGCACTGAGGCTAGCTCCGCGCGATCTCTGCGCGAACTGCCGCCAGTGCCCTATCGATTCCGGCCGCGTCCCTACCAGACCCCTGAGCCAGGTCGGCCTTGCCGCCGCCCCGCCCGTCGACGGCCGACGAGATCTGCTTGATCAGCTCGTTGGCGTTCAGGCCGGCATCCTGCGCAGCCCGGTTGGTGGCGGCCACGTACGGAACGCTGCCCTCATCTCCTTCGGAGATGAGCACCACGACGCCGGGCTCCGAGCCCAGCTTGCCGCGGATATCGCCGACCAGGGAGCGCAGATCGCCGGCGGTCATTCCGGCGGACATCCGTTGTGCCACGAGACGGACCTTACCCACCTGCTCGGCGCCGGCGGCGGCGTTCGCCCCGGCCGCCTTCGCGCTGGCCAGTCGGATCTTGTCGAGTTCTTTCTCAGCGGTCTTGAGCTTCTCGACGAGGGTGGCGACGCGCGCCGGCACCTCTTCGGACGGCACCTTCAACGACGTGGCCAGCCCGGCCATCAGCGCGCGCTCCTTGGCCAGGTGCCGGAAGGAGTCCAGACCCACGTAAGCCTCCACGCGGCGTACCCCGGAACCGACCGAGGACTCACCGAGGATCGTGACCGGACCGATCTGGGCCGAGTTGTGCACGTGGGTGCCACCGCAGAGTTCCAGTGAGAACGGGCCACCGATCTCGACTACCCGGACCTCGTCGGGATAGGACTCACCGAACATCGCCATGGCGCCCATCGCCTTGGCCTTTTCCAGCTTCTCGTTGAAGGTGTGCACCTCGAAGTCGGCCTGCACGGCCTCGTTGGTGACTTCTTCGACCTGAGCGCGCTGCTCGTCGCTCAACGCGCCCTGATAGTTGAAGTCGAACCGCAGGTAGCCCGGGCGATTGAGTGAACCGGCCTGAACGGCGTTGGGCCCCAACACCTGTCGCAATGCGGCGTGCACCATGTGGGTGCCGGAGTGACCCTGGGTGGCGCCGCGACGCCACTGGGGATCGACGGCCGCGGTGACCATGTCACCCTCGACGAACTCGCCGGATTCGACCCGGACCCGATGAGCCCACAGCGTCTTGGCGATCTTCTGGACATCGGTGACGCTCGCGTGCGCGGTCGCCGATGATCCGGTACCGGAGATGGCACCCTCGTCGGCGATCTGGCCACCGGACTCGGCGTAGAACGGGGTGCGATCCAGGATCAGCTCGACGGTGCCTTCAGCGCCGCCGTGGCTGACCACCGGCACCCGGACACCGTCGACAAAGATTCCCAGAATCGTTGCCTGCGAGGAGAGTTCGTTGAATCCAGTGAACTCGGTAGGTCCGCCGTCGACCAGGTCGCGGTAGGCCGACAGGTCCGTGTGCGCCTGCTTGCGCGAGGCGGCGTCGGCCTTGGCCCGCTGGCGCTGCTCGGCCATCAGACCGCGGAAGCCCTCCTCGTCCACCGACAGGCCGGCCTCGGCGGCCATCTCTAGGGTGAGGTCGATCGGGAAGCCATAGGTGTCGTGCAAAGTGAAGGCGTCCGAGCCGGACAGCGTGGACTTTCCGGCGGCGCGGGTCGATTCGGCCGCGTCCTCGAACAGCCGCGAGCCGGCAGCCAGGGTCCGGTTGAACGCGGTCTCCTCGGCGACCGCGATCCGGTGGATGCGGTCGAAGTCGGTGACCAGCTCCGGGTAGGACGGGCCCATCTCATCGCGGACGGTGACCATCAGCTCGCTCATGATCGGCTGTTCGACACCGAGCAGTTTGGCGGCGCGGATGATGCGACGCAGCAGCCGCCGCAGCACGTAGCCGCGACCCTCGTTACCGGGGGTGACACCGTCACCGATGATGATCGCCGCGGTGCGGCTGTGGTCACCGATGATCCGGTAGCGCACGTCGCTGGCGGTTGAGCTGTGGTTTCCGTACGGGACGCGCGCGTACTCCGCGACCTTGTCGATCACCGGACGGACCAGGTCGGTCTCGTAGACGTTGTCGACGCCCTGCAGCAGGCAGGCGATGCGCTCGACACCCATACCGGTGTCGATGTTGCGGCGCGGCAGCGGCCCGAGGATCTCGAAATTGTCCTTGCTGGTGCCCTCGCCGCGCTCGTTCTGCATGAACACGAGATTCCAGATCTCGATGTAGCGGTCCTCGTTGGCCTCGGGTCCGCCATCCACGCCGTACTCCGGGCCGCGGTCGTAATAGATCTCCGAGCAAGGCCCACATGGCCCCGGGATCCCCATCGACCAGTAGTTATCGGCCATGCCGCGACGCTGGATCCGCTCGAGAGGCAGCCCCGCGACCTCCTGCCACAGTTCGATCGCCTCGTCATCATCGAGATAAACGGTGGCCCAAAGCTTTTCCGGGTCGAAGCCGTAGCCACCCTCGGAGACCGCATTGGTCAACAGGCCCCAGGCCAGCTCGATGGCGCCCCTCTTGAAGTAGTCGCCGAAGCTGAAGTTGCCGGCCATCTGGAAGAAGGTGTTGTGCCGGGTGGTGATGCCGACCTCGTCGATGTCCGGGGTGCGGATGCATTTCTGCACACTGGTCGCCCGGTCGTACGGCGGGGTGCGCTGCCCGAGGAAGAAGGGCACGAACTGCACCATGCCCGCGTTGACGAACAGCAGGTTCGGGTCATCGAGGATCACCGAGGCGCTCGGCACCTCGGTATGACCTGCCTTCACGAAATGATCCAGGAAACGCTTCCTGATCTCGTGTGTCTGCACTGAAATTCCTTGCGTTCGGGATGCGGCTCGACTGACGCCTCGACCGCTCCACATTACCGGTCGACCGACCTTGACCGGTCAGCCGCCCACGAAGCTCAGCCGAACCGATCGGCGCGGGTTGTCCCTGTTCAGATCGACCAACACCACGCTGCGCCAGGTGCCCAGCAGCGACGTGCCGTCGGCCACCGGAAGCGTCACCGTTGGCGACACGACGCCGGCCGTGGCGTGCGGGACGTCGAGCACATCGGTGTCCACGATTCTCACCGTAGCTCAAGGCCAGACCCGACCAGTTCGACCGGGCCGTCGAGTTCTACAAGCTGACGGCGCTTCCCGAGATCGAACAGTTCGGCGGGTTCGAATTGGCGATCGCCCGGCTGCGCGTACCCGAGATGGCTTAGCGCCTGCGCCGGATGATCGCCCGCAGCTTGTCCAGCCTGCTGGCGATCTCCCGCTCCGCACCGTGCGTGGTCGGCGTGTAGTAGTCGACCCCCACCACTTCATCGGGCGGATACTGTTGCGGCACAACACCATCGGGGTCGTCGTGCGGATACCGGTACCCGACGGCATTACCGAGTTTGGCCGCCCCCGCATAGTGCCCGTCGCGCAGATGCGCCGGTACCAAACCAGCTTTGCCCGCCCGGATATCGTTCATCGCCGCACCTAATGCGGTGGTGACCGCGTTGGATTTCGGCGCGGTGGCCAGGTGCACCGTCGCGTGCGCCAGGGTCAGCTGGGCTTCCGGCATTCCGATGAGCGCGACAGTCTGCGCGGCCGCGACCGCGGTCAAAAGCGCTGTCGGGTCGGCCATCCCGATATCCTCACTAGCCAGGATCATCAGCCGGCGCGCCAGGAAGCGCGGATCCTCTCCCGCGGTCAGCATTCGCGCCAGATAGTGCAGCGCAGCGTCGACGTCGGACCCGCGGATCGACTTGATGAACGCGCTGATGACGTCGTAGTGCTGATCGCCGTCGCGGTCGTAGCGCACCGCCACCTTGTCCAGCGACTGCTCGATGGTCTCGACGCTGACATGCTCACCTGATTCGGCGGCGACCTCCAGCGCGGTCAGCGCTCGGCGGGCATCACCGGCGGACAGCTGCACCACCAGCTCGACGGCGTCGTCGTCAACGGTGACGGCTGCGGCCAGCCCGCGCGGGTCCTCAATGGCCCGCTGAATCACGGCGCGGATGTTGTCGGCGGTCAGTGGCTGCAACTGCAGGATCAGCGATCGGGACAGCAGCGGAGCGACAACGGAGAACGACGGGTTCTCGGTGGTGGCGGCCACCAGCAGCACCACGCGGTTCTCCACCGCGGCCAGCAGGGCGTCCTGCTGCGTCTTGGAGAAGCGGTGCACCTCGTCGATGAACAGCACGGTCTGTTCGCCGTAGGCCGCCGCCCGCCGGGCGTTGTCGATGACGGCGCGCACTTCTTTGACACCGGCGCTCAGCGCCGAAAGCGCCTCGAACCGCCGACCGGTGGCCTGCGACACCAGCGATGCCAGCGTGGTCTTACCGGTGCCGGGCGGGCCGTAGAGGATCACCGACGCCGCACCCGAACCCTCGACGAGCCGTCGCAGCGGCGAGCCGGGGCGGAGCAGGTTCTCCTGCCCGACGACTTCGTCCAGACTCGCCGGGCGCATCCGGACCGCCAGCGGAGCCGACGTCGGCGCGGCCGAGCTGACCCGGCCGTCGTCGCCGCCGGGCACATCGAACAGGCTGTCGGACACGCCCTCAGACTTACCACGTTCGTAATGTGGTCGTCGTGACTGCACACGGCTGGGTTCTGTTCGCCGCGATGCGTCATCTGGGGCATTCCGTATCTGTTGATCACCCGATCGGCGGTCGGTGCGGCGCTGCTGCTGCCGCTGGCACTGTCGCGCGATGCTCGCACGCTGCTGCGTCGGCATTGGAAAGCGGTGGCGGGGTTCGCGTTCTTCGAGATGATCGCGGCCTGGCTGCTGCTCGCGGGCATCTGTACGGCGCTGGCGTTCGCCGGGGTGGCGCTGTTGGGCGAGCCGCTGACCTGGTTCCACATCGCCGGTCTGGTGCTGATCCTCACCGGTTCAGTGCTGGCCAGCCGGGTTGGGTCAGACGGGTGGCAGCTCAGAATCCGTCAGAAGACATCGCCGACGAGTAGCCGGCAGGCCACGTCGACGTCTTCCAGCGCGTCGTCGGGGCGCAGCGCGCCGCCGACCGTCCACGTCAGGATGCCGAACGCGGCCTGCTGCACCAGCCGGGAGCGGCGCAGCTGTTCCTGCGTGGGGTTGTCACAACCCGCAATCTCGAGGATCAGCTCACGCAGAGTCGGGTCGTCCGGCGCATCGGCCTGAGCGCGCACGATCTGTGTGGAGGTTATCATCGCGTGCGCAAGATGTTTGTGGCGCAACAGATTTCGGCACGCATCGACCATCAGGCGGGCGATGTCATCGGCCGCGTCGCCGGTGGGCGCCGGCGGCCGGAAGTGGACAACCTGCTCGTCGAGCACCGCGGCGAACACGTGATGCTTCGACGGGTAATAGCGATAGAGAGTGCGCAGCGCGACGCCCGCGTCGGCGGCGATTTCCTGAGCCTGGATCCGGTCGATCTCCTTGGCCGAGCCGAGCCGCGCGGCGGCGGACAGGATGGCGCCACGGCGATTCTCCTGGTCATCGGTCGCCGGGCGGGCAGGCGCCCGGGGCTCTCCGATCCGCGGCACGCATCTCAGTATCCGGTATCGGCCAGCGCCCAGCGCAGCAGTACCGATCAGCGAGACGCTGAGCACTGGCCGGACCGGCGCGGGCGACGAGCTGCGCGCGCTGACCGATGAGCTCGAGGTCGGGCTGTTCATCCACAACGCCGGCGCCAACACGTGTAGTGCGGAGTTTTTGGACGCCGAGCTGGCGGATTTTCGGCGGGTGATCGACCTCAACATCACCACAATGATGGCGCTGACCCAGCATTACGGCCGATTGATGCGCGAGCGGCACCGCGGCGGCATCCTGCTGGTCGGGTCGATGTCGGGATATCTGGGGTCGGTGCGCCACCCGGTGTACGGCGGGGTCAAGGCCTATGGGCGCATCTTCGCCGAGGGGCTGTGGCTGGGCCTCAACTTCGGCGTGCCTGGCATGCGGGTCGTCGCCCGCGAGGGGCTCGAGCAGCGCCGACTGTGGGGGTTCTCGTCGAGATTTCGGTGAAAATCGTCGACAACCCGCACGCTGGGCGGGCTAGCTGTTTGCACCGGCCAGCGTCCGGGCGATCCGCGCCGCCGATGCGGAGACCAATGGCTGACATCGCTGCGCGAGCACCCGGTCCGAGGTGACGATCCCGATCGCCGCACGCGAGCCGATCGTCGCCGCCACCGACAGCATCGGGGCGGTGTAGTCACCCTGGCGGATCACGACGCGACGGCGGGCCTTGTGCAGCTCGCCCCACCACGCCGCATCCGGCTCCCAGCCGCGGACATGGTTGAGCTCGGCCACCACATCTTCGGGCGAAAGCCCGGCCAGTGCGGCGACGCCGAGCGCCACCCGATGCGCCGGAATCCGGACGCCAACCGATGTCGGCACCTGGCGCGCCGACGGGCCACCCAGCTTGTCCAGATGAACGATCTCGCCGCGATCGAGCACGCCTAGATGCACCACCGCACCGGTACGCAGTTGCATCTCGTGCAGTACCGGTGCCGCCACCGAGCGCAGCCGGACATCGGCGCCGTCCACCGCACCCCGTGCCGACGTACGCGCACCAAGCCGATAACCCCGGCCCGAATGCGTCAGCCACTGCAGACGCACCAGCTGGTCGAGGATGCGGTGGGTCGTCGAACGCGGCAGGTGGGCCCGCGCCGCGATCTGATCCAGCGTCAGCCCCGCAGACGTGTCCTCGAAGGCATCGATAATCGCCGTAAACCGGTCCAACATCGATGCAGGAGCGGTGTCGCTCAAGGCCGCCGTCATTGGCGCTCCTATCCGCTTGAGGAGAATTGGTTCTACCTCACCGTAGCGGTCTCGATCACCGGGACGCAAGCATTCCGCCGGCGTGGCGACGGTAAGAACAGCTTGGACCACCTCGCCTGCGCCGGGCAGCCGCGGGTGACCGCAGCCAGGTCGACGGCGAGCCGGCTCAACGGCGTCAACGCCCACATCGGCTCGGCCGCGAAAAGCCAAGCCTTCCTTGCGGTTACCGCACAGCATCCCGAGATTGCGGCGATCGCCGACGCTGCCAACCCGATGGGCCGGATGGGCGACCCGGACGGGGACATCGCCCCGGCACCGGCCTAGGCTAGAGCCGATTGTCTCACTCCTCCTCCGCCCGGTACCTCGGCGGCATCGGTCGACTCGACGTCAGCGCAGCGGCAGACCGGTGAGCCGGCGGGCGATCACCAGCCGCTGAATTTCGCTGGTGCCCTCGAAGATCGTGAAGATCTTGGCGTCGCGGTGCATCCGCTCCACCGGGTAGTCGCGGGTGTAACCATTGCCGCCGAGGACCTGGATGGCCTCGTCGGTGACGTACACCGCCGTCTCGCTGGCGTGCAGCTTGGCCATCGAACCCTCGGCCGAGGAGAACGGCTTGTTGTTGCGCTGCATCCAGCCGGCCCGCCAGACCAGCAGCCGGGAGGCGTCGATACGGCTCTTCATATCGGCAAGCTTGAATCCGATCGCCTGGAAGTCGCCGATCTTGCGGCCGAATTGCTCACGCTCGCAGGCATATTCGAGGGCGTACTCGTAGGCCGCCCGAGCCACACCCAGCGCCATGGCGCCGACGACGGGCCGGGTGCGCTCGAAGGTCGCCATCGCCGCCTGGCCGGATGTCCGCTGCCCTTCCCGCGCGCGGGCGATCCGCTGCTCGAAGCGCTCCATACCGCCCAGGATCAGGTTGCCCGGTATCCGCACGTTGTCCAGCACCACCTCCGCGGTGTGCGAGGCCCGGATGCCGTGCTTGTTGAACTTCTGCCCCTGGGAGAACCCGGGCGTGTTCGGCGGAATGATGAAGGTGGCCTGACCGCGGGTGCCCAGTTCGGGGTCGACCGACGCGACCACGATGTGCACGTTGGCGATACCGCCGTTGGTGGCCCAGGTCTTGGTGCCGTTGAGCACCCACTCGTCGGTGGCTTGCTCGTAGCGGGCTCGGGTGCGCACCGAGCCGACGTCCGAGCCGGCACCGGGCTCTGAGGAACAGAACGCGGCCAGCAGCGGATCGCCCGGGGTACCGAACATCGCGGGCAGCCACTCCCCGATCTGCTCGGGCGTGCCGTTAGCGGCCAGCGCGGCCGCGGCCAGTCCGGTACCGAGGATCGACAGCCCGATACCGGCGTCGCCCCAGAACATTTCCTCGAACACCGTCAACATGCCGATGCCGGACGGCTCGACGGACATCTCGCCGAACAGCTCGGGGGTGTAGAGACCGACCTTGGCAGCCTCCTGGATCAGCGGCCAAGGGGTTTCCTCGCGCTCATCCCATTCGGCGGCCGCGGGTCGCACGATCTCGGCGGCGAACTGGTGCACCCAATCCCGGACAGTGGCGACTTCTTCTGACACTTCGAGGGAGAACGTCATGGCGGTGCAGCTCCGGATCAAGTCGTATCGCGTCGGCCGGCATCGGGTAACGACAGCCAGACTGCAGTCGGCGGTAAAGTTCGTACAGTGAACGACTGTACACCGAAGTTTGCCGAATGCCGCCTGCGATATCCGTCACACGCGCACGCCCACCTCAGGCCGGCTGAGTGACGAAATCGATGAGTTCCTCGACCCGGCCGATCAGCTGCGGCTCCAGATCGGTCCAGTCCCGAACCGAGGAGCGGATGCGCTGCCAGGCCCTGGCGATATCGGCCTGATCTCGGTGCGGCCAGCCCAGCGCGTCGCAGATCCCGTGTTTCCACTCGACACTGCGCGGTACCGACGGCCACGCCGTCAGGCCCACCCGCTCCGGCTTGACGGCCTGCCAGATGTCGACGTAGGGATGCCCGACGACCAGGGTGTGCTCCCCGCCCGGCGCGCGCCGGACCGTCTCGGCGATCCGGGCCTCCTTCGATCCGGCCACCAGGTGATCGACCAGCACCCCGAGCCGGCGGCCCGGTGCGGGCTGGAACGACGCGACGATGCCGGCCAGGTCGTCGACGCCGCCGAGGTATTCCACGACGACGCCCTCGACCCGGAGGTCCTCACCCCATACCTGCTCGACGAGTTCGGCGTCGTGACGGCCCTCGACGTAGATACGGCTGGCCAGCGCGACCTTGGCGCGGGTGTCGGCCACCTTCACCGAACCTGATTTGGTGCGCTGCGCTGCGGCGGGTGCCGACCGCCGCAGCGGCGTCAGGATCACCGGCTTGCCCTCGAACAAAAAGCCCGGGCCGAGCGGGAACACCCGCCGCCGTCCCCTGCGGTCCTCCAGTTCGACCCGGGAGCCTTCGACACCCACGACCGCGCCGACGAACCCCGACTGCGGGTCCTCGACGACCATTCCCAACTCCACGGCCTGTTCCGTCGAGCGGGACTTGCGGGAGTCGTGCGGATTGTTGGCCAGCACATCGGCGCCATAGCGATCAGCCACCCGGCGATCGTATTGGCCGTCACGCCGAATGTGGCCGTGGCGCGCGGCGCGCCGGCATATCCTCCTGGTGAACACCGAAGGGCTCAATAGTGCTCAAAGTTGCAGTGCCGCCGGACTTGATGGGCGGCGACGTCGCCGAAGGTTACGGCAGAGTCGCCGATGCGTTCCGGGCGAACCTGGCCGCCGGCGCGGAAGTCGGCGCCGCCGTGGCCGTCTATCGGGATGGGGTCAAGGTCGTCGACCTGTGGGGCGGCTACCGCAACGGGCTGACGAAGGCGCCGTGGCAGCCCGACACCATGGTCAACATGTTCTCGACCACGAAGGGCGTCACGGCGCTGACGTTCGCGGTCGCGGTGTCCCGGGGCATGCTGTGCTACGACGCGAAAGTCGCTGACTACTGGCCGGAATTCGCCCACGCCGGCAAGGGCGACGTCACGGTCCGCCAACTGCTCGCACACCAGGCCGGCCTACCGGCCCTCACCCCCAAGCCGACCCTTCGCGATGTCGCCGATCCCGAGCGGTTGGCCTCCATCCTGGCGGCACAGGCTCCGGCCTGGCCCGTCGGCGCCCGGCACGGCTATCACGCAATCACGTTGGGCTGGTATCAATCCGAGCTGATTCGCCGCACCGACCCGGCGGGCCGTACGGTGGGCCGGTTCCTGGCCGAGGAGATCGCCGCGCCGCTCGGTCTGGACCTGCACATCGGGCTGCCGGCCGACATCGATCGCAATCGCGTTGCGACCCTGTATCAGTGGAAGCGGGCCGAATGCCTGCTTCACCTGAAAGAGATGCCGGCCGGTTTCGCGATGGCCGCGCTCAATCCCGTCGGCCTTGCTGCTCGCAGCACTGGTCTGCCCGCCGATGTCAACCCCTGGGAAGGTGCCTACAACCGCGATGACGTCCGGGCGGTCGAGATACCGTCGAGCAACGGAATCGGCACAGCGAGATCGGTGGCCAAGTACTACGGCACCGCCGCGACCGGCGGCGACCAGATCGGCCTGAGTGCCGATGTCGTGTCGGCACTGGCCGCGCCGGCCGTCCCGCCCAGCGGGGGCCTGCGGGACAGGGTGCTCAACGTCACCACCAACTTCGCACTGGGCTTCTCAAAACCATTGCCGCAGTTCCGCTTCGGGTCCACCGACAAGGCTTTCGGCACACCGGGCTTCGGCGGTTCATTCGGGTTCGCCGATCCCGACACCGGGATCGGATTCGCCTACGTGATGAACAAACTCGGATTCCACTTGTACAGCGATCCCCGCGAACTGGCCCTGCGGCAAGCGCTGATGCACGGCATTCTCGGGGGGCGCTCGCAGACGTGACCTCCGCGCGTCAGTCGGCCGGACTGTGCCGATCTCCGGGTGGTGAAAGAGCCGCTCGCGCGACTCGAACCCCTCAATACTGTGGCGTTGCCACCCGGCCCGGAATGCGGGGCTGACATCCGACAGGCGCGCAACAAGATCTGCTAAGACGGGATCGCCCAGACGCGAACCGATTTCGGCGCGGAACTCAGCCAGAAAGCGCTGACTGGTGAGCTCCCAGTCAGCGAGCAAAGCCCGCACCGTCGCATCGTCTGCGAGGCGATCCACCGTGCCGGCGCGATCGCAGGGGCCGCGAGGTGGGCCCGGGATGCAGGAAATGCTCTATCCGACATCATTTTTGAAGGGTCGCGGTCTCGGAACGCGATGTCGATGCCGTCCGCCCAGCCTGAAGACAACGCTGGGCCTGGGCGCGTCAGAGCACCCCGCTCAGCTCAGCTCTGCTGCGGGACGCTGGCCGACGACGAGGTGACCTCGTCGATGACGGCGTGGATGAAGCGCATCTTCTCCAGGACGGGCACCGGCAGCACGAACGGGTAGAGATCGTCCTTGCCCATCGACCGGTTCACCATGTTCAGCGACCAGGACAACGGCAACCACATCTCGATCATGTTGTCGAACCCACTGGGCCCCAACACTCTTCGCTCGTAGGTCGCGTTAGCCGAGGCCAGCCCGAAGGCCGCGGCGGTGTCCAGGGTGTCCCGGATGTGCAGGTAGTGCGCGAACGTCTCGGCCCAGTCTTCGGCGGGATGCATGGTGGCGTAGGACGAGACGTAGTTCTTCTTCCAGCCGGCGGGCGGGCCCTCGTTGTAGTGACGGTCCAGCGCCGCCTGGTAGTCGGCGTCGGGATCGCCGAACAGTTCGGTGAACCGCTGCAGATGCGTCGGCGCGGTACCGACCAGCCGATAGAAGTAGTAGTGGCCGATCTCGTGGCGGAAATGGCCCAGCAGGGTGCGATACGGCTCGTCCATAGACGTGCGCAGCTGCTCACGGCGCACATCATCGCCCTCGGCGAGATCCAGGGTGATCACGCCGTTGTCGTGGCCGGTGAACACCTTCTCCTTCGCGCTGGACAACAAATCGAAGGTCAGCCCGTACGTCGGATCCTCGTCGCGGCCGACGATCGGCAGCTTGAGCTCGTGCAGCTCGGCGATCAGGCGCCGCTTGGCCTGCTCGGCCAGGGCGAACGCCGACATCGCGGTGGTGTCGTCGTCATCGGGCCGGGTGCGGGTGAGCCGGCACGACGTGCACAGCTGGCGGACCGGCTCCACCTTGACCAGCCAATTACATTCGGCCAGATAGAGATTTGCACACAACTGGTAGTCGGCAGCGTCGACGGACCCACCATGCTCGCTGCCCTCGCCAGAGGCGATCACCAGAAACGCCATGTCGTCCAAAGAGAATCCGAGCCTGCTTCCGCAGGACAGACAGACCGAGTTCTCGAAGGCCAGATGCTGGCCGCAGTTGGGGCAGATGAAGTCACGCATGTAGCACGCCCTCGTCGTAGGGTGCGACGTCGACCGAGACGTCGATGGCGCTCCGCTCGGAATCGGTGTAGATGATGCCGCGCAGCGGCGGGATATCGGCGTAGTCGCGACCCCAGCCCACGGTGATGTAACGCTCGTCGACCAAGTTGTCGTTGGTGGGATCAAGCCCGAGCCATTCGTTTTGCGGAGTCCACACCGCGGCCCAGGCATGGGTGGCATCCACGCCGTACATCCGTTCCTTTCCCGGCGGCGGGTCGGTGGCGAGGTATCCCGACACGTAGCTCGCCGCCAATCCGTTGGCGCGCAGGCAGGCGATAGCCAGCCGAGCGAAGTCTTGACATACCCCTTCCCGGGCGTGCAAAACCTCGCTCACCAGTGTGGACACCGTGGTAGACCCGGATTTGTAGGTGAAGTCGGAAAAGATCCGGGCATTGAGGTCGCGGAGGACTTCGACCAGTGGTCGGCCCGGGGTGAAACTCGGTGCGGCGAAGTCCCTTACTGCGTCGGTGATTTCGGGTGGACGAAGATCGAGGGTGAATTCCGAAGCCAGGGCCCCGTTGTGGCCGACCGGGCGAATCGCTTCCCACGGCGCCAGCGCCCAGCCCGCCTGGTAGAGCTCGGCGGGCGGCGGATCGACTTCCACGACGGAGCGGCTGGTCACGGTCAGGGCGTCGTGGCGTTCGGTGATGTGGAAGTAGGAGCTGATGTTGCCGTACACATCGCGGCTGGTGGAGCGATCGGCGGGCACCGGATCGATATCGAGTTCATAGGACAGGCACCGTTGCCCGACCGTATCGCGCGGGGTGAGGTGCCCGCGGCCGTAGGAACTGGTCACCACGTCGGAGTAGCTGTACTCCGTGCGATGGGTGACGCGGTACGCCCTGGTGCCGGTCGAACTCATGGCATGACCCGGCGCTGATCGGGTCCCCACAGTGGCTGCATGTCACCGGGCAGCGACAGCTGGGCGCGGGTGATGACATCGGAGAGATCGCGCAGCGCGTTGTGTATCCAGTCCAGCAGCTTGTCGAGTTCGGCGCGGCGACCTTCGGCGTCGACCACCTCGAGGTCCGCCGGATTCAGCCGGCGCAGCCGCGTGCTGACCTCGTCGACCAGCCGCTCCGGTCGCGACGAGCCCGACGCGCCGGGCAGCGCACGCAAATTCGAACGCAGCCGTTCCAACTGGTAGACCAGCGATCTTGGGTTCTCCCCGTCGAACAGCACGAGGTCGGCCACAGCCGCCACACTAACCTTGCCCAGGTTGCGCCTGCGGTAGATCACCGAGGACTCACACACCACCAGAGCGGACTCGGTGATGGTCTGTTCGGCTCCCGCGCCGCGCTCGATGGTCAGCGTGGCGCGCAGCAGCGCCGACAAGGCCAGCCCGCGCTCGATGCGCTTGCCGATGTCCATCAGAGTCCAGCCGGCATCGTGCACCATCGACTCGGCGGCCACCCCCGACAGCGCCAGCATGCCGGCCAGCGTCTGCTGCTGTGCCGTGGCCAGCTGCGTATCGTCGGCGACCAGGGCACCGCGTTGCGGGCTGGGCGGTGCGGCCGCCGGCTCGGCCAGCGCACGTTCGACGCCGCCGAGCACCATCCAGGTGTCGTTGGACATCTGGTCGCGTACCGACCGGGCGGCCAGGGCCAGCCGCTCGACGGATTGGGCCAGCGATCCCGCGCGCCGCCGATCGACCGTAAGCGACCACAGCGTGCGCTGGGCGCTGGCCACCGCATCGGCGTAGCTCCCAGTCGCCTCGGTGTCAGTCCCGGTCAGCGCACCCAGCGCCGCCAGCAGAACCGGCACGCACTCACTGCCCGCCATGTCCTGGCGGTAGCGGTACTCGTGATAACGCTCGCGGGTCACGATCAACAGGCGGGCCAGGTTCTCGGTCCGTTCGCCATAGCGGCCCATCCAGAACAGGTCCGACAGCACCCGTGGCGAGCTGATGAATCGGGTGCCGCTGGGCAGCTCCACTGGCGGCACGGTGAGCGTGTCGGTCATCGCCCTGGCGGGTGGGCGCACCCAAATATCTTTTGCTGCAACGCTTTTCAGCTTGTACGCAGCATTGCCGGACGCCAGCACGTAGCCGAGCCCGCCGATCATCGGCGCATACCCGCCGCGCTGCGACACCGTGAACAACCGCAGACCTACGCTGGCCGCCGACAACCCGCCCGAATAGTGGTCGGTGGGCGCGGAGGAGAACTGCGGCAGCTCCTGGCCGACCCACTCCCCGGGGTTCGCCTCGATCCGGGCGGCCAGCTCACTGCGCTCTGCCGATGACAAGGCCGGACCCACGATGGTGTCGCCGCCGACCGTCGACTTGATCAGCAGTGAGCTCAGCCGTGCCAGCAGGTGTGAACGCTCCCGCTCGAACCCACCCCAGTACAGCTGCGGGGTGTCCAGCAGCGGCTTCTCCCCCAGTAGACGATCGGCCAACTGAGGCAGAAAGCGTTGCAGCCCAGGGCTTTCCAGAATTCCAGCGCCAAGTGTGTTGACCACCGTCACCGCACCGCGACGCTGCATCTCGACCAGGCCGACCACACCAAGGCGCGAGTCGGGCCGCAGGTCGAGCGGGTCGGCGTAGTCGGCGTCGACGCGGCGCAGCACCACGTCCACCCGCTTGAGCGTGCCCAGCGAACGCATCCACAGCTTGCCGTCGCGCACCACCAGATCTGCGCTCTCCACCAGCGGGAAGCCCAGCGCCGATGCCAGATAGGCCTGATCGAATGCGGTTTCGGAGTGGATACCGGGGCTCAGGATCACGACCACCGGATCCTCGGCGGCCTCGGGCGCGGCCTCGATGAGCGCCAGCCGCAGCGCCTGGGCGAACGGCGACGCCGGCCGCGGGCCGATGCGCTCGTAGACGTCGGGCACCGCATGGGCCACCACCCGGCGATCGGCCAGCGCATACCCGGCACCCGACGGCGCCTGCGCCCAGTCTGCGTTGACCACGAACCGCGCATCCGCGTTGCGGCTGATATCGCAGCCGAGCATGAATAGCTGATGGCGGCCCGGATTCTCGATACCGCGCGCGGCCCGGATATAGCCGGGGTGGCCGAACAGCAGCTGCGGCGGCAGAATTCCGCTGGTGATCGCCCGGCGCTCGCCGTACAAATCGGTCAGTACCCCGTCCAGGATGCGGGACCGTTGCACCACACCGGCTTCCAGCGTCTCCCAGTCCGAGGCACTCAGCAGCAGCGGCAGGCCATCCAGATGCCACGGGCCGGGCAACGCGATGCCCTGGCCATTGGTGACGGCCTCCCCTTCGTGATCCACTTCGATGTAGGTGATGCCATCGTTGTCGACGAGCCCGCGCACCACCCGGCGTAACCGGTCCAGTCCCGCGCGACCTCGCCCGCCGATGAGATCACCGAGCTCCTGCCATGACGGCCGGACGGCGCCGGTGGCGTCGACGAACTCGTCGTAGCCGGTGCCGCCGAATGCGCCCGCCCCGGCACGCAGGTCGAAGAGCGTGTCCTGAGCGCGGGCGGCACCATATCCCGCCAGCAACCGGTCGGGGTCAGGGCTGGGGCGGGTCAAGCCAGAACCGGCGGCCGACAGCGACACGGCCCACCTCCTGACTGAAGTATTCCTGCAAACCTACGAGAATGGCCTGCCCCGGCCACATTCGGGGTCGGCCTTATCCATCAGCTCTGCAGCACGGTGCGCACCCGACGCAGGTCGAGGATTCCCGCGGCGCCGACGTCGGTCGATTGCCGGGCCTGCTTCTCCCGGATGTCGGCCACGTCGACCTTGCCCGGTGTGAACCCGGTGGCCTCGAAGCGCCTGCCGCGCCGTGATTCGGCCTCGACGGCATTGACCGGCGGGCTGTCGTAGGACCGGCCGCCGGGATGGGAGACGTGATACGTGCAGCCGCCGCGGGAGGTGCCGGTGCCGGTGTCCACCAACTCGAAGCGCAGCGGGCCATCGACAGTGATCGTGGGGTGCAGCGCGCTCGGCGGCTGCCATGCGCGGTAGCGGACTCCGCCGACCTGAACATCGGGGTTGTCAGTGGCCAGCATCGGGACCGGGTATCCGTTGCAGGTCAACACGTGGCGCTGCCGGTCGGCGCCGATGGTGCGGACCTGAATCCGCTCCACCGAGGAGTCGACGTAACGCGCCGTGCCGGTGCCGGTGGATTCCTCGCCGAGGGTGTTCCACGGCTCGATGGCGCCGCGCAGTTCGATCTCCACATGGTCAAACACCGCGGTGCCGATCCGCGGGAACCGGAACTCGGTGAACGGGTCCAGCCAGCTGGTGTCGAAGTTGACGCCATGGGAACGCAAATCGGCGCACACATCGGCGATATCGTGAATGATGTAGTGCGGCAACAGGTATCGGCCGTGCAGGTTGAGCCCGTGCCGGATCAGCGGAGCTCGCAGCGGTTGCTCCCAGAACCGGGCCACCAGCGCGCGCACCAGCAGCGACTGCACCATCGCCATCTGGTAATGCGGGGGCATCTCGAAACCGCGCAGTTCCAGCAGGCCCAACCGGCCGCGGGCACTGTCGGGGCTGTAAAGCTTGTCGATGCAGAACTCCGCACGGTGGGTGTTGCCGGTGATATCGGTGAGCAGGTGGCGCAGCGCCCGATCGGTGACCCACGGAGCAAAGCTTGCGGAGCGACCATGTCCGAGCGGATTGTCCTCCCCTGAGCTCAGCCGGGCGATCTCGGCGAACGCGATCTCGAGTTCGTACAACGCCTCGCTACGGCCCTCGTCGACCCGGGGGGCCTGCGATGTGGTGCCGATGAAGCGGCCGGCGAACAGGTAGGACAGTGCGGGATGACGCTGCCAGTAGGTCAACAGCGACACCAGCAGGTCTGGCCGGCGCAATAGCGGTGAGTCGGCCGGGGTGATACCGCCCAGCGTGATGTGGTTGCCGCCGCCGGTGCCGCCGTGGGTTCCGTCTATGTCAAATTGCTCTGTAGACAGTCGAGCCAGCCGGGCTTCCCGGTAAAGGGTCGCCAGCTGGTCCCGCTGCTCAGCGAAACTCGAGGTGGGCGCCACGTTGACCTCGATGACGCCGGGGTCCGGTGTGACCGACATGGATTCCAGCCGCCCGTCCGACGGCGGCCCGTAACCCTCGATTACCACCGCGCAACCGACCGTGGCCGCGGCGGACTCCACCCGGCCGATGAGGTCGACGAAGTATTCCAGCTCTTCGGTGGGCGGCAGGAAGATGTAAAGCAGGCCATCGCGCACCTCGGCCACCATCGCGGTGGTGGGGGCGTCGGCGGCGTCCTCGATCGCCGCGGCGGCGGCATCGGCGGTCTCGCGCTCCACCGGCAGCCGCCGGCGCCCGCTGGCGATCGGGTCGGCGGGCAGCGAGGGCCGTGGCGGCTGCCAGCTGATCGACCCCAGCGGCAACCGCAGCCCGGCCGGTGAGTCACCTTCCAGTAGCACGACGCGGCCGCGTCGCAGCCGCCAGTCGGCACTGGCCCAGCCGGCGTCGTCCTCGCGACGGTGCACGGGCAGCAGGTAGGCCGCCGGGGCGTCCACCGACTCCTCCAGGCGGGCCAGCAGTGCCGCGCGTGCCGCCGGGGTGTCGGTCTCCAGATCCGCATCGGACTCGACCGGATCACCAGAGGGCAGCCGGACCGCCCGGGCCAGCCGGCCCAGCGCGTCCTCGTAGGCTGGCCGCACCTGGCCGGCCGGCAGCCCGAGCCCCTCGGCGATCGACGCCAGCACCTGCCGGGCGGCGTCGGGTTCCACCTCGTCATATTCGGCGCCCCACGGGTCGGCCAGCAGCGCGGGATCGTTCCACAGCGGCTGTCCGTCCCGACGCCAGTGGATTCCGATCTGCCAGCGCGGCAACGGTTCTCCGGGGTACCACTTGCCCTGGTTGCGCTGCACCAGACCACCGGGCGCCCACACCGTCTTGAGGCGCGCGGCCAGCACCGAGGCCCGTTCCCGCTTATCCGGTCCGTCGGCGGCGGTGATCCATTCCTCGTCGACCCGGTTGTCCACCGAGACGAAGGTCGGCTCGCCACCGATCGTCAACCGGACGTCTCCGTCGGCCAGCCGCTGGTCGATACGCGTGCCGAGCGCGTTGATGGCCGCCCACGCCGCCTCGGTGTAGGGCAGCGTGACACGCGGGTCCTCGTGCACCCGGGTGACGATGTTGGCGAAATCCAGGGTGGCCTCGGCCACCCCGGTGGCGCCGGTGATCGGCGCGGCCGACGACGGGTGCGGGGTGGCCGCCAGCGGGATATGTCCTTCCCCGGCGAACAGTCCCGAGGTGGCATCGAGCCCGATCCAGCCGGCGCCGGGAACGTACACCTCAGCCCACGCGTGCAGATCGGTGAAATCGGCAGCCGGCCCGGACGGGCCGTCGAGGGCCTCGACATCAGAGGACAGCTGCACCAGGTAGCCGGATACGAACCGGGCAGCCAGGCCGAGCTCACGCAGGATGGACACCAGTAGCCATGCCGAATCGCGGCACGAGCCGATCCCGGTCTGCAACGTGAGATCTGGGGCCTGCACGCCGGGTTCCATCCGGACGCTGTAGCCGACGTCGCCATTGACCGCGCGGTTGAGCGCCACCAGGAAGTCGATGGTCCGGGTTCCGGGCTTGACCACGAAATTGCGCACCCAGGACTGAACCAACTCCCCCGGGCCCGACCCTTCCTCAGCCTCGTCGACGGGCCGCAGGTACGGCTCGAGGTCATCCTTGAGCGCCTTGGGATAGGTGAACGGGAACGTCTCGGCGTAGTCCTCGATGAAGAAGTCGAACGGGTTGATCACTTTGAGATCAGCGATCAGGCCGACCTTGATGCTCAGGTGCCGGGTGCGAGTCGGAAAGACCAGCCGGGCCAGGAAGTTACCGAACGCATCCTGCTGCCAGTTGACGAAGTGGTCGGCAGGCTCGACCTCCAGCGAGTACGCCTCGATCGGCGTGCGGGAGTGCGGCGCCGGACGCAGCCGGACGACGTGCGGGTGCACCTCCACCAAGCGGTCGAAGGTGTAGCTGGTGCGGTGCTCCAGCGCCACTTTGATACCCATAGGCCGCTAATCCCATCACAACGCGCGCACGCGTGCATGACGCGCGGTCGAGGGGTGATCTTCTTAACTACGCCTTCCACCGTTGGGAAGTAGGTCAGAGGGCGCGTGGGTGGGCCGGATGGGGAAGGCGGGCTGCTCGCTAGGACCAGTCGTCGCCGTGGAGGTGGGCGTCGTGCTCGAAGTGGCTGTCGGTGTGGGGCTGTACGTCGGGGTCGGGATGTACGTCGGCGTGGTTATCGTGTTTTGCACCGGCGGCGGCGCAGCAGGAGGTGGAGGCGCGACGGTAGTAGAAGGCCCAGCGCTTGTAGAAGGCGCAGCGCTAGTAGCCGACGGCGGAGCGTTCAGCCAGGGGGCGGGCGATGGCTCGACCACGGGGACCCGCGAATTCGTCTGCACGGGTGATCGCGGCATGTCGTCAGGAGGGGTCGGCGTATACCGCAGCGTCGCGATCACCAGACCGAGGACCGCGAGGGTCAAGATCGTCATCACGATCCCGCGACGAGACATGCGGTCCTTCAACTTCTCGAGCGTCGTCATCCACTCCACAGGGGCTAGACGCTAGCGTGTTACATCGATGCCCGGCGCTTCGGCACGCGTACGCAGTACTTCCTTGCACTGGTGCGAGAATCGTCGGTGTGGATCGGCCCAAGCCGCGTTGGATACCTGCCCCGTTGTGGCCCTGGCTGACCAAGCGCTGGGTCAAAGCCGCACTCGTGATCGCAGTGTTCGCGCTCCTCGGCGTGATCTTCATGCTGACCTCAGACCGCAAGGACGCCGCCTTCTGGAGCGGCTACGCCGATGGGCAGCGCTGGGTCGACGCGGGCGGCTACAAGGCCCACGAGGAGTCGATCTCGACCTACTGCGCCGGACAAGCCGCCACCAAGAGTTCCAGCTACCAGCGAGGCTGCATCGACGGCGCGCACAACGCCATGGACGATACGAAAACGGTTCACTAGGACTGAGATTCGACCGCGATCGGCTCGGTGTTCGCCGCAGCCGGCCTCGGCCACTTGCTCGGCACCGGACGCGGGCGCACCCGCTGCGGCCACCAGAACCAACGCCCCATCAGCGCGGCGATCGACGGTGTCATGAACGACCGGATCACCAAGGTGTCGACCAGCAGACCCATACCGATGGTCGTACCGACCTGCGCCAAGATCGTCAGTTCACTGAATGCCATGGCCGCCATGGTCACCGCGAACACCAGTCCCGCTGAGGTGACCACCGAGCCGCTGCCCCCCATCGCCCGGATGATGCCGGTGCGCAACCCGGCCGGGATCTCCTCCTTGAGTCGAGCGACCAGCAGCAGGTTGTAGTCCGAACCCACCGCCAACAGGATGATGACGGCCATGATCAGCACCATCCAGTGCAGCGGCCGGCCGATCAGGTCTTGCCAGATCAGTACCGACAGCCCGAATGAGGTGCCCAGTGACAGCACGACCGTGCCCACGATCACCGCAGAGGCCACCACGGCCCGGGTGATGATCAGCATGATGACGAAGATCAGGCAGAGGGCGGCCACACCGGCGATCAGGATGTCGTAGTCGGCGCTGTCCTGCATGTCCTTGTAGCTGGCCGCGGTGCCGGCGAGGTAGATCTTGGACCCTTCCAGCGGAGTGCCCTTGATCGCCTCGAACGCCGCGTTCTTGATCGGGTCGATATGGGTGAGACCTTCCGGCGACATCGGATCACCCTCATGAGAGATGATGAACCGCACCGCTTTTCCGTCCGGCGACAAGAACATCTTCATACCGCGCTTGAAGTCCGGATTGTCGAAGGCCTCCGGCGGCAGATAGAACGAGTCGTCGTTCTTGGCCTCGTCGAACGCCTTGCCCATCGCGCTCTGATTGTCCTGCATGGCCGCGATCTGATCCTGCTGGCCGGACTGTGTGCTCTGCATCGTCAACTGCATGGTCCGCATCGACCGCATGGTGTCGATCATCGGCGGCATCAGCGTGCGCATCTGAGCGGTGAGCAGGTCCAGCTTGTGCAGGTCGGGCACCAGGGTCTGGAAGTCGTCGGTCATCGTGTCGATGCCGTCGAGGGTGTCGAAGACCGACCGGACCGACCAGCACATCGGGATGTCGTAGCAGTGCGGTTCCCAGTACAGGTAGTTGCGGATCGGCCGGAAGAAGTCGTCGAAATTGGCGATATTGTCGCGCAGCGACTGGATGTCGGCCAGTGTCACGTCCATCTTGGTGACCATGCTGTGGGTCACGGCGTTGAGCTGACCCAGTAGGTCGTACATCTGCGTCATGGTCGCGATCGACACGTTCATGTCGTCGCCCATTTTGAGCATGTCCTTCATGCGGTCCTGCATGTAGGACTGGTTCAGCGTCTGCGTGGTGCCCTGCATGCCCAGCAGGAACGGAATCGAGCTGTGCTCGATCGGGCTGCCGAGCGGCCGCGTGATGGTCTGCACTCGACCGATACCCGGGGTGTGGAAGATGGCCTTGGCCACCCGGTCGATCACCAGGAAGTCCGCCGAATTACGCAGGTCGTGATCGCTCTGCAGCATCAACAACTCGGGGCTGAGCCGGGCCTCCGGGAAGTGCCGCTCCGCGGCGGCGAACCCTTCGCTGGCCGGGATGTCCGCCGGCAGATAGTGCCGGTCGTTGTAGTCGGTGCGATAGCCGGGCAGCGCGAGCAGCCCGATCAAGCAGACGAACGTCGTCGCGACCAGGATCGGACCGGGCCAGCGCACGACGGCAGTACCGATACGGCGCCAGAACCGTTCGCGCGAGGCCCGTTTGGGCTCCAGCATTCCGAACCGGCTGGCGACGGTGACGACGGCGGGGCCGAGCGTCATCGCGGCAGCCACCACCACCACCATGCCGACGAACAAGGGGATGCCCATCGAACTGAACATCGGACTTCGGGTGAAGTGCAGACAGAACATCGAACCGGCGATCGTCATACCGGACCCGACGATCACATGGCCGGTGCCGTGATACATCTCGTAATAGGCCGCCTCTTTGTCGGCGCCCTTACTTCGGGCCTCCTGATAGCGGCCGAACAGGAAGATCACATAGTCGGTGCCGGCCGCGATCGCGACCATGACGAGCAGGTTGACCGCGAACGTCGACAGCCCGATCAGGTGGTGATAGCCGAGGAAGGCCACCACACCGCGAGCGGCCGCCAGTTCGAGGAACACCATGAACAACGCGATCAGCACGGTGCCGATCGAGCGATAGACGAACAGCAGCATCACGGTGATGACGCCGAAGGTCAGGCCGGTAATCATTTTCAGGCTGCGGTCACCGGCGATGTGGGTGTCGTTGATCAGTGCCGAGGATCCGGCGACGTAGGCCTTGATCCCCGGTGGCGGCGGCATGCTTTCGACGATCTGCTTGACGGCTTCGACCGACTCATTGGCCAGGCCCTCGCCCATGTTGCCAGCCAGATAGGCCTGCACATAGGAGGATTTGCCGTCGGCGCTCTGCGCCCCGGCGGCGGTCAGCGGGTCGCTCCAGAAGTCCTGAATGTGCTCGACATGCTTCTTGTCGGCTTCGAGCTTCTTGACGATCTCGTTGTAGTACTGGTGTGCGGCGTCACCCAGGGGCTGATCGGCCTCGAGCACGACCATCACCGAGGTGTTCGATTTGAACTCCTGGAACGTCGTGCCGATCGTGCTCATCGCGATCGACGAGGGCGC
Source organism: Mycolicibacterium sarraceniae (assembly GCF_010731875.1). Classification (NCBI taxonomy): domain Bacteria; kingdom Bacillati; phylum Actinomycetota; class Actinomycetes; order Mycobacteriales; family Mycobacteriaceae; genus Mycobacterium; species Mycolicibacterium sarraceniae. The sequence goes on from NZ_AP022595.1 coordinate 4,441,702, forward strand.
GTCGGTCGCCGCCATCGGCACCGACTGCTGCTGACCGACCACCTCGACCTGGGGCACCACGATGTTGGTGATGACGGTGAGGGCCAGCCAGCCCAGGATGATCGGCACGGACAGCCAACGCACCCACTGCGCGATGTGCGGGCGCTTGCCGTGCTCGTCGGCCTGGGGCTTATCGCCCTTGTTCAGAGTGATCATGCGGACTTGACCAGGCAGAAGGTCTGGGCGTTCACCCCGGTCGAGGTCTTTTCGTCCTTGACTTCGCCATTCACGGTGATCCGGCAGCCGATGCTGTCAGTGTCGCCCTGGGCGACGATATTGGCCGAGGCCGCCGGCGCGGTGGTCGTCAAGGTCAAAGACCACGGAAGGGTGACGTCCCGCGCTATCTGCGGCTGGGCGTCCAGGTCGAGATAGTTGATGGTCGCGACGGCTCCCGGCGGACCGTAGATCTCGTACACGACGGTCTTGGGGTTGAACGGCTTGGTGTCGTTGGCCAGCCCACTACCCGGGCGGGTCAGCTCGGTTTTGCCGAACACACCGTGCAGCCGATACACGCCGAACGCGGCGACCGCAACGACGAGAAGGATCACGATCGGCAGCCAGACCGTGCGCAGCAGCTTCAGCGGTCCACCCCGCCGTTTGGTGCCGTGGCCAGAGGGTTTGGCCTGCTGCTGGTCCGGGCCGGCCTGGGCGTCGTTGTCCGTCGACGCACCCGAGGAGGGGTAAGTCTGGCTCTCCGTGGTCATGACCTGCCCCCCTTTCGGCCTTGCAGTTCAGCCTGTCGATTCACCGCGGCTGCATTTAGCACCGCTACATAGTAGGACTAACGGATCTCGTCAGCATAACCCGTGTGATCAGCCTCATGGGTCAGGAAAAGTTCCGGCGGCCGTCACAGGACCCCAGTCATTGGATGGTCGCGGTCAGCCCGAATTCGTCGAGCACCTGCACGAACGTGGCTTGCAACTCCTCTTTGCTGTTCGGGCCGCCACGCCGCCATGACGATATCGAGAGCGAGACTTTTCCATTGACCTGGCCGGACACCAGAAACATCGTCCCGCCGAGTCGATCGAGGATGTCAGCGGTGGTCCTGGACTCGATCTGTCGCAGAACGAGGTATTCGGCGTCGGTGCCGTCGGGCCGGTTCACCGAGGCGTCCAGCTTCCCGAGGTTGGAGCAGCCCACCGGGGCACCCGCACCCAATGCCATTCCCTCGAGCCGGCGCGCCAGACTGAGCGGCACCAACGGCGCGAGCGCCACCGGGCCCAGAAGTTCGAACCGCGCCTCGGAGAGCGCCGCCAGATTCCGCTTCAGCTCGGCACGCACGTCGCGCAGGCTCGCCGTGACGTCGGCTGGGTCGATCATCACCGTGATCCCGGTCAGCGCGTTGGCTCTGGTATCCCCCTCGGTGCGCTCACTAACCGGGAACTGCAGCCGCACCAGACCATTGTCGTCGACCCGGCCGAAGACCTGCCCCATCTTGGCGCCGATGCCGGCGAACAGCGAATTGCTGGTTCCGCCAAGGCTTTCCATGCAATTTTTCCATTGAGCCTCGTCAATCTGGGCGACGACGGACGGCACGGTGACAGAACGAGCGCCGTCGAGACTGGTGGGCGCCGGAGCTGAGCGCCCGGCCGACGAGGACAACTCGCCCAGGTTGCTACGGGCCAGCCGGACAGCGGCGACGACCGCGTTGGCGAAATCAGGAATCGACCGCAGGATCGCGGCGGCGTCCTGACGTAGCGCCTGAGCGCGGGTGCGCGCCCCGGGCTGCGGATAGCCGAGGTCCCACGTCTGGCCACTGGCGGCCTGGCCGATCGCCTGGATCACGCCTAGTCCGTCACAGACCGTGTGCGAGACCACCAGCGCGATGACCGCGCCGCCGGTCTCCAGCGGTTGCATGGCCAGGCGCCAGGACGGCCCCCTCTCGGGGTCGATCGGGACGCGCAGTTGCTCGTCAAGCCAGGCCATCGCCTCGCCGCGCGGGCGGACGGTGGCCGCGATATCGACGTCGGCGGGGCCGGTCCACCTCACCCAGCGGTCGCGCCCGAACGGCAGGGGCGAGCGTTCGACGCGGCGCCCGAGCAGGCCGTAGCCGAGGTTGTGATGAAACCGCCGGAGGGCGTCGAGGTCGACCGGATGCTCGTAGATCCAGCCACACTGGGCAAGTGGGCCTCGGCCAAGCGCCCGCAGGCCGAGGAACGATCCCTGGTCGATGTAGGCCAACGTGGAGTCCACACCGCCATGTTAGGCGAGGGTGGCGCTACCTCGACGCAGGCGCCGCACCGCCCTTTCGCGTTAGTTCCACACCGAGTTCGGACTGAGGCACGAGATGACCTTCGGCACAACGAATTTCGACGGTTGCATCGGCCCCGCACTCCAGGTGGGTCAGCCGCAACCTACTGTCATTGCTGAGGTGGCGCCGGCCCCACTCGAACATCGACCACACCACCGGCATCAACTCGGCGCCGGCCGGCGTCAGCACGTATTCGTCGCGGACCCGCTGCCCCGGTTCACGGTAGGGCTGCCTGGTCAGCAGGCCGGCGTCGACCAGTTCGGCGAGCCGGGCCGCGGTGGCTGCCTTGGTGATGCCCACCCGGCGGGCAAAGTCGTCGAACCGGGTGGTGCCGTAGTAGGCCTCGCGCAGGATGAGCATCGCCGACTTGGTTCCGATCACCGCCATCGTCTTCTCGATCGGGCATTTCCCGACCGCCGACCAGGCATCGCGGTCCACCAGGGGGCCCTGCAGCACTGTCACGGACGTCACTTTCTTTCTGAGTTGTTTTCACTATACCTAGGTGGTATCGCCGGCGCGGTGTCGCAGGTCGGCGACCAAGCCGTCAACATCGCCCGCACCGCACTGCTGGGTCGGGGCTTCCCCGAGACAGTTCCCGGCACCACGGTCGACACGCTGGCCGGTCTCAAGCCCGCGTTCTACACGCAGGCCTACGCGGCGCGCCTGCAGGCGATGTGCGAGGGCGGCTGTGGTCACCTCGAACCACACTGGCCGAGGCTGTGACGGCGACGGACCGGCGGCGGTCGAGAAGAATCTGTAGAGCGGGCGGGCGAGAAACGAAAGAACCTGCGGGCTCAACGTTTCGACGGTCACGCCACCGCGCTACCGGCCGGCGCTAGACCCTCGTCAGCTCGAGCAGCGGGATGACCCGGCCGGACTTCGCACCGGTCGTGTGGAGGATCAGCAGCGGACGGCCTTCGAACGGCCCGCCGACGATGCCGGCGTTGGCCCGGAACTCCTCGATGATGTTCTTATTGAAGTCGTTCAGGGACGACAGATCGGGCGAGCTCATGGCTTGTCCAGCGTGGCTGTGAAATCTATTCCGGATTCCTTGCGCTGCTGGCCAGTGATCGGCGCCGGAGCATCGGTCAGCGGGTCCACTCCACCGCCGGACTTCGGAAAGGCGATCACCTCGCGGATCGAGTCCACCCCGGCCAGCAACGCCACGATGCGATCCCAGCCGAAGGCGATACCACCGTGCGGCGGCGCGCCAAAGGTGAAGGCGTCCAAGAGGAATCCGAACTTCGCGCGGGCTTCTTCATGATCGATGCCCATCATCGCGAACACCCGCTCCTGCACGTCGCGGCGATGAATACGGATCGAGCCGCCGCCGATCTCGTTCCCGTTGCAGACGATGTCGTAGGCGTTGGCCGTCGCCGACCCCGGATCGGTGTCGAATGTCGCCTCCGACTCCGGCATCGGCGCGGTGAACGCGTGATGCACCGCGGTCCAGTTGCCTGACCCCACCGCGACGTCACCGGCCACCGTCGCATCGTCGGCCGGTTCGAACAGCGGCCACTTCACGATCCAGGTGAAGGCCCACGCGTTCGGATCGATGAGGTCCAGCCGCTTGGCGATCTCGATGCGCGTTGCCCCGAGCAGGGCACGGGCGCCCTTGGGGGTCCCGGCGGCGAAGAACACACAGTCGCCCGGTGTGGCACCGACGTGAGCGGCCAACCCGGCACGTTCGGTGTCGGACAGATTCTTGGCGACCGGGCCGCTCAGTTCGCCGTCCGCACCGACCAGCACATACGCCAGGCCCTTGTGCCCGCGCTGTTTGGCGAACTCCTGCCAGCCATCCAGCGTGCGGCGCGGTTGGGACGCACCGCCGGCCATGACCACGGCACCGACGTAGGGCGCCTGGAACACCCGGAACGGCGTGTCGCTGAAGTATTCGGTGCACTCGACGAGTTCGACGGCGAACCGCAGATCGGGCTTGTCGCTACCGAATCGGCCCATCGCCTCGTCGTAACACATCCGCGGGATCGGCGTCGGGAGGTCGTAGCCGATCGTGGACCACACGGCCCGCAGCACTTCCTCGGAGACCGCGATGACGTCATCGGCGTCGACGAAGCTCATCTCCATGTCCAACTGGGTGAACTCCGGCTGGCGATCGGCGCGGAAATCCTCGTCGCGGTAGCACCGCGCGATCTGGTAGTAGCGCTCCATACCCGCCACCATCAACAGCTGCTTGAACAGCTGTGGGCTTTGCGGCAGCGCGTAGAACGAGCCGGGCTGCAGCCGGGCCGGCACCAGGAAGTCGCGGGCGCCCTCCGGCGTCGAGCGAGTCAGCGTCGGGGTTTCGATTTCGACGAAATCGTGACCGGCCAGCACCGAGCGGGCGGCCGCATTGACCTTGGAGCGCAACCGGATCGCCCCACCCGGGCCGCCCTCGCGGCGCAGGTCGAGATAGCGGTGCTTCAGCCGGGCTTCCTCGCCGGCCTGCTCATCGAGCTGGAACGGCAGCGGAGCGCTCTCCCCCAGCACGGTCAGCGACGTGGCGTTGACTTCGATCTCGCCGGTGGCGATCTCGGCATTGGCGTTGCCCTCGGGGCGGACCTCGACCACACCGGTGACCGCGACGCAGAACTCGGCGCGGAGCCGGTGGGCCGCAGCCAGCACGTCGGCGTCGCGGAACACCACCTGGGACGTCCCGGACGAGTCGCGCAGATCGATGAAGATGACGCCGCCGTGATCGCGCCGGCGGGCCACCCAACCGGCCAGGGTGACCGTCTGTCCGGCGTCGGAGGCTCGCAACGAACCGGCGGCGTGACTGCGCAGCACTGAAAACTCCCTGGGGTTATCGATCAACAACGAAAGGAAACCGAGTGCTCAGTCTATGAGGTAGGCCCGACCCGACATTCGTCACCTCGGTGTATGGTCTCCCGCGGAGGTAACCCGATGACCACGATGTATCCCTGTGAGCGCGTCGACCTGAGCTGGATCAAGACCGCACCGTTCCGGTTCTCCAACAGCGTCGATCTCGCCATCACACCCGAGCAGCTTTTTGACGTGCTGGCCGACGCCGGATCCTGGCCGCAGTGGGCCAAGGTCATCACCAAGGTCACCTGGACCAGCCCCAAGCCTTACGGAGTCGGCACCACCCGCACAGTCAACATGCTCGGCGGCCTGGTCGGCGACGAGGAGTTCCTGGCCTGGGAACCGTTCCGCTACTTAGCATTTCGGTTCAACACCTGCTCCAACAAAGCGGTCGCCGCGTTCGCCGAGGAATACACCGTGGTGGAAACACCAGGTGGCTGCCGGCTGACCTGGACGTTGGCGCAGAAGGCGAACGGCCCGGCCCGCATCGGCCTGGTCGTGGGCGGGCCGCTGATGAACCTCTCGTTCACATGGTTCCTGGCCAACCTGCGCCGGTACACCGACAAGCGCTACCACTAGTACAGCCCGGCCCAGGCGTGGCGACGCTGCGCGTCAGGGTCGTCGACGGACACATCGCGGTTGGACTGGATGACTCGGGTGCGCCGCCGCGCGCTGTCATAGCGCGGCCAGTCGTCGAGCCCACCGTCGGTGGCGAAACTCAGCCAGGTGCGCTGCATCCGGCGACCGACCGCGGGCTGTACCCGTCGGCCCAGCGGATGCAGTTTGCGCCCGAGGTAGGAGCCGTAGCTGTGCTGGACGTGCACGATCTCGCTGCCGTGCGTGGCTCCCAGCCCCAGCATCTTCAGGGTCCAGGTGGTGTGGTCGAACCGGTAGACGTGGGTGGTCGCATGCGCACTGTAGGCGTCGGCGAACGCCCACGTCGGCGCGCCGAACATCACATCGGAGCCGACGGCGATCTGCGAGCGCCGGCGCGGGTAGTCGGGATAACCGGCCAGCACCCGGTCCCGCACACCGGGCCCCACCCGGTCGAAATATGCGTCGATGCTCTCCCGCGTGGTGGGCAGCATGGGCGGCTTGGCCCAGGCGAACATCGACGCCTCATGGCTGTTGGTACCCACGATCAGCGGAACGCGGTTGACCTCACCGGCTCGCGCTGCCTCAATCGGGTGCCGCGGCAACAGGTCTACGCCATAGGTCAACCCGTAGGCCAGCGTCGGACTGGTCGCGACGCTGCGGCGCTGGATCTCACCGGCCGCACGGCGCAGCACCCGCTGCGGCAGCACCGGGAACGCGGCGGGATCGGCACCGACGACGTCGACGAACTCATGGGCCCGCCGGGCTCGGGTCGCGCGGTCGGCGATCAGCGGCAGCGCCGGACTCTGGGCGATCGCGCGAGCGAACAGGCCGGCGCCGGCCGGACTGGCCAGCAGCGCCAGCACCGACGTCGCGCCGGCTGATTCGCCGAAAATGGTCACGCGCTGCGGGTCTCCGCCGAACGCGGCGATATTGTCTCGCACCCATTGCAGCGCTGCGATCTGATCACGCAGACACAGGTTGTCGGCGAATCCGGCACCGAGGTCGCCGAGTTCGAAGCCGCCGAACACACCGAGCCGATAGGTCACGTTGACCACCACGACATCGCCGTTGGCTGCCAGCCGTGAGCCGTTGTAGAGCTGGAGTTGCCCGGCGCCGTAGACGAAGGCGCCGCCGGGGATCCACACCATGACCGGCAACGGCCGATCCGTGGGAGGCGCCCACACCGTGAGGGTCAGGCAGGCTTCATCGCGGATCTTCGGGTCATCGCGCCCACCGCCGACGAACGAGCGGCCTTGCGGGGGCATGGGTCCGTACTCGATGGCGTCTCGCACGCCCGGCCACGGCCGCGGCGGGATGGGTTCGCGGAATCGGCGATCCCCGACCGGTGCCTCGGCGTAGGGAATGCCGCGCCAGACGCGCACACCATGCTCGGTGGCGCCGCGGACGGCACCGGTAGAGGTCGGAACCACGGTCGACGGATCCGCGACGACGGCCACGACTGAATCGTAGTGTGGTGGCCATGACCTTCAACGAGGGTATGCAGATCGACACGAGCACCACCTCGACCGGTGGTCGCAGCGGCCGGGTTATTGCCATCGGCGGCGGCCTGGGCGGCCTGGTGGTGGTGCTGCTGGCGGTGTTCCTCGGGGTCGACCCGAGCCAGGTGCTCAATCAGCAACCGGCCCTGCCGCCGGGCGCCGAGCAGTCCTCGGGCTACGACCTGAGCAAGTGCAAGTCCGGCGCCGACGCCAACGAGTACGTCGAATGCCGAGTGGTCGCCACCGGCAATTCCGTCGACGGCGTCTGGGCGGATCTACTCAAGGGCTACACCCGGCCGACGATGATGTTGTTCAAGGGCAGCGTGAACACCGGCTGCGGACCGGCGACCAGCGATGTCGGGCCGTTCTACTGCCCGGTGGACCAGACCGCCTATTTCGACACCGATTTCTTCGAGGTCCTCAAGACCCAATTCGGTTCCAGTGGTGGACCGTTGGCGCAGGAGTACGTGGTGGCTCACGAGTACGGTCACCACGTGCAGGATCTGCTCGGTGTGCTGGGCCGGGCCCAGCAGGGCGCGCAGGGTGCCACCGGGGGCAGTGTCCGCACCGAACTGCAGGCCGACTGCTATGCCGGTGTGTGGGCACACTACGCCGCGATCACCAAACAGCCCGGCACCGATGTCACCTATCTACAGCCGTTGACCGATAAGGACATAGCCGACGCGCTGTCTGCGGCGTCCTCGGTGGGTGACGACCGGATTCAGAAGCAGGCCACCGGACGGGTGAACCCCGAGCAGTGGACGCACGGGTCGTCGGCCGAACGCCAAAAGTGGTTCACCACCGGATATCAGACCGGTGACCTCAAGCAGTGCGACACGTTCAAGACCGGGAATCTGGGTTAGGCAGCTCGGCGGTGACGTCCGCCCGCTCAGGGTCGAAGCTGAAATAGCCCTTGATGGGCCAGGTTTCGGTTAGCGGCTTTGCATAGCTCCACGCCAGGTCCTCCACGTCGTCGGCCGCCCAATAGGTCGCATACCCCTTGTAGTTGCAGTAACTCGACGTGGCCGTGCGCCGCAGCAGATCGGTGCGCACATGCTCAGCGGCAACGTAAAGCCTTGGCGCCAGGGATGTCTCGAACACGATCGTGGTGTCGTCAGTATCCACCAGCACATCGCCCGCGACCTCGACGCGCAGCCGCCGCCGGGTGGGCCGGCAATCGACCCGGTGATACGGGTTGGGCGGATAGTGCACCAGGGTGCGCCCCTCCTCCAGCCAAGTGTCGACAGCGTCCCACGGCACCCGCACGTAGCCTGCCGCGAGCTCTTCGGGTTCGGTTGGCAGATCGGCGGTTTCACCGACCGGGAAGACATAACTCAAGGGCGCCCCGGCGCGGTGGACCATCAGCGCGTTCTCGGTGTCGATGACCAGCCGCCCGTCGCGCAGCGCCTGGATGCGGCGCGGATGAGGCTCGACGTAGGCGATCGGCTCGGCCACCGGCGGGCAGAACCAGCCGGCCCGGTCCGGACCCAGCGGCCCGCGGCCGGCGACCAAGCTCATGGCGCTAAACCTGAATCCACCGACGGGCGGTGGCGTTAGCCGAGTGTCGGAATGAAGAAAGTGCCCTCTGAACTGGGATGATTGGTGTTCTCAAGCAGCAATCGGGTCCAGTTCGGAAAGGCACTTCGAGTGCAAGTTTCGCATAGGTTCGCCGCGGAGTCAGCGGTGTTCGACGATGACAATCTCGTGTCGTGCGCCGGACTTGTGCCGGTCATGACGTTGGCCGAGCAGACCGGGCTGGGCAGGTTGTTTGATGAGAAGGTCCGCATCATGGCGCCCCGGATCACGTCCGGGTCGGCGAACCCCGCCCCGAAACTGGCCACCGTGGTGGCGGGCATGTGCGCGGGCGCGGACTGCATCGACGACCTCGACGTGGTCCGGTCGGGCGGTATGAAGACCCTCTTCGGCGGGGTGTACGCACCGTCGACGGTCGGAACGTTGTTGCGGGAGTTCACCTTCGGGCACGCCCGCCAGTTGGAATCGGTGCTACGCGAGCACCTGGTGGCATTGTGTCAGCGGGTCGAGTTGCTACCCGGCGCCGATGAGCGGGTGTTCATCGACATCGACTCGCTGCTACGCCCGGTCTACGGGCACGCCAAACAAGGCGCCTCCTACGGGCACACCAAGATCGCCGGCAAGCAGATCCTGCGCAAGGGACTGTCCCCGCTGGCCACCACGATCAGCACCGCGGGTGCTGCGCCGGTGATCGCCGGGATGCGGCTCCGCGCCGGGCGGGCCAACTCCAGTAAGGGGGCCGGGCGGATGGTCGCCCAGGCGATCGGCACCGCCCGCGCCGCGGGAGCCAGCGGGCAGATTCTGGTGCGCGGGGATTCGGCCTACGGCTCGCGCGCGGTGATTACCGCCTGCGTGCGCCATGGTGCGCGGTTCTCGATGGTGATGACCCGCAATCCCGCCATCGAACGCGCGCTCGCCGGGATCGACGAGACGGCGTGGACGCCAGTGCGTTATCCCGGCGCCGTCCAAGACCCCGACACCGGTACCTGGATCTCTGATGCCGAGGTCGCCGAAATCGACTACACCGCCTTCGCATCCACCCCCGATCGCATCACGGCCCGATTGGTGGTCCGCCGCGTCAAGGACGCCCGTTTCCGTGACACGCTGTTCCCGGTGTGGCGGTATCACCCGTTTCTCACCAACACCGACCTGCCCGTCGATCAGGCCGACATCACCCACCGCCAGCACGCGATCATCGAGACCGTATTCGCCGATCTCATCGACGGACCGCTGGCGCATCTGCCCTCGGGCCGGTTCGGCGCGAACTCGGCCTGGATCTTGTGCTCGGCGATTGCCCACAACCTGCTGCGCGCGGCCGGTGTCCTAGCCGGAGAGCGGCACACCCGAGCACGCGGATCGACACTGCGACGCACCATCGTCAATGTTCCCGCCCGACTGGCCCGTCCCCAGCGCCGCCCGATCCTGCACCTACCCTCCCACTGGCCGTGGTCCAGGTCCTGGCTTGCACTGTGGCACAACACCATCGGACACAGCCCACCACTACCTGCGACAACCTGACCAACCGCCGAAAGGCCCGACCGGAACACACAGGAAAAGCTGGACAGACCAGCAACTACCTCACGCCCACACCCGGAAGACCGACGCCAACGAAGATCAACCCTACTCACCACCACCCGTCGGTGGATTCAGGCTAAATCCGCGCTTCGGCCGCGATCGCGTTGTCGGTGACCCGCAGCGGACGGATCAACGCGTCCTGGGTGAACGACGCGATCAGTTCACCTTCCTGGGTGTGGATCGCCCCGCGGATGTAGGACATGCCGGCACCGACCTGCGTGCTCTCGTGGGTGTAGAGCAGCCACCCGCTCCAGCTGACCGGCTCGTGAAAGCTCACCGCGACCGTCATCGGCGCGGTTGAAACGGTGAGGTGTGACTGGGCGGTGCCGATGCCGGCATGCGCGCGCATCGTCGTCGAGATGCCCAGATGCCCGGTGAAATAAGCGATCAGGGCCTTGGCCAGATCATCGCGTGTCGGGATGGGCTCATAGTGCAGCCACGCGTAGACCTCGGGCGGGCCCACCTCGTCGGGGCTGTTGATGTCGATGACGTCGACAAGCTTGACCAGCCGGCCGTCCATCGGCATCTCGCAGACGTTGGCTTGATCCGGTCCGGCCACCTCCGGACGCGGCAGGTGGTGGCGGATCACGTCGGGTGTGGGGACGTCGGCGAGCACGGTGAAGGCCATCGCGCGCTTGCCGTTTTGAGAGGCGGTGATGATCGCTGTGGCCGTGGAACGGCCTTCGGAGACGACGTCGATATCGAGCACCACCGGCGGTCCGACAAGTACCGCGCGGGCAAAGACACTGTGCACCGAGCGAATTGACTTGCCCTCGAAGCGCTTTGCCGCGGCCACGATCGCTTGGGCGAGCACCTGGGTGCCCTCGACAACCTGGCGATCGTCGGCGTCGGCAATACCCGTCGGGGCGATGTGGCGATCCTGGCTTTGGGCCTCGCTATCGAAGAGGTCGAGCAGGCGCGCCACAGTCCACAGGGTGTCGCCGGAATTCGAAGCCATCTGTTCCTCACCTCGTCGTGTTCCAAGACGGTAACGGCATTCTCGTCACTGTAACCCGACCGTTAAGCTGACCCGATGGCCAAGGCCGACGAACGCTCCCGCGACGCAATAAGCGCTGATCCAGACTCCCGGGGGAGTCGCTTCATGCGCTCGGCGCTGTCGATCTTGGCCGAGACGGGCCGCACCGACTTCACCGTGCTGGAGGTCGTGGAGCGCTCGAAAACCTCGCTGCGGTCGTTCTACCAGCACTTCACCACCAAAGATGAGCTGCTGCTGGCGCTCATCGACACGATCATGGCCGAGTCCACCAAGGCGTGGCGCGCAGAGACCGACGGCCTGCCCGCCGCCGAGGCGATGCGGTTGCTGATCGACCGGATCTGCACCCCGGCCGAATCCACCAAGCAGGACAGCATCAACCGCGGCCTGACGTACTACAACGACCACCTCGCCGAGACCCTGCCCAAGGAGTACTCCCGAGTGCTCTCCCCGCTGCATCAGCTGATCGGCGAGATCCTCGAACGCGGCAAAACAGAGGGGACGTTCCGGGCGGATCTGCAGTCCGAAACCACCGCCGCGCTGATCATGCAGGCGGTGCTTGGTGCGATGCGGTTACGCAGCCTTGGCGCCGAACTCAACGGGGTGCCCATAGCCGCGGCACATATTTACGATTTTTGCGTGCGCGGCCTGCTTCCCTGACCTGTTCACGCAGCTAGACAACTATTTTTCGACCGATGCTTTTACCAAGCTGCCCACGTGGTAACGTCATTACCGTTAGCCCACTAATTCAGAATTTCTGGAGGCAGCCATGCCCTCGCGCCAGCTCCCCTACCCCGTGTTCGACGCCGACAACCACTTCTATGAGCCCCAGGAAGCGCTGACGCAATTCCTGCCGGACCACCGCAAGGGCGTCATCGACTACATCGCTGTCAAGGGCCGCACCAAGATCGTGGTGCGCAACCACATCAGCGACTACATCCCCAACCCGACCTTCGAGGTCGTCGCCCGCCCCGGCGCTCAGGAGGAATACTTCAAACACGGCAGCGGCGGCAAGAGTTTCCGCGAGGTCATGGGTAAGCCGATGAAGGCGATCCCCGCCTTCCGCAATCCGGAGGCGCGCCTCGAGGTGCTCGACGGCCTAGGCCTGGATTACACGATCATGTTCCCGACCCTGGCCAGCCTGGTCGAGGAGCGGCTCAAGGACGATCCCGAGCTGATCCTGGACATCATCCACGCGCTCAACCAGTGGATGTACGAGACGTGGCAGTTCGACTACGAAGGCCGGATCTTCTCCACCCCGGTCATCGACCTGGCCATCGTCGACCGCGCACTCGAGGAACTCGAATGGTGCCTGGAACGGGGTGCCAAGACGGTTTTGGTGCGTCCGGCCCCGGTGCCCGGCTTCCGCGGGAGCCGCTCGCTCGGCCTGCCCGAGTTCGATCCGTTCTGGGACGCCTGCGTGAAGGCCGGTATCCCGGTGTGTATGCACGCCTCTGACAGTGGTTACGCCCAGTACCTCAACGACTGGGAGCCGGCCGAGGAATTCACCCCGTTCAAGCCGACCTCGTTCCGGATGGTTGCGATGGGTAAGCGCCCGATCGAGGACACCATGGCCGCGCTGGTCTGCCACGGTGCGCTGACCCGCAACCCGAATCTGCGCATCCTGTCCATCGAGAACGGCGCATCCTGGGTCCCCTACCTCTTCCACCAGTTCAACGACGTCTACGCGAAGATGCCGCAGGAGTTCCCCGAGGACCCGATCCAGGCATTCACCCGGGCCGTCTACGTCGCGCCGTTCTGGGAGGACGACTTCAAGAAGATGGCCGACCTGTGTGGCGTCGACCGCATCATCTTCGGTTCGGACTGGCCGCACCCGGAGGGCTTGGCCGACCCGATCAACCTGGTTGACGACCTGATCGTACAGGGCCTTAACGAAGAAGAGCAGCGAAAGGTAATGGGCGGCAACCTGGTCGACCTGTTCAAGGTCCCCAATGAGTCGGTCCACAAGCCCGACGTGCCCGCGCTCGTCATCGCTTGACCCGATCGGAATTGTCGTGATGGGGGTGCGCGCCGGGAACCCGGCGCGCACGTCTGCGGTGTTGATGAAAGCGAGAACGACACCATGACCGAAGTCGCCAACCCCGAACAGCTGCTGTTCGCGTCGACAACGCAGGCCTTCCTGGAGAAGGAAGCGTCACTGAGCCGGGTGCGCGAGCTTCACGCGGCGGACACCTCCTTCGACAGCGCATGGTGGCAGCGGGCGGCCGAGCTCGGCTGGGCCAGCCTGTTGGTGCCCGAAGAGCTTGGCGGCGGCAGTGTTTCGGGTGACGGGCTGGCCGACCTCGCCCTGGTGGCCGAGCAGATCGGCCATAGTGTGGCACCTGGTCCGCTGCATCCGGTGAGCATCGTGCTGGCGGGCCTCGTCGAGGCTCCGAACGGACACGAGGACAGCATCCAAGCGCTGGTGTCGGGCGAGCTGATCGCGTCGTGGGCGGTCTACGAACCGCGCCGGTCGCTGTCCCCGTTGCAGCCTGCAGTGACCGCGACGCGCACCGAGTCCGGCTACCGTATCGACGGGGTGAAGGACCGCGTCGAAGCGGGTGCCGAAGCTGGTGTCTTTCTGGTGGTCGCCGACGTCGACGGCAGTCCTGGCCAGTTCCTGGTCTCTGCCGATCGAGCCACGGTCACCGAACAACGGTCCGTTGACATGGTGAAGCGTTATGCCCGAGTGGAATTCAACGGTGTCGAGGTCGACGAATCCGCCGCGGTCGGGGATGCCGCCCAGACACCGGCGATCATCGAGCGACAGCGACAGGTTGCGTTGGTGCTGCAATGCGCCGAGATCGTCGGGATTCTCGAGACCGTGCTGGCGATGACGACACAGTGGATGTTCGACCGTCACAGTTTCGGCAGACCACTGGCGTCCTACCAAGCACTCAAGCACCGGCTCGCCGATATGAAGATTTGGTTCGAGGCGTGCCGAGCCACCACCGCCGGTGCAGTGGCTGCGGTGTCAGCCCGCTCGGATGACGCCGCCAAACTGGTGAGCGTCGCCAAGGCCTATGTGGCCGAACGTGCTCCGGTCATGCTGCAGGATTGTGTGCAGCTGCACGGTGGGATCGGCGTCACCTGGGAGCATGATCTGCACCTGTTTCTGCGCCGCACCGAGCTCTACCGCGCACTCTATGGTTCCCCCGACGATCACCACCGCGCGGTGTACGCGCTGAGTGCCAAGACTGTGCGACAGGAGACTTCGGCATGAGCGACACCGCGATCTCTACGGCAACCGAATCGGTCGCCGAATTCGCCGCCAGGGCCCGTAGCTGGCTGGCGGCGAACATGACGCCCATCGACCCCGACCACCCGCCATTCGCGGTGCGCGCCGAACAACCCTCATGGGACCGCGCTCAGGATCTGCAAAAGCGTTTGTACGAGGGCGGTTTCGCCGGTCTTTGTTTCCCCACCGAGTACGGCGGGCAGGGCCTGGACTACGCCTACCAGCGTGCGTTCGACATCGAATGCCGCGGCTATGAGATGCCGCTGATCCTCAACGTGCCCTCGCTGACCATTTGCGCGGCGACGATTCTCGATATGGGTACCGAAGCCCAGAAGCGCGAACGTATTTCGGCTGCCATCCGTGGCGACGAGGTGCTCTGTCAACTGCTGAGCGAGCCCAGCGGCGGCTCAGATCTGGCCGGCGTCATCACCCGCGCCGATCGCCGCGGCGACAAGTGGATCGTCAACGGCGCGAAGACGTGGAGCACCAGCGCGTTCGCCGCCGACTACGGGCTGATGCTGGCCCGCACCGACTGGACCGTGCCCAAGCACGAGGGCTTGACGATGTTCTTGGTGCCCTTGAACTCCCCCGGCATCACGATGCGCCGGATCAAGGAGGTCAACGGTAACGAGGAATTCTGCGAGGAGTTCTTCGACGGCCTCGAACTCGGCGATGAGGCCGTCGTCGGCGAGGTCAACAACGGCTGGGAAGTCGCCTCCCGTCAGCTGCACCACGAGCGCCGCGCGGTCGGCGGCGGATCAGAATTCGCCAGCGGCGCCGGCGCGGAGAACGCCGAAGAGATGCCGCCGGATCATGTCACCCTCGCCGAGCGCACCGGTCAGGGCGACGACCCTGCGGTGCAGAGCCTGGCCGGCCGCGCGTTGGTGCGCCGAATCGTCAAGGAGCAACTGATCCATCACGTCGGCAGCGCCATCGGCAATGGCACCCTGCCGCCCAACTCGGGCACGCTGATCCGGTTGTTCCATGCCGAGACAACCGAACTCGAAGTCGATACCGCGCTGGCGATCGCCGGTACCGCCGGTGTGGTCGACGAGGGCGGGGAGCTGTCCGACATCTTGGATATCGGAATCAGGTTTCTGTCCCGGCAGACCGGTTCACTCGGTGGCGGCAGCAGCGAGATGGCCCGCAATGTGATCAGCGAGCGCATCCTCGGCTTCCCGCGCGAACTGGCCGCCGACAAGGGTGTGCCGTTCAATCAGGTCAGGCGCGGCGGCGGCTAGGCCGCGCTTGACCTGTCCCTGCCCGGTTAGCCAACTGCGGCCGGGGGCAGGGAGCAGCGGTAGTCCCTGACTACCGCCATGAGCTCAGTGACCGCCGTTGTCGCCGTCACCACGGTGGTCGTCAGTATCGTTGCCGGGACCATGGCCTCCTACGCCATCTCGCGGTACCGAGCCGGCGGTTCTGTCACCCGATTCGGCATGCTGGCCGCCCAGGTTCTGCCGCCCGCGGTACTGGTTTTTCCGTTTCTCACCATGGCCTACACACTTCGTCTGAGCGGCACGTTGATCCCAGTCACCTTGGCGCACATCAGTTTCGTGCTGCCGTTCGTCACCTGGTTTCTCATCGGCTTGTGGGAATCGGTACCGGCATCGCTGGAGGAACAGGCCCGCGTCGACGGTCTGACCCGGTTTGGAGCCTTCAACAAGGTGATGGTCCCCCAGGTGTTGCCTGGCATCGGTGCGGCCGCCATCTTCGGTTTCATCTTGTCCTGGAACGACATGTTCTACGGACTGATTCTGGCACCCAACAAGAATCAGCTGCTTCCAGTTGCGATCTCGTCGTTCAACACCTTCCGCGGAGTCGATCTCGGCACCATGAGCGCCGCCATCATCATTTCCATCGTGCCTGTCGTCATCGCGGCCTTCTTCGTCCAACGCCGCCTCATCCAGGGCATGGGCGGCGGTGCCGTCAAATTCTGACCAGCCATCCATCGAACAGAGAGAACCCTTGGCTACCATTACTTTTAGCAACGTCACCAAGACCTACGGTCAGAATCACGTCGTCGACAACCTCGACCTGGACCTGCCGGACGGATCGATGACTGTCCTGGTCGGCCCGTCTGGATGTGGCAAATCGACCTCGCTGCGCATGCTTGCCGGCCTGGAAGCGGTGTCCTCGGGAGACATCTTCATCGGCGAGCGCAATGTCACGCATGTCGACACCCGTGACCGTGACATCGCGATGGTGTTCCAGAACTACGCGCTCTACCCACATCTCGACGTCCTGGACAATGTGGCATTTCCGTTGCGCGCCAAGAAGATGAAGAAGGCCGACGCACACCGCCGCGCCACCGAAGTCGCCCAGTCCGTGGGCCTCGGCGAACTACTCAAACGTCGTCCCAAGGATCTCAGCGGCGGCCAGCAACAGCGCGTCGCCATCGCCCGCGCAATCGTCCGCGAACCGGCGATCTTCCTATTCGACGAACCGCTGAGCAATCTGGACGCCAAACTCCGGATCGAAACGCGCACCGAACTGCTACGCATCCAGCGTCGGCTGGGCATCACCTCGTTCTACGTCACCCACGACCAAGAGGAGGCGATGACCCTCTCTGATCGGATGGTGGTAACGCGCAACGGTGGTGTGGCGCAGACCGGCACGCCGAACGAGGTGTATTCCCGGCCGGTGGACACCTTCGTCGCGACCTTCGTCGGCAGCCCCAAGATGAACCTGATCGCCGGCTCGTACTCAGAGTCGCTGCTGCATACAGAAATCGGAATCGACTTCGCGGTGGATCCGCCGAGGCGCGGTGATCTGCTACTCGGAGTGCGGCCTGACGATCTGCTCCTGAGCCCCGACCCGGCGTCACACGCCGTCGTTTCGCTCGTCGAGTTGCTGGGACCGCGCGCCATCGTCACGGTCACGGCGGGTGCCACTGAACTGACGGCGGTCGCGGAGGTCAGCCGTCTCGGCGGCATCGAATCCGGTGCCCCGGTCGCGCTGCGCGTCCGGCCGCGCTCCGCCCACTACTTCGACCGCGAATCAGGAAATCGCATCGAATGACGAACGCATCAACGCCAGCACCACGGCTGCACCTGGGCATCAATACCTGTTTTGCAGTGAAACGCTGGCCCGAGCCCCGCGATTGGGCGCGGATCGCCAAGAAGGAACTCGGCCTCGACGTCGTCCAGCTGAGCATCGATCTGCTGCCGGTCGGTTTCGATCCGGCCGCGGCACTGTCGTACGCAGAGCGTGCGCGCGCGGCGGCCGATGAATACGGTCTCGAAATCCACAGTCTGTTCACCGGGCTGGCGGCCTATTCATCCGGGCTGCTGCTCTCCGATGATGCTGGCGACCGCGCCGCGGCCTGCGGCTGGTATGAGCAGATGATCGCGGTGACCGCAGCGGCGGGCGGGCGCGGTGTGGGTGGGCACCTCGGGGCGCTGTCAGTAGCAGCGGCGGCGGATGCGCAGCGCGCGCGGGCTTTGATCGACGACGAACTCGAAGCCATGCGTAAGCTCGCCGACACGGCGTGCGCCGCCGGGTTGGACCACCTACAGTTCGAGAACCTTGCTGTGACCCGCGAATACGGGCATTCGATCGACGAGGCACATGCCGTCGAGGGCGCGCTCGCCGATACGGCAATACCGTGGCGGCTGTGCCTGGATCTCGGCCACCCTGCGGCACTGGATCCGGCGACGCCAAGCGGCCACATCGATAATTGGATCCGCCAGAGCTGGCGACATACCCCGGTCGTGCAACTTCAGCAATCACCCCGTGGCGCCGACCATCACGGGCCGTTCACCGCCGCTACCCAGGCGGAGGGCACCGTCGACCCGACTGTCGTGGTCGATCAACTCCGGCGGAACTGGACCGGCGACGTCTACCTGTTTTTTGAAGTCATCCACGCGCATGAGCAGGCCGACGACACGGTGCTCGCCGATCTGCAGGAGAGTGTGGCGACCTGGCGGACCGCGCTGTCCGGCGCGCAACAATCGACTTAGAACAGCGTGGGCACCGGCTCGGGTTCGGTGACGGGCACAGCCGCGGCCGGCGCCCCGCGGAAGGAGTGGCCATCTCGCGCCAGCCCGTACTTGGCCACCAGCGGTGCCACGCGTGTGCGCAACACGTCGCGGTATTCCTGCGGCAGGTAGGCCCCGCGACGGTACAGCTGCCGATAGGGCGCAACGAGTTCGGGATGCGAGCGCGCCAGCCAGCTCATGAACCAGCCCCGCGTCGAACTGCGCAGGTGCAGGCCGAACACCGTGACCGATGTCGCGCCCGCCGCGGCAATTTGGCCGAGCAGGCCGTCGAGATGCTCGACCGAGTCGGTGAGATGCGGTAGCACCGGGGCGACCATCACGTGGCAGTCCAGCCCGGCCTCGCGCACCGCCGCGATCAGCCCGAGCCGGGCTTGCGGCGACGGTGTGCCGGGTTCCACATCCTTGTGCAGATCGGCGTCACCGACGGCCAGCGAGATCGCGACCGATACCGGAACTCGTTGTCCCGCATCGGCAATCAGATCCAGATCCCGGCGCAGCAAGGTGCCCTTCGTCAGGATCGACAACGGCGTGCCCGACGCAGCGAGCGCGCCGATGATGCCCGGCATCAACGCATAGCGACCCTCAGCCCGTTGATACGGGTCGGTATTGGTGCCCAGCGCCACAGTTTCCCGGCGCCACGACGGACGCCCCAGCTCGCGGCGCAGCACGTCGACGATATTGGTCTTCACCACGATCTGGCTGTCGAAATCGGCACCCGGATCGAATTCCAGATATTCGTGGGTGGGCCGGGCGAAGCAGTACCGGCAGGCGTGCGAGCAGCCCCGGTAGCCGTTGACGGTGAACCGGAATGGCAGCATCGAGGCGGCCGGAATCTTGTTCAACGCCGACTTGCAGAGCACCTCGTGAAACGTGATGCCGTCGAATTGCGGGGTGCGCACGCTGCGCACCAGGCCGATGCGCTGCAGTCCGGGCAGCGCACCGTCGTCGACCGCTATCCCTTGGCCGCTCCACCGCATTCCTTTATTCGAACGCATGTGCGATGATCTGTCAATGGGCCACTAGCCTCGATTTTGCATGCCGGTCGATTTCGGTTGCGGGTTGGGCTGGGGTGGCCGGTTTCTTCGGTCTTTTCGACATGGGGCGTGTTTGGTCGTCCCGTGTCGTCGGGTTGGGCGGGCTTTCCAAGGGCCGGTAGGTCTTTCGTAGTCGTTGGGACAGGTCGGTGCGGGGATTCAGGGGAAGGCGTCGCGGAGTCGGTGCCAGGCGGCGGTGATGGCTGCCGCCCAGCGCCAGGTGGCGTCGATGCGCAGCCGGATTTGGCGGGCGCCTTTGGTGATGCGGGCGGCCACGTGCAGGACCCGATAGCGGAAGGTGTCGATCTCGCAGGTGGCCAGATCAGGATGCTCGGTGAAGCCGATCAATGTGGCCCATGCCACGAGGTCGGTGGCGGCGAGGATGATTTCGAGCCAGGCATTGTTGGCGTCGAAACCGTGGCAGGGTAGGTTTCGCAGCCCGGTGGCCTTGGCCTCGCGGATGCGGTCTTCGACGCGGGCGTGTTGGCGGTGACGTAATTCCAGACCGGCGAGTTGCCCGTCGATGACGCCGTTGGGTGTGTCGGTGATGAAGGCGGTGACCCGCATCCCGTCGGCGTCGGTGAAGTTCAGTTGCGCGCCGGGATGGGGACGTTCCTTGCGCAGGATCAGCCGGGTGCCGGCCGGCCAGCCGCTCAGGTCGACCAGGCCGGTGGCCTCGGCGATCCACGCGCCGTCGCGGATCCCGCCGCCGGAGTCGATCGCCGGATACCAGGCGTCGGCGAGGTTGAGGGTGTCGACCGCGTCGCGTACGCGGGCGTCGACGGCGAACCCGAACGAGAACCCCACGCCTTGGCGGCGGCATTCGGTGGCGAACTTGTGCGTCGCGCCGGCCGAATCCGAACGCACCAGGATCTTTTGGGCGGCGGGGTCGTCGGGGTCGGGTCGGTAGGCGGCCGGCAGCGATTCCAGCGCCCGACCCAACACGGTGATGTGATCGGCGGCGGTGTTGGACCCGGCGTTGCCTGCTCGCAGCAGCCCGGCCAACGCTTCACCGCCGGCGACCTCGGGGCGGTCCAAAAACGCCAGCAGCGGGTGGTGACCATAGGTCTTCTTCCAGGTCGCGGCCGCGTTCTGCTTGTTGTCGGAATGGTCGATAGTGATGGTGGCGTCCATGTCGATGTGCAGCCACCGTCGCCGGCGGGCGCGGCCCCGGCGGCCCACGCCGCGGCCCGCGCATCCGATCGCGCCGCACGGATTGCGGGCAGGTGGGCGGCGTCGATCCGCTCGTCGACCAGCCGCCACATTGTGGTGGTCGAGGCGGCCGGACCGAACACGTGCTCACGGTCCCCGCACGACTGTCCGACCCCGTCGATGCAGGTCGCGCCGTCGGCGACCGCCGCGGCGAGATCGGCGAACACCGCGCCCGGCGGGTAGATCCACGGGCCCCGATAGGTGTCGGCCAACGCCGCGGTGACCCCTGCCGACAACCCGGACAGCTCCGCCAGTTCCCGCAGCATGCCCATTCCGGCATGGGACACGACACCATGACCGTCCGCAGAGACTTTCACCCGGGAAACCGCTGCGATACTCTTCACCTGCGAAGTGCCTTCCAGCTCGCATCATGGACTCTCGACAAGTCCCATCATGCCTTGCAGGACAGGCACTTTCGCCTATCAACACACTCCGACCAGCGCGTTTTACGAAAAATTCAGGCTAGGTGTCCAACTCCCCCGCGATACCCCGCTCAAGGGCGGCGGTGGTCCGCTCCGGTAGCACGAGCAACCCGTCGAGCTCGCCGCGGGCCAAGTCGTAGGCCCGTTCCCGCTCCTGCTGCGTGGCACCTCGATCGGCGGCCACCCGCAGCAGGGAGTTCGCAGTCGAGCCAACGGGTGACGATGCGCCATTGTGCCGCTTGATTTTTCGGCGCAAGCAGCAGCGAATCCGGCTCAGCTTCCCGCTTGTTGAACGCGCAGATGCCCCGCCAGGCCGCGTAGACCGCACCGGCCAGCGGCACGATGACGAGCAGCAGCTCGACCAACCGGAAAATCAGCCCCACCTGGCCAGGATGCCACCTGGCTAGCCCGGCCCGCCGCCGGCCGAGCACCATGAGCCCGGCCAGTGCGTTGACCAACAGCTTGCGCCACGCCTCGGTGCTGAAATCGGGGTTCAGTTCCACGGTCATTCCGGCCGGACGCAACACCGCCGCCAGGGTTTCGGCGTCCTCGTCGTCCGGCAGGACCAGACGGACGCCGGTCCGCGGCCGAACCCAGGCCCGGGTAGCACGATGGCGTCACCGGTATCGGGACACACCTCGATCTGGCTGTGTGGGTTTTGACGTCCGATGATCGGCTGCTCGGCCGCCGTTGCCGCCACCGGAACCACCCGCGCCGCGCGGCTGACCGAGATTCGCCTCGACACCAATGCCTCGATGACGGAGAACATCGCCAGGTGTCCGCGGTTCGGCTACGTCGAAACCCACCGGGGCGGACAGGACGGCGTTCGCCGGGTGTTCGTCAGCAAGCGCCTATGAGGCGCTCACGAGGTCCACTTGGATAAGTAGCACTGGGGGCTGTAGGGGGCATCTTGGGCGACGGCCACCTGGCCGTCGATGGCCACATCGCAGTGCGCGTTCGGGGCCCCCTGTCCGCCATGGGTGGTGCTCCCAACCTGAAGGAACGCCCACTGCGGATCCGCGAGAGTGGTCTGGAAAACCCACGGCGCATCCGGCGACACCGTGATGGTCTCGCGCTTGATGAACGCGTCGGAGTTCGCGTTGTACGCGTCCTTGCTCGGCGGCTGAGCGGTCAGGTAGGTGATGGTGAAGTCGTAGGTCCCACCCGTGGCGAGTGTGTACGTCACCTGATGCCCGGGCGCCGGATCGGCGTTCGACACCGCGTGAGTGGCCGCAACACCGGCAGCCGCCATCACCAGCGCCGACCCAACCCTTGCTGTCACTTTTCGCATATCACGCATATCGGCCACGCTATCGGCAGCGTTACCCGTGTCGCGACCCCGCGACGCGCAGCGAATGGATAGCAGGTTAACGCGTTCATCACACACAGATCTGTCAGAGAAACTCATGCGCTCTAACGTCCGCTTTGACACCAACCGTGGGTTCGGGGGCCATCAGGTCTGTCGACGCCCAATGCTTTTGTTTCCCAACATGAAAGGGCCTTTGTACAACTCCGGCGGTCCGCTCTGAATCGATCGGCATTGGCTGCGACAAGCGTGATGGTGGCAGCCGGACTCGTGCTGTCGGGCTGCGGCAGCAAGGCCAGCGAGACCGATTCAGCAAAGTCTGAATCCTGCGTGGAAACGTCCGGGTCCAATGTTAAGACGAGTCCACTGAACTCGTTGTCGGGCACGATGGCGATCTCCAAGGTGACCGGCCGCGACGCCATCAAGCTCGCCGTCGACGAGATCAACGGCACGGGCGGCGCGCCGGACCAGCTCAAGCCGCAAGGCCATGCTGCTTGAGGATGACATTCGGGCGCCGGGCCCCGAGCAAGCAGCCCTGAGCCTCAGCCCGCGTCGAGCAGACGGGCGTCGTCGGACCGCGACGCCATCAGCATCCTCAGCCGGCCGAACAGATCGACCGCCGATTGCACGGCCTGATCGACCGACGGGCCGAATTCGACGTCACCACCGCGATAGCACCGCTCGGCCAGCACACCGACCAGACGCGGATCGCAGGATTCGAATACCGCGGCACTGACCCGCGGCGCGGAATCATTCCACTGGTCCACCAGGGATGCCACCCTGCAGCGCTGCTCGGCCGGGTAGTAGCGCTCGCCGGTGATGGTGACCTGAACCGCCGCTCCCGACGGCCCGCACGGTTGCAGATGCACGTGCAGGCGGCCGTGGTTGGCACTGACGAGAAAGAAGTACTCGTCGTCGTGGTGCCCGCGGAAATGCCTCAGCTGGCGGGTGCTGAGGTAGCTCTTAATGAGCCGGGCGCCGGTCGCGGTGGTCATGACGGTAAAACGAACCCCACACACGACACGGTTCCCACCTAGCCCAAGGGTCCGCCAAGAATCCAGTGAGAATTGGATAAATGGGGGTGCGCAGTGGGCGCCGCGAATCTATCGGCGTTCTCTTCGCGTTGGCTGCGAACGTAGTAACTTCTGCCTCAGTAGTAACTCCACTGACAAGAGACGGGCAGTACCATCTGCAAGGCTGGCTGGCGGCGCAGATCCCAACCAGCTGTCGCAGACGTACTTCACCAACTCCGGCCAGATCAGCCATGCTCAGGCCGACGCCGCGATCAACTTCGCGAAGACCGACCTTTGCCCGGCTGGCTGACAACCACCTGAACGACCGATGGCGCGGCTGGCCTGAATTAGGCCAGCCGCGTTATCACTTCAGCGGCCACCGAGTCGGCCGCAATGTCGATCTGGGCGCCGGTGGTGAGATCTTTGAGCCCCACGGTTCCGGCCTCGATATCGCGGTCGCCTGCTACCAAGGCAAGGCGAGCACCCGAACGATCGGCAGCGCGCATCGCGCCCTTCATGCCGCGATCGCCGTACGCCACGTCCACGCGTACGCCCTCCGCGCGCAGGTTCGCCGCCAGCCTCGCGAGCACCAATTTGGCCTGCTCTCCCAGCGGAACCCCGAAAACATCGCAGCGGCTGGGGTTTCCGGCTGTTTTGCCCTCAGCCCGCAACGCCAGCAGGGTGCGGTCGACCCCCAGCCCGAAGCCAATACCGGAGAGGTCCTGACCGCCGAGCTGACGCATCAGCCCGTCGTAGCGGCCGCCACCGCCGATCCCGGACTGGGCACCGAGTCCGTCATGCACGAACTCGAATGTGGTCTTGGTGTAGTAGTCCAGCCCCCGCACCATCCGCGGGTTGACCACGTAGGGCACCCCGAGCGCATCGAGGTGGGCGAGCACCGTCTCGAAATGCTGCTTGGCGACATCGGAGAGATGGTCGAGCATCACCGGGGCGTCGGCCGTCACCTCCCGCACGTGCGGTCGTTTGTCGTCAAGCACCCGCAGCGGGTTGATCTCGGCGCGCCGTTTGGTGTCGTCATCGAGATCCAGTGCGAACAGGAAGCTTTGCAGCAGCTCCCGATACTGGGGCCGGCAGGTGTCGTCACCCAGCGAGGTGATCTCCAGGCGGAAGCCGTTTAGGCCCAGCGAGCGGAAGCCAGCATCGGCGGTCGCGATGACCTCGGCATCCAGCGCGGGATCGTCGACGCCGATAGCCTCGACCCCGACCTGCTGCAGCTGCCGGTACCGCCCGGCCTGTGGACGCTCATAGCGGAAGAACGGACCGGCATAGCAGAGCTTGACCGGCAGTGCGCCGCGGTCCAGTCCGTGTTCGATGACCGCGCGCATCACACCGGCGGTGCCCTCGGGCCGTAGCGTCACCGACCGCTCGCCGCGATCGGCGAAGGTGTACATCTCTTTGGAGACCACATCGGTGGACTCGCCGACGCCGCGGGCGAACAGTGCGGTGTCCTCGAAGATGGGCAGCTCGAC
Source organism: Mycolicibacterium sarraceniae (assembly GCF_010731875.1). Lineage (NCBI taxonomy): Bacteria > Bacillati > Actinomycetota > Actinomycetes > Mycobacteriales > Mycobacteriaceae > Mycobacterium > Mycolicibacterium sarraceniae. Next base: position 4,466,726 of record NZ_AP022595.1, read on the forward strand.
ATCGCCGTAGCCGGCCAGCCGGGCCGTCCGCAGCAGGCCGTCGCGGATGGCGACGAACTCGGCCGATTCGGGCGGCAGGTAGTCAGGGACACCCTTGGGCGCCTGGAATTCGCTCACGTGGTCAGACCTTCGAGGAATGGATTGGTACGGCGTTCGAGACCAATGGTGGTGGATTCACCGTGCCCCGGTAATACCAGGGTGTCGTCGTCGAGCACCAAGAGTTTGTCGACGATCGAGCCGAGCAGGTCCCGGCCACTGCCGCCGGGCAGGTCGGTGCGGCCCACCGTCTGCTTGAACAGGGTGTCACCGGTGAAGGCCAAGGGAACTCCGCTGATCCCCGGGTCGCTGCGCTCCTGCCCGCTGGAAAACCCGGCCCGCGCGACTCGGAACACTACCGAGCCCTTGGTATGGCCGGGCGTGTGGTCGACGGTCACCGTGATGCCGCCGAGCTCGATCTTGTCCCCGTCGCAGTCCAGTTCGACGACCTGCCGGGGCTCGCGGAACAGCGCACTGAGTGCGATCTGGCCCAGCCTGGGACCGAGGCCCCGGATAGGGTCGGTGAGCATGAAACGGTCCTCGGGATGGATGTACACCGGGCAGCCGAACGTATCGCCGACCTTCTGCGCCGACCAGATGTGGTCGATATGCCCGTGGGTGAGCAGCACCGCCGCGGGGGTCAGCCGATTCTCGTCGAGAATACGGCGCAAGGTACCCATCGCGCGCTGACCCGGGTCGACGACGATGGCGTCGGCCCCGGGGCGTGGGGCCAGCACGTAGCAGTTGCATGCCAACATGCCAGCCGGGAATCCGGTGAGCAGCACGTGGTCCAGTCTCCCATCCCTGTTCACCGGGCCGCGGACCCCTGGGCCGCCTATCGGGTGAAGACCAGGGCTGGGGTATGACCTTGCCGGCCGAAGCCCCGCGAGCCGCACACCAGGCCGTTGTGGACCGGGTCGGCGCCGGAGAAGGGCCAGTACCACTGCACCGGATGCAGCGCATGGGCTTAGTGATCGCCACCAATCCAACGGTGGCGCAATCGATCTCGGTTCGTCGCAAACGCATGCTGACGTGCGGGCCGGTTCACCAGCGCGGTGTCGGCCACTGCGCCCCTACTGGTAGCCGCCCATCCGTTGCGCCGGTAGCAAGGCACCCGCACGTAAAGTAGGACTTCAGTCAACCGAACGACGTCGGCACCGGACAATCCGTCTCAGCATGAGCTGGCACACTCGGTGCCGACTCACCCGAACCCAACGGAGGACCACCGCGGTGCCCACCAATGAACAGCGACGTGCGACGGCCAAGCGCAAACTCGAGCGGCAGCTGGAGCGTCGCGCTCAACAGGAGAAGCGTCGCCAGCTGTTCGTCGTGATCGGCGGTGTGGTGGCGATCGTCGTGGCCGCGGCCTTGGTGGCCACATTTGTCCTGACCAACAAGGACGACAAGACCACGGCATCCGCGTCATCCTCGGTGCCGAGCAGCGCATCGACCGACCCGAATGGGCCGATCGCCCCTCCACCGCCCACCGGCGGCCTGCCGGCGTTCAAGCCCGGAGCAAACCTGGGCGCCAACTGCCAGTACCCGGCCTCGCCCGAGCCGGCCAGTAAGAAGGTCGACCCGCCGCACAGCGGCAAGGTGCCGACCACCCCGCCCACAGTGAGCGCCAGTATGAGCACCAACCAGGGCAACCTCGGGCTGGTTCTGGACAACGCCAAGGCCCCGTGCACGGTGAACAGCTTCGCCAGCCTGGCGCAAAAGGGTTTCTTCGACAACACCCCCTGCCACCGGTTGACGACGTCGCCGTCGTTGGCGGTGCTGCAGTGCGGTGACCCGACCGGCAACGGTACCGGCGGACCGGGTTACCAGTTCGCCAACGAGTATCCCACTGACCAGTACCCGCCGAACGATCCCGGCCTGCAACAGCCGGTGGTCTATCCGCGCGGAACGCTGGCCATGGCCAACGCCGGGCCGGGCACCAACGGCAGTCAGTTCTTCCTGGTCTACAAGGACTCGCAGCTGCCGCCGAACTACACCGCGTTCGGCACGATCGACGCGACCGGCCTGGCCACGCTGGACAAGATCGCTGCCGCGGGGGTGGCCGGCGGCGACCAGGACGGTAAGCCGGCGACGGGTGTGCAGGTCAAGTCGATTTTGTTGGACTAACCGGCCATGAGCCAGCCGCCGTATTACCCACCGCCGCAACCGCATTACGGTGCGCCGTACGGGCCCGGGCCCTACCCGTATCCGGTACCGCAGCCGACCAATGGGATGGCTGTCGCAGCACTGATCTGTGCGTTCGTGTTCGCGCCGCTGGGCATCGTATTCGGGCACATCTCGCTGTCGCAGATCAAAAAGAGCGGCGAGGAAGGCCGCGGGCTGGCGATCGCCGGGCTGGTGATCAGCTATCTGGTGACGGTCGTGAGCATCGTGGCTTTGATCGCGGGAATCGCGCTTTTCTCCTGGGTGGCCAGGGAGTTGGATCGCACCGGCGGTGCCGGCCTTCCGCCTCGGACCACGGCGGCCGGACCCGGTGGCGGGCAACTGCCGGCGTTCGTGCCACCGGCCACGCTCGGCCTCAACTGCCAGTACCCGGTCACCGCGACTCCGGCCGACAAACCGGTCCGACCGCCGGTCGCCGGTAAGGTCGCCACCACGCCGAAGACGGTGGACGCGACGGTGGTCACCAACGCCGGGCCGATCGTCCTGCACCTTGACAACGCCAAGGCACCCTGCACGGTCAACAGCTTCGAAAGTTTGGTCACACAAGGCTATTTCGACGACACCCCGTGCCATCGCCTCACCGACTCGCGGTCACTGTCGGTGCTGCAGTGTGGTGACCCCACCGGCAGCGGAACCGGCGGACCCGGATACCGGTTCGCCAACGAATACCCGACGAACCAGTACCGGCCGTTCGACCAGGCACTCAAGCAGCCCGTGACCTACCCCCGCGGCACACTGGCTATGGCTAACGCTGGACCCGATACCAACGGCAGCCAGTTCTTCATCGTCTACCGCGACTCCAAGCTACCGCCGACCTACACCGCGTTCGGCCAGGTCGACAAGACCGGCTTCGAGGTTCTCGAAGATATCGCCGCGATCGGCATTGCCGGCGGTGCCGACGATGGCAAGCCCGCCAAGCCGGTGACGATCAAGACGATCCGACTGAACTGAACGTCAGCCTTGGCGGAGCCCAGTGTCTGCGTAACCGTCACGCCGGTGGACATTTCGATGAGATAATCTGCAGCGCTAGGGCGTTCAGCACGCTGTGAGCTGTGCGGTCAGGCCGCGCTGGTCACCCGGTAGACGTCGTAGACACCTTCGATGTTGCGCACCGCGTTGAGCACATGCCCGAGGTGTTTGGGGTCGCCCATCTCAAAGGTGAAGCGGCTGATCGCCACTCGATCGTTAGAGGTGGTCACCGAAGCCGACAGGATGTTGACCCGCTCATCGGCCAGCACCCGGGTGACATCGGACAACAACCGATGTCGGTCGAGGGCCTCGACCTGGATGGCCACCAGGAACACCGATGTAGGCGACGGCGCCCACATCACCTCGATGATGCGTTCGGACTGTTGTTGCAGGGAACCGGCATTGGTGCAGTCCGTGCGGTGCACGCTGACACCCCCGCCGCGTGTGACGAATCCCATGATGTTGTCACCGGGTACCGGTGTGCAGCACTTGGCGAGTTTGGTCAGCGTCCCGGCTGCGCCGGGCACCGCGACGCCGGTGTCATCATTGCTGCGATGACGCACCGGCATGGTGGCCGGCGTCGAGCGTTCGGCCAGTTCGTCTTCGGCACTCTCGGCGCCGCCGAGCTGATCCACCAGCCGCTGCACCACGTGCCGTGGCGAGACATGACCCTCCCCGACGGCGGTGTAGAGCGCCGAGATGTCGGTGTAGCGCAGCTCCTGCGCCAGCGCGCCCATTGCTTCGGCATTGACCAGCCGCTGCAACGGAAGTCCGACCCGGCGCACCTCGCGGGCGATGGAGTCCTTACCGGCCTCCAGTGCCTCTTCGCGGCGTTCCTTGGCGAACCACTGCCGGATCTTGGCCTTGGCCCGCGGCGACACGACGAACGTCTGCCAGTCCCGTGATGGCCCCGCGTTCGGCGCCTTCGAGGTGAAAACCTCGACCTGGTCGCCGTTTTCGAGCTTGCGCTCCAGGGCGACCAACCGACCGTTGACCCGGGAACCGATACAGCGGTGTCCGACCTCGGTATGCACCGCATACGCGAAGTCCACCGGGGTGGAGCCGGCCGGGAGAGTGATCAGGTCACCCTTGGGAGTGAATACGAAGATCTCCTGAACCGCGAGGTCGTAACGCAGCGATTCGAGGAACTCACCGGGGTCGGCGGCCTCCCGCTGCCAGTCGAGCAACTGCCGCATCCACGCCATATCGTCGATCTCGGCGGCGGCATTCAAGGCTGGAACTCCGTTGCGGCCCTTGGATTCCTTATAACGCCAATGCGCCGCGATGCCGAACTCGGCCGTCTTGTGCATGGACTCGGTGCGGATCTGCACCTCCAGCGGCTTGCCTTCCGGGCCGACCACGGTGGTGTGCAGCGACTGGTACACCCCGAACCGCGGCTGGGCTATGTAGTCCTTGAACCGCCCGGGCATCGGCTGCCACAGCGAATGCACAACGCCCACAGCCGCATAGCAGTCGCGGATCTCGTCGCACAGGATCCGCACACCCACCAAGTCGTGGATATCGTCGAAGTCGCGGCCCTTGACGATCATCTTCTGATAGATCGACCAGTAGTGCTTGGGTCTGCCCTCGACGGCCGCGGTGATCTTCATCCCGGACAGCGCCGAGGTGATCTCGGCACGAACCTTGGCCAGATAGGTGTCCCGCGACGGTGCCCGATCGGCGACCAGCCGCACGATCTCCTCGTAGCGCTTGGGATGCAGGATCGCGAAGGACAAGTCTTCCAGCTCCCATTTGACGGTGGCCATCCCCAGCCGATGAGCAAGCGGGGCAATGACTTCCAGCGTCTCGCGGGCTTTGCGGGCCTGCTTTTCCGGCGGCAGGAACCGCATAGTGCGCATGTTGTGCAACCGGTCGGCGACCTTGATGACGAGCACCCGCGGATCCCGGGCCATCGCGATGATCATCTTGCGGATGGTCTCGCCCTCAGCGGCGGTGCCCAGCGCCACCTTGTCCAGCTTGGTGACCCCGTCGACCAGATGCGCCACCTCTTCGCCGAAGTCGGCCGTCAGTGCCTCCATGGCGTAGCCGGTGTCTTCGACGGTGTCGTGCAACAGCGCGGCCACCAACGCGGTGGTGTCCATGCCGAGTTCGGCCAGGATGTTGGCGACCGCCAGCGGGTGGGTGATGTACGGATCGCCCGAGCGGCGAAGTTGATCGGCGTGCTTGGCCTCGGCCACCTCGTAGGCGCGCTGCAGGATCGCCAGGTCGGCCTTCGGGTACATCTCCCGGTGCACGGCGACCAGTGGTTCCAGCACCGGGTTGACGGTGCTGCGCTGTGCGGTCATCCGGCGTGCCAGCCGGGCGCGCACCCGCCGTGACGCGCTGCTGGTGGTCTTCGGGGTCTCCACCCGCGGCTCGGCGGGCGGGATGTCGCCGACCGGCATCGGCGCCGCGGTCACAGCGCCGTTGTCGTCCACCACGCCATCACCTCCTCGCCATCGCAACTTCGAGGATATCCCGCCGTGAGCGGCCGAGTGGCAGGCCTGCCCAGTCGAGCCCCCGGGAAGAAGGCGCGGCAACATTCATCGCCTGGGTGACGGTGCTCGTCTTGGTCCACGAATGCTGGTGACGGTTGACTGGCCCCCGTCTAGCCGCTCAGACGGTCTGCAGGCTGGTCACCGGCAGCGGGGAGATCTTGTCCCGGCCGCCGAGCCCGGACAACTCCAGCACCACCGCGGCGATCGGAACCTCGGCCCCGCTGGCCGCCAGCAACGCACCGGCCGCAGCCAGAGTGCCGCCGGTGGCGAGCACGTCATCGATGATCACGATGCGGCACCCGGTCAAATCGATGCCGTCGGCGGGGATCTCCAATGTCGCCGTGCCGTATTCGAGGCTGTAGTTCTGGCTGTGCACCGGCGGCGGCAGCTTGCCGCCCTTGCGGATCGCCAGGACGCCGATGCCCAGCTTATGGGCCACCGCGCCACCGAGCAGGAACCCGCGGGCGTCGATACCGGCCACCAGGTCGGCGCCGGCCGCGATCTCGGCGAGCGCGCCGGTCACAACGGCAAGCCCCTTGGGATCGGCCAGCACCGGGGTGAGGTCTTTGAACTGGATGCCCGGCTCGGGAAAGTCGGACACCTCGCGCGTCAATGACCTGATGACGTCCTCAACGGACTCACTCACTTCTCGTACACCCATCGGTCCATATTCCAGCCCGCGCCCCACTTGGTCGGATTGCCTTCCACCGCATACATCTTCTTGGATGCCAGTACCGTGCGCTGCTGACGGTACAGCGGGAGGGTGGGCATGTCGCCCCACAGAATCGGTGAACTGTCGCCCAGCAGCCGGGCCTGTTCCTTCGCGTCGGCGGTGACCGCAAGCGCGGAGATGATGCCGTCGATCTGCGGGTTGACATAGCGGGGCAGGTTGTTGCCGTCGCCGGAGAACAGTGTGTAGGCGTCCAGCGCAGAGGACCCTGTCGAGCCGCTGCCGGTGGCACCGCCGGTGCTGGCCAACAGGACGTCGAGCTTACCGTCGCGCAAGGTCTGAGGACCTGTCGTGGCCGACGTCGTATCGACGACCGTGATGCCAGCGGCGGCACAGGATTTGGTGATCGCACCGACGGTCGCCGCCAATCGCGGGTTGGGTGCCTGATAACCGACGCGCACCGTCAGCGGCTGGCCGCCGAGAGCGTCACGGGCGGCGTCAGGATTGGCCGAACCGAACTGACCCGCGATCGCGACGCCTTCGATCCCGCTGAACGCGTCATCGCTGGCCGGGTTGAGCCGGACGTTGGAGATCGGCGTCTCGGCGTTCAGCGCGATCAGATCGCGCGGGGTGCACAGGGCCACCGCACGCCGGGCCGGCGTCGCCGAAAGGGGGCCGTCCGGCGCGAAGATGAGCTGCTCGATACCGCCGGAGGGCAGCTCGTGGCGGTCATAGCCGTCCGGCGTGGTCAGGGTGCCCGAGGATCCGGTCGCCACATCGACGACCTGGAAGGTGCCGTTGTTGATTCGGTCCTGTACGTCAACTCCGCGCGGCCACACCGTGATTCGCTTGGTTATCGGCTTGGCGCCCCACCACCGGTCGTTGGCTGTCAGCACCACCGCCCCTGCCGGCAGCATCGAGTCGATCTTGTAGGGACCAGCCGAGGGGAACCGCTTGATATCGACACCGGGCTTGAGATCCCACACGGTGTTCCAGGTCTGGGCGATACGGTCGACGGCCGCCGGGTCATCGCTCTGGATGGCGCGGGTGACGTCCAGGCCGAGCACGTCACCGATGACGTGCGACGGCATCATCGAGGTCGCGGTGAACAGCTGCTGGTAGTCGACAACGGCACGGCCCGGCAGATAGCTCACCCGCGCCTTCTTCTGGCCCGGCTGGCAGTCGATACCGTCGATGTCGAGGTAACCGGCCCGGCTGGCGGCATCGAAGGCTGGGAACCGGCCGGACTGCGCGGCCCACGCCAGCACCATGTCGTCACATGTCACCGGCTTGCCGTCGGAATACACGGCCTTGTCGGAGATCTGGTAGTCCAGCACCAGCGGGTCCCGGCCGACCACCGATACCGACCCGAAGTCGTGGTCGGCCAGCACCTGCCCGTCAGGACCGTGGAACGTGAAGCCGGCCAACACCCGGGCGAAAGCCTGCGGGCCGGCTGAGGCCGCACCCGTCACGGTATTGGTGTTGTAGGTGATCAGCATGCCGTCGACGGCGTAGTTGATCTGATCCGCAGGGCTACCCGAACACGAGGCCAGAACGCTCGACGCGACCACTCCCGCGACGGCCGCCACTGCTACAGCGGCGACGCGATGGCGCCCCACAGCCATGGCTCGCTATCGCCCTCGGGTGCTGCGTTTGCCGGTTGGCCGGCTTGGCCGGGCTCCCGGCGACGGCTTGTTGCCGACCGTCGGGGTACCGCCGACAGTCGCTTCGGCGGGGACCGCATCGGCGGCCTTTTCCAGGTCGACGGCACCGCCGGTGACGACGTCGCCGGCGCTCGCAGCCGGCTTGCGCCGGTTGAGCACCCGCCGGGTGTGGGTGCGCACCAGGTCGGTGCGCTCCCGCAGCGACACCAGTAGCGGGGTCGCGAAGAAGATCGACGAGTAGGTTCCGACGATCACACCGACCAGCTGGACCAGCGCCAGGTCCATCAGCGTGCCGACGCCGAGCAGCCAGACCGCGACCACGATCAGCGCGAGGATAGGCAGCACCGAGATCAAGCTGGTGTTGATCGAGCGCATGAAAGTCTGGTTGACCGCGAGGTTGGCCTGTTCGGCGAATGTTCTTCGGGTGGTGTGCTCGAAGGCGTGGGTGTTCTCCTCGACTTTGTCGAACACGATGACAGTGTCGTAGAGCGAGAAGCCCAAGATCGTGAGCAGACCGATGACCGTCGCCGGAGTGACCTCGAACCCGACGATCGAATACACCCCAGCCGTGACAACGAGGTCGAACACCAGCGTCAATAGCGCCGAGAGCGCCATGTACCGCTCGTAGCGGAAGGTGATGTAAATGGCTGCCAGGACCAGGAACACGCCGAGGGCGATCAGCGCCTTCTTGGTGATCTGGTCACCCCAGGTCTCCGACACGTCCGACTGGCTGATGGATTGCTCACTGGGCTTGCCGTCCGAACCCGTGGGCTGCAACGCCTCGAACAGGGCACTACCCAGCTTCGCGGACTCTTCGTTGCTCAGCTTCTCCGAGCGGATCTGCAAGGTGGCCGATGGGCCGTTGCCGACCACGACGACCGATTCCGGGCCGTGCCCCAGCGACTTGCTGTAGACGTCCTCCACCTGCTGGGTGGTGATCACGCCGTTCTGTCCGGCGGTCGGCAGCGAGATCTTGGTGCCGCCCTCGAAATCGATACCGAACGTGAAACCCTTCACCGCGATGCTCACGATGCAGGCGAGCACGATCAAACCGCTGATCGCATACCACATCTTGCGCCGGCCGATGACCTCGAAAGCGCCTGTGCCGGTATAGAGGCGGACGAAGAAACCGTGCTTGGGCGCGCCCGCTGCAGAGGATTCCAGATCGGGTGCCTCGACGGCGGCGGACGACGTGTCGTCCGCAGTGTCCTGAATGTCCTTGGCCATGGATCTACCCCCGTCCCGTCGCTGTTTGGGCCGCTCGGCGTTCTCGGGCGATCTGTTGTACCGCGCCGAGACCGTTCAGGGCCGGCTTAGCCATGGTGGGCGACTTCGATGCCAGGTACACCAGTGGCCAGGTCACGAGGAACACTACGACAACGTCGAGGATCGTGGTCAGGCCCAGGGTGAACGCGAAGCCCTTCACCTGACCGACGGCCAGGAAGTACAGCACCGCGGCGGCCAGGAATGTCACCGCGTTACCGGACAGAATGGTCTTACGAGCGCGCGCCCAACCTCGAGGTACCGCCGAGCGGAACGAACGCCCTTCGCGGATCTCATCTTTGATGCGTTCGAAAAACACCACGAACGAGTCGGCGGTGGTGCCGATACCGATGATCAGACCGGCGATACCGGCAAGGTCGAGGGTGTAGTTGATGTATCGCCCGAGTAGCACCAGGATGCCGAACACCATAGCGCCTGAGGCCACCAGCGAGAGCGCCGTCAGCAAGCCCAGCACGCGGTAGTACAGCAGCGAGTACAACAACACCAGCGCCAAACCGATGGCACCTGCGATCAGGCCGGCCTTCAGTGACGCCAATCCCAGTGTCGCCGAGACAGTTTCGGCCTCTGAGGATTCGAAGGACAGCGGTAGCGAACCATATTTCAAGACGTTGGCCAGCTGCTTGGCGCTATCGGCGGTGAACGGCGGGTTGCCGCCGCTGATCTGGGTGCGTCCACCGGGAATAGCTTCCCGAATCTGCGGGGCCGAGACCACCTCCGAGTCCAGCGTGAACGCCGTCTGTGTGCCGATGTTCGCGGCGGTGAAGTCCGCCCACGTGGTGGCGGCCTGGTCCTTGAACGTCAGGTCGACGACGTAGGCGCCGCTCTGGTTGTCCAGCCCGGACGTGGCGTCCTTGATCTGATCGCCGCTGATGATCGACTTGTCCAGTACATAGATGTACTTGTGATCCTCCGAGCAGGCGACGAGCGGCAGGTTCGGGTCGTCATTGCCGGCCAGGATGTCGGGCTGGTCGCACTTGCCCGCCATGTATTGCACGGCGATCAGCAGCAGGTTCTGGTTGGTGCTCTGGCGCAGTTCCTTCTCGAACTGGATGCGCGCCGCGAGGTCCTTACGCGGATCCGGCGGGCCGGGCGCGGGCGCGCCTGGTGCAGGCGCTCCGGGTGCGGGTGCTCCGGCGGCCGGCGGAGCCGGCTCTCCGGGAGCGGGCGCCGGTTCCGGCGCGGGCGGGGCCGGCGACGGCGCCGGCTCGGCCGGGTACGGACGCGGCTGCGGTGCCGGAGCCGGGTTGGCCGGCTCGGATGCGGGTGCCTCGCCGCTACCGGATGCGGGTGCCTCGGCGCCACCGGATGCGGGTGCCTCGGCGCCACCGGGTGCGGGTGCCTCGGCGCCACCGGGTGCGGGTGCCTCGGCGCCACCGGGTGCGGGTGCCTCGGCGCCACCGGGTGCGGGTTCCCCCCCGGGCGCGGGTGCACCGGCCGGCGGTGCGCCAGCTGGCGCGGGCCCCGCACCTGGCTTGACCCCCGCGGCCTGCATCTGCTGCTTGATGGCCTCGATCGGGATCGGCTGGCCGATCACGGGGCGGATGAACAGCCGCGCGGTCTGGCCGAGGTTGCGGGCCTCATTGCCGTCGTTTCCCGGAACGGTGATGACGAGGTTGTCGCCGTCGATCACGACCTCGGAGCCGGAGACGCCGAGACCGTTGACGCGGGCGGCAATGATCTGCTGGGCCTGGTTCAGCGCATCGCGGGTGGGCTTGGAGCCGTCCGGGGTGCGCGCGGTCAGCGTGACGCGAGTGCCACCCTGCAGGTCAATGCCCAGTTTCGGGCTGGCGTGTTTGTCCCCGGTCAGGAATACGAGGAGGTAGACCCCGATAAGCAGGACCAGGAACAGCGCCAGCCAGCGGTAGGGATGCACCGGCGCCGAAGACGATGCCACGTTGTTGTCACTCCTAGGTTTTGTGCCGCGTCCCGCTAGGTCGTAATGCCGCGTCCCGCGTACGCGGTCCTCTCAACTCCCGCTAGAGGGTACGTGGTGTGCCTGGCGGTTCAGTCTCTGGTGAGACGGTCCGCGTCGCTGCCGGTGATCTCGGTGGCCCCCGATGGGATGTCCTCGGCGTCGTCAGCCACGGCCGCATCGTCCTCGATGCGCTCACGAACCGCGAGCTTCATCCAGGTGGTCACCACACCCGGAGCGATCTCCAGGTCGACGGTGTCGTCGGTGATCCCGGTGATGGTGGCGCGCAGGCCGGAGGTAGTCCACACCTCATCGCCGACGACCAGCGACTCGTGCAGGTCGATCGTGGCCTGCATGGCCTTGCGCTGGCGCCGGGACGCGAAATACATAAATCCGCCCATGATGACGATCAAGGGCAGGAAGACGAGCAGGTCCATGGCGGCTCGATTCTTTCGTATCGGGTGCTGGGTGAGCGCTCCGCGACCGTCCGGTCACGCGCTACATAGCTGCACAGTCTGCCATTGTCCCGGCTCGCCGCCGACCGGCACCGTCAATGGAAGATGGTCGGATGGACCTGATCGACACCCTGCGCAGCACCGGCTCGGTGCGCGATTTCACCGATGAGCCGGTCGACGACGCCGCCCTGACCCGCATTCTAGACACCGCGCGATTCGCCCCCAGCGGCGCCAATGCGCAGGCCTGGCGCGTGGTGGTGGTCAAGGACCGCGCGATCCGATCCCGTCTGCGTGACCTCTATCTGACGCCCTGGGGCGAGTACCTAACGTTGACCGCGGCCGGGCTGCGCCCGTGGTCGCCGGTCAACGACCGTGACGAGGAGGCGGCCGCGCTGGCCGCCGCGGCCGACGCCGACGCCGTCGTCGTCGGCGGAATGGCCGCGCACCTCGACGAGGTCCCGGTGCTGCTGGCGGTGTTCGCCGATCTGTCCCAGCTGGCCGCTGTGGATCGAGACCTCGATCGCTATTCGCTGGCCGGCGGCGCGTCGGTCTATCCGTTCGCGTGGAGCATCCTGCTGGCCGCTCGGGCCGAAGGCCTCGCCGGGGTGCTGACCACCATGCTCATCCGGGCCGAAGACGAGGTGAAACAGCTGCTGGGCGCCGGCGACCCGCTGGTGCTGGCGGCTGTGATCGCCCTCGGTCACCCGGTGCGCCAGCCCCGTCGGCTGACCCGCCAACCCGTCGCATCGTTCACCACGGTCGACCGGATCGACGGTGAGACATTCGCGCCCGACCCCGACTAGACACCAACCGATTACGTCGATTTTGCCTCCATCGACCGACGTAATCCACTATTCATCACGCCCTGGAACCGGGTTTTCCGTTGCGTCGCGCTATCACCCGACTAGGCTCGGATGGCCCGCCGCGTCCGTGCCACCGTCGTCTAGGAGAACAGAAGTGCCCACCCCCGAGCAGAGCCGCAAACTCGTCACCGACATCCCCGGCCCCGCATCCCTCGAGCTGTCCAAACGTCGCGTCGCCGCGGTGTCACACGGTGTCGGCGTCACGATGCCGATCTACGCCGCACGCGCCGGCGGCGGGATCATCGAGGACGTCGACGGCAACCGGCTGATCGACCTGGGGTCCGGGATCGCCGTCACCACGATCGGCAATTCCTCACCGCGGGTGGTCGAAGCGGTGCGCGCGCAGGTCGCCGACTTCACCCACACCTGCTTCATGGTGACGCCGTACGAGGAGTACATCGCCGTCGCCGAACACCTCAACCGCCTCACTCCCGGCTCATACGAGAAGCGGTCCGCGCTGTTCAACTCCGGTGCCGAGGCAGTCGAGAATGCGATCAAGATCGCCCGCGCCTACACCCGCAAGACCGCGGTGGTGGCCTTCGATCACGCGTACCACGGGCGCACCAACCTGACGATGGCGCTGACCGCCAAGTCCATGCCCTACAAGAGCGGCTTCGGCCCGTTCGCGCCCGAGGTGTACCGCGCCCCGATGTCCTACCCGTTCCGCGACGGCCTCATCGACAAGGAATGGGCCACCGACGGTGAATTGGCGGCCGAGCGGGCGTTGACGGTGATCGACAAGCAGATCGGTGCGGCCAACCTGGCCGCGATCGTCATCGAACCGATCCAGGGTGAGGGCGGTTTCATCGTCCCCGCACCCGGGTTCCTGCCGGCGCTGCGGGCCTGGTGCTCCGAGAACAACGTCGTGTTCATCGCCGACGAAGTGCAGACCGGGTTCGCCCGCACCGGCTCGATGTTCGCCTGCGAGGACGAGGGCATCGAACCGGACCTGATCGTGACCGCCAAAGGTATCGCCGACGGCCTGCCGCTGGCGGCGGTGACCGGGCGCGCCGAGGTCATGGACGCCCCGCATGTCAGCGGGCTCGGCGGCACCTACGGCGGTAACCCGGTGGCCTGCGCGGCCGCACTGGCCACCATCGAGACCATCGAGCTCGACGGGCTGGTGGCCCGCGCCAAACAGATCGAAGCGCTGATGAAGGACAAGCTCGGCCGGATCCAGGCCGACGACGACCGCATCGGCGATGTCCGCGGCCGCGGCGCGATGATTGCCGTCGAGTTGGTGAAATCCGGTACCGGAGAGCCAGATCCGGACCTCACCAAGAACCTGGCGGCCAAGGCGCACGCCGAGGGTGTGCTGGTGCTGACCTGTGGCACGTTCGGCAATGTGCTGCGCTTCCTGCCGCCGTTGACGATCAGTGACGAGCTGCTGCTCGAAGGCCTCGGGGTGCTGGCCGACATTCTCCGCGAGCTCTGAGGCGAACCGGGATGGCAGACGTCAAGAATTTCATCAACGGCGAGCTCGTCGACTCGGTCAGCGGTGGCACCATGGCGATAGTCGACCCCTCCACGGGTGAAAAGTACGGCACCGCGCCGATTTCCCACGAGCAGGATATCGACAACGCGTATGCGGCAGCCAGCGCGGCGTTTGCCGACTGGAAACGCACCACCCCGTCACATCGACAGAAAGCGCTGCTGGCTTTCGCCGATGATGTCGAAAAGGCGGCCGCTGATCTGGTCGCCGCCGAGGGGCGCAACACCGGCAAGCCCAATCATGTGACGGCGGCCGAGGAGATTCCTCCGATGGTCGACCAGATCCGGTTCTTCGCCGGTGCGGCACGGATTTTGGAGGGCAAATCGGCCGGCGAGTATCTGGTCGGCCACACCTCGTGGATCCGCCGCGAGCCGGTCGGAGTAATCGGCCAGGTCGCCCCGTGGAACTACCCGATGATGATGGCGATCTGGAAGTTCGCTCCGGCGATCGCGGCGGGCAACACCGTTGTGCTCAAGCCGAGCGACACCACCCCGGTGACCACCGTGATGCTGGCCGAGATCGCCGCCAGGCATTTCGGGCCCGGTGTGCTCAACGTCGTGTGCGGCGACCGGGTGACCGGCGCCGCCGTCGTCGCGCATCCGACGCCGCAGATGGTGTCGATCACCGGATCGGTCGCCGCCGGCCGCGCGGTCGCGGTCAGTGCGGGCGGCCATCTCAAGCGCACTCACCTCGAATTGGGCGGTAAGGCACCGGTCATCGTGTTCGATGACGCCGATATCGCCACCGCCGCAGAGGGAATCGCGACGGCCGGCTACTTCAACGCCGGGCAGGACTGCACCGCGGCCACCCGGGTGCTGGCTCGCGCCGGCGTCGCCGAGGAGCTAACGGCCGCGCTGGCCGAACAGGCCAAGGGCGCGGCCACCACATTCGGCCGGGCGGCCGATGACGAGGACGCCTGGGTGCCGCCGGTCAACAATCCCAATCAGCTCGACCGGGTGCTCGGTTTCCTGGCCGATGTGCCGTCGCATGCCACGGTGGCCGCCGGCGGAAACCGTCAGGGCGACAAGGGTTTCTACATCGAGCCGACGGTAATCGGCGGTTTGCGGCAGGATGACCGTCAGGTGCAGGAGGAGATCTTCGGGCCGGTGATCACCGTGCAGTCGTTCGCCGACGAAGACGAGGCTATTCGCTGGGCCAACGGCACCGAGTACGGTCTGGCGTCCTCGGTGTGGACGAAGGACATCTCCCGCGCGATCCGGGTGTCCAATGCGCTGGACTTCGGCTGCGTGTGGATCAACACCCATATCCCGCTGGTCGCCGAGATGCCGCACGGCGGCTATAAGGCCTCAGGCCACGGCAAGGATCTGTCGATGTACGGCTTCGAGGACTACACGCGCATCAAGCACGTGATGGCTTACACGGGCTGAGTTCGTCCTGAGGTTTCGCCACGAGGTCGGCGACGCGCCCGCGGATCTCGTCGTCGGTCAAGCCCTGCGCGATCAGCCGGCTCATCTCATCGTCGGCCGGCCTGACGCACCGTCCGGCGACGAGCACGTCCACGTAGGAGTTCAGTTCTTCGACCGCGCGGGTGTCCGGCAGCTCGTCGGCCCAGCGCCAGAACAGCACCCAGTCGTCGTGCGGCACACCCAAAGTCGCGCACACATCGGCGATCCGGACGAACTCGTGGTCGGCACTGAACATTGCGGTCATGTGTTCCACTGTGGCCCGGAAGCCACGCAACGCCATCGGGTTTGTGGCGCACATCGCACAGTGATCTCTCTTACCCAAGAACCCACCCGCCGTGCATCGACGGCGGGTGGGTTCTTTGCACGCGAGCCCTCCCCGACTCGCGCGGTCAGGGTGCGACGGGCGTCCGGCGCGGCGTCTCAATGACGGTCGTCGCGGCCGTATCATGCTCAGCGACAACGCGTTCAGTGGGCTCAGCGACGACTGGCCGCTGCGCGTAGCGCACGTCACGCAGGCTGCGCACCGAGCCAGGGGAACCCTCGTGATGGCGCACGAGTACCCCCGTCGCGCCGGGCCGGGCGATGGACAGCACGTTCACAGCCGCCTTCGGCCGCCGAAGGGAATACCGTTAGCTTTGCTAACGTAGTTTGGATTGGACGCAACGAAGCGCTCCCACTTCCATCTTGTTTCTCTAGCGTGTTCATGGAGTTCCGTTATGTCGACTGACACTCGCGAAGCCCGGTTCGAGCAGCGCGTCGCCGATCTCTACGCGACCGACCCGCAGTTCGCCGCCGCAACGCCCGATCCCACCGTCACCGCGGCCGCCGGCCAACCCGGCCTAAGCCTGCCCAGGATCATCGAGACCGTCCTCGACGGCTACGCCGACCGACCCGCGCTCGGTCAGCGCGTCGTGCGATTGGTCCAAGACCCGCAGACGCACCGCACCACCGCCGAACTGGTGGACCAGTTCGACACCATCACCTATCGCGAGCTTCGGGACCGGGTGGAGGCGATCGCCGGCGCCTGGTCGGGCGATGCCGCGCAACCTGGTGACCGAGTGGCCATCCTGGGCTTCACCAGCGTCGACTACACCGTCATCGACCTCGCGCTGGCCCAACTGGGCGCGGTGTCCGTACCGCTGCAGACCAGCGCCGGAGCCACCCAGCTGCACCCGATCATCACCGAGACCGAACCGACCGTGATCGCGTCGAGCATCGACTATCTCGACGACGCCGTCGAACTCGTTCTCGCCGGGCCGGCCCCGAAACGCCTGGTGGTCTTCGACTTCCGGCCCGAAGTCGACGATCAGCGCGACGCGCTGGCCGCCGCCAAGGACCGGCTGACCGGCACCGAGGTGACCGTGACCACCCTGGCCGACGAAATCGCTTATGGCACCGGTCGTTCCACCGAGCCGGCCGCGACCACCGAAGCCGACCCGCTGACCCTGCTGATCTACACCTCCGGTAGCACCGGCGCCCCGAAGGGCGCCATGTACCCCGCGCGGAAAGTCGCCGACATGTGGACCGCCGCGGCCGCGCACTGGGACGACAAGCAGGGCACCTACCCCGCGATCGTGCTGAGCTTCATGCCGATGAGCCACGTGATGGGCCGTGGCGCGCTGTACGGAACGCTAAGCGTCGGCGGCACAGTCTATTTCGCCGCCCGCGCGGACCTGTCCACGTTCCTCGAAGACCTGGCACTGACTCGCCCCACCCAGCTGAATCTGGTGCCGCGGGTGTGGGACATGATCCACCAAGAAGTGCAAAGCGAGGTCGACCGGCGACCCGACGATGAAGCCCGGGTACTGGCCGAGCAGCGCCAGAGCCTGCTCGGCGGACGCTTCGTCTCGGCGATGACGGGCTCGGCACCGATCGCGCCCGAACTCAAGGCATGGCTCGAGACCTTCCTGGACATGCATCTGATCGAGGGATACGGCTCGACCGAAGCCGGCGCGGTATTCGTCGACGGCGTCGTGCGCCGCCCGCCCGTCACCGACTACAAGCTCGTCGACGTTCCCGAACTGGGGTACTTCGCCACCGACCTGCCGCACCCGCGCGGTGAGCTGCTGGTCAAGACGACACAGCTCTTCCCCGGCTACTACAAGCGTCCCGAAGTGACCGCGACGATGTTCGACGAGGACGGCTTCTACCGGACCGGCGATATCGTCGCCGAACCTGCGCCAGACCAGCTGCGGTACGTCGACCGGCGCAACAACGTCCTCAAGCTGTCCCAGGGCGAGTTCGTCACGGTCTCGAAGCTGGAGGCCGCCTTCTTGGGCAGCCCACTGGTGCACCAGATCTACCTGTACGGCAACAGCGCTCGGCCGTACCTGCTGGCCGTGGTGGTGCCCACCGCCGAGGCGGCGGCGCAGCACAATGCGGCGGAACTCAAGAGTCTGATCGGCGAATCCCTCCAGGATGTGGCCCGCGCGACCGGTTTACAGTCGTACGAGATCCCGCGTGATTTCCTCGTCGAGACAACGCCTTTCACCGTCGAGAACGGGCTGCTGACCGGTATCCGCAAACTGGCGTGGCCGCGGCTGAAGGAACGCTACAGCTCCGCGCTGGAACAGCTCTATACCGATCTGGCCGACGGACAGGCCAACGAGCTGCGCACGCTTCGGCGCAGTGGTTCCGACGCACCGGTGCTGGCAACCATCACCCGTGCCGCCGGCGCGCTGCTGGGTGCCGCGGCCACCGAGTTGCAGCCGGACGCGCACTTCACCGATCTGGGTGGAGATTCGCTGTCGGCGTTGACATTCGCCAACCTGCTCAACGAGATCTTCGCGATCGAGGTGCCGGTGGGTGTGATCGTCAGCCCGGCCAACGATCTGCAGGCTATCGCGGGCTATATCGAAGCCGAACGGAGTTCGGGTAGAAAGCGGCCAACGTTCGCCTCGGTCCATGGTGCGGGCGCCACCGAAGCCCACGCCAGTGATCTCACGCTGGACCGGTTTATCGATGCCGCGACACTGGCGGCCGCACCGCAACTGCCCGGCCCGAGTAGTGAGATTCGCACCGTCTTGCTCACCGGCGCAACCGGATTTCTGGGCCGCTACCTGGCCCTGGAATGGCTGGAACGGATGAGTCTGGTCGGCGGCAAGGTAATCGCCCTGGTGCGAGCCCGCTCCAATGAGGACGCGCGCCAACGACTCGACTCCACCTTCGACAGTGGTGATCCCACACTGCTGGTGCACTATCGCGAACTGGCCGCCGAGCATCTCGAGGTGATCGCCGGCGACAAGGGCGAAGAAAACCTGGGGTTGGATACCCAGACGTGGCAGCGACTGGCCGATACGGTCGATCTGATCGTCGACCCCGCGGCATTGGTCAATCACGTTCTTCCGTATCGGGAGTTGTTTGGCCCCAACGCTGTCGGCACCGCTGAGCTGATCCGGATCGCGTTGACCAACAAAATCAAGCCGTTCGTGTACGTCTCGACCATCGGCGTGGGTGCCGGCATCACGCCGGGCCAGTTCGTCGAGGACGGCGACATCCGTGTGATCAGTCCCACCCGGGCGGTCGACGATTCCTACGCCAACGGCTATGGCAACAGCAAGTGGGCCGGCGAAGTGCTGCTGCGCGAGGCCAACGACCTATGCGGCCTTCCGGTTTCAGTCTTCCGCTGCGACATGATCCTGGCCGACACCACCTACGGCGGGCAGCTCAACCTGCCCGATATGTTCACCCGGATGATGCTGAGCCTGGTGGCCACCGGTATCGCACCCGCGTCGTTCTACCAGCTCGACGCCGACGGCAACCGCCAGCGGGCCCACTACGGCGGCCTGCCCGTCGAGTTCATCGCCGAGGCGATCTCCACCCTGGGTGCATATGTCACCGAAGGCTTCCAGACCTACCACGTGATGAATCCCTACGACGACGGCATCGGGCTCGACGAGTTCGTGGACTGGCTGGTCGAGGCCGGCTACCCGATCCAGCGGATCGCCGAGTACGGCGCATGGCTGCAACGCTTCGAGACCTCGATGCGGGCACTGCCCGACCGCCAGCGCCAGTACTCGCTGCTTCCGCTGCTGCACAACTATCAGCACGCGGAGCGACCGGTCCGCGGATCGATCGCCCCGACCGAACGGTTCCGCGCCGCGGTGCAGGACGCGAAAATCCCTCCGGACAAGGACATTCCGCATGTCACCCCGCGGGTGATCGTCAAGTACATGACCGATTTTCAGTTGCTCGGCCTGCGGTAGGAGCGGCTAGCCCGCCCGCCGGACCTGGTTGCCGACCCCAATGATGTGGTCGGCAACCAGGTCGGGATGAGTCCGCGCCAGCAGGTCGAAGATGAGCCCGCCGTAGGAGTGCGCGGCGAATACCAACGGTCCCGGCAGCTGGGCGGCATCGATCAGCGCGACGACATCGTCGACATCCCGCTGCACGGTATGCGGTTGCTGGGTTTCAGCTGCGCGTCGAGAATGATGTCGTAAGGCGAGCCCCTGGCATTCGAGGTGGAGCTGCCGGCCGGTACCGATGTCCCACCAGTCGGCCCGCCGGCTCGGCCGCGCCACGAGCGCGCCCGGTCAACCCGACCAGGAGCAGGCACACCAGCACCGACAGCGATCGCATCACGTGGCGACGCTATGACGTCTAGCGGCGGACCAGAGGCACAAAGACGTGGGCATGGCGGCGTGGGTCCGCCGGTGGTGGCACCAGCCCGACCAATACGACTGGGTCTCGGAAAATCGTGCCTCGCGCCAATTGCAGCGCTTCAGTACCACTCCAGCCGGCTGTTGGCGGCGACGCTCATCAACGCGATCGCCACCACCGTCTACGCCGGCGTACAGATCGCCGCGGGAGGCGATACCGCTATGGCCGTCGGGCATGTGCTCGGCATACTGGTCGCCGTGCTCGCGGTCCCGTTCGGAACGCAGTTGTTCCTACATCTGCTGAGCCTGGACGCCAGAATGTCGGACACCGATCCGCTCACCGGGTTGCGCAACCGACGCGGCTACGACCACTCGGTGCTGCAACTTGTCGCCACGGCTGACAGAACACAGTCGCAATGGCTGGCCGTCATGCTGGTTGACCTGACCGAGTCGAATGCTCCGGTGCTCTGTGCCGAGCGGCTCCGGGAAGCTGTCGCCGAGATGCCGTTTGGCGTGACGGCCAGCGCCGGAGTAGCGACGGTGCCGGTCAACGACCTCGCCGGCGCCTCTGCGGGCGCGATCATCAAGCAGCTGGGCGAATCAGCTGACGCCGCGATGTATGAGGCCAAACGAGCGGGCGCTAACCAGGTGCGCTACCGCACCGCCGCCAGTCCGGGCTGATGTGCGCACGCAAGCCCAGCTTCGCCACACCTAGAAATTGAGTTGAACTCAACTTAGGATGGTGCCGTGACGACGGCGATGACGACCCGCGGCATCCAGGCTCGAGAGCGGCTCATCGAGGCCGCGACCGCGGAGCTGGCCGGCACCGCACCATTCGAGGTCGCGGGAGTCGCGCGCCGGGCCGGAGTCAGCGCCGGCCTGCCCTACCGCTACTTCGGCACCCGCACCGGGCTACTCGTCGCTGTCGTCGACGCGTTTTACCAGCGCTTCTCCGATTCCATTGCGCTTCGCATCTACGACGCCCCGACCTGGGCCGAACGGGAACGTCAGCGTATCGCCGATTGGGTGCATTTTCTGTACGCAGAGCCGGTGGCTCCCGCGATCCTCGCCGGTGTCGGCGATGGCGAGCTGGCCACCGCACGCAGCCGTTGGCTCCAGGAGATGAGTAAGGTCGGCGCCCGCAACATGGCCCAGGGGCAGCGAGACGGTGAGATCCCGGCCGACCGTGATCCCGAGTATCTGGCCGCAGCCACGATCGGCGGGACGAATGCGGTGGTTGCCGTGTGTCTGACGCGCGATCCCCGACCGCCCGCACCCGACGTCATCGACCAGCTCTGGTCGTTCGTCGCCGGTGCCGTCGGTCTCAGCTCAACCGGGAAAGGATAAACCCATGGCGCACAACGTAGTTCGTGTCGACAACGTCGAAGATCTCTATACCGATATCGCCGGGACCTACCGATCGACCGCCACCGCAACAGCGCCGGGAGAGCACGTCGACTCCGATCTGGCCGCCCTCGAGCGTGACGGCTACGTTGTCCTCGAAGGCCTCCTGACGGCGCAGGCCTGTCGGGATATCGGCACCGCGGTGGACCCACTGCTCGGGCCGGTCGGCCGAAATGCCTTCGAGGGCTTACACACTCAGCGGGCCTACAGCCTGTTGACCAAGACCCGGGGTTGCGACGGGATCGTCGAGCATCCGCGGGTGCTGGCACTGCTCGATCGGCTGTTGCTGCCCAACTATCTGTTGTCCCAGCTCCAGGCCATCCGGATCAACGCCGGAGAATCGGCCCAGTTCCTGCATTTCGACGACGGCATGTATCCGGTCCCGCGCCCACGCCCGGCGTTGAGCGTGGCGACGATCTGGGCGATCACCGATTTCACCGCGGATAACGGTGCCACCGTCGTCATTCCGGGCAGCCACCACTGGGATGACGACCGCAGACCCACCGACGCCGACCAACAGGTCAGCGTTGTGATGCCGGCCGGGTCGGTGGTGTTCTTCGCCGGCACGCTGTGGCATGGCGGCGGCGCCAACCGCACGGATGACCAGAGCCGGCTGGCCGTGACCGCGCAGTATTGCGAGCCGTGGCTACGCCCGCAGGAGGCGTTCACGCTGTCGACACCGCCCGCGACGGTGCGGACCGTATCGGAGAACATCCGCCGGATGCTCGGCTACAGCATCCATCCGCCGTTCATGGGCATGGTGGACGGCATGCACCCCAAACGGATCCTGGGGATCAGATGATGGCGATGACCAGCAACACGACAGCAGCGGCGAGCATCGATCCGACGCCGGCGAACACCAGTGCCGCACCGATCGCATTGTCTCCCATGATGATTGCGACAATGCCGATGACGCTGACGATCGCCAGGAACAGGTTGTAGAAGCCCTGATTGAGGGCCATCAGTGTGGTGGTCTGCGCCTCCTCGGCGGTGGTGCCGAACGGGGCTCCCATCATTCGAAAAGACCGGACTGACCTAGTCCGCTGGCCCGCGGCGGTGGCACCACGCCGAGGTGAGTCCAGGCTAGCGGCGTGGCCACCCGGCCGCGGGGAGTCCGCGCGATCATGCCCGCGCGGACCAGAAACGGCTCGCACACCTCCTCGACGGTAGTGGCTTCCTCCCCCACCGCGACCGCGAGGGTGGACACCCCGACTGGACCGCCGCCGAAGCTTTTGGTCAGCGCCGTGAGCACCGCGCGGTCGAGCCGGTCCAGGCCAAGTTCGTCGACGTCGTAGACCGCCAGCGCGGCCTTGGCGATATCGCGGGTGATCACGCCGTCGGCACGCACCTCGGCGTAGTCACGCACGCGCCGCAACAGCCGGTTGGCGATACGTGGTGTGCCGCGCGACCGCCGGGCGATCTCGGCGCCGGCCTCGGCACCCACCTCGATGCCGAGGATGCCCCCCGAGCGGGCGAGCACGCGCTCCAATTCGAAGGGCTCATAGAAGTCCATATGGGCGGTGAACCCGAAGCGGTCGCGCAGCGGCCCGGTCAGCGCGCCGGACCGCGTGGTGGCACCGACCAAGGTGAAGGGCGCGACCTCCAGTGGAATCGACGTCGCCCCAGGGCCTTTGCCGACGACGACATCGACCCGAAAGTCCTCCATCGCCAGGTACAACATTTCCTCGGCGGGCCTGGCGATGCGGTGGATCTCGTCGATGAACAGCACATCGTGCTCGACGAGGTTGCTCAGCATCGCCGCCAGGTCGCCCGCTCGTTCCAAAGCGGGCCCGGAGGTGATGCGCAGCGAGGTGCCCAGTTCGGCGGCGATGATCATCGCCAGTGATGTTTTGCCCAGGCCGGGCGGGCCGGACAGCAGGATGTGATCCGGTGTGCCGCCGCGATTCTTGGCGCCTTCCAGAACCAGCTGCAGCTGTTCGCGCACCCGCGGCTGGCCGATGAATTCGCGCAGCGACCGGGGCCGCAGGCTGGCGTCGATATCGCCTTCACCGACGGTCAGCGCCGGCGAGACATCGCGTTCGAGTTCGTCGCCCTCGTCTTCGTCGTCGAACCGGCTCACTTGGTCTTCCCCAATAGTGACAGCGCCGCGCGCAGCGCGCTCTGCGTATTCGCATCCGGGTCAGCGGCGAGCACCTTGTCGGTGGCTTCCTCGGCTTGCTTGGCCGCAAAGCCAAGTCCGACAAGGGCTTCCACCACCGGTGCGCGCACCGCGTGCCCGGTGGCCGCGGACAGGCCAGCACCGCCGGGGACCGCGCCGATCTTGTCCCGCAGCTCCAGCACCATGCGTTCGGCACCACGCTTGCCGATGCCGGGCACCCGCGTCAGGGCGGTCACGTCACCGTCGGCCAAGGCCTGGCGCAGCGCGTTCGCGTCGTAGACCGCCAGCGTCGCCAGCGCGATCTTCGGACCGACCCCGGACACCCCGAGCAGTGTCGAGAACAGGTCGCGCGCATCGGAATCGGCGAAGCCGTAGAGCGTCTGGGAGTCCTCCCGCACGATCATCGCGGTGATCAGCCGGGCCTCGGTACCGCGGCGCAGCGTCCCCAGCGTGGCGGGGGTGACCATGATCTTGTAGCCGACGCCAGCGGCCTCGATGACCACGTGGTCGAGGGCGATGTCGAGGACTTCACCGCGCACCGAGGCGATCATGTCGCGCTCCGCGTCATCGGCTTGCGCGCGGCCTTCAGGCGGGCTTGATAGGCGCGTTGTTGTTCGGCGGCCATCGCCTCGGCCTGCGCCATCCGGGCGATCATCGGGGCGCGCCAACAGTGGCAGATCGCCAGAGCCAGCGCGTCGGCGGCGTCCGCCGGCGTCGGCTTCTGCTGTAACTGCAGGATCCGGGTGACCATCGCGGTGACCTGTGCCTTGTCTGCCCGGCCGTTACCGGTGACGGCGGCCTTGACCTCGCTGGGGGTGTGGAAATGTACGTCGATATCGCGGCGGGCGGCCGCCAGCGCGATCACTCCGGCGGCTTGGGCGGTGCCCATCGCGGTGTTGGCGTTCTGGTTGGCGAAGACCCGCTCGATCGCGATCACATCGGGCAGGTGGGTGCCCATCCAGTGGTCGACGGTGTCGCTGATCGTCATCAGCCGAAGCTGCAGCGGCTGCTCGGCCGGAGTGCGCACGACGTCGACATCCAGCGCGGTGACCTGCCGGCCACCGCGGCTCTCGATCACCGACAGACCGCAGCGCGTCAACCCTGGGTCGACTCCCATCACCCGCACGGATCGCCCTTTCCGACTACGAACAGCTGTTCGATAACAGTAGCGGGCCGGGGTGACGGGATCGGTCATGACACGCCACGCGGATCGCTGAGCAGTGGCTATCGTCAGACCATGAGCGGCCCCGACGCGTTCCACCCCGATCTGTCCGGGCCGACCCCGCAGCGAACAGTCGCGCTCAGCGGTGGTCCGTGCGACCTCTGAGATGCAGGCCGACTCCCCCGACCCCGAGGTGGCCGACGAGTTGCGGGATGGGGTGATTCGCTCACGGCGCGCGGTGCTGGAGACGGTCTGGGACCGCGGGGTGGCGCGGAGCGAACTGCGTGCCGACATCGACCGCGATATCGCGATCGGAGCCGAACCCGTCGCTCTATCCGTTCCTGCTAGGCGGCGGGCTGATCATCCACGACGGGTCAGGCCACGGGATGCGCTGATCAGGCCTCGGGCGCATATTGGGTGACGGCGCTTTCCTGCATTGCGCGGGCGAGCGCATCGAGTGTGGCGAAGCCGGACTCCCAGGGCGACGCATCGAACCACCAGCGTCGCACCGACCAGGTGACCCCGTTGGGGTCGGTCACATCAGCCATGCCGAGCTCACTCCTCGATCTCGGCGAGGACCGCGTCGGAGATATCGGCATTGGTGTACACGTCCTGCACGTCATCGCTGTCCTCCAGCGCGTCGACGAGCTTCATGATCTTGCGGGCGCCGTCGGCGTCCAGCGGCACCGTCACCGACGCCTGGAAACCGGCCTCGGCGGAGTCGTAGTCGATGCCTGCGTCCTGCAGGGCGGTGCGCACCGCGACCAGATCGGTCGGCTCGGAGATCACCTCGAAGCTCTCGCCGAGATCGTTGACCTCTTCGGCACCGGCATCCAGGACCGCCATCAGGATGTCGTCCTCGGACTGGCCGTTCTTGTCCAGGATGACGACACCCTTGCGGGAGAACAGGTACGACACCGAACCCGGGTCGGCCATATTGCCGCCGTTGCGGGTCATCGCCACACGGACTTCACCGGCGGCGCGGTTGCGGTTGTCGGTCAGGCATTCGATCAGCACCGCGACACCGTTGGGCCCGTAGCCCTCGTACATGATCGTCTGCCAGTCGGCGCCACCGGCTTCTTCACCAGCGCCACGCTTGCGGGCGCGCTCGATATTGTCGTTGGGGACCGAGGTCTTCTTGGCCTTCTGAATGGCGTCGTACAGGGTGGGGTTACCCCCGGGGTCACCGCCACCGGTACGCGCCGCAACCTCGATGTTCTTGATCAGCCGGGCGAACTCCTTGCCGCGGCGCGCATCCTTGACGGCCTTCTGGTGTTTGGTTGTAGCCCACTTGGAATGGCCGCTCATCGGGTTCTTCTCCGTACTTTCCGTCCTGCCATAACCCGACGAGTCTACTGGTCGGCGCCAGCCATGAAGCTAACCCAGGCGGCCACGCCCTGATTCGACCGCCCAGTGCGAGGCGGGCGAGGAGATCGCGCAGGTAGCCGACGACGCCGATCACCAAAACGACGGCCACTCCCTGGCCATACGCGAGCGGATCGCGGGCGTTGAAAATCTGGTAGCCCAACCCCGAGCGAACTCCGAGCATTTGCGCGGGCACCATAACCACCCCACGCGATGCCCAGCGCCAGCCGCAGACTCGTCTGAATGTGGCCGCGGATAACTCAGGCCGTCTAATCCGGGCAACCACCAGCTAGACGGCTATTTTTCTACTGCTCCCCCGCTTGGACTCGAACCAAGAACCGTCCGATTAACAGTCGGAAGCTCTGCCAATTGAGCTACAGGGGACTATCTACTTCCCGCGAAAGCGCGCTTGCGCTGATGCGGACCGGAAGGTGACTCTAGCTTATCGAACACCCCCGACGCCAAACCGGTGGAGGGGCGCCAACCCCGCCGGGTCAGGCAGGATGGTGGAGCAGAGTTTCGACGAAGGGAATGCAGTGATCCAATATCTGGCCGTGCTCGGAGTGGGCTATGTGTTGGGCACCAAGGCCGGACGCAAGCGCTATGAGCAGATTGTCGGCACCTACCGCGCACTGACGGACAATCCCGCCACCAAGACCGTGATCGACGCCGGGCGCCGCAAGCTCGCCGACCGCGTGTCGCCGGATCCCGATCCGAAGATGGTCACGCTGACCGAGATAGACGCCGAAACCACCGTGGTTGAACCACGGCGGTCGGAAACGCAATAACTCAGGCTCACGAGGCCAGAATCGACCTCATGGTCGTAGATCGCGCGAAGTTACCGCCCACACGTCGATCTCGAGGGTGTACGGAGAAGAACTAGCCCAACGGGATGCTGATGGTCTGACCTGGCAACAGCGGCCCGGTGCTGATACCGACACCGCCACCGGGCATCGAACCGGCGGTGGGGCCAAAGACGCCGAGCTGCGGGGTGCCCACGCTGACGTTGTTGTTCGAGTAGCTCAGGCACTGGCCGTCGCCCCGCGAGCCGAACCACGCCAGGCAGGTGCCGCCGGGGTTCGCCGAGGCGGTCGGGGCAGTCAGTTCAGCCAGGACCGTAACCGCAGCCGCAGCCACGACGAGCGCGCCAGCGGCGGCGAAACGGCGGGCACGGGTGTTCGCGGTAGTCATATCTGACCTTTCGCTTAAGACAGGCAGTTCGTTAACCATAACCCGCCGACTGGTCTCACGCAGTGAGGTCGTCGCCGCTAGCCTGCTCGAGCAGGCTGCGCCGATATGCCTCCAGCGCCACCAAGTCGCCGAACAGCGCGTGGTATTCGTCTCCGTGATCCACCGGCGATATCCGCTGCAGCTTGGACTTCACCTCGGCGACCTGTCGGCCCACCCAGACCTCTTGCAGCCGAGCGAGCACACTGCCGATGTACCGGGGCAGTTTTTCCTCGTCTTCGATCCGGACGCTCTCGACGCTGAGTTCGGAGATCAGGCCTGCCGTCGCCGGGGCACCGCTCTGTTCACGCACCGTATCGATCCACTGACCACCGGTCAGGCCCGACGACGTCCCACCCGCGGTCTCGATCGCGTTGCGCACCGCGGCATAGCCGGGATGGGTAAAGCACTCAACAGCCAGCGAGTCGAACACCGGCCCGGCTAGTACGGGGTGTTGCAGGGCAGCTTTGAGCGCCTCGCGCTGCGGTCGAAGCGTCGGATCCCGGGGGTCGGGACGGTGGGCTCCATGGTCGGCAGCGGCCGCGGGCCGTCCGGCGGCCGGGCGCCGGTTGTCGCCGCGCGCCCCGGGTTTGTGGCCGGCTTCCTCGCGCACCCGTGCGATCACCTGGGCGACGTCGTCCCAGCCGACCCAGCCGGCGAGCTGGCGGGCGTACTCGTCGCGCAACGTGGGGTCCTTGATCTGAGCGACCATCGGAGAACAGCGGCGCAACGCCGCCACCCGCCCCTCGGCCATGTCCAGGTCGTGCTCGGCCAGCGCGGTGCGAATGGCGAACTCGAACAACGGCGTACGCCGGGCCACCAGATCGCGCAGCGCCGTGTCACCCTGCGCCAGCCGCAGATCGCACGGATCCATCCCGTCGGCCGCGACAGCCACGAAGCTCTGGCCGGCAAGGTTTTGTTCGCCCGCGAATGCCTTGAGCGCGGCGGCTCGACCGGCCGCGTCACCGTCGAACACGTAGATCAGTTCGCCGCGAAAGAACTTGTCGTCCATCATCAGTCGCCGCAGCATGGACAGGTGCTCGTCGCCGAACGCAGTACCGCACGAGGCGACTGCGGTGGTCACCCCGGCCAGGTGCATGGCCATCACGTCGGTGTACCCCTCGACGACGACGGCCTGATGCCCCTTGGCGATATCCCGCTTGGCCAGATCGATGCCGAACAAGACATTGGACTTCTTGTACAGCACAGTCTCTGGGGTGTTGACGTACTTCGCTTCCATCTGGTCGTCGTCGAAAATCCGGCGTGCGCCGAAGCCGACGGTCTCGCCGCTGGCGCTGCGGATCGGCCACAGCAGCCTGCGGTGGAAGCGGTCCATCGGTCCGCGCCTGCCTTCGCGGGACAATCCGGCGGCTTCAAGTTCCTTGAACTCGAAGCCTTTTCGGATCAAATGCTTGGTCAGCGAATCCCAACCCGACGGCGCGAAGCCACAACCGAACTGTTTAGCCACCGCAGCGTCGAAGTTGCGCTCGGTGAGGTACTTCCTGGCTGGCGCGGCCTCCTCGGATTCCAGTGCGGCCGCGTAGAACTGCTGCGCGGCGGCGTTGGCGGCGGTCAGCCGGCTCCGGCTTCCCCGGTCACGCTGGACGCTGGTGCCACCACCGCTGTAGGTCACGGTGTAGCCGATACGGTCCGCCAGCATCTCAACGGCCTCGACAAAGCTGACGTGTTCGATCTTCAGGATGAACGCGTAAACGTCGCCGCCCTCGCCGCAGCCGAAACAGTGGAAGTGGCCATGGTTGGGGCGCACGTGGAACGACGGCGACTTCTCGTCGTGGAAGGGACACAGGCCCTTCATCGAATCGGCGCCGGCCCGGCGCAACTGGACGTAGTCGCCGACGACGTCTTCGATAGGAACCTGTTCCCGGATGGCAGCGATATCGCGGTCGGAGATACGACCCTTTCGGTCGCCACCCGCGCTCACCGCTCCCGCCATCGGCACAGTCTAGAGCCCAGGGACACCGGCCTTGTGCGCGTCGATGCGCTCCAGCCGGCCTTCGGTGAATGATGCGATCTGATCGACGACAACCCGCATGCGGGCGGCATCGTCGGCCGCGGCGCTGAACTCGGGGGCGAACACCGGGTCCAACGTCGCCGGCGCGCCATCCAGCAGCCAGTCCGCGACGTCGTGGATGCGTTCGCGCTGTCGTCCCTGCAGTTCGAGGTGGCGCGGATCGGACATGATGAATTGCAGTGCCAGTGTCTTGAGCAGCGCGACCTCGGCACGCACCGTGGCAGGCACCTGCAGATCCGCCCGGTAGCGCACCAGCGGCTGCGGCCCGGCCAGCTCGTGGGTCAGGCGCACCGCCGCCGAGGCGAACCGGCCCACCAGCTCACTGGTCAGCCGCTTGAGTGCGACTGACGCCGTGAGAGTCCCGTCGTACTTGCCGACCCCGGCCACCACCGGCAGCTCGGAGAGCCGCCGGGCGGCGGCCTCCAGATCGCCGGCACTCACGCCGCTGGACTCCCCCAGCCTGCCCAACGCCGCCGCCGCATCGTCATCGGCCAGCACCCGCAGGTCGATGCGGCCCGACACCACACCGTCCTCGACATCGTGCACCGAGTAGGCGACGTCATCGGCCCAATCCATGACCTGGGATTCCAGGCACGGACGCTGTGCCGCCGCGCTGCCGCGCACCCACTCGGCCAGCGCCCGGTCGTCGGAGTAGAACCCGAATTTCCGCCCGCGCTCACCGCGGAACCACGGGTACTTCGTCACCGCGTCCAACCCGGCCCTGGTCAGGTTCAGGCCGACGCTACGACCTTGTTCGTCAAGCACTTTCGGCTCGATCCGAGTCAAGATCCGGAAGTTCTGGGCATTGCCCTCGAAACCGCCACAGGCCGCCGCGAACTCGTCGAGTGCGCGTTCGCCGTTGTGACCGTAGGGCGGGTGACCGATGTCGTGAGCCAGCCCGGCCATATCCACCAAGTCGGGATCGCAGCCCAGCGGCAGCGCCATTCCCCGCCCGATCTGGGCGACCTCCAGCGAGTGGGTCAGCCGGGTGCGCGGGTTCTCACTCTCGCGGGGCCCGACCACCTGGGTCTTGTCGGCCAGCCGGCGCAGGGCAGCACAGTGCAGGACGCGCGCCCGGTCGCGGGCGAACTCGGTGCGGTGTTCGGTCGACGTACCGGGCAGCCCGGCAGTCTTCGGCGGTTCGTGCACCACCCGCTCACGGTCGGCCTCGTCGTAGTGGCCGTGCTCATTCGTCGTCACCGAGGCATAGTCTGCCAGCCCGACAGCACTACATTTGACACTCATGCGCCTCGCTCGTGTGCTCAGCCTGCTCGCGGCCATCCTCACCGCCGCCACCCTGGTGGCACCGGCCGCGGTCGCCGAGCCGCCACTGCGGCTGCCGGACTACGTGACCGACAACGCCGGAGCCCTCAGCGGCGGCCAGCTCGCGAATGTGCAGCAAGCGGTCGACACGCTCTACCGCGACCGACACGTGCGGCTCTGGGTGGTCTACGTCGCCTCGTTTGCCCCCAAGACCGCGGTGGGATGGACCGATGCGACCCGTCAGCTCAGCGATCTCGGCGATCAGGACGCGATCCTGGCGATCGCGACCGAGCAGCGCTCGTACGCCTTCCTGGTGCCGTCAGCAGCGGCCAGTGGTGCCACCTCGGCCCAGGTGGACAACCTCCGGGTGAACAAGGTCGAGCCGGCACTGCATAGCAGCGACTGGGCGGGTGCGGCGATCGCGGCCGCCAACGGGCTTGCGGGGCTGGGCACCAGCAGCGGCAGGTCCGGCGGGTTTTCGTTGGTTCCGCTGCTGATCATCGTGGCCGTGATTCTGGTCGGGGTCGCGGCGCTGCTGCTGTGGAGCCGCCGGCGCCGAAACAAGCGGCACGAAGCCGAGGTCGCGGCCGCCAAGCGGGTCGACCCGACCGACCCCGACGCGCTGGCCGCGGTGCCCCTCGACGCCCTCGACGAGCTGTCCCGGTCGATCGTCGTCGATGTCGACAACGCCGTGCGCACCAGCTCCAACGAATTGGCTTTGGCTGAAGATGAATTCGGCCAACAGCAGGCGGATCGGTTCAACCGGGCAGTGGACAACGCCAAAGCCACGCTTCAGCAAGCCTTCACCGTGCGCCAACAACTCGACGATGCGATCCCTGAAACACCGGCCCAGCGCCGCGACCTGCTCACCCGGGTCGTGGTCGCCGCCGCGCGCGCCAACCGCGACCTGGACGCGCAGACCGAAGCGTTCCATGAACTCCGGGATCTGGTCATCAACGCACCCGACCGGCTCGACGTGCTGACCCAGAAACTAGTGGACATCAGCGCCCGCATCGATCCCGCGCAGACGACACTCACGCAGCTGCACAGCGAGTTCGCCGATACCGCACTGGCTTCGGTGGCGCGCAATGTCGCCGCCGCCAAAGAGCGGCTGGACTTTGCCGACCAATCGATCAGCCGTGCCCGCGAGTTGGTGGCCAAGCCGGTCGCTGGCGAACAGAACGAACTGGTCGATTGTGTACGCGCCACGGAATCGGCTCTGCAGCAGGCCGGTTCGATGCTCGACGCGGTGGACAGCGCGGCCACCGATATCCGGCGTGCGGTGGCCGCCTTACCCTCGGCGATCGCCGACACCCAGCAGGGCATCAACCAGGCCGTGGCCCAGCTGACCCAGGGCGGGCTGTCCGATACCGACGAGCTGACGGCGGCGCGTGACGCCGCGGTCAAAGCGGTGGCGGCCGCGCAAACCGATGGGACCGCAGACCCGCTGGGGGCTTTCACCGAACTGACCCAGGCCGACGCGGACCTCGATCGACTACTGGCCAGCGTGGCCGATGAGCGCGATACGGCGGAGCGACTCGGGCGGTCCTTCGATCAGGCCCTGTTCACCGCGCAGTCGCGGGTGCGGTCGGTATCGGACTACATCGACACCCGCCGCGGCAGTATCGGCCCCGAGGCACGGACCCGGCTCAACGAAGCCGTGCGGCAGCTCGAGGCCGCGCAGGCCAAGCAGAAGTCCAACGTCACCGAGGCGATCGCCCGCGCCAATGGCGCGTCCATGCTGGCGGCTCAGGCCCAGCAGCTGGCCAACAACGACGTCCAATCCGCCCAGCGGACGTATATGAATCACTATGGCAGAGTAGGTGGTTCGTCGAATATGGGCGCGGTGATCGGCGGGATCATCCTCGGCAACATTCTGTCCGGCGGTATGCGCGGCGGATTCGGCGGTGGCGGTGGCGGTGGGTGGACATCGAGCACCTACGGTGGATCGTCCGGCGGTGGCGGCGATATGTTCGGCGGCGGGGGCCGCTTCTAACCCTTGAGCCGGGTGGCCAGGTAGTCGACGACCGAGTCGATACCGATGCGTTCCTGCGTCATCTCGTCGCGTTCGCGCACGGTGACCGCATGATCGTCGAGCGTGTCGAAATCGACTGTCACGCAATACGGTGTGCCGATCTCGTCCTGGCGCCGATAGCGCCGGCCAATCGCACCGGCGTCGTCGAACTCGATGTTCCAGTACTTGCGCAACTCCGCAGCCAGATCCTTGGCCTTCGGGGTGAGATCGGCGTGCCGGGACAGCGGCAGCACAGCGGCTTTGACCGGGGCCAGCCGGGGATCCAGCCGCAGCACCGTACGCTTGTCCACCCCGCCCTTGGCGTTGGGCGCCTCGTCCTCGGCATAGGCGTCGACGAGAAACGCCATGAACGAACGGGTAAGTCCCGCTGCGGGTTCGATGACATAGGGGACGTAGCGGGTGTCAGCGGCCTGGTCGTAGAACGACAGATCGGTGCCGGAATGCTCCGAATGCGTCTTGAGGTCGAAGTCGGTGCGGTTGGCGATACCTTCGAGCTCGCCCCACGGGTTGCCCTGAAAACCGAACTTGTACTCGATATCGGTGGTGCCCGCCGAGTAGTGCGACAGCTTCTCCTTGGGATGCTCGAAGAGCCTGAGGTTATCGCGCTCGATGCCGAGATCGATGTACCACTGCAGCCGGGTGTCGATCCAGTATTGGTGCCACTGCGGTGCGGTGTCGGGTTCGACGAAGAACTCCATCTCCATCTGCTCGAACTCACGGGTGCGGAAGATGAAGTTGCCCGGGGTGATCTCGTTGCGGAAGCTCTTGCCGATCTGGCCGATACCGAATGGCGGCTTCTTACGAGAGGTCGTCACCACGTTGGCGAAGTTGACAAAGATGCCCTGAGCGGTCTCGGGCCGCAGGTAGTGCATCCCTTCCTCGGCTTCGATCGGGCCGAGGTAGGTCTTGAGCATCATGTTGAATTCGCGGGGCTCGGTCCACTGGCCCTTGGTGCCGCAATCCGGGCAGACGATTTCGGTCATCGCGACCGACTCGGGATCCGCGATTCCCTTCTTCTCGGCGTACGCCTCCTGAAGGTGGTCCTGACGATGCCGCTTGTGGCAGTTGAGGCACTCGATGAGCGGATCGTTGAAGACCTCGACGTGGCCGGAAGCGACCCATACCTCGCGCGGCAAGATGATCGAGCTGTCCAGGCCGACGACGTCATCACGGCCGGTCACCACCGAGCGCCACCACTGGCGTTTGATGTTCTCCTTGAGTTCCACGCCTAACGGGCCGTAGTCCCAGGCTGACTTGGTGCCGCCGTAGATCTCGCCGGCTGGATAGACCAACCCGCGACGCTTGGCCAGATTGACGACGGAATCGATGACGGACGCCACGATGGGTGTCACTCCTTAGTCGATGTGCGGACAGGCAATAGCCGTACAGCTTAACGACCCGCGAAACCAACTTTTGACATGCGTGAACGTGCATGGAAAAGTGGGCAGCAAGTGGAAATGGTTCCCAATAATGTGGAGGTGACGATATGACCGCCCCCGCCCCCAGCCGAGTCGACGAACCCTCCTCGCCACGAGCCGACATCCTGGAGCGCGCCGGTGAGCTGCTGCGCGCGCTGGCGGCACCAGTACGCATCGCGATCGTGTTGCAGCTGCGGGAGTCCCAGCGCTGCGTGCACGAGCTCGTCGACGCGCTCGACGTGCCCCAGCCGCTGGTCAGCCAGCACCTGCGAATCTTGAAGGCCGCCGGGGTGGTGGCCGGCGAACGTTCTGGACGCGAAGTGATGTACCGGCTGGTCGATGATCACTTGGTCGAGATCGTCGTCGCCGCAGTCAGCCACGCCGGCGAGGAACACGCGTGACCGGAGCCAAAATCGTTGCGCGCGCCGCCGCGACCGGGGTGCGCGCCACCCGTCAGCGGGCGGCGATCATCGCGCTGCTCGACACCGTCGACGAATTCCATTCGGCTCAGGAGCTGCACGACGAGCTGCGCCGTCGCGGCGAGAACATCGGGCTCACCACGGTGTACCGGACACTGCAGTCATTGTCGGCGGCCAATCTGGTGGACATGGTGCGCACCGACACCGGGGAGTCGATGTATCGCCGCTGCGAAGGCGATGACCATCACCATCACCTGGTGTGCCGACGCTGCGGCGCCACCGTGGAGGTCAGCGGCCGCGAGGTCGAGGCGTGGGCCGCCGAAGTCGCTGAGGTACACGGGTTTTCGGACGTGAGCCACACCATCGAACTGTTCGGCACCTGCAGGCAGTGCCGGGGCTGAGCTGCTAATCCACGATGGCGTGGCGGGCGGCGGCGCCGCCCGCGAGCACCATCAACACCAACGTCTGCAGCGCTGTATCGGGTAGTCCCTCGCCGGGAAAGTTATAGCGCAGCATCGCATCCCCACGCTTACCGGTCTGCTGCACAAGCGCCACGGTGCCCAGCATCGTCGACTCTGCTTGGGTGGCAATCCGTCTACGCAGTTCGGCGTCGACGGGCAGATCCCAGGCCAGTACCTGTGTCACCGACACCATCTCGATATCGTCGGCGATCATGACCGACCGCAGTGAGGCGAACGTCCCTTCGTAGCGAACCGTGATCGCACCATCGGGTTCCACCTCGACGGGCATGACCGCGGCCAGCGCCTCGGCCAGCCTGGCCGCCAGTTCCACGGTCAGGCCCGGCCGAATCGGCGGTTTCGCTCGGCGTACTCTTCACACGCCGCCCACAGATCCCGCCGGTCGTAATCGGGCCAAAGTTTGTCCTGGAACACGTATTCGGCGTAGGCGGACTGCCAGAGCATGAAGTTGCTCGCCCGCTGCTCCCCCGATGTCCTGATGAACAGGTCGACATCAGGAATGTCGGGCCGGTGCAGGTATTCCCCGATCGTGGCCTCGTTCACCCGTTCCGGATCGACCCGACCGGCTGCCACGTCACGCGCGATTTGCTTTGTCGCCTCGGCGATTTCGGCCCGCCCGCCGTAGTTGACGCAGTAGTTGACCGTGATCACGTCATTGCCAACGGTCATGTTCTCGGCGATGTCGAATTCCTTGATCACGCTGCGCCACATCCGCGCGCGCGACCCCACCCAGCGCATGTTGACGCCCATGGCGTCGAGGTTCTCGCGGCGCCGGCGCACAACCTCACGATTGAAGCCCATCAGGAAGCGCACCTCTTCGGTACTGCGTCGCCAATTCTCGGTAGAGAACGCATACACCGACAGATGCTGGATGCCGATCTCGATGGCCCCGCAGGTGATGTCGATCAGCACCGCCTCACCCATCTTGTGGCCCTCGGTGCGGCCCAGCCCGCGCTGGGTGGCCCAGCGTCCGTTGCCGTCCATCACGACGGCAACGTGCTTGGGCATCTGGTCGGCCGGGATGGCCGGCGGCACGGCTTTCGACGTGTGCTGGGGCGGACGGCGCGGTCCGCCGCCGGGTGCCGGCGGCAAGTCGGGGAACACCACTGGCCACACCGAGGTGTCGGGGAACACCGGGTAGTCGTCGGGCGCGGGCGCGAGCTGCGGAAAGCGGTCTTTCCGCTTGCGCTCAGCCCCCCGCCACGAGCTGGTTACCCGGTTCATCGCCATGGGTTTCATCCTGCCTGAACATCTCCTTAACGTGGTCAGCGGGCCGCCGGTAGACCCGCTCCACCAGCGGCAAGGTGCGCAGCTGGCGCTCCAGGTGCCATTGCAGATGCGCAGCTACCAGCCCACTGGCGTGACTGCGATGCGACACCGACGACGCCTCAGCCGCCTCCCAGTCACCATCGTGCAGCGCCGACATCAGATCGAGCACCGCCTGCGGCGGCGTGGTCGAGCCGGACGGGCGGCAATGTATGCAGACACTGCCACCAGCGGCGATGTGGAAAGCGCGGTGCGGGCCGGGTGCCGCACAGCGAGCACACTCGATCAGTGCCGGCGCCCAGCCTGCGATGCCCATGGCCCGCAGCAGGTAGGCGTCCAGGACCAGTTCACGGGGCCGCGTTCCGTCGGCCACCGCCCGCAGCGCGCCGACCGTGAGCCGGTGCAACGCCGGCGCGGGGGCGCGCTCCTCGCCGGCGAGCCGCTCGGCGGTTTCCAGGACCGCACACGCGCTGGTGTAGCGGCCGTAGTCGCTGACGATGTCGGTGGCGAAAGCGTCGATGGACACCACCTGGGTGACGATGTCCAGATTGCGGCCGGGATGCAACTGGACGTCGATATGCGCGAACGGCTCCAGCCGGGAGCCGAATTTGCTGCGGGTCCGGCGCACGCCCTTGGCGACTGCACGGACCAGACCATGGTCGCGGGTCAGCAGGGTGACAATGCGATCTGCTTCACCGAGCTTGTGCTGGCGCAGCACAACAGCCCGATCCCGATACAACCGCATCCGAGTAGTCTCCCACCGCAATGCGACATAAGCGCGGACGCGCGCCGTTAGTCTCGACGTCGCCATGACAGCTCACGCGAATCTGAGCACGCCGCCCCACCATCGGCGAGCAGCTCTATGCGCTGGCCGAAGCCGCCGACGCCGAGCGACGCCGCGCCGCCGGAGAGCAGGTGCCGCTGCTAGGAATCCCGATCGCCTCGGCGCAGGCACCACCGACCGCACGATGATCGCAGACTGCCCGGTGACCTTCCCGTGGAACATGCTGGGCTGGCCGTCGATCAACATCCCGGCCGGCTTCACCGCCGACGGGCTGCCCATCGGCGTTCAGTTGATGGGCCCGTCCACCAGCGGTCCGCTGCTGATCTCGCTGGCGGCCGAACTGGAGGCGATCAACGATCGCCTCGACGGTCATATCGGCCAGCGGCGGGAATGCCTGAACGTAGCGGCACAGCGCCATCCCGAGCACCTGCGAGGGGAGCAGCCCCGCCCGGATCGTGGCCTTCTCGTACCCGGCAGGGACCCGCGGTCCGTCACACACTGGCGACGCGCCTGTCCGGGCTGGACGAACGCTGAGAGCACCGACATCTAAAACCCAAGCTTCCCAAGCTGTTTGGGGTCACGCTGCCAGTTCTTGGCGATCTTGACCCGCAGGTCGAGGTAGACCTTGGTGCCCAGCAGCTTCTCGATCTGCGTGCGGGCCACTGTCCCAACTTCTTTGAGGCGGGCCCCACCCTTGCCGATCACGATGCCCTTCTGGCTGTCCCGCTCGACATAGAGCACCGCGCGCACATCGATCAGGTCATCGCGGTCGGGACGATCTTCGATCTCCTCGATCACCACAGCCAGCGAGTGCGGCAGCTCATCGCGCACGCCTTCCAGCGCGGCCTCGCGGATCAGCTCGGCCATGAGCACTTCTTCGGGTTCGTCGGTGAGCTCCCCGTCGGGATAGAACGCCGGGCCGGGCGGCAGCTGGGCGGCCAGCACCTCGGTGAGGACGTCGACCTGGTCGCCCCGGGTCGCCGAGACTGGCACGATCTCGGCGGCGGTGTCGCCGACGAGTTCATCAACGGCCATCAGCTGTGCGGCCACCCGGTCCTTGGCGACCTTGTCGATCTTGGTGACGACGACGACGAGCGTAGTCCTGGGCGCCACCTCGCGAATCTGCTCGTAGATCCACCGGTCGCCGGGCCCGATCGCCTCGTCGGCGGGGATGCACAGCCCAATGACATCGACTTGGGAGTATGTGTCACGCACCAGGTCGTTGAGCCGCTTGCCCAGCAGCGTGCGTGGCCGGTGCAGGCCGGGGGTGTCGACGAGCACGATCTGGAAGTCGGGGCGATGGACGATGCCGCGGATGGTGTGCCGGGTGGTCTGCGGCTGGTTAGCCGTGATCGCCACCTTGGCACCGACCAGCGCGTTGGTCAGTGTCGACTTGCCGGTGTTGGGGCGACCCACCAAACAGACGAAGCCGGAACGGAATTCGCTCACTGGGGCGCTCCTGAGCGATCGGTCACGATGATCACCGCGGAGGGCGAGAGTTCTCGAAAGGCGGCGACACCGTTGTCGTCGGCCGAACCGCCGACCAGCACCGCGGCCTCGAAACCCGTTGCCCCACTGGATACCGCCGCGGCGATGGCGGCCTGCAGGCCGGTCAGCCGTAACGCCGACAGGGTAACCGGCGCGCCCGCGTAGGTGCGGCCGTCGAGGTCGCGCACCGCCGCCCCCTCGGGTGTTTCCGCGCGCCCCATCGCGCCGCGCGCGAGCACCACCAGTTTGGCGTCTTCGGCCTCCAGCGCCTCACTCATCTTGGTCGCCTTCCTCGATGTCAGTTCGGCTTACCAGCACGGTGCCGATACGAAGCCGGCCGCGATGATCCCGGCCGCCCTCGGCGACCAGCCGCAGCCCGTGCGACACCACCTCGGCGCCGGGCAGCGGGATCCTACCGAGTTCGAGGGCCAGCAATCCGCCGACGGTGTCGACGTCCAGATCGTCGGCGAACTCGACGTCGTAGAGTTCGCCGACGTCTTCGATCGGCAGCCGAGCCGATACCCGGAACTTGTTGTCGCCCAGCTTTTCCACCGGCGCGACCTCGTCGTGGTCGTACTCATCGGCGATCTCGCCGACTATCTCTTCCAGCACGTCCTCGATAGTCACCAGCCCGGCGATCGCGCCGTATTCATCGACCAGCAGCGCCATATGGTTGCGGTCGCGCTGCATTTCGCGCAGTAGATCGTCCAGCGGTTTGGAATCCGGCACGAAGACCGCCGAGCGCATGATTTCCGAAACCTTCGTGCCACGACCGCTGTCGGACGAGTTGTAAGTGCGCTGGACGAGGTCTTTGAGATAGACGACGCCGACGACGTCGTCGACGTTCTCGCCGATCACCGGGATGCGGGAATAGCCGCTGCGCACCGCCAGCGATGTCGCTTGGCTTGCGGTCTTGTCGTTTTCGATCCACACCATCTCGGTGCGCGGGACCATCACCTCCCGCGCGGCGGTGTCACCGAGTTCGAACACCGACTGGATCATCCGGCGCTCGTCGTCGGCCACCACGCCGCGCTGCTGCGCCAGGTCGACCACTTCGCGCAGCTCGATCTCGGAAGCGAACGGCCCGTTGCGGAAACCGCGGCCCGGGGTCAGTGCGTTGCCGAGCACGATGAGTAGCCGGCTGATCGGAGTCAGCAGGACCGAGATCGCCTGCAGCGGAACCGCTGACGTCAGCGCGATGGTGTAGGCGTTCTGCCTGCCGATCGTGCGCGGCCCCACGCCCATGGCAACGAAGCTGGCGACCGTCATGATCGCGGCCGCCGCCACCAGCGCCCATTTCAGACCGAGGCCATCCCACAGGAAAGCGACCAGCAACACCGTCGCGGCCGCTTCGCACGCAATGCGCAGCAGTACAACAAGATTGATATAGCGGGGCCGCTCGGCCATGATCCTGGCCAATCGCAACGCGCCCGGGCGCTCGTCGCGCACCAGTTCCTCGACCCGCGCGATCGACACCGTGCTGATGGCGGCGTCGATCGCGGCGAACAAACCACCCAGCGCAATCAGCGCAATCGCGCCGAGAAGCGCGCTCCAGCCCGTCACGGTTCGTCGAAGAACTGTGACTTGTCGAGCAGTCGACGATCTCGCTCGATCTGTCGATCCTGGTGATAGGCCTGGACCTGCTCGGCGACCCACTCCTCGAGCAGTGTGCGCTGTAGGTCGAACATCTCTTTCTCCTCGTCCGGCTCGGCGTGGTCGTAGCCGAGCAGGTGCAGCACACCGTGCACCGTCAGCAGCGCCAGCTCCTGGCCGAGACTGTGACCCGCCGCGGTGGCCTGGTCGGCGGCGAACTGCGGGCACAGCACGATATCGCCGAGCATGGATGGCCCCGGCTCAGGCGCATCCGGGCGCCCGCCGGGCTCGAGCTCGTCCATCGGGAAGCTCATCACGTCGGTGGGACCGGGCAGGTCCATCCAGCGCATGTGCAGATCGGCCATCGCATTGGTGTCGAGCAACACCATCGACAGTTCAGCGGCCGGGTTGACGTCCATCCGGCGAATCACGAAGCGCGCGACGCTGATCAGTTCCTCTTCGGAAACGTCGAGGCCGGATTCGTTGGAAACCTCGATAGTCATATGTTCTCCTCGCCCCTAACGCCGCGTCGAACGACGCTGGGAGCGGTTCATCAGGCCGGGCTGCTGCTCGGCTTTGGCGTAGGCGTCGACGATCTCCGACACCAGTCGGTGACGCACGACGTCGGCGCTGGTGAGTTCGGAAAAGTGGATATCGTCGATTCCGTCCAGGACGTCCATCGCCGCACGCAGGCCGGATCTCGCGCCGCCGGGCAGATCGACCTGAGTGATATCACCGGTGACGACGATCTTGGATCCGAAGCCCAGCCGGGTGAGGAACATCTTCATCTGTTCGGCGGTCGTGTTCTGCGCCTCGTCGAGAATGATGAACGCGTCATTGAGCGAGCGGCCGCGCATGAAGGCTAGGGGCGCCACCTCGATCACGCCGGAGGCCAACAGGTTCGGGATCGCGGTCGGATCCATCATGTCGTGCAGAGCGTCATACAGCGGCCGCAGGTAAGGGTCGATCTTCTCAGTCAGCGTGCCGGGGAGGAAGCCAAGACGCTCACCGGCTTCCACGGCGGGGCGGGTCAGGATGATCCGGGTGACCTGTTTGGTCTGCAGCGCGTTGACGGCCTTGGCCATCGCCAGGTAGGTCTTACCGGTACCTGCCGGTCCAATGCCGAACACGATGGTGTGGGCGTCGATAGCGTCGACGTAGCGCTTCTGGTTCAGCGTCTTGGGCCGAATTGTCTTACCGCGCCGGGACAGAATGTCCAGGGTCAGCACCTCGGCCGGCGACTCGTTATCGGCGCCGGCGACCATCCCGATGCTGTGCCGTACCGCATCCGCAGACAGTGTCTGACCGCCGGCGACGATCGCGATCAATTCGGAGATCACCCGCTCGGCCATCGCGACGTCAGCGGCCTCACCGGACAGGGTGACGGTATTTCCTCGGACGTGCAGGTCGGCTGACAGGCTGCGTTCGAGTGCGCGCAAGTTTTCGTCGGCGGAACCCAGCAGGCCCACGACGAGGTCGGGCGGAACAGTCATGCTGCTGCGCACTTGCGAGGCAGCGGTCGTCTCGCGGGAAGCCACGTGGTCTTCGAAGCCTGCTTTCTGGAGATCGGGCGAATTGGCCGGTTGGTTCATCGTACCGCCGGGCCGTGACCGGGTGAAGTCGTCAGCGCCTGGGCGCTGGCACGTATGCCCACCAGCAGGACATCCAGCGCACGATCGCAGTCCGCCGTCGCCGACGACCGCTGGCTCACCTCGGCCAGGGCGGCGAGCCGATGATGCCGACCGCACGGCTCTGAGGAGCTATTCGCGGGTGAACGCCTGGTGGGTGAGTGCGGAGTTCATGAAGTCCCGGAAGTGCAGCCACTTGCCGCCGCGCAGCGCGATGATGTGGGCGAACTCCGACTCCCAGAGGTGCCCGGTGGCTGGCCGCAGGAACTTCTGATGGCCCCAGACCGCGAGGTTGTCGCCGTCTTCGATGAACAGCCATGGTTCCATCGCCACGATCTGGACATGGCTGCCCACCGTGCTGAAGAACTCGACGGCTTTCGCAATACCCTGGTAGTCACCGGCGTACGGGATGGCGTCGCTGCCGTAGTAGGTGATCCGGACCTCCGAATCCATATGGCTCAGCGCGGTTTCCAGATCACCGGCGGGAACCGCGGCATAGATCGCCTTAGTGGCAGCGACGTTGGCGCTCTCGGTCATCGGGTGAGCTGCAGCGGCAGGCGGACGAAACCGTGGGTGAGCAGGCTGGCGGTCTGGCGCACACCCGGCTCCTCGGACAGGCCGATCACCGAGTAGCAGTCCAGTACCGCGTTCACGACCGAGCCCACCTCCAGCCGGGCCAGCGGTGCCCCCAGGCAGAAGTGCAGGCCGTGGCCGAACGCCAGATGCTGGCGGATATTCGGGCGGTCCAGATCCAGGCGTTCGGGATCCTCGAATACGGCCGGGTCGTGGTTGGCCGAGCCGAAGAACAACGCCACCCACTCCCCCTTCTTGATCTGCGCGCCATCGATCTCGACGTCGCGGGTCGCGATGCGGAACAACCGTTGCGGCCCAGTCAGTCTGGCCACCTCCTCGATGAAGGTGCTCACCAGCGACCGGTCCGCCCGCAGCCGGGCGGTCACCGCGGGCTCACACGCCATGGCGTGCACGACACTGCCGATCAGGTAGGTCGTCGTCTCGCTGCCGGCCACCACCAGCGTCACGCAGAGCCGCACGATCTGCTCCGGGGTGAGACGCTCGCCGTCGAGTTCAGCCCGCAGCAGCGCCGAGATCAGATCCTCGGCGTCCTCCACATCCTGCGAATCATCAAGGTGCGCACTGTGTTCGATGACACGCTCGGTGAACGCCTGCACCATCTCCATATTGCTGGCCATCCGCTCCTCGGGTGTCATCGTCGACGACAGCATGAAGGCGTTGGCCCAGTTCTTGAACCGGACGTGGTCGCCGTCGGGTAGGCCGAGCAAGCGCACCATCGCACGGGTGGGCACCTCGTCGGCGAACTCCATGACATCGGGATCGCCATCGTGGCCGCGGGCATCGAAATCGGCCAGCAGCACCGGCACGAGTTCGCCGAGCCAGTTCTCGAGCCGGCGGATGCGCCGCGGCGAGAACGCCTGGCTGACCAGTTTGCGCTCGCCGGTGTGTGCGGGCGGATCGGTGTTGACCAGCATCAGGCTCGGTGCCGAGGACGCCTCCTGGATCGGGTCACGGGAGGAGAATGTCTCGCCGTCGCGAGCCGCAGCGAGGACCTGATCATGGCGGAACAATGCCCACGCGGTGACCGGCTCATCGGCGCCGGGCACGGTCCGCGGTGGCCAGTCCTGGTAGCCCGCCACCGGCGAGCAATCCCGCAGTTGCTCGAAGAGCGGATACGGGTTCGCGATCCCCTCCGGAGTGGTCAGCAAGTGGAGTGCAGAAGCGGTGGTCGACGTCATATCAACAGCCTCGATGCTGGTGGGGGGACTAGTCGATCTCCCGATGGAGGTCAGTTGCGCCCCCGACCGGGCGGTTTTGCCACTGGCACCGGCTCAGTGGTGAGACGATCGGCTCACTGTGACCGCCACCACTGACGCTCTTGACTCGCTTGCCGTGACCGCGCGCGTCGACGGTAATCACCCCGGCTGGGCCTCCAAAGAACCGCCGACCAGTGCGGTGACCCGCCGCTACGACGAGGCGTGCCGGAAGGGCTCTCGAAATTGCGCGGCATCGATGAGGTCGCCAAGATCGTCGACCGCGCGCCACGTGAACTCGTCGAGTCGTGCGGATTCGACCGGGCGGTGCTGTTCCGCGTCCACGAGGGCCGAATGATGATGGAAGCGGCATACTTCGGCGAGGACGCCGAGGGTGCCGAGAAGATGGTCGCCTTCGCCCAGTCCGTCGCACCGCCGCTGGACCACATGCTGCTCGAAACGCAAATGATCCGACGCCACGCACCGGAAATCGTGCGGGACGCGCAAAACGATCTCCGGGTGAACCGCCCGATCATTGATTTCTCGCTGACCCACTCCGATGTCGCGGCCCCGGTCATGCCGACTGGCAAGGTGATCGGCTTCCTGCACGCCGACCGGCTGTACTCCGGGCGCACCGTGCTGATGGAACGGATGCGCCGCCAGCATGCCGAGGTGCGCAGCGCGCCGGCCACCGCCGAGCAGGCCGCCCAAGCATTGCAGGATGCGGACCTGGAACTGCGGAAAGTCGAACCGGCAGAACGCAGCCCGGCGAGCCGCCGGCTGGCCGAGGTCGAGTCGCGGGTGCATGACATGCTGACCCGCCGCGAAGCCGAGGTGCTGCGGCTGATGGCCGACGGGCGCACCAACCAGCAGATCGCCGACGAGTTGGTGATCACCCCGGGCA
The DNA here is from genome assembly GCF_010731875.1 of Mycolicibacterium sarraceniae. Classification (NCBI taxonomy): domain Bacteria; kingdom Bacillati; phylum Actinomycetota; class Actinomycetes; order Mycobacteriales; family Mycobacteriaceae; genus Mycobacterium; species Mycolicibacterium sarraceniae. The sequence continues at coordinate 4,511,148 of NZ_AP022595.1, forward strand.
CGGTGAAATCTCATGTGAAACGGGTGCTGCGAAAGCTGCACGCCAGCAACCGCGCCGAGGCCGCGTCGATCTACGCGCGCCTGGCCGCCCGGCCCGATCCGGCCCACTCGGCCTAAAGCGCCCAGCGCGGCGTCAGTACCCCCAGCGCGCCCAGTGCCACTGCCGCGGCGGTGGTGGTGCGCAGCACCGTGGGGCCGAGCCGGACTGCGGCGGCACCGGCCTCCACCAGCGCGGCGAGTTCGCCGTCGCTGATCCCGCCTTCGGGACCCACGATCAACATGATCGAATTTGCTTGTGCCACAGGTAGTTCAGTCAGCGGCCGGTCGGCTGACTCGTGCAGCGCGAGCACCAGAGCACCTACTCCGACGCGCTCGGCGACCTGCGCGACCAGTGCGGCCGACACCACCGGCCCGGTGATGTCCGGGATGTGGGCGCGCCGTGACTGCCGCGCGGCCGAGCGTGACACCGCCCGCCAGCGGCGCAGGCCCTTCTCCGCCCGCTCGCCGTCCCAGCGCGCGACGCACCGATCCGCCTGCCAAGCGATGAAATCGTCGGCACCGGCCTCGGTGGCCAATTCGATCGCGAGCTCGGAGCGTTCCGATTTCGGGATACCTTGTGCGACAGTCACCGTCGGGGACGGGCGGGGGGCCGTCCAGCGCTCGAACACCCGGGCGGAGAATCCGCGCTTGCTGGTTTCCTCGACCTCGCAGCGACCCAGGGTGCCCGCGCCGTCGGAGAGCACCAGCGTTTCACCAGGACGGATGCGCCGCACCGTCGCGGCGTGGAAGCCTTCGTCGCCCTCGACGACCGCGAACTGCCCGACCGCCGGGATGGCGTCGGCGTAGAACAGGGTGTCGGCCAACGCCTCAGCGGCCGCTGAAGGTCTCGCGCAGCCGGTTGAACAGACCGCCGGAATTGGCGGCGCCGGCGTGCGTGGACTTGACCTCGGGCTCGGCGTGGCTGCGGGTCTTGAACTCGCTGAGCAATTCCTTGGCCCGCGCGTCAAGCTTGCCGGGGACCGTCACTTCGATGTGCGCGTGCAGGTTCCCCCGGACGCCCGAACGCAGATGCGGCATGCCGTGTCCGCGCAGCGTTGTCACCGATCCCGGCTGCGTGCCCGGCGCAATCGTGATCTCGGTGAGCCCGTCGAGGATGCCGTCGACGGTGACCGAGGTGCCGAGGGCGGCGTCGACCATCGGCACCGAGACAGTGAAATGCAGGTCGTCACCGTCGCGCACGAAGACCTCGTGCTGCTGCTCGTGGACCTCGACGTAGAGGTCGCCCGCCGGGCCACCGCCCGGGCCGACCTCACCCTGTGCGGTCAACCGGACCCGCATACCGTCGCCGACACCGGCCGGGATCTTGACGCTGATATCGCGGCGGGCCCGCACGCGGCCGTCACCGCCGCACCGGTGACACGGGTCGGGAATAACCTCACCGACACCGCGGCAGGTCGGGCAGGGACGTGAGGTCATCACCTGACCGAGCAGCGAACGCTGCACGGTCTGCACCTCGCCGCGGCCGCCACAGGTATCGCAAGCGACCGGGGTGGAGTCGCCGTGGGTCCCCTTGCCCTGGCAGATATCGCACAGGATGGCGGTGTCGACGGTGACCTGCTTGGTCACGCCGGTCGCGCACTCGGACAGGTCCAGGCGCATGCGCAGCAGCGAGTCCGAACCGGGCCGCACCCGACCGGCGGGGCCGCGCGTTGAGCCGCCACCGCCGAAGAACGCCTCGAACACATCACCCAGACCGCCAAAGCCGCTGAACCCGTTGGCCGCGCCGCCCGCGCTTTCCAGCGGGTCGCCGCCCAGATCGACGATGCGGCGCTTTTCCGGATCGGACAACACCTCGTAGGCGGCGCTGATCTCCTTGAACCGATGCTGGGCGGCCTCGTCGGGATTGACGTCGGGATGCAACTCGCGGGCCAGCTTGCGGTAGGCGCGTTTGATCTCCTGATCGCTGGCGCCCTGGCTCACTCCCAGTAAGCCGTAGTAGTCCCTTGCCACACTTGACCTTTCGAAATCCCGCCGGTTATCCGGCTCGGTGTCCTAAGACATCCCCGATGTACATCGCAACCGCCGCGACATTGGCAATGGTCCCCGGGTAGTCCATTCTGGTCGGCCCCAAGACACCCATGCCGCCGTAGACGGTGCCCGAGCTGCCGTAGGTCGTGGTCACCACCGAAGTGCCGACCATCTGCTCGGCCTCGGTCTCGTGGCCGATGCGCACCGTGACCTTACCCGCTTCCTGTTGGGCGGCCAGCAGCCGAAGGACCACCACCTGTTCCTCCAGTGCTTCCAGGATCGAGCGCAGCGAGCCGCCGAAGTCGGCGGTGTTGCGGGTCAGGTTGGCGGTACCGCCCATCAGCAGGCGTTCCTCATTGTGTTCGACCAGCGACTCCAGCAGCACCGTCGCCGACCGTCCGACCGCGTCACCGAGGCCACCGGACCCGTCCAGTCGGGCGGCGAGGTCAGCCACCGCGGCCGAGGCGGCCGCCAGGCGCTTGCCCTCCAGCGCCTGCCCGAGCAGTTCACGCAACTGAGACAACTGGTGATCGTCGATGGTGTCGCCCAGCTCAACGATGCGCTGATCGACTCGGCCCGAATCGGTGATGACGACCATCAACAGCCGGGCGGGGGTGATCGAGACGATCTCGAGGTGGCGCACGGTCGAGGTGGACAGCGTCGGGTACTGGACGATCGCCACCTGACGGGTCAGCTGGGCTAACAGTTTCACCGCACGGCGTAACACATCGTCGAGGTCGACCCCCGATTCCAGGAACTGCACGATCGCGCGGCGTTCGGATCCCGACAGCGGTTTGACGTCGTCGATGCGGTCGACAAACTCCCGGTAGCCCTTGTCGGTGGGCACCCGGCCGGAGCTGGTGTGGGGCTGGGTGATGTACCCCTCGGCCTCCAATACCGCCATGTCATTGCGCACAGTGGCGCTGGACACGCCGAGGTTGTGGCGGTCGACTAGGGCCTTGGAACCGATCGGCTCCTGGGTCGCGACGAAGTCGGCGACGATGGCGCGAAGTACCTCAAAGCGACGGTCGTCTGCACTTCCCATCTGGTCCACCTCCAAGTTGCCGTTATTTTACGGACATCATCAGCCCATTTAGCACACACGCGCGCCGAGTGCCACCGCGCGCCGTGGATCCAAGTCCTCCCACCGCTGCCGTTCCGGCCGCCAGCGACTAGCCTTGCGCGAATGGTGATGCGGAGTCGGGGGGCTGCGCGCGGGGCAATGGCACGATGATCTTCAAGGGCGTCAGAGACGGCAAGCCTTACCCCGACCACGGTCTGACCTACCGAGACTGGTCGCAGATCCCCCCTCGACAGATCCGCCTCGACGAGTTGGTCACCACCACGACGGTGCTCGCGCTCGATCGCCTGCTATCCGAGGATTCGACGTTCTACGGCGACCTGTTCCCGCACGCGGTCAGGTGGCACGGCGTCGTCTATCTCGAAGACGGGCTACACCGGGCGGTGCGCGCCGCTCTGCGTAATCGCACCGTGCTGCACGCCCGGGTCTACGACATGGACCCGGCCCCCAACGGCCAATCCTCGGCGGGCTGAGCAGGCCGGCCCGGCGTTGGCGCCGCAGGCAGCCGCACAGTGAATACTGTTGCGCCAGGACTGGATTCGGCCACGACGGTGCCCTTGTGCGCCTCCACGATCGAGAGCACGATGGCCAACCCGAGGCCGCTGCAGCCCAGTTCGCGCGAGCGCGACTTATCGGCCCGCACAAACCGGCCGAACAGGTTGGGCATGATGTCGTCGGGGATTCCGGGCCCGTTATCGCCCACCACCAGTTCGACGGCCGCGCCAGTGCCGGCGATCGATAGCGACGTCGTGACGGTCACCCCCGCCGGGGTATGCACTCGCGCGTTGCTCAGCAGGTTGCCCAGCAGCTGATGGAGGCGGGCCCGATCGCCGCGCACCCAGACGGCCTGGTCGGGCAACTCGGTGACGAACCGGTGATCCGGCGCCGTCACCGACACGTCGTTGACGGCGTCGGCGACGAGATCACACAGGTCGAGGTCCTCGAGTTCGAGGTCGAGTCCCTCATCGAGGCGGGACAGCAGCAGCAGGTCGGCCACCAACGACGTCATCCGTCGTGACTCGGCCTCGATGCGGGCCAGCGCGTACTCGGTGGTGGGCGGCAGGATTTCACTGTCCTGTCGCGTGAGTTCGGCATAGCCGAGGATCGCGGCCAGTGGTGTGCGCAGCTCGTGGCTCGCGTCGGTGAGGAATTGGCGGGTCCGCCGGTCGGATCCGGCGATCTCGTTGAGCGCCGCGTCGACGTTGGCCAGCAACCGGTTCAATGTATGTCCGACGACGCCGATCTCGCTTTCAGGATCGGTGTCGGCGGGGCTCACCCGGGCGGTGATGCGATAGTCCGTGCTGTCCAGCGGCATCGCGGCCACCTCACCGGCGACCGCCGCGACCCGGCGCAGTGGTTCGAGCGCATAGTTGACCACCACGATCGTGCCCAGTGCGGTGACGACGATCGCGAGGACCACCAAACCCGCGACGGTCAGCACCTTGCCCCCGACGGTCTTGTTCGCCTGGTCGAGCGACACCGCAGAGATCAGCCGTTCGCCGCCGGCGAAGTCACTGTGGCCGACGCGGTGCGAACCCAGCCCGGGCAGTGCGACGGTCTGCGGGTCACCGTGACGCCAGTCGATACCCGCCAGCGAACGCAGCACCGCCGCTGACGCCGGGATGGGTTCGCCATCGGTGAACACCGTGCCGTAGACGGCGACCCCGTCGTGCAGCATGGCGATGACCGTGCCGGGAGCCTGACCGGGGAACTCGACCAACCCCTCGTGCGAACCATCACCGGAAGCCGGCGCGTCCTGATGTCGCTTGGCTTTGGCGTAGGAGTAGCTGAACGCCGCCAGCGAATTTGTCACCTGGCTGTTGGCCAGGCTGGCGGCTTCGTCGCGCAGGCTCATCACCGCCACCGCGCCGACTCCCACCAGAGCCACGCTGACGATCGTCGACACCCACAGCACGAGCCGGCGGCGCAACGACCGCGGCCTGCGCCACTGCCACCGCCGCGTTGCGATCACGGTGACGGTGACGGCCGCAGCATGTAGCCGACCCCTCGCACGGTGTGGATCATCGGCTCACGGTTGGTGTCGACCTTCCGACGCAGGTAGGAGATGTAGAGGTCGACGATGCTGGACCGTCCGCCGAAGCCGTAGTTCCAGACCTGATCCAGGATCTCCGCGCGAGTGACGGCGCGGCGCGGGTTGCGCATCAGAAAGCGCAGTAGCTCGAACTCCGTGGTGGTCAGCGAGATCTGTTCACCGCCCCGGCGGACGTCGCGGCTCGCGCCGTCGAGCACCAGATCACCTACCGTGAGCACGCCATCCTCAGGAGCCATGGTGGCCTTGGCCCGGCGCAACAGGCCGCGCAACCGGGCCACCAGCTCTTCCAGGCTGAACGGCTTGGTCAGGTAGTCGTCGCCGCCGGCCGTCAGACCCGTCACCCGGTCCATCACCGAGTCCCGGGCGGTCAGGAACAGCGTCGGCGTGTACCCGTCAGACTCCCTGGTCATCTTCAGGATCTGCAGACCGTCGATATCGGGCAGCATGATGTCCAGGACCAGAAGGTCGGGCTCGAAGTCCTCAAACCTCGCCAAGGCGTCGCGCCCATCGCTCGCCGTCTCCACATCCCAGCCCTCATAGTGCAACGCCATCTTGACCAGATTGGTCAGCGCCGGCTCGTCGTCGACGAGCAGAACACGGATGGGGGATCCGTCGACCCGAGAGATGCGGGGCAACTGGCCGAGAATCTTCTGGCGCGGCTGCTGTGGACGCGACGATGTGGGTGCTACCGGTAGAGCCATACTTCGATTCTGTAGAAAACATATGAATCTGTCATGGAGCCCATATGTGTTTCATATTTTGGCCGGTCATCGAATCTCCGCGCGGCCTGTTGTATTACCCTCGCCGCCATAGTTTTCCGCGCCGACCTGTTATCCGCAACACAGTTTGGTCACGCTCGCGGCGCGTTTCGGGCGATGCAGATATGGATCCTCTATGCATTCCTTGAATGCATCGGAAAGCCACACCTACTGTCGCGCTTGTTAATTCGTGCCGCATCGGCGGCTCGACACGCGAATCGATTGTCACTGAGAAGATCTCGCTTACGCAGACAGGAGTCTGGCCTTGCAGCCCTTGACCCAACCGACTACGGGTTCTGAAAACCCGCACAGGGCGTCCACGTTCTTGCGCCATGACCTACCCGCCTCACTGGTGGTGTTCCTGGTGGCGTTACCGCTGTCGCTGGGCATTGCCATCGCCTCCGACGCGCCGGTGCTGGCCGGGCTGATCGCGGCCATCGTCGGCGGCGTGGTCGCCGGCGCGCTGGGCGGGTCGCCACTGCAGGTCAGCGGACCCGCGGCCGGGCTGACGGTCATCGTCGCCGGGCTGATCGCCGAATTCGGCTGGGCGGTGACCTGCGCGATCACCGTCTGCGCCGGCCTGCTGCAGGTTCTGCTCGGAATCAGCCGGGTCGGGCGGGCCGCGTTAGCCATCTCACCGATGGTGGTACACGCCATGCTGGCCGGTATCGGTGTGACGATCGCGCTGCAACAAGTCCACGTGCTGCTGGGTGGCAGCTCCGAGAGTTCAGCCTGGCGCAACATCACCGAACTGCCCGGTCAGCTGGTCGACGCCGACCACGCGGGGCTCGCCGTCGGACTGCTGGTGATCGCGATCCTCGTGGCATGGCGCTGGGCGCCGGCACGGATTCGCAAAGTGCCGGGCCCACTGGTCGCCATCGTCGTCGCCAGCGCGGTCGCGGCGCTCTTCGCGTTGAATGTGCCGCGTATCCAGCTCAACGGATCCCTGCTCGACGCCCTGCAGACACCCGCGCTGCCCACGGGAAGCTGGGGCGCGTTCGCGACGGGCGTCATCACCGTCGCGCTGATCGCCAGCGTGGAGAGCCTGCTCACCGCGGTCGCGGTCGATCGGATGCAGGACGGCCCGCGGTCGAACCTGAACCGTGAACTGGTGGGTCAGGGCGTTGCCAATGTGGCCTCCGGCGCGATCGGCGGCTTACCGATCACGGGTGTGATCGTGCGCAGTTCGGCGAACGTGACGGCTGGCGCCAAGACCCGGGCATCGTCGATCCTGCACGGGCTGTGGGTGCTGGTCTTCGCTCTCCCGTTCGCCGGCCTGGCCCAGCAGATCCCGACCGCCGCGCTGGCCGGACTGCTGATCGTGATCGGTATCCAGCTGGTCAAGCTCACCCACATCAAGACCGCACAGCGGACCGGCGATATCGCGGTCTACTCGGTGACGATCATCGGTGTCGTCTTCCTCAACCTGCTCGAAGGCGTGCTGCTCGGGCTGGCGCTGGCGATCGCGCTGACGGTGTGGCGGGTAGCGCGCGCCAGGATCCATGCCCAACCCGCCGAGCACACCGACAACGACGATTGGCACATCGCCGTCGAAGGGTCGTGCACGTTCTTGTCCCTGCCCCAGCTGCACACGACGCTGGCATCCGTACCGCCCGGCATCCACGTGACGCTGGAAATGTCGGTGGATTTCATCGACCATGCCGCGCACCAGGTGATCGAAGACTGGCAGCGCCAACATGAAGCCTCCGGCGGCAGCGTGCTGGTGCAGGAAGTCGGGTCCGTCGAACTTCGCAGCGCGCTGTCCGGGCCGCCGCAACGCGCGTTCGGCCTGGCCGATAAGCGGCTCGGCGTGGTGCCGTGGAGTTCCTGGCAGGACCCGCACACCAAGAACGGCCACGAGCGGCGCGACACCCCGCCGCAGGCGGTTCTCGACGGCCTGGAGGTCTATCACCGCAGGACCGCGCCTCAGATACGCCCGCATATGGCCAAACTGGCACACTCCCATCAGTCCGAGACGCTGTTCATCACCTGCACCGACGCCCGGATCGTGCCCAACGCGATCACCAGCAGCGGGCCCGGGGACCTGTTCACGGTGCGCAACGTCGGCAATCTGGTGCCCGCCGACCAGCTCGACCATTCTGTGGAAGCGGCGATCGCCCACGCGGTCGGCAGGCTGAAGGTGTCTTCGATCGTCGTATGCGGCCATTCCGCTTGCGACGCAATGAATGCCGCCCTGCGCGGGCCAGGCGTCGCGGCCGAAAACCCACCCGGCGATGAGTATTTGCGGTCCTGGCTCACACACGCCGGGCCGGCCTTGGACGCCTTCGACGAAGGCCGTCATCCCATCGCGGTATCGGCTGGCGAGCAAGGATTCAACACCGTGGATCAGCTGAGCATGGTCAGCGTTGCGGTCCAGGTGGACACCCTGGTGCGCCATCCGCTGGTCCGCGAGCGGCACGAGGAGGGCCGGCTGAAGGTCGTCGGGCTGTTCTATGACATTGCCAGCGCGAAGGTACTCCACGTCGAGCCCACCGCCGCATGTTCGTTGAGTTCGATTGGTCCTCAACATATTTGACCGCGATATGAATATCGCGACTGGCACCTACTCATCGACTAAATTGGAGTTATCGGGCAGATGCCACGAAACCCGCACTCCCCCAATGGGTTTCTCTGACCGAAAGAAGAAAGGACAGTCAACGATGATCAAACTCCGCCACCTCGCCCCAGCAAGCGTTCGGGTTCAACGGAATCCCGTTGTGGGTGCTGGGCTAACCGACGGGCCCCATGCGCAAGGCCGCGGGAAGTGCCTACCCCCCCAAGGGTTCCCCGCGGCCTTGCCATGTCCGGACGTCAGTCGTCGAGCAGGTCGCGCACCACGGCGTCGGCCAGCAATCGCCCACGATCGGTGAGCACCAGGCGATCTGCGGCGCGAAGCAGCAGTCCGTCGGCCACCGCGTCGCCGGCGCGCCGCTGTTCGGAGCCCGTCAGCGCCGCCAGCGGCAGTCCGGTACGCAACCGAATCTGCAGCAGCACATTCTCGATATGGCGGGCGTGCGCGTCGAGGCGCTCGAACTCCGCGACCGGCACCTGACCGTCGCTCAACTGCTGCGCATAGGCGCTGGGGTGCTTGACATTCCACCAGCGGGTGTCGCCGACGAACCCGTGGGCGCCAGGACCCGCACCCCACCACTGGCCGCCGTTCCAATAGCCGACGTTGTGCCGGCACTCGGCACCGGGGAGGCTCCAGTTAGACACCTCATACCAGCCCAGCCCGGCCGCTGACAGCCGCTGGTCGAGCAGTTCGTAGCGGTGCGCCAGCACATCGTCATCGGGCGCAGCGATCTCACCGCGTCGCACCCGGCGGGCCAGCGCGGTGCCATCCTCGACTACCAGGGCGTAGGCCGACACGTGGTCGACGCCGGCGGTCAGCGCGGCGTCGACCGAGCGCAGCAGATCGTCGTCCGACTCCCCCGGTGTGCCGTAGATGAGGTCGATATTGAGGTGCTCGAAGCCGGCCGCCGCCGCCTCAGCGGCGGCGTGCAGCGCCCGGCCCGGAGAATGCGTTCGGTCGAGCACCGCCAGCACCCGCGGGGCCACCGACTGCATGCCCAGGGACACCCGGGTGTAGCCGGCAGCGCGGATGTGCTCGAAAAACTCCCGTGACGTCGACTCCGGGTTGGCCTCGGTGGTGACCTCCGCGCCGGTCGTCAGGGTGAACGTGCTCCGCACGGCGTCGAGCACCTCGACCAGTCCGGCCCCGCCGAGCAACGAGGGGGTGCCGCCACCGATGAACACCGTGTCGACCGACACCGCGCCCAGCAGGTCAGCGGCCAATTCGAGCTCGGTGCGCACGGCGGCCAGCCAGCCCTGCGCAGACGCCCCCCCAAGCTCGGCGGCGGTGTAGGTGTTGAAGTCGCAATACCCGCAGCGGGTGGCGCAGAACGGCACGTGAAGGTACATACCGAACGCCGTGCCGGGAGTCAGCCTCAGTTCCGGCAGGGCGGCAGGCGCGGGACGGACTGACATCGGTTCAGTGTCGCAGAACCGACTTTTGTTCACCGCGAGCCAAAATCTGGGCCGGTTAGAGCTAGTGAGGCCGTTCGTGGCAGAATGGCCCGCATGCCTGCGCCCCAGAACATGCGCCCCGTCGCACTGGTGGCTCGGCGGCACGTCGATTTCAAGCGCGTCTGCACCTGTTGTTGTCTGGCTTGACGCCGTAGACCTGCCCACCTGTACGTCAGCTGGCTGCCGGATCTGCGCCGCCGGAACAGCTCACCGGTGGACTCTCGCAGTTCGAACGCCAGCTCCTTGATCTGAGGAGCCCCATTTCATGAGTCAGCCGACCAAGGCCGCGCCGAAGCGTCCCAAGGGTGAGGGCCAGTGGGCCCTGGGCTACCGCGAGCCGCTCAACGCCAACGAGCAGAGCAAGAAGGACGACAACCCGCTCAACGTGCGGGAGCGTATCGAGAACAACTACGCCAAGAACGGTTTCGAGAGCATCGACAAGGGCGACTTGCGGGGTCGTTTCCGCTGGTGGGGGCTCTACACGCAGCGCAAGCCCGGCTATGACGGCAGTTGGACCGGTGACGAGAACACCGACATGCTCGAAGACGAGTTCTTTATGCTGCGAGTCCGCAGCGACGGTGGTGCGCTGACCACCGCGGCGCTGCGCACCCTCGGCGATATTTCGACGAAGTTCGCCCGCGACACCGCCGATATCAGCGACCGCGAGAACGTGCAGTACCACTGGATTCGGGTCGAGGACATGCCAGAGATCTGGCGCCGGCTCGACGAGGTCGGCCTGCAGACCACCGAAGCGTGCGGCGACTGCCCACGCGTAGTGCTGGGCTCGCCGCTGGCCGGTGAATCGCTCGACGAGGTGATCGACGGCACGCCCGCGATCGACGAGATCGTCAAGCGTTACATCGGCAAAAAGGAGTACTCGAACCTCCCCCGCAAGTTCAAGACCGCCATCAGCGGCCTGCAGGACGTGGTGCACGAGGTCAACGACGTCGCCTTCATCGGGGTCAACCACCCCGAGCACGGCCCCGGTTTTGATCTGTGGGTGGGAGGCGGGTTGTCCACCAACCCGATGCTGGGCCAGCGCGTCGGCGCCTGGGTGCCGATCGATGAGGTGCCCGATGTCTGGGAGGGCGTCGTCAGCGTGTTCCGCGACTACGGCTACCGCCGGCTGCGCGCCAAGGCGCGGCTGAAGTTCCTGGTCAAGGACTGGGGTATCGAAAAGTTCCGGGAAGTTCTGGAGACCGAATACCTGAAGCGTCCGCTGATCGACGGGCCCGCACTGGAGCCCGTCGCCCGGCCGATCGACCACGTCGGTGTGCAGCGGCTCAAGAACGGGCTCAACGCGGTCGGCGTCGCACCGATCGCGGGACGCGTCTCCGGCACGATCCTGACCAAGGTCGCCGACCTCGCCGAGGCCGCCGGGTCGGGCCGGGTCCGGTTCACCCCGTACCAGAAGCTGATCATCCTCGACGTCCCCGATGACAAGCTGGACGAGCTGCGCAGCGGCCTCGATGCGCTCGGCTTGCCGTCGACACCGTCGCATTGGCGACGAAACCTGATGGCCTGCACCGGAATCGAGTTCTGCAAACTCAGCTTCGCCGAAACTAGAGTGCGCGCCCAGAGCCTGGTGCCCGACCTGGAGAAGCGGCTAGAGGACATCAACTCCGAGCTCGACGTGCCGGTCACGGTCAATATCAATGGCTGCCCGAACTCCTGCGCCCGTATTCAGATCGCCGATATCGGCTTCAAGGGCCAGATGGTTGACGACGGTAACGGCCCCGAGGAAGGGTTCCAGGTCCACCTGGGCGGCAGCCTCGGCCTGGACAGCGGTTTCGGCCGCAAGTTGCGGCAGCACAAGGTGCTCTCCACCGAGCTCGGCGACTACATCGAGCGGGTCGTGCGCAACTTCGTGAAACAAAGACACGAGGGAGAGCGTTTCGCTCAGTGGGCTGTACGAGCGGAAGAAGATGATTTGCGATGAGCATTGGGGTGGGTGAATTGACGGAGGCTGACCTACGGGAGCTTGCCGAACGGGGCGCCGCGGAGCTGGATGGCGCCAGCGCAGTCGAGCTGCTGGCCTGGGCCGACAAACACTTCGGCGGGGAATACGTGGTGGCCTCCAACATGCAGGATGCGGTGCTGGTCGACATGGCGGCCAAGGTGCGCCCCGGCGTTGACGTGTTATTCCTGGACACCGGCTATCACTTCGCCGAGACCATCGGCACCCGCGACGCGGTCGAGGCCGTCTACGACATCCACGTCGTCAACGTCACCCCCGAGCACAGCGTCGCCGAGCAGGACCAGCTGATGGGCAAGGACCTGTTCGCTAGTAACCCGACCGAGTGCTGCCGGCTGCGTAAGGTGACCCCCCTGCGCACGGCGCTGCAGGGATATACCGCCTGGGTCACCGGCATCCGCCGGGTCGAGGCTCCCACCCGCGCCAATGCGCCCCTGATCAGCTTCGACGAGGCATTCACGCTGGTGAAGATCAATCCGCTCGCCGCGTGGACCGACGAGGATATGGACGCCTACATCCAGGCCAACGGCGTGCTGGTGAATCCGCTTGTGGAGGAAGGCTATCCGTCGATCGGCTGCGCGCCGTGCACGGCCAAGCCGCTCGAGGGCGCCGACCCGCGCAGCGGTCGCTGGCAGGGCCAGTCGAAAACCGAATGCGGTCTTCACGTTTCGTGAGGCTCATCCTGACGGCGCACGGTAGCGCCGATCCGCGCTCCTCGGCCACCACTCACGCGGTAGCCGAGCATATCCGCGCGCTGCGGCCCGAGCTGGATGTGCAGGTGGCGTTCTGCGAACAGAATTCGCCGAACCTTCGTGACGCCCTGCGCATCCAGGACGGTCCGGCCGTCGTCGCGCCACTGTTGCTGGCCAGTGCCTACCACGCCCGCGCCGATATTCCGGCGATGATCGCTGACGCCGATGCCGACGTGATTCAGGCCGAAACGCTTGGCGAAGATCCGCGCCTGCTGACCGTACTGCGGGAACGGCTGGCCGAGCACCGGATTCATCGATACGAGCGGGGTCTGGGCGTGCTGGTGGTTGCGGTCGGCTCCTCGCACGCCAGCGCCAATGCCCGTACCGCAGCGCTCGCCGACACGCTGGCTCGCGGGACGCGGTGGTCCGGGGTGCAGGTGGCTTACGCCACCGGACCGCACCCGTCGGTGCTCGACGGAGCCGACCTCCTGCGCGGCAAGGGCGCACGGCGGATTGTCGTGGCGCCCTGGTTCATTGCACCGGGACGCATCACCGACCGAGTGGCGGCCATTGCGGACACCGCAGGCATGTCAATGGTCGCGCCACTGGGCGCGCATCCGCTGGTGGCCGAGACAGTACTCGACCGCTTCGATCACGCACTGGCCGCCAGAGCCGCCGCCTAGCGGGCAACGACCTCGCTCCGGGCGATCTGCACTTCACCGGCGATCGGCGGCACCCGGGTGGCCCGCACGTACACGGTGTCCCCCTCTTTGAGCCCCAGCGCCTCAGCGTCACCACGGGTGATCTGCGCAGTGAACGGCGCACCGTTGGTGGCGCTGGTCAATTCCACTCGGACCTCGAAACCCAGATACACGACCCGGTCGATGGTGGCCCGGGTGACCCCGGTGGATTCCGCGGTACCGTCGCCCGCAGCGATCGCCATCTCCGGGTTACGGCCCACCCGAATATCGTGCGGGCGCACCAGGATCCCGTTGAGCGATGACACCGTGCCCAGAAACGACATCACGAACGCGTTGGCCGGGCTGTCGTAGACGGCGGTCGGCGAGCCGACCTGCTCGACGCGCCCCTTGTTGAGGACGGCGATCCGGTCGGCGACGTCCAGTGCCTCGGCCTGGTCGTGGGTGACGAGCACCGTGGTGACATGCACCTCGTCGTGTAGCCGGCGCAGCCACGCCCGCAGATCCTCGCGGACCTTGGCGTCCAGCGCCCCGAATGGCTCATCAAGCAGGAGCACCTCCGGATCGACGGCCAGCGCCCGAGCCAACGCCATCCGCTGGCGCTGGCCGCCGGAAAGCTGGTTGGGATACCGGTTTTGGAAGCCGGCCAGCCCGACCACCTCGAGCAGGTTGTCGACCTTGTCCTTAATCTCGGCCTTCGGCTTCTTGCGGATCTTGAGCCCGAACGCGACGTTATCGCGCACGGACAGGTGTTTGAACGCCGCGTAGTGCTGAAAAACGAAGCCGATGCCGCGCCGCTGCGGGGGGACGTTGGTGACGTCACGCCCGTTGATGGTGATCGTGCCGCTGTCGGGCTGATCCAGCCCGGCGATGGCGCGCAGCAGCGTGGACTTGCCCGATCCACTAGGCCCCAGTAGGGCGGTCAACGAACCGGCGGGGACCACGAAATCGACATTGTCCAGGGCGGCAAAATCGCCGTAGCGCTTGTTGGCACCCGTCACGGTAATCGCATTTGTCATGAAAGTCGTTCTCCTCGTTCGATTACTCGCTGGCCTTGGTGCGGCGGGCATCCAGAACCACCTGGACGACCAGCACCAGCACCGCGACACCCATCAGCAGCGTCGAGACGGCGTACGCGCCGTACTCGGCACCACGGCTATAGCGATCAGAAACCAGCAAGGTCAGCGTCTGTGACGTGCCGGGCAGGTTGGACGACACCATGATCACCGCGCCGTACTCGCCCAGGGTTCGAGCGATGGTGAGCACGATGCCGTAGGTGAGACCCCATCGGATTGATGGCAGCGTGATCCGCCAGAATGTCTGCCACCAGCTGGATCCCAGGGTGGCTGCCGCCTGTTCCTGGTCGGTACCGAGTTCGTGCAGAACTGGTTCGACCTCGCGGATCACGAACGGCACAGTGACGAAGATGCTGGCCAGCACGATACCGGGCAGCCCGAAGATGATCTTGAACCCGAGGCTGTTCTCCACGAATCCGAACAGTCCGGCGGAACCCCACAGCAGGATGAGTGCCACCCCCACGACCACCGGTGAGACCGCGAACGGCAGATCGATGACTGCCTGCAACGCCGCCTTACCGCGGAACTTGTTGCGGGCCAGTACCAGTGCCGTCGGTATCCCGAAGAGCACATTGAGCGGTACCACGATCGCCACGACGATCAGCGACAGCTGCAGTGCGGAGATCGCGGCCGGCGTGGTGATGGACGCGACGAACTCGCCGAATCCAGGAGCAAAGGTACGCCACAGGATCAGGCCGACCGGCACGATCACCAGTACCGCGACGTACGCCAACGCAACGTAGCGGACGAGGTAGCGCACCGCGGGAGACAGATTCACGTCGCCAGCTCCTCCCGCTTCGCCGCGCGCGAACCGATGGTCCGCAGCACCAGCAGCACGACGAACGAGAGCACCAGCAGCACAATGGAAATGGCCGCCGCACCGGTCCGGTCGTCATTCTCGATCAACGTCCGGATCCACTGCGAGGACACCTCGGTCTCCCCTGGCACCGCACCGCCGATCAGCACCACTGAACCGAATTCCCCGATCGCGCGCGAGAACGCCAGCCCCGCACCGGACAGCAGCGAAGGCAGCAACGCCGGCAGGATCACCTTCGTGAAGATGACGAAGTTGGTCGCCCCCAGCGAGGCGGCGGCCTGCTCGACCTCATGGTCGAGTTCGAGCAGGACCGGCTGGACGGAACGCACCACGAACGGCAGCGTGACGAATAGAAGTGCCACGCCGACACCCCATTTGGTGTGCTGGAGATGTAGATCGATCGGGCTGTTGGGCCCGTAGAGAGCCAGCATGACCAGGCTCGCCACGATGGTGGGCAACGCGAAAGGCAGGTCGATCACCGCATCGACCAACCGTTTGCCCGGGAAGTCGTCTCGGGTCAATACCCAGGCGACGAGCAGTCCGAACACCGCATTGATCAGCGTGACCCCGATCGAGATCGTCAGCGTCACTCGAAAAGATTCCAGGGCGGCGTTCGAGCTGATCGTCAGCCAGAACGCGTGCCATCCCCCCTTAGCCGACTGCCACACGATCGCGGCAAGCGGCAAAAGGACGATCACACTCAACCAGATCGACGCTGCCCCAACGCGCAAGCTCGTCGTGCCATGCCGGCGGCCGACGCGGGACGGCCCGCCCGAGCCCCCGTTCGGGGTGAGCTCGGGCCGGACCGCCTGCGGGTTTGGCGTGGTAGCTGCTGTCATCCAGTGGCCTGCTTGTAGATCTTGGTGATGGAGCCATTGTCCTTATCGAACAGCGCCGGATCCACCTTGCTCCAGCCACCGAGGTCAGCGATTGTCCAGAGCTTCTGCGGGGCCGGGAAGTCGGTAGCGAAATCAGCGGCAACCGCGGGATCGACCGGACGGAATCCGGCCTGGGCCCAGAGCTTCTGCCCTTCCGGGGTGTACAGGAAGTTGTTCAGCGCGGTCGCCTTGTCGACGTGGGCACCGGTGGTCACCACCGCGACGGGGTTCTCGATCTTGAACGTCTGCGGCGGGTTGATGTGCTCGACCGGCTTGCCCTGACGCTCGGTGTTGATCGCCTCGTTCTCGTAGCTGATCAGAACGTCACCGGTGCCCTGCAGGAACACGTCGGTGGCCTCCCGGCCGGAGCCCGGGCGGGTCTTGACGTGATCCTTGACCAGCTTGGCGACGAAGTCCAGACCAGCCGCGTCGTCCTGACCACCGTTGCTCTTGGCGGCGTAGGGAGCCAACAGATTCCACTTGGCCGAGCCGGAGCTCAGCGGACTCGGGGTGACAACCTCGAGGCCCGGCTGCAGCAGGTCGTCCCAGTCCTTGATGTTCTTCGGGTTGCCCTTACGAACAACCAGAGAAACAACCGAACCGAACGGGATGCCCTTGGTGGTGGACTTGTTCCAATCAGCGGAGACCTTGTTCGCCTTCACCAGGCGGGTGACGTCCGGCTCGACCGAGAAATTGACGATATCGGCCGGCTTGCCGTCAACCACGCCGCGGGACTGGTCACCGGAGGCACCGTAAGACGTCGTCACCGCGATACCTTTGCCCTCCGGGGTCGCCGCGAAAGCCGGGATGATCTTGCTCCAGCCGGGCTCCGGCACCGCGTAGGCGACCAAAGTCAGGGTGGTGTCAGCCTTGGGCTGGCTGCTCCCGCCGGCGACGTCGCTAGAACCACCGCCGCCACAGGCGGCAAGCACCGTTGCGGTCGTCGCGAGCGCGACAGCTGTGCTCCACCGTCGTACGGGGGCGTGAATCTTGGGCATTGCTGGCCTTTCTCATTGCGGGTTAGGGGAATAGAGCCCCGTCGCAACGGAATGGCGATGCTGACAACGAATGCCAACGAACATCACCGACACCAGACCGAGGACGGGCAGAGGGTGTCAGCGACAACAAGCAACATCAGCAACGGCCAACGCGCCGACGGCAATTAGGGCCAAGATATGGCCCTTGCCGTACGGGGTGGCAGGTTGCATGGCGCGAAGCTTAACAGAGATCTGTCAGGCGACCAGTCCGGGTATCAGCGGTTGATCAGCCACACAACGATCACCAAGATCAGCAGCGCCACCAGGGCCAGCGTCACCCGGGATCGCGGCATCCCACTCATCGGAGCCGCCGCTCAGCGAGGCGCAGGCACCGTAATACCCGGATGCTGTTGCGCAGAATCACGTCGATCACCCATGCGATGCCGTAGGCGAGCATTAAAACCACGGGTATCACAATGATCGTCTGGAGGACGAAACCGAGCCCGGACAACCAGAGTTCGACGCCGTCCCACCAACTCAACAACCCCTGCACGGCACCAGCGTATGCCGCGCCCCGCGCTGCGTCGTGACCGGTGGTAACAGCAAAGGCACGGATCGGTGCATAAGTAGACGGCACAAGGCAATCCGGTCGATGATGTCCCAATGGTTCTGCAAGCCCAGCCGACCGGCGAGGACACTGATGCTGTGGCCCTCAACCCAGCCCCGCCGCCGCTGTCCGTAACCGCCCCGGTGCCGTATCCCTCGCCTGCCGCGTTGCGCAACCCGTTCCCGCCGATCGCCGATTACGCCTTCTTGTCCGACTGCGAGAACACCTGCCTGATCTCATCAGCCGGTGCGCTGGAGTGGCTGTGCGTTCCGCGACCGGACTCCCCCAGCGTTTTCGGGGCGGTCCTGGACCGTGGTGCCGGCCATTTCCGGTTGGGCCCGTACGGCGTCTCGGTTCCGGCCGCGCGCCGCTACCTGCCTGGCAGTCTCATTCTGGAGACCACGTGGCAGACCCACACCGGGTGGCTGATCGTGCGGGATGCCCTGGTCATGGGCCCGTGGCACGATATTGAACACCGATCCAGAACGCACCGGCGCACCCCAATGGACTGGGATGCCGAGCACATCCTGCTGCGCACTGTGCGCTGTGTGAGCGGCACGGTGGAGCTGGTGATGAACTGCGAGCCGTCGTTTGACTACGCGCGCGTCAACGCGAACTGGGAGTACTCGGCCAACGCCTACGGCGAAGCGATCGCCCGGGCCAGGAAGGACCCCGACGCCCATCCCACGCTGCGGCTGACGACGAACCTGCGGATCGGGCTAGAGGGCCGCGAAGCGCGCGCCCGCACCCGCCTCAAAGAGGGTGACAATGTGTTCGTCGCGCTGTCGTGGTCGAAGCATCCATCGCCGCAGACCTATGAAGAAGCCGCCGACAAGATGTGGCAGACCAGCGAGGCCTGGCGGCAGTGGATCAACATCGGCGACTTCCCCGACCACCCGTGGCGTTCCTATCTACAGCGCAGTGCGCTCACGCTCAAGGGTTTGACGTATTCGCCGACCGGTGCCCTGCTGGCCGCCAGCACGACATCGCTGCCGGAAACGCCGCAGGGTGAACGCAACTGGGATTATCGCTACGCATGGGTGCGTGATTCGACGTTCGCATTGTGGGGTCTCTACACCCTGGGCCTGGATCGCGAGGCCGACGACTTCTTCTCCTTCATCGCCGACGTATCCGGTGCCAACAACGGCGAGCGTCATCCTCTTCAGGTGATGTACGGCGTCGGCGGCGAGCGCGAGTTGGTCGAGGAAGAACTCAACCACCTGTCCGGGTACGACAACGCCCGCCCGGTCCGGATCGGCAACGGGGCCTACAACCAGATGCAGCACGATATCTGGGGCACCATGCTCGACTCGGTGTACCTGCACGCAAAGTCGCGCGAGCAGATCTCCGATCAGTTGTGGCCGGTACTCAAGGAGCAGGTGGAAGAGGCCATCAAGCATTGGAAGGAACCCGACCGCGGTATCTGGGAAGTGCGCGGCGAGCCGCAGCACTTCACCTCGTCGAAGGTCATGTGCTGGGTCGCGCTGGATCGGGGCTCCAAGCTGGCCGAGCTGGTCGGCGAGAAGAGCTACGCCCAGCAGTGGCGGGCGATCGCCGAGGAGATCAAGGCCGATATCCTGGCCAACGGCGTGGACAAGCGCGGGGTGTTGACCCAGCGCTACGGGGACGACGCGCTGGATGCGTCACTGCTGCTGGTCCCGCTCGTGCGGTTCCTGCCGTCGGACGACCCGCGGGTGCGGGCCACGGTGCTGGCGATCGCCGACGAGCTCACCGAGGACGGTCTGGTACTGCGGTATCGCGTCCACGAGACCGACGACGGCCTGTCCGGTGAAGAGGGCAGCTTCACGATCTGCTCGTTTTGGCTGGTGTCGGCGCTGGTCGAGATCGGCGAGGTGAGCCGAGCCCGGCACCTGTGCGAGCGGCTGCTGTCCTTTGCCAGCCCGCTGCATCTCTACGCCGAGGAGATCGAGCCGCGTACTGGCCGCCATCTGGGCAACTTCCCGCAGGCGTTCACCCATCTGGCCCTGATCAATGCCGTGGTGCACGTCATCCGGGCCGAAGAGGAAGCCGACAGCACAGGCGTGTTCCAGCCCGCGAACGCGCCGATGTAGGCGGAGGCCTACAAAAAGGCAGAGGTAGCTAGGCCAACCGGTCGGCCGCCAGCGCCGGTTCGACACGCTGTAGTAGCACCGTGGCGGCCGCAGCGGCTTGCCTATCGTCCCTGGCGGCTTTCGGGCCAGTTCCTCGGCAGACTCGCACCCGCCCACAGCGGATCACGGACGATAGCGTCCCTCAGCTGGCAGGTTGGGGTACTCCAACCGCCGTCACAACAGACGAGCCTATTTCTTGGCCTTGTCGCCGGTCTTCTCGCCACCGCCGTCGGTGGAGAGCGCGGCGACGAACGCCTCCTGGGGCACTTCAACCCGCCCGATCGTCTTCATCCGCTTCTTGCCCTCTTTCTGCTTTTCCAGCAGTTTGCGCTTACGCGTGATGTCACCGCCGTAGCACTTTGCGAGCACGTCCTTGCGGATCGCCCGGATGTTCTCGCGGGCAATGATTTTCGCTCCGATAGCAGCCTGCACCGGCACCTCGAACTGCTGGCGCGGGATGAGTTCCTTGAGCTTGGTGGTCATCTTGTTGCCGTAGGCCTGTGCCGAATCCTTGTGCACGATCGCGCTGAAGGCGTCGACGGCCTCACCCTGTAACAGGATGTCCACCTTAACCAACGCGGCCTCCTGCTCGCCGGACTCTTCGTAGTCCAGGCTCGCGTAGCCGCGGGTGCGCGATTTCAGCGAATCGAAGAAATCGAAGATGATCTCGCCCAGCGGCATGGTGTAGCGCAGTTCGACCCGTTCGGGAGACAGGTAGTCCATACCGCCGAGTTCGCCGCGGCGGGACTGACACAGCTCCATGATCGTGCCGATGAACTCACTCGGCGAGATGATGGTGGTCTTCACCACCGGCTCGTAGACCTCGCGGACTTTACCTTCGGGCCAGTCCGATGGGTTGGTCACAATCAGCTCGCTGCCATCATCCTTGATCACCCGGTACACCACGTTGGGTGACGTGGAGATCAGGTCGAGGTCGAACTCCCGCTCGAGGCGTTCGCGGGTGATCTCCATGTGCAGCAGCCCCAGGAAACCGCACCGGAAGCCGAAGCCCAGCGCCACCGACGTCTCCGGTTCGTAGGTCAGAGCCGCGTCGTTGAGCTGTAGCTTGTCCAGAGCCTCGCGCAGATTCGGGTAGTCAGAGCCGTCGACCGGATACAGGCCCGAATAGACCATCGGCTTGGGTTCGCGATAACCCGTCAGTGCATCGGTGGCGCCGCGACGGGCGCTGGTGACGGTGTCACCAACCTTGGACTGGCGCACATCTTTCACACCGGTGATAAGGTAGCCGACCTCGCCGACGCCCAGCCCGTCGCTGGGTTTGGGGTCGGGCGAAACGATGCCAACCTCGAGCAGTTCGTGGGTGGCGCCGGTGGACATCATCTTGATCCGCTCACGCGGGTTGAGCTTGCCGTCCACCACGCGGACGTACGTCACGACACCGCGGTAGATGTCGTAGACCGAGTCGAAGATCATCGCTCGCGCCGGAGCGTCGGCATCCCCGACCGGTGCGGGGATCAGTCGGACCACCTCATCGAGCAGCTCGGGCACGCCCACACCCGTCTTGCCGGACACCCGCAGCACATCATCGGGTTCGCAACCGATGATGTGGGCGATCTCGCCGGCGTAGCGATCGGGGTCGGCGGCGGGCAGGTCGATCTTGTTGAGCACGGGGATGATCGTCAGGTCCCGGTCCAGCGCGAGGTACAGGTTAGCCAGCGTCTGCGCCTCGATGCCCTGAGCGGCGTCGACCAGCAGCACGGCACCCTCGCAGGCCTCCAACGCACGCGACACCTCGTAGGTGAAGTCGACGTGGCCGGGGGTGTCGATCAGGTGTAGGACGTAATCCGTAGTGACCCCACCTGCTGTGACGCTCCAAGGCAGGCGCACGTTCTGCGCCTTGATCGTGATGCCGCGTTCGCGCTCGATGTCCATCCGGTCGAGATACTGGGCCCGCATATCGCGGTCGGCGACCACGCCGGTGATGCCGAGCATCCGGTCGGCCAGCGTGGACTTCCCATGATCGATGTGAGCGATGATGCAGAAGTTCCGGATCTGCGCCGGCGCAGTGAAAGTCTTGTCGGCGAAGCTGCTGATTGTGTTTCTCCTGGTCGGGTAGCACTTCGAGGGGGCCCTCGGATTTGTCCAGGGTATCGAGTAGGGCGCCGATGGACACAATCGCGCGCCGCAGGCCCGCGCCGTTCCGCCTATGCTGTCGAGAATGGCGTCGCAGTGGAGGACGTTACAGAAATTGGCGGAGCACTTCGTGTTCAGCGAGGCGCCGAAGCTGATCAGGCAATTGCCGATCCCACAGGCCGTGCCGCGGACCATCCAGCAGGGCCTGCGGCTGGGTATCGAGGCGCTGGTGGCCGGCTCGATAGTCGCCGAGCCGCACACCGCGATCACCGCAGGTCGACCGGTGACCAACGGCAGCGTCCCGACGGCGCACCGCGCCCGCCGCGTGGTCTACGCGCCGGATCTCGACGGCCGCGCCGACCCGGGCGAAGTGGTGTGGACGTGGGTGGTCTACGAGGACGATCCGACCCGGGGTAAGGATCGGCCGGTGCTGGTGGTCGGCCGTGACCGCCGGACCCTGTTGGGCCTGATGTTGTCCAGCCAGGCCCATCACGCCGAGGACGGAAATTGGATCGGCATCGGCTCGGGCGGCTGGGACTATGACGGCAGGCCCAGCTGGGTGCGGCTGGACCGGGTCCTCGACGTTCCCGAGGAAGGCATCCGCCGCGAAGGCGCGATCCTGGAGCAGACGACATTCGAGATCGTCGCCGCCCGGCTGCGGGCCGAGTACTCCTGGAGCTAACCGTCACCTGCCGTGCGTGATGTAGGCCTGCGGATGCTCCTGCTCGACCTGCAGTTGCTCCATCCGGTTCTTCACGACGTCGCCGATGCTGACGATGCCGACCAGTCGCCCGTCCCGCATGACGGCCACATGCCGCACCCGGTTGTTGGTCATCAGCGCGCTCGGGTCGTCGATCTGGTCGTTGGGTGAGCACATCACCAGGAGCTGCGCCGACGAGAGCCGGCGCAGGTGGCGCTGGCATGGCTGCGGCAGTGTCGTCGAATTGGGCAGCCTGAGCGCTGATCCGGCCGATCTCGCCGGGCCGCTTGAGCAGTCCGCGAACCGAGATGATGGCGACCTTCTCGGCGACCCGGACCGCCGGGGCCGGCGCTGCCTTTGAACTGAGCAGTTAGCAATAATGGATGGTCGAGTTGTGTCAATAGGTCATTGAATAGTGCCGGCGAAGTGAAACCCGCCGCGCCGTGGCCACTTGCCCCCGGGTCGCTGCCCGGCAGAGTAGTAATTAACCCCATGATCGACATCACCCTTCTCGGCACCGGAAGTCCGATGATCGACCCGAATAGAGCCGGGCCGTCGACCCTGGTGAAAGCCGGTGAGGGCGTGTTCCTGGTGGACTGCGGGCGCGGGGTCCTGATGCGGGCCGCCGCAGCTGGTGTCGGCGCGGCCACTATCACCGCGCTCTTGCTGACCCACCTGCACAGCGATCACATCACCGACCTGTCCGATGTCATCACCACCCGCTGGGTGACGACGTTCGTGCCCACCCCGCTGCCGATCATCGGACCGCCCGGCACCAAGGCCGTCGTCGAGGCGACGCTGGCCGCGCTGGCACCCGACATCTCCTACCGCATTCACCACCACGCCGACATCACCGAACCGCCGTCGATTCAGGTGCACGAGTACACCGAGGGCCAGGTGTGGGACGAGGGCGGGGTCCAGATCACCGCCGCGCCCACCGACCACCGACCGGTCGAACCGACGCTGGGGTTCCGCGTCGAGTACGACGGCGCCACCGTGGTGCTGGCCGGTGACACCGTGCCGTGCGCGAGCCTCGACGCTCTCGCGCAAGGCGCAGACGCGTTGGTGCACACAGTGATCCGTGCGGATCTGGTGGCGCAGGTACCAGCACAGCGGCTCAAAGACATCCTCGACTACCACTCCTCGGTGGAACAGGCCGCAGCCACCGCGTCCCGCGCCGGAGTCGGCACGCTGGTACTCACGCACTACGTGCCGCCGCTGGTGCCCGGGCAGGAGGATCAGTGGCGGGCTCTGGCGGCAGGAGAGTTCAGCGGGCCGGTGGAAATCGGAAACGATCTGCTCCAGGTATCCGTCGGGAACTAATCCCCCGCCGCGCACGACTCATGTGCGATGACAACAACGGTGGAACCCTCGACGCGCCGCGCTGATTCGGCGGTGCTGCGCCGGATCTGGCGGCTGCACTTCTGGGTGGGATTGTTCGCGGCGCCGGTCTTGGTGGTGCTCGCCTGCTCTGGGTTGGTGATCCTCTACAGCCAGCCGCTGGACGCGTGGACCAACCGGCATCTCCTGGTGGTCGAACCGGGACCGCAGGCCGTGCCGCTGGATGCCCAGGTAGCCACTGCCAAACTGCACGTCGGCGCGACCGACACGCTGGAAGCGGTCACCCCACCCGATGGCCCGAATTCCTCGACTCGGGTGGATTTCTCGGCAGCGACGGTGCCGGGCTACCCGCAGGCCGAAACCAACGTCATCCAGGTGTTCGTCGATCCGTACACCGGCGCCTATCTGGGCCAGCGCGATCAGCTGTCCGGCCTGGTGGGCTGGGCCAATCAGCTACACCGGATGTTCGGCAACGACGGACCGCACGTGGCACTTCCGTCGTTGGGACATCTGATCAACCCATCGGCATACCCGGAGTCGACGATCCCGGTCGGGATCGGCAATCTGTGGATGGAGCTCACCGCGACCTGGATTCTGGTGCTGCTGGCCAGCGGCGTCTACCTCTGGTGGCCCAGGGCGATCGAAGCCGCCAAACCGCTGTTGAAAGTCCGGTGGCGCAGCGGCGGCCGAATCCGGTGGCGTGATGTGCACGCCCTCACCGGTGTCGTCATCGCCGTCATCCTGGCCGGCTATGTCCTGTCGGGAATGACGTGGACGCGCTACTGGGGCGAGAACTGGCGGGCGGTGACCGCAACGGTCACCCCGTCGACCGAAATCGATGCTCCCTCAACGCCGGCGAAGCTCGGTGACTACGACCGGTTGGGTCGCCGCATCGCCTGGGCTGCCACCGACGACCCGATCTATGCGTCAGCGCCCGGGGGCACCGTGGCCCAGCTGTCCTACGCCGACATCGACCGCATCGCCACCGACGAGCACATGGTGCCCGGGTATTCGATCTTCCCGCCGTCGGACTCGACGAAGGACGGTACGACGACCTACGGCAGCTACACGGTGGTCAACCGGTGGCCGCAGCGGGTGTCCGAACAGCGCACGCTCTACCTGAACCAGTTCACCGGCGCCACGATCGCCAACGCCACCGCCGCCCAGGACGGGGCGCTGACCCGGCTGACCAGTTTCGGGATCGCCATGCACATGGGCAACCAAATGGGTTGGCTGACAAGGATTTCGGCGACGGTCGCCTGCCTCGGCGTGCTCCTCAGCGCGCTGACCGGTCTGCTGATGTGGTGGAAGCGGCGTCCGTCAGGACGCAGCGGCCTGCCCGGCCCGACCAGCCCGGCCACACGTGCGAACACCCCGAAACGAGCGATGTCCACGGTGGCAGTCGTCGCGGTCGCACTCGGGCTGCTCTTCCCGGCCTTCGGCATCTCCCTGATCGTGGTGCTCGTCGCCGAGGCGATCATCGCCGCCCGGCGTGATCACGCCAGCCGGGTAACCTCCACCACCACATCGAGATCGGTGGATCCCTCGCCGGAGTAGATACCCTTCAGCGGGGTGACGTCGGCATAGTCCCGACCGACGCCGACGCTGATGTACTGCTCGTTGATCGCAGAGTCGTTGGTCGGGTCGTAATTCCACCAGCCGCCCGTCCAGGCCTGAATCCAGGCGTGGCTCTGTCCGTCGACGGTGTCGCCCACCACCGCGTTGCGCTTGGGGTGCAGGTATCCCGAGACATACCGCGACGGGATACCCATGCCGCGCAACAGGATCAGGGTCAGATGGGCGAAGTCCTGGCAAACGCCCTTACCCTCGCGCAGGGCGTCGATGCCCGAGGAGTGCACACCGGTGGTGCCGGGAACGTATTTCAGTTCGCTGTGCGCCCACTGGGCGGCCGCGATCACCGCGGCCTGTGGGTCGTTCTCTTTGACGATGCGCCTGCCGACCCGTTCCAGACGCCTGCTCGCCGGGGTGTAGTGCGTGGGGGTCAGGACCTCATCGAAGCGGTCCCGCACCGCCGCGGACGCCAGCTCTTCCCAGGACACGTCGACGGCAGGTGCCTCCGGCTCCTCGGTCTCGACCACCGAGAACGCGGTCACTTCCAGTTCGGTGTGCGGCGCGTGCAGGTCGAAAGCCGTCACCGCCGTGCCCCAGTAGTCGACGTAGCGGTAGGACCGGGTGGCCGGAATGGTCTCGACCCGGTTGAGGATCACGTTCTGCCGGGAATCCGAACGCGGCGTGAGCCGAGCTTCGTTATAGGAGGCCGTCACCGGCGACTTGTAGGCGTACCCCGTCGCGTGCACAACCCGCATCCGCCACATTTAGATCTCACCTTCTTCGATAACGAGCTCCCCATGTTTGCCGGCATCCGACCACGCCACCCATGGCGCGGAGTGGAAGTACTGCAGCGCCACCGCTTCTCCGACATCGCGACAGGTCTCCTGCAAGCTGGCAAGACGCTCTTCCAGCGTCTCGAGCAGCACCCCGGGCCGGATGAATTCGAGCTCGCTGCGGGCCCGCCCGAGCAGTCGCTGCGCCTCGGCGGTGGACCCGACGCGGTTGGGCGCTCGGTGCATCAATTCGTCGAGGCTGTGTTCGGCCAGCTTGAGCGAGTGATAGATCGACCGCGGGAAAAGCCGGTCCAGCAACATGAATTCGACGACCCTGCTGGCGTCGAGCACACCGCGATAGGTGCGTAGGTAGGTGTCATGCGCACCGGCCGACCGCAGCACCGTCACCCACGCCGGCGAGGAGGCGCTGTCCCCGACGCGAGACAGCAACAGCCGTACCGTCATGTCGACGCGTTCGATCGCCCGGCCGAGCACCAGGAAGCGGTAGCCGTCGTCGCGGGACAGTGTCGAGTCAGCCAGCCCGGCGAACATCGCGGCTCGGCCCTCGATGAAACTGAAGAACTCGTGCGGGCCCAACCGGCGGGCCGCACGCTCGCGTTCAGCCAGCGCATTGTAGGTGGTGTTGAGGCACTCCCACATGTCCGAGGACGTGACTTCCCTTGCGGAGCGCGCATTTTCGCGCGCCGACGAGATCGCGTCGACGATCGAGCACCCGCCCTCCAAGTCCCGGCTGAACGCCACCAGATCGGTCAGCGACCACAGATCGAGCTCGTGTTTGGGCGGCTCGATGCCCAGCACCTGCAGCAGCACCCGCGAGGTCTGGTCGGGATCGACGCTGGAGTCTTCCAGCAGCTGGTGAACCGTGATGTCAAGAATGCGGGCAGTGTCGTCGGCGCGCTCGACATAGCGCCCGATCCAGTAGAGCGCCTCGGCGTTACGGGCCAACATCAGCGCATCACCTGCTGCTGCTGTTGCTGATTCTGCTGTTGCCCCTGCTGCTGCTGACTGGAGGACTCAGAACCCCTCTCCGCCAACGGATTCTTGGCGGGTTTGGGGATCTTCCGGACGATCTCGGCGGCGCCGAGCTCGCGGGCGGCCACCGATGTCTTGGAGGCCAGCACCCAGGTGTCCTTGGACCCGCCGCCCTGGCTGGAGTTCACCACCAGGGACCCTTCGATCAAAGCGGTGCGAGTCAACCCGCCGGGCAGCACCCACACTTCCTCGCCGTCATTGACAGCGAAGGGCCGCAAGTCGACGTGGCGAGGTGCGAGCGCGTCGCCGACCTTGGTGGGCACCGTCGACAACTGGACCACCGGCTGGGCGATCCAGCCGCGGGGGTCGCCGATCACCTTCTTGCGGATGGTCGCCAGTTCCTTCTCGGAGGCATCCGGGCCGAACACGATGCCGTAGCCCCCAGAACCCTCGACGGGTTTGATCACCAGCTCGTCGATCCGGTCGAGCACTTCCTCGCGCTCCTCGTCGAGCCAGCACCGGAACGTGTCGACGTTGGCCAGTGACGGCTTCTCGCCGAGGTAGTACTCGATGATCGTCGGCACGTAGGTGTAGACGAGCTTGTCGTCGCCGACACCATTGCCGACCGCGCTGGAGATCACCACATTGCCGGCTCGCGCGGCATTGAGCAGGCCCGCGACTCCGAGTACGGAGTCGGGGCGGAATTGCATGGGATCCAGGAAGTCGTCGTCGATACGGCGATAGATGACGTCGACCTGACGCTCGCCTTCGGTGGTGCGCATGTAGACCACGTTGTCCCGGCAGAACAGGTCGCGGCCCTCGACCAGTTCGACACCCATCTGGCGGGCCAGCAGGGAGTGTTCGAAGTAGGCGGAGTTGAACGGGCCCGGGGTCAGGACGACGACAGTCGGGTCGGCCTCGTTGGTGGCCGCGGCGTTGCGCAACGCCCGCAGCAGATGCGACGAGTAGTCCCCGACCGCTCGCACCCGGTGGGTGGCGAACAGGTTCGGGAAGACCCGCGCCATCGTGCGCCGGTTCTCCATCACGTAGGAGACCCCCGACGGGGAACGCAGGTTGTCCTCCAGCACCCGGAAGGTCCCCTGGGCATCGCGGACCAGATCGATGCCGGCGACATGGAT
Source organism: Mycolicibacterium sarraceniae (assembly GCF_010731875.1). Lineage (NCBI taxonomy): Bacteria > Bacillati > Actinomycetota > Actinomycetes > Mycobacteriales > Mycobacteriaceae > Mycobacterium > Mycolicibacterium sarraceniae. Next base: position 4,539,536 of record NZ_AP022595.1, read on the forward strand.
CCGCACCCCGTTGGGCGGGTTGATCCCGGCGGCCTGCCGGTGGAAGTGCTCGCAGGAGGTGACCAACCGGCGCGGGATGACCCCGTCGCGCAGGATCTCCTGGTCGCCGTAGATGTCGTCGAGGTACATCTCCAGCGCTTTGACCCGCTGAGTGATACCGCGTTCCAGCCGGGACCACTCGGCCGCGGAGATGACGCGGGGCACCAGATCGAGCGGGAAGGGCCGCTCCTGGCCGGACAACGAGAACGTGATGCCCTGGTCGATGAACGCTCGGCCCAGCGCCTCGGCCCGGGCCTCGAGCTCCTCGGCGTCCGAGGGGGCGAGCTCGGCGAAGATGCCTCTATAGGGCCCGCGGACGTTGCCCTGGTTGTCGAACATCTCGTCGAACGCCTTGGCATAGGAGCCCATGTCGTTATAGCCGCCGAAGATATGGTCATGTTTGCGTGGCTGCCGCGAACCGTTCCGCGACGACCGGCTGGCTTCCGAAGGCAGGGTACGAAGGCTCACCCGTCACATGCTGCCGGAAGTTCGCCGTTTCGGCAGGCCAGTGAGCTCCACTTTGGGAGATTGACACCCTGACTGGTACCCTCAGCAGTCGCTGCCCGAGGGCCTGTTTGGCCCCGGCAAGACCGAGACCCCAAGCTTGAAGACGAGGAAATAACGCGTGGCCAACATCAAGTCGCAGGAAAAGCGCATCCGCACCAACGAGCGGCGCCGTGTGCGCAACAAGTCGGTGAAGAGCTCCCTGCACACTGCGGTCCGCGGGTTCCGTGAGGCAGCTGCTGAGGGCGATAAGGACAAGGCCGCCGAATTGCTGGTCTCGACCAGCCGCAAGCTGGACAAGGCCGCCAGCAAGGGCGTCATCCACAAGAACCAGGCGGCCAATAAGAAGTCCGCGCTGGCTCAGGCCTTCAACAAGATCTGATCAGTCCCGGCCGCTTCCGGCGGCCAGGTGCGCAACCTTGCGCACCGCATCCTCAAGGGCGTAGTCGGCGTCAGCCGCTACGCCTTTGACGTCTCCATTGAGCTTCGCCACTAGCTGGATCGCCGTCGCCACCTTGTCGCGCGACCAGCGCCGCGACTGTTTCTGCGCCTTCTGGATGCGCCAGGGCGGCATCCCAAGCTCGCCCGCGAGCCGGTAGGGGTCACCCGAGAGCGGGCCCACCCGGGCGATCGTGTGCAACGCCTCGGCCAGGGCATCGGCCAGGACGACGTGCGGGACGCCGGCCATCATCGCCCACCGCAGCGCTTCTGCCGATCCTGCGATATCACCCACCACGGCCTTATCGGCGATCTCGAACCCGGTGACTTCCGCTTTGCCGCTGTGATAGCGCCGAACCGCGACCGCGTCGATCTTGCCGTCGGTGTCGGCGACCAGCTGTGAGCACGCCGCGGCGAGCTCACGGATATCGGAGCCGACGGCGTCGAGCAGCGCGGTCACCGTATCGTCGTCGACCTTGACCTTCAGCGCCCGGAACTCGGCGCGGACAAACTCCGCCCGTTGCGCGGGCTTGGCGATCTTGGCGCAGGGATGCACCTGGGCACCGAGTTTCTTCAGCTGATCGGCCAGCGCCTTAGCCCGCCCGCCGCCGGTGTGCACAACCGCCAGGATCGTGCCGGGTGGCAGGTCGGCGGCTGCCGTGGCGATCAACTCGACGGCATCCTTGCCGGCTTCGGCGGCCGACTCGAGCACGACCACCCGCTCATCGGCGAACAGCGACGGGCTGAGCAGTTCGGCGAGTTCGTTGACCGACACTTCGCCGGCCCGCAACCGGTCGACCGGGACGTCGGAATTACCCGCGGAGGCGCGGGCACCCCGCAGCACCTCGGTGATGGCGCGGTCGACGAGTAGCTCCTCGTCACCCAGGATCAGATGCAGGCCCGCCGTCTCGCTCACCCGACGATCGTTTCACGACCGGCCGACACCGTCTGACACCGACCTTGCGCCACCGCCACAACACCGCGATGGCCAGCGTGGCCCCGCCGACCGTCAGCACCCCGGCCAGCCCGGACGGTACCGGCACCGAAGCGCCCGGCAACTCAGCGGCGGTGGATGCGACACGCAGCAGCCACCACAGCTCGGGACCGGTGAAGCGGATCATCAGCCCGGCCGCCGACGGCATGACCCAACACACCACCGCGGCGGCCGTACCCAGCACGGTGATCGGTGGAATCACCACAGCAACAGCCAGATTGGCGAGCACGCCGACCACACTCAAACGCCCGGAGATCGCCGCCACCAGCGGCGCGGTGACCAGCTGCGCAGCCAGCGCGACGCAGACCGCCTCGGCCAGCGGCCTCGGCCAGCCGCGAGCGATCAGCGACGCAGCCCAACCCGGCGCCAGCACGACCAGCGCCGCCGTCGCCGACACCGAGAGCGCGAAGCCGGCGTCGACCGACAATTGTGGTGCGACGATGAGCAATCCGAGCACGGTGGCCGCCAGCACCGGAATGGCTTGGCGTCTGCGGGCGCTCACGATGGCCACCAACGCGATGGCACCCATGACCGCGGCACGCAGCACACTGGCGGTGGGTTGTACGACGATGACGAATGTCAGCAGCGCCACCGCCGCCAGGCCGACCGCCACGCGCGGACCCACGACTGCCGCCGACAACAGCACCGCGCCGCACACGATCGTCACGTTGGCGCCGGACACCGCCATCAGATGCGTGAGCCCGGCCGTACGGAATTCCGCTGTGGTGTTGGCACTTACGGTCGATGTGTCGCCCAGCACGAGCCCGGGCAGGACCGCGGCCTGATCCGCAGGCAGAACGCGGCGTGCCTCATCCGCGAAGCGCGCTCGAACGGCACTCGCCACGCGCTGCAGGGGCGATGCCCGGCCCAGCGCCGGGTCGCCGGTGGCATTGAGCACAGCGACCGTCAGATCGTGGCGGGTCGGCCGGCCAATACGCGCCCTGAACCGCGCCGGCCTACCCGCCGTCAGTTCGCCGAAGCCCGATGTCGTTGCGGAAACAACAACACTGCCGGTCATTTCGGTGCCGTTCAGCTCGGCCAGTGAGCCGCGGAACATCAACCGGCCACTGCCCAGCGGCCGGGGGTCCTCCCCCGGTGTCACGGTCACGGTGCCCACCGTGCCAAGCCGCTGGGCGATGGGGTGGTCACGGACCGCGGCACTGCGCAGCGTCGCCGCGAACGCGAAACCCGTCCCGACGACCGCCGCACCGAGCACCGCGACAGCGGCGGTGCGCAGCGCCGGCCGGCCCTGGCCGCACCATCGGGTCAGCACCGCCCAACCGAGCCCGACGGCCGCGCAGGCCGTGGCCAGCAACGGCCCGACGGGCCAGGTGATACCCGCGGCGGTGACCACCCAGGCCGTCAGGGCCGCCGGCACCAGTCGCAGATCCAGGCGCGCGGCGGAATCGGTCACACCCGGACCAGGGGCCGCAACTTGTCGAGCCGCGCCGGGCCGATACCGTCGACGTCGCCGAGTTGGTCGACGCTGCTGAACTTTCCGTTGGTGTCACGCCAGGCCACGATCGCAGCGGCCGTCACAGGACCGACTCCCGGTAGCGCGTCGAGTTGTTCGACGGTGGCGGTGTTCAAGTCGACCGGTTGGGCCGGCTGACCCTTTCCCGCCGCCACCTCTGGAGTGGACGAGGCCGGTGGTCCGCCGGTGACCGAGCTGCCCAGCGCGGTCGGCTGGCCTGCCGGAGTGCCGATACCGACCACGATCTGCTCGCCATCGGCGAGATGGCGAGCCAGATTCAGCCCGAGGGTGTCGGCTCCGTCGATGGTTCCGCCGGCCGCGGCGACCGCATCGGCGATCCGGGCGTCGGGCGCCAACGTCACCAGGCCTGGTTTGGTGACCAGCCCGACCACACTGACTACCACCGGGGCGTTGGCTTGCGGGTTGGGCCGCGCGGATGCCGATGACACCATGTCCACCGGCGGGAGTTTGGCCGACACCACAGGGGGCGGATCGTCGCGCATCAACGTGACCACCGTGATGAGCACGGCGACAACGGCGATCACCGCCAGGGCGATACCGCCGGCGCGGCCCGGGTCGGCCCGGATGGCGGCAAGCCAGCCGCGCTGACCGTTCCCCTCGGGGATCCAGCTGGGCACCGGGATCTCGTCGTCGGGGTCGGAGTCGTCGGCGGGGCCCGGTTCGTTCGGGCGCAGGCGCGCCAGCGGCTGCTCGGATCGCATGTCACGACCGTAGGCCCGGCCGGCGACCGGAACCCGCTGTGCGGGACTTCCGGTGGCGGTCCTGTGGATGAATCCGGAACTGTGTACACGCACGCGTCGAGCCAGGAGGACCGCCCATGACCGCCATCACCGACCGCCCCATTCGGGTGATTCAGTGGACCACCGGCAATATCGGCCGCCGGTCGCTGCACGCGATCATCAGCAGGCCGGACCTGGAGCTGGTTGGGGTGTACGCCCACGGCACCGACAAACTCGGGGTCGACGCCGCCGAACTGTCCGGCTGGACCGAGCCCACCGGTATCACCGCAACCAACGACATCGACGCGCTACTGGCGGCCAAGCCGGACGCCTGCTGCTACAACCCCCTGTGGCCCAGCGTGGACGAGTTGGTGCGGCTGCTGGAGGCCGGGGTCAACGTGGTGTCCTCGGCAGCCTGGATCACCGGCGGCAAGCAGTCGCCCGAGGACCTGGCCCGGATCCGAAAGGCATGCGAGCAAGGCAATTCCACGATCTTCGGCAGCGGCGCCCATCCGGGGATGACGAACATGGTCGGCATGGTGCTGTCCGGTTCCTGCGAACGCGTCGACGAAATCCGCATCACCGAGTCGGTGGACTGTTCGACCTACGAGTCCGCGGGCACCCAGTCCGCGATGGGCTTCGGCTGCGCCCCCGACACGCCGGGGCTGGATGAGAGCGTGCGTCGCGAGAGCGAGGTGTTCGCCGAGTCGGCGGCGATGATGGCCGACGCGATCGGCGCGAAGCTGGACCGGATGACGTTCGACGTCACGTTCACCACCGCGACCGGCGACAGCGACCTCGGATTCATGACGATCCCGGAGGGCACCGTCGGCGGGGTGTACGGCTACCACCGGGGCTGGGTCGGTGACCGCAATGTCGTCAGCGTCGGCTTCAACTGGATCATGGGCAGCCATGCGGTGCCGCCCAAGCCTCTTGAGCACGGCCACGTCATCCAGGTATTCGGCATACCCAACATGCGCACGGTGCTGCACTGCCTGCCGCCGAAGAACTGGCCCGAAGAGGGGTTCATGGGCCTGGGCATGATCTACACCGCCATGCCGGTGACCAACGCCGTGCCCGCGGTCGTCGCCGCCGCTCCAGGCATCGTCACGCTGGCCGATCTGCCGCCGGTGACCGGGCGCTTCTCGGGGTGATCCCCGGAGACGGGAATTAATCCGGACTGCGGTCCGGTTACTCGTTCTGAAGTGCTGGGCATCAGGTCCGGCACGCCCGGATCAAGGAGACCCCCCGATGACCGCACCGGCTCAGAGCACCGATCTCACCGCAGGAACATGGGCGATCGACAACGCCCACTCGTCGATCAGCTTCTCGGTACGTCACCTCGTCGTCAGCAAGGTCCGCGGAACCTTCGGCACCTTCAGTGGGGCCATCACCGTCGCCGCGGACGGCACCCCGTCGGCATCCGCAGAGATCGACGTCGCCTCGGTGCACTCCGGCAACGACCAGCGCGACGCCCACCTGAAGGCTCCCGACTTCTTCGATGTCGAGAAGTACCCCACCGCGACGTTCGTGTCGACGTCGGTGACCCCGGACGGCGAGAACTACCGACTGGACGGCGATTTCACGCTCAAGGGCGTGACCCGGCCCGTCAGTCTCGCGCTGCAGTTCAACGGCGTGAATCCTGGTATGGGACACGGCGCGGTCGCGGGCTTCGAGGCCTCGGTGGTGTTGAACCGCAAGGACTTCGGCATCGACATCGATATGCCGCTGGACACCGGCGGCGCGGTGGTCGGCGACAAGGTCACCATCACCTTGTCGATCGAGGCGCTCAGGCAGGACTGAGCGGTGCGGGCGGGGTGGGATCGACGGCGACGACGATCCCCACTGCGCCGGTGCCCACGTGCACACCCAGCACCGGGCCCAGATCGGTGACGACGGCGTCGCCGCAGCCGGGCAAGGCGGCGGCTAGCGTGGCAGCCAGTTCGGCTGCCACCGAGGGATTGTCGATGTGATGGACCGCCAGTGATGCCGATTGCTCCCCCACGACGTCGAGCACCTGCTCGACCATCGCCGCCTGCGCCTTGGATGCGGTGCGCACCCGCTGGGCCAGTACCAGCCGGCCCTGCTCGTCGATGCGTAACAGCGGCTTGAGAGCCAGCGCGGTGCCCAACCAAGACGCCGCGGCACCGATTCGGCCGCTGCGGCGCAAATTATCCAAGCGCTGCACGACGATGTAGGCGCAGACCCGGCCGACCGACGATTCCGTCTCGGCGGCAACGGTTCCCAGGTCCGCACCCGCGATGGCGGCGCGGGCGGCGGCCAGTGCGACAAATCCGGTGCCCATCGCCGTCGACTTCGAGTCCACCACCCGCACGGCACCGTCGAACTCGCGCGCCGCATATTCGGCGGCACCCAGTGTGCTCGACAGCTCACCGGAGATATGGACAGCCACCACGCCGTCACCGTCGCTGTCCCGCAACGCATCCCGATAGGCGGCGGTCAGTTCGCTCGGGGTAGCACCGGCGGTCGTCACGTGTCCACGCTGGTACAGGTCCGCCGGCACAGCGTCGACACCGTCGCGCAGGTCGCGGCCGTCGACCAGAATGTGCAGCGGCACCACGCGGATGTTGCAGGCGCGGACCTCATCGGCACGCAGCCGAGCCGATGAGTCGGTGACCACGACGACAGCCATAGGTCAGTCGCAGGTGGTGTCGTGCGGAACGCCGGCTTCGGCCAGCGCCTTCAGCATCAGGTCGGCGACGCCCTGATGCGCTTCGAAATTCCAGTGGATGCCGTCGGGATTGCCGCGCCCGGCCATGACCTCCTCGGCCACCGCCTCTTTCAAATCGACCACTGGAATACCGTGCTCTGCCGCCCATTCGTTGATCGCCGCGACCGTACCGGGCCGGCCACGATGGGACATGCCGTAGGTGGGGGCGATGTGCACCGAGGGAACCGACGCGACCATTGGGATGCCCGGCCGGTTGAAATCCAAGGCGCCACGGGTCATTTCGAGGTATTCGACACTGAGGTGCGGCGGTAGCGCCGGACGCGCGATCGGCGACAGCTTCGGCTGCACCCAGCCGTACCCGTCTCGAACCCAGCGCCGCAGCCAGGACGGGCGCACGTAGCGGATGAGTTCGCGCAGCGCGGTCGGCAGCGGCGACGGCAGCGAGTCCATGCCACTGGTCGCGAAAATCACCGCGCCGGCCCGCGGCAGCGCAGCCCACGCGCGTGGATCCTGGGTGGCCGCCCACCACACGTCGCGACTGGTCCAGCCGATCCTGCCGATCAGTTCGACATCCCAACCCAGTTGGCGAGCAACGATATTGGGCCAGATCCGCGGATCGTCGGACGGCAGGCCACCCTGCGGGCCGTAGTACGAGAGGGAGTCGCAGAAGATCAGCAGTGTCCGGGGGGCGTCAGAGGACATCGTTGGCCACCTGAGCCGAGGCGTTCCAGACGTCGAGGCGCCAGCGGATCGCCGAGAACGGTGCGCCGTCGGCACTGTGCCCGGACAGCTGGGCCCAGCTGGCGTTACCCATCCCGCCCAGTACGGGCCAGCTCTCGACGGGCAGTCCGAGCAGGGCCGCACACAGCGCGGCGATCAGCCCGCCATGGGCCACCAGCACCAGCGGCCGATCGGAATCGTCAAGACCCCACTCTGGCTCTGCGGCAACCAATTCGGCGACCAGCGGCACGCTGCGGTCGGCGACGTCGATGCGGCTCTCACCGCCGTGCGGCGCCCAGGTGGCGTCATCGCGCCAGGCCTGCCGCGCCCCGGGTGCGGTGTCATCGACCTGGTGGTGGGTGAGCCCCTGCCAGTCGCCGAGGTGAGTTTCCCGAAGCCGGGTGTCGGCGCGCACGGCCAGCCCCGTGCGTTCCGCCAGCGCCACCGCGGTGTCATAGGCGCGCCGCAGGTCCGAGGACACGATCAGCAGCGGCTGGCGCTTGGCCAGCACCTCGGCGGCTGCCACAGCCTGCGCCCGCCCCAGATCGGTCAGGTCGGTATCGAGCTGACCCTGCATCCGGCTGCCGGCGTTGTACTCGGTCTGGCCGTGCCGCAACATGACCAGTCGCCGCACCGTCACGGGGCGTCCTCCGGGTGAACGTCGTCGAGATCCACGGTCAAGAACGGGCAGTCCCGCCACAGCCGGTCCAGCGCGTAGAAGTTGCGCTCCTCCTGATGCTGGATGTGCACCACGATGTCGACGTAGTCGAGCAGCACCCATCGGCCTTCGCGGGTGCCCTCCCGGCGCGCGGGCTTGTACCCGGCCAGCCGCATCTTGTCCTCGACCTCGTCGACGACCGCGTTCACCTGCCTCTCATTGGAGGCCGACGCGATCACGAAGCAGTCGGTGATCACCAGCTGGCCGGACACGTCGATGACGACGATGTCCCGTGCGAGCTTGGCTGCGGCGGCTCTAGCCGCCACGGTGGCCATCTGGATGGCTTCATCGGACGCGGTCACGTGGGGGTCTCCTCGAATGTCGTCACGGCGGGCCGGCGCAGTTGGCCGACTCCGCTGTACAGGCCGCGCTTGGATACGTACTGCACGACGCCGTCGGGCACCAGGTACCAGATCGGCCGGTTTCCGGCAGCACGGACGCGGCAGTCGGTGGACGAGATGGCCAGCGCGGGCACCTCGACCAGGCTCAGTGCTTCTTCGGGCAGCTGGTCGAAGGCGGCAACGATGTGCTTGGCGTTCAGTTCGTAGCCCGGCCGGCTGACACCGACGAACTTGGCCAGCGCGAACAGTTCTTCCCAGTTCTGCCAGGACAGGATCGATGCCAGCGCATCGGCTCCGGTGATGAAAAACAGGTCAGCGTCAGGGTTGAGCGCGCGCAGATCGCGCAGCGTGTCATTAGTGTAGGTGGGCCCGCCGCGGTCGATGTCGACGCGGCTGACCGAGAACCGGGGGTTGGACGCGGTCGCGATGACGGTCATCAGGTAGCGATCCTCGGGCGGGGTCACCTCCCGGGACTTCTGCCACGGCTGACCCGTCGGCACGAAGACCACCTCGTCGAGATCGAAGAGGGCGGCCACCTCACTGGCGGCAACAAGGTGGCCGTTGTGGATGGGATCGAACGTCCCACCCATCACGCCGAGCCTGCGCCGAGCCGAGGAAACCACGATTGACCAGCTTACGGGAGGCGGCCAGGCGATTCGCGACGCTCGTGACCCGCTGGCGCAACCGTGCGCTGGCAAAGATCTTCGCGGGATATCACCGCAATTCAGGTAGCGTTTCGCCCTGAGTCGAGTTATGCCGATCAAGGGGTCGATGATGATGGATTTCGGTAGCCGACGCCTGACACCGTCTGTGACGGGTGTGGCCGCTGTGGTTGCCGCGATTTCATCTCGCGTGTGCCGGACGGCACCGACACTTCGGCCAACACACCCGCCGCCAGACCCATGTTCACCCGTACCCGCGACGCCATCGAAGCCCACCTGAGCATCGTGTTCACCGCCTTGGCCCTCAGCCGCGAAGTCCAGAACCGCAGCGGACTGTCACTGCGCCGATTCCTGCGCACCCACAAACCCCTGCGATCGGCCATCGACCTCAACGGCGCCATCGCCGCCTTCCCGCCAGCGCTAAACGCCGCGGTCACGACCATGCTCAATGCGCTGGAAACCGAAAACTCAAGGGACTACGCCAAATGACCTAACTCGGGCAACCGCGGCTGCCGTGGGTGTTTTCTCGTTTCCACAAACCGCGAATCACGCCCCGGCAACCGTTCCAAACTGCGCAAACACGCCGTTCAGTATCAATAAAAGCGATCTACGGCTGGGGTACTAGACCGGGAGTAGCTGGTCGATCACCGCGGCAAGCTGCTTGGCAGAACGGCATTCGTGCATGGTGATGACGTCCTCGTAGCGCGCCGTCGCCGAATCGCCACTGCCCCAGAGATGCCGGGGCTCCGGATTGAGCCAGTGCGCGTGCCGGCTGGCGCTGACCATATGAGCCAGGATGTCGACGGCCGGGTTGCGGTAGTTGGTGCGGGCATCGCCGAGCACCAGCAGCGAGCTGCGCGGTGACAGCACATTGTGGAAGTTCTCGGCGAAGGAGACAAACGCATTGCCGTAGTCGGAATGCCCGTCACGGGTATAGACTCCCGCTTCCCGGGTGATGCGCTGGACGGCGACCGCGAGGTCGGCGTCCGGTCCGAACAGGTGGGTCACCTCGTCGGTGGTGTCGATGAACGCGAAGACCCGAACCCGGGAGAACTGCTGGCGCAGGGCGTGCACGAGCTGCAGGGTGAAGTGGCTGAAGCCGGCCACTGAGCCTGAGACATCACACAGCACAACGAGTTCCGGGCGTGCCGGCCGTGGCTTACGCAGAACGACGTCGATCGGCACGCCCCCGGTCGACATCGACTTGCGCAGCGTCTTGCGCAGATCGATGGCACCGGAACGGGCGCGACGCCGCCGCGCCGCCAGCCGAGTGGCCAGCATCCGGGCCAGCGGGCCGACGACCTTGCGCATCTGGCGCAGCTGATCGCCAGAAGCCCGGAGGAATTCGACATTCTCGGCCAGCTGCGGGATGCCGTACATCTGAACGTGATCGCGGCCGAGCTGTTCAGCGGTGCGACGCTTGGTCTCGCCTTCCACCATCCGGCGCAGCTGCGTGATCTTCTGCGCGGCAAGCGCTTTGGCGATCTGCTCTTGGGTGGGAGTAGGATCGTCGTGGTGCGGTGCCAGCAGACCCGCCAGCAGCCGGCCTTCCAGCTCGTCCAGGCCCATCGCCTTGAGCGCCTGATACGACGAGTACGACGGGCCGCGGCTCGAGTTGTAGCGGCCGAAGGCCTCGACGATCTGGGCGATCATCGCGACCAGTCGCTCGTCCATATCGCCGATATCGGGGTTTTCAGCCAGCAGGTCCAGCAGCATCTGCCGCATCGCCTCGACGTCCTCGGGCGGCAACCCGTCCTGGGCGTCCTCGTCGGCGCCCTCGTCGGCGATGACGGTGCGGCCGCCGAGCGCCGCCGGCCACCACAGGTCGAACAGCGCGTCGTAGGTCTCCCGGTGGTCCGCACGGCGCAACACCGCGCAGGCCAGACCGTGACGAAGCGCCTCCCGGTCACCGAGACCCAGCACGGTCAGCACCCGGCCGGCGTCGACCGTCTCCGACGGGCCCACCGAAATGCCCTGGGCGCGCAGTGCTTCGACGAAACCCACGAGATGACCGGGCAGGCCGTGTGGGGCCAGCGGCTGTGAGGGGCGCACCCTGCGGACGGCCATCGGCTTAGTTCAGCCGCAGTTCGGCGGCGGCGCGCCGCTGATCGGACTGGTGCTTGAGGATGACCCCCAGCGTCGCGGCGATCGTGGCGTCGTCGATCGTGTCGAGCCCGAGCGCCAGGATGGTGCGGCCCCAGTCGATGGTCTCGGCCACCGAGGGCAGCTTCTTGAGCTGCATACCGCGCAGCACGCCGATGATCCGAACCAGTTCGGCCGCCAGCGATTCGGGCAGTTCGGGCACCCGGGACAACAGGATTCGCCGCTCGAGGTCCGCGTCGGGGAAGTCGATGTGCAGGAACAGGCAGCGACGCTTGAGCGCCTCGGACAGCTCCCGGGTGGCATTGGAGGTCAGCACCACGAACGGGGTGCGCGCCGCGGTAATCGTCCCCAATTCGGGGACGGTCACCGCGAAGTCGCTCAGCACCTCCAGCAGCAGTCCCTCGATCTCGATATCGGCCTTATCGGTTTCATCGATCAGCAGCACGGTGGGTTCGGTGCGCCGGATAGCGGTCAGCAGCGGCCGTGACAGCAGGAATTCCTCGCTGAAGATGTCGGACTTGGCCTGGTCCCAATCGTTCGACCCGGACTGCATCCGCAGAATCTGCTTGGCATGGTTCCACTCGTAGAGCGCGCGGGCCTCGTCGACACCCTCATAGCACTGCAGGCGCACCAGCCCGGACCCGGTGGTCTGGGCGACCGCGCGGGCCAGCTCGGTCTTGCCGACACCGGCCGGTCCCTCGACCAATAGCGGCTTGCCCAGCCGGTCGGCGAGGAACACCGCGGTCGCGGTAGCGGTATCGGGCAGATAGCCGGTCTCGGCGAGCCGCTTGGCGACATCGTCGATGTCGGTGAACAGCGGTGCCGGACGCGCCGGGGTTTCAGTCATGGTTCTCCTGTCGTCGCCTCAGGCAGGGCGGGTGTGGCCGTCTCCCCAGATGATCCATTTGGTTGACGTCAATTCGGGCAGACCCATCGGGCCGCGGGCATGCAGCTTCTGGGTGGAGATGCCGATCTCGGCTCCGAAACCGAACTGCTCGCCGTCGGTGAACGCCGTCGAGGCGTTGACCATCACCGCGGCTGCGTCGACACGCTCGGTAAAGAGTTGTGCCGCAGCAAGATTGGTGGTGACTATGGCCTCGGTGTGACCGGTGCCGTAGGTGTTGATGTGGTCGATGGCGGCGTCGAGACCGTCGACGGCGGCCACCGCGATGTCCATGGACAGGAACTCGGCCCGCAGATCGTCGTCGGTCGGATTGTCGTGGACGGCGACGCCGGCCTGTTGCAGGGCACCCACCAGCCGCGGCAGCGCGATATCGGCGACGGCGGAGTCCACCAGCAACGTCTCGGCGGCGTTGCAGACGCTCGGGCGACGGGTTTTGGCGTTGAGGATGATCCGCTCGGCGACGTCGAGGTCGGCGGCGGAGTGGACGTAGACGTGACAGTTGCCGACACCGGTTTCGATGGTGGGCACCGTGGCATCGCGGACGACGGCGTCGATCAATCCGGCACCGCCACGCGGGATCACGACGTCGACCAGGCCGCGGGCCTGGATGAGGTGGGTGACGCTGGAACGGTCGTTGCTGGGCAGCAACTGGACCGCATCCTCGGGCAGACCTTCGGCTGCCAGTGCGCCGCGCAGTGCGGCGACCAGAGCGGCGTTGGAACGCGCGGCCGAGGAACTGCCGCGCAGCAGGACGGCGTTGCCGGATTTGAGGGTGAGGCCGAAGGCATCGACCGTCACGTTGGGCCGGCCCTCGTAGACGATGCCGATCACGCCGAGGGGAACCCGCTGCTGACGCAGTTGTAGCCCGTTGGGCAGCGTGCGGCCGCGCAGTACCTCGCCGATCGGGTCGGGAAGCCCGGCGACCTGGCGCAGGCCGGCCGCGATCCCATCGATGCGTTGCGGGTTGAGCGCCAGCCGGTCCAGCATCGCCTCCGCGGTGCCCGCTGCGCGCGCCGCGTCGAGATCTGCGGCATTGGCAGCCAGGATCGCGTCGGCGTGGGCCAGCACGGCGTCGGCGGCGGCGTGCAGGGCGCGGTCTTTGACGGTGGTAGTCAGTGACCCCAGCGAACGCGAGGCGACCCGCGCCCGACGGGCGGCGTCGAGAACCTGATCACGCACGTCCCCAGAGATGGCCGCCGTCTCGACACTCATTCCCCCAGGGTATCGGTCTCCCCACCAACCGGCAGGTGGGGGCCGTCTAGGACGGCCCGGCGAGCGGGTCGACGGTGCGGTGACGGCCGATACGTTCGTCCGCCGAGGCGGCGACGCCAAACAGGGCGCGGGCGTCATCGGTGATGGCGCTCTGAAACGCCGACTCGATCGGGGCGTGCAATCTGGCCAGAACCTCAGATGCGACGTCGGCGTCGAGGCGGACGAGCGCGTCCTGGCCGAACTCGTAGAAACCGTCCAGATCGAGCCCGAAGAACGGGCCGGACCGGAAGGGCCGTCGCTGCAGGTGCTGCGGGACCACCGCCGCTCCGTCCTTGAAGGCGGCGAACTGCACGTTGAGGCTCCCGCGTTCGCCGAGATCGAAGTTCACGATCCCCTGGATGCCCCGGGCGGGGACGTAGTCGGGGGTGATCGCCAGCGCACCGAGCAGGCCGCTGTTGATCCACTTGGTCCACCCTCGCGAGTCGGCCACCGGTTCGGGAACCCGGATCTCGTCGACGAAGCGCAACCCGACTCGTTGGAATGCCGAGCCGACCTTGGCGGCGACGAGTGCGCGGCACCCGGTGGCGATCGCGGTCTCGATCGCCTCGAGGCCGGTGTAGCTGGTCGTCTCGTACATGAATGCCGCCGGGGTGAAGGTCAGCGATTCCGTGCCTTCGGTGTTGCGCACCACCACACCCTGTCGGGGCTCCGCCCGCGGCGGCAGTCCCGGTCCCGCGTTGACGAGGTTGACGCCGGTCACCGCATCGGCCAGCGGGAAGCGGCCTGCGAGGGCGACCGCCAGGGCCTCGAACGCTTCCTGCCTGCGCAGCCTCGGCGCCTCGGTGAATCGGACCTCGGCGACCACCGCGACCACCGGTGGGATGCCAAATGTCTCTGGATAGCTGCTCATAAGAACTCAAACTACGTGTCTATTGTCAATGAGGCTGCGGAACCCCATTGGACTTGGCCCACAGGGCATCTGGTCGTGACCCGCGGTTCTCGGGGCGCTGTACCGAGGCGCCGAGGGGGACGTCAACCTACCCAGCCCCGAGGTGGAGGCCATCGATACCGCCGGTTCGGGTGACTTCTTCGCCGGCGTGCTGGCCGCGGACCGGCTGGCCGGCCATGACCGTGCGCTTCGCCGAGCCTGCGCGGCGGGCGCACTGGCCACCCTGGTGCCCGGCACCGGCGACTGCACACCCACCGCCGAGGCGGTCGACGATGTGCTCACCCAGTACTGAACGCCCTACGGTTGTGGCGATAGTCTGCGGCGATGACAGACACCGAGACTCCGCGGCCGCCCGACGGTGACTGGCTGGGCACGAAGTTCCTGAAGTTCACCCGGGAGGGCGGGTTCGGGGTGTGCACCCTGGACCGGCCCGAGGCGCGCAACGCGATGACCCCAGCGATGTACTTCGGCATCAAGTACGCCGTGAACCACGTGGGGTCTGATCCCGACCTGGCCGGTCTGCTGATCACCGGCACCGGCGACGTTTTCGCCCCCGGTGGCGATATGGCCGGTGCTGGCGAGGACAACTGGCTGACCTTCGGGGCGGCGCTGGGCATGGACGCCCTGCCGTTCGACACGCTGCGGCAATCCGCCAAGCCGGTGGTGGCCGCGGTCAACGGGCTGTGCCAGGGCGGTGGGCTGCAGATCGCGTTATGCGCCGATATGGCGGTGGTCAGTGACCGCGCCACGTTCCGCGTCCCTGAGCTCTACCGCGGTATCGCCGACACCTATCACAGCCAGATGCTGGCACGGCTGATCGGCCCGGTCCGCACCCGTGACCTGATGTTCACCGGCCGCACCCTGACCGCCGACGAGGCCCGGGACTGGGGCATGGTCGCGCGCGTGGTCCCCCACGAGGACCTCGCCGAGGCGGCCCGCGAGATCCTCGCCCAATGCTGTCGCACCGCACCCGGCGCACGCTCGGTGGTGAAGTCGAGCCTGGACAACTACCTGGGCCTCTACGACCGGATCGGGATGCAGCGCAGCCTCGGCTCACCGGAGTCCATCGAGGGCTTCATGGCGTTCAAGGAACGCCGGTCGCCGGACTGGGTGCACCCGGACCTGCGCATCGACGGCAGGCTCTGAGTTCAGGCTGTTCTGAATACAGATCTAGCTGTACTGTCGGTGGATGAAGATCGCCATCCACACCGACGCCCTGGCTCGATTCGGCTGTGCCCTGTCCGATCCCACCCGCGCCGAGATCCTGCTCTTGCTGCGCGAAAACCCCGGGTACCCGTCGGATCTGGCCGAGCGGATCGGTGTGTCTCGCCAGATCCTGTCCAACCACCTCGCCTGCCTGCGGGGCTGCGGCCTGGTGGTCAGCGAACCCGAGGGCCGGCGCAGCCGCTACGAGCTGGCCGATACCCGGATCGCCAAGGCGATCGACGATCTGATCGGGCTGGTACTCACCGTCGACCCGGCCTGCTGCCCGGCGGCCGACACCGAGGACTGCTGCTGATGACCACCGTCGCCACCCCCGCGCGGCGTGCCCGGCTGAAGCGACGGATCCGCCTGCTGGTCGCCGCCACCATCGCCTACAACGTCGCCGAAGCCGCCGTTGCGCTGACCGAGGGCACGCGCGTCTCCTCGGCGGCACTGATCGGATTCGGCCTGGACTCGCTGATCGAGGTGTCCTCGGCGGCCGCGATCGCGTGGCAGTTTTCGGCGCACGACCCGCAGACCCGGGAGAAGACCGCGCTGAGAATCGTCGCCGTCTCGTTCTTTGCGCTGGCGATCTATGTGGCCATCGATTCGGTTCTGGCGCTGGTCGGCATGCAGGAGGCGCGCCACTCCCCGATCGGCATCGGGTTGGCCGCCATCAGTCTGGCGATCATGCCGGTGCTGTCGCTGGCCCAGCGCCGCGCGGGCCGGGAAGTCGGCTCGTTTTCTGCGGTGGCCGATTCCACGCAAACCCTGCTGTGCACCTACCTGTCGGCGGTGCTGCTGGCCGGGCTGTTGGTCAATGCACTGGCCGGCTGGTGGTGGGCCGATCCCCTCGCCGCATTGGTGATCGCCGCTGTGGCGGCTCGGGAAGGGCTCAAAGCCTGGCGTGGCGACGGGTGTTGCGCACCGGCTCCGATGGACGACTGCTGCTCAGGAGAGACACCATGGCCACCATCGCATTGATCCTGTTCGCCGTCTTCGCAGCGGTCGGATTCGGCTGGCGCAGTTGGGAACAGCACCGCCGCACCGGGTCGACCGGCTTCAAAGGCATCAGCGGACAGCTGGGGTCGGTCGAGTGGCTGGCCGGCGTCGGGTTCGTGGTAGCGCTGATCGGCGCCGTGGTGGCGCCGGCGCTCCAGCTGGCCGGCGTCATCGCTGCCCTCCCGATCCTGATCGCGTGGTGGATTCAGTTGACCGGCATCGTCTTTGCGGTGGCGGGCACCGCGACCATGGTGTGGGCGCAGCTCGATATGGGTGACTCGTGGCGCATCGGGGTGGACGACGGCGAGACGACGACGCTTGTTCGCACCGGCTTGTTCGGCCGGGTGCGCAACCCGGTCTTCACCGCCATGCTGCTGTTCGGTGCCGGGCTGGTGCTGATCACGCCGAACATCTTGGCGCTCATCGCCTTTGCACTGCTGGCCGGCACGATCGAACTACAGGTTCGCGTGGTCGAGGAACCATATCTGCTGCGCGTGCACGGCCGGGCCTACCGAGATTACGCCGCCACGGTCGGCCGCTTCATCCCCGGCGTCGGCCGGCGGATCGCTCACTAGTCTTCGGGGATTTCCCGCTCGATCTCGGCCAGCCAGATTCGTGCCGACATGTCCGACGGGGCTCGCCAGTCACCACGGGGCGACAACGAGCCGCCGTGAGACACTTTGGGCCCGTTCGGCAAAGCCGACCGCTTGAACTGGCTGAACGAGTAGTAGCGAGCGGCGAAAACTCCCAGCCAGTGCCGGATCTCCTTGAGCGAGTAAGCCGGTCGCTTGCCTTCCGGGTAGCCCGGCGGCCAGCTGCCGCTGTCGGGATCGTTCCAGGCGTGCCAGGCCAGGAACGCGATCTTGGACGGCCGGAAGCCGTACCGCAGCACCTGGAACAATGAAAAGTCCTGCAGCGAGTAGGGACCCACCTTGGCTTCGCTGCTCTGGATCTCCTCATCTTCGCCGGCGGGCACCAGCTCGGGCGTGATTTCGGTGTCCAGTACCGACTGCAGGATCTCACCGACTTCGTCTTCGAACTGACCGGACGAGATCACCCACCGAATGAGATGCTGGATAAGGGTTTTCGGTACCCCGCCGTTGACGTTGTAGTGCGACATCTGATCGCCGACCCCGTAGGTCGACCAGCCCAGTCCGAGCTCGGACAGGTCGCCGGTGCCCAGCACGATGCCACCGCGCTGATTGGCCAGCCGAAACAGGTAGTCGGTGCGCAGGCCGGCCTGGACGTTCTCGAAGGTGACGTCGTAGACCGGTTCGCCGCGCCCGAATGGGTGGTCGATCTCGGTGAGCATCAGTGTGGCGGTGTCGCGGATGTCGAGCTCGGCGAACGTGACACCCAGGGTCTGCGAGAGCCTGATCGCATTGTTCTTGGTGTGCTCGCCGGTCGCGAAACCGGGCAGCGTGAAAGCGAGTATATCGCCGCGGGGCCGGCCTTCTCGGTCCATCGCATGTGCGGCCACGATCAGTGCGTGCGTCGAGTCCAGACCGCCGGACACCCCGATCACCAGCTTGGGGTAATTCAGCGCGCGCAGCCGCTGCACGAGCCCGGCCACCTGAATGTTGTAACCCTCGTAGCAATCCTGCTCCAGCCGGAACGGATCGCTGGGCACGAACGGAAAGCGTTCGACCGCCCGCAGCAGGCCGATGTCGCCGCTGGGCGGGTCGATCCGGAAACCGATGCGCCGGAACGACTTCAGCCGGTTTTGGTGGTGACGACGATTATCGTCGAAGGTGCCCATCCGCACTCGCTCGGAGCGCAAGAGATCCAGGTCGACGTCAGCGACCGAACGGCGCTCCCCGTTGGGGAAGCGCTCGGATTCGGCGAGCAGACGGCCGTTTTCGTAGATCATCGTCTGGCCGTCCCAGGCCAGGTCGGTGCTGGATTCACCTTCACCGGCAGCGGCATAGACGTAGGCCGCCAGGCAGCGCGCCGACGCCGAGCGGGCCAGCAGCTTGCGGTCCTCGGCCCGGCCGATGGTGATCGGACTGCCGGACAGGTTCGCCAGCACCGTCGCACCCGCCAGTGCGGCCTCTGCGCTCGGCGGCACCGGCACCCACATGTCCTCGCAGATTTCGACGTGCAGCACCAGCCCGGACACATCGTCGGCCGCGAACAACAGATCCGGGCCGAACGGCACGTCCGCCCCGCCGATCCGGATCGTGCCCGTCACGTCGTCACCGGCGGCGACCTGGCGTCGTTCGTAGAACTCCCGATATGTCGGCAGGTAGGACTTCGGCGCCACGCCGAGCACCGCACCGCGGTGGATCACCACCGCCGTGTTGTAAATGCGGTGCAGGTAGCGCAGGGGCGCACCGACCACCAGCACGGGAAACAGGTCGGCCGACGCCGCGATGATGGCGAGCAGGGCGTCCTCGACCGCATCGAGCAGCGAGTCCTGTAGCAGAATGTCTTCGATGGAGTAACCCGACAGCGTGAGTTCGGGGAACACCGCGACCGCGACGCTGTCGTCGTGGCACGCCTTGGCGATCCGCAGCACCGATTCGGCGTTGGCGGCGGGATCCGCGAGCACCGTGCGGTGGGTGCAGGCGGCCAGCCGCGCGAAGCCGTGCCGGTAGGCCGAGTAGAAATCCATGCCCCATTGTTGCCCGTCGCTCCCGGCGTGGAAGCGACAACCCGCGCTTCGTGCCTCGAAACGGGTCACACGCGCAGCGAACACGACCCCGATCACATCGCTTGGGGCGAGTGGCCTCAGCCACCACGTTCGTTGTCGCTCAGGGCTTTTGCGTGGCGGGTGTCGGACTTTCGAGTATGTCTTCACCCGTTCGCATCCGTCGACCCGGTCGTAGGTTTCTCCCTAGGAGACCGAACTTCGCCGGCCCACTAGATCGGGGGATCGAAATGTTGTTGACGGCCGCGGCCATCTCAGGCGCGGAGCCAGCCAGGGGGAGCCGATTCAC
The DNA here is from genome assembly GCF_010731875.1 of Mycolicibacterium sarraceniae. Lineage (NCBI taxonomy): Bacteria > Bacillati > Actinomycetota > Actinomycetes > Mycobacteriales > Mycobacteriaceae > Mycobacterium > Mycolicibacterium sarraceniae. The sequence continues at coordinate 4,559,170 of NZ_AP022595.1, forward strand.
GCGGTGACCTCTGAGACGGGAGTAACGGCTGCCTCCACCCGTGCGATTATCGAGGCAGTAAACTCACACGGGCCGGAGGAAGCATGCGTCGTCGATGGAAGGCCGCCTGCGGCGCTCTGCTGCTGGTTGTCGCCGGCCTGATCGGCGAGCTCATTCCCGCTGTCGCTCAAGCCGACCCGCCTCCGGCGCCCCTACCGGCCGCCAAGGATTTCTCCAATCCCGCGATCGTCGTGCTGGGATACGGCCTGCTGCCCGACGGTTCGATGCGGATGATCCTGCGCCGCCGAGTGCTGACCGGGCTCGCGGTAGCCCAGATGTACCCACACTCACCGATCATCGTCACCGGCGGTAACCCGAAGAACGGCGTCACCGAAGCCGCTCAGATGCGCCGGATGCTGCTGATGCTCGGTTTTCCCGACAGCCGGATCATCGTGGAGGACCGTGCCAACAGCACCGTCCAGAACGCGCAGTTCTCGGTGCCGCTGGCCAAACAGGCCGGCACCTCCGGCATCATCCTGGTGACCTCGTCGACGCACCAGGACCGCGCCGACGGCGATTTCGTCGACGCCGGCGCCAACCTGCTGGCCACCGTGAGCTACCCGGACGGGAATCCGACGCTCAACATCACCCAGTTCGCTCACGACGTACTCAGCCCGCTCACAAATTTCGGCTAAGCACCTACCCTTGAATACGTGGAAAGCCCCGAACTCGTCGCCTTATTGGCGGGTCGTCGCGTCGCGGTGCTGACCGGTGCCGGGATCTCCACAGACTCCGGCATTCCCGACTATCGTGGCCCGGATTCGCCGCCGGCGAACCCGATGACGATCCGCCAGTTCACCTCGAGTCGCGCATTCCGGCAGCGCTACTGGGCCCGTAATCACCTGGGCTGGCGACACATGGCGCAGACCCCGCCCAATGCCGGGCATCGGGCGCTGGCGCACCTGGAGCGTGCCGGTGTGGTGAGCGGTGTCATCACCCAGAACGTCGACCTGCTGCACACCAAGGCCGGCAGCCGAAACGTCATCAACTTGCACGGCACCTATGCCCAAGTGGTGTGCCTGGATTGTGGGCACCCCATGTCACGCGCGGCACTGGCCGACGAACTCGAGGCGGCCAATCCTGGATTCACCGAGCGGGCCGAACGACTCGGCGGTATCGCGGTGGCGCCCGATGCCGACGCCGTGGTCAGTGACACCGAATCCTTCCAATTCCTCGACTGCCCGTCATGCGCAGGGATGCTCAAACCGGATATCGTCTACTTCGGCGAGAGTGTGCGCAAAGAGATTGTCGCGCAGGCTTATTCGATGGTCGAAGAGTCAGATGCACTGCTAGTCGCCGGATCGTCGCTGACGGTGTTCTCCGGGTACCGGTTCGTGCGGCAGGCCGCCGCGCTGGGCAAGCCGATCGCGATCGTGAACCGCGGCGCCACCCGCGGCGACAACCTCGCGACGGTCACGGTGGACAGCGGCTGTTCGCCGATGCTGGCGCTACTGGCCGACGAACTGTCCGGGCTCACGAACGCAAGCTAAACCGCCACAAGGTCGTCGGCATGCACGGCGGGACGGCGCATGTCGGCCGGCAGGTCCGAGGTCGACCGGCCGATCATCGTGGACAGCTCCCCCGCGTCATAGGCCACCACCCCGCGGGCAACCATCTCCCCGTCCAGATCACGCAGCTCGACCACATCACCGCCGAAGAACCGGCCCGTCACCTCGGTGATACCGGCCGCCAGCAGCGAGCGTCGCTGCTTGACCACCGCGCGCACGGCACCAACATCCAGGGTCAGAGCCCCGGCAACCTCCGCCGCATAGCGAACCCAGAACCGCCGCGCCGACATCCGGTCGGGTCGAGGCGCGAAGACCGTGCCCACCGATGCATCGGTGAGCGCCGCCGTGGCATCGCCCGCCGCGGCCAGCAGCACCGGAACCCCGGCGTCGGCGGCCAACAGCGCCGAGGACAACTTGGACCGCATCCCACCGGTGCCCAGCCGGCTGCCCTGACCGGCCACCACGCCGTCGAGGTCATCCGGCCCAGCCACCTCCGGGATGAATCGGGCATCCGACGACTTGCGGGGGTCCCCGTCGTAGAGCCCGTCGATGTCGGAGAGCAGGATCAGCGCGTCCGCACCTACCAAGTGGGCCACCAGCGCCGAGAGCCGATCGTTGTCACCGAAGCGAATCTCGTTGGTGGCCACGGTGTCGTTCTCGTTGACGATGGCCACGGCATGCAGGGCCCGCAGCCGGCTCAGCGTGCGCTGGGCGTTGGTGTGCTGCACCCGCATCGAAACATCGTGTGCGGTCAGCAGAACCTGACCGACCGTGCGGTCATAGCGGGCGAAGGCCGCGCTCCAGGAGTTGACCAAGGCCACCTGCCCGACGCTGGCGGCGGCCTGTTTGGTGGCCAGATCGGTCGGGCGCCGATTCAGGCCGAGCGGTTCGATACCGGCCGCGATCGCACCCGAGGACACGATGACGACATCGGATCCGGCCTGCATCCGCGCCTCGATCACGTCGACGAGCTGAGCCAGCCGGCCCGCGTCGAACAACCCCGACTTCGTGGTCAGTGCGGTGGTACCGATCTTGACGACGACGCTGCGCGCGGAGCGCACGGCGTCGCGGTACTCGCTCACGCGCCGTCCTCGTGCTCGCGACGCTGGCGGCGGGCCTCCTTGCGCTCGTCGGCGCCGATTCGATCGGTTTGCTCCAGCCGGGCATCGGTGCCACGGCCGGTCGGTACAACGTCGACACCGGCCGGGGTCTGCGGCTCCCAATCGAAGGTCATATCGCCGATGGTGACCGCACAGCCGGGTTTGGCGCCGAGTTTGCGCAGTCGGTCCTCCACGCCGAGCCGGGCCAACCGGTCGCCGAGATAGCCGACGGCTTCGTCGTTGTCGAAGTTGGTTTGGGCGATCCAGCGTTCCGGCCGCACCCCGCGCACGATGAAACCGCCGCGGTGTGCCGGATCGGCCTCGACGGTGAACCCGGTCTGGTCGACGGGAATCGGCCGGATCACCGGGCGCCGCGGCACCACCTCGGGCTGTGCGGTCTGGTAGGCGTCCACCATCCCCCAGAGCGCAAAAGTCAGCTCCCGCAAGCCTTCCCGGCTCACGGTCGATACCTCGAATACCGGCCAGCCACGCGCCTCGACGTCGGCGCGCACGAAGTCGGCCAGCTCCCGGGCCTCGGGGACGTCAATCTTGTTGAGCACCACCGCCCGCGGCCGGTCGGCCAGGTCGCCGAGTGTCGAATCGCCTTGCAGCGTCGGCCGATACGCGGCCAGCTCGGCCTCCAGTGCATCGATATCGGAGATCGGGTCGCGACCGGGTTCCAGGGTGGCGCAGTCGACCACGTGGACAAGCAGCGCACAGCGCTCGATATGGCGCAGGAAATCCAGGCCCAGCCCACGGCCCGCCGAGGCGCCCGGGATCAAACCGGGGACGTCGGCGACGGTGAAGGTATGCTCCCCCGCCGACACGACGCCGAGATTGGGCGCCAGCGTGGTGAACGGGTAGTCGGCAATCTTCGGCTTGGCCGCCGAGATCGTAGACACCAGTGAGGATTTACCAGCGGACGGAAAGCCGATCAGCCCGACGTCGGCGACAGTCTTGAGCTCCAGGGTGAGCTCGCGCTCCTGGCCCTTCTCGCCGAGCAGCGCGAATCCCGGGGCCTTGCGGGCCCGGGACGCCAGCGCGGCGTTGCCCAGCCCACCGCGGCCGCCCTCGGCGGCCACGAAACGGGTGCCCGCACCGACCAGATCGGCCAGCAGACGGCCATTGGCGTCGACCACGACGGTGCCGTCAGGCACTCTCACCTCGAGATCGGAGCCGTTGGACCCCTCGCGGTTATTGCCCATCCCCGGTGTCCCGGACGGTGCCGCGACATGCGGATGGAAATGGAAGTCCAGCAGAGTGTGCACCTGCGGATCGACAATCAGCACGACACTGCCGCCACGGCCGCCGTTACCGCCGTCGGGTCCACCGAGTGGCTTGAACTTCTCCCGGTGTACCGAGGCACAGCCGTTCCCGCCGTTGCCCGCGCGGGCATGGATGACGACGCGGTCAACGAAACGGGGCATCGGAGAGTCCTTTCAACCGCTAAGTGTGAACCTGTTGCGAGATATCAGCCTCAACCTCGCAGTGGTTTCACACTCGCGAGTGAGACTTACTCCGGTCGCGCGACGCGAACGATGTTGACCGTCCGGCGGCCACGCTTCTCGCCGAACTCGACAGCGCCGGGGGCGGTGGCGAACAGCGTGTCGTCGCCGCCGCGGCCGACATTCACGCCGGGGTGGAAGTGCGTGCCGCGCTGGCGGACGAGGATCTCGCCGGCCTTGACGACCTGGCCGCCGAACCGCTTGACGCCGAGGCGCTGGGCGTTGGAATCGCGACCGTTGCGCGAGCTGGAAGCGCCCTTTTTATGTGCCATGTCAGTTCGCTCCCTTGACTACTTGATTCCGGTGACCTTGAGAACCGTCAGCGGCTGACGGTGACCCTGCCGCTTGTGGTAACCGGTCTTGTTCTTGAACTTGTGAATCTTGATCTTCGGGCCCTTGGTGTGCTCGAGCACCTCACCGGTGACGGCAACCTTCTCCAAGGCCTTGGCATCGCTGGTGACCTCGGCTCCGTCGACCACGAGGGCGACGGGCAGCGAAACCGAACCGCCAGCCTCGACCTCGAGCTTCTCGACCTTGACTATGTCTCCAACGGCGACCTTGTACTGCTTGCCGCCGGTCTTGACGATTGCGTACGTCGCCATCGTGTCCTCTGCCTTGCTCTGCGGGCGCGCGCTAACCGAAGCTGCGTGCGCGGGTCTGGGGGTGCGGGATCTTCAGCCCGCTGCCACCGGCGTCGGACGCCTGGCGACAACTGCTCAAGGTTACGTGACCAGCACCGGGAGGGTCAAACCGCCACTCTATAGGGCTGGCGGTCCAGCCGGACGTGCGGCCGCCCGGCGCCGGTTCCGGCCGGCCGATGCTGCTGGCGCCGGGGCCTCGACGGGCTGGTCGACCTCATATTCGTCGGCCACGTCATCGTCGTCCTCGTCGTCATCCTCATCGTCGTCGTCCAGGTCGACCTCGATGTCGGCGTCGTCGAGATCCTCGTCGTCGTCATCCAGGTCGACCTCGATGTCGTCGTCGTCCTCGTCGGCGTCGTCCTCGTCGGCATCGTCCTCGTCGGCATCGTCCTCGTCGTCGAGGTCTTCGTCGTCGTCGTCGTCCTCCTCGGCACCATCGTCCTCGGTGACCAGTTCGGCGGCGCCGGAGTCGACACCGTCTTCGGACTCCTCGGCTTCTGTCTCGCGCTCGAGCTCGTCGGCCAGCTCTTCCTCAGCCTCGTCGTCCTCGTGCTTACCGTTGGCCGCCGCCATCGCCTTGAACATCGGATGCTCACTGGAGTGCTGCGGCACCTTCGCGACGGGTGCCTCTTCGGGGCGGCCGCGCTTGCCCCGCTTACCTCGCCGCCCACCACCACCGCCGGCACCAGGGCCTGACTCGGACCGGCGCCCGACAGCCTGTGCGGTGTCGACCGGATCGGCGTGCAGGACGATGCCCCGGCCGGCGCAGTGCGTACAGGTGGTCGAGAATGCCTCGACCAGTCCGGTGCCCAGCCGTTTCCGGGTGAGCTGAACCAGGCCCAGCGAGGTCACCTCCGATACCTGGTGTCGGGTGCGGTCGCGGCCCAGCGCCTCGGTCAGCCGCCGCAGCACCAGGTCGCGGTTGGACTCCAGCACCATGTCGATGAAGTCGATCACCACGATGCCGCCGATATCGCGCAGCCGCAGCTGGCGCACGACCTCCTCGGCCGCCTCGAGGTTGTTCTTGGTCACCGTCTGCTCGAGGTTGCCGCCCGCACCGGTGAACTTTCCGGTGTTGACATCGACGACCGTCATCGCCTCGGTGCGGTCGATCACCAGGGTGCCACCCGAAGGTAGCCACACCTTGCGATCCAGCGCCTTGGCCAGCTGCTCGTCGATGCGATGCACCGCGAACACATCCGGCCCGTCACCACCGGGCGGGTTATATTTGGTCAGCTTCGAAACAAGATCGGGCGCAACGGAACTCACGTAACCGTTGATGGTCTCCCAGGCGTCGTCGCCGGAGACGACCAGGCCGGAGAAGTCCTCGTTGAACAAGTCGCGGATCACCTTGACCAGCACATCGGGCTCTTCATACAGCGCGATGGCGGCGCCGGCTTTGTTGCCCTTGACCCGTTCGGCTTCCTCGGCGATCGTGTTCCAGCGTTCCTGCAGCCGAGTGACATCGCCGCGGATGTCTTCTTCCTTCACGCCTTCCGACGCAGTCCGGATGATCACACCGGCGTCATCGGGCACCACATCGCGCAGAATTTCCTTGAGCCGCTGACGTTCGGTGTCGGGCAGCTTGCGGCTGATCCCGGTGGAGGACGCGCCCGGTACGTAGACCAGGTAGCGCCCGGCCAGCGACACCTGCGTGGTCAGTCGCGCACCCTTGTGGCCGACCGGGTCCTTGCTGACCTGGACGACGACGTAGTCGCCCGGCTTGAGGGCCTGCTCGATCTTGCGCTGCGCCCCGCCGAGCCCGGCGGCCTCCCAGTTCACCTCGCCGGCATAGAGCACACCGTTACGACCGCGGCCGATGTCGACGAACGCCGCCTCCATCGAGGGCAGCACGTTCTGCACGATGCCGAGGTAGATGTTGCCGACCAGCGACGCCGAGGCGGCCGAGGTCACGAAGTGTTCGACGACGACCCCGTCTTCCATGACGGCGATCTGGGTATAGCGAGCACCCTCATGCGGGGGTTCGGTGCGGATCTTGTCGCGCACGACCATGACGCGTTCGACGGCTTCGCGGCGAGCCAGGAATTCGGCCTCGGACAGGATCGGCGGGCGCCGGCGGCCGGCATCGCGACCGTCGCGGCGGCGTTGACGCTTGGCCTCAAGCCGGGTGGAGCCGCTGATGCCCTGGATGGCATCGGGGTCGCGCTCCTTCTCCATGCGCGGAGTGCGCTCGTGCACGACGGTGTTCGGCGGGTCGTCCGACGAGCCGTCATCAGATGCATCGCCGCCGCCACCACCGGACTTGCGGCGCCGCCTCCTGCGGCGCCGACGGGTTGCGGCTTCGCCGCCGCCCGACTCGTCGTCGCTGTCGTCGTCGTCGCTGTCGGAGTCCTCGCCGGCCTCGGCATTCTCGTCGGCGCCTTCGGGCCGTTCGGATTCGTCGCGGTCCTCGCCGTCGGGACCGCCCTGCTCGCCGCGGCCGCGGCCACGGCCACGACGGCCACGACGACGACGCCGATTGGCGGGGCGTTCCGACTGGTCGCCGTCGGTATCGGCGGCGGACTCGTCGTCCTCGTCGTCGTCATCATCATCGTCGACATCGTCGTCCTCGTCGCGAGCGGCGCGGGTGACACGGCGTTCGGTCTCGATCGGCTGGGGCGCGACGAACAGCGGCATGTACGCCGCCGGCTCGACGGGGGCGGTCTCCAGGATCAGCCGCGACTCGGGCTCTTCGGACGCATCGGCAGCGTCGGCCGGTTCAGCGACCTCACGGGCTTCGGCAATCTCGGTGTCGATCTCGAGCAGCAGGACCTCGGGCGCGGGGGTCTCCCGCGCGGGGGGCTCGTCGGCGCTGGCCTCGGATCCGGCAGCCAGGACATCGCGGACTCGCACCGCATCGGTGCGATCCACGCTGGAGTGTGGGCTTCGGGTGCGGCCGTCGAGCTCGCTCAAGGCGTCGAGCACGCGCCTGCTGGTGGTGCCGAGCACCCGTGCCAGCGAATGCACCCTCAGACGGGCAGGCAACTCTTCACCCGCAGCAGTTGCCGGGGGTCCCCACTCCGTCTGGGGTTCGTTTTCGGGTAGTTCCTGAAAGAGGTCATCGTCGGCCACGTATTCTCCTCGAGCCCCCGGGCGCGTCACATCGACGCGGCCACGCGAGGGCCTCCGCTATTTGCCCGGGTTAGATCGCCCGGACTTGTTTATGGTCTCGCTCCGAACGGTTCATGGGGAACACGCCCGGCGCCTGGCTGAATGACGGCTGTGACGGTCGGCGCCTCACCGTTGGTGCAGGTGGTCGCGCACGTCGTAAGTCTTCATCCGGATGCACCCTGGCGGACGCATCCGGCATCAGTATCCCACACCGCACACCCTGTCCGGACGACAGTGGCGCGGCAAGTCCCCTTAGGCCCCGGGAAACCAGAGACCGATCTCGCGCTCGGCGGACTCTGGGGAGTCCGAGCCGTGCACGAGATTGAACTGCGTTTCCAGGCCGAAATCACCGCGGATCGTGCCCGGCGTGGCTTTCTCCACCGGATCGGTTCCGCCGGCGAGCTGGCGAAACGCCGCGATCGCACGGGGGCCTTCCAAGATCGCCGCCACCACCGGGGCTGAGGTGATGAACTCCAGCAGCGAGTCGAAGAACGGCTTGCCGTCGTGCTCGGCATAATGCGCACGAGCAAGCTCGTCACTGACCTGCTTGAGCTCCAGCGCTGCGATCGTCAGGCCTTTGCGCTCGATTCGGCTGATGATCTCGCCGATCACCCCGCGCTCGACGCCGTCGGGCTTGATCAACACCAGGGTCCGCTCAGTCACGGCGCACAGCGTACCCGTCAGTCACTTAGCCGCTGCCGACCGGGCAGCAGGCAGCACCGCACGGTCGCTTCGAGTGAGCCGCTACCCCACTGTGGGCGCACGGTACTCGACTGCCCTACAGCTCTAGGAACAGCGGCGACAGGAATCCGCCCAAGGGCCCGGGTTTGAGCACCGGGGTGGCCGTCGGAAAAGGCAACGCGGCCAGTGCCCGCCGGGGTTCACTGGGGCGGCTGCTGACTCGGCAGCCGCCCTTGCCGCTGTCTGCGCAGCACCTCGACCCGTAGGTAGGCGATGATCCCCCACACGATCGCGAACACCACCCCGACCATTCCGATCGCGGGGTACACGAGGAACCCCGCGACCAGGATGAGTTGCACGCCGAGGTTCAGCCAGACGGCCCACGGCCGGCCCTGCACGCCCGACAGCAGCACCAGGAACACCGTGAAGCCGACCAGATACGCCGTCGACCAAGCGGTGAGTCCACCGCCGACCATGCTGACGACGGGTAGTGCCAGCAGCACCACGATCGCTTCGAGAATCAGCGTGCCAGCCATGACGCCGCGGAAGGACTTCCAGGGGTCGGGAGCAGCTGGGCCTGCGGGCGTGTCGCTCATTGCGGGTCCTTCCCGAACAGGGTTCGCGCCGCGCCCGCCGTCACCACCGAGCCGGTGATGACGATCCCGGCCCCGGAGAAACCGTCGGATTCGGCGGCAGACTCTTCAACCAGTGCGGTGGCGGTTTCGATGGCGTCCGGAAGCGTTTCGGCGCGCACAACGCGGTCGGGCCCGAAGATCTCCTCAGCCCGGATCGCCAGCGCCTCGACCTCGAGGGCGCGGGGCGATCCGTTGTGCGTGACCACGATGTGGTCGAATGCCGGTTCCAGCGCGATGAGGATGCCGGTGACGTCCTTGTCCCCCATCACCGAGATCACCCCGACGAGGAACCGGAAATCGAACTCGGTGGCCAGTGCGTCGGCAAGTACAGCCGCGCCGGCCGGGTTGTGGGCTGCGTCGATGAACACCGTCGGTGCGCTGCGCATCCGTTCCAGTCGGCCCGGGCTGGTCACCGCGGCGAACCCAGCCCGCACGGTGTCGATGTCCAGCTGCCGGTCGGCACCGGCACCGAAGAAGGCTTCGACGGCGGCCAGTGCCACGACGGCGTTGTGGGCCTGATGCTCGCCGTGCAGCGGCAGGAAGATGTCGCAGTACTGCCCCCCGAGACCCTGTAGCTGCAACACCTGCCCGCCGATGGCCACCTGTCGGCCCAGCACCGCGAACTCGGAATCCTCGCGGGCTACCGCCGCGTCGGACTTAACCGCCTGGGCCATCAGCACTTCCATCGCCTCGGGTGCCTGGCGACCGACGATCGCGACGGTGTCCGTCTGGATCAGGTCGCCCCGCGGGGCCCCGATGATGCCGGCCTTCTCGGCGGCGATCTCGGCGACGGTGCCGCCGAGATATTCGGCGTGATCGATGCCGATCGGGGTGATCACCGCGACAGGCGCGTCGACAACGTTGGTGGCGTCCCAGCGTCCGCCCATCCCGACCTCGACGACGGCGACGTCCACGGGTGCGTCGGCAAAGGCGGCGAACGCCATGCCGGTGAGCACCTCGAACTTGCTCATCGCCGGGCCACCGTCCTGCTCCGACTGCGCGTCCACGAGGTGCACGAACGGCTCGACTTCGCGGTAGATCTCAACGTAGCGCGCCGGACTGATCGGCTCGTTGTCGATGGCGATGCGCTCGACGGCGGACTGCAGGTGCGGGCTGGTGGTGCGCCCGGTGCGGCGGCTGAACGCGGCCAGCAGCGCATCGACGATCCGGGCTACCGAGGTCTTGCCGTTGGTCCCGGCAATATGGATGCACGGGTAGCTCAACTGCGGTGAGCCGAGCAGTTCCATCAACGCCTCGATCCGCGCGGTGCTGGGCTCCAGCTTGGTTTCCGGCCATCGCTGGTCGAGCAGATGCTCCACCTGCAACAGCGCGGCGATCTCGTCAGGCGTCGGGTCGGTCATGCCAGCGCAGCCAGTCGGGCGGTGATCCGCTCAACTTCCTCGCTAGCCAGTTGCTGACGGCCGCGAATCTTGGCGACGACGTCGTCGGGCGCCTTGGCCAGGAATGCGTCGTTGCCGAGTTTGGCTGTGGTACCGGCCAATTCCTTCTGCGCAGCGGCCAGATCCTTCTCGAGACGGCGGCGTTCGGCCGCCACGTCGACGGTCCCCGAGGTGTCGACCTCGACGTTGACGGTGCCACCCGAGAGCCGCACCTCGATGTGTGCGGTGGGAGTGAAGTCCGCCTTCGATGCGCTCAGCCATGCCAGTGCGGTGACCGGTGCGACCTGACCGCCCAGGCCGGCCGCATCGACACCTGATAGCCGGGCCGGCACCTTCTGCCGGTCGGCCAGACCCTGGTCGCTGCGGAACCGCCGGATCTCGGTAACCAGCTTCTGCACATCGGCGATCCGCTGCGCGGCAACCGGATCCAGTGCGATCCCGGAGGCGGTCGGCCACGGCGCGATCACCAGCGATGCAGCATCGGGCTCACCTTGATTCAATGCCTTCCACAGCGTCTCAGTGACGAACGGAATCACCGGATGCAGCAGTTTCAGCAAGGTGTCCAGCACCGCGGCCAGCACGGCGGTCGTATGGGAAATACCTTCGGCCAACTGCACTTTGGCCAGCTCCAGGTACCAGTCACAGAATTCGTCCCAGGCGAAGTGGTACAGCGCCTCACACGCCCGGTTGAACTCGTAGCTGTCAAGGGTCGAATCCACCTCGGCCCGAACCTCTTCCAGGCGTCCCAGAATCCAGCGGTCCGCGTCGGTGAGATCGGCCGAATCCGGCAGCGGTGCCGGTGCCGCGCCGTTCATCAAGGCGAACCGAGTGGCATTGAACAGCTTCGTGGCGAAATTGCGCGACGCGCGAGCGGCGTCGTCACCGATGGACAGGTCACCACCCGGGCTGGCGCCGCGGGCCAGGGTGAACCGCAGCGCATCGGCACCGAACTGTTCGACCCAATCCAGTGGGTCGATACCGTTGCCCTTCGACTTGCTCATCTTGCGGCCGAACTCGTCACGAATCAGGCCGTGCAGGAACACGTTCCGGAACGGAACCTGCGGGCCCTTCGTACCGCCTTGAGGAATCGTCTCATCGGAACCGACGAAAGTGCCGAACATCATCATCCGGGCCACCCAGAAGAAGAGGATGTCGTAACCGGTGACAAGCACACTGGTCGGATAGAACTTCTCCAGCTCCGGTGTGCGCTCAGGCCAGCCCATCGTCGAGAACGGCCACAGCGCCGACGAGAACCACGTGTCCAGTACGTCGGGGTCCTGCTTCCAGCCTTCCGGCGGGGTTTCATCGGGTCCGACGCACACCTGCTCGCCGCCCGGGCCGTGCCAGATCGGAATTCGGTGGCCCCACCACAGTTGCCGCGAGATGGTCCAGTCGTGCATATCGTCGACCCAGGCGAACCAGCGCGGTTCGAGGCTCTTAGGGTGAATGACGGTGTCGCCGTTGCGTACCGCATCACCGGCTGCCTTGGCCAGTGACTCGACCTTGACCCACCACTGCAGGCTCAGCCGTGGTTCGATCGGCTCACCGCTGCGCTCGGAGTGGCCGACGCTGTGCAGGTACGGCCGCTTCTCGGCGACGATCCGGCCCTCGGTGGCCAACGCCTCACGCACAGCGACACGGGCCTCGAACCGGTCCATGCCGTCGAATTGCGTTCCGGTATCGGTGACCCGGCCCTTCGTATCGAACATCGTCAGCATCGGCAGCTGGTGTCGTACGCCGATCTCGAAGTCGTTCGGATCGTGCGCCGGGGTGACTTTGACTGCGCCGGTGCCGAATTCAGGATCGACGTGCGTGTCGGCCACGATCGGGATCTGCCGATTGTGAAACGGATGCGGCAGTGTCTTGCCGACCAGGTCCCGGTAGCGCTCGTCGTCGGGATGCACCGCGATCGCAGTGTCGCCGAGCATCGTCTCGATCCGGGTGGTGGCCACCACGATGTGCGGTTCGGAGTCAGCAAGAGATCCGTACCGGAACGACACCAGTTCACCCTCGACGTCTTCGTATTTGACCTCGAGATCGCTGATCGCGGTCTCCAGCACCGGCGACCAGTTCACCAGCCGCTCGGCGCGGTAGATCAGACCCGCGTCATAGAGCCGCTTGAAGATCGTGCGCACCGCCCGAGACAGGCCCTCGTCCATCGTGAATCGGTCCCGGCTCCAGTCGACACCGTCGCCGATCGCTCGCATCTGGGCGCCGATGGTGCCGCCCGATTCGCGCTTCCAGTCCCACACTTTGTCGATGAACTGCTCACGGCCGAAGTCTTCTTTCGTCTTACCGTCCACGGCGAGCTGCTTTTCCACCACGCTCTGGGTGGCGATACCGGCGTGATCCATCCCGGGCAGCCACAGCACCTCGTAGCCCTGCATGCGCTTACGCCGGGTCAGCGCATCCATCAGCGTGTGGTCCAGCGCGTGACCCATGTGCAGGCTGCCGGTCACGTTCGGTGGCGGCAGCACGATCGAATACGCGGGCTTGCCGCTCGTCACGTCGGCCGTGAAGTAGCCGGCGGCGACCCAGCCCTGATAAAGCCCCGCCTCTACCGCACCGGGATCCCAAGACTTGGGGAGGGCGTCGGCGCGGGAGTCGTCAGTGGTGGTCACCCGACAAGTCTAAGAACGCCGGCGACCGGCCCAGCGGGCGACCTGGGCGGTCGTGACCTGCGCTACTTCTTCCCGCCCGGAGCCGGCCAACGCCGAGGCCACCTGGCTGGTGTCACTGCCACCGAAGATCCGCGGAACCAACTGATCACCCTGACCGACACTAGCCCTCGAGGCGGACCGTCTCCAGAGAAATCTCGGCAGCGGGAAACCGGGCGAGCAAGGCGTCACCCATGGCGGCGGCCGGAGTGAGCACACCGCGCAGCTCGGAGAGCTTGTCGCGGTCCAGCGCCAACGCCAGGCCGCACTCGCCGAGCATCACCGAGGTGGCCTTGTACCCCGGGTCACCCTGCTGGGAGATCGTGGCCCGATACCGCGCACCAGTGGTGGTGGTCGTGTAGGTCTCGGCCCGGTAGTAACCACGATCACGGGTCTGCTGGCTGGGACCCGTTCCGGGTTTTGGGGCGACGCGATCCACCAGCCGGCGTGGCAGGAAACGGAAGAACCGGCTGCCCAGTGCGACGATGCCGTTGTTCGCCACACTCGCCACCGCCGATAACACCGGCGCGGCAACCGAGGACCCGACGCTCATGTTCTCCGCGTACCGGAACCTACGGCCGTAGGCGTAATGCAATAGCGCGTTGCTGCGCCGCACGATTCGGGTGTTGTACATCGCCATCGCGAAGCCTGTCGTCCACACCCCGGCCAGTTCGGGCGCGATATTGCTACCGCGCCGCCACGGCAGATCCGGTTGCGGACCGAGTTCGGGTTCGACGGCCCGGTCTTGGGTGAGTGTGTAGGGGTCTTCGAGCATGCGCCGGGTGTTCGGGTCGTTGGAGGAGGCTCCGAAGACCTCGATCATCGAGGCGGCAGTGCCGCCCGACACCCCGCCGGAGAATCCGCGGAGTACGAAGTCGGTGTCGCCGAGCTCACCACTGCCGTCTTGCAGAGCCCGCCGGTAGAGCGCGAACACGCTCATATCCGCAGGGATGGAATCGAATCCGCACGCATGGACGATGCGCGCCCCGGTGTCGACGGCTTGTTTGTGGTAGTCGTCGATGCTCTGCCGCACGAACATCGCCTCGCCGGTGAGGTCGGCGTAGTCGGTGCCCGCGGCCGCGCACGCGGCCACCAGTGGCAGGCCGTATCGGGTGTAGGGGCCGACGGTGCTGATGACGACGCGGCTGCGCGCGGCCATATCAGCCAGCGACGACGGGGACCCGGCGTCGGCGGTCAGAATCGGCCACGATTGCGCCGATTCGCCCAGTGTCTCCCGCACCGCCAGCAGCTTGTCGGGAGACCGTCCGGCAAGGGCGATCCGCGCACCGCCACCGGCGCGGGCCAGGTACTCGGCGGTGAGCTTGCCGACGAATCCAGTGGCCCCATACACGACGATGTCGAATTCCCGCTCTTCTGGCGTCATGAGCGCCAACATACCGGCCGTAGTCAGCCCAGCGTTTCGGGCAAACCGACCGACTCCCCCAGCACATGCTCAGCCAGGAACGCCGTCACCACCTGACACCAGATCTTGGCGTGCTGCGGGGATAGCACCCAGTGATTCTCGGAGGGGAAGCCCAGGAACCGGTGCGAGGTGGTGCCGTCGTCGGCAGCGGGTAAGCCGGATTCGGTCAGCAGCTCGTACCACAGTCGCAGTGCCTCACAGATGGGCCCTCGGTAGTCCTTGTCGCCGTGGATCACCAGCATCGGTGTGGTGATCTTCCCGACGACGCGGTGTGGTGAATTGTCCTGTGCCATAGCCGGTGTCATCTCGCGCGCCCAGCAGTAGGCTCCGTCGGTGGTCGGGCCGAACTGGTCGAGCGCCCACAGACTGGCGTGGGTGACGATCGCCGCGGTGCGCTCGGCATCGATGCGGGGATCAGCTACCGCCCCGTCGACAGCCGCCATGACATCCTCGTACGGCGGGCCACCCCAGGCACCCTCCGGCAGCGCCACGCACGGCAACTCGGTGAGCGCCCCGGACGGGTCGATGCGCACCGGGTGCGGCGCTGCATACGAGGTCCGCAGCGCGTAGATGGTGCCGTCAGGCGTGCCGATGACGTCGCTGTAGGCGAAGCCGTCGGCGGTGATCTGCCGGACGTCGCCGTCAAGGCCGATCTCGAAAATCGGGCAGCGGCCGTTGTCATCGGCGGTGACCAGTAGCGCCCAAACCCCCGTTTCTCAATTCAAGTGGCACAGCGATATTCGGGGTGCCTGCAGTCGTGTGGAAACGGTTTCGCGGGTGAACGACACGCCTGTGCGATCCGAGGAGATGGTGGGGTATTCCAGGTCGGCGTCGGGGTCGTCGAATGAGCCCGTGGTCATCAGCGCACGTTACGTTCAACCCATGGCTGAGATCGCTGTCGTCGGGGCCGGTATCGCTGGGCTCGCCACCGCGGTGGCTCTCCAGCGCCGCGGCCATTCCGTCACAGTGCTCGAAGGGCGGACCGACACCAGCTCCGGCGCCGGCATCAGCATCTGGCCCAACGCGCTCGCCGCGCTGGACCAACTCGGCGTGGGTGACCAGGTGCGGGCTGCCGGCGGCCGGATCACCGCTGGCGCGATGCGATGGCGGGACGGCACCTGGCTGCGCCGGCCATCCGATGACCGAATCGTCACGGCACTGGGCGAGCCCCTGGTCGTGCTGCACCGTGTCACCCTGCGCGACATTCTCACCGCCGCGCTGGCAGCGGGCACCGTCATCGACGGTATTGCGGTGCGCGAGCTGCGCACCACGCCCACCGGGGTGCGGCTGAACCTGATCGATTCCTCGACCCGCGACGTCGACGCGGTGGTCGGCGCCGACGGCACCGGATCGGTGGTGGCCCGCCATCTCAACGGTCCGCTCCCCCATCGCTACGCCGGGTACACCGCGTGGCGGGGGGTTTCTTCGCTGGCCATCGCCGCCGATCTGGCCGGCGAGACGATGGGCGCCGGGGCCCAAGTCGGCCACGTCCCGATGGGGCCTGACCGGACGTATTGGTTCGCGACGGAGCGAGCGCCCGAGGGTGCCACCTCACCGCACGGTGAGCTGGCCTACCTGCGCATTAAGTTCGCGTCGTGGGCGGAACCCATACCCGCGATGCTGGGGGCCACAAATCCCGCCGAGGTGCTGCGCAACGACCTCTACGACCGCAAACCGGCCCGGCGCTGGGCGGCGGGGCCGGTGGTGCTGGTCGGTGACGCCGCCCACCCGATGCGACCGCACCTCGGCCAGGGCGGCTGCCAGGCACTCGAGGACGCGGCGGTGCTGGGTGTGGTCGTCGAGCTGTCGCGCGACCTACCCAGCGCGTTCACCGTGTTCGAGGCATTCCGTCGGCGCCGGGTGCGCGCCATCGTCGCCGAATCACGATTGATTGGCCGGGTGGTCAACCTGCGCCCCGCGGCGCTGAGTGCGTTGACCAGCCGGGCCACGGTCGCACTGCCGGAGTCCGTGGTGACCCGCCACCTGGCGTCGATCGCGGCCGGTTCGGCGTTTCGGTTGCCCGATATCGGTTAGTGCAGGCCGAGGGCGTTGGCGATCGCGCGGCCCGGGTCATGGAAGGCCTGGCACATCTTGTTGAAGTCGACCGACTTGAACGGGCCGCTCAGAACGTTGGAGCACACGCCCTGCGCCGGGGCCGGAGTGCCGGCCGAGACCGGGGTCGCGAACGTGGCGCTGTCGGCGGCCTGACCGCACTTCGGCCAGGCGCCCATGCCCTGCTTGCCGGCGACGTTTTCGGCGACCCGGATCTGCTCTTCACGGGAGGCCCGGGCCGCGCTGCCGACGCCGCCGTTGGCGGTCCAGGTGGCGTCACTGAACTGCAGTCCACCTGAGTAGCCGTTGCCGGTGTTGGCACCCCAGTTGCCGCCGGACTCGCACTGTGCGACCGCGTCCCAGTTCACACCGCTGTCTGCACTGGCGTTTCCGCAGCTCAGAACGAATCCGGCCAGTGCCAGCGCTCCGGAGATGAGGGCGATGGTGATGATCCCGCGCACAGTGCTCATTGGTGTTTCCCTTCCCGACAAAGGGGGCACTGGTGTGCCACTGTGAGGTGAATCGCACCTCGTGATGCAGTCGTTACGGGCGTGTCGATTGTTTTTTCTGAGATTTTTGATACGGAAGCTTCTCTAGAGACAAGAGTGGTGCCGAGTCCGGGGACTCGGCACCACTCTTGAATCCGCCGGCTAACTCAGCCGCGACGACCGCAGACCGGCCATGCTCCTCGGCCCTGACTGTGCAGAACGTTCTCTGCCACGCGGATCTGCTCATCGCGCGAGGCCATGTGCGGGGAACCGCTGCCGCCATTGGACCGCCAGGTGCCTAGGGTGAACTGCAGCCCGCCGTAGTAGCCGTTACCGGTGTTGATTGCCCAGTTGCCGCCGGACTCGCACTGTGCGACCGCGTCCCAGTTCATGCCGTCAGCCGAGGCAGTAC
This sequence comes from Mycolicibacterium sarraceniae, assembly GCF_010731875.1. NCBI lineage: Bacteria > Bacillati > Actinomycetota > Actinomycetes > Mycobacteriales > Mycobacteriaceae > Mycobacterium > Mycolicibacterium sarraceniae. Next base: position 4,576,822 of record NZ_AP022595.1, read on the forward strand.
CGGTGCCGAGCACCATCGGAGCCACCACGGCGGCACCGCCGATCGCGGCCATTCCAGCGGAGCGTGCGAGTTTTGTGCGGACGTTCTTCAACAGGTTTCCTTTCGCCGTGCACGCGCCGAATGCCATCCCGCACCGTCGGACGGGGTACAGCCCGTTGCTGGGCTGTGGGAATTCGGGTCGCGCCGTCTCGGTCGGGCACGACAGCGCGGCCGGCCGGCATCACTTCGGGGCTTGCGCACCCAGCGATCCGCAGAAGGCCTTTCGGACCTCCCGGCCCCGCACACACGCAGGGTTCGAATTGTGGAGTTATCGGTCGAGATGTTTGTCCCCAGAGGGATCGGATAGGAACGTACGGAGCCAATCAAATGAAGTCACATCGACGACACGCTTATATCGGTTCGATAACGGCATGATCACGGCCGGAAATTACGAGTTGTCTATGCAGGTCAGACCCGCGTTTTGCCACCAGGCGTTTGATGGACACGCCCGTCAATGTTGTGATTTAAATCACGTCTGATTTGTGGGCTGAGCCACACGATTCGATCACGAAACAGGCCCATGCGGTTGCCTCGAAGCGAGTGGCGCGGTCAATCCCGCACCGCAACAGCGGAAGACGCGGACTTCATTAGCTGGCGCCGCTCGGCGAAGCGCATCGGGCAATAGAACCAAATCTGTTGCCAGAAAACAATTTTCATCAAATCGAGCCGGACCGACTGCCCACTCTCCGATAGCCGGACGCCAGCCACCGCTGTCCCCCGAACTCAGGACGCCTTGAGAGCCAGGCATGTTCGCGACGGCCACACGGTGACCACAGCCCGTCCAACGACGGCCGCCAGCCGGCGCGCACACGAGCTCCGCATGCGATCCCCTACCGCATCAGAACCGGCGAGAAAGGTCCTGGATATCGCGGCTTCACTGGGAGCCGCCAACCGAAATGCGTTGTGGCTCAGCGGATCTTGTGGCCCAAAAACGGAGAATGAACGGAGAATGCCGAATTCATAAAAGGATTTTGCAATTTCGCCATCAAATTAGCCGGAATGACCGATTCATAGTGCTATTTGCTGCTGCACGTCAGCAGGCGAATTCACGTTGGCCAGCACCGGGCCCGCAGGGATGACGACCCGTTGGGTGACGACTGTCTCGGCCAGCGCCCGCATACTCCGGTCACCCGCGGCGACCAGGATGTCGATGTGGTCGGCGAGATCGGTGCGATAGATGCCGGCCAGATAGTGATCCCGGCCGTCCCAGGGCAGCACGATGTCGACACCCCGGTAGTCCGCCAGCTCGTCGATGACAGCGGTGGTCAGGAACGGCATGTCCACCGCGCAGACGAACGCCCGCTCCAGACCGGCGGCCGCGGCCGCGCGAAGTCCGCGGCCGGTTGCCAGAAGCGGCCCCACCCCGCGAACCTCGTCGCGCAGCACCTCGGCCTGTAACGCAGGCAGGGCCTGGCCTGGGGCGGCGATCACAAATAGCGGCGCGCAGCGGGATTCCAGGACACCGACGGTGTACTCGACCATCGTGGTGCGACCGTCGGGATGCGTCAGCGTGGCCTTGTCACGCCCCATCCGGCGCGACGCCCCACCAGCCAACACAATGGCGGCCAGCGGGGCGGGCGTACTCACGGCTCCTGTCTCGGCTCAGCTAGTCAACGGTCCAGGTATCGCGACCGCGCAGCAGCGATTGCAGCGCGTGCCGGTCATGCGGGGTGGCCTCGCGGGCCAGACGGACCTGGTCGCGCGCGGCGTCGTCGTAGCTCGGCCGGCTGACCTGGCGGAAGACACCCATCACCGTGTGCTCGAGGTTTTGCTCGCTCAACCGCGAGAGCGCGAACGCGTAGGCGGAGTCGGCGATCGTCGCGTCGTGCACCACGATGTCGCTGGCCGCGACGTCGGCGGTCTTGGCGATGTCTAGACCGAAGCCGGTCTTGACCACGCAGTACTCGCCGTTGGCACCGAACGTGACCGGCTCACCCTGGCGGACATTGATGATCCGCTCCTCGGAACCTTCCTTGCGGAGCAGGTCGAAGGAGCCGTCGTTGAAGATCGGGCAGTCCTGCATGATCTCGACGAGTGCGGCACCGCGGTGCTCGGCAGCTGCCTTGAGTACCTCCGACAGACCCTTGCGGTCGGAGTCCAGGGCCCGGCCGACGAATGTCGCTTCGGCACCCAGCGCCAGCGACACGGGGTTGAACGGATAGTCCAGTGAGCCCATGGGGGTGGACTTGGTGACCTTGCCGACCTCGGAGGTCGGCGAGTACTGGCCCTTGGTCAGACCGTAGATCCGGTTGTTGAACAGCAGGATCGTGATGTTGACGTTTCGGCGCAGCGCGTGGATCAGGTGGTTACCACCGATCGACAGAGCGTCGCCGTCACCGGTGACCACCCAGACCGACAAATCCGGGCGAGCCAGCGCCAGGCCCGTGGCGATGGTCGGGGCACGGCCGTGGATCGAGTGGAAACCGTAGGTCTCCAGGTAGTACGGGAAACGGCTCGAGCAGCCGATACCGCTGATGAACGCGATGTTCTCCCGGCGCAGGCCCAGGTCCGGCAGGAAGTTGCGGATCGTGTTGAGGATGACGTAGTCACCGCAGCCCGGGCACCAGCGCACCTCCTGGTCGCTGGTGAAGTCCTTGGCTTTCTGGGGCTGGTCCGTCGTCGGCACCCACGCCGTCTTGGACACCCCGGGTGCCAGCAGATCCGAGCCGATCAGGTCAGTCATCCGTTCACTCCTGCGCCAACTGTGCCGGTACTCACGGTAGCTGCCGCCAGTCTGGCAAATTTCGCTTTGTCGTTTTCCCTGTCGGCCAGCGTCCCGTCAAGGGCGGCATCGATGATGCCCTCCAGCTCATCGGCCAGAAACGCCATGCCCTCCACCTTGGTCACCGAGTGGATGTCCACCAGGTAGGTGCCGCGCAGCAGCAGCGCCAGCTGACCGAGGTTCATCTCCGGGACCACCACATTCGGGTACTTGCGCAGCACCTCGCCGAGGTTGGCCGGCATGGGGTTGAGGTGGCGCAGATGAGCCTGCGCGACCTTGATCCCGCGGCGGCGTGCCCGGCGAATCGCTTCCCCGATCGGGCCGAACGAACTTCCCCAGCCCAGCAGCAGCAGCTCGGCGTCGCCGGTCGGGTCGTCGACCCCGATGTCGGGCACCCTGATCCCGGCGATCTTGGCCTGCCGCAACCGGACCATGAGGTCGTGGTTGGCCGGCTCGTAGGAGATGGCGCCGGAACCGTTGGCCGACTCCAGGCCGCCGATGCGGTGCTCAAGACCGGGGGTGCCGGGAACCGCAAACTGGCGGGCCAGCGTCTCCGGGTCACGGGCGTAGGGCTGGAAATCCTCGCCGGCCTTGGCGAAGTTCGGCTCGATCGCCGCAAAGGAGTCGATATCCGGGATCCGCCACGGCTCCGAACCGTTCGCGATCGCACCGTCGGACAGCAGGATGACCGGGGTCCGATAGGTCAGGGCGATGCGGGCGGCCTCGATGGCCACCTCGAAGCAGTCCGATGGGGTGCTGGCCGCCAGGACCGCAACCGGCGACTCGCCGTTGCGCCCGAACATGACCTGCAACAGGTCGGCCTGCTCGGTCTTGGTGGGCAGGCCGGTGGACGGGCCGCCGCGCTGCACATCGATCACCAGAAGTGGCAGCTCGGCCATCATGGCCAGGCCGATAGCTTCGGATTTGAGCGAGATCCCGGGGCCCGACGTGCTGGTCACGCCGAGGGCGCCGCCATAGGAAGCACCGATGGCTGCGCCGACGCCGGCGATCTCGTCCTCGGCCTGGAAGGTCAAGATGTTGAAGTTCTTGTGCTTGGACAGCTCGTGCAGAACGTCCGACGCCGGCGTGATCGGGTAGGTGCCGAGCACCACCTGAATATCGGCGAGCTGGCCGGCGGCGATCACGCCATAGGCCAGCGCGGTGTTGCCGGAGATCTGCCGGTACTCGCCAGGAGCGAGCTTGGCCGGGGAAATGTCGTAGGTGGTACCGAACGCCTCGGTGGTCTCGCCGTAGTTCCAGCCGGCCTTGAGCGCCAGCACGTTCGCCTCAGCGATATCGGGCTTGCGGGCGAACTTCTCCCGGATGAACGTTTCGCTGGTCTCGATCGGGCGGCCGTACATCCACGACAGCAGCCCGAGCGCAAACATGTTCTTGGCGCGCTGGCCGTCCTTCTTGGACGCGCCGATCTCCTCGACGGAGCCCAGCGTCAGCGTGGTCATCGCGACGGCCTGCACGACGTAGTCGGACAGCTCGCCGCTCTCCAGCGGGTTGTTCTCGTAGCCCACCTTGGCGAGGTTGCGCTTGGTGAATTCGTCGGAGTTGGCGATCACCAGACCACCGCGCGGCAGGTCGCGGATGTTGGCCTTGAGCGCGGCGGGGTTCATCGCCACCAGGACGTCGGGACGGTCACCCGCGGTGAGGATGTCGTAGTCGGCGATCTGGATCTGGAACGACGAGACGCCGGGCAACGTGCCCTGTGGCGCGCGGATTTCGGCGGGGTAATTCGGTTGGGTGGCAAGGTCATTGCCCCACAATGCGGCCTCTGAGGTGAACCGGTCACCGGTCAGCTGCATACCGTCGCCGGAGTCACCCGCGAATCGGATGACGACCTTTTCCAGCTTCTGCCGGTTGCCCGTAGCACCGTTGCCGTTGGGACCCACGTCCCCGCCTTTCGTCATATCCCGCCGGGTGTGAATTCCGCGTCGCTGTCAGGTGGACGCGCCGACGGAATTGACAGCCCAGGAGTTGCTGTCACTCGCGGTACCGATTATTGCACTTTCTTAGGCAAGCCAGACCACGCGCCGACGATGACACGCCGCAGGGCCAGCGCAGAAGACACAGCTCACGGACATGAGCCGCGGCCGGATGAGACAAAAGTGTGTCGTTCGTCACTTTTTGAGAATGGCATTCTCTAAGAGCAGAACTACTCGCGGGTAGCTCTCAGTTAACGGCGCGCCTGCAGGCGTTTCTCGAGTTCACCGGCAACAAGTTCGCTGGCGGCCGTCGCCGCATCGCGCGGGTCGGCACCGGCCGCCCGGTTCGCGACATAACACGTGGTGAACATGTCACCGGCACCCGTGGTCTGCACACCTTCGACCCGCCAGGCGGCCGGCACGCGCACGCACCTGTCACCGGTATAGATGTCACACCCCTCGGACCCGTAGGTCACCAGGATCTCAGGCACACCGAGACGCGCGGCGGTCGCGTGATTGAAGGGCCCGTCGGCGACGATGACGGCCTCGTCCTCGGCCAGCTTCACAATGCTGAGGTGGGCCAGCAGCTCCGGCGGGTAGTGCCGATCCACCACCAGCGGCCCGACCACGTCGGCGCGCACTAGGCCCTGGCCGTCGTAGGCGAGCCGATGGCCCCGCCTTGCCAGCAGCGCCAGCGTCTGGGCGGGAAAGTCGGTGCGCAGCAGCGGCGCGAGGTGCACCCAGGTGGTGTCGGGGTCGGCGGCGTCGACCTCAGCCCGGCCCCAGACCGGGCCGATGGCGTCCACCGACATCTGCCGGTGGTCGAGGTCGGAGTAGTCCAGCCGGAACCCGCTCGTGCAGTCCGCGGTCAGGATCCGGATCATCGAGCCGAACTGGTTCAGCAGCGGGTCGAACAGCGGCCGGTCGGCGGCGGCCGCCAGCGCGACGATACCGCCGGGTATGCCGGTGGCCGCGATGGCCACCCCGGAGAACGAGGCACAGCCGCCGGGGGTCTTGCGCCCACCGTTGATGACGTCGACGGCCAGGTTGCCGAGCACGGTCACGCCGGCCACGAGCTCGGCGCGCGGTGATGGCACGGACTGTCTCCTCGAATCCTGTGTGCGTTGGGGCATGCGGACGCGTTCATCGTCGCCGTCGGCGCGACATGCTAGTCGGGAATTCACCGAATCAACGAGTCGGCGATGGCGCACACCGCGGTCGCCTATGCGCGACAAAGGGACCGGCTGGAAGCCTGGGCCGTCACCGCCAGCGTCGGGCCTGGCTCCACCAACATGCTGACCGCCGCCAACGCACTGGCCGCCGAGGCCGATGTCGTCATCGGGATCGGAACCCGCTAGAGCGATTTCACCTCCGCTTCGCGGACCGCGTTCAACAACCCGGACGTGCGGTTCGTCAACATCAACGTCGCCTCGCTGGACTCCGTCAAACAGGGCGGTGTCAGCGTCGTCTCCGATGCCAGGGAAGCCATCGAGGCCCTGATCCCCGCGTTGGACGGCTACACCGTCAGTGACGAATACCGCTCTCGGGTAACCGAACTCGCCCAGCAATGGGAAGACACCGTGTCCGCGGTGTACGCGACCGAAGACGGGGCGCAGCTCAACCAGAACCAGGTCATCGGATTGGTCAACACGCTCTCAGAGCCGCGGGACGTCGTGGTGTGCGCCGCGGGTTCGATGCCGGGAGATCTGGACAAGTTGTGGCGCACCCGCGACCGCAAGGGCTACGACGTCGAATACGGCTACTCGTGCATGGGCCACGAGATCGCCGGCGGGATCGGTGTGCGGATGGCAGGCCCCGACCGTGACGTGTTCATCGTGGTCGGCGACGGGTCCTATCTGATGTCGACACCTTTCGCGAGTAGGGGTGTCGACAGCTGGCTCAGAGGATGTACAACATCTCCTGATAGGTAGGCAGCGGCCAGAGATCGTCGGCGACAATGCTTTCCAGGGTGTCCGCGGCAGCGCGCACCGCGTCCATCAAGGGCAGCAAGCTCGCCGCGTGCTCGGCCTCTTCCTTGCCGGTATCGCCGCCGTGTGCACCCAGCGCCGTCTTGAGCGCGCTCAGCGCCCCGGTCAGCTCCGAGATCGGTGCCGACACCGTCGAGAGGAGCGTGATGTCGGCGTCCACCCCGGCCGCCTTCAGCGCCGCGACGTTCTGCGCCAGCTCGGTCTGGTACCGAACCGCCGCCGGCAGGATCACCGTCGAACCGATCTCCAGCGTCAGCTTGGCCTCGACGTTGACGGTCAGTGCATACGTCTCGTAGCGGACCTCTTCACGACTGTGCAGCTCACGGGCGTTGAAGACGCCGTACTTCTCGAAGACCTCGATGGCCTCCGGCGTCACCAGCTGCGGGATCGCATCGAGCGTCGTCTTGAGGTTCGGCAGTCCGCGCTCGGCCGCCTCGATCTGCCAGTTCTCCGAGTAGCCGTCACCGTTGAACACGACGGCGCCGTGCTCGGTGATGATGTCGGTGAGCAGCTTCTGCACGGCCCGGTCGAAGTCCTCACCGCCGGCGACGGCCTCCTCAAGAACGCCCGCCATGTAGTCCAGTGAGTCGGCCATGATCGTGTTGAGGATGATCATCGGCACGTTGATCGTCTGCCCCGAGCCCGGCGCGCGGAACTCGAAGCGGTTGCCGGTGAACGCGAACGGGCTGGTGCGGTTGCGGTCGCCCGGATCGGTCGGCAGCTCCGGCAGCGTGTCGACACCGATGATCATGGTGCCCTTGCCCTTTGACGATGTGGCCGCACCCTTGGCGATCTGGTCGAATACATCGGCCAGCTGATCGCCGAGGAAGATCGAGATGATAGCGGGCGGGGCCTCGTTGGCGCCGAGGCGGTGGTCGTTGGTGGCCGAGGCCACCGAAACACGCAGCAGGCCACCGTACTTGTGCACGGCGCGAATCACCGCCGCGCAGAACACCAGGAACTGGGCGTTCTCATGCGGAGTGTCACCGGGCACCAGCAGGCTGCCGAACTGCGCGTTGCCCATCGAGAAGTTGACGTGCTTACCCGACCCGTTCACACCGGCGAAGGGCTTCTCGTGGAACAGGCACTCCATACCGTGCTTCTTGGCGATATTGCGGAACGTCGTCATCAGCAGCTGCTGATGGTCGGCGGCGATGTTAGCCCGCTCGAACATCGGCGCGATCTCGAATTGGCCTGGCGCAACTTCGTTGTGGCGGGTCTTGGCCGGGATCCCGAGCTTGAACAACTCCCGCTCGGTATCCATCATGAAGGCCAGCACCCGGTCCGGGATAGCGCCGAAGTAGTGGTCGTCGAACTCCTGGCCCTTGGGCGGCTTGGCGCCGAACAGTGTGCGACCGGAGTTGATCAGATCGGGACGCGCCAGGAAGAAGTGCCTGTCGACCAGGAAGTACTCCTGCTCCGGACCACAGAACGACACGATGTGGTCGAAATCCTTGTGGCCGAACAGCTTCAGGATGCGCTCGGCCTGGGTTCCCATGGCCTGCTGGCTGCGCAGCAGCGGGGTCTTGTAATCCAGCGCCTCACCGGTCATCGAGACGAACACCGTCGGGATACACAGCGTGTTGCCGTTCGGATTCTCCAGGATGTAGGCCGGACTGGTGACGTCCCAGCCGGTGTATCCGCGCGCCTCGAAGGTGCTGCGCAGACCACCCGACGGGAAGCTGGACGCGTCCGGCTCGCCCTGGATCAGCGTCTTGCCGGCGAACTCGGCGAGCGTGGTCCCGTCACCGACGGGGTCGAGGAAGCTGTCGTGCTTCTCGGCGGTCAGCCCGGTCATCGGGTAGAAGACGTGCGCGTAGTGGGTGGCGCCCTTCGACAGCGCCCAGTCCTTCATCACCGAAGCTACTGAGTCGGCGACGGCCGGATCGAGCTTGGCACCCTTTTCGATGGTCGCGACCACCGATTTGTAGATGGATTTGGGTAACCGCAACCGCATCTCGGCCAGTGTGAACACGTTCGATCCGAAGATCTCGCCCGGTGCCTCGCCTGGGTCGAAGCTGATGGGGGGAGGCTCGTAAGCCTCGACGTTGACGATCGCCTGGAGACGGGCTGCATTTCCGCTCAATTGAGTTTTCCTCTGCAAACAAGACGTCCGCGCCTGCTCGCGGATGTGTGACCGGCCAACACTAGGAAGCCGAAGTTCCAAGCTCGTTACGTGAACATCACCGCAACAAGTCATTCGTTTCGTGCGCTGTCGTGCGATTTCCGCGAAGCGATCGCGGGGCCATTCAGACTTGTCAGCGCTTCGCACTAGTGTTCGAGCATGGGTTCGACCATCCTGCACAAGGCCGTCGCAGCGGTCCGCGCCGCGCACGATGAACTCGCCGCGCTCCCCGTGGACACGTTGTCCCACCGCGAACTTCTCGACGTGCTTGGCGAGCTGGAGATCCTGTCCCGGCAGCTCCCCGCACAATCACACCGCATCCTCGCCAGGCTCACCGCCGAGGCTTCACCGCAAGCACTCGGCGCCAAAACTCTCCCCGATGTGCTGACCACCCGCCTGCGTGTCTCGCGGACCGAAGCCAAGCGGCGGGTGCGCGATGCCGCAGTGCTGGGGCCGCGTCGTTCCCTCATCGGTGAGCCGCTGTCACCGGTTCTGGAGCTGACGGCCGCGGCGCAGGCCGCCGGCCAGATCGGTCCCGAACATGTGGCGATCATCGGTGAGTTTTTCCGCAAGCTGCCAGCTTGGGTCGACCCGCAGACCCGCACCCAGGCCGAATCCGATCTGGTCGTCAACGCTCGCGGCCTCACGCCCGAGGAACTGAAGCAGGTCGCCCAGCGGCTGCAGACGCTGATCGATCAGGACGGGCCGATGCCCGACGACGCCGAACAGGCACGCAAGCGCGGGGTGTGGATCGGCAAGCAACAGGCCGACGGTATGACGCCGGTACACGCACTGCTGGATCCCCTGTGCCTGGCGACACTCGAAGCGGTCACCGCCAGACTGGCCGCTCCCGGTATGTGTAATCCGTACGACGAAAATCCCTGTATATCAGGCACTCCCAGTCATGACCAGGTCGCCGGCGACGATCGATCAGCGGCGCAGCGCAACCACGACGCACTCACCGCGATGGGGCGCAGCGTCTTATCGTCGGGCGAACTCGGCCAGCACAACGGGTTGCCCGCGATGATCATCGTGTCGACGACACTGCAGGATCTCACCGACGCAGCCGGCGTCGGCGTGACAGCTGGTGGCTCGCTGCTACCGATGAGTGACGTCATCCGGCTCGCGTCGCACGCCCATCACAGCCTGGTGGTGTTCGACAAGCACACCGCTCGTCCGCTGTACTTGGGACGCTCCAAGCGGATCGCGACCGCCGATCAACGCATCGTGCTGTTGGCACGCGACCGCGGCTGCACCCGCCCGGGATGCACGGTGTGCGGCTACGACTGCCAGGTACACCACATCACCGGCTGGGCGACCGGCGGCCAAACCAACGTCGACACCATGGTGCTGGCCTGCCCCGCCGACAACCGCCTCGCCGATGACGGATACTTCGTGCGGATCCGGGCCGACGGATCGGTCGAATGGATCCCGCCCCCGCACAACGATATCGGCCAGGCGCGAACGAACGTGTACCACCACCCCGAACGGATGCTCACCACATCCCAGGCGGACACCGAGATTGCCAGACAGGTGGCCGCCCCGGATCGGGACGACGACGTCGGAGACGACGAGGTGGCATGACCCACTCGAAGCGATCGGCGTCAGGACTGCGTGCTCGTCCAGAAGTGGTCGATGCGGCCGGCGAGATCGATGTCGGTGGCCACCGCGACGAACGCCGCCGCAACGATGGACGCCGGGGCACGGTCGAGCACCACCAGCCCGATCGCCGGGCTCGGTCCGTGTTTGGCCATCGACCGCGCTGAAAACCCCTGCGGCACACCGAGTTGGGGCAGCCAGGCCGTGCTGGCAATGGTGGCCCGCCGCGAATGTCTCAGGTGCGCGTAGAGCGCGTCAACCGAATCCGCCTCCACCGCAGGGCGGTAATGAATGCCCTCGGCGGCCATATTGGCGTCCAGAATGTGGCGATTACGCATGGTGGTCGTCAGCACGCACAGCTCGAGTCCGGCCGCCTCGGCCCACGTCACCTGAGGCTTGCCCATCAACGCGTCGTCGGCGGATGCCACCAGAACGTATTGCTCCCGGTACAACTCGACCGAGCGGGTTCCCGGCAGCGATTCGTCATCGAGATACGTCAGCCCGGCGTCGATCTCGAAATCGGCCAATCGTCTGGCGATTTCGCGTGACGACAGCGCCTCGATACGCACGGACGCCGCGGGATTGCGGGACAGGAACTCGGTGGTGACAAACGGGCTGGCGGGTACCGCCGTCGGAATCGCACCCAGCCGGGCGGTGACCGTCAGCCGCCCCTGCATCCGTTCGAGGTCGGCGAGCATCTCATCGCGTTCGGCGGTGATGCGCTGGGCCCATGCCACGACCCGTTGCCCTTCCTCGGTGAAGCCCTCGAAGCGACGGCCGCGTTGCACGATGACGATCCCCAGATCGCGCTCCAGCCTGCGGATCGCCACCGACAGCGTCGGTTGACTGATGTGGCAGCGGGCGGCCGCGCGCCCGAAGTGGCGCTCCGCGGCGAGCGCCAGCAGGTAGTCCAGGTGCTGCAGCAATACGTCGCTCGCCATCGATCTGACGATAGCCCTGGGCTATCACCGCATGTCAAATACCGATTACGAACCCCTTGTATCTGGTGTGGGTCGCCGATAACGAGGGCTAAATTGGAGGCATGGCCAGTGCCAAAGACGTCAATGCGGACTTTGACGAACGGGACGTCGAGGTCAGCGGCCCCAAACACGAGGCGGCCGGGGTGAAGGCCGTGATGGTCAGCATGCAGCGCGGCCTGGCCGAGATGGGGCCGGTGCGCACCCTGGCGACACTGTCTCGGCTCAATCAGCGGCACGGTTTCGACTGCCCGGGCTGCGCGTGGCCCGAGGAGCATGGCGGCCGCAAGCTGGCGGAGTTCTGCGAGAACGGCGCCAAGGCGGTGGCCGAGGAGGCCACCAAACGGCGGGTCGCCCCGGACTTTTTCGCTCGCCATACCGTCGCCGAGTTGGCCGCCAAACCCGAGTACTGGCTGTCCCAGCAGGGCAGGATCACCCACCCGATGGTCCTGCGCCCCGGCGAGCAGCACTACCGGCCGATCGGCTGGGACGACGCCTTCGGCTTGATCGCCTCCCACCTGCGCGATCTGGGCTCCCCGCACGAGGCGGTGTTCTACACCTCGGGGCGCACCAGCAACGAGGCGGCGTTCCTGTACCAACTCCTGGTCCGCAGCTTCGGCACCAACAATCTCCCCGACTGTTCCAATATGTGCCACGAGTCGTCAGGCACCGCGCTGACCGATTCCATCGGTATCGGTAAAGGCTCGGTGACCGTCGATGACGTCGAACACGCCGACGTCATCGTGATCGCAGGACAGAATCCGGGTACCAACCATCCGCGGATGCTGTCGGTGCTGGAGAAGGCGAAAGCCAACGGCACCAAGATCATCGCCGTCAATCCACTTCCCGAGGCCGGCCTGATCCGGTTCAAGGATCCGCAGAAGGTGAATGGCGTTGTCGGCCATGGGGTGCCGATCGCCGACGAATTCGTGCAGATCCGCCTCGGCGGCGACCTGGCGTTGTTCAAGGGGCTGGGCCGCCTGCTGGTGGAGGCCGAGGAGCGTGACCCCGGCAGCATCATCGACCGCGAGTTCATCGCCGCGCATTGCCACGGATTCGACGAGTACCTGGCCGATGCCCGCACCGTCGACCTGGACACCGTCACCGAAGCCACCGGCGTCGGGGGGCCCCAGCTGGAGCGAGTCGCGGGCATGCTGGCCGGCTCCCAGCGCACGATCGTGTGCTGGGCGATGGGCATCACTCAGCACACCCATGCCGTCGCCACCATTGCCGAAATGACCAACCTGCTGTTGCTGCGCGGCATGATCGGCAAGCCCGGCGCCGGGGTGTGCCCGGTGCGTGGGCATTCCAACGTCCAGGGCGACCGCACGATGGGAATCTGGGAGAAGGTCCCCGAGACCTTTCTGAGTGCACTGGACGACCGGTTCGGCATCATCAGCCCCCGCAAGCACGGTTATGACACGGTCGACGCGATCCGGGCTATGCGTGACGGGCGGGCGTCGGTATTCCTGGCCATGGGCGGCAATTTCGCCTCGGCCACCCCCGACACGACGGTGACCGAGGCGGCGTTGCGCACATGTGCGCTCACGGTTCAGGTCTCCACCAAGCTCAACCGCAGCCACCTGGTCCACGGCCGCACGGCACTGATCCTGCCCACCCTGGGCCGCACCGATCGCGACTTGGTAGGCGGCCGCAAACAGGTTGTTTCCGTAGAGGACTCGATGTCAATGGTGCACCTGTCGCGGGGCAGCCTGACGCCACCGAGTGACGAGGTGCGCAGCGAAGTCGCGATCATCTGCCAGCTGGCCCGCACCCTCCTCGGCGCCGACCACCCGGTGCCCTGGGAGACCTTCGCTGCCGACTACGACACGATCCGCGACGCGATCGCTGCCGTGGTGCCGGGCTGCGGCGACTACAACACCCGCGTCCGTCAGCCCGACGGTTTCCAATTGCCGCACCCGCCAAGGGATTCCCGCGAATTCCCGACCATCACCGGCAAGGCGAACTTCGCGGTCAACGAGCTGAACTGGGTTCCGGTGCCGACGGGTCGACTGGTGCTGCAGACATTGCGCAGCCACGACCAGTACAACACCACTATCTACGGGCTCGACGACCGCTACCGCGGGATCAAGGGTGGCCGTCGCGTCGTCTTCGTGAACCCGGCCGACATCAAGGCACTCGGGCTGGCCGACGGCGTCCGCGTCGACCTGATCTCGGAGTTCACCGACAGTCGAGGCGAGTTGCAGGAACGCCGCGCCAAGGACTTCCTGGTGGTGCCGTACGCCACCCCGGTCGGCAACGCGGCGGCCTACTACCCCGAGACCAATCCCCTGGTGCCACTCGATCACGTGGCCGCCAAATCGAATACACCGGTATCGAAGGCGATCGTGATCCGGTTGGAACGCAGGCAGGAGCAATCATGGGACGGGTGACCGCACGCCGGCGGGCCAGCCACGTCATCGACGGCACCGTCACCGAACGCCCCGAGACCCTGGTCGTCGAAGAACCGCTGGAGATCCGCGTCAACGGGACCCCGCTGAGCGTCACGATGCGCACGCCGGGATCCGATATCGAACTGGCGCAAGGCTTTCTGCTGACCGAAGGGGTCATCGCCCGCCGCGACGACGTGCTCACCGTCCGCTACTGCCGCGGCTCAGAAACCGAAGACGGCACCAATACCTACAACGTCCTCGACGTGACGCTGCACCCCGATGTGCCGGCACCGGAGGTCGATGTCACCCGCAACTTCTACACCACCTCGTCATGCGGGGTATGCGGCAAAGCGTCGATCGATGCGGTCCGGCTGACCAGCCAGCACTCCCCCGGCGACGACCCGTCGATCGTCACCGCCGCGGCGCTGACCGCTATGCCGAGCCAACTGCGTTCGGCGCAAAAGGTGTTCGCCAGCACCGGCGGGCTCCACGGTGCGGCGCTGTTCGGTAGCGACGGCGCGATGCTGGCGGTACGGGAGGACGTGGGCCGGCACAACGCCGTCGACAAGGTGATCGGCTGGGCGCTGGAGGCCAATCGCGTCCCGCTCGGCGGCACCGTCCTGTTGGTCAGTGGCCGCGCGTCCTTCGAGCTGACGCAGAAGGCCGTCATGGCCGGCATCCCCGTCCTTGCCGCGGTGTCCGCGCCGTCCTCACTGGCCGTCGACCTGGCCACCCAGTCGGGTCTGACGCTGGTCGCGTTCCTGCGCGGCGAATCGATGAACGTCTACAGTAGGGCCGACCGCATCACGCGTTAGCTGTCAGTGATCTCCCGCTCGACGCTGAGCCAGCCACGCTCGACTGTTGTGCTGAATCGCGCGGGCGAGCAGCCGTGGTGAGGGTGTGGGATAGAGGCTATCGAGCAGGCTGGTGCGGCGGACGAACCACTCGGCGAGCACCGCGTCGGACTCGGTGGCTCCCAGAAATTGGTCGAAGAGCTGGTAAGCCGAGGCGTACCACCAGGGCTGACGGCCTTGGGCCCGGTGAGCGCCGATGTCCACGATCGCGTTCATCATCCACACTGGCGAAAACTCTGATCGCGGGACTGTCTGCGGCCGGGCACACCACCCCGTTGCTGGCGGTTGCGGGCAGCCTGGCCCACCGCGGTATCCGGGTCACCGTGCTGACCTCGCCGCGGCACGCAGCCAAAATCAGTGCGTGTGGCATCCGACTACACCCGCTTCCGCCCGAGGCCGACCTGGCCGACGGTCAGGTCGGTGAGCGCGCCGAACGGGCCGGGAGTGGCCGCAGGTGTGGGATCGTCGGGAGCTGGGATCAATCCTGAAGACGGCTTTCGCCCAGTGGGACGGGGCGGCCGCGATAGCCCTACTGCTCAACAAGTGATCGCCGAGCGCGGGACGCGAGTCCGCGCTTAAGCGCTCTTGTCGCGACGCTCGGGGCGGGCGGGCTTGCGCGGGACGATCGTCGGCAGGACGTTGTCCTGGACGGTTTCCTTGGTCACCACGACCTTGGCGACGTCATCGCGGCTGGGGATGTCATACATCACCGGCAGCAGGACTTCTTCCATGATCGCGCGCAGCCCGCGGGCACCGGTACCGCGGTGGATGGCCTGATCGGCAATCGCGTCCAGCGCATCGTCGGCGAACTCCAGCTCGACGCCGTCCATCTCGAACAGCCGGGTGTACTGCTTCACCAGAGCGTTCTTCGGCTTGGACAGGATCTGCACCAGCGATTCCTTGTCCAGATTGGTCACCGAGGCCACCACCGGCAGACGGCCGATGAACTCGGGGATCAGACCGAACTTGATCAGATCCTCGGGCATCACCTCAGCGAAGTGATCCTGGGTGTCGATTTCAGCCTTGGACTTCACCTCAGCACCGAAGCCCAGGCCGCGCTTGCCGACGCGGTCGGAGACGATCTTCTCCAGCCCGGCGAACGCCCCAGCCACGATGAAGAGCACGTTGGTGGTGTCTATCTGGATGAATTCCTGATGCGGATGCTTGCGACCGCCCTGCGGCGGGACCGAGGCCTGAGTGCCTTCGAGGATCTTCAGCAACGCCTGCTGCACACCCTCACCGGACACGTCCCGAGTGATCGACGGATTCTCGCTCTTGCGGGCGATCTTGTCGACCTCATCGATGTAGATGATGCCGGTCTCGGCGCGCTTCACGTCATAGTCGGCGGCCTGAATCAGCTTGAGCAGAATGTTCTCGACGTCCTCGCCCACATACCCGGCTTCGGTCAGCGCGGTGGCGTCGGCGATCGCGAAGGGCACGTTGAGCATCTTGGCCAGCGTCTGCGCCAGGTAGGTCTTACCGCAGCCGGTCGGGCCGAGCATCAAGATGTTGGACTTGGCCAGCTCCACCGGCTCGGAGCGGGAGTCGCGGTGCTTCTCCTGGGCCTGGATGCGCTTGTAGTGGTTGTAGACGGCAACGGCCAGCGTGCGCTTGGCGGTGTCCTGGCCGATGACGTAGTTCTCCAGGAAATCCCGGATCTCGGCGGGCTTGGGCAGCTCATCGAGTTTGACGTCGTCGGCGTCCGCCAACTCCTCTTCGATGATCTCGTTGCACAGATCGATGCACTCGTCGCAGATGTAGACGCCCGGGCCCGCTATGAGCTTCTTCACCTGCTTCTGGCTCTTACCGCAGAACGAGCACTTGAGCAGGTCACCGCCGTCTCCGATACGCGCCATGGTGGTGAGGTCCTACTTTCCTTCGCCGGGTCTTCGATCGTTGCCAGTTAGTCAGTGCCGGTGTCTGTCCCGACGCTACCCGCTTGCTCTGCCACGGTGCGACACATAAAGCCGTATCGCGTCGATGGTATTCACTTGATGGTGAACATATCGCCTGACACGGCTCTCGTCGCCCCGGAACGCTTAGCCGTGTTTTTGGCGTGTCGCCGCCGTAACCGAACCGAAGCGTTGGGCTGCGCCGAACGCAGAGTCGCGCCATCGTGTTCGCCCTTGCCCACGATACCGTGCTGATCGCCGATGGCGGTTAGGCCACTGAGCGGGAAAGCCGTGGTCACGACCTGTCCGACGTCGGCTGCGCCGGTGGGGTGGCCCTGTTGGTCGGGCCGTATGGCGCAGCCCTGGCGGGCGGCGAGGAGTATGCGGGTCGCTGCGGCCCGACTGTCGCCCAACTGACCGAGTGGGACGGGGTGGCGCGGACCTGGGTGGGCACCGGCTGCTTCGACGCGAACGCCGCGACCCAGCGGGCCGCGGCGGCGCGGACATCATTGGCGGATGCTGCCGGGCGAGCCCGGCAGCCATCGCCGCGATCAAGCTTTCTCGGGCCTAAGCATTTTGGGCCGAGAGCTTCCGGTACTCCAGAACGGTGTCGATGATCCCGTACTCCTTGGCCGCTGCGGCGGTCAGGATCTTGTCGCGGTCGGTGTCCTTGCGGACGATTGCGGGATCCTTGCCCGTGTGACGGGCCAGCGTCTCTTCCATCAGGGTCCGCATCCGCTCGATCTCGGCGGCCTGGATCTCGAGGTCGGAGAACTGACCCTGGATGACGCCGCCGAGCGACGGCTGATGGATGAGGATGCGCGCGTTCGGCAGGGCCAGGCGCTTGCCCGGCGTGCCAGCGGCCAGCAGCACCGCGGCGGCCGAGGCGGCCTGTCCGAGGCACACCGTCTGGATGTCGGCACGCACGTACTGCATGGTGTCGTAGATCGCCATCAGCGAGGTGAACGAGCCGCCCGGCGAGTTGATGTACATGGTGATGTCGCGGTCGGGATCCAACGACTCCAGCACCAGCAGCTGGGCCATGATGTCGTTGGCCGAGGCGTCGTCCACCTGAACGCCGAGGAAGATGATGCGTTCCTCGAACAGCTTGTTGTAGGGGTTGGACTCCTTCACACCCCAGCTGGAGTGCTCGACGAACGAGGGAAGGATGTAGCGCGCTGTAGGTGCAGTGCCCCGATAGGTCTGTTCAGTGTGGTCAAGCATTGGACACTCCGTTGAAGTGGGCGCGGGTGATGATGTGATCGACAAAGCCGTACTCCAGCGCTTCCTGCGCGGTGAACCAGCGGTCGCGGTCGGAGTCGGCCTCGATGCGCTCGATCGTCTGGCCGGTGAACTCGGCGTTGAGCCGGAACATTTCCTTCTTGATGAGCGCGAACTGCTCGGCCTGGATGGCGATATCGGCCGCGCCACCGGTGATACCACCCAGTGGCTGGTGCATTAGGATGCGCGCGTGCGGCAGCGCGTAGCGCTTACCCTTGGTGCCGGCGGCGAGCAGGAACTCGCCCATCGAGGCGGCCATGCCCATGGCGTAGGTGGCGACATCGCACGGCACGAGCACCATGGTGTCGAAGATCGCCATACCCGCGCTGATCGAGCCACCGGGCGAGTTGATGTACAGCGAGATGTCTTTGGTCGGGTCCTCGGCGGCGAGCAGCAGAATCTGCGCGCACAGCCGGTTGGCGATGTCGTCATCGACCTGGGAGCCAAGGAAGATGATGCGCTCGGCGAGCAACCGCTCATACACCGAGTCAGAAAGATTCAGCCCTGGCATGCCTGAACGCATATCAGTCACGACTTGATACCTGCTTTCTCCGGACTTCGTTCTACCCGACCCTAACCAACGCAGCGCGCAGCGCACTCCCCAGAGAGTGCGCTTTCGCTGTCGGCTTTATTCGGCCTTGTCGGCCTGCTGCTCAGAGGCCTCGTCGGCATCGACACTCGTACCGTCCGTGTCGGCTTCTTCGATCTCGATGCCTTCGGCACCCTCGGCCGGCGCGCCGAAGAACTCGGCGGTGTCGACGACGTTGCCGTCGCTGTCGGTGACGGTGGCCGCCTCGACCACCGCGGCCACGGTCAGCCCGCGGCGCACGTCGGCGAACATCGCCGGCAGCTGGTTATTCTGCTGCAGGATCTGTAGCAGCTGATGCGGCTCGATGCCGTACTGCCGCGACATCAGGACCAGTCGCTCGGTGAGGTCCTGCTGGCCGACCTGGATGTCGAGGTCGTCGGCGATCGCGTCCATCAAGAGCTGGGTCTTGACGGCCTTCTCGGCGGCTTCTCGGGTCTCGGTGTCGAACTTCTCGCGCGAGCTGCCCTCGGCCTCCAGCGCCTCGGCGAACTTGTCCTCGTCGTGGTCGAGAACGTGGATCGCGTTGTGCACGGTCTGGTCGACCTGGGCTTGCACGATCGCCTCGGGCAGCGGAACCTCGACGGTCTCCAGCAGCAACTCGAGTGCGTTATCGCGGATCATCTCGGCCTGGTGAATGCGCTTGACCCGCTTCACCTGTTCGACGAGGTTCTCGCGCAGTTCCTCGATGGTGTCGAATTCGCTTGCCAATTGCGCGAATTCGTCGTCAGCCTCGGGAAGCTCGCGCTCCTTGATGGACTTGACGGTCACGGTGACTTCAGCGTCCTCGTTGGCGTGCTCACCGGCGGCCAGCTTGGTGGTGAAGACCTTCGACTCGCCCTCGGACAAGCCGACGATGGCGTCGTCCAGGCCGTCGATCAGCTGGCCGGAGCCGACCTCATGGGACAGGCCCTCGGTGGCGGCGTCGGGAAGATCTTCGCCACCGACGGTGGCGGACAGATCGATGGAGACGAAGTCGCCGGTCTGGGCGGGACGCTCGACACCCTTGAGGGTGCCGAAGCGGGCGCGCAGTGATTCCAGCTCGGCATCGACCTCCTCGTCGTTGATCTCGATGGTGTCGACCGAGATCTTCAGCGCGCTCAGATCGGGCAGCTCGATGTCGGGCCGCACGTCGACCTCGGCGGTGAAGACCAGCTCCTCGCCGTCCTCGATCTTGGTGACCTCGATCTCGGGCTGGCCCAGCGGGGTGACGGCGGTGGCGGTGACCGCTTCGCTGTAACGGCTCGGGAGCGCATCGTTGACGACCTGCTCCAGCACGGCGCCGCGGCCGACGCGGGCTTCGAGCAGCTTGGCCGGGGCCTTGCCGGGACGGAAGCCGGGCAGCCGTACCTGCTTGGCGAGCTCCTTGTAGGCCCGGTCGAAATCAGGCTGCAGTTCCGTGAAGGGCACCTCCACGTTGATGCGAACCCGGGTAGGGCTCAACTTCTCGACGGTGCTCTTCACTGCTGGACTCCTCGGGTCGATGTTCGGTCGTGGGACATTCGTTGGGCGTGTCGGGGTGACAGGATTTGAACCTGCGGCCTTCCGCTCCCAAAGCGGATGCGCTACCAAGCTGCGCTACACCCCGCGCTCTATTTCTCGCGCCCGAATCCTACGGCCCAATGCCTGTTCAACGGCAATCGACCTCGACGATGCGCTTTCAGGTGGGCCGATTGGATTTGATCAGATCGGCGCCGGTACATTTGGGGCCGCGTACAGCACGCGGGCGTAGCTCAATGGTAGAGCCCTAGTCTTCCAAACTAGCTACGCGGGTTCGATTCCCGTCGCCCGCTCTCGCAGGACCGCCCCCCTGGGGCGGTTTTTGCGTTTCGATCCACTGCTGACCGGCCTTGGCGGCGCGGGACAGAGCACCGCATTCACCGAGGTACGCGGCCACCACGCCCACAGCAGGAAGCATGGCCACGTAGCGGAATGGCGCGCGCGGATGGGGCCGCTTCGCGAGTTCATCGCCGATCGCATCGAGGACACCCGCCAAGTTCCACAGCGCTTTGGCGATGCCCAACGGGGTCAACGGGATGCTGACCGGCGGGTGCCCATCGTGGACCACCACCGACAGGTCCCGCCCGCATAGCACCCACGCGAGCAACCTGACCTGACGCCGATAGTCGGTGACGCCCAGTTCGCGGGCCACTGCGCACAGCACGATGGCCTGGCTGGCGAACCCGAGCAGATCCTGAATCGGCAGTCGCCGCGCGAGGACGCCCAGCACGCCGGGGAACGCCACCACGATGGTGTTCAGTGCGCCGACCCGCCATACCCACCAACTGATCTTGTCGTCGGTGCTCAGGTCGTCCCAGGCGAGCGTGCCCGGGAAATCGGCGGCGTTGAGTGCCCAGGAGACGGCATTGGGCGGGGTGCGCCGCTTGAGGTCGAACGGGTCGGTTCGCCACAGCACGTACAGCAGTGGATTGATCACCGCGACGGCATGCCTGAGCGCGTCTTCGACCTCGGCATCGGTGAGCGTGACGTCGGGTGTGGGCAGCAGCTTCACGGTTCCATCATGTCCGATTCCTCGTGCGCTCAAAAAGCCGAGGTTAACGCGCGCGAATGTGATGTTCCATTGGCCTGTTCAGCTGGCCGACGGCGGAAGGTAATGGTGCACCGAGGACTCCCCAGCACGGTTGTCCGGTCCAATACTGCCGTCGCCAGCGCCGGCATCCTGACGTTGGGTGTGGTGACGGCCCCGTCAGACACCCCCACTCACATTCCTCGGGTACCGAAATTCCCGGTCTGTTTGGCCGGCCAGAGCGGCGGCTCACTGAGCCGGCGTCAGCGCTATCGGTACCCAGTGGGCGCCCAGCCCCTCCCCGGGGCAACCGGCTCCACCGACGACGAGGGTCCGCTCCCCCCACATCAGCACTCGCTTGGGCGTTGCGGCCGCCAGATCGTAGTTCGCGAGATCCGAGTCCGGGAAACCGGCGAGGTACAGGTCGAGCGATTCGACGAAAAAGCAGCTGCCCCAGTAGCTTTCCTCGATCAGGATTGGTCCGCCAAACGGTACTCCGACGGCGGCATGCTCAGCCATTGCCCACCGGGCGTGCTCACCGAGTTCGGGCCGGCCACCACCAAACCCTGCGGTCGCATCCACTGGGCAGGTACCGAGACGTCGGGAGTCATGCACGGGTGGGTCGACGGCGCCGTCCGCTCCTCTGAGCGCGCAGCCAAAGAAGTCATCCGGCACGAACCAGCAACTGTGACCTGAAGCAGTCGGGGGTCAGCTGAACAGCACGGCGAAGCAAATCGTCCTGACGTGTAAGTGGCGTTGGCGCACTGTTAATGGCATCGAACTACCGTGCGCGGGCATAGGTTTCGACGGAATGCGCATGATCGCGCCCACTCAAAGCGAGTAGAGTCGGCACCCGTTCTTCTTGACGCAGCTAATTCCCTGAGCTAAGTTACGCCGTGCATTCTTGAGTCGTCCACTCGGTCGGCACCGCGGATGACACCAGGGGGAATCACGTGGTCGAGCGCCGCTTACACAATCGTCGGATATCGCTGCAGATGATTCTGCCCATCACCTACGCGGTCGTAGCGGGCGGCGCGTTGGCCGGCGGCATGGCTATCACCATCGACAGCGATCCGACCGCCGCGCACGCGCCCGCCGTGGTGTTGGCATCGACTGAATTCGCTTTGGCTCCACAGACTCCGGCGACCACCACCGACGACGATCTCTGGTTATTCGATCACAACGCGAACGCCCCGGCGGCCGCGGCGTCGCCCCCGGTGACACTGGCGGCAGCGGTCGGTGCCACCCGGCCCGTCATCGGCTACGGCGGCTGGCTCATCGGCAACGGGGTGGACGCGCCCCTGAATTGCACGGGCGCGGCGTGCAACGGCGGTAACGCCGGCCTGCTCTGGGGTAACGGCGGCAACGGTGCCAATGGCGGCAACGGCGGCAGCGCAGGACTATTCGGCAATGGCGGTGCCGGCGGCAACGGGGCGGCGGCTGTCTACACCGTCGACGGCACCCTGGTCTCCGATGCGACCGCCGGGGGCAATGGCGGACGCGGCGGTCTGATCGCCGGCAACGGCGGCAACGGCGGCAACGGCTCCACCGGCCTGTACTACAGCAATGGGGACTCCGCACCAACCAACGGTGGTAACGGCGGCAGTGCCGGCGGCCTCTTCGGTAATGGCGGAACAGGCGGCAAGGGCGGCGACAACTTCAACCCGTACCGGAGCCAGCAGACGGCCGCCGCCGCCGGCGGAAACGGTGGCATGGCCGGCCGGCTTGGCGGGTCCGGAGGGGCCGGCGGCGCCGGCGGCAACGCGACAGCAACCGCAACCGCAGGAGGTGCCCAGGCGATCGGCGGGGCGGGCGGAGCCGGCGGAGAAGCACAGTTCGGAAACGGCGGTGCCGGTGGAGTCGGCGGGGTGGGTGAATCCACAAGCGCTCGCGGGGACGGTGGCGCGGGCGGCGCAGGCGGCTCCACCCTCGTCGGCGTCGGTGGCAGTGGCGGCACCGGCGGTCTAGGTAGGTCGCAGACCTGGGGTGGCCTTGGTGGCAATGGCGGGAGTGGTGGTTTCGCCGCCGTCGGAACCGGTGGCGCCGGTGGCACCGGCGGAGCAGCACAGGGTGGGGGCAGCACTAACTCGAAGGCCGGAGCCGGCGGTGACGGCGGCGCCACCATCGCGGGAACCGGCGGAGCGGGCGGCACCGGCGGCGCCGCGGAGACCACCGGCTCAGGCAACGCCCTTGCAGGCAATGGCGGTCTTGGGGGCAATAACTTCGGCGGCGTCATCCCGGTTTTCGGCACCGGCGGTCGCGGCGGCGATGGCGGCGACGCGCGGGCGCGTGGAACCGGGAATGCCTTCGGCGGCACGGCGAACGCCGGTGGTCCTGGCGGCTGGTTCCTTGGCACTGGCGGCAACGGCGGCAATGGCGGATTCGCGAGAGTCGATGGTGCGGGAACTGCTAACGGTGGCGCGGGCGGATCCGGCACGTTCGGCGGACAGTTCGGCGGCACCGGCGGGAACGGCGGAAACGGCGGTGACTCAAGTGCGCTCACGCGGGAGAACTCCAAACCTGGTGCCGGAGGCAAGGTTGGCTACGCCGGCGTGGGCGGTCAGTACGGCCGCGGCGGTTTCAACGGCAAACAGCGTTAGTGACTGGGGGCAGCGATGAATCAGACCAGGGCCACACGACAGCCCTATGCCTGGCTGGGTGCCGGTGCGCTCACCCTCGGCATCGGTGCCGCACTGGCATCAGGGAGCGCGACAGCCTCTGCCGACACCGGTCATTCCGGAACGACCTCGGGAAAGGTCGATTCCTCAGTCTCCAACACCAAACCCTCTGCCGCTAAGGCTCATTCGCGCCCGAAGACCCCTCGAACGGTCGCTGGCTCGGCCCGATCTGTGCCCGACGCCAGTTCGCAGCCCTCGAGTACGGTATCCGCGCGTAAAAACGCGGCTTCGACAGTCACCGACGTCGCCGATATCTCTACGAACGCCGTGCCCGGCTACGGCGAGACCTCGTATCTGCCCGACAACGAGGTGGTCGTGCCGGGCGAAGCGGTGAGAGAATCGTTACGGCAGATCACTCAGACCCAGCAGTTGCTTCACGCCCAGACCTGGGGTGCTGGCAATGTCGCTGCCGGGCTGGCTTCGGTTGTGCCCCAGACGTTTTTGGCGCAAGCGGCGTGGTCGCTGACGATGTGGCAGAACTCCATCGAGCCGGTGAAGGCAGCGGTGGCCAACACCGTCGGGGTTCCGGTCACACACCAGTTGGCGCAGGCATCGCTGTTGGCCACGATGCTGTTGCCCACCGTGGCGGGTATAGCTCTGGATGCCGCGAAACTGACCACGCCCCTCGTCGGACTCCTAGGTGCACCCACGGCCGCCGCCGACGCGAGAGCACTGGTTGCCCAGGCCAAAGACAACGGCCAGGTCTACGCGGTTCGGCTGATGAGGACCGTCTTCACCACACAACAGATCGTCTACATCTCGGTCAACGGCGGGCCCGTCGTGCCCGTCTTGTTGGATACGGGTTCGTCGGGTCTGACGATCATCAACAAGTATGTTGGCCAGACGAACCTCGGCCCGCCACAGGGGACGGGCACGGGCAGCTACGGCGACTCCACCACGTTGGTCACGTACAACTACACCAATTACTTGACGACGGTCGACTTCGGCGGCGGCGCCGTCACCGAGCCCTTCAAGGTGAGAGTTGTCGACCCAACCTCCGAAGCTTCCTACCTGAACTACTCGAACGCCGGTGTCGGCGTCGTGGGCACATTGGGTATCGGAGCCAACACCCCGTCGGGCCCGACGATGACAGCGCTGCTGCCCGGCGAGCTCAAGGACGGGGTCTTGATGTATGAAAACATTATCGGCCCGTACGGCCTCGTTGTCTTCGGCCCCAACCCACTTCCCTCGAAGGGGTCGATCAGTGGCGGCCCGATCGGTGATTGGCAGGTGCAAATCAACGACGGGACGCCGGTGCCGCTGCGGGGCAATGTCGATTCCGGTGGCGTCTGGGGCGGCCTGCCGGATTGGGCAGTCGGCGACGCCGCGCAGGAATCGAAGCTCAGGCCGGGCACCCGAGTGTCGGTGTACACCGCTGACGGACTGACGCTCCTGTACACCTACGTTGTCGGCACGAAGAACAGCCCAAACATCTACCCGGTGACGGCGACGATCTCGAACCCGAACACCGGCAACATTCCCTTCCAGCTGGGCCCGGTCTACATCGACTACGGCACTCCGGATCGATTGGGCGCGATGCACTTCGACGTCTGGTAGCAGCTACCGGGGCGCCAAGCACTTCGACTATTTCTGAGCCTCGCTAGCGGCGAACCTCACGGCGGTAGGTCAGCTTGTCGAATTCCCGGCCATATTCGTCGACGGCGGTTACATCCATCTCACTGAGGAGATTGCCGGGGCGCACATCGACCCGGATGAACGCGTAGTTGTGGAACCGCACTCGCGACCAGGCGATGGCCTCGGCCTGCTTGTGACCGTCGGCAGTCCAGAAGTAGCTGTTGGGCACGAAGGTGTCGGCTACCGCGTGGCCGCGGTAGCTCTCCTGCTCGTCGGGCTGGAAGTTGTATCGCCGCCGGCCGCCGGATCCGACCGTGTAGTAGACGGTTCCGTCGGTCTCTGGGTAGACGATCGCATTGTCCTCGGCAACCCGGGTCGGCGCGTTGGATCGGATCGGGTCGGTTCGTTCGAAGGAATGGTTGTGGCCCTGCAGCACCAGATCGACCTGATAGCGATCGAACAGGGGACCCCAGGCTGCCCGCACGCCCCCGTCGCTGGCGTGGTCGAAGACCGTGGAGTAGGCGCAGTGGTGGAAAAACGCGACGATGAAGTCGATAGCGGGGTTAGCTCGATGCGCGGCCAATGTCTTTTCCACCCAACTGGTTTGGGTGCCGTGCGAGTAGCCCTGGTTGGCGGGAATCTCATAGGTGACATCGTTGGCATCCAGCGACAACACCGCGACGTTGCCGTAGGTGAATGAATAGACCGACGGGCATCCCGTCGGCCCGTTACCCGGGAAGTCCAGCCGCTTCAGGTGCCCGCCGTAGCCATGCTCCGGGTAGGCAGCTTCCATATCGTGGTTACCGGTGGCGAACATCCACGGCGTCGTCGATGCGCTGGCCTCGATGGAGCCCAGGTATACGTCCCATACGAACGGGTTGAACTTGTCGAAACCCTTGGGGGGGTCTCCTTTTCGGACGAACTGCGCCGGCTTACCCCCGCCAGTGGGGTCGGCGTAGGCGATATCACCGGCCAGCACGTGGAAGTCGGGACGCGAAGCGATGATCTGGTTCAGCACATTCGTGGCATGCGGGGCCGTCGGATCATTGTCCGCTTTGTACGAGTTGTCGTCGTAATCACCAGCGCTGAGCCCGGGCGGAAACGTCGGCGTCTCGTTGGTGCCTTGGTCCCCCATCATAGTGAACCTGAACCAGCCCAACGTATTTCGCGCGCTCGGCAGTGCGGTGGTAGCCGACCTCACATCACTGACGAAACCGTCACTGGTGCGCCAACGATAGAAGTGCGGCGTCCGCCCTGGCAACCCGTCCACCGGTGCGTGGACGTAGAACTGCTCGGCCGACAGCACTCCCCCACTGCTGTCCGGGATTTGGGTGCGGAGATTGCGGACTTCCGCTTCGATCGTTGCGCCGAGTCCGGGTGTCGGACCGTGGTCGACGAAGACCTTGGTCGCGCCAGGATTACGCGAGAGCTGCGCGGCCAGCCGCAGCTGGCTCGAGGCGTCCGAGCCGTATCCGACCCGCCGGCCAGCTACCCCTAGAGGGGCGTCTTGCGCGTAGGCCCGATGCCCGAACGGTGCGGTGCCCAGGGCGGCCACGGCCGCAGCGGCGGCCGAGCCGCGCAGGAAGTTGCGCCGCGAGACCTGGTGGCGGCGCAGATAGGTCTGATGCCACTCGTGCTGCTCGGCCATCGTCATCCGGGCGGCGAGCTCCGGTGGAATGCCAGTGCTGGGAAACTCCACCCCTGGATCGTGACGCACGTGCCTGCGAGAACGTGGAATCGACAGGAAACTCCACATGAACATATTTTGGAAGGGGCGGCGCTGGGTGCCCACGCTAATCACGACCTGGTTGCGATTCCGCTCCAATCGTCTTCGCATCTTTGCTGGCTACCGTGATCTCCGTAGATTCAGCTGTGATTCCCGCCGGTCAGGAGGCGCGTTGAGCGACCAGCTACCCATCGACGGTGCGTGCACCGCGGGTTTTGGCGCGGTTCGCGACGCCTTCGAGAAGAACTTCACCGACGCCGACGACGTTGGTGCCGCCGTAGCGGTGTGGGTCGACGGGGATCTGGTGGTCAACCTCTGGGGCGGCTACGCCGATGCGGACCGTCAGCGGCCGTGGCAGCAGGACACCCTGGCCAGCATCTTCTCCGGGACCAAGGGCCTGACCGCCACCTGTGTGCACCTACTTGCAGACCGCGGCGAGATCGATCTGCATGCCCCAGTCGCGCAGTACTGGCCGGAATTCGCCCAGAACGGAAAACAGGACATCACGGTCGCGTCGGTGCTCGGGCACCGGTCCGGGGTGATCGGCCCGCGCACGCGTCTGCACTGGCGGGACACCACCGACTGGGATCGGGTGTGCGCCGACTTGGCTGCCGCCGCGCCGTGGTGGACGCCGGGCACCGCGCAGGGCTATCACATGGTGACCTTCGGCTTCATCCTCGGCGAAGTGGTCCGTCGCGTCACCGGCCGCACAATAGGCCAGTACCTGCGTACCGAGATCGCCGAGCCGATGGGCATCGACGTGCACATCGGCCTGCCGGTCGCCGAACACCATCGCTGCGCCGAGATGGTCAACAAGCCACACATCCGCGACGTCCTGGCCAACGGCCAGGCGCCGGGCTACCCCACCTCACTCGACGAGCATCCGATGGCCGGGATGTCGGTCGCCATGGGGTTCGTCCCCGACGACGAACTCGGCTCCAACGAGCTCACCCGGTGGCGACGCAGCGAGTTCCCGGCCACCAACGGTCACGTGTCGGCGCTGGGCCTGGCCACGTTCTACAACGGGCTGGCGCAGGAGAAGTTGCTCGGCCGCGACCATCTGGAATCCGTCCGTGTCTCCCAAGGCGGCTTCGATGCCGATGTCGTGCTCGGTGCCCGGGTCGCCGATCATGGCTGGGGCCTCGGCTACATGCTCAACCAGCGGGGTGTCGCGGGACCGAACCTGCGCAGCTTCGGCCATGGCGGATCGGGTGGCTCGTACGGGTTTGTCGACCTCGAACACGGCATCGGGTACGCCTACGTGATGAACTACTTCGACGCCACCAAGTGCAATGCCGACCCCCGCAGCACCGCGTTGAGTGACGCGGTCTACCGCGCTCTCGGCGTGCTCTGACAAGCAAACTCTCGTTCTTCGGAGCACTCTCACAGGATCGGTACTGTAGACGCCATGAACGGTGTGCTGGTCGTGCTCATCCTCGTCGTTGTCGCTGCGATCGTGCTGGCGGTGGTGAGTTCGTCGCGCGCCTCGGGCAATCGCACCGCCGCCTCGCTGGCCGACGCCAAGGCTGACGCGCGGCGGCTCATCGAACGTCTCGGCGGCCAAGTGCTCAACCTGTCGGGCAACAACGACGCCTCCACCCAGGCGCTGGCCGACGCGTCGGAACGTTTCACCGCCGCCTCATCGCAGATCGAGCAGGCGACCACCGCCAAACAGGCCATGCTGGCCAAGGAAAGCGCGATCGAGGGGCTGTACTACGTGCGTGCCGCGCGCACCGCGATGGGCATGGATCCTGGTCCGGAATTGGAGACCATCGCCGGACAGAAGTCGGCGGGTGCGGTCACCGAGGACCGCAAGGTGCAGTTCGAGGGCCGTGAGATCGAGGCTTCGCCGGTGCCAAGCGAGCGCACCCCGAACTATTACCCCGGCGGCCAGGTAGCGGGCCGACCGGTGCCGGCCGGCTGGTATTCCGAGCCGTGGTGGAAGACGGCGCTGGTCGCTGGCGCCTGGGGCGTGGGTTCGGTGCTGCTCTTCGATGCGCTGTTCTCCGGCATGGGCGGCGTCAGCTACGGGGCGTCAGGATTCGAGAACGGTTACGGCTCGGGCTTCGACCAAGGTTTTGACCAGGGGTATGACCAGGGTCTGGACGCGGGCACCGGCCAAGACGCAGGCGCGGGCGGCGACGGTGGCGGCTGGGCTGGTGACGGCGGTGGTTGGGGCAGCGACGGGGGCGGCCTCGGTGACGGCGGCGGCTGGGGCGGCGGCGATTTCGGTGGGGGCGATTTCGGCGACTTCTAGAGTCTGCTTTCCATCCGGGCGGTCACACTGGCCTCCTGCAGATCCAGCCGACCGAGCATGGCGCGCACGGCCTCGTCGTCGATCTCGCCGGAATCCCGCTCCCGGATCAGCGCGGCCCGCTGGGCGGCCAAGACCTCGCGATACAACGTCGAGAACACTGCGGCCCGCAGATCGTGCTCCTCGGGGTCGGGCATCTCGTCGGCGTCCTTGGAGTGCCGGGCGATCCAATTTCGGATGTCGGTCAACACGTGCGGGTCAAGTCCCTCGGGCGGGTTCGCCTCGAACCAGGCCAGCACCTCGTCGGCCGCGGCGTGGACGGTGCCCTCGGCCTTGAGGGTCTCCTCCCGGTCGTAGGCGCGGTCGTTCTCTTGTGACGACAGCTTGAGTCGCCGGATCAGCGGCGGCAGCGTCGACCCCTGCAGGAGCAGCGTGCCGACCGCCACCGCGAAGGCGATCGCCTGAATGGTGGCCCGTTCCGGGAACGGTTCCCCGCTGGCGATCGTCGGCGGAATGCCGGCCGCGGCGGCCAGTGTCACCACACCGCGCATCCCGGTCCAGGACACCACCACGTTCTCCTGCCAGGTCAGCGAGGTGTGGTCAATCATCGACCGCCACTTGCCTGGTGGCCGAGTTCTCTTGCGGCCGCCGAGCGCACCCCGGCCACCTTCGGGGACCGGCACGCTCAGCTTGCGATCGACGTGCCGGGACAGCACGCCGCGGCCGAACATCACGAACACCGACAGTGGACGGATCACCAGCACGATCGCCAGCACCACCGCCGCGGCGACGCCGACCTCCACCAGCGATTCGTGGGCGGCGCGCAGATCTTCCAGGACGAACCGCAGATGCAGACCGATATAGGCGAAGACGAACGCCTCCAGCAGCACGTCGACCGAATGCCAGACGTAACGCTCCTGCAGCCGGGTCTGATAGCCCGCACTCAACGTGCCACTGCCGACGATAAACCCGGCGGCCACCACGGCCAGCACGCCCGACGCGTGGAACCGTTCGGCGGTCAGGTACGCGGCGAACGGCACGACCAAGCCCTGGATCGTCTCCAGACTCGCGCTGTTGAGCCGGTCGCGGATCCACAGCGTGACATAGCCCAGAGCCACGCCGACCACCGGACCGAGAACCGCGCTGTAGCCGAACAACAGCAGCGGGTTGCTGATGAAGGTGTGGGTACCGGCGACCTGGGCGACCGCGATCGAGAACAGCGCCAGCGCGGCGGCGTCGTTGATCAGGCTCTCACCGGTCAGGATCGTCATCACCCGCTTGGGCAGGCCCAGTTTGCGGCCCACCGCCACGGCGGTGACGGCGTCGGGCGGTGCGACGATGGCACCGAGGACCAGCGCGGTGGCGAAGGTCAGCGGCACCACGACCAGCCACGCCGAGACAGCGGCGACGGTGAAGGCGGTGACCACCACCAGCCCCACCCCGAGGCCGAGGATCGGCTTGATGTTGCGCATGAAAGCCGGGAACGAGAAGTCCAACGCCGCCGAATACAGCAGCGGCGGCAGCACCACCGAGAGCAGAACATGGGAATCCAGTTCAGGTGCGGTGAAACCCGGCAGGAACGACGCGGCGATGCCGACGATGACGATCCACAGTGCGGGCTCAAGGCCTCGCTGCTTGGCGATCGCCGCCACTGCGATGGCGCCGACGACGACGAGAATCAGTTCCATACGAAGATTGTCCCGTCCGCCCTATGAGTTCGCCTGGTGTAGTTACAAACGGGCGTGAACCAAGAAATCGTCGGGGATTCTTGGGTCAGGAAGGCAGGCATGAAGGCGTCAGCGAAGGGGCTGCCGGATGTAGTAATCCTCGAGGGCGGCTTCTGCGATGAATCGGCCGCCGAGTTCGACGCCATCTACGGTTCGCGCTGCTTCCCGCCCGACCCACCAGCGGTGTTTGGACTGCTCGACAGCAAGTCCAGGACAGGGTTCCCTCCATCACGAAGTTCTCGCCCAGACGCAGAGACGCGGCACGAACACGGTTCGCCGCCTCGGTGGAGGCGTTCTGCACCCATCGCCGCAATTCGCTGGGAAGGACGGGTTTGCCGTCGGTGAGAACGTGGTTGCGCCAGTAGTCGAGGAATCCGGCCTGGTGCAGTCGGATCAGGATGAGGTCCTTGAAGTCGTCTGGGTCGATTCGACGGTGATCCGTGGCTAACAAGTTGACTGCGACCGACTTGCCCGCGCCCGGGACGCCGGCGGTAATGATCGCGGCACGACCATGGGCCGGCGCGTCGGGGCATGTGGCGCGGTACTCGTGTGCGACCTCCTCGATCAGCTGATCACTGAGGTACCGCTCCACCGTGCGGGGAACAGCGAACTGCCCCCGTCGTGGAGGGCAGGCAGCTGGGAATGGACCCTATTGCGCAGTCGGCGGGTGGACTGCGGAGCTGACACTCTCGTATTCCTCGTCGCTGAGTAGTCCGAGTTGATGGGCAGTACTCACCTGAGTCCACGTCCCCGGTACCGATCTCTCGTGGGGATAGGGCGCGAACTGGGTGAAGGTGTAGTCGAGGCCGCAAAGTTGTCTCAGCAGCCTGTCGCGGGGGATCTCACGGACTGTGGCAAGCAGGATGACTTCCTCAGGGGTCGGCGCGTCACCGAGCGCGCTTGCTCCGCGCAGCAGCCGGCCCACCCGCGGCTGCGTGGTACGCAAAACGTCGGCGATTTCGCGTTGGGTCATACCCGACTGTTTAAGCTGGCTCGCCGCACGCATGTCTTCAATGCGCAGCAAGCGCTCCTGTGCCCGACGTATCTGTGCTTCGTGGGCAAGGACTTCAACTCTGTGTTCGACGTCAACAGTGCGTTCGATCGTTGTAGGCATGATTCCTCCGTCTGATACAGAGCGTATCAGCTTTTGAAACGTTGCGTATCGCGGACCGCGACGCGAGGGCGGTCGAAGCCGGCTGGCCTGTCCGTCCCGTGCTCGGCGGCACGTCGACGGACGGTGGCGTCGTCATGGCGCCTACGCACCACAAGTGCCAGTCGGTGCCCGGATTTCCGTAGTTCGTCGATCGCGCTGCTGGCCGAGCGCAATGCCGATAACTATGTCAGCCTCGGTTGGCGTGAGGCGCAAGCCCTGGCCCAAATGGGCGAAGAGCGTTTCCCGATGTCCGGGCTCGACTACACCTGGCAGATGGGACACCAGAACACGTTGCGGCCCTCCAGCACGGCGGTGAGAATCGGTGTGCTGCACACCCGGCACGGCTCGCCGGCACGTCGGTAGACGTACGTGCGCGGACGGTTCGGCGCATACGACGGTGCACCGTGGTCGTACTCGGGCTCCACCACCACAATCTTGCCGCGCCGCACGCCGACCTTCATCAACGCGACCAGGTCGGTCCAGGCGTCGGTGAACTCCTCCTCGCTGACATCACGGCCCAGCCGGAAAGGGTCGATGTGGTGCCGGAACAGCAACTCGCTGCGGTACACATTACCCACCCCGGCGATCACGCTCTGATCCATCAATAGTGCCCCGATAGTTTTGCCGGACTTGGCTATTCGCGCCCACGGCACTGCCGGGTCGGCGTCGCGGCGCAGCGGGTCGGGCCCGAGCCGGGCCACGATTGCGGACACCTGCGCCTCGTCGAGCACATCACAGGCCGTCGGGCCGCGCAGATCGGTGCCGTACTCCGTGCCGACCAGCCTCATCCGCACCTGACCGACGGGTAGCGGCATCGGCACCGGCGCCTCGGTGAAGGTGCCGTACAAGCCCAGGTGGATGTGCACGATCGGGCCGCCGTCGTAGTGGTGGAACAGGTGCTTGCCCCACACCGACGCCCGGGTGAAGACCCGGCCGTTGAGGATCGCGGCGTCGGCGAACCGGCCCTGCGGGCTCGACACGGCCGCCGGCGCGCCCGCGAAGCGACGTTGATGCAGCCGGGCGAGCCGGTGAAGGGTGTGGCCTTCCGGCACGGGTCAGGCCGGGGCCCCTGGTACTGGCGGCAGCACGTGGGTGCGCTCGTACTCGTCGAGGATGTCGATACGCCGTTGGTGGCGTTCAGCTTTCGACCACGGGGTGCCGATGAAGGCGTCGACGAAAGACAGCGCGTCCTCGACCGGGTGCATACGGCCGCCGATGCCGATCACCTGAGCGTTGTTGTGCTCGCGGGCCAGCGACGCCGTCTCCGCGCTCCACGCCAGCGCACAGCGGATGCCGGGTACCTTGTTGGCGGCGATCTGCTCGCCGTTGCCGGAGCCGCCGATCACGATGCCGAGGCTGTCGGGGTCGGCCAGGGTCTTGGTGGCCGCGGCGATGCAGAACGCCGGGTAGTCGTCCTCAGCGTCGTAGGTGAACGCGCCGCAGTCGATCGGCTCGTGGCCACCCTTGGTGAGGTGCTCGATGATGGCTTGTTTGAGTTCGTATCCGGCATGGTCTGAGCCGAGGTAGACACGCATGGCGGTAACCCTAACGGGCCGCTACCCCAGCCGCGAGAAGGTCCAGCATTCGCTGGGCCTGCTCGCTTGCTCCACTCGTCAAGAAGATCCCCAACAGGCTGGACACCACGTCGTCGGCCTGCACGTCAGCGAGCAGACTGCCGTCGGCCGCACCCGCCTTCAGCAGCAGGTCCACGGCCCCGACGACCTGCTGGTCGTGAGCAAGGTCGGCGCGCGCCACGTTTCGGGCCACTCGCCTTGGCGCAGAAGCCGGCCGAGCAGCGCGCGGGGCCGGCCCGGATCGTCGGCGTCCAGAACGCCTACAGCCTGCTCATCCCGGGCACCGGATCGGTCGGGCGCCTGGAGGAGAACGCCGCCGCCGGGTCTATCACGAGGAGCACCACAGCGATTGCCGAACTCGACGACGTTCCGAGCGAGACGCTAGCCCACGGTGATGGCGTCGAGGCGTTCTTTGATGAAGGCTGACGACGTCACCGGTGTCAGCCCCTCGACCCGGCCGATGGGCGGTGCCAGCGGAGTGATCAGCGCGTCATGGTTGGCCTCGTAGAAATAGATTAGCGAGATCAGGTCCTCTTCGGGGGCGTGCGGTTGCGGGGGTAACACCCGATGCCGGCCCGACGGCCAGCGCAGCCCGCTCCAGTACTCGAGAAGATCGCCGATATTGATGGTCAGCGCGGCGGGGTCGTAGGGCGCGTCCTCCCAGCCGCCCGCCTCGGAAAAGACTTGCAGCCCAACGGCTCCGGGCTCGCGGTCCAGGATCGTCACAGTGCCGAAGTCGGTGTGCGGCCCGATCCGGAACTGTCCCGGCTCGGGGTCGCCGACGACGCTGACCGGCGGGTAGTGGTTGATGTTCATCGTCCAAGTCGGCCGGTCAGCCAGCGCGACGAACGGGTTCTCCGGCAGCCCGAGCGCATGCGCCATCAGCGCCAGCACGTCATCGGCCAGCCGGCGCATGGCGGCGGTGTACTCGTTGACCAACGTCTGCAGTTCGGCCACCTCGGCTGGCCAGACATTGGGCGCGAACCAGATTCGGTCGACCTCAGGGTCGCCGACGGCGGTCTCGGCACCCAGGCTGTAGCTCTCCTTGAGGTCGGGCGGCGTCTCGGTGCCCTCGGCGTAGGCGTTGGCCTCCGCGCCGGGGGCGATCCAGCCGTGGCCGCCGACCGCCACCGAGTACCGCCGCTTGACCTCGTCGGGCAGGCTGAAGAACTTTCGTGACGCTGCGCGCACCCGGGCAGCAAGTTCGGGATCGATGCCGTGCCCGGTGACGAGGATGAAGCCGGACTGCTGCAAGCCCTCGTCGAGTTCGGCCGCGACGGCGTCGGCCTGCGCTCCCCCGGCGTGCCAGCGGGTGATGTCGACTCCTGTGATCACGTGTCGGCTACTCCGATATCTTCGTTCCACAGTGCGGGGTTCTCGGCGATGAAATCCGTCATCATCGCCACGCAGCGTTCGTCGTCCAGCAGCGTCACGTCGACGCCGTGCTCGGCCAGCCAATCATGGCCACCGGTGAAGGTTTTGCTCTCGCCGATCAGCACCGCGCCGATGTTGAACTGGCGCACGAGCCCACTGCAGTACCAGCACGGTGAGAGCGTGGTGACCATGATCGTCGAGCGGTAATCGCGCTGACGGCCCGCCGCACGGAAGGCGTCGGTCTCGGCGTGCAGCGACGGGTCGCCCTGCTGCACCCGGCGGTTGTGCCCGCTACCCAGCAGCACCCCATCGGCGCTGAACAGCGCGGCACCGATCGGGATTCCACCTTCCGCCAGGCCCTTTCGAGCTTCCTCGTACGCGACCTCGAGCATCTCCAGCGGAGTCATACCGCGGTTCGTTCGGCGGCGATCTTCGATCGGCATAGCACAAGATAGCTCGCGCCGGCGATCAGGAAGCCCACGAAGAACGTGATGTCGCCGAGCTGGGGCAGCGTCCTGGCGATGTAGCCGACGAACTTCTCCTGGTTGGAGAACAGCAGCACCGAGACAACCAGGCCGACTGCGAAGGACGCGAATCCGCCCCAGTTGGCGTAGCTGCGGTCATAGAGGAATCCGGCGATCGACTGGCCCCGGCGCAGGTACTGATCGGCGAACACCACGCCGAGCCACGGACCGATCCAGTAGGCGATGATCAGCAGGAAGGCTTCGTAGCTGGCGGCCGCATCAGCCAGGGCCCACCAGGCGATCGCGAAACCTGCGACGCCGAAGAACACGGTGACCAGGGCACGGGCGATGTGGTGCGGAAGTTTGACCCCGATGGTCACGAAAGCCATTGCCCCGGAATAGATGTTGATGGCGTTGGCCGCAATAGCACCCACCGCGATGGCCAGCAGCGTGGCCTTGGCCAACGGCGAGGCCAGCTCGCTGGTGAACGCCTCGGTGGGGTTGTCGGACAGCGCCGGCCCGATGGTCACCGATGCGGCACCGACGGTCTCGAGGATCACGCACGACAGGAATAGCCCCATCGAGGCGAACAGCCCGGTGCGAGCCGTCGACACCGTGGCCGGCAGATATCGGGTGTAGTCGGCGGCGTAGGGCGTCCAGCCCGCGGCATAGCCGAAGGCGGTACCGACCGTCAGCAGGAAGCCACCGAGACCACCGACGCCACCGTCGACCGCGGGCGCGTCGAAGTGCGATTTGGTCAGGATCACCACGGAGGCGACGGTGAAGATCACCGCGAGCACCGGGAACGACCAGCGTTCGAAGGCTTGGACCAGGTTGTGACCGAAGAATGCGAAGGCTGTCTGGATCAACACGATGATGACGAGCGCCGGCAGCGGCCCGATGTGGAACAGAGTGGACAGGGCGAACGCACCGCTGACGCTGTTGGTGGCGAACCACCCGACGCCCGCGGTCACCGACATCAGTACCGACGGCACCGCGTTGCCCTTGAAGCCGAACGCCATCCGGCCCAGCACCATCTGTGGCACACCGTGCAACGGGCCGCGGGCCGACAGGAAGTAGTGCGCGACCGCGCCCAGACCGGTGCCGATCACGATGCCGACGACGGCCTGCCAGAACGACATCCCGTAGACGGCCACTGCGAGCACACCCACGAAGATCGTCGCGAATTCGAGGTTGGGTGAGGTCCACGTCCAGAACAGCTGACTCGGCTTGCCGTGGCGGTCTTCGTGGGCGATGAACTCGTTGCCACCGGGTTCGACGGCCACCAACTTGTCGCGGTAGGTGCCGTCGGTCTGCACGCTCGGCTCAGTCGGGTCAGCCACTGTCATGGCTACAAGGTTGTACCTGACGCCCCGGCGCGCAACCGGAAGGCGAAAGTTAGTCGAACTTGGGGCGCCGCGATCCGCGTCCGCTTGAGCTCCCAGAAGTGCGTGGCCCTCGGGCGTCGCTGCACGTGACGACTACGGCCTGACCCGCGACGCCGAATTCAAGGACCACCACGTCGTGGCGCGAGTGATGGGGGCATCCATGCCGAAACCGCGGTCGGCTGGCCGACCTCGTGTCGGACCTGACGCACAAATCTCCCCGGGTTCGGATCCGAATTGTCCTGGGCTCGCGACCGAACATAGTTCGACATATCTTTGCGCTAATAACTTTCGACAGTTAAGTGTCAACATCAATAACGGATACAAAAATTTGCTGTTGAAACGACATTCACATACTAGAGAGTTTCGGCGAGAACATCACAATCACTCCGCTGGCGCTTGCTGCCGCAAGTTTTTCACGGCGCGGCGAATGCAGGCATCGACGTAAACGGGACCTACTAGGACACGACGTCGGGCGTCTTTCAGACGCCGATTATCACAACCTCGGTTACTGGCACCGCACCGGGCTCGGTGACTGCGCGCTCACCAGTAGTCATTTCCGTTGCATCGGCTTAATTTACGGTCTGGCATTCGGCATCCGGTTTCCGAGCACAAATATCACCAACATGAAGATGCTCATCCAGATCCGGCGAATTCGATATATGTGTGCGCTAGCACATCTGGCAACACCGTCTCCGGCCCGACGGCTTTAGGAGGCGATATGTCGCGCAGACCATACCCGGTCCAATTCCTGGTGGCTCGTCCTGCACGACGCCTGCGGTCAACGCGAACGCGTCGGTCACCGCCGCCCGCTCGGTTGCCAGCCAGTATGCCGACACTAGAACCTCGGCATGAGCTTCGACCACGATCATTGCGGGAATGCACCCGTGACAACCAAGTGCTACCCGGGTCCTCGCCAGCGCGACCGCTGCCCAAGCTCTGCAAGTCGGACACACCGGCGGATAGCGGACGACGAACAGCTGACTGCACGCATGGTCGGCGCTGACCGAGTTGGGGTCGGATTCAGCGGGCGATGTGGACGACCGTAGCGGTGAATGGCTCTCGACGTGGCAGCCCAGGCGGGCATCGTTGCTATTTCCCAGTCGCAGTCGAATGGCGGCCATCCTCTCCCCAGTTCTTTATCGGAGCTCTTGAAATTCGTCCGCCAATGGTCCTGTGCCGCACCATCGGCGACTCTCGGGAGATAGCGTTTACCATCAGAATTTGCCAAACATATTTCCATAAACTCGGGAGAATGGAAGGACGACTGATGCCGTTAATAACGCGCGATTCACACTCGCGTTTTCCGACAAGGACTCCAACTCTGCGGGGTTATGAAACACCAATCAGCCGGGTTGCATACAGGACTGCGCTCCCCGATGAGACGATCGCGCGCACCGGTCTTGGTTGCCGAATACCGACACACGCTGGCCCAATTCGGCCCAAACCCCGCGTTGCCCGCAGGCCGACCGCACCAGTGTTGGTGTGGCGCTGCGGCTGAATCCGTCAGCGGCGCGTGTTGCCAGCCAAGTTCGCTGTCGCCCCTTCGAGTACCCGTGTCGATAAACGCCACGAAGGCCACTCGATCATGCGTATGATGAAGCTCCACCACAAAGAAAAGCCAACG
The DNA here is from genome assembly GCF_010731875.1 of Mycolicibacterium sarraceniae. Taxonomy (NCBI): domain Bacteria; kingdom Bacillati; phylum Actinomycetota; class Actinomycetes; order Mycobacteriales; family Mycobacteriaceae; genus Mycobacterium; species Mycolicibacterium sarraceniae. The sequence continues at coordinate 4,615,276 of NZ_AP022595.1, forward strand.
GTCAGCAGAACCGGGTCAAGCCCAGGCTGGGGAGGTCTTTTCATCGGATGCCAACCGAACTCGCTCGGATCTCGGTAATGCTCAAGAGAAAAATGGAAGCACTTCATGCGTCCTCCGACGACGTAGCCCGCGAACTGGTGCGAGTGCTCGGCGTCAATCAAACAGACCGACGCGCCCTGGAACTCATCCTCTGCGCCGGCGAGAAGGTCATGACACCAGGACTTCTCGCCGACCAGCTCGGCCTCACCGCCGCCGGCACCACGATCGCCCTCGACCGCCTCGAAAAACTCGGCTACGTCACCCGTTCCCAACACCCCACCGATCACCGCCGAGTAATCGTGGTAGCCACCGAGCTCGCCGCCCGCCGCGTCTCCGAACTCCTCGCCCCCCTACTGAGCCACGGCGGCAAAGTGCTGTTCAGCCACTACAACCCAGCCGAACTCGCTCTCATCATCGACTTCCTCACCCGCACCGACGAACTACAACAAGAACACGTGAACCGAATGCGCGAACTCGATCCCTACCCCCACTAGGGTTCGCCCGCTCAGTCGAATTGCGGCGGCTCCATATGAGACCGCTTCAACTCCCAAAGTGCGGATTGGCCGCAGACGTCACCGAGATGTCCCACAGCTTGCCGGCTTCCTCACCGCGCGGACTGCGCGGCGACACCGCACCACGGAAACGCGACCCCGTTTGAGGTGAATCGTCGGCGTGATGACTCTTGCGCAGAGCGTCGTCATACGACGGGTCCGCCGCAGCCTTGGCCAATCCGGCGGGAAGACCGACTCCGTCCAGCGACTATGCGACGGCCGATCCAGGCTTGAAAATGGTTGCGTTATCGCGTGATTGCACTCACCTCGACCACGTCGGGTCCGGCAAGTACCGGGATGTCACCGCCGGCAGGTGGCTTGCCACCTCCCCTGACTCTGGCAAGTGAGCCTTCGCCGCTCGAGCATATTCAGTATTCAACGCCTTGCTATCAATAGCTTTATGTAGTTAATTATCTTAAATCGATAACTTTCTGTCGTTAACTTTCAACATCGAATAACGGCCAGGGACGCGAGACTTTTCCCAGGAGAGACACCACCCAGCTGAGAAATTCTCAAAAACTCCGGCGAAATCGGTCCCGGCAGCGATCGGGGTGAAGTAATTTACGAGTTCAGGTTACCGATGATTGGGGCAGAGCAATGCAAACGTTTGTACGGACCAGCATGACCGGCGGCGTGGCACTGATCGGAGCGAGCGCCATCGCGCTGTCACCGCTAGTGGTGACACCGCAGCAGGTGCACCCGCCGGCGATCCCGGTCTCGAGCATCGCGGCCACGTTGACCGCGTCGACGACCTCGATGGTCGATCCCTTCACCGAGTGGGTGCAGGTCCTGACGACCACGTTCAACAACCTGGCGGCCATCGGCCAACAGATACAGGCCAGCCCTGCTCCCATCCTCAAGCAGATCATCGCCAACCAGATCGGCTACGCCACCACCATCTCCACAGCGCTCGGCAACGCCGGCGGCGCCTTTGTCGCGGCCGCGAAGGCACTTCCCTCGGCTCTCCTTCAGGCAGCTCAACAAGTGGCCGCCGGCCAGATCAGCGCTGGCCTGTCCACGGCATACACCGCCGCGCTCGCACTGGTGGTATCCCCCGGCTTCGCACTGATACAAAGTCCGATACTCAACATCCCCGGCCAGGTTTTGCAGAACATCACCAACTTCGTCAACCTCGTCCCCACTTTTGTTGGGACACTGGGCCTTTCTGCGCTCTACACGGCTAGCGGCGTCGAGAGCGCGTTTGGGGATACCGCGCAAGCGGTGTACGACGCGGTGGGCGCCGGCGATTTCGGGGCGGCGGTGAACGCGATCGTCAACGCCCCTGCCGTGCTCACCAACGCCTTCCTCAACGGGTATGCACCGGCGGCGTCATGGGGGATTCTGACTCCGGTCACCTCCGGAACTGGCTTGGTCCCCGTATTTATCGGCTTTCGCGACCTCTTCGCGCAAAAGCTGGGCGCACCGGTGTCATCCACGGCGGCGGCGGTCACGTCCTCCCGCGCGGCCGCAGCCCCACCGACACCGGCCGCCACGGTGACACTGGACACCACCCCCGCCACCGCCACCGCCAGCCCACGAACCGCGACGAGCACGCGCGGCACAGCGAGCACAAAAGCCACACCCGCGGCAGCCGACAACACCAGCGCGGGCAGCGAAAACAACACACAGCCCGCCGAGACTCATAACACCCACGGAGCTGCCGCAGGCGGCTCCACAAGCACCGGCTCCTCAGCACGAAAAGCGGGACACGCCAACCGCACACACTAGGAACTCACCCCGTCGGCCGGAATGCAGCGGCCTAGGACGAAACCTCCACCGCGCGGAATACGGGACAACGCCGGACCGAAGAGCGCAACCCCGCCGACATGAAGCATCGGCATACCGACATCCCCGCCGACCGCGTCCAAAACCCCGGCGGCGACCGCCGCCACCAAGGACGGCAGTAAGGCGGTACCGGGCGCTCTCGTTCATGCGGGCTCCATCCGCGTTGTTCTGCGTCTGCGGCCAGGTCTCGGGCGTCGATGCGTTGAGTGGCGAGGACTGCGAGATGGGTAGCCTCGGCGCCGACAAGGCGACCCCTTCGACGGCGAAGCCTGACACATCCGCCAGGGCGGACCCACACCTCGACAGGTCCTCGACTTTTCGCGCAGTCCCCAAGAGTGCACGTCCACAATTATTCTGTATTCAATATCTTTGCAGCAATAGCTTTCATTTGCGAATTATCAATAGCGAATAATGGACGCGACACTGCCATCGAAACGTGTTCGAAATGTGCCGGGAATTTCCGCGGAGGCGAGATACATTTATCCGCGGCGCGGCACCCTGGCTACGTCGCTACCTTCACCGTTTGGAGAAGAATATGCGATCAAATACATCCACGCTGCTTCGCGCTGGTGCCATCACTCCCATGGCCCTTGCCGCCGCACTTTGTTTCGCTGGGACGGCAAATGCAGCCGTCTCGGTGAACTGGAGCTGCCAGGCCTCGGCTGGGACGTCGAGCATGACAACCTCGGTCACCGGCACCGCGCCGGGCTCGGTGACCGCGGGTTCTCCTGTGGCCATTACCATCGCACCAGGTTCATCGACGGTGCCGACGAACCCAATCCCCCTTGTCACGGTCGTCAGCATCAGTAACATGCAGATGATCATCCCGGTCCCGGCCAACTCGACATATGTCTCTTCCAGCGCATCCGGTGGAACATTCTCCGGTACGACTGCCCTCGTGGGCAGTAATGTCGTGCTTACCGTTGCCGGCCCGATTCCCGGTGGCTCGACGTACACACCGCCTGCGGTCACCATCAACGTGACGGCCAACTCTCCCGGCTCGATTACCAGCAAGTATGCCGGCACCAGCTATTCCAACCCCGGCATGACCTTCACCACGACAGTAAAACCAGTGATTGGTCCTAACTTCAATGTCGCAACCTCCTGCTACCCGAATCCTTCTCCGACACTCACCACCACGACTGTCACCTAACCCTGCGGGTCGAATAGACCAGGTGCTGATCGGTTAGGCGGTGTGGGGAGGCTGGGGCCTCCCCGCGCCAACAAGCCCCGCGATCAAACCCCAAAACGCCGGCCACACAACGCAATCTGGATACAGTCAGCCTTGCGCCTCAATGGAAACTGACTCGACCAGTCGGCACGGGCCGCTTGCCCTGGTATCGACGAACCGGGTCAAGCCCAGGCTGGGGAGGTCTTTTCATCGGATGCCAACCGAACTCGCTTGGATCATCGACTTCCTCACCCGCACCGACGAACTACAACAAGAACACGTGAACCGAATGCGCGAACTCGATCCCTACCTCCGGTTCGCCCGCTCAGTCGAATTGCGGCGGCTCCGTACGAGACCGCTTCAACTCCCAAAAGTGCGGGTAGGCCGCAAACGTCACCGAAGCGTCCCACAACTTGCCGGCTTCCTCACCGCGCGGAATGCGCGACAACACCGGACCGAAAAACGCGACCCCCTTGACATGAATCGTCGGCGTGCCGACATCCTCGCCCACGGCGTCCACCCCGGCGTGATGGCTCTTGCGCAGAGCGTCGTCGTACGACGGATCCGTCGCAGCCTTGGCCAACTCGGCGGGAAGGCCGGCCTCGTCCAGCGACTGCGCGATGACCTCGTCGAGGTTCTTGTTGTCCTGGTTGTGGATGCGGGTGCCCATAGCGGTGTAAAGCGGTCCGAGCGCCTCGGCGCCGTGGGCCTGCTCGGCAGCGATGGCGACCCGCACCGGACCCCACGCCTTCTTCATCATCTCTTGGTATTGCTCGGGCAGGTCGCGACCTTCGTTGAGCACCGCCAGGCTCATCACGTGAAAGCTGACATCGATATCGCGGACCTTCTCCACCTCGAGAATCCAGCGGGAGGTGATCCAACACCACGGACACAGCGGGTCGAACCAGAAATCGGCGCGTGACTTCTCGGACATGCGGGCTCCTCCTCGCGGTTGACGCAGATCTTCATCACAACTCATGTCAATAGAACACTGTTCCCGCTCCCGCTAGGTTGGACGCGTGGCACTTCCCAACCTCACCCGTGACGAGGCCATCGAGCGCGCTGCTCTGGTCACCGTCGGCAATTACCGCATCGATCTGGACCTGACTTCCGGGGAAAAGACCTTCCGGTCGACCACGACCGTCGAGTTCGAGGCGGTGCCGGGGGCCGATACCGTCATCGACCTGGCCGCCGACACCGTGCACAGCGCCGTGCTCAATGGAGTTGAGATCGACGTGTCGGGGTATGACGAGTCCACCGGCATCCCGCTGGAAGGCCTGGCCCAGACCAACGTCCTCGTGGTCGAGGCCGACTGCCGCTACTCCAACACCGGCGAAGGCCTGCACCGGTTCGTCGACCCGGTCGACAGCGAGGTCTACCTGTACTCGCAGTTCGAAACCGCCGACGCCAAGCGGATGTTCGCCTGCTTCGACCAGCCTGACCTCAAGGCGACCTTCGATGTGACGGTCACCGCGCCGTCGCACTGGCAGGTGATCTCCAACGGCGCGACCAGCACCGTCGAGGAAAACGGCAAGGTGAAGGCCCACACCTTCGCCACCACCCCGCGGATGAGCACCTATCTGGTCGCGCTGATCGCGGGTCCCTACGCGCGCTGGGATGACGTCTACGCCGACGAGCATGGCGAGATCCCGCTGGGCCTGTTCTGCCGGTCCTCACTGGCGGAGTACATGGACGCCGAGCGGCTGTTCAGCGAGACCAAGCAGGGCTTCGGGTTCTATCACCGCAACTTCGGCGTGCCGTACGCGTTCGGCAAGTACGACCAGTTGTTCGTGCCCGAATTCAACGCCGGCGCAATGGAGAACGCCGGCGCGGTGACCTTCTTGGAGGACTACGTCTTCCGGTCCAAGGTCACCCGGTACAGCTATGAGCGCCGGGCTGAGACGGTGCTGCACGAGATGGCACACATGTGGTTCGGCGATCTGGTGACGATGACCTGGTGGGACGACCTGTGGCTCAACGAGTCGTTCGCGACGTTCGCCTCGGTGCTCTGCCAGGCCGAGGCCACCGAGTATGACCAGGCGTGGACCACGTTCGCCAACGTGGAGAAGTCCTGGGCCTACCGTCAAGACCAGCTGCCCTCGACCCATCCGGTCGCCGCCGACATCCCCGACCTGCACGCTGTCGAGGTCAACTTCGACGGCATCACCTATGCCAAGGGTGCCAGCGTCCTCAAGCAACTCGTGGCCTATGTCGGGTTGGAGCACTTCCTGTCCGGGCTGCGCGACTACTTCGCCGCGCACGCCTTCGACAACGCGACATTCGATGATCTGTTGGGCGCGCTGGAGAAGGCCTCGGGCCGCGACCTGTCCGACTGGGGTCGGCAGTGGCTCAAGACCACCGGGCTCAACACGCTGCGCGCCGACTTCGACGTCGACGCCGACGGCCGTTTCACCCGCTTCGCGATCGCGCAGGGCGGTGCCGCACCCGGTGCCGGCGAGACCCGTGTGCACCGGCTCGCGGTCGGCATCTACGACGACGACCCGATGACGGGCAAGCTGGTCCGAGTGCACCGCGAGGAACTCGACGTATCCGGCGCGTTGACGGATGTTCCTGCGCTGCAAGGTGTTTCGCGCGGCAAGCTGATCCTTGTCAACGATGACGACCTGACCTACTGCTCACTGCGGCTCGACGACGCGTCACTGCAGACCGCGCTGAGCCGGACTGCCGATATTGAGGAACCGCTGCCCCGCACGCTGGTGTGGTCGGCGGCGTGGGAGATGACCCGCGATGCCGAGCTGACCGCGCGGGACTTCGTGGCCCTGGTGATGAGCGGCGTTCAGGCCGAATCCGAGGTCGGGGTGGCTCAGCGGCTGCTGCTGCAGGCGCAGACCGCGCTGAACTCCTACGCCGACCCGGCGTGGGCGTGCGCCAACGGCTGGCCGGCGTTCGCCGACCGGCTGCTGGACCTGGCCCGGGAATCGGCCCCGGGGTCGGACCACCAGCTGGCGTTCGTCAACGCGCTGTGCACCTCGGTGCTGCAGCTGAACCACGTCGCGGTGCTGGCGACGCTGCTGGACGGTGAGCCTGCCGAGGTGAACCTCGCTGGCCTGGTGATCGACACCGATCTACGCTGGCGCATCGTCACCGCGCTGGCCGCCGCCGGTGACATCGACGGCGACGGTCCCCAGACGCCATTCCTGGACGCTGAAGCCGCCAACGATCCGACCGCGGCCGGTCGCCGGCACGCCGCCGCGGCGGCCGCGGCCCGTCCGCAGCTCGCCGTTAAGCAAGCCGCGTGGCAGCAGGTGATCGAGGACGACACACTGGCCAATATCACCGCGCGGGCGATCATCGGCGGGTTCGCCCCGGCCGGGCAGGCCGCGCTGCTGCAGCCGTTCACAGCACACTATTTCGAGGCGATCCCGGGAGTTTGGGAGCGCCGGTCCAGCGAGGTGGCGCAGACCGTGGTGATCGGCCTGTACCCGTCGTGGGATATCAGCTCCGAGGCTTTGGCGGCTGCGGACACATTCCTCGACGGCGAGCTGCCGTCCGCACTGCGGCGGCTAGTTCTGGAAGGCCGGGCCGGCGTCGAGCGGTCGTTGAAGGCGCGCGCCTTCGACGCAAGCTAGCGTCTGCCGCCTACGCTTTCGGCCATGGCGGCCCCCAACAGTCGGCGAGCACGCGCGGCGCGCAGGCGCACCAGGCGTGTCAAGGCCGTCGTCAACGACCTGACCGAGGCGCAGTGGGCGACGTTGAAAGAAGCGTGGAGCGGCTGCGCCTATTGCGGGGCGACCGGTAAGCCGCTGCAGCGGGATTGCGTCATGGCGATATCCCGGGGCGGCAGATACACGATCGACAACGTGGTGCCCGCCTGCGCGGCCTGCAACGCCAGTAAATGCAATGACGAGGTGACCGGTTGGCTGCGCCGCAAGCGCCTTGATGAACGCTTGTTTCTCGAGCGCTACGTCCACATCCGCGCGCAGTTGCTGGCAACGACCTGACTACGGGCGGGAGATGGCCGCCGACATCACGCGCACGGCACTGACCAGCCCGTCGATGAGGTTGCCCTCTTTGATCGCCGACGCGGCTGCCGACACCCCGAGTGGGGCTGCTGACTCCGCGCCACGGCCACGAACGTCCGCGCCGTAGACCACCTCGATCGCCTTCTGATCGGGCGACACGGCCAGCAGCACCGCGTTGTTCGGGGTCGGGACGTCGGCGAGGATCTCGCGGGCCCGGGCCGTGGTGTCGCTGCCCAGATCACCGATGTAGACGGCGAAGCGGGCCTTGGACTGCCGGCTGCCGTACTTCAGCGCATCGTCGAGTTCGACCAGCTGGCTGACCGGAAACGGGTAGTGCATCGACAGCTCGCCGGGTTCGGTGACGCCCGAAACCCGTCCGCTGGTGGTCAGCGCAAAACCGTACGGCAGGTTGGCCGGATCGACGGTCGCTACCGTCCCGTGCTCACCACTTCCCACTTGCTCCACCTCCCACGTTCACCTCAGCCGCACCGTGACCGTGATGGCCACCGTCGGGAACGACCTCATCGACGGCCGCCCAGAGGATCGGCGCGTGCGTCCAAGGCTCGGACAACTTGTACGTCGCGGCGCGCTTGCCCTTGCCGGGAATAATCAACAGGGCCAAGACAGCCGCGAGCCCAAAGGGGATGCCCACGAACAGGCCGTGGACGACAGCAGCATTCACGAGGCAAACCGTAGCAGTCTCACGCCGCGCCCTCACCCAGGTAGCGCACCCAGGCCGGGTCGAGTTCCTTGATGGTGCACAGCAGCCGCCAATGCTGGCCCTTCGGCGGCATCGGCACCAGTCTCAGCGTCCAGCCCAGCTCGCTCAGGAGCTTGTCGGCCTTGCGGTGATTACACGTCGCGCAGGCAGCCACGCAGTTCTCCCAGGAATGCTCACCGCCGCGGCTGCGCGGCACCACGTGATCGACGGTGTCGGCCTTGGAGCCGCAGTACGCGCACCGGAAACGATCGCGATGCATCAACGCGGCCCGGGTCATCGGGATGCGCGCCCGGTAGGGCACCCGGACGAAGCTGCGCAACCGGATCACCGACGGCACCACAATTGCCCGGCTGGCCGAATGGATGACCGGTCCGCCGGGGTCGTCGTGCACCACATCGGCTTTACCGCATAGGAGCATGATCACCGCCCGGCGCATGGGGAGCGCCGTCAGCGGTTCGTACGTGGAATTCAGTAACAGCACCCGGCGACGACCCCACACTGATCCGTCGGCCGGGCTGGGTATGTGAGGGTCGGCGTGCAGGCTTGAACTCGGTAAGGACCCGATCGGGCCCGTCGCGGCTCGGTGACCGCGGTTCCGATTGCGCTGCGCCATTCGACCTCCAAAGACCAGTCCACCACGGATCGGCCGTAATCGCACGACTATGTGGTCGATGTTCGCAGGTCAAATCCGTGAACATCGGGTGACGTGGGTCGCGCGGGAGGCGGATGTACACAATGGTGGGGTGACGGAAACTCAGTCGAACGCCGATGGACAGACTTTTTACGACGCGGTGGGCGGCGCTGAGACGTTCCGCCAGATCGTGTCCCGGTTCTACGAGCTGGTCCAAGAGGACGAAGTGCTGCTTCCGCTCTACCCGCTGGAAGACCTCGACGGCGCTGAGGACCGGTTGCGGATGTTCCTCGAACAGTACTGGGGTGGTCCGCGGACGTACTCCGATGAGCGGGGTCATCCCCGGCTCCGGATGCGTCATGCCCCGTTCACGATCGGCTTCCTGGAACGGGACGCCTGGCTGCGGTGCATGCACACCGCGGTCGCTTCGATCGACTCCGCGACGCTCGACGACGCGCATCGCGGCGAGCTTCTGGCCTATCTCGATATGGCCGCCCAAGCGATGGTCAACTCCGCCTTCTAAGGACGTCGATGACCCACCCTGCGTGGCGGACCCGCGCGATGTCGATCCCCTGTTCGGCGGGCTGGCCGCACTCGAGCGGCGGATCACCGCGGCCCACGCCCGGGGCATCCGGATCACCATGGACCTGATGCCCAACCACACCAGTTCTGCGCACACCTGGTGTCAGGCCGCCCCGGGAAGCATTGAGCGAGAACGGTATATCTTCCGGGATGGCAGGGCGCGGGACGGAGGGCAGGGGCGCAGCGACCCGGGAATCGAGCCAGGCTCGATGTCGCGCACGGGATGGCCGAGCCGCCCGGACTGCCGGATATGGCCAACCCCGATGTCGGGATGCTCACCCTCGATGACGACGATCCCCGGTTCAATCACGACGCCGTTCACGAGATCCACCGCGGCATCCGTTCGGTGCTCGACGATTACCCGGATGCGGTGACGATCGGCCAGATCTGGGTGTTCGAGAACGAAGACTTCGCCAAGTATCTGCGCCCCGACGAACTGCACATGGGGTTCAGCTTTCGTTTGGCACGAGCCGAATTCGACGTCACCAGCATCCGCGTCGCGATCGAGAACGCGCTGGCAGCGGCCGCGACGGTTGTCGGGTGCCGCTGCCGTGGGCGGGCGACACTCCCCCGTTCGGCTTTTCGACGAACCCTGACACCTGGCTGCCGATGCCGGCGCCCGTTGATCGACGGCGAGCTGGCGCCGGATTCGGCCGCGTGGATCGCGACGGGCTAGATACCGGAGCCGATCACGTTCACCACGGAGCCGACGATGACCGCCCCGAAAACGAACGACGCGGGCCGCGGGGGTCTTCCCGAACGACAGCGTGCCGTGCGGGGTCTGAGCCATCCGGGCTCCTAACGCAGTACCAGCGCGGGATCGCCGCGTCGTCGATACACCGAACCGAAACGGGCGTCGATGCGCAGCCAGGTCGGCGACAGCCGAACTCGCACGATCTCGTCGGCATCCGGCGATTCGGGCACGAATCCCATTGCGGTGAGGGCGAAGACGCAGCGCATCGGCACACCGACGGCGGTATCGCCCGAACTCACCTGCAGTACATCCTGATCCAGAAGCGAGGCGGGCGGACCGTGGGCACTGCTGTGCTCCTTAGCCAATCCTGCCCCGCGTCCCGCCAGATCGATGAGCACCGCTGCCGGCACGTCGTCGAGGTGGCTGAAGCCGGTGTCCGGCGGCAGCGCGCCACGCCACGCGGAGTCCATCGGATACCCTGGGTCGACGTGGCCCGAATCGTCGATGTCACGCAGGCCACGGGCCAATCCGTCTGCCCCGCAGGATAAGTCGTTCGGGGTCAGCGCACCGGCGATGACCCGCACCGCGAGCACGTCCAAGCCGGTGGCCACCCAGGCCATCACCGCTCCGTCGGAGCGGGCCCGCAGCCGGATCACCGCGGACTCATCCAGACGCAGCGCGTGCTCGACGAACGCCGCAAGATCGCCGCGCGCAACGGGGTCGCGGATGATCAGGCCACGCTCCGGGCGTGTCATCGTTGCCAGCGTTGCAAATACTCTCGATGCTTCTCCGAAAGCCGAACCAGTCGTTGCTCGTCGATGTGCACCGCCGCCAGCTGCGTCTCGGCGATCACCGCCGGCCGCGAATCCGGATCGGCGAGCAGAGACCGCACCTCGTACCCGAGGGTGAAGTCCACCGCGCGTAGCCGCTTGGTCCACATCGTCACCTGCAGCGGTGAATCAGCAAGCCGCAGTTGACCTTTGTAGAGAACCCGCACCTCGTGAATAAGCAACCCGATGGTCGCGATGTCCTCGGCGAACGGCTCCTGCAGAAAGTCCACCCGCGCCTCTTCGAGGATCGTCACCATCGTGGCGTGGTTGATGTGCTGGTACATATCGATATCCGACCAGCGCACCCGCACGCCGGTGGTGAATCCGTTAGCCACTTGATCCTGTCCCACTCGTTCTGGTCATGCTGCGGATCTGGCGGGCCGCTACCGACAGCGTGGCCAGATCCCGTTCATCATCGGCATAGATCTCAGCCAATATGCGGCGGGCTCGTTCGACCCGCGACCCGTTGGTGTGCTCCCACTCGGTGATCTTCTGCTCGCCGGTCTCGTCGGGCTCGCCGACGGCCAGCACGTCGAAACACAACGCCCGCAGCGATCCATAGATGTCATCGCGAATCGCCAAGCGGGCCAACGAGTGCCAGCGGTCGTCGCGCGCAAGTCCGGACACCGCGGTCAGCAGCCCGTCGGTGCCGAGGTGATCCATCAATGCGAAGTAGGTGTCGGCGACCTCGGCGGGCTCGCGTTCGATAATGTCGGCGATATCGATCACGTCGAGCAGGCTGTACTGGTAGAGCCCGCTTGCCACGGTGTACGCCAGGTCCGGGCGAGCGCCATGTGCGGCGAACTCACCGGCCTCCTTGGTGACGATAGCCTTGTCGTCGCCCCGCAACCAGTCCGGCATCCGAGGCGTCAGTTCGGCGACTTTCGCTGCGAAGCGGTTGATTTCGGCACCGACCGCCAGCGGCTGCGGGCGGTAGTTCAGCAGCCAGCGCGCGGCCCGGTCGAGCAGGCGGCGCAGGTCCAGCGTCATCCGGTCGGAAACACTGACCGGCATCTCATTGTTGCGGGAGGCCTCCAGGATGCGCTGCCACACCTGGCCGATACCGAAGATCGCGTCGGCGGCCACGAACGTGCGCACCGCATCGACGTATCCCACGCCGGTGTCTTCGGCGACCCGGTAGGCAAAGGAGATACCGCCGATGTCGACGACATCGTTGACCAGCATCGTGGTGGTGATCTCACGACGCAGCTGGTGGGTGCGGATCTCGGCGGCGAAGTGGTCGCGCAGCTGGCTGGGGAAGTACCGCGGCAGCCGCGATGCGCACACTTCCTGATCGGGCAGATCGCTGGCCAGCACCTCGTCTTTGAGCGCAAGTTTGACGTGGGCCATCAAGGTCGCCAATTCCGGTGAGGTCAGACCGATTCCGGCTTCCTGACGCCGACGGATCTCCTTGTTCGACGGCAGTGCTTCCAGCTCACGGTTGAGCCCACGCCGCGCCTCGAGCTCGGCGATCTGGCGGGCATGCACGTTGAGCAGCGAGGCCGCGTTGGCCCGGCTGGTACCCATCAGGTCGTTCTGGTCGATATTGTCGGTGAGCACCAGCCGCGAGACCTCGTCGGTCATCGAGGCCAGCAGGTCGCTGCGCTCGGCGACACTGACCTTGCCTGCGGTGACCAGCGAGTCGACCAGGATCTTGATGTTGACCTCGTGGTCGGAGCAGTCGACACCGGCGGAGTTGTCCATCGCGTCGGTGTTGATCCGGCCGCCACACAGGTCGAACTCAACACGGCCCAGCGATGTCACGCCGAGATTGCCACCCTCGCCGATCACCTTGGCCCGCAGCTGATTTCCGTTCACCCGGATGGTGTCGTTCGCGCGGTCGCCGACTTCGGCGTCGGATTCCGATTCGGCCTTGATATAGGTGCCGATACCGCCGTTGAACCAGAGGTCCACCGGGGCTAACATGATCGCCTTCATCAGGGCGGGCGGCGTCATCTCGTCGGCATCGCCCTGCAGACCGAGCGCAGAACGCATCTGCGGGCTGATCGCAATCGCCTTCTGCTGGCGGCTGAACACGCCGCCGCCCTCGCTGATCAGTGCGGTGTCGTAGTCCTCCCAGCTGGAGCGCGGCAGGTCGAACAACCGGCGACGTTCGGCCCAGGACCGCTCGGCCACCGGGTTGGGATCGATGAAGATATGCCGGTGGTCGAAGGCCGCGATCAGCCGAATATGGTGCGACAGCAGCATTCCGTTGCCGAAGACGTCACCACTCATATCGCCGACGCCGACCACGGTGAAGTCCTCGGTCTGGGTGTCCACACCCATCTCGCGGAAGTGACGTTTGACGGACTCCCAGGCGCCCTTGGCGGTGATGCCCATCGCCTTGTGGTCGTAGCCCACCGAGCCGCCGGAGGCAAACGCGTCGCCGAGCCAGAAGCCGTAGGAGTTGGCGACGTCGTTGGCGATATCGGAGAAGGTGGCCGTGCCCTTGTCGGCGGCGACGACGAGGTAGGCGTCATCACCGTCGCGGCGGACCACCCCGGGCGGGGTAACCACATCGCCGGTGACCCGGTCGACATTGTCGGTGACGTCGAGCAGCCCGGCAATGAACAGCCGATAACAGGCCACACCCTCGTCACCGGGCTTCTTGACGACGAATCCACCCTTGGCGCCGACGGGCACGATGACCGCGTTCTTGACGGCTTGAGCCTTGACCAGGCCCAGGATCTCGGTGCGGAAATCCTCGCGACGGTCCGACCAGCGCAGCCCGCCGCGCGCGACGTGACCGAATCGCAGGTGCACACCCTCGACCCGCGGCGAGTACACGAAGATCTCGAATCTGGGTCTGGGCAGCGGTAACTCGTCGATGAGCTGCGGATTCAGCTTGAGCGACAGGATGTTCTGCGCGCGCGCCGAGTCTGGACTGGTGACGAAGTAGTTGGTGCGCAGCGTGGCCTGGATCATCGTGGCAAAGGCGCGCAGCACCCGGTCGGTGTCCAGGCTCACCAGCGCGTCGATATCGACGGCCACGGCGTCCGCCGCGGCGAGGGCATCCAGACCCTTGTCGGCCGAGTACGGATCGAACATCGCCTCGAAGAGGGCAACCAGTGAACGTGCGGTCCCGGGATTTCCGTTCAGCACCGACTCGATATGCGATTGGCTGTAGGGAAAACCCGCCTGCCGCAGGTACTTTGCGTAGGCGCGCAGCACCGCGACCTGGTGCCAGGTCAGCCCGGCCCGCAGCACCAGTTCGTTGAAACGGTCGATCTCGGCGCGGCCCTGCCAGATGGCGGTGACCGCGTCGGCGAACCGCTGGGCGGTGGCGTCCCACTCCTCCTGGGTGGCGGCGTCGGGCATCGACGCGTCCGGGCGGATCTTGAACTGGTAGATCCACACCTTCAGCCCGTCCGGGCGCACGACGGTGAACGGGCGCTCCTCGAGCACCAGCACACCCATGCACTGCAGCATCGGCAGCAGGTAACTCAGCGAAGCCGTGGACCCGCCGAGGTACCAGGTGAGGAAGGCCTCGTTGGCTTCGTCGCCGGCCTCGAACTGCAACTTGACCGAATCCGCTTGCAGCGCTTCGATAATGCCGATATCGGTGATCGCCTCGGTGGAGGTGACGGCCTGTTTGAACTCCTCGGGCAGCGCGTCGGCATAGTGCTCGGCGATCGCCAGGTCGATCTGGCCGGCGCGTGCCGATCCGATCAGCCGGTCGCCCCAGGTCCGCAACGCCTCGGTGAGCAGACCCTGGACGCGGGCGCGGTTGGCTTCACTGTCATCGATCGACTCGCGGCTGGAGCCGTCGGGCAGCCTGACGGTGAAATGTACAACCGCCCAGGGCGATTCACTGACCCGCGCGGTGTAGTCGATGCTCAGCCCGCCGAACTCGCGGACCAGGATGTCCTGCATACCCAGCCGGACCGCGGTGGTGTATCGGTCCCGGGGTAGGTACACCAGGCAGGACACGAAGTGACCGAGTTGGGCGGCGCGCAGGAACAACAGCGCACGGCGGCGCGAGCCTAGGTCGACGACTGTGGTCGCCATCTCGAGCAGCTGTTGGGCGGTTAGGGCGAACAGCTCTGGGCGCGGAATGGTCTGAACGATGTCGAGCATCAGCTGACCGGGGTGGCTGGGGTCGTTCTGCGATAGCGTCAACACCTCGCGAACCCGCCGCGAGATCAGCGGGATGTCAAGCACATTGGCGCTCATCGCCGTCGCCGTGAACAGCCCGACGAACCGGTGTTCCAGATCGGACCCGTCGGCGCGGCGCTCCCTGATCACCACGATGTACGGGTACGAGCCGTAACGCAGGAAGCTGGGCATCGTGGCTTGAGCGAGCACCAACAAGTCGCCCGGATGCGTGAGCTCGGGCAGCACCTCGGTGCGCAGCCGCGCCACCCCCAGCCGGGTGGACTCCACGACCGTGGATGTCCCGTTGCCGACGGTGCAGTCCTGGCAGCCCAGTAGCACGAAGTTGCCCATCAACAGCCACCGGAGCAGGTCGGCGACGTCCTCGCGGTCGGGGCCGGTGAAGCGGGTTCCCGAGTCGTTGTCGAGGTCGCGGGCCAGGTCGTGCAGCGCAGCACTGAGCGCCACCGAGTCCAGTGCCACCTGCCGCGCATCGGTCACCACCATCGGCAGCATCCGCTCGGCGTCAGCCAGCGCCTTGCGATCCACCGAGGGCGAGAGCTGAACGTGAATCCAGGACTCTTCGAAGCCCTGCGAATCCGAGCCGGCCGCATCGTCGGCCAACGGCCGGACGTCGAGCAGCTCGCCGCCTGCGCTGCGCCGCACCCGGAACACCGGGTTCATCAGAGCGACGTAGGCGACGCCCAAGCGGTGCAGCAGCACCGTGACCGAGTCCAGCAGCATGGTCGCCTGGTCGGTGACGATCTGCAGGGCGGGCCCGAAGCCCGCGGGATCGTCGCTGGGGTAGATCGCGACGAGGGTCTCCCCGACCACGCGGCTACGCGCCAGGCGCTCCTGTGCGGCGATCAGGCCCGGCGGAACCAGCCGGTCGGCGGCCGCGGTCACGGGCGTACCGGTATCGGTGGCGTCCGGGTCAGGAGCCCCGCCGTGCGGACCGCGATACGTGGCGAGGTAGGCCCCACCTATCGACTCGGTAGTTCTGGGATCAACCGTCATACCTGCCGCTCCTGATCAGCCTGCGAACCGGCGCTGGTCCGCAGCGCCAGATTAGTCGCGTGTGAGCCTGCGGTGGGTGACCCGGTGCGGGCGGGCCGCGTCGGCTCCCAGTCGCTCCAGCTTGTTTTCCTCGTAGGCGCCGAAGTTTCCTTCAAACCAGAACCACTTGGCCTCGTTATCGTCGTCGCCCTCCCACGCCAGGATGTGCGTGCACGTGCGGTCGAGGAACCAGCGATCGTGGCTGATCACCACGGCGCAACCCGGGAAGTTCTCCAAGGCGTTCTCCAACGAGGACAGCGTCTCGACGTCGAGGTCGTTGGTGGGCTCGTCGAGCAGGATCAGATTGCCGCCCTCTTTAAGGGTCAGCGCCAAGTTGAGCCGGTTGCGTTCACCACCGGAGAGCACCCCGGCCGGCTTCTGCTGGTCGGGTCCCTTGAACCCGAACGCGGACACATACGCCCGCGACGGGATCTCGTTCTGGCCGACCTCGATGTAGTCAAGCCCATCCGAAACGACTTGCCACACATTCTTTTTCGGATCGATACCGGCGCGGCTCTGGTCGACGTAGCTGAGCTTCACGGTGTCGCCGACTCGCACGCTGCCGCTATCGGCCTCCTCGAGCCCGACGATTGTCTTGAACAGCGTCGTCTTACCGACACCGTTGGGGCCGATCACGCCGACGATGCCGTTGCGGGGCAAGGTGAACGACAGGTCCTTGATTAGGATGCGACCGTCGAAGCCCTTGTCGAGGTGTTCGACCTCGACAACGACATTGCCCAGCCGCGGCGGAGCCGGGATCTGGATCTCCTCGAAGTCGAGCTTCCGAGTCTTCTCCGCTTCGGCGACCATCTCCTCATAGCGGCCGAGGCGGGCCTTGTTCTTGGCCTGCCGGGCCTTGGCGCCGGAGCGGACCCAGGCGAGTTCGTCCTTGAGGCGCCGCTGGAGTTTCTGATCTTTCTTGCCCTGCACCTCAAGGCGCTCGGCCTTCTTCTCCAGGTACGTCGAGTAGTTGCCCTCGTACGGGTAGGCGCGGCCGCGGTCGAGCTCCAGGATCCACTCCGCGACGTTGTCCAGGAAGTAGCGATCGTGGGTCACCGCCAGGATGGCGCCCTTGTACTCGGCGAGGTGCTGTTCGAGCCACTGCACGCTCTCGGCATCCAGGTGGTTGGTCGGCTCGTCGAGCAGCAGCAGGTCGGGCTTGGACAGCAGCAGCTTGCACAGCGCGACGCGACGCTTCTCACCTCCGGAGAGGTGGGTCACCGGCTCGTCGGGCGGCGGACAGCGCAGCGCGTCCATCGCCTGTTCCAGCTGGGAGTCGATGTCCCAAGCGTCGGCGGCGTCCAGTTCTTCCTGGAGCTTGCCCATCTCGTCCATGAGCTCGTCGGTGTAATCGGTGGCCATCAGCTCGGCCACCTCGTTGTACCTGTTGAGCTTCGCCTTGATCGCGACGCCGTCCTCGACGTTTTCGCGGACCGTCTTTGTCTCGTCCAGCTGCGGCTCCTGCATGAGGATGCCGACGGAGGCGCCGGGCGCCAGCAGGGCGTCACCGTTGTTGGCCTGGTCAAGCCCGGCCATGATCCGCAGGACGCTCGACTTGCCGGCACCGTTGGGGCCGACGACGCCGATCTTGGCTCCGGGCAGGAAGGCCAGCGTGACGTCGTCGAGGATGACCTTGTCGCCGTGTGCCTTGCGGACCTTCCGCATGGTGTAGATGTATTCCGCCATTGCCGCGGTGTTGCCTTCCGTCTGGTCGTGAAATGCTCGCCGACCATCCTAGGCGCGCGCGGTGGACGCCTTGCGGCCGCGCTGGCCAGGCCAGCGCGGCCACCGGGCCTCGTCTACGCAGACAGCGGCAGGCCCGTCCCCTTCTCGGCAGCGTCTGTCTCCAGGGCATCGTCGGCGTCAGGCTCGTCGACGACGGGTTCAGCCGCCCTGGCCTGCGGTTGTTCGTAGCGCACGATGGCACGCGAGAGGTCGGGGCCGACGGCGGTGGCCCGCATCTCCAGCGACGAGCGCCGGATGCCCTCTTTGTCGTCGTACTCGCTGGTGAAAACGTCGCCGACGACGATCACCGGGGCGCCCTTGTAGAGGCCAGCGCCGACGCCGGTGACCAGCTTGCCCCAGCAGTTGACGGTGATGAACAGCGAGTTGCCGGGCTCCCAGGTGCCGTCACCGGTGCGGCGGCGCGAATTGCTCGCCACCCGGAAGCTGATCAGCTCCTGGTCGCCGACCACACGGCGGCGCGGGTCGGTGACGACTCGGCCGATGACGGTGAGAGGGGTTTCGAACATGACTGAGGTCCTTTCGGTGAGTGATGTCGTGCCCCCTCAGTGGGCCGCAACTCACCGACAGGCGCGTCACGGGACGGCTCCCGATCGAAGAAGGTTGTGGATGAAGCCTGATGTGTGGATAGGCACCAGCACGGGTGACGGGTCAGCTCCGATGACCGGTTCTAGGCTTGGCCGATGGGACACCTTGAGGTTTGCCACGAAGCCTCGCAGTCCCTGGCTGGGCAGCATGCACTCGCATCAGCGCGGTTAGCCAACGAGGTCCCCGCCAGCCGATGGTCGGGGTGGCCACTCGAAGACCTCACTGAACGCATTGGCGATCTTCCCGAGGCGTACCACCAAGCACGGCAACCCGCTCTAAATTTCGACGTCAGCGGTTGTTCTCGCGGCGCGCCATCTCAGCCAGCATCCTGTTGTAGGCGGCCAGGTCGGCATCGTCGTCGCGGTCGGCTGCGCGATCAAGCCGTTTGGCGGTGCGCCGGTCGCTGCGGCTCCACTGGATCAGCAGCGCGATCATCACCAGCACGAGCGGGATTTCGCCTGCTGCCCAAGCGATTCCACCGCCCAGATGCTGGTCGTCCAGCAGGTTGGTGTGCCAGCCCAGCCGCAGCGACCGGTAGAAGCTCTCCCCCAGCACCCGCTGCTGCCCCATCATCACCACGCCGAAGAACGCGTGCAGCGGCAGTGAGGCGAACACCATCGCGATCTTGGCGACCGGCGGCAACGGCCGTGGGGTGGGGTCGACGCCGATCACGACCCAATAGAACAGGTAGCCGCTCATCAGAAAGTGCAGGTTCATCAGCAGGTGCGCGCCGTGATTGCTCACCGCGGCGTCGAAGATGCCGCCGAAGTACAGGCCGTAGAACCCGGCGACGAACACGATGGTGGCCACCACGGGGTGGGTGAAGAACCGCGACCACCTGCTGTGCAGCACGTCGAGCAGCCACTCCCGGGGCCCGGGCGGCTTGCCCTTGCCCGCCGTCGGCAATGCCCGCAGCGCCAGGGTGGCCGGGGCGCCCAGCACCAGCAGGACCGGTACCAACATCGACAACAGCATGTGCGCGGCCATGTGCATGCTGAACATCGCCGGCATATACCGGCCCAGACCGGACGACGTGGTGAACAGCAGCACTGCGCAGCCCAGCAGCCAGGCGAGGGTCCGGCCCGCTGGCCAGGCGTCGCCGCGGCGACGTAGTCGGATCACCGCGGCCACATAGACCGCGGCGAGGACGAGGGCGGCTGTGCCGAAGACCAGATCGAAACGCCAGTCCAGCAGGATCCGCGCAACGGTCGGCGGTCCGGCGAAGTCGTAGCCGATCGCCACTTCCGCCGGTGACGGGTTGGCGTCCAGCGGCGCGGCTGGCGGGGTGCGGCCCAAGCCGACGGCGATGCCAAACGTGAGACCGAAGACCAGCGCCTCGACGAACGCGAGCCGGATCAGTACATCGCGCGCCTGCGGGTCGGCCTGCAATGCGGCCACCGGCCCGCGTCGTTGCCGCCAGCCGATGACGCCGAGAGAACACAGTGCGACGATCTTGGCCACCACCAGCCAGCCGTACTCGCTGGCGAACAGGTCGGACACCCGCAGCCGCACAAGCGCGTTGATGACGCCGGAGAGCGCCATCGCGATGAAGCACCAGAACGCCACCGCCGAGAACCGTCGCGCCGCCAGCCCGGCGTGCCCGCCGCCGCGGATCGCGTGCGCCAGCAGGGCCAGCAGCCCACCCGCCCACAGCGCACCCGTGAGCAGGTGGATCAACAGGCTGTTGGTGGCCAGATCGTGCGCGCCACCGGCCGACGAGTGTCCGGTCAGGGCCAGCGGAATGAGCGTGATCAGCGAACCGGCCACGAGGAACGGCGTCCAGGACCACCGCAGCACCGCCCGGCCCGCGGCCGCCACCACCAACGCCAGAAACGCCGTCCAGCGCCACGCATCGGCGGTGTCGACCAGGCCCGTCACCGACCACAGCTGGACCGGGTTGAGGTGGTCACGCAGCGGCTGACCGGAGACATCGGAGACGGTCAGCGGCACCAGCAGGGCAGCGCAGACGGCCCAGGTTCCGGATGCGGCGACACCCATCTTCAGTGCGCGGTAACCAGCGACGTCGAGCACCCCGCTGTCCTGCGGTGGCACGAAGAACGTCGCGAACATGAACGAGCCGACAGCCAGCACCGCCGCGATCTCACCGCCGGCCCGCACGAACGGCAGCCCCAGCGTGGTGACCTGGCCGGGATCGGGCAACCCGGTTGCCGTCAGGGCGTCGGCCAGCGACAGCGCCCCGATACCGGCAGCGGTGATTCCAGCGAGCAGCGCCACCATCCACAGCACCGGCCATACCGCGGCACGGCGGTCGGCGGAGGCGGTCATGCGTTCAGCGTAGGTTTACGCGTCTCGCTCGCGTAGTTTCAGCTCGCGGATATAGAACTGCGCGCTGGAGAGCCCGCTGATGCGGTCCATATCGGCCAGGACGCCGCGGAGCTCGTGCAGGAAGTCTCGCCGGCGCTGCTTCAGATCGGGTACGGCTTCCAGCAGATGCTGATCGGCGGCCACCTGGCGTGCAGTCGCGAACAGTAGCGCCGACACCGACTCGTTGCTGCGGATGCGCCCCTGGGCGGCGTACTGAGCGCCCACACCCAGTGCCAGCTTGGTCAGTTCCTTCTCCTCGATATCGGTCGGCGCGTCACAGAGCACGTCGGCGACGATCTCGTAAGCCTCGATGAACGGCCGCAGCATGGCGTGGGACATCAGTGGCTGCTTGCGGCGCAACAGGTTGTCCACCGCGTCACCACCGGCGGCCACGTGGATCTCCCAATCCTCTTGCCAGGACATCTCTTCGGCGAGATGCTCGCGGAAAGCGGCGGAATCGGCGAAATAGAAGTCGAATTTCAGCAGATCGCGCAGCTTCATCGCCTGATCCCAGAACACCGCCACCCGGTCGCCGTCGGGCGCCCGCCCGGCATGGGCCAGTGCCAGTTCGGCGATCGCGGTTTCCAGAAACGCGTGAATCAGCGTGTTGCGGTAGAAGGCCGCCTCATGTTCGTGCTCTGGTGCGATCCGCCACACCGGCTCGTGGCCGCCGTCCACCCGGGTCACCGGATGACCATTCGACAAGGCGTCGACAGCAGCACGCACCCCTTCGGGGGTGCGCAGCCGCAGTGTGCTGTTGGTTACCGGATTCTGCTTGCGCTCAAGGTAATCCAACGAATCCTGCAGGGTGTGATGCAGCTGGCTCAGCGTCAGCGCGCGGCCGCGGGTGGTCAGCAGCAAGGCCGATAACAACGCAGTCGCGTTGATCGGTGTCACGCGCAGGATCCGCCACGCCACTTCGAAGGCCATTTTCTGCAGGGCCAGACGTTTGGCATCCGCATCGGAGGCGATCGCACCACCTGGCTCGCCGAGGTATTGCCGCATCGACACCGCTTCGGGGAAGCGGACGTAGATCTTGCCGTAGTTGCGCTCACCCTGCGCCTTGATGAAATTGAACAACCACTCCGCGCTCTCCGGAGTCTTCTCCCCGCCGCGGGCGTAGTTGGCGTACTCGGTGGTTTCGTGCAGCTGGTCAAAGCTGATCGACACCGGCTGCAGCAAGATGTCCTCGCTGCGGCCGTCCAGATACGCGTCGGCGACGTAGGCGAGCAGACCGAGTTTGGGCGGCAGCATCTTTCCGGTTCGAGAACGAGTTCCTTCTATCGACCAACTGAGGTTGAAACGCTTCTGCACGATAAAACCGACGAACTGGCGCAGCACGTACTTGTAGAGCGGATCGTCGAGTTTGCGGCGCAGGAAGATGACACCCGAGCGGCGCATCAGAGGTCCCATGAACCCGAAGGACAGGTTGATACCGGCGAACGTGTGCGCCGGCGGTAACTTGTTCTCCTGCATGGCCACCGGGACGATGACGCCGTCGAGGTAGGAGCGGTGTGACCACAGCAGGACCGCCGGATGGTCTTCGAGGCCCCGGCGCATGAACTCAATTTCCATCGTGTCGTAGTCAATTCGGGGATCGAATCCGCGACTGAAGATGGCGCGCCCGAGATTCGGGATCAGATCGACGGAGAATCTGCTCCACCCGGTGGCCAGTTCGTTGAGCATCTCCTCGGCTTTGGCCGGCGTGGACCCGGGGATCTGCTCTAGGCCCTCCATGAAGCGGGAGGACTCCATCAGCTCGTCGGTGATCAGCCGCGGCGACTTGTATTCCGGTCCGAGCAGCCGCAGTTCCATCCGCTCGACCGCCAATGCGGCGCGGCGCAGCACGAAGCGCGCGAAATCACGCGGACTCTCGCCAACAGTGTTCTCCTGCCACAGCTGACGCAGTTCGGACACCTTCGCCGGTTCACCGGCGACGATCCGGGCACGGGAGGGGTCCTTGCGAAGGATGTTGCGCTGCAGGACTTGCGGTGGCCGGTAGGTGTCGCGCCCGGAGATCAGGCCAACGATCTTCACCCGGGTGGGCAGTCCACCGGGAACCCAGAACACCCGCACCGGGACCACCAGCCGATCCGCCCCGCCGGAGAGCTCCTCGACGAGCGAGGCCACCACGCCGGGCGGTGGGTCACCGGCGGGCAGTTGCAGCACCTCGACCTTGGTGTCTGGATGCGCGCGACGCTGGGCGTGCAGCCAGTCGTTCAGCAGCTCGAATTCCGCCTTGGAGGACACCGATGCCAGCACCAGCGCATCGTCGGTGGTGCTGAAGTCGGCCAGGTGGTCGGTATGGGTCATTTTCGGCCCTTGGTGTTCGGCGTCGGGGCGGCGGGAGCTTTCTTGGCCGGCGTCTTCTTGGCTACCGCTTTCTTCGCGGGCGCCTTCCTCGCTGCCTTCTTCGCGGGCACCTGGTAGATCGCCGGGACCGGCAGCTCATCCTCCGGCCAGTCCTTGAGCGTGTCCAAATACAGCTGGCGAACCTCGTCGATGCGTTCCGAAAGATTCTCTAGCGTCCAGTCTTCCACCGAAAGTGGCGGGTAGACAACGACATCCACTTCGCCAGGATTCATGGTAGAAGAATCCCGGGAGGCGATCACCTCCGCGTTGCGGATCACGATCGGAACCAGCGGAACACCGGCGGCCATCGCCAGCCGGAACGGCCCCTTCTTGAACGGACCGACGGTCCGGGTGTCCAGGCGGGTGCCTTCGGGTGCGATCATGATCGACAACCCCTTGGCGACCATTTCCTCGACCTGGTGCATGGTTTCGACAGCGGCCTTGGGGTCGTCGCGGTCGATGAACACGGTGTCGACGAGCTTGCCCAGCGTGCCGACGACCGGGTCGCTCTGCAATTCCTTCTTGCCGACGCCGGTCCAGTTGTCCCGCAGGAGCGACGCCGTGATGACGGGGTCGGCGTTATTGCGGTGGTTGAAGATGAACACTGCCGGCCGCTGCTTGGTGAGGTTTTCGCGGCCAAGAACGTTGACCCGCACGCCATTTGCGAGCAGTAGCAGGTTCGGGAACGCGGTAGTGAAGAAGTTCAGGCCACGCCGACGGCTGCGGGTCAACGCGCCCCACCAGATCGCACCGGTTGCCGCAGGTACTAACGCACCGACCCCGAGCAGAGTGCGAACCTGACCCATCACGCCACCGCCGCCGCGGCTGTGGAACTGCAGAATGGGCCAGCCGCGACGGCGGGCCACCGTGGCCATCTTGCCTTCGGGGTTGGTGGGCCGCGGGTTGCCGACCAGATACATCAGCGCAACGTCCTCGTCGCCGTCGGCGTAGAAGTAGGATTTTTTGAGGTCAATGTCGTTGTCGGCGGCGAACTTCTGCACGGCGTTCGCCTTGCCCGGGCCCCACAGGATCGGCCGGACGACCTCGCCGGTCAGCACGTCGTGCTCGTCCACCTCGAACCGGTTAGTCAGGGTGTTCTCGATCCCCAAGAACCTCGCTACCGGTTCGACCTGAAGAGTCAAGGCCGATGAGCTGAGCACCACGGTGTGCCCACGTTCTATGTGCGCATGCACCAGCTCACGCATCTCGGGGTAGATCCGCTTCTCGATCTTCTGCACGAACAGCCGCTCGCCGATCTCGTGCAGATCGCTCAACTGCCGCCCGCGCAACGCTTGTGACGCCTTGGTGATCAGCGCTTCGAACTCGAGTCGGCCGAGCTGATGGTTGAGACCGGCGGCGATCATCGTGATCAGCTCACCGATGCCTATATCGCGGCTGCGGAGACGCTCTTGGGTGAGGATGACGGCGGTGAAGCCGGCCACCAGCGTGCCGTCCAGATCGAAGAATGCGCCGATCTGCGGCCCTGCTGGGCTGGCCATCACCTCGGCGACCGATCCGGGCAACCGCATCTCCTTGTCACTCATCAGAAGGACACCGATCCGTTCGTGGAAGGTTGGGCGGAGTTGTCGACCTGGTCGGGGAATGACGAGGGCACCACGCGCGGCGGCGGATCACCGGCCAGCGCCAGCACTTCGTCGAAACCCGCACGCAGACACCGCGCGAACAGGTCCTCGTCGGTGATCGACGCCCGGTCGTAGCGAGCGGTCACCGTCGCGAAGCCGCCGCGAGACACCAGCACGACCATCATCGCCACGCCGGGTAGCGGGCCGATTCCGAACTGCCGCAACACCTTCGCCCCGGCGATGTAGGTATCTCCGGCATAGACGGGCACATTGCTGGCCTGCACATCGGAGATGATGACCGATCCGGTCATCGCCTCGAGAACAGCATCGGGCAGCAGCCCGACCACCGGCGCGATGGCCCCCATCAGATCGATGGCAGCTTCCTCCCGCCGTGAGGTCATCTGTTTGCGGATCTTCTGGATGCGCACGGCCGGGTCGGCGACGGCGATCGGCGCGGCAAGGTTGACCCCGGCGAACCGGTTGCCGCCGGCCGGGTCGGCCTCAGCGCGCAGGCTCACCGGCACCGCCATCGGCAGGCTGTTGATCGGGACGCCGAGCGCCTCGTGGTAGCGCCGCAGCGCCCCGCATAACCCGGCCAGGTAGGCGTCGTTGATCGAGCCGCCCGCAGCGTGAGCGGCGGCGCGCAGATCGCTCAGACGCATCTCGATGGCCACACTGCGCGACGACAGGCTGCGACGCCGCAGCAGCGGGGACGGTTCGGCGGCGCGGCTCACGACGCGGCGCCCCGAACGGGCATAGTCGACGACGTCCCACACCGCGGTGCCCGGGCTGCGCACGGCTCGTCCGATCACCGACAACCCGCCCGAGACAGCGCCGAACAACCCACTGACGATCGCACCGGGCAGCTGGTTGAACCCTTCGCGCATCAGGTCGTTGGGCGTCAGGTCCTGCGGCACCGGCATCGGTGGCGCGGGCCTGGGGGCCGGTTCACGTTCGAGGTCGTAGATCTCGGCGAACATCGCGGTCGCGCCGACACCGTCGGTCACCGCGTGGCTCAGGTGCAGCAGGGTGGCGGCTTTCCCGCCCTCAAGACCTTCGACGAGGGTGACGGTCCACAGCGGTCGCGAGATATCGAGCGGCGACTGCAGGCTCACCTCGGCCAGATCGAGGACCTCGCGCAGGGTGCCGGGCTCCGGTACCCGCACGCGTCGGACGTGGAAGTCGAGGTTGAAGTCGGGGTCCACCACCCACCGCGGCGCCGCGGTCGGCAGGGTCGGTACGACGACCCGTTGGCGCAGGCGCAGCACTTTGCGCGAAGCATTCTCAAAACCCGTCCGGAACCGGTTCCAGTCCGGTGTGCGATCGAGGATCTCGAGGGCCATGATGCCCGAGCGCGTCCGCGGATTGGCCTCCCCGCGATGCAGCAGCATATCCAGGGCACCGAGTTCGTCGACAGGTCCGCTCACCCCGACCACGCTAGTCGGCGGGCAGGGATGACGGGTCTCGATTGTGAGACGGCTCGGCCGGCACCAACGGACCGAGCCGGCAAAGCGACTTGTGGATACCAGGCAGCGTGTACAACCCTCGAAGCGTCAGGTTTGGCAGCGGCAATCGATTCCGCTGCCCGACTTCAGCGGGTTCCACGCCGCCTTCCGCAGTCGGACGGGCATCGCCTCAGGGTGGAAGAAGGCCCACAAATCGTTCTCGGCGGGGGCCGTGGTGCTTACGATTGGCCTCACGCAGGGCGGTAGGGGACCTCAATGCTGCTGACGAAGCTTCGACAAGTACTCAGCTATCAGCTGAGTACCGCCGAGTTAATCGGCATCGGGTTGCTGCTCGGCGTGCCGTATCTCGCGGTTGGCCTGGTGTGGTCGTCGACGCACACCGAGCACCCACATCAGTTGCACGGTGCCGATCTGGTCGTGTCGTTCCTCGGCTCGATCGCGTCATGGCCCGTGCTGTTGTTCGCCAATGTCTGTATGACGTGACCACCTGGCGCATCGTGCGGCAGCGGTTTAGCGCAGATCTGGCGCGGGCGACAATTCGCCGGTGCGACCAATCGCTGTCAGCACGCGTCGGTGCCCGACCATCGTTTAGCGTTATCTTATGTTGACCTTATTTTTCTTAAAGTTCGTGTAGCGTGGGTATCGCCGCAGCAACGGAAGGAACCCGCCATGCAGCATCCTGCACGCGTCGTCTTGATCACGGGCGCATCGAGAGGCATCGGAGCCGAGGTCGCGCGCCAGCTCGCCTCCCCCGAGACCCACGTCATCGTGAACTACCGCGAAAAGGTGGACCACGCCAACACGGTCATCGACGCGATCCGCAGCGCCGGGGGCGATGCCACCGCGCTGGCCGCGGACATCTCCGACGAAGTTGAGGTCGCGGCGATGATGCAATACGTCACGAGCCACTTCGGAAGGCTGGATGCGTTGATTCTCAACGCATCGGGCGGCCTTGAGATGCGACGCAATGGCGATGCCCAGCGCCAACTCGCGTCGCTGGCGATGCCGCTGATGCCGGCGGGTGCCCGGATGGTGTTCGTTACCAGCCACCAGGCCCACTTCTACCCGAACAAGGCGGTGCCGAAGGGATATGCGGGCGTTGCGGCCAGCAAGCGAGCGGGTGAAACTGCGCTCTACGCAATGCGTTCCGCGTTCGACCATGCGGGAATCCACCTGACGGTGGTATCCGGCGACGGGACGAGCATCGTTCCGGCCGAGGAATTCGCCACCGCGATCGTCAACGCCGCCGTGACCCCGAGTCCGTCGACGATTGTCTACCGCGGTAGCGCCGACTACCTGATGACGGTCACGTAAGCGTCAGCTCGCCGAGCCGACCGCGACCCTTCTGCTGCGCTTGCCCGCCGCGACGTGCCGGCCGTAAACGATGCCCAGGAAGCTCGCGACGGCCTCGGCCGCGAGCTGGCAGCGCAGGGTGGCGATGGTGTCGAAGGCATGGTGGGCGTTGGGCAGTTCGGCATAGGAAACCGTGCGGGGAACGGACTTTCGTAACGCGTCGGTGAAGGCGCGCGCCTGCGAGCTCGGAATGACGGCGTCGTTTTCACCGTGCAGCACGAAGAACGGCGGAGCGTTGCGGTGGATGCGGTGCATGGGCGAGGCGTCCCGGTACAGCTTGGGGTCGTCAGCCAGGCGGCGTTGCACGACGACACGTTCAAGCAGGGGCATCATCAGCGGGTGCATGTTGTCGGAGTTGGTCAGGTCATACACGCCGTAGTACGGCGCGGCGGCCTGCACGCTGGTGTCGGCATCCTCGAAGCCCGGCTGCAGTGTCGGGTCCCCCGCGGTCAGCGCGGCCAGTGAAGACAGGTGCCCGCCAGCCGAGCCACCGGTGATGGCGATGAATTCCGGGTCGCCGCCGTACTCGGCGATGTTCTCGCGCACCCAGGCGATGGCCCGTTTGACGTCGATGATGTGCGCTGGGAACGCGTTGCGTGGGCTGCGGCTGTAGTTGATCGAGACGCAGATCCAGCCCAGCTCGGACATCCGGGTCATCAACGGATAGCCCTGTCCCCGTTTGTCGTTGACCGACCAGCCGCCGCCGGGTACGTGGATCAGGACCGGTGCGCGATATCCCTGCGGCAGGTCGGGGCGGCGCCAGATGTCGAGCAGGTGATTGCGGCCGCCAGGTCCGTAGGAGATGTTTCTGGTCTTCTTGGCGTACCGGCCACGGTGTCGCATGGCGGCGACAACGCCGGCCAGGTTGGGCCGCCGGGCGGCGTACTCCTCAAGCGGTTGACGTACCGCCGCGGTGTAGTTCTCGCCGAATGTTTCTTTCAGAGCGGAGTCGAGCACGGTGTCGGCACGCTGGACGGCCCAGGCGGAGGCGATCTTCTCCAGCGGTGAGGGCACAGCCGAGAGCGCGTGGCCGGTAAGGACGTGTGGGGCGAATTCAGCGGAGAGCCAGCCCAGAACCCAGCCTGCGGCCGCCGGCGACCCGCGCAGCAACAGGGAACCGGTATGGAACGCCCGCGTACAGCGCGCGGTGACCTGCTCGATCGGGCTGCTCATAGCTGAAGACTCCCTTGTCCTTAGCTTGCCTAACACCTCTGTCTTCGGCACCGGAGTGGCGCGTGGACCAGGCGTGTGCCAGTCGTCACACCCTAACTCAACTCCGGCCGAACCTGAGGAATCCTCAGGATCTGACAGCGCGCGAAGATGTTCACGCAGGCCAGAGGTCAAGATAATCGGCAAAACCTCCCTGGCGGCTCAACCGGGCAGCGTGTCGCCGGCAAAGTGAACAACAGGTGGCGGCGGATTGGCTGCCAACTTGACTCGCAGGAAACGTCGGGCAATTTCCATAGATGATTTGACGATGCTTCTCGAAGAGCCGTACCCCGCCTCCGCCGGTGCCCTGACCGCCCGCGCCGAGCCGACGTACATCACGCACACGGCCGTGCCGTTGAGCCGGCGATTCCCGCGCAAGACGACAGGGCAGGGATTTCACCCCAACGATGCAGCTCAGGCGAGGCTGTTCGGCGAGTTGATGCAGGCCGAAATCGAGGACCTCGAGGACTTGATCGCGGTTGCTGAGCGCCGCTGGTCCAACCGGCTCGACGCGGGCTGGGGTGCCGAGCGCACGCCCGAACCCGTGTTGCGGCTGCGCGAAAGGCTCAAGGAAGCACAGCGTTTACAGAAGTCGCTACAGGCCCGTTTCGGGGCCTATTGAACGCTCGCCTGGATCTGTGCTCATCAAGATTCCAATTCACAGAGAGCTACACGCGCCCCTTGTGGCAAACCAGCCCCGCTAGACTATGCACGCGCTGCCTCCGTAGCTCAGTCGGATAGAGCAAGGGCCTTCTAATCCCTAGGTCGCAGGTTCGATTCCTGCCGGGGGCGCAACTTTTACCAGCTAGATAGTGGTACCTAGTATTACTGATAAGTTAGCTGAAATCTGCTAGTCCGCACTCGGTCCGCAGCGCGTTATGCCGTGAAGACGACTCGCGGACAACGCGCAGGCGTCGAGGACCGGTGGCATAGGCCTCCTCGCAAGGGTGACGTGCCCTGTCGGGAAAACCGTCGCGATCCGCGCCGCAGCCACCGCCCTGGACCCAGCGCGGCACGTCATCATCTACCTGGCCAACCCCACCATCGGGGTGCGCGGCATGCTCACCCACATCGTGGCCACCCTCGGACAGTCCCTAAGGTCATTGATGTCTGGGGTTGGAGCCTCGGATGCCCAGGGCGGTGGGGTGTAGCTCTTGTCCGGGGGCGCGAAGGCCTGTTGTTGGGATTACGGCTGGCGGTGGCGTCCGTCCGTCGGCTCGAGCGCGGGATCGTGGTCGAGGGCTGATGCTGATGCGGAGGGCTGGCTGCGGATGAAGGTCGTGGCGATGAGTCCGAGCACGATGACGCCTGCGGCGATGTAGCCGCAAAGAGTGATGCTGTGGGTCATCGCATCCCGTGCGGCGTCGGCGACGAACAGTGTCTGCGGTTGCGCGGTGAGCCCTTGAATTGCTGCTCCGGCGCTGTCGGTGACGGCGTGGGTGAGGTCATCGGCTGGCTGCGGCGGGGTGCCCCGGGCGGTGAGCGCGGTCTTCAATGTCGCGCTGAGTGTACTGAAGAACGTGGTGGTCAGAACGGCGATGCCGAGGGCGGAGCCCAGTTGGCGGAATGCGCTTTGGATGCCGGACGCTTGGCCCGAGCTCTGCTCGGGCACGTCGTTGAGAACGACGTTGGTGACCTGGGCGGTCGCGAATCCGACACCGATTCCGTAGCAGAACAGCACGCCCGCCAGGTGCCACCACGGAGCATCCACGGCGGCGACGAAGGCCAAGCCAGCCAGACCTATTGCTTCCAGCAGCAGCCCCAGCCGCACCAGGTCCAGCGGGGAGGCCTTGGCGGCCAGCGCGAAACTGGCACCGCTGGCGACGAAGCTTCCGATGGCGATCGGCACTAGGGCCAGACCGGCTTGCACGGCGCTGTAATCCAGAGTGAACTGCAGCCACAGCGGTAGCACGGCGACGATGCCGAACTCGCCCACGCCGATGATCAGGGTGGCGATGTTGCCGTTGCGGAACGAGCCGATGGAGAACAGCCGCACGTCCATCAACGCTCGATCCGGGTCAGAGCTTCGGGTCAACACCGTTTGGCGCACGGCGAAGCCCACCAGCGCTGCGACGGCGAGAATTAGCGCCACCGCGACCGGCGAAAGACCCCCTGACCAGTTCAGACCGAACATGGTCAGGGGTTCCTTCACCTGCAGCCACCCGTAGGTTCGGCCCTCGATAAGGCCAAACGCAAGCAACCCCAGGCCCAACACCGACAACACGGCACCGAGGACGTCGACCCGTCCTAGGACCTTGGGTGAGCGGTCCAGGAAGACCAGCGACGCGGCGAAGATGAGACACGCCAGCGGAATGTTGATGCCGAACGCCCACCGCCACGACACGTGTTCGGAGAGCCAGCCCCCCAGCAGGGGTCCGAGTGCGGCGGCGGCGCCAATGGTCGATCCCCAGACGGCGAAGGCCTGTCCGCGGGCCTTACCGGTGAAGGAGGCGTTCAGCAGTGACAGCGAGGTGGGCAGGATCATCGCCGCGCCCGCGCCTTGGGCGAAGCGCGCCACGATCAGCAGGTCGCCGGTCGACGCCAGGCCGGCCAGCAGGCTCGACGCGCCGAATACCACCACACCGGTCAGGAAGACCCGTCGTGCCCCGAGGATGTCGGCGACACGCCCAACCAACAGCAGCAGCGCTGCTAACACGATCGCATAGGACTCCTGAATCCACTGCGACTGAACGGAGGTGACCTTCAAGTCATCGATGATCGACGGCACGATCACGTTCACGATGGTGGTGTCGACCACGATGAGCGCCACCCCGAGCGCGATCGCGATCAGGCCCAGCCATCGCCGGTTAGTCGTCGAGATGCGCACGGATATACCTCCAGTAAATAGTGATTTGATAATGAAGGTACACGCCGTGAATGGGGGTTTGTCAATGCAGCCCGCCAAGCGAGGACTGTCGCCGGGCGCATCTGGTGTCGCTTCGATTCCCAGCGTCGGTGTCGCGTTCCTGGGCAGGGAGCCCGTTCTTCATCCGTTGACGTCGGGCGGCCACGGATGAAGAACGCTGTCATGAAGCGTTCGGGGTCCGGCCCAGAAAGCCCGTGTGTGACGACCGGACACAGCCGGGCCCAAGGCCGACGTGCGTGGGACATCATCGCCGAGGATGAGGCGGACTCAGGCGCTTTGGCGCGGCAGTTGCTTGGTCGGCTGACCGAGGTGGCGATTCGTGGCGATCAGGCCCGATGTACCTCGAAGAGCGGGATCGGCCGGGTGGTCTTCTCCTGGTAGCCGGCATAGGTAGGCTCCATGGCGGCGACCTTCGGGAAGGCCGCGTCCCGTTCTGCCGGTGGCAGCTCGCGTGTCACGACCTCGTAGGAATCCGTCCCAAGGTCGATGTGTGCTCGCGGGGTGGCCCGCAGGTTGTGCACCCACGCCGGGTCATAATCGGCGCCGGCGAGGGAGCCAATGAGCAGCATCGTCTAGTCAATGACCAGATAGGACAGCGGAACCAACCGAGGCTGACCGGTCTTGGCGCCCGTCGTGGTGAGCAGGAGCAGGTCTTGGCCTGCGAATGGACCGCCAACCTTGCCGCCGTTGGTACGGAACTCGTCGATGACGGTCTTGTTGAACGCGTTGATCGCCGCGGTATCGGGGATTTCGTCGGTCATGAAGCTCCTCGCGCGTTCTTCGAGTTGCCGACAGGGTAATCCCTTTCTAATCGAGTAGCTTCGTCATATAGACGGATGCTGGTAGGCGATAGGTTGTGAAGGTCGCGCGACGATCGCGGCGCGACCATGAAGAAGGCAGGTGATCGACAGCCATGGACTATCCGGCCACCACGGGCATCGCCGAGCAACACGCTCGCCTGATGGAAGAACTCAGGATCTACGGTTCGAACTTCAACCAGTTCAGCCGCCTATTCGGGAGCTGGCTCGGGTTGTACTCCACGGACACAGAGGCATTGCTGGAGATCGTGTATGGCGAGGAGCGTGGTGTCCCGCTCTCGCCTGCACGCCTGGCGAGCCGCATTGGCCTCACATCGGGCGCCACAACGTCGCTACTCAACCGTCTCGAAGAAGCGGGACACGTCGTGCGCAGTCGGGAGAGTGCCGACCGGCGGGTGGTGACGCTGCGCAGCAGTTCGCAGGTCCACAGCCGCGCGGACGAGTTCTTCGCGGCGCTGGCCCACCAGCTCGACCAGGCAATGTCGCGCTACACACCCGAGTTGCTCAGCAGCTTCGAGGATCTCCTCATCGACCTGCGCACGACCATGAGCGCGCATCTGACCGAGCGTCACGACGAACCTCGAAGCTGACGGACGCAGAATTCAACGACCGGGCCGAGCGCGCGCTACTTGACCAGCCGAAGGCGGCGCACCAGTCCCGGCCGTCGCGCGCGGCGCAACCCAAGAACACACCGCCGGTCGACGCGATCATCTGCTCGAACACAGAGTCAATGCCGATGGCCGACCGGCTGCACACCGGCCAATGCGCAGAACGGTAGCTGGCAGGGCTGACAGTGGACAGATCCCAGTATGTCCCTTAAGAATCAAGACTCTTTGTCATAGAGTCGAATCCGAGGTGGTGGACCCGTCCTCACGGAATGTCCCGCGGCGCGCGATCTGTGTATTGGCGGGGGCCACTAGGTGGCACTAGGTCGAAGGAGTACTGGGAGCAGTGGACATTGGACTTGTCCTGGGGTGTGACGAGCGAGTGCGGTGACACCGGGTCTCCGCTGTCTCTGCCCTCGGCTCCCCCGCGCCATTTCGGCCAACTGCCCGACTGATCCGCCCCGGCGTGT
The DNA here is from genome assembly GCF_010731875.1 of Mycolicibacterium sarraceniae. NCBI lineage: Bacteria > Bacillati > Actinomycetota > Actinomycetes > Mycobacteriales > Mycobacteriaceae > Mycobacterium > Mycolicibacterium sarraceniae. The sequence goes on from NZ_AP022595.1 coordinate 4,648,789, forward strand.
CGGGAGAGTTCTTCCGTTGGTAAGGATGGGACGCGTGGGAGCGTGGCGGAGGCGATCTCAGCGGGCCCATTGCCGGCCCGAGCGATGAGTGTTGAGGTTGCTGACCAGATCGCCGAATGGCCGGCGGTGGTGAGGAAGCCTTCCCCGGTCGAGCCGGCGAAGCTGGCCATGGCCACCGGTGCACGGCAGATCGCAGCGATGTGTCGGGCGCGGCGCTCCTGTTCGACGAGCTCCCAATCGTGGTGAACTACGCCCCAGGCGTAGAGGTCCACGCCCAGTTGCGCTGTGCCGCTTAGGTTTTTGCCGATCCCGGTATCGCGACATATCCCCAGACCGATGCGCCACCCGTCGAGGCAGATCGCGTGCGGCCCCGGGCCCGACCAGAACGATCCCTTCTCGTCAGCGCCGAGGTGGGTCTTGCGGTAGACGACGATAGGCCCGTTGGCGTCGACCAAAACGGTCGCAACGTAGCGACGTCCGTAGGACTGCACTGGCGCACCGACCAAGGCTGTGGAACCCGTTGCCGCGCAGGCTGATATCAGCGGCTCCATGACGGCACCGGCGATATCGACGGTTGTGGTCAACCCGGTGAAGCGCGAGCCGACGACACGCAGTGGTGAGCCGGTGCGGTCGGCTTGAGCTAAGCGCCGTACGGAGGTTTCTGTCCGTTCCTCGACGACCAACGTTTCAGCCAGTGAGAACAGCACCGACTACTCAGAGTGAGGCCGCTAGCATCAGTCAAGTTGGTCCGAGCTTCAATGTTGAGCCGGCCAAGCACTAACTGACTGCGATCCACAGTGAACGGGTATGGACGCGGCAGGTAGAGCGATCTGATCTCAACAAGGTGATGTTGCACATGGAATTTGGCGGATTTCAATCAGTTTTCCGAACGTGGAATGCCCGAGGTGTGACGCTCGTTTTGGGTGCTGGCGCTCTGGATAGAGCCATCGTGGCTGCATCGCACGAAACTGGGCATGTTTCGCTGGCTGACTCGGACGCGGTTCGGTTGAACGAATCCGTCGCGACACTAACCGATCTCGGTCACACCGTGGAGGCCTTTCTAGTCGATCGGATCGACGCCGGATCCTTCGAGCATCTTGCTTCAGTTGCCGTCCGGTTGGGGCAATTACGTTCGGCCGTCTATGCCTCTGCCGTGCCCGCTTCCGTGGCAGTACAGGATGTCCTGCACGGCACGTCTTGCGGTGCAGCACTATGCATCGATCGCTGTGCGCCTCGGCTCTCGCCGGGGGGATCTCTCGTGGCGCTCGCGTGCGCGAAGGCCTATCAAGCTGGCATCAATGCCGATGATGAGGCTGCGCTTGGACACGTTCCGCCTAGCGAACTCCTGGACCTACCGTTCGTTCACCCTGACCGATTCCCCGACGCAGGTTGCGCCTACCGGACGGCTCAACGTGGTGTTCAGATGCCGGTTCGCGCAACGGCCAGCCAACAGGCCGCCGCGCGGTGGCAGATTAACTCCGTCACTGTGGGCAACCGAGCCGCTTGCCACCCGCTCACTGCGGTCGACGAGGGGCATCGCGTCGGACCAAGCGCAACCGATGTTGCCGCCGCCGTGACTTTCCTTCTCGGAGAGTCATCTTCGGGAGTCTGCGGATCCGCTCTTCTCGTCGCCGCGGCGAGCCGCCGGTTGACATTGGCCGACGATGACGATCGTAATGATCACTGCAACTGCGTGAACACTCCGGCAATCCAACCACTCTGCTATAGGGATTCGCTCGCCGACCGACGGGCCGACCTGATGCAGCACCATGCCGAGCACCTGAGTTAACAGAGCACCCGAATCCGAGGAGTGAGGAACCGATCATGGGCAACCCTGTCATCGTTGAGGCCACCCGCAGCCCCATGGGCAAGCGCAACGGCTGGCTCTCTGCACTGCACGCCACCGAATTGCTTGGCGCAGTGCAGAAAGCGCTCGTGGAGAAGGCCGGGATCGATCCCACCGAGGTGGATGAAGTCATCGGCGGGTGTGTCACCCAGTTCGGAGAGCAGTCCAATAACATCACCCGAGTGGCCTGGCTGACTGCGGGGCTGCCGGAACAGGTAGGGGCTACTACGGTTGACTGTCAATGCGGTAGCGCTCAGCAAGCTAACCATCTTGTGGCAGGGTTGATCGCCAGCAATGCCATCGACGTCGGAATCGGCTGTGGTGTCGAGGCCATGAGCCGAGTCCCGCTGGGTCTCAACGCCGGTCACGACCGTTCCTTGATACGCGCGTCGTCATGGGACATCGATCTACCCAACCAGTTCGACGGCGCCGAACGAATTGCGCGGCGACGCGGCCTTACCCGTGAGGAGGTCGATCACTTCGGATTTGTTTCCCAGCAACGAGCTAAGCGCGCCTGGGACGAGCGCCGGTTCGATCGGGAGATCTCCCCCATCGACGCGCCGGCGATCGACGAGAACAAATTGCCCAGCAGTACCGAAAGACTTTTAGTCGACCGCGATCAGGGGCTGCGTGAGACCACGCTTGAAGGTTTGGCGGCGCTGAAGCCAATCGTTGAGGGCGGCATCCACACGGCGGGCACGGCGTCACAGATCTCTGACGGCGCGGCGGCCGTTCTGCTCATGGACGAGGCAAAGGCAGGGGCACTAGGGCTGCGGCCGCGAGCTCGCATCGTCAGTCAAGCGCTGGTCGGCGCGGAAACCTACTACCTTCTCGACGGTCCGGTGCAGGCTACTGCCCGGGTGCTTGACCGGGCCGGTATGAAAATCGGCGACATCGACTTGATTGAAATAAATGAGGCGTTCGCATCGGTGGTGCTGTCGTGGGCGCAGGAATACCAAGCTGACATGTCGCGAGTCAACGTCAACGGCGGCGCCATCGCTCTCGGGCACGCGGTGGGCAGCACGGGTGCGCGTCTGCTGACGACGGCGTTGCACGAGATGGAGCGCACCGACAAGAGCACCGCGCTGGTCACGATGTGCGCGGGCGGCGCACTGTCCAGCGCGACGATTATCGAGAGAATCTGAGCTCGCTAACAGGGTGCTGCACACCGGACCCAACAGCCTAGAACTGCGGTCCGTATCGCAGTCCGTGGCCGAAGGTGAACACCGGGTCGGCAGTATCGAACGGCACGTCTGATCGGCTGGCTGTCACCGCGGCGTGGGACCTGGGCAGGTCAAAGGGTGAGTTCCCAAGAGGTGCGCTTGCCCCGAAAAGCAGGTCCAGCAAAGCATGCTCATCGACACCGTGGTTGGCGATGATCGGCCTCGGTCTCATCGACGAATGGGGTCAGCACCGCCGGTCTATCGAGGTACATGTCGAGGACTGTCGGAACAGCACGTCACACCCCGCAGATGCGTTCACGCTCCGCCTCGCTGAATTCCAACGAGCCCATATGCATTGCCTCGGGGTGTTGTGCCAGTGCACCCAGCCAAGGGTGGCCAGCTCGACGGTCTCGGCCAGGGCATTGTCGCAGTCCCCGACAGTCCCGATGGAAGGCACCGCGCCGATCTCGGCGAGCGGCTCGCCGTAGCGGAGGGACGTGAGCTGCGATCCGGCATCGGAGTGACATCGCAAGCCGCCCAACATGTTTCCCCGCGACCAGCGGGCCATCTCGATCGCATCGAGGACTACCGTGGTCCGCATGCGAGACACGACTGGCCATCGATAGAGGCGACGACTTCTTGTGTTGGCGGTCAAGCTCCGCCCCGAAGAAACTCGCTGCTGGCTTCAGAATCCCGTTGGCACGCTTGAGTTCTCGGTTCTCCTGCTCGAGATCCTGGATCCGTTGTGACTCCGTGGTCGACACCCGGGAGCACGGCCGTCGTCGACGTCAGCCTGGCGAACCCAGGAACGGACCCACTCGATCCCATACCCGAGTTGACAGGCGACCCGCTGCACCGTCCCGTGATCGGTCGCCAACCCTGCCCGCAGGGCCCGTACCATCCGCACTACAGACGCCTTCTCATCGGATGTGCACCTGCGCGTCGTCGGCTTACCTGGCGACTGTTGCTTCGGCATGACTCCATCCTCGTAGCCGAGGTCAGGAGCCTCCAGCGGTACTAGGACGATTCGCGCACGAAAGTGCGCCTCACAGGTTCCTCGATCGGTTGACGAAACGGCCCTCCCGCGGCGAGAACAACCAACCCCCGCCGGCCTTGGTGCCGCCGTCGACGGGCACGTTGTGTCCGGTGACGTAAGCGGACTGATCGGAGGCCAGAAACAACGCGACCCTGGCCTGGTCCTCGGGCCAGCCCAGCCGGCCCACCGGCGCCCATGACGCCCAAAGATGTTCGGCGTCTTCATAACCGGTGAGGTAATCGACCTGGGGGGTCTGGGTTAGATCGCTGCCGATGCCGTTCACCCGAATGCCGTAGCGCCCCACATCCACCGCCAGGCACGTGGTGAAATGCGCGGCGGCGGCCTTCATGGCTCCGTACACCGGGTCCTTGGGGTAGCCGCGCATGCCCTCCACCGAATGCACGTTGACGATGCTGCCGCGGCGACTGTCGATCATCGCTGGCAGGAATGCCCTCGTAACCGCGAAGATGTGGCGCAGGTTGATGTCGTACATCTGCTGCCACGACTGCGCAGTCGATCGTTCGAACGGCACCAGCGGGCGGTAGTCCCCCACGTTGTTGACCAACACGTCGACGCGGCCGTGGGCGTTCAACACGGCGTCGGCCAAGCGTGCGACGTCATCGTCGTCGGTCACGTCGAGCACATGGGTACCGATCACGCCACCGGCCGCGCCCACCTCCGCGCCGATACGTGCGGCGCGCTCCGGGTCGATCTCGGCAACCTCGACGCGGGCGCCGTGTTGGGCGAACAGCCGCGTGATGGCGCCGCCGATACCGTCACCGCCGCCGGTCACGACGACGACCCGGCCGTCGAGCAGACGGTTCCAATCCTCGATTGGGGGGACGGCCTCGGCGTGGCACCGACTGGGGGCCTCGGAGTTATCGCTGGTCATGGCCGCGGACTCTACGCGTGACATGTCCGCACACAACCGCGTTTCCGCTGGACGGAACGGCCGGTCAACGGGTTGCCGCGCGGAATGCCACTACCAGTTCGGTCAGCAGGTCGACGGCGTGCTGCTCGTCGCCGGGCAACGCCAGGGTGACCCGCACATCGCTCACCCCGGCGGCCACCAGAGGCACCGCGGAGGCGACCGTGGCCTTCAGGTCCACCGAACCGTCGGCGCGGTTGATGGTGGTGGCATTGCCCTGCACCTGCAAATCCGTCGGATCGGCGCCGAAGCCGGCCATCGCGTCCTTCATGGTGGCGATGGCCCCCGCCAGATCGTCGCGCGCCGGGCCCCACGGGATCCAGCCGCGGCCGAATCGGCTCAACCGCCGAGCGACCGCGTTGTTCACCGTCCCACTGACCCAGATGGGCACCCCGCCGGCCTGAACCGGCTTGGGCATCAGGTGGATTCCCTGAAACGACAACTCCGGGCTGTCGTAGTGCGCCTGCTGCTGGGCCCACAGCGCCTGACACACCTCCAAGGTGTGGTCGAGCAGGCGTCCCCGCCGCTCGAACGGCAAGCCGGCCGCCTCGTACTCCTCGCGTTGCCACCCCACTCCCACACCCAGGTCAAGCCGCCCTCCCGAGAGCACATCCAACGTAGAGACCTGCTTGGCCAGCACCGCCGGTCGGCGCAAGGCAGCCAACAGCACCGCGGTGCCCAGCCGGATCCGAGTCGTCGTAGCGGCCAACGCGGTCAGCACCGTCAGGGGTTCGAGCCATTGCCCGTCGGGTCCGGTGGGCTGGCGACCGCCGGCGATGCCCCCGACAGCCGGATTGGCATAGGCGTCGGGGTTCTCCCCGAACACGACATGGTCCGAGACCACCACCCGATCCACGCCAGCGACATCCATCGCCCGGCCCAGCGCCAGCGTCGACGACCAGTCGTGGTCGGCGTCGTCGGTGAAAGTTCGCAATTGCAGTGATATCTGGGGATGACCCGACATGGGATCCTTCGCGTTGAACCGGATGAAACGTCGCTAGGCGCCGAGCGACGCCGAGCCCACTGAGTATCACATCGGCAGGTGGCCGCAGTGCGGGCCTGCCGCCCAGTGGGAACCCGACGCTGGGACGTGCCGAGCGGACGTAGGGTCAGCGGGTTGATACAGCAACTTCGCTGCGCGAATCCGCGGCCGCCGGAGAGGGCGATCATGAGTGGACGTCACACCCGACGAAGCGACATACTTGCCGTCGCTGCCGAGCTGTTCGCGCGTAAGGGCGTGGCCAGCACCACCGTCCGCGACATCGGGGATGCAGCCAACATCTTCTCAGGCAGCCTGTATCACTTCTTCGCCTCCAAGGACCTGATCGTCGCCGAGATCCTGGCGACCTTCATGGAGGACGTGCACCACACCTTCAGCGCCGCGGTCGAGGAGGCCACCGACGCCAAGGGCGCGGTGCGCGGACTGATCGGCGCCACCCTCGATGTGATCGACCGCCACCCCCACGCGACGACGATCTACCAGAATGACCGGGCCTATCTGCGTGAACGCGGTCTGCTCGAGCCTGTCGACGAGGCATCCCGCGGGATCCGGGAATTCTGGATGACGGCGCTGAACCAGGGGGTGGCCGACGGTTCATTCCGCGACGATGTGCCCGCCGAGATCTTCTACCGCTCAGCGCGCGACACGTTGTGGTCGACCACCCACTGGCCCATTCGGCCGCGATACTCAACACCCGCACTCGCCGACACCATCTGGACCATGTTCTTCGACGGCTTCGCCAAGGCCACGGTGGTGCTGGAGAACGGGGTATCCAGCACCGCGACCACCTCACCGGCCGGTGAACGGGTTCCACCTGGCGGCACTGAGCCTGCTCGGCGCACCACCTCGGGCGTGTAATGGCACACACCATCGGCATTCAAGAGGGAGCCATGTTTCGTGAATAAGCCTCATCCGCTTGACAAGTACGCCGGCTCATGGGCGCTGATCACCGGCAGCGCGAGGGAGGTTGGACTCGGCTACGCCTTTGCACGTCAGATCGCCAGCCGCAAGATCAATCTCGTCCTGGTCGACGTCCTGGCCGACGAGCTTGAGTCCAGGGCCGCCGAGCTGCGCTCGCGGTACGGCGTCGACGTGCGTGCGATTCCCGCCGATCTCGCCGACCTGTCGGTGTATCCGGAAATCCTGGACGCAGTCAGCGATATCGATGTCGACGTGCTGATCTGCGATCACATGTTCACCCCGCAGGACACGCCAAAGATCCTGGACATGTCGCTGGATGTGCACAACGCGATGATCGACATCAACGCGCGGGCCTACGTCAACCTTATCCACCCCTTCGGGAACCTCATGGTCACACGGGGGAAGGGGGCGATCGTCGTCGTGTCGTCGGGCAGCGGCCTGCTGCCCACTCCGTTCACGGGTTCGTACTCGGCGAACAAGGCATTCCAATCCCTCTTCGGTGAAGCGCTGTGGTTCGAGACCCGCGGCACCGGTGTCGATGTGCTGGTGATGTCGGCGGGATTGATGAGGACACACGGAGATGCGTACTCGAAGTACCCGCAGTGGCAGATCGCCGACCCCAACGACGCCGCCACCGAAGCGCTGCGCGCGATCGGGCGCAAGCACATGGTGATGCCAGGTCACGCGAACCGGTTCTTCACCTTGCTCAATACCCGGCTCATGTCGCGGCGCCGCGCTGTCACGATGGTCGGAAAGTTCATGGCGCGTGGACTGGGGAAGTCGGCCGGGCCAAAGGCAGGCTGACCGGTCGGGCTAGCCGGAGACGGGCCGTGCAGTGACCGCGGCCGGAAGCTCTTGCGAGCGGAACCACTCCCAGCCGCGGCGATCCCAGGCCGTGGCGTGTGGGGCCAGGCGGAGTGCGAACTCGTCCCAGTCGGTGGCACCACTGATGGCCCAGGCCTTCTCTCCCACCCCGGCGAGGCGCGGCATGAGGAGGAATTCGAGGTCGTCGCGATCGGTCACGGTCTCGCCCCACGCGGCGGCTTCGACCCCGGCGACCTGCTCGTCGCTGTCCACGCCGAGGGCAGCGTCGATCGGATCCCACTCCACGCCCTGCCTCAGCGATGCTGGCGGATAAACCGGCAGCCCTACGCGCCTACGCCGCTCCTCCTGTGCCGGGTCGGCCGAGGGTGCCGCGTGGGGACGGTCGAGGTACACGCGGTTCGTCGGCGAGATGAGCAACTTCGCGCCCTGCTCCAGCGCCCTGGGCACGTCCTCGGTCGATTTAGCGAGTGCCTCGAGCAGGATCGGTAGGAACTCCGCCGGCACGGCCGACTGGAACGCCTCGCTGCCCGTGATGCTCTCCGTCTCGGCAGGATCCATCCAGTACTGGACGAGGACATCGCCGTCGATCGCGGCCCGCGCGATCTCCTGCCACCCGACCGCGAGGCGTCCGCGAGCGCGCACCAGCTCGATGACCTTCTCGACGAACGTCGCATGGGCCGTGTCTGGCATTCCGAACGCCTCGTCGCCGCCGATATGCACGTAGGCGCTGGCCGGGAACTGAGAAATGACTGCGTCGAGCACGTCCTCGACGAACGCCCACACCTCAGGCCGACCGGGATCCAGGTTGCTGATCGCTGGCAGCGAGCCGATTCCCTCGGCTTCCAGCGGGCCCGAGCCCATCGGTGTGAGCCCGCCGAGTTCGGGGTAGGCGTGGAACGCCGCTGATGCGTGGCCCGGCATGTCGATCTCCGGCACGACCGTGACAAACCGCTCGGCTGCGTAGGCCACCAGTGCGGCGATCTCGTGCAAACGGTAGAAGCCACCGGGGCGATCACCGAGCGCGCCCCGTGCACCGACCTCGGTCAGCAGTGGTCGGCTCGGGACCTCCACCCGCCAGCCCTGGTCGTCGGTGAGATGCAGGTGCAGGACATTGAGCTTATAGAGCGAGCACATATCGATCACGCGCCGCACGGTCTCGGGTGAGTGGAAGGTGCGGGCCACATCGAGTGAGAGCCCGCGCCACGCGAAACGGGGGCTGTCGGCGATCCGCGCGCCCCGGAGTTCTGCGCGTCCACCCTCGAGTTGGGCGACCAGAAGCTGTCGCAGGGTGGTGGTGCCACGGAAGACGGCTTCGGCCGTGGCACCCCAGACGCGGACGCCGTCGGCGTCGATCTCCAGGGCGTGCCGCTCGTCAGCATCTTCGGTCACCGAGCGGCCGTCTGCGCGCACCCCGCTGGTCGGCGCGAGCCCGGCGAGCCCTCCCTCACTTATCGCGAGCGTGATCGCCGGCGGACCGCCCGGGGCGATTCCTTCCGTCACGACCGGGAGCTCGATCCCTGTGTCGGCCCGCAGATCCGCGGCGAACCGCTGGGCGACGGGTCCGAGGATCGGCCCTAACGCGACGACCGGCATTCCATCGGCGACGATCACGCTGCCATCGGCCAGCTCCATGACGGCTGGGCGGGGGATGACGGGCAATGGCATGTTGCTACTCTCAGCTGCAGTTACTTGTGACGGCTACGTTGCGCTCTGGGCCCATAGCCCACCAAAAACGTTTTCCAGGCTCTGCTCTCGCAGCCCATCCGCGAACTGTCGTGCCACCACCTGATGGGCGCCACCCTCGTCAAACTGCTCGGGCATCATCTCCCGTAGTACCGCAAGGCCGTCCTCGATCCTGGAATTCATGGTCTCAGTTCGCTTTCCCCACATGCCATCACGACGAGATCGGCCGCCCGGTGCCAGCTGTCGGGGTCAATGTCGCATCGGTGGACCAGTGCTAGAACCAGTCCGGACAGCAACAATCCCAGGTCGGTGTGGCTGATCTCTTCGTTGATACAGCCCGCGGCGTGGCCGCGTGCGACCAGTGCAGCCATCAGCTCCCCAATCTCCCACTCGCGGTTGGCGCCTGGCTCCAATGGCGGGGCCACCACCTCCCCCAGCACCCGATCGCCGAGCACACGAAGCATCACCTCATGCACGAAGACCGGAAACTCCGTGGTGATGTCCGGGGCGGCCAACGCCCGGCGTAGCCGGGCCAGCATCCAGTCGATGCGTTCGGCGCTCATCGCCTCCACCAGGCTGGAGCGTGTCGGGAACGAGCGGTATACCGTCGCTCGGCCTACTCCGGCACGCGCCGCCACTTGATCGACGGTCGTCGACATCCCTTGCTCTGCAAACAGTTCGTGTGCGGCCTGCATCACCACGGACGAGTTGTGTTCGGCATCCCGACGCCGACGACGCTGCCTGACGACACCACTGTGGTCGGCTCCGGTCATGGCACCACACTAACCCTAAACGGACGCCGATGTCCAGATAAGTGGACGCGGCCATGAATCAACTCTCACTCCGACAAGACGTTTGGGGGACGCCGGTGCATCTGCTTGCCTCCTACCGGCTCACGCTGTCCATCTGCACGCTGGTCCAGCGAGCCAAGGACCGCACAGCGTGACGGTTGACCGATAGTGGTCGACTGGAAAGTCGCGTATGTGGCGACCATGGCGTGCGTGCCGGTGACAGCCTGCGGCCATGTAGGCATATGGTGCGCATGCCAATTCGGCTCTCGGATGCCTTGGCCCACAGGTGCTTGGATCGGTTGACGACACGGCCCTCACGGGGCGAGAACAGCCCGCAACAGCTGTGCCGCAGGTGGACTGGATCAGAGGCACAACGCGGGTCCCCTCACTCATGACCGACCCGAGAACCGTCTACAGCGGTGCACCGATGGCAGGCGCCGACGGCAGCAGGTCCCCGAGTTCGGCGGCAACCGCGTCAGCGCCACCGAGCGAGAACGCCGCGTCGCGCCCCCAGATGAAATAGCGGTGGATCGGGTAGTCGAGATCGGCGCCCATTCCGCCGTGCAGGTGCTGGGTGGCGTGCACGGTGCGCAGGCCGCCGTGGGAGGCCCACCACTTCGCCACCAACGCGGCGCTCACGGCGGCCTGCTCGTCGCCACGATCCATCAACCAGGCCGCCCGTTGGGCGCTGAGCCGGATCGCGACGGTATCGAGATGGGCATCGGCGGCGCGCATGGCCACGGCCTGGTTGGTGGACAACGGCCGGCCGAACTGGATGCGTTGACTCGTGTACGCCGCGGCCATCGCCAGCGCTTCATGGCAGATGCCTGCCTGCAGGCCCGCGATCGCCGTCCGGCAGCGACCGAGAATCCATGCGCCGACGTCCTTTCCACCCCCGAGGAGGTCGGCCTCGGTCAGGCTGACATCATCGAATGTCACCGCGGCCGCGCTGACCCGGCTGATCACCTGCACCGGGGTGACGGTGAGATGTTCAGTCGGCACGATCGCGACGAGTTCCTCGTCATCGCAGCGCACCGGAACCACGATGGCGTCGGCGACCGCCCCGCCGAACACCAGCGGAAGCTGACCATCGAGGACGATCCGGTCGTGGTGTCGCGTGCCCCGAACCGTCGACGCTCCGGGGGCGCCGGCGACCAGAGTGGTGCCGGCCACCACACCGTCCAGCCACCGGGACCGTTGATCGGCAGTGCCGAACTCGGCGATGGGTAGCGCCGCCCCGGCCAGGACGGGCCACAGCGGAACGGGGGCCACGCGACGGCCCTGCGCCTCCAGGATGGTGACGAGACCGAGCATGCCCAGCCCGGCGCCGCCGACCTGTTCGGGCAGCGCCGCCCCCAGCACACCGGTTTCGGCGAGCGTCGACCACAATTCGGCGTCATGCCCGCCGAGTGTGGACTCGACGTGCTTGACACGTTCGACGCCCGAGCGGTCATCGAAGATCGTGCTCGCCAGCTGCCCGAGCTCGCGAACAGGTTCATCGAGTTCGAAATCCACGTCAGGCTCCTTGTGCTGTTGCGTTGGGGCGTGCCGGCGACGCGGGTTCGCGACGCCGCGGTGACAGGGTCATGCCGAGGTTCTTGGCGGCGACGATCTCGCGCATCACTTCGTTGGTGCCGCCACCGAAGGTGTTGTTCTGGGCGCGCCGCCCGAGGGCTTCGACCCTGCCGTCAATGGCGGCACCCACCGAGCCGTGCCGCAGCTGCCCCGCAGCTCCCAGCACCTCCTGCATCGCGTTGTAGGCGACGACGGAGGCCTCGGTGCCAAAGACCTTGGTCGCCGAAGAATCCCCGCCGTCGAGGGTGTTGTTGGCGACGTCGGCAACCAGCCGCATGTTCATCAGATCGGTTGCGGACAGCAACGCGTAGAGCTCGCCCATCTTCTGCCGGACCCACGGCTGGTCGTAGACGACTCCCCCACCGTGGGGTTCGGTGCGCGCCCACCCCAGGACCTGGGCGAAGAGGTGGTACGCGATGCCGCAGCGCGCAGCCAGTGCGACGCGTTCGTGGTTGAGCTGATTGGTGATCAGCCCCCAACCCCGGTTGATTTCGCCGACCACATTGGACAGGGGCACGCGCACATCGTCGTAATAGGTTGCCGCGGTGCTGATGCCGGCAACGGTGTGGATCTCGGTCACCGAGAATCCCGGTGAGCTCGTCGGCACGAGGACCACCGAGATCCCCTGATGCGTCGGGGCATTCTGGTCGGTGCGGACCGCCAGCCAAATCCAGTCGGCATAGATCCCGGCGCTGGTGAAGATCTTGTTGCCGTTGATCACCAACTCGTCGCCGTCGATGTCGCCGCGGGTCTTCAGCGCCGCGAGGTCGGTGCCGGCCGAGGGCTCGCTGTAGCCGATCGCGAAGATCAATTCTCCGGCGAGGATTGGCGGGAGGAAGAACTCCTTTTGTGCGGCCGTACCGTGCTTCATCAACGCGGGCGCCACGGTGTTCAGGGTGACCAGGGAAAGGGGTGCGTTGGCGCGGACGGCCTCGTCGTAGAACACGAAGAGCGCTTCTGGATCTTCGCCACGCCCACCGAACTGCTCGGGCCAGCCCAGGCCCAACCAGCCGTCGGCCCCCATCCGGCGCAGGATCCGGGAGAACGTGGGTCCACCTTCGGTTTGGTCCACCAGGTCGAGCTGATCCTGCTCGCTGATGATTGCCGCGAAATACTCACGCAGTTCGGTGCGTAACGCCTTTGATCGGTCTGACAATTCCAAATACATAGCGATGTCCGTTTCGAAGGTTAGCGGGGTAGGCCGAGTAGTCGTTGAGCGATGACGTTGAGCTGGATTTCCACGGTGCCGCCGCCGGTCATGGAGGCGGGCAGGGCAAGGTGGTCGGTGGCGTAGTCGGTGTAGGTGGCGCTCACGCACCCGGCCGGGCCGACGACTGACAGCGTGTCGACGCTGCCCTGACGCTGCGCGAGCGCGTTGAACACCTTTTGCACGCTGGTCGCCGCGCCGGTGTCCAGCCCGGACAGCCGCCCCAGGATGGTACGTAATCCGATGGCGGCCAAGGCCATTTCCCGGGCGGTGCATTCGCCGAGCACCCGCAGGGCTTCCTCCGGCGTGGCGACCACGTCACCGTTGCCAATGGCCTGACGCAGGTGCCGCGTCGAGCCGTGCGCGAAATCGTTGCCCATTTTGAGGCGTTCGTTGGCCAGCGTCGTCGTGGCCAGCTTCCACCCATCATTGACCTCGCCGACCACGCAGTCGTCGGGCACGAACACATCGGTAAGGAAGACCTCGTTGAACTCCGAGCGCCCGGTGGCCTGCCTGATGGGCCGTACTTCGACGCCAGGGGATTCCATCTTCACCAGGAAGTAGGAAATGCCTCGGTGTTTCGGCGCGTGCGGGTCGGTTCGCGCCAGGCATGCGCCCCAGTGGGCGACGTGCGCGTTGGACGTCCAGACCTTCTGACCGTTGAGTTGCCAACCGCCGGCGACGCGGCGCGCCGAGGTCGACAAACCGGCCAGATCCGATCCGGCGCCAGGCTCACTGAACAACTGGCACCACACGATTCGGCCGTCCAAGGTGGCGGAGAGGAATCGCTGCTGCTGCTCCGGGCTGCCGTGCAGCAGCAGCGTCGGCAAAACCCACTCGCCCACCACCGTGGTCGGTTGGCGCAGCCCGCGTCGGAGGAACTCCTCGGCGACGACCACCTGTTCCTGCGGCCCGGCGCCGATGCCGTAGGGCGCGGGATAGTGGGGGGCGACCAGACCGGCGTCCGCCAGGACGACGCGGGCGTCCTGCTCGCTCATCGACATGGCGCGGTCGAGCACCTCGCCGACGTGTTGGCGTAGGTCGGCGAACGCGGTGGGATCGACGAAATCATAACTGCGCCGGTTATTCACCGCGGCCGCGCCGAGGGCGTGGGCGCGCTGCTGCCGGGCGCCGGCGGCGCCGGCCAGGCTGACGGCCTTGCGCCAATAGAGGTGCGCGTCGTGCTCCCAGGTGTAGCCGATCCCGCCGTGCAGCAGGACCGCGTCCAGGGCGATATCCCTAGCCAGCTGCAAGGAGCTCACCGCGGCTGCATCGGCGGCCAATTGTTGTTGGGCGGGGTCGTCGCCGATCGCGCGAGCGGCGTCCCACGCGGCCGAGCGCGCCACCTCGGCGTGCACCAGCATCATCGCCGCCTTGTGCTGAACAGCCTGGAAGGATCCGATCACCCGACCGAACTGTTCGCGGCGGGTGATGTGGTCCAGGGACGCCTGTACACACCATTGGGCCACTCCGGCGGCCTCGGCGGCCAACAGCGCGGTGACGACGAGCTCCACCGACGACGCGCTGCACGGGATCACGTGATCGCCAGGGATTTCCAGGTTGTCTACCGTCAGGCGCCCTGCCGGGCGGGTGAGATCGGTGGGTTCCTCGACGGTCACCGATACCGCCACGGCCTGAACGGGTATCGGGATCAGCACATCATGGCCGGTGGACGACTGGGCGCGCATCACGACGATGTCGGCGCCGGGCAGGCCGAGCGCGGTTTCGGTGGTGCCGCTGATGTTCCACCGGTCCCCGACGTTGTCGACGCTCATCCCCCGCGAGCTGACGATGGCCCCGGTCTCGCCGCCGCTGAAACGGCTCAGCAGGCGCGACGCCGCCGGGTGGTCTGGCACTGTCGCCAGCGCCGCGCTGGCCATCACGGTGGGCAGGAAGGGCCCCGGAAACAGGGTGCGTCCCAGCTGCTCGCAAATGACCGCGAGCTCCACCAGCCCGGCCCCTGCCCCACCGACGTCCTCACCGAGGTGGACGCGGTGGAAATCGTTATCCACCAATGATTTCCAGCTCAGCGGTAGCGCGCCGGCGGCGAGGTCGCCGAGTCGGGCCCTGGTGTCCGCGATCGGCGCGTTGCGAGCAGCGAACGCCGCGACCGAATCCGCGAGGCCGTGCAGCTCGCGACTCAGGCCGATGCAGGCAACGGGCAGTTTCATAGCCGCTCCACGATGGTGCACGTGGTGGAGGCGGAGGCGCAGATCGCGATCATCGCCCGCTCGCCATCGCGGCGTTCGAGTTCGTCGATCACGTTGGCCAGCAGCCGAATTCCGGTGGCCCCGGCGGGATGTCCGAGCGCGATGGCACCGCCGTTGACGTTGAGCAGGGTGTCGTCGATGCCGAGCACCGACGCGAACGACATGGGGATGGCGGCGAATGCTTCGTTGACCTCGAACAAATCGAAGTCCCTCACACCCAACCCGGTTCGCTCCAGCAGGCGCTGGGCCCCGTCGATCGGCCCATCGAGCATGTATTCCGGGTCGCCACCCACCACGCATTGGGCTCGCAGTCGCGCTCTAGGAGCGATACCCAGGGCCTTGGCGCGCTGCGCGGACATCAGTAGCGCGGCCGAGGCACCGTCGGAGACCTGCGACGACGTCCCCGCGGTGTGCAAACCACCGTCCTTGGTGGGTCGTAGCCCGGCCAGCGCCTCCAGGCTGGTATCCCGCAAACCCTGGTCGCGACCCACGACCGTGGTGACGTCCCTATCGGGTTCGGTGGGCGCACTGAGCGCGATCACATGACGGTCGAACTTGCCTGCCGCCCAGGCCTCGTGGGCCAGTTGCTGTGAGCGCAGGCCGAACTCGTCGAGCCGCTCCCTGGAGAACCCGCGCAGTGCGGCGATGCGGTCGGCGGCGGTGTACTGATCGGGCATGTCGAACCGCCAGTCCGCCGGACGGGGGAAACCCAACCCGAAGCCACTCTTCGCGGTCAACGACACCCGCGACATGACCTCCACTCCGCAAGCGATGCCGACATCGACGGCCCCGGCGGCGATCTGCCCGGCCACCAAATTCACCGCCTGCAGCGCGGTTCCGCACTGGGCGTCGATCGCGGTCACGCCGCTCGCCGACGGCAGTCCGGCGTGCATCCACGCGCTGCGGGCGACGTTGCCGTACTGCTCGCCGAGCGGGGTCACGCAGCCGCCGATCACCTGGTCGACGAAATCCGCGTCGACCCCGGTGCGCTGCAGCACGGCCTTCTGCACCGCACCCATCAACTCCGTGGCGTGCAGGGTGGACAGCCAGCCGTTGCGCCGCCCGAAGGGCGTGCGCACCGCGTCGACGATCACCGGGGTCATGCGCTGGGCTGCTTCACAAGTGACTGTCCGTCGAGTCCACGCACATCAAGCCCCCAGGCCGCGATCAGGTCCAGGCTCGCGAACACCTGGCCGGTCACCTCCGGCGCACAATCACACAGGGCAACAACGGATTCCACCATCTGCTCCACCGATTCCAACTGATCTGGGCGGATAGTCTCACCGACGAGGGCTTGGGCCCCCTCGGTGAGCACCGCAACCTTCGGACGCACCGCATTCACCCGGACGCCCCGCCCATAGAGCTCAACGCCCAACGCATTGCTCCACCGGACGAGCGCCGCCTTCGACGAACCATACATTCCGGTCGAGGTGCCCGGTGACGTCAGGGTGAACGGCGGACCCGGCCAGACCGAGGCGGTCGAACTGGAGACGTTGACGATGAACCCGCGACCCCGATCCAGCATGGCGGGAACGACCGCATCGGCCAGATCCATGGGAGCAAAGACGTTGGCCTCGTAAGTGATCCGGCGCCGTTTGCGCGCATATCCCACGACGGGTTGATAGATTGCCGCGGCCGCATTGTTGACGAGGATGTCGATGGGCCCGCCCAGCTGCTCGACGGCGCCCGCGACGATGGTGGCGCGCTGATCCTCGTCGGTGAGATCGGCGACCACGGTAGCCACGGTGGTCCCGTACCCGGCGAGTCGCTCGCGTGTCTCAGCCAGGCTCCCCGGCAGGTGGTCGTGCCGCTCGGCGGTGCGAGCGACGATCGCGACGTCGGCACCGCCGGCGGCCAGCCGCTGTGCGATCGCGGCACCGATCCCACGGCTCGCCCCGGTGACGAGTGCCCGTTGGCCCGAGAATCGTTGGCCCATCAGTACTTCCCGGCAAATCGGTGGATGGCGTCGGCGATCCGGTCCACCTCGTCGTCGCGCAGGCCATGGCTCATCCCCAGCGTCATGCCTCGCGCGAAGACCGCGTCGGCCTCCGGCAGACCGCCGGCGGGAACACGATGGCGCACGCCGTCCATCATCGGGTGGCGGGTGATGTTCCCGCTCCACACCGTGCGGGTGTCGATGCCCTCAGCCTCCAGCCACTCCTGCAGGTCGCCGCGGTCGAACGGGGCATCGGCATTGACCATGACGGGGTAGCACAGCCACGCCGTGTCCAGGCCGGGTGCCTGCACCGGGGTCGTGAAGAAGTCCGGGAACGCGCCGTAGGCAGTCGTGTAGCGCGCGAAGATCTCCTTGCGGCGCGCGTGGTTGGCGGCCAACTTGTTGAGTTGGACGATGCCGTAGGCGGCGCCCAACTCCGACGGCTCGAAGTTCCACGGCAGGACGTCGAAGATGAAGTCGTTATCGTAGGGGACCCCATCGAGGTTCTCGCGGAACACCCGTCCGCCGCCGCGGCCGAAGAGATGCGGTTCGCTGCGGCGGCCCCAGCGGCGCAACAGGAGGGCTTTCTCCCAGCTGTCCTCGTCATCGACCATCACCATGCCACCATTGCCGGCACACGTGATGATGTGCGCCATCGCGAAACTGGTGGCGCTGATATCGGCGCGCGCCCCGGTGGGGGTTCCGCCCAAGGTGGCACCCAACGCGTCGCAAGTGTCCTCGATGACCTTGAGCCCGTGGCGGCCGGCGACCGCACGGATCGCATCCCAATCGGGGGCATTGCCGGCCAGGTTGGGGATCAGGATGGCGCGGGTCTTGTCGGAGACCAAGGCCTCGATCTGGGCGGCGTCGACGTTGTAGGTGTTCGGCGCGACATCGACGAACACCGGCACCAACCCGGCCCGCACGATGGGCGCCACGTCGGTCGAGAACGTCAGCGGTGAGGTGATGACCTCACATCCCGGCTCCAACCCCAGTAGTTCGACGGCCAGATACAACGCCGACGAGCCGGAGTTGCACATCACGCCGAACTTCTTGCCGCTCAATTCCGGCACGCGGGTTTCCATTTCGCGGACGTTCCGGCCGATCCGCAGCCCCTGGTGGCCGCTGCGCAGCACCTCCAGGACGGCGGCTATCTCGTCCTCGCCGTGGGTGGCGCGGGCATAGGTGATGCGCTCGAGGGGTGTCTGGTACGTCACCGGTTCCTCCTGATCGTGGGTTGGCTCAATCATGGCGTGAATTAATAGTCCGAGGACAACACGATGCCGCTGTGCGGAACGGGTGAGCCCGCGGTGACCAGCACATTGTCGACCCGTTTAGCCGGCTGGTTGGTGGATGTGCCGCGGATCAGCCGGACCCCCTCGGCAATCCCGTTGACGCCGTGGATGTATCCCTCGCCGAGCTGGCCACCGTGGGTGTTGATCGGTAGCCGCCCGTCGATTTCCAGATTGCCCTCGGCAACGTAGTCCTTGGCCTCACCGCGGCCGCAGAACCCGTACTCCTCGAGTTGGAGCAGCACCATCGGGGTGAATGCGTCGTAGATGATGGCGGCGTCGATGCGGTCCGGGCCGAGCCCGGACTGCGCCCAGAGCTGTTCGGCGACCAGTTGCACCTCGGGCATCTTCTCGATGTCCTCGCGATAGTAGCTGCTCATCGAAATCTGTTGGGGCCCAACCCCTTGAGCCGCTCCGGTGATGACCGCAGGGGGGTGCGGCAGGTCTCGAGCCCGCTCGGTACTGACGACGACGATGGCTTGGCCGCCGTCGCTTTCCTGACAGCAGTCCAGCAGCCGCAGCGGATCGGCGATCATCCGGGAGTCTTGGTGTTCCTCGAGGGTGATCGGCCGCCGATAGAACCAGGCCTTGGGGTTGTTGGCGGCATGTTTGCGTGAGAGCACCGAGATCGCACCGAAATCGGCACTGGTCGCGCCGTAGGTGTGCATGTAGCGGCGGGCCAGGAAGGCCTCCTGTTGCGCCGGCGTCATCAACCCGTACGGGTTGATCCAGTTACGGTATTCCTGGTCGGTGTTGGCGGTGTAGGCGAATGGGGGTGGGCCAGCGCCGAATCGGTGCCCGGAGCGCTCGTTGAACGCCCGATAAACGACCACCACGTCGGCGACGCCCGCGGACACCGCGAGCGCGGCCTGCTGGATCGGCGCGCAGGCGCCGCCGCCGCCGTGCGGAATCCTGCTGAAGAACCTCAGCTGCGGGATGCCCAGCGCCCGCGCAACCGCGATCTCGGGGTTGTTTTCCATGGTGAACAGTGCGAATCCGTCGACCTCGGCGACGTCGATCTGCGCGTCTGCCAACGCGTTCAGCACGCTTTCGCAGGCCAGCCGCCATTCGCTACGCCCGGAGTCCTTGGAGAATTCGGTTGCGCCGATGCCGGCGATGGCCGCGCGGCCGGAGAACCCCGTTGCCGATGCGGTCATGACGTCGTGCCGGAGTTGTAGGGAACGACCGTCACCTCGCCCGAGACGTGCACTCCGCGCGAGTTACGGCCCACTACCTTGACGGTGGCTCCCAAGGTGTCGTCGATGATCTCTCCGCTGAAGGTGAGATCGTCGCCGGGGAACATCGGAACACCAAGGCGCAGTTTGGCACTCGAAATGCGCGCGGCCGGCCCGCTCCACGTGGTGAGGTAGCGGTCGACGAAGCCGTTGGTGGAGTTGATGCTCATGAAGATGTCCGGGGTGCCGCGCTCCTGCGCCTTGCCGGGGTCGTGGTGGACGTCCTCGAAATCCTGGGATGCCAGGGCAGCCGCCACGATCGTCGTTCGGTCGATCGGGATGCGCAGTTCGGGCAGGATGTCACCCGTGCGGTACTCGGGGAATGGTGTTATCTCGGTCATCGGGAATCTCCTTGTGGCCGGCGCAATTGCGGAAGGATGGCGCCGTGTGCGTGTTCACCGAAGGTGATCTCGAGCGGCATCCCGATGGCGAGTTCGGTTGGCGGCACGTCGATGATGTCGGCAACCAGGCGGGTGCCCTCCTCGAGGTCGACCAGCCCGACGGCGAGCGGATAGTCGAACGCCGAGTCCTTGGGGTGGTAGATCGTGGTGTAGCTGTGCAGGGTGCAGCGGCCGCTGGCCTGGATCGTGTCCCAGTCCAGGCAACGGCATTGCGGACATGCCGGGCCGGGCGGATGGCGCAGCGCCGCGCACGCGGCGCACCGCTGAATCTCCAGGCGGCCGGCCTTGGCGGCTTCGAACCAGAAGTGGTTGTCCTCGGTGATGATCAAGGGCGGCACCCCGGTGCGCGGGGCGGTCGACTGCGGTCCGGCCGTCATGACGCGGTGGTCTCCGGTGCGGCGGGGCGGAATCGGAGCAGCCGGAACCGTTCCTCGGCGACCACGTCGCCGTCGCCGACCCGGTACTGCTTGTAGAGCGTGATGAAGTGACCGTCGCCGAGCGCGGTGGTCTTCGGTCCCGACACCGACTCGATGGTGAAGTCCGCGGTGACGTGTTCCCCCGGCCGCAGTTCGCGGTGATAGGTCTGTTCGATGTTGGTGGCCACCACGGAGGTGAAGCCGGCTCGGTCGAGAACGTTCATCAACTCGGAGTAGGCGAACTGCTCGGTTTCGCCGCGGGCGCGCATGGCCTGGACGTCGCGGTAACGCTTGAGCCCGGACATCACCCAGGTCGAGATCATCGCCGGCGGGCACACGATGCCGTCGCGTCCGGTCTGGGTGGCTGCGTCGGCATCGAGGTAGATCGGGTTGTAGTCCTCGTGAGCCTCGGCCCAGTTGCGGATCATGGCCGCACTGACCGGATATCGCGCTACCCGCGGCGGCTCCGCTTCCCGGCCGACGTAGGTCTGCAGCTGTTCGCCGAGCGAAGGTGTTGTCACGCCGATCTCCTGAGAAGTTGAGCAATTGCTTGGTCGCAAGCTAGCCGCGAACCGGCGGCGCACTGCGGCACGCTCCCATCCACCGGGAGCGGTGGCGCGCACGCCAAGCCGGCGGATCACCTTTATTCAGGTCGGTGTCGGCGGGTACGGTCGGTGTTGACTTGAGCAATTGCTTGGTACCGTAGGAGAACCCTGATGACGCTGCTTTCCGAAATCGACGCCACCCACCCGGACGCGGGCAAACCCGTCAGGTCCGGGATCGTGGAACGGGTCACGCTGGTGATGGATGTTTTCGGACCCGACAGGCGGAGTGCCCGCCTCGAAGACGTCGTCGAACACACCGGTCTGCCGCGTTCGACAGCGTTTCGCATCCTTCGCCAGCTCGTCGACAAGGCGTGGTTGGAATATGGACCCGAAGGCTTCCGCCTCGGTCGGCGACTACACGAACTGCACGGCTGCGCAGTCGACTACACCGACATCCGCGCGGCCGCATCGCCGGTACTCGCCGATCTCAGCCTCAAGACCGGTGCCGTCAGTCATCTCGGGGTGCTCGAGGGGAGCTTCGTGCATTACCTGGACAAGATCGGTGGCGCGGCGATGCACAGCGTCCCGTCGCAGGTCGGGGCGCGGCTGGGCGCCGAGGAGACGGTGAGCGGCCAGGCGCTACTGGCGACTCTGACCCCAGAGGACGTCGACCGCCGATACGCCGAGGACCATCGGCAGCTGGCTGGTGATGGGATCGGCATCGACGTCCTGCACCGGAGGCTCGACCGCATTCGGCGGGAACGGGGGCTCGCCTTATCCCATGCCGAACAATGCAGCATGGGCATCAGTTCGGTCTCCGCACCCGTACTGGGTCCTCACGGCGCTGTCGCGGCTATCTCTGTGGTGTCGCGGCGGACGGTGCGGCTCAACGCACTGGCCCCAGTGGTGGCTGCTGCCGCCCGCGCGACCTCGCAGCGGCTCTTTCCGAACTGGCGCGACCATTGCCGGGCCGGAGCGTGTTCGCCGCGCCGATGAAGCCTGTCGCGTACGACGCTCCACTCAGCGATATCGGGATGCCGGGATCGATCCAGCCACGTGGGAGGGCACCGTAGCAATACAGGCCCTTCCCCGGGATCAGTTGCGTCACGGCGTTCCCCTATGGTTCACCGGTGCACCCACTGCGGAACATCCACCAAAGTCGCCCCGACGCGAGGATTTTCGCGGTGCTGGTCAAGATCGGGTCGACGCTGGCCACACTTCACCTCGGTCACTGAACGGCTGGCTGCAGCACGCCCAACTTTCCCTATCGTGCCTTATGAGTTATCCGCTCGGCAGCATGGGCAACGGTCGCTCCGATTTCACGGATCCGGGCGAGGCGGGTGGGTAGATCGACAGCGCATCGACGATCGTGGTGAGCAGCATGTCCGCGGTCAACACACTAGTTTGCGCGGCACCCAGTCAGGCCGCGCGGGCGCGGCGTCGAACCCGCAGCCACAGATCGACGGTAGAGAAGTCCGACCACGCGACGCGTACGTTGGCCGAGATCATCCGTTGCCTCAAACTCCTACTCTGCCCGCGAAATCTGGTCACTGATGCGCCCTGTGCGGATGAATCCGCACACCATGAAATCCGCTGTTTGACGGATATAGGAGCATCAACGCGATGATCGAATCCTTTTGGGGCAGAATGCAAACCGAGCCACTCAACCGTGAGCGATGGAAGACACGGATCGAGTTGGCCAACGCGACCTTCGACCAATTGGAGTTCTTCCACAACCGGCAACGGCGTCATTGCCCACTCGGGATGCACACTCCGATAGAGTTCGGACTGCTACACCAGTCCGCTCAACCCGTGACCTGAAACCAAGTAGGGCGACATCGCCAAACCCGGAGCACATCAGGCTGTTCAGCGGGTAGTGGTCACGTGGGCTTCGGAGAGGAACTCGCGCCGGCCTTCGTAGTTGACGGTCTTCCCGGTGACCTCGACCTCGGTGCTGAGCCGGATGTCGTCGGCGCTGGAGCCGACCAGAACCTGGATTGGGCCAGGTTCCATGACGAGTGTGCCGTCGATTCCGGTGTAGGCGAGTTGGGCCATCCCGATGGTGAACTCGATGTGCGCCGTTGCGCCTTCCTCTAGGGTGATTCGCTGGAACCCGACGAGCTCACGTGCCGGGCGGGTGAGGCCGAGGGCCTCGTCGCTGACGTAGACCTGGACGACTTCGTCGCCGCCGACCCGACCGGTGTTGGTGACCGAGACCGCGACCCTGAATGCGCCATCGGCGGCGACGGTGTCGTCGGCTTCCAGATCCGAGTACTCGAACGTGGTGTAACTCAATCCGTGGCCGAACGGGTAGAGCGGAGTGGCGGACATGTCGAGGTAGGACGTGAACATATCGGTGTCGGTTCGGCGGTACCCAGAACCCCAATGCTGTGCGGAGTAGATCGGGATCTGCCCGGAGTGACGCGGCAGCGTGTAGGGCAGTTTCCCACCAGGGTTGATCGCGCCGACGAGCGCCTGAGCGATGGCCTGATTGCCGAACGGGCCGGGGTAGTACACCCATAGGATCACCCCGACTCGTCTCTCCAACTCGGTCAGGGCGAAGGGACGCCCGCCGTAGACCACGGCGATCATGGGCTTGCCGAGCTGCGCCACCGCGTCGACGAGTTCGATCTGATGTTGCGGCAGTTCGATATTCGCCGAATCGCCGCCCTCACCTTCGGTGGTTCGATCCGAGAACCATCCACATCGTCCGCCGAGGGCCAGCACGACGACATCGGCATCCCGCGCAGCGGCCAGGGCGTCGGCGACATCGCGGGGTTCATCGGCAGTGACACCGACACCCATGGCCGCCGTGACCTCCGATGCCGGGTACTGCGCTTGGATTTCCTCGACCAGCGAGGTGGCGCCGTAGCTGTCGCGGGCGTACTGGTCACGCGGAATCATCAGCACCGGAGCGAGATCGGCGATGAAGGCCCCCGATGCCGACGGGTCGAGCAAGTTCTCCAGGCCATCCACACCGGCCTGGGTGGTGCCGTGGCCTGCCGCCATCGCGCGCATCATGTCGAGCATCGCCGGATAGGTATAGCCGGCGAACACCGAGGTCGGGTCGTGGGCGTGAGGCCCGATCACCGCGACCCTCGTCGTGTCGCGGGCCAGCGGCAAGGTGCCGTCATTCTTGAGCAACGTCAGCGATTCCCCGGCCAGGTGCAGCGACAGGTCGCGCCCCTCTCCGGCCACCGTAGAGATCAGAATCGGATCCTCGAGCACATACGGCTGATCGAAGAGGCCGAGTCGGTACTTCTGCTCAAGAACCCGCAACACACTGGCGTCAAGCTCGGCCGCCGGAATACGCCCAGCGTCGACCGCCTCGGCTAGCACCGAACCGTACGCGTAGGCCATGGGGAGTTCCACATCCAGCCCGGCGTGCAATGCCAGGGCGGCAACTTCCTCCGCCGTGCTGGCCGCCCGCTGACGCTCTCGCACCAGGTTGGTTGTCGTGTAGTCCGCGACGACGACCCCGGCGAACCCCATCCTCTCGCGGAGCAAGCCGGTGAGCACAGCGCGATTTATCCCCACGGGTACGCCGTCGATCTCGGAGTAGGAGTTCATCACCGACTCGAGCCCGGCCAGCTTGATGGCCGCCTCGAACGGGCGGGCGAACACGTCGTAGAGCAGCCGGTTGCCCATGGTGCTGCGCGCCATGTTCTGACCGCCCTCGGTCCAGCTGTAGCCCAGGAAGTGCTTTGCGGTGGCTAGCACTGCGTCGGTGGGGTCCGTGCCCTGCGTGCCGCGAACGTAAGCCACGCCCATCGCCGAAATGAGATACGGGTCCTCGCCGTAGGTCTCATACACACGACCCCAACGGGCGTCGCGGGCCACGTCGAGCACCGGGGACAGCGCCTGACGGATTCCCACCGCACGCTGTTGGCGCCGCAGAATATCGGCCATCTTCTCCACGGCTGCGGTATCCCAGGTCGCGGCCAGCCCGATCGCGGTCGGAAAAGCGGTGAAGCCGGCCGACACCACACCGTTGAGTGCTTCGTTGTGGACGATGGCGGGGATGCCCAGCCGGGTGCCGGTGACGAGATAGCGCTGGATCTCGTTGGTCGCCGCGGCCACCGCCGCGGGGCCCTTGTTCCCGATGGTCGCGATCATCGAGATGTGGCCGATGCCCGCGCTCAGGTGTTCGGCGCATCGCTGAGGCGACACTCCATCCTCACCGAGGAGACCAACCGGGATGATGCCGGTGAGCTGTTGCACCTTCTCCTCGGTAGTCATCTGCGCGAGCAGGTGGGAGGCGCGGTCATGCGCGTTCGAGAGGTCATGTGCCACAGTCGGACCTTTGGTTGGGTGATTCCCGGAGTCGGCTGACCAGCGCTGAACTCGATCGGGCGGATAAGCGCCGTCAGTTAACCGGTTAACCCGACCGTACACTCGTCTGCGAGGTCGTGCCGTAAGGAGCCGCTGTGAGCAGGAACCGTGCCACGACGGCCGACGTGGCACGGGCCGCGGGAGTCTCGAAAGCCACGGTGTCCTACGTCCTTAACGATGTGGCCCATCACAGCATCTCAGCCCGCACCAGGGCGGCGGTCATGAAAGCGGTCCGCGATCTGGACTACACCCCCAATCGGGCTGCCCGGAGCTTGGCGACCGGCAACACCCACCTCATCGTGACCGTGATCCCCGACAACGCTTTGCGGCATTTGGGTCTACTCATCGGTGGTGTGCTCGGCGCCGAGCTATCGAAGTTCGGGATCGTGTCGGTGATTCACCAGGAAGGTCCCGGATCGCGGGCCGTGGTCGACGTGATCGCGGAGTTGCTGCCCACGGTGGTGTTCGCCATGGACGAACTCGCACCCGAGGTGGCAGCCCAGTTGCGTATGTTCGGGACCGAAACCATCTCGCTGAGCGGTCTGGCCAGTAGCGACCCTACGTATCAGGAGCCGCAGTCCGCCGCACAGATGGCCCATCTCATCGCCCGAGGTCACCGGGAGATCGCTTACGCGCTTCCGGACGGAATCGAACTCGACTGGCTTGCGAATCCGCGGATGGACACCGCCCGCCGCGTGGCCCGGTCCGCAGGTATTCCCGATCCGCCCGCCCAACGCATTCCCCAGCACGAATCACGTATCGCCCGGATCGTCGAATCCTGGCACCAGGCGGGGATCACCGCGGTGTGTTGTTACAACGACGAGGTGGCCTTCCGCGTCCTGCGCGGAGTCTCCGTTGCGGGGCTGTCCTGCCCCGCCGACGTGGCCGTGATCGGTGTGGACGACATACCGCTGGCCCCGTTCGCCCATCCCCCGCTGACTTCGGTAGCGGTGCCCGAACATACGCGTGTCGCCATCTTGGTGAACCTCATCGTCGCGGCAGCCCGCGGACTGCCAATACCCGATACCTCCGTCCCGGACGACGCCGTCGTGGTCCACCGGCGCCAATCAACATGACGGTGATCGGTCACCAAGGACATTGGCTGGTTGTTGCGGGCGAGGTCACTACCGGACCCACCGAGCCGCCATCGGTCGGTGCCGCGGGATCGTGCGTGGCTGCGCTCGGGACGGCCCAGCTACGAGCGGATGGCCCAAGCAGAGAAGATCGTCGCAAGTCCCACTGGCCGAACCTGGGCCCAGCAGAGGTGTCGCACTCATGTTGTCCTTCACTGGTGACCGCTGGCATGGGCACTGAGGTGCTCGCCGGCGAACCCGACGGCAGTACCCAACCCGTAAGCGGCATCTGTAAAGGCGAGTGAACAATGTCAGATCGTCATGTTGCCGTGGTCGGCTTCGCACACGCTCCCCATGTGCGTTCCACCGAGGGAACCACCAACGGTATCGAAATGCTGATCCCGTGTTTCGATGCCCTCTACCAGGAGCTGGACATAGAAAAGGGCGACATCGGCTTCTGGTGTTCTGGATCCTCGGATTACCTTGCCGGCAGACCGTTCTCGTTCAACTCAGCAGTCAACTCGATTGGTGCGGTGCCGCCGATCAACGAGTCGCACGTGGAGATGGACGCAGCCTGGGCGCTGTATGAGGCCTACATCAAACTGCTCACCGGGCAGGTCGAGACCGCGCTGGTGTACGGTTTCGGCAAGTCATCGGCAGGCATATTGCGCCGGGTACTGGCGCTGCAGACCGATCCCTACACCGTCGCGCCGCTATGGCCAGACTCCGTATCCTTGGCGGGCCTGCAGGCCCGCGCCGGCCTGGACTCCGGGAAGTGGACCGCCGAGCAGATGGCTCAGGTGGCGCTCGATTCCTTTGCCGCAGCAGGTCGCACGGACAATGTGTCGGCAACCGGGACCATTGGGGAACTACTTGAGCAGCCCTTCTTCGCCGACCCGTTACGCCGCCACGATATCGCCCCGATCACCGACGGCGCATCCGCGATCGTGCTGGCCGCCGGGGACAAGGCACGCGAACTGCGCGAAACCCCAGCCTGGATAACCGGTTTCGAGCATCGCATCGAGACGCCGATCCTGGGCGCACGTGACTTGACCACCTCACCTTCTACCGCGGCGTCCGCCGCGGTGGCCACCAACGGCGACACCGGGTCGATCGACGTGGCTGAGATATGCGCTCCGTTCACCCACCAGCACGTGATTCTCACCGAAGCCATCGGCCTGCCCTCCTCGACGATCGTCAACCCCTCGGGCGGCGCCCTGGCGGCCAATCCGATGTTCTCGGTCGGCCTGGAACGCATCGGCTTTGCTGCGCAGCACATCTTCAACGGTTCGGCCCAGCGCGTGCTCGCGCACGCGACCAGCGGTCCCGTACTGCAACAGAATCTCATCGCCGTTCTGGAAGCTCAGTGAACTAATGCGGGTTTGAGACTCGCCACAAAGGTTGGCCGCAGCCCTGATCGCGCGCGTGAGGTCAGACACCGGGACTTGCCAGCGCAGGGCATCCTGAGGTGATGGTCAATGTTGGTGAACAGGTTGCCGCGGTCTACGCTCAGTTCGCCGACCGGCAAGCACGCGGCAGCTCGCCAAGCCTGGAATCGTGGGCGCGAACAGTGGTCGAAGACCCGGAGGTCCGCATTCGTTTGGCTGAACTGCCAGAAGGGAAGCGGCAACCGAACCTGGTGTTCGCTTGTCTGCGCTGGCACGGTGCCCGACCCGGGGACGCGGATTCCCTGCGAGACGGCGTGCTGGGCCACTGGGACCGGCTACGCACCACAATTCTGAAGCGCTCTACCCAAACCAACGAGCCCGCACGATGCGCCGTCTTGCTCCCACTCATGCATCAGATATCGGGCCCCATCGCTCTGATCGAAATCGGCGCCGCCGCTGGGCTGTGCCTCATCCCCGACCACTACAGCTATCGCTATTCCGACAGCACCATCGTCCACCCACCCACTGGCCCATCGCCGGTCGTCATCGGTTGCCAGGTCACCGCCGGTACCCTGCCGCCACAGCTCGCCACCCCCGACATTGTGTGGCGAGCCGGATTAGACCTCAACCCACTCAACGCCTCCGACCCAGACACCGCTGCCTGGTTGACGACGCTGATCTGGCCGGAGCACGACGAGCGACGCACCCGGCTGCTGGCAGCATTGGACGCGGCTGCGAACGTGTCGATACGCATCGATCGTGCTGACCTACGCAACGGACTAGCCGCGCTCCTGGCAGAGGTGCCCTCCGGGGTGACCGCCGTCATCCAGCACTCCGCCACCCTGGCCTACCTCTCAGCAGAAGATCGACGTCGCACCTCCGCGATCATCGCTGACAGCGGTGCCCGCTGGATCAGCTTCGAAAGCCGCGACGTGATCGCCCTCACGGCTGCTATTCCCGAATCATCCGGTCCCAGAGACCTTTTCGTCGCAGCTCTAGACCGCACGCCACAGGCCACCGCATCCGGCCACGGCGACACCATGGCAGTCCTGGATGTACCAAAGCCCACCACCTAATAGCATCGACGACGCCGGGTGGCACGGCAACACTGGGGCGGATGGATCAGGCTCGCCAGTGATCTTTGTGAGCAACACACGAATTCGGTCGTTTATCCATAGCCAGCAGTGGATTTACATCCGGACAAGCGCAAAGAGCACGCATGCCACGACGATCCCGACCGTGACCGCGACTGCTGCCCACTTGACCTGGTGGTGCCGCATCGAGGAGCGCCTCTCTAGACGAAGTTGAAGTGCTCGGTGTGGACGCGGTCGGCGGGCACGGCCATGGCGCCGAGGGCATCCGCCATCGCATCCTGTAGTGCACCGGGACCACAGATGAAATATTGCAGGGTCTGATACCTGGCGGGCAACCGCATGCGTAGCGTTTCCTCGGAGATGAAGCCGCGATCACCGCTCCAGTCCGGCTCAGGATCGGCAACCACGTACCAGACAGACAGCTCCAATTCGCTTGCCAGCTCGTCGATTTCCTCGCTGAAGGCCGCCGCGGCGAGACTGTTGACACCGTAGAACAAGTGACAGGGCCGCCGATCCCCACGCGCCGCGAGCGTGCGCAGCATGCTCATGATCGGCGAGATCCCCACGCCACCGGCGATGAAAGCGAAGCCCGGACCCTCGTTGCGGTCCGGCGAGAAGACTCCGTGCGGTCCATCGATATAGGCACGGGTGCCGGGTTGAATACCGGCCAAGGTCGTGGTGAAGTCGCCCAACGACTTGATAGCCATCTGCAGAGCTGATGGGTCATCGCCGTTGGAGGAGAACGAGAACGGATGTTGCGTCAGCGAGAAAGGTGACCGATTCATTGACAGCCAGCCGAACTGGCCGGGCGCGAAGGTGAAGCCGGCGTGGTTGACCGGTTTGAAGGTAATGGTGCTGATCCCACCACGCTCTGCGACCACTGAGTCGACTGTCCACGGGTGCCGCATGCGAATGGCGGGCCTGATGATCCGCACCCAGACGAAAACGCCCAGCAGGGCCGCGCTCATCACTATCCAGAGCCCGCGCTTCCACGGGCGGTCGATGTAATAGTTGATCAGCTCGACATGCACGACTGCTGCGATGATCGCCACCGCTGAGGCCACGAGGTGAATGGCATGCCAGGTCTCATAGGAGATCCGCAGGCGGACCCGCCAGACCGATGTGACGATGATCCCGAGAAGGCACAGGATGGCCAGGCTGCCGAAGCGCCCCGCCCACGGGGCCGTCCACGGGATGATCCGTTCGATGTAGCTGGGATCAACCAGGACGATAAGTAGCAACGGGTGCGCGAACACCAACGCCGTTCCCGCATAACCCATGTAGCGGTGGAAGGCGACCAACGCATCTTCGCCGAACGGGGCGGCCACCATCTTGATCCGGGCGACGAGAATCAGCTGCATCCCCATCATGGACAACCCGACAAAGCCGAGCGCGGCTGCGAACTCCCGCCAGAAGCCGCGACGCTGATCGGCGACGCCGATAGCGGCGAATGCCAGCGGGAACATCGCAACGGCTACGTAGAGTCCGAACCACAGCGATCCCCGGACCGCGACCCGAATCATCGGAAAACCGTCATTCACCTGCCCGCCAGCATTCCAAGTCGCACGCTTCGGTCTACCACATCTCTGTGGCTCCCGCACCGCTGATTCAGCGATGGCGCCTCGCCGTCAGCAATGCGACCGCCGTTACCTCCCAGCATTGTGTTCTGTCCCCTTTTCGGGGGACGGCTGCCTTCGGGATGGACGCACGTTGGCCTTCGGAGCCCCACCTGGACACTGTGAAGCTCGCGTCAGATAATTCTCGGCTCCCACTTCCGTTGAGCAATAACGGAAGTGACACAAACTTGGCTGGCGTTGACCGGACTATGCTGAGAGGCAAAACGTGAGAAGGCGTGCTTTCATCGCAAGTGGCGCAGGGGCGGTCGCGGGGCTGACCGCCTTGGCCGGATGTGCAGACCGGTCTCCTCATCCATCCGCGGCCAACACTCCGACTGTGGTTCCCCCGAAATCGTGGAGGGTTTCCTATGCCGCTTCCGGCTTGGTCTTGGATTCCCTGATCTCATAGTTGACGGGCGATAGCCCGTCGGCGGCACTGTGCCGGCGTTGGTGATTGTAGAAGGTATAGCACCAGTCGATAACTACCGCCTGCGCATGAAAGGTATCACGGAACTGATTGCGGGACAACACTTCCCATTCCAGCGAGGAGAAGAACGCCTCCGCGGCGGCATTATCGAAACACGATCCGACCCGACCCATCGACTGGCGAATCCCCACGGTGCGGCACAGCGTGGTGAACGCCTTCGCCGTGTAGGTGCTGCCGCGGTCAGTGTGGAAAATGACCCGCTCGGACTCCTCGTCCCGCCAGATCGCTTGGCGGCCGCCGCGGGCGGCCACGGCCATCGTGATCGCCGCACAGGCCAACTCGGCATCCGGATGCAGGCCCATCGCCGCGCCTAGCAACCGGCGGCTGTAGAGATCGATCACGGTAGCCAGATACAACTTCTGCCCGCACTCGGTGGGAATCTCAGTCATGTCACCGACCCACTTCAGGTTCGGCGCAGCCGCAGTGAAGTCCCGTTTAACCAGGTCAGGGAACTTCGGTGCCGTCTTGTCCTGCTTAGTCAACCCATTGCGGCGCTTGATACGGCGCGCCACCAAACCCTGGCGGCGCATCGAATCGGCCACCGTCTTCTCCGACACTTCCCAGCCCAGATCGCGCAGGTCAGCGATCAGCCGCGGCGATCCATGCAACCCTCTGGCCGCCGTGAACGCCGACGCGACCGCGGCATCGAGCTGCGCGCGACGCCGATCGGTGTCAGTGTGCAACCCATCGGCATTGCCCGCGCGAGCGATCCACTTGTAGAACCACGACACGCTCACACCCAACAACACACACGTAAATGCATGTGGCACTCGGTATTTGGTCCTCTGGTCGGCAATGAAACGTGCCACGCTCACTTCGTCGCCTCCTTCACCCACAGGACCACCGATCGCTTGAGGACATCACGCTCCATCCGCAACTCGGCGTTCTCGCTGCGCAGACGCTTGAGCTCGGCCAGGTCATCGCGGGTCAACTCCCCACGACCCTCCCGTGCCTCACGGTCCTGAGTGACCCAATTACCCAGAGTGCCCTCGTGAACCCCCAGATCCCGAGCCACCTGCGCGATCGACTTACCCGTCTCACGCACGATCCGAACAGCCCCCTCACGGAACTCCCGGTCGTACTTCTTCCGTTTCTCTGACATCGCTACTCCTTATAGCTGATGCCTCCACGGTCCCGGGGGAAGGCCAGACACCCGTCTCCGACGACCAGATGGCCGCCACAATCGCCAAGCTGCGCGCACAGTACAACGCCCAATTCGATCCCGACTACGTCGAGCATGCCGTCCTACCGTGGTATCTGAACGTCAGTGGGTATCGAGTGACGGATGGTAGCGAGCCCCGGCGTCGATGGCTATAGCGCCTGCCCATCGGCCGCGGTGTAGGCCCGCCAACCGCCGAACCGGGTGATCTCCCGTTGACCCTCGACCAGTGCCGGTTCACCGATCACGCCCAATACTGTCGACCCGTCGTCGAGGGTGACTTTTCCGATCGACAGCCCGGGCGGCTCGGCCAGCAGGATTCCGGCCAGGCCCGCGGCGGGCACTGACCACACCTCAACCGCGACCCCGACCCCCGAGCCGTCGGTGACTCTGATCATCGCGGGATGGTCGTCATTGATCGTCCACAGCCGATACACCGCTTCGGTGGTGGCCTCCCGGATAAACGTAGCGCCGGCCGCGGCCATGTTCGGGGACAGTTTCAGCCCGCGCATCAACGTGCCGTTGACCGCTAATAGCACTGCCCCACTGCCGGTTTCGTCATCATCCACAGCTGTCACTGTAGCGCCGACGATCCGGGTTCCCGAGGTTCCAGCCAGGATCGCCGGGATTTCCTCAGCCGCCCCGATGACGCCGACGGCCCCTGGCGTCGCGGCCACGAAGTCGGCGACGGCCTAGACCTTGGGTTCCATCGACCCCTTGCCGAACTGGCCGGAGGCGATGTAGTCGCGGGCCTGCTCGACGGTGATCGTGTCGAGCCACGTCTCGGACGACGTCCCGAACCCCACGGCCACCCGCGGCACGCCGGTGGGAATCATCCCCGAGTTCGTGGGCCAGTAGGCCGGAGGCGTGGGCGATGCCGGTGTTGATGATGGGCAGCATGCGGCGGCTGTTGGCCGTCGCATCGGCCGGGGGCACCGCCACCGAACTGGACGATCGCAGGTGAGGCGGCCATAGCACCCGCCGAGCCCGTTGGTTTCGGTGACCGCCGAGTCACCCAGGTCGGCGGCCGCATCGTCGACGGCGTAGCCCGGGAAGTACAGCCCGTCAACCGGATTGGCGGGCGCTTGGAACCACTGATCGCCCGTGCCGGACGGCTCGGTCCCGAAGTTCACCCCGTTACGGGCAATCACCGTGACTATACTGCTGCCCGGTACACCAGGCCGTTCCCGCAGCTCGTGGATCACCAGGCGCAATGGTTCCAGGGTTAGACCGTCGGTTCGGCGCAGATCATCCAGGATCGCCACGACCGGCCGGTTGGTTGGTTGCCGACCGGTCGATCAGGTCGGCGATGGCACGCGCTGTCCAGAAAGGGCTTTGGCCGTCGTCAGTGATGGACTCGTCGGTGTGCCGCAGTGGCGCCAGGGCCCGCAGCCGGCGCGGGTCGGTGGCGGCGAATGAATCGCTGAAGTGACGCAACACCTCGGTCCACGCCCAGGCCGGCGGTGCGCCGTCGACCTCGGGGCACCGGCCCGCGGCGACCGTCCAGCCCGCAGTACGCAACCCGGCCGCTGCGGCTATGGGGAGACTCGTCTTACCTGCGCCGGCCTCGCCGCCGACCCACACCACCTCACAACCACCAGATCTCGCCGCCTGCGCGGCATCGGCGATCGCCGTGAGTTCCGCGGAGCGGCCACGTGTCGAGGTCGACTCGGCGAGGGCCGGTGGCTCAATCGGAGCCTGAGGGGACGCCGCGGACTGCAGTTCGTCGGCATCGAGATGCGCGGCGTCGCTGAGGGTGTCGCGCTCGAGTTTGCGCGATGTGGGACCAGGTTCCAGCCCCAGCTCCACGGAAAGGTGAATACGGTTGCTGCGCAACGCTTCCAGTGCGTCAGCCTGACGACCGGCCCGGTGTAGTGCGGTGGCCAGGATGGCGGTCGCACCTTCTCTGGTCGGGTGTTCGCGGACGACCTGTTCCAGCCGCCCGATGACGGAACTCGCGTGACCCACGGCGAGTTCAGCCGAGGCCAGCAATTCGATTGCAGCAATTCGCAATTCGCTGAGGCGGGCAATCTCGGCGATGACCCGTGCGGCGTCGGTCACCTCAGCGTGAAGTTCGCCGGCCCAGCTGTTCAGGGCCACTACGATGACGTCGGCCCGCCGCTGCGGGTCAGGCTCGGATGGTGCCGCGCGGATCTGTTCGTCGAAACACCACCCGTCGACGGCATCGGTGCGCAGCTGTAAGCGATACCCCGGCGAGCGCGATCGGGCTCGAGCACCCGCCGTGAGTGCGACACGTAGGCCTGCAGCGCAGAGAACGCTTTCGGTGGCGGTTCGCCGTGCCAGAGGTCCTCGACGAGCCGGTCGACCGACACCACGTGCCCTTGCGCCAGGAACTGCCGCGCCAGCAGGGAACGCTGTCGCGGTCCGCCCAGCTCCGCTGGCGCCGCCCCCCGCCAGGCCCGCACGGATCCCAATGCGGCAACCCGAACAGGTTGCCGATGAGGTGCCGCAATGATGAAACGGCCCTAACTGCTAGCGTCCGGATGATGGAGATTCGGAATGTCTGACCTGGTCCTTTACGAGGTCATCGATCGCGTCGCGCTGATCACCGTCAACGACCCCGATCGGCGCAACGCCGTCACCGACGCCATGTCGCAGCAGTTGCGCGCGGCCGTCGAGGCTGCCGAAGCCGAGGCCACTGCCGTCGTCATCACGGGCGCGGGCAAAGCCTTCTGCGCAGGCGCTGACCTGTCCGCCCTCGGTGCCGCCGCTAAGGAAGGGCTCGAACGGATCTACGCCGGCTTCATGGCGGTGGGCCGCTGCGCCCTGCCGACCGTCGCGGCGGTCAACGGTGCCGCCGTGGGTGCCGGACTGAACCTGGCTCTGGCGGCCGATGTCCGGATCGCCGGGCCGCACGCGCTCTTCGATCCGCGGTTCCAGAAGCTCGGCATCCATCCCGGCGGCGGCGCCACCTGGATGCTGCAGCGCGCGGTCGGTCCGCAGGTGGCCCGAGCGGCCCTGTTGTTCGGCATGCGCTTCGATGCCGAGGCGGCCGTACGGCACGGGCTCGCGCTGGCCGTCGCTGAGGATCCCGTCGCCGCCGCGCTGGAACTGGCAGCGGGACCGGCAGCCGCCCCACGCGAGGTCGTCCTTGCCACCAAGGCCTCGATGCGGGCGACCGCCATCCCCGGGTTCCTGGACACCGATCACCACGAGGCGGCCAAGGACATCGAGCTCGGCCCGCAAGCCACCTCGATCGAATCGCCGGAATTCAAGGCCCGGCTGGCCGCCGCACAACGCCGCTGAACTGGATCATTGCATTAGGCAGGTAAATGCCTGCACGATCAGATCGTGGACGCAGACGCGGTCTTCAAAGCGCTGGCCGACCCTGGCCGGCGGCGCTTGCTGGACATGCTTCGCGAGCGTGCGGGACTGACGCACTGACGCACTGACGCCGAGCGTGCAGGTTGTTGGCGTTCGGAGACTGGTTGGTCGACAAGAGGCTGCACGCACGACGGTACTGGGGATAGCCGCATTCGTCTGACGCCCGGTTCGGCAACGGTATTGGCGTGGACGACCAGCCGTTCCTCGGGAGACAGGCCTTGGGCAACGGCCTCGTCACCGACTACCAGCTGCGCACCCACTATCGCGCGGTGTACCGCAACGTGTACCTGGCCAATGACTTGCCGTTGACAGCGCTACGCCGCGCTCGGGCGGCCTGGTTATTCGCCGGCCCGGAGGTTGTGCTGGCCGGACTGTCGGCGGCCGCGATCCATGGCACAAAATGGTTGAGCGGGACCGCGCCCGCGGAGATTATCCGCGTCAACCGGCACACTCCATCGGGCCTGCTCGCGCATTCGGATGAGGTCGCCGACCACGACGTCTGTGTTCGGCGGGGTATGCGGGTCACTACCGCTGCGCGTACCGCATTCGACATCGGACGCCGGCTTAGGACGCACGAAGCCGTGCCGTTGCTCGATGCGCTGATGAACGCCACAGGACTCAAGCCCGCCGGCATCCTGGCCATCGCCGACGCGAACCCGGGTGTGCGGGGCGTCCGTCGCCTCCGCGCAGCACTGAAGCTGGCCGACGGCGGGGCTGAATCGCCGCGCGAAACGACGCTTCGCCTGCTTCTCGTCAGTGCCGGCTTGCCGCCGCCGGAGACGCAGATCGAGTTCTACGACGACTACGGCGACGCGATGATCCGCGTCGACATGGGTTGGCGGAGATGGAAGGTCGCGGTCGAATACGACGGCGTGCAGCACTGGGCTGACGGCAGACAGCGGGCCTGGGACATCGACCGCATCGCGATTCTGGATTCATTGGGGTGGGTGGTGATTCGGGTGAGCGCCGACATGCTCGGGCGGCCCGAGGTCATCATCCGGCGAGGGACGGCCAAACTGCGCGCCGCCGGCTGCCCGCTGTGACGTCGAGCGTGCAGGTTGTTGGTGCTGAATCGACCGAGACTCAACGAAAACCCGCACGCTCGGCATCAAGGTCCCTGCGTCAGCCAGACCAAACCGCCCAATGTGCTGTCGGATCCCGACCACAATGCAGCGTTGCTCGCGACCCAGTTGCAGAGCGCAGAGTACTTCCAGCTGGGCGACGACGAGGCGCTGGTGATCACGATCAACCCGGGTAAAGCACGGTATCTCAACGTTCCGGCTCGATCCGGTACCGCCTTCGTGACCCCGGATGAGCGGGCAGCGCAGATCGCCACACGTCAACTGGGATACAACAGCCCTACCCGCAGGCCTGAGCGAAATCAGAGGTCCAGTAGTGCCGTCTCGGGTGCCTCGATCAACCCGCGCAGATCGGTCAAGAACGCCGCTGCCTGCGCGCCATCGGCGATGCGATGGTCGAACGCACACGTCAGCGTCATCGTCGGCCGAGCCATCACCGCGTCGCCGACCACCACAGCACGTGGCTTCAGCGAGCCCATGCCGAGGATCGCGGCTTCGGGATAGTTGATCACCGGGACACCGTCATCGAGTCCCAGCGCCCCAAAATTCGACACCGTGAACGTCGACCCGCTCAACTGACCGGGCGCCAGTGTGCCCGCCCTGGCGCGTATCACCACATCGTCGACGGCTACTGCCAGCCGCCGGGTGGAACACTGACTGGTGTCGATGACGGGGACTACCAGACCACGCTCGGTTGCCACCGCGACGCCGAGCCGCACGTCGGGATGCAGCCGAATCTCCGGTCCGGCCTCGGATTCCACCCAGGTTGCGTTGAGCATCGGATGGCGCCCGAGCGCGATAACCAGCAGCCGCAACGTCAGGACGAAGGGCGTCACATCCAGCGTGTCCCGAAGCCGCAACAGCGCCGAGCATTCCACCTGCACGCTGGCGTGCGCATCCGGAATCTGGCTGCGCGACAGCGCCATATGGGTGGCCATCCGGGCGTGAACACCGCGCACCGGAACGGTTTTTGACGACGCGCCCGCCGCGTGCAGCACATCGTCGCGGGTGATCACCCCGTCAGCACCCGAACCGGTTTGCAGCCCTTGTAGATCCACCGCGAGATCGGCCGCGAGCTTGCGCGTCTTGGGGGCCGCGCGGGCCCGCCGGCTGCGATCCATACCGTTGTCGATGCCGTAGCCCACCAGCACCGGGGTGCGCTCGTCGGTGTCGATACGCACCAACAGTGTGCCCACCGCGAGGGTTTCATCTTCGGCGCCGCCGAGCTCGACGATCCGCCCCGCGTACGGGCTGGGAATCTCGACCTCGGCCTTGTTGGTCTCAACCGTGCACAGTGTCTGGTTGAGCTCGACAAGGTCACCCACTGCGACAGCCCAGCTGGTGATAGTGGCGTCCTCCAAGCCTTCACCGAGGTCCGGGACCAGGAAGTCACTCATGGCCGCTGCATCGCTTTCGCGACGCAGTCGAGCAGCCGGTCGACTCCCGGCAGCCAAAGCTTCTCCAGCCGGGCCGGTGGGTAGGGCGTGTCGAATCCGGTGGCGCGCCGCACCGGTGACTCGAGGTCGTAGAACAGTTCCTCGGAGATCCGGGCCGCCAACTCGGCGCCGAAGCCGAGCGTTCGCGGGCCCTCGTGCATCACCACCGCCCGGCCGGTTTTGCGAACCGACTCCGCGACGGTGTCGAAGTCCAGGGGGCTCAGCGAACGTAGATCGATGACTTCCAGGCTCCAGTTCGCGATTTCGGCTGCGTTCAGCGCCGCGCCGACCAGCCCACCATAGGTGATCACCGTGACGTCATCGCCGCCGCGCCGTACCGCGGCCTTGCCAATCGGCGGGCCCGGCACGGTGAGGTCGACAGCCTCGCGGGCCCAGTAGCGTCGCTTGGGTTCCAGGTAGATCACCGGATCGCGGCTGGCAATCGCGTGCCGGAGCAGCCAGTAGGAATCCGAAGGCGTCGAGGGGACAACGACTTTCAGCCCGGCGGTGTGCACCCAATAGGATTCGGTGGATTCCGAGTGGTGCTCCACTGCGCCGATGCCGCCGAATGAGGGAATCCTGACCGTGACGGGCATGCCGACCCGGCCCCGCGTGCGCATCCGGTACTTGGCGAGGTGGCTGACCACCTGATCGAACGCCGGGTAGGAGAAGCCGTCGAATTGGATTTCCGGAACCGGGACGAAACCGCGAATCGCCAGGCCCACCGAAATGCCGATGATGGCCGATTCTGCCAGCGGGGTGTCGAAACACCTTTGCTCACCGAATGTTTCGGCCAAACCCTCGGTGATCCTGAACACCCCGCCCAGGGCGGCGACGTCTTCGCCGAACACCAGCACCCGCTCGTCACCGGCCATCGCATCATGCAGGGCACGGTTGATCGCCTGCGCCATCGTGAGGGTGGTGACGCTGGGCAACTCGGTCAGGATCGGGCCGTCGGGCTCCGGGGTGCCGTCACCGCGCAACGGCGGCCGGTCGATGATCTGCGTCATCTCATGCCTCCCATGCCAATTCGGCGCGCAACTGCGCCCGCTGAGCCGACAACTCCGGCGTGATCTCGGCGTAGACGTGGTCGAACAGCTCACCCACATCCGCGTCGGGGGCGCCGACAACGGCGTCGCGAAGCTCGGCCCGCAGCCGAACCGAGCGGGCTCGCACCCGCGTGTCCACTCGTTGGGTGAGGACACCGATGTCCCGTAAATAGGTGCGATAGCGGCTAATCGGATCGCGTGCCGACCACTCGGCCAATTCGGCCGCACCCCGGTACCTGGTGGCATCATCAGAGGTGGTGTGCGGTTCCATCCGATAAGTGACCGCCTCGATGAGGGTGGGACCGTCACCGGCCCGCGCGCGTTCGGCAGCTTTGGCCATCACCGCATAGCAGGCCAGGATATCGTTGCCGTCCACCCTGATTCCCGGCATCCCGTAGCCGACCGCCCGGTGGGCGATGGTGGGCGCAGCGTACTGGCGGCTCGCCGGCACGGAGATCGCCCACTGATTGTTCTGGACGTAGAAAACACAGGGCGCCTTCTCGACAGCGGCCAGGTTCATCGCCTCGTGCGAATCGCCTTCGCTGGTCGCGCCGTCACCGAGGAAGGCCACCGTGAGTGAATCCTCGCCCAGCCGTTGGGCAGCCATCGCCGCGCCGACGGCGTGCAGGGTGTGGGTGGCGATGGGAATGGCGATGGGTGCGCAGCATTTACTGGTGAAATCCAGCCCCCCGTGCCAGGCGCCGCGCCAGACGGCGGCTACGTGCGCGGGGGCGATGCGGCGGACCAGGAAGACCCCGAGTTCGCGGAATTGGGGGAACAGCCAGTCCGTCTTGCGCAGGCAGGCCGCCGCACCGATCTGCGCGGCTTCCTGACCGCGGCACGAGGCGTAGAGCGCCAGCTCACCTTGGCGTTGCAGATTGACGAACTCAGCGTCGAGATCGCGCGTGATGACGAGGTTCTCGTAGAGCCAGACGAGGGTTTCCGGTGGGAGGTCGCGACGATATCGGGATTCCGGAGTCGCGCGTCCGTCCGGTGCGATGAGTTGAATCGGCTGATCCATAACCGCCTCCTCTGCCGGTGCAGAGGCGGTCGGAGCAAACCTGTTGTGGCAGGCTCCAGCTAGTGGCCGGGGTCGGGCGCTAGCTGGACAATGCGCTCTGCTCGCCGAAGCACCGGGGCATCCACCATTATGCCTTCGAATTGGAAGACACCGCGTTCATCCCGGGCCGCCTCAAGCACGTGTCGCGCCCAACCTACCTGTTCAGCGCTGGGAAGGTAGCCCTCCCTAATCACCGCGATCTGGCTAGGGTGGATGGCCACTTTGGCATCGAAACCGACGGCGACCGCGTCATCCACCTCGCCGCGCAGGCCGTCCAGATTCTTGATGTCGAGGTACACCGAATCCAAGGCGAGCCGGCCGTAGGCCTTGGCGGCCAGCAAGCTCTGAGACCGCACATGTCGTGCCACCTCGCGGTAGGAACCGTCGGGATAGCGATTGGCGGTGCCGCCGAGAACGGCGAACAAGTCCTCGGCACCCCACATCACCGCGAGTGCATTGGCGGCCTGGGTGGAGTCGACGACATTGAGCGCGCCCACCGGGGTTTCGATCAGCACCACGACATCCAGCGGCGCCAGGGCCGCGACCTGCGCACCGGATTCGGTCTTGGCCAGCATCACGGTGGTGTATGGCGTGCGGGCCAGGGCTTCGAGGTCCAGCGGATGATCGGGCGTGGTCGACGGGTTGACCCGCACTACCGTGCGGCCGGGATCGAGCTGGCTTGACACCAACGCCTCGCGCGCGGCCTCGCGGTCCTTGGCCGCCACTCCATCCTCAAGGTCGAGGATCACGACATCGGCTGCGGCAGCGGCCTTCTCGAATCGCTCGGGGCGATCGGCGGGGCAGAACAGCCAGGCGGGCCCTGGGTTATCGAGTGCCATCAGGCGGGCTTCTTTCGCACCATGGTCTTGCGGCTGGCGGTCGCGACAACGTCACCGTGCTGGTTGCGCGCAGTGTGCGCGAACGTGACGATGCCTTCACCCGGACGGCTCTTGGACTCGCGCTTGTCGGTGACGACGGTCTCGGCATACATCGTGTCGCCGTGGAAAAGCGGTTTAGGGAAGGCGATGTCGGCGAAGCCGAGATTGCCGACGATGGTGCCCTGCGTCAGCTGCGCCACCGACAGGCCTACCAGAGTGGACAGGGTAAACATCGAGTTCACCAGCCGCTGGTTGAACGGCGGCAGCGCGTCGGAAAACGCGGCATCCAGATGCAGCGCCTGGGTGTTCATCGTCAAGGTGGTGAAGAAGACGTTGTCGGCCTCGGTGATCGTGCGACCGGGCGCGTGTACGTACCGCACGCCGATCTCGAACTCCTCGAACCACAAGCCGCGCTGGACGACGACCTTCTCCTCGGAGGGCTCGCTCACTTACAGTCCCATCTGCCGGGCGATGATCATCAGCTGCACTTCGGTTGTCCCTTCCCCGATCTCGAGGATCTTGCTGTCCCGGTAGTGCCGGGCCACGGTGTACTCGTTCATGAAACCGTAGCCACCGTGGATCTGGGTGGCGTCGCGGGCATTGTCCATGGCAGCCTCGCTGGCGACCATCTTGGCGATCGCTGCCTCTTTCTTGAACGGCTTGCCGGCGAGCATCAGGGCGGCCGCGTCGTAATAGGCGGTGCGGGCCGCGTGTGCACGAGCCTCCATCCGGGCGATCTTGAACTCGATCGCCTGGAACTTCCCGATCGGCTGGCCGAATGCGGCACGCTCGGCGGCGTACTTCACGCTTTCATCAACACAACCCTGTGCCGCACCCACCGAGAGCGCCGCGATCGCGATCCGGCCCTCGTCGAGGATCCGCAGGAAGTTGGCGTACCCGCGGCCACGCTCGCCCAGGAGATTCTCCTCGGGCACCCGCACGTCGTCGAAGCTGAGCGGGTGGGTGTCTGAGGCGTTCCAGCCGACCTTGTCGTAGGCGGGCTCGGCGGTGAAGCCGGGAGTCGGGACCGGCACCAGGATCGAGGAGATCTCCCGGTTGTCACCGGTGCCTCCGGTCACCGCGGTGACGGTGACCAGCCGGGTGATGTCGGTGCCCGAGTTGGTGATGAACTGCTTGTTGCCATTAATAACCCAGCTCGACCCATCCAACTGCGCGGTGGTCTTCGTGGCGCCCGCATCGGTGCCACCCCCGGCCTCGGTGAGGCCGAATGCCCCGAGCGCCTGACCGCTGGTCAGCTGTGGCAGCCATTCCTGCTTCTGCGCCTCGTTGCCGAACCGGTACACCGGCATGGCACCCAGCGAGACACCGGCCTCGAGGGTGATCGCCACACTCTGGTCGACCTTGCCGAGCTCTTCCAGCGCCAGGCACAGGGCGAAGTAATCGCCGCCCATGCCGCCGTACTCCTCCGGGAACGGTAGGCCGAACAGCCCCATCTCGGCCATCC
This sequence comes from Mycolicibacterium sarraceniae, assembly GCF_010731875.1. Classification (NCBI taxonomy): domain Bacteria; kingdom Bacillati; phylum Actinomycetota; class Actinomycetes; order Mycobacteriales; family Mycobacteriaceae; genus Mycobacterium; species Mycolicibacterium sarraceniae. Next base: position 4,691,260 of record NZ_AP022595.1, read on the forward strand.
CCGCGACGACCTCGTACGGGAAGGTGTGCTGCTTATCGTGTTCGGCGGCCACCGGAGCGACAACGGTGCGCGCGAAATCGCGGACCGTCTTGGCGAGTTGCGCGTATTCGTCGGGAAGTGTTCCCGTAGAGAGGTAGTCAGTCATCACTGTGCTTTCTTCTCTGTGCTTGCGGTGACCTTCGCCAGCAGCTGTCCCACCTTGACCTGGTCGCCGACGGCGACATGTAGTTCGACCACCCCGTCGACCGGCGCGGTGAGCGAGTGCTCCATCTTCATCGCCTCGACGGCGACCACCACGGCGCCTGCCGTGACCTCGTCACCGCTCGAAACACCCACCGCCACAACAGAGCCCGGCATCGGGCTGAAGAGCTCGGCGTCGCCGCCGACTTCGTCATCGAGGCGCACCGCCGCTTCGCGGACCTCGTCGAGCACCACGGTCCGGCCGGCACCGGCCAGCCAGATCTGGCTGCCGTCGGCGGCCACCGTGCAGGTACTGCGAACACCATCAACAGTGACGGCGAGCTCACTGCCGGCCAACCGCGCTGACAGCGAACGGCTTTCCCCATCTTCGATGCAGACGATCGCACCATCCGGTGTTCCGATGATGTGCACATGATCGGTGCGATCACCGCCGCGTAACCGAATGGTCGTCGGCGCATGCGTACCGACCCGCCAGCCCGACGGCACATCCCACAGATCGGGCGACCCGGTCGGCCAGCGCTGCAGCCAGCGGTAGGCGGCTGCTGCGATGAACGCCTGGTCACACGCTGGCTCGCCGGTGAACGCCGTGCGATCGATCAGGCCGGTGTCGAGCCGACCCGCGACCACATCCTCGTTGGCCAGCAGGAAACGCAGGAATTCGATGTTGGTGCCGACGCCCAGCACCGCGGTGTGTGACAGCGCACGGTCGAGTGCGCGCAAAGCGGCGGCGCGGTCGGCACCGTAGGCGATCACCTTCGAGAGCATCGGGTCGTAATCGCTCCCGACTGTCATCCCTTGCGCCAGGCCCGAATCCACCCGGATGCCCTCGCCGGACGGCTCCAACAACCCCAACACCGGACCGCCGGTGGGCAGAAAGCCCGCGGCCGGATCCTCGGCGTACACGCGGGCTTCGATCGCGTGCCCGACCATCGCGATGTCGTCCTGGGCGATCGGCAACCTCTCCCCCGCCGCGACGCGTACTTGCCACTCGACGAGGTCGTGACCGGTGACCAGCTCGGTGACCGGGTGCTCGACCTGCAGGCGGGTGTTCATCTCCATAAAGAAGAACTCGTCGGGCCGGTCGGCGGAGACGATGAACTCGACGGTGCCCGCGCCCACGTAGTCGACGCTGCGGGCGGTGTCGCAGGCCGCCGCACCGATTCGGGCGCGGGTATCGGGATCCAGCAGCGGTGACGGCGCTTCCTCGATGACCTTCTGGTGGCGGCGCTGCAGACTGCACTCGCGTTCGCCGAAATGCAGGACCGTTCCCTGGCTGTCGGCGAGCACCTGGACCTCGATATGCCTGGGCCGCAGGACGAACCGTTCGAGGAAGAGGGTGTCATCGCCGAATGCCGCGCCGGATTCGCGCCGCGCTACAGCCAGTGCCGCGGGAAGTTCGGCGGCGTCATCGACACGGCGCATCCCCTTACCGCCGCCACCCGCCGATGGTTTGACCAGGATCGGGAAACCGATGTCGCCGGCCGCCTCGATCAGGTCGGCGTCGGTCAGCCCGGGCCGGGCAATCCCCGGCACCACCGGAACCCCGAATGCCGACACCGCGGCCTTGGCGGCGATCTTGTCGCCCATCGTGCGGATGGCACCCGACGTCGGGCCGATGAACGCCACCCCCGCGCATTCCAGGGCAGCGGCGAAATCGGATTTCTCCGAAAGGAATCCGTAGCCGGGATGGACGGCTTGGGCACCGGTGCGCAGCGCGGCGTTCACGACGGCGTCGATATCCAGGTAACTCTGCCGGGCCGGCGGGGGCCCGATGCGCACCGCGACATCGGCCTCGGTGACGTGGCGAGCGCCGGCATCGGCGTCGCTGAAAACGGCAACCGAGCGAATTCCCATGGCCCTCAGCGTGCGGATGACGCGCACGGCGATCTCACCGCGATTGGCGACCAAGACAGTGGTAAACATCGTCACATCCTGAAGACGCCGTAGGACATGGGCTCGACGGGCGCGTTGGCTGTCACCGAAAGCGCGAGTCCCAGAACAGTTCTGGTGTCGGCGGGATCGATGACGCCGTCGTCCCACAGCCGTGCGGTCGAGTAGTACGGATTGCCCTGATGTTCGTACTGGGCCCGAATCGGCGCCTTGAAAGCGTCGGATTCTTCGGGCGTCATCTCGCCGCGCACGGTGGCCAGCACCGAGGCCGCCTGCTCACCGCCCATGACAGAGATCCTGGCGTTGGGCCACATCCACAGGAACCGTGGCGAATAGGCCCGCCCGCACATCGAGTAGTTGCCCGCACCGTACGAGCCGCCGATCACGACGGTCAGCTTGGGCACGCGGGCGCACGCCACCGCGGTCACCATCTTGGCGCCGTGCTTGGCGATCCCGCCGGCCTCGTAGTCGCGGCCGACCATGAAGCCGGTGATGTTCTGCAGGAACAGCAGCGGCACCGTCCGCTTATCGCACAGTTCGATGAAATGCGCTCCCTTGAGCGCGGATTCACCGAACAGCACACCGTTATTGGCGACGATCCCGACCGGGTGGCCGTGAATGTGGGCGAATCCGGTGACCAGGGTGGTCCCGTATTCAGCTTTGAACTCACTGAATTCGCCGCCATCGACGATGCGGGTGATCACCTCGCGCACGTCATAGGGCACCCGGGCGTCGACCGGGACGACGTCGTAGAGCTCATGCTGATCGGCGATCGCCTGGCCGTCAGAGCGGACGTCCCACGGCCGCGGTTCCCGCGGGCCCAGCGTGCCGACGATCCGGCGCACGATGCGCAGCGCGTCACGGTCGTCGTGGGCCAGATGGTCGGTGACACCGGAGGTCTTGGAATGCAGGTCGCCACCGCCGAGCTCCTCGGCGGTCACCACCTCGCCGGTGGCCGCTTTCACCAGCGGCGGGCCGCCCAGGAAGATCGTGCCCTGGTTGCGCACGATGATGGCCTCATCGCTCATCGCCGGCACGTAGGCGCCACCGGCGGTGCAGGACCCCAACACCGCGGCGATCTGTGGGATGCCGGCCGCGCTCATGGTGGCCTGGTTGTAGAAGATGCGGCCGAAATGGTCGCGATCAGGGAACACCTCGTCTTGACGGGGCAGGAACGCACCACCGGAGTCGACGAGGTAGAGGCAGGGAAGCCGGTTCTGCCACGCGATTTCCTGGGCGCGCAGGTGCTTTTTGACCGTCACCGGATAGTAGGTGCCGCCTTTGACCGTCGCGTCGTTGGCGACAATCATGCACTCCCGCCCCGAGACCCGGCCGATGCCGGTGATGATCCCGGCGGCCGGACATTCGTCGTCGTACATGCCGTCGGCGGCCAACGGGGCGACCTCCAGCAGCGCACTGCCAGGGTCCAGCAGTCCGTCGACCCGGTCGCGCGGCAGTAGCTTGCCGCGTGCGACATGTCGGTCGCGTGCACGCTCCGGGCCACCGAGCGCTGCCGCGGCGAGTTTGCCGCGCAGCTGATCGACAAGCTCCAGATGCGCCTCACGGTTGGCAGCCGCTGATGTCATCGGCGATGTCCCGTCGGATTGAGTTAATGACGACTAACTCGTGTTACGTTAGTGAAGATTAACCGAAACGTCCAGAGGTCTTGCTGGAGGGCCCCATCGAAACCCCCACCCGCCGAAGCAGGCAGAAATCGGATCGCCGATCTGCCCTGTTGTCGGCCGCGGAGCGGCTAATGGCGGACAAGGGCTTCCAGGCCGTTCGGCTCGAGGACATCGGCGCCGCCGCGGGGGTCAGCGGCCCGGCGATCTACCGGCACTTCCCAAATAAGGAAGCACTGCTGGTCGAGCTGCTGGTCGGTATCAGCACCCGCCTGCTCGCCGGCGCCCGCATCGTGGTCAGTGAGGCCGATGAGCCGGTCGCAGCGCTGGCCGGGTTGATCGAGTTTCATCTCGACTTCGCCCTCGGCGAGTCGGATCTCATCCGCATCCAGGACCGCGACCTCGCGCACCTGCCGCTGTCGGCACAGCGTCAGGTCCGGCGCGCACAGCGCAGCTACGTGGAGATCTGGGTCGACGTACAACGCCAGGTGCATCCCGAGCTCGACGAGGATGATGCGCGGTTGATGGCGCACGCGGTGTTCGGTCTGCTCAATTCGACGCCACACAGCATGAAACCCCCGGCAGCCAGGGTGGCCGACCAGGGGCGTTCACGCAATGTCTTACGGGCTATGACGATGGCGGCGTTGTCCTCGGCCGACCACCACACCCGTGGGAGCGTTGGCTAATACCAGTTTCGCCTGCCGCCGACCGGCCGTCCGACACTGCCCAGCAGCCACAGGACCGCACCGACCACGAGCAGGATGACGCCGATGGTCCACAGGATCTGAGTATTCAGAACGAACCCGAGGATGAGCAGGATTGCTCCAAGAACGATCATTGCTTCCTCCAGCTAGTTACTTGCTGAACTCTTTTCACCGCTATTGGCTGGGCTTCGGCAGGTTGCAGCTCGCCACAGTGGGGTTGACACCCGCGTAGTTGAGTGGTCCCGCCACCACCGTCAGGGCGATGGACCCCGCGGCGGCGCAGTTGGCTTCACTGTTGGAGAAATACCCGCGCTGCCAGGTAGCGAACACTCCAATCGCCAGCCAGATGATCACAATCGCACCTAGAATTCCGCGACCTCGCATGGATTTCCTCCTTGAACGTTCGCAGCAATTGGCGCACAAGGTTTTACCCGGCCGACAGTTTCCTAAACCTGACCCCCGCCAAATGCCGCAGCCAGCCAGTCAGCAACGGCGCGGCATGGTTTTCACTCTTGACGATTTCGTGTCCATCGTCGCCGAAGAACAGATAACGCACCGTGCGACCGCGCTGTTGCAACGTGCCCAGATCACTCATCCCGCAGATGCTGACGCCTGCCACGAACGGGTCCGGGTGGAACGTCAACGCCACCATCGACCCGCCCACGCTGATCGACAGCTCGCTGGCGACCCGGTTGGGCAGCACGATCGGTTCGGTCAATGAGTTGTCGGCATACTCAAGTGTCTGTAACCCGCTGCAGCCGTTGATATTCCATAACAGGGCAACGCTCGACAGATCGCCACTGACCGCGAACTCGTCGAGGTCGTATCCAGGACGCTCGGCCGCAACGCGATAAGCGACCCCGTCGGGGGTGATGATCGTCGAGAATCACACCCATATCGATTGTGGAGCCGGGATCGGAAGGCGACAAAGCGATTTCGGTGAAACCCGTGCGCATGATCAGCTCGCGATAGCCGCGGGTGCCCACCCGGATCAAAGCCGAGCCGGCCCAGGCGTCCACGAGCCGGCCGCCCGAGCGGCGATCCAATACGGGCAGCTCGACATCACGGCACGAGCTGGCTCGCCAACCCCCCAGGAACCGTTGGACGGCTCGCGGGTAGCCGCCGTCGTCGACGATGCGTGCGAACGCCGTCGCATCGGGCGACAGCGATGCGCCACAGGTTGCGCGGACGTCCCGGTCCACTCCACCTCCCTTTGTTCTGTCTAAGAGTTACCCCGGTATGACGTTGCACGCGCCTCCCCGGTGGTAAACACGTCCAGAACAAACAAGGACCGGACGGGGGCTGCCGCGCGCAGGTAGCCTGGGCAACCATGAGGTGGGCATGAACGACCCGCGTCGACCAGGAGGGTCTGACCCCATGCAGGCCGGCGGCGGTTACTCGCCGAATCCCGATCCCGCCTACGCGGGTCAGTACTACGGGCCCGGCTATGGCACCCCTGGCTACGGCCAGGGTGGCACACAGCCCACCGAGCAGCTGCCGACGCACTGGCACCAGGGCGGGGGTGAACCGCCAACACCGCCGCCCGGCCCGCCCAAATCGCCGAAGTGGCTGTGGATCGCCGCGGGCGTTGCGGTTCTTCTCGTGGTCGGGTTGGTCATCGCGCTGGTGATCGTGAGCAGCTCGGCGCGGGACACGATGTTGGTAGCACCACTGCCGCCGCTGTCCGAGACGTCGTCCACAACGCCGCGGGCCACCACATCGATCCCGACGACGACACTGCCCCCACTGCCCACGACAAGCGGCACTCCCGGCACAACGACGGTGCCCGGCGGGGGCACCACCAGCCCGACAGGCACCGACACTGTTGTCTACAACGTCGCCGGTGAAGGCCGCGCCATCAACATCACCTATGTGGACACCGGCGGCATCATGCAGACCGAGTTCAACGTGATGCTGCCGTGGAGCAAGGAAGTCAGCCTACCCGCGCCGGCACGTGCGTCGGCCAGCGTCGCCGTCGTCAATGTCGGACGTGACGTGACCTGCAACGTGTCGGTCAACGGGACGCAGGTGCGGGAACGCACCGGCCGCGGCCTGACGATCTGTACCGGAGCCGGTTAGCTCTGCGCGCGGCCGTCGTTGGGCACCTTCACCATCAACATGCCCAGCAGACCCACCGCCAGCACGAGGCACAGCCCGGCCAGGCCGGCGCGGTCGGCGTGGAAGGCGTCCACGAACACGAAGAACAGCCACGGTGCCAGGAATGACGCCGCCCGCCCGGTCGTGGTGTAGAGCCCGAACGCGACCGCCTCCTTACCCTCGCTGACCATCCGCAGCAATACGGTGCGCGCCGATGTCGTCACGGGTCCGACGCAGAGCGCCAACAACAGCCCGCAGATCCAGAACACGATGGGCCCGGATCCCGACAGTAGGGTCACCCCGACCGCGATCATCGCGGTCAGCGAGACCACGATCACCGGCTTACCGCCGATCCGGTCGTCGACGGGACCCGCGAGGACCGCACCCAGGGCGGCCATCGTGCTAGCGATCACGCCGAAGATCAGCACGTTGGCTTGTGAGATGCCGTAAACGCTGACCCCGAGCACCGCACCGAACGCGAACACCCCGGCGATCCCGTCGCGGAATATCGCGCTGACGATCAGGTAGTAGACCAGGTTGCGATCGCGGCGCCATTCCGAGCGCAGGTCGGTCCAGAGTTGGCGATAGCCGCCGAGCAGACCGACGCTCGTGGGCTCGGTCTCGACCGCCGGGGTAAAGAGGCGCGCAGTGATCAGCAGCGGCAGGGCGAGGACGACGAACCATGCCGCCGCCATCAGCATCGCCGCACGCACGTTCTGCCCGTCGGCGGTGGAGACTCCGAGGAGTCCTCGCTGCGGGCCATCCCCGGCGATGAACGTGACGTAGATGAGGATCAGCAGCGCGACGCTGCCGAAGTAGCCGGCCGCCGCGCCGATCCCCGAGATGCGTCCAGACGTCTGCGGGGTGGTGAGCTGCCGCAACATCGCGTTGTAGGGCACGCTGCCCAGATCGCCACATGCCGCGGTGAACGACAGCAGCACCAGGCCCGCCGCGAAGTAGGCCGGTTCGGCCCGGATCAGGCTCATTGCCGCCGTGGCCAGCACCGCGAGGCCGGTCAGGGTGGTCAGCGCGACGCGGCGCCGGCGCGGTGCCTGGACCAGCACGCCGGTGAGCGGAGCCAGCACCGCGACGGTCAGACCGGCGATCGCCAGGGCGCGGCCCAGCCAGCTTGCCGGCGACGTGCCGCCAGATAAGTTCTGGCCGACGGTGCTGGTGAGGTACACCGAGAAGACGAAGGTCGTGACGATCGCGTTCATGCCGGTGGACCCACAGTCCCAGAGCGCCCAGGACACAACCTTCGCCCGGCCGGCGGTCTGGGCAACCGGCGGAGGGCTGGTCATGCGGCAACAATATGCTGGCAGCATGCCTGTGCCCGCGCCCGCCCCGGACAGCCGAGCCGTCGTCACTGGTGCCTCCCAGGGCATCGGTGAAGCGCTGGCCACCGAACTCGCCGCCCGCGGCCACCACCTGATCATCACCGCGCGCCGCGCAGACGTGCTGCACACGCTGGCCGCCAGGCTCACCGAGCGCTACGGCGTCATCGTCGAGGTTCGCCCGGTGGACCTTGCTGACCCCGCGGCGCGCACCGCGTTCGCCGACGAGTTAGCTGAGCGGGAGATCTCGATCCTGTGCGCAAACGCGGGTACCGCCACGTTCGGGCCGGTGGCCAAGCTGGATCCGGCTGCCGAGCGAGCCCAGGTTCAGCTCAACGTGCTCGGTGTACACGATCTGGTGCTGGCGGTGCTGCCGGGGATGCTGGCCCGCAAGGCGGGTGGGATTCTCATATCCGGATCGGCCGCCGGAAACTCGCCGATCCCGAACAACGCCACCTATGCCGCGAGCAAGGCGTTTGCCAACACCTTCAGTGAGTCATTGCGCGGCGAGGTGAAAAACTCGGGCATCCATGTCACCGTGCTGGCCCCTGGCCCGGTGCGCACGGAGCTGCCCGATGAGGCAGAGCAGTCGCTAGTGGAGCGCCTGATCCCCGACTTCTTGTGGATCAACACCGAATACACCGCGCGCATCTCGCTGGATGGCTTGGAGCGCAACAAGATGCGGATCGTGCCGGGGCTGACATCCAAGGCGATGTCGGTTGCGTCGGGGTATGCCCCGCGCGGCATTGTCACGCCGATCGTCGGCGCGGTCTACAAGAAGCTGGGCGGGGATTAGCGGCTTCATTGGCTCCGAGTGGCCACTCGATCTCCCAGCGGCTAGCGCCGCCGACGGCCCGTCCCGAAAATGCTGCGGGTGATCTCCCGGCCGATCACTGTGCCCGCTGAACGCATCGCGCTCTTGAACGCCGGGCTGTTCATCACCTGATCGAGCACACCCGGTTCGGCCTTCTCGGGCTTGGGCATGGGCGGCAGGTCGATACCGGTCGGCAGGAGCGGAGGCAGATCGACGGGCTCCTCGGGCGGCGGCGCCAACTTCGTCGCGAGCTTCTCGTAGGCGGACTCGCGATCGACGGTCTGCCCGTACTTGACGAACAGCGGACTGGCTTGGCCAGCAGCCTTGATGGCGTCGGGACCGATGGTGTCCATCAGCGACTGCGGCGGACGCATCCGCGTCCACGCCACCGGCGTCGGCGCACCACGTTCGGAGAGCACCGTGACGATCGCCTCGCCGATGCCCAGCGACGTCAAATCTGTTTCCAGGTCATAGAACTGGGTCTTGGGGTAGGTGCGCACCGTCTTGGACAGCGCCTTCTGATCGTCGGGGGTGAACGCCCGCAACGCGTGCTGGACGCGCGCACCCAACTGCGAAAGCACGTTATTGGGCACATCGGTGGGCAACTGGGTGCAGAAGAAGACGCCGACACCCTTGGACCGGATCAGTTTGACGGTCTGCTCGACCTGCTGCAGGAACGCCTTGGACGCATCGGCGAACAACAGGTGCGCCTCGTCGAAGAAGAACACCAGCTTCGGTTTGTCGATATCGCCGACCTCGGGCAGGTAAGTGAACAGGTCGGCCAGCACCCACATCAGGAACGTCGAGAACATCACCGGGCGGGCGGCCTGGTCGCCCAGTTCGAGCAGGGTGATCACCCCGCGGCCCTGCGCGTCCACACGCAACAGATCGGCCGGGTCGATCTCGGGCTCCCCGAAGAACGTCTCACCACCGTCGGCCTCGAGGTTGACCAGCGCCCGCAGGATGACCCCCGCGGTCTGCGGGGACACCCCGCCGATGGTCTTCAGCACCTCCTTGCCCTCATCGCTGGTCAGGTAGGTGATCACCGAACGCAGATCCTTCAGATCCAGCAGCGGAAGCCCCTGCTGGTCGGCCCAGTGGAAGATCAGCCCCAGGGTGGATTCCTGGGTTGCATTGAGGCCCAACACTTTCGACAGCAAGATAGGACCGAACGCCGAGATTGTCGCGCGCACCGGAACGCCGAGGCCGCCGGTGCCCAGCGACAGGAACTCGACGGGGAACGGTGCCCCGACCCAACCGTCGTCGCCGGTGTCCTTGGCCCGTTGCAGGGTCCGGTCGCTGGACTCCCCCGCCCGCGCCAGACCGGACAGGTCGCCCTTGACGTCGGCCATCATCACCGGCACCCCGGCAGCAGACAGCTGCTCAGCGATCACCTGCAGCGTCTTGGTCTTGCCCGTACCAGTGGCGCCGGCGACCAGACCGTGCCGATTCATCATGGCCATCGGGATCCTGACCTGCGCCGCCGGATCGACGACACCGCCGACGACCACAGAGCCGAGATCGAGCGCCGCACCTGTGGTCGCGTAGCCCGCAGCGATCTGCTCGGCGGGAGTCGCTGTCGATTCTGTCGTCATCGGCCGACCTCCGTCGTCGCTCGGGTGATAGCCGAAACGACACTACAAGCCAGCGGGGGCTTAGGGTTGAGCGCTGTGCGGGAAGAATTGGTGTGGATCGACTGCGAGATGACCGGGCTCGACCTGGGGAGCGACAAGCTCATCGAGATCGCCGCCCTGGTGACCGATGCCGAGCTCAATGTCCTCGGCGACGGTATCGACGTCGTCATCCACGCAGACAATACGGCGCTGGACGGCATGGTCGAAGTGGTTGCCCAGATGCACCGCCGGTCCGGGCTCACTGAAGAGGTCCGCTCGTCGACCATCGACCTGGCAGCCGCCGAGGCCCTCGTCCTGGACTACATCCGCGGCCACGTGAAACAGGCTAAGACCGCACCGCTGTGCGGCAATTCGATCGCCACCGACCGTGGCTTCATCGCCCGGGACATGCCGGCGCTGGACAACTATTTGCACTACCGGATGATCGACGTCAGCTCCATCAAGGAGCTCTGCCGACGTTGGTATCCCAGGATCTACTATGGCCAGCCCGAAAAGGGGCTCGCGCACCGGGCTCTGGCCGACATCCAGGAGTCGATCCGGGAGCTGAAGTACTACCGGCGCACCGCTTTCGTGCCCCTGCCCGGCCCGTCTACCAGCGAAATCGCCGCCGCGGCCGCCGAGATCGGCGGGCCCGCCGCCGCGGATTCGGCTGTTGAGGCAGACAACGGCTAGTATCGACCACGCTGCTGCCGTCCACCAGGACGGTTTCCAGCGATGGTGGCTGTAGTTCAGTTGGTAGAGCACCAGGTTGTGATCCTGGCTGTCGCGGGTTCGAGTCCCGTCAGCCACCCTGCAGGTCAGGCCCCGTTTTCGGGGCCTGACTTTTTTCTTGGGTGAAACCAGTGCACCCTTCGTGAACGCATCGCCGGGGAAACCTTTACTCAAGTCGTATCAGACGCTGAGCCACCAGATGAAGAGACGCAATGAGATTGGCTGGATCTGCCGGGCCTGGGCGGGGTGAGGGGGGTGTGGCGCTTCGATCGGATGGCCACGGTGTGTCACCCGGAGTCCGGGCGGGTGACGGCGAGCTTCGCCGGGGTGGCCAAGCACTACGGGGTGTCGGTTGCGATCTGCCCACCGCGGCGCGGCAACCGCAAGGGTGCAGTGGAGAAGTCCAATCACACCGCGGCGCAACGGTGGTGGCGCACGCTGCCCGACGACGTGACTGTCGAACAAGCGCAGGACGGTCTCGACGAGTTCTGCCTGCCACGTGGCGACACCCGGCTGCGCGCGACGATCGCCGGCAAGGCCTCGGTGGCGACTCTGTAGCCAGCCAGTAGGGGTTACATCCGATGCCGGCCCGGCCCTATCCGGCGATCCTGACCACACCGTGGGTGGTGTCACGGCAAGCAACGCCGCCGAATCTCACCACCGGCGGGCACGTCGCGTCCAGGCGATCGACCTAGTCTCACCATCGCGGGATCTTGTCCCCGGAACAATCGAAGCGCCCGGCAATCTAGGGTTCCAGGCGTCGTGCTCTTCGGGAGCGATCACCTCAGCGCGCCGAAGCGTTGGCGTTGCCCGCTTTCCACTGCGGCCACGGAATGTTCCAGTCGCCGAGGCCTTCTGTTCCTGACAGTGTCGAGCCGAGGGTGTTGTGGACCTCGACGATATCGCCGCGCTTGGTGTTGTTGTAGAACCACTGCGCGTTGCTCGGGCTGGCGTTGAGGCAGCCGTGGCTGGTGTTGGAGTAGCCCTGCGCACCGACCGACCACGGCGCGGAATGGACGTAGATGCCGCTGTAAGACATCTGGGTGGCCCAGTCCACCTCGGTGCGATATCCGTTGGGCGAGTTGGACGGAACGCCGTACGTCGACGAGTCCATGATCATGTGGGAGAGCCGGTCGCCGATGATGTAGACGCCATTGTTGGTGGGCGTGCTGTTCTTGCCCATCGAAATCGGAATCGTCTTCTCGACGACGCCGTTGCGCCGGACGGTCAGCTGCTTGGTGTCGTCGTCGGCGGTCGCGATCACCTCATCGCCGATGGTGAAGTGCGATGTCAGATTCTGCTGACCGAACAGCCCGTCGCCGAGATCGACACCGTAGGTGTTGACCGCGACGTCGACGGTGGTGCCCGGCTTCCAGTAATTCTGCGGGCGCCAGCGCACCTCGCGATTGTTGAGCCAGTAGAAAGCGCCCTCGACAGGCGGCTTAGTGGTCACCTTGATAGCGCGCTCGGCGGCCAGCCGGTTGGGGATGTTCTCGTCGAAGCGCACCGCGATGGGTTGGCCGACGCCGACGACCTCTCCGTCACCGGGCAGCAGGTACGGCATCGTCAGGTTCTCGGGCGACTGCGTCTCGAAGGTGATCTTCTCAGCCGTCACGCCGCCCAGGCCCAGTGACTGCGCGGTCAGCGTGTAGCTCTTGTTGTAGCTCAGCGGCTCGCTGGTCGCCCATGTGACGCCGTCGGGGCTGAGCTTGCCCTCCACCTGATTGCCGGCCGCGTTGACCATCGTCACCGAGCCGAGCACCCCACTGGTCGCGGTGACCGTCACCGGCCGGTCGAGCGGGACGTCGACCGCCCCGTCTTTGACCGACGCTGTCAGCTGTGGAATCAGCAGATCGCCGTAGGGCGTCCCCTTGTCGTCGATGACGTTGACCGGCGTCGGCCCGGCCGGTTCGGTGCTGCACGCGCTGAGCCCGGTCAGCAGGGCCGGGACGAGCGCGAGCACAGCCAGACGACTCCCCAATCGCGGACGGTGTGCCGAGCGGGCCTGCTTCATATCACTCTCTGTCTTGCTAGCTGTGGAAACGCTGGTGATGGTTGGCAATATTCTAAGGGCTGTTCGGCGAACCTGGCGACTGCACAGGTCGACAGGCTTGGCCCCGGCCGCCTTCGCAATTTCATGTTCAGCCGTGGTGTTTGTTATTGTCGCTGACGCGGTTCGCGCCGTTAGCTCAGTTGGTAGAGCAGCTGACTCTTAATCAGCGGGTCCGGGGTTCGAAACCCTGACGGCGCACCAGGTCAGAGGTAGTTTTGGGAAAGGGATTGTAGCTAGAGGGACAGCTGAACGGGATCATCGCAGGTCGCGGAATGCCAAGCCGGGCCAGCGCGCCGGTGCCCTAGTTACACTCCCACCCCAGAACGATTCGCTCATCGCTCCGATGCCGCAGCCGGTCTCTTGAGTGCTCTCGTGGTCGCAGCGGGGCTACTAGCTTCCGCTCCCGGCGCGGTTGCGCAGCCGAGCACCGACGACATTTACATCCTCGCTCTGGATCACGCCGGAGTGCCGTATCTATCGCGGGCATGGGCGATCAACCTGGGTCGCGCGGTCTGCACGTTCCTCGATACCAACCCGCACAACACAGACGTCGATGCAGCGGATGTCATCGTCGCCAACAACCCGATCATGAGTGAGTGGAACGCCGGAAGTGTTGCGGGCATAGCGACAGCCGCATACTGCCCGCAATACCGTCCAGATGCCGCTCCCGTTCGCGGTGGCTGGGCGTAGGCACAAAAAGCCCCGCGGCGGGAGCATCCCCAACCGTCCCAACCGTGCCGAGCCCGCATAGGGCCAGGGTTTCACCGAAGCGCACCGACGTGTATTGAGAGCCCGCATAATCGCTGCGGTGAATAGTGTTGCCCAACAGCGGATTACCCTCACCTACGCGGAGTTGCGCGGCATGGCGGATCGCTTGGCGCACGAACCGGTCCGGATCAGCGATCGTGGTGCGGACCTTCTTCCGGCGGGTTACCCCCTGCCACCCGTTGGCCCGCATCAACCGCTCCACGGTGCAACGCGCCACCATGATGCCCTGGCGTTGCAGGTGAGCCCACATCTTGGTGGCCCCATAGAGTGACTCACGTCAATCTTCTCGTCAGGTCGAATGGCGGTCCCACGATCCGTCCGACGACCTAATGCACCACACCCAGGTGGTGGTGGCCGGCGCGGGCACCGAAACGACAGGACGCGTTGCGCTGGACGAACTGCTCAACCGGTTCCCGGACTGGGACATCGACTATGCAGGAGCCAAGCTTGCGCCAACGTCGACGGTGCGGGGCCGGGAGCGACTGCCCACCGTGCTCCCCTGAGCGCACGCGACGTTGCCCACGGTCACGGCGCACACCTCGCGAGGCCGTATGAGATGCGTCGCTGTGCGTTATGCTGAGCAACCCGTTACGACAGCTAATTGACCAGCGGATATGCGCGGCAATAGATAACCGGCGCTGAGCGTTGAGCGGAAATACACCGCATTGTGCTGCAGTAATGTCGCGGACCCTGTTATAGTCACCGTTAGCTGTATTGACCTGCAGCCGCCCCGGGCGATACGCCCAGTGATGGAGTGAGGACTTAGCCGCATGGTGCCGGAGAACCTGGTTCAACGCCCCGCAGGCGACGTAGCTCCGCAGCCCTGCGCGCCAGTGACTCCGATGCAGGTTCATAGCTGCAGCCGGATCGGCCTGACCGCCAATCCCCCGGGATTTCGGCGTGCGCTCGGCCAGTGGTTCCGCCGCCGCTGACCGTTATCCGTTACGGATTCGGCGGATCACCAGCACAACCGTCACCACACCGACACCAGCCAGCGCCGCGGCCACCGGCGGCCTCTTCACAAAGTTCAGCAGCGCCGTCTTGACGTCGTCGGCGATGCGCTGCGGATTGGCCCGCACAGCCAACGAATCCACCGTCGCCGCCAACCGGTCACGAGCCTGATCGATCTCGGCTTTGATGACCTCGGGATCCCGGTCCGCCACTTCAGTCCTCCAAATTGCCGTCCTGCCCGACTACCCTAGAGCAACCCGGGCCAACCCCGATGCTCCGGTAGATGAAAGGACCATTAGGTGACGGACACAGCACGCCTCGAAGTCGGCGACACAGCACCGGCATTCAGCCTGCCCGACGCCGAAGGCGAGACGGTGAAGCTGTCCGACTTCAAGGGTCGCAAGGTGATCGTCTACTTCTACCCTGCCGCGATGACCCCCGGCTGCACCAAACAGGCTTGCGACTTCCGGGACAGCCTGGCCGAGCTCAACGGCGCGGGCATCGATGTGGTCGGCATCTCCCCGGACAAGCCGGAGAAGCTGGCCAAGTTCGCCGAGCGGGACGAGCTGACGTTCCCGCTGTTGTCCGACCCGGACAAGAAGGTCCTCACCGAGTGGGGCGCCTACGGCGAGAAGAAGCTGTATGGCAAGACCGTCCAGGGCGTGATCCGGTCGACGTTCGTCGTCGACGAGAAGGGCAAGATCGAGGTCGCGCAGTACAACGTCAAGGCCACTGGCCACGTCGCGAAGTTGCGGCGGGATATCGCCGGCTAGGCCAACTCTCCCAGCTTCGCCAGCAGCAGCGCCTCGGTGGTGGCGGCGCGCTCCAGCACTCCCAGGTGCAGGCTCTCGTTGACGCTGTGCGCCTGAGTGCTGGGATCCTCCACGCCGGTGACCAGAATCGTGGCGTCGGGGAACGCTGCCGCGAACTCGGCGATGAACGGGATCGAGCCGCCCATGCCCATATCGACGACGTCGGTGCCCCAGGCTTGGCGGAACGCGGCGCGGGCGGCGTTGTATACCGGCCCGCTGGCGTCGATCGCGTACGGCTGGCCGATATCGCCCGGGATGACCTTGACGTGCGCGCCCCAGGGCGCATGCTGCTCGAGATGACGGCGCAACGCGTGCAGATGGGCTGCCGCGTCACCGCCGGGAGCCACTCGCATGCTGACCTTGGCGCTGGCGCGCGGAATCAATGTGTTGGACGCCTTGGCGATCGGTGTGGTGTCGATGCCGATCACAGTGACTGCTGGCTTGGCCCACATGCGTTGCGCCACAGGGCCCGAACCTAACTCGTGAACCCCGTCCAGCAACCCTGATTCGGTACGCACCCACTGCGGCCCGCGGTCCACATCGGCAGCGGTCGTCTCGTACAGGCCCTGCACCGCGACGTTGCCGTCGTCGTCGTGCAGGCTGGCCAACAGGCGCACCAGCACACTCAGCGCATCGGGCACCACACCGCCCCACAGCCCCGAATGCAGGCCGTGGTCCAACGTGGCAACCTCGACCACACAGTCGGCCAGCCCGCGCAACGAAACCGTCAGCGCGGGGATCTCAGAGGTCCAGTTATCCGAATCGGCGATCACGATGACGTCGGCGGCCAGCTTGTCCTTGTGCGCGGCCAGCAGCCGGCCCAACGACGGCGAACCCGATTCTTCCTCTCCCTCGACGAACACCGTCACGCCGACCGGCGGGTTGCCGTCGTGCGCGCGGAACGCTGCCAGGTGGGTGGCGATACCGGCCTTGTCGTCGGCGGTGCCGCGGCCATAGAGCCGGCCGTCGCGCTCGGTGGGCTCGAACGGCTCCGAATTCCATTGCGCTGGTTCGCCTTCCGGCTGTACGTCGTGATGGGCATAGAGCAGAACGGTCGGCGCGCCGGGCGGGGCGGGGTGGTGTGCGATCACCGCTGGCGCACCGCCTTCGGCGACGATCTCGACCTGCGTGAAGCCGGCTTGGCTCAGCAGCTCTGCGACCGCACGCGCGCTGCGGTGCACTTCGTCGCGACGGGCTGGGTCTGCCCACACCGATTGGATGCGGACCAGGTCTTCGAGATCAGCGCGGACCGAGGGAAGCACGGCCTGCACGCGTTCGACGAGATCGCTCATGGCGACGACGTTAGCGGTTACAAAGTCTCCAGGATGGCGACCGCGGCGGCGGTGTCACCCTCATGGGTCAGCGACACGTGAATCGTCACCTCGGCCAGATGCTTGGCGATATCACCGGTCAGGCGGACCTTGGGCCGGCCCCACATATCGGTGATCACCTCGATATCGCGATGAATGCCTTCGGGCAGGACCGGGCGCTGCGCGAAGCGTGAACCCGACCAGGCCTTGATGACGGCTTCCTTGGCGGCCCACCGGGCGGCCAGGTGCCGCGCCGCCACCGAACTCTTGTCGGCGGCGTCGCGGCGCTCACCCGGGGTGAACGTCTCGGCGAATACCGTTCCGGGCTGGTCGACCTGCTCGGCGAAATCGGGAATCGAGACCACATCGATCCCCACACCCACTATCGCCACGCGAGCACCCTAGCGGATGCGCACATGCTCATCGCACGTAGGTATCGTCCTCGCCCAGCCGTGATGCCGGGTCGAGCAGCATGGCCGCTTCCTGACGCTTCTCGGGTGCGTCATGGTCGAAACGGCGATCGGCGGGCTTCTCGTACATCGGCGGGCCACCGGCGATGGCTGAGGCCAGTCGCCGCTGACCGGCCAGCACCCGGTCGTTGGCCCGCTTGGTGTAGTGCGCCCGCTCCTGCTCACTCAGCGAGGCCAGGAACGCCTGCGGGTGCACCAGCGCAACCAGACCCGACACGTGACCGAAGCCGAGGCTGGTGACCAGGCCCGCCTTCAGCGGGAATTTGTCACCCAAGCGCAGGGTCTCCCGCGCCCAGACGAAGTGCCCGGAGGTAGCTAGCTCGTCGTCGACGCAATCCAGGCTGCGGTTCGGCGGAATGACGCCGTCGCGCAGGATCTGGCACAGGCCCATCATCTGGAAGACCGCGGCACCGCCCTTGGCATGGCCGGTGAGGCTCTTCTGGCTCACGACGAACAGCGGAGCACCGGCGGCGCGACCCATCGAGTCGGCCAGCCGCTCGTGCAGCTCGGTCTCGTTGGGATCGTTGGCCAGCGTCGAGGTGTCGTGCTTGGAGATCACCGCGATGTCGTCGGCGCCGACGCCCAGCTTGGCCAGCGAACGGGCCAGCTGCGAATCCTTACCGCCGCGCCCGGCGCCCAGAGCGCCGAGCCCCGGAGCCGGGATCGAGGTGTGCACGCCGTCACCGAAGCTCTGCGCGTAGCCCACCACGGCCAGCACCGGCAGACCCATCTTGAGCGCCAGGTCACCCCGCGCCAGCAAGATGGTGCCGCCACCCTGGGCCTCCAGGAAGCCCAGCCGGCGACGGTCGTTGGCGCGCGAGAACTTCGAGTCGCTGATGCCCTTGGCCCGCATGGTCGCGGTCTCGGCCGTGGCCGCCATGTCACCGAAGCCGACGACCGCCTCCACCGTCATATCGTCGAAGCCACCGGTGACCACCAGTTCGGCCTTGCCGAGGCGGATCTTGTCCATGCCCTCTTCGACCGACACCGCCGCGGTGGCGCAGGCGCCGACCGGGTGGATCATCGAGCCGTAGCTGCCGACGTAGGACTGGATGACATGCGCGGCAACGACGTTCGGCAGGACCTCCTGCAGGATGTCGTTCGGCTTGGCCTGGCCAAGCAGGTTGCCGTGGTACATCATCTCCATCGACGTCATACCGCCCATGCCGGTGCCCTGTGTGGAGGCCACCAGGCTGGGGTGCACCCAGCGCATCAGCTCGGTCGGGGTGAACCCTGAGGACAGGAACGCGTCGACGGTGGCGACGATGTTCCATAGCGCCACCCGGTCGATCGAGCTGGCCATATCGGGGGTGATGCCCCAGACCGTCGGGTCGAAGCCGGTCGGGATCTGCGCCCCCACCTTGCGCGACAACTTGGTCTTGCGGGGTACGCGAATCTCGGTGCCCGCCTTGCGGATCACCTCCCAGTCCGAGGAGTCCGGCACCGGCCGGATGACCGTGCGCTCGGGGTCGAACTCCACGAACGCACGCGCGTCGGCCTCCGACGACACCACGAACCGGAAGTCCTTGTCCAGGAAGACACTGACCAATAGCGGCGTGGTGTGGTCGGCGTCGAGAACCCCGTCGCCGACGAATTCGCGGATGCCGCACCGCTCCACGACGGCGTCGTGGTAGCGCTCGACCAGCTCGGCCTCGTCGACCATCTCGCCGGTGGCGGTGTCGTACCAGCCCGGCTTGGGATCGTCCTCCCACTTGATCAGCCCGGTGGTCCAGGCCAATTCGAGCACACCGGCGGCCGATAGCTCGGCGTCGACCTCCATCTCGAAGCGGGTACGCGACGACCCGTACGGGCCGAGTTCGGCACCGCCGACGATGACCACCAGGTCCGCCGGGTCGACGTCGATGTCGGCCCACTCCGGCGGCGTGTTCGCGACGTAGCCACGCGGCGGTGACGGCAGGGCGGCGATGGTGCCTGCCGCCGGCTCGTCGTCGGATGCGGTTGCCTCAGCAGTCATTTCCTCGCGGGCCTTGGCGGCCAGCTCGGCCATATCGAGCTGAACATCGCCGAGCCCACCGGTCAGGTCCACCTTCAGCGCGGTGTGCGCCGAGGCGACTTTGGCCTCGATGGTGCACAGATCCAGCAGCATCGCTGCCATCTCTTCCGTGCTGTAGGTGGTGACGCCGGCCTCTTCGACCGCACTGACGATGGCGTCGTTGTGGCCCATCAGGCCGGTGCCCTTGGTCCAGCCGATCAGCGCGTGCGCGAAGCTGACCCGCTGTGCCCAGGACGTTTCCGCGTTCCACCGGTTGACCACCGCGTCCAGCGCGGACTTCGACTCGCCATAGGCGCCGTCACCGCCGAACATGCCGCGGTTCGGTGAGCCCGGCAGCACCACGTGCAGCCGCGAAGCGATATCCCGCTCGGCACCGATGGCCGACAGCCCGCCAATCAGCCGCTCGACAGCCCACAGCAGAACTTTCATCTCCATCTCGGACCGCGATCCGGCCTCCGACAGATCGCCGGCCACCCGCGGCGCGGCGAACGGGAACAGCAGCGTCGGGGTCAGCGCGTCTTTGAGGTGAATCGACTGCGGCCCAAGGCTTTCAGTCTGCTCACTGCCGACCCACGACGCCAGCGCGTCGATATCGGCATAGGAGGCCATGTTGGCCGGGACCACCCACAGCGA
Organism: Mycolicibacterium sarraceniae; assembly: GCF_010731875.1. Taxonomy (NCBI): domain Bacteria; kingdom Bacillati; phylum Actinomycetota; class Actinomycetes; order Mycobacteriales; family Mycobacteriaceae; genus Mycobacterium; species Mycolicibacterium sarraceniae. The sequence continues at coordinate 4,711,278 of NZ_AP022595.1, forward strand.
CGCACCGAAGCGAGCATTGTCGCGGTAGAGGGCCTTGTAGAACGCCAACCGGTCGTCGTCCAGCTTGGAGGTAGTCGCGACCACGGTGGCACCGCCGTCGAGCAGGCCAGCCGCCACCGATGCGGCGATCGATCCCTTCGACGCCCCGGTGATCACCGCGACCTCGTCGCTGTAGTGACCCTTGTTCGGATTTTCGGCGCCCGCGGCGATCCGCCCGAACAGCGAGGCATGGATGTTGCGGCCGGCAGCCAGCGCCCGGCCCTGCCACCAGTTGGCCTGAGTGGCCACGACATTGCCCGCCCCCTCGAAACGTGCCCCGAGGCGCATCCAGTCAGCGTCGATATCACCTTCGTCGGCCAGCCACAGCTTGACCAGATCCTCACGCGCACTGGCCCAGCGGTCGTCGAGCAGCACCGCCTTCTTGGCGTCGAACGCCGGCGCCACCAGTCGCGGCCAATCCGAGCCCAGCTCGGCGGTCACCAGGTCGATCAGTTCTGCGTCGGTGGCTGACGGAGCGGCCATCACCGGGGTGTCCAGACCCAGCTGCCCCAGCACCAGGCGGGCGGCCGAAGCCAGCACGCCGTCCTGGCCCGTAATCTGCTCGGCGAACTCGGTGAGCGCGGCCGAGTCGACCACACCACCGGCAGCACCGCCGGCAGACGGCAGCGAGACCGCAATTCCCTTGCGGGCAGCCACCGCAAGAACCGCGGCATCGACAACCTTGTCCACGGCTCCGGCGTCGGCGAGTGCGCCCTCATGCAGCCCACCCAGCGCACCACCGCGAACGCTGCTGCCCTCGCGGGTGCCCAGCGCCAGTTCGGCGGTGACGTGCTTGGCCCAGCCGTCGCCGAGTTCCCATGTCTTCTTGACGCGTTCGGCGATCGCAGCCGGACGCTTGCCGGACGGGCCGAGCACCGTGCGCAACTGATCGTTGATCGCGTCCGAGAGCACCGGACCGAACGGCTTGTAGGTGCGCGCCAGCTTGCAGACCTGACTCTTCAGCGAGCCCAGGTCCGCCTCGGCGGCACCGTCGATGGCACCCAGGTTCAGCTCTGAACCGAGATCGACCAGCAGCTGATTACGCCGCGAGGACGCACCGTCGGTGATCGATTCGATCGAATCCAGCAGCTCGATCTGATCGATGCGCATCTTGGCGCTCAACGCGATCAACGCCAACGTGGCATCGCCCGCATCGAATCCGATGTCATCGGGGCGCGGCCCGCCCGACGGCGCAGCGGCTGGGGCAGCCCCAGCCGGGGCGGCTTCGGCCGAGACCTCGGCGGCTGGGGCCTCCTCGATATCGGAGTCGTCGGTGGCCGGATCCTCATCAGTGGCGAACAGCACAGCGGCGTCGCGCTCAGAGTTGAGCACTTCCACTGTGCTGTGGGCATATTCGGGTAGCTTCAGGGTGTTGCCGGCCAGACCGGCCACTGTCGGCGCGGACTTCACGCCGATCTCAACGAAGCGCTCGACACCCAGACCGCCCGCGGCCTCCTCGATGAATAGCAGGTCCTGCGTCTCGATCCAGCGAACGGGGCTGGCGAACTGCCAGGCCAGCAACTCGACGACGACTTTGCGGCACAGCTGGCCCGGCTTCTCGTTACGCCACGTGTCGTAGTCGGCCAGGATCTCGTCGAGCGGCTCGGCGGGCACCAGATCGCGAATCTCCTGGATGAAGTCGCGGTCCAGAGTGAACGGCCGCGGCACCAGGTTCGGGATGTAGCGCCCGACGATCAGTGCCGGGTCGGGATCTTCGGGCATGACACGTTCCAGCGCCCGACGGAAGTCATCGACGCCGACCCGCAGCACGTCGGAGTGGAACGGCACGTCGATACCGGGGACGAGGATGAAGGACCGCTTCCCACCGCTGATTTCGCGGCGCCGCTCAACCTCGTCCTCCAGCGCCTCGAGGCCGCGTACCGTGCCGGCGATCGCGTACTGCGAGCCGCGCAGGTTGAAGTTGACGATCTGCAGGAATTCGCCTGTGCGTTCGGCGATTTCAGCGACGAAATCCTTGACATCGTTGTCCGCCAGGTCGATTTGCGACGGCCGGATGGCGGCCAGGCGGTAATTGGACCGGCCCATCTCGTCGCGCGGGACGATGTCGTGCATCTTGCTGCCGCGGTGGAACACCACCTCAAGCAGCGCCTCCAGCTTGTAGACGTTCGAGACGCACGCCAGCGCGGTGTACTCACCCACCGAGTGGCCGCAAGCGATCGCGCCCTCGACGAACGCGCCCTGCTCCCGCATCTCGGCAACCTGGGCGGCCGCGACGGTGGCCATGGCGACCTGGGTGAACTGCGTCAGGTAGAGCACACCGTCGGGATGTTGGTAATGCACACCAGAGGCGATCAGGCTGGTCGGGTTGTCCCGCACCACATGCAGCACCGAGAAGCCCAGGGTGTCGCGGGTGAACTTGTCGGCGGTGTCCCATACTTTGCGGGCTGCCTTCGAGCGCGCGCGCACCTCCATGCCCATGCCCTTGTGCTGAATGCCCTGACCCGGGAAGGCGTACACCGTCTTCGGCGCCGACAGGCGGGCGGTGGCGCTCATCACGAGGTCGGTGCCGACCTTGGCGGTGACCTCCAAAACCTCGGCACCCAAATCAATTCCGACCCGATCGACGCGGAAGTCGATCTCGTCGCCCGGCTTGACCATGCCCAGGAAACGGGCAGTCCAGCCGATCAGCTTGGCCGGCGGTACCGGCTTGCCGTCGGTGGCGGTCACCACGTGCTGGGCGGCAGCCGAGAGCCACATGCCGTGCACGATCGGCGAATCCAGGCCGGCCAGTAGCGCGGCGGCCTGGTCGGTGTGGATCGGGTTGTGGTCACCGGAGACCACGGCGAACGGGCGCATGTCGACCGGCGCGCCGACGGTGACGTCACGACGGCGACGGCGCGGGGTGTCGGTGGCGTTCAACGACACCGCTCCCCCGGCCCGTACCGGATCGGTGAGCTCCTCTGCGCCGGTGCGGCCACGAATCGCGAAGCGCTCTTCGAGGACCGCCAGGATCATGCCCCTGGCATCGGTGACGTTGACCGTCACCGGCACGACCCGGCCGACCTCGGTATCGGTGGCCACCGAAGCCGTTGCGGTGACGGTCAATTGGGTCGGTTCCTTGGGCAGCGGCTTGAGCAGCTGGGCCGCGTGGTCCAGGTGCACCAGGCTCAGCAGGCCCTCGACGACCGGGAAGCCGGAGTCGGTGGCTGCGGCACCGATCGCGGCGAACACGGCCGGCCAGCAGCGGCCGACCAGAGCGTCGGGAACGGTCGTCAGCGTCGGCGCCAGCGGTGTGCCGAACGTCGCCGTCACACCGGTGTGGTCGGCCACCCGTTCGGGATCCCACTCGAAGGTGACCGTGGTGGAGCCGTTGACCACCGGCGGCAGCGCATCGGGGCCGTCGACCCCGGCCGCGATCGCCAGCACGGCGCGCATCGCAGCAGCGGCGTCCTCGGTGCGGACCACCGGGATGCCGCCGTCGCTCACGGCGGCGGGCAGCGTGTAGGCGATGTCAATCCAGGTACCCGACAGCGGGACACTGAGGACGACCCGGTCAGCGGCGACCACCTCGAGCCGGGCTCCGGTGGAATGGTTGGTGGCGGAACGGTTGTCGTGCACCAGCCAGTCGGCCGGCACCGCGATCCGGTGCACCGGGTTGGTAGCGGTGCGCCCCGCCCACAGCACGTCGGGCGAGTCCAGCACGATGGCCAGCGGACCGGCCACATCGGTGCGCACGCGCAGTCGCGCGGCGGCAAGCTCGGGCTGGGCGCCTGCGGCCAGCACCTCGTCGACAGCGGCCTGCTCGAAGCGATCGAGCAGATCGCCCACCGGCTCGTCGACCCGGTCGATGCCGACGACGGCCTGGGTGCCCGGGATAATGCACACCTGGTCGGCGGTGTAGCGGGCGTCATGGGCCTGCCATAGCGAGTCGCTGCGCCACCAGCGCCGCACATCCTTGTCGATGACCGGGACGAAGTTGACGGGCTTGCCCAGCGTCTTGCACAGCTGCACGAAGAACGGCACGTCGGCCGGATGCAGCAGCACCGACGCGGCGTCGGGGTAACGGGACAGCAGAGCCCCGATGGCGGCGTCCGGATTCTCCAGCAGCCATTCACCGTCGGCGGAGGACGCGTCGAATAGGGTCTCGATCGGGCCGGTGTCGGCGACGTTGAGCCGGGCCTCGGCGCGCTGCAGCATCTCGGCGAAGCGGTCGCGCCAGGTGATGTCGAGCCACGGCGAGTCGGCGATCTTGGTATCGGCGGTCGAGTCACCGTCGCCGATGGCGAGCTCGATGTAGCGCTGCAGCCACTGCAGGTAGCTCATGTCGGCGACGTCGCCGAAGTACGGCTTGGCGGTGATCGCCATCGCCGCGATGATCTCGCCGCGCCGCGCCGCGACGGCCTCAGCGTCACCGGCGACGTCGTCGAGCAAGCGGCCGCAGCGGGAGGCGGCGTTGTCGATCTCGTGGATGTCGGCGCCGAGCTGGCTACGCCCAGATGCCATGCCGTTCACGGCTTTTCCGGCCCCGACCCAGGCGTCGGTGCCCGTGGTGTCGACCAGCAGCTGCTTGACCGCCGGTGAGGTGGTGGCCTCCAGGCACGCCATCGCGGCGGTACCGACCAGGATGCCGTCGACCGGCATGAGCGGGTAACCGTAACCGGCCGACCACCGGCCGGACAGGTACTCCGCGGAACGCTCCGGGGTGCCGATGCCACCGCCGACGCAGACGGTGATGTTGGCACGGCCGCGCAGTTCCGAGTAGGTGGTCAGCAGCAGATCGTCGAGGTCCTCCCAGGAGTGGTGGCCACCGGCGCGGCCGCCCTCGATGTGGACGATGACAGGCTTGGTGGGCACCTCGGCCGCGATCCGGATGACCGAGCGGATCTGCTCGACGGTGCCCGGCTTGAACACGACGTGGGCGATGCCGACGGTGTTCAGCTCCTCGATCAGCTCGACAGCCTCTTCCAGATCGGGGATGCCGGCGCTGACCACGACACCGTCGATCGGCGCCCCGGACTGGCGCGCCTTCTGCACCAACCGCTTACCGCCCAGCTGCAGCTTCCACAGATAGGGGTCGAGGAACAGTGAGTTGAATTGGATCGTGCGACCCGGCTCGAGCAGCGTGGCCAATTCTTCTATGCGCTTGTCGAAGATGGGTTCGGTGACCTGGCCGCCACCGGCCAGCTCGGCCCAGTGCCCGGCATTGGCCGCGGCAGCGACAATCTTGGCGTCGACGGTCGTGGGGGTCATGCCCGCGAGCAGGATCGGCGAGCGCCCGGTGAGCCGGGTGAACTTCGTCGAGAGCTTCACCGAGCCGTCGGGCAGACGGATCACCGACGGCGCGTAGCTCGACCACGGCTTGGCCACCTCGGGCACCGCACCGACGGTGAACAGGTTGCGCTGTCCGCCGCGGGTGGCGGCCGGCACGATACCGATGCCCAGGCCGCGGATCACCGGCGCGGTGAGCCGGGTCAGGATGTCGCCGGGGCCCAGGTCGAGGATCCACCGGGCGCCGGCTTCGCTGAGTGCGGTGACCTCTTCGACCCAGTCCACCTGCCTAACGAGGATCGCGTCGGCCAGGTTGCGGGCGAGGTCGACGTCAAGACCGACCGCGGCGGCCCAACGGGAGACGATGTCGATACCGTCGGCCAGCCGTGGGGTGTGGAAGCCGACCTCGACTTGGACCGGATCGAACATCGGCTTGAACACGGCACCGCCGCGGACCTTGTTCTTGCGGTCTGCGGCCTCAGCGTCGGCGATCTGCTCGCAGTACAGCTCGAATCGGGACAGCTGTTCGGGGGTGCCGGTGATGACGACCGAGCGCCGTCCATTGCGGATCGACAGCACCGGCGGGAGCACCGTCCGGACGTCCTGAGCAAACTCCTCAAGTAGTTCGAAGATGCGCTCGGGGTCGGCATTGGTCACCGAGACCATCGGCGGGCGGTCACCGAGGACAGAGATACCGCGGCGACGGGCCACCAGAGTGCCCGCGGCACCGATCAGCTGGGCCAGCGCCAGCAGCTGGACGTCCTTGGCGCCGACGGCGCGCAACGCCTCGACGGCCAGCACGCCCTGCGAGTGGCCTGCGAGCGCCACCGGCGGGGCCGCAGCCAGATCCATGCCCTGACGGGCCAGCGCGCGAATAGCGGCGATCTGGGTCAGTAGCACGCCCGGAACCGACACCGCCGCCGACGTCAGCTGCTTGGCCGTGGGGACCGGTTCCTCGGCGGCCAGCGCGCGCACCCAGCGCAGCGGCTCGAAGCCGATCGGACGGACCACCAGCAGTTCGTTGGCGACGGGCTCGAGCAGCAGCTCAGCCTCACCGGCCAGGGTTGCCAGCTCGGACTCGATACCGGCAGAGGTGACCAGCTCCTCGAGGGTCTCCAGCCAGGCACTGCCCTGCCCGCCGAAAGCCACGGCGTAGGGCTCGCCGGCATTGAGCCGGTCGACGAGAGCGTGGGCACTGGTCTGCTTGGCGTTGCCGCGCCGTGATCCGTCGCCCGTGGACAGCCTGTCGTGCTCGTGGATCGTCACCTGGTGTATCTCCCTGTCGTGCTCATCGTCGCGTCGTCGCTTCGTACGTGTTGGCGTCTGCAACCTGCGCTGCCCTGCGGAGGTGTCGTCGGCGATTCCCCGTCGAATCACGGCGTCCGCCCGATCCCGTCGGCTAGGGGCCTGCGAACATCCCGGCCGTACTAAGAGTGACATAAGAACCAGCACCATTTCCCGTCCGATATTGGTTACTGGCGAGTTCTACGCACGGGTAACGGGACAACCGGTAACACAGCGCCGAACGGGCGCTAGACCATCCGGGACAAACGTCCTGCATGCAGGTGGTTACGGTCGAGTAGGTGCAATAGCGCAGATCAAAGCCCGACTGTTATCGAATCGTTACCTACCGATTTCGTGCCAAGCTGCGCCGGCAAGGACCTCCAGCCAAGCACTTGCTCGGTTTTTCAGTCCACAATTGTTCACCAAAATGGCGTCAAAGAGTTTGCTGGCAAATCCTTACTGGCGGGTAAGTAATACCCGTTGAGTCAGTCCCACTGCCCGAATTGGGGCTTCATGATGTTGTTCAGGTCCACCCCGACGCCGGCGACCTCGCGCGCGTCGATCTCCACCTGGTGCAGGTGCGCGGCGGGATGGGTGTAGCCCTTCGGCGAGCCCCAGTTGTGCTGCCAGAACCAGGATCCGATGCCGTCCTGCAGCGCCCAGTCGATGACCTTGGAGTTTCCGTACACGCCCACCCGCGGGTGTCCAATCACCGATTCCCAAGCGCGCAGATACGGCACGATCTGCGCTTTGTACTGATCCAAGCTGGGATTGTCATCGATCGACACATAGATCGGAGCCCCGACCGGACCACCGGCGGCGGTGTGCAGCGCCCAGCCCCGCTTGGCGTGCATCACGCCGGCCTCTTGCCCGCCGAGCCAGTCGGCGCTGTCCGCCTTGCCGAACTGGTAGTTGGACACGATCTTGAGACCGGCCTGATAGAGATCGCGAGCCTCGGTCAGCTGAATCGGCTTTCCCAGCATCCACTCTCCGCCGGGGCGACGGTCAGAGACGTACCGGATAGCGCCAAGTGCGCCGGATGCCCGAAGGTCGCTGGCGCTGATCACACCGGCGGCATAGTCGAGGAGCACGCCGAGCGGTTCGGCGGTCGCGGTCGGCGGGGCCAGCGCCGACGCCCACGTCCCCAGACCCAACGCGGCCGGAGTCACGGCGGCCAACTTCAGCACGTCGCGGCGCGTCATACACACGCGCCTCAGAATACGACAGTTACCTCATTGATCTCATCAACGCCACTGGTCACATTCGCACCACGGTGCGTCTTGCCGAGTAATGGACGCGAGTCACCACCGTCGAGGGCGGGGACCTGGCGGTGGCCGATGGTGAACTGTTCGCGGAGGTGTCGCCGATCTTGACGTTGACCTTGCAGCCGGTCTTGGCGTACCGGTGGCTGCCGTACAGGGTGATCCCGGTGTGGCTGGCGCAGCGCTTCGGCGGGGATCCGGCGTCCACGCGGGTACAGCGCGGGTGTAGCCAGGGAATCAATTTGCGTGCCTGAGCGAAGATGGTGAGGCGGATCGGGGAAAGGGTGAACGGCAGTGCGGGCCTGGATGGTGTGGTCGACGGGAGCGTTGGCCTACATCGTCGCCGTTCTGGACCGGACCACCCTCGGCGTCTCCGGACTGGACGCCGCTAAGCGGTTCTCGGCCAGCCCTGGCGTGCTGTCGACGTTCGTGGTGCTGCAGGTGATCGTCTACGCGGCCGCGCAGATCCCAGCCGGCCTGCTGTTGGATCGTTTCGGGTCCAAGAAGATGATCCTGTCGGGGGCGGCCCTGATGATGGCCGGCCAGCTGGCGCTGGCGTTCACCGTCTCGCTGCCGATGGCGATCGGCGCCCGCGCGGTGGTGGGGCTTGGTGATGCGTTCACGTTCATCTCGGTGCTGAGGCTGGTCCCCCATTGGTTCACGCCGCGCCAGATCCCGTTGGTGACTCAATTGACCGGCATATCAGGGCAACTCGGCCAGGTACTCTCTGCGGTGCCGTTCCTCTCACTGTTGATCGGCTCGGGGTGGACAAGGGCCTACACGACCGTCGCGGCATTCGGCGTCCTGTCGATGGTGCTGACCCTGTTGCTGGTGAAGAACACCCCGCCCGGCGTCACCGTTCACGACCCAGCGATCAGCCTGCGCGAGACGCTGGCCAGCGTGAAGACGATCTGGATGCGTCCAGGCACCCGGTTGGGATTCTTCACCCACATGGGCACCCAGTTTTCAGTCACGGTGTTCGCGTTGATGTGGGGTGTCCCCTATCTGACGGTGGCACAAAATCTTTCGCGTGCCCAGGCGGGCACACTGCTGACGATCTCGGTGGTCGCCGCGATCGCCTTCGGGATCTTGATCGGTATGGTCACCGGCCGGCACCCGCACCGGCGTTCCTGGATCGTGCTGGGCGTCGTGATCAGCAATGCCCTGGTGTGGACGGTTGTGCTCGCGCTGCCGCACGCGGCGCCGCACTGGCTGTTGGTCGTTTTAATCGTCGTCATCTCGTTCGGCGGGCCGGGATCGATGGTCGGCTTCGACTTCGCCCGCACCTTCAACCCTCGGTCCACGCTGGGCACCGCGCAGGGCGCGGTGAACATGGGCGGCTTCCTGGCGTCACTGCTGGTCATGCAGGCCATGGGCATGATCATCGGCGCGGCCGGCGGCTATTCGTTCGACTCGTTCCGGCTGGCGTGGTGCGTGCAGTACGTGGTGTGGGCGCTGGCTATCGCCGGCATCCTGATCACCCGTAGGAAAGCGCTCCGCACCATCGGGGACATCGAGGAAAGCCGCTACCTGCTGGAGTGGTTCAGCGATGCCCAGGTGGCACCGACATCCCGAAAGGGTCGCTAACGCCCAAGCTCTGGGCGTCGATATCCCAGTCAGCCCCGAGCTGCCGTGCAAAACCCGACTCCACGGCGGCCCGGGCTCTAACTTTTCCAGCCGCGGTTGGACTGGTTTTGGTAATCGATTGTCATCGCGTGTTATGACCTGTTGGCGCTGATGCCCGTTAGTGTTGGGCCATGGTCAAGGTCTTTCTGGTCGACGACCACGAAGTCGTTCGCCGCGGACTGATCGATTTGCTGTCTACCGATCCCGAGCTCGAGGTGATCGGCGAGGCTGGCTCCGTTGCCCATGCGCTGGCACAGATCCCGGCGCTGCAACCCGATGTCGCGGTGCTCGACGTCCGGTTGCCCGACGGCAATGGCATCGAGTTATGCCGCGAACTGCTCTCCAAAATGCCGGACCTGCGGTGCCTGATGCTGACGTCGTTCACCTCCGATGAGGCGATGCTGGACGCCATCCTGGCCGGCGCAAGCGGTTACGTGGTCAAGGACATCAAGGGAATGGAATTAGCGCAGGCCATCAAAGACGTCGGCGCCGGTCGTTCGCTGTTGGACAATCGGGCGGCGGCGGCGCTGATGGCCAAGCTCCGCGGTGCCGCGGAGCGGTCCGATCCTCTGTCGGGTCTGACCGAGCAAGAGCGGGTGCTGCTGGGCCTGCTTGGCGAGGGTCTGACAAACAAGCAAATCGCCGCGCGCATGTTTCTGGCCGAGAAGACGGTAAAAAACTACGTGTCTCGATTACTGGCAAAGCTTGGTATGGAGCGAAGGACCCAAGCCGCAGTGTTCATCTCCAAGCTCGACCAGAATCATCGATCCGAAGACTGAAGCGCCGCTGCCAATCTGACGGCAGCATGGTGTGTTGTGACCGGTAACCGAGTCAAGGGCAGGGCCCGCGATGGTGCGTATCCGCTGCGAACCACCGACACCGTCGCCGGTGTGGTGGTGATCGAGGAGATCCGCACCGCGATCTTCGATCTACACGCCGGGTCGGCGGGAACAACCCGGCTGCGCCAGCGCCTCAACGATGCGGTCGGTGCGTTCACCGGTTCGGAGGTTCGCATCACGGTCCAGTACGTTGGGCCGCTATCGGTGATCGCTGCCCTGAGTTACCGAGCCACTATCACCGGCATCCGCACGCCGTGCACCACCGCTGTGCTCACCGAACCCAGCAGCATTCCGGCGAAGCCGCCGCGGCCATGACTGCCGACCACCACCAGCTGAGCCGACTCCGACTGTTCGATGAGCTGATGCGCGGCGCGGTCAGCGACAACCAGCCGCTGCACCACGACATCGGGATAGCGCTCCCGCCAACCGGATAACTGCTCGGCGAGCGTCTGTTCACCCAGGGTTTGCATCGCCGACCAGTCGACACCTGGAACGTCGAAGACTCCGGTATCGCTCCACGCGTGCACCGCCACCAAGTCCACCCCACGGAACGACGCCTGCTCGAAGGCGACCGCCAGGGCCCGCTGCGAGAATGGCGAGCCGTCGACGCCCACCACCACCGGGGCGCCTGCGGGGTTCACCATCAACGGGTCCTGGTCGTGGATGATCGCCACCGAGCAGTGCGCGTGATGCACCAGCCCGGTGCTGACCGACCCGAGCAGTGCACGGGCGAGGGCCCCGCGACCGCGGCAACCCACCACTACCAGCTGGGCATCCTTGGACAGACTGACCAGGGTCGGCACCGCAGGCCCCGAGATCATGTCGGTGCTCACCTCCACCGGATGGCCAGTGGTCGCTGCCACGAGGATCTCGGCTGCGGAGTCCAGGATCTCTCGACCCGAATCCTCTTGCCAATGAAGGTAATCCGGCGGTGTGGGCACCTCGGCGAACATCGTCACCGCGGGCGGATTGAGAACGTGCACCAACCGCACCGACAGCCCGCGTAACGCCGCGGTACGCGCCGCCCAGTCGACGGCGACCTTGGACTCCGGAGAACCGTCGACGCCAACCAGGACATCGTATTTAGTTGCAGCAGTTGACATTACACGTCTCTTCCAGTTCGAACACCTCGGACAGCGGGCGACGCGGCGTCGCGGGCAGCGGGTTGGCGTTCACCGCCGCCCAGCCCACCCGCAGCATCATCTGGGGATAGCCACTGGTCCCGAAGACATCGGCGCGCACCGCTTCCCGGGTTTCGGCGATCTCGAGCGGCTCGGTCACCGGGCAGGTCGCCAACCCCATCGCCGTCGCCGACAGCAATACCAAACTCGTTGCCTCCCCGGCACGTAGCCGCGCCATATCGTCATCGGTGTCGGTGCCCAGCGCAATCAGGACGGCGTTGTCATCGGCGGGCGGGGTCTTCGCGGGCTGCGCCAGCGCCGGGCCAGCGAACACCCGCGCCGGGACCGCCGCGTGCGGATCGAAGACCGGCGTATTGCGCGCGGGCACCCCGGCGACCGCCCCATGCCGGCCGCTCCAGGCGCTAAGTTCGCTGAGATAGCCGGAGTCGGTGGCGTGTCGCCAGACCGACTGCGCAATGATCTCGCTCAGGTGCGGCAACAAGTCGATTTGGCGCAGCATCACCCCGGCGCGGGCCGCGCGGGCACCCATCAGCGCGATGTCCCCGCCGGGCACCGGCCACGAACTGTAGTTGCGCCGGTCCGTGCGTCGCCGGGCGATCGCGGCCGCCAGCGCGATGTCGAGCTCGCCGGCAGGCTGCGGGTGCACCTCGATCGCTGCCAGATGGTCGCGGTCGGCGGCATCGGGGAAGCGGCCGATCTTGGGTTGCCAGCCCAGTGCGGCCAACGCCACCGCGCCGTGATGAAGAGCAGCACCACAGCTCACCAACAGGTCGCGACGGTCTGGATCGGTATTGGGCAGATGCCGGCTGGGGTCGGCGTACAGGTGCAGGCTGTGCGGCCCGACCCGCCAGCGCCAGGGCTGCGAATTGTGCACCGAAGGCGCTTGAGTCGCCAGGGTCAAGACGGCCCGAACCGTGTCAGGGTCGGGAAACTGCACACTCATGAGTCCACTGTCGCCTGCACCGCCAGAATCTGACAGAGACGTAAGTCCCCAGCTCTGGGGACTTAATCGACGATCCCGGTCTCAGGGATGCCGGCTGGTCACTCCACCGTCGACGACCAGGTGCGAACCGGTGATGAACGACGCCTTGGGCGACATCAGGAATGCGACCGCCGCGGCGACTTCCTCGGGATTGCCCAGCCGGCCGATCGGGGCGGCGGCTTCAAAACCCTGACGCACCTCGTCGATATCGATCGCGATCTGCAGCATCGGGGTGCGGATGAACCCGGGGCACACCGCATTGACCCGGATGCCTTCAGGACCCAGCTGGGCCGCCATCGCGCGGGTCAGTCCCAGCAGGCCGGCCTTGGAGGCGCAGTAGGCGGGGATGAACGGGTTGGCGGTCAGCGCCTCAATGCTGGAGATCCCGACGATGGCAGGTCCGGTGCCGGCGCGCGCGGTCTCCTGCAGGTGCGGAAGGAGCAGCTGTGTCAGCATCGCCTGGGCCTTGAGGTTGACGTCGAGAACGGCGTCCCACGATTCCGAGGTGTAGGCCCCGACCGGTTCTGGGATCACGCGCCCGGCGGCGTGCACCAATCCGTCGATTCCGTCGAGCTCCGTGGCGGCGGCATCGACGGCTGAGCTCAGCGCGACCCCGTCGCAGACGTCGATCACCGCGTGCGGTTGACCGAGAGCCCCGGCGATGTCGGCGACCTCGGGCGCGATATCCCAGAGCGCGACGCGGCGCCCGTCGGCGATCAACGCTTCAGCGGACGCCCGACCGATTCCCGATGCCGCTCCGGTGACGATGACACCGCTCATGCGTTACTCCTTTAGCGAAGCCCGCAGCTCCGCACTCGGCGGGTTGTCGAACCAGACGTTCTCCTCGCGCAGCTGCCTGCTGCGCCATCCGCTTTCGCTGCGGACCATAACCTGGTGGCAGTGGCCGCCGCATGCGCTTGTCTCAGTCGCACTGGACAACCGCATCGGGTTGTACAACATCGCCCGCACGGTCGCGGCATCCCGGCAGACCTCATCACGCCAGCCGGCCGGGCCCCACGAAGCTCGAATCGATGATGGCTCGCACCGTACGCCGACAACGGCCGCATTCCGCCCCGGCACCGCAGACGCTGGCCACCTCTTTGGTGGTGGTCGCACCCGCCTCGACGGCGTCGGCGACCACCTGGCTCGTCACACCGTTGCACAGACAGACGAACATGTGCGGACTCTCAGGCGCTTTCGTCCAAGCGCATGATGTGCTGCAACCGGCCGACGAATACCGACGGGTATGCGCCGATTCCAGTGCGGCCCATCCATTCCGCCGCGACATCGGGGTGATCCACCCAGGCAATCGCATCGGCCTCGTCGTCGAGTTCCTGCAGGATCAGCAGCTCATGTTCGTCGTCGAACGCCTGAAAGATCCGGACGGCCCGGACACCGGCGGCTTCAAAACGTGGCAGCCCGTTGTGGACGCTGTCGATCAACGCCGGCACATCCTCGATCGCGGCAATCGCCCCGACGATCACGCCCGGCGTGGTCCCCTCGGGCGGCTCGACGAGAGTCACCTTGTCCACCGTCTCCCCCGCGAAGATGGCGGGGATGTCATCGAGCCCCACAGCGTCGAACCAGTTCAGGAACACCCGCGAGCGCAGCACATCGAGGATCGGTTCCTTGCTGCGCAACGAGATCGTCACCATCACCCGGCCCGGGTCCCAGGTCGAGGCGTAGACGAGGACGTAATGCGCACCGAGGTCGACGAGCGCGGGCCTGCTGCGCTGAAGGACGGGCCACACCCGGCTCTGGTCCGGAACCCGGTAGTCCATGGCGAAGACGAGCGTGTGGGTCTGGCGCTGCGCCGTGCTGTCCACGCCGCTGCCGTCTAGTCGCTGGCCGGCAGCGGTGTGGCGGTCTTCTGCTCCAGCGGAGTGGCGCCCACGCTCAGGCTGCCCGCGCCGGCCTTGGTAACCAGGAGTTCGGCGCCGCCGGCGTCGATGTAGCGCTTGCCCATCACGGTGCCATCGGCGAAACCTGGATCCAGTTGGGCGCCTTCGGTTTTCTCGGCGTCGAGCGGGATCATCGGGACACCGCCGGCGCGCAGGTCGTCGAGACTGTCCGACGAACGCACGACGATCACCTGGGTGTCGCAGACCTGACTCTGCAGGCGGGTGCCGGTCTTGATCATGGTTGTCCTCCTGGGACTAGTTGGGCGTCGGCGACTTGAGCTCGTCAGCCAATTGGCGGCGCAGCACCTTGCCGGTCGGCGTGGTGGGCAGTTCGTGGCGGAACACCACCCGGTCGGGCGTACGTGAACCGCGCAGCTGGGTGCGCACGTGCGCACGCAGGTCTTCCGGGTCCGGGGTGATATGCGCGACGGGCACGACGACGGCGACCATGATCTGGCCCCATTCATCGTCCTCCACGCCGACGACGGCAACGTCGCGGACGTGCGGGTGTTCGACGAGCACGTCCTCGACCTCGGCCGGGGCGATGTTCTCGCCGCCACGGATGATCGTGTCATCGGAACGTCCACCGATGAACAGATACCCGTCGGCATCCAGGTAGGCGACATCCTTGGTCGGGAACCAGCCTTCGGGGTCGAGCACCGAGCCGATCTCGGCATAGCGGCCCGAGACCTGGTCACCGCGGACAAACAGCTCGCCGACCTCCTCGGGGCCCAGCACCGTGCCGTCGTCGGCGCGGATCTGGACCTCGATGCCCGGCACGGGCTGGCCGACCGAGCCGAGCCGCCTGCGGGCGGACTCGTCGGCGGCCTGATGCGCCTCCCGATGGTCGTCCGGAGTGAGAACCGCGATGGTGGAACTGGTTTCGGTCAGGCCATAGGCATTGACAAAACCGACCTCGGGCAGCAAGCCGAGTGCCTTACGGACCAGGGGCAGCGCGACTTTGGAGCCGCCGTAGGCCAGGGTGCGCAGGGCGGGCAGCGGGGTCGGGGTGGTCTCCAGTTCGGTGATGATGCGGTCGAGCATGGTGGGCACCACGGTCGCGCTGGTGACGGCCTCGGCCGATGCCAGCCGGATCCATGCCTGCGGATCGAACTTGCGCAGGTACACCATCTTTCGGCCGGCGTACAGATTCGACAGCGCCGCGCCCACACCGGCGATGTGGTAGGGCGGCACGCAGATCAAGGCCGCATCCCCCGGCTCGGCGGAGGCGAACTCCACCGTGCCGGTCACATAGCTGGTGAGGTTGTTGTGGGTCAGTTCAACGGCTTTGGGCCGCGATGTGGTACCCGAGGTGAACAGCACCACCGCCACGTCGTCGGGGTCGGGGAATTCGGCGGCCGGCTCAGCGGTCGCGGCGGCGGCCAGGAACTCCTGCGATTCCAGGCGCGCCGTGCCCAAACCCGCTACCACGTACGCATATTCGGCGTCGAAAACGATGAGCGGCTCGGGCAGCCGCTCGATCAATTCGGCCAGCGCCTCACCGGAAAGCCGGTAGTTCAGCGGGGTGAAGGCGCGAGCGGCGCGGGCGGAGGCGAAGATCAGCAGCGGCAGCATGGCACCGCCGAGGCCGACGTAGACGACACTGCCGGCACCGGAGGCGGCGATGACGCCCGCCCCACCATCAGCCAAGCTGTTGAGCTCGCCCACTGTCAGCCGATGGTCGTCGGTGACCACCCCGACCCGTTCGGAGTCGGAGGCCGCCATCTCCAACAACAGTGCCACGCTCATCGATCGACCTCTCCTGCCGCTGCGCGCCTAGACCGGATTGAACTCCGAGATCAGCCAATGACCGTCGATGTTGGTCAGCTTCACCACGACGCTGCTGGTAGCCAGCGCGGGGTCCGGCCGATCCTTGCTGGTCGTCACCTGATTGACGAAGACCAGCACCACCGCGCTATCGGCGTGCAGTTCTGAGACCGCCGCACGGGCGACGGTTGCCTCGGTCTTGACGCCCTTCTGCTTGGCTGCCGGAGCCACGATCTGGTCGGTGAATTGGCTGTAATACTTGAGAAACTCGCCAGTGAGGTGGGACTTGGCGTTGGCCAGGTCCTTGTCCAGAGTCTCCGGTGCGTAGGACAACAGCGCTACCGTGCCGTCGCGCGCGGCGCCGGCGACCAGCTTCTGCCGTTCCTGGATCTGTTTGTCGACGTCCAAGGAGAAGAACGAGAGGCCGAAGGCCTTCTGATCCGGACGGTACATCCAGAAGTAGACGGAGGCGGCGCCTGCCGCCGACCCCACCAGTAGCACCGCGAGCACGATGGCCGCGACCAAGCGCCCCACGCTGCGCTTCTCCCGGACTGATACGTCGCTGTCGTCAGCGGTCTCGTCGGCTGCTGCCTGAGTGGCGTCGGCTTCCGCGGGGTCGATTTCAGTCGCGGCGCTCTCGGTGATCTCGACCTCGGTTGCGTCGGCGTCTTTGTTTTCATTGCTCATGGCACGAACTCCACATTCGACATCTTGTATTTGTCCCCGTCGCGCGCCACTGTGACGCTCATTCGCCAGGCGCGCGGATCCTGGTGTGCCCCACTAGAATTAGTCACCGTCGAGGAAGCGGCCAACAACACCAACCCGCCATCAGCCGTCTCATTCTCCAAGGCGGCCGACTTGATCGAACCCACCGTCACTGCCTTCGCATTCTGTGCGGTCTGCACGAAATCCTCGGCGCCCCGGGAGAAATCAGCCTTGAAGGTCCCCGTCGACAAATCGATCACATGCTGGACATCGTCCTTGGCCCGGTTGTAGTCGATCGACAACAGCGCCGTCACGCCCGTGCGCGCGGCATCGATGAGCTCGTTCTGGTGCGCCTGGTGTGCGGCGACCTTCTGGTGCGCGACGAGCATCAGCCCCGTCGCCGCCAGCGATCCGATCGCCACGATCACCACCGCGATCACCGCGACCGTCACCGCACCGATCCGCGCCCACCAGCTGCGGGGGTCCAGCTCGACGGCCTCGTCCTCGTCCTCGTCCTCGAGCTCGCAGTCCTCGATATCTTCGGCTGGCTCGAGCGTCTCGGTAGCCGGTGCCGAACCACGCAGCCTCGCCGCCGTGGCCCTGGCACGGGCCGCTTCAGCCTCCGCTTCGGCCTCGGCCGCCTCCGCCTCGGCGAGCTCGGCCAGCACCTCTGCGTCTACGTCAGCAGCCATGGAACTCATACATGTCGTTCGCGTTCGGCACGCGGCCCGCGACAACGTCTAGGCGTCGCATGTCGAACTCCTCTCTGGTCCAAACATCCCGCCAGCGTACGGGCGGGGAGTGAGCTGTCCGTCACATGCACGGCCGGGGCGCAAAATCTGATGAGAATGACATTATCACCGAGCGATAAGTCGCCCGATCTGTCTCGGGCTGAACCCGCCGGCATTACGCCATCATGGTGCGGAAATGATATTTCCGTTGTTTCAGCGCAACTGGCCCTTCATCACCTTGCCGGTCGCGTTGAGCGGCAGCGCGTCGACGAAAACTACGACCCTGGGCGCCTTGAATCCGGCCATCCGGTCCTTGCTCCAGCTGATCAGGTCCGCTTCCGACACAGTCTCATCCCGCTTGAGCACGACGAAGGCCTTGCCCACCTGACCGAGCCGTTCGTCGGGCACCCCGATAACCGCCGCCTGCGCGACGGCGGGATGCTCCATCAGGAAGCCCTCGATCTCGGCGGGATAGGCGTTGAACCCGCCGACGATGAACATGTCCTTCTTGCGGCCGACGATCTTCAGTCGCCCGGACTCGGTGAAGGTGCCCAAGTCGCCGGTGTGCAGCCAGCCGTCGGCATCAATCGCCTCGGCGGTGCCAGCCGGATCGTCGAAGTAGCCCTGCATCACGCTGTAACCGCGCACCAATACCTCGGCGTCATCGGCGATGCTCACCTCGACTCCGTCGCACGGCAAGCCGGCCGTGGTGGCGACATCTTCGAACGAATCCCCGGGCCGCGACAGCGTGGCCGTGCCCGCCTCGGTCAGGCCGTAGCCGGTGGCCAGCGTCTGGAACGGCAGTTCTTCGTGTACACGTCGCACGAGTTCGACCGGGATGTCGGCAGCGCCGGTCACCCCGGCGCGCAGTGTGGCCAGCTTGCTCTTGTCCGGCACCCCCAGCAGTGAGTGGTACAGGGTCGGCGGGCCCGGCAGCATGGTGATCTTCTCGGCGGCGATCAGCTCGACGACGCGGTCGACATCGAAGACAGGTACCGGCAGCATCGTGGCACCGCGGATGAACGAGGCGAGGCAACCGGCCTTGTAGCCGAAAGTGTGGAAGAAAGGGTTCACGACCAGGTAGCGGTCACCGCGGCGCAGGTCCGCAAGATCGCACCACTCGGCATACATCCGCAGGTTCTGCAGATGGTTCATCATCACGCCCTTGGGCCGGCCGGTGGTACCGGACGTGTAGATGATGTCGGCCGTATCGGTTCCGCTGATCGCTCGTTCGAACGGGTGCCCCGCCTCGAGGAAACCGGACTTCAGATCGATCGCGGGAACCCCGGGCGGGGTGACGAAATCCTGGCCCAGGAAACCCTTCTCGATCAGCACCGCCTTGGCTCCGCTGCGGGTGATGATATCGGCGGCCTCGGCTTGCTTGTAACGCGTGCTGACCGGTACCACGATGCCGCCGGCGGTGAGCACACCGAACGCCGCCACCATCCAGTGCGCGGAGTTGGGTGCCCAGATCGCGACCCGATCGCCGTTGGCGACGCCCAGGTCGGCAAATGCGCCTGCCGCACAGCGCACTCGCCGCGCGACCTCGGCGAATGTGAGACGCAGCGGACCGTCGACGACTGCTTCTGAGTCGCCGAACCGGTCCGCCGCGCTCAAGACCATCTCAGGGATGGTCTGCCAGTTTTGGGGGTGGGTCACACCGTGACGAGGCGAGACAGGTTGCCGCCCATAATCTTTGCCTGATCGTCCACCGAAAGATGTTCCAGCGCCGTCACATAGTGGGTTGGCTCGGCCAGACCCTCCGGGTGCGGCCAGTCCGAACCGTAGAGCACGTTGTCCACACCGATAAGGTTGACCAACTGGTCGATGCCCTCTTCGTAGAACGGGCTGACGTAGATGCGGTTCTTGATCTCTTCGATCGGGTTGCCCAGGAAGGCTTCCGGCGCTTTCTTCCACACCTCGGCCATGGAGTCCAGCAGCGGGAACATCCACTTCGAACCGGCTTCGACGATGCCGACCTTCAGCTTGGGGTGACGGAACAGTGCACCGTGGATGACCCAGGACGCCACCGCATCCTGGATGGGGCGCCACTCGTTGAGGATGCCCATCGCGTTCGTCTGGAACGGCAGCATCTCGGTCACCGAACCGTCCCACTCCGAGGTGTAGCGGGAGTAGCCGCTGTCCGAGGAGTGCATGCCGACGAAGACATCATGGTGCACGACGCGCTCCCAGAACGGGTCGAACTCCGGCAGCGCGAACGAGCGTGGACCGCGGAACCCGGGCACCGGGGCGGGCCGGATCAGAATCGCGCGGGCACCGCGCTTGACGCACCACTCGAGTTCCTCGATCGCCTTCTCGACGATCGGCAGCGTGATGACCGGCGTGGTGAAGATCCGGTTCTGGTAGTTGAAGCCCCACACCTCATCGAGCCATTGGTTGAGCGCATGGATGACGACGTGGATGGCGATCGGATCGTCAGCGAGACGCTCCTCGATCAGGCTGGCCAGCGTCGGGAACATTAGCGAACGGTCGATGCCGAGCTCGTTCATCACCTCGAGGCGCGGTCCGGGCTCGAAGAACGCCGGGATGGCCCGCATCGGCTCGCCGAACAGCTCACGCTTGCTCTTGCCCTCGGGGTTGCCGAACTTGAAGTATTCCTCCCACGCGCCAGGCTTGGCGACCACCGAGAAGGTGGGGTTGGGGATGTAGTTGCTGATCTGGCCCCGCAGCGCAATCTTGGTGCGGCCGTTGATCTCAACGTACTGGACGAGGTCTTTGTACTCCTTGGGGAGGTACTTGGTCATCGCCTCCGGCGGTTCGTAGAGGTGATTGTCCGCGTCGAACAGTGGAAATGGGATATCCACCCGGTGCGACAGCTGGCCCATGAAATCCTCCTAAGTTTCTCGTGAGAACGATATTCTCATTATGGACTAACCACAATACCCAGCGCCGATGACCCCCTCCTGTTCCAGCGCGGTGATCTCGTCGGCGGACAAACCGAGTTCGGTCAGGATCTCGCGGTTGTGCTGGCCGAGCAACGGAGCCGGTGCGGCGTGCACGGGTTTGGGCCCACGCGAGAGCTGGAACGGCATCGTGGTGAACCGGACCGGCGCGTTGACCGGGTGGTCGAGAACTTCGAAGAACCCCCGGGCGGTGAGCTGTTCGAGCTCGGGCTGCCGGTGCGGCTGCATGACCTTGGCCACCGGGACGCCGGCCGGCCACAGCGTCGCGACGATCTTGTCGCCGCTGCGTTCTCGGCACCAGCCGCTGAGGTGCTCATCGACGAAGTCTGCTTGTATCCGCCGCCCGCCGGCCGTGGCCAGCTCGGGATCGACCGCCCAATCCGGGTTGCCCAGCGCGCCACGGAGGGCCTGCCACTGCGCGTCGGTGGCGACAGCGATCGCGACCCAGGAGTCGGCACGGCCGAATTCGTCGATCTCTGCTGTGCGGTAGAGATTCTGCGGTGATGCGGCCGGTCCCCGGTTGCCGGCGCGCTGCAAGACCGCGCCGTAGGCGCTGTATTCGACGATCTGCTCGGCGGCGATATTGAGCGCGGCGTCCACCATCGCCGCTTCGATCAGCGCACCCTCCCCGGTGCGCCTGCGGTGTTCAAGCGCCAGCAGCACCGCGTTGAGCGCATGCAAGCCCGCATTCGGATCACCAAGGGAGTACGGCTCGTAGGGATTGCGGTCCGGGTAGCCGGTCAGCCAACTGATACCGGCGGCCGCCTCGATGACGTAGGCGAACGCGGGATTGTCCCGCCACGGACCGTCGAGCCCGAACCCCGGCATCCGGGCCATCACGATATCGGGCCGGATCTGTTGCACGGCAGAATAATCCAGGCCAAGATGATCGAGCACCCGCGGCGTGTAATTCTCGGCGACCACATCAGCAGTAGCGATCAGCCGGTGCAGGAGTTCTCGACCCCGCTGCGTGCCCAGGTCGAGCGTCATGTCTTTTTTGCTGGTATTCAGCGCGGCGAAGATCGGCTGCTTCTCCCACCACTGCTCTTCGGTCATCGGTACGCCGGCGATCATCCTGGTGCCGTCGGGCCGGCGGGCCGACTCGACGTGAATCACCTCAGCTCCCAACAGCGCCATCAGATGAGTGCACAACGGTCCGGCCCAGAACGTGGTGAGGTCCACGACTCGAATTCCACTCAGCGGCAATCGATCCTGAATCAAACCGGCGTGGCGCCGGTTACCCGGTGCGTTCCGGTATCGATCGGTGTGTTCACCGAGTCGCGGCGCCGGCGACGCCGGGCGCAGCTCGACGCCGGCGATCCGATAGGGATGATCCGGCTGGCGGAAACCGGCCGGGTTGCTGACGAACGACCCACGGGCAGCGAAATGTTCCAGCGACTCGACGGTGTCCGGGCTGGCCACCGGGGCGTTGGGGATCCGGAACGCCGTCGCGAGATCACGCACCTCGTCACCCGTACGCTCAGCCATCCAGGCGTACAGCTCCGCCGATTTCTCTCCTGCCTGCTCGGTGATCGTCAGCGGTGCGTCCTCGTCGATCCAGTCCTCATGCCCGGTCATCGCGCACAGGTCGAACCACTGCTGAGCGGTGCCGCAACCGACGTCGACCAGGCCGTCCTTGGTCTTCGCGATGCCCGGCACGGTCAGCTTGCGGCTGTCCCGCCACGGCCGGCCCAGCATCTCGAAATAGGTCACCGGGTAATAGGTCAGGCCCATCACGTGGCTTTCCAGCATCGACAGATCGATCAGCTCACCGGCACCGCCGCCGAGAACCCGCATCCGCGATGCCAGGATCGCCGCACTGGCGTAGGAACCCGACAGGTAGTCCCCGACCCGCCCGCCGACGTACACCGGCGCGCGGTCCGGCGCGCCGCGGCCCAGCCCGACAATCCCGCCGGACCAAGCCTGGAGAGTGAATTCCGTTGCGGGGAGCTCACTCCAGGGTCCGTGCAGGCCGAACGGTGTGATTGCGGCGACGATCAGGTGCGGGTGTGCGGCATGCAGCGCGTCCGCAGCCAGCCTCGGCTCGTCGGCGAGCGGCGAACCGGGTGACCACACCACCGCGTCGGCGCAGGCCAGCAGGTCATCGATGAGGGCTGCGTCGTCGGCCGCGGCCGGATCGGCCAGCACGCTGTGCTTACCGCCGGCCAGAAAGGTGAACAGCGCGCCGTCCTCCCCCGGGCCGATCGGCGCACCCGAGGCAGACCATCGACGCAGCGGATCCCCTTGAGGGGCTTCAACTTTGATGACCGAGGCGCCGCCGTCGGACAGCAGCTTGGTGCAGTAACCGCCGGCGATGCCGGTCGACATGTCGACGACGACGAAGCCGGCCAGTGGCATGTCGGCCATGGCGCTACTTCTTCTTAGTCGGGCCGCTGAGGTACTCCGGCCGGTTGAAAATGATCGTGGCGATCTTGGTCTTTGGGTTCTTCTCGCAGCCGATGACCTCCTCGGCCGCCGGGCGTTCGGCCTTAGGCATCGTGCGTACCGACGCCCGCCGCGGCGCTCCACGCCGGACTAGACGTCAGTACCTCGTACCCGTCGGCGGTGATCAACACAGCATCCCGCGTGATCACTGACCCAACCGATGCCTCCCAGACGTGGGCGGTGACGGCGAGCACCATTCCTGCCTCCAGGAGTTCGGCGTCGGCAGTGGCTCGCAGCTGAGGTGAGACGACCGGGGGGTCGAAGCCCAAGCCGAGGCCGTGCGCCACCGGCATGACCGGTAGCTGCTCGCCAGCCTGGACGTAGGCGTCCAATAGCGCGCTCGTGGGCATACCTGGCCGACAAGCCGCTAGCAGTCTGTCCCACAGCGCATCTCGACGCCGATAGAGCCCGCGCATGGCCTCGGTCGGCTCGCCGACCGAGAACGTGCGGGCCATCTGGGCGACATATCCGTCGGCCAGCACTCCTGCCGACAACACCACCAGGTCACCTTCACAGATCACACCACCGCCCTCGGAGCGGCCCCACGGATGCTCCCGCGACGTCGCCCAGGCGGCCTCCTGCGTTGCCGGAGTACTCACCCCACCAGCGGCCTCCGCCTCCAACACCGCAGCGGTGATGGCTTTCGCAGTAGCCTCCGGAGCGAGCGCTGCCACACCCGCGGCCAGGCCCTCCTCGGCGATCGCCAGCGCGTGGCGCAACGCCTTCACTTCCTCCGGAGTCTTGATCCGGCGGGCGGCCTGCATGGCCTGCTCGGCATCCACCAACTCCGCATTCGGGAACGCCATCGGCAACAGTGTGGCGAAAGTCGGTGTCAGTGCATCGGCGCCGACTCGCCGAGCGGTATCGGCACCCTCGATGTTCTTCAGTATCTCAATCAATGTCAGGGGGTTCCACGCGAACCCATACAGGTTCTCGTGCGGGATCTCTTCGGGAACGCCCTCATCCCACGTGCTGTTGAGATGGATCTCGCCGGTAGCCCGCACGAACTCGCAGATGGGCCCGAATGGACGAGTGCCCACTACCCACAGCTGCGGGGCACCGGAAATGTAGCGGACATTGGCCTGACGGCCGAGCACCAGCACATCAAGGTCGTGGGCCTCCATCTGGGCCAGGGCCCGTTCACGACGGCTGAACCGCAGAGCCCGGGCGTCGGCCTCGATCTCAGTTCCCATTGGACACCTCATACGGATGGTATGGATAGGCGGTCAGTGGCATCCAGCCGTCATCGGTGACCACCACGATCTCCTCGCCGCGATAGCCGCCGGTGCCGTCCTGCCACACCACCGGCTCCAATACCAACAACATGCCGGACGGAAAGACGAAGTTGTCGTCCCATTCCTGGCCGAGATCTGTTCCTATCATCGGCATTTCGGCTGCACTTGTTCCGATCCCATGGCCCAGGTAGAAATGCGGCAGCCACGGCTTCTCCCCGCCGGTGGCGGCGATCGCCGCCCGTCCGAGATCTCCGCAAGTAGCGCCGGCTTTGGTCACCGACAGCACCCCGTCGACCACCCGGCTCCATTTCTCAAACTGAAGCTGCTGCGCCCGTGTCGGTTCCTGACCCACGATCCAGGTGCGCCCGTGGTCGGAGCAGTAGCCGTGGTAGGAGATGGACACGTCGGTCCACAACACGTCACCTTGTGCAAGCTCGCGCTCGGTGGTCAACAGCGGCAGGGCGAGATCGCCTGTCGTGGTCCAGGTTCCCTGGGCCGACTTGGACGCGGGCATGACCTGCCAGATCGAGTCGAACATGTTCGTGGTCGCGCCGAGTTCGAAGGTGCGACGCACGAATTCGGCAGACAGGTCAATCTGGCGAGCACCGGGCGCCAGCGACTTCTGAATCTCGGCGATGGCCAGTTCTGTGATCTGGCAGGCTCGCCGGATGCACGCTATCTGGTCGATGGTCTTGACCAGTTTCGCCGCACCGACCGTCGGCGCGGCGTCGACCGGCGGGCTGGGGAACAGCGCACTACCAGCTCGTCGCATCGCCCCGGTCAACTCATCGGTCCCCACCGTCGCACCCGGCGGGACAAGTCCGGCCAGGATCGTCGCGAATTCCGCTACGCCTTCGTCGAATTCCAGATACACCGGTCCATGCAGGTGATCGGCGGGTAGCTCGGTCTCCTCGGCGGCACCCTCACGAAAAGGCAAGTACAGGTGCGGGTGCTCGTCGTCGGCCAGGATCACCGCCACCGGCCGCTCGACATGTGACAACCCGGCGTCCGCCAGCGGCCAGCTGATACCGCTGGCGTACATGACGTTGCTGTTGCCCAGCAGCACCAGTGCGTCGACTCCCTGATCGCCCATCGCGGCCCGCAGGCGCGCGCCGACTTCGCTGCGCAACCGGGCGAAGTCAGGCTCCTGCGGGATGTCCAGCCATGTGTAACCGGTCCGGGCGATCTGGGTGACGCCGAAATGGGTGGACGTGGTCACTGCACACCCAGGAAATTCTTGATGTTGGAGCTGCAGATCTTCGCCGCATTCTCCGGGCCGACAGCCTCGACCACGGTGGCCAGTGACTTCTCTGAGTAACCAAAGGTCGACTCGTTGTGTGGGTAGTCAGACGACCACATCACGTTGTTGACACCGATCTTGTCAAGGAGTTCCAGTCCCAGCGGGTCCACCATGAACGACGCGGACATGTGGTTATCCCAGTAGTACTGCGGATCGTGGGCCAGTTCGTGGTTGAACATGTGGCGGTAGGACGCCAACAGATGCTGCGCGTCCTGCAATGCGGTTGGCACCCAAGCAATTCCGCCCTCAAACCAGCCGACACGCAGTGTCGGGTGCCGGTCGAGAATCCCGGAGAACACATACTTGGCAAACTGTTCGCGGAACGAGTCGACATTGACCATCATCCCGACGACCACACTGTTGTTCTCGCACGGCGTCTTCGGCGGCGTCTCACCGATGTGGTGGGTGACGGGCACGCCGGAGTCTTCGATCTCGTCCCAGACCGCATCCATCGATGCGGCGCCGTAGTCGTAGATATTGCCGTCGTCATCCTTGCCGGGGTTGAGCGGCAGCAGGAAGGTCTTGAGCCCGAGCGCCTTCAGCTCTTCGAGATTCTGGCGAGCGCCCTTGGGGTCCCACCAATTGATCAAGCCAACACCGTAGAAGTGGCCCTTGGACTGCTCCTGCAGCTCGGCCATCACCTCGTTGTAGATTCGGAACACGCGCTCCCGCAACGACTTATCCGGATAGTGGAACAGGGCGAGGACGGCGTTGGGGAATGCCAGCTCCTTGTCAATACCGTCCTCGGCCAGCTCACGGACGCGCGCAGCCATGTCGTTGGTCGACGCCCCCGCCAGGTCGTCGTACTGCATCAGCACACGACCGAAATCACCGCCCGTCCATGCCTTGCCCTTCATGCCGACCATGTAGGCGCCGTCCTCGTACCAGATCCGCGGCGCCTGTCCCTTCAGGTCTTCGGGGAACTTCTCGTAGAAGATGTCCTGGGCCACCGAGATATGGTTGTCGGCCGAGAAAACCTCAGTGCCGAAAGGCAATCCGAAGTCCCCCGTGGCGTGACCCTGGCGGTCCTTGGGTGCACCGAAACCTTCCGGTGGGTAGAGCGTGGCAGTCAACGTCGACATCGTGGACACTCCAATCGATAAGGGCTGAGCGGGCTTGTCACCAGGTGACGGGAAGCTCGTAGACGCCGTAGGCGAGGCGGTCGTGCTGGAAGGGCACCTCGCCGAAGGGGATCGCCAACTTCATCTTGGGCATCCGGCGCAGGACGGTGGGAAACACGATCTGCATTTCGGCGCGGGCCAGCTGCTGGCCGACACACTGGTGCCGGCCGTAGCCGAAACCCAACTGCTGGCTGGCATCTCGAGTCAGGTCGAGCTTCCCGGGATCGACATAGGTTGCGGGATCCCAGTTTGCCGGCGCCAGATCGAGGATGACCCCATCACCGGCCTTGATGGTTTCGCCGCCGATCTCGATGTCGTCGAGAGCAACTCGGCGCTGGCCGGTCTGAATGATCGACAGGAAGCGCATCAGCTCTTCGACCGCGTTGGCAATGAACTTCGGGTCATCGGAATCACGCAGCAACGCAGCCTGTTCGGGGTTCTCCAGCAGTGCGACCAGACCGATGCCGATCATGTTGGCAGTGGTCTCGTGGCCGGCGATCAGCAGGCCGGTGCCCAGCTGTGCCGCTTCCTTGACGCTGATCTCACCGGCGGTGACCCGCCCGGCGAGGTCGGACACCGCATCCTCGGACGGATCTCTCTGTTTCTTCTCCACCAGATCGATCAGGTATTTGTGCAAGCTCATCGCACCCTTGTGCATGGCGTCGGCGGCTGCGTTGCGAGCCATCCCCGCATTCGCGTGTTCCTGGAAGAACTCGTGGTCGGAGTAGGGCACGCCGAGCATGTCGCTGATCACCCGCGTCGGCACCGGCAGGGCGAGCTTCTTGATCATGTCGGCGGGCGCGGGGCCGGCCAGGATCTCGTCGATGCACTCGTCGGTGACGTCCTGAATCACCGCGCGCAGCGTTTCCACCCGGCGAAAGGTGAACGGCTTGGACAGCATGCGCCGGAATCGGGTGTGCTCCTCGGCATCGGAGGTGAACACCGACCGGGGCCGCTTGTTCACGGTGGCTTCCATGTGCGCATTCCAGTGTGGGAAGCCGGAAATACGGTCGTCGACGCTGATGCGCGGGTCAGCGAACAGGGCGCGAGCCGCCTCATAGCCGGTCACCACCCACGGGGCGCTGCCGTCCCAGATCCGCACCCGCGACAGCGGCGCGGTCTCGTTCAGCTCGAGCAGCTGGGGAGGTGGGGCGAACGGGCATCGCGCCGCACGCGCCATCGGGTACTCCGGGACCGCGGCGGCTGCCTCGGTCGAGTCAGTTGCCAATGTGTCCGACATGCGTCACTCCTCGACGTAGATCGCCTGCGCGGGACAGGCCGCGGCGGCCCGTCGCGCATTGTCTTCTTCTTCGGCCGGCGGTTCGGTGGTGAGTTGGACGACGACGCCGTCCTCGTCGCGCTGATCGAATACCTCAGATGCGGTGAGCACGCACTGACCCGAGGAAACGCACTTGTCCTGGTCGACGGTGACCTTCATCGTGTTCTAACCCTGTCGTGTCACTGGGGCCAGCCACAGCCCGACGATCGCGTCGACAAGCCCGGAAGCCGCTGTGCGCCAATTAGTTAACGGTAACGAAGCCCCCTCGGCGAGGGCGCGCTCGTACTCCGCGCAGGTGTGCATCAGCAGGTTGCGCGCCATGATGTTGCGCTCCACCCGGACGTGCCCCGGCAGGTCCGGCAGGCAGCGATTGATGCCCTCGAGCACGGTGACCAGGTTCGGCAGCGCGAGCGCGTCACGGGTGACGGTCTGCTGGTAGGCCGGATCTGCCATCACCTGGGCGGCGAACCGTGCGTACCAAGTGGGGTTGCCCATCGCGGTCAAGTGATCGGTGAGCGGCAAGACCAGGCACTCGGCCCAGTCCCGCAGCTGGACATTCGTACCGGCCAGCGCCGCAACCCGGGCTGCACGCAGCTTCTCCACCGGGATCGCGTGCTTATGTTCGATCGCACGGACCAGATCGGTCTTGGTACCGAAGTGGTAGCCGACAGCAGCGTTGTTGCCCTGCCCGGCGGCCTCGCTGACCTGCCGATTCGATACCGCGAAGACGCCGTGCTCGGCGAACAGGCGCTCGGCGGCAGTCAGGATCGCCTGACGGGTCAGGCTGGCCCGATCCGTGCGGGCACCTTTCGTCGCTGTCGTCATCGCTGGTCAGTCAACTCCGATGCCGTTATTAAGTCAAGCGATTGATTTAAGAGCCTTGCGGCTTCAGCTTCGGCACCGGCTTGCCCGCCGCGGTCCCACCGTCGACTGGCAGAACCGTGCCGGTGACATAGGGCGAGCGGTCGCCGGCGAAGAACAGAATCGCCTCGGCGACGTCAGCGGCAGTCCCCTCCCGCTCCAGCGGCCGGTCGGCCCGCATAGTCGCCCGGATACCCGCCTCGAACTTCGCGACCTGCTCGGCGTCCATGCCGTGGGCCGACTTCGACACGATGGCCGTCCGGATATGGCCGGGCGCAACACAGTTGACCCGGACCTCGTAGTTGGCCAGTTCGATCGCCGCGCATTTGGTGAAGTGGATGACCGCGGCCTTGGACGCACGATAGGTCATCACCCCGCCGCCGGCCTGGATTCCGCCGATGGATGTCAGGTTGATGATCGAGCCGCCGCCGGAGGTCTTCATGTGCCTGGCGGCATCACGCGTGCCGGCCATGACAGCTTTCAGATTGACAGCCAGGATCTTCTCGAAGTCCTCGAGCCCGTCTTCGAGGAAACTCCGATACATCTTCCCCGACACTCCCGCGTTGTTGACCATCACATCGATACGGCCGAACTCCTCCACCGCGGTATCGATGAGCCGGGTGACCTGGTCGGTGAGCGCAACGTCGGTGGGCAGGAACAATGCCTGCGAATGGCTGTTTGCCAGCGCTTGGCCCTGTTCGGCGTCGATATCGCCGAATACGACCGTCGCACCCTCGGCGAGAAACCGCTCGGCAATGCCGGCCCCGAGTCCCGACGCGCCGCCGGTGACGACCGCGACCTTGCCTGCCAATTCGTTGCTCATGACGGCCCAATCCCTCTCGTATGCACGCCAATCCGGCGGCGTAGGCAGTCAACTCGCTGCATCCGACCGAAGTCAAGCGGTTGATTTAAATGGGCGCGCCACAGCGGATTGGACGCACACTGGAGTCCCCACCCGTCGATCCTGGAGGGCATCACGATCGCCGACGTCACCTTGCGTCAACTGCGGTACTTCGCCGCCCTCGGCACCGAACTGAACTATCGGCGCGCGGCCGACAAGCTGTTCATCACCCAGCCCGCGCTGTCGACGGCGATCAAACAGCTAGAGCACCAGTTCGGTGTCGTCCTATTCATCCGCAACACCCGCGAGGTCGCGCTGACCGACCTGGGGGCCGCCTGGCTCCCCCAGGTACAGCAGGCACTGGCCGGCATCGACGCCGTCGTCGGCAATCTCGTCACGATGTCGGGAACACAGCAGGGCGTCCTGCGTCTGGGTTACCTGATCGGCACCGGAGCCGACCTGCTGTTCCGAATCGTCCGGCATTTCGAGACGGCTCATCCCGGAGTGGTCGTCGAACCCAGCGAGTACGACTTCGCCGATCCCACCGCGGGTCTCGGTGACGGCAGTATGGAGGTCGCGCTGATCCGGCCGCCGGTGGATCTGCCGGAGCACCGGATGATGGTGCTCGACGCCGAGAGCTGGGTGGCCTGCCTGCCCCGGGATCACCAGCTGGCCACCCGCACCGAGGTCGACATCACCGAGCTGCTCGACGAGCCGATCGTGTGCGCTCCGATGACCGCAGGCGGCTGGCGAGACTACTGGCTGGCGATGGATGTGCGCGGCAACCGCCCGCCGACGATCGCGGGGATCGCCGCCACCTACGAGGCCGAGACCACCATGGTCGCCCGCGGCCTCGGCATCAGTTTCACGACGTCGTCGGTGGCGCATTTCTACGACCGGCCCGGCATTGTTTACGTGCCGATCACAGGCCGCCCGCCCAGTTACACCGCACTCGCATGGCACCCCGCGCGGCTGTCTCCGCAGGCAGAAGCCCTGGTTTCGCATGTCCAGAAGCATTGGAACTCCGACGATGAGCGTGACTGATAATCCACGGTTATCAGTCCATTGAAATGTGGAACTTCCGAAACCGTTCACGGCGCGTTTTCCTGACTTCAGATGTTCCATGAGCCGTCCTGACCTGGAGTGACCATGACCGATGCGCTGACACCCGCCACTCATTCACCGATACCGCCGCCAGCCCGTCCGGGGGAAGGCGAGGACGCCCGGCTCGCCGAGTTCGGCTACCAGCAGCGGCTGGACCGGTCGGTCGGCTCGGTGGCGTCGTTCGCCATCGGGTTCGCCACCATCAGCGCCACCACCGCCGTATTCACCGGCTTCGGTGCCTGTTACTTCACCGCGGGTGGGCCATTCGTCTGGACGCTGCTGCTGGCCGGTGTGGTGTTCTCGCTGTGGGCGTTCATCGCCGCGGACCTGACCGCGAAGATCCCGCTGGCCGGCTACGCCTACCAGTGGACCAGCCGGATCAACGGGCCCAGCCTGGGCTGGTTCACCGGGTTCGTGGCGCTGCTCGGCTGGATCAGTGGCATGACCGGGGTGGGCTTCATCCTGTCGGGCTACCTCGGCGGCCTGTTCGGCTGGAACATGACGCAGAGCGAACAGATCCTGGTCGCCATCGCCGTGGTGTTCCTCTGCGTGCTCATCAACATCTACGGCGTGCGGTTCGCGACGATGGTCAACAACATCGGCGTCAGCCTGGAACTGATCATCACCGTCGGTGCCACGCTGCTGGTCGCCGTCATCGCGTTCTCGGCACCCGACCACCATCAGCCGATCTCCGTGCTATTCACCGGCGGACAGTCCGGTGACAAGGACTCCTACGTGGTGGCCTGGCTGGCCGCGGCCCTCGGCCCGTTCTTCGGTCTGATCGGCGTGGAGTCGGGCGCCGACGTTGCCGAAGAGACCAAGAACGCCCGCCACGTCGTGCCGCGCACGATGTTCTACGCCTTGATCACCTCGATCGTGATCGAACTGCTGATGTACGTCGTCTACGTGCTGGCGATCCGTGACGAAGCCGCCGTGGAGGCCAACTCGGCAGCACCGATCGAGGAGATCATCAACCAGCAGGGCGGCCCCGTCGTCACCAAAATCGTTGTCGCGGTGGCATTGACGAACATCCTGGCCTGCCTGCTGTCCAACATCCTGGTAGCCACCCGGCTGACCTATTCGATGGCGCGCGACAACATGCTGCCGGCCTCACACCTGTGGCGGCACGTCTCAGTCAAGAGCAAGACCCCCACCTATGCGGTGCTCGGCCTCGGTTGTCTGTCGACAGTGCTGCTGATCTCCGCGCTGGTGAACGAGAGGGCGTTCAACTACATCCTCGGCATCGCCTCCCTGCTGTTCTTCTCGGTCTACATCCTGCAGACCATCGGACTGCTGATCGGGGTGCGCAAAGGCACCATTCCACAAGGTGAACCGGGCACGTTCGACCTGGGCCGGTTCCGCGTTCCGCTCTATGTCACGGCACTCGTGGTCTTCCTCAGCGTGGCGGTGGCGCTGATTTTCCTGCCACAGTTCGCCGGCAACGGCTGGGTATTCCTCGGGATCGTCGTGGTCGGGACCCTCTGGTGGGGTACGGCCCTACGCGGCCGCCTCAATCGTGGCGAGGCGGGATCAGACTTCGCCCGCACCCATCTGTCCAACGACTAGCTTTGACGAAAAGGACTCATAACCATGACAATTCATACCGATTTCGCCAGCAGTAACCTCGTCAGCGTCGAGCCGGGGGCGATCCGCGAGGACACCCCGCCGGGGTCGGTCATCCAGTACAGCGACTACGAACTGGACCATTCCAGCGAGTTCGCCGGCGGCGCCGCCTGGATCGAAGGCGAGTATGTGCCCGCCTCGGAGGCCAAGATCTCGATCTTCGACACCGGATTCGGGCACTCCGACCTGACCTACACCGTGGCCCACGTATGGCACGGCAACATCTTCCGGCTCGGCGACCACCTGGACCGGCTGCTCGACGGCTCCCGCAAGCTGCGCCTGGACGCCGGAATGACCAAAAAGGAGCTGGCCGACATC
The DNA here is from genome assembly GCF_010731875.1 of Mycolicibacterium sarraceniae. Lineage (NCBI taxonomy): Bacteria > Bacillati > Actinomycetota > Actinomycetes > Mycobacteriales > Mycobacteriaceae > Mycobacterium > Mycolicibacterium sarraceniae. The sequence continues at coordinate 4,743,836 of NZ_AP022595.1, forward strand.
ACCAAGCGATGCGTCGCGCTGTCGGGCCTGCGCGAGTCCTTCGTCAACCTGACCGTCACTCGCGGCTACGGAAAACGCAAGGGCGAGAAGGACTTGTCCAAGCTCAACCACCAGGTCTACATCTACGCCATCCCCTACCTCTGGGCGTTTCCGCCCGAGGAGCAGATCTTCGGCACCACCGCGGTCGTGCCGCGTCACGTCCGGCGCGCCGGGCGCAACACTGTCGACCCGACGATCAAGAACTACCAGTGGGGTGATCTGACCGCCGCCAGCTTCGAGGCCAAGGACCGCGGTGCCCGCACCGCCATCCTGCTCGACGCCGACAACTGTGTGGCCGAGGGACCCGGATTCAACGTGGTCATCGTCAAGGACGGCAAGCTGTTCTCGCCGTCGCGCAACGCGCTGCCCGGTATTACCCGCAAGACGGTGTTCGAGATCGCCGACGCGATGGGCATTGAGGCCACGTTGTGCGATGTGACCAGCCGCGATCTCTACGACGCCGACGAGCTCATGGCCGTGACGACCGCCGGCGGGGTGACACCGATCATCTCGCTGGACGGCGAGCAGATCAGCGACGGCAGGCCGGGACCGCTGACGGTGGCGATCCGGGATCGCTTCTGGGCGTTGATGGACGAGCCGTCGCCGCTCATCGAAGCCATCGACTACTGAGATGGCGGCCGTCGAGGCCGTCGTCGATCTGGGTGCGATCGCCTACAACGTGCAGGTGGTGGGCGATCGGGCCCGCGCGGGTGTGATGGCCGTAGTCAAGGCCGATGGGTACGGGCACGGCGCCACCCAGGTCGCGCGGGCCGCTCTGAGCGCGGGTGCCGCCGAGCTGGGGGTGGCCACGGTCGACGAGGCGATGGCATTGCGCCGCGACGGGATCACCGCGCCCATTGCCACTTGGTTACACACGTGCACAACCGATTTCGCGGCTGCGGTGGCCTCGGGGATCGAAGTCGTAGTGTCGTCGGTTCGCCAGTTGTCCGACGTCGCTGCGGCGGCCGAAGCCACCGGCACGATCGCGACGGTCGGCGTGAAAGTCGACACCGGCCTCGGACGCGGTGGGGCCGCACTGCCGGATTGGCCCGATCTATGCGAAGCCGTGGCCAAGTACGCGGCATCCGGCGCGGTCGTGATGCGCACTGCGATGACGCACTTGGCACGGGGCGATGAGCCGCAGCACCCACTCAACGACCGGCAGGCCGCCGGATTGGATGCCTGCGTGGCCTACCTACGTCGAGCAGGGGCACCCGCACAGGTTATCCATATGTCGAATTCGGCTGCCGCCCTGACCCGCCCAGACCTCTCCCGCGATCTGGTGCGCGCAGGCATCGCCGTCTACGGCCGAACGCCCATCCCGGCGATGGGCGACTTCGGACTCGAGCCGGCTCTGACGCTGACGGCCGAGATCGCAGTGGTGAAACGGATTTCGGCTGGGCAGGGAGTGTCGTACAACCACACGTGGGTCGCGCCGCGAGACACCACCATCGCAGTGATCGCCTGTGGCTACGCCGACGGGATTCCGCGGGTGCTGTCCAACGGGTTGACCATCACGATCGGCGGGCGCTCGTTTCCCAACGTGGGCCGGATCTGTATGGACCAGTTCGTCGTCGACCTCGGGCCTGACGAAACAAGGGTGACCGAGGGCGACCGGGCGGTGTTGTTCGGCACCGGCGCCGGCGGTGAACCGACAGCAGCCGACTGGGCGCGAGCCGCCGGCACGATCGACTACGAGATCCTGTCGGGCATCCGCGGGCGGACCGTGCGACGCTACGTGTCCTGACCCAGCGTCAGCCGGCTGGCTTCCCGGTAACGCTCCACGACCGACGGAGTCGGCTCGGATTCGTACACGGTGGCCTCGCCCGTCGACCAGATCGGGGGCGTCGCGCCGCCGGACAACACCCAGGCGGCCTGCCGCGCCGCACCGAGCGCGACGTATTCGCCCGGTTGCGGCACCACGACGGGGACACCGAGCACCGTTGGTGCGATCCGGCGCACCGCCTCTGAGCGCGCGCCACCGCCGACGATCATCACCGTCGCGGTGTCGATACCCTGGTCGGCGATCTTGTCCAGGCAGAACCGCATGGAGGCCAGCAGGCCCTCGACGGCAGCGCGGGCAACGTTGGCCGGCAACAGGTTACGGTCGGTCGCACCGTGTAGCGCGCCGGACGCCGCAGGCAGGTTCGGCGATCGCTCACCGCCGAAATAGGGCACCCAGACCAGGCCCTCGGCGCCGGCAGGGGCACTGAGTGCCAGCGCGGAGAACTCCTCGAGACCGACACCGAGCATCGCGGCGACAGCGGCCAGCACCGGGGCGCCGTTGAGTGTGCACACCAGTGGCAGGTATCGGCCGGTCGCGTCGGCGAATCCGGCGACCAGGCCGTCGGCGTCGTTGGGCACGACATCGCCGACCGCGCTGACCACCCCGGAGGTGCCCAGCGAGATCACGCAGTCGCCGACACCGGCCCCCAATCCCAGAGCAGCGGCGGCGTTGTCACCCGCACCAGGCCCCAGCAGGGCCCCGGAGGTCATGTGAGCGGCGGCTTCGTGCGGCCCCAGTACCCGTGGCAGCGCCGGACGGCGGCCGCGCATCGCGGCGCTCAGGACGTCGTCGCGGTAGCCGCCCGCCGGAACGGCGAAATAGCCCGTGCCGCTGGCGTCGCTCCGGTCGGTACACAGGTCGGCGATATCGGCGCTCCCGCTCAACCGCCAGGTCAGCCAGTCGTGCGGGAGGCAGACCGCGGCGGTCGCGTCCGCGTTTCGGGGCTCCTCGTCGGCCAGCCAGCGAATCTTGGCGACGGTGACCGACGCGACCGGCACGACACCGATCTGCGAGGCCCACCACGCCGCGCCGCCGAACTCCGCGACCAGGTCGGCGGCCGCGCCGCCGGAGCGGGTGTCGTTCCACAGCAGCGCGGGCCGGACCACCGTCCCCTCGTCGTCGAGGCAGACCATGCCGTGTTGTTGACCACCGACCGCGACCGCGGCCACATCGTCGAGGCCGCCGGCCCGAACGATGCTGTCGCCCAGGGCGTTCCACCAATGCTCGGGATCGACCTCGGTACCCGGCGGATGGGTGGTCGACGCCGAGCGAACCACCGCCCCGGTCTCGCTGTCGCAAATCACGACCTTGCACGACTGGGTGGACGAATCGACACCGGCAACCAACGTCATGACCGGACCCTCACCCGCAGTATTCCGATGCCGCCACTCCTGTATTCAACCTGCTCACAGGGCACCCGATCAAACAACTTAGCCGAGTTAAACGAGGCGCCTGAGAACGATGTTCTCTCACTTCGGCAGCAAACCTCGCCTAATCCGGACATGGCATTGACACCTTTTGAACGAAGCTGCAACAGTTGCTCACACCGCAGCCCATGGGAGGAACACCCGGTGACCGTTAGTGCCGACAGGGATCTTCACTACGACCCCTATGACGTCGAACAAAACATCAACCCGTATCCGATGTTTGCGCGGCTGCGCGAGGAAGCTCCGCTCTACTACAACCCGGATCTCGACTTCTACGCGCTGAGCCGATTCGACGATGTCAACAAGGCCGTCATCGACCACGAAACGTTCATCTCCGGCCGGGGCGCATTGTTGGAGATCATCAAGTCCGGCATGGAGATTCCTACTGGGACATTGATTTTCGAGGATCCGCCGCTCCACAACATCCATCGCAATCTGTTGTCACGGGTGTTCACCCCGCGCAAAGTCGCTGCGCTGGAACCACAAATCCGCGAATTCACCACCCGCTGCCTGGATCCGTTGGTCGGCACCGGCCGGTTCGACTTCGTCAACGACCTCGGCGAACAGATGCCGATGCGGGTAATCGGCCTGCTTCTGGGCATTCCGGAGGACCGGCAGCGCGCAGTCACCGACTACGGCGAGGCGACGCTTCAGAAAAAAGAGGTCGACCTACTGGCCACCGGCGAGGTGTTCGCCGAATTCATCGACTATCGCCGCGATCACCCGTCCGACGACATCATGACCGACCTGCTCAATGCTGAATTCACCGACGAGACCGGCACGGTACGGCGGCTGGCCCGCGAGGAGCTGTTGCTCTATTTGACGGTGATCGCGACCGCCGGGTCGGAGACCACCACCCGGCTGATCGGCTGGGCCGGAAAGACACTGGCCGAATACCCGGATCAGCGCCGGGAACTCGCCGAGAATCCGGCCCTGATCCCGCAGGGGATCGAAGAGCTGCTCCGCTGGGAACCGCCGGCGCTGCAGATCGCCCGCTACGTCGCGCGGGACACCAAGTACTACGGGCAGACAGTCCCGGAGGGTTCGGCGATGTTGATGCTCGTCGGTTCGGCCAACCGTGACCATCGCCGGTTCGAGCCCGACGGCGACGTGTTCGACATTCACCGTGAACTGAAGTCGCACATGACCTTTGGGGCGGGCACTCACTTCTGCATGGGCAACGCCCTGGCCAGGATGGAAGGGCGCATCGCGCTCGAAGAAGTCCTCAAGCGCTTCCCCGAATGGGACGTCGACTGGCCAAATGCTGTGAAATCCCAAACCACTGCGGTCCGCGGATGGGATGCCATGCCGACGATCGTTCCCTGACATCCACCAACTACGACAAGAGGATTCAAGAACATGGCAGGACGGGTAGAAGGCAAAGTCGCACTCATCACCGGTGCGGCACGCGGACAGGGCCGCGCCCACGCGGTCCGGCTGGCGTCGGAAGGCGCCGATATCATCGCGGTCGACATCTGCAAGAAGGTCGAGACGGTCGAGCTGATCGCCGCCTCCACGCCAGAGGATCTGGCTGAGACCGCCGATCTGGTCAAGAATGCCGGTGGCCGCATCTTCACCGCCGAGGTCGACGTCCGCGACTACGACGCGTTGAAGAGTGTGGTCGACGCCGGTGTCGAGGAGTTCGGCCGGCTCGACATCATCGTCGCCAACGCAGGCATCGGTAACGGCGGCCAAACGCTAGACCAGACCAGTGAAGCCGACTGGACCGCGATGATCGACATCAACCTCGCCGGCGTCTGGAAGACGGTGAAAGCCGGTATGCCGCATATCCTCGCGGGCGGACGCGGCGGATCGGTGATCTTGACCAGCTCGGTGGGCGGGATCAAGGCCTACCCACACTGCGGCCATTACGTCGCCGCCAAACACGGAGTGGTTGGCCTGATGAAGACGTTCGCCGTGGAGCTGGGTGCCCAGAACGTCCGGGTCAACTCGGTGCACCCGACGAACGTGAACACCCCGCTGTTCATGAACGAGGGCACGATGAAGCTGTTCCGCCCCGACCTGGAGAATCCGGGCCCCGAGGACATGAAGATCGTGGGACAGCTGATGCACACGTTGCCGATCGGCTGGGTCGAACCCGAGGACATCGCCAACGCCGTGCTGTTCCTGGCCTCCGATGAGGCCCGCTACATCACCGGTGTCCAACTGCCCGTCGACGGCGGCAGTTGCCTGAAGTAGTTCCCACTCCGCAACAGACCGTTCACGTTCTGTCGGTACTGCCTAGCCTCGCGCGGTGTTGACGTCACCGTCGAGGCGGGGCGGGTGGTGAAAATCTCCGCGCATAACGAGAATCCGCACAGTTGGGCAGACTTCTGCGCCTTGAGCCGGTAAGTCAGCATGGCGGCGGAGGGCTTCCACGGGAACCGTGGATTGGTGCTTAGAGGCCCGTGCGTCAGACTTCCGACTCTGCCTGCCCTCCCCACGACGGACACCTGCACAGTTGATCACCAGAGAAGGGAGCGGCACCGTGGACGTCATTCATCCGCGCTGCGCGGGTCTGGACATCTCGAAAAGGGACGCCACAATCTGCGTCCGGATCAACGGCGCGGGTCGTCGAAAAACTACCGAAACGGTCACCACATTCGGAGCGACCACCCGCCAGATCGTGGCCTCGCGCGATCATCTGGCCGAACAAAAGGTCACCTGCGTGGTGATGGAAGCCACCGGCGATTATTGGAAGCCGTTCCACTACCTGCTGGAGGACGTGGCCGGGGGCAGGGGCCTGCACACCCGGCTCGACCCGCTACCCGCGCCACGGCACACCGCCGGATCGCGTCGTGTGGCAGGTGCAGTACGGACAGTAGAGCCGACCCGGTGAGAGTAACGACGCTGAAGCTGCAGTACATCACGCCCGTCGCCGGAGTCTGCCGCCGATAGGAACACGACTGGCAAGAAGCAAGGCGAGCTGCCGGTGATCAACCCACCGAAGAAGCCGATCAGCAGCAGCGTGGCCATGATCAGTATTCGGTGCCTGCCAGGCCATGGGCGCGATTGTTGTTGACTCACGGCTGTACTCGTGCCGACCTGACGGTGGATACCGCGCGACCGCTGCCGGGTCGCAATCACCGACGAGGTTGCGACTACACGCCACGACGGCCCTGCACACCGCGGTCGTCGTTATCACCGCGCGAGTAAGCACCCGCGCCGTAACCCGCAGACCGTCCATTGTGGTCCCTTCCACCGCCTCGGTACGGCGTGCCGACGCCGAGTTGCTCAAGGAGTTCGGAGCCGCCGGGCGCGCGGATGGGTGACCGTCCGAAATTATCAGTGATAGCGGACTTTTCGAGGCGGGGCGGCACCCATGTGGGCCGCAGTTGTTCAGAGAGTTTCGTATTCGACCAATCCGCGACGCGATCGGCTCCGAATCCCATTCGTACACCACGAAGGCGGCACCCGGCCGTCGATGACTCGGAGGGCAAACACGTCAATGAACATTCACCGCGAAATCGCGGCGGCGGTAGGGGCGACAACCCTGACCGCGGCTGCCATCATGACGATCTCAACCGGCGTTGCCGGTGCCGATATCACCAGCGACCTGGTCGGACCAGGGTGTGCGGGTTACGCCATGCAGGTTCCCACCGGCCCGGGTTCGGTTACCGGTATGGCACAAGACCCCGTCGCCGTCGCCGCGTCGAACAACCCGATGCTGACCACCCTGACGGCTGCCGTATCGGGCAAGCTCAATCCGAACGTGAATCTCGTCGACACGTTGGACGGCGGGCAATTCACCGTCTTCGCGCCGACCGACGCTGCTTTCGCCAAGCTGCCGGCGTCCACTGTCGAGGCGCTCAAATCCGACTCCGCCAGCTTGACCAAGATTCTCACCTATCACGTCGTACCCGGTCAGCTCTCTCCGGCCGACGTCGTCGGCGCACACCCAACCGTGCAGGGCGCTCCGGTGACTGTGACTGGCACCGGCAACGACCTCAAGGTGGACGGCGCATCGGTCGTCTGCGGCGGCGTGCGCACCGCCAATGCCACCGTATACATGATCGACACCGTTCTGATGCCACCGGCCAACTGATACTGACGGCACTCGAGGAATGCTGAGTGCGGTGGCGGTGGTGCCGGACAAACGCCGCCTTCGACGTGACAAACCCTGCGGCGACGGCATCACCCCACGCGCACTGCTCAAACGATCCTCTGGATGCACTTCTGTTCGACGCGCCGCGTCATCCGCCAGCCGTCGGCAGTCCGGATGAACGCGTCGTCGTACCAGAGTCCGCAGAACATGACCTGGCCGTTGTCGCCGAGCGCCATCGGATTGAACAGGATCGTGCGCGAGGTCGCGGTGTCCCCCTCGATCCGGATGTCGAAGTTACCGAGCATGTGGAAGTACGCCGGAAAATTCGGCAATACCTCGGCAAGCCAGGCTTTGACGTCGGGGAAGGTCCCCGCGATACCGCCCAGCTCGGTGTAGTCGATGTGCGCGTCTGCCGTGAAAACGCGATCCAGGTCGTCGAACTGGCGATTGTCGATGGCCGTGGAGTAGTCCACCAGCAGCTGCTGGATCTCCAGCCGATCCGAAATCTCTTCAAGACTCAGCATCGGAGTGATTCAACACCGTCGTGCCGCGCCCCGGTGGGGAGGTCCACGCCAGCGAGACAAGTCCACTAAGGTAACCCTAACAAAAGTTGGCTGCCGAGTGGAGGACGAGTGTTCCAGGGCCCCGAATTCTCACTGACCATTGGCTACGCCAGTGACATGGGCACCGCCGAATACATCGCCATGCAGCTGGCCGACGCGTGTAAAGCGGCCGGCGTCGACGTTACCGAAACCGAACTCAACGACCTCTCCCTCGACGACCTAGCGGCCGCCAGTCACTTCATCGTGGTGGCCTCGACATTCGGCGAGGGCGAAGTTCCCGACAACGGCACCGTGTTCTGGGAGGAGCTGTCGGTATCCAAAGCCCGTCTGGACCATGTGGCCTACGCCGTCCTGGCCATCGGCGACAGCTCCTATGAACTCTTCTGCAATGCCGGTCGCCTCTTCGATGCCCGGCTGGCCGAACTTGGGGCTCGCCCGCTCGCCGACCGCATCGAGTACGACTGCTACCACGAGGGTGACGCTCGCGAGTGGATCGCCGACATCGCCAAGATGATCGAGGCGGCCAGCACCGCCGCGCCCGGGCATACCGCAGCCGCGGTGCCGATGGCACCGCGGCCGACCCCGACCCGCAACACCACCCGATGGACGGACGCGAACCCGTATATGGCGACGGCCGTGGTGAACCGGCTCTTGACGGCGACGGACTCCGATAAGGAAGTCCGCCACATCGAACTCGATCTCGGCGATTCCGGCATCACCTACGAAGCCGGCGATTCGGTGGCCGTTCATCCGATCAACTCGCCCGACTTGGTCGCGGCCCTGCTGGCGAAACTGGGTGTCGACGCCGCGTTCGCCCCCGCCGGCGGCGAGCGGCCGCTGGACGATCTGCTCACCAACGAGCTGGAGATCTGCACGCCATCGCGGGCATTACAGGCCTTGATCGCCGCCCGCACCGACAATGCCGAGGCCGCGGCCGCGCTGAATTCCTCAGACCCGGCGGCGGTGTCGGCCTGGCTGTATGGCCGCGATGTTCTCGACCTGCTCGACCTCGCCGAGCTGACGCCCGAGGAGCTGCTAGAAGTGTTGCGGCCCTTGCAGTTTCGCGATTATTCGATCGCCTCCAGCCCGCAGGTCCATCCCGATCAGCTGCATCTGACGGTGGCGACCGTGCGCTATCGCTACCGCGAGCGCGACCGCGGTGGTGTCGCCTCGACCTTCCTGGCCGACAAAGTCTCCGGTGGTCAGGCGGTGCGCATCCACTTGCGGCCGAACCACAACTTCCGGCTGCCCGCCCCCGACGTGCCGATCATCATGATCGGACCCGGCACCGGCATCGCACCGTTTCGAGCGTTCCTGCACGAACGCCAGGCGATCGCAGCGCCGGGCAAGTCCTGGCTGTTCTTCGGTGATCGTCGCCGCGCCACCGATTTCCTCTACGGCGATGAGCTGTCGGAATTCGTCGAGTCCGGCGCGCTGACCCGGCTGGACCTGGCGTTCTCTCGCGAGCAGGACAGCCCGAAGACGTACGTCCAGCACCGGATGAAGGACAACGCCGCCGAGCTGTTCTCCTGGTTGCAGGACGGTGCGCATCTCTATGTATGCGGTGACGCCGACCGGATGGCCAAGGACGTCGACCGGACCCTGCACGAAATCGTCGCCGACGCCGGCGGCATGGACGCCGCGGGCGCCCACGCCTATGTCAACGAGCTGATCAAGGCCCATCGGTACGTGCGCGACGTCTACTGACGCCATCGGCGCCCGGACGCCTGGGGCACCGCGGGTTAGGCTCGGAACCCATGCGCAGACTTCTTGCGAGCGCGATCACCGGGCTGAGCCTGCTGACCGCGTCGACCGGTATCGCCACCGCCGACACCGACCAGCCGCCGGGTTCGGTACCGATCCCCGACGGACCCGCGCCGGCCTGGATCATCGCCGATATGGACACCGGCCAGGTGCTGGCGGGTCGCGATATGTACGCCGCCCACCCGCCGGCCAGCACAATCAAGACGCTGCTGGCCCTCACCGTGCTGGACGAGCTGCCTGACCTGAACGCGACTGTCGTGGCCAATAACAACGACACCCTGGTCGAATGCAACTGTGCGGGAGTCCGACCCGGCCGGGTCTACACCGCACGCCAGCTGCTCGACGGGCTGCTGCTGGTATCGGGCAACGACGCCGCCAACACCCTGGCAGACATGCTCGGCGGCTTCGGCGCCACGGTGGACAAAATGAACGCCAAGGCCGTCACGATCGGCGCGACCAACACGCATGCGACCACACCGTCCGGCCTGGACGGACCGAGCGGGTCGGGGTGGACCACCCCGCATGACTTGGCTGCCATCTTCCGGGCGGCGATGGCCAATCCGGTGTTCGCGCAGATCACCGCGCAGCCGGTGGCCATGTTCCCGACCGATGCCGGTGACAGGCCGCTGGTCAATCAAGACGAGTTGCTGGCGCGCTACCCGGGAGCTGTCGGCGGCAAGACCGGGTTCACCGATGCGGCCCGCAAGACGTTCGTCGGCGCCGCCGACCGCTCCGGCCGCCGGCTGGTGATCGCGATGATGTACGGGCTGATCCACGAAGGCGGCCCCACCTATTGGGATCAGGCGGCGACGCTGCTGGACTGGGGTTTCGCCCAGAACCGCTCGGACAGCGTAGCCACGCTGTAGTCCGCGCGGCTAGCGGTGGCCGCCGTCGGTGTAGACGACGCTGTTCGGGACGTCACCAACTACGTCGAAGCAAAGCTCTCTTGCAAGAACGTTCTAAACCCATCGCAACGCTTTCGAGATTCGATCGCGTCGTTGCCGAGGTGCGCGCTGATTAGCCTCGGCGGCCATGCCGGCCCACCCGTTCATCGCACTGCTGAGCATTGCCATGTCCCTCGTTCTGGTGGCGCCGGCCGCCGCAGCGCCCGCTCCCCAGCCGGCTGGCGCGGTGGCAGCTCCGCCCGACGGCCCGGCCCAGGCCTGGCTGGTCGCCGACCTCGACAGCGGCCAGATCCTCGGCGGCCGCGAACCGTATAGTGCCCACGCGCCGGCCAGCACCATCAAGGCGCTGCTGGCGATGGTCGTACTCGACCAATTGGCTCCCAACACCGCGGTCCGGGCGAGCGCGGCGCACACCCAAGTCGAATGCTCGTGCGTCGGTTTGGTTCCGGGCCAGGTCTACACGGGGCGACAACTGCTCGACGGCCTGCTGATGGTGTCGGGCAATGACGCTGCCAACCTGCTGGCCGATATGTTCGGCGGCCCCCAGGTCGCGGTGCAGAAGATGAATGCCAAGGCCTACCAACTCACCGCACGCAGCACCAAGGCCGGCTCCCCGTCGGGCCTGGACGGGCCGGGCTGGGAATCGGTGACGACGCCGCATGACCTTGCGGTGATCTACCGAGAAGCGTTGCGCTACCCGCTGTTCGCGCAGATCGTCCACCAACCCTCAGCACTGTTCCCCGACCGGTCCGGGTTCAAGGAGCTCAAGAACCAGGATCGCCTGCTGCGCAGCTACCCCGGCTTCATCGGCGGCAAGAGCGGATACACCGACCTGGCCCAAGAGACCTATGTCGGCATGGCCCAGCGCAACGGGCACCGGTTGATCGTGGTGCAGATGTATGGCAGCGACGATCTGCGGGGCCAGGCCGCGAAACTGCTCGACTGGGGTTTCAGCCACTACAGCCAGTGACCCGCCCGCTCGGAGCAACCAGCGTCGGTGTTTCGGCGCCGGGCACCACGGTGTCGGTGAGCGGTAACGGGGGCAACGGAGGTGACGCCAACGACAACACCGGTGGTGACAACAACACGGCCGGTCTTGGCGGATCCGGCGGCACATCGATCACCGGCATCACGGGCCAACCCGGGGTGGACGGTAAGGTCTGCAGTGAGACGTAAGACACGGCGGTTGCCGGTCTAGCTGGCTGTTCCGGTGTGGTGGCGCCTTACGCTCTCAACACCTCTGACACGTTTGAAAGGCCACCATGCGAGTTGATGCTTTCGCTCCGGCGTTGCGTACGTCCCAGGACGAGGGCGGCGGCGTCAGCGTCACCGGGTTTCCGATGACTAGCTGTTTCGCCGACGCATTGCCCGCACAGATCACCGTGCCGGTGGTGGTGGCGGTGTCCGCCCCCGGTGGGGGCGACTACGACCCCCGCTTGTTTCTCACCGCCACCTCACCCGACGGACAACGGGTCGGGGCGATGGAGTTCAGCTGGCACTGGCCTGACCTGCCGGTGCCGGTCAAATTCCGAGTGTTCGCGCAGCACTTGCCTATTCGAGTGGAGACCGCCGGCATCTACACATTGCGCTTGCATCAGAACACTGACGACGCGGAAACCGAGCACCTATTCGAGCTGCCGATCATGCAACGCAATCCCCTCCTGACGACGCCTTAGCGAAGGACCACACCATGGTTTCATCGGGTCCGACCGATGCAGATGTCGTCGTCAGTCAGTATCAGCGTTGGCAATACCCCGAACCCGTCGAGGATCTGGACGGGTGGCTCGTAAACAACTGGCAGTGGTTCGATCCCAGCCACGCGCACCGGCTGCTGTGGCCGGACCGTCCGCACATCCAGGACATGGACATCTTGGTTGCCGGATGCGGCACCAACCAGGCCGCCGTCCTGGCCTACACCAATCCTGAAGCCCGCATCACCGCGATTGACGTCAGCGGCCCGTCGCTCGATCACCAGCGGCACCTGAAAGACAAGTATTCGTTGGGCAATCTCGATCTCCGCCTTCTTCCAATCGAAGAGGTCGGAAGTCTGTCTCTCGACTTCGACCTGATCGTGTCCACCGGCGTGTTACATCACCTCGCCGATCCGGATGTCGGGATGCGCGCACTGGCCGACTGCCTGCGTATCGACGGTGTGGCGGCCATCATGGTGTACGCCACCCACGGCCGCGACGGCGTCGAACTGATGCAAGGCGTCTTTCGAGATCTAGGTCTGCGGCAGGACTCGCAGTCCCTGGAAATCGTCAAGGACGCGCTGCGGGTGCTGCCCGCCGATCACCCGGTGCGGCGCTACCTCGCGGTGGCGCCAGATGTGAGCTACGACGCTGGGCTTGTCGACACGTTCCTGCACGGCCGTGACCGCAGTTTCACTGTGCCCGATTGCCTGAATCTGATCGAGAACGCGGGCCTGACGTTCCAGGACTGGCTCTTCAAGAGCAACTACTACCCGCCGAACGACGGTGGTACCTTCTACCGCGCGGTAGCGAGCGTGGAACCGCACCGGCAGTGGGCATTGGCGGAGCGCATCAACACCTCCAACGCCTGCCATTTCTTTACCGCGTGTAGGCCGGACCGATCGCCGGCGACCTACCGGGTGGACTTCTCCTCCGCAGCGGTCGCCGACTACGTGCCTGTCTTGCGCTACCGCTGCAAGGCGGTCGGCACCGACCTGGTGAGGCCCGGTGGTCGTCGGGCACTAACCTCCGTCGAGCTCGCGTTCGTCCAACGCATCGATACGGCTCGGACTATCGCCGAGATCACCGAGCAGGTCGGGCGTAGCGGAATCGTCGCCGACGTGGATGGCCTAACCACGCTGGGCGCGAACATCTTCGAGCGGCTCTGGCAACAGGATTTCATCGCAATCGACCTAAGCCGCCTTGCGCGCTGATCTGCACGCGGAGCAACCCGCTAGTAAACCTGGCCGCGCAGGATCACCAGGTCAGGGTGGCACAGCACGTCGGCGCCGCCGCGCGGATCCTCGATGAAACACACCAGATCCGCCGGGCCGCCGTCGTCGTTGACGGGCCGGCCCAGCCACCGCCGAGCATCCCAGCAGGCCGCGCCGAGCGCCTCGGTCGGGCTCATCCCGATGCGCTTGAGGGCGTCGACCTCGTCAGCGATGCGGCCGTGGGCGATCGTGCTGCCCGCGTCGCTGCCAGCGTAGATCGGGACGCCGGCCTCCCGAGCGGCGGCCATCCGCGGATAGCAGCTGGCGTAGAGGTCGCGCATATGGGCGGCGTACGTCGGGTATTTGCCTGCGGCGTCGGCGAATCCGGGAAAGTTCTCGATGTTGATCAGGGTGGGCACCAAGGCAGTGCCGTGCTCGACCATCATCGCGATGGTGTCGTCGGTCAGGCCGGCACCGTGCTCGATGCAATCGATACCGGCGCCGATCAGGCCGGGCAGGGCGTCCTCACTGAACACGTGTGCGGTGACGCGGGCGCCTTCATCGTGCACGGCTGCGATCGCGGCGCGTAGGACGTCATCGGACCACAGCGGCGCCAGGTCACCCACCGACCGGTCGATCCAGTCGCCGACGAGTTTGACCCACCCATCGCCGCGGCGGGCCTGCTGCGCCAGCGCTTCGGGTAGCTGCCACTCGTCTTCGAGTTCGATGGCGAAACCGTGCGAGTAGCGCTTCGGGCGGGCCAAATGCTTCCCAGCCCTGATGATGCGGGGCAGATCGTGGTGATCATCGAGGCTACGGGTGTCGGTCGGCGAGCCGCAGTCGCGCAGCAGTAGGGCACCGGCCCCGCGCTCCACCTCGGCCTGGGCGATCGCCTCGTCGAGCGGGATCTCGCCGTGCTCCCCCAGCCCGACATGGCAGTGCGCGTCGACCAGACCCGGGAGGACCCAGCCGCCGTCAAAGACGGTGTCAGCATCGGCGACCGGTTCGGCGCGCAGGACGCCGTCGACGATCCACCATTCGACGGGCTCGCCATCGGGCAGGCCGCGGCCGCGAACATGCAGGGCCCGGGCGGGCACGCTAGTTCTTGCCCGGGAACTTCAGCTTGGACAGATCGAAGTCGGCCAACCCGGGAGGCAGCTCGTTGAGCCCCTCGGGCATTCCGGACAGGTCGGGGAAACCACCGGGCATACCACCGGCGAGCAGCGGATTGCGCTTCGGCGGCGTCGGTCCCCTGCCGCTCTTCTTCTTGCCCGACTGCTTGTTCTTGCCCTTGGCAGCCTTCTTCGATGAGCGCCGACCGAAGGGCATGCCCATCGCTCCGGCCATCTGTGACATCATCTTTCGCGCCTCGAAGAAGCGGTCGACGAGCTGGTTGACCTCCGACACGGTGACACCGGAGCCGTTGGCGATGCGCAGCCGCCGTGAGGCGTTGATGATCTTTGGGTCGGCACGCTCCTGCGGCGTCATGCCGCGGATGATGGCCTGCAGCCGGTCGAGCTGCTTGTCGTCAACAGTGGCCAGGGCGTCCTTCATCTGACCCGCACCGGGCAGCATGCCCAGCAGGTTGCCGATCGGGCCCATCTTGCGGATCATCAGCATCTGCTCGAGGAAATCCTCCAGCGTCAGCTCACCGGACCCGATCTTGGCGGCGGCCTCCTCGGCCTTCTCCTGGTCGAAAACCTGCTCGGCCTGTTCGATCAGGCTCAGCACATCGCCCATGCCGAGGATGCGACCGGCCATCCGGTCGGGGTGGAAGACGTCGAAGTCCTCGAGCTTCTCACCGGTCGACGCGAACAGGATTGGGACGCCGGTGACCTCGCGGACCGACAGCGCCGCGCCACCGCGGGCGTCACCGTCGAGCTTGGTCAGCGCGACACCGGTGAACCCGACACCGGTGCCGAAGGCTTCGGCGGTGGCCACCGCATCCTGGCCGATCATCGCGTCCAGGACGAACAGGGTCTCGTCGGGGTGCACAGCGTCGCGAATCGCGGCGGCCTGGGCCATCAGCACATCGTCGATACCGAGACGGCCGGCGGTGTCGACGATGACGACGTCGAAATGCTTGGTCTGCGCTTCGGCGAGGCCGGCGGCCGCGACGGCGACGGGGTCACCGGGCCCAGCGGCATCGGTGTCGGCAGCGTCGGGTGCGGTGCCCGGGTGGGGGGCGAAGACGTTGACGCCGGCCCGCTCGCCGACGATCTTGAGCTGGTTGACCGCCCCGGGGCGCTGCAGGTCGCAGGCCACCAGCAGCGGGGTGTGGCCCTGGCCCTTGAGCCATTTGGCCAGCTTGCCGGCCAGCGTCGTCTTACCGGCTCCTTGTAGGCCGGCCAGCATGATCACCGTCGGCGGGTTCTTGGCGAAGGCCAGCTGGCGGGTCTCACCGCCGAGGATGCCGATGAGCTCCTCGTTGACGATCTTGACGACCTGCTGGGCAGGGTTGAGTGCGCCGGAGACCTCGGCGCCACGCGCCCGCTCCTTGATGCGATTGACGAAGGCACGCACGACCGGCAGCGAGACGTCCGCCTCGAGCAGCGCCAGCCGGATCTCACGCGTGGTCGCGTCGATATCGGCGTCGGTGAGCCGGCCTTTGCCACGCAGGCCGGAAAGCGCACCGGTCAACCGGTCGGACAGGGATTCAAACACGGGGTAAGCCTAGCGGGCGCAGGGCTGCGGCGAGATCGACGCCATGGTCGCGCCTAGGACGTCAACCACGACCCTGGTGTCGATTTGCCGGCTCCCCTAGCTGGCTTCCACGACGGGCTGGGCCGGCGGGGGCGCTGGGAGCACTGCATAGAGATCCTTTTCGAGCTGCAGACGCACATCGTCGACGGAATCCAGATCCTGCACCGAGATACCGAACGCATCGACCACGGACGAGCCGAGCGTGATGATCTTGGCCCAGGCGATATCCGCCGCGGCGCGTTCGAACACTCCGGTGAGCAGTGCGAGCAGCCCGGTGCGGTCGGTGGTGCGAATCTCGACGACCAGCTGACCCTCGTCACTGCCGTCGTGCCACAGGATGCGCGGCGGAGCGGGCACGGCGTTGATCGGCACGGCCGGCTTGTGCTCCCCCACCCGGCCGGTGCCGTATTGGGTCGCCTCCCGGTCGCGCTTCTCCAGTGCGGCGATGACGTCGAGCTCGCCGTCGAGGGCGAGGATGAACTGCTGTCGCAAGAGCTCGGCGGCGGGTGGCGCACCGAAATGCGGTGACACCACGAACGTATTGATCGCCGAGCCATCAGCACTGTTGACCGATGCCGAGTGCACCCGCAGCGAGTTGAGCGCGAGCACACCGGCCGCTTTGGACAGCAGGCCTCGCCGGTCCGGGGCGATGATCGCCACGTTGTAGGTGTGGGCGCCGTCCCCTGGCGTCATCTCGACATGCACCCCGTGATCCGCGGCAAGCGAAAGATGATGGGGGTCAATCGGATCCGCCTGCGGCAAGGGCTCCCCAGCCAGCACCAGCCGGCAGCGCCGGACCAGGTCACCGATCAGTGAGGCCTTCCAGTCGCCCCACACCCCGGGGCCGGTGGCCAGCGAGTCCGCCTCGGCGAGGGCGTCCAGCAACTCGAGCAGCACCGGGTCACCACCGAGCGCCTCGACGACGCGGGCGATGATCTTGGGATCCTGCAGATCACGGCGTGTCGCGGTGTCGGGTAACAGCAGGTGATAGCGGACCATCGCAGCGAGCAAGTCGATATCCGACGGCCACAAGCCCAGCCGGGTGCCGACCTGCACGGCCAGGTCGGCACCGATCACGCTGTGGTCGCCACCGCGACCCTTCCCAATATCGTGCAGCAGCGCACCGAGCACCAGGAGGTCGGGGCGGGACACTCGGGTTGTGAAAGCGCTTGCCCGCGAGACAGTTTCGACGAGATGCCGGTCGACGGTCCAGATGTGGACAACGTCGCGCGGCGGAAGGTCGCGCACGGCTCCCCACTCCGGGAAGAGCCGCCCCCACAACCCGGTGCGGTCCAACTCTTCGACGGTGGCGACGGTCGCCGGACCGGCGGCCAGCAGCACCAGCAGGTCTTTGAGTGCATCCCGGGGCCACGGCGTGCGCAGCTCGGGGGCCGAGGCCGCCAGCCGGCTCAGTGTCGAACCCGAAATCGGCAACCCGGTGGTCGCCGAGGCGGCGGCCACCCGCAGGATCAGGCCCGGATCGCGTTCCGGGCGGGCGTCGCGCGCCAGGATGACCTCCCCGGCGAACTCCACCACGCCTTCGTCAAGCGGGCGACGGGTGGGGCGGCGCAATACCGAAAGCCCGCGCTTGGGAAGGGCATTGGCAGCCGTTCGCAATCCGGCATCGACGTAGTAGCTGATGGTGCGCGCCCCGTCGGAGAGCACCCGGGCCAGATCGAACCGGTCGCCGATGCGCAGCGCGGCACCGATCTCGTCGGCGAACTGGGCCAGCAGCTGATCGCGGCCACGCTTGGAGGAGCGATGCAATTCGGTGCGCACGTTCAGCAGCGCCAGGTGCGCCTCGCCCAGCGATCCGGTCGGCGAGGCCAGCGAGTGGCTCGGGTAGACATCGGCCAGCTGCGCGATCGCCAGCGCATTGAGCAGTTGGACATCGCGCAGACCACCGCGGCCGCACTTCAGGTCGGGCTCGGCACGGTGCGCGATCTGACCGCTGCGCTCCCAGCGCGCCTGGGTGAGTTCGACGAGCTCGTCGAACCGGGAGCCGATCCCGGTGCGCCACTGCCTGCGGGCGCCACCGACCAGCAGTTGGGACAGCTCGGCATCGCCGGCGATATGACGCACCTCCAGCATCGCCAACCCCGCCGAGATGTCCTCACTGGCCACGGTAAGCGCCTCGGGCACAGTGCGGACACTGTGATCAAGGCGAATGTTGGCGTCCCACAACGGATACCACAACAGTTCGGCAACCTGACTGACGATGTCGACGGGCATGTTGTCGTGCAACAACATGAGATCGAGATCGGAATAGGGCACGAATTCGCGGCGGCCCAGTCCCCCGGTGGCGACGATCGCGAACCCACTGGTGGGGGTGATCCCGATCTCGGTGGCTTTGGCGGACAGCCAGAATTCGTGCAGATCCAGCAGAGCATCGCGCAAGTCGACCGAATCGAGTTGGCGCTGACCGCCTTCCAGCAACTGCCGGCATGCCCCGGCCAGATCCTTCGCGGGCTTGGACGAGCCCGCCGCCGGTGCCTCCCATCGGGAAGCGCCGGCGGCGGGATCTCTTGATTGCTTTGTCATCTCAGTCCTCCCACGGCCGACCCTCGAACTAACGCCTATTCGGTGTGGCCGCGAGAAAACGTCACATCGGATGCGTCAGAGAGCGTCGGACCCCCGCTCGCCGGTGCGGACCCGAACAACGGTCTCCACCGGACTGACCCACACCTTGCCGTCACCGATCTTGCCGGTGCGGGCGGCCTGCACGATGACGTCCACGACCTTGTCGACGGCAGAGTCATCGACCACGACCTCCACGCGGACCTTGGGTACGAAGTCGACGGAGTATTCCGCGCCTCGGTACACCTCTGTGTGACCCTTCTGGCGTCCGTATCCCTGCACCT
The DNA here is from genome assembly GCF_010731875.1 of Mycolicibacterium sarraceniae. NCBI lineage: Bacteria > Bacillati > Actinomycetota > Actinomycetes > Mycobacteriales > Mycobacteriaceae > Mycobacterium > Mycolicibacterium sarraceniae. The sequence continues at coordinate 4,762,834 of NZ_AP022595.1, forward strand.
CACTGACGGTCATCCCAAGGATACCCGTCTGCTCGAGGCCGGTCTTGACGTCTTCCAGCGTGAACGGCTTGACGATCGCAGTAATCAGTTTCATTTCCCTCATTCCTCCGCGCCGTGACGACCGAGAACCGAGCCTGTGCCAGCCGTTGCGAAGTCGTACGCGGTCTCCGCGTGCTCGGCTTCGTCGATGCCGGATGCCTCTTCCTCGCGATCAAGCCGCAGTCCGATGGTGTACTTGACGATCAAGGCCAAGATAGCGGTACCCACCGCGGAGTACCCCAGAACCGCGAAGGCGCCGATGGCCTGCTTGATCAACTGATCGAAACCACCGCCGTAGAACAGGCCGGAAACCGCTGCCGGTGCCTCTGAGGTGGCCACCAGGCCGACCATCAGGGTGCCGAACAGGCCGCCGATCAGGTGGACGCCGACCACGTCGAGCGAGTCGTCGAAGCCCAGCTTGTACTTCAAGCCGACAGCGAGCGCGCAGATGATGCCGGCGCCCGCGCCGATCGCGAGTGCGCCAACAACATTCACCGACGAGCAGGACGGCGTGATCGCGACCAGGCCGGCCACGATGCCCGACGCACCACCCAGGGTGGTGGCATGTCCGTCGCGAATCCGCTCGGTGAGCAGCCAGCCGAGCATCGCCGCACCGGTGGCGACGGTCGTGGTGATGAAGGTGACACCGGCAATTCCGTTGGAGCCCACCGCCGAACCGGCGTTGAAGCCGTACCAACCGAACCACAGCAGACCGGCGCCGAGCATCACGAACGGCAGGTTGTGCGGCCGCATCGGGGCGCCCGGCCATCCGAGGCGCTTGCCTAGGATGATCGCGAGCACCAGACCGGCGGTACCGGAGTTGATGTGCACCGCGGTGCCACCGGCGAAGTCGATTGCCTTGAGCTTGGTGGCAATCCAGCCGCCGTGCTCAGCAGTCACGCCGTCAAAGGCGAACACCCAGTGGGCAACCGGGAAATACACGAAGGTTGCCCACAGCCCGGCGAAGACCAGCCAGCCACCGAACTTCAGGCGATCGGCGACCGCACCGGAGATCAGGGCGACCGTGATGATCGCGAACATCAGCTGGAAGGCCACGAAGACGACCTGGGGAATGGTCCCGGCCAACGGGATTGACACAGCCGGATCCGTCGGGGTGAGCTGCGCGTACGTGCCGCCGATCAAGCCCTTGAGACCGAAGTACTGGCTGGGGTCGCCGAACAAGTTGAACTTGTCGTTGCCGAATGCCAGTGAGTAGCCGTATAGCACCCACAAGACGGTGACAACGCCCATGGCGCTAATACTCATCATGAGCATGTTGAGCACGCCCTTGGCACGCACCATGCCGCCATAGAAAAAGGCTAGGCCTGGCGTCATCAGCAGCACTAGCGCGGCGCTCGCAAGCATCCACGCGGTGTCACCGGTGTCCGGCGCGCCCATTATCGGGAATCCATCCACTCGCAGTATCTCCTTCACCCATGCCACGGTTAGGCACCGTTGACCTAGGCCATGACAATGCGCAGTAGTTGTTTCAGCTACGACGCCTAGGTGTTTCGCGCGTGTGAACGGATTGACTGTCTTCGTTTCGCGGGTGTTAAGTCCCGCAATTGGCCCCGCTCAGAAGGGATTGCGGGTTATCCGAGTAGCGCGTCTACGAACGCTGCCGCCTCGAATGGCGCCAGATCGTCGGGCCCTTCGCCCAATCCGACAAGCTTCACCGGGACGCCCAGTTCGTGCTGGACGCGGAAGACGATGCCGCCCTTGGCCGTGCCGTCGAGTTTGGTCAGCACCACACCGGTGATGTCGACGACCTCAGCGAACACCCGCGCCTGTGCCAGGCCGTTCTGACCGATGGTCGCGTCGAGCACCAGCAGCACCTCATCGACGGCAGCGCGCTTGCTGACCACCCGCTTGACCTTGCCGAGCTCGTCCATCAGGCCGGTCTTGGTGTGCAGTCGCCCGGCCGTGTCGATGACGACGACATCGGCCCCGGTCGCGATGCCCTTGTCCACCGAATCGAAGGCCACCGACGCCGGGTCGGCGCCTTCTGCGCCACGAACCACCTCGGCGCCGACCCGCGATGCCCAGCTCTGCAGCTGGTCGGCGGCGGCCGCCCGGAACGTGTCGGCGGCGCCGAGCACGACCCGGCGTCCATCGGCGACCAAGACCCGGGCCAACTTGCCGACGGTGGTGGTCTTGCCGGTCCCGTTGACGCCCACGACCAGCAGCACCGACGGCTTGTTGGCGTGCGGCAGGGCCTTGATCGAGCGGTCCAGGCCGGGGTTGAGCTCGGCGATCAACACGTCGCGCAGCACCGCGCGGGCTTCGGCCTCGGTGCGTACGGTCGCGGCAGCCAGCCGGCTGCGCAGCTGCTCGATCACCGAAGCGGTCACGACGGGCCCGAGATCGGCGATCAGCAGGGTGTCCTCGACCTCTTCCCAGGACGCCTCATCGAGGTCGCCGCCGCCGAGCAGGCCCAGCATGCCGCGGCCCAGCGCGTTCTGCGATTTGGCGAGCCGCCCGCGCAGGCGCTCCAGGCGGCCTTCGGCTGGGGCGATGGCGTCGAGGGCGGGGGCGGCGGGTGTGACCGGCGGCGGCGCTGGCGCCTCCGGCTCGACGGGCGGGGCGGGCGGGGCTACCGGCGCTTCGGGGGCTACCTCGGTGACAGGCTCCTCGCGCACCTCCGGCTCGGGCAGCCGCACATCGGCGATCGGACGCTTGACCGAGTCGCGCGGCAACGCTGCGTCGTCACCGACGCCCGGCAGGCCGGTGACGTCCGCCGTGGGCGGTGCGGGCGGGGTCGGTGCCGACGAGCTGAACGAAATGCCCGTCGAGGCGGTGTATCCACCGGATCGGTCGATCGGTGCGGGAGTCTCTGAGCTGGGGCGCAGACTGATCTGACGCCGCCGGAACCGCACCAGCCCGACGACGATTGCAGCGATGAGCAGGACGGCGATGACCGCTATAGCGATCCAGAGACCCTCTGACACCGTGCCATTGTTTCAGGGCTCGGTGCAGGCCCATACGCCCCCTGGACGACGGGGCACCTAATGACGATGGATCAGACCGCCGGACCGCCAGCGCCTCGTTGCCGTGCGTATCGCGATCCTTGCGCGTCTGGCCAATCGCCTCCCGTGCCACGTCTGCCGCCCCACGTCTCGAACGCCGGTGACGTCGCGAGCCCAGCCGCAGCATCCACGGCCACCTCAGCACTGCTGGTTGCGGCATGAAACACCTCGCGGACCTCGCCGGCATGCCAGCGTTCGATATCACCGATAGTGAGGGGCATGGCCACTCAGAGATTCGGTCCGGCCAACGATTCGACGTTAACGCGAAGCACCATCGCATCTCCTCCAGAACTGGCGGCCAATGGATACCAGCAAAGGCCGCGACACCACCGGCCGGTGGGATGAGCACGCACACCGGCTTCACCGTCGGACTATCCGCCGCTGGCCGACACCAGCTCTTCGCCGCGCATCCGCTGCGAGATCACCGTGGTGATGCCGTCACCCTGCATCGTGACGCCGTAGAGCGCGTCAGCGATTTCCATCGTCGGCTTCTGGTGGGTGATGACGATCAGCTGTGACTGCGACCGCAGCTGCTCGAACAACCCGATCAACCGGCGCAGGTTCACATCGTCGAGGGCAGCTTCGACCTCGTCCATGACGTAGAAGGGCGATGGGCGGGCCCGGAAAATCGCCACCAGCATCGCCACCGCAGTCAACGATTTCTCACCACCGGACAATAGCGAGAGGCGCTTGACCTTCTTGCCCGGCGGGCGGGCCTCCACCTCGACGCCAGTGGTGAGCAAATCATTGGGGTCGGTCAGCAGCAGCCGACCTTCACCGCCGGGGAACAACGCCGAGAAGACCTGTTCGAATTCACGCTCGACGTCGGCGTAGGCCTCAGCGAACACCTGCAGAATCCGGGCATCGACATCGGAGATGACGTCGAGCAAGTCCTTGCGCGCGGCCTTGACGTCCTCAAGCTGGGTGGCCAGGAAGTTATAGCGTTCCTCCAGAGCCGCGAACTCTTCCAGCGCAAGGGGATTCACCCGACCCAGCTCGGCCAGCTCGCGTTCCGCACGTTTGGCACGGCGCTCCTGGGTCGGCCGGTCGAACACCATCGGTGCGGGCGCGGTGACCTGCTCGCCGCGCTCCTTGGCCTGTTCGTATTCGGCCATCTCCAGCTCCGACGGCGGCAGCGACACATCGGGGCCATACTCGGCGATCAGATCGTCGGCGGTCATACCGAATTGCTCGAGCACCATGCCCTCGAGCTGTTCGATTCGCATGGCGGCTTGGGCCTTGGCCACCTCGTCGCGATGCAGCGAGTCGGTCAGCGCGGTGATCCGGCTGTTCAGTGCGGTCACTTCTTCGCGAGCAGCGGTCATCGCGGCGGCCCGTTCCTGGCGCTCTGCGGCGAGGCTGTCGCGGCGGCGGGACGCGGCGGCGACAACACCAGCCAACCGCTCGGCGACGCGGCGGCCGGAGTCGGCCACCGCGGCCGCCACCGCGGCGGCATGCTCGCGGGCAGCGCGGGCGCGCTGCGCGCGAACCCGCGCCTCCCGCTCGGCAACCGCGGCGCGGCGGAGTGAATCCGCACGCCCGCGAACGGCATTCGCGCGTTCCTCGGCGGTCCGCACCGCCAGCCGCACCTCTACCTCGACGGCACGGGCTTCTTCAGCCGCGGCCTGCATGTACTGGCGATCCACCGGCTCGTCATCGACGGCCGTCTGGTCGTCTTGCGCTGTGGCCAGCCGGTTCTCGAGCTCGGTGAGCTCCTGGACCGTCTGCAGCCGGCTGGCCTCCAGCTCGCCGCGTTGGGCCAGCTGGCGGCGCCACTCCTCCTCGGCCGCTCGGGCTTCCTGCCCGAGCCGGCCGAGCTGCTCGTAGATCGCTGAAATCGCGGCATCGGATTCGTTGAGCGCGGCCAGGGCCTCCTCGGCGGCCTCCTGGCGGTTGCCCTGCTCAGCCAGCGCGCCGGTCAGTGCTGCCGACAGCTCGTCGACCAGCGTCTCGGAAGCAGCGAGTTCGGTTCTGGCCTTGTCGATTTCGCCAGCGATCTCCAGTGTGCTGGGCTTGCGGTCAGAGCCTCCGCTGACCCAGCCCGCGCCCACCAGGTCGCCGTCACGCGTCACCGCACGAAGCGTCGGACGCGCGGATACCAGATCGAGCGCCGCACCCAGGTCGCCCACGACGGCGACATCGGATAGCATCGCGGTCATCGCACCCTGAAGGCGCTGCGGCGCCTCGATCAGATCCAGCGCCCAGGTCACGCCGTCGGGCAACGCACCGGCCGGCCGCGCCGTTATCGGCCAGTCCCCCAACACGATTGCGGCCCGGCCGCCGTCGGCGTCCTTGAGCGCGCGCACCGCGGAGCGGGCGGCGGAGGAGTCATCAGCGGCCACCGCGTCGGCGGCTGCGCCCAGCACCGTCGCCAACGCCCCCTCGTAGCCCGAGCGCACCCGAACCAGTTTGGCGATGGTTCCGAAAAGCCCTGCGCCACTGTGATTCTGAGTCAGCCATGCCGAACCGTCTTTACGTTCCAACCCGACGGAGAGCGCATCGATGCGCGCTCGTAATGAGGCGACCTGCCGCTCGGCGGCGCGCTCGGCGGACTGCAATTCGGCCACCCGCTCATCGGCCAACCGCAGTGCGGTGATCGAGCGATCGTGTTGTTCGTCGAGCCCGACCTCACCCTGATCGAGCTCACCGACGCGGCCCTGCACGGTCTCGAACTCGGCCCTGGCGTGCTCAGTTCGGGCCCCGGCCTCCTCGATCGCAGTGGTCAGTCGCGCCACCCCGTCGTCGATGGACTCGACCCGGGCACGCAAGGTGTCAACCTGTCCGGACAACCGGGCCAAGCCTTCGCGGCGGTCGGCTTCGGCGCGCACGGCCGCCATGTGTGCGCGTTCGGCTTCGGTGGCCGCGCGTTCGCGTTCACCGAGCTCGGCGCGGGCGACCTCGAGCCGGGACTGGGCTTCGGCCAGCTCGGCCAGCAGCTCCCGCTCCCGGGCCGCGACCTCGTCGGCCTCGGCTTCCAGGGCGTCGGGGTCCGGGCCGGTGCCCGCGGCGGGTTCGGCATCCAGGTATTGCGCGCGCTCGCTGGCGATGCGGACCGTGGCGCTGACCCGCTCGGCCAGCGCGGACAGCCGGAACCATGCCTGCTGGGCGGCGTCGGTGCGTTCGGACAGCGTGGCCACGGCGGCCTCGTGGGCGGTCAGCGCCTCGGTGGCCACCACGAGGCGGGTCGCGGCTTCGTCGTGCTCGCGGCGCAGCATGGTCTCGGTGTTATCGGCGCCGGCGAACTCGGCCCGGCGGACCACCAGATCATCGGCGGCCAGCCGCAGCCGGGCGTCGCGCAGATCGGCCTGGATGGTCTGGGCGCGTCGCGCCATCTCCGCCTGGCGGCCCAGTGGTTTGAGCTGGCGGCGCAGCTCGGTGGTCAGATCGGTGAGCCGGGCCAGGTTGGCCGCCATCGAATCCAGCTTCCGGACCGCCTTTTCCTTGCGTTTGCGGTGCTTGAGCACACCGGCGGCCTCTTCGATGAAGGCCCGGCGGTCTTCGGGCCGTGACTCGAGGATCTGCGAGAGCCGGCCCTGGCCGACGATGACGTGCATCTCGCGGCCGATACCGGAGTCGCTCAACAGCTCCTGGACGTCCATCAGCCGGCAGCCGCTGCCGTTGATCTCGTACTCACCGGCACCGTCGCGGAACATCCGGCGAGTAATCGAGACCTCGGCGTACTCGATGGGCAGCGCATTGTCGGAGTTATCGATGGTCAGCGTGACCTCGGCACGCCCGAGCGGCGCTCGCGACGAGGTGCCGGCGAAGATGACATCCTCCATCTTGCCGCCGCGCAGGGTCTTGGCGCCCTGCTCGCCCATCACCCAGGCCAGCGCGTCGACGACATTGGATTTGCCGGAGCCGTTGGGGCCGACCACGCAGGTGATGCCCGGCTCGAAGCGCAGAGTCGTCGGCGATGCGAAGGATTTGAAGCCCTTCAGCGTCAGACTCTTGAGGTACACGGGGTGCAACCTTACCGGCGCAGGAGGGCCTGTTCGCGCAACCGTGCTGCGTGGTTAACGTCTTCCCAGACGTTCATCACCCAGCGGTTGCTTCCGAACAGGCGGGGCTGAAGTGACGAATGTTACTTCTGGGGCTTACTTTTCGACAAAACCGCGCAGCGTCTCACCGGCAGCTGACCAGTCGGCGATCACGGTGTCGACATGACCGGGCGTCGTTCCGCCCCGCAACAGCTCCAATAACCGCTCGCCGGCCGCGCGGGAACCCTGCGCCACGACCAGCACCCGCCCGTCGGCCTGGTTGCTCGCGTAGCCCGTCAGGCCTAGCTCCAGGGCCCGCGACCGCGTCCACCAGCGGAAACCCACGCCCTGCACGTGGCCGTGCACCCAGGCGGTCAGCCGGACGTCAGGTCCGGCCAACGTCGGCCACCTCGAACTGGACATCGGTGCCGGATTTGAGAGTGCGCCCCACGGTGCAGACCTGTTCGATCGCCCGGTTGACCACCACCACCAGGCGTTCAACGTCCTCGGCGGACAGTCCGGACAGATCGATCTCGAGCTTCTCCTCGAGCAGCGGGTAACGCTCCTGCTCCCGGTCGGCCGGCCCGGAGACTCTGATCACGGCCGGGTAGTCATCGCCCAGCCGGCGGCGCAGCGGCTGATCGCTGCTCAGCCCGCTACAGCCGGCCAGTGCGACCTTGAGCAGCTCACCGGGGGTGAAGACGCCCTCGTCGGTCTCCGAACCGATCAGCACCTCAGCCCCGCGACTGCTACGCCCGGTATAGCGCCGCACGCCGGTGCGTTCCACCCACAGATCGGTCATATGCCGTGCGCTCCTTTGGTCGGTGCTGTCTTCAACCACGCGGACGCGGCTGGCATTTCGGGCAGTAGTACGACGAGCGATTCATGAACTTGTCCCGGCGGATTGCCGTGCCACAGCGCGGGCAGGGCAGATCCTCGCGGCCGTAGACGTTCAGCGACCGGTCGAAGTAACCCGACTGGCCGTTGACGTTGACGTAGAGCGAATCGAAGGACGTGCCACCCTGCCCCAGCGCCTCACGCATCACCTCGGTGGCCGCGTCGAGCAGCTCGCCGAGCTCGCGGCGCGTCAGCTTCTCGGCCAGTCGGGCGCCGTTGATCTTGGCCCGCCACAGCGACTCGTCGGCGTAGATGTTGCCGACGCCGGAGACCACGGTTTGATCGAGCAGCTGCCGCTTGATCTCAGAGTGCTTGCGGCGCAACACCGTAACAACGGTCTCGCGATCGAAGAGCGGGTCAAGCGGGTCGCGAGCGATGTGGGCCACCGGCTCGGGGACCCGGCTGCCGTCGACCACGACAACATCGGCCAGCTGCCACCCGCCGAAGGTGCGCTGGTCGACGAAACTGAGCGGGGTGCCGTCGTCGAGCACCGCCGCAATCCGCAGATGGTTGGTGTTGGGGATTTCGCCGAGCAGCATCTGCCCGCTCATCCCCAGGTGGATCACCAGAGCGGTGTCATCGGAGAGGTTGAGCCACAAGTACTTTCCGCGCCGATCTGTGTCGATGATCTTCGCATCGAGCAGCCGAGCGGTCAGATCGGCCGCACCCGCTTCATGTCGGCGCACCGCGCGCGGATGGTGCACGCGCACCGCGGTTATCGTCTTGCCGGCCACGTGGGCTTGTAGGCCGCGCCGGACGACCTCGACCTCCGGCAGTTCAGGCATCCGGTTGTTGGCCCTTGATGGCCTGCCATGCCTGGGCTGCGGCCTTCTGTTCGGCTTCCTTCTTGGAGCGGCCCACACCGGTGCCGTATTCGGTCTCCCCCACCACGACGGTCGCCGTGAACAGCTTGTCGTGGTCGGGCCCCGTTGAGGTCACGAGGTAGTTCGGCGGGCCCAAACCCTTTGACGCACTGAGCTCTTGAAGGCTGGTCTTCCAGTCCAGCCCGGCGCCCAGCGTCGGCGCGGTGTCCAGGAGAGCGCCGAACAACCGCATGATGACCTTGCGTGCGGTGTCGATACCGTGCGTCAGGTACACCGCACCCAGCAGCGATTCCATCCCGTCGGCCAGGATGCTGGATTTGTCGGCCCCACCGGTGTTGAGCTCACCTCGGCCCAACAACAGGTACGCGCCAAGCCCGTCGTCGGTAAGTGCGCGCCCGACATCGGCCAGCGCGTGGGTGTTGACGATGCTGGCGCGCAGCTTGGCCAGGTCGCCTTCGGAGCGGTCCGGGTGGCGGTGGAATAGCTCGTCGGTCACCATGAGCCCAAGCACCGCGTCGCCGAGAAACTCCAGCCGCTCGTTGGTGGGCAGGCCGCCGTGTTCGTAGGCATAGCTGCGGTGGGTCAACGCCAGCGTCAGCAACTCTTCCGGCATGTCAACGCCGAGGGCGTCCAGCAGATTCTCACGTGGCGGACTCACGAAGCGCCGGCCCCCCGCCCGGGGTTGTTCCCCTCGTCTGCGGCGGGAAACATGTTCTTCAGCTTGGCAAAACGCGGGTCGATCTCGTCGTGGTGGTGGCCCGGTTCGGCACTCGACAACGGGACACCGCACCTCGTGCACAGCCCCGGGCAGTCCTCGGTGCACACCGGAGTAAACGGCAGGGCCAGGCCGACCGCATCGACGATCGACTGTTCGAGGTCGATGGTCTGGTCGATGACGTGACCGACCTCGTCCTCCTCGGTCGTGGATTCCGTTGCGCTGTCGGGATAGGCGAACAGTTCGGTCAACGAGATTTCGACGTCACCGGTGAACGGCGTCAGGCACCGGGAGCATTCACCGCGGGTCGGCGCGTGCAGCGTGCCGGTGACCAGCACTCCCTCGGACACCGATTCCAGACGCAGATGCAGATTCACATCCGCACCGCGTTCGATCGCGATCAGGTCCAACCCGATTCGGGACGGGCTCGACACAGTCTCGCGCACCTCCAGCATGGAGCCGGGACGCCGTCCCAGCCGGGAGATATCGAACACCAGCGGCAACCGCGAGTTGGGCCTCATTCGGGCACTGCGTGACGTCGCCATGAAGTCAATCTTAAAACCCGGCGCGACCTGATTCAGCCAGTAGGCGCAGGCCGTGCCGTTCAGCGCTGCACGTAGTCGTGGGTCCCGGCGGCGGTCCGCAGCTGGTGACGACCCCTGCTGACGGAACGCAGAGTGCCGTTGAGGTAGTCCTCGAACTGGGCGAGTTTGTTGTCGACGTAGATATCGCACTCACCGCGCAGGCGGTCGGCTTCGGCGTGTGCGGTGTCGATCAACCGGGTCGCTTCGGCGTGCGCCGCCTGCACGACCTCGGTTTCGGAGACCAGCCGCTGCTGCTCCTTGATGCCTTCCTGAACAGCCTTCTCATAGGAAATGTTGCCGCTCTCCACCAGCCGGTCGGCCTCGGCCTTCGCCCTGCTGGTGGCCGCCTCGTACTCACGCTTGGAGGTCGCCGCCAGACGGCTCGACTCCTCGCGGGCCTCGAGAACGGTGCGCTCGCTGTGCTGGCGGGCCTCGCCGACCATGCGGTCGGCCTGCGATTTGGCATCCGCCAGCAGCCGGTCGGCCTCCGCGCGGGCATGGCTCAGCAGTGAGTCTGCCTCGGCGGCGGAGTTCGACACCATCGAATCGGAATGCTCTTTGGCCTCGCGCAGCAGTGAATCGCGGGCGTCCAGCACATCCTGGGCGTCGTCGAGCTCGCCGGGGATGGCGTCCTTGATGTCGTCGATGAGCTCCAGCACGTCACCGCGCGGGACCACGCAACCAGCCGTCATCGGAACGCCGCGGGCCTCTTCGACAATCGCGCTCAACTCATCGAGCGCTTCAAAAACTCGGTACACGGCGCCACCCTCCTGGGCGTAGTTGGTAGTGACTAGTGTGCCTGGTGTTACGCCTGTGACTGTGACGACATGCCGGTGTGTCGGAAAGACGTTGTTGGTAAGCGCACCGGTCAGAGGGCGTCCCGTCGGAGATTATGTCGGGCTGACGTCTACGGCGCGGGCAATCCGCCCAGTGGGCTCGCTACTTGATCGCCGCCGAAATCGCATCGCGGGCGCGGTCGAGCATCCGCGTGAGATCCGCGGCGTCCATGTCCATCTTCTCCAGGGCCGACAAGTCCTCCTTGGCCTGATGCTCTTCAGCAAGCAGGGCGTCGACGATACTGTCACCGTCGGTCACGTGGCCTTCGACTCCGAGGCGTGCCGAACCTCGTCGGACATGTCCTTGATCAGGTTGTGCTGGCGTTTGAGGAAATCGACAGCTTGGCCTGCAGTCGGCGGTTAACCGACTCCGGCAGCAGCGCCGAGACGTCACCGCCGAAGGCCGCCACCTCTTTGGCCAGCGATGAGGAGACGAAAGAATACTGCGGCGTGGTGGCCACGAAGAAGGTGTCCACCCCGGCGACGTGCTTGTTCATCTGGGCCATCTGCAGCTCGTACTCGAAATCGGTGCCCGTGCGCAGACCCTTGACGATCGCGGTGAACCCGCGGTCTTTCACAAAGTCGACGACCAGCCCCTGCCCCGACTCGGCTCGCAGGTTCGGCAGGTGGGTGGTGGCCTCGTCGATCATCGCGATCCGCTCATCGATATCGAACATCCCTGACTTCTTGGGATTGATCAGGACGGCGACGATCACTTCGTCGAATTGCGCGGCCACGCGCTCGAACACGTCGATATGGCCCAACGTCACCGGATCGAACGATCCCGGACATACCGCGCCACTCATAGGCGAAGACGCTAGCAGCCCGCCAATTCAACCCGGGTGTCTCCGTAGCGGCGCACCGGCCACGCCGTCCAGCCGGCCGGCCAGGTGAGTTCAGCCGCGAAGGCCGGCCGCTCCACCACCACGACGCATTCGGGGCGCAGCCAGCCGTTGCGCCCCAGACTGTCCAGCAGCATTTCAATCTCGGCGGTCGACACCTCATACGGCGGGTCGGCGAGGACCAGATCGACCGGCTTGTCAGCCCCCGCCGCCAAAACGGTGGCGACCGCACCGCGGCGCACCATCGCACCGGCCAGCCCAAGGGTGTCGATATTGCGTTTGATGACCGCCGCTGCGCGCGAATCACTTTCGACGAACAGCGCCGAGGCCGCACCGCGGGACAGCGCTTCCAGGCCAAGCGCACCGGAGCCGGCGTAGAGGTCCAGCACCCGCAGTCCGTCGAAATCCCGACGTGCGGCAAGGACATTGAACAACGCCTCACGCACCCGATCCGTGGTCGGCCGCGTTCCGCGCGGCGGCACCTCGAGACGCCGACCACCGGCAGCGCCCCCGACGATCCTCGTCAGGTTGTTCCCCCGGTCGCTCCGCTCCTGCCCGCCGAACCGATCACGACCAGGAGGTCGCCGCCTTCAACCTGGGCGGTGCTGGACACGGCGACGCGGTTGACGGCGCCCGTCTTGGGTGCGGTGATCGCAGCTTCCATCTTCATCGCCTCGATGGTGGCGATGGTCTGGCCCGCCTCGACCTGGTCGCCGACGGCGACACCGACGGTGACCACCCCGGCGAACGGGGCGGCGACGTGATCGGGATTGGCGCGGTCGGCTTTTTCTGCGGTCGGCACGGTTTCGGCAATGCTGTTGTCGCGCACCAGTACCGGACGAAGCTGCCCGTTGATGATGCACATGACCGTGCGCATCCCGCGCTCATCGGGATCGGAGATGGCTTCCAGCCCGACGATGAGCTCGACGCCGCGCTCGAGTTCGATGCGGTGTTCGTCGCCGTGGCGGAGACCGCTCCAGAATTGGTTGGCCGACAGGCCCGATGTGTCGCCGTACTCGTCGCGGTGGGCTTCGAATTCCTTGGTCGGCCCGGGGAACAGCAGCCGGTTGAGGGTTGCCTGGCGCAGCGGGCCGGGTTCGCCGAGGATTTTCTCGTCCTCGATCGACAGCGGCTGTTCAGGTTTGGCAGCGCCGCGGCCTTCCAATGCCTTGCTACGCAGGGGTTCCGGCCAGCCGCCGGGCGGATCGCCTAGCTCTCCGCGTAAGAAGCCGATCACCGAATCCGGGATGTCCTGGCGTGCAGGGTCTTCGGCGAACTCTTCGGCGGTGATCCCCGCACCGACCAGTGCCAGCGCCAGGTCTCCGACGACCTTGCTCGACGGGGTGACCTTGACCAGCCGCCCGAGGATCCGGTCGGCTCCGGCGTAGGCGTCCTCGATGTCCTCGAACCGCTCCCCCAGCCCGAGCGCAATCGCCTGCGTGCGCAGGTTGCTCAACTGGCCGCCAGGGATCTCGTGGTGGTAGACGCGCCCCGTAGGAGCGGGCAGGCCTGCCTCGAACGGGGCGTACACCCGCCGCAACAGTTCCCAGTACGGCTCGAGATCGCAGACCGCGCCCAGGTTCAGACCGGTGTCGAACGGGGTGTGCGACGCGGCCGCGACGATCGCCGACAGCGGCGGTTGACTTGTGGTGCCCGACAGCGGCGCTGCCGCCCCGTCGACTGCGCTCGCACCCGCATGCCACGCCGCGGTGTAGGTGGCCAGCTGACCGCCGGGGGTGTCGTGGGTATGCACATGCACCGGCAGATCGAAGCGACTGCGCAGCGCCGACACCAGAGTGGCGGCCGCCGGCGGGCGCAACAGGCCGGCCATATCCTTGATCGCGAGCACGTGTGCGCCGGCGTCGACGATCTGCTCGGCCAACCGCAGCCAGTAGTCCAGCGTGTAGAGCGTCTCGCCGGGGTTGGTCAGATCGCCGGTATAGCTCATGGCGACTTCGGCTACCGCCGAACCGGTTTGGCGCACCGCATCGATGGCGGGCCGCATCGACTCGACATTGTTCAGCGCATCGAAGATGCGGAAGATATCGATTCCAGTGGCCGCCGCTTCCTCTACGAACGCGTGAGTCACCGCCTCCGGATACGGCGTGTAGCCCACGGTGTTGCGGCCGCGCAACAGCATCTGCAAACAGATGTTGGGGATCGCCTCACGCAGCGAAGCCAGCCGCTCCCACGGGTCTTCCTTCAGGAACCGAAGTGCCACATCGTAAGTCGCGCCGCCCCAGCATTCGATCGACAGCAGCTCTGGCGTCATCCTGGCGATGTAGGGCGCGACTTTCAGCAGCCCCGATGAACGCACCCGAGTCGCGAGCAAAGACTGATGTGCATCCCTGAACGTCGTATCGGTGACACCGACACTCGGAGAGTCCCTGAGCCACCTGGCGAATCCCTGCGGACCCAGTTCGACCAGGCGCTGCTTGCTTCCCGGCGGCGGCGTGGTCGTTATGTCGATGTCGGGCAGCTTGTCCTGCGGGTACACCCGGTCACGGTCGCGGTAGGGCGAGTTCACCGTCACCTCCGCCAGGTACTTCAGCATCTTGGTTCCGCGGTCGGCCGACGCGCGCGACGTTAGCAGCTGCGGGCGCTCATCGATGAACGAGGTGGTGACGCGGCCGGACTGGAAATCCGGATCGTCCAGAACCGCTTGCAGGAACGGGATATTCGTCGACACGCCGCGGATGCGGAATTCGGCGACCGCGCGCCGGGCCCGCGCCACGGCGGTGGGAAAGTCCCGGCCGCGGCAGGTGAGCTTGACAAGCATCGAATCGAAATGGGCAGCAACCTCGGCGCCCAGGGACGTCCCACCGTCGAGCCGGATTCCCGCGCCACCCGGCGAGCGGTAGGTGGTGATCCGGCCGGTGTCGGGCCGAAACCCGTTGGCCGGGTCCTCGGTGGTGATGCGGCATTGCAATGCGGCGCCGTGCGGCTGGATCGCCTCCTGGCTCAGGCCGAGATCGGCCAGCGCCTCCCCCGAGGCGATCCGCAGCTGCGCCGACACCAGGTCCACGTCGGTGATCTCCTCGGTCACGGTGTGCTCCACCTGAATCCGGGGATTCATCTCGATGAACACGTGCCGACCACGCTCGTCGAGCAGGAACTCGACGGTGCCCGCGCAGGTGTAACCGATCTGACCGGCGAACGCGACGGCGTCAGCGCAAATCTGTTCCCGCAGAGCGGGATCCAGGTTCGGCGCGGGAGCCAACTCGATGACCTTCTGGTGGCGGCGCTGCACACTGCAATCGCGCTCGTAGAGGTGAATGACGTTGCCGTGCGTGTCGGCCAGGATCTGCACCTCGATATGGCGCGGATTCACCACCGCCTGCTCGAGGAACACCGTCGGATCACCGAACGCGGATTCAGCCTCGCGGCTGGCCGCCTCAATGGATTCGGCGAGCGCGGCGGGCTCGCTCACTCGGCGCATACCCCGTCCGCCGCCGCCGGCGACGGCCTTGACGAACACCGGGAAATGCATGGATGTGGCGGCTTCGACCAGTTCTTCCACCGACGATGACGGTTCCGACGAGGCGAGCACTGGCAGGCCGGCCTCGCGGGCGGCCGCGATCGCGCGCGCCTTGTTACCGGTCAGTTCCAGGATCGCGGCGTCGGGTCCGATGAACGTGATGCCCGCAGCCGTGCAGGCCGCCGCGAGTTCGGGATTCTCCGACAGGAAGCCATAACCCGGATAGATCGCGTCAGCGCCGGCGGCTTGCGCGGTGGCAACGATCTCGTCGACCGACAGATAGGCCCGCACCGGATGCCCGATGTCGCCGATCTGGTACGACTCGTCGGCTTTCAGCCGATGCAGCGAGTTCCGGTCCTCGTAGGGATAGATCGCCACCGTGCCAATGCCCATCTCGTAGGCGGCGCGGAAGGCGCGAATCGCGATCTCACCGCGGTTGGCGACAAGGACTTTCGAAATCACAGACGGACCCTACCCCCGTTGCCGATCCGACACCCTCTAGATGAGCGTTGACCAGTAGTTCCAGAACCGGGCCAGGATCAGCAGCATCACCGCGGTGAACCACAGCGCCACCAACGACCATCGCCAGGTGTAGAGCACCCTGGCGAGCGCATTGCCCGCGAGTGGGCGCAACGCGATCGAGGACACCACGACCAGAAGCGGAACGGTGACCGACCACACCACCATGCAATACGGGCACAGCGCGCCGATGCGGTACAGCGTCTGGAAGATCAGCCAGTGGATGAACACGACGGCCAGCGCCGTACCGGCCGTCAGACCCAGCCAGTACCACCGGGGTAGGCGCACCTTGCTGACGGCGAGCACGCCGGTGACCACCACGACGGTGAAACCGGCGATACCGATCAGCGGGTTGGGGAAGCCGAATGCGGAGGCCTGCTTGGTGATCATCACTGACCCGCACGACAGCACCGGGTTGATGCTGCAGCTCGGCACGTAGGCCGGGTTGACCAGAATCTCGATTTTCTCGACCGTCAGGGTGACCGAGGAGATCAATCCGACAACGCCGGCGATCAACACCCACCATGCGCTAGTCGCGCGCACTGCGACTCCGCTCGGCGCGGCACCCGACGGGGCGGATTCCGTCGGTTCCACCGGTGCCGGGGTCGCCACACTCATGGTGTCGGTGTCGCCGGAGCCGCGGGAGCCGGTGCCGCGGGTGTCGGGGCGGGAGCGGCCGGGGCGCCGGGCGTCGGGGGCACCGCGGAATCCAGTCCGGGCACGTTGCCCACGATCGCCTTGACCTTGGCTACCAGATCCTCGGGCGATGCGGGGCTGATGTCCTGGCCGTTGAGCCGGATCGTCGGTGTCGCCTGGATCTTGGTGGCCTTGGCGAGTCCCTCAACCATGTCGCTGTGCTTACCGGAGTTGATGCACTGCGGGACGCTGCCGGCCGCACCGGCCTGACGGGCGGTCTCGATCAACGCGTTGTTGGCCGGCGCACTGTCTGAGCCCTCCTCGGGCTGTTGGGCGAACAGCGCGCCGTGGAAGCGCAGGAAGGCGTCCTTGTTCTCGTCGGCGACGCAGTAGGCCGCGTTGGCGGCGCGCGTCGAGTAGTTCTTGTTGAACGACGAATTGAGGATCGCGACCATGTAGTAGTCGGTGGCCATCGCGCCGCTGTCGACCAGCTTGGTGATGGTCGGGCCGAACGTCTTCTCGAACTCGCGGCAGTGCGGGCACTGGAAGTCTTCGTAGAGCGACAGGACGGCCTTGGGCTCGTCGGTGCCGTCCTTCTTGATCACGGAGCTGGACGCGATCCGGACGGCCTGTGCGTTGCCGTTGCCCTTGTTCTTGTCGTGGCCCATCACGATATAGAGGACCAGGCCGACCGCGAAGATCACGACAATCGCGGTCAACCCAAGCTGGATGAAGAGGTTGCGCTTGCGATCCTGAGCTTTCAGGTCGTAGCGGGGGGCACTTTTCTTATTGGTGGCCACGGGTCGGCTGATCCTCGCTGTCAAGACTCGGTGTGAGCTCCTCTACAGTACCGGCGGCGCAATTGAGCCCCGTCAGCTGCGGGCGAGGTGGGCCCGCAATGCCGAGATCATCTCGGCATTGCACTGCCTGACCTGCCCGCCCAGTGCATTCAGGTTCAGGAACGCGTGGGTCATCGGGCCCATCCGGCGGGCATCGACGGTCACACCGGCCGCCCGCAACTTGTCCGCATACTGCTCGCCCTCGTCACGCAACGGGTCGAACCCGGCGGTGATCACCAACGCCGGAGATAGTCCGGCCACGTCGTCGGCCACCAGCGGCGAGACCCGCGGGTCAGCGACCTCGAGACCCGATCCCTCGACGTAGGCGGACTCGAACCAGTCCATATTGCGCTTGGTCAGCAGAAACCCATCGCCGAACAGGGTGCGCGATGTGGTGTTGCCGCGCAGGTCGGTGACCGGGTAGATCAGCCATTGCAGAACGGGCTGCGGGACGCCCGCATCGCGGGCCTGCCGGGTCACCAGGGCGGCCAGGCAGCCACCGGCGCTGTCACCGCCGACCGCGATCCGGTCGGGGTCGGCGCCCAGCTCCACAACGTGTTCGAGGGCCCACAGATAGGCGGCGTAGCAGTCCTCAGAAGCGGCGGGCGCCTTGTGTTCGGGTGCCAGCCGGTAGTCGACGGCCAGCACGTGAACCCCGGCATCGCGGCAGATCAGCCGGCACGCGGTGTCGTGGGTTTCCAGGTCGCCGAAGACGAAGCCGCCGCCGTGGAAGAAGACCAGCAGCGGTGCGGGATCGCCGCCGATCGGGCTGTAGTGTCGGGCCGCGATGGTCCCGGCCGGGCCGGGGATGGCGACGGGTTCGATGCCGGCGACGTGGACGTCGGCCTCGTCCAGACTGGCCGTCGCTTCCCGGTTCTGCTTGCGGGTGGCGACCGGATCGCCGTCGATCGCCAGGCTGCTGATGCCGACCGCGCGCTGCGCGACCAGCATCAGCTGGATCGAGGGATCGAGGGTGTTTCCGTCGATCGTGATCGCCCGACCGCCCGACATCAGACGCTTCAGAGCAGTCGGGAGTCGAGGAATCATCGTGACTCCGGCTCGGGCACTCACGGCCCGCGCGCGCTGGGAAAACCGGCTTTCTGGCATTGCCGCTCCCCTCACTCCTGCTGTGTGGTCGGCATCGCCGCAGCGTACGGGACCCGCGCTGGTAGCGGCCTGTCAGCCTCTGGCCTGGGCCGTTGGCCGACGAAGGCGATAACTTCGGCGTCCGCCCGGGACGGCGCACCGAGCCTGCTCAGCAAAGATGTCGCTGTCCGTACTATCGTCATCCCGAAGTCGGTGACCCGACAACCGATCATGCCCGGGTACCGACCTGGACAAACTCCTATTGCACAGGCAGGTGACATGACACCGGCGGCCCCGATCCCCACCGTCACGCTCAACGACGACAACATCATCCCGGCGCTGGGCCTCGGCGTCGCCGAGTTGTCCGCCGAGGAGACCGAGAACGCGGTGGCCAGCGCCCTGGCGGCCGGTTACCGATTGATCGACACCGCTGCGGCGTACGGCAACGAGGAGATCGTCGGCCGCGCGATCGCCGCGTCGGGCATCCCCCGCGACGAGCTGTTCATCACCACCAAGCTCGCCACCGAGGACCAGGGTTTCCAAGCCGCCCAGGACGCCGTCAAAGCCAGCCTCGAACGGCTTGGCCTGGATCACGTGGACCTCTATCTCATCCACTGGCCCGCCGAGCAGAACGGCAGGTACGTCGACGCCTGGGGCGGTCTCATGCGGTCCCGCCAGGACGGCCTGATCAAGTCGATCGGCGTCTCGAACTTCACTCCCGAACATCTGTCGAACATCATCGACCTGAGCTACTTCACGCCCGCCGTCAACCAGGTCGAGCTGCATCCGCTGCTCAATCAAGCCGAGTTGCGCGCGGTGCATGCCGACCACTCGATCGTGACCGAGGCGTACAGCCCGCTCGGCGTCGGCAACCTGCTCGAGCTGCCTGTGGTCGCCGAAGTGGCTGCGGCACATGGCAAGTCGCCCGCCCAGGTGCTGATCCGATGGAGTCTGCAGCTGGGTAACGTCGTGATCCCCCGCTCGGCCAATCCGGCGCGGATCGCTGAAAACGCTGACGTGTTCGACTTCGAGCTCACTCCCGCCGAGGTACAGACCCTCAGCGGGCTCGACGACGGGACCCGGTTCCGGCCAAACCCGCAGACCTACACCGGCACCTAGGGATTTCCCCGCCGCCGAGCTTGTCGCCGCTGGTCCAGCAGCCAGTCGTTCGGGCTGAACAGTTCGCAGTGGACGCGGTCCGTTGTGATGCCGATCCCGGCGGAGATCAGGACCACCGGCGCCCCGCCGCGCGGTTGCGGCCGGGCTTGACCGCGAAGGTCAGCTCGGCGGTGCCCGGGGCGTTCACCAAGCTGTATTGCCGCAGCTGGCGCGCGCCGTCCAGCAGTGTCAAATCAACTGACAAATACTGTGCTGCAACGGTATTCGAGTTCCTATCGCCGAGGACGGTCAGCAGCACGACGCCGGACGGATCGTCGACGGGCAGTGTATTGCGCATACAGAATGTGCAATACATCGGGGTCTTGACTACCACGAATCGTGCGGTTTTGACCTGCGGTGATCGCCGTGCGGCGGCCGTCACATCAGCTGCAGAACGAGACTGACCTGACGCAAGAGGTCCGTCAGTGACTGGGGCAGGTGGCCGCAGCCCGGCGTAGTTCATCGGCTGAGGTTTGATCGACCGGCAGTGAGTAGCCGCGCAGCACCGCGGCGAACTGTATGGCGTACTGGCACCAGAACGCGTGGTTGGGCGGCATCCAGGAGCCCGGCGGCTGATCCCCCTTGTCCTGGTTGGCCCGCCCCGCCACCGCGAGCAGGTTCGCCGGATCGTTGGCGAACCGAATCTTGGTGGCGTCCGGCCAGTCTCGCGCCCCCATGTCCCACGCGTAGGCCAGCGGCACCAGGTGGTCTATCTGCACCGCCTGTCCGACATTCGCTCCCCGAGTGAAGGGAACGGTCGCGCTGGTATAGGGATCGAGCAGCACTCCGGTGGCGACCGCCTGCGGGCAGCGCTTGGTGAAGACGTAGGTCTTGTCGACGAGATCGCGGTCCAGGATGTCGTCACGGGTATCGCAGCCGTTATGCCCGCCGGGTGCGGAGTTCTCGTCGTCCCAGGCATCGCCGAACGCCGCGCGCCGGTAGTCATAGCCCCGCACCCGCTGCGGGACGATCACGATGCCCTCGAGCACATCGCTTCCCGGCGCCACCGTGGGCACGTCGGCTCGCGCGACCATCGGGTCCGGCTCGCCGGTCGAGTTCATCACCTGCACAGCGACAATCACCGACAGCGCCGCGATCACCGACAACCAGATGAGCGAGCGGCGCTTCATGCCTTGTCCAGGTAGTCGATCCGGTCACCACCGGTGAACTGTCCGGCCAGGACCATCATCCCCCGATGGCCAGGGTCGTGGGCGTGGATCGCCTGAGCCACTTCCCGCGCGTCGAGAATGACTTCGAGATGTTCAGCCAGCGACAAGAACCGCAAACTGATGGGCCGCCCGGATTGATTGAGCCCCAACACATCTCCCTCGCGGCGCTCCTGCAGATCCAGGTCGGCGAGGACGAACCCATCGAGAGTGCCTGCTACCGCGGTCAACCGGTCGCCCACCTTGGAGCCCTCCGGGAACTTTGTCGCCAGCAGGCACAGGCTCGCGTGCGGGCCACGCCCGATCCGCCCGCGCAGCTGATGAAGCTGGCTGATGCCGAACCGGTCGGCGTCCATCACCACCATCACCGTCGCGTTCGGCACATCGAGCCCCACCTCGATCACGGTGGTGCACACCAGAACGTCGATCTCCCCGGCCCGGAACGCGGCCATCACCGCATCCTTCTCATCGGCGGCGAGACGGCCGTGCATCAGGCCCAGCCGCAGCCCGGCCAGCGGCCCTTGACCCAACTTGTCACGCAAGGCCACAACGGTCTCAGCGGGCGGACCCTCCTGCGCGGCAGCGGTCTTGTCGTCCTCGTCGATGCGGGACGCGACGACATAGGCCTGCCTGCCCTCGCCTACCTCTTCGATGATCCGTTGCCACGCCCGGGCCAGCCACTGCGGCTTGTCCTTGATGAAGATCGTGTTGGTGGTGATCGGCTGGCGCCCGCGCGGAAGTTCACGCATCGTCGAGGTTTCCAGATCGCCGTACACGGTCAGCGCCACGGTCCGCGGGATCGGCGTCGCGGTCATCACCAGAAAATGTGGTGTCAAATCACCAGGAGCCTTGGCGCGCAACCGGTCTCGCTGCTCCACACCGAACCGGTGCTGCTCGTCGACGACCACGAAACCCAGCCGCTTGAACTCCACCGCGTCCTGCAGCAGCGCGTGAGTGCCGATGACGATGCCCGCCTGCCCGGAGGCGACCTCGTCACGCACCTGACGCTTCTGGGCCGCCGACATCGAGCCGGTCAGCAACGCCACCCGGGTCGCGCCGTCCTCACCGCCGAGCTGACCTGCCATCGCGAGCGGACCCAGGACGCTGCGGATCGACTGCGCATGCTGGGCGGCAAGGACTTCCGTCGGCGCCAGCAGCGCGCACTGGTAGCCCGCATCGACCAGCTGCAGCATGGCCAACACCGAGACGATCGTCTTGCCGGAACCGACCTCACCCTGCAGCAGCCGGTTCATCGGCTTGGTCGCCGCCAATTCCGCACTGACCACACCGAGCACCTCACGTTGTCCGGCGGTCAGCTCGAACGGGAGCCGGCCCATCAGCGCGGCGGCCAGCCCGTCGTCACGAAGCGGCGCGGGCGGTCCGGATTCGCCGAGTTCGCCGTGCCGGCGCTGGGCCAGCGCCCACTGCATGCCGACGGCCTCGTCGAACCTCAGCCGCTCACGGGCGGCCTCCCGTTCGGGTTCCCGCTCGGCGAGGTGAATGTCACGCAGGGCGGTGCCCTCGTCGACCAGACCACGTTGCTCCACAACAGCTTTGGGCAGCGGATCGTCTATCGGGTCGAGCACGGCCAGCACCTGCTGCACGCAGGCGTAGATATCCCAACTCTGCAGCTTGGAGCTGGCTGGGTAGATCGGGAAGAAGTCGCGCTCGAAAGCCGACATGGTCAGTTCACCGCTCGGCGACGTTGAGGTGTCGGCGATCGTCTTGAGGGATTTACTGCCGAATACCCGCCCCTTCGGCGACTGTAGAACCAGGAAGTCCGGATGGGTCAGCTGCATAGTGCTGTTGAAGAAGCCGACCTCGCCGGACAGCATCAGGCGGACGCCCGCCACCACGTCCTTCTTGAGGAACTTGGCGTTGAAGAACGTCGCGGTGACCTTGCGCCGGCCCTTGCCCAGCGTGATCACCAGGTATTCGCGCTTGGGTTGCCGGCTGGTCCACCGGACGTCGGCCTTCTCGATTTCCCCGACCAGGGTGACGTGCTCGCCCTCCTCCGGGAGCACCTCGTCCTCGCCCCACACCGACATCCCGTGGATGTACTTGCGGGGATAGTGCCGCAACAAGCCGTCGACGGTGCGGATGCCGAACACGTCCTCGAGCAGTCCGGCGGCCTTGCCGCCCAGGATGGCGTCGAGCCGGTCACTGAGGCCGACCACGGTTACTCCACCCCGATCAGCAGGGCGTCACCGCGATGGCCGGTGGCATAGGTCGCGAATTCGATACCGGGATGGCGGCGGTGGATGTGGTCAGCCAGTGCGGCGGCGACGGCGGGATCGGTTCCGTCGCCGAGCAATACGGTCACCAACTCCCCGCCGGCGACCAGCAACAGGTCGATCAGCCCGGTGGCCGCGCCGGTCACGTCGTCGGCGACCACCAGCACCTCGTCGCCGGCGATGCCGAGGCCGTCACCGGGTTCGCAGGCGCCAGCCCACGTCAGCGCCTGTTCGGTGGCGGTGCGCACCGAACCGTGCCGGGCCGCGGCGGCCGCCCGGGCCATCGAGAAGCCGTCATCGACGGCGTGGCGGGCCGGGTCGTGGACGGCGAGTGCGGCCAGCCCCTGCACCATCGATCCGGTCGGCAACGCGACGACGTCGATGCCCCAACCGATTCCGGCCGTGCAGCCGGAGACCAGCTCCTCAGCCGCCACATAACCGTTGGGCAGCACCATCACCTGGGCGGCGCCGGTGTCGACGAGCGCACGTACCAGCTCCCGGGCGCTGATGCCATTGGTCGGGTCGGCCAACGCCACGGCCGGACGCAATACGCAGGCGCCCTCCTGGCCGAAAAGCTCTGCGGCGCCATCGCCGTCGACGACGGCGAGCACCGCACGGTCCCGGCTCCAGCTGCCCGGCGATACCCGGGCCGGCCCCGCGCTCAGCACCGAGATCTGAATGTGACTGACCGTACCGGCGGCCAGCCCCGCCTCGACCGCGGCGCCGGCGTCGTCGGTGTGGACGTGGATCGAGTGGCGATCGGCGTCGGCGCTCGCGGCGATCGCCACCGAATCGCCGAGCTGCTCCAGCCGGGCGCGCAGCGGGTCGAGCGCGGCGGCATCGCAGTCGGCCAGCAGATACATCACCTCGAACTGCGGCGGCCGGGGTGCGGCGGTGACACCGTCCAGCCGTGGTGGCCCCGGCTCGTAGGCCTCCCGGTGGGGCGTATGTCCGGTGACGGTGGCGGTCAGCGCATCGATGAGGACGAGGAAGCCACGCCCGCCGGCATCGACCACACCCGCCTGCGCCAGCGCGTCGAGCTGATGGGGCGTGCGGTCCAGCGCCGCGACCCCCGCCTCGCCTCCGGCGGCCAGCGCCTCGGCCAGGTTCGCGCCGTCGGCCGCGTAGCGCTGGATCGCGTCGGCGACGGCCTGCAACACCGACACGATGGTGCCGGCCACCAACTGCCCACCCATCGAGGAGACCACCAGTCCGACGGCGTGCCGCAGCGCGGCCCCGAGCAGAACCGCGTCGATATCGGCCAGCGAGCCGCCGGTGTCCTCGGCCGCTGATGCCGTGACATCGGCCAGAGCGCGCAGGATCTGCGACAGGATCACCCCGGAATTTCCACGGGCCCCGTGCAGTGCCCCCTCGGACAGGGCGGCGGCCATCAGGCTGACGTCACCGGAACGTTCCGCGGATGTCGCCGCATCCAGTGCGGCGCGCATGGTGAAAAGCAGGTTGGTTCCGGTGTCGGCGTCGGCCACCGGGAACACGTTGAGCCGATTGATCTCGTCGGTGTGAGTGATCAGGTCGCCAACGGCGCTGTGAGCCCAGTCGCGCAGGGCCGATGCGTCCAGCCGCCGGTCCGGCATCGGCACCTCCTCGCGATCCCTGACACACACACGGCGTTGTCGAGACAGCTTATCCAGTCGGCCGGACAGTTCGATGTCGGCGCTACTATCGGACCAGTTCAGAGAGGTTCGAGCGCGCGTGCGGAGCGAACGTGGCGGCGGATTTTGGCGTTCGGTTCACCGGGCGGCTATCCTAGTCAGGTTGTCGGGTCACCCGTTTCGGTCGTTGGCCCCCAGGAACACGTTCGATAGAGGAGTTCTACATGGCTGCCGTGTGCGACGTCTGCGGAAAGGGCCCCGGCTTCGGTAAGTCGGTGTCGCATTCCCATCGCCGGACCAGCCGTCGCTGGAACCCGAACATCCAGACCGTGCACGCCGTGGCCCGTCCCGGCGGCAACAAGCAGCGTGTCAACGTCTGCACATCGTGCCTGAAGGCCGGCAAGGTCACCCGCGGCTAAGTCCGTTTCGACCGGTGCCCACACCGACGTGTGGGCGCACCAGATTGAGTAGGTCTCAGCGCGACGTCAATCTCGGCGTCGGTTAGGGCAGTCGCCAGTCGATCGGCTCGGCACCCATCCCGGTCAGCAGTTCGTTGGCGCGGCTGAACGGCCGCGAGCCGAAGAATCCTCGTGACGCGGACAGCGGCGACGGATGCGCTGACTCGATCGCCGCGCACCGACCACTCCCCGGGTCGCTTCGCTGCTGCCCGGCGGTCCCCCCAAGCATCGGCTTGAGCGTCGACGCATCCCGGCCCCACAGGATCGCCACCATCGGTTGATCGCGCGCGACCAGTGCCCGGATCGCACATTCGGTGACCGCTTCCCAGCCCTTACCCCGGTGCGACGCCGGCGTGCCCGGCGCGACGGTCAGCACCCTGTTGAGCAGCATGACGCCCCGCTGGGACCACGGGGTGAGGTCACCGTTGGCCGGTTGGGGGTAGCCGAGGTCGGCGGTGTATTCGGTGAAAATGTTGGACAGGCTGCGCGGCAACGGCCGCACATCGGGGGCCACCGCGAAACTCAAGCCGACCGCGTGCCCCGGCGTCGGGTAGGGGTCCTGGCCGACGATCAGCACCCGCACCTCGTCGAACGGGAAGGTGAACGCGCGCAGCACGTTCGGCCCGGCGGGCAGATAGCGCCGGCCGGCGGCGATCTCGGCCCGCAGGAACTGCCCCATCTGCGAGACCTGATCGCTGACCGGGGCCAGCGCCTGCGCCCAGCTGTCGTCGACGAGTTCGGTCAGCGGCCGGGCACTAGAAGTCACGGACGTCAACCTACCGATGGAGCTCAGTCGAAGGACTGCCAACCCGCCGAGCCGGCCCAGGGCCGCCCGCCCACCAAGACCTCGGGCGCACCGTCGGCCACCGTGCCGATCACCCGCCAACCCGCCGGCACCGCACCGGGAAAGCACGCCACGAGCGCGTGATCTTCACCACCGGAGAGCACCAGATCCAACGGGTCGACACCAGCCGCCGCGGCCGCCGCGGCGACCGCGTCCACATCGGGTGCCAACGCATCAGTCATGAGATCGATGGTGACCCCGGATCCTTCGGCGATATGCCCGAGGTCGGCCAGCAGCCCATCCGAGACGTCGGTCATAGCCTGGGCCCCGACCTCCGCGGCCGCGCTCCCCTGCCCGTAGGGCGGGCGCGGCACCAGATGCCACCCGCGTAGTTCCTCGAATCCGCCAATCCCCTTGTTCCACAACAAATATCCGGCGCCCGAGCGGCCGAGCTCACCGGCGACAGCCACCACCGATCCGGCCCGGGCGCCGCTGCGCAACACCGGGGCTCGCCCACCGAGATCGCCCAGCGCGGTCACCGACACCACCCACTGCGGGCTAGCGACCAGATCACCGCCGACGATACCGGCACCCAATGGGCCGGCCTCCTGCCACATCCCGTCGGCCAGCTCCTGCACCGAGGACACCGGGGTATCCGGCGGGGCCCCGAACCCGACGACGAACGCGCTGCACCGCGCGCCCATCGACTCGACGTCGGCAGCGTTCTGCGCGATGGCCTTTCGGCCGACGTCCTGGGGCGCCGACCAGTCCAGCCTGAAGTGCCGGCCTTCCACCAGCATGTCGGTGGTGACGACGACGCGCCCGTCGGGCGTGCTCAGCACCGCCGCATCATCGCCGGGGCCCACGCTCACCCCGGCCGGCTGACGGCGATCCGACACCAGCCGGTCGATCACCGGAAACTCGCCCAGCTGACGCAGAGTGGGCTCACCGGAGTTGGTCACGGCACCTCCCCTCCTGTCGCACACGCTGATCGGTGCGGCAACCTGCGGTACGTTTTCCCTGCCGGCCTAGGACACGTCAGTCTAGGGCGGCATCGCACACGGGCGAGCATCGAGACGAGGAGACAACGGGTGATGGAGGCTTACATGCTGATCCAGACCGAGGTCGGCCGCGCCGAGGTCGTCGCCAAACAGGTGGCCGCGCTGCCCGGTGTGCTGTCGTCGGAATATGTGACCGGACCCTACGACGTGGTGGTGCGGGTCGGCTCGGCCAGTGAAGCCGACCTCGCCGCCACCGTCGTGCCCAGTATTCAGCAGATCACCGGGATCACCCGAACCCTGACCTGCCCCATCGCCGATGCCGACTGAACCTGTCCCCACCGAGAACAGCACCCAGGACGGTCCGCCACGCGCCCTGCTGATCGCGGGTGTAGTGGTGGGGATCGTCTCGATCGGCGCTGTCCTGGGTATCGCCGCCACCCGCCAGGCCCCGGTCCAGCCAGTGGTCGTCGCGGCCGTGCCGGCGCCCAAAGCAGATTCCTCGACGTGCGCATCCCTGCTCAGCGCCCTGCCGACCAACCTGGGTGAATTCCGCCGGGTGGTCGCGGCGGACCCGGTGCCGCCGGGAGCGGCCGCGTGGCGTGGGGAGGCCGACAACTACCCGGTCATCATGCGGTGCGGAATCGACCGGCCGGCCGAGTTCGTGGTCGGCTCCCCCATCCAGATGGTCAACGCGGTGCAGTGGTTCCGGCTCCAGGACCCGGACATCGACCACAGCACCTGGGTCACCGTGGATCGCCCGGTCTACGTGGCGCTGACGCTGCCGACGGAGTCGGGGCCAACCCCCATCCAGGCGTTATCGGATGTGATCGCGCGCGCCATGCCTGAGGTTCCGATCGATCCGAACCCGGCGCGCTGAGTCAGCGCAGACCGGTTCCTCGGGCCAGTGCGGTCTCGACCATGGTGCTCACCAGCGTCGGGTAATCGATACCGCTGGCGGCCCACATCCGCGGGTACATCGAGATCGTCGTGAACCCGGGCATCGTGTTGATCTCGTTGACTACCGGACCGTCGTCGGTGAGGAAGAAATCCACCCGGGCCAGACCCTGGCAGTCCAGCGCTTCGAACGTTTGAATTGCCAAGCGCTGCAATTCTTCTGCCATATCGTCGTCGATCTTGGCGGGCACGTCGAGTTCGGCGCCGTCATCGAGGTACTTGGTGGCGAAATCGTAGAAGCCGTCCTCGCGACCGTGCACGCCGGCCACCCTGATCTCCCCGATGGCGCTGGCTTGCACTGATCCGTCGGGGAATTCGAGCACACCGCACTCCAGCTCGCGGCCTTCGATGGCGGCTTCGATGATCACCTTGGGGTCGTGACGACGGGCGTCGGCGATCGCCAGCGTGAGCTCATCAGAGTTGGTGACCCGGCTCACCCCGATCGACGAACCACCGCGCGCCGGCTTGACGAACATCGGAAAGCCCAGTCGCTCAATATCGTCCAGCGTCGGCATCGCTTGCTGCGCGCGCAGCACCACCTGATCACCGACCGGCAGCCCGGCCGCGGCCAGCAGCTTTTTGGTGAACTCCTTGTCCATACCGGCCGCGCTGGCGAACACTCCGGCACCCACGTAGGGCACGCCCGCCAACTCCAGCAGACCCTGGATGGCGCCGTCTTCGCCGTAGGGACCGTGCAGGATCGGGAAGACCACATCGACCGACGTCAGCATCTGCCCTGGCGTCTGGCCCAGCGAGACCAGCTCACCGCGGCGCAGCGGATCGGCCGACATCGCCAGGGCAGTGCCCGACTCCCCGGTGACCGCCGGCAGCTGCCGGTCGGTGATGGCCAGGGTCTCGGGACTGCCGTCGGTCAGCACCCACGACCCTTGCGGGGTGATACCGACGGCGACGATCTCGAAGCGTTCCGGGTCGAGGTTGCGCAAGATGCTGCCCGCCGACACACAGGAAATCGCATGCTCGGAGCTGCGGCCCCCATAGATGACGGCGACACGGATCCGGGGCCGGTCCGACGGCAGGCGGGAAGTCACAACCTAGAGAGGCTACAGCCCGGGTGGTATCGGCACGATTCGACGCCGCGAACAGGTATTTCAGGCGTCGAGCGCGGTCAGAACGTCGGTGACCAGATCGTCGGTGTCCTCGATACCCGCCGAGATCCGGGCAAACCCGTCGGCCACCGGATCACCCCAGCGGGCGCGACGATCCACGCAGGTGTGGATTCCGCCGAAGCTCGTCGCGGCGACCAGCAGTTCACTGCGGCGCACCAGGGCGTGCACAGCGGCGGCGTCCGCGAGTTCGACCGAGACCAGGCCACCGAAGCGGCGCATCTGGGCGACGGCTGTCGGGTGCGACGGGTCACCGGGCAATCCCGGGTACCGCACCGAGCGAACTCGCGGGTGTCCCGCCAGAGCAGTAGCCAACGCCAGCGCGTTCTGGCACTGTCGCTCGAAACGCAGCCCGACGCTGCCGAGGCTGCGCAACACCAGCCACGCTTCGAACGAACCGAGGATCGCACCGGCGAGCAGCCGCTCACGCTCCACAGCGGCCATCAGGGCGGGGTCGCTGCCCGAGACATAGCCCGCGAGCACGTCACTGTGACCGGACAGGGCCTTGGTGGCACTGGCCACCACAAGATCGGCGCCCAGCGCCAGGGGTTGCTGCCCGAGCGGGGTCACGGTGGTGTTGTCGACCAGCAGCCGCGCCCCGCGGTGCCGACAGATTTGCGCCAACCGGTGCAGGTCCGCCACGTCCAGAGCGGGGTTCGTCGGGGTCTCGGCCAGCACCACATCGGCGTTCTCGGCGGCACCGCAGATCTCCTGGGCGCTCGCCTCACGAACCGTGATCCCTAGTGGGGCAAGGCTTTCAGACGCGAACCGACGTACCTGGTAGTAGCCATCGGCCGGCACGACCAGCACAGAACCAGGTGTGGCCGTCACCCGCAGCGCCGCAGTGATAGCCGCCATCCCGGACCCGAAGGTCAAGGCGCCGGTGGCACCTTCCAACTGGGCCAGCGCGGCCTCGAGCTGGCGCCAGGTCGGATTGGAGCCGCGGCCGTAGGTGTTGGCTTCGCTGCCCTCGGCGTCGGAAAGATGGAACGCCGACGCGAGGACTGGGCCACGGCCGACCGGCTCGCCCGGAATCGGCTGGGAACTCACCGCTTTGACCGCGCGGGTGGAATCGCCGTAGCGCTCGCTCATCTCTCGGTCACTCCGGTTTGACACTGCGGCCCAGCAGCAGTGCCACCGCCTGGTCGACCGACAAACCCTTGTGGCACACCCGGTGGACGGCATCGGTGAGCGGCATCTCGACGTCGTAGCTGGACGCCAGGGCCAGGATCGATTCGCACGACGCGACACCTTCCGCGACGTGACCGCCCGCGGCCAGCTGCGCCGCCTCGATGGTCCCGCCCCGGCCGAGCCGTTCGCCGAAGCTGCGGTTGCGCGATTGGCTCGACGTGCAGGTGGCGACCAGATCGCCCACACCGGCAAGGCCGGCCAGCGTCGCTGGCTTGGCGCCCACCGCGATACCCAACCGCATGATCTCGGCCAGGCCGCGGGTGATGATCGCGGCCGCGGTGTTCTCCCCCAGACCGACGCCCGCGGCCATACCGCAGGCCAGCGCGATGACGTTTTTACAGGCCCCGCCGACCTCAGTACCGATCACGTCGGCGTTGGTGTAAGGCCGGAGATAACCGGTGCTCAGTGCGCGCTGCAGAGCGACCGCACGACCGGAATCGGTGCAGGCCACCACAGTCGCTGCGGGTTGGCCGTCGGCGATTTCGTCGGCCAGATTGGGACCGGACACCACGGCCACCTGGCTGGCGTCGACACCAGCGACCTGGACGATCACCTGACTCATCCGCATCAGGCTGCCCAACTCGATGCCCTTGGCGAGGCTCACCAGGGTGGCGCCATCGGCGATCAGGCCACGCCACCCTTCGAGGTTGGCGCGCAAGCTCTGGGAGGGAACGGCGAGCAGCACGGTGGTCAGCCCGTCGAGAGCCTCGGCCGCATCGGTGGTGGCGCGGATCGTGCCCGGCAGCTTGATGCCCGGTAGATAGGAAGCATTGATATGTGTGGCGTTGATTTCATCGGCCACCTCAGCGCGGCGCGCCCACAACCGGACCTCGGAACCGGCCTCGGCCAGCACCTTGGCCAGTGCGGTCCCCCAGGCGCCGGCCCCCATCACCGCCGCGGTGCCCACCGTGCTGGTCATAGTCATTAACGTAGCCCACGCCGCTGCGAGGATCGCCGCCCAGGAATGCAGCCGCCCCGGACGACGCTGGAAGGATGGTGAACATGAGTGGCGCAGCCGATGTCGGCGTGATCATCGCGGTCAAGCGCCTTCAGGCCGCCAAGACCAGGCTCAGTCCCGTCTTCGAGGCAGGCGCCCGCGAACAGGTCGTGCTCGCGATGCTGATCGACACCATCACGGCGGCCCGGGCGGTCAGCGCCGTGCAAACGATCACCGTCGTCACCCCCGACGACACGGCGGCCGCGGCCGCCCGTGAGCTCGGCGCCGCGGCGTTGTTCGACACCACGCCACCAACGGATCCCGACCCGTTGAACACCGCGGTCCGGTACGCCTGGTCCAACGTCGCCGAGCGGACTGTCAATACTGTTGTGCTGCAAGGTGATTTGCCGGCCCTGCAGACCGATGAGCTCACCGAGGCACTGGCGCAGGCGCGGTCGTATCGGCGCAGTTTCGTCGCCGACCGCCACGGCAGTGGCACCGCCGCATTGTTTGCGTTCGGCACCGCACTAGATCCGCAGCTCGGCCATGACTCCGCGCGTCGGCACCGCGACTCCGGGGCGGTCGAGCTAACCGGCTCGTGGCCGGGGCTGCGCTGCGATATCGACACCGTCGAAGATCTGGAATCCGCAGAGTTTCTCGGTGTCGGCGCGGCGACAACCAGGGCAATCGCTCCTCGCTGATGGTTAACAACACCTCAACGCCCTTCGACTTTGGGCTGCGCAGGTCCACGCACCCTCTCGATAGGGGATGATCGAGACTGTGACCGAGATGGAAACCGAAGCCCCAGCCACGGATGACAACTGGCAGCCCGGTGAGGCGCCGGAGGCCCCGCCCGCGGCTACTGATACCGCAGTCGACAACGAGCTGCCCGAGAATCGTTACCTCAATCGTGAGCTGAGCTGGCTGGATTTCAATGCCCGAGTGCTGGCTCTGGCGGCCGATACCTCACTGCCCCTGCTGGAACGGGCGAAGTTCCTGGCGATCTTCGCGTCCAACCTCGACGAGTTCTACATGGTCCGGGTAGCAGGCCTGAAACGCCGCGACGAATTGGGGCTCTCGGTGCGTTCCGCCGACGGTCTCTCCCCGCGCGAGCAGCTGCGCCGCATCGGCGAGCGCACCCGGCAGATCTCATTGCGGCAAGCCGAGGTCTTCATCGAGTCGGTGCGCCCCGCGCTTGCCGAGGAAGGTATCAGCATCGTCACGTGGGCCGAGCTCACCGACGCCGAACGCGCCGAGTTGTCGTCCTATTTTCACGAGCAAGTGTTTCCGGTCCTCACCCCGCTCGCCGTCGACCCCGCACACCCGTTCCCGTTCGTCAGCGGGCTGAGCCTGAACCTGGCGATCACCGTCAAATCGCCCGACGACGGCGGCGAGCACTTCGCCCGAATCAAGGTGCCCGACAACGTCGACCGGTTCGTCGAACTCAAGAGCACCGACGGGGAGAGCAGCATCGTCCGGTTCCTGCCTACCGAGGAACTCATCGCGGCATTCCTGCCGGTGCTGTTTCCCGGCATGCACATTGTGGAGCACCACGTCTTCCGCATCACCCGCAATGCCGATATGCAGGTCGAGGAAGACCGCGACGAAGATCTGCTCCAGGCGCTCGAACGTGAACTGGCACGGCGGCGGTTCGGATCCCCGGTCCGCCTCGAAGTCGCCGACGATATGACCGAGCACATGCTCGAGTTACTCCTGCGTGAGCTCGACGTCTACCCCGGTGATGTCGTTCAGGTGCCGGGGCTGCTTGACCTCTCGTCGCTGTGGCAGATTTACGGCGTCGAGCGCCCCGCACTCAAGGACCGCCCGTTCGTGCCGGCCACCCACCCGGCGTTCGGTGAGCGGGAAACGCCCAAGAGTATTTTTTCCACACTCCGCGACGGTGACGTGCTGGTGCACCACCCGTACGACTCGTTCTCGACGAGTGTTCAACGATTCATCGAGCAGGCCGCCGCCGACCCGAATGTGTTGGCCATCAAGCAGACGCTGTACCGGACCTCCGGTGACTCCCCGATTGTCAACGCGTTGATCGACGCGGCCCAGGCGGGCAAGCAGGTGGTCGCCCTCGTCGAACTGAAGGCCCGTTTCGACGAGCAGGCCAACATCAAGTGGGCCCGTGCGCTCGAAGATGCCGGCGTGCATGTGGTCTACGGGTTAATCGGACTGAAGACCCACTGCAAGACATGTCTGGTGGTGCGGCGTGAAGGTTCGGCAATCAGGCGCTACTGCCATATCGGCACCGGCAACTACAACCCCAAAACCGCCCGGCTGTATGAAGATGTCGGCCTGATCACCGCCAATGCCGATATCGGCGCCGACCTGACAGACCTGTTCAATTCGCTGACGGGCTATTCACGCAAGGTCAGCTACCGCAATCTTCTGGTGGCCCCGCGCGGGGTCCGCAAGGGCATCGTCGAACGTGTCGAGAGGGAGATCGATGCGCACCGGCAGAGCGGTAATGGCCGGATCCGACTCAAAGCCAACGCCCTTGTCGACGAACAGGTCATCGATGCGCTGTACCGGGCATCGCAGGTCGGGCTTCGGGTCGAGGTCGTCGTCCGCGGCATCTGTGCGCTCAAGCCAGGTGCCGAGGGTTTCTCTGAGAACATCGTGGTGCGCTCCATTCTCGGCCGCTTCCTGGAGCATTCGCGGATCTTCCATTTCAATGCGATCAATGAATTCTTCATCGGCAGCGCCGATATGATGCACCGCAATCTCGATCGTCGCGTCGAAGTGATGGCTCAGGTCAAGGACCCCCGCCTCACCGGATATCTCGACGATGTTTTCGAGTCGGCGATGGATCCCTCGACGCGGTGCTGGGAGCTTGGCCCCGACGGGCATTGGACAGCCGCCCCACAAGACGGCCGACAAGTTCGGGACCACCAGGTGTGGCTGATGGAACGTCACCGGCAGCACTAAGTGCTCCCCCGTTGCAACCCTCCAAGTCCGGCCCCAGCCGGGGGCCCGAATTGATCTGCGGGAGTTGAAGGTGGCCAAGAAAGCGTCACGTGACAGCTCACGGGCTAAATCGACGAAGAAGCCAGCGGTCAAGAAGGGGAAGCCCCCGCGGGTGATCGTCGCGGCCGGCGCGGCGCTGTGGCGTCCGGATCCCGATACCGGCGAGCTGCGCCTGGCGCTGATTCACCGGCCGCGCTACGACGATTGGTCCTTCCCCAAGGGCAAAGTCGATCCAGGCGAGAACGAGCCCGTGGCCGCGGTGCGCGAGATCTGGGAGGAGACCGGCCAGCGGTCTCGGCTGGGCCGCCGCCTGATCCAAACCCACTATCAAGTTGCCCAGGGCGCCAAAGTGGTTCACTACTGGGCGGCACGAGCGCTCGGCGGCGAATTCACCCCCGGCGACGAAGTCGACCGGCTGGAGTGGCTGTCGACCGAGGACGCGCGGGAGCGGCTCTCCTATCCCCATGACCGGGAAGTGCTCAAGGCGTTCACCACGCAGCCCGCCGACACCGCGACGGTCCTGATCGTTCGGCACGGCACGGCGGGCATCAAATCCCGCTACAAAGGCGACGATCGCGGCCGCCCGCTGGACAAGAACGGTCGCGCACAAGCCGAGTCACTGGCTGGCCAGCTCATGGCGTTTGGTGCGTCCAAAATCTATGCGGCCGATCGCGTCCGGTGTATTCAGACCGTCGAGCCTTTGGCCCAGGAACTGGGCGTGAAGATCACTGCCGAGGCCGACCTCACCGAAGAGGCCTACGCAGCGGACCCCGATAGCGCGCACAGGCGCATCGCCGAAATCGCCGCAGGCGGCGGGACACCGGTGATCTGCACGCAGGGCAAAGTGATTCCCTATCTGCTCGCGTGGTGGCGAGGTACCGATAAGACGGACAAGTCGCGCAATCGCAAGGGCAGCACGTGGGTGTTGTCATTGGACGGCGATCGGATCGTGGCGGCCGACTACATCGGCAGCCCACTGGCGACCTAGGGTGTGGCCTGACAAATAGGGCAGCCGGATGGTGATGGCCCTTAGAACGGCGGCGGCGCGGTAGGCAGTGGCGAGGGTGTGGTAGTGGGTGGCCGGGGCGCGCCATTGCTTGACGAGGTTGATGTTGCGTTCAACGACGTTGCGGCCCTTGTAGTCTTCAGCATCCCATGCCGGTGGGTCTCCACCGCGAGAACCCCGCCGCACGCGGTTGGCGATCTGATCGGACGGCTCGGGGATCACCGCCCAGTCGATGATCCCGGCCTCCTCGGCAGCGGCCACTGAGCATCAGATAGCAACTGACACCGCGACATCACCCAAGCCTCAGGCACAACACCCAAAACCTTTGTCAGACCCGCCCTGAAACGCAAATACGCCGCGGGCGTTGAGCCCGCGGCGTATTCGACCGCGATATCTAGCGACGGCCCTTCTTGGCCGGAGCCTTCTTAGCCGGCGCAGCCTTCTTGACCGGAGCGGCCTTCTTAGCCGGCGCAGCCTTCTTGACCGGAGCCTTCTTAGCCGGCGCAGCCTTCTTGACCGGAGCCTTCTTAGCCGGCGCAGCCTTCTTGACCGGAGCGGCCTTCTTGGCGGGCGCAGCCTTCTTGACCGGAGCGGCCTTCTTGACGGGCGCAGCCTTCTTGACCGGAGCCTTCTTAGCCGGCGCAGCCTTCTTGACCGGAGCGGCCTTCTTCACGACCGCCTTGCGGACAGCCTTCTTGACGGCTGCCTTCTTGACGGGGCCGGCGACGGCACCGCGCTTGACGGCGGGACCTTCCGACGGAAGCTTCTGTGCACCAGAGACGACGGCCTTGAACTGCGCACCCGGACGGAAAGCGGGAACGGAAGTCGGCTTCACTTTGACGGTTTCGCCGGTGCGCGGATTACGCGCCACACGAGCGGCACGACGCCGCTGCTCGAAAACGCCGAAGCCGGTGATGGTCACGCTGTCACCCTTGTGCACCGCGCGCACGATGGTGTCAACGACGTTCTCCACAGCCAGAGTTGCCTGCCGACGATCTGAGCCCAATTTCTCCGTGAGTACGTCGATGAGCTCTGCTTTGTTCATTCAATTCCTCCGAAGCCAGTGGTCCACTTTGGACCGACTGCACAACACGGTAAACCCAAGTGGCGCTGAATTCCAAGAGCCACGCCCAATTTCAGACGCTACTTAGGAGGATTTCAGCAATCCGCTTGCCGCCCTAGGGCGGTGATACCGGGGGGGCTGAACCCCCCGTTTGGGGGCAGGACTTCGGCATACCGCCGGTTCAGGACGTCGTTGAAATGCGCGGCTTCCAGCTCGGACGGGCCGCCTCGAAGGCTTCGATTTCAGCAAGTTTCCGCAGCGTAAGGCCTATATCGTCGAGGCCTTCCAGCAATCTCCAAGCCGTGTAATCGTCAATCGTGAACGGCACCAGCACTGTTCCCGCGGTGATATTTCGATCTTGAAGATTTACAGTGATTTCCAGCCCCGGATTCTGCTCGATGAGCTTCCAGAGAAGTTCAACATCATCTTGAGCGACTTCGGCCGCCAAGAGCCCGGCCTTGCCGGCGTTGCCGCGAAAGATGTCGGCGAAGCGCGACGAGATGACGACCCGGAAACCGAAGTCCATGAGCGCCCAGACCGCATGCTCGCGTGATGATCCGGTGCCGAAATCGGGTCCGGCGACCAAAACCGAACCCCGGTCAAAGGGACTCAGATTGAGAATGAATGAGGGATCGTTGCGCCATGCGGCAAAGAGCCCGTCCTCGAAACCCGTTCGGGTGACCCGCTTCAAATACACCGCGGGAATGATCTGATCGGTGTCGACATTGGACCGCCGCAACGGAACGCCGATGCCGGTGTGGGTATGGAATGCATCCATCGTGGATCTCCTTAGCAGATCTAGTTTTTGAGATCGGCGGGCGAGGACAGGGTTCCGCGTACCGCGGTCGCGGCGGCGACAGCCGGCGAAACCAGGTGAGTGCGGCCGCCCTTGCCCTGCCGGCCTTCGAAATTGCGGTTTGACGTCGACGCACACCGCTCGCCCGGTGACAGTTGATCGGGGTTCATTCCCAGGCACATCGAGCAGCCGGCCTGGCGCCAATCCGCACCGGCCGCGGTGAAGATCTCGCCCAGCCCTTCGGATTCGGCCTGCGCGCGCACCCGCATCGATCCCGGCACGATCAGCATCCGGACACTGTCGGCGACCTTGCGGCCGCGCAGCACGTCGGCCACCACCCGCAGATCCTCGATGCGCCCGTTCGTGCACGAGCCCACGAACACCGCGTCGACGGCGACGTCGCGCATCGGGGTGCCGGCCCGAAGGTCCATGTAGGCCAACGCTTTCTCCGCGGCCTGCTTATCGGCATCGCTGGTCATCAGCTCCGGATCGGGTACCTCCGCGGACAGCGGCACACCCTGGCCGGGGTTGGTGCCCCACGTCACAAAGGGGCTCAGCGTCGACGCATCGATGTAGACCTCGGCGTCGAATTCGGCGCCCTCATCGGTCTTCAGCGCATCCCAGGCGGCCACGGCGGCATCCCAGTCCGCGCCCGTCGGCGCGTAGGCACGTCCGCGCAGGAACTCATAGGTGATCTCGTCGGGCGCCACCATCCCGGCCCGGGCGCCGGCTTCAATGCTCATATTGCAAATGGTCATCCGGCTTTCCATCGACAGCGTTTCGATGGTGCTGCCGCGGTATTCGATGACATAGCCCTGGCCGCCACCGGTACCGATCTTGGCGATCACGGCCAGGATGACGTCCTTGGCGCCCACCCCGGGTGGCAGCACACCGTCGACATTGACCGCCATCGTCTTGAACGGCCGCAGCGGAAGTGTCTGGGTGGCAAGCACATGCTCCACCTCGGATGTGCCGATGCCCATCGCGATCGAGCCGAACGCCCCGTGGGTAGAGGTGTGGCTGTCGCCGCAGACGATCGTCATGCCGGGCTGAGTCAGCCCCAGCTGCGGCCCCATCACGTGGACGATCCCCTGCTCCACGTCCCCCATCGGGTGCAGTCGGACGCCGAACTCGGCGCAGTTGTGCCGCAATGTCTCGACCTGAGTGCGCGAGATCGGGTCGGCGATCGGTTTGTCGATGTCGACCGTCGGAACATTGTGATCCTCGGTGGCGATCGTGAGATCGGTACGGCGCAAGGGGCGGTCGGCCAACCGCAGCCCGTCGAAAGCCTGCGGGCTGGTCACCTCGTGGATGAGATGGAGATCGATGTAGATCAGATCGGGTTCGCGCGATGCGCCGCTCCCGGCACCGGCGACCACGACGTGGTCATCCCACACCTTTTCGGGCAGGGTTCTGGGCTTGTCGGACTGAGCCATCAGTTCTCGCTTCGTTTCTTCATTCCCGGAACGCAAGTCTGGATATCTCATATTTCGGGACGCTAGTATCTCGATATGAGACAGGATAGCGGCATCGGCGTCCTCGACAAAGCCGTGGGCGTACTGCACACGATCGCCGATTCACCCTGCGGGCTGGCGGAACTCTGTGCGCGGACCGGCCTTCCGCGCGCCACCGCGCACCGGCTCGCGGCAGGCCTGGAAGTCCACCGGCTACTGGCCCGCGACAGCGCGGGGCGCTGGCGGCTCGGACCCGCCATCGGCGAATTGGCCGCCCAGGTCAACGATCCGCTGCTCGCGGCGGGTGCCGCGGTATTACCCCGGCTGCGCGAGATCACCGGTGAGAGCGTGCAGCTCTACCGCCGGGAGGGCACCAGCCGGATCTGCGTCGCGGCACTGGAACCTCCTGCCGGGCTTCGCGATACCGTGCCCGTGGGAGCCCGCCTGCCGATGACGGCCGGTTCAGGCGCCAAAGTCCTCCTCGCCTACAGCGACAGCACCACACAGCAAGCGGTGCTGCCGACGGCGAAGTTCACCGAACGCACCCTGGCCGAGGTCCGGCGCCGAGGCTGGGCGCAAAGCGCCGCCGAGCGTGAACCCGGGGTGGCCAGCATCTCGGCCCCGGTGCGCGACCGCAGCGGCTCAGTGATCGCGGCGGTGTCGGTGTCCGGCCCGATCGACCGCATGGGCCGTCGGCCGGGCGTGCGCTGGGCCGCCGATCTGGTGGCCGCCGCCGACGCCCTCACCCGCCGACTGTGATCCGGGCGACAACCGCGCCGCAGCGCCTGACAAACTGACGCCATGGGAACAAATCAACGCAACCAGATCGTCATGTCGGAGGCCGAGATCGCCGAATTCGTAGCACGAAGCCGCACCGGCACCATGGCGACCATCGGAGCCGACGGCCAGCCTCACCTCGTCGCGATGTGGTACGGCGTGCTCGACGGCGAGATCTGGGTCGAAACGAAAGCAAAGTCCCAGAAGGCGGTCAACCTGCGTCGCAATCCTCGGGTGAGCTTTCTCATCGAGGACGGGGATACCTACGACACGCTGCGCGGCGTGGCTTTCGAAGGCGTCGGCGAGATCGTCGACCATCCCGACACCATCTTCAAAGTCGGTGTCAGCGTATGGGAGCGCTACAACGGCCCCTACACCGACGACCTCAAGCCGGCTGTCGACATGATGATGAACAAGCGTGTGGCGGTGCGCATCGCGGCCAACCGCGTGCGGTCCTGGGATCACGGCAAGCTTGGGATGCCGCCGATACCGCTGGCCGGGTCCACGGCACCGACTGAAGGCTAAGGCGTGACTACGGGCGACCGTAGCGGTCGCCGTTCCACCTGAAGCTGTTGACGTACTTGCCCATATCCATGGCGAGTTCAAGGTTGGCCCCCGACGGGTGACCCGTCCCGTAGTCGGGGCTGAACCGGTGATAGGGGCCAGCCGCGGCTGCGATGAGTGCATAGTCGTGCTTGACCGCAGCCATCACCATCACCCGAAGCTGGGTGTAGGTGGCCTCCGAGCTGGTGGGAAAAACATCGGCGACGACGCCGTAGCCCGGCTGGTAACCAACGGATGCGTTGGGGATCTCATAGTCGATGGCGGCGCCCGGGTACCGGCTTGCGACGAGTTGCTGCACGATCTGCTTGGCGGTACGGCCGTCGGCATACTCACCGGAGAACGTGAGCGTGCCGGTATCTCCGCCGGTGTATTTCAGCTCGACGCCGTTCACGCCGGGCGGATCAAAAGTGGCTTCGTAGGCGGAACCCTCACCGGGATACTCCACCGAGAACGCACCGCCGTCACCGCTGAATCGCGGGTTCGTCTCCACCGGGTCACCGAGCGGTGGCCTGCCGCAATACGGTGGACAGACAAAATATTCCGGCGCTGGAGTGATACGCGCCGACACCAAGACGCCGACCGCAACCACGACGGCGAGGCCTGCCGCCAACCAC
The DNA here is from genome assembly GCF_010731875.1 of Mycolicibacterium sarraceniae. NCBI lineage: Bacteria > Bacillati > Actinomycetota > Actinomycetes > Mycobacteriales > Mycobacteriaceae > Mycobacterium > Mycolicibacterium sarraceniae. The sequence continues at coordinate 4,803,005 of NZ_AP022595.1, forward strand.
CCCACCACGCCGAAGTAGCTCGCCGTCACTTCCTCGAGCTGCGCCTCGTCGGGTGTCTGGTGGCGCGTCGCGGCAGCGGTGACGAGCCGCAGGACCAGCATCGCCACCGCGGCGATCAGCAGATGCAGACCGCCGTACCACGCTGACGACAGCGGGACGATGTCCACGATGCCCATCGCGGTCACCATCAGCAGCACCACTAGTACCGCAGCGGGAACGACACCGCGGTACCGACGAGAAGCGTTGGCAGGCTTGATAAACCACAGCGCGACACCGACGATCCCGCCGGTCGCCACGCCCACCAGAGGCCACCCGACACCCTCGACGAGCGCCTCGGCCAGCAGGCTGCCGACCGAGCGGTCGGGCGCGGTTACGCCCATCGCCAGCTGAGGTGCGAGCAGTGTCGCGCTGGCCGCAGCAGTGAAAGCCGTTGCGCCCAGTGCGCCGATCGCGTAGCCGTCGAGTGGGTTCCGTGGGGATCGGTCCGAGAGCCGTACGGCCACCGCGGGAAGGATCATCAGGACGGCTTCACTCATGGGCACCGCCACCCCGAAAAGCAGGAGCTGCCTTACCTCTGTCTGCCCAGTCAGCGGGACATCGAAGGCGCCCGCGACGATCGGACCAGCGATCAGGGCCCACCCGACGGCCAACCCCACACCCAGCCCGATGGATAGAACGACAGCACGCACACCAAGCGTCCGGCGAGCGTCGATCTGTCGCAGGTAGATGACGAACAACAGGGGCAGCCCCCACACCGCGGCCGCGATGATCGCCGCCTGCCACCGCAGCGCCGCGAACAACGCCAGCGCCAGGACCAAGACCACAAACGCGGCCCGAAAGCGCCTGCGGGAGCAGATGGGTAGCGCAGGAAACAGTGAACGCATCAGCCAGGGGCGGAGGATTGTCACTACCCGCCGCCAGGGGCGAAGCCAGCGACCACGGAGAGAGCCTTCTGTGCGTCGAGCAGATTCTGGGCAAGGTTGTTGGCGATCGGGCTTCCGAGGCCGGTCACCAGGTCATAGCCAGGACCAGGGTTGTCGACCGCGTTGCCGCCCAACGTGATGTCATGAAATCCCCGCAGGCGCGATGCCTGGGCGGCCCGATACAGCAGCGGGTTGATATCGCCCAGCGGCTTGCCGCCGTGGGACAGCACATGCTGATTCATCAACGCCGCCATCCCCGCCCAGATCGGTGCCGCCTGTGAGGTACCGCCGCCAATCTTGATGGTCTGTCCGAAAACGATCTGGACCCCGGTGAACGGATCGGCCACCGCAGCGACGTCGGGAACGAGCCGGTGGTCGGTATCCCGGTCAACGACAATCCCACGCTGATAGTCGGGTCGGGCGAACAATCGGGACACCCCGCCGCTGGAGCCCTGCGACATCGGCACATCGATCCAGGCCCACTCGTTCATCCACCTGCCCTGTACGTCGGTGGACAGCGTGGTGCCGCCGACCGAGGTGATCTCGGGTAGCGACGCGATGGTGTCCACACCGATATCGTCGGGACCCGGCGGCGACGACCAGTCCTTGCCGCCTTTGCATTCCAGGCCTGAGGTGTCGCCGCTGGCGTCGAACACCGTGATACCGCGGCTATGCGCGTTGGTCAGTGCCGCCCGCACGGGCGCGACATCGGCCACATTGACTAGTGCCTCACAACCCCATCCGATCGATAGACTCCACACCGACCCGGGATATTGCTGTGCCGCTTGGTCGAACATCCGCCCGATTTTCTCGAAGGTCCCGCCGCCCTCGATGGTCGGGCGAGCATTGATCACCACCAGCCGTGCCTCCGGGGCGATCGCGTGTGCGATCTCGAGGTCCATCACCGCTTCGCCCTCGGCTGGGCCGAGTGGGCCGCCGACCACCTCAGGCGTGAACCGTGGCAGCCCGGACAGGTCGGCGAACGTATCGAGGTCGCGTTGGTCGAACCCGTCAAAAACGTAGAACACCAGTGTTTGTCCGGCACCCGTGAAACCGGCCTCGGCCAACGGGGTGGCGCTGTAGGCGGTCATCAGATCCGGTGGCGTCAAACCCGGCCGCGGCACGTCGAGCGGGAATACCGGTCGTGCCATCTGATGCGGCAGGTAGCTCAGGATGCGGCCGATGCCGGTGACGTCGTCGCGCAGCGCCGCAGGCACGACCGGTTGCCGGGGTGAGGCGTAGAACACTTGACCCTGCCGGCCCTGGTAGTCGCGCACGGGCACGCCGAACGCGTCCGCGATACCGTCGGCGGCTCCGGTGACGAACGCGAAGTTCTCGCCGGGTTGCCAGCGCACCGCGAGTCGGTGCGCGCTGGCCCAATCGATGAGCGTCGCCGGGCGGGCAGGCCCGTTCAGCGTGACGGTGAGCTGAGCCTCAGTGGCACGCGATGGACCGAGATTGGTCGACGCAGCCAACAACGATGCAAAGGGACCGCTGATGAGCGGGGCGCCGTAGGCGATCCGCGACACCGTCGGACCCGATGTGGTGGCCAGCACCAGAAGCGCGACAGCGGTCAGGACTGCCGCGAGGCACCGCTTCATCGGTCGCACAGCGACAATGCTGCGGCACGATCCAGGCCGGCGCGACCATTTGCCGGCTGCGACACAGTAGTGGCCCCCGAAATAACGAATCGCCCGGTCGATGACCGGACGAATATGAATTGGTAGCCCCGATGGGATTCGAACCCACGCTACCGCCGTGAGAGGGCGGCGTCCTAGGCCGCTAGACGACGGGGCCAGAACCAATTCCATGGCGCGCCTTGCGGCGTACCGGTTTGCCAGCATAGCCCAGAGGCCGTTGCCGACATAATTGCTGGGGTACCAGGACTCGAACCTAGAATGAGGGAATCAGAATCCCTAGTGTTGCCAATTACACCATACCCCATTGGCTGCCTATAACCGCTGGTCAAACGTCTTTATCCCGAGAATTCCCTGGATCAAGACCGCTCTGCATTGGTTGCGGGCCGACGAGCAGACTACCAAAGATTTCAGCCCCGTTTTTCACCCCACCCCCGCTTGGGCCCGCGCGGCGCGCAGCCGGTGCAGGCTGCGGTCGCTACCGAGCAATTCCAGGGACTCGAACAGCGGCGGACTGATGGTGGCTCCGGTCGCGGCCACCCGAATCGGGCCGAAGGCCTTGCGCGGCTTGAGCTCGAGCCCTTCGAGTAGTGCGACCTTGAGCGCTTCCTCGATGGCGGGCGTCGTCCATTCGGTGACACCCTCGAGCGCGGCGATCGCCGCATCGAGCACCGACGCCGCGTCGGGGCCGAGTTCCTTGGCAGCAGCCTTTGGATCCAGTTCGTAGGCATCGTCGTTGAGGAATTTCAACAGTTCCCACGCGTCGGAGAGCACCACGATGCGCGTCTGAATCAGCTGGGCGGCGACGGCGAATCCCGCGTCGTCCAGGGTGGTGTCGTGGCCGTGAGCCTCGAAGTAGGCCTTCAGGCGCGCAGCGAAGTCCGCTTCGTCGAGCCGGCGGATGTGCTCGGCATTGATGGCGTCGGCCTTCTTCTGATCGAACCGCGCCGGGTTGGAGTTGACGTCGACGACGTCGAAGGCGGCCACCATTTCGGCAAGGCTGAAGATGTCGTGGTCCTGGGCGATACCCCAGCCCAGCAGCGCCAGGTAATTGAGCAAGCCCTCGGGGATGAAGCCGCGGTCGCGGTGCAGGAATAGGTTGGACTCCGGGTCACGCTTGGACAGCTTCTTGGTGCCATCCCCCAACACCGGTGGCAGGTGGGCGAATTCGGGTACGCGGTCGGCGACGCCGATACGAATGAGCGCCTGGTACAGCGCGATCTGGCGTGGCGTCGAGGACAGCAGGTCCTCGCCGCGCAACACGTGGGTGATCTTCATCAGGGCATCGTCGACCGGATTGACCAGGGTGTACAACGGGTCTCCCGTCGCCCGGGTCAGCGCAAAGTCCGGGACCGTTCCCGCAGCGAATGTCGTTGCGCCACGGACCAGGTCGTGCCAGGTGATGTCATCATCAGGCATCCGCAGTCGCAGCACGGCATTGCGACCCTCTGCGGCGTAGACGGCGCGCTGCTCATCGGTCAGGTCGCGGTCGTAATTGTCATAGCCGAGTTTGGGATTGCGTCCGGCGGCCAGGTGTCGCGCCTCAACCTCTTCGGGGGTGGAGTACGCCAGATAGGCCTCCCCGGACGCCAGGAGCCGGTCCAGCACATCGCGATAGAGGTCGGTCCGCTGAGACTGCCGGTAGGGCTCGTACGGGCCACCGACCTCGGGCCCCTCGTCCCAGTTCAGGCCCAGCCAGCGCAATGCATCCAGCAGCGCGGCATAGCTTTCCTCGGAGTCACGCGCGGCGTCGGTGTCCTCGATGCGAAACACGAACGTACCGCCGGTGTGCCGCGCGTAGGCCCAGTTGAACAACGCGGTGCGCACCATACCGACATGCGGGATACCGGTCGGCGACGGGCAGAACCGCACGCGCACTAAATCATTGGCCGCCGCGGTCATCAGTTGCCCTTTCGGATCACAGGATTCGACAGCGTCCCGATGCCCTCGATGCTGACGCTGACGGTGTCACCGTGCTCGAGCGGTCCCACTCCCTCCGGCGTTCCGGTGAGGATGAGATCACCCGGCAACAGGGTCATCACCGCCGAGATCCACTCGATGATGGCCCCGATATCGTGGATCATCAGCGAGGTCCGGCTCAGCTGACGCACCTGACCGTTGACCTCGGTGCGGATCTCCAGATCGGACGGGTCCAGATCGGTGACGATCCAGGGGCCCACCGGACAGAAGGTGTCATGACCTTTAGCCCGGATCCACTGACCGTCGGCCTGCTGCTGGTCGCGGGCAGACACGTCATTGGCAATCGTGTAGCCCAGGATGTTCTCGGCGGCACGGGAAGCCGGGACGTCCTTGCACGGCCGGCCGATGACGGCGGCCAGCTCACCCTCGTGGTGGACCGGGGAAGCATTGGCGGGCAATTGAATTGGCACACCAGGCCCGATGATCGCGGTATTGGGCTTGAGGAAGATGACCGGGTCTTCCGGCGCCTCACCGCCCATCTCCTCGATGTGAGCGGCGTAGTTCTTGCCCATGCAGACCACCTTGCTGGCCAGGATAGGCGCGAGCAGTCGCACGTCGGCGAGCGGCCAAGACCGACCGGTGAAAGTGGGCGTGCCGAATGGATGCTCGGCAATCTCGCGAACGATTTCACTCCCCGAGTCCCCTTCGATGCTCACGAAGGCGACCCCGTCGGGACTGGCGATTCGACCCAGGCGCATTCGTCACAGCCTAGCGGTTCGGGGGTAAAAGGCCCCGAACCGGCGTTGATCGAGCAGCCACGCAGGGCTGCAGTCGTACTTCTGCTGCGGCACCACTCACTTTAGCTAACTCTCATATATTGAGAAAATAATTCAGCATTGTGAGATAGATCGTGAAATTATGGCCTCATGCCCGTCGACACGATCAGCACCGTGCGGCGCTGGATGATGCTCGTCATCGCGTTGTTCGCGACCCTGTCCGCCAACGTCTTCATCAACGGCGCCGCCTTCCTCATCCCCACCCTGCACAACACGATGGGCCTCGACCTGGCCAAAGCCGGCCTGGTGTCGGCGATGCCGAGTTTCGGCATGGTGGTGACCCTGATCCTGTGGGGTTACGTGGTGGACCGCGTCGGCGAACGCTTCGTGTTGTCGATCGGCTCCGCCTTGACCGCTGCGGCGGCACTGGCAGCGGCCTCGTCACATTCGCTGATCCTGGTGGGCACCTTCCTGTTCCTCGGCGGAATGGCCGCGGCCAGCAGCAATTCGGCCAGTGGACGGCTGGTGGTCGGGTGGTTTCCGCCACAGCAGCGCGGACTGGTGATGGGCATCCGGCAGACCGCTCAGCCGCTCGGTGTTGCGGTCGGCGCGTTGGTCATACCGCGTCTGGCCCAGACGTACGGTGTGGGGCTGGCACTGCTGTTCCCGGCCGTCATATGCGGGGTGGCCGCACTGGTGTGCGCGGTCGCGGTGGCCGATCCGCCGCGGCCCCCGCGCGCCGAGGCTCCCGCCGAGCACCTGGCCAACCCCTACCGCGGGTCAGCCCTGCTGTGGCGGATCCACGCGGTGTCTGTGCTTCTGGTGGTGCCTCAATGCGTAGTGTGGACGTTCGCCCTGGTGTGGTTGATCGTCGACCGCGGCTGGCCAGCCGAATCAGCCGGTGTGCTGGTGATGTTCGCGCAGCTTCTCGGAGCGCTGGGCCGTGTCACCGCCGGACGGTGGTCGGATTGGCTCGGCTTGCGGCTACGGCCGATCCGCATGATCGCGGCCGCCGCGGCCGCGGCCATGTTGACGCTGGCGCTCACCGATGCGCAGCACTGGACGCTGAGCATCGCGGTGATGGTCGCAGCGTCGGTGATCACGGTGGTCGACAACGGGCTGGCGTTCACTGCGATCGCCGAGATCGCGGGGCCGTTCTGGAGCGGACGAGCCTTGGGCGCGCAGAACACCAGCCAACTGTTGGCATGCGGGCTCGCCCCGCCGTTGTTCGGCGCGCTGATCGCCGTGGTGGGCTACCCGGTGGCGTTCGCAGTGTGCGCACTGTTCCCGACGCTGGCGCTGCCGCTGGTTCCGGCGGACCCGCCGATCCGGAACTAAAGCGCTACGCGGATCCGGTCACCTACCTCACGCGTCGAGCACGTCGCGTCGCCGCGGGTGGCCAGATGATTGGCGACCGCCGTGTCGACGCGGGCGGCCGCCGCCTCCTCGCCAACGTGGCGCAGCAGCAGGGCGACCGACATCACTGCCGCCGTCGGGTCGGCGATGCCCTGGCCGGCGATATCGGGCGCGCTGCCGTGGACGGGTTCGAACATCGACGGATTGGTCCGGGTGGCATCGATATTGCCGCTGGCGGCCAGGCCGATTCCGCCGCACACCGCCGCGGCCAAGTCGGTGATGATGTCGCCGAACAGGTTGTCGGTGACGATGACATCGAAGCGCCCCGGGTCGGTGACCAGATGGATGGTGGCGGCGTCGATGTGCTGATAGGCGACCTCGACGTCCGCATACTCCTTGCCGACCTCGGCGACCACCCGCGACCAGAGGCTGCCCGCGAAGGTCAGCACGTTGGTCTTGTGCACCAGAGTCAGGTGCTTGCGCCGGGACTGTGCGCGGGCGAACGCGTCACGCACCACCCGCTCGACACCGAAGGCGGTGTTGACGCTGACCTCGGTGGCCACCTCGTGCGGCGTGCCGACGCGCAGCGCGCCGCCGTTACCGGTGTAGGGGCCTTCGGTGCCCTCACGCACCACGACGAAATCGATATTCGTCACGCCGGCAAGCGGGCTGCTGACGCCGGAATAGAGCCGGCCCGGCCGCAGGTTGACGTGATGGTCCAGCGCGAAGCGGAGTTTGAGCAACAGGCCGCGCTCGAGCACGCCGCTGGGCACCGAGGGATCGCCGATCGCGCCGAGCAGGATCGCGTCGTAGCCCTTGAGTTCTTCGATGGTCTCCGCGGTGAGCAATTCACCGGTCGCGTGGTAGCGGCGCGCACCGAGGTCGTATTCGGTCTTGTCCACACCGGGCAGCACCACGTCAAGCACCTGCAGCGCTTCGTCGATGACCTCCGGGCCGATCCCGTCGCCCGCGATAACCGCCAACTTCATGAGAGGTCAACCACTTCCAGTGTGGTGGCACCGACCGCCTCGGCGATCGCGACGCGCACGTTTTCGGGGACATCGGTGTCCAGGCGCAGGATGATCGTCGCGCTCTCACCGCCGGCGTCCTGGGACAGCTGGGCGGCCAGGATGTTGACATCTGCTTTGCCGAGCTCAGTGCCGATTTTGCCCAGCGCGCCGGGCTGATCGGAGTAGTTGACCACCAGGTTGAAACCCTCGGCGCGCAGATCGAAGTTGCGCCCGTTGATCTGCACCAGCTTTTGCACCTGCTGCGGACCCGACAGCGTGCCCGCCACGTTGAACGAACTACCGTCGGCGTACACCGCGCGCACGTCGACCACACTGCGGTGGTTCGGGCTCTCCGTGGCAGTGGAAATGTCGGCGGCCACGCCACGATCCTTGGCCAGTGCCGGGGCATTGACGAACGTCACCTGTTCGTCGACCACAGCCGAGAACAGTCCGCGCAGCGCCGAAAGCTTCAGCACCTCAACATCTTCGGAAGCCAGCTCGCCGCGAGCCTGCACGCTCAGCGATACCGGCGCGGCGTCGGACAGCGAACCGACCAGCAGGCCGAGCTTGCGCACCAGGTCCAGCCACGGTGCCACTTCTTCGCCGACCACACCGCCGGCGACGTTGACCGCGTCCGGGACGAATTTGCCGGCCAGCGCCAGCTTCACGCTCGCCGCGACATCGGTGCCCGCCCGGTCCTGAGCCTCCTCAGTGGAAGCGCCCAAATGCGGAGTGACGACCACCTGCGGCAGCTCGAACAACGGGCTGTCGGTGCAGGGCTCAGTGCTGAACACATCGAGTCCAGCGGCCCGGACGTGACCACTGGTGATCGCGTCGGCCAGGGCCTGCTCGTCGATGAGCCCGCCGCGCGCGGCGTTGACGATGATCACACCGGGTTTGGTCTTGGCCAGGTTTTCCTTGCCGATGAGGCCGGCGGTTTCCTTGGTCTTCGGCAGGTGCACGGAGATGAAATCGGCGCGGGTCAAGAGATCGTCAAGGCTGAGCAGTTCGATACCGAGTTGGGCGGCGCGGGCCGCCGACACGTAGGGGTCGTAGGCCACGATATGGGCGCCGAAAGCGGCCAACCGCTGCGCGACGAGCTGCCCGATCCGGCCCAGGCCCACCACGCCGACGGTCTTGCCGAAGATCTCGATGCCCGAGAACGACGAGCGCTTCCAGGTGTGCTCGCGCAGCGTGGCGTCGGCGGCGGGAATCTGCCGCGCGGCCGATAGCAACAGTGCCAGGGCATGCTCGGCAGCGCTGTGGATGTTCGACGTGGGCGCGTTGACCACCAGCACCCCGGCCGCGGTGGCGGCGTCGACGTCGACGTTGTCCAGGCCGACACCGGCGCGGGCGACGATCTTCAGCTTGGGCGCGGCGGCCATGACCTCGGCGTCCACGGTGGTGGCCGAGCGCACCAGCAGCGCGTCGGCATCGACCACCGCGGCGAGCAGTTTCGGCCGGTCCGGGCCGTCGACCCAGCGGACTTCAACCTGGTCACCCAGGGCCTCGACGGTCGACGCGGCAAGCTTGTCTGCGATCAATACAACGGGCAGATTCACGCCGGTCAGCCTAGTAGCTGTTGCCCAGTGCACGACCATCGGCTGCTGTGAGGTGTACTTGACACGTGGACGTGACCGTCGTCGGCAGTGGTCCCAATGGGTTGGCGGCTGCCATCATCTGCGCCCGAGCCGGTTTGAAGGTGCGCGTCGTGGAGGGTCAGCCGACCTTCGGCGGTGGGGCCCGCACCGCGGCCGATCCGGACTTCCCCGATATCCGCCACGACATGTGCTCGGCGGTGCACCCGATGGCGATCGCCTCGCCGTTCTTCGCAGAGTTCGACCTGGCGGCGCGCGGGGTGGAGTTGGCGGTCCCGGGGATCTCCTACGCTAATCCGCTGCCGAACCGGCCGGCCGCGATCGCCTACCATTCGCTGGACCGCACGTGCGCCGAGCTAGACGACGGCCGCTCCTACCGCCGGCTGTTCGGTCCGCTCGTCGAGCATTCCGATGGCGTGCTCGGATTCTTCCTCGGCGACAAACGTTCGCTGCCGCCCGATCTGCCCACCACCGTGCGCGCCGGTCTTCGGGTGCTCGCCCAGGGCAGCCCGGCATGGGGCATGCTGCGCGGCGACGATGCTCGCGCTTTGTTCACCGGCGTTGGCACACATGCGATTTCGACCATGCCGTCACCGGTGAACAGCGGCGCTGGCATCATGCTCGGTACGGTGGCGCACACCGCGGGCTGGCCGGTGCCGGTCGGCGGCAGCCAGGCAATCGTCGACGCCATGCTCGCCGATCTGCGGGCCCATGGCGGCGAATTGGTCGTCGGCGAGCCGGTGACCTCCCCTCCCCCTGGGGTGGTGATCTACGACACCGCACCGACGGCACTGCTCGACATCTACGGCTCGTCGTTACCGGACGGGTACGCACAGTCGTTGCGGCGCTACCGGTTTGGCCCGGGTGTGTGCAAGGTGGATTTCGTTCTTTCTGGCGAGATTCCGTGGCGCGACCCGCGGCTGGCGACGTCGCCCACTGTGCACATGGGTGGGACCCGAGCCCAGATGGCGTACTCCGAGAAGGAGATCGCCGCGGGCCGGCACCCCGCCTGGCCGATGACGTTGGCGGCGCTTGCGCATGTATGCGATCCGTCGCGCATCGATTCGGCGGGGCGGCGGCCGTTGTGGACCTACGCCCACGTCCCAGCCCACTCGACCGAGGACCTGACCGAAACGATCATCGGTCTGTTCGAGAAGGCCGCGCCTGGGTTCCGGGATCTGGTGCTGGCCTCGCGGTGCGTGACCGCTGCGCAGATGTCCAAGCACAACGCCAACTACGTCGGCGGGGACATCATCGTCGGCGGTGCCACACTGTTCGCCGCGATGGTCGGGCCGACCCTGCGGTGGAACCCGTGGTCCACGCCGATCCCGCAGGCGTATCTGTGCTCGGCGGCGACGCCGCCGGGAACGGCCGTGCACGGGATGTGCGGCTACTACGCCGCGCGCACGGTGCTCAAGCGCGAATTCGGGCTGCCGCTGCCGACGCTGGCCCCGTAGTCGGCGCAGCCGCCGCTGTTGGCACCCCGATCCCCCGGCGGGCGGCACCGATCCACTGCTGATCGCCAATCCCCGGTTCCTAAAGGTCGGCGCCAGCGTGTCCGCGATCGTGTTCGGAACGTTCAACGTGCTGCTCGTCTACTCGTTCGTCCGAGGACGCGAGTGGATCCGCAAGCCGTCCTTCATCCACACCGGCATGGCCGTCCAGACGACCTTCATCGTGGTGATGGTCGGATTCGCCGGTGACGCACGGATCGAGCCCGCGCAAAACTAAAGCCACGCAGGGATGTCCCTGCGTGGCTTTAGTTTTGGAAGAGACTAAGCGGTCTCGGTGATCGGCCGGTCGACCCAGCTCATCAGATCGCGCAGCTTCTTGCCGGTGACCTCGATCGGGTGCTCGGCGTTCTCCTTGCGCAGCTTCTCCAGACGCGTGTTGCCGCCCTCGACATTGGCGACGAGTTCCTTGACGAAGGTGCCGTCCTGGATGTCCTTGAGGATGGCGCGCATGCGCTCCTTGGTGTCGGCGTCGATGACCCGCGGGCCCGACAGGTACCCGCCGAACTCCGCGGTGTCGGACACCGAGTAGTTCATCCGGGCGATGCCGCCCTCGTACATCAGGTCGACGATCAGCTTGAGTTCGTGCAGCACCTCGAAGTAGGCCAGCTCGGGGGCGTAGCCCGCCTCAACCATGACGTCGAAGCCGGTCTTGACGAGTTCCTCAGTGCCACCGCACAACACGGCCTGCTCACCGAACAGGTCGGTCTCGGTCTCGTCCTTGAAGGTGGTCTTGATGACGCCGGCGCGGGCGCCGCCGATGCCCTTGGCGTAGGACAGCGCCAGCGCCTGACCCTCGCCGGTCGGGTCCTGCTCAACGGCGATCAGGCAGGGCACACCCTTGCCGTCGACGAACTGGCGGCGCACCAGGTGGCCGGGGCCCTTCGGGGCCACCATGCCGATGGTGACGTTGGCCGGCGGCTTGATCAGGCCGAAGTGGATGTTCAGGCCGTGTCCGAAGAACAACGCGTTACCGGCCTCGAGGTTGGGCTCGATGTCGTTTGTGAAGATCTCGGCCTGCGCGGTATCGGGCGCCAGCAGCATGATGACGTCGGCCCACTTGGCAACCTCGGCCGGAGTGTCGACCTCGAGGCCCTGCTCGGTGACCTTCTCGCGCGACTTGGAACCCTCTTTGAGTCCGACCTTCACCTGCACACCGGAGTCGCGCAGGCTCAGCGAATGGGCATGGCCCTGGCTGCCGTAGCCGATCACGCCGACCTTGCGGCCCTGAATGATCGACAGGTCGGCGTCATCGTCGTAGAACATCTCAACTGACACGATTGAACTTTCCTTCTGTTTGGTTACTACGGGGTCTTCACTTGTTGTTGGTCATCCCGCGCGGCCCGCGCGACAGCGCCACCACACCGGATTGCACGATCTCGCGGATGCCGTAGGGCTCGAGCACCCGAAGCAGCGCTTCGAGTTTCTCGGGAGTGCCGGTGGCTTCGACGGTCAGAGACTCGGTGGACACGTCGATCACCTTGGCGCGGAACAGGTTCACCGCTTCGATCACCTGGCTGCGGGTGCCGGCATCGGCTCGAACCTTGATCAGCGCCAGCTCGCGCGCCACGAAGTTGTCACCGTCCTGCTCGACGATCTTGATCACGTTGATCAGCTTGTTGAGCTGCTTGGTGATCTGTTCGAGCGGGGTCTCCTCGGCGGTGACCACGATCGTCATCCGGGACATGTTCTTCTGCTCGGTGGCACCGACCGCCAACGACTCGATGTTGAAGCCGCGCCGGGAGAACAGTGCCGCAACGCGGGCCAGCACACCGGGCTTGTCTTCGACGAGCACCGAAAGGGTATGGGTGACAGTGTTGCCGGCCATCAGGCGCGCCCTTCCTCGTTATCGTCGAACAGCGGGCGGATATTGCGTGCCGCCATGATCTCGTCGTTGCCGCAGCCCGCAGCCACCATCGGCCACACCTGGGCGTCTGCACCGACGATGAAGTCGATCACCACCGGGCGGTCATTGATCGCTCGCGCCTGGTTGATCACGCCGATGACGTCTTCCTCACGCTCACAACGCAATCCAACGCATCCGTAGGCTTCGGCCAGCTTGACGAAGTCCGGGATGCGACGGCTGTGGGTGGCCAGATCGGTTTGGCTGTAGCGCTCTTCGTAGAACAGCGTCTGCCACTGCCGCACCATACCCAGGTTGCCATTGTTGATCAGCGCGACCTTGATCGGCACGCCTTCAACCGCGCAGGTGGCCAGCTCCTGATTGGTCATCTGGAAGCAGCCGTCACCGTCGATCGCCCACACCTCGGCTTCGGGCCGGGCCATCTTGGCGCCCATGGCTGCCGGGACGGCGTAGCCCATGGTGCCCAGACCGCCCGAATTCAGCCAGGTGCGCGGCTTTTCGTAGGAGACGAACTGCGCGGCCCACATCTGGTGCTGTCCGACGCCGGCGACGTAGATGGCGTCCGGACCGGCGATCCTGCCCAACTGCTGGATCACGTATTCCGGGCTGAGGCTGCCGTCGTGCTGCGGGTCGTAGCTCAGCGGATAGGTGGCCCGGACCCCCGAAAGGTACTCCCACCAGCTGTCCTGGTTGGATTTCGGCGTACCGCCCAATTTGCGCAGAGACTCCGTCAGTTCCGTGATCGCCAGCTTGACGTCACCGACGATCGGCACATCGGCGTTGCGGTTCTTGCCGATCTCGGCCGGGTCGATGTCGACGTGGATCACCTTGGCGTCGGGGGCAAAGGAATCCAGCTTGCCGGTCACCCGGTCGTCGAACCGTGCGCCCAGCGCGATGAGCAGGTCGCTCTTCTGCAGGGCGGCCACCGCGGCGACGGTGCCGTGCATGCCCGGCATGCCCAGATTCTGCGGGTGGCTGTCTGGGAACGCGCCGCGCGCCATCAGGGTGGTCACCACCGGAATCCCGGTCAGCTCGGCCAGATCCAGCAACTCCTCGGTGGCGTCACCGCGGATCACACCACCACCGACATACAGCACCGGCTTGCGCGCCGCGGCGATCAGCCGAGCTGCCTCCCGGATCTGCCGGCTGTGCGGCTTGGTGTTGGGCTTGTAGCCGGGCAGGTCGATCTGCGGCGGCCAGGCGAACGTGCACTGCGCCTGCAAAATGTCCTTCGGGATATCAACGAGGACAGCACCAGGTCGTCCGGTGGACGCGATGTGGAACGCCTCGGCGATCACCCGGGCGATGTCGTCGCCGTTGCGCACCAGGAAATTGTGCTTGGTGATCGGCATCGTGATGCCGGAGATGTCAGCTTCCTGGAACGCGTCGGTTCCGATCAGGGCGCGACCGACCTGTCCGGTGATCGCGACCACCGGGATGGAGTCCATCTGCGCATCGGCCAGCGGGGTCACCAGGTTGGTGGCGCCGGGCCCCGAGGTGGCCATCATCACGCCGACCTTGCCGGTGGCGTGGGCATACCCACTGGCCGCGTGTCCGGCGCCCTGCTCGTGACGGACCAGGACGTGGCGCAGTTTCTGCGAATCGTAGAGCGGGTCGTACACCGGCAGCACCGCGCCACCGGGGATCCCGAAGATGGTGTCGACGCCGAGTTCTTCCAACGAGCGGACTACCGCCTGGGCGCCCGTGAGCTGCTGCGGGGCGACGCGCTTGGCGGTGTTCGTGCCGGTCTTGGGGGCGGTGTGCGGCCGCGCCGGCGGCGGGCCGTTGGCTCGGGCGGTCGCGTGGTGGGTGCACTCACGGTGTGTCCTCTTCCATCCTGTTCATCCTCGGGCAAGAAAAAACCCCCGTCAGCTCGGCGGCTGTACGAGGGTTGCGCGCTGGTGCGTGTGGCTATACCCGTGTCGGGGCAAGCGCGGCACCAACGCGCTGGCCAATTACTACGAGCATTCCGCCGGACTTCATAACCTGCGACGGTAGCCTCCGCACTGGTCAAGCGTCAAATCCCGGTACGAGCCTGCGCGGCGCCCGCGCCGGCGGTGGGAAGATGGCGCCATGTCCTCGCGTCGCGCACCTGATGCGTCCACCGCCAAGCCCGTCGTGATCCGGATGTCGCCGATGGCGCACTTCGCCTCGGGATTTCTCGCGCTGTGCCTGCTGGTGATGATCACGATGTTCCCCACCTGGGGTGCGGCGTGCATGGTGCTCCCCGTTGTGGCGTCGATCGCGATCGTGCGGTTTCGCACAGTGGCCGACCGCGACACCGTGACCGCGCGCACCTTGTTGAGCAGTCGCACGGTGCGCTGGGACGAGGTCGACGGTCTGCGCTTCGAACGCAGCGCATGGGCGCGGGCGCAACTGCGCGACGGGTCGCAGATGCTGCTGCCCGCGGTCACGTTCGCGTTACTACCGCTGCTGGCTGAGGCCAGCGGCGGACGGGTGCCGAACCCCTACAAATAGGCGGTCACGCCAGCGGGTTGTTGCCGTGTAGGAAGAACCACGCCGCGACACCGCCGCCGATCCCGAGCAGCAGTGCGATGAACGAGCCGATGAACGGTCGGCGGGCCCAGCCACGTCCGCCGTCGAATCCGTAGCGGCCCGGCCCGACCAGGATGACCGCGGACGTCGCGACGATCAGCACCAGCAGGTACTCGAAGCCGTCCGGACCGAAGACCGCTAGATAACCGTCCTGGCGTTGAGCGGCGACGATCGTCAGCAAGCTGTTGACCAGATAGGCCACACCACCGGCAGCGGCCAGCGGGGCGAACAGTCCGAGGATCAGCAGGACACCCACCAGGATCTGGGCACCGGCGCCGACGTACATCAGCACGCCGGCATTCTGGTATCCGGCGTCGGCCAGCGCGGCCTTGAAGCCGTTCAGGCCCTGCCCGCCCCACCAACCGAACGCCTTTTGCAGTCCGTGGCCGATGAAGATCGCACCGATCACGATCCGCAACAACAGCAGACCCAGGTCCTGGGTGCCCCGCCGGCCGGCGGCCTTTGCGCGTTCCTCCGCGTCGATCGGCTCGATCTCCATCGGAGTGGCCAGCGACGGAGTCGGATCGATATGGGGTTGGACGTAGGGCAACGGCTCAGGATCGTGCAACAGTCCGTAGCCCGTCGACGGCGCGGACCCGGGCAGTCCGGAGCCGTAATGGGGAATCGTCGTGGTCTCGAAATCGCCACCGTAGGTGGCCGAGGGCAGATCGTCTTCCGGGTCGACCAGCTGGGCCGACGCCGGTCGACCCGAGGAGTCGTCGGGACGCTGCCAGTGCGGTTCGGGGCCTTGACTCGTCACGAAAGCCAGAGTAGGTGCATCTGGGCGCTAATCGGGGATTTGAGCGGCGCTTTTAGCGGCCAATATTGCCTGGTTTTCGCGCCGAGCAGGGGCCGTCGTGGCGAACATCAACGCGATATCCGTAACCTGGCGGGCATGCAGGTACGCCGGTCGGTCCGTGGGGTGCTGGCCGTGTTCGTCGCAACGACGGTCGTGGCAGCTACGTCCGCGGGTTGCGCGAGGTTCAACAACGACATTTCGCAACCCTTCACCACCGCCCCGGAACGGGGACCCGGACCCAGCTCGCCGCCGCCCCCGCCGCCGCTGCCGCCCAAGCCGTTTCCCAAGGCCTGCCCCGCGCCGGGCGTGATGCAAGGGTGCCTGGAGAGCACCAGTGGGCTGATCATGGGCCCCGATAGCAAGACGGCCTTGGTGGCCGAGCGGACCACCGGCACCGTCAAGGACGTGTCGGTCAGCGCCGAGCCGAAGATCCACACCGTCATCCCGGTCGACCCGAGCGGTGACGGCGGACTGATGGACATCGTGCTGTCGCCCACCTACTCCCAGGACCGTCTGATGTACGCCTACATCAGCACGCCCACCGACAATGAGGTGATCCGGATCGCCGACGGCGATATCCCCAAGCCGATCCTGACCGGAATCCCCAAGGGCGCCAACGGGAATTCCGGCTCGATGATCTTCACCAGCCCCACCACCCTGGTCGTGCAGACCGGTGACGCGGGCAATCCGGCACTGGCGGCAGATCCGAAGTCTCTGGCGGGCAAGGTCATCCGACTCGAGCAACCCACGACGGTGCACCCGGCGCCGCCGACGACCGCGCTGTCGGGGATGGGCCCCGCCGGCGGTATGTGCATCGATCCGACCGACAAGTCGCTGTTCATCACCGACCGCAGCCCCGCCGGCGATCGCCTGCAGCGCACCTCGCCGGACGGCAAGACCACGACGGTGTGGACGTGGCCGGACAAGCCGGGCGTTGCGGGGTGCGCGGCGCTGGACGGCACGGTGCTGGTGAATCTGGTCAATGCCAAGCAAACCGTGGCGGTTCGGCTCGCCCAGGGCACCGGTGCGGTGACCGGCCAGCCTGAGGTGGTGCGCCAAGATACGCACGGCCACGCCTGGGCACTACAAGTGGCGCCGGACGGAAACATCTGGGGTGCAACTGTCAACCGCACTGCCGGCGATGCCGAGAAGCTGGACGACGTGGTGTTCCCACTCTTCCCGCAGGGCGGCGGCTTCCCCCGCAGCAACGCCGACAATACCTAGCCCATTAACCAAACTCATCCTCGTCGCGCTGCTGGGTCGCTATCACCAGGATCTGGATCGTATTGCCAGCGAGGCGCAGACCCGACTGAACGACCCGGAGTTTCATCCGGCCTTCGGTCGATCTGGGTGAGTCGAGCGCCAAATAGCGCTGAACTCGTTGATAGGCAAGCGTATCGGTTTCATAAAGGAATCGGTGCGATGTCGCTTTGAAGGTTTAACCCGATACCGTCTTGTTGACCAATCACGATTGCACGGACAGTGGGCCGACGTGCAGTAACCGCTACTCCAGCGGAATCCTCACCCGCACAGTCGTACCCGATCCCGGAGCGGAGATGACACTCAGCCTCCCGCCGACGAGTTCGGCCCGCTCCGCCATCGACAACATGCCGTAGCTCTCTGACGACGATGTCCCCGGGGCAGTCTCGAAGCCCACACCGTTATCGGCCACCTCCAGAAGCGCAACCCCATCGTCGACGGCGAACCGCACCGTGGCGACCATCGCGCGGGAGTGCTTGACGACGTTCTGAAGTCCTTCCTGCGCAATGCGATACAGCGCCACTTCGATATGTTCGGGCAGCCGCTCGTCGACCAGGTCGAGGTCCAGATCGACCTCGGGGATAGAGGTGGCCAGGCTGGCCAGGCCACCGGCCAGGCCCAGGTCGTCGAGCACCGGCGGGCGCAAGCCGCTGATCGCCGACCGCGCCTCTGCGAGCGTGAGATCCACTAGATCCCTGGCCTTTCGAGTTGTTCGGCGGCCGAGCTCTGGTCGGCATCGTCGACGGCACGGGCGGCGGCATCGAGCCGATAGGTCAATCCGACCAGCCGCTGGGAGATACCGTCGTGGATGTCACCGGCGAGGCGGCGGCGCTCGCTTTCCTGGGCGGCGATCACCTGTTCGGCGAAGTTCTCGTGTGCGCGTTCACGGGCCGAAAGCTGGCGGTGCAGCCGAGCCTGGTGCAGTGCACCCGCGATCAACCGGCCGATCACCAGCAGCAGTTCGATATCGCGGGGCGTGAAATCACGCCGTTCGATGGTGTGTACGTTGAGCACGCCCACCAAGCCACCGGGCTCGGTCTCCATCGGTACCGACGCCATCGAAGCGAAGTCCTTGCCGCGCAACGCCGCAATCGGCATATACCGCGGATCAGCCTCCTTATCGGTAACGATCACCACGGGCTCACGGTGGCTGGCCACCCACCCGGAAACCCCGGATCCCAACGGCATCCGAATCCGGCCCACCTGCTCGTCGAACGGCGGTGTGGCACCGGCCAACGTCAACGAGCGGTCGGTGTCGTCGAGCACGTGCACGAAACACACATCGGATGCGGTTGCGGCGGCGATCATTCGGGCTACCGCGGCGGCCATCGGCTCGACACCGGGCCCGGTCGACGTCGCGGCGATGATGTCCAGCAGCAGGGCGACTTCCTGGTCGGCGTCGACCAGCCCATGCACAGCGTGCGGGCTGACCCCCTTGCAGCGATTCATCGAAAAATGCCTTCCCGCAGGGCGGTTGCGGCTGCACTCGTACGGTCGTTGACACCCAGTTTGCGATAGATCGAGCTGAGGTGAGTTTTCACCGTCTCTTCGCCGATCACCAGTTTGGCGGCGATACCCCGATTGGACAGCCCGGTCACCACCAGCGACAGGATCTCGCTCTCCCGCTGGGTGAGCCCGTGCCGGGCACCCGGCCAGAATTGGTCGCTCTGCAGGCGGGCTGCGGTCTCCGCAGCGCGCGCGGCCAGGCCGGCGTCGATAGCCGTGGAGCCGGCGTGCACCCCTTCGAGCTGCCGGACCAGCTCGTCACTGCTGATGCCTTTGAGGAGGTATCCGGACGCGCCGACCCGCATGGCTTGGAACAGGTACTGCTCGTCGTCGTAGACCGACAACAGGATGACCTTGCGGCCGGGGTCGCGTTCACGCATCTCCCGGCAGAGGTCGAGCCCGCTGGCGCCCTGCATCCGCACATCGCACAACACGATGTCGGGGTTCAGTTCGGCGATCACCGCCATGGCCTTCTCGGCCCCGATCGCAGCGCCCACCACGTCGACCCGCGCGGAGAACGGCGCGAGCATGGCCTTGAGGCCCTCGATGACCATTTCGTGGTCATCGACCAGCACCACCCGCACCGTCATGGACTTCACCGTAGTGCCGCCGCTGACCAGCCGGGCGAGGGATCCTCCCCCCACTCCCCTGATCGGGGGATGCCCCGGGGTGTGACCGGGGCCATACTTCGAGCGTGGCCACGATGACCCTGGACACGATCAGCCGGAACCAGTCCTTCTGGTGGGATCGAGCACGTTGCGCCCACGCCGACGTGCCCGCACTCGAGGCCGTCATCTTCGACCTCGACACCCCGCTGGCGGCCACCGAGCGCGCTGCCCACATGTTCCGGGACCTGGTCTGGAGCCTGCATTGCGGCGATATCCGGGTCGGCATCACCGCCGCCGGGTCACGGGATCGGATCGAGCCGTTGGTGCGGGACCTGATCGGGGACGGTGTTGTCGAGGTGATGATCACCGGCGACGACGTGGTGCGGCCCAAACCCGATCCCGAGGTGTACCACCGGGCGCTGTATGCGCTCGGGGTGGCCGTCGACGCTGCGATGGCCGTCGAACATTCGACGGCCGGCTTTCACACTGCGCGATCGGCCGGGCTGGCGACCATAGTCGTCACCACGCTGGGCACCAGCAACCTGGATTTCGCCGGCGCCGCCGCGGTCATGGACCGCTACGACTGCGACGAGCCGCTATCCGCAGGGCGCTGTCGCCGACTCCACGAACAGTGGTGGATCGACCGTTCGCGCCTGAGCGCTTAGCTCTGCCCGCAGGCCGCCATCACCAATTCGCGCACCCGCGCGGCGTCGGCTTGACCCTTGGTCGCCTTCATCACCGCACCCACGATCGCACCGGCGGCCTGCACCTTGCCGCCGCGGATCTTCTCGGCGATATCGGGATGAGCCTCGAGCGCTTCATTGACGGCGGCCTGAATCAGTGAGTCATCGCGCACCAGGGCCAGGCCGCGGTCGGCCATCACCTGGTCGGGCTCGCCCTCACCGGCCAGCACACCCTCGATCACCTGGCGAGCCAGCTTGTTCGAGAGCGTGCCCTCGTCGACCAGGGCGATGACCTTGGCGACCTGGGCCGGTGTGATGGCCAGCGCATCGAGTTCGACGCCAGCTTCATTGGCCTTCTGCACCAGGAAGTTTCCCCACCAGGCCCGAGCCGATTCGCTGGATGCGCCGGCCGCGACGGTCGCGGTCACCAAGTCGACCGCACCGTTGTTGACCAGGTCGCGCATCACCTCGTCGGAGACACCCCACTCATCCTGAATTCGCTTGCGCGACAACCATGGAAGCTCGGGGATGGTCGCGCGCAGGCGCTCTACCGTTTCCTCGCTGGGCGCCACCGGCTCCAGGTCGGGCTCGGGGAAGTACCGATAATCCTCGGCGGTTTCCTTGTCACGGCCGGGTGAGGTGAAGCCCGCCTCGTCGAAGTGCCGGGTCTCCTGGCGGATCGTGCCGCCGTCGGTGAGAACGGCTGCCTGACGGCGCATTTCGTAGCGGACCGCCACCTCGACGCTCTTGAGCGAGTTGACGTTCTTGGTTTCGGTGCGGGTACCGAATTCGGCCTGGCCGATCGGGCGTAGCGATACGTTGGCGTCGCAGCGCAACGAACCCTGATCCATTCGCACATCGGAGACGCCGAGCCCGCGCAGCAGATCGCGCAGCGCGGTCACATAGGCGCGGGCAACCTCAGGGGCCCGCTCCCCAGCGCCTTCGATCGGCTTGGTGACGATCTCGATCAGCGGCACCCCGGCCCGGTTGACGTCCAGCAGCGAGGTGGTCGCACCGTGGATGCGGCCGGTGTCGCCGCCCAGGTGGGTGAGCTTGCCGGTGTCCTCCTCCATATGCGCCCGCTCGATGGCGACGCGGAAGGTGGTGCCGTCGTCCAGCGGGACCTCGAGGTAGCCGTCGAACGCGATCGGCTCGTCGTACTGCGAGATCTGGTAGTTCTTCGGTTGGTCGGGGTAGAAGTAATTCTTCCGCGCGAACCGCGACCACGGGGCGATCGAGCAGTTCAGTGCCAAGCCGATCCGGATGGCCGATTCGACGGCGGCCGCGTTGAGCACCGGCAGCGCACCCGGCAGGCCCAAGCAGACCGGGCACACCTGGGTGTTGGGCTCGGCGCCGAACGTCGTCGAGCAGGGGCAGAACATCTTGGTGGCCGTCGACAGCTCGACGTGCACCTCCAGACCGAGCACCGGGTCGAAACGGGCGACGACATCGTCGTAATCGAGCAGGTCGGCCTGCGTTGCGGCAGTCATGTCGCCAATCCTAGTGGGCCCAGATCCGCCGTCGGGCCCAGCAAGAACTCAGCCGAAGAAGGCGGCCGCGTCGTCGTAGCGGCTCTGTGGCACCAGCTTGAGCTGACGCACCGCATCGGCCAGCGGCACCCGCCCAATGTCCTGCCCGCGCAGCGACACCATCACCCCGTACTCGCCGGCGTGCGCGGCGTCGGCGGCGTTGACACCGAACCGGGTGGCCAGCACCCGGTCGTAGGCCGTCGGAGTGCCGCCGCGCTGAACATGGCCGAGTACGGTGACCCGCACTTCCTTCTTGATCCGCTTCTCCACCTCATTGGCCAGCTGCTGGGCCACCCCGGTGAACCGCTCGTGGCCGAACTCGTCGGTGCCGCCCTGTCGTAGCTGCATCGACCCCTCGGCCGGCTTGGCACCCTCGGCGACCACGACGATGAAGCTGGATTCACCGCGCTGGAAGCGCTTCTTGACCAGCCGGCACACTTCTTCGACATCGAAGGGCTGCTCGGGGATCAACGTCATATGCGCGCCGGAGGACAGCCCGGCGTTGAGCGCGATCCAGCCGGCGTGGCGGCCCATCACCTCGACGATCATCACCCGCTGATGCGATTCCGCGGTGCTGTGCAACCGGTCGATGGCCTCGGTGGCGATCTCCAGCGCGGTGTCGTGGCCGAATGTGACGTCAGTGCAATCGATGTCGTTATCGATGGTCTTGGGCACCCGACGACGGGCACACCTCCTCCGAGAGCCAGTGCGCGGCGGTCAGCGTGCCCTCGCCCCCGATCGGGATCAGCACATCGATCCCGTTGTCCTCCAGCGTCTGTTTGATGTCGTCGAGCCCGGCGCGCAGCTTGTCGGGGTTGGTGCGGGCGGTGCCCAGCATCGTCCCACCCTTGGCCAGCAGCCGGTTGTTGCGGTCGTCGTTGTGCAGCTGGATCCGGCGGTCCTCCAGCAGGCCACGCCAGCCATCGAGGAAGCCGACCACCGAGGAGCCGTAGCGGGCGTCGCAGGTCCGGACGACCGCCCGGATCACGGCGTTGAGTCCGGGACAGTCGCCGCCGCCGGTGAGCACTCCGATTCGCATGGGCCCTATCCTGCCCTGTCAGATCGCCGTTGGCAGCGGACCGCGTGCACTCTCGTAAGCCGCACCCACCCGGTAGAGCCGATCGTCAGCCAGGGCGGGCGCCATGATCTGCAGTCCGACCGGCAGGTTGTCGTCGGGTGAGGCCTGAGGGCACCGACATTCCGCAGTGTCCGGCCAGGTTCAGCGGCAGCGTGCACAGGTCGAACAGGTACATCGCCAGCGGATCGTCGACCTTCTCCCCCAACCGGAACGCGGTGGTCGGTGTCGCCGGGGACACCAGGACATCGACCTTCTCGTAGGCCGCATCGAGATCGCCGGCGATCAGCGTGCGGACCTTCTGCGCCTGGTTGTAGTAGGCGTCGTAGTAGCCTGCCGACAATGCGTACGTACCGATGATGATGCGGCGCTTAACTTCTGGGCCGAAACCGGCCGCCCGAGTCAGTGCCATCACCTCTTCGGCGGAATGGGTGCCGTCGTCGCCGACCCGCAGGCCATACCGCATGGCGTCGAAGCGGGCCAAGTTGCTCGACACCTCCGACGGCAGGATCAGGTAGTAAGAGGACAGCGAGTAGTCCAGGTGCGGGCAGTCGACTTCGCTGACCTGCGCGCCGAGGGCAGATAGCTGCTCGACGGCGGCGTTGAACGACGCCAGCACGCCGGGCTGGTAGCCCTCGCCGCTGCGCAGCTGCTTGACCACACCGACGCGCACCCGAAAGATCGCCCGCCGCCCCGGCCTTCGCCGCGGCGACCACGTCGGGAACCTCAGCCTCGAGAGAGGTGGAGTCGCGCGGATCATGCCCGGCGATCACCGCGTGCAGCAGCGCGGTCCAGCACCGTACGGGCACGGCCCGCCCTGATCCAGCGACGACGCGCACGCCACCAGGCCGTAGCGCGAGACCGTGCCGTACGTCGGCTTGACCCCGACCGTCGCGGTCAGCGCCGCCGGCTGGCGGATCGAGCCGCCGGTGTCGGTGCCCATCGCCAGCGGGGCCTGGAACGCGGCGAGCGCAGCCGCGCTTCCACCACCCGAGCCGCCGGGCACCCGGTCGGTGTCCCACGGGTTGCGAGTCGGGCCGTAGGCGGAGTTCTCGGTCGAGCTGCCCATGGCGAACTCGTCCATATTGGTCTTGCCGAGGATCGGGATGCCGGCGGCGCGCAGCGGGCAGTCACCGTCGCGTCGTAGGGCGACACAACCCTCGAGGATCTTCGACCCGCACGTGGTCGGCATATCGGTGGTGGTGAACACGTCCTTGAGCGCCAACGGAACACCGGCCAGCGGCGACGGCAGCGCCTCCCGGCAGCGACGGCGGCGTCGGTGCGCGCGGCACTGGCCAGCGCCTGATCGGCGGCGACATGCAGGAAGGCGTGGTATTGCTCGTCGGTGGCGGCGATCTGGTCCAGGCAGGCCTGGGTCACCTCGACCGAGGAGATCTCCTTGGCCGCGATCTTTTCCGCCAGCGTGGCGGCGTCAAGGCGCGTGGTCACTCGCACTCATTCTGATTCCCCAGGATCTGCGGCACCGCGAACCGGCCGTCGACGGAGACCGGAGCCTCGGCGAGCGCGGTCCTGAGTCAGGCACGGCTGAACCACGTCAGCGCGGGTGACGTTCACATTTGTCAACGGGTTGCCGGTCGGCTTCGCATCGCCGGTGTCGACAGCCTGGATCTGGCTGACGTGGCCCAAGATCGCGTCGAGTTGGCCGGCGAAGCTATCGAGTTCGTGGTCGGTCAACGCCAGCCGGGCCAGCTTGGCCAACCGGGCGACGTCGTCGCGGGAGATCTGGGACACGGTGCTCAAGCCTAGATGGCTGCGTTACCGGCACGCGAACCTGCCAGAATGCTGAGTCAGGCGGCTATGAAAGGTGGCGGCGTGCCTTCGTATCTGCTGCGGGTCCAGCTGGCCGATCGGCCCGGTAGCCTCGGCTCGCGGTCGCCCTAGGCTCGGTCGGCGCCGACATCCTGTCCCTCGACGTCGTCGAGCGCGGATCGGATACGCCATCGACGATCTGGTGGTCGATCTGCCGCACGGCGCGATGCCCGACGCTCTGATCACGGCGGCCGAACGCCTCGACGGTGTCCGGGTGGACACCATCCGGCCGCACACCGGGCTGCTGGAAGCCCACCGCGAGCTGGAGCTGATCGACCACATCGCCGCCGCCGACCATGATGACCGATTGCAGGTACTTGCTGATGAGGCGCCGCGAGTGTTGCGGGTCGGCTGGTGCACGGTGGCCCGAATCTCGGAGTCGGGTCTGCGGCGCATCGCGGGCAGCTCTGGTGCGCCAGAGACTCAGGCGGAGTCGGCACCGTGGCTGCCGCTGGCCCATGCCGAGGCACTCGACGGCACCGCCGCGTGGGTACCGCAGGTGTGGCGGGACATGGATACCACGCTGGCGGCGGCGCCGCTGGGTGATCCCAACACCGCGGTCATGCTCGGCCGCCCGGGCGGGCCGTTGTTCCGGCCCTCGGAAGTGGCCCGGTTGGGTTACCTGGCCGGGATTGTCGCCACGATCCTGCGCTGACTCAGTCCGCCGCCTCTTCGGGCTCCTCGGACTCTTCGGGCGCGGGTGGCCCCTGCTCCAGCAGGGTGCGGAAGCCGTCCTCGTCGAGGATCGGCACACCCAGCTCGACGGCCTTGTCGTACTTCGAACCCGGCGCATCCCCGGCCACCACGAAT